>NZ_CP151793.1:0-4836547 GCF_039645525.1 Chryseobacterium sp. Chry.R1
AGGTATATAGAGATATCAGAGGATAAATTTCAGATTTCAGACCTGTTATAAAGTCTCTTATCTGATGTCTTTATCCTGACATCTGTTTTATCAGTAATTCATCAAAGGCAAAACCAGTATTGCACTTATAAGGCCTGAGCTATGATTGATGGTTGATAAATGATGATTGATAATCATTCATCGCTTGTGTACTATCATTCATAATGAGCTATAAATCTACGGGTAATTAGTATACTCGGCTATGCTGTTACCAACACCTTATATGGCCTATCAACGTGGTCATCTCCACGACCCTTAAAAGATATCTCATCTTGAGGCAGGTTCGCACTTATATGCTTTCAGTGCTTATCTCTTCCAAACATGGCTACTCAGCGGTGCACCTGGCGGTACAGCGATACACCAGAGGTTTGTTCAATTCGGTCCTCTCGTACTAGAATCAAGCCCTCTCAAACATCTAACGCCACGCAATGAATGAAGACCGAACTGTCTCACGACGTTCTGAACCCAGCTCGCGTGCCACTTTAATGGGCGAACAGCCCAGCAGGACCTTCTCAACCCCAGGATGTGACGAGCCGACATCGAGGTGCGAACCTCCCCGTCGATGTGAGCTCTTGGGGGGCTTCAGCCTGTTATCCACGGAGTACACCTTTTATCCTATGAGCGATGGCCCTTCCAACGGAACCACCGGATCACTATGTCCTGCTTTCGCACCTGATCGACTTGTAGGTCTCCCAGTCAAGCACCCTTATGCCATTACACTCTACGCACGGTTGCCGACGTGCTGAGGTACCTTTGAAAACCTCCGTTACTCTTTTTGGAGGCGACCACCAAGTCAAACTACCCACCACGCAATGTCCTTCCTAAAGGAAGTTAGGCTCAAGTAAGTAAAGGTGGTATTTCAACGTTGACTCCACAAACACTAGCGTGCCTGCTTCATAGTCTCCCACCTATCCTACACATTACTCTCAAAGTCAATACGAAGTTATAGTAAAGGTTCACAGGGTCTTTTCGTCCCATTGCGGGTAATCGGCATCTTCACCGATACTACAATTTCACCGAGCTCGTGGCTGAGACAGTGCCCAGATCGTTACACCATTCGTGCAGGTCGGAACTTACCCGACAAGGAATTTCGCTACCTTAGGACCGTTATAGTTACGGCCGCCGTTTACTGGGGCTTCAGTCAAACGCTTCGCTTACGCTAACGCCCTTCCTTAACCTTCCAGCACCGGGCAGGTGTCAGACCCTATACAGCATCTTTCGATTTAGCAGAGTCCTGTGTTTTTGATAAACAGTCGCCTGGGCCTCTTCACTGCGGCCACCATTGCTGATGGCGTCTCTTCTTCCGAAGTTACGAGACTATTTTGCCTAGTTCCTTAGCCACGACTCACTCGAGCACCTTAGGATTCTCTCCTCGACTACCTGTGTCGGTTTTGGTAGGTTGCTTCACTTCGGCTTTTCTTGGAAGCACTTTCCCTGCAGCAGCTTCGCCCGAAGGCTAGGCCTTGACTATTCCGTCAGTCTCCAGCAGGTACGGCACTCCGTCCCCTTTTTAGTGTGAGCAAGTATGGGAATATTAACCCATTGTCCATCCACTACCCCTTTCGGGTTCGCGTTAGGTCCCGACTAACCCTCAGCTGATTAGCATGGCTGAGGAAACCTTAGTCTTTCGGTGGGGGGTTTCTCGCCCCTTTATCGTTACTTATGCCTACATTTTCTTTTCTGTCCGCTCCACAATACCTCACGATACTGCCGGCGCAAACAGAATGCTCCCCTACCAGATGTACATTGTACAAATCCATAACTTCGGTAATATGTTTATGCCCGATTATTATCCATGCCGGACCGCTCGACTAGTGAGCTGTTACGCACTCTTTAAATGAATGGCTGCTTCAAGCCAACATCCTAGCTGTCAATGCAGTCCAACCGCGTTGCTTCAACTTAACATATATTTGGGGACCTTAGCTGTTGGTCTGGGTTCTTTCCCTCTCGTGGACCTTAGCACCCGTACCCTCACTGCTGATCAACATTTATTGGCATTCGGAGTTTGTCAGGAATTGGTAGGCGGTGAAACCCCGCATCCAATCAGTAGCTCTACCTCTAATAAACTTATAATCAACGCTGCACCTAAATGCATTTCGGGAGTACGAGCTATCTCCAGTTTGATTGGCCTTTCACCCCTACCCACAGGTCATCCGAAGACTTTTCAACGTCAACCGGTTCGGTCCTCCACTCTGTGTTACCAGAGCTTCAACCTGCCCATGGGTAGATCACAAGGTTTCGCGTCTAATCCTACTAACTATACGCCCTATTCAGACTCGCTTTCGCTCCGGCTCCGGACCTGAAGTCCTTAACCTCGCTAGTAAAATTAACTCGTAGGCTCATTATGCAAAAGGCACGCCGTCACCCAACTTGTGGGCTCCGACCGCTTGTAGGCGTACGGTTTCGGGTTCTATTTCACCCTTCTATTCGAAGTGCTTTTCACCTTTCCTTCACAGTACTTGTTCACTATCGGTCTTTCAGGAGTATTTGTGCCTTGGAGGATGGTCCCCCCATATTCAGACAGGATTTCACGTGTCCCGCCCTACTCATTTATCATCTATATATACCTTTCGAATACCGGGCTATCACCGTCTATGGCCGCACTTTCAGTACGTTCTTCTAAATATATAAAGACTTTGGGCTAATCCGCTTTCGCTCGCCACTACTTACGGAATCTCTTCGATTTCTTTTCCTCCAGGTACTTAGATGTTTCAGTTCTCCGGGTTTGCTCCTCTTACGAGGTAATACATCTTCAATGTATTGGGTTGCCCCATTCGGACATCTGCGGATCAATTCGTGTGTGCCAATCCCGCAGCTTTCGCAGCTTACCACGTCCTTCGTCGCCTCTGAAAGCCTAGGCATCCGCCATGCCCTTAACGATTTCTTTCCTATTTTTAGGTTACTCAAGCACTTATAAGTGCTCGGTTTTCTCTTTGTGATGTCTTTACCGTTAATGTCAATGATCGTATTTCTACTTCTGATCTAATTCGCAAATATTGTTTTTGGCTCTATCTGCTTTTTTAAAATTAAACCATCTATGATGGTGGAGAATAAGGGAGTCGAACCCTTGACCTCCTGCGTGCAAGGCAGGCGCTCTAGCCAGCTGAGCTAATTCCCCTCTAGTAGACTTCAGATATCAGATCCTAGATCTCAGACTTAATGTCTCATGTCTTATATCTGATGTCTTCCCGTCTTATAATTAGTAGTCTCGGGCAGGCTCGAACTGCCGACCTCTACATTATCAGTGTAGCGCTCTAACCAGCTGAGCTACGAGACTTTGTTTTAGATGTTAGATTTTAGATATCAGATGTTAGACTAATCTCTAACTTCTAATTTCTAACTTCTTTTCTAAATCTCTTCCCTTTACTAATTTCTAGTGGGTGTTGTATTTTTTTTATATATCAACCAAATAAAAAACTAAAGCTTCTCTTAAGTAAGTACATGATACATTTAAGTACCGTTATTTTGTTTAACGTTCTTCAACGCTCTAAAATGAGATGTTCCATACCTTCCGGTACGGCTACCTTGTTACGACTTAGCCCTAGTTACCTGTTTTACCCTAGGCAGCTCCTGTTACGGTCACCGACTTCAGGTACCCCAGACTTCCATGGCTTGACGGGCGGTGTGTACAAGGCCCGGGAACGTATTCACCGCGCCATGGCTGATGCGCGATTACTAGCGATTCCAGCTTCATAGAGTCGAGTTGCAGACTCCAATCCGAACTGAGACCAGCTTTCGAATTAGCATCCAGTCGCCTGGTAGCAGCCCTCTGTACTGGCCATTGTATTACGTGTGTGGCCCAAGGCGTAAGGGCCGTGATGATTTGACGTCATCCCCACCTTCCTCTCTACTTGCGTAGGCAGTCTCACTAGAGTCCCCAACTGAATGATGGCAACTAGTGACAGGGGTTGCGCTCGTTGCAGGACTTAACCTAACACCTCACGGCACGAGCTGACGACAACCACGCAGCACCTTGAAAAATGTCCGAAAAGCCATTTCTATTCTTTCTAAACCTGTCATTTCCCATTTAAGCCTTGGTAAGGTTCCTCGCGTATCATCGAATTAAACCACATAATCCACCGCTTGTGCGGGCCCCCGTCAATTCCTTTGAGTTTCAAACTTGCGTTCGTACTCCCAGGTGGCTAACTTATCACTTTCGCTTAGTCTCTGAATCCGAAAACCCAAAACGAGTTAGCATCGTTTACGGCGTGGACTACCAGGTATCTAATCCTGTTCGCTCCCCACGCTTTCGTCCATCAGCGTCAGTTAAGGCATGGTAACCTGCCTTCGCAATTGGTGTTCTAAGTAATATCTATGCATTTCACCGCTACCTACTTATTCCAGCTACCTCTACCTTACTCAAGACCCGCAGTATCAATGGCAGTTTCATGAAGGCTATGAGATTTCACCACTGACTTACGAGTCCGCCTACGGACCCTTTAAACCAATAAATCCGGATAACGCTTGCACCCTCCGTATTACCGCGGCTGCTGGCACGGAGTTAGCCGTGCTTATTCGTATAGTACCTTCAGCTACCCTCACGAGGTAGGTTTATCCCTATACAAAAGAAGTTTACAACCCATAGGGCCGTCATCCTTCACGCGGGATGGCTGGATCAGGCTCTCACCCATTGTCCAATATTCCTCACTGCCTCCCGTAGGAGTCTGGTCCGTGTCTCAGTACCAGTGTGGGGATCACCCTCTCAGGCCCCTAAAGATCATTGACTTGGTGAGCCGTTACCTCACCAACTATCTAATCTTGCGCGTGCCCATCTCTATCCACCGGAGTTTTCAATATCTAATGATGCCATCAAATATATTATGGGGTATTAATCTTCCTTTCGAAAGGCTATCCCCTGATAAAGGTAGGTTGCACACGTGTTCCGCACCCGTGTGCCGCTCTCTAGATCCCGAAAGATCTATACCGCTCGGCTTGTACGTGTTAGGCCTCCCGAGCGTTCATCCTGAGCCAGGATCAAACTCTCCATTGTATGTTTGTCTGACTCACTCAAAGTTTTGACGCTTTAGTTTTTCCTTACTTGGTTGTTATATTGTATTTCAATGATCTCTCTTCTTCCGCTTTTCTCTAAAGCTTTTTTTCTGTCGTTATTGCTTTAGATTTGCGAGTGCAAAAGTAATTAATGTTTTTGAACTGACCAAATGTTTTTGAAGAAAATTTTAAAGTTTTTTCTGTAACCTTAATCCCTCTCTAACACTTATCTCAATTTTACTCCGCGCTCCCTTAATTGGGACTGCAAAGATACAAACTTTTCTCAATTTTCAAAATAAATTATTATTTATTTTTTTAAATCTTCGTTTATAATTACCCTCTTCTGCGCTACCTACTATCTCTCGTTTTCAGTGGGGCAAAAGTATAAACTTTAATGATACCGGCCAAGCTTTTGATAAACTTTTTTAACATAATATCCATAACTTATTGACTACCGGAGCCAAAACTTTTAATTGGTATTGAGAAAATTAAAAATAATAAGACAATCCAGATTTCAGAATGTTTATAAAGTACTGTAAACAGAGACTGACTTAAAAAGCCAGTCTCTGTTTACATTATATATATATTAATAATGATGAATTATGTATTCATTCTCAAATGAGCCGTCATCATAAAATTTTAATATAGCATATCCCGGTGGTGTTTCCTGATAATAGAAAGGTTTCGCGGAACGCTTGTCTCCTTCCCCCACCAAAATCCTGACATAGCTCCATTACAGAAATAATATACATCATTATACCATGCTCTGTCGAGGAGATGCTGATGACCACTAAGACAGCCTTTCACTTTATCTTTATGCTTATAAAACAAGTCTTTCAATGCATTATGGTCTTTATGCTGCCCTCCTTCCCAGGATCCTGTAACCGTAAGTATAGGATAATGCGACATAATTAATGCATATTCTCCTGCAGGAATATTTTCTAATTGTTGTTTCAGCCAGTTCATTTGTTCAGGATCCAGGGTAATACCAGAGTTATTGCCATCCAACATTATAAAATGCCATTTCTCTTTTTTAGTACTGTAATAACGCTTAGGCATTTTAAGTTTGGCCGCATAGGGAACTCCATGCATTTCATCTGATTTTTCACCTGCCCACCAGATGTCGTGATTTCCGACGCAACTATACATATCATAGTCTGCAATTTCCTTCATACAGTTATCCCAGGCATTCCACTGGTCATATACTTCCTGACGGGTAGAGTTTTCCCGGTCCACAGCCATAATGGAGTCTCCTGTGTTAAGGAAGAAATCTACTTTCCTGTTTTTAATTTCTTTAAGACATTTTACAAACCTTTCCATTATTTTAGGATCTGCCGGTAAGTGTACGTCTGTAATGTGAGCTACCGTAAACAGCAGTTTTTTTTGTTTATATCTTCCTTCGGAGCTTGTGCCAGCAAGCTAGCTGCAGGTCCTCCCAGAAGTACCCCTGAAACGGCAAGCGGAATATTTGTCAAAAATTTTCTTTTCATAGTCAATGCTTCTCTGATACCAGCATTCTATATAATTTTATCTTCAAAGACAATACAGCAAAAGTTCCATATACAGAATACTAATAATATTCTGGTGGACAAATTGACTCAATATTTACAAATAAGAATTTCTTACATATTATAAAATTGTTAAGCTCCCATTAATTTTTTACTGCAGTGTTCAATAATGCAGAAAAAGCATAGCTTATATTTTTAATCAAAGGTTATGAAATAGAACCCAATTTCTTCGGGGTTTAATATATTAGTATATTATATATTAATATCTAATGTCCAAAAATATCTTTTAAACTGACTCTTTAAAACTCCCATTTTATTGACAGCGTCCATATCAAGATTCTCTTTTTTGCCAAGAATAGCTGTATTAAAACGCAAGGGTTTTATTTCTGTCCGGTAAAATTCTTTTATCCCGTTAAAATCCAACTTTTGAATTTCCTCATATATCTTTTCTGAAATCATGATTAATTCCGATTTTCTTTAATCTTAATGTATTAAAGAAAATGTTCGTTCTGGTAATTCTCGTAGAAGCGATCTGTTTCAGAGCTGTACTTTTTGCATTTTCAAATTGGATGGGCACTTCAGGGAGTTCATTCATCAGTTCAGACATCGTATCTACGGCAATCTGTAGCTTATCAGGCTGTGTCCCAATATATGTCGTTACATAATCCGGGTGTCCGGATTCTGAATTTGCAGCATAAGAAACGTATGCTGAATAGGCTAAGCTCTTTGCTTCCCGGATCTCCTGAAATACAATGGAAGACAATCCCCGTCCAAAATATTCGTTGAAAACGTTAATCTTACCTAAGTTAGCAGTATTGATATTGTGCCCTCTACCTATTTTGCTCATTTCAACCTGTACCATATCATAATTGATGAAATTCACTTTCCCATCGGTTTCAGGCTCGGGATACTTCTTAGGCTCCGAATTTCAAGGCTTGAAACCTCAACATAATTGTCAATATACGTTTTGAAATTCTCCAGATTTTTTCCGTAGAAGAATATCTGATATGGAAACGCGAACATTCTTTTCATTCTGTCCGTAAATATTTCAACTTCACTGTTTTGAAGTTCCTCTTTAGAAATCACATCTGTAAACCTGGAAAATTCGCCCAACTTGGTGTAATTCGTTAGAGCTGTCATAATCCGGTTTTTATCTTTTTTCATCGCTTCACGGTTTTCAAGAACTGTTTCTACAAACTGTTTGTAGATTTCCTGATCCGGCTTTACTTTATACATCCAATGTTGAAGAAGGCTAATTCCTTTTTCAATGTTTTCCTCCAAACCGCTCAATGAAATCGTTAACTGATCATTGGTTGTTTTAAAATCATTACTCACACCAATTTTAAAGAACTCTTTCTTCAGATCTTCAGGAGCATAATCTTCAGTTCCCAAATACTGGAGCAGCTGCGTTGATATTGCCAGATCACGATCATGATCACTTCCAAGTGGGAAAATGAAATAGACCTGTGCTATATCGTTATATTTGTTTTTGACAAAGCTAAGTTTCTTATCCTTAACCTGTCCGGTTATGATCTCTTTATCATAATCAATAAATTCAGGTTGAATATCTTCCGTTTTTTCCGCTAAAATCTGTTTTAAAAATTCCGATTGAGCATCTCTGTTAATCTTAATCGGTGTAATTCCGGGTTTTCAACCCTGATCAGCTTGTCATTAACTCCTTTTTCCTTATTTATCAGAACATAATTGTCCTTAAAAAATCATTGGCAAAATGAATAACATCCTGTTTTGTGAATGAAGCATATACATCCATTTCATTAAGCTCCTCTTCCCAGGTTCTTCCTTTATATAGGTATCATAGAGATTGGTAGCCAAACCATCAGCGGTTTCAAGAGCCTTCATTCTCTGAAGTTTGAAATCATTGATGATGGCAGGAAGCATCCAATCCGGAAATTCTCCTCTTTTGATCAGTTCTATCTGCTCCAAAACCATATCCTTTGCATCTTTCAAAGATTGGGTTTCTTTAGGAACAGCCACAATTGAAAAATATCCATATTGCTTTAATCCTACTGAAAATGCCTGTGCCCATAACATCCGTTGGGTCTGATTAATATTAAGGTCTAGTAATCCGGCTTCTCCCCTGTTACTCATAATATTTGCAGTAATATCTGCCAACATAGCTTCGGGTTCCATAGCTATCCGTTCTCCAGGCCATCTGAACCCTCGGTGGGTCGGACTTTTTACAGTTCTTTCTACAATTCCCCGGAGAGGCTGTTCTACCACCGGAGTTTTCTTTGGTAATTCTTTATAAGGAATCGTTCCGAAATATTGATCTATAAGCTGAATCGTACGTTCATAGTCAAGATCACCAACCATGACCATGGCATAGTTATTAGGAACATAATACTCATCGAAATATTTGTGAATCGCCTTCATGGAAGGATTTTTCAAATGTTCGGCTTTTCCCAGAGTTGTTTGTTGGCCATTGGCATGGGTAGGAAAAAGAGCATCCATCAGTTCATAATTTACTAACCTAGAGTCATTATCCTGCGCCCAAATTCTTCGTATACTGATTCCAGCTCGGTATGAAAAAGGCGTAACACAATTTCTGAAAATCGCTCTTTTTCAACTTTCAGCCATTCTCAAGCTCGTTACTGGGAATGTTGTTTTTATAAACCGTCTCATCAAACCACGTATGCGCATTAGTTCCGTTTGCTCCCAATGATGAGATCACTTTATCATATTCATTCGCTATAGCATATTGACTGGCGTCCTGGGATACCTCATCTATTTTTTTATAGATTTCTTTCTTCTTTTCAGGATCTGCCTCTGCCTTATGTTGTTCGTACAATTCTGAAATCTGATCTAACAAAACCTTTTCTTTTTCCCAGTTTTGGGTTCCGATTCCTGAGGTTCCTTTAAACATCATATGCTCCAGATAATGGGCAAGCCCTGTATTATCAGAAGGGTCATTGTTGCTTCCGGTTCTTACGGGAATATAGGTCTGAATCCTTGGTGAATCAAAATTCTGCAAGAAATACTTTTAATCCGTTTTTAAGGGTATAGATTCTGACTCCGTTTTCATCGTGAGTAATGGTTATATATTCGTAGTTGTTTTTATCAGTATGAATTGTTTCCTTGTATCTTTTGTCCGTCATATGTAAATTCATTTTCATTCATTAAAATAGAATGCTTTACAAATGTAAGGAATACTAAAAGAAAGCATATTACTTTTATAATTATTACATCTATGATGACAATTCAAAAAGTGGAATTGCTGAATTGCCAATTTACCGAATTGAAAAGGCGATTTATTACCCACCAGGATCATATGGTACTTTATCCAATAGTACATTTTACAATAAATAAAATCTCTCACATTCGGTTTGTATCTGTAAGTTTGATTAAGTTTGCATCAGGTTTTACCTAAAATTTATACCATGTCCGGAAATATTCTGATCATCGATGATGAGCTTAAACTTCTCAAACTTTTGGGAATGATTCTTTCTCAGGAAGATTTTAATGTTAAAGAAGCGTCTACTGCCCGTTCTGCCATGACGATGCTTGAGCAATACGAATTTGATGTTGTTTTAAGCGATGTCCGGCTTCCGGATGCATTTGGAGTTGAGCTTGTAAAATCCATTAAAACAAAATATCCGCATCAGGAAGTTATTCTTATGACTGCCTTCGAAATATTACGGATGCTGTTCAGGCAATGAAAAACGGTGCCTACGATTACCTGGTAAAAGGGGATGATAATGATAAAATTATTCCTTTGGTGTATAAAGCACTGGATAAAGTAAAGGATAATAAATCTAAAATTGTCCAGAAGAAGGATTCACAAAAAGGATTTAATCAGATCATCGGTCATTCACCTGCCATCCTGGAGGCTAAAAATTAGCGGAAAGGGTTGCTCTAACGGATGCTACGGTACTTTTAACAGGGGAAACCGGAACAGGAAAGGAAGTCTTTGCCAACGCTATCCATGAAGGAAGTGAGAGAAAGAAAAATAATTTTGTTGCCATCAACTGTTCTGCATTCAGCAAAGAAATTCTTGAAAGCGAACTTTTTGGCCATAAACAAGGTTCATTTACGGGAGCGGTAAAAGACAAAAAGGGTTTGGTAGAAGAAGCTAATGGCGGGACTTTATTTTTAGATGAAATCGGAGAAATGCCTATGGAACTTCAAGCTAAATTACTCCGTGTTCTTGAAACCCATGAATTCATTAAAATGGGTGAAACCAAGGTTTCGAAGTCAGATTTCAGGTTGATCGCTGCCACAAACAGAAACCTGGAAGAAGAAATAAAACAAGGAAACTTTAGAAGATCTGTATTTCAGGTTGAATGTCTTTGAGATTAGCCTTCCTCCTCTTCGTGAAAGGAAGGAAGACTTAAAATTCTTGCAAAGAATTTTATTGATATGTTCTCTCATAAATTGCACCTCAGCGCTGTACAGGTGTCTCCCGAGTACTATAAAACACTGGAAAAAAATGACTGGAAAGGGAACATCCGCGAATTGCGAAATACGGTAGAAAGAAGTTTGATATTAATGAACGAGAATATTCTGAATGCTGAGAGCCTTCCGCACTACTCAGAAAAAGTGACCGGTGATAAGGATTCTTTAAGCATCCGTTCCCTAGAAAAAGAACATATACAAAAAGTTTTACATTATACTAAAGGAAACAAAGCCGAGGCTGCAAGACTTCTGGAAATCGGTATTGCCACATTATACCGCAAGCTGGAAGAATACGGATTACGATAAAAACGAGCCTATCATTTTAATAAAGAGCCTATCATTTTGATAGGCTTTTTTGTTTTCAACACCTTTTCAAAACACCAATAAAACACTGTAATACAAAACATTAAAATAAAAAACAAAAGAATGGATTCTTTTTTGGCATTAAGGATAACATAATAAATATTTTAAAATGACTATTTCAAAAAAAACATTCAAAACACGGCGTCATTCGAAGTTCAGCTTCCTGATCGTGTCTTATGTACTGTTTACCCTTTTAACCTTAATTATGATAAGATGATGTTGATAATTTTATTAGTCCTGAGCGCCATTTTATTTTGGCTATTGTATAAGTCCGTTGAATTTTTGATAAAATATAAAGCTATGTGGAGTTTGTTTTTCTTTCAATACTGGCCTTCGTGTATATCTGCTATGTTCTTATAAAACCAGAAAAATTTTAATCTATCATGAACACAGAAATTTTAGGCATCATAGCGATGTTTGTTATCACATTAGTAATAGGAATATTTTTAGGAAAATATATTGCTAATGTTTATGGCCATAAAAAAACCTTTTTGGATCCTGTTTTCCAGCCCATTGAAAAATTAATTTATAAAATATCCGGAATTAACCCTAACCGTCAAATGACATGGAAGCAAAATATGTTTGCTGTTGAGTATCAATCTGGTTTGGTTGATTATTGGATTTTTCATTTTACTCAATCAATCCTGGCTTCCTTTAAATCCCGACGGAAACCCTAATATGTCTCCCGATCTTGCTTTTAATACGGCAATATCATTTTTAGTCAACTGTAACCTTCAGCATTATTCAGGGGAAACGGGAGTCAGTTATTTAAGCCAGCTGTATTTAATGTTTCTTCAATTTGTAACTGCTGCAACCGGAATGGCTGCTATGGCTGTACTTTTCAAAGCATTTAAAGAAAAGACAACAACAGAATTGGGAAACTTTTTTGATTTTTTTACTAAATCCATGATCAGAATCTGATCCCAATAAGTATTATTGTTGCTCTGATTCTTTCTGCCAACGGAAGTCCGATGACTTTTGAAGGAAAAGATCACATCACTACTCTGGAAGGACAAAAAGTTGATATCTCCAGGGGACCCGCCGCGGCTTTTATTGCCATCAAGCATTTGGGAACGAATGGTGGGGGCTTCTTTGGAACCAATTCGGCACATCCTCTTGAAAATCCTAATTACTTAACTAATATGACAGAAATGGTCACTCAGATGATCATTCCATTCGCTTTGGTATTCGCATTGGGGTTCTATTTAAAAAAGAAAAGACTTTCATGGACGATATTTTCTGTAATGACCATAGGCTTTCTGGCATTGGCCACTCCTACCATCTTAAATGAAATCCATGGAAATCCACTGATCACACAGATGGGTGCCGATCATCAGTTAGGTGCAATGGAGGGCAAAGAAATACGTTTTGGAAGTGCTGCTTCGGGATATTGGAGTATTGCTACAACTGTTATTTCTACAGGCTCAGTCAATGCAATGCATGACAGTATGATGCCTCTTTCAGGAATGAATCAGCTTCTTGCCATGATGATCAACTGTTTTTACGGAGGTTGTGGTGTCGGAATTTTAAACTATTTCATTTTTATTATTCTGGCTGTATTCATTAGTGGATTAATGGTGGGAAGAACACCCGAGTTTTTGGGTAAAAAAATCGAAGCCAAAGAAATGAAAATTGCAATGATTGTGGCTTTATTTCACCCGTTTTTAATTCTTGTGGGAACAGCATTAACGGCTTATTTCCCTGAGTTCGGAGCCAAAACGCTGAATAACCCGGGATTCCATGGCTTCAGTGAAATGCTATATGAATTCACTTCTTCATCTGCCAACAATGGATCAGGGTTTGAAGGATTAGGCGATAATACTCCATGGTGGAATATCTCTACAGGAATCGTACTGCTGCTTTCAAGGTTTATACTATTATCGGTCCTATCGCTATTGCAGGATACCTGGCTCAGAAGAAATATATCCCTGAAAGTGCCGGTACTTTAAAAACAGATACTGCAACTTTCGGATTTATGACTCTCGCGGTGATACTTCTGATAGCAGCATTATCTTTCTTCCCTGCATTGACACTGGGACCTATTGCAGAACAAATCCAGTATTTTTCTAAATAAACGTGAACACTACCAAGTAAAAATCAACAGGACCATTAAGGATCTGAAATCAAGGAAATTCAAACTAGTCTGATATCATAGAAACATTCACTTGAATAATATTATCCATACCTCACCTTATTATTTTAACCACCTTAATGGTTCCTCTTGATTAACAATTATATAATTCTTTTCAACAATGAAAAATCAATCACAAACATTATTTCAAAAAGATTTGGTCAATGAGGCTATCAAACAGTCTTTCGTAAAACTAAATCCGAAAATTATGTTTAAAAATCCAGTGATGTTTCTGGTAGAAGTCGGAACCGTCGTTATGCTCATCGTAAGCTTATTCAGCTTAACGGGTGATAAAACACAGGGTAGCTTCTTATATAATTTTTTAGTATTTATCATTTTATTCTTCACTGTATTGTTTGCCAACTTTGCTGAAGCCATTGCTGAGGCAAGAGGAAAAGCCCAGGCTGATACCCTTCGAAAAACACGTGAAGAAACTCCTGCTAAATTAATTGTTGACAACAAGCCCGGATTTCAGGTAGACACTACATTAAAAATGTCTGCTGAAATGAAGTTGGGAGATATCTTCCTTTGTGAAGCGGGTGATCAGATTCCTATGGATGGTGAAATCATCGAAGGGCTCGCAACAATTGATGAGTCAGCCATTACTGGGGAAAGTGCCCCGGTCATTCGTGAAGCAGGTGGTGATAAAAGCTCTGTAACCGGAGGTACCAAAGTACTTTCAGACCGTATCAAAGTGAAAGTAACCACAAAACCCGGTGAATCTTTTCTTGATAAAATGATTGCCCTTGTTGAGGGTGCATCCAGACAAAAAACACCTAATGAAATCGCATTAACCATACTTTTAGCCGGGTTCACCCTTACTTTTATAATCGTTACCCTTACTTTAAAACCCTTTGCAGACTATGCGCAAACCCCAATTACTATTGCGGCATTTATATCCCTTTTCGTTTGTTTGATCCCGACAACAATTGGAGGTTTGCTTTCTGCAATCGGTATCGCCGGGATGGACCGAGCTTTAAGAGCGAATGTGATTACCAAAAGTGGTAAAGCTGTAGAAACAGCCGGAGATATTGACGTTCTGCTTCTGGATAAAACAGGTACCATCACCATTGGGAACCGTAAAGCAACCCAGTTTCATCCTGCCAATAACATACAACTTGATGAGTTTATTAAAGCGGCAGCTTTAAGTTCTGTAGCGGATGAAACACCGGAAGGAAATCAATTATTGAGCTGAGTGAACTACAGCCTCAGGACCTGATTGTCTCCAGCCCTACTTATATCGATTTTACGGCCGAGACAAGGACGTCAGGGATTGATTTCGAAGATACACGTATCCGAAAAGGAGCTTACGATACGATTAAAAAATTAACTGAAAAAGCAGGAAATATCTTTCCTCAGGAAACTCAGGATGCAACCACTAAAATTTCTGAAAACGGAGGAACTCCGTTGGTGGTGTCGGTTAACGAGAAAGTATGGGGAGTAATTGAACTACAGGATATCATTAAAACAGGAATCCAGGAACGTTTTCAGCGTTTAAGAAAAATGGGTGTAAAAACCGTAATGGTAACCGGAGATAATCCTTTAACGGCCAAGTTTATTGCAGAAAAGGCAGGTGTTGATGATTTTATCGCTGAAGCTAAACCTGAGGATAAAATGAACTACATCAAAAAAGAACAGCAGTCCGGAAAACTGGTTGCGATGATGGGAGATGGAACGAATGATGCACCGGCTTTAGCTCAGGCAGATGTAGGTGTTGCCATGAACAGTGGGACACAAGCAGCGAAAGAAGCGGGAAACATGGTAGATCTTGATAATGACCCTACGAAGCTGATTGAAATTGTAGAGATCGGAAAACAATTATTAATGACCCGTGGAACCCTTACCACTTTCAGTATTGCGAATGACGTTGCTAAATATTTTGCCATCATCCCGGCTTTGTTTATCACTTTTATTCCAGCTCTTCAGAAGTTGAATATCATGAATCTTCATAGCCCTGAATCTGCGATATTATCTGCGATCATTTTCAATGCGGTTATCATTCCTGCACTAATTCCATTGGCATTGAAAGGTGTGACTTATAAACCTATTGGCGCAAGCGCTTTGCTCAGAAGAAATCTTTTGATCTATGGTTTAGGAGGTGTTATTGTTCCATTCATCGGAATAAAACTTATTGATTTATTCATCAGTTTATTCTTTTAAAATTTAAAACAATGAAAATTTATTTTATTTCAGCATTAAAATTAACATTCGTCATGCTGGTTTGTACGGGCTTTTATTTACTTTTTGTATTGATAGGTTCAAAATTACTTCACACAGAAATGCAGAAACCATTACTTATCGGGACCAGAAATTCTATGCTAATATAGGACAGGAGTTCAAGTCGCCAAAATATTTTCACAGCCGTCCATCCGCAGCTAATTATAATGCAGCGGGGAGCGCCGGAAGCAATAAAGGCCCAAGTAATAAGGAGTATCTGGAAACAGTTCAAAAGAGAATCGATACTTTAAAAATGCAGAATCCTGAAATGAAAGATACAGAAGTACCTGTAGAGCTTGTTACCGCCAGTGGAAGCGGGTTGGATCCTGATATTTCAGAAGCAGGAGCTCTTTACCAGATAAAAGAGTGGCAAAAGAAAGAAATCTTTCTGAGGCCAGAATTGAAAGTCTTGTTAAAACAAATACTGAAAAACCCCTATTGGGAATTTTTGGACCTTCAAAAGTCAACGTACTGAAGCTTAACATTGCTTTAGATAAATTACAATAGAAACAGATCTCCTTTACATTAAAATTTAGTAATCAAAAGAGAACCTCAGCTTATAATGAATTCTGTAATCTAAAATTCTAACTAAACGGATATCAAAGTTTCCCATTACGAAAAGATTTCGTTTCTATATCATAAAAATATTCCTACCGTTTACAGAATTCATTTTTTTAACCCCTTTTATAGTGGAAAGCCTTTTCCACCATTACTTCAACACATTATTATCAATATTTATAATGAAATCAAAAACTTTTCATGCAGCGCTTTCTTAGGACTTACTGCTTTGAGCCAAATCAACGGCCAGGAAATAAAAAAAGATTCCCTTCTTGGCAAACCCAAAGATTCATTAATCACAAAAATGGAATCCAGAATTCCTTTTGATGGATATGACCTGACGTGGATCAACGGTCAGAATCGTCAAACCGATTTTCCTTTAACCCTAAAAGACAAAGATGGAGAAACTATACTTACAGGTGTAACCTATGTGGACGCTTATTACAATTATGATTTTAACCGCCCAAAAGATAACACACACACTATTTCCTCAGCTATAGGACGTTCTAATGAAGTGACCATTAATATGGCTAGTATTGGTTTAGAGACCAATTATAAGAATGTAATCGGTCGTTTATGGTTACAGTACGGACAAATGGGCTCTATCGTTCAGGATCTTGATGGAACTGTAAATCACGGTAAAAATACGAGCGTAGGTAATTTAAAATATATCCGTGAAGCAGCAGCAGGTTATCACTTTAATGTAATGCACGGCTTGAATGTGGAAGCCGGAATTTTCATGAGCTATATCGGTTTGGAAAGTTATGTACTGGGAGAAAACTGGAACTACCAGAGAAGTTTGGTGTGCGATTTTACCCCTTTCTATTTTCAGGGAGCAAGAATTCAGGCTTATCCTTCAAAAAATTCAAAACTGAGATCTGGGTTCTCAATGGATGGCAAACTTACAATTCCTGGAATACGGGTCTTGGTTTAGGGGTTTCCAATTATTATCGTCCTACAGAGAATCTACAGCTGGTAGCTAATTTTTATCTTAACGGAAAAGATACAAGAAACAACCCTGGAGTTCGCCGTTTTCACCACGACCACAGTATTGTAGCCAGATACTATAAAAATAAAGAAAGCAAAGGCTTATCACAGGCAGCATTCAGTATCAATAACCATTACGGGTTTCAAAGTGGAGGCGGTATAAAGGCCAGGGACAATTATATGATTGGTACTTCCGTTGCTAACAGACTCTGGTTTCATAATAATAAAATTGCTTTAACTTTAAGAGCGGACGCGGTTTCGAATCCGGGAGCTTATTTAGCGTTTTCACCTTCTCCTGTTGCTCAGAATGATTTCAACGATGCAATTGCATCAGGAGAAAAACTTAAAATGTTTCAGGGAACAGCAACAGTAGATATCATGCCTAATCAGTTTGTGACCTTCAGATTAGAATATGGCTTCAGAAAAAGCAATATCCCCTATTTTGCCGGAAGAGAAGGAACAACCAGTCCGGATGGATGGATAGATACTCCTATAGAATCATGGAGACCGGATCTGAGAAAGTCTGACAGCAGATTTACACTCGCTGTAATGTTCAGATTGTAATAATATCATTTAACTATTAAAATCACATGAAAAAATATATTGTTGTTGGAATACTATTAGGAATTTTTTTTCCGAAAGCACAATCTTCAGATTCAATGAAACTGAGTCCTAAAGTAAAATTTTCTGCTTATGCAGAACTGTTTTACACTTATGATTTCAATGAACCCAGTAATCATCTTCGCCAAAATTTCTTGTATTCCTACAACAGACATAACGAAGTAAATCTTAACTTAGGTTTGATAAAAGCTTCTTATGAAAGTGAACAGCTTCGTGCCAACTTTGCTTTAATGGCAGGAACTTATGCCCAGGATAATATGGCTGCAGAGCAAAATGCACTTCGCTATGTAAATGAAGCTAATATTGGTATTAAAGTTTCAAAAACGAAAAACCTCTGGATTGATGCCGGCATAATGCCATCACATATTGGTTGGGAAAGTGCTATAGGAAAAGATAATATGAATTTAACCAGAAGTTTCGCTGCTGAAAATTCTCCTTATTTTGAAACCGGTGCCAAATTATCTTATACCTCTGACAACGGAAAATGGTTTTTAAGCGGACTCGTATTGAACGGATGGCAGCGTATTGCAAAACCAGAGGGAAACCAAACGATTTCTTTCGGACATCAGGTAACCTATAAACCCAATGATAAAATTACCCTCAACAGCAGTTCTTTTATTGGAAATGATAAAGCAAAAGAGGATAAAAGAATGCGTTATTTCCATGATTTGTATGGAAGTTTTCAATTAACGGAAGCATTTTCAGCAGTGTTGGGGTTTGATATTGGTGCTGAACAGAAATCAAAAGGCAGTGACCAGTATAATGTGTGGTATAGCCCCAACATATTGATGAAATACCAACTGGATAATCGATGGGCTGTTGCAGGAAGACTTGAATATTATAATGATAAAAACGGAGTGATCATAAGCACTAAAACACCTAACGGATTTCAAACGTTCGGATATTCTCTGAACATCGATTATGCTATTTTAAAGAATGTTATATTTCGTACCGAGGCAAGAGGATTTAGCTCTAAAGACGCGATCTTTGCAAAAGGTGACGATATGAAGCAGGGAAATTTTTCATTACAACCAGCCTTTCGGTCTGGTTTTAATAACCCATGAAGCGATATAAAAATTGTTAAAAGTTAAACTCAAAAGAATAAAATCAATGTCATCAGCAATACAATTTTTAGAACTGATCCAGAAATCCAAAAAAGGGAAATTCAAGATCTACATTGGAATGAGTGCAGGTGTGGGAAAAACCTTCCGAATGCTTCAGGAAGCTCATGCCCTGTTACGAAATGGTATTGATGTAAAGATTGGTTATATTGAGACCCACGGTCGGGAAGAAACAGTGGCATTGGTTGATGGCATTCCTGAAATAGCAAGAAGATCTGTCTTCTACAAGGGTAAAAATCTTGAAGAAATGGATCTTCAGGCTATTATTAATGAGCATCCGGAGGTAGTTCTTGTCGATGAGCTGGCTCATACAAATGTTGAAGGTTCAAAAAATAAGAAAAGATGGCAGGACGTCCTTGAAATTCTTGATAATGGGATCAATGTCATCAGCGCAATGAACATCCAGCATATTGAGAGCCTGAACGAAGAGGTAAAAAGATTACCGGTGTGGAGGTTACTGAACGTGTTCCGGATAAAGTTCTAGCCCTTGCTGATGAAGTTGTGAATATAGACCTAACGGCTGATGAGCTTCTCACGCGGTTGAAAGAAGGAAAGATCTATAAAAAAGATAAAATTCAGACAGCACTGAACAATTTCTTTCAAAGCGGACATATTCTTCAGCTCCGGGAACTTTCCTTAAAAGAAGTTGCTACCCACGTTGAACGAAAGGTAGAAACAGAAATTAAAACTGAAAACTTTAAGCCTATAAAATTCCTCGCCTGCATAAGCAGTAATGAGAAAATTGCCAAAAATATTATCCGGAAAACAGCACGTCTGGCAAGTTATTACAACAGTCCGTGGACAGTGTTATATGTACAGAAACCTTCGGAAAATCCGGAAAAAATAGCCCTAAATAAGCAACGATATTTAATTAATAATTTTAATTTAGCACAGGAAATGGGGCTAAAGTAATCAGGATAAAGGAAAACAGCGTTCATAAAGGGATTCTGGATTATGTGATCCAGCATAATATTACAACGGTTTGCATTGGAAAACCACATTCTCATTTCTGGCAAAGAATTTCGGGATATAGCTGGATTTATACCTTAATGAACCGATTGAACGAACGACAGATAGACATTATCATTTTATCTTAAGAGTAATGAAACTTAAAACTAAACTCACATTAGGCGTTGGTCTTTTATTTTTACTGATCGTTTTACTGTCAGTGATCGGTTCTGTGTACATCAATAAACTAAAATCAGACACCGAGAAAATCCTTACAGCCAATTACAACAGCCTTGAGTATTCTAAAAATATGCTGATTGCCCTGGACAGAATGAGCACAGACAGCGTTGTTTCCGTCAGAGATTTTGAAAAAAATAATGCACTACAGGAACATAACCTTTCAGAAATCGGCGAAAAAGAAATCACTCAGAATCTGAAGATCCACTTCAGCAGTTATCTGAAGCAATCTGATTATAAAAAAGAAAAGCTTATCCGTGAAGATTTAGTAAAGATCATGTCTCTGAACATGAAAGGAATTGAGCGTAAAAGTGACATTGCTATTGTTACTGCTGAACGCGCCACATTCTGGATCGTAAGTTTAGGAACCGTATGTTTTCTTATCGCTTTTATCCTCTTGTTTAATTTGCCACAGACTATTGCTGAGCCTATCAACCAACTGACCTTCAGCATCAAGCAGATCGCCAATAAAAATTATAATGAAAGGGTTCATTTTAAAGGAAGCGAAGAATTCAATGATCTGGCCAACTCTTTCAATATCATGGCAGAGAAATTACAGGAATACGAAAGCAGCACCCTTTCCACACAGCTGATGGATAAAAAGCGGATCGAAACATTGGTTAATAATATGCATGACGCTGTCATCGGACTTGATGAAAATCATTACATCTACATGATCAATGATGAAGCTTTAAAAATCACCAACCTTCGTAAGGAAGAAATTATTGGCAAAACAGCTCATGAAGTTGCTGTAAACAATGACCTGATCAGGGAGCTGCTTAAAAATATGGACCATCCTGTAAAAGATCCGATCAAAATTGTCTCTGATAATAAGGAGAACTATTTCGAACAGGAAATTGTTCCCATTAATATTGCCAAAACAGGCGAAAAGGAAAAAAGATATATCGGAAAGGTAATCCTTCTCCGGAATATCACCCCTTTCAAAGAGCTGGATTTTGCAAAAACCAATTTTATAGCAACGATTTCCCATGAATTAAAAACCCCGATTGCGGCTATAAAAATGGGGGTTCAGCTTTTAGGGAATCAGAAATTCGGAGAACTTAATGATCAACAACAGGAATTATTGAAAAGCATCAACGATGACGGGCAAAGACTCCTGGATATTACAGGTGAGCTTTTAAATCTCTCGCAGGTGGAAACCGGAAATATTCGTCTGAATATTAAAAGCTGCTCACCGAAAGAAATTGTTACTACCGCTATTAAAAATGTTGAAAAACTAGCGGAACAAAAGAATATTTCTATCAGCACCGACTTTCTCACAAGTGAAGAAGATCTTGTTTCCGCAGATTTTGATAAAACCGTTTGGGTGATGAATAACTTCCTGAGTAACGCCATTAAACATTCTTTTCAGGACGAAAACATCCGGATACTGGTAGAGAAGTCTGAAGCAATGATCTTATTTAGCATCACAGACACAGGAAGCGGAATTGATGAAAAATACCACCGCCAGATTTTCGACCGCTACTTTCAGGTACCGGGAGAACATCAGAACGGAACCGGCCTAGGGCTGGCCATTTCGAAAAACTTTATCGAAAAACAACATGGTGAAATTGGAGTAAAAAGTGCACCCGACCAAGGAAGTACATTCTATTTTGGGTTGCCGGTGGCTTAGATTAAAATTCTAGAGTGAGATTTCATAAATTTGGATGCTAATTTATTAGCATCCAAATTTATTTTATATTATAATGAAAGAAATCCATTTTTATTCTAATAAGATTAAGAGTTTAATTATACTTATTATATCAGTTGGTTTCTGCTTATTATTTATTCAATCTTATGATAAACTAGAAAATCAGATTTTATATAAAGTCATCATACTTCATTTTGGTTTTCTGCTTTTCCTTTTCAGTTCAATATATTCAATATTGTTATTACTGCGAAGAAAGCCATTACTAAGTATTACTAATTCCGGGATAATAATTCATAATTTATTGAGAAAACCTGTTTCAGTAAAATTTGAAGAAATTTCAAAATTTTCCGTCTCCGATACAAGATACCGGGGACTTAAAACAACTGAATATATTCATATTGTTCTGAAGTATCCTGAAAATGCTTCACATAAAAAATTTCCAATATATTCTAATGCTCAAAATGTAATACAAAGTGATATCCTGAATATTAAAACAAGTAAATTATTAGAAATTTTAAATAAAAAATTGAGTTCCTTTCACTCACAAGAAAATTTTGATTAAAAATTACCCAATCAAATAAAAAAAAAATCATTTTCATATTATAAGTATATTAATTTATGGAACTGACTAATAATCTTATCTATGCTTCTCAACTGCCTGAGCCTTCTCTTAAAGACTTTGTAGAAAGTTTCTGGATGTTGGATAATCCGTCAGAAACAAAAGAAACTATTCTTTTACCTGACGGAAGGATAGATATTATATTGTCACAGTCCTCCACAATGCCTTTTCATATTGTTCTTTTAGGCATTGGAACACATCCTGAGGAAATTGTAATTGCTGAAAAATCCAAAACCTTTGCAATTAGTTTTAATTTACTGGCAACCGAATATATACTTCACGAAACTGTTTCTGATATTTTAGATTATTCTAAGAACCTGCCTGAGAATTTCTGGGGTTTCACTGTGGATGATATGAACGATTTTAATCAGTTCTGTAAAAAGCAACAGAGAAAATAGCATCTGAACTTTCTCTGCGGAAAATTGATGAGCGGAAACGGAAGCTGTTTGACCTTGTCTACTCTGCCAACGGAGATATTTCTGTGAAAGAACTTTCTGAAAAGGTGATATGGAGTGAACGGCAGATCAACCGTTATTTTAATCAGCAATACGGTATTTCCTTAAAGTCCTATTGTGGAATTCTCAGATTCAGAGCCTCTTTTACACATATTAAAGAAGGAAAACTTTTTCCCGAACAAAACTTTAGTGACCAGTCTCATTTTATAAAAGAGATTAAAAGGCTTTCCGGATTTCTCCCCAAAGAACTCAGCCAAAATAAAAACGACCGATTTATACAATTTTCTGTTCTTCCTGGGAAGTAATTTTGCGTCATAATTTAATAGATTATGATAGTACAAAATAAAAAAATAGCCATTATTGGTGGTGGTCCCGGCGGGCTTACTTTGGCAAATCTCCTGCAGATCAACAAAGCTGAAGTTCAAGTTTATGAGCGTGATGAGCATAAAGATGTCCGTGTACAGGGAGCAACTTTGGATCTGCATGAAGAATCAGGACTGGAAGCTTTAAAAAGAGCCGGGTTAATGGATGCTTTTATCGCTCACTACCGTCCAGATGCGGGAAAATTAAAAATTTTAGACAAAGACCTTACAGTTTATCTCAATGAACATGACTCAGTGAATTCACATAGTGAAGACCGTCCTGAAATCGATAGGGCTCCATTAAGAAAAATTCTGTTGGAAGCACTTACTCCGGGAACCGTGGTTTGGGATAGTCAGTTTTTATCTATGGAAAAACAAGGTGATGGCTGGAGGCTTTATTTTAAAAACGGGAAATCGTATGATGCAGACATCGTTATTGCCGCTGACGGAGCCAACTCCAGAATACGACCTTATATTACAGATATTCAGCCTGTTTATTCAGGAATAACTATGGTTGAGGGAAATATTTACCACGCAGCTATTAATGCTCCAAAGCTCTGGAAGCTTGTAGAAGGGGGTAAAATTTTTGCGTTGGATGAAGAAAAAACATTATTGTTCAGCACCAAAGGAGATGGTACGCTCACTTTTTATACAGGATGTAAAGTCGATGAAAATTGGGTCAGGGAATCCGGAATCGATTTTAGTAACCGAGAGCAGATCTTCGAATGGTTCAGAAAAGAATTTGGAACATGGAATGAGACCTGGCAGGAATTGTTTATGAGTGAGGATTCATCATTTGTTGTACGTCCTCAGTACCACTACCCGCTTGATCAAAAATGGGAAACACTTCCTAACCTGACCATGCTGGGGGATGCTGCCCACAGGATGCCACCTTATGCCGGAGAGGGAGTAAATATGGCGATGCAGGATGCATATGAGCTTGCAGAATGCCTCACTAGCAACAAGTATGACACCGTTCAGGATGCTTTATCTCATTATGAAAACCAAATGCTAAAAAGAGCTTCAGAAATTACCCGGGTTACTTTGGATAATACGGTGCTGATGCATGAACCTAAAGCTATAGAAAAACTAATGAAGATGTTTAATGGGGATTAAAACAGCTCTGTGAAGGCCATAACAGAGAAATCATAGATTGTGTTTTATACTCATATTTATTTTTTGGAATTATATCCTAAACATTTATATTTGCGAAAAAGTGAAGTAATGAGATTTTATTCTTCACCCTTATAACACACAACAAAAATGAGAAAAACGATTTCCAATTTTTTAAATCTCCATAACGGAGAAGAAAATCCTGCTATTGTTCTTGAAAATGTGACCAATAATGTATCCTTCAGGGGGCTAATTTATGGATTCTGGCTTGTGCTATACTTATTGCGTCAGTAGGATTAAATGTAAACTCAACGGCTGTAATTATAGGAGCCATGTTGATTTCCCACTTATGGGACCTATTGTAGGAGCAGGTTTTGCTTTGGCTACGTTTAATTTCAGTCTTTTAAAGAAATCCATGAAAAATCTGCTGATCGCCACGGTGGTCAGCTTAACAGTTTCAAGCTTATATTTTTATTTAAGTCCGTTCAAAGATATTCAGTCTGAACTGCTGGCTAGGACTTCGCCTAATATTTATGATGTCCTGATTGCTTTTTTCGGTGGAATTGTGGGAGCGATATCCATCACAAGAATTGAAAAGGAAACCCCATTCCGGAGTGGCCATCGCAACAGCGTTAATGCCTCCATTGTGTACTGCAGGATTCGGTATTGCAACGGCAAACTGGTCTTTTGTGGCAGGGGCATTCTACCTGTATACCATCAACTGTTTCTTTATTTGTATTTCTACCTTCCTGATTATAAAATCTCTCAAATATCAGGCTGTAGAAACCACCAATAAAGCGTTTGAAAAAAGAATACGTTATGGCATTTCGATCCTGATCATTATTATGATTGTTCCGAGTTGTTATTTGGCTTATAACCTTTTAAACCAAAAAAAATACAACCAGAATGTAGAGAACTTCATCAATGAAGAATTTTCAAAAAAAGGATATACTGTAATCTATAAAAAAGTGGATTATAATGCCAATCCCAAATCTATTGAGCTTGCTTTTTTATCTACAAAATTCGACAGTACGGAAATAAAGAAATTTAATACTTCATTAGAGGATTTTGGAATAAAAAACACCAATCTCGTTATTAAACAAAACACCAGCGATCTTAAAAAGAGATCTTAAGCGAAATCAATCTTCAAAAAACCAATATTACAGAAAAGGATCTTCAGGTGAATGAATTAAAGAATGAACTGAACCTCTATAAAATGGATAATCCTGAACTGGTAAAAGAAGTAAAGATCCTCTTCCCGGAGGTTCAGGAGATGGCTATCGGAAAACTCCAAAATTATTTTACTACGGATTCAACAAGTCTGGAAACTGCTTTTATTTATCAGTCGGAAACCAAGATAGATGAAGAAAAATTAAAAACATGGTTAGTTAACCGACTTAAGACCAATAATATTATTGTATTCAACACCCGGAAAGATCCTGTAAAGAAAAAGAATTGAGACACACCAGCCTTGTCCGGTAGGAATAAAAGCAGATGAAATTTCATCTGCTTTTATTTTTCTCTGTAATTTGTGTAAATTCGGATTTGAATTTTAACTGATATCTGATGAAAATGCAAAGAAATAAATATCTTCTTCTCAATTATATATTTGTAGTCTGTCTGCTCATTTTGTTCCTGAATGATCATTTTTTTAAATATGAATTCGCAAACTTCTTACAGGCAAACTCTCGGATGTTGTTGGAATTATCATCCTGCCTTTACTCCTGTCTTATATTTTTCCGAGACTTAAAATTCATTCCATATGGATTGGTGCTTTACTCTTTCTATTCTGGAAATCCGGTTATTCCGAAGGGGCGATCAATTGGTATAATCAATATGCATTGATTCCTGTAACAAGAGTTGTTGATTATTCTGATCTGCTGGCTTTGCTGTTCTTGCCCATCCCATATTTCATCATTCAAAGAGCTGACAACTTACACAGGATCAAAATACCATCTCTTCATCCAACTTTTATTTTAATTCCTTCATTGTTTGTTTTGATGGCTACTTCTCCCCGCCAAGCTTCAGCTATACCGTAAGCCGTGGTAATCTGCAATGTTCAAAATGCCATATTACAGTTAATTATTCACAGGAAGAAATTGTAGACAAACTTAAAAATAACAATATTATTTTCGACACCATCTTCCCAATGAGTGAAAGAATGTTGGAAAGATATCCGGTTTCCGTAAAAATGACATTCGCTTTTATAAAATCAAAAAGTTAGTTATTGACCGGGATACATTACGAGATCTTGATTTTGCTACGCGAAGTATTAACAGTCATAGAACCAAATTTTATTTTAACGGGATGCAGGTCAGCGAAAATATTTCTACCCCTGAACTTATGAGGAAAGCCAGAAAATATTACCGGAAAATAGTATTCAGGGAATTGAAAACATCTTTAAAAAGTAAAAGTAACGGATGGAAATACAATTTTTTTCAACACCACAGGATTTTCGGGAATGGCTGGAAAAGAACCACGAAACAAAAACAGAACTGTTGGTAGGATTTTATAAAATAGGGACAAAGAAACCCTCTATGACCTGGTCGGAATCTGTAGACCAGGCTTTATGCTATGGCTGGATTGATGGAGTAAGAAAAAGTGTAGACGTCGAAAAATATACCATCCGCTTTACTCCCAGAAAACCGACAAGCATCTGGAGTGCGATCAATATAAAAAAGGTTGAAGATCTGACTCAAGCAGGATTAATGAAAACAGCGGGTCTCAAAGCATTTGCATTGAGAAAACAGGAAAAAACAGCAATATATTCCCATGAAAATGCTCTGGCCGAATTAAGTCCTGCCTTTGAAAAACAATTCAAATCGAATAAAAAAGCCTGGGATTTTTTTAGTAATCAAGCACCATCATATAAGAAAGTCATGCTGCACTGGATCATGTCTGCCAAACAGGAGAAAACCAGGATATCCAGATTGGAGAAAACAATCCGTGAAAGTGAACAACAAAAACGAGTTTTATAATTATGGAAAAAAATTTCACATTAACAGGTGGTGCAAGGATTGGTCTTGCCAATGCCACTTATCCATTTGCTGACCTGTATGTTGATGCAGATATACTAAAGATTAATGCTTCCCTGGTAGGCAATCTCGTTTTCCAACCTCAGGATATTATCTCTATAAAGCCGTACACTTCAATTCCTCTAATCGGACAGGGAATCAAAATTTATCATCGCGTTGAGAAGTACAATTCAAATGTTATTTTCTGGACCTTTAGAGATCCTGCAGGAATAATCAATGAAATAGAAAAACCGGATTTTTAGCAGCTAAAGCAAATGCTGCACCTCCAAAGAATTATACAATTATTGAACAGCAAATGCAGGGTGGATTTCTTTAAAACCTTTAGTCCCTATATTGCTGATTATTGCGTGGAATGCACTTTTCCTGTATGATTTTCTTCCCCATTCCGGAAATAAAAACCCCTTACAAACATTTCCCGGGCCGGGAGTATGCTCTGCTCTGGGACTGGTCTTTATCACAGCATTACTCTCATTAATATCAAACGGCTTCAGAAGATTGATCTTAAAAAAGGAAGGAGTTTTGAAGATATTAAGAAATTTTCCATTTTTATTTTAGGTATTACAGGTTTTATGCTGATCGTTTTTCTGGCTATAGGAACCGTGAACTAATATACAGTATCTGAGAACCTATGAAACCAACCATTTTTGATAACGAACAATACCGGATTTACATTCCTTTCCGAAAATCCATAGACTTCGAAAGCAAGCTCTGCGAAGCTAATATTGAATACTGGACTGATTCTGAAATGCAAACTGCTTCCGGTGATATCAGATTTTACTTCAATAAAAAAGATGCTGCCAGAATTGAAAAAATATTAAAGGAAAATAAGATTCAGTCAGCTGATGATTTTAAAGTTCCTTCTGATTATCCTGCATATCAAAAGCTTTATTTTAGGGCTATTGTTCTTGCTATAGCACTTTTTGTGATTGGATTTATTATTTTAAAAGTTTATCAAATTTTATTTAAAGACCGCTGATCAAATATTTAATGATGAGAAATAAACTGATCTTTGCTAACATCTTTGTATTACTTCTTTTGTTTACCACATATATTTATGGTATTTGCGTTATTAATGATTCATTCGATTTTAATTTCATTGAACTGGTCAAAATAAGCCAAATACAATATCTGCTCTTTGCAGTGGTTTTTATTGCATTGGTGTCCTGGATGATCAGTACGTTACAAATTAAAAATTTAAACGCTGCCAATAAATTCTTATTGGTTTTTGTTATCATAAATAGTCTCCTGTTTTCATACCTGGCCTTTGAATCTGTAAGAGCTTTCATGATAAACCGGAAAGCAGTTGCCCAAGCTGAGAAAGAATGTATGATCCGTGCCGAAAAAGATATTAAAAATGATCATATCACATACAGATATGCGGGCGGACTCGCAGTTCCATTATACAATGAAAAAACCATACGCAGTATAGATAGTATCCGTGAAAAATACGGAATTTCATATCAGGATACAGGTTGTACAGTGGATCCTATATCAGTAAAAGGCGAAAAAAAATATAAAGAAACAGTGCAACCCTACTTGGATAAAAGAAATGGAAAAGGCTGGGAAAAGAGAATGAAGAAAGAAGTGGAAAATATAAAGAAAACTCCATTAAAATAAATGAGAACTAAGAAAAAATCAAAACTCCGGATTATTATCCGGAGTTTTAATTTTTTATCCTATCCAATTACCCAAACTGACCACCTCGGCCTGAATAGGAAATACTTTAGCAGTAAGTACCTGATGAACTTCAGAATCCCTGTCTGCACAACAATCTTCAATCACCGTCAATTCATAATCCTTATCTGCAGCTTCCCGTAAAGTAGATAATACTACTCCCGAAGTACTGATGCCGGTCAGTATAAGATGTCGGATCTCCTTTCCTCTTAATACAACTTCCAGATCACTTCCTGTAAATGCACTGAACCGTTTTTTTGTTACGATCACTTCATCTTTTTCAGGTAGGACTTCCTGGTGAATCTCCTGCCATTGTGCTGCAAATTCCGGAGTCCACATTTCTTTGTTTCCAAATCTGGAAAAAGTTTTGTTATGTTCACTGATCTCAGGAGCTCCGGGTCTGAAAGCAATCACGACGTAAATAACCGAGATCCCGTTTGACCTCGCATGAGAAATGGCTTTGGAAATATTGCTGACTAATGGCTTCGGATCGTCAATATTCTGTAAAATAGAATTTTGCATATCCATTACCAGCAAAGCGCTTTTGTTTGTTTCTTGCATTTTTTTTAATATTAAATTGTTTCACGAGTGAATTCTCTTTTTCCGGAGAGGATACTTTATTTTTTCAGGAATTGTAAATAACCTATAGAAACATATTGCTATCAGGATTGCGAGTATTCCTTGAATCAGGAGTGTATTACTACTTCTATATGCTCTGAAGCATATCCTGTGACTAAACTTCCCAACGGAAGCATTCCAAAAATAGCCGTTAATAAAATACTGATCGCCCTCCCTTTCATATGAGGTGCCGCTTCGGACTGCACGATAATATTACAGCTGGTCAGTTGCATCACACTTCCAAATCCTGTAAAGACCACAAACAGCATTGCCCAGTAAAAATTTGTTGACTGCGAAAACAGAATAAGCCCCAAACCAAGGGCTGCTGTACTCAGAATAAGATAGAACCTGAGTTTATCATTTCTTTTGAGTGAGGCCAGTAAAATGGTTCCTGAAACAGCTCCTAAGCCTATAAATCCTGAAATATATCCAAAAGTGGATGCACTTCCTTTAAAAGTAATTTTAGCAACCTCAGGAATTAAAGTATCGTAAGGTAAAACCAGTAAACCCATCAGGGAAAGCATAAGAATTACCAAGCCGATTCTGGACTCATTTTTGAGATAAACCCACCCCTCTCTGAATTCTGAGAGTATTTTTTTATGGGTTGTTTTCTTTTCATACGCCGGCAACTTCATCATCGAAAAACAGACAATTACAATCATAAAACCAATTGCATTAAGTACAAAACAAAAACCGACATTCCAATGCTCTAATACAAAACCCGCAACTGCAGGACCTAATACCTTGCTGATACTTGACGTTGCGGAGCTGAGAGAAAGTGCACTTGGAACATCACTTTCCTCCATCACTACCTGGCTGATCATTGTTTGTCTTGCCGGAACATCAAAAGCATTGATTATTCCCAACACCACACTTAAAGCCAGAATTTGCCAGACAACAATATGATGGGTTAAAAATAAGACCGCCAGTAATGATGTTTGCAATACTGCCGCAATCTGTGTCCATCGTATGATCGTACTCCTGTTGAACCGGTCTGCTGCAACTCCGCCAGCAAAAGAAAAAAGGAATGAAGGAAATTGCTCAGCAAACACTGTAACTCCCAACATAAACGAAGAATGGGTAAGCGAATAGATGAGCCATACAATAGCTGTTCGCTGCATCCATGTTCCGAACTGTGATATGGAACGTCCTGCAAAATAATATTTGAAATTGTCACTTTTAAAAGCCCTGAATGTGCTTACACTGCTGATATTCATTATGTATAATATCTTATTTAAATTACTAATACAACTCTAATCTAACTATTTGACAAAAATCATCAAAACGTCAAATTTTAAATAAAAAAATCATGCTTTTATCTTCTCAACAATCATTTGAGCAAACATTTCTGCGCCATCTTCCCATTGATCCTTATAATTCTCACTAACTGATTCACGCCGGATCCCACGAATGCTGCTCAGTAAAACAAACAAGAGAACATCTAGAGCTCTGGAATCAGGTTCTTTAATTTCACCTGCTGTTACAGCATTGCGAATTACTTTTTTTAGCAAAGCAGTCTCAGAACGCATCATCCTCTGATGAATTTCCCATATAATATCAGAATATTTAGAGCGTTCCTCGCTATCCATACGTGCTTCAATAGCTGTTATAAAGTTTCTGGTCTTTTTAAAACCCTTTACTTTAGCAAAACAAAAAGCCCGGATGCGCGATTCTAAAGTTTCTTCTTTATAAATCATCTTTTCCAGCTCATCCTTCACTTCATCTACTAAGGAAATCATAACTGCCTCAAAAAGCTCATCCCTGTTTTTGAAATAATAATAAAGAGCACTTCTGGTCTTTCCCACAGCTTTAGCTACATCATCCATCGTCACCTTTTTAATGCCATACCTTTGATACAGATCCTGTGCGGTCTGTAAAATCTGGCTTTTTAAAATTTCTTCCTGGGAAAGTGGTTGACTCATCTGGTTAATTTTCTGTATAGAAATATTTGACAAATTTACAAATTTTGTCGAAATGAAAAATATTATTTTCTTTTTTTTTTACTACTTTTACTTGTAAGATGATAGTAATCAATACACGTAGATAGTTAGGTATATCCGTTATTATATTAACCAAAATAATTAAAATATAGTTTGATATGGAAAAATGAACTCCAATTACAGAAAATGAAATTAATGAGAAAATCAATAAAAGCCAATTTGAATTAATTGGTGAATTAAAGAATTTCTGGCAACTTATAAAAGTAGAGCCACACAAGTGGAATGAAAAAGAATATGGTAAAGAAGGAAATGGTTTTTGGGTAGTTGCCATATCAGGGAAAAAGTCATCTATTATAATGATATCGAAGAGGGATTCAATATTTCGAATTACAAAAAATATGGTGAAATTGAAGAGTACTTCTGTAATCAGGACGAATTAAAATATGCAGTAATGAGACTTTACGAACTTATTAAACCTAAGTGATATTTCGGAGCGGACAGGCAAGATAAATAAATTATTCTATGAGAATAAACCACTATACTTTCTGGATTTTTAAAGAAGAACTTTCTAATTTGCTAAGTTTTTTTCTTAGTAAAGAAATTAATTTAGCAACTTGCTTTGATAAGGAACAAATTAAATATGAACTTCACCAAACAGATGAAAATCAGAGTATTTGGTTTACATTAATTACAAACAATGATCTAAATATCAAAGCTACTATAGACTCGGATGATAAGAATATCATCCTCTTTCATATTGAATATAAAGACAATTTCATTACAAAAATCGACCAATTAAAAGAATATCTATCACTTTAAATTAATAAACACCTAAATCTCTATCTTTGTGAAAAATTATGATTCCTATCCATGATCTTTTATTTTTCGCTCTGGCAGCGCTTATTCTGGTCATAAGTCCCGGGCCTAACATGATCTATTTGATTTCAAGATCCATTACACAGGGAAAAAAGCCGGACTGATTTCTCTTGCCGGTGTGGTCTGTGGCTTTTTATTTCATATTGTCATGGTTTCTTTTGGACTTACCGCTGTATTATTTGCTGTTCCATATGCCTATATTATTTTAAAAACATTGGGAACAGTATATCTTTTATACCTTGCTTATCAGGCTATCAAACCCAACAGTAAGAACATCTTTGAAGTGGATCAGGACATGACCATAGACAGTCCCAGAAAACTCTTTACCGTTGGTTTTTTAACGAATGTTCTTAATCCAAAGGTTGCTGTTTTTTACCTTTCCTTTTTCCCACAGTTTATAAAGCCTCAATATGGCTCTATTTTTACACAAAGCATTGAACTTGGGATGATACAGGCCTTCACAAGTTTCACCATCAATTTCATCATTGTTCTGACCGCAGCAAAAGTAGCTTCCTTTTTTGCTAAAAATCCTATCTGGGTGCGAATACAAAAATGGTTTATGGCCAGTGTACTGGTTTTTCTCGCCGTGAAAATGGCACTTTCAAAAGCTAAATAGATTCAGAATTCTAATAAAAAAATTAACCGTAATAATGGCAGCCTTAACAATAGTTTAAGGCTTTTTCTTATTTAAAAAAATAGCGAAAAAGGGTAATTGAAATTGAATGGGGATTATTCCAACTTTGTTTAGAGATAAAACTAACCAAAACAAAGAGCCATGAAAAATTATTTATCAAAAACTTTAAGCCTATTCAGCGTCTTACTTTTTCTAGGCAGCTGTACTCCGCTAAAAACCGCATTGAATAAAAAATTTCCGCCTGTTTCTACCATCGACCAGCAATATACCTCGGTTGAAAAAAACCTTTCTGAGCTTACTGATTTCAGCCCCATATAGGAGTAAATATAGATAGGGATATCATTCTGCAATATTTACCTCCTGAGATCAAAAAAGCAGCGGAAGCGATAAATGATGAGAACATCCTGGTACAAAATGTAACTCCAAAACTATCCTTTGATAAACAGGGAATATTTGTAGAAGCTGATTTTTCAGTCAGGTTTCCTAAATATAGTATAGAAGCCACCGGGAATTTCAAAGGGGTTACTGCTGTTTCTACCAAATCAGATTCTTTATACCTGAGAAGTGCTTTAACTTCTTTAAAAATTGAAAGCATTAAATTTTTGAAACATCCCAAAATATCACAAAAGGTATTGGCAAAATTGCTTTCCCCATTCTTAAAAATTATATCGACAATGTAAACGGGCAAATTTTTAAAAAGCCAACAATTATTAATATTGGCTGGGGACAATCTTATCAGCTTAGCCTAAAGGAAATGTTTAAAAATCCGGACACTGAAATTATCGCTGACTCCATAAGAATATCACGGTTTGTAAAAAAATCATCGGTAAGAATACAATCCACAGGTATTTCGATAATGGCTGAATTAACAAAAGAAAAGCCTTTAATTAATGACTTAATAAGTATTTCTCAAAGCAAACCTAGAAATGAAGCTGAATTATCTAAACTGTTCAAATCATTTAGTGAAAGGTATGACAATTTATGGCTAAGCGTTTTTGAACCTATTGATGCAAAATCTTCAGTAACGGCTAATGTAAGTAAAGCAGAGATTTCATCGATTTTCAACGAAGCCTTTTCCACTCCTATTATTTTAAAACAGAATTTCATTATTCCTCAGACTTCATTCAATGAGAAGCTGGAAGTAAAAGAGGTGATATCAACTGCCAGAAAGTAAGGACCAATTTTAAATATCCAGATTTCAACGGCCCAAGCTGTAACTGGAGCTGCTCCAGATGGGATCCGATATGTCACAGTACAAGGGCTGCATGCAGAGTACGGAGAGAGGCGCAAAGAGTCATTTGGCAGACTGCCCGTGAAACGGCTCGTATTGCTCATCAGGTTGAAAATGAAGCCAAAGTAGCAGCCTGTAACGTCTGGCGGGAAACCCTGGATTTCTTAGCTTTGGGAAGATTTAAAGGAGAAATATCCGGTAACGGAAAAGCGTTTGTTCATTTTCAATCCCTCCGTTTTAATCCGGATCTTTCAGAAATGAGCATGCAATACTATGGTAATGTCGATGCTACTCTGCAGTCCAATCTTGAGTTAAAGCCTGTGGACCTTGGACATATTTTCTTTTGCTTTTCCGATTATGATAAAAGAGTATCAAGTGATATTGACATTAGTATACCAGAGTCCGTATCAAAAATATCTATCACCTCAGCACGTGAAGGAGAAAACCTTCTTTTACATATCAAGCCCGATGATATATTATATAATGCATCTATACAACCAAGTCCACTTCATAGTCTTCTTTGGATCCTAAATTTCAGATACAATGTCCTATCAGTGTTTTATTAACCTTAGGGCAAATAGGTATAGCTGCCGGAGAGTTTCTTAACTTGGTTAAATTAGCCCCTGAACAAAAACTACTGCTTCTTGGACAAACAAATGGAAGTTATAGCATCGACAGTTTTCAAATTCCATTCAAACCCATTGAGTTTAAAATCAATGGTATACAAAAAAAATCGTCTGTATTCTGGAATAGTAAATCGATACAGTTTGCTTATTTAAAACTATTACCATATTAATAAAATCCCAATCCCAATAAAAAAAGCTGAACTTTGTTCAGCTTTTTTTATACTTTTTCTGTTAGAATTCTGAATACTTCTCTTCAACAAAACTCCTTATAATAAGGGCCGTTTCAGGATATATGCCAAAATTTTCTTTTATATCTTTCAAACTGCTATTCGAAAACGTTTTGAAAAAAACACAGGCATTAAAATAAGAACCTATTTTTGAAGGATGGGACTCATCATCCCACATATTGAAATACGGATACTTTTTCTCAAATACATATTCCATAGCGGAGTGTTTTGTTTTGACAATCTGGGTTTCCTTTGCGATCAAAGAATATTGATTTTCAAGATATTTCTTTTGTTCATCTCTATTTTGAAATTCTTTAGAACAATATTTTTCACTTTGATCTTCACCTTTTGTACTGTATAACATTTTGGGATAACAGTTCTTAAATGGATATTTCTGTTTATCCACCCAGGTCGAAAACAAATAAAACTTTGCTTTACCACTGATATCATATTTCTGAAGTGTTTTTATACTTGGCAAAATATTCTTTTCCACTTCTTCAGGAACATAATATCCTAAAGTTCCATGTTGTACGACTACATCATCCCAGGCATTTTCAGCAAATCTGATTTTCGCAACTCCAGCATTTATCTGATGTTGCAATTGTGCACCCGGAAAAGTGACCTGGATAATCTTATAACTATGATCAGTCTCTTCATTCAGCATTTTTTCCAGCATTTTCGGCATATCGTAATAATATGTGAGACTGTTTCCAATGAATAGTATTTTCTTTTCCTGCGAAAACACAAGCACTTCCAGTCCAAGAAAAATAGAGAGAAGAAACTTTTTTGTAGACATTTTTAATGGGCTTCCAGCCAGTTGTTCCCTACTCCAACCTCAACCAATAAAGGAACCTGCGTTTCGATGGCACTTTCCATTTCGGTTTTGATAAGTTTTGTAGCAACTTCAATTTCTTCGATCGGTGATTCAAATACCAATTCGTCATGTACCTGCAGCAGCATTTTAGTTTGAAGATTTTGTTCATCCAGTTGCTTGTCAATTTTGATCATTGCCATTTTTACAACATCTGCCGCGCTTCCCTGAACAGGAGCATTGACGGCATTCCGCTCTGCATGGCCACGTACAACAAAGTTATTGGAGTTGATATCTTTTAAATGACGTTTTCTTCCTAAAATAGTTTCTACATATCCTAGCTCGCGCGCTTTTTTAACCTGCTCAGCCATATACTCTTTCAGTTTCGGATAGGTCTCAAAATAAGCTTCGATCATCTGTTTGGCTTCTGATCTGGATAGCCCTGTTTGTTCTGCTAGTGCGAAAGCGCCCTGACCGTAAATGATTCCGAAGTTAACTGTTTTAGCCTGCCCTCTTTGTGTTTTGGATACTTCTTCCAAAGGAATTTTAAAGAGTTTCGCAGCTGTAGAAGCGTGGATATCTTCACCGTCCTGGAACGCTTTGATCATATTATTTTCACCTGAAATCTCAGCAATCAGACGTAATTCGATCTGAGAATAATCGGCTGAGATGATTTTCTTCCCGGAAACAAATGCACCACGAATCTGTTGTCCTCTCAATGTTCTGATCGGAATATTCTGCAAATTCGGATTTACACTTGCCAGACGTCCGGTTGCAGCAGTTGTCTGCGAGAAATTGGTATGTACACGCTCATCTTTATCAATCTGGGATGGTAAGGCATCTACATATGTTGATTTCAGTTTCTGATAGGTTCTGTATTCCAGGATATGCTGAATGATCTCATGCTTTGAAGAAAGTTTTTGAAGAACATCTTCTGAAGTAGCATATTGCCCTGTTTTAGTTTTTTTAGCTTTCGGATCAAGCTGCATCTTTTCAAATAATATTTCTCCTAATTGCTTAGGAGAGTTCATATTGAATTCCTCCCCTGAAAACTCGAAAATCTTAGATTCAAGCTGTTTCAGATCGTTTTCAAGGTCAATACTTTCCTGAGCCAACCATTTTTCATCAAGAGAAATCCCCGCCAGTTCCATTTTTGCAAGAACGACCATTAATGGCATTTCTATTTTAAAAAACAGGTCTTCAAGGTTTTCTTTTTTCAATTGCGGAGCAAAAAGCTCATATAATTGGAACGTTACATCTGCGTCTTCCGCAGCATAGTCCGTTTGTGTCCTTAAATCTGCGTCTCTGAAAGTTCCCTGCTTCTTACCTTTTTTACCAATAATGGTTTCTATGGAAACAGGTTTATAATTTAAATATACTTCTGAAAGGTAATCCATTCCGTGTCTTCCGTCCGGATTCAGAAGATAATGAGCAATCATAGTATCGAACATTGCACCTTTTACAGTAATGCCGTATTGCTTTAATATCTTGTAATCGAATTTCAGATTATGGGCTACCTTAAGAAGATCTTCCTTTTCAAAAAAAGGTCTGAAAATTTCTAATGTTTGCAGCACTTCTCCTTGATCTTCTGACAAAGGTATGTAATAAGCCAATCCTTTCTTATACGAGAAACTCATTCCTACCAACTCAGCTTCCAACTCATTTAAAGAAGTTGTTTCGGTATCAAAACATACTACCCTTTGCTGTAATAAATTGTTAACAAGGATTTTTTGGGCTTTAGGATTATCTATAAACTGGTATAAATGTTCGTTGTGTTCTATTGTTGATTTTGTAGAAGTCGCCTGATCCAATTCCTCATAAGTAGCAAACAGATCAAGCTGTGTAACCTGACCCTTTACCTGAGTTCCGGCAGGAGTCTGTGTAACCTCAACCTCACTTACCACAACAGTTTCTGTAGGAGCAAAAGCACGGTAAAGATTTTCATATAATCTCCTGAATTCGATCTCGTCAAAAACCTGTTTTACTTTTTCAAAATCGGGAGTTTCAAGATCGTATTGTTCCTGATGGAATTCGATAGGAGCATCACAGATAATGGTGGCTAATTTTTTGGATAAAATTCCTCTTTCTGCCGACGCTTCTACTTTTTCTTTCAATTTCCCTTTTAACTGATGGGTATTGGCTAAAAGATTTTCGATACTTCCGTATTCTTTCAGGAATTTCATCGCAGTTTTTTCTCCTACTCCTTCTAATCCCGGAATATTATCTACGGCATCCCCCATCATCGCCAGGAAGTCAATGACCTGTTTCGGATCATCGATTTCATATTTAGCTTTTACTTCTTCTACACCAAGAATTTCTATATCTCCTCCCTTTAAACCTGGTTTATAGATCTTGATTTTATCGGTAACCAATTGGGCAAAGTCTTTGTCCGGTGTTACCATAAAAGTAGTATATCCTTCTTTTTCTGCTTTGCAGGCAATGGTACCGATTACGTCATCCGCTTCATATCCTTCAACCCCTAAGTAAGGAATATGCATTGCCTCCAAAATCCTGTGAATGTACGGAACGGCAATCTTGATCGCCTCAGGGTTTCACTTCTGTTCGCCTTATAATCTGCAAAATCATCTGTTCTTACACTGGCTTGTCCTACATCAAACACCACTGCCAAATGCGTAGGTCTTTCTTCTGATCAATTCGATCAGAGAGTTTGTAAAACCAAAAATAGCCGAAGTATCAATTCCCGTACTCGTTAACCTTGGATTTCTGATCAATGCGTAATATCCTCTGAAAATCATCGCATAAGCATCGATGAGAAATAACCTTTTATCTTGAGTTGCGTCCATATTTTCTATAATGAACAAATATAAGAAAATAGGAATATTTATGTTCTACAATTAAAGATGAGATTTTTAATTTTAAAGTTCCATCAAATAAAAGAAGACCTTTTCAGGTCTTCTTTATTTTTACTATAATTAAGATGCGGATTATCAGGTTTAAATTCATAATTAAACAATTCTTCTTTGGAAAGGCTTAACAATTCCCGTAAATAATCCGGCAAAAATTCTCCGAATTTATCCTGGTAAGAAGTTGTTTCCTGAAATGTCCCATCAATAAGTTCAATAGATTTCAGATACTCATTATTAAAAACGATGCTTGCATTTACAATATTTCCATCTTCATCATATTCTTTTGAAACACCATACATTACATTGCCTTTGTTTTCATTAGCCTGCTCCAGATTTCCGTCAGAATCATAGATGTATTCGATCCCATTTTTGTAGCCATTCTTATATTGGGCTTCAGATTCTATAGCATCTTTGAATTTTACATATATTTCTCCCGTAAAGGGTTCTTTACATTCTTTATCTAAAAAATATACAGCAAATCCGTTACTATCATTTTTAGTATACAAACGATCATCAGTATCTTCTAATCTCAGCTCTGCATTTTTGTCAATCATATAAGTTTATTATTTATGTCCATGAGTGTTTATTCCATCTGTCAGGAAACCACAATGAGGGCATCTTACCTTAGGAGGAGGTGTTCCATTATTATTTTTAATTGCATTATTCTGTAAATCCCTATTGTGAAGATCCATTTCCCGGATTGAATTTTCATCTACCGGAAGACCGGCTTCCCTTCTTGCTTTTAAAGCCTGATCGTAAGCTCTTATTTCAGAGTGAGCTGCTAATCGGTTGTCTGCAGTTTCAGGAAGTTTTATTTCACCACTTTTAATTTTGGCTTCGTACTCTGCTACTTTTTGTTTGATAAGAGGATCTGCACCACCCAATTCAGGAGGATCACTCAACCATTTTTCATAAGCATTCTTGCCTGTTACGTTATTTTTAAAGTTTTGTCCAAAAAAGGTTTTACCTGTTGCAGGATCATATACGCCTGATAAACATGGTCCCCTTTCTTTAGCACTTTGAGTTTCTACAATTTCTTTAGCCTTCGCCTCTGTATCAGCAATTAATTTATCACTAGGTTTTTGGGGTGTACTTTCATAAGCATCACCTTTTTTATTTTCTCCGGAATTGTTTTGCCCTTCATCACCTTGTCCTTTATTTCCGTTAGGTCCATCTTCCTCTGCCGCTTGCTGTTTCTCGTCTTTTGGTGGTTCTTCGTCCTTTGGCTGACCTTCATCTTTTGGTTTTCCTTCTTCTTTATTAGCGGTATTTCCGTCATTATCAGAAGGAGTATTTCCATCCTTATCACCACCGCTGTTTGATTCTTTTAGTGGCGGAGCAGGTTCTTTCACTTTAATATTAAGCAAATATAGGAAAAGAAGATAATCGGACGGATGGGCCTGTCCGGTAAAAATACGTTTTCCCATGCCTATTTCAGGAATTCCTCCATTGACTAAAGCAGCTCCGGCATCACCGGCATCCTGAACATTTCCATAAGCATGCTCATTAGCCAGCGCATTTAATCCGAACAATGCACGACTGCCTCCCCAAATTCCGGTAAAACTTCCGGCAACGTTTGAGAGGACACTGGAAAAAGTTGGCGCTGCTACGGCTAGTGATCCGCCTGCCAGTCCCGAGACCAGAAATCCTCCAGCCCCTACCGCCGCACCACCAAGGGCACAGCCTGCAAGCTGAGTAACATAATTAAAGCTACCCAAAGCTAAAGCATGGGTCCAGCTTTTGATTTCAGGAGCAAATTTCACCACTCCACCTATAGAACAGGTCATGGTACGGTCTCCTGTAATACCTGGAGTTCCTGTAAGTATTAGATTACTCTTACTTCCATCCCATGTTCTTGCCGTGGCATTTTTTTGCCCACACTTCAATGCTCCGTCTACGGCTGCAATAACTCCTCCTGCAACCCCAGCAGCTGCGCCGATGGCCATCATTCCGATAAGACCTATAGCAGCAACTCCTCCCGTGCCAACGATCAATGCAACTACTACCACTACAGCCACAGCAGTTAAAAGTGCGGCCCAAAGCATATTTTTTGTACAGCCGAAATCTATCCAGCTGCTTGTAGCGGTATCCGCTACAGTGATGTAGACTTCTCCGGAGCTTTTTTTATTGCTTTTTCTGGTTCCCTGTAGTTGTGCAGGCATTGCGCCGCTGGAGCACATCCAGAAGTCTTTTTCTGTAATAATCTTATTTCCCATATCTGGTTTTTAGGATTTATATTTTATATGGGGGTTGTATATTTTAAATTAAAAAATAAGGCAGTTCCTTACATTTCCCAGAAACACTCTTTTATTAAGAAATTTCATTTTATTATCTTCTATTTTATAAACCAGGCCAAAAGAATACCCTGAACCTTCATCAACATTATATACCTGAGAAACAATAGCATCAAAACTACCGTCTTTAAGAGTAATCTTATTACTGTAGATTAAAACCACCGTCTCTTCATCAATGCTTTCTATTTCTTCTTCTGCCATTTCAATAGCTTCATCCAAAGAGTCCGCAATCATCTTTTTAATATTTTTTTCGCCAAAATAAATAAATGGAGAAAACCGCACGCCATTCTGAATATTTTCAATCGCAATCTCTTCTCCTTTTTCTACTTCAGCTTGTAAGTCTTTTTCTAAATCTTCAAATTCCATGAATCTTCATTTCTCTTGGTAAGCTTTGTTTTTTAATATACTTCTAGTATGGATTACATACTATGGATATTAATATCTTTATTAACACTTTTTGCAGCATCAAAGGCTTTATAGAAGACATTAAAAAGATCTTCACCATCATTGGTATAAAAATAATTGGACAGATCGGTTATTCTTTCGGCAATATTATCTCCCAAGGTGGTTGTTTCGACAGATCCTCAATATCCCACACTACCATAGATGGTGAATATTCTTCCAATTCTTTTTGGATCGTTTTTAATTCATTAATTGCTTCATCTACCTTATCTGCGGGTAAAGTTTTATAATACAATTCATTCATTAGCAATGGAAATCTACTGCCCCATTTATTATTTTCCAGATTATAAGCAATTGTAGAAAAAAAAGAATGTAAAAAATCACCCGTGCCTATCTTATAAAATATAGGTCCTACCTTTAATCCTGTCATTATTTATTTTTTATAAATATATTAATTATTGAATAAAAATTACCTCCAGATTCGGACAACTCTTTTGAATACTAGATTCTAACTGAACTAATGCCTCAGGAGACATATTTTGACCTCTAACATCAATTACTGCTGTCTGTCTTGTTCCTGGTGGAAGATTTTGTAATCTGTCTGTATATTGTCTGTTAAGCTCATTCGTTAAATTTCTTCGACCCGTATTAGATGTGACATCATAATTTTTCACCTCAACACTATGTCCTGTATTATATAAATCAGGCCTTGTACTTCCTTCCGTTCCATACGGCACTTCTTTGCCATCAATGAAACTTTTTTGAGTATCATAACCAGGATACATTTGTTCCGCATCAATTTCACTTTTTCTCCAGCTTGGTCGATTTGTATTATTTGGGTTATTAGGATTAGGTTCGGTTGGTTCTGCAACCTGGGCATTAGGATCCTTAACGAATTTATGAGTTTGAGAATCTTTTAATCTTCCATTGCTATCTCTATAGGTACCAGGCGGATCACCAGGCTGACTACTTTCATAAGAATTTGCTTCCCCGCCTTCATTGGGTTTTGTTGTTGTTTCTCCTTGTCCTTTGCTTCCATTAGCTCCTTCTTCTTCAGGCGTTTTGTTTCCTTCTTCTTTAGAAGTATTATTTCCATCTTTATCGCCTCCACTATTTTGCTCTTTAATGGGTGGTGCAGGTTCCTTCACTTTTATATTTAATAAATATAAAAACAGAAGATAGTCAGAAGGATGAGCCTGTCCTGTAAAAATACGCTGTCCCATACCAATTTCCGGAATTCCTCCATTGACTAAAACAGCTCCGGCGTCCCCGGCATCCTGAACATTTCCATAAGCATGCTCGTTAGCCAGCGCATTCAATCCGAACAATGCACGGCTGCCTCCCCAAATTCCGGTAAAACTTCCGGCAACGTTTGAGAGAACACTGGAAAAGGTTGGCGCTGCTACGGCTAGTGATCCGCCTGCCAATCCTGATGCAAGAAATCCTCCAGCTCCTACCGCCGCACCACCAAGGGCACAGCCTGCAAGCTGAGTAACATAATTAAAGCTACCCAAAGCTAAAGCATGGGTCCAGCTTTTGATTTCAGGGGCAAATTTTACCACTCCACCTATAGAACAGGTCATGGTACGGTCTCCTGTAATACCTGGAGTGCCTGTAAGAAGAAGATTATTTTTACTGGCATCCCATGTTCTTGCCGTCGCATTTTTTTGCCCACACTTCAATGCTCCGTCTACGGCTGCAATAACTCCTCCTGCAACCCCAGCAGCTGCGCCTATAGCCATCATTCCGATAAGACCTATAGCAGCAACTCCTCCCGTGCCAACGATCAATGCAACTACTACCACTACAGCCACAGCAGTTAAAAGTGCGGCCCAAAGCATATTCTTTGTACAGCCAAAATCTATCCAGCTGCTTGTAGCGGTATCCGCAACAGTAATGTAGACTTCTCCTGAGCTTTTTTTATTGCTTTTTCTGGTTCCCTGCAATTGTGCAGGCATCGCACCACTGGAGCACATCCAAAAATCTTTTTCTGTAATAATCTTATGTCCCATATTACAGTCTTTTTAAGGTTTGTTTTCGAGTATGGGCTTTTATCCTGTTTCTATCATCGATCCGCTGATGCTCAATTCCGTAAACGGTTTTTCTGATAAATTTCTCCTGATCTTTTTCATATTCTTTAGCCATAAAGATGAAAAAGCTTTTAATACAGTTTTTCCTGTCGAATTTTAAATTAAATCCGAGGCGGTAATTTCTTATAGAAATGCTCTTTATATAAGACTTTACATCAGGAAGTCGCTGTATTGTATTCATCTGACATTTTATATTTAAGAATTTCGTCGCTATAAAATGTATATTTCAATTTTGCATAAAGATTTTCAGGATCGGCAATTTCTTCTCTCGTAAGGGAAGCTTCTATGATTCTTCCTGTAGATTTTTCCGTTCTGTAAATCCCTTTTTCGTTGAGTGAGGTTTCCAGTTTGGAAACATCGATCTGATTGGAAAACTGAATATACGCCCGGTTATAAAATCCTATGTTCAATAAAATGGATGGTTCTCCGGAAAGTTCTACAATCATTTCATCGGAAGACAGTAATGGATTACTGCTATTCTTCAGGTCAAAACTCCAGTGTACATTGGCTGAATTAAAAAGGTTTAATGCATTTTCCTTGTAATTTCCCGGGATTTTCCGTCCATAGATTTTATTAAAATACATCAGGAAAAATTCATTATTCTGAATGCCTTCTATCAGCTTCTTTTCATCTTGGAAGATGTTATCATTTAAGATAATCGCATTTTTAATTTCAGGATTATTTTCTGCTATCTTTTCCATTTCAGCCTTGGTCTGCTGCCACTTTGAACGAATGACATTCATATTGGAAACTTCCACTACTTTGCCTTCATTATTTATGGTCAGATACAATTCATTATACAACCTGGAAAACGCATTCGTAAGTGCTGCCACCTCTTTAATTAGAGGATTATTGGCTTCCAGAAGAATATGGTCCAGAACAATTATTTTTACTTTAATATGATCCTCTGCTACCTGTAGAACGGTGAAATCCCATCTTAACTGAGAACGGGAAATCATGTGTACATTTACCGCTTTAATATCTGAATCTATTATAAGTGTATATTGTTCAGAAAATTTATCTTTTATGTTGAATGATTCACTCATAGATCTGTTTAATTAATAAATGCGTCCCCACCATCGATTTTGGTCTGTCCGCCACCGAGATGATTGGCAGGAGATGAAAGATCAATTCCTTTGGTACCTACAACTCCGATTCCTTCTCCACTGATTCCAATGATCTTTCCGCTGAGGATAATTGTTCCGTCAGCTTTTAATGTAATTGAACTGGCACCTGTCTTGATCGTTACATTTGTGTCGCACTCTAAAGATATATTTCCGGCATTATCCATTGAAAATACAGAATTGGCACCACCGCCATCTTTACTTCCGACATTGATGACATTTTTGCTGCCTGTATTTACTGTATTGTTATTACCTACTTTTACTGTCTTATTGTTATTGGCATTGGTCGTTGCATTACCGGCACCATCAAACTTCATATTCGCTCCTCCCTGATCCGTTAAAAAAACAGAACCTGCTCCGTCATCCAGTTCCAGTTTATTACCACTTCTGCTGCTTAAGCTTTTAATATTATTTCCTGCGCCACCGCCACCGCCAACACCTCCGTGAAACATACCTCCCATAACAAAAGGACGGTCCGGATGCTGATGAACGAAATTAACCACAACCTGATCGCCGACTTCAGGGATGGCCATAAATCCACGATTTTTACTTACTTTTTCACTTCCTCCACCATCGGGAGTCATCACTCTGATAAATTCCGTGGTTGCAGATCCGTTTTGCCAGTCAAACTGTACCTGTACACGACCCTGGTTTAAGGGATCGGTATTGGAGATCACTTTGGCAAACTGGGGTTCTGCTTTAGGGGTTTCAAACTCCGGCCGTGGAATAAATCCTGTATCAGATGCAATCGCATCAAATGTTCCTGTATAATATCCTCTTGCATCTACCTCGTGAATCATATCTATGATCATGAGTTTCGTGAAATAAGAGGTTTCATTACTGTCTGTTTTCCGCATCTCAATATCGGCAGTACATCCTGGATACAGGAAAGGAACAGTAGTGGTTCCTGAAGTAATGAAAACACTGGATGCTTTACTTCCCGCAGTACCTTTTTGGGATGCGTCAATGTCCATAAATGATGAAGCCTTAATCGGAGCTACTCTCAGAGATGGCGTTGTAAATGTTTTTTCTGAAATTTCGTATGCACGCTTGGCAATATCTGAAGTATGGGTAATTTTTGAATTACCGGTGGTTAGTTTTTCATTTTTACTGCTGTTATACCCATAAAAAGTAGGATTAACATGCTGAGCCTTCATTCTTATTTTTATATCCTGAACGCTGCTGCCATAAGTAAGCTTGATTGGTTTTTCCTGAGGCGGCAATTTTCCGAAATGAAGAACTTCACCGTCATAATAGAATTGCTCACCATAGGCTTCGGCAATTCTTGCAAGATAATTATAATGGGTTTCCTCATATTGGGAGCTGTAAGAGACATTTCCATGTTGTGAATCAACCCGGAAGTCAAACTTATTTTGTCCTAATCCTTCTTTTATAACCTGATCTGCGATGCTATTTAAACTTATTTCTTTACCTCCTCCAAAGCTCTGGATATGAGGAGCCGCATCAAGCAGAACGGTAGGGCTTGATCCCGTAAGTACTACATTTCCAAGGCTGCCCTTCTCCTGGCTAAAACCTACTTCGGTAATAACCCCTACAAAACTTCTCTCAGGCCCATCTTCAACGTCTTTGTATTTAAATACGACAGTGATTCTTTTTCCAAGGAAATTTTGGGCTTCTTCAAGGTTATGGTTTTCCGGATTTCCCAGTGTATCATGAGCAAGCATTAAATCGAATTCATGATGTTTTGTAGCACTCTGTTTAAGCTTAAAGTGTTTAAAGTGTTTTACAATTTTTCCTTCAATAATAATATCAAGTTTCACCACCCTATTGATACCCATGATTTGGCTTTGAGGGAGCGCATTCGCATTATGTATTTTGGAAGTAGGTTGCTTGGACCATACTTTATCTTCTATAACAGAAGGAGCTGTAGGCTGTACAACCTGGTTCATAAAAAGGCCGGAGGCATTTTGTGCCATGCCTGAATAAGCCTGAGCCTGGGATAGCTTTTGGGTTACTTTCTGAACTTTCGGATTTGCTTTTTCCTGTATTTTTTCACTACCCTTTTGTATTGCCTGTGTTTTCACTGTATCTCCCAGTTGTTCTGCAGGACCTTTTATATTTTTGGGCGCCGACATTTTCGGCGATTGACCATCCTTAAACATAATCTTACTATTTGAATTGATTAGCTGATGTTGTGAAATAAAATCATCTTATGATCAGATAATTTTCTATATTCCCTCTAAACCAAAAATCATAAACACCTAATTAATAGATATATATGATATTTTTATAGAGTTATGGATCTCAAAACGAAAAAACAGAATAGTCAACTCTGGTGAGTAAACTATTCTGTACCAATTTTATTTTTACTAGGATGGTTTAATTAATTGCTGCTTCCACCTGGCCAGATACCTTCATAGATACCGTTACCATAATGGATTTTTTCTGCACTTACGATGAAGCTGATCAGCATACTGTTGTCATCCACAGCATCAAAGTCTACTTCGTGCTGAATTACATATCCGTTCTCCCATGTCAAAGTAATTAATGTTCCTTCTTCGTGAGATTTATTGAAAGTAACTTCACCTGTTGTAGGCTTGTATTTCCCGTTAAGTAAGCTTTCTAAGATGTCAGATTTTTCTGTAGCTTCGATCGTTAATTTGATGATTGCGTTGGAAGGGTCAGAAGCTACACGTCCTGAAACGTCTGTAGATCTTGATACGCTGTAATTAAGCTTTAATAATTTCTGACCTTCGCCTCCGTTGAATTTTAAGATTCCTCTTGAATTTGCTGCCATGATTTGTAAATTTTAATCGTTAATATTTTGTGATGTGGTGTTCAATTGTATAGCAAATATAGATTGCTTATTCTTAATCTGAAACTTTTTGATCACCTATCTGAGTTTTTGTAGTAATTCTACGATTTGGTGTAGTAATTCTACGACAATAGAAATAAATTATACTTTAAAATACTTATAATCAATTTATTGCATTTAAAATCCAGTCAATATATCTAATTATTTTTAACACCCATCCGAGAAATATTAACAAAAAATTAATAAAATTTAGAAGGTGTTAACATAAGATTAGATTCAAAAAAAGCTGTGAAAATCACAGCTTAAATTTAAAATTTATATGCAATACTCCCGAGGACTTGGGTCGGATTTTGTGGAGTTAATCTTACCGACCATGTTTTTTCATTGGTCAGGTTATTCACTTTTATTCCTGCTCTGAAATTTTTATGATCATAAAAGACTGTAGCATCTAAAGTAGTATATGCCGGGATAATAACTTTAGCTGTTGTCGTATTGGTCTGGAAAGAATGATTTCCCTTATTTCCTCCAAAACCCACTCCGAGTCCTTTTAATTCTCCTGCCATGATTTGATAGCTCATCCATAAATTGTAAAGATTGGATGGTCCGGATAAAGCAGGACGCAACCCATTGATTTTTTCTTCTGCTTTGGTCATTTTACTGTCATTATAGGCATAGCCTGCAATAATATTGAATCCACGAAAAGGGTTTGCAGTAAATTCTACCTCTACTCCTTTACTTCTCTGCCCTCCGTCTTGTAAAGAATACAGATTATTAACAGGATCAGGTCGCACCATATTCTTTACATCAATATCATAATAGCTCACTGTTCCTACCAGCTTATGTCCAAAAAGGTCTCCCTTTATTCCTATTTCTTTCTGGTTTGCTTGTTCCGGTTTGAAAGTGTTTCCGTTGATATCTGATCCTCCTTTATTGGTAAATCCATTCATATAGTTTCCGAAAATGGATACTTTGTCTTTTACCACCTGGTAAACCAAACCGAATTTTGGGGAAAAATTAGTCTGCCAGTAATCACCTGAGTTTACATTTTTAGCAATATCGGTAACTCCAAGATTTTGATATCGGTCTGCCCTAAGACTTACCATAGCCAGAAATCTGTCGGTAATATTGAAGACGTCGGATGCATAAATAGCATAGCTGTTGTCTCCATTTTTTTCGATCCTTGGGGTTCCTGAAGCAGCAAGGTTATCTATCGTAGATTGATTGGCTGAATAGGGCGTATTGCTGGTAAAATCAAATGGAGCACCTGTCACCGTTACCCTGTCGAAACTATTCGCATTGTTGTAATAGTCCAGCCCAATGATCAATCTGTTTCTATGTCCTGAAATCTGAAAATCCCCAATAAAATTTTGTTGAATATTGGTCGCAATGAAATTGGTATTTCCCTTCATCACCTGTAAGCTTGCTTTTGTATCAGAAGTCCCATTGATGGCAGTAATGTATCCGTCTATGGTCGATCTTGCACGTGAGAAAACGGTTTGAGATGTCCAGTGATCAGAAATCTTATAGTTCATTTGTGCAAAAATATTCATCATTTCTGTTTCATAAGCAATATCATTGCTTCCAAATAACCGGTTATAAGGAAATCCCATATCAGCAATAGATTGTACTTTATTGCTTTTCAGGTAAGGATTAAACCTCACAACAGAGGTAGCCTTCTCGTGGCCATATTCGATGTCAAATAAAAGAGAAAGCCTGTCATTGATCTGATAGGAAATAGAGGGTGCCATTGAGATCGCATTACTAAATCCAAGATCCTGAAAGCTTTTCTGGTACGTCGCCGCACCATTTAACCGGAAAAGAATAGTCTTATCCTTATTCACTGGCGTATTAATATCTGCAGTAAACCTGTTGTAGTTCCAGCTTCCTGCCGTATAGGACACTTCTCCTCCGAAACCATTATACGGCTTTTTGGTTACCCTGTTAAATAAACCTCCATATGTCGACAGATTTGAGCCAAATAAGGTTGCCGAAGGTCCTTTAATAGCTTCAATTTTCTCAAGATTTGCCGGATCAATGGTGGTGTAGGCAAAACCTGAGATCCCGTTTCTTACCATAGGCTCCGTGGTAAATCCACGGGAAAGGAATGTAACACGTCCCTGATTGGCAAGCATTGGAATTCCGGAACCCGGAATATTTTTTGAGATACTTCCCAGATTAACTGCAATCTGTTCCTGAATTAACTCTTTTGGAACACTGATGTAAACCTGCGGGGTCTCGATATTTTTCAAGGGAAGCTTGGAAATATAAGGACTTTCCTTTTTAGAAAACTTATTGGTGAGCGTAGATAAAGTAATTTCCTGAATAACGGAAATATTTTCTTTCTCCAGCTGATAATTGACCACTGCCGGTTCATTCTGCTTTACATGTACTCCTACAATTTTCTCACTGGAGCCAATAACCTGTATTTTAAGGTGGTAATCTCCTTCCGGCAATTCATTAAAACTGAAGTTACCATTCTGATCAGTTAGGGTATGCTTATGAGTCTCTATCAGCTCTATGGTCGCTTCGGAGAGATTATCTCCATTATACTGTTTGAGAGTCCCGGAGATAGATCCTGAATTTTGGGCAAAAGCCCAACCCAAGCCCCCGAGAAAAAAGGCAACAATAACGGCACGTTTCATTTAGTCAATTTTTCAGCCGCAAATGTAAGTTTTATTTATACTAAGTAAAAATAAGAATAGATAACATTGATTAAAATCATGTCCCTGTTTCAAAAAGAAAAACCTTCTTTTATTTCTCTATTGATTATTTATAAGAATCGTGAAACTCTTTTTCGGTCTTGAAAATCCTTATGCTATCAGCCGGAAAAGGCTCCCCATTCAGAGAGATCTGAAATCCGCTGTTATCAGGAGCTATTGTTAGTTCAAGATTTCCCTTGCTTCCTGTTTTCCTGAAGGCTTCATTTGCTTTTTCCCAACTAAAAAAAGCACGCCCCAGGTATTGTTGTCCTTTTCCTGTTTCCCAGGTAAAGTTCAATTCTTTAGGTATTGCCCTTTCTTTGATCTGAATGTTATTAATCCATGGACGAAGCATCACTTCTGTTTCACCATTGTAAAAATCCAGGTTCATATCAAATAAGCGGAGTCCTTTATTCTGGGAGGTAATCAAAGGTTTCCAGGAATACTTTGTTCTGTAATTATCCCATGTAACGGGTGATGCATCAGGATTAAAATCCCTTTTTTTAACCTCTTCTCTGGTCATGCTCCATTTCGCAAACAGCTTTTTCTCAAGCTCTTTATCATTTTTTACTACATCGGCCTGAAACCTGCCTAATTCTATTTGAACAGCACGAAAACGAAGCCATACAACTACCATTCCCTTGGGAGCAAAACCAAAAACCAAAGTTGAAAAGCTATTGTAAGGATTCTGTGCACTTCCAAAAGTTTCATTTCGTCCCAGGTTTTTATATTCCTGAAGTTCTTCGGTGTAAAGAGGAGCTTCACTTTGTGCATAAGCCCGTTCCATATAGTCTTTAATTTTATCTTCCGGAAAGTCCGCTTTCAGATGGTAAAAAGTATCTTCATACCCTGCATAGTAAGTAATATCAGCTCCAATCGGAGTTCCATGCTGCTCGGTCCATCCTTTTCCGGATGTCCCCCATTCACCTGATGTTCCGCCATAAGGCAAGCTGGCAGGAATGCCTTCGAGGGTTATGATCTTATCATCAACGAACTCTATTCTATATGGATTGGCTGGAGCACATATTTCTACCTGAAACTGGGGTATTTCTTTTTCTTTCATTTTCTGACAGCTTATATTTTGGGCAAAAATTGCCAATAAAAACAATATCTTAATCAATCTCATATCAATTTCATTATTTTTGAGAAGCGGGTTGTACAGGAAGCGGGGGATCAGAATCATTGCTTTCTTCCCTTATCAGTCCCGGATCCTTCAAACATTTTGCGACCAGGAAGTTTTGGGGATCATCTCTGTATTTCAGTTCTTTAGCCGGCTTCTGTTTTATTTTAACATATGGATAAATGATCCTGAGATGCTGATCGTTTGTACTATTCTTTTTTTCGTATTGATTTTTATTTTTGTTAAAAGAATAAGTTCCGAGGTCTATTTTATCCTGAACAACATGATAATCTTCATTCAAATATATCTTATCCTGATCGAAAATTGAATATATTTTGTCGAATTTCGCCAGTATATTTTCCGGTTTTTCTTCTTCAATATCAGTAGTATTTCCCAACTTAAGCGGTGAGCGGCGCACGAGGTTACTATCTTTAATGTGTCCCTCCTTAATCGTAATGATGCCATTAAGTTCAGAAATATCCTGTTCTTTTTCCAGAAAGAATAACACCAGATCGTTGCTCATATTGTCCAGCGGAAATACATTTACAACATCAGCGTTATTTTTTACGATCAGATCCTGTACTTTATTTTGAAACGGAATGAAGTAACCAGTTTGTCCGCAATCTTCGGTAAGGCGGACAGGACGCAGAATATCTGATTCTGTACTCATGTATATCTTGTTCCGGATGATCTGCTGATCGGTAATAATCAATCGGTTTTCACCAGAAGTTTTCCTACTATATAAGAGGTATTCTGATTTTTGATGGATAGGATTAAAAATCAAAGCATTATTTTGTATTGACGCTCTTCCAATAGCAACCGTGGACGCTCCTATCGCAACAAACCGGTTATCAGGAAAAATATACAGATAAATCTGCTTTTCTCCAAAATAATATTGTCCGGTTATGTCTGGCGTTTTCTGACCATAATTATAATTAAAAATGAGTACTAAAAATAAATAGATCAATCTTTTCAGCTTATCCATCCTGTATATTCCTTTTTCTGTATTTCGCTTCCAATGCGCCTCTTTCCTTAGGAGCATTATCATTAGGTCTTGTATCTAACCCAATCTGATTGGTCTTAGCAGACCAATGAAGGTACTGATTTCTAAGTATTTTCAGATCTTCTTTATCGATATGCCCTAAATAGGAAATAGCTTTAATATCCTTTATATAACGGGAAGATAAAGAGGTATCCCCTGAATTATATGCTTCTATATATTTATTCCGGACATCATTGCATGCATTCATATATGTGGATAACTGCGAATAGATCTTCTTCATAAAGCTGTCATTTATTTTATGATTTTTTTCGATGACATCTTCCAGATACTTAATATCATTATTTCTGGAATAATGAAACATTTGGTTTAAGGGAATTTTATCATACAAATTGGAAAGCTTCCTTGTTCCTACCAAACCGTAATATTGTGCTCCTTTATTCCACCACCGGTCATAATTGACGTCTTTTTGGTAAAAATATTTAATTTTCAATTGGTCTTCATGATACCAACCTTCTTCTACAACAATTTTTTTAAATGCTTCACACTCTTTATGCGTTTCTACATTCTGATAAGGATCATAAGGATCACAATACAACACGGAAATTTCTTCTCCAATGCCGTAGGACCCTCCAATATCGGAGTGAACTCCCGGAAGGGTAAATTCCAGACCATACAATCCTGTACTATTGATGTTCGTAAGGTCAAAATTATCCCTATACTCATCATCAGAAGCCAACTGCAGGGCAAACTGTACTTTCCCTCTTCCAATGGTATCCAGCCCCAGCTGTTTGGTATCATTATCAATACCAAAGCCCCCTCTGTGATTAAGTCCATAGGACGCTACCGTATCGTATAGCCCGGCGAATCTGAACCTGATCTCTTTAATCTCCAGTCCCTGCGCCAGGAGACAAGCTCCAAAATAACCATGTTGATTTATAAATGCATCTTTGGATCCATCTTTATCACTGATGGTCAGATATCCGTCTTTGATGTCTTCAGGTGGAAAAACCTGCAGGACTTTTCCAAAGTTAGAGTAAGAGACATAAGCTTTTGAGTTGGCTACATGTACAAAATGTCTTGCCGCCGCTGCTCCGCGGCTAAACCCGAACACATTTACAGTAAGAATATTGATCGGCCTAATGTTATTTTTTAATTTATCTACAATCGCCTGTGCTCCTTTTAAACATCCTTTAGCCACCTTGGCGACTACTCCTGTGCTTCCGGTACCTTGTGCAACTCCTTTCAGGATACTATCGCTTTCTTTATCTTCTGTTCCGATCCCCTCAATGTACCACGACACCTGGTTATCCGCATTGGGATCTATAGCGTCATATCCTTTCGCTACGTTCGTAAATTCATTGTTGTAGCTATCATCCTTATCGCTGCTGGCTTCCTTAAAACCTCCACCCAGCATGGTATTGGTTTTATTATTCTGGGTTCCGTCAAAAAAAAGATTCAAGCTGATATCAATCGAATTTACAGGCTTATCATTGGGGTTTACTTTTTGTGCCTGTCCATAGCTTACCCCGGAATCCTTGCCTTTCTGCTCTACCGAAACCGAACTGTTATGTTCTATGCCTTCCTTGGCGTAGGTTAAATAATTCCCTCCGGTTCTCGTAGTCGTCTTACCTTCTACAAAATACTCGATGCTCATGACTAGTGATTTTTAGATTTCTCACCACTATTGTTTTGAACTTCTTTTTCAGCGTGATGTTCTACTTTTCCTTCACTATTGACCTCAACTCCTTTTAAGCTGGTCAGCTTGTGTTCTTTTTCTCCGTATACCTCCATGTCCCCTTTCACATAATGGCTCATTTTTCCAATGACATTGGTTGTAAAATCCGCCCCGGTAGTCACATATTTCATAGACCCTACGCTTTCCGTATTATTGAGCATTATTTTATCCATTTTGTTCATCCCGACATAGGTATTCATATTTTCTCCAACATTAATATTCATATTCCGGCAGTTCAATGTCATGGTTTCAGGAGCTGTGATTGTGATGTTACTTCCGGTGGTGTCCAAATGGATCTTATTTCCCGATTTATCCGTAATAATGATGCTTTCATCTTCCGTAAAAATAATACGGTGCCCACTTCTTGTCTGAATGGATTTTACACGGTTATCTACTCCTCCTCCTAAACCTACACCACCATGAAACATTCCCCCCATTACAAACGGGCGGTCAGGATGGCTGTGAACAAAATTGACCATCACCTGGTCTCCTACTTCCGGTATGGCTACGTAGCCTCTGTTTTGAGTAATCTGATCCGTTCCCCCTGCATCAGGAGTCATTACGCGGATAAAATGGGTAATATCATTAGTCTGCCAGTCAAATCTTACTTGTACCCGTCCCTGGTTTTCAGGATCGGCATTGGAAATTACGGTGGCAATCTGTGGTTCTGCTTTCGGAATTTTAAAATCCGGTTTTGGTAAAAATCCGGTGTCCGATGCAATGCCTTCAAAGCTTCCCTGATAATGACCGATTGTATCGATCTCGTGGGTGGTTTCGGTGATCATAATCCTGGTGAAATAATCACTTTCATTGGTATCAGGCTTACGCATCTGCACATCTACAATACATCCCGGATGTAAAAAAGGAACCGTAGTTTTTCCGGAAATGGAAAAAACACTTACCGCTTCACTCCCCGCAGCACTTTTCTGGGAATATTCCACATCAAGGTGTGTTGACGCTTTTACAGGTGCTACCTGCAGAGCCGGTGTTTTGAAGATTTTATCATTATGGGCATACGCTGTTTTGGCAAGATCACTTACATGCTGAATCGGTGTTTCACCGGAAGTAAGCTTTTCATTTCTACTGCTGTTGTATCCATAAAACTGAGGCTTTGTATGAACTGCTTTCAGTTCTACTTTTACATCATTGGCATTACTCCCGTAGGTAAGTTTGATCGGTTTATTTTGAGCAGGAAGCTTTCCAAAGTGCAAGACTTCTCCATCATAGAAAAATTGTTCACCGTAAGCTTCCGCCATTCTCGCCAGATAGTTATAATGGGTTTCATCATACTGGCTGCTATAAACAATCTGGGAATAATCATTAGTATCTATCCTGATATCAAACCGGCTTTTATCGATGCCCTGCTTAATCACTTCCTCTGCAATAATCCCCATATTAACGGCCTGGTCACCTCCAAAACTTTGAATATGCGGAGCACCGTCCAAAAGGATGGTAGGGCTATATCCTGTTAAAACAATGTTCCCAAGGCTCATTTGCTCCTGGCTGAATCCCACTCCTGTAATTACTCCCACAAACGTTCTTTCGGGGCTGTTTTCTATGTCTTTGTAAGAAATCACAGCTGTAAGACGCTTACCCAAAAATTTATTGGCTTCTTCCAAAGTATGTGTTTGTCTTCCTCCAAGTGCATCGTGCGCTAAAGTAAGCGTAAACTCGTGGTGACGTTGTGCACTTTGCTTCAAAGTGAAATGCTTATAGTATCTGATCACATTTCCTTCGATCACAAGAGACAATTTTACGAGACGGTTGATCCCCGTATGATGGCTCTCCGAAACGCGATCAGCATTTTGTGAAGGACGAAAAGAAGGATTTTGGGATATGTTGGGTGATTTTGTTTTCATATAAACTGCATTTGGATCGTTAAACATTATTATTAAACCTTAATCATTACTTTATTTCTTCCTGACAGAGCGGCTCAGTATTTTATTCTTTTTTAAAAGAAAATCAGGCATGAGATCTACCGGCAGATAGAATATGCTTTCGCCGCTTTGCTTGAGCTCATCCATGATTCCCGGATTCCAGGTAAGTATTTTATCTACATCTACATCCAGTTCTTCGGCTATAATACTTAAGTCAAACCCGGCATTGATATCTGTTTCAGCTAAATTAGGTGCGGTATATTGGCCTGTTCTGTTTTCAAATATCATATTCATGCGTGAATTGTTATAATCATTCAGTACGCTTTGTAATTCACCTGTGGCATAGCAGGCATTTAAATATTTTTTAACATGGTTTATTGTTTCTCCGGGAAGATATTTACTAAAAATATGATATTGCGAAGATCCCGCAGCATCCATTGCTCTTGAAATATTACCCTCGCCACAGTTATAAGCAGCAACTACAGTTACCCAGTTGTTGTATTTTTTGTATAGCTTCCCCAGGGAAATCACTGCTGTTTTGGTACTTCTGTATAAATCTGAACGGCTTTGCTCAGAAAGACCGTATTGATTGGCATGTGCCGTCATAAACTGCCATACACCTACCGCGCCGGCACCGGAAATTTGTTTCCGGTCAAAACCGGATTCAATCAGGGCTAAATTTCTAAGATGCCTTGGTAACCCTTTTTGAGAAAGTGAATATTCTATAAATTCTACGATCTCTTTGTTCGAACTGATGATACTTTTATATCTTCTCACACTGTTTTCGGAAGTATCAGAAGCTGAAAGAAACTGCCCATTTACAAAATGAGAAGAAATCAGCAACAACATTCCGGCTACAATATGTTTGAAATTAAATTTCATTGTACTAATAACTATTTTAAATTAAAAATAAAAACATTTTAAAATGGATTTATCTTAACACTATGCCACACTCCATGTCAATTTATCCTCTTCAGCATTCCAGCCTACATGGATTGTCTGCCCGGATTTTACTTCTTCACGAACGATCATTTTGGAAATAGGTCTGGCCAGCTGTGCACGGATAACACCTGAGATCTGCCTTGCTCCATATTTACTGCTAAAGCCTCCAAGTGCAAGATTTTTTACAGCCTCGTCACTTATTGTAAGCGTCATACCCAGTCTGGTTAATGAAGTATGGAGTGATTTCAGCTGAATATTAAAGATCCTTTCTGCAATAGATTCTGTAATTGGTGCAAAAGGAATAATCTCCGTAATCCTTGCCAAAAATTCCGGTCTGAATCTTCCGGAGTTCGACATGATCTGCATTAATGAAGATGATTCAGGAACCTTACCTTCTTCAAATTGCTTTACAATTTCTTCACTTCCGATGTTGGAAGTAAATAATATAAGGGCGTTACTGAAATCTCCTTCTTTTCCGAGTTTATCATGTACTTTACCCTCATCCATAATCTGAAGGAATACATCAAAAACTGAGTGGTGGGCTTTTTCAATTTCATCAAATAAAACCACTGTGTACGGTTGCTGTCTTATTTTATTAACCAGCATTCCTCCTTCTTCATATCCTACATATCCCGGGGGAGCCCCATAAAGCAGGGCTGCGGAATGTTCTTCTTTAAATTCAGACATATCGAAACGCACCATCGCTTTCTCATCATTAAAAAGAAGTTCTGCCATTGATTTTGCCAACTCCGTTTTTCCTGTTCCTGTAGGTCCCAGTAAGAAGAATGATCCTATTGGCTGCCCCGGCTTGTTCAGTCCGCTTCTGTTTTCAACGATAGCATCAGAAAGGATTTTTAAGGCATGATCCTGTCCGACTACACGGTTCATAAGAAGCGATTCCATATTAAGAAGTTTCTCTTTTTCCTGTGCCTGAATCTTACCTATCGGAATATTTGTTTTTGCAGCCATCACTGCGGCCAGTTCCAGACGGTCAACTTTTTCCCTTTTTATGGAAGCATGCTGAAGAAGCTCAGTATAGGTATCATCGATAATCTTTTTGATCTGGTCTACAGTCATTGAGTTATCGATCGTAGGTTGCTCACTCAACGATCCCCACAAAATAGGGCTGATCTTATCCCTTAACAAATTATAAGTCCATATCAGCTCATCTGCCTGATCCTTAGCATCAGGATATTCTTCTTTTAGAATTTCTTCATAACTTTCTTTCCAGCTTTCCAGCTCTTTTTCGGAAAGTTCATCAAGCATTTTGATGGCAGCCATAGTCCTGTCCAGCAAATCAATCGCCGCATCAGGAAGTTTTTTACCTTTTGCATAGCGCTTCGCTAAACGTACACATTCCGGAAGGGCTGTTTTTTCAACCTCAATGTTATGGTGTTTTTTGTAACCTTCAAGAAGAACATCGATCATTTTCACACAGGTTTTCTCATCCGGTTCATTTACCGTCAATACCTCAAAGCGTCTGTTAAAGGCCTGTTCAGGTTCGATGATCTTCCGGTATTCCTCCTGAGTGGTAGCTCCGATAACCGTGATCTCGCCTCTTGCTAATTCAGGCTTCAGTAAATTGGCAACATTTCCGATGCTCCCCTTTGGATCTAAAAGTGTATGAATTTCATCGATGAATAAAATAGCTTTTTCAATCTTTTTACATTCATTAATTACTTTCTTAAGGCGATCTTCAATTTCGCCTTTATAGGATGTTCCTGCCAGCAGTGCTCCTGTGTCCAACTCCAATAAGGTGGCATTTTTTAGCATTTCCGGAACATTTCCCCTGATGATTTCAGTAGCAAAGCCTTCTACTAAAGCTGTTTTACCAACTCCGGGCTCACCAATGATAATCACATTAGGTTTGCTTCTTCGGCAAAGGATCTCTACGAGCATCCTCAATTCTTTGTCCCGTCCGATAATATTTTCCAATGTTCCTTGCCTCGCCTGTGCTGTTCTGTCTACACAATAGTTTTTGATCGAAGGAAATGAGGCGTCCGTAAAATCCGAAGTATTGGAAAAAAGTGACGAAAATTCACCATCTTCCGCTGTGCCGTAAGGCATATCCTTCCTGTATAGGGCGAATATTTCATGCTCTCTTAAGGGAAGGGATTTCAACTGCTGTAATGTAAATGCAACCTGAGGCTTTACAATAGCAGTAAGGATACAAATAGGAGTGATCTCATCAAGTCCAAGTTTCAGCCTGATGTCATCTGCCTCTTCGGTAATTTTATCTACGTATTCATCTTGTCCCACATCATCAGGAAGATGGGTTGTTTTAGGGTAATCTTCTATGCGAACGTCGGCCCATTCGTAAAAGTATCCAGGGTCTTTATCAATATTTTTCAGAAATTCGTTAAGTCCTATATCTTTGTGCATCAAAGCCTGTAAAAGATGTGGAGCTCCATATGTGGCATTATAATTTTCTCTTGCAATGGATTGTGCAATATGAAAAAGCTGTTTTACGGTTTCGTTGGTTACTAGTACTCCCATTGATAATGTTCTTATTAATATGTTTTGTGTTGTTGTATGCAAATAGTTTCACGTCTGCCTGTACAGTTCATCAGCAGGAATGTTCTTACATTAAAATATCATGAGCCTCATCAGCAATAATATGATCAGAATAGGGTCTTATTGGTAAAGTACACATCTGCAGATCCTTAATGAATCTGCCGGGTTTCTGTGATAAACGGAAAGAAATTCCGTAGGTATGTTCAGGTATCGGTAGCATATTTTTGCGATTGTGGTGAGGCTTAAAGGTAAAAAAAAATATCCAATCAGGATTTCTTTTAGGCAAAGTATTCCCTGATAAAGATTTCAGATTGTCTTTTCTGTGGGTATCTAAATTATCTCAGGCAAAAAAGACTGTCTTTTTATGGACAGTCTTTTTCTATGAATGTGGATTAAATGTGCCTTTTTTAATTAGCTTGATGGCCATAGACCTTCATAAATACCCTGACCATAATGAATGGTCTCAGCGCTTACGATAAAGCTGATCAGCATACTGTTTTCATCTACTGCATCGAAATCTACTTCATGCTGAATAACATATCCGTTTTCCCACTTTAAAGTAATTAAAGTACCTTCTTCATGAGATTTGTTAAATGTAACTTCTCCGGTGGTCGGCTTATATTTTCCATTAAGTAAGCTTTCCAGAATATCAGATTTTTCCGTTGCCTCTACTGTAAGTTTTATAAGTGCATTTGAAGGATCTGATGCTACCCTTCCCGATACATCTGTAGATCTGGAAACGCTATAGTTAAGTTTTAATAGTTTTTGACCCTCGCCTCCGTTGAATTTTAAAATCCCTCTAGAATTTGCTGCCATGATTGTAAATTTTTAATCGTTAATTGTATATTGTAACTCAATGAATGTACAACAAATATAGTACCCCTGCTGCTTTTATAAAAGTTTTCAAATGGATTTTTACAAATTTGTAGTAGTTCTACGATCATCGATGTAGCAACATTTTAGAACTCCCTGGCAATGATTCTTTTGCAATAATCCGGAATTGATAATCCGGAGATATTTCTTCAGGATTTCAATATGTGTAAATACAAAAAAGGCGGAAATAATTCCGCCCTATAATTGATTTTAATGTTTTGTATACTCTGGTTCCTCTACCGGAAGCATGGTCGGCATAAAATATTCATTTAGCCAATAGAAAGTCTGTCCGTTTTGCTGGATTTTCACCGCCGGATTATTTCTGTGAGTAAGCAATCTTTCTCCCAATTCTTTGTAGTTAAGGAAATATTTTCTTACTGTTTCATTTAGAACGATCTTAGATTTTCTCCAGCCCTTAAGCTTATATTTTGACATTAGTTCTTCTTCAGACAAATCGAAACCTGTCGTCAATCCCACTACATAAGACATAGGCTGCTCGTAAAGATCACCTTTATCTATGAATGTTGTTGTCGGATTATATTTTTTAACAAGACGAACATATTCTTTAATTGCTTTTGACTGGTTGAAGTCTGCTCTTGCCGGACCAGTTTTCTCATATACTTCCCTATAGAAAGCTTTTAGGTTATCATATTCTGTTTCAGAGATCAGAATTCCTTTTTCAAGACCTGGTTTATAATCTTTAAGATCTTTTGGAATATACCCTTTTACCAGGAACGGACTTCCGTAATTGATCAGCTGAGCGGCAATTCCCGCCGGAACGCGATTGGTAAGTCCCGGATACAGATATTTATATTTCAGATCCACATCTGTTCTTCCCGCTCCTACTGAGGAATGGAAATAAGCATTCAGGGAATTATCTATCGACATATTATCCATGGTTACCTGTGAAATTAAACTATCAACTGATTTTTTCAGATAGCCCGGTGTCGTTACATCTCCTTTTTTAGGGAATATTACAAATCCCTGAGACATACTTTGCTTTGGATAATCTAAAGAGAAGAAGCCTTCATCTCCTTCCACAAGGTTAAAGTTATTCTTAGTTAAAACATCATTCTGGTTAATGATTTTTTGCTTTTTCAGCTCGGCAATATTTTTTGCCGTATTGGAAACAACATTTTGCCCCAGCAAAACGAAGTCATTATACGTATCAGATGATCTAGAACTCGTCTGGAACATGATCAGCCTTGCCTGTGCTTGCGTAAGAGAATTGATTACGCCATACATATTCCCGCTCTGGTTGGCAGATGTCCCCACTGTAATTACAAGGTTCGTTTCATCAGGAACCGTTGAAAGAAGATTTCCTGCCGCCGTTAAACCTTCACTTACGGGTTGATATCCACTGTTGGTAGGACAATTCATCTCATTAATCTTATCTTCTATGAAAGTGATTATTTTACTGTAATCAGCATTTAAGCTGGAAACAGCTACATTATCTCCGCAAGAATTGTTTTTATAGAGAACCACTCCATATTTTACAGAATTGAAATAAGAAGGCTTTTCAAATCTTAACTGCAGGTCCTGTAACAGGGACTTTACAATCGGAGCATAGAGTGCATTAGGTGCACTGATATCTAAAGCAAAAACAATGTTGATGTTTTTATTTCTTTCCGTGATCTCACGATAACGATCAAAATAAATAGGTTCTCCCAATACATTTAGGACATAGTTCTTACTGTAGTCCAGGATATTGGTAAAATATTTGGTTTTAGAATCCGGAGTTGGCGCTTCTTTTAATGCAAGCTTAACAGGGTAAATATTTTCAAGTGGCGTTCTCTTATTAACATCCGTAAGAAGAATTGCAGTCCTGCTTGCGGCATCACTACCTCCCGGCGCTCCTTCATGTAACCCTAAAGCAGTTTCCGTAACACCGGTTGTATTCTTCATTTTTACTGCAGAACGTTCCCCCCATGCTGAAATCACATTGGAACTTACCCAGCCATATAATCCTGTACTGATACTATCGATGTCAATATTCGGTTTTTTACCCACTAAAAATCTTTTGTTATTCTCAGCTTGTTTGTAAACATATACAATTTGACCGTTAGGTATCTTTACATTCGCATTTTCGATCAGACTTGGAGAGTTGAACACCATGATCGAATCATTTTTGTAATATCTTTCAGCACTTCTGATAACATCACTATTGCTTGGTACCACAGCAACCCTTACCGGATAACCTGTCTTTTCATCTTTTAAGGAGCTGTTCCAAAGCAATAGCTCGGATTCAGGAATCCATCCATAGGTCTTAATAGCCTTCGAAGAAACCTTTTTCATTAAAGCATCCGGAATATACTCGGCTACTTTTACCATGCCGTCTCTATGCTTTAAGACCATTAAAGGTTCTAAGAATTTTACTTCTTTATATGATTTTTCGTCATTTTTATCAAGATAAGCCGTATTTCTGGAACGATCCGAAATGGCAATCCATGGAACGGACTTCTTTGGATAACCATTCATCACTGAGGCATTATCAATTTGCCCGTATTGAGTTGGCTCCGGAGTTCTTTTCGATGGTAATTTTACCTGACAGCTCGTCAGTAAAAATGAAACTCCGATATAATATGCTGCTAGAGGAAATTTATTTTTCATCCTATTTTCTTTTATAATTTGGTGTGCCCGATACAGGGTTGTAATTATTTACTTTGGTTAATATCCACTTTGGTTACACAATTCTGTGTATCATCAAAATTTACCTTAACGGTCTGAATAACATTATTTTTATCAAACTGAAGTCCCGCGCAATACATGTAAAAGTTATTTACTTTACTGTCATTCACCTTCACAACCGTATTCTCATTATTACAAAGGTATTTCTGAAGAAGGTAATTATAGTGTGAATTGAAATTACTCCCGTTGGCAATCTGCTGCAAATGATATTTAAAATCATTATCGATTTTTGCATAAGCGTCTTCTACGCTTACATCCTGATCATTTAATGCATCATAAGAAGGATCAATTCTAATGTGGTGTATAATCGGTTCAATGCTTTCATCCGTGTATAAAGTAACAATATAATCTCCCGGTTCTTTATAGGAGTAGATTGCTAGCTTATCTTTAGAATCCGTAGTTCCGCTTTCCCCGAATTTCCAGCTGAACTGTTTAGCATCGGAGATCGCACGAAACTGTACATTCTCGAATTGCATAGCCCGTAATGGTGCATCTATGGTTGTTTTTACCATCGCTGTATCTTTTGCTTTCTGAATTGCTCTGGCAGAAACCAGTACAGGGAAGGATTTAGAGTATTTATTATCGATAATAAGCGTTACCGGATAATATCCCGGTTTGTTATAAAAGTGGATACCACTGCTTTTCTCAGAAGTTGTCCCGTCTCCGAAGTTCCATTTTTTGCTTTTGGCAAATTGTGTTTTATCTTCAAATACCAATGTATCCCCTACACTTAATGTAGATGGATATACAACCCCTACAATATCATCTGCAGAATGAATGACCTTTTTCTGCAACCAGAGTGCAACAAGAGCCGCAATCAGCAATGTCGCTATAACACCGATAATAATGTTCTTTTTGTTCTTTTGAAAATAATTCATAGTTATAATGTGATGTGTGATTGATTGAGTATTAGTTTTTACCGTCTACTGGGTTCTTTCTTTTAATGCATTCTGTCGCTGAAAGACACGGTCTTTGGTTTCTTTAAGTCCGATCAGGCAATCCTGATACTGTTTTTGAAAGAGTTTGATATCTTCTGTAGTTCTTGAGATGATCTTTTTGTCCTCAAAATACATTTTATAGAATTGTGCAATCTGAGGATAAGCATCTTTTCTGATGTCTATATATTCCGGACCAAAGCTGTTATTAATATCATTAATCCCTGTCTGAATAGAATTTTCCACAAAAGGTTCTGTAGTTTCATCCGTAAGTCTGCTTACCTGGATGAAAGTACTATCCTGCAAACGCTGGGTTAATTTTTGTTGCTGATCAAATTTGGCTTTTTGTTCAAGTTTCTGAATGGCAATGATATCATCTTCAGAAAATGGCGATTTGAATCTTTTCAGGAAAATAATTCCTAAAAATATGAGTGCTGCCAAAAGCATTAAAATCAAATAAAAAAATTGATATTGCTTTTCTTTTTTGGATAATGTGATGTGTCCCTGCATAACTTATCTTTTTCTTCGACTTCCTGTAAACTTTCTGGTAGGATCTATCTTCAGTACCTTTTCCATACTTCCTACTTTCCCCATGCATCCGTTGACATCTCTTATTGCAATTTTTTTCTGGTTGGAAACCTCTACAATACGATTTTTCAAAGTCAGCATCGGACTTATTTGTTTCATTAAGACCGCATAATGTTTAAAATTATCCGCACTGTCTTTTCCCATAATGTTTTTAGCATTATTCACATTGTCTATAATATCATTTCTTAGGAAAATATCATTTTCCACTCTGTTGAGCCTGCTCATTCTGCTGAAAATAGTATCCACCTGAACTCTAAGAATATCGCTGCGGCCCAGTAATTCTCTGTAGGCTTCCGCATCACGGCTTACCCCTTCCGTTTGGGCATCATAGCTTTTAAAAAAGAAAAATACGCTGGTGAAAGAAACAGCAGCCAGGACAACAAAAGACAGAACAAACTTCCAAATGCCTATTCTGACGTCTGATTTATTTAATTTTTTCTCTCTATTTGAAGACATATTTTGTGGTTTGTTTGGGTCTGTGAAAGTATAAAAAAAAAATTTCCTGCACAATATCTATCTTTTCCGTGATATAACGGATCATTTTTCATTTAAATTAAGATTAATTTTAACTTTAATAAGTTTTTATTAATTTAGACCCCTAAATTTAATTATCATAAGCCAAATCGATATTAAATATTAACGTGAGTAAAATATTAACTAATACTGTGCGATTCTCAATAGCAGACAGCGATTTTTATTTTAAAAAAATACTTGTCAAAACGCTTTTGGAAAACCCGTTTTACATGCTTCTCAATGATTGTAATAACGGGCATGAACTCGTAAACAGAATTTACAGAAGACAGGAAGACGTCTTTATCATTGAACTATTTATGCCTGTATTAAGCGGAATTGAAGCGATAAAATACATCCGTAAAAGCAATTCCGAAACTCCCATTATTACCTATTCAGGAACCTATCAGGAAGATATGGCTGAAATACTTTCCAAAATTCCCAATATCTATTATTGCGAAAAGAAAAGTAATATCATTCGAGATATCATAAAAGGACAGGTAGCGTCAGACACCTTCAACTATGAAGCATATTCCAAAGAATGGGAACAGCAACCCCTTGCTGTTATGGAGTATATGGAACGGCAAAAAAAGAGCCAGGAAGAGCTTTCTTCCACAGAGATCCAGCTGATGAAATTTTGCTATGAAGGCTTTAGTAATAAGGAAATCGGAGAGAAACTTAATCTTAGTACGAGAACGATTGATACCTACATCAACAGGTTAACGGAAAAACTGGGACTAAAGACAAAACTTCACCTGATCCGCTTTTGCGTAGAAAACGGATATTACAATTCCAGCATGTAAAAAACATCATTACGTAATATATATAGAGAGTAAATATAAAACCATCAACCGTTTACCGAAATTTTTTTTACCACTAATTTGCTAGTATTCAATTTTTTTAACTAAATTTGCACACCTAAAATTTAAAATTAAAAAAGGAAATGACAAAGGCAGAATTGGTAAACACCATCTCAAATAAGTTGGGAACAGAAAAGAATGAAACACAGAAAGTTGTAGAAGCTTTTATGCAGGAGATCAGAACTTCTATGTATAATGGAGATAACGTTTATCTAAGAGGTTTTGGTTCTTTTATAATTAAAACAAGGGCTGCTAAAACAGGAAGAAACATTTCTAAAAACACTGCAATTGAGATCCCTGCTCACAATATTCCTGCTTTCAAACCATCAAAATCTTTTGTTGAGAAAGTAAAAACTAAAGTTGCAGTAAAATAAAAATTAACTGAATATTAACTAGTTACTAAAAAATTTAAAATTATGCCAAGCGGAAAGAAAAGAAAAAGACACAAGGTTGCAACTCACAAAAGAAAGAAAAGAAGAAGAGCGAACAGACATAAGAAAAAATAATCTCCTTTTTCGAGATTTAAAAATATATTAATATAGTTGGTGTTTTTAATTTTTTAATCTACACCGACTATATTTTTATTTATAACTATAGGATTCCCAAAAGATCGGGACAGGTTTTATTTCATTGAAATAAATAACACAACTTTCATTATGAATTCGTAAATTTATACATGCATTTATTAAAGAAAACCATGCCTGTTTCCTATAATCTTAACAATTTTATCTTATAACAAAATGAAGAAAGAACTAATAGTTTCGCATGAGGATGAACTTACAAAGATTGCATTACTGGAAGACGGAAGACTATGTGAACTTCATGAGGAAGAGGACAAAAGTGATTTTATAGTTGGAGACTTATTTATAGGAAAGGTAAAAAAGCTGGCACCTAACCTTAATGCCGCATTCGTAAATATAGGTTACGACAAAGATGCGTTTCTGCATTATCAGGACCTGGGGCCACAATATCTTACTTATAGAAAATTTTTAAAGGACACCATTTCTAAAAAGCAAAGTTCTTCAAGCTTAAAAAATTTCGAGATACAACCCGAAATAGACAAAAACGGAACTGTGGATAAGGTCATTGCAAAGGATGACATTGTCCTGCTGCAGATTACCAAAGAGCCTATCTCCACAAAAGGGCCAAGGATCTCTACCCAGGTATCTTTAACAGGACGTTTTTTGGTTTTAATTCCTTTCGACAACAAAGTTTCTATCTCCAAAAAGATTAAAAGCTTTGAGGAAAAAGAAAGACTAAGAACTCTTATCGAGAGTATCAAACCTGAAGGTTTTGGTGTGATCATAAGAACCGTTGCCGAAGGAAAAAAAGTGGCAGACCTGCATAACGATATGAATCAGCTGATTCAGAAATGGGAAAGTACTTTTAAAAATATCCAGAAAAATAAAGTTCCATCTAAGGTCTTAAGCGAAGAAGATAAGGCTTCAGCTATTTTAAGGGACAATTTTAATCAGGATTTCGTAAGTATCATTTGTGATGATGAACAAATGGTAGAAGAAATGAAAAATTATGTAGAAGTAATTGCTCCTGAAAGAAAAAATATTGTTCAGTTTTATGATTCTCACATTCCTCTTCTGGAATATTACAATGTTGAAAAACAGCTTAAACAAAGCTTTGGAAAACACGTCAACATTCCAAGTTCTAAAGGAGCTTACCTTGTTATTGAACATACGGAAGCTTTACACGTAGTCGACGTGAACTCCGGGAATAACATTACAACCGGAAATGCAGCCAATAAAGAACACGCTCTCAACGTGAATAAAATGGCCGCAACAGAAATTGCAAGACAATTGCGCCTTCGTGATATGGGTGGTATTATTGTAATCGATTTTATCGATATGCCGAACGCCGATCACAGAAGAGATTTGTACGAACATCTGAAAGAAGAAATGAAGCGCGACAAAGCTCGCCACAAAATTTTACCTCCAAGTAAATTTGGATTGATACAGATTACCAGACAGAGAAACCGTCCGGAAAAACAAATCGAAACCAAAGAAGAAAACCCTAACAAGGACGGAGAAATCGTAGCTCCGATTGTTATTGTGGAAAGAATGGAAGAAACCATTAGAAACATCATGCAAAAGGAAAAAGGAAAACTTTACCTGCATGTACACCCATTCGTGGAAGCTTATCTTACAAAAGGAATTAAGAGCATCCAGATGAAATGGTTTGTAAAATATAAAAAATGGGTAACCATCATTCCAAGGGATTCTTTTAAATATTTGGAATACAAGATCTATAACTCTAAGAAAGAAGAAGTATCAGGATATTCCAATTAATACAAAATTACAACCTCCAGTTTTCTGGAGGTTTTTTTATTTAAATTAGTACCTGTTTTAATAAACACAAAAAACATGAACAAGGAACACCACTACTCCACTTCCATTGAATGGACCGGAAATAAAGGAACAGGTACCAGCGGCTACCGGAATTACGGCAGAAGCTATACCATCTCAATAGAAAATAAAGTTACTATTGATGGGTCTTCTGATCCGGCATTTCGGGGCGATAAGACCAAACATAACCCTGAAGAGCTTTTTTTAGCATCCTTATCTTCATGCCATATGTTATGGTATCTCCATTTTTGTTCGGAAGCGGGAGTTATCCTAACTGAATACACAGATAAAGCAACCGGAATCATGGCAGAAACCGCCAATGGAAGCGGCCATTTTACAGAAGTAACCCTACACCCTGAAATAATCGTGACGGATAAATCCATGATTGAAAAAGCGGTGGAACTTCATCAAAAAGCTAATGAATTTTGTTTCATTGCCAACTCGGTTAATTTCAAAGTAAAGCACAGCCCCACAGTACAGGTTAAACAATGATGAATTCGGCAACATTAATAGCCTATTCGCGTCCGGTATCTTTAATTTTTTCATCTTTAATTTTTCAAAACCATATGGTTAATTAATGTTAATGGCTATTCCATTCTTCAGGATATATTGCTAAATTTGAGCTATGGAAAGTTTTGGAAAAGATTTATTAAGAAAAATTAAAAGTGTGGAATTACCAGGAGAGAATGCTCACGGCGTATTTTCTCCACCTTATCGTCCTGTTTTCAATCACGATGAAATCTTAAAGAAAAATCCAAAATTCGCGGCAGTAAATATTGTTTTATATTTAAAAGATGATGAATGGTATTTCCCTCTGATTCAAAGGACCATTAATGAGCACGACAGGCACAGCGGTCAAATATCACTTCCTGGCGGAAAGCGCGAAGAAATGGACCGGGATTTTGCCGACACTGCTATTCGTGAAACTTCAGAAGAAATAGGAATAGATAAACATTACGTAAGGATCATAAGAGAGATGTCCCCTATTTATATTCCTCCAAGTAATTTTTACGTATATACCTATATTTCATATACCAAAAAGAACCCCACTTTCGTTTTACAACAAAGTGAAGCAGTAGAAACCATCGAGTTTCCTATTACTTCGTTTTTAAATCTTCCCGACCAGCCTGAAATTATGGCTCTGCCAAGTGCCGGAGGACATGAAGTTCCGGTCATTAATTTCAATGGATATATCATATGGGGAGCTACAGCAATGATATTAAGTGAATTCAGTCAGTTGCTGAAAAAAATGTAACTTTGCACAACCGTGTTTAATTGAGAGATGGCGAAGAAAAATATTTTCACCGATGCATTCGGGACACCTTACTTTTTGAAAAGGTTAGTTATTTTTATTTTAGGATTTGTTTCTTACAGAAGATTCAATGGTTTTAATAAGCTAAAAATAACCGGTACTGAACACCTTGTTGATCTGCCCGATTCCAATGTGTTGTTTGTATCCAACCATCAGACTTATTTTGCAGATGTTGCAGCAATGTACCACGCATTCTGTGCTGTAAATAATGGCTATTTAAATACCATTAAAAATCCGATCTATCTCCTCAATCCAAAGATTGATTTCTACTATGTGGCAGCAGAAGAAACCATGAACAAAGGAATTCTTCCTAAAATTTTTAAAATTGCAGGTGCTGTTACGGTAAAGAGAACATGGCGTGCGGAAGGAAAAAATGTAAACAGAATGGTAGACCTCACAGAGGTTGATAATATAATGAAGGCTCTTGATAACGGCTGGGTAGCCACCTTCCCTCAGGGTACTACTTCCGCTTTTGCACAGGGCCGTAGAGGAACAGCAAAACTGGTAAAAAACCAGCGCCCGATTGTAATTCCTATCAAGATCAATGGTTTCAGAAGAGCCTTTGATAAAAAAGGATTACGGGTAAAGGTTACCGGTGTAAAACCTACCATGGAGTTTAAGGCATCTCTCGATATTGATTATGATAAAGAAAATGCACATGAAATTTTATTAAAAATCATGACTGCCATAGAGCAAACGGAGGACTTCAATCTGCTGCACCAGTATGATGAAGAATTAAAAGCTAAAAAACTAGAGAAGAAAGATTCAGATAATTAAAAAAGGTAAATTACATATGAAAAGAATAATAGAGATCTTATTCGCAATCATAGTATTAGTTTCATGCAACAGTCAAAAAGTATATTCAAATTTCGACATTAGCTATTCCAAAAGCGGAGGCTACGCTCCTGCTTATGAAAACCTACTTATAAAAGATAATACTGCACACTATTCTTTTGAGGGCGAAGGAAAAAAGATCAAACAGGATTTTAAGGTTTCGGATGAAGACCTGAAGAAACTCAATAACATTTTGTCTCAGAATAACTTCAGAAGGATACAGGAAGATCACAAAAAACTGTATGATAACGTAACGACTTCTATTAATGTAAAGAAAGGTCCTAATGAAGGAAGTAAAACGGATGCCAGCCTGATTATGCCGAATTTCAGGACCAATTGGACGAATATCACCAATGCATTTCAGGAGATCATTAATAATAATGTTAAAAAATAATAAATACAATTGAAGACCCATTTCATTGCTATCGGAGGAAGTGCCATGCATAATCTTGCCATAGCACTAAAAGATAAAGGATATCAGGTGACAGGTTCTGATGATGCCATTTTTGAACCGTCAAAATCAAGACTTGAAAACAAAGGAATACTTCCTCAGGAAATGGGTTGGTTCCCCGAAAAGATCACTTCAGATCTTGATGCAGTCATTTTGGGGATGCATGCTCATCAGGATAATCCTGAATTGGCAAAAGCAAAAGAATTAGGCCTGAAAATATACTCTTATCCTGAATTTCTTTACGAACAGTCTAAAGATAAAACAAGAGTAGTTATTGCAGGATCACACGGGAAGACCACCATTACTTCCATGATTCTGCATGTCCTTAATTTTCATCAGAAAGAGGTGGACTTTATGGTAGGAGCACAATTGGAAGGCTTCGACTGTATGGTGAAATTAACTCCTGATAACGATTTTATGGTATTGGAAGGTGACGAATATCTTTCGTCCCCTATCGACCTGCGTTCTAAATTTTTATTATATCAGCCGAACATCGCTCTTCTAAGCGGAATTGCCTGGGATCACATCAATGTGTTCAAAACATTCGATGATTATATAGAACAATTCAGAAAATTTGTAGCCAGCATCACTCCTGGTGGTGTATTAGTATACAATGAAGAAGATCCGGAGGTGGTAAAAGTAGTGGACAATGCGGAAAATTATTTCAGAAAAATACCCTATAAAACTCCGGAGTATGAGATCAGTAATGGGCAGGTCATTTTAAAAACTGAAATGGGAGATATCCCGCTTTCTGTTTTCGGAGCCCATAACCTTCTGAACCTGGAAGGGGCCAGACACATCTGCCGTCAGCTAGGTATTATGGATGAAGATTTCTACGAGGCAATTATGAGCTTTAAAGGTGCCTCAAAACGTCTTGAAAAAGTAGAAAGAGAAGATAAAGCCATTCTTTACAAGGATTTTGCCCACGCTCCAAGTAAAGTAAAAGCCGCGGTAAAAGCTTTTAATGAACAGTTTAAAGGAGAGAAAAAATACGGATTCCTTGAACTGCACACCTATTCAAGTTTAAATCCTGCTTTTTTAGAGCAATATGATCATGCCATGGATGGCCTGGATGAGGCTATTGTATTCTATTCTGAAGATGCCTTAAAGATTAAAAGAATGGACCCGATATCTCCTGATCTGATTAAAGAAAAATTTAAAAACGACCATTTAAAAGTATTTACCAATGCGGAGGAGCTTCATGCGTATTGGGATATTCTGGATAAAAAGCAAGGTGTTTTCCTGATGATGAGCTCGGGTAACTTTGGTGGATTGGATCTCACAAAATAATTATTCATATAAATAAGTAATTATAAAAAAAGCTTCCCTCTTTAAAAGAGGGAAGCTTTTTTATTGTGAAGAAAATATATTTTACATATAAATTTCCTCTCAAAATTGAGAAGTTTTTTTTAGTTGGTTCTCGTAAAAAATCTCCTGATAATATCGTTGGTCCCATCGCCATCCATATCTTGGGTACGGTCTTCCATGATCATTTCGGATTGGGTAAGTTTTGTAACGAAATATGGATAATCCTGTTCCCCCTCATACCAAAATTGACCGGTTGGTTTATCAAAAGTATAGTTTCTGGTAACAACATCAGTCTGAATACACGCAGTACCTTGCTGACCATAAGTTGTTGAAGTCATATTGGTTTGCCTGAACTCATGCGTGCTTTTTTCTGACAATCTGTAGAAAAATTGGTTTTTATCTGATGATCTTTTGAAGTGTACAATTCAGATTTTTCAATATACCACTTCCCGATTATTGTCTCTACATTGGGATCAATAGTATCCAATGTTTCACTATCACTACCACATGCAAGCATTGACAATAAAGCTAAAGGTAAAAATATTCTTTTCATATATGCTGGGCTTAAAGCCTGCAAAAATAGACAATTTTTCAGGATATTTTTTCAACATCAAGAATCAGTCTTTTTAAAATATCCATGGTGGATGCTTCACTGTACGGATGAACCGATTGCCCTAGCCATATATTCACAAACTCCACATTACCTTTAAGTTTTGCCGTTTTTCTTAAAATCCCTGTCAGCTTGTTTTGATAAGGATAAGGCAGAATATAATCAGAATTCTCAAGAGCTTCAATAAATCTATTTCTTATCTCTCTTGCATAACGTCCCGAGAAGCTTCTGGTCAAAAGAATTTCGTCTTCTCTTACCTTCTTTAATCTTTCTTTCTCAAATGACTGCAATGCGCTTTCCTGAGAAGCCAATAATATACTGCCCACCTGAAACCCTTTTGCTCCAAGTTCATTTGCCGCCAATATGGTTCTTGCATTATAAATCCCACCTGCATAAATCAAAGGAACCTTCACATGATCGAATACCTGCGATAAAAGAGACAGACCTCCTATCTGCGGAATCCGATCTCCGCCAAATGTTCCCCTATGCCCTCCAGCCTCAATTCCCTGAACACAGATTATGTCAATCCCAGATTTCTCCAGGATCAAAGCTTCTTCCACTGAAGTACACGTTCCAATAAGGGTTATTCCATTTTCTTTTAATTTCTGAATACTATTATCGTCAAGATTTCCAAATGTAAAGCTCAGTATCTTACATCCTTCTTCAATGATGGCATCAATTTGCTCGTGATAAGTGTTCACTTTAAGATCTTCGAGATCAGGAAGGCTGACCTCCAGATTATTTTCTTCCGCAAGCTCTTCAATAAAGTTTTTGGTCTTTATGTATTTCTGTCGTATGGAGTCTGTGATCGGAGGGATATTATGGGTAAAAATGTTAACGGCAAATGGCTGGTCAGCAAGTTTTTTTGTAACCTTAATCAATTCAACGGATTGTTCCGCAGATAAATCAGCTAATGCCAGAGTACCCAAGCAACCAACCTTTGAGGCTGATGCCGTCATCTCAGGAGTACTTACTCCGAACATTGGAGCCTGAATAACGGGATATTTTACGTTTAATTTTTCAATAAGTGTATTTGCCCAGAACATACAAATTATTTTATTTTAAAGTACAAAAAAACAGACAGCATTTAAGCCGAGCAAAATATGACATTATTCATTCTAAAAACACAATTCCCACAGATCTCACTTGTATACGGACTATTTCCGCAAAACCCTCGGAGCTGTGGGAATTGATTAATCTTTTATTAGATGTCTGCTATAGAATTCAGCATTTTCTTCTCCCATTCAGGATCTTTCGGATCAAAGAACAGTCTTTTACCCGTATCCAGCGAGCGAACGATATTCATTTCATCTTCTGTTAAGCTGAAATCAAACACATTAAAATTCTCCTCAATTCTGGATGGAGTAATCGATTTCGGAATAATAACAAAACCTTCCTGTAGATGCCATCTCAAAATAACCTGCGCTACTGTTTTGGAATATTTTTCTGCAATTGATTTTAGCTTAGGGTTTTGTAGAAGCTCAGCATTTCCGTTTCCAAGCGGACTCCATGGCTCCGTTACAATATTATTTTCACGGTCATAAGCTACCATTTCTTTTTGCTGGAAAATAGGATGCAATTCAATCTGATTGATCACTGGAAGAACAGCCGAATTCGCTTTTAACTCTTCTAGTTTTTCCACTGTAAAATTACATACTCCAATCGCTTTGATCTTTCCTTCATGATATAATTCTTCCAATGCTTTCCACGCACCTAAGAAATCCCCGAAGGGCCAGTGAATAAGATACATATCAAGGTAATCCAGTTGCAATCTGTCCAGTGTTCTTTGAAATGCCGCTTTAGCTTTTTCATACCCATGATCCTGCACCCAAAGTTTTGAGGTAATGAACAGCTCATCCCTATTCACACCACTATTTCTCACTGCGCTTCCCACAGCCTTTTCATTAAGATATATAGATGCGGTATCGATCATTCTGTAGCCTGTTTGAATAGCTTTGATCACAGCATCTTCACAAACTTTCAGATCATCAATCTGCCATACTCCGAATCCTAGTGCCGGAATATCAATTCCGTTATTTAAAGTAACAACCGGCTGCCCTGTGTACATTTTTTTCTGCATAATTCTTTATTTTAATTTTTAACATAAAGTCTAACAAATTTGCAACAAAAAATTGAAATTTTACACCTTAAATCCCTGCTTTATGAAATTTAAAAATTATTTATTTTTGCACAAAAATTAAGATAATGGACTATCAGATTATAAAGGCAGAATCAAAGGATTATCCCAGGATCATGGAAATCTGGGCTTCATCAGTGAAAGCAACCCATCATTTTCTTGCGGAAGAGGATTTTAATTATTTTCAGGAAGTGATTCCTAGAGATTATCTGCCTCATTTAGATGTTTACCTGATAACGGAAGATAATAAAGCAAAGGGATTTGCATCAGTTGCCGGGGATACTCTTGAAATGTTGTTTATCCATGATGATTTCCGAGGAAAAGGATACGGAAAAAAATTATATCAGTTTATGAAAGATCACATCGGTTTTACGAAGCTGGATGTCAATGAGCAAAATCCCCAGGCGATTGGCTTTTATGAAAAAATGGGGTTTAAAAGAGTAGGAAGATCAGAAAAAGATGGCTCCGGAAAAGATTATCCTATTATCCATATGGCAATATAATGGATCCGTTCACACTGATTAAGATCGATGCCTCTTCAGAGATGCCCTATGAATTGCTTCTGCTGGCTGATGAAACTGTGGAAGCAATCCATAAATACATATTTGATTGTGATGTATATGTTCTTAAAGATAAGTCCCGATCGATAGCCGTAATGGCCCTTTACCGGATTAGTAATACTGAATTGGAAATTAAAAACATAGCAGTTGACAGCCCGTATCAGGGAAAAGGTATTGGTGGTCTTTTAATCGATAAAGCGAAGGAAATAGCAAACAAGAATCACTTTCATTCCCTATTAGTAGGAACTTCAGATACAGGCTTCCGTCAAATCCGCTTTTATGAGAAAAATGGTTTTGTGAAAAAAGGAATACACAAAGATTTTTTTATTCAAAACTATCCGGATCCTATTTTTGAAAATGGAATTCAGATGCGTGATATGGTCGTTTTAGAGTTTTTAACTCATCACTTCTCTGAATAATTTCTTGATATGCCCGATCTCTGCCTGATAACTTGTTTTTTTCCGGCATCCGAAATATAAAGTATTTTCCAGCTTTTTATCTCCTTCCCAGATCAATTTTACATCTCCGTTTTCAATTTCATTTTTACATAAAAAATCAGGAACTACAGCCAATCCTGTCCCTCCTTTCAGACAACGGATAATAGAATTAAGATTAGGAACGATATAATTGGGACGGAAATTAGGTTTATGTCCAAAATTCAGGATCCAGAATTGGAATAAGTGTTCCATATCACCTGTTGTTCCATACCATTTCTCCTGTTTAAGCCATTCTTCTATCTTATCAGGATCTTTGGTTTTAAGAACCTTTTTAAAAGCATCGGTATCTACATCTTTCCCTCCGACCAGAATAATCTGCTCGGATGAAAATGCTTCATGCTCAATATTAAGTGATGATCCCTTTTTGGGTGTTATGATAAGATCAAGAATCCCTTTATCAAGCTGATCCAGCATCTCCGGATACTCCCCGAAGCTGATGATCAAATTAAAAGGTAAAGTGGAAACATATTGCTCCAAAGTAGTTTGAAAAGTCTCAAAACACATCCCTACACTGATTGTCGGTGTATGCTTTTCTGTTGATTTCTGAAAGTTTTTCTCTACATTCTCAAGCTTTAAAAGCGGTTCAAAAACAGCATTATAAAGCACCTTCCCTCTTTCTGTGGGAATCATTTTTCTTCCGGTCCGGTCAAAGAGTTTATATCCTACATAAGCCTCAAGTGAGCTTAGATGAAGACTTACACCAGGCTGTGAAATGAACAAACTTTCCGCAGCTCCGGTTAACGTTCCTGTCTTGTAGATCTCTTTAAACGTACGATACCACTCTAAATTAACCATATCAAAGCATTTAAATTATAATACAAAACTACAAAATAATCAGAATACTAATAGATAGAAATTGACTATGCTTTGCATCAATAATTGTAATACCTTTGTGTAAAGGCTTGATTCAGGCATGAAAAAGGACATTCAGACATTTCATCAATTTCTAAATTCTATCGGGGAAATTTCAACACAAGATTTTGACCTGATATGTCAATATATGGAAATAAAGGAAATGGGAGTGGGAACTATTCTCCTGCAGGAAGGAAAAATCGCAAAAGATCTTTTCTTTGTACTGGATGGTATTTTAAAGATCGTCTCCACTAATGAAAAAGGGAACGAAGTCATTCATTTTTTTATTAAAGAAAATAAATTTTGTACAATCCTATACAGTTTTACAGATGAAGTTATTTCAAGGGAAGAAATCATTGCTGCAACTTCTGCCCGGGTTTTGGTATTTTCCAGGAAAAATCTGAATGAATTATTTGAGAAACTACCTCACTTTAAGAATCTGATAGAAAATATTACCCAAAAAACCCTCATGGAAAAAATTAAAGCCAGAAACCATTTAATGGGAGAAGAAGCCACAATACGTTATCACAAGTTTATTTCCAACCACCCAGACCTAATGCTTAAAGTTCCCTTAAGTGATGTGGCTTCCTACTTGGGAATAACGCAACAATCTCTTAGCCGGATCAGAAAAAATATTAACTTTTAATTTTTGACTTAAAGTCATTGGATACCAAGAAGTATCTCCATTCAATTACAATCATAGCTGCTTTTTCATCATAAAAGTTATCTTCATTCATTAAAAAAATCCCCCCTATGGAAAAAAGTACAATAAATATATACTTTTAGCCATTTTTTCGAACCCGTACCGTCTCTATCTTTGCCCTGTTAAGTTATTCTAAAGTCAGATAGCTTAGCAGGGAATCAGACAATTGGTCTGGTCCGTAACAAAAAAAATTTAACCTTAAAATATATACTTATGAAAAAGACTTCAATTTCAAAACAATCAAGGTTCTTACCTTTCTTAGCTGTTTTATTTATGTTATTCGGTGGAATATCTGCTTTATCAGCTCAATCATCTAAAGTAGTAAAAAACATTGTGCTGGTGCATGGGGCATTCGTAGATGGTTCCGGTTACAGGGGTGTTTATGATATCCTTACAAAAAAGGGATATAATGTTACCGTGGTACAAAACCCGCTAACTTCGTTGGCAGATGATGTTCAGGCAACAAAGGATGCACTTGACAAGCAGGACGGTCCAACTATTCTTGTGGGACATTCCTATGGCGGAACAGTGATTACTGAATCCGGAGATCATCCCAATGTAGCAGCATTGGTTTATGTAGCGGCATTTCAGCTTGATGAGGGTGAATCAGCTGTAGACTGGGCAAAAACAGAACCTGCATCTCCTAAGAGCGGAATTTTGCCTCCGGATGAAAAAGGATTTCTTTACTATGACAAAGCTAAATTTCACGCAGGATTTTGTGCAGATCTACCTAAAGAACAAGCTGATTTCATGTATGCTTCGCAAGGACGTTTTTCTGCAGCAGCTCTGGGCGCTAAAGTAACAAGAGCACCATGGAAAACAAAACCTTCTTATGGTATCGTTGCCACTCAGGATGAGGCGATACTTCCTTCTATTCAACGTAAAATGTACCAAAAAGGACATGCAAAAATCACAGAAATAAAAGGAAGCCATGTTGTATTTATTTCTCATCCACAGGAAGTGGCGGATGTGATCATCAGAGCATCAAAAGAAGTAAAATAATAGTAATAAACATCCTCACATTCAAAGCTGTTTCAATTTTTTGAAACAGCTTTGAATTATTTAGATTAAAAATTAACCGACTTTTCGTTTCTCAGAAAAGATGCATAATAATTGGGAATTCCACTGGCTTCAATACTTTTAGCCACCGTTTCGAGCGGATACTCCAGTTGAATGATCTCAGGGACTACCTCTTTTTCATTCAACGTAAGAATTACATAAGATGCTAATCTGTTTTCTTCCTTTGATCGACCCACAGAACCAGTATTAATTGCCCATTTTTCACCGATCTTCTTCTTAAAAGAAATATGAGTGTGTCCCATCAGAATTACATCCGAATCAGAACCCTTCAACATTTCGTGAAACACCTCATCAGCTTCATATTCGTAGAGATAAGTATCATTACTTTTCAGAGATGAATGTACCAGCTGGATATTCCAATGTCTGCCTCTTGTCTTATAGTTTAATTTGATGTGGAAAGGAAGCTCGGCCAAAAAGGATTTATTCTCATCCCTAATAGATTTCCGGGAGTGGTCTATAGCTTCAAACCGAGCTATTGTTTCTTCTTCGGAATGTTTGCTTAGTGGAATTACGGGCAGGTCGAAAGCAATTCTTTCATCATGATTCCCGAGTATACAAGGAATATGGTTCTTCCTGATCTTGTCAATTACTTCATTTCCCCACGGTGCAAAGTCCACCAGGTCACCCAGACAGAATTTTTGAGTAATTCCTCTTTGATCTATATCCTGTAAAACCACTTCTAAGGCCGGAAGATTACCATGTACATCACTAAAAACGGCTATCTGTATCATATACCACTCAAATTTACCTAACAAAATTACATGAGAAAATAATAAATAGCGTGCAGAAGGAATATGATATTCAACCATAATGCCTTAAATTCAATGTATCATTATTCTAATATTAAACTATAATTTATATTATTTTTATCATAGTAAAACACAACCTAACTTTGCATCATAAATTTTAAACAATCATAAAACAATGAAAAAAGTATTAATAATTAATGGTGGACAAAACTTTGGACATTCCGGAGGAAAATATAATAAAACAGTTGCTGATAATACATTGGAAGTATTGAAAAATTTTGAAAATGTAGAAGTTAAAGTAACCAATATAGCAGACGGATATGACAAAAATGAAGAAGTTCAGAAATTTGTGTGGGCCGATTATATAATTTACCACACTCCGATCTGGTGGTTTCAGCTTCCGAACGGATTTAAGAAATACATTGATGAAGTTTTCACTGCCGGACATGCTAAAGGCATTTATCTGAGCGACGGGAGAACAGCCGAAAACCCAGAGATCAATTATGGAACCGGAGGGATGCTCGGTGGCAGAAAATATATGGTAACAACCAGCTGGAATGCTCCAGAAACTGCGTTTACTCTTCCCGGAGAGTTTTTTAATGAAACGAGTGTAGATAACGGACCATTATTTGGATTCCACAGGATGAATGCTTTCGTTTCTTTACAGAAAATGGATAGCTTTCACTTCCATGATGTGGAAAAGAATGCCAATATAGAGCGTGATATGAAACGGTACCAGGATCATATTAAAAATGTTTTCGAAAAAGAATTAAAAGTACAATTAGCCTCATGAAAAGAATACTAATAACTGGAATTACAGGCTATATCGGAGGAAGTATTGCTAAAAAATTACAGGATAAAAACTATACAGTAATAGGTCTGGTCCGTAATGAGACCCATGCTAAAGAACTGGCGTCTGCGGGAATTGAAACCATCATCGGAAGCATCCATAATGAAGCTCTTCTCCGCGATGCCATTGAAAAATCAGATGCAATCATTCACAATGCCGATTCGGCAGATGATGCTTATGCTGTGGACAGCATTATCAATGCACTGGAAGGAACCGGAAAAACATTTATTTTTACTTCAGGTTCAGCTATTTTGGGAGGAAAGGAAAACGGAGAAAAAAGTGACTTTATTTTCACTGAAGATATTCCTTTAACCCCAAGGCTGGAAATGGCTTCCAGGGTTCTGATCAATGACTGCGTTTTAAGATCTGCACAAAAGAATATCAGAAGTATTGTTATTGTCCCTACAATGGTATACGGTACAGGTCTTGGGATCAAAAAAGACAGCATTCAGATTCCTGCCCTGACTCAATTCTCAAAAGAAAAGGGATTTGGCGTTTATTTCGGGAAAGGAGAAAATATCTGGTCAAATATCCACATCGAAGATCTGGCAGACCTCTATGTACTTGCTCTGGAAAATGCAAAAGCAGGTTCCCTGTATTACGCAGAAAACGGCTCATCCAATATCAGGAATATAGCTGAAACCATCAGTACAAAATATGGATTGGAGCCTGCACAATCTTTAAGCGTACAGGAGGCAGTAGATCGGTTTAGCAATGCGGGTGGTTATTTTGGATTTGCCTCTAATAGCCTGTGTAATGCGGACAAAGCAAAAAAAGAACTGGGCTGGACTCCACAGTATCATTCAATCGAAGACTTTATTTAAATACAATTATTATGAAAATATATTTAACAGCGATTATAAAAGCAAAAGAAGAACACCGTGCAGAAGTACTTGAAGTTCTTCAGAACATGGTAAAAGAAACGAGAAAAGAGGAAGCATGCGAACTTTACAGCCTGCATCAGGGTATAGAGAACCAAAACGAATTTGTTTTCTATGAAATATGGAGAAATACAGCAGGGCTTGAACAACACAATCAACAGCCATATATTAAAGCTTTCGGAGCTCTGGTTGATGAAAAACTTCAGGAAGTTCCACAGATTTATAAAACCAACATTTTATAGCCATGAAAAAACTTGCAATTGTAATATTCAGCATATTCATGATAGGATTTGTCCAGTCACAAACCAAAAAATCAATTCATATGAAAAAGAAAATTTTATTTGTCGTAACAAGTCATGACAAAAAAGGAGATACCGGCGAGAGTACCGGATATTATTTAGGAGAGGTTTCTCATCCATGGGAGGTACTTCATCGCGCAGGCTATGATATAGATTTTGTAAGCCCTAAAGGAGGAACACCGCCAGTAGATGGCTTTGATCTTAAAGACCCGGTGAACAAAGAGTTTTGGGAAAACAAAGAATACAAAAATAAAATTGATCATTCTCTAAAACCTTCTGAAGTAAAGCCTTCTGATTATTCAGCTATCTTTTATGCCGGAGGTCATGGAGCAATGTGGGATCTTGCAGATAATACCGAATTAGCTTCCATTGCCTCAAAAATTTATGAAAACAGAGGAATTGTTGCCGGAGTTTGTCACGGACCCGCAGGTTTGGTCAACATTAAACTGAAAGACGGTAAATATCTAGTTGATGGTAAAAAGATCAATGCTTTTACCAATGAAGAGGAATCTGAGGTAAAACTAACGAATGTTGTTCCTTTCCTTCTGGAAGACCAGCTCAAAGCAAGAGGAGCGAAATTTGAAAAATCAGGACTTTGGCAGACGCATGTTGTTACAGATCAAAGAGTGATTACAGGACAAAATCCTCAATCAGCAAAGGCTGTTGGTGAGGCTATTTTAAAAGAATTAAACAAATAATTTCAAACAATTTTTAAATCAAAATGGAATATAGAAAACTAGGTAATACTGACCTTGAATTATCAGTAATTACTCACGGGGCTTTTGCCATCGGTGGAAATATGTGGGGCGGAAATGAAAAACAAGATTCTATAAACTCTATTCATGCTTCTTTAGATAACGGAGTAACCTCTATTGATACGGCACCTTTTTACGGTTTCGGATTAAGTGAGGAAATGATCGGGGAAGCAATCAAAGGAAAAGACCGTTCAAAGATCCAGCTATTAACTAAGTTTGGCTTAGTATGGGACGGCAGCAATCAGGGAAAAGGTGAGTTCTTTTTTAATGCAGAAAAAGATGGTAAAACACTTCCTGTATATAAATTTGCATCTAAAGAAAACATCATTAAAGAAGTAGAAGAAAGCTTACAACGTTTAGGAACCGATTATATTGATCTTTTACAATTACACTGGCCGGATAACTCGACCCCTATCAGTGAAACCATGGAAGCTTTAGAAATGTTGATACAGCAGGGAAAAATAAGAACTGCCGGTGTAAGCAATTACCTTGTGGAACAAATGGAAGAAGCTTCTAAAACGATTCAGCTGGCAAGTAATCAGGTATCATACAGCATGCTGAACAGAGCTATAGAAAAAGATTTAGTACCTTACTCTTTAGAGAACAATACCGGAATTATAGTGTATAGTCCAATGGAGAGAGGATTATTAACGGGTAAATATTTTAAACAAGCTCAATTAAAGGCTGATGATCACCGTAACGGATATTTTGCACAGTTTGATCTTGAAAAAGTAAAAGCTTTTCTGGAAACTTTGGAAACAATTGCCCAGGAAAAAAATGCTACCGTTTCACAGTTAGTCCTACGCTGGACCAGTTTACAACCCGCTATCAGTGTTGTATTGGCAGGAGCACGAAATGCCCAGCAGGCCATCGAAAACGCACAGGCAATGTCCGTTGAACTTTCTCGGGAAGAATTAGATACGATTAATTCTGCCCTTACCGGAATCTAACATAAAACAAGTTGGAAGAGAGAAGCTGCATACTCATTACATCTGATTGAATATCATTTATTCATAAAGGGTTCAATAAACTTTCCTCTTCTAACTTCCCTTCTTTCTAATCCTAAATCATAGAAAATGAAAAATAATCTGATCACATTGTTCGGGTTGACTGCTTTATTGTCTTTTAACACCACAACAGTAAAAGCTCAAAAACAGTATATCAATCCTGACGATCAATCCTGGTACCCCTCAACATACGGGGTAAATGATGAAATAGGAGCCGCTAATCTCCTGACAGCGCAAGTTGTAAAAGCAGCCATTTCGCTTGTAAAACAAGGTAAAACATTACCTCTGGCTGTCGCTATAGATAAAAACCTTCCTGCTTTCCGTCACAGAAGCTTTAATTTATATAACATTCAACCCGGGGAACAGGCCGGCCAAAGTTTGGGCCCTAATAAGTTTACGTTCAATGACGAACTGGTTAATGGCTGGACGGGCGTTGGAACACAACTTAACGGAATCGGACACATTGGTATCAACAATATCTACTACAATGGCAATAAAGCCGCTGATTTTGTAACTGTAGAAGGTGTGAAAAAGCTGGGTATTGAAAAAGTTCCGCCATTTGTAACCCGCGGAGTGGTATTAGATATGACCGAACATTACGGAAAATCCATCGTTCCCGGAGGAACGGAATTTACAGTATCCGATATCAAAGCAGTATTGAAAAAACAGGGAATCACACTCAGAAAAGGAGATATTGTTCTTTTCAACACAGGATGGCTTGAGCTCATTGGTAAAGACAACAAACAGTTTTTAGAAGTTGAGCCCGGTATTGGTATGGAAGCAGCACAATGGCTTGCCGACCAGGGAATTGTTGCTTTTGGCGGCGATACGTGGGCTTCCGAAGTCTACCCCAATCCCAAGAGTAGAGAAGAATTTCCTATTAATCAGTTTATGCTGGCAAAAAAAGGAATCTACAACCTGGAACTGATTGACAGCCGTCCTTTGGTAAAAGAAAAAATATGGGAATTCATGTTCGTCCTTGGGCAACCACTTTATAAAGGATCAACACAAGTAAATATCAACCCTGTCGCTATTTATTAATACTTCAGCGGAATTTGTAGTTTGAAATGATCAGTAAACTGATTTTAAAAAGAGCTTCTCAATGATGAGAAGCTCTTAGTGTTAAATAAAACAATTTCAAAAAATTATTTCATAATCGGTAAATGTGTGCTTATGGCAATTCTGTTCCATCCATTAATCGTTACAATCGCCATAATGATCTGGGCAATCTGATTATCATCAAAGAATGTTTTTGCTTTTTGATATGTTTCTTCCGTCAATCCTTTATGGCTGATTAAGGTAATTTCTTCTGTCATTGCCAGTAAGATCTGTTCTTCTTCTGTGAACAGTTCTAAAGCCTCTCTCCATGCATTTAAAAGATATATCCTTTGTGGAGTTTCCCCATATTTCACAGCATCTTTCGTATGCATATCCAGACAAAAGGCACAACCGTTGATTTGTGAAGCTCTGATTTTAATAAGCTCCTTTTGAAGAGGATTTAAAGAAATGGTCTGAAGATATCCTTCCAATCCCATCATAGCTTTATAAGCTGCTGCATCCGTTTTTGCAATATTTACTCTTGCACTCATAATATTTATATTTTTTTGGTTAATTGATCTGCACTTAATGAAAATTGTCGTTGACTTGCCAATAAAAACGCCCCTGCACTTCCTACCCAGACTGAATAATCGAGAGGAGCTTTAGCCCCCAAAGCAATCGTCATGGATAAAGCAAAAATGAGCAATAAAAATCCGGCTCCGTAAGCTGCTATTCTGGTTTTATACCCCACAAGTAATAACAACGGAATAGCAATTTCAAAGAATGTAGCCGTATAAGCAGAAAACTGACTCAGCCCTTCAGGAAGAAAAAAAGTTAATTTCCGGGTGTATTTCTCAAAATTCTCCCAGTTCCCCCAGGCTGAATTTTTTCCCCAAAAACCAAAACGGTCCGCCACTGCTGAAAGCATTGTCACGGCAATCGCTACTCTTAAAAATAATTGCGGAAATTGCTCTTTTATATTTGTCATTGTATTAGCTTTTAATAACATGACAAAATTCCGATTTTAAAATCTTAAAAAACTTAAACTGGTTTAAGAACGTAACTTAGCTCTAATTTCACTAAGATATTCTGGCGTAAACCCTAAAAACGAAGCAATCAAATATTGTGGAATGCGCTGAATAAACCAAGGATATTGTGTGCTGAAATGAATATAAAGCTCTTCCCTTGACATTTCATATAAATAACGGATTCTTCTCTCAGAGGACGCATAAGCCCGTTGATAGATCATTCTGAAATAACGTTCCATGACGGGATGCTTTTTCAACAAAAGTTCCTGGGTTTCAAGGTCAATTACCAGAATTGTTGATCGTTCTACAGATTGAATACTAAAATCCGATTTAATCTGTCTCTCAAAAGCAAAAGTATCCGTGATCCACCAATTCTCAATCGCAAATTCAGTTGTTTGCTCGACTCCCTTTTCATTCACAAAAAATTTTCTGAGACAGCCATTTAAAACAAAATACATGGATTTACAAACTTCACCTTCAACAAGGAGATTCTGTTTTTTCTTAACTTCCATGATCTGGAAAAAAGATAATACAGAACTATAATCTTCATCATTAATCGTAATGAATTTGTCAAGATGTGTTTTAAAAGTATCCATTTTACAATTTAGTAGTCAAACTTAACTTTATTTTTTTAGTTTTACAATTACAAAATAATTAATCATGGAAATTGTTGCAAAAATTTTGATTGCTGTAGTAGCACTGGAACATATTTATATTCTCTGGATGGAAATGTTTGCATGGGAAACAAAAGGAAAAGAAGTTTTCAAAGCCGCACTTCCTGCAGAAATGTTCAAGCCTACCAAAGGATTGGCTGCCAATCAAGGATTATACAACGGTTTTCTTGCAGCGGGACTCATCTGGACTTTTTTTATTAAAGATGCTGAATGGCAAACCAATATCGCTCTGTTTTTCCTGGGCTGTGTTGCCATTGCAGGAATTTATGGTGCTATTTCAGCTACCAAAAAAATATTTTTTGTTCAGGCATTACCTGCTATTTTAGGAATTATTGCAGTGCTTCTGAAATAACTTTTCACAAAAAGTCTGATATTGTCAATCTTTTAATTTTTCAATTCTTTAATTAATCATTTCTGATCCCCCATCGACTGCCTGATCTTCTCGCGGTGGATAATTCCCCAATTTACTAAAGTTTCGGTAACAGGAAGTACCGATTTTCCGTAATCAGTAACCGCATAGGTTACAGTAATAGGTTTGGTATCCTGGATTGTACGCGTAATGAGTAAGTTCATTTCCAGTTCTTTCAATTCCTTGCTCAGCATTTTTGCAGAAATACCATCGATTCCTCTCTGAAGCTTTTTAAAATGGATCAACTGAGCCGTACGGTTCGTTAAATAACGCAGGATCATCAATTTCCATTTTCCACCTAAAACATCCAGACTATCCCGCATTGCGAATAATTCTTCAGTACAGGTTGCTTCCCGCTCAACTCCGTTTTCTATAATTTTTGACATAATAGTATCCTTAAAGTTACTAGTTACCAATAGTTAACTAGTAGCAAATATAAACTATTCCTGTTTTACATTTGTCTGATAAATTGATTATGATGAAAGCAGTAATACTTAATAAAGATTTCAGATTAGAAGATGGGACGGTTGAAAAGCCCCAACCCAAAAATAATGAAGTTCTGATTCAGATCAAAGCAAGCGGATTTAATCCAATAGACTATCAGATGCTCGAAAACGAACTCGAGAAAAGATTGATAAGCTCCCCTGTTTTAGGACGTGAGCTTTCCGGAATCATTGTCGAAAAAGGATCCGATGTTTCCGAATTTGAAATTGGAGACGAAATATTCTGTGGCAGTGGTTCCATGGGAAGCAATGGTTCTTATGCCGAATACATCAGCGTCCCTGCAGCAATCGTAGTTTTAAAGCCTAAAAACATTTCATTTGAACAGGCTGCTGCTATTCCATCTGTGGGGATGACGGCTTTGCAGACTTTTAACCGCTTGCAGTTGAAACCTACTGACACAGTATTGGTTACAGGCGCTACTGGAGGTGTAGGATCTTTTTTTATCAAACTCTTAATTGCTAACCACTTTAAAAATGTGGTTGCAACGGTAGGATCGGAAGAAAACAGAATGCTATTGCTGGAGATGGGTCTTCACCATGATCAGATTGTAAACTATAAAGAAACTCATCTTCCTGAAAAATTACTCAAAGCGAATGGAAATCAACCTTTCGATATTGGAGTAGATCTTGTGGGTGAGGGTATGTCTGAAGTGACGGCCAAAGTACTGAAAGTTCATGGAATGTATGTGGATATTACTGCGCTAATTAGCAAAGAAGCCAAGGAAATCCTTTTTAATAAGGGAAATACTATTATGAACATTTCTAACTACACCTACAGTATGACAAAGAACCACGATTACTATAAAGACAGTTTAACAAAAATCTCAAATCTCATTGAAGATCACTTGATTGTCCCGCCCAAATATAAGATCGTTGGAAACTTATCTCTGGAAACCGTTCTTAAAGCCCATCAGATGCTTAAAAACAACCTCACCCGAGGGAATAAATTAATTATGACCCATTAAGTTATGAATAGAATACCAAGACGCATTGTAACAGGAATTCAAAATGGGAAGTCAACTATTATTGAAGACCATGAAGTAGAAAATACGGTAGAGCATTTACCCGGATTGATTATTTCAGATCTCTGGAATACACAAAAGACTCCTGCAAGCATGGATTTTGAAGCCCCGATCCCAAACACAGGATTCCCTCAGACACCAAAAAACGGCACCTACTTTCGCTATGTGGTTATACCTCCTGATAAAAATCTGGGTGTTGAATTTAAACCAGGAGAACCTCATCCGATGATGCACCGAACGCAGACACTAGATTACATCATTATTCTTTCAGGTGAGCTTTATCTGATCATGGAGGAGGGTGAAACGCTTCTTAAAGCAGGAGATATTGTTATCCAAAGGGGGACAAATCACGCATGGAGCAATCGTTCCGATAAATCTTGTATTCAGTTGGCAGTTTTGATTGATGGAGGAGAGTAATTGAAAGACGTAAGAATTTAATCGTTAAAGGATCAACGTCCTTTTCATCATTAAAAACTTATTTAATCGATAAAAATTCCTCGCAGATTGAGATAAATTCGGCGGGGAAATTTAATTGTACAAAGCCGAAATTTCTTCAAGTTTCTTCTTCATCTTTTCCGGTTTAAATTCGCCTTCATGGTAATACACCAAATTCTGGTTCGCATCCAATATGATCCAGAGCGGATAAACCGGCTGGCTTTTATTTTTAGACAGTGCTAAAGCCAGTTCATGAATCCCGGAATTTCCATTAGGAAGATAATGAAACTCTTTTCCTTCAAAATTGATTTTTTCTTTCGTCTTTTCCGCTTCAAAATTGATAAAATAGAAATGATCATTAATTATAGTGACAAGCTCCTTATCTTTATTCAGATTGAAAGATTCGATTTTACAAATAGCACACCACCCGGTATACAAATGAATGATAACAGGCTTTTTCTGATTATTCCGCAATGTTTCAAGTTCAGAAAAAGTGCCCTCTCTCATCTTTTGAGAAAGACCAAAGAAGGGCACTAACATTAAAAATAAAATCAATATTTTCATTTCAAAGTATATCTTATTCCCAAAAATCCACGTATTCTCTGCATTGGTGCGTAACCGTATGCCGTATCAAACTTGTAGTTATTGGGATTATTAATAGGATCATTGACATGCTGGTCAAACGGATCAAAAGGTCTCATCAAAGGATCTTTTGGGGTAAAGTTGAACAGATTCTTGATTCCGCAGTACACCTCAAATCCTGACTTAAATGCTTTTGAAACCTGGATATTAGCTAATGAATAAAAAGGTGAGTATTCCGGACGGAAATCATCCGGAAGAACCGGAAGACGCATAGGTCCGTAGAACTGTCCCGTAAAATCTAATGTCAAAGCATTCGGAAATTTATACGTCAGACTATACGTTCCACTCCATTTCGGCGCATGAAGCTGCTGAACTTTAGAATTGCCATCATCCAGTTTCTGAAATACTTCAAGATAGGTCACCCCAACATTGACACTTAAGGGAAAACTGAAACTGAAATCCACATTCATAGAAGCTCCCTTAGAAATCCCATATCCATGAAGGTTGTCATAAATAATTTTATCAGGATCCGTGTCGAAATCCCCCACGATCTTATTACTGAAGTAGGTATAAAAAGCTGAAGCGTCAAGGTTAATCAGGCGATTACCCACAGGAATCTTCCAGATGTAATTTAAATTTCCATTGATCGATTTTTCAGGCTTTAAATCGGATTTAATAACAACCTCACGGGAACCTGTTAATGCAGCATGATCCTCGGTAAATAAATTCACTACTCTAAAGCCGGTTCCAAAATTAAACCGTAACGTGTGGTAAGGATTAGGAGAAAATTTCCATGCAAATCTGGGAGAATGAACAGAATGATGTATTTTATCGTAATCATATCTGTAGCCCAGTAATACTGTGTTTTTAGAATCCAAATCCCACTGATCCTGGATGAAGGCACCCAAAATAGGAGATTTCATAGGTTGATTGATGAGTCCGTCTGCAGAAGAAGTTCCCGGAGTATTGTCATCATAAAATGTCCTCTTGTAGGTAACTCCTAAGATCAGATCATGATTTCCGAATTTTCTGTCCCAGTAAGTCTGTACAAAAGCAACTTTCTGTTGTGCATCGTAAGGATTGGTACCATAAAACGAATCCTGGTTATGATAATTGTATGAAAACTGGGTAATGATCTGCTCTTTCAATGGCCATTGGTATACCCCTAAGGCTTCTACCCTATTTGTATAAATACTTTCACCATATATTTTGTCACCACCCCTATTAGCCTTTGTCCACTGCATCTCACCGCCGAACCGGTCTTCATAGAGATACCTCAGTGCTAAGCTTGCCAGTCTGTTCTCTTTTCTCTGGAAGTTCCATTTGTTGAAAACAGAAATTCTATTCTGTAGTGTGGCATCCGTAAAATTATCTTTGTTCTGGTCTATTCTTTTGGTAAAGTTAAAATAGTTCAAACTCAATAAAGAGGCGGCTTTCTTACCTACGTTAAATTTGGTAGATAAATCTATATTATCTTCACTCCAGGTACTTGTCATTACATCCAGACTTAATTTAGGAGCTGTTAAAGCATTCTTTGTGATGATATTAATCACTCCACCCATAGCCTCAGATCCATAAATTGATGAAGCCGGACCTTTTACCACTTCTATCCTGTCGACCAGGCTGTTGGGTATCCCACTAAGCCCGTAAACAGTAGATAACGAGCTCACAATAGGCATCCCGTCAATAAGGATCATTGTATAAGGACCTTCAAGGCCGTTGATATGGATATCTCCGGTATTACAAACCGAGCAATTGAGCTGAGGGCGGACTCCGTTAACCATAGAAATCGCTTCAAAAACATTCGGAGTAGGATTTTTCTGGAAAAACTTCTGGCTATAGATTTCTACAGCTACAGGGCTTTTGGATCTGCTGATAGGTTTTATGGTTCCTGTCACCACCACATCATCGATCAGCTTTGTTTTGATCTCTTTTTTAGCAACAGAAATAGAATCAGGCCTTTGATTTTGATTTAAAGTTAAACTATCTGTTTCCTGAGAAAAACAATACGAGGATAAAAGTACACCAGAAAATAATATTCGCTTCATGAAATAATAATTGTTAGGCAAATCTAACAATTATTTTTGAAACAAAAAACTCTATGATAAATATCCTCTAAAATAATTCGTCAAAAATTATTAAATTTGAGAAAATATAAAGGTAAAAATGAGATATAACCAGTCCGGGAAAATCCCACAGAAAAGACATACGATTTTTAAATCTCCTGAAGATAAATTCTACTATGAACAACTTTTCGGAACGGAAGGGTTTCATGGTATTTCTTCTTTGCTTTATCATATCCACCGTCCTACACAGATCAAATCTATAGGTACACCAAAGGATGTAACTCCGAAAATTGCGGTAGAAAAAAATGTGACCCCGAGAATGTTTAAGGGGATGCAGGTGACTCCTGAAGACGATTTTCTGGACAGCAGAAAATTCCTTTTGGTCAATAACGACTTGAAAATGGGATTATCAAAGCCAAGAAAATCTACGGATTATTTCTATAAAAATGCAGAGTGTGATGAGCTTTTGTTCGTTCATGAAGGAAAAGGTGTTTTAAAAACCTTTGTTGGAAATCTCGAGTTCTCAACCGGTGATTACCTCATTATACCAAGAGGAACCATCTATCAGGTGGAAATCCAGTCAGAGAACACTGTATTTTTTGTTCTTGAAAGTCATTCTCCGATCTATACTCCGAAACGTTACCGAAATGAATTCGGGCAACTCCTGGAACACTCTCCTTTCTGCGAAAGAGATATCATTGCCCCTACCTTCGTTGAACCTAAAGACGAAAAAGGAGAATTTCTCATCAAAGTAAAAAAAGAAAATCAGATTACCGATTTCATTTATGCAACTCATCCATTTGACGTGGTGGGCTGGGACGGTTACTTCTACCCTTATAAATTTAATATCAAGAATTTTGAACCGATTACAGGAAGAATACATCAACCACCACCAATCCATCAGAACTTTGAAGGGCATAATTTCGTAGTCTGCTCATTCTGTGCCAGAATGTACGACTACCATCCATTAGCCATTCCTGCACCGTATAACCATTCCAATATCGATTCCGATGAGGTATTATTCTATACTGAAGGGGACTTTATGAGCCGTAACCATGTTGATCTGATGGACTTCAGTCTTCATCCGGGAGGAATTGTTCATGGGCCACATCCGGGAGCTATGGAAAGAAGCATCGGAAAGAAATTCACAGAAGAATACGCTGTAATGGTAGATCCTTTCCGTCCTTTAAAAATCACGGAAGAAGCAATGAAGGTGGAAGACCCTACATACAAAACTTCCTGGCTGGAATAAATCTGGATAAACACAAATAACCGCAGGCAGCGCGCGGTATAAATATTATTTCAAAAAAATTCAATATGTACAATTATATTAGTGCAGAGGAAGCCGTATATACAGTAAAAAGTGGTAATCGCGTATTTTTTCACGGGAGTGCCTGTACACCAAATTATCTCATTGACGAGCTTGCGAGACAATCCCACAGGCTCGAAAACGTGGAAATGGTCTCCATTACCCAACAGGGAAATGTGGAAATTGCAAAACCTCAGTACAAGGATAACTTTTTTATTAATTCCCTGTTCGTTTCAACTCCGGTGAGGGAAGCTGTTAATTCAGAACGGGGAGATTTTGTTCCTGTATTTTTAAGTGAAATTCCGATTTTATTCAGAAACAATATCCTACCCCTTGATGTTGCATTAATTACCGTTTCTCCTCCTGATAAACATGGTTTTTGTACGCTGGGCACATCTGTAGATGTTGCGAGAGCTGCTGTAGATACTGCAAAAATAATTGTCGCCATTGTTAATCCCCTGATGCCCAGAACGCACGGGGATGGAATGATCCATATCAGCCGCATTCATAAGCTTGTGTGGCACGAAGAAGAATTGCCTACTGTAGATTACGGATCCAAGGTGGGGCCAGAAGAAATGCTGGTCGGCAAAAATGTGGCAGAACTGATCGATGACAGATCTACCTTACAAATGGGTATCGGTACAATTCCGGATGCTGTTCTTAAATGCCTGGGTAATCATAAAGATCTGGGGATCCACACCGAAATGCTGAGTGACGGAGTGATAGACCTTATCCAAAATGATGTCATCAACAATAAGTACAAAGGATACAACGATAATAAAACCATTACTAGCTTTTGTTTCGGAACAAGAAAGCTTTACGACTATGTAGATGATAACACCGTATTTGCTTTTAAAGACGTAAGTGATGTGAATTTTCCAATCAACATTATGCGTAACAAAAAAATGGTTGCAATTAATTCGGCTATTGAAATTGATCTTACAGGGCAGGTTTGTGCAGATTCGATAGGCACTTTGCAATACAGTGGTATCGGAGGACAAATGGATTTTATGAGAGGAGCTGCGTTAAGCGAAGGAGGAAAACCTATTATTGCTATCACTTCCAGAACAAAAAAAGGAGTATCAAGAATTGTCCCTTACCTGAAACAGGGAGCAGGAGTTGTAACTACGAGAGGACATATCCATTATGTTGTCACAGAATATGGAACGGCTTATTTGTATGGAAAAAATCTTCGTCAGCGTGCCCAGGAATTAATCAGTATCGCACACCCTGACGACAGAGAGATGCTGGAAAGAGCAGCCTTTGAAAGATTCAAACATTAAGAGAATTGATATATTTTAAACGGATTTTTAACCGAACAAAAAGGGATTGATAAAAATATCCTATAATTCTTTGGCAGTATTTTTGATAAAAACCTTCTAAAGTCAGGAAATTGAAAACCATATATAACTCAATCCGGGAGGAAATAGTAAAACATTCCAAAATAAAAAATTCAGTTTTAGGAAATGTTAAAGATTGGAAAAGAAGCCATTACATTATTCTCTCTGAAATCATTAAAGAGGAACTTTCAGAATCGGAAGAACTGAAAGGAGGAAGAAAATTTGAAATAGGGAATACCATTTCACACGTCACTTTACAACGCTTTTTTGAAAATGATTATCAGGATAAAACCCACAATGATCTTCGTTTTTTAAAGACACTCGATAAGATCTGTATCTTTTTAGGATTCAAAGATCTGAACGATTATATTCAGTTTGCCAGAGAAAAAAAACAGGACAATGGTACGGATGATGAAGCATTTTTCAGCAATATGGTCTATGAATACTGCTCTACAGCTTTTAAGTTTTATAAAAAGTTTCCTGAACACGACACCGCACTTTTCAAGGATCTTGTTTTCGATGACTCGCCTTTTCTCGAAAGAGCAACCCAGTTCAGCAAAGAATTATGTGAAAGAAAGTTTCAGCTTATAACCAAGAACAACCGTTCCAACTTTGAGGTTTTTGATATTCACATGGTCACAGACGAACCGGATAAAAAAATACTGGAGACTCAGGAATTCTGGAACCTATTGTTTAAAATAGGGGAAACCGGTGAAGAGAATTTTGTTAACCAACTGAACACCCAGATCTACTTTATCAGAAAGATAGATAACGTCTGGAAAATATGGGATAATTATAATCCCGACGCTGGTAGACTCAACAATAAAAAATGAAAGCCGTAGATTCCTACGGCTTTCAAATTTTCGAAAATATCTTTCTTTCACTTGTCTTTGTATTACAAATGTAATTAACCGAATTGTAATAAATTAAACTTAAAATTACTTAAATGAACTTTTCTTTAAGATTATGTTAACTCAATTTGAGGATTTCCCATTAATACTTTTGCCATATCTAAGATTTTTGTAATTTGCATACCAATAAAAATAAAAGTAAAAAGAAAATATGTCAACACTTACATTTGCCGAAAAAATTGCTCAAGCAGAGAATTTTTTGCCAATTAATGGTACAGATTACATTGAGTTTTATGTTGGAAATGCTAAACAGGCTGCTCATTTTTATAAAACCGCTTTTGGTTTTCAGTCTGTAGCATATGCTGGTCCTGAAACAGGAGTAAGGGATCGTGCTTCTTATGTTCTTCAACAGGGAAAGATAAGATTAATCTTAACGACAGGACTTACCTCTGAATCACCAATCAACGAACATGTAAAAAAACACGGAGATGGAGTAAAAGTTTTAGCACTTTGGGTGGATGACGCTTACAAGGCTTTTGAGGAAACGACAAAAAGAGGTGGTAAGCCTTATTTGGAGCCTGTAACTTTAACGGATGAGCATGGAGAAGTAAAAATGTCCGGAATCTATACATACGGAGAGACCGTTCACATGTTTATTGAAAGAAAAAATTATACAGGACCTTTCATGCCTGGCTACGAGAAGTGGGAAAGTGACTACCAGCCGGAAGAAACAGGTTTATTATATGTAGACCACTGTGTGGGAAATGTAGACTGGAACAGAATGATTCCTACTGTAGAATGGTATGAGAAAGTAATGGGATTTGTGAACATTCTTTCTTTTGATGACAAGCAGATCAATACAGAGTATTCTGCCCTGATGTCTAAAGTAATGTCCAATGGAAACGGATACGCCAAGTTCCCGATCAATGAGCCTGCAGAAGGAAAGAAAAAATCTCAGGTAGAAGAATATCTTGATTTCTATGAAGGTGAAGGTGTTCAGCATATCGCTGTTGCTACCAAAGATATTATCCATACGGTAACAGAACTTAAGAAAAGAGGAGTAGAATTCCTTTCCGCACCACCAGAAGCTTATTATGACATGGTTCCTGAGAGAGTCGGTCACATCGATGAGGATCTTAAAAAACTACAGGATTTAGGAATTTTGATCGATCATGATGAGGAAGGTTATCTATTACAGATCTTTACCAAGCCGGTAGAAGACCGTCCTACCCTATTCTTTGAAATCATTGAAAGACATGGCGCACAAAGTTTCGGGGCAGGTAATTTTAAAGCATTATTCGAAGCTTTGGAAAGAGAACAGGAAAAAAGAGGAAATCTTTAATCCCAAATAACAATACTAAGTTTTGTCAGGATGAAAAGTCCTGACAAAACTTTTTTTTAAACACTTAATATGAAAAAAATTGTATTCGGAATTTTATTTTTCAGTGCATTAGGGCTAAAAGCTCAATATGGAACACTGAATGAAATTCTTACCAGACTTGAAGAAAGAAAAGGCATCAATCAACATCTTGAAAATGTAAATATTGATGATAAAAAATTTGTCTTTATCAAAGATTTTGACGACCATACGGAAAGGGATTTCATTATCATAAAAGGAAATAATGCAACCTATGTTGAAGTTTTCGATGATAAAACCACAGGAGAAAGCAGTTCTAATGTTTTTACCGGCGATATCATCAGGAAAAAAAATATTGTTTCTTTAAGAGCCAATATCCTGGAGGGAAAAAAAGTTCCTATGCCGGTAACCAAAACCTTATTATTAACAAGACAGGATAATATCTTATATCTGATTGACGTTAATACTAAAGACAGGTGGATTGACGAAGCCTCTTATTCAAAAAAATAATACAAAATATCTTGAGGGCGCTCGTATTTGCGAAGAGCGTAGTGAGAAGGTAATTTATTTCATATCTCAATATTGAACCGACAGGTGATCATTGGATAACCAGTCAAGGAGTTTTAAGAATATTTAGTTGGAAAACATCGCTTTTCTGCTACGGCCGCTTGAGATATTGGAACCCAAATTTTAACAGATTTATTAATCTTAATTAAATTACAATCTTATGAAATCATTTGTAGAGTATTCCTCAAATTCAGACTTTTCTATACATAATATTCCTTTTGGAGTAGCTGTTTTCAATAAAGAATATATCGGATGCTGCACCAGAATCGGTGATCAGGTCATTGACCTTGCCAGCCTGTATGATCTGGGCTATTTTGAAGATATTGAAGGACTTGAAGATAACGTCTTCGAAGCTTACACCCTTAACGAATTCATTGAATTGGGGAAACCCATTACCAATGCCGTGCGTACTAAAATCCAGGAATTATTACAGGAAGGCTCCACTTTATCAAAAGACCAGAAAACCATAGAAGATGCTTTCTACGAACTGGATCAGGTAAAAATGATAATGCCTCTGCATATTCCAAATTACACTGATTTTTACAGCAGCATCGAACATGCCACCAATGTAGGAAAAATGTTCCGTGATCCTGCCAATGCGTTATTACCCAACTGGAAGCATTTGCCTGTAGGATATCACGGCAGAGCATCATCCATTGTGATTTCAGGAACTGATATCAACCGTCCCAAAGGCCAGACTAAACCTGCTGATGCAGAAAAGCCGGTATTCGGCCCTTCTAAACAACTGGACTTTGAACTAGAGATGGCTTTTGTTATCAACAAAAATACGGATATGGGCGAGAGCATTTCCACAAAAGATGCTGAAGATGCAATTTTTGGGATGGTTATGTTTAATGACTGGTCTGCAAGAGATATCCAGGCATGGGAGTATGTTCCGCTTGGACCGTTTTTAGCTAAAAACTTTGGCTCTTCTATTTCTCCATGGGTTGTTACTTTAGAAGCATTAGCTCCTTTCAGAACCGCTTCACCGGTACAGGATCCGGAAGTTTTGGACTACCTGAAGTTTGAAGGTGATAAAAATTATGATATCAACCTTGAAGTATACTTACAGCCTGAAAACGGAGAAGAAAACCTAATTTCTGAAAGCAATTATAAATTCATGTACTGGAACATGACCCAGCAACTGGCACACCACACGGTAAACGGTTGTAATCTTGAAGTTGGTGACCTTTATGCCAGTGGTACTATTTCAGGAAGCGATCCAAAATCATTCGGATCTATGCTTGAACTGACATGGAGGGGCCAAAATCCTATTCAGCTAAGTAACGGCCAGGAAAGAAAATTCATTGAAGATAATGATACCATTACCATGAAAGCATGGGCTGAAAAAGATGGCGTAAGAGTAGGTTTCGGGGAAGTATCTGGTAAAATAATTCCAAGTTTATAAAAAGAGTTAAAAACGTTTGAGCTACTTAAGTTAAAATATTATGGTAAAATTAAGTTCACTTTAGTTTTTCAATTAATATTGATAAAACTGAAGTGACTTATTATAAAATATGAAAACAGTTATCCCATCTGAAATAACACCGGTTCAATTACAAACGATAATGCAGACCGCTGTTTCACCGAGGCCTATTGCCTTGGCTTCGACAGTTGATAAGAATGGTACTATTAATTTATCGCCTTTCAGCTTTTTCAATATGTTCAGTACCGTTCCACCTATCTTGATTTTTTCACCTTCAAGGAGAGTCCGTGATAACACCACTAAACACACGTTGAAAAATGTTTCAGAGCTTCCAGAGGTGGTAATCGGAACAGTCAATTTTCCTATTGTACAACAAATATCTTTAGCTTCAACAGAATACGGAGACGGGGTTAATGAGTTCATCAAATCCGGCCTTACAATGAAGGACGCAGATCTTGTACAGCCAAAACTGATTGAAGAATGCCCGGTTAATTTTGAATGTAAAGTACTCGAAATAAAACCCCTGGGAGATCAGGGCGGAGCAGGAAATCTGATCATCTGTGAAGTACAGAAGATTCACATAAGGGAAGAATATCTGAATGAAGAAGGCAATCTGGATCAGAAAAAACTGGATATGGTAGCCCGTCTGGGAGTAAACTGGTACTCAAGAAGTAATGAAAACAGTCTTTTTGAAGTTCCTAAACCACTGGTAACAAAGGGAATTGGATTTGATCTTCTTCCTATTGAAATACGATACAGTAAAATTTTTACAGGAAATGACCTGGGCATGCTTGCCAACATTGAAGTTTTACCGGAGGGTAGTTTTCATTCTGAAGAAAACATTCATCAGGAAGCGCAGAAACTTCTGCTTGAAAGTAAAATTAACGAGGCCTGGAGTATTTTAACCAAGCCGACACAGAATGACTAAACTTGAAATCTATAAGATCTAAAATAAAAAAGGAGTGACGTTGCCACTCCTTTTTTATTTTTATTCGTGTACAATCTTATTGTTAATAAAGTCAATACATTTTTCGATAGCTTTATTCAGATCTTCCGGTAAATCCGGACTTTCCCAAGGTTCTTTGGCTCCGAATGTATGATTCGCATCTTCAATTAAAAACAGTTCAGAATTCGGGTTCAAAATATGGAGATGTTCCGCTTCTTTTGGAGCAACACTTTCATCGTTGGTGCCATGGATAATTAAAATATGAGCTTTTGCCATTTCCATTGCTCTTTCTACATCGAAACGATGCACATTCTCTTCAAAATCTATATAAAACTGAAAATAATGAGGCATTTCCTGCTTTGTTCTGCCATTCATAACATAATACACACCTTCTTTTTTCCAGTTTTCAAAAGCATTTCCTGTTGGAAAACGCTCAAGGGTATCTACACTTGCAAGGGTAATTAAGCCGTTTATTCTTTCATCTTCGGAGGTTTTTATAATCGAAATGCCTCCTCCTCTGCTGTGCCCTATTAAAATGACCTTTTGATCATCTACCCTATCATCTGTAATAAAAAAATCAATAACAGCACCGAGATCGGAAAGTTCCTTAGAATAATTATTTTGCCCGAAAGCTTCCAGATCCCCGAAGTTATGAGGGTCATTTGTTGTTGTCCCGTTATGGGAGGAATTAAACTTAACAAAGAAAAAACCGGCTTTTGCTATTTTTTCAGCCATAAGCCCCCATGCTCCCCAATCTTTATACCCTTTATATCCATGTACAAAAATTACCAGTGGTAATTTTCGTTTACTTTCCGGATAATAAGCATCTGCAAGAAAATCCTTTGTTTCAGGATTTGAAATAACAATATTCTCTTTTTTTATAACTTCCATACTCACTTCTTAAAGAATCAGCCAGAAAAGAACATCTTATCACAAGAATATTTCTTCCACTTTGATGGCTGACATAATTTCAACTAAAAATATTAAAAATAGGAACAAACACAAAGTAAAATCTTATTTTTGCGGTATGTTGGATTTAAGAACAGTAACGGTAATGCGCTACATCCTTCCATTAAGAGAGGGTGGTTCGCTTCCGGCTTTGGCAGAAGCTGATGATGACTTTAAATATGTCCTGAAGTTCCGGGGTGCCGGCCACGGAGTAAAAATGCTGATATCTGAACTTTTAGGAGGAAAAATAACAGAAGTTTTGGGATTAAAAATTCCGGAGCTTGTTTTTGTAAACCTGGATGTAGATTTTGGACGAACGGAAGCTGATGAAGAAATTCAGGATTTGCTAAAATTTTCGGAAGGGCTGAATCTGGGACTTCACTATCTTTCCGGATCGATCACATATGATCCGGGTGTAGTCATCGATCCTCTACTGGCCTCAAAAATAGTATGGCTGGATGCATTCATCACCAACATCGATCGTACTTATAAAAATACCAATCTGCTGATGTGGCATAAGGAACTCTGGGTAATTGATAACGGAGCTTCTTTTTATTTTCATCACTCATGGCAAAACTTTGATGCAGCGGCAAAGACTCCTTTCAAATATGTAAAAGACCATGTTCTTCTTCCCAAAGCTAAAATGCTGGATGAAGCCGACCAATGGGCACATGAGGTTTTAAATGAAAAAGTATTCCGGGAAATTGTAAATCTGATTCCCGAAGATTGGCTACACTGGAACGATGCGGATGAAAGTCCTGAAGAAATCCGTGAGGTGTACTTCCAATTTATGAAAACAAGGCTAGAAAATTCACAAATCTTTGTAAACGAAGCTAAAAATGCAAGAGGATAAAATATACGAATATGCCGTAATACGTCTGGTACCTAAGGTTGAAAGAGAAGAATTTTTCAATATAGGCCTCGTGATGTTTTCAAAAAAAGAAAAATTCATTCGTGTAGATTTTTATCTATGCCCAGATAAATTCAGACTTATGCACAGCAAACTTGACTATGAAGACATTATTCAGAACCTGCAAAGTTTTCAAAAGATTGCCAATGGAGATAAGTACGGTGGACCAATAGCCCTGCTTGATATTCCCGAGCGTTTTCGCTGGTTAACAGCGGTAAGAAGTTCCGTTATACAAACATCAAGGCCTCATCCCGGAAAATCCAAAGATCTTGAAAAAACTTTTGGTAAACTTTTTGAGGAGTTAGTAAAATAACCAATTTCTCAAAAATTATATGGCATCATTCAAAAGCAATATTACAATATACAGGTTTTATGTAAACCTGTTTTTTATTTTACTTCTGAGCATTTCCCCTGTCGCTTTTTCCCAGAATCAGCTTCAGCCTAAAGCCCCAAAAAGCAGTCTTTTAAAAGAAAGGACCATTTCATCAGAAGATATTTTCTATAAAACCAATAAGGAAGGTTCAATAGCTTTGGATATGTACAGCCCAAAAACAACCTCTGCGGAAAAACATCCTGTGCTTATTTATGTCCATGGAGGGGGATGGGTCGGCGGTGATAAGATCATTCATGCAGATTCCTATATAGAAAACCTTATTCTCAAGCTGGTAGAAAAGGAATATACTGTAATCAGCATCAACTATACTTTAGTGAATAAAGATATACATTTTCCAAATCCTATCCAGGATACTAAGGATGCTATACGATGGGTCAGAAAGAACGCAGATAAATATCACTTTGATACCAACAATATAGGACTTTTCGGGGCGTCTGCCGGGGCGCATCTTTCATTGCTGGCTGCCTATACGCAAGATAATGAATTCGTCGGAGCACCTGAACTCTCATCTTATTCTGCAAAAGTAAATTATGTAGTCAATAATTTCGGGCCTACTGATCTTAATAAACTTTTACATACCCGTGTGGGAAATGTAGGTGCCTTTTTTATTAGCCTTTTTTCAAAGAAAATTGTTGATCTAAGGGGAAAACTGATCTTAGGAATTTCAGGATACGACATCAAAAAAGACAAGAAGAAAGTCATCAAATACTTTGAAACGCTTTCACCGGTAACTTATGCTGATCATGCAATCCCAACCCTAACTCTACAAGGAAATAAGGATAAGATTGTACCTCTCAAGCAATCGATACTACTGGAACGAAAACTTGAAGAAAATGAAGTACAAAATAAACTGACTATCGTAGAAGATGGTATACACGGCTTCGGAACCACCGATAAAAACTACCTTAATCAGCTTGTTGATGAAATGGTAGATTTTATTGTTTCTCAGAGAAAGACTAAGTCCAGCAATCATTAATGTTGAAATGAAATATACTTCTAAACTAGCAATAAATTATAGTTAACTCAAACGGAAAAACAATATAAAATATTAATTATCAGGATATTAAATAAGTAATTATTTTCAATTTTTGTTAATTTGCTAGATTAGTATACATATTCTTATTTTTTATTTACAAAATAATTAACTTGGCCATTGTTTAAATTATTCAAAATAAATTAAACAAAAAATTTAATTATTTACTCATAAAAAATCAAGACGATATGGATTTCCTAAATAACATCAACGCCTTAACTTTAGTTTTCACATCGCTCCTTATTTTCGCCATAGCATACCGCATCTATGGAATTTTTCTCGCCAATAAGGTATTACGTCTTAATAACAAAAATACGACTCCTGCATTGGAGTTTGCGGATGGTAAAGACTATGTTGCAACTAATAAGAATGTTCTTTTCGGACATCACTTTGCTGCAATTGCAGCTGCAGGACCATTGGTTGGGCCTGTTCTTGCCGCACAATTCGGATACCTTCCCGGAGCATTGTGGATTCTGATAGGCTGTGTATTAGGAGGTGGTGTTCATGATATGGTCGTTTTGTTCGCATCCGTAAGGCATAAAGGCCAGAGTCTGGCAACCATTGCTTCTAAAGAAATTGGAAAAACAACCGGAACAGTAGCCGGATTTGCCATTTTATTCATTCTCATTCTTACACTGGCAGGACTATCGTTGGCGTGTATCAATGCTATGCACGAAGCCTCATGGTCATTATTTACCGTAGTGATTACAATGCCTATTGCCATCATTATGGGTCTGATTATGCGCTATCGCAAAAATAGTGTCACTTTTGCCAGTATCCTAGGAGGAGTCCTTCTTATTGCGGGTATTATCGGAGGGCATAACCTGATGCAGAATGAAACCATGCATAATTTGTTCTCCTGGGATATCACCACCATTTCTATAGCTATTCCTTTGTATGGTTTTTTGGCATCCGTTCTACCGGTATGGCTGCTGCTCGTCCCAAGGGATTATTTGTCGACATACCTGAAAATCGGAACTATCATCATGCTTGCTATCGGAGTAATTGTGATCCATCCCACGATACAGATGCCTGCCCTTACACAGTTTGTAAACGGTGGCGGACCCGTGATCGGAGGACCTGTCCTTCCATTCATTTTCATTGTTATCGCATGTGGTGCTATTTCGGGTTTTCACGCTGTTATAGCAACCGGAACAACGCCTAAAATGCTAAATAAAGAAAGGGAAATTCTTTTTGTAGGATATGGAGCAATGCTTGTTGAGGGATTTGTTGCCCTAATGGCATTGATCGCAGCATGTACATTAATGCCCGGAGATTATTTTGCCATAAACACTCCGAAAGACTCTTATGATGCATTTCTGGCTGCTCATCCTTCTTTACACGGAGTTGATATTGATTATTTTTCACAGAAAATCGGGATCGATCTTCATGGCAGAACCGGAGGTGCTGTATCTCTGGCTGTGGGAATGGCTCATATATTCAATAAGATCCCCTATATGGATCAGTTAATGGCTTATTGGTATAATTTTGCAATCATGTTTGAAGCTGTTTTTATTCTTACGGCTATTGACGCAGGAACAAGAGTAGGACGTTTCTTTTTGCAGGAAATGCTGGGTTCTGTAATTCCGAAATTCAATGACAAAAACTGGACCCCGGGGATTATTATCAGTAGTCTGATCTTCACTTTTGCATGGGGATACCTTGTATTTACAGGAAACGTCAGTAGTATCTGGCCATTATTCGGGATCAGCAACCAGCTGCTTGCTGCCTGTGGACTGATCGTCTGTACAACAATGCTCATACGGTTAAACAGAGGCAAATATGCCTTGTGTGCAGCTATACCGGGTGTGTTCATGGCAGGGATCACATTCTGGGCAGGTTATATCCAGGTTACCTCCATTTATATTCCCAAAGGGCAATACTTACTGGCAACACTTGCTGTGGTTGCAATGGTCTTAATGCTTATCGTATTTGTAGGAGCCTTCAGAAAGTGGTATGAGCTTATCAAAATTAATAAATCGGAAATGGATTACTACGGAGAAAGCGTAAAGGAGCTGGTAGAGAGATAAAAGGTTTGGGTTACTAATTAATGATAAGGCCATATCTGATATTTTTCTTACATTTGTTATGCTTTAGGGGTATTCTGAGAAGAATTGAGAGAGTCCCTTTGAACCTGATACGGCTTACACCGACGTAGGGAAAAGCAAAAAGACATTCTTTACAATGTACTTTTGTTTTGGATTTTTTCCTGAAGCTATTTATTTAATCAATAATAATGGATAAAAATCTTTGGGAACAAGTACAGCTCGTAAAACAGCAATCCCCCCTTGTACACAATATCACCAATTACGTGGTGATGAATAATACAGCTAATGCCCTTTTGGCTGTGGGAGCTTCTCCGATCATGGCGCATGCAAAATCTGAAATTCATGAAATGGTCAGTATTGCACATTCAGTCGTTATTAATATAGGTACGCTGGATGAATATTGGGCAGAGTCAATGATAATAGCCGCAAAGGCTGCCCATTCATTAAAAAAACCGTGGATTTTGGACCCGGTAGGTGCCGGTGCAACGGGTTTCCGTGATGAGATTTTACACCAGCTTTTACCGTACCGGCCGACTGTAATCAGAGGCAACGCATCAGAAATTATTGCTTTGGCTAAAGCAAACACAATCGTTACAAAAGGAGTTGACAGCACAGCAAAAAGTGACGAAGCGATCAATGCCGCCCAATATCTCGTCAATCAACACGATACGATTGTCTGTATCTCCGGAGCTACAGATATCATTCTTGACCGACAGCAGACCTCCTTTATCCGTAACGGGCATCATTTAATGACCAAAGTTACCGGATTAGGCTGCTCGGCAACTGCCCTTATTGGTGCTTTTGCAGGAGTTACCGAAAAGTATTTTGAAGCAACTGCGGCTGCAATGGCATTAATGGGTATCGCAGGTGAACTGGCTGTTTTGGAAAGTAAAGGTCCTGGAAGCCTTCAGGTTAACCTTCTCGATAAATTATATACTATTACCGAAGAGGAGTTTCTCAGTCATCTCAAGTATGAAAGATAATGAATCGACATCCTTTTCCTTACCAGCTTTACATTGTTATTTCTGAGGCAGATTGTCCCGGAAGAGACTTTTTAAAGGTTGCAGAGCAAGCTATTCTAGGCGGCGTTGATATCATACAACTAAGAGAGAAAAACAGCTCTCCCGATGAATTCCTCCAAAAAGCCAGACAACTGATAGCAATTACAGAAAAACATCATATTCCACTGATTATTAATGACAACGTAGAAGTGGCCACAAAAGTAAACGCGGCAGGCATCCATGTGGGTAATACCGATGCAAGCCCCGTCTATTTGAGGGAGCAGCCACTCATTCACAATAAAATGATTGGTTACTCCATTGAATATCTCGATCAGCTTGAAAATGATCAGACTGCAGCATCAGACTATCTGGGCATCAGCCCGGTCTTCCGCACGACTACCAAATCAGATACAGTTACTGAATGGGGATTGGAAGGAATAGTAAAAATAAGGCAACTCACCTCAAAGCCCCTTGTTGCTATTGGCAGTGTCAACTTAACCAACGCCAAGGCTATTATGGACGCGGGAGCCGACTGTATTGCCGTGGTTTCTGCAATATGCGGTGCTAATGATCCTCAAAAAGCAGCTTATGAACTCAAAAATGAAATTGTAAAATGAAAAAATTTAAATATTCATCCGTATTAACGATAGCAGGATTCGACGGAAGCGGAGGGGCTGGCATCCAGGCTGATATTAAAACCGCCTCTGCCCTGGGATGCTTTTCAACATCGGTGTTAACTGCTTTACCGGTCCAGAATACCCAGGGAGTAAGAAAGATATATCCAATTCCTGTAGAAGCAGTAGCTGATCAGATCGAAGCTATTTTAGATGACATTTTTCCTGATGCAATCAAAATCGGAATGGTCCATACTTCCCAGCTTGTGGAAACCATCGTTTCAACACTCGGTAAATATAAAAAGATTCCTATTGTATTCGATCCGGTAATGGTCGCGACAAGTGGACATCGTTTAATCGAAGAAGAGACTATTACCGCTATTACAGAAAAACTTTTCCCTATTGCAGATGTGATTACCCCTAATATGGATGAAGCAGCAATTTTAGCCAGCATGGAGGTGAAAACGCTTGAAGACCTTTATGCAGCAGGAAAACTGATCAAAAGTCTGGGCTGCAAAAGCATTCTTTTAAAAGGCGGACATCAGGATACCTCAACGATTACCTCATTATTCTACGATGAAAATAATCAATACCATACCTTTGAAACCATCAAATTGGCAACCCACAATACCCATGGTTCAGGCTGTACCCTTTCTTCGGCTATAGCCGCATATCTGGCTCAGGGAAAAACCTTATTTGATTCTGTTTCTCTTGGACAACAATATGTTTATAAAGCCATAGAAAATGGAAAAGATGTAGAAACCGGTTTAGGAAACGGCCCGCTTAATCACTTTTTTAACCCTCAAAAACTGATCAAAAATGAAATGGTCTGAAAAAACCTGGCAAGCTATTGAAGACAAATACATGTCTATTTTGCAAATGGATTTTATCAAAGAGCTTTCAGCCGGAACTTTGCCGCTTGAAAATTTTAAATTTTACATGGCTCAGGACTCTCTATATCTTGAACATTTTGGACGAACGCTTTCGCTAATTGCTGCTAAGATCCCGGATCTTCAGGATGTTCTTTCTTTTATGAGGTTTGCCGAAAATGCGATCGTGGTCGAAAATGCTTTACATGAATTTTATTTTAAGGATTTTGGTGTTACCGATAAAGGTGTTTTACAGCCTGCATGTCATCACTATATCCATTTCCTGAGGAGTACTGCTGCTCTGGAATGTGTTGAAGTTGCAGTTGCTGCAGTGTTGCCGTGCTTCTGGATCTATAGGGAAGTAGGAAACTTTATCTTTAAGTATCAGAACAATATTAATAATCCTTATCAAAAGTGGATCGATACTTATGGCGGAGAGGAATTTTCTGCTGCTGTAGATCATGCCATTGCTATTTGTGATAAGATCGCAGAAAAAGCTACAGATGATACAAGATATAAAATGACAGAAGCTTTTATCATGTCAACCCAAATGGAGTACCATTTTTGGGAAGCGGCCTATGAATTAAAAATATGGAAATAAAACCTGCAAAAGCTGTTATTTTTGATATGGACGGCGTTCTTATCGACAGTGAAAAATTCTGGAAACAAGCGGAGTCCGAAGTATTCAGCTCATTGGGTGTAAAGATTACTGATGAATTCACACAGTTTACTCAGTCGATGACTACTGCTGAGGTTACCGAATTCTGGTATAAAAAATACCCTTGGGATAACATTGCATTGGACACTGTGGAACAACAAGTCATCTCAAGGGTCATTGAACTGATCGCAACAGAAGATTGTACTATTGCGGGTATAAAAAAGTTTATAGAAGATCTTAAATCAAAGCAATACAAAATAGGCCTAGCCACCAATTCTCCTTACAGGATCATTCAAACCGTTCTTGATAAAGCAGAGATTGCCCATTTATTCGATCATATTACCTCAGCTGAGTTTGAAGAACATGGTAAGCCTCATCCTGCCGTATATTTTACTTCAGCAAAAAACCTGAAAGTTGACCCTCAACATTGTTTTGTAATAGAGGACAGTCAGTCCGGTATTCTTGCTGCCAAAAATGCAGGAATGACTGTCATTGCTTTTACCAATCAAAATTCAGAAATTTATTTTGATCTCGCAGATCACAGAATAATCAGTTTTGAAGATCCTTTGCCTGCATTGTTCAGCTAGTTTTTATTTTTTACTTAAAAAGTAAAATTAAGTCTCGTAAAAACATACCTTCCGTTCTGTCCGAATTGAGACGTGGAACGAGAGTAGATAAACTGGTCGTTATTGGTTGATACCGGAAGATTTTTGCTTGGATAAATATCAAAAACGTTATTCACTCCCAGCGTTAAGCCTACATTTTTAGTAAACTGATACGCTACAGAAAGATCAGTAATCACCTTATCTGCTATTTTCTGATGTTCATCAAATGCAATAACCCCATCTCCATTAGCATCTAAAACATCAGCACCGGTTACCTTTCCGAAATACGTATTTCTTAAATAGAAACTGGCATTTTTCCATGAAATACTGTGGGATAAACTTGCCTTTACTCTTGGAACCGCTTCTTCAAGATAGACTCTTGATTTTTCAGAGAAATAGGTATTTTCAAGATTAGCAGATTCCAACAAACCCGATGAATGCACGTCTCCTACTTTTTTGGTCTGATTTAGATTAACTGCAAAACTATTATCCAGCTTCACTTCTGAAAATCTTACATTGTGAGCGATTACAATATCCAGCCCTTTCGTTTCCGTATCAATTGCATTGGCAAAAAATTGTCCCGCATTTACTCCCGCAGCATCAAATGCCTCCTTTGCCGGCTGAGGAACTGCTGATCTGGTAAACTGGTCGGTAAGGATAATCCTATTTTTAATTTTAGTAAAATAACCATCTGCCGTAAATGTTACATTAACTGATGGAATTTTATACGTAAATCCTATACTTGCTGATTGGGAAGTTTCCTGTTTCAATTTTGGAATTCCCAATAGTCCTGCTATTTTAGAGTCGTTGCTGAAAGTTCCTACTTCTAAAAGCTGATTATTGGTAAATAAAGTAGAAGTTACATTATAATAGATCTGATGGATAGATGGCGCTCTAAATCCTGTAGATCCAGCAAATCTTAAATTAAAGTTCTTATCAAGTTTAATTCTCGAAGCTATCTTATAATTAAAAGTAGATCCGAAATCCGAATAGTTTTCATATCTCGCAGCAGCATCTACCAGCAACCAATCTGTAAAATTGAATTCAAAATCTGCATATCCCGCAACAGATTGTCTGTTTTTATTTACAGCATTTTCAGGTCTGAAACCGCTAAATACCTGTGATCCTCCCGGAAGTGAATTTCCAAAGAAATCGGTAGGTCTGGAAGTGGTCCCGTTCCATACATTACCATTGATATCATAAGTTGCATAAGAAGCTTCTTCTCCTGCTGTTATTTTAAAATTTTCATATCGGTGCTCAGCCCCAAATGCTATGTTGATTCCCTGCCACACATCATATTTCTTTGAAAAATCAAGATTGATCGTATTTTGAGAAAACCTTAGTCCTCCGGCACTAAATTCATTGGGGGAAGCAAATCTTAAAGAAGTATTACCTGTATTCTGGATAGTATAATCAAAGGAGTTTTGTCCGTAAGTATTACTGAAGTCAATATTCCAGCCATCCCAGTTTCCTTTTATACCTGCTGAAAGAGACAAGTCCTGGATATCTGTTCCGATCTGCGGCAGATAACCATCCTGATATATTCCTGTAAAGGTTCTGCTTTGATTAGGTCTTCTGAAAAATCCTCCCGAAGTACCATGCCTGAAGCTATAACCTCCAAAAGTATAGACTTTCCAGTTATCATCAATCGGAACCTCTATATTTGCAAAAAGCTGGTGGTTATTCAGTTTTGACTGGCCTACCTGCATATTGAAATCTTTTCTTTCAAGACCTCTGTAGCTCAACTCCTGATTGGTTACATCAGCTCCTAACAATCCCTGTAGCGCACCAATTGTATTGGCTCCCTGAATTTGGTTTTGAAAATCCTGGGAGAAATAATTAACATTCTGTGCATATTGATGAATATAATTTACGATCTGCTGAGCATTGGGAGTAGTACCGATATTTGTAAATAATGAAGAAAGATTCACGCCATCATTTAATGCTCTTTTCTCAATAGCATTGTAAGCATTGTAAATTGTCCCGCTTTCGGTTCCTGCTCTATAGGTTGGATTTCTAAACTGTGAAGTCCAGGTAATATTGAAAAAACCTCCCTTTTTTCCTATTTTATCACCATAATTCAGATCTACCTGAAAGTTTTGTCCGTCAAAATTTCCTGTATGATCATTGGCTGCCGGCGTGAGGTTTCCTCCGTAAGTAAACTGACCTGTCAGTCTTCCGGTATCTCTTTTAAGCCCTAAATTAATAACCCCTGCAATGGCATCTGATCCGTATTGTGCCGCAGCACCATCCCGCAACACTTCAATCCGGTTGATCGCGAAAGAAGGAATAGCATTCAAATCCGTACCTACAGTTCCTCTTCCCGGAGTTCCGTTCACATTAACCAATGCCGAAGTATGCCTTCTTTTACCATTGACCAAAACCAGGACCTGATCGGGACCCAGGCCTCTGAGCTGTGCAGGGTCCAAATGATCCGTACCATCAGCGTTGGTCTGGATCGTAGAGGTAAATGAGGGTGCTATAGCGTTAAGGATCTGAGAAATATTGGTCTGAGGAAGAACCAGCGAAGATTCTTTTATATTAAATACATCCACAGGAACCGGGCTGTCAACTTTAGATCTTGCTCCGCTTCGGGATCCCAGAATAACAACCTCTTCCACATTAGCGGTTTTCACTGTATCCTTCTCCTGTCCATAAACATAAGTTGTCCCCAGAAAAAATAAAACAGAAGCTGAAAAAATTGTCTTTCTATTTTTCATACATTTTATGTTAAGTTTTTTTTAACTTTTTTTGAGGAGCAAATGTATGTCATATTTATAAGTCTACAAAATAAGTAGACTTATAATTTATAAAAAGTTCTGATAGCTTACGTCTATGTTTTTTAAATTTTAGTTAGTTTAGCGTATTTCAGAATAAGATTCTTCTCTCCTTCATGCATGAAAACCACTTTAGCCTTGATATTCTGAGGGTCTGTTCCATCCAGAAAAGTAACTTCCCCGACACCAAAACGATCATGTCTCACCTTATCCCCCACTTCAATATCCTGAGAAGAGGCTCCGCTTGGGTTAATGATTTTGGCCGTACTTACGGGTTTCAGTTTACGAGGTTCAGCAATTGGTTTTGAATTCTCATTCTTTTCAATGGTTTTCTTCTCTACCTTTTTAAAACTACGTATTTCTGAAGGATGTTCATCAAAAATATTGGATTTAAGCCCGCTTTGATTAATAAAACGTTTTTCCATTGCAGGATTGATGAATTCCAGATACTCTTCATCAATTTCACTTAAGAATCTTGATGGTTCTGCATCTGTAATTTTTCCCCATTGGAATCTGGAGATGGCATAAGAGAAAAATGCCTGCTTCTCGGCTCTTGTCAAGGCTACGTAAAACAAACGTCTTTCTTCTTCCAGATCTTCCCTTGTTGCTGAACTCATAAAACTAGGGAAAAGATTTTCTTCCATTCCTACAAGATGCACAACAGGAAACTCAAGTCCTTTGGAAAGGTGAATGGTCATCAGGGAAACCATATCATCTTCTTCATCTTTTGCTTGCGTATCTGCTGAAAGGGCAATATTTTCAAGGAAATTGGATAAACTAGGATCTCCGTCCTCCAGCTGCATCTGCTCTTCTATAAAACCCTGCATAGAGTTCATGAGTTCCTGTACGTTTTCTACCCTTGAAATCCCTTCGGGAGTTCCGTCATCTTTCAGAAATTTGATCAGACCGCTTCGTTTTGCAACTTCCATGGCAACACTGTAAGCTGTTTCTGTTTTCAGCAATACCTGAAAAGCCTTGATCATTGACCAGAAATCATTCAGTTTGTTGAGAACACCATTATTGAATCCTAACTGTTGAGAATACATCGGAAGATTATCCAGGACCTTTGCTACAGACACGTTATGGGCATCAGCAAAAACGACCAGTTTATTCTGCGTTGTTTCTCCGATCCCTCTCGTAGGATAATTGATTATCCTTGTCAATGCTTCCGAATCATTTTCATTGATAAGAAGACGCAGGTAAGCAATAAGGTCCTTTACCTCTTTCCTTTGATAGAAAGATAAACCTCCATATACTTTATAAGGGATATTCTTACGTCTCAGAGCATCTTCAAAAGCCCTGGTCTGAGAGTTCGTCCTGTATAAAATGGCAAAATCACTAAATTTTCGCTGGTCCCTGTTATGAAGCTCCCATATATTTCCAGCCACAAAGTTGGCTTCATCCGCATCCGAAAGCGAACGGTAGATTTTTATTTTATCTCCTTCTTCATTCTCACTGAATACATTCTTTTTGAACTGCTGAAGGTTTTTTGCAATCACCACATTAGCGGCATTCACGATATTTTGTGTTGAACGGTAGTTTTGTTCCAAAGAAACCGTCACCGCATCAGGATAATCTTTCTTAAAATTTAAAATGTTATAAATATTGGCTCCCCGGAATGAATAGATCGATTGAGCATCATCTCCCACTACACATATATTTTCAAACTTTGAAGCCAGTGCCTTTACAATCAGGTACTGAGAGTGATTCGTATCCTGGTACTCATCTACCAGAATATAACGGAATCTGTCCTGATATTTGGCTAAAACCTCAGGAAACCGGGTAAGCAGTTCATTGGTTTTTAACAATAAATCATCAAAGTCCATCGCCCCGTTTTTAAAACAGGCTTCTACATATTTCTGATAAATCTGACCGATAAACTTCATATTCGCTTTTTCATCAGCCTCCATCAATTCAGGGTTGTTGAAATAGGCTTTTACCGTGATCAGGTTATTCTTATAGTTTGAAATTCTTGCCTGGACTTTTTTAGGTTTATACAGATCCGCATCTATATTCATGTCTTTCAGCACTTTCCGGATTACATTCAACGCATCCTGCTGATCATAAATTGTAAAATTCGATGGAAATCCCAGATAATGAGCTTCACTTCTCAAAATTCTTGCAAATACCGAGTGAAAAGTTCCCATCCACAAACTTCTTGCATTACCGGGGCCTACTACCTTTGCAATACGCTCCTTCATTTCACGTGCTGCTTTATTGGTAAAGGTAAGGGCTAAAATATTGAAAGGATCGACACCGTTTGTAATCAGATGGGCGATACGCATGGTAAGTACACGCGTTTTCCCCGAACCTGCTCCTGCAAGTACCATTAAAGGTCCCTGTAAAGTAGTAACGGCTTCGTATTGTGATTCATTGAGTCCTTTCAAATAGTCCATGCTGCAAAAAATTTTGGGAATACAAAAATAATGTATTAAAAGGAGAATTCAAATTTTTGAAATGCAGGTATGATATATTTAACAAAACCAATAATTCAGTTAAAAATTTCACATAATAATTGTAACAATTAAAGTATTTTTAGGACTTATTGACAAACAATTTCTACTTTATGAAAAAACGACTTCTTTCTGTTGCTGCTGTAGCTTTCTTTGGAGTGATGCTGAATGCACAACAAATCAAATTCGAAGAGTATGATTTACCAAACGGTTTACACGTGATTCTTCATCAGGACAATACAGCACCGGTAGTTACAACAGGAGTAATGTACCACGTAGGTGCCAAGGATGAAGTAAAAGGAAGAACCGGTTTCGCTCACTTCTTTGAACATCTTTTATTTGAAGGAACACCTAATATCAAAAGAGGTGACTGGTTTAAAATAGTTTCTTCCAACGGAGGACAGAACAATGCCAATACAACCAATGACAGAACATATTACTATGAAACTTTCCCTTCCAACAACGAACAACTGGGACTTTGGATGGAAGCTGAAAGAATGCGTCACGCAGTTATCAACCAGGTTGGAGTAGATACTCAGAGAGAGGTTGTAAAGGAGGAAAAAAGATTGAGAATGGACAACCAGCCTTACGGGAATCTTTTTACCACCATCCAAAAAAATCTTTTCACCAATCACCCGTACAACTGGCCAACCATCGGATCAATGGAGGACCTGAATTCTGCTAAACTTGAAGAATTCCAGGCATTTTATAAAAAATATTATGTACCTAACAATGCCACTTTGGTCGTAGCAGGAGATATTAAGCCTGAACAGACTAAAAAATGGATTGAAGAATATTACGGAGGAATTCCAAAAGGAACAATCTATCCTAAAGATTTCCCGAAAGATGCTCCTATCACTCAGGAGAAGGAAGTTACTGCCACAGATCCTAACATCCAGCTTCCGGCCTATGTTTTTGCCTACAGAACACCTGCCAATAAAGAGAAAGATGCCTATGTTCTGGATATGCTTTCAACCTATTTAAGCAACGGAAAATCATCTGTTTTGTATAAAAAATTAGTAGATCAGGACAAAAAAGCACTTCAGGTAGCGGCTTTCAACCAGGGACTTGAAGACTACAGTATATTTGCATTTTTCGCAATCCCAATGGGACAGACTACAAAGCAAACTTTACAGTCTGACATTGATGCTGAGATCAAAAAATTACAAACAACTTTAATCTCTCAGGAAGATTATCAGAAAATTCAGAATCAGTTTGAAAACCAGTTTGTAAATCAGAATTCAAGTATTCAGGGAATTGCTGCTTCATTAGCAACAAACCACGTATTGATGGGGAACACCAATTTAATCAACAAAGAAATTGACATTTACAGATCCATCACAAGAGAAGATCTTCAAAATGCTGCTAAAAAGTACCTGAATCCTAATCAAAGAATAATCATTAATTACGTACCTGAAAAAAAATAATCCAGATCAGTTGGGTTAAAAAGTGATTATAACAAACAATTATTTACAAATGAAAAAGCAATTAACATATATAGCCGTAGCATTTTTATTTACCGGAATGCTTTCAGCACAAAAAATAGATCTTAATGCAATGCCAAAGCCAGGTCCTACTCCAGCGATAAACATTGCCAAGCCAAAAACTTTCCAGTTAAGCAATGGCCTTACGGTGATGGTTGTAGAAAACAACAAATTACCACGAGTAAGCGCCAATCTATCTATGGACAGACCTCCTTACCATGAAGGAAATGTGACCGGTGTAAGCGAAATCATGGCAGAACAGTTCGAAAACGGAACAACCAATATCGGCAAAGATGAATTTAATAAAAAGGTAGATTTTCTGGGAGCTAACCTTAACTTTTCATCTTCCGGAGCTTTCGCAAGTTCTCTTTCAAAATATTTCCCTGAGGTATTGGGATTAATGGCTGATGCTATTATTAATCCAAAATTTTCTGCTGAAGAAATCCAGAATTCTAAGGAAAGAGCTATTGAAAGTTTAAAATCTGATGATAAAAACGCTTCTTCTATAGCAGCAAGGGTTTCCAATGCTTTACAGTATGGAAAAAACACATCCAGAGGAGAGTTTGAGACCGTTGAGTCCATCAATAAAATCCAGCTGGCCGATGTTCAGAATATCTACAAAAAATATTACGCTCCGGACAATGCTTATTTAGTTATCGTTGGAGATGTTAAATATGATCAGGTAAAACCTTTGATCGAAAAAGCATTCAGCGGATGGAAAAAATCCAATACTGCTTTTACCGCATTAGAACCTGCTTCAAATGTTGCAAAAACAGAGATCAATGTTGTTGATGTTCCTTCAGCTGTACAATCGGTTGTTTCCGTAGGCAACCTGAATACACTGAAAATGAAAGATCCCAACTACTTCCCTGCAACAATTGCCAATTACATCCTTGGAGGAGGTGGTGAAGCTAGACTTTTCATGAATCTTCGTGAAAAAAACGGATTTACTTACGGAGCTTATTCAAGCATGTCTGCCAGCAAATATTCTCCTAATTTCTCAGCACAGGCAAGTGTAAGAAACGAGGTCACAGACAAAGCCGTTAAAGAATTCATGAATGAACTGAATGCTATTTCTACCGTAAAACCGGAAGAGCTTGAAAATGCTAAAGCAAAGCTGAAAGGAAACTTCATCATGTCTTTGGAAAAACCTGAAACCATTGCAAGATTTGCATTAAATCAAAAAGTACAGGATCTTCCTTCAGATTTCTATACCAATTATCTGAAATCTATTGACAAAGTAACCGCTGCAGACGTTACAAGTGCGGTTAAAGCGACAATACTTCCTAATCAAAGCAGAATTTTCATCGCAGGTAAAGCTTCTGATATTTCTGAAGGTCTGGAAAAATTAGGGTACCCGGTAAAATATTTTGATAAGGAAGCTAATCCTGTAGCAAAACCGGCTGCACAAAAAGTGGATGCCGGTGTTACGATCGGATCTGTAGCGGATAAATACATTAATGCAATTGGAGGTCTTGCTGCTGTCCAGAAGATCAATTCTATTTCCAGTGAAGCCACTACAAAAGTACAGGGCATGGAAATGAACATGAAAATGATTCAGGCCAAAGAAGGCAAAATGGCTATGAACATCAGCATGATGGGAAATACCGTACAAAAAATTGTATTCGACGGAAAAGATGGCTACATGGAAGTTCAAGGGAAAAAGGTTCCTCTAAGCGACAAGCAGAAAGCCGAAATGTCTGATGAGAAAGAACTATTCCCGGAAATTAATTTCGCAAAATCTACTGAATATAAATTAGCAGGAATTGAAAAATATAACAACGAAGATTCCTACGTAGTGAAAGGCGCAAAAGACACATATTATTATAGCGTAAAAACCGGCCTGAAAACAGGAGAGGTAAAAAGTGGAGAGCAGGGTTCTACCCCTACAAGCTATGCTGATTATAAAGATGTATCCGGCGTAAAATTACCACATACCATTATTCAGAATATGGGCGGAATGGATATAAACCTGGCTGTAAAATCTTATCAGATCAATCAGGCCAAGGATTCTGATTTTAAATAAGAATAATCTCTTTTAAAGAAAAAACAGCAACAATTGTTGCTGTTTTTTCTTTTTACTAAAATCTTATTTTGCTGTTCGGTAAAAAAAGATTAAATTTGCCCATTCAAAAAGATATCAAATTAATGGATTCTATATTTATACTATTGATGGTTCTTGTTATGATTGCTAGTGTTTTACTGGTAATTATCGTTATGGCTCAAAATCCTAAAGGAGGAGGCCTTTCCAGTACCTTCGGAGGTGCATCATCTGCGCAATTCGGAGTACAAAGAACCAACGACTTTATGGAAAAAGCAACATGGACCTTGGGAGCAACAATCATTGTTCTTATCCTTATCAGTGTTGTGATCACAGGAAAGCCATCACAAACGGCTCCGGTTCAGCAACCTGTTAAAAAAGAAGCTCCTGCAAAACAATCTGCTCCGGCTTCTCAAACAACAGCACCAACTCAGGCTCCTGTTACTCCTGCTAAATAAGCAAATACTATTTTTACATATTAAAAAAGCAACTCAATTGAGTTGCTTTTTATTTTAATTTGATCTTTTCTATTTTGTGCCGGAGCCTTAAGCCTGCTTTTAAAAATGAATACTGCAAAGGCTTCGATTCCTTGTAATATTTACTGATAAAAATCTGCATAGCCCCATAAAAGCGCTCGAGATAAAGCTCATCTTTTACCGTACTTTCTCCTTTATAGTGTAATATTGAAGCTTTACCATAATAGTAATTCGTAAAGCCATTCCTAAGTAAGGTATAACATAAATCGATATCTTCACCATACATGAAATAAGCTTCATCCAGGCCGCCTACTCTTTCATAAACCTCTCTCTTAACAAGAAAAAATGCACCGGTGATCACTTCCACTTTATCAATTGCATTTTCATCAATGTCATTCCGATAATAGGATTTTGAATTGTTATTCTTAAAATTCACAAATAACTTCTCGAAGGAGTTGAACATATCCGGAACAGAACGTTTGCTTTCCGGTAAAAATGCACCTTTCGAATCATGCATTCTCACTCCCAGACACCCAAAGTCAGGCTGAGCATCTGCAAAATCTAAAATCTCATCCATATAACAGCCTTCAAGTTCGGTGTCAGGATTGAGGATCAGGACATAATCTCCCACTGCCCTTTTTATAGCTGTATTATTGGCTTTTGAAAAACCATCATTACTTTCGGAAGCGATAAAATGAAAACCCGGAAATTCTTCTATCAGATTTCGCCATGAGGTGTCTGTAGAAGCATTGTCAATAATAATGACTTCATAGGGAACTTCTTTTACATATTTTTTAATGGATAAAAGGCAATTCCGAAGTAACTGGGTAACGTTATAATTAACAATTATTATTGAGAGCCTGGTATTCATTTTTAATCCTTTTCGTTATAAGGAAGCCTGTTGATAATGGACCTGCCCAAAGAAATCTCATCCGCATACTCAAGTTCATCCCCTACTGAAATCCCTCTGGCAATGCTTGAAAAACTTACATTGAAATTTTTAAATTTCTTATAAATATAATACGCTGTGGTGTCCCCTTCCATGGTTGCGCTCAAAGCAAAAATAAACTCTTTGACCAGCCCTGTATTCAATTTCCTTTCAATGCTTGGAATATTAAGCTGATTCGGACCGATCCCCTCCATAGGAGAAATCTTACCTCCCAGGATCAGATATTTCCCTGTGTATTTTCCTGTATTTTCAATAGCAATAACATCACGTACATCCTCTACTATACAAATCACCTCATCACTTCTTTTGGAACTGCTGCAGATTTCGCAAACATCAAAATCCGAAAAATTATGACATTCCTTACAGTATTTTATATCATTAACTAAACTGATAAGAGAATTGCCGAGACCAACGGCCCTGGAATTGGGCTGTTTTAATAAATGAAGCGCCAGACGCAAAGCTGTTTTCCTGCCAATTCCGGGAAGTCCTGAAATCTCATCCACAGCTTTTGCCAAAACTTTACTTGGGTAATCCATAATTACTTACAAAAATAATATAAAAAGATGAGTCTATAGGGCTTTCTCAAGCATAAATCATCTCCTTCTCCAATAAAAGATATATCTTTGGAAAATATATGAAAAAAATAAACTAAATGATTCTTAACAACCTTAATTATCCTCTGGATTTCAAATTCAAAATCACAACATTAGCCAGTGATTTTAACATTACAGACAGAAACGGGAACTATGTGGCGTATGTTCGCCAAAAAATGTTTAAGCTAAAGGAAGATGTTATTGTCTTTAATGATGAAAGCAAATCTAAGGAGCTTTTCAGGATACAGGCCAATAAGTGGATCGATTTTAATGCATCCTACTCTTTAAATGATCTTGTTGATAAAAAAAACTTCGGAAGGCTGGCAAGAAAAGGAATGCGTTCACTCTGGAAGTCAACTTATAATATCCTGGACGCAAATGATCAGCCTAAATTTACAGTAACGGAAGATAATGCATGGACAAAATTCTTCGACGGGATGGTAAGTGAAATTCCGATCATCGGTATGTTTACCGGATATTTCTTAAATCCTGCTTACACGGTAAGAGGCGTGGATGGAAAAGAATATTTTAAATTAAAAAAGATGCCTTCATTTTTTGGCAGAAGATTCCAGCTAGACAGAATGATCGATATCGATGATGAGGACGAAAGTCTGGTTATACTTTCTTTATTAATGATGGTTCTGCTTGAAAGAGCCAGAGGATAATGTATTAAAACCACAAACAATGAAATACCTTATTATTATCTTTTCAGCACTCTTGGTAGTAGCTTGTAAAAAAGAACAACCAAACGTTTTAACAACCACTCCCAAAGATTCACTGAATATTGTTCAGGATTCTGCAAAAGTGGAGAGCTCAGGAAAAATCCTGGTTGAAACGATAGCCTTCCCCAAGGAGATTAAAGAATGCTCATGTTACTTTGCAAAAAGCAAAGCTGATTTCGAAGCGGAAAAGTACATCTATGCTGATGATGCAGGAAAAACAGCTTACATGAAACTGGACGGAAAAAGATTAGCCATGAACCTGATCTCATCCAGCGATATGGAAGCTGATGAACTTCTAACCAAAGAAATAGAAAATGACGATTATAAAATATCCGTAAAAGGTAAAAAAATCAAAGGAGAAGAAGCTCTATTATTTGAAGGGACCATAACCATTGAAAAACCTGACGGAACTGTCATCACATTGCCTATTTATGGAGAATGTGGATGCTAATCATCCTGTAATTACGCTTTTCAAAAATTTCCTCTCCAAAATAAAAAAGACTGCTCCCGAATTTACGGGAGCATTTTTTATTCGTAATTTTGATAAAAATAAATTTTATGGAATTATCCAATATAGAACCGCAGATTATCTGGAAGAATTTCTCCAAATTAAATGCTGTTCCAAGACCTTCAAAAAAAGAAGAAAAAGTAATCGCATTTATTAAAGGATTTGGTGAAAGTCTGGGATTACCAACAACAGTAGATGAAGTAGGAAATGTTATTATTAAAAAACCTGCAACAGCAGGAATGGAAAACCGTAAATCGATTGTATTACAATCACATTTGGATATGGTTTGTCAGAAAAACAGTGATGTTAATTTTGATTTTGATACAGAAGGCATCAAAATGGAAGTTGACGGAGACTGGGTAAGAGCAAAAGGAACTACATTAGGAGCAGATAATGGTTTAGGTGTAGCTACGATCATGTCTATTTTAGAAAGTTCAGACATTCCGCATCCGGATTTAGAAGCACTTTTTACCATTGATGAAGAAACAGGAATGACCGGAGCTCTTGGATTAAAGCCAGGACAGCTTACCGGACAGATCCTATTGAATCTTGACACCGAGGAAGATGATGAGATTGATATCGGCTGTGCAGGAGGAATAGATGTTACTATCACTCAAAACTATGAGCTTGAAGCAGCGAAAGGACAAATTGTAAGAATTGAAATCAAAGGGCTACAGGGAGGTCACTCGGGAATGGATATCCATAAAGGTTTCGGGAATTCCAATATTATTTTGGGAAGATTGCTTTACAGCGGTTTAGCAAAAGAAAATGTACAATTGATTTCAATCGATGGTGGTGGTTTAAGGAATGCGATCCCAAGAGAAGCAGTAGCTATTATCTCTGTAAGAAACGCCAATGAGTTTATTGAGGAACTGACCAATGGTCTTAAAAAAGAAATTTTAGAAGAATTTGCAACTGTTGAGCCAGGTCTTCAGATCAATATAGAAAATTCAACAAGCTCTGATAAAGCCCTGTCTGAAGAAGATTCTAAAAAGGTCATTTTAGTCCTAAAATCTCTTCACAATGGTGTTTACAGAATGAGTCCGGATGTAAAAGATCTTGTAGAAACGTCCAACAATGTAGCAAGAGTAGAACTTAAAGGTGGAAATTTAAAAATATTAAACCTGTCAAGATCTTCAGTTGACTCAACTAAATATGCTGTGGCAGAACAGTTAAAATCAGTTTCTGAACTGGCAGGAATGCAAGTAGAATTCAGTGGCTCTTATCCCGGATGGAAACCAAAACCCGGATCTGAAATCGTTCAGCTCATGGAAAAGATCTATACCGAAAAATTCACTGAAAAGCCTCATGTGGTAGCTTGCCATGCAGGTCTGGAATGTGGGATCATCGGTGCTAACTATCCGGAAATGGAAATGGTAAGCTTTGGACCTACCATCAGAGGAGCCCACTCTCCTGATGAAAAGGCTAATATCCCTTCAACACAAAAATTCTGGAGCTTCCTGAAAGAAATTTTAGCGAATATTCCTCAGAAATAATTATTCAAAGTAATAATCATTCATGTGGAGTCCATAGGCTTCACATGATTTCATCAGCTGGAAAATACAATTCAAAGATACAGTATACGTATGCTATCCGGGAATTCCAAATTTTCCAATACATAAAAAAAGTCCTGAAAAAAAATTTCAGGACTTTTATATTTTTAAGTTAAAAATTTTCTAAGGATAAGGAGCAATCTCTACTTCAAGCCCTTCCATATCTTCCACGATGTGCAGCTGACATCCTAATCTGCTGTTTTCCTTCACATGGAAAGCTTCAGCTAACATAGCATCTTCTTCATCTCCCATTTCAGTTAAGCCCGGATCATTGATCACATACACCTGGCAGGAAGCACACATAGCCATTCCTCCACAAACACCGATTGTTCCTTCTTCTGCTAATTCATAAGAACGGATAACTTCCATTAAATTCATAGACATATCCGTTGGTGCAATAACATCGTGCGTTACACCTTCCCTATCGGTAATTTTTATATTGATATCTGACATAATTTTGCAAAATTAGTCAATTTTTTTCACAACTGCTTTTTCTGCTTCTTTACGGCTTCCGTCGAACCCGTCTACTCCACTCACAGTAGTATATTTAAGAACATATTTTTTCCCAGGGTTCAATCTGTTATAAACACTTTGACACATTAATGTTGCTTCATGAAAACCACATAAGATCAATTTTAATTTACCCGGATATGTATTAATATCACCAATAGCGTAAACTCCGTCAATATTTGTCTGATAATCCAGCGCATTGTTTACAACGATGGCATTCTTTTCAATATTCAGCCCCCAGTTGGCAATATCTCCTAACTTTGGAGTTAAACCGAATAAAGGAATAAAATAATCCGTTTCAATATCATGAGCTTCTTCACCATCTACCTGAACGGTGATCGCTGAAACTTTTCCTTCTCCTTTTATTGCAGTAACCTCGGCAGGGGTAATTAATTTTATTTTTCCCTGGTTCTTTAAATCCTGAACTTTTTCTACAGAATCCAACGCTCCCCTGAACTCATTTCTTCTATGGATCAAAGTCACTTCACTGGCAACGTTAGATAAGAAAATACTCCAATCCAATGCTGAATCTCCACCTCCTGCAATAACCACTTTTTTATTTCTGAAGTGTTCAGGCTCTTTAACAAAATATTCAACACCTTTTTCTTCGTAATCTGCAATATTTTCGATGGTAGGCTTCCTTGGCTCAAAAGTTCCTAATCCACCGGCAATAGCAACCGCTTTTGCTCTGTGAACCGTTCCTTTATTCGTAACAACCTCAAACCATTCCTCATCTACTTTTGTAAGCGTAACCGCCGTTTCGCCTAAAGTAAACCCAGGCTGAAACTGCTTGATCTGCTCCATTAAATTATCTACCAGATCACCGGCATTTACCGAAGGATAACCCGGAATATCGAAAATAGGCTTTTTAGGATAAAGCTCGGCAAGCTGACCTCCCGGCTGTGGAAGTGCATCTATAATATGGCATTTCATTTTAAGCAAACCTGCTTCAAACACTGCGAAAAGTCCAGTTGGTCCGGCTCCTATAATCAATATGTCGGTAGTAATCATAATAAAATTTAATTTTACATATAACTGCAAATTTACTAATTTTAACGCGAAGCTGATTTAATTGAGTCTAAATAAAAACCTGAGATTTATCAAATAACGGGTAAAATAGAAAAATTTTAATTTTGGCAGCGTTTTTGTAAAAACCATATTATGAAGAAAATTCTCAATATCATTGCATTATTCGTATTCTTTCTTGGTTTTGGCCAGATTGATAATATAGCAGATGGCGAATCTATTACTTTCAGGATTCATTACGGAATACTAACTGCCGGAAATGCAACGCTTACAACTCAAAAAACAACTTACAAAGGAGCTCCCCACCTCTATGTAAAAGGAACGGGACAAACCTCCGGTGCTGTAAAAGCTTTTTTTAAAGTGGATGATCTTTATGAGAGTTTCATTGATATACAGACGGGACTTCCCAGTTTCTACGTTCGAAATGTAAAAGAAGGAAGCTATCGCCAACATTTTGAAACTGTGTTCAACCATGACAACAATACACTAATCCTGACGGATAAAAAAACACCGGCTAACGGCTCAAAAGTAATCAAGTCTGTAAAAGGAATACAGGATATGCTTTCTTGTTTTTATTACCTCAGAAGCCAAAGCCAGACGGAGCTTAAAGTGGGTACGGTAATTAATATGAATGTTTGGATTGATGATGAAATGTTTCCTTTTCGTTTAAGGGTTGTAGGTACCGAAAATTTAAAGACAAAGTTCGGAGTCATCAATTGCTTAAAAATCGTTCCGTCAGTAATGAGTGGGAGAGTATTTAAAGATAAAGAGGGAGTAACCATGTGGGTTTCTAATGATGCTAATCACGTTCCTATGTTACTTAAAGCTGAATTAGCTGTCGGTTCTTTAAAAGCAAGTATCGACGATTTTAAAAATGTAAAATACCCCTTAAGGTTTTCTAAATAAAAAGCCACTAACAAACATAAAAAAGCCTCCTACCGGAGGCTTTTTCTATAGTGTCTTAAATTGTTCTAAAGTTCTGATATCGTTTTCAAAGAACATTCTGATATCGCTCATTTGATAAAGAAGCATTACAATCCTCTCAATACCCATTCCGAAAGCATACCCAGAATATTTTTCCGGGTCAATATTTACATTTTTTAAAACAGCCGGATCCACCATACCGCAACCCATAATTTCCAGCCATCCTGTTCCTTTAGTAATTCTATAATCCGTTTCAGAGTTTAATCCCCAGTACACATCGATTTCAGCACTAGGTTCAGTGAAAGGGAAATAAGAAGGTCTCATTCTGATTTTGGACTTTCCAAAAAGTTCAGTAGTAAAAAACTGGATGGTTTGCTTCAAATCCGCAAAGCTTACATTTTCATCGATGTATAACCCTTCAATCTGATGGAAAATACAATGAGAACGGGAAGATACCGCTTCATTTCTGAAAACCCTTCCCGGAGATAAAATTCTTACTGGGGGTTGGTTTTCCTCCATATAACGAATCTGCACTGAAGAAGTATGCGTTCTCAAAAGAATATCAGGATTTTGCTCAATAAAGAAAGTATCCTGCATATCTCTTGCCGGATGATATTCAGGAAGGTTAAGTGCCGTAAAGTTATGCCAGTCGTCTTCAATTTCAGGTCCATCAGCTACCGCAAAACCAATAGATTTAAAGATCTCAATAATTCTGTTCTTCACCAGGTTGATAGGATGTCTCGATCCCAGCTCCAAGGGAAAAGCAGGTTTTGTAAGATCATCTTTCTCCACTACGACGGAAGATTCAGAAGCGCTTTTCAGATCTTCTAATTTTATGGCAATAGCCTGTTTTAAAGAATTCACTTTCTGTCCGAATTCTTTCTTCTGATCGTTTGGAACTTCCTTTAATGTTTCGTAAAAATCGTTTAGAACTCCTTTCTTACCATTATACTTGATTCGGAAATTTTCGATCTCCTCTTTAGATGTAGTATTGAAGTTATTTACCTCAACGAGTAGTTCTTCTATCTTTTCTATCATTATTTTACCCTTTCAAAATGTTTTGCAAAAATACGATTTTTCAGTTTAAAAACTTTCTTATTTTATCATAAAAAATCTGCCCCCTTATTCAGAGGCAGACTTCAATCACTTATTTCACTTAAATAAAAAAATTATTTCTTTTCTAAAGCTTTAACGTTGATCTGAAGAGTTACCTCATCTTTAATCACTCCGTTTTCAGCAGGAGCCTGGAATTTCACACCAAACTCTTCTCTTTTAATATCTTTAGGTTCAGTAGCTACGGTTACTTCACCTTCTTTTACAGACACATTAGCTTTAAGCTGAAGCGGCTTGGTAATTCCTTTAATCGTTAAATTACCATCCAATAAAGTATTATAATCACCTTCAGCTGCCGGTGTAACTTTAGTAATTTCATAAGAAGCAGTTGGAAATTTTTCAACTTCAAAGAAATCCCCGCTTTTCAAATGCCCGTTCAGTTTTCCTAATTGCTCTGCGTCATCTTTTAAATCCACAGATGTTAATGAATTCATATCAGCAACGAACTTTCCACTTTCTAATTTTCCATCTTTCACTGTAAGATCACCACTTTCAAACTTAATTGTTCCGAAATGGCTTGTACTTTCAGATTTGAAGACTTTATACCCCTTCCACTCTATTTTACTATTTAAAGTATCCAATGCATATTGAGCACCTTCTTTTGTTGTCGTAACATCATTACTTTCACTTGTAAGCGGTTTGTCTTTTTTACAAGAAACAACAACAGCTGTAGCAAAAACGGCAGGGATAACGAAATAAAACAGTTTTTTTCTCATTTTTGATATTTTTTTATTACGTTCGCTAAGATAATAAAAAAAATAATTCTTTTTTAAAAATACTACATTTGTAATATGCTATTAGAGATAAACAATCTTTATTTTTCACATCGTAAAGACCAGCCTCTTTTTCAAAACCTCAATATACGATTTGAGGAAGGGAAAATCATTGCCCTGGCCGGTGAAAGCGGCTGTGGAAAATCTACATTATTAAATTTAATTTATGGACTTTTAGACTGGGAAAGCGGTGAAATTATTTTTGACGGCACTCCACTTATGGGCCCGAAAGGCAATCTTGTTCCCGGAGAACCTCAAATGAAATTTGTTGCTCAGAATTTTGACCTGATGCCTTATTCCACCGTTGCAGACAATGTGGGTAAGTTTATTTCAAATATCAATCTATCAAAAAAAAGAGAAACCGTTCATGAACTTCTTGAAGTAGTAGGCCTGCAGGAATATGCTGATGTTTTCCCAAAAAATTTAAGTGGCGGACAGCAGCAAAGAGTGGCTATTGCGCGTGCTTTGTCTATATTGCCTAAGCTCCTGATCCTGGACGAACCGTTTAGTAATATTGATTTTCCAAGAAAAATAGAACTTCGGGAAAGGCTTTTCAGGTATGTAAAGCAACATAACATTTCCTTAATCATCTCAACTCATGAACTTCAGGATATTATACCTTGGGTAGACCAGATCGTTGTTCTTCAAAGTGGTAGACTGATCCAAAACACCCATCCGGAAGAAACTTATAAAGAACCTTACAATCCTTATGTTGCTAAACTTTTTGGGGAAGTAAATATTTTCACCGATCATGAAATGAAGAATTTTGGGATCCCCAAATTTTCCTATTACCCGCATGAAATTAAAGTTTCGGAAAACGGTATGGATGCAGAAGTTCTGGAGAGCAGGTTTGCCGGTAACCATTATTGGAATAAAGTAAGAGCAAAGGAAAAGGATGTCGTTTTATATACCAACAGCAAAATTGAAGGCCCCGTAAAAATTGTCTTTGCATAAAGCCGAACTGCTCAATGGTGGAAAAAACAAAATTATTATACGTATAAAGTATAAAAGGTAAATTTGGGATTCGGTGATTTTTCCAAAAAAATTAACATATCCTTAATATGCTTATTGTTAGTTTGTTGATAAAAGTCCGGATTCCGGAAATTCATTTTTAAAACTTTTTATTACATTTGTAATTCTATAGCATAAGGAAACTTTTGGTTAATTCTCTTTCTGCCTCCTGGACGAACATTAGCAGAATCCTGCAATCTAGTCTTTGAAAGATTACACTGTCCAATCTTTTCCTTTTTTTGTTTCTTATAACTCCTTATATATCAAAAATGCGTCCCTAAAGACGCATCAATGAATATATTATCAGGTTTTATGCTTTCTTCACGAACTCTGATTTCAAAGCCATCGAACCAAAGCCGTCAATTTTACAATCGATATTATGGTCACTATCAGGTCTCAGGCGGATATTTTTCACCTTTGTTCCCGCTTTTACAGGTTTTGGAGCTCCTTTTACCGGCAGGTCCTTGATAACCACTACAGAATCGCCATCATGTAACTCATTTCCATTGGAATCAAGTATTTTACCTTCATTGGCTGTTTCCGCAGCTGCCTCATCAGCATTCCATTCATAAAAACACTGGGAACAAACCGTCATGTTGTCACTAGGATAAGTAAATTCGGAACCACACTTCGGACAAAGAACAATATCACTCATATTTTAATTTTTTGCAAAGGTAGAGTTTTTTAAAGGATCAAGTCAACAGAAAGGTTTAGAGATAAGATCAGGTATCGGGAGAAAAATCACCCACCCTATTTATCTATTTATGTATTAACTATCAACATCTATCGTACCTCCTGTTTCCCATCTCCTTCATCAATCTCAAATCTCAACTATAATTTGTACTTTTGCAGATTGAAAACAGCAGAAGCAATTATGGAACTTATTCACAGAAACCTGGCAATCGGAATTCACGATGCCCTACAGGAGACATTTTTTGAAAAAAACAAATACGCTGATAAAGTTATTGAAAGACTTTTAAAGGCTCACAGAAAATGGGGAAGTCAGGACAGAGCCGTTGTTTCTGAGATTTTTTACAATATCATCCGTTGGAAAAAGCGTTTGGAGTATTATATGGGAGAAGGTGTAAAACCGAATAACATATACAAACTCATTCTTGCTTATTTGCTTTGGAGCAAAACAAACTATAAAAAGTTTGAGGAGTTCGACGGGATAAAAATCGCTGATATCATTACAAAGCTAAAAAAAGATACTGTTCCTACAAAAGCTATTGAACACTCTATTCCTGAATGGCTGGCTGAAACCCTTGAAAAAGAATTAGGCGCTGGCTGGGAAAAGGAAATGAGAGCTTTAAATGAGCAGGCTCCTACTGTTTTGAGAGCAAATTCTCTTAAAACAACGCCCAGAGAACTGATCTCTGATCTATCTGATGAAGGTATCGCCTCTTTTACCGTGAGAAATTATCAGGACGCTGTACAGCTGGAAGAAAAAAAGAATGTTTTTTTAACAACAGCTTTTAAAGAAGGATTATTTGAAGTTCAGGATGCTTCTTCACAAAAAATAGGATATTTCCTTGATGTAAAAGAAGGACAAAGAGTAGTTGATGCATGTGCAGGAGCAGGAGGAAAAACACTTCACCTCGCAGCACTAATGCAAAATAAAGGACAGATCATCGCTTTGGATATCTTTGAATGGAAACTAGCAGAACTAAAACGCCGCGCCAAAAGAGCAGGCGCTCATAATATTGAAACCCGTATGATCGCGGACAATAAAGTGATCAAACGTCTTCACGAAAAAGCAGACAGGCTTCTTATTGATGCTCCTTGCTCAGGCTTAGGAGTTTTAAAAAGAAATCCTGACAGTAAATGGAAAATCGACCAGGATTTCATTGATAGAATCAAACTGGAACAACAACAGATCCTTCAGGATTATTCTAAAATCCTTAAAAAAGGTGGAAAAATGGTGTATGCCACATGCTCTATTTTGCCTTCTGAAAACACCGGACAGGTTAAGGAATTTCTTAAAAACAACCCGGACTTCAAACTTATTAAAGACGAAAAAGTAATGCCTAGCGAAGGATATGACGGATTCTATATGGCTCTTATAGAAAGGTTAGCCTAACCAGCCTTACATTATAAATATACTAACTACTCCATTTTCTGGAGTAGTTTTTTTTACAATACATCATTAATCAAAAAAAATTTCTCAATATTCGTAACATTTCGGTATCCTTGGAATACCTATTCATGAAATGCCATTGAATTTACAGGTAGACATTTGTAAGACATTGTATATTTGTGATAAACCATCCGCACATGCGTAAACGACTTTTATTTGCTTTCTTTGCTTTTCTGTATTATGTTTCATCTGCCCAAACCTATGAAATACAGTATACCAATTCTTACAACGGAAAAATACAGACAGAACAGTCACCGACTTTTATATGGGTTAACGGCAGTGAAAACTTCATCCTTAATAACTCTATCAGGGAACAAAAGAGCGAATATCCGTTTGAAATTACAAAAATTGAAAAACCTTCAAATACAATTGTATCATACGGGTTTTTAAAGCCTGATGAGATTATTTCTACTGCCGATAAAGAATCAGTAGCCAGACAGACCTTTGAATTAACCAATGAAACAAAAAAAATTCTCGGCTATGCCTGCCGGAAGGCTGTCACTAAAATCAACTCCAATACAATAGAAATCTGGTACACAGGAGATTTAAAGATAAGTGGCGGACCTTCAGTTCTAGGACAAAACCTGGGATTGGTTCTGGAAATTGAAAGAAATAAAAATTCTCTAATTACTGCCACTTCTATTAAAAAAGTAAAAAAAACCAATATTGCGGATATCATTAAAGGATCCATTACCTCTACAGATCTTTTAGGTTACAAAGACCAGCTGTGGAAAAGCCGCTTTACTACTTTGAAAGTTTTTGAAAACGAAACGATCAACTTCTCGGACGAATCCAAATCCGACGAAAAGATAAAACGATTTGCAAATGGAACAATTATCTTAAAAAAGGTAACGTTTCCAAAGATATCTGAAGGAGAAAATGTTTTCATTGAATTAAAACAGCAATCCAATGGTGATGCTTATGACAGAACAGGAACCGTTTTCTTTATTCCTCAGAATAAATCGCAATCCTTTTTTGATGGCCTGGAAAAAGGTGCTAAAACACTTCCGGTATACGAAAACGGAAATGGAAAGCAATATTATGGCATTATCCCTACAGATAATTATGATCCGAGCATTGAAATGATGCGCTTCTTTACCGCATTTGGGATTCAAAAATTCAACCATATCCAGCTAAAAGGAAAAGACTGGCAAACAATCAGTCCATACCGTCAGGATATTACAGAACTAAAGCCTTCTTTATCTGATAAAGAATTATGGATTGGAACCTTTATAGGAAACTATGATAAAGGCGGACATACAGTAAATCTGGAAATTACGATTCATAAAAGTGATCAGACTGTTTATAAAAACAATACCGTAATTCCGTTGTTCAATACCGTCAACATCATGGAAATGGCGGGACAGGATTATTCCACCATGTTTAATGCCGAGAAAGGACTCTTCGTAGAATTCACTCTAAAAAAAGATCTGAAAAATGCGCAATTACGTTATATAACGACAGGCCATGGCGGATGGGAAAACGGAGATGAGTTCGTTCCGAAAGTCAATTCCATATTTGTGGATGGAAAGATGATTTTCTCTTTTACACCATGGAGAACAGACTGTGGTTCATACCGTTTATATAGCCCTGCATCAGGAAATTTTCCGGATGGACTCTCTTCATCAGATTTAAGCAGATCAAACTGGTGTCCCGGGACTGTTACGAATCCAGAATTTATTTCATTGGGAGATTTAAAGGCCGGAAAACACAGTATCCAGATCAAAATTCCTCAAGGCCCTACAGAGGGCACAAGTTTCAGTTCATGGAATGTTTCCGGGGTTTTATTAGGAATTCAATAAAAAACAAAACCTTCTCGTGATATTAATCACAAGAAGGTAAAAACACAAATGATGAAAAAAAATTATTTCGAGCCACAAAGTAAAAGTAAAAATTCATATAATTAATTACCATATATTAATAAATATCCCATTTTAATTTCGTATAGCTACACATAGTATTCTTCTGTAAGAAAAATATTAACCAAAATCATATTTATCATTCAATTTAATTAATTAAATTCTTTAAAATAGATTATTTAATTAAAAATATTAACTTATATTTAATTAATGTTTTCTTTTTTAAATTGCAAGTCTATTTTTGCTCCTAAATAAATGATAAAAAATGTGTGGAATCGTATGTTTGTTTGACGCAAAACAAAAAACAGAAATATTAAGACCTCAGGTCTTGGAAATGTCAAAAAAAATCCGTCATAGAGGTCCGGATTGGAGTGGAGTTTTTCAGAATGAAAAAGTGGTGTTTTCTCACGAAAGATTAGCCATTGTAGATCCTACATCCGGAAAGCAGCCTTTATTTTCTAAAGATGGGAATATTGTATTAGCCGTAAATGGGGAAATATATAACCACAGGGAACTGAAGGAAGAATTTCCGAACTATGAATTTCAAACCCAATCCGATTGCGAAGTTATTTTAGCACTTTACGAAAAGTATGGTAAAGACTTCCTGGAAAAGCTTAATGGTATTTTCGCATTTTCGTTATATGATATCAAAAATGATGTTTATCTCATCGCGCGGGATCATATGGGGATCTGCCCGCTTTATCAGGGATGGGACAGAAACGGCAACTTCTATATCGCTTCAGAATTAAAAGCACTGGAAGGAATTTGTAAAACCATTGAAACCTTTTTACCGGGACATCTTATTTACAGTAAAGACGGTATGGAGCTTCAACAATGGTACACAAGAGACTGGACCGATTTTGATCATGTAAAGGATAATGAGAGCGATATAAAAAAACTGAGACAAGGATTAGAAGATGCAGTTCACAGACAGCTTATGAGCGACGTTCCTTATGGAGTACTATTATCGGGAGGATTGGATTCTTCTGTAATTTCAGCGATCACTGCAAAATTTGCCCGTCAAAGAATTGAAAGCGGAGACACCCAGGAAGCATGGTATCCGAGACTGCATAGCTTCGCAGTAGGATTAGTAGGATCTCCTGATCTTGCAGCAGCACAAAAAGCAGCAGAACATATCGGCTCTGTCCATCATGAAGTTAATTTTACCGTTCAGGAAGGACTGGATGCTATACGCGATGTAATTTATCATCTGGAAACCTATGACGTAACAACCGTAAGAGCTTCTACTCCCATGTATCTTTTAGCAAGAGTAATCAAATCCATGGGGATTAAAATGGTACTATCAGGTGAAGGTTCTGATGAACTTTTCGGTGGATATCTATATTTCCATAAAGCTCCGAATGCCAAAGAGTTTCACGATGAAACAGTAAGAAAATTAGGAAAACTTCACCTTTATGATTGTTTAAGAGCCAACAAAGCATTAATGAGCTGGGGAATTGAAGGACGTGTTCCCTTTCTTGACAAAGAATTCATGGACATTGCTATGAATATTAACCCTAAAGATAAAATGATTGATACCGCTGATGGCAAAATAGAAAAATGGATTTTAAGAAAAGCTTTTGAAGATATCCTACCGGAATCTATTGTTTGGAGACAAAAGGAGCAATTCTCCGATGGTGTAGGCTATTCATGGATTGATACCTTGCGTGAAGTGGCAGAGAAAGAGGTTACGGACGAAATGATGGCGAATGCAAAATTCAGATTTCCATTGAACACTCCTCAGAATAAAGAAGAATACAGATACAGAACGATCTTTGAAGAACATTTCCCAAGTGAAACGGCGGCAGCAACAGTTCCGTCTGTACCATCTGTGGCATGTTCCACTCCTATTGCACTGGAATGGGATGAAGCTTTTAAGAAAATGAACGATCCAAGCGGAAGGGCTGTAAAAGTACACGAAACTTCTTATGAGGGATAATATTTGGGGAATAATCAAAGGAGTTTTTGAACACCCTGATAAAAAATTTTCCAACTCACCTTTCAACCCCCCGGAAACTAAAATTTATTAATCCTGTAGCAATACAGGATTTTCTTTTGAATAAACATCAATAATATTAACAGATTTTAACTAACAATCAAAAATAGTATCTAATAAATAATTATATTTGGAAAACGAAAAAATCAATATTATAAAATGAGAAGAACCGTTACTATCTTTTTTGCTTTATTATCTATAAATTTTGCTTTTGGCCAGGGTAAATTTGGTAAATATCTTAACTCAAAGAAACTTGCACTTACTTATAAGACTGTAAAGGACAACGAAAAAGAAAATTATTATCAACAATATTACTGGCTTGCGAAAGCTGAACAATTAAAAACCTATCCGCACCTTAAGGATGTAAAGCCAGTTGTTCTCTATGAATTTGTGAAAAAAGTAAACCCACAGAATCCAACCAAAAAGCTGGATGCCAGAGGAAAAGAACTACGCGAAACAGCTGAATTATCTTTAAATCAATACTTTAAGAATAAGAATTTTGAAAACAATGCCGTTTTAATGTATAATCTTGAAACGTATGTTGATCCTTCTCAGGGTGAGTACTTCACAAAGGTAGATCCTGAAAAAATCAAGGAATTGGTGCCTAAAGAACTTTTTGCCTTCAATTCCCTGAATAGAAAAACTCAGGAGGAAAAGACTTATTACCTTTGGATAGACAAGAAAAAAGATGATTTTAAAATTGTAGATATTATTCCGAGTGAAGAAGATAAAAAGTTTTATGCTTCACTAAAACAATATCTTCCCAACTATAAGTTTTCAAAATATGTTCCTTCTGTAAAAAAAGGGAACAAAACCGATAAAACAGATGTGGATTACTATTACATCATGCCGTTTGAGCAAAATACAGATAACATCGAGTATAAAACAACAGATTTTAAAACTTTCATTTTAAGCCAGTACAGAAAAGCCGGCGATGAATGGAAAGGAGTAGAAAAAACTAAAAAATAAATCAAAAAGTCCTGTGAAATCTCACAGGACTTTTTTAATTTTATACATATTTCTTTATCTAAGAAACAAGTCTTTTAAGTTTCAAAATACATTACATTAGATAATGGCCGGAAGAGAGGGAAAAAACCTGTTCAATCCATTTATTTTTATTCCAGAATGATCTCTTCAATTTGCCTTGATCGAAATAGCAAACTTATCGAAAGACTACATTATATAAAGATCCTAGCTGATATAACATGTCTGAAACCAATTCATCTCTAACGTCGATTAAAAAAATCCTTCCACTGATTCTTGCTACCGCTATTTTCATGCAGATGCTTGATTCTACAATTCTGAACACTTCTTTACCTTCTATTGCCAAAGATCTAAAAGAGTCTCCGCTCAATATGCAAAACGCCATAATCAGCTACGTTCTGACTCTGGCAGTTTTCATGCCTGCGAGCGGCTTTTTAGCAGATAGATTCGGAACAAAAAGAGTTTTCATCTTCTCCCTGGTTCTCTTCAGCCTGGGTTCCTTATTCTGTGCATTATCGCAAAACCTCACTCACCTTGTTATTTCAAGAGTTATCCAGGGAGTGGGCGGCAGTTTAATGACACCCGTTGGAAAATTAGCCCTCATTAAAACCTTTGATAAAAGTGAATTATTAAAAGCTATGAATTTCGCTATCATTCCCGCTCTTATCGGTCCTGTATTGGGGCCGTTGGTTGGTGGTTATATGGTGGATTATTTATCCTGGCACTGGATATTCCTTATTAATATCCCAATTGGCTTTTTAGGGATTATTCTGGGAATTAAGTACATGCCTAATTACAAGTCGAAGGACGTTGATTTCGATCTCAAAGGCTTTATGATTTTTGCTGCAGCCTCCCTCCTGCTATCCATTTCTCTTGAACTTTTTGGGGATCTTCAGAATATAACACCGGTTCTTCTGATCTTTATCTTAGGATTTCTCTTTCTATATTATTACTATAAACATGCAAAAAAGGAAGGAAATCCTATATTTCCTTTAAATCTTTTCCAGGTGCGAACTTTCCGTGTGGGAATTGTAGGAAATCTGGCTACCCGTCTAGGAATCAGTGCTGTTCCTTTGCTACTTCCCCTGATGATACAAATCGCCTATAAACAAACAGCAGTTACGTCTGGCTGGATCGTTGCTCCCATGGCTCTGACAGCTATACTCGGAAAATCATCAGTCATTAAAATCCTGGATAGGTTTGGTTACCGTCAGACGTTAATGGTTAATACATTCGTCATTGGAACATTAATATGTATGCTGGCCATTCCTGATATTCATACGAATCTTCTATGGTTCATCCCGATCATAGCGGTTTTAGGCTTTTTCAATTCTATCCAATTCACCTCCATGAATACCATTTCGATTGCTGATTTAAGAAATTTCCAGACGAGCAGCGGTAATTCATTAATATCTGTAAATCAACAGCTCGCCATTGGTTTTGGAATTGCTTTTGGTCTTATTGTTCTAAAAATATTTGAAAGTACCGATCTTATTAAAGGAGAAATCCATAATGCTTTCCGCTATACTTTTCTTACAGTTGGTTTTCTCACAATATTATCCGGATTGGTATTCCGAAGACTTCATATTTCAGATGGCAAGAATATGAAATCAAAGGAGTAACCCTATTATTTCGACTATAATAAGTCATGAAAATCAATCTAATCCGAACTTAACACAGATCAATGCAATTGATTCTTATCTACTCTATTTTTGTTATTATAAAAAATCAACATTATGATGACAACTAAAAAAGTAGAAATCGTAGTATCTCCAAAGCCTGCCCATTTTGTAGGTGATGGGTTCAGAGTTCATAATTTTATACCCGGTGCATCAGGATTAGATATGAAAAGAATGGATCCTTTTATTATGCTCGATTATAATTCAAAATTCCATTTTAACGGATCTGAGAAACCAAGAGGAGTTGGAGTACATCCGCACCGAGGTTTTGAAACCGTAACCATAGCGTATCAGGGAAAAGTAGAACATCACGATAGTTCGGGAGGTGGTGGTATAATTGGTCAGGGAGACGTTCAGTGGATGACCGCTGCAAGAGGTGTCTTACATAAAGAATACCACGAAAGAGAATGGTCTAAAACCGGTGGAATCTTTCAGATGGTTCAGCTTTGGGTGAATCTTCCAGCGCAGGATAAAATGAGCAAACCTAAATATCAGGCCATCAAAAACTCCGATATGAAGATCGTTGATCTGAAAGAAAACGGGTTTATTGAGGTGATCGCCGGAGAATATGCAGGAAATAAAGGACCTGCAAATACCTTTACTCCGGTACACATGATGAACGCAAAATTAAAATCCGGCGGAAAAGCTGATTTTAATTTTCCTGCTCACTTTAATACTGCTGCCCTTGTCATCGAAGGAAGTATTATTGTGAATGGAAATGAAAAAGCAAAAACCGATCAATTGGTATTATTTGAAAACAAAGGAGAGGGATTTACCATTGAAGCCAGTGAAGACGCAGTGGTACTGATCATTAGTGGGGAACCAATCAATGAGCCCATTGTCCCGCATGGCCCTTTTGTAATGAATACAAGAGAGGAAATCATGCAGGCTTTTGAAGATTTCAACACCGGAAAATTCGGATATTTAGAAGATTAACCATACAGAATTTGGCAATAATTAAATAATCTTAATCTTAAGTCGGTTATTTAATTATTGCTTTTTTATTACCTTTAACATAATACTTTTACTTTTTAAGTATACAGCCAAAAATTTAAACAATGAAACCAGAATTTGAAAATATTCCACTTGTAAAAAATGAATCAAAAAAGAGATTCGAAATTGAAGTAAATGGCCATTTTGCTTTCATTGATTACCGTGAAACCGACAGTCAGATCATTTTAATTCATACGGAGGCTGACCCAGAATTGGCAGGTACCGGAGCCGCCGTAGCAGTTGTAGAGAAAACATTGGTTTACATTGAAGAAAGTCTTAAAAAATTACTCCCGTTTTGTCCTTATGTTTTTGCTTACATTAAAAAGCATCCGGAATGGAAACGCATTGTGGACGTAACGTTTGAAAGATATGACCAGCTTTAATATCTAAAAAAGCTAAATAATTTAATTAAATAACACCAGCAATCGTAAAGAATCATAATTATGTCAAATATTGGACTTATCATAGAAGAAAAAGCCGCAGATATAGGAAACTTTTTAGTCGGAAGACTTTTACCTTTCCGTGAAAAAAGAGCGGTAGGCCCATTTGTTTTTATAGATCACATGGGACCGTCAGAATTAAAAGATTATCAAAATCTGGATGTACCACCTCATCCCCATATCGGACTATCCACTTTAACTTATCTTCTGGAAGGATCTATTTTTCACCGTGACAGTATCGGAAGTGCCATGGAAATAAAACCGGGAGCCGTCAACTGGATGACAGCAGGAAAGGGAGTGGTACATTCCGAAAGAACTCCGGAATATTTAAGAGAAACTGATAAAAAATTACATGGTTTTCAAATCTGGGTAGGCCTTCCAAAACATCTGGAGCAAAGTGAACCGACGTTCCATCATACGGAGGCAGATGAACTTCCGGTTTGGGAAAATGGAGACATCCACTACAAACTAATTGCCGGAGAAGCCTTTGGAAAAAAATCTCCCGTTCCCGTTCATAGTAAGCTTTTTTTCATTGAGATAAAAACAAAATCGGCACAAAAAATCAGCATCGGACAGGACTTGTACGGTGAAGCGGCCATGTATGTTCTGGATGGCACTGTAAATATCGAAGGAAACACCTATGGCTCGAAACAATTGCTTATTGCAAAGGATACCAAGCTATGTGAGTTTGAAATGAGCGAAAATGCAACCGTCTATCTTTTCGGAGGCGAACCCTTTGAAGAAGAGCGCTTTATATTCTGGAATTTCGTAAATTCGGATAGAGAAGTAATTGATCAGGCTAAGGTAAACTGGAATGACCAGAACCACGATGCTTTTCCTTTAGTTCCAGGAGATGAGGACGAATTTGTTCCGCTTCCTAAAGCAATTCTGAACAGAAAATAATTCCGGACAGAAATTTTATAACGACAAGACACCATGAAAATATTAGCATTTGCGGGAAGTAGCTCTTCCACCTCTATCAACAGAGAACTGGTTAAATTTGTTTTGAAGGATTTTCAAAATGAAGATATTAATTTAATTGACCTTAACGATTATACAATGCCTGTTTTTTCTGTAGATCTTGAAAAAAAAGGATTCCCGGATGCTGCACATGAATTCTTAAAAAGAATCGAAGACTGTGATGTTATTATTTGTTCCCTGGCCGAACATAACAGATCATACAGCGCTGCTTTTAAAAATATATTTGACTGGGCTTCAAGGATTAATGTAAAGGTTTTTCAGAACAAGCCCATGCTTCTCATGAGCACCTCACCGGGTGGTTATGGTGGTGGAAATGTAATGAATACAGCCAAAACGTTCTTCCCCCAGTTCGCAGCGGATATTAAGGAAACCTTCTCCTTACCGAAATTCTATGAAAACTTTGATTTGGAAAGTGGTGTCATAAATCCGGATATGCTCAAAGAGCTGAATGAAAAAATCAAAAATTTTAAAACAGAGATTACAAACTGATGACCAAAGGAAGACTGGAAGCGTTCAGTGATGGTGTTTTAGCCATTATCATTACCATTATGGTACTGGAACTTAAAGTACCGGAAGGTGACAGCTGGGCAAGTCTCAAACCGATTATCCCAAAAGTTCTGGCTTATGCCTTTAGTTTTATCTATGTGGGAATTTATTGGAACAATCATCATCACTTGTTCCAGGCAGCCAAAAAGATCAACGGAACTATTCTTTGGGCAAATTTGCATTTGCTGTTCTGGCTCTCTTTAATGCCGATTGCTACGGAATGGATAGGTACTACACATTTCGCTAAAAACCCGGTTGCTGCCTATGGAATCGGATTGTTCATGTGCGCCATAGCCTATACAATTATGGAAAACTTAATTGTCCGCTGTGAGGGAGAGAATTCGAAGTTAAAAGAAGCTATCCATTCCAGGTTTAAGGAATATATTTCAATTGTATTTTATATATCCGGAATCGCGACTTCATTTTTTTATCCTTATATTGCTCTATGTTTTTATTACATTGTTGCTCTTATATGGCTGATTCCGGACAGAAGAATCGAAAAATTACTAAAAGAAGAATAATGGAAACACACGAATATACCAACGGAGATCTTACCGTAGTCTGGATGCCTAAGAAATGTATCCACTCTGCAGTTTGTGTAAAAATGTTACCCCAGGTTTATAATCCAAAGGACAGACCATGGATCAAGGTAGAAAACGCAACAACTCAGGAACTCATCAATCAAATAGAACAATGTCCTTCCGGGGCATTGAGTTACAAAATCAATACTGAAAAATAATGGGCGTAACAGTAAAAGCAAGTTTAGGAAAAACAAAATACTATACAGAAGTAGTAGCCGGTGAAAATAAAATCATCACGGATGAACCTTTAGATAAAGGAGGGCAAAACAAAGGATTCAACCCCTTTGAAATTCTTGCCACTTCTTTGGCAAGCTGTACTGCTGCAACCTTAAGAATGTATATTGAAAGGAAGGAATGGGATGTGGAAAAAATCAACGTAGAGGTTGATCTGGAAAATTTCCCCCTTACCAAAAGAGCTGTTTTTAAAAGAGATATCAGCTTTGAAGGAACCAACCTCGATGACGAACAATTGAAAAGGCTGCATACGATTGCTGATGCGTGTCCGATACATAAGATACTAACAAACGATATAGAAATATTAACCAAATTTTCATAATATGATAGAGGTAAAACAAAACAACGACGAAAAACACGGAAGTTTTGAGGCTTTCATAGACGGAAACCGCGCAGGGCTAATGACATACACCTGGGCAGGAGACGAAAGATTCATTATTGATCATACGGAAGTAGAGGAAGCTTACAACGGAAAAGGCGTTGGCAAAGAAATGGTTTTAGCGGCGGTAGATTTCGCAAGAAAACAAGGCAAAAAAATAATTGCACTTTGTCCTTTTGCGAAAGCTACTTTCCAGAAAAACGAAGATCTTCAGGACGTCGTAGTCTAGTTAACAGGAAAAGGAAGATGAAAAACCTTTCAGGACAGATCCCTGAAAGGTTTTTCTTTTTTATCAGAAGATAAAAAAACTATATTTGTAAAATTTTAATTACAAAAATATGTCTCCAATTATATTACTGTCCATTATCGTTGTATACTTTGCGCTGCTTCTCTGGGTAGCTTATAAAACCGGTAAAGGAAGTGACAACGAGAGTTTCTTCATTGGAAACCGTAAAAGTAATTGGATGCTTGTTGCCTTTGGAATGATAGGCACTTCACTTTCCGGAGTAACTTTTGTGAGCGTTCCGGGAGCTGTGGGTAAAGACAGTTTCTCCTATCTGCAGATTACTCTGGGCTATCTTATCGGGTATATTACCGTTGCATATGTATTGCTTCCTTTGTATTACCGTCTTAAACTCACTTCCATCTACGGCTATCTTCAGCAGAGAATGGGACAGCTTTCTTACAAATCAGGAGCCTGGATATTTATTGTTTCGAGATTGGTAGGAGCTACAGCAAGATTGTACCTGGTTGTCAATATCCTACAGGTAACCATATTAGACAGCTTAGGAGTTCCGTTCATTGTGACCACTCTCATCATTCTGGCCATGATTATTTTATATACCTATGAAGGAGGGGTAAAGACCATTGTGTGGACCGATACCCTGCAGACTTCATGTATGCTTCTGGGACTGATTATCTGCACCATCTACATGCTGAACCACCTGGATCTTAGCGTTGGACAGAGTTTGAGTGCCATGAGTAGTAAAGGTTATACAAAAATATTCGAAATGGATTTTAATTCTCCGGGGTTCTTTATCAAACAGATTCTTGCGGGAGCATTTATTACCATCACCATGACCGGAATCGATCAGGAAATGATGCAGAAAAGTCTTTCTGTAACGAAGCTGAAGGATTCTCAGAAAAATATGGTAACCTTAGGATTTATTTTGTTAGGAGTAATTTCATTGTTCCTGTATATGGGAGGCCTTCTTTATCTTTTTGGAGAGAGCCAGGGAGGTCACCTTACAGAAGTCATTGTAGATGGTATCCCCAAAAAGGAGTTTATACTGAACGGGAAAGATATTTTTGGAGATAAGATTTTCCCTGAAGTGGCATTAAACCATATGCCTGGGTTTATTTCAATTATCTTCATCATTGCTTTAATTTCAGCTTTATTTCCAAGTGCAGACGGAGCCATGACAGCACTTACCTCCTCTTTGTGTATTGATATCTTTGGAATGAAGGAAAAGAAAGAATGGACAGATCATAAAAAGGAGAAATTCCGTAAAAATGTTCACCTTCTGGTAGCGCTTTCTTTCCTGGTTATGGTAATTATTTTCAAGATCATCAATGATAATTCCATGATCGGATTGATCCTGAAATTAGCAGGATTTACATACGGACCTCTTTTAGGACTTTTCGCTTTTGGTATTTTTACTACATACAAGGTTAAAGACAAACTTGTTCCTTATGTTTGTATTGCAGCACCTATTATATCCTATTTTATTGATAAGTATCAGACGTCTATTTTCGGAGACTTTAAAATAGGACTGGAATTACTGATCATCAACGGACTATTAACATTCCTGGGGCTTTTAATCATCAGAAAAAAATAAAATCAATAACCAAACTCAAAATAATTAATACATACCATGAAAAAAATCTTTCAGCTTTTATTGGGTCTTTTGGCTTTCAGCTTTGTGTCAGCACAGGAAAACTTTGAAGTTTCAACCCTTAGAATAGGCCCTTATAAAGTATTTATGAAAAGTGCGGAGATAGAAAAAATTTCAGGAACAAAACTGAAAATAACCGACGGAGAATATAAAAACTCTGTAAAATACAATGGTGAAATCCTTATGATCAGCACCAGCCAGGAATATGATAATGATGGAAAAGAAACTAATGGATATAGTATATATGGCATTTCCACAACCAGCAAAAAATTCAGAACCAAAAGTGGTATTGGTGTAGGCAGTACAAAAGATGAGATTATTAATGCTTACAAAAATTATCCAAGCTATAGTGCATATCCGGGATGGGATGATAAGGGCAAGCCCATTAAAAATCAAAGTTATTTCATTCTGAACGACAGTGATGCCTCAACCATATTGTCTTTTAAATTGGTTGATAATATTGTTACCGAGATTTCAGTATCGCTTAATGAAGGCTGCTAAAAGCTTCAAATCTTTAAATAATTCAAAATCCGGGCATTCCGTCCGGATTTTGAATTTCCATAAGCCAGTAAAAAATCGTAAATTCGCGTGCAAATAAATCAGATATAATGAGTAAAAGTATCGAAGAGTTGAAATCTCTTACTACACAAATCAGAAGAGACATTTTAAGAATGGTTCACGCTGTTAATTCAGGACACCCTGGTGGAAGCTTAGGATGTACGGAATTCTTTACAGCGCTTTATGGAAAAGTATTGAACTATCATCTTCCTTTCACTATGGAAGGTAAAAATGAGGATCATTTCTATCTTTCCAATGGCCACATTTCACCTGTTTTTTATTCTACTTTGGCTAGATTTGGCTTTTTCCCGGTTGAGGAATTAAAGACTTTCAGAAAGCTTGATTCAAGATTACAGGGACACCCGACTACTCATGAGGGATTACCTGGAATCCGTATTGCTTCAGGTTCTTTGGGACAAGGACTTTCTGTAGCTTTAGGGGCTGCCTTAGGTAAAAAATTAGACGGAGATAAATCATTGGTTTACTCACTTCATGGTGATGGTGAATTACAGGAAGGACAAATCTGGGAAGCTTTAATGTTTGCTGCGGCAAAGAAAGTGGATAATATTATTTCTACGATCGATTACAATGGTCGTCAGATCGATGGTGACACTGATGATGTATTGAGTTTAGGTGATCTGCATGCTAAACTGGAAGCATTTGGATGGACTGTATTAGAAGAGAAAAACGGGAACGACCTTGAAGCGGTGATTGCTATTCTTGAAAAAGCAAAAACAGAAACAGGTAAACAAAAACCGGTAGCGATCCTTCTTCATACTGAAATGGGCTATGGAGTGGATTATATGATGGGAAGTCATGCTTGGCATGGTAAAGCGCCTAATGACGAGCAATTAGACACAGCATTTAAGCAACTTTACCTGGAAGCTCCTGCAGATTACTAATATCTTTGATTGTCACAATTATCAAGTATTCCATGAAAAAATTCATCATAATCTGCTTGCTTACAAGCTTTATTTTAGGAGTCGCTCAAGAGAAGAAAATTTCTTTCTCTAAAGTGTTTAATTATCAAATGATTGATAAGAAAGCTTCTTTACCTACCCTAAAGATGTATGCAAGTAAGAATAATGAATTTCTCACCCGTCTGAACATTAAAGAGATTCCCATGTATTATTATACCGACGCATTGGGAACAAGCACGGTTTCATTAGAAATGAACAGCCGGCTTACCGGTTCAGGTTTGAGTGCTTTGATGTATTTGGGGTACAGTGGCTATGATTATGGAGAAAAGGAAGAGTATACTTTGGAAGCCAGAAAACTGGATACAAAAGAAACTATTCTGGGAATGCCCTGCTCACATTATCTGGTCAACTACCGTTCAAAAGATGGAACGAAAAAGGAAAATGAAGATTTAAAATTGTGTATTGATGATCAATCGTCTATCAATAACATGTCTGTATTTAACGGACTTTTGAATCAGTATCTTCCGGGCGTAAAAATGAAGAGCTCCGGCCTGAAAGGCCTTATTTTAAAAGTGGGTCCTGAAAAAACGTATGATAAAGAATACTTTGTACTGGAATCGGTAAAAGATTCTCAAGATCAGGTATTTTTTGATCATAGAAAAGCAATGATGGACAGACAAAGAAAACAGGACTCTCTGATGATTGCCTATAAAAAGCAGGAAGAAGAATATGCAAAGGCTGATTCCGTATATGCAACAACTGATTCTACCGCTATCGTAGCTGATTCTGCTGCTACAGCCGCAGTTCCATATGCTGATGAGACTTATTATTATATTCCCGACTATGTTTCTTCATATAAGGAGAACCAGGATGAAGACGGAAGCTTGGCTATTGCAAACATTCCGGCTGAAACTCTTTGGAAAGGACTGCCTAAGCATTGTAAAAATTTAGAAAAAGATCTTCCAACCTTTAAGCTTAAAGAAGTAAAAGGACATTTGAGAAATTATGTGGGTCAGATGTGTGATATGTATCTTACACAATCGACAGGACACAATGTAGGTATCAAACTTACTTTGGATGAAATAAGGCGAGAAGTTCTATATCTTAATACTATTCAGGAAAAACTTGATCAATCTGATAAAAAGAAATTAAATAATTATTTAAAAACTCTAGATTAAAAAAATAAAAATGAAATATACATATACAGAAAAAAAGGACACACGTTCAGGATTCGGAGCCGGATTAGCTGAGCTTGCAGATAAAAATCCAAATGTAGTAGCACTTTGTGCAGACCTTATCGGATCTTTAAAAATGGAGAAATTCATTGAAAAGGCACCGGAAAGATTTTTCCAGGTAGGAATTGCTGAGGCCAATATGATCGGTATTGCTGCAGGTCTTAGTATTACAGGAAAAATTCCTTTTACCGGAACGTTTGCCAATTTCTCTACTTCCAGAGTATATGACCAGATCCGTCAATCTGTTGCCTATTCAGGAAAAAATGTAAAAATCTGTGCTTCACATGCCGGGCTTACATTAGGAGAAGACGGGGCTACGCACCAGGTTCTTGAAGACATTGGTATGATGAAAATGCTTCCTGGAATGACGGTAATCAATCCGTGTGATTACAACCAGACAAAAGCAGCTACTATTGCTATCGCTGATTTTGAGGGTCCTGTATACTTAAGATTTGGAAGACCTACCGTTCCAGTATTCATTCCTGAAGATATGCCTTTCGAAATCGGAAAAGGAATTATGTTGCAGGAAGGAACAGATGTAACAATCGTGGCAACCGGACATCTTGTTTGGGAGTCTCTTGTAGCTGCAGATGAGCTTGAAAAAGAAGGTATCTCTTGTGAGGTGATCAATATCCACACTATTAAGCCGCTTGATGAGGAAATCATCTTAAAATCAGTTGAAAAAACCGGCAAAATAGTAACTGCTGAAGAGCACAATTATTTAGGAGGTTTAGGAGAGTCAGTTGCGGGAATGTTGGCGAGAAAAAGACCAACAAGACAAGAATTTGTGGCAGTAAATGACACTTTCGGAGAGTCTGCTACTCCTGCTGAATTGATGAAGAAATACAAGATTGATGCTGCTGCTGTAAAAGAAGCCGTAAAAAGAATTTTAGAGAAATAATTTCTCTGACAAGTTTTATATACATAAAAGCATCCCATCTGGGATGCTTTTATTTTTTTACAGAAGCGTGTTCTGCTGTTATTTAAATTTCCGTTCTTCTTCCTTAATCGCTAAATCATTGATGCTGGCATATCTCTTTTTCATAAGTCCGTTTTCATCAAACTCCCAGTTCTCATTTCCATAGGCTCTGAACCACTCTCCATTTTTTGTCTGATATTCATATTCAAAACGTACGGCTATACGATTATCGGTATGTGCCCAGTATTCTTTCTTAAGCCTATAATTAAGCTCTTTTTCCCATTTATGACGGAGAAATTCAATGATCTCTTCTCTCCCGTTCACAAACTGGTCTCTGTTTCTCCATTCACTGTCTTGAGTATACGCTTTAGATACCCTTTCAGGATCCTGACTGTTCCAGGCATCTTCTGCTAACTGGATTTTTTCTTTTGCCGTTTCAAGGGTAAAAGGTGGAAGTGGGTGTTTCTGTTCCATTTTTATGGTATTAAATTGGTGATTATCTTTTTTGATTTTTCTATCAGTTCATTGGATCTAAACAACTGGCTTTCTATAATACTGCTCTCAAAAAGCATGTAAACATGATCACTGATTTCAGCATCATCCACTATTTTCATAAAGTAATTACGAAGATCTGTTTTATGATGTTGAATTACATTAAGAATCTTGGTATTATCAGTTGGAATTTCAGATAAGATATTGAGAAAGCTGCAGCCTCTGAAATTCTCTTTTCGATTCATGTCAATCAGGAAGTCAAAAGCAGCCATTACTTTCGATTTAGCACCTCTTTTCCCCGCCGTAAAGGTTTCAAGCTCACTGAACCAGTAAGTATGCCTGGTATTCAAAAACTCAACGCACAAATCTTCTTTGGACTTAAAATACTGATAAAAACTCGCTTTGGCTACACTCGCTTCTGAAATAATCTGATTGATCCCTGTAGAGTTGTATCCCTGGGTGGAAAATAATTTCATTGTCGTTGCTACGATCCTTTCTTTTGGAGATATCATAAATCAATATATTATTGAAACAAAGGTAGAAAAAAATAATAACATACAGACAGGTCTGTCTGTTAATTTTCAAATAAAAAAACCTTCATTACGAAGGCTTCTTATTTTTATTTGAAAAATTTCCATTTAGGAATTATTGCAAGCATCCCAAATCCTGTGAAGAGGAAAAGATTGGTAACATCCGTGTACAGGAATGTTGAAAGATAATAGTTGTGCATAAAAAAATGCAGAACCAGCAAAGCAGGAAAAGTAAATATGCCTATCTTCCTGTAAAAAAACATCAGTATTAGACTTATCATCATAAGAATGTCTATAGAAAAGATGACATAAAAATACCATCTGGGAATATTAAGGTATTCATGCTGCAGGTATTCATCTACATCTATCCCCAATCCCATGATTGTAAATAACATTAAAGATGCAAATGCTAAAATAAAACCCCATCCCTTCTTTGGGTCCTCATCAAAGTAACTGTATTCTTCCATAGGTACAAAAATAAAGAACTTATGAATCATATCATAAGTTCTTCTATAATTATTCGTTTAGAATTTGATTAAATAGAAATAGCGTTGATTAGTCTATTTTTATCACTTAAGTATTCTTCCATGGAAATCATACTTTCTGTTCTCATAACATCCTGAATATCGTCTATCTGATAGATAATTCTTTTCGCGTCTTCAGTATTCTTCGCTCTTACTTTACAGAAAATATTATATTTTCCAGAGATCACACTCGCCTCGATTACGTTTGGAAGAGTTGATAACTCTTTTAAAACTTCCTGAGTACGGTTTGATTTAGTTAAAAGAATTCCGATAAAAGCAGTAAAGTGATAATCCAACTTACCATAATCGATATTAAGGGATGATCCCAAAATAATACCTGCATCTTCCATTTTTTTCACTCTTACGTGAATTGTACCCGCAGACACATCCATCTGTTTAGCAATTTCAGTAAAAGGCATTCTTGTGTTTTCTACTAAGAAATCAAGAATCTTTTTGTCTATTTCGTCCAGTTGATAGTTCATATTAGTTAAATTACAATTTTTTTAAAAAATCTATGTATTTTTTGCAAATCTATAAAAAATAATTTAACTAAAAAAATTATAACAATAATTAACAATAATTAACACGGATGATAAAAATCATTAAAATATTCAAATTATTTACCCATTGCTTTTAGGGAATCTGTTTTTATTTCTTTTCCAGTCTCTACAGGTTTTTTGTCTTTTTTCTTTCTTTTAAACAAAGAATTGAAGCTTTTACTCCACACAACACCGCCTCCATAGGCTTGATTTGCAGATCCGTTAGTGCCTGCACCTACCACACCCATTCCGATATTCGTAGGTTTAGAGTAACCTCTTAAAACTAAACTTCCGTCATTTTTCTTAGAAATATCGTATTCAATAGATCCCTCTCCGGAGAGATAATTAGCTTCCGTACTCTCTGTTTTTGTTAAAGGAATACCTAAACCTGTCTTCACTTTAATCCTTGGAGAAAGTGCAAAGCTTACACCGGCGTTCGCCCGGTCTCCTGTATTGGAGTTCTGGTCTCCTTTTACATAATTCAGGTCAATCTGAAATTCGTTACTCATTGTATTAAGAACAGATCCCAATTGCTTTAAAAGCATATTATACCCGGATGATTCCGCTACACCGGCAACATCTACACCCACACCTCCGGTATTTGAAATATTAAAACTATTCAATAGCAATATAGATCCGAACTGCAATACTTTTTCTCCCTCCTGGCTCATTTTTGCAGCTAAGGTTTCTTTTACCTGGCTGGAAACGTCCAAAGCAGAAACATCGAGGTCAATTTTAGGATCCGTCAATGACTGTGTAATATTTGCCTGTAATAAGATACTGATTGGCTGAAGGCTACCCATATTCAAATATTGCCCTGCATTTGAAACCATCCTTACATAATTCGCCGTAATATTAAGTGCAGGCCTCATTGCATCACCATCCCAACGGATACTGCTTCCTTTTTCTATCTGGAATGTTTTATTAAGAATAGCTTTTGAAACGAAAGTACCATTTTCTACCTTATAAGTTCCTCCCATTGCAATAGCCCCTTGTCTGTTCATGAGGAATTTTAAGTTTTGAGCCTCCCCTTTTACCGTAATATTACCTACATCATCTCCTACCAATACATTTACAGTCGTTCCCTTATCTACATCAAGAGAAAAGTCTATATTCATATTGGCTCCCGTCTTTTTCTTTTCTTCAAGAGTTACCAATCCGTCTTTTCCTTCTTTTAGGAACCTCAGCATTTTGAACTCCTCAACATTGGAAGTTGAACCTGAGTTAAAGGTAAATGTACTTCCGCTAAGAGCCTTCATATTTGGCGTGGATATACTGAGACCAGACACAGGACCGTCAATATAGAGATCCCCTTGTCCATATACTCTACCCCAGAAAAGATCTAGATCTTTTTGAGTGCTGTTCAGGACTAAAAGATTATCAGCCCTCATTACAAGGTTGACTCCCATTGAAGAAAGGGTTTCAAACTGAATTGCCCCCGAAATATTACCTTTAGAATTGGATCGCCCGTCATGAACTTCAATATTATTTAAAATTGCCAATCCTTTTGATAGTGGAATGACTGTATCGTCAAACGAATAGTCTACTCCTGTAAACAAAAGTTTTAATCCAAAATCTTTTAAAGCTATATCACCACTGTAGTCAAGATTCTTTAAGGTACCGTTTATTTTAAGGTCCCCTGTTGCCTTACCTCTAAGGTTTCCGAAGATAGACTGCACAAACTGCTGAGCAAATGAAATATTAAAATCCCTCATTTCCGCTACCAGATCAATCGTTGGAGAAGCAGTGTTGTTATTTACAGTTCCGGTAAGATTCAAATTATTATTTCCCAGCACTCCTGCTGATGTTACTTTTACATCAATATCGTAAACATTAAGCGAGAAGCCATTGGTTGCAGAGATGGTAAGATCTCCCATATCCGTTCCGTTCATCTTGATATCATCAACCGTTAAATCCACCAAAGGTTGTAAGGTGCTCTTATCCATCCTTATTTTCACACTTCCGTTTGCCAGCCCTTTGATGTCCATGGAATTCCCACCAGACTGCATTTCCAGAAGCTTTTCAATGGCAAAATCATTGATATCTGCATCTACATAAAAATCTTTAGCAGATTTGAAGGTAGATTCTTTAATAAACAGAACACTTTTATCCGAATATATTTTCAAATTACTGATTTCAAAGTCACTGGTCTTCTTCCTGTAAGTAATTGAGTGATTCAATTCAGGACTTGTATCTATGGCCCAGGTTACATCATTGAATTTTACTTCAGTAGGATCAAATTTAAAAACAAAATCACCTCCGGCATTGGTAGATTGATTAACGTTAATCGCATATTCTTTAAGATTATCATCCAGTTCATCTGCCGGACTGCCATGTTTAAATTTGGTTGCTAAATGTAATATGGAATTGTTTTCATTTTTACCACTAAGCGTGATGTCTTTAAGGATATTATTATTGTATTGTACCTTATTTATTTTAGCGTACAATTGTTCATCCAGGTTAGCCGTATTTATTCTTACCATTACACTATCCACTAAAGCACTGTCTCTGGTAATATTTCCTCTCTCGTTTATTTTATAAGCAGGATTAGCTTCTGCCAATGCCTTATCGGCTTCTGTAACCTCCGCTTCTTTGGTCATTATATACTTTAGGGAGGAAGCATCTACATTCAACCTAAGATTGTTGGCATTTCCATCATATTCCCCTTCTACTACAGCACCTTGAGGCAACTTAAGATCCGGCAGGAAATAGCTTACCAATCCTTGCTGAACATCAAAATTCATGGCAAAATTTTGTCCGCGATACAACTTTCTGGGTGGCGGCCCTACCAGGATTTTCCCCAATCCGTTTTCTACCATTCCGGTAAGATCAGCCAGGTTATACTTCCCTGATATTTTTCCATTTACAGCTCCCGGAGCATCAACGGAAATAATCCTGCTACCCGATTCTATAAATGTTTTGAGTTTAGCATTGGGAATGATATATTTTTGCGTTGCTGTAGCAAAATTAATGTTATTAGCCTCTACATCCATCGCCAGGTCATTAATGGTGGCCATGGACATTTTTCCAATTACCTGTCCGCTTACCACCTGACTTCCGGGCTTATCTGTAAAATAATTCATGTTCAGGTAGTTCACATCAGCATTTACATCCATAGCGATTCGCGAAGTGCTGAAGTCAATAAGACCTTTTACAGTAGCCTTAGCCTGCTCATCATTGACAGTAATGGTTCCGTTATACTTCTTGTGATCCAGTAAGCCATCCAGATAGAGGTTATTAATTTCCTTATTCATGATCTCAACCTTCGAAATCTGAGATTTTGTGGTCAACCTCATGGTATTAACATCAAAGCTTTGTCCGGTAATATCAAATTTCCCGGAAATTAAACCCACAGCCTTATTTTTTGTAATTACGGAAACATTCAGATCTGTTGCTTCTACATATCCTGCATATTTTGGCATAGCTGTACTATAGCCGGACAAAGTAAGTTTTGTAATCCTGGCCTGTCCGATTCCGGTCATCAGATTTCCGTTCGGAATAAAGATTTGATCAGGGTTTACTCTTGCCGCTCCGTTATACTTCAGCCTTCCGAAATCATCTGCAAAATTCTTCATCTTTTTTGAAATGAATGAAGGCATCATGGCCTTTAGATCCACGTAGGTAAAATCAGTAGAAAGATTGTTGGTTTCGATCTGGAAGTTTCCTTTCAGAAGGTTATTGACCTTCATCGTCTGCGTTGCTATATTGACGTCAGGGTTTCTGATAAGGAAATTTTCAAGATAAAATTTATTCAGCGGGCCATTCATTTTCCCGGAGACATTGAAAGGTTTAAAATTATCCCAGTTGGTGACAAAATAACTGATATCATATCCGCTCAACTGGCTTCCCTGTTTAAGATTCATGTCCCATCGTACCCGGTCTGCAAAATCCGCCCAAGATCCGTTATTGAGGTTAAATTTAATATCTCCCTGCAAAAGGGTATGATCTGTATTTATCGTTAAATCTTTAAGAGAAAGATGTTTATGGGTTAAAGATAATTCCGTCGAGAAGGTGTCCACAAAATGAGATTTTCCCCATCGTGTTGTAACGAAGGACATATTATTGATCAACGCAGAAACATCAGGTCCACTCACTTTAAGATTAGGAGCCTTCAGGTTGAATTTAGTCGCAGTAAGCCACTTCCCTGCTTCTCCCGGAGAGTTTTGGTTAACGATAGAAACTTTAGAGTCAATGATTTGTATGCGAGAATTCAATTCAAAAGCCGGCTTTTTCGGATCCCTTTTCTTACCGTTATCAAATAATTGGGTAAAACGAATAAAATTTGAAATGCTATCTCCTTTATATGTAATTACTTTAACATCGGCATTAATCATCGTAAGGGAATTAAAGCTCAAAGAGTTGCTTTTCCCGGAAATAGCCCCTGCTGCCAGCGATAACCAGTCCGAATTTGCCCGGAACTCACGTGCCTTAATAAACTCTAATCCTTTATAATCTTTAACTTTTAATCCTTTGATGGTAACATTTCCAAAATAATTTACTTCCACACTTTCAGTGGACATATCTGCTTTAAAATCCTTATTGACAATCTGCAACGCCTGATCTGCAGCCCATTGTTTGGTAACAGGAAGATTAATAATAATGACAATAGCAACAACAACAGAAACGACCAACCAGAATAAAATAAGTAAAAGTCTCGCCCACCATGAATAGTTGGTAACATCTTTAGCGGCCTGTTTCCCAAATTCCTGAACAGTTTCCACCGGATGATGAACAGCATCGGAAGCAAGTTCAGAGGCTTCTTTTACCGTTTCTTTTACTTTTTCCTCAACATTTTCTACAGTCTTTTGTACCTGATCACTTAAGTTTTCAGTTACAGATTTTTTATTCTCATTTTCGTTATTATTCTCTAACTTTGCCATTATTATGAGCGAGTCTATAATTTTAGGTATCGAGTCGTCTTGTGACGACACATCAGCAGCTATCATCAAAGGGAACACTATTCTTTCTAATATTGCTGCCAATCAGGCTATTCACAAAGAATATGGAGGCGTTGTTCCTGAGCTGGCCTCAAGGGCCCATCAGCAAAACATCATTCCCGTTGTTGAAAAATCTCTCACCAAAGCAAATATACAACAAAATGCGATCTCTGCTATAGGATTTACACGCGGACCAGGACTTTTAGGTTCTCTTCTTGTGGGGACGTCTTTTGCTAAATCCCTGGCTATGAGTTTAGATGTCCCATTGATCGAGGTAAACCATCTCCAGGCTCACATTTTAGCGCATTTTATTGACGATGCAAATCCTATGCCGCCAAAATTCCCTTTTTTATGCCTTACGGTGAGTGGAGGACACACCATGATCGTTTTGGTAAAAGACTATTTCGATATGGAGATTATTGGTAAAACCACAGACGATGCAGCGGGAGAAGCATTTGATAAAATCGGAAAAATATTTGATCTTGATTATCCTGCAGGTCCTATTATCGACAAATTAGCGAGAGAAGGAAATCCCGACGCATTCAAATTCAACAAACCCAAACTGGAAAATTACGATTATTCCTTCAGCGGGATAAAAACTTCAGTACTCTACTTTATCCAGAAAGAGGTAAAAAAGAATCCTGACTTTATAAAGGAAAACCTCAACGATCTATGTGCTTCCGTACAGAAAGCCATCATTGAGATATTAATGAACAAGCTTGAAAAAGCCGCAAAAGAACTTAACATCACTGAAGTAGCCATTGCCGGCGGTGTATCAGCCAACTCAGAATTAAGAAAAGTAATGCAAGACAACCATCAAAAACTTGGGTGGAACATCTACATTCCAAAATTTGAATACACAACGGACAATGCAGCCATGATCGCTATGGTAGCACAACTCAAGTTCGAAAGAGGAGAATTTACAGATTTGAGAACGAGTGCAACATCGAAATATGATTTGTAATTTTTTGCTAAATTGTAAAGTTGCAAATTTGAAAATCGTAAAAGATGGATCAGTTTTACTTTGAAAAATTAGAAGTCTGGCAAAATGCCCGGCAATTGGTTAAGGAAATTTATATTGCAACTCAATCTTTCCCAGAAAGTGAGAGGTTTGGAATCACCGATCAAATCCGAAAAGCAAGTGTAAACATTACGGCTCATATAGCAGAAGGGGTGTTAAGAAAATCAAAGAAAGATAAATCCCGTTTTTTAGATACCGCTTTTGGCTCAACAATAGAAGTAATTAATTTTTTAATTCTTTCGCACGATCTGCAACTTTTAAATTATGAAGACTACCTTCATTTAAGAGGTCAGTCGGAATTCATTTCTAATCAAATTAATTCATTAAAGAAGTCCATCCATAATGAATCTTAGCCCTAATTAACAATTCAGCGATCAAAAGCTATCAACTTATGAAATTATTTCACGGACATATAGAAAACAATACCGTAACAATACATGATGAGGAACAACAACATATTGTAAAAGTTCTTCGCATGAAAAACGGAGAGGAAGTCCATGTAACAGATGGAAATGGAAATCTTGCCTTTGGAAAATTGATTTTGGAAGGTAAAAAAGCTCTTTTGGAGTTGTCCGACATCAAAACCGGACTTCCGGATTTCAATCCTAAACTCCATATCGCGATTGCTCCTACCAAAAATATTGACCGGATAGAGTTTTTTGTAGAAAAAGCTGTAGAAATGGGCATTTCCGAAATCAGTTTTTTAATAACTGAAAAGACAGAACGTAAAAATATCAACATTGATAAGATAAGAAAACAAGCTATTGCAGCTTCAAAACAAAGTCTGAGATTTCACTTTCCTGTCATTCATGATCCCGTAAAGTTTTCAGATTTTATAAAAGGTATATCCCCTGAAAGTACTTTTGTTGCTCATTGCCATGAAAACCTGGAGAGAATTGAGCTTAATCAAATTCCCACACTGGACCATTTCACTTTTCTTATTGGTCCTGAGGGTGATTTTTCTGAAAAGGAAATTCAAACTCTTGCAGATCAAAAAGTAAAAGCCGTGTCCCTTGGAAATCAAAGACTCAGAACCGAAACAGCAGGCATATTTGTCGCATCATGGAATTACCTTCATCTAAAATAGCTGCATAACATTACAAGCTTATCCTTTTTAAGCAACCAAATATTTTTTTCTAAACAGAGGTCTCAAAAGATGATAAGGGAAAAAGATGACAATCAGGAAATAATTTGCATTTTCAAATTCAGCTAAAACAAATATAGCTGTGTAAACATGAAAAATATAAAGGAATATTAAAAAGAAGGTAAGCAGTTTCCGATTAAAACCCCCAAGAAAACAAAGAAATTGCATCAAAATTCCTAATACAGTTATTACAATCCAAATATGATCATAGGCATAAATACTTTTAAATACAGGAGGTATTTGCATATCTGCCATCCAATAATTATCATAGGTATTAAGCTTTGCAGCATCTTTGCTAACCCAGGTGAGCTTATCCGTATTTTTAATCAAATTCTTTACCGTACCCAGGATTTTACTCATTCCCGCAAGGGTATAGGTCATTAGTATTCCCAAATAAAAGTATTGTACAAGTTTATAATCCTTGTCTTCTAATTCCTTTGGGAGTAAAAAAATACTAAGAAAAAATCCCAGAACGATGATGTGCCCATCGTGATGGACTCCAAAGTTGGCCGCAATAGGGAGATTAATAATAGCGACTAACAGAAAAATAAAAAAATTAAGAAGATAAGATGATCTGAAAACCGTAATAATCAAAAGAGCAGCACAGACGATCAAAAGTCCGGCAAAAACAAATGTCCCCGGAAATTCAGGAAAGATAAGCTTTTCAAGCTGAAAAACAGGTTCATAGATTGCCGCAGGTCTTTCTTTCAATCTGATAAATTCCAGATACTGTGCTACCAGCCAGTACAATCCGAAAAACCTTACCATGTAGTAGGCAACCTTATAATTGAATACAGTAATCTGAGGATAGTTCATCACAGTTTTACAATCAGTTTTTTGTTGATATTCATCTTTGCTTCTCCTATTTCCTTCGGACGATAAGTCTCTTTATAAAGAAGATAACCTTTATATTGAGGTTCAGTATCTTTTGCGAAAATCAGTAGCTTCCTCTTATTTTCTTCCTTGTTCACATTATCTTCTATTCTTTTACCATAGGTTCCCACGATTACAGCTTTGTCATTGGCATCATAGCTGCGGACGGATTTATTTACAATTCTAATGGTATCACTATCGGAGATTCCATAGAGTTTATATTGGTCTTCCGTAGCCTCTCCTCCGCTAGGCACTGTAAAAAGCTTCCAACTGAAAAACGGATATAATTCTTTATACCCTTTTTCCATGATAACTAAACTGATAAGGGACATTACAAAAGAAAAGATAAATAAATGTAGGGTATATTTTTTCATCAGATTAACAATGGGAATTATGTTTTTAAGTAATGTTCGAGGATTTCATGGCCGCTTCTTATAGAATTCACAGCCCATCGTATTTTCATTTTCAGAAGTTTCTCTTCATTGAGTTTGTATTCTATTCCTGATCTGAGAAGTTTTTGTTTTAATTCATACATACAGATTCCTGCAGCAACGGAAACATTAAAACTCTTTGTAAAGCCATACATGGGAATAGCCAGTGTTTCATCTGCAAAGTCAAGAACTTCTTCTGACACACCTTCCAGCTCAGTTCCGAATACCAGGGCAATAGGCTTCGTAATGTGGTAATCAGGAAGCATCACAGCATTTTTTTCCGGTGAAACGGCTAAAATTTTGTAACCTTCATTTTTAATTTCCTGAAGTGACGAAATATCTTTAGCCATTTTCTTTACTTCAACCCATGTTTCAGCACCTTTTGTAACGGTAAGATTGGGATTAAAAACATTTTCTTCTTCCATAGCTACCACTTTATGAAATCCACAAGCTTCCACAGACCTAACAATGGCTGCTGCATTTCTGAACTGATAAATATCTTCCATTACGGGAAGCACAAAATCAGAACTCTCCTGGGAAAAATGTTCGATCTTCCTTAATCTCTCATCCGTTAAAAATTGTTTTAAATATTCAAAAGTTTGTGCTAAATCTTTCATCTGCATTCGATTTCTTTTTAATAACAAGATGGAACGCAACTCATTATAAAATGATTTTATAAAATTTATCATGAAGCGTTTCATTCATTTTCAAATCTTTGCAAATTAACGTAATTTTGAGTTTATAAACCTGCACAAGGTTCAACTTCTTAATAAAAAGTAATACATGAAACGAAAAGTCCTGTTGATATACACTGGTGGAACTATTGGAATGGAAAAAGATTATGAAACCGGAAGCCTTAGGGCATTTGATTTCGGAAATATCTTTGAGAAAATGCCGGAAATGAAACTTATGGAATGTGAAGTTTTCGTCCATCCTTTTGCAAAACCTCTGGACTCTTCAGATATGGGACCGGAAGAATGGAAAATCATTGCGCATTATATTCATAAAAATTATGATCATTATGATGGCTTTCTGGTTCTTCACGGAACCGATACCATGTCTTATACGGCTTCTGCACTAAGTTTTATGTTGAAAGGACTGAGAAAACCGGTTATTTTTACCGGTTCACAACTTCCTATTGGAGATCTCAGAACCGACGCTAAAGAAAATCTGCTTACAAGTTTATATTACGCCAGTTTATATGAAAACAACGAACCTGTTATTCAGGAAGTTGCCATCTATTTTGAGTATAAACTATTGAGAGGAAACAGGACATTAAAATATTCCGCAGAATATTTTGATGCATACGCAAGTCCGAACTACCCTATTCTGGGTCAATCCGGGGTTCACCTTAATATCATCAAAGATAACCTTCACCGATGTGATCAGGATGTGGAATTTCACGTTGATGATCATATTTCCGAGGATATTTTATTCTGGAGAATTTTTCCGGGAATGCACTTAAGCCATTTCAAGGAAATTCCCAAAATGAAAGTCCTTATCCTTCAGGTTTTTGGTTCCGGAACTATTTTCAGCAGCGAAAAAACACAACAGACACTTGAGGAAATCCGAAATAACGGAACTGAAATCGTAGTAGTAAGTCAGTGTATTTCAGGAGGAATCTCGTTTGGAAAATACGAAAACAGCAATATTTTCTCGAGGATTGGTGCCATAAGCGGAAAAGATATGACCGCAGAAACTGCAATAACAAAAGCGATGCATTTAGTCGGCAATCCTAAATATCAGGGAAGCTTTGCAGAAAACTTTTCAAAGAGTTTATGTGGAGAAATTACAGACTAATTGCTTTAATTATTTGTAAATTCAAGAAAATACATTACTTTTGCAATCTCAAACAGAAAGGTGTCCGAGTGGTTGAAGGAGCTACCCTGGAAAGGTAGTATACGGGTAACTGTATCGAGGGTTCGAATCCCTTCCTTTCTGCAAAATAACGTACTGAAAATCAGTACGTTATTTTTTTTATACAGCATCACTATTTTTCTATATTTTTATTTTCAGAGCTTTATATATACAAAACAGGTACTTACTACTTCGTTTTTACATAATTTTTACACAACAGATATTACTATCAAAATACACCTATTATTATGATCACGATCATAAAAAAGCTTGTTCACAATTAGTATATTCGAATATTAGTTTTCCAACTGATAAATTTCATCAAGTTAAATTAGCTTCCCTGCCCCGGGAAGCTTTTACGCAAAAAACACTTTTTAAAATTTTTTTAAATACTGGATTGGAGTCTTTCAATTGAAAGGCTCCTTTTTTGTAATAATTTCTAGTCTAAAATAAAATATTAATCCGGATGAACCAACAACTACACGCCCCTAATAAAGAGAATTAATTCAAAAGATATAGATCATAAAAAAACGACTATCATTACTGAAGTCGTTTTTTCTTATTTTTCCTGAAAAAATTATTTCTTTAAATCTGCTTTCACATCTTTATAACCATCTGAAACCGCATCAGCTCCCTTCGTGGCTGTTTTACCAACCCATTTTGTACCTTTTTTAACTCCTTTTTTAGTAGCTTTTGCACCTTTGGTCGCTGTTTTACCTACCCAATTAGCACCATCTTTCACACCCTCTCCAGTTGCTTTTGCTCCTTTCTCAATGGCTTTACCTACATTTTTAACTTCTTTTTTTACAGTCTCTTGGGCATTAATAGCTGTAGTGAACAACACAAATGCTAATAAGCCAAATAGTTTCTTTTTCATTTTTTTTATTTTTTTAAACTGTAGTATATATTACATAAAACAAGCCAAATTTATTTAGCCTAAAAAGATTAGTAAAAATAGTTTACTCAAAATAAAGAGCAAAAAGTTAAAAACTCTTGTGAATGCCGAACCGAAAGCTTGGTTATCTTTTAAAATAAAAAAACATTGAAATTCAATGTTTTTTTTATTATTCTGTGCATGCTTATCTTATAAACGGCTAACCGTTAATTGGTATGTTTTGGATACATTTCCATTATTGGTTATAGTGTACGAATCAGTTGTTGCTTTCATAACAGTGAAATCGAACTGCGTTCCCGTGCCTCCATCAGCACAATTGGTTACATTGGGAAATACGACACTCCATGTTCCTGAAGTATTGGCAGAAGGAGCAATCGGAGCAATAGTGGGATTTCCAATTTTATCTCTTGCTACTCCTGATACATATCCGAGAGACAAGCCATTATATACAAAGGTTGTAATCATAGCTCTTGCACATCCATTTGTAGATTTTACAATGAAAAGGCCAGTAGCAATATTCACCGTAGAGGGTACTGTCACTGTTGCACTGGCTCCAGCTGCCACTGTTACAGCCTCCGTATAGCTATAAGATGTTGCAACAACATCACTTGTAGCCATATCCCTTGTTAAAATATCATAACTCATGGGTACCTGTCTGATCAGATTTCGAACTCGAAGACTTTGATTTTTGGCATCTACGTCCAGTGATCTTTGTGGGTTTGCATTTCCTATTCCCACATTTCCTGTTGCGGTTACAACAAAATCATTGGCTTCCTGAGCCGCAGTTGGAGCACCGGTAGCAGCATTGTCTTTAGCTCCGTCAACATGTAAAACTGCCTGAGGGTTAGTTGTACCGATACCAACCTGTGAAAAATAAAGCATTGGTAGGCATAAACAGTAAAATAAAATAGTTTTTCTCATAACTTGATTGGTTTTAAAAGATTAGATATAAATAATTCAATTTTAATAACCTGATAAAAAACATGATACAATCTTAATCTGTCTGCCTAATTGTACTCTTATAAGAATATTCCACTATCGTTAACTCAAAGTTAAAAAAATAAATCAAATGTTTTTAAAATAAATAAGTTATAAATTATTCTAAATAAAATAACTTATCATTTTCATCACAATTAATCTTATAAAATATTTTTCAAACATCATCCATAATGCGAATTTTAAATATTTTCTATAAATTTTAATTAAATTGTACTTCGAATATGCATAATCTATGATTTTACAAAATATAACAACAGGCTTATTTCTGACCATCACCAGTTTAGTATTTGCACAAAATAGCAAGCAAATGTCTAAGCTAATTCAGAATGAATTTCAGCTCGCAGATAAGCAATACAAGAAGCTAATGAAAAGCATACCTCAGGATAAAATGCCTCAATCTTATAATGCGTCTATTGATAAAGTAACCACAAAAGATATTACATGGTGGTGTTCAGGCTTCTATCCCGGATCATTATGGATGATTTATGAACAGACAGGAGATCCTGAAATCAGAAAAGAAGCAGAAAAGAGATTGCAGCTGATCGAACCTAATAAAACATTTACACGAGATCATGATTTAGGCTTTATGATGTTTACCAGCTTCGGCAATGCATACAGAATCACTAAAAATCCTATATATAAAGATATCATTCTTACTTCAGCGGAATCATTATCCACAAGATTCCGGCCAGGAATGCAGGCTATTTTGTCCTGGGATAAGATGGCAGACTTTAAAGGTCCCGTTATTATTGACAATATGATGAACCTGGAAATGCTCAATTGGGCAGCCCAAAATGGAGGTAATAAAAAGTTAGAAGAGATTGCAATCGCCCATGCTAATACAACCATGAAAAATCACTTTCGTTCCGATTACAGCTCATATCATGTAATTGATTACAATGTCAATACAGGTGAAGTTTTCGGTAAAAAAACCTTTCAGGGCTATTCAGATTCTTCTGCCTGGGCAAGAGGTCAAGGGTGGGCTTTATATGGCTATACCATGATGTACCGCTTTACTAAAAATAAAGCATATCTTGACCAGGCCAGGCATATCGCAAAATTTATTCTGAATAATCCAAATTTACCGGAGGACAAGATTCCTTTTTGGGATTTCAATGATCCAAAAATTCCTGAAGTTCCCCGTGATGCGTCTGCCGCTGCAATTATCGCATCTGCCTTACTGGAATTAGGACAGTATGTAAAAGCAGATGAAAGAAAAAACTATATCAACAATGCACGGCAAATGATAGTAAGCTTATCAGGAGATCATTATCAGGCAAAAGCCGGAACGAATGGTGGCTTTCTCCTCATGCACAGTACAGGCGGGCTACCACTCCATTCAGAAATCGATGTCCCGTTAATCTATGCTGATTATTATTTTCTGGAAGCATTGAAACGATATAAAGATTGGTATTTACAATAAACCGGAAATTCATGAAATCAACATTATGGGGCTTAGTAATGATACATTGTGTATCTTTCATGCATGCCCAACAATCCATATTATTAAAATTAGAGCTAAAAAACAGTCTTACGATTCCCCGAAATATGGAGTCCGTAGAAATTCCTTTAAAAAAAGTCAGGGTTCTCGCCGGTCAAAACTTTACCATTAATGATGCATCTTCCAAAAAGGAGCTACCCTATCAGTGGTTGGCCAACGGCGACCTGCTTATTCAAAGCGACTTTAAGGCTGGCGAAATAAAAAAAATAGAATTTTATAAATCTTCACTACAGCATTTTGAGCCTAAAGTGTACGGAAGATTTGTACCCGAACGTCTTGGAGATTTTGCATGGGAAAACGATAAGATCGCCTTCCGTATGTATGGAAAAGAACTGGAAAAAGTTCCTGAACAAAACGGCTGGGGAATGGACGCCTGGACAAAAAGAACCAACAAAATGATTATCAACCAATGGTATCAACTCAATAATTACCATCAGGATAATGGAGATGGGTTGGACTTTTTTCAGGTGGGTAGTACTTTGGGAGCAGGTGATGTCCTTCCTTTCATAAATAATAATTTAGCCTATCTTGGAAATTATACTTCCTACAAAATCATTGAAGAAGGTCCTCTTCGATTTACATTTGAACTCACTTATCCCCAGGTAAAAATTGACGGCTATGAAATTTCCGCACTCAAAAGGATCAGTCTGGATGCAGGCTCACAACTTAACAAATCTGTCATTAGGTATGAGTTTAAAGGAAAAAAGACCCTTCCTGTTTTTACCGGTATTGTTCATTGGGATGGTAAGGGGCAAAAAATCATCGACCAGGATAATCAGCTGGCTGCTTACTGGCCTGAGAACTCAAAAAACGGAACTGTAGGTAGCGCTATTCTATACCCTAACAGCAATAACCTTATTATTGATAAGAATAAACATCTGGGCTCGGAAACTAATGTAAAAAGCAATCAGGCCGTTACCTTTTATACGGGTGCTGTCTGGGATAAAGCAGGTGAAATTACTTCCGGTAAAAACTGGCTATATTACCTTCAGGAATTTTCTCTCAGATTAAAACATCCTATACAGATAACCCAATAATAAAAACAAAATCCTGATCATGTAATCAGGATTTGTTTGTTTGATCAGTATCAAATACCAATCAAACCATAATTGAGTTATAATGAATGTTTTGGTGTCGGTTGTATAATTAGTTACACATGGTAAGAAACTGATGGCTCATCTGTACCTTGAATCTTGCATCTGATTTCAGCTTATTATAAATAGTCATTTCGGTAGCCTGTACAGCTCTTAATTTCCGATCAATAAATTGAGCGATCTGAACAACAGAAAAAATAAAATCACGATAAACTCCAATATTTACAGTTTGCCCATGGCAAGGAAGGTAAGCCTTTAAAAAAGAAATAGTTTTCTGATGTTGATTGTAATTCACACAATATCCCGCTCCCTCTTTAAAAGTAATGATTTCACGACTGTTAATATAATCTAGAACATTTTTATCTTTAGGAGAGATCTCGTTTTTAGCAAAATACCGGTTTATTTTATCAAGAATATGTTGCGCATATTCCATCATTGTTATTGTTCTCCATTCAAATACATGGTTCATTTGCTTTTTATGCTTCTTCTCTGTATCATTTTCACAGTTGGTACAAAAAGATAAGCCGATTTTTTCATGGTATGGGAAAAAGCAATCTTTGATTTGAATAGATGCATCAGCCTGAATCCTGTCATGAGTGAAGTTGTAATACAGATACGGACAATACATATCCACAAGACTTTTCAAAAAATCAGTTTCACTGGTATTCAGATGCTCTTCAAACCACTTTTCAAGATTATTGTAATAATTATTTTCAAACTCTTTATAGCTTAAATAAAAAGGCAATTCCATAGCTTTATATTTTGATAAGACAAAGCTATTTCAGTAAAGCGTCAAAACTTGACGTTTAATATTTTTTTAGTGAAAATTTAAATATGAAGGGGGATCAATTACAGGCTATCAGGCTATCAGGCTATAATACGTATGAATCACTTATCATAATTCTTCATGATATACTCAAAATAATGAATCATTTTCATGTAATTTTCAATACTGATATACTCATTAGTACTATGAATGCTTTGTTTTTCAGCATCAGTAATCTTAATAGGCATAAACCTGTAAATATTTTTACTTACGATCTGATATTTATAAGCATCTGTTCCGGCAATGGTAAGATAAGGAGTAATTAAAGAATTAGGATAAACCTCCTTAATCCCCTGTTCAATCACTTTATATGCCCTAACATTCGTCGGTGATATCGCAGAAGCCTCTCTGGTATTGTCAATCTCTTCCACTTCTACATCAAAACCTTTGGTCGCCATAGCGATATGATCTCTTATATCTTTTACAGAATTGCCTGAAAGTAATCTGAAATTAACCACAAACTCAACTTCGGGGGAAAGTACATTAGTTCCGTCACTCCCTTTCATCATGGTAAGAGCAGTTGTAGAGCGTATCAAAGCATTGGTGGAATTGTTTTTAGCCAACTGTGAAAGCAACACGGATTTTAAAAGCCATTGATTAGAAATAGCCAATCTATTTGCAAATGGCATTGTTCCACCAATATTATCAAAAAACTCTTTAATAAGAGGAGTAATGGTTGGCTTCATCTGATCTTTTTCCAATCTTTGCATGATAACAGCAGCTTTACCGATGGCACTTTCCATAGGTGGCATTGAGGAATGTCCTCCCAATCCTTTCACTTTTATTTTTGCAGAAAGAAATCCTTTTTCAGCACAACCGATTACGGCAACATCAGAATCTATTCCTTTAATCCCTCCTTTTTCCAGGATCAATCCACCTTCATCGTAAACCGCATCAAACGTCAATCCTTTTTTCTTAAAATCCTCGGCGATCTGTTTTGCTCCTTTTCGTCCTCCTACTTCTTCATCAAACCCAAAAGCTAGATAAATATCGCGTTGAGGAACTGTTCCGCTTTTAATCATATTGGTAAGAGATTCCATCAGGGAAAACAGCATTCCTTTCATATCGATCGCTCCTCTTCCATAAATTCTTCCATTCGCAACCGCCCCGGAAAAAGGGGAAAAATCCCAATCTTCTGCTACTTTGGTCACAGCGGGTAAAGCTTTATCATCGGGTCTGAAAACATTTTGTTCATTATTTTTGATATCAGCATCGCCCGGAGGCACTACATCCATGTGTGATAAAAAAAGGATAGGTTCCAGATTAGGTTTGCTTCCTTTTAATTTAAAAACTAATCCATAGGTATTAACTTCATAGTTTTCTGTGTTTTGATAGACTAAAGGATATGATTTTTTCAAATATTCTTTGAATTGTCCAAATGGAGCATAATCAAAAACATCCAGATCACCCGCTGACACTGTAGGTATTTTAATTCCACCTGAGAACCTTTGGATGGCAGAATCATTTTTAACCCATTTTGTTTCCGGAACAGAACTTAGATTATTTTTTTTAAACGGATACGTAAATGTCTTGATCAGCAATACCGCAACGATCACCACGACAATGACTGCAATTGCTAAAAGGAATTTTTTCATGATCTTTTGTTTTGTGATAGCTTTTCAATAAATATAATAAAGATATTCATATTAAAAAAACTCAAAACAGAATATGGATATGAAGTAGATGTTTTTTTACGCAGGATTAAATGCCGAGAAACTATTTTTACTATCTAGTTCCTGTTTTCTTTTGCGGATAAAATCCGTTGGCCGGATCCCATTAATTTCATAAAATAAATCTGAAAAATTCTGTCTGGATGCGATACCACACTCCTTTGCTAAAGTTTCTATGCGGTACTTAAGATATTCTTTGTTCTCAAATAGAAGTGCTGTTATGTAATTGATCCGGAGCTCACTTAGATATTTATTGAAATTAACTCCTTTACAATCATTGATCACCTGAGAAAGATAATTTGAATTGGTTCCCAACTGCCCGGCCAGTTTGTGAATGGTAAGACCTTTTTGGGTATATTCTTTTTTTGCTTCAAATATTTTCAGCTTGGTGAGAAGCTCTTCTACCTTATTTTCATCTAATCCGGTTTTCTTTTCCTCAGCATCTATATTCAACAATGATTTTTCAGGTACTGAATTTTGATGTAAACTGAATTTTTCCTCCAAAAGGATATATTTCTGCTGAATGTCCTTTTCTCTTCTATATCTTATGACAAGAAGGATGGAAAGTATAATCGCCAGAACAATTAAACTTACTATAATAATATTGCCCCAGGAATTGGCTTTCTCCAGTTTACTTTTTTCTTCAAGCAAAGTCTTTGTATCAAATTCTTTATGAATTTTACTCGACAAATAAATAAAATCCTTCGAAATAATACTGTCTGCTTTTAAAAGCTGACCGGTAAAATATAATTGCTCGCCTTGATTCCCTTCTTCCTTATAATGCTTGATCAGGATTTCATAATTTTCTCTAAGATCAGGAAGAATAAATTGATGTTTTTGAAATATAGAATCAACTTTCCTAAAATACATAATAGATTCCGTATCCTTTTTTAATCCGGCTAAACTTTTCCCTATATAAAAATATCCTACGGATAGTCGTGCAAAATCACCGCTTTTCTTCATAGGAAAAACCGACTGTTTCAAATCATCGACAGCCGTTATATAATCTTTTCTGTCAAATTCCGATATTCCTTTTGCAAGCTGAAAATAGCCTTTCTCCTGCGAGTATTCACCATTGGCACCTACCTGCTGTAATCCAGTGTGGATAGCCTTATCTGCCTGATCCGGCTTATGTAAATTACGGTAGCAGATAATCAATTGATGTAAGCTGTTGAGATAACCCTTTTTATTGTTATACACTTCATTAGGATGCAATCCGGATTTTGATTTCGGTCCGTAATAGGCGATACATTGTTCAAATAATTTTGAGGCCTCCTCATAATATCCTAAATAACTTTTTACAACACCTATATGATACAGATTCTGATATTTCAGGAAATCATTTTTCGTATCCTTCGAATATTCGTAAGCGAGCAGATATTCATTCAATGCTGCCTGGAACCTTTTGTAATGATAGTAATAAACAACCCCTTTTTCTAGATAAGCAGTACTTATGAGATCTTTATCTCCGGATTGCTGAGCAGCCCATACCGTGCTGTCTGCATAAATAAGCTTCTGTTCGTTGGAAGAGGAATAGAATACTCCATCCTTATATCCCTGAACAAGCTTTTCAAAATTCTTTTCCTTTTTAGCTTTATTAATATAAGGTTGAATATATGGAAACGCCTGAGTGTTATTTTCTTCGAAGTTTTCGTATTTCAACCGGAGTTTATAATAGTCACTGTATCCTTCCTGAGAAAAGGATAATTTAAAAATTACTAAGACGAGTATAAAAAGCAGTTTTTTTATCACTTCGAATATTTAACAAACCATATTTATAAACCAAAAATACATAAAATCATTTAATTCCTATTAAACAATTATGATTTAATCCCCTTGGTTTTCGACACATTAAAAATTTAAATAAACAATTGAAAATCAAATATTTAACATTGTCCTTATTTATGAATTAGGACGTCTTAATTGCCGAATAGAGACAACAAGTACTTTTTTTTATCATTTTATGCCTATAATTTCGGACTCAGAATTCTGAATGATAAACCTGGCCGGGATAACCTTTTAACTCTGAAATTTTATGAAAAAGATTATCTCATTAAAAACCTTTCCATTAATAATTGCTATGGCAGTTTGTATGACTTTAGGAGCTTGCAGACAGGATGATGAAAACGACTTTCAAATGGCAAAGAATAATGCCACTGGGCTTAAAATTGCTAGTGACAAGCAATCAAAGACGGTAGAAGGAAAACTGGTTGCAAAAACAGATCCTCCTGTAAAAAACGGAACACACTGGAAAACACAACCATAACAGGAAGAAAGCATTCCTGAATGTTGATTACAACGAACTAACAACCATGTTTATATATAATTTAGTTGCAAATTGCAGGTAAATTCCAAAGGGCCCGGCATATTACAGGGCCCTTTTTAATGGAAATTTAATTGATATTTTAAACAAAAAAGAGGCTGTCTGACGACAGCCCCCCTTCTATTAAAAAAACATTAAAGATTTATAATCACTTCCAGCCTCCGCCTAAGCTCTTATAAATATCAACAACTGTACTCAGCTGTTTTTCTTTTGCTTCTACCAATTCCATTTTGGCATCTAAAGCATCTCTTTGATTTAATAATACTTCAAGATAGTCTGCTCTTGAATTTCTGAACAATTGATTGGCAATATCAATAGATTGATCTAGTGCATGGGTTTCCTCAGACTTCAGCTTATAATACTGATCAATATTCTTAACTTTCGACATCAGATTAGCAACATCCAGATATGCATTCAGAATAGTTTTATCATATTCATACAATGCTTGTATCTGTTTTGCATCAGCAGTCTGGAAATTAGCTTTAATCGCAGTTTTATTAATCAGAGGCCCTGCTACTTCTCCTACCAGATTATAAGCGATAGACTCGGGCATTTTTACCAGATAAGAAGGTTTGAAAGCTTCCAGTCCAAGCGCTGCAGAGATCTCAAGGGAAGGATAAAATTCTTTTCGCGCAGCTTCCACATCCAGTTTTGCAGATTTTAATTCCAATTCAGCCTGTTTGATATCTGGGCGATTGGCTAATAATTGCGATGGAATACCGGTGTAAACGGTCTGAGGAATTGTAGACATAAAGCTTTCCTTAGTTCTTACAATCGGCTGTGGAAATCTTCCTAAAAGAGCATTTATCTCATTTTCCTTTTCAGTGATCTGTTGTCGGATTGTATATTCCGTTGCCTTGGACTTAGCCAATTCTGCTTCAAATTTCTTTACAGCCAGTTCTGTTGCCGCAGCAGCCTCCTTCTGGATTTTAGAAATCTCCAACGCCTTATCCTGCAGCTTGATGTACTGCTGAATAATATCCAACTGGTTGTCAAGTGAAAGCAATTCATAATAATTGTCCGCCACTTCTTCAATAAGGCTGGAAAGAACAAAATTCTTTCCTTCTACTGTAGACAGATAATGGGCTACAGCAGATTCTTTTTCTGTTCGTAGTTTTTTCCAGATATCAATCTCCCAGTTTGCCATTAATCCTCCTTCAAAATTACCCAGTGGATCAGGCATTTCTCTTCCGGGTTCAATCTCCGTAGTTGCATCTCCTGCTCCTTCACTGGTATAACGTCCGGATTTTTTCAACCCCGCTCCCAGTTTTGCCTCTACTGTAGGACTCAATTTACCTTTCTTGTAAAGAACTCCGCTTTTTGCGATTTCAATTTCCTGTAAGGTAATCATCAGCTCCTGATTATTTTTCAGGGCGGTTTCAATCAGCACTACAAGATTTGGGTCAGTAAAAAACTGCCTCCATGGAGTTGTCCCACTGTTGGTATTAGCATCCTGCTGATCATTTTCTCCAAAGTTCTGAGGTACATTTTCTTTTACCTCGTCTTTTATAACAGTCGCCATAGGTGCTTTACAACTTGATAAAACAAGGGATAATGCTATGGCTGTAAGTATTGATTTAGTCTTCAAATTTTCCATCATGTTCATAAGGTTCAGTTTGTTCTGTTAAAGGATTTTCTTCCTCATATCTTGCCAGCCTGGACTTTTCAGCAATCGTTCCGAAAATATAGTATAATCCAGGAATAATCATTAATCCAAAAATGGTCCCTATCAGCATTCCTCCTGCTGCTGCAGTTCCGATTGTTCTGTTTCCGACTGCTCCCGGTCCCGTTGCCATTACCAACGGAATCAATCCGGCAATAAACGCAAATGAGGTCATCAGGATAGGACGGAAACGGATTGTTGCTCCCTCGATAGCAGCTTTCACTACAGAGATTCCTTCTTCTGCCTTTTTCTGTACGGCAAATTCCACAATCAATACGGCATTTTTCCCTAAGAGACCAATAAGCATTACCATTGCCACCTGAGCATAGATGTTATTTTCCAACCCTAATAGTTTCAGGCATAAAAATGCTCCAAATATCCCTGTAGGAAGAGAAAGAATTACCGGCAAAGGAAGAATGAAACTTTCATATTGTGCAGAAAGAATAAGATATACAAATCCAAGACATACAAGAAAAATAAATATGGCTTCATTTCCACGGCTTACTTCATCTTTGGAGATACCTGCCCAGTCGATTCCAAATCCTCTCGGTAGAGTTTTATCTGCAACCTCCTGAATGGCTTTGATCGCCTGTCCACTACTGTATCCCGGTGCTGGGGTTCCACTTACCTCTGAGGAATTATACATATTATGTCTTGTAATCTCAGATAATCCATATACTTTTTCAAGCCTCATGAAATCTGAATATGGAACCATTTGCTCCTTATCGTTTTTAACATATAGCTTCAATAAATCAGTTGGTAATGCACGATATTGCGGCCCTGCCTGAACGATTACCTTATAAGGTCTGTCAAAACGAATAAAACTGGTTTCATAGTTCGAACCAATCAATGTTGATAAATTATCCATTGCATTGGCAATAGTCACTCCTTTTTGCTCCGCCAGGTCATTATCAACCCTCAACATATATTGCGGGAAACTTGCCGAGTAAAAGGTAAACGCTGATCCAAGTTCAGGACGTTTTTTTAGCTCTTTAACGAAGTCATTACTTACTTGCTCCATTTTATGGTAATCCCCGCTACCCGCTTTATCTAAGAGACGAAGCTCAAAACCTCCGGCAGCACCATATCCCGGAATAGAAGGCGGTTGAAAAAACTCAATATTGGCACCCGGAATATTTTTGGCTTTTTCTTCTAGTTTCTCAATGATTTCTGCGGCAGATTCTTTACGATCTTCCCAGCTTTTGAGGTTGATAAGACAGGTTCCGGAGTTAGATCCTGTTCCTTCTGTTAGAATTTCATAACCAGCAAGGGAAGAAACAGACTGTACTCCATCAATATCTTCCGATTCTCTTAAAAGTTCTTTTGCTATCTGATTTGTTCTTTCCAAAGTAGATCCCGGAGGAGTCTGAATAATAGCATAGATCATCCCCTGGTCTTCACTAGGAATAAACCCTGATGGAAGTGAATTGCTTAAAAAGAATGTACATAAACAAAAAGCTAACAACAAAGGAAGCGTAAACATCTTTTTCGTTACGGTCTTATTCAGTAACTTTTCATATTTCCCGGCTCCTTTAGTAAATAACCCATTAAATTTATCCAGGAATATCGTAATCGGAGTTCTTCTTTTTGCCTTTCCGTGATTATTCTTTAAAATTAAAGCACATAAAGCCGGAGTCAGTGTCAATGCCACAACCCCTGAAAGTATAATTGCAGAAGCCATCGTAATAGAGAACTGACGATAGAAAACACCTACAGGTCCTGACATGAATGCAATAGGAATAAATACAGACGCCATTACCAAAGTGATTGCTATAATCGCTCCACTGATCTCATGCATCGCCTCTTCCGTTGCTTTTAATGGTGAAAGATTTTTTTCTTCCATTTTGGCGTGGACGGCTTCAATAACCACAATGGCATCATCCACAACTACACCGATCGCCATTACAAGCGCAAAAAGTGAAATCATATTCAATGTGATCCCAAATGCAGACATTACGGCAAATGTTCCTACCAATGACACCGGAACCGCTAAGGCCGGAATCAATGTTGAACGCCAATCACCAAGGAAAAGAAACACCACAATCGCCACAAGGATAAAAGCTTCAAATAAGGTATGAACCACTTTTTCAATCGAAGCATCCAGGAACCTGGATACGTCATAACTGATGTCATAATGCATTCCTTTAGGAAAAGAAGTTTTCTGAAGATCAGCCATCAGGTTTTTTACATTCTTAATAACATCACTTGCGTTGGATCCATAAGACTGCTTCACTGTGATTGCCGCGGAAGGTTTACCATTCAATGTTGAATAAATATCATACATTGAACTTCCGAATTCAATATCGGCTACATCTTTCAGTCTTACAAACTCCCCGGCTGACTTTGCCTTAAGGATAATGTTTCCATAGTCTTTTTCACTATTAAAACGACCAGGATATTTTAGAATATATTCAAATGATTGAGAACGTTTTCCCGAACTTTCTCCGGTTTTCCCCGGTGAAGCCTCTAAACTCTGCTCATTCAAAGCTTCCATTACTTCGTCTGCTGAAATATTGTAGGCCGTTAATCTGTCCGGTTTTAGCCAGACACGCATTGCATATTCACGGGTTCCAAGGATATCGGCAAAACCAACTCCACTTACCCTTCTCAATTCAGACATTACATTGATGTCCGCATAGTTAAACAGAAACTTCTGGTCAGCTTTGGGATCATCACTATACAGGTTGATATACATCAACATGTTAGGCTCTTCACGGGTGATCTTCACCCCCTCTCGGACAACCAATGGAGGAAGTTTGTTAACCACTGAAGATACCCGGTTCTGAACGTTTACTGCTGCAACGTTCGGATCAGTTCCCAAATCAAATACAACCTGGATGGAGGCTTCTCCGTCGTTTCCGGCGTCAGAAGTCATATACTTCATCCCCGGAACACCATTGAGTCCTCTTTCCAGTGGAATAACTACAGATTTAATTAACAGTTCATTGTTTGCTCCCGGATATTCCGCAGTAATATTTACTTTAGGCGGAGAAATGGACGGGAACTGTGTTATGGGCAGCTTAACAAGTGATAAAACTCCCATAAACACAATAATCAATGAGATTACGATAGACAGAACAGGTCTGCGAATGAATTTCTTAAACATACAGCTTCATTTTACGAGTACACTACTCTGCTTTTAATTTCAATGATTGAATTACTTTCCGCGGATCCTGGAATTTCACTTTTACTTTTTGGTCGTCCTTCACTTTCTGAACGCCTTCTAAGAGAAATTGCTCTCCTGCTGCCAGGCCTGAAGCCACAACATATAGATCAGGTAATTCATAAGCCACTTTTATATTCCGGGATTTTAATACGCCATTTTTGCCAACGACAAACACATATTTCTGATCCTGAATTTCATAAGTAGCCTTTTGTGGAATAATTAAAGCATTTCTGAGCGGTAGGGTCATTCTTACCTTTCCTGTTTCTCCATTTCTCAAAAGTTTATCAGGATTAGGAAACTTTGCCCGGAAGGCTATATTCCCCGTTTCATTATCAAATTCCCCTTCTATAGTCTGGATCTCTCCTTTTTGAGGAAGTGCATCTCCATTAGCCATAATAAGAGTTACTTCTTTACTTCCTCTATCTGCGGCATGAGTCTGATAATTCAGATATTCGGGTTCTGATACATTAAAATAAGTGTAAACATTGGTATTATCAGACAAACTGGTCAACAAATCTCCTTCATCGACAAGACTTCCGAGTTTCAATGGAATCCTGTTAATAATACCTGAGAACGGAGCTTTTATATCGGTGAATGATAAATGAATCTGGGCAAGTCTCATTTCTGCATTAGCAGCATCAAGCTTAGCTTTTGCCATTGCTCGTTCGTTCTTTGAAACAATATTATTACTGGCTAATGTACTTGCATTTTTTAATTCAATATTGGCCTGTTCCACTTCAGCTTTGGATTTCATTAATTCAGCCTGATACAATTGAGGCATAATACGGAATAAAGTCTGTCCCGCGTGAACAAACTGACCTTCGTCCACGTAGATCTTTTCAAGAAATCCTTTCTCCTGTGCACGGACTTCGATATTTTTTACAGATTGGATCTGCGTAACATATTCTTTGTTGATTACAGTATCCATTTTTACCGGAGACGTAACCGGAAAGGTTGTTACTTCTTCTTTTTCTTCTTTTTTGTTGTGACAGCCAACAAATAACAAGAGGGTGCTTAGCGCAATGCCCGAGGCAGCTCTTTTCATAATTTTGAAATTATATAAATCGTTAATGTTTTAATAGAATAGAAATGGTAATTGAGAGAGAACGCTATGCCCACTACCAACAAGCACAACGCATACTGCTCCACTCTGTAATCAGAGTAGAATCATACATTGAAAAATGAATTTTAAATTCTGATAGATCGGATCAGAATAAACTTTTTTACAGAGGAATAATTGGAAACAAATCCTTGAATACGGGCTTTTAATTTTTTATAATTAAATAGTCCGAAGAAATACACCAAACCGAAAACGCCTACAAAAAGAATAGCATCCTGAACACTATCCGACCATTGAAAATCTTCTTCTGTAAGCTCTAAAGAAGAATTATCAACACCATCCGGCATTTGCTGGATCGATAATTTATCGTAGGTCTGATTTAAACGATTGGCTTTTTTAGGTAAATGATGAGAAACAGGTAGATGGTTATGTAATGTTTTGACATTGATTTTACTTTCCACTATGAAAAGCAGAAATAGACTCGTCAAAAAATACACAATATAGTTTCTCATTTTGAAGTGGCAAAGGTAAGCTTAGATTTGAATATTTTTATACAGATTAACAAAATTTAACTCACTCACAAATATCAATCATCAGAATTGATTTATTTTCTTTCGATTCCCGGCATCCAGATACCTGAGATTACAACAGTTTTTTTTCATCATTTCTAATGGGAAATACAGTGTAGATTGCCAATACAAATAATTCCGTAAAACAGAAACAATCGTTAAAAAAAATAAAAATAACCATTTCCGAAACAAAGATGCATTCCATACTATTGATATGAATATTTAATTAATTTATTAAAAATTAACAAATACACCGTAAATATTTTGTAATTTTACAGTTCACAAACAAGTAACCAATGAAACACCTAATCACAAATACTTATGAAAAAAATAGTTCACATTATTATCCTTGTTCTCGCAGTAGTTTCCGTAGCAGCATGTAAAAGCTCAGCCAAAGAAGAACCCGAAGTTATCGCCTCTCAACCTGTAGAAACAGATGATATTACCAAAGAAGTTTTTACAGACAATTATGGAGATAAAATAGAAGTCGCAATCAATAATACAGATAATACTGCTGTTATTCACCTTGATGGTAAATCTTACGAACTTAAAAAGAACAAAGATCTGCCAGATTATACTGCATCCAATCCAGAGTATCAGTATTCTAATATCAGAGGAAATATAACTTTTCTAAAAAGAAATGTTGACATGGTCTTGTTCCACCACAAACAGGAAAAGAAAGGGGCCACTGCCAGCAAAATGGCATCATATTAGTTTTGTCAAACTAAAAATTAGATGCTTTAATTAAAAACAATACCCATGAAAAAACTACACAACTATGTCTTAATACTTTCTGTACTTATCCTGGCGATATGCTGTACTGCAAAAACAGCCGATAAGAACAGTAATGATATTACCGGAAAAACTTGGAAACTGATTGAAATTAACAGTCAGCCTATACAGCTGAAAAACCCGAAAAATAATCCTTATTTCAAATTGAATATGACTGACATGCGGTACGAAGGAAACGCTGGATGTAATGGCCTGGGAGGTACTTTTGAAATCAAACAGGACATTATGCGTATCAAGTTCAATCAGGGGATTTCTACCATGATGGCTTGTGATGATCTGGAAATAGAACAACGTTTTACCAAGGCTTTATTGGCTGCAGATAATTATTCTGTAAATGGCAAAATCCTGAGTCTTAATAAAGCTAAAATGGCACCCTTGGCAAAATTTTCCCTACAAGAATAAATAGAAATGTATACAGATAAGAAGGCACTTTAATGAGAAAGTGCCTTTTATTTTTTTTTATAGATCATATAACAGATTAAAAGTACCACATTCAGCACGACAGCAAATGCATTGGATAAAATAATGGGAAGTTCATCCTTCAGCAATCCATACCACACCCATAAAGACAAACCTGAAATAAGAACCAAAAGCATGACCCATGAAATATCTTCAACATTCTTTTCTTTAAGAACTTTTATCAGCTGAGGAACCATCGATACAGAAGTGAGCACACCTGCCACAATACCAAGAATATTTTCATTCATTTTTATAGAATTCACATATCCTGAATATACTAATTTTTTAATTAGGTAACGAAAAACATACACATATTATGTAAACCTTGTAAGGGCAACTTCATCAGGTAAAGGAATTCCTTTCTCTATAAGTTGATACAAACTTCCGGAAAAATAACATCCGTTTAAGATTCCCCTCGCCCCCAATCCGTTGAAAACATACAAATTGGAATATTCACTATGACTACCAATAATAGGTCTTCTATCCTTCACAGTTGGCCTGAAACCAAAATTAACTTCCTGTATCTTAAAATCGTGAGGATATACTTCAGATAACCCTCTTAACAGCTGGTCTACCGCAGAATCATCAATTTCGTGATGCAATTGCTCACGATCGTATGTGCCACCATAAAAATAAAGTCCATTATCAATGGGAAATAAAAAATGTTTCTTCTTTATGGTATCGACAGTTGAAATTTTTTCTGATAATTTGACCCTAATATGATGCCCTTTGTTTGGAATTACAGCAATGTCTGAAAAGTACGGGTTTTTCATTACCCCCATTCCTTCACAAAAAACAATATTATTAAAACGGATTCCTTTATATTCGGATCCAGACACATCTAAACTATCATAATCAAACTTCTCATTGATAAGATTTCCTTTGTCCTCGAAATAAGTGAAAAAATCGTTAAAAAAGTTACTGACATCCAATCTCGCAGATTGATTAACGATTCCCGTACTAAAAGGATTATTAATTCCTTCTAAACTTTGAAACTCCTTATTCAAAAAGTTTTGTAATTCTAAATGATCAGACTTCTTAACCCAAAGCTTTTGTTCATTCTCATCATGGAAAATCCTATGAATAGGCTTATCAATCAAATAGTTTCTCCCTGTATATGATTCAATTTCTAAAAGGGTTCTTTTCAGAGTATTTATTTGTTCCTGTGCTAACCAGAACGTTGTAAATTTCTTTAATACCACAGGATTAATGATTCCTGCAGAGACCTGTGAAGCACTTTTCTTTTTCTCGGAAAAAATAATAAATGATTTATTATTCTGTATTAACTGATGGGCAAAAAAAAGCCCGGCATATCCATCCCCTACAATAATATAGTCTACATTTTTCATAATAAAAAAACCTGAGTAAAAATACTCAGGTTTTGTATAAATATCAAGTGAAATATTAATAATTCCACATATCATTTTCCATATCAAGAATCTGTGCTTTAATTCTGTCGCTTTCTTCTATCTGCTCATCAGCATTTCTAGGAATATAATCTTTGATTACACCATCTCCTAAACCACTTGAAGATTTATAGATAATTGAAGAGAATCTTCTTGCATTGATGATATCATCGAAAGAAAGATCAGCAGAAGAGTTTTTTCTATTATACACGAAGTTATTCGCTAATATCTCTCTCGCACTTGGGTAATAAATCCAAAACAGGTCAATAAGCTCATTAGCTCCGGCCAAAGGCTGTCCGTCTGGCCCTGTTCTACCTTGTACAGCAGGATCTGGTCCCATTGCTGCAATACCCAGTGGTCTGTATTTCATCTGACCATCTCTTCTATCGATAAACCACATACCCATAATTTTTAATACTTTAACTTTATCAGTCGTCGTTTTAAAAATATCGGTATACTCTTTTTTCTCCTGTTCTGTAAGCTGTCTTCCAGAGTTTAGGATATCAATAGCAGCGTCAGAAACTCTTACACTTTCCAATCTTTTCTGAATTCCTTCAGGAGTTAATTTAGTTACAAAATTCTCATCATCATAAACTTCCTGGATTTTACCTGTTATTGCAGCATCCAGCAATAATTGATATAAAGATCTTGTTTGAGTAGCAAGAAGACCATCAGGATTATCATAGTATAATGGCTGATTAATCTTATCATTCATGTCAATAATCTCCCAAACAAACATACTTTTTAAGATATCTTTGTCCTCAACAAAACCGTATTCCAAAGGTTTTACCGTTTTATCAACAATAGTATCTCCAACTTTCTGCTTGTTTTCAGCTCTCATTTGTCTGAACTCTTCAGGAGAAGAAGCATTCAGAATAGTCTGGGAAAAAGCAACTCCCGAAACTACTACTAAAAAAGCGCTTATATATTTTTTCATAATATTATTTTAACTTATTAAAATTACTGAACATTGATTACAACAGGAGAGATATTCTTCAATGTTTGATTTCCTAATCCTGTAGCAGTCGCTTTAATATCAAAAACATACACTACATCACCCGCTCTTACATTTTTAACCAATCCGGCAGCTTCTTCAAGACTATTACCTTTGATCAGCAATGCTGCTCTACCAGGTACCTTCACCATAAACTGATTAACAGTGAATGAAACAGGGAAATCAAAATCTGGTATTGCTGCCTGTACCATCTGATTTGGAATCGAAGTAGCAGGAATATTCAATACTGTCTGACCTCTCATCTGACCTTGAGGAGCCGGAACATTCTTAATTCTGTATTCAAATACCTGAGATACCGTTTTACCATAAGGATCAGTTCCAGATAATGTTAATTTCACAGTATTACCAGTAGAAGGAATAATATTCCATTTTCCTGGACCATTACCTTTTACTACAGCACCCGGAGCAGATAATGATAATTTAGAATTGTCAGCACCCAGGATAGAACCGGAAACCGGGTTTTCTAATCCTCTGTACAATACATTCATCTTATCCGGAGAAAGTAATAATCCTTTTTCAAGTTTTACTTCTCTTGGTCCTGCAATTACATTATATGTATGCGTCCAAGGGAAACTTTGAGGTTTACCAGAAGCATCTGTTAAGGTAATAGTACCGTTTAGTTTATGCTCTCCAATACCATTTCCTGAAATAGAAATTGTTCCTTTTCCATTTTCTACCTTATTTACTCCCGTAATGCTAATCTTATTGCTATTAGAATAAGTACCTAACATTACTTTTACTTCAGCCTGTTTTCCAGCCTGAATATCAACAGGTCCTGCAACAATTGGTTCATAGCTGCTGAATTTAATACTAGCATCTACTTTCTCTTGAAGTAATAAAGCCAATGCATCAGACTGTACGTTTCTCGCATCATTCTGGATAATTTCCAGGTTAGAAATTGCTGCAATTAAAGGCTGATGATAAAACTTATTCTGAAACCATGTTTTCTCGTTTGGAGATTTTCCTTTAGGGTATTCAGCAATTAAAGATTTATTGGCTCTTTCAATCAAATCATTTAACTGATTGTTTTTTCCGAAAGTTGCTACAATATAATTTCTTACTTCATCAATTTTGGACTTCAATTCCAATGCTCCTTTAGAAGGGCTATTTTCATCTCCGTCAGCAAAAAAATAATGCGTAGTTGCTTCGTTATTATTAAGAGCTGCAAAATTCTCACTTACATCCACTTTATCAGAGAATTCTGATTCAGTTTTTAATTTAGTTTTAATTGTTTCAGCACTTTCTACTAAGGCATTAATTTTAGCTTTTAAAACCTTATACTGTTCCCATGGAGTAGCATAAGTATCCGGCACTTGTTGTGCCTTTAATTCTAGAGTTTTTTCAAAAATTTTCTCATTCTTTCTTTCTGTTAAAGTTCTTGTTTCATTAAGAGCTTTAGTCGAATCATAATAAGATCTGATGATTTCCGCATCAATATTTAGGGCCATCATAGCGATGAACACCAAATACATTAGGTTGATCATCTTCTGACGTGGAGTCTGTTTTCCTTGTGCCATTCTTTTTCTTTGTTTGGATTAAAAATTAAATTTAGAAATGGTTTGGAAATTAAGACTTCATAGCAGTTAACATACCACCATAAACTCTGTTTAAATTATTTAAGTTTGATGTTAAACCTTGTAACTCCTGGTTGAATTTTTCTGAATGCTCAGCAGACTTCTGCATATCTGCCACATATTTATTGGCAAATTCAGATTGTCTTTTACCATTCTCCAACTGCATCGCGTATAAAGCGTTCATGCTTTCCATGTGCTGAGCGGCAATGTTTAACTGATCATTATATTTGTGAGTAGAAGCAGAAACATCTACCGTCTGATTGATCTGATCCACTGAATTTGAAAATTTATCAATTCCTGTTCTTAATCTTTCAAACAATTGAACATCTAATTTAGCATCCTGTAACATTTTATCCAATTTTGTAGAAAGAGAGTTCTCTAATTCTGCAAATTGAGCAGCTGCATTATTTCTTGAAGAAACATTAGAATGTAAAGGGTTCGGGTTAGCATGTTTATCTAACAATTCAGGATAAACATTTTCCCAGGCATAAGACTCTTCTGATTTTGGAGGGTCGAAAGCGAAAATAATGAAGATGATTGCTTCAGTAATAAGTCCTACTGTAAGAGCAACGTTACCACTGATTGGTCCCAAGTTAATGTGAGTAATCTTAAGCCAAGCTCCAAGGATTACAATTGCAGCACCGAATGAATAAAAGAAATTCATCCAAGCATCTTTAGTCTTAAACATATAAGTTAGTTTTTTTTAATGATTAAAAATAAATTGTATTGAAAAATAATTATGTATCTGATTATCTGTTAACCCTTCTTGGCTTAACAGCAGCTTCAGGAATATCCTGTACAGTTCTGAATCCAATATAACTTCTTGCAGAATCTTTTCTTTCCCAATCTCTTGCACCAGTCATAAGCATTGCGCCTATATCTTTCCAAGAACCTCCTCTTACAGATTTCTTAGAATCTGATTTATCTTTAGTAGAAGGGTTTAGAGTTGAAGAAAATCCGTATGAAGAATTGTTATAAGAAGATTCTGTCCATTCAGAAACGTTTCCAGCCATATCAAATAACCCAAATCCATTTTTCTTAAATTTCTTTACTGGAGCTGTATATGTATAAGTACCTTTTTTATCGTCTTCCATGTAATTACCACGCTTAGGCTTAAAGTTAGCCAGGTAGCATCCTCTGTCATCCATCAAATATGGACCTCCCCAAGGATAAGTAGCATTCTGCATACCTCCTCTTGCAGCATATTCCCATTCGATCTCTGTAGGTAAACGGAATTGTAATGGTCTCTGTTTTTTTCTTTTTAAGCTTTCATTGTAATCCGTTTTCAATTTAGATCTGAAATTACAATATGCTCTTGCCTGATCCCAGGTTACCCCAACAACAGGATAATCTTTATAAGCTTTATGCCAAAAATATTGTTCAAATAATGGCTCGTTATAGGCGAAGTGGAAATCTTTTACCCAAACAGTTGTGTCCGGATAGATTGCTATACTTTTGCTTTTAAGGTAGTTTACCCCTCTTTCATTGTCAGCAAGAGCAGCATCCATATCTCCCCACTGGTAATTATATTTTAATTTACTAACATCAAGGATTCTTTCATTACCAATTCTGGCAGAAGCTGGTAAATATAAAGACTCAAGAACTTCCGCATATTCTACATCAGGATATTTTGAAGTATTCCAATGCAATGGGATTTTCCAATCTAGTCTTTTACTTGCATCATATCCTCCATCTTCTCTTCCTCCTTGTCCTTCTAAATATTCCTGATACGGAGTTAGGTTTTCTTCTTTCTTAGCAAGGTATGCATAATCTCCGATGCTGGCACCTCTTCCTCCACCTTCACCACCTTCTCCGGCAGCTTCAGCAAGTAGAGTTCTGGCAATAGAGTCTCTTACGTAGTTAATGAATACTCTGTATTCTGCATTAGTAGTTTCTGCTTCATCCATAAAGAATGAGGACACAGTTACTGTTTTCAGTGCTGATTTCTCAGGAGTATGAGTGATATCCTGATCAGCTAAACCTGCGATAAAAGATCCTGCAGGAATTGCAACCATACCGTATGGTCTTTCAGCAACAAATGATTTAGTTTTTTCTCTTGGTATCAACTCTCCTTTTGTTCCTGGCTTCCCTACAGAAGAGCTACCACCACCTGAACAAGATACCGACGCTACCGACGCAGACAATAATAAAAGAAATATCCTTTTCATGTTAATTTTTATAATTAAGCCGTAAATATATAATTTTTTTAAGAAACTTTTAAGATTTTTTTTGAAATAACGCGAGAAATCTAAATTTATTTTATTTCCTAGTATTTTTATTCTACAGTTACCGACTTAGCAAGGTTTCTGGGCTGATCTACATTGGCTCCTCTATATACTGCAATATAGTAAGCAAGCAGCTGTAAAGGCACAGATGCAACTATTGGAGAGAAGCATTCTGAAGTTTCAGGAATTTCGATAACGTAGTCTGCCATTTCGCTTACCTGCTGATCCCCTTTATTAACAACAGCAATCACCTTTCCTTTTCTTGCTTTAATTTCCTGAACATTACTTACGATCTTATCATAGTGACCTTTTTTAGGCGCAATAATAACGATTGGCATATTCTCATCGATCAAAGCAATAGGTCCGTGCTTCATCTCCGCTGCAGGATACCCTTCTGCATGGATATAAGAGATTTCTTTCAATTTAAGAGCTCCCTCTAAAGCTGCTGGATAATTATAACCTCTACCTAAATATAAGAAGTTATGAACCCCTACGAAATCTTTAGCAATATTCTGAGTCAATTCATGTGTTGAACTCAAAACTTCTTCAATTTTCTTAGGAATTGCATCAAGCTCTGAAATAAGACTCATGAATTCAGCATTTCCAAGGTTACCATTATGCTTTCCTAGCTTGAATGCAATAAGTGTAAGGATCGTAAGCTGGGCAGTAAACGCCTTTGTAGATGCTACTCCGATCTCTGGTCCGGCATGTGTATAAGAACCGGCATCCGTAATTCTTGCAATAGATGAATCCACTACATTACATATACCATATATAAATGCTCCTTTTTCTTTTGCCAGTTTTAAAGCCGCCATTGTATCGGCAGTTTCTCCCGATTGGGAAATAGCAATTACAACATCTTTATCTGTAATAATCGGGTTTCTATATCTGAATTCTGATGCATATTCCACTTCAACAGGGATTCTTGCATATTCTTCTATAAGATATTCACCAATTAAACCTGCATGCCATGAAGTACCACAAGCTATAATGATAATTCTGTTGGCATTTTTAAATTTCTCAACATGATCCCAGATTCCTGCCATCTTGATGATTCCTTCATCCACAAGTAATCTACCTCTCATTGTATCGTGGATCGATTTTGGCTGCTCAAAAATCTCTTTAAGCATGAAGTGCTCATATCCACCTTTTTCGATCTGCTCAAGGCTTAATTTCAATTGCTGGATTTCCGGCTCTATTCTCGAGTTTTCATTAATTGTTCTGATATCCACTCCTCCTTCCAAAGAAATTGTAGCCATATGTCCTTCTTCAAGATAGATTGCTTCTTTTGTAAACTCTACAAAAGGCGAGGCATCAGATGCAATAAAATATTCTTTATCTCCAATACCAATTGCTAAGGGAGAACCTAATCTTCCAACTACCAAAACGCCAGGATAATCCTCGTGCATTACAGTAATAGCATAAGCTCCATATACCTCATTAAGTGCATATCTTACCGCAGTTGGAAAATCTGTTGCTACATTTATATCCATAAAATACTGGATAAGATTCACTAAAACTTCAGTATCTGTTTCAGACTTGAAAGTAAATCCTTTATCAGCAAGCATTTTTTTAATGGTATCATAGTTTTCAATGATTCCATTATGAATGATTGCAATTTTATTATTATTAGATAAATGCGGGTGAGAGTTTCTATCACTTGGAACCCCATGAGTTGCCCAACGTGTGTGTCCCATCCCAATTTTCGCAGTACCTTTTAATTGAGCTGAAATATTAACAAGATCATCTACCTTTCCTTTTGTTTTTTCAACTTCAAATGAATTGTTTGCATTTTCCAAAACAATTCCCGCACTGTCGTATCCCCTGTATTCTAGTCTTCTAAGACCATTAATAACTACATCATAGGCATCCTGAAAGCCTGTATATCCAACTATTCCGCACATAATTTATTTTATTTGGTGTATGTTTTAAATTTATTTTGTCGCGTAGGTAACTTTTAACCTCGCTCTTTGAGCATTTGTCTTATCCGATCCTACAAAAACGGCTCTTTCCCTAGCATAAGATCTTGATGTAAATCTAGCTCCTGCTAATCCTGTATTATCTGAATTGGATAAGAACGCTCCAATATCAATTCTATAATATTTATAGGTATTGTTTGATGCATAATTATCTACTTTTCCTTCTACTAAATCTTTTACTGATTTCGTAACAATAAAATCATAATAACCAGGATCAGGATTCTTATCTAAATCAAAGGTTTTATAAATTGTATAATTAGGAGAGCCTGCAAGAGTTAGTACATCACTAGTAAAACCAGTAGTTGTAATTAAAGGTTTATCCTTATTTCTATCTTTCTGCAAAAAGGTTAATGCAGTCGGTTTTTTATAGCTGTTATTCCATGTTGCCTTGTCCGTATATATTCTGATTTTAGCACTTATAATAGCAGCTTTATTTTGTTGATATAAAGTTTTAAGACTATCAACAGTCTCTTTTGGAATCTTAATTCCAATAGATGGGCCACCCATTCCCTGTGCATACAATTTTTTATCTCCAGTCACTCTATTTCCTATCACTCCTGTAGATGCTCCAGAACCCGTTCTATCATACTCATATTGTCCAATATGAGAATTACCCGCTCCTAAAGCAAATGCATATGTTGATTGTGGTCGGGTATTAGTTCCATTTTCTACTTTATCATTTTTATAATACATGATCAGCTCCATATCATTGGGAGAAAACTGGAATAAATATCCGTCATTTTCCTGAACTGAAATCCTAAGTCCTTTAAAATGTCTGATAAAGTTGGAAGCATCAGCGAGTTCAGGCTTACCCTTCTTATCAATAATTTTTTCCTGGAACAGATCTTTGTTCAATGAAATTCTTATACCTGGTGTTGTAGTAGTAAATAATGAACTATTATCAGAATCTTTAGTTATAGCAACTGTATTAATTGTCCCTTTAAATTCTTTTGTTCCTAATACAGTTGCATTGTAAGCAAAATTAGCATTTGATTTAACACTGTCAGTCGCTGCTCCTAGGAAATCGGTAACTTCATTTACATTGATATGAAATGTTGCTTTAGCTTTACCATATTTATTAATAGGATATGTTTTTACTTCTTTTTTCGCAGGTACATTCCCATCAGGATAGACATAATTTTCGTCTGTAGTTGTTGTAAGCGAATCTGATGCATAAGTTGGTTTAATAACCAAAACCACTGAATCTACCTTAGCGTTAGTTCCAAAATCTGGATTATAAGTAGATAATCTTAACTGTGTAACATAAGATGCTTTCTGCATTCCAAATTGCCCTTCTTGAAAAGCACCTAGAACAGCTGACCCTAATTGAGTAGCATCACTTTTGATTGTATCTTTATTATCAATATTGAAAGCAATTACTTCATAAGCCTTTTCATTTCCCTGAGCTGCCCCATCTAAAAATAATTGTTCTCCCAAAGAATCCGGATCCGGTTCACAATTATAAAGTAACACACTGCCGAAAATTGCCAGAGAAAGTATGGCAAAAGTTCTTTTAATAGTACGAGTCATTAAATGTCTTTTTAATAAAGTTTGTTTATGGAATCTACATCAAGATATTCCGATTTGGTTGTAGATGTTTCATTGAATGCCTTATCTAGGTCTCCATCCAGGAATTCATCTCCTTTTACAACCCCGTCTACATAATTCATGCTTTCAATGACAAAACTTTGAAAGCTTGGTTTATCTAACGCTTTTAGTCCCGAAATATTATCGAATTCTAGTTTTTCTCCGATTTTATCGTTAAGAGATGCGTCTTTTTCATTATATAATGAAAGCACAATCTTAGCGTCTTTAAAATACGTATCGGATTTGTAGTAAGTTTTAAGATAAATAGGAACAAAAGAGGCCATCCAACCATTCAAATGAATGATATCCGGAACCCAGTTCAGCTTTTTAATAGTCTCAATTACTCCTCTTGCAAAAAATATCGCTCTTTCGTCGTTATCTTCAAAAGGGCTACCATCATCTTCATAGTAATATTGCTTTCTTTTGAAGTATTCTTCATTATCTATAAAATAGACCTGAAGTCTTTCCCCCGGAAGAGATGCCACTTTAATGATTAGAGGTTGGTCCAGGTCATTAATGATAATGTTCATTCCTGAGAGACGGATAACTTCATGGAGTTGGAATTTCCTTTCACTTATTTGTCCAAATCTTGGCATAAAAACTCTTACATCATTGCCTTCATTGTGCATTTTAAGCGCCATTTTGTTTACCACAGTAGCCATGTTTGTATCTTCCTGATATGGATACATTTCTGTAGTAATGTACAGTATTTTTTGATTCGGCATAAATTTCTATCTAATTTTTTGTAAAAATGCTTTAATGTGCAAAATTACAAAAAAACATCCAACATTATTTTAATTAACATTTTTTTACGAAAATTACCTTTTTCAAATTATCAAAAACGCAGTTTATTATCTGATATTTTAGTATTTTTGAATTGCTATTAAAATTAATTATGGAAGTTTTAAAAAATAAAAAAACACTTCAGGATTTCATTGAAAGACAGAAAGAAATGGGAAAAAGAATAGGATTTGCACCTACAATGGGAGCTCTTCACAATGGACATCTTTCTCTTTATGAAGTAGCAAGGAATGAAAATGATCTTGTGATTTCTTCAATTTTTGTTAATCCTACTCAATTCAATAACCCTGATGATCTTGCAAAATATCCACGGGATGTGAACCGGGATATACTTATTTTAGAAAATTCCGGATTAGTTGACGCCGTTTATATTCCTGAAATTACAGATATCTACCCTGAAAAAGCTGAAAGTCATCATTATGATTTTGACGGCCTGGAAAATGAAATGGAAGGAAAATCCAGACCTGGCCATTTTGATGGTGTAGGAACGGTAGTAGAAGAACTTTTCAGGCAAATACAACCTGACAATGCTTATTTTGGAGAAAAAGATTTCCAGCAGCTTGCTATTATTAAAAAATTGGTTGAGAAAAAACATTTTCCTATAAAAATTACTGGTGTTCCTATTTACAGGGCAGATAACGGGCTCGCTTTAAGTTCAAGAAACCAAAGACTGCATGAAGATCGCAGGGAAGCTTCAAAAATTATTTATGAAACATTAAAAAAGGTCAATGATTGGTTCAGAGTAATCACCGTTCCTGAAATTAAAGAAAGAGTTGTTGATATTTTCGATCATCAGCACGGTATGAAGCTTGAGTACTTTATGATCGCAGATGAAAACTCATTAAAAGAAACAGACTTCTTTTATAAAGATAAATCCTACAGAGCTTTTATCGTTGTTGTTGTAGACGGTGTAAGACTAATTGACAATATGCATCTGGATTAACACAATCTCCTGATAATTTCGCAATACAAAAATGTAAACTTTGATTCCTTAATCGAAGTTTTTTTTGTTCACCTGCTCATATACAAAAAATCAAAGGCCTCCTGAAGGAAGCCTTTGAACACCAAATCACAAAATATTAATATGAAAAAAATTTACTTTTCAGTAAACTTGTGACCCGGCTGGGATTCGAACCCAGGACCCATACATTAAAAGTGTATTGCTCTACCAGCTGAGCTACCGAGTCGGTCGTAATTCTAATTTACAAATTTTAAATCAATATGCAACTTAAAATTTACTTTTCTTTGCAGTGCCTGCGACTGGACTCGAACCAGCACATCCTTAGGAAACCACCCCCTCAAGATGGCGTGTCTACCAATTTCACCACGCAGGCAAAAAAATTACAAAATTTAGTAATATTTTTGCTAGTGACCCGGCTGGGATTCGAACCCAGGACCCATACATTAAAAGTGTATTGCTCTACCAGCTGAGCTACCGAGTCGGCCACTTATTTTAAACAACTTTCATTTAAGTAATGTCCCTTGTTTTAAGTGGTGCAAAGATATAACTTTTTTTAATTTCTCAAAACTTTTTCGCAAATTTGTTTAAAAATATTTCATGATAATTTCACTAGTCGGATACATGGGTTGTGGCAAATCACACATTTCCAAAATTTTAAGCGAAAAAATAAATTTTAAATTAATTGACCTCGATAAAGAGATTTCCAGACGAAATAAATTAACTATTCCGGAAATCTTCGAAAAAAAGGGTGAAATCTACTTTAGAAAGCTGGAAAGAGAAACTTTGGAAGAAATACTCGCTACCGAAGAAAATCTCATTTTAAGCCTCGGCGGTGGAACTCCTGTTTATTACAATAATATGGAGATCATTAATAATAATTCTAAGAGCATTTTTCTGAGAGCTTCCGTTGGTACTTTAGCAGAAAGGCTTTCAAAACAGAAAGAAAAAAGACCATTAATCGCTAATATTTCTGATGAAAACCTTCCTGAGTTTATTGCCAAGCATTTATTTGAAAGAAATGAATTCTATAGCAAGGCTATGATCAGTGTGACTACAGACTCCAGAGAACCTGAAGCTATCGTTGATGAGATTATCGAGAAGCTCTATTTATGATTTCTCTTCAACCTCATTTTCCATTCCGTCGTCTTCACTTTCACCGAAAAAGTCGTCCCAATCCGTAAAATCTGATGCAATATCATTTTCCACATATCCATCCATGTCCCGTCTATCCTTTTTAGTTGGCCTGCCTTCTCCTCTGCTTCTGTAATAGTCCTGGGTCATTTTACGCATTTTAAGCAATTCGTATTGCTCTTTGTCTGTTACATCTTTGATATGAAGAGATACCAATTTAGCTCCTATCCTGCTTTTCGGGATCTGGATTACTTTAATCTTATAATCAATCTGATTTTTACGGATTTTTATTATATCTCCTTCTTTTACCTCTTTTGAAGACTTTACAACAGTATCTCCAATGGAAACTCTGTTCTTCTTAATCTCCTCAGTTGCAACAGTTCTCGTTTTATAAAAACGAATGCTCCATAAAAATTTATCTATTCTCATAATTTTTTATACTTTTGCCGTTATATTATTTGTAAAGTAATTAAAGTTTTTGAAATGAAAAAAATATTTTTATATATCCTTGCAGGATCTCTTTGTTTTTCTGCTTGTAAAAAAGATGATGAGGCACAAACATTTGTTGAGCCCGATGATGTAGCAGTAAGAAATACCTATGATGATCAGGCTATCCAAAAGTTTCTGAACGACAACTATCTTGATACCCAAGGAAATATAAAAGCTTTCAGTGCTACTGATACCATTGATGACCATGAGAAGAAGTTAGCAGAATTAAATCCTGTAAAACTTCCTTCAGGAGTTGTGTACATCGTAAGAGCAGGTGCACAGCCTTCTCCGGGAAAAACAATAGGGGCTACCGATGTTCTTAGGATGATGGTAAGAGCAAATTATTACCTGGCGACCAATACAGACGGAACCGTAGCGCTTACAGCATCTTCAGTTTCCCCTTACCTTGTCAATACAGTAAATGGAACCGGATCTCCCCTTTCGGATCCTATGTGGTATTATGTAAAGAAACAAGTATTAGCAGATGCTACAACAGATGTTGCAAAACAAAGAAAATTCTATGAAATAGAAGGATTCCAGGAAGGGTTGAAGTTTTTCAAAGCAGCATCACCTGCTTTAACGGATGGGGCTCCTTATAACCTACAGGGAGTAATTATTGTTCCTTCCAGAGCTGCTTTTGGAAGAGAGGCCCATTATAACTATACAGGATATTCTCTTCAAAACAGGACATTTGTATTTAATTTCCAGGTGTATGGAACATCAGATAGACCTGCAAATGAATAAGTAAAAGTAAAACATCAATAAAAAAAGCGCTTCAGAATAACTGAAGCGCTTTTTATTTATCTACATTCTTGTTTTCTGTCTCACATTTCCTAAAATATCCGGAAAATAAAGATCCGCAAGATGATCGAATTCATCTCCCCTCATAAACATAGATGCATCTACTTCTTCATAAGAACTACGTCCTGCTGCAGCAATCAACTCATTACATGTATGAAGGGTATTTTTATGGAAATGGTACACTCTTTCACTTTTATCTGTAACATCCAGACCCTTGATCAGCATCTTATCCTGCGTAGCAACACCTGTAGGACAATTATTGGTATTACATCTGAGCGCCTGTATACATCCCAGTGAGAACATAAATCCTCTGGCATTATTACACATGTCAGCTCCCATCGCCACCGCTCTTAAAATATCAAGACTTGTCAATACTTTACCACTGGCAATGACCCTTAGCTTTTTTCTAACATTATAATTGTTAAGTGTTTTATTTACAAAAATCAACGCCGGTTCCAAAGGCATTCCTACGCCATCTGAAAATTCCGGTGGTGCTGCACCCGTACCTCCTTCAGCTCCATCTATGGTAATAAAGTCCGGGTATATTTTTAACACATTCATCTGAACACAGATGTCCTCAAATTCTTTTGTATCTCCTATACAAAGCTTAAACCCTACAGGCTTTCCTCCGGAAAGTTCTCTTAGTTGCTGTACAAATCTTAATAAACCTGCTGCATTGGAAAAAGCAGAGTGCGATGGTGGCGAAATCACGGTTACTCCTGGTGTTACGTGACGAATCTTTGCAATTTCAGGTGTATTTTTTACTCCCGGCAAAACTCCCCCATGTCCCGGCTTTGCCCCCTGAGATAATTTAATCTCAATCATTTTCACATTAGGCAATGTAGAATACTTTATAAAGAGATCCGGATTAAACTTTCCTTCTTCATCCCGGCATCCAAAATATCCTGTCCCTATTTGCCAGCATAAATCACCTCCTTCCAGGTGATGTGGGGAAATACCTCCTTCCCCTGTATTATGATAAAAATTACCTTTTTTCGCACCTCTGTTCAGTGAAATCTGTGCCCTGTCACTTAATGCTCCAAAACTCATCGCTGAAATATTAAATAACGACGCATGGTAAGGTTGCGTACACTGTTCCCCTCCTACCCATACTCTTGGTAATTCTTCGGATGGCGATTTAGCATATATAGAATGCTTAATCCCTTCATATTTTCTGTGATTAACCTCCAGTTGTGTTCCGAATGCCACGGTGTCGCTAAGGTTTTTTGCACGCCGGTAAACAGCTGAACGCTGATTTCTGGGAAAAGGCTTCCCATCTGTTTCCCTCTCAATAAAATATTGCTGCATTTCAGGAGAGATGCTTTCAAAAAAGTATCTGAAATATCCTAAAACAGGAAAGTTTCTTAAAATTGCATGCTTTGATTGTGTAACATTATAAACTCCAACAGCATAAATAATAGTAAGTAAAATAGGAATCCACCAATCCGCTTTTATCAAGAAAGCGATAGCCCAGGCTACAACTAAAATTATAGCACCCCAAAGCAAAAATTTATCTCTCATATCGTTTTTGAATTTTATCAAAGTTAAAAAAATACAGAATACTTTCCCGCATTCAGCTCCATTAAAAACGGTTCAATTTATTGTATTTTTCGTTTTTTTCAGTTTTCAACAGGAGCATGAAATTTATATCTTAAGACAAATCAACAAAATCGTGCCGTCCAATGCACTTTCGAAATCTATAAGTTACGAAAACCTCTCTGAATTTTGGGTAACGACAATTTGCTTTCTATTTTCATCAATAATGATGAAAAGTCTGGAATAATATGAATAAGAAAGGAGATAAAAAGGTTATACCTTTTCTAAAAAGCTCTCAAAAGAATTAAGTACTGAAACCGTACCGTCAGCTTCTATTTTTTCAAGTTTTAAAAATTCAATCTGGTTAATCGATGCCTGGTCAAAATCTTTTTGGACTCTTACGTAGTTTTCAGTGAAACCATACATCTTGCCATCTTTATTTTCATGCTCCCAAAGTACCGGAAGTGTTTTTCCTAGCTGAGTTTGATAAAAGGACATTTTTTTCTTTTCCGAAAGGATCCGCAACATTTTGTTGCGTTTTTTTCTTTCAGGGATGGGAACAACCCCTTCCATATCTGCTGCTTCGGTATTTTCTCTTTCAGAATAAGTGAAAACATGAAGATAACTGATGGGAAGATCATTAAGGAAGTTATAGGTTTCCATGAACTTTTCTTCAGTTTCTCCAGGGAATCCAACAATCACATCAACACCAATAGCCGCATGAGGCATAACTTCACGAATTTTATTCACCCTATCCCGGTAAAGCTTTGTTAAATAACGTCGCTTCATCTTTTTCAACAGATCATCGCATCCGGATTGTAAAGGAATATGAAAATGAGGAACAAAGCTTCTGCTTCTGGAAACCAGTTCAATGCTCTCATCCTTCAGAAGATTAGGTTCAATAGACGAAATACGTATTCTCTCGATCCCATCTACCTGATCAAGCTCAGAAATCAGATCCAGAAAAGTATGCTCATGTCTTTTATTTCCGAATTCACCTTTTCCATAATCCCCAATATTCACTCCGGTAAGGACAATTTCTTTGATATCTTTTGCTGCAATTTCTTTAGCATTATTAAGAACACTTTCAATCGTATCTGATCTTGAAATCCCTCTTGCTAAAGGAATGGTACAATAGGTACATTTATAATCGCAACCGTCCTGAACTTTCAAAAAGGCTCTTGTTCTGTCACCGATTGAGTAGCTTCCTATAAAAAAGTCGGTTTCTTCAATCTCACAGGAATGAACAATTCCCTCACTTTCAGATTTTTCTAAATCGTCAAGATAACTCAGGATATTGAACTTTTCTTTGGCACCTAATACTAAATCAACTCCATTAATTTGTGAAATTTCTTCAGGCTTGAGCTGAGCATAGCAACCAACAATAACAACCAGTCCTTCTGGGTTCGCTTTCATTGCTCTTTTTACATGAAGTTTACACTCACGATCTGCATTTTCAGTAACGGAACAGGTATTGATCACATAAACATCAGCCTTATCATCAAAACCTACCTTATCATATCCGGCATCTGTTAATTGACGAGCAATAGTAGATGTTTCCGCAAAATTTAATTTGCAGCCTAGGGTATGAAATGCGGCGGTTTTATGAAAATTTGACATTTTTATCAGTCCTGAATTTTATGAGTGCAAAGATAGTAATTTAAATAAAGACTCTGAATTGATTCGGTCTATTGTTTGTAATCGTCTCTGACTTCCGGGTTATTTTCAAAACAAACAGGTGAGGAATTACCTTTAAATTCAGTATTATTCCATTTATTTTTCATTTCCATGTTGAACTCCTGAGATTTATTTCTTGGAATAGAAAGCGTTTTCCAATCATCATTTTTTATCATTTTAGCAATATAAACGATCTGCCCGATATGATAGGGATAATGGGCCAGCTGACGAAAAACAGCATCTAAAACCGTATGCCCTTCTCCTCTAATATAAATCGTAGCATACAGGTTTTCATCAGTGATCTGATCTAATGCATTCAATAAACAACTCCAGCCTTTTTCCCAGAAATTGATAACCTCCTCCTTTGTTTTAAATGCATTGACAAATTCTTCATCGCGGTTTCTATATTCCTTTTCCCCATCTTCTGTTAAAAAATTCGTCCATCGGGAAATCATATTTCCTGCAACATGCTTTACAATTATTGCAATGGAATTGCTTTCGTTATTAAACTGCCAAAATATCTGCTCTTCTGACAGTTGTTCAAAAGCCCTGTCTCCAAGAGATTTATAATAACTGAATCGTTTGATAAATAATTCTTTCATTCATTAAATTTAAAAATATTGAAAGAAAAAACCATCTTTTTAGGATGGTTTTTTTTTATGATTATCAAATATTAATCCCTGTTTTTCACCAGTATCCAGCTTGAGAATTTAACCAGTGTATTTTTCTTATCATTTTCGTTCCAGGTCACAGAGTACCAATATGTTCCTGTCGGAACCTTTTTACTGCCATTGGTAGTACCATCCCATTTATATCCATTTGTTTTGTCGGCCTGGTGAACCTTATTACCATATCTGTCGAAGATACTCAATATTAAATTTTGTTTGTGGGCCAGCGCTGAATAATCAATTACATCATTAATTCCATCATTATTCGGAGTAATTACATTGATCAGGTTCGGTACCACCACTGTAATATCAATTGGATCACAGTCATAAGAATCCTTTACATAAACCTGGCTATCTCCTCTCGGTACATTGCTAAATACATTAGAAGTCTGCCAGTTGATATTATCTAATGAATATTGATAAGGAGGTGTTCCTCCGTTAACCGCAACTGTAATAGTGTTAGTCGAAATATCAATATTGGATATTACAGGCTGCTCACTTGCATACACTTTTACCTCCTGAGTTGTGATGCATTCTCCTGTTTTTAGTTTTACCCAATAAGTCCCTACGCTTACATTTGTGATCGCCTGGGTTGTAGCTCCTGTACTCCAGAGGTATGAATCGAAACCGGGACCGGCATCCAATGTCGTAGTATCCTCCATACAGATGGTTTTATCAGTAAGGACTGTCGATTTTACCGGCGGCAGCACAGCTAGAGTAACTTTTGCGACGGCAAAACAATTATTTGAATTGAATACTTTTATGTATACCACACCATTTGAAGCGATGTACGCAGACGGTGTTGCGATTTCATTTGTTCCATTCACCGCGTCAGTAAGTGAAGGATAATATTTCTTGGTTACGGGTGTCTGTGTAGTAACCGATGCCGCGGTAAGATTAAAGGACGCTGTAGAGGAGGCGCCTTCAATGAAACATGATCTCAAAATAGCATCATTTACAACCACCACAGGATAAAACTTAAGATAAATCATTCCTGTTCCAATACATCCCAGCTGGGAAATTATTTTTACATATACTGTTGCTTCGGCAGATACATATGCAGAAGGATTCAGAATTTCATTAGTACCTGCATTAAGATCGTTTAAAGACGGATAATATTTTTTAACTGCTGTAGGATCACCAAAAACAGCAGCGGTTGTAAGATCAAATGTTGCCGTACCCGCATTATTATTGTTACAGGCAAATAAAGAAACGTTATTCCCTGTTATATTTCCCAGCTTAAATTTAAAGGCACCCACCTGCCTGCATGAATTGATGGGATTGTTGGGATTTGCAGGATCCTGATAATGTATACTGAAATAATAAGTTGTTGTTGTATTAACGGTAATAGGAGTTAAAATCGGGCTTGCACCGGAAAGGGCATCATTTTGTGAAGTATGGTACGTTATCTGGAAATTAGGGTTCGCATTAAGAATGCCTGCCGTCAAAGTACTGAAATCAAAAACAGCCGGACTATTACATATAATAACTTCGCGTGGGTCAGCAGGATTAGCCGCAGGAACCCCCGGAGGGACAAATGGATGTGGCTGTATTGCAGGATCAGTGAAAGGAGACGCCAAAGCAGCAGTACCTCCCCAGGTCAAAGAAAACGGAGCCATTGTAGTACTGGCAGCACCCACCCAGTTATCTATATATAAATAATAAGTCTGACCTGGCAAAACATCTAAATATTTACAATAAGGAGTCAGTGATCCTCCGGGAGCGTCTACAATCGTACTTGTCATATTTAATCCTGTAGACGGACCTACACCAATCACAGTTGCAGCATTACAGCGTATAGGAGATCCTAAACTTCCGCAAGCTACATTAGGACCATAAATAGCCCAATCATAATCCGCATCCGGATCATTGGGCACCAAATCAAAAGTAAGCGTTCCACCAGTGGCAATAGTAAGTTTATACCAAATTGAATTGTGCTCGCCTGTTATTAAGCACCCTCCTAAATTTTCATTTACAGCTCCAATTCCTGTGGGAGAATATGTAATGCTTGAATTTCCACAAACCGATAATGCAGATGAACAATCTGCCTGGGAAAAGAGGATTTGTGAGATCAATAAAAAAATAATAAGTAAATTTTTCCTCATGAATACATGCTTTTGTTAGAAATTAATCAATAATTAAATCAATACACAACACATATATCAAATATACTTATTATTTCATTAAAATTCATAAAATAGCAAAAATCATTAACAATACATATTAAAAATATGTAATTATTAAATAAAAACACATCTATTAAAGAATTATTTTATACTTGTCAAATTCCCACATAAATTCTCAAGATGGAAAATTTTGTGAAAAGGACTTTTGACTTCATTCAGATGTTCTTTATCCTGAATAAAGGTATATCGCGATGCAATAGAATTCATATCTGAAACGATCACAAGCCAGCATTCGTCTACTGAAGTGTCGTAATAAGGAAATTTTTCATTCTTTTTCTCAATCAGTTCAAGTATTTTATCCGAGCATAATTCATCAAATAAATTCATACTGTATTCATGTGTAATAAATACATTTCTGCGATGAAAAGACTTCCTGATTTTTTTAACGCAGCCTACCGGTTTGTTTTTCTTTATGCTCTTACAGATGGCAAGAATACTTTCCTGCTGTTCCTCGGGATTATCAAACCTGAAATCTGAATGAAATTCTAAAAAATAAACACCACGATATTTCGTAGTGTCTTCTTGTTCTAATAATATTTCAGCCTGACGGAAAATCTTGTTAAGATTACTTTCTATCTTCTTCATTTCCAAATGATTGATCACCTCAGTGAGTTCTATCCCAATTTTTTTATCATTTAAATTAGCGATAAAGTCGGGACTTTCACAGGTAAGGTTTTCAAATTTAACATCAGGAAAATGATGCATAAAAGAATTTAACAGTAAAATTTCTGATTTTTTCTTATACTTTTCGCGGTCATGAAGCTGAGATTCGTCTATTTTACGATGATACTTTTCTATCGGCTTTTTTTTCAAATGTCGATTCAGGTAATATAAGCTTAGATTCTTGATTAAATCTTCATCGGAAAACACCTTTTTCATGACTGCCTTTTTATTAATGGTTAATAAAACATGGAACCTAAAGTTTCATCTGAGAAGTTTTTGATTATCAAAAAATTACACTTAAAGGTAAGCAAAAAAACTATTCAACAGATATTTTTAAAAATAAATTGTCAAATAATTAATGTATAGTTTACTTTCATATTCAATACCTTTGGCTTTTAAATACAAAATTGTGATACATGGATTTTAAAAACTTTAAAATACCTTTTAATACCAATCCCCAATATTCAAAAAAAGTTGCCTATTTTTCAATGGAATTTGCCATTGAACAGGTTTTAAAAATATATTCCGGAGGACTGGGCTTTTTAGCCGGTTCACACATGAGAAGCGCCTATAATTTAAAGCAGGATTTTATAGGAATAGGAATACTCTGGAAATTCGGCTACTATGATCAGGCAAGAAACCACGATCAGACACTACAGCCGGTATGGACAAAAAAAATGTATAGTTTTTTGGAAGATACCGGAATAAAATTCCAAATTGAAATCCACAGCGCTCCTGTTTGGGTGAAAGTATGGTATCTGGATCCTGAAATTTTCCATACCGCCCCTATGTTTTTTCTATCAACAGATGTACCGGAAAATGACCACGTTTCAAAAACAATCTGTCATAAACTATATGATGCCAACGAATCGACAAAGCTGGCTCAATATATTTTATTGGGAAAAGGAGGTGCCCAATTACTGGACGAAATGAATTTGGAAAGAGATATTTATCATCTGAATGAAGCACATGCCCTACCCGCTGCATTTTATTTATTAAGAAAATACAATGGAGATTTAAGCAAAGTAAAAGAGAAACTTGTTTTCACAACGCACACTCCTGAAGAAGCGGGAAATGAAAAACATAATCTGAAATTATGTTATGACATGTCTTATTTTTCAGGCTTTAGTATGGAAGAAGCCAAAAGCATAGAAGGAGTAGATGATGAACGTTTCAATCATTCTCTTTGTGCATTAAAAATGGCTAAAGTTGCCAATGGTGTTTCACAACTTCACGGTGTGGTTTCCAGAGCAATGTGGAGTAAATATCCTGGAATTTGCGAAATCAAATCAGTCACCAACGCACAGGAATTTAAATACTGGGCAGATAAGCGCCTGTACAACTCCAAAGATGAAAGAGACGATCAGGCATTTGATTACCGTAAAAAATATTTAAAAAAGAGACTCTTTAAAATCGTTGCCGATCAAACAGGAAATCTTTTCAATCCAAACATTTTTACTATAGTCTGGGCAAGGAGATTTGCCGGTTATAAACGTGCTGATCTGCTTTTGCACGATAAGGACAGATTTTACAAGTTATTGAATAATCCTGAACATCCTGTTCAGATAATTTGGGCAGGGAAGCCCTATCCAATGGATTATTCTGCCATTTCTACATTCAATACACTGGTAGAAGAAAGTAAGAATCATAAAAACATGGCTGTCCTTACAGGTTATGAGCTTTCTTTAAGCAAATCACTAAAACAGGGTTCAGACCTATGGCTGAATAATCCCAGGGTTCCAAGAGAAGCTTCAGGAACTTCCGGAATGACTGCTGCTATGAATGGTTCTGTAAATCTTTCGACAGATGACGGCTGGATTCCTGAATTTGCAAGACACGGACAAAACTCTTTTGTCGTTCAAAAAGCAGATTACCTGAATATGAGCATTTATGAACAGGATAATTATGATTTAAACCAGTTATATGAAATCCTGGAAAACCAGATCCTTCCAACCTACTACGACAATGCAGATAGCTGGAGGAAAATACAGTACAATGCCATGGACGATGTTAAGCATCAGTTTAACAGCGATAGAATGGCTGATGAATACTATAGCATGCTGTATAATTATTAGGGCGAAATTGCTGAATTGAGAAATTTAAAAAATTGAGAACCTTTCAATTGTTAGGTCTATATTAAATAAAAGCTGCCGGAAAATTCTCCGGCAGCTTTTATTTTAAGTTAGTCTTTTTTCTTTTTAGGAACTTTCAAGCCTTTCTCTCTTGCCTCAGAAATTCCGATTGCAACAGCTTGTTTCTTACTTGTCACTTTTTTTCCAGAAGAAGATTTTAATTTACCCTCTTTGAATTCGTGCATTACTTTTCCTACTTTTTCCTGAGCTTTATCTGAATATTTTGTCTTGCTCATGATGCTATTTTTTTAAGATTTTGGCAGGGATACCCCTATTTCATAAACTTCAGCGTGTTTCAAATATTTTGAACGCTCTCTTGAAGTAACCGATTCTAAACGATCATTTTTGATCACAATAATCGGATCTTCTGCATTTTCAATTTCAAAATTGGCTAAATATCTTTCGTCAGGAGCATCCTGACGCATCTTAGCTTTTATTTTCTGCAGATCGTCTGCGTATTTTCTGAATCCCGGATCTGAGGAATGGATAAATTTATATTCATCACCTGCATATACATAATAATGTAATTTTTTTTCAATAAGCCCTGCTTCATCTGAAATCTGCGGATTATCATTTCCATCTTTAAAGCTTACTTCCACTAAAGTTCCGCCCTTTTTCCGTGCACATGCTTCAGCATCTTTAAAGCTCGAAAAACCCGTATACACTATTTGATCATTCAAAACGTAACGATTTAATTTCTGATTGAATGCATTCGTTTCCATAATTATTATTTTAGCTTGATTTGTAATAATACATTCAATTTTTTTGCCAAAGCCTTATATTAAAAAGCTTTTTTGTGCGTTTGATAAAATTATTATCTTTGAATCTGTTTAAAATTAGAAATGAAAAAAATCCTATTAAGTCTTGGTGTTGCCATAGCTCTTCAAAATCTATCTGCACAAGAAATCACATTAGATAAAATATATTCAGGATATTACCGTGGGAAAGGCATTGCCGGAATTACTTCCATGAAAAACGGAGAAAACTACTTGGTTATTGAGCAAGGCGGTATCGCAAAATATTCTTATAAAAATTCTCAAAGAGAAGGTAATATAGTAGACGGGCAGTTTGAAAGCTATGAGTTTTCCGATGATGAATCCAAAATTCTTTTGCTTAAAGAAAGACAGCCTATTTATAGACATTCGTTTTTAGGGAAATTTGAAGTTAAAGACCTTAAATCAGGGAAAATCATTTCTGTTAATGAAGGGAAACCCGTTCAGGAGCCCAGGTTTTCACCGGATGCATCTAAACTGGCATTTATTGCAGACAATAACCTGTTTTTTCAGGATCTGAATTCCGGAAAGATCAATCAGATAACGACGGACGGAAAGAAAAACTCAATTATCAATGGACTTGCTGACTGGGTATATGAAGAAGAATTCGGACATGCAAGACAGTATGAATGGACCAAAAATTCGGATGCCATTGTTTTCATAAAATCAGATGAAAGCCAGGTTCCGGAAATTTATATTCCTATTTATGGTAAAACTCTTTATCCGACAGAAATGCGTTATAAATATCCAAAAGCCGGAGAAAAGAATTCTGTTGTATCAGCTCAATTATACCGTCTTGATTCAGGAAAAACAATGCCATTAAATCTTGGATCCTTCAAGAATTATTATATTCCCAATGTATTTCAGACAGCAAAACCTGACGAAATGGTTTTGATTACTTCAGAAAGAATACAAAACGCTTCTGATGTTTTAAAAGTTAATACAAAAACCGGTGCTGTTCAAAAATTATTTACAGAAACAGATGATAAGTGGATTGATACAGACAGTCCAACATTGGAATTCCTGGAGGATGATTCTTTCCTTTGGGGGTCAGAAAGAGACGGGCACCGTCATCTATATTGGTATGACAAAGATGGTAAACTGAAGAAGCAGGTTACAAAAGGAAACTGGGAGGTAACTGATTATTATGGTTACAATCCAAAATCTAAAGAAATCTATGTTCAAACCACAGAAAAAGGTAGTATTAACAAGGTAATATCCAAAATCAATATTCAGAATGGGAAATCACAGCTGATCTCCAATACAGAAGGGAATAACTCTGCTAATTTCAGCAAAAACTATAATTATTTCATTGAAACCTCCTCCTCTGTTTCAAAGCCTTATAGTTTTGTACTTAAGGACGGCAATGGTAAAATAGTAAAAGAGCTTCAGAACAATAACGACCAGCTTCAAAAATTACAAGCAGATAATTTTGCCGTGAAGGAATTCATTACCATTCCAAATAATGCAGGTGATCAGATGAATGCATGGATCATAAAACCTAAAAACTTTGATCCGAATAAAAAATATCCTTTATTTATGTTCCAATACTCCGGGCCTGGTTCTCAGCAGGTTTCTAATTCTTGGGATCAAGGAAATACTTTGTGGTTCAATCATTTGGTTCAGAAAGGATATATTGTAGCGTGTGTAGACGGACGTGGTACTGGTTACAAGGGAGCTCAATATAAAAAGGTAACATATATGAACCTCGGAAAATATGAAATTGAAGACCAGATTACCGCTGCGAAATGGTTTGGAAATCAATCTTATATTGATAAAAGCAGAATCGGAATGTTCGGATGGAGCTTTGGTGGATATATGACAAGTTTGGCTATGACAAAAGGAGCCGACGTCTTCAAAGCAGGAATTGCTGTTGCTCCGGTTACCAACTGGAGGTATTATGATTCTGTTTATACGGAAAGATTCATGAGAACTCCACAGGAAAATGCTGACGGTTATGATAAAAATTCTCCAACAGAATACTCTAAACTGCTCAAAGGTAAATTTCTACTAATCCATGGTACTGCCGATGATAATGTACATTTTCAGAATTCTATGGAATTCTCGGAGGCCTTGATCCAAAACAAAAAGCAATTTGATTTCATGGCATATCCTGATAAAAACCACGGAATTAATGGCGGACAAACAAGACCTCAGCTCTATCAAAAAATGACGGATTTTATCCTTAATAATTTATAATCCATCGTTAAAAATATTTATTAAACCTTCTGATTTACGTTAGAAGGTTTTTTAATATTCATTTCATTTATCGTTTTTCTAAAGAGTAATTTATTTTATCAATTAAAATTAAAAACTTATTTTTGGGAAATTTGAAATTTGTATAGATGAAGACTAAACATCCTAAAGGCCTGCCTTTTCTATTTTTTACCGAAATGTGGGAAAGGTTCGGGTACTACTTGATTCTCGGAATTTTTGTTTTGTATGTTATTGAACCTACCGGTTTAAAAGGAGGTCTGGGATTACCGGACAAAACCGCTGACGATATTTTCGGGACCTATATTGCACTTACCTATCTAACCCCGTTTATTGGAGGTTTCTTGGCAGACAGGGTTTTGGGATATATCAAATCTATTTATCTGGGAGGAATTCTGATGGCTGCTGGATATATAGGAATGGGTGTTTTCAAGGATCTCCCTTTATTCTACACTTCTCTGGCACTTATTATCATCGGAAACGGTTTTTTTAAACCAACCATTTCTACCCTTCTCGGAAATCTGTATTCTGAAGAACCTTATAAAGCCAATAAGGACTCTGGTTACAATATTTTCTATATGGGGATCAACATAGGAGCATTTATCTGCAATATTATTGCTGCTTTCATGCGTAACAAATTTGGTTGGGGTGAAGCTTTCATTACGGCCGGAGTAGGAATGCTTATCGGTATGGTTATTTTTACCATTGGGAGGAAGCACTATATCCACGCAGCTCAGATGAAACCAGTTCAGGAAGGAGATACTAAGCTTTCGGAAATCTTAATAAAGGTTTTTTTACCGGCTATTATTGCCGGAGCCATCGGATGGTTTATTCCGGGTAATATATTTGGAAGCGATAGTACCGATGCATTTATTTTTGCATGTATTCCTGTCATCTATTTTTATGGATCACTTTATTTTAAAGCAAAACCGGAAGAAAAAACGGCTATCGGAGCATTATTATCTGTTTTTATGATCAGTATGTTTTTCTGGGCAGTTTTTAAACAGAACGGAACCGCTTTAACAAGATGGGCGAATTATTATACCGATCGATGTGTTCCCGCAGCCATAGAAAAACCTTTAGAGAATATCTATATGGTAGATGGTAAAAGTTATGAGGACAAAGAAGTTCCTGTTTATGACAATCAATTCCAGTCACAGAAAGATAAAGACGGAAATACAATTAAAGTGCAGGGGAAAGATGTTTATTTTAAAAATATATCTTCTGAACAACGTGCTGAATTAGAGAAAAATCCAAAAAATAAGGTTTATTTATACAACACTGAATTATTTCAATCCATAAACCCTTTCTGGGTTATTGCTTTAACCCCTCTGATCGTAGGATTTTGGGCAATATTACGAAGAAAAGGAAAAGAGCCGCTTACTCCTACAAAAATTGTTTTAGGCTTATTCATCTCCGCATTATCCTGCCTGGTAATGGTATTGGCAGTAATGGCCGGAGATAACGGAGCTGTAAAAGTTTCTCCATGGTGGCTTGTTGCCGGTTATGGAGTGATTACAGTAGGAGAACTCTGCCTTTCCCCAATGGGACTTTCTTTTGTTTCTAAGCTTTCTCCTGCAAGAATTACAGCATTGATGATGGGTGGTTTTTTCCTTGCCAATTCAGTCGGAAATAAGTTATCAGGAATATTGGCAAGTACGTGGTACAGCTATGATAACAAGATGAATTATTTCCTGGTTAACTTTGCTTTATTGATTTTTGCTACGCTTTTAGGGCTTTCAATGCTTAAAAGGTTAAACAGGATCATGAAAGAAAAAGGGCATTAATTAACCCTTTTTAATAGATAATAAAAGCTGTAGAATTGATCTACAGCTTTTTTATTTAAATATAAAATTAAAATCTTGCCAAAAACTCAAAAAAAACTATATTTGCTAGTCTTAACAAAAATTAACAATAAGAATGGATAATATTGAAGCATTAAGTCCGAAACCGGATGAACTTGTAGAGAATAAGAGCTCCAGACATCCCAAAGGATTATGGGTTCTTTTCGGAACAGAAATGTGGGAGCGTTTCAACTTTTATGGGATGAGAGCACTTTTAACGCTCTTTATGGTAAACTCCCTATTGATAAAAGAAGCTGATGCAGCGATCATTTACGGTGGATTTTTAGCTTTGTGTTATTTAACACCTCTTTTAGGAGGATTTATTGCTGATAAATATATTGGTAACAGATACGCCATTATTATTGGTGGATCCTTAATGGCCATCGGTCAGTTTTTACTGTTCATAAGTGCCTCCACTTTTTCTGCTGATATCGGAAGTGCTAAGCTTATCATGTGGCTTGCCTTGTTCATTATCATTTTTGGTAACGGTTTCTTTAAACCGAATATCTCCTCAATGGTTGGAAGCCTTTATCCTAAGCAGGAAAAATCAAAGCTGGACTCTGCCTTTACTATTTTCTACATGGGAATCAATATCGGCGCATTCCTTGGGCAATTTATCTGTCCATACGTTGGGGATGTTAAAGATGCAGCAACAGGGGTAAGAGATATTTTCGCCTTCAAATGGGGATTCCTTGCAGCTTCTATTGCCATGATTATCGGAACTGTAACATTCTTCATCCTTAAAAACAAATATGTGGTGACTCCGGAAGGAAGACCTATCGGAGGATTACCAAAACATAATACAAGTGCAGATTTTGAAGAAGGGGAAACCCAAACGGCTAAATTCTCAGGTCCGTCATTAGGAATAACGGGGCTTATATTTGTCGTTTTATTTTTTGCTTTCAGATATCTTCTTGTAGGAGAATTTGGATTCAATTCAGTAGAGATGGGACAACTTATCAAAGGAATTATCTATCCTTTCATCTATGCGGCAGGTATCGCTTTAGCATTCCTGATTATGACTTCTGCTGAAAATAAAGTGGAAAGACAGAGAATCTGGGTAATTTATATCGTATCATTTTTTATTATTTTCTTCTGGGCCGCTTTTGAGCAGGCAGGTTCTTCCCTGACGTTCATTGCGGATAACCAGACAGACAGGAATATTTTAGGCTGGAATATGCCTCCTTCCATGGTTCAGATCTTCAACGGGATCTTTGTTGTTATACTTGCCGTTCCGTTCAGTTTGATCTGGGACAAATTAAGAGCCAAAGGAAAAGAACCTGTATCTCCGTTCAAGCAAGCTATGGGATTGGCATTAATTGCGCTTTCTTATTTCATCATTGCCCACAATGTAAAAGATCTTGGAAGCTCAGGTTTGTTAGCAATCAAATGGTTGATGCTATTGTATTTCATTCAGACATGCGGTGAGCTTTGCCTTTCTCCTATTGGTTTATCACTAGTAGGTAAGTTAGCTCCAAAAAGATTCGCTTCATTACTATACGGGGTTTTCTTTATCTCCAATGCAGCAGGTTATGCTTTAGCAGGTTCGTTAGGAGCTCTTATTCCTGCAACAGGTGATAAATTTAAAAAAGCGGAGGAAATCGGAGTAAACCTTCAGGATGTTTTAGATAAAAAAGTAACTTTAACAGCTGATCAAATAGCTGCTTTTGATAAAGCCCAGCTCCCATTACACAATCCTACATTTGCCGGATTTGAAATTCACAATCTGTTTCAATTCTTCATGGTATTCGTAGTACTTTGCGGTATTGCTGCGGTAATTTTAGGTTTAATTTCACCTATTTTAAAGAAAATGATGCACGGTGTAAAGTAGTTGCATTAATAAAATACTATAAAACCTCTGCTTTGTCAGAGGTTTTTTTATAAATTAGCACGCCGTTTCAAAATGAAACAGCTTTTCGTTTATTTTCATTTACTATGTATACATTAGAAGAAATACAAGATTTTAAAGGCAAGTATCCTAAACAGCTTTGGACGCTATTCACAGTAGAAATGTGGGAGCGTTTTTGTTTTTACGGGATGCGCGGAGTTCTTACCATTTTTATGGTGGACCAATTGGGCTTATTGGAAGATAAAGCCAATTTACAATATGGAGCAATACAGGCCTTCATTTATGCATTCACCTTTATCGGGGGAATTTTTGCAGACAAGATCCTGGGATTTAAAAGATCATTGGTTTTTGGCGGACTTATCATGTCCATTGGTAATCTTATTATTGCCTTTTCGCCCCATGATTTCTTTTATTTCGGAATTACCTGTTCAATCATTGGTACCGGTTTTTTCAAACCTAATATTTCTTCGATGGTAGGAGAACTTTACAAGGAGGATGACCCAAGAAGGGATGCAGGATATGGATTATTTTATGCAGGTATTAATATTGGTGGGTTACTTGGGGGTGGCTTATGTGTTTATCTGGGGAAATATTATTCATGGTCATGGTGTTTCCTTGCAGCTGCCGTTGTAATGATTTTAGGCTTGATTACATTTTTTGCGACAAAGAAAACCTTAGGCCCTATCGGAGATTCTCCATTACAGGCTCTTCCACAATCCAAAAGAACGACTCGTGAAGTGTTGGTTTATATCGGAGCGTTGCTAAGTATGCCGCTTATTTTTATCATGGTCAAGAATACGGATTATACCGATTATTTTATGTACCTGATAGGAATTGTTGCGGTCGGATATTTTATCATAGAAACATTAAAACAAACCACACCTTATCAGAAAAAGCTTGTTGCCGCATTCATATTCATCTTCATGTACTTTGTGTTCAACTCTATTTATGAGCAAAGCGGAGGTTCATTATCTTTATTTGCAAAAGATAATCTTGTACATAAGCTTTTAGGCTTTGGTATGGATCCTAATGTTATTAATAATAGTGCCAATTCATTTTTCATTATCATTTTCAGTCCATTGATCGGGCTGGCATGGATTGGTTTAAATAAAAGAAAATTAGAGCCTAATACCATCAACAAATTCGGGATTGGATTTTTATTCCTTGCAGCCGGATTCTTTTTATTTTATAGTTTAAGATATTTTGCGGGTGCTGATGGAAAATCTTCACTTAATCTGTTTACCTTTACCTGGCTGGTCATTACTTTCGGAGAATTATGTTTGGGGCCGATCGGAATGTCTATTATCACAAAACTATCACCAAAGAAAATGTTCGGAATGATGATGGGATTGTGGTTTCTGGCAAGTGCATTCGGACAGTTTGCAGCCGGTAAAATCGGAGCAAGTTTTTCGGAGGCCAATACCGGCAATACCAACATGAGTAAACTTATTGCTTATACCGACGGATATAAAACTCTGGGAATCTATGCATTGATAGCTGGTGTGGTATTAATTTTGATGTCCAAGCTTGTGAGAAAATTAATGCAAGACGTAAAATAAAATATAAGCTTATTATGCTTAATTTTATTAATAATTTAAAATTATATGAAAAAAATTCTAAGCATAATAAGTTTGTTTTTGTTTACCCTGAGCTTCGCACAAGTCAAATGGATGACTATTGAAGAAGCCCTGAAGGCTCAGAAACAAAATCCTAAAAAAATTCTTATTGATTTTTATGCCGACTGGTGTGGTCCATGCAAAATTATGGACAAAAAAACATTTGGTCATCCTGTGATTGAGCAGATCCTGAATGAAAACTATTATCCGGTGAAGTTCAATGCAGAAGAGAAAAAAGATATTGAAATTTTCGGGAGAACATTTTCCAATCACACCGTTGAACACAAAAAAGGAAAAAATTCACTCCATGAATTCACACAATATATGAACGTTGCTGCAGTTCCAAGCACTGTTTTTCTGGATGAGAAAGGAGGACCCATCACTATTCTTCAGGGTGAACTTTCAGCTATAGAGCTAGAGCCTTACCTGGAATTTATTTCAAAGGATATGTATAAAAAAATTAAAACGCGCGAACAATGGGAAGATTACCAGAAAAAGTTTAAATCCAAAATAAAAAACTAGTTTGGGATTTCCAAATTAATAATTAAGGCTTCCAATTTTTTGGAAGTTTTTTTTATTTTACCGAAATTCGGACTTTTATTTTTTCATTTACTATCGCGGATCAGAAACCTGTATCCAAGCTAAAATTGAATCTAGAAACCTCTATAGAATACGTTAAAGGAATCGGTCCTGAAAAAGCTAAACTCATTAAAAGTGTGTTGGGAATTTCTACTGTGGAAGATTTGCTTAACTTCTATCCTATCCGGTATCTGGATAAAAATAAAGTGTATAAAATTTCTCATCTTCAGGAAAACAATCTGGAGATTCAGCTAAAAGGAAAAATTACCCATGTTCAGGAAATTCAAACCGGAAAAACCAAAAGACTCTCCGCTAAATTCAATGATGAAACCGGAACAATGGATCTTGTATGGTTCCAATATTCAAAATGGCTGAAAGAGCAGCTTCCCATCAACAGGGAAGTCTATATTTTCGGAAAGATCAATCTTTTTAATAATCAGTTTTCAATGCCACATCCGGAAATTGAAATTGAAGAAAAAAGAGAAAATGATAATCGCCTGAGACCAATTTATCCAAGCTCTGAAAAGCTGACAAAACGTGGTTTAAACCAAAAATATTTTCAAACAATTCTCAGAAATATCTGCAAAGAGATCCCCAATCTTATTGAGGAAAACCTGCCGGATTACCTGATAAAATCCTTTAAATTCTTATCAAGGCAACATACTTTTTTAAATATCCATTTTCCACAGAGTATGGAATATTTTGAAAAGGCCGATCACCGGTTGAAATTTGAAGAATCATTTTTCTTTCAGCTAGGCTATGTTTTAAAGAAAATTCATCATAAAAGTCAGGCGTTCGGCAATCCATTTCCTATTGTGGGAGACTACTTTACCGGTTTTTATGAAAACCATCTTCCTTTTGAGCTTACCAATGCCCAAAAACGTGTTTTAAAAGAAATACGCTTAGATATGAAGAAACCGATACAGATGAACAGGCTTCTTCAGGGAGATGTAGGCTCAGGAAAAACGATGGTTGCTTTGCTTACTATGCTTATTGCAATGGATAACGGCTTTCAAAGTTGCATAATGGCACCTACTGAAATCCTTGCCCAACAGCATTATAACGGAATAAAGGAATTGCTGGAAAAAACAGATATTAATGTCCGGCTTTTAACCGGTTCCACAAAGGCTTCTGAAAGGAAAATCATTCATCAGGAGCTTGAAAACGGAGAGCTGTCAATTTTAGTAGGCACCCATGCTGTACTTGAGGATAAGGTTAAGTTTAAAAATCTTGGGCTGGCCATTATAGATGAGCAACATCGGTTTGGTGTTGCACAGCGGGCAAAACTTTGGGCAAAAAACAAAATTCCGCCACACATTCTTGTTATGACAGCCACTCCTATTCCGAGAACTCTGGCTATGAGCTTTTACTCGGACTTGGATGTTTCTGTGATTGATGAAATGCCTGTAGGTAGAAAACCGATTATAACAGCTCATAGAAGAGAAAAAGACAGAACCTATGTTTATAATTTCTGTAGAGATGAAATAAAAAAAGGCAGACAGGTCTATTTTGTATATCCGCTGATAGAAGAATCTGAAACTTTAGATTATAAAAATTTAATGGAAGGTTTGGATCATGTTATGAACTCTTTTCCGGATTATAATGTGAGTATGCTCCATGGAAGGATGAAGCCGGATGAAAAAGACGCAGCCATGAATTATTTTGCATCCGGGAAAGCAGAAATTATGGTTGCAACGACAGTAATTGAAGTGGGTGTAAACGTTCCCAATGCCTCAGTAATGGTTATAGAGAGCGCTGAGAGGTTTGGTTTGTCACAGCTCCATCAGTTAAGAGGACGTGTGGGCCGCGGGGCGGAACAAAGCTATTGCATTCTCATGACTTCAGATAAACTATCAACTGAAAGCAGAACCCGCATCAGGACAATGACAGAAACCAATGATGGATTTAAAATCTCAGAAGTAGATATGCAATTACGCGGACCTGGTGATATTTTAGGTACTCAGCAAAGTGGCGTTGTAGATTTTAAAAGACTTGACCTGGTAAAAGATTCCGGGATTATAAAAACAACAAAGAAAACAGTTGAAAAGATTCTTGAAAAAGATCCCCTGCTTGGTCTTGCGGAACATCAGATTATTAAAAACTACTATCTGAAATACTATAAAGGGAAAAATAAATGGAGCAAAATATCATAAAAAAAAACCGCAAAAAGAAAAAGATCTTTCCGCGGCCCCCTTATAAAACTGTTATTTAGAAGAAATTATTCTCGTGGTAAAAAATTTATTTAGTAGAATGCTTATTATTCTGTAATTTGATGTGGAGTGAAAATATTTATAGCATTTGCATTTTTATTTTAAGCCACTACTAAATAAATTTTGAAAAAACAAAATGAATTATGTTTCCAACTTACTTATTATAAAAACTAACTGTGTTTGTCGAAAGGATTTTAAAAGAAACGACTATAATATCCCCCGACGCTTGAGTTTTCATGATTGTACCGTTTTGTTTAAAGATCTTCTACGCTTAACATTGGAACTGAATAATCCATTTTGTTTTACTAACATCGTGATTAACATTTTTTACTTTCAAGATTTGAAAAATAATTATTTATATTAATTACTTTTATGATTAATTTGTGTTAGCACGTTTCTTGTACAAATTTCATCAATTGTTATTAATAACTATTTATATTATTATATTTAATAGTTATAAAATTTTCACCTATTGGTGAGTATTGTATAATATGTCTTATTTTATTTCTGAATTAAAATCCAGAAACATCAATGTTTATCATACTTTCAGGATAAGATTATCCTTATTGAGTCCTGATGTGTGGTATTGCCAATTTAGAGTCACTACCTCGGAAATTACCCTTTTCAGGTCTTTATAATTATCTGGTTTTTTTATATAAATATTTGCACCTTTTACAAAAATCCTTTCGACTTCTTCTTCTGACAATGTATCACAATATACCCCTGTGACCATACTGTTCAACCTCACATCTTTTTTAATCTCTTCCAGACATTCCAGCATCCCTTTTTTTGGAATGGTGTAGTTCATCAGCAGCACTTCCGGAATAAGAGCCTCCGCATTATTTAAATATTTCATCAAATCCTCACCATTGGAAAACGACTGCACCTTTACTGTTATTTTAAGATCTTTAAGTATACTTTTAAATAGAATAATATTGCCTTCGTCATTGTCAACAAGTATGGTATTTAAATATTCTTTATTCATAAAGCATTTTATTAGTAACAGCCACAGTCTGCTCTTTTCTCCTTTTGATAATAATTTTCTGAAACTGGGAAGGAGTGATACCCGTTGTATTTTTAAATTGTGTACTGAGATGAGCAACACTGGAGTAGTTCAGCTTATGTGCAATCTCCGTAAGGTTAAGTTTATTTGTAATAATCAGCTCCTTGGCATATTCTATCTTCTGTAGAATAATAAAGTTTTCTATAGATGTGTACGCGACTTCTGAAAAAAGATTGGAAAGATATCCGTAGCTATGATTCAATTTTTCAGCAATGTAAATAGACGCTTTAACAGCAACAATATCTTTTGAGAAAACCAATTCTACGATTGCATCTTTTATTTTCTGGACTAATGCAATCTTCTGGCTCTCGATAATTTCGATGCCATAATCTTCAAGATTCTTTTTGAAATTATTGTGCTGTTCCTGAGTAAATGCTTCATAAAATTCAACTTCTCCAAAATTCAGCAAACGGTATTTCAAACCCTGTTCTTTAAGCTTTTCATCCAACACTTTTTTACAAAGAGCATTGAAATCAAATTTCACATACATTTTCATCCTAGTACAAGTGTGTTAATTATTTTGTAAATATAAACTTTTATTTCATATAAATGTGAAATAGGTTAATAAAGTTAAAATAATTTTCATAAACGCAAAAAACTCCTGCATTAAAGAATACAGGAATTTAAACACTAAGGATGAAAAAAATATACTGATAAAAGCCAATACAGCTTAAAACCAAGTATATGAACGTATTATTTTTGAAGTGATTTGGTTCTTTGCAAATATCACAATTATAACCAAGTCACCCGTTATAGAATTATCAGATATTGTTACACAATTATAAGTCTATTGTTCGTGAATTATAAATTCCATCAGATAATCGTCCATCACGAAACCATTCCCGATATCAAATACTCCTTCGTCGTAGATCCGGTATCCTTGAGATTCGTAAAATTGTCTTGCGGCATTAAATTTATTTACATTTAAGATTATTCTGCCATCTCCAGCTTCAAGTGTTTTGTCTGCCAAAAAAGCGAGTGCTTTTTTCCCAAATCCTTTTCCTTTACTCTCGGGAACCAAATAAATCCTGTGGAGTTTTGTTGTTTGATCTTCGTAGGCATTTTCGTAGCCTATAAATCCTTCAAAAGAGTTACTTTCTCCATCTTTAATAAGATAATAATGATAATGAGGGTGCTGCAAATGCCCTGCAATCTCTTCTGTAGAATACATTGTACCCAACATATACTCCATCTGTTCAGCCGAAAGTATTTCTGCATAGGCATTTTCCCATGATCTTCTGGCTAAATCCTGAATTAAAGGAATGTCATTTTCTGTTGCTTTTACTAATTCCATAATTTTATCATTAAAAAAAGTGAAAGGCACGAACCTTTCACTTTATGTTATTTAATTTATTGACAGATAACGTAACCGCATATTTATTTTTAACGTCTTACGTATCTTAAATATTCGCCATTTCAGCTTTTATTTTCGCGTAAAGTCCTTCTGATGCTGCTACGAGAGGAAGTCTTAAATAATTTTTAATAATTCCTTTTTCTGTCAAAATCACTTTAATTCCACATGGATTTCCTTCGGCAAAAATCAATCTTGTGATTTCCACAAGTTTGTTATGAATTTCATAAGCTTCTTTTACTTTTCCATCCAAAGCTAACTGAATCATAGTAGAAAATTCTTTTGGATATGCTTGTCCTATAACGGAAATAACTCCTTCACCCCCTGCCAAAGTTACAGGCAATGCATATTCATCATCTCCCGATACTAATGCAAAACCTTCAGGCTTCTTTCTTAAAATATCGAAATATTGAAGAATGTTTGGAGCGGCTTCCTTAATTAAGAATAAATTAGGAAATTCTTTAGCCAATCGAATCGTAGTATCTGCCTCTATATTTTGTCCTGTTCGGGAAGGCACGTTATAGATAATGATCTTTTTTCCTGTAGAAGCCAGAGCTTTATAGTGCTGATAAAGCCCCTCCTGATTAGGTTTATTATAATAAGGAGAAACTGATAAAACTGCTTCAAATGATGAAAGATCCGTTTCTTCAATTTGTTTTTTTACTTCAAGAGTATTGTTCCCTCCAATTCCCAGAACCAAAGGAAGGCGTTTACTATTTACCTTAATGATATGATCTGTAACCTGTTTCTTCTCCTCTGCAGAAAGTGTTGCAGCTTCCGCTGTAGTTCCTAAAACAACTAAATAACTGGTTCCGTTTTCAATGTTATATTCAACAAGTTTTGTTAAACTATCAAAATCAACGGATAAATCTTCATTAAAGGGTGTTACCAAAGCCACACCTACTCCTTTTAAAATGCTCATCTGTTAGAATTATTTTTGTCAAATTTAATAATTTCGACTAAGAATTTATAATAAATAATAATGTTTTATTCTACATATAATTATATTTGCATATACTAAAAGAAATTATGAAAAATAAATTCTTATTGCTGGGAATTGCCTTGGTTTCGCTTACTTCTTGTAAAACAATTCCTTTACAGGTAGCAAATGTGGAAACACAAAAGAATATTTCCATTAATAAAGATCTGAAGAATGATGAGGCTTTTGTAAAAGTTATTGAACCTTATAAACAAAAACTGGATCGGGAAATGAATCAAAAAATTTCCCATACGAACACAGATCTTACCAAACAAGGTGATAACAGCAATCTGGGAAATCTTTTAGCTGATTATACTTTTGAAGGAGCCAATGAATGGGCAAAGTCACACCTGCAAAAGAATGTTGACGCTGCTCTCATCAATATAGGAGGTATTCGCACTGCCATTGGCAAGGGTGATATTTTACTCAAAAATGTATACGAAGTGATGCCATTCGAAAATGAAGTGGTCATTGTTAAAATGAAGGGATCCGACTTGCAGGGTTTGTTCGAATACTATGCAAAAAATGAGGTCAATAATCCGGTTTCTCACTTGTATATAGAAATTCAAAACGGCAAACCATCCAAAACTTTAATTGACGGAAAAACCATTAATTCAAGTCAGGATTATTATATTGCAACTTCTGATTATTTAGCATTAGGAGGTGATAACATGAATTTCTTTGCAAAAGGGGAATCAATTTCTACGGGAATTAAAATGAGAGATCTTTTTATTGATTGTTTTAAGAAAAACCCGCAGATTGTTCCCAATACAGATGTTCGTTTAAATTTTATCGGTAAGAAATAATGGATAGAAAAAGATTTATAAAAACAATTGGTGGCGGGACTATGGCAATGGCTTTAGCTCCCAATATGATGATGGCTGAAGATTTCGGACTGAGTACCTTATCTTCAACAAATAAACTTACTATTCTTCATACCAATGATCAGCACAGCAGAATAGAACCTTTTGATGAAAGTTATACAAAAAATCCTAATCAGGGAGGTTTTGCAAGAAGAGCAAGTTTAATACAGCAAATCAGAAGTAAAGAAAACAATGTATTGCTTCTTGACTCGGGAGATATATTCCAGGGAACACCATACTTTAATTTCTTTGGCGGCGAACTTGAATTCAAATTAATGTCCATGATGAAATATGATGCTTCTACCATGGGGAATCATGATTTTGATAATGGATTACAGGGGTTTCTGAATGTTTTGCCTAATGCACAGTTTCCATTCATCTGCTCGAATTATGATTTTAAAAATACAGTTTTAGATGGTAAAACATCTCCCTATAAAATCTTCAATAAAAACGGAATCAAAGTAGGGATTTTCGGATTAGGCATTCAATTGGAGGGGTTAGTAGGAAAAAAACAATATCAGGAAACTGTATATTCGAATCCGATTGAAGTTGCACAACATTATTCAAACTTTTTGAAAAATGAACAAAAATGTGATCTTGTAATTTGCTTATCACATATTGGCTACGATTACAAAGGAGAGCCCGATAAGGTAAGTGATAAGATACTGGCTGCAAGTACAGAAAATATCGATCTGATTTTAGGAGGACATACCCATACATTTTTACCGGAACCCCAAACCTTTAAAAACCGTCAAGGAAAAAATGTCCTGGTAAATCAGGTGGGATGGGCAGGACTTCTTTTAGGCAGAATAGATTTCCACTTTGACAATAACAAAAACGTACAACATATCTCCTGGAATAATCAGGTAATAGATAGCAGTATAATAGCATAATATGAAAAAACTCTCCATAATTTCCCTTGGTATTTTAGCATGCTTTCAAATGGCTAATGCTCAGGTTATTTCTTCAAAAAAATGGGCGGATATATTCTCCTACAACAATGTTATCTCCATGAAAGAAGATAATGGGAAAATAATTGCAGCTGCAGAAAACGGGCTATTCTATTATACCATCTCGACAGGTGAAATTACGAAGTTATCCAAAGCAAATGGTCTTCATGAAGTAGGTATTTCCGCTTTTGATTACAATGCTCAAACCAAGATCGGACTTATTGGTTATCAAAACGGCTCCTTGGATATTGTTACTCCGGACGGTGTTACTTATGTTGTAGATATCCCCATTGCTACAGGATACAACGGAAGCAAAAAAATCAATCATATATCAATTACAGGAGATAAGGCTGTTATTTCAGTTGGCTATGGAGTCTCTATTTTTGATCTTAGAAAAAAAGAGTTTAACGATTCTGCTTTTTTTCTTTCAGGAGGTGTATACGAAGCGAGTAATGAAGCAACTATCGTAGATAATAAGGTATATTCTGTAACGAATACTGGTTTAAAGAGCCACGAAATGAATACGACTTTTCCGGTATTTTCTACCTGGACAACTGATGTCCCGGGAACATTTACCCAAATCGATTCTGATCCTGTTATTAGCTTTTCTTCTGCAACTACAGCATACATCTTTAATAATGGTGTCTCTACTCCACTTTCGCAGACTTTTGGAAAAGTACAGGATATCGTTGTGAGTTCAAATGGCATTATTATTACCGATCAGAGTAGGATTTACACTTTCAATACCAACGGAAACTATGTTGGGACAGCGAGTGTAGGAGAAGAATGTAATACCGCCATAAGGACAGGTTCGAAGATATATGGAGGAACTATTCTGTCGGGAATTAAAGATGAAACCAATAATGCATTTAAACCGGATGGTCCCTATTTCAACTATGCTTATAAACTTAATTTATATGGTGAAAATCGAATTTTAGTTTCAACCGGAGGTAGAGAAGCAAGATTCAACACTCCTATAAGTAATCCTAGAAACCCCGGTTTCTACTACTTTAACGGAATGCAATGGATATATTCATCTTATTTTATAGGACAAACACAGTCATTTAATATTTTAGATGCTGTGGCCGATCCGAGCAATTTGGATGAAGTCTATTTCACCAATTATGTATATGGAGGACAGGGTATTTACAAAATGAAATACAACAGCACGAATAAAGATTTTGATTTTACAAAATATTACAGCTTATCACCACCTAATAACTTTGCCTATAGACCTGTAGGCTTAACTTATGATGATCAAAATAACTTATTTGCTACTGTAGGTTTTATGGATAATGGATCTATGGCTATAGTTCCGTATGATAAAACTGCTGACAATTTTATCGTAAAGGAAATAGCAGGTCTGAGCCACGGTGTGCAGAAAGCTCTATATTATGAAAATCTTTTATGGGTACCGATCCCAAGGACGAACAACTTTTTAGTATATGATTATAAAAAGACTCCAACAAACGTATCTGATGACACCGCTTATATCCTGACTCAAGCCAGCGGATTTCCAACCAATTCAGGAGGAACGGTTTCTGTCGCCATTGATAAAGCCGGAGATGCGTGGATCGGTTCTGACACAGGGTTACGGGTTTTATCCAATGCGGTAACAGCCATTAAAGAACCCAATCCTACTGTAAACCCTATTATCATTGAGCAGAATAATCTAGGCGAGGAGCTTTTCCGTGATTCTCAAATTTTACAAATAGAAGTAGATGCAGGAGATTATAAATGGATTTCAGTAGATGGTGGAGGAGTATATTATCTGTCTTCAGATGGACAAAGAACCATAAAGCATTTTACAAAAGAAAATTCACCATTGCCTACGAACAGCATTACTGATATTAAAGTAGACAGAAAAACAGGAAAGGTATATTTTGCTTCTTACAACGGAATTGTAACCTATCAGGGAGATGTAGCGGATGTAACTTCGGGCTTCGGAAATGTAGTGGTGTACCCGAATCCTGTGGTATACTCTAATTTCAAAGGAAAAGTTACAATCAAAGGTCTGGCGGAAAAAACAAACATAAGAATAACTGATGTTGCAGGAAACGTCATTCACTCGGCAGTAGCAAGAGGTGGTTATTATGAATGGGACCTTAATAATCAGCGAGGAACCAGAGTAGCATCAGGTATCTATTTTGTCTTAATGACCAATGAAGATGGTTCTGATAAAGCGACCGCCAAAATAGCTGTGGTTAATTAATGAATTCACAAAAAGGATTTTTACTTTCATTTATCAAATACGGGGAAAATGATGCGGTTCTTCATTGCTTTACAGAAGAGGAAGGTTTTCAGACTTTTTTCCTGAAGGGGATTTACTCCAAAAGAAATAAGAAAAAAGCATTATTGCTTCCGTTAAACCAACTCAGTTTTTCCATTCCTATGGGAAAAAGTAGCGGAATACCGTCCGTTACCAGATTCGAGTTGGTAAAAAACAACGATATTTACACTGATATAAAGATCAATACTGTGGTTTTCTTTATTTCAGATTTTCTTAATCAGATCCTGAGAAATGAACATAAAAATTCTAATCTCTATTTTTCCATTGACGAGTTTATTGATGAACTCTCTCTAAAGAATTATCAATCCCATTTGATTTTTTTAATTAAAATTTTAAAAATCCAGGGTGTAGCACCCCTACTCGACCATCACCAGTATCTGGATCCGGAAACAGGAACTTTTTCACATCAACCGGCTCATCAATTATTCAGCCATGAGATCTCAGCCGCTTGGAAATCTATTATTTCTTCACAGAATCCTTATGAATTAAAAATTCATTCAGCATTAAGAAAGGATCTCCTGGATAGTATATTGGTTTATTACCATTACCATATTACAGACTTTAAGATTCCAACTTCCCTGGAAGTGATCCAGCAGATATTTGAATAAGTAAATTACACAATCATAAGTTCATTTTTATTATGGTTGTCATCGGTTTATGTTGTAAGGTAGCTGAATTGTGAAATTGTATTTAATACATTATTATTCTGCTCGCTTGCTTTTTAGCCAATTGCTCCCAGCTCAACTATTTCGTTTCTTCCGGCAATTCCGTTTGAGATTCCGCTATTTCCTTTTTGGGGAATTTTGGTTGAAGAATTTTAGATATCAGTCCGGTCCATCCTGTCTGATGAGAAGCTCCTACTCCACGCCCTGTATCACCGTGGAAATATTCATAAAAAAGAATGTAATCCTTAAAATCAGGATCTGTCTGAAACCTTGGATACTGTGAATTGACCGGCCGATTTCCATTTTCATCTTTAAGGAATATTTTTGCGAGTCTTTTACTTAGAGCATCTGCAATCTCCTCAAGATTAGAATAATTTCCACTGCCAGTAGGATATTCTACCATAAAATCAGGACTATAATAAAAGAAAAAACTTTGAAGACTCTCAATAATCAGAAAATTAATAGGAAACCAGATAGGACCTCTCCAGTTACTATTTCCACCAAAAAGCCCACTATCACTTTCTGCAGGTGTATATTTTACAGAATAATCAACCCCATTGAGATTAATTGTATAAGGATTTTTTTCATATACTTTGGATAGGGCGCGCACACCATAATCACTTAAAAACTCGTTTGGATCCAGCATCCTGTTGAGGAGCCTCTTTAAGCGATGTCCTCTCAGCAGGGAAAGCAAATGCTTTGAATCCTGCCCCTTCACTTCCCAGTGCGAAACAAGGGCTGCCAGTTCGGGTTTATTTTCCAATACCCAATGCATCCTCTTTTTAAAATTAGGAAGTTTTTCAATCACCTCATCGTCAATTACCTCAACCGCAAACATAGGAATGAGTCCCACTATTGTCCTTAATTTAAGATACATATGATTTCCATCACTGGAAGAAATAGCATCATAAAAGAACTCATCTTCTTCGTCCCAGAGGCCAAAGTTTTCATCACCCATATTATCAAGAGAATGGGCGATAGAAAGGAAATGTTCAAAGAATTTCATTGCCATCTCTTCATAAACCCTGTTATAGAGAGCCAGTTCTAAGGCAATTCTCATCATATTGAGTGCGAACATCGCCATCCAGCTGGTTCCGTCCGCCTGTTCCAGCTGTTCTCCATTCGGGAGTGTACTGTTTCTGTCAAAAACGCCTATATTATCAAGTCCTAAAAATCCGCCTTCAAAAATATTATTCCCGTTGTTATCCTTTTTATTCACCCACCATGTAAAGTTCATCAATAGCTTCTGGAAAGCACTTTCCAGAAATTCAAGATCAGGCTTATCCTTCAGATATTCATCGATTTTAAAAACTTTAAAAACCGCCCAGGCATGAACGGGTGGGTTTACATCACCGAAATCCCACTCATAGGCAGGTAACTGCCCGTTAGGATGCATATACCATTCGAACAGGAACAACTTTAACTGATATTTAGCAAAATCGGGATCAATCAATGAAAAACTTATGGCATGAAATGCCAGATCCCAGGTTGCATACCATGGATATTCCCATTTATCAGGCATCGAAATGATATGTTCATTATTCAGATGTTTCCAATCGTAATTTCTTATTCTCCCACGGGATTTAGGTGGAGGCATTTCTGCAGGATCACCTTTCAGCCACTTTTCAACATTATAATGATAATACATTTTATTCCACAACAAGCCTGCAAATGCCTGCCTCTGAATCAGCTTTTCATCATCAGACCGGATTCCTTTCTGGATGTCATTATAAAAATCATCAGATTCTTTTTTTCTTGAATTGAAAATTGCCTCAAAATCCTGAAATGGTTCTGATAATTCTTTATCGGAGAGCCGAAACTCAAAGGTCTTTGTTTCTCCTGCTTTAAAATCATCTTCAATATAAAAAGAGGCTTTTGTTCCCTTATTCTCCAGATTTATGGCCGATAAATTCTGATTAATGATAAAGTCATTAATTCCGTCCTTACAGTATTTTGATTTATTAGCCGAACGATATATCCGTTCATTATTGGTCTCATTATCACAAAACAATGTTTTCCGGGATTGTTTGGAATAGATATTTCTGACCTCAAGATCCTTATGCTCAATTTTAATCTTTGAAAATTCTTTTGAGCTTAGCAGAGGCTTATAATCATCATATCCCCAACTCCAGGTATTCCTGAACCAAAGTGTTGGTAAGATAATAAGCGGAGCTTCATTTTCAGATTTATTGGTAACCGTTAATTGTATTAAAATATCATTTGCCCCTTCTTTAGCATATTCAATGAAGATATCGAAGTATTCGTTCCTTTCAAAAATACCGGTATCTATCAATTCATATTCATCTTCATTTTTACTTCTTCCTGCATTGATGTTTAGCAGATCTTCATATGGAAAAGCATTCTGAGGATATTTATAAAGCATTTTCATGTAGGAATGGGTAGGTGTGGAATCGAGGTAATAGAAATATTCTTTAACATCTTCACCGTGATTTCCCTGGCCGTTTGAAAGACCAAAGAAACGCTCCTTTATCATCTTATCTTTTTTATTCCAGAACCCTATGGAAAACACCAATTTCTGCCAGTCATCACAAATCCCGCAAATCCCTTCTTCCCCCCAACGATATGCCTTCGCTTCAGCAATATCATGATTGGTATAATTCCAGGCATCTCCATTCGCACTATAATCTTCACGTACCAACCCCCATTCCCTATTGCTTACATAAGGACCCCATTTTTTCCATTGTATATCAGAAAGTCTCTGCTGTTCTGTCATATATGTAGTTTTAAGAATGAAATAGTAAATTAAAGGCAAATCATTATTTATCCGCCTGTGGAAAAGCTTTCAAAAGTCGTCATTCCTCCATCTACAAAAATGCTGGTTCCTGTTATATAATCTGCAAGATCACTCGCCAGAAAAGCGGTCAGGTTTCCGATATCTTCCGGTTGTCCGATTCTATTGTATGGAATTAAGTTAAGAAGACTGTTGAGTGCCTCCGGAGTATCCCAGGCATTTTTATTTATTGGTGTCTGGATAGCCCCAGGACAAATAGAATTAACTCTAATTTTTTGTGCTCCATACTCTTGTGCAAGGGTTTGCATCAGCATACGGATAGCCCCTTTACTTGATGCATAATTAGCGTGGCCTCCCCATGGAATAATTTCATGGACAGAACTGATATGAATGATTTTTCCACAAGCCTTAGAACGAGAAAGGTCTATTCCCCTGCGAAGAAACTCCTTAATGGCTTCTCTGGCACAAAGAAATTGTCCGGTAAGATTAACCCCAATTACAGCATTCCACTGATCCATGGTCATTTCGGTGAACTTAGCATCTTTCTGAATCCCGGCGTTATTAACAAGAATATCCACAGTTCCGAATCGGGAAATCACTTCCTGAAACATAGCGATCACCTGATCTTCTTTCGAAACATCACACTGATAGGTGATTCCTTTTCCTCCAGCATCCGTTATTTCTTTTAAGACAGCTTTGGCTTCCTCAACGGATCTTTCTGAAGAATGATTAACAATGACCGTGGCACCTGCTGAAGCTAAGGATTTAGCGATTCCTGTACCTATTCCACTTGATGCTCCCGTAACGACAGCTACCTGATTATGAAGGGATATTTCCATATTTTTTATTTGATGTTACTCAAAGTTAGTGGAAAGATCGCGCCAAGCAGAATTTTTTTACTTTAAAATTTTCTTAAAGTTTTTTATACATCAGCCGTTGCGGACCACTCCGTCCCATTCTGGTTTTTCCCTCGAATATGTAGCCTACTTTTATGTACAGCTCATATGCAGAAATATTGTTTTCGTTGACAGCAAGAACGATTTCATCACAATCTTTAAAATGATTCTTTACAAAATCGTCTACAAGACTCATAGCAGCTTTTCCAATGCCTCTCCCCTGAAAATCGGGATTAATAGACAATGATCTTAATAAAACAGATTTCGTATTATGGGTAAGATCCAGTTTATCATCACCGAAATCCAAGGCAAAATAGCCTGCAGGATTCTCATTTTCAAAGATCGTCACAGAAAATCCTTTACCATCATTTCTTTCTCTGATTCTCTCTATAGCAAATTCGGCAGTTGATGTATACTGCGATTGAACGTCATCCAATGTATAGTTAACTCCGGAAAAATCTTCGGGCTTGTAAAATTCTAAATGAATCATATTAATGGTGGTAAATATCGTTATACATTACTCCGGCACGGATCTCCACAGGTATTTTATTTTCTTCGGGAACAACCGGACAGTTATAATCATAAGCGTTATAGGCACAATACGGTTGATAAGACTGGTTAAAATCCAGAATAAGAGTGTTTCCTTTCGGAATTTTAAGGTCCATATATTTTCCGCCACCATAAGTTTCTTTTCCATTGGTGAGGTCACGGAAAGGAAGGAAAAGATAGTCTTTATATTTTTCTTGTTTTAAAAGATCCAGACTTTGATATAAAGTAATCGTATACTCCTGCCCTTCCAACGTAAAGCTAGCCTTACCATATTCTTTATATTGTTTAGTCTTTCCTGATGAAGTAGGAATTTCAAACGGTTCAGCATTAGCTGTTCGTACCAGCTTAGCTTCTACTCTGTATTTTAGATCCACAGGAAAAAAAGGATGTGCTTTAAAATTTTTAAAATTATCTCCTCTTAAAGGAGTTTCTTTAGGATTTAAATACTCTGCATTAAGGTTCTTCTGGAATTTTTTGATTTCAACCTTCTCCTTAAGGATTGATTTCTGCGAAAAAACGAAACAAGGAAACAGCAGCAATAGTAACAGGTATCTTTTCATTATTCATCTATTAAAGGTTAAAATTACAATAAAAAGTCCCATTAATTTTAATTAAAAATTATAATTTTTTGTGTTTTTCTAGCATAGTTTTTGGAAAATAACGAACATGAATAGAAAAGAGTTCATTAAAACAGGTATCATTGGAATATCTGGCTTTTACTTTTTAGGTACGCATCTTTTATATGGTTCCGCTCCAAAATCTCCTGAAAAAACAGAAATTTTGGATGCCCCTGTCATTATTATCGGTTCCGGATACGGAGGCGCCGTAGCAGCTTTGCGTTTATGTGAGGCGGGAAAAAAAGTATTAATGCTTGAAATGGGACTGAATTGGGAAAAATCCGGGATTCCTTTTTCCAACTTATTAAAACCCCGAGAAAGTGCTGCATGGCTGAAAAAGAAGACCATTGCACCTTTTATGAACCTGTTCTCTTTAAAACCTTTTACAGGTGCATTGGACCGACTGGATTTTGAACATATCAATATCTGGATGGGAAGAGGTGTTGGTGGAGGATCTATCGTAAATGGCGGAATGGCTGTAACCCCTAAAGAAAGTTATTTTAAAGAAGTTTTTCCACAGCTCGATGCCGAAAAGTTTTATGATTACTATTTTCCTCTTGCCAGAAAAGAGCTGAAAGTCAATGTGATTGATGAACAGTTTTTGCATGATTGTCCTTATTATAAATTTACAAGAGTAGGTGAAGAAGAGGCTCATAAAGCAGGCTTTAAAACCATCCGTGTTCCGAATGTGTATGATTTCAAATACATGGAGAGAGAATATAAAAATGAAGTTCCGAGATCTGCACTTAATACGGAAGTGATCTATGGAAATAATCATGGTAAAAACAGTCTTGATAAAACGTATTTAAAAAAAGCATCAGACACGGGAAATCTTGAAATACTGGATCTCCATTCAGTTACTGCCATCAAATTAAATGATGACAAAAGTTATACACTGGATGTTACACAGATCAATACCTCTGGAGAAGTAATCAAAGAGAAAATTTTTCATTGTAAAAAGCTGATTGTATCTGCAGGAACTATGGGAACTTTAGAGCTTCTTTTAAAATCCCATGCGAAAAACCAGCTTCCACTCAACAGTAATGTAGGGGAAAATTGGGGTAATAACGGAAACTTTATGACCGGCAGAAACTGGGTCAGACCTCTGTCCGGAGGTACAGGAGTTCAGCAATCCACTATTCCTGTAGGTGGAGTTGATAACTGGGAAGATAAAGAACATCCTTTTTTCACGGAGATTGCACCATTGCCAATGGGTATGGATGTGGCTACTGCACTATATCTGCTAATCAACAGAGTTGATAAAAAGGGAAAGGTATCTTTTGATACCACAACTCAAAGACTCCATATTGACTGGAATGAAAGTCATACAAAAAAGATGAGAGAGAATGCAGATTATTTTATCCGGAAAATGAACCGGGTTAATGGAGGTACCAGAAGCCATTTTCTTTTTAAAAATGGTTTTGGGCCTAATATATGTTATCATCCGTTAGGAGGTTGTGTATTAGGTGAAGCCACCAATCAATATGGTAAATTAAAAGATCATGAAAATCTTTTCATCCTGGACGGATCTTTAATTCCGGGAACCATTGGCGTGAATCCTTTTGTAACGATTGTTGCAATTACTGAATACTGCATTGAAAACTTAATCCGGCAAAATGAATTCGACTAATCCTGAGTCTTTATCATCGTAAGGTACTTTCGTATTTTACTTTCATGCTCTTCAGGATATGAAGTTTCGAGCTTTCTGGCTATGTCAGTTCCTATTTCATGAAAAAGATCTGCATATGCCAATAAAGCATTCCAGTTTTCTTCAATACTACTTCCGGAAAAAGTAGCTTCAATCCTTTTCCATAGATCTGGAGACAAATACTTTTTGAAAAGTCTTCCGTGTTTATTCGTCGTTATATTGTTCCATCCGTTTTCACTGGCAATATACCATTCCAACAAAGGAACAAGATAATCAGTTCTGATTACATCCTCACTCATAAATTTAGCATAAAAAATATCTTCACGCTTAAGGCATTTTGCCACATAAGTTGTGTCCCACCAGAAATCATTCATCAGTTGCTGAAACCTTTCCGTTGTGGGTTTTTTAATCATCACAGACTGATAAGTCGGGTCCTTGAGATTCTTTGTCAACTCATCTTTATCGATCAGAACTTTATAGCCTACGTCCCAATCTTCAGGAAGCTCATCTTTTTTTATTTCTTTTATAAATTCAGATTTTTCATAGAGTTTGAAGTCCACTTTCACAAGATCTTCATACAAAACCATTTTCATTGCATGGACTCCGTCAAAAAATGTTTCATCTTCTTCTACCATTGACATGGGCGCCCCAAAAAGTTCCAACCATGACTTATCAGATTCATATGGTTTCATTTTTTCAAAGACAAGTTCAATATCCAGATCACTAAAATCATCAACAGGAGCATAAGGATTTACTAATGAGCTGGTTAACAAAACAGCACGAATATCCGGATTCGTTTTCGCCCAGTCAATGATCTGTTGTAATTTTTTTTCTCTGGTTTTCATTTAATAAGATTCTGATATTTTCACTCTGTATACATCCATTGCATTTCTCTTGATGGATTGTACAAAAAATCCACCTTCTTCAGGAATAACTTCTTTAAGATCAAAACTTTTACAATCTTTTGGTAACCCTGAAAATATGAGTGTAAACCAAAAATCCCGCATAAAAGGAACCGGAGTCCAATCCGGAAATATTGTAATATTCTCAGCGTGGATCAGCTTACTTTGATGCTCCGAACTGTTATCAAAAAGATACGTGGTATTCCATATCCGGATAAGGTTGCCCAAAAAAGGAGAGGCCGGGAAGCAGCAGTGCACAATAACCTGCTTCTCCTCTTCCACTTTTGTCTTAAGGGATTCAAGAAGTTCTCTGGCAATAATAGGCTTTACAACAATTTCTTCCACGGCTTTATATGAATAACAAATAATATCCTGCAAATTTATTTAAATTTCAATTGAAATGTATATTTTGAATGGATTATGATTGTGTTAAGGAATTTTTATTGGAAAAATACTTTACAATATAAAAAGCCAATTCATGGAATTGGCTTTTTTACTATTATTGATATTAATTTATTCATTGATATAAATAATGCTTCAGAGAAAATATCGCATCAAAATTTCAGCACTCCCCATCAATTTCACTGCGGACATTTTTTAATTCAAGAAGCTTATCTCTAATATCTTTTATCTTTTATCTTTTATCTTTTATCTTTTATCTTTTATCTTTTATCTTTTATCTTTTATCTTTTATCTATACTAATAATGCAGCTCCAGCTTCTCTTTCGTATAAGCTCTCACTTTATCTGTAAGTTCAGGATTATCTGCAAGTTTTTGTCCGTAAGAAGGGATCATTTCCACTAATTTGTCTTTCCACTCCCCGTGAAGTTTTTCACCGAAGCACTTCTCAAGAACATTAAGCATAGCATAAACAGCAGTAGAAGCTCCCGGTGAAGCTCCCAGTAAAGAGGCAATGGTTCCACTCTTATTAACAACCACTTCGGTTCCGAATTCCAGTTTTCCGCCTTCCTTTTCATCTTTTTTAATAACCTGAACTCTTTGTCCGGCTACTTTTAATTCCCAGTCTGGTTCATTGGCATCTTTAACAAACTCTCTTAAATGCTGCATCCTTTGAGCTTTCGTCATGGCTACCTGCTGAATTAGATATTTTGTCAAAGGAATATTATGCCACCAGGCCCCGAAAAGGGATCGTATGTTTTTTGTATTCACACTTTCAGGAAGGTCAAGATAACTACCCTCTTTTAAAAACTTGGTTGAAAAGCCGGCGAAAGGTCCAAACAGGAGTGCTTTTTTACCGTCAATAATTCTAAGGTCAAGGTGAGGAACAGACATTGGCGGAGCATCTACTGTAGCCTGTGTGTATACCTTAGCCTGATGTTTTTCTACCAGCTCAGGATTATGCGTTACCAGCCATTCACCCGAAACAGGAAAACCTCCATACCCTTCACTTTCCTTAATATCTGAACTATCAAGCAACGGAAGCGCATAACCTCCGGCACCGATGAATACAAAATCTGCAACTACTTCTTGTTTGTGATTGTGAATCCTGTCTTTAACCTTCATTTCCCATTGTCCATTTTCTCTGGGATCAATATCTTTTACTTCATGATATAAAAAAACCTCTACATTGGAATCTTCTAATAAATGTCTTCCCATTTTTCGGGTAAGGGAACCAAAATTAACATCCGTTCCCAGATCCATTTTGGTTGCTGCCATTACTTCAGAAGCATTTCTCTTGCTCATCACTAAGGGAATCCATTCCCGCAGTTTTTCATGATCCGTAGAATACTCCATTCCTTTAAATAAAACGGATTTCACCATCTTATCATGGCGCTTTCTCAGGTATTCTGCGTCCTTATCTCCAAATACCAGACTCATGTGAGGACATGAATTGATAAAATCTTTTGGATCTTTGATATATCCCTTTTGAAGTAAATAGGACCAAAATTGTTTGGAAATTTCAAATTGTTCTGCAATACTTTCTGCCTTTGAAATATCAATGGTCCCATCTTCTTTTTCCGGAGTATAATTCAATTCGCAAAATGCTGAATGCCCTGTTCCGGCATTATTCCAGGCTGCTGTACTTTCTTTGGCAAACCTGCCAAGCCTTTCAAAAATTGCGATCTCCAGATCGGGATCAAATTCGTGGAGTAATGTGGCTAAAGTGGCACTCATGATACCACCCCCAATGAGTACAACGTCATATTTTGGTTTTGGCGTTCTGCTTATAAGCGAATGTGACATAACATAAAATTTACTACTAATTTCGTGAAAAGTTTTAAAAAGAAGATTGCGTTTAAGGATTTTAACACAAAAGTTATTAAGAATATCTAACCTGTATCTGCACTAGAAAAAGTACAAAATTTTAGGTCAAATTTTGTACACCATTCAGGTTATGGATTGATGAATACGAAATGCTTCTAATTAGACATCAATTTACTTCTCAATTCCCAGAGTCTTAACCAATTCCCTTGCCGCAGCACTTCCAGCTCTGTTTGCTCCGATAGTGGAAGCTGAAGGCCCATAACCCACCAAATGAATTCTCGGCTCTTTTGAAACTTCAGTAGCAAGTCTGCCGGACATGATGATACCTCCACCTTCTTCCTTAGGCAAAACAGCATCTAAATGAGACAGAGACCAGCGGAAACCCGTATTCCAAAGAATGACATCAGCTTTTTCCTGTCTTCCGTCTTCCCACTTAACACCTTCTTCCGTAATCTCACTGAACATAGGAAACCGTTTGAGAACACCTCTTTTTTCCATATTTTTAATTTCATCAGTAACTGGTAATCCCGTTACCGAAACAACAGATGTTGGCAATAATCCGCTTCTCACTCTTTTATCAACCATCGCAACGGCTAAACTCCCGGCCATATCATCAAACGGTCCTTCACGAAACTCCGGAGGCCTTCGTGTAACCCATGTAGTGGTGGTTACTTTTGAAATCTGATCCAGCAATTGAATTGCAGAAATACCACCTCCGACAATGATCACGTGTTTTCCCCTGAAGTATTCAGCATTTTTAAAATTCCGAGTATGCAGCTGTTCCCCCTTAAAAAGCTTAGCACCCGGATATTCCGGGATGTATGGATTTTCCCAGGTTCCCGTAGCATTAATGATGCCTAATGCAGAAAAGGAAACAGACGATGTATCAATATAAAACCGTTCTCCGTTCAGGCTCACTTTTTCAACCTTTACGGGCCGATAGACCTGTAATCCAAACTCTTTCTCATACAAATCATAATAATGCGGAACGGCAATATTAGCACGGACTTCCTTTTCATTTCCCTGAATAGTTTCTTCAAATGACATTCCCGGCAGATCATGAATGCGGTTTACTGTACTCAAGGTCAGGGAGTCCCAACGGGATTGCCATGCACCTCCAGCTGAAGGTGCAGCATCTAAAATAATAAAATCCCGACCGATTTCCAGTCCCATTTTTTTGAGGTGATATGCTGTAGAAAGTCCGGCTTGCCCGGCTCCAATAACTGCAATTTTTGTTTTATACCAAATTTTTCCTGCCATTTCAGATTTTTTAACGCCACCCCAATTCAGGAGCAACATATTTCAAAATGGATTCAAGTACATGTACATTGTAATCCACACCCAATGTATTGGGAATTGTCAATAATAAAGTATCTGCTTCCTGAATGGCTTCATCCTGAGCCAACTCCTTAATGAGCTGTTCCGGTTCAGCAGCATAACTTCTTCCGAAAATAGCACGTTGGTTCCCCTCTAAAACACCTATTTTATCTGTTCTGTCGGCTTCATGCCCGAAATAATATCTATCCTGATCGTTGACGATTGCGAAAATAGACCGGCTCACAGAGACTCTCGGGGTCCGTGTATGTCCTGCTTTTTTATAAGCCTCTTTATACAAACGAATTTGTTCAGCCTGCTGAATGTGAAAAGGTTTTCCACTTTCATCAAACTTCAAAGTAGAGCTTTGCAGATTCATACCGGTTTCTCCCGCCCAAACTGCAGTGGCATCCGAAGCCGAGCCCCACCAAATGCGATCACGTAATCCTTCAGAATGGGGTTCTATCCGCAATAATCCTGGAGGATTAGGAAACATCGGATTAGGATTAGGTTGAGCAAACCCTTCTCCTCTCAACAAATCAAAAAACTCCAAACCTTTACGACGTCCCATATCGACATCTGATTGTCCATCTTCCAAATCATATCCGAAGTATCGCCAACCATCAATGACCTGTTCTGGTGAACCTCTACTGATGCCTAATTGTAACCGGCCTCCAGAAATCAAATCTGCTGCACCGGCATCTTCTACCATATACAATGGGTTTTCATACCGCATATCGATGACACCCGTTCCGATTTCAATTTTTTTGGTTTTGGCACCAATAGCCGCTAACAAAGGAAACGGCGACGCCAACTGGTTAGCGAAATGATGCACTCGAAAGTACGCTCCGTCAATCCCAATTTCTTCCGCAGCTACAGCCAGATCTATGGATTGTAACAGAGTGTCACCTGCTGTTTTGGTATCATATGAAGGATGATTTCCCCAATGTCCAAACGATAAAAATCCTATCTTTTTCATGTATCTAATTTACAAAATGTAATCTCTTGAAATATTATCATATGGTAAGTTCGGAATATACCAAGTCCTTACTATTTACCAATACATTTCAGATACAAGACAGATTGCATTCCGTTTTTATACACTGAACTGAATCAAAGATCTGTGCCCCGGTAAAAATAGTCTCCAATAAAAAAACATCAGCAAATTGCGGATGTTTATATTCTGTCCTGTAATTTTCAAGTCGTTTTAGTTCAATTTTGCGGTCAGCTTTTTAAACTGTTTTTCTGCATTTTTACCTTCATACAGAATTCCATAAATGGTATCAACAATCGGAAGTTTCAGATTTTTTTGTTTAGCCGTTTTATAAATAGAGTTAGCTGCGTAGTATCCTTCTGCTACCATGTTCATGGACTGGATAGCAGATTTTACAGTGTATCCTTTTCCTATCAGATTCCCTAAACTTCTGTTTCTGGAAAACAATGAATAGGCCGTCACCAATAAGTCTCCTAGATAGGCACTTTCATTAACATCTCGCGGTGCCTCATATATGGCTTCAAGGAATGTTTCCATTTCTCTGATCGCATTCGACACAAATACGGCCGTGAAGTTGTCTCCATAACCCAAGCCACTTGCTATTCCTGCACCAATGGCGAAAATATTTTTAAGGATTGCACTGTATTCGTTTCCTAAGATATCTTTACTTGAGTGGACTTTTATAAAATCGGAATTAAAGATATTCAACAGTTTTTCGGAAACTTCATCCTCTACAGTGGCTACGGTAAGATAAGAAAGACGTTCCATCGCTACTTCTTCAGCATGACAAGGTCCGGCAATTACCGCCTGATTTCGAAATCCGATCTGAAATTCATCTCTCAGATAATGAGCAACCACATCGTTTACTTTAGGAATGATCCCTTTAATCGCAGAAACAAAAATTTTATCTTTATAATCGCAGGTCATCTTATCCAATGTATCTGAAAGATAAATAGAAGGAGTTGCCAGTACAATAATATCACAGGCTGTAACAAGCTCATTGATATCAGTTGTCAGTTTTAAATTTTTAAGATTAAAGTTAACTGCAGTTAAATAAGTAGGATTGTGCCCGCGAAGCTCAATAGCTCCTTTTACAAATTCACTTCGTACACACCAATGTACTACTTTACAGTTTTCAACAAGCATTTTTACAATCGCAGTTGCAAAACTTCCACTTCCTACCACTCCTACGGAAACTTCACTTTTATTCTTTTTCGGATTTGAAGATTCTGAAATAGTTTTCTTTTTCGCCATAATTGAAATGTGAACTGCAAAGATATTAAAACAAAAAATTAAGAACTCTTTCGGAGCGTGATAAAACCTAATTTTTTGAAAACATTAACACTTTCACACAATTAAACCTTTAAATCCACGTTAAATACAGAAATAAGTAAATTTTAATTAAAAATAATTCATAAAACCGTTTTTTAATTAAATTTGCAGGCTAATACTGTTTTAATACTAACTGAAGAAATATGAATAAATTTCTAAGCAGCAAAAAGAAGGTAAATATACTCCTGGGAGGACTTTTACTGGTAGTTTTTGCTCAAGGCATCTTTATAGCTAAGTTATCTTCCGAAAAGGATGATAAAACATACGAAGTAAACCTTGTAAAAATAAACACTGAAAAAGACAGTGTAGATTACTTAAAAATGAAAACAGATCTTACTTTAGTAGATCAAACCGTAGCACAGCTTAACTCATTCCTGAAGTCTAAAGATGTTCCTAGTGAAAAGCTGATGTTTCTGAGTAAAGACAGTATTTCAAACTCTGTCTATCTGGCCAAACAAGCCAACCGTTACAGTCAATATTTAATGGATTTACAAAAAAAACTGATGCAGGTTCCATTGGGAATGCCAACTGACGGATATATTTCGTCCAATTTTGGAGTCAGAAAAAATCCTATTCCATTTAAGACCGTCTATGCTTCCGTAAGGACAAGTGCGGTTGCAGATTCTAAACCAGCAGTTGCCGCAGCTCCAAAACCGGAAGTGAAAGCCGAACCTGTTGAAAAGATCATTGAATTGACAGACAGTTACGGAAATAAAAGAGAGGTAAAAGTAATGGTTACTCCAAAAGCAACCAATGCTGCTACTCCATCCGCTGTATCAACCTCTACAAAAACCTTAGCCGCCAATCCGTCATCTTCCAAAACAGCACCAACAGAAAAAAATAATCCACCTGCCGAAGCAGATCAGATGCAATTTCATAAAGGTCTGGACATTGCTGTTGCTTATGGTTCTGATGTAAGAGCAGCGGCAGCCGGAACCATTATTTTCTCAGGACAGAAGGGAGGTTATGGGAATTGCGTAATTGTTTCCCATGGAAATGGCTTGGCAACTTTATACGGCCACTTATCCGAATTGATCGCAAAAGTAAACGATAAGGTAAAAGTAGGTCAGGTGATTGCCAAATCCGGAAATTCAGGACGTTCCACAGGTCCTCATCTTCATTATGAAGTGCACAAAAACAATACTCCGGTGAATCCGAAATTATTTATGAATTTATAATATAAAAACGGCTGTCTTTCGACAGCCGTTTTTGTTATTTTATTCGAAATTTATACTTGAAAAAGAGACTGTGTAATCCGTTATATCTGAGAGAGTTTTATACACAAAGATTCTATCGTTTTAATTTTAATCAATCAAGAATCCGCTAAGGTTGCCGGCTACAATAAGTCTTCTAATTAAAATACCTAAATGAATTATTGGATTAAAAAAACTCGGCTGCCATCAGGCAGCCGAGTTTTTATTTATTATTTTATTTCAAGATTTTAAACGGTACTTTAAAATGATCGAACGATCCGTCTTTTCCAGCAATATTCGTATAAATTATGTTTTTATTATAATCCTGAATATGGGTAACATTTTCACCGGTTTTAGGTTCATGCCAATACACCATGAATATATTTTTTGCAATCTCAGTTGCCGTATACTCAACAGTATCTGAAATACCTTTAAAAGCTTCTGTACCACTAAAAGACATCGTTTTATTATCTTTATAATCCAATACAAATTTTCCTTTTCCAAAATCCACTTCAACCTTTCTTCCGATTGCCGGATATGGTGTTCTCAGATCCCAGTTCATCTCGCCCAGAAACACTTTAACCCCCATCTCCAGTTCTTCTTTTCCGGGAAGATCCGGATATTGACTCACCATATATTTCACGATAGCGTCTGAGCTTTTGTTTTCGTGGACAGCCTTTTTGTAGTTTTCCAGATACTTTTTAACAAAGTCCAAAGATTGCGGAGACAAATTTAGTTGTGCAAAATGGGACGGAACAACCTGTTGTGGTTGCAAAGCCTTCATTGCGTCAATCTGTGCAATCCATTTATCAATAGCTTCATTGTTTTGAGTATCTGCCATCCAGATATGAGAATCTACAGAAACGGAAATACCTCCAACAATTGTTTTTAACGAAGGAATCCACAGAAAACTATGGGCAGGATCGTCAGGGTTCTGTCTGATCTCAATTTTATTTCCTTCCAAATCGGGAATTGAGTCTACAGCCTGAGGAACATAAACCTCTGAGGGAGCATCCGCTTTCAACTGAGGATTCCATACTGCCAGCTTATCATCTTTAGAAGCTGAAATAAGGTAAGCTGTCTGCGCAGTGGAAATGATCCTTACGTTAGGAAATGCTTTTTTAATAACATCAAGCCCAAAATAAAAGTCAGGGTCGCTGTGCGAAATAAAAACGGTTTTCAGATTTTTGCCTGTCGCTTTTATTTCCTTTACCAACTCTTCCGCATATTGTTTTTGGAATTGTGCATCAATCAGTATGGCATCTTTATCTCCGTATACAAGAGTAGAGGTAATCGGAAAAATAGCTTTTGCTCCCGGATTATATACTTTTATTTTTAGGTTTCCAGCCCATGCATTCCCTACAAAAACTAAGACAGCCAGTAATGATAATAATTTTTTTCTCAGCATCATAAAATGTTGTTTTGATTAGTAAGCAGCTGTAAAACGTTCACGGATATGATTGTTCTGTTCCAATTCATCAACCAGAACAACTGCTACATCTTCTACTGACAGAATACTTCTTCCCTCTTCATTCAATACCGGAGTTTCTAAAGAAGTTCTGTATTTTCCTGTTCTTGTTCCTACGTTAGCCTGGTTCATTTCAATTGCAGGGCTAAAGAAGGTCCAGTCAAGCGTATTATTTTCTTTGATCTTATTCAAATAATCTCTGGCAGCGGTAGCTCCAGGTTTATATGCTTCGGGAAAATCCGGCGTGTCTACAATTTGTACATGATCCGGTGTATAAAGACTTCCTGCACCTCCTACTACTATAAGTCTTTTTACTCCCGATTTCTCAACTGCTTTTTCAATGTTTTCTGAACCGGTAAGAAAGTCATTGTATAGATTCGGATTTGTCCATCCGGCGTTGTAAGTACTGATTACAGCATCAATTCCCTTTAAATTTTCGGCTAGCTGTTCTACATTGTTTACATCAACACTTTTAGCCTTTACTTTGTCATTCTGCTCTACTTTAGAAGCATCTCTTACGATCGCCTCTACTTCATAACCTCTGTTTTCCAATTCTTTCACTACATGTGAACCTACAAATCCTGTTGCACCAATTACTGCTACTTTTTTCATAATGTTTATTTTTAAATTAAATTGTAATAAATTTTGTTACATTTAAGGGTAAAAAATTTTAATTGAATTGATCACAAAACTCCTGTAATGTTTTATCCCCTAAAAATTGAATCACTAACTTTTCTGTCTCGCTGAATAATGTGTTTAAATGATTATTAATCTCTTTTCCAACATTACAAGCCGGATTAGGATTTAGATTTTTTTTACCCAGAACTTCAGTGTTTTTTACTGCTGAGTAGATATCAGAAATACGGATTTCGCTCGCATTCCTCGAAAGCTGGCTTCCTCCTTCTTTACCTTGTCTGCTTGCAACCAGACCAGCGTTTCTTAAAACCCCTAACTCTTTACGAACAACAACAGGATTAATATTAATACTGCCAGCCATCCACTCAGAAGTTAACCACTCCTCCGGACTATCTGCCAATAAGGTCATAATATGTACTGCCGTAGCAAATCTTGTATTGTTCATTTTAATTACAGGACAAAGGTAAAACAATTTTTTAATTGTAACAAAATTTATTACAGTTAAATTTTTCTTAAAGTACCAATTTATCCAAATCCAAAAGCAAATAGTTGATGTTCTGATTGATCGTCCTTGTTGCTGATTGCATCTGATTAAGCATTGCTGCACGGTTTTGCAGGTCATCGGCCCGATAAAATCCTCCATCACTAAAAATAACCGAACTGTCTGCAGCTTTCCTATCATCATCGAACTGATAATGAAGCCACCTTTGTTTCATACTCTGGATGATGGAACTTGATTCTTTATTGGAAAACTTCTTCTCGGTATACATGTACCAGATAAATGGTGGAAAATTAGGAGATTCAAGTCTTTCGTTCCATATATCCCTGAGGAGATTTCTTTGATGGATAAACTCTACCTTCTTACCCTTCGGGTTTAGGGTAGCCAATCCGAATCCGGCTCCCAAAGCACCCCCACCAATATCTATTGCACTGCTCCATCCCTCATCTTTTACAATTCCTCCCGCAATGGATGCCGCAGCTCCTGCCACAATGGAATATAAAATAAGTTTATTATTCCTGGAAGCATTAAGATTATCTACATAGCTTCCAATCTGAGCCACCCGCTCTCCTTCGCAATCAAATTCAGCCGCTACAGCATCCAGCTCTGTGAGTGCAATCGTAATTTTACTGTTAATTTTAGTTTTAAGCTGTAAAACTTTAACCTGAGCACTTAGTGAGGTATCTTTTTTAAGTTCCATAATCTGATGCACTTCGTCCAGATTATCCAGAGCATTCAGGATAAGGATACTCTGATCGGAAAACATTCCTTTAAGCTCCTTGTTCGCAGCCAGAATAGAGTCAGAATTATAGGAAGGAAGCTTTTTGCTGTAATTGTATTGGAACGGGGCTTTGCAGTAGCTATCTTTTAAAGTAAGAATATTCTGCTTTATGGCCTGATTTTTTTTGGAAACACATGAAGTTATTAAGCTAAAAATAGCAAAAAGGTAAAGCAGCTTTTTCATTCAATCTATTTTTGTGTAGTCAGCTGTTGAAGGAGATTGCATGCATTATTAAAAATAATCTATCACCTATTTAAACAACTTAAAATCTAAAATACGAATTTAAAGTAAATAAAAAAATTTACCCAGAAATCGGGTAAATTTTAAGCTTTATTTAATCAGTAAATTATTTAATTCCCAATAGTTCAACTTCAAAAATAAGGGTACTATTCGGACCAATTTCTTTGCTGATCTGTTCCTCACCATAAGCCAGGTTAGGAGGAAGGAATAATCTCCATTTACTTCCTACCGGCATTAGCTGAAGAGCTTCTGTCCATCCGGATATTACTCTATTCAAAGGAAATGACGCCGGAGTTCCTCTTTTTACAGAGCTATCAAAAACCTCCCCTTTGATTGTGGTTCCGTGGTAGTGACATTTTACCGTATCTTTTGCTTTAGGCTGAGCTCCATTACCTTCTGTAATGATCTCATACTGCAATCCGCTTGGCAACGTTACAACACCATCCTTTTTGGCATTTTCTTCCATGAAGGCTTTTCCCTCATTAAGATTTTTTTCTGCCAGTTCTTTTTTGCGTTTAAATAACATATCCGCTACTCCCATTATTTAATTTTTTACAAAGATAAACTTTCTGAAAAACACTGAAAACCGAATGTTAAGCAGATAAAACACTAAAATAACATTATCTTAACATGCAATTCGAAACTTGGTGTTATAATTGGATTTAAAAATTAATGCCAAGCCCAATATTATATAATAAGAAATTCAATGAACTGACGGAGGAGGAAAAAGAACTTCTTACAATCAACAAAAAAAGTATTTCAGATTTTGTTGAACAGTCATCCATTATCAGCGATGTAGATTATGCGACGCGAAATGCCCATGCTACAACATATGCGGTTCTAAAGGGAGAGTTCAAAGTAAATACAAATCTACCCGATAATCTGCAACCCTTTTTTGATAAGGAAAAATATGATCTTATCATCAGGTTTTCCAATGCACATCTTAAAATTACAAAATCGAAAAAAGAAATGCCAGCCTACGGTTTTTCAGTAAAAATAAAAGACGAAACCGGCGATGTTCTGGCCAATTACCCATTGGTTAATTTCCCTTTGTTCCCGGTTAACTCAGTAAGTACATTTTTGAAGCTTTTTACCTCAATAAACCAATTTTTTATAAAAAAATGGAACCATGTATTTCCTCTTGCTTACCAGATAATAAAAATAATCCCATCAGTATTCACCTTTTCATTTTTAAAGCATCTGTTCAGGTTGATCAGCCGGCGTAACAATTTCTTCCTTTCATTTGATTTTCACTCTATCGGAGCCTACCGGTTAGGCGAATATATGATCAAAATACAGCTAAAACCTCAATCTCCGGAGAAGAATTTTGGAAAAAAAACAGGTACCCGTGAAGCTATTGAAAATTACTTTTCTTCCCATGATTATGTGGCAGATGTATTTATTCAGGTGTGCTGCGATTTAAAAGATCAGCCGATTAACATTTTAAATCGTGAATGGAAGAATGCTCCACTTATCAAAATAGGCGAAGTAATAATCAGAAAAGACGGTATATTGGAGCGATCGTGTGAAAATGAACTCTTGTCTTTTAATCCGTTTGAAAGTAAAACCATTTTTCAGCCTGTTGGTAAAATCCAGAAACTCCGGGATGAAGCGTATAAGGTATCTGTACAGACCCGGCGCAAGATCAATAAACTGTTGCATGGATAGCCTTGAAAACAATTGGCACGAAATAAAAAAACTAGATTCAATAAAAAAGCCTTACTTTTAAGTAAGGCTTTATGATTTATTTTTCTTCAAGCTTTTCTTTTGCTTCGTCCTCTTTTTCAGGGAACATGATTGATAAAATAACTGAAATCACCAGTACTCCACCCACGACCCCTAATGAGATTGGTGATGAAATATGAATCCATGGTGCAATTAACATCTTAACACCAATGAAAGATAGGATGATAGCTAATCCGTAAGGTAATTTACTGAACATATGAATAAAATTCGCTAATAGGAAATACAATGATCTAAGTCCTAGAATTGCAAAAATATTCGAAGTATAAAGAATGAACGGATCATCAGAAATCGCGAAAATAGCAGGAATTGAATCTACAGCGAAAAGAACATCTGTAAATTCTATTACTCCTACAACAACCAAAAGTGGAGTCGCCATTCTGATCCCGTTTTTAACGGTAAAGAACTTATCTCCATCATAATTATCGGCAACTTTCCAGAAGCTCTTGATAAGCTTTGCCCCGGCAGTATTACTGAAATCTTCATCCTCATCATCGCCTCCGTCACCCCAGGATTTAATACCAGCGTAAATAAGGAAAATACCAAAGAGTGCCATTACAATATTAATCTTAACAGCTTCACCAAAAATGTGCATTTCAGGTAAATAAGTTAAATTGATCAGCTCGACTCCTGCAAAAATAAATATCGCCCTGAAAATCAACGCGCCTATAATTCCCCAGAACAAAACTTTATGATGTAAATATTTCGGAACTTTAAAAAATCCGAAAACAAGGATAAATACAAACAGGTTATCCACCGAAAGGGCTTTTTCTATCCAGTAAGCAGCCTGGTACTGGGTAAACTTTTCTACAGCAAGATGATGCCCATCAGCCTGATTGAACACCCAATATACCACTCCTGAAAAGATCATGGACAATGAAATCCACACTACAGACCAGATCGTTGCTTCTTTAGATGAAACTTCGTGACTTTTTTTGTTGAAAACTCCCAAATCGAGAAGCAACATGATAACAACCGTTACCGCAAATCCCCACACCAATCCAGGATGCAGTTCTAAAATACTTTGATGTTTTTCCACTTTACTATGTGTTTATTATATACGATAAAAGCAATAGCTGTACAGAGTACAATTATTGCCATTTATTTTAATGCGCGTAAATATAACCAATTTCAGCATAACTAAGCCTGACAAAAGTTTTGTTTAGTAAATTTATGTTTCAAACAATAACCAGCTCGGTATGCCTGTAAATCAATCTATTTGCTGTATTTTTTCTTATAAATACTTTTGCTGTACGGTCTGGATTGTCTGCTCCAGTTTTCTGTCTGCGGTAGGATCTCCGATTGCGTTGAATTTCCATTCCCCGTTTCTTCTGTAAAAAACTCCCATTACCATCGCAACATGCCCGCTGAATGATTTGTCGTTAGCAATATCATATTTAGCGAAAACTTCTTTTACATTAGTCGGTGTTCCCTCATAAATACGAATGGATGCAAACGGAATGGTCCCGAAATCCTGGCCTCTGTAGCTGTTCAAAACCAGGGCAACATGCTCAACACCGGGATCCAGCTGATTGAAATCCACCGTAATAACCTCATTATCCAAACCGTCATCTCCGTCTACATCCCCTGTAAGATCATCACCACTATGCTTAACAGATCCGTTTTTAGACTTTAGGTTTCCGAAGTAGATTACTTCCGTTGCATTTTTATTGGAATCATATAAAATACAGCTCGCATCTAAGTCTACTGCTTCTTTTTTACTTCCCCCGGAAAAGCTCTTTTTCTCAATCGCCCCCCAGTTAATTCCCACACAGGCTTGCGTAAGAGTAGTTCCGTTTTCTTTGGTAAGATTAATTCTTTGACCTTTCTGTAAGTTAATAGCCATTTTTTTATGTTTAATTATTTTTTTAGTGAACTGCGAAACCTCTGAATCGCAAAATTACTTTTATCCTACCTTTTTTGAAGGTAGCTTCTTTTTAAGTTAATCCGTTAAACTGAATAATTGTGAAATTGCTTCCTTTTTTATCTTATAGTAACTATTTTACAGTTTCTACAAATAATACAATTTGGCCTTTTTACAATTCAGCAAATTTGCATTTTCCCTTCTTCCTAATTATTCAAATTCAAATTAAGCATTGCACGCAGAATATTTGTTTCTTCATTGACATCAAATATTTTGCTCATAATATCAACGTTTTCTAAGTTTCGAAGATAGTCTTTTAAAACAGACTCTACATCTTCAGGTAGTGTACGTTTTCTTTCACCGATTGATTCCTCCAGCTCCTGATTTTTCCTCTTTAGCTGGTTGATAATCACAATCTGGTTCGATTCATTTTCCGCAGTATTTAAGTACGCAAGCTCATCATCGATCAGGTATAATCTCTTCTCCTCAATGTTGAAGATAAAGTGTTCATCCAATTGAAAGATCCGAAATAACTCATATTCATTTCTGTCGATTCTGTAACCACACATAAAGCGTACTTTAAAGTTTTGTATATTAAGCTTACCTAATAATTTCCTTTCAATAAAATAATCATTGTACTGGTAAGAAGGAACCGGATGAAGCTTAAGTTTTGATTCATCTGCCTCCGTTCTGTAAAATTCCGTTGCATATTTTTTATGAAAATATAAAACATCATTCCAGTTCAGGGTGAATTTATCTTCTGTAAGATCTTTATACAAATTTTTCAAATGCGTAGAAAATATACCGCTGTACATTTTCCTGTCTATTTCAAAACTATCAACTTTCCTTTCTTCAAAAGCTGAAATATATTGATTATTAATATCAATTTCATTAATAACCGCCAGCAGATCGTTTTCCTTTTTCTTCTTTATCTTGGTCAACAATTCTATCAGGCTGTCCGTATACTGAAGGTGAAAAAGCTCAAGCTTCTGAAAATCCAGTGTCTTATTTTCATTGAACAGATTATGTATAATATCTGTTTTAATGTAAATGGATATTATATTAACATTTTCAAAGAAGTTGGCAAGAAGTTTAAGTTTCGTTAATCTTCTTTTACTCTGAGACAGTATGGTTACAGCTTCATCATTCACCGGTGTATCGTATTATTAACCTCTGATATTTGCTTTTAGTTCGCTTTCTAATGTTTGCAGGTCCTGATCCAGCTTTCTTCTGTTTTCTGTTCCTTGCTTTTGGATCTGCTTTACTTCATTCAGGGTATTGATCAACATGGCTGTTGTTTCTTTCAAGGTTTCAGCGGATACAATGGTCTGCTCGTTTGCTTTCGCAACGTTTCTGGAGTTTTGCCCCAGACGTTCTGCATTTTTCCTTAAAATTTCTTCTGTAGTGGAAGATACCTTTTGCTGAATTTCAATATTCTGTTGCTGTCTGTGCATGGCAACAGCTAAAGAAAGCTGATTCTTCCATACCGGCAATGTTGTGGTAAGGATAGTCTGTGCTTTTTCAGCTATGGAAACATTATTGTTCTGTACCAATCTGATTTGCGGAAGGGACTGCATCATGATCAGACGAACAACTTTGAGATCAGCCAATCTTCTGTCCAGCCTGTTAATGAAGTCTCTTTTATCTGCAATCTGATAATCAGCATAATTCTGGATATTCGCTTCCATTTCTGCAAGTTCTCTTCCCGCTCTCTCCATTCTTAGATTCCCTGCAATTACAAGATCTTCTATTTGTTTAATTGAATTCACATTGCTGTCAAAGATCGTTTGCAATACTGCATTATCCTTTGTAGAAGTAATGATCCCGGCATTTACTTTATAAGAGATCTGATCAATATTATTGATAATCTTATCGTACTTCGCAAATAAGTTCTCAACCTGGGTAATTACTTTTTTCATGAATGGCAAACGGCTTAAAAAGCTTTTCGCTTTATTTCCGCCATTGATCTCATCTACATCCACGTAATTAAGCTCAACCAATAAATTATTGATCAGCTCTCCTACCTCACCTGAATTGGATCTTCTTACGTTATTCAGAAAGCTGTCACTCTGATTTGCAAGCGTCTTCTGCAGTTCAGAACCAAAATTTACGATAGAACCGGGATTAGTTTCATCTATGGCATTCGCTGCATTTTCATATTTCTGCAGATCATCATTTTTGATCTGGCTTAAATTCACATTTCCATCGCGGTCCACCAGAACCCCAGGTGTTCCCTGGTTGGATTGAACAGGCTGTGCCGGCTCAAATGTTTTAAGAGGTTCAATTGACTGAAGTGGGTCGATAGGTTGATTGGGTTCGTTATCCATGATAAATTATTGATAAAGTGATACAAATTTTTCAAGCCCTTCTCTCTGTCCGCTTCCTACCGCTTCAAACTTCCACTCTCCGTTTCTGTTATAGATTCTTCCGAATTCTACCGCCGTTTCGATGGAGAAGTCCTCATCCAGTTCATATTTTAGAATTTCTTCGTTGGTATCGGTATTGAAAATTCTAATAAAAGAGTTTCTTACCTGTCCGAAATTTTGTTTTCTTGCTTCAGCTTCGTGAATGGTAACAACCACTGTTATTTCCTTTACAGCAGAATCGATTTTGGTAAGATCAATTTTAATTTGCTCATCGTCGCCATCTCCATCTCCTGTCAAATTATCTCCCGTATGGATTACAGCTTTATCCGGAGATTCCAGATTGTTGTAAAAAATAAAGTGATTATCTGAAACCAATTTTTTATTTTCTCCCAATAAAAATAAAGAAGCATCTAAATCGAAAGAACCTCCTGTTGATGTATTATTGATATCCCATCCTAAACCTACGGTAAATTTAGGTGCGTTTATATTTTCTCTTTGTCCTTTTTGTAAGTTAATAGCCATAATATAATTCTGTTTGTGTTAAAGCATTTATGTTATTTTCGTATTCTTCTATTAAATGATAGTTATTGCTGATTGCCAGTTCAAGCAAGCTATCGATCTGTTGCTTTTTTACTTTAGACGTAAGATACTCAAAATTACTTGAATCCAACCCTAAAATATATTTCACAATTCTCGTATTAAACTGAAAACCAGGCCTCGCCATCACCTCAACAATATGATCTACATTTTTTACTGCATAGTAATTGAAGTAGTTTTCAATTTTCGGGTCAATATTAAAATTCATTAACTCCGCATAATATAAGAATATGAAATCAGCTTGTACGTCATATTCATTCAATATTTTGTTTACAGTATGCTCATGGCTTCCTGTAATTTTGATATCATCTATAAAAATACAAAGTTTTCCTCTTAGAAAATCCTTGTCAATATAATACGTATCATTAGCAATCAGATTTTTCCGATCCTCGAAATTAAGATTTCCATAATCTGTCGTATAGGTATGATTACGGTTGATCTTGGATAAAATACTTGACTTCTTTCCTTTTTGAAAAAGATAGAAATCAAGGCACTTTTTAAAATAAAAGCATAAAAAGTTTGAAGCAGTGGGAATTGCCATATATGGACTCGGTAAAATCACGATTTCTTTATCGGCATCGAAAAGCCCTTCATAATGTCTAATAAATCCTTCGAATAATTCTTTAGCAAACTTCTCGGCATAAGATTTATCTCCATATTTAAAATAACTGTATTCTGCCGGAGAAAAGCTAAACTCTTCCGCAGAATGAATATGATGTAAACTGTACCTCGTGTTCATAGTTATTATATTGAATGTTTAAGTAAATGTGCATTGAAACCAAAGCTTTTCGCTCCATTAAAATCGGCAATCGCATTATCACCGATATGCAAAATCTGGCGAAGTTCCAGCTCCTGGTTTTTGATTTTACTTTTCACTTCCTGAAAAGCAATCGGATTGGGTTTTGAACAATTGATCTCATCTGAATAGATATGGAAATCGATATAATCGTCCAGATTCTCTTCTATTAAAAACTTTCTAAGCGTTTTCCCTTTTATAAAGCCGGTATTACTTAAAATATTGATGGTCTTCCCCTGGTTTTTGATCTCGTCGAAAAGCTGGTGTATATTGTCAAAAATAATAACCGGTTTGTACTCCAGGAACAATTCTTCGCTTTTTATATAAAATGCATTGAGATCATCCGTATTGATTTCTTTTATATCAACCTGTAAAGCGCTTAATATAAGAAGATAAATTTCAAATGTATCCACATTCCCTCCTGTAACTTCGTTCATCGTATTACACAAATCATCATAATATTTTACTGTTTTTGTAACAGTTTCTATGGGTTGATTAATGGTAAAAAACGAGGTGAACAGCTCAACTCTTTTTGCTTTAAATTCAGGGTGAGATTTTATCAAAGTAAGCCACAAATCAAAAGAGAAATGATAGTGGTTATGGATGTCAATATCTGTTTTCAAAATGGTACGTATTACAATTTACACAGAGCATTGCTAAAAATTACTCCATATAATTTCATTTTTTCGTCGTTAGTTTTTAGTTTGAATCTATTCAATTCCTCCCAAAGATAATTTTTTAAAATTAAAGTCTGTTTTTTTTATAACTTTTTAAGATTTATGATTAATAATTAAGAAAAAAAACGACAAGTCATCATGGCACGTACCTACCATCTGTCTATTTCTCGGGCATTACCTTATAAGTGGGATCATCTTCTATGCTAACATCAATTACCGCTTCCGCTGTTTTTAAAATTTTCCTGCAGTCTTCGCTTAAATGGCGTAGGTGTAAGGTTTTATTGAGCTCATGATACCGTCTGGACAGCTTATCCAAAGCATCAATTGCACTCATATCAACAATTCTGCTTTCTTTAAAATCCACAACAACTTTATCCGGATCGGCTGCCGGATCAAATTTCTCGGCAAATGCGGTTACAGATCCGAAAAATAAAGGGCCGGATATTTCATAATATTTTACTCCGTCCTCATCAACGTACTTTCTTGCTCTGATCCTTTTTGCATTATCCCAGGCAAATACCAACGACGCAATGATGACTCCTACAAGAACAGCTAAGGCCAGATTATGCAAAACTATTGTTATCATCGCGACGATCACCCCAACAAATATGTCAGACTTAGGCATCTTATTGACAATCCTTATCGAAACCCACTGAAAGGTACTGATGGCTACCATCATCATTACTCCTACCAAAGCAGCCATTGGAATTTTTTCAATAAATGGTGCTCCTACCAGAATAATAATTAAAATCGTTATTGATGCAATGATTCCTGAAAGCCTGGCTCGAGATCCTGCATTGAGATTAACTAACGTCTGAGCTACCATGGCACAACCGCCCATTCCGGCAAAAAAACCATTGGTAATATTAGCAAGTCCCTGAGCCACAGATTCACGGTTAGCATTTCCTTTGGAATTGGTGATCTCATCAACCATCGAAAGAGTTAAAAGAGATTCTATAAGGCCTACACCAGCCATGATTAATGCGTAAGGAAATATAATTTTCAGGGTTTCCAACGAAAATGGTACGGCAGGAATATGAAATGCCGGAAAACTTCCGCTGATGTGTGCAATATCCGCGACAGTCTTTGTATGGATATTTAATCCCAGAACAAGTCCAAAAACAATAATAATGGCAACCAATGAGGCAGGAACCACTTTGGTCAGTTTAGGAAAAAAATAAACAATGGCTATCGTAAAAGCCGTAAGTCCGGCCATAATATATAAAGAACTTCCCTGAAGCCAATGAACGGCTCCGTTGCCATCTACAAATTTAAACTGTTCTACCTGAGCCATAAAAATAATGACCGCTAAACCATTCAAAAACCCATACATAACAGGCTGAGGAATGAGGCGAACAAATTTCCCCAGTTTAAAAACACCAACCAATATCTGGAAAACTCCTGCTAAAGCAACGGTTGCGAACAGATATTCTACTCCATGCGATTTAGCCAAAGCAATCAATACCACGACTGTAGCACCTGCTCCTCCGGACACCATTCCCGACCTCCCTCCAAAAACAGCCGTGATCAATCCCATTAAAAAAGCGGCATACAAGCCCGTAAGCGGAGAAAGTCCCGCAAGAATCGCAAATGAAAGAGACTCCGGGATCATGGTCATTGCGACAGTAAATCCCGCAAGTAATTCATTTTTATAATTAATTTTTTTAGGAAAATCGAAGATATTAGTGAATGCATCCATAGTTAATCACAAAGGTAAATACTTGAAATATTATACACAATAAACGAATTCTCAAAATAGCATAAACGAATAAGCATTATTTCAAATAATTCACACATAAATTTATATTATTAAAAATATAAAAATTTAAAACCTTAATTTTTCCGTTAATGTCATTTTTTAACATTATTTATTACTTATATTTTTTGCATCAATTTTAAATTTTTCTATATTTGAAAATCAAGAAGTTGATTTTTTATTATATAACTTTAAATTAAAATAAGATTTTTCTTATTTAACTTTTATAAAAAAAATTAATCTACGAGTAAACAATATAAAGAAAAAATTGAATGAAAGGGCTTTAGATAATATATTATTGCTACTGCAGTCATAAAATCTGATATCTATAGTATTTTATTAGACGAGACAAAAGATAAATAATCGCTAAAAGCATCGATGGAGGTTAGAAGGATACTCAAGTCATTCTTTACATACTAAAAAATTCAGCAAATAATAGCCATGCTATTCCAGAAGTTTTGCTTTTTACCATCTTCGCTGCTCACAAGGGCAATTGATTACCTATTTTGTAACATATTCTATTATTTCTATACGTATCACATATTCAGAATACAGTTGATATACTATTTTATCTAATCTATCTAAGCAAACACTAATTATAAAATATTATCTAATAAAAATGTTATACAAAGAAATACATATCGGGCAATTCGTGAAAGAGCGGGTTGACGATAAAGGAATTACAATGGAAAGAATTTGTAATTTCTTAAACAAGGATGAAGAATTTGTTGAAAAGATGTACAACAGCAAATCGATAGATACAGAAGTTCTGCTACGATGCAGCAAATTACTGGAGTACGATTTTTTCAGATTATATAGTTCTCACCTTATTTTATACGCTCCACCGGCAGCTGTAAACAAGAATACGGAGAAATCAGACAAAATCCCTTATTTCAGAAAAAACATTTACACACAGGAAATAAAAGAATTCATCATTAAAAGAATTCAATCAGGAGAGATGACTCTGAATGAGGTCATTAAAGAATATTCTATTCCTAAAAGTACCCTTCACCGTTGGCTGCAAAAAATAAACACACCCATTAAATAAGATATAATGCGACCAAATTACAGCAAGATTTACCATGATATGCTCAGACTGGAGCATCCGGATAAATTAGAAGAACCCAAAATTAAAGAATTACTGAAAAGACTTAACACTTCTGATGATGTTTTAAAATTCAATGAAAGAATTTTTGAACAATCAAAAGAAAGCTCAAAAAACAATCAAAAACTAAAGACCTACGACAAAAAAACAATGCTTAAACTGCTGCAATATCAAAAAAAGCATGGCTTTTCGACAAGTTATATGTCTAAAAAGTACAAGATAAGCAGAACTACCATTGCAAAATGGAAAAAGAACTTTGAAGAAGAAATCAGTTAAAAAAAATAATAAAAAGCCGGCGAATGATTATTTGCCGGCTTTTTATTTAAGCTGGATAGGTCTGTACATTCGAATCATAATGCCTATCATAGCTTTTCTATAAAGAAATAAAATATTGATTTTTTTAATCAACAGATTGATAACTTTGTTCATCATGAAAGAAGAGCACGAGCTGAATATTGTATCATTTGTCGGTCGTTATTTCAATTACATCCTTCCCGAAAAGGAAATGGACATTGTATGCCTGTCCGTCAGTGGCAGAGAGATAATACCTCTTGAGGGTAACCGCATTCATTTTTATATGATTATTATAGGAGTGAAGGGTAAAACCAGAATCAAAGCAGGCTCGCATCAATTTTTAATCATGCCCAACAGTGTTTCTGTGATTCCGGCAGAATCATGGGTAGCATTAGAAAAGCCCCAGAAAACATTTGATGCAAAATTCATCTTTTTTGAACCTTCATTTTTAAAAAAAGGCTGGGCTTACAACCATGTGCTGAATGATCTCATGTTCATTAATCCCAACTATCCTCCGACATTTCCTCTGAAAGGAAAACAACAAAAAGATTTCCTGTACAAATTAAATAAAATTTCACAGGAAATAGACACAGAAGCTCCCTTCGGAATGGAAATGATACGACTTTATCTTGTACAGATTTTATTTGAATACAATAGGATTTGCGAAATATGCCTGCTGAATTCCGATACTTCGATCAACCGGAAATTTCAGATTATGCACCGCTTCCGGCAGCTTGTTGACTTGCAATTCAAAGACAATAAAACCGTGGCATCTTATGCGGACCAAATGAACATAACCCCTAAATACCTCAGCGAGTGTGTAGCTGAACATTTAGGATATCCGGCTTTAAAAGTTATTCAAAACAGAATTTTGCGGGAAGCTGAAGTACTTCTGAAATATACTGAGAAAAGTATTAAAGAGATCAGTAATGAACTGCAATTTGACTCACCAACGCATTTTTCCCGCTTCATACAACATCAGAAAGGCAAAACTCCCACAGAACTTAGACAGCAACCGTAAAATTGGTCACTTAAGCCGAAATCCGGCTCTCCTATTTTCCTGTCTTTATGTATAGCTTTGTATCATCACATTAAACAAAAAAATCATGATCAAAGGATTATATGAAACCCATATTCAAGTGAGTAACCTGGAGAATGCCATTCAATTTTACACTGAAGTATTAGGCCTCACACTGGCTCATCGTGACGAAACGAGACCTATTGCATTTTTATGGATTGGTAAAGGAAAGGACTTTATGCTGGGTTTATGGGAGCAAAAAGAAAATTTACACCCACGGCATTTTGCTTTTTCAAGTGATAAGGAAGACATCCTGAACTATTCTGTTGACTATTTACAAAACAGAAATCTGAAACCTTATAATTTTTTAAAAGACGGGATAGACAAGCCTATGGTTTTTGCATGGATGCCGGCTTTAGCTATTTATTTTAATGATCCCGACGGAAATCAACTGGAATTCATCTCTGTTTTAGAAGGTGAAGGCAGACCTGAATGGGGTGTAATTTCTTATGAAGAGTGGGTCAGTAAAAATAATGAGGGAAAATAAATTCACCCGCTCAAAATCTTTTTGAATTAAAAATTCTGGCCCGTTTGCGGACCAGAATTTTCAAATTGGCATACCATCAATTCTGAAGAAAATTAACAATTTCTTCAGACATGTCCACGAGTACATGTCCCTTATTTTCATCAATAATTGTTTTCAAGTCCGGCAATATACCTCCAAGACGTTTTGAAATCTGTTCTGTAGACCGGATAACATCTCTTCTTCCTCCAATGAACAAAACCGGCATGGTAAGGTCCTCCAACTCCTCATCCTGAAAGATATACTCTTTATCCATCCGTGCATTGACATGATCCTGCATTAGATCCATAAACTCTATAACCTTTGGATCAACGGACTGTTCTCCTAATATAATTTCGTTGATTTTTTTCCTGCCCGCTTTTCCAAACAGCGAGTAGAATATCGCCTTAAATATAAAACTCCCTACAGTTCTTACAATACCAGCTGGTGAAAGCAAAACCATTTTGTTTACCCTTTCAGGAAAACACCCTGCAAAACGCACTGCCAGCCATCCTCCCTGGGACAACCCTACAATATGTGCTTTTTTTATCTGCATTGCATCAAACACCTCATGTAACCACACGGCATAATCCATGGTTTCATAGGAAAGCCGCGTCTCCGCACTTTTCCCGGGTTCACCGATAATATCAACGGCTATTACTTTATACTTTTGAGCATAAACATGGAAATCTGAGATCCATGACGTCGAATTGGATGACGCACCATGTAAAAGAACAAGAATATCTTCATTTTCCTCACCGGCTTCTACCATATAAGTATCTCCAAAACTTGTTTTACATACTCTTTGCTTAATTCCCACACCACAACCCAGCAGCGCAGCATCATACATTGTCAAGATCTTTTGTCTTCCCTGATCATTCTTAAAAACGGTATTTTTTCTCATTACCTATAATTTTTAAAATTTCCTTTTACTTATTCAGATGGTACTAAAAAAGCAGATTTCTTTACAGAAACCTGCTCATATATAATAATTGGGGCAGTTTTCTATTTTGCGAAAATCTCTTTAAGCTGGGAAACAATATTGCTGTTTCCGGATACGGTAATATCTCCGATTTTATCCGCGATCCTTTCCATATATTCCATTTCTTTCAGCTTCCACAACACTTCATTTTCTTCCATCAATTTTGCGGTATTCAGCAAGCTCCTTGTAGAAGCTGTTTCCTCCCGACGCATGATGCTATTGGCCTGAGCTTTTTTCTCGGCAATCAAAACCTGATTCATGATCTCCTTCATTTCTCCGGTAAGAATAACGTCACGGATCCCCGCATCTGTAGCTCTCAGTCCAAGATTTTCACCCTTTTTACCCATATTGGCAAGAATCTCCTGTCCTACATTATCTTTTTTCACCAGCAATTCATCCAGTGTTAAAGCCCCAACAAATTCACGCAAAGCCAATTGCATGATAATGTATAGTTGCTTATCATACTCCTTATTATCCATCAATGCTTTCACCACGTTTTCAACCTGGTAACGGACATAAAAATTGATACGAAGCATTGTTTTATCTTTTGTTAAAAGTTCCTGACCTGCAATCTCCATTTGTTGCATGCGGGTATCTACACTTTTTACTTCAACAGAAATTTCATTCATCCAGAAATAATAAGTCCCTGCTTCCAGCACTTTTGTCAGCTTTCCATCAATAATGAGCAAACCTTTGTATTGACTGGTTACCACAAATTTTCTCACAAGATTTTTCAATTTTGGATTTTCCAGAATCGTTTTGGAAATTTTTTCGGTAATATCAACTTTCGTCATATCAATCTTTTGAAAGGTCCTGTTTACGACATCTTTCCAGGCAGCATATTGCCCTACATGCAGAACTTCTTTAAAGATTCCGTTTTCATAGACTAAAACAAGTTCTCCGTCTTTTACCTCAACCAATTCAAGCATAGCGCTTAACTCCTGATGTTTTAGTAAAAGCAGCAGGTCGTCATTTATCTGCAAAAGTGTTTTCATTTCATAGGTATCCACAGATTTATTTCCAAAAATCCAGTGATGGCCTTCTCGTAAGATCTCAATAAGATTCAGGTTTTTAAATACCAGACCTACCTGATATGCATTAATTTGTACATTTCTAAACATCATATTATATTTTAAGGTTATTTTATACTTTATAAAAGGAAAAAAACTGAGGATTTTTCTTCTGAAAACAGCGGAAATAAGCATTTCTGAAAGAATCATTTCAAGACATACATGACAATACTACTTTCTGGGTACACGGGCTTTTGAGCGTTTTCACTGTCACTGCTACACAAAAAAAACTTCATTTACACCATCCAGCTTTTTATCATGATCCGTCAGGTTATTTTTTCACAAAAAACTTTTTTACAGGCTTCTCCAAAATATTGACTGAACAACTGAAAAAGCTCAGACTTTTTCCATACATACATTTTTTGAAGAGAAATATTAAACTCTGCAAAATAGATTTTGAGTCTATTTTTAACCTACGTTAAAAGCGTAGTGCTCTGACCAACTGAGCTATCTCATCCGAAATGAGAGTGGGAATCGAACCCACGCATAAAGCTATTACTCTACCCAACTGAGTTATATTTCCATAAGGAAACAGAAGGATTCGAACCTTCGACCCATAGCACATGGTAGAAGTTTTTGGAAAACTCCTCAAACCTTCAGATCAAGCTGAACAGAATAAGATCATGTTTCTCAACAATCCTTCTGCAATGGTGATATACCGAAACACTCAACAAGACCTGTCTGATATCTTCATTAAGGTTTGTTTTTTCCAAACCTTATTATTATTTCATTTTGATAATGCAAAGTAATAATAGAAATACGCAATCATTTTGCGTAATAAATTATTTATACAGGAAATCGATTTTCTTACTCTAAAAGACTTGTTTTTTAATTACCTATTTGGGCTATCCAGTCATTCACATTTTAAATCAATTAAATAATAAAATTAACTAACCATAATACGTAATTAATTAAAATGTTTATATTTGCACAATAAAAATACTTGATAACTCAAATATAATTCAATGATAAGTACAGATTTATTACTGCTTATGAACATTACAAAAGTGCAGGCCATTATTTCAAGAAAATTTGATGCATTGAGTGTGCATGGACTTAGCTTCAGTGATTTTACGATCCTGTATATTCTTATAGGGTCTTCAGAACATAAGATCCGCAGAATAGATCTGGCGGAGAAAACAGGTTTAACAGCTTCAGGGATTACACGCCTTTTGAATCCCCTTGAAAAAATAGGTCTTGTATCCAGAGAAGCCAATGAGAGAGATGCAAGGGTCAGCTATGTTGTGATCACTGATACCGGGAAAAAAGTCTTTGAAGAAGCAAAAAAAACAGCAGAAAATATTACAGCAGAGGTATTATCATTTAAGAAGAACAAATCTCTTAAAGCTACTTCAGAATTCCTATTTGAGCTGGGAGGATCGATACAATAATGAACAGACAATGGATTCAAATGAAAAATACAATTAAACAGCAACTTAGAGAAAAAGCTAAAAATCACCTTGTAACAATGGGAGTTCTTTCTATTAAAAATACCATAAACGGCAAGCGGTTTATCCAAGGCTCCCTTAATGTGGAAGCATTAGAGAATAAAATAAAATTCTCACTCAATATTGGCCAGTACACGCATCGGAAATTGCAGTCTGACTGGAATGAGTACGGTGAAAATGCATTTATATTCGAATGTATTGCGGTAGTGGAGCCCCAGAACAATCCTTATATCAATTACCGTCAGGAAGTTTTAAAAGCAGAAAAGAATTATATCGAAGATATTGAGCTCCCGGAAAATCTTTATTAGTTATAAAAAAATGACAACATCTTATCTATATCCTACCTTCGAGGCAGGAAAACATTTATTCAGTAAAAATATAAAAGGTTCTATCGTTAATCTGAACCTTATTAAATTAAAAAAAGAAGCCGATTATTCATCTCATCCGGAACTGAAATCTTCCGGGATCACAAGTGGCTGGGATGCATATTGCCGATACATACAGGAAACAGAACCCTTTCTCACAGCCAGTGGAGGTGAAATTCTTTTTATTGGAAAGGGGGATCATTTTTTAATAGGGCCTGAAAAAGAGTATTGGGACATTTGCATGCTCATCCGTCAAAAAAGTGTAGGCGACTTTTTAAATTTTGAACAAAACGAAGAATACATAAAAATCGCAGGCCATCGCACCGCAGCTATTGAAGATTCTCGACTGTTACCCCTGGAAGAGATTCTGCTTCAATCGATAAAACCCAACAATGGAAACAGCAATCATTAACAATGTAGATTTATGCTACGAGATCTTTGGAGAAAATAATAGTACTTCTATAATTTTAATCTCAGGATTAGGCAGCCAGATGATCCGATGGGATAATTCTTTCTGCAAGCAGCTTTCTTCACAAGGCTTCAAAGTCATCCGTTTTGATAACAGGGATTCCGGGGCTTCTGTTTTTACTACGGAAAAAGAAATCCAATTCGGAAGAAATATCGAGCAAACCTTTTCAGAGATCAGAAAAGAAGACATTCCCTATTCACTGATCGATATGGCAAAAGACGTTATAGGGCTTATGGATCATCTACACATTAAAAAGGCTCATATTATTGGCAGATCCATGGGTGGGGCGATTGCACAATTGCTGGGCTCTTACTTTCCCGAAAGAGTATCATCGATCACCATTATTATGTCTACCTCGCTCAATCCTCAGCTGCCTTCTGTACATCCGGAGGTTATGGCAATGATGACCCAACCACCTGTTGATTATCTTACCAACAAAGAAGCTTATATTAAAGAAAAAATAATTTTTGCCAAAAGGATATCAGGCAATTTCCCTTTGAACGAAATGCAGGAAAGAAGTTTAATAGAACAGGAATTAATCCGTTCTAAAACAAAAAATGGTATGTTCAGGCAAATGTTGGCTATGGGCTCCTGGATATACAACCCCAATGACCTGCAACAAATTTTAGCACCTGTTCTTATCATTCACGGAACAGATGACCCTATTTTTCATCCTGAATCCGCCAGGGATCTTTACCGGACTATTCCGAATTCAGAGCTTATGATGATCGAAGGAATGGGACATTCCATCCCGGAAGAGCTTTATATCCCAATCTGCAAAAAGATTATACAAACTGTAAATTTATCGGAAAAATAAAACTCCCTTCTTAGAAAGGGAGCTTTACCGTAATTAGTTATTTTGCAGGCACCAATGTAAAATCTTGGCAATATTTTTAGCATCGTCCACACCGCGGTGATGGATTCCTTCCAGCTTAAGATTAAGTTCCCCTAAAGCCCTGCTCATTCCTACACTTTTCCTGATCGTAGGATGAACACACCCGAACAATGTCTTCACATTAATATGACTATCACTTAAGGGATAATCAAGATTAAATCTTCTGGCCTGGTTTTGAAGCATGTTCAAGTCATAATTGCCATAACTCGCCCAGGTAAGATGTTCTGAATGATATTCTGCCCGGAGTATATCTAAGGCATCATCAAATAAAACACCTTCTTCATCCAGCATCTTTTGGGTGATGGTAGTCAGCTCCGTACAGAATGGGCTCACCTTTGAATATTGAGGTCTTACCAAAATCCCTTCGTTTCTTGAGATCTCGCCGGTCTTTGCATCCATAACGCAAACCCCGATTTCAATGATCTCACTTTCTTGTCCTCTTGGCGGCCGGCTGTCCCAACATGTTGCTTCGAGGTCTATAATAAGTATATGATCTGTTGTTTTCATAGTTTTTGTCGTACATGTATAAAATGTACTTTGTTATTAATAATTGGTCAACTTCAAATGAGCTCTGGTTCCTATTTCAGATCAACCTAAAAGAGCTCATTCTGTCTTCTAAAATTTTCAAGCAGGTTAATAATATTCTTTTTACCCACCGGATTCATGGAATGACTGTAAAATTGTGGTATATCCAAATGATGATCCATACAATATTCTATCAGCCATTTTGCACAGTCATATCCAGTCTTTTCGGAATCCCAGTTACCGGTGTGCTCTCCATCAGCAAGGTCGTGATCAAAAGAGATCATTTCCGGAAGTCCCTTTTCTGAAATCCAATGGATAAACTGCTTATAATTCCGAACAATGATCCAGTCTTTCAATAAGAAAAAATCCTGTTTTGTATAGTGATAGGCCTCTTCCGGACACCTGATATCATCAAGAAACAAAAGCTTTTGTATCATTTTCATAAAATCATCAAGATTTATTATTAAACCATCATATCTGCACAATTGGAGCTCGCAAAAGCATAAGGTTTAGCTTTGAATACATATCCCATTCCCAAAATATACCCCATGGCATCTTTCAAGGCTACATTGGATTTAAAATCAGGATCTGTATTGATATCAGCATGAACCTCCATTTCAACCCCATATTTATCTAAAACAGGACAGATGGTATAAGCAATTTCTACAGATTTATTCACCTCATTAAGCATCCGCTCTTTGATGCTGATTGTTTGAATTTCTTTTTGTTTTCTGATAAAAGTAAACGCACCTTTTCCTTCACGAATAAATACTACTGCCGTAGCATAACTAATAGTATCTCCATACACATGAGAATCTGATCCCACACAAACTTTCAGTCGGTATCCATTAGCTTCTTCGCGGATGATGGCTTCTTCTATCAACTGCGTGATAGGCTTGTGGAAAAATTTCCCACTCATATTCTGCCATATTTCTTGTTGCGTTTTCATTTTTTTACATTTTTTAAAATTCTACATATTGTTCTTTATAATTGATAAGCGATGATTGAGTAAAGATTTTGTTGATTCATCAGGACTCGAACCTGAACAACAAGAGTCAAAGTCTTGTGTGCTGCCGATTACACCATGAATCATTCTGCAGTACTGAGTTACATATAAGTTTTGTCCGCAATTACAGAACAGACAGGATCGAACCTGTACCTTCGTTAATTATCATTGATTATAGATAAATAAAAATTCATTATAAAAACCAAATGGTTATTTATCTTTATATGAATTAACATTTTGTACAGGAAAAGGGAGTCGAACCCTCAATATCTTGAGTCTAAGTCAAGTGCGTCTGCCAGTTCCGCCATTCCCGTATTTTTTTACAAATTCTAAATGATGAGATATTATAACAGATAAATTATAATAGCTGCAATCATTGATCTATGATCAATCATCACTTTTAGTTAAGGTTAGAGAAAGTTTGTCGGTGTAAACTTTTGCTTGTTAGTGTTTGTAAAGATCTTCTGCGCTTGACAAACCCTTCTCTTTCCTCTTTCGTTATATGATTGATCAATGATGATTGATCATTGATTGATAAGATATTAGTCTTAAAATTTATGAATCATCTTTTATCTTTTATCTTTTATCTTTAATTAATAATAATAATCGACTGATTAGGAATCGAACCTAAGCGACAAGAGTACAGTTCCTGCATGCTGCCATTACATTATCAGTTGATTGTGGTGGAAGTGGTAGGATTCGAACCTACTTAGCAATAAAGCAACAGATTTACAGTCTGCCCCGGCTCTCCAACTCCGGCGCACTTCCCGATTTGTATAAGGATCAGTGATAAAAGATGAATAGAGGTTTTGATTTCATCATAATTTCTGATCATTATAATGGAGTAAGCAAAAGGCCTGTCTTAATTTTTTGTTTGATATAAGAACTTCTGCGCCCGACATCCTTTTAACTTTTCTCCGGAACTAATCTCATTTTAGTTATTTGAGATGGTTATGGGATTCAAACCCACTCAGCTTACGCAACGGTTTTGCAGACCGCCCCGACTCTTCCACTTCGGTGAACCATCAGGTTTTATTCATTATTATTGATCGTTCATTAGTGATAATTGACCTGCATTTCAACTTTTCGCGTTCAATTAAAAATAGTCTGGAAAGCAAGATTCGAACTTGCGACCTCCCGCGTCCAAGGCGGGTAAACAACCACCGTTATCTTTCCAGTGATAAGGTTCAGCTTCCTATTTCTTTTCCGAGAGACAGTCGGAGCCGAAATATTCTGTGAACCTTGCGGTCTATGCGAGAATCGAACTCGCAGTGCCCAAGAGACAGTCGGGCAGGTTAGCCATTACCTCAATAGACCTTTTTGCGGAGAGCAAAGGAATTGAACCTTCACGACTATCGTAGAACTTATGAGCATTAAGCCGGAACCGACCCCTATTTATCTACTCTCCTTTTAATCCCAGAGAAATTAAACCTCCGCTTTTTCCGGTTTTAAAAGACCGGTGGTCGGTTCATTAAGCTAAGGAATTGTACTTTGGGTTTCTCCGGGGATCGAACCCTATTCTCCGGTGCCACAAACCGACGCTTTACCAAATAAGCTAAAGAAACCATAAAAAAAGCACCTCTTTTCGGGAGGTGCTGTATATATTTTGACGTGTCAGATCAATAGCTGACCCACATATATAAGCACCTTTTATCCACAAATTCACTATCCTGAAGACATGGGTAACCTTTCGGCTCCTCTGCTTGTAGTCTTGAATACGGATTAAATATGTAATGCAATTGTTTCATTATATTTTTTGTTTTAAACACTTTTTGAAATTCTGAAAACCTGTTGCTTTCAATTTTCGATTGCAAAGTAAATATGATTTTTTTTAACTCGCAAATAAATTTCAGATATAATAACTTAAAAATCAATAAGTTACATTAAATAAAAAGAAATAGAAATTCCTGTCCGCAAATTATTGCAGATACTTTAATTACCTAAATGACTGTCTCTCACCGGTTTGTTTATCACTCTATTTTATTGTATTAAAATTTCATCGCTAATTAAAAATTTTCACTTTTTTGGTTATTTTTTTTCATTCTAAATAATTTCTGTTCTAAAAACACAAAAAACGCCCCGGGAATCGAGGCGTTTTTGCAGTATTTTGATTAAATCTTTACGAGTTTACAGTAAATAATTTACAAAGTCAGCACATTTTACCTCATTCCATATCACGCATTCACATCCAAACGAATCCTTTAGTACAGGGCTATCGCATAGATTTAAACTGATATGTGCTGTTTGTATTGTCATAATTTTATGTCCGCAAAGATAATATTTTTCCTGATAAAATGGTGGTTTTGAAAGCTTCAGCCATTATGTTTGTTAGGAATTTATAAAGATTACTATGAAATTCTTAAGTCTTTTAATCTTTTAATTCCAACATCAATTAATTCCTGAACATCTTATTCCTTCCAGTCTTATACCTTGAAATATCTTTTAAAATAAGCGAATCATCAGGATTAAAATATTTTAGCTCATTTACAATTTCGGAATGGGTTTCTACCTTTTCGGAAATGATCTCATAAGCAATATTTCTCGTGACAGTCTGAAGGGAAGAATTCTTTTTAAATTCATACTTCATAGCCTCCAGATAAATCAGCTTTTTATCTGCTGGCGTTTCTTCATATAAATGCTGAATTTCCCTTTCTAATTTTGTAGAATCAAAAATATTTGCAAAATAATTGTTCAGGCAATTGAAGGCATCTTTATTTTCTTTCCATCCTGTTAATAGGATTTTCTGTGCTTCATCAGGCATTTCCATCTTTTTTCTGTAGATCAGAGAGGCTTTTACCATCTGGCTGTTATCCACGAAATCATCTGCCAACATCTGATAATAGACATGTGCATTTTTTATATCATTCATCTCTTTATAAAGATCACCTACTTTTTCTTTCTGATCCAGTTCTTTATAAAGATCAATTGCTTTTCTGTATTGTTTTGCTTTTTCATAGCAAGCCGCAGCATCGGATTTATTATGCAGTCTTTTCAGATAAATAACCGCTGCCTCATTATAAAATTCACCATTTTCCAGTGTTTTTGCTGCCCTGTAATTATCCTGGAGGAGGTTCATATAAACTTTTGCGGCTTTTTTGTAATCTCCTTCTGTAATATATTTTTCTGCCAGCTCTTCATATTTACTACGGATTCTGTCAAAAAGAGAATTTTCAAGGTAAAAGTTTCCTCCCGAATTTCCTCGCCTTCCGGAACGTTGATCATTTTTTTCTTTATCCTTCAGACTGATCATTACCACAAAAATTATGATAGCCACTGCGATAAAAATACCCAAGGTGCCTAATACACTCCAGAAACTCTGATGAAAAAGTTGCGCTACAAGCCCCAGCACTTTAAGAAGTACCAGTATTAAAAATGCCCTGATAAATTTATCTATAAACTTCTGCTTATTCATCTTTACCGGATTTTAAAATGGTTTTGTCCTCGCTGAATAAACGATATACCAATAAGATGACACAAATAACCAGGAACCATACAAACCAGTTGTACCCGTACATCCCGATCAACGGATAAAAAAGATAAATCAGCATTCCTATCAAAATAAGAACCAGGAATATTTTGATACCACCGGGTACATTATCGCCTCCGATATTCAATGTTTTCTTCCGGAAGAAATAAGAATAAAGTCCTACACTTCCGATAATCAGAATAATCAGCCAAATAATCTCGGAGAATGAAATGTCTTTCGATGGTCTACTTTCATCACCCAAACTTTCTTTTGTATTTACATTTTGACCGGATGAAAAATGGGGTTCCGCACTTTCTAAAGTTCCATAAAGCCTTCCAAGAGAATCTTCCATTAACACCTGCTTTTTTCTCCAGATACTTTTTACAATTCCCTGATCAACAGGTTTATCATGATTTTTATTTTTGATGGAATCGGAAATTTTACGCTGGTAATCCCTGGATTTGTCTGCAATATGTTTTACTATTTTTCTGTTGTAAATTTTCTTTAGAAAATCCCGCGTCTTACTTTCTTTTGCCCTGTAATTTTCAAGCTTCTTTTCCACCTTATTCATTTCCTTCGCGTCGGATCCTTTGGAAGCTGCGGCATAGTCTTTCATTAATTCCTTTCTTTCATTATGATACAGGGAATCAATCTTCATATCTATCTCGGTGAGACCGGATTCAAAGGCTAACTTGCCGGGATTCTGATTTTTCAAAGCCTCCTTTGAGAATACATTTCCTGAAGAAACAGGGCTTTCTGTTGTTCCCTCTTCTTTAGTAAAGCCTATCATAATTCTCCCGACAATAATTATGATCCATAATGCAAGGAGAGCCCACCGGTAATCCTTTTGTTTACCATTTGCCCCGTTTCCTCCCCATAACCGGCTCAGCCAATTGTTATTAAATCTGAACTTTCCCGAACCATCTCCTCGGGAAGTTCCCATAATATCCAGAGGCACGCCCAAATCTACAGCCCGATCAGGATATTTTTCTATATACTTTAGATATTTTTCGATTTCTTTTTTGTTTCCCGCCATCACTTTTTTCAGATCAAAAGGCAGGTTTTTCATCCATTCTTCTTCCGTTGCTGAGGTCCGCAGAGATTCCATCATTTTTTCATCATCGATCTCCACTGCAAAACTTTTGATTTCTTTAGGAATATAAACTCCGTTTAATGGTTTGCTGACAAAAGATCCATTCTTTTGTGGTTCTTCAAGTAATGCGGCCCAATCTATTTCTTCTCTTAATTTTACCATTCCGAATTCGGGATGGATAATCAGAAACTGAGAATCAATATGGAGCCAGTCTTCAGGAGTGACCTTAGGATAAAATGTAGTGTATTCAGGGATAAATAAGACCTCATCTATACATTGAAAATAAGAATTCCGGCCAACTTCCCGGGGGGCCTCATTATTAAAAACAATAAAACAGCCATAGAGAATATTAGGTTCTTTGGAAGGAATCGCAAATGTCATTACCTGGTCTAGGTCAATTCCCAAAGCATCCATTTCACTGAGCCATACGGATGGTGAAGAACTCCTGATCAGAAGTCCTTTCCGGGGATAATCATTCTTTGGAAAAGGTTTTATTCTAAGTTCCATATTCCAGAATTTGATTGATAAAAGGCTCCAGATAATCTGAACACATATCCCCCATTGTTCTCATCTTAAGCAAGGTGGTTTCAGGAAGGTAATATTCTGCTCCTCCAAATTCGGTATGGGTTGCCAGAGACAAAAAGCCATGTTCCGTAGAAGGGATATAAAATACCGGAATATTTTTATTACTGCTTTTGAAAGTTAATATCCCACGGGAATCCGTGATAATCTCACTCCCGTCTGAAAAAGTAAATTTATTTTTGTATTGATTCGCAATTATTTTTATCCTGTGATTATTTCGGTATAATGTCAGAGAATTGTCATAAACTTTTGCCAGCCTGTTATTTGATATGACGAGGCTGTTTTCGGTATTGATTCCGATATTATTAAAGTTATTTAAAATCTTTATTCCGCTATTCGCCAGCTTTTTCATTTCAGTTTCTACTTTTGAATGATTCCGGGCTATCTCTTTATCGTTCTTCACCGATTCAAATGAAATATTTCCATCGATATTAATATGATAGATCCAGGAGGATTCCGCATGATGCAGATAAAAACTTTTGTTAAAATAAATCAGCCGATAATCATTGGGTATGTTTTTCCCGGTTAGAGTGAGCTCAGAATATTCTTTGGTATTAAGATTAAGTTTTGAAATAATATGCTTATCAGGCTGGTACTGGCAAAGGATAAATTGTTGTTGCTTATTTTTAGCCAGAGCAAACTGCCCACGGGGTCTTACCGAAATATTTTCAATTAAAACCTCACAGCCCCTATGTATTCTATATCGGTCATAATAATCCTTATTATAATAATTATCAGACAAATAGGTTTTAAGCAGCTGCTTTTTATTGCTCAAGATAAAGAACTCCCCTTCATACAAAAAGGAAGCTATTTTGTTCATGGGTGTAGGAAAAAGAATTGGATAGTTCTTCGGAACATCCGTTTTTTTGCCATTCCCAGAATCCTGATCAGCTTTCTGTTTTCGTTGTGGTGGATTAGCCCATAAGTCTTTTAGCGGAAGTACAATTTTCTGGATGTGTTTCCTTGTTCCTTTATGATGTTTGAAGAAATTAACCTCGCCATCAACAGATGTCGTTACTATAAATTTAAGCCTGTCCCTGTTTTCATGAATTACCTTTTGCAACCCTTCATTCATGAGATTTTCCTGGTTGGTGATAAAAAATACCTCAAGATCTTTTTCCGTGTGCTCATTCTGGAAAAACTTAGCCAGAGCCTGGGAAACATCCAAAGCTGAGCTTACCTGATTCAGATGATCCACAACATTTTCCACGCTATCAAGAGAAACAGGAACACTTGTTTGCCCCAGAACGAAAACTTTACATTCCGAATGAGCTTTCGGATGCTTAATGACCGCAATTGCGGATGCATAGGCCAATACTTTCGGTGTTCCCCAGTTTTTCAGAGAGGTATCTATTAAAATTATTCTTTCAAAAACATTTTCTTCCGGAGGTATCTCCCTTTGAATATAGAGGGTTTCGTTGTTGGCTATTCTGCTCATAAAAACCTCATCTTCATTTGCGAATTCCGACAAAAGCATTCGGTGAAGCTCCCCCTTATTGGTCATATCAGAAACTCCTCCTATCGGCTGTTCACCGGGAGAAAGGTGACGCATGGGAATTTTGAGGCCACTCCAGATTCTTTTGATCAGGCTTCCTACCTGAAATGTTTTAGGCTCTTCTATTAAATCCTGGATAAAATCATTATTGGATTCTACGGTTATCTCCTCTTCTGCAACCTCATCATCCAGCTCCGGCTCAGTGCCAAAGCCTTTCATCGCATAAATAATTGACTCTACCGAAGGAAATTTTTCATTGAGCCACACAAGAACTCTGGTATCCTTTACCAGAGATGAGGATGTTACGGGTATTTTTTCAGCACTTTTGGCCAGAGCATAAGGATTTTTTGCAAACTTTTTCAGAAGCAATGAACCGGATGGTGCAGAGATCCTGTTATGGGCATTGTGAAATAATGTTTGCAGCAAAAGAATTCTGTTTTGCCCTTTTTTATAAGATTTACCCAATTTATTCAGGTTCCCCAGAAAATTGATAATGCAATTAACCTCAATATTTACTTTGGCTTCCCTTTCAAGCTTTTTTAAATAATACGAAACGGCATTGAAATTAAGATAGCCTTCCTGGGTTGCATAAAGTACTAACAATAAAGCTCCAAAGGGAGGGATTCCCTGCAGATGTAATTCTTTCAGGACTTCAATTATATAAGGTCGGTATGCAATGGCTCCCACATTCGGAATGGACACAAGGTTATTTTTGTGATAACCTGTCTCATCACGCACATCTTCATCTGTATTCCATTCCCAAAAATATCCTTCGTAGGACTGGAAGTATTCATTTAGCTCCATTCTTTCGCTTTTTGAGTGAGCCGGTATGAGCTTATGGAAAGCTTTTTCAGATCTTTCTTAGCAATGGACAGATAACTTCCGTCTTCATTCCATAAAAGCCAATAGCTCAGGTTCTCATTATATTTTCTTTGAAGTAAAGCACTTACATTCTTAAATTCAAAATCAAATCCGGTGGGTAAAAGATGTCCTTCTTTCTCCCAATAGGTTTTTCCCGGTAGCCCCAGTAAAGGTGTACCCAGGAATAACGCCCTGTCTCCAATGATAATCCATTCATTTCTTTCAAGTTTGAATGTAGGTAATGTCGGAATAACCGCTCCAATCTCCGACATAGGACTTAATAAAGCGATGGCAGGCTGTTCTGTAGTTTCAGGTTTTAGCCTTATCCTGATTTTTTCATTAATTCCAAAAAAATTCTGATTGGATGGCGGCAGTACCAGACGCAATGCCTGGTCGATAGGAGACCATAGTAATGCAGTTCTTACTTTCCGGGTAGGAACTAAGGCTTTCTTTTTAAATAATAAACCATTACGGAGCTCATATAAAATGAAATTGGGCAATTGTTGCACCTCCGGAGAAGCAGCCTGCTCTTCAGTAAATCCTTTAAGCCAGATCGTCTCATCCTCCAAAGCAATCTGAAGATTTTTCCAGTTCCGGATCGAACCTAAAAAATCTTCATCAGCACGAGGCAATTCCGCCCAAAAATCAATTACATGCTCTGTAAGATCCTCTGCCATAAGCCTTCTATTTCCTGTTGAATATATTGTTTCTGTTCAGGGTTTTTGATCCAGTCACAGCGGGTTTGTAGATATCTCAGTTTATCTTTAATCACATTTTGTTCTTCAAATGTTGCAGATCCGCTATCCCATTTTTCCTGTAAGATTTTCACATCCTTCATTACCTCTTCAGGATTCGGCATTTTATTGTGCAATGCCTGAGGATGGCTTTGCGGGTTTTCATCCTTTTCGATGGTCCTGTTAATGATCCCTTCCAGAATTTCAATCTGCTCTTCCGTATCCCAGATATGTTTCAATACCCAAAGGTCGGAAAGTATTGCTTCATTTCTCCCGCAAATCAAAGCACTTGCAGCAATAAGGTTCTGAAGCTTTACCGCTCTACGGTCGGAAATTGCAATTCCCGTATTCCGGAGACTGATTACGGTATTGAGGTAAACTTCATAAATAGGTTTCAGATCCACTGTTTTACAAAGGTTCTGAAGCTCTCTTATTTCCTCGGCCCTAATTTCAGGAATATCCCTGTCCTCTGCATTTTCTAATCTTCTGCCTGCTAAAAGAACCTGTTGAAGCAGCTCAGGATTCACATAATCTACATTGATCCTGATAAGAAAACGGTCGAATAAAGCATTTAAAGCTTCATCTTCAGGTAAAACATTGCTTGCTCCCACAAACATGAGTGCAGGCAGATGCTTGGTTTCCTTTCCCCTCTTAAAGATCTTTTCATTCAAAGCCATCAAAAGCGAATTGAGGATCGCTGAATTGGCATTAAAAATCTCATCCAGAAAAACCATTGAAGCCTCGGGCATCATCCCTTCCGTATTGGTAAGAAGTTCGCCTTCTTTTAATTTCCTGATATCAAAAGGACCGAAAATTTCATTCGGTTCCGTGAAGCGGGTCAGCAAATACTCAAAATTCTTCCCATCTTTAACCGTTTGGGACAAGGTTCTTACAATAGCTGATTTTGCAGTTCCCGGCGGACCATATAAAAATGCATTTTCTCTGGCCAGAAGGCAGATCCCCAGCAGATCGACCACATCGTTTTTACCTACAAAAGTGTCTTTTACGTAATTGAGTACCGCATTAAGCTTTGAAATATTCGGAATCATTTATTTTCTTCTTCGTTTATAATTTTTAATTCTCGCCAGAACCCGTCTTTATGTAAGCCAAATTCAGCAACCAACAACTTGTTAATAAAGGGTATTTCAGCCAACCTTTGAGCTCTTTTTTCAACAATCCTTTCAAGATATAGCTTCCGGTATGTCGGTTCTTTCAACTCTTCCTGCCAATTTATATTTTCAAGATCAAGATCATACCCTACACCCGAGTAATGGAATTGCAGCAAAATACTTTCCAATTTTTTTATCAAAGGATCGTCGGGGTCCAAATTCTGAAGAACAACAATTATCTGTGGTAAAAATCTCAGCGAAAGATCTGCTGATAAAAGTGCTTCGGAATTTTTCATTCCTCTAAATTCAGGGATGAACTGATCCAGGTCTTTTGCCGTGTTTTCCCTTATTAAATACAATTGAGCAGCATAATAAAGGACCTTAGCAGCCCAGACTGCAGCCTCTTTATCATACTCCAAATGATCCGTCAAAAACTCCAGTCTTTCTTTTTCAAATTCTGATTCAAAATAATCCGCGGCATCCTGTTCTTCTTTCTCTGAAATTTTTTGAATATTTGAAAAAACGGTGATACATTCTTCTTTACGGAGAAGAAATAAAGTATCCAGGAAAGGAGATGTATTTTCGGTCATATAACAAAAGTAAAATTATTTTTTCGAGAATAAAACTTTAATATCATTATGATTAAGAATTAATTAATGCCTCTGTCTTCGGCCAGCCACGGGAATACAAAGGCCTAAGAACAAGTTTTTTAGAGGATATAAAGATTTTTAAAACCGACGAAGTTGATAATAAAGTATTTTTGTTCATAAACATTTGAAAATCTAAGATTTTCCAGTGCTCTGAAAACATAAAATAATAAAATAACCTTTGCGTTTTTGCGATTAACTTAAAAAGCAATAAAAGTAAAAGTTGCTATCTTTGCCGTCATTCAAAATAACATTATGAGTATTCACATTAGTGCAAAAAAAGGAGAAATAGCGAAAGTAATATTGCAGCCGGGGGATCCGCTTCGTGCACAATATATTGCCGAAAACTTTTTAGAAAATGCAAAACTGGTAAGCAAAACCAGAGGTATTTTGTATTATACCGGACTTTATAAAGGAAAAGAAATCAGCATAGGAGCAAGTGGAATGGGTTTTCCAAGCATCGGTATTTATTCCTATGAATTGTACACCGAATATGATGTAGATACAATCGTCCGTATCGGTACCTGTGGAGCTTACACCACAGATCTGAAAGTATTTGATATTCTAAATGTTGAACATGCGGCAAGTGAAAGTACCTACGCAAAATATGCATGGGAAATAGAAGGAGATATTATTTCTCATCAGGGAAATATTTTTGATGTGATCAATGCAACGGCAGAAGAATCTTCTTTGAAAACCAAGGCTGTTACTATTCACAGCAGCGATATTTTCTATCGAAAGGATTTAACCGTTCCTGAGATTGCAACAAGATACAATTGTCCGGCTGTGGAAATGGAAGCCTTTGGATTATTCGCCAATGCTAAACATTTAGGGAAAAATGCCGCCACAATTCTTACGGTAACGGATATCATTCCGACGCACGAAAAAATTTCAGCAGACCAAAGAGAGACAGCTTTGAAACCGATGATTGAGCTGGCTTTGGAATCGGCATTGAAAGTTATTTAAAACCTTATATCACCCTAATTATAGAAAGCAATATTGCGATTCGCAATTTGCTTTTCAACCATAAAAAAAGAGCTTCACTTATTCAGTAGAGCTCTTTTTTATATCCTGAAAAATTTCCTGGCGACCGCTGTTGTTTCTTCTGCTACATCCGTCAAACTTATTTTCTTGATCTGAGCAATGGTTTGCGCCACATAAGGTAGAAAGGCAGGTTCATTTCTCCGGTTCTGACTTCGCGCTGAGATATTTTTCGGAAGCATAAACGGAGCATCCGTTTCAATCATCATTCTTTCTAATGGAACATACCTGATCACTTCCTCAAGGTGTTTAAATCTCTTTTCATCACTGATTGCTCCTGTAAATCCTAAATAAAACCCTTTATCCAAATAGCTTTTTGCTTCTTCTAAAGTCCCGGTGAAACAATGCACGACTGCTTCCGGAAGTTGGGAAAGGTAATCCTCTGTAATTTCGGTAAATCTTTTAAATGCAGATCTTTCATGAAGGAATAAAGGTTTATTGATTTGAATTGCCAGTTCAAGTTGTGCACGATAACACTTCTCTTGTAGAGGCCTTGGTGAAAAGTCACGGTCAAAATCCAATCCGCACTCTCCCACTGAAACCACATGGTCCTGTTTTAGAAGGTCCCTGAGTTCGCCGATACTTTGTTCATTAAATGATTTAGCATCATGAGGGTGAATGCCCGCCGTTGAAAATAAAATATCCGGATAATCCTGCGCTATATCTGCAGATTCTTTACTTCCACGCACACTTGTTCCCGTAAGGATCATATAGTCTACGCCATTGTCCAGAGCACGGTTAATCACTTCGTCTTGTTCATTATAGAACTGTTTATTGATCAGATTAATGCCAATATCAATGTAGGTATTCATTTTTCTTTTTTTGTTTTGTTATTGATATGAAAATATCTTATTATATGGGGACTGTTTACGGCACTTCTAAAAGATCTTTCACTATGGAATTTCTTGTACCTGGAATATTTTGTTCCATTAATTTCTTTGATTATTTTCACCCAGACAAGCTTTTGTTTTTGTCTTCTTACTTTCCGGAATGGTATGGATTCAGATAATTGGTCATCTATATCGGATTGCTCAGTTCTCCGCCACTTTTTGTTCCCATACTTTTTCAGGTAAGGTCCTATTTTCCCATATTCAAAAGCCCGAAAAGCTCCTTTGTTATAGATATTTTTCATTCAAATGAGTTTTTGGCAAAATAAAGCATTTGCTACGTAATCTTTTTACGCAATATATTATTCATTGATAAAAGTTTCCAGAAAACCAATAAGCTGTGTTCCTCTACTTGCCCAACGAATGCCGTGTCCTTCTTTTTCCCTTATTTCGTAGACAACCCCATGCTTATAATGAAAGAATACATTCCACCAGGTTTTATTCTCGATGATATAATGGATTTTAGCCATTACCTTTTCCTGTTTTTGAAAATTACTGCCTTTTACCTCACCCCAGAACTGGTCGTCCGTTCTTCCCACATGTTTTTCCCATGCCCTCTGTGCAATGGTGATTTCTTTATTAAAATAGACCTGACAACTATCAATCAAAGCATCTTTTAGAGGTGGAATGGCTTGTTCATCACGAACGCTTGCTGAAGTAAGTCTCTGCCCCAGAACATCAAGCCAGTATTCAAAGGGGATCTCTTCCAATTGTCTTGCTTTTTCTTCATTTTGATCCTTAGTTTCCAGAATATGGATAAAGTGCCCGAAACTTTGCTTCCGGTCAATCAGAATTTCTTCGTTAAAATAAGGAAGATGCCAATCTAAAGTTCCATCTTTAAATCTTTGAATGTTTTGATCGATAGTCCGAAGATGTTCTTCCGAAACAATGGCTTCATATTTTTCTTTCCAGGAGCCCGAAAAAAACAAAGAACATGGCTGAATTCCGCTCATTTAAAAATTTTTAACCAAAATAGCAGATTTTTTTCAGCAATAAAAGTACACTCTACATTATTGTTGACGTAAAAATGAAAAATTTAAAATACATTAAATAATCTTTGTTCATTAAAAAATCCCCATCAGTGACAGGGATTTTTAATTTATTATTTTGATGGGTTACTCATTGCTTTTAAGCTGTGCCAGGACTACCGATAAATTGTTAATTCCCCAATGCTCAAAATATTTCCCATTTTTAAGACGGACAATATCAATGACATCAATACTTATTCTTTTCCCTGAAGGTGCAATTCCCATAAAATTTCCGGTGTGAGTTCCGGATATATTTTTTCTGGTCGTAACGAGATCTCCTTCCGCAACCTGCTGAAGAATAGTCACCTGGATATCTGGCATGGCAGGTCTTAATATTCCATTGAAAGTATTGATCATTCCCTGTTTTCCATTATCAGCACCTTGTGGGGCAGAGTGGTTGATGAAGTTTTCATCCATGAGTTCTTCAAAGGTTTCAACGTTCCCCTTTTCAATAACTTCTATATTAAAGCGTTTTACTATTTCTTTGTTTTTTTCCTGTTGCAAATCCATATCTTATTATTGATTTTTTTCTTAGATACGTAAATTTAGGATAAAACATTATTCGCTCCAAGGAGAATGCAGAATACAGTTGCAGAAATTTTTCCTTTCAAAATTTGGAATCATAAATGCACAGACATCTGCTTTTATATTTCCGAAAGTGGTTTCGGTTTTATGTTTAAAACCATCAAAAAACGTTGGAATAATTTTATTCTTAAAATCATTCCGGGGGAATGCATCTATAATCTCATTCCGGTGTGGATCACTCAGATACTCATACCCTTCTCCCATTACATCCAATCCTACTCCGGAGTACATCAAAGCTACTTCATTCTCTTTATGTTCTGCAATCCCAATGGTTGTATGCAATGCTATCGTATCCCAAACCAGCTGCAATTGATCTTTCGGAAGACCGTGGCTTTTCAGAAAATCCCTTGCTGCATTAGCTCCGTCTACTTCAAATCTCAAATCGGGACTGCTGTAATGGGGCACTAAACCCAGATCATGAAAAACTGAGCTTATATACAAAAGTTCTGCATCATACTCCATATTTTTTCGTTTTCCGTTAAGTGAAGAAAAAAGGAAAACCCGTAATGAGTGGTTATAAATAAATTCCGTTCCATGCTCTAACAGCAATTCAGTGGCTTCTGTAGCAATTTTACTGTCCGGAATTATAATTCCGGCAACACTTTTTAATCTTTGGACTGACATATTTTTTATATTTTAATCAATACAAAAATAGGCCTGTCCTTCTTGCTCCGGAATGTCAGAATATACCTATTACCTGCCAATATTTACAAACATCCTACGGTATTCCAATGGTGAGATATCTGTGTGTTTTTTGAAAAAATGACTGAATTGTTCAGGCGTACTGAATGCAAGGTGATAAGCAATTTCTTTTATTGTTTTAGCAGAAAATTGCAATAATCTTTTTGATTCGGCGATCACTTGTCCCGCAATGACCTCTTTAGCTCCTTTACCGCTTTTCTTTTTTGATATATCGGATAATTTACGGGGTGAAACGGATAGGTGTTCTGCATAGTACAATACATCATGCATCTTGTTATATTGCTGACTGAGTAATTCAAGAAACCTGCGATAGATCTGATTGTCGAAATCGTCAATTCCATCCTGAAATGAAGGCATCGCATTGGCCAGCTTAATCATCAGAATTTTTAAATAGGCTGCCATAGCATCTAATTTATTGGGATAATCAGCACTTTCATATTCTTTAAAAAGAATCTCACAAACCCCAATCAGTTCAGTGAAGTCCTTTTCCTGTAAAGGAAAATTCTGATGAATGGCAGCATCATTAAAAAGCAGCAATTTACAATTGGAGGCACTTGAAGGTGCCTTTTCCCAAAAGCAATCTCCAAAGCTTATTTCATATCCGGACAACTGGGTGGGATGGGAAAAAGAAAATATTTGTCCTTTCGATATGACAAATACCTCCGGCCCCTGAATATGAAATTGTTTCCCATCAATAATGATGCTTCCGTTTCCTTCGTGAACAATGAGCACTCTGTTATAGGTAACACTGACTACATCCGTTTTTTCCAGAACCGAATGATCCAGCTTAACCACCTGAAAAGAATCCTTTATTTCCTTATCGAAGATGAACACTTCATCATACATATTATATGCTTCTCTAATGGTTTCAAAAGTATGAATATCAAAAAAGTTCACAACAGATCTGCCATACTATTTCCGGAATCACAAAATAGCAACAATCAATGATGCTTTTTACAACAAAAGGAATGTTTTATACAATCTTTTGATTTTTATAAACGATAAGTTTGTCCTGTTTAAAACCTATTCATGATGAACATTATAAAAAAGCTATGTTATGGATTGTCTTTATTGATGATGATAATAACTGTAATCTCATGCTCCGACAATAATGACGAAACTACTGTTGGGGAAACCGTTCTAACCCCTTCACAGATACTTTCGTCTACTCCATGGGAAACAACCCATGCTAAAAACCAAAATGGACAGCCGGTTCCTTTAACGGACACTCATGTAACGAACTTTGTAGGCTTTGCTTATTTTAAAGCAGATGGTACATTTACGATGTATAATCTTGATGATTCTCCTAAAATGCATGGAGACTGGTCCGTTTCTGCAGACGGAGCAACAAGAACTATTATAGCAAAAGATGCGAACGGAAACGTATTTTTTACAAGAATAGTAAAAATTACAGTTTTAACGGAACAGGAATTTACTTACAGAATATTTCCTGATGCTAATGATCCATCTGTATATTATGATATCATCCACACTCCAACAACTCATCCCGAGCCTTAGGCTCTTTTTATAATAAGTGAAAGCCGGTTCAATGAGCCGGCTTTGTTTTTTACTCATTTCTCTTCCAAAATAGGGCAGCTCTGCTTTACATACTTTGGAATATATTTATTTTCTTGATTTTTTTTCATTTTTTTCCCAATATGGATGTAACATATGTCACCCTATGGTTGTCTTATCAATTGAAACGCCCATTGAAAATGAAAATAATAACATGTACAATCGCCCTATTAACCGCTTCTTTAGCTTTGGCTCAGGCCAAAAAAGATACCGTTAAACTAAAAGACATAGAAGCAGTTACTTTAGTGGTAAGAAAACCGACAGTGGAATCCAAAGTTGACAGGACGGTTTTTAATGTAGCCAACAGTTCCATCCTGGCCGGAAATACCACCTGGGATGTACTGAGAATGACTCCCTTAGTAAGTATAGATAATAATGATGCTATTAAAGCAGAAGGCGAGAACGTTACGGTTTATATTAATGACAGAAAATCTGTTTTTACAGGAAAAGAACTAAAAGAATATCTGGCAACAATTCCCGCCGATAATCTGATGAAAATCGAGGTGATCACCAGCCCTTCTTCGCGTTATGAAACGACAGGATCCGTCATTAATATCGTACTGAAAAAGCGGGATGATGAAGGAATGAAAGGAAGCATCACCCTGAATAACAGACAAAACAGAAAAAATTCGCAATACACCAACTTCAACCTGAATTACCATAAGAAAAAATTCACACAAACGGTTATTGGAAGTTATAGTGACAATACATGGGTACAAACCAATTCGATTGTTAATTCCCTGTATGAAAATAATGATATTACCACAATCAATACTTTAAACACAGATAAAAGTAAAAGTCCCTCCATTTCTTCCACTTCAGAATATGAGCTGAACGATAAAAACAACATCGGTTTTATTGTGGAATATTATCAAAGTAAAAGAACGTCTTCATCAGAAGCGGAGGCAAGCAATTATGCCAATGACCAGTTCAAGTATTCTTATGATCAGAGCCAAAACTTAACGGGTATGAATCGTACTTTGGGAACCAATCTGTTTTACAAGTATTATGATAAAGAAAAAAACAGGATCTTGGATGTCAATTTAGGGACGAACTACGACTCTCAAAAAGATTCTAATGATTTCCTGAAAACATTTAGCAATAAACCGATTCCGGATCAAATAGGAGTTAATTCCAACAATCAGATGCGTAACTATTATATCAAAATTGATTATACGCAATCCATTGGAAAGTCGGGAGCCACATTTGAAGCCGGAGGAAAAATAGATTTCAATAATAACGTTGCTCCTTATTATTTGACGGGGAACAAGCTGGATCTGCTTCAAAAAACTGATAAATTCCATTATGAAGATAATATCAGTTCCCTTTATGCCAATTTCAGTAAAACCTTTTTTAAGAAGCTGGAAACCAGAGTCGGGATACGCTATGAATATATTGATTTCAAAGTAAGACAGGATATTGCAGGAACTTCAAGAAAAGACGGCTATGGTACTTTCCTTCCGAATCTATTGTTAAAATATTCTTTTTCAGATAAGTACGATCTAAGCCTTACCTACAACCGTAATATCTGGCGTCCGTGGTATGCCGAGTTCAACCCCTTCCTTCTACCTAATAATGATGGGATCTACTCCAGAGGAAATATCGACTTACAACCCAACCCAAGCGACAGGCTTTATCTGAAGTTCGGAATCTTGAAAAAATATTTCCTTTCTGCCAGATACATGTTTACCAAACAAGATTACTGGACCACTTATAGTACTCAGGTAGTTAATACACCTGGAGATCCCGACAACCCTACAAAAGAAATAACAGTGACCTACCCTGGCAATTTTAGCGGAAAGGTTCAGAAATACTACCTGTTTGCCAATACTAACCAGACTTTTCTGAAGAATAAGTTAAATGTAAATGTAGGCTTTGGCTGGTATTATATTGACAACAGTGATTTTAATCAAAGAAATGACCTGAAAGCAAGAGACTACATCAGCTATTGGGGAGGATCAACCAACCTTTCGTACACTAACCTGTTTAACAAGAATATTAATCTAAGTGCTTGGGTGGAAATATCCAATCAGAATAACGGGAACTCTTACGCCAATAAAACGAATGTATTCCACAATATTTCCATGACAAAAATATTCCCAAAAACACAGATGGAAGTCAGCCTTCAGCTGATGAATATTTTCCAGAGACCGAACTTTGATTCAACGACCTTCAGTCCGGTAGGAACTTTTAGAAATTCCACCCAATCCGATTGGTACGGAGTTTCCCTGTCTTTTGTGAAACGTTTCGGAAACCAGAAAGTAAAAACCAATACAAAGACCGACGTCGAAAAAGGCGGCGGTGGTGGCGGAGAAAAGTAAATGCTATTTTAATTGTTACTTATAGAAAAGGACTTTTTGAAATTCAAAAAGTCCTTTCTTTATCCGTTCGGAACCGAACTCTTATAATCTTAATTAAGAATCCCGTTCATCTCCGTTAAAATTACCGGCTTCCCATCAGTCACGATGATTGTATGTTCATGCTGTGCCATGTACCCACCTTTATTTCCTACCATGGTCCATCCGTCATTCAACTCAACGGCAAGGCTGGAAGTGGTTGAGATAAATGTTTCGATAGCAACAACCGAATTCTTTTTGAATCGTCTGGAATCATAACGGTTTTTATAATTCAGCAGATCATCCGGCTGTTCGTGCAGACTTCTTCCGATGCCATGCCCGGCAAGATTTTTAATCACTTTAAAACCTCTTTTCTTAGCCTCAGTCTCCATAAGCCACCCGATATCTGCAATTTTAACCCCACCTTTAATACTGTTAATTGCTTTTTCAAGAATATCTTTAGAAGCATCCACTAATTTCTGATGCTGATGAATATCTTCCCCAATAATAAAAGAACCTCCATTATCCGCCCAGAATCCATTTAGCTCTGCTGAAACATCGATATTAATTAAATCTCCTTCTTTCAGAACTCTTTCTTCCGTTGGAATACCATGGCAGAATTCATTATCTACGCTGATGCATGTCCAACCTGGAAATCCATAGGTCAGATAGGGGGCCGATTTAGCGCCAAAATCAGAAAGTATTTTTGCTCCAAACTCATCAAGTTCTTTTGTCGTCATTCCAGGCTGAGCATAGTTGGTCATTTCCTTTAATGTATAGGCAACTGCTTCACTTGCTTTTTGCATTCCTATTAATTCGGATTCGTTTGTTATTGACATTGTTATTTGTTTACGTAGGTTATTTTTGGATCGTTGTTCACAAAATTTACTGGAAACTACAAAGTTAGGCAATTAAAATATAGGATGGTGTGACAGGAAAAATTCCTATGTGAAAATGTTGAAGATAAATTTAAGTCATGTTTGATTACTTTTCTTATGTCTAACATAGATAATATAACTTATCTATAATTCTTTTTCTCGATAAAAATTAATTGTTTTTTTTACAATGTTTAATTTAGCAATTCCACTTCGCATACCGATAAAAATATTTTCTTCATCAAATACGACTACAGAATTTGGATATAGATTTCTCCAAAATTGTTCTCTAAAAATAAGGATCGCTTCTTCATTTACTACTTTGTAAAAACCATGAAAAGAAACAATATAAATAATGTCATTAAACACAGTTGATGCTTCTAAGGCATCTCCAAAGGATTCGATTTTTCTGTATGTGAAATCTTTTTTTAATTCATATAAGCTTCCCCATATACCCGAGCCTTCGGTAAAGTAGATTTTATTTTGGAATCGAAAAATATCAACCACATTTCCAAATTTTATTTCTATAGATTTCTTTATCTCTCCTTTCGGCTGAAAGTATAATGCTCCTCCCCATTCGCCTTTATTTTCTCCAATCAGTTTTCCACCTTCTATTTCTAATTCAGAATCTTCTTTATAATAACTGGCCTTTTCTACTATCAAACGATTATTTTCTTTTTTCACAGCATAGCAATCTTTAGATTGATTGAGAACAAACGATTCTTCAGATCCTACTTTTGGAATAGAATACTCACTAAAATTATCTGGAATTTTTATTTCTTGTCCTGTACTATAAGAACAAAAATAGAGTGTGAATAGTAGAAGTAATCTTTTCTCCATTGTTAAATTTATTGAAACGATGAAATTATTGCTTAGTAAATATCAAATCTTTTGTTTCAGGTAAGTAGATATTTATGTCTGTTCCCTGAGGACACTTACTGCTATCAAGTATAATGTCATTAGGACGATATTCCCAGGATAATTGTGTAGGACTTATCTTTTTTAAATTAATTTTCCCCCATCCAACGCGACAATTAGTCCCTCTATAATTAAATATTGCTTTACCTCCATTATCAACTATAAATTGACTATAAATTGTATGCGTATATTGATTCGACTGAAAATTCATGTTTTTAGTATCTTGCAGTATTGTACCTGTTGAATTTTTCACAATATATCTTATGGATAAAACATCTCTATATACTTTTTTATCCACTAGGTCAAAAAGCTTATCTTCTTCTTTAGAAATGTAAATGGTAATTTGTCTTCCATTATAGGAGGCTGAATAAACTCCTGTAAAGGCTGGTAATTCATTGTTTGTATCTTTTAAATGCGAGAGGTTAGGCACATTGTTCACAGCAGTACGAAGCGGATATATTTGCTGCGCCTGGCAAGATAATAGACCTATTAGAAAAGTGATTAATATGGCTGTTTTGATATTTATTGTTTTCATTTATTTTAATGTTTACTATTTAAGAGCAGGTTATTGAAGTTGGTTGATTATAATTATCCAGGGTAATCTTCTTTATTGTGCCATCTTTTTCTATTCTTTGCAGATTGACCTTTCCTACATTCGGGATAAAAAATAGGTTAAACTTATTAAAATCTATTTAATAAAATAGGCTAACCAAAAAGGCTAGCCCGTTTTTTACTGTTTCGTTAAAACAATGTCTTTAGGAAAGTTAAATGGCCAATCCTGCCCCTGAACCATAATTTGATTATAATACTGACAGGATTCATTTATTCCACTGGGATTATATTCGTAATGAAGTTTCATTTGCGTTTTTTCCAAATTCGTAAAAGTGATATTTACATTAGCACTTTTACCACACATATTATCAGGATGAAAGAGTAAAAACTTTTGTGAATAATTATTATACTGCCCAAAAATACCATAAAATTCTGGAGAAGATTGATTAAAATTAGTTATCCTATCTATTTCAATTGCTCCACTAGAAGAAATAATTTTTCGTTCACCAACTATTTGATCAGAATCATAATATGTTCCGTCATTTGCCGTGGATCTATCTTTTATTTTTTTCAATTGTAAATATACTGTTTTTCCATTCCAAGTACCTTTCCAGGTTCCAACATACTGATTAAGTTCTCCATCTAAATCTTTATAATAGGCTCCGTTTGGATAATCTATTTTACTTGTGTTCAAAGGAAATATCTGTTGAGCTGAAATAAAATTAACGCTAGTTATTAATAATATAATTAATGTTTTTTTCATTGTTTTCTTTTTATTGATAAACTTCCGTGTTTTTAGTATCTCTTGTATAGTAGATTTTTTTATGAGTAGCATTAAAAAAACCTTTACCAAAATTGATAAAGGTTAATTTAAAATAATTTTAGATTAGACAATCGTATTATTGTTTTGTAAATATTAAATCTTTTGTTTCTGGTAGGTAAATATTTATATCTGTTCCTTTAGGGCACCTGCTACTATCAACTATAATGTCGTTAGGACGATATTCCCATGAAATTTGTGTAGAATTTATTTTTTTTACTTTTATAGTTCCCCATCCTACACTACAATTTGTTCCTCCGTAATAAAATAACATTGTATTCCCGTTGTTCTCTGCCCATTGACTATAAATTGTATGCCTCAATTGATTTAATTGTCCAGTTATACTTTGAGTGTTTTGTAGAATACTTCCTGTTGAATTCTTAACAACATATTTTATTGACAAAATATCTTTATAGTATTTGTATTGATTTTCATCAAAAAGCTTATGGATTTGTTTTGTTATATACAGTGTAATTGTATTATTGTTATAACTTGCCTTCCATGTACCTATAAAAGAATCAAGTTCATTGTTAGTGTCTTTTAAATACGAATAGTTTGGTACTTCTGTATAGTCAGTTTTTAATGGATATTCTTGTGCTTTACAAGATAGAGCATAAAAAAATGTAAATATTAATAATAATTTATTCATGTTTTTTTATTTAAGAACAAGGGTTTGCTGTTATTATTCCGTTAGTATCTTTAGTTACTGTTTTTATAGTACCATCAATTTCAATTCTTTGTAAATTTATTTTTCCATCAAGTCCCATTTCTACTAATGTTTTAAAAAATAATCTTTCTAGACCTTCAGGAGTACTTGACGATTGATATAGATAGTTTCGTGTCTCAAAATTTTTAGTAAAAACATCTATTTGTTGTTGTGAAAAACTTACTAAAGCATCATTATAATTTCCATTAAAAGTAGCTACATAATGCATGCCATTTGGAGCGACCATCCCTATATATGCATTACTTGTATTCATGGGATTTCCATTCCCTTGTGCTAATGCAAATTGAAGTAGTTGTTCTATATCTGAAGGAGATAACATAGGTATTCCTGTAGGGGTGTGATTATGATATCCTCCTGCATATCCTGTTTTGTCTCCAAAATCAACACTATGGGTTCCTCCTTGTATTATTGCAGAAGGTACTCCGTCTGCTTTAAACATTACTCCAAGTTCACCTCCTTTAGGAGCTTGTTTTCGGAGTTCATTAATTTTTTCCAGTACCTGAGGCTTTGCTAAGTTATTTCTTGTTTTATTACATGGAGTTTCTGGGGTGTCTGGGTATGGATAACCTGTACCTCCTCCACCAGTACCCATATCACACAATCCTGTTACAGGATCTACAACACCTAAGCAATCAGAAATTTCTATTGGAGCGTCTATAACTCTACAAGTTGTAACATTACTGGATACCCAATATCCATCTCCTCCCTCTGGATCAGGATTAGATTCATTATTTGGATACCATGTAGAAATCGTTTTGGTTGAACAAACTAATGTGCCCTTACTACTATTGTTTGTGTTGGTATTTATTGCTTTTTTAACTCTTGGAGAAATATAATTTTGGAAAAAACTAATATCATTTTGTGATTGTCTGTATATGAAGTAAATTTTAGTGCCATGTCTAGGAACTTGAAGTACAGAAATAACTTTTCCATTATCTACTACAGGAACCATCAAAAAACTTTCATCAAAGCTATCCATTGTTGTGGCATAATCCCAATAAGGTGTTCCACTGCTTTTTTTGATTTTAGATTCATTTTCCTGATAGACTTTCATTACATTTTTAATATACTTTTCGTCTTCTTTCCAAAGGCTTTTGTTAGTATATTCTTTAGAACTTGGATCAAATGAAGCGGTGACTTCATCATGAACACATGAATACAGCGAGATGCAGAGGACTATTAGTAGCAGTAGCTTGAAAATAAATTTCTTTTTCATTTAGTGTTTCTATTTCTTAGGTAGCTAATATAAAAATATTTTATAATTCACACCTTAGGGTTTTCCTTAATTGTTTTGAGTTATTTTTTATTTGACGTGAGCTCTTATTGCAGGTACATAAAAGATTGAGAAAATACATTTTAATACAATGCTTTGTAGTCTTAATGAATGTTATCTTTTTAATGACCTTAGAAAACTCTTTGTAAAGCCAAATGTTTCTATAAAAAATTCAAAAACTAATACTGTAATACTTTTTAACACAAAAAAACCGCTCACATTTCTGTAAGCGGTTCATTTTCTGTGGTCCCACCTGGGCTCGAACCAGGGACCACCTGATTATGAGTCAGGTGCTCTAACCAACTGAGCTATAGGACCTCAAAACTTGGTTAAATTTTGTGATTGCAAAAATAGTAAAATTTCTTTCACTACAAAACTTTTTATGACTTTTCTTGACAAAGTTCTACGAGCACTCCGTTGGTGGATTTAGGATGAAGGAATACAACTAATTTGTTATCAGCACCTTCTTTCGGCTCTTCGGAGATAAATTGAAAACCTTCTTTTTTTAATCTTTTTACTTCTTCGACGATATTTTCAACGCCAAAAGCCAGGTGATGGATGCCTTCCCCCTTTTTATCGATGAATTTTGAGATGGGACTTTCCGGGTTGCTGGCTTCAAGAAGCTCGATTTTGCTTTCACCGGTTCCATAAAACGAGGTCACTACTCCTTCCCTTTCTACGGTTTCTTTTTTGTAGGAAGGTTTTCCTAAAAGCTTTTCAAAAAGTTCATCGGAAACTCCTAAAGATTTTACGGCAATGCCGATATGTTCTAACTTCATAAGTAAATTACTATAATTAAATCGTAAATTTGAAATACCCATTACATTTCAAATGAGCAATTCAAACAAAAGTACTAAATTTGCATAAATTATGGAAAGTAACAGACAAAGAAAAGTAGCACAGATTATACAGGAAGATTTTGCAGAATTATTCCGCAAACAGGCAGCTGACAGCAAACAGAACATTTTGGTTTCTGTTTCAGATGTTAAAGTAACTGCAGACCTGGGAATAGCAAAGATCTACTTAAGTATTTTTCCTCAGGAATTCCGTTCAGATATTATGAAGGAGATTGAGGAGAACAAACCTCAGTACAGAAATTTCATTGGCCAGAAAATGGCTAAACAAGTTCGTATCATTCCACAGCTTAGTTTCTACCTTGACACTTCTCTTGATGATGTTGAAAAACTGGAAAAAGAATTAAGAGGCGAGGGAGACAATCCTGTATTATAAATTTTGAAAAACATTGCATTCTATATTGCTTCCCGATACCTTTTAGCAAAAAAAGGGAGCACTGCCGTTACCTTCATCACATGGTTATCCGTGGGAGCAATGATGGTTGCCGTTACTGCAATGTTTGTCATTATTTCAGTTTTCTCGGGCCTTGAGGATCTTAATAAGGATCTGATCTCTAATCTTCATGCGGATCTTACGATCAAAAGCTCTGCAGGCAAGACCTTAAAGAACCTGCCGAAAATTGAAGATCTTCTTAAAAAAAACAAAGATATTACCAGCTTTTCCCGTGTTATTGAGGAAAAAGTATACATTAATTATAACGGTAAAGGAGACATTGCCTATCTGAGAGGAGTGGATTCAGCTTACACCGTAGTCAATCCCATCAATAAAGACGTATTTTACGGCAGCTACCCAAGTTTCGATTATTCGAATGAGGTATTGATGGAAAATTCACTGGATAACAGACTTTCGATTCCCATAGCTTCGTCAAAGGATTATGCCACCATCTTTATGCCGAAACCAGGACTTGGGATCATCAATAAAGAGGATGATATTTATAATAAAAAAGACATTCTGGTGACCGGTATTTTTCCGGGAAAAGATCAGCTGGACAGTTACATCATTTCCCCGATTGAATTGACGGAGCAACTATTGAACCTGCCCAAAAATTCAGCCTACCAGATCGTCATCAAGTTAAAAAATCCTGAAAATGCAGATATCGTTAAAGGTAAATTACTTTCTACTTTGGGCAAAGGGATTGATATCAAAACCAAAGAAGAAGAAAATGCTGCTTTCTGGAAAATGATCAATACGGAAAAGCTCTTCATCTACTTAATCTTCGCGTTGGTCATTTTTATCACGACCTTTAACCTGGCAGGAGCCATTATCATTCTGCAACTGGATAAAAAAGAACAGGCCAGATCACTGATCTCGCTTGGATTCCCGTTAAGCCACCTGAGAAGAATTTACTTCTACACCGGGGTTCTTATTGTAATATCAGGGATTATTTCCGGGTTGATTCTGGGGACAGCATTGTGCTATTTCCAATTGTTTACAGAATTTTTTAAAGCCAACGAGACATTGCCGTTCCCGGTAAAGATCGTAGGTAAAAATTATATCATTGTAGCCGTTACGGCATCTCTATTCGGCTTCATTATTTCGTGGGTATTTTCAAAAATCAGCAAGGAATATATTACTAAAAATTAATATACGTAAGATCGTATTTTCTTTACCTTTGCGACCCAATTTTTAAATAATGAAACGAATTTTATCTTCTTTTTTATTGGTATTAGCTTGTTTTTATACATTAGCACAAATACCTGCAGGCTATTATGATTCGGCTGTTGGATTAACCGGCCCTTCATTAAAAACCCAACTTAAGGAAATTATTTCTACGGGATATGTTCAACATACCTATAACGACCTTTGGGATGCCTATCAATCCACCGATAAAGACAATTTTTACGAGATGGATGGCACCGTTCTGGATATCTATTCCGAAAACCCTACGGGACCGGATAATTATAACTATACCTTTATAGTCAATCAATGCGGCAGCAACAATGGACCTGAAGGAACCTGCTACAACAGAGAGCATATTGTCCCTCAGAGTCTTTTCAGTGAAAACCTTCCCATGAAATCTGACATTCATTTTATACGCCCTACGGATTATAAGGTGAACGGCATGAGATCTAATTACCCTTTTGGAGTTGTAGACGTACCAACATTCGTTTCCCAAAACGGATCCAAGCTTGGGAGTTCTGCTTCCGCGGGATATACAGGTATTGTATTTGAACCTAATAATGCTTTTAAGGGCGATATAGCAAGAATGGTCCTTTATTTCGTAACAAGATATGAAGCCCAGCTTTCTACTTTCAGTACAGGGAATATTCTGGGAGGTTCTGCTTTCCCGGGGCTTCAATCGTGGGAACTGAATCAGTTGCTGGCATGGCATGCGGCAGATCCGGTGTCACCGGAGGAAATTGCAAGAAACAATGCATCTTATGCTTATCAAAACAACAGAAACCCTTATATCGATCACCCTGAATATGTGGCACTGATCTGGGGAACTCCGGTTATCGATACCCAGGCGCCAACAGCAGCGACCAACCTGATAGCCAACAACCCTACTTCTAACTCCATGTCATTGAGCTGGACGGCAGCAACCGATAATATAGGCGTAATTGGCTATGATATTTATGCAAACAATACATTCAAAACTTACGTAACAGGAACTACGGCAGTGGTTTCCGGATTATCTCCGTCTACTACGTATGATTTCTATGTAATTGCTAAGGATGCAGGCGGAAATTCATCTCCTCAGAGCAACATCGCACAAGGGACTACCTTGGCAGCACCGGCAGGAGGAAGTTGTGGAACCGAAACTTTTGATGCCATACCAACAGCTCCTAATCCTAGTTCTTACATCGATAGAACATGGACGAGCAATGGAATTACATGGAATGCTACCTCTGCAAGAACAGATGAAACAATCAATGGAAAATCCATCACGATCAAAAACGGAGTCTTAACAAGCTCTACCATTTCAGGCGGTGTACAAAGCTTAACACTAACGACCCAATTGAAGTATAGCGGAGCTGCCGGAACATTGAATGTTGAAATCAATGGAAATCTTGTAGGTACCATACCGTACAGCTCTTCCGTACAAACAACAACGATCAGCAATATTAATGTTACCGGAAATGCCGTGATCAAAATCATCACAACATCATCTGCAACAAACAGAATCGCAATGGATGATCTTAGCTGGACATGTAATTCAACATTAGCTACTGTTGATGCCACTAAAAATTCATCATCATTTGTGGTTTATCCTAATCCGGTTACAAATAATGAGCTTTATGTAAAAGGTGAACAGCTGAATAAAATTTCCAAAGCAGAGATTTATGATCTGTCGGGAAAACTGATCCGGGTGATTGACAATCCATTCAAAAATTCTAACAGAATTCATTTAAATGGATTGACTAAAGGAAATTACATCCTAAAAACCGACAACATTTCTGCAAAATTCATTGTGGAATAATCTTAAAAATATTTTAATCTATAAAGACCGATTTGTTCGGTCTTTTTTTTATTTTTGATAGATGGATTCCAATAAAAAATTAGGCTTAATAGGAAGAAATATTTCTTATTCTTTTTCCAAAAAATTCTTTGAAGATAAATTCCAAAAACTAATGCTGAAAGGCATCTCCTATAGTATTTTTGATCTTCAGGAAATCGAAGAGGTTGAAAACCTGTTTTCAACACCTGGTCTCCTGGGCTTTAATGTGACCATCCCGTATAAAGAAAAGATCATCAATTATCTGGACAATTTGAGTGAAGAAGCTGAAAAAATAGGCGCTGTAAACTGTGTTTTAATTGAAGATGGAAAGAAAACGGGTTATAACACGGATGCTTTCGGATTTGAAAAAACCCTGCTTCTCCATAAAAAACCACACCATACTTCAGCATTGATTTTAGGTGATGGCGGAGCCGCCAAAGCGGTACAATATGTATTGGATAAAAATGGCATTTCTTCACAGACCGTTTCCAGAAAGTCTATATTAAATTTTGATAATCTGGATACAGAAACAGTAAACAACCACAAGCTGATCATCCAGACTACTCCCGTAGGTACATTTCCGAATGTTGAGGATTGCTTAAAATTCCCATTTGAGGGACTTTCCCGCGAACATTTGATCATCGATCTTATATACAATCCCAATTACACGAAGTTCATTATTAATGCTTCGGAAAAAGGAGCAAAGACTGTAAATGGCTATTATATGCTTGAACAGCAAGCAGAAAAAGCTTGGGAAATTTGGAATTTTCAAAAAAAATAACATAAATTAGTGCATTAATTGGCTTTTTAGCTACGTGCGACAGATAATAAACGCCATTCACATAAAAGATTTGCTATGACAACAGAAAATAACCTTTCTGAAAACGAAGAAAGTAAAAATTCTATCGAAGGATCAAATGAAGAAACTTCAGAAAACACTGTACCTCAGGAAGAAAACCAGCATGATGATGCTGAACATCTGGAAGAGGAAGCAGATACTGATATTTCTTTGGCTGATGCATTGAAGGAAATGGAAAAAATCATCAACGCTCCTAATGCGGGCGAGGATGTAAAAAAATTCAACCAGTTAAAAGAAAAAGCAAGTCATTACATCCATGATGAAGTGGAGGACAAAAAGCACGAATATGTAGAAGCCGGGAATGCTCCTGAAAATTTCAGCTATGAGCACCCTTCTCAATCCAAGCTTTCGGCTTTGGTTAACATCTTCAGAGAAAAGCATGACAATTTCCAGAAAGGACTGGAGGAAGAACAAAAAAAGAATCTGGAACACCGTCAGGGAATCATTGAAAGGCTTAAAAACCTTTACACCAATTCCGAACCCAATACCAATTTATTCAAATCGATCCGCGAGATCAAAGAAGACTGGTCTAACGCGGGACAGGTAGCAAAATCTGAATTTAAAATCCTTAACAATAATTATTTCCACCATCTGAATCAATTTTATCAAATGCTGGATTTAAATAAAGAATTCCTGGAGCAGGAATACGGTCATAACCTTGAAAAAAGACAGCATATTATTGCCCGCGCTAAAGAACTGGAAAATGAGCCCGTTATTCAAAAAGCGCTGAATGAGCTGCAATATCTTCATAAGCTTTGGAAAGAAGAGGCAGAACCTGTAGCAGAAGAATTCCGTGAAAAAACATGGGAAGAGTTCAAAGAAATTTCGAATAAGATACACGAAAGAAAATCTGAACTTTCTGCAGCCATAGAAACTGAACAGAATGACAATCTTGAAAAGAAGAACAAGATTATCGAAGAGATAAAGAAATTATCCGAACCTGCGGAAACTCCTAACCACAATTACTGGCAAAATGCCATCAGAAGAGTTGAGGATCTCCGTTCAGAGTTTTTGAAAACGGGAAGTGTTCCAAGAAAGCTATCCAACCAAAACTGGAATGATTTCAAAACCACTCTAAGGAATTTCAATACGACAAAGAACAATTATTATAAATCTTTGAAGGGTTCTCAGCAAACCAACCTGGAGGAAAAATTAAAACTGATCCAGACTGCCAAGGACAATATGAATAATGAAGAATGGGATATTGCAGTTCCATTATTTAAAAAGCTTCAGGAAGACTGGAAAAAAATCGGCCATGTTCCAAAAAGCATGACCAACAAGATCTGGGATGAGTTCCGTGATGCCTGCAATACTTTCTTTAATAACTACAGAGAAAAAAGCAATGCATCTACAGATAACTGGAAGGAGAACTACAAACAGAAAAAAGAGCTTCTTGAAGAGCTGAAAACGATCTCTAACGATGAAGGAAGTATTGAAAAAATAGAGACAATAAAAACAGCATGGAATAATGTAGGAAAAGTTCCTAGAGATAAGATCTCTATCAACTCCGAATTCAACAAAACTTTAAGAGAAAAATTAAAGCTGAATAAGATCAATGAACTGGAGTTGAAAGAAGACGGTCTTTCTGAAAATCAATTAACCGATAAGGCGAGAAAAATGAAGAGCCAGATCTCTGACCTGGAGTCAGAAATCGTTAAATTAGAGAACAACCTTTCATTCTTCAATAAACCTTCAAGGGACAATCCTCTTTTAGCGGATACCTTCAACACGATTGATGAGAAGAAAGCTCACCTGGAAACTTTAAAACAGAATCTTCACAACATTATTGTCGGAGAATAACAGATAAAAAAATAACACCCAAGGCGAAGCAAAGAAATTTGTCTTCGCCTTTTTTATATTATGCAGGACGAATTATACATAAAAAGATGTATCGAGCTCGCTCAAAAAGCTTTGGGCAGAACATATCCTAATCCTCTTGTAGGAAGTGTGATTGTACATAACGGCGAAATTATTGGAGAAGGCTATCATCACAAAGCCGGAGAACCTCATGCAGAGATCAATGCAATCAATTCCGTAATCAATAAGGATCTGATTCCTGAATCTACCATTTACGTATCCCTTGAGCCCTGTGCTCATTACGGGAAAACTCCACCATGCGCATTAAAGATCAAAGAACTGGGATTCAAAAAAGTGGTGATCGGAGCGATGGACTCTCATGACAAAGTGAACGGGAAAGGCAAAAAGATCATTCAGGATGCCGGAATAGAAGTCATTTCAGGCATACTTGAAAAAGAGTCTGTTGAGCTGAACAAAAGATTCTTTACGTACCATGAAAAGAAAAGACCTTATATCATTTTAAAATGGGCTGAGTCAAAAGATGGATTTTTGGATAAAGATTTTAAACCGACTTCAATTTCAAATTCGCTGGTCAATCAGTTTGTCCATCAACTACGAGCTGATGAACATGCCATTTTAGTAGGTACACAAACCGCACTTAACGATAATCCCGGCCTTACCGTAAGAAATGTTGAAGGAGTAAATCCTGTCAGAATTTTAATAGATCTCAACCTGAAAGTACCTGATAATTTTAAGATCTTCAACAAAGAAGCCAAAACGTTGGTTCTTAATTCTGTCAAAGAAGGAAACGAAGAAAATATTCACTGGATCAAAATCAGAAAGGATGATTTCATTTCCGACCTGATGGACATCCTGTATCAGGAGCAGATCCAATCCGTTATTATAGAAGGAGGGCGTTTTACCCTTCAGCAATTCATTGACGCTAACCTTTGGGACGAAGCTATCGTTATCAAAAATGAAAATCTCATCCTTGAAAAGGGAACACAAGCCCCTGAATTCCATTCAGAACCTTTTAAAACCGAAACCGTGAGAGATAATACGATGGCTTTTCATACTTCCCGTATGGTGTAACCGTTTTAAACTGAACCCGTAGTTAAATTATAAAAGTCTATTGGGGTTTCAAACTAAAGCATTTTATACTTTTGTACTTTTAAAGCCGGCCATAATGATGCACGAATACAAAACCATTGATAAACCCATCGAAAACACTTTAATCAAGGAAAAGGGAAGCAAATTCATCGGATTTGCTTATCCCGTTGCGAACGAAAATGAACTTAAGGACGCGCTTGAAAAAGTAAGAAACGAGCATCCTAAAGCGACACACCATTGCTACGCTTTCAGAATGGGTCTTCATGGTGAAAATTACCGAGCAAATGATGACGGGGAACCTTCGGGAAGTGCCGGGTTACCAATCTACAATCAACTATTAGCCCATGAGATCACCAATGTTCTCGTGATTGTAGTCCGATATTATGGAGGAACTAAACTGGGCGTATCAGGTCTTGTAAAAGCATATAAAGAGTCTGCAAAGTTAACCCTTGAAGAAGCCAATATCATCACACGGGAACTGGAAACAGAAGTTGAAATCCGATTTAATTTTAATCAGCAAAACACCATTTTCACCCTGTTGTCAAAATTCGATGCAAAAGTCCTGAATTTTGATGCGAATGAAAACTGCATCCTTACCGCCTCTTTAAAAACGGCACAAAAAGAAAACATCTCAGATAAATTATCCGAGATGCAATATGTATCCTTTACATTTAAAGATTAATTTCTTCGGCTTCCCATCAGGATCGACAACCAGTAAAGAAGTTGTACCAGTGATCCGATAGCTGCAACTACATAGGTTCTGGCAGCCCATTTTAAGCTGTCCTGTACTCCTACATATTCTTCAGGAGTTACAGTCCCTGTATCTTTAAGCCATTTCATCGCCCTGTTACTTGCATCATATTCTACAGGAAGGGTGATAAAAGCAAATAAAGTAGTCACGGCAAACAATGCTACGCCAATAGCCAGGACGGTTGTATTCCCATTAGGATTCTCAATTGTTCTGCTGGCAGCCATAATGGCAATACCTGCAAAAATGACAAACTGCATTAAATTAGAACTGATATTCACAATAGGAACTAATTTTGACCGCATCTGAAGCATGGAATACCCTACTGCATGCTGTACTGCATGGCCGCATTCATGAGCAGCCACTGCGGCTGCCGCTGCATTCCTCTGCATATACACCCCTTCCGAAAGGTTGACCGTTTTATCTGCTGGATTATAGTGATCTGTTAATTGTCCGGGAACCGAAATTACCTGAACATCATTAATTCCGTTATCTCTTAACATTTTTTCAGCCACTTCTTTTCCTGAAAGGCCATTTCGAAGGTGTACATTGGAATAATACTCAAATTTGGATTTCAACTTTGATGAAACATACCAACTCACCAACATTGTAATCCCAATAATTACATAATAACCAATCATTTTAATAAAATTTTATAGATATTTTTTAACCTGTAAGATGTAAAAACTGTGCCAAAGTATTACATTTTATTTATTTATATTTGCCTTTTAATTACCCCAGAAAAACCATGTCTAAAGTTTCAATTCTAGAAGTAAAAAACCAGAACGAATTAAAACAGTTTGTGATGTTCCCCATGGATTTGTATAAAAACAATCCTTACTATGTACCCTCATTTATCAAAGATGAAATGAAGATCTGGGACGCCAAAGAAAATCCAGCACTGAATTACTCGGAATCAAAACAGTACCTTGCCTATAAAGACAAAAAAGTAGTGGGACGTATTGCCGTGATGATCAATCACAAGGAGGAAAAGGAACTGGGCATAAAAAAAGTTCGTTTTGGGTGGATCGATTTTATCGATGACAAAGAGGTTTCTGAAGCATTGATTCAAAAAGCAATTGACTACGCAAAAGAGCATCATATAGACATGATCGAAGGTCCTATGGGATTTACCAACCTGGATAAAGCAGGAATGCTGACCATGGGGTTTGACAAACTGGCAACCATGATCGGAATTTACAATCATGATTACTATCCTAAACATCTTGAAAGCCTTGGCCTCACCAAGGAAAAGGAATGGGTGGAATTTGAAATGGAATTCCCTAAAGTCCTTCCTGAAAAAGTAGAAAAATTCAGTGGATTGATCGCTCAAAAATATAAACTGAAAGTCCTGAACTTCAAATCTAAAGAGGAAATTCTTCCGTATGTGGAACCTATGTTTAAGCTTTTGGATGAAACCTATAAGCACCTCTCCACGTATACTCCTATTTCCGACGAACAGATCAAAACATACAGAGAAAAATATTTCCCGTTTATCGATAAAAACTACGTGATCTGCGTTGTTGATGAAAATGATCAGCTGATTTCTTTTGCAATCACGATGCCCTCTTATTCGAAAGCGTTACAGAAATCAAAGGGTAAACTATTCCCGTTCGGGTGGTGGCATTTTTTACAGGCCGGTAAAAAGAATGACCGCGCTAATTTCTATCTTATCGGTATTCATCCGGAATACCAGAGAAGAGGAGTTACGGCTATTATTTTTAAGGAAATTTTCGTTCGTTTTACCAGTATGGGAATCAAATTTGCAGAAACCAATCCGGAACTGGAAGAAAACAAAAGTGTGCAACTGCTTTGGCAGGATTACAATCCGGTTAATCATAAAAGAAGGAGAACCTATTCACTGAAGATCAATAGCTGATAAGGTACGAGGTTTGTATTGCTGGATTTTCAATTCCGGTTATAAACATAACATAAGTTTCAATTTGATAATTTAAACCAATGATTTTCAATCCTGAACATCGACACATACATCCATAAATCGAATTTCACATCCTGTATCTCGTCGCTCACAATTAATTACTCAAACGTATAAATCCTCTCCTATGAAACCACATCTCATCGTCTTCGCTATTTTAATTGCCGGGTTTATTATTTACAACTTTTTTTTCCAAAACGGAGACGATAAAACAAACACGGTAATCAATATTATTTACGCCAGTATCCTTTTCGGTTATATTTCATTTATGGCTTACTCTTTACTCAAAAAAATGCAGAAATAACCGTTATTTTTATTAATTCTAAATTACCGGTTTTTCCCATTTTAACTCCACATTTAAGGTTATTAATTTCATGCTTTCTTGTTTATTCGCTAAATTTGCAAATTGAGATAATAATGCAAAAATGAATTTACCTGAAAGTTATATTCCGATCCTTATCCAAGCTGCCGTTGCCATTGGTTTTGTAGCTGTTTCATTGCTTGGAGCGCATTTCTTAGGACCTCGTCAGAAGAAAGGAAATTCTGTGAAAAATCAAAGTTGGGAGTGCGGTGTTCCTGTTGAAGGAAATGCCAGAACCCCTTTTTCGATCAAATATTTCCTTACAGCTGTCTTGTTCGTTCTATTCGATATCGAAATCGTATTTTTTTATCCATATGCCGTTAACTTCAGAGAATTCGGATTCGAAGGATTCCTTGCAGTCCTTACCTTCGTGGCTATTTTCTTCGTAGGTTTTATCTATGTATGGAAACGTGGCGCGCTAGATTGGGATAAATAAATTTTAACATTAAAAAGATTTAATTATTTGATGGATTTAAAGCTTTATCATGCTTTTAAACTTCTAAATTTTTAATCTTTAAATATTTAATAAAATGTCAGATAAAAAACCAGTAATAAGAACAGATGCACCTGCTCCCGAAGGATTTGAAGGAGAAGGATTTTTCGCAACGAAACTGAGCAGTGTAATCGGAATGGCAAGAAAGTTTTCTCTTTGGCCGTTACCATTTGCTACCTCTTGTTGTGGTATCGAGTTTATGGCGACTCTTAACCCAACATATGATGCTTCAAGATTTGGAATGGAAAGAAACTCTTTCTCTCCAAGACAGGCAGACATGTTGATGGTTTGTGGAACTATATCCAAGAAATTAGGCCCGGTCCTAAAAGAAGTGTACACTCAGATGGCTGAGCCGAAATGGGTGGTTGCTGTAGGAGCATGTGCTTCCAGCGGTGGTATTTTTGACACCTACTCTGTTTTACAGGGAATCGATAAGATTATTCCGGTTGACGTATACGTTCCGGGATGCCCGCCAAGACCGGAGCAGATCATTGAAGGAGTAATGCAGGTTCAGGCTCTTGCAGAAAGCGAAAGCATCAGAAGAAGAGATATGCCTGAATATCAGAATTTATTAGACTCTTACAACATAAGCAACTAAACGGAAATGACGAACGAATTTGTATTAGAAGCAATCACCAGGGAGTTTCCTGAAACTGTAATTTCCAGTTCAGAGCCTTATGGAATGCTTACCGTTGAAGTGAAGAAAGATGACATCAAAAAAGTGATTCATTACCTTAAGGATTCGTCTTTAGAAATTAATTTCCTTACAGATATTTGTGGAATTCATTATCCTGAATTTCCGGAGAAAGAAATCGGCGTAGTCTACCATTTACATAATATGATGACGAATTTCAGAATCCGTCTTAAAGTATTTATGTCCAGAGAGAATATTGAGGTAGACTCTCTTACAGATCTATATGCCGGAGCGAACTGGATGGAAAGGGAAACCTATGATTTCTTTGGAATCAAATTCAAGGGACATCCGGATCTGCGACCTATTTTAAATATGGAAGATCTTGGTTACCACCCGATGCTGAAGGAATATCGTCTTGAGGATGGTACAAGAACCGACAAGAACGATAGCATGTTCGGAAGATAAAATAAAAATATAATGATTGCTGATGATTGATTAATGATCAATTATCGCTTATCAATTATCAATTATATATTATGAAAGATAACTCATTATCTAATATACTTAACCAATACGAAAGTAAGGAGCAGATTGACGGTCAGTTGTACACCCTCAATTTAGGTCCGACTCACCCTGCTACTCACGGGATCTTCCAGAACGTTTTAACGATGGATGGGGAAAGAATTCTTCATGCTGAGCAAACCGTAGGTTACATCCATCGGGCATTTGAAAAAATTTCTGAAAGAAGAAATTATACCCAGATTACGACCCTTACCGACCGTATGAATTATTGTTCTGCTCCAATTAACAATCTGGGCTGGCATATGACGGTTGAGAAACTGATAGGAATTGAAGTTCCAAAACGTGTGGATTATATCCGGGTAATTCTTATGGAATTAGCAAGGATCGGGGATCACCTGATCTGTAACGGAGTAACTGGTATGGACTCTGGAGCAATTACCGGACTTACTTATATGTTCATCGAAAGAGAACGTATTTATGATATTTACGAACAGATCTGCGGTGCGAGAATGACAACCAATATGGGAAGAATCGGAGGTTTCGAAAGAGATCTTACACCGAAATGTCATGAACTGATCAAAGATTTCTTAAAAACTTTCCCTAAGAAGTTTGCTGAATTCTGCCAGCTTTTGGAAAGAAACAGAATATTCATGGACAGAACCATTGGTGCGGGAGCAATTTCAGCTGAAAGAGCTTTAAGCTATGGTTTTACAGGTCCTAATTTACGTGCTGCAGGTGTAGATTATGATGTTCGGGTAGCACAACCTTATTCTTCTTACCAGGACTTTGATTTTATCATTCCTGTAGGAACAGCTGGTGATACCTACGACCGTTTCATGGTTCGTCAACAGGAGATCTGGGAATCTATTAAAATTATCGAGCAGGCATATAACAATCTTCCGGAAGGGGATTTCCATGCTGATGTTCCTGATTTCTATCTTCCTGAAAAAGCTGACGTTTATAACAAAATGGAAGCCTTGATCTATCACTTCAAAATTGTAATGGGAGAAACCGAAATTCCGAAAGGAGAAGTATACCATGCTGTAGAGGGAGGAAACGGAGAATTAGGATTCTACTTAGTGAGTGACGGAGGAAGAAGTCCTTACAGACTACACTTCAGAAGACCATGTTTCATCTACTACCAGGCGTATCCGGAAATGATTACAGGCTCTGTAATTTCTGATGCCATTGTAACCATGCGTAGTATGAATATTATTGCGGGAGAATTAGACGCATAATAAGAAGTTAGAATAAAGATGAAAGAAAAAAGACTTTCATCAACCCAATAAAAACGAATTTAGAATATCGAACTTAAGAATCTTTTTTCTTTGTTCTTTACTCTTTAATCTAAGAGATAAAAAATGAGCGAAACAATAGCTTTTAAACCGGAAAGTTTAGAACAAGTACATAAAATTATCGCAAGATATCCTGAAGGAAGACAGAAGTCTGCCCTTCTTCCTGTTCTGCATTTAGCACAAAAAGAATTTGGAGGATGGCTGGATGTCCCGGTAATGGATTACGTTGCTGAATTATTGAGTATTACGCCAATTGAAGTATATGAAGTAGCTACTTTTTATACCATGTTCAATATGAAACCGGTTGGTAAATATGTTTTGGAAGTTTGCCGAACGGGACCTTGTATGGTTTGCGGAAGCGAAAAGATCCTGAATCACATCAGGACTAAACTGAACATTAAGGATGGTGAAACGACTGAAGATGGTATGTTCACTCTAAAACCTGCTGAATGTCTTGGTGCATGCGGATATGCACCGATGATGCAGTTGGGGAAATTCTTTCATGAAAATTTAACGATAGAAAAAGTAGATGAAATCCTTGATCTTTGCAGAGAGGGGCAAATCGCTTTGGATTAATTAAAATATACGATGAGTAAAAAACTTTTACTTAAAGATGCACATATAGAAGGTATTCGCTATTTCGAAACATACCGCAAACAGGGAGGTTACGAAGCTGCTGAAAAAGCCTTGAAGATGACACCCGATGAAATTTTGGAAGAAGTAAAAACTTCAGGACTTCGTGGTCGTGGTGGTGCAGGATTCCCTACGGGGATGAAATGGAGCTTTCTGGCAAAGCCTGAAGGAGTTCCAAGACACCTTGTAGTGAATGCAGATGAGTCTGAACCGGGAACTTTTAAAGACAGATATCTGATGGAATTTATTCCTCATTTATTGATTGAGGGAATGCTTATCTCCTCGTTCTGTTTAGGCTCAAATGTTTCTTATATCTACATCCGTGGAGAGTATTCATGGATCCCGGATATTTTGGAAGAAGCTATTGAAGAGGCTAAAGCAGCAGGATTTTTAGGTAAAAACATTTTGGGAACAGGTTTCGATCTTGAAATCTATGTTCAGAGAGGTGGTGGAGCTTATATCTGTGGTGAAGAAACAGCATTGCTTGAATCGCTGGAAGGAAAAAGAGGTAACCCGAGATTGAAACCACCATTCCCGGCTGTAAAAGGACTTTGGGAAAGACCTACGGTTGTTAACAACGTGGAATCAATTGCAGCTGTGGTACCGATCATTAATATTACCGGTGCTGAATTTGCAAAAATCGGAGTGGGAAGATCTACAGGTACGAAATTAATTTCTGCATGTGGAAATATCAATAAACCGGGAGTTTATGAAATTGATATGACGATCACTGTGGAAGAATTCATTTATTCTGATGAATATTGTGGAGGTATTCCAAACGGAAAAAGGTTAAAAGCCTGTATTCCTGGTGGTAGTTCGGTTCCTATTGTTCCAGCCAACCTATTGTTGAGAACAGTAAACGGAGAACCAAGATATATGAACTATGAATCCTTAGCAGATGGAGGATTTGCTACCGGAACCATGATGGGTTCAGGAGGTTTCATTGTTTTAGATGAAGATCAGTGCATCGTGGAACATACCATGACTTTAGCAAGATTCTATAATCACGAAAGTTGTGGACAATGTACACCTTGTCGTGAAGGGACAGGATGGATGTATAAGATATTGAAAAAGATTGAAAACGGACAAGGAAAGATGGAAGACATCGATTTGCTTTGGGATATCCAGAGAAAAATCGAAGGAAATACCATTTGTCCTTTAGGTGATGCCGCAGCCTGGCCGGTTGCAGCAGCAATACGCCATTTCAGAGATGAATTTGAATGGCATATCAAAAATCCAGAGTTATGTTTAACTCAAAATTATGGTCTGGCTAATTATGCTGATCCTATTCCGGCTGTTGAAAAAAATGTATAAATGAAGAAGTTGTTTGTGATCGGCGTAATGATGTCGAGTTTTGTTTTCGGACAAAAAGAAAAAGATACTTTAAGTGTGGAAAAAAATCTGGAAACATTTACAGGTGCAACTCCAAAAAAACAAAAACCAGACCCTCTATCCAAAAAAGGTCAGATGTTTGTTTTCTTTGGCTGGAACAGAGCTGCTTTCAGTAATTCTGATATCAATTTTTCAGGAAATGGTTATAATTTTCAGCTGAATAATGTATCCGCTCATGACAGACCTACAAAATTTGGAATTGTATATTTTGATCCTACGTGGTTTACAGTGGTTCAGTACAACTTCAGAGCTGGTTATTTCATAAAAGATAATTTAGCGCTTGTTCTTGGGATTGATCATATGAAGTATGTTATGGATCAGAACCAAACCGTTAATTTTAAGGGACATATTTCAGATCCTACATATGCAGGTATGGTTCAAAACGGGCAGGTAAACCTGGCAGATGAAAAGTTCCTTACTTTCGAACATACGGACGGACTTAACTATGAAAACTTAGGTCTTGAAAGGTATCAGAGCCTTATCAATAAAAAAAATATTGACCTGGTATGGTCTTATGGAGCAGGAATTGGGGTAATGTTTCCCAAAAGTAACGTAAGACTTTTTGGGAATGAAAGAAGTGACCGTTTTCACGTTGCCGGTATGGGAACTGATGTAAGAACCAGCTTAAACCTTGTGTTCTGGAATCACTGGATGGCAAGACTGGAAGGAAAATTTGGATATATCAATATGTGGGATATTAAAACCACGTTGAATAATAAACCAGATAAAGCACGACAAGATTTCGTTTTTGGACAAGTCCTTGCCGGAATTGGATATACATTTAATACGAAAAAATATAATTAATAAAGCCTATTGCTTATTGCAGAAAGCTTAAAGCATATAATATGAGCGAAGAAGTTAAAAAATTCAAAATAACGATAGACGGACAGACTACTGAAGTGTTGCCTGGGACTTCCATCCTGGAAGCAGCAAGACAAATCGGTGGAAAATCTGTACCTCCGGCAATGTGCTACTACAGCAAGTTGGAAACCAGTGGAGGAAGATGCAGAACTTGTTTAGTAGAAGTTTCTAAGGGATCTGAAGCGGACCCTCGTCCCATGCCAAAACTGGTGGCTAGCTGCAGAACCAATGTAATGGACGGAATGGAAGTGAAAAATCTTACTTCTGATAAAGCTCAAGAAGGTAGAAAAGCCGTTACTGAATTTTTATTGGTTAACCACCCGCTGGACTGCCCTATTTGTGATCAGGCTGGAGAATGTCATCTTCAGGATCTTGGATATGAACATGGTGTGGAAAATACCAGAACAGAGTTTGAAAGAAACACCTACGAAGCGGATGACCTGGGACCACATATCAAGCTGAATATGAACCGTTGTATTCTTTGTGCAAGATGTGTTCTTACAGCGAATCAACTTACTGAAACCAGAGAGCATGGTATTCTTTTCAGAGGAGATCACGCAGAAATCTCGACTTATTTAAATAAAGCTTTGGATAATGATTTCATTGGGAACGTTATCGACGTTTGTCCGGTAGGAGCTCTTACAGACAGAACCGCACGTTTTGCAAGCAGAGTTTGGTTTACCAACCCGATGAATGCTTCATGTAAATGTGACAAGTGTTCAGGAAAAGCAGTTGTATGGTTGAAAGGAGATGAAGTGGTAAGGGTTACAGCCAGAAAAGACCAGTGGGGAGAAGTTGAAGAATTTATCTGTGATACATGTCGTTTTGAAAGAAAAGAATTGAAAGACTGGAATATTGAAGGTCCAAGACATATCGACAGACATTCTGTAATTTCACTCAACCATTATGAAAAACCTAAGGATGAACTAAGAGTTTTAGACAATCCTATGGCTAAAGAAATCAGTGAAAAAGACGAAAAATAACTTTAATAAGATTTCAGATATCAGACTACAGACATCAGATTAAAGATCTGAAATCTAGCATCTGACATCTCATATCTAACATCTATAATAAAAATGGATTTAATTACATTTAAATTGATACTTGTACTAGCGCTTTTCTTGCTTTCGCTAACGATAGCGGCCTACTCTACCTGGGCAGAAAGAAAGGTTGCTTCTATCATGCAGGACAGAATCGGGCCTAACAGAGCCGGACCTTTCGGATTGCTGCAGCCTCTTGCTGATGGTGGAAAGTTTTTCTTTAAAGAAGACTTTACTCCTGCCAATGCAGAAAAATTCCTTTTCGTATTGGGACCTGCTTTGGTGATGTTTATTTCATTAATTACAGGAGCTGTTATTCCTTGGGGGAAAAGTTTAAATATCGGAGGAATGTCTTACGACCTTCAGGTGGCTAACATTGATGTCGGCGTACTTTTCATTATCGGAATGGCTTCCATTGGGGTTTATGGGATCATGATCGGAGGTTGGGCTTCTAATAATAAATATTCATTATTGGGTGCTATCCGTGCTTCTTCTCAGATGATCTCTTATGAATTGGCAATGGGATTGGCGCTGCTTTCTATCATCATGATGACAGGAAGTTTAGATTTAAAAGTAATTACTGAAGCTCAAACAACAGGAAAACTGTGGGGACTTATCCACATTGACGGGATGAACTGGAATATTTTCTACCAACCGTTGGCTTTCCTTATTTTTATTGTTGCTGCATTAGCAGAAACGAACAGACACCCTTTCGATTTACCGGAGTGTGAATCCGAACTGGTGACAGGATATTCTACGGAATATTCCTCCATGAAATTAGGTTTATACATGTTCGGAGAATATGTAAATATGTTTATCTCCAACGCATTTATGGTTGTTCTTTTCTTTGGTGGTTATAACTATCCGGGAATTGAGTGGGTAACACAAAACTGGGGAGAAAATATTGCAGGAATATTAAGTATCGGAGCGTTTTTAGTTAAAACCATTATCGGAATTCTGATCTTTATGTGGATCAGATGGACGCTACCGAGATTCAGATATGACCAGCTGATGCACTTAGGATGGAAAACTTTGATTCCATTGGCTGTTTTGAACCTGATTGTTACCGGAGCTTTGATTTTAGCATTCGGACATTAAAAAATTGAACATTTGAAATGAGCTGATTTGAAAGTGAAATCAAATTTTATCTTTACTTAAGCAGCTCTATTCAGACATAAAATATTAAAAATTAAGATAAAAGACAGAATTAGTCTACCATCTATAATCTATAATTAAATGAAACTTACTAACAGATCAAAAGTTGTTTCTAATAAAGAAATGACCCTTGCTGAGAAAATCTACTTACCGGCGATTTTCAAAGGTATGGGGATTACATTCAAGCATGCTGTAAGAACCGTTGTAAAAGGAGCTCCTGCAGTATACTCGTATCCAGAAGTACAGAAACCAAGAGCAGATATCTGGAGAGGTCAGCACGTTCTGAAAAGAGACGAGGAAGGCAGAGAAAGATGTACCGCTTGCGGACTTTGTGCGGTGGCATGTCCTGCAGAAGCAATTACCATGACTGCTGCTGAAAGAACTAAGGAAGAAAAACATCTTTACAGAGAAGAAAAATATGCATCAGTATATGAAATCAATATGCTGAGATGTATTTTCTGCGGAATGTGTGAAGAAGCATGTCCGAAATCAGCAATTTATTTAACCGATAGATTGGTAGATGTGGAAACCAACAGAGGTTCTTTTATCTATGGAAAAGATAAATTAGTTGAAAAGATAAACGAAAGGATTGACATCACGACAAGACAATCCGAGAAACAAAAAAATGCGGTAAAATAATGGATCAGTTTTTATTTTTCTTGGTGGCTTTTTTAGCAGTGGCAGGTGCAGTATACTTTGTATTTGCAAAAAATCCTTTGTATGCTATCTTATCATTAATTGTTACAATGTTTTCCATTGCAGGGATGTACATTCTTTTGAATGCGCAGTTCCTTGCTATTATTCAGATCATCGTATATGCAGGAGCGATTATGGTATTGTTCCTTTACATCCTGATGATGCTTAATCTTAATAAAGAAGACGAAAGTAAGAAGAACAATACTTTAAAATTTATTGGAGTCTTTACAGCCGGTCTATTATTGATTGGTATTTTAGGAGTATTCAGAGGAGTTCAGGACAACCATATTGTAGTGGAAAATGTAGACAGAGGTGTGGGTCTTACTAAAAATCTGGGTAAACTTTTGTTTAATGAATATGTTTTACCGTTTGAGCTTGCTTCCATCCTTATTTTGGCAGGTATTGTAGGTGCGGTATTAATCGGTAAAAAAGATTTATAAAATTATGGGAGAAGTAAATACATTTATACAAAGCGTCCCTTTAAATTATTTCATTATTCTTTCATCAGTATTGTTCTGTTTGGGAGTATTGGGAGTGTTATTGAGAAAAAACGCTATTGTAATTTTGGGTTGTGTAGAGCTTATGCTCAATTCTGCAAATCTTTTATTAGCTGCTTTTTCAGCGTATAAAGGAAACAGCGATGGACAACTTTTAGTTTTCTTCATTATGGTGGTTGCTGCTGCTGAAGTAGCGGTAGGTTTGGCAATTATTGCTATGCTATATAGAAATACCCGTTCTGTAGATGTTAGTATATTTAATAAATTAAGAGGATAAAGAATGGAAAATTTAGTGTATGCAATAGTACTTTTACCACTTTTAGGCTTTCTTATTAACGGTTTATTCGGGAAAAATCTTCCAAAAATAGTAGTAGGAGGATTGGCAACTGCAGCGGTTTTCGGATCTTTCTGTATCGCGGTAAGTATTTTCATGAATTTCAATTCTGAAAGCCAGCCGGTTATCGTAAAAGCTTTTGAATGGTTCAGAGTAAATGGAGTTCAGATTAACTTTGGTTTCCAGATCGATCAGTTATCTTTAATGATGATCATGATCATTACAGGTATCGGATCATTGATCCACTTATACTCTATCGGATATATGAGCCATGATAAAGGTTTCTATAAGTTCTTTACTTATCTGAATCTTTTCATCTTTTCTATGTTACTTTTAGTAATGGGAAGCAATTACCTGATCCTGTTTATCGGATGGGAAGGTGTAGGTTTGTGTTCATATCTATTGATCGGATTCTGGTTCACAAATGAAGAATATGGTAAAGCAGCAAGAAAAGCGTTTATCATGAACAGAATTGGGGACCTTGGTTTATTGATCGGTATTTTCATGATCGCTTCTCAGACCAATGCTATTGATTATCTTTCAGTAGCTCAAAACGCTTCAAAATTTGAATTGGACGGAACTGTAATTATCTTTATTACGGCGAGTTTATTTATCGGTGCTACCGGTAAATCGGCACAGGTTCCTTTATATACATGGTTACCGGACGCAATGGCCGGACCAACTCCTGTTTCTGCATTAATTCACGCAGCAACAATGGTTACTGCGGGGATCTACCTGGTAGTAAGATCTAATTTCTTATTTACTTTGGCTCCAACTGTTCAGGGCGGAATTCTGTTGATCGGATTCTTAACTGCAGCTTTAGCAGGTTTCTATGCACTTCGTCAGAACGACATCAAAAAAGTATTGGCCTATTCTACTGTATCGCAGCTTGGATTTATGTTCATTGCTTTGGGATTAGGAGCTTATACTACAGCGATGTTCCATGTAATGACACACGCATTCTTCAAAGCATTGTTATTCTTAGGAGCAGGATCTGTGATCCACGCTATGAGTAATGAGCAGGACATGCGTTTTATGGGCGGACTTAAGAAAGTAATTCCGATTACCCATGCTACTTTCCTTATCGGAACACTGGCAATCTCTGGTTTCCCTTTACTTTCAGGGATGATTTCCAAAGATGAAATTCTGGTAGCGGCATTTGCAAAAAATCCAATTTACTGGGTAATATTATTCATTCTGGCAGCTATTACGGCAACGTATATGTTCAGACTGTATTACCTTACATTCCACGGAGAGTTCAGAGGAACTGAGGAACAGAAACACCACTTGCATGAAAGCCCGATGAACATGACGTTACCGTTGATCGTATTGGCTATTCTTTCTGTTATCGGAGGTTTTATTAACCTTCCTCACTTTATCGGCCACGGTCATTATGCAAAATTAATGGAATGGCTGAAGCCGGTTCTTACTGAAGAAAGTTTCAAACAAATGGAAGCTACGCTTTCAGGAGTTGATTTTAATACTGAAATGATATTATTAGCAGCCACTGTTGTAATGTTCTTCGCGGTATGGTTCATCGTTAAAAACACTTATGTGAATAAGCAAAAGAGAGCCCTTCCGGAAGAAAGCTATACAGGCTGGGAAAAGCTGTCTGCTAAAAAATTATATATTGACGAACTTTACAATGCATTAATTGTAAAAACTGTTGAAGGATTAGGACGTGGAGGTAAAATGTTTGATAAGGGTGTTCTAGATCGTTTTGTAGACTTCGTAGGTGAAGGAGCTGAGGACAGCGGTAAATCTATGAAACGTATTCAAAACGGAAATGTTGAGACATACATTCTTATCATGTCTTTAGCTGTGGGAATTATACTGATTGTTAACTTTATATTACAATAATAATGTCTTGTTTATTATTAACATTATTGCTTTTACCTCTAGTAGGGTCGGGACTTGTTTTTGCCTGGAAAAATAAATCCAGCAAATATTTGGCACTAGGAATTGCATTGGTACAAATGCTTCTTACATTTTATATACTTTCGGATTTCGATTTTACTCCGACTGTAGATAGTGTATTGCAGCATGAGATCAATTATCCATGGTCACAATTTATTAAAAGCTCGCTTCATTTCGGTATTGACGGGATGAGTATGCTGCTTTTATTGCTGACCAATATCCTTTCGCCAATCATTATTTTATCTTCATTTAATGAGAACATCAATTACAGAAACTCATTCTATGGTCTTATCCTGTTGATGCAGTTTGGACTTGTAGGAGTTTTCACATCTCTGGATGGATTATTGTTCTACATTTTCTGGGAGGTAACACTGATTCCAATCTGGTTCATTGCCGGACTTTGGGGCCAGGAAAATAAAAGATTTGAATTCACCACAAAGTTCTTTGTATATACATTCGTAGGATCTTTATTCATGCTTGCCGGATTGATTTATGTGTATAATCACTCTGCATCATTTGCCTTAACAGATCTATACAATGCATCACTTAATGAAACTCAGCAGACGGTTGTATTTTGGTTTATATTCTTTGCATTTGCTGTGAAATTACCGATCTTCCCGTTCCACACATGGCAGCCTGATACCTATACCTACTCACCTACTCAGGGATCGATGTTATTATCAGGGATCATGCTTAAAATGGCTGTGTATGGTGTTATCCGTTATTTATTACCGATCACTCCTATTCCTATTATGGGAATTTCAGGGCAGATCGTTATTATCCTTGCAATAGTAGGAATCCTTCATGGAGCATTGATCGCAATTATCCAGAATGATATGAAGAGGATCATTGCCTATTCATCTTTCTCTCACGTTGGATTGATGGTAGCGGGTATTTTTGCATCTGCTGTTGTTACACTAAGAGGAACATTTACTACTGAAGGTGCTGAAGGTGCTTTGGTACAAACTTTTGCTCACGGTATTAATGTCGTAGGTTTATTCTACTGTGCAGACATTTTATATAAAAGATTTAAATCAAGAGACATCAGACAAATGGGAGGTTTAGCGAAAGTAGCTCCTAAATTTGCCGTATTGTTTTTACTGATCCTTTTAGGTTCAATGGGCGTTCCGTTGACTAATGGTTTTATCGGGGAATTCATCTTGATTAAATCAATCTTTGACTTTAATGTATTAGCTGCTATTATTGCAGGTTTAACTGTGATTCTTTCTGCTGTTTATCTATTGAGATTCTACGGAAAGGCAATGTTCGGAAAAGGAGATGAAGCCGTATTGAGTACAGCGAAAGATCTTTCAGGAGTGGAGTTTTCTGTTCTGGCCAGTTTAGCGGTTTTTGTGATCTTACTTGGTATTTTCCCTCAACCGGTAATCGAAATGGTGAGTAGTTCGCTGAAGTTTATCTATGCATCTTTGATTAATTAAAAGATTGAAAGATTCAAAAATTTAAAGATTAATTTAATAATTTAAAAAATTAAGAGAGTATGAAATTGAGAAGTCAGTGTTTTTATCTTGAATCTCGAATCTCGAATCTCAAATCTATATTATGAGTGTTTTAATTATTGTTTTCCTAACTGCAGTTGCTGCGTTATTTTCAGGCGTTTTTGAACAAGGAAAATTCGCAAGGTACATTGGGATTTTGGGGTTAATCATTGCATTATATGTTAGCTTCCTGCCTGAATGTTCATTTTTCGAACATTACAGACATATGTATGAATATGGCTCTAATACTGCCTTATTTACAAAAATCTCAATTGTAACTACTTTACTATTGTTCTTTCTGGGTGGTTTCGCATTCAGTAACCACAGAAGCCATCAGTCCGAATTGTATGCATTGATGCTATTCGCTTTGTGCGGAGGTATTACTCTTTTCGGATATCAGAATCTGGTAACCCTGTTCTTAGGTATTGAAATCCTTTCCATCCCATTGTATGTGATGGCCGGAGCTAATAAAACTGATTTAAGATCAAACGAAGCCTCTATAAAATACTTCCTGATGGGAGCGTTTGCCACCGGATTCCTTTTATTCGGTATTACGTTCATCTATGGAAGTACAGGAACTTTTGATATCTATAAAATCCATGATTTCGGAGCTGCTCACCCAAAAGATGTAATGTTCATCTTAGGGGTAATCCTGATGCTTTGTGCATTGGCATTTAAAGTAGCATTAGCACCGTTCCATATGTGGAGTCCTGATGTATATTATGGTTCTCCATCATTGATCACAGCTTTCATGGCAAGTGTTGTAAAAATTTCAGGATTTTTCGCATTCTTCAGATTAATGAATATAAGTTTTGCAGGAGTAACCCACGAATGGATTAATATACTTGGAGTATTCATTATCATAACCTTGCTTCTGGCCAATGTTATGGGTCTTGCACAGACCAATGCGAAGAGAATGCTGGCTTATTCTTCTGTTTCTCATGCAGGATATATCGGATTGGTATTCTTTGGAATGACGAATCTTTCTACTTATAATCTGGCTTTCTATCTTTTTGCTTACTCATTATCTACTGTAGGAGTATTTATGTGTCTGATATGGGTAGAAAAATTGAAAAGAGAAACTTCTTTTGGAGCATTTAAAGGATTGGCAAAATCAGAGCCTCTTTTGGCTACCGTAGCTGCAATCTCCATGCTTTCAATGGCTGGGGTTCCTTTAACAGCCGGTTTTATGGGTAAATTTGCATTATTTTCCCAGGCAATGAACGGAGCTGCCTTTTTAGTGCTGGTTGCCGTTTTAGGTTCTGCAGTTTCAATTGCTTATTACCTGAGATTAATCATAGCCATGTTTTTCTTTAAAGAAACAACATTCAAAACTTCAGAAAAAGTAACAATTACGTACAATATTGTAGCGGTGGTAATTATAGCTTCTATCATCATTTTAGGAGTATTCCCTGACCTGTTCGCAAAACAATTTGGACTGTAATCAAAATCATAAAAATATAAAAGCACAACATAAAGTTGTGCTTTTTTTATAACTTTACTTTATAATTTTCAGCATTGTTACATCTTTACAAAAAAGACGCCCCTTTTCAAGTATCCATTTCATTCAAAAAATATTTGGATGTTCTTGAGCATATCCGGTACAATGACCGATTAGAATACCGGGTGAATTATGCGGAATCCCTTATCGAGAAAACAAAAAAAATCAAGGAACTCAAAGACGGTTTCCAGGATGTTTCGTTATTAGAAAAACACGAGGACCTCATCAGGCTTTTATTGGCTGACTTGTTTCCAACGGGTTTAACCAATAATGAGATAAAAGCCGCCAGTATTCCTCTTTCAAAAACGACATTCAATTATACCGAACGATTCAAGAATATTTTAAAAGATGCCGGTAAGGATTTTGAAATTGAGCTTAGGAATATCAGTGATGATGAGTTCTATGTATTCTGCTGCTGTCTTATCCTCCAAAGTTATTTCAAGAGAGATGTGAAAAGTACAATGCCATTGTATTATGATATTCCCAATAAGCAGGGAATCATGAAGCATTATAAAATCACAGTAAATTCAGATTTCACAGATATTTATCCTACGGAAAAGGCTAAAATACCGGCGGATGATGTTATCGACATGCTTCTTGAAAACCTGGATGATTACAAGCTGTGGAAAAAACACTTCCCATCTAAATCATGGGTCTTAAAAGGTTTTACCATTGTTTCTCTGGTCGACTGTACATCTGAAGTTGCACTTTCCGATCTTAAATCAAGTATGATCCAGATTGATCCTGAAAACCTTACTCCGGATAACAATTTGATCGAGATATTTAAGTCTTATTTTGATGTCGCGGAATTGAACTTCGGGCTGATGCTTTTCAACAAAAAAGACCAGAGGCTGGAAAAGGTTCCGATTTACGAAAATCTTTTTACGAATCATATCCTTGATTTCTGGATCAATACCTTTGATGAAGAAACCCGGAAAAGCACCTTTGAAAATTTAAATAATAACTCCAGGGCTATTGTCATATCCAATGTCAATAATATGGAGCAGGAAATAAAAGATCAGCCTTCCTTTAGTATCTTAAAGGAAAACAACATCAACAGTTTCATGGTAATTCCAATCATGAAAGATGGGGAATTACTCGCCATTATGGAGTTTACCTCTCCTATTCCCAATAGTCTGAATGGCTTAAAATTGAAAAAGCTAGAGTTTTTCAGTGATATGATTCTTTTTTCGCTGAACAGATTCAGTTTTGAAAAGAATTATCAGATTGAGGCAATCATTCAACGGGAATACACGTCCATCCACAACAGTGTGGTCTGGAAGTTCAGAAATGAGGCAGAAAAGTATTTTAATGCTTCGTTAGCCAAGAAGATCTATACCTTAAAGCAGATTTCTTTTAAAAATCTTACGCCGCTGTTTGGGTTCTCTGATATCCGTTCTTCCTCCGAAAAACGATTCAATCTTATGTTGGAAGATCTTAACAGGCAGATTGATTGTCTTCATGATATTTTCACTCTGGTCAATTCAGATTCCGAGAAATATTTACTGGCTTTGGAGATTTTTGAAAATGAACTGAATAATGAGATCAAGGCCGATACGGAACAGCGCTTCCAAAGGTTATTAAGGGATGAAATTCATCCGTATCTTCAAGCAAAATTAGAGGTAAGGTCCACTAAGGAGGTAAAAACAATGATTTCAGAGTATTTTTCCCAGGTCTTCACTCAAACCGATCTGTTTTACAATAGCAGAAAAAGCCTTGATGATTCGATTACTCTGATCAACAGGAAACTTGCCGATATACTTGATGAGAATCAGATCAAAGCGCAAGCCATATTTCCCCATTACTACGAAAGGTTTAAATCAGATGGTGTAGAGCATAATTTATTCATCGGACCAAGTATCACTCCGGATCTTCATTACACATCCAAGGTGGTTCATCAGTTAAGATACTGGCAGCTGAAAACGACCTGCAAAATGGAACAGGAAATTAAAACCTTTAAGGAAGAGCTTCCTATTCCATTGGATATCGCTTCACTTATTTTCGTTTACAATGAAAAAATAGATATCCGCTTCCGTATGGATGAAAAGCGTTTCGATGTAGATGGTGCTTACAATTCGTATTATGAAATTATCAAAAAAAGAATCGATAAGGCTCATATAAAAAATTCAACCGAAAGAATTACCTGTCCGGGAAAAATAACTATTGTTTACTTTGGAATGGAAAACCAGAAAGAATACCTGCAATACATCAGTAAGCTTCAGAAAAAAGAAATCCTTCAGTCTGATGTTGAGTTTTTAAAGGTTGAAGACCTCCAGGGGATAACAGGATTATTAGCCCTAAGGGTTTCGATTGCTTAAAGATTTTCTTCGCAAAACAACATCCGGTTTCCTTCAGTTCACTTGTAAAATATAGTGGGAATAATCCTATTTCCCTATAGAATTATCCTGCCATCCTGAATCACGATTAAAGTGTAAGGAATGCATAGGCAAAAGAAAGTACAGAAATTATAATTCCTGCCATGAAAATCTGATACGTAATCGATAAAAGTTTATATTTTCTGTCCAGCACCTTTCCCAGGTAATACAGGTCTTTTACCATCGAATCATAGATATAATCCCTGTCCTTGATCAGATCCTTCATTGCATTATGGTAATCATCAAAGATCATCTGATGAAAGTTTCCAAAAAACAGGAGGTTTACTTTTCTATTGCTAACATCTGTGTTCGTAAATTTCGTTTTTGTGACATTCGGTTTTGTGGATAAGATGGCAAAAATAATGGTCATCACACTAGAAATAAGCAACAGAAAACTAGGTACAATCAGGTGGGCGTTTTTAGGTGCATCCAGCTTTGGTACCAGAACTGACAGACAAACCGAGATGATAATCGCATTTACAGAAAGTAATATGTTGGCCTTGCTGTCTGCAATATCACTAAGGCGGGTATGGTTATTTAAAGTAACCCTGAATAGAGTATCCACACTTCTGTCGGATTTCGGTTCTTTAGGTTCTTTTTTATTGTCTTTAGCATCGGAATTTTCCTTCTTCTCCTCTTCCTTTTCCAACTTCTTCTCAATCTTCTTAATATTCTTTTTCTTTAAAGGCTCCCAATTTTCTTTGGCATAATCGGTATAATATTTATGCTTGTTTTTCAGAAGCTCAAGGTTTCCGGCATTCCATTCATCATTAGAAAAGCATCTTACATTGGTAAGCTCCCACTCTTTCCTTAAAGAATCTGAAATATCATTATAATCATGGCTTGCAAAATGACTGCAATCGGCATCTTTTGCTATTTTCTCCAGTAAATTCTGAGGTTCATAGTTGATCTTTGTCGCCAAAATCAATTTAGAAACGTCTTCGATATAATCTTCAGGATAATTTTCATTGATGAGAAAATTTTTCATAATCTCTACTCCCTTCTCTTCATGATCCTGAGCACATTCAATATATCCTGCATCATGAAACCAAAGAGCTAATATCACTTTCTCCTGGTCTTCTTTGGAGACAGGAGTATTTTTCATTATTTCTTCGGCCTTGTTAACCGTATATGTGGTATGAATAAAATTATGATAGAAATATACAGAAGATAACTTATCTTTGAATAAGTTTTCAACATAATTTTTAGCTTTTTGTAAAATATCCATTACTGAATTTTTGTTAATGTAAATTTATGAATTTATCCTTTAAAACTCATCTAAAAATAATTTCAGTCCCATTTAGGTTCTTATTGGTATCAGGACTCTTATATTCTTGTGCTACCTATAACGTAAAAAAGGGAAAAAACTTACAGGAAATTAAAAATTCTGCTATAAATTCTGAAAACGACTTTAAAATTTTCCTGGTTGGGGATGCGGGCAACGCAGATGAGCCACAGGCGAAGCAAACATTAGATATTCTTAAGGGTAAACTGGACTCAGCCGACAAAAATTCGATGCTGATCTTTTTGGGTGATAACATCTATCCTTCAGGAATGCCTAAAAAGAAAGATAAAGAGTATCCTCTGGCCAAAGAAAAAATGGAAAATCAGCTTTCCATTACAAAAAATTTCAAGGGAAGAACCCTCGTCATTCCCGGAAATCACGATTGGTATCATGGTTTAGACGGATTAAAAGCACAGGAAGATTTTGTGAAGGATTATCTGAATGATAAAAAGGCTTTTTTACCTAAAAATGCTTGTCCTATTGATGATATAAGCCTGACCAGTGATATCAAGTTAATTGTTATCGACAGTGAGTGGGTTATAGCTAACTGGGACAAATATCCGGGAATGAATAAAAACTGCAATATCAAAACCCGGGACGATCTTTTTTATGAATTCCAGGATCTGATTACTAAAAATCAGGGAAAAAGGATTATTGTCGCTTTACACCACCCTGTTATCAGCAGTGGAACTCATGCGGGATATAATTCTGCTAGGTCTCACCTTTTTCCATTTAAAGGAAATATTCCGGCTCCCGGCATTGCAACAATTATTAACATTCTGAGAAATACCTCCGGTGCCAGCATGGAGGATATCAACAACCAGCATTATGCCGACCTTGCCAACAGGTTAAAGAGTATCGTCCAGGATAAAGAAAATGTAATCTTTGTTTCGGGACATGACCATAACCTTCAATACCACACCGACAGGAATATCAAACAGATCATCAGCGGCGGAGGTTCCAAAGTAGATCCTGCAACCATCGCTGAACAGACCGATTTTTCCTACGGAGGAAGTGGTTTCGCTGTTTTAAACATCCGCAAAGATCAAAGCTGCGATGTTGAGTACTTTTCCACTAAAAATAGCAAGGTTAAAACATTGGCCCATATCGACGTAATATCCAAACCTGAAGCCTTTGTCAACAACTACCCTAATTCCTTTCCGGCTACCATCACCTCAACGGTGTATCCGGCAAACTTAACGGAAAAAAGGAAGTTCTACAGATGGTTGTGGGGTGACCATTACAGAAAATATTATGGAATTCCTATTGAAGCTAAAACTGCCAATATTTCAGAATTAGACGGTGGATATATCCCTTTCAGGGAAGGAGGTGGAAACCAGTCCAACAGCCTGAGACTAAAAGCTAAAGATGGTCAGGAATTCGTCATGAGAGGCATTAAAAAAAGTGCCGTACGTTTTCTGAATAACATGGCCTTTAAAAAAAGTACCTTCGGAGAGGAACTGTATGACACTTTTCCGGACAAATTCCTGCTTGACTTCTATACAACCAGTCATCCGTTCACTCCATTTATTGTTGGAAATCTGGCGGAAAAAGTAAATATTACGCACAGTAATCCAAGATTATTCTATATTCCAAAACAACAGGCCCTTGGAGATTACAATGAACATTACGGTGACGAAATGTACATGATCGAAGAACGCTTTTCTTCAGATCCTAAAACGCTTGAATCCCTGGACAATGCAAGAGATATTCTTTCAACCGACGATGTCCTGAAAAACCTATCCAAAAATTATAAATACTCTGTCGACAAAGAATCATACATCAGAGCCAGAATTTTTGATATGCTTTTAGGAGATTGGGACAGACACTCCGATCAATGGAAATGGGCAGAATATAAAGACGGTGATAAAATCATCTACAAGCCGATTCCAAGAGACCGTGACCAGGCTTTCAGCAAGTATGACGGTGCTGCATTTAAACTGATCATGAACGTTCCGGCTATCCGCCATATGAAAACGTTCAAGGAAGACATTCAAAGTGTAAAACTCCTGGCTACAGAACCTTATCCTATTGATCTTGTTTTCTTAAAAGGTTCAACACAGGAAGAATGGGTTGCACAGGCAAAATATATTCAGGAACACCTTACTGATGCTGATATCAATGAAGCATTCGATCATTTGCCGAAAGAGGTTAGAGATGAAACCAGTGAGGATATTCAGAGAAAATTAAAATTAAGAAAAGAAAAACTACAGGACTATGCTGTCCAGTATTATGATGTTTTACAGGAAAAAGTTCCGTTAGCAGGAACTGTAAACCAGGATAAATTTGTAATCGTTAAAAATGCAAATTCCGTTGATGTTAAACAGTATAAACTTGACGATAAAGGTGAAAACCCTGAATTGGTATTTGAAAAAACATATTACGACAACAAAACCAAAGAGCTTTGGATCTACGGTCTTGAAGATGATGATGTTTACGACGTGTCAGGAAACGGCAAACCTAAAATGAATATCAGATTAGTGGGAGGAGATAATCACGATGTATATAATGTTTCCAACGGAAGAAAGATCAGCATCTATGATTTTAAATCCCAAAAGAATACCTATAACGCAGGTTCAGCGGCCAAACATATTTCCGATGATTATGATGTTAACACCTATAATTACAAGCACCCGAAGTATAACTTCTTTGCCGGCTATCCCAATGCAGATTACAACCCGGATGACGGATTGATTATCGGTGTTTTAGCCAATTATACAGTAAACAACTTCGTTCGTGATCCATTTACACAGAAACATAGTTTAAAAGCCAATTTTTACACCAATACAGCAGGTTTCAGCCTTGCTTACAAAGGTATCTTTAAGAAAGCAATTTCAGGATGGGATTTCAATCTTGATGCAGCCTATACTACTCCCCGTTTTTCCGAAAACTTCTTTGGATTATCCAATGAAAGTGAATATGACCGTGAGGATACTAAAGCAAAGTACAACCGGGCCAGGATCTCAAAATTTAATTTTGCCCCTTCTATTTCAAAGAAGAGCTGGCTTAATTTAAGCCATCAGTTTCAGCTTACCTTTGAAGACAATAAGGTACAGAGAAAGGGTGATCGCTTTGTGGATCAATCTCCTGATGTAAATCCTGGTGTTTTCAAAAGTCAGCAATTCGGAGGAGCCAATTATACCTTTAGTTTCAAAAACCTTGATAATAATGCTTTTCCTACCTTAGGTCTGGAATTTGTCGCGAGCGTGAACTGGAAAACCAATCTCTCGGACTTCGACAGAAACTTTTTATTTGTAAACGGATCATTAAATATTCACCACAGAATTGATAAAAAAGCAAATTTTGTTTTTTCGAATTCCAATAATGTAATGTGGATCAACAACAATAATTTTGAGTTTTATCAGGCGGCAAGTATCGGAGGTAATAATGGCTTAAGGGCATTCAGAAATGACCGGTTTTCCGGAAAATCGTACTTCACTAACAACTCCGAGATCCGTTGGGACTTTGGAAGGATCAAAAACAATATTATTCCGGCTAATCTGGGTATATTGGTTGGATATGATCTGGGACGGGTTTGGAATGATAACGAGAATTCCAGAAAATGGCATCAGGCTGCAGGAGTTGGTTTATGGTTAAGCCTTGTCGAAATGTTTTCCGCAAGATTAAACTATTTCTATGGATCTGACGGGGGAAGAATTTCTGCAGGCGTAGGAATGAATTTCTAAAACGGCACTATCCATTTTTATTGTTAAAAATTTTACATTTTTCAAAACAAAAGAGAGCTTTAGAATACCTTATTAAAATAATAAAAGTCGCACAGAAATTTCTGCGCGACTTTTTTATATTATATATTCGAAAGATCAATTTAAAAGGAAGTGCTGATTCACACGTCCGCTTAACTGAAAATTATCTCTAAGGTTTTAATGTAAAAAGATAAACATTACCTCCATCCTTCTTATCCTTTTCATCAGCAATTAAAAGATTTTTATCATCCACAAAAGTAACCGCTTCTTTCTGCGAATTATGGTGTAATGAAATTTTTTGAACTTTAATTTTCGAAAAGTCATCAGGAGTAAAGCCTGTAACGATACGCACATTTTTATGATTCAGCAATACAATCTGATCCCCTTTACTATTGATTGACGCTGCTGTGATAGCTGCATCGGCATACTTTCCATCCAGCTTGAATTTACCCATTAGCTTTGCTTCAAAATCACCTGCTTTATTCGGTACACGGAAAATCAGAAAACTCCCGTCAAAACCTTTGCTTCTGTTTTTAGTAAAAAGATAAAAATTCCCGTTCATCTCAACAAAAGCTTCACAATCATATAAAAGGTTTGACTTTTTAGGCGGAAACTCTGTTTGTCCTTCATAATGAAAGCTGGTCTTCTGGGTAACTTTTGTCGTTGTCTGAGAGGCATCTTTTAAATCAATTTTCAAAATAGAAAGATTGCGTCTGTCATTATCATTATTCCCGAAATCACCAATATAGATATTTCCGTCACGGTCGCTGGTAATTTCTTCCCAATCATTATTTTCAGCATTCTCCACCAGCACATCCGAAACAAATGCTCCCTTTCTGTCCAGTCCGTACACCCGGTTTTTATTTCCCTGGTCTTCTATAGCCCATATTGTCTTTTTATCCGGAGACAAGGTAATACCGGAAACTTCTTTTAATTTTTTAGGTAATGAAAACTCTACTTTTAAAGTATCTTCTTTAGTTTGTTCTGAATTTTTAGGATTACATCCCATTAATAAAAGAGAGGTTACCATACAAAAGATATACATTTTCATTAATTTTTATTTAATATTTTAACTTCATCCCAAAGCAAATCCATCTCTTCCAGGGACATTTCTCCTAAATTCAGATTTCTTTCCGACGCCATCTCTTCCATCTTCTGAAATCTTGAGATAAATTTTAAATTAGTTTTCTCCAGGGCAGAATCAGGATTAATTCCGGTGATCCGTGCATAATTAATCAGGGAGAAAAATACATCTCCCAGTTCCTGCTCTTTTTTCTCAAGATCCGTTTCAGCATGAAATTCTTCAAGTTCCTCATCTACTTTCTTCCATGCATCCTCCGCATCATGAAATTCAAATCCAATTCCTTTCACTTTATCCTGAACCCGGTAAGCTTTTACCATACTTGGAAGACTTTTGGGTACCCCTCCTAAAATGGATTTATTCCCTTCTTTCAGTTTTAGTTTTTCCCAATTCTGCTTTACTTCTTCTTCATCTTTCACCTCTGTATCTCCATAAATGTGGGGATGACGGAAAATAAGCTTTTCATTAAGGGAATTGATGACATCTGCAATATCAAAACTTTCTTTTTCAGAACCTATTTTAGCATAGAAAACCAAGTGAAGCAATACATCTCCCAATTCTTTTTTGATCTCCTGCAGGTCTTCCTGTAAGATCGCATCAGAGAGTTCATAGGTTTCTTCAAGTGTAAGATGACGCAGAGATTGTAAGGTCTGCTTCTGATCCCACGGGCACTTTTCACGAAGGTCGTCCATAATGTCCAATAATCTTCCGAAAGCGTCTAATTTTTCTTGTCTGGTATTCATAGGTCAATTGGGAATTCAATCTTATACAAATGTAAGGGTTATTTTAACTTGGGTACAAAACTTCGTGGGGAAACTTAGATGTTAGATGTTAGATGTTAGATGTTAGATGTTAGATGTTAGATGCAAAATTAAGGAGAAGCCTTTGAATAGATTTTTCTGGCTTTAAAAATTTTATCCGGTACTTTTTTTATTAAAAAAGCCTTGTTAAGAAATTCTCAACAAGGCTTTATTTTAAATCAGGGCAAAGGGATTATCCCATTTTTCTGTGTGTACTTTTAGTAGCAGCTTTTGCTCCCGTTGAAGCTTTTGCTTTTGGAGTAGCAGGTTTTTCTGCTTTTGGAGCTGCTTTTTTAGGAGCTGCTTTCTCAGTAACAGCAACTTCATCCTGTGCCGGGTCTAAAGTTTCAGGCTCAGCTTTAACAAAGCTTTCAGGTGTAATATATCCTGCCTTGTGAAGGATATTATACCACTGTGCTAATTTTTTGATGTCAGAAGCATATACTCTCTCCGTATCATAATTAGGAAGAGAAGCTGCCATAAATTCTTTCAACTCAGCGTCAGAAGATTTATGAGAAATTGTTTCTTTGTAATCCTGGTTTTTAGCAATATTTTCAAAAACCTCAAACAAAGGAACCTCCTTATCAAATGTAAACATAGCAATGTTATCCAACAAGCTCACCTGGCTTGAGTTTCCTATACTTACTTTCTTCTTTGTAGATACATCTTCAATAATAAATCCGTTTCTTAATTGAGAAACTAATTTAAAAAGTCCTGGCTTTCCAGAGATTGAAATTATTTTTTCTAACAACATAATTTTATTTTTTTAATTTTTAGTAATCAGTAGAAACCTTTTACTGTCTATTATTTTTTGTTTATAATTAAATACACCTGTTACTTCGGAAATCTCATTTTGTAGTTGATGCTTACATCCCCCTGAGATATTTTTGTTAATTTACCTTTTACCAGCTTTTTCTTTAAAGCACTAAGGTGATCGGTAAATAATGTCCCTTCAATATGATCATATTCATGTTGAATTACGCGGGCTCTAATATCGGAAAAAGTTTCTGTATGCTTCACAAAATTTTCGTCATAATATTCGATCAGGATTGTGCTCTTTCTTTTTACATCTTCTCTCACATCCGGAATCGAAAGGCAGCCTTCGTTAAACTTCCACTCTTCCCCGGATTCTTCCAGAATTTTAGCGTTGATGAAAACTTTTTTGAAGCTTTTCAATTCTTCTTTGATATCTTCATAATCCTCATCATCAGCCAAAGGAGTTACATCTATTACGAATAAACGAATATCTAGGCCAATCTGCGGAGCTGCAAGGCCTATTCCGTTCGCACTATTCATAGTTTCGAACATATTATCAATCAGTTCTTGTAAATCGGGATAATTTTTGTCTATATCTTTGCCTACTTTTCTTAAAATAGGATCCCCAAAGGCTCTTATTGGTAGAATCATCTTGTTCTTTGTTCTAAAAAATTCTGCAATATGATGGTTGCACTTATTTTATCTATTAAACCCTTTTCCTCTCTCTTTTTTTTACTTTTCCCACTCTGGGAAATAAAAAATGATGCCATTTTGGAAGTAAACCTTTCATCAAAACGGTAAACGGAAATAGTTGGAAATTCTTTTTTAAATTCATCAATGAATTGTAAAATATCTGTTTCCACCTCGGATACGTTTCCTTTTAGATCTATCGGAAGTCCTATTACTACATCATCTACCTTATTTTCGCTGAAATATTTTTTCAGAAAAGGCAGTATATGTTTTGTTTCTACCGTATCAAGGCTGCTCGCTATAATCTGCATGTCATCCGTTGTTGCAATGCCACAACGGGCTTTTCCATAGTCTATTGCAAGAATTTGTCCCATAGGTTTGCAAATTTAGTAAATTTTAATGATTTTATTCACAACGTAGTTTTTTTTATAAATCATGTTCCATTCCATATTTTTTTTTATAATTTTAATCTTCCAAAAAACGAAATTATGAAGAAACTCATTCTTGTGAGACATGCAAAGAGCGACTGGCCGGAAGAAACTGAAGATTTTGACAGACCTTTGGCAGACAAGGGTTTGGAGGACGCAATGAACATGTCCAGATTCTTAAAAAACAATAGCATTTCTATAGATTATTTAGTGTCGAGCCCAGCGGTTCGTGCATTGAATACCTGTAAGATTTTCAATCAGACTTATCAGTTGAATTACATGACTGATGAAAAGCTATACAACCCTTCTGAAAGGAATTTTGAATCTGTAATTTACAACCTGGATGACCATCATAATTCGGTAGCATTTTTTTCACACAACAACGGAATTTCCAATTTTGCCAACTCTATATCAGAGGATATTTTTCATTTTCCTACCTGCGGAGTTGCCGGTTTTGAAATAGACTGTGATTCATGGTCGGAATTTGATGGAGCAACGAAAAAGCTTTTATTTTTTTACGAACCTGGAAAAATCTAAAATTATTTTAAAAATTTATTGTTTTATTTTTTTTACAATCTCCTTTCTTATGCATAATGCATAAGAATATTTTTATAAAGATCATATCTCCAGTTCCGCTTTTATACATAACAGTTTCTAATATATGGGCAAATATCATGTTGCCCTTTTTGTCATTGTATTCAGAATAAAATATTTTTGCTTTATTAATATTTATTCTAAATAAAAATAATAATGCAAAAACAATTCTATTTCTTACTGTTGATCCTGTTGCTTACAGGGAACACAATTTACGCACAGGTTTCGGCCAGTCCATTTATTACCAATCTGAATACACCCAACCCCATGATCATTGAAGACAATGAAATGTATATCGGCATTTATGCTTTGGATAAAGTGGTAAAGATAAACCTCGATAATCCCGGCGCCGCGCCAGTGGATGTGGTTACAGGAGTAAACAGACCTTATGGTCTGGCATTAAAAGATAAATATCTATATATCTCTGAATTTGGAGGAAATAAAATTTCAAGGATCAATCTCAGTATTTCCAATCCGGCGCCTGAAGTTATCCTGACGAATGTAAACAGTCCTCTAGGGCTTGAATTCGTTGGAAATGACCTGTATATGGCTCTTGAGGGAGATAATAAGATTGCCAAAATAGATGTAAGCCAACCGATCCCACAATTAGTGGATATTACATCCGCAGCATCTCCATTTGAATTGGAAATAATCGGAGATGAAATTTTCTACACTGAACGGTTTGAAGGAAGAGTTTCAAAATTTAAACTCAATAGTTCTACTTCTCCAATAACAATAGCTCAGGGATTAAGTTATCCTTCCGGTTTAACCTCTCATGGAAATCAATTATATATTTCTGAAGCAGGAGCTTCTAAAATATCCCAATTAAATTTCACCCTGGCTAATCCAATAGTTTCCGATGGTATTGTCTCCAGTGAATTCAGCTACCCATCAGGATTAGCCGTAAAAAATAACACGATTTTTATTACGGATTTCTTCGGAGGCTCATTATTAAAAGCAGATCTGGGTGCTTTGTCTGTTTCTGAACAACAGTACAAAAATAAAACACAGATTTATCCCAATCCTGCTAAGGATTTCATAACAGTTACGAACCCTCCATCAAAAGAATATAAAATATATGACATGGTAGGGAAACTTATATTGTCCGGAAAACTCGAAAGAAATAATATCGATATAAGTCAACTGATAAAGGGAGCCTATATCATTCAGAGCGGAGATCTGATTAAAAAATTCATTAAAGAATAGTTTATATTAATAATCCGGGCTCTAACAAATATTAGAGCCCGGATTATTATTGTATTTATATTAGAGAATTCTTTTTAAATCCAGATCATCAAAATCAAAACTGAAGTCCGTCACATCGGAAATAGCTTTTAGCCTTGCGGATTCAGCCTTCCCGCTTTCATCATAATTAAAGATAATATACGCATCCGCATCATAACTTCTATCATCCCATTTGATAATGAAAGAATTGTTGGAATAAGGAAGCAATTCTCCCTTTAATCTCGGAGAATTTTCACATGTGATTCTGTAAGCATTTCCCTGCTGGGTAATTTCTACATCCCCAAACCAGATATCATTATATTTTCCAACAAACTGTTCTGCTTTTGGCTGTAGGTTTTTATTCTTTTTAAATGTTTCGGATTTTTCAAAAGCTTCCTTCTTTTGTTTATCGTATTCAGCATTCATTTTAGCCATTCTGTCCCCGTATGTTTTGAGCCAGTTCCGGTTTGCAATTCCCAGATAAGAATCCTTTAAAGTATTGGTCACGGTATTAAAAGCTGCTCCGGACTGCTGATTGGTTAAAACGACAATCCCTAATTTCATATCCGGAATCAATGTAAACTGGGTTACGGTGCCGATCAGCCCTCCTGTATGCTGAATTTGTTTATGTCCTTTAACATCACTCAGGAACCATCCCATTCCATATCCGTAAAAGCTTGTATCATAAGGATTTTTAGGAGCTACTCCGCTAGGTATCTGCAGACTCCATAACTGTTGTACCTGTTTGTCAGAAACCAGTTTTTTTCCTTCTTTCGTTGTGAAATTATTTAATAAGAACTGGGCCCAGGTCGTCATATCTTTGATATTACTCATAATCCCTCCGGCTGCATTTCCTGTTTCATTCCAGTCGTGGGGAACAGCAATTGCTTTTCCATCTACCGGAGCATGAGCATCAATCTTATTGGTTACCCCTTTTGCCCTGTTATAGCTTCCAAAACTGGAGTTCATACCGACAGGTTTCATAATTCTTTGCTCAATAAAATCTGCCCAGCTTAATCCGGAAATCCTGTGAATAACCTCCCCTGCAACAATGAACATGATATTATTATAATCTAACGTTGTTCTGAAAGGATTTTCAGGTTTCAGATATCTTACATTATGGACGATATCATTTACCGTAAGACTTCCTCCTTCCGGAAAAAACATCAGATCTCCCTGTCCTAATCCCAATCCTGCCCTGTGAGTTACCAGATCCTTGATGGTTACATTTTGAGAAACGTACGGATCATACATCTGGAATTCAGGAAGGTATTTTGAAACCTTATCATCCCATTTCAGTTTTCCTTCGTCTGCCAGAATTGCCAGTGCCGTACAGGTAAATCCCTTAGAATTTGAAGCAATTCCTACAAGGGTATTTTCGTCCATGGGTTGTTTTGAAGCCAAAGAACGAACTCCGAATCCTTTCGAATAGATCAATTGTCCATCTTTAATCACTCCAACGGACATTCCCGGAACATCAAAGGTTTTTAAGGTATTTTGAATGAGCTCATCCAGTTTTTTTTCTTCAACCTGTGCATTCATCAAGCCGACTGTCAAAAGAAAAATGAAAAAAGAAATTTTCTGTTTCATTATTTTTTAAATTTTCTCAAAGTTAATCAATTCGACATTTATTAAGTAAATTTGAACTTTATTTTAAACACGAAGAATATCCCTGAAAGAAAATGTAAGATAATGACTAAAATCCTTCTTCTTTCCGACTCTCATTCCTATATTGATGACAGGATCCTGGAATATGCCAAAGACGCTGATGAAATCTGGCACTGTGGTGATTTCGGTAGTCTTGAAGTGATCGAACAACTTGAGAAAATCGGTCCACTAAAAGGCGTTTACGGAAACATTGATAATGCGAAAATCCGGTCCGAATTTCCGGAGGTAAAGAGATTTTTCTGTGAGAATCTGGAAGTTCTTATGATCCATATCGGAGGTTATCCCGGAAAATATACCGCAATAGCTAAAAAAGAAATTGGAGAAAAAGCTCCTAAGCTATTTATTTCAGGACATTCTCATATTCTGAAAGCGATGTTTGATGCAAAAAATAATTTACTTCACCTTAATCCGGGGGCATGCGGAAAACAGGGGTGGCACAAAGTGAGAACAATGATGCGTTTTGTGGTCGATGGTGAAGAAGTAAAAGATCTGGAAATTATTGAATTAGGTCCAAAATAGAAATACATATGAAGATTGGAGATCAGGTTTCTGTGGTAGATGAAGATTTAAGCGGGGTTGTAACTTCCGTAAAAGGAAATATTGTTGTTCTTAAAGATGAATATGGTTTTACCCATCAGTATCCAAAGGAAAAACTGGTTCCGAAAAATGCTTCCATATATGATAATATAAAAGTGGTAAAAAAGGCTGAACCCAAAAAAATCACTTCAAAGAAACATCAGAAAAATCATATGGTTCTCGACCTGCATTTTCATAATCTCGTTAAAAACCCAAATGATTATGACGGATTCGAGAGACTTTTCCTCCAAAAGCAAAAATTAATCGATACATTGAGCTTCTGCCGGAAAAATCATCTTAAACGATTGGAGATTGTTCATGGCATTGGAGACGGTGTTCTGCAAAGGATGGTTTTAGATGTTTTAGAAAGCCAGGCCGATCTGGATTTTTACAATAAGGAAATACTTCATCATCAATCAGGTGCGGTAATGGTAGAATTTCACTAAATTTGCAGCAATAGAAATATGAACGTACTTAATTTACTTTTTACAAAAGACGGATTAATCTACCAAATTGCAAGGAATAAAAGCATTTTGGTAGAGAAATCTTATTTCGTTAATGAAGAGTCTCCTAAAAATTTTATCGCTGAGAAACTGGATGAAGTTTTAATAAAGCAAAGGTTCGATGAGATTTCTGTCATTTCAGCCTTGAACCATTTTACCCTTATGCCTGAAGGATTTTCAGAACATGAGGCGGGATATGATCTTATTGCATTCAATGCTCCTGTGGATAAGGACAATGAAGAGCTGATGCTGTCCCTTAATAAAAAGTTCAGGATTCAGTTCTATTATACTTTTCCTAAAAACTTTTATAAAAAGATAAAGGAGCTGGCCGTTCCCGTTCACTTTAATTTTTCAGGAGAAAAATTCCTGAATTCAATCAGCCATAAAAACAATAAAGAAATCCACATTAACCTTTATCATAACCAATGTGAATTTTTTGCCCTTGATAATAAAAAACTGATCTTATACAATAATCTGGATGTCAATTCTGAGGTTGATTTTCTTTATTTTGTAATGTTCACATTAAGTAAAATAGGATTTGGAATCAATGAAACCAACTTCTATGCTTATGGAGAAACCACTGAAAATGAAACATTCATTTCTGAATTACAAAAATTCGTAAAGAACCTGAAAATTGTATATGATAACGTTCCTAATAAGAATTTTATACTTAATTAGGCCACAGGTTGCAGACGCCAGGTCTTACCTGACATTGCATCCATTACCAACAATCTAACATCTAAACAACATGTACAGAATAATTTCCGGCCGATGGAAAGCCAAAAAAATTGCCGCCCCAAAAAACTTTGATGTAAGGCCAACTACTGACTTTGCAAAGGAAGCTCTGTTCAGTATTCTGGAAAATAAATATGATATACAATCGATCTCTGTTCTTGATCTTTTTGCAGGAATAGGCTCTATTTCATTAGAATTTGCCTCCAGAGGCTGTCAGGATGTAACTTCTGTAGAGATGAACCCCAAACATACAAGCTTCATTAATTCTACGGCATCCGAACTGGACATGTCGTTACAGGTTAATGTGCAAAGAGGGGACGTGGTGGACTGGCTCAAGAAATTCAGAAATAAAAAATCTTTTGAAATTGTTTTTGCCGATGCTCCTTTTGAAACTGAAGAGAAGAAATACTATGAAATCATCTCTTTGGTATTAAACAATAAATACCTGAAAGAAAACGGAGTTCTTATTATAGAGCATCAGAGTCGCTTAAAATTTGAACACCCGAATCTTATAGATACCAGAAAATATGGAAACGTAAGTTTCAGCTTTTTTGAACCAACTCAATCAGATACAGAAAACCAGGAACTCTAATTCCTGGTTATTTTTTTGGAATTGGCAATGGCTTCGTCTCCCCATCTTGTAATTTCATTCAAAACAGGAAGAAGCGTCTTTCCAAAATCAGTTAAGGCATACTCCACTACTAACGGCGGTTTTTCCGTATAAACCTTTCTGCTGATAATACCGTCTTCCTCCAATTGTTTTAATTGAAGGCTTAATGTTCTTTCCGTAATGGTAGGAATATCTTTCCTGATCTCATTATATCTTTTTGCCCCCTCAATAAGATGGTATAAAATCACTGCTTTCCATTTCCCACCAATAAACTTCATGGTGATACTTGTACAACACGGGTACGTTTTATTATCTATTGTATACATTTTACTACTATCCTTTTTGACCGTTCTTGCAAATTTATTAAACTTAAATTAGTTTTGCAACTATAAAAAATATAGTACAAAATTATGAATTTTTTAAACAAAATGAAAACCAGGTATACTGTGAAAAAGTATAATCCACAAGGTAAAGTAAGCGAAGAACAAATTCTTGAATTAAAGGAAATCCTCAACCTGAGCCCTTCTTCTATCAACAGCCAGCCATGGAATTTTATTTTTGTAAATAATCAGAAAATAAAAGAACAATTGGCTGAAGCTTCTTATTTTAATAAGGAGAAAGTATTGGACAGTAGTCAACTCATTGTCTTCCAGGTTCTGAAAAACGTTGAAGATTTTGAAAAGCAAATTCAGGAAAACTTACCTGAAGGATCGATTAATTACTATAAAACGATGGTAAAACCTAAAGGTGACATTGCAATACGGGCTTGGTTAGCCCATCAGGTATATCTCTCTCTTGGTGTATTGCTTGCAGCATGCGCCGAAATGGGAATAGATTCTACTCCTATGGAAGGAATTGAAACGGACAAGTACGATAATATCCTGAAGAATGATCTTTATGAAACTCTATTTGCTGTCACTATCGGAGAAAGATCCGGAACGGACACTAATCAACCGACAATCACCTCTAAGAAAAGACTGAAATCAGAAAAAATAATAGTAGAACTATAACTTTTTAAATGTTGATTAAAATAAAAGCTGCTACATTCCTTGTAACAGCTTTTTATATTATAATACTTTCAATTCCAGGTCTATACTTTTACCAAAGAACTTTTTGGATATCTTTTCGAAATTCTTCGTCAGATCCGAAAGATAAAAGTGATAACTTGGCTTAGCATTAAGATCGTTTAAAAGATTGTATTTATCAAGAATAATTTTCAAATGGCTCGCCACGATATTCGGAGAGTCAATAACACGAACACGGTTTCCGTAATATTGCTTGATCTCATCGATTAGCAGGGGATAGTGCGTACATCCTAATATCAATGTTTCAATATTTTTTAGCTTGTTATTGCTTAAATAATTGTAAATGATCGCATGTGTAATCGGATGGTTTTTAAATCCTTCCTCAATGGCAGGAACCAGCAATGGAGTTGCCAGCTCATCCACTTTGATCCATTTATTATGCTTTCTTATACTTTTTTTGTACAGCCCTGAATTCACAGTTGCTTTTGTAGCAATCACGCCAACATTGGTGTGGATCTCATAAGATACCTTCTCTGCAACCGGATTAATAACATCAATAACAGGAACTCTTCCGGCAACTGTCTGCATCACTTCATTAAGAGCATTTGCTGTTGCTGTATTACAGGCGATAACAATTGCTTTACAATTCTGCTCCAATAAAAAATTTGTGATTTTGGTAGAGTATTCTATTATAGCTTCACGAGACTTTTCTCCGTAAGGAAGGTGCTTGGTATCACCAAAGTAAATAAGATCTTCATGAGGAAGAAGCCTTTTAATTTCTTTAGCAACGGTTAAACCTCCTACACCACTATCAAAAATTCCGATAGGTTGTTTAGCCGAAAGATGCGAATAATCTTGTTTCTTAGTTTTCAAAAGAGTTGAAATTTTATACAAAAATAATGAATTTCACCAGTATTACATCAAACTTTTACAATCAAATCAGGAACAGATCTGAAGCAATTCCATCCGCCATAAACCAGTGCTTTTCCGGTATTTTCAAATGATTATTTTCAATAACAAGTATGCCGTCAGCTATCTTTTCTTTAATCTCCTGATCAAATTTCTCAACTATTTCAGGAGAAAACTTATTCTTCAGTTTATCCAGGTCCACTCCCCATATCGTCCGTAATCCGATCATGATCATCTCATTAAACTGGTCTTCCTGCGATAGAATTTCAGTTTCTTTAGCCAAAGAATTTGAATTCAGCTTCTTTACATAAAGCTGATTATTTGCGACATTCCAACTTCTCACGTCAGCTCCGTTATATGAATGGGCTGAGGGTCCTAGTCCCAAATATTCTTTGTACTTCCAATAGGACGAGTTGTGCCTTGAATAAAATCCTGGTTTAGCAAAATTAGATACCTCATAATGATCAAAACCATTGTCTTTTAAAAAGTCTGACAAATAGTAGAACTCTTTATTTTGCTCTTCTTCTTTTGGTGTAGCCACTTTCCCTTTCAAAATCCAGTCATTCAATGCCGTCTTAGGCTCTACGGTCAGTGCATAAGAAGAGATATGAGGAACATCCAGGGCAATTGTTTTATTCAGATTTTCTTTCCAGATTTCCAAATTAGAAGTGGGAGATCCATAGATCAGATCAATACTCAGATTTTCAAAACCGAAATCCTGTGCTCTCTTAATAGAATCCTCTGCCTGTGAAGCATTATGAGCACGGTTCATCAACCTAAGGTCATCATCAAAAAAGCTTTGCGTTCCGATTGACAATCGGTTAACCGGTGATTTTGAGAGATCTCTCAGGAAGGTCTTATCCAGCTCATCCGGATTGGCTTCCAAAGTAATTTCTATATCCTTTTCAAAACTATAATACTTCAATACCTCATCAACAATTGAATTGATCTCATCTCCTGATAGGATTGAAGGTGTTCCGCCACCAAAGTACAACGACTGTAGTGTTTTATTATGTAATTCATCTTTCCTTAAAAAAAGTTCTTTCTTAATAGCAGAAAGCACCTCATCTTTAGACAGTAAAGATGTTGAAAAATGAAAATTACAATAACTACACTTTTGTTTACAAAAAGGAATGTGAATATAAATCATAAAAAAAGCTCTGAAAAATTCAGAGCTCAAATTTATTTAAATTAAATTGATTAATATCTATATCCTCTATGATTAATAAAGTTATCGAAGTTATAACCCAATCCGATCATAAAGCTGTTTCCTCCATAAGTCTGAATATCAGATAAACCTAAATTATAAGTTGCTCCGATCATAAACTTATTGAATCTTACTTTTACTAGTGGTGAAATACTTAATTGCTGGTTATCAAATCTGTTCTGAACTGATCTGTAACTTACCCCAAAAGAGAATGAATTGATATCATTAAAGAATGTGGCCATCAAGTTATAATCAATTGTTCTTGTAGAATTCGTATTCAAATTGATTAAGGCAGATGGTGTAACGTACATATTATCTGCAAAATGCCAGTCATATCCTAAGTTTAAGAAGAACTTGATAGGAGAAGGCTCACGACCATTCACAATAGATTCGTCATTCGTCAAAGCAATATCATTAACCGATACTCCGGCAAAGATATTTCTAAAAGTCGCGGCTAAACCAAAGTTGGCATATGCCATGAAAATATTACTCTCCGTACCCTGCAATAAAGGATCATACCCATCTTCAGTATTGATTTTAGTATAATCAAAATTCATATTGTAAAAACTAACACTGGTACCGAATGAGAACTGATCTTTTCTCTCTCCTTCACTACTAAGCGGAATAAAATATGAAGCACCCGCTGTAATACCTCCTGCTGAAATAGGACCATTACTATCTCTAAAAACAGATATCCCTGCACCAACTCTATCAAAAATGTTAGCATTGATCCCTACTGACTGCACATTAGGAGACTCATTAAATTTTGAAAATTGCTGTTGATAATTGAGGTTGAGCTGAACATAATCTGTTTTACCGTATTGTGCCGGGTTGAACAGGAACTCACCATCCAAAAGATATTGTTGATAATATGGTAGTGTTTCTTGTGCTTTGTATGCATTTGACAAAAGAGCCAAACACACTATAGCATATAGTTTTCTCATAACAAATCTTGATTTCAATTCAACAAATATAAAAAAAATCTCAATATATTTTTAGTTTTCCAAATAATTTCTCCATTTTTTTACAGCATCCGCCATATCTTGAGGCATTGGGCTTTCAAAATACAATTCCTGTTTAGTGGTAGGATGTATAAAACCTAAGGTATGGGCATGAAGTGCATGTCTTGGCAGGATTTCGAAAACATTTTTAATAAAATGCTTATATTTAGGTAAATTCACTCCTCGTAAAGGCGTATGACCTTCATATCTTTCATCATTGAAAAGGGTATGGCCAATATGTTTAAAATGAGCCCTGATCTGATGGGTTCTTCCTGTTTCCAGTTTACATTCTACCCAGGTCATATATCTGAACCTTTCCAAAACCTTATAATGCGTAACCGCATGCTTCCCGTGGCTTCCGTCCTCATAAACCGACATCTGCATCCTGTTCTTTGGGTGACGCCCTATATGCCCCCGAATGGTACCTTCATCATCCTGTACGTTCCCCCATACAAAAGCCCAATATAATCTTTTGGTCTTTCTGTCAAAAAATTGTTTGGCAAGGAAGCTTAATGCATATTCATTCTTGGCGATAACCAGTAGACCCGAGGTATCTTTATCAATCCTGTGAACAAGGCCTACTCTATCCAGATCAGATTTCTCACCATTTTTGGCAAAATGAAACGCAAGAGCATTCACCAAAGTACCATCCCAGTTTCCAAATCCGGGATGCACAACCATTCCGGGTTCTTTATCTACAACAACAAGATCATCATCCTCATAAACAATATTAATCGGAATATCCTGAGGGATAATTACATTTTCTCTCGGAGGATGGGCCAGCAGAACAGAAATCTGATCTCCCGGCTTTACACGGTAATTCTGTTTTACAGGAGTTCCGTTTACGACAACGTTACCTGCTCTGCATGTTTGTGAAATTTTATTTCTTGAAGAATTCTGCCTGAAAATCAGTAAAAACTTATCTATTCTTAAAGGCTCCTGGTTTTTATCGACAGTAATATTGAAATGCTCATACAGTCCTTTATTTTCCTCATCAATATCAATATTGTTGGAATCCAATAATTCTTCATCAAAAAAATCCTCGTTATCTTCTGTCATGATTTTTATTTTTTACACAAAAGGCCTCAACATGATAAGTTGAAGCCTGTATTTTTAATAATAAATGGTAACTACTCTACTACAACTTTCTTGGCCTTTGGCTTTTGAGCTGGTTGTTGTGTACCATTTGTTGCTGTTTTGTTATTTCCAGCATTATTATTTCCCGCAGGAGTATTGGTTGTTGTATTCTTCGGTTTACTTTCTGTTGTTGTTTTCGGCTTCGTATCAGCAGTCGCAGGTTTCGAAACCGGAGTTTTAGAAACTTCCGTTTTAGCAGGTTCAATTTTTTTATGAACCACTGGTGGTACAGGAACCGGTTCGTAAACAGGCTGCTGATGAACAGGAACTTCTTCATATTGTATAGGTGGCAACGAAGTATCTACCTTCATACGGTATACGGAATTCAGCTCTTCTATTTTAGAGCGCAATTCTGCCGGAGTCTTTTTACTTGCCCAGAGGTCCATCTGCATTCCCTGATCTCTTACATCTCCTGCAGCAGGATCCTGATAATAGATAATATCAGATTCATCTTTACCTCCATCTTCATGTTCTACCAGTCCTACTTCAAACATACTTCTTGTAATTAATGCTCTGGCCTCTTTTACCGTTAAGCCAACCACATTAGGAATAGAAATATTTCTCATGGGTCCTGAACCAACTACCACATCTATCGTTGAGAACCTAGGAATCAGCGATCCTGGTTTCATAGGGTTTCCTTTAAATAAAATTCTAAGTACTGCATCTTTCTGGATGCTAGGTTCGAAGATAGTATCTCCCACTTTCAGACCTACCTGATCTATCCTTTGGAAAGCCAGACCTGAATATTTATTAATAACATCAGGAATTGCAACCGGAGCCCAGCTTCTCGGGTTTACGATCAGATAAATAGCTCTTCCATCCTTTACATGGGAACCAGGAGTAGGAGACATCTTTAAAACCTGGAAAGGTTTGTATTTTGGATCATAAGCAGCACTGTCTACTTCATAGCCCAGACCGGCATCATCTAATATTTTTACCGCCTCATGAACGGATTTGTTTACAACATTGGGAACCGGAATTTCCTGACCATGATTCGTATGGTATTCTAACCAACGAAATGTAAGCCATACCAACCCTATAAAAACACCGATGGCTATTAACAAATTCAGTAAAACTTTCCAGTTGAAAAGTGATTTAAGCATACTTAAAAATACTTTAATTATAATGGCAAATATAGCTAATAATTTTAGAATGTACTTTTTATTTATCACATTTCATATTTGGTTTCAAAATTTCGGATTTTCACCTGTTGCATTACATAAAATGATTAAATTTGCCTTAATTGATACTATTTGGTTATGAGCAAAAAAAGTGTTGCCGTAGTTATGGGCGGATATTCTGATGAATACGTAGTTTCCCTGAAAAGCGGTCAATTAATTTATGATTCGTTGGACAGGAATCTGTATGATGTATATAAAGTAGTTGTTTTAAAGGATAAGTGGTATTTTCTGGATCAGAACGAAAAGGAATATCCGATCAATAAAGGAGACTTCTCTGTAACATTGGAAGATAATGAACAATTGAAGTTTGATGTATGCTTTAATATCATTCACGGAACACCTGGTGAGAACGGCATACTTCAGGCCTACTGGGATGCTATAGGGCAAACTTATACGGGTTGTGATTTTTATCAGAGTGCCTTAACTTTTAATAAAAAGGACACTTTAGCAGTTCTGTCCAAATATGGTATCCCATCAGCAAAAAGTATTTATCTGAGAAAGGGTGAAAATATCAATGTTGATGAAATAGTAGACTATCTTGGTCTTCCCCTATTTGTAAAGCCTAACCAATCCGGTTCATCATTAGGGATTACTAAAGTAAAAGAAAAGTCCGAATTACTTCCGGCGACAGAAGTTGCATTTAAGGAAGATCATGAAATTTTAATAGAAAGCTTCCTGGATGGAATGGAAGTATCTGTAGGGGTAATTGATTTTAAAGGAGAGACAATTGTTTTGGGAATAACAGAAATTGTTCCTACCAATGAATTCTTCGATTATGAAGCCAAGTACGAAGGTGCTTCAGAAGAAATAACCCCTGCAAGAATTGACGAAGAAACAACAAAAAGAGTTGAAGAAATTTCAAAAAAGGCTTATGACTCTTTAGGAATGAGTGGTTTTTCACGCAGTGAATATATATTGATGGACGGCATTCCTTATATGCTCGAAATGAATACAAACCCGGGATTTTCTCCGGCAAGTATTCTACCACAGCAGGCAAAACATTACGGTATATCCATAATGGATCTTTGTGGAAATGAAGTTGAAAAAGCATTAGCGAAAAAACCAAACTAATTATGAAAATTGCTGTTTTTCCGGGATCATTCGATCCTATTACTCTAGGTCACTATGACATTATAGAAAGAGCTGCTCCCCTTTTTGATAAATTAATTATTGCCATCGGACAGAATTCCCAAAAGAAATACATGTTCCCGCTTGAAAAAAGAATGGAATTTATCCAGAATTCTGTTGCAGAATTTCCCAACGTAGAGGTTGACTATTTTGAAGGCCTTACTGTTGATTATTGTTTTGAAAAAAATGCACAATACATAATCCGCGGATTAAGAAATCCTGCAGACTTTGAATTTGAAAAAGCAATTGCCCATACCAACCGAACTTTGGCCCATAAGAAGCTTGAAACTGTATTTTTATTAACTTCATCAGGAAAATCTTTTATCAGCAGCAGCATTGTAAGGGAAATCATCAACCACAACGGAGAGTATGAACTTCTGGTTCCTGAAGCGGTAAGAGTAGAGAAGACAAAAAAATAAATAATGGTTGATCAGTGATAAATGGTAAAGGATTTGCTTATGGAAGAACCATCAATCTATTATCAGCTATCATTCAAAATATATGCACGAACAGTTCAATTTTGCCATAGAAGTATTGGGGACAATTTCCTTCTCGATGTCGGGAAGCTTTGCTGCTATGCAAAAACGACTTGATCCTTTTGGAGTTCTCATTATAGCTTTCGTAACTTCAGTGGGAGGAGGAACTGTTAGGGATCTGCTTCTGGATATTCCGGTATTCTGGATGCATGATTTACTGACCTGCGCTGTTATTATTATGACGAGCATATTTACGATGGTCTTTAAATCTTTTGAAAAAAACTTTCAGGTTACCTTATTTATTTTTGATAGCCTGGGACTCGGCTTATTTACCATTATAGGTATCCAGAAAGGTTTAAATGCAGACATCCATCCTTTGATATGCATCGGACTCGGAACTATTACAGGTTGTTTCGGAGGGATTATCCGGGATATTTTACTCAACAGGATACCTCTGATCTTCAGAAAAGAAATTTATGCTACAGCCTGTATTTTTGGCGGAACTGCTTTCTTACTGATGACAAAATATTCTAATCTTTCCTACACTTTTATCCAGATTTTTACGATCCTTCTGATAGTGGTGATCCGTACACTGGCGGTAAAATACCACTGGCAGATGCCTAAGTTCTACGGATATGACCACAATTCGGAAATGTAGATCATACAAAACAATATAAAAAGGCAGAAAGTAAACTTTCTGCCTTTATTTTTTATGGTAAGGAATCGATTATCTTATTTTCCCTCCTCTTTGTCTCATATTAGGGTTATGCATATGTTTCTGCATTGTCGGCATCTTCAACTGATCTTTCATCATTTTGATCTGATCTGTCATCATTCCTGCACTATCCAATCTTTTAGCTTCTTCCAATAATTTCTGTCCTTCCTGTTTTCTTCCTTTAGAAATGGCAGAAGCAGCAAGATTTAAAGTAGCCATTGCTCTGTCATGTTTCATATTTAAACCGTACTCAAGTGCTTTCCTCATTAAAGGCTCAACTTTGGTAGGATGTTCCTGAGCCAGAGTTAATCCCTGCAGATAATGGAAATAACCATATTGAGATTTATGAAGCTGTGTCTGATAGTTCCTGATATGGTCTAAATAAGTTACAGCTTTTTCCATATTCTGTTTTCTCAATTGCCAGAAAGCCAAAAGGATATATTCATTTTTAAAGAAAAGAAAGATCGGCAAAGCTGAAAGAAGAAAGATTACAATTCCCCAACCTAAATTTCTTGTGAAAATCATCATGGCAAGTCCACCCAATATAAGAAGAGCTGCGATTACAATTTTTATGTATTTATTCATTATTCAATTTTAGAAGTGCAAAGATAAAAAATTTAGAGGTTAGAAGCTAGAACTTAGCCGTCAGAATTCTACTCCTGTTTACTTTTAATCCTCTCAAACGTTTGAAAACAGAAATCATACGGGTTCTTTTCATCCTTTTCATGGCAAATTTCATTTGTTTTTGCCCAGATTTTACCATCTATTTTTGGAAAAAAGGTATCCGCTTCAAGATCTGCTTTTACTAAAGTTACTTCAAGCTTGTCCACAACATCCATCGTCTGTTCATATATGTTTCCTCCGCCTATTATAAAGATCTCCTCATCAATTTTCTTGGCAAATTTTACAGCCTCCTTGATACTGCCCACGATCAGGATTCCTTCTTCAAACCAATCTTTTTTTCTTGAAATAACAATATTGGTACGGTTAGGAAGTGGCTTCCCGATGCTTTCATAGGTTTTTCTTCCCATGATTACCGGATGTCCGGAAGTTATATCTTTAAAATGTTTTAAATCTTTCGGAAGATGCCAGAGTAACTGATTATTAAAACCAATTTCATTTTTCTCCCCCATTGCTACCACAATTGTTGTCATTCAAATAATTTTCCACAAAATTAGCACATAATTTGTATATTTGATTAGCACAAAAAATTTAAAAAAATAAACTATGAAAAATAAAGGCTGTTTGAGCGCCGGAACTATTGGCATTGCTCTCCTTATCATTGTTGCCGTAATCTTCTTCTGGGGAAAAAGCGGATATAATAATTTCGTAACAAAAGAACAGAATGTTGACAGCAAATGGTCTAATGTAGAGACTGTTTATCAGAAAAGAGCCAACCTGATTCCTAACCTCGAAAGAACGGTAAAATCATATTCTAAATTTGAACAGGAAACTTTAACCAAAGTAATAGAGGCCCGTTCGAAAGCAACCTCTATAAATATTGATCCTACCAATATGACAGAAGCTGACCTTGCGAAGTTTCAGGCTGCACAGGGAGAATTATCAGGAGCTTTAAGCAGATTAATGGCTGTGGTAGAATCATATCCTAATTTAAAGGCTGATCAGCAGTACATCAATTTCCAAAGAGAATACACCGCAATTGAAAACAGTATCAGATCTGAAACGGTTTATTTCAATGATGCTGCGAAAGATTATAACACTACGATAAAAACTTTCCCAAATAATATTTTGGCGAATTTTACAAACTTTAAAGAAAAACCTTATTTCAAAGCAGAAGCCGGAGCTAATAAAGCACCAGAAGTTTTCTCTGAATAATGAGCAATTTCCTGACAAATCAACAAATAGCTTCCCTGGTGGAAGCTATTCAGTCTGCGGAAGAGAATTCTACAGGTGAGATCAGAGTGCATATAGATTCCCATACGGAAACCCAGCATGCCCAAACAGCGCTGGAAGTTTTTAAAAAGCTTGGTATGCACAAAACCACGCATAGAAATGCAGTACTTTTCCATGTTAATTTTGAACAAAAATACCTTACCATTATTGGTGATACGGGAATTCATGAAAAAGTACATCAGTATTTCTGGGATCACCTGCATGACTATATAACTTCTGAATTTGCCAAAGGAAATTATTACAAAGCTTTGAAGAGTGCCATTCTCGAGACTGGTATTGAATTAAAAAAATATTTTCCTGTAGAAGGAGAAAATCCCAATGAACTCCCCAATGAAATTACGTTCTCTTAAATCAGTATTTTCATTTCTATTGATCTGCTTTTACACTTTTGTATCAGCACAATATACCATTCCTAAAAAACCAGCTGTTTTATATCCTGTATATGATGAAGCTAACCTTCTTTCACAACAGGAAAAAGATGATCTTAATAATAAGCTGATCAAATTCGCAGATTCGACATCTACGGAAATTGAGGTGATTATTATTCCAAGTACAAAAGGAGAAGATGTCAATTTTCTGGCAACAATGTTTGGTGAAAAATGGGGAATCGGAAAGCAAGGGGTAGATAATGGAATTGTTTTTCTTATAGCAACTCAGGACAGGACGATGTCTATACAGCAGGGAAGAGCAGTAGAACAATACCTTACCGCCTCAGTTTCCGGACAAATACTGGATTATATTGTAACTCCTAACTTCAGGCAAGGATTGTGGTATGAAGGCATAAACCGTGGTACTTCGGCCATTATGGAAGCCGTTCAGGGGAAATTTAAGCCTGTAAATGAACCAACAACAGGGGAAGGAAATGGAAAGGCATTGAGAGTTCTTATCATTGCTTTCGTTATATTTATTATTCTGGCTATTCTGTTCGGGAACCGAGGAGGTGGGGGCGGAAATAATGATGATGACGATGTAATCCTGAACAGAAGAGGACGCAGAAATTACCCTGGCGGATTCTTCCCTTTCCCAGGGAGCTTCGGCGGTGGAGGCTTTGGTGGCGGAAGTTCCGGAGGAGGTGGATTTGGCGGCTTCGGAGGAGGTGGAAGTTTTGGCGGAGGAGGTGCATCCGGAGGATGGTAACATACACATTAACAAAATATAAAATCAGCCATATAATGACTGATTTTTTTTATTTAAAACACTAAAATAAGAACATTTTATTGCTTTATTTTAATAAAAAATTTAAGTTTTTGTATTAATAAATTAACAAAACCTCTTAAAAACTATCGTTTTTCTATTAATTTTTTAATATATTTACTGAAAACAGGATTATGAAAAAGACATTGGTGGTTTTTGCACATCCTTATCTGGAACATTCAAACTCGAATGTAGAGCTTATCAATTTCTATGTTCGTCATCAGCATTTCACGCTTCGTGATCTTTATGAAGATTATCCGGATTTTCACATTGCTGCCTTTAGAGAAAGAAAACGGCTGAAAAATTATGACCGTTTTATTTTTCAGTTTCCCATTATCTGGTTTGGAATGCCTCCTTTGTTAAGATTATGGATTGATGAGGTTTTTGATCGCGACTGGCTTAAAGAAGGGGAATATAATCCCCTTGAAGGCAAAGAAGTATATATTCTGGTAACAACAGGAGGGAAAGAACGGTCTTTTACCAAAACAGGAACATATCAGTACACGATTGACGAGCTGATCAGTGGATTAATTGTTTCTTTAAATGTTTTTAAAGCCAATATCAAAAATATTAAAATCGTTTATGAAGCCAATAAGCTTACGAAAAAGGAAATTATTCTTCATAAAAAAGAGTTTATGGAACTATTGAATCAATGAAATAATATATGGAATCTTCTTTAGCAATTAACACGTTACTTTTTCTGGGTGTAGCCATTATTATGGTTCCACTTGCCAGGAAATTTGGGTTAAGCTCCGTCATTGGATATATTGCAGGAGGAATCATTATTGGCCCTTACGTACTTAAGCTCACAGGCAAGAATGTCAATGATATCATGCATGCGAGTGAGTTTGGCGTAATCATGCTTTTATTTTTAGTAGGATTAGAACTGGAACCCAGGAAGTTCTGGGAAATGCGGAAAAAGATTATAGGATTGGGATTAACCCAAATGGTTCTCACCATCTCCCTGCTCATTCTGGTTTTCATCAGTGTTGGATGGAGAGCAGACCAGGCTACTGCTGTAGCAATGTGTTTCGCTTTGTCATCTACTGCTATTGTATTGCAGACCTTACAGGAAAAGAACAACCTCAAAACAACAGCAGGAGAAGCCTCTTTCTCCACTTTATTATTTCAGGATATTGCTGTAATTCCCATTCTGGCCATACTGCCTGTAATAGCACATTATAAACCAAGAAACCATAACAATGAAATACAGGTGATTATTCAGAAACTTCCTGAGTGGCTACAGGCTGCAACGGTACTTTTTGGAGTAGCAATCCTTATTCTGTTGGGAAGGTATGTATTTGTTCCTTTCTTAAGATATGTTTCGAAATCCGGAATGACCGAATTGTTAACAGCCTCTTCCCTATTTCTTGTTATCGGAGTTGCCGAACTTATGGTTGCCATTGGTCTGTCTCCGGCATTGGGTGCTTTCCTTGCAGGCGTCATGCTTGCAAACAGTGAATTCAGACATGAACTGGAAGCACAGATCGACCCTTTTAAAGGTTTATTGCTCGCGGTTTTCTTTGTCAGTGTAGGATCAACGATGAATTTCAATATCATCCAGGATGATCCTTTATTTATATTCAGTACTGTTTTTGCAGTTTTGATCGTAAAGTTTATAGTTCTCTATGCTATCGGAAAATTCTTTAAAATAGACACTCCTCAAAGTCTGTTTTATGCGTTTGCCCTTTCTCAGGTCGGAGAGTTTGCTTTTGTCCTTATAAATTACGCATCTGATCTTTACCTACTCGGTCCTGAATTAAATGACCAACTTATGGCAGTAACAGCCATTACAATGTGTATTACTCCTTTTCTTCTGATTGTAAATGACAAATTTTTCACACCTAAATTTATCAAAGAAGAACCGGATACTGATCACGATTTTGATATTCTGGGGAGCGATGTTGCACAAAAGAAAATTATTATTGTTGGGTTCGGCCACTTTGGAAGTACGGTAGGACGGCTTTTAAAAGCCAATAAGATTTCAGCGACTGTTTTGGACAGAGATTCTGATCGGGTGAAATTGTTGCGTAGCTATGGCTTTAAGGTCTATTATGGTGATGCAACCCGTATTCCGATTTTACGTGCAGCAGGAATTGAAGATGCCGAGATACTGGTCCTTTGCCTTGATGATCCTAATGATAATATGTTTATTGCTGATCTTGTCCGGGAGCATTATCCCGATGTGAAAATTTTTGTAAGAGCTAAAAACAGAATTGATGCATACAGCTATCTCAATAAAGGTGTTGATAAAATTTACAGAGAAACATTGGGCACAGCTGTAGACATGGCTATAGACGTTCTTCATGAAACAGGCATGAGAAAATATGCTGCCAGACGTCTCGGACAGAGATTTATGGCCATAGATAAAGCATCTATCAGAAGGCTGGCAAAAATAAAAGAAGAAGATGAACTGCTCCTGTTTACGACAAAAGAACTCCTCCAAAGAGAGGAGGAGCTATTGGCATTTGATAATCTTAGTTTCGATAATAAAGATTGGGAAGGTGCCTCATCCGTTGAAGAAGAAGAGGATACTGAAGATTAATACCTAGTGTATATTAACGCTTCCTCCACTACTCTCTTCTTTATTTACAGAAGTTACATTTCCTTTTTTGTGAACATCGATACTTCCGCCTGAAGACGCATTAGCATCTATTTTGGATGTAGCGCTTATCTCTACGCTTGCTCCGCTGGAAGCTTCTGCTTTTACATTTTCTGCAAGAACCTGCTCTGCAGATACGCTGCTTCCTGAAGAGGATGTAATATTTGCATTTTTAGATTTCCCCGTTAATGAGATGCTTGCAGCTGAAGAAGCATCAATTTCTAAGTCAATAGCCCAGATTTTTCCTTCAAAACTACTGCTGCTACCCGCTGAAATTTCAAAATTATTCGCTTCCAGATCTCCGGTAACACTTCCCGCGCTGGAAATTTCTATATCCGTTTTCTCCTGGGTAAATTTATCTTTAACTGTGATTTTTCCGGCAGAATTTGCGTCAAGCTTGGTAAAATCCTTGGCATAAATTTTAGCGGTAACATTATTTTGATTCATCACTCTGATTCCCGGTTTATAATGGATATGAAGTTTCCCACCCGTATTATCTACAAGGATTTCATCAATAAGATTCTCTGGTGCAGAGATCACTACTCTTTCAGTTTCAGATTTTATAATCTCAGCATCAATAGCCTGAGAAACCTCAATTTCATCGAACTCGCCTTTAAATTCTTTCTCTCTGATAGGGCCGCTTCCTTTGTCCACTACCTTTGAAACCCAATCACTTTTTTCCTTGTTTTTCCTGTCATATTTTTCATTACATGCAGACACTGCTATTAAAGTTGAAAAAATAAAAAGAGTCGTCGTTTTCATATGTATTAATTTTTTAATTTAAGTTTTGGTATTCTTTTATATTAATAACAACTAAAGTATAAAAAATATTACAACTGTTTAGTTAATTACATTCCTAAAACTGACCAAAGGTAAAATCTTATATTTTTGATTTAAATTCTGCGACCATGTTATTTTCAGGAAAGACTTTACCGGAAAGCAGCTATTATAGTTTAGTTTTTAATATCTTTATGCTTCAATAATAAGTAATTTTATGAAAAATATTTCATCGGTATTATTAATTTCTGCCTTGGCATTTAACTACTCTTGTACTACAATGAAAAAAACCGATACTCAACAGGAAGTTCCTGTACCAGATTCTTCTCTTTCTTCAAATCCATTTATGAAAAAAAGTAAGCTTCAGTACGAAGCTCCGGAATTTGATAAGATTAAGAATGAAGATTTTAAACCTGCTTTTGATTTTGGATTAAAACAGCATGATGCTGAAATTGTTAAAATTGCAAACAATCCGGCAACGCCTACTTTTGAAAATACAATTGTCGCTTTGGAGAAAAGCGGGGAGGTATTAAAAAGAGCCCTGATTGTATTTTCGAATTTAACAAGCGCAAATACGAATCCCACATTACAATCACTGGATGAAGAATACGCCCCGGTTTTTGCAGCGCACTCTGATAAAATGTATCTTAATGACAATCTTTACAAAAGAATACAATCTATTAAAGAGGATGGTTTAGATTCTGAAAGTAAGAGATTATTACAATATTATAAGCAGAATTTTGAGATCGCTGGTGCTAATCTTTCTGCGGCGGATAAAGAAAAATTAAAACAGGTAAACCAGGAACTGGCCTCGCTTTCCACTCAATACTCCAATAAATTACTGGAAGCAAGAAAGCAGGGAGGTGTTTTCTTCTCGGACGCAAAGGAACTTGATGGCCTTTCTGCTGATGAAATTGAAGCAGCAGCAGCGGATGCAAAAACAGCAGGACAACCCGGCAAGTATTTATTAGCATTACAAAATACAACACAACAACCGCTATTACAGAATCTTAAAAACAGAGCTACCCGTGAAAAACTATTCAAGGCTTCATGGTTGAGAGCTGAAAAAGGAGATGCCAATGACACAAGGGAAACTATTGAAAAACTAGCTAAACTAAGACTTAAAAAAGCCCAGATCCTTGGTAAAAAAAGCTTTGCAGAATGGAAACTCCAGGATCAGATGGCTAAAACGCCGGAAGCAGCTACTAAACTGATGAATCAGATTGCAACTCCAGCAGTAGAAACTGCAAGACGTGAAGCAAAAGATATCCAGGACCTTATCGATCAGCAAAAAGGAGGCTTTAAAGTAGAGCCTTGGGATTGGAATTTCTATGCAGAACAGGTAAGAAAAGCAAAATTTGATCTGGATGAAAATCAAATCAAACCTTATTTTGAAGTAACCACAGTTTTAGAAAAAGGAGTTTTTTATGCTGCCGAAAAGTTCTATGGGCTTACGTTCAAAAAAAGAACTGACCTCCCAACCTATCATCCTGATGTCGTAACATATGAGGTTTTTGACCACGACGGCAAATCAATTGCCATTTATTATCTTGATTTTTACACAAGAGATTCTAAAAACGGAGGTGCGTGGATGAGTAACTTTGTTGAGCAATCTTACCTTTTAGGAACAAAACCTGTGATTGTAAATTGCTACAATTACCAGAAACCGGCACCCGGTAAACCTTCATTGATCAGTTATGATGATGTTTCTACCATGTTCCATGAATTCGGACATTCAATACACGGAATGTTTGCAAGCCAGAAGTACCCTTCTCTTTCCGGAACTAATGTCCCTAGAGATTTTGTAGAATTTCCTTCACAGATTAATGAACATTGGGCTCTGGATCCTGTTATTCTGAAAAACTATGCCCTTCATTATGAAACTAAGCAACCTATCCCACAAGCATTGGTTGATAAGATCAAAAAAGCGGGAACTTTTAATCAGGGGTACATGACTACCGAATTGGTTTCGGCAGCAGAACTGGATATGGATTGGCACACAGTAACAAATGAAAGTCAGCTTATTCCTGTCCTGGAGTTTGAAAAACAATCCCTTGCCAAGCATGGATTTAATCTGGCTACTGTTCCACCGAGATATCATACACCTTATTTTGCGCACATCTGGGGTGGTGGATATTCAGCGGGATATTATGCTTATTTATGGTCTGAAACATTAGATAATGATGCCTGGGAATGGATCAAAAATAATGGCGGCTTAACAAGAGAAAATGGAGACCGTTTCAGGAAATACATTCTTTCTGTAGGAAACTCTGTAGACCTGAACCAGGCATTCAGAGATTTTACAGGACATGATCCGGATATAAAACCTTTATTGAGAAACAGAGGGTTTATTAAATAATAATTGAAAAGCATTCATTAATTTGAATGCTTTTTATTTGTAAAATACATAATGTAAAATTTGTGGTATTATGATAAAAAATCGTGATTTTTGTATTTTAAAAAATTGAAAAATGAATTGTCCATGTTGTTCGGGTAAATTATACGCTGAATGTTGCAAACCCTATCACACCGGAGAGAAGCATGCTCCAACTGCTGAAGCATTAATGCGCTCCAGATTTTCGGCTTTTGCAATCCCAAATGGTGAATATCTGATGGAAACTACTCTACCCGGAAAACGTAAATACCACAATAAAAAAGATCTGCAGGAATGGGGAGAGATTAATGAATGGATACAACTTGAAATTATCCGGACACCTGCTTTAAACCATGTAGAATTTAAAGCCCACTACATTGATCAGGATGGAAATCCACAAGTTCATCATGAATTTTCTGTTTTCCAGAAAATGCACGATCGATGGTACTATGTTTCCGGAGAATTTTTAGATTAAAAATACTTAGCTGAACTGATTATAAAAAAAATGTCCGAAAAATCGGACATTTTTATTTTTTAGTGAACATCTGTTCCGTCGATCCCATGAGAATGGCCATGTGATAACTCTTCTTCCGTAGCTGGACGTGTATTTAAAATTTCCACTTGAAAATCTAATACTTTTCCAGCCATAGGGTGGTTAAGATCTGCAATTACAACATCTGGAGTAACTTCTACTACCAATGCCTGAAAATTATTCCCTTGATTATCGGACAAAGGTAAAATAGCTCCTACAGGAGGTACACCGGATTCTTTAAACATGTCAATCGGTAATTGTGCAATGGCATCCGGTTGTCTTTCACCATAAGCTTCTTCAGGAAGAATAGTAAAGGATACTTTATCACCAGCTTTCAAACCAAGGATATTTTGTTCAAATTTTGGAATCATCATTCCTACACCGTGTAAAAATGTAAGTGGGTTTTCTGCTGTTGTTTCTTCTACAAGAATTTTACTTCCGTCTTCTTCGATAGTGTGAAGTATATAACTTACAGCTACAACATGATTGTTTTCGATTGTCATATTTTTATCTTTTTTTCGTGAGTCCTTTCACGATTAACAGCACAAATATACTACTTTTGATTTACAGAAAAAGTACTGAGAAAATCTTCAATCCATATTGAGTTTTTCTAGTTTTTATTCCTTGTCTGATCCCTTTTTTTCTGCCTCAATACAAAGAGATACAGACTTTCAACTTTAGCTCTTGCCCAGTCCGTTTTTCTTAAAAACTTCAGAGAAGAGCTGATACTCGGATTATCCGTAAAACATTTGATGTTAATTTGTTCCCCAAGCTTCTCAAATCCGTTATAATATTCCACAAGTTCTTCCAGAATTGTATCCAGTCTTTTTCCGTGCAGCGGGTCTTTGGATTGTTCCATCTTTTTTTTACAAAAGTACTAATAATACTGTGAGATTTTGAAAGAGGATTCCTGACCTACCTTTTATATGAATCATTAATTCGGGGACATAATTTACAATAGAAATAATTTTGTAATCAGCCCCCTCTACTAAAAAAGTAAGATCAACCTGTTCAAATTATAGAATTTCTTTCTAAATTTCTCTTTCCCTTTTTTGTTTCTTACATTTGAGATATGAAAATTCTGCATACTGCCGACTGGCATTTAGGAAAACGTCTGGATCGGTTTTCACGTCTGGAAGAACAAGTTCAGGTAATGGATGAGATTGTTCAGATAGCTGATGCCCAAAAAGTAGATCTCATAATTGTTGCCGGAGATCTTTTTGACAATTTTAACCCAAGTGTTGAAGCAGTCGAGTTGTTTTACAAGACTTTAAAACGTTTATCATTAAATGGAAAGCGCCCGGTCGTTGCGATCTCTGGAAATCATGATTCTCCGAATTTAATTGATGCACCGGATCCACTTGCAAGAGAATGTGGAATTATTTTAATAGGTCATCCAAAGGCTAAAGTAACTCCCTTTGAATTAGAAAATTTTAAAATTTCAAATTCAGCTGAAGGATTGATTGAATTACACCTAAAGGACATAAGCTTTCCTGTTCGGATCATGCATACTCCCTATGCCAATGAGATCCGGTTAAAAGAATATTTTGGTGAAAATAAAGAGGAAGAACTTAATAAAATTTTAGCGGAAAGCTGGAAAAAGCTCGCAGAAGAATTTTGCGATGAGAATGGTGTTAATATTTTATGCGCTCATTTATACATGAATAAAAGAGGTGCAGAACTTCTGGAAGAGCCCGAAGGTGAGAAACCCATTAAAATTGGTGCCGCGGACCTCATCTATTCAGATATTATTCCTGACCAGATTCAATATACGGCCTTAGGACATCTACACAATTTTCAAAATATCGGAACAAAAGAAAAACCTGTTGTTTATTCTTCTTCACCTTTATGCTATAGTTTTAGTGAAGCAGGGCAAACAAAATATGTAAATATCATCGAAGCAGAACCGGGTAAAGAGGTTTCTTATGAAAGAATCGCTTTAAAAACCGGCAAGCCATTGGTAAGAAAGGTTTTTGATTCTGTCGAAAAGACGGTTTCATGGTTGCTTGAAAATCCCGATATGCTGATCGAATTAACCCTGGAAAGCGATACTTTTTTAAAGGCGGAGGACAGAAAACGTATTTACCAATCTCATCAAGGGATCATCCACTTAATCCCTAAAGTAAAAAATCAGGATTTTAGTGAAAGCCAACCGCACGAAATTAATCTCAATCAGGATATACAAACTTTATTCAAAGATTATTTCAGGTCTAAAAATGCTGGCCAGGAAGCTAATGAAGAACTAATGAACCTGTTTAACGAAATCTTAAATTCCCAGTCATGATTCCAATTCAACTAACAATAGAAGGACTCTATTCCTATCAGGAGCGTCAGACCATTAATTTTGCCAACCTTACAGAAGCCGGGTTGTTTGGAATTTTTGGTTCGGTGGGTTCCGGAAAATCATCGATACTGGAAGCTATTTCTTTTGCTCTGTATGGAGAAACAGAACGATTGAATATGCGGGATAGGCGAGCTTACAATATGATGAATCTCAAATCCAACAGTTCTTATATAGCATTCGATTTCGTCAACCATGAAAATAAGTTATTTCGTGCAACCAGGGATTTTAAAAGAAATTCAAAAAAATTTGAAGATGTAAAACCCTCTTCAGTTACTTTTTATGAAAACAAAGATGGAAAATGGATCCCTCTCGATCATTCTGATGCGGAAAAAGTTATCGGATTAAGCTATCCCAATTTTAAAAGAACCATCATTATCCCTCAGGGTCAGTTTAAAGAGTTCCTTGAATTAGGTGCTGCAGACAGAACCAATATGATGAAAGAGATTTTCAATCTTCAAAGGTTTGACCTGCAAAACAATGTTTCGAATTTAAATGCCAAAAACAGGTCCGAACTAGATCAGCTTCAGGGTGAATTGAAAGGATTTGAGGAAATTGATGAGGAACACATACGTTTACAAAAAGAAAATCTTAAAACAGAACAACAAAAATTCAGTGACGTAAAAAAAGAGCACCTGCAAGTTTCTGAAAAATATCAACAGCTAAAAATTTTAAAAACAGACTTCGAAAACTTACGTCAAAAAAAAGAAGATTTTGAAAAGATTTCAACTGAGAAAGTAAAAATTGATGAGCTGGAAAAGAAAACAGATCTTTATGATACAACCTTTCGTATTTTCGATCCTTTACTGAATGAAAAGAAGAAGCTTTCCGGTGAAATTTCTGAGAGACAAAAGGAGTTGGAAATCCGGACAAAGTCTGTTGAAGAAACGGAAAAAAGCTTTAACCTTATCAAAGAAAAGCTTGTTGCTCTTCAACCTCAATTTGATGCTTTAGATCAATCAAAAATCCAGGAAAATGATCTTGGCCTTATCTTACGGATGCTACAATTTTCCGAAGAAATTAAGACACTTCGGGAAAGAACACAAAAGGGTGCTAAAAAAGTTCTCGAAGTTGAGGAGAAACAAAAGCTTGGACAGTCAGCAATAAATACCCTTACTAAAGAAGCTGATAGGCTGAAGCCTCAAAAGATCGAGGCTAATGTATTAGTCAGCGTCGGAAATTGGTTTGTCCAGAACAGAAACCTGAGAGAGCTGCAACAGAAACAAAGCCAAAAACTGATGGATCAACAGGATTTGATCTCTAAGATCCTTAATGATCTGAAAGTTTACAAAATTGATACTGAAAATTTCAGAGAAGATTTCCAACTCAAAACAGAAAATTTAGAAAATAAAAGGAAAAATCTGCAGCAAAAACTGGATCACCTGAAGATTCAGAAAGAATTATCCCGTTTTGCAACAAAGCTCCATGATGGGGAGAGCTGCCCTCTTTGTGGCTCTCTGGAACATCCTCATATTATCGAATTTCATTATGTAGATACTGAGCTTAATGAAGTTCAGGAAGAAATTCAATTAAATGATCATGCTATTTCCAAAATCCAAAAAGAAATAGCAGAAATTGAGAAGATTCTGGATAGAAAAAAGATCTTTGAAGATCAGCTGAAGGCGGAACAGGAATCTTTCGATCTGCTTCAAAAGGAAAGTCAACTCCATGTTCAAAGATTCATATGGAACGAATTTAGTGCTGATCGTGAAACTGATTTCGAATTTAAACGGCAACAATCCTTTGCCATAGAAAAGCAAATTGAAGAAATTAACCAGAAGATCTTACACGAAAGGACAACCTTTGAAAAAGAGCAGGAAATCCTTGAAAAATATAAAAAAGCTTTAGATGAATTCAAACTAGAAGAGGCTAAGAAGGAGGAGCAGATCAGAACGAACCAATCCAATCTGAAGAGTCTGGACTGGAATGATTATCGGGATAAATCTCATTTAGAAGTTATGAAGCTTCACCAAAAATTAATTGAATCCAATCTGACAGTTGAAAAAGAATATCAAGCCTTAATCAACCGGGAAAAAGAAATCGTCCCCAGACTCGCGGAAGAAAAAGCGATTGCGAGCCAATTAAAAATCCGAATTTCTGAATTAACAAAAGAAACATCCTTAAATGAAGAGGCATTACAAGTTGCTTTACAGCAACAAGGCTTTGGTTTGCTTACTGACGTCCAAAATATTTTGATGATCGAAATTGATGTTCATAAAACAAGGACTCAAATCCAACAATTCCGTATTCAGTTTGAAACATTAAAAAACGGTATACAAGAGCTGGAGATCAAGCTGAAGGATTTTTCTTATGATCAGGAGGTATTTGAAGCTGCCGAGAAACAATTTAAAGACATTGAACTGCAATTAAAGGAAGCTAATGATTCTGTTGTAAAAGTAACTTCCGAAATTGAAAGACTGGAAAAAGAATATAAGAAAAAGGAGACATTACTTAAAAACCTGAGTGAACTCCAAAAGCGGTCCGATAATCTAAAAATAATGACCAATCTGTTTAAAGGAGCCGGATTTGTTCAATATGTTTCCTCCATCTATCTTAGACAGCTTTGTGATCATGCCAATGTAAGGTTCCACAGAATGACCAGAAATCAACTAAGCTTGCAGCTTAATGACAACAATGATTTTGAAATTATTGATTATTTAAACGAGGGTAAATCGAGAAGTGTAAAAACTTTATCCGGCGGACAGGCTTTTCAGGTATCTCTGAGCCTGGCACTGGCATTGGCGGAAAGTGTACAGGCTACTACAAAAGCTGATAAAAATTTCTTTTTTATAGATGAAGGTTTTGGAACCCAGGATCTGGAATCTGTAAATATTGTTTTTGAAACACTGATGGGACTGCAAAAGGAAAACAGGATTGTTGGAATTATATCGCATGTTGAAGAGCTTAAAGAAAAAATTCCGGTATCACTTAGTATTGTTAAAGACGAGGAACGTGGAAGTTTGATAGAAATGCTTTAAAATATAGGTTTATTGAGTCCTTTTGCAGTACATTTGACTTTTGAAATATTATGGAGAAACTTCCCGTGACTTTTTATCCCAGCAAGCTTAAGCAAAGTATACTTTTGATCATTAGTTTACTGTTTGTAATTATGGGCTTTTATATTGTTACCACCAATCTTTGGATTGGGCTTGCTAATATTATCTTTTTCGGGCTTTGTGTAATTGTGAATGTCATCATGCTTATTCCTAATTCTTCTTATTTAAGGGTTGACCGAAAGGGATTTGAGATGAGATCATTATTCAGGTCGACTTTCATCCCCTGGCATGTTATTAATGGCTTTTCTACTAAAAGAATATTTATTAACAATATGGTAATGATTGATTTTGATTCTGAGTACATAGATATTTCCAAACTAAAATCGAGGACAGGAGCTTTTCCGGATACTTACGGAATGTCTGCCGGAAAGCTGGCAGAAATTATGAATGACTATAAAACAAATTCTGTAAATTCCTAGACTAAAAAATAAAAACTCCATTGAAAATTCAATGGAGTTTCTTTTTATAATAGCTTGACCTTCGGAAGCACTTCCTTACCAAACAATTTTATTGATTTCATCATCACGTTATGCTCCGGATCCCCAACATCCATATGTCCCACAAATCTGGTGATACCAAAAATCTCCTTCATATAAGCAATCTTATCATATACCTCATCCGAGCTTCCAATAAATAAAGCTCCTTCTTTGCTTCTCCCACCATCATATTGTGCTTTGGTATAGGGAGCCCATCCTCTCGATGCCCCTATTCTGTCCATCTGTGATTTGTAAGTATGAAAATAGCCATCAATAACCTTTTGGTCATCGCTCACAAAAGTATGAGAGTGAATAGCAATCTGCATCTGGGAAACATCATGTCCTGCTTTTTGATATTCCTGTTTGTAAAATTCCACGAGATTTTTAAACTGTATCGGCATTCCTCCAATAATAGCCAAAATTAATGGCATTCCTAATTTTGCTGCGCTTAGAACCGATTGCGGAGTTCCTCCCACGGCTCTCCATATAGGAAGCTTTCCTCCATTCTTTGCCCTTGGATATACAGTCTGATTGTGCATAGGTGCACGAAGTTCTCCAGACCACGTAACATTCTCTTCAGAATTAATTTTTAATAACAATTCCAATTTCTCATCGAAAAGTTGATCATAGTCATTAAGAGAATATCCATAAAGAGGAAAAGATTCTATAAAACTTCCTCTTCCGACAAATATTTCAGCCCTACCGTCAGAGATCAGATCCAATGTTGAAAAATCTTCATACACTTTTACAGGTTCTGATGAACTTAAAACAGTAACACCACTAGCCAATTTAATATTTTTTGTAATACTTGCCGCTGCTGCCAGAACCATTTCCGGAGATGATACTGCATAATCCGGGCGGTGATGCTCTCCCATGGCAAAAACATCAATTCCTACCTCATCCATTAGTTTTACCTGCTCAAGAATTTCTCTGATCTTTACTCCTGCATCTTTATATTTTCCTGTTGTCTGGTCAAAAGCTAAGTCGCCAAACATTCCAATTCCTAATTCCATATTGTATTTTTTTATTTACATCAAAATTACAGGAATCAAAAATCAAAAACATTGATCAATGGTAAGATCGAAAAGCAGAGAAAATAAATTAAACTGATTTTTTAAGTTTCAGAAACTGCTTTTCAAAAAGATGATAAGAGAGATAGGCCAGAAATATGGTGAAAAGAAGTGCCGATATTATTACTGTATAATTACTTAGATCATATCTTTTCCCGATTCTATCGAATAAGACCAGGCAAATTGTATGTATAAGATAAAGACCATAAGTATACTTTCCAAGTCTTCCAAAAATAGAACGGTCGGAGATTTTAAATACATTCCGGTCTCCTAATGTAAATAAAATGAGTACAGAGAATAATATCCCAAAAATGATAATTCCTATCTGAATATGTTTAAAGAAAATAATATCGGGAAGCAGTGCTATGGCAAGAATAACTATAAAAAAATAAAGATATTTATATATTGAAGGAATCATGCTCAATTTTCTAATGATATGCTTTTTAAAAACAAACAGATAGGCAGGAATAGCACCAAAAGCAAAATAACTGATGTTGGTAAATATATCCAGTGAACTGATACCTAATATGTGATAAATAATCCTTGATACAAAAGAAATGAAGATGCAAACTACAATAAGCTTCGGAATATTTTTTAAAGAAATAAAATACATAATGCATCCCCAAATGATATAAAAATGCTCTTCTACACAAAGAGACCAGATCACCGGCAACGGAGAAACATTGGCAAGCATCCCCGTAGACATCATTTTGTAATTTTCAAGAAATGTAATCGTAAGGAGCCAATTGGGTTCATATCCCTTATTTGAAAAAGGCAGGTGAAAAAAATTAATGATATATGGTGTACAAAAAGCAAATATGACCATTGCATAATATAATGGCCATATCCTTAAGATTCTTCTTTTAAAAAATTTTTTAAGCGGAATTGTCTGATTATTTAATTTTTCAAGTATCAAAATGTACGTAATCAGAAAACCACTTAATACAAAGAAAAAAGAAACTCCTACTTCTCCTCTCGAAAAATACCGTAAAATACTACCCTCCGGAACAGGAGCATGCTGTATAAAGACCAGCAAAAAAGATAGAAACCTTAGTGAATCGAAAGTATGAAAATGAATCCTCTTACCTTTTTCAAAGTTCATTCTACTGTAATAAGTGGTTTTTAGTATGTTAATTTGATTATTTTTTCAGGTTCTGATCAAAATAATCGGTAATCTTTTGCATCAAATGTACCCTGTCTTTTCCTATTACATTATGAGGATGACCAGGATATACAAAGTAATCAAGCTGAACCCCGTTATCTACCGCAGATTTAATAAATTTAATAGAATGCTGCCAAACTACCACATCATCTTGTGCTCCATGGATCATAAGAAGTTTACCTTTCAGATTCTGGACTTTGTCCAAGAGGTTTGCTTTTGCATATCCATCCGGATTTTCCTGCGGAGTATCCATATATCTTTCACCATACATAATTTCATACATCTTCCAATCGATAACAGGCCCACCTGCAACTCCTACTTTAAATACGTCAGGCTGACGAAGCATAAAGCTTGTAGTCATAAATCCACCAAAGCTCCATCCATGTATCCCCATTCTTTCCGCATCTACATAAGGTAGCGACTTCAGATAATTAACTCCTTTCATCTGATCATTCATTTCAGTAGTCCCCAGATTTCTGAACACGGCCTGCTCAAATTTTAATCCCCGGTTTGAAGATCCCCTTCCATCCATAGTAAAAATAATATATCCGTTTTGTGCCATATATTCATACCAAAGATTTCCTGAAGCCGGGAAAGAATTGGTAATCAGCTGTAGGTGAGGACCATTATATAAATAAACAATCACCGGATATTTTTTATTAGGATCAAAGTTCGTCGGAAGAATAATCTTTCCGTATAAAGGAGTTCCGTCATCCGCTTTCAAATTCACATTTTTGATTTCAGGGCGCTGATAGTTCTTTAATGTATTTTCAGAGGTGAAAACATTATTGTATTTTAAAGTGGCTGTATTAATAATATTCCCTACTCTGGGTGTATTGGCATTGGTATAGACATCAAATACATAGTTTCCATCACTGCTCAGGATTCCTGTATGCATTCCTTCCGCATCATCCAGTCTCTGCATTTTAAAGTTTGTCCAGTTGATCTTATACAAATGTCTTTCAAGAGGGGTTTCTTTTGTTGAAACAAAAAATATTTCCTTTTTCTTTTCATTAAAGCCCAATATATCCGTAACCAACCAATCTCCTTTTGTAATCTGGGCAATCAACCCTTTTTCCAAGTTGAAATGAAATAAATGATTGTATCCTGTTCGTTGACTTTGCCAGATAAAATCAGTGTTGGATTTAGGAAAAAACACAAGCGGATGCTGAGGTTCCACATATTTATCATTTGTTTCTTCAAATAATGTTTTTACAAGATTTCCGCTTTCGGCATCATACTGATTCATTTTCATATGATTCTGTCCCCGGTTCAGAACAGCCACAAAAATATATTTAGAATCCGGGCTCCAGGTAACCGCTGTTAAGTACTGATCTTTTTCTCCGTCAATTTTTAAAAAAGTTGTAGACTGATTTTTGATATTATAAACACCAAGACTTACCTGATGAGAGGTATTCCCAGCCATAGGATATTTTATATTATGATTCACCGCAGGAGTTACAGACCAATCGATAACGGGATAATCTGCAACCATGGTCTGATCCATTCTGTAAAAAGCTACAGATTCTGAATTAGGAGCTGGAAAAATTCCTGTATCAATACCAAATTCATTTCTGTGAACGGCCTGACCGTTAATGATATTTTCATCAGCATCATTGGTTACGGCAACAGATTTTCCGTTTCTGTTAATATAAAGATTATTCTTTACGGTGTAAGCCACGGTCTGATTATCCCCAAAAACCTTTACATTGGCAGCATTTTCATTCAGTGCCGAAGTCTTTTTTACCTTCCAGTCGTTTCCGGATTTTTCCACCCAGAACATTTGGTCATTGGCATTAAAATATGCATTGGTATTATTGATAAACTTAATCTGTGGAACCGCGTTCAGCTTATTTGAAGAGAATTGTTTGTTTAGCTGATTCAATGAAATAAGGGTATCCTGCTTATTGTTTTTTAAATCCGTAATTAAATACCCACCTTTTACGGCCTGAATATATGATTTGCCATCTTCAGACCATGAAAATTGAGAAATATTTTTAACTGCCAGATTTGTTCTTAGCCCATTTACAGCCTCCGCCATTGTAAATTTTTGGGTCTGAGCATATAAAGAACCGCCCAAAACCACCATCAGTAAAGTAAACTTATGTAATTTCATTATATAAAATTGAATCCATCAAAAATAAGAAATAAAAGTCAGCCGTTAAGAAATGTTAAATTAAAAACATTCATAAAATGATATAATCATGTTAAGTGAATAATTTCTTACCTTAATATGGAAATTAATGAAGGAGTAATACGATTATGAATAAGAATAGAAAAAAAGTTCTATAAGTTCAATTCACAAGCATGATATCGGATTTATTTTTTGTGAAAAATATCTTGATAGATAACAATAGCCCCGATAGTAATGATTACCCCGCAGCAAGGGTATGGAACAGAATTGGAGCGAGGAGTAAAAATGGATAGCGGGAAACAGCTCCAAAAGAAACTTCATTTCTTATCCTATATCAATGGTTTCTACTTAAGCCTTCATGTACATTTGCAATATAAATAACAAATAAAAAATACAACACAATGGCAACAAAATGGAATTTAGACCCGGCACACAGTGAAATTACTTTCAAAGTAAAACACATGATGATTTCCAGTATTAAAGGAAGCTTCACTAATTTCAATGCAGAAATCGAAGCTGATGATGATACGTTTTCTAATGCTAAAACCAGTGCAACGATTCAAACCAATTCTGTTTCAACACACAATGTAGACAGAGATAACCATTTAAAGTCTGAAGAATTTTTCAATGCTGAGCAAAACCCAACCATTACGTTTGAGTCTCAGGCATTGAATGGAGATATAACCGGAAATCTTACGATCAATGGAATCACAAAGCCTGTAACTTTGGATGTAGATTTCGGGGGTATCAATAAAGACCCATGGGGTAATACAAAAGCTGGTTTTTCTTTTGAAGGAAAAATCAACAGAAAAGACTTCGGTTTAAACTGGAATGCAGCTCTTGAAGCAGGAGGTGTAATGGTGAGCGATGAGGTAAAAGTAGCTGGTGAACTACAGTTTGTAAAGCAAGCATAATTGTATCATAATACTTATAATCAGGTTCAGGGATTTCTAAAAACCTTGAACCTTTTTCTTTTTTAAAAACCCCATTATGAACCTCAACGATTTACAAAACATCAGTGACCATTTCAATAACACAGAGAGAATGCCCGTATTATTTCTGGGTCATGGTTCTCCCATGAATGCAATTGAAGAAAATCAGTTTGTTCAGGGGTTCAGAAAATCAGCTAGTGAAATTCCAGCTCCCAATGCTATTCTATGTATTTCTGCTCACTGGTATACTCAAGGTACATACGTAACGGCTATGGATATGCCAAGAACCATTCATGATTTTGGAGGTTTTCCGAAAGCACTGTTTGATGTGGAATATCCAGCTCCCGGAAGTCCTGAATTGGCAAAAGAAACTATTGAACTTTTAGCTCCTTCGGTGGTATTAGAAGATCACAATTGGGGATTAGATCACGGTGCATGGTCTGTAATTAAGCATATGTACCCTGATGCAAACATCCCGGTTATTCAATTGAGTATCGACTACACTCAACCTCCGCAATATCATTTTGATCTCGCAAAACGGTTGAATAAACTGCGGGAAAAAGGCATCCTAATTATCGGAAGCGGAAATATAGTTCACAATCTGAGATTGATCGACTGGCAAAACATCAATACGGTGGGTGCGGGCTGGGACTGGGCAATTGAAGCCAGGGAAAAAACCAACAACTGGCTCCTAGATGGTAATTTTCAAAACATAATTGACTATCAGAAACAAGGTACTTTTTTACAATATGCTGTCCCAACACCAGATCATTATTTACCTCTGATCTATACTTTAGGATTAAAAGATTCTTCTGAAGAACTTCGCCTATTCAATGACGAGCTGATAGGTGGGTCACTGAGTATGACAAGTGTAAGAGTGGGATAAATTATAGTATTTTTACCTTTAAAACAGTCTGGTTTTAAGTGTAACTTTCAAAAATAAAAAAAAGGAAATATCCGAAGATATTTCCTTTTTTTTATTATCCTGTATGAGTTATTGAACCGCGTTGAGAACATTGATATTCCCATAACCATAACTGGAATCCGGATTTGGATAGTATGTAGCAGACTGTCTCATTTTTGTAAGTACCTGTTCTCTCGTCCATGATGGATTTTTTGACCAGACTAAAGCTGCAATACCGGCAGTTGCCGCAGTTGCAACAGAAGATCCTCCTACATAGTCAGACTGTCCGTTATAATAGCTCAATACCGGAACATTACTTCCTGAAGATCTTTCCATCTGAAATGTAAAATCAATTGGACTTCCGGAGTGGCAAACATCACATTTTTTATTGGAAGTATTTTCCTTTACTCCTGTTATTGCTTGGGTCTCCGGCATCCAGGCAGGGAATATCACCCCCACAAAATTGGTAAAGCTTGTTGACGTCCCCCCTGCACAGAAAATAAGTTTTCCCTTAGAGTAGGCATATTTTACACCATCCTCAATTTTTCCCACAGAAAATATATGTCCCATCGACATTGAGATAATCTTTACGTTATTGTTATTACCCAACTCAGTAAAAGCAGTTTTAACAGCAGTTTGTTCACTTGAGGTTTCCAACACAACATTTTCTGCTGCCCTGTATGCGATAAGATTGGCATTATAAGCTACCCCTACAGGTAATCCGGCATTATTTCTTGGCGCAGTCATTACAGAAGCCATTTTTGTTCCGTGACCACACTGATCTGCTGAACCATCTGAGTTATAAACTCCGAATTTACTGATGGTTCTTCCTGAAGATGCTCCGTTATTAAAACTATTTCCCAACAAGGTTTGCTCAGGGGAAACTCCGGTATCAATCAAACCAATAGTTATACCCGCGCCGGTACTGTAATTCCAGGCATTCGGAATACTGTGTTTTGTAAAAGCCCATGGAATTTTTGCACTTGGGGTTGTACTTGTATAATCAGCTGTGTTGAGTGTTGTTGAAGAAAAGCCACATCCTGAAGAACCGCTCCCTGAAGATTTTGCATTTGTATTATATGCTGCTTCATATTCAAAATAATGATAATCTGCAGGCTCCAGATATCTGATAGTTTTCATCTTTCTGAGTTCAGTAAGTGTTTCCTGCTTCTCAATTACAACATCCATCTGATTAAGATACTGATCAGAAAGAAGAAGAAATCCTCTTTCATCTTTTCCTTCATGCTTTTTGATGACAGATAAAAGCTCTTTCTCTATTTCATTACTGTTAGGAGATTTACTTCTATCAAAGTCATCTTTGGAAGAACCAAATCCAATGGATACCATCCTGTTTCCACGAAAGACAGCACTCCAGAGAAAGTGATCTGAAGTCTGGCTCCAATTGAAGGAACCTTTGCTTTTAATGGATTGATTAATTTCCGCGTTAATTTGTTTTGCTGTCAGAGGATCTTTCTGATAAGCTTCAAGACCTGAAGTTTCATTTTGGATACTTTCTCTGTTACATGATACGATAAAGAAAAATAAGACTAAAAGGTAAAATACATTTTTTCTCATATGTTATACTTTTGATTGGTATCACCAATATAACACTTTATCGTGAATTGTAATTCCCTGAATATTAATTTACTATTTCCCGAATATTAATTTTCTCAAATCATCCTGTAATAAAGTAAAAACAGGATTTACATACCCTTGTTTTCTATATCTCTTTTTCATAACAGACACTATTTTCAATCCCAATGTATTGTCCGTAGTTTGATATTCTTTTATAACCCATTTTTTCATATAAAGCAATCGCTTCGGGCTGCATAATTCCGGTTTCTAAAACACATCTGCTAAAACCGGACTCTTTAGCCCAGCTTTCTAATTCAGTTAATGCTTTTCCGGCTAGTCCCTTTCCTCTTTGCATCGGGCTCGTATACATTCTTTTGATTTCAACCGTATCTTCAGAAAAGATCTTAAAGGCACCACAAGAAACTGCAATATTGTCTACATACACTACAATACAGTTTTTAAGGAGATCAATTCCATTGAATTGATGGTAGAAAGCATGATCCTTACCGTCGCGGATAGCAAGATCTTCATCCAGGAACTTCACAAGATTCTGGAAATCGATATTAGAGGAATCTACTCTTTTTATAATCATTGTTTTTTCAGCAAATATAAGAGATAACGAATTGAAAAAATAAAAAAGGCTTCCATTCAGAAAGCCTTTTTTAATATCCTGAAGATGCCAGAATAGATTTTAGATATCCTTATTCTGCATCTATTTTCTTCATGAGTTCAGCGGATGTTTCTTCTCCCATTTTTCTTCCGGCTTCCATACTTTCCTTTAGAATCAATGGCATAACCTCCAGTACTTTTTTTCCTAGTGGCGTATTGTAGAATTTTATCAGCTCATCAATTTCCGTTTCGGTGTAATACTTATTGTAAATCGGCACATAAATTTCTGCAAACTTTTCGGGACTCATTTCCTTTGAAAACTCTTCCCAAAATTTTCGGGGTACCCCCGGATATGCCTGTTGATATTTTCCTATATTTTCACTTACTGCTTGGGAAGCCAGTTTATCACCTCCCGTAAGAGCAACGAGTTCTTTAATTTTCGCTTCTTTTATTTGAGCAAAGGTATTTACTCCTAAAAACAAAATACTTACGGCAATTATTCTCTTCATCCTCACACTACTAATTCACAATGAACTTTCTATCATTGATTAATTCTGCAATAGCCAACATATCTTTACCGATTAATCTGTCATCTTCCAGTTTTGCTACTTTGGAACGAAGAATACTGAAATTCTCTTCAATAATTTTTGAGCATTTAGCCGGTCTTCTGAATTCTAGCCCCTGAGCTGCAAACATCAATTCAACAGATAGGATATTAACCAGATTACCAAGAACCTGATTGAATTTTCTCCCGGAAATACTTCCCATAGAAACATGGTCTTCCTGTCCTAAGCTTGTTGGAATAGAATCTGCTGATGCAGGAAAGCAAAGTGTTTTATTTTCTGTAACCAAAGCAGCAGAAGTGTATTGAGGAATCATAAATCCTGAATTCAGTCCTGAGCTTTCTGTCAATAATCTTGGAAGGCCATATTTCCCTTCCAGAAGTAAATAACTTCTTCTGTCAGAAATATTTCCTAATTCAGCTGCAGCTAAAGTTGCATAATCCAATGGTAAAGCCATAAGTTGGCCATGGAAGTTTCCTCCTGAAATGGATTCCTCAGCGCTCAATACAATCGGATTATCCGTTACAGAATTCAATTCGGTTTCTGCCATCATTTTCAGGTGTTCAAAAGCGTTTCTGCTTGCCCCGTGTACCTGAGGAACACATCGCATAGAATAAGGATCCTGTACTCTTTCACAATCCTCATGTGCCTTCATATTTTCAGAGTTCTTAAGGAATTTCAGCATTCTTGCTGCTACTTTTTTACTTCCTTCAAAAGGTCTGATCTCGTGAAGTTCTTTTTTAAAGGGGCTTTCAGAGCCCCTGTAAGCTTCAAGACTCATAGCAGCAGTCATATCTGCAAGGTCCAATAAGTATTCAAACTTCTCCAATCCTTTGATCGCGTGAGCCAGGATAAATTGGGTACCGTTAATAAGCCCCAACCCTTCTTTAGGTCCTAAAGCTAAAGGATCCAGATTATGTTTTTCTAAAATTTCAGAAGTTTCATAGATGGCATCACCTTCCCAAACTTGTCCAAGACCCAACAATGGTAAAACAAGATGAGCTAAAGGAGCAAGATCTCCGGATGCCCCCACCGAACCTTGTTCAGGGACAACAGGAATGATATCTTTTTCCAACATCAGGATCAATCTTTCAATCACCTCTAAAGAAACACCGGAAAATCCTTTTGATAATGCATGAACTTTTGCAATCATCATAATCTTTGAAAATTCTTTATCAATAGGTTTTCCAACTCCAACTGCGTGGGAAATGATTAAATTATATTGTAACTGAGCTGTTTCATCAGCTGAAATTTTCGTATCACAAAGAGGACCGAATCCCGTATTAATCCCATAAACACATCGATCAGATTCAACAATTTTTTGAACATTTTTCTGGGATTTTAAAATTTGTTCTTTTGCTGCTTTATTAAGTTTTGCTTTATTGGGTTTTTTACAGATTTCCAATACATCATGGAAAGTGAAAATATCTACACCGTATATCATTTCTAAAAAATTTCTTTAAAATTACACATTTAGCGACTATTGTAAAAGCTAAATTTCACAGCGTTAATTTTTTCGGCAGAAAGTAATTTAATTTGTTATTTTTACGTCCGTTAAAAAATAACCAATGAAATCTAAAACTCTACTATTTGCATTATGCCTTATGGGCACAGCTTCCTTTGCACAGGACAAAGTGAAATACTCCAAAGAACAAATTAAAAAGATGGAAACTTACCTTTTCAACGAAGGTTTTAATACACCATCACCCAGAAAAACCTCTACTATTATTTTAAAAGATGGAAGCTCTCATAAAGGTTTTTGCAGTAAAATAGAAACCAAAAAAGGACAGATCTACGAAGTTTCTATTAAAGACAGTATTTCAAAAAAGAACGAAATCTTCAATGCTGAGCAGATCAGCGAAATGTATGTCTATCCTAGCAACGTCGAAAAAATAGCAAAAGTTGCTAAATACATGGGAAATATCCGGAATTTCGGAACTAAAAAATTAACTAAAAACACAACCGGCGAACGAATTCACTTTGTCAATCAAACAGTATCACTGAAAAATAAAAAAGAGGATAAAGAGTTTCTGATGCAATTGATCAATCCTGATTTTAGTGAAATCATCTCCGTGTACTATGATCCCAGAGCCAAAGAAACTGGAGGTTTTTCAATTGGAGGTTCTCCTCAGCTCGGAGGTGGTGTAATCAAATCCTATTATATTAAAAAGGGAGATAAAGTACTTTGGCTGCATAAGGATGACTTTGAAGACAATTATGATTTTCTTTTTGGTGACAATGCAGAATTCATGAAAAAATATCCTAAGAAATCTGCTGAATGGGATTATTTCAGCTTTTTGGTCAATGAGTATACTGAAATGAGCAATGGATAAAATATCTTACATAATACTTCAAAAGCTGTAGAAAATTCTACAGCTTTTTTGTTCTTTTAAATCCCGGATGGATTCCGTAATTTTGTTATATGAATCCTTCTTTAGAATTACAACTCAAAACTTTACCTTCTGAGCCTGGCGTTTATCGTTATTACGATAAAAATGAACAGTTATTGTATGTAGGCAAGGCTAAAAACCTAAAGAAAAGGGTTCTTTCCTATTTCAATAAAAATTTATCGGGATACAGGATAAAAATAATGGTCGGAAAAATCCAGCGATTGGAGACCACTATTGTGAATAGCGAGTATGATGCGCTTCTATTAGAAAACAACCTGATCAAGGAGCATAAACCTTTTTACAATGTAATGCTCAAGGATGATAAAACATATCCTTGGATTTGCATTAAAAATGAAGCATTTCCCAGAATTTTCCTCACGAGGAACATCATTAAGGATGGTTCGGAATATTACGGCCCTTACGCCAAAGTTCGTCCTGCAAAAATACTACTGGATACCATAAAACATATTTATAAGCTCAGGACTTGTAATCTGAATCTTGCTCCCAGTAAAATTGAAGATGGCAAATATAAGGTCTGCCTCGAATATCACATCAAGAACTGTGAAGGCCCTTGTGAAGGGTTGGAAAGCAAAGAAGAATATGATGAAAAGATTGACTCCATCCGCGGTATTATAAAAGGAGATTTCCGAAAAGCTAAAGATTACCTTATTAACCAGATGATGAAGCATGCTGCTAATCTGCAGTTTGAAGATGCACAGATCATCAAGGAAAGGCTGGATATTTTGGAAGATTATCAGGCAAAAAACACCGTTGTCAATCCCAATATTGACGATGTGGATGTTTTCGGAATGACCAGCGACGAAACGGCTGCCTATGTCAATTTCTTTAAGATCAGAAATGGAAATATAATCCAGAGTTTTACAACAGAAATCAAAAAGATCCTTGAAGAAACAGATGAGGATATTCTGGAAGAAGCTCTTATTGAAATTCGTCAGAAGTTTGGTTCCGACTCTAAAGAAGTTTTGCTTCCCTTTCATTTATCCGTTGAAATCCCTAATGTAAAACTTATTGTTCCTAAAGTTGGTGATAAAAAAAGGATCGTTGAACTTTCCGAGAAAAATGCTAAAGAATACCGTTTGGAAAAACTAAAACAGGTTCAGATTGTAGATCCTGAAAGACATTCCAACCGTATAATGGCTGAGATGCAAAAGCTACTGCGAATGCCTGTAGAGCCAAGACATATAGAGGGTTTTGATAATTCGAATATCCAAGGTACCAATCCTGTTTCAGCGTGTGTTGTTTTTAAAGATGGTAAACCCAGTAAGGCAGATTACCGGATTTTCCATCCGAAGACCGTAGAGGGTCCAAATGATTTTGCCACTATGGAAGAAGTGATCTATCGTCGTTACAAAAGAATGGTAGACGAAGGAGAGAGCCTTCCCCAACTTATTCTGATCGACGGTGGAAAAGGCCAGCTATCATCAGCCGTAAAAAGTTTAAAGCTTTTAGGTCTTTACGGAAAGATTACTATTATTGGAATCGCTAAAAGACTGGAAGAAATCTTCTTTCCCGAAGATCCTATCCCATTATATCTGGATAAAAAATCCGAAACTCTTAAAATCCTCCAAAGGGTTCGTGATGAAGCTCACCGTTTTGGTGTAAAGCATCATAGGACCAGAAGGAAAAACTCTACCATAAAATCTGAACTGGAAGAAATTCCCGGTGTAGGAGAAAAAACAATTGAACTATTATTATCCAGATTAAAATCAGTAAAAAGGATCAAAGAATCCAACCTGGAAACATTAGAGGAAATATTGGGTAAAAGTAAAGCCAAGGTTATTTGGGAGTATTTTAACGACTAACAAAATTTAAAAATAAAAGCGCTCTTTTGTTACATTACAAAAGAGCGCTTTTATTTTTGATCAGAAGGTATTTATACACCTCCCATTACGTACATATTTTCCATAGTTGGCACATCACTTCCACCCGCTTTTTCAAGGGTGATAGCAAATGCCTGCGCTTTCGGTATGTTAGAAAGAGCAATTTTACTATCTTTTTCTTCCGTATACATTCCTGCACTTATGGGTTTACCGTCTGCAATGGCCCATAATTGATATTGCATTCCTTCCGGAGCTTTAGGCAAAGCCTCTGCGTTCAGATAGACCTCTTTGGTCTTTTTGTCCCAAAATACCATTGCCTTGGAATCTGCATATTTTTCCACTCCTTTAAGCATAACCATTTGCATATCAGGGCTGGATATCATCGTCCATTTTTCATTCATCTTTTGCAGAGCCGCATCTTTAGATTGTTTTTCAGTTTCCAATTTTGCGATCTCTTTTTTGTTTTCAGACTCATTATTCATCCAAAACAAATTTCCGGTAAGGCTTACTAAAAATAAGAGCGAAGCTGCGATTGCATAAGTTTTCCAGATATTATTTTTTGTATTTGCAATCTCTTTCGATCCATTTGTTAAATCTCTGACAGACTGCGTTGGTTGCGTTGCAGGTATGATTTTTTCAAAAGTTTGCTCTTTTTGAATCTTTTCCCAAACCTTAGATTTTAACTCATTAGGTGGGGCAACAGCCTGAGCAGTTGCCAGATCCTCTAATACTTTTTGTGCTTCATCAAAAGCAGCTTTTACTTCAGCATTATTTTTCATCACACACTCCAAAATACCTGCCTCCTCGGGAGAAGCAAGTCCTAGAATATAAGATTCTATAATTCCGGATGCTATGTATTCCTTAGTGTTCAATTTATTGATAATCTTTTAACAAATCCTTTAATTTTATTAATGCATTCCGCATCTTCGTTTTTACCGTACCCAGGGGTATTTTCAATTTATCAGATATTTCATTCTGTGTGTATCCCTGATAATAAGCCAGATCAATAAGTTCCTGTTTATCAGTTTCCAAACTTTCAAGCACATTATTAAAGCCAATAAAATCAGAGGTATTGTTTGTGGTAGAAAGTTCAGCACTGTTATATACGAAATCCGGAATTGGTTGGTTTTTTAATTCGTTTTGAAAACTTTTAGATTTTAGATAATCGATCGCTGTATTTCTTGCAATATTGATCATCCACGTATAGAATCTTCCTTTACTGGTGTCATACTGTTGGATAGAATTCCAGATTTTGACAAAGACATCCTGAATAATTTCTTCAGTATATTCTTTTGATTGTACGATTCGAAGTACTACACCATATAGTGCACCGGAATAATGGTCATACAAGTAATGAAAACCAGCTTCGTTTTTATCCTTCAATAAAACGATAAGTTCTTCCTCCGAATAGTTTGTTTTAATAGCGAATATTTTTTCGATTCAAATGTAATAAAATAAAACATATAATAACAAAAATCTAAAAGTTCTTTTACATCGTATATGAAATTAACAAATTACAAGAATATGAAAGGTATATTAAAATCAATTCCTACAGATCCATATTTTTTCATTAGTTCTGTTTGTTTGGATTTTTATTTCCGACTAAAAAAATAAAAATCTTTAAATCTAAAACAAGATGAATGTCGTAAATGATCATAACAAGAAATCAAATACTATTTAATTAAAAAAATCAAAGAAATGAACACAAGATCAAAAATCGCAGTATTCGGAATGGTTGTATTATCATTCGCATTTAGCGGAACGGTAACTGCACAAACGATGAAAGAAAAAACAGTAATGGTAGGTGGAGCCGCTATGTATCCATCCAAAAATATCATTGAAAACGCTGTTAATTCCAAGGATCACAAAACACTGGTAGCAGCAGTAAAAGCTGCCGGATTAGTGGAAACCCTACAAGGAGCTGGTCCATTTACTGTACTGGCGCCTACAGATGCGGCATTTGCTAAACTTCCAAAAGGAACAGTTGAAAACCTGGTTAAGCCTGAGAATAAAGAAATGCTTACTAAAATTCTGACATATCATGTACTTGCCGGAAAGTTTAATGCTAAGGAAATCTGGGCCGCTGTAAAAGCAGGAAATGGAAAAAGTATGATGAAAACGGTGGAAGGAGAAGATGTTACTTTCTGGACAAAAGGCAAAGACCTTTATGTAAAAGATGCTAAAGGGAACAGTGCAAAAATTACCATAGCAGATGTTAATCAGTCTAATGGCGTTATCCATGTAATAGATACGGTTCTGATGCCTTAATTCTTAGTTTTTTTATGGTTTAATAAATAACCCCTTACCTATTTTTACTTTGGTAAGGGGTTACTTATTTTATGTAGTTTCCTAAAAACCTCTGAAGTTTTTACATTTTCTTATTTACCTGCATAAACATCTTTAGAATAACTACCATTTCCGGTAGGAGTTTCTATTACAATGTTTCCATTTTCATAATAACCGATAGTATTATCTCCATTTGCAAGCTTCACTCTGAACACCTCTTTTTTTGTTGTTTCCTTAAAAGTCGCATAAGGAACAGAGCTATCCGATTTCACAAGTATAAACTGACTGTTATCAATCTGAATTTTCTGTAGGGTTACTGCTCCGTTACTATATTTGTTTACAGAACTTCCTGTTGATGAAGCTGTATTAGTGTTATCCTGAATTGAAGCAACCTGCACCTGCTCATTGGTCTTCGTTTCAGCCGGAGCAGCTATTATCGTTGGATAAGAAACAGGAATAGAAACAAAAGTTTGTTTTAATGCATCCTGAAATCCCTCTTTATAATCTTTAATATTTGATGCTCCTTTACCGGTCAGTAATACCTTATCATGACAGTCTTTAAACTGAACGATCACTTTATTTCTTAAGAACCCGCTATCATCAATGACATCGGCATTTACAATATTACAAGGATTTTCTTTTGCTTCAGCAGGCCATTGCTCCCGGCTTCCCTGAAGAACAACATATTTTTTACCTTTTAAAGCTTTCGCCAAAGCAATATCCAAATCGAAACTTTCTTTAAAAGTGCTGAATTTTTCAGGTATAGAAATATACTTATAATCAGATACTTTTTGTCCGAAAGCAAGTATCGAACAAACTGTCAATATAGCAAATAATCCCTTTTTCATATTTTATTTTTTAATCATTTCTAAATGTTCCCATATCTAATTTAAGAGAAAAAAAGTTGGAATAAAAATTCGATCCTCCAATTCCTGAATTAGTAATAGCATAGTCAAGAGTAAGTCCGCGGTATCTGATTCCCAAACCTGCACTCGGCTGAAAAGAAACCTTTCTTTTCAGATCTTCAATATCCGTGATAGACTGAAAACGATTCACTCCCAAGCGTACAAAAATCATTTTCTGATATCCCAATTCCGCTCCTGCATATGGTGTTATACTGGCAAAATCTGTGGAAATTAAAGCTGCTGTTTTAGCGAAATCCACATTGATTCCGGCTTCAGGTAAAACATAAACGCTGCTGTTGATTTCAAACATTTTACTTGCTCCTACATTAAGTTTAGGCATAGTAAGCTCCATTTTATCTTTTGGAGCAGGGTTAAACTCTTCTCCGTTCACAACTGTTGATAACTCCTTCTGATTGATGCTCCAAAAGTTAACGGTGGTAGTAGCGTCACGAAGCATTCCCCCAAATTTCCATCCATTATCAGCTTTATAAATTGCCCCTACATCAAAACCAAATCCATATCCGCTCGCAAATTTCCCTACATTCCTATAAACAATCTTGGCATTAACACCCACATCCAATTTTGTGTTACCGCCAGGATGAAATGCATAGGACAGAATAGCAGCATAATCTGACTGCGAAAACTTGGTGATTTTGTCATAGTCAATATTTCCCTCAGAATCGATCATTTGAGTCGTATTCAGAATATTATCTACCCCTAATCTCACTACTGAGACTCCGAAAACTCCCTCTTCCATCACTTTAGCATAGGCCAGATAATCATATTTTGCTATAGATTCAAAGTATTCGGCGTGCATGGCAGCTCCTTGCCAGTCTCTTTCGATAGACATCAGACCTGCTGGATTCCACATGGGAGAATAAACGTCATCCTGATTGGAAATAACCGCTCCACCCATCGCCAGACCTCTTGCTCCTGCCCCTATATTTAAGAATTCATTGGAATATTTTCTAATGATCTGAGATTGAAAAAATCCAAATGCTAAAGAAAATAGGAATAGTAGATATTTTTTCATCATATAAATTTGATGCTTAATTAGTTTTTTTTTGTTTTCTGGCTTTTATCAGCCCATTAGCTATAATTGCTAATATCATCACCAATGATGCTATATAAAATATAGGGCTCATATGCTCCGATTCGCCAAAGATAAAAAAAGCTAGTATAATTCCGTAAACTGGCTCTAAATTAACTGTTAAAATAAGTGTAAAAGGAGAAATATACTTCATCAAATTCACTGATTCCAACATTGGAAAAGCGGTAAAAACACTTGCTAACAAGCATATTAACGCCAAATCCCTGTAGTTTATTTCATTCATTTGAAAAATTTGCCCTGAAAATAAATAAAATATCAATAAAACTGACCATCCACAGAATATTTCATAAAAAATAATATTCCCTGAACTTGTTTTTCCAAACATCTTACCATTGAAAACGGAAAATATCGTCCCAAAAATAGCACACAAGACACCAAAAAGTATCCCTTCCTTATATTGAAACTCTGTTTTAAAAATCAGCAGGATGCAAGCCACGATAACAATTCCCATGATAACTTCCGAAATATCTATTTTTCTTTTAAAAATGACAGGTTCTAATATTGACGCAAAAAGAGTAGATAATGATAAACAGCTTAATGCAATAGAAACATTCGAAACTTTAATGGAATAAAAAAAACAAAACCAATGAGCCGCCATTGCAGTACCAATCGCCGCCAATTGGAAAAATATTTTCTTTGAGACTTTTATACTCTCCTTTTTATAAATTCTTACGTAAGCATATAGGAATATCGCGGCAAATAGCATTCTGTAGAAAACCAGAATCTGAGCATTGGCTTGAATCAGTTTCCCCAAGATTGCAGTGAATCCCCATAAAAAAATTATTAAATGCAATCTGAAAAGTGCTAATTTATGCATAACCTACTTTTAAATTTTTAAAATGCAAATTTACAAATAGCATTTCCAATTCCTTTCATAAAAAATAGATTTGACTAAGAAAAACAGATATTATTATAATAAACTCCCATTTTCATTTACTAAACTTTCATGAAGAGCTATATTTAATGATGAGGAGATCAAAAAAATCTTAATATATCTAACCGCAAAATACAGATACAAAAAACCCCGAAAATTTGGACAACTTTCGGGGCTTTCAAATAATAAACTATTAAAAAAATAAACTAGGAACAGAGTAATTAAAGAGCAATAATACTCCTCAATACTCTTACGTAAAGTTAGAAAAAATATCAATTAATTAAAAATAATTTCTTGTTAAATATTTCACAATTTTCTGTAAACCAAACTATTAAACACGTGTTTTAATAAAATTTATATTCTCTTTAAAAATAGTATCTTTAGGCGTAAAAAATTATAATTTTATGGATATCGAATTCAACAAACGAGAAGATCAAAACAGATTAAAATTATCCGAAATAAATCGTTTACTTGCCGAAATAAAAAAAGGAGGTGGAGAGAAAAAACTTCAAAAGTTGCGTGAAGAAGGAAAAATGACTGCAAGAGAAAGAATTGATTATCTTCTCGATAAAGATTCAGATTCCATAGAAGTGGGAGCATTTGCAGGTTATGAGATGTATGAGGAACATGGAGGCTGCCCCGGAGGAGGTGTAGTGGTTGTCATTGGTTATGTTTCGGGTAGACAATGCCTTGTTGTAGCGAATGACGCTTCTGTAAAAGCAGGTGCCTGGTTTCCAATTACCGGAAAGAAAAATCTCAGAGCGCAGGAAATTGCTATGGAGAATAAACTTCCCATTATTTACCTTGTAGATTCAGCAGGTGTTTATTTGCCTATGCAAGATGAGATATTTCCTGATAAAGAACATTTTGGAAGAATTTTCAGAAACAATGCCAAAATGAGTTCTATGGGAATTATACAGATTTCTGCTGTTATGGGTAGCTGTGTGGCCGGTGGTGCTTATCTACCCATTATGAGTGATGAGGCAATGATCGTTGATAAAACAGGCTCTATCTTCCTCGCAGGAAGCTACCTTGTAAAGGCTGCCATTGGTGAAAGTATCGATAATGAAACTCTGGGCGGAGCCACTACGCACTGTTCTATTTCAGGAGTTACAGATTATAAAGCAAAAGATGATAAAGATGCTTTAGACAGGATTAAAAATATCATGAAATCCATTGGCAGTACTGAAAAAGCAGGTTTTGACAGAATTGAAAGTTTTCCACCGAAAGAGAATCCTGAAAACATTTTTGGGATAATGCCAGCTTCAAGAGCTGAACAATATGATACATTAGATATTATTAAATGTATGGTAGATAATTCTGAATTCGAGGAATATAAGCCGGATTACGGAAAAACTATTATTTGTGCTACGGCAAGAATAGATGGCTGGTCCGTAGGAATTGTGGCCAATCAGAGAAAGTTAGTAAAGAGTGGTAAAGGAGAAATGCAGTTTGGAGGAGTTATTTATTCCGACTCTGCAGATAAGGCAACGAGATTTATCGCTAATTGTAATCAGAGAAAAATTCCTTTGATCTTTTTACAGGATGTTACAGGATTTATGGTAGGTTCCAAATCAGAACATGGAGGGATCATTAAAGACGGGGCAAAAATGGTAAACGCAGTAGCCAACTCTGTAGTTCCTAAATTTACTGTGATTACCGGAAACTCATATGGAGCAGGAAATTATGCAATGTGTGGAAAAGCATATGATCCGCGACTCATTGTTGCATGGCCATGGGCTGATCTTGCCGTAATGGGGGGAGCTCAGGCTGCAAAAGTTTTAGCTCAAATCCAGGAATCAACATTAAAAAAACAAGGAAAAGAAATCAGTGAAGAAGAGCATAATGAAATTTTAGATAGCATATCCAAAAGATATCAAAAACAAACCGAATCTACCTATGCTGCGGCCAGATTATGGACTGATGCCATCATTAATCCTACAGATACCAGAAAATGGATCTCTATGGGTATTGAAGCGGCTAATCATTCCCCTATAACGGAGAAATTTAATTTGGGAGTAATACAAGTTTAATGATGATACAATTTTCAATATATATTTATTGCCCTATTTGAAAAAGTAGGGCTTTTTTGTATTTATTAACTAGCTATCGTTCATAACTGATAATTGATAAATAATGATTGATAATTGATGGATGATCTTTTATCATTTATCATTCATCACTGATCATTTATCTTTTATTCCTATGGTAGGGTATGGTAGGTATAGATATGTATAGGTATAGGTATAGTTATAAAACAAAAAAGTCTCATACAATTCATGTATGAGACTTTTAATAAAAACTGGCGGCGACCTACTCTCCCGCTTGTCGCAGTACCATCGGCGCTGGTGGGCTTAACTTCTGTGTTCGGAATGGGAACAGGTGAGCCCCACCGCTAAAACCACCCTAAAGAAGGTATATAAGATATCAGAGGATAGATTTCAGATTTCAGACCTATTATAAAGTCTCTTATCTGATGTCTTGTATCTGACATCTGTTTTATCGGTAAATTTCATCACAAAGGCAAAACCAGTATTGCACTTATAAGGCCTGAGCTATGATTGATGGTTGATAAATGATGATTGATAATCATTCATCGCTTATTACTTATCATTCATAATAATAGGCTATAAATCTACGGGTAATTAGTACTACTCGGCTATGCTGTTACCAACTTTACACCTGTAGCCTATCAACGTGGTCATCTCCCACGACCCTTAAAAGATGTCTCATCTTGAGGCGAGTTTCGCACTTATATGCTTTCAGTGCTTATCTCTTCCAAACATAGCTACTCAGCGGTGCACCTGGCGGTACAACTGATACACCAGAGGTTTGTTCAATTCGGTCCTCTCGTACTAGAATCAAGCCCTCTCAAACATCTAACGCCCGCAATAGATAGAGACCGAACTGTCTCACGACGTTCTGAACCCAGCTCGCGTGCCACTTTAATGGGCGAACAGCCCAACCCTTGGGACCTTCTCCAGCCCCAGGATGTGACGAGCCGACATCGAGGTGCCGAACCTCCCCGTCGATGTGAGCTCTTGGGGAGACTAGCCTGTTATCCCCGGAGTACCTTTTATCCTATGAGCGATGGCCCTTCCATACGGAACCACCGGATCACTATGTCCTGCTTTCGCACCTGATCGACTTGTAGGTCTCACAGTCAAGCACCCTTATGCCATTACACTCTACGCACGGTTACCAAGCGTGCTGAGGGTACCTTTGAAAGCCTCCGTTACTCTTTTGGAGGCGACCACCCCAGTCAAACTACCCACCACGCAATGTCCTTCCTAAAGGAAGTTAGGCTCCAAGTAAGTAAAGGGTGGTATTTCAACGTTGACTCCACAAACACTAGCGTGCCTGCTTCATAGTCTCCCACCTATCCTACACATTACTTACTCAAAGTCAATACGAAGTTATAGTAAAGGTTCACAGGGTCTTTTCGTCCCATTGCGGGTAATCGGCATCTTCACCGATACTACAATTTCACCGAGCTCGTGGCTGAGACAGTGCCCAGATCGTTACACCATTCGTGCAGGTCGGAACTTACCCGACAAGGAATTTCGCTACCTTAGGACCGTTATAGTTACGGCCGCCGTTTACTGGGGCTTCAGTCAAACGCTTCGCTTACGCTAACGCCCTTCCTTAACCTTCCAGCACCGGGCAGGTGTCAGACCCTATACAGCATCTTTCGATTTAGCAGAGTCCTGTGTTTTTGATAAACAGTCGCCTGGGCCTCTTCACTGCGGCCACCATTGCTGATGGCGTCTCTTCTTCCGAAGTTACGAGACTATTTTGCCTAGTTCCTTAGCCACGACTCACTCGAGCACCTTAGGATTCTCTCCTCGACTACCTGTGTCGGTTTTGGTACGGGTTGCTTCACTTCGGCTTTTCTTGGAAGCACTTTCCCTGCAGCAGCTTCGCCCGAAGGCTAGGCCTTGACTATTCCGTCAGTCTCCAGCAGGTACGGCACTCCGTCCCCTTTTAGTGTGAGCAAGTATGGGAATATTAACCCATTGTCCATCCACTACCCCTTTCGGGTTCGCGTTAGGTCCCGACTAACCCTCAGCTGATTAGCATGGCTGAGGAAACCTTAGTCTTTCGGTGAGGGGTTTCTCGCCCCCTTTATCGTTACTTATGCCTACATTTTCTTTTCTGTCCGCTCCACAATACCTCACGATACTGCTTCGGCGCAAACAGAATGCTCCCCTACCAGATGTACATTGTACAAATCCATAGCTTCGGTAATATGTTTATGCCCGATTATTATCCATGCCGGACCGCTCGACTAGTGAGCTGTTACGCACTCTTTAAATGAATGGCTGCTTCCAAGCCAACATCCTAGCTGTCAATGCAGTCCAACCGCGTTGCTTCAACTTAACATATATTTGGGGACCTTAGCTGTTGGTCTGGGTTCTTTCCCTCTCGGACATGGACCTTAGCACCCACGCCCTCACTGCTGATCAACATTTATTAGCATTCGGAGTTTGTCAGGAATTGGTAGGCGGTGAAACCCCCGCATCCAATCAGTAGCTCTACCTCTAATAAACTTATAATCAACGCTGCACCTAAATGCATTTCGGGAGTACGAGCTATCTCCCAGTTTGATTGGCCTTTCACCCCTACCCACAGGTCATCCGAAGACTTTTCAACGTCAACCGGTTCGGTCCTCCACTCTGTGTTACCAGAGCTTCAACCTGCCCATGGGTAGATCACAAGGTTTCGCGTCTAATCCTACTAACTATACGCCCTATTCAGACTCGCTTTCGCTCCGGCTCCGGACCTGAAGTCCTTAACCTCGCTAGTAAAATTAACTCGTAGGCTCATTATGCAAAAGGCACGCCGTCACCCAACTTGTGGGCTCCGACCGCTTGTAGGCGTACGGTTTCAGGTTCTATTTCACCCTTCTATTCGAAGTGCTTTTCACCTTTCCTTCACAGTACTTGTTCACTATCGGTCTTTCAGGAGTATTTAGCCTTGGAGGATGGTCCCCCCATATTCAGACAGGATTTCACGTGTCCCGCCCTACTCATTTATCATCTATATATACCTTTCGAATACCGGGCTATCACCGTCTATGGCCGCACTTTCCAGTACGTTCTTCTAAATATATAAAGACTTTTGGGCTAATCCGCTTTCGCTCGCCACTACTTACGGAATCTCTTCGATTTCTTTTCCTCCGGGTACTTAGATGTTTCAGTTCTCCGGGTTTGCTCCTCTTACGAGGTAATACATCTTCAATGTATTGGGTTGCCCCATTCGGACATCTGCGGATCAATTCGTGTGTGCCAATCCCCGCAGCTTTTCGCAGCTTACCACGTCCTTCGTCGCCTCTGAAAGCCTAGGCATCCGCCATACGCCCTTAACGATTTCTTTCCTATTTTTAGGTTACTCAAGCACTTATAAGTGCTCGGTTTTCTCTTTGTGATGTCTTTACCGTTAATGTCAATGATCGTATTTCTACTTCTGATCTAATTCGCAAATATTGTTTTTGGCTCTATCTGCTTTTTTAAAATTAAACCATCTATGATGGTGGAGAATAAGGAGTCGAACCCTTGACCTCCTGCGTGCAAGGCAGGCGCTCTAGCCAGCTGAGCTAATTCCCTCTAGTAGACTTCAGATATCAGATCCTAGATCTCAGACTTAATGTCTCATGTCTTATATCTGATGTCTTCCCGTCTTATAATTAGTAGTCTCGGGCAGGCTCGAACTGCCGACCTCTACATTATCAGTGTAGCGCTCTAACCAGCTGAGCTACGAGACTTTGTTTTAGATGTTAGATTTTAGATATCAGATGTTAGACTAATCTCTAACTTCTAATTTCTAACTTCTTTTCTAAATCTCTTCCCTTTACTAATTTCTAGTGGGTGTTGTATTTTTTTTATATATCAACCAAATAAAAAACTAAAGCTTCTCTTTAAGTAAGTACATGATACATTTAAGTACCGTTATTTTGTTTAACGTTCTTCAACGCTCTAAAATGAGATGTTCCAGCCGCACCTTCCGGTACGGCTACCTTGTTACGACTTAGCCCTAGTTACCTGTTTTACCCTAGGCAGCTCCTGTTACGGTCACCGACTTCAGGTACCCCAGACTTCCATGGCTTGACGGGCGGTGTGTACAAGGCCCGGGAACGTATTCACCGCGCCATGGCTGATGCGCGATTACTAGCGATTCCAGCTTCATAGAGTCGAGTTGCAGACTCCAATCCGAACTGAGACCAGCTTTCGAGATTAGCATCCAGTCGCCTGGTAGCAGCCCTCTGTACTGGCCATTGTATTACGTGTGTGGCCCAAGGCGTAAGGGCCGTGATGATTTGACGTCATCCCCACCTTCCTCTCTACTTGCGTAGGCAGTCTCACTAGAGTCCCCAACTGAATGATGGCAACTAGTGACAGGGGTTGCGCTCGTTGCAGGACTTAACCTAACACCTCACGGCACGAGCTGACGACAACCACGCAGCACCTTGAAAAATGTCCGAAGAAAAGCCTATTTCTAAGCCTGTCATTTCCCATTTAAGCCTTGGTAAGGTTCCTCGCGTATCATCGAATTAAACCACATAATCCACCGCTTGTGCGGGCCCCCGTCAATTCCTTTGAGTTTCAAACTTGCGTTCGTACTCCCCAGGTGGCTAACTTATCACTTTCGCTTAGTCTCTGAATCCGAAAACCCAAAAACGAGTTAGCATCGTTTACGGCGTGGACTACCAGGGTATCTAATCCTGTTCGCTCCCCACGCTTTCGTCCATCAGCGTCAGTTAAGACATGGTAACCTGCCTTCGCAATTGGTGTTCTAAGTAATATCTATGCATTTCACCGCTACACTACTTATTCCAGCTACCTCTACCTTACTCAAGACCCGCAGTATCAATGGCAGTTTCATAGTTAAGCTATGAGATTTCACCACTGACTTACGAGTCCGCCTACGGACCCTTTAAACCCAATAAATCCGGATAACGCTTGCACCCTCCGTATTACCGCGGCTGCTGGCACGGAGTTAGCCGGTGCTTATTCGTATAGTACCTTCAGCTACCCTCACGAGGGTAGGTTTATCCCTATACAAAAGAAGTTTACAACCCATAGGGCCGTCATCCTTCACGCGGGATGGCTGGATCAGGCTCTCACCCATTGTCCAATATTCCTCACTGCTGCCTCCCGTAGGAGTCTGGTCCGTGTCTCAGTACCAGTGTGGGGATCACCCTCTCAGGCCCCCTAAAGATCATTGACTTGGTGAGCCGTTACCTCACCAACTATCTAATCTTGCGCGTGCCCATCTCTATCCACCGGAGTTTTCAATATCAAATGATGCCATCTAATATATTATGGGGTATTAATCTTCCTTTCGAAAGGCTATCCCCCTGATAAAGGTAGGTTGCACACGTGTTCCGCACCCGTGCGCCGCTCTCTAGATCCCGAAAGATCTATACCGCTCGGCTTGTACGTGTTAGGCCTCCCGCTAGCGTTCATCCTGAGCCAGGATCAAACTCTCCATTGTATGTTTGTCTGACTCACTCAAAGTTTTGACGCTTTAGTTTTTCCTTACTTGGTTGTTATATTGTATTTCAATGATCTCTCTTCTTCCGCTTTTCTCTAAAGCTTTTTTCTGTCGTTTTTGCTTTAGATTTGCGAGTGCAAAAGTAATTAATGTTTTTGAACTGACCAAATGTTTTTGAAGAAAATTTTAAAGTTTTTTCTGTAACCTTAATCCCTCTCTAACACTTATCTCAATCTTACTCCGCGCTCCCTTAATTGGGACTGCAAAGATACAAACTTTTCTCAATTTTCAAAATAAATTATTATTTATTTTTTTAAATCTTCGTTTATAATTACTCTCTTCTGCGCTACCTATTATCTCTCGTTTTCAGTGGGGCAAAAGTACACCTTATTCATCACATAATCCAAATCATTTTATACTTAAATTCATATTTAGTTCATATTTGATCTTAACTCGCTGATAAGCAAGCTTAAAAATTTTGGTCCTTTTTTCTGGGTTTAGAGTGATAAAAGCAAAAACATAGGAGAAAACTGCTATAACAAGGAAAAGGAAAAAAATAAAAGCTATAAAATGAAGGGTTTCCTATGGAAAAATGGAGGGTTGAGACAGGAAAAAGAGGAAGTAGAAAGGGAAAAGTAAGGAGAAAAATGGAAAATGAAGTGCTGAAAAGTAAAGAAAAAAATATCTGACTAAAAAAAGACTGCAATAAATTCGCTTTAAACACAACAAAAAATATGATGTAGCATTTTATAAGATCAATAAGTATCAATTAATTCTTTATTCTTTATTCTTTATCATTATGCCGATATTAAAGTATAGATCATATTATATCTGTATTGCTCGAGATGGCAGGATAAAATCTGGGAGTTCAAATTTCCTAGGATTTAGATCCTGTTCCTAAAGGAAAGCTTTTTTATCAATTGCAATATACTATTGGGATATCTTTATTCCAGATAAGGTCATTCTTCCAGGCATATATTCATTAAGCTGGTACGCAATAACAATGTGGAATAATTATAATTGATAAGAGATTATTAATAATTGATGATTAAAACCTAAAAGTTGAAAATTAAAAATGGAACGTTTTTAAGTTGGCTAAACCCACTATGATTTTGGAGGTTATTATTGGAGGGGCTAAAGCCACCTCTATTGATGAAAACTTGTAAAAGAATAAAGAGCCTAAAGTAGTAGTAGTAGTAGTAGTAGTAGTAGTAGTAGTAGTTGTTGTTGGCGGCGGCGGAGTAAAATACAAAGACCTACTAACTATGAATGATAAATGATGATTGATAGTTGATGATTGATAATTGATGGATGATCTTTTATCATTTATCATTCATCACTGATCATTTATCTTTTATTGCTATGGTAGGGTATGGTAGGTATAGATATGTATAGGTATAGGTATAGGTATAGGTATAAAACAAAAAAGTCTCATACAAATTCATGTATGAGACTTTTAATAAAACTGGCGGCGACCTACTCTCCCGCTTGTCGCAGTACCATCGGCGCTGGTGGGCTTAACTTCTGTGTTCGGAATGGGAACAGGTGAGCCCCACCGCTAAAACCACCCTAAAGAAGGTATATAAGATATCAGAGGATAGATTTCAGATTTCAGACCTATTATAAAGTCTCTTATCTGATGTCTTGTATCTGACATCTGTTTTATCGGTAAATTTCATCACAAAGGCAAAACCAGTATTGCACTTATAAGGCCTGAGCTATGATTGATGGTTGATAAATGATGATTGATAATCATTCATCGCTTATTACTTATCATTCATAATAATAGGCTATAAATCTACGGGTAATTAGTACTACTCGGCTATGCTGTTACCAACTTTACACCTGTAGCCTATCAACGTGGTCATCTCCCACGACCCTTAAAAGATGTCTCATCTTGAGGCGAGTTTCGCACTTATATGCTTTCAGTGCTTATCTCTTCCAAACATAGCTACTCAGCGGTGCACCTGGCGGTACAACTGATACACCAGAGGTTTGTTCAATTCGGTCCTCTCGTACTAGAATCAAGCCCTCTCAAACATCTAACGCCCGCAATAGATAGAGACCGAACTGTCTCACGACGTTCTGAACCCAGCTCGCGTGCCACTTTAATGGGCGAACAGCCCAACCCTTGGGACCTTCTCCAGCCCCAGGATGTGACGAGCCGACATCGAGGTGCCGAACCTCCCCGTCGATGTGAGCTCTTGGGGAGACTAGCCTGTTATCCCCGGAGTACCTTTTATCCTATGAGCGATGGCCCTTCCATACGGAACCACCGGATCACTATGTCCTGCTTTCGCACCTGATCGACTTGTAGGTCTCACAGTCAAGCACCCTTATGCCATTACACTCTACGCACGGTTACCAAGCGTGCTGAGGGTACCTTTGAAAGCCTCCGTTACTCTTTTGGAGGCGACCACCCCAGTCAAACTACCCACCACGCAATGTCCTTCCTAAAGGAAGTTAGGCTCCAAGTAAGTAAAGGGTGGTATTTCAACGTTGACTCCACAAACACTAGCGTGCCTGCTTCATAGTCTCCCACCTATCCTACACATTACTTACTCAAAGTCAATACGAAGTTATAGTAAAGGTTCACAGGGTCTTTTCGTCCCATTGCGGGTAATCGGCATCTTCACCGATACTACAATTTCACCGAGCTCGTGGCTGAGACAGTGCCCAGATCGTTACACCATTCGTGCAGGTCGGAACTTACCCGACAAGGAATTTCGCTACCTTAGGACCGTTATAGTTACGGCCGCCGTTTACTGGGGCTTCAGTCAAACGCTTCGCTTACGCTAACGCCCTTCCTTAACCTTCCAGCACCGGGCAGGTGTCAGACCCTATACAGCATCTTTCGATTTAGCAGAGTCCTGTGTTTTTGATAAACAGTCGCCTGGGCCTCTTCACTGCGGCCACCATTGCTGATGGCGTCTCTTCTTCCGAAGTTACGAGACTATTTTGCCTAGTTCCTTAGCCACGACTCACTCGAGCACCTTAGGATTCTCTCCTCGACTACCTGTGTCGGTTTTGGTACGGGTTGCTTCACTTCGGCTTTTCTTGGAAGCACTTTCCCTGCAGCAGCTTCGCCCGAAGGCTAGGCCTTGACTATTCCGTCAGTCTCCAGCAGGTACGGCACTCCGTCCCCTTTTTAGTGTGAGCAAGTATGGGAATATTAACCCATTGTCCATCCACTACCCCTTTCGGGTTCGCGTTAGGTCCCGACTAACCCTCAGCTGATTAGCATGGCTGAGGAAACCTTAGTCTTTCGGTGAGGGGTTTCTCGCCCCTTTATCGTTACTTATGCCTACATTTTCTTTTCTGTCCGCTCCACAATACCTCACGATACTGCTTCGGCGCAAACAGAATGCTCCCCTACCAGATGTACATTGTACAAATCCATAGCTTCGGTAATATGTTTATGCCCGATTATTATCCACGCCGGACCGCTCGACTAGTGAGCTGTTACGCACTCTTTAAATGAATGGCTGCTTCCAAGCCAACATCCTAGCTGTCAATGCAGTCCAACCGCGTTGCTTCAACTTAACATATATTTGGGGACCTTAGCTGTTGGTCTGGGTTCTTTCCCTCTCGGACATGGACCTTAGCACCCATGCCCTCACTGCTGATCAACATTTATTAGCATTCGGAGTTTGTCAGGAATTGGTAGGCGGTGAAACCCCGCATCCAATCAGTAGCTCTACCTCTAATAAACTTATAATCAACGCTGCACCTAAATGCATTTCGGGGAGTACGAGCTATCTCCCAGTTTGATTGGCCTTTCACCCCTACCCACAGGTCATCCGAAGACTTTTCAACGTCAACCGGTTCGGTCCTCCACTCTGTGTTACCAGAGCTTCAACCTGCCCATGGGTAGATCACAAGGTTTCGCGTCTAATCCTACTAACTATACGCCCTATTCAGACTCGCTTTCGCTCCGGCTCCGGACCTGAAGTCCTTAACCTCGCTAGTAAAATTAACTCGTAGGCTCATTATGCAAAAGGCACGCCGTCACCCAACTTGTGGGCTCCGACCGCTTGTAGGCGTACGGTTTCAGGTTCTATTTCACCCTTCTATTCGAAGTGCTTTTCACCTTTCCTTCACAGTACTTGTTCACTATCGGTCTTTCAGGAGTATTTAGCCTTGGAGGATGGTCCCCCCATATTCAGACAGGATTTCACGTGTCCCGCCCTACTCATTTATCATCTATATATACCTTTCGAATACCGGGCTATCACCGTCTATGGCCGCACTTTCCAGTACGTTCTTCTAAATATATAAAGACTTTTGGGCTAATCCGCTTTCGCTCGCCACTACTTACGGAATCTCTTCGATTTCTTTTCCTCCGGGTACTTAGATGTTTCAGTTCTCCGGGTTTGCTCCTCTTACGAGGTAATACATCTTCAATGTATTGGGTTGCCCCATTCGGACATCTGCGGATCAATTCGTGTGTGCCAATCCCCGCAGCTTTTCGCAGCTTACCACGTCCTTCGTCGCCTCTGAAAGCCTAGGCATCCGCCATACGCCCTTAACGATTTCTTTCCTATTTTTAGGTTACTCAAGCACTTATAAGTGCTCGGTTTTCTCTTTGTGATGTCTTTACCGTTAATGTCAATGATCGTATTTCTACTTCTGATCTAATTCGCAAATATTGTTTTTGGCTCTATCTGCTTTTTTAAAATTAAACCATCTATGATGGTGGAGAATAAGGGAGTCGAACCCTTGACCTCCTGCGTGCAAGGCAGGCGCTCTAGCCAGCTGAGCTAATTCCCCTCTAGTAGACTTCAGATATCAGATCCTAGATCTCAGACTTAATGTCTCATGTCTTATATCTGATGTCTTCCCGTCTTATAATTAGTAGTCTCGGGCAGGCTCGAACTGCCGACCTCTACATTATCAGTGTAGCGCTCTAACCAGCTGAGCTACGAGACTTTGTTTTAGATGTTAGATTTTAGATATCAGATGTTAGACTAATCTCTAACTTCTAATTTCTAACTTCTTTTCTAAATCTCTTCCCTTTACTAATTTCTAGTGGGTGTTGTATTTTTTTTATATATCAACCAAATAAAAAACTAAAGCTTCTCTTTAAGTAAGTACATGATACATTTAAGTACCGTTATTTTGTTTAACGTTCTTCAACGCTCTAAAATGAGATGTTCCAGCCGCACCTTCCGGTACGGCTACCTTGTTACGACTTAGCCCTAGTTACCTGTTTTACCCTAGGCAGCTCCTGTTACGGTCACCGACTTCAGGTACCCCAGACTTCCATGGCTTGACGGGCGGTGTGTACAAGGCCCGGGAACGTATTCACCGCGCCATGGCTGATGCGCGATTACTAGCGATTCCAGCTTCATAGAGTCGAGTTGCAGACTCCAATCCGAACTGAGACCAGCTTTCGAGATTAGCATCCAGTCGCCTGGTAGCAGCCCTCTGTACTGGCCATTGTATTACGTGTGTGGCCCAAGGCGTAAGGGCCGTGATGATTTGACGTCATCCCCACCTTCCTCTCTACTTGCGTAGGCAGTCTCACTAGAGTCCCCAACTGAATGATGGCAACTAGTGACAGGGGTTGCGCTCGTTGCAGGACTTAACCTAACACCTCACGGCACGAGCTGACGACAACCATGCAGCACCTTGAAAAATGTCCGAAGAAAAGCCTATTTCTAAGCCTGTCATTTCCCATTTAAGCCTTGGTAAGGTTCCTCGCGTATCATCGAATTAAACCACATAATCCACCGCTTGTGCGGGCCCCGTCAATTCCTTTGAGTTTCAAACTTGCGTTCGTACTCCCAGGTGGCTAACTTATCACTTTCGCTTAGTCTCTGAATCCGAAAACCCAAAAACGAGTTAGCATCGTTTACGGCGTGGACTACCAGGGTATCTAATCCTGTTCGCTCCCCACGCTTTCGTCCATCAGCGTCAGTTAAGACATGGTAACCTGCCTTCGCAATTGGTGTTCTAAGTAATATCTATGCATTTCACCGCTACACTACTTATTCCAGCTACCTCTACCTTACTCAAGACCCGCAGTATCAATGGCAGTTTCATAGTTAAGCTATGAGATTTCACCACTGACTTACGAGTCCGCCTACGGACCCTTTAAACCCAATAAATCCGGATAACGCTTGCACCCTCCGTATTACCGCGGCTGCTGGCACGGAGTTAGCCGGTGCTTATTCGTATAGTACCTTCAGCTACCCTCACGAGGGTAGGTTTATCCCTATACAAAAGAAGTTTACAACCCATAGGGCCGTCATCCTTCACGCGGGATGGCTGGATCAGGCTCTCACCCATTGTCCAATATTCCTCACTGCTGCCTCCCGTAGGAGTCTGGTCCGTGTCTCAGTACCAGTGTGGGGGATCACCCTCTCAGGCCCCCTAAAGATCATTGACTTGGTGAGCCGTTACCTCACCAACTATCTAATCTTGCGCGTGCCCATCTCTATCCACCGGAGTTTTCAATATCAAATGATGCCATCTAATATATTATGGGGTATTAATCTTCCTTTCGAAAGGCTATCCCCCTGATAAAGGTAGGTTGCACACGTGTTCCGCACCCGTGCGCCGCTCTCTAGACCCCGAAAGATCTATACCGCTCGGCTTGCATGTGTTAGGCCTCCCGCTAGCGTTCATCCTGAGCCAGGATCAAACTCTCCATTGTATGTTTGTCTGACTCACTCAAAGTTTTGACGCTTTAGTTTTTCCTTACTTGGTTGTTATATTGTATTTCAATGATCTCTTTTCTTCCGCGTACTCTAAAGCTTTTTCTCTGTCGTTATTGCTTTAGATTTGCGAGTGCAAAAGTAATTAATGTTTTTGAACCGACCAAATGTTTTTGAAGAAAATTTTAAAGTTTTTTCTGTAACCTTAATCCCTCTCAAACACTTATCTCAATTTTACTCCGCGCTCCCTTAATTGGGACTGCAAAGATACAAACTTTTCTCAATTTTCAAAATAAATTATTATTTATTTTTTTAAATCTTCGTTTATAATTACTCTCTTCTGCGCTACCTACTATCTCTCGTTTTCAGTGGGGCAAAAGTACACCTTATTCATCACATAATCCAAATCATTTTATACTTAAATTAAGCATTGTGGAAAAACAAATGCTTAAACAGTTGGTATCAAATGATTTAAAACAAAAACATAGTTATCCACAATATGAAATAAGATTTCAACTATAATCCTGGGATAGAATTTTCTAGCTGTAAAGGTCAAAAACTCAATGAAAATAACAAGTGAATAAATATACTATGAAAAGAAAGGTATCCATTTCAGTTGCTATAATTAATGAACAATGATCCTTGTTATAACCAACTATCACAAAAAAACAGTTGAACAAATATGCTATATCTTATAAAAGGTCTGACATTCTAGCCCCGATAGTAACGGTTACCCCGCAGTAAGGAAGGGATCTGAAAGAAAGCAAGGAACGAGGAGTATGAGTGGATAGCGGGATTTGCTCCAAAGAAAAATTAAAAAACAGCTTAATCTGTCATTTCAATTGTATGATCAAAAAAAACGCTTGACAAGCATCTTATATATATAGTATCCTAGTAAGCATCCGACAACATCGGCTACTATATCTAAAGTTTCCATGGATCTTCCCAATCCCATTTCCTCCTGAAGGATCTCTGTAAGGAAGGCATATATAAGGATGATCTGAAAAAAATACGAAAACTTAATTTTAGGAAACGCAGCAATAAAGCAAAATCCAAGCATTGCAAAAATGCTGACGTGTAAAACTTTATCGATCCCATTGAACATAAACCAATATTCATGGTTCTCTTCTCCGGGCTTGAGAAGCATATAAGTAAGAAATGCCCAATAAATGGGCACTATCTTACTAAATATTTTTGAAATCCTATCCAATGATAGCCTGATATTCTTCTGCAGTAAGTAATCCAGACTGATCAGCACCATCAGCGATCTCTAATTTAATGATCCATCCGTCACCATAAGGATCCGTATTCAACAACTCCGGCTGAGCTTCCAGCTCTGAATTGAATTCCGTAACTTTTCCTGCGATAGGCAAGAATAGATCAGAAACAGTTTTTACAGCTTCAACACTTCCAAAAACAGCTCCATTATCAAGATCATCATCAACTGTATCGATATCAACATATACGATATCACCCAACTCTCCCTGAGCAAAATCTGTAATACCAATAGTAGCTACGTTTCCTTCAATCTTGATCCACTCGTGATCTTTAGTGTACTTTAATTCCGATGGTGTGTTCATTTTTTGATTTTTATTATTCTACAAATTTATTCAAAATTATATAAGGTTCAAAAAAAGTATGTTTGTTTATTTGAAATGTTTTTTTACTAATTAAAAATAATAAAACTATAATGTATCAGCAAGCTATAAACTCAATTAAAATCTACTCATTATTTACTAAACAAAAAGGTCTTTCAAAATAAAAGCATCACCTATTTAATAAAAAATCACCCCTTTAGTAAAGGGATGATTTTAACGCAATTTATTAGTTATTCTATTTAAAAGCCTCCGGAGTCCCCAAATGTAAATGTCGCAGACAAGCCAGCTCTAACTGTAGATAACGGGAACGCTGTAGAGATTTTATATTTAGAAGTCATTTGTTCATAGAAGACTCTTAAATTTAAGTTCTCAGAAACATTATAGTCCGCTGAAAGCTTTATATTCATTAATCTCTGTCCTCCAGTAATCTGAGAATCATCCAATAGGATATTGGTAATACTGGTTCTGCTATCTCTTAATGAGAAGTCTCCCCTGATATTAAGATCACTTCCCTTTCCTTTACCTCTCTTTCTGGTATCATTGACTCCCAATCGGAAATTACGAATAATATACCCCAAGCGAACGACATATTCTGTATTGGCATCTTCCGTAAGGGTTTGGTTTACCAATCCTAATAATAGCATTCTATTCCTATTATATTGGATACCGAACTGCATGTTGTTTCTCATCGTTACGTCAACCCCGATCAGTGGAGAGAACGACTCAACATATCCTACCTGAGAGAAAGTAAATGGATTGATATAGTTATTATTGACATCTAATAGACTACCACCTGTTGAAATTGCATTGAAATAATCAATACTTGACTGTATTCCTGTCGCAGTATAGGTAGCATTATAACTATGTAAAATATCAAACTTAGAGAATTGCCCATTGATGATTGGTACATTTCTTAAACCAGAATAAGTAACTTTCCAGTTTGGTATAGGCAAGCCCGCTTTTTTGGCGTCGCCAATTCCTTTAGGTGATTTTCCTTCAACAGCTGCCCTGAACGCAGGAATTAAAACATAAGCATTCGCAATACCATACCCTGCAGTAAATCCATCGTTTCCTATCGTAGAGATATCCCCTATTTGCTGAGAAATGGCTCTGGCATTCTGTCTGATCGATTGATATACCGCTGCACCATCTTTGAAAGAAGTTTTTAAAAGTATTACTGAATTAGAATAGGTAATCAGATCATTTGCAAAAGTATAATCATGATTAGTCCTACCCAGATTCAGTCTATTATTGAACCCTGATTGAGAAAAATTCCTATTATAATTATGTAATACACTTACATCTACTCTCAGGTCATTCATTGGTACAACCTGCAAGTTAGCCCTTAGTTCTCTGGTTGACATTCTTACATAAGGGTCTGTCATATATTCAGAATCACTAATCCAGCCATTTTCCAAAACTGTTCTTCGGATATCAGCCTGTGAGCCCAATAAAAAGCCAATAGTAGGTCCACCCAATGTCTGTCCATATCCATACCAATTTGGCGCGGAAAGTAAACCTGGCAACACCGTTCCGTTATTTTCTGAATAATTCACATCTAGCTGTTTGAACGATGTAAGCATAAAGGCTGCACTCTGTAAAACAGTCAGCTTGTTTTTAAATTTATAGTTTTTAAACTTATATCTTTTCTTTTCCCACTGCTGTGTGTATACATTATTTAGTGAGTCAATTTCCTGTTTACGTTTTGAAAGCTTGGTCGCTATATTTTTGAAATATTTGAACTGTCCGAAGAATTTTGGAAAATCAGCTGTCGCAGTAGCCTGAATAACATTTGTATTTTGACCAATAGATCCTAAACTTCCTTGTGGATTGTACAATAAAGCTGTAGATCTGGCATTCCAGTTATAAGTAAATCCATAGCCCAACTCTGCATCAATAAAATCAAGATATGGTAAATATTGGAACGGAAGTTTGTAATTCAATTGTACCCTGTGGTTATACAAGACGGGTCTTCCCGATCTGAATACATTTCCAAAAATGGAAGAATTATCCATTGTGTTTACATCTACATTATCATTCAATGTTCTTGTTGCAGAGTTGATTTCCAGTTTTAAGGATTTAGTAAAATTAAACCCTAAACCATATTGCCATCCAAAATAAAAGTTTCTGTTTCTTATGGCCTGAGACTCATCATTGAAGTTACCATTGATTATAGCATCTACACTTCTGAACTCAAGTTCATTATAATTCCTGTCAATTTCCGTTCTGAAAGAGAATCTTGTAGGTATAGGATTTAAATTAAACTCTTTGATCCATCTCAGGTATTTAGTAGACTTAGCCGTATCACTTATCATTTTATTGAACGGCTTAATAACCCAAGGTTTAAAAGTATAATTATAATCTATATAACCTCTGAGGTACTGCCTGTAGTTTTTCTTTGTATAAATATCCCTGAAGAAATCATCATTATAAACAGCCGTAACTGATATGTTTTCCACATCATAGAATTTAGGCTTCTTATTAGGATTTACACGTTCTTTATGCATATTGACAACTCCTAAACTTCTCTGTTGGGTATACGTTCTTGCCACTTTTTTCAATTGCTCTCTATTTGCCGCCTTTTTAAACTCAACGTCTGTATCTAAAGGATTATACTTTGGATCTTCAATTGTTTGAGAATAAGAGTAATTAACTGGAATTTTAACCCCGGTCTTTTCTGGTAGAAATTTATCTAGGTTTACCGCCGTATTAATACTGAATGCTGATTGTGTAGACTGATTTCTTTCTGCCGGTTTAGAATCGATATTCCCGAATCCAACAGATGTGTAAGATGCACTTGTATTAACAACTGCGAAATCGCCAAGGTTAAAGTTTAAACTTGCATTTCCAGCATATCCTCCCTGATTATCTATTTCTGAAAGTCGAATTTCATTTACCCATAATATTCTATCAATAGGTCCTCCAGGTGCATCTCTATCAATCCCATTTCTAATACCGATAACTATAGTTGTAATATTACCTAAGCTTGGTCGTCCTTTAATATAAATATTCTTTAAATTGTCGGCCTCACCAAAAACCGCATCCCTAATTCTTTTTGAGATATTATTTGGAGAACTCTTGTCCCTCCTTATTTTAGCATCTACAAAGTTTTGAATTTCTAAATTAACTTCATTCTCCATTGGCCAAATTTCCATTGGCGTTGTTGCTGTTTTAGGTGTTATTTTCAAGGAAGCTTCGTACTCATAATAATTATCTGCTGCATCACTTCCAAAACGAATAAAAAATTTAGTTTTAGGATCCATGCCCTCTTCTCTTCTTAAAGGATCTTCGGCATGCACAAAAAGTTTTAATTTCTTATATCTTCTCATGTCCAAGGTTGTATTTTTAAATACTCCCCTTGATTCACTTTTTGGTAGCTGATTTGCCCTTAAATATAAAGAACTCTCATTTTGCCTTTGTACTCCAGCATTACCACTAAGAATTTGCCTATCTATTCCTGGAGGCAAAACATAAGGAGGTTGATTTAAAGCATTTTCCTCAATATTTACACTTCCAATTTCTAAATTTTGCGGATCAGGGACATTCACTGTTCCTTCTTCTGTTATTGGATTCGTATCGCCATCAGCTATTGACACTGCAGTATTTTTAGGATATTTTCTCCAGTCTGATCTTACTAAATCAAAGGTTCCAAATCTCAGTGTGGAAGTCTTATCAAATCCGGTCAATAACATTCTTGCAAATCGTACATTATTTAAAACTCCCGGATCATGATCCCCAGCATCCATTACATATGAAGAAACAGGAATCCTGAATAAGTACCATTTCACCGGAGCGGTCTGTCCATTTTGAAACTGTGCCTGAACAGTTTTCATATCAACAATATTATTTTGTCCTAAAACTAAACTTTGCTGGTCCAGTTTAATCTGGTATTCGTTATAGTTTTCACTTTGATCAAGATTGTAATCTTTATTAATATCTTCAGCATCAGGAGTCTGAGATGCTACCTCGAGTGAATTGCTTTGTGAGTTTCCTTCTGGTCCTCTGAAATATTTGTATCTCTGAACCAAAGATGAAGCCTGCGTTCCTGTAAATTTTGCTGATAGATAAAACACAAAATCATCTACTGCAGGGTCAGCAAGGTTCGTCACTGGATTGGTGAATGTGTTTCCGAACCTCATGGCTTCCTGATCCGAAGTCAAACCATCATATCCGGCATCCTGCGCTGTTCTCTCTTGTCCTTCACTTGAAAAGGCATAAAGGATAGGAGGTTGCTTTGGCTGAATTCCCCAGTTTGAGCTTGTTGTTACAGAAGGTGTGGATGGTGTCGGTAATCCATTTTCATATTGCATATACCCATCCTTTAAAATATCTTCAGACACATTACCTAAATGAAGTAGTAACTTCGGATCCACACCCAGGGTGTTTCCGTCAGCATACGGATCCATCATCCAGAATTCTACATATTCGATATTGGAGTTTACAAAATTGGATACACTGATAGGTCTCATCATCCCCGACCATCTTTGCTGAGTAGTTTCATTATTAGGATTTACATTATAAGGCCCTTTTTCTGCTGGATAATAAGAGATATCCATAGTATTTAAAAAGGTCTGTTCACCAGCAACAAAATCCCTGTTATTGTAGATCTCTGAGTATTGTACTCGTCTAGAAGCATGATTAGATACGGACTGAGGTGTAATTCCTGCGGGAGCCCTTCCTCCAATTCCCCAAAATCTCGGATCAATTGTATACCAGGATAAGAGTCCTCTTCCATATCCATTAGTAATGTCATTACCTGCCCCTGCTCCCTGAAATACTCCTCCTGATTTTTCCGGTTTTGAGGCTAAACTCCAGGCAGCTGGTTCTTTTAATGATATTTTGGATGTTGTTTGCTCAAAATCATCAATATAAGACTGATCATTTGTCCCCTTATTCAATCCAGGAAGCAAATAAGCACCTTCCATTTTAAAGTTTAAATTGGATGGAGCTTCAGTCTTTACCATCGGAATTTTATTGGTCAATCTTGTCAGAAATGGAACCTGATTATTGTACATCAAATTGATGCCGGCCATAGTGTTATTTACTGCCTCCTGTCCATAATTTACCTTTTGAGTGAGCGGAGACTCAGAATAATTGACAACAGTTGCTCCTAAGATAAAATTCTCATTAAATCTTCTTTCTAAATTTAATCCTAAAAATCTTTTTCTCTGCGTATTGAAAGTTAACTGGTTTTCCAGTGAGATGTTAATTGCCTGACCAGATTGTTTTACATTCTCATTGATAATTGTAACCGTTCCCAGCATATAATCTACGGTATAATCAATCCCTTCCGTTAACTGTACTCCATTCGCAGAAACTTTTACGGAACCTTGTGGCACATTGACAGCTCCCAAAGAAATTCCCTGTCCTGCAGTTCCTTTGTAACGTCCCTCTAAGGTGTATCGTTTAGGAACATAGGTTGCAAATTGTTTTTGCTGGTTATAAATATCTGTTTGCACATAGGTAGGATCACTACTTCCAAGTACATTGCTCATATAGCTTCCGAACGGCTGTGTTTTCGTAAAGATGATCTTTCCTGTTTCCGGTCTTATGGTTATTCCATTGACAAAATCAAAAAGGCCGTCACCTGTTCCTCCACCACTATTATTTTGTATATCGCCGTTCATATTCAAACGGTCCCAGTTTAAGAGTTTCAATAAATTAGTGTCTTTAACACTTGTGTTAGGAAGATAATTAACCTTACCTCCTGTCTGGGCATCTCTATAAAGAACATTCAATATAAATCCATCCTGGCTTATCTGTCCTGCGTCTAAAGCATAAATATTCTTCATCATCAGAGGCCACATCGGAGACGAAACATCAATTTTCGTTGATCTCAGGACTTTTGTAATCAGTACAGGACTTTCTTCAGAAAATTCCCCAACTTTATATACTTTATTTGTTCCATCCGTATATGAATAAGATACCGCTAAAATCTGATTATCATTCAATTTTTGATTTAGCGAGATATATCCTAGCTGTGGCTGTAATGTATATTCACTGGCATTTAGCCTTCTCGCTTTTTTATTAAAAATATAATGAACATTATTATTATAAGTCTCTGTACCTCCGGTTGCAACAGGCAGTGATTGTCCCTGTATTAGGTCTGCATAGTTTACACCTGCATCACGTGGTATAGGTCCCATTGTGGTGGAAACTGTCTGGTAAAGATTATTATTAGGGTTGTCTGGTAGTGATCCACCCATATCTCCCAGGTCCCTGATACCAACAATGCTCTTTTGAGCCGCCAGATTACTGTTGCCCTGATCTAAAACATATACTTCAAGCCTTGTAATATTAACTCTGGAGTTGATCTGCGGATAATTAGCCAAGGCATTATCATAATTATCCAGGAAATAATGACTTAAAAAGAAGTGCTGATTATCTTCATAATCAATTGCGTCTATTTTAAAGGTGTTTACAGCACCTCCACCCTGTACAACTATATTTCTTGCTTCTCCCTGCTGTTGAGATAATACTACTGTTCCAAAAGTTTTCCCTAATTGAAACTCAGTCTTCACCCCGAATAACGATTGGGATCCCCTGATTAAACTGGTAGAAAGCGGCATATTTACATTACCAAACTCCACCCTTTTAATGATCCTGTCTTCTGAACCTGCTCCGGGTGAATTCACATCTCCAAGCCCTTTAGTCTGCAGATCTTTCCAGCTTCCTTTAGACTGCCAGACTAAATTCATCCTGTTTTCAAATGCAAAACCACTTTGAGTATCATAGTTGGCCTTGAGCTGCAAATTTTCTCCTACTTTACCCAGTAAACCGAGCTGAATTCTCTGATTGATATCAAAGGTAAAACTGGTTCTGTTTTGTGGTAAGATTAAAGGGTTATCAATCTTTTGATACAATCCTGCAAAGTCAAAGGAAGCAAATCCTGTAGGGATAATTTCTATTTTATTGCTTCCGAAAATTGTTTCAAAAAGTTTATTTCGGATAGTTAATGCCGGAATTAATCCTCTTCTCTGTGCATCGCTTTTATCTTTTCTGAAGAGTAGATTATATTTATCCGATTTATCTTTGTAATAAGCCCTGGTCTGGCTTGCCATCATGAATTCCTTATATTCCTGAGGCGACATTGCAGTCGGCGGTCCGGTTACTGTATTTCCTATTTTCGGATATACATAATACATTCCGGTTTTTATATCGTAAAAGGCTTCAAATTGAGTAGGATCAGCCAGTTCATAGTCCTTCTTTATAATTGCAGTGTCACGTCTTACCTGTGCAAAGGTAGTTACTGACATACATAAGAACGACAGGAACAAAAATATATTGAGATACTTATTATTTGCCACCAAATGTTAAAGGTTTTTTAAAATTTGTTTTACCAATTCTTCTACCGAAATGCTTGGATTTTGTTTCATCATGCGGTCGGCGATTTTTTCGCTCATGCGTTTAGGAATTCCTAAAACTTCTAATGCAGATAACGATTCTTCCTTGATTTTATTATTCACCTGTGTAGAAATATTTTCCTCAAGACCATTGAATTTTTGGACTTTATCTTTCAAATCCACAATGATTCTTTCTGCTGTTTTAGCGCCAATACCCTTGGCTTTTTGAATGAGGGCACTGTTTCTCGAAAGTATAGCTGTGGCAATCTCATCAAGGCTTAAAGTAGATAGTAAAATAAGTGCTGAAACCGCTCCTACACCATTAACACTTATTAACAAATTAAACATCTCTTTTTCTAAACGACTGTTAAAGCCAAACAACAAATGAGCATCTTCACGAATGATTTGCTGGATGAATAAAAAAGTCTCTTTATTAAGAGTAAGAGTTTGCGAGGTCATTAAACTAATACCTGTATAATAACCAACTCCATTAACGTTGATTACAGCATAAGTTGGCGTAAGTTCTTGAACAATGCCTTGTAAAGAAAATATCATTATTAATTTTTAAAACTCCCAAATATAGTAATTTAAACTAATTAATGTTTTCATTTCACGCGCGAATGATTTTTAACTTAATTTTTGAGGTGATACTCAACCATTTGGTTGAAAAACAAAAAACTCCAAAATTTGGAGTTTTTAAATATGTAAATCGAAGATTTTTTTTAAAGATATTATTTTTTAGCTTCTCTTCTCTGGGCATCAAGAACCGCCACTGTTGCAAGATTCACAATTTCATCTACACTTGAACGCATTTGTAAAACATGCACAGGTTGTTTTAATCCCATAAGAATAGGTCCAATCACTTGGGCAACTTTCATCCCTCTGATAATTTTATAAGATAAATTAGCACTTTCAAGATTAGGAAATATAAATGTATTTGCCGGAGTTTCTCCTAATTTTGAAAATGGATAATCACTAAGGTGATCCGCATTCATAGCAAAATCAGGTTGAATTTCACCATCTACAATCATTTTAGGATACTTTTCATGTAAAATACTTACTGCTTTTGCAACTTTTTTAGAAGTTTCAGAGATCGCAGCAAAATTCTCGAATCCGAGCATTGCAATTCTTGGTTCAATAGCAAAAGATTTAATAGTAATCTCCGCCATTCTTGCAATATTTACAAGATCTTCCGAAGTAGGATTATTATTAATAGATGTATCAGCAAAGAAAATCGGTTTCTTTTCAGAAAGGATCATCATCATTGCTGCCACTTTATCTACTCCTTTTTCTTTTTCAATAATCTCTAAAACAGGACGTAAAACGGATGCATAATTTTTAGAAAAACCTACAATCAGCGCATCTGTATCGCCATGCTTCAACATTAAAGGACCAAAATAATCCCTTTGACGCACAAACCTTTTAGCCTTGTATTCATTCATTCCTTTTCTTTGACGAAGTTTCCAAAGCGTTTCTCTATATTTTTTCCTGTTTTCTTCCTGATCATCATCATTCGGATCAATAATCGGTACATCCAGATTAATTCCGTAACGTTCCATTTGCTCCTTGATGTATTTCTTTTCGCCCAACAGACTTGGATAAGCAATTCCCTCTTCATAAAGAATCTGAGCCGCCTTCAATACGTTGTATTCTTCCGCATTTCCTAACGTCACCCTTTTTGGATTGGATTTCGCACGGCTTTGCATCATCCTTACCAATTTTTCATCTCTTCCCATTCTATCAAGAAGCTGATGTTCATACTCTTCAAAATCAGAAATAACTCTACCTGCAACTCCACTTTCGATAGCTGCTTTTGCTACAGCACTGGAAACCCTGGTAATTAATCTGTTATCAAATGGTTTTGGAATAAAATACTCTCTACCGAACTGAAGGTTTTGAAGATTATAAGCCAAAATAACAGCTTCAGGAACTGGTTCTTTTGCCAAATCAGCAATTGCATGAACAGCTGCAAGCTTCATTTCTTCATTAATTCCTTTCGCCTGTACATCAAGTGCACCACGGAAGATGTAAGGAAAACCAAGTACGTTATTAACCTGATTAGGAAAATCACTTCTACCGGTTGCCATAATTACATCCTTACGTGTTTCAATAGCAATGTCATAAGCAATCTCCGGATCAGGATTTGCCAATGCAAAAACAATAGGATTTTCATTCATACTGTTGAGCATTTCCGGGGTCATTACATTTCCTTTGGATAACCCGACAAAGACATCAGATCCTTTTACAGCATCTTCCAAACTCTCAATATCCGTCTGAGCGATAAAATCTAGTTTTTCAGGAGTCAGGTTTTCTCTCTTATGATTGATAACCCCCTTACTGTCGCACATTAAAACATTTTCTTTCCTGAGGCCTAATGAAATATACAGTTTGGTGCAGGCAATAGCCGCAGCACCGGCACCATTTACCACCATTTTTACGTCCTCAATATTTTTATTGGCAATCTGTAAAGAATTAATCAGTGCAGCAGCAGAGATAATAGCCGTCCCATGTTGGTCATCATGCATCAACGGAATATCCAACTCCTCCTTTAATCTCTGTTCAATATAGAATGCTTCAGGAGCTTTTATATCTTCAAGGTTAATTCCTCCAAAAGTTGGAGCAATCCCTTTTACAATCTGAATAAATTTATCAGGATCTTTCTCATTGATCTCAATATCAAAAACATTGATATCAGCAAAAATTTTAAATAATAGCCCTTTTCCTTCCATTACAGGCTTCGATGCTTCCGGTCCAATGTCACCTAATCCTAAAACAGCTGTACCATTAGAAATTACAGCTACAAGATTACCTTTTCCGGTATAATCATAAACAGTCTCCGGCTTTTCGTGAATCTCCATACAAGGAACAGCCACTCCGGGAGAATATGCCAAAGACAAATCTCTTTGAGAAGAGTGGGGTTTGGAAGGGATCACCTCGATCTTCCCTTTGGGTTCAGCTTTGTGGTAATCTAATGCGGCTTGATTAAAGTTCTTTTCGTCGCGATGGATTTTATTTGACATAGAGTGTATTTTTTTATAGTATATATTTAATATGGTAATTTACTAAACTTTCAATCGGTTTTTGTACAATATTACCAATGTTTAAATTAAGTTCTGCAGCTGCAGAGCGAAGAATATCTTCATAATAATAAGCAATAGATCCGATAAAGTTAATTTCGGCATCCTTTGATTCTTCATAAGGAAGAACCTGGTATTCAAAGAAATTTCTCATCTCCTCGAAAACCATTTTTTGAAAGTATGGGTGATCCTTCCGTTCTACAACGAATTTATTGAAATTAGCCAAATAAGCATTTGGCCTTGAGGTATGGTACATATTCTTTAATGCCTCCTCAATTGTTAACTGATAGATTTCCTCAAATTCTACATGTAGGTCCTGAGGAAGTTTCTGCATGAAAAAGCGACGTACCAATTGTTTACCAATTGCACTTCCACTACCTTCATCACCAATAAGAAATCCCAGAGAAGGTAACTTTATTTTTAGATTTTCCCCGTCAAAATAACAAGAATTGGATCCCGTTCCCAGAATGCAAACAATAGCAGGCTTCCCAGTATAAGCGGCATACGCAGCAGCCATCAGATCTTCTTTTGCTAAAACATCAGCTTTAGTAAAAAATTTACCCAATTCTCTTTCGATAGTCGCACAGTTTTCAGGGATACCACATCCTGAACCATAGAAAAAAACCTTTGTTATTGAGTTTTTAACAGCACTAAGGTTGATGTTTTTTTCAATTTCGGGTACAATAAGTTCTGCGGCAATATTATTGGGATTAAAACCAATAGTCTCCGTCTTCATAAAGACCTTTTTAAAGTCATCTAAAATTACCCAATCACATTTGGTAGAACCGCCATCAACAATAGCAACCATATATTACATTTTAGTTTAAGGATGCTAAATTATGAATTTTATCTCTAAATAGCTTCACAAAGAAGCCACAACGTGACTGGTATAACTAATGTTTTATATCATCTTTTTTTTCATTGAACTGTATCAGCCAGTCCTGAATTTCATCTTCCAGATAAGAAGCCTGTAACATCATTGCATTGATAAAATCATCTGGCACCTGTTCACCCTTGGAGTTTTCAAGATTCCAAAGCTCATCAGACATATTTTCATATTCAGAATATACTCTCCTGAAACGGGAATTTTCCTTCTCAAGAGCTTCAATATTTTTCTGTTGGAGCTGGAATTTTCTGTATTTGTTTTGACTTTTCATACAAATATTGTTATAAATTGGGTTATAAATTTGTGGAGAATGCTTTCAATCGGGCATTACAAGATAGAAAAAACCATCAACACAACTGGCTGAAAATGAATTTATTATCAGGTACTTTTTATTTACTTCTGAAATTAAATTTAGAACTATTTTTGATTTAAAAAAAATATTTAACATCTTTTTTTACTGTTTAACATATAGTTATAAATTTGCACATCAGATAAATTCGATGAGAGAATTAATACTACGTCAGAAACAAATATTGTTCTTCATAATAGCAGGAGGACTCAGTGCTGTTATGGAGATAGGAAGTTTTAAGATCTTCAGCACATATCTTCCTCAATTTTTGCATTCGGAAACCAATTTTCATGGAATCCATTATCCATTGAGTAATATTTTTTCTACCTGTTGCGGAATTATCAGCAATTATTTTTTAAGCATCTGGTTTGTTTTTGAAAGAGGAAAACATTCAAAAAGAAAAGAATTTGCCTATTTTATGATTATCTCTTTTATTTCAACACTACTCAGCCTTAGTTTCTTTCAAATATTTTACAGCTTTGTATTTAAAGATAATATCAATTTAATTTTTTATACCTTGAGTCCAGAAATTCTGAGTAAGATCGCTGCGATTTTATTGGTTTCAATTCTTAATTATTCTGTCAAGAAGAAAGTAATTTTTAATGGTTAGTTTGTGGTAAAGATTTTAAATTATTTGTGGAGATTCTGGCTTCTGATATTAGCCTTTTTTTTAACGATCATTTTTGGAATACCTGTTTATATTTTATCCTTTAGCAAAAAACACTACAGATATGCCTATCAGTTTATCCGCTTTTGGTGTTACGGAATGTTTTATGGTATGGGACTTCGCTATGAGCTGATTAATCTTACGGATAAAAAGATTGATAGAAAAAAACAATATGTAGTTATTTCCAACCATACCTCTATAATGGATATTATGCTTCCATGCATTCTATTTCCACATCACCCTCTTTGTTATGTAGGAAAAAAGGAGTTAGTGAAAATTCCTATTTTCGGCACCATCTATAAAAGGATCTGCGTTATGGTAGACCGAAGTAGTGCCAGAAGCCGTGCAGATGTTTATAGAAGATGTGCTGAAAAAATGGAAGAGGGAAATAGTATTGTTATTTTTCCGGAAGGCGGTGTGCCTGACGACACGTCTATTCTTCTGGACGAATTCAAAGACGGACCTTTTATCCTATCTACAAAACATCAGTCTCCGATAGCAGTCTTTACTTTTATTGGCTTGAAAGAAATGTTTCCCTTCGATAATTCTAAAGGCCACCCCGGTAAAGTAAAGGTTTATTTCAATGATATTATGGAGCCTTCGGCATCTCAAAAGGATATGAAAACGCAAGCTTTTAACGAAATAAAAAAAACCTTGCTAGAACGCTCTATTTAAAAGAAATAATTATATTTGTTATTAAGAAATCTTTAACAAACATGTCGAATTATTCTAAACAAACTAATTGGGGACAGTTTATCCCATTAGTCACTGTATTTTTTTTCTGGGGATTTGTTGCAGCAAGTAATGATATTTTGATCCCAGTTTTCCAAAAAGCTTTTAATTTAAGTCAAACCGAAAGTATGCTGGTGCAGATCTGTTTTTATGTCGCCTATACTGTCGGTTCTTTAATTTATATGGTTATTTCTAAAGGTCTTAAGCAAGACCTGGTTAACAGAATCGGATACAAAAATGGATTAATTGCCGGGCTTCTTATTTCTGCCGCTGGAACCCTATTATTTTATCCAGCAGCCAATTTGGGATCGTTCCCACTGATGATATCAGGTTTGTTTATTGTTGGATTAGGTTTTTCTTTACAACAAATCGTAGCCAACCCATTGGCAATTGAGGTAGGACCTACTGAAACCGGATCACAAAGGTTAACAATGGCAGGAGGAATCAATAACCTGGGAACTACAATTGGACCACTGATTGTTTCTTTTGCTATTTTCGGATCTGCCGCTGCTGCCAATACAGAAGCAAGCATAGAAAGTGTAAAAACGCCTTATTTAATATTAGGGGTGGCCTTTGTTTTAGTTGCAATCATGCTTAAATTCTCCTCTCTTCCAGCAGTTACTCCAACCAATTTAGAAGACACAGATGACGCTGTTCCGGGAGAACATAGAAAATCAGCTTTTCAATACCCACAGCTGGTACTTGGGATGATCGCTATTTTTGTATATGTAGGTGTAGAAGTTTCCACAGCGAGTAACTTACCTGCTTATATGGAGAAAAATTTAGGTTTTGCGACAAAAGATGTAGCTCCTTACATCTCTTTATACTGGGCTTCCCTAATGATTGGGCGTTGGACTGGAGCTGTTGAAGCTTTTGATCTGAGTGCCGGATTTAAAAAGATTTTACGATTTCTAGCTCCTTATTTAGCTTTTGGTGTATTTTTACTAGTAAATGCAATCGCAAAGCACGATCTTAATCATTTTTATGTTTATGCATTTATCATCATAGCAATGATCATCTGTGACATCATGAGTAAGGGAAATCCAGCCAGAATGCTTCTTATATTTTCCTGTGCAGGAATCACAGCCTTATTAATAGGAATGTTTACTACAGGAATGGTTTCAGTATATGCCTTCACAAGCGTAGGACTATTCTGTTCAACACTCTGGCCTTGTATTTTCGCTTTGGCTATCAATGGTCTTGGCAAGCATACAAACCAAGGTTCCGGATACCTGATCATGATGATTATGGGAGGAGGAATAGTTAGTTTTATCCAAGGATATGTAGCTGACCTCACCTCTATTCATTTCAGTTATATTGTGGGTGTAATTTGCTTTGCTTATTTGGCATTCTATGCAATCCGTGTAAGTGGAATCTTAAGATCTCAGGGAATTGATCTTGATAAAATTTCAAAAGGTAGTGGACACTAAAAATATACATACATATAAGAAAAAAAGATTTTGGGCAGGTATATTACTTGCCCAATTCTTTTTGTTTTTTGCGTTTTCAAAATCACAATTATTCATTTCTGCTTTTGAAAAGTTTTTTGAACTACAAAAGGTATTTCATCAGATTATATTCTCATGGATCCCTTTCTCATTTGGAGATGTTTTATACGTCCTACTGGGCATTGTCTGTCTATACCTTATTTTCCAGCTTTTCAATAGGAAAAAGAGAAATAGTTCCTTACTAAAATTTTTAGTACTGATTAATCTATTTTATTTTTCTTATCAAGTTTCATGGGGAATGCTGTATTTTCAGACCCCGATAATTAAAAAATTAAGAAATCAGGAAAGACCCAATATAGAAAAAGCCAGAAGGCTGGCTTTGATATATCTTGAAAAATGTAAATCTACCCGACAACTTGTGTCCGAGGATAAAAACGGAATCTTTGTGATCCGTAATTTAAAAATCATTCAAAAAGAAATTCTTTCGCAGCAATTAATGCTTCCCCAGTACATTTCAGATAAAAAAGTAACGGCAGTAAATTCAATCAAACCGAGTTTATTCAAGGATATAATGAATTTCACAGGCATCCTAGGGTACTATAATCCATTTACTGCAGAAGCACAATACAATTCCAAGCTTCCCTCTTCGTTTATTCCATTTACTCTAGCCCATGAAACTTCCCATCAATTAGGATTCGCAAGAGAGCAAGAAGCCAACTTTGTTGGATATCTGGTGGGTATCAACTCTAAAAATTCAGATTTGCGATACAGCACTGAATATTTTACATTAAAAAGTCTTTTAAGGTTTATTGCAGAAGAAGACCCTGCGTTTGCAAAAGCAGTAATAAAAAATTATTCTTCTGGGATGAAAAGGGATCGCTTATATGAAAAGAGCTTTATTTTAAAACATCAGGGATGGCTTGATGCCTTCTTTGGTTTTACGAATAATTTATTTTTACAAAGCAATCAACAGGAAGGCTCTGTAACCTACTCCTATTTCATTGATTTACTGCTGAATTATGAACAATAAAAAAGAATCGTATCAGGCGATACGATTCTAAAAACACAAATGATGAAAAAAAATTTATTACCTTGACTTGTTCCCTCATTCAAGGCGATGTAAAAGTACAACAATATTTATAAAAACAAAAACATTTTTATTTATTTGTAAAACTTTATGAAAACTTTATGATTTTTTAAGTTTATTTGAGTTTACACCAAATATATGTTTTCTGTAGTAAATTTTACTTTTCAATAAAAAAAAATATCAATTACTGAATTATAACTAAAAAAAATCATCAAATAAGACAATAAAACAAAATTTAAAATTTATCACTTTTATATAAATAACTCTACTTTTCGATAGTTGGAATTTCTATATAACTATCATTATACCATTCAATATTCAATGGTTCTGTAGCATCATCAATTGTTTCTTCACTTACATCCTTTCCAGTACCATAATTGACCTGATATGCTGAATTCTTGTTTACTCCTAAAATTACAACCAATTTACTTCCTTTAGGTATTTTTTTACTAACAAACATCGAATTTACGACCGGAATGGTTTCAATTTTTCCAGGCTCAAGAAGACGTCTTTTTTCTCTGTTTTCAGCGTAGCTGGCCCTTCCAAGAAAGTCGGATAAAAAGAATATTTTATTATCTGGCTTTATCTGGATTAAGGATATTGTAATATCCATATCTTTTTTATTCAGAGCCGCTTTTATCTGTGCATTAAATGCACCACTAATAATAAGATCTTTATCCAATACCTCTGTCTGATAAACAAGAGAATTATTTATCTTTATACTATCACTTTTTCCTACTTTAAAATATACATCTTTATCGTCTCTATTTTTAAAATCAACTGTTTGTTTTGTTGAATTCAATACACCAGGTTTATCTTTAGTCAAAACCAATTGTTCATTTTCTTTTTTTGTGAAATAAAGCTTTAGTTTACTATTATGCGATTTTTCTAAGGCAGGTACATGGAGCCACTCATTAGTGTCCATTATTTGAATATTTATCTTGTCTTTTAAAAGTTCAGGTTTCATCCCGTCTTTCAGAATATAATCAAACCAAGAGAAAGCGAGATCGCTTATATTGATTCTGGCCACAGGATCTACTTTATATCCTCTTAATATATTTACACCATAACTTTGAGCTCCTCCATGATCGTAAGGCCCCATTACAACATAGTGATTGGCATTTTTATTATATTTAAGATGTTCCCGGAAATAGTACATCGCTCCAAGCTGATCGTCATCATAAAACCCCGTTGTGGTAAGAACAGGAATATTAATTTTTGAAAAATCTTCTTTGTAAGGGACCATATCTTTCCAAAATTTATCGTAGCTTGGATGGTCCAGCCATCTTTGAAAAATTTTATCTCTTATACCTTTTACAGAATTAAGAGCTCTAAAGGACTTTCCGCTTTTATACCAAGCTGTATTAATAGAATCCCATTTTGCAAAATTCCGGAAATCAGATTCATCTGTTAATTTGTTGTTAGTGACATATGCTATCCATTGCAGCATATAGCTCATAAATACATTATTAGTCATCGGATAATCAATTCCAATTCCTACGGAAACCTGAGGTACAATTGTTTTTAGCGCTGGATGTAGTTTTTTCACGGCTCCCCACTGACTGAAGCCTAAGTAACTACCACCAATCATCCCAACTTTTCCGTTACACCACGGCTGTTTACTGATCCAGTCGACTACATCATAAAGATCATGCGATTCATGCTCGAAAGGCTCTATTTCATCCGGACTATTTCTCTTCCCACGCGTATTTACAACCACTCCGACATAATCGTATGCTACAGCTCTTTTTCCAACAGCATAATCATATTTTCCGGCATAGATATTATTGGTAAGAATAACCGGCAAAGGTTTTTCATTCCCTTTCCTACGCATAATTGTTATTTCAACATTGCCCCCACCGCTTGTTTTTAAATTAAATGACTCAATCGTATATCTTTCTTTATCTTTTAAAATTAAAAGGTCTGTCACTTTAGATTGAATTTGAGAAGAAACCCTTAGATCCAGGTAACTCATAGCAAGCCCCAATGCTGCCGCATTCGCAATACTATCATTCTTCAGTGCCATCAAGCCTTTTTTCAATTTTGTTCTCTGTAATGGAATATCTTCACTAAAGATTTCAGCCACCCGGAATGAATATTTTTCAGGAAGCTCAGCATATTTAATATTAAAAGCTTTTTCCAGTGCTTTTGGAAAAACCGTTCTTTCATTTTTTTCAATATCTTTAGCTAAAGCATATATTTCATAGTTAACAAATCTGATACAGGCATATTTACTGTTTGCAAAAACATTTCTGTATTTCCCAATAGTTGTAACGGCGTTTTTAAAACGACCTGCTAAAATTTCCAATTTCAGTTGCTTTTCCAAAGAATCTAATCCTTTAGATTTTTCATATTTCCCAACTGACTTGGCAGCAAAATCTGAAATATTTTTTTCGAGAATTAAGGAATCATTTGCAGCCTTTGCTGAAAAGTATATTTTTTGTGCTGACATGGTATTGATAAAGAACAATACGATAATTACCAGTTTTATTTTCATTTTAATAATATTTATAATATTTGTGATCTTTGATAGAAATAAATTAGTAAAGCCTCTTATCACAAAAATAAGAATAATTCATAACCCGAAGATTAATCTTTCAAAAGATCAATCTAAACACCTGGCTTTCAAAACGCTTTAACTAACATTCGACCGTAATCAACAAAGATTACTAATTTGGTCTATTTGTAAAAAGAATACTTTTATAATATCTGTGTAAATAATCATATATAATCATTTCAAATATTCTTTGATCGGAAGCAAAAAGTCTATTAATGTTCATATGGAATATACTTTGAAAAAAACTTTGCCCCTTAAACTCTACGGATTGATTAATATTGTCAAATACTTGGCTACTGTTAGTAATACTATAAACAATCCTATTTCTTATTGTTCTATAATTATCTGAAAGAAAGTAGTCAATTAATCTAGGCTTAATTTCTCTGTATTTTTTATCCAGCTGGCTATTGAGGCTTTTATCAGAATTAAATTCTTTCTTAAATGCATAATTATAGTCTTTAAGCCAACTAAGTTTTTCCTCAACAGAAAGATGAAGCATATCCAATGTTTTATGAATATGAAAAAGACTTAATAAAATTTTCTCTTCATCATCCATATATAAACAATCCAAAACTAAACTACTATTGAAAGAGAATAAGGTTTCTGCGTCTTCAATAGTATGTTCACCGTACCTTTCAATCTCCCTACTATAAGTATCAATGAGAATATTAGAGATTTCTCCACTCACCGTATAATCCTCTAGACTTTTGTTTATTTTTTTTAAAATTTCATCATAGCCTCCAGCACTATTTAATTTAAATCTAACCCGGATATGTGATTGAGGATCATGATATCTGATAAAAAACCATTTTGAAATGATATTGCTTTGTAGAAGATAATCAGCCAAAGGCTTGATTGCTTCTTCTAAAATATAATCTGCTGTTTTTATTCCGGTATAGATTTTAAAGTATATCCATTCATTACCAGGAGTAAAATTTCTTATAGTTTCAGTTTCCATCTATTGATTCCTATAAAGAGGAAATATAAACTGATGACTAAAATCATCAGCATCATATAAAAACTCCTCAATGAATATTGATTTTCTGCTTTTTATTGTTTGTACAAAAAGCTTGGCCATTTCGTAATTATCCAGGTTTAAAGTCAAAGTATTGTCTGACTTAACCCACCGTATCCAGTTAGGAATTTTTCGAATTTCTCTCCACTCTTTTAAGCTCTGTAAAAACAATTCTTCATCACTAATTAACTGGCTCACGTCAATTATATGCTCATCCGTAATACGCCATTGGGCCTTAGAGAGAATGCTATTCTTGTACTCTACTCTTGGAAGGAAATAATAGATTTTTTTTAAATCCCCCCAATTGAAATATATTCCAACTCTACGATCCTGGGCATTAAGATCGGATAAAAAATGATAAACAGGTAAAGAATGAGCAGAATAATTATGTGCATTGCTCAGATAAGGCATAACTTCTTTATTTAATTTTTTAGAACGCAAGACAATCCTATTATTCTTAAAAGAAATATATAAATCATCAATAAAAATCTGATTCTCTATAGGTAAAGTGGATTGTGCCAGATAAGGAATTTCATATTCTCGTAAAGATGGTCTTCTAATCACATTTCCTATCCTTGCTTCTGGCAAATGAATAATCTCTGCATGAATAACATTCTTATTTAATTCTGATTCTTTTTTAGCAATTGCTTTCGTTAAATTTTTTATATCCGATTTTTCTGAACAAAACCTGCCCAGCAAGTTAGCTGCACTTGCACCTCCGCTACTGGATATGTATAATTTTTCCTGATCTTCAGCAACTATTATTTCAGCCATGAAGGAGATAGTGTCTGGTAAATCTCCCCAATTTTCATCAAAGCCCTCGAAATCTTGATCGGAAAGCTTAATCGCATAACTATTTGTTAGTATGCTTTCCTGAACTTTTTTGTTTAAAATAACCTGAACAGGGTTGAACTTGGCATTCAACTCTGACTTCCTTTTTTCTTCAGGAATTACCAGATCATCTAAATAAGGATGCACTCCTTTGGCACTGGCATTTTGCAAATACCCTATACCAATTTCTGTATCCAGAGCATATAATAATGGAATCTCCTCACTTTCAAATCTATTATAAAATGCTTTTTTAAACCTATCAAAATTAGTATCATTATTTTTCAAAGAGATCTTATTTAGAAAACTGATTGTTTCTTTAAGTTCTTTTTTCCAAAAGACCGGCAATGCAAATTGATCTGAAAAATACATGTCAGTCTGAAAAAGATATTTGTTTTCGTATTCTATTCCAAAACTTTTGATCAGGTTTTCAATCTCACTATAAACGCCAATGTGATTTCCAAAACAATCATCTAAGCCACTCAACTTATCTTTAATAGATGTCAAAACCCCAATTTCAACTTTTGCCCCAATTTTATCAAGTACAGAAATTAGTTCATCTAAAAAATCATTCCCGGAAACATTAGGATCTATTTCACTTATTAAAACCTGGTTTTCAATAAGTTCTTCAACAAAACCGATAGCCTCTGTTATGGTTATATCCTCTTCAATTAGTATTTCTGCAATTTCAATAATTGTTCGTCCTTCCTTTACGTAATATAATACTTTCTTAAGTTCGTCAGAAAGTGGGGCCGATGATATTATATAATCTCTTTTTCCATTATGAAACTCGTATTCAATAAAGCGAATTTTATTTCCAATTATATGAATACTGTTGTTAGGAAAGAATAAAAGCTTACTTTTAATTTCTGGCACGTTAGCTAAATAATCAGCTAATGCAACCAAAAAAAGCATATCCAAATTAGTTTGACGAATTTTCCTTCCTCCATCATGCTTTTTAACAGTATGTTTAAATTCGCCCAATCCTATACCTGAAAACAACCCGAATGGCGTACATCGTGTACTCATACGACCATAATATTTTATTATAGTGCTTTTCAGTTTATCTTGTTTTTTAGGTGCAAGCTTTTTTCCTGAATCCAGCCATTGAATAATTTCTTCGTAAAGATTTGGAGATGCTAGATAAATAGATTCCTGAAAAGAAGGTCGTTTACAAATTTCCATCAAATCTTCATCATTAAAAAACTTCTTATCTGACTTTTCTAGAAATTCTTTATTTGAATAGTGAGGTATGCGGACCACATATTGGTCAAAAAATGAATAGGGAAATTGTGGCATTTATTTTTTTGTATCTTCTACAGGTTGATAGTCTGGATGACCTAGCTGCCAAAAAGCGAAAGCATAAATTAGCGAATTTCTTTCATGAATTTTATATGCCGGATCTTCTACACCGTGTCCAGAATCCATATTAACCTTCAGTAATGTAGGATTATTAGGCTTCTTATATGCACTTAGTTTTGCAGCAAACTTAACTGATTGCCAAGGCGCAACCCTTGTATCATTCATTCCGGTAATTAATAAAGTGGCAGGGTACTCAACATTCTTTTTAATATGATGATATGAATCCATCTCTAAAAGACTTTTAAAACCTTCCGGATCATCTATATTTCCAAATTCATCAGCATCAGTACCTCCTATACCATTCAGTTTACCCCTTAAAGTATTCAGAGATCCAACCTCAATAATAGCAGCTTTAAATAAATCCGGTCTTTCTGTAATTGCCCTTCCCATTAAAATACCACCTCCACTTTGTCCCCAAACAGCTATTTTATCAGGAGAAGTATATTTTTGATTGATCATATATTCTGTACATGATATCAAATCTTTCCAGGAATTCGCTTTTTTAATTTTCCGTCCATCGAGGTGCCACTTTTCACCTTTTTCTCCTCCTCCTCTGACATGTGCTATAGCCATTATACCTCCTTGATTAGCCCAAATTAAATAACTTCTTGCAAAAAAAGGGCGATAAGATTCACCATAGGCTCCATAACCATAAATAAGCATTGGAGACTTACCATCTTTCTTTAAAGCTTTATTATAAATAATAGATAAAGGAATATCTTCACCATCATAAGATTTTGCTGTAATTTCTTCTACTACAATATCCTTAAATTCAGGATAATCTATGATCGGAACTAAATTTTCCAGTATAAATTTATCATCTTTCAACTCATACTTATACCGTTGCTCATCATTTGCCCATCCTGAACAATTGATCCATATATCTGAAAATTTTTGGCCTTTCGCCTGTAGATTTATATTTCCACTTACATAGGGAAGCTTTATAAGCTTTTGTTGACCTTTTCTATAAAGGTATAATTTAGCTTCTACTCCATTTTTTGTTGTGGTATAATAAATTCCATCTTTTGTAATTACATAACTTTTAAATACTTCATCTTTATATTCCGGAACTAAAACTTCAGGATTTCTAAAATTTGGATTTTGTGCACTTGTTTTACACAGTTTAAAATTGGAAGAATTATAACCTGAAAGAAAATAAATATCATTCCCCGCCAATCTTACATAAAAAACTTTATCATCTTTTTTATACAGGCTTTTCCAGTTCTTTTTATTTTTGAAAAAATCGTCTTTATTAATAATAAATGTATCCCTATAGTCTTCCGCATCTACTACCATTCCAATATAATATTGATCATCCGGATTAAATGCTAAAATTCCGGGATACTTTTCTGCTGCTATATTTAATTCAGAATTATTTTTTTTAGAAAACACATCTCTTCTTTGATTAGGATCTTCTCCTAGTTTGTGTAAGACTACCTGAGTATTTTTTGCGAATAATTGAGATTTAGGATCAATTACAGGATAATATACATAAAAAAAGCCTGAATTATCATCCAGCCATTTAACACCTGCAATGGATGATGGATTTGCATGAGTAATAATTTCCGGGTGGATCGTTCTATCTTTTACTTCCAGTATTATTATTTCGGATATCTCCTTACCCTTTTCTGATAATGAAATTGCTACTCTGCTACCATCCCAGCTCGGACTTATTAGATTGATTTTAAATTCGTTATCCTTCCCGCTGCTTTTTGATGAGGATATAAAATTAATTGGATCATATAATAGCTCCTCTTTGCCATCATACCCATTTCTACAATAAAGTTTAGCTATTTTTTCATCACCATTTCTTTTTAAGTAGAAATATTTATTATTTTCTATAATTTTCAGTTCTGAAATAAAATAGCCTTGTCTTTTTTCAAGCTCAAGTCTTTTATTCAGATAATAATTATTCCTTGGGATTTTATCTAGGATAAGATCTGTATAGTCATTTTGGATATTAATCCATCTTTTTGTGTCAGGATCAGTTAAATTTTCTAAATTTCTATATTCATCTACTATTTTAGCCCCAAAATAACTGTCTGTAACAGGGATTGATGGGGCTAATGGTGTTTGTGAATATAAAAAATTATTTAAAATAGAAATAACCAAAAATATTCTAAACTTCATTCTTTATTAAATTATTAGGCAGTTGCATGTATTGTCTCAACTGGCTTGCTTGTATTATTCGGATCATGGCATCCTCCTTCTTCCGTATTTTCAAATCCTATTACAGTGTTCTTAGATCCTCCACCAACAATTTTGCTCAAATTGTTAATTTTCACCATCTGAATTTTTTCCAAAGATAATTTTTTCTTTTTTTCCATTTTTTTTAAAATTTAAGTTCTATAATTAAGAGTTGCAAATAAAGTAATTTTTTTTAATTGCACATCTATAAATACATATAAATTTATAAATCTAATTTAATAAAAACACAAATAAATAACTGACAAACAAACATTTGAACACAAACAGAATAACTCATTATTTGTCGATATAATTTATTAAAAAAATTATAATTTTGCATCCAGTTATTTGTGGAACAATGAGATCAGCATATTTATTATTATTCATATTAGTATTTAACCTTTCACCTTCAAAAGGTAAGATAAATGATACATTAAAAATATATTCATATTCCCAATTAAAAGAAAAATTCTATGATTATGTGGGTAACGATAAAATTAGTAATGCTAATGTAATTTCAAAATATTATTTGCAAAAAGCAAAAGACGAGAAAAATACTACTGAAATAACTGAAGGCTATGTTCTGAGGCATTTTAATTTAGACCTTCAAAATGCTCTAAAATATATAGATAGCATATCGATCTATAAAAAAGATCTTGATCAAAAAATATATCCTGCACGAATTTACTTATTACGTGGTAATCTTTACTTAAGACACGATAACTTAAAACTAGCATTTGAAAATTATATGCTAGGTCTAAAATATGCGAAAGAAAAAAATAATGAAAGGCAGATAGCTATTGCAAATATTAGCGTTGCTTACCTAAATAATTATATTGGAAAACATGCAGAAGCTGCAAAAATTTTAAGATTCTACCTGTATCATGGAAATTACTTCAATGAAGCTGAGCAGGGTAGAATCCATTATAATTTAGCTGACACCTATATTGAGATTAATAAAATGGATTCTGCTAAAACATTAATACAAGAAGGTGTTCAAGCAGCACTAAAAAATAAGAATAGTTACAAATATTACCAATATTTATTTTTAGATGGTTTTTATAATTTGAAATTAAACAAATATGATATTGCCATTGAAAAGTTATTAAAATGTAAAGAATTTTTTGCCAAAAATGAAAATGATCTAAATATAAGCTATACATTATTAAATCTGGGAAAAGCCTATGATGGATTGAAAAATAAGGATAAAGCAGCAGAAAACTTTATTGCAATAGACTCTATAGAACAAAAAAGCAACAATACTTTTCCTGAACTTCGTGATATATATACTTACTTGATTGATTATTATAAAGAAAAAAATAATAAAGAAAAACAACTGTACTATATCGAGCGATTCTTAAAGGTTGATAAATTATTAGATTCACAATTTAAATATATTTCGCGAGAATTACCTAGAAGATATGATACTCCTCAATTATTAAAAGAAAAAGAGAATATAATTAATGACCTACAAAACAGAAAAAAAATTCTCTACATCTCAATAAGTATATTATTTATTGGTCTTTTAGTCCTCTTATATCTCTATAAAAAATCTAAAAACTCGGAAAAACGGCATCGAGAAATTGCTCAGAAATTAATTCATTCCATAGAAGAAAAGAATAATGCGTTTACAGAACCAGAGCCTAATGTCATAATTACTGATATCTCTGATAAAAAGATATCATTTAATCAAATTGAATCTAAATCTAAATCAATTCCTGAAGATGTTGTACAGTTTATTTTAAAGGGATTAGAAAATTTCGAGACCAAGCAACAATTTTTGAAAAAGGGAATTACACTTAGTAGTCTGGCAAAAACTTTAAAAACAAATTCTGCCTATTTATCGGATGTTATTAATACATATAAGGAAAAAAATTTCGCATCATACCTTAATGATCTTCGTATTAATTATGCGTTAACAAGATTAGTTCATGATAAAAAGTTTAGATCTTACAAGCTTTCTGTCATTTCAGAGGAATTGGGATATAATAATGAACAAGCATTTTCCATTGCTTTTAAGAAAAAAACAGGAACTACACTTTCCATTTATATTAAAGAGGTAGAAAAATCCCATAATCAGAATTAAACTTCAAAATCCTTAACAAAAGCCTAATTAACAGATACTTAAATAAAATATATTTATAAATCAATGCCTATACATTTATAAATACACATCCTATTCCTTTTTTTTGAGATGTAATGTTCTGTAAGTTTGCTCTGTAATCAAAAACAAAAATTGATTAACAAATAATATTTTTTAATTGTGCGCACAAAGACAAGAATATTACGCTAATAGCAAACACTCCCGGATGTCAGGGATTATATGACAGAATAAATTATTATTAAAAATCAAAATTAAAACAATGAAAAAACAAGTATCATTAGGCAAATTAAGCTTAAACAAGGAAAAAATCGCTCAACTAAGTGCAGAGGGAATGTCAAATGTAAAAGGAGGAAATTTTGGAGGTAGCACATGTGCTGGGTTCACTTGTGGATGGTGTACTTCTACAATGGATTCTTCTACAACAAAACCTCTAGGACCAAAAGATCAAGAAGAAGGATTAGAGCCTCAAGGTTAAGATTAATAAAATTATAAAAGATTATATTTTGGAACTAGCCCCGTGTATACGGGGTTAATTCCTTAATATAATAATATTAATCGCTCATAGATTATATCTGTTATACTGATTTTTAACAACTCAATACGTCACAACACCGAATTACTCTAATTAAGTTCAAATATGCTGTTTGTTGCTCTCTTATTAATAAAACTATTACTCACCACTTTATCATAATTAACTATGAAAACAAAACATATAAATATCAGCAATATTATACACGAGCTGGAACAAGATATAACAGAGAATGTATTTAATACTAATGATAACTCTCTATTCAATGGTAGAGCCGGTGTATTGATTTTATATTATTTATTATATGAGAACACCCAAGATGCTCAATACATTGATAAAATTGGAAATGTAATTACCCAAATTTTTCAAGATATCAATGAAGATAATTATTCTGGTGGCAATTCATTTTGCAATGGTTTGGCAGGAATAGGATATGCCCTGAATCTTTTAAAAAAGAAAAAAATAATTTCAGAAGAATTTGAAGTCGTTTTAAAAGATTTTGACACCATTTTATTGCAAGAAATTGATGTCTGCCTTCACAATAAAAAGTTTGATTTCTTACATGGCGGATTGGGAATATCACTTTGCCTGTTAGAGAGGGCAAGTGAAAATGTCTTATTACAAGAAAAAATTGATAGTTTTTTTTCAAAATATATTTTCATTGTAGAAGAGCAAATAAAAAAAGATAATAGTTTGGAATTCTTTGATGAATCAGGAGATTATACAGCTAAATATAATTTGGGAATGGCTCATGGACTCATTTCAAACTTATGTCTCCTTATAAAATATTCAAACCAGATATCTCATGATGTAAGATCCATAATTAAGGCCATTTCAGATAAGATATTGGAATTTTATAAAAAAGAAAACTCTTGTCAATTTCCAAGTATTATCTATACAAACAGGGAAAGTACATATAACGCTCCATTAGGATGGTGTTACGGAGACAATATTATTGCATTGGGATTATTAAAAAGTGCTGTCTTTCTGGAAGACTCCTATCTCTATTCTATAGCAGAGCAAGTTGCAATTAATGCATTGAAGAGAGACCATGAACGATTCGTTGTTAAAGATGCCATGATCTGCCACGGTACTGCAGGTGTTTCATACATCTACGAAAAATTGTATAAAATTACCTCGAATGAAAAATTAAAGGAATCATCTCAAAAATGGTTTGAAACTACTCTCGATTTTTACTCAGTAGACGAAGAATCTCATGGTTACAGAACCTATGTTGGAGATGATGAATATACAAGTACTATATCATTACTCAATGGAAAAATTGGGATAGCAATTATGCTATTAATGCGAGAAAACAGTAATCTAGATTCAGATTGGGATAATATTTTATTATTAAACTAAGGATATGACTTATACACATTTTAATAAAGCCATCATAAGGACTCCGGCATTGCCTTTATCATTTTTTAAAAAAGTTTTTGAGCCTACTACGGATATCTGGGAAGTCATAAGACAAAATGATCAAATTAGAATAGCAATTCATTATGCTTCGCCAGAGTTATCAGAACAAATAAATCTTTACCTGAACAATAAAATTGCAGATTCTAAAAAGAAAGAAAAACTGGAAAAGTCAGTATTGAAATATTTATCAAGAATGTCTACCAGATCTACCCCTTTCGGTACCTTTTCGGGAATTTCTGTAGTTGAAGAATCTCATCAACAAAATACCCAGCTATGCATTCCCAATGCAAACTCAGATTATAATCATGTCAAAGTTAAATTTGATATGGAATTCTTATATCAATTATCTGACTATGTTGAAAAGCAGGAATATGTTTTTCCATATTTAAAATATAAGCCCAATAACTCATTATACAAACTTGGTAATAAATACAGATATGTAGAGGTTAGCTTAGAACAGGGAGGAAAAAGTTATGATTTATCATCTGTAGAGTATTCTGAAATTATCGAGGAGCTTTTAAAGTTTTCCAGAGAAGGACGCTACATTCATGAGATGATCGATTTTGATTTAATTAAAGACTACTCCTATGAAGAAAGATCATCCTTTATAAAAGAATTAATTGACGCTCAAATCTTCATGTCTGAATTAAAACCTTCTACGACTGGGGAAAGCCATGAAAATATTATTATTTCCACGTTAATGAGAATTGATAGTGAATGTCAAGGAAAAAATACTGAAATTCAGAAGCTAAAGAAAAAAATAGAAGATATTTTGAATAAGGTAGCTACCTTAGATAATCAAAATTTTGAAAATCACACCCAAGAACTGGAAGAGCTATACCAATCTATAAGAAGTATTGGGAATTTATATTTTACAAAAAGTAAATTATTACAAGCTGATTTAATAAAAGAGCCTAATAACTCATCTTTTGATTCTGAAAACATTAAGATTATATACGAGGCAATGGACGCTTTAACCAGACTCAGTTTAAAAGGCAGAGAAAATTCTGAACTAAAAGCCTTTAAAAAGAGTTTTGCTAAGAGATATGAAAACCAATGGGTCCCTGTAGCAGATGCTGTTGATATGGAATATGGTATTGGATATGGAGACAAAAGTGGTACCCATAAAAATTATTTGGTTGATGATTTCCAATACACAGCTAGAAATAGATCACCTCTAACAAAAATTACATGGGACAATAGTTTACACGATTTTTGGAAAGACAAAATACTAGCTGGCTTATCTAATCATTCCAGCGATATAGAGATCACAGAATCTGAACTTAAAAAATTTCCTAAAGATGAAAAATCACTTAATGCAACGTTTTGTGTATCAACATCTCTTGTTAGCAATGAGGAAAACAATAAAAAAATATTCTTAAAATACGCTGGGGGACCTACAGCCAACTTCCTTATTGGAAGATTTTCAACAATAGATGATCAAATCAAAGATCTTTATCATGACATTGTGGACGCCGAGGAAAAAATTCATCATGATAAAATTGTTGCTGAGCTCAACCACCTTCCTCAGGATCGATTAGGAAATGTTATGCACAGGGCAAATTCAAGAAAATATGAAATACCTTATTTAGTAAATTCAAGTGTAGATCAAGAATATCAGATCCCAATTTCAGATTTGGAAATAAAACTTGTTAATGATGAATTTATACTAAGGTCAAAACAAAAGAAAAAAGAAGTCTTACCTTATTTAAGTTGTGCTTTAAATTACAAAGCAAAAGGATTACCAATTTTCACCTTTTTAGCCGAACTTCAGGAACTTCAGGGGACTGGAAGCTATGCATTGGATTTAGGTTTTTTACCCGACTTCTTCGAAAGAATCCCAAGAATAAATTATAAAAACATCATTTTAAGAAAAGCATCCTGGAAAATACCAAAGTCAGTTATTGAGGCCCTGGAAAATACTTCTTCAGATCACGAATTGTTGGAAACATGGGAAAAGTATACAAAAGAAAAAGAAATTCCAGCCTTCTTTAGTATCAGTATGTTTGATAATGAAATGATGATTAATTCACATCATGCTACATCTTTGAAAATATTTATTGAAGAAGCTAAAAAACATTCCGTAATTAATATCCAGGAGTCTATATTGGAAGAATATAAAGCGATCAAAGATACTGACGGAAATGAGTATCATAACGAAATGCTTTACTTTTTCAAAAAACAAATTCCGGCTAAGATAAGTTCTAATGATATTTATTGTTCTGAAAAAGAATTGAGTGCTCAAAGAAATTATATAATTGGAAGTGATTGGACATATTATAATATCTATATGGGATCTAATCAATCTGATAAAGTTTTAACTGATCTAAAGGAAGAACTTGATGTATTAGTAGAAAACAAAAGTATTGACAAGTGGTTTTTTATTAGATATAACGATCCAGACTATCATATAAGATTAAGAATTTTCAGCAATAAACAATCATCAATACCTCATTTAGCTTTAAATAAAGTATTCAATGCTTTATATCAAGATAAACGAATCATAGATATTTCTCAAAATACTTATAAAAGAGAATTAGAAAGGTATGGGGCAAAAACTATCGAGCCTGTTGAAAGTATATTCTTTCACGACAGCATGATGTTGACAGAATTGTTAACAGTAATCACTCATAATTATCAAAATCCTGAAGAGATCAAATGGAAAGCGGGAATTTATATTGTACACAAATATATTGAAGCATTTAATATTTCTTTGGAAGACGCTTGTCAATATACAAGCAATGTTTGTGATTACTTTACTAACGAATTTTCGTTCAGCAGGGAAACAATCGTCCAGCTAGATAAGGATTATAATCAAAAGAGAATCTATTATAAGAATCTTATAGATGAAAAGAAAGTAGAAGATATAGAAGAAGGAGAAATATTGTTTCAAATTATAGATCATTACTTTAGCTTAATAAGAGAAGAAATAATCCTGCATCAGCTTTCTCATGATAAATTAGTAGAAAGTATTATACATATGAGTGTCAATAGGCTTTTTACTAATAAACAAAGATTATACGAGTTTTCATTATACCATATCCTTAAAAGATATTATAATCAAAAGATCAATCAGAATAAAGTAAAAAAGCCGGTTGAGATTTTAGCAAAATAAGGTTTTTAAAGGGAATTACGTCTCTTCTGGTAATACAGCTTAGAAGAATGAATGATGAAATTATCTTTATTTATACAAATACTTTTGAAATGGAAATAAACAAAAATATTATGCTAAGTAGACTTAAAGTGGTTTATATCCTCCTATTTATATGGATTAATAATTCCACTATAAAATCACAGGAATACAAACATACTTCTATAAATATGGAAACAGGGAAAAACCTGAAACAAGTAATAAATGCCTTTGATACAAAAAGTATTATTGGCTTAGGGGAAGGAACACATGGCACTAAAGAATTTAATGATGTTAGAATAGCATTAATAAAGGAACTTGTCAATAAAGGTTATAAAACAATAATTTTTGAAAATGCATTCGGCGATACTTATTTCCTTAATCAGGAATTAAATTCTGAAGTTCCTTTGTCTACTGTGATGCAGAATAATCTTTTATCCATATGGCAAACAGACGAAGTTAAAAAATTCCTTACATGGATTAGACTTTACAATCAAAAACATTCAGATAAAATTACTTTGTATGGAGCTGATTTTAATTATGTATCTAATGCAATTAAAATTCTGCAGCAACAACTTGGATCAAATAATGAAGATATAAATAAGGATCTTTTAAGGCTAAAAGAAATTGGAAATATCCAGGATTCTATCTGGAATAAACAAAATGACAAAAATTTTAAGATTGATATGAATACTCTCATAGAAAATGGGAATGAAGGATATGAACTTACACAAAAAATTGATGCATTTACAAAGCAAAATACAATGAAATCCTCTAAGTCTTCATTAGAATTAGCCCTTGCCAATTGTACCTACGCTTTTTCAACTTTTTATGCAGCAAAGAAGAAGACAGAGGAAAAATCAAGAGATGAATTAATGGCAAATATGATTTCAAAAATTCAGGAAGAAAAAAAGAAAGTCATCATATGGGCACATTCTGCGCACATTTCTTTTCAATTTCCTTATAATGTTACAGATCTAGCTATGGGAGGATACCTAAAGCAACATTACGGTGATAAATATTATGCATTAGGAACTTTAACAGCTAAGGGAACTTATAGTGCAACACTTGATAGAATTGACACAAAAAACAATAGTTTTAAATCCTATACCCTTAACCCTATCGTAGAGAAATCATGGGAATATTATTTCTCCCAAAACAAAGACACTATGTTCTTCATCGATTTACATCAAAACTCTAATCTGAAGAAGCTGCTGAAAATGAAGTTTATTGGTTATGGTCCTGAAAGGGAAGACTCCTATACTAAAGACATTAATATTAGTGACTTCTTTGATGGCATTATTTTTATCAAAAACACATCCGCAGCTGTACATACCCTTTAAAATATGTCACCTTGCAAAAATTCGGCAAATCTCAATTTTAGCATATATAAATGATTAACAATAATTTACTAAATCTCTATTAACACATAACAAGCAACGAAATTTAAAAATCAGTCTTAAGTCACCTATAAAGGAAGAAATATTTGTTTTATTAAAACATCTTTGTATTTTAGATAAAAAAATTAACATGACCTTAGATAAACTAATCAACTACTTAAAACTTGATAAGCAGGAGTTCATTTTCCAGTTCAATTCGCATCCCAATTACCCTTCAGCACTTGCTTTTAGTGATACGCTTAACTTTTTGGGTGTAAAAAACGATGCTTATGAATTGGATAAAGAATATTGGGATGAACTTCCTGAAGAATTTATTGCAATTGTAGATAATTCTTTCTCTTTGGTTAAGAAAACGGGAACTCAATATTCCGTTTATTCTGATAAATCAAAGACATTAAATAAAGATGAACTTCACAAAAATGCGACCAATTTTGTTTTGTTATTTGAGAAAACAGAAAATGCAGAACAAAAAATATCAAATTACAAACCTTTTATATATGCAATTCTTGCCGTAATCCTTTTATATTCCATTCTGAATTTTTCATGGTTTGAAATCCTCTTTAATTTCTTATCATTAGTGGGAGTCTATATTTCACTAGAAATTTTTAATCAAAAATTTGGGAATACATCAGCAGTAATTGGTAGCATTTGTGGTGATACATCAGCAAATCAGATTAAGAATTCTTGTAATAAAATTATTAATGAAGATAAAACAAGTATTCTGGGATTGAAATTTTCTGATTTCTCCTTAATCTATTTTGTTGGAATTACAGTATTGGGATTATTTTTGCCTGCAACAAGTTATGTAATAAAGGGCTTTACCATTGTTTCCCTTATTGCCATTGGTTATTCACTATATGTTCAGGCTTTTGTAGAAAAAACTTTTTGTAGAGTTTGCCTATTAATCATTTCAGTTCTTGTAGCTCAACTTATTTTAACATTATTCTTTTTTGAAAACTCTTATTTCAATGCAAATATTGCCATTTTAAGCATATTATTATGGGGAATTACTTTTTTTGCGGTTTCTTATTTCAATACTTTGCTTACGGATAAGGAATCTCTTCAAAAGTCTAATGCAAAAAATTTAAGATTTAAAAGAAATTATGATCTGTTTAAAAGAGAGCTTTTAGATAAGGAAAAAATTACGTTCAGTGATAACGAAACTTTTTCACTGGGAAATAAAGATGCAAAAATCCATATTTCAGTAGTTTCAAATCCTTATTGTGGTTTTTGCAAGGGAGCACATGAAATTTTAGAAAGTCTTTTAAAAAAATATCCGAATGAAATTTCTGCCCAGATAAGATTCAATTATTTTGCAGAAAAATCCAACGAAAAAGCAACAGGCCTCCTATCAGATTTTATGAATATCTATAAAAACAAGCATGAAAGTGAGTTTTTAAAAATAGTAGAAACCTGGTTTGAAAATAAAGATGAAAAACAAATCAGAGATCTGGCAGGTACTAGTGGCCAGTTTGAGGATCTTAATTCATTAAACGAGATGTCAAAAGAAAATCTAAATGCGGGATTAAGCTTTACTCCTATTTTAATTATTAACGGATTTCAGTTTCCTGACAAATATGATCGTGAGGATATTCATTATTTCATTGATGAATTAATTGAGGATGATGAAATTTAAAATAATTACAATAATTTAACAAATTTCACTAATTTAGGAAAAAAATAACCAACATTATACAAGTCATCACAGTGCTTACACTGATCGAAAACTAATAGCATGAAAAACGTACCACTTTTTTCACATCAGAATCCTAAAAGCATTCAAATAGAATCTTTAATCAGCAGACCATTATCCAACGGAAGACTTGTGTTATATTCTGATTATTGTCCTTCAGAAATTTGCAGGGTAATAATGTCCAAAAGATGTTTACTGATGGACGGCAATTACTAGAAATAATGACAATTAGTATAAAAAATATTAATAAAAAATGTCGTCAAAATATGACGGCATTTTTAAATGATTTTGAATTTTGAAGAAATTTCCTTTTTACAGGCAACCTGACGCTAAAGACTGTGGTCCTACATGTCTTAGAATAGTCAGCAAACATTATGGTAAAAGTATATCGTTACAACAAATCCGCAGCCTTTCTGAAACTACACGTGAAGGAAGTAGTTTATTAGGGCTGAGTGATGCTGCTGAGGATTTAGGATTCCGTTCATTAGGAGTTCAGGTGGACTTTAATACTTTTGTTGAAGAAGTTCCTTTTCCATGTATAGTACATTGGAATAAGAATCACTTTGTCGTAGTCTATAAAGTTGATAAAAATAATAAAGTATATATTTCTGATCCAAGTTACGGACTCATCACCTACAATAAAGACGAGTTTATCAAATTATGGATTGGTGAAAATGCCACTGAAAATACAGAGGAAGGAATTGTTCTTATCCTGGAAACAACTCCAGCTTTCTTTCAAACAGAATTTGATGATCAGGAAAGTAAGGCTAGTTTTTCCTTTCTTTCTAAATATTTATTTAAATATAAGTCTTTGGTTATTCAGCTTGCCGTAGGATTACTGGCAGGAAGTTTATTATCCCTTTTATTCCCTTTTCTTACTCAGAGTATCGTAGATGTGGGAATACAAAACCAGGATCTGCATTTTATTTACCTGGTCTTACTTGCACAAATCATGCTTTTTATAGGAAGGATGGGAATTGAAGTTATTCGAAGCTGGATTTTACTTCACCTTTCTGCAAGAATCAACATCTCTATTATTTCGGATTTCTTTATCAAACTTATGAAACTCCCTATCAGTTTCTTTGATACAAGAATGACAGGAGATATTATGCAGAGAATTAATGACCATCATCGAATTGAGCAGCTTCTGACCAATTCATCACTTAACACGTTATTTTCACTTGTTAACCTAATTATCTTCAGTATAGTATTACTTCTTTATGATTATAGACTGTTTATTGTTTACCTCGTGGGAGCTATCTTATATATCGGATGGATCACATTCTTTTTAGGCAAAAGAAAAGAGCTGGATTATAAAAGATTTTCCCAGGTTTCTCAGGAACAAAGTAAAGTTATCGAACTCATCAATGGAATGCAGGAGATAAAAATGCACAATGCAGAGAAACAGAAACGTTGGGATTGGGAATTCCTTCAGGTTAAGCTGTTTAAAATCAGGATCAAATCTCTTTCTCTAGAGCAATGGCAATCTGTAGGAGGTAACTTTATTAATCAGATGAAGGATATTCTGGTAAGCTTTCTTTCCGCTAAACTGGTTTTAGATGGAAACCTCACGTTAGGGATGATGCTTTCTGTACAGTATATCATAGGCCAGCTTAACAGTCCCCTTTTACAGCTCATTGATTTTATCAAACAAACCCAGGATGCTAAAATTTCCCTTGAAAGACTAGGAGAAATACATGATAAAGAGGACGAAGAGAATAAAGATGAACAATATGTTTCAGACCTTCCTCAAAAGGATATAGACATAGAAAATCTTTCATTCAGGTATATCGGATCGGATTCTTATGTGTTTGAAAATCTTAATCTGAGTATTCCATATCAAAAAACAACTGCAATTGTGGGAGCCAGTGGAAGCGGTAAAACAACTTTGCTCAAACTGTTAATGAAATTTTATGAACCCAATCAGGGAGATATTAAAATTGGTAACACAAAACTAACAAATGTTTCACCCAGATTCTGGAGGGATCATTGTGGTGTTGTTATGCAGGAAGGCTATATCTTCAATGATACCATTGCTAATAATATCGCGATAGGTGAAGATCATATTGATAAAAAGAAGTTACGGAAAGCAGTAGAAATAGCGAATATAAAAGAGTTTATTGAAGAACTTCCGCTAAGCTATAATACCAAAATAGGAAATGAAGGTGTGGGCGTAAGTGGTGGACAAAAGCAAAGGCTCTTCATCGCAAGGGCAGTTTATAAATCCCCGGAATACATTTTCTTTGATGAAGCAACTTCCGCACTGGATGCAAACAATGAAAAAGTAATTATGGAAAATCTTGAACAGTTTTTCAAAGGTAAAACAGCCATTGTCATTGCTCATAGACTCTCCACCGTAAAGCATGCAGATAAGATTATTGTTTTAGATAAAGGAAAGGTAGTGGAAGAAGGAAGCCATACTGAGCTTGTTGCTCTGAAGGGGGAATATTACAGACTCGTAAAAAATCAGCTTGAATTAGGAAATTAATCTGTGTTTTTTATTAACTTCACTACACTAATCCCATAAAATATTAATTATGAACAATTTAAAAAAAATCAAAAGACAAGTTTTAAAAGAAGTAAATGGTGCAGGCCCAATTCCTGCTTACCCATGCAATTGTTTTTGCATTATAGGAAATGATAAAGTGTGGAATGCATGCAACAGATATTGCCCGGGAGGAGTAATTCCAGGTGTTGAAATGGGAAATGATCCCAAATGTGATTATAATTTACCCCTATAATTTTTAGCATTATAGAGATTAAAGCAAAATCCTCTATTTGAGGATTTTTATTTTCAATTGTTTATTTTAATATGGAAAAAGAAATTTTAGATAATATAGAGCTTCGTTCGGAAAGCGTTCAGGATATTCTTACAAGACCGCCCCATTGGATGATACGCTGGGGAAACACCATCATATTTATTATCCTTATCCTCATTTTAATTATGAGTTATATAATAAAATATCCTGAGTTTGTGTCAGCTCCTATTGTGGTTACTTCCCAAAACCCACCTGAAAAATTAGAGGCCAGAACAAATTCTAAAATTGAAAAAATTTTTATCAAGGACCATCAGGAGGTTAAGAAAAATGATGTCCTTATGGTTATGCAGTCTGCTGCGAACTATAAAGATGTTCTTGCTCTGAAAAAAATCATCGACTCTCTTTCTCCTACTCACTTAGCTTCCTTTCCTATAAATGAAACGTCTCATTATAAATTAGGAGAGCTTCAGGGAGATTATAACAATTTTGCAAAAGCATTTCAGGATCAGGAATTATTTACGAGACTTCAGCCTTACGCTCCTGAAAATCTTGCTGCTAACCAAAGTATTTCTGAATACAGGGTAAGGATTGCCACGACAAAACAACAAAAGAAACTTGAACAAGCTAAATATGAGCTTACAAAAAAAAGCTATCAAAGATCACAGGAACTTTTTAACCAGGGAGTCATCGCTTCCGTAGAACTTGAAGGGGAAAAAATAAAATACATCCAGGCTCAACAAAACCTGGAAAATATTACCATTTCTTTATCTCAAATGGAAGAAGCAATATCCAACCTTAACAAAACTAAAAGCGGGACTGCTATCAATACGGAAAAGGATAAAATTAATTACTCTTCACAATGCCTGCAATTGTTTGAGCAATTAAGAAAATCGATGAAACAGTGGGAGCAGAACTTCCTTGTTATTTCTTCTACAGATGGTATTGCCAGCTTTCAGCAATTCTTTGGAGAAAACCAATTTGTAAAAACAGGTGATGCGATCTTATCTATATTGCCTCGAAATAAAGAGAATTTAGTTGGAAGAATGTATGTCCCTCCTACTAACTCTGGAAAAATTGCTCCCGGAGAAAAGGTTTTGATCAAACTGGATAATTACAGGTTTCAGGAGTATGGTATTGTAGAAGGTAAAGTACAGAATATCTCTCTCTCTGCCGATGAAAAGGGAAATTATTACGTAGATGTTCTACTTCCTAAAGGCTTAAAAACATCATATAACAGAAATCTCACATTTGATAAAGAGCTTAGAGGTAATGCTGATATTGTTACTCAGGATCTAAGACTCATCGAAAGGTTTTTCTATCAAATCAGAAAACTATTGGGATATCAAAGCTAATAGAGCCAAAAAACAATACATAAAAAACCACAACTAATAATAGTTGTGGTTTTTTATTATCTGTCAATAATATTCATACACCAATAATAATGTCTATCTCATTATCATATGCACGTAAATTATGTTATTTAGCCATAACTCGTGCATAAAAACATTCTTGTATATAACGCTTACAAAAATCCTTTTATAAAGCTGAATTGATATTTATTTTAAGAAAACTACAGAGATTCGAACAAGAATGAGGATGAATCTTAATGGGTATCATCTTTTACAATATTTGCAGAAAACAAAAAAGGAAAAGTAAATGATTACTTTTCCTTTCTATAGTAGCGAAGACGGGAATTGAACCCGTGACCTCAGGGTTATGAATCCTGCGCTCTAACCAACTGAGCTACCTCGCCTTTTTGGTGGTGCAAATATATAAAATATTTCTAAACCTCCAAAATTATTTTAGCTTAAAAAACTCCAAAACATCGGCAACATGGTCTGGTTTATTGATTATCTTATTGTTAGCATCTAAAATAAAATAAGTCGGTGTTGCATGAATATTATAAGTTTCACTATAACTACTATTCCATCCTCTTAGCTCGGAATCATTAATCCAAGGGAACGCGGTAATTCTTTTATTGTAAGAGTCTTTATCTACATCCAAAGAAAGCCCAATTACCTGAACATTCTTCGCTTTTAAATCATTGTATTTCTCCAAAAGTTTTGGCAATTCAGTTTCACAATGAGAGCATGTGGAAGACCAGAAAACAATGATTTTCTTATCTGCTTTTACATCATAAATAGACTTGGCATTTGTATTAACCGGAGCCTGGAATTTATAATTAGGAAAAGTTGCTCCGATCTGTACATTGGCATTTGCCTTAAGTGTTGATGCTAACCTGTCTGTAATCGTACATTTGAGATCTTTAGCCTGATCAAGATATTTTTTCTTTAAATCAGCCATTTCATACACATCAAAAATGTCAATCAACTCGGATAATACCGTTTGACCCCGTGGTGTTTCCACCTTTAACCGGTCAAGTAATTTATCTACAGAAGCTCCAACATTACTATTTCCGCCGGAATTAAGATAAGATACCAATACAGGTCTCAACAATGATGATGTCTCAAGCATATCATTAGACTTATCAATAAAATTGATTATTTCTTCCTGTGATACCTTTTTATTAGGGTCATTAGTTAAAAATTTACTATAGTTTGTATTATAGTAATAAATAAACGGATGGTCCGTGGAGTTCACTTCTCCAAGGCCTCCTGATAATCTTGATATTTCTGCTTTAAGAGCTTTTCCAAAATCTGTATTATCTTTATAGTATTCTTTAATCTGTGCTAATGCCGGTAATATAAGCTCTTTTTTCTGAGAACCTTCCTGTTGTTTACTCATTAAACTATTCGACTCATCCTGGTAGATAACATCTTTTATCTTATTACCCTGAGTATCTAATTTAATGTTTACATTCTTATTTTCCGATATAAAATTGAATGTATTATTGGTAGTAGGAAAATACATTTTCATCATACCAACATAGTTCTGCGGATATTTAAAAGTCCATATATTATTCTTACTCTGCTCTTTTGTAAAAATAACATCTTTGGAACCATTTAATGTATATAGAATTGCATCTTGATCTTTAAAATCAGCCGGTGCCTGAACGGTAATTGTGAATTGTGCCTGTAAAGAAAAAGCAGATAAAACTGCTGATAATACAAATATCTTTTTCATAATGTAAAAATAAAAAAACTCTCTGATTAATCAGAGAGTTTTCAATATTTTAATTAAATTTTTATATTTTTTGACCCTTATATTTTCTTGTAAAAAATACAATAAATGCTACTGCGACTATTGATAGTAAATAAATATACATATCAATTGGCACTGAATCTCCACCGGGGCCAGTAGGAGGTCCACCTGGCTCAGGAGGTTGTCCTCCAGGGCCCGTTCCTTGTGCATTCAATACACAAAAAACAAAAATAAAAAGACTATATAATAGTTTATTTAAAGCTTTCATATATTTTATTTTAAGATTTTAGTGTTAACAGTTTCTCCCTTATCTGAAACAATTTTTACTACATAAGAGTTTTTAATAGAATTGTTTAATTCAATTACAAAATCTGCAGAAGTATTTACTGCTTTTTTAGAGATTACCAGTTTACCACTCATATCATAAACTTCAATATCTGCTTTCTTCCAATCCGGATCAAACCTTACAATATAATTTGTAATATCCGGGTTATAAACTACTTTAGTTCTTGATGAAGGCTTCACTGCTGCTCCATCCATTGCAAGATTTCTTGCTGTTGAAGCCTCAGGTGCACCATAATATAAACTGTACTCAGTTCCTTTAGCAGGAATTATATCTCCTTGTTTTGCTTCAGTTACTTCTCCGTTTGGAGCTTTGTAATAGAAACCTGTACCTGAAGATAATTGGTGTGTTCCCTTACTTACCAATTCAGCATTCTCTCTAATTTCAAATTTAAAAGATTTTATATTAGAACTGTAAGTTGCTAACATTACATTTTTTCCTTTAAAATCATTTTCATTGGCTTCATTGATACGTAACCAATACTTTGAAGTATAATCATTATCATAACCTCCAGCCTTATTTTCTTCAAAAGTACCCACAACATCTGCTGTTGATGCAGCATACTGTGTTTTAGCAGCTGCTGAATGTCCAGTAGTTGCATTTGGATAAACCACATAATAAGTTTTACCAATTTCTACACCATTAGCATCAAGAGCGATAATTCCTAATTGCTTTACAGTGCCTTGACTCATGCTACCTGCAGCACTTCTGCTTGCATTAACATTATAATCAGTATTCGCTGCTCTGCTATAATAATTAAACCTCCTAAGATTGCCAAAGTTTAGAACATCCGTATTATTATTGTTATTAAGCTTAATCGTAAAAGTTCCAAATGGTCTGATCATCAAATAATCAACATCCCCTGTTGGAACACCAGCATTAAATGTGACCGATTTATAACCACCGGTAGTTGTTCCACCTTGATTATTTACAACCCCAGATACATCAAGTACTACACCATATATATTACTAAGGTTTACTCCGTCACCATTAGCAGCGGGTTCGTTATATGCAATTTTTGATAAGTCAAGGTTGGTTAGGAATGGATTACCAAATTGATACATGTTTCTAGCATAATTACCTGTCCACAATGCTCCACCTGAAGGAATTTCGAATGGGTCATATGCATAGGTATTGTACTTTTCTCTAAATGAATTTAGATTATTTCCACCTGCCCCAAAGTTGATTCCGGCTCCGGCATTTTGTAATGTAACACTAGTTCCAATAACTCCTGTTGCGATATCACTTACAGGTCGTCCTTTTACTGTACGTGTAGTAGAACTAACATCTAAGCCGGCTCCACCTAATGCCCAATAAGAATAGGTAGGTGCTGCATCACCAAACTTGTAAATACCATTGATCGGTGATAAATGAACAAACTGTACTGTATTGTTATTCCAATACAGGATATCATTCTTTGATTTTCTTACAGCGGTGAATGTTTTACCAAATTCAGCATTTAAAGTAGATGGAGTTTTAAAATAGAACGGCATCCCAATTTGTTGATAATCACCCTGACGAACCTGTCTGAATTCCTGATCTACAATTCCAGTAATGTTTGCTTGTGGAATACCTGTGATGAATAATTGTCCGTAAGTATAAACGGGAGTAGCCGTAGAGCTATTGGTATTAACAGATGCATAAGCCGTAGGCTCATTAAGCTTGTTAATAAAATTACCTCCTCCGTTTGCTTCTGTCTTATCAGCATTTGACGCATCAATCGTCTTGACAAGATCAGTTGCTGTACCAGAAACCATAAAGTTTCCATGGTTTTCTATAGTACCATTAGCTTTCATTTGTAAACCTCCCCCGCTATAAACTAGGGTACCTTTACTTACATACATATTAGCATTAGCGTCTACGTGACATAATATCTGCGCCTGAACAGAATAACTAATTGCTAAAAGACCTATAGCAAATAAACTTTTTCTCATTGTATAAATTATTTGTGTGTGTTATAATACAATCTCACCCGCAAAGGTATGATTTTTTTCATAATAAAAAAATTATTTTTATTTATTAACAATAATATTATCTTCAGTTAATACTATTTTCTTTTCCTCACCTATTGCAAACATGTAGTCTTCCAAGACTTTTTCGGTAGTTCCTCTAAGTCCTCTGGCTCCCAATCCTTTATCAAGGGTTTCCTCCACGATCTTTTCAATAGCACCATCCGTAAATACCAATTCTGTGCCATCCATTTTAAAAAGCTCAATAAACTGATTGACGATTGAATTTTTGGGCTCTTTCATGATACGTACCATCGTTTCTTTTGTTAGTTTTTCGAGGTATGTAATGATTGGAAATCTTCCCAAAAGTTCGGGAATTAATCCGAAAGAACGAAGATCTATTGCATTAATATTTGTTAATACATATTCATCCTCATCTACATTATTTATCTTTTCAGCACTGAAACCTATTGCCTGTTTGTTCATTCTTCTCTCGATAATTTCCTTTATACCATCAAAAGCACCACCAGCAATAAATAGTATGTTTTGGGTATTAACCTGGATATATTTCTGATCCGGATGTTTTCTTCCTCCTTGTGGTGGAACATTTACAATACTTCCCTCAAGCAATTTTAAAAGCCCCTGCTGAACACCTTCCCCAGAAACATCTCTGGTAATACTTGGATTATCAGATTTTCTGGCAATCTTGTCTATTTCGTCAATAAATACAATTCCTTTTTCAGCTTTTTCCACATCATAATCTGCAACCATAAGAAGTCTTGAAAGAATACTTTCAACGTCTTCTCCTACATATCCGGCCTCGGTTAAAATCGTAGCATCTACTATACAAAAAGGAACATTAAGTTCTCTTGCTATAGTCTTGGCCAGCAAAGTTTTTCCTGTTCCTGTTTCACCGATCATGATAATATTGGACTTTTCAAGCTCTACTTCTCTATTTTCATCCTGTGCATGAAGCAATCTTTTATAATGATTGTATACAGCAATCGAAAGTTGTTTTTTTGCCTGATCCTGTCCGATCACATATTGGTTAAGGAACTCTTTAATCTCCTTTGGCTTTTTTAGCGTATCTATATTTTCCGCAGGTGAAAATTCAGTTTTAGTAGCACTGTCTTTTACAATCGCATGAGCTTGTTCTATACAGTTTTCACAGATAAAGCCATTCTGACCAGAAATAAGCATCTGCACTTCATTTCTTTTTCTGCCACAAAAAGAACATTGGTTTGAATTCATACTATTTATATAATATATATGTTAAAGAAAATCGTAAAAAATTTCTTTTTTACGATTTCTTGATTTTTTAAGAATTAATAATTGATTTTTGAATTTCGGTATACTCTTCATCCGTTAATTTCAGTCTCTCATTTTTAAAATTCATATCTTCCACTGTATTGAGTGGTATTAAATGAATATGTGCATGAGGAACTTCCAGGCCTACCACTGCAATCCCTACTCTAATACAAGGAATTGCTTTTTTAATCTGCTTGGCAACTTTTTGTGAAAATCCCCAAAGGTTTTTATACTCCTCGCTTTCCAGATCAAAGATCAGATCCACTTCTTTTTTAGGGACTATTAATGTATGTCCTTTAACTAAGGGCATTGCATCTAAAAACGCAACAAAATTTTCATCCTCTGCTATTTTGTAGGAAGGAATTTCGCCATTAATGATTTTTGTGAATATAGTACTCATATGCATCAAAAAATTTACTTCAGAGAATTATACATGTATTAATTTATCCTTACAGGGTAATTTCAAGTACTTCGAAAGATAATTTATTTCCATTCGGTAAAACAATCTCTGCGGTCTCTCCCACAACTTTACCCAGCAAACCTTTTGCAATAGGTGTATTTACAGAGATCTTGCCGCTTTTAAGGTCGCTCTCATTATCAGGAACTAAAGTAAATATCTGTTGTTGTTGCGTTGCATTATTTTTTAGTTTCACAGTTGTTAAAATGGAAACTTTTGAAGTATCTAGCTGACTTTCATCTATTATTTTAGACCCTGAAATAACATCTTTCAGTTTAGAAATTCTCATTTCAAGCATCCCCTGAGCTTCTTTTGCCGCATCATATTCTGCATTTTCAGACAAATCACCTTTGTCTCTAGCTTCTGCAATCTGTTGAGTAATTTTAGGTCTTTCTACAGTTTCCAACTGCTCAAGCTCAGCTTTCATTTTATCTAACCCCTCCTTTGTAACATAGCTTGCCATAATTTTCAAAATTTAGTTTTAGTATAAAAAAATAATCCGACATTTGCCGGACAATGTTTTCGTGTTGTAATCGTTTAATTTTTACAAATATATAAAAATTTAAATTGAAATGAAAAAAACTTTTTCAATCTTATTCTTTTCCACCTTACTGATAATCAGCAATATATCTGTTAATTCTTGCGGAAGTCGGGAAGACACGGTAAGCTGCTTTCCCAATACTCCAATTAACGTAACCTTGAACCTTAATTTAGCTGCATATAATAATTTGAACTATGTAGGTGGATGGATCTATGTGGATGAGCAACAATCAGGAACACGGGGTTTAATTATTGTCCGTAGATCAGATAATCAGTTTATGGTATTTGATAGAAATGCACCTCATATATGCCCTGATAATGATACTACACTTGAAGTAAAAGACAATATTAGTATCATTTGTCCAAAGGATAACGCTAAATGGATTTTACTTACCGGCCAACCTTCGTCAGGAACGAATGTACCTCCGAAAACTTATCCTTACAATTATAATCCCAATACCAGAGTATTAAATGTTTATTATTAATTTATGAAAGTTGTAATACAGAGAGTTTCAGAAGCTCATGTAAAAGTAGAAGAGAAAATCGTCGGCGAGATCAATAGGGGCTTTATGCTACTCATTGGAATTGATGAAAATGATGAGAAAGCAGATGCAGATTGGCTCGTACAAAAAATATTGAACCTTAGAGTTTTTGCTGATGAAGATGATAAGCTCAATCTTTCATTAAAAGATATTTCAGGAGAAATCCTTTGTATCAGCCAGTTTACGTTGATAGCTGATTATAAAAAGGGAAATCGTCCATCCTTTATTAAGGCAGCAAAACCCGATAAAGCAATTCCCCTTTTTGATTATTTCAAAGAAGAAATTGCAAAATCAGGACTAAAAACAGAATCCGGAATTTTTGGTGCAGACATGAAGGTTTCTTTAGTTAATGATGGTCCTGTCACTATTGTAATGGATAGCCAAACAAAAATGTAAGACACTTTATATCAATACATTAAATTATATTTAATCCCAAATAAAAAAGGTCCTTCAAAATTTGAAAGACCTTTTTCCTAATAAACTTTTATAAAAACTAATTCGCAGGTATACTGCTGAAATTCAATGCTACTTTTAAGTTCATATCTGAACTTGTCTGATTTTTCAGTTCATAAACGGTTCTTACTGTAAGTCCGTTGCTCTTTACGACCTCATCCAAAAATCCATTATTATTAAGATCGAGGTTTAAGCTGGAACTATTTGAAGAGATGTTGGATCTTGATGCGACAAGTCTTTCACCCGTACCATTTGAAGAAATATAAACTTTAATGTTTTTAAAAGCACTTAAGTTGCCACCAGAAGGAGAAACCACAGAGATTTTTGCATCTGCCAATCTCACATCTTTTATTTTAGCATTATTATTCCCACCAAACCAAGTCTGTACATTAGAAGCAGTAGCCGTAGAAGACACCTCTTTATCAGCAGGCACTCCTGTGGATACTAATACATTAGCCGTATAAGGAAACGTATTCTGAACCAATGACTGTACTGTTCCACAACTAACAAGGGCAACAGAAGCTGCCACTGCAGTTAAAAATATATTTTTCATAATAGTAAATCTTAATACAAAAATTATCTTGCAGAAACTATACCAAAGAATTATTATTCGACGCTTACTGAAAAACTTCCTTTTGTGTTTCCGGAAGCCATGTTACTTTTGCCTATAATTAACCATACTTCACCTTTGCCCGCCATCTGATAAAAAATATCTCTTCCAAAAGGACCATCGTATTCTCCATTTGGCAATTTTATCTGATTGAAACGAATATTAAAATCTTTTTCTTTTGTAGAAATGGATGCCTTGATATCACTTTTATTATAATTTGTGATTTTGAGAATCAGCTCCTGTCCTTCTTTTGTAAATTGCTCTCCTACTGTAAATGGAAGCTGTGAGGCATCGGCAGTTCTTATTATTTGCCCATCTTTCTCACTTCTCATCACACCTTTTTTTAAGACATGTTTGGTGACGGGAGAATTATTAATGATAGAATCTTTTTTTCTTATAGCAGCTGAATCTACTGAATGTTCTGGACCCGGCTGTTCTGAAATCATGATCGAATCTTTGTTGGCTGTTTCGTTTACATTTGGTTCTTTTTTACAAGAAACAATAATCAATGGGATCAGCAATAAGGACTTTTTCATAATAGTTATTCTTTTAGTGTTTCATAGTAAAGCACTTCTGACAAGAAAGAAAATGATTTCTTTTGTTTCACTTTACTTATAATTTGTTTTTTTAGTATAATATCTTTTTTTTCGGCAGCAAACTTCAGTAAACTTTTCTCACTAAAGTTGATTTCTGTGAAGTGATAATCCGCATTAAAATCACTTCGCTTCATATTGTGAGAAGTAATTAATCCTCCCCAATTGATATAACTACAAGCCAAAATTGTTCCATAAAAATACCATGTCATTGTATTAAACAGAAAAGCATTTCTTTTTCTGTATTGAATTTTAATATACGTCATTGTCAAACCAATAAATGAAAGAGTCAGGAAAGCATATACTCCAAGCCTTTTATATGTAAAACCATAATTGATAATGTATTCGGAGTTCTTTATCATCGTGGAAATAATCAGTGCCGCATTTAAAAAAATCCAGATCTTAGCCAGGTTTTTCATAAGCCCGGCTTTCGGATCAAAATTAAATCCGGATTTAAAATAAAACATAATCACCAGAATAGACATAATAATAGACATGATCACAGCATTTACTCTTTGGTGGGTTTCTTCTGAAAGCTGGCCGGGAGTTTTTGAAGCTTCGTAGAATAGTTCGTAATTATAAGTGATGATAAAAAAGATCAATAATACATTTAATGCTAAAAACGAGATTATGCCGCTCATCCTTTCTGCATCAATATCAAGAAAAGAATATGTTGATTGTACGATTCGATCTTTCGTGTGAAAAGTATCATCTAAAAAATGATTTTGTTTATAAATGATTTTTTCTACAGCATAATTCCAATAATTGAAAGCGATAAACATCCCCAATACTGTTATGCAGAACAGTTCCCAAATATTAATATCTATTTTGATATTCGTAAACAAGCTGGCAAAATGATCACTTCCTACAGAGTAAATTCCAAAAAAAACAGCAACTAATACCAATGGAATCAAGATAAAGGCAAATATTTTCTGTCCTAACCCCGAAATATTTTTTTGGGGAAGCCAACTATCAAAATTAAAAAATCGACATAAAAAAGTAAAGCAGTTCACTATAAAAACAGGAATCAAGAAGAGAATTTTTAGTCTTTTATTTCCTGATCTGTAAGATAAAAGCAGAAGTGAACTTACAACCGCCACAAAAGAAGCAAAATCTCCATACCAGGCAAAAGCTACTGAAGAAAAAATACTTGTGAAAAAAAGCATGAAAAATACTTTTGTTTTGTTTGACTTTGGTGTTTTGTACCATGTTAGTAACGCATAAGCAATACCTAACAGTCCAAGATTTAAACCTACATTTTCGTTATAAAAAAGAATAATAAATAAGACGGTTGTAAGGAGTATATAGTGATGTGTTTTCATGATATTTAATAATAAGTTATTGTATTTTTTTGCTGAATAAAATCTTTCAGATTTTCAAAATCTTGCCATAGCAAAGCTTCAAAATCCCAATGATGAAAGGACCTCATATTTTGACCTTTCCGAAATGCCTGCAGGTACATTTTTGAATATTCCGGTAAAATCAAAGTTCCTAATATGATTGCTGCCAGAAGATGGGCATTAAGTTTTCCATTTCCCAACAGCAGATATTGCATGGCAATTTCATCTTCGAAATTAGTTCCGCAACCTGTAATCAAATGATGAACATCGTGATTTTCCATTTTAGGAATCATGGTAAATCCATGACGCTTATAAAATTCCCCCAGTTTACGGCCTAAGGTATCTTCATTGAAACTAAGCAGTTGTTTTTCGTTGAACTGCCATTGTCTTTTCTTTTTCTTAAAATATCTTCTGTATAACTTTTGAGTTTTATCATATACAAAAAGTAAAAACTGAACACGTAATTTTTTCATAGTTGATTATTTAATTAAGATTAACTCCAATAACAGTATAAAGACAGGCGGTAGGGATATTGATTAATAATATTCCGATTGATTGTAAACAAGCATGAAGCTTGGCATGATATATCGCCCCATAAATTAAAAGTCCGGCGATGACCAATAAATTCAAGATAGATCCAAAAATGAGCAATAACAAGCCTCCTATCGCAAATACATCAATTCTGCTGACAAGGTATCCGAACAGGCATATATTCCCAAGCAAAAATGAAAGCCAGAAAACATATTTTCCTATATTCACAATTTCTTTATTATCCATATTATTTTAAGCTTTTGTTAAGGTAAAAACAGTAATTTCCGGACGAACCATAAACCGAACTTGATAAGAATGTCCGATTGCCCGGTTGACGTAAAGCATTCTGCCATCCTGCAAATCAATTTCTCCGGAAACATATTTCTTATTTTTAACAGGGAGTATGGGAGTGATCACACCGGGAATCCGGCATTGTCCGCCATGGGTATGCCCGCTTAGGATCCATCCCTGATATCCGTTCCATACATCTTTATCACAAACATCAGGATTGTGGCAAAGAACCAGATTCGCTTTAGACTGATCTAAATCTTTCATAACCTTCAAGGGATCAAAATTGGGTGAGCACAGATCCTCAAATCCAATAAAGTTGATTCCATACCGGTTATTTTGCTCATTATTTAGCATTTCAATTCCGTAGCTATTTAAAATCCGACAAATACTCCTGGAGAGCTCAATGTCTTTCCACTCTGGTCCATAATCGTGATTTCCCAAAATTCCAAATGTTCCAAGGTTTCCATATACGGCTTCTTCCATTACTATTTTTAAATCGTTTTGTTCTTCCAGTGTTCCGTGATTTACAAAATCACCGGTGTACACTACAAAATCCGGATTAAATTTTTTAGCCTTATGGAAAGATTCAATAAGGAAATTCCAGTCAAATCGGTTACCTACATGCAAATCGGAAATCTGCATCAAAATTTTACCTTCAAGGTTCACCGGTAAGTTTCTAATGGTAAGCTTACGTTCAACAAACTCCACCCAAAAAGGCTCTACCTGCCATGAGTATAAAGCAGGAAAGGATCCTACGACAGCGAGCTGAAAGAGCTTTTTTAAAAATGTTTTTCTTGTCATGTACTATTTTTACATATTGAATTAAAACAAAGAACTTTGAATTACAAAGTTAATTGATAAAAAAATATAGTTTTATCTGCCTATTAATTTTTCAAGAGCATCTAAATGATCAGAAAAAGCCTTTCTTCCACTCTGGGTAACCCTATAAGAGGTTTTAGGTTTTTTCCCAACAAATTCCTTCTTTATTTCTATGTATCCAGCCTTTTCCAAAGCGTTACTATGACTGGCCAAGTTACCATCAGTAATCTCCAATAATCCTTTCATTTCCGAGAAATCAACCCAATCGTTAACCATAAGAACAGACATAATGCCTAATCTTACTCGACTTTCAAATTCTTTGTTGAGCTGATTTATTTTAATCATAATCTTTGGTGGTAGGTATAGTATATAGTATTTTTAGAGCTGCAAATTTAAATCATTATTTATATTTTTTATGCATGATGAGGCCATACACTATATGTAAAAAACCAAATCCCAGCGTCCATGCTACTAGTCCCCATCCTAGAAAGAAAAGGGAAACCAACCCTAGTATAATCTGGCAATAGCCCAGATATTTGACATCAGTTAAAGTATATCTCTCAGCATTCACGAGTGCTAAACCGTAAAAAATTAATGTCGCTGGGGCAATCAATGGAAAAAGGTGATGATATAAAAGACCAAGACATACTACGCCTCCTGTTATTAATGGAACAGAAAACGTTAATAGCAGACGTTTTGTCGTAGCATCCCATATTTTCAATCCTTGCTTTCTGCTTTTATTCGCTGTAAAAAAGTATCCGCTCAGTACCGCAACAAATAAGATCAAAGTTCCTATAATCACTAATTCTCTCACTAAAGAAGGATTGTAGATATTTCGATCCCCATCAAAATAATCGATTCCTTCTCTCTGAAAAACAAAATACACATACACTGCACCTGCAATGGCAGCAAGTCCGGCAAAAACACCAGACAATCCACTCAATGAAATAAATCTGGAAGATCGTTCCATCATAGACCGGATGTGGGATAGATCTTCGTGGTAGTTTTTTGAATCCATATAAAGAACTTTGAAATACAAAGTTAAATATTTTTCTGAAACTTAAAAATATTTCGAAGATTATTTAAATAAAAAAACCGCTGATTATTTCAACGGTTTTTTTATTTATGAAGTAAGCCTTTACTTAACTCTTAATTTTTCTTTAATAGACTCAATATTTTTCTTTGCAGATTCTTCCAGGATGAGACTAGCACTCATATGAATCCTTTCCGGCATTAATTCATTGAAGTGTTCTGTTCCTTCCCATGATACCTTTTTAATAAGTGCAAGAGCATCACTGCTTCTGGAAGCTAATATCTGTAGAAATTTATCCAGTTTAGCATCCATTTCTTCGATATTTTCTGAAACAGAATGATAAACATTATGTTGTTCAGCCCATTCAGCAGATCTGAAATCGGCATCAATCGCCATTGCAGAGAATTGTGATTTTCCTATTTTCCTTTCAACATACGGGCCTATTACAAAAGGACCAATACCTAAATTAATTTCAGTCAAAGCCAAGGCAGAATCCTTTGTTGCAAAACAATAATCAGCTCCACAGGCAATACCTACTCCTCCACCTGTCGTTTTTCCCTGAACTCTTACCACAACTATTTTACCACAATTTCTCATCGCATTCAGTACCTTAGCAAATCCTCCAAAAAACCTTGTAGATGTATCTAATTCTTCAATAGCAAGAAGTTCATCAAAACTGGCACCGGCACAAAAAGCTTTTTCACCACTGCTTTTTACAAGAATAGCTTTTACTTCATCTTTTGCACCTTCATCTAAGATCGTTTGTGCTAATTTTTCCAGAATCGCTCCAGGAAGTGAGTTACTTTTAGGGGTCCCAAAGGTGATTTCTGCGATATTGTTTTTAAGTTCTGAGACTACAAATTCGTTCATTTTAATTTAAATTGGATTCTTACAAAAATACGAATTACAGCCTGTTAACGAAAATTTAACCACAACAAATTGACCTGCAAAATAGTGATCAGCATGTCATTCTATTTTAAGCCTATTACGTAGAAATACGGATGCATCAATTTGGTACTTTCTACTCTACTTTCGGGTCCCATTATTATTGTTCCTTTGAGATACTAAACATGCTGCTTTTTTCCTGCTACAGTGCCAGCTCTTTAAAAAGCACAGACATTAAAAAAGGAGTACATGAAAAAGATATCTCTGAGTTCCCTGCAAGAGAATATCTAATGAAAATTCCTTTGGGATCAAATAAGATCATAAAGAAATAGCTTACGACGATAAAAACTAATAACCGTGAAAATTATATCATAAGCTATCATTGTACCGTGAAAGATTCTACTACACAAATGGAAAATCCCTTGAGCTATTCAAGGGATTTGTTTTTTAATGCAAGTATATATTTATCAATATAGCTTTGCTTTTCTTTTAGTTTATATTGCTGTATATATCTGGGATGTTCAAGAATGGTCATTTTTTCAAAGAGATTTGCTTCTTTATTCAGTTTTGAGATAAAATCTGCATTCTTCTTTCCTAAAACAAATACTTCTGAAGTATCAAGATTTAAACTGATATGCTTTTTTAAGGATTCAATCATAAAATCTTTAACATCAGAAAATAGCTCCTTATCATCATAGTAATTAGCATTAAGCCAGCCATTTCCGGATCGTTTTACGATTGCTAAGGGAAAAGGAGAGTTTATATAAAAATCTTTGTAAAATTCAGTGGCTCCTCCATACTGTTCGATCATATCATACATGAAAACAGATGAAACCTCATGCGTACGTGCAGATTGCATTGCTATCCCACAAACACTTTCAAGTCGTTTTGTATCTGTAAATGGTACTCCAGTTACACCAGCGCCATGTCTGCTGGGATTAATTCCTACCATAAACTTTCTTTGTATGGAATCATTATAATACTTTTTATAAAACTGCTCCATAACAGCCATCGTTTCCGGATTGTCAAAATATGGATTCAACACCTCAAAATTATGTGGCAGCTTACCGTTATAATTAAGGTTTCTATTAAAGTCAATAACTTTATCAGCAAAACTAGCTACCATCATTAGAAATCTTCTTCATCCTCCTGCTCTTCGGAAAGTGCCAGTTCAATGTCAATAAACTGAATGTATAACCCGCATACCTGATTATCTTCGTCGTAAGCAAAGTATACAGGATAAGCGCCATCACCGAACCCACTGGCAAACATCGGAATTTGATAAGATGTACCTGGTATTGTCCAATTGATCCAATCCCCTAACTCCCTCTGGTTTTTGGGGTTGTTTTTATAACTCTGAGCAAAGATATCGGCAAAATAATCATCGTAAATGTTACCCACATTTTTTTGGGTAAGGAACTTATCGAAATAAGGCAATACCTCCGCATCAGTAATACAAGCAAGACCAGCGTCTACAGAAAATCCAAAATATTCTCCTTCTCCCACTCCTTCCAGTTCCTCATGTCCTATTAAAGTCTCACGATAAATTACAGGCCTTTTATCCGTAAATGAAACTTTTACCGCTGCATAGCGATTCCCCCAATCTTCAGATTTTACTACTGCTATTTGTACCGGAAAATTTCCTTTCGGAGAGTCAATAAAGTAAGGTTTTTCTGCTGCATTCAAATAGACCAAAGGATCTCTTACTATTACTTTTCCAGAAGGGATAGAAACATTTCCAACATGTATTACTTCCATTTTTTTTCCGAAAATCTCGTCTGAAGTAAAATAAGCTTCTAAATCTGTAGGACAAACCAGAAGGTCTTTCATTTCATCCCATTTTTGTAGCCAGCTTTCATTCATGATATTATTTTTTATCAATTCATTTAAAAATTAAAATTACTATTTATTTAATCCGGATCAAATGAAGACGGACTTTTAAAAACAAAAATATATACAAAATACTATTACCTACTGATTTTCAATTATTTTAATTATTTTAGTCATCGAACTTATCGTGCTGAAAATACGATATAAAAACTATTTACCCATGATCGGAATTCTTGCTGAACTTATTATTTCAGGGCTCTTGCTATGGTATATCGATAAAAAAACACTTTCTGTTTTAGGATTTAAACCCACCAGAAATAGAATTATGAACTGGACAACAGGCTTCCTGTTAGCAGCATTGGTATGCTTAATTTATCATGTAATGAATAAGACTTTCAGCGATAACAGCTGGATATTAAATAAACATATGACCTTACAGACAATATTCACCAGCGTCTGGTGGACTTTAAGATCAGTCATATTTGAGGAACTCATTTTTAGGGGAGCATTACTTTACTTAGCCATTGAAAAATTGGGAATTAAGATTGCCTGCTATCTTTCTGCCATTTGCTTTGGTGTCTACCATTTGTTTTCTTATAATGCATTTGGAAACCTTATTCAAATGGTGATTATTTTTTTTATGACCGGAATATTTGGATTGATGCTTGCATTTGCATTTGCAAAAACAAAATCACTTTATCTTCCTTTTGGACTTCACCTGGGATGGAATATCTTTAATATTGTTATTTTCTCAAACGGTCCTCTGGGACAACAGGTTTTGATTAAAGCCAATGAGCATAAGCCGGAAGGTCTCATCTCACTTTTTATATTTCTATTTCAAATCTTTGCACTTCCCATTTTGGTTTACTGGTATCTGAGATATCTAAAAAAACAAGACATCAGTACCCAAAAAAAGGAAGCTTTATAAAGCTTCCTTTTAATATTATCAGATCAATCCAAATTGTTCAAAATGATGAGTAAAATGCTTCCTATGCATCAATTCCCACATTTCTTTATTTAGTTTTCCGAACACAAAATTCAGATGTTGTGCTTGAGGATTTTCTTTGTAATAAATTGAAAATCTTTTCAGGTTTTCTATGAATGATTCTTTTGCCGCATCAAAATTTTTATGTCTTAATTCCAACAGCTTTTCATCTTCAGCCAAGTAAGGTGCCGGGAAATCCTTAGGCATTTTCCTGTGATTGTAAAGGGAATCCTGCCATTTTTCGAGCTGTTCTTCAGGAGTAAAGCATTTTTCAGCTTCAGGTTCTCCCATACTTACCAAAACGCCATGCTCAAGATGCTCAATCATTTGTTGTGGAGACATATTACCCCAGCTTGGTTTTGTACTTTGGGTCAAGCCTCCTAAAATTTTCTGAATATTTTTAATATTAAGATCAACAAAAGGAGATTTTTTTGCAACTAAAGTTAAAATAGTAGCCACACAAACAACCTCATCTCTTTGATTAATTACTTCCACTAACCATTTAACGACTCCCGATGGAATATTTCTTCCTTTGACTCCCCTGTTTATTTTTTCTTTAGCTGTCAAATAAACAGTAATTGTATCTCCAGCATATACCGGTTTAAAGAAGCTGCAATTTTCCAGACCATAGTTTGCTATTACCGGTCCTTTTTTACCTGATACAAATAGTCCGGCAGCAGCAGAAAGGATAAAGTATCCGTGAGCAACCGTCTTATCAAAAATAGTTCCCGTTAAGCTTGTAGCATCTGTATGTGCATAGAAGTGATCCCACGAAACATTGGAGAAATTCACAATATCTGCATCGGTAACTGTTCTTCCTGCTGTTTCCAGAGAATCTCCAACTTCAACATCCTCAAAGTATTTTTGAAATGGATGCTTATCTGCATATTTTTTCTCCGCCCCTTGCTGGTAAACTTTGGTGATTGCCGTCAAAATATCAGGTGACCCTTGAATAGCTGTTTTTTGTAAAAAGAAATGCAGTCCGTTTAATCCTCCCATTTCTTCTCCTCCTCCTGCTCTTCCCGGTCCTCCGTGCATCAATGTAGGAAGTGGGGAACCATGTCCTGTACTCTCTTTAGCATTATCTCTGTTCAGCACATAGATTCTTCCATGTTGCGATGCCATTTTCCAAGATGTTTCAGCTACAAATTGATCATCGTGGGAAACAATTGAGCCTACTAAACTTCCTTTTCCTCTTTTCGCGAGTGCTGCGGCTTCTTCCGCATCTTTGTAAGGCATCAAAGTAGAAACCGGACCAAAAGCTTCTACATCATGAGAAATGTTTTTCTCGAAAGGCTTATCGTTCAGGAATAATTTAGGACTCATGAATGATCCTTTTTCATAGTCTGCATCTACAAGCTCATGTTTACCATCATAAACTAGTTCTGTTTCAGTTTTCAGAATATCTACTTTTCGGAGAACCTCATCATACTGTTGCTTTCCTACCAATGATCCCATTCTGGTTTCACGGCTTAGAGGATTTCCTATTTTAGTTTGATCCAATGCTTTTGCCAATGCATGCTGTACATCACCGATAAGGTGTTCCGGTACAATTATTCTTCTTATAGCAGTACATTTCTGGCCGGCTTTTGTTGTCATTTCATTACGAACCTCTTTGATGAATAAATCAAATTCCGGAGTTCCTGGTTTTGCATCCAGTCCCAGGATAGAACAATTCAATGAATCTGCTTCCATATTGAAACGAACTGCATTACCTGCCACGGAAGGCAATGATTTCAGTTTTCTTCCTGTATTCGCAGAACCCGTAAACAATACGGAATCTCCATCCTGAACATAATCAAGAATATTTCCGGGTTCGCCACAAACCAACTGTACAGCACCTTCCGGAAGAAGACCACTTTCAATCATGTCCTGGAATACCGCATTGGTAAGATAAGATCCAAAAGGTGATGGCTTTACAATGGACGGAACACCTGCCAACAATGAAGTAGAAAGCTTTTCCAGCATTCCCCATACCGGAAAGTTATACGCATTGATTTGTATAGATACTCCTTCACTTGGAGTAAGGATATGAGTTCCTAAATGAGTTCCGTTCGCTGAAATTTTCTGTGTATCTCCATCTACCCAGAATGGAGTATTAGGCAACATTCTTTTTGCCAAGCCCGAGTAGGTAAAAAAAGTCCCAAAACCTCCTTCAATATCCACCCAGGAATCCACATGGGTAGCTCCAGTTTTATAGGATAACTCGTAGTATTTTTTCTTTCTTTCCAGCAGGTAAAGCGCCACTTTTTTCAACATTTCTCCACGGTCATAGAAAGTCATTGAAGAAAGATTTTTATATCCTACAGTTCTTCCATAATCAAGAGCCTGTTCAAAATTAAGGCCTTCAGTATCGGAAACAGCTACCTGTTCTCCTGTAACGGCATTGTACAAAGGAACCCCGTTTCCGGTCCCTTCTACCCATTCTCCGTAGATATAGTTTTTTAACTTTTCCATATAGTTTTTTACTTTTTACTTAAATTAATTAGTGAGCCCTAAGGTATTCCCAGTAATGACCAAATTACTATTACGATCTAATATTTTTAGGAACATCGATCAAGTGAAACTGATTTACTTCGGTTCCTGGTAAGGAAACATTTTCACCAATCCTTCATATAAACTTCTGTGAAGAATAGTAGCATGATTGTCTGTTTCCATCATTTTATATTCTAATGTCCAGTTTTTCTTTCCGGCTTTTTTCAAAACATCGTAGAAAGTCTCCGCATCTTTTATCATTACAGGATGTTCACCTTTTCCAACAGACAGATAAACAAACTTTTTAGTATCCGGAGATTTTGAAAGTAATTGAGATGCTTGTTTTAAAAGGCTTTCATCATCCCACCATAAACTTGGACTGATAATAAAATAGTTATTGAACATTTCCGGCTTTTTCAAAAGAATTTCCGTTGCTAAAAGTCCGCCCAGAGACTGGCCAAAAAGGTATTTTTCCGTAGTTTTAAACTGGCTTTCAACATAAGGTTTTAGCTCTTTTTCCATGAATGTAATAAACTGATCAGAATGACCTGTGGTAGGATAGTCTTTCTGCAAGTCTTTTAAATCTGTATGAAAAGTAAAATCTCTTTTTCTATCTACGTTAGCAACTCCCACTACAATGGTTTCCGGCATGGAATACATCTGATTAAAGAATTGGACTAATCCCGTCACGTGAATAAAATCTTCATTTATGCTTCCATCCAACAGATAGATTACCGGGTATGATTTTGTTTTGTCATATCCTTGTGGAAGATAAATATTCAATATTCTGTCTTCATTTAAGGTTTTAGACTTAATCGTCCTCACTTCTCCAATTGTAAGCGGTTTTGTAGCAACAGTTTGTGCTGACACCACACTATTCATCATCAACATCATGCTGCATACAAGTGCAATTTTTTTAATCATATTTAATTTTTTGTTAAACCTAACAGGTTTTAAAAACCCGTTAGGTTTAATTGTTAGCAATTATTCAAAATTTAAAAAATCATATTCAATAGTAGACTTATGATAATTTTTTAAAAACTTCAACCGAATCAAAATATTGCATAACTTCCTTTCTATTCAATTTACTCTCTTTTTCAGAATTTAGATATGAATTATACGAAGAATGCTTCCATTGATCAATTTTACTTACAAATCCGTGATTAACCGGATTATTATGAATGTAATGGAAAACTTTCAATAAATATTTCTCATCTGAGATTTTCTTTCGTTTTACCGCATTTAGAAAAAGAGCTCCTTTTCTATTATATTTTTTGTTGTAAGCTTTAGCATAAGCATTCAATAAATTACCAAAATGCTTCATTAAAAAATGATGCTCATTTTCATTACTTACATTATCAAAATTCTTAAATTTTAATAACAAATGAAAATGATTAGGTAATAGACAATACGCATAAATATCAGCGACTGGAAGAATATATTTTTCTATCTTTTCGAGAAAAAATTGATAATTTAAGGATTCACGAAAAATAATTTCAGTCCCATTTACATGAGAGAAAATATGATACGTACCTTCAAACTCAAAATTTTCTGTATTAATCATTTTAAATCTGATATTAATCTAAATCTAACAGATTTACTAGATATTTATTTTATATCATCCCAGATACTGTAATCCACAATTTTCGTTGGAATCTGCTGGACATATTCTGTAAAAGGTTCACAAGGCAGAATAGCTTCTTTTCCCTCTCTTGCCAGTTCCTGATATAACTTTGTCCCTTCTGTTTTCCAATGAATCATTTCATCGGAAACATCACGAATGATTTTTGCAGGACTTCCTACAACCAGTTTTCTTGGTTCACATCTGAAATTCGCCGGTACAAAAGCCAATGCTCCGACAATACTTTCATCGCCAATATAAGCTTTGTCCATTACCACAGCGTTCATTCCGATCAGACAGTTTTTGCCGATGTGTCCGGAGTGAATGATAGCTCCATGTCCGATATGTGCAGATTCTTCTAATATCGTTTCTATATTCGGAAAAACATGCAGGGTACAGTTCTCCTGCACATTAGCTCCATCCTTGATGATAATTTTTCCCCAGTCCCCACGGATTACCGCATTGGGACCGATATATACTTCTTCACCTATTTCTACATTCCCGATAATGACTGCCTGCGGATGAATGTATGCAGAAGGTTTTATAATGGGACGAATCCCGTGGTATGAATAGATGTTCATCTTTTTTTAATTTGAAAATCTGAGAATGCGATAATTTGAAAATTAGGAATGTGTTTAAGCATTTTCAAATTCTCAAATTAACTCACTTCCAAATTCATTATACTTTTTCAATTACCATCGCATATCCTTGTCCTACACCTATACAAAGGGTACACAACGCATATTTCTTATCCTGTTTATGAAGCTCCATTGCTGCAGAACCTACGATTCTTGCTCCGGAAACTCCCAGTGGATGGCCTATTGCAATGGCACCTCCATTTGGATTTACTCTTTCATCATCATCTTTCAACCCTAAACTTCTAGTTACGGCCAGTGTCTGTGCTGCAAATGCTTCATTCAACTCGATGATATCCATATCTTCAAGAGAAAGGTTTAATCTTTTCAGTAGTTTTTGAGTTGCTTCTACCGGTCCTATTCCCATGATTCTTGGTTCAACACCTGCTACCGCGGATCCTAAAATCTTTGCTTTTGGCTTAAGACCATACTTTTTAACCGCTTCTTCACTCGCTAAAATCAAAGCAGCAGCTCCGTCATTCATTCCTGAAGCGTTTCCTGCTGTAACTGTTCCTTCTTTTCTGAAAGCTGGACGAAGTTTTGCCAATCCCTCCATAGATGAAGATGGTTTAATAAATTCGTCTTTTTCAAAAATGATTGGATCACCTTTTCTCTGAGGAATTTCAACTTTTACAATTTCTTCTGCCAGCCTTCCGCTTTCCTGAGCTCTTGTTGCTTTTTGCTGAGACCAAAGGGCAAATTTATCCTGATCCTCTCTATTGATCTGATGTATATCTGCTAAATTTTCGGCAGTTTCTCCCATTCCATCAACACCATACAGTTCTTTCATTTTAGGGTTGATAAAACGCCATCCGAAAGTAGTATCAAACATCTGGCTGTCTCTTCCGAAAGCAGCACTTGGTTTTGACATCACATAAGGTGAGCGGGTCATATGCTCTACTCCTCCTGCAATATAAATTTCTCCTTCTCCTGCAGCTATTGAACGAAAAGCGTTTGCCACGGCGGACATTCCGGAAGCGCATAGTCTGTTGACAGTTTCTCCTCCGATTTTATAAGGAAGACCAGCCAGTAAAAGACCCATCCTTGCAACATTTCTATTATCTTCACCCGCCTGATTAGCACACCCGAAAATAACGTCTTCAATTTCTTCTACCGGAACTTCGGGATTTCTTGCAACAATTTCTTTGATAACAATTGACGCCAAATCATCAGCTCTTACTTCTGATAATCCTCCCTGTAATTTTGAGATGGGAGTTCTGACATAGTCTATGATGTATACGTTGTTCATTTTTTATTTAGATTTTGAGATACCAGACAAAAAGATTTCATTCGTTTTTAATCAGATATCTGAGTCTTATGTCTGATTTTATAATTCTGTTACTTTCTTTCCGATCTTATATACTGTTCCGACAAATTTTGCAATAAGCTCTTCATTTTGATTGGTGATCTGAATATCATAAACAGCAGTTTTCCGGGTATCGTTAACCAGCTTACTTTCTGCCCTAAAGATATCACCTTCTTTTCCTGCTTTAGTAAAATTGATGATACAATTTAACGCAACTGCAGCGTCCCCGGAATTATTGGATGAAAAGGCCAGTGCAGAATCTGCAAAAGCAAACGTCACCCCTCCGTGGACCGTCTTAAGTCCGTTAATCATATCTTTTTTAATAGGCATTTCTATTAGACAATAATTTTCTTTCACCTCAATCATTCTGATATTCATCCATTGGGAAAAATAATCCTGACCGAGCATATAATCTGCAATTTGTTTTGGATTCATTTTTAGTTTATACTTGTTATTTCTTCATATAATTCTTCAACCAATACGTCATAAATACCCATAGTTTTACCTAGAATCATATGTTCATATGAAAAGTCTTCGGAAGGATACGAAGCATTCAGATCGAAATTATTTTCATCAGCTATCCTCTTGATCGCCTCTTTATATTTATCATTAAATTTCCCCAGCAATTCCAACAGTTCCTGACCATCTTTGATCAGAGAACATTCCCGGACCAGGTATTCTTTTTCCATCAAAAGCCTCTGCTTTAATTCTGCTCCGAAAATATCTAAATCCATTATAATAGTTTTATCCTCCTAATTAAGCAAGCTTATTTAATAAAGGGCTTTGTCGGTATCTTTCTTCCTGATATTCGTTATAAAGGTTCTGCAGGGTTTCCGAGATTTTTGTATATCCTATTTCCCGCCCCCAGCTTAATAAACCTTTCGGATAGTTGACTCCTTTTTGCATTGCCAGCTCGATGTCTTCATCATTCGCTACACCTAATCTTTTAGCTTCTACAGCTTCATTGATCAGCATGGAGATGATTCTTAAAAAGATCTGTTCATACAACGCATCATCTTTTCGAGCAATCGGTTTCTCAGCTCCTTCCCTGTAATCAAAAAAACCTTTTCCGGTCTTTCTTCCATGAAGTTTTGCTTCAGACATACGTTGCTGTAACAAGGAAGGTTTATATTTCGGATCATTAAAATAATCCTTATAAACAGTTGTTGTAACTGAAAAATTGACATCAACTCCAATGAGATCCATTAATTCAAAAGGTCCCATTTTAAAGTTTCCTAAGGTCCTCATGGCATCGTCTACCTGCTCTGGTGTAGCAATATTTTCTTCAACGATTCTCAATCCTTCACCATAGAAAGGACGTGCAATTCTGTTGACAATAAATCCTGGAATATCTTTAGCAATAACAGGAACCTTTCCCCAATCTTTCATGAGGTTATACATTCTCTCTGCTAAGGACTTCTCTGTTAATAAGGAAGGAATAATTTCAACTAAAGGCATCAGAGGTGCAGGGTTGAAAAAGTGAATTCCAATAAAACGTTCAGGATATTTCAATTCAGCGCCAAGAGATGTGATAGAAATGGACGATGTATTGGAACCTATAATACAGTTTTCGGAAACATGATTTTCCAGTTCTGCGAAAACTTTAGTTTTAATTTCTTTGTTTTCAATGATTGCTTCAATAACTAATTCACAGTCTTTGAAATCTTTCAGTTCTGTAGCGATAGAGACATTAGCAAGAACTTCGGTCATTTTTTCAGCTGAAATCTTCTGTTTATCTACCAGTTTGGTTAATGTTTTTTCCAAACCCAGCGTTGCCATTTCTACCTGTTTTGGGTTGGCATCATATACCCAAACTTTACAGCCATTTGTTGCTGCTACTTGTGCGATGCCTATTCCCATAGTTCCGGCACCGATAATTCCTACATTCATATTTTAAATTTGAAAATTTGAAAATGAGCTAATTTGAAAATTACTTAAGCTTTTGAACTTGAAATAATTTTAGATAAGATTAACACAATCTCTTTTAAATCTGATCGTATTTTTTCATTCGGAGATTTTAAATATTGAGATTGAGAACATAACAAGAGCTAATACTCTGTTTCTTCAGCTTCTTTAGCCGCGATTTTTAATTTATGAATAAAATCAGCCTTGCTTTCTGCATTTTGAGCTTCTCTAACATTAGCCCCAATTGAAGTTCCTGATTTAAAAATCTGGTTTGCCAATGGAAATCTATTAGCCTTATATAGTTCTTCAGAAAATTCAATAATGTTCAATGCAAAGTCAAAAGTCTTATTTACAATGATATTTTCTTTGTCATCTCTCATTTTCAAATTTTCAAATTAGCCCATTCTCAAATTAATTATCTTCCCTTATAATCAGGTTTTCTTTTTTGTAAAAAGGCGTTTACACCTTCTATGAAATCTTCTGTTTCTGCAGCTTCCTGTTGCAGGTCGCCTTCTAACTCCAGTTGCTCTTTGAGTGTATTATTGTACGACTGAGCAAATGCTTTTTTAGTAAGTTTTATAGCAGCGGTAGGCATATTGGCCATTTTCTCCAGAATTTCCATTGATTTTGGAATAAATTCCTCTTCGTTGAAAACTTCAGCTACCAAACCGTAAGCTTTTGACTCTTCTGCTGACAATCTTTTTCCTGTAAATGCAAGGTAATTGGCTAATTGTCTTCCCAATAGTTTCGGAAGGAAATAAGTTCCTCCCGTATCAGGGATCAACCCGATATTTGAAAAAGCCTGTGCAAAATAAGATTTGTCAACTGCTAATACGAAATCACAAATCAAGGCAAGCATGGCACCTGCTCCAACTGCCGGGCCATTTACCAGTGCAACCACAGGTTTTCTGCAATGTGTGATTTCTGTAACCAATGGATTGTAGTAATCCACTACTATTTTTCTAATGATATCATGATCATGGTGTTCATTTCCCTGTACAAAAGCATCATCTAAATTCTGTCCTGAGCAAAATGCTCTTCCTCTTCCGGAAATCGCCACACATCTTACCGTTTCATCTTCATTACAGGATTTTATAAAATCTTTCAAATCTGCCAAAGAAGGTTTTGTTAATGCGTTTAATGATTCAGGTTGATTCAGGTAGGCAATTTTGAGTTTTCCATCAAAATGAGTTTCGATATCAAGTTGTGTATACATAGTTTTTAAATTTATTATTTAACAATGCTCTAATTTAACAATATAAATTAATGTAACCATCTACCAGCTTAGTAATCCGGCAGTAGCTTCGTTATGCTTTACATAGCCATATGCCTTAAATATAACAAGTACATTAATTTATCAATGGCATTTAAAATAATCAAAAGGTTCTAAACAGTCCAGACATTGGTATGATGCTTTGCATAATGTAGATCCAAATCTGCTGATCTGCTTAGAATGCATAGAACCACAGCGTGGACATTTTTTAGGTTTCCCTATATGGTGCTCATCTGCCCCTTTCTCCGGAGGAGTAATTCCATATTCACGGAGTTTTTCTCTTGCTTCATCTGTTAGCCAATCCGTTGTCCAAATTGGAAACATTTTGGTAACAACCTTTGCATCCCACCCGTTTTCCTTCATGATTTTCATGATATCTTCCTCAATGGTAAACATAGCGGGGCAGGCAGAGTAAGTGGGTGTAATTACTACCTCGCAAGAACTTTCGCTGGTAGCTTTTGCCTCTCTTACAATACCTAATTCCACAATATTGATTACCGGAATTTCCGGATCAGGAACCTGGGATAATATGTTTAATAATTGGTTCATTACTTATTAATCATTTGCCTATTTGAAAATCCATTATACAATTGTTTAATTTTTAAATGGGGGTATATTTTCAAATAAATCTTATTTTACTACCAGGTACACCCCGGATATGCTCTCTGCATATATTGTAATTCACAAAGAATATATCCGAAATACTCGGTATGGTAACCTGTTCTTGACTTTGGCTGCATAAAATGATCCGTTGGATATTCTAGTCCAAAATCAGCAAAATCTTTTTCTGTAACAGCAATAAACTGCTCATAAAGCGCATCAACATCAGGTACAATATTAAGAGTGATCATATCATCTTCGCCTTCCACCTTTGCAAACAGACCTTTTGTGTATTCCCAGATATTTTCAATTGCTTTTATCAGACGTACTTTACTTTCTTCTGTTCCCTGTGCAAAAATTTTCATCCAGGATGAAGCATGAGTATAGTGATATTTAACCTCTTTCAAAGATTTTTGGGCAAGCGCGGATAAGTCTTCATCTGAAGAATTTGATAAAGCTTCATACATTAATTTCTGATAGATAGAAAAAACATACACTTTAAGAATTGTCTGGGCATAATCTTCATTAGGGAGCTCTACCCAATGAGCATTAATGTATTCATGTTCATATCTCAAAAATGCCAGATCATCCTCGCTTTTACCATTATCAGCTACTCTTGAAGCATACTGATAAAAATTATTCGCTTGTCCCAGTTCATCAAGAGCAATGTTGGTCAATGCAATATCTTCTTCCAGATAAGGACCTTCACCACACCACTCGGATAGTCTCTGCCCCATGATGAAACTATCATCCGCGAATTTTAATAAATAATTATATAATGGATTCATTTTTTGATGGATTTCAGATTCAGATTTCAGATTTCAGATATTTAATTTTCATATCTGAAGTCTCATATACTGAAGTCTTTATTAATTACATATTTTTTACATCATTAGGAATGTCATAGAAGGTTGGATGGCGGTATAATTTATCATCTGCCGGATCGAAAAATGATTCCTGATCCATACCTTCTGAACTTACAATATATTTGCTGGGAACCACCCAAACACATGTTCCTTCTTTTCTCCTGGTATAAACATCTCTTGCATTCTGAAGAGCCATTTCTGCGGTTGGTGCCTGCACTGTTCCTGCATGTTTGTGGGATAATCCCGGTTTAGTCTGAATAAACACTTCCCACATATCTAAATTTGCCATAGTCAATTATAAATTTGAAAATTTGAGAATTTGAAAATGTGTTAATTAATTTTCGAATTAGTACATTTTCAAATCGTCACCTTATATCACTTCTTTTTGTTGTTTCTCAGCAAAAGCTGCTGCAGCTTCTTTCACCCAAAGGTTTTCCTGCTGTGCCTTTACTTTAGTTTGTAATCTTTTCTTATTACATGGTCCGTTTCCTTTCAGAATGGTCATAAATTCATCCCACGGAAGTTCTCCAAAATCATAATGCCCTCTCTCCTCGTTCCACTTCAGATCTTTATCCGGAATCGTTAATCCTAAAAACTCAGCCTGGGAAACAGTAACGTCAATAAACCTTTGACGAAGGCTATCGTTACTTTCTCGTTTTACTCTATAGTTCATAGAGATCTTCGAATTTGGTGAGCTGTCATCATTAGGTCCAAACATCATCAGAGCCGGCCACCAAAAACGATCTAACGCTGCCTGAGCCATTTCTTTCTGTTGTTTTGTTCCTCGGCAAAGTGCCATTAAAATCTCATACCCTTGTCTCTGATGGAAAGATTCTTCCTTGCAGATTCTTACCATTGCTCTGGAATAAGGTCCGTAAGAGTTACCCATCAGCATTACCTGGTTCATAATTGCAGCGCCATCAACCAGCCAGCCAATAGCTCCAATATCTGCCCAGCTCAGTGTAGGATAATTAAAGATACTTGAGTATTTAGCCTTTCCTTCCAACATATCTTCATAAGTAGCATCTCTGTCTGCCCTGATTGTTCCGTTTCCTAAAGTTTCAGTTGCAGCATAAAGATATAACCCGTGCCCTGCCTCATCCTGAACCTTAGCCAAAAGAGCCATTTTTCTTCTCAAAGAAGGAGCTCTGGAAATCCAGTTAGCTTCCGGTAGCATTCCTACAATCTCGGAATGGGCATGTTGTGAAATCTGACGAACCAATAATTTCCTGTAATCATCAGGCATAATATCCTTGGGTTCTACTTTATTTTCTTCGTGAACGTATTGAACAAATTTTTCTAAGTCCATAATCTTTGAATTTGAAAATTTGAGAATTTGAGAATGCATTAATTAATTTTCAAATTAACACATTAGCACATTTTCAAATTTTATTAAACATCATAATTAAGCATCACCACATTGGTTGTCGGGTGACATTGACATGTCAGAACGTAACCTCTGGCTACTTCTTCTTCGGTAAGTGCAAAGTTTTTTTCCATGAAGACTTCCCCTTCCAAAACCTCTGCTTTACACGTACAGCAAACTCCTCCTTTACAAGCAAAAGGAACAGGCAGCTGATCTTTTAATGCTTTATCTAAGATACTCTCTTTTTTAGAATTAAGATGGAAGGAATATTCATCGTCGTCAATGATCACCGTTACCATACTTTCTATATTGGCGATAGCTTTGAATTCATCACTCATTTCCTCAGAATTTTCTTCATCCGGAGCTGTGAAATATTCAAATAAAACCTGAATAGCAGGTACCTTTTTTTCTTTTTTCAGATAATCAGCAATACCTTTGATCATTTCTGCAGGACCACAAATGAAATAGGTAGCTTCTTTAACATCTATATCGGTATATCTTTCAAATAAATGATTCAGTTTTTCCGGAGAGATTCTTCCTTCAAAAATAGGATCTTCATGCTTTTCACGACTTACCAGATATACTACATTCAGCCTTCCTTTGAAGTGCTCAACCAGTTTATCGATCTCCGCTTTCTTCATCACATGATTCATGCTTCTGTTGCTGTAAAATAAATATGCCTTACTATCAGGTTCCTGGTAAAGACTTTCCTTGATATTGGAAAGAACCGGACTGATTCCACTTCCTGCAGCCAGACCAACATATGTTTTGGTATTCGATGGGTGATAGGTGGTATTGAAACCTCCCATAGGGGGCATTACCTCAAGCACCTCATCCATATGAAGATGTTCATTAAAATATCCTGAAACCTTTCCACCTTCCAAAAGTTTGACCAATACTTCCAATGTATTGCTTTTTTCACTTGGAGCATTGCAGATAGAATAAGAACGCCTCTCCTCATTTCCGTCGATCATCATCCGGAAGTTAAGGTATTGTCCCTGCTTGAATCTGAATTTATCTTTTAGTTCATCAGGAATTTCCACTGCTACATTCACAGCTTCATCGGTATCTTTCTGAACTTTTACCGTTTTTAGTTTATAAAATGAATTCATTTTTTCTTTAGTATTCTATTAATTTTTCCACCTTCGCATTTAGGTAAGCTATCCTGAGTATGGATTTTCACTTTTGTGGTTATTCCTACCCGTTTCTTTATTTCGTTTTCAATATTTTTCCCAAAATTTCCGACAAAAATAAGATAATCATCGGTATTTATTTCAAGTTGATGAGATTTAATAAAATCATTATCTATTTCCAGATCAATATCTAAAGCAACGCACATTTGCTCCTTTTCGATCGGTGTAAGATAGTAATTAGGTACGACTCCTTCTACATGTGAAAAAGCTTCTTCAATCTGGCTAGGATAAACATTTACCCCTCTTACAATCAGCATATCATCAGCTCTTCCGATAAGCGGTCTCATTTTTACCATCGTTCTTTTTCCACTCTCATCATAGTAAAGACTTGTAATGTCATTTGTCCAATATCTTAGAAGTGGCATCGCTTTTTTCGTCAAAGTGGTAATCACCAGTACGCCTTCTTCTCCAAACGGAACCGGTTGTTTTGTATTCGGATCCAAAATTTCGGGATAAAAATGATCTTCCCAGATATAGGAACCGCCTTTTTCTTCGAAATCCTCCATCGATACTCCGGGTCCGATAATCTCACTTAATCCATAAATATTAGTCGCATGAACCCCCAGCCTCTCTTCAATGTGATGTCTGATGATTTCTGTCCATGGTTCAGAACCTAACACAGCATACTTTAAACTGATTTCATCAGCAGAAATTCCTCTTTTAGCAAATTCATCAGCTATTGTTAAAGCATACGAAGGTGAGCAACAAATTACTTCAGGCTTAAAATCCATTATCAAATCCACTTGTCTCGTTGTCATTCCCCCCGAAATAGGAAGAACACTCATTCCAAGCTTTTCAGCTCCATAATGCAGACCTAATCCGCCGGTAAAAATTCCATAACCGTATGCATTATGCAATTGCATCCCGGGTTGGGCTCCTGCTGCGTTCAAAGACCTTGCAACCACCTCGCTGAAAAGATCAACATCTTCCTTCGTGTATCCTACTACCGTTGGTTTTCCTGTGGTTCCACTTGAACAATGTATTCTCTGTAATTCATTCTTCGGGACCGTAAATAATCCAAATGGATAGTGATCCCGCAAATCCTGTTTATAAGTAATGGGTAATTTCGAAATATCTTCAATCGACCTTATTTCCTGAGGTGATATTCCCGCTTCATTAAATTTTCTTTTATAAAAATCTGATCTTTCCTCAAGATAACCTACGAGATCTACCAATCTTTTGGACTGGAGCTCCCTAAGCTGGTCGAGCTCTAAATATTCAACTGAAAAATCCATAAAACTAACTAACATTTGTTAGGTGTAAATTTAAAAAGATTTTGGAAGCTGACAAAATTTTTATGATTTTCATCATATTTTGAATGAATCTAAATAACCAGAACGGTAATTTTTTTATCTCTTTTGATTTCCAAGCAGTCCAAAGAGTATCTTATTCCTGATTTCATCAGTGATCTCTACATTTGATCCTGTGTTTCTTTTGAACCAGAAATAAGAATTATTGAGTGTATGAAGAATAAACCTTGTAGTAAAGGATGGGGATTTTAATTCCCAATTTTCGGCCTTATAGATCCCGGAAATTAATTGCTCAACTTCCTGTTGATATTTTTTCCTCAACTCAACAAATTCAGGAAGCCTTTCCTCAAGATGTTTCCATTCGTTGGAATAAATATGAGTAACATCGGGATTTTTGAGAACAACAGATAAGTGTTTATCAATAAATAAATTCAGCTTATCACTGGGTTTGATATCTGTGTTCAATACTTCCTGAAGCTCAACAAAGAAATCCTGAGCAATACCAAAGCAAATCCATTCAAGGATTTCTTCCTTAGAACGTATATGTGCATAGAGAGAGGCAGCTTTTATATTCAATTGAGTTGCCAGATCTCTTACAGAACTTCCCATATAGCCTTTCTCTTTGAAAAGCTGAACGGCTTCGTCTAATATTTTCTTTTGTTTTTCTTTAAGCTCCATCAGTAGATTGCAAAAGTAACTTTTTTGATCCAAACTGTTGTTTTTTGCCTCATAAAAGTTTTACATACCTCTTTTAATCTGATTTCAAAATAAAAAAGAATGTCAAAATTTACAGATGATATGATGAAAATGGAAATTTTGTCTAGTTACTTCAGTGTTAAAAATACAATATTCGGAAATTTTGTCCAATTTATTTATAAATTCAATAATTGAACACTTTTTGTGTTATACGACCCGAATTAAATGATTAAATTAGATCAAGGACATCAGACTTTAGATACGGATTTAAGAAATTAAATTTAATTCAAAGTCTGAATGGTCTGAAATCTGATGTCTAAAATCTATACACTTTAAGTCAACCCAAAAATATAAAATATGAATTTAAATCAATATACTGTAAAATCACAAGAAGCCATCCAGGCAGCCCAGCAAGTTGCTATGGAATTGGGTAATCAAAGCATAGAACCTCAACATTTACTGGAAGGAATCTTTCAGGTAGATGAAAATATTTCACCTTTTTTACTGAAAAAATCGGAAGCCGATGCATCTTTGGTAAGAGAGAGGAACCGTGAAAGTTTAGAAAGACTTCCTAAAGTTCAGGGAGGTAATATTTATCTCTCACAATCAGCAAATAAAGTCCTATTGGATGCGCCGAACATTGCAAAGAAAATGGGTGATGAGTATGTAACAATCGAACACTTGTGGCTGTCACTTTTGGATACTTCATCTGAAGTTTCTAAAATGCTTAAAGATATGGGGGTTACCAAAAGCTTACTGGAAGGCGCTATTAAGGAATTACGAAAAGGGAGCAAAGCCAATTCTGCAAGTTCAGAAGAAACTTACCAATCTCTCAATAAATATGCTAAAAATTTTAATGAATTAGCAGCAGAAGGAAAACTGGATCCGGTAATCGGACGTGATGAAGAAATCCGTCGTGTATTACAGATTCTTTCCAGAAGAACAAAAAACAATCCGATCCTAATTGGAGAACCAGGTGTGGGTAAAACTGCAATTGCAGAAGGGATTGCACATAGAATTATTAACGGAGACGTCCCTGAAAATCTGATGGATAAAACTTTATATTCATTAGATATGGGAGCATTAATCGCCGGAGCAAAATATAAAGGAGAATTTGAAGAGCGTTTGAAGTCTGTCGTTAATGAGGTAATAAAGTCTGACGGACAAATTATTCTTTTCATTGATGAAATCCACACATTAGTAGGAGCTGGTGGTGGTGAAGGCGCCATGGACGCAGCAAATATTTTGAAACCCGCCTTGGCAAGAGGAGAATTAAGAGCAATAGGTGCCACTACCCTGAATGAATATCAAAAATATTTTGAAAAGGACAAAGCCCTTGAAAGACGTTTTCAGAAAGTAATGGTGGAAGAGCCGGATACAGAATCTGCGATCTCTATTTTACGTGGAATTAAAGATAAATACGAAGCGCATCATAAAGTAAGGATCAAAGATGAGGCTATTATTGCAGCAGTTGAAATGTCTCAGAGATACATCTCAGACCGATTCTTACCGGACAAAGCAATTGACCTTATTGATGAGGCTTCTGCCAAGTTGAGAATGGAAATCAACTCCAAACCCGAAGAACTTGATGTCCTGGACAGAAAGCTTATGCAGATGGAAATTGAGCTGGCTGCTATCTCAAGAGAAGGCAATCAGACTAAAATAGACCATTTAAAAGAAGATATCTCAAAAATTTCCGAACAACGGAATGAGATTAATGCAAAATGGTTGAAAGAAAAACAAAAAAGTGAAGATCTTACACAGATTAAAAAAGATATTGAATCTTTAAAACTAGAAGCGGAAAGAGCTTCCAGAGCTGGAGATTATGCTAAAGTAGCAGAAATCCAATATGGAAAAATCAAAGAAAAAGAAGATGACTTGCAGAAGCTGGAACTTGAAATGCAAAATCATCAGAACGAGTTAATAAAAGAAGAGGTAACTGCAGAAAATATCTCCGAAGTAATTGCTAAGTGGACAGGAATTCCTGTAACAAAACTTTTACAATCGGAAAGGGAGAAATTGCTGCACCTTGAAACAGAACTTCATCACAGGGTTGTGGGACAAGAAGAAGCCATTCAGGCTGTTTCTGATGCGATCAGAAGAAACCGTGCAGGATTGAGTGATGAGAAAAAACCAATAGGATCCTTTCTTTTCCTCGGTACAACAGGTGTCGGTAAAACAGAGTTAGCAAAAGCTCTGGCTGAGTTTTTATTCGACGATGAAAACAATATGACCCGAATCGACATGAGTGAATATCAGGAACGTCATTCTGTTTCCAGATTAGTAGGAGCGCCTCCGGGATATGTTGGATATGATGAAGGAGGACAACTTACAGAAGCAGTGAGAAGGCGACCTTATTCAGTTGTTCTTTTGGATGAGATTGAAAAAGCCCACCCTGATGTTTTCAATACCTTATTGCAGGTTTTGGATGATGGTCGTTTGACAGACAACAAAGGTAGAGTTGTCAACTTTAAAAACTCAATTATCATTATGACTTCTAACCTGGGCTCACATTTGATTCAGGAAAATTTTGAGAACATTACTGAATCCAATCAGGATGAAATCGTAGAGAAAACAAAAGAAGAAGTTTTTGACTTATTAAAGCAAACTCTTCGTCCGGAGTTCTTAAACAGAATTGATGAGATTGTATTATTCCAGCCTTTAAGAAAAAAGGAAATTGGAAAAATTGTTCAGTATCAGTTACGAGGCTTTAATGATATGTTAGCAAAACGGAATATAATCATGACAGCAACTCAGGATGCCGTAGATTATTTAATGAATAAAGGATATGATCCTGCTTTTGGTGCAAGACCTTTAAAGAGAGTTATCCAGCAGGAAGTTTTAAATAAACTATCCCGCGAGATTCTGGCCGGAAATGTAAATGACGGAGACCGAATCACTTTGGATTATTTCGATGAAACAGGTCTGGTTTTCAGACCGGCGGAAAAATAAATAGTTTTTTTCATATATATTATTTTTGTAGTAAGTGCTGTAGACAAAATCTACAGCACTTATTTTTGTTAATTCACATTGACATAAATCTGGACAACGCTATGAAAGTAACAAATAACGATATCAAAAAAGATTCAAGTGTAAAAAAAGCGGTAGAAATTATTATTTCTACCGCTTTTTTATTTTTATCCCGACATCAAAGTTATTTAAGAGCCGGGAGATTATTTAGAATATTCAAATTTTTACTATTTGCCTCATTTCCCTTAGGAAATGCTGTAAAAAAGATACATTGACTTCCTGCCTTTTGCTTCCCTTTATTCACAGCGCCCGAACTGAAGCTATTCTGTCCCATATTAATTGCAATATTCACGTCAGTAATACCATTAAGCACAGCCTGTTCTTTTACATATTGAAGATATCCCTTCAATAAACCAATACTATAAAAATATTGCCTTTTAACTTCAATTCCCTTTGCATCCAACGTCTTTTCATTGTTTAATGCATAGGTTTTATCCAGAAGTGAAGCCGTTTCATTAGCTATGAGATAATTATTAATATTCTTATCTAAAATATCATTTTTATCTGCTGTCGCATCAGGAGGAATAATACTACCATGATTCATTGCCTCTACACAATTAGCTGCAGAAACAGTATCTGCAGGAGTTTTGTAAGACATTAGATACATAGTCTGATATCCTTTATAGTCATCTCTCTGATGAGCGTCCACTTTTTCGGAAGAAGGGTATTGCCCGATATTAACCCCAATTAATGCATCTTGCCCTGCTTTCTCTTCTACACTTGCAATAAACGCTTCCAAAATTTCTATTGGATAAATTACCTGTCTTGCATCTTCGGCTGACAATCCCCTAGCTGTTCGTCCCCCTAATAATACAGCGTAGTTATTAGTGAGATAAGTATCTCCCAGCGCCTGAGCTGTTTTACTATCAATTAATCGGTCCTTGTAATTTTGAGAAATTACTTTATCGCTTGATGCTTCACTTTCATTATCACTGTTGCATGATTGAAATAACATTCCAACCGATAAAAGTCCCAATATGGCAATGCTAAAAAGTTTTGTTTTCAAAATTATTTTTTTTTCTACAAGTAAATATATTCAATTATTAATAATTATAATATAATAAGCATTTATTTTAACATAAAAATAAAATCTAATTAAGATTCGAAACATCAATTTTTTCACCAAAAAATTGCCATTTTATAAAGAAAATCCATCTTCCCGTAAAATCACGGATAACAAATAGGAGAAATCCCTGTCATTTAACCTAAAATTTTTCCGAGATTTGCATTACTAACTAACACTGTGTTTAAAAAACTAACATTATGGAAACAAAACCTATTCTCGAAGGTGATGTGGAGACACTAAGTCTTCCAAACACCATGAGTAATGTCTTTATTCAGGAGCTGATTAATAATTACCGTAATAATCAACTGAAAGCAATTAATTCTACTCTTGAAATGACTGATGCAGATTCTATCTGGTTTGACTTGCCTAAATTGAAAAAATTCATTAACGATCTTGAAACAGAAGCTAAAAAAGTGAATCCCGCAACCAGTGAAAGTGATTTGGGTATTAGATTTTATTATGCTGCTTATCCTAAGATTGACAATTGGACAATTATGGAAAGTCATACTGTTCCAAAAGAGTACGCTGAACGACATACTTTAATAATGGTTCCCACTCTAAAAAAAGAAGACAAAAACGGAAAGATTTTACATTACGATTTCAATCCATCCAATTCCAATGGCCAGGTAATCGCTATGGCATTAAAATCTCGAAATACAACAGATCCTATTGAAGAAGAAGGCGGACTAGCACAAAACCACGGAAGCTTAATTCCTCCTGATTCTCCAATTGTTCAAAACTATTAAGTAAAAAATGGATTCATTGCGAAGTGTACTGGACTATTCATTATATTGTACAGAAGGTTTATCCGCTTTAGTTTCGATTTTTTTTCTAAAGTCATTAAAAAATCAATACTGGAAATACTTTTCAATATATTTGATAGCAATTTTTATATTTGAGTCTTTTGGCAGGTATGGAAATTTTTCCTTATTCTCAAAAATCAAATATTATAATTATTTTGTAATCCCCATGGAATTTTTGTTTTTCTATTGGTTATATGCTGCAAAATCATTCAACAATAGAAAACTATTCGGGATCCTTTCATTATTGTATCTGATTTCATTTATTCCCAGTGAACTGTATTTTAAGGAAAGTAAAATAATTTATTCATTTAATTATACTTTTGGGTGTTTACTTTTAATGATTTTAGTTATCATGGAGTACTATAAACAGGTGAATTCTGAAGATATAATCAATTTCAGTAATAATAAAATGTTTTATATAAACCTGGGAGTAACATTATTTTATATTGGAACACTTCCATTTTTTACATTTTATACACTTCTATATTATGACAACCGGGAAATCTGGAGTATTTATTGCAATTACTCACAGATTTCAGATATTATCATGTATTTATTATTTTCAGCTTCATTCATATGGGGAAAACGGAACTTTTAATAACCATTATTTTATTTAACGTATTCTTTGTATTATTCGTAGCTGCGCTAATGGTATACATTAGAAAATACAGACAGCGAAAAAAAGAGTATTTAAATGAAATTGAAATAAAAAATGAAATCCATCAGAAGGAGCTCTTGGCCACTCAGCTGGAGATCCAACAGGCTACTATGCAACAGATTGGCCGTGAACTTCATGACAACATAGGACAAAAACTCACATTAGTAAGCTTGTACACTCAGCAGCTTTTATACGAAAATAAAGTTCCTGAAGTCAATGAAAGAATAGAACAGGTATCACAGATCATCAACCAATCCCTTCAGGACCTTAGAAGTCTTTCGAAAACTTTAACTGATGATAATATCAATCAAAAGGAAATCGTAACCTTAATTCAGGAAGAAGTTGATAACACCAATGCTTTTAAAAAATGTAATGTAAGCTTCAAACATAATTTTAAACAACTCGACCTTGGATTTGTACATAAGAATGTACTTTTAAGAATCACCCAGGAATTTATTCAGAACAGTATAAAACACGCCCAGTGCAAAAATATTTTTATTAACCTCAATACTTCGAGTGAAGCACTTTGGGAACTGAATATTCAGGATGACGGTATCGGATTTGACAGGACTAACATAAGATCTAATGGCATTGGATTAACCAATATGAAAAACAGAGCGGAAATCATAGGAGCAGACTTCACTCTGGAAAGTTTAAAGAACAAAGGAACAACTGTTAATATTACACTAAAAAGACAGCCATGAAAAAAACAATTGTTATCGTTGACGACCACATCCTTATTGCGAAGGCATTGGAAGGTATTATTGACAACTTTAAAGATTTTGAAGTTATTTATGTCTGTGAAAACGGAAAAGATCTCATTCAGAAATTCGAAAATAACAATAAAATTCCTGATATTATCTTACTCGACATCAGCATGCCAATTATGGATGGTTTCGAAACCGTGCTGTGGCTCAAAGAAAACCATCCTGATATTAAAGTAATGGCCCTGAGCATGCAAGGGGATGACAAAAGCGTCATCAAAATGATCAAAAACGGAGCAAAAGGGTATTTATTAAAAAACACCCACCCTAAAGAACTGGAAACAGCTCTTGTAAAATTAAATACGGAAGGATTCTTTTATCCGGAATGGGCGTCACGCATTATATTTTCTAATCTGAACAATGAAACTGAATCCAAAGATACAGTGCGGATTTCTGAGCGTGAAAAAGAATTCCTGAAATATACAGTTACTGAACTAAGTTATAAAGAAATAGCTGATAAAATGTGCTGCAGTCCAAGAACTGTGGAAAGTTACAGAGACCAGCTTTGTGAAAAATTAGATTTGAAAACCCGTGTGGGACTCGCTGTTTTCGCCATGAAAAATGGATTCGACTAGTTTCTCGGATTGCTTACCGATTAAAAACCTTTTCCAATTTAAATTATAAAAAGTCCCTTTCTGAAATTCAGAAAGGGACTTTTTACACTGCAAATACTGGTAATAGAAGGACAAAACATTCGAAGAGGAGTAAATAATACCTTTCTACAATTTGTTTTTATTAATTATGCAATGAATATAAATTTTACTTACATAATTATAACTAAAATAAAGATTTAGATATGGAAATTATGAAAATGAATAAAAACACGAAAACACCGCCAGTAAAGTATAAAATCACCATAAAAGGAAATAAATTACTGAATTAAAAGTTATAAAAACCCATAAAATAATAGCAATTCACAAAAATGAGATTTTGCAAACTCACCCAAAATAATATAATTTCGTTTTTCCACAAATAAATTTATAGAAACTATGAAAAAACTATTATTTGGAATCCTGGCATTAGGATTCATGTCCGCTTGTAACAGCGACAATGTTTCAAATCAAGGTGAAGAGACTGCAAACAAATCTGCAACTGCTTCAGATTTAGCCAACAGAAGATCTTGTCCTTCAGAAGAAATCAGAAAGCAAACACTTCAGAACAATCCTGAGCTCAGACAAAAGTATGCAGCTATTGAAGCGAATACTGAAAGATTTGCAAACGCAATTAAAATGGGGAAAGTTCTTGCAGATGGTACTGTTGAAATCCCTGTGGTAGTAAATGTATTGTACAATACTTCTGCACAAAATGTTTCTGATGCCAGAATAGCAGAGCAAATTGCTGTTCTTAATGCTGACTACGGAGGCACGAACAGTGATGTAAATAAAATACCAACAGAATTTCAATCTGTAAAATCAGGGGATGTAAAAGTGAGATTCAGACTAGCAAATACCGTAAGAAAATCTACAACTAAAACAAGCTGGAGCACTAATGATGCCATGAAAAAAGCTTCTTCCGGAGGTATTGATGCTACCAATCCTACCAACTATTTCAACATCTGGGTAGTAGGCAGCATGGGACAAGTTCTTGGATATGCGACCTTCCCTGAATCAGCAGGATTATGGAATGATGGAGTGGTGATTGCAGCTCCTTATTTTGGAAAAACAGGAGCATCTTCTCCTTTCAATTTGGGAAGAACGGCTACTCATGAAGTGGGACACTATTTAAATCTTAGACATATCTGGGGTGATGCAAATTGCGGAAACGATCAGGTAGCGGATACACCTACACAAACAGGAGCTAATTATAACAAACCTACATATCCTGTATACAATACTTGTAGTGGGGTGTCAAGATCTATTATGTTTATGAACTATATGGACTATGTAGATGATGCTGCAATGTTTATGTTCTCTGCAGGGCAAAAAACAAGAATGCAGGCAGTTGTAAGTTCTTCTGGTCCTAGAGCAGGTTTAAGAGTATTATAAGTTTTCTTAATATGTTAAAAAAGCCTTTCTCAGTTTTGAGAAAGGTTTTTTTTTATATTTTTGGCAAATTTTAAAATTTAAAATAAAAAACACACAATGATGAATAAATTAGTATTAGCATTTTTTATGCTGCTTACCTTATGCCTATACAAGGCACAGGATACTCTTCAGCAAGAAAACAATCTCTCTCATTCTATTTCGGAACCTCCCGCACTTTCAGAGAAGGTACCTTTCTTAAAAAAAGAATGGGTCCAAAAATCAATTGCTCCAACATTATTATTTACCGCTTCAGCAGCTACCTGGGGTGAGCGTAAAAACATCCGTGACATAAGAAATCGATATCTGCCGGATTTTAAGGCTAGTTTTGATGATTACCTTCAATATGCCCCTGCTGCTACGGTGTACGGTTTGAAGTTAGCGGGAATTAAAGGACGTAATAATATTGGGAGAGCTACTTTATCTTATGCCACAAGTTTAGCTATTATGGGAATCATCGTCAATTCTGTAAAGTACACATCTAAAGTTGAACGTCCGGATGCATCAGCCAAAAACTCTTTTCCATCCGGGCACGCTGCAATGGCTTTTGCCAACGCCAGCTTTCTACACAAGGAGTATGGACTCGTAAATCCGGCTTACAGTATTGGAGGATATGGCGCGGCTACATTGACAGGACTTGGAAGAAACCTGAATAACAGACATTGGATGCCTGATATTCTTGCGGGTGCAGGAGTAGGGATTATTTCTACTGAATTAGGATATTTTTTCATTGATAAATTTTACAAGAATAAAGGAGATAATCTAAGCCTGCTTTCCAGGATAGAAAGTAACGGATACCCTTCTTTTCTGTCTATAAAAGTGGGATCAGCACTCGCCACCACAAACTTCCTGAAAGAATCTGAACTCGATAACAGAAAGCAGGTTGGCTTTGATGCAGGATTAGAAGGAGCCTATTTTTTTTCAAAAAAATGGGGAATTGGAGGAGATCTTAGCTTTAGTAGTTTCCCGATCAAACCTCAAAGACTTACTTTGGATGATGAGGAACACTATGAAAACTTTGATATCACGACTCAGTCATTAGGATTTCTCAATTTTGGTTTGGGTCCATATTTTTCTCATGAATTTGCAAAAAACTGGGAAGTCATGTTAAAAGCTACAGGTGGCTATTCGATACCTGCAAGCGGAAAAATTTTTGTTAAAAGTGAGCATATTAGCACTCCAGACAATCAATCGGAGCTGGCAACTTATAAACCATCAAAGGCTTTCAGGCTTAATTTAGGAAGTGCTATCACTTATAAATTCAATCCTGAACTCGGGATTACCGCCTACGCCGAATACAACCAGATTAAGTCCACGATGAATTACCACTTTAGCGACCTGGTGAAAGACGACGAAGAAATGAACGAAGTATTCAACACTTCTTTTGCTAAAGAAAAAGTTAGATATATAACGATTGGATTAAGATTAACAGCTTATTTCTAATAATCAAAAAGCCTTCAGAATACTGAAGGCTTTTTGATTATAAATTTTTAGAATTATTTTCAGGAGTATAATCCATAAAAATATCCCCATCCAGTTTGATCGATTTTACTTTATTTTTTACAGGAATCGTAAGAACTGCCTGTTTTTGATTTTTCTCCCATAATGAAGGTGTAAAATGAAGACTTTCAATTCCTCCGCCGTCATAAGTTATTACAGCATCAAAAGGAATTGCAAAACCTCCGACATTATCAATATTTATTGTAAGCAATCCGTTCTCCTGAGTTCCTTTTGTAATTTTGAGATCTATATAATTGTTTGTATAGAACCAATTATTCCAGAACCAGTTCAAATCTTTCCCTGATCCTGTATTCATAGAATTAAAATAATCCCAAGGAATTGGGTGTTTTCCATTCCAATTGTTCATATAATGGTGTAATGCTTTTTTAAACAGATCATCTCCAAGATAATCTTTTAAAGCCAGATAAGACAGAGATGCCTTTACATAAGAATTATTCCCATATCCTGCTCCACTTACCTGTGTACTCATGGTAATAATGGGCTGATCCTGTTCGGCAGAAGGATCATTGATCCATTTCTTTACCCTGAAATTTTTATAAAAATCCTTTGCTTTAGCTTCACCATTCTCATCAATTCCAATCAGGTATTCCAGGGTTGTTGCCCAACCCTCATCCATAAAAGCATATCGTGTTTCATTGATCCCCATATAAAAAGGGAAATAGGTATGAGCAATTTCATGATCTGCCGTTAATCTCGCATCCTCAAAATTATCAGGAATACTGTTATCATTAATCATCATAGGATATTCCATATCAGCATAACCCTGAACAGCAGTCATTACAGGATATGGATACTCCACGCCCGGCCAGTTTTTAGAATACCAATCAAGGTTATAACGCATCCAGTCTACATAATGTTCAAAATCTTTAGCACCTGCTTTGTATGCAGACTGCACACTTGCCCGTTTTGTTTTGAGCTGAACACTTGCCCCATCCCATACATAATGATTACTCAAGGCGAAACAAAAATCCGTGATATTAGCGGCTTTGAATTTCCAAGTATTCCACTTATTCTGCTTAGTTACCTTTCCTGATTTCATTTCCTCCTGGCTTGCAATATGAACAACCTGATCGCTCCTCAGAGATGTCTTGTATCTTTTTAAATAATTAGGCTGTAAAACAGCTTCGGGATTGAGAAATTCTCCCGTTGCCCAAACCACATAATTTTTGGGTGCAATGATTGCAAAATTATAATCATTAAAATCATTGTAGAATTCTTGCCTGTCCGAATGTGGCAGCATATCCCAGCCATTATAATCATCATACACTGAAATTCTTGGGAAAGAATAAGCAACATAAAATGTTTCAGGATCAATCTGTCCTTCTCTTTCACTTTTTACAGACAATGGATATTCCCACTCTATTTTAATTTCTGATTTTGATTTCGATTTAATAGTGGTTTGCAGCTTTACACTTGCAACAGTTCCCCAATCATCACTGTTTATGTTATATTTTTCCCCATTTACAATAAAGGATTTGATATGCAATCCTGAAGATAGAAAGTCTTTGGATACAAAGCCTGATCTCGGAGCCTGCGGCTTATGAAGGTTATTGACAAACCTTATGGCTAAAGAGTGTAAATCGCCGGGGCTATTGTTACTATAAGTAATCGTTTCTTTTCCGGAAACGATTTTTGTATTATCATCTACTTTTACTTCTACATTGTATATCCCTTTGTTCTGCCAGTAATTTTTACCCGGAGCCCCGGAAATATCACGCGTCCCATTTTCATATGCTTTTTTTACATTTCTTGGTATGTATAGTTCTTGTCCTGAAAAATAGTGTGCTGAAGCAACCATTAAACATCCAAAAAGCAATCTCTTCATATCTATTTTTTAAAAATAAGTCTCAAAATTAGGTAAAATGTAACAGAGAAATATAATTAATCACCGCACAGATGCTGATATTAGCAAATTTTAACGTATGTTTTTTACATCCACCCTTGTTTATCAGTTTTTTTGTTGTTCTGGCCCTATTAGCACATAAGCTAATCCAATCCCTGAGAGGAATTGGATTTGAAATTAATTTCCGAATAAAGAAGATTAGATTTATAATGAAAGCTCTGCAATAACCGGAAAATGATCCGAAGGATACAGCAGGTTTTCTCTTCTGTCATTAATATGCCTGTGAGATTTTATTTTCATTCCCTTTACAAAAATATAATCAATTCGGTCTTTAGGAATTTCATTGACATTAAATCCGGTGAATGTCCCTTTTGGACCATAGTGTTGGGTTTCAGAGTTATAAAAACTATCCTTCAGATTTTGGGAAATAATCTTTATAGGTTCACTGTTGTCTGTTAAATTGAAGTCTCCACTTAAAGTTAAAGGCAGATTTCCAGGATTCAATTCTTTTATTTTTTTAAGAATCAACTCCGCAGATTCCACTCTTGCAACATTTCCAACATGATCAAAATGAAGATTCATTGCTAAGAATTCTTTTTTAGATTTTCTATCTTTAAAAACGGCATACGTACATACCCTGTTGCATGCCGCATCCCAGCCTCTGGAAGGCTTATCCGGTGTTTCCGAAAGCCAGAATGTACCGGATTTCACCACCTGTAACCTTTCATTATCATAAAAAATAGCTGAAAATTCACCTTCTTCTTTTCCATCGTCCCTGCCCACACCGACATAATTATAATTTTGCAATCCTTTTTTAAGATCTTTCATCTGTTCTGGCAATGCTTCCTGAACCCCAAAATAATCCGGATGATAATACATTAATAAATCCTGTACATCGTGCTTTCGTTCTGTCCAAGCATTTTCCTTATCAGATTCTACCTGTAATCTGATATTGAAACTCATAACTTTAAGGTTTTGTGAAAACCCTATAACAAAAAACAAGACAAACACAATTGAAAATCTAAAAATCATAATCACCTATTTTAAATAATAATTAAACAAAAATAAGGCTTCTCTACCAGAGAGAAGCCTTAAAACCATGATTATATTGTTAATTTTCTGTATTCTTTTTTAAAACAGAATTATTATTCCTTCGTTAATTTAATTTCCTTTTCACCCTGAGTAATCGTCATTGTTTTCTTGTCTTTAGCAAATGTAAAAACAGACTGCCCGAAAAGAAACTTATTATCTCCGTTGTATTCAAGAGGAAATTGTGCATCTCCACCGGCCTGGCCGAAAAGCTGTCCGTTTTTTACTTTAAATGTCAGCTTTAATGGAATCTCTTTGCTTCCAAATGTCCCTGTAAAATCTTTAGGATCAATTTTATCAATTTTCTTGGTATCTGTTACAGAAGCAGAATTGTTTTTCGGATTGATATCGGGAATCTGAGAATTAGGATCCACCTTTACCTCTTCGATTTCCTTAGCAGATTCAATTTGAAAAGTCCATTCTTTATTACGTTTCCAAACCTCAACCGGAAGCTTTACAATTTGTGTTGTCCCGTCTTTAAATCTTACCTGAACTGTAGTTGGCATAGGTAATTGCCCCAGGTTTTCTACCGTAATCTGAGCTCCATTTTTAAAGTCACCACTTATATATTTTACACTTTTAACGGATTGATCAATTTTCCATTTATTAAAGAACCATCCTCGCCAAAACCAATTAAGCTCTTCACCCGAAACGTTCTCCATGGTATGGAAAAAGTCCCAGGGAGTAGGATGTTTGAAAGCCCAACGATCTATATATGTTTTAAATGCTTTATCAAATTTTTCAGGTCCAAGGATTGACTCTCTCAAAATGCCTAAGCCCATACCCGGTTTGAAATAAGCAAGAACTCCGATACTGTGTTCTTTCATATTATCCGGTCCTACCATAATCGGTTCAAAATTATCGCTCATCAGATAACTTCCTGTTTGTGCAATATTTTGTTTTTTGTAATACTCCCCTTTATTGAAGGCTTCAGTAGAAAGCTGATTAATGAATGTATTAAAACCTTCATCCATCCAGGCAAATAACCTTTCATTAGATCCCACAATCATCGGAAACCAGTTGTGTCCGAATTCATGATCCGTAACTCCCCAAAGATCATCTCCCTTGGAATCCATATGGCAAAACACAATACCCGGATACTCCATTCCACCTTCATTACCCGCAACGTTTGTAGCTGCAGGATAGGTATATTCATACCATTTCTGAGAATAATGTTCTATCGCAGCTTTCGTGTATTCGGTAGATCTTCCCCAGGCTTTTTCACCTCCACTTTCAGCCGGATACGCTGATATTGCCAAAGACTTCTTGCCACTCGGCAGATTAATTCTTGCCGCATCTAAAACAAATGCAGAAGATGATGCCCATGCAAAATCCCTGGCCTGTTCTATTTTAAACTTCCATGTTTTCGTTCCTGAAGATTGATTTTTACCTATCTCCGATTCAGGGCGGATCATTACTGTTTTATCACTATTTCTTGCCTGTTCCCAACGGTTATTTTCCTCCTTGCTATACACTTCTTTCCCATTAAGAAGTTCCCCTGAGGCAACAACATAATGATTAGCAGGAACGGTTATACTGGCATTGATATTTCCATATTCCAGATAAAACTCCGAAGCTCCCAGATATGGCAACGTATTCCATCCTAGAATGTCATCATACACACACATCCTCGGATACCATTGTGCAATCGTAAAAACTTTACCATTTTTAGTTTCCTGTACTCCCATCCTATCAGAACCATATTCAGGAGAAATAAATGAATAATCAATACTAATTTTCGCCACTCCTCCTTTTGCCTTCAAAGCTTTTGGTAAATCAATCTGCATTCTGGTGTCGGTAATCGTATATTTTACATCTTTACCATCAAGTTTTACCGATTTAATTTTGTAACCACCGTCCAATTTTTCTCCATGGGCTCCATTTCTACTTCCTGAAATAGGAACTACCGCATTACCACGGGAATCCTGATTAAACAAATTCTGATCGAGCTGAAGCCAAAGAAAACTCAGCTGATCCGGGCTGTTATTGGTATATTTTATTTCAGCAGTACCGGTTAACTCATTTTTAGTGTCATTTAAACTTATGTTAAGATTATAGTCTGCAGAATTTTGCCAATAAGCATGTCCCGGCTGTCCACTTGCAGAACGGGTTTCCGTGCCTGTTTGTGGATAGAAAAACGGCTTAAATGCCTCTACATAATCATATTTAGGTGTTTCCTGAGCAAAAGCAGATCCTGAAAACAGAAAAACCGCTATCGCAGAAACAAAGGTTGATACTTTACACTTCATTTTAAAAATTTATAAACTTACTTAATGGATAGGTAAAAAAAATCCCGGAATTGTTACAAATCCGGGATTTTTTAACTTATTTTGAATTAATTTGATTTTTTAGACTTGATCATTGCCTCTAAAGCATCCCACATTTCCTGAGGAATATCTTCCAACATATTAAACTCTCCTGCTCCTTGCAACCATTCACCACCATCTATAGTAACAACCTCTCCGTTCATATAAGCAGAATAATCCGAAACTAGGTAAGCTGCTAAATTAGCCAGCTCCTGATGCTCTCCGACTCTTCTCAACGGAACTTTTTTTCTCATATCGAATTTCTCCTGGAGATCTCCCGGCAATAATCGATCCCATGCTCCTTTTGTCGGGAAAGGTCCCGGAGCGATTGCATTAAAACGTATTCCATATTTTGCCCATTCTACCGCTAAAGACCGAGTCATTGCCAAAACTCCTGCTTTAGCACATGCGGAAGGAACGACATAAGCAGAACCTGTCCACGAATAAGTCGTTACAATATTTAAAACAGTTCCGGGAGTTTTGGAATTTATCCAATGTTTTCCCACGGAAAGTGTGCAGTTTTTTGTTCCCTTTAAAACAATATCTAAAATAGAATCAAATGCAGAATGTGTTAATCTTTCTGTAGGTGAAATAAAGTTCCCGGCAGCATTATTAAGCAAAATATCAATCCTTCCGAACTCCTTTAATGTAGCTTCCTTCATAGCTTCCACTTCATCCCAGTTTCTCACATCACAAGCCACACATAGCACTTTTCCTCCTGTTTCCTCTTCCAGTTCTTTGGCCGTTCCTTGTAATTTTTCGATATTCCTTGAAGTAATCACCACTTTAGCGCCCAATTGAAGAAAATATCTGGTCATTGCTTTTCCCAAGCCGCTTCCTCCTCCCGTTACAATAGCTACTTTATCTTTTAATGCGTCTTCACGCAACATTGGTTGTGTATACAGATTCATACGATTTAATTTTTCCTAAAAATAATAAATATTCAACGGATAAAGCTCAGAATAAGTTTATAAATAAATGTTATAAATAATTGTTCTTTGTTTTTTATTTAATTTTACCACTCTAAAATTTATGCATCCATGAAAATATCAGGAACTCCATTTCTTTTATTCTTCCTGTTTTTTAGCCTTAATTATAATGCTCAAAAATTTGAAAAACTAGTTCAATATGTAAATCCACTTATAGGTACTGAAAAAATGGGACACACCTATCCCGGAGCCACTGTTCCTTTTGGTTCCGTACAGCTCAGCCCTGAAACAGATACCATTTCATATGAACTTAATGGAAAATATAATGGAGAAGTCTATAAATACTGTGCTGGCTACCGCTATGAAGACAAAACCATCGTCGGTTTCAGCTCTACACACTTTAGTGGAACCGGGCATTCCGATTTAGGAGATTTTCTAATGATGCCTACTGTTGGAAAACTTCAGTTTAATCCGGGCACCGCTTCTCATCCGGAAAGTGGTTACAGAAGCAGGTTCTCTCATCAGAATGAAAAAGCAGAAGCCGGTTACTATAAAGTGAAACTGGATGATTCTAATATTTTGGCAGAGCTTACAGCTACTACAAGAGTGGGAGTTCAGCGGTACACGTTTCCAAAGTCTGATCAGGCCCACATTATTCTGGATCTGATGGCCGGAATTTATAATTACGAAGGAAAGAATGTCTGGACATATGTTAGGGTAGAAAATGATCATACCATTACCGGATACAGACAGACCAACGGTTGGGCAAGAACCAGAACAGTATACTTTGCGATACAGTTTTCAAAACCATTCAAATCATACGGCCAGAAAAATTATGATGGGAAGCAAGTGTATGGAGGATTCTGGAGAAAATTCGACCAGACTAAAAATTTCCCGGAAATAGCCGGAAAAAATCTGAAAATGAATTTTGATTTTGACACCTATGAAAATGAGGCCATTGAGGTAAAACTTGCTTTATCCCCGGTGAGCCAAAAGAATGCTCTTGATAATCTGGAGAAAGAAACAGGAAATTTATCTTTTGATCAGGTAAAAGCCCAAACACAGGAAAATTGGAATAAAGAGCTGAATAAAATCATCATTAAAGGTTCCGATACCGAAAAGACCAATTTCTATACCGCCATGTACCATACCTTTATTAATCCAACAATATATATGGATAGCAATGGAGAATACAAAGGTTTAGATCAGAATATTCATAAAGCAGATGGTTTTACAAATTACACTACATTTTCCCTCTGGGATACCTACCGAGCATTACATCCCTTATTTAATATTATTCAGCCTAAACGAAATAATGACATTGTAAGATCCATGATGGCCCATTATAAGCAGTTCTCATTGAAAATGCTCCCGATCTGGTCTCATTACGCCAATGAAAACTGGTGCATGAGTGGTTATCACAGTGTGAGTGTTGTTTCAGATGCTATCATCAAAGGTGTTTATACCGGTGATGCAAAAGAAGCGCTCTATGCCTGTGTTGCAACAGCAAATAAAAGGGATTATGAAGGAATTGGGCAATATATTGATTTAGGATATATTCCTGCTGAAAAAAGCGGGAATTCTGTGTCCAATACTCTGGAATACGCCTATGATGACTGGGCAATTGCTCAACTGGCAAAACATTTGGGAGAAACAGAAATTTACAATCAATTTATTACACGTTCTGAAAACTGGAAAAATAATTTTGATAAAAGTATTGGTTTCATGCGGCCCCGTTTAGCAGATGGAAGTTTCAAAAAGGATTTCGATATTCTGAGTACTCACGGACAGGGATTTATTGAAGGTAATTCGTGGAATTATAGCTTTTTCGTTCCACAAAACCCCGATGAACTTATTACCATAATGGGAGGAAAGAAAAAATTTGCATCCAAACTTGATGAATTGTTCACGATGCATTTATCCGATGAATTTTTTGCCGATACTGAAGACATTACGAGAGAAGGAATCATTGGAGGATATGTCCATGGTAATGAACCCGCTCATCATGTAGCTTACCTGTATAACTGGGCTGGGCAGCCATGGAAAACACAATCACAGATTCGCCATATTCTTGAAATGCAATATAAAGCTACTCCTGATGGATTAGGCGGAAATGATGATACAGGACAGATGAGTGCATGGTATATTTTAAGCTCACTCGGATTTTACCCGGTAGCTCCGGGTTCAGAAGATTATGCGATTGGAAGCCCGGCAGTTGATTACGCAGTACTTAATCTGGAAAATGGAAAAACGTTTGAAATTGAAGCAATTGATCAGAGTCCACAAAATGTATATGTTCAAAAGATTCTTTTAAATGGTAAAGAAATTAAAAACTTTACTTTAAAGCATTCCGATATTATAAAAGGTGGAAAACTCAGTTTTTATATGAGCGGCAAAGCAAAAAAATAATCAGTCTGCAGATTTACAAGATCCGTTTTTCGAAACAAAAATAAAAAAAGACTACAGTGAGTAGTCTTTTTCTTTATTATATACACAGCTGGGTTTTCAATCTTCCAACTTACTCCTCAACTTCAAAAAGTAATCGCTCACCAAATTTTTCGTCAGCAATTTTTCCATTATCGAATACAAGATTCCCATTGACAAATGTCTGGGTAATTTTAGAATGAAAATTCATACCTTCTAAAGGACTCCAACCACATTTATAAAGAATGTTTTCTTTATTTACTGTCCAGTTTTCATTTAAATCCACCAAAACCAAATCTGCTTTATATCCTTCTCTTATAAAACCTCTTTTCTCTATTCTGAAAAGAATTGCGGGATTATGGGACATCTTTTCAACGATTTTTTCCAGAGAAATTTTCCCATTCCTGAAATTTTCCAGCATTACATTTAATGAATGCTGAACCAACGGTGCTCCGGATGGACATTTTGTATAAACATTTTGTTTTTCTTCCCAGGTATGAGGAGCATGATCGGTAGCAATTACATCAATTCTACCATCTAAAAGAGCTTCCCAAAGTCCGTCTTTGTCCTTCTGAGTCTTTACTGCCGGATTCCATTTAATTAGACCTCCTCTTGTTTCATAATCATCGTTGGTAAATGTTAAATGGTGTACACAAACTTCCGCGGTGATCTTTTTATCTTTTAAAGGAATGTCATTTCTGAACAAGGCTGTCTCTATAGCTGTTGACAGATGGAAAACATGGAGTCTCGCTCCTGTTTTTTCTGCTAATTCGATGGCTTTGGAGGAAGATTTATAACAAGCTTCTTCACTTCTAATGAGATGATGAAACTTAACAGGAATATCTTCTCCATATTGTTCCATGTATTTCTGGGTATTTGCTCTTATCGTTGCTTCATCTTCACAGTGAACAGCAATCAGCATTTTTGTATTGCTGAAAATATTTTCAAGGGTTTCAGGATTGTCAACCAGCATATTTCCTGTAGAAGAACCTAAGAATAACTTGATTCCCGGAACATTTCTCGGATTGGTTTTAAGCACCTCTTCAAGATTATCATTAGTCCCTCCCATCATAAATCCGTAATTAGCGTATGCTTTTTGGGATCCTATTTCATATTTATCCACCAATAATTCCTGCGTTACAGCGTTAGGTACAGTATTCGGCTGATCAATAAAACTGGTAATCCCACCTGCAATTGCTGCTCTCGATTCACTTTCAATATCTCCTTTATGAGTTAACCCCGGCTCACGAAAATGCACCTGATCATCAATCACCCCGGGTAAAAGATATTTTCCGGAGCCGTCAATAATCTGATCTACTTCATCAGAAATATGGGGTTGTATTTTAGAAATTAAATCGTCTTCAATTAAAATATCGCTTTCAAAGATTTTTCCTTCATTTACGATAGTAGCATTTTTGATAAGGGTCCTCATTTACTTTTCTTTAGACTTTATATTCCTTACAAAATTAAGGTTTATGAATGAATTTTAATATCCCTGATAAAAAATCAATTTCTAAATATTTACATTTGCAAGAAATTTCGCATTTTGAAAAAACTTCTTAACGAAACTATTATCTATGGAATAGGGGCAATTATGCCGAGAGTGATTGTAGTATTGCTGAATTATTTATTCATTAAGCATATTAATGTTAATGATTTTGCCATCTTCACCAATCTGTATGCATTAATTTCTTTTGTTAATATTGTTCTTTCTTTCGGCTTCGAAACGGCTTACTTCAGATTTTCCTCCAACAAGAATGACGAGCAAAAAGTCTTTAATACCTCTTTTTGGTTTTTAGCCACTTTATCTCTTGTCTTCCTTATCGTGGTATTGCTTTTTAACCAGCCTATTGCCGATGTTTTTGGCTATTCAAAGACTCCTGAATTTATACGATGGTTTGCATGGATTGCTTTTTTTGACAATCTTCTTGTCATTCCTCTGGCATGGCTAAGGTTCCATAACAAACCAATAAAATATGCTTTTGTAAGGGTAATTCAGGCAGTATTTCAAAGTATTTTTGTAATTGCTTTATTTTTATACATTCCTGAAACGATTAGCTCCAAATTTGGGCTACAGGAAAAAGTAACTTATCCGTTTTATAGTAATTTAGTCGCAAGCTTTTTGGGATTTCTTCTGGTTTTTCCTATTATTCTGAAGCTTAAATTCCAATTCTCTAAAGGTCTTTTCCTTCAGATGATCAAATATTCCTGGCCGATAATGATTGCTGGTCTTGCATTTATGGTGAATGAAAATTTTGATAAATTTATTCAAAAATTCATTATTGATGACAGCTCAGCAGGAGCCTATGGGGGATGCTACAAGATGGCGGTACTCATGACGCTGTTTGTAACGGCATACAGAATGGGAATCGAACCATTTTTCTTCAAACAAATGCAAAATGAAAATGCAAAACTAACCTATGCGAAAGTAACTGAATATTTTTCTTTTTTTGCCTCCATCGTTGCATTGGGAATTATTGCGAATGTATCATGGATAAAGCTTCTTCTGGTTCCCAATAGTTCTTATTGGATCGCCATCAACATTATTCCTATTATTGTAATTGCCAACTTGTTTTTCGGAATATATTATAACCTTTCAACCTGGTATAAAGTAACAGACAGAACACGTGTAGGAACATATATTTCATGGACCGGAGCTATTCTTACCATTGTTTTGAATCTTGTGCTTTTACCAAAATATGGCTTTATGGTTTCGGCATGGGTAACGTTAGCTGCTTATTTTACCATGATGGTACTATCTTATTTCCTGGGCCAAAAATATTATCCTATCCCCTACCGAATGAAAAAAATCGCATTTTTCATATTACTTTTGGGAGTTTTCAGTTATATCATAGCGAATGTGTCCGACTATAACTTCTGGATCGGGAACCTATTGTTTTTGTTCTACACAGGAATTCTATTATATACTGAGAAAAATATGTTATTAGCAAGAATGAGAAAAAACTAAACTTTGGTCTCTATTTTGATGCTAATGATTTGAAAAATTAAACAAATATTTAAAATAATACACCCTTTCAATACTATGGCTTTATTTATGAAGACAGCCATCAGATTAAAAACGACTAAAAATACCCTAATATAACTTATGAAAATTATCGTTCCAATGGCTGGACGTGGTTCCAGATTACGTCCACATACACTAACCGTTCCAAAACCTTTGATTCCCATTGCCGGAAAACCAATTGTACAAAGGCTTGTAGAAGACATTGCTAAAGTTGCCGGTGAAGAAATTGAAGAAGTAGCCTTTATTATCGGAGATTTTGGCCCTGAAATTGAAAAATCCCTGATTCATATTGCAGAAAAACTAGGTGCAAAAGGAAGCATATATTATCAAAATGACCCTTTGGGAACGGCTCATGCCATTAAATGTGCGGAAGACTCTATGCAGGGCAATGTAGTTATCGCGTTTGCTGATACTCTTTTCCGTGCGGACTTCCAGCTTGATAAGAATTCAGATGGTGTTATCTGGGTGAAAAGTGTAGAAGATCCTTCTGCATTTGGTGTTGTGAAATTAGACAATTATGGTTTTATTACAGATTTTGTTGAGAAGCCAACAACCTTTGTGTCCGATCTTGCCATTATAGGTATTTATTACTTTAACAGTGCTGAGAAGTTAATGGATGAAATCAATTATATCATGGATAATGATATAAAAAATGGAGGAGAATATCAGTTAACAACTGCATTGGAAAACTTAAGAGCAAAAGGTGCCAAATTCACTTTAGGAAAAGTAAATGACTGGATGGATTGTGGAAACAAAAATGCTACGGTAGAAACCAATAGCAAAATTCTTGCTTACGAAAGAGAAGAGATGTCTCAATATCCATCTTCGGCCGTTATCGAAAACTCGCTGATTATCCAGCCTTGCTTTATCGGTGAAAATGTAAAGATTTCGAATTCTAAGGTAGGTCCCGGGGTTTCATTGGGTAACAATACTATTATTGTAAATTCTAATATTGAAAATTCATTGATCCAGGAAAACACAAGAATCAACCATGGAAACCTGTCTAATTCTATGATTGGTAATTCAGCACAGTATTTTGGAGTTGCCAGAGAAATTTCTTTGGGCGATTATTCTGTTTTAGATTTTCTATCTAAATAGTTATAAGAAAAGCAGCAATAAATAAGATATATTCAAACCACACAAAATGTTTTGTGTGGTTTGGCGTTAATATTGCAAAGTATTATTTTTAATCGAAAAGACAAATACATGAAAAATTGGATCCCATTAGTTTTATTACTTCTTATCTTGTCATCCTGTAAAACACGGAACGTTTCCAAAAGTGGCAACGGTGGAATTAAGGACAGCACAGTTGTGGAGAATAACAACAATCCAAAAGATGCAGGAGAACCGGTAAGGGATAAACTTACATTTTTCGAGCATGTAATAATCCCTCCTCAATTCGAACAGATTAAAATTAACAGCAAAGTTAACGTAGAAACGGGAAATTTCGTCCCTACCCTGGATGCAACGATCTATATTGAGAAAAATAAAAAAGTATGGATGAATTTATCTGTACTATTTATTAATGCTGCCAGAGGAATAGCTACTCCGGAAGGAGTAAAGGGATTTGACCGGACAAGTAAATCCTATATCGATTCTGACTTTGAATATCTGAACCATCTCTTAAATGTAAATTTCATCGATTATCAATCCCTGGAAAAAATACTTCTTGGACGAACTTTCGTAAAAGTTAACGATTCTCAGTTCATCCTTACAAAAAATGCGCAGGGTTATCAGTTGGTTTCTTCTGTGAATCAAAAGATTGTTACTGATGAAAAAACGAGAGAGTATAAAATCTCATTACAATATGATGATAATTATGATCTGCTGAACGTTCAGTTAAAGGATGTTTTATCTCCGGACCAATTAGAAATTTCTTATAGCAATTGGGCTGAATATAATGAAATTCGTCTACCAAAAAATGTTAAAATAATTATAAAAGGTTCAAAAACAAGCCAGATTTTATTAGAAAATACGAAATTTGATTTTTCGAAGATGGAAGTGGCCTATTCAGTCCCAGCCAATTATAAGAAAATTGAAATTAAATGATTAAAAAATTTAGCTTTTTAATAGGTATTTTATTGTTCGGATTGCACAATGGGCAACAAAATAAAGAACAATTGCAGAAGCAAAATGCTGAACTTAAAAAACAAATCACACAAATAAATTCAGATCTCGCTAAAACAAGAAACGAATCTAAACTCTCCATAGCTTATCTTAATAATATCAACAAAAAATTAACCCTAAGAGAAAAAGTTTACAACAACACTCAAAAGGAAAAAAGATTTATAGAAGATGATATTTATCTTCGTCAACTGGAGATCAACCGTCAAAATAAAGAATTGGCGGTACTTAGAAAAAATTACGCAGAAGTTTTAGTGAATGCTTATAAAAACAAGGGAGTACAAAACAAAGTAACCTTTATTCTTTCTGCTAAAAACCTGGGAGAAGCTATTCGTAGAGTTCAATATCTTAAAGAATATTCGGACTATCAGGATAAAAAAGCGGCTGAAATTACAGACGCTGCAAATCAGATCAAAAAAACAATTGCCCAAAGACAAAAATCGGTTGCAGATAAGCAACAACTTTTGATAGATCAACAAAAAGATCTGGCTACTATTAATGTGGAAAGAGCTCAGAAAGAGCAGCTTGTTGAGGATTTTAAGAAAAATGAATCGAAATTAACTGCTGAATTAAAACAAAAACAAGTTCAATCTAAAGCTCTTGAAGGGCAGATCAGAAGCATCATTGCAGAAGAAATCAGAATAGCAAAAGCGGAAGAAGAAGCCAGAAGAAAGGCTGAAGCTGAGAAAATCCGTTTAGCTAAAATTGCAGCGGAAAGAGAAAAAGCAAGAATAGAAGCTGAAAATAGAGCAAGAGCAGAAGCACTTGAAAGAGAAAGAAAATTAGCTGAAGCTGAAGCTAAAAGAGCCGAGGAGCTAGCCGCAAAAAGAGCTGAAGAGGAAAGAAAACGTACAGAAGAAGCAGCTAGAGCAGAGGCTAATGCAAGGGATGAAGCTCGGAAAATAGCCGCAGCAAAAGCTTCTTCGGAAGCCAATGCAAGGGCAAAAGAAGCAGCCAGCAAACTGGCAGCCGCAAAAGCAGCTGAGGCCGCATTAGAAAAGAGAAAAGACGACGAGAAAAAAGCAGCAGAATCCAAAGCGATGACGAATTTTGGAGTTTCTACTGCAGCAGGTAATAATTTTGCTGAAAACAGAGGAAAGCTAGGATTCCCTGTTGACAAAGGTCAGATTACCCACCGTTTCGGAAGACAACCACACCCTGTTTTTAAAAATATCACAGAAGAGAATAACGGAATTAAAATCTCCGTACCATCGGGTACACGGGCAAAATCAGTATTCCCGGGATCTGTATCTTCAGTTCTGGCTAACAGTGACGGAACCAAAACGGTAATGCTGAAACACGGAAATTATTTTACGATTTATTCAAATCTGGGAAGTGTCAATGTTTCTAAAGGCCAGCAGGTTTCCGCAGGCACCATTGTAGGTACTGTAGGACAAGACTTTGATGGGTCTTATACCCTTGATTTCCAAGTATGGAACGGAACTACACCTGTTGATCCATTAGGGTGGGTTTCTTATTAAAAAAAGACTAACTTTGTAAAAAATTTAGAAATGGAAACATTAACAATACTTGCCTTATCATGGCAGCATATCCTTATCGTAGCAATTCTGCTTGTTTTACTTTTTGGAGGTAAAAAAATTCCGGAATTAATGAGAGGTGTTGGATCAGGGATCAAAGAATTCAAAGACGCAGTAAAGGAAGAAGATAAAAATCCTACTGAAAATAAAAATTCTTCGACGAACAATCCTTCAAGCAACTAAAATTCTTCAGAATTAATGAATTTCACTGAGACTGCATGGAAAGTCTTCAATCAATCTATTGAAGACTACCACGTATTTGATGACGTTAACCATCTAATTAATAATCCTTTCGAAAAAGACAGTTTGGAACGAATTTTGTACGCAAAGAACTGGATTGATACCGTTCAATGGCATTTGGAAGATATTATAAGAGATGAGAACATAGATCCGGTTGAAGCTCTTCAATTAAAGAGAACAATAGACGCCTCTAATCAGAAAAGAACTGATCTGGTGGAATTTATTGACAGCTGGTTTCTTGATAAATTTAAAAATACAACTCCTAAACCTCATGCAAAGATAAACACAGAAACACCCGCTTGGGCTGTAGACAGATTATCAATACTTGCGTTAAAGGTTTATCATATGTCATTAGAAGCAAACAGAGAATCTGCTTCAGAAGAACATCGATTAAATTGCCAGGCAAAATTAGATGTACTTCTCATACAGAAAGAGGATCTGTCGACTTCTATTAATCAGTTGCTTACTGATATTGAAAACGGTGATGTTAAGATGAAAGTATACAAACAAATGAAAATGTATAATGATGAAAGTCTTAACCCAATCCTTTATCAAAAGGGGCAACAAAAATGAAAAGATTATTTTTTTTTGGAATACTGTTTATACTAACTTCTTCTTGCGCATCGGAAAAATTAAATTTTTCTCCGTTGTCTAATAATTTTTATAGTGAAGCAAAAGGTTCAGATTCTGATAGAGGACTAAAAAAAAGCATAGACATCAATATCAAAGAAAATGTAAATGCTTCTGAAATATCCAATTTAATTTCCACCTTTCCTAAATTCAAAACTATTAGTATAAATGAAGAGGTTCTGTCGCTAAAATACAGCCTACAGAATTATTTGTATGCAATTGATGCCAACAATATTTCAGGAAAGAACAGAGCCATTAAAAGTTTTGAAAAATCTTATAAAAAAATTCAGAAACTCAGACAGGATCTTCCAAAAGATGATGATGAAATCCTAAACAGATATTTGGTAAGGTTAAAAACCAATATTTCTGTTATAGAGGATTCTCTTAAAGGAAATTAAAAACTAGTTCAACGACCTTATTATTAATGATTAAAATTCAAGCGGAAGCAAACGTTCCAACGGAACACGGAACTTTCCGAATGATCGCTTTCTCTGAAAACGAAAATGACTGGATGCCTCATATGGCTATTATCGCTGAAAATACAGATTTTTCAAAACCAGTTAATGTACGTTTCCACTCAGAATGTATTACCGGTGAAGTTTTCCATTCAAAAAAATGTGAATGTGGGCAGCAATTAGATGCAGCCATGAAATATATCCATGAAAATGGAGGAGTTATTGTTTACCTTCGTCAGGAAGGAAGAAACATTGGAATAATAAATAAGTTAAAGGCTTATTCTTTACAGGAAAAAGGATTTGATACAGTAGAAGCTAATCTACAGCTTGGTCTCCCAGCAGATGACAGAAACTTCAATGTAGCCATTGAAATTTTAAATGTGCTGGAAATAAAAGACATCAATCTTTTGACCAATAACCCTGAAAAAGTAAAATATGTTACGGAAAGTAACATCCACCTTAATTCGAGGGTTCCTTTGCAAATACCCGCGAATGATATCAGCAGAGGTTATTTAAAAACAAAGAAAGATTATTTTGGTCATCTTCTGGATGACAATGATAATTAAAAATAAACAAAGGGCTCCGGAATAAATTCCGGAGCCCTTTTTAATTATAAAAAAACTGAAAAGATATATCTTAATTCTTAGTCTTTATTTTAGACTCGTCAATATTATAATATTTAATTACACTGTAATAATCATTATAATCTACAGGAGCAGCTGCAGTCTTGGAATTTTTCCCACCTGTATTAGCAGGTAAGATTACCACTCTAAATCTTTTGTTCGTATAGTACGTTGGATTAGCCGTTAGATTCAAGCTTGAGTTAACATTAATTCCTATATCAAATTTGCTAAAATCAAATGAATAATCAACAGCAACGTTGTTATTAGTAAAGAATGTATAAGGAAGTAATCTCCAGATTGGAGCATTGTTATTGGTAAGACCCGTTTGCAAGTAAATAAGCACAACATCAGATTGTACTAACTCATTTGTAAATGCGTCTGAATACTGATATAAATTATCATTGGTTTTCGTAAAAGTTGGGGTAATGTCAAAAGCAGTCCCTATTGTATCATGATCCACAAAATTATTATCATCGTCTTTATTATCACAGCTGAATATAAATAAGCTGACAAAAGCTAATAGTAGGATTGGAAGAAATTTTTTCATTTTTATAAAAGTTTTAATATTATTTATAAAGCACATCCAAAACATATACCAAAAAACTTAAAAACATCCATTCTGATGATTTTTTTAATCGTATTTTTGTTCTTATTCAAAAGTTATGAACAAAATAGTTTGCACTTCTCTATTCATATTCTTATCTATCAGTTCAAAAATCGCTGCCCAGTATATACCAAAGGGCATTTCACAGTCTGATGTAAGTAAAGCAAACCAGTGGGTTAATCAAACATACAAATCGCTTTCCCAGGATGAAAAATTAGGACAGCTTTTCATTGTTGCTCTTTATACCAACAAAGGCGAGGATTATATCAACCAGGTAAGAAATATTGTCACCCTTGATAAGATCGGTGGATTGATTCTGATGCAGGATGATGCAGCAAGAGAAATATCTCTGGTAAATGAGTTTCAGCAAAAATCTAAAGTTCCGTTGATGATCGGAATGGATGCTGAATGGGGATTATATCAGAGAATCGCAGCGGCTCACAAATTTCCATGGGCAATGACTTTAGGAGCCATACAGGATAAAAATCTTATTTACCAGATGTCCTCTAAAATTGCCGAAGACTGTAAGAGGATGGGAATCAATTGGGATTTTGCCCCGGTAGTCGATGTGAATACAAATCCTAATAATCCAATCATTGGAAACAGAAGCTTTGGTTCAGAGGTAGATAATGTCATCAGCTCTGCAATAGCATACTCTAATGGATTACAGGACAACAACATACTAGCAGCCATTAAGCATTTTCCTGGTCATGGTGACACCAGTACAGATTCACATCTGGATCTTCCTGTAGTTCCTCACCAACTCGAGAGGCTGAATGCTGTTGAATTGGCACCTTTTAAAGCTCTTATGACTAAAGGTATCGGTGGAGTAATGGTAGCTCACTTATATGTGCCAACGTTAGAATCGGGAAAAGGAATTCCTGCTTCGGTTTCCAAAAATATTATCACCGGACTTTTAAAAGAGAAGTTAGGGTATAAAGGCCTCATTATTACGGACGCACTCAATATGGGTGCAGTAGCCAATAAATATAAGCCCGGGGAATTAGATGCATTAGCCTTTAAAGCAGGTAATGATATTATGCTTTTCTCGCAGGGAGTGTCTGAAGGAAAAAAATTAATTCAGAAGGCTATTGATAATGGAGAAGTTCCACAATCAAGAGTTGAAGAAAGTGTAAAAAAAATATTACTGACCAAATATTATTTAGGGCTGGATAAATACAATACCAAAAATCCTGAAAACATTAATAACGACCTGAATAACGATTCACACAAACTTTTGATTCAGAATCTTTATTCTAATGCACTTACCCTATTAAAAGATGAGCAAAAGTTACTTCCCATTACCGGAAAACAAGTGTATTATGTTCCTTTAGAGGAAGCACCTTATCAGACGTTTGCCAATCAGCTAGGTTCAAATATCATTCTTAAAAAAGCTGACGAAATCAGTACAATTCCAGCTAATTCTATAGTTATTGCAGGACTTCATAAGGATAATGCAACAGCATATAAACCATATAAAATTTCCGGAGAATCTAAAAAGATTCTTGCTGATTTAACTAAAAATCAAAAAGTTATTTTAAATGTATTTGGAAGTGCTTATGCTTTAAAAGATATCGATATTTCAAAAATTTCCACGGTTCTTGTTTCTTATGAAAACAATGATGATTCCATGATTGCAACAGCTAATGCGCTATTGGGAAAGACAAAGGTCCAGGGAAGACTTCCGGTACTTGTTAATGATCAACTAAAAGCAGGAATGGGACTCGATTTGAATCCTGCAACTGCTTCTGAAACAAAAGTGAATTCAACTATATTTACAACATCAAAACAATAATATTCCAATGAAAATAGGCATACTTTGCTATCCAACATATGGCGGAAGCGGTATCGTAGCAACAGAACTGGGAATGTCTCTTGCTAATAAAGGCTATGAAGTCCATTTCATTAGCTCAGCCCTTCCAGCGAGACTCGATATTACCAATCCTAATATTTTTTTTCATAGGGTAAATGTTCAAACTTATCCCCTGTTTCAATATCAACCTTATGATATTGCACTGAGTTCGATGATTTACAGAGTTGTTAATCTGTATAAACTGGATTTATTGCATGCACACTACGCCATTCCTTATGCTTATGCAGCGTTTACGGCTAAACAGATGCTACAGGAAGATAATAATGACATTCCTTTGGTAACAACACTTCACGGGACAGATATTACTTTGGTAGGACAACATCCCAGCTACAAACATGCTGTAGAGTTTTCAATCAACAAATCCGATGCAATTACCTCTGTATCTGAAAGTTTAAAAAAAGACACGCTACAGTTTTTCAATATTAAAAAACCAATCCAGGTGATCACGAATTTCATCGACAATTCTGAATTTGATGAATGTAATGAATGCCAGAGAACACAGTTCGCTGATCCGGATGAAAAAATATTAATACACGTTTCCAATCTTCGCCCTGTAAAACGTGTGGACGAAGTTCTTCAAATTTTCAAGAATGTTCATAAGAAGGTAAAATCCAAACTGATCATTATCGGAGAAGGTCCGGATATGGAGAAGGTGAACCAGTTTTTAGAAGAAAATCCGGATTTGATTTCTAAAATCAGGCTTCTTGGAAAGGTAAATGACCTGTATAGAATTCTTCAGCTTTCTGACGTTTTCTTATTACCATCAGAACAGGAAAGTTTTGGATTGGCTGCATTGGAAGCCATGGCAGCGTATACTCCGGTGATCAGTTCCAACGCAGGAGGAATTCCTGAAGTAAATGTCCAGGGAGAAACAGGATTCTTAGCTGAAATCGGAAATGTAGAAGCTATGAGCAACTATACAATCAAGTTATTGAGCAATGATGAACTTTTAGCCAAAATGAAGATAAATGCGAAAGAACAGGCGATAAAATTCGATTTGAAAAACGTTCTTCCTATATATGAAGAAATGTACAAAACAACCATAGAAAATTTTAAAAACGAGTTGTCAAAAGTATAATAGATCTATTATATTTGTGACACACTCATGACGGAAAAATTACTTCAATATCTTTGGAACTTTAAAGTTTTCAAAAATTTTGACTTCAAGGATATTGAAGGAAATTCCGTTGAGATCATACATTTCGGGAAATGGAATACCAATGCCGGGCCTGATTTTCTTCTGGCTTCCATTAAAATCAATAACCTCATCCTGAGTGGAAACATAGAGCTTCATGTAAAGTCTTCAGACTGGATCTTCCATAATCATTCCGGGGATCCCAACTATCAAAATATTATTCTTCATGTTGTTTTTCAAAATGATATTGTGATTGAAGAATTTAATGATAAGAAAATTCCTACTCTTGAACTGAAGAATTATATTGATGAAAATATTCTGTGGAAGTATGAGAAACTCATCAAAGAAAATCAGTTTATTCCCTGCGAAAGTATTTTTGATCAGCGTAATGTTCCTCTTCATTTCCACGAAGAAAATGTTTTAAGAAAACTAAATGAGAAATCAGAGGAACTGGAATATGCTTTACAACAGTCAAAAAACAATTTCGAAGCTATCCTCTTTCATAGTCTTGCCTATTCTTTCGGACTAAAAGTAAATGCCTATATATTCAGACAAATTGCTGAAAGTATTGATTACAGTGTCATCAATAAAATCAGGCAAAACCCAACACATCTTGAAGCTTTATTCTTTGGGATTTCGGGGTGGCTTGAGGACACGGAAGACGAACAAATGGAAATCTGGAAACGGGAATTTCAGTTCATAAAGGTAAAATACCGAATCCTGGACATGAGGTTTCCACCTAAATTTTTAAGGTTAAGACCTCCTAATTTTCCTACCATCAGACTTTCACAACTAGCCGATCTTTATCACCGGCATCAAAATTTATTTTCTAAAGTCATACATTCAAAAAATAGTAAGGACTTGTTTGATATTTTTAAGAACGTACAGGCGTCCGGCTACTGGAATACCCATTTTAAATTTGGGAAAATTTCCTCAGTTAATAAGGTTAAAACATTAAGTAATGACTTTATTGAGCTGATTATATTAAATACGATTCTGCCATTAAAATACACCTACCATAAATATCATAATGAAGAAATTACTGACGATATATTGAAATTTTATACAGAAATAGCCCCGGAAAAGAATACTATTATTAAGTCCTGGAAAAATCTGAACATGAAAATTACCAGTTCCTTAGAAACCCAAAGCCTCATTTATCATTTTAAAAATTCCTGTGAAGAAAAAAATTGCTTAAATTGCAGTATTGGATTTAAACTTTTAAAAGATTCTTCAGATGCTTGATAATATCCGTCACAAAATGGAAAGAGAATGGTTTGGTGTTCTTACAAGAATGGGCGCTAAACTTGGAATTCCTGTTTCTAAACTTCGGGTATTCTTCATTTATTCAACTTTCGCCACGGCGGGTTTCTTCTTTCTTATCTATCTGGGATTAGCGTTTACGCTTTGGATTAAAGATATTTTCATCACAAGGAGACCAAGTGTTTTTGATTTATAATTATGGAATTTTTACCTATAACTTCACCGGAAGACTACAAAATAAAAGATATATATCACTCCTACTCCACAACCTTTCCGGAGGATGAAAGAAGAGACTGGGACCAATTTGTGAAGTTATTCAGCAATCCTCATGTGAAGGTTATTTCTGTATTGCACGAATCTAAAGCGATTGGATATCTTATTTTCTGGGAATTAAGCGATTACATTTTCGTAGAACATTTTGAGGTTTTTGCAGAGTTCAGAAGCCAGAAACTAGGTTCTCATATTACAGGATACTTATTCAAAAATTATCCAAGGATTATTCTTGAAATTGAACCAGCCCATATCGGGGAAGATGCTCAGAGACGATATTCTTTTTACCAGAAAAACGGATTCTCATTAATAGAAGAAATGTATGTACAGCCAAGTTACGGGGAAGGTAAGCAGCCTTTAGACTTATGGTTGCTGGCTAATTATTCTCCTGCAGATCTTAAAAAGATAAAAGAAGAAATTTATGATGTTGTTTATCATTAAAATATAAAAAGCCAGCACAATCTGCCAGCTTTAAATTTATCGTACATTTTGGAACTTTAAATGGTCAATAAGTTTATTACAGTTCCTATTAATTCACTTCATACTCCAGTTTTATCGTGATACTTGCCACTTTCTCTTTAGAGGTTGTGTTAAAAGCCCCACCATAAGAATAATCTTCATTTGAATTAGGTGCAGTGATCTGGATAACTCCCATGGTTGCCTTTTTTAAACTTCCAAGACCACTTCCTGAGTTTTCCGCAATTTTTTCCGCGCGTTCTCTGGCATCTTTTGTAGCGGTAGCGATCATTTCCTGCTTTACAGCAGTTAGCTTTGTATAAAAATAAGATGGCGAAGAGGATGTAAATTCTATTCCCCGATTGATAATCTCTGTAATATTTCTTGAAAGGCTTTCGATCTTAGCCACTTCCTTACTTTCTATAGAAACAGTCTGCGTTAGGTTATATCCTGAAAATTCTCCCTGGACACTATTTCCATTGGCATCATTATAATTACGAAATTGTTTCTGAATGTCTACTGAGGAATAAATAATTTCATTTTGTTTTATTCCCTTTGAAATCAGATAATCATTGATCACTTTTTTATCGGCAAGCAGCCCGTCGTAAGCAAGTTTTAAGTCAAAATTATTTTTTGAGAAACTTCCGGACCATGTGATAAGGTCTGATGTAAATTGCTTTGTTCCCAATCCAGTTACAGAGATTGTATTTTCAGATTTATTTCTGTTTTTAATAGCATTTCCCAGTAGTCCCAGTCCAAGAACAAAACCAATGGCTGCAATAGCCATTACTATGATATTTCTGTTCATAAAATTTTGTGAATTTGATTGATTGGTCATTTAAATTTAAATTTTCTTATGAACGGATACATCAATTTCTATTCCGTAATTTTAAGATTTCTTTAACAAATCGTTCAATCCTTTTTTAATCGTTCTAAAAATGCCGGCATAGTTTCTTCTAATCTCAGCAGCACCCCCGAGAGATTCCTTGCTTTTACATAAGTTCGGGCCTGTGGTTTGATAACAAAAGAAAACTCTATAAATTCCGAGATTCTTTCCGCAGGAATTCCTGCATTAGTAAAATAATCATCATCCACTCTCTTCCTCACCCATAAAATATTGTCCTGCAGATCGTCATATCTGTATTGACGTTTTTGTCTTCTCGCTTTTCCACTGATGAGATCAAAGGCTCCCTGAACATTCAGCTGCCCTAAAAGTATCGGAAGTAGTACCTGTTTTACTTCTGCCGGTTTTTCCCTCATTTTTCCAACAGGTTGTGGAAGGCCCACTGCCTGCTGAACAATTTCCCCTTTGTCAACTTTAGCAACACTTCTTGAATCCTTAGCCAGGTCCCCGGATAATTTCTTTACCTCTACTTCCTCTATTTCTTCAGGAATTTTTATCATTGTTATGAAAAGTTGAGAATCAACACCATCTGCAAAAACTCTTTTAGAAATCCTTTCATATCCAGGTCTTACAAACCTTAATTCATCATTTTTTGAAGCTTCAATAGAAAACTCGCCCGAAGAATTACTATAGACTTTCTTATCTGTTGAAAGGTTGATGACCGTAACAGATCCAAGGTTAATGTCATTATCATCTGTTATTTTCCCCGTAACGATCTGTTGCGAATAGGCAATTCCATATATAAACAAAACAATAAATAAAATTATATTTTTCATTTAATTATGATTGTTTTATTGCACTATTAATTTTTAATTACGTGGGTCTTGTCGTATTCTATGAAAGCAATTCTTAGTTCTGATTCGATCACGCTTTTATTAAAAGTTTTCCTGTATTTTTTTGCAAGATACCTTTTATCGTTAGCATATACCAGAAATTCATCTATCTGCTCTTCATTCATTCCCTTTTCTACAAGAAAATCTAAATTGATCTCCAGTTTAAGCCTGTTAATGAAATTTTGGGTTTCATAATAATCAGGTTTGGTAACTTTGGGTTGGCTTGCTTTTTTTACAAGACCTATACCCGTGAGAAACAATTTGACCATGTCGACCTGTCCTACATTAAAATCATGTCCACTAAAGGTTTTAGGAATTTTGTTCTCGGGTAATGGCTCTTTCAAAGGGCTTCTCATATAGGCATCCATTTCAGATTTCAATACAAGGGTCTTCCTTGCCTGATCATAATGTTTGCTATCTTTTTCCAGATTACCTGTGGGTTTATAAGGAATTTCAACTTCCGGAATTAGAGTTTCAATCTTGAGGAGTTTAATATCTAATGGTAAATTTATATTCTCCTTATTGATCTTCTTATCAACACGGTAATAATCTTGCTTTAAAAAGCGGATCTCTTCGTTTTCCTTAGCTTCAATTATAAATTGACCGGAAGAATCACTTTGAGTTTTTGTGTTGTTGGAAATATTGTAGATAAGAACAGACGCCAGAGCATTATTATTCTCATCCGCTACTCTGCCTGAAATCTTTTGTTGCGAATAAAAATGGGCAAAAGCAAAGCACGGTACGATATACAAAGTATTTTTAATCATAAAACATTCATAGATTATCTCTGGGTTTGAGGAGCGCGATATGAGGAAATTCTAGCCAGTACAGCTCTTTGAAATCTCATCAGGTCTGCATCACTGCAAAAACCGTATTTAAGGATCTGTCTCCTCTCAAAACCTGATCTTAAGACATAATAAATGAAATGCTCGATTAAAGATTTATCTATTTTTAAATCTATAAAATACTGATCTCCGAGGCTTTCACGCAAGTAACGCATGAGATCCACATCGTCCCACTTATCTTTCACTTTCCCGATTGAAAACCCTTGTCCTTTTGGCTGGACAAACTCTCCTGCTTTTGCCGCCAGGATTCTCGGATCAGATTTTTGGGCAATGTATTTGTCAATATCTTGGGTTAACTTTTCTACTTTTCTGGGTCTGTTCAGGTTTTTAGAATCTACTTTCAGGTCGCCTGTGAGTCCCTTCTTTACTTCGACCTCTTCAATAAGAGTAGTCTGCCGGATTAACGTTATGCTTAGAGGAGCTGAAATATTGTCTTTTGTAATTCTCCTGTTCATCCTTTCGTAACCGCTTTTTATAAATCGAAGTTCATCTCCTTCCCTGCCCGAGATCATAAAATGTCCATCAGCATTAGTGGTTACACGTTCATCAGTTCTAATGTTGATTACAGTAACATCAGGCATTTCTATATGCTCTTCTGAAGTTATTTTTCCGAAAAGATAATCCTGTGCCTTTATTTTTTGAATGAAGAAAATGAGTGATAAAAGAAAAAGTAGTTTTAATTTCACGGAAAGTTTTTTTATAAAACAAATCTAAACTTATTTTTAATGTTTTCCACAAGTTTAACCACAGTTAACTCGTTTTAGCATTTTTTTTGATTTTCCATTCTGATTTTGTTAAAGCACCATTTTCAATTGTTAAAATTTCATTTAAATTTTAGCTAACTTGCATCTTCAATTCATCTCAAAAAATGCAAAATTCTTATACAGTAATCAATGCTTCCGCCGGTTCCGGAAAGACCTATGCGCTGGTTCAGAGGCTCCTGATGATCTGTCTTCGTTATCCTAATCAGCAGCATGCCATCAGAAATATTCTGGCATTAACGTTCACCAACAAAGCGGCCAATGAGATGAAAGAAAGAATTTTATCCTGGTTGGGAGCCTTTTCTGCAAGCAACTTCGCTGATAATAATGATTTAAAAAACATTCAGAAAGTTTTTGAAGAAGAAGGTTTAAAGATAACCATTGATGAATTGCACATCCGGTCTAAAAAATTACTGGATTATATTCTTCATAATTATTCTACCTTAAATATTGGTACCATCGACCGTTTTAATTCCCGCCTGGTAAGAAGTTTTTCTTACGAATTAGGGTTAGCTAAAAATTTTAATCTCGAGATTGAAGCAGAGCCTTTCCTCATTGAAGCTGTAGACAAAATGCTTGATCAGATCGGTGAGAATGATGCAATATCAAATTCTTTCATGGATTATGTGGATTACAGCCTCGAAAATAACGAGCGAATCAATCTTAACAAGAATCTTTATGACTCTGCAAAAGAGTTTGTAAAAGATATTCACTATGAACAGCTGAAAAGCAATACCAATTTTGACGATTCCAATTATGAAAATATAAAGAATACTATCCGGAAAGAGATTGTATTTAATAAGAAAAGAGCTGTTGAAATCGCTACGAAATCTATTGATCTTTTTAAATCAAGAAATATCGATGTTGAGGACTTTGCACAAGGTAAAAACGGTATTGGAGGTTTTTTTACTAAAGTTCTGGATTTTTACCATCAGAAGAGACCTGGTTTTCCTTTTCCGACAACTCAGGAAGACTCTGTGGTTAATAATTACAGAAAAGGAGCCGCCTCAAAATCAAAAAGTAAAGAGCCAGAAATTCTAGAAATTCTTGATGAATTATTAGAAAACAGAATGCAGCTTATTCTTCTTTATATTGAAACACAGAAAAAGGAGAAAATATTATCTGCATTACTTCCTTTAAAAGTAAACAAGGACATTCAGGATGAATTAAAAAAAATTGAAGAGGAAAATGATCTTGTTCTCCTTTCTAAATTTAATATCCTCATCAATGAAAACCTGAAAAATGAACCTTCGGCTTTTATTTATGAAAAAGTAGGCTCCCAGTTTCAGCACTATTTTTTTGATGAATTTCAGGATACTTCGGAATTACAATGGCAAAATTTCGTCCCATTAAGAGACCATAGTGTCTCGACAGAGAATACAACATTTACATTGGTAGGTGATCCCAAACAAAGTATTTACAGATTCAGGGGTGGTGAGAGCAAGCTCATGCTGGACATTATCAACAAAAAAGAAATTTCTCCCAAACAAGCCGAACTTCTTGTATTAAAAGATAATTGGCGAAGTGCAAAAAATATTGTTCGATTCAATAATGAACTGTATCAATTTCATGCCTTAAATCTTGAAGAGGAACATAAAAATATATTTGGGACGGATGCCGAACAAAATCCTAAATCAGAAATTGATGGAAGGGTCAAAGTAAATCTTATTGAAAATCTCACCAATGAGGATTTCTACAATGACACTTCCGAAAGAATGCAGAAAGACATTCAGGATTGTCTTGACAACGGATTCAGGTTTGCAGATATTACTATTCTATGTCGTGGCAATTTTGATATTTTCAGCTATTCACAGAAGCTAGGGAACCTGAAAGTGAGGTATAGAGGAGAAGAAACCAATATTAAAACCATATCAGATAAAGGACTGACGCTAGAACTCTCAAATACCATTCAGGCTGTCATTGAGTTCTTAAAATGGGAAACCAATCCTAAAAACAAAACCAATTTAATCATGATGATGTATTATCTGAATAAATTGGGAAAAGTAAAAATGCCAGATTTTACCCTGAGTATGAAAGAAATTCTGGATATTGAATCCCACGATGACATCCTCCCGTTTATCCAAAACAAATATGCTTTACGACTAAAACAAGATCACTTCCCCCGATTTAATTTATACAATTTTGTAGAGTACTATATTAATGAGTTTTCTTTTGATAATAAAGAAACCGACTTCCTGTTAAACTTTCTTGAAATGCTCTTTAACTTTACTCAAAATGCAGGAGCGAGCACTAAAGAATTTTTAAAATACTGGGATGAAGAAGCCTCCACATATACCATTCAGGCCTCAGAAAATATTGATGCTATCCAGATCATGACGATTCATAAAGCCAAAGGACTTGAGTTTCCGGTTGTTTTTATTCCTATGATGAATAAAAACCGTGATGCTGAATTTTCCAACTGGTTTGAAACCAACAGCAATGAAGCTTTGAAATCTGTTAATATTAATCAGTTTAGCAAAAGCCTGGAAGTCTATGATGAAGAAATTGAAAAATTCAATAAGAAGAATTCCTATAAAAATCTGATAGACAGGTTGTGTCTTCAGTATGTCGCCACTACTCGTCCTGTAGAACAGCTGTTTTTCTATATTCAGAAACAAAATAAAACTTCAAATAATCTCGAAATCCTGGAATTTATTCAAGGTAAAAATACAGAACAGTCCGATGAATTTGATCTTTATGAGGTACATCCTGAAATGCTCAAAAAAAACTCTAAAGTCAAAACCTCATCTTTCAGGACAAAAGATATCAGGAATCTCAAAAATATCAACGAAAAAAATACATCTGTAAAAATTGCGACACCATCCAAGAACTATCAGGTTCGCAATGAGAAAGTGAGGATAGGACTTTTCGTTCACGAACTGTTATCTAAGATCAATACTAAAAAAGATATTCAGAAAGTATTGGAAAGCTACCTTCTGGAAGGGCAAATCACAGTAACTGAAAAGAATGAAATTGAGGAAACGCTTCAGGAAATCGTTACAGCTCATGCTGAATTCTTTGACGAAAGATGGGAAGTAATCAACGAAAAAGATATCATGATCTCCGAAAGAGGGGAAAGCAGAATTTACCGGCCCGATAGAATTCTGAAAAATGGTGAAGATTATATCATTGTAGATTTTAAAACCGGAGAAGTCACTGAAAAAAATGACCGTCAAATTGAAACTTATAAAAGTGTACTGGAAAGTCTCGGAAGGAAAGTTATCAAAACCCAGCTCATCTATTTATAACGCAAAATCCCTTTAACAGAAGGATTGCAGGGACTTTTAAAATTTACAAATCGTAGAATTACGACAAAATATCGTAGAACTACGACATGAAATCGTAGAACCACTACAAAAATCAAATCTTGTCTTTAAAAATTTTTGAGTCCGATTAAAGTACTATACATTTGCTACATAATCACTGAATTATATAATATTTAATAACGATTAAAATTTACCATTATGGCAGCAAATTCAAGAGGAATCTTAAAATTCAACGGAAGTGAAGGTCAGAAATTATTAAAGCTTAACTACAGCGTATCAAGATCTACAGACGTTTCAGGACGTGTAGCTTCTGACCCTTCCAACGCAATCATCAAATTAACGATCGAGGCTACAGAAAAATCTGACATCTTAGAAAGCTTACTTAACGGGAAATATAAGCCTACAACAGGTGAAGTTACTTTCAACAAATCTCACGAAGAAGGAACATTAATTACTTTAACATGGGAGAACGGATATGTAATTCAACATGAAGTAGACTTTGATGCTGTGGATGACAACAGTATGCTGATCAGCTTCATCGTAAGTGCAGAAAAAATTCATTATGGTAACGGTATCTATGAAGGTATCTGGCCAGGTGCATAATCAATGCCTACAAACATTTATACATAAAAGATCATCCCTATGGATGATCTTTTTATCTCTCCGGGAGAATATTATACAATTAATCATTCTCTTTGATCACTTAAATTGTTCAGTTAGTAAATAAAATATTTTATACTTGTTTTTCAACATGACGATTATAAAATAAACATTTACATCTATAAAAGTCGTAATTCTACTACAGTTTTTAAAATTTAACAAAATTAATCAACTTGAATTGGAAAACATTTCTAATTTAGTAAGTGAACACCAAAAACATAAGAATGAAAAATAAGACTACCAACGCAGATAAAATTGCTGAAAATCATATTGCAGGAGTACAGCGTGTGGTGAAGCTGGACGTAGTGATTGAAGGTAAAATTATTAACCATTTCAAACACTTCCGCTTACAGCAAAGTACAAGAAGACATCATAGCTTTGAGTTGACCTTAGCTCACGATTCTTTAGGGACTTTGCAAAATCATGAGCTTGATCAGGCTCAGCAGTTTCTCGGAAAACGCTTAACGGTCGTTTTTAAATATAAGGATGCTGAAAATGAGAGTCCTGAACAAACTTTCGTCGGACTCATTACCAAAGTGGCTTTTAGTCAGGAAAAAATGAGTTTAGGCAATATTGTTCTGAAAGGATACAGCCCTACTATTTTAATGGATTCCGCTCCACATACACAAAGCTTTGGCGGTGATAAACCGGTGAATACTTCTATCATTGCCGACAGGATTTTAAAGGAGACCCTTAATTCAGGTAAATTTGACTATAAAGTTGATACCCAGAACAAAAGCTATATTAATTACAGCGCCCAGTACAAGGAAACCCATTACAATTACCTTGCGAGGCTTGCCGAAACCTACGGAGAGCAATTCTATTATGATGGCGAAACACTGTATTTCGGTAAACTTCCACCCAAAGATCAACCCATACGCCTTACTTACGGAAGTAATGTAAGTGACGTTTCCGTGGAACTGAGAGCGGTGCATACTAAACCGGAGTTTTTTGGATATAACAGCAGTAATCACACAAAATTATTAAGTACATCTGCAAGCATAAAGCATTTGGGACAGCTTGCTGCTAAAGCTTATGATCTTAATAATGACATCTATAAAACCCGTTCACTGAACCCATCTCCAATTAATGCCAATATGTCGTTAAATGTTGATGATTCCCAAAAAAGTGCTGCAGGAAGTGCTGCAGTAGAAGTCTTTACCGTATCAGGGACAACCTCTGTTCCTTTTTTACATCCTGGTTGTGTTGCAGATATAGAAATGAGAAAACCGGATAGCAACCAGACGACTTATTTCACCAAGCTTATGATCACTGAAGTCTCTCATGAAGTTAATACCAGAGGTATCTATACAGGATCATTTGAAGCAATAGCCGAGGGGACCGGATTTATTCCAAAACCGGAATTTATCACTCCAAGTGCAGAACCACAGATTGCCACTGTAGTTTCCAATACAGATCCATTAAATCAGGGACGGATACAAGTACAATTTGACTGGCAATTAAATGACACCACTCATTTTATAAGAATGATGAGCCCTGATGCCGGAGGGACAGATGTAATCACTCAAAACAGAGGGTTTGTAGCGATTCCGGAAGTTGGAGATCAGGTAATGGTTGGCTTTGAATATCATCATCCCGACTTCCCTTTCGCCATGGGTGGAATGTTTCATGGAGGTGTTGGTCTAGGAGGAGGCGTTAACAATCATATAAAATCGATACAAACGCGAAGTGGAAATAAGGTAATTTTTAATGACGCAGAAGGAAGTATCTACATAGAAGATCCGAGTGGGAATACCTACTTTATGGATGGAAAAGGAAGCATTATTGTGAATGCTCCAAAAGATATGACTTTTACTGCAGGAAATAATATAAGAATGTCCGCAGGAAATGATATCACTTCCATAGCGGGCAGCAATATATTTGCTACAGCAAATGTCAATATCGTATCGAATGCGGGAGTAAACATGGTTGATACAGCCGGAAGAGACCTTTTACAAACTGCTACAGGAAATATTCATGAGTCTTCTGATATGAGAACAGAGATTGCTGAAAATGAAAGAAATGTTCAGTCCAAAAAGAGCGACTCTTATGCTGAAAAGGTTACCGTTGTGAGTACTAAAGAAAATATGATCTTACAAAGTGAGAAAACCGTAAAATCTCAAAGCGGAGAGCAAGGAAATTCACATTAAAAACAGTGATATGGCCATTGTAAAAAAAGCTAATAATATCAATATACAGGTCAGTAATAACTATACTAATCTATGTAAAGTTTCCAATGAAGAATCGGAACATGTAATTATTGAGGCTACGAAGCAAAATCTTGAGCTCTCAAGTCAGAAACGTGCCATATTACAAGGTTTCGGAAAAGATGGAAAAGGTGATGAAGGATGCAAAGAAGGGGTAGTCCGAATAAGCCAGAAGCTCATTGGCAAGGCCAAAAGGGATCCTGGATTCAATTTTGACGGAACAAAGGCCGAAGATATGTATTTTGCCGATAAGCCGGCATCTTCCGCCTCCATACAAAATGATCCGGTTTTTAAATTAAATGATGCAACATTAGGAGCATATCTGGATCAGCTGATGAAGTCTTTATCTATTGGTGATATGGAAACTGTAGCCCTGGAAATGTCGGATCGGTTTAAAAAGGGCACAGGTGGAACTTATAAGAGTGATATTCTGAATAAAAAAATTGCAGGCAATGATGCCTTTATCACTTATCATAATAAATTTCTAACGGATTTTAAAAAGGAGCTGAAAAAAAGTAATTATGATCCAGCTGCAATGGGAGTTATTTCGATGGGACTTTTAAATTTTTCGTCATTCTGGGATAAAGTATCAGGATTAGGGATTACAGTACATCAGGTATGGAGTGCCAAAGCAGAAATCCTGGATTATTCTTATAACAAATGTACCAAAGTATGGAGCGGAAAGCTGAAATATACGTTTTACGATCACTATGGTCTGGATTGGGATGATATCGTAAAACATGGTGGTGACATTATCCCGCAATACCATACCGGAGATTTTTTTAAAGCCTGGTATATTCTGCAGCATTACAGAACGGCAAGACCTTTCATTACAGAAATGGAAAAAAGCGTAGATTTAAATGGCAATTCCGATAAGGACTAAATTTATCATGAAAAACTTAATCATTTTATTAACATTATTTGTGGCATGTATCCAAAACAAGTCGGAAGACTTTCAGTTAGTTGCTTTATCTCCCGTTACCTACGAGTTTAAAGCAGGAGAAAATAAAAATAGAATCGACTATTTTTATGTTGAAGGAAATTTTTCATACGACGTTGATGAATATGAAAAATTGAAAAAGAAAATTGATGACAAAACAGCAGGGACAGATATAAAGAACTATCAGTTATATTCTGTTTATATCTATAAAAAAACAGATGTTCTGAATCAACAGTATAAGGCTGGAAGAGAAGGATTAGACGGTCACAACCAGGATCTCATTGCTTATATCAGATATGATAAAGGAAACAGGGATATTTTTTATATAACCGAAAGAGGCAATGTGGTTTATGATGTTCTTTCAAACAAGGAAGAAAATTTTGAGTTTGAACAATAATACAAAAACTAGAAGCAACCATGGGCGCAGGTGTAGTATTTGATGAAAAGACCAACATTCCCAGAAAAGGGATTGAGGCAACGCAAGTCAAAAGTATTAAGCTGATTTCTGTCCTGGATGATGGTTCTTTAAACGACGGAAGTAAAACGATCAAGGAAAAGTCAGGGCTTGTATACGGAAAGACCTATACATTCAAAGTAGAAACATATACCAACGATGCACCAAAGGATCCTAGTATGATTCGGTGGGCGGTTAGCTATACAGATACTGAAACAGGTAAATTCTACAAAAATGCTTTGGAAGGTCCCAATACTGGTGAAGAAATCAGTATAACATTTAATGATGCCAACGGATGTGGAAATAATCTGGAGATCAAAGCATATATCAACGATGTAGATAATGAAGGGAAATTAACCCTTTTCAAACACAACAGATTCCGGTTTTTTGACCGCAAAACATTAAAATCGGAAATCCAGCAAAGGATGAATACCGGAAAAGATATAGATCAGGGACAAAGCTCAATGTGTGCTATTGCACTGATCGGGCACTTTCTGGCTATCCAGAAACCCTCTGATTACGAAAAAATAATTTTAGACATGCACCGTACGGGTGAAGCTATAGTTCCGTCTACTCAATATAAAATTAAACTGGATAAGGATGAGCACCTTATCAAAGTGAAAGATTCCGATGCCAGCTATCCGAATAACAGCAATGGTGGAAAAATGTCTTATGCTGACTTTATATTTTTATTCACCATTAAGGACTATTTGAATAGTGTTTTTGATTACGATCCCGACGGTACAAGTGCAGGCGGTTTTGTAGAAGGAGGTACTGGACTCACACTTCCTCACGAAGTGGCAAGCATGATGAAGAACATTCTTTCTTACACTGATGTGAAAAATGAGACCAACCTTGTGACAAGTAAATGGGCAAGTGCAAAAAATTCGGCAAATGAATTGTCCGGGCTTCTCACCAGCGGCTATAGTATTGGCCTCCTTATTACTGCGGGTAATTTTCAGAATAACAGCAAAGGTACATTTACGATTCCTAACCACTGGGTAGGACTTAAAGGAGTTACATTAGATGAAAAAAATGAAAAAGTGATATTGACCCTGTTTACATGGGGGGATATCAGTAAGGTATGGACTGTATCTTTTGATCCTTTTGAAGACGGATATTTCGGGTATGTAGCAGGAAAATAACTCAATGATATAACTAACGAACGGATTATGATAAATAATTTTATAATAAAAAACTGGAAAACAATTTTCAATATTCAGGTAGTCATATTTGTGGCATTTGCTATCCTTACATTTATTTATTACTGGGATAAACCAGCACATACCTATTTCAACAGAAGCTTTGACACTTCAAACCTCCAGGCCGTGTTTTCTTTACTAATGACTTATCTTTTCGTCTTTTTTATAGCTATGGCTTTTATTTATCCTATCCTCTTTTTAATTCAGATATTGAGTTTACGAAAGGAAAAGGAAAACAAAAAAACAATGAAATTATTGATACTGTTTGTATTATATATTTTAAGTATTATTTCAGTTTTTGCGTTATATACCATTAACAATGCTCAGGCCATAAAAGCTCTTAATCACTAACATCAATAGGAATGTTTTTCTAACCACAATTATAAGAACGCAATGATACCTTCTAAAGCTGACATATTCCCTACATCCACTTATTTTTTACAGGATAAATGTACCGTGAAAATAGGAAGAGAGGAACATGAAGCCTTACTTTCTTATACATTATATGTGGAAGCCAAAGAGGATGAAGATTATGATGTATCTATCAGCAGGACGAATCTTAAAGTAAATAATAAAAAAATAGATACGAAGTTCCTTGAAATATCAAACAGTTATATGGAAGCATTATTTCCTATTCACTGTAAAATAGAAAACTACAAACTTAGCATCCACAATATAAATCAGATAAAAAAACGCATACAAAAAACGGACTCAGAAATACGATCTGTTTATAGTGGAGAAGGCACAGATCATATCCGGAATCATTTTTTCAATGCTACAGAAACTGAAGAAAAACTTATGCAATTTATCCGAGAGCTCCATTTCATGAAAGTTGCCGAAGCCAGTATGCAAAAATTCAACAATAAAAAGCAATATGACACTTCCTGGAAGGTACTTCCGATCGGGACATCACAATGGAAGGGAGAAACTTTCTATGAAAAGGAAAAAAATATCCTATTCTTTGAACCTAAAATAGATAATGCCCAGGAAATTATGAATGACGTTATCAGATATATTCATCAACATGAATATGCCGTTGATTTTGAGAAAGAAAACGTCCCTCTCTATGCAGATTTTAAACATAATATCAGCTACACGGGTAAAACAGCAAGGATTGAATCAGCCGAAACCGATGTCTGTATAGAAGTAGAAGATAAATTCTATTACCAACACATTATAACCATACAAACAAAATAACGATATGGCAGCTTCCATCCCATATAAGGTACAGAGCGGTGAGACGTTACAGGATATAGCCAAAAAATTGGGTATCAAAGACTGGACTAAGCTCAAACAATACCATGATCAAAATGCAGGCGCTGACCCAAAGGTTCCGAATGTTCCCTATCCGGGGTTTAATCTCCTGACTCCGTCAAAAGAGGAAATATATGAGATGAACGGAGAAACTCCTCCACCCGACCCTGCTGAAGAACAAAAAAATGCCGAACAAAAACAAGGAGAGGAAAAAAAGAAGGAAGAAAAGCAGAAAAAAGAAGAGAATGCTGCTAAAAGTGATCACGATGGAAAATACTTTGTCGTACATAATGCAAAATGTGTTTGTGATAAAGCTGAAAATCCAAAACAAACCGCTGACCTTCAAGTAACCACTCATAAAATAATTGTTCTTAATGACGATAGCAGTAAGCTGGCTGCTACGGAAGAGGACAAAACCTTCAATCCACCGGTAGCAACCTTCGGAAAATGTACCCTTAAGCCCTCTGCCGGAGGCAACCTGCCTTGCGCTTTGGCTCCAGCACCTAAATGGAGCAAAACCTATGAAAGCACACAGGTAATGGGCAAAAATACTCTTACAGAAATATCCGAATTGCAATGTATGGTTGGGGGCAAAATAACCATAGACAAACATGGACAGACCGACTCTGTAAGTAACGCACATGCAGATAATACCAATCCCTTAGAGCTTGCCATGGTAAATCCTGCAGTAGCACAGCCTAAGAAAAAAGAGGAATATCCTGTAGTTACTTCTATAACGCTTACAAAAATAGAAAACAGAAAAGATTTTAAAGAAATCGATTCAAAAGGTAAAAAAGATATCATTTATCTTCGAAAAAATGAAGAAACTGATTTCAAAGCCAACCTGAAGAGCGGAAACAAGCAGCTTACCTCCTGGATGATTTACAAGAATCATCAGGGTAAAAAAGAAGACAGGATTTTTCTCAAAGAACAAATCGGAACTGAGTTTTCACAGAGCTTTGCGGAAACAGGCAAATTCAGAGTAGAAGGATATGGGAAGCCTAAAAGTCCTGATTTTGAAAAAGGAAAATATGACAAATGTGACCCTTCATGCTCAATCGATATTGAAGTGGTAGAAAACACCCTGCTCGATATAGAGTGTACATCAGGAGATTTTTCGACAAGGATTGATCCTTCTAAAAACAGAAAATTCAGACGCGGTGTTCCTTCTGTCTTTAAAGCTAAATTTTTTATTCCTGATCTCACTGAAGAAGAAAAATCAAGACTTACATTATCTTTACTTGATGGAAGCGGAAATGTTGTTACGGATGCTGTTCAAGATGGAGATACATTGACGTTTACTCCTCAAAATACCCAGGCAAAATATACTATTATAGCCCGGTATATAAATGATACAGGAAACGTTATAGAAAAACAAATGTCCGGAGAAACTGAGGGTAATGCTGTAATCGGAATAAGCCATGGTGCCGAAGTAGTAAGACCGGGAACCGCCATGTCATTCAGTGTTTCGAAAATGAAATATAACTTCGGAAACAATCCTCTTTATGACCTTACTTCAGATGAGTCTTCGGAGATCAAGTGGAATTTAAACGGAATATTACAGGGTACAGGTAAAAGCATTACAATACCTGGCAATCTGCTTATGGCGCCTGGAAAATATGTTGTGGAAGCCTATAGCAAAGTTGCCAACGCTACGGGAAAACGAGCAAAAGACGAAGATGACGACTGGCGTTTCGAAGTAAAAAATAATGTGGTCACCGAAATAAAATATGATAAAAAACCAAAAGTTGGAGTCAATATTTTATTTGAAATAAGCAAAATGCTTATTAAAGACTACGATGTTTCAAAAGACGGACCTATTATCTGGAAGATCACAGGTCCGGTTACGGCAGGAGGCACAGGTGAAAAATTTTCATATAAGTTTTTAGTTCCCGGAAAATATACTATCAATTGCAGTATGGGAGGTAGAAATTGTGAAAAGCCTTTATCTTTGGATGTTATTCAGCCCAAAGTAATTGCGGATACTGCAAAATGGATGGATAATGACGGAAGCAGCGGGAATATTATAAAAGAGGCCGGCTATGGCCAGGATATATCTGCTTATGTAAGATATGAGGGATTACAAGGTGAGGAAGTAAAACTGGAAGTATACGATAATGACAGCACGGGAAGTAATATTATTTTTGAGAAGACAGGAACTTTAAATGAAACTGCTACAGCGGTTTACTGGCCTTTCACGTTAGATGACTCTATAAAACATAAAATAGAAAGCAAGGGAGTAACTAAAAAAGGAGAATTGTTCTTTAAAATGAAATCCACAAACCCTTCGCTCATCATTCAGAATGCAGATAAGGCACTCGCCTCTTCTCTTATAGTTTCTGATGTTCCCAAAATCGTGGATGCTTATTTTTGTGATGCATCAGACACTGAGAAAAGATACAACTCCCCCATCACCACTCCGCTCTATTTTAAAATTTACGCCATCAATATGGTAGACAAAAATGTTGAGGTGCATTTTATTACAAAATCAGACATATATTTCGGAATAGCATGGAGTCCTAGACAATGGAAAGACTGGAAAGACGTAAAAGAAAAATTTTCTAAAGAGACTTTTTTCAATACACAAACAGGCAAAATCAATAAAAAAGGTGAGCTTATATTAAAAGTTGATCCTGCGAAATTAGGAAAGCCTAAAAATTATTTTAAAATTTCCGCCATTATTAAGGTAACAGAAGGAGAAGGAAAAGAAGCCAAGGAAAGGGCAGTGTATCTTGATCATTCCGATATGGCTATCTTATATGCAACTGCCAGCCTTCCTAATATGGTAGAAAACAAAGCTGCGGTAAAAGTTGGAAGAGAATCCTTATCAACAGGAAAAAATGAAGACGGAGTATGTGAATGTGAAGCAAAAGTAAGAGCATTCATAAGAATGCTAAGGGTGGGTGAAGGTACACAGGATGAAGGAGGTTATTCAAGAATTGTAGGAGGAAGTACATTAAAAGATCATGGAAAAGATTTCAGTGACCACCCTAAAGTAATGGTCTGGATAGATCAAATAAATGACTATTCTTCAGCCGCCGGAGCCTACCAGATTACAAAAAAGAATTGGCAGGATAACGGTTTTGCAACATGGAGAACCAATCATGGTATAACAGATTTTTCACCTGAAAGCCAGGATAAATATTGTGTATACCTGATTAAAGAAAAGAAAAAAGCATTAGATTTAATTAAGAAAGACGATATCAAAGGAGCCATCAGTAAGTGTAGAACTGAGTGGGCAAGTTTACCGGGAGCAGGATATGGTCAAAGAGAAGAAGCACTTGATCATGTTTTGAAAAAATATGAGCAATTCTATCAGGAAGAATTAAAAGGGCCAACCAATCATTTACATCTTAAAAAAGGATTTCTCAAAGAATTTGGCGAGAAGTGTTGTGACGAAGTTAAAGCAGTGGCAGGAGATATTAATAAATACAAAATTGATGTAGATAAATACACTTGCCCTAAGGTTATGAAATGCGATACATCTAAAAAATACCAATATGATATCTATGACAATAACCAATTGGTGAAAACAATTACACTGGAGAAAAATGAGCATAACCTATTACCTTTTCCAGAGACAGGACCTAATTGGGGTAGATTCGGAACGAGAGACAGAGGAGGTGATAACTGGGTTGCGGAAGATGTATGTGCAGCATTATTAGGATTCTTTTATTCATTACCTAAAAATAATTTTTCTGAAACCTTGTATTTCAATGATATATCTGCAAATGATGGACGAAATATAGGGCACTCCGGACATAATGAAGCAGGAAATGACATCGACATAAGATATCCGGGTAGTTCAAACGGTGGCCAAACTTTATGGAGTGATGCAAAAGAAGCCTATAAAACAGAAGAGAAATTTATTGAAGTTTTGGAAAATATACTCCTGGTGGGAACCAAATGGGGCTTTAATAAAAACTATGCTTATAAAAAAGATATCAAGCATACTACCGGTAAGGCGACTTCAGTTCACCAGGATCATTTCCATTTAGGATTAAGATAACAAATATGATGAAAACAAATTTTTCCCTTTATACACTCATAGCGTTTGTTTTATTATTTTTTAATAATTTTAAAAGCCAGGAGAAAAGAGCACTAAATTATCAGAATGATGATGTAATACAAACTATTGGGATAGGTCTGGTACAATTAGTAAAAACGGATAAGGATATTGTTCTGTATACTGATAAATCCTTATCTCATATTAAAATAAAAAAAGCACAACCAGGAAAAGATATTATTCCTCTTCTTAATAAGGCAGATTATGGTATTCTTTTCTTCAGCTGTGTAGAAAAAAATGATAAGTTTTACAAGGTGGTAACATCCAAAAATAATTATGCCTATATAAAACCTTCAGAAAACTATTTATTTTATAGCTGGAAGGATTTTTTGGAGGATCAGATAACTAGTATTGAAACGAAAGATCCTAAAAAAAATCCTCCGCGTGAAGCAATTAATGGCAAAATACTAGATATAAAAAACTGGAAATCTGATGATGAAATCGAAGTACTGAAAATCCAGGGCACCTGGTTACAGGTTAAAAACATAACCAGAAATAACCAAATATTTTGGATCGAATGGCGCAGTAATGATCAATTAAAAATATACTTAAACCTTTTAATGTAAGAATGAAAACAACCCTATTAAGTATTATATTAACTTCCATTTTTTTTATAAATTGCAGTAAGCCTTCCCCTGAAAAAGGGCACGGCTCAGGAAACCCTACAACAGAAAAAAAAGAAGTCAAAACATCTAAAAATGAAAATTTTGATTTTAAGGTTAGTGTTGCTGCTAAAGATGACGAAAACAGGCCTGTTCAATTAAAAATTAACATCTTTAAAAATAATAAGGGTTTCCAGGAAATCATGTATACACCAGGGACGTGGCCTGCCGTTGAAGATTCTTTGAGTTTAAACAGAATTAATTATTTCTTATCCGGAGAAAAAATAAAAGAAGGAATCGAAAACTATCATGATTTTATCATTGCTGATTTTAACTTTGATCAGCTTGAAGATTTTGCCATTCTGTATGATTCCGGAGGCAATGGTGGACCTGTATACTCTTACTATTTCCAGGATAAAAATGATGGCACATTTAAAATGAATAAAGAATTTCCTTTAAACGAAGGAGCCTTTCCAAAAATTATAGATAGTAACAATAAAACTTTGACAACCATTGCGCCATTAGGTTGCTGTAAAATAAATACTACCATTTTTCAGCTAAAGGAAAACAAGTGGAATATTCTGTCTTCAAAAGAGCAGGATATGAAACGTTAATAAAATATATCCCTACTTGTGGTTTTTTTTCATAAATTTAGTTTCTAAAACAAATTTAAGATGAAACAATTTATAACCTTAATGAGTCTGGGAGCCCTATTGCTGGTAAGCTGCAATGCTCCCAAAAAAGAAGCAATAGCAACAGATAAAGCTTCTCAGGGAAAAAATGTAAAAATCGAGTTTACAGGTACAGACAATGTAATTCCCAAAAATGCAAAACTTAAAGTTAATTTATATGGGGTACCTGCTAATATGGCTGATGTACCGGCAACCTTGATCGCAGAGAAAGAATATTCACAGGAAAAAATTCCTTTTACCATTGAACTTCCTGTACCTAACAACCCCGAAAGTCTAATTAAACCGGAAGTAAAGAAAGGAGATCCGGTAAAGTATTACGTTACGATTAATTGGGATTCCGATGGAAACGGAGTTGAAGATAAAGGAGATATCGTTATTGATTATGATAAAAAATTTCCAACCATCGATATTAATCAAGACCATCAACAAATCTTTTTAAAAGTATCAAAATAGAAACATCATATTGTAAAAAATAAAAAAGAGTGAACTTGGATAAGGTTCACTCTTTTATATTTAAAGCTATTAAGTCTTATGCATCTGCAGCAGGAACAAAAACTCTTTGAGCTAATTCCTGATCAAAAAGATATAATGCCGAAGGATTATCACAAACCATTTTGATTTTAGTAACCAATTGAGATGCGCTTGCCTCTTCCTCTACCTGCTCATTAATAAACCACTGTAAAAAAGAAGTTGTTGCAAAATCCCCCTCATCATTTGCATTCTTTACAATATTGAAAATACTTTTAGTTACTATTTTTTCGTGTTCAAGTGCTTTTTCAAAAATATCTGTTGCATTATCAAACTCATGAGGTGGTTTTGGAATTTCTCCGATAATGATTTCTCCTCCTACATCATTTAAATAATCAAACATCTTATCTGCATGCATTAATTCTTCCTTACTCTGAACCCTGAAATAATTGGCAATCCCGTCAAGATCCTTACTTGAAAACCAAGCAGACATTGAAAGGTAATATTGTGCGGCATATTGTTCGTGGGCTATTTGTTCGTTGATTAATTTTGCAATTTTTTCGCTTACCATAATAAAAGATTATATTCAAAATTACGGAATTAAAGCCCGATTTCAAAAAAATTAATGAAAATTAATGTAAAAAGGACGAAATTACTTCCGTCCTCAACACATTAAAAAAACACAATTATAAACTATCAATTTGCATTCGCAGTACCTGCAGGCATCGGCTTAACCATCATTTTTCTGTCTTTCATTTCTGCCTTTCTTTTTTCCATTTTAGCTTTTCTATCAGCCTGCCATTTATCATACTGCTCTGGAGTTAATATCTTTTTCATATCCGCATCCATTTGTGCTCTTTTGGCTTTCATTTCCTCCATCTTCGCTTGTCTCTCTCCTTTATTCTTTTCGAAATCAGCCATCATTTCCGCTTTTCTCTTAGCCTGAAGGTCTTTAATCTGAGCAACCTGATTCTGGTTTAGATTAAGATCTTTCTGCATCTGATCCAGGCGCTCCTGTTCTCTTTGTTGCATTTTTTGCTGCATTTCAGCCTTTCTTGCCTGCTGATCCTGAGGAGTTGTTTGTTGAGCCATTGCAAAGCTTCCCATTCCGATAAAAGCTATTGCTAAAATTAATTTTTTCATTTTTTATATCTTTAATTAATTGTTATACATCTTTTTGATACTCAAACAAAACAGAAGTTAAATGAAAATATTCATAAAAAATGTTAATTTAAAGTATAAAAATCACAAAATAAAAACATAACATTAAAAAAGGACAGATTATAAAAACCTGCCCTTCACACCACTTAAATATAATATATGAAAATTAATTATTTGCCAGTTTTTGTCTGAATCCGGAACCTCTGTTGTCGTTTCCATTATTTTGCTTTCTAAAACCGGAGTTTTCAGTTCTTTGTTGTCTGAATCCTTCTCCTCCTCCGTTCCTGAAACCATTATTGTTTTCTCTTCTCGGTCCATTGTCCCTTACGGCATCCTGATTTCGGTTTGTACGGAATCCACTGTTTCCGGATCTTTCTCTGTTTATATTATTATCACTTCTGAATCCGCTGTTATTTCTAACGTTGTTATCCTGATTCCTGAAACCTCCCTGACTTCTGAATCCATTGTTTCCCTGATTTCTGTTGTCATTATCTCTAAAGCCAGAATAGTTTCTAGTGGAAACAACTTTAAGAGTAGGATTATCCATTCTTCGGAATCTTGCCCTATCTACTCTATAAACATTGATGTTTATATTTCTGTAACGTGGCATCACCGCATATCTTGGAACATAATAGCTTCTTCTGTAGTTTTGAAAGTAAACAATAGGACTTGAGCCGTGATAGTAATTGTTTTGGAAAACAACGAAAACCCTTGGTCCTAAAATTCTTTGCATTGCATAAAATCTATCATAATACCATCTGTCCGGATTGTACCTGTAGAAGTTATTCCAGCTTGAAAAACTGGAGTAAAGATTATTCAGATATAAGATCTGATCAATCTGCCACCGGTTTAATCTGTTTTGAGCAAAGAATACATTCCAGTTTACATTGATGATACTGTTCCTGTAATCATTGTAGTAGCTTTGGTAATAATCATTAGGATAATAGTCCTGAGGATAGTTGTAATAGTAATCGTCAGGGAAATAATTCTGATCGTCCTGGTTGCTGTAGTATCCGTTATTATTATCATACCCATCATCATCCCATCCATTATGTGGATACTGCTGGCCGAACGACAAAGTCGCCAAACCCAGTGCAAATCCTAAAAGTATATTTTTCATCTCAATAGCGTTAATTGGTTAATATATAGTAGAATATCTCTATTCTATCTCTTTGATACGAATAAAAAAAAGAAGTTAAATCTTTTCATTCAACTTCTTTTAAAATATCATTAATTAATTGATAATCAATTGTTAAATCTTACTTCCGACCACTATCTTTTACCCAGTGACTGATTTTTTCATTAAATGCAGTTTTGTCCATTAAGCTTTCTAGGTTCAAATGCATGCGGTAACGCCAGTAATGAGGAAAAACAGCAGGATCATTAATTCTTTCATTATCCATTTCAGGGTTTACAAGCTCTTCATCAGTCGCTAAATATTCCTGAAGAGGAAAAACCGCCAGCATAGCATCATTGTACAAATGCTGCTTCATAATGATTTCCGCCAAATAAGCGTTAAGATCTTTTGGAGCTTTTCCATATTGTATAAGCTGATTATTAAAATATTTTTGAGTTAAATCCGGATCCTCCTTCCACCATTGCCGTAAAGTTGAGCTATCATGTGATGATGCCGTAACAACATTCATATAATTTACAATTTTGGGATTATAAAATGGAATATCATCCGAAGGCATACGCTGGACTTTTAGAGCTATGATACCGAGCTCATCCATCACTACAGGCACACAAGCCGGAACCATTCCTAAATCTTCCCCACAGATCAACATTTTTGTTGCGTTAAGTATCATAGGTAATTTTTCCATGGCCTTTTCGTACCAAAGCTGGTCTTGCCTTCTGAAAAAATAGTCGTGATACAAATTATAGATCGAATTCTTCTCCCAATCAGACAAATAAAAATAAGAATCCGTATTGTATACATTGAATCTTGGATGATACACAGTTTTCCCATTTCTCTCTTCTGTCACAAACAAAACATTTGCGCAAAGAGAAAGAAGCCTTTCTTCCAAAAAGGAATTCTCCTTATTTTTTTTGAAATAGTCCGATAATTTCCTTTGTGTATCAAACTCTTTTTTAAATGAGTAAGTTCCATCGGCATTCTTATTTACAAACTCCAGAACCTTACTACTCTCGTCTGCAAAATACTTCCATAAAATATGGTCATTAATAAAAGGCTTACAATACCGCTCAAAATTAAAAGGAATGTTCAGAGCTTTAAATTCCTCAGCTACTATAGGAACAGCTGGATAAAAATATCCGAGTATACCCTGAGTGGCGGATACGGGCATTCTCCATATTCTGAAAAAGCCTAAAATATGATCTATTCTCATGGCATCGAAATACTGCTCCAAAGCTTTAAACCTGTTCTTCCACCATCGATAATCATCTTTCTTCATGGCTTCCCAGTTATAGGTTGGAAATTCCCAGTTTTGTCCCAGTTCAGTAAACTGGTCAGGTGGTGCCCCAGCCTGGAAATCCATTCCAAACAGTTCAGGTTCAGCCCAGGCTTCTACAGAATACCTGTAAATACCAATGGGCAGATCTCCTTTTACCGAAACACCCAAACTATGAATATGATCTATAGTTTCCTTCAGTTGCTTATGAAGCTGATACTGAACCCAGGCATGAAGCATCGAATCATCATAATCTTTACTTTTTGCAGAAAAAAATGGAGCAATTTTTCCGGCAATATATTTTTTGTGTGTTTTCCAGTTATTAAAGTTTGGCGTTTTATATTTATCCCTCAATACACAAAACGCACAATAAGGAATCAGCCAGCTTTCATTATCTTTTATAAACTTTTTGAAATTTCTGTCTTTATAAATCTTTGTCTTCTGCAAGCTAAAAACAGCTTTCAGAAATTTCCATTTGCCGGCAATTACTTTTTCATAATCAATCAATTCTAAAGCATTCAATTCTTTTTTTTCTGACTGATATTCTTCAACTAAATCATCAGGTAAAGCATAATCAAGATTTTCCAGTGAAATATATTGTGGGTGTAAAGCATAAACAGAAACAGCGGCATAAGGATAGGAATCCGTCCAGGAATAATTAGCTGTAGTATCATTAATAGGAAGAATCTGAATAATACCAAGATCAGTCTTTTGTGCCCATTCGGCTAACTTTTTCATATCAGCAAATTCTCCTACACCAAACCCATCTTCACTCCTTAAAGAGAATACAGGAACTGCAACTCCTGCATCATGGTACATCTGATAAGCTTTAAATTTAAAATAATGGTTGGCAAGGACCTGTAAAACATCAGGCTGAAGATTAGGAACCGTAAATCTATTCTCACCAGTTTCTACGTCGACAACTTTCTGTAAACTTTTATCGTAAATACAATATTTATACTGTATAAATTCATTTTCAGGAATTTCCACTGTTGCTTCCCAAACTCCAAAGTCAGTTTGTGATAAATGAATTACCCTTTCATAATCCCAGCTACCTAAAGATTCAGTGTTCCCAAAAAGAACGACCTGCCAGTCCGGGTTATAAATAGGAGCTTCAATCCTGAATAAATGAGTATGCTTCTTGAGAACCGTAATTTTCTCCGGAACAAACTGATTAAGTTTATTATAAAGAATTTTATTGTTGAGATAGTTTTCAGGAAAGTTCTTATTATTCCACTCATCAAAGATTAAAAATTCTTTATAATTATGGGGAAAATTCAAATGATGAGATACAAACTCTTCCCTCAGGACATTCCCCCTTTCATTGATATGTTGATATTTATAAGAAATAGATTTTGAGAAATAATCTACCTCACATTTCCATAAACCGTTTTCTGTGTAGAACATTTTATGAACTTTAGATGCAGCTCCTTCTTCTTTGATCACCAACTGTAATCCTTCTCCAATTTGCGCGCTGTATCCTACATTAAAGTATAATTTCATCTCTATTTTTTTATAAAAATACACTATAATCTCGAAAAACAAAACTTATTCAAGATCAAATATTCATTAAAAAAACCTTTTCAGTCACTTTGAAAAGGTTTTAAAATCATAAAAATTCAGGATATTATTTAGTGACAATAATCTTCTTATTTAATAATATTTTACCTGAGTCTTCTGTAAGATTTACAATATATGCTCCATCCACTAAATTGTCCAGGAATATTTTTTGGTTTAAGGTTCCTCCTTTAGCAGATATATTTTGTTTCATCACATTTTTACCAGACATATCAAACACATTAAGTATAATATTTTCTTTGATCTTTTGATCATTTATATCTATTGTAATAAAATGCTCGTTAACCTTTGTAGGATAAATATCTACGCGGGTTAAAACATTTGAGCTTACGGATTTATCGTTTACAAAATACTTACTTGCCAGGTCATAAATATGTATATTCAGATCTCCGGGGATTTTATCCGCGGTTAACGTCTTCATATCCACCTCATACAATAGGGCTCCCTTTGCACTTGCAATCACCACCTTTCCTTTTGAATTAACAGCAGAGCCATTCACTGAATAATTTTCAGGTAGGCCGGTGATCTTCCCTATAAACCTTGCCTTAAGTTCTTTTTTCAGAATCTTAAAGACATTTCCTGATGTCGAAAAAACATAGAAATTACCGTCTGCATCAGCAATCATATCTCCACCAAAACCTGTTTCAATAGTTGTAAAAGAATTCTTTCCGTTGGATATATCATCTTTAATAATTCCCAGGTCATGAACCGAATATTGATTACCTGTTCTGGTAATTTGTAAGAATTGGGTTCCTGCATTATTAATAGCATAAACATTTCCATCGTATCCTGTCGCCATTCTCGTTATATGGGAATTAATATCACACGCAGTTACTCTTGTTACGTTGTTTTCTACCAAAGTAATTTCTTTGGTTTTATTGTTTAAAACATACACATTAGAAGAAAACATCGGCATGTATATCAGATTATTTCCCGACGGATCATAAGCTAAAGCAGCCATTGTTGCAGACTGGGCATTGTTATAAGAGTTTTTATCCTCAGTAACAGATCCGTTTCTCGACTGTGAAAATACTTTTGCCATAGAATCTGCTGTCAACACAGTTTCACCGGAAGTTCCATTGATAACATCCAGGGCCCGGAAATCATTAAAAATAATGCTCGGAGTATCTTTTCCGGTAAGCGCGAAGAAATCTTGCTGCCCGGAAGCTTTCACTCCTAATAACAGTAAGATTACAGGAATAAATATTTTTTCATAATTAATAGGATTTATTATCACTAAGTTACATATTTTCTAGATTAAATAACAAAAAATACAATTATTAAAAATTTAATAATACATCAATAGCTTTAATTAGCATATTCATTAAATATAATATTAAATCTAATATTTATTCAAATAAAAAAATCCCACAGATTCTACTGATTTGAACAGACATTCTATTTGAAAGCTGCGTAATCCGTAAAACCTGTGGGAGGTAATATGTAAAAAGATCTACTTTTAATTCAAAACATAAGTAGTTCCGTCTCTTCCATCTTTTAGCTCTATTCCTTCAGCAAGTAACTTATCCCTGATCTGGTCTGAAAGCTCAAAGTTTTTAGATTTTCTGGCTTGATTTCTTAATTCAATCAGAACCTGTAAGGTCTGATCAAGCTTTTCATTATTATTTTCTTCAATAGGCTGTAAACCCAGAACATCAAAAATAAAAGCATGTAAAGTAGATTTTAAATCAGCAAGATCCTCTGTAGAAATGGTTTCTTTCCCATCATTCAAAGCAAAAATAAATTTCACCGCTTCAAACAAATGCGCGATCAGTATTGGTGAGTTAAAATCATCTGTCAGCGCGTCATAGGCCTTCTCCTTCCACTCTTTAAGATTGAAACCTGATTCTTTACTATCATCCGGCACAACAGAATTCAGCACTTTTACGGCTTCCATCAGCCTGATAAACCCTTTCTCACTGGCAATCATAGCATCATTAGAAATGTCCAGGACACTTCTGTAATGAGCCTGAAGGAAGCAAAATCGTACGATTGACGGGTGGAAAGGCTTTTCAAAGAAATCATTTTCACCGGAAACCAGCTGCATCGGCAGGATATAGTTTCCTGTTGATTTACTCATCCGCTGGCTGTTCATAGTTAACATATTGGCATGCATCCAGTAATTAACCGGAGCTACATCATTGCAGGCTTTACCTTGTGCAATTTCACATTCATGATGTGGGAACTTAAGATCCATTCCACCACCGTGAATATCAAATTTCTCACCGAGGTATTTAGTACTCATTGCAGTACATTCCAGGTGCCATCCCGGAAAGCCTTCTCCCCAAGGAGAATTCCATCTCATGATATGAGCAGGCGACGCTTTTTTCCAAAGTGCAAAATCCTGTGGGTTTTTCTTTTCCCCTTGCCCGTCCAGATCACGGGTATTAGCAAACAGTTCTTCTATATTACGTTTTGAAAGTTCCCCGTAATTCAATCCTCTTTTATTATACTCCAGAACATCGAAATAAACAGAACCATTACTTTCATATGCAAAACCTCTTTCAATTAACTTTTGAGTCAGCTCAATCTGCTCTACAATATGCCCGGTCGCCGTAGGCTCAATATTAGGAGGCAAAAGATTGAACATATCTAAAACTTTATGAAAATCCACAGTATATTTCTGTACGATCTCCATAGGCTCTAATTTTTCAAGACGGGTTTGCTTTACAAACCGGTCATTATCTACATTCCCATCATCAGTAAGGTGTCCCGCGTCTGTAATATTTCTAACATATCTTACTTTGTACCCTAAGTGCATTAAAGTACGGTAAATAAAATCGAAGGAAAGGAACGTTCTTACATTTCCTAAGTGTACATTGCTATAAACCGTCGGGCCACAAACATACATCCCAATGTTTCCTTCTAAAATAGGTTTGAAAATTTCTTTTTCAGCAGTTAGCGAATTATATATTTTTAATTGCATTGATTTTAAAATTAAAAGATTTAATGATTTATAATTTAGTTTAAAGTTTTAGTATTAAAAGATTATGACCTTTTAACAGCAGCATTTCTGGCAACAACAAATGATTGTGGTTACAAAAATTTTATCTGAAACTTTTTTAAATTTTATCATTATTAAATTGTTTTTAAATGGTGCTGCAAATGATCCATATAATCCTGAATCAGATACTCCAGCGTATACACTCTCTGCTCTGTCTTTGAAGTATCACAATTTTTATGCAAAACCTCATCCGGCATATTTTCAACAACATTCACGATCTGAAGATTGAGATATTTCCAAAGATTGATCACGTCAGCTATCGGAATATTTTGATAATTCTGAGCTTTCACCCAAAAATTCTGATCGTACACTATATTTTCATTTTCCTTGTATTGGGTAACCACAAATCTCCTGATATTGGTTAGTGCACTATCACAAAGATGACCTAAAATTTCTTTTTTGGACCACTTCTCAGCAGAAAATTTGTAACTCCATTCTTCTTCAGAAATCATTCCAAATCTTTTCACCTCCGCCTCCACGGTATCTTTTAAAATCTGATAATCCATTTCGATTAATCCAAAGTCGTATGACTTCCTACATAGTGCAGGAATTCCTGTCTGGTAATAGGATTAGTCCTGAATATCCCACTTAATTCTGCCGTAATCGTAGAACTTGCCGTATCTTTAATTCCTCTGCAGTTCACACAAAGATGTTTCGCATCAATAATACACGCTACATCTTTTGTTCCCAAAGCTTCTTTAAGGGCATTTACAATTTGCATTGTAAGTCTTTCCTGAACCTGAGGTCTCTTTGCATAATAGTCTACAATCCTGTTAATTTTTGAAAGACCAATTACCTCACCATTTGAAATATAGGCAACATGTGCCTTTCCAATGATTGGTAAAAAATGATGCTCACAGAACGAATATACTGTAATATCTTTTTCCACCAACATCTGACGGTACTTATATTTATTGGAAAAAGTAGAAATTCCCGGCTTGTTTTCCGGAAGTAGTCCACCAAAAATTTCATTCACGTACATTTTTGCAACACGTTTGGGAGAATCTTTTAAGGAGTCATCCGTCATATCCATTCCCAAAGTTTCCATAATTTCCCCAAAAAGCTGGGTAATCTTTTCTATCTTTTCCTGTGGCGATTTATCAAAAGCATCTTCCCTTATAGGCGTATGTTCTTTTCCAGTGAAAATATCATCGTCGTTATCAGTAAAATCAACCATTTTTTATAATTTGCAACAAAAATACGGATAAAATCGATTCATTGATTTCAATTGAAACCAAAAACATTATCTTTCACCCTCTATTTTTATAAAATTTATGATTATTGTTGAAGAAGTACAGGATCAAGAACAAAAAAAAGAATTTCTGCAGTTTCCAGCTGTACTTTATCAGCACGATAAAAATTACATCAGACCTTTAGACAAAGATATCGAAGAAGTTTTCGATCCCAGTAAGAATAAATTTTTAAAAACTGGTGAGTGCCAAAGATTTTTGTTTAAAAATAAAGACAATCAGACTGTTGGAAAGGTCGCTGTTTTTATCAATACTTTCTACAAACAGGATCAGCCAACCGGAGGATTAGGTTTTTTCGACTGCATTAATGATCAGGAAACAGCTAATTTTATTTTTGATTATTGTAAAAACTGGCTGCACGAAAGAGGTATGGAGGCAATGGATGGGCCTATTAATTTTGGTGAAAGAGATAAATTCTGGGGTCTCCTTTCAGATGGATTTTCACCTCCCTTATTTGGCATGAACTATAATTTTCCTTATTACAAAGATCTCTTTGAAAATTATGGATTCAGGTTATATTTTGAACAGCTTTGCTTTTCAAGACCTATCTTCGCGGACGTTTCACGGGTATTTAAGGTAATGCATGAAAAGCACCGCCGAAATCCGTCCATCTCTGCACAGCCTATGAAAAAAAATAATCTGGAAAAATTTGCAAAAGATTTCACGGAGGTTTATAATAGTGCCTGGGCAGCGCATGGAGAAGGAAAAAGACTGGAAGAAGGCAAGGTGCTGAAAATGTTCAAAACTATGAAGCCTATTATCAATGACCATATTTCATGGTTCGTTTATGAAAATGAAAAGCCGATTGCAATGTGGATGAATATTCCGGACGTGAATCAATGGATCAGATACCTCAACGGAAAGTTCGGATGTATAGAAAAATTGAAGTTCCTTTGGTACAAAACATTCAAAAAAAATGAAAAAATGGTCGGATTGGTTTTCGGCGTTATTCCTGAATGGCAAAAGAAAGGAATTGATGGATATATGATCTGGGAAGGAACCCAGCATCTGAGAAAACATACAGATTTTAAAGTAACCGAGCTTCAATGGATCGGAGATTTTAATCCGAAAATGATAAAAATTGCAGAAACTCTCGATACTACTGTGACCAGAAAGTTAATTACCTATCGGTATCTTTTTGATAGGAACAAACCTTTTGAAAGACATCCTATTTTATAAAAAAATCCCTGTTGACAGAACAACAGGGATTCCTTTCATTAATACTCCTTCATTAAAATAATTCCCCTGCGACTTTCTTTATGTTATCACTTTTACCCATAGAATAAAAATGTAAAACAGGCACTCCAAAATCCAGAAGTTCCCGGCACTGATTGATTGCCCACTCTACCCCAATTTGCTTTACAGCTTCATTGTTTCTGGCATTTTCAACTTCACTGATCAATTCTTCGGGCAAATCGATTTTAAATACCTGTGGTAATAATTTTAAATGCTTTTTGGTTGCAATAGGTTTGATTCCCGGAATAATAGGAACCGTAATTCCCATTTCCCTTGCTTTGTGAACAAACTCAATGTACTTTTTATTATCAAAAAACATTTGCGTGACGATGTAATCTGCACCTGCATCTACCTTTTGTTTAAGCCATTTGAGGTCATAGTTCATTGAAGGGGCTTCAATATGCTTTTCAGGATATCCTGCAACTCCAATGCAGAATTTATTCAGTTCGTCACCAACCTCATCTTCATTATGAAGGTATTTTCCACGTCCGAGATCATTAATTTGATATACAAGATCCATCGCACTTTCATGTCCGCCTGGCGTTGCTTCAAAATACTGATGTCCTTTCATCGCATCTCCTCTCAGTGCCATAATATTCTCAATCCCGAGATACATACAATCTACCAAAAGGTACTCTGTTTCTTCTTTTGTAAAGCCTCCACATAATAAATGGGGAACGGTATCTACATTATATTTATGCTGAATAGCAGAACATATCCCCAGGGTTCCGGGGCGCATTCTTGTAATTCTGCGTTCCATCAGACCATTTCCTTTATCAAGATAAATATATTCTTCCCTGGAAGTTGTAACATCAATAAAAGGCGGTTTGAATTCCATTAAAGGATCTATATTCCTGTAAAGGTCCTCAATACCAATTCCCTTTTGTGGCGGAACCACTTCTAAAGAGAATAAAGTCTTTCCATTTGCTTTTTTTATATGTTCAGTAATCTTCATGCTTGTTTTAATCTGCTAAATTAGGTGACAGCCATTTTTTGGCTTCCTGGATGCTACAACCTCTTCGTGCGGCGTAGTCTTTTAATTGATCTTCTGTAATTTTTCCCAATCCGAAATATTTTGCATGCGGGCTGCCAAAATAATATCCGGAGACTGATGCTGTTGGGAACATCGCTAAACTTTCGGTAAGATAAACGCCTATATTTTCTTCTACATTTAAAAGATCCCAAATGGTTTTCTTTTCCAGATGGTCAGGGCAAGCAGGATATCCGGGAGCAGGACGTATTCCTTTATATTTTTCGGCAATAAGTTCTTCATTACTTAGCTCTTCCTGTTTTGCATACCCCCAATATTCTGTTCTTATTTTTTTATGTAAAAATTCGGCATATGCTTCAGCGAATCTGTCTGCCAAGGCCTTTACCATAATGGAATTGTAATCATCATTCGCCTTTTCATATTCTGCAGAAAGCTCATCTGTTCCAAAACCTGTTGTTACACAGAAAGCTCCCATATAATCTGTCTTTCCTGAACTTTGGGGAGCGATAAAATCACTTAATGCGAGATACTCTTTGCCTTTGGACTTTTGAACCTGCTGTCTTAAAGTCAAAAACCTGGTCTGTTCCTGATTATTTTCATCAAAGATGATAATATCATCCGTTTCATTAGCATTGGCTTTAAAAACTCCAAATATGGCCTTTGCAGTAAGAAGCTTCTCATCAAGAATTTTTTTCAGGATCACCTGAGCATCTTTAAAGAGTTCTTTTGCCTGAGCACCTACTACCTCATCCTCTAATATGTTCGGGTATTTCCCATGAAGATCCCAGCTCCTGAAGAAAGGTGACCAGTCAATAAACGGAACCAATTCATTTAGATCCTGATCCTGAAAGATTTGTACACCGATATTGTTGGGTGTAAAGATTTCTTCGCTTTCCCAGTCTATTTTAAAATGATTTCTTCTGGCTTCTTCAATAGAGACGTAATCTTTATCGATCTGTCTGTTCAGGAACTTTTCACGGAAATCCGAATATTCACTTTTTAAGTCATCCACGTACTCCTTATTCCGGTCTCCCAATAAAGAACTTACCACATTTACCGCCCGGGAAGCGTCGTTTACATGTACAACAGCGTTTTTATATTTCAGATCTATTTTTACGGCTGTGTGCGCTTTTGATGTAGTAGCTCCTCCTATTAGTAATGGAAAATCCAGATTCTGTCTTTCCAGCTCAGCAGCAATATACACCATTTCATCAAGGCTTGGTGTAATTAAGCCGCTCAGTCCTATAACATCCACTTTTTCTTCAATTGCCGTCTGAATAATTTTCTCAGCCGGAACCATTACTCCAAGGTCTACGATTTCATAATTATTACAACCCAAAACAACACTAACAATATTTTTTCCGATATCGTGAACATCTCCTTTTACGGTAGCCATAAGTATTTTACCATTCGCAGGTCTTGAACCATCTTTTTCCGCTTCGATGAAAGGCTGAAGATAGGCAACTGCCTTTTTCATTACCCGTGCAGATTTTACTACCTGCGGAAGAAACATCTTTCCGCTTCCGAATAAATCTCCTACAACACCCATTCCCGTCATCAGGTTGACCTCAATAACATGCAATGGTTTTTCTGCTTCTTTTCTTGCTTCTTCTACATCTTCTTCTATAAAACGATCTATCCCCTTTACCAAAGCATGGGTAATTCTGTCCTGAAGAGGTTTTGTTCTCCATTCCAGATCTTCCGTTTTCTCTTTTTTTACAGACTTATGTTTTTCAGAATAATCCAGAAGCCGTTCAGTAGCATCTTCCCTTTTATCTAGAATAACATCTTCTACAAGCTCCAGTAATTCTTTATTGATTTCATCATATACCTCAAGCATCGCAGGGTTCACAATCCCCATATTCATTCCTGCCTGGATCGCATGATAAAGAAAAACAGAGTGCATCGCTTCTCTTACCGTATCATTCCCCCGAAAGGAAAATGAAACGTTACTAACTCCACCACTTACAGAGGCATAGGGAAGGTTTTGTCTAACCCATCGCGTTGCATCGATAAAATCCAAAGCATTTCTTCTATGCTCATCCATTCCTGTTGCAACAGGGAAGATATTTAAATCGAAAATAATATCCTCAGCAGGAAAATCAATCTGATTAACTAAAATATCATATGACCGCTTTGAAATTTCTATTCTTCTGTCTAAGGTATCTGCCTGTCCTTCTTCATCAAAAGCCATCACAATAACAGCAGCACCATATCTTTTTATTGCTTTTGCCTGTCTGATGAATTCTTCTTCCCCTCCTTTTAAACTGATAGAATTCACCACACATTTTCCTTGAACAACCTGTAGTCCTGCTTCCAGGATCTCCCATTTGGAAGAATCCACCATAATGGGAATTCTCGCGATATCAGGTTCGGAAGCAATCAGATTCAGGAATTTAACCATTGATGTTTTACCATCAATCAGTCCGTCGTCAAAATTAACATCGAGGATCTGCGCTCCCCCTTCCACCTGATGTCTTGCAATATCTAATGCTTCAGGAAATTTTTCTTCTTTGATTAATCTTAAAAACTTTTTAGAACCGGCAACATTAGTCCTTTCACCAACGTTGATGAAATTACTTTCCGGTGTTATGATAAGAGGCTCAAGGCCCGATAATCTTAAATATTTCATCAATTTTTTATTCTTCTAAAATGTAATATGCATTATTTGCATTTTGCCTCAGCAACTCCACATGTTTGCCTAAAGCGGTAAAAATTGGAAATCTTTTGTATACTAAACCATGTTCTCTAGCAAACTCTTCTATTTCTTCTGTTATCTCGTTATAGTACATATAGCTATAATTTGGAAAGAGGTGGTGAGCCACATGAAAATTGAAATTCCCCAATACATTTCTGATCATCCAATTATTATTGGTTAAATCATTGGTTACTTCCAACTGATGCCGAATCCAGCTGTATGGAAGTGAGTTTTTCTCATCTAATTTTGGAAAAGCATTATCGGGAAGCGGATGTAATGGCAATAAAACAAACAAAGCAAAAATGCTTGCTGTAATGACCTGTAAAAACCAGGCTCCTATCGCCAATCCAATCGAAACTTTAAAGAATACAACAGGAACAACAATCTGATAAAAGAAATAAAAGAGTTTATAAACAACCATCTTTACTTTCTCAACAACCGGAATGGCGCCCTGGGTTTTTAAAATAACCCTTTCCTTATCAAAGAAATCCCTGAAATCCCTGATAAACATCCAGTTGAATAAATATAAAGGATACACCAGAAAGAAAAACAGATGCTGGTATTTCTGCACTCCTTTTGCCCGGATCCATGGAACAATCAGCAGTAAACCACTCTGCTCTATATCAGTATCCCATCCGTCTACATTCGGATATGCATGATGGCTTGCAATATGCCTTTTCTTCCAGATATAAGAATTGGCTCCCACAAAATCAAAAATTTGCAGTACCCAGCTATTTAATCTTTTGTTTTTGAATATATTATTGTGAGCCGCTTCATGAATTAAATTCAGATAGATCAACACCAACATAATCCCCATTAACACAAAACTCAAAATATAAAGCAAAGATTTCTCAACATTAATCAACGCAAAAACATATAGCCCAATATAAATAAGGGGCAATAAAACAGCTTTAATCTGAATGTAGATATCTCTGTTTTCCTTTATGTTTTCGACTCTCTGGTTCACCTTTTTTCTTAATTCATTAAAGATTTTTGTGTCTTCTGCACTCTTTAAGTAACTCGGCTTTTCCATATGATTAGTTTTAGTTTAACTTAAAAATAATAATACTAAACCGTTATCTTACAATTGATTCAATGAAAAAAATCTATCAAATCATGCAAATTTCCTCAATTTTCTTGGCTCATACTTATTCACTAAGTCTGCTATAGCCCTGATATGTTCAGGGGTTGTACCACAACATCCTCCAATAATATTGATCAGACCTTTTTCCACATATTCTTGTATCTGTTCTGCCATAAACTCGGGTGTCTCGTCATATTTACCGAAAGCATTCGGTAATCCAGCATTGGGATATGCTGAGACATAAAAATCCGAATTATGAGCCAATGTTTCCAGATAAGGTGTAAGCTGATTAGCTCCCAGCGCGCAATTGAATCCGACGCTCAAAAGATTCAGATGTGAAACCGAAATTAAAAATGCTTCTGCCGTCTGACCACTCAAAGTTCTTCCCGAAGCATCGGTAATAGTTCCTGAAACCATTATCGGAATTTTTATTTCTCTTTCATCCTGAATTTCATCAATGGCAAATAAAGCTGCTTTAGCATTTAAGGTGTCAAAGATTGTTTCTACCAGCAAGATATCGGACCCCCCATCCAAAAGAGCTTCGGACTGCTGTTTATAAGCAATTCTCAATTCATCAAATGTAATGGCGCGATATCCCGGATCATTTACATCAGGGCTCAGACTTGCCGTTCTGTTCGTAGGACCAATAGATCCTGCTACAAACCTAGGCTTATCCGGGTTCTTAGCCGTGAATTCATCACATACTTTTCTGGCTATTTTTGCAGATTCATAATTCAGCTCATAAACCAGGTCTTCCATATGATAATCTGCCATTGCAATTGTAGTTCCCGAGAATGTGTTGGTTTCGATAATATCAGCTCCCGCTTCCAGATATTTTCTATGAACTTCTTCAATAGCATGAGGCTGTGTGAGGGAAAGTAGGTCGTTATTTCCTTTAACCAGATGCGGATAATCTTTGAAACGCTCACCACGATAGTCTTCTTCTTCAAATTTGTATCGTTGAAGCATCGTTCCCATAGCCCCATCAAGAACTAAAATTCTTTCGGAGAGTGCCTTATATAATTGTTCTGAACTTTTCATTTTGTAGATTGTGGCTAAAGCCGTTAATATTATTTTTCTTAAATGGGCTAAAGCCCATTTCAATTGAGTTAATCCAATGCCTGTTTTAAATCTGCAATAACATCTTCCACGTTTTCCAACCCTACAGAACAACGTACAAGGCCGGCAGTGATTCCCACTTCATTCCTTTCCTCATCGGTTAATTTGGAATGTGTAGTAGAAGCAGGATGTGTAACAATTGTTCTGGTATCACCAAGATTTGCTGAAAGTGAACACATCTTTATTTTATCTAAAAATTTTCGACCTCCTTCAATTCCTCCTTTGATTTCAAAAGCGACAATATTCCCTCCTAATTTCATCTGTTTTTTTGCTACTTCATAACTTGGATGTGAAGGTAAAAAAGGATATTTTACTAATTCCACATTCGGGTGGCTTTCTAAAAATTCAGCGACTTTCAATGCATTTTCACAATGCTTTTCAACTCTGATGGCTAAAGTTTCAAGACTTTTAGATAAAACCCATGCATTAAAAGGAGACATGGCTGGACCTGTATTTCTTGCAAAAAGATAGATTTCCCGGATAAGGTCTTCTTTTCCTACCGCAACTCCACCAAGAACCCTTCCTTGTCCGTCAATTAATTTTGTTGCCGAATGAACCACAATATCAGCTCCGTACTTGATAGGTTGTTGAAGATAAGGGGTGGCAAAACAATTATCTACAATGAAGATAAGATTATGTTTTTTTGCAATTTTCCCGAAAAACTCAAGATCCAGAATCTCAATTGCCGGATTAGTCGGAGTTTCCAGATATAAAATTTTTGTATTAGGTTTGATAAGCTTTTCAACATTTTCTGCATCTTCTGCCTTAAAATAGGTAGTCTCAATATTCCATTTCGGGAAATACTTTGTAAAAAGTGTGTGTGTAGATCCAAAAACAGACTGGCAGCTTACAATATGATCTCCGGCATCAAGCAGAGTTGCAAATGTTGAATAAATTGCTGCCATTCCGGTAGCAAAAGCATATCCCGCTTCCGCACCCTCCATTTTCACAATTTTATCGGTGAATTCAGTAACGTTTGGATTAGAGAATCTGCTGTATAAATTTTTTGATTTTTCTTCTGCAAAGCTCGCCCTCATATCCTCTGCATCCTGAAAAATAAAGCTGGATGTAAGATAGAGCGGAGTAGAATGTTCATCAAACTGAGTTCGTTCAGTCTGCGTTCTTATTGCAAACGTTTCAAAATTTTCCATATAGTTTTAATTTTAATATCATGTATCAATGCAACAGTTTACCAATGAATCGATCGAATCTGATCTGAGCCATTTTTATCGGCACACTGTTATATCGTTACATTCGTACATTGATTTATTTTGTTTCACTTACTCTTAAAATATCACCAAAAACACCTCTCGCGGTTACCTGTGCTCCCGCACCGGCTCCCATAATTACAATAGGGTTTTCACCATAGCTCTCCGTATAGATTTCAAAAATGGAATCTGATCCTTTTAATTGCCCTAATGCGGAAGTAGCCGGCACAGAAATTAATTTTACATCAAGTTCTCCTTTTTCTTTTTGAAGATCACCATGTAGATCGCCTACATATCGTAGAACATGATCTGCCTCCTGATTTTGTTTAATTTTCTGGTATTCCTCGTCCAATTCTCCCAATCTGGAAATGAATTCATTTTTGTCAATAGAAAGAAGGTTTTCAGGAATTAGATTCTGAATATTAATATCATTGAATTCATTAATCAGATCCAACTCTCTCGCCAGAATCAAAAGCTTTCTTGCAACATCATTTCCTGAAAGGTCCTCACGAGGATCCGGTTCAGTAAATCCTTTCTCCATTGCTTCTCCTATAATGGTTGAAAATTTCTCATCTCTAACTGAAAAATTATTGAAGATATAACTTAAAGAACCTGAAAACACGCCTTTAATTCTTGTAATATTTTCCCCTGACAGGTGCAATAGTTTAATGGTATCGATCAAAGGCAAACCTGCTCCCACATTGGTCTCATAAAGATATCGTCTGTTATTTTTATTCAACGTATATCTTAGTTTACGATATTCTTCTATTGGAAGGGTATTGAAAATCTTGTTGGAAGATACAAGATCAAATCCGTTCTCAGCTAAAGCATGATAATTCTTAACAAAATCCTTACTCGCCGTATTATCAACCACAATAAGATTCTCCAGCTGATTCTCTCTGGAGAAACTGATCAGTTCATCAACATTGGAAGGGCTTTCAGCAACTAAAACCTCATCATTCCAATTATGATCAAAGCCTTTTTTATTGAATGCTATTTTTCTTGAATTAGCAACAGCCACTACTTTAAGATCTATTTTTTTCCGTCTCTTAATTTCTTCGGAAGATTCCAATACCTGGTCAATCAGAGTTTTACCCACATTCCCATGTCCAATGATTGCAAGATGAACGGTTTTAGGTTTTTTGGATATTTCAGATTCAATGATATTCTTAGTTTTCTCATCCTGAGAAGAAGTAACTACAATATTTACTCTTTTTTCACTTGCTATCTGATTCAGAAGCAAAGGAAAAACATTATTTCTTGCCAGTTCCGCCAGTATTTTATTAAAATCTTCAGCTACAAACCCCAGAACTGAAACGTTATTAATACTATAAATCTGAGACACTGCTCCTGATTTCCTTTCCGCTTCAAATTCCTCAATCAGACAATTAACCGCATTTTCAGAATCGTTTTCGTGAACCAAAATTGATATTCCGTTTTCTATAGCCTGTTGTGAGATCACTCCTACACTAATCCTGGCTAAAGTAAGTGCTTTAAAAATTCTACCGTCAATACCGATTTCCCCTAAGAAATCTTCTCCTTCAAATTTGATGATTGATCTGTTCTTTAAAAATTTTATTTCGTTAACATTTTTCATCTGTTCATTCTTTATTGTTTAGCTTTATTACAGGTTTCTTGTAATTGTTCAGTTTCTTTCTGTAATAAAATGGTTTTAATGATATTATTTAATTGTTTGTATTCCATTAGGAAGGCATCATGCCCGTGAACTGAGGTGATCTCGTGATAAGAAATATTCTTTTTTTTACCTTTCAGTTTTTCAAAACACATCCGGATTTCGGAAGCAGGAAAGAACAAATCTGTATCAACGGAGATCAAGTGCATTCGTGCCTGTATATTCTCAAGCCTTTCTTCCTCGGCATTAATGTTCATCAGCAAATGATTCATCAGTTGATAAGATTTTAAACTAAATCTTTCATTAAGAGCTTTTCCGTGATATTCAAGCCAATCTTCCGATTCAAGTTTATTTTTTGCGGTATTGTATTTATTTTGAAATCTGTCGTTTAAAGATTGTGGGGTTCTATAACATAGCATTGCATGGATTCTTGCCTTTTGTAACGGAGCGTCATTTCCATTTAATAAAAATTTCTGAACCATACATTGCGCATGCAGCCAATCATGAGTTCTGAAATCACAGGCAATGGGAATAAATACTTCTGCAAGTTCCGGACGTTTAACCAGCATTTCCCATCCTATTCCTCCACCAAGAGAACCTCCGATAATCGCATATAGGCTTTTAATGTTAAGTAATTCTAGCCCTATTAAAAATATGCCTGCAATATCCGAAGGAGTAAACTCTTCATATTCTTCAATTAAAAAATCATCGTAACCATTTCCGGGAATATTGAAACACAAAACCGTATAGACATTGGTATCAACCACCTGGCCATCTCCTACTAATTGCTTCCACCAGCCATTTGTTCCCGATACATTGGAATTTCCCGTTAAAGCATGGTTGATTAAAATAACAGGTGCCGAAAACAGCTCTTTCCCGAAGGTCTGATAGCTCAACGGGATATTGCATTCCTTTCCGGAATTAGTTTGATACGAAAGATTAATATGTTTTAGTTCTGTTTTCAATTCTATTATACATTATTTATAATACAATTGAAAATGCCACAGGAAATGGCTGAAAAACTCAGTAAGTTATCTGTCCAAAAAATAATTTGGTAGAACGTAGCACCTTCTTCGCTTGCACAAAGGGTTGCTAAGGTTTCATCGGGTCTAATCCCTCAACCTTTCTTGATAACATTTTCAATATTTGAATGATCGAATGGTGCAAAGATATAATATTTTATTTAATTTTTTCATGAAAAAATTAATTTATTCTGAAAATCCCTGTAATCATTATAGTTACAAGGATGTGTTAAGAATTATTCAGATAGAAAAAATTGGAATTATTTTTCAAAAAAATTACCTTCGTAGTGAAAAATGATGAACTATGACTGCAGAAAAACAAAGATTACAGGATATAAAATGGAAAAACTGGGGGCCTTATGTAAGCAACAGACAATGGGGTAATGTTCGTGAGGATTATAGTCCCAATGGCAATGCGTGGAATTTCACCAATCATGATAAAGCTGAAAGTTATGCCTACCGTTGGGGTGAAGAAGGGATTGCCGGAATATCGGACACCAAACAGCTTTTTTGTTTCGCTCTTTCATTTTGGAACAAAAAGGACAAAATGATCAAAGAACGTTTTTTCGGATTGAGTAATCCCCAGGGCAATCATGGTGAAGATATCAAAGAGATCTTTTACTATCTGGACAACACGCCTACCCATAGTTATATGAAGATGGTGTATAAATATCCGATCCATGAATTTCCTTATGATCACCTGCTATCTGAAAACGGCAGACGAAGCAAAAAGGAAGCTGAATTTGAAATCTTTGATACCGGAATCTTTGATAATGATGAATATTTTGATATTTTCATCGAATACTGTAAAGCAGATGCTGACGATTTTTTAGTCCGTATCACAGTTTGTAACAGGAGCCAAAACGATGCACCTATTGTTGTCGCTCCAACAGCCTGGTTCCGTAACAACTGGAAATGGGGATATAATACTTATAAGGGGCAGCTAAACGCCTCATACGACGGCTGTATTGATATTAACCATGATAGTATTTCCATCAAAAAATTCTATTCAAGAAACACCGGTGCCAAAAGTCTCTTTTGTGATAATGAAACCAATACACCGAAATTATACGGAGCTCCTTTAACAGATAACACCTATTTCAAGGATGGTATAAACGATCACATTATTCATAACTCCAATACCGTTAATCCGGAAAAAAGAGGCTCAAAAGCCGCTTTTGTGATTGAAGAAATTATTGGTGGGGGACAATCAAAAACCTTTGATTTCAGGCTGTCGCCAAACGACACCGATGAACCATTTCATCATTTTGATGAGATTTTCAACACCCGGATTGCTGAGGCCAACGAATTCTATGAAGAAGTTCAGCACGATGTAACGAATGATGACGAAAGAAATGTTCAACGTCAGGCTTTCGCGGGGCTGTTATGGAACAAACAATTTTATCATTATAATGTTGGGAAATGGCTTAAGGGTGATCCTAATTTTGATGCACCGAGGGATTTCAACCACTATGTAAGAAATACAGAGTGGAACCACATGCACAATAAGGACATTATTTCAATGCCTGACAAATGGGAATACCCATGGTATGCTACCTGGGATCTCGCTTTTCACTGCGTTCCCTATGCATTAATTGATGCCCAGTTTGCAAAAAACCAACTTCTCTTGTTAACCAAAGAGTGGTATATGCATCCTAATGGACAACTTCCGGCGTATGAATGGAACTTAAGTGATGTAAATCCACCTGTCCATGCTTGGTCTTGTTTCAGGGTATTTAAGATTGATGAGAAGACCAATGGAAAACCGGATCTCCTGTTTCTGGAAAAGGTTTTTCAAAAATTACTTTTGAACTTTACCTGGTGGGTAAACCGTAAGGATAAAAACGGTAAAAATATTTTCGGCGGTGGTTTTCTAGGTCTTGATAATATCGGAGCTTTCGATCGTAATATGGAACTTAAAGACGGTGAGCATCTTGAACAGGCGGACGGTACAAGCTGGATGGCAATGTATGCATTGAATATGATGAGAATTGCAATGGAACTTGCCCAATACTATCAGGTATATGAAGACATGGCCATTAAGTTTTTTGAGCATTATCTTTACATCGCGGAAGCGATGGAAAACATGGGTGATGGAAAAGAAGGCCTTTGGAATGAAGAAGATGGTTTTTTCTATGATGTACTACAACTTGGGAACGGCGAAAGTGTTACGCTTCGTTTAAGAAGTATTGTCGGGCTTATTCCTTTATTTGCTGTGGAGATTATTGATCACGGATTATTGGAAAAAATGCCCAACTTTAAAATAAGAATGGAATGGGTGCTGAAAAATAAGCCGGAACTTACGAAACTGGTTTCCCATTGGGATGAAGAAGGTCATGGCAGAAAACATTTAATGAGTATCCTTCGTAAAAACAGACTAACAAAAGTCTTGACAAGAATGCTGGATGAAAAAGAATTTTTAAGTTCTTATGGGATCAGGGCCATGTCTAAAGTATATGAAGAAAATCCTTTTATTTTCTCTGTTCATGGGACAGAAAATGTGGTTTATTATACCCCCGCAGAAAGTGACAGCAGAATGTTTGGAGGAAATAGTAACTGGAGAGGCCCGATCTGGTTCCCTATTAACTTTTTGATTGTCGAAAGTCTGCAGCGTTTTCATTTCTATTATGGAAACAGCCTGAAAGTGGAATTACCGACAGGAAGCGGAGATAAAAGGAATCTGGATGAAGTAGCACAAAATATCAGTAACAGGCTATGTTCTATATTCCTTAAAGATGAACAGGGACAAAGAGCTTTTAATGGGGGAAACAATAAGTTTAATCACGATGAGCATTTCAAAGATTATATCACCTTTTATGAATATTTTCACGGAGATAACGGACGTGGAGTTGGCGCCTCACATCAAACAGGATGGACGGCAACGGTCGCTAAACTGATGAAACCGAGATAGAATAAAAATGTACCACTTTCTTAAGTGGTACATTTTTTTTATCAATTAATTAACCTTTAGTATTGAACATCATTGATGCCTTAATTTTAGCCATAAACTAAAACAAGCAACAAAAATAATAATTATAATAGATTATTGATAAATATTTCATATATTTACATCGTTAACCTTTAAGAAAATGAAACTCAATGTTTAAATCTTAAAGAAAGAAAATACCCTCAACAACACATAATAAGCATAAAGCCGGATTTTAACAATCCGGCTTTTTTATTTTGTTTATAACATCCTTAAATTTTTTCCCCATTTACAAATACATCATAACCGATTTCTACGTTAGGCTCCAAAGTTTTAGAAACAGAACAGTATTTATCAAATGATAACTGCGCTGCTTTAAAAGCCTTAGCAGGGTCGATGTTACCTTCCAAAAAAAACTGAACTTTAATTGATTTAAAAGGCTTAGCATCATCGACAGGGACTCTCTCTCCTTCTACTTCTGCTTTAAAACCTGTGATATCCTGTCTTTGTTTTTTTAATATGGACACGACGTCTATTCCACTACATCCTGCAACTGCCATTAAAACACTTTCCATGGGAGAAACTCCTTTAGCTCCAGGCTGCGAAGTATTATCCAAAAGAATGGAATTCCCTTGGGAATTTGTACATTCAAACAAAAAGTCATCGTTTATTCTATTAAGTGTTATTTTCATTGTTCTGTTTATATTATTAAATCCTAGAATTAATCTATGATGTATTAAAGTTATCTATGCAAAATTATAAAATTCCTCTTGCTTTGATCTCAAGATATTTATTGATAACGTCAATATTTAAATTTTCAGGAAGGGTATACACTGTATAAATACCATACTTTCGAAGTTCCTGTATGATTAGTTTTTTTTCAAATTCAAATTTTTCAGCAATAACTTCATCATAAATCTCCTGCATACTCTCCGGATTCTTATGAATTAAAGTCTGGAGTTCCGAATTCTTAAAAAATACAACGACCAACAAATGATTTTTTGCAATGCCACGCAAGTATTTTAACTGCCTGTTCAAACCATCCAGCGTTTCAAAATTTGTAAAAAGTAAAATCAGGCTTCTTTGGTTGATTGAATATTTTACATCCTGATAAAGGCGGTTAAAATCACTTTCAAAAAAATTGGTTTTTATATTATAAAGTGATTCCGAAATTTTCTTTAGCTGACCGGATTTGTTTTCTGCAGCTATCTTGTTTTCAGTTTTTTTAGAGAATGTCATCATCCCTGCCCGATCTCCTTTTTTTAATATAATATGAGACAGGGCCATTGTCGCATTGATAGAATAGTCAAGAAGACTTAACTCTTTAAATGGCATTTTCATGGTTCGTCCAGTATCAATCAGCATGAAAATCCTTTGAGATTTTTCATCCTGAAACTGATTAACCATCAAACGATTGGTCTTTGATGTAGCCTTCCAATTGATTGTCCTGATATCATCCCCGGGAACATAATCCTTGATCTGCTCAAACTCCATGGTATGGCCGAGCTTTCTGATTTTTTTGATACCCCCCAATAAGAATTCACTTTGAAGAGCCATTAATTCATATTTCCGTAAATGAACAAAAGAAGGATATGCCGCTAAATTTGCATTTTTCTGGAATCTATATCTTTTCGAAACAAAACCTATCGGAGAAGAAGTATAAACATTTAAGCTACCAAAATTATATTCACCTCTTTCTTTAGGCTCAAGAATATATTGAAAGAATGCATTTCTGCCGGGATCAATTTCTTTTCGAATTAAAAAATCCCTTTTCTGAAACTGAAATGGAATTTCATCGATGATTTTAGTATTGATCTTAAAACCATAATTATTTTTAATATCAATTTTTATTGGATTCTCATCACCATTTGATAACTTTTCAGGTAAGATCCTTTGTGCTAAAACACCTTCTTTTTGATTAAAAAGTAAAAGATAATCTACCATTGCAGCCAAAAAGCAAAGCAAGAGCACAATATGAGCTACATAAATAAAAATTGGAAAGAAAAAAGCCAGAACATAAAGTATCCCCACTCCAATGAGCGTAAAGAAAAAGCGATTATTAATGTATAAGTTTCTCATTTTTCAGGTTGTGGATAACAGATTTTATGGCAGCCTTATAAATCCACTACAAGGAATCTATTAATCTCTTCAACATTTTGAAATTTTATAATATCACTTATTATTTATCTTGGAATTTCTATTCCCTCCAGAATCTGTCTGATTATTTCGTCAGCACTTAAACCTTCCATTTCTCTTTCCGGCGAAACAATTACTCTGTGTCTCAGCACTGCATAACTGGCTTCTTTGATATCTTCCGGAGTTACAAAATCCCGCCCCCTTAAAGCCGCAAAGGCTTTAGATGCCGTAAGTAAGGCTAAACTTGCCCTTGGTGAGGCTCCTAAATATAAAAACTGATTTTCTCTTGTATTAACAATGATTTTAGCAATATACTCCATCAGCTGTGCTTCTACAATGATCTCTTTCACCAACTGCTGATAGTTTTTTAATTGCTGCGAGGTGATAACTCGTCCTACTGCTTCTGTTTTATCTTCGGTCCTGCTTTCATGTTGATTCTTAATAATCAGAACTTCCTGTTCAAGATTAGGATACCCAACATTTATTTTAAATAAAAACCGGTCTAACTGTGCTTCCGGAAGCCTGTATGTTCCTTCGTGCTCAATCGGATTTTGTGTAGCAACGACTAAAAACGGCTCCTCCATCGTATATCGGATACCGTCCATTGTAATCTGCCTTTCTTCCATTACTTCAAACAAGGCAGCTTGTGTTTTTGCCGGAGACCTGTTGATCTCATCAATTAAAATAAAATTGGAGAAAATAGGTCCTTTTTTAAACTCAAACTCCGAATTTTTCACGCTGAATACTGAAGTCCCTAAAATATCCGAAGGCATCAGATCAGGGGTAAATTGTATTCTGCTGAAATTTACATCAATAGTTTTTGCCAGCAACTTTGCTGTAATGGTTTTTGCAACTCCTGGAACTCCCTCAATGAGAACATGTCCATTTGAAAGGAGCGCTGCCAAAAGATGTTCTATCATACTCTCCTGCCCCACAATCACCTTACTTATTTCGGCTTTTACTTTTTCTAAACTCACACGGAGTTCAATCATATCGATTCTCGATTGAAAATCGTTTTCTTCTTTATCAAGATTTATAGAACTTTGATTTTCTAAATTTTCGTTCTCAAGGTTTTCCATACAATTTAATTTATCATTTGTCAATGTATCCGTAACCACAGTTACTACATCGTTATATTATTTATCGTATTATTTCATCCAGGATCGTATTCATTCTGGTGAGATCTTCTTTCATTACACTCGCATAAGGATCCTGAGCTTTCCGGATAAGAGCAATAGCTTCGGTAATTACCTCTATATTTTTCCCTGTTTTCAATTGCAGTTTCTTTGCAAACTCATTATCGAGATTCTGGGTATCTATAAGAAGATCCATTCTAACTTTATTCAGGAAATATTGGGCTTTTTTAGCCATCATATCATGAAAATCACCTTCCTGCAGATAAAGATTTCCGATACTTTTCACAAATTCCACAGAAGTATTTTTCAGAGGTTCTATTACAGGAACAATTCTCTGTTTCCTTTTCGCATTGAAAAAAATAAATAAGATCATCCCTCCTAAAAATACCCACCATGCATATTTCAGCGCTGGTTTTGACAGAATAAATCTCATAAAAAAGCGTGAAGAAGCCTTGGCATCTGCAGCTTCCACAAACCAAACGGTTTCTTTATCGTTAAGATACGAAAAAACATCCTGTGCATATTTTATATTTCCAGGTTTCAGAAGATAATAGTTGGTGAGAAAAAGGGGCTCACTATGAACGAAAATATTTCCCTTTCCCAACTTTACTTTTATAAAATTTGCCTGATCCGTGTTATTCTTTTCAACAGTCTTTCCTAGTATCTCAACACCGGGTTTAACATAAGAAAATCCTCTTCCAGACGGAAATTTATCTAAGTTAATAAAATCATTCTGATATTTCTTATCTGTAAGCTTTAACACATTCTGATCTTCAAAAGAGATTTGAGAAGCATAAAAGCCTATACTATCAGAAATTTCTTTTGGTATCCTGCCTGCAATCAACATAGCATCCGATCCTTTGGAGACTTCATTCAAGATACTGCGCCAGGATTCCCTGTCAATTTCTTTTTCTATTATTAAAATATTATGAGCCTGCTTTTTATTCTCATTATAATATTCATATGGTGTTTCAGCTATTTTCTTAAGCTGATTTTTAAAAAGATCTTTAGACTCTTTGTTAAATACAAATAACCCAAAAGGTGATTTTTCATTTGGATCAAAGTTCTTTCGCCAGTCTGTAACTTCCTTTTTATTAACTTCAAGCAATGCCAGAATCACCATGATAATGATGAAAATTACAGCATATATTTTGAAAGTTTTATTCATTTTTAAAGATTTTATTATGGCTTAAATGTCTGATATTGATTTTTAAATTTCAAATAATCCTGTTCGGTAATACTAAATTCACCATACCATACATAATCAAATATATAGGAAAGGTTTGAAAATTCTTTTTTCAGGTAATCTGCTTTAAGCTCTGTCGCATAATCTTTATTCGTCTTCTCAGGATTCCAGATGATAAGCTTTTTATCGCTCAACTTTTTAAGAACGTATAAAAACTGATAACGTACTGCGGAACGGTAATCTCCTGTTACTTCAAATTTTGCAATGCTCTCGGGAAAATTGATTTCATGGATATTTTCATGCAATTCTTCTTCATTGATATTTACTTTTTTATTCTTTTTCCCAAAGAAGAAGTTGCCGTCTTTACTTATGAGATACCTGACAATAGAATATAGCAGAAAACCTATAAGTAGAATGGCAAATAAACGCATCACAATAGTGGTAACCTTTGCAGAGGTTCCAAAAGTATTCTCACCGAAAATACCCTCAAGAATTCTTGCTATTTTCCGTTGCAGTTTTTGCCAGAAAGATTCCCTGGGTTTTATCGTTGTGTAATCAAACTCATTTCCTTTGTATCTTGACTTAAGATTTTCCCTGAATTTTTTAGGATAAACCGTATTTTCAGAAACCGGGTGCTCTATCAATACCGAATCTGCACGGTACATATTTTTATAATGCCCTGTACTCAAAGAATCTTCAACATATGCTTCCGGCGGCAATTCAATGTCATCCTGAGCATACACGAATCCTGTTGAGAAAAAGATCAGTAAGAAAAAAACAATTTTATTCATTATTACCGATGGTTTCTATTTCTGCAAGTTCCACCTTCTGATGCAGATCTGTCCTGCTATCGTAATACATCAATCCAGAATTGATATACATAATATTTGAAAGAAAAAATGAAAGCAGCATGGAAATCCCATATATCACAAAAAAAAGCACTCCCATGGCTCCCTGAAAGGGGTTTTGTTCAAAATTTCCATCAGGAGCTGAAGTAAGAATTGAACTGTAGAAAAATATCATGGGAATAAATGTGAAAATGGTGGTTATGGTATACATGATAAGAAAAATGATCGTTGTGGCTCCCCAATACTTCCAGTAAGGAGATTTTTCCCTTCCGTTGGTATAAGAAAACTGTGATCTTATCGAATAACTTAAACTCTCAAAAAAACCGCGGCCACTATTAAAATAATCATACATCAAAAATGTAACAACATTAAACAATGTCGGATACACCAGCAACATAATAAATAATCCGATGATAATTAGTATCAATGCGTATGAGATGCCGATCATAATCAAAGCCAGGGGAGTTACAATAAATACCATTCCCAGGCAAAGTGTACCAATTCTTCCTGCGTTATTTTTAAAATCGCTGAGAATATCATCCGTCCTTATTTTTTCTTCGCCCTTTGAAAGTCTTTTCAGATAAAAAACAGGATAAAGATAATTGACAATCACCAGGATAAAAAAAAGCAGAAACGTAAGCAAGCAAACAACAATTAACATCCCTGCATTATCTTCAAAATATTGCTGAAAATAGTAACTGTTACCATTCACGTTTGACCCGAATATCTGGGAAAACAGTTCCCTGTATCCAAAAACAAAAATGGTAGTCATTAAAATCAGCAACAAACCATTCAGCAAAATATAGTTTTTGAAATAATTCTTTCCATATAATTTGAAAAAATTAAAACTATCACTGATAAAGGTCCCGAAATCTCTTTTTTTATATAGCTGCATCATCTGTGTTTTTAATTTTTTTATTGACAACGGATGGATAAATAAAATAATAATATCCGATAACCGTTAGCGAACCTAGGATAATAATTAAATTTAAAGCTAATGGCATTTTTAAAGCATGCCTTGTAACATAGCCTTCAATAATTCCCGCACAAATGGTAAAAGGAATTGTACTTAAAAATATTTTGAAGGAATCTTTAAATCCATTTTTAAATGAGTTGAATCTCGACAGGGTTCTTGGAAATAAAATTGATGCCCCGAGAATTAATCCGCACATAGCTTCAACAACCATTGCGAAAATTTCAAAAACACCGTGTAACCATATTCCTCTTGCACTATCCTTAAGTGCCCCATAGTCATAAAAGAAGTACTGGAAGGATCCGAGCATCACACTGTTTGAAAGTAATGCATACAGTGTACCTACTCCTCCAAAAACTCCGTAAATATACAATTTAGCACCTACCCCAATGTTATTAAAGATAATCCCAATGGTACTTCCCCATGTAGAACCACTTTGATAGACACCAACCGCATTTCCTTTCTTAATATTCTCTATTGTTTCATTCACATAACTTTCACCCAGAATTATATTTACAAAATCCTTATCATAAATTGCTGAAAGGACTCCTATTGAAGTAAACAATGCAAAAAACAAAAACGCGTAGAGCAAATATCTTTTGTATTGATACACTAACAAAGGAACCTCTGTTTTGAAGAAATAAAGGACTCTGTTTTCCTCTACCCTTTTTGTTTTGTAAATTTTCTGGAATATCTGTGAAGAAAGATGATTTAAATAAACCGTAGTATTACTTTTAGGATAATAAGTCTGAGCAAAAGAAAGATCATTAATGAGGTTGATATACAACGATGACAGGTCATCCGGATTTTTTTTTATTTTCCCTTGAATAACCTGTTCAATTCCCAACCATTTTTCTTTATTTTGTTTTATGAAATAAACTTCTCTCATAATCTAAAGGCTAAAATAATAAAAAATATGTCTCAAATTGCGATTAATACCTCACAAAATGTAAATATTAATTTCAACATTGCCAGTGTTGGAGAAAGAATGCTTGCATTTATTATAGATCTCCTGATCAAAGTCGCTTATGCAGTCGTTACTTTCTATGTATTTTTCAATTTTCTTGATTTGGGGTATTTATTAAACGGCCTTGATCAATGGTCTCAGATGGCTATTTATATTGCCATCACATTTCCCATTTACATCTATCCTTTGGTTTTGGAAAGCTTAATGGAAGGACAGACTCCCGGAAAAAAAGTAATGAAAATCCGTGTGGTAAAAATCGACGGATACCAGGCTGGTTTTGGAGATTATCTGATCCGTTGGGTATTCAGGATAATAGACACATCTTTTGCGGGTGTTATCGGATTAATTTCCATGATTGTTTCTAAAAATAATCAGCGCCTCGGGGATATCGCATCAGGCACAGCTGTTATTTCATTAAAAAATAGCATTAATATTTCTCAAACTATCCTGGAAAACATACAGGAGGATTATGTTCCTTCATTCCCTCAGGTTATTGCATTAAGTGATAATGATATGAGAATTATTAAAGATAATTACACAAAGGCCTTAAGAGTAGATGACCGGCAAATCATCAGTAAGCTTTCCGACAAGATCAAGAATATTTTGAAACTGGAAGTTGATCCTGTAAAAATGACGGAAAGACAGTTTATCAATGTTATTATCAAAGATTATAACTATTATACAGGAAAAGATAATTAGAATTTCTGTTTGGAATTATCTTTGTCCATAGATTACACTCGAATCTAAGTCGGTGCAGTTTTTGCACGTGATACAATACTAAGCTTTTAATTATGAAATTTGAAAACAATAAATCCGGAAACGGAGGAGTTCTTACACTAAACAATGAACTTACAGAAATTGGCAGACTGACCTATACCATCTTCCCGGAAGAAAACAAATTCATTATATCCTTTGTTTTAGTGCATCCTGAATTTGAAGGTAGGGGAATGGGAAAATATCTCGTAGAAGAGGCCATCAGATTCGCAAGAGAAAACAATTGGAAAGTGTATCCTCATTGTTCTTATGCCAGATCAGTAATGATGAGAATGAATGATGTAGATGATATTTTTTTAAAGAATTAAAACCTCATTTAACAGTATTTGTTCAATATCATCAGGGTAATCTACTTTAATGTGATGATCTGAAGCTACCCATTCCATTATTTCCCCAAGCTTTAATACTTTAGAATTGGGAATTCCCATCTTATCCAGAGCACAGGCATTGCACTCCTGCTCATATTGATTATGAATTGGAATAACAAACAACTTTTTATCCATAAAGAGAGCTTCAGCCGGAGCTTCAAAACCTGCATTACATAAAATACCATCACAATTTTCAAAACAGGTCAGGTATTCCTTTTCATCGATGGGGAATATTTCAACATTTTTTATTTTAAGCCTCACTTTGCTGTACTTGGAAAAAACCTTCCACTGCACAGGAATTTGTTTTAATACTTTAATAATATTTTCATCAGAAAAGCTTGGTAAATAAACCAGGTAGTATCCTTTTTTATCAGGATTAAGATTTCGTATTTTATGTCTTATGACCGGCTTTTTTATTTGTGGATGATAATTTTCAAAATGAAAACCAATCCTTCTTTCACTGGGTACATAATACTTCAAAATAAGTTCACCCAGGAAATCTCTTTTTTTAGGTTTTGGAGTTTCAGCAAAACTCATCGAAGCCTGATGACTAAGCTCAATCATCGGAAGATTCTTTAGCTTGCTTGCCCACCCCGTTAACGGTTCATAGTCATTAATGATGAGATCGTACTGCTTTAGTTCCAGATCATTGATTGTTTTTGCCGCCTGAATAAATTTATTTTCAGTAAATGTTTTTCGATAGGATAAACCACCTGTTTTGTTATAGAGTAAGGAAATCCCTTTATATTGAAAGTTAATGTCAAAATCAGCCTTTAATTGCGATTGATGACCACTGATTAAAGTATCAACCGAAGCATATTTTTTTAATATAGGAATGATCTCCTGAGCCCTTGCAACATGTCCGTTACCTGTGCCTTGAAACGCATATAAGATTTTCATTCAGAAAAGTTAGTTACAATTTTAAGAAGTTCGTTGGTATCAAGATCCTGAATTTCATCTGTTTCATCGTCCTGCAGCAAGTGTTTATGCTCGTCATAGTAAAAGATCTTCCATTCTTTATCATGGTACTCCAAAGCTGATAAGTTCTCTATCCAGTCTCCGGAATTAAGATAAGTGCAAGCGCCTTTTTTATTGGTAACCTTACGAATTTGAGGCTGATGGATGTGACCACATATGACAAAGTCGTAATGATTATCTATTGCAAGTTCAGAAGCCGTAAGTTCAAAGTCACCAATATACTTTACCGCCTTTTTTACGTTATTTTTGATTTTTTTGGAGAATGAGTATTTTTCCCTACCCATTTTTTCCAGGATCCAATTAACGACGTTATTGATCATGATTAGCAAATCATATCCTTTTCCGCCTAGTTTTGCGATCCATTTAGAATGTTGAACAGATGCATCAAATACATCACCATGAAAGATCCATGTTTTCTTTTTATCAATATCAAGACAGATTTTGTTGCAGACCTTAAGTTTACCTAATTCGAAATCGGTAAACTTTCGGAACATCTCGTCATGATTTCCGGTAATGTAATATACCTTGGTATTTTTTGTTGCAAATGAGAGAATCTTTTTAATTACCTTCAAATGAGGTTTAGGGAAGTAAGACTTTTTGAATTGCCAGATGTCAATGATATCACCATTCAAAACCAGAATTTTCGGTTGAATAGAATTCAGATATCTTAACAATTCTTTAGCCTTACATCCATAAGTTCCCAAATGCACATCCGAAATAACAACTAATTCAACGTTTCTTTTCATAGTTTTATGCAAAGAAACTAATTGAAAGTTAACTGTATATGAATGTTATATTATTTTTTTACAAAGAGTTCATGAGCTCCTCTGTAATTTCCATGTTATGATAAACATTTTGTACATCATCATCTTCCTCAAAGCGATCAAGCATTTTCATATTGGCTTTAAACTGCTCTTCAGTAACTTCTTTTGTATTGTTTGGAATTCTTTGAAGCTCTGCACTTTTAACTTCAATTTTTAGTTCATCTAATTTATGAGATAAAGAACCGAAATCTTCAAATGCAGTAGTGATCATTATTTCTTCATCATCTTTATCAATATCTTCTGCACCACCATCAATCATCTCCATTTCAAATTCATCCCAATCCATTTTTACCTGGCTCGGATCGATGTAAAAGATCCCTTTTCTATCGAAGATAAAGGCCAGTTCCCCGTTTTTCCCCAGGTTACCATCAAATTTATTAAAGACAGCTCTTACATTCGCTACCGTTCTTGTCGTATTATTTGTAGTACATTCTACAAAGAAAGCAACTCCTCCTTGTCCATACCCTTCGTATGTTACCTCTTCATAGTTTTCAGCATCAGCTCCACTTGCTTTTTTGATTGCTCTTTCCACGTTATCTTTCGGCATATTTGCACCTTTGGCATTCTGGATGCATCTTCTTAACGCCGGATTTGATTCCGGGTCTGCTCCACCTGCTTTTACTGCTAACGCTATATCTTTACCAATTTTAGAGAAAGTCTTGGCCATTTTATCCCAACGCGCCATTTTCGAAGCTTTTCTATATTCAAACGCTCTTCCCATTTTTATTTTTAAATTTTGAACAAAATTACTTAAAAGTCAACGAAAAAAAAATACCTCCAAAAAATTTGGAGGTATTAATTATTTAGAAAAATTAATTATTTTCTTTTTTTAGCTGGAGCTTTTCTTTTAGCTGGAGCTTTACCTTTCTTCACTACAGTCTTCTTCTCTACAACTTCTAGATCAGATTTCTTAAGTGCATCCCAAGCAGCACCGTTAACAGCTTCTACAACTACTTTTCTGTCTACCATTCTTTCAGCATCAGATGCTTTTTCAGATACAGTAGCATCTCTTTCACCTACACCTACAGATTTCAATTGAGTTCCGCTAACACCTCTTGATTCTAAAGCAGCAACTACAGAAGCAGCTCTTTGTCTAGAAAGTTTCAAGTTGTAAGCATCAGCACCTTTCTTATCTGTGTGACCAGTTACTAAGAATGTTCCGTCGTTAGATTGCTTAATGATTGTTGCAGCTTGATCTAATTTAGCGCTAGATTCAGGTCTGATAGTCGCTTTGTTGAAATCAAACAAGATATCTTTAAGAGCACCTGTAGCTTCTTTTGCGATTACATCTTTAGGCTTAGGACATCCGTTGTATTCTGGTAATCCAGGAACTGTAGGACAAGCATCATCTTTATCAAGGATACCGTCACCATCTGTATCTGGCCAAGGACAACCGTTGTTTTCAGCTGGACCTGCTACTGTAGGACAAGCATCATCTTTGTCGATAACACCGTCACCATCTGTATCTGGCCAAGGACAACCGTTGTTTTCAACTGGTCCTGCTACATCTGGACATTGATCGTCTTTATCTGGAACTCCATCACCGTCAGTATCAGGACATCCTTGGAATTCTGGTAAACCTGGAGTATCAGGACAAAGATCGTCTTTATCTAAGATACCATCTTTATCTCTATCTCTGTTACCAAATCTAAAGTTCAAAGATGCAGAAGCTTGCCAGAAGTTTGCAACTGTAGATTTATCACCTGGAGTTGAAACATAATCTCCTTGAACACCTAAACCGAAGTTTTTAGTTACCCAGAAGTTGATACCAGCACCAGTAGAAACTGTAAAGAAGTTAGCTTTACCGTTTTCATTACCGTTATCCCCGTTACTGATAACATAACCGTTAGCGTCAGTTCTTGGGAAAGTTAATGCAGTATAATCATGTCTTAAATAGTTCGCACCTACTCTTAAGTATGGATCAAACCAAGACTCCTCGTTCCATAAAAGACCCGCTGCCTTAGCTTGGAAACCAAGACCAGTCATTAGGAAAAATTCTTTCCCGCTGTTGAATCTCTTATTGTCAACGTTCCCTACTGAAGTCTGCCAGTCGATTACTAAACCTTTACCGATATTTCTTGCTACAGTAAGTTTAGATAATGGAGGCGTAATAGAGAAGTTGTTCATATTGAACAAAGTCTTTGTTAAATTTCTTGCAGCAAAAGTATTACTGAAGTTGTTTCTCTGAGCTGTATGATTTTCCGCATGAGCACCAACTCCGATCATCCACGGATTGTTGGTAGTCTGTGCGAATACAGTAGAAGCAACAGTAAGTGCCAATGCTGAAATTCCTAATTTTAGATTTTTCATAGAATTAAATGATTAAATAATTGATATTGCAAAATAAATATAATTTTTCTTTATATACAAAGTTTTTTGAATGATTTTTAACTTTTCTTTAATATTCTATCCAGGGTTCGTTTATTTTCTCTATCTTTTATCGCTTCCCTTTTATCAAAAAGCTTTTTCCCTCTTGCAAGGGCTATTAAGACCTTAGCTTTTCCCTTATCCGTAATATATAACTTCAAAGGTATAATTGTGTTCCCTGCATCTTTTAACTTTTTCTCGAATTTTTGTAATTCTTTTTTGTGCAAGAGCAATTTCCGTTCCCTTTTTGTTTTATGATTGTAAAAAGTGCCTAATCTGTACTCATCAATCATCATGTTAATGATGTACAATTCCCCATCAATAAACTGACAGAAGGATTCTGCGATAGATGCTTTTGAAGAACGTAAAGATTTTATTTCTGTGCCTGTTAAAACCATTCCAGCTTCAATTTCTTCAATGATTTCGTATTCAAAACGGGCTCTTCTGTTTAATATGTTAACTGTTTTCTCGATCTTCATTATATTAAAATTTCTTTATGAAATATACAAAAATACCTTTCATTTAAAAACTTGACTATTACATTATTATAAATTACCCAAATTCTTTTCGTATTTTTGCGCCAAATTTACAAAACTATATGTTAACAGTATCTAACTTATCTTTACAATTCGGGAAAAGAGTTCTTTTTGACGAGGTAAACATTATGTTTACTAAAGGAAATTGTTATGGGATTATCGGAGCTAATGGTGCAGGAAAATCAACATTCCTTAAAATATTAACCGGAAAACAAGACCCAACCACAGGAAGTGTATCATTAGAGCCTGGAAAAAGAATGTCTGTTTTAGAGCAGGATCACTTTGCATACGACCAATATAATGTCCTTGAAACAGTATTAAGAGGTAACAAAAAGTTATTCGAGATAAAAGCGGAAATGGATGCGTTATACGCAAAAGAAGATTTCTCTGATGAAGATGGTATCAAAGCTGGAGAGCTTGGTGTTATCTATGATGAAATGGGAGGATGGAATTCAGAATCTGATGCGCAAACAATGCTTTCTAACGTAGGAATCAAGGATGATATGCATTGGCAGATGATGAGTGAACTAGAAAACAAAGACAAAGTAAAAGTTCTTTTAGCTCAGGCATTATTTGGAAATCCTGATGTTTTAATTCTCGATGAGCCTACCAATGACCTTGACATCGACACTATCGCATGGCTTGAAAATTTCCTGGCTGATTATGAAAACACCGTTATTGTTGTTTCTCACGACCGTCACTTCTTAGACACCGTATGTACGCACATCGGAGATTTAGACTATGCAAAACTTAATCTTTATACCGGTAACTATTCTTTCTGGTATCAGGCGTCTCAGTTGGCAACAAGACAGAGAGCTCAGGCAAATAAAAAAGCAGAGGAAAAGAAGAAGGAACTTCAGGATTTCATCGCAAGATTCAGTTCAAACGTAGCAAAAGCAAAACAAGCTACAGCAAGAAAGAAAATGATTGACAAACTGAATATTGATGATATCAAGCCTTCTTCCAGAAGATATCCTGCGATTATTTTTGAAATGGAAAGAGAAGCCGGAGATCAGATTCTTGAAGTAAAGGGTCTTGAAAAATCTAAAGATGGAGAACTTCTTTTTTCTGATATCAATTTAAACCTTAAAAAAGGAGATAAAGTTGCAGTTCTTTCAAAAAATTCATTGGCTATAACTGAGTTTTTCCAGGTATTGGCTGGGGAATCACAACCAGACAAAGGAACATTCAATTGGGGAATTACTACTTCTCAATCTTATATGCCTCTCGATAATACTGACTTTTTCCAGGAAGACATTAACTTAGTTGACTGGTTAAGACAGTTCACTAAAAATGATGAGGAACGCCATGAAGAATTCGTAAGAGGATTCCTTGGAAGAATGCTATTCTCCGGTGACGAAGCTTTGAAATCTTGTAAAGTGCTTTCAGGAGGTGAGAAAATGAGATGTATGTTCAGTAGAATGATGCTTCAGAAAGCCAATATTCTATTGTTAGACGAACCTACCAACCACTTAGATCTGGAAAGTATTACAACATTGAATAACTCTTTATCTAATTTCAAAGGAAATCTTTTACTGGCGTCTCATGACCACGAAATGCTTCAAACAGTCTGTAACAGAATCATTGAATTAACTCCTAACGGAATTATCGATAGAGAGATGAGCTATGATGATTATCTTGCGGATAAAAAAGTAAAGGAATTAAGAGAAAAAATGTATTCTTAATTGATCAAGACAACTTGAAAATAAATAAAAAATCCTCAAATAAATTGAGGATTTTTTATTTTCAGGTATTTACTATTTAGTAAGTTTCGTTGTTGGTAACGTGACAGTTCCAGGATCTTTCCATAGACCATCCTTTTCTGCTCTTTTCTTAATATTCTGAGCGCGCTTTTCACTATCTGGATGGGAATTAAACATTTTTTGAAAACCGGATTGTGTACTTCCTTCGGAAAGCAAAGCCAACTTTTTAAATGCTGTATATTCTGCTACGACATTATACTTATTCGTTTTCATAAAATCGTATGAGTATACATCTGCTTCAGATTCCTGTTTTTTACTGTGTGAAGCATCCATAAATGCATTAGCCATCTTCCCTATCTGGCTGTCATTTAATGTAGCTACCGCAGAGGATGCTGAAGATGCAGCATCTAATGCCGCAGCCTTTAAATAAGCAGATTTAATAGCGTCTTTAGTATCCTGATTTTTAACATGACCGATTTCATGTCCAATTACCGCCAACAGTTCATCATCTGTCATTATATCCATTAATGAAGAAAACACGCGAACGCTTCCGTCTGCACAGGCAAAAGCATTAATGTCTTTTACTTTATACACTTTGTAATTAAGATTAAGCCCATCTTGTGATTTATGTTTACCGAAAAGTTTATTCAGTCTGATGGTGTATGGGTCTTTAGGGCCGGCTACAGGATTATTTTTATCCATCCATTCTACAGATTCTTTAGATAACTTTACAGCATCTTCATTGGTAAAAGTGAGCGCCTTCGCTCCTTTAGAAGCAACATCTGTAATTTTTCCTAAACTAATTTTTTGTCCCTGAAATACGTGAACAGCTCCCAGTAAGCATACGCTTAAAACAATTCTTTTCATATTAATTTTATTTTCCTTTTGGCCGGCGAATATATGATTTTTTTCAACAAAAAAATCCTTTTCTGAAAAATTTCAGAAAAGGATCCACACCTAATATTAAGAAATCACCTACACAATAAATAAAGATGCAATTGCTGTTGCATCACTACCACTTAAAATTTCATCGTAAGCAGCAGAACCTGCTGCAGCTCCAAATGCAGTTGAAGTATTGTATCCGGCTTGATTTGTATTATCCTCACCCGCGTACACAGGGTTTGTTGCAGACGGCATGTTTCCTCCGTTGGCCAGTTCAATCCACCCTTTATTTCCTCTCATTCTTCTTACTTGCGAAGCATGTCTGGCTTCTACAGAGTGAATTTGTAAAGCAGCTTGTAATACTACTTTATTAGACATTACATTTCCTGCCTGTCCTTTATAGGCTCTAACACCAGTATCCTCAAAGGCTTGCGCCAGAACAAGAAACTGATTATAATCTGTAAACGGAGTAAAATTACCTCCCGCCGTAAAGTCAAAAGTAGGTTTCGATGCGGGTGTAACTCCCAAAGAAGTTAATGTACTTTTCAAGAAACCAACATGTGCAGATTCATGTTTAGAAATTTGCATAAAAACGGTACGGTCAGCATTAGGAATTAAACTTGCTGTAGATAGTCCAATACTGTAATATTCATTTTCTAAGTATTCCAGCGTCAGGGCCAGTTGTAATGCATCGGTTAAAGCACTTTTTAAAAAGCTTCCTGTAACTGGTGTCGTATTTCGGTTTTCAGCTTTCGCCGGAGTTGACATCGCGACTCCTAAGCCCAGAGGAACCGAAGCTATAGCAGCTTTTTTTCCAAATGCTGAAAGATTTGTAATGGTCTCTAATCTTGATGCTTCTGTTGTAAAGAATTTATCATCAGAAAATCTATCTAGTAATTTAAGAATGTTCATAATAGTACGTTTTTAAAAGTAAATAATTTAGTTAATGCCTCTTTCTTTCCAGGTAAAAGGTGTCTTTATAAATCCTCCTGCAGCCATTACAACATCTTTTGGCTCTTTTGCCACATCCAATCCATTGGCATCAATCACATCATCCCCTGAAAAATCAGCAGATCCGGGATTTATAAGATTTCTGATCGCAGAAGCATGTCTTGCTTCCACAGAAACTATTTTCCCTGCAATTACTAAATAATTAGGATCCGTAATATACTTTCCTGCTGCATTATACGCAGCAACACCTGTATCTTCCAAAGCCTTAGCAGTAGCTAATACTGAACTTCTGTTATTAAAATTCACACCCGGATATTGAAATTCAAGCTTTGGCAGTACATTAGCAGTAATTCCTGATATTGCAGCTTTAAAGAAATCCCGATGGATTAATTCGTGATGATAGAGGTCAGTAAATAATTCTTTTTCAATGGTTGAAATACCTGAATAAAAACTGTTAACAACTTTAGTATAGAAATCTGCTTCGAGCTGCTCAAGAGCATAAGCATAATTCAATATCCCGACATCGCCTTTACCAAGGTCGAATACCTGGTCATCTGTCATTTGAAAATCATCATTATCATCACAGCCTACTAATGCAAGACCTGCCATGGCAAGTCCAATGCCGCCGAGTTTCAAGAAATTTCTTCTACCGGTATCCAGTGTGGCTCCCTGGCTAGAAACATTAATCGTCTTTTTCATAATATTAATTTTTAAAGTGTTTAGTTATTTAATATCATTTACGACAATCAATTATCTTTGGATTTACAAAATCAAAAAAAATGTTAACTTTTCTCTAAAACTTTTCCAAATAACCTATTGAACATCTAAAAAGCGACTCGATAAATATTAATAACAAATCAGAATTGAAAGGTCTTTAACGTCACTTAAAATCTTTGTTTTATATTATTATATTAACAGTTCATCATTCCTTTTTAAAATATATTTTCCCTATTTTTGTGAAATGAGTCAAAAATGGATTTACAGACCTGAACCCGATGAGGAAGTTGTAGACAGATTAAGTTCGTCACTTGGTTTCGGAACTTTTGAATCTAAACTTCTCGTTCTTAGAGGAATTGACAATTATCAAAAGGCAAGAGAATTTTTTAAGCCCAATCTCACTGATATACATAGTCCGTTTTTAATGGCTGATATGCAAAAGGCTGTAGAGCGTATTGCAACAGCTATCGAGAATGGTGAAAAAATATTGGTTTATGGAGATTATGATGTAGATGGAACAACTGCTGTTGCGCTGATGTATTTATACCTCAGCAAAATAGTTCAGAAAAAATATCTTGATTATTATATTCCGGACAGAAACTCTGAGGGATACGGTATTTCAACAGAAGGGATAGATTTTGCAAAGGAGAATGGATTTTCTTTGATTATAGCTCTGGACTGTGGGATCAAAGCAATTGATATGATTAATTATGCGCAGAATTTAGGCGTTGATTTTATTATTTGTGACCACCACTTACCAGGAGAAGAAATTCCTAATGCAGTTGCCGTATTAGACCCTAAAAGAAGTGATTGCAGATATCCTTTCAAAGAGCTTTCAGGGTGTGGAGTTGGCTTTAAATTATGCCAGGGTTTAAATACAATCTACAAAATACCGGATTCGGAGCTGTTTGAATTAACCGATTTGCTTGCAATTTCTATTGCTGCAGATATTGTCTCAATGACCGGAGAAAACAGGGTTCTGGCCAAAATGGGTCTAAAAACCCTTCGAAAAACAAGAAATTTAGGATTAAGACTCTTAATTCCAGAAGATAAACTTTCCCATTTTGAAATTTCAAACATTGTTTTTGAAATTGCTCCAAAGATCAATGCTGCCGGTAGAATTTCTCATGGAAAAGCAGCTGTAGAACTTATGGTTTCAGATAATCTGAAACATGCGCATCAGATTGTAAGTGACATTATGGGACTGAATGATGAAAGACGGGAACTCGATATGAACTCGACGCTTTCGGCACTTAATCAAATCATTGAATCGCAACAGGAAACCAACCTGACAACGATTGTTTACCATCCTGAGTGGAATAAAGGTGTTATCGGAATCGTAGCATCCAGACTCATTGAGACTTATTATAAACCCACTTTGGTTTTTACAGATGGTAACAACGGAGAAATGGTTGCTTCCGCAAGATCAGTTTCTGATTTCGATGTTCATGAGGCGTTGGATATGTGCTCAGAGTACTTTTTGAAATTTGGAGGACATCATGCTGCGGCTGGACTTTCAATGGAAAAATCAAAATTCGAGGCCTTTAAGGAAAAATTCGAAAAGGTGGTCGCTGAAAAGATTCAGGAACACCAGAAAGAATCATCGATCATTATAGATTCTGAAATAGAAATTGATGACATCAACCGCGAGTTTATAAATTTCCATAGAAAACTTGCACCCTTTGGTCCACATAATATGAAACCCATCCTCACTTTAAGAAACCAGAAATTATCCGGTTATATAAAAACAATGGGGAAAGATAATAACCACGTGAAATTTTATATTAAACAGGAATCCACCGGTAGAAATATAGAATGCGTTGGTTTTAAATTGGGGCAATTTTCTGAAGACTTCAGAAATAAGCATTTCGATCTCGCATTTACTCTGGAAGAAAATCACTGGAAAGGAAATGTAACACACTACCTGAATATAAAGGATGTGAAGTTTAGGGACTAAGGATAAAATACAACTTTAACGCTATACTTTGCATCTCATATACACCTGCAAATGAAAATGAAAAAAATCGGTTTATTCTTCGGATCTTTCAATCCTATACATATTGGACATCTTATTCTTGCGAATTATATTCTGGAAAATTCAAATATGGAAGAATTATGGTTTGTTGTAAGTCCTCAAAATCCTTTTAAGGATAAAAAATCATTGCTTAAAGATCATAATCGACTGGATATGGTACAGGCAGCTATTAAAAATTACCCGAACATGAGGGCTTCCAATGTGGAGTTTTCTTTACCCAGGCCAAGTTATACTATTGACACTCTGACGTATCTCAATGAAAAATACCCTGATCATTCATTCAGCTTGATTATGGGACAGGACAATTTGGAGGGCCTCCATAAATGGAAAAATTCCGAAACTTTATTAAAGAATCACCATATTATTGTTTACCCCAGAATTTTTGAAGGCGAGAAAAAAGATTCTGAGTATGTACAACACGAAAATATTTCTTTTATCAAAGCCCCTGTCATTGAAATTTCTGCAACCGAAATTCGCCATATGATCAAGGAAGGTAAAAATGTGCGGCCTATGCTCCCTCCTGAGGTTTTTGAATATTTGGATGGTAGTAGTTTTTATAAGTAACAAATATGAAATTTTATATCTTTTTTTTCATTTTTCTCACTCAAGCCTTTTTATTTGGTCAGGATACATCTACTAAAATAGCAGATTCTTTACGAAAGGAAAAAGAGATAGAATACATAAAAAGATTTCAGGAAAGGCAAAAATATTATAATGAACAATGTAGTAATGATTCAATTAAAGCAGTTGAAGATTCAAAAATTGAAAATAAATATTTTATATACCATATCGCACCAGGTGGAGATGATTTTCCAGCAAAGAAATAGCTCGAACAAGCTTTAAAGAAGCACAATATTATTTGGGGAGGAACTTTTATCGGAAGCGACATACCAGCACATTACACCAGTAATTTATGTTATCATCGATATATGAATTACTTTACAGAAAAAAAATTTGGTAAAGATCTTATCGAGGACATTGTAAAACAATCACTTTTAGATCATGTGAATAAAAATCCTTCTATAATTTTTGAATATAATGATAATTTAAATTGGATCTATAAAGGAGATCCTAAATTAGCTGATATTTTACTCAATACCTTTTTTTTCAAAAATTTCATGTATCCAAAAGGATACATAGATTCTTCACAAAAGAATCAATCTTTTACTAAAGTTATGTTATATGTAGATGAGAATGACAATACTTTAAAAGTGGAAAGCTTTGATCATCATATAATAAATCTATACAATAAGCAGTTTATTCCTTACTTTGAAAAAAAGATTAAGAGTTTTATAAAATCTAGTAAATTTGTCCTCTCAAAACGAGCCATTCTATATAATGGTATTAAATATTCTTTTAAAATTTATTATAAGTAATCGAAATGAATTTCATCGAAAAATTTTTCTCAAAATATCCCCAGGAAAAAATCATTAAATGGTTCAAGCAAATCTGTGTAGCTGAAGCAGTTTCCTGTTTTTTACTTTATGGGGTTGCCATGATCTGGAAAAGATACGATGACGAAGGATTGCTTCCCACAATTTTTATTATTGTCATCGGAAACATTCATGGTCTTTTTTTTACTATATATCTTTTACTTTGTCTTCCGGTGAGAAAAATATTCAAATGGGATGACGAAGATTTTGTTTTTGCTCTCCTCTCGGCATTTTTCCCATTTGCCACAATATGGGTGGACAAAAAATTAGCCCGTTTCGACAGAGAATAAATCGGTTTTACACTGAATATACAATATATTAAAAAGGACTTATCAGTCCTTTTTTTATTTATCTACATTGCATTCCTGTACATATCTATCACATCACTTTTAATTGAGCAATAATCAACATCGAAATATAACTGAGACAGAAACTTTTTTTAGTCTCTTTTATGTTAATTTTTCCTAATTGCCGATTATGATGTAACAACTTTAGAACTTAAGTTGTCTAAATAATTGAAACAATCTTAATCTGTAAAATTTTTTAATTTAAAATTTATATCCTGAAAATCAACAAGTTAATAATAAGTCAAAAACATTTTAAGTACTTTGTATTGCATAATACTAAATTTATTATATATCTTTGTAATGTTAAATAATAACAAATACAAGCTATTAACAAACTAAAAATAAAATCATGAAAACGCCACTTCTCATTTCAGCTTTATTTTTCAGCGGATTTATTTTTGCCCAACAAAAATCTGATACTTTAAAAACTAAAAATATAGAGGGTATAACTTTAAAGAAACAGGTCTTTAGAAAACAAAGCGACCGTTTTATTTATGATGTTGCCTCATCCCCCATTGCGAAAGGAACCAACTCTTTCAATCTGCTAAAACAAACTCCTATGGTTTCAAGTATTGACGGAAAATCATTAAAAATTATGGGAAAGTCAGAAGTTGTTATCTACATCAATAATAAAAAGACCAACATGGATTCTGAATCATTAATTGAAATGCTAAAAAATACGCCTTCAGAGGATATTCAGAAAATTGAGGTAATTACAGTCCCTGGCAGTGAATTTCAGGTTGAATCCAACGAGGGAGTTATCAATATTGTGATGAAAAAGAAGAGGAATAATGGTTATAATGGAACTTTGAAAATGCAAAATGAACAAAGTTATTATAACAATCCTTCAGCCGGAGTTTCTTTTAATTTCAGACAGAATAAATTTGCTGTAAACACCAATTTCAATACAGGAAGCTGGACAGAAAGAGAAAAATACAGGTTGTCAAACGGAGATTCCACATTTAAAAATGAATCTTTTGGATTTAATGATGATCCAAATAAAAATTTTGGCGGAAGCGTAAATATTGATTATGAAATCGATAAAAAACAGAACCTCAGCTTCACTTATAATATGAGGTACAACAAGAGCTTTAACTCAATCTTAGATATCACAAATATTCAGAACGGAGTTTTAAAAAACAGAACCGTAAATGATGAAGACGCACAAAGAAGAAACCATTCTTTCAATTTAAATTATGAAATAAAAACGGATACATTAGGTAGTAAACTGACTTCCAATATTTCATATTTGTGGTTCAACAGGGATAAATACAGTATTAACGAAACCTTTCCATTTGTAACTGACAAGGATAACAAATATGGAGCGTTTAAACAATGGGTTCCCCAAATCATCAATAATTATGCTGCTAATATCGACTACCTTAAAAAAACAAAATCTGGAGATTCATGGTTGATGGGAGTAAGCTATAACAATACGAAAACAGATAACGATACAAGACAGGATATTTATACTGCTAATGGTTTTGTAAATGACTACGATCAAACAAATTATTTTATTTATAAGGAAAACATCTTAGGAGCATACATCACTTATGAAAGGAAATTAAACGAAAAATTGTCCGGTAAAATAGGAACCCGTTATGAAATGACTAAAAGCAGCGGAGAGATTCTGGGAAAAACCAGCTTCGACAGAAATTATAACAACCTGTTGCCGTATGTTAATATCAACTATGCAATTAATGCAGATAATAACATAAGCTACACTTTCTCAAGCCGGATCAGAAGACCAAGATTCTGGGAACTGAATCCATCAAGAACTTACTTTACACCGGATAATTATACTCAGAATAATCCTTTTGTATTAGCTTCTAAACATTACAATCAGGAAATTAACTATATGTTTAAGAATGCATTTTACGCAAATTTAAGCTTTAACTATGTAGAGGATGCTTCGAATCAGGTGCCATTACAAGGAACAGTCACCAAACCGGAAAAGGACAAAAATGGTCAGATCATTCTGGATGAAAATGGAAATCCTAAAATGGTTACGACTAAATTCCTAAGATATATCAGAACGAATTATGGTAATAACAAACAGCTGGGTCTCACTCTGGGAATGAATAAATCATGGATCAAAGAAATCTGGACAACCAATTACTCAGTTAATTTAGCTTATGTAATGTATTCAGGGACAGTAAGTGAAGATCCAACATCTGTTCAAATACCAGGACAAACAGAAGTTCTTGCCCCGTATATCGTTGATGTGAAAAATTTCAATTTTTCAGCACAGTTTAATAATACCATCCGCTTATCTGCCAAAAAAGACTGGTTCCTGGGAATCAATTATTTCTTTGCAAGCAAAAGTAAAATGGAAATCGGAGAAATGGGTATCAGACAGAGTCTTGACCTGAGTGTCAAAAAGATCATGGGTAACTGGACTTTTGTAGCAGAATTATATGATGTGTTTAACCAAAACTTCAATAAAATCAATGGTGTCCAGCCTAATGGCAGCTATAATAATGTGACCAATTTTGGTTATCCAAGAATATTGAATATCGGGGTCACTTATAACTTCGGAAACCAGAAATTGCAGAAAGCAAGGGAAATAAAATCAGCAAATGATGCTGTAAAATCAAGAACTTAATTAACTAACCTATTACAGCTTTAGATCAAATACATAAGAGTCCAAAGCTCTACAAAAAAATAAATTTCATGAAAACGCCACTACTCATCGCAGCCTTATTTTTCAGCGGATTAGCACTCGCCCAGGAAAAAAAATCAGATTCGGTAAAAACCAAAAATATCGAAGGAGTTACTCTAACAAAACAGATTTTTAAAAAGCAGAGCGACCGCTTTGTTTATGATGTAGCTGCTTCACCAGTTGCTAAAGGAAATACAACATTTGATCTCTTGAAGCAAACACCACTGCTATCAACTACAGATGATAAAACATTAAAAATCGCGGGAAAGAATAATGTACTGATCTATATCAACGGACGAAAAACCAATATGGACTCTGAGTCTCTGGTGCAGTTCCTTAAAAATACTCCTGCAGAAAATATCCAGAAAATTGAAGTCATTACGGTTCCCGGAAGTGAATACCAGGTAGAATCGTCTGATGGAATCATCAATATCGTTTTAAAGAAAAAAATGAGCGACGGATTGAATGGGAATATGAGAATGTCCAATAGCCAAAATAAATACAATGCAAGCTCAGCCAGTTTTTCTGCTAATTACAGAAAAGATAAATTAGGAATCAGTGCTAATCTCAACGGGGGAGAAAATATTCAACCTCAATCTTATATTCTGCGAAATGGTACAGATCAGCTAAAAAATGAATCGGTAGGAGATATTGATGATCCAAATAAAAATATTGGTGGCTATCTGAATATTGATTATCAACTGACCGAAAAAAGTAATCTGGCATTATCATGGAATTCCTGGGCTAACAGAAGTTACAACTCCACGATCGATTTATTTAATACCTTAACGCAGCCAAACTCGTTGGGTGTGGTAGAAACAACGCATACATGGACTAAAAACAGAGAAGATTCCAGAAACTACAATAACTCTGTGAATTTAAACTATGAGCTAAAACTGGACTCCCTTGGAAGTAAATTTAATGCAAATGCTGCATATCTTATTTACAAAAGGTTTCAGTTTTCAAAAAATAACACCATGATTCCGGATGAAAATGGTAACGGTTATTCCAGACCAGGAAAAACAATCACACAAAATACTCCGCAGGTCATTAAGAATTTTTCAGGTACAGTAGATTATATTCAGAAATTTAAGAACGACTTTACCCTCTCTTTAGGTGGAAATTTCAATAAAACCAAAACTGATAATGATACAAAGAACTTTACATATCAGTTTATAGATAAGGATGGTAATTATAACAATAATCCACAGCCAGCACCGGATTTCAACCATTTTATATATGATGAAAATATCTATGGAGTGTATCTCACTCTTGAAAAAAAGTTTTCAGATAAATTTTCAGGAAAGGTGGGTGCCCGATATGAAATTACAAACAGCCTGGGAACAGCAGATAGTCCTACCAATATAATAGAAAGCCAAAAACATCAGAGAATTGAGAGAAATTATAATAATTTCCTGCCGTATCTCAGCTTCAATTATGCTATTAATGATAAGAATAATATTTCCTATTCATTTTCAAGCAGAATGAGAAGACCAAGTTTCTGGGAATTAAACCCGATAAGAAATTACATCACAGAGTTTAACTACACACAAAACAATCCCTTTGTAAAAGCTTCATCAACATACAATCAGGAATTGACCTACATGTATAAAAACTCTTATTTCCTGATTTTAAACCACTCTTATTTTAAAGATCAGATCACACAGGTTCCTTTACAAGGCTTTATAAAATCTGCGGATGGAAAAATAGGCACTCAAAATGTACTGCGTTACATCAGAACAAATTTTGGAGACAAGCAGGAAATGTCTGCCATGGTAGGAATTCAGAAAAATTTCTTTAAACAATACTTGACCCTGAATTTTAATGCCGGTGTTCAGCACAATATCAACAATGGTTCTTTGGCTGAAGATCCAACTACAGGAGACACTTTTGTTGATAAGGACGGAAAGCCATTGGTTTATACTAATACTGTAAAATCGACAAGCATCGTAATCACGAGTAATAACACCATTCGTCTAGATAAGAAAAAAACCTGGTTTTTAGGAGTTAATTATTTCTTTATTGACAAACAACAAATAGAGCTTGGAATGCTGAAAAACCTGATGAGTCTTGATTTAAGTATAAAGAAAAACTGGAACGACTGGACCTTTGCTCTTAATGTGAATGATGTTCTAAGAACAAATATCGTAGAAATAGAAGATTATCAGCCAAACGGAAATTATAATTACATCAGAAATGATCAATACAGAAGAGGAATGACTTTAAGCATCACTTACAATTTCGGAAATCAAAAAATAAAAAAGGTAAGGGATATTGAAAGCGCCTCAGATGATATTAAAAACAGAACCCGATAAAAACATTCATTCTTCATATCAATTATTTTTGCCAAACTCACTGATTTCTCAGTGAGTTTTTTATCTTAGAGCATATGAAAAATCTGATATCCTTTTGTAGTTTATTATTAATCCTGTGTAGCATAAGTTGCAAAAAGAAGACAGTCAGTCTTGGTAATAAGATATGTTTTAAAAGTGAAGAAAATATTTCCTACGGTGAGAGTCCGGACCAAAAAATGGATTTATATTTCCCACCTCATTACAATTCAAAAACTGATGTCTTTTTAATTATACATGGTGGAGGCTGGCGTAGTGGAAATAAATCTCAATTAACATTCTTTACTCTATCCATGATGCAAAAGTTCCCGAATTCCATTTTCGTTAATATGAACTACAGATTAGCTTCAGTTTCACAATTTGGAATTCCGAATCAAACCAATGATATTGATAGTGTTTTATCCCATTTGGAAAAAACACTTAAATACAAACCACGTTTTATTCTTCTTGGAAATAGTGCAGGAGCTCATTTATCAATGATATATGCTTATAAATTTAATAAAAACAAGAGGATAAAAGCAGTTATTAACATTGTAGGCCCTACAGACCTGGCAGATGCAGGTTTTAAAGGGTATTTTGATTACTCATTTGTTGAAAAGCATCTGATTGATACAAAAGTGATCCCTTCTGGTATCTCAACAGTACAGTTTGCGAGCCCCGTTAGCTGGATTACAAGAACCTCAGCTCCTATATTATCTTATTACGGAAAGAATGATCAGGTTATCCCCGTATCTCAAAAAAAAATTCTTGATTCTGTTTTAAATAAGAATAATATTTTTCACGAATCTTTTGAATTTAATGGCGGACACCTTGATTGGGATAAGGAATATAACAGTACTTTCCTTATTACAAAGATTGATCAATTTTTAAAGCAAGCTGATAAAAAATAAGCGCTTTGAAAAGTCCAAAGCGCTTATTTTTTATTCTGATTTCATTACTTCTGTTCTTTCCGAGATTCCATTAGCGTTGAAAGCTTCTATCTGAAAATAATACGCATCCGTTCTGTCTGCTCCAGTAAAGAAATACTCATTCTTTCCATATACCATGATGTTTCCGTATAATTTATCCGGCGACTTACCCCAATATATTACATACCCATCGGCATCCTGGTTTTGCTGCCATTTCATCCAGATACTTCGTCTTTCTCCATATTTTTTTGCATCAGTACGCAAAGGAACAAAGTTCTGAACTTTTGGAGGTGTTTGTCCCGCTCCTTTTCCAAATACCCTGAAACCACTTAATGCAAATTTTCCGGTAGGCATTTTAAGGTTTTCCATTTTAAGGAATCTTGCTTTTGCCGGTTTTTCCAGCTCCACATAATCGTGAGGAACATCCTTTGTGTTTTTACTTTTATCCACAATAACAGTCCATTTTTTCCCATCATTGGATCCATAGATTTTGTATTGATGCATTTTCCCTAAAGTTTTCCCTAAGAATTCCACGTCCTGATCAGCATAATTGATCTGAATTGCATTGATCGTGGAAACTTCGCCAAGATCCGTCTGAAACCACTCACCAGAATTACCTGTTTTAGCACTCCAGTAGGTCTTTATATCTTCATCAACAGCATAGTTTGAATGATATCCTCCTAAGGTCGAAGAAACCTGGACAGGCTTATTATAATTCAACAGCATCCAACCTGCAAAAAGACCTTTGGAGAAATCTTTTCCCTGCGCATATTGTGGAAGATAAGTAGGATAATCTCCATAGGATGTATTACAATACATTACATCATCTTTATCGAAACCTGCAGGCCAGATCCCCAGTCTTCTCTCAAAATTATTTTTTGTGGAAATAAAAATTGTTGAAACATGCCACCAGTTTTTATAATTGTCTTCGAAGGTTGATCCATGTCCGGCACCTCTTGCAAAACCACCTGGTTTGTATGAAAATGGATTATGCTGTTGATATTCGAAACCTTCTAAAGGGTTTTTACTCACATACACTCCATCAGAATATCCACTGAATTCAGTAGCGGGAGCTCCGTACTGCATATAATATTTGTTATTATGTTTCGTCATCCATGCACCCTCAACAAAAGGCTGTAAAAATACGTTATCATTATATTCTCCAAAACGTTCCCAGCCATGATCCTCCGGCTTTAATCTCAATATAGGTTTTACAAACCCTTCAGATTGTAATGTCTTTACTTTTACTTCTGTTCCAAGCAAGGGCCATTCATTACTTGAACCCCAATACAGGTAGAGTTTATTTTTGTCTTCGTCATAATGAAAGGCAGGATCCCAGGCTCCGACTTTTAAAGTATCTACAGCAATTTTCCAATCATCTTTCGTGGGATTTGTACTTTTCCAGATTGGAAAGTCCTGTTCCCAGGTCGAGCCGAAAACATATAAAGTATCTTTCATGGCCCAAACTGCAGGTGCATTTAGATCATGAATATATTTCTTATCCCGTAAAAATTTTCTTTGTACAAATTTCCAGTCAAGCATATCATCACTATACCAATAACCTTCCTGGTTTGTGGAAAACAAAAAAAGTTTGTTTTTAAAGTTTACGATAACCGGATCAGCAGTCGCCCGGTGTTTTCCCTGTTGGGAAAAAGATTCAAAAGGCGTATATCCGTAGTCGATATTAATGGGATTACAAAATGTTTTTTGCTGGGCTTTCAGACTTGTTCCCAACAAAACAAGCATCATAAAAAAGTACTTCCGCATCTTCATAATTTTTATGTAAGATCCAAATTTACTTAACTTTTTTCGGTTTACTTATAAATTAAAAGTATCAATATCTTCAAGTCTACTCATTTTTAAATAAAATCTTCCGGCATAGAAATCAGGCCGGAAGATAATATGTAATATTTTTTGGTTTATTTTATATTGTTTTTTTGGGTAAAAAAACTTCCGCCAGCATACAACGTGCACTTCCACCACCATTTACTTCTATTGTATTTAGATCTGAATAGATAATTTCACAATATTTTTCAATGGCTGATACTTGATCTGATGTTAAAGATTCATATGCAGTCTGGCTCATTACTAGAAATTTCTGACCCTCCTTATTCTGGACCTGAAGCATATTCCCCGCAAATTGCTGCATCTGTTCTTCTGAAATCTCAATAATTTCTTTTCCTGAATTTTTGATGGTTTCAATAACTTTACTTCTTTCAAGCTCGCTATCTATACAGTCCAGGCAAATGACAACAAATTTGTCAGCTACACACATCATAACATTGGTATGGTAAATAGGAAGTCTCTCTGAACCTACGGTCTGAAAAGAATGAAAAACAATAGGTTCGAAACCATATTTTTCACAAAAATCTCTGAATAATTTTTCATCCAATCTTAAAGAAACAGAACCATAAGCGATTTTATTGTCATGGTCAAAGATCATGCTTCCGGTTCCCTCTAAAAAGTGTCCCTGGATTTCAGGAAGTGACCAATCATCTACTTCCGTTATTTCAAAACCTTTACCTTTTATTGTTTCCAGGATATCTTCTCTTCTTTCAACTCTTCTGTTTGAAGCAAACATAGGGTATAAAACTACTTTACCATCATTATGGAAGCTTACCCAGTTATTCGGAAAAATAGAATCCGGAGTATGAGGGTCTAGGGTATCTTTAATTGTAATCACATTGATCCCTTTATTTCTTAACTTTTCAACAAAAACATTGAATTCGCTTAAAGCTTTAGCCTGAACATCCGAATCTTTCTGTTCAACCTGAAAGTAATTATTTTCTGCGGTCTCCGCATTATAACCGAAAGCAATCGGTTCAATCATTAATACTGTATCTGTAGTTTGCATTTATTTTTATGTTTGAGAATATTAGGGTTTGAGAGTATGAGAGTCTTAATCTGTTTAAAATTAGAAATTACCATCTTCATGATTAAAAGATGAAAATGAACACCATTTTTCAGATTGATTTATCATACTAACCAACATCCCAATTATTTGATTATACTGATTATTTAAATTATTGAATTGCTCTTCATTAATATATTTACACGCTAAGGAAAATTGTAACCAAGTCTGAGTCTCTCTTGCTTCACCTTCTGAGTCTGTAAGTTTTGCGATAAAAGACTTTTCATATTTCCTTTTTCCCCATGCCTCACTAATATTAGCTGAGACCGATCTGGACGACCTTCTGATTTGATCTGTAAGAGAATAAAGTTCTTCCTTCGGAAAAGATTTTGAAAGTTCATAAACCGCCATGCCCATTTCAAAAGACTTTTGAAAAACTCTTAAATCCTGATGAAACTTAACTATTGACATAATTTAAATTTTATTCATAAGAAAACGACACCCTCAAAACCTCCTACTCTCAAACTCTTTCACACTCTTACTTTATTATTCTCTCACTAATGGCATTGTAGAGCAGCGTAAAAGTCCGCCCATTTTGGAAATTTCACGGTATGGAATCTCTTCTACGGTCATTCCCCATTCATTTCTCAGATGGTTGTTCATTCTTGTAAATGTTTGATCTGAAACCACTATTTCAGGAGATATAGAAAAGATATTGGGAAACATTTCAAACATCTCTTCATCTGTCAAATGGAAACAATTTTCCTCCCCGAAAATATCAACAATCAAACGATAATCGCTTTCGTCCACAAAACCATTCTTATAGATAAGGCATTTATCTTTTCCAACAGGATTGAATGTACAATCCAGATGAAGGATACCCTCGAAAGGAATTTTATCATTCTTTTTTAATTCCAGGTCTATGATCCTCTTTTTAGGAAAGTATTCTTTTAGGATCTCTATGGCGTATTCGTTGGTTCTCGCCGTTTTGTAATTTCTGTAATCTTCGCTAAAGCAAGTTCCTATGAACAGGAAATCATCCCAGACAATAACATCTCCACCTTCAATATGAGCCGTTTCCGGGAGATTAATAATTTTTCTCCAGGCCACTTTCTCAAAAACTTTTTTGTAAGCTTCCTGCTCATCTGCCCTGTCAGCAATTACATTGGAAATAATCATCTTATCATCAATTACAAAAGCAACATCTCTTGCAAAAACCTGATTGTAATCTTTGATAATGCTCGGACGCAAAACTTCCACATCGTATTTTTTCAGTACTGCTTCAAAAGCATTCATTTCATCAATAATATCCGATTCTTTAGGATATATGTTGTGTTCGATTGAGTAGTATGACTTGGCATCATAGCTTTCCTCAAGGGTGGGAACCGGTCCCAGAGAATTAGGTTGGCCCAGAACAACTGATTTTAACCTCCCCGTTTCGTTTTTAATATTTAGTTTCATAAAGATTTATGCAATGTACAAATATAAGTAAAGGTCCCTAGCTGGAAAACTTTTGAATTAGTTTCTCTAAGAATTTATTCTTGGTTACAATAGAATAATGCTACTCATTCATTTCTTAGACCCGGTAAACTTTAAAAAAATCTATAAACAACTGTTTATCATCTACATTTGTTGAAAAATAATAGTAAATATTACAAATAAAACTCCTATATTAGTGATATAATTTTATATAAAATTAAAACTAAATCATCAACATCAAAAAATCAAAATCATGAACAAGAACATTTCAGTGCTAAAAAATGCACAAAAATTAGGAAGAGATCAACAAAAATCAATTATTGGAGGAGCTGGCCCAACGAAGCCAAGATACTGCTGTGAATGGAATGATGACGGAAGCTGCAGAATCTGGACATGTGGTAATTGTGTATGTCCATAATTAAAAAACAAAAACCTGCTAAAATAGCAGGTTTTATTTTATCTTGTTCTATTCTCCTCGTCAGTTTTCTGTATTTCCTTTCCCTGATATTTTGAGCTTCCAAAAGTCATTGTATATTAGTTTTTTACACCAAGTAAAAATAAGAAATTTCAACATCCGATTTTTAAAATCCCATCATTTTTTTATTATAATTCTTCCTCCTACACCCTACAAAGAATATGATAAGAAACAAAAAATCCCAAAGCTCACTTTGGGATTTTTTTATTGTTGAAGCAGATATTATCTGTTTACCATATCAATATAGTCTCTTTGCTGAGCTCCTTGATATACCTGTCTTGGTCTTCCGATAGGATCTCCTTTTAATCTCATTTCTTTCCACTGAGAAATCCATCCCGGAAGTCTTCCTAATGCAAACATTACAGTGAACATTTCTGTAGGAATTCCTAACGCTCTGTAAATAATTCCTGAATAGAAATCTACGTTTGGATATAATTTTCTTTCAATGAAGTATTCATCCTCAAGAGCTACTCTTTCTAATTGCATTGCAATATCTAGAGCTTTATCCTGGATTCCTAATGCACTAAGAATATCATCAGCAGCTTTCTTAATGATTTTAGCTCTTGGGTCGAAGTTTTTGTAAACTCTGTGTCCGAATCCCATCAAACGGAAGTTATCGTTCTTATCTTTTGCTTTTGCAACATATTTAGAAACATCTCCTCCATCTTTTTCAATTAATTCAAGCATTTCAATTACTGCCTGGTTAGCGCCACCGTGAAGAGGCCCCCAAAGAGCAGATACCCCAGCAGAGATAGAAGCAAAAAGACCTGTATGAGCAGAACCTACCATTCTTACAGTAGATGTAGAACAGTTTTGCTCGTGGTCAGCGTGAAGAATTAATAACTTATCCAATGCACCTACAACTACCGGATCAATTTCGAAATCAGCATTTGGTAATCTGAAAGCCATTTTATAGAAATTCTCAACATAGTTAAGATTGTTATCTCCATGGTTTAATGGTAAACCTTGAGTTTTTCTGTAAGTCCATGCACAAAGATGAGAGAATTTAGCAATCATCAATTCAGCAGCATGGTCCATTTCTTCTTTAGAATTTACGTTAACAGCTTTTGGATTAAAAGCGGTTAATGCAGAAGTCAGGGAAGATAATACTCCCATAGGGTGAGCAGAACGAGGAAAAACATCAATGATCTTTTTCATTTCGTCTGCGATGAAGTTATATTTTTTGATATTGTTTTCGAAAGAACTGTACTGATCCTGAGTAGGTAATTCACCGTGTAATAAAAGATACATTACCTCCGTAAAGTTAGATTTTTCAGCAATCTGCTCGATTGGATAACCTCTGTAGAATAATTCTCCTTTATCTCCGTCCAAGTAAGTAATATCACTAATGGTAGCTCCGGTGTTTTTATACCCTAAATCCAGGGTAATAAGACCCGTCTGGTCTCTTAGTTTTGAAATATCTATCCCTCTGTCTCCGATAGTACTATCCACGATAGGATATTCATATGAATTACCGTCGTAATTCAATATAACTTTGTTGTCTGACATTATTTATTTATTTTTTTTAAATTTACTAAAATTCCATAAAAAAACAGCAAACAAATTATCGTTCGCCGTTATTTATATTTTCAATTATCTTTTAATTTTAAATGCTTCCAATCCTGGGAAAATAGCTGTTTCTCCAAGAGCTTCTTCTATTCTCAATAACTGGTTGTATTTAGCCATTCTGTCTGATCTTGAAGCTGATCCTGTTTTGATCTGCCCGCAGTTCATAGCTACTGCTAAATCAGCAATAGTAGAATCTTCTGTTTCTCCTGATCTGTGAGACATTACTGAAGTAAATTTGTTGTGCTGAGCCATTTGTACAGCAGCCATCGTTTCAGATAGAGAACCTATCTGGTTTACTTTTACAAGGATTGAATTGGCAATACCTTCTTTAACACCTCTTGCAAGTCTCTCAACATTGGTTACGAATAAGTCATCACCTACAAGCTGAACTCTGTCTCCGATTTTATCCGTTAACATTTTCCAACCTTCCCAGTCATTTTCCTGCATACCATCCTCGATAGAGATAATAGGGTATTTAGCTGCTAATTCAGCAAGATAAGAAACCTGCTCACTGCTTGTGAACTGAGCAGCGTCAGCCGTCTGGAATTTTCTGTAATCGTAAATTCCATCTTTATAGAATTCTGATGCAGCACAGTCCAGCGCCAGCATAATATCATCTCCAGGTTTGTAACCTGCTTTCTCAATAGCCTGAAGTAATGTATCCAAAGCATCTTCCGTTCCTGTAAACGTTGGAGCAAAACCTCCTTCGTCACCCACCGCTGTAGATAAACCTCTTGAATGAAGAATAGATTTTAAGCTGTGGAAAATTTCAGTCCCCTTTCTCAATGCATGGGAAAATGAATCTGCTTTTACAGGCATGATCATAAATTCCTGGAAAGCAATTGGCGCATCTGAGTGTGATCCTCCATTGATTACGTTCATCATAGGTACAGGAAGTGTATTTGCATTTACTCCTCCTACATATTTATATAATGGCATTCTTAACTCTGTTGCTGCTGCTTTTGCTGCTGCTAATGAAACTCCAAGAATAGCATTTGCTCCAAGATTTCCTTTATTCTTAGTACCATCAAGGTCGATCATGATCTGATCTAAAAGGTTTTGGTCATAAACCGGAAGCCCTACTAATTCTGGAGCAATAACTTCTCTTACATTCTCAACGGCTTTAAGGACACCTTTCCCCAAATATTCTGAACCTCCGTCACGTAATTCAACGGCTTCATGCTCTCCCGTAGAAGCTCCTGAAGGTACCGCAGCACGCCCCATTGCACCATTCTCCGTGAATACATCAACTTCTATTGTAGGATTCCCTCTTGAATCCAAAATTTGTCTCGCTTCAATGTAAGAAATGTAACTCATAATTTTTCTGTTTATACTATCTGCAAAATGCTTCCAGTTGTTTATTATTAATTAATATACTTGAGTTACAAATTTAATGAAAAAAACAGTGGTATGAAAAAACTGGACTTTAATATTTGGTAATAAAAACATAAAATTCTCCAAAATTTTCAGGGTAATTTGGAGAATTTAAAAATGCATGACATAGCAACTGATTTTTGTTGGTTATTTCACGGTGTCAAATCATATTTTTTTCGTTCTTCAGGCGTTAATGTTCTTAAAGTTTTAGCTTTTTCTTCTTCAGCCTGGGCTTTTGCTTTATTGGCTTCCTCTTTTGCCGTTTCTGAAATTTTGCCCTGAAGTTCAGTAATATTATTAACAATATTATTAAAACTAGTCCAATAGAGCTCTCCTTTGCATTGCTCTTCAAAATTAATACAATGTTCTTCCAATCTGTATAATGCATCTCTAAGCATATTGACTGGAGCAGTCCTTTCACCAAGCCTGGAAAGGCTTTCTGTAATTTTAGTCATTTGTTCAGCAGAAACACTATCCCCCGACTTCAGCTTACCCATGAGCGTACTTGTTATATCTGTGGTTCTGGCAATGGCAGCATCTGGTTGCACCTCCGATAATATTTTGTTGATTTTCCCATCTGGTTTGATGCTTACTATGGCTCCTCTTCGCATGGCATCATACGACATCTGATAGTTTGAGGTTGTACTTTTCAGTTCTTCCAATGTTGCCTTATGCAGGTTACTGCAAGAAGTGAACAAAAGAACTGTTCCCAATGTTAAAAATATATTTTTCATCACATTACATTATAAATTGAGTTATCAGTTGGGTCATATTTGGCTTCGCCTTTTCCAAGTACATGTGCTAATGCACTGAAAGTTTCGTAATCTAAATCCTCCATGATTTCTTCAGATCCTGCATCTTTAAACTTTAAGATGATCTTTCCGCTTCTGGATTTAATGTTCCAATCTAAGAGGTAGTTTGTGATAATTTTAGTCATGATTATAGTTTTTAGGTTATTTGTTAGGTGAAGGAGCTAAAAGTCCTGCCAGGGCTCCAATCGCTCCTGATGAAATAGCAGTAAAAATGGTAATTAACTGCTCGTTTAAAGTAATTTCCTTGTGCAAGGATAATATAATCAAACCTGTTATGATACCAATAATCGCAAGCCCAAACATCAGGACGATAATTCTATATATCCAGGTATCGGTTTCTTTGGGATTTTTTACTTCAATACTATTGACAGCCTGAATAGGATTATCCCTAAATTCCTGCTGTAGTTTATTGTTGTTGCTTAGTGTCTGTTTGAAATCTTCAAAACTGTTGTTAATTGTAGTTTTCATGATGGTGAATTTTACTCTATCAAATTTCTCACTAAAAGAAATTAAAGTCAATTACACAAAAGGGTGATTATGTAATTCGCGTGATGGTTAGATCTCTATTGTAAAAATCAAAGCAGTTCCATCTTCTTTGGAAACAATTTCAAATTCTCCATTTAATTCCTTCATCCTGCGTTTCATATTTCGAAGACCATTCCCTTCATTTTTTCCTTCAATCATCCCTATTCCATCATCCGAAATCTCCATACTAAATTCACGATCCATTTGTGAAAACGAAATTGATATTTTATTTGCCTTGCTATGTTTATAGGCATTATTCAATGATTCTTTTAAGCACAAAAACATATTTCTTCTAATTTCAGCGGAAACCGGCATATTGTGAATGATCCCCCGATCTGTCACAATAAAATTGATGGATGTTTTTTTCAGGAAGCTTTCAGTATACATTTTTGAGTAACTTGTAAAGCTTCCAATCGTATCGTTTCCTGTATTCAAATTCCAAAGCATTTCCCTCATCGAAATATTCATTTCTTCAGATGTTTTTAGCAGCTCGTCAATATCATTTGTTAGATCACTATTTTCTGCTTTTTGTTTTAAAAATTCTGCCTGAAGCTTAAGAGCTGAAATTCCCGCTCCCAGATCATCGTGCATATCATGTGAGATCCGTTCCCGCTCCTGCTCAATCAGTTTTTGTTTTTCGAGCTCTTTTTGTAACAATTGATTTTGGTATTCTGCTTCTTTAAGTTGTTTTTCTTTTACAAACAAAAGCTGCTTCCTATTGTACATTAATACTACAAAGATGATAAATACCACAAAGAACAGCATAACAACTGTAATGATTGCATAGGTTAATTTTAATTCATTAAGAGAAGTCATTATGTTTTTTTGTGTATTTGGATAAAGAAATTAAAAAAAGGAAATAAAAAATGATATTAACAATGAAAAAAAATGACTGTGACGCAATTAATACTTTATCATCAATTTTATCAAAAACGTACCGCGGTATAATTCTTAAAACAAAAAATACTCCCCAAAATAATAAACCACAGGAAATCCAGAACTTTGGATCCTGCATGATGCTCTTGGTATTTGGACGCTTTAATTTTCCATAGAACCAAATCAGACTGTAGAGTATGTATACTAACGAAAAAGCTATACCTATTGTCTGATTGACTTCTTTATAATTTTTTAAAATGAAACCAATATAGATAATGAGAAAAAGAAAGAAAATTACATTATTGATTTTAACCAGCACGATATCCTGTCCCCGATTAAAATAAATGAGGAAAAATAATGTACAAAATAGAATATAAGCATTGTATAAGAAACCAAAGTTCGCGGTGGTCTTAAAATATATCTGGACAATGTACATTAAAAATTCAAGAATAAAAGTCAATCCGAGGTAGAGACACAAAAATTCCTGTTGCTTCTTTCCATTCCTTATACATAGGATCAACGAAAAAGAAGCAACAAGAAAAAGAATAATCAAATATGCTAATTGGAAATCAGAGTACATTACGGTTGCATATTACCTATATCATAGAATCCTTGATCTTCCTTTTGAAATGCTAATGATAATCTGCTTTGTTTTTTATTATCATTTAAAACTCTTGATACTGCAACATTTTGACTGTTAATATCACAATTTTTATGTATTGCAATTAACCTCACATTCACCTCTTTAAAGTTTCCGGACAAATCATTTCTAAAGGTTTCAAACATAACATTAGAAAAAGATATATATTCTGTAATTGCATTGTACGTAGAGTTTTCTCTAATAGCCTTTCCTACTCCTCCCAAAAACTCTTTTCTCATTTCAGCATAAATTTCCTTTGGCAGTTCTATTGTTTTAGCCATTCCGGCACTATCTACTAAATAAGCATCATAAGTGATGAAATCAAAAACATTCAGATCTTCATGATCACACACAACAATTATATAGTATAAATTATGCTTATGACTTCCCGGTTGAATAGTAGGAAATCTCACTAAAGAGGTTTTATCCACAAAAATAAAGTGTATATATTTATATTTTATGGGAAGGTTTTTGAAAGATCCGGTTTCAATTTTAAAGTCTTCAAGAGTTTCCTTCAGTATTCTATTTGCTCCCTCGTTCATACATCCGGTTTGTTCTGCTGAAAGTTTCAAGTTCACCAGTGGACTCAGTGTAGAATAATCATTGATTACCTCGCAATCTAATTGTAAAATATCCCTTATTAAGTCCAATTTTTTTTCAGCACAATCTGTGCTTTCATTCTCTAAGTTTCTCATGGGTTTTTAGTTTTTAAAGTGGTTAAATTTATTGATAGCTTCTACTTTATTGCTTACATGCAATTTTCGATAGATATTTCCGACATGCTTTTTTACCGTATCCATGCTTATGCATTTTTGATCTGCAATTTCTTTATACAACAAGCCTTGTGAAAGTAGTTCAAGAATTTCTTTTTCCCGATGCGTCAATTCATCAAATCCTTTTACATCGGTTGTCTTTTTTTCAAAATGATTTAATACTCTTCGTGCTATTGAAAAGCTCATCGGTGCACCTCCATTGTATACATCACGAATAGAGGCGAGAATTTTGTCCATGCTTTCTCCTTTGATGAGATATCCCATTGCTCCTGCTTTTAGAGAATTAAAGAGCTTTTCATCATCTTCGAAGCTTGTACACATGATAAACTGGGTATCGGGCATATCTTTCCGTACTTTTTCAATGATTTCAATTCCAAGCATATCCTGAAGCTGGATATCCATCATCACAACGTCCGGAGAAATAAGAGGTAAATTATGCAGTGCATCGTTGCCGTCAAAGAACTGGGCAATGACTTTCATATCAGCCTGATAATTGATGACCTTCTTCAACGCATTGTTGTAGTTTTTTTCATCTTCTACTATGGCTATTGAAATACTCATGTCCTTTACTTATTTGAGACAAATATCTACAGAAAACAAAGCAGAATCAATTACACTTTTGTGTAATCTTTAAATTTGAGTTGGTTTATTTAGTTTTTCTTCTTTTAAAGTTAATCAATTTCTTTCAGTTAACGACTGATATCACATTACTTAATTTAAAAAATTTTTTTTGATTATTTAATCAATACATCTAGAACTGGTGTACTTACACTGTTAATTTCTGATATATTTTTATCATTAATCTGCTCAAAAACCTGAATAGTGTTTTCTCCTTTTTTCAACCATACACCAGGAACATATAATGTAAGCTGGGGACCTACCTTGCTCCAGTATCTCCCTACATTTTTTCCATTCACAAACACAATTCCTTTTCCGAAATTTCTCATATCAAGAAAAGTATCTCCTTTTTCTTTGAGTTGAAATTTTGCTTCTTTTATTACAGGGCTCCTTTCAGGAATATCTTTCGACTTATTTTTTAGTTCAGGTATCTTATCAAAAGGAAGCGAATACATTTTCCATAGACCTTTAACAGGATCTCCATTGATTTCAACAGGACTTATAATTCCCTTAAGGTTATGTACAATTTCAGCTCCGTAATTGATCCGTCCCATATTTTCAACAAGGATATCCAAAGTCTCCCCGGCCTTGATTGAGATATCAAGATCATATTTTTTATAGTATCTGTTCAATTCACCTTTCCAAATCTTATCAATATAAATATTTGCATAATCTCTCAACCCTTTTATTTCAAGTTTCCCTTTATGATCTTTATCAAATTTTATCCGGTAAAGAACGTAGCCGTTACCTTGATTCAGTTCTTCAAATGTATAGGGTCTTTCTGCTGATACAAATTTCTGTCCCTCTATTAAATCAAAAATAGAAAGAGTTTTAGAAAATTTTGCATGTGAGAATGTAATAACCTTTTCCCGGGCGGGCACTTCAGGAAGCTTTTTTGGATTCAGTTTTTGAAATATAGTACGTAGTGCTGTATATTTTGGAGTTTCCCATCCTGCTTCGCTTATCGGAGCGTCATAATCATAGCTTGTAATATCCGGTTGAATGTCGTGGTTCTTATCATAATTAGCACCACTCGTAAATCCGAAATTGGTTCCTCCATGAATCATATAATAATTAAATGACACCCCATTCTTGATGTATAACTCAGTTTGCTTTACTACATCTTCTACAGGAACTTTCACAAAAGGTTCGGCCCAGTGGTCAAGCCATCCCGGATAATATTCAGCTACCATATACGGTCCTTTATTTCCATTATATGCATTCACTTTCTCTTTAAGGGTCTCAATATTATCTTCCCCGTTGGCCGTCGGTAATGCACCTTCTATCGCTCCGCCCTCAAAAAGGGAGCTTCCGTCCGAGGTAAAGAATGGGACAGAAATGCCCGATTTAACCAACATATTTTTAATTTCATGGCTGTATCTTCGATGCTGCTCCAATGGTATGTCTTTTCTTTGGGCAACATAGGAGCCAAACTCATTTTCTGCCTGAACCATTATAACAGGTCCGCCATTATTGATCTGCAAAGGAATGATCTGCTTTGCCAGCTGATTAATATATTTTTCGCACTCTTTCAAAAAGGGCTGGTTATAAGTCCTTATTTCTAAATTTTTAGCCTTTTGCAACCACCATGGATATCCTCCAAATTCCCACTCTGCACACACGTAAGGTCCAGGACGTATAATCACATACAATCCAACTTCCTGTGCTGTTTTTATAAATTTTTTCAGATCTTTTTCTCCGGAGAAATTCCACTTTCCAGGAGCTTCTTCATGATAATTCCAAAATACATAGGTAGTAACCGTGTTTAGCCCCATTGCTTTCATCATCTGAAGACGGTGTTTCCAGTACTCTGATGGCACTCTAGGATAATGAAGTTCACCCGAATGGATAATAAACTCTTTTTCATTCAATAAAAAATGACCGTCTTTAATTTCAAATTGATTTCTTTTTTTTTGAGAAAACACTGAATTAAAGGACATAATCAGAATGATCAAAAGAAAATATTTATAGTGAGATTTCATAGGGCAAGGCATGATTTTTGTAAAAATAAAGAATAAAATTAAAGACTTCATATTAAACTTTATCAATCATGAAAAAAACGATCATTTTACTCAACACTATATTTCTTTTAGCAGTAGTAGGCTGTAAAAAATCAACCGATGGCAATAAAAACATCATTAAAACTGATAGTTCAGTATCAGCCGTATCTGATCAAAATGGGAAAATAGATTCAGTTTCGGCAAGTTCATCCATTATTGACGTAAACGGTAAAAGAATTGAAAAAACAGATTTTGTATATAAGGCAACCGATGGATCCTTGGTAAAAGTAGTTTTCAAAAATGATCCAAAAGAGAGTACTGTAGCAATAACCAGTAATAAAAAGACGTTTACCCTTCCTAAAAAAGAAACTAAAGATGGGGAAACAGTCTATAAAAAAGATGATATGACTGCAAGGGTAAAAGGAGATAGCCTGCACCTTGAGCAAGGAAACAATGTGATCGAATTAGTAAGAACCAAAATATAAAAATAAAAAAACCGTTCAGAGTCCTGAACGGTTTTTATTTATATCTGAATGAATATTATTCTTCAGTCTTTTCCTCTGTAGAATCAGCTGCTTCAGCCTTAGGCTCTTCAACTTTTTCTTCTACTACAGGAGCATCAGCAACTACAGTTTCTGCTTTTTTAGCAGTTGTAGATCTTCTGCTTCTTCTTGTAGCTTTTTTCTCTTCAGCATTAGGATTGTAAAGCTCATTGAAGTCTACTAACTCGATAAGAGCCATATCAGCAGCATCACCTTGTCTGAAACCAGTCTTGATGATCCTTGTATAACCGCCATTTCTTTCAGCGATTTTAGGTGCTACAGTTCTGAACAATTCAGTAACAGCTTCTTTATTTTGAAGATATGAAAATACAGTTCTTCTATTATGTGTAGTATCTTCTTTTGCTTTTGTTAATAGGGGCTCAACATATACTCTTAAAGCTTTAGCTTTAGCAACAGTAGTGTTGATTCTTTTATGCTCAATTAGAGAACAAGCCATATTAGAAAGTAACGCACTTCTGTGAGAAGCTGTCCTTCCTAAGTGATTGAATTTTTTACCGTGTCTCATTATTAATTATTTATCAGCGTCTAACTTATATTTTGCAACGTCGAAACCGAAGTTAAGACCTTTTGAATGCACTAATTCTTCTAGTTCTGTCAAAGATTTTTTACCAAAATTTCTGAATTTCATCAAATCAGACTTACTGTAAGAAACTAATTCTCCTAACGTTTCAACTTCTGCAGCCTTCAAACAGTTCAGAGCTCTTACTGAAAGATCCATATCTGCTAGTTTAGATTTAAGAAGTTGTCTTGTGTGAAGAGTTTCTTCGTCATATTGGATAGATGCTTTTACAGCTTCTGTTTCAAGCGTGATTCTCTCATCAGAGAACAACATGAAGTGATAAATTAATATCTTAGAAGCTTCTGTCAAAGCATTTTGAGGACTGATGGAACCATCAGTTTCTATATCTAATACAAGTTTTTCGTAGTCTGTTTTTTGCTCTACACGATAATTTTCAATACTGTACTGCACTTTCTTAATTGGAGTGAAAATAGAGTCGATAGCAATAGTACCTACAGGTGCATTGTTTGACTTATTTTGTTCAGAAGGAACATACCCTCTACCCTTTTCTATATTGAAAGTAATTTCGAAAGTTACATCACTGTTCAGGTTGCAAATCACCAACTCAGGATTCAAGATCTCAAATCCGTTGATTGATTTACCTAAATCTCCAGCAGTAATAATCGTTTGACCAGAAACCTTAGCAACAACCTGCTCGTTGGACTGGTTTTCCGCTATAGATTTTAATCTTACCTGCTTAAGGTTAAGAATAATTTCGGTAACATCTTCGATTACTCCTGGAATAGTTGAAAATTCGTGCTCTACACCTTCTATTTTGATAGATGAAATAGCATATCCTTCCAGAGAAGAAAGCAACACTCTTCTCAAAGCATTACCTATTGTAAGCCCGAAACCTGGTTCTAAAGGTCTGAATTCAAATTGACCTTTAAATTCATCAGAGTTAAGTAAAATTACTTTATCGGGTTTTATGAATTGTAAAATTGCCATATTATTGGGTTGAGCAAAAATTTGATTAAAAAATTATTTAGAGTAAAGTTCGACGATAAGCTGTTCCTTGATCTCCTCCGGAATCTGGATTCTTTCAGGCGCAGATACGAAAGTACCTTCTTTCTTCTCATCGTTGAATTGTAACCACTCATAGTTTGCTTTATAAGCTAATGCATCAGTAACTACTTCAAGAGACTTAGACTTTTCTCTTACTGCAATTACATCACCAGCTTTAAGCAAATAAGATGGAATATTTACCAGTTCTCCATTCACAGTGATGTGTCTGTGAGAAACCAATTGTCTAGCACCAGCTCTGGTTTTAGCAAAACCTAATCTGTATACTACGTTATCCAATCTAGATTCGCAAAGTTGTAATAGAACTTCACCTGTTACACCTTTACTTCTGTGTGCTTTATCGAATAAGTTTGCAAACTGTCTTTCTAAAATACCATAAGTATATTTAGCTTTTTGTTTTTCAGCTAACTGAACTGCATATTCTGATTTCTTAGCACCTCTTCTTTTGTTAGGACCGTGTTGTCCTGGCGGTTGGTTTTTTCTTTTCTCGAAGTTTTTATCATCTCCGTAGATTGCAGCACCAAACTTTCTAGCAATCTTAGTTTTAGGTCCAATATATCTTGCCATAATGGGTAAATTCTAAAAATTAAACTCTTCTTCTTTTTGGTGGTCTACATCCATTGTGCGGCATTGGAGTCACATCAATGATTTCGCTAACTTCAATTCCTGAATTGTGAATAGTTCTGATTGCAGATTCTCTACCTGCCCCAGGACCTTTCACAAACACCTTTACTCTTCTTAATCCAGCTTCATGAGCAACATTAGAGCAATTTTCTGCTGCCATTTGAGCAGCAAATGGAGTATTCTTTTTAGAACCTCTGAATCCCATTTTACCGGCAGATGCCCAAGAGATAACTTCTCCGCTTTTATTTGTTAAAGAAATGATGATGTTATTGAAAGAAGCCTGAATATGCGCTTCACCAATAGCTTCAACTTTTACTTTTCTTTTCTTAACTACTTTAGTTTGTTTTGCCATAATTCCTAACGATTATTTACTAGCTTTTTTCTTGTTAGCAACAGTTTTTCTCTTTCCTTTACGGGTTCTAGAGTTGTTTTTCGTTCTCTGGCCTCTTAAAGGTAGTCCTAGTCTGTGACGTATTCCTCGTTGGCATCCTATGTCCATCAATCTCTTGATGTTCAATTGCACTTCAGAACGTAATTCTCCTTCTACTTTAATGTTTTCAGAGATATAAGTTCTAATTGCAGCCAATTCATCGTCATTCCATTCGTTGACTTTCTTGTCTTCGCTGATACCGGCAGCTTTAAGGATTTCAGAAGAAGTACTTCTTCCAACCCCATAAATATAAGTTAAACCGATAACGCCTCTTTTGTTTTTTGGTAAATCAATACCTGCAATTCTCGCCATAATTTAATATTAGCCTTGTCTTTGTTTAAATTTTGGGTTCTTCTTGTTGATCACAAAAAGTACACCTTTTCTGCGTACAATTTTGCAATCAGCGCTTCTTTTCTTAATTGATGCTCTAACTTTCATTTGATAGTATTTATTTTTTAACAATAGCCAAATGGAAACCCGAAGACTCCATTTGGCGTTTGTTTAATATCTAAAAGTAATTCTCCCTTTTGTCAAATCATAGGGAGACATTTCTAGTTTTACCTTATCTCCAGGTAAAAGTTTAATATAATGCATTCTCATTTTACCAGAAATATGAGCTATAAGTATATGCCCATTTTCTAGCTCTACACGGAACTGAGCGTTCGAAAGTGCTTCCGTTATTACGCCGTCTTGTTCAATATGTTTTTGTTTCGCCATAAATTAATATCCAGTCGTTCTTGATAATTTAGACTGCATTAAGCCATCATAATGATGGTTCAGCAGATATGTATTAATCTGTTGAACAGTATCTAAAATAACTCCAACCATAATCAATAGTGATGTTCCCCCGAAAAATAGGGCGAACGCATCTGTCTGAACTAAGCTTCCGTGTACAATTGCCGGAAGGATTGCAAAGATAGATAAAAATATTGCACCTGGCAAGGTAATTTTAGATAAAATATCATCTAAATAATCAGCCGTCTCTTTTCCTGGTCTTACTTTCGGTACCAAACCTCCGTTTCTCTTTAAATCATCGGCCATTTGGTTCACCGGAATTGTAATTGCAGTATAGAAAAATGAAAAGATTATAATCAGTAATGCAAACAATACATTGTACTGCCAGCTAAAAACATTCTTGAAACCTGCAAGAAAAGTATTGGATTCATCAAATTTAGTTAATAAACCTGGAACAAACATCAATGCCTGAGCAAAGATAATTGGCATAACTCCGGCAGCGTTAACTTTCAATGGGATCCACTGTCTTGCTCCCTGCATAAGATTTTTATTTACACCTCCTCTTGCTTGTGCTCTGCTTACATATTGAATTGGAATCTTTCTCACAGCAACAGATAACACTACTGCTAAAAGAACAACCAACATCCAGAATATCACCTCAATAAGGATCATAATAGATCCCATCCCTCCTTTTCCGTTCTGCACGGCCATTTCCTGAACAAATGCTTCTGGAAGTCTAGATAAGATACCTACCATAATAAGGATAGAAATACCATTTCCTATTCCTTTATCAGTAATTTTCTCACCTAGCCACATTGCAAATACTGAACCGGCAACCAAAATAACAATACTTGGTAACCAGAACATGATAGAATTTGGCTCTACATAGTATGCAGACTGGAACTGAGCATATGGTAAAAATAATTGAGTAATAGAAGTTAAATAAGAAGGTGCTTGTACTAAACACACACCGATTGTTAACCATCTTGTAATTTGATTCAATGTATTTCTACCTGACTCTCCATCTTTCTGAAGTTTCTGAAGATAAGGAATAGCCATCCCCATCAACTGAACAATAATAGAAGCTGAAATATAAGGCATTATACCAAGTGCCATAACAGAAGCGTGGCTGAAAGCCCCCCCTGTAAACGACGAAAGCAAGCCAAGGAGACCTGCTCCTTGCTTGTTACCGCCTTGACTTTTATAATGCTCTAAGAGATCTCCTACTTGTGCAAGGTTAATTGCAGGTAGAGAGATATAAGATGCGAATCTATACACAAGGATAATACCTAACGTAAAAAGAATTTTATCTCTTAATTCCTTTAGGCTCCAAATATTTTTGAGGGTTTGTATAAATTCTTTCATTAGTTACTATTATAATGTAATTGCTTTTCCACCTGCCTTAGCAATAAGCTCTTCAGCAGATTTAGTGAATTTGTCAGCAGAGATTGAAACCGCAGATTTCAATTCTCCTCTACCCATAATTTTCACTATTTCGTTTTTAGTAGCTAAACCGTTTGCTACCAAAACTTCTTTAGTAATATCTCCAGTGATAGATTTATTTTCTATTAAAGTTTGGATAGAGTCCAGGTTAATAGCTCTATATTCTTTTCTGTTTACATTTTTGAAACCAAATTTCGGTAATCTTCTCTGTAAAGGCATCTGTCCACCTTCGAAACCGATCTTCTGAGAATAACCAGCTCTAGATTTCTGACCTTTGTGTCCTTTTGTAGAAGTACCTCCTTTTCCACTACCTTGTCCTCTACCAATTCTTTTTGAATTAAAAGTAGAACCTGCAGCAGGTTTTATGTTGTTTAAATTCATTTTAATTTCTTTTTAAAATTATTTTTGAACTTCAAGTAAATGACTAACTGCAGCTATCATTCCTAAAATAGAAGGCGTAGCTTCGTGCTCTACAACTTGGTGAAGTTTCTTAAATCCTAATGCTTCAAGCGTTCTCTTTTGGGTTTTCGTTCTTCCAATAGCGCTTCTTACTTGCTTTACTTTAATTGTTGCCATTGTTTTTATATTAACCGTTAAACACTTTAGTTAAAGAAACTCCTCTCATTCTTGCAATTTCCTCAGGTCTTCTGATGTCTAACAATGCTTTGAAAGTAGCTTTCACCACGTTGTGAGGGTTAGAAGATCCTTTAGATTTTGAAAGGATATCGTGAATACCAGCAGATTCCAATACCGCTCTTACCGCACCACCGGCGATAAGTCCTGTACCGTGAGAAGCAGGTCTTAAGAAGATATCTGCACCACCGTATCTAGCAGTAGTTTGGTGAGGAATAGTGTGGTTCATTACAGGAACTTTCACAAGGTTTTTCTTAGCATCTTCAACTGCTTTAGCAATTGCAGAAGCAACTTCCTTAGATTTTCCTAAACCGTAACCAATAATTCCATCTTCATTTCCAACAACTACAATAGCAGAAAAGCCGAAAGCTCTACCCCCTTTAGTTACTTTTGTTACTCTGTTTACAGCTACGAGACGATCTTTTAATTCTAATCCTCCCGGTTTTACTCTTTCTATATTATCTAGTCCTAACATATTTTCCGAAATTTAATGATTAGAATTTAAGTCCACCTTCTCTCGCACCATCAGCTAGAGCTTTCACTCTTCCATGGTATACGAAACCGTTTCTATCAAACACAATATTTTCAATTCCTGCAGCGATAGCTTTAGCAGCGATAGCTTTACCAACAGCAGCAGAAACTTCAATTTTAGTTCCATTAGCGTCTACTCCTTTCTCTCTTGAAGAAGCAGCTACTAAAGTTTTACCATCTTTATCGTCGATTAACTGAGCGTAAATTTCCTTATTACTCTTATATACCGATAATCTTGGCAATTCAGAAGATCCAGAGATTTTTCCTCTTACTCTTCTTTTGATTCTTATTCTTTTTTCTAATTTACTTAATGCCATTTTCTTATAATTTATTAAGCAGATTTACCAGCTTTACGTCTAACATTTTCACCTACGAATCTTACACCTTTTCCTTTGTATGGTTCAGGTTTTCTGAATGAACGGATCTTCGCAGCCACCATTCCAAGAAGTTGCTTGTCGAAAGACGTTAAAGTAATAATTGGGTTTTTACCTTTTTCAGTCAATGTATCAATTTTAACTTCGCTAGGAAGCTCTAATGTAATACCGTGAGAGAATCCTAAAGCCAACTCAAGTTTTTGACCTGAGTGAGATGCTCTATATCCTACCCCTACAAGTTCTAGTTTCTTTTCGAAACCTGCAGATACACCAACAATCATGTTGTTGATTAACGCTCTGTATAAACCGTGAAGCGCTCTGTGTTGTTTAGAATCAGATGGTCTGTTTACATTCAGTTCTCCATCTTTTTGTTCTAAAGTAATTCCTTCTGTAAGTTCCTGAGTAAGTTCTCCTTTAGGACCTTTTACAGTTACTACACTGTTATTTTCAGTGATGGTAACTCCAGCAGGAATTGTTATAATTGCTTTACCAATTCTTGACATTTTCCTTTGATTAAAAATTAATAAACATAGCAGATTACTTCACCGCCTACTTTCTCTTCTCTAGCTTTCTTATCTGTCATTACTCCTCTTGAAGTAGAGATAATAGCTACACCCAAACCGTTCAATACTCTTGGAAGTTCAGCAGAACCTTTGTACTGTCTCAAACCTGGTCTTGAAGCTCTCTGGATAGATTTAATAGCTGGTTTGTTAGTTTGCTTGTCATACTTTAAAGCGATTTTGATAGTCCCTTGAACAGCGTTATCTTCAAACTTGAAGTTTAAGATATACCCTTGATCAAATAAGATTTTCGTAATCTCCTTTTTGATTTTCGATGCAGGAATTTCCACCACTTTGTGGCCTGCGCTTTGTGCGTTCCTTACTCTGGTTAGGAAATCTGAAATTGGATCTGTTACCATTTTTCTATTTTAAATTATTGGTTGAAGAACAATCAGTATTGAAAGGACTTGAAGAGTAAAATATCAGACTTCAGAAATCTTAGGTCTGATATTTTTTTCTTTAGTATCCAGACAACTTAATTGTCCCGATTATTGATTAATGATTACCAACTAGCCTTTTTAACTCCTGGGATAAGACCGTTGTTTGCCATTTCTCTGAAAGTTACTCTGGAAATTCCGAACGTTCTCATGTATCCTCTTGGTCTACCTGTTAGTTTACATCTGTTGTGTAATCTTACAGGAGAAGCATTTTTAGGTAATTTCTGAAGTGCTTCATAATCACCAGCTTCTTTTAAAGCTTTTCTTTTGTCAGCGTATTTAGCAACTAGTGCTTCTCTTTTGCGCTCACGCGCTTTCATTGATTCTTTAGCCATTTCTTAGTTCTTTTTAAATGGTAAACCGAAGTGAGTTAATAATGCTTTCGCTTCTTTATCTGTTTTCGCAGTTGTAACGAAAGTGATGTCCATCCCTTGGATTTTTTTCACTTTGTCGATTACGATCTCAGGGAAGATAATTTGCTCAGTAATACCTAAGTTATAATTACCTCTACCATCGAAACCATCAGCTTTGATACCAGAAAAATCTCTAATACGTGGTAAAGCAGAAGAAGTAAGTCTGTCTAAGAACTCATACATTTTATTCGCTCTTAAAGTAACTTTAGCTCCTACAGGCATTCCTTTTCTCAATTTGAAAGCAGCTTCGTCTTTCTTAGAGATAGTACCTACGGCCTTTTGACCAGTAATGTTTGTAAGTTCTTCTACAGCATAATCAATGATCTTTTTGTCTGCAGTAGCATCACCTAATCCTTGAGATAAGATGATTTTTTCCAATTTAGGCACCTGCATTACAGATTTGTACCCAAATTCTTCCATCATTGCAGGAACAATTGTTTCTTTATATGCTTTCTTGGGTCTTGCTATATATTCCATGTGTTATTTAAAATTATAAAGTTTCACCCGTTTTTTTGTTGATTCTTACCTTCTTATCTCCTTCAGTTTTGTAACCTACTTTTACAGCTTTACCGTCTTTACCAACTAAAGCTACATTTGAGATATGAATAGAAGCTTCTCTTTCAACGATTCCTCCTTGAGGATTTGAAGCTGAAGGCTTAACGTGTTTCTTAATGATGTTAAGTCCTGCAACAATTACTCTAGGGTCTCTACCTTCTTTTTTGATCACTTCAATAACTTCACCAGTCTTACCTTTGATATCTTTCTTACCAGTAGTAATGATTACGTTATCTCCTCTTTTTATTTTTAACTTTGACATTTTCTTTTAAAAATTTTAAAAATTAAAGTACTTCAGGAGCTAATGAAATGATTTTCATATATTCTTTGTCTCTCAACTCACGAGCCACAGGTCCGAAAACACGTGTTCCTCTCATTTCTCCTGCTGCGTTTAGTAATACACAAGCGTTATCTTCGAATTTGATGTATGATCCATCTTTTCTTCTAACTGCTTTTTTAGTTCTTACTACTACAGCTTTAGATACCTGACCTTTTTTAGCATTTCCTGATGGTGTAGAATCTTTGATCGTAACTACGATTTTATCACCAACTGAAGCATATCTTCTTCTGGTTCCTCCCAGAACTCTGATAACCAATACTTCTTTAGCACCTGTGTTATCAGCAACTTTTAATCTTGATTCTGTTTGTAACATTACTTAGCTTTTTCAATGATTCTTACTAATCTCCATCTTTTACTCTTGCTCATTGGTCTAGTTTCTTGGATAAGAACTGTATCTCCTTCTGTGCATTCGTTGTTTTCGTCGTGTGCAGTATATTTTTTCGTTTTTAATACGAATTTACCGTACATCGGGTGTTTCACTCTAGTAGTCTCACTTACAACAATGGTCTTTTCCATTTTATTGCTGGAAACTATTCCGATTCTTTCTTTTCTTAAGTTTCTTTCCATAATGTATGAAAATCTTATTGTTGTTTAGTGGTTAACTCTGTATTTAGTCTTGCGATTGTCTTTCTCAAATCTCTGATTTGAATTGGATTTTCAAGAGGACTGATTTTGTGAGCTAATTTCATTTTAGAGAACTCAGCTTTAGCTTCAGTCAATTTAGCTTGAATATCTTCTGCGCTTAGATTTTTAATTTCAGCTTTTTTCATTGTATTCAAAGATTATAGAGGTTTAACAAAATCGTTCGCAACTACAAATTTGGTCACTACCGGTAATTTCTGAGCAGCAAGTCTTAAAGCTTCCTTAGCGATTTCGTAAGGTACACCACCAACTTCAAACATAATTTTACCTGGTTTTACTACAGCTACCCAATATTCCACAGCACCTTTACCTTTACCCATCCTTACTTCAGCTGGTTTTTTAGTAATTGGCTTATCCGGGAAAATTTTGATCCATAGTTGACCTTCTCTCTTCATATATCTTGTCGCAGCGATACGCGCAGCTTCAATCTGTCTTGCAGTGATCCAAGCTCCTTCTGTAGCTTTGATTCCGAAAGTTCCGTAAGCAAGTTGATTACCTCTCTGAGCAATCCCCTTCATCTTCATCTTATGAACTCTACGGAATTTGGTTCTTTTTGGTTGTAACATAATTTCTTAAATTTTAGATTTTAGAATTTAGATTTTAAAAAAGTAACGGTCATTTAAAAACTATCCTCTAAAATTTTATTAATTATTTTTTTTATCTCTTGAAGGTCTTCTGTTATCTCTGTCTCCTCTGTTTCCTCCTCCTGAAGGTCCTTTTTTCTGTTGTCCTACTAAAGGAGAAAGTTCTCTTTTACCATAAACTTCACCTTTCATAATCCAAACTTTAACCCCAAGTCTACCATAAGTAGTATGAGCCTCTGCAATGTGGTAATCGATATCAGCTCTGAAAGTAGATAAAGGAATTCTTCCGTCTTTGAAAGATTCGCTTCTTGCCATTTCAGCTCCGTTCAATCTACCAGAGATCTGAACTTTGATACCTTCTGCACCCATTCTCATTGTGCTTGCAATAGCCATTTTAACAGCTCTTCTGTAAGAAATTCTGTTTTCAATTTGCTTAGCAATGCTATCAGCAACTAATACTGCATCAAGCTCAGGTCTTTTGATTTCGAAAATGTTGATCTGAATATCCTTACCAGTCAATTTCTTCAACTCTTCTTTCAATTTATCAACTTCCTGACCTCCTTTCCCGATGATAAGTCCCGGTCTAGCAGTAGTAATAGTAACTGTAACTAATTTTAATGTTCTTTCAATAAAGATTTTTGAAATTCCACCTTTAGATAATCTAGCTTCAAGGTATCTTCTGATTTTGTAGTCTTCAGCGATTCTGTCTCCATAATCGTTTCCACCAAACCAGTTAGAATCCCATCCTCTGATGATACCTAATCTGTTACCAATTGGATTTGTCTTCTGTCCCATACCTTGATTAATTTTCTTTATTACCTAAGATTAGTGTAACGTGGTTAGATCTTTTTCTGATTCTATGACCTCTACCTTGTGGAGCTGGTCTTAGTCTCTTCAATTGTCTTGCACTATCCACGAATATTTCTTTAATGATAAGGTTAGCTTCTTCTATATCCGAACCTTCGTTTTTCGTCTGCCAGTTTGCCATAGCAGAAAGAAGTAATTTCTCTAACTTGTTAGATGCTTCTTTTTTAGAATATTTAAGGATATAAAGAGCTTTATCTACCTGCTCTCCTCTAATGATATCAGCAACTAATCTCATTTTTCTTGGAGAAGACGGGCAATTGTTTAATGAAGCCTTTACAACGTCTTTGTTAGCTTCTTTTCTTGCGATTGAACTATCTTGTTTTCTTGATCCCATGATTATCTGCTTCCTTTGTTTTTGTTACCACCATGACCTCTGAAAGATCTTGTTGGAGAAAATTCGCCTAACTTGTGACCAACCATGTTTTCTGTAACATATACAGGGATAAAAGATTTCCCGTTATGTACAGCAATAGTTTGTCCTACGAAGTCCGGAGAGATCATCGATGCTCTAGACCAAGTTTTGATAACTGTCTTCTTACCAGACTCTATATTTGCCTGAACCTTCTTATCTAAAGTATGATGAATGAACGGTCCTTTTTTAAGTGATCTTGCCATAATTATTTTCTTTTAGATACGATGTAACGGTTAGACACTTTGTTTTTCTTTCTAGTTTTGTAACCTTTAGCCGGTTTACCGTTTCTAGATCTTGGGTGACCTCCTGAAGAACGTCCTTCACCACCACCCATTGGGTGATCTACTGGGTTCATTACAACCGCTCTTGTTCTTGGTCTTCTACCTAACCATCTGCTTCTACCAGCTTTTCCTGATACTGTTAATTGGTGATCAGAGTTAGAAACAGATCCAATCATTGCATAACATTCAGTAAGGATCATTCTAGATTCTCCTGAAGGCAATTTTATGATTGCATATTTTCCGTCTCTTGAAGTTAATTGAGCTGAAGAACCAGCACTTCTTGCTAAAATAGCACCTTGTCCAGGCTTCATTTCAACACAAGAAATAACAGTACCTAATGGAATATTTTTCAATTTCATTGCGTTACCGATATTTGGCTCTACGCTTTCTCCTGCAATCACCTTTTGATCAACTTTAATACCGTTTGGAGCGATGATATATCTCTTCTCTCCATCTGCGTACTCTAATAAAGCGATAAATGCAGTTCTGTTTGGATCGTATTCTACAGATTTTACCGTTGCTTCAACATCATGTTTATTTCTTTTGAAGTCGATAATTCTGTATTTCTTTTTGTGTCCACCTCCGGTGTAACGCATGGTCATTTTACCTGTTTGGTTACGTCCACCTGACTTTTTAATACCAACTGTTAGAGATTTCTCTGGTTTGTTGGTAGTAATTTCCTCAAAATTATTTACAATTCTGAATCTCTGTCCCGGGGTGATAGGTTTTAATTTTCTAACAGACATTACTATTATTTATAATTAATAATTAATTTACAGCAAAAATATCGATAACCTCACCTTCAGCAAGTTTGATTACCGCTTTTTTCAATTTGTTTGTCTTTCCTACTTGAAGACCTTTTTTAGTGTATTTCGAAGAAACCTTCGGAGCATAAATCATTGTGTTAACGTCTGCTACTTTTACACCGTAAGCTGCTTCAACAGCTTTTTTGATCTGGATTTTATTCGCCTTAGTATCCACTAAGAAAGAATAAGAACCTCTTAAATCTGTAAGGTAATTAGCCTTTTCTGAAATAACTGGTTTAATAATAATAGACATGACTTATTTCTTTAAATTTTCTTGGAATTTCTCGATAGCACCTTCTAAGAATACGATCTCACCTGCATTGATTAGGTCATAAGAACTAATTTCGTTATAAGCAAGAACTTTAGTCTTAGGTAGGTTTCTTGAAGATAAATAAACATTTTTGTTTGCTTCATCTAAGATGTAAAGAGATTTTTTACCTTCGAATCCTAAAGCGTTATTGATGTTGATAAACTCTTTAGTTTTAGGAGTTTCGAAATTGAAAGCCTCTAATACTTTAATACTGTTATCTCTCAATTTCTGAGATAAAACAGATTTTTTTGCTAATCTCTTAAGAGCTTTATTCAATTTGAATCTGTAGTCTCTTGGCTTAGGTCCGAATACTCTACCTCCACCTCTGAATGTTGGAGATTTAATATCACCATATCTAGCAGATCCAGATCCTTTTTGCTTCTTAAGCTTTTTAGTAGAAGCCGTAATTTCGCTTCTTTCTTTTGATTTATGAGTACCTTGTCTCTGAGCGGCAAGATATTGCTTAACTTCTAAGTAAACCGCGTGCTGATTTGGCTCAATTCCGAATACTGTTTCGTCTAGAGTTACTTTTCTTCCGGTCTCTTTTCCTGATGTATTTAATACTACTAGTTCCATTTTCTGATAATTACATAAGAATTTTTAGCTCCCGGAACAGCACCTTTTACTACTAAAAGATTTTGTTCTTGATCCACTTTTAATACTTGAAGGTTTTGAACAGTTACCTGCTTACCTCCCATTCTTCCAGCCATTCTCATCCCTTTGAATACTCTTGAAGGGTCTGAACCAGCACCGATAGAACCTGGAGCTCTAAGTCTGTTGTGCTGACCATGAGTTGCCTGCATTACACCTCCAAATCCGTGTCTTTTAACAACACCCTGGAAGCCTTTACCTTTTGAAGTCCCTGTTACGTCAACATACTCACCTTCAGCGAATAAATCAACTTTTACTTCTTCTCCTACTTTTACTTCATCAACGAATTCTCTGTAGAATTCTACCAATTTAGCTTTAGGAGCAGAACCAGCCTTTTTAAAATGGCCAGCTAACGCTTTACCAACGTTCTTTTCACTCTTGTCATCGAAACCTAATTGAACTGACTTGTATCCGTCCTTTTCAATGGTTCTGACCTGTAAAACCGAGCACGGACCAGCTTGAATAACTGTACAAGGAATGTTTTTTCCTTCTTCGTTAAACAAAGACGTCATACCGATTTTTTTACCAATAATACCTGACATTGTTTATGTTATAATAAAATTTATCCTTTATTTATCCTCATTTTCAGCAAGCTAAAGTAATTTCCACGTTTGAGATGGGCATACTTTTCCCCTAAAATGAGTGTGCAAATTTATGGATAATTTTTAGATTGGCAAATTTTTACAGCAAAATATTTTGATTTTTAGTCGTTTACAAAATAAATTACTTTTCAAGCCCGAATCTAACCAGAGCATAGAACATAGCATGACTATTTCGTGATAACACTCAGACCTATTTCTTCGAGCCTCTTTTTATCCTCTTCTAGTATGCCATCATCGGTAATCAGATAATCTATTTTATCTAAAGAAGAAATCTTACCGAAGCCTTTTTTGTTTAGTTTGGATGAGTCCGCCAATATCATCACTTTATCGGAACATTCTATCATTAATTGATTGAGGTGTGCTTCAGCTGCATTGGAAGTACTGATTCCAAAATCCATATCAATGCCGTCTACCCCCAGGAATAATTTATTGCATGAAAACTGAGCGAGAATTGTTTCGGATATAGAGCCCACGATCGATGTAGAACTTTTACGAACCTCACCCCCCAATTGTATAATATTTATATTAGGATTATTACATAACTCCAGTGCCACTCTCAGCGATGACGTAAGCACAGTAAGGCGACCGAAATTCACCAGCATCCTTGCCAGATAATGCATTGTAGTTCCTGAAGCCAGAATAATACAATCGTTTTCTTCTATAAGTTTCACTGCCGCCTTGGCAATATTCTGCTTAGCCTCTACATTAATATTCTCCTTTTCATCTACGTTCTTTTCGTACGCATACCTCACATGCTTGCTTGCACCTCCATGATTTCGAAAAAGAAGACCCAAGCTTTCTAAATAGTTCAGATCCTTTCGAATGGTAACGGAAGAAACATTATACTTTTCGCATAATTCCTGCACGAGAACATAATCTTTCTTTTCCAGCTCCTGCAGTATCTCAGTATGCCTTGGTATTAATTTTTCCATTCTTTTTCTTTCCCCAAAGTTATTGTTTTTTTCCAAGAACATAAAATTTCACTTATTTTCTTTTTACTTTCATTTTTAATTACTAGCTTTGAATTCGAAACTTAACGAAACATTATGAAACGAAATGAAGAACTCAGCAAATTAACCACCGTAAAAGAATGGGACTTTTTAGTCATTGGTGGAGGAGCAAGCGGTTTAGGTTCGGCATTGGACGCAGTAAGCAGAGGGTTTAAAACATTACTGCTGGAATCTCACGATTTCGCGAAAGCCACTTCCAGCAGAAGTACAAAGCTGGTACACGGCGGCGTAAGATATTTGGCACAGGGAGATATCGGTTTGGTAAAAGAGGCATTGAAGGAAAGGGGATTGTTGGCAAAAAATGCAGCCCATGTGGTAAAAAATCAATCATTTATTATTCCTAATTATACATGGTGGGGAGGAATTTATTACAAAATAGGACTTTCGATTTACGATTTTCTGGCAGGGAAATTAAGCTTAGGTAAAACAAAATATATCAGCAAATCAAAAACAGTTGAAAAACTTCCGACGATTGAACAGAAAAATCTGGCAAGCGGGGTTGTATATCAGGACGGACAGTTTGATGACGCGAGATTGGCTGTTAATTTAACCCAGACCATTATTGAAAAAGGAGGCACAGCAGTTAATTATGTTAAAGTAATTAACCTGATAAAAAACAGTTCCAATAAAGTAATCGGTGTAATCGCTGAAGATCAGTTTACTAAGCAGCAATTTGAAATCCACGCAAAAGTAGTCATCAATGCGACAGGAGTTTTCACGAATGATATTCTGAATATGAACAACCCGAAACATGGAAAATTCGTTGTTCCAAGCCAGGGTATTCATTTGGTACTGGATAAGTCCTTCTTGAAAAGTGACGACGCCATTATGATTCCGAAAACTTCTGACGGAAGAGTCTTGTTTGTCGTTCCATGGCACGACAGAGCGCTTGTAGGAACAACCGATACATTATTGGAAAGTGAAAGTTTTGAGCCACGAGCATTGGAAGAAGAAATTAAGTTTGTTTTAAATACAGCAAGACAATATTTAGCAAAAAAACCTACTCGGGAAGATGTAAAATCTGTTTTTGCAGGACTTCGGCCGCTTGCCGCACCAAAGGATGGAAGCAAAAGCACAAAAGAAGTTTCGAGAAGCCATAAAGTGGTAACATCCGATACAGGATTGGTTTCCATTATCGGAGGAAAATGGACTACCTATCGAAAAATGGCAGAAGATACTATCGATGAAGCGATGAAAGTTCACCATCTGGGAACAACTACATCCAAAACAGAACATCTTTCGATTCATGGGAATGTAAAACCTGAAACGGTAGACAGAAGCAATCATTTGTATGTTTACGGATCAGACATTCCGGAAATCAAAAAACTACAGCAGAGCAATCCTGAATTTTCAGAAAAAATACATCCTGATCATCCATTCACAGTTGCTGAAGCAATTTGGGCAATCCGTCAGGAAATGGCAGAAACCATTGAGGACATCCTGGCCCGAAGAGTCCGTCTTTTATTTTTAGATGCAAGAGCAGCAATCGACAGTGCACATAAGATTGCTTCTATTATCGCAAAAGAAAACGGACATTCAGAGGAATGGGCTAATGAGCAGGAAAGAGAATTTATCGAATTGGCAAAGGGATACCTGTTAACTCCTTATTCGCCAAGATCCATTTAACCTAAATCAACGTCACAACATGAGTGAAAAGTTAATTCTCGCTCTGGACCAAGGCACAACTTCGTCAAGAGCCATTTTATTCAATCACAGCGGAGAAATAGAATTTGTTTCTCAGAAAAGTTTTGAACAGATATTTCCTACCCCGGGTTGGGTAGAGCATGACCCTAATGAAATCTGGTCTTCCCAGGTATCGGTAGCAGCAGAAGTTATCGCTAAAGCAGGTATCTCAGGGCTTGAGGTTGCAGCGATAGGGATTACAAACCAGCGCGAAACAACGATCGTTTGGGACAGAGAAACAGGTGAACCCGTTTATAATGCTATCGTATGGCAGGACAGGAGAACATCAAAATACTGTGACTCGCTAAAAGAACAAGGGTATACAGACATGATCAAAGAAAAAACAGGTTTGGTTCTTGATGCTTATTTTTCAGCAACCAAAGTAAAGTGGATCCTTGATAATGTAGATGGAGCAAGAGAGCAGGCAGAAGCAGGAAAATTGTGTTTTGGAACTGTTGATACATGGCTGGTATGGAAGCTAACGCGTGGAAAAATGTTTATCACAGATGTTTCGAACGCAAGCAGAACAATGCTCCTAAACATCCAATCTTTAGAATGGGATGAAGATCTTTTAAAGTTATTTAATATTCCAAAAGCGATCCTTCCTGAAGTGAAACAAAGCAGTGAAGTTTATGGAGAAACCGCTACCACTTTATTCTCAACAAAAATCCCAATTGCAGGTATTGCCGGAGACCAGCAGGCAGCTTTGTTCGGACAAATGTGTACAACACCGGGAATGGTAAAAAATACATACGGTACAGGATGCTTTCTTTTGATGAACACAGGGAAAGAGGCCGTTCACTCTAAGAACAACTTGCTGACAACCGTTGCATGGAAGATAAACGGAGAAGTTAATTATGCACTGGAAGGCAGTGTTTTTGTGGGAGGGGCTGCAATTCAATGGGTAAGAGACGGGCTCAAATTAATTAACTCAGCTGACGAAATTAACAGTCTGGCCAAAACCGTAGAAGATAATGGAGGTGTTTATTTTGTACCGGCACTTACAGGTCTGGGAGCTCCATATTGGGATCAGTATGCAAGGGGAACTATTGTTGGAGTGACAAGAGGAACCACTAACGGACATATTGCCAGAGCTACTCTAGAAGGTATAGCATTCCAGGTATATGATATTGTAAAAGCGATGGAGGCAGATTCCGGAACTGGTAGTTTAGAGCTAAGAGTTGATGGTGGTGCTTCCAATAGTGACTTACTAATGCAAATCCAGTCTGATCTATTCGGTTTCAAGATTACACGCCCAAGAACTCTAGAAACAACAGCCCTGGGTGCTGCCTATCTTGCCGGACTTGCTGTAGGTTATTGGAAAAATATTGACGAAATTCAATCTCAATGGATCGTGGATAAAGACTTCCACCCTCAGCTTGAGAAAGAAAAAGCCGACAAGATGATCCACTTCTGGCACAAAGCAGTAAAGCGTTCTCAAGATTGGATTGAAGATTAATTTCCACTAAATAAAAATAAACTATGACTCCATTTATAGCAGAAATCATCGGAACAATGCTTATGATCCTACTCGGAAACGGTGTAGTGGCCAACGTTGTTTTAAAGGATACAAAAGGAAACAATTCCGGTTGGATTGTAATTACCACAGCCTGGGCACTTGCAGTTTTCGTTGGGGTAACAGTTGCAGGGCCAGTGAGTGGCGCTCATCTGAACCCTGCCGTAACGTTAGGCCTGGCTATCGCGGGAAAATTTTCATGGGATCTGGTTCCCACATATATCGCCGGAGAAATGATTGGCGCCATGTTAGGTGCTTTTCTTGTCTGGCTATTTAATAAGGATCACTTTGCCATTACCGAAGATGAAGGCGCAAAATTAGCATGTTTCAGCACAGGTCCGGCAATAAGAAAGCCGGTTTCGAATCTTATCAGTGAAATTATAGGAACGTTTGTGCTTGTTTTTGTGATCTTCCATTTTGCCGATCCAAGCCTCACTTTGGGTAATGATCCGACCGCTAAGATCGGACTGGGGACTGTGGGTGCTCTACCTGTTACCTTACTTGTTTGGGCTATTGGCTTATCATTAGGAGGAACTACAGGTTATGCTATTAATCCTGCCCGTGACCTTGGACCAAGGATTATGCACGCTATTCTTCCGGTAAAAGGAAGCAGTGATTGGGGATATGCATGGATTCCTATTGCAGGACCAGTGCTAGGAGCAACCCTTGCGGCTTTATTGCATCTCGCTTTAAGTTAATCAAAGAAAGTTTACAGTATGAAAAAACTACTTTTTATATGCCTGATTATTTTAGGTACAGGGAGTCTCTTTGCCCAGGAGAACACAGAAGTCAAGGATGACGGTCGCCTGGATTTCACTGCTAATATCCAGAATAACCACTTGTGGAGAGGCTTGATCATTACAGATAAGCCCGTGGTAATGGGAAACCTTTCTTACGCTTTGGATAAAGAAAAAAAATGGAAAGTGGGAATATGGGGAGCATCCGCTTTAACCGACGACAAGGATGGCACGCATTATAAAGAGATCAATTATTATGTTCAGTATTCTGACGGACGGCTTTATATTGGGTTATGGGACTTATTTAACTCCAGAAACATCAATACTGCAGTAGCTTCGGATGATATCTTCAATTATTCAAACAGAAGAACCGCCCATATTATTGATCTGAGAACAAATTACACCTTCGGTCCTTCGTTCCCTTTAAACATTGAAGCAGACATCATGCTTTATGGAGGCGCTAACGCGGGAGAAGTTGTTTTGAAACCGGACGGGAGCTATAAAAAGAATAAATATTCCACATATGTTCAGGTAAGCTATCCTGTTATTGCCCATCAAAAAGTAAATCTGGATGCATTTGTTGGTGGAGGCTTTGCCTTCAATGACAGCACATTTTTATATGGTAACGGAAAAAACAGTTTTGATATCGTAAATGTAGGTATCAAAGCCAGCAAAGCTTTAAAGATAACGGAACATTATACCCTTCCCGTATCAATGATGGCCATGTGGAATCCATCAAATAAATATGCAAGGATTCAGTTGGCAGCGACCGTATTTTAAAAAATCAACATTATAAGAGGTCCATTCCGGTTTTTACCGGAATGGACTTTTTTACATATATCATTGATATCCTTAAGACAAAGTAAATACCGTGTTTTTACGGTGTAATTCTTGCATAAATCTTTTTACATTTGATCAAAAAAATGAAAAAGATATTCTGCGTGCTTATCCTCTGCATCGCAACCCTTTCCTTTTCACAATCTAAAGTTCCGTTTACTGGAAAAAGATCTTTCAATATAATAGAAGGATACAGCGGAACCGGCACACCAGCCTATTATCTTGATGTAAAAAAGAACGGCGATGTTTATTTTGGCTATGTACAGGTAAATCAGGCTAGCGGAGAAGAAACCAGTGAAGAAATAAATGCAGGGAAATACACCCCTCAGGTCATGAAGGTCCAGTTCAAAAAGTACAATGAAACTTTCTATGTAAAGTTTGATAAAGAAAAAATATACCTTACTGATGAAAAGGGAAATATTCAGAAATCTGAGGATTGCTGTTCTGCGATGGAAAATGATAAAGAAAGTTGTACCTGTGAAAGCGCTTTTTACCAATAATGAAAATAATTAAGTTTTTAGTCATTCTTATTTTGCTTGTTTCATGCAGCGAAAGAGAGAAACATCCGTACACGTTTTATTACTGGAAAACAAAATTGTCTTTAGACAATGAAGAGAAAAAAGCATTAGATAAAACAACCGTCCCGATTCTTTACACAAGGTTCTTTGACATCAATAAAGTAAACGGCAGATTTCAGCCTTTAGCCGTCATCACCAAAGACGAAAGTTTCGAGACAGACAAACAAATTGTCCCTACCGTATTTATCACCAACCAGACTTTTGTTAATATTTCAGGGGAGGAAATACACTTCCTTGCAGAAAGCATACATCATTTAATTGACAAAAAGAGTAAAGAATATAAGCTGAAGACCAATCATGAAATTCAGATTGATTGTGACTGGACAGCCGGAACACGTGACGATTATTTCGCGTTTTTAAAAGAACTTCACAAAATTTCCGGCAAAGACATTGACTGTACGCTTCGGCTTCATCAGGTAAAAGATAAAGCAATAATGGGAATCCCTCCTGTAAAAAAAGTATTCCTGATGTGCTACTCCACCTCTTCTCCTTTGGAAACATCTGATAAGAATTCAATTCTGGATGTTAATATCCTTAAAAGCTATCTTTCAAAATTGGAAGATTATCCAATCAAGGAAATTGAAGTGGCTTTACCTATTTACTCGTGGGGAATTGTTACCAATCATTTAGGAAGACACAAGCTCATCAATGCTTTATCACAAAATGACCTGAAAAATCCTAATTTTAAAAAGATTTCAGATCATGAAATTGAAATTCAAAAAGATGGATTTTACTTTGGAAATTACCTGAATAAAGGATTTACCATAAAAGTTGAGGAAATTACAAACGACCAGCTCAGAGATGTCATTGCTTTTTTAGATAAAAAAATACCGTTGTTTAATATCGTTTATTATCAATTAGATACTAAATTTGTTGTGAACCAAAATTTCAAACTGATGTCTAAATTCCAGAGTGATTTTTAACATCATAGAATACAATAAAACACAACGCAAAAAAATACTACATACCCATGAAAAAGTATATTCTCACAATTGCAGTCTTTTCACTTTTTTATACAAAATCAGAAGCTTGCGCCTGGTCAGATCCGGACTATGAGTATTTTAATCTTTTTACCCAAAGTATTATCAAGGATAAATCATATCTGCCATTTCTGCACAGTTATTCAACAAGATTTTATACTGACTTTAAACCTGGTCAGATTCCGGATGAAAATATTGGGGCATGGAGGAAATTCTTTGGCAATCAGCTGAGCTATCAGGAAACCAATTATCTGGTAAATAATATAAGCCTTAATGAGCTTAATGAGCTCAAAAAAGGAAATCCGGGTAATCAACTATTGAAAAAACTGGGAACAGGTTTCTATCAGAAATATCGCGAGGGAATTGATTACTTAATTGAAGCCAAATATCTTGAGCCCTATATGAGGATCAATTTTATTGAAAATCCTGACTCTTATTTTTACAACGGCCCTCAAAGTGATAAAAATGCAACCAACCTTGATTATAACAAAACTATTTCAGCATTAACTTCTTTATATAATGCTGCAAAAAATCCTGAGATAAAACAGCGATACGGTTACCAACTGGTCCGTTTCAATCATTATACCAGAAATTATGACGCTGCACTTCAGGCTTTCAGAACCTATATTGAGCCGATCAAGTTAAAAGGAGTTCCTTACTTTATGGCCCTTGACCAATTAGCCGGCGCACAAAGAGGTATGAAGATGAACAGTGATGCCAACTGGAACTTCTTTCAGGTTTTCATGAATAGCGATAGCCGTAAAGAGTCTGCTTTTGTTTCTATGAAACTTTCTGATACCGCATCTTTTAATAACATTTTAAAAAGAGCAGGTACTCCGAATGAAAAGAATATGGCTTATTTTCTTTTGGGATATGAAGATTTCACCAATCCTATTCCTATAATGGAGAAGATGTACGATATTGATCCTAATTCGGAAATTCTGAAAGTAATGGCGGTAAGAAGTATCAATGAACTGGAAAGAGCTTATCTTCCTACTTATTATTATTCTGACGACACAGATAACGCAACCGTTCAAAAAGAAAACGCAAGTACATCTGCTGATTCTCAGAAAAAAGAATCTCCGGAAGTAAAAGAAAAAAAACTTTCATTCTGGCAGAAGATTATCCGGTTCTTTAAAAACCTGTTCGGAGGGTCTAAATCGAATAAGACAGCTGACGGAAAAGCAGATCAAAGTGATGATGAGCTATTAGATAATCCTGATCGAATTCCTTTCCACACAAAAAATCAAAGTTTTTGGTATGGAGATAGCAAGCAGATAGATTATCTTAATGATCTTGAAAAATTTACCTCAAAAACCAAAGAGAAATCTAAGGATGAATATTGGCAGATTGCAGATGCATACCTTAAATTCTTAAAAAAAGACTACAAAGCAAGTACTGAAATTCTGGAAGATATTAAAACAACCAATCCTGAATATCTTGAAGAGATCAAAAGGATGAAGGTCTTAAATGATATTGTATCCCAACCAAAGATTACTTCCGATTATGAAGATCATCTAATGAAAGATTATCCGGAATATTTCATCGAAAAAGAAGTGAAGACAGACAGTACAAATTCCGATTATGACAATTATTACGGTCCTGTTCCATCTACTGCATCATTCCTTAAGGACGTTTTAGCGAATCGATATTTCCTTCAGGGAGAGGATGGGAAATCATTCCTAATGAGCAATAAGCTTTCGGATCTCCAATATAATCCTAATTCAAGTTTGGTTAAAAGTGTAGAGGACTTTTACAGGAAGGCTAATAAAAATCAATTCGAACAGCAGATCATTGCCAAAAATATGGACGATGTAGGAAATATTGAGGCATTCTTCAGTGTGATTTATGGCGACCGGGCGATGAGAGTTGCCGATTTTGAAAAAGCAAAATCATATTATCAGAAAGCGCAGGACTTTGTAGGAATTCCTAGGATCAATTATGACTGGGTTTCCAGTGAACAACCAAAAGTTCCTCATCAATATGCTAAAGACGAATACAATGGGTTCAGAAATATCCCGGATTATGTTTTTGGTCATAATGTATGGGAAAGCTTCGAAAGTGATGCAGCCACCAGCATGGAAAACGAAGACTACACTCAATTTCCTTTCATAAAGACCATGATGAATAAGCTTGAATTAGCAGATGCTGCTATAGAGCTTAAGAAAATTGGTAACGGAAAAGATGAAAAAGCTGCTAAAGCGAGCCAGCTTATTGGTAATTTATTGTATAATACTTCTATTCTTGGTTATTACCGACAGCTATTCGTAATGGATGTAAATAATAGTAATGGTGGCAAATATGATTTCTGGAATACAGATAAGAAAACACCATATCAGTATTATTATAAAAATTTCCTTGACAGATCTTATATTGAACCGGATAATTTTGATCTGGCTATCAATTATTATAAAAAAGCCCTGGCCCTTTCAGGGAATAAGGAAGAAAAAGCGAGAATCTTATTCCAGATGGCTAGTGCAGAGCAAGGAAAATACTATCAATACGAAGCAAAAAATCCATCAAAGATAAGCTACTCCGATCCTCAATATTCTGAGAAAAGCGCTGCCTATCAAAAGCAACTGGACAATATAAAGAATGAAAAGTTCCGAACCTATTTTGCTTTATTAAAAACCCAGTATTCTGATACGGAAACTACCAAAAATCTAATGGGAAGCTGTTCTTATTTTAATTACTTCATGAAATAGAACAATCGCTTTCGGTCTGAAATAAAAAAAGGAATCACTATGATTCCTTTTTTTGTTTTTCCAACCATTCCTCATGTTTCTTTTTAAACAGATCATGCTTGTAGCTTTGATTTCTTTTAGCCGCATCAATAGAATGAGAAGTATGGATATCCACATCATCTTGAGCAAAGTCAGCTAATTTCTCATAATAGGTATGCAGCTGATCCAATTCTTTTTCGGATAAGTCTTCTATATCTACAATCCGGTTACTCGCTTTTTCATGGGCTGCGATCAGCTCATTTAGTTTAATCTGTATAGCTTTAGAATCTTTATTCTGGGATTTCTGAATAAGAAATACCATCAAAAAAGTAATAATCGTTGTTCCTGTATTGATCACCAACTGCCAGGTTTCAGAATAATGAAATACAGGTCCGGAAAGAGCCCAGATTACAACAATAGCAGTAGCTCCAATAAAAGCATGGGAACTTCCTGTAAATTTGGTTGCCCAATCTGAAAACTTTTCAAAAAAATTATTATCCTTATGACTCATAGTGATTATTGTTTTAAATAATAAATGTATTAAATAATATTATTTTTTAAGCAAAAAACTTAAAACAATAAACATAGTGATGTGTCTAAAGTTCCACAGATCAATTAGAATTTATAATTTACCTGCACTGCAAAATTCCGGGGTTGGATCTGATCAATATATCCACCTCTGAAATACGAATTGTAGCCTACAGTATCAAAAATATTATTGAGAAAGACTCTTAATCCCAATCCTCTTTTAAATGAATATCCTATCTGCGCATCAACTGTTGTATATTGAGGCATATTAAAAGGCTTTTCACCAAGCTGAGTCCCATTGATATGACCATTTGCAGCATTAGAATATTTTTGTTTATAATCATCTACAGGTCTTGTACCAACGTAATAAACCCCAGCGCCCACGTCAAGACCTTCCAGGGCTCCGGTATTAAATTTATAATTCAACCATGCGTTGGCCGAATTCTTTGGAGTATTAATAGGGGCAGAACCATTCACAAATGAAGGACTGTCCCTGTATTGTGCATCTACATAAGCCCAACCCGTCATAACCTGAAGATTAGGAAGGATTTTACCTATTAGTTCAACTTCGATTCCTTTTCTTTTTAGCTCTCCTGCCAATGCATAAGTCCCTGTTCTGTTTCCATCAGTTAAAATTTCATATGACAGGTTGTCTGTATTAATATTGAACAATGTAACATTGAACCTTAACCTTTCACTCAGCCAGTCGGATTTGATCCCTGCTTCCCATTGTTTGGTTGTGGATGCTCCTACTGTCCCACCTCCGATCAGTGCATTATTTGCAGTTCTTAAAGAAGTTGTACTAGTATATGAACCAAAAATATTCATATTTTCGACAGGTGAAATCATTAACCCTAATGATGGATTCCATGCATAGCCCGGATTTTTATCCGATCCATTTAATCGGCTATAACGAATACCTAAATGAGCTTTGATGTATTTATTGAATGTGATAACATCCTGAGCCATTAATCCTAATGTCGGAGTAACAGTATTGATGATAGCATCTTTCTTTGCCAGTTCAAAATTGTTGACATCAATAGAAGCGGGAAGAATATTATTAATTTCATTAAGAACATTGATCCGGTCAACATCTTTACTCTGATAAGAGGTCGTTGTAACATTCGATTCTTTCCAATCAAAACCTACCTGGAAAGTATGTTTCATAAATCCTGTCATTACATCAGATCCGATAAAATCAAACTGAAAAACCTTGTTTAGATCCTCTCTTCCTGATTTCGTTAAACTTCTATCTCTTATTTCATTTGGGTTCTTTGAATCGACAGGAGATAAAGCTGCACCTACAATGTCCGACTGATAAGAAGAGCTCATTAATGCAGCTCTCACTTTCAATTTGTTGGTCAGTTTTCTAGTAGCCGTTGTAGAAAAGTTGAATGTTTCCATCTTTGCATTATCTGTAGAAAACCCAAGGAATTTTCTACCCGGCATTCTGTATATAGCTTCAACATCACCTTTTGCAAGATTTACGGTCCCTCTGTCCGGCGTAGTATTGTTATGCATATAGTCCATTTCTACCACGATTTCCGTTTTATCATCAGGTCGAATAGCTATGGATGGATTTACATAGATCCGATCCGTATGAATAAATCTTCTGAAACTATTATTATCCTGATATGCTGCATTTAATCGTACGGCAATCCTACCTTGAGAATCCAATACCCTTTGAAAATCTATTGTTGGTCTGTAAAAATCCCAGCTACCATACCTAAACCCTACATTTGTCTCATCAATAAATTTAGGAACTTTAGTGACCACATTAATCACGCCTCCTGCGGAACCTAACCCATCGCCAATTCCCTGAGTAACTGCTGCTGAGCCTTTGATCACCTGAATACTCTCTACTCCCTGCATATCCGTAAGCATTGCTCCGGTCCTGAAATCAGAATCCATCTGAACACCATTCTTTAAAACAGGAACTCCTCTGTATCCTCTAATTGACATACTTTCTCTTGTTCCCCCATAACTTCCAAACTGTGTTACCCCCGGTATATTCTTTGCAACATCCGTCACCGTAAGCCCTCCCAGGTTTTCTATCACTTTATAAGATATAACAGAAATACTTTGGATCTGATCCCTCGTTTTTAGGGGCAATCTTGTTATGACTTCTAAGCCTTCCGGTTGTTTTTTTCTTTCTCCGAATAATTCTACTTCTTCGATTGTGTTTTCTTTTCTAATGCTATCATTTACTTTTTGTCCGCTGACAAAACCAATCCCTAACACTACTAAAGAAAAAGATACTGTTCTTTTCATCTCTTATTTTTTGCAAAAATATTATTTTTATTAATTCTAAATAAATAAATACTGGTGATATATGTCATTGCAAAGAATTACGCTTTGTAATTTTATTACCACTGAGTTTAATTCGCAAAAAATTCTACAAACATAAAGTTCAATATTTACCAAATAAAAAAAGGTCAATTGTTCTCTACAGACTCCTCTACTTCTTATGGTTCCTCATCCAAATACCATTGAAATCTTTCCTATTGATACATAAAAAAATCCGCCCCTTTTACAGGGACGGATTCTATAATCATTGCAAAGTATGCAATTATCACACTTTAATTTCTACGTCAACACCGCTTGGTAACTCTAATTTCATTAGAGCATCAACAGTTTTAGAAGAAGAAGAGTAGATATCCATCAATCTCTTGTGAGCTGATAATTGGAACTGCTCTCTTGCTTTTTTGTTAACGTGTGGAGATCTCAACACCGTGAAGATTCTCTTGTTAGTTGGTAATGGAATAGGTCCGTTTACAACAGCCCCGGTAGCCTTTACCGTTTTTACGATTTTCTCAGCAGACTTGTCTACCAAGTTGTAATCGTAAGATTTTAGTTTTATTCTGATTCTTTGTGACATTTCTTTAATTTAAAAATTAACCTTTTGCTTTAGCAATGATTTCTTCAGCAACGTTTTGTGGAGTCTGAGCGTATTTCTCTAATTCCATAGAAGATGTAGCTCTTCCTGATGAAAGTGTTCTTAGAGTTGTTACATATCCAAACATTTCAGAAAGTGGAACAGAACCTTTGATAACTACAGCACCGTTCTTTTCTTCCTGACCACTGATCGTACCTCTTCTCTTGTTAAGGTCACCAATAATGTTACCCATATATTCTTCCGGAGTTACAACTTCCAGTTTCATAATAGGCTCCATAATTACCGGCTTAGCAGCTTTACCAGCTTCCTTAAATCCTAATTTAGCAGCTAATTCGAAAGAAAGAGCATCAGAATCCACCGCGTGGAAAGATCCATCTTTAAGAGTAACTTTAATACCTTCAACTTCGAAACCAGCCAATGGACCGTTCTTCATTGCAGCTTTAAATCCTTTTTCAATTGCAGGAACGAATTCTCTTGGAACGTTACCACCTTTGATCTCATTGATGAATTCTAAACCAACTTTACCTTCGTCAGCAGGTCCTAGTTCAAATACAATATCAGCAAATTTACCTTTACCACCTGATTGTTTTTTGTAAACTTCTCTATGGCTGGCAACTTTTGTTAAGTTTTCTTTGTACTCTACCTGAGGTTGTCCTTGGTTTACTTCAACTTTGAACTCTCTCTTCATACGGTCTACAATGATATCCAAGTGAAGCTCACCCATACCAGAGATAATCGTTTGTCCAGAAGCTTCGTCAGTTCTAACAGTAAACGTTGGATCTTCTTCAGCCAATTTCGCTAATGCGTTACCCATTTTATCCTGGTCCGCTTTAGTTTTAGGCTCAACAGCGATACCGATTACCGGATCAGGGAAAACCATCGATTCAAGAACGATTGGGTTTTTCTCATCACACATCGTATCACCAGTTTTGATAGATTTGAATCCTACTGCTGCACCAATATCTCCTGCTTCAATATATTCTACAGGATTTTGCTTGTTAGCGTGCATCTGATAGATTCTTGAGATTCTTTCTTTATCTCCAGAACGAGTGTTCAGGATATAAGAACCTGCATCTAATCTTCCAGAGTATGCTCTGAAGAATGCTAATCTTCCCACGAATGGGTCAGTAGCAATCTTAAATGCTAAAGCCGCGAAAGGCTCATTTACGTCTGGTTTTCTTGTAATTTCAGCGTCTGTTCTTGGATCAGTACCTTTGATATCATCTTTATCCAATGGAGAAGGCAAGTATTTACATACTGCATCCAACATAAACTGTACTCCTTTATTTTTGAATGAAGAACCACAAGTCATTGGGATAATAGATAAATCAATAGTAGCTTTTCTAAGAGCTTCGTTGATTTCTTCTTCAGAGATTGAATCCGGATCTTCGAAGAATTTCTCCATCAAAGTCTCATCATAGTCAGCTACAGCTTCAACTAATTTCTCTCTATATTCGTGAACCTCAGCTTTCATGTCTTCAGGAATTGGCACTACTTCAAAAGTAGCTCCTTGTCCTGCTTCATCCCAGATGATGGCTCTGTTTTTAATTAAGTCTACAACACCTTTAAAGTCTTCTTCAGCACCGATTGGTAAAACGATTGGAACTGCATTAGATCCTAACATTTCTTTAACTTGTTTTACAACGTTAAGGAAGTCAGCACCTTGTCTGTCCATTTTGTTTACGAATCCCATTCTAGCAACTTTGTAGTTGTCAGCAAGTCTCCAGTTTGTTTCAGACTGAGGCTCTACTCCATCTACTGCAGAGAATAAGAATACCAAACCATCCAATACTCTCAAAGATCTGTTTACTTCTACTGTGAAGTCAACGTGTCCCGGTGTATCGATGATGTTGAAGTGGTAAGGTTTAGTGTCGGCTACAGGTTTTCCTTGATCTGTTGGAAAGTTCCAAGAACAAGTAGTTGCAGCAGAAGTAATGGTAATACCTCTTTCTGCTTCCTGCTCCATCCAGTCCATTGTAGAAGCACCATCGTGAACCTCTCCAATTTTGTGGTTTACACCAGTATAGAATAAAATCCTTTCTGTAGTGGTAGTCTTACCTGCATCAATGTGAGCAGCGATACCAATATTTCTTGTAAATTTAAGATCTCTTCCCATTTCAGATTAGAATTTAAAGTGTGAGAAAGCTTTGTTAGCTTCCGCCATTTTATGAGTGTCACTTTTCTTTTTATAAGCAGCACCTTCTTCTCTAGAAGCAGCAACAATTTCGTTAGCTAATTTCAAAGCCATAGACTTATCATTTCTAGCTTTAGAATATTTAATTAACCATTTCATCGCCATAGAAATTTTTCTATCAGCTCTGATTGGCATTGGGATTTGGAAGTTAGCACCACCTACTCTTCTTGAACGTACTTCTACGTGAGGCATTACGTTAGTAAGGGCATCTTTCCAGATCTCAAGAGAAGTCTTTTCAGTTTCTCCTTTTTTAGTTTCTACAACGTCTAATGCATCATAGAAAATTTTGAATGCGATAGACTTTTTACCGTCTAGCATTAGGTTATTTACAAATCTAGTTACCAATTGATCATTAAATTTTGGATCTGGTAACAACGGTCTTTTTTTCGCTTTTGTCTTTCTCATTGTTTTGTACCTTATTTAATGATTATTTTTTCTTTCCTTTAGCTGGTGCAGCAGCTGCCTGACCTGGTTTAGGTCTCTTAGCTCCGTACTTAGATCTTCTCTGTGTTCTTCCATTTACACCTGCAGTGTCTAATGCACCTCTTACGATGTGGTAACGTACTCCCGGTAGGTCTTTCACCCTTCCGCCTCTTACCAATACTATCGAGTGCTCTTGAAGATTATGTCCTTCGCCCGGGATGTAGGCGTTGACTTCTTTACCGTTTGAAAGTCTTACCCTTGCTACTTTTCTAAGTGCAGAGTTAGGTTTCTTAGGAGTGGTAGTATATACTCTCGTACATACACCTCGTCTTTGTGGACAAGAATCAAGGGCAGCCGATTTGCTCTTCTTGGCAAGCGTGGCTCTTCCTTTTCTTACTAATTGTTGAATAGTAGGCATTTAATTGCTTTTTATTTTAAGCTGCAAAAATAGTAATATTTTTTTAATTGACAAGTAGTTATATATTTTTTATATACTTGAAACTAAAATATTTATTTGAATACTTCTTTGATTACTTTTCCTTTAGCGTACTGTAAAGGAACTCCTAAAAGTTCGGCAATAGTACTTGCTATATCAATCTGCTCATAATTTCCGGTACTAATCGTAGTGTTCTTTTTAAAATCCGGCCCAAGAGCAAAAAATTCAATATGCCTACATCCGTTACAACTGTCCCCGTGCTCTGCAAAACCACCATTGGCATCCAAATGTCTCCCGTGATCATTAGAAACAATAAGAGTAGTTTTATCTTTATAGGCAGGAAGAGACTGAATATGATCCCACACTTCTTTAATGGAAGCATCCGTCGTTTTTATTGCATTAATATAGGCGTTCCAATTGTTAGCATGTCCATAAGAATCAACATCTTTTAAATTGATGACAATAATATTTGGTGCATATTGTCCCATTATATTTTTCACCCTGGAAATTGTTACATCATCAGCCCTGTAGCCTGAGCCATTTCCACTTACCCCGCAATCCGCACTTGGTTGGAATTTATCTTTCCAGTCTACCTGCTTGCAGTTATTTAAAACTTCCAGTTTATCTTTAGAAGATACAATCCAAGCTTTTGTTTTAGCTGCTCCGGTATATTTCAACCATTGTTGCATTACCGAAGGATAACCTGGTAACTCCGTACCATTATTCTTAATATTTTCATATACTCCGGAACACATGGCACTATGTCCGGGGTTAGTACTCGTAGTTCCATTGTTTTTAAAATTACTGATAAATACTCCTTGACTCAAAAGGCTCACTCTATTAGGAATATTCTTTTTTGTTGATTCTTCCCAGGTCTCAGAAATACGGGGACCATCTACAACCAATAAAACAACATTCTTGGTTTCGTATTTTTTTTCAGTAGGCGCCTGTCCGTCTTTATCTCTATCTGAACATGAAAAAATAAAAAGAAGGAATGCTAAAAGTAAAATAGTCTTTTTCATAATTTGTAGAATTTTGGTTCTAAAATTAGGAAAATACATCATCGAGTAAAATTAATTAATTGTTATACATTTTTAAAATTAATCATAACAACAGTATGTAATAGAAATCACGAAACTGAAATTAATAAAAAGCTTTCTTCATCTACTAGTCCACAATACGAACTTCAACGTTCTTATTCCACTTAAAATCCCGGATATTTCTTCTTAATGTCTCTGGATTAGTTTGCTCAAGCGCATAAATGGAAACCTCATCTTTTGATACAGCAATCATATTTTTAATCTTCAAAACGGCAATTTTTTTCCAATTTCGTGGAATATGCCCCTGAAACCATTCATCATATATTACTGCGATTTCATATTTGTTATTAGTAGTATATTGAATTAGAAAATTCTCAAATTCCTCATCTAAATTTCTTTTATCAGCGGTAAAAGGAATCATTTCTACAGATCCAAGCCCCACAATATCCAGCAAATGGATATCTGTATAGTAACTTATAGCACCAATATCATTCGCTACCACTTTAGACGTATTATAATAGGTATGTAAAAATCTTGCGGATTGTATTTGTTGTTCATAAATATTTTTTCCGCCATTCTCAAGAATACGATCTGCGAACCAACTTTTATAAAAAAGAAGCAGGATATTCATAATTACCAGGATAGTAATAAGTTTTTCTCCTTTGATGTAACTTTTATAGTCAGAAAACAGAGCAGATATTCTGGGAATAATTGCCATACAAAACCCTGTCAATATATAGGCTTCATACCTGAACATCCCTTTAAGATCAGCAAACATGGCATGACAAATCATTAAGAGGGAAAAAACAATTAGGAAAAAGTTCTTTATAATAACTTCTTTTAAAGACTTATTCCTGATAGTATCTCTGCATATGAAAACAGTACTTATTAAAATTGGAAAAATACCTATTTTATAAAAGCTTTTATTAAGGAATAAATGATCAAGAAAGATCGTTTTAAGCCGCACAAACATTTCAGGTCCTAAAGTCAATTGAGTTCCTTTTACCACAACTGAATTGGGAAAAAAATAACCATCCTGCTGATAATTGAAATAACAGAATAGTAATACAGGGACAAAACCTGCAATTAAAACACCTAAGGCATTTTTCCATTTTTTAACCGTAATAAGAACACCAGCGAGGATCACAAAATAAAACATACTTTCGAAGCGGACCAGCCCCATCAATATAAGGGAAAGATAAAATGCCGGAACTGCCATCCTGCTCTTATTCCAATTGCTGAAGGAATATATATTGACGATAAAAAGAAATACCTGAAAAACATGTTCCATACCGGAGAGTACCTGCAAATGCAAAACAGCAAAAAACAAAGTAACCAACGTTGCTAAAACAGTATTTCTTACATTCCTGAAAGTTTCTCCATAATACATGGAAAGGAAATAAACAATTCCTAACGCGAAGGTTATATTAAAATACAGAGGGATCTGATCATGATTACCGAATACCTGGATTAAAAAACTGATCATAAAAGTAAACAAGGGAGAGGAAGAAGTAGACGAAAACCCATACCTTGTAATTCCCCATACATCATGTAAAGCAAAATTCTTAGCGATAGCGAGATGAATATAAGCGTCGTCAAGAGGATATACATATTGTCCATCTGTTTTTGAAATACTAAGTATATAATAAAATATACAGATACCAAAAAATACAAAAAAAGATAAAAAGAAACTCTGCAAACCTATATTTCGCGATGACGACATTTTATGATAAATTATAAGAATACCAAAGATAAGTATCATCAATCAGGAACCTACTATTTCGGCACAATATTTACTGCATATATAGCATAAAAAAATAAACGTATGAAAAATGCCAGTATTATCGGTCTTAAAGAAACCGATTGTAAAAACATTTCGGAAAAGCTTAGTGTACTATTAGCCAATTATTCAGTATTTTATCAAAACACAAGAGGTTCTCACTGGAACATCAAAGGTGACCAGTTTTTCACACTACACCCGAAATTTGAAGAATTATATAATAGCCTTGTATTAAAGATCGACGAAATTGCCGAAAGAATCCTGACCTTAGGAGCAACTCCCGGACATAATTATTCAGACTATTTAAAAATATCTACAATTAAAGAAAGTAAGGAAGTAAGTGACGGAACGAAAAGCGTAGAAATCATTTTAAATTCTTTCAAAGTAGTTTTGGATCTTCAGAGAGAGCTTCTTGATATCACCGAGAAAGCAGGAGATGAGGGAACAAATTCACAAATGAGCGACTATATTACGGAGCAGGAAAAAGAAGTATGGATGTATAACTCTTATCTGGGTAAATAACCCACAAAGATCATCGATATATAAAAAAAATCGTCTTACATTTAGACGATTTTTATTTTTAATTATTAAATTTGCGTTAAAATTACACAATATGCACGACGTACGACTGAATTCCATTCTAGATAATGATTTCTATAAAATAACCATGCAGAATGCCGTGGTCAAATTATTTCCAAGCTCCATAGTTAAATATGAATTTATCAACAGAGGAAAACATCAGTTTCCGGAAGGTTTTGATATTGCCCTAAGAGAAGCTGTAAACAAAATGGCCGAACTTAAGCTCACCAAAGAGGAGAAAAAGTTTATGGCGAGAACCTGTCCTTACATCGACCTTCCCTACCTTGATTTTTTGGAAGGGTATCATTATGATCCTTCCGAAGTAAAGATCCATCAGGATGGCGGTGATCTTTCGGTAACTGTTGAGGGGCTTTGGTACAGAACTATCTTGTGGGAAGTTCCTTTATTAGCATTGATCAGCGAGCTGCATTACGAAATGAACCATATGGAAAGGGATTCCAATGAAATCGTTATGCATAGAACCATAGAAAAAGCAGATTCATTAGGAAGGCTTGGTGTTACTTTCGCAGAATTCGGAACCAGAAGAAGGCATTCTTACAAAGTTCAGAACCTGGTGATGGAAGCCCTGACCCAAAAAAAAGACTCCACTTTCATAGGAAGTTCAAATGTTCATTTCGCCATGAAATATGGGGTAAAGCCTATCGGAACCCATGCACATGAATGGTTCATGTTTCATGCGGCCGAATATGGCTTCAAAATGGCCAACGAACTGGCCTTGGAACATTGGGTAGATGTGTACAGAGGTGACCTTGGGGTTGCTCTTTCAGACACATATACCACTGATGTGTTTTTCCAGCAGTTTGATAAAAAGTTTGCAAAGTTGTTTGACGGAGTACGCCATGATAGTGGTGATGCACTGGAATTTGCTGATAAGACGATCGCCCATTACAAGAACAATGGAATCAATCCACTCTTTAAATACATCATTTTCTCTGATGCATTAAATCTTGAAAAAGTAGAAGAAATCACTAAATACTGTAAAGGTAAAATCGGTGTTTCATTTGGAATCGGAACCAATCTTACCAATGATGTCGGTTTGAAACCGATGAATATAGTTATGAAATTAATTGGTGTACAGGCTCCAAATAAAGAATGGATCCCAACTGTAAAATTATCTGATGAACATGGAAAATATACAGGTGATCCAAAAATGATCGAATTGGCAAAAGAATTTCTTAGAATAAAAGATTAAGTAGATATCAGATGTCAGACTTATAACTAAATAACTACTATATCATGAAATTTAAAATTTATTTTTCTCTTAGTCTCTTGATAGTAACTTTATCTTTCGCTCAAGAGAAAAAAGCGGTAAAACCGAAATTCAACCAGGAACTGGCTACTTCGCTGGGAGCAGATCAATATGGAATGAAGGCTTATACTATTGTTATGCTTACAACAGGACCCGTAAAAATTGAAGACAAAGCTAAAATGAGTGAGATAATGAAGGGACATATGGCTAATATTGGAAAATTAGCTGACGAGGGAAAGATTATAGTAGCCGGACCCTTTTTAGAAAAGAATAAGGAAAATTATCGTGGAATGTTTATTTTCAATACCAAGTCTAAAGAAGAAGCCGAACAATGGGTAAAAACAGACCCTGCAGTAAAGGCCGGAGTTTTCAGCTATGAACTTCTTCCCTGGTATGGATCAGCTGCCTTGCCTCTGTATGTAAAGCATCACCAAGAGATCACAAAGGAAAATCCATAAATAGGCTTTTATCCTCTTTATATATTTAATTAAACAGAATGAATTACCTGAAAAACAAGAGGCAATCTGGCTGTATTTGTTACAACTGTCCTTAATTGCTTTTGTTTTATATTATTTATTTCCAATTAAAATAATAATTATATCTTCACCCATAACAAAATAACAACAATGAAAATAAGACTATTTGTTTTGATATTTTTAGTATCAGCAAAACTACTCTTCGGGCAAAATACTCCAAAAGAATATACGGAGAAAGTAAAAAAGGCCGAAGCATTTTATAAAGCCAAGGATTTTAAAAACTCTGCTAATAATTATTCCGAAGCATTTAGGTCTAATGGGTGGAAAGCCTCTCTTAATGACAGATATAATGCAGCATGCTCATGGGCAATGGCATCCGTAACGGATAGCGCATTTTCTCAGCTGGAAAAAATTGCTTCTCAATTTAGTAATTATAACCATATAACAGGAGATACGGATCTGATCTCTTTGCATGCAGATGTTCGATGGAAGCCATTGCTTGAAAAAATTAAACTCAACAAGGAGAAAGCAGATGCCAAATTGAATAAACCTCTGGTTGAAAAGCTTGGAAGCATTTATAATGAAGATCAAAACGGTAGACGCGAGATTGGAGAAATTGAAAAAAAATACGGCCGGGATTCAAAGGAAATGCAAGAGCATTGGAGAACTATAATTAAAAAGGATTCTTTAAATTTAATAGAAGTAAAAGCTATTCTTGATAAATATGGTTGGTTAGGCCCTGATGTAGTAGGTAACCAGGGAAACACTACCTTATTTCTTGTTATCCAACATGCTGATTTGGAGACGCAGGTAAAATATTTGCCTATGATGAGGGAAGCTGTAAAAAATGGCAAAGCCCAAAGCGGTAGCTTAGCTCTTTTAGAGGATAGAATCGCTTTAAGACAAGGTAAAAAGCAAATTTATGGAAGCCAGATTGGGCAAGATCCTGAAACTCATGCATTTTATGTATCACCTTTAGAAGATCCTGACCATGTAGATAAAAGGCGGGCAGAAGTTGGACTTCCTCCATTAGCAGAATATGTAACCCATTGGAATATGAAGTGGGACCCGGAGCAATATAAAAAAGATCTACCGAATCTCGAAGCCAAAGAAAAACGCAAATAGAATAAAATTATTTTCAGATAGTTCTATTCTCATGGAATAATTTACTACTTTAGTGTATCTAACTCATTCTTATTTACGTAATTATAAAAAAGTTATAAAAGATAATCACTAAACAAAAAAAATTAAACCATGAAAAAATCTAATTCAAAAAAACTTTCAAGAACAGAATTAAAAGATGTAATGGGAGGAACATTGTATCCGGCACAATGCCCGGGAGGATGTCCTGGTGAGGCCTTGATCAGATGTCCTGACGGCTCTACCACGATGACTAATTTTATATGTATGGGTGGAAGATGCGAACCGGCCGCAATGTGCAAGCCATTGGTGCTTGAGCCGTTCCCGGATCCGATTATCATCACGCCATAATCTGACCAAAGACAATATACAAAGTGAGCTTTCCGGCTCATTTTTTTATTCATAAATCAAAAAAATGCCGGAATCCTCACATTCCGGCAAACAAAACTAACATGTAATAAAATTGAAAGAATTATAATGTTGCTTTGTATTTTTTCTGATATGCATAATAGAAAATAACAGGCAATACGGTAAAAGACAATATCATGCATATAATCAATCCTCCCACGATCATAATGGCTAAAGGCTTTTGAATCTCAGACCCCATTCCATTGGACATTGCTGCCGGAAAAAGTCCCATTGACCCCATCAAGGCAATCATTATCACCGGTCTGATTCTGCTTTGAACTCCCTGGTTGATTGCTTCTTTCAGGGACATTTTATTCTGAAGATTTTCTTTCATAACCCCTATTAATACAATTCCGTCAATTGTTGCAACACCAAACAGGATAATAAACCCTATTCCCGCTGAAATTCCAAAAATAGTTCCGGTAAACCAAAGTGATAAAAACCCGCCAATAAATGCAAAAGCCAATGTTACAGATGAAATCAGTGTATCTTTAATGTTACCGAAGTTAAAGTAAAGCAACATCAGGATAAGCAAGAGCGAAATCGGAACAACCATTGTCAACTGTTTGGCAGCCCTCTCTTTACTTTCGAATTCCCCTGCCCAGGTCATTTTATGGTTTTTAGGAATATGTACATCTTTTGCTACTTTTGCTTTTGCATCTTTAATCGTACTTCCAAGATCTCGTCCCTCAATATTAAATCCGACACCAATATATCGGCTATTACCTTCGCGATAAATAAAGGATGGCCCGGTATGGTAGTCAATCGTTGCAATTTCCTTCAACGGCACCTTCTTATTATCCTGTGTCGGAATCAGAATATTTCCTATTTTCTCCGGATTATCGCGATATTGTTTTTCAAATCTTAGCATCACGTCAAACATCCTTTCATCTTCATAGAATTTTGTTGCTGCCTGCCCTCCGATAGTCATTTCAATCACCGCCTGTGCATCAGCAGTTGAGACACCGTATTTTGCCATTTTAGAGTCATGAAGCTGGATCCTCAATTCCGGTAGGCCTATATTTTTAAAAACATTCACATCGGAAATTCCGGGTACGGTTCTAATGGAATTCGCAACCTGATTGGCATAGTTTTCAAGCTGGAAAAGGTCATTACCAAAAATCTTGATCACCAGAGGAGCCTTTACCCCTGCCACATATTCTTCCACATTATCCTGAATAGGCTGGCTGAACCCAAAATTAATACCCGGATATTTTTCCAGCGAAACCCTCATTTCCTCCAGAAGTTCTTCTTTGGAAATCTTTTTCTTCCATTCATTTTCAGGTTTTAACTGAATATTAAATTCAATATTAAAAAACCCCGTCGGGTCTGTTCCGTCATTCGGACGACCGGTTTGCGTCATTACAAATTCCACTTCATCATATCTGGAAAGTATTTGTTTCATTTCTTTAGTAAGCCTCACGGATTCATCGAGATTTACACTATTGGGAAGGGTGGCACGAACGTAAATTGCCCCTTCATTAAGCTTTGGTAAAAATTCCGATCCATAATTGGAAAATCTCCATCCACAAATAACCAAAAGAACCCCAAATCCAATAATAAAAGCTTTTTTGTAGCGTGCGCTTAACTCGTAAAGCTTATAAATGTTCACCCTGAAAAATTTCGAAATAAAATTCTCCTTTTCTTCTATATCCTTCGTGAGCAAAAGTTTACACATTGCAGGAACATAAGTTAAACTCAGAATCAAAGACCCCAGCAAAGCATATCCCAGGGTAAATGCCAATGGAGAAAACATTTTACCTTCTACTTTCTGGAAGGAGAAAATAGGCATTAACGCTACAATAAGAATTAAAAGAGCAAAGAAAATATACCCTGCGACACTTCCCGCACTTTTCTTGATAATGCCCAGTTTCGACATTTTATTGAATCGCCGTAAGCCTACCTTTTTGGCCTTTTGTTCGAGAGCTACAAAAACATGCTCTACAATAACGAGTGTCCCCTCAAGAAGCAGTCCAAAGTCAAGGGCTCCCATTGAAATAAGATTAGCCGGCAATCCCTGGATCCTCAGCATAATGATCGCAAATAAAAATGCCAAAGGAATAACCGACGCCACGATGAATGTTGTTCGCCAATTGTATAAAAATATAAATACAATAATAGATACCAGAATCACACCTTCCACCAAATTTTTGGATACGGTATGCACAGTGGTATTTACAAGTTCTGTACGATCGATTATAGGAACGATCTTTACATCGCCTGGCAATTCTCCTCCGTTCAATTCACCGATTCTTTCTTTAAGACGTCCAATCACCTCACTCGGATTCTCCCCACGAAGCATGATCACAATTCCTTCTACAACATCATTTTCTTTATTGTACCCCACCTGCCCTAACCTTGGCTTGGCAGAAACTTTTACTTCGGCCACATGCTTCACCAGGATCGGGGTGGATCCTTTAACCTCAATTTGTATGTTTTCAATATCTTCTTTACTTTCCAGAAGCCCTATACCACGAACCACATATGCCTGATCTCCTTTTGAAACCACATCTCCCCCTACATTAATATTACTTTTGGAAACAGCTTCATAAACATCCAATGGCGAAAGATCATAATTATGTAATTCAGTTGGATTGATCTTTATTTCATAAATCTTTTCTTCTCCCCCGAAACTTACAACATCCGCAACCCCCGGGACCGCACGAAGCTCTCTTTCAATCACCCAATCCTGAATAGAGGTAACCTCTTTAATAGGCAATTTACTTTTAATGATGTATCTGTAAATTTCTCCGGTAGCACCTGAAGGTGGTTCTATACTGTAATTTGCTCCATTAGGAAGTTCAACATTCCCCAATCGGTTCGAAGCATATTGCTGGGCATAAAAATCATCCACATGATCATCAAAAATAACCGTCACCACAGATAAACCAAATAAAGAAATAGACCGTACTGAGGTTTTATTCGGTATTGTGCTCATTTCTTTTGAAATTGGCAGCGTGACAAATTTTTCTATCTCTTCAGCACTTCGTCCCGGCCATTGTGTAATTACCCTCACCCTGGTGTTGGTAACATCCGGAAACGCTTCTATTGGAGTATGCATGTAAGAATAAATTCCACCAGCAAGCAAAAGCAGAGTACCCAGAAGTACAATCAAAGAATTTTTTAACGAGAAAGAAACTATACTTTGTACAAATTTTCGCATTACTTCGTAGAATTATTGGATTGATTTTTCATGTTTTCGTAGATAAGCAATCCATTGGAAGCAATAACCATCTCCCCTTCTTTAAGGTCTCCTTCTACATAAATGTACTGACTGTTGGATGCCACTTCGGTAACAGCTCTCATTTCTATGGCACAATCTTTTTTATAGACCACAACATAACTTTGGTTATTATCAAAGATCAGAGCTTTGGCAGGAATTGCCAATGCTGTTCTGTTTTGTGCATTAATAGGTAAAACAATATCTGCAGACATTCCCGGTCTAAGTTTCATATTATTATTGTCCATAATAATTTTAGCTTTCAACACTCTTTCATTTTCATTAAAAACCTGGGAGATGACATTAATCTTTCCGGAAAAACTATCATCCGGATAGGCAAGCGTTTTTACTACTACAGGCTGATTCACGTACACATGTCTCATATTGGTAGCATACACATTAGCCATTACCCACACCTTATCAAGATTGGAAATGGTAAAAAGCTGTTCACCTCCGGCAGTTACAGGCATACCGGTAGAAATATTTTTAGCAATTACGTAACCATCTGCAGGAGCTTTAACCTGCATATTTGTACTGCCTGCAGAATACAGCTGCATATTCTTTTTGGTTTTGGACATATTGGACTGTATAATCTGAACTTCAGACCTTGCTTCCTGCAAATCTTTTTGTGAGGCAATATCATCTTTATACATTGCCTCCACAGAAGAGAGCTTTCTTTTAGCAACAGCCAGCTGAGCCTGTAAAGTTTGGGTATCATCCTGCATTTCGTTTAGGGATACACTTTTTATACTGGCAAGGACTTGTCCTTTTTTCACATAATCACCCAAGGAAAAATAAGTATCCGTAACCACTCCATCCACTAAACTTACAAAAGGAACTGTTTTATCAGAATTGCTTTCAACTTCTCCGGTAAGAGTAATATTTTCTTCCACAGAGCGCATTTCTACTTTTGCCAGCTTAAGATCTTTTTTTAGCTCTTTGCTAATGCAGTAGTTTTCGGATCCCGTATTTTCATTGAGCTTTTTCTCTGTGCAACCGGTCAGGACAACAAGTGCTAAAAAATAGCCAGCTGCTATATATTTTGTGCTATTCATTTTCATATTTATAAGTCTTGCCCTACAACGTACTGCAGGTTTTCATAATATTGATTAAGTTCTTTTTTCGTATCGAGTATGATCATTTTATTTCCGATGTAGGTTTCCAGGAAATCCATATATTCCAGCATGCTTATATTTCTCAGTCTGAAGTTTTTCTCATGACTGGCCAATAAACCATCCAAAGTACTTTCATACGATCCATCGAGTTCCTCAGAAATCTTTTGCGTTCGGGTATAATTCTGAAATACGGAAACGATTTCATTTTCCGATTTAAGGATGTTTTTGCGGGTCTCAAAATTGGATTTGGTAACCTCCAGTTTAGCCTCCTGGATATTTCCTTTATTTCTGTCGAAAACCGGAAGATCAAATGAAATACCCAACCCTACAAAATCCTTCATTATATTTCCACCCCGGTCATATCCCACGGAGAGCGCTATGTCAGGAGTTCTGAGAGCTCGTTGTAATTCAAGATTTTTTTGTGCGTATTTCTCTTTATTTTTTGTAATCTGGATGTCCGGACGATTTTCTTTGGCAATATTCAGCCAGTTGGGTAATTCCAACTCAGAAAGTTCCTTTTCAGGAATTGACAAATGATCTGTAATAACAAGATAAGATGTAGCCGGAAGGATGAGTAAAGCTTTCAACTCGACCTGTTGTTCCGCAATTTCCTGTTGTAATGAAATTAATTTCTTTTTGAATTCAATTTCCTGGGCCTTCAGCCTCACATATTCGGATTTGCTTATGTTTCCAAGGTTTAACTGATTCTGATAGGATTTTGTTAGTTTTTCAATAGAGGAAATCTGACCGCGATACAGTTTCTGCTGTTCCTGATTGTAGATAACCTCTGTCAGAGTGTTCCGCAATAACTTTTTCAGCTCACGCAATACTTCCTGCAATTCATACTTTTCTCCATCTACTTCAATTTTCTGTAGTTCTATATTTTTCCTCCTTTTTCTTACAGTCTGGATCACCTGCTCTATCTCAGCAGAGAATTGGGTATTCTTTCCCCAATTCCCTATTAAAGCCGGCTGCTGTTCGATATCGTAAGTACGCCAAAGATTAACTTCATTGACAGTCAGCTTAGGATTAGGCCAGAATTTCGCCTGAACGACACGGGCTTCCGCCTGGGAAATTTCCAGTTTTTGCGCAATAATATCAAGGTTATTCGCAAGAAATAATGTTTCCGCTTCTTTTCTTCCAATCTGCAACGTGTCCGCAATTTGTGCCGAAAAGAACCCGAAAAAATGAATATAGAATAGTGTAAAAATGATTTTCTTCAAGGTCTTCTGTTTAAGACCACAAAGCTATTTTGTAAACATTAAAGCCAATTCCAAATACCATTAAGATTCGGTTAGTCCAAAATTAGAATTCGATTAGAAAACTATTTTGTAACCGGAAATATGAGCGAGATCTGGGTTCCTGAGCCCACAACAGAATTAATTTTCATCTGAATATGATGATGATCGAATATGCTTTTAGATAAGGATAGGCCAATGCCACTTCCTTTTATATTATCTACATTTTTTCCGCGATAAAAAGTTTCCGTGATCTTTTGAAGATCATCCTCCGAAATACCTCTGCCCTGGTCCTTAACTTCAATCAATAAATGCCTATCCTTTTCTTCAGACAACACAATCTCTACAGAATGATGCCCGGAATATTTAATAGCATTTTCAACAATATTGTACAATGCCAGATAAAGCAAAGTTTCATTACCCGGAAATTCCAGTAAATCCGGAGTGTTTACCTGAAGATTGATTTTAATAGAAGAATTATTTTCCTGGGCTTTAGGATTCAGCTTTTCATATATCTTCCAGATCAGCTCATCAATTCTTACCTGCTGGTGAGAACTTTCAAGCTTGGTAAGACCTGACATCAGCAGCAGGTTATTAAGGATACTTTCAATTTCATATACGTTATCCAATGATTCTTTGACCACTTTTCGATATTCTTCAGGCGTCCGGTCCTTTTGAGCAAAAACCTCAAGATTGCCCGAGATAGCGGCTAATGGTGTTTTAAATTCATGAGACACATAGTTGATAAAATTCTGCTGAAGCAAAATACTTTCAGAAATTCGTCCAAACAATTTGTTATAGGACTTGATCAGGTCATCTATTTCATCATGAGTATGGGTAGATGTAATTGCGCTGGAAATATTGGTATAATCTACATTATTGATCCTATCCACAACATTGGATAGAGGTTTATACACGATTTTGGAAAGATACCTGCTAAGGAAATAAATAGCAAGTAATCCTAAAATCAGTACTGCCAGCATAATTATGGAAAGCCTTACCATTTGTGATTTAAAAGAATCATTCGGGGCTTTGACAAAAACGACAAAATCACCCTGATTATCCGGATAGAATATGCCGTAATAAAAATTATTCCCGGCCATAAACTGTACCATCTTATTATTTCTTGCAGACTTCAGATGAAGTGCTTTGATATTCTTATCATTCAGGTTCTGCCCAAAAGTGACTTCATTGTATTTATTGTAAACGGCTACTTTTTTATTCTCTATCAAATGATTGTATTCCGTTTTTATCTGGGCATGCCTGCTTTTTGGCAATTCATCTTTTTCCAGATAATAAATGGCAGAAATAAGGGCCGTATTTCTTAATCTTTCAAAATAAGAGATTCTGGTACTGTCATAATAAGCAAAAAACACCACCGCAAAAGCGATGATGGTAACAATACCGAATGAAAGACTCGAAATTATGGTAAACCTGTTTCTTAACGTCATCTTTAATCTTTAATCAGATATCCTGTTCCTTTAATTGTATGGATAATCTTTTGATCCGTTTCATCAATTTTATTCCGCACATAAGAAATGTACACATCAACAACATTCGTTGTACTGTCAAAATCAATTCCCCATACATTATGTAAGATCTGAGTCCTGCTCAGAACTTTGTTTTTATTTTCTAAAAGGAAAGTCAAAAGTTTATATTCTGTAGGGGAAAGTTCAATTTCTTTATTATCCTGAACCACTTTGTGGAGATCTGTATCAATTGTAAGATTACCACAACGTAAAAGCTGTGATCCTTCCTGATAGCTTAATTTATTTCTTCTGGTCAATGCTTTGATTCTCGAAATCAATTCTTCAAAATGGAATGGCTTTGATAAATAATCATCGGCTCCCAGATCAAGCATTTTTATTTTATCATCAGGACTATTCAGAGCGCTAAGAACCAAAATCGGAGTATAATTTTTTTTGAAGCGGATGATCTGCGTCAGCTGCATTCCATCCAGCCCTGGCAACATAATATCCATGAGAATAATATCAAAGTCATAGGTACTGATTAGATCACGGGCTTTCTCTCCGGAATCTGCGAGAACCATTTGATATCCGGCCTCGCCCAAGCCTTTGACAAGAAATTTACTGATTCGCTCATCATCCTCTACTAACAAAATGTTCATAAACACTTAAATTTCCTATAAATATAAGTATTCTTATTCAGAAAGGAGATTGTGGAAAGAAAGCTGGGAGCAATTGAAATCTTACAAAAAAGTCAATAAGTATTTTATTTTTATCTATTTAAAAAACTTAAACTATTTAACGGAAAACAACAGGTTCCTGATCTCACTTCCAGCTTCCAGCGTTTTTTCATAATTTTGAAGAATGGAGATGACATATTTAATCGTAGGTTTTATAACCGGTGCCTTATTAGGTGCCGTTATTTTATATTTTATGCTGAAATCTTCAATGGTTTCAAGGGCTTCTTATGACGAGATAAACAATTTATATATAAGAAAGAATTCTGATCTGGAAAATATCAATCAAAAAATCCAGGAATTATATCAGGACATCAATCATGAAAAAGATCAGAACCAGCAACAATCAGATCTTCTCAATGATCTTAAAAATGAATATGCAAAAATTTCCGCGGAATATTCATCTTTAAATAGTCAGTTTCAGGAACAGAAACAAATTATTTCCAAACAAGCCTCGCAGCTTGAAAGCCTTCTTACGGAAAAGCAGCATTTATATGCGCGTAACTCTGAACTTTCGGCAGTGAATGAAAATTTACAGAAATCACTTCAAACCCAGAAAGAAGAAATTATTAAGATACAGGAAGATTCAAAGGTTCAGTTTGAAAATTTAGCCAATAAAATCCTCGAGGAAAAAGCTGAAAAATTTACTACTCTGAATCAAAATAACCTTAAAACTATTCTTGAGCCTTTTCAGGAAAAGATCACTGATTTGAAAAACAGGGTAAATGAAGCTTATGAAAAAGAAAATAAGGAGCGTTTTTCACTGGCTGAAAAAGTAAAAGAACTGGCAGAGCTCAATCAGCAGATTTCCGAAGATGCAAAAAAACTAACCCGGGCCTTAAAAGGAGAAAGTAAAACACAGGGAAACTGGGGAGAAATGATTCTTGAAAGCATTCTTGAAAAATCAGGCCTGGTTAAAGGAAGGGAATATTTTCTAGAGCATGAACTGCGAGATGAGGATAACAAGGCATTATTCTCAGAGTTTTCAAGAAAAAAAATGCGCCCGGATGCGGTCGTAAAGTATCCTGATGAAAGAAATGTTATTGTGGACTCCAAGGTTTCCCTAACTGCCTTTACAGAATTAGTAGACGAAACTGATCCTGAAATCTACGCCATGAAATTAAATCAGCATCTATCGTCCGTAAAAAATCATATCTCTCAATTAAGTCAGAAGGCTTATGATGATTATGGCAAATCTTTAGATTTTGTGATGATGTTCATTCCAAGTGAACCGGCCTATATTGCAGCAATGCAGGCCGATCAGAATTTATGGAATTTTGCTTATGACAAAAGGATCCTGCTTTTAAATCCAAGCAACCTGATTACTTCCTTAAAACTCATTGCAGATCTCTGGAAACGAGAATATCAGAACAGAAATTCTATGGAGATTGCGGATAGAGGAGCTAAATTGTATGATAAATTTGTTGGCTTTGTTGAAAACCTGGAAAAAGTAGGTAAGAATCTGGATCAGGCGAAAAATGTTTACAATGATGCCTATAAGCAGTTATCAACAGGTAATGACAACCTGATTATCCAAACACAAAAACTTAAATCCCTGGGAATAAAAAATAAAAAAGAGCTTCCTCAAAGCCTTATTGATAATAGTGAAAATATAACCAGCATAGAATAATGATCAAATGAAAAAAACACAAATTATTTTTGCAATAAGCCTTGTTATATTCTTGATTTCTTTAACACAAGTAGCTGTTTACACGCAAGGGCGTGAAACCGATGCTTCTAACTGCTTTCTTTTAGGATGGCTTGAGCTAGAAAATAACATTGCCTGGCTAGCCAATCCTTTATTATTCATTTCCTGGCTTGCCCTACTTTTAAAACAGGTTAAAGTATCTGTTATTTCCAGTCTGATCGCTTTCTGTCTGTCATTATTTTATTTTTCATCAAAAACGATAATTATTGATGAAGCAGGTAACGAGTCTGCCATCATTTCTTTTGGTGCAGGATATTACCTGTGGGTTACCAGCTGTTTGTGTATGGTAGTTGGAAGCAGTATTCTTTTAAACTCATCTAATAAAGGAAAACATGGTAAGCTTTTCTAAATACAGCTACTAAATTTTAATATTTCTCTTTCTCATCTTTTTTCAGTTCTTAGGAAACAAAAACCGATCAATAAATTTCCATAATTTTGTAGCATGTTAATAGAAAGTTTTCAAAACGATAAAATCAAGAATATTACTAAGCTTCTTACAGATAACAGATTTCGTAAAAAATCTAAAATCTTTGTAGTAGAAGGCCAACAGGAAAATGAAAGGGCTCAGAAATTTGATTTTGAACCGGTCGAATTTTATATCTGCGAAAAAATTTTCAAAGGAGAAACTCCTCTTGGGAAGGTATTTTATGTCAGTGAAAAAGTATATGAAAAAATTGCATATAGAGGCACTTCGGAAGGGATCATTGGAATTTATAAAGCCAAAGAAGCTGACCTTTCCTCTTTTAAACCTAAAAAGGATGCAACTGTAATTATTGTTGAAGGAATTGAAAAACCAGGAAACCTTGGTGCTATTTTAAGAAGTTGCGAGGCCTTTGGAATAGATGCACTGATTATTACAGATGCAAAAGCTGATTTCTATAATCCTAATGTGATCCGATCAAGTGTCGGATGTCTTTTCGGAATGGAAGTATTCCAGGCCGGGAATGAAGAAACCCTTGATTTTCTGAAAAAGAATCAGTTCGGTATTTATACAACCATTATGGACAAAGACTCTGAAGATCTCTACAAAAGGGATCTGACCCAAAAGTCTGCAATCTTATTCGGAACCGAGCATTCGGGATTAAGTGATTTCTGGATTGGGAAGGGTAAAAATACTTTGATTCCTATGACAGGAAGTATTGATTCTTTAAATCTGAGTAATGCAGTAGCTATCACCTGCTATGAATCTTTAAAACAGAAAAAGACTCAAAAAAACTATAAAGCATAAAAAAACCGCTTCGCTGAGCGAAACGGTTCTTTTATTTAGTAACGTACTAGAATTATTTCTTAGCAGCGTCTTTAACTTCTTTAGCAGCTTCTTTAGTTGCATCTTTAGCAGCATCAGCAGCACCTTTAGCAGCATCAGCAGCTCCAGCAGCAGCTCCTTTAGCAGCGTCAGCAGCAGCAGCAGTAGTTGCAGCAGCAGCACCTTTAGCAGCGTCTACAGTAGCAGTAGCAGCAGAATCAACAACTTGAGCAGCAGAATCAGCTACAACAGCAGCAGAATCAGTAGCAGCAACAGCAGCAGAATCAGCAGCACCTTCAGTAGAAGTAGCTTCAGTTTTTTTACAAGCAACTAGAGAGATTGCAGCGATAGCAGCTACGAATAACGACTTTTTCATAATAAATTAAATTTAATTTTGTTAATATTGTTTTATAAAATTTTCTTTCGTTCTGTTATTTGAACAAGACAAAGGTAGAGCAGATAGAAAGTTTGTCTATGAAAAATAATTGTAATACCTTTGTAAAACAATTTTACAAATAAGTACAACTGATAATCAATAACTTAATCACTTTATATAAACTTGACAGATTTAGATCTATTACACTTTGAGCAGCTGAAAAGGGATGTACAGGCTCAATATTTAGAAGAATACACTCCTTCCTATGATGATATTTCTAAATGGAAGGGGATTGATATTATCTATTTTCAGGAGGATCTTCGGAAAAAGGCGAAGGGAAACATCAGCGAAAAATCATTTTACACCTATTTCAAGAACTCACCGGTAACAAAATTGCCTAGGATAGACATGCTCAATTTATTGAGTATTTATGCGGGATACGACTCATGGTACGAGTTTAAAAAGCAACATCTTTTTGCAGGAGAATTATTACAGGATGAGAAAGATCTCAGTGATGAAGAACTGCAGGAATTGGAAGAAACGATCAATCAGCTACCTTCAACGCCAAAAAATGATGATCAGCCACAAAAAACACCTATAAAAGGGCAAGAAAATATTGATTTACAAAAATCAAATACTGAAAATCAAATAGTTAACCAAAATCAAAATTTCAACACTTTATCCGATACAGTTTCCCCTGAACCGGAAAAAAAGTTCATGAAAAGGAATGCCTGGGCCATGATAACCTCCATTTTAATTATCATTACCGGAGTTTTAGGTTTTAAGGATGAAATTTTCTCTAAAGAGTATAAATACTGTTTCACAGATGCAGACAGAGGGGTTGCAGTAATCAATACCTTAGAAATAAAAGTATTTAAAGAAAACGAATCCCCAATCCTTTTTAAAATTAACCCGGGAGAATGTTTCAGGTATTCTACGAAGGATAAAATTCTGAAAATGCAGATCACGGCACCCTTCTACGAACCTCTAACTGTTAACAGAAGCCTGGAGAACGCCCCTGAGGAGGAAATGATCGAAATGAAGCCGGATGATTATAAAATGGCGGCTTATTACTTCTCTATCAAAGATGTAAAGGGAGGAAATCCGGAAGAACAATTTGCACTGATCAAACAAAAAAGAAAACAGTTAGAAAATTTAATCAGCAACAGTGCCGTAATTTATCAGGTATATGACAACGATACGTATGGTATAGAAACTTTAGACAAACAAAAATATATTACCCTTGTGACGACTCCTACAACATCCCTGAAAAATTTAAAGGTGATTGAGATGAAAAAGGATGATAAGGGTAAAATAATATCTATTAAATTTAAAATTGCAAATACTGATGAAAAGAATAAATAAATTTTTAATTGCCTTATTACTGATAACAGCTTTTATTTCCTGTAATAATAAAAAAAGCGAGGTAAGTGATCTGGATAAATTGAGGAACAGCAATAATACAAAAACCTATCCGGCAGTTCAGATGGACAGTATGCAGGCTATTAATTCTATTACCAAGCAGAAAGTGCAGGAGCTTTTAGACTTATCTACATTATACCTGTCAGGAAAAAGAAATACGGAAATTGATACGGTAATTTACTCCCAGATGGAAAGCTATTTTCACAAACCGGACAGCCTTACCTTCAAAAATCTTTTCAGGGAACTAGACAGCTTAAAGGTGAAATCCGTGAAAGTAAATAACCTGGAAGTACATAAGGACTTTTATAAAAAAGATACTTTGGATTATGCAAAATTCAATGTAGAGTATTTCGACGATAAGAACAGATCGCTTGGAACTTTTGAGAAAAACGCTCAATACACCCTTATGTCAAAACCAATAAAATTCAAAAAAGAATTCAAATTTTACTTTTTAAAATTCTATTCCTCTCCTGTAAAGAAAGACAGTACCTCAGTAGGAGTAACCAAATAATCTAAAGGAACATCATTTTCCCAGATATCATCTATAATCTCATCGGGATTGAAGTAATTCACCCCGATTTTTTTTGGTTTTCCGTAAAGTTCCTGAAAAAAGCTGTCATAAAAACCTTTTCCATATCCTACCCTATTTCCTAAACCATCGCAGTAGAGAACAGGGGTTATTACTAGATCAAATTCCTTTATGCCGGAATCCTGATTGGAAACAGGCTCTGAAATCCCCCAGGAACTGGTTTCAAACAGGGAGTCTTTACATATTTCAATTGAAATAAGCTTCTGATCAACAACTTTCGGGACGAAAACACGAATGCCACTGTTTAAGAAATACTCAACAAAAATCTGAGTATTGATCTCATTAAACTTTGCAATAGGAAGAAAAATATGCACCTTCTGACCTGGGAATGGCTTAAAAAAATTAACAAAATTTTTGAAAATTGCTTCAGATAACAAGAAAACCTCATCAGATGACAAGGTTTTTCTTTTTTGCATATATTCTTTTCTAAGTTCGGACTTTAGCATTTGTACTTCTCTTCTTGTTATACTCCTTCCGAAGGTTGTCCGATCTTATATAATTTATCTGACAAACGAATTCTAAAAGGAATTTCAAAAGTAACCTGATCTCCTTTTTTTGCCGTTTCACTTGAGCTTCCATTCACATAAATCTCAGTAATGGTCAATTCCTTTTCACCTGTTGTGGGTCCTGAAATCAATACTTTGTCACCCACGGTAAGTTCTTTATTTTCAATCAGGAATTGTCCGATCTTTGATTTTGAATAATAATGTTCTGCTTTCCCAATCAATACTTTTTTAACCGCTATTTTTTTGCGGATATCTTTGGTTTCGGCTTTTGCTAAAGGTTTAGCAGGTAAATCACCGGAATTCTTAAATTTCAAAGCATCGGATTTACCTTTTCTGAAAACTTTGTTTCCTACCTGTAATCCTTTCCTTAATTTCACCTGTTCTTCCATTGGCAAATGTATGATATCCAAACACTCTGTAGAGCAGCAGTTTTCCATTGCCGCTTTACATTCATCACATTGGATAAAGAGTAGATGACACGCATCATTGGAACAATTGGTATGATTGTCACAAGGCTTTCCACATTGGTGGCACTGTGAAATGATATCATCTGTAATTCTTTCGCCTAAACGGTGGTCAAATACAAAGTTCTTACCTATGAATTTACTCTGTATTCCTTCCTCTTTTATCTGGCGGGTATATTCAATAATTCCACCTTCTAGCTGGAACACGTTTTTAAAGCCCTGATGTTTAAAATAAGCACTGGCTTTTTCACAACGGATCCCGCCGGTACAATACATCAACAGATTTTTGTCTTCTTTAAAATCCTGTAATTGCTCGTTGATAATCGGTAAACTTTCTCTGAAGTTTTCCACATCAGGTGTAATAGCCCCTTCAAAATGACCGACTTCACTTTCATAATGGTTCCTAAAATCAACCACAATGGTGTTAGGATCCTCAAGCATATTATTAAATTCCTGAGCTTTTAAGTGAACCCCTTTATTGGTAACGTCAAAAGTATCATCATTTAATCCATCGGCAACGATTTTATGTCTGACCTTTATTGTTAATTTTAAAAAAGAATGATTGTCTTGCTCAACAGCTACGTTCAAACGAATTCCTTTCATAAATTCATACACCTCCAGTGTATCGCGGAAAGCCTCAAACTGATCTGCAGGAACGCTCATCTGAGCATTGATTCCTTCGTGAGCAACATAGATACGCCCTAAAGCATCAAGTGCATTCCAGGCTATAAATAATTCGTCGCGAAATTTTTTGGGATCTTCAATTTTGGCATACGCATAGAAAGACAATGTAAGACGTTCCTTACCGGCTTCATCAATAAGTTGAGCTCTTTCTTCTGCGCTTAAGGTGTTGTACAGTTGCATGCTATAAACGTTTTAAGTGAGAAAAATTTTTGCAAAGATAATCATTTTTTCTATTAGCCCTATTCTCGGTTTAAAACACTATCTTTAATGGTGCTGAAGAAAAAGATTAATAAATATGGTAATTTGTTGTATGAAAATACAGATAATTTAACCTTTGTGACAATACAACCATCTATATGTCATATTGTCTTTAATAAATTTTTAAGTTTCGTTAATTGAGATTTCATCAATTATCAGTAATACCATAAAAATACCGTATTCCTGTTAAATTTTAGTTAAAGTTGAAACACATTGCACTAATTGCACACCTATTTAGCATTAAATTTGTTTACTGTAAAACCAGAATTAATTAATAAAAAATAAAAGAAGATATACAATGAAGAGTACTTTAAAAAAACTATTACCATTTGCTGTAGTAGGAGTTATCTCAGGAGCTACTACCGTTGGCACGATACAATATTTCGGTCACAATGCCAACAACGGAGACCAATCTTATTTTACTAAATCTGCCAATACTTCTTTCGCTGGAATGAATACGGCAGCTACAGGAGATGATTTTGTAAAAGCTGCAAAAACAACAGTTCCTGCTGTAGTTACCATTAAAAATTACCAGACCAGGACTTCAAGCAGAGCATCGGAGCAGGATTTATTTGATTTCTTCTTCGGAGATCCTTTTGGAGGAAGAGGCGGACAACAAAGACAGAAACAACAACAGATTCCGGACAACATGCCTTCAGGGATGGGTTCAGGAGTTATCATTTCTCCGGACGGGTATATCATTTCAAACAACCATGTAGTAGCAGGTGCTAATAAACTGGAAGTTGTTTTAAGCAATAAAAAGTCATATATCGCTACATTAGTAGGAACCGACCCTAATACGGATATTTCCTTATTAAAGATAGAAGAAAAGGGACTACCCTATTTGAATTTTGCTAATTCAGACAACATTGAAGTAGGGCAATGGGTTCTTGCTGTAGGTAATCCGCTTGGGTTGAACTCTACGGTAACTGCCGGTATTATTTCCGCAAAAGGAAGAGGAATCGGTATTCTTGGATCACAAGGAAAAGCAAGTAATCCGATTGAAAGTTTTATCCAGACAGATGCTGCTATTAACCCTGGAAATTCAGGAGGAGCACTTGTAAATGCCAATGGCGACCTGATCGGGATCAATTCGGCCATTCAATCTACCACAGGTTATTATCAGGGATATGGATTTGCAATCCCTTCTAACCTGGCAAGAAAAATTGTTGAGGACATTAAAAAGTTTGGAATTGTACAGAGAGGATTCTTAGGAGTTGCTTCTTTAGACCTTTCAGATGATCAGCAGGTTGCTATGTACAACAAGCAGAAAAAAGCCAACGTTAAAGTAGGTTCCGGAGTTTATGTTACAGAAGTTACGGACAACAGTGGTGCTGAAAATGCAGGAATCAAAAACGGAGATATCATCACTAAAATAGACGGAACATTAATTACAGACTTTGCAGATCTTTCTATGGCGGTAGGAAGCAAACGTCCTGGTGATAAAGTTCAGGTTACTTATCTGAGAAACGGTAAAGAAAATGTGACTACGGTTACTTTAAAAGACCAGAAAGGAGGAACTTCTACGAGAACTAAGGCTGACCTTAGCGTTACAGAAAAAATAGGATCTGAATTTGAACCATTAAGTGACTCCTTTAAAACCAGCTACGGACTAAACAGTGGTGTTATCGCTAAGAACGTATCAGAAGGAAGCGAAATGGCTAAAATAGGAGTTGTAGATAACTATATCATTATAGAGATCAATGGTAAGCCGGTAAACTCACAAAAAGATGTTGAAAAGATCCTTGACAAGTATCAGGGAAATGTTCAGGTGAAGTTTGTGGATGAATATGGAAGAATCTATACAAAAGGTTTCAAAATGCCTTAATCAATAAAGAAACTATAAATAAAAAAAACGCTGCAAATGCAGCGTTTTTTTTATTTTGTTTTATTCATTTTATCAGCAATCCTCTTTTTCTTATTCCTTTCATAAATAACTTCTACAATCTTACCTCCGATCCAGGAAAAAGGGAAAAAGGTAAGAAATATGGAAATTTTATAAAATGTAGGATGGTAAGGAAATATAATAACATCCAGCATTGCTATGAACAGCATGATAAAGCCAATGAGAATAGCATAAGCTACTTTAGCATATTTTACAATAATCGCAGTTGCCACACCTCCGATTGTTGTTCCCAAACCGGAAATAAATAACAGAAATCCAAAAAAGGCTCCGTCATTTCTCATGCTGTACAGAAATCTTTGCCAGTGTTCAAAAGGGGCAAAAGCGTCAAAAGTAATCCACTGCGGAAAAGCTCTTATACCAAGAGTAATAATAAGCCCTGCAATACCAAGACCTACCAACACCGCAAATGTATTTCTTATAAAGCTCATTAATCCTGATGTGCAATCATCGAAATTTCAATATCAACATTCTTAGGCAGGCAAGAAACCTGTACCGTTTCACGAGCCGGATAGCTTTCTGCATCCAGATAAGATGCATAAATATCATTCATCACAGCAAAATCATCCATACTCTTAAGAAATATTGTCGCTTTTACAACGTTTTTAAAAGTCATCCCCGCTTCAGTAAGAATTGCCTCAAGGTTTTTCATTACCTGATGAGTTTCTTTCTCAATTCCTTCTACCAATTTACCTGTTGCAGGATCTACAGGAATCTGACCTGAAATATATAAAACTCCGTTAGCCATATTTGCTTGTGAGTAAGGTCCGATTGCTGCAGGAGCATTAACTGTGTTGATTATTTGTTTCATATGTGGATATTTATTTTTTTATCTATACTATCACCATTTGCTTTATCCCTCTTCCGGGACTTTAATGGATTCAGCAAAATTTATTTTGGGTGCAAATATAAAATTTATTCTCAAAACTCCACCTTATATTAGAAAGGTGCATTCGGTTGGGTAAAACTTCTATCCTTATATTTAAGTGCATCACTCAAAATATTAGCTTTTATCCCTATAAAAAAGTCATATACCTTATATTGTCCGAAAGGAACCCAGTTAAAATTAATCGTAAAACTTCGCTGATCCCTGGAGAACCCTATCCTTGTATATGCCAGCTGTTTGGTGATCATATCGTAGTGTGTACTCCCGTTAATGTTCCAATAAGGAGTAAGCTTAATACTTCCATCCAATCCTACTGAAGCAATTTTCGTCCCAAATCTGGATAAGTTTTTGGAATAAGCGTAGTTTGCATTAACATTCAAAGTCCATGCCTGATCAAAATGAGCATAATGATCATCATCGAAATAATAATTTTCATTTCTTATTTCTCCTTTAGACTGGTATTTTTTAGCATAATCTGTTTTAGCTCCAAAGATCTCACTGCTTAAAGGATATGACACCTGAATATTGAACCCCTGTACACTAAATCCCCCAAAACGTTCAGTCCTGATACCAGTATCTGATCCCGGAACAAAAAGAATTTTATATGGATCTAATGACAGGTTGGTATTAACACTTAATTTATTCTCAAAAAATGAAGATTGTCCGTTAATTGAGAAAATTGACCATGGATGGTCTTTAGCAGCAAAATTATAACTTCCGGAAAGATTTAATGATTCGAAGATTTTTATTTTCTTCACTCCTGTAGAGTCTTTCTTAGACTTTACCTTCATTTCAATGTTATTCCCTATATTAAAACCTAATGATCCTTGCATACCACTTGTAGGCGATCCTACAATCCCACCGTCAAAAATAGAATAAGGAGTTAAAGCCCCGTTGGCATCATAATAATTCTTATAGTACCCGAATCCAGGTTTTCCGAAGTCAGGAGAATAAGTGAATCCGATACTTGGGGTCATCATATGCCTGATGGCTTCTATTGCAGATCCTTTTTTGAAATTAAGCATTCCGTATAATGTAGTCTGTAAACTCGCTGTACTTGAAAAATAAGAATATCCTGCAATCTGTTTATTCACCTGGTCTACCACTTTATTGGAATTGTTGCTTAAAGGATCATAATATCTGGTAAGGGTCTTTGTTGTCAGGGCATTATTAATTGTAGTTCCTAAACTGAAGGTAAAATATTTAGCAACGGTGGTATTCGTCCCTAAAGTAATATTATTCGTAAGACCTGTTTGAAGCTTATCCCACATAGCCTTAGTAAATAGCTCCCCTTCGTTTGTTGTCACAAAGTTTGTTAAATTTAATCCGGTATTTACCGTAATATTTTCCAGAAGACCTTGTCTTACTCCTGTTTTTGATTTAAATAAATAAAACTGATTGATTGCAACGTTCATTTGCGGCAAACGAAGATCTGCCAATCCGGTAGCAAAGTTCTGTGAATACGATGCCGTTGCCGTAACAGTAGCAGGAAGTTTTAAGAACCTTTTAGTCACGGTAACCGTCGAGTTCTGCTGGGTATTCAATACATTCTGATTGAATATATAGTTATTGTTGATGGTATTATTATAGAATTTATTACTTACGATATCTACCGATGCAGAAAATGTAAGAAACGGATTTGCTTTTGTATCCTGCGTATGTCTCCAGGCAATCCTGTATGTACTGCTTCTTGAATAATCATCCAATCCTTTAATTCCTCTGATGGTCGTTCCTATATCAGCAGTGAAATTCCCCGAATACCTGTATTTCTTTACATAGTTCATTTCCGGTCTCACGTTCCAGCTTCCTTTCGTATAAATGTCAGCAAGGACTTTCATATCAAAATGGTCTCCAATGGGCTGATAGTATCCGATGCCATTCAGGAAAAACCCCACATCCTGTCTTTCCCCGAAACTGGGGATCAGGATACCGGCAGACCTTTTACTGGAAAACGGTAAAATAGCAAACGGCATAATTAGAGGTGTAGGCACCTGCTCTATATACATTTGTATCGGTCCTGTAATAATCTGGGATTTTTCTTTGGTTTTTACCAGTTTGATATTGGAAGCGAGCAAATGGTAATCTGCAGCAGTATCTTTTTTCTTCAGGAAATACTCATCTGTAGTATATAATGCGTGTCTCATTGCAAAAACAGAATCATTATACTTTTTCGTTTTATTGGCAATGATTACCCCTTCACTCTCTTCTGTTCGTGCATTATAGGCAATCGCCTGTCTTGTCTTATAATTATAATTGAACTGATCCGTTTCATACTTTTTCCCGGCCTGGGTAGTAAGTACAGGTTCTATAATCTTCTTTCCTAAAGAATCCTGCTTTCCACGGGCATAGATCAGATTTTTCTGCTCATCAATAGAAATATAATCCGCATCAATCTGCATATCCTGATATTTTACCTGAGCTTTTTGGTTCAGGTATATCATTTTTTTAGGGAAATCTCTCCGGATATTATCCGCTTTTGTCATAAGGACATCATCTAATGATTCCTTCTTTGCAACAATGGTATCCTTTTTGGAAATAGTATCATTAATTACCGTATTTTTAGGCAATTTTTCAGGGGTTTTCTGTGCTAAAAAATTGTTAAAAATTAGGATAATTAAAATTTGTAATATATTTTTGAGGACGGTTTTGGCCAATTTTATTGTATGTAATTAAGGCTCAAAATTAATATAATTTTTAAAACTGTAAGATGTACAAACAAAAATTTAAAATAATTTTATCATTTATCCTCATTCTTTTGAGCCAATTTATTTTTTCACAAAAAAAATTTACGATCGTTTTAGATGCAGGACATGGAGGCAGTGATTCAGGGGCGAAGAGGACTTATAGTGATATTGGACTTCTTGCTGAAAAAGATGTAACCCTTTCAGTTGTCCTAAAATTAGGAAGGATGCTTGAAAAAAATAAAGACTTTAAAGTAATCTATACCCGCAAATTTGACGAATATCCTTCTCTTTCCGACAGAACCAATCTCGCGAACAGAAGCAAAGCTGACCTTTTTATCTCAGTACACTGTAACTCGGCACAAAGATCTTCAGCTTACGGAACGGAAACCTATGTACAAGGGCCCGACCAAAATGACACCAACCTGGAAGTTGCCAAAAGGGAAAATGATGTGATCTTTCTTGATGAAAAAGACAGACAGACCTTTGGTTCCTATGATGCCAGCTCTCCGGAATCTCTGATTGCATTAAAGCTTCAGCAAAGCAAATACCTGGAATCTAGCTTATTATTCGGTGGATTGGTAGAAGATAACTTTGTAAATAAAGACAAAAGATTTTCAAGAGGTGTTTTCCAAAAGAACCTGCACGTTCTTCGTATGAATGCAATGCCTTCCGTACTTATTGAGACCGGATTTATCAATCATGCAGAAGAAAGTCACTATTTAGCCTCGGACAGAGGACAGGAAGAGATTGCAGAAAGTATCTATCAGGCGATTATCGATTATAAAAAAGCAATTGACAGAAAGTCAGGAGGTCCTTCTATGATCGCAACCAAAAAGCCTGAGCCAGAAAAACCTGTAGAAGTTGCATTAAAAAATGATTTCAGGATTCTGCTAATGAGCTCCCCTACTAAATACAATGATGGAGATCCTGCTCTGAAAGGATTGAATTACATTCTTCCTATCAAAGAAAACGGACTGTACAAATATTATTATGGAGTAACGAATATGGCTTCCGTAAAAGATATTAACCTTAGAACAGCCAAAGATGCCGGATTCAAAAATGCATTTGCCGTAGGATTTATGCCTAACCAAAAACTAAGTACCGGATACTATACGATAGAGGTATATGTAGGAGATAAATTAAACGGTAACTCATTTATTCTTCAGACCCTGAAAGACGTGGAAAGGAATAAAGAAAGTGGAGTTTTCTACTACACTTATGGAAAAGTATACACATTGGAAGATGCTGTGAAAATCCAGAAAGAGCTTGAGACAAAGGGCATTAAGAACACTATCATACAAAAAGTTTACAGATAGTGTAAAAAATAATTTTGAAGTTAAGAAGTTAATTATTACTTTTGCAACCTCAAAATTTGGCCTATTCGTCTAGTGGTTAGGACTCAAGATTTTCATTCTTGCAACAGGGGTTCGATTCCCCTATAGGCTACCAAATTTGATATCATGCCGGATTTAAAAATTCAAGAAGCAACATTGCTTTTTAAGAAGATCCACTCTAACCCAAAAAGTTACGACTTGAAAGTTAATGAAGATGGGATAATAGGCAGAGATGACAAGATAAGTTTCAGACTTTACAGGTATGGAGAGAGGGTAGCCTTTGAAGTAACTATAGATGGACTAACTTTCACCAATACTACTGGAGAATGGAACAACGCAATGATAATGTTGGGAAATATTATCAAGAAAATAGATAAGGAACAAGAAAATTTTAAAATAGAACAAGCAATAGACAAACTGAGAAAATATTTATCTGAAGAAAATTGAAATTATTTAAAAATAAATTTGGCAGATAAAAAAAAAGTTTTTACTTTTGCACTCACATTTGAACGATATGGCAAATCATAAATCAGCATTAAAGAGAATTAGACAAAACGAAGTTAGAAAAGTTCGTAACAGATACTACCACAAAACTGCTAGAACAGCAATGAAGGTTTTGAGAAATGAAGAAGACAAAGCTGCTGCTGCAGAGCAATTGCCAAAGGTTATCTCTTTGTTGGATAAATTAGCTAAGAAAAATATTATCCACAAAAACAAGGCTGCTAACTTGAAAAGTAAATTAACTAAGCACGTTAATAAATTAGCGTAATACGGATAGTTGGCCCGTTCGTCTATCGGTTAGGACCTCAGATTTTCATTCTGGTAAGAGGGGTTCGATTCCCCTACGGGCTACTAATAAGAGTTGTAAACTTATAAAAACAAAAAATCTAACACATTAAGACATCTTAGTGTAATGGTAGATGGCCCGTTCGTCTATCGGTTAGGACCTCAGATTTTCATTCTGGTAAGAGGGGTTCGATTCCCCTACGGGCTACAAAAGCTGCAAACAATGTTTGCAGCTTTTTGTTTTATAGTCTCTCTCATTCATAAAGACGGGATTTTTAAAAATTTATTTATATATCTCTTTGCAATATATACTATAAGTCCTACCTTTGCAGTCATCAGATGATAAGATGTATATGACACAGATCCAAAAAAAGACATTAGCTCAGGAAGTTGCAGAAAGACTCACAGAAGGAATACTCAATGAGACTTATTCAATCGGTGATCAGCTACCTACGGAGCCGGAACTGATGAAAGTATATGGTGTCGGACGCTCGAGTATTCGCGAGGCTATTAAAATACTATCCATTAAAGGTGTATTAAGTGTACAGCAAGGTGTCGGTACCTTTGTGGTTTCAAAAAATGTCCAGGAATCTCTGGAAATCCAGATGAGCAATGCAGAAATTGAAGAAGTAGAAGAAGTACGATCCCTGCTGGAGTCAAAAGTTGCCGCAAAAGCAGCTCTCAATCATACAGAAGCCCAACTGAAAACCATAAAAGAATATCTGGATCTGAGAAATAAGTTTGCGGAAGAAAATATGGCACTCGAATGTTACCAGGCTGATATCAATTTCCATTTATCCATAGCGGAAGCGTGTGGAAATAAACTCCTGAAAGAAATTTATAAAATAGCGAGCAGACAAGTCCTCAGAGTCTTTGAAAGCAGCCATAAAAACAATACTGAAGCATTCAGGATTTCACAGAAATTGCATGCGGAACTCTATGAATATATTAGGAACAGAGATGCGGATAATGCGGCTCTTATTGCTGAAAAAATAATTCACAAACTATTATAAAAAAAGACTTTCTATTAACAACTTAAAATTCATCAGATGACAAGATGAATTAAAACTATTATTCTATGAACACTGTACAGACAAAAACAATTGACACCCATAAGATTGTTTATCCCATTCTCTTTATGATCAGCTTTTCTCATTTTTTAAATGACCTGATCCAATCTACAATTCCTTCCTTGTATCCCATTCTAAAGGGAGAGTTTAAGCTGTCATTTTCCCAGATTGGTATTATTACCCTGGTGTTCCAGCTTACCGCATCTATTCTACAGCCCTTTGTTGGTATATACACAGATAAAAAACCTAATCCAAGGTCACTGGCTATAGGTATGGCGCTTTCCATGGCAGGATTATTACTCCTTGCGGCAGCACATGAGTACTATGTTATTCTCATTTCAGTTGCACTCATCGGAATGGGATCTTCCGTTTTTCATCCTGAGGCTTCACGGGTTGCCCAACTGGCTTCCGGTGGCCAGAAAGGGCTGGCCCAGTCTATATTTCAGGTGGGAGGAAACTCGGGAAGTGCAATCGGTCCCTTATTAGTTGCACTTATAGTCCTTCCCTTAGGCCAGGGTTATGTGGGACTATTTGCTATAGCTGCTTTCATTGGTATTATCGTTTTATGGAGAATAGGAAACTGGTATGCGGAAAGGCTATCCATAAGAAAGACAGTAAAACATTCAGATATGGTCGTACACATAGATCTTTCAAGAAAAAAAGTAATATTCTCAATTACTATCCTTCTGGCCCTTGTATTTTCTAAATACATCTATCTGGCATCAATGACCAATTACTTCACATTTTTCCTTATTGATAAGTTTCATATTTCAGTAAAGGATTCCCAGTTGTATTTGTTCATGTTCCTTGCAGCAGTTGCAGTAGGAACGATCCTTGGTGGCAAACTGGGTGATAAATACGGCAGAAAGAAAATAATCTGGATTTCTATCCTGGGTGCTGCTCCTTTCACGCTTTGTCTTCCTTATCTTTCTTTGATGTGGACAGTTATTTTTGCAATTCTTATCGGATTGATCATTGCATCTGCTTTCTCTGCTATTCTGGTTTATGCTACCGATCTTATGCCGGATAAAATCGGATTAGTAGCCGGGTTGTTTTTCGGATTCATGTTTGGAATGGGAGGTATAGGATCTGCTGTTTTGGGAGCGGTAGCAGATGACACCAGCATAGAATATGTATTTAAAATATGTGCTTTCTTACCTCTTATGGGTATTATTACCGCATTTTTGCCTAATATAAAAGGAACAAAAAAACACTGATTATAATTATAAATTTGGCAAATGTAATCCCCCTTTATACATGGTAAAGGGGGATTATTTTTAGTCTCATTTTCAATAGATTATACATTAAGCCATCGTTAATTCTTAATGAATTTTTCACACTATAGGTAGAATTAAAATACATAATACAATATTTGACATCCCTTTATAGATAAGGGATTACTTCATTTTCAACGACTTGCTTAAGTTAAGAAAAAATTAAAAATCGTTATTAAATCACATAAATATGAAATAAATACATTATCGTAACCTTTTTTTTTGTAATTTTAAAATTCTAAAAACTAATTTCTAACATATGAAAACAAATCTATTCGCAGGCCAAAGCATGACGAAAAAAGTAGTCTTGGCTTCCTTATTGTTCCTAATGAACACAATGTCTTTTGCACAACTTAACAAAGTGTACGCAAGCAGTCAAACAAACCGGGCATATGGTATCTGTGTTGCCTGTTTTGTACAAAATCCAGAAAACGCAGTAGGCAGTAACGAAAACGACTACTCTACCCTACTTGTTCCTATTGGATTATTAGGGAGAACAGAACAGACTCTGATTTTCCCTACGTCCAATATCCTTGCTGATACGAATAAACTTGTCATTGGTGTTGGTACAGATCAATCTATTCTTACTGCACAACTCATAGGAGGAATATCTATAGAGACATTTCTTGGGGATGTTTCCAATAATGATTATATGAATATGTTCGATGATGTTCTTAAGCTTGGTGGGACGGATGCAAGTAGAGGAGCTATTGAACTTACCATGAACAAACCTTTTGACCGTGTGAAAATAAGCCTTAACTCAGGATTGCTTAACCTTAATGGAGGTTTCCGTATTTATTACGCTTATCAGTACAAAGATCCACACATCAGCTTAATGGCATACAGCAAGAATGGTCAGGTTACCCTTGATGGAAATGTACCTTTCGAAGGATCTGACGTTGCTTTAATCAATACATCAGGAAAAGAAGTGTACCGTTCAAAACTAAAATCAAAAACGTTTGAATCTACACTACCGGAAGGAGTTTATATTATGATCCTTACAACAAAAGAAGGAAAAATATACTCTCGTAAAATCATGATTAAATAAAAAAACATGTAATAACAACATGTGAAAAATACGGCAGGCTAAAAGCCTGCCGTATTTATTTGTAATCAATTTAGAATAATCAAGATCATTCTGCCACTGAATATTTTCAACTTTACGAGAGTAAGCATTCGGGAAATCAGTTAAAAAACGGATATATAATCTGTTTCATGGTATCTTACAAAAGCCCTTAATCTATATAAAAACCCTCTATCACATGATAGAGGGTTTAATTTATAAACTATTCTTTAAGAATTTACTTCTTAATAAATTTCTGCTGGTAAACTGCTTTATCAGTAACTACCTTTAGAATATAAATTCCCTTTGTAAGCGTGCTTACGTTGATTTGTCCATTACTGAACTGAGTAGGAATAATTTTTCCGGAAGCATCATATACTACCGTATTCAATACTTTATCCTGAGTTTTAATATTAAGAACATCTGTCGCAGGATTAGGATAAATTCCCAATTCAAGCTTTCTAACATCCGCTGTTCCTAATGTAGACAAATTAGCATTTACTACAAGTGATTTTTCCACAAGCTTTCCATTTGAATTAAAGCTTATAACAACTGTAGAAGTTCCCGTACTTTGCGGTGTTAATACCAACTCATCATTTGTATTAATCACAGCATTTACAACTCCTGAATTACTATTGGACTTTACAGTTTTTACAATAGCTAACGAAAGGTTATCAGCATCAGAAACCATTGTTTTAAGGTCGATGGTAGTCGTACTGTTCACAGTAGTTTGTGATGGGAATGTACTTTGTACAACTGGAGCAATAGTATCCGGGAACACAGTAACCGCAGGGAACCAATAATAATCATTTAATATTTTAGTATTGGTAAGAGCTCCTGTACTACTGAATGTATGTACCCAGTTTTTCTGATAGTGTGCTCCATAACCACTTTCTGTTGTATTCAAAATCAATTCATCCGTAACAGGATTTACACGCAAAGCAGCTCCATAAGGAATCTGCTTGTAAGTTCCCGTTTGTCCTGGAATTGCGGCAAAGCTTTCGTTAAATGTTTTATTGGTAACATCAAATTTCACAATCTGGCTACCCGAAGAGAATGCATTAATTGAGTTGATCCAGTACAGCGAATTTTGTTTGGTACTATACGTCAATCTTCCGGCATACCATGCTCCCCAGTCTCCAATGTATTTGGTGGTAGGAATAGCATAATCTGTTGTTACAAAAGTAGTAGGATGGATATTCACCAATTTCTGTTGCTGAATCGCCCAAACACTTCCATCTTTAGCCTGTACAATTGAATAAAATGCACCTGCAATAGTCTGAACAACAGCGTTGGTATTCGGGTTGATCACAAGAATTCCCCCGTTTTGTGTCACAGCAAATACATATTGTGATGTACGAATCATATTCCCAATCTGGCCTTTACCATTAGTTTCGGGCACTAAAGTTCCAACCTGCAAATTATCAATATCAAATAAAAAGATTCCGGTAGTGGTCCCAATATATCCCTTATGTTCATTGACACCCAGGAAAAACCTTCCGTCTCCTCCTCCAATAGTATTAAATCCAGCGATCTTTTGCATGGTAGTGGCATTCGCTACAACAAGTCTCCCTCCAGGTGTATATTGTGTATCACCCCCATCAGCAGCCTGTTTCGAAATAAAGTAAAACTTATCACCATAGATCGTTCCATACTGTGTAGTAGCTCCGAATGCTTCATTATTATTTTTGTCACTATATATCCTATAGTTGATCTGTCCATTATTATTTACAAAATTAACAGAGCCATTGGTATGCCCGTACCAATCTTCATTCACCATAAAATAGCCATCTGTAAAAGTTGCCGGTGAAGTATAAGCCGATACTGGTGTTAATGTTGTAGAAATCGGCTGATCAACCATTCCCGGATAAAAATTCCAAAGATCCCATGCTCCGTTTTCTAAAGTACGGCTGCTGGCACCTAAACTAGAATATCCAAAATCGGTATCTGTAGGATTCTTCACCCAATAAGACCAGTATCCGGTAGTCCAGCCAGACTTCCAGTGATCATTAGCCGCATCTATCGCTGTATAATCATCGAAATCATATGCTGTCGTATTGATGATACCATTTAAAGGATACAATGGATATGTTACATTGTTATTCTTGTATAATCCATTGGTCCCTTGTCCGTTCAGATCAAAACCAAGTCCTCCGATCGCTGTTCCGAAAGTAGTTCCCTGATACAGCAAAGAATAAAAACGGTGGTCCGCTTTAGCAATGGCCTTTAGCATATCCTCTCCTGTAGCATTTCCATCCCACTTAAATCCCCAAACTAAAGCATCAGGATTTTTTCCATCATTCCATTGGACAACAAAAGCCGCCTTTTTAGAACCCGTCCCCACCCAGTACTGAATATCAGAAAAACTGGTTACGGTAGTTGTTGTTTTCAGCCCATTTTTATGTACTGAATTTTGTTTGATGTCATTTCGGGGCACGCCCTGAACTGTGACCTGTGCATTCGTGAAAAATGCAAAGAATAACAGTAATGTTAAAAGATAGATCTTTTTCATTTTTAAATAAATTTATTGTTGAATTTTATTTTATGTATAAATCGTACGCTCCTGCTACTTCCGTAGACACTTCTCCCAGCCAGCCTGCTTCCTGATTGATTCCCGTATGCACTTTTACAAAATCGATCCCCGGAAGCTTTACATATTTTCCGCTCTTATCTACAGCCCAGGAAATATCAATATTGGATGCCTCATCATTATTCGGAGCGTTATCCGCGTATCCAAAGTCATATGATTTACCAATCCAATAAGACCCATTTCCACTCTGATCGTAAAAATTGTTTTGTAATTTAGTTCCTGACAAGCTGTAAGAAGCATCAGAAATCCATAAAGGGAAATAGCTGTGGTCATGGAACCCGTTTTTGGTTTTAAATCCGGTATTTCCCTGGTTATCCTGCCATTTAATATATTCGATATCAGTTTGCCATGGCTCACTTCCGGGAACAGGAAGTTTAGTTTCATTGGGTTTGAAATAAGTGATGCTGTAATTCTTTACGGTTGTATTTTTAAAATATTCGCTTCCAGCAATTTCGTACCACTCATTATCATCAGGTTTCCCGTTTTTATTTCTGTCATAAGCCACCATAATAATTCCCGGCTCACAAGAACCCGAACGTGGATCGTTAGCATTATTTCCCCAGAAAGCATTTCCAAGAATCTTAAAATCCCGGCCGTTCATATTTGGAATCGTATGATCAAACCCAAAAACAACATAGCCCCCGAATCCTCCTAAACTGATCAATGTGGAATTTGAGCCTATTAAAGATTCCCTGGCTTTTTGCAACATAGTATTGGCTGTATTTCCAGCAAGATATTCAGGAATTTCATTGGTAAACTGTCCTATTGCAGGGCGGAAATCCAGTACACTGGCAATATATTTACTGTAGGAACCCGGCTCCTTATTTACAATAATGGTAGATTGATATGTTTTCACATTTCCATTTTGTTCTATTTTCAGTGTCAGTGGATATGTTTTCGCGTAAGGGCTGATAAAATCGAGTTCGGATCCTTCAGAAATAATGGAATCTTTAATACTCCAGGTCAGTTTACCAGGAACATTTACGGGAATATTCAGTACCTTAAAACGATTGATCGTATAAGACTCTTCCAATCCCTTAAATGAAGACTCTTCATCTCTGTCACTTTTACATCCTGACATTCCGGTTAAAAGAAATATAACCAGTACAGCAGGTATTATTTTTAAAATTTTTCTGTCCATATCTAAGATTCAGTTATTTATACAAAAAGGTAAAGTGAGCCGGAATATTCCCTCCTTCCGTTTTCCATTTGAAATGACCACTTTTATTAAAGCAATAGACAAATCCCGTGGATACATAATTCCTCGCATCGGTAATATAAATATCCTCAGTAATGGGATTTACAGCAATTCCATAAGGAGCCTTGATTGCATCTGCATATTCCTGATCGATAATTTTATCAGAAATCACCTGTTCGGTCTTTACATCAATAATTCCAAAAGTTTTAGTGTAAGAATGGGTATTATAATTGAATTCATTTCCATAGTAATAAAGCTTATCATTCACAATGGTCATTTCACTCACTGCGAGATGAAAATCTTTTTTCACTGTTCCGGTTGCTGCATCCACGAGGAATAAACTTGATGGTACATTGTAATAATCTCCTCTTGAGCTTACATACAAATCCCCGTAATTATCTTTTTTAAGGCGGTGAAGGTTGATTGCAACATTTATTTTTTTACTTTCTGTAAATGTATTGAGATCGATCACAGAAACAGTTTTATCATAATTTGGAACCATATACCCTCCTGAATTAGCAACAAAAAGCTGGTTTCCCACAATCTCAATTTCTTCAGGCTGATATCCTACGGTAACTTGTCTTTGAATGGCAAGGGAAGTCGTATCAATCTCCACAACTTTTCCTTTAGGAGAATTAGGATTAATATCAACCGGCCCAGCGTAACTGCTGGCATAGGCTTTTCCATCTTTGAATTTAATGTACCTGCAGTTTTGTAACTGGATTGTTTTGATTCGCTTTGCTGTTTTTGCATCCAGCACCTCGATTTTATTGGATACATTCACCACAACATACAATTTACCTCCGTAAATCTGAATATCATTTCCCACATCGCCTAATTCTTTGACAACATTGGGATTAATTTCTGCATAAATATTCCTTCTGTAGTTTCCTGTTGTATAATCAAAAAAATCAAGTGTGCATTTATTGCTCCCCATATTTCCTTCATTCAAAACATAAAAACCTTTGATTGCAGTATTTTCCGGTTGTGTAAGACCCGTCTCAACTTCTTCTTTCGGAGTGTATTCATCTGTTCTGCATGACAGTAATGAAAACGCAATGAATAAGAACACGTAATAGCTTATTTTTTTCATAATGTATAGCTTACAATAAGTTTAAAATTTCTTCCCGGCATTGGATAGTTCCTTACTACATCATAGTGCTGATTCAAAGTATTATTGACCTCAAAGCTTACCTTGAACTGGTGAGAATACCAGTTAAACTTTTTCTGAATCGATAAATCGTGCGTATACCAGGGTCTGATGAGATTATATTCAATATTGTTTTGTTGTGCATCATAACGTTTCCCCGTATACATAAAGCTATAATTAAAGCTCCACTCCTTATAATCAGCCATCAAAGTAAAAGTTCCTGAATGCCATGGCACATAAGGAATCTGATCTCCATAATATGACTCTCCTTTTTCAGTAAAATCGCGTGCACTTTGGTAGGTATAGCTCAACAATGGCTTCAATATTACTTTCCCAAGGTCCAGCTCAGCCTGTATATTCACATCTGATCCTATGATCTGAACATCTCCAAGATTCGTCATCATCCATCTGAAAAGATTGGTTGTGGGTACTGCAATGATCTTATTTTCCACTTTGTTATAATACCCGTCTGCCTTGAAGTAAATACTTTTCAGAACCTGATGGTCGTAAGTCTTCTGATAAGTAAAACCTATGTCATATTGATTGGTAAGTTCAGGTTTAAGAAAAACATTCCCGATCATAGTATAGTACAGGTCATTGAAAGTCGGCATTCTAAAAATCCTTTTATAAAATGCTCTCACTGTTAAATTCTTAAAGGCCAGTGGCTGGTAACTCAAAAATGCAGAGGGTGTCCATTCACTCTTATCAGGCGACTTGGAATTACGTTCAACATTCTCCCGAATAAAAGTGCCTAAAACACTTCCAAGAAACTTAAACCGGTTCCATTGGTAAGTGGTTGCAAAAGCAACCAATGAGGTATAACGTGTGGGAAATGAGAAAAGCTTAAGATCGGAATCCAGATTATTATACTGGAAATCAACATTAGCACTAACATCCCAGTTTGGTGTAATTGAGTAGATATTGGAAGATGATAAATATAATTCTCTCTGGATATATGTATTATCTGTTTTTAAAGCTGTTTCAGCTACATTTACCGTATCCATATACCGGGTATAGTCGTAGGCAAATTTAGCTTTGAGCTGAGTCTCAAATTTTGGAAATATTTTTTTCCTTAGGTGAGCCTGAACAAAATAATTTCTATCAAGTAATTTTTGTCCTTTCGGATCAAAACCATTATTCACAATTGCTGAGGGAATCCCACGATCTGAAATATATCCGTAGCCCCGGACATTCCAGTCTCCATTATTCAGATTTCCCTGCAGGCTGGTCTCAAATCTTTTGGCAGTAATATAAGAATCATATCTTGTTGCAATTGTATCATTGGCTATAGTACCATCGGGGTGTTTTTTCTGGTATTTGTATTTATATTGTCCGTCACTCTGTATAAATTCGGAGCTGAAACTTGCGGAAATTTTATCTGAAAGCTTTTGCTCCAATCGAAATGACGGGTTGAAAAGATCGATTGAGCTGTTTTTTATTCTAAGTACAAGATTTGTTTTTTTATTTCCGGAGAAATAAGGAGTCTTGGGTTGGAGATAAATTGAGCCGGAAGATCCAAAATCTTTTGCAGGCTGAAAGATTTCACTTTTCTGTCCGTTGTATAATGAAATTTCTCCGATATCATCCAGCGAAAACTTTCCCAGATCGATAACCCCGTTTTGTGCATTTCCCAATTGAATCCCATCATAGAAAACACCGACATGCTGGCTACCCATGCTTCGGATATTAACCGTTTTCAATCCGCCAATTCCACCGTAATCCTTGATCTGTACTCCCGAAAAATAGCGTAATGCATCGGCTACGGACTGGCTGTTCAACCTTTCCAGCTGTTCTCCTGAAAGAGTTTGAGCGGGAAGAATTTCTTTAAAATCTTTTTTATAAATGGTAACCGGAAGGATCCCTTTTTCCTTTATACTATCTCTTGACTGAGAAAAATAAAGCTGGTTAATTAGCACAAGGATTGTGATAATTATTTTTTTAGTTGTAAAAGTAAATTTCGGTTCCATTAGCTCATTGAGAATAATCTTGACACTAATGGATATAAGAAAGCAGCAATAACATTGTACAGCCATAACTGCACAGAAGCATTGTTGTCCTTAGCTTTATTCCACGAAAGCATCAAACTTTAATCTTCTGGCAGGTCTTCTGACTTACTCCATTTTTGAAATCCTTCCCATTAAAAACAGTGGATATATACATCAAAAATTTTGGTTTAGAGTTTACAGCAGCGGGTCTGTTCCGGATTTACACCGGATTCCCTTTTAAAAGCCTTTTACAGCTCACCAGATTCCGGCAAAGATAGAAAATTCTTCTTAGAAACAATATTATACTTAATAAAATGATTTTCAACAGAATAAAAACAAACATTCCATTACATGAGTAACGGAATGTTCATTTGATTTTTATATCCCAAAATTAATAAACACACTGAATCTGGATTTAGCTTCAATGTTTCCACCCGCTAGGTTTGAATAGGCAGGAAGCATCAGTTCACTACCCAGGCTCCATTTACTATAAGAAAGTTCAAAGCCTAATTTTCCATATAAAGCACTTCCGGCAGTATCCGGTAAGGCTTCATCAAATTGCTTATTCCTATCATATACTTCTCCCTGTAATCCGGCTTTCCCGGAAAAGATCATTTTTTTGTCCGCATGAAGCTGATAAAATCCGGTAGCTGCATAGTTCCATTGGTTTCCAAACTGATAATACTTCTTATTTTCACCTTTAACAGCATAATCCGTATTAACAATTACCGCAACTTTGTTCTTTTGGTATTTATAGTTCACAACCATCTGGTAATCCCAGCTTCCTGTTCCCAATTGGAAACTCGGATTCACTCCCGTAATTCCTTTTTCATCAAATCTTCCTAACGGAACTTTTATTCCTAATCCTCCATTTAATTGGTGAGATGCATCTTTAGAATTGATCAGCTGATAAATACCCATTACATTCAGATCCCCTATTCCATTAATTCTGATGTCTCCCTGCATTGTTTTTTTTTCATGAAACTGAAAAGGGAAACTCCCGTAAACACTCAGCTTTTTCGTAATGGGAACTTTTCCCCATAACTGGACGGTATTGAAGTACTGATCCTGGGTGAGATCATTCACAAAAAGGTTTTCTTTGGCTTTATAATGCTGTGCAAAATATTTTATTCCTATAAATTGAGGATTAAGCAAAGACTCAAATCCTGATGATCCATTTCCTGCAGCACAGCCACAAGCATCACAATCATCATCAAAAAATTTGCTGGGGTTAAAGCTATTTTCAGGAATATACAAACTGTCTCTTATGGGTTCTGCATAGGCTATTTGGCATAAAAATAAACCCAATACTATTAAAAAAATGTTTTTCATGTTTGATTCAAATTTATTCTGAGAATTTTGGGTTGGTAACAAAGTCTTTATCAGATAGAGTTTTCAGGAAAGCAATAATGGACTGCTTCTCCGCACTGTTCATTGTGAGTCCGATATGTCCGTTTTGTTTAAGCAGCGGATCAAGGTTAGGATTGTCCTCTACATTATCTGAGTAAAAATTAAGAACAGCATCCAGGGTATAGAATCTCCCGTCATGCATATAAGGTGCTGTATATTCCACATTTCTTAAGCTGGGTACCCGGAATTTCATCCAATCTACCTGATCTAATGTTACCCTGTAACGCCCGGCATCCTTAAACTGACTATTGTAATACATTCCTGTATTGCGGAAACTTTCATCCGTAAACAATTCTCCGCTATGGCATGAGGAACATTTCTGCTGGAATAGTGCCATTCCCTTCATTTCCGTTGTAGTAAAAGTTGCTTTTCCCTTCTTATACTGGTCATACTTAGAATTAGCAGAAATCATCGTTACCATGAACTGTGACAAAGCCTTCAAAACCCTTTCCCCTGTAATATATTCATCACCATAAGCGGCTTTGAAAAGATTTCTATACTTACTGTCGGCATTTAATTTAGCAATCACTTCAGGCATTGAACTATCCATTTCGTTTGCGTCGGTAATAGGAATAATGGGTTGCTCATTAAGGTTATGAATTACCCCGTCCCACATATATCGTTTTAAGAATGCCATATTCTGGATAGGAGGGGCATTGCGTATTCCGATCCTGTCATCCACGCCATGGCTCACATTATGCCCATGGTGCGTAAAAGCATTTTCCTGTATATGGCAGAATCCGCACGAAATGGTATTATTTCGGGAAAGCCTTCCTTCGTAGAATAATTTCCTTCCCAGCTCTACTGCATTTTTGGTGACCGGATTCCCAGTTTTATCAAACGTCATTTCAGGAAAATAAGCTGGAAACTGTAAGTTATAAGCCTCATCCTTTTCCAATGGCTCAATAACCTCATCTGAGCACGATATGATATTAAAAAATGTAACAATAATCAATCCTGCCTTCAGAATATTTTTAATCTTCATCATTATGAACGTGGTTTACGGTAAACATTTTAGTAAGGTTGTTGGTTACACTTACCAAATGCGGACTCGACCCCATCATCATATCGTTAGATGTATTCAGGGTAAGTTTTGTGTCACCACTCAGATACTGATTAAGATCGGCCAGAATATGAATCGACGGTCTTATTTTTCCGGTCACTCTAGCCGTTGTTGGGAGGTCTAAAGTAATTTCCCGGTATAAATCAGGAGTATTATTAGCCGCTACATTTCCCATATTTCCCGTATGATTCATAAACTCCTTCTCTGCCGCAGTACTTCCGTATTTTCCTTCCAGTTTTACAAAAACATAGCCCGCAGCCCAGGACCAGGACATTCCTTTTGTTTTAGCTTTATTCCAAAACTCTGCCTGCCCGTCCATTCCCAAGAGATAAGCATTCTGGCTGATTCCCAGACCGAACTTCACTTTTTTATAATTGTTTTTAGGAATTCCGGTAAGGTTTACATAAACGATTCCTGCTACGGCATCTGCCTGGTCTATGATAAAGGCTCCTTTATCAGGATTATTTTCATTGTATTTAAATTCTTTTCCGGATTCATCAATCAGGCTGATATTACTTATAATATATTTTAAAGTAGAAAACTGGTGTTTTTGTCCGCTTGAAGAAGTTTGGGTTGTCTGATTCAAAACAATACCGCCAAGGTTATTGAATCCGTTTTCAAACTTTATCTGTAGGTTTCCCGGTGTAGTATCCTGTGAATTATCCCTATCGTCATTACTTTGACATGATGAAGCACTAAGTAATATAAGGCCAATAAACAATAGAGATAAAAATTTATAAATTTTCATTGTTGATTTTTTTAAATTGTATTTGTTTGAATAGAAATAAGCATCGAATGTTGAAAACATTCATTTTCTCAATCCCAATAGGCATAAAAGTTTTAGCACTTTAGAATTATAAAGTGAATCATGAAACAATTATGAAGAACACATGAGTGTGGAAAATCTGTAATTTTCGCAGTATGTGAACTTTAACAATTGGTGATAAGATGTATAAACAACTTTAAAAAACCGGCGGCCTGAAAATATGTTTCAGGAAAAGAAAAGAGTAATTCTTTTGATAAATAAAAGTAAAATTGTGATCGTATGTTAGATCTGTGTTTTTTATTTCTGTTATTTCCGGAAGGATGTAAATATCAAGAATTTTTTGTCCGGAATTTTTTCCCTTACTCAAAGGGGCTGTTTCTGTATCATTGGTTTTAGCGAGTTCTTTACTCAAATAACATTTACCATTACAATTCAGCTCTGGTTTGTTTTTGTTAACACAAAGGACCTCAACAATATAATCATAATTTACAGCATATTCCATGATGGGGATCAGAGGTCTGACCACCATATAGAGGGTAAGGAATATGCTGCAAATATAATTCATGATCTATTTTTTGCTCAGTGCATTTTCATATCTCTTACTTACCTCTTTCCAGTTTAATACATTCCAGATCGCGGTAAGATAGTCAGCTCTCTTATTCTGATATTTTAAATAATAAGCATGCTCCCAAACATCAATTCCAAGAATTGGAGTTCCTTTTTCTTCTACAACATCCATTAAAGGGTTATCCTGATTAGGAGTTGAAGAAACAAACAACTTTCCGTTCTTATCCACAGAAAGCCATGCCCAGCCGGAACCAAAACGATCAGCTCCTGCCTTGCTCATTTTCTCTTTAAAGGCATCAAGACTTCCAAAAGTTTCTGTAATTGCTTTTAGTAATTTCGCAGAAGGCTGGGTATTTTTCTCAGGCGTTAACATGGTCCAGAAAAGTTCGTGGTTAAAATGTCCTCCGGCGTTGTTTCTGATCGTTGGACTAAGAGTTGAAACTTTAGAAAGGATCTGGAATAAAGTCTCTTTTTCCTGAGGTGTTCCAGCAATTGCCTTATTCAAATTACTTACATACCCCGCAGCATGCTTTGTATAATGGATTTCCATCGTTTGCGCATCTATTGAACCTTCCAACGCATTGTAAGCGTATGATAAAGGAGTTTGCTTGAATTGCGCAAAAGCAAATTGCGCTGCCAAAACTGCACCTAAGGCAGCTATTTTCATAATCTTCATAATGTTTTGTATTTATGGTTTAACATTTTTTTAAAGAGTAAGTTTGATGATAGAAGACAAGGGTCAAAGACCTTTATTTATAATCAATACACTTCCTGACATCCAACTTTTAATTTAATAACTTCTTAATATCTTCAATCAGCCTTTCCCTGTCCGGATGATATTTGCCGGTAAGCTGTGTTTCTTTTCCTTCAGGATCCTTATAGTTTAATCCTGAATAGTAAAGGATAGGCATATTGTCTTTATTATATCTGCAACGGATATTTCCTTCCTGATCAACAAGCGCAATCATCCCGCTGTGATTAAGACTCTCCCCCTCATCTTCTTTATCCCCAACATAGATATTGAACTGATCCGCAAGGTTTCCAATGTAAGTCCGGTCTCCGGTTAAAAAATGCCAGTTGGGAGATTTTGCTCCGATTCTATTGGCATGTTGTTTCAACGTTTCCGGAGTATCGTTCAACGGATCTATGCTTATGGAAATAATCCCAAACTCAGGATTGTTAATCTCCTCTTCGATCACTTTCATATTGCTGTTCATTACAGGACAGATGGTGGGACATTTACTAAAGAAGAATTCCACCAGATATACTTTGCCCAGCATATCTCTATTGGTAATCTTTTTATTATTCTGATCGGTAAGTTCAAAATCAGGAACCTTCATTACAGTATAAAGGTTTTTTTTAAAATAGCTCATACCAAAACCTACTCCCAGGAAAATAACTGCAATAATTGCAATGGGAATAACGATCCTGCTTTTTGAGCTTTGAGTTGTTTTTTTATTTTTGGACATATTTTTCAGGATTTTTGTTGAATTCGTCCTTACAGGAAGCACTGCAAAAACCGTACACCTTGTTCTTATATGTTGCTGTAAATTTTAAATAATCTGCCGTTTTCATATGACATACAGGATCTTCAGCGTTGACTACTTTTACCTTAAGGTTCTCCTTTGGAGTCATCATACTTTTACTATGCTTTACTTTAGGTGTTTCCTGGGCACAGGAAATAAATGATACCGACAGCAGCAAAGCTGTTAAAATGAATATATGTTTCATTGGATTGAAATGAAATTTATAATAATGGATTAATTCAGAGATGTGATTAAAACTAATCACATAATAAATAGCTAATAAAGATTAGGCATTCGACTAGTAAATTAGTTATTATAAATTATCCTAAAGGAGGATGGAATATCCTGGAAAAATAATCTGAAGAATGCGATTTGATATAGCCTGGATTAGCAACTTTTTGCAAGATTTCAAATCCTTTGGCATCAGCAAATGAAAGAATATCATTGGAAAGAAATACATCAATAACAGAAATTTTTATCGTTTGTGGCCCAGATTGCTTTTCTGTTTTAGCGAGTTCTTTTTCTACATAACATTTACCCTTACATGTAGATTGCGGTTTATCTCTATTTTCACAGAGATTTTTTACAATATAATCATAGTTAACCGCATAGTTCACTAATGGCAATACAGGACGTATTGCTATGGTAAAAATAATGAATATGGATATGAAAAGTTTCAATGATCAATTCTATTCCACAAATATACTACTCAAATTCTTTTTAAGTATAATTTATGATGAAAGTCATCGATATTTTTTCAGACAGAAGCCTTACCGAAATTCAGCAAGGCTTCTTATAATTAAGTTTAATTATGGTTAATTATTAAAATTTCATCCTTTGGATCCTTACGGCATTCAGGATTGCAATCAGTGAAACTCCGACATCTGCAAAAACCGCTTCCCACATGGTCGCCAAACCTCCTGCACCAAGGATCAAAACAATTCCTTTTACCACAAATGCCAGGGTAATGTTTTGCCATACAATCTGTTTGGTCTTCCTACCTATATTAATGGCCATAGGAATTTTACTTGGCATGTCATCCTGTATTACAACGTCAGCTGTTTCAATCGTTGCATCACTTCCCAGTCCACCCATTGCAATTCCTACATCACTCAAAGCTACAACCGGAGCATCATTCACTCCATCACCAACAAAAGCAACCGTCTCATTTTTAGCTTTGATAGCTTTTACTTTATTCACCTTATCCTCTGGAAGTAAATCCCCATAAGCATTTTGAATTCCCAAAGTATCCGCCACATATTTTACAACTGAGCTTTTATCGCCACTCAGCATGGTTGATTTTATATTTAATGCTTTTAATTTATTGATCGTTAATTGCGCATCGTTTTTAATGGTATCTGCAATAGTAAGATATCCTACAAACTTATTATCATAAGCGACCGCAATTAATGTATACACAATATTATCCGGGTTGATATCATACTGAATATTGAATCTATCCATCATTTTGAAATTCCCAACCAATAAATCTTTTCCATTAATTGTTGCTTTCAGCCCGTGCCCCGCAATTTCCTCTACGTTTCCCATGGGAATGGAATGATCTATTTCTCCCACATACTCATGAATAGCTGTTGCTACGGGGTGCGTACTCTGGCTTTCTAAAAGGTTTACCAGTTTCAATATTTCATTTTTATCAAACTCAGGCTTGAAGTCCACTTCCTGAACTTTGAAAACACCTTCTGTCATTGTTCCGGTCTTATCCATTACAACATTCTGGATTTTAGCAAGTGCATCTAAGAAGTTACTTCCTTTGAACAGAATTCCATTTCTGCTTCCCGCTCCAATCCCTCCGAAATATCCCAAAGGAATTGAGATCACCAATGCACATGGACAAGAAATCACAAGGAATACTAAAGCTCTGTACAACCAATCTTTAAATTGATAGTCCGCTACAAAGAAATAAGGTAATAATGCAATTGCTATAGCAAGCAGAACAACAATCGGAGTATAAACTTTCGCAAATTTTCTAATGAATAATTCGGTTGGAGCTTTTTGCGCTGTAGCATTTTGAACCAGCTCCAGGATCTTACTCAGTTTACTATCCTGATATGCCGTTGTAACTTTAACCTGGCTAACAGTATTTAAATTGATCATTCCCGCAAGCACGGCATCACCTTTGGTTTTGGTATCCGGCTTACTTTCTCCTGTAAGTGCAGCTGTATTAAATGAAGCAGTTTCTGAAAGCAATTCTCCATCCAACCCTAATTTCTCTCCGGATTTCAATTGAATAATTTCTCCTATACCTACAGTCTCTGCTTTCACGGTTTGTGGTTGCCCACCTTTTAAAACAGTTACCTCATCCGGACGCTGATCTAATAATGATTTGATATTGCTTTTCGCCCTTGTAACGGCCAAAGTTTGAAATACTTCTCCAACGGCATAAAAAAGCATCACTGCTACTCCTTCAGGATATTGGGCAATAACAAATGCGCCAATTGTTGCAATCCCCATTAAGAAGAATTCTGAAAACACATCTCCTTTAATGATGTTTTCATAAGCCTCTCTTAATACTGGAAGTCCAACAGGAATATAGGCCGCTGAGTACCAAACGATCCGAACCCAACCGGTAAACCATTCTGTTTTTATATAATTGTCTAAAGAGACACCGATCATTAATAAAACAAAAGAGATTACTGCAGGTAAAAACAACTGGAAAGTCGTTTTATCTGAGGTATCATGAGAGTGACCGTGATCATGGCCATCTCCTTCAAAATGATTGTGCTCTTTTTTTTGAGGTTTTGTATTACAGCATTCTTCCATAACTTATAATTTTCAACAAAATTAATTTTAAAACAAGTGCAATACTATTGCAAACTTTCCAAACAATCTTCGCAAATCCCTTTAGCAAAAAGCCTTATTTCATCAATCCGGAAATTAGTTTGGATGTTATCTGGAAATGAAATATCTTCTTTACAGGTGGTTTGCTTACAAATTTTACAGTAAAAATGAAGATGCCAGTCTTTATGTGTTTTCTCGTCACAATCATCATCGCAAAGCTTATACTTGGTAGTTGTATTTTCCTGTATTCCGTGAACAATTCCTTTCTCTTCAAAAGTTTTTAAGGTCCTGTAAATAGTTGTTCGGTCTGCATTATCAAAATGACTTTCAATTTCAGACAATGACAAAGCGGCTTCCTGAGAGCTCAAAAAATCATATACCAGGATACGCATACTTGTTGGCTTCGTATTTTTGTCTATAAGCTTATCTTCTATATCTTTTTTCATTTCTGATATTTTTTAATTAATAATGGGTAACATCTTCCTGATAACTTTCTTCCTCAATCTGAAAAGTAGTATGGCTGATGGTAAATCTGGATGTTGTTTCTTCGGTCAGTTTTTCCAGCAGCTGATTTTGAGTAATTGTATCATCTTTAACAATATGAGAACTCATGGCATTTACGCCGGAAGTAAGAGACCACACATGGAGATCATGTACGCTTTTTACGCCAGGAATCTGTTCCAGTGATTTACGTAACAGATCAATGTCTACATCTTTGGGAGTACTCTCCAGTAATACATTAACAGCTTCCTTAAGAAGTCGCCAGGTTCTGGGAAAGATAAGTAAGCCAATTGCTGCCGAGATCAATGGGTCGGCATAGTACCAGTTGGTTGTAAGCATAATTACACCTGCAATCATAACTCCTACAGAAGTAAGCATATCCGACAGAACTTCAAAATACGCACCTTTCATATTAAGACTCGCTTCGGAATCTTTTCTAAGGATCAACATTCCTGCAATGTTTACTAAAAGTCCTATTCCTGCAACAATCAACATTGATTTACTCTGCACTTCTGGAGGGCTTTTAAATCTCTGATAAGCTTCAAATAAAACATACACGGAGATTCCCAGCAGTACCACGGCATTGATCACCGCTGCCAATATTTCTGTACGGTAATAACCAAAAGTTTTTTTGGAGTCCGCTTTCCGTTCTCCGATTTTTATTGCAATAAAAGCCAGTAACAATCCTACCACATCTGTAAGCATGTGAGCGGCATCTGCAAGCAATGCAAGACTATTGGTAAGAATTCCTCCAATAACCTCCGCAATAAGATATGCTCCACTAAACGATAATACAATAAGAAGATTCTTTTTATGTTTACTGGCTGCGGAAACTGTTTGTGTGTTTTTTTCGTTCATCATTTCAAAAATAAGTTGGGTTACATTTCGTAGTATAAAGGATTTTCTTTCTTCATAGGAACATTCTTTTCCCCGACCATCTGTCTCAGGTTAATTTCTATTGTCTGTGCTAAAGAAGTCATTGGGGTATCAACAGGGGTATTTTCAAAAGGATCCTGCATGATGATTGATGTTCTTTCTATAGCGATAAACATTGTAGGAACTAAAATAGTGACCAATACTTCGATTATCAATTGATTATCATCCAATCCAAATGGTAAAATAGCAGCAAATACATAGATTAACACATGGACCAAAATACTATATGATCGCGGGAAAACCGTATTCTTTAATCGCTCACATTTTCCCATGCTATCACAAAGCTTTGTAATGGCATCATTAAGTTGTAATTGTTGAAATTCTGAGATTTCCCCTGAAGAAAAAGCTTTTCTTACCTGCCTGGAATGTTCATCGAGTAATGCATTCGGAACATTTAAAGCATCAATTTGATGAGCAGTAAGATATTCCTGTACCTTTACAGAAAAGGGCAGCTTTCTAAGCGATTCCCCTAACGCAAAAGTCCAGATGATCTGTCTTTCCGCGAATTCCTGTGCTTGTTTTTCAGGTAAAAACTGAATTGCTAATCTGATCAAAGTCCGGGAATCGTTTACAATGGCTCCCCAGACAATTCTTGCCTCCCACCATCTTTCGTAAGATTGTGAAGTACGGAAAGCCAATAACAGAGAAACGGCCGTTCCCACTAATGCAGGAATATTCAGAGGAAGTGATATTTTTCTAAATCCGGGAAGTAAATCTAAAAGCCCTATACAAAAAGCAAATATGCAAATGAAAAGAATCTGAGATTTTATTTCATTAATGAAATACCAAATGGATAATCTTTTGTTTAATAACATAATTATTTTTTTTAAATTAAGTTCTAACCCTTTAAGATCTGTTGTTTTCTAAAAGTCTCGTTTTCATTTTTAATACTTTGAGTACAAAGTACATCATCATTGTAATGATCGTACCAGAAATGAACAACAAATTATGATCAGAATGATCTCTAATCCATTCTCCTGTAATATCGAAAAGCGTAAAGATCAAAAACATAGCAAAAAGCCCATTCTTCTCTTTCTTCAACACCTTTTTTAGACTAAAAGAGAGCTCGTTCTTCCTAAACAATCCTAAGTTAGGAATAAAAACCGGTACTTTGGATGCCCAATTTCTATATTTTTCTCCAAACTTTCTTTCTAAAAATTGCTCTTCTGCATAAATAATCCGCTCATAATAAATCCAGTAAAAAAGAATGAAGGAAACGATAAACCATAAGTTCTGTGTAAATAAGGCAAGCCCCAACCACATAAAAAAGTTCCCTAGATATAAAGGATTTCTTACTACACTGTATATTCCTGTTGTATTAAGTGTATCAGCTACCTGGCCTTCTGAGGTATTCCTTCCCGAGGTATTTTTAGGTGTATATCCCACTGTATAAACTCTAATCCCTAAACCTACAGCACTTATTAAAAGGCATGCAAGTTCGTATAGAATTTCGCAGCTCGTTGTTTCTTCTTTTAAATTCATTTGAACAGAAACCACAAAACCGATAAATAAAATACCTATCGGTAATGTGCTTCTATATTTGAAAAGCCAATTCCCTTGTTTTTCAAGTTCTTCTTTTAAAGCCATCTTGTGAAATAATATTATTGTGTTTTTTTGACGGAAGGCTTTTAATTAATCCTGCTCGCCAGCATTGGTGAGCTTCGCATTTACAAAAAATGTACTTTTCACTACTATTTTAGAATCAGGGGCAATTTCTGTTACCGGAGTTATTGCTGTATACCCCATATCAGAAGAACCTTTTACTACTTCAATTTTCTCAAAATTGATCATTTTCACATTTTCTTTAGGCATTTCTTTCTTAGATTTTTCTTCATCATGATTTTCTGCAGGCTTTTTATCCGTTTGAACAAAAATATAAGACTTGCCATCTGCTTCTACAATTGCATCATTAGGAACAGCCGGTGTGGTTGTTTTTTCGAGACTTACGATTCCTGTAATGCTCATTCCATCAATTAATCCTGCCTTATTCCCGATTACATTACAGTGTACAGAAATCGTTTTACTCGCATTCTCAAAAGATGAACCTATGCTGAATACTTTGGCATCATACTCTGTCTCCGGGTTGTTGGTTAGATTAAAATGAACAATTTGCCCAACTTTCATTTTCGGAAGATCTTTTTCGTATATCTGCAAGTCCAAGTGAATGGATTCATTATCAATAACTTCAGCCACCGGAGATGAAACATCTACATAGCTCCCTATTTGCGCAGAAATACTACTCACAGTTCCATTGATAGGTGATGTTATTACCAAACCTGATCTCATATTTGCATTGTTAACAGCACCCGGGCTTATCCCCATCATCTGGAGTTGCCTCAACAAAGAGGCCCTCCTCGTTCTGAGGGTTTTTAATTCTGCATCGGAACTCTGCAGGTTTTTCTTGGCTCCTGCATCATTATCAAAAAGCTCTCGTTGTCTTCTGTACTCCTGTTCCGCAAATGTAATCCTACTATTCACAGTCAGGTATTCTTCCTGAAGTCTTATAAATTCAGGATTGGCAATTGTTGCGATCACCTGTCCTTTTCTCACCACACTACCTACCTGAACAGTAAGCGTTTTAATAATTCCTCCATATAAAGAGGTAATGGTAGCTTTACTGTTATTAGGTACATCCAAGGTACCATTGGCTTTAACGGTAGAAGTTAACTCCTTCATTTCAATGGTTCCCATTGTAATTCCAACAGCTTTTATTTGTTCTTCCGTTAATGAAGCAATAGTCTCGGAAGCTTCTGCGGGTTTCTCAATTTTTTGCTCTGCTTTCCCCGCAGGATTTTCCGCCACCTCTTCCTTTTTACTACAACTTACAGTTAACAAAGAAAGAGCAATACAATATATGATGATGTGTTTTTTTCTCATTTTATTTATTAATTATTGAATTAATCGTTACAACAGATTGGTTCACCTGCTGGATGGATTCCAGGTATTTTAATTGAATATTTGTCGCAGTCTGCAAGGCGAAAAGATACTCTACATAAGTAATTTCACCTGTTCTATATCCTAACTGAGCCGCTTTTACAATTTTCTCAGCATTAGGAATCGCTTGCCCCACATAGTAATTATATTGCTGCGTATCCTGTTGATATTGGGTTAATGCATTTTGCAATTGAGTGGAAAGCTGGTTCTTCTGATACATGGCATTGGTTTCCGCAACCTGCTTCTGAAATTCCAAAGATTTTATTCTCGCCTTTGTCGCTCCGAAAGTTAGAGGAATTGCTATTCCTACATTTACAAAGCTAAACCGGTTGCCTGAGTTATAAAATACTTCCCGTCCGTTTACTGGATAAGATCCTGTTAAAGACTGGTTGGTATATCCTAAACTGAATTCCGGAAGTCCCTGCGCTTTTTCTACATTTTTGTTTCTTTCAGCAATTTCCATTTCCTGATAAAATGCTTTAATTGTAGGGTTATTATCAACCTCTTTGCTGTCCAGAATATTTCCGGATTTAAGTGGCTCATAATTTCCGTTAAACGGAACCTCAATGTCCTCAGAAATATTTAACAGTGTCTTTAAATTTTTATATGCGTTATTTAAAAATACCTGATTTTGATTGAGCAAAAGGTTGATTTCTCCTTGTTGGGTTTCAGCAGTACTGATCTCAATCTTTTTTATGTCCCCAGCCTTGAACCTTACGGTGGCTATACGAATGAAATCGCGATACAGGCTGTCCAGATTCTTTAATTGCGCTTTATTATATTGCAGATATTCAATCTGATAATAATAGGAGCGAACCTGTTTAACAAGCTCATTCATAGAAATTTCCTTCTCTATCTGTTTACCTTTTATAGTTTCCGCAATTAATTCTTTTCTGGCCTTGAATATGGTAGGAAAAGGAATACTTTGTGAAATTGCAAAAGATTGGTCAAAAGTAGGACTATTATACTGCCCGAGCTGTGCATTAAAATTCATTTTTGGCAATTCTTTAGCCGTAGGTTTTAAAGCCCTTGCAGCCTCAATGCCCAGGTCTTTGGATTTCAGTCCGGGGTTGTTCGCCACGGCCTGTTCTACTGCCTGTTCTACAGTCAATGTTCTGGATTGAGCGCTGGCGAATTGACCCAACATTATAAATCCAAGAATAATCACCGGTGTAAATGGTTTCATTTTCACCTTCTTAATTCGAAGTTTTGTATTGAAAATAATATACAGCATTGGTAACACAAATAAAGTAAGAAAAGTAGCACTGATTAATCCACCGATTACAACGGTTGCCAATGGTTTCTGAACCTCAGCTCCTGCGCCCGTGGAAATTGCCATGGGTAAAAATCCTAACGATGCTACCGTTGCAGTCATTAATACTGGTCGAAGCCTTGTTTTAGTCCCCTCCATCACTCTTTTAAAGATATCTTTTTCGCCTTCTTTTTCTAATTCATTGAAGGTTCCTATCAATACAATTCCATTAAGAACCGCTACTCCGAATAAGGCAATAAATCCAATTCCGGCACTGATACTAAAAGGCATCCCTCTTACAAGAAGGGCAAAGATCCCACCAATAGCACTCATTGGAATGGCTGTAAAAATCAATGCTGCCTGTTTTAAAGAGTTGAAAGTGAAATACAATAATAAAAATATCAACAACAGCGATATAGGTACCGCAATCATAAGACGCTGGCTAGCCTCCTGAAGGTTTTCAAATTGTCCACCGTAAGTATAATAATATCCTGCAGGTAGCTTAACGTCTTTGTCAAGCTTCTTCTGAATATCCTGAACCACACTCTGTACATCACGTCCTTTAACATTAAAGCCTACAACAATTCTACGTTTTGCCTGTTCGCGGCTGATTTGTGCGGGGCCCATTTTGTATTTGACATCTGCGACCTGTGAAAGCGGGATCTGTGCTCCTGTTTTAGTATTGATCATCAGGTTATCAACATCATCAATATTAGTCCTATTAAGACTATCCAAGCGAACAACCAGATCAAAACGTCGCTCATTCTCAAAAACCTGACCGGTACTTTTTCCTGCAAACGCGGTACTTAAGGCGTTATTTACATCTTCAATATTGATTCCGTAATTAGCCATTCTTGTTCTGTCATAAGTAACATTGATTTGTGGAAGTCCACCCACTTTTTCAATTTGAGGAGCATTAGCTCCGTTTACCGATTGTATCGCCTTTCCAACTTTCTCTGCATAAATGGCCAGGGAATCCAGATTCTCCCCGAAAATTTTAACGGCTACGTCCTGTCTAATTCCCGTCATCAATTCATTAAAACGCATTTGGATCGGCTGGTTTCTTTCAAAATATACCCCGGGAATCGCTTCCAGTTTTTTACTGATCTCATCTCCCAGTTCCGCATATGATTTTTTTGTTTTCCACTCGCTCTGTGGTTTTAGCACCACAATGATATCTGAAGCCTCTGGTGGCATCGGGTCAGTAGGTACTTCGGCTGATCCGGTTTTTCCTACAACCATTTTTACCTCATCAAATGACTTGATGATCCTTGATGCCTGCATGGATGTTTCCAAACTTTGACTTAATGAACTTTGCTGAGGTAGGATACATTGAAATGCATAATCTCCTTCCTGCAATTGCGGGATAAACTCCCCACCCATATTTTTGAATATGAAAATTGAAATCACAAAAATAGAAATCGTTATAGTGACAATTACGAGCTTCAATCGAATGGCTTTTTGCAACAAAGGCTGATAAATACCTTGAAGAAAGTCCATAATTTTGTCACTGAGTGTCTTTTTATGACTAACATTTTTAGAAAGGAACAACGAGCTTACCATTGGAATATAAGTAATGGATAAAATGGTAGCTCCAATAATTGCAAATCCTACTGTTTTTGCCATTGGGGTAAACATTTTACCTTCTACTCCAGCTAAAGAAAGTATTGGAATATAAACGATCAGAATAATGATTTGTCCAAAAATGGCACTATTCATCATTTTGGACGCTGCCCTTCCTACTTCCTTATCCATCTGGATCTGCGTAAGCTTCCCGCTGTTTTTATTATGTAATAAATGCAATGTTGCCTCTACAATAATAACGGCTCCATCTACAATAAGTCCAAAATCAATTGCCCCCAGACTCATCAGGTTGGCACTCACCCCAAACACGTTCATCATCCCTAAAGCAAATAATAAGGATAGAGGAATTGCTGACGCAACAATAAGCCCGGCACGAAGATTTCCAAGAAAAACAACAAGTACGAAAATTACAATTAATGCACCCTCTACCAGATTTTTCTCCACTGTTTTCATTGCTCTTCCCACGAGATCAGTCCTATCAATGAAAGGCTCAATGACTACGTCGTCAGGAAGAGATTTTTGAATAGTAGGTATTTTAGCTTTCACATTGTTCACCACCTCATTACTATTCGCTCCTTTCAGCATCATTACGACTCCACCCACGGCATCTACTTTTCCGTTATAGGTCATCGCTCCATATCGCACAGCACTTCCAAAACGAACATCTGCGACATCTTTTATGTATATAGGAATACTTCCTGTTTCATTTTTCACTGCTATGTTCCGAATATCTTCTAACGAAGTGACCATTCCGACCCCGCGGATAAAATAGGCATTCGGCTTTTTGTCAATGTAAGCACCTCCGGTATTCTGATTATTTTTTTCTAAAGCAGTAAAAATATCGGAAATACTTACTCCCATCGCTTTTAGTCTATTGGGATTAATACCAACTTCATATTGTTTCAACTCACCTCCAAAACTGTTGATTTCTGCAACACCAGGAGTTCCGTTAAGCTGTCTTCGAACAATCCAGTCCTGCATGGTCCGAAGATCTTTAGCACTGTATTTTTTTTCGCTTCCTTTTTTCGGATGCAGAATATATTGATATATTTCTCCTAATCCCGTACTTACCGGAGCAAGTTCCGGAACGCCCACTCCTTTGGGAATTTCTTCAACGGCTTGTTTAAGTTGTTCACTAATAAGCTGTCGCGCAAAATAAACATCAACATCTTCTTTAAAAACAACTGTAATCACAGAAAGTCCAAACCTTGATACACTTCTCATATCTTCAATGCCTGGAACATTTGCTATACTCTGTTCAATTGGAAAAGTAACCAATTGCTCTACCTCCTGTCCCGCTAATGTAGGACATACTGTAATAATTTGAACCTGATTGTTCGTAATATCAGGTACCGCATCAATGGGTAATCTGGTAGCACTCCAGACTCCCCAGATAATCCACAGTAAAGTCATTAAACCAATAATGAACTTATTCTTAATACTGAATTTTATAATTTTATCTAACACAAAAAAGATTTATTTTATTGAAATTATATGCACAAACATTTTAAAATGTCAAGTGCAAAAATATCATGAAGATCCATGCAATAGAATTGCAAAGTTTCACGTAAGGTTGGAAAGCTGTGCTTTCCCTAAATCAATAAAAATTAAATTTTAGGAGGCTGCCAGATGTTTTCGTAAACCTGATAGGCAAAGTTATTTTTGTGGAAAAGAATCTTTTTGGAAAAGTAGGCCTGTTCTTGTCTTGGAATACTTATCTGAGGTTCCATTTTAAAAGCCGCAACCGTTATCTGACAACAATTGCAAACACATAAAGGAGAACAGATATCTCCCTGATCCTTTGAATGAGACTGTTCAACGCTTAATGAAAAGTCAACTTTGGAAGAACCCGATTGTTTATGCACATCTTCACATGGCATTATGGATAATGCCGCAAAATAAAGCGCTAAAATCAATCTTAAGAAGTTCATCTGGACAAAGGTAGAATTTTTTTATTAAAAAAATATTAAATAAAATTAAACATACTCCATTAGCATATTTTTAACAGACCATCATAATACTATATAAATTTATGAATCTATATAGTATTTATTTGTACAATTATTCAAATGATTACATCTTTGACCGGGAAAATAATTCTTAATATTTAATATATAAAAAAAAATATTAAATCAATAAAGTTTTAATAAATATAAATTATATTCGCGTTTTAAAATTTAACAAAAATTAACAATTCATGAAAACGACACTTGTACCGCTATTGTTAGCCGTATCCTCTATGGCTTTTGCCCAATCCTGGAATCTTACAGGAAACTCAGGAACCACTCCCCCGTCTAATTTCATAGGCACCATTGATGACCAGGAACTTGTTATCAAAACAAATAACATGGAAAGACTTAAGGTATTTAACGGACCTTATGCCAATGGTATTGCTATCGGAAACTCTGCGGCTGCAGGAACAGTTAACGGAGCCAAGTTAGAGCTTGCAACAGTTCTTTGTAACGGCTGTGCTTCACGTTGGTCTGTTGCATCAGATGCAGTGATCAGAACTTTGGGAAGTCATAATCTCGAATTCCATATGCCTAATGACAATGCAGTTGATCCTAACTCTGATACTTCAACTCCTAATTCATCCGGAATCACCAGGATAAAATTTACAGATTCAGTACACCCAAGCAGTCTTGTGGTTTTCAATACCGGAAAAGTAACTGTAGGAACTGATCAGTATGATAATGACCCTAATTTCATCTTTTATGTAAGAAAAGGAATAAAGGCTGAACAAATAAAAGTGGAAAATCCCGCAACCAACGGATGGGCTGATTATGTATTTAAAAAGGATTACAAATTGAGATCATTGGAAGATGTTGAAAAACACATTTCAGAAAAAGGACATTTACCAAACATCCCTTCTGCCGGAGAAGTAGAAAAAAATGGAATCAACCTGGGAGAAATGGATGCTAAGCTGCTTGAAAAAATTGAAGAGTTAACATTATATTCTATTGAGCAGAACAAAACATTGAAACAACAATCCGATAAGATTGAAAAGCTTGAAAAACAATTGTTGTTGCTTCTTTCAGAAAAAACAAAATAAGTAAACTATGAAAAGAAAATTACTTTCCTTATTTTCTTTGTTGATTGGTGTTTTCGGATTCTCACAAACCGAAGTCTACTTCAAGTATGACGAAGCCGGAAACCAAAGATACAGAGGGACAGATGTGAGTGGTAAAAAAGCACCTGAAGACTTAAAAAATTTGGCTAAGACCGAAGAAAAACCTAAAGCTGAAGAGGTAAAGACCATCGCTGAGATCAAGCAACAACCGGTTCTGGATGAAAAAACATTCTGGAAACAGATCAGATTGTATCCTGTTCCTGTGAATGATTTCCTTACTATAGACTGGACCGATGAAGTAGACGGACTCATAGAATCCGTTTCTCTTTACCAGCACAGTACGGTTCACTGGAAATTCCAACAACAGAATACTCCGGGATTAAATAAGCAGCTAAAAATTAACATGTCCAATTACGAATGGGGTGTATATGTTTTACACTTTACATTAAAAGACGGCAGGGTCTTTAGCAGAAATATTACAAAACGATAAACTTTTAATCACAACAATTTATTAACAACCAAGAATATGAAGATTCTTTCATCATTGGTACTTTCCCTCTGCTCGGTTTTGGGCTATTCCCAGACCATACTCTATCAGCAGGAAAGTACATCAAGAACAGTACAGGATCCGCAAACCGTTGTCTTGGCTCAAGGGTTTAAGGCCTCCTCCGGCACTTCAAATCCTTTTGTGGCAAAGATCGGGCCTTCTTCTGAAAATCCAGGTGGGGGACCTACAGATTCCCAAGCAGGAGCTAATAATCCTTATGGGACAATTGACTCATCAACTCTTAAATACGATGATACCAAAGGAAATATAGACGTTACTAATGGTGGTCAACTGCAATTTACACTACCAATTGCTTTACCGCCAGGGATAAAAAATGTATCGCCAAACATAAGTCTGGTATATTTAAGTAATTCAGGAAATGGAATTGCCGGCTATGGCTGGACCCTATCCGGATTAACTGCCATTTCAAGAGTTGGAAAAAACATCGAAAAAGATGGTATTTCCAGTGGTGTCCAACTAGATTATTCAGATTATTACAGTTTTAATGGGCAAAGACTCATTCTAAAATCCGGAGAGTATGGTAAGGACGGAGCCGAGTATGTTACTGAAAAATACTCTAATGTAAAAATAAAATCAATTGGAAACATCGCAAACTGGAAACAACCTCAATCTTGGGAAGTAACGTTTGAGGATGGCTCCCAAGCATGGTACGGAGGAACAAACGATTCTACGAATCGGATGGAATTTAATATTGTAAAGTGGAAAGATTCTCAAGGAAATTATATTACATATAATTATGCACAATCTGAAAATGTTGCAGTTGTTACATCTATTACCTGGGGAGGAAATCAAGATTTAAATACAACCCCTATTAACGAAATTGTCTTCAATTATATAGACAGAGATTTTGTCGAGGGAGCTTATATAAATGGGCCTGGAACAATGTATGTTCAAAGTAAGTTACTAAAAGATATACTTGTAAAATCAAAAGGGAACCAATTCAAAAAATATGTATTTGATTATTTTAAGAACGGTACAAACTACCAATTTATTAATAAGATTACAGAATACAATGCAAATAATCAACCGGCAAATCCAATAAAATTTGAATATCCTGCACCAACAGGACCGGCAATCGCGAATGCTGATTACTCGAATGCTGATTATAATAATATAAAATTTACTGGGGATTTAAATGGAGATTCTTATGTAGATTTCATATTCAATAATGGCAATATAAGATTAAGTGCCTTTAACGATAGTTTTGTCACTGTAACTCCTAATAAAACATTCAATTCCACAGCACTCATTGTTAATACTTTACTTGACGAGGAAGGCCAGGTCCACAATGGAAATGGTATTGTACAATATGAAGATGGAAAAATTACAGGTTACATTTTTAAAAACAACGCCTTTGTAAAAACATTTGAAAAACAAGTATATGATTTGGCAAATTGCACAAATGTAGGCGATGAAAAATGCACACTACAAGCTAATTTAAGTGAAGGTGATGTAGATGGGGATGGGATATCTGATATCTTTCTTACACTCAATGCACGCAGATGTATTACAATAACTAATCCAGACTGTATTGATCCTTCAGTTAACTCTGATCCTACTTCTAAAAATGGGATAATTGGACCAATCAAATGTGTAGAAACCATTTGCAATACTGATTTTATAGGAAACTACATTGTGGATCTAAAAAATTCCAATAATCCTATTTCCTCCTATACTCTTGAAACAGGAGTTAACGAAAGTTCATATACCAATCAAAAATATATTGACATTGATGGAGATGGAAAAATAGATATCATTAATGTATCCAATAACGCATATACAGTTTTTGAATTTATAAAAACAGCTCCTAATCAATATCTTAAAAAAATTAAATTTACAGATAATTTAGTTGAGACTAAAGACAACGAGTTTCCTGTTCTATATGGAGATTATAATGGTGATGGAAAAATTGATTTTGCAATACCTACAGGTATTAAAAGCACAGGCTTAGAGGATTGGAGATTTTATATCGGAACAGGAAAAAGTTTTAATAATTATTTTAAACAAAATTTTTTAGGCTATAAAAAAAGAAATTCAAGCTCTGATGGCCGATATTTAAAAGAGTATTTTCTAAGTGTTGGGGATCTTAATAAGGACGGAAAATCAGATATTATACAAGTATTTTCGTATAGTGATGTTAATATGCAATCTAACGGCTGGAGAAATTTTGGCTTTACGATGACATCGAAAATGTCCAATGGAAATATGATGGATGGTTCTCCAGGCTTTGCATCATCACTTGAATATAACAGTACACAAGGATGGGTACAAAACATTTATAATACAAGTTTATATATTCCCGTTACCGTTCCTTTAAAATCGAATAACAATTATTATGACGTATTTATATTCAGGGAAGACGTCCTAATGAAAATTAGACCTCAGACTCCTATTTCAGAACTTGCAAGAATTAAGGTAATTACTCAAGATGCCAACGTTATCACTTACGTAAAATATCTAGAAGCTGTTCCTGATATCAATCCTAATTTTTACAGAAAAACTAAAAAGGAGTTTTATCCATATTTTTCACTAGAAAGAGTTGATCAAACATTTGTAGTCTCCCAATTAGAGAAGATCGGACGAACTCAAGATTTCCGTTATAGAGGAATGACTGGGCATCTACAAGGTAAAGGTATCACCGGGTATAATCAAATAGCAAGATCAACTTGGTACACCAATGGATATGAAAATACTAAAGTTTGGTCAGGAATTGAGACAGATCCTCAAAACGAAGGTCTTCCTATTAAAGAATGGTCTATAAGAACTAATGATGAGACAAAAATTTTTCCTGCGGATATTTCGGAAAACAATAATCAGCTACTTAGTTTCAAATCTACATCATATAAAATTGACAAATTATTAAATGGACAATTAGTAACAACTATAGCTGACTCTGATAAACCGAAAATTGTCACGGCAATTCTACCCAATGTTACGAAATCGAAAAATTTCTTGACAAATAATCTTATCACAGAAAACACTTCATATGGCGAATATTATCTGCCAAATAATTCTGTTACCAATATTAATAATGGATTTGCAATAACGAATTCTGAAATGACCTATACTCATAATCCTAATGGTGTAGGAAAAGATTATTACATTGGTCGTCCGGCATCTAAGATATTAAGCAATAACGTTTCTTCATATAATAGTGTAATTACTAATAAGGAAGAGTATACCTATGACTCCAATCTTTTAAAAACTTTGAGAAAATGGAATAGAGATAATACTGGCTATATTACGGAAACCTATAATTATAATGGATTTGGAAACATTATTGAAAAAACGGTTACCAATAGTGTAGATTCTCAAATCCAAAACACGAAAGCTCAATATGATCCTACTGGAAGATTTATCATAAAAAAAACAGATAACTTTGGTCTAGATACCCATATTACCTATAATGATTGGGGGCAGGTATTAACCGAAACCGATCCTTTAGGTAATACAACCACTAATAATTATGACTATTGGGGAAAAATTGTTAAATCTAAAAACAATCTTCAAGGTACTACTACCTACCAGTATCAGCATATTAATAATACTCAAAACCGAAAGATAACGACCTATTATCCAGATGGGAACCAAAATATTTCGTACAGAAATCAGCTCAACGAAAATTATCAAAATTCAGTTAAAATATTCAACCAGAATAAAATCATATCTACAGAATATTGGTTTGATCTTATTGGTAGAAAAACCAGAGAAAGTGAACCCTATATTGAAGGACAATCATTTGCTGACAAATGGAACAGTATACAATATGATGACACCGTTTTCCCAGCAAAAACAACGGTAACAACCTTCAATGGTAGACAAATCGAAACTACTATTTCTGGAAACATTACAACGGTAAAAGAGCTTAATGGCTATGGTAGAACAACTACTAAAACTACAGATCCCTTAGGAAATGTAATATCTACAACAGATAAAGGAGGTACTATCAATTTCATATATAATGCAGCTAAAGAACAGGTACAAGCAATATATGGACAAAATATTGTAAAAACTAAATACGATGTATGGGGGAGGAAATCTGAATATAACGATCCTTCGAACGGAATCTATAAATACGAATATGACGGGTTTGGACAAATCAAAAAAATGATAAGTCCGAAAGGGACCAAAGAATATTCGTACAATAATCTTGGTCAAATTATTTCTCAAAAGGAAATTTCAACTTTAGATGCAGGCCACTCGACCAATAAACTAATTACTTTTACCTATGATGACAAAGGAAGAGTTATATCTAAAGGTGGAACATCCAATGGAAAAGCCTATAGCTCAAATCTATTATATGATCCACAAGGAAGATTGATCTCTTCGTCGGAAAGCAGTAATGGAAAATACTACATAAATAAAGGAATTACATACGACGATAAGTCGAGAGTAATATCTTATGAAAAAAGTTTGTTTTCTTCTGGGACAATGACAAAAGTAAATATAGAAAATGTTTACAGTGACTGGAACGGAGAACTATATCAGGTAAAAGATAAAAATTCAGGAAAAATCCTTTGGCAGCTTCAAGCGGTAAACGCAAAAGGACAGGTTTTACAATCAAAACTTGGAGAATCGAATATTGTTAATACATATGATAATAATGGTTTTTTAACAAATGTAAATCATTCTTCACAGGTTAAATCGGGTATTTTACAACTTTCCTATTCTTTTGATGCCGTGAAAAACGAGCTAAAAAGCAGAACTACCGGAGGTGATTTTAACATTGTAGAATCATTTGATTACGATGACAATAACCGATTAGTAAATTGGACCAATCCTGTAACGGGTGTCAAACCATCTACTAATAGAAATACTTATGATATTAAAGGTAGAATTGTAGAAAATGATCAGATAGGAACCATTAAATATGAAAATTCCGCTAAAATTTATCAACCTACTGGAATGACATTAAATGCAGCGGGCAGTCAGAATTATAACAATGATCTGATTCAAACAGTTGTTTATAATGAAAATAACGATCCTGTATTCATTGATGGGGAAAAAGGAGATGTCGCTTTTCAGTATGGCTTAACAAGCATGAGACAAAGAGTTACATACGGTGGTAATTTTGGTTCGAATGGTAATGGTAATTTCACTAAATTTTATAGCGAAGATGGAAGCTTTGAAATAGTAGTAGATAATACAACCGGAAAAGAAAAGCACGTACTTTACATTGGAGGAACTCCTTATGAAAGCAATTTTGTTTATTTAAAAAATTATAATGAATCAAATGGCTCATATAAATTCTTACATAAAGATTACCTTGGAAGTGTTCTGGCTATAAGTGATGAAGCAGGAAATAAAGTAGAACAAAGACATTTTGATGCTTGGGGTAACTTCACTCATCTTCAAATTGGAAGTGGAGCAATAATTACAGATAAAAATGTTATTAACAATACTTCGTTATTAGTAGAAAGAGGCTACACCAGCCACGAACATTTTGCTGAAGTAGGAATCATTCATATGAATGGAAGATTGTATGATCCTTTATTGAGGAGATTCTTAAATGCAGACGAAAACATTCAAGATCCTTATAATACTCAAAATTATAATAAATATGGTTATGTATTAAATAATCCTTTAATGTTTAATGACCCAAGTGGAGAATTTTTACAATTTTTAGTTCCTATACTTATCAAAGTTGCTATAGGAGCTGCCTATGGAGCAATAGTTGGTGCAGGTGTAGCAGCTGCAGCATATTCTATAAAAGGACTAATTACAGGAAATTGGAGCTGGAGTGGTTTTGGAAGAGCAATAATTGGTGGAGCTATTGCTGGCGCAATATCCGGTGGATTAAATGGGCTCGGTGCAGCCTTATTTAGTACAAGCAGTTTCATGCTTAATTCCGGAACATGGGATCTTCTTTCAAACATGGCGACAATGTTTTTACAAGATGGCAAAATAGATGTAGCTACTATTGGTGCTTCTGTTATCGGAGCTTTTGTTGGTACTCAATTACCTGGATGGAATGGTGTTAGTGGAAAGGGATTGTTAGGATGGACCAAAAATGCAGTGGGTGAAATCTTACATAGCTCTTTAAGGTATGGAATCACAGGATCTATATCCGGAGGGTTCTCAGCTTTATTCAGAGGTGAAAATGTATGGTTAGGGGTAAAAGGCGGATTTGAGAACGGGGCAATAAATGGAGCTGCACAATCTAGCTTTATGATCATGACATTTGGTGCAACTTATAAACCTTCTGATGAACAATTGCAGTATGTTAAAGAAATTTCAAAAGGAAGTGGCGTAGGTTATGAAAATGTAAACTGGAGAAGTGGTGGATTATACCAATTAGCACAGCCATACATTGCCCGACTATTAGATAAGGAAGGAAAAGGACAACCCATTGAAAATTATCGAAGAGAGGTGACATGGGGAAATAATGTAGCCACTTTTGGTTCTTCAGGCACCTTTACAAGTCCTGCTACTTTTGGGCACGAATTTGGTCATATCTTCCAGGTTCAGAGACAAGGTTGGGGTAATTTTCAAGCTAGAGGAATATGGGAACAGTTATTTATGAAGGGTAATCCTTATGAAATTATAGGAACTAACGAGAGCCAAGCAGAATCAATTTATCAACATTATAGAAATAAAATGTATGGGTATTAAGAAAATTTTCCTTTTAACGATACTTTTTTTTACAACAAGCTGTGTATCTACAAATTTTGAGAGCTATAAAAGCCTGGATAATCTCAAGAAAGATAAAAATTATTTTGAGGTTTCAGAATCACAAAGTAAGAAAAATTATGTTGAAATTGGAGTCCATACCATTTACAACAGAGAGAACATTTATTCTATTTATGTTTCTTTTAAAAATAAATTGTTAGAACCTGTTGAAATTGAATCCTATAGATTTGGAAAAATCCCACAGTCTGCAGAAGATGACAAGGTGTATCTTAAAAGGATTGAATATCGGAGGCCTCAAAATGACACTATATTGATTAAATTTTCCGGAAATAAAATATATAAATTTTGTAATGAAAAAAGTCAATAAATAGCTAAACCGGTACAGAAATTTCTGTACCGGTTTTTTTATTAGTTTTAATCTGATTTATAATAAAGTATTTTACGTTATCAAATAAAGTTAATTTTAGATATATATATTAAACAGATTAGTCAGGAAAAGAAAATAGAATTCTCCTTCGGCTTTTTTTACGATTCCATCCGAAACTTCTTTTTAATACTGAATCCATCCTATTAAATCATTATAAGAGCATAACATTAATATAAATTTATGAATCTATATAGTATTTATTTGTATGATAATTCAAATGATTACATCTTTGAATGAGAAAAATATTGTTTATTCTACTTTTAAAGAGTTTTTCAAACGCATTTAAAAAATAATTTCAATCAATATAAATTATATCACGTTTTACAATTTAATAAAAATTAACAACTTATGAAGACTAAACTTGTACCGCTATTGATAGCCGTATCCTCTATGGCTTTTGCCCAATCTTGGAATCTTACTGGAAACTCAGGGACTAATCCGTCTAGTAATTTCATTGGAACTACAGATAATCAACCTCTGGTTTTTAAAACGAATAATACAAAAGTAATGAGTATTCTTCCAAATGGAGTAGTAAAAGTAGGAATTAATGATCCCGGAGGAAGCGGTGAAGCTTATTTCAGAATCTATAAGGAAGACAATCCTGCTTTTGAAATTGCAAATTCATTAGGCTCTTTCCAGATTGGAAAATCAGGGTGCTCGGGCTGTTGGGGCGGGCAAATTGGAGATACCGTTCTTAGAAACCTGGGGCAAAGCCACAATATCATTATTGCTCAGCCTAATGATGGTAATGATGGCTCCACGTATTTCGGTATTCAAGACGCTTATAACGGAACTTGGGTAAAATTCTTCAACAATGCTATTGCCAGATTTGATGGTAAAATTAAGGCTAAAGAAGTTGAAGTAAAAGCTAACGTATGGGCAGATTATGTGTTTAAAAAAGAATACCCACTGAGATCTTTAGAGGATGTTGAAAAACATATTCATGAAAAAGGACATTTGCCTAACATTCCAACGGCTAAGGAGGTACTTGAAAACGGGATTAACGTTGCTGAGATGAATTCCAAACTTCTTGAAAAGATAGAAGAACTAACTCTTTATTCAATTGAACAGAATAAACAAATAAAGCATCAGGCAATACAACTAAAGCTGCTTCAGGATGAAAATGAAGTTTTAAAAATCCAATCTGCAAAGATTGAAAAACTTGAACAGAAGGTTCAAGAGCTGCTTTCAACACAAAAATAATTACAAAATGAAAAGAAAATTACTTTCCTTATTTTCTTTGTTGATTGGTGTTTTCGGATTCTCACAAACCGAAGTCTACTTCAAGTATGACGAAGCCGGAAACCAAAGATACAGAGGGACAGATGTGAGTGGTAAAAAAGCACCTGAAGACTTAAAAAATTTGGCTAAGACCGAAGAAAAACCTAAAGCTGAAGAGGTAAAGACCATTGCTGAGATCAAGCAACAACCGGTTCTGGATGAAAAAACATTCTGGAAACAGATCAGATTGTATCCTGTTCCTGTGAATGATTTCCTTACTATAGACTGGACCGATGAAGTAGACGGACTCATAGAATCCGTTTCTCTTTACCAGCACAGTACGGTTCACTGGAAATTCCAGCAACAGAATACTCCGGGATTAAATAAACAGCTAAAGATCAATATGTCCAATTACGAATGGGGTGTATATGTTTTACACTTTACATTAAAAGACGGCAGGGTCTTCAGCAGAAATATTACAAAACGATAAACTTTTAATCATAACAATTTACTAACAACCAAGAATATGAAGATTCTTTCATCATTGGTACTTTCCCTCTGCTCGGTTTTGGGCTATTCTCAGACCATACTCTATCAGCAGGAAAGTACTTCAAGAACAGTACAGGATCCGCAAACCGTTGTCTTGGCTCAAGGATTTAAGGCCTCCTCCGGCACTTCAAATCCTTTTGTGGCAAAGATCGGGCCTTCTTCTGAAAATCCAGGTGGGGGACCCGCGGACTCCAATGCCGGAGCCGGTAATCCAACCGGGACATCTGCACCAACAGGCCAGAGTTTCCATGATACCAAGGGAAACATTGAGGTTTCCGGAGCCGGGCAACTGCAATTTAGCTTACCAATAGCTTTACCTCCGGGAATAAAAAGTGTAGCACCTCAGATCAACCTTACATATACAAGTGGTTCTGTCAATGGAATTGCGGGTTATGGTTGGGATATTTCAGGAATAACAGCAGTATCTAGAATAAGTAAGAATATTGAAAAAGATGGGATAACCAAATCAGTACAACTCGATTATTCAGATAATTATAGCTTTAACGGACAAAGACTCATTCTTAAATCCGGAGAATATGGAAAAGATGGAGCTGAGTATGTTACTGAGAAATACTCCAATATCAAAATCAAATCATTAGGAACAAAAAATGGAGTTCAAGGACCCATGTTGTTCCATGTTACCTTTGATGACGGCTCACAGGCATGGTATGGAGATACTGAATACAGCGATCCGGAGCATTATAGTGCAGCCAGAACCTCTATGGGATATAATCTTGTAAAATGGATGGATGCCCAGGGGAATTACATCACCTATGAATATGAGAAGAACCAATATCTTACTTCTCAACCAGTTCCAGGTGGGGATGTTACCCGGATAAAGAAAATAAAATGGGGTGGGAATGAAACCCTGAATAAACCACATTTCAATGAAATTTCGTTCAATTATAACCTGGATAGGACTTTTAAGGAGATTTCCTATCATCAGGGATTTTATTACAATCAGGACAAATTATTAAATGAGGTTGTCGTTTCCACTAATGGTAATCAGTTTAGAAGATATGCATTAGAATATACGGATAATGGTACGAGTTATCAGTTTGTCAATAAGATTACGGAATACAACAGTAATAATGAGGCAGCCAATCCCATAGCTATAGAATATGAACCTGCTCAGACTGCAGGAGAGGAAACAACTAAAGAATATAATATCACCACGACCAATACCAAAAAATATGGTGATTTTGATATGGATGGTATCACAGACTATCTGGAATACGTTCCCACTCCAGGGACTGCGGGATCCACACAGGTAGGTGTTTTGAACTTTAAGAGCTCTGTGTACAAAGATGTTCCGGTTATGCCGCTACAGTATGAACTTAATCGATTTACAGCTGCTGAGTTTGGTAAGGCGGCATCTGTGACTTTCAAAAAAGACGGATACGTAAAAAACAAAGCAGGAATCGTCATCCCTCATACCGTTGCTACAGGAGATCCTAAAAAACCCAATTATGAATTATTGGTATACTCTGTAGATATTTCAGATTTCAGATTCAAGCTGGAATATTCGAAACTAATTACGTATGATCAGTATGCTATTGGTGATCCCGGAGATGACGATCTTCCTATGACGGGCTGTAACTATTCGGTTGTAAGCTTATCGGAATTGACAAGCTATGATTATGACGGGGACGGAATTACGGAACTTCTTTTTAATTTCAGAAGAACGAGAACATGTATTAATGGAGGATTTGATCCGGAACCTATTGGTAAAACTATTTCAAATCCTGTTGCCTTGGATGAAACTACGCCGCCTACACTCCCTTATATCGAGCCTTCAGTTAACTCATCCAATACTGAAGAATATGGAGTACCTCCGATCGACAATGGAGAGGTAAACATTATTCCAGGAAGTACTTTAACAAGTTTTTACTCATCCATATTATTTGATCTAAGTGAAAACCTTCCGGTTGCCGAAAGCATTTACAAATATGACGAGGGAACAGGAGCTGCAAAGAAAATCCAGTTCGCAGATTTTAACGGAGATGGAATCCAGGATATTATCTGGCTCAATAGCTCCAATGGTACTATGACCAAAGTATTTAATATCAATAAAATATCTGCAGGAAACTTTGTATTATCCAATGTAGGAAACTTCACAGGACAAGCATTGGGAGGATTCTTCAATGGTGCACTATACGGTGACTTTAACGGCGACAGCAAAATTGATGTCTTAGTTCCTCAAGGGAATAAATCTTATAACTGGAATTTATTTTTATCTGATGGGAAAAAACTGAATCAGTTCTACATCAATAACTTTATTTTCTACTCTTCAGGAACCGAAACCTTAACACAAGGTGTTCATAACACCTTCTTTGAAAGTGGATGTGCGTATGGTATGAGCAGATATTTCCAGTACAATACAGCAGATTTGGATGGAGATGGAAAATCTGAAATTATTGTTTCAAATGTTTTAGTTACTGACCATACATGGAATGCTCACCATGACAAGGAATGGACTAATACCAATGTTACAGTTTACTCTGTCAACAAAGTATCCGGAGCCAATGATAAAAGTATTGTTTACAATCCTCCTATTACTATTCTTGGAGCAAGCATTCCACAACCTTATAATACTGAAAACACAGTTTCTATCCAAACTAATAGTGGTATCAACTTCTACAAAACAAGAAACTGGTTAAAGTCTTTTAATGAAAAGGTAATCCCTTTTAGTAATTTGACCATTAATAAAGACAACCAACAGGTTATCCTTTTAGGAAAACCAGATGATTGTTCTGGAGTTATCGGGTGCGGTTACAACTATGTGATTCAGTATGGATATCCTTATGTGCCCGCTTTGGCAAGAGCTAAGAATATCAAGCAAGGAGGAATCACCACAGAGATTAGCTACAAAGAACTTAACTCAAAAACAGATGCTAATTTTTATCAGCCCGTACAAAAAGAACTTTATCCTTATTTTGAATTGGAGCAAGCACCATTATCCGCTGCTGTATCACAGATTAAACAGTATACGCCAGCCGGTACTCTGATCCAGGACTTCAGATACAGAGGTTTTTTAAGTCACTTTACAGGAAGAGGGGTAATTGGCTTCCGTCAAACTGCCCGCTCCTCCTTATATGCTGCCGGATTTGAAAATGCTAAAATTTGGTCGGGTATACAAATAGACCCTTTATTGGACGGAGTTCCGGTAAAAGAGTGGTCCATCAGAACCAATAATGAAAACCTGATATTCCCGGCAGATATTTCGGAGAATAATACTCAGTTATTGAGCTATAAATCGACAATTTATAAGGAAGACAAACTTCTCAATGGGCAAGTAGTTACAACAATTTCAGATGCTGACAAGCCCAAAATAGTGACAGCTACTGTCGCAACCTCTACGTTAGCGAAGGACTTTTTGACGAACGTTACAACAGCAGGAACAGCTATTTACAATACCTACTACCTGCCGTCTAAAACAACTTCCAATGTTAATGATAATTTTTCAGTAACCACAACGGACTTTATTTATACTCATAATCCTTCAGGAATTGGGAAAGATTATTTTATTGGTCATCTGGATGCAAAAACTATGCAGCATGCGGCTTATAATACAACCAATAAAGTAAGTCAATATTACTTGTATCAGAATAATCTTCCTAAAACAGTCATTAATGTTTCTGGGAATAACTTCTCCAATAACTTTTCGGACAATCTTACTGAAGATTATAAATATGATGGATTCGGTAATGTCATTGAGAAGAAAGTTACTGCCGGAAGTGATTCACAGTTCAGAATTAACAAAAGCGAATATGATGATAAGGGAAGGTTTGTTATAAAGAAAACGGACAACCTTGGATTAGAAACCAGTATTACTTATAATAATTGGGGACAAATCTTAACCCAAACTGATGTACTGGGAAACACTGCTACTAATACTTATGATAACTGGGGGAAAATTTTAACCTCTAAAACAAATTTAGAAGGCGTTACAAATTACCAGTATATAAGAGATGAACAGGGAAATACTATAGTTATTGAATATGAACCTGATGGTAATATTTCTAGAAAATATGTAAATAAACTAGGCCAAGAATATAAAACACAAACCAAAGGCTTTGAACAAGGTAAATTCGTGGCAGTATATCGTATGTTTGATGCTTTAGGTAGGAAAATAAAAGAATCCGAACCTTATTTTGACCAGGCAACAGAAGAATTGCCAGCAAATGTTCAGTGGAATGTATTTACCTATGACGATACAGTATTCCCCGCTAAGGTTACAACTTCCTTCTTTAATGGTAAGCAAACTGAAACTTCAATATCAGGAACTGTTACCACCTTAAAAGAACTTAATGGATATGGACGAACAACAACTAAAACAGTTGATGCTCTAGGAAATATTGTTTCTACTTCGGATAAAGGCGGCACTATTAATTTTACTTATAATTCCCTAGGAAAACAACTTACCGCTCAGTATGGAACCAATATCGTAACATCTAAATATGATGTTTGGGGAAGAAAAACAGAGTTTAACGATCCATCTAATGGAATTTATAAGTATGAGTATGATGGTTTTGATCAGGTTAAAAAAATCACAAGTCCAAAGGGAACCAAGGAATACATTTACAATAGCATTGGACAGCTTATTACTCAGAAAGAAATTTCTACAGCGGATGCCGGCGCTACTACCAACAAAGTAATCTCGTTTGTTTACGATAACAAAGGGAGAGTAACTTCTAAGAACGGAACATCCAAAGGAAAAGCATATAGTTCAAATATAACTTACGACCAACAGGGAAGATTGTTATCAACATCTGAAAGTAGCAATGGTAAGTACTATATGCAGAAAGAAATTACTTATGATGATAAAGGGAGAGTGATATCATACGAGAAAAGCCTTTTTTCTTCAGGCGTACTTACAAAAGTGAATATTGAAAACGCTTATAGCAATTGGAATGGAGAACTCGCTCAGGTAAAGGATAGAAATTCAGGGAAGGTATTATGGACGCTTTTACAAGCTAATGCAAAAGGCCAGGTTTTAAAAACAGCACTGGGAGCCACAGAAGTAAATAATACCTATGACACGAATGGATTCTTAACAAACATGAACCATTCTTCGCAGGTGAAGCCGGGAATCCTTCAGCTTTCTTATTCATTTGATGCGATTAAGAATGAGCTAAAAAGCAGAACTACAGGAGGAGATTTTAATATCGTTGAATCATTTGATTATGATGACAACAACAGATTGATCAACTGGACCAATCCTGTAACGGGTGTTAAACCTTCAAGCAATCGTAATATTTATGATGAAAAAGGAAGGATTCTGGAAAATGATCAGGTAGGAACCATTAAATTTAATAACTCAGCTAAGGTATACCAACCTACAGGAATGACCTTAAATGCAGCAGGAACACAAAATTATAACAATGATCTGATCCAAAGTATTGTTTACAACGAGAACAATGATCCCGTATTTATTGACGGACAAAAAGGAGATGTAGCCTTCCAGTATGGATTAACTAGTATGAGACAAAGAGTCACTTATGGTGGCAATTTTGCAACTGATGGAGATGGGAAGTTTACCAAATTCTATAATGAAGATGGAAGTTTTGAAGTAGTGGTAGACAATACGACAGGTAAAGAAAAGCATGTTCTTTACATTGGTGGAACACCGTATGAAAGTAACATCATTTTCCTTAAAGATTATAACGAATCTAATGGTTCATATAAATTTTTACACAAGGATTATCTCGGAAGTATTTTAGCAATTAGTGATGAAGCGGGTAACAAGTTGGAACAAAGACATTTTGATGCATGGGGTAATTTTACACATCTTCAGATTGGAAACGGAGCGATTATTACCGATAAAAATATTATTGATAATACTGCATTACTTATTGAAAGAGGATACACCAGCCATGAGCATTTTGCCGAAGTAGGAATCATCCACATGAACGGAAGATTGTATGATCCACTACTCAGAAGATTCTTAAATCCTGATGAAAATATCCAGGATCCTTATAATACCCAGAATTACAATAAGTATGGATACGTAATGAATAATCCATTATTGTTCAACGATCCTACCGGAGAATATATTTTCGGAATAGAATCTGCTTTATTAGCAGCTGTAGTTATAGGGGCAATCGTAGGGGCAGCAAGCTATATTGTGAGCGCAATTATTACAGGACAGAAGTTTTCTCTTCTGGGACTATTTAAGTCCACAGTGTTCGGAGCAATATCCGGAGCGGTCACCTTTGGAATTGGCCAACTCTTTGCTCCCGCCCTCCAATCAGCCGTACAGGTATCAAATGCTGCATTGAAAATCATGGCTCAAACAGGAGTAGCATTAGCGCAAGCAACAGTGCATGGTATTGCTCAGGGAGCATTATCATTAATGCAAGGCGGCTCTTTCCATCAAGCTCTGCTTTCAGGAGCATTAGGAAGTTTAGGAGCCTCGGCTTTTGGGTCGTTTGCTAAAGATTTTGCTAACCAAACAGCAGGAAAAGTATTATTTGGAGCTATTTCAGGTGGTGTGGGAGCCGAACTCAGTGGAGGGAATTTTTGGCAAGGAGCTGTTATTGGAGGTATCATTGCGGGCTTAAATCACTCTATGGACCATTTAAATGGTCCAGGCCCTAAAAAAGCAAACATTAGGATCCCTAGACAGACTGTTAGTTTTGAAGCTTCATCAATAGCATTACCTTTTGGTTCTGTCAGTGGAAAAGAAAAAGATCCATATGTAGCCGATTATGATTGGTATACAATCAAAGGTACTATGAATCTAATTGGAAATAAACTTTCTGTAGTAGCCTATGGTAGCAGTGGAAATACAAATATTACAAAATTGTATAAAGGATCTGTAGTAATACAGGGAAGTTCTCCTTATGGGATTTTTACCTTCAGATATGAAAAGGCTCTTAATATTTTAAAAGATGTGAATGATTTTCGTCCATCAGGTTATAGTTATATAGGCAGAGCAGATTTTGTATTACCTTCCGGAACTATGGTTTTTAATGTAAAAGTAACAGGATCCTATGTAGGTGCAACTAATATGAATACTTCTCTAGTTGTTCCGTTTCATCCTTTTGGTAAAGCGACCTACGATTACACTTTTCATTTACCCGCAGCTGGCAGTGGGATAAATCAATATCCATTAATAAAGTAATATTATGAAAAATGTATTTTATTCAATCAGTATAACTATATATATAATAGCTTTATATATAATATTTAATTATATTTTTCTTTCCATTTATAAAATAATAAATTTTGGAATCAATAATGGTATGATATCGTCCCTTATTTTTTATTTAATATTGATTGGGATTGGGTTTGTAATGATGCGATATGCGGATAGAATAACAAAAAAACTTTTGGGAATTCACATGTCGATGCTTAACAGATATGATGTGGCGGAAATATCACTTATTATATTTACAATATTCCAGTTTTTACTGATTGTAAGTCAATGTACATCATATATAGCCTATGAATATGATTTAGATAATCACTTGAAAGTAGATGAAATACTAATATTTTTGAAAATTATTTCGCTCATTTTTATATTTTTCATTAGGAAGAAAATAGTACAAAAATTAATGTAGATCTTCTAATAGAATATATAAAATAAAGGTTGTCTCCTCGCCGAGACAACCTTTTATTTTAATTAAAAAAGATCTTCTTTAATAAGATTCTCATTATAAATAATAACCATAAAACTAACACCCTTATTTACTTCCTCACAAATTCGTGTTATTCTCCACCTCCTTCTGCGGAATCGTAAACAAATAATACTTGCTGTTTGGTGCAAAGGCAGATTGATCAGGAAAAGAAAATACAGAATGTCCTCTTCCATTCACTGTTTTTACAGTTCCATCCGGAGTTGTTACTTGTACTTTAATTGGCTGACCATTGGAATCAGTAAAAGGTTTTCTTACTACAGTTCCCTGAGTTCTTATGATATCAGACAATGAAAATCCTTCTCCAAACAATTCCTTTCTTCTTTCGATCAGGATTTCTTTGATCACATCATTCTGGGCTAAAGATCCACTGTACAGATTAGCCTGTCTCGCTGATTTCAGTTGATTTAAAACTGCTACAGCATTGGTTACATTCCCATTTCTGGCTTCTGCCTCAGCCTCAATCAAATACATTTCAGCTGATCTCATGAATACAATGTCAGCAATGAGATTGGCTTTAAACTTAAATTTAGCATATCTCAAGAGACCTTCCCTTCCGGGAAGTCCGTCCCATTGAAACAATTGGTACCTGATGTCATTGGTGTCAAATAAATCTTTAAAATAAGGATCTGCCATAAAACTGTAGTAGTAACTTCCTGATGAAGAAACATCTAAGTAGTGGAATGCATAACTTTCCCCTGATTGTTCCTGCGTCTGGCCATGTCCCCAGATCCATTCCCCATTGGTAATATCATTAAACCCGTCCTTATACTTTTCGGGAGCCATCAACGGAAAACTAGCTTTTGCAATTTGAGCAGCAGCAGTAGCCTTAGTCCACTCACCCGTATTTAAGTAAGTTCTGGCCAACAATCCATATACCACAGACTTATCAATTTTATCCTTATTATTTCTTGTATAATTTGCTAATAAAAGTCCTGCCTCTGATAGATCGTTTTTAATCAAAGTATACATTTCTTCAAGGCTAGCTCTCTTTTTTCCTACAGAATTTATGGTTGTTGGTTCTGTATAAATTGGAGCTACCAAAGCGTTTTTATCTTTTAAATAACTAAACTGATAAAGGCTTGCTAAATTCAAATAACAAAAAGCACGTAAAGCTTTTGCCTGGCCCTTAACCTGATCCTTTTTAGACTGACTTCCTTCTACTCCATCAATACGACTAATCACATTATTCATGTTATTGATTGCAGAATATAATAAACTCCATACAAATTGAGAACGACTTCCGGTACTATTCACTAAATCGGTAAAAGCGTAAGCCGATGCAAAGCCATATTTATTAGTAAGGACAGCAACATCACTACCCATAGCATCGCTGGCCCGTAATACTGTTGAATAGCCAATGTTAGCATAGGTAGGCCCGTCATCATTGAATTTTGCCCATGTCCCATTAATCACCGTTTCAGCACTTTCAGCTGTCTTGAATATCTCAGCTTCATTAGCCTGATTAGTAGGAGCTGTTTCCAAATCATTAGTACACGCAGTAGAAGAGAAAGCTGCAATAAGTATAAATGATATATATTTTATTTTTTTCATTGTTTTGATTGTTTTAATATAAACTTAAAGTGTAGCCTGAAGACCGAATGTTATTGTTCTCATTGCCGGATATCTGTAATAAGTGGTACCATCTATAGCTTGCTCGGGATCCATTCCTTTGTGCTTGTAGAAAGTTAAAAGGTTTTCAGCCTGAAGATAAATTCTGAACTTTTTCAGTCCCAGTCTTCCGAAATAATCTGAAGGTAAGGTATATCCGATGCTCACATTTTTCAATCTGGCATAAGTCCCCGAGTATAAAAACCTTGAGGACGTTGAAGTCCAGTTATTTGTCGTTGTACTTAAAGCCGGAACATCCGTATTGGGATTTTCAGGCGTCCATCTGTTTAACATCTCTGCACTCCATGCCCTTCCAGCATTGCTTCCATTTGACATTAACATGGTGTAATCTGTATCAAGAATTTTTCCTCCAACACTAAAAGTTAGCAGCGCGGATAAATCAAAATCCTTATATGTAATATTTGTAGTGATTCCACCGGAAAATTTAGGCAAAGAAGAACCCTGTAATGTTTTTGTCGCCTTTGCATATTCGGAAGTTGTTCCTTCTACTGTATTCCCATTGGCATCCTGATAAACATATTTCCATAGCGGAGCACCGTTACTTGGATCAACTCCAACCCATTCCGGAATAAAGAAATCATAAACAGAACCGCCAACCTGCAATAATTTAGTTCCTGTTACAATTGGACCTTTAGGAAGTTTCGTAATTCTGTTTTTTAGGGTTGTTACATTAACATCAACATCCCATTGGAAATCGTCCGTTTTAATCGGAGTTGTGAATAATGAAAATTCAAAACCTGTATTTTTCAGTTCTCCAATATTCGCTGAATAACCACTAAAACCAAGAGAGGGAGCCAAAGGCCTGTCAAATAAAAGATCTTTACTTTGACGTTGGAAATATTCCACATTACCCTTAACCCTGTTTTTAAGAATAGCAAACTCCAACCCCACATTCAAGTTAAGATTGGTTTCCCACTTAAGATCAGGAGTGGGAAGCCTGCTAGCAACTGTTCCTCCTTCTCCCAGATTATTGTAAAATGCGTAAAGACTTTGGTAAGCATAATAAGTACTCAACTTATCATTTCCCTGTCCTCCGTAACTCGCACGAAGGGTTAGCTGATTAAAGAAATTTAGATTTTTAATGAATTGCTCATTAGACGCCTTCCATGAACCTCCTACTGACCAGAAAGTTCCCCATCTGTTTTGAGGTGAAAAACGGGAAGATCCGTCTGATCTTACAGATCCGGAAATAAAATAAGTGTTATTGAAATCATACTCTGCTTTACCTAAAAAACTCAGTAAACCTAATTTATCACTATTACCACTAAAACCTCCTAATAAAGCCGCTGCATCCGGTTCATAATAATAAGGTAAAGAAAACTGACTTCGGCTTCCGGATATCGTCTGATACTCATAATGATAAAACTCCTGTCCGGCTAGAATATTGAAATGATGCTGATTGAATTTTTTATCATAGGTCAAGATATTACTGGTTGTATAAGATAATGTCCGTGAATTTGTCTTGGTCACCGAACCTCCTATTTCACTACCCTCCCCCAGCAGCGGATTTGAATAATAATGCCCATTGTAATTTACCAGGTCAATTGAAAAACTGGATTTAAATTTTAATTCCGGTAAGAACGTAAAATCCAAATACCCTTTTCCTGAAAAGTTATCTTCCCTGTTTTCATTTTTGTCCAATGGCAAAGTTGCGGCTGCATTTTGATTTTGCAAAGCACTTGTCGGCCTGTACTTTCCGAAGTCGTAAATTGTATTTCCGTTAGCATCAAGCTTATAGCTTCCATCTGGATTTCTTTCATAGTATGGATAAAAAGAAGGAATTACTCTGGCCGCATTAATAATATTATCAGTTCTTGAATCTGAAGATGGTGGTGCCTCCTGAAGACTATTGGTATAACTAAGGTTTGCTCCAACAGTTAACCATTTCTTCACTTCATTATTAATCTTCAATCTTGTACTGTATTTTGTAAATCCGGATCCTATGGCAATACCCTTGTCATCAAGATATCCCAATGAGAAAAAATAGTTTCCTTTTTCATTTCCGCCACTAAAATCAAGATCAACCTGGTTTCTTGAAGCCACTCTTTGAAGTATATCCCTCCAGTCATCATTCCATAAAGGCCTTGCTCCAGGCAGCAGTTTTCCATCTGTCCCTACCGGTTTTGCATAGTTAGAACCATATGGATTGATGCCCAGGTTATTCACAAGATTATCTGTGGCCATTTGTGCAGCCTGTTGTGCTGAAACCTGTCCTGATTTATATCCATTTCTCATTGCTTCCCAATATAATTGAAAATACTGGTCCGTGGTAACCTGTTCATAGTCCTTTACAGCCCTGCTGGAAAATCCCTGACTGATATTAAAATTGATTCGTGATTCTCCTTTTTTCCCTGACTTTGTAGTCACAATAATCACTCCGTTAGCACCTCTTGATCCATACAGAGAGCTTGCCGTAGCATCTTTCAAAACACTAATTGATTCTATATCATTTGGGCTGATAGAATTGATATTTCCATCAAAAGGAATTCCATCCACCACGAATAAAGGATTACTTGAGGCACTAATAGATCCGATCCCCCTGATACGGATTGTTGCCGTAGCACCCGGTTGGCCAGAAGCACTTACTGCCTGCAATCCCGCTACCTGCCCTTCCAAAGCTTTTGTAATATTGGTTACCGGCCGATTATTAATCTTTTCGCTGGAGATCGTCGCTACAGAACCTGTGTAACTCGTCTTTTTCGCTTTACCGTAAGCTACCACAACGACTTCATCAATATCTTTTTCCCTAAGCGTATCTTTCTTCTGCTTTATCTCCTGCCCATTAACACTAATAATGCCTAAGAAAAACAAAGCACCGGGTGAAATCCAAACACCAGCTTTGAATAAACTTTTACTAACCATAATCAATTTTATTTGTTAAATATTAAAAAAACACCCTTTGCGGAAAACACAGCAAAGGGCATCAAGAAATTGATTTAACCAAATGCTTATTTTTCCTTAAAAGGCTGAATGTAACACCTTGCATCATGCAGGTTGTTAAGACTTCGTAGGGTCAGTTCCCTCCATCTTTCTTTATAAGCCGATCGAAATATGGTTGCAAATCTAAAAACAATTAGTCTATAAAACAAGTAGACTAATTTATTTTTTATTTTAAATTCTCAAAAATTAACTTAATTTTCACTTAAAACACCTGTTAATAAACCATTAGAGAAAATGTTAAATTTTTAAACATGAGAAATATCATTAAAAATAATGTAAAACATTTTCTTCAAATAAAACCCGTAAAATATCCGCACTAATCGAAAAAAACTTTTTAATTTTATGTTATGAAAATTTTAATCATAAACGGACCGAATCTTAATCTGCTGGGTACAAGAGAGCCTGAAATTTATGGAATAATTTCAATGGATGAATATTTGGAAAAACTAAAAGATGAATTCCTTTCTTACGAACTGAACTATTATCAATCGAATATTGAAGGAGAATTAATTAACAGGCTTCAGGAAGATGATTTTGATGCTGTTATTATCAATCCGGGGGCTTTTACACATTACTCTTATGCTATAGCCGACTGTTTAAAGAATATACAGAAGCCTAAGATTGAAGTACATATTAGCAATATCTATAAAAGAGAAGAATTCCGGCAAAAGTCAGTAACAGCAGCTCACACGGACGCTGTATTATCCGGCTTTGGAATGCAAGGATACAGACTGGCTTTATTAAGCTTTCAGGATGTTTTAATACATTAAAAAGCCTCATCAATGATGAGGCTTTGCTTTTCTTATATTGTTTGTTCTTGTAATTGAGGTCCGGAAGCAACCAGCTTCTTCCCCTCTTCAGTGTTACAATACTGTTCAAAATTCTTAATATATCTTGATGCTAAGTCTTTAGCCTTCTCTTCCCACTCTGAAGCATCACTATATGTATGTCTTGGATCCAGAATACCTTCTGAAACATTAGGTAAAGAAGTAGGAATTTCCAAGTTCATAATAGGCACTTGCGCCTTAGGGGCGTTCTCAATAGATCCATCAATTATTGCATCAATAATGGCTCTTGTATCTTTTAATGAGATTCTTTTTCCTGTACCGTTCCATCCTGTATTTACCAAATAAGCTTTTGCTCCATGTTCTTTCATTTTACCAATCAAGGTTTTAGAGTACATGGTAGGATGTAACGTAAGAAATGCCTCACCAAAAGCCGGAGAGAATGAAGGTTCCGGAGAAGTAATTCCTCTTTCAGTTCCTGCTAATTTAGAAGTATATCCACATAAAAAGTGGTATTGAGCCTGATTTTCATCTAAAATTGAAACCGGAGGTAATACTCCGAATGCATCAGCTGAAAGATAAACGATCTTCTTAGCATGCCCAGCTTTAGAAGGCAGTACAATTTTGTTAATATGGTAAATCGGATAAGAAACTCTCGTGTTTTCAGTGATTGAGTTATCAGTATAATCGGAAACACCATTATTTACAACAACATTTTCAAGAAGAGCATCTCTTTTAATTGCTCTGAAAATGTCCGGTTCTTTTTCTTCCGATAAGTCAATTACTTTTGCATAGCAACCTCCCTCATAGTTGAAAACTCCATTGTTATCCCAACCGTGCTCATCGTCACCAATAAGATATCTTTTAGGATCAGCGGATAAAGTTGTTTTACCTGTTCCGGAAAGGCCGAAGAACAAAGCAACATCTCCTTCTTCTCCTACGTTTGCAGAACAGTGCATAGATGCCATTCCTTTTAGCGGAAGGTAATAGTTCATCATTGCAAACATTCCTTTTTTCATTTCTCCTCCATACCAGGTTCCTCCAATGATCTGTAATTTTTCCGTAAGGTTGAACATTACAAAATTTTCGGAATTTAGTCCCTGAGCTTCCCAATTCGGATTCGTTGTTTTAGAACCGTTCACAACAGTGAAATCAGGTTCTCCAAAGTTTTCCAGCTCATAATGAGATGGACGGATGAACATATTAGTAACGAAATGCGCCTGCCATGCAACTTCTACGATGAATCTCACTTTAAGTCTTGTGTCAGCATTTGTTCCACAAAATGCATCAACAACATAAATTTTCTTAGAAGAAGAAAGTTGGTCTAGCACTAATTCTTTACAAGACTTGAAGATTTCTGCTGTTGTAGGCAAGTTCACTTTGCCATCCCAGAAAATTGTGTCTCTTGTAACATCATCCTGAACAATGTATCTGTCTTTTGGAGAACGGCCAGTAAAAATTCCTGTTTTTACTGATACTGCACCAGATTCCGTAAGTTCAGCTCTCTCAAAACCCTGATTTTCAGGAGAAACTTCTGCTTGAAATAATTCCTCATATGAGGGATTATATATTATTTCGTAGTCTCCCTTAATCCCTAATTTTTGCAAATCCTGGATGATTTTAGCGTGTTTCATTTTACTTATATTTTCTATTTCTTTTTTTAGTCCAACAAAATTAAATATTAATTTAGTGTTACAGGTGGTTAAATATAATGATATAAGTCAGAATGACAAAGAAAAAAACAGAACGGCAAATTGTTAAATATCAAGCAATTATATCAGCCCATTCAAAAATAGTCGCAAAACCTTTTCCCCGAAAATAGTCCTCAAAGCCCCTAAATTTGGCACTCATTACAAAATCTCCCCCCCAGGCACCCAAACTTTTCACAAAAACCGGACAGTCGGAGAAGAATTTGTCTTTAACGGTAGGAATATTCAGAAAATCAGAAATTTTTCTTTCATGAACAGTCATTAAATGACAAAAATCATTTAATTCATTACATAATAGAATTTCATTGGTAAGGGCAGAAAATACTTCGATCAGTTTACGGGATTTTATTTTGGACTTATACAGATCGATTGCTTCCCTGCTGTCTTGTTTTTGATTTAAATGGATAAAAATCAAGTCGTCCTTAAAGATAGGATCAAAGGTTATTCTTTTATATTGTATTACCGGTTTATTCTGATACAAAACTGCTGATTTTTCCTTTGCGACAGCAATATCATAACCACTTCCACCCAAACTTAGACTATTTAGCATGAAAGGATCTGTATCAGCCCACACAGAAAGGTTGTTCATTAATGTTGAACTGCTTCCCAATCCAAAATCGGAAGGGAACTGTAGATTTGTTTTTAAAAAGTATGAATCTGCATTCTGGAATTTACGAGTAGAAAGCTTTTGGACGTTTTTCAACGTTTTTATAAGAAATTCGGCACTGGGAGCTATATTTGTCTCAAGGATTTTCCAAGAGGAATAATCAATGATCACTTTCAGCCATAGTTTATTTTGATGATAAGCTTCCCAAAAAACCAATGATTTCCCATCTTCCGTTTCTTCAAAGAAAAACTCTTGTCCCAGCCTGGTTGGTACCGCTAGGACAAGAGCTCCATCTATAGCGAAATATTCTGAAGTAAGCATGAGCTTTCCCGGTGAAAATATTTCGCCCATTTGTTTATTTTTTAGATTGCCGAAGCAACGTCTACAGAACTATCAATTTTCTTGATCAATCCCTGTAAAGTTTTTCCTGGTCCAACTTCTACAAAGTTAGATGCTCCGTCTTTAATCATATTCTGAACAGATTGTGTCCATTTTACAGGACCTGTTAACTGAGCAATCAGGTTTTTCTTAATTTCGTCAGGATTTGTAACTGCAGTCGTGGTAATATTCTGATAAACTGGAATCGTTGCTTTTCTGAATTTAGTTTGTTCAATAGCAGCGGCCAATCTTTCTTGTGCAGGTTGCATCAATGGAGAATGAAAAGCCCCATTAACAGGTAGCAATAATGCTCTTTTTGCTCCCGCTTCTTTCAATTTAATACAAGCTTCTTCTACGGCAGCAGTTTCTCCTGAAATTACAAGTTGTCCAGGACAATTATAATTTGCAGGAACAACAATCCCATTGATCTGTGCACAAATTTCTTCAACTTTGGCATCTTCCAATCCTAAAATTGCAGCCATTGAGCTTGGATTAATATCACAAGCTTCCTGCATTGCTTTTGCTCGTTCAGAAACTAATTTAAGACCGTCATCAAAAGACAGAACTCCATTAGCGACCAATGCTGAAAATTCTCCTAAAGAGTGACCGGCTACCATTTCAGCACCAAGTCCATTTACAGCTTTTAAAGCAGCTACAGAATGTATAAAAATAGAAGGCTGAGTAACCTCGGTTTTCTTTAGATCTTCTTCTGTCCCATTAAACATAAGGGATAAAATATCGAAACCTAAAATTTCATTGGCAGATTCCATCAAGTCCTTTATGTCTTTTCGAGAATCATATAGTTCTTTTCCCATCCCAACAAACTGAGAACCCTGCCCAGGAAATACAAGTGCTTTCATCTAATAATTTAAAATATTATGCAAATATAAACATAATGTGAAGATTTTCTTTCATCCAATGTACTTCACTAAGGAACTAATCGGATTACACGATAACCAGTATTCACATAAGCTCCATTAGCTTTGGACTTTACAAATTCAAACTTGGTTGCAAGCTGAGTTTGAACTTTATTCATTTGTTTAAAAATTTCTCCTTTTTTATTCTCTCTGGTTAACATGTCATTGACAACATCAAAACCAATAATTGCATATTTGGGAGGAGTCTTGCAATATTTACCTTTATAGGCTGCCAAAATCTCTTTTTCAAAACTTCCGTCCGTATTGATTTTTCTGTCCATTAAATAAACCAGACTCGCCTGACTAAGGTCGTCTACCTTTTTCTCAAAACTTGGAGCATAATACAGGCTAAAAGCTTTTATTCCCTGTACTTCTTTTGTCAGGGCAATAACTCTATTTGAAAAAGCCTCTCCCGTACTATCGTTATCACTCGCTAAAATAGCTATTACAGGAGCAGATTGTCCCGTCATCATATTCTGGTCTGCCTTAATTTCTGCAGGAGAACTTACAATTGTTACATTTGGATTTTTCACTGCCTTTTCGAGACCAGCTTTAATATAATTTGCATTTTCCTTTTTGCTGTCTGCAACTATATAAATTTTTTGATCCGAGTATACAGTTTTTACTTCATCTACAATTTTATCCGCATAGGTTTGATCATTCGTTTCAATAATAACCAGATTACTGTAGTTATACAATTCCGGAGAATTTGCAAACGGCGCTACAATTGGAATTTTCTGGCTTTTAGTAAAGTCTAAAACATCAATGACATTCGATTTAAAGAATGGGCCTATAATTAAATCTGTATTATTAGGATTGATTTGAGTCAATGAATTCCTAAATGAAGCTTCATTACCGGAATCAACTACTTTAATATCCAGTTTCTGACCGTTTCTTGCATTTCTTTCAATGGCTAATTTAGCTCCTGTAAGAAAATCCATTGCCATTCCCCTATATTGAGTTTCATTTGTACTATAGCCGAAAGGAAGCATCAAAACAACACTTAAAGCATCTCCGCTTTTCTTAATGTATGCAGGATCAAGCTTCTTAATTTTCAAAATCATTCCGGTCTTTAGTCCGTGGGTTAAATCCGGGTTTAAAGCGATTAATTCGTCAATGGAAATACCATATTTATTCACAATAGAGAAAACAGTATCCCCTTGCTGAACAGTGTAAGTAACATATTCATCTCCTGCCTCTGCATTCACGTTAGAGGAATTATTAGCAGATGACTTTTCGTTGCCTGAATCAATTTTAGTTTTAGGGTTAACAGGTTCCGTAATTACATTAGCAACATTGCTATTTGATTTTTTAACACGGATAACCTCTCCTGGTTTTAATCCTTTTTCTTCCAATCCAGGATTTAAAGCATACAGCTCTTGTTGGCTAACTCCAAATTGTTTTGTAATTCTGTAATAATTATCTTTTGATTGAATTGTATAATTATCCTCATCCGTTGCCACAGCAGTTGATAGAGTATTATTAGCAGTTGCTTCTACAGTTTTTGAAGCTACAACAGGTTGTTGGTTGCCTCCATATTTTTTTATGCTTTCAAAAGGTAATGTAATCTCATCACCGATCTTCATATGAGAATCCAATTCAGGATTCAGCTTTCTCAAGTCAGTTTCAGAAATACGGTATTGCTTTGTAATTCCATAGATGGTTTGTTTCGGCTGTAATACAATTTTACCAAGCTGAGCATTGGGTTTAGCTTTTTCAATGACAGCACTTTTTGTAACAGGAGCAGAAGTGCTTTTATCAGATTTAACTGTAAGCACATCACCGACTGTCAACTTTCCATCTTTAAATTTTGGATTTAGTTTCAGCAGTTCATCCACCGTTATACCATACTTCTTGGCAATATTATAAGGATTGTCTCCTTTAACTACGGTATGTGATTGTTGAGCGGAAACGCCCAAAACCATACATAAACTGGATAGAATAAAAAACCTTTTTATCATAGTAGATAATTATAATTTACAAAAATACTCCTTTAAAATTAAATGGCAACAATTATTAATTTTGATTCTTGAACCACCATTTCTTCTAAACAAGTTTCAAGCCATGAATATCCATAATCGGCGAAAAATACACTAAAATTATAAACCCTTTCCTGCCATGTTTTAGAAGGATGTACGTTTAAAAATAAATTTTCCAACCTTTCAAGCAATTCACTTTGTTTTATCTTTTCTGCATGAAGAAGTCGCTTTTTCATCCTTTTGTAAGATTTGAGCTGTCTAATTTCTTCCGCCTTAACCATATTTCCAAAAGATTTCTCGGTAGTTTCGGCGATAGACCGTAATTCAGAAAAGCTATTGATCAAAAGAGATTCTTTTTCTTCAAGTAACCTGAGAATACTACTATTATCTAAGATCCTGTTGTTCGTAATAGCTGCAAAATTCTGAAAGAAATCATCAACTTTCAGATCAAGCTTATCTATTTTTTTTAATACTTTCTCCTGTAAGAACAACATTGAGTTTCGGGGAATCAAAACAGGAAAAGGGATATCTATTTTAGTAAAATAGTCTTTTAACTCAAGCCAATACATAATTTCTGCATTACCTCCGATATAAGCTAAATTAGGCAATACTTTTTCCTGATAAACCGGACGCATTAATGCATTAGGGCTAAATCTTTCCGGGGCTTTATCCAATTCATTTAAGACCTCTTCTTTTGTAAACCGGATGGGAGTATCCACCACACTATAATGATCGCCTACCAATTCTATCCGATCTCTCGTGTCAGAAAGGTAAAACAAATTAATTTCCCTGGGATTCACCTGAACCTTTCCATATTTATCTGTGAGAAATTTCACTTTTTCTTTAGAAGCATGATATAATGCAGAATGAATTAACTCTTCCCGGAAAATTTCTTTGACCTGATTTTTCAATATGCCTGAATCCCCATCAATGATTAACAAACCAAACTCTGAAAAAAGTCTGTTCACTAATGTCTTTATAGCTTCTGTAAGAGTATTCCCAACTTTGTAAGCTTCTTTAAGCATTAAAATAAGCTCTGTCCCAAAAACAGAATCCTTAAATTCCTTTTCAAACTCAGAAATGAAAAATGTATCGCTTATCTGAATTCTCCCGACAGGTCCACCAGACTTTTCATTAATTTCGTAATAATTACTCTCGGTTTTGAAGTGATTGATCTCAGCAAAATCGTGATCTTCAGAAGCCATCCAATAGACAGGAACAAAATTAAAGTCCGGAAAATTAAATTTTAAATAAGAACAAGTCTTAATAGTTTGTAAAATTTTATACACAAAAAAAACAGGCCCCGAAAAAAGGTTTAGTTGATGACCTGTTGTTATAGTAAAAGTATCAGGAAGCTTTATGTTGTTTAAATTTTCCCTTTGCTTTTTAGAAAGTATGAGTCCGGATAACTGTTGTTCAAGAGCGGTGGATAATACCACTCTCTGTTCTGAAGTAAAAGATTCTTGTTTTAGATGAATTTTTTTTCTAAAATGGTCTAATGAAAATGTATTTTCTTCAAAACCCTCAATTTTATGATTTAAAAAATCTTTTATTAACTGAGGTATATTTTCTATATCATTAAATGATATTTTACTGATTGTTTTCAACTGGTGTCATGATTTTAGTTGAACAAATACCAAACAATTCCAAGGTTCAGTCTAAAATCATAAACCGGATAATGTGGAAATGCATAGGCTTTATTAGATGAGATAAGTGTACCTATCTGTTGCCCTTCAACAAAGAAGAACATTTTTTTAACTTTCATATTGATATAAACATCGGCAATAGGCTGTCCCCCGATTGAAAATGAATCCGCTCTTGGTAAAATGTATTCGTTAAGTATCGGAAAATATTCTCTTGAAGCAAACTTTGAGAAATAGTAAACTTTCAGTCCAGCTTGGATTTCTGCAGCATTTTTAAACGCTTTGGTCTGATAAAAGAAATTAGCACGGCCTATAAATCCAGGCATCGGATACAAATCTTTATTTGTTAGCGCGTTCTGAAACTGCACTCTTGTATTTAAATGATATTTACCAAAACTGAATGTAGCATCTCCTCCGATCTGAGAAATATTAAGCGACCCTTGACTTTGTTTAGGCATTGATGCAGCATCGAGATAAGTAAAATTGTCTATTCTGAAATAATTAACAAACAATTCTGTTTTAAACCATTTTAAATTAATATTCCCACCAATCTCAGTTATCGATTGGTTTTTAACATTCTGAAGGTAATAATTAAAATTATTATAAACAGAAGTATTCAAAAGATAATTAAAAGAAGGATAAGCACTCTGGAAATTTACTTTAGCATTTACAAAATAATCTTTGATCGGCTCAAATTTAATGTTGTTAGTAGTTTTTACATAAGTTCCGAACTGGCTTCCATTGGAAAATTCCGCAAATGAATTAAGCTGGATTTTATCTAAAAGCTTTATCTGTAAGTTTCCTACTGCCCCAATTCTATTCTCTTTAATCTCATTTGGAATCTGTAATGTAGGCAGAGTAACTTGCGTTGCTCCAAACTTTATCATTTGATAACGCACTCCTGCATCCAGTTTGAACTTTTCATTATCCCAAACCAGACTAACAGTATTGCTTAAATTATTGGAATATTTCTTTGTTGAAAGAGGAAAACCATTAACGATTTCGGCGGGTGTATCGTACCAATATCCTTCTAAAGCATTTTGAGAGTAATAATATTTATTCCCTTGGTTAAAAATGGTATGCCTGATCCTAAAAGGAAATTTTTCAGCGTTAAAAGGAGTAAACTGATGGCTTAAATAATATCTTCTGTATCCAAATTGCGAACTTGAAGATGCAAGATTCACTTCTGCATTGATTCTGTTTCTGAAATCACTGTTCCCACTCTGGAACAGATCATCAGCCACAATTCCTCCGTTTTCCTGATTATTAACATTTTGATGCAGGTAATGAGCAAATAACTCATAGTTTCCGCTCTTACTTAGATAGTGTCCAGAGAATAGTGTATTATTATTAGCTGCCAATGAGTTCCTGTAAAGACCTTGTGATCGCAGTCCCATATATTCCAAAGCAAAATTAAATCGCTTTCCTATATTTTGAGTGTAAGTAGATCTTAAAACCGCTCCGTTCTTTATAGAATTATGATAAACAAAAGTTGCTGTTGGAGTTTTTACGTCATAATATTTCACGTCATTAATCCCAATAATTCCATAAGATTTATTGGAAGGCAGCAGTGAAAGGTTTTGCTCTGCATTCACCTCATAAGAAAGAGGATTAAATCCCGCTCCCACATTAGGAAATTGAACTCTCCCAAAGTTATCCTTATTGTTATATTGTGAAAAGATGTATGTTTTTTCGTAAGTCATCACCGTATCAAATATTTTCTTTTCAGAAAATTGAGTCTGATAAAGATAATCATTGATGGTAGGTTTGAATATTTTTAAAGAATCCTTCTTTCCAGAGTCAATAACTAAAGTATCAGCCAGTTTTTTTTCAAGCTTGTTAGAATCTGTTTTATTAACAACCTGTGCATTGAAAAAATTAGCAAAGAAAAGGATGATAAGAAATATATATTTCATGCGTTAATTTATAGGGTTCAAAAGTGATACAGAACCATAACGGTTTTCATATTACATTTTGTACAGCAAAAATAAGAAATAAAAGGAAATAAAAAACCCTGCTTAGAGCAGGGTTTAATATTATATGGTTATTGTTTATTAATAACCGTCGTTTTGCTTGATATCCGGATTCTGCTGAATTGCAGTTTGTGGAATAGGCCATTGCCATTTTGTACTAGACGCTGCCAAAGTCTGAGCTATAGGAGCTGTTCCAGTACCATCTGCTAAGTGGCCTTTACCAGATCTCTGAACTCCCAACCCAAGCCTTTTTAGAGTATACCATCTGTCATTTTCAAAAGCAAGTTCTAATCTTCTCTCGTTATAGATAGCGTTAAGCAATGCCTGTCCTGTTTCTGTTCCAGGAGTATAAGGACTATAACGTTCTGCTCTAATAGAATTAAGCAAAATTAAAGCTTGTGCTTCATTCCCCGTTTTATAGTATGCTTCAGCCATATTAAATACCACCTCAGCCGTTCTAAGATACTTAATTGGAACAACATTAGCAGCCCCACCTACGGTAGAATACTTCATAACATTGTTATAAGTTTTTCCTGAATAGGTTCCAGTTGTAAAATAAGTGGACTTTCTAATATCTGTTGACGCATAACTATTATAAAAATTATAGTCTACCACAAATTCTGATCTGATCTGTCCACCTATCGTTTGGTTGTAAGCTACTCCAACTGTAACGTTTTCTTGAGCCGAGTTTAAAACTTGAAACAAAACACCATCAGTACTTGTAGATTTCCAAATATTTGTGAAATTAGATCTAGAGGTTACACTTGGTGAAAGACCTAGCGCTTGCTGTCCATTAGAAATCACATTATTATAATCTCCTTTGTACAAATACACTCTTGATAATAATCCATAGATTGCAGCCTTAGTTAATCTTCCCTTATCTGCACTCGTTACATTGATATTATTTAATGCAAATTGTAAGTCAGCAATTATCTTATCGTAAACCTGATTTACAGTTAAATTTCTGCTAATTCCTCCAGATTGGGTAGGATCAAAAGATTCAGAATAATAAATACCTATACTGTTCCCTGCGTCTCCAGACTGAGTAGGAATTTTAGCATAAGCTCTTACAAGATCGAAATGAGCCATTGCTCTTATTGCTCTTACCTCTGCTTCAATACTATTTTTTTCAGCTCCAGTTATAACACCATTATTAATATGTTTTAAAACAAAATTAGCTTTTGCTATGACATTGTATGCTGCACCATATAATCCCGCAGTTTGATTATTATCTGAAGAGAATTCAAAGTTTGAAGCTGCAAAGTTTGAGTTTCTACCCTCTACATTTCTTACTAAATTATCAGTAGTTAAATCTCCCATAATAAGCTGGCTACCTGTATCTCCACCGTAGTAAGACACTCCTCCAACTCCATTCAAATTGACTGTTTTAAATGCTGTATAAGCTCCATCTGTCGCCATTCTGAAAGCAGTCGGAGAACTCATTGCAAGATTTTCTTCCTCATTTACAGTTGAAAACTGATCCAAATTCCTATCACAAGAAGCAAGCACTACGCCAGTAAGTGTAAGAACAAAAATATTTTTAAATATTCTATTTTTCATAATGAATATATAATTTAAAGTTAAAATTCAACTGATAATCCCATTAAAATGGTTTTCACAGCTGGGTAAGTGTATAGGTTGTAAGATCCAGGCACAAATAAAGAAGTAGAACCTGCGGACCCAAGAGAAACTTCCGGTTCTCCATGGAAGCTTGTCCAAGTAATTAGATTCTGACCTTGAGCATATACCCTTATTTTATTAACAGGTAAGGCATCTCCGAAATCTTTTTTATCAAAAGTATATCCAATACTTAAACTTCTTAGTCTTAAATAATCTGATTTTTCAAGAAACTGATCAGTTGCTCTTATTCCATTAGAATCTACCTTTTGGAACACTCCTGTATCACCTGGATTCTTCCAATAGTTTGCTGCAGCTGTTGCCACATTATATCCAGAAAGTGCACTTGTAGGATCTACCGCGTTAAGATACATGTTATTATAAGTATAACCACCCATCTTAAATACAAAATCTGCATTTAGATCAAACCCTTTATATGTGAAAGTCGTACCAAATCCACCAAAGCTTTTTGGGAAAGGAGATTTATCCGTAATTGGAACTGCGTCTGAAGCACTATATACATTTGTTATATTACCATTTTTGTCATAATATAATGCATCTCCATTGTTTGGATCAACCCCAGCAAAACGAACATTATAGAACATATAAGGAGTTTCGCCTACTTTTAGATAATTATACCCTCCTGCCAAAAGTCTTTCAGTCTGATTACCAGCAAGTCTGTCAAGAACACTTTTTTGAAATGCAATATTTGCTCTAAAACTAAGTGTTATATCTGATGTTTTAATTACATCTACATTTAATTCTGCTTCTAACCCTTTTTGAGTCATATCTCCTGCGTTGCTATAGGCAGAAAATACACCTTTTTCAGTTGTGTAAGGTAAAAGTTGTATGAAGTCATTTCTCTTATTCTGATATACTTCAACAGCACCTTTTATTCTTCTGTTCCACATCGAGAAATCAACTCCTAAGTTAGTAGTTTTATTAACTTCCCACTTTACATTTTCATTACCAGCTGTTTGTATAACTGATATCGTTGGCGCTGTACCATAAAGACCATATCCAACATTAGATACGTTCACATAATCAGGAATTGTACCGTCATTCCCAGTAAGACCATAAGATCCTCTAAGCTTTAAATCATTAATAAAATCTACATTGAAGAATGATTCTTTAGCAATATTCCAAGCCGCACTTGCAGACCAGAATGTCCCAAATTTGTTATTAGCTCCAAACCTTGAAGATCCATCTCTTCTGATTGATCCTGTTAATAAATACCTTCCGTCATAATCATAACTTGCCAATGCAGCTAAACTAAATAGTGTATTTCTAACTTTTGATCCTGTAAATGTATTTCTTGCAGAAGGAGTGGTATTTGATGGAGTGTCTAAGTTATCCGATTTAAGACCGTATGCACTCGCATTTAAAGTTTCATTGAAATTATCGTTGTACTCAACAAATCCTAATACATCAATATTATGTTTTCCAAAAGATTTCACATAATTTAAAGAGTTATTCCATGTATAGTTAAATCCATAAAATGTATTCTTTGCAATCTGCCCAGTTGGTGTACCATTAATAGTTAAATCCAGATTAGACCCTTTTTTAAGCCAGTTTGTAGCCATATACCAGTCGTATAAACCATTGAAAGTTGTCTTAAACTTAAGCCCGTCTATGATTTTATATTCCCCAAAAAGAGTAGCTTGGCTTCTGAATCTTTGATCAATTAAAGGATAGTTTCTGATCTGCTCAACAACATTTGATCCCGCACTCATTGTTTGGTTGTAGCTACCATCCGCATTGTAAATAGGCTCATAAGGTGCATAAAGATACATTGCAGCAAAAGGGTTCTGAGTATTATATCTGTCCAAATAGTTTTGGGTCTTTTGATATTGTAATCCTAAGTCAATTCCTAATTTAACTTTTTCACTTAGCTGATTTGTAAAGCTAAACCTACCTGTATATCTATCAAGTCCATCAATATCTCTTAGGATACCTGAATCCTTGTCATAACCAAGAGAGTAATAAAAAGTATTTTTGTTACTTCCTCCCTGAGCACTAAATAAGTATGATTGAATTGTTGAGCTTCTTAACAAGTCTTTTTGCCAATTGTGGTCATATGCTGCTAATTTATTTATTTCAGCTTCGCTTCTTGTAGGAAAGCCTAAGAAACCTAAAGTATTCTGAAAATTCAGGAGCTCTCTAGAATTCATCATACTAAAGTTATTATCCTTTAGTTTTGTAGCAGTACCAAATTTAGTATCAAAAGAGTATACTGTTTTACCAACAAATCCTGATTTAGTTGTAACAACTACTACACCATTAGCTCCTCTAGAACCATATTGAGCCGTAGCGGCTGCATCTTTAAGAATTGATACAGAAGCAACATCATTAGGGTTAATTGCACTAAATTGTCTAGCAGACATATACATACCATTAACTACATATAATGGTTCTGATGAACCACCAACCCCAGAAACTCCTCTTACTAGAATAGTAGCAACTGACCCTGGCTGTCCAGTAACACTCTGAACAAAAACCCCAGAAGCTTTACCTTGAAGGCCATTACCAATACTCGTTGTTGGAGTATTTTGCAAAAGCTGGTCTCCTGTAACCACTGATTGAGCTTGAGTAATCTTATCCTGAGTTTTTTTCTGATAACCAATAACTATGACCTCATCAATTTGAGCCTCTTTAGTTAAGGTATCTTTTTTCACAGTTTGTGCAAAAGCAACTTGTCCTAAGAAAAACAACGCTCCAGCACTTAATACACGCAATTTCACATTCATATTAACAAATTTTAATATATTTAAGAGAGCAAATATGTTAATAAATATTAATACTGGCAACTTTTTAAATTGGCGATAATTATGATGAATACGATATATAAAAATTAATAATTTACTTCATAGATTAAAATTTAACAAAAAATAACATTTAACATTTCAATAAAACAAATTTTCCACAATTCAAAATATCTTTAACAAACATTTATCACCCTTGAAAATATTATTTAGAATCATTATAAATTATTAAACAGCTATAAATTCCAAAGGAGCCTATTTTTCAATAGGCTCTTCTGAATTTCTTTGCATGTTCACTTTACCCAGCAATAATGCCTAATAAACTATTAAAATCATCAATATTTTTAAATTTATTCTTTTTAAAATTTTGATCTAATTCTTCAGATTTACTAGGAAATAATGCTTTAATCTCATCTTTTTTCAATGGAGTAATTACCTTTTTAGCCATATCAAACAAAAAATAATCCGGTTTAGTCCTTGAAAACTTAGGAGCCCTAGCTTGATCATAGGTATTCTCTGCAACTTTTCCTGGCGTAAAGGTTATATTCTCTTTTCGTACAATTACATAATTATTTTTATCCGAAGAGGAATCAATATAATATTTCCCACTAATCAATCTCACAACATATTTATTATTGATTTTAAAATAATCAGCCTCTTCTTTTGGGATTTTATAATATTTATCATCATTCTTTAAGATAATTTCATCATTATAGATATTATATCTTAAAAGAAAAGCCCCACTCTCTCCTTTAATCATTGATGGTAAAAACTCTTTTTCTAGAAAAGGAGAACCTTCATAATTATCATTATCAGCACTTTCCCCAACGCCAATTTTATTAACCGAATTAGACAACAATCTATTATTATTAAGATTGTAAAGCACAGCACTTTGTCCAAAACAGAAGCTAAAGCCTAAAATCGACAATATAATTCCCGTCTTTTTCATTTTAAATTATTTTTTTTATTGAGGTTGTTCTTAATTTCCTACAAACGCTTCTTTTTTGTTTCCGTAAGCCGCCGTAGTACCTTTAAGGTAATAATTCCCAAATACAGTTAAAGTCTTTGTACACGGATTAAATGATGAAACTTGCGAAGCATCAGTAGATTGCTTAACCCAAATTGGAGCTCCGGCATATGGAGCAGCACTATAGTTTGATCCCGTATATTGATCCGGAATAGTAACTACATATGTATCCGGATTATAATTTAACACCAAATCTATACCTACATCTAAAAAGTCCTTTACCTTCAATTGATTTGTCGTTGACGATTGAACAATATCATAATTTCCATTTGGAGTATTCCAAAAAGCCTCTGTATTTTTAAAATTAGCATTCATCAACGTAGCCGAGCATTTCAATGACATACTCATTGTATATGTTTGATAATCTATAATAGCATTCTGAATAGAATTCGATTGTAATTTAAAAACAGCTTTTTTAGCCACACTGGTCGCTCCGCTTTCCAACAATCGCACAACGAAAACTCCATTAACCTTACCCGAAGGATTATCAGTACCTTTCACAAGTTGGAAATCAACTCCTTCTTTTGCAGTTGAACTTGGATCTAAAACTAATTTCACCTCCTTATCTCCAGATACCTGCGAAATTGTTCCATATTTAACTTCAACATCTTTATGTCCACTACCCTGTTCTATTAACTGATCCGAACCTGCAGTTACAAAATGTAAATATGGCTCACCTTCGTAATGAATTTCATCGTTTGTACATGACATAACAAGACAAACAAGAAATAGATATATATACTTTATTGTTTTCATTTCTAAGTTTTTTTTTAATTAGTACCCAGGATTCTGTTGAATTGTTGGATTTCCTTGCAGCTCAGCCCTTGGAATAGGCAGCGACCTCATACGATAATCATTAATTGGTATAGTCACCGGGATCGTTTTCACATCGTCTGTAGGATCCCTATCAATAGCCACTCCAGCAATTGCTCCCAATCTCTTTAAGTCTAAATATCTATGTCCCTCCAAATAGAGCTCTTTTCTTCTCTCCAAAAGGATATCAACATATGCCTGCTGTTTACTTGAATACACCGGTAAATCCACAGGCCCCAGGTAGTTACGCGCATCCCTAACATTCTTTATAAGTGTTGCAGCCGTAGTGAAACTACCTTCTTCAACAGCGCATTCAGCTAAAATAAAATACATCTCAGATAACCTGAAAATTGGAATATCGTTTCTTAACACATTCTGACTTAAAACCTTTTCCCGTGTAGGATCTGTAGGAATTGGATCTGGCGCTAAAGTTGCTCTGCCAGGATATTTATCTATCACAAGCACATCCAAAGCTCTGTAATTATCTATAGTCGCGTAATTGGAATTAATTACAGCAGTAGGATCAATATACGCAAACCTCCTAATATCTCCAGGAGTACTAGCATACAGGTTAAAAGTTTTTCTACCCATATCATACAAAATAGATCCATTAGCCTGCGACGCATTGGTTGCAAACAGAGTTACAATATTTCCCCAGCTCTGAAGTTGCGGCCTGTTTAAAGAAAATATTAACTCTCTCGGATTACCAGTATCTGTATTATTCCACATTTTAACGTATGGATTCTTGGAAGTATATGCATTCAGATCTTTATGAGCCTGATTATTTTGAGCCAGATTACCTGGATTAGGGGGACTTGCCACCGTAAGTGATAAACCAGAAGTATTTAACACTGCCTGTGCCGCAGCTTTAGCTTGAGGATACATACCTCTGTATAAATAATACCTTGCTTTAAAGGCATTTAAAAAATTTTTCGTAATCCTGTAATAATCACCACTGGTTGTCAAATTACTTTCTGCAAAGGCGATATCCGCATCAATTAATGCAAAAATTTGAGAATTCGCAACCCTTGGTTTAGTTTCTGTCAACTCAGGAACATCTTCTATTAGCATAACCCCTAAAGCATTAGGATCTTTCATATCTGTAGAAAAATAGGACAAAAGAGTAAAATAAGAAAATGCTCTTATTAGTCTGGTCTGCGAAACCACATTATTATATCTAGCTCGTTCAGACTCTGCCGGCACTATACCCTTGGCTCCTACCAAAAGCCTGTTAGCCCTATTTATTGTTGTATAATTCCCAAGCCAGATACCAGAAGTAGGCCCATTAGTAATATCAAGGTAAAATTGATGAGCACTAAGTGCCAACTCAGAATTCTGAGGCCCCATCCCCAACTCATCAGTTATTTGAGCAGATAAAAATAAATTATTGGTAATATCTAAACTAGTATATACAGCACCATTAAGATATTTATCTAAATCGTTTGTGTTAGTGAATGTCGACTCACCATTCAGTTCTCCCGCCTGCGTGATATCCAATGCATCATTACAAGAAGACACACTTACAATAACAGCTAAGGATAATATTGTTGTTTTAAAAATACTTTTCATATTGAATAATTAATAATTACTAAAAATCTAAATTAGCTCCAATTGAGAACGTTCTTGGGTTTGGATAAACACTTAAAGGAAATGTACCCAATCCCTCAGGGTCATACCCTCTCCATTTTGTCCAGGTAAAAATATTTTCACCTTGAATAAAGATTCTAGCAGCCTTCAGTATAGATTTTTCATTAAAGAATTTTTTAGGCACATTGTACCCTAGAGTTACATTCTTCATCCTCAAGAAGGATGCATCATATAGAAGCCTATCAGTAATGCTAGACATGGGTGCATTTAACGAAGGAATATCTGTATTAGTGTTAGTAGGAGTCCACGCATTAAGCAAATCAGCAGAAACATTATTTCCAGCACGCATGTATGATGGATTTAACGCCCATGCCAACTGATTGTCTGATCTCCAGAACTTAGCTTGGAATGAGAATAATGCATCTAAGAAAAACCCTTTATACTCACTATTAAAGCCAAAACCTCCCGTGTACTTTGGAAAATAGTTTTTCCCCGTTTTTCTTCTGTCTTTATCTAATGCTTGTTCTGATACATTCCCATTTGAATCCAAATATAACTCATTTCCATTATTAGGATTCACCCCTAAATAAGGTACTAGATTCCATTCATTGATACTACCTCCTTCTACTAAAAGTAAAGATCCTGTACTTACTGGAATTGACAGTTTTTTAATAGTATTTTTATTATATGATCCGTTGGCAAATATTGTTAACTTATAATCTGATTTATTGAAAATATTATATCTCAGCACCGCTTCAAAACCTTCGTTTTTTAAAGCTCCATAATTACCTCTATAAGTATATTGACTGGTAATTGCCGATGAAGGAATATTATAATAAAGCATATCGGTATCTTTTCTGTAGACATCAAAATTACCTTCCAGCCTATTCTTAAACAATTTAAAATCCAACCCGAAGTTTGTTTGTTTAACCTCTTCCCATCGAAGTGTAGGGTTTGCTATATTACTAACAAAATAACCTGAAGTGTTGGAATACCCATTTCCAACCACATTCAAATCCCTTGTAATACCAGTTCCTAAAAGCATAGGATTCGTATCATCTCCAGCCGCAATTACGTTAGCATTCCCTTGGGTACCATACGAAGCTCTTAACTTCAACATATCGAATATTGATCCCTGCATAAAGTTTTCTTTATCAATATTCCAACGTCCTCCAACAGACCAAAACGTTCCCCATTTATTACCAGGAGCAAATCTATAACTACCATCCCGTCTTAATGTTCCACTAAAACCATATTTATCTTTATAATCATAATCTGCCGTTGCAAAATAAGAAAGAGAACCAGCAGTAGCCTTAAATGCCGAAACCGATGGTAGATAAATATTTCTCACAGGATCGAAAGCAATATACCCGACACCTGACCCAATCGCAAATGATCTTGGATCTAAACCATTTTGAGTTTGACTACTTGAATAGAAATGAACCTTATTATACTCTAAATATGCTCCTACTCCAATAGTATGATCTCCTAATACTTTATTATAATTAACGCTGGAAACTGTAGTAAAGTTCAGCTCTCTGGAGTTACCAATAGTCTCACTACCTCCGTACTCTGTCCCATTTGTTGCAGCAACCACCAACGAAAGATACCCATTAGGATTTCTTCCTGCCATTGAATTTCCTATTTTAACATCTACCCCCGTTCTATTATTAAGCGTAAAGTCGTCTGTAAGTTTGTACGATGTAGTTACATTAGTGAAAATAGAAGTTTCATTGAAACGTCCAAATACGGATTGATCACCTCTCAGTACATCTTCAAGAATGTAGGCAAAATTACCCTCCCCTCCGGAATTAGTCCCAATTGCATTAAATAGATCACGACCATTAGCATATTGCCCAGAAGCAATATAAGGCAAAGCAAGAAAAGATCCTATTAATGGGTTTTGAACATAATTTCCATTTATACCAGAATTACTCTCTTGATTCAGCTGTTTTCTAGCAGAATACCCCAAACCAACTATAGCAGTATAATTAAACCTCTTATCAGCTGATCTACCTGTGATATTATTTCTAAATGTAAATCTCTTAAAATTAGTATTCGGAACCAAACCTCCTTGCTCCAAATATCCTAAAGATGAATATACCGATGTATTTTCACCACCAAAAGTTGCAGAAACATTATGTTGCTGCGTAACATCTGCCTTAAAGAAAGTTTTTTCCCAGTTTGTATTAATTGGATAGTTTGCAATTTCTTCATCAGTAAGCTTTCCGCCTGTAAGATTTGTTTGATTATTATTTTTTTGAATCCTAAGTAACTGCTGAGCATTTGCCATATTATATTTGTTTTTAGGCATAACACTAACCCCAGTCATAGTACTATAGCTTAATCTCAATTTTGAATTAAACTTACCTCCTTTAGTTCTAATCAACAATACTCCATTCGCTCCCCTATTTCCATAAATTGAAGTCGCTGCCGCATCTCTCAAAATTGAGATAGATTCTATATCCTCCGAATTTAAATTCCTAAACTGATTAGCCCCAGTAGGAACCCCATCAATAATCACTAATGGCTCTGTATCTGCCGAAAGTGATGAAATCCCTCTAATAACCAGATCAATTTTTGCAGAACCAGGAGAACCCGAATTAGACGCAATAGTAACACCAGGAGCAGAACCTTGTAATGAGTTTAGAAAACTAACATTTGGTCTGTTCTCTAAAACCTCCGCATTTACAGTAGTATTCGCACTGACATCCTTAGGCTTAGTTAAAGTTCTATTGTACCCTAAAACCACAACCTCCTCAATATCTTTTGATTTGATTGTGTCATTTTTTTTAACAGTTTGTGCATTATATAGGCCACATATAAAAAACAACGCGCCAGCACTCACCACCCGTAATTTAACATTCATATTAACATATTTTAATATATACAAGACAAATATGTTAATTAATACTAATATTTACAAATACATCAAACCAATAACATCAAATAAATTTAACTTTAATTCAAAAATCACCTACAATTGAATAATTATTTATCAAAAAAAGACGCAAATATTAAATAAAAATAATATTATTATGACTTTTTAACTTAAATAATGATAATATAAAAAAATGTTAAAAAAACAATTTAGAATCAATATAAATTATATTTTAAACAAAAAAAACCACTTTCGTAAAAAAGTGGTTTTCAAATATTTAGATGATTAATAAATTATTTCAATTTCTTCTTCACAGCAACTTCTTCATATACTTCAAGAATATCGCCGATTTCGATATCGTTATAACCTTTTAAATTCAATCCACATTCGTAACCTTTGGTTACTTCTTTCACATCATCTTTAAAACGCTTTAAACTCTCCAGCTCCCCGTCAAATTTAACGATACCATCTCTTAGAACTCTTACTTTAGCACTTCTTGTAACCTTCCCTGAAAGAACCATACATCCGGCAATTGTTCCCACCTTCGAAATTTTAAATACTTCTCTGATTTCCACATTACCAATTACCTGCTCTTTAATTTCAGGAGAAAGCATACCTTCCATTGCCTCTTTTACCTCATCAATAGCTGCATAAATTACAGAATAAGTTCTGATCTCAATTTCTTCCTTATCTGCCAATTCTTTAGCATTACCACCGGCCCTAACATTAAATCCAATGATAATAGCATCCGAAGCCGTAGCTAAGTTAACATCAGATTCTGTAATCTGACCAACTCCTTTATGTAAGATATTAACACTGATCTCTTCCGTTGACAACCTTTGTAATTGATCTGATAATGCTTCAACAGAACCATCCACGTCACCTTTCAGGATTATATTCAACTCCTTGAATTCACCTAGAGCAATTCTTCTTCCAAGTTCTTCAAGTGTTGTATGTTTCTTAGTTCTGATAGAAAGTTCTCTTTGAAGCTGCTCTCTCTTATTGGCAATAGTTTTTGCCTCACTCTCATCAGCATAGACTTTAAATTTATCCCCTGCTGTAGGAGCACCATCCAGACCTAAAATAGTAACCGGGATTGATGGCCCTGCCTCTTTGAGGTTTCTACCCCGTTCATCAAGCATTGCTTTCACTTTACCATGGTTTTTCCCTGCAAGTACATAATCACCAACTTTTAAAGTTCCGGTTTGCACAAGCATTGTAGCTACGTATCCTCTTCCTTTATCTAAAGAAGCTTCAATTACAACTCCCTGAGCATTTCTATTCGGATTAGCTTTCAGCTCAAGCATTTCTGCCTGAAGCAACACTTTCTCCAATAAAAGGTCAATATTATTACCAAACTTCGCAGAAATTTCCTGAGCCTGAACATTACCACCCCATTCTTCAACCAAAATATTCATCCCAGATAATTGCTGACGGATATTATCAGGATTTGCACCCGGCTTATCAACTTTATTCAAAGCGATAATCATTGGTACACCTGCTGCCTGCGCGTGAGAGATCGCCTCTTTAGTCTGAGGCATCACATCATCATCAGCTGCAATTACAATAATAGCAATATCGGTAATCTGAGCACCCCTTGCTCTCATAGCCGTAAAGGCTTCGTGACCAGGAGTATCCAGGAAAGTAATTCTTTGCCCGTTTTCTAACTTCACATTATATGCTCCAATGTGCTGTGTAATACCTCCTGATTCACCAGCGATAACATTGGTCTTTCTGATATAGTCAAGTAAGGATGTTTTACCGTGGTCAACGTGTCCCATTACGGTTACAATTGGTGCTCTTGGAGAAAGATCCTCCTCAGCATCCATATCTTCTTCAGATTCTGCTTCTTCAAGATCAGCATCCGAAAACTCAATTTTATAACCAAATTCATCAGCTACCAATAATAAGGTATCAGCTTCAAGTCGCTGGTTCATAGTTACCATAACACCTAGAGAGAAACATGCGGAAATAACTTCTGTTGGAGAAACGTTCATCAAACTGGCAAGTTCCCCTACTGTAATAAATTCAGTAACTTTTAATGTTCTATCCTGTGCATCAATCTCTTGCTGACGTTCATCCTGCTCTCTACGATAAGTTCTCTTATCTTTTCTATGCTTAGCAGATTTAGATTTACCTCCTTTATTAGTTAACTTCTCAAGGGTTTCTTTAATCTGATTCTTTACTTGTTCATCAGTTAGTTCCACAGGCATTGTTCTTTGCCCCGGTCTATTATTCTGACCTCCTTTCTTGAATCCTCCACCCTGACCTTGAGGACGGTTTCCTTGATTGTTATTATTGTACGGACGGTTTCCACCAGGACCACCTTGACCTTGCGGGCGATTACCTTGGCCACCCTGACCTTGTGGGCGGTTGCCTTGATTACCTCCTTGCGGACGGTTTCCTTGACCTCCTTGCTGGTTGTTTCCTCCAGCCTGCTGATTGTTTCCTGTATTCTGTTGATTAGGTCCTCCAGGTTTTTCAATCCTCTTTCTTTTCTTCTTCGCACCTGAGTTAGGCTTAGGAGCAAATTGCGTTAAATCAATTTTTTCACCAACAATCTTAGGCCCGTCTAATTTTTGATAAACGGTTTCAATTTTCTGAGGCTCCTGAGATTGCTCGTCATCTTTTACAGATTCTTCCTTCACTGCATCAATTGGTTTGGCCTCAGTTTCAACAACTGGTTTTGGAGTTTCTTTCACAACTTCAATTGGTTTTTCTTCAGCTTTTTTCTCCTCCACTTTTGGTTTATCTTTTTTAACTGGTCTGTTTCTTGACTCTATTTGTGACAAGTCAATTTTATCCAGAACTTTAAATTCCTGTTTCTCTGTAGCTGCTTTAGTTTCAGGTTCCGGTTCTGACACTATCTCTTCCTTCTTCTCAACCGGAGGAGTTACAGGAACAACCGGAGCCTCAGAAACCTCTTCAGCCTCAGGTTTTTTAGAATCCAAATCTATTTTACCTAAAATTTTAGTTTCTGGTTTATTAGCTTTAGCTCTTATTACTTCAGGGGTTTTCTTTTCTTCTATTTCCAGTTTTTCTTCCGGAACTTTAATGATCACCACCTCATGGGAAGCTTTACGTTGTTCGCCATCCTTGGCAAACTCAGCCTCCAATGCAGAATATGCCGCTTCTTCTAATTGAGCGTTAGGATTGTTTTCAACCTCGAAATCCTTTGACTGTAAAAACTCTACTAATCTGGACATCGAAATGTTGAATTCCTTAACCGCTTTATTTAATCTTATTTTTGGCATTTATATTATTTACTGTTTTTTTTAATTTCTAAAATTAAAGTATTTCTTTTTTACTTTTTATTAAAATTTATTTAAAATCTTAATCTTCAAATTCTTCTCTCAGAATGCGCTTTACATCTTCGATGGTTTCTTCCTCAAGGTCAACCATATTTAAAAGACTTTCAGTATCCTTATCCAATACTGATTTCGCAGTAGTAAGACCTACTTTCTTAAATTCATCCAAAATCCACTGCTCGATATCGTCATTAAATTCTCTCAAATCAACATCGTCATCCTCGCTAGACTCTCTATAAACATCTATTTCATACCCTGTCAACCAAGAAGCCAGTCTGATATTTTGACCTTGCTTTCCAATTACCTTAGAAATTTCTTCTACAGGTGTATAAACTAACGCATAGCTACTGTTCTCATTGATGTCTATTTTGTTAATTGTAACGTTACCTAACGCTCTCTTAACTAAAATTTCAGGATTTTTAGACCACTGAATAACATCTATATTTTCATTTTTCAACTCTCTTACAACTCCATGAATCCTGGATCCCTTAACACCCACACAAGCACCAACCGGATCAATTCTATCATCATAAGCATCTACGGCAATTTTAGCCTTTTCACCAGGAATTCTTACCACTTTTTTAAGCATAATCGTTCCATCCTGAATCTCAGGAATCTCCAGCTCCAATAATTTCTCAAGGAACTTAGGTGCAGTTCTGGAAATAATAATTTGTGGCTTTGAACCTTTAAAATCAACTGACTCTACGATAGCTCTGATGTTCTCTCCTTTTTTAAAGAAGTCAGAAGGAATCTGGTTTTCTTTTGGTAAAATAAATTCATTACCCTCATCATCTAACAAAATTACATGTTTGTGACGAATATGATGAATTTCTCCAACAACAATCTCTCCAATTCTGTCTCTGAACTGCTCATACAACATTGCATTATTATGCTCCTGAAGTTTTGTAGCGAGAATCTGCTTCAAAGTTAATATATTTCTTCTTCCCAGCTGTGCAACAGGAATCTCCATTGTAAAGTCTTCCCCTACTTCAAAAGTCGGGTCGATTTTTTTAGCTTCAGAAATTTCAATTTCCAAATCATCGTCTTCCGACATCTCATCCTCTACGATTGTTTTATTTAAAAATATCTGAAAATCCCCCTTATCAGGGTTTACAATCACATCAAAATGATCATCTGAATCAAACCTTTTTCTCAAAAGAGTTTTCAGTGAATCTTCAATAATTGCCATAAGATCAATTTTACTGATCCCTTTTTCGTCTTTAAAATCACCAAAGGATTCAATCAACGCTATATTATCCATTTATTCTTTTTTCCTTTTAAAATTTAATTACTACTAATGCTTTTTTTATCTCAGAGTAAGGAATTTCCTTTTCCTCCTCCACATCTACTTTACCCTTTCCAATATCTTTTGGCTTTCGGTATCGTAAAATAAGTGTGATTTTTTCTTCATCCACTTTTGACAATTCACCTTCTATTTTAGAAGAATCCTCAAGAACAATTTCAATTTCTCGTCCTATATTTTTGTTAAACTGTCTGGGAGTAGATAACGGTTCGCTTAGTCCCGCAGACATGACCTGAAGACTAAAATCATGTTCTTCACGATCCATATTGAACTCTATTGCCCGGCTTGCATCAAGACAATCCTGCAAAGAAACTCCATTATCACCATCTAAAATCACTGTAATATCATCCCCTGCAGAAAACTTCAGATCAATAAGAAATAAATCTTTTCTGGTTTCAAGGAATTCATTTAATAATTCTTCAATTTTCTTTCTAAACTCCATAATTTTATGCTTGATTTACAGTACGAAAAAAGGCTTTCTTCCGAAGCCTTCCCATTTTTTTCCGTAAATCCAATGCAAATATAAGATATTTTTTCTAAAAAAGCAAAATCATCTTATTATCAGATAAATAACCCGGCAATGTATTAACATTAAATTTAAAGAGGGGTTGACAGTATTTTTATTATTTTTGTGATGAATTTTAAAAACAAACATTTTGAATATAACAATTGTAGGAACAGGTTATGTGGGATTAGTTACCGGAACTACCCTTGCAGAACTTGGCAATTCAGTATACTGTGTTGACATTGATGAAAAAAAAGTTGAAGGCATGAAAAACGGCATTGTTCCCATATATGAGCCGAACCTTGAAGAGATGTTCCATAGAAACATTCAGTCTCAAAGGTTATTTTTCACCACCAATTTAAAAGAAGCATTAGATAAAAGCGAAGTCGTATACCTTGCTTTACCTACTCCTCCCGGGGAAGACGGATCTGCTGATCTTTCTTATGTGTTGAGTGTTGCCAATAGTATTGGCGAACTGATGACTGAATATAAGGTCATTGTTAACAAAAGTACAGTTCCCGTGGGAACGGCAGAGAAAGTAAGAGAAGTTATTTCTTCAAAAACAAACATTCCTTTTGATGTTGTTTCAAATCCGGAATTTTTAAGGGAAGGCTTTGCTGTAGAGGACTCTATGAACCCTGCAAGAGTTGTTGTCGGATCAAGTTCAGAGAGAGCTAAAAATATCATGTCCAAGATATATCAGCCTTTTACCAATACAGGAATTCCTATTATATTCATGGATGAAAAATCTTCTGAACTTACCAAATATGCATCAAACTCATTTTTAGCGGTGAAAATTACCTTCATGAATGAGATTGCCAATTATTGTGAAAAGGTAGGCGCTGATGTTGACAAAGTAAGATTGGGAATGGGAAGTGATGACAGAATTGGTCACCGCTTTTTGTTTCCCGGAATTGGGTATGGGGGAAGTTGTTTCCCTAAAGATGTGAAGGCATTAATTAAATCTGGGAAACAGGAAGATTTTAACTTCCGTATTTTAGAAGCTACAGAGAATGTAAATACAACTCAAAAAGTTATTCTGGTTTCTGATATTGAAAAATATTTCGAAGGAGATCTTAATGGAAAAAAGATTGCAATTTGGGGACTAGCTTTTAAGGCAAATACCGATGACATACGTGAAGCTTCCTCTTTGGACAACATTAATCTTTTGTTGAAAAAAGGAGCTAAAATAACCGCGTATGATCTAGTCGCTGAAAACAATGTTCGTCAGATTATTGGAGACCAGATCCAATATGCAAAAACGATGTACGATGCTTTAGAAGGAGCTGACGCATTATTCATTGCTACGGAATGGCCGGAATTCAAAAATCCTAATTTTGATCTGATGGCCGAAAAAATGAACAATAAAGTTATATTTGACGGAAGAAATATGTATCCTTTGGAGGTTCCCAAACAACATGGATTCTATTACAAAAGTATTGGAAGGCAAACTATCCTGAATCCATAAGCTCAATAACAAAAAACAAAGTACCGTTTCTTTTCTTTATAAAAATTCAATACCCTATATTTATAACATAGCAGGTATAGAATTTATATTAATACCTTAGTAACTTTAATCTTAACTGTTTCAAAATATTAAAATGAAAAATATAATTATTACGGGAGGAGCAGGTTTTATTGGCTCCCACGTTGTTAGAGAATTTGTCAAGAATAACCCTAACACCACGATAATCAATCTGGACGCCCTTACTTATGCTGGAAATTTAGAAAATTTAAAAGATATCGAAAACGAAGCCAATTACGTTTTTGAAAAAGCAGATATAACAAAACCGGAAGAATTAAGAATAATTTTTGAAAAATACAACCCTGATGCTGTTATACATTTAGCTGCAGAAAGTCATGTAGACAGAAGTATTACTGACCCTATGGCTTTTATTAATACGAATGTAAATGGTACTGCCAATCTTCTTAACTTGTGTAAAGAATTCTGGACGCTTAATCCCGAACATACCCATGGAAGATTTCCAGATGAAATCAGAAAGAATTTATTCTATCATGTTTCCACGGATGAAGTATACGGCAGTTTAGGAGAAACTGGTTTCTTCCTGGAAACAACATCTTACGATCCACAATCTCCTTATTCCGCTTCTAAAGCAGCTTCCGATCATTTAGTAAGAGCTTATGGAAATACCTACGGAATGCCTTTTATCGTATCCAACTGTTCAAACAATTATGGTCCCAATCACTTCCCGGAAAAGTTGATTCCTCTTTGCATTTCCAATATTATTAATGAAAGACCGTTACCTATTTATGGCGATGGTAAATATACCCGTGACTGGTTATTTGTTATTGATCATGCAAAAGCAATTTATCAGATATTTAATGAAGCCAAGACAGGTGAAACTTATAATATCGGAGGATTTAATGAATGGCAAAATATTGATCTGGTAAAAGAATTAATCAAGCAAATGGATGCAAAACTTGGAAAACCATCTGGTTACTCTGAAAAATTAATCACTTTTGTAAAAGACAGACCAGGCCATGATAAGCGTTATGCTATTGATGCATCAAAGCTGAACAAAAACCTGGGATGGAAACCATCAGTGACATTTGAGCAGGGATTATCAAAAACAATTGACTGGTATCTTGAAAACAAAGAGTGGTTAGAAAACGTAACCTCGGGAGATTATCAAAAATACTACGAAAAACAATACAACTAAACCATCAAAAAACAATCATTTCACCAAATGCAATGTTCCATAGGACATAATTGAAAAAATAAAAAAACAAATACATGAAAGGAATAATTTTAGCCGGTGGTTCCGGTACTAGACTTTACCCTCTTACCATTGCAGTAAGTAAACAGTTAATGCCTGTTTATGACAAACCAATGATATACTATCCTTTATCTACACTTTTATTGGCGGGAATAAGGGATATATTAATTATAACAACCCCTCATGACCAGGAAGGTTTCGTTAAACTATTAGGAGATGGATCTCAGATAGGTTGCAATATTGAATATGTGGTGCAACCAAGCCCGGATGGTCTTGCTCAGGCTTTTATTCTTGGAGATTCTTTCATTGGGAATGATCCGGCAGCACTAGTATTGGGAGATAATATTTTTTATGGATCTGAAATGGGAACCCTTTTAAAAAACAAAACAAATCCTGATGGCGGAGTTGTCTTTGCCTATCACGTTTCCGACCCCGAAAGATATGGAGTTGTAGAGTTTGACGATGATTTTAAAGCTGTTTCTATAGAAGAAAAACCTACACATCCAAAATCCAATTATGCAGTTCCCGGCTTATATTTTTATGACAATGAAGTTGTTGAAATTGCAAAAAACATACAACCTTCTGCACGAGGCGAGCTTGAAATTACAGATGTAAACAATGTTTATCTTAAAAAAGGAAAGCTGGAAGTTGGTGTTTTGGACAGAGGGACAGCGTGGCTTGACACCGGAACTTTTGATTCTCTTCATGATGCTTCAGAGTTTGTAAGTGTTATTGAAAAGAGACAAGGATTTAAAATCGGATGTATTGAAGAAATTGCATTTAGAAATAAATTTATTAACGAGGAAAAGTTATTACAGACAGCTTTAAAGTACGGAAAAAGCGGATATGGCAAATACCTTACGCAACTCGTAAACAAATAATCTTAAATCAGGAATTTATAAAGCTGTTATCTTCAATGATTACAGCTTTTGTTTATAATAATAAATATCAATATATTAGTTATTATTTTTAGTTTTTACATGAATAACAATTCATAATATATAGAACTATGAGAAAATTAATTATTATAAATTTGCATAAACTTAACACAAATGAATGAACCACAACAAAAGTGGACAGAAACCATTGAGGCCAACCATACTTTATTTGACTTAAGGCTCAAAGAAGTATGGAGATATAAAGATCTTATTTATATGTTTGTGAAAAGGGATTTTATATCCAGTTTCAAACAAACGATTCTGGGACCTATATGGTTTTTTATTAATCCGATTTTCACCACAATTACGTATCTGATTGTTTTTGGGAAACTTGCTAACTTACCTACAGACGGTGCACCACCATTGCTATTTTATCTAGCTGGGGTTACTCTTTGGAACTACTTTTCAGGGGCACTACTTGGTACTTCCAATACATTTGCAGGAAATGCGGCTATCTTCGGAAAGGTATATTTCCCGAGGCTTGTCACCCCTATTTCAATTGTAATTTCAAATTTAATGCGTCTTGGTGTTCAATTCTTTTTGTTCATCATTGTTTGGGGATACTATCTCGCTAAAGGAGATATTCATTTTAATATATGGATCTTGGCTACTCCGTTTTTGGTCGTTCTTATGGCTCTTTTCGCATTAGGTGTTGGTATGATCTTTTCTTCTCTTACAACAAAATACAAAGACCTTAACATGCTATTGGGCTTTGGTGTAAGCTTATACATGTATGCAACTCCGGTTATCTATCCTGTATCATCTCTACCCGGATATTTTAAAAAGTTAGCCTATTACAACCCATTAACCGGTATTTTTGAATGTTTTAAGTATGGATGGTTAGGTGTTGGAGATTTTTCACCATTGATGCTTGGAATAAGTACTATAATCATCCTTATTCTTTTGGGGATAGGAGTTGTTGTTTTCAATAAGGTTGAAAAAACATTTATGGATACTGTATAATTATTAAACTAAAAAAATATGCTCGCTTTAAAAGCAGAAAATATATCAAAACAATATCGTTTAGGACAAGTTGGAACAGGCACACTTTCTCATGACCTTAATAGATTCTGGTACAGGTTAAGAGGTAAGGAAGATCCTTATTTGAAAATTGGAGAAGCTAATGACAGAACTTCAAAAGGAGATTCCGAATATGTTTGGTCACTTAGAGATATTAATTTCGAAACAAAGCAAGGGGATGCTTTAGGAATTATTGGCAGAAATGGTGCAGGAAAATCAACACTATTAAAACTTTTAAGTAAAGTTACCAAACCCACAACGGGAAAAATCTACACCCAAGGAAGAATAGCTTCTTTGCTTGAGGTTGGAACTGGCTTCCATCCGGAAATGACAGGCAGGGAAAATGTATTTTTAAATGGGGCAATTTTGGGTATGACCCGAAAGGAAATCACAAGAAAATTTGATGAGATCGTTGATTTTTCTGGCGTAGAAAGGTATATAGATACTCCGGTAAAAAGATATTCATCAGGTATGTATGTACGTCTGGCATTTGCTGTGGCTGCTCATTTAGAATCGGAAATTCTTATTGTAGATGAAGTTTTGGCTGTTGGAGATGCGGAATTTCAAAAAAAATGCCTGGGGAAAATGGGTGATGTCACCAAAGGAGAAGGAAGAACTGTACTTTTTGTAAGTCATAATATTACTGCTATTAAAGAGCTTTGTAACACTGCATTATTATTAGATAAAGGTTTATTAATCAATCAGGGGGATATTAATAAATGTATTATAGAATATCAAAAAAATAATGAAGCCAAATTTTTCTACAATTATTTGGATGATCCTATAAAGCTTGAAAATGAGAAGATTTTAATTAAATCCTTCAAAACCGAACCAATTAATGGAGATATGATTAATATAAAGTCAGGTATCCTTGTGACTGTTTCTTTTATGTCAAAGATGGCGAATGTCGATATTGATCTTTCCTTTCTTCTTAAAAATAGCCACGATCTTACAGTAATGAGTACTGGACTGATGTTAAGTACTAACAGAGAATCTCAAAAAGGAGATTATACTGTTACATTTGAAATACCTCCTTATACCCTTAATGAGGATTCCTATTATTTTGATTTTTTCTGGGGTGTTAATAGATCAGACATTGCATTCAGAACACAAATTTTTGGTTTTGAAGTAAATGGAATGCAAAATCAATTCGGGGAAATAATTAAATCTCCAGGAGTTTTATTTCCAAAAATTACACATAATGTAAATTATGAGAAAATGTAAAAATAATGGATATCTGGATAACATATTATTAAAGTCCATTACATCCTTTGTTATATAAAATTTATACATTTACTTGAAATAATTTATTACTAACTAATTATATTCATTCGATGGATATCCCACATATCATAAATTTTTCTAAAATTGGCTCCCAGGATTTGGGATATATTACTGTTGCAGAAACACAAAAAGACACTCCTTTTGAAATAAAGAGAGTTTACTGGACTTATTATACTCCTCAGGATGTTATAAGAGGAGGTCATGCACATAAAGAACTTCAACAAGTGATATTTGCAACCTCTGGTATTATAGAATTTAACACGCTTGATCTTCAGGGAAATAGAGAAACTTTTATTTTAGATTCACCTTCGAAAGGCCTCTATATTCCTAAACTAATTTGGAGAGATATCAAGTTTAGCCACAATGCTGTACTCCTGTGTTTAGCATCAGAACTTTATGATGAGAAAGATTATTTCAGAGATTTTGAGGAATTTAAAAATTATAAAAAATGATTCACTCTCTGGCTGATGTACAATCTCAAAACATAGGTGAAGGAACCTACATATGGCAATTCTGCGTCATTCTTAAAGACGCAGAAATTGGAAGTAACTGTAATATCAATTGTCAGGTATTTATAGAAAATAAGGTAATTATAGGGAATAATGTAACAATAAAGCCCGGTGTTCAGATCTGGGATGGAATTACAATAGAAGATGATGTTTTTATTGGCCCTAATGCAACTTTCACGAATGACCTGTTTCCAAAATCCAAAAATAAGCACTTTAAACTGGAACATACATTGATAAAAAAAGGAGCATCTATTGGTGCAAACGCAACCATACTGGCGGGTGTGACAATTGGAGAAAATTCGCTTATCGGAGCAGGGAGTGTTGTTACCAAAAACATTCCTGCCAATGAAATCTGGGTTGGAAATCCAGCAAAATTTTTAAAGAAAAATACTCATGATTAAATTTCTTGATTTACAGAAAATAAATCTTACCCATCAACAAGAAATTGAAGATGCCATCTTAAGTACTTTCCGTTCCGGATGGTATTTGTTGGGTGATAGAATAAAAACATTTGAAACAGAGCTTGCTCAATATTGCGATGTTCCTCATGCCATTGGCGTAGCAAATGGGTTAGATGCATTAAGGTTAATTTTCAGAGCTTATATTGAGCTTGGTATTATGACTGAAGGAGATGAGATTCTTGTTCCCGCCAATACCTATATTGCTTCTATCCTTGCCATCACAGATAATAAATTAGTTCCGGTTTTAGTAGAACCAGATCTTAATACTTACAACATTGACACTTCTAAAATAGAAGAAAAAATTACTTCACGGACCAGAGCAATTCTACTTGTTCATTTATATGGGAGTATTGTATTTTCAGAGAAAATACAACAAATTTCAGAAAAATATAATCTAAAAATAATTGAAGATAATGCTCAAACAATTGGAGCATTGTGGAAAAACAAAAAATCAGGAAGTTTAGGAGATGCTGCAGGATTCAGCTTTTATCCAGGGAAAAACCTTGGAGCTATAGGAGATGCCGGCGCTGTCACTTGTAAAGACAATGAATTGGCGACTTGCGTGAGAACTTTGGCAAATTACGGTTCTCAAAAAAAATACGTTAACCAATATCGTGGTTACAATTCGCGTTTAGACGAAATTCAGGCTGCTGTGTTATCTGTAAAATTAAAATATTTAGACGCAGAAAATTACGAACGAAAAAAAATTGCGGATAGGTACCTTAAGGAAATTGTAAATCCAAAGATTATTCTCCCTCAACATAAATTAGAAGAAAACAGCCATGTATATCACCTTTTTGTAATCAGAACAGAAGATAGGGATAAGCTGCAAAAGTATCTTGAAGAAAATGGAATCCAAACCCTCATACATTATCCCATTCCACCTCATCATCAGGAAGCATACTCAGAATGGAAGGAACTTAGTCTGCCTGTTACCGAAAAGATTCATAATGAGGTTTTAAGTTTACCAATTTCCCCAGTAATGACAGATGAGGAAATTTTAAAAGTTATACAAACCTTAAATGCATTCTAATGGTTCTCAATATAATATTTTCTTACAATCGTGCGATTCAGTTAGATTACTTATTACAATCTACTTTAAAACATTTTAAAACAGATTCAAAAATCGTTGTTTTATATCATACGAGTGGACCTCATAAGGAAGGATATGAACTTCTTAAGAAAAAATATGCAGAACAGCATGTAAATTTTATTGAAAGAAAGAGCGTTATTTTCGATTTATCTTATTTTAAATCACTTAATTCAAAAAAAGATTGGGAATTCTTCAAGAAAAAAAATTTATTTAATAAAAACGGAGATAATTTCAAAGGATTACTTCAAAAAATCATTCGCAACAGTAATTGTGAATTCCTAATGTTCAATACAGATGATGGAGTTTTTTATGATGATATTACAATTCCGAAAGAAGTGTTTGACATCATAAGAGCCAATCCTGAAAATGCTTCTTACAGATTGTACGTTGGTGAAAATTTGGATGGACAACCATCATATCTTGAGAAAAAGAACAACTACTATCAATGGGATTATTATACCGATACGACTATTCATCACTGGTCTTATCCTTTTTCTGTTGATGGAACAATCTATAATTCCAAAGGACTTCTTAAGCATCTCGAAAAAATGGTTTATCATAATCCGGTAACCCTTGAAGAAAATGGATTTCAGTATATTAAACAACGTAAACTTTTCCGCATTGGTTTAAGTCCATTAACATCCAAGTTAGTAGCAACTAAATTGAACAGGGTGTCGGTAGACTCACTTAATCCGACAATTCACATAAAACCGGATTTCCTCAACGAAAAATTTATTGCTGGCTACACGTTAGAGCTAGTGATTCCAAAGAAAATCGACAATGCTAATATAGTCCCATCTGAAATCTATCTGGTAAAGAAAGATCAAAGAGAACTTATTTATTCCTTAGATGCTCACGGAGAAAAGGTACAGAGTTTGTTAGGAATTGAAGGGGCAAAGGAACAATTAGAATAATTATTTTGGAAAAAAAAGGGTTAGTAAGTATTATAGTTAGTAGCTATAATCATGAAAAGTATATTAACGAATGTCTGGATAGTATTAAATCACAGACCTATCCATACATAGAATTGATTCTTGCAGACGATTTTTCACCGGATGATTCAGTTTCTGTATATGAAAATTGGCTTAAAAAAAATAGCTATTCAGCCAAAACCAATTTTCAGAAAAAAAATACTGGCCTTTCAACTATGCTGAACAATTGTATGAATCTTGTAGAAGGAGAATACATAAAAATAATTGCAGCCGATGACTTTCTCCATCCTGAAGCGATAGAAAAATGTGTAGCAGAACTGGAAAGACTAGGTAATGGGTTCGGAATGGTATTCACAGACACATATGGAGTAGATGAAAATTCAAACAGCATTCCGGATATCGCAGATTATAACTCGCTGGGAAATATTGATAAAGATCTTTTTAGGAAACAATTAATTAAGAGCAACAGAATTGCTGCCCTAACAGTTCTCATGCGAAAAAAAGCCCTTGTAGATACAGGAGAATATAAATCAGACTTTTTAGTGGAGGATTATTTTAGATGGCTAAAGATAAGCGCTCTTTATTACATAGCTTACATTCCTCAAAAACTAGCTTATTACAGAATTCATGATAATAATCTTTCTTCTGCTAAAAAAGAAAGAATAGAGATGGAAACCTTGATTCTTCAAATGATGTTTGATAAAAATGGTGATATAAAAGATAAAATAAACGGAATAACACAGAAACATTATATATCGGGTGAAAAATTACCTTTGCAATATCTCAAAGCCTACAAAAATTATCCTTTTAAAATAAAACGATTATATACTGCCATACATTATAAGCTACCGGTTCCATTATTTAAACTTTTAAATAAAATCATTTAAAAAAATGAATCCAGAAATTTCCATAATCGTTCCATGCTACAATCAGGCTCAATTTCTTGATGAATGCTTAGAAACAGTTCTCGATCAAAATTATGAGAACTGGGAATGTATTATTGTAAATGACGGTTCTCCGGATAACACAGAAGAGATAGCAAAAAAATGGATTGAGAAAGACCCTCGTTTTCAGTATATTTATAAAGAAAACGGAGGATTATCTTCAGCCAGGAATGCGGGTATAGAAATCTCAAAAGGAACATGGATATTACCATTGGATGCCGATGATAAAATAAGCAGCAGGTACCTTGATTTAGCTGCAAAAGAATTTAATAAAGGATATACAATTATCTATTGTGAAGCAGAAAAATTTGGTTCAGAAAATGGAAGTTGGGAACTACCGGCCTATAGCAGAAAGATGCTTGCCGTAAAAAACATGATTTTTTGTTCTGCTTTCTTTAAAAGAGAGGACTGGATGAAGGCAGGAGGCTATGATACTAACCTTATTTACGGATGGGAGGACTGGGATTTCTGGATTTCTCTTTTGAAGGAAAAAGGTAATGTTTTCAAAATTAAAGAAGTAGGGTTTTATTATAGAATTAAAGAAATATCTATGATAAAAGAAATGTCGGCAAATGGTAATTCAAAGAAATTGTATACTCACAATATAATCTATAGAAAACATATAGAGTTTTTCACGAAGGAGCTTGGAAGTTTTGAAAATTTATTCGAAGCTAATGAAAAGTTAACCTCCGAAAACAAACACCTAAAAGCTATTTTAAACAGTAAAAGGTATGTTTTAGTAAGTAAAGTTTTTAAATTTTTCAAATTATGAAGGTATCAGTAGCACTGTGTACATACAATGGTGAAAAATATTTATCCACTCAGCTAGATAGCATTTTACATCAGACTTTGATTCCTGATGAGCTGATCATCTGCGATGACGGTTCTACTGACCGAACAATTGAAATTTTAAGCACTTATGAGAAAAAGTATCCTGAGATTATCAAAGTATTTACAAACGAAACCAATTTAGGATTTATAAGAAATTTTGAAAAAGCGATCTATTTATGCAATAGTGAAATCATAATTATTAGTGATCAAGACGATGTATGGGAAAAGAACAAGATAGAGGAGACGATTCTTTTCTTCCAGAAAAACCCTGATTCCGATGGAGTATTTCATGATTTAAAACTAATCGATGAAAATAGTGTTCAGCCATCATATCTTAATTGGAAAAATATAACACACGAAAGTATTATTAATGACATTCGGGAGCATAAGCTTTTTGTTTCATTAGTAAGTAAAGGTAGTTTTATTCTGGGTTGTGCACTTGCCATAAGAAAAAATGCACTTGAAAAATACAATATCAAAGATTTTCCAATGGCTCATGATTATTTTATTGTACAAATACTGAGTATTAAAAATAAATTGGGATTCATTCCAAAAGCCCTTTCTTCCTACAGACTTCATCCTGGTCAGGTATATGGGCTCAGATATAATTCTGAGAAATCTGAAACTCCCTCCAGTCTTTCGGTACACCAAAAGTATTTTAAAAATTATGTATGGCCATATTTAAAATCTATTGAAAGGCTTCAGGAAATAAATCCTAAAGAGGATCCTCAAAAAACAGAAATATACTCTGCCTTTATTAAAAATAGGAATTCTTATTTGAAAACAATGAACTTTCTTGACAAGAAGATATATATAGCGAAATGTATTCGTCATAAATATTTAGACTTGAAATTGTCAGACCTGTTTACAATCTAACTCATTATGGATATCAGTATTTGCATCACTACATATAAACATGAAAAGTATATCAAAGAATGTCTGGAAAGTATTTTTTCCCAGGAATTTTCCGGTTCCTATGAAATTATTGTATGCAATGACAATTCTCCCGACAACACAGAAGATATTATTAATCAACTTATTACCACACACCCCAAAGGTAACAGAATCAAATATTTTAAAAACATACCCAATTTAGGTTATGTTAAAAATACTCTATTTTCTTTTTCAAAAGCTTCAGGAAAATATATTGCTATTCTAGATGGAGATGATCTGTGGATTGACCATTCAAAAATTCAAAAGCAATTTGATTTTTTGGAATCTCATCCCGATTTTTCAGCTGTAGGAGCAGATTCTAAGGTTGTATATGAAGATACTCCAACCCCAAGCCATAGTTTTACTGATCATCCGGGAGATGAATTGTTAAAAGATGATTTAACCGATCTGAAAATATGTCAGACATCCACCTTTTTTTTTAGAAAATCGATATTAAAGGATGACTTTCCAACGGATATTATTTCCGCAGACAGATGTTTATATTTATTGGCAGGTTGCTATGGCAAAGTAAAAATATTTCCGGAACAAATGAGTACCTACAGACAATTTGGAGCCAGTATTTCAAAAAATGTAACTTCAGAAGTCATGAAAAAAGATTTTGCTATTATTCCCTTTATAAAAAAATATAACTCAGATTATAGCCAATTAAAACTTAAGAGCTATTTTTATTATACCCTTATGTCTTATTCAAATATGATAAGTAAAATTGATTTTTTTAAGGCTAGCATTGGTTATTTTTTTTATAATGTTTTGTCTAAATTTTCCTTTACTCCGACCAAATTATACCATACCATTAAATGGAGCAGAAGAACAATTAAACAAAAATATCAGATAAAAAAACAAAACAATAGTTTTGTATAGATTAATAAACACAAAATATGATTATAGGAAACGGGCTTATTGCTAATTCATTAAAAAATATAGATACTGAAGATGTTCTTTATTTTGCTTCTGGTGTTTCAAATTCCCTTGAAACTAAAGAAACCGAATTTAAAAGAGAATTTGATCTTTTAAGCAACGCCCTTGTAAATAATAAAGAAAAGAAATTGGTATATTTTTCCACTCTAAGTGTACATGATCAATCAAAGCAGAAAAGCAATTATGTATTACATAAGCTTGAAATGGAAAATTACATTAAGAATAAATCTAATAATTATCTTATCTTAAGAATTGGAAACATTGTAGGAAAAGGAGGTAATCCCAATACTCTTTTCAACTTTCTCAAAACAAAAATTAAAGATAACAGTAGATTTACAGTTCATCGTAATGCCAGAAGATTGTTATTAGATATTGATGATATTTCAGGCTTTCTTGATACTACATGCAGATCTGTAAAAAACGAAACAATCAACTTTGCATTTCCTTATTATTATAACTTAAGAGAGATTGTCAATGCTATTCAGGATCAGATACAACAGGAAGCTTACTATGATGAGGTCGAAGAAGGAGATTTTTATAAAGTAACTTTTGACCAAAATACGGATGCTTTTTTCTCAGGATTAAAACCTGATGTCTATTTAAACAATTTAGCTCAAAAATATATTTAAAAAATATAAAAACAGTGATACCTAAGATTTATTTTATTATTGTTACCTACAATGCCATGAAATGGGCAGAAAGATGCTTTACAAGTCTAAGAGAATCTTCTGTCCCTGTACAGTGCATTGTTATTGATAATGGATCTACTGATGGCACACAGGAATATATAAAAGAAAAATTTCCTGAAATACAGTTTATTCAGTCCCCAGAAAACTTAGGATTTGGAAAAGCTAATAACATCGGAATTGAGAAAGCATATAAGGATGGTGCAGATTTCTTTTATTTAATGAATCAGGATGCATGGTTATATCCGGATAGTATAAAGAACCTCCTGCAAGTCTACAATACCCACCCCGATCAAAACGACATTGGAATTATAAGCCCAATGCAGGTAGACGGATCAGAAAAATACCTGGATATTTTTTTAGATAAATATATAGCTCAGAACTGTGATAAGACGAGATTAATCTCTGATCTTTATTTTCAAACAATAAAACCTTTCTACGAAATCAATTTTATTAACGCAGCACATTGGCTTCTACCGAAGCAAACGATAGAAACAGTTGGCGGATTTAATCCTTATTTTTTCCACTATGGCGAAGATAATGAATATGTAAATCGGGTTCATTTTCATAAAAAAAAGATCATCCTCGTACCCTCTAGTAAGGCAGTGCATGATGGAGTACAATTACTGAATAAGATTGATTACAATAAGTATAAAGATCTGCGTATTGAAACAAATATTATAAATCCAAACTTACCCAACGCCTTACAGCTTGAGAAAAAATCGCTGAAACAGAGTATTTTCAAAAACCTTTTACTAGGGAACAGAACCGAATATAAAAAATTATCTCACCGATATAAAAAAATATCCCAAGAGGAAAAAATACTTATTGATATTCGAAATAAGGTAAAACAGGAAGGTCCTTCTTTTCTCAATCTTTCGTAAATTAGTCCCAAGAGATGGAATTTTTTTAACAAAATGGTGATGAAAAAACAAAACAAATGTGTGGAATAGCAGGAATTATCAGCAATAATGCCAGAAATTATACAGAAGAAATCCAAAAAATGACTGATGCAATTGCGCATCGTGGCCCGGATTCTTCCCATTATGAATTTTATGATCATATTGCTTTGGGACATCGCAGATTATCAATCATCGATTTATCTGAAAATGGAATTCAACCCATGTACTCCAACACAAAAAACGAGTGCATCGTTCTGAATGGTGAAATTTACGGTTATCTTGACATCAAAAAAAGGTATGCTGAATATCCATATCATGGAAGTTCTGATACGGAGGTGATTTTAGCCATGTATCAAAGGAAGCAGGAAAACCTCATTCATGATCTTCCCGGAATGTTTGCACTTGCTATTTGGGATGAACAAAAGCAACAGTTGTTTTGCGCCCGTGATCGTTTTGGAGAAAAACCTTTCTTTTATGCTATTGGACATAACAATGAATTTATTTTTGCCTCAGAAATCAAAGCAATCCTTGCTTCCGGACTTATACAGCCTAAGGTAAATCCTGATGCATTAGGACACTATCTCCAGAATGGATATGTAAACACATATCAAAGTATATATGCTAATATCTTTGCACTTCCTCCAGCCCATCAACTCATCTGGAAGGATGGAAAAATTGAAGTTTCACGCTATTATAATTTACCTGCGAAAGACAGAGTTATAGGCTTATCTGATGCTAAAGAAGAATTTTTATATCTTTTAAAAAATGCGGTTAAAAAACAGCTTATTGCAGATGTGGAAGTGGGAAGCTTTCTAAGTGGAGGACTCGACTCTTCCTCTATTGTTGCATTAGTTAATGAATTTTTACCTAAACAAACTACTATTAGTTTTGGCTATGATCATAAAGATAGCGAGCTGAAATACGCAAAAGAAATTGCTGAAAAGTACAACACCAACCACATTGAAGTTCATGAAAAAAAACAGGATATAGCAGCTTCACTTTTAAAAGTTTCGCCCTTTCTGGATGAGCCCTTTGCTGATATTTCTTATCTCCCACATTATGAAATCTGTAAGAACGCAAGAAAGAATCTTACCGTTGTTCTATCAGGAGATGTTGGTGATGAATTATTCGGAGGATACCATTTTTATAAAGTTGAAGATCAACTAAGAAATCATTTTAGCTATAAAAACATCATCGCAAAATTTGGATTAAAGCTTTATCAGAATTTTAGAAAGACTTCTTTTGTTACCCAAAAGAATCTGCAATATTCTTCTGTTTTGGATTTTCATCAGAACTCCGTAAGAAATGCATTTAATAAAAATGAACAAAAGCTTTTGGGAATTTCAACAGATTATCACCAACCTTATAGCTTTATTCCTGACCCTGATTCTCTGAATGATATTATGAGGGTCGATCTTGAAAATTATGTACCTGGCAATATGATGATGAAATCCGATAGGATGGCAATGGCTAATTCGCTGGAAGTTAGAACCCCTTTTCTCGATATGGATTTTGCTGAATTTTGCATCCAACTTCCGGAACAATTGAAATTAAAAGGTGATGACGATAAAATCATACTCCGTGAAGCTATGGGGTCGTATTGGACTGAGACTATAAGAAAACGGCATAAGCAAGGATTTGGAATGAGCATTAAGGCATGGTTTGAAGAAGAGTCACTCATTAACCTTTCCAACGACCTGCTCAAAGATCCTAATCAGAAAATCTTTGACTATATTGATTTTGATAATGCTCAAAAATTTCTGAATAACGATCATAAACATTGGAATTTATTACAGCTTGCTTTATGGGCTTATAACAATAAATCTATATTATGATGCTTGAAATCTCAGTAATTATTCCTGTATATAATGCAGCTGAGTTTTTAGAAAAATCAGTTCAGTCAGCATTACAATTTGAAGAAGTAAAAGAAGTTATTTTAGTCGAAGACAAATCAATTGACAATTCACTGCAAATCTGTAAAAAATTAGCTAGTGAAAACAACAAAATCATCCTCCTTCAACATCCTGATAAAGAAAATCATGGTGCTGCTGCCTCGAGAAATCTCGGGATGCAAAAATCCACAGGAGACTTTATCTCATTTTTAGATGCAGACGATTATTATTTACCCAATCGTTTCGATGCCGAAAAAGAAATATTTAAAGATCCTAAAATAGAAGGGATCTTTGGTGCTATTGGTATAGAATATCTAACCGAAAAAGGGAGACAGGAATTTCAGTCTAAGTTTAATGATACCTTTCTTACCACAGTAAATTATCCCGCAGAAGGCATGGAGGTTTTTAAAGGACTTATGGGATTAACACCTAAAACTTTCGGTACGTTTTTTCACTTAAATGCACTCACTATAAGAAGACATTCTATCGACACGCATAACCTCATGTTCAATGAACTTCTCAGAGTTCACCAGGATTCGGATTTTATAATTAAACTGACTTATCATTGTTACTTAAAGTCCGGGATTATAGATAAACCTGTCGCCATTCGAGGCATACATGATGACAACAGAATCACTAAAATTATTAAATATTCTCCTCAATACAATCAAAGGCAACTTCTTTTCTGGAAATCATTATATGATTGGGCTGAGCAACAAAATATTCCCTCAGGATCCAAAGAAAAAATTTATTTAAAGTATAAATCTTTTGATTTATCACAAAAAACAGGACTCATAAAATATTATAATATCTTTATTGAAGCAATTAAAAACCCCAATATATTAAAAACACAATATCGATTTAACTATCAAAAATAGATGAAATGAAAATCTCAGTAATTATTCCTGTATATAACGCTGAAAAGTATGTTTCTCAGGCAGTGGAGTCAGCAATAGTGCATGATGAAGTATTCGAGGTGATTTTAGTAGAAGATTCATCACCGGATTCTTCTTTAGAAGTTTGTAAGGAATTAATCTCAAAGCATGATAAAGTTAAATTATACCAACATCCGGATAAAAAAAACCATGGAGCCGGCCCCAGTAGAAATCTTGGGATAGAAAAATCTACTGGAGACTTTATCGCCTTTTTAGATGCTGATGATTATTATCTCCCCAATCGTTTTGAAGCGGAAAAAAAGCTTTTTATAAATCCTGAAGTAGAAGGAGTTTATGGTGCAATCGGTGTTCATTATTATTCGGAAAAAGCAAAAGAACAGTATTATAAGCTTTTCAAAGACTCACTTACCACCGTATATAAAAAACATAGCCCAAAAGATGTTTTTCCCGGATTAATTCATAAACTTGGAAGTTTTGGACTCTTCAGTTTGGATGGGCTGACCATCAGAAAAGCTTCGATGATAAGAAAACTAAATCCATTATTTAAACCGATGAAGCTTCACGAAGACACGGAATTCTTATTTCGTTTGTCTTATTATCTTGAACTATATCCTGGAATCATTGAACAGGCAATAGCAATGAGAGGAGTACACGAAAGCAACAGAATTACTAAAGTAGATTCCAATAAAACCAAACCTGCGATTTCAAGGACTATCCTCTGGAATGAAACTTATAAGTGGGCAAAAGATGAAGCAACCATATCTGATGATATTAAAATTCATATCAAGAGAATGCAGCGCAGTTTTGAAATTGCTAATGCCCCTAAACTAAAAAAATGGGGTATGATAATCAAATATTTAGTGACAGATTATGAAAGTATAAAGTCTGGATTATATAATATTAACTTCAGATATTCATTAATTTCGTAATCTTGTATAATCGTTTGCCTGTTTAAATTAATTGATCATAATGAAAATATCTGTCATTATACCTGTTTACAATGCAGAGAATTACATCTCTCAAGCTGTGCAATCAGCTCTTCAGTTTGAAGAAGTATTTGAAGTAATTCTTGTGGAAGATAAATCTCCGGATAATGCATTGGTCGTTTGTCAAAGACTGGTGGAAGAGCATGACAGAGTAAAATTATATCAGCACCTTGATAAACAAAATCATGGTGCCGGAGCATCTAGAAACCTGGGAATCCAAAATGCCACAGGTGATTTTATCGCTTTTTTAGATGCAGACGATTATTACTTACCCAATCGTTTTGATGCAGAAAAAGAGCTTTTTCAAAATCCTGATGTTGAGGGGGTATATGGGGCAATTGGAGTACACTATTATTCGGAAAAAGCTAAGGAACAATACTATAAAATTTTTGAAGACCGCCTGACCACTGTTTATAAAAAACATAATCCTCAAGATGTATTTCCCGGCCTTCTTAATATGAAAGGAAGTTTTGGCCTTTTTAGTCTGGATGGATTAACAATAAGGAAAAGTGCTTTATCTAAAGTAGGACAATTCTTCAAAACTCAATTAAGACTTCACCAGGATACTGAATTCATCTTCAGACTATCGTTCTATCTCCGCCTTTATTCTGGGCTATTGAATACTGCAGTTGCAGTAAGAGGGGTTCATGAAAATAACAGGATTACACAGGTAGACGTTGGTAAAATAAAACCTTCATCCACCAGAATTATGCTCTGGAGAGAAGTCAATAATTGGGCACAGCATGAAAATTTGATTTCAAATGATATAAAGAAACATATTGAAAGGACTCTCCGAAGTTACCAGATTGCAGAAGCTTCTGTTCCTAGAAAATGGGGGATGATCACAAAATATTTGTTTACAGATTTTCGAAGCATTAAATCTGGATTGTATAATATTAACTTTAGAAAGTATTTACTTTAGTATCTTTTTAATATATCAAAATTTCATTACTATAAGAAAATAATCTATACTATTGTTCTGATATAATTTACTTGATAAAAATTCCTACAAACTTATTATCCATTTCAATAATGGTCGTTTCAATATGATTTTTTTCACAGAAATCCTGATAGGCTGAATTATCACCGATATCATCACTAATAAACACTCCTCCACTCCTTAAATGGGAATAGAGCTCATTATAAGCCCATGACATCCCGTTATAACTCTTGTCTGAATCGTAATGAATAACATCAAAAATTTTATTCTCAACAAAAATTTTCGGCAAAGATTCTTTATCTGCAAAACGGAATAGTTTCCAGTTTCTTTTAAGATTTTCAGGAACTACATATCCAACATATTGATCTCCATTTTGTCCCAGGTAAGGCATATCGGAACTGTACAAGGTTCCATTTCTTTTTTCCAGAGAAAGCAATGATGCCAATGAGGACCATCCATAGGCTACTCCTGTTTCTACTACATTTTTCGCCTGCGAAAATTCACATGCATAATAAATAAGTTCTAAGGCTCCAGGTCCTCCCATTTTTATTGGACACTCCTTCTCTCGTTGCACAGCATAATCTAAAATTTCACGATAACTGGATTCAAATGAAAATGTACTTACGCCAAAAAGCTTTGTTATAGCATCTCTCTGGGAAATTGCTTTTGATCTTGCCCAAAAATTTGTTTTTTCCTTTCCTTTAAACGCATTATTTCGGTTAACTGTATTTTTTAAAATTTTCCTACCCAGTTCAGGATAGAGATCCGGCCTTTTAAGATAGGCTACAAATGTTGTAAAAACTCTTTTTAATTCTCCCATCGTGTTACTTTACACAAAAATATATTTTTTTTTAGTTACATTTGTTTAAACTAAAATCAATTTTAGTACTCAAATGATAAAAATTAGTGTAAGGTACTTGCAAAAGATCTGCCAATAATTTTATAAAAAAATAAACAAAGATAAAAGAATGCTTTCCCGATTTTTTGAAACTCTTCAAAGAAAAAAACAAATTACTATCCTTCACAAACATCCCAAAGTAATTTTAGGAAGTATAAAACTGGGGATTTCTAATCACTTTATCATCTATAAAAACATTGGAAAAGCAATTTTTGGAAAGAATATTAATTTCAGAAATTACATTCATATTTTAGTTAAGGATGAAGGAATCCTTGAAATTGGGGATAATGTTTTTATGAATAATTTTTGCTCTATCAATTGTTTAGACCACATCTCTATCGGTGAAAATACTTTGTTTGGTGAAAATGTAAAATTATATGACCATAACCATGCACACCAAAGTATACCGGAATTCAAAATTTTCCATAATGAGTTTACAAAAGCTCCTATAAAAATTGGGAAAAACTGTTGGTTAGGAAGCAATGTTACTATATTAAAAGGTGTAAATATCGGCGATAACTGTATAATAGGAGCAGGCTGCACCATATATAAAGATATTCCTGCTAATACAACAGTCCTTAATAAGCAGGAATTAATTTTCAAATCATAAAAAAATGAAATTTTCAGTTCTTATAGCACATTATAACAATGGTAATTACTTTAAAGATTGCTATGAAAGTCTTCAACAACAAACCTATACGAACTGGGAAGCTATCATAGTGGATGATTGTTCTGCTGATACCGAGAAAGAAATGATAAAATCCCTGATATCCGATGACAGTAGGTTTTTGTTTTTTGAAAATGAGACCAATAAGGGAGTAGGCTATACCAAACGAAAATGCGCTGAGCTTGCCACTGGTGAGATCTGTGGATTTGTGGATCCCGATGATGCCATTTTTCCGACAGCTATCGAAGAGTCAATAGAAGTTTTCAAACAGAAAAAAAATGTAGTCCTTACCTATTCCAGATTTTTATCATGTGATCAGAACTTAAATATTCTTTATCCTTTTAAATCTGCAAAACAGATCCTAAATAAAGATCCTTATTTTTTTAATTATCCAATCCAGATTGCTCATTTTGTAGCATTCAGACGAGAAATATATTTAAAAACTGAAGGTATTGATTCTACATTAAAGAGTGCCGTTGATCAGGACCTATATTTAAAAATATTAGATTTTGGTGACGCGTACTTTATTGCCAAGGATCTATATAAATACAGACTTCATCCTAATGGGGTATCTCAGGCAACATCAAAAGGAAAGGCTAAAGACTCATTTGCAAAAGTTATTTTTAATACATTTAAAAGAAGAAATATTATATCTATAAATGGGCGAGCTGTTCCCCAAGTTTATCAAAATGCTGAAGAGGTTTTCAGTTTACTTGATTATCAAACGAAAATGGCACACAGATTAAAGATTAAAATATTAACATTTTTGCAAAACAATTAATATACTTGAAACTAAACACACTTCATAGAAAAAATTATCTATACAAAAGTTCAGAATAATGGAGCATAATAAAAAAATAAAAGTTCTTTTCAGACATCGCTCTATGGAGATTGGCGGTGTGGAAAAAGTAGTATTAAGTATGCTCAACAACCTGAACAAGGATAAATTTGAGCTCACAATATGCTTAAGCCTTAATCAGGGAGAGTTACGGAATGAGTTTCCTGACAACATTAGAAAAGTATACATCGCGGAAGGGAAAGAAGATTTCTCAAAAAATCCGATTATTCAAAAAATTCAACTGGCTAGAAGAAAATTTAGACTTAATAAGATCGACAAAAATCCCAGGCTTACGGATGGGATTTTAAAAGATCAATATGATGTAGAGATTGCAACTACATACGGCATTTATAAAGCCGTTCTAAACTCCACAAATAAAGAATCTAAAAAGATTGCATGGCTTCATTCAGATCTTTCATTGGAGGGCTTTGCTCCTTACCGTGAGGAAATCTTTAAAAACATGCAACAGTTTGATTATATCATTTATGGTTCACAGCAATCTAAAGATATATTGACTGAAAAATTTCCGGACCTTAAGTTGCCTCCGGGCGAAGTTGTTCTGAATGCTATTCCCATAAAAGAGCTAAAAGCAAAAGCAAAAGCATTCATTCCTGAATTTGAAGAGCTCCCTACTTTTGTATCAGTGGGCAGACTGCACTATAGAAAAGGATACAGAACATTACTGGAGGCTCACAAAAAACTAATTGATGACGGGTTTGATCATCGTATTGTTGTTATTGGTGATGGAGAGGATTATGAACTTCTTTCCAAAAGGATTGAGGAATTAAATGTAAAAAATTCTTTCATGCTATTAGGTACCCAAATGAATCCATACCCATACGTTTCCAATGCAGATTTTTATATCATGCCGTCGGAAAGCGAAGGATGGCCATTAATTATTGCGGAAACCCTGATTCTCCAGAAACCCATACTAGCAACCAACGTGGGGGGAATTCCTGAAATGATTACCCATAAAGAATCCGGTTACCTGACAGATTATTCCCAGGAAGGTCTGTACAACGGTATCAGGGAATTTTTAACCAATAAAGAGCTTGTTCGGCATATACAGGACAACCTAAAGGATATTGAAAAGCGCTTTGATAATGAAAAAATTTTCAAAAGTGTGGAAAATATTATCGAGAATCTATATCAAAGTAAAATTAAAAACCAATAACTCTTAAGTATATCATAACACAAGTTGCAAAAGATGAATTCCTTTATTGAAAATTTATACCAATCTTTTCTCCTGAACAGCAAACAAGTCTGCTTAAGCATAGAGGATAAAGAATACACCTATGAGGAGGTCTTAAATCTGACCCATCAAATAAGATATCAGCTACAAACCATAAATTCTCAAAACGTAGGAATCTATCTCACTGATGATGTATACATGTATGCTTCAATTCTTGCGGTTTGGTTTGCAGGAAAAACATACGTTCCGATACATCCAGAATTTCCTTTCAGCAAGAATATGAATGTTATTCAGCAAGCGGATATAGAAGCAATCCTTACATCAGCTGAAATAACAGAGAACTATGAAACTAAGCTGATTGACACAAAAAAGATGGCTGAAGGGATCCTTTCTACACTACCTTCAGAGTCTTCCATAGATAATAACGCCTACATCCTCTTCACTTCCGGAAGTACAGGAAAGCCAAAAGGTGTTCCTATCAGGTTCTCCAATTTATACTATTTCTCTGATGCTTTCCATTCAACTTTTGGAAAATTAAATTCTGAGGATCGTGTGCTGCAAATGTTTGAGCTTACATTTGACCTTTCGGTAATGAGTTATCTGATTCCCTGGTTAAACGGAGCAACGGTTGTTGGTCTTCATAAAAAAGAAACTAAGTTTTTGCAGATCCTGGACCTGTTGGAAGCAGATAAAATTACGATAGCCTTAATGGTTCCAAGCATCTTAAATCTGATCATACCTTACCTTGATCCCGAAATAAAAAATAAAAGCTTAAGGCTAAATTTATTTTGTGGTGAGGCATTATTGACAAAGCAGATTACCGGGTGGAAAGATTTCGTACCCAATGCCAGTATCTACAATGTATATGGACCAACAGAAAATACAATTTTCTGCACTCATTATAAAGTGGAAGACCCGATAAAAGAAAAAAATGGCATCATAAGTATCGGAAAATCGGTTATCAACTCTACAATGAGCTTTTCTGACAATGAAATGAACGAAGGAGAACTTTTATTATCCGGAAAATTGTTGGCAAATTCTTATTGGAAAAATGAAGAAAAAACAAAAGAAGCATTTGTTCAAAGAGATCATACAACTTTCTACAGGACAGGGGATTGGTGCGTAAAAGATAATGAAGGAGATTATTTCTATCTGAACAGGATCGATTTTCAGGCTAAGATCAATGGTTTCAGAGTAGAGTTAGCAGAAATCGAATATTTTTCAAATGAAAAACTGGAAAACGCAATCAGTGTTGCTGTTATTCACAAGGACAAAAACAATAATGATATTCTCATCTTGTTTATCAATGAGCCAAGTGCCAATGAGGATTTAATTCTTTCTCACCTGAAAGATAATCTTCCGGAATATTGTATTCCTTCAAAAATCATTAAACTCGAAAAGTTTCCGGTCAATACATCCGGAAAAATAGACCGAAACGAATTAAAAAAGACTTTGTTATGATCAGCATCAGAAAAGCCACAAAAGATGACATTCCCTTGATCATAAAAGGAATATTAGCCATTGAGACCCATCCAATATCACTGTCTGATACTTACAGCAATATTTTCGGAAGCGACATTGATACGACTAAAGAATATCTTAATCAATTTTTTTTAGATGATGAGAACTTCGATACTGAATTATCTCTGAATACATATACCATAGCAGAAGTGGATGGGATAGCTGCAGGATGTTGTGCACTGATCCTTACCAATGTCAATTACTATCAGAATAAAAGTGAATTATTTCCGATTCATCTGAAAGGTGATCATTTATCTTCATTCATACATAAGGCAAAAAACTTACCTGAGACCAAAAGTTATTCTGAAAACAAATACCTGATCCAATATGTTTTTGTAGATGATCTCTTCAGAGGAAAAGGGGTGGCGGAATTTTTATTAAAGCACATCATTTCGGAGATGAAAAATCTTACTGATGAACTTTACATAGATGTACTCGAAAGCAGCCCGCACCTTATACAATACTATGCTAAATTTGGATTTTCCGAATATGAAACAATGGAAATAGACACTCAGGAAAATAAAATTTACCCTAGTATCAAAAAGGTTATTCTGAAAAAGAATTTAAAAGACTAGTCGAACTTCTCTTTTCCTATGGCCTCCGTTAAATCTTTTATAGTATTAATACTTCTGAAAGATCTTGGATTAAGGCTTACGCCAAATTGATTTTCAACCAACTGCATAACCAAAACTGCTGACAGAGATCCATAGCTCTCTAATTCCTTAAAATGCGTATCCGCAGTTATTGTAGTTTTTTCGTTAAGTTCTTGCTGAAGCAGTTCGCAAAAATGTTCGATCTTCATTGTGTTATATATTTGGAGGGACAAATTTATAAAATAATTTCTAACTTTGTTTTACTATGATGATATATAAGATTATTAATAAAATATCTACCCTTATTCAGGATTTCCAACATTCCGTTTACCTTAAAATATGCAAAAACAGCGGGCTAAAACTAGGAAAGAATGTAGTGGTACGAAATAATGTTTCCTTTGGCTCCGAACCATTTCTCGTGGAAATTGGAGATGATACAAGAATTGCCTCTGGAGTAACGTTTGTAACCCATTCAGGAGCTACTGCCAATATCAGGAAGCTGGAAGGCTATGAAGAGGTAAGAAATTTCGGATGGATAAAAGTGGGGAAAAACTGTGCCATCGGTAGCAATTCGGTAATATTACAAAATGTTGAAATAGGAGATAATTGTGTTCTCGGAGCTAATTCAGTTTTGTCCGAATCAATGCCTGAACATACTGTCTACGCAGGAAATCCCGCCAAATATGTTTGCGAAATAGAAGATTATGCTGATGTTTTAAAAAAAACCACGATTGACTATCCTATCCATCTTGAAAAGAATAGAAAAGAGCTTAACCAGTGGCTGAAATTGAATTTACCTCAAAAGTTCAAAACTTCGAAATAGTGCCTAAGAAAAAGATCCTTATCAGAATTGGTTCCCTACGTCACGGCGGCGCAGAAAAAGTACTTGTAACTTTTCTAAAAAATTTACCTTCTGATCGCTATGAAGTTGATTTACTCTTAAACTTATACTCTGGAAAATATTTACCGGAAGTCCCGGATTGGATCAATGTCATTTACCTTAATAAAGGTGAAATGATTACTACAAACCGTATACAGGATATTCCTAAAAAAGCAATCCGTGTTATTTATCAGAAATCACTAAACCGATTTCCATCTCTTCTTTACAATGGCAAATTAAAAAATAAAAAATATGACATTGAGTTTGCCGCTATCCACGGAATGCGGGATGAAATTCTAAATTCTCCTCTTCAATCATCTAAAAAAATCGTCTGGATCCATAATGATTTATCACAAGTCAAAGGATATACCCATGATGAAATCCGTAAATTTTTCGGATTTGATAAAATACTGGTTATTTCTGAAAAGATTGAACAGCTATTTTATAAGGCAGCAAAAAATGAATCGGAGAAACACAAAATTATTAAGATCTACAACCCTCTTGACACAGAGGAAATTCTACAAAAAGCAGAAAAATCAATTGATGATTACAGCTTTGATTCGTCTGTACCCACTTTTGTTTCCGTGGGAACCGTATTTCCACAAAAAGGATTTGACAGACTTTTAAAAGTTCACCAAAGACTTATTGATGAAGGCTTAAAACATAGGGTTTTAATTATCGGAGACGGATATGATTTTGAAAATATCAAAAATTTGAAATCGGAACTTGGAATAGATGAAACGGCTACCATGCTAGGATTTACGGATAACCCGTATCCCTACTTTAAAAGTGCCGACTTTTATATTTTAAGTTCAAGATATGAAGGTTTTCCTACGGTTTTATTTGAGGCCATAACTTTAAAAAAGAAAATTATTGCTACAGATGTTTCCGGGGTAAAGGAAATGTTGAACAACGGGGAACTTGGTATGATCGTAGATAATTCCGAAGAAGGCATCTACTCCGGAATGAAGCAGGCTTTATTACATCCAGATACTTTTCTACAATATAAAGAGGCTTTGAATAATTACCTTATGCCTTTTAACCTTAAAAATTCCGTACAGAAAATAACCCGTATTTTAGATGAGTTATAAATAAATTTATCATTCTAACCCTACATATAATTTATATGCCAGATCAATATACTACTATCCAAAAAGACTTCTACCGCGAAAATGGAAAATGGCTTTCTAAATTTGAGATGTGGGCTAAATGTGTAAACCCCAATCTCCATTTTATTTATATACTTAGAAAAGCCCAATCCTACAAAAAGAAATCCCTTGCCGGAGCATTCTGGAGATTTGTATTAAGGCACCATCAGATAAAGTATGGGTTTCAGATCTATCCGGAAACCCAAATTGGAGAAGGGTTCTACTTAGGACATTGGGGAAGTTTGGTTATTAATCCTAAAACTAAGATCGGAATTAATTGTAACATTGCTCAAGGTGTAACCATTGGCCAGCAAAACCGGGGGAAAAACACAGGAATTCCGACTATTGGAAATGAAGTATGGATAGGTGCTAACGCTGTAATCGTAGGTGGAATTACTATTGGAGACAATGTACTAATTGCACCCAACTCCTATGTAAACTTTGATGTTCCTTCCAATTCTGTAGTTGTAGGTAATCCTGGAAAAATATATCCCAAAGAAGATGCGACAGAAGGTTATATCAATAACAAAATATAAAATTTTCGCTTGCCCAATACGCCTGTTTTAAGCATTTAAGAATATTTTAATTACTAAATCCATACATTCTGTCTAATTGTTCGTACTTTTATTTAGATTTTTGTTCCGTTTAAATTTTGAAAAAAATAATAATTAGTATTAAAAATAAGATATAATGCTTGATTTTAAAGCAGATGTATGATTTTAAGCATATTTTAATATTAAACTTTGTTAAAAGAGATCAACTTTTCATCAAAAATTATATTTTTGCATAATTATTGATTTGATCTATTGGATTTGAAAATAATTTAAACGAAATGAATAATTATAAACCTTAAAAATTTATTTTATGTCCCAATCGTACGAAGTTATTTTTGAAAACAACAAAAAATGGGTCGAATCCAAAATTTCACAGGATCCGGCTTTCTTTGAAGAATTAGCCAAAACCCAACATCCGGACTATCTATATATCGGATGCTCGGACAGTAGGGCAACAGCTGAAGAATTAATGGGAGCTAAACCTGGAGAAGTTTTTGTCCACAGAAACATTGCCAATGTTGTAAATACTTTGGATATGAGTTCTACAGCGGTTATTCAATATGCAGTAGAGCACTTAAAAGTAAAACACATTATTGTTTGTGGGCATTATAATTGTGGTGGAGTAAAAGCAGCGATGACTCCTCAGGATTTAGGATTATTAAATCCCTGGCTTAGAAATATTCGCGATGTTTACAGATTACACCAGACTGAACTGGATTCAATTCAGGATGAAGGAAAACGTTATGACAGGCTTGTAGAACTTAATGTTCAGGAGCAATGTATCAACGTAATCAAAATGGCCTGTGTTCAGGAGAGATACATATTAGAAGAGTATCCTATAGTTCATGGCTGGGTTTTCGACCTTCGAACCGGAAAAATTATTGATCTGGAGATTGACTTTGAAAAGGTTTTGAAAGACATCCAGAAAATATATAATCTAACCGAATCAGACTGGGTCATGAACAGAAAAACAAAATAGTTTTTCCAAAAAAGAGTGAAATGAAATTCTGGAGTATTATTGTATTGACGGTTTTCCTAAACTTTACAGCCTTGCCGAGCATTGCTGCAGTAGCGGGCTGGGATTTACTGAGAACCAATATAATAGTCAATGAAGAAGAACCACACTCCCATCCTACTTCTTTTACAGTGTACGAAAAAACACTTCCTAAAACATTAGATGTATTTGATTATCTCAAGTTCTTTGAACCGGACGTAAAAGACAGATCTTTTGTATTGGTGGATGATGATTTTCACCTGTCTCCCTTATTAACCATATTTTCTCCGCCTCCCGAAGCTTAATTTTTATAGTTAGAGTTTTTTGATACCTATTCCTTATCAACTTTTTTGATAATGAATACATACGTGCTTTAAAAATTAAATTTTCAATCTTTATAACTAGCTTATTTAAAGACAAATATGCTGGTTATATCTCACAGCTTCACATCATGAAAAAGACATCATTAATAGGAGGAATCAAGGAAAATTTCCCTTCAGGACTCGTGGTATTCTTAGTAGCACTTCCTCTTTGTTTAGGAATTGCTTTAGCATCAGGTGCACCTCCTTTATCCGGAATTATCGCCGGTATCGTAGGTGGCCTGGTCGTAGGAACAATAAGTAATTCAAACATTTCTGTTTCCGGCCCTGCAGCTGGTTTAACAGCAATTGTTTTAACAGCCATTACAGATCTTGGCGCCTTTGAATTGTTTCTTTGTGCAGGAATTATTGCAGGATTTATTCAATTGATTTTAGGGTTTGCAAGAGCTGGAAGTATTTCCAACTACTTCCCTAATAATGTAATTGAGGGAATGCTTGCGGCAATAGGAATTATTATTATCCTAAAGCAGATTCCTCATGCATTAGGATTCGATAAAGACTACGAAGGACATGAATCTATTTTCGACAATGGCTTAAACTTTAATTACTTTACCGAGCTTTTCGGGGCCATACATCCGGGAGCCGTTCTTGTAACAGTAGTATCAGTGAGTATTCTTCTGCTTTGGGATAAAGTTCCCGCACTCAGGAGAATGAAGATGCTTCCTGGAGCATTGGTTGCCGTAGTTACAGGAATCCTATTAAATGAAACTTTTAAAATGACTGGAAGCCCACTGGCCATAAAAACAGAACACTTGGTTTCATTACCTGTTCCAAAATCCATTGATGATTTTAAAAATTTAATCTTATTACCGGATTTTACCGGATTTACAAATCCCAAAGTATGGATCGCAGGTGCAACGATCGCTATTGTTGCCTCCATTGAGACCTTGCTTTGTATTGAAGCATCTGACAGGCTGGACAGACAGAGAAGAATAACAGATACCAATTTAGAACTTAAAGCACAGGGAATCGGAAACCTTGTCAGCTCATTTATCGGCGGATTACCTATGACCTCCGTTGTTGTAAGAAGCTCGGCAAATGCTAATGCAGGGGCAACATCAAAACTCTCAGCAATGATCCACGGTGTTCTGCTTCTGGTATGCGTACTGACCATACCATTTCTACTCAATTTAATACCATTGGCAACATTAGCCGCCGTATTAATTTTAGTAGGTTATAAATTAGCAAAACCGGCTACATTCAAACATTTCTGGCATTTGGGAAAATTTCAGTTTATCCCTTTTTTAGCAACAGTTGTAGCTGTTGTGGCAACAGACTTGTTAAAAGGGGTTGGAATAGGTCTTGCCATTTCCATTTTCTACATCCTTCAGGGAAATATGAAAAGAGCGTATTACCTTAGCAGGGAGAATCTGGATGATGCAGACGAAATCAATATCAAACTGGCTGAAGAAGTTTCTTTTTTAAACAAAGCAGCCATCAAAAAAACACTTAAAAATATAAAACCTAATTCTGCAGTAACCATCGATGCCAGGGATACTTCATATATAGCGACAGACGTTTTAGAAATGATCCAGGATTTTGCCAACATCCGCGCAAAAGAAGAGGATATAACGGTAGAGCTTCTGGGCTTCAAAACCTCGTACAGAGATTACGAAAAAAATGAAGATTCACACATACTGGTTACACACAGAAGAGCTATGTAAGCTCATTTATCAACAATTATTTTTTAACTTTAAAATTTGAAAAAACCATTAAATTATATGAAAGCACATACGTACGAAACCCAATCAACGATTACTCCCGAGAAAGCTTTAGAGTTTTTAAAAGAAGGAAACCAAAGATTTGTAAACAACTTAAAGGCTAACAGAGACCTCTTGGAACAGGTAAATGCAACCCGTGAAGGACAGTGGCCTTTTGCAGTTGTTTTAAGCTGTATAGACAGCCGTACCTCAGCAGAGCTAATCTTTGATCAGGGACTGGGTGATGTTTTCAGCATCAGAATTGCCGGTAACTTTGTGAATCAGGATATTCTGGGATCAATGGAGTTCGGTTGTAATGTCGCAGGTTCCAAACTTATCGTTGTTTTAGGACACACCAAATGTGGTGCCTTGAAAGGAGGACTTGATGCCGCACAAATCGAAGGAATGGGAATGGATAACCTGAACCACCTGATTAACCATTTTGATCCGATCATCAATGAAGTGATTGAAGAGAATGAAGAACGTTCGTCAAAAAACAGTTCATTATTAGAAAGACTGAATCATCAGAATGTAAAAAATGCTATCGAAGACATCCGTAAACAAAGTTCAACGCTTAGAAACCTTGAAAATGAAGGCAAAATCAAAATCGTTGGAGCAAACTACGATGTTGAAACAGGTGCTGTAACCTGGTTATAGTATTCAGATATTACTATGTAATAGTTAGATCAATTAATTTTTAAATTCACAATAAAGAGCCATCGCAACCCGGTGGTTCTTTTATTTTAAGCATAAGAATTTTCAAGGCTCAATTTTTCCTACATTTGATATGTAAAATTAATGTTGCAGACAAACTTATGAAACTACAGGTAAACTTCATTCTGATTGGAATTTTAGTAATATTGAGCGGATCTTTAAAAGCACAAAAGCAAGTTACAGATACCCTCGCTTATCTTAAAAAATTTGAAACAAACAAAGAAAAATACATTGGTAAACCTTTTTCACTACTACTAAAAGACCTTTCCCAGTTACAACCTAAAAAAACAAAATCAGATATTAATGAAAATCCCAGTAGTCCTTTGTTAAATACGATATTCACGTTTTCAGAAAGCGATATCAACTCCGCTCAGAAACCAACAATGATTATTAAATGGAAACCCGATAACTCTCCCACAACTCCAATAGAGTTTTTTGAACAGGAGCATAATTACCGTTTTACCACCAGTGAAAGAAATTTTTTTGAAAAGAAAATTGTAAAGGATATTGTTGTTGCTAAATAATAAAACCTCCTGACGGAGGTTTATTGTTTTATGTAAAATCTGATTTATTTCCCGTTGAAAGCTGACATTGTATTGTTAATGCCCGCAAAAACAAATGAAAGGCACGCCTTTGAAAATTGTTCAATTCTTTCTGGCAATTTTTCTCTTTCCTCTTCATTCCATGTACCCAAAACATAATCTACCTGCCTCCCTTCTGTAAAGTCCGCAGAAATTCCAAAGCGAAGCCGTGCGTAATTCTGTGTCTTCAAAACTTCATTAATATTTTTTAAACCGTTGTGTCCCGCATCAGATCCTTTCATTTTCATTCTTAATGTCCCGAAAGGAAGTACCAGATCATCCGTAATAATTAATATATTTTCCAGAGGGATATTTTCTTTCTGCATCCAGTATTTTACAGCATTACCAGAAAGATTCATATAAGTGTCCGGTTTTAAAATAAAGACTTTCCTGCCTTTATATTTCCCTTCTGCCATCCATCCGAAATTGGTTGTATTAAATGAAGCTTCAAGACTTTCTGCTATTTTTTCTGCAACCTTGAATCCTATATTATGACGTGTATTTTCATATTCCCCACCCTTGTTACCGAGTCCGACTATTAAATATTTCATTTGAAATTTTTTGCAAAATTAAGGGATAAAAAATAAAAAAACTCAATCCGTTAAAGAATTGAGTTGATCTATTGTTAAAAAAAATTTTATAAAGGCTTGTAGATATAATTTATTCCATACCCTTTTGTTACGTAAGTCTGTGGATCGTAATGATAATCTGTACTGAACACTGCCGGAACAGGGATTGGTGTCGTAAGATCCGTTATCGCCATTCTCTTCGGACTGTTTGGAGATAGGATCAGACTTCTCTTATCATTCATTTCTGTAGAAAGGATCACAGATATTTTATAAGCAAAAGGAAGCAATGTATATGCACTTATCTGAGTGTCAAAGTTCGCATAATCATAACCCAGTTTACCTGTTGGTGCGCCAAATACGTCATTACTCATCGGGCCATAATGTCTTACTACTTTACTTACATTATCCCCTAAATAAGTATACCCAGTTCTTGAATAGTTTTTGTAAACAAACGGAACTCCTGAAACATCCTCTCCTGATCTCATGATAATACTGTCAAGCTTGCTTGTTGAAGCTGCATATTTCAAATTATAAAGAGTCTTGGTTTTTCTGAAAAGAGTTTGAGGACCTGGAGGATCTCCCGGAATAACCGGAGGTGTTCTCCTGAACACTGAACGGCTTTCAGATACCTTATCTATTTTTCCCGATACACCATAAGTGAAAATCTGAGAATACGAAACACTATCCTTATCTAATTTTCCATTATTATCTAAATCAAGAAAACCTCTGAAATCAATCTTGCTTACCTTATCTCCGCTATACATAATATCTGTAATAGAAGCACTATCTGTGAGCACACGGGATAAAAGCAGCCCACTGTAATGATACTCTGCAATGGTATCAGCATCCGTAATTTCTCTATACAAAGCTCTAGGCCCTGTCAGTCCGGTATTGTTATGTAAATCAACAAGTGGATTTCCGTCTTCATCAATAAGATCTTTACACGAATGAATGGAAGAAAAACCAGCAAACAGTAAAATAAAATAGAAAAGTTGTTTCATTTCCAAGGGGATTATTTATTTTTTCACAAATATAATTTTTTTTTAAACAAAAAGCATATATTTATTTATATTATAAGAAAACTAACAATCAAATAAGCAGGTTTTCTTGTACTTTAGATATTCTGAAGAGAAAAAGTTGGGTAAAAAAACATATTTCACTGTAGACTATATCTTTAGAAGAGCTATTTACTTATAAGTAAGTTGTGCTATAAAACAAAAAAAACTAAAAGACCCGCTTTTAGTTTTTTTGTTTTTTTATCGATAAAATTAATGATTAGTAAGGTTGTAGTACCTGAGTCGTAAGTACTGATTGTGCCATATCATCATTTAAATAAGTTGTATTTACAGCTTTTCCTGTTCCTAAAGTTCCGGAGTTCAGGTTTCTTTTAGTACATGCTGCTTTAACGCTATAGTTATTCTGAGGAGTAAGGTTAGTAAGTGTAGCATTAAGATTGAAAATCTTATTTGTACCATCACCTCCAACCAAAACGTCTGTTCTCACAGCCTTAAGCGTATTGTTCACAAAAATTCCGCAAGCATAACTTATTGAAGAATTTGCATTAGCCGTTTTTTGTGTCGTTGTCTGAAAAGTAAACACTACTTTATTCGTTGCATTGGTAATAGAAAAGGTATCAACAGCTCCTGTCAGAACTGTCCAAGTAGCATCCAGTGCCGCATTTTCTGCATAAGGTGATGTAGAACCGTTTGCGCCTGAAAAAGTAGCACCTACTTTATCAGAAACCGTATTGATGGAAAACAAAGCCATACTTCCCTGTCCGTCTGCAATCTTTATACTTTTCCAATCGTTACTAACCAAATCGGAATTGTTATGAAAAATCTCTCCAGCATTTCCTGCGTTCCCTTTTACGGTATTAGTCCCTCCTGTTCTCAATTCTTTATTTACATTGACATCTCCATTAATATCTAATGTGTTTACAGGTGTGTTAGTATTGATTCCCACTTGAGCTTTAGACAAACCAACACCTAATAATAATGTTATTAAAAATATTTTTTTCATGATTTAATTTAAAATGGTGTTAAAGACTTGAGGGATTTCGTAAACGTCCACTTTAAGAGAAGACTGGGCAATAAAGCTATCGATATTGGTTGCCACATTGATTCCTATTCCCAAAGTAGCATTATTCGTGTTATATGACTGCAATCTTGAACAAGCCACACTTACAGTATGAGTTCCTTTTGTAAGATTCGAAGCAATTCCGATTTGATTGTGAGTTAAAAAGGTATTGCTTGCAGTACTTGCTTTAATATTTCCTTGTCTTAGGTTCACCAATTTATTATCTACAAAGATTCCGCAAGCATAATCAATCGAAGTATCTGTAGCACCATTAGCAGGGAAATTCGTATGAACTACAGTTTCAAACTGAAAATACGTTTTACTATCCGTACTGTATACCTGGAACGGCTGAGATAAAGCATTGATCTTTTTAAAGTTATTAAAAGTGCTGAAGTCGCTCCCTTTTACAAAGCTCGTAGATCGTGTAGATCTTGTAGAAGATTCCTCAGTTCCAGTAAAAGTAACACCTGTTCTATCTGAAAAAGAGTTATTAAAGATCAGGTAGAACTGATTAGGTTCATATTCAGGAATTCTAAGTGTTTTCCAAATCGGAGGATAATTTTCTCCCTGTGAAACCAATATCTGGCCATTTGTCCCCTGAACGAGGCTATTGTCTGTTGTATTTAAAACAACCAGTTTATTACGAAGGTTAATATCTCCGTTTACATCAAGTTTTGCTCTTGGAGTTACTGTTTTTATTCCTATCTGCGCAGAAACAGAAAGCCCGATTGATAAGAATAGAAGCGATAATATATTTTTCATAATTAGTTGGCTTTGTAGGTTACGTATTCAATAATATCAATCTTTAGATCCGATTCTAAAGTAAAGGCATTAGAAACTGTATTGGAATTCGAAATGTTACGTCCAATCGAAAATTGGCTGTTCACATCAGAAGACTCAATTTTTCTACAAGCCACTTCAATTTTCTGAGCACCAAGGGGAACGTTTTGCTCAGTGTAATTCAGTGTAAAAATATAGTCCTGAAATCCTCCTTTGTCTGTATTATTTGTAGAGGAAACTTTATCAGGACGGACAGCAACAAGCTTACCCCCTCTGAATACTCCGCATGTAAAGCTTATATTCTGGGAAGTAGTAGCCACGGGAGCTTTCAATTCAATCCCTGTCTGGAATTGGTAAGTAATCCTGTTTTTAGGATTTTTAACTGTAAAATTATTTTCAAGGCCTTCAATCTTCAACCATTTACCCTTGCTGGTATCGGTTATATTATCCCCAACAACATTGGTATAGATCATATCACCTGCGACACCATTAGATAGACTGGTAATTCCTTTTTGATCCAGAGACAGGTACGAATTAATTAATTTGTACTGTCCTTCTTCCATAAAAGATACGTTGATTGATTTCCATACAGGAGGTAGATTTTCTCCCTGCGAAACTAAAACTTGTCCGTTTAGTCCGGCATTTCCAACTTGAGTAGGAGTACCTCCCACTCTTAATTCTTTTCTTAAGGTGGTTTTCCCGTTTACATCGAGAGTCGAATTTGGTGAATTAGTGTCAATTCCCACCTGCGCGTGAGCATAGACAGAGCAAAGCCCTGCTATGCAGTAATACATAGTTTTTTTCATAATAAGCGGCACAAAGGTACACAATTTTAATATAAAACCCTATAGTTTAATTATTTATACCATAGAAATATGCCTATGTATTAATAGAATTCTTCGTAACGAAAAGTAGAATTATCTTTAAAACAGGGCTATAGCTGCAATATAGACCTCAACAAAATATTTACTTCATCTACATTTTTCACCTTATCTTTTCTCATCATTAAATTATTCCCTTCTTTTCCTATTTTTTCTTTTAATTGAGCCTCCGAAGGATTTTGAGTAAGGTAATTGATAATGTGCCTGAATTTTTCTGTCTGATAAAACTTATCTTGAGGATTACCCGGAAAATACCCTAAAAAGACACCATTCTTCATAACAATTTTTTCAAATCCAATGTCTGCAGCGAGCCATTTTAAAGACACACTTTTTAAAAGATTAACAGCTTCCTCCGGTAAAGGCCCAAAACGGTCGATCAATTCGGATTCAAATTTCTGAAGATCTTTTTCATTATCAATTTCTGCAATCTTCTGATACAGCAATAACCTCTCTTCTGTATTAGAGATATAGAAATCAGGAAGCATAAGCTCCAGGTCGGTATCTATATTCACTTCCTTTACAGATTTAAAAAGTTTCTGCCTGTCCTCTTCATTGTCAAACAGGTTTTCAAAATCTTCATCATCTTTTAACTCCTCCAAAGCTTCCTGCATCAGCTTCTGGTATGTTTCAAATCCCATTTCATTAATAAATCCACTTTGCTCAGCACCTAACAAATCTCCTGCGCCACGGATTTCCAGATCTTTCATGGCAATCTGGAATCCACTTCCAAGATCTGAAAACTGTTCAATAGCTTCCAATCTCTTTCTCGCATCAGAAGTCATCATATCATAAGGAGGAGTGATCAGATAACAGAAAGCTTTCCTGTTACTTCGTCCAACCCTTCCCCTCATCTGGTGGAGATCTGCCATACCAAACCTTTGAGCATCATTGATAAATATCGTATTGGCATTCGGAACATCTACCCCACTTTCCACAATAGTTGTTGAGACCAGTACATCATATTTGCCCTCCATAAAATCAAGGACATTCCGCTCCAGCTGCTTCCCTTCCATTTGGCCATGACCAGTAATAACCCTGGCGTCCGGAACCAATCTCTGGATGAGTCCGGCAATATCTTTTAAGTTTTCAATCCGGTTGTTGATAAAATAGACCTGTCCGTCTCTTTGTAATTCATATGAAACGGCATCACGAAGAATCTCTTCATTAAACCCGATAATCTGAGTGTCTACCGGCTGCCTGTTTGGAGGTGGTGTTTTGATGACAGATAAATCTCTTGCAGCCATCAGGGAGAACTGCAAAGTTCTCGGAATAGGTGTCGCCGTCAGTGTAAGTGTATCCACATTGCTTTTAAGCGTTTTCAGCTTATCTTTTACGGAAACTCCGAACTTATGTTCCTCATCAATAATCAACAAGCCTAAATCTTTAAACTTAACACTATTGCTGGCAAGCTGATGCGTTCCTATGATGATATCTACTTTACCATTTTTTAATCCTTCTAAAGCTTCCGATTTTTGTTTTGCTGACCTGAATCTATTGATGTATGAAACATTCACCGGAAAATCTTTCAGCCTTTCCTTAAAGCTTCTGTAATGCTGAAATGCAAGAATTGTCGTTGGAACTAAAACCGCAACCTGTTTGCCATCTGTTGCTGCCTTAAACGCAGCTCTTATTGCAACTTCTGTTTTACCAAAACCTACATCTCCACACACCAGACGATCCATCACAGTACTTGCCTCCATATCCGCCTTCACATCAATCGTTGCTTTTTCCTGATCCGGAGTATCTTCATAAATAAAACTGGCTTCCAATTCATTTTGTAAATAAGAATCCGGGGTATAGGCAAAACCTTGAGCGGTTTTTCTTTGTGCATAAAGTTTGATAAGATCAAAAGCGATCTGCTTTACTTTTGCTTTTGTTTTTTGCTTTAAAGACTTCCATGCCGGAGATCCTAATTTACTCAGAACAACTTCTTTTCCATCAGGCCCGTTATATTTTGATATTTTATGAAGTGAATGAATACTTACGTAAAGTAAATCTCCATTTTTATAGGTAAGTTTAAAACATTCCTGAATTTTCCCATCATTATTAACTTTTACCAATCCCATAAATTTTCCGATCCCATGATCGATATGGGCAATATAATCCCCGACTTTAAGAGACATAAGATCCTTGAGGGTAAGCTGCTCAGATTTAGCAAAAGTATTTTTAGCCTTATATCTTTGATAACGGTCAAATATCTGATGATCGGTATACACAGATATTTTATGGTTATTATCAACAAAACCTTCATGAAGTTCAGATTTAAAGCTTTTGAAGATCATTTGATGTTCAAGTTCTTCAAAAATTGACTCCAGTCGTTCTCTTTGTTTTTCTGTTGAAAACGAAATCCAGGTATCGAAACCGTCATTCTGCTTCTCTTCCAGATCCTGAATTAATAATTCAAAATTTTTATGAAAAGAAGGCTGGGAAGTTTGCTCTATACTAATCTCATAAGTATTAAGCCCTTCAATGGCAACACTGCTGAAATCAATTGTTTTGAACTTCTTGTAATCAAATAAAAACTCCTGATCGGAAATGAACAATTCGTCAGGAGTCCTGTGGGCAATATCTTTACTTAAAGATTCATACTTTTCCAACGATTTCTCATAGAATGATCTTATTTTTTGCAATCCTACCACTCCATTTCTCGAAATCACAAAACTCTCTTTCGGCAGAAGCTGAAGTAAGGAAACCCGGATGCCAGAAACCGAAAAGTTCATATTTGAAACAAGTTGAAATTCTTTGATCTTATCTACCGACAGCTGCGTTTCGATGTCAAAAGTTTTGATGCTTTCCACCTCGTTACCAAAAAAAGTGATTCTATAAGGCTTTTCATTAGAGTAAGAAAAAACATCTACAATTCCTCCTCTTACTGAAAACTCTCCTGGCTCGGATACAAAATCTGCCTGCTGAAACTGATAATGGGAAAGCAGTTCATCCACAAAATCAAAATCGAGCTGATCTCCTACTTTGATATGATGTGAAATTGCTTTAAAATCTTCTTTTTTCAGAACTTTCTCTGATAAAGCCCCGGCATATGCTACAATTACTTTTGGAGATTTCCCGGAATTTATTTTATTTAAAACCTCTGTTCTTAAAACAAGATTTGCATTCTGAGTTTTTTCAACCTGATAGGGTTCAAGATGAGTTGCAGGAAAATAAAGAACCTTGTCTTTACCCAACAGATCCTCCATTTCAGTATTAGCATAAAGAGCATCTTCCTTATCATCTATAATGTAAAGAATATTCTTCTTTTGGGTCAGGAAAAGCTCTGCCACAAAAACAGAAGTGGAAGATCCTGCATTCCCTTTTACCGAGATGTGTTGATTCGCTTCCAGTTGTGTGAAAATTTCTTTGCCAAATTCTTTTTGTAGTAAATCCGGAAGAAATTTTTCATGAATAGGTTTTAACTGCATAAGTAATAACGGTATAAACGACAAAATCGATTTCGGAAGTTCTCCGAAACCGTTCATTAATTTAGAACAAAGGTAGCTATATTTTTTCCAACCCAATAAAATAGCAAATTATTCAAAAATCAAAATAATCCACCATCGATAATCTAAATAGCATCTTTTTACTAAAAACTCTAATTAAAAGTTAAAAAACTAACCATTTTACTTCATGGCACAGTGTTTGAAAACTTCATTCATACGAATATAACAACACTAAAAATAGTATTATGAAAAAAGCAATTAAAATTCTGGGCATTTTTATGGTGACATTTTTTGCAGCAGTCACTATAGCATCATGTAGCAGGGATGATGATCCTGCAAACAATGATTTCTTCGCAGGCACATACCGTGGAAGCGTATCTTATAACGACGGTGGTTCAACAAATACAAGCACCAATGACGGTAGTGTATTTGTAACCAAAATCGCCAGCGGTACAAAGTATAATTTTCGATTTTCAAACGGCATTCCCGACCTTAATGGAATAGAGTTTGAGCAAAAAGGTGATAATAGTTTAGTTATGATTGGTTCCAGCGCAACCTCTTATATAAGGATTGATAATAATGAATTAAAGATCCTTTATCTTAAAGACGGCAAAACGTGGACAGCCAATTGTACACGATAATAATTATTTTTTTTAACAGGCCTGTTTCTTTTTAGAAACAGGTTTTTTCTTTTAATATCTGCGATCGTTTAATCTTTTTTTAATCTGTAATAAACTTTAGTTAAGTTTCTATATACTAGATCTATCTGTACGATTTTTGCATACCTTTACTCAACAAAACCAAAATAATGTAATTCTATGAAAAAATTATTAACCGCAATGTCATTAATCTTAGGATTAGGTCTTGCAACTGCTCAACAAACAACTCCGGCAACTGCAACTAAAACTGTTCAGCAGGCTCCGAAAACTTTGAAAGCTCAGGAAGCGCCAAAAGCATTGAAAGCCACTGAAACTAAATCTGCTGCTACGTCAAATGGAATGAAAATGAAAAAGGACGGAACTCCTGATAAAAGATACAAAGCAAACAAACATTTAAAAAAAGATGGCACACCAGATAAAAGGTATAAAGCCAACAAATAAACTCAACATATAGTTGTTATTTTCATAATCAAATTTCGAAGAACCGATGAGGCTATCATCGGTTTTTTTTATTTCATATTCCATAAAAGTATTCTCAGATTATTTAGTTATTTATAAATTTGAACCATGTTAAGCTTCCTAAAGAAAAATATAGCACTGGCCTGGGCAAAAAAACATGTCCAAAAAGCCGAAGAATTCAAAAAGAATGCAGAAAAGGATCAGGAAAAATTGCTTTTATCACTGATTGATACTGCAAAAAAGACTCTTTTTGGAAGAGAACATCAATTCGAAAATATTCAGTCTGTACAAGACTTCCAGGAAAAAGTACCTGTATCCGATTATGAAGATTTAAAGCCTTACATCGAACGGGTAAAAAAAGGACAAGCAAATATCCTTTGGCCTGAAACACCCCAATATTTTGCCAAAACCTCGGGAACAACTTCAGGATCAAAATACATTCCCATTTCAAAAGAAGGAATGCCCTTTCAGGTAGCAGCAGCTCAAAGTGCATTATTCCATTATATTTCCCAGAAAAAAAACGCTGATTTCGTCAATGGAAAAATGATTTTCCTGCAGGGAAGCCCTGTTCTTGAAGAAGTGTATGGAATAAAGACAGGACGTCTCTCAGGTATTGTAGCCCACCACATCCCTAACTATCTGCAAAAAAATCGTCTCCCAAGCTGGGAAACGAATATCATTGAAGATTGGGAAACCAAGGTTGATAAAATTGTAGAAGAAACAGAGAAAGAAAACATGACCCTGATATCGGGAATTCCGCCATGGCTCATTATGTATTTTGAAAAGCTTACTGAAAAGCATGGTAAAAAGATCAAACAGCTTTTTCCAAACCTTCAGCTCATTGTTACCGGAGGAGTAAACTATGAGCCGTATCGTGATAAAATGGAGGATCTTCTGGGCGGACCGGTTGATATCATTCAAACCTTTCCTGCTTCAGAAGGCTTTTTTGCGTTTCAGGATAGCTATACCAAAGAAGGGCTACTCCTTCTTACCCATCATGGTATTTTTTATGAATTCATTCCGTTAGAGGAATACGGGAAACCGGATGCCCGAAGATTAACACTAAAGGATATTGAACTAAATAAGGATTATGCTTTGATATTAACAACCAATTCCGGACTGTGGGCTTACTCTATCGGGGATGTTGTGCGATTTATCAGCAAAAATCCTCACCGGATCTTAGTAAGCGGTAGAACAAAACATTTTACATCCGCTTTTGGAGAACATGTCATAGCTTACGAAGTAGAGGAAGCCATCAAAGCCACTTTAGAAAAGTTTCCCGCTCAGATTACAGAGTTCCATCTCGCTCCGCAGGTAACTCCCATTGAAGGACTCCCTTATCATGAATGGCTGATCGAATTCGAAAAAGAACCTGTAAACCTTCAGCTTTTCAAGGATGAGCTGGATAATCAGCTACGCAAACGTAATACCTACTATGATGATCTTATTTCAGGAAACATCTTGCAAAAGCTGCACATTACGCTTCTGAAAAAAAATGCATTCCAGGAATATGCAAAATCTCAGGGCAAACTGGGAGGACAAAATAAAATACCAAGATTGGCAAATGACAGAAAAATTGCTGATTTATTGGAAATTTATAAATTATAATCACATTTTTTCAATTCCAAAAACAAATATTCAAAAAAAATTATAAATTTGAAAAACTAAATAAAAATAATGAAAGCATCTGTACTTTTAAAATCATCTTTACTTACCTCTTTATTTTTAATCTCTTCATGTGCTACTACAAAATACAGTGAAGATATTTCAAAAAATAATTACTCTAATCTGGAAGCGGGAAGAATATACATTGTCACTATGAAAGACGGTTCTAAAAAACAAAAAATGTTATTCCGTAATATCCAGGGTGATAATATCGTAGGAACAGTAGGTAAAAAAGACAGTACAGAAGTAATTATTCCAAAATCCAATGTTGCTGCCGTAAAAGACAGATCAAGAGCAAGGGTAACAGGAGGAGCAGTTCTTATTGGTGCAGCTGCGGCTGCGGCCATCGTTGTGAGTGCTTCAAGGGCAGACTAAATAGATTTTATCTTTCAAAATACATTTGATTTATCATTTGAAAAATCAACTTCTCAGTAGCTCTAAATAAATATTTAGAGCTACTTTTGCGTATGATTTCCTTTACTCCCTTAAAAACCTTAGAAAATATTGAATTCAGAAATCTACTTACCGGAAGATTTTTCATTGTTTTAGCCTTCAGAATGCTTGCCACTTTATTGGGATGGTGGGTGTACCAGTTAACAAAAGATCCGTTCTCAATAGGATTAATTGGTCTTTCGGAAGTAATTCCGGCAGTCAGTTGCGCATTATATGCAGGACATGTAATTGATATGAATGAAAAAAAGCGACTCTTGCTCATTTGCAACTATGCTTATATTTTTCTCATCGGGCTCCTGCTTATTCCAGCTTTTTTCAATGTTGAAATGCATTTTAGCGGGCATCAGATCACCTATTTTATTTATAGTGTGATTTTTTTTACGGGAATTGCAAGAGCGTTTATTGGTCCCATCGTTCCCTCGATGATTCCTAAGATTGTAAAAAAGGAGAATCTTCCTCATGCTGTCACCCTTAATCAAGCAACATTTCTAATCTCTTCTGTTTGTGGTCACGCCATAGGAGGTTTCCTTATTGGTTTTTTTGGCGTAAAATGGACTCTTGTGGTCATCATCCTGCTCATTTTTATCGCCTCGTTATTTTTCTGGCAATTGAAAAAACAATTTTCTGAATATAAAAAAGGGAATATTAATGTTGTGGAAAGTATGAGGGAAGGTATTTCGTATATTTTCAAAACTAAAGAAATCTTAGGAGCATTATGTCTGGATATGTTCGCCGTACTGTTTGGGGGTGCCGTAGCCATGATCCCTGTTTATGCTACCGACATATTAAAGGTGGGAGCTGAAGGTTTCGGGCTTCTTAATGCAGCATCAGATATTGGCTCTATGTGCATCATCACCATTCTCTCCATTGTTCCACTGAGAAAAAACCAGGGAAAAATATTACTTGGTGTGGTTACCGGATTCGGGCTTTGTATTATAGGATTCGGACTCTCTCATATATACTGGTTATCATTTATGTTTTTAGTGATGAGTGGAATGCTGGATGGTATTTCCGTTGTAATTCGTGGAACCATTGTACAATTGAAAACACCTGATCATATAAGGGGACGTGTACTCAGTGTTAATTCAATTTTTATCATGTCCAGCAATGAAATGGGACAATTTGAAAGTGGGTTATCTGCAAAACTACTGGGCGTGGTCCGTTCGGTAGTATTCGGAGGAAGTATGACGGTTCTTATTGCCTTACTTGTCGGAAGTACGAATCCTAAGCTACGAAAAATGCAATATTAAACACATATCCCACGTTATATTAAATAAAACTTAAAAACATTAATTAAAATTTAATAATTTTTTATATTTGTCGTATAAAATCCCCCCTTATGAAAAAATTTCTACTAATTTCAGGCTTCTTCTTGGCTGGCTTTTGGGTAAACGCCCAAACCTACTCAGAAAAAGACTTCCAACAATCTATATCACAAGTAAATACAGCTAAAACAAAAGCCGACTACGACAACCTTTTCCAAAAGTTTTCCAAATTTACCGGAACTAAAACTACTGACAGATGGGAAGCTTATTATTACGCTGCTGTATCCATGTATCTTAAAATAGAAGTTCAACTGAATCAAACAGTTCATGAAGATCTTCCAGGAGGCAATGCTCTTGCCAGAAAATTTGCCATGGGAGCGCTCAGTTCCCAGCAAGACAATGCAGAAGCTAATATTTTACTTGGATTGATATACTTTCAAAAAATGCAGATCAATGGATCTCAGGACCCACAAGACATGGACTTCATTGCAAAAGCTATTGCAAAAGTTGAAGCAACTTCACCAAACAATCCCAGACTCGCAATTCTAAAGGCAAGGTTAAAAGAAAAATCGGGCAACAAAGCTGATGCTGAAAAATTACTAGCAGAAGCAGCAAGTGGATTTAACAGTAAAAATTCTACGGGTAAACTTTCACCTACATGGGGCAGACAGTTAATTCAAGTAAAAAATTAAAATTGATCAAAATGAAAAAAATTCTACTTATTTTTCTGATAATTATATCTCAGATAAGTTTTGCTCAAAATAGCTCTGATTGTGGTGGAAATGTTCAGGTTTGTGGAAACACCCCTATTTCTTTCACTCCTACAGGCCCCGGAGATGTACTTGAAAACTTAGGAGGTTGCCTTAGCACTGAGCACTTTTCAATCTGGTATACATTCACTATCGCCTCATCAGGTACACTAACGTTTAATATAAATCCAAATGACCCTAGTGACGATTATGATTGGGCCGTATACGGTCCGGATGTTACATGTAGTAATTTAGGAACTCCCATAAGGTGTAATTATTCTGGTACTCCCGGCCCTACAGGACTGAACATGACAGCTACCGGTACATCAGAAAGCGCAATAGGCCCACCTTTCTGCTCTCATATGAACGTTGTAGCCGGCCAGACATATTATCTTATTGTTGACAATTTTTCTCACAGTGTCAACGGTTTTGTATTATCATGGGGAGGAACAGCTACTTTAGTCTCTCCTTTTAATAGTGCTTACCAACCATATCCTTTTATGGAACCGGGAAGCCCGGGGGCAAATCCCAATGACCCTCGAGAAGTTATTATATGTGAAAATCCTGCAATTTTTAATTTCACTACATTATCTGCAGGAATTATAAATAACAATCCTAATTTTTCAGTATCATATTACAAAAATTCAAATGATGCTATATCCGGTAATAGCCCAATAACAACTCCAATACCGGTTAATACGACAGACGTATATTATTATGCAATCACCTATGCAGTTCCCGGCGCTCCTGCGACCGCAATTAACAGGTGTAGAATTCCGGGTAAATTTAAATTCATACAAAGGGCCATTACCGCAACTGACGTCACATTAACAGAATGTAATAACAACAATACGGGTACTGCTATATTCGACCTGACCACTGCTGCTGTAATTGCCGACCCAACCGTGACAAAAAAATACTATCCTACCCTTACGGATCTTAACGCGGGGACTAGTGAGATCACAAATCCATATCAGTATACTTCAGCAGGCGGACCAGTATATGTTTTAATAACTTCTACAGCTGGATGTACTACCACTGCAAAAATCACCTTAGCATTCCATCCTGTAGTCGTGGTAAATGAGGCTACCCTTAGATCTTGTTTCATTGAATCGAATCCTTCAACGGCATCTTTCAATCTTACAGCCGCTTCCGTAACAACACAGCCGGGTATTACTAAAAAGTATTACCCATCCATGACAGACGCTGTTAACGGAACCAACGAAATCACTACGCCATCTCCGTACATTGCACCGAATGGTGTGGTTTATATCAAAGTGATCAATGCAAATAATTGTTATACTGTTGCAAAAGTAAATCTGATCGTATTGCCTCCTGTAAAATCTACAGTCCTTGCAGATAAAATAATCTGTATGGAAGACACAACTACACTGGATGCAGGACCTGGATTTGACGGGTATTTATGGAGCACAGGTGCTACGACACAAACCATCAGTAATGTAACTGTTGGTACTTATTCAGTACAATTGAAAACCGGGGAATGTACTACCAACCAAACTGTAACAGTTTATGCGTCTGAGCAACCTGTTATATCTAATGTTGATATAGCAACAAATACGATTACTGTAAATGTAATCGGAGGTACTCCGCCATATAAATATTCATTGGATAACATCAACTGGCAAGATTCTAATGTATTCAATAATATACCAAGAGGAGATAATCATATTTATGTTAAAGATTCTTATGATTGTGAACCGATTGACATCAATGTGGTTGTTCCTAATTTAGTCAATGTGATCACTCCTAATAATGATGGTGTGAATGATGTGATTGATTATTCTGCACTGGCAGGAAAGCAAAACCTGATATTAAGTATTTATGACAGATACGGTGCAAAAATATTCCAAGCTGACAAAACGAATGGTTACAAATGGGATGGTACTACCAACGGAAGCAAAAAAGTTTCAACAGGAACTTACTGGTATTCTGTGACATGGAACGAAAATGATAAGAAAAATACACCTATCAAATTCTCCAGTTGGATTATGGTAAAAAACAGAGAATAGTCATATTTTTTGATAAAAACCGCTTTTTTAAGCGGTTTTTATTAATTCGAGCGAACTATAATCCAATTATCTTGTTATTTTCGCTATTTTTGTTACATTAAATTCATTTTAAAATGAGAAAATTCTTACTTCTTTTTATTTTATTTACTTATCAAATATATTTTTCACAGTCGGACTGTATCACTGCAATTCCCGTATGTGGAAATTCTGATATTTCCTACACCCCTAGTGGTCATGGTAATATTCAGGAAGACTTAATGGGATGTTTGGCCACTGACGAGCATTATAGTGTTTGGTATTCTTTTACCATAGCCACTTCAGGAACTTTAACATTCCTTATTACTCCTAATCAGTATTCTGATGACTATGACTTTGGTGTTTATGGTCCTAATCAAACATGTGGCGCTTTAAGCCCACCAATCAGATGTAATTATTCTCCTGCAGACGGACCAACTGGTTTAAGTCTCACACTTACCGGCACAAACACTGATGAGGCTATGAGTGCATATATGGACGTAGTTGCCGGAGAAACTTATTATTTGATTGTTGATAATTACTCACACACAGCACATGGTTTTTCCATGACGTGGGGTGGAACAGCTACTTTAACTTCAGCATTTAATGATCCGGCAGTAACACCGAATCCATTTATTACACCTGGGGTACCTGGTCCTACTCCGGATTCTCCAAATGAAATCCTGAAGTGTGCTTTGCCAACTTCATTTGACTTCAACTCATTAACAACAGGGATTCTAAATGGAAATGCAAATTTTACCGTTACTTATCATGATAATGTAAATGATGCGATAACGGGATCAAACCCATTACCAAGCCCTACGATGGTAGATGCTACAACGATCTACTACTACCGATTAAAATATACAGATCCGAATAACCCTAACAATCCGATTAACGGCTGTTTCCAGACAGGGAAATTTAAATTCAGGCAGGGAAACATTGTGGCAAGTGACGATACCATTTATGCTTGTAATAATAATGGTGCGGGGACAGGGACATTCAACCTGACGTTGGCCAATACATATTCTGGTACCGCGACAAAAAAATATTATCCTACATTGAACGATTTAAATGCAGGAACCAACCAGATTATGAATCCTGCCGCTTACGTTTCAGGAGAAAAAACAGTATATGTAAAAGTAACAACGCCTGAAAACTGTTCAGACGACTCGGCAATCACCTTGAAATTCTTTCCGGTAGTAGTGGTGAATGATGCAGAAATTGAATCCTGCTATATCGACACCAATATTACAACAGCAAAATTTGACTTAACAACAGCTAACGTATCAAGCCAGACACCCATCACGAAGAAATTTTATGAAACCATGGCCGATGCGGTAAGCGGAACCAATCCAATTGCTAATCCTACGGCTTATGTTTCTGCCAATGGAAATGTTTATGTAAGAGTATTCAGCGCAAATATGTGTTATGCTATTGCTAAAATCACCCTTAAAGTTCTTCCTCCGGTAAAATCGGCGGTTTTAAAAGACGTTACAATTTGCCCTGAAGATACTACAACATTGGATGCGGGGCCTGGTTTTGACGGATATGAGTGGAGCACAGGAGCAACAACACAATCTATCCAAAACGTTGCGATAGGAAGTTATTGGGTAAAACTTAAAACAGGAATTTGCTATACAGTACAGCAAGTAAGTGTAAAGGCTTCCCAACAACCAGTGATCAGCAGTGTAGACATTACAAACAATACAATTACTGTAAATGTTTCAGGAGGAACACCACCATACAAATATTCACTGGATGGTACCAACTGGCAGGATTCTAACGTATTTACCGGACTTCCTAGAGGGGAAAACAAAATATACGTAGTGGATTCTTTTGATTGTACTCCGATTGATATTCAAGTGACAGTTCCTAATTTAATTAATGCCATCACACCTAACGGAGATAATGTAAATGATTACGTAGATTACTCTGAGCTAGGATACAAGAAAAATTTAGTATTCATCGTTTATGACCGATATGGAAATAAATTGTACGAAGCTGACAAACTGAGAGGCTACAAATGGGATGGAACTACCGGCGGTAAAAAAGTGATTACCGGAACATATTGGTACACCATTTCTTGGAATGAAAATGATAAAAATAATACTCAAACGAATTATAGTGGATGGATATTGGTAAAAAATAGAGAATAATTGAAATTATAAATAGAATTTAAAAAATCACCTCAAAATCGAGGTGATTTTTTTATTAACATTGCTTATCTTTTATTGGTGGTATTTTAATAACCCTTAAGAATAATTTGTTGATTACTATTTTTTAATTTTTTTTTAAATAAACTATCTTTGCACAATGGCGCAGAAAGAAACATTATCATCTCTTACGCATGGAAATTTTGCGAAAGAATTGTCAATTGCAGATGGAAAAATGCCTCCTAATGCAGTGGATTTTGAAAGATTGATTATAGGAACTTTTTTAATTGATAAAAAAGGTCTTGACCATTCCATCGACCTTCTTACTCCTGAGGTATTTTATGATCCCAGACATCAGGTGATATTTGCTACCATTTTGAAATTATATGAAGCCAACCATCCGGTTGACTTAATGACTATTATACAAGACCTAAAAAAGGAAGACAAATTAAATTCAGCAGGAGGAGATCATTATATTATTGATCTCACCATGGGAGTAAGCTCCTCAGCTCACATAGAATATCACGTTCGTGTTATCCTAGAAAAATATATTTTGAGAAGTCTGATTAATGTTTCAGCAAACGTTATAGACTCTTCATATAAAGAATCCACGGATGTTTTTGAGCTGCTGGATAAAGCAGAACAATCTTTTTTTGAAATCACCAACGGGACCATCAAAAAAGGCTTTGATACTGCAAATTCTTTAGTAAAGCAGGCTATTGATACAATTAAATCCCTGAAAGACAAAGAAGGACTTTCCGGAGTACCCTCAGGATTTAGGGATGTGGATAAAGAAACCGGGGGCTGGCAAAATTCCGACCTTATTATTATCGCGGCTCGTCCTGCGATGGGAAAAACAGCATTCCTTCTTTCCATGGCTCGAAATATTGCGGTAGGATATAAAATCCCAATGGTGCTGTTCTCTCTCGAGATGGCATCTGTTCAGCTTATTACAAGGATGATTGCTTCTGAAACCAGAATTTCTTCTGAAAAATTAAGAAAGGGAACCTTAGATGATGAAGAATGGCAAAGATTGTTTTCCAATGTATCCGAACTGGAAAACGCTCCGCTTTTCATTGACGAAACCCCATCACTTTCTATATTCGATTTCCGGGCAAAATGCCGGAGACTTGTAATGCAGCATGGTGTAAAGCTTATCATGGTCGACTACCTTCAGCTTATGACCGCAGGAGGAGGTGGAAAAGGGACAGGAAACCGTGAACAGGAAATCTCTATGATCTCGCGTTCATTAAAAGCAATTGCAAAAGAACTCAATGTCCCTGTTATTGCACTTTCCCAGCTTTCAAGAAGTGTGGAAACACGTCCGGGGAAAAGACCTCAGCTTTCAGATCTTAGAGAATCGGGAGCGATTGAGCAAGATGCTGATATCGTATCTTTCATCTTCAGACCTGAATATTATAAGATCACGGTTTGGGATAATGATGAAGAAGGCCAGGAAACTTCGACTGAAAATCAGGCTGAGCTTATTATTGCAAAACACAGGAATGGTGCTACTGCCGATGTACGACTATCTTTCCTTAAACATTTTGCAAAATTCGGAGATATCGAAGCAGCAACGGGCGGAAATCCAGGATATCCGTCAGGTTTTAATTCGAATGAACCTAGTGGTTTTGATAAGATAAAAACAACCATTCAGCCAGGGGCAGCATTTGATCTTCCGGACAACTCCCAATTGTCAGGATCTTCGATGAATGATTTTGATGATGATGACGACTTCCCTTTTTAATGATGTTGAACTGATAAGAAAAGACAATTTCTGAAATTTTGAGAATTGAGATTTATACAGACGGAGCATGCAGTGGAAATCCCGGAAAAGGAGGTTATGGAATTCTCATGCGTGTTCCGGAAAAGAACTATCAAAAAACATTTTCTAAAGGATTCCGTAAAACAACGAATAACAGGATGGAGCTTCTGGCAGTAATTACGGCTCTGGAAAAGCTAAAGTCAACAGAAAATGATATCCATGTTTTTACAGACAGTAAATATGTAGCAGACGCGATCAACCAAAACTGGATTTCCGGCTGGATAAAAAGAGGGTGGAAAAATGTGAAGAATCCCGATCTCTGGAAAAGGTTTGTTATTCTTTACAATCAATATACTCCTAAAATGCATTGGATCAAAGGGCATGCCGGTCATTTTGAAAATGAGCTGTGTGATAAGCTGGCGGTTGCAGCTGCAGCTTCTTCTGATTTAGAAATAGACACCTATTTTGAGAATATTGAAAACAATTCTCTATTTTAACGAATAAGAATCAAAAAGCACCCCATTATCAAATTCAATTATTCTGTTAAATAATTTAGTTATTTTACTATCCAAATTAACTTTTATTAAAAAATCATTAATATTTTCTGCAAAATTAACACTGAACACATATTTATTACTTAGGATTTAATATATTTACATGTCCAATTTTTAAACATCCTAATTAATGAATAAAAATCTACTATTTTATTTCACTATACTTTTATCCTGTTTATCCGGAAATCTTTTTTCCCAAACCTATCAGCTCACCGGAAATCCTGTGAATACGACAGGATGGACAGTTGTTCCTTCTGCCGTAGTTAACACAGATTTTGTTATGCTGACTGATGATCTCACCAACAAATCAGGAGCAATCAAACTTAATGATCCTATCAACCTGAAGTACTGTGATAAATGGAGAATCGAGTTTGATTTCAGACTTGACGGTAACGGAACGTCGTCGGGAAGAGGAGACGGTTTTGCATTTTGGTATCTACAAAATCCTCCCGTAACCAGCCAGTTGGGTTCAGGTCTGGGAATTCCGCAAAATGCAATCGGCCTTATGATCGGCTTTGACCTCTACAATAATACTACAGGGGGACAGATGAATAAAGTTCATCTTGCCTATGGTGTGGTTCAAAATACTACTGACACAAATAATATTGAGTATTTCAATACTGTCGGAAGCTCCTTTCACTCACCTGATCTTACGTCTACCATTCCTTTGGTGGGAGCTACTTACAAACATGTGGAAGTAACCGGGCAGGTGGATCCTGCTACTCCGGCCAATTGGATTATCAACCTGAAAATTGACGGAACATCAGTCATTAATCAATCATTTGCACCTGCAGGTGCTGCAGCTTCAATGGGAGTGGGATACTTTGGATTCTCAGCTTCTACGGGAGCCGCTTCAGTGAGAAGTTCCATAAAAAATGTAAAAATCTATACAGACAAAGTATCTATTTTACAGAACTCAGTTACCCAATCCTTATGCCCGAATCCTTCAACAGGAAATGGCACGGTCAATCTTACAACCTTTAATTCACAGTTTGTGAATACCCCTGCCAATTACACATTTACATACTATGTACTAGGGAGTTCAACACCTATTGCCAACCCCACCAACTATCAATTCAATACCAATACAACAATCTCTGTTGTTATTAAAGACAATGCAGGTGTCCTTTGTGATAATCCCGACGGAAAGATTCAGTTGGTTCTGGCGCCTTTTACAGCAAATAATGTAACTATTTCCGCTTGTAACAACAATAAAGCCGGGACAGCAACATTTAACCTAAGTACTGCAGCTGTAACGGGAGTACCGGGAGCCGTTAAGAAATATTACAAAACACTGGCTGACCTCAACGCAGGAACCAATGAAATCACTAACTTTTCAAACTACATATCTGCTCCGGGAGTCGTATATGTAAAAGTGACAACACCACAAGGTTGTACAGGAACAGCTCAGATAACGCTGGCATTTCTTCCTGAAGTAGTCGCTAATGATGATACTATTCGCTCCTGTTTCATTGACACCAATACAACATCCGCTTTATTTAACCTGACCACTGCCAATGTAACACCACTGGCCGGAGCAATAAAAAAATACTACACAACTTTAGCAGACGCAATGGGCGGAACGAATGAAATTGTAAATCCGCAAGCATATGTGTCAACAAATGCCGTAGTCTATGTAAAAGTAATTGATGGAAATAATTGTTACACCATTGTGAAAATTACCCTTGTTGTTTTACCTCCTGTTCCATCAACTGTTCTTAAAGACCAGACAATATGTATAGACGAAACTGCAACATTAGATGCAGGTCCAGGTTTTGACGGCTACCTATGGAGCACCGGTGCAACCACTCAATCCATACAAAATGTTCCGGTGGGAATCTATTCGGTTCTGCTTAAAACAGGAAGTTGCTTCACCAGTCAGATTGTAAAAGTACAAGCTGCACCTCAACCGGTGATTTCAAGCATTGATATTACCAATAACACGATTACAATTAATGTAAATGGAGGTACACCCCCATATCAGTTCTCATTAAACGGTACAACATGGCAAAGCTCTAATGTATTCTCCGGTTTATCCAGAGGAGAGCATAAAATATTTGTTAAAGATTCATATAACTGTGATCCTATTGATGTACAAATCACTGTTCCGAACCTGATTAATGCAATTACTCCAAATGGGGATAATGTAAACGATTATATTGACTATTCTGCTTTAGCCTATAAAAAGAATCTGGTATTCATCGTTTACGACAGATATGGAAATAAGCTTTACGAAGCTGACAAATTAAGAAACTACAAGTGGGATGGTACCGCAAGTGGTAAAAAAGTATCTACTGCAACATATTGGTACACCATCTCCTGGAACGAAAATGACAAAAACAATACTCAAACAAACTATAACGGCTGGGTATTGGTTAAAAATAGGGACTAACAAAAAAAAGACCACTCCAGCATTGGCAGTGGTCTTTTCAATACAAATCACTATTTTAAAGAAAAACATCCGAAATTAAATAAATGAATAAATAACAAATCTTTATTTCACCCACTCCAAATGAAAAAACTTTTACTCTTCTGCCTTTTTGTTCTTTTAACCAACCTACCCGGAAATCTTCTATCCCAGACTTATCAACTTTCAGGAAATCCCGTCAATACTACAGGATGGGATCTTGTTTCAAGTGCAAATGTAAATACTGATTTCATACAACTTACTGCTGATCAGGGAAACTTATATGGAGCTATAAAATTAGCCAGTCCTATTAATTTAAGATATTGTGATAAATGGAAGGTAGAATTTGACTTCAGAATTGATGGAAACGGAACCGCACAGTTTGGAAGAGGAGATGGATTTACCTTCTGGTATTTAGCTAATCCTCCTACAGGATTCGTTTCAGGAGGAGGCCTTGGAATTCCGGCTAATGCATCGGGCTTAATGGTAGGATTTGATATTTTCAACAATACTACAGAAGGACAAATGAGTAAAGTTCATATTTTATATGGAACCAACAACTCCCTTAACAATAACATTGAATATAACAACACTCCGGGAAGCACATTTCATTCCCCGGATCTTAATCCTACACAGCCATTTGTTGGCTCAACCTATAAACATGTAGAGGTAAATGGTGAAACAGACCTTGCCAATCCCACCAGCTGGATTATAAAGGTAAGAATTGACGGAGTCTTAATTGTGGATCAGTCATTTGCCCCCTCAGGAGGAGCAATTGGTATGACTCAAGGATATTTTGGATTTTCAGCAGCCACAGGGGGAGCCAGTGCAAGACATTCAATAAAAAATGCTAAAATATTTGTGGATAAGGTTCCTATTTTACAAAGCACCGTTACACCGTTTGTTTGTGTTAATCCTGCGACAGGAAACGGGACAGTGGATTTAACCTCATATAATTCGCAATTTGTAAATATTCCAGCTAATTATATTTTCACTTATTATGTTTTAGGAAGCTCTACTCCAATTGCCAATCCTACAAATTTCCAATATTCCGGACCCACAACAATTACGGTAGTAGTAAGAGACCCCTCCTCCACTTTATGTGATAATGGCGACGGGGTTATTCAGCTAAATCCTACTCCTTTTGCTGCGGATGACGTAACATTAACAGGCTGCAACAATAATAATGCAGGAACCGCAATATTTGACCTGACAACAGCTGCCGTTACTACTGTTCCAGGCGTTACTAAACAATATTACCCGTCTTTGACAGACCTAAATGCGGGAACTAACGAAATAGTAACCCCTGCAGCCTATGCATCACCTGCCGGTTCAGTATATGTAAGAGTTACTACTCCACAAGGCTGTGTAGATGTGGCAAAAATTACACTCACCATCAACCCGGTTGTGGTTGTCAATGATGCTACATTAAGATCCTGTTTTATAGAAACAAGTCCGGCAACAGCGTCATTTAACCTTACAGCTGCTTCAGTAACGACACAAGCTGGCGTCAGCAAAAAGTACTACCCATCATTAACCGATGCCTTAAACGGAACAAATGAAATTACCACACCTGCAGCTTATATCGCTCCTAACGGTGTCGCTTATATTAGAGTTACCAATAATGCAAACGGATGTTATTCCGTTGCTAAGGTTACATTAGTTGTACTAGCACCTGTACTGTCTACAGTTTTAAAAGATAAAACAATATGTATTGAGGACAAAACAACTCTTGATGCCGGCCCAGGATTCGCTTCTTACCTGTGGAGTACGGGAGCGACTACCCAGGTTATCACCAATGTAGGTGTTGGTGTCTATTGGGTACAGCTCAAAACCGGAGAATGCACCACTACTCAGAATGTGACCGTCCACCCTTCAGAACAACCTGTTATTACTAATGTAGACATATCTGGCACTACAATGACGGTCAATGTTATTGGCGGAACACCTGCATACCAATACTCATTAGACAATATCAACTGGCAGGATTCTAATGTATTCACCAATCTTCCAAGGGGAGAAAGCCACATATATGTAAAAGACGCTTATGACTGTGAACCTATAGATATTAGCGTAACTGTTCCGAACATAATCAATGTGATTACGCCAAACGGAGATGGAGTAAATGACGTTATAGATTATTCTGCATTAGCTCACAAACAAAACCTTGTCTTTAATATTTATGACCGGTATGGAGCTAAGATTCACCAGGGTGACAAATCCAATAAATATAAATGGGACGGAACAATAGCAGGTAGAAAAGTCTCCACGGGCAGCTACTGGTATTCAGTTTCATGGAATGAAAACGATAAAAAGAATACAGCGATTAAATATTCCGGCTGGATTCTGGTAAAAAACAGAGATTAATAAAAATAACCAACCATATAAAAAATAAAGAATCACTTCTATTTCCGGAGTGATTCTTTTTACCAAAAAATAGAAGATTTATAAAACCATAAAAAACTAATACCCTTTATAACAATGAAAAAAACTATACCCTTTTATACTCTCCTTTTTCTGCTTTTTTTCCCGGTAATGATTTTCTCACAAACCTATCAATTAACAGGAAACCCTGTGAATACTACAGGATGGACAATGGTTGCACCAACGGTTGTAAATACCGATTTTGTACAGTTGACTCCGGATATCAATGACAGATCAGGTTCCATAAGATTAAACGAACCCATCAATCTGAAATATTGTGACAAATGGAGAGTAGAGTTTGATTTCAGAATGGATTCCAATCAGACTTATACAGGTGACGGAATTGCATTTTGGTATCTCGCCAACCCTCCTGTTGCAAGTATTCTGGGCTCCGGACTGGGAGTATCCCAAAATGCGATCGGTTTTATTACCGGATTTGACACATATAACAATGCAACTGGAACTTCCGGAATGAGTAAAGTACATGTTGCATATGGTCAGGTTGCAAATACTACAGACACCAACAATGTTGAGTTTTTTAATGTTCCCGGAAGCTCTTTTCACTCTCCTGATCTGAATGCCACACAACCCTTCCAAGGTACAACCTACAAACATGTAGAGGTAAGCGGAGAAGTAGATCCTGCAGCTCCGGCCAACTGGATCGTAAAAATAACCATTGACGGAAACTTAATCGTTAATCAATCTTTCGCACCTTCAGGAGCTGCAGCAGCCATGACAGTAGGTTATTTTGGGTTTTCAGCCTCTACAGGTGGGGCAAGATCGAGACACTCTATAAAAAATGTAAAGGTCTATGTAGACAAAATCCCTCTGCTACAAACAGCTATAACAAAATTCATATGTCCTGACCTTGCCGGAATGGCAAATATAGACTTAACAACATTTAATCCTCAACTTACAGCAACTCCTAGCAATTATACATTTACTTACTATATTACAGGAAGCGGAACCCCGATTCCAAATCCTACAAATTTCCAGTATACCACAGATACCAATATTTCTGTAGTTATAAAAGACCCATCGTCGGTATTATGCGATAACAATGATGCTACAATAGCCTTAAAAGTAGCCCCCATTGTCACTGTAAATGATGCTACCCTAAGGTCCTGTTTTATTGAATCGAGTCCTGCAACAGCATCTTTCAACCTGACGGCCGCTTCGGTAACTACACAATTAGGGGTAACCAAAAAATATTATCCATCGCTAACGGATGCAATGAACGGAACCAATGAAATCACCACACCGGCAAATTATATTGCCCCTAATGGTGTTGTATATATCAGAGTTACGAACTCAAACGGATGCTATGCGATAGCCAAAGTCACCCTAGTGGTGATCGCTCCTGTTCTTTCTACAGTTTTAAAAGACAAAATAATCTGTATTGAAGACAAAACTACTCTGGACGCAGGTCCGGGTTTCGCATCCTATCTTTGGAGTACCGGAGCAACAACCCAGAGCATTACTGATGTGGGAGTAGGTGTTTACTGGGTAAAATTAAAAACCGGTGAGTGTACTGCTACTCAGAATGTAACCGTATACCCTTCTGAACAACCGGTCATCAACAATGTTGATATTTCCAGCAATACCATAACCGTAAATGTAATAGGAGGAACACCTCCTTATCAATACTCGTTGGACAATATCAACTGGCAAAATTCCAATGTCTTTTCTAATTTACCACGAGGTGAAGCCAATATATTTGTAAAAGACGCCTATGACTGTGAGCCAATAGATATTACCGTTACCGTTCCAAATCTGGTCAATGTGATCACTCCGAACGGCGACGGAGTGAATGATGTTATCGATTACTCCGCACTGTCCGGTAAACAAAATTTAGTTTTCAGTATTTTCGACCGGTATGGGGCGAAACTCCATCAGGGTGATAAATCCAATAAATACAAATGGGATGGAACGATAGCTGGCAGAAAAGTTTCTACTGGCAGCTACTGGTTTTCCGTAACATGGAATGAAAACGACAAAAAAAATACCGCTATCAAATATTCCGGATGGATATTGGTAAAGAATAGAGAATAATATCCGTATTCACATAAAAAAAGGATTGTTTCATTTTTTGAAGCAATCCTTTTTCATATTATTTATAAACAGATATTTCCTGATAACTCCATTTTATTCATATTCAATTCTTAAATTTGTCTTATGAATTATTTGGAAGCTTTAAGCAGAAGATATTCTGTAAAAAAATTCAACAAAGAGATTATTCCTCAGGAAACCCTTCATAACATTCTTGAGTCGGGGAAATTGTCTGCCAGCTCTTTGGGACTTCAGCCGTACAAGATCTTAGTTGTTGAAAGCGAAGAAATGAAACAAAAGCTTATTCCGGCTTTCTATAATCCATCTCAAATTTCTACATGTTCTCACCTTATTGTAATTGTTTCTAAAAAAACAATTGATGAAAGTTATATAAGAGGTTATTTTAACCACATTTCTGAAGTGAGAAATATTCCACTGGAAACACTTGATCCTTTCAAAAAGAGCATTAACCAGCATATTGTTCAAAAAAAGGATGACGAAATTTTCAATTGGGCTGAAAAACAATCCTATATAGTCTTAGCCAACCTAATGTATGCTGCCGCTATTGAAAATGTAGATACTTGCCCCATGGAGGGGTTTCGCGAAGATCTTATCGAAAACATCCTAAATCTGGATCCGAAAACAGAAAAAGTAACGGTTACACTGGCAATGGGCTACAGATCTGATGAAGATCATTTCCAGCACATGAAAAAAGTACGGAAACCAAACGAAAAATTGTTTAAATTTATTTAATGATTAGACCATTGTCTTAAAGCAAGCATATGATAAAAGCGGATGTATTAATAATTGGTTCCGGAATCTCGGGACTTTCTTATGCAATTAAAGTTTCTGAACAACTTCCTGATGCCAATATAATAATAGTAACAAAATCTGATGAAGATGAAAGCAATACAAAATATGCTCAGGGCGGCTTAGCTGTCGTTACGGATTTCAAGAAAGACAATTTCGAAAAACACATTGAAGACACCATGCGTGCCGGAGATGGAGAAAGTAAACGCGATGTGGTAGAAATGGTGGTAAAAGAAGCTCCCGCAAGGTTTAATGAAATTGTAGAATGGGGTGCTCAATTCGACATGAAAAATGGAGAATTTGCCTTAGGAAGAGAAGGAGGACATACAGAAAACAGAATTGTTCATCATAAAGACATCACTGGATTTGAGATAGAAAGAGCTCTTTTACAGACGGCCAAAAACAGTCAAAACATCGAAATTCTCGATCACCATTACGTTATTGACATTATCACTCAGCACCATGTTCCCGGAAAAGAATTAAATGAAGGAGACATCCATTGTTATGGTGCATATATTTTGGATGAAAAATCCAAAACCATAAAAAAAATAACTTCAAAAATAACACTCGTTGCAACCGGAGGTGCTGGCCATGTTTATAAAAACACAACCAATCCCACTATTGCGACAGGTGACGGAATTGCATTTGTAGCCCGCGCAAAAGGAAATGTTTCCAACATGCAATATTACCAGTTCCACCCTACAGCCCTGTATAGCAAAATTGACGGAATGTTATTTCTGATTTCAGAGGCAGTACGTGGTGATGGAGCAAAACTCAGAACAAAAAGAGGAGAAAAGTTCATGCATAAATATGATGAACGTGAGGAACTTGCCTCCAGAGATATTGTAGCAAGGGCTATAGACAACGAAATGAAAATTTCCGGAGATGAATATGTAGGTCTGGATTGCCGGGAAATGAATCAGGAAAAATTTTTAGACCATTTCCCTAATATTTATAAAAAATGCAAAGAAGAAGCCATTGATCCTTTCACTCAATTAATTCCTGTAGTTCCCGCCTGCCATTATCTGATGGGAGGAATTGAAGTGGACAGAGACGGACAATCTTCTATCAAAAATTTATTTGCCGTGGGTGAATGCACCAACTCCGGCTTACACGGAGCTAACAGACTTGCTTCCAACTCTTTACTAGAAGGACTTGTGTTTGGGCATAATGCAGCGATGAAAACCGTAGAGCTTTTAAAGGATAACAACTTTAATTTTGATGATTTAAAAGCTGTTCCGGAATGGAACGAGGAAGGAATGAAAATTATTGATGAAATGGTTATTGTAAGCTACCTCAGAAAACAACTTCAGGAAATGATGAGTGATCTGGTGGGCATCGTACGAAGCAACAGACGTTTAAAAATGGCTCTTCAAAAACACCATGAAATTGCCGCGGCTGTAGATGAAATCTATCGCTACTCTATTCTTTCCCCTCAATTATCCGAACTGAGAAACTTAACAACCGTTGCTCATCTCATCATTACCCAATCTATGGAAATGACTGAAAATAAGGGGGCATTTTATAATAAAGATTTAGCTTAACCAAGTATAAAGAACATGAAAAAGCCAAACTACGTAACAGATAAAGCACTTAAAACATTTATAAAATCTGCTCTGGAAGAAGATATCCAGGATGGTGATCATTCTACCTTATCAACAATTCCAAAAGATCTTAAACAAAGTGCTCAACTTCTGGTTAAGCAAAATTGTATCCTTGCTGGAGTTGAATTAGCTGAAATTATCTTTACAACTTTCGATAAAAACCTAAAAGTTGAAACCTTTATTAAAGACGGTGAGGCAGCCAAAGTAGGAGATGTTGCCTTCATAGTTACAGGACCTGCTCAATCAATTCTTTCAACAGAAAGGCTGATCCTGAACTGCATGCAAAGGATGAGCGGTATAGCAACCCTTACACATGAATGGGATTCAAGATTAGTGGGGACAAAAACCAAATTATTAGATACAAGAAAAACCACTCCTAATTTCAGGATATGTGAAAAATGGGCGGTTGCTATAGGAGGCGGAACCAACCACAGATACGGGCTTTATGACATGATCATGCTGAAAGATAATCATATTGATTATAATGGCAGTATTACCAATGCGGTAAAAATGGCAAAAGATTATATTAAAAAGAACAAGAAAAAACTGAAAATAGAGGTTGAAACAAGGAATCTTGAAGAAGTTGAAGAAGCTATTAAAGCAAAGGTAGACAGAATCATGCTCGACAATATGGATGTGAAAACAATGAGGCAGGCGGTTGAAATGATTAACGGCAAATGTGAATCCGAAGCTTCCGGCGGAATTACCCGTGATGAGCTAAAAGATATTGCCTCTACAGGTGTTACTTACATTTCTGCCGGAGCCCTTACACACTCGGCTAAAAACATAGATCTAAGCCTCAAAGCCGTGAAATAGCATTGTATTTTTAACAAAAATAATATTACTTTTTTATGTATTATGCAATGCATTTTTTTAACATAAAAACAGGCAAAAAAGCTAAAATGCTATAAATCAATAAATTAATAATTCTTAATATTCGTTAAAAATTAACATTGGGTTAATATTGGTTAAAATTTAAATACCGACTTTTGCATAAAATTTAAATCTAACTATTACTAACGATTATGAAATTAATCAACAAATCGATACTGACTGTAGTAATTACATTGTCTACAGCTAGTGTTTATTACGCTCAAGAAACACAGGACACGATTAAGAGGTCTAAAGACATTGAGGAGGTAATTTTACAAGGTGTAACAGATATCGCTAAAGATAGAAAGACACCGGTTGCTGCATCTACTATTAAAGCAGCACAAATTATCGAAAGATTAGGAAACCAAGAACTTACCGAGATTTTAAACACTACACCATCAGTGTACGCTACTAAATCAGGAGGTGGTTTTGGAGACGGTGGTATTACTATGAGAGGTTTCGAATCCCGAAACATCGCAGTAATGGTAAACGGTATGCCTGTAAATGATATGGAAGGAGGTACTGTATACTACTCTAACTGGACAGGTTTAGCTGACGTTACTAGTTTTGTTCAAGCACAGAGAGGTTTAGGTTCTTCTAAATTAGGGATAGCTTCTGTAGGGGGAACTATTAATTTTATCACGCGTGCAGCTGATATGAAGAAAGGAGGTGTAATAAGATTAGGCGTTGGTAATAATGACTACTTAAAAACATCATTTGCATACAATACAGGAAAATCAGATAATGGTTGGTCTACCTCATTCTTAATGAGCAGAACAGCTGGTAGTACATATATTGAAAACACAGATTTTGAATCTTATGCATATTATTTTGCTTTAGGATGGGAGCCAAACAAAAAACATAACTTCCAGTTTATGTTGACTTCATCCCCACAATGGCATGATCAAAGAACATTTGCTCCAACAATTCAAAATTACATCAATTATAACCCGGATAAAGACGGTAGCCCTTACAGACAATATAATTCTGATTACGGTTATTATACTGATGCTAACGGAAATAAGGTACCTTTAGCGAACAGATCAAACTATTATGCTAAACCCGTAATGATGTTGAACTGGGATTGGACGATGAGTGAAAAGTCTAAGCTAAGTACAGTTTTATATATGTCTAATGGTAGAGGTGGAGGAACCGGTGATTTAGGAAAAGTTGGAGGAAAATCGGCTACAGGTTACTATGATAATATGGGACACTTTGATTACGATGCTATCTTTGCCGCTAACCAAGCTGTTAATCCTTATAATCCGGCTACACCGGCTGGAAGTACTTTAATCCGTAGAGCAAGTGTTAACTCTCACAACTGGTATGGTATTTTAGCAAACTTCCAACATAAAATCAATGACAACTGGAACTTCTCCGTTGGTACAGATGACAGATACTATTATGGGTATCATTACCAGGTTGTTTCTGATCTTTATGGAGCTTCAGGATATAAAGAAGCAGGTAACAAAAATGTATCTCCTTACGTAGTTAATAAAGTATACGATTATAAAAACCTTTCTTGGAACCCATTTGGAGGAAAAACTGCTCCAATTGAGGACCAAGTAGGATATAGCAACGACGGTGAAGTACTTTGGTATAGTGGCTTTGCTCAAGTTGAATATGCAAAAGACAATTTTTCTGCATTTGTACAAGGATCAGTTTCAAACCAAGCTTATCAAAGAATAGATAACTTTGTTAAAGATGGTGTAACAAGACAGCCTAATCCAACAACAGGTCAGATTGTTAACACAAAAAGTGGATTCCAGAATCTATTTGGATACAATATTAAGGGGGGTGCTAATTACAATATTAATGACAACCACAATGTTTTTGCAAATATTGGATACTACAGTAAACAACCTTTCTTAAACTCTGTATTTCCAAGCAATTTCCAGGTAGTTAATCCTTCTTTAACCAATGAGAAAATATTTTCTGCAGAAGTTGGTTATGGTTTTAGATCTTCAAAACTTAATGCAAGTGTAAACCTTTACAGAACTGAATGGAGAGATAGATGGTTGAGAAGAGGTAACCAGGTATTCGATGTTGCAGATCCAACATCATCAACTGGAGTTAGCCAGGTAAATGGATATTCAGAGATCAGTGGTATTACTCAGGTACATATGGGAGTAGAAGTTGAGGCTACCTATAAACCAATTCAACTTATAGAATTCCAAGGGATGTTATCATATGGTGACTACCAATACAAAGGAAATGCAACAGGAACATCATTTGATGATAATAATAATCCTATTACTCCTGTAGGAGCGAGTGGTAACAACACTTTATATTTAGATGGAGTAAAAGTAGGAGGTAGCAGCAACAATAGTATTCCACAAGTTACAGCATCTTTAGGAACAACCATCAGACCTGTTAAAAACTTAAGCGTTTATGGAACATGGAGATATGTAGGGAAAGTATACTCTTCATTAGATGCTTCAACTTTCACAACTGTTGCTAATCAGGAAAGAGGAGCTTTAAAATTACCTGATTTTAATCTTCTTGACGTAGGAGCATCATTTAAAATTAAATTAAAAGATTCATCTCAATACTTTACTGTAGGATTTAATATTTACAACCTACTTGATACGACGTATATCCAAGATGGTTCTACAAATATTTTCGGAAGTGATAAAATTACCGCTAATAACGACCCAGACAAAGGAAAGACTTATGAAGAAGCTGGAAGAATGTACAAAGGTGTAGCTACAGCTAACCGTGTATTCTTTGGTTTCGGAAGAACTTGGTCTGCTAATTTATCTTTCAACTTCTAATAATATAAATTTAGATTTTATAAATATCAATCCCGGCTTTGGCCGGGATTTTTTGTTATCTTTGTCTACTAGAAAAATAGAAAAAAACAGGATATGGATTTTTACAAGATTTTACTTAGTGCCCACAAAGGATTTGGGTATCTTGAGCTTCTTTTGGTAGCACTATTTATTATTGCACTTTTAGGGACCATGTTTGGCTTCAGTGGAAAAGTGAACAAATTTTTAAAGAAGACCACTCTTTTCACCATGATCTTCTTCCACGTTCAATTTTTGATTGGAATCATTATGCTGATCACCAACTTTATAAAAGGATTGGATATGGGAGCAGTAATGAAAAATGCAGACCTAAGATTTCAATATGTGGAACATCCATTTTCTATGCTGATTGCAGCCGTATTGATGACGATCATCAATAAAAAAGTAAAATCCAATGATACTATTTCGTTAGGAATTGTAATCATGGGACTTATTGCGGTTGGCTTATTTGCATTCGCGTTCCCGTGGACAAGGGTCTTCGGGGCATAATATATTAACTTAAACATTGTAATCATTAAGATGAAAGTAGCTGTAGTAGGTTCAACAGGAATGGTTGGACAAGTTATGCTTAAAGTTTTGGAGGAGAGAAACTTCCCTGTCACAGAATTAATTCCGGTAGCTTCGGAAAAATCTATTGGTAAGAAGGTGAAGTATAAACAGGAAGAATATACAATTGTAAGCATTAATGACGCTATAGCTGCCAAACCTGATATTGCTATTTTTTCAGCAGGAGGTTCTACATCTTTGGAATTTGCTCCCAAATTTGCTGAAGCAGGAATTACTGTAATCGACAATTCTTCTGCGTGGAGAATGGATCCTACCAAAAAACTGGTGGTTCCTGAGATCAATTCGAATGTTTTAACAGCCGAAGATAAAATTATTGCTAACCCTAATTGCTCTACCATTCAGTTGGTTATGGTTCTGGGACCACTTAATAAGAAATATGACCTTAAAAGAGTGGTTGTTTCAACCTACCAGTCTGTGACCGGAACTGGGAAAGCAGCCGTAGATCAGTTAAATTCTGAAATTAAAGGTGATGATTCCGTAGCGAAGGTATATCCGTATCAGATCTTTAAAAATGCTTTACCACACTGTGACGTTTTCAGTGATGACGATTACACAAAGGAAGAGATTAAATTAATGAAAGAGCCTAAGAAAATTTTAGGGGATGATACTTTTAATTTAACGGCAACGGCAGTAAGGGTTCCGGTTCAGGGAGGACATTCGGAAAGTGTGAATATCGAATTTGAAAATGAGTTCGACCTCGATGAAGTAAGAAAGATCTTATCTGAAACCCCGGGAGTTATAGTAATAGATGATGTGAAAAACAACCGATATCCGATGCCACTAGACTCAGAAGGAAAAGATGAAGTCTTTGTAGGAAGGATAAGACGGGATCTGTCACAACCCAAAACGCTCAATTTGTGGATCGTGGCGGATAATCTGAGAAAAGGCGCTGCAACGAACGCAGTACAGATCGCAGAATACCTGGTATCAAAAAACTTAGTTTAAACTAACAAAATAAAAAAGAGTCTCAAAATTGAGATTCTTTTTTTTATCAAACTAGTAAGATTAAAGAATATGAATAAAAATAAAATAGGCTTTCAAAGATTAATTGCCGTTTTTGGAGTTATTTTGTTCATCGGTAAAATTATCGCCTGGAAACTCACTAATTCCGATGCTGTTTTTTCAGACGCTATGGAAAGTGTCGTGAACGTTATCAGCGCATTTATGGGACTCTATTCACTCCATCTGGCCGCAAAACCAAAAGATGAAGGACACCCTTACGGACATGGAAAAGTTGAATTCGTAACTTCCGGAATAGAGGGAGCGCTAATCGCCATTGCAGGTATTATGATCATCTACGAAGGTACCAATAGTTTAATCGTCGGTAAGACGCTTAATAAAATGGACTGGGGAATTGCAATCATTGCTGCCACTGCAGTGGTCAATTATCTGCTGGGTTATATTTCCATTAAAAAAGGGAAAGCGGATAACTCATTGGTTCTGATCTCTTCAGGAAAACACCTCCAGTCTGATACCATTACCACTCTGGGAGTTGTTCTTAGTTTAATTGTTGTTTATTTTACAAAGATCTATTGGCTAGATTCTGTCGTTGCCTTGGTGTTTGGAGCCTATATTATATTTGTAGGATATAAGATCATCCGCAAGTCTTTAAGCGGAATTATGGATGAGCAGGATCCCGAGATACTGATCCAGATTGTTCAAGTTCTTGAAAACAACAGAAAAGCAGAATGGATTGATGTACATAATATGAAAATCCAGCAATTCGGAGCTTCGCTCCATATCGATGCACATATTACGCTACCATGGTATTATAGCCTTCGTGACGCCCATAAAGAAATGGAAAATGTGATTATCCTCCTGGCAAAAAATATCAACCGTACCATTGAATTTAATTTTCATATGGATGACTGCAAAACGATTTCATGCCCGGTCTGCCAGATCATGGATTGCCCAGTCCGCGAAAGGGATTTCGTAAAAAGAGTGGAATGGACTACAGAGAATATAACACTGGAGGTTAAACATACGGCAACATAGCCTGATATATCTAAGCTCTTTTTAATAATTGTTGCCTGTAATAAAACATAGGAACAATAAGAAGTATAATCAAAGGCTGGATCACAAACCTTCTCATATAGAAAGAAAAAAGATATCCCACTTCAAACCTGTCGTAAATACAATAAAGATAGATGGGAAAAGTAATAAGAAAAATTATAGTAATCAATACTCCACCCTGCAGGGTCCAGGTCTTATTTTTAAACAAAAAATGAATAATAAGGCAGGAAAAAAATAAATTCAGAAGAAATCTTAGGACATGCCCAAGAATCAGCTTTCCCCAATCAAAAGCAGGAAAAGCAATTGTCTTATCGGCTTTATGAAAATACTCAAGAAAAGGATCATAAAAGATCTTATTTTCAAATACCCGTACACTCATAAGTCCCGCAACTCCAAGTATCACTAAAACCCAGTTAAGTATTTTCATTCTTTAAAGCAAAAAATTTAATCCAAACAAGCCACAAGATAACTACCGTTCCATAGATCACAGCAGGAAAAAGAAAATCATGGGCCATCTTTTCATACTGCTTGTAATCACTGACCAAAAGATTAATTCCTACGATCCTAACAACATTGATCACATAAAGTATCACAAGGCCGATCAAAACAAAAATAAATGTTTTAGCTCCTTTATAGAAAGCAAAAACAAAAGATACGAAAAGAATCATTACGGAAATTGCATTACATCCTTCAACCATTCGTGTAACGTAAACATTCTTTACATAAAACCAGACCTGTTCTTTTTCAACGTCATTATACAGCTGTGTAGGATATTTCAAAATATTCTGAATAGAGCTCACCTGTTCAGCAATCATCCTTGAAAAAGGATCCAGCCCCATTTCCTTGTAGCTGTTCAGATAAAACTGATAACCCAACAACAACACCACATAAATGATGATGAACCTCAACAGAATACTTAAAACCGGCTTAAAATCCTTTAGCATAATACAAAGATAAAAATTAGACTCTAATTTAGTATATTTGTTTCCATATTATGACTTCTGAAAACGCACAACGATTTTTTGAAAACCATATAGGTAAAAAATCTTCTGAGTTCGTCACATTGGCTCAAAGCGGATCCGCGAGAGTGAATTTTCTGGCGCAGGCAGATAACAAAAAGTATATTATTACCTATAATGAAAATATTCAGGAAAATGAAAGTTTTTTCTATTATTCAAATATTTTCTCTCACTTACACCTCAACACTCCTGCTATTCTTATTATTTCCGAAGACCGGAAAACATATGTTCAGGAATTTTTAGGAGAACACACCCTCTCCGAAATTATTGCAAAAGAGGGTCTTTCCGTGAAAGTAAAAGCCATGATCAGGCAGACTTTAGAAAAGCTTTTTCAGTTACAAATACGGACAAGTGGGGAAATAGATTTTACCAAAACATTTGAATATGAGAATTATGACGAACTTCCGGTCATCCACGATCTGTATTATTTTAAGAATTTCATTGCCGATGTCCTGGAGCTGGAATATCATAAGTCAACCCTACTAAAAGAATTTAAGGCCATAGCCTCTCTTATTGAAAGTCTTGAGCCAAAAGGAATAATGATACGGGATTTTCAGGCAAGAAATATCATGGTTAACGAAAATAACGATGTTTCCTTCATTGATTATCAATCTGCAATGAAAGGCCCTCTTATTTATGATGTTATTTCCTTTCTTTTTCAGGCTAAGGCAAACTTTCCCGAAGATTTCAAAAATGAAATGTTAGAATTTTATATTCAGCAATTTGAAAGTGAGCAGACACAACATCAACTAAAAAACTCGGTAAAACCTATTCAAATGATGAGATTTCTCCAGGTTCTGGGTGCATACGGTTTTAGAGGTCTTATTCAGAGAAAGCCACATTTTATATCAAGCATCAATCAGGGGATTGAAAACGTGATCCGTTTCGCGGAAACTTGGGAAGGTATAAATGAATATCCTGAGCTCAAAAAATTAATACAACAATTAGATCACGAGAAAGTACATTTAAAAATAAACACAATTTTAAACCCGTAAAGCCTTAAGAAAACACATCTAAATCTTAAAGGGTAAATAAAAAATATATACTTATGTTACACATAGACATCCACAGTTTTTCATACAAGAAAGGAGGAATTCCCAAAGACGAAACCGGTAATGGTGGAGGTTTTACTTTTGATTGCAGAGGAATTCTTAATCCCGGAAGAATTGAGGAATATAAAAGTCAGACAGGAAGCGATAAAGGAGTCCAGGAGTTCCTTGAAAATGAAACCGAGATGCCACGATTTCTGGAATTGGTAAAAGGAATTATATCCATCAATATTGATAATTATCTTTCCCGGGGATTTGAAAATCTGCAGATTAATTTTGGGTGTACCGGAGGACAGCACAGATCGGTATATTCAGCAATAAAAATAGCCGAATTTATCAAAGAAAAATATCCTCAGGGAACTGAAATAAGCTTACATCATGATGAGCAACATCATCTTAATTCATAAATGATAAACGATCAATTATATAAATAATTAATGTACTCAGTGTATATTTTAATAATCATCTACCCATTATAACAAATGAAAGCTCTAATCTTCGCTGCCGGTAAAGGAACACGCCTCAAGCCTTTTACAGACCATCATCCGAAAGCCCTGGCAAAAGTAAATGGAATTCCACTACTGGAACGGAATATCAAATACCTTAAAAGTTTTGGAATTAATGATTTTGTCATTAATATCCATCATTTTGGAAATCAGATCATTGATTTTTTAAAGGAAAATAACAACTTTAATTGCAATATTGAAATATCTGATGAGCGTGAAGAATTGCTTGAAACCGGAGGTGGTTTAATTTTTGCTAGAAGATTCCTTGATCATGGAGAAGATTTCTTAATCATGAATGCGGATATTCTTACTGATATTAATATTAATGATCTTGTAAGTTATCACAAAAAGATAAAAGATTTTGCTACTTTAGCCGTCTCGGACAGGGAAAGTTCGAGAAAATTACTTTTCAATGATGAAATGGTTTTAAGAGGCTGGCTTAATGTACAAACCGGAGAACAAAGGCTTGCAGAATTCAATAAAGGATTTAAAGCATTGGCTTTTAGCGGTGTACATTGCATTAACCCTTCTATCTTTGAAAAAATAAAAAGAACAGGCAAATTTTCTGTTATGGAAGAATATCTGGATTTAATGCAAACCGAACATATTCATGGATTTGTACACAATAATCTGCTGATAGATGTTGGAAGACCAGAATCTGTAAAAGAAGCCGAAAAACATTTTAAATAATTTTGCAATGGAAATGGATGGTACCAGAGACGAAAGTTTAATAAATCCGGAATTTGATGTTAATGAAACAAAACTACAAAACAGTTTAAGACAAAAAACCTGGGACGAAATCATTACTAAGGATAGCTGGATGGTTTTCAAAGTAATGGCTGAATTCGTAGACGGTTATGAAAAATTAGCTAAAATAGGCCCTTGTGTTTCCATTTTCGGGTCTGCAAGATTAAAGCCCGAAAGCAAATACTACGAAATGGCCGTAGAAATTGCAGAAAAAATAACGAAAATAGGTTTCGGTATCATTACAGGAGGGGGTCCCGGAATTATGGAAGCGGGAAATAAAGGAGCCTTTAATGCTAAGGGTAAATCTATCGGCTTAAATATAGATCTTCCTTTTGAACAGCATTTTAATCCTTATATCAACAAATCCTATTCGATGAATTTTGACTACTTCTTTGTAAGGAAGGTCATGTTTGTAAAATACTCCCAGGGATTTGTTGTAATGCCAGGAGGATTTGGTACCCTGGATGAACTTACTGAAGCTATCACGCTGATCCAGACGAACAAAATCGGAAAGTTCCCTATTGTTCTGGTTGGGTCTGAGTTTTGGAGCGGACTGTTAGATTGGTTTAAGGCAACTTTACTAAAAGAAGGGATGATTGCTGAAGACGATCTTGATCTTTACAGAGTGGTAGATACTGCGGATGAGGCTGTAGCACACATTAAAGCATTTTACGACAAGTATGCGGTAAACGTGAACTTCTAGTTGGCATATTATTTGTCACTTATAACGAACAATTATGATTGTAAATTTATTAATTAAGATGAAAAAACTTTTATATATATCAGGAATTTTAACATGTTTTATGTTAATGAGTTTTATGTATGTAGACTTTTTCTCTTCAATGACTAAGGTTGATTATATAGATGGAAGCAAAACATTGAAGTTCACCACGAAAATGAATACGAGTCATATTTCCGATGCTATTAAGATAAATCCGAACACAGCAGGTTTTGAGGCAGAAGTAAAAAAATATGTCAATAATAATTTTGATGTGTACGTCAACGGCTCTCCAAAAACAATAACATTTACAGGAAGTCAGGTAAGCGGAGAAACTGTATGGGTATATTTTGAAACCGGAGGTGTTTCAGATATCAATACCTTGAAAATAAAAAACACGATCCTTCTAAGCGCCTTTCCAAAACAGAGTAACATTGTTACTATCTCGTATAAAGGAAGTCAGAAAGTAATGAATTTCCAACGAGGGAAAGAAGTGAACGAAGTATCTTTTTAAAGAGTTAATTTAAATTATGAAAGCCACTACAGATGTAGTGGCTTTTTTATGGAAATTGTAGTTTTTTAATTACCCACTACTCTAACATTGTCTAACTCCCAGGTGGCAGCTGCCGATGTTGTGGAGGTATATTTAAATGCAATTGAAATACTCTTATTAACATAGGCATTAAGATTAATATCTCCGGAATAAGTCCAGGTATTAAACGCAGCCGCATTTGTATCCAGTATTGCAGATAAAGGCACCCAGTTTGTTGTCGATGGATTTCCGGTGTAGTTTTCAGTAACAAAAACTTCAAGTGGGTTACCATTATATCTTGCGTCAGTTTCAAAAGATAAAGCTGCCGAAGTAAAGCCCTGCAAAGAAATTGGTTTAGAAATCAGCCAGTCCTCATTAACATTATTACCTCCGGAAAAACCATTCATCACTACACATGGTTTTGGATTTCCAAACTGTTGAATATTCCATACCTGCGCTCCTGTGATACTAACAGCAAACCAATTATCATCCAGACTTCCATCAAAACCTTCAAAGAAAAACCTTTTCCCCGTAAATTGTACATCGTTCAAACTTCTGATCAGCATTTGCCATGAAGAATTGTAGCGGCTTACTACAAATGTCAGTTCCCCTTTTCCTTCAGGAATCAAAGCAGAGCCAGAAGTAAAAAACCCTGAATTTCTAATATTCGTTGCATTTCCAAAGACATCCACGATACTTCTATCAGTATCTACTCCTGCACCACCTACATAATCTATGTATTTCTTACCCATCTCAGAAGCAGAAAACTGAACATTCGGAACCTTCACCAGCATATTCAGATAATTAGCATCCTGGGCCAACTTCAGATTCGCCAATTCAAGAGGCTTTAACGTAGCAATATCAAGTCCGTTTCCATTACATACCCCAGACATATATCTGCTCAGTAAAGGTCCCGGGATTCTTCCTATAGCATAAGTATTATCCACAGAGCCTATCTTCACAACTCCTCTGTCAAGTCCAAGTCTTAATCCTTTTGCATTAATTCTGATATGGGCTCCCACAGGGAAATCAGCATAATTATTTGCTCTATCTACTTCAATTTGTAATCCCACGGTAGGATTTTCAGGTTTATCCTGAAAAGAAATCGTTTTATAGAAATTGCCGTTTTCATCTGAAGACACTACATAACCATCGAAAATCTGGTCCGTATTGATGAGAATATAACCACTCGACGGAGCCTGGGCTTTAAAATCAGCCATAGTCATCGTAACCGCTGGAAATTTATTCGTGCACTTAACGGGTGGAGTTTCCCAATCATCTTTTTGCACGCAAGATGTAACAGAAGCTGCCAAAACCACTCCCATTACTATACTAAAGTATTTTTTTATATTCATTGTTGTTGTTTTTAATAAAGGATGATAGAAATTAAAATCTAAGCTGAAGATTAATGAAATAAGATCTTCCCTGTGTATACCAGTATTTTGGGCCAAATAAAGTAAACTCCCTGTCTGTATCCTGAACAAAATCCGGGAATTTGGCATTTCTTGTTTGCTCAAAGCCTCCGGTGATATACCTCTTATTGTTCAAAATATTATTAACCGAAGCTGAAAGCAAAACGTAATATTTGCCAATGACCCAGGATTTTCCTGCATTAGCATTGATAAAAAATGAAGAAGGCAGCTTATTGGGTTGCAACACTCTTCTCAGTTCAGATTCGCTAAGATTAATATAAGGAGTTGAAGAAACATTATTCTGAACAAATGATTCTGTCCTTATCAGAGCGGATGGATCCAAATAATTATCATCAAAATAATTCCAGTTGGCACCGAACCACCAGTATTTGGGAGAATTATATCTGAACCCCAAAGAGTAAGCCTGCTGTGGAGTCCCTCCCTGACGATAATTTTTAATGTAAGCCTTTCCTAAATTCATATAAGAAAGTCCATTAGAAAAAATACCTGAAGCGTCGGAAGCAAAATAGGTAACAGGATCATTCTCATAGGTAAATTGTCCAAGGCTTACTAACCCCTGTAGTGATAATGTAGGAATAATCTTTACGTCTAACCCCAGCTCTGCCCCCAAATTTCTTCTTTTAACGTCGGTCATTACCTGCGTTACAAATGCACTTTGTACAATAGTTTCATTTCCCTGGTCATCAGAATTACTTAACTGAATACCATCAGCAAAAAACCTTTGCACGGTGGTTTCATTGCTTGTGTTCACCAAGTATCCCGTTAACCTCAACTTAAGAAACGGTGAAGAAATGACATAGCTGATATCATTGGCACTGATTACCATATTCTGAATATTAGGCGCTACAGATCCGTTTACTCTGGGATTGATAAAGAGATCTTCCAGATAAGGAGCCTGCGAATAATATGCTCCATTGTATACCAAAAAGTTCCTGCCATTCAGTTTGTAAACTACCTGACCTTTCAGTCCATAATTCCAGTAATTGTAGTCCTGACCTTTCCCTTTAGACTCTTTATACAAATAATGATTGAATAATCCTTCCCTGCTGGATGTTGAGTAGCCTGCAAGAGCAGAAACAAATACATCAAATTTTCCGGTTGCAAACCTTAGTCCCGGATTCACTTTAACTTCCTGTCTTCTGAAAATATAATCGTAAGTCATTCTGTATCCGACCTTTTTCGTTACATTCTCTTCCCCATCATTAAACAATCCTGATTTTCCCGGTTGATTGGTTGCCGCAAACGGATCCCGATTTAAAACAAAATCGGCACCTAAAAGATCCTTGACTTCCCTGTATTGTTCTGATTTATAATTTTGATATGATACATTCAATAGGAACTTAGTTGTATCATTAAAATTGTGGATAAAGTGTGTTGCAGCATTAAAAATCTTATCATTACTTACATCATCAACCAGATAATATAAAGCCCTTCGTCCCGTCTGCCCGTAATACGTTCCTGCCGCCTGTTGCCCATTCCTTTTGTAAAGAGCATCCCAATTAAGCTGAGTAATTCCCGGATCTCCGGAAGTCCAGGCTGCCAGAGATATCTGATATGCGTCCTGGGCAGTCGTCATCGTTCCACCAGGTCCTACAGCAACCGATGCATTAGGGTCTAAGGAATCATAATAACTTGGCAAATTCCTGTAGTATGTAGGTGACGGATTTTGTACATTCTGCCAGTCTAAGCGCGAGCCTCTATCCTTTCCAAACTGATACGAGACAGAAGTCCAGAGACTTGATTTCTTGTCAATTTTCCAAAAATCCTGGATTTGGAATATCGGCTGAAAACCCTTTCTAACTCTTTCACTTCTTTGTTTACCGTCCTGATATCCCCAATAGGAATTATAATGTACTCCTCTGTAATCATATACTTCCTGTGTACTTGGGCTTGCTGTCGATCTTCGATAAGGAGCTCCAATAAAATTGAAGGTCATACTATGCTTGTCATTGAATTTCTTTTCAATACCCAAATAAGCTCCATATGCATCGTAAAATGTTCCTTCCTGAATTCCTTCTTCCGCCCATCTTCTTGCTCCCATTACTGTAAATGCCCACCCGTTTTTATTCATCCCGGAGCTATAGCGTAGGGAGGTCCTGTTTCTGTAGTTTCTATTGGTAAGAGATTGTGTAAACTGAAACCCTTTCCTGTACTCACTAGCCTTGGTATTTTTGTAAATGACCGAACTATTTCCCCCAAACGCGTATTCTGATGGGGAATGGTTCGCAGAAATTTCAGGGTATCTCGTCACTTCATTAAGTCCTCCCCAATTTCCAAAATCTACATTTCCATTATCAGACTTGATCATAGAAACTCCGTTTAACATAGTTTCTCCCATTCGTCCGTCAATTCCTCTGGGCCGAAACCAGTAAAAACCTAAATCAAACGCTGCAATTCTGCTGAATACATCCTGGGATGATTGAAGAAGTCCAACCGTGGAGGTCTGGCTGCCGCTACCGTCGTCGTCATTATCACTGTCTATGATAGCCAAACCCTGATCAACATTAGTTAAATTAGAATAAAGGGTAATAATCCCCAAATCTTTCCTCTTTTCATCATGAGTCACATCGAACTCCATAACTTTGGTTTCGTAATTCGATTTTGTAATAACAATCTGGTAATGTCCGGGCTGCAAATCGACAAATTGAAAGTAGCCGATCTTGTCTGCCGTAACATCATTTTCATTCCCTTTTAAATCTACTTCTGCCCTTTCAATAGGTTTTCCATCTGCATCTTTTAAATAAGCAAACACAGTTGTCTGCGCGAAATAATAAGAAGCCGGAAGTAAAGTAAATAAAGAGACTAATGATAATTTTTTAATCATAAGCAAATGTATTTTTTATAGTTTTCCCTTAGTTTTCAACGCGTTAAAAAAGTAGGGAAATATAAATTTAACAAATTTTTATAATCTGAAATACTTTTAAAATTATGTTATCTTAATATTGCGGCTTTGTAATGCATCCGGCTAAACGCTCCGTTCAATTATTTTAAATTTACTTATATTTAAAGATGAAATGAGTTATAAATCAATTGTCTACTTATTAATCTTGACGCAAAATGAAAAAAAATTTAAGCCTTTTTATGTTCTTTTTTTCAATGTTTACCTTTGCCCAGCAAGGCCAGCTAAGAAAGGTAGCGGCAGTAGGTTTTTTGAATGTGGAAAATTTATTTGATACTATACCTTCGGCTGATTATATTGATGGCACTAAAGCAATAAGCAATCCTGCATTTCATCGGAGTATCCCATTAGATTCAATCAGATTCCTGGAGGCTGAAAAGTATGATGGTCCGTGGAGTGATGGCTTGTTAAAAGGAAAAAAAGCACTGAGATATCAAAGCGGATATGAAGAATTCACCCCCAAAAGCTCTAAAAACTATAATACTAAAGTTTATAAAACCAAACTTGCCAATGAAGCAAAGGTCATTTCTGAGCTTGGGTCTCAGTATACAAAAACAGCTCCCGCAGTTGTTGGTCTTATTGAAGTGGAAAACAGGCAGGTAATTCAGGACCTTATCAAAGAACCCGCTTTAGCTAAATATGATTATGGGATCATTCATTATAATTCTTATGATTACAGGGGAATTGATGTTGCCCTGATTTATCAGAAGAGAAGATTTACGGTTACGAACTCTTTAAAAAAGGAATTAAAAATTTTCAATGAGACCGGAAAAAGAGAATACACAAGAGATATCCTGGTGGTAACAGGTTTTTTAGACAATGAAAAAGTAGCTTTCTTTATGAATCACTGGCCTTCCCGAAGAGGAGGAGAAGCGGTCTCATTACCTAAGAGAAATGCCGCAGCAGTACTTCTGAAACAACAAATGGACAGTGTACGGGCAGCAGATCCTTCTACTAAGCTATTTGCAATGGGAGATTTTAATGACGACCCGGTAAGTTCCAGTTTAAAGAATCACTTAAAAGCTGTAGGCAATTCAAAAGATCTGAATGACAACACCCCCTATCTGAATCTGATGTATCCTCTGTACAAAAAAGGAGTTGCTTCTCTGGCGTATCAGGATGCACCTAACCTATTCGATCAGATCATTGTCTCCAAAAACCTTATTTCCGATCAGGTAACAAAAGAGTACTCTGTTTACAGGGCTGAAATTTATGCTCCCGCATATCTCGTCAATAAAGAAGGAAACTATAAAGGTTATCCTTTCAGGTCCTGGAATGGGGATCAGTTTACCGGAGGATATAGCGACCATTTTCCAGCATTTGTTATTCTTCAGAAGGAACCCTAACTAAAGTACTTTTTGCGTAACTTTATAAGTATGAAAAATCTGATTTTAATAGTATGCATGTTTTGTCTGCCTTTTAGCTGTTTGTCTCAGGACAAACCTAAACCGGATAAAGAGAAATCTGAGATAAAACCAGCCAAAAATGACGATGGAGAGTGGGATATCACTGTATTGGATACTCAATATGATTATTTTTTAAATGCTATTGCAAAACCGATGAACCAATACACAGAGTCTTACTTAAAATCAAGAAATATAATTCTGGTCAGTGAATGGAATTCCTATTATAATACAGGAAGATATAGGAATGTAATCGAATCGTCGATCAGCTATGATCCAAAAGAAAATTACGGATTAAAGTTTGAATACAAACTTTACCAGGTTTTCGCTTACGTCAATTGGAAATACGGTTTACGAATGAACGGTTTGAGCGGTAGTGATGTCACAAGATATTAATAAAAAAAAGGATCAGAAATTTCTGATCCTTTTTTTTATTTTTATTGGAAACGATCAACTATTTGTTGAATAATTCCTCTACTTTATCCCAGTTTACTACATCGAAAAACGCTGTAACGTAGTCAGGTCTTCTGTTTTGATAGTTTAGGTAATAAGCATGTTCCCAAACGTCTAATCCTAAAACCGGAGTTCCCTTAACATCTGCCACAGGCATTAATGGGTTGTCCTGATTAGGAGTAGAAGACACGGAAACTGAACCGTCTGCATTTTTAATCAGCCATGCCCATCCTGAACCAAATCTTGTTTTAGCAGCCTCAGAGAAATCTGTTTTAAATTTATCAAAACCACCATAGTTTTCAATAGCAGCCTTTACATTTCCTACAGGTTCTTTGCTTCCTCCCGGAGTTAAAATTTCCCAGAATAAAGAATGGTTAAAGTGTCCTCCTCCGTTATTTCTTACTGCAGGCTTATCTGTTCCTGTTTTGCAGATTTCTTCTATTGTTTTTCCAGCCAGGTCCGTACCCTCGATTGCTTTATTCAAATTATCTATATAAGCCTGGTGATGCTTTGTATAGTGAATTTCCATTGTTTTCGCATCAATAGTTGGTTCTAATGCATCGTACGCGTATCCTAGTTTTGGTAATTCAAATGACATAATTTTATTTTTTAATGTTATATTTCAAAGTTAGCCAATAATTGACCGATTATCAAAAATAGCGTATTATTTTAATAAATCTTTAACATTGATATATTATATTCCACATCCTGTTTAAAAGTAAAAAGCACAGATTATGAAAACCTGTGCTTTTTATTTAACAATATTAAATTAATCTATCTATTCATAGACATCAGGAATTCTTCGTTATTAAGAGTTCCTTTGATATTTTTATTAACAAATTCCATGGCTTCCACAGGATTCATTTCAGAAAGATATTTTCTAAAGATCCACATTCTCTGAGAAGTTACTTCATCCAGAAGAAGATCGTCCCGTCTTGTACTGGAAGAAACAAGGTCAATAGCAGGATAAATTCTTCTGTTGGCAATTTTTCTATCCAACTGAAGCTCCATATTACCTGTACCTTTGAATTCTTCAAAGATAACCTCGTCCATTTTAGAACCTGTGTCAATCAATGCTGTAGCGATAATTGTCAGGGAACCACCACCTTCAATTTTTCTGGCTGCTCCGAAGAATCTCTTCGGCTTATGCAAAGCATTGGCATCAACCCCTCCGGAAAGAACCTTTCCAGAAGCCGGCGTTACCGTATTGTATGCTCTTGCCAATCTGGTAATAGAATCTAATAAAATAACAACATCATGGCCGCACTCAACCATTCTCTGAGCCTTTGCCAATACAAGATTGGCAACCTTAACGTGCTTTTCTGCTGCTTCATCAAATGTAGAAGCAATTACCTCTGCATTTACACTTCTTTCCATATCTGTAACTTCCTCAGGACGTTCATCGATAAGAAGAACCATCATATATACTTCAGGATGGTTAGCTGCGATAGAATTCGCAATGTCCTTAAGCAACATGGTCTTACCTGTTTTAGGCTGCGCAACGATCATTGCTCTTTGCCCCTTTCCGATTGGAGCAAACAGATCTACGATTCTTGTAGAAATGGTTGAATTGTTTCCTGTAAGGTTAAATTTTTCTTCCGGGAAAAGAGGTGTAAGGTATTCAAATGCTACGCGATCTTTGATAAATGCCAGATCACGGCCATTCACCTCCGTAGGTTTTAATAAGGAAAAGTATTTCTCACCTTCTTTTGGAAGCCTTACGATACCTTTTACTGTATCTCCGGTTTTTAATCCGAAATTTCTGATCTGTGCAGTAGATACATATACATCATCCGGAGAAGAAATATAACTAAAATCTGAAGAACGTAAAAATCCATAATTATCAGGTAAAATTTCTAACACACCTTCTATACTTACCATTCCATCAAAATGGAATTCTTTTTTAGATTCGTGTTGCTCTTCCTGCTTATCAGAATGTCTGTTTTGATTCTGATTATGGTTATTTTGGTTCTGGTTCTGATTTTTGTGAGAGTTTCCACCGTTTTGTGGATGGTTCTGGCCTTTCTGAGGTCTGGCCTGAGCTTGGGGATTACCTTGCTTTTCTTCTGCCGGAGCAGATTCCTGAGTATCTGTGTTTTTTTGTACTTCCGTCCTTTCCTGAGCAGAAGCTTCAGTGGTATTGGTATTGGGAGTAACTCTTTTCCTTTTTTTCTTTGCTTGTGGCTGCTGTGAAGCAGTATTTTCTTCTGTAGTTGAAGTAACTTCTTCCTGCTTTGGAGTTTCAGTGACAGTTTCTTTTTCTTCTGTTTTTTCTTCAACCTTTGTTGCTGTCTCTGATGGCGTTGGAACCTTTGCCTCCGTTTTAGGTTTTGCCGTCCTCTTTGGGGCGGCTTTCTTGGCAGGAGCTTTAGTTTCTTTTTCCACCGTTTTGTCTTCAGTATTCATACTGTTCTCTGTGGTGTTGAAATAATCTTTTGTAACTTTAGGGTTAGAAGCTTGAAAATCAAGAACAGCAAAAATTTTATCGTTTTCAGAGCTGTTTCTTGCAACCTTAACGCCTAAATCCTTTAAGATTTTAGTCAATTCCGTTACGGATTTTGACCTTAACGTTTCAATGTTAAACATATGTATGTAAAAATGTAATTAATTGTGAGTAAGAAAAGTAAGTCCGGTGACTTTTGTTTTCAAGTACATTGTATAATGCAAATCTACACTTATTTTTGAATTGTGCAAAATTTATGTTATTTTTGCCAAGAATTTAATATTCAATGCTACAAAGAATACAAACTATATGGATTTTTCTGGCAGTTTTAGCTGCTGTTTTTCTTTTCATCACAGGACAAGATGTTGCTGTATTTGGTAACATTCCTGTAGTAGACAGTACATGTATTGTACTTGTTTTAGTTGGATTACTAAGTGTATTCAGCTTTAAAAACAGAAAAAGACAAATTTTGCTGAATACAATCAGCATCATTATAAACGCTTTGTTGATTGGTGTATTGGCTTATTGGCTACTAAATTTATCCGGAGGAATTCAATTTCCTGAGAAGGGTATTGAGCCTGTTTTTCCATTAATCGCGATTATCTGTTTGTTTATTGCAAACATATATATCCGTAAAGATGAGAGGCTCGTAAAATCTGTAGACAGACTTCGATAACCTTACAACGATTTTTTGAGTAAGAACAGCTTCTTTTGAAGCTGTTTTTTTCTTTTAGACCAAGATTAAGTTTTCAATTTCTGTATTTCCTTCTTACCTCTCCATATTTTTTTTAAAATCAATGCAACATTTTCTATGTTTCAACGACATATACTTATATAACAGGACTCCAATGAAAAAATTAACTTATCTCGCATTCTCGTTTTTCTCAGTAATTACCTTTGCCCAGGAAGTTCAGAAAAGTACAGTAACAACTGTTCTTTCCACACTGGCATCTGATGAAATGAAGGGCCGGGAAATCGGGACCCCGGAAAACGACAATGCCGCCCAATATATTGCCAAACTTTTTAAAGAAAACAACTTAGAATACTGCACCGGGAACTCTTACCTTGTCCCTTTTGATTATAAAGGGAAAACTGTTTATAACGTTTGTGGTATCAAAAAAGGAAAAAGCGACAAGTATTTAGGCTTTTCAGGACATTTCGATCATATCGGCACCAGTAAAAAAAGTGGTGATAATATCTACAATGGGGCAGACGATGATGCAAGCGGAATTACCACTCTTGTAGGAATAGCAGATTATTTCAAAAATAAAACTCCTGAATTTTCAATGGCATTTATTGCTTTTAACGGAGAAGAGAAAGGAATGTTAGGTTCAAGGGCGATTTCAACTAACAAGGATCTTGATCCTATTTATAATAACATGTCTGCCCTCTTTAATTTTGAAATGGTAGCTACGGAATCACAATTCGGGAAAAATGCCCTCTTTATGACAGGTGATGAATTTTCTGATCTTGATGAATTGTTTAATCAACATGCAGCAAACGGCTTGAAAATATATCCTGATCCATATGCCACACAACAGTTATTCTACAGATCCGATAACGTAAGTTTCGTTAAAAAGAAAATCATTGCACACTCGTTCTCTACAGTTGACATGACCAAAGCAACACATTATCACAATGAAAGCGACGATGTATCCGTTGTAGATTTCAATAACCTGACCCAAATCATCAATAACCTTGGGAAAACTTTTGAGAAATTAGGACCAAAGAATTTTACACCAAAATATAACGATAAAGTAAAATTCAATTAAGATCGTCTACTCTTTTAAAAATACCTAATTTTGCCTTTCCAATTTTTCATTAATGAACGAATATAAAAAAATATTAAAATTCGCACGGCCTCACCAGAAATACATATACGGAAGTTTGTTTTTCAATATCCTGTATTCTGTGTTTCAGATAGCTTCCTTAGGAACTATCCTTCCGGTCCTGGGAATGCTTTTCGGAACAATAAAACCGCAGAAATATGAATCTGCACCTGTATATTCAGGAGATGTTATTGATTTCTTTTCCTACATAAAAGACTATTCCAATTATTATGTACAAAGCCTTGTTACTGAATATGGTTCGCTGAAAGTACTTGCATGGCTTTGCGTTGTCACTGCTTTCATGTTCCTCTTAAGAAATGCGTTCCGTTATTTCGGATCTTTTCTTTTAATTAATTACCGTGTGGGAGTTACCAAGGATCTCCGTGGTGCGATGTACCGCAAAATACTTTCATTGCCTGTGTCATTCTTTACCGAAAGCAGAAAAGGGGATCTGATGTCCCGTATGTCCAATGATGTCGGCGAAGTGGAAGGTAATATCTTAGGTAGTTTAATTGACCTGATCAATGCACCGTTTATGCTGATCAGTACTTTGATCACCCTTTTCTTTTTAAGCCCTGAAATGACACTTTTTTCATTACTTATTTTACCGGTAATGGGAACGATGATCGCTTTAATCGGAAAAAGCCTTAAAAAAGACTCTCATGAGGCTCAACATGAATTAGGAAATATATTCTCTATCGTGGATGAGACCCTTAAATCATCAAAGGTTATTAAAATCTTTAATGCTGAAAAAATAATGGATAACCGATTTATGCAATCGATGCACAAATGGATTTCCAGCTCTATAAGTTTAGGACGAAAAAAAGAATTGGCTTCGCCAATGAGTGAATTCCTTGGCTCTATTACATTTTTGATCATTGCTTGGTATGGAGGAAAGCAAATCATTGTTGATCAAAGTATTTCCCCTGCAGATTTCCTTGTATTTTTAGGGATGTTTTTCCAGATTTTACCTCCGGCAAAAAGTTTATCTACTTCGATTTCCAATGTTCAGAAGGGAGAAGCTTCTCTGAAAAGGGTATTGGAAATTCTGGATGCAGATGTTAAAATCGAAGAAATTGCGGCACCGGTTTCTATTACAACACTTGAAAACAATATTGAATTCAGGAATATCGGATTCTATTATGATAAGGATAATGTAATTCTTAAAAACTTTAATTTAACGATTCCAAAGGGAAAAACAGTAGCTTTAGTTGGCCAGAGCGGAAGCGGGAAGACAACAATAGCCAACCTGCTTGCCCGTTTCTATGATGTTTCCGAAGGTGAAATTTTAATTGACAATGTTGATATCAAACACCTGAAGCTACAGGAGTACAGAAAGCTATTAGGAATGGTAACCCAGGAATCCGTTCTTTTCAATGATTCTGTTTATAACAACATCTTAATGGGTAAACCTGATGCTACCAAAGAAGAGGTTATCGCAGCTGCTAAAGTGGCCAATGCAGATACTTTTATTACACAGCTTCCAAAAGGTTATGACACCAATATCGGAGATGATGGTGGTAAATTATCCGGAGGGCAGAAACAAAGGGTTTCTATTGCAAGAGCAGTTCTTAAGAACCCACCGATTATGATCCTTGATGAAGCAACTTCAGCATTAGATACAGAATCTGAAAAGTTTGTACAGGATGCTCTCGAGAAAATGATGGAAAACAGGACCTCTTTGGTTATTGCCCACAGGCTTTCGACAATACAAAAAGCAGACTGGATCGTAGTGATGGAAAAAGGGGATATCGTAGAACAGGGAAGCCACCACGACCTGATCGCGAAAAGAGGTGTTTACCACAAATTGGTTGAACTCCAGAATTTTGATTAAACCTTTTTAAATTAAATTTAAAATGAACCCCATACAAGAGTATTTCTACAGAATTGAAGAACCTGATAGAAGTACTCTTTTGTTTTTGAGGAAAAAGATCCTAGAATCTGATCCGGATAACATAACAGAGACACTAAGCTTTGGATTGCCCTTTTTTAAATACAAAAAGAAGATGCTTTGCTATTTGTATTACAGCAAAAAATATAAGAAACATTATGTAAGCTTTTATCATGGAGACAGACTGAATGCTCCGGAATTGCTCCAGGAAGGCAGAAAGAAGTTTAAAATCCTTTTAATTGATATGGATAAGGATTTACCCATACAGCTTATTTTAGAACTTGTAAACGAGGTAAAAAAATTTATTAAGGTTTAACCTTAAACAAAAAAAGCAGCTTCTCCTGAAACTGCTTTTATATTTTTCTGATTGAATTTACTCTTTCATTTTAGCAATGATATCCAACCCTCCTTTTGTGATATCTCCGATTTTACAAATAATCTCCGTGTCCAATGGTAAGAAAACATCCATTCTTGAACCGAATTTTATAAATCCAAATTCGTGCCCTGCTTTTGCCTGATCTCCTTCATTACAATAGAAAACAATCCTTCTGGCTACATAACCCGCAATCTGCCTGAAAACAACTTTGTGATTCGTTAAACTTTCTATCGCCACAGTTGTTCTTTCATTTTCAGTAGAAGACTTTTCGTGCCATGCTACCAAATATTTTCCAGGATGGTATTTTTTATAGATCACCTCCCCGGAAACGGGATATCTGCAAATATGCACATTCAGGGGTGACATGAAGATAGAAACCTGTATTGCCTTCCCTTTCAGAAATTCCGTTTCTTCAACTTCTTTAATCATAACCACTTTCCCATCCACCGGTGCAATCACATTCTCTTTATGATCAAGAATTTCCCGGTTGGGAACTCTGAAAAACCAAAATATAAGGCTGTATACAACCAATAAAGGCATAATGATCAAAAGCGACCACATTTTAAGAAAATAAATTGCTGCAACACCAATAATGATGAAAAGAATGGTTGCTACAGTGATCGTTCCTTTCGATTCTCTATGTAATTTCATGAGTTTAAATAAATTTTTCTAAAATAAAGTACAAATATACAACAGGAACGCAGATTATAAAACTATCCAGTCTATCTAATACACCTCCGTGCCCCGGAATAATGTTTCCGCTGTCCTTAACGCCAAAACTTCTTTTAAGCTGGCTTTCTACCAGATCTCCAAGCGGAGCAAATGAAGCGACGAGAAAACCTACAACGATCCAGTTTCCACGCAGATCGTGTTGATATTTTTCAATAAAGTAAGACAATACTAATGTGAGAATAACACCTCCCGCATACCCTTCCCAGGTTTTTTTAGGAGATATCTTAGGTGCCATTTTATGTTTTCCAAAAAATTTTCCCGTAAGATAGGCAAATGTATCACTGCTCCAGATCAGAATAAACAGGAACAACACTTCTAAAGAAAACGAATTATCAAAATTAGAATATTTTGGAAGTCCCAGAGCAAAGCTAAAAGGCAGTGCAACGTAAATGACCGTAAAAATCAATTTCCCGCTATCGTAGTATAATTCTGTAGGATACTTAAATAAAGTAACTACAGCTATCCCTATTAATGATAATGCCAATATTTCGCTTAGCCTGAAATCAAAAAAGAAATCATGATAGAAGTATCTTTTGGAAAACATGTAAAAGATAACCGCAATAACGGGAAAAACAACCCACTTTTCATATCCTTTTCCAAACTTCATGATCTTCACACACTCCCATGAACCCACCAGCATTAAAAATGTTATTAAACCGTAGTACAGGAATTGCTGTTTAACGAGGTCCGGAGATATGGTATTGATCAGTTGGGCTCCGAGTGGAGTTGCACAAAGGATAATAACTGCAACGTACACAATCCCTGAAATGGTTCTTTGAATGAGATTTTTGTCCAAAATGTATAATTTAGAAATTGATGCTTAATCTTCAAGCAGCAATAAAAACAGTTTTGTATTGGAATTAGAGGATGTATCTAATTTTGACTGGCTTCCGCTGATTGAAGTCAGGTTTTTAATATTCCCATTACGCTTTATTTTTCCCATGGCATCATTCAGGTTATTAACGATCTGAGAAACGTTAGCCATGATAATAATCTTACTGGGTAGTCTCGACGAATGATAATGGAGAATGTTATTGTGCGACAGCATAATTCTTCCGTCGTAAGCAATAAGATATTCACAGGTTATAAATGCAGCATCATTGGAATGTTCCAGCTCTGAAGTAAAGGGAGTTTTTACAACATTCAAAAAATTCTGCAGTTCCTTATCCCAACAAAATATATTGTGAATGCCCTCTATTTTAATGATTTGATTCAAAGTTTGTAGAGCCTCCGCTTCATCTGCACAATAATTAAAAAATCCCCCCGAATGCGTAAATAATTGCGCAAACTTATAATCGAGATCTGCATTTTTCAGCGAATCCCCTAGCTTTTCCAAACTTTGGTTGTCATCTTCCTCGGGTTGGTTAGTTAGTTTGCTTACAATTTTTTTAAATAAACTCAACTTAATGTTTTTTAGTCAACTTTATACAAAAATAGAAAATAAATTATAATAGATTCCAAAAATGTACGTTTAAATATGAAAAAACCTGGCAATTTTGAAATTACCAGGTTTTATTTCTTTTATTTTTTAAGAATTTTAAAGTTGAGTCGGGCTTTCCGGAGCCTGAATTTCACTTTCCTCTTCTTTATCCTTGATTAGAGGAATTGTATTCGTTACGGGTCTTTCAGTCAACTCAGGATCCCAGGCTCTTTTACCGAATATTTCTTCTAAATCCTCACGGAAGATTACCTCTTTTTCCAGAAGTTTACCTGCCAGAGCATCCAGCTTATCTTTGTTTTCTGTAAGGATCTGTACTGCACGTGCATATTGATTTTCGATAATCGATTTGATCTCTACGTCAATCTTATTCGCAGTTTCCTCAGAGTAAGGTTTTCCAAAATTGTATTCCGACTGTCCTGAGCTATCATAGTACGAAATGTTACCGATATTTGGACTCAATCCGTAGATTGTAACCATAGCCTGAGCTCTTTTCGTTACTGTTTCAAGGTCAGATAATGCGCCGGTAGAAATATTATTGAATATTACTTGCTCTGCTGCTCTACCTCCCAGAGTTGCACACATTTCATCCAGCATCTGCTCAGTAGTAGTAAGCTGCCTTTCTTCCGGAAGATACCATGCTGCTCCCAAGGAACGTCCTCTTGGAACGATCGTTACCTTTAAAAGTGGAGAAGCGTGTTCTACCAACCATGAAATGGTTGCGTGACCGGCTTCATGATAAGCAACTCTTTTCTTTTCAGAAGGTTTTATTGCTTTATTTTTCTTTTCAAGACCTCCAATAATTCTGTCTACCGCATCAAGAAAATCTTGTTTTGTCACCGAAGTATGGTTATTTCTTGCTGCAATCAGTGCTGCCTCGTTACAAACATTGGCAATATCGGCTCCACTGAAACCAGGAGTTTGTTTTGCTAAAAACTCTCTGTCCACATTATCATCCAGTTTGATTTTCTTTAAGTGAACATCAAAAATCTGTCTTCTTTCGTGTAATTCCGGAAGGTCTACAAAGATTGAACGGTCAAAACGCCCTGCCCTCATTAAGGCTTTATCTAAAATATCAGCCCTGTTGGTAGCAGCCATTACAATAACATTGGTATCAGTCCCGAAGCCGTCCATTTCTGTAAGAAGTTGATTGAGGGTATTTTCTCTTTCGTCATTTCCTCCTGAGAAATTATTTTTTCCTCTCGCACGTCCAATGGCATCGATCTCATCAATAAAGATAATGGCAGGAGATTTAGCTTTCGCCTGAGCAAAAAGGTCTCTTACTCTTGACGCCCCAACTCCTACAAACATTTCAACAAAGTCTGAACCCGAAAGCGAAAAGAAAGGTACTTTTGCTTCTCCGGCTACTGCTTTCGCCAATAATGTTTTACCAGTTCCCGGAGGCCCTACCAAAAGAACTCCTTTTGGAATTTTACCTCCCAGTTTTGTATATTTTTCAGAGTTTTTAAGAAAATCTACAACTTCTTGTACCTCTTCTTTTGCTCCCTCTAATCCTGCTACATCTTTAAATGTTACCTGAATTCTTTCTTTTTCGTCAAAAAGTTTTGCCTTAGATTTACCGATAGAGAAGATTTGTCCTCCAGGACCTCCACCTCCACCCATCTTTCTGAAAAGAAGGAAGTAAAATAATCCTAAAATAGCAATCCATATCAATGCAGAGAATAAAATATCCATGAAAGGATTTTTACCCGCTCCATAATCTTTAGTTGTTTTAATAGCCGCATTTTCTGCTTTTATCTGATCAAATTTTTGAAGGAAAAGCTGAAGATCTCCGTATTTCACTGTGTAATCAGCTTTAGGAGCCATATCGAATGCTGACAAAGGATTGTTTTCTTTCGTGTTTTTATTCACCATTGCTGTTTTAGCAGCCTGAGTTAAAAATACATCAGCCTTTTCAGTGTCTTTATATATAATAATATTCTGAACTTTTCCCGATTGCATTTCTCTGAAGAAACCGTCTTCATCAATAGCTTTTGCGCTGTTGTCTCCTAAAAAGTTGGATCCAAAAAATAACAAAAGAGCTATGATCGCAATTGGAAAAAACCAGTTAAATCCTTTATTGTTCATTTATACTTTTTAAAATTAAATTTCATTTTCAATTTTGGTGATTTTCGCATCACCCCACAATTCCTCAATATCATAGTACTCACGCACCTGCTTTTGGAATATGTGAACGACCACTGTTACATAGTCTACCAAAACCCACATTGCATTATCCGTTCCTTCTACGTGCCAAGGTCTGTCATGAAGTTCGTTTCTAACTTTCTTCTCTACACTCCCCGCCAATGCAGAAACCTGTGTATTAGAGTTTCCACTGCATATTACAAACGTTTCTGCTACTGAGTTTTCGATGTTGGAAAGATCAAAGATCATAATGTCTTCTCCTTTTACATCCTGGATAGCTTCAACGATTTTATCTATTAATTCTTGCTTTTCTACTGTCTTATTCATTAAAAAAATACTATAATCTGCAAATTTATTGTTTTTTCTTTACTTTAACCTTACTTTTACCCTTTTAAAGTCTTAAAGTTTTCTTAAATGGCCCAACTGTTCTATCTAAAAGAGTGCCCTTCTACTAATGACGAAATTTCAAAGTTTTTACTTTACGAAAATTCAGATTTTATTGCTTTACATACATTTAATCAAACCAAAGGTCGCGGGCAATATGGAAATACATGGTCTTCCACTGCTGAAAAGAATGTAGCTTACACATTAGCTGTGAGCACTCATCATTTCACGCTTTCGGATTTTATGTTCAATTATTATACCGCAATTATTATCAGGGATTTCCTTGCCAATATGACTGAATGTGATGTAAAGATAAAATGGCCTAATGATATTATTCTTAAAAGTAAGAAAATAGTTGGAATATTGATTGAAAAGAAAAAAATTAATCAAAAAAATTATTTCATCATCGGCGCAGGATTCAATGTTCTACAGGAGAATTTTGATGAAATTTCGAACGCAAGCTCGCTTTCTGTTCTTACAGGTAAGAGATTCCGTCTTGAAGAATTTACTGTAAGTCTTCATGATTTCCTGATTGAAAAACTGAGCAACATTCCGACTGATGGAGAAATCCTGAAACGATTCAATGATCTTTTATTCCGTAAAGATGAGATCTCTGTTTTTGAAATCGATAAAAAGAGACAAAATGGCATTATAAAGTTTTGCGACGAAAAGGGAGAAATCTGGATTGAACTGGAAGAAGGCCTTCGTTCTTTTTACCATAAAGAGATCAAACTTCTTTACTGATTTGCTCTTTTCAGATAAAGATATAACGCAATCGGAAAGAAAATAAGGTTGGGAAACCACATGGCCAGAGCCGGAGACATGCTCTTATTTTCGGAAACTACTTTTAAAGCCTCAAATGAGAATACAAAGATAAACGCAAGAGAAATACCTATTGCCAGGTTAATTCCCAAACCTCCCCTCTTCTTTTGTGAGGAAAGTGAAAGAGCCAGAAATGTCAGGATAACAATAGAAACAGGCATGGAAGTCCTTTGGTATAACTCATTTAAATGGGTATTCAGGTTACTGTTTCCTTTTTCTTTCTCCCTTTGGATAAACTTTAAAAGCTCCGGAGTGGTTTTATTCTGCCCCAAAAGCTCATTAGGGAAAAGTTCTTCAGGTGCATGCCCATAGCTTTTCCTTAGTTCAGTTCCGTTTTTCAGCTTTTCAGAATCATCTTTATTAACATTTTTCTCAGTATAATTATTGAGAACAAATTGTTTTTTATCCTGGTCCCAATACACATCAGAAGCTTTCAGTTCATAAAGCATCTTTCTGTTGTTATCAAATTTCTGGAATATAAAACCGGAACCCCTTCGCTCCCTCTTGTTCCAGGAGTTGATAAAAATATATTCTGTTCTGCTGAGCTGTGCCGTTACCGGTGCTGTTCCCAAAACTTTTTCTTTATTGGCTGCATTGTAAGTATAAGCTTCCAGCTCATTTTTTTTGATATTTGCCCATGGGAGCACAAAATGATTGACAACCAAAGATATAGACGCAATAAACAAAGAAGTAATTAAATAGGGCTTTGCAAAGCGATGAAAACTCGCTCCACTACTGATCACAGCAACAATTTCTGTATTATTTGCCATTCTGGAGGTAAAATAAATTACCGATATAAATACCAGAATAGATAAGAATGTCATGACCAAATTAATGATCCAGAACGGGTAAAAATGAACGAGAAAGTAAGATAGATTTAATTTTGCATCAATTGCTGTCGCATTTTCTATCCTTGGAATTTTCTGCTGAACATCGATCACCAAAACAACTATAGACAATAATATAAGCATGAAACCAAAAGTTCCAAGATATTTTTTGATGATATACCGGTCTATAATTGTAAACATAATTTCCTTTTATAATCTTTGTCTGAGAACAGGAATAACAGATTGTTTCCATTCATAGAAATCACCTGCCAAAATATGCTCCCTTGCAACTTTTACCAAATCCAAATAAAAAGCCAGATTGTGGATGGATGCAATCTGCTTGCCTAAATATTCTTTAGAAACAAATAAATGACGAACGTATGCTTTTGAATACTCTTTGTCTACAAAACTTGTCCCAAACTCATCCAAAGGCGAAAAATCACGTTTCCATTTTTCATTCTTCAGGTTCATAACCCCTTGCCAGGTAAAGAGCATGGCATTTCTGGCGTTTCTGGTTGGCATTACGCAATCCATCATATCGATCCCTAATCCGATAGATTCCAAAATATTCCAGGGAGTTCCTACCCCCATAAGATACCTTGGCTTTTCTTTAGGAAGAATATCTGTTACCTCATCTGTAATTCTGTACATTTCTTCTTCAGGTTCTCCCACAGAAAGTCCACCAATTGCGTTTCCTTCAGCACCGGCCTCAGAAATCACCTCTGCAGATATCTTTCTCAAATCGGAATAAGTAGAACCCTGAACAATAGGAAACAATCTCTGTTTATATCCGTAGAGCTCCTGGTTTTCTTCAGTCCAGTCAATACATCTTTTCAACCAACGGTGCGTAAGTTCCATAGATAATTTTGCCTGATTATATTCGCATGGATAAGGAGTACATTCATCAAATGCCATAAAAATATCTGCTCCGATCTGTCTTTGGATTTCCATAGATTTCTCCGGAGTAAAAAGATGATAACTTCCATCGATATGCGACTTGAATTTCACACCTTCCTCAGACATCTTTCTGCTTCCTGAAAGCGAAAAAACCTGAAAACCTCCGGAATCTGTAAGAATAGGAAGATCCCAGTTCATGAATTTATGTAATCCTCCGGCCTCCTGCATAACATCCATTCCCGGACGTAGATAAAGATGGTAGGTATTCCCTAATATGATCTGCGCCTTAATGTCTTCTTTTAATTCTCTCTGGTGAACTGTTTTTACACTGGCAACAGTTCCTACGGGCATAAATATAGGCGTCTGAACCTTACCGTGATCGGTTATAAGTTCACCTGCCCTAGCTTTCCCTTCAGAGGTTTTTTCTATATTAAAAAATTTCATTTGTATATTTTATTAATTCATCATCATTGGTTGATCTCCAACGAATACATTCTACATTAGTTTGATAAAACAGGAGGACTTAAATTCTTCTTGATTTTATCTTTGACATATTGATCTGCTTTCGGATCTTTTTTTAATAATATTTTTTGAGCATCATCAGCAATCCCACTCATCTTTTGCTCTACCACATAATACTTAAAACTTGCAACAAAGTCATCCGGCTTTACATTATGAGTTTTAAGAACAAAGCGGGTTCCGCTTTCCAGATTGGTATTCTGAAACATAAAAGTAGCTTGATCATTGATTGCCAAATCAGCAAGAATCTCTGACATTGTACCCTCAGAAACAAGATTCTTAGGCTTATCAATGTACTTCTTACAGGAAAATACAAGCATCAAAACAAAAAGAAAAATTAATTTTTTCATAATCTGTTAATTAATGATTTCCATTTTAAATTTAAAACCCCAAAAACCGCTTCATGGATAATTCCGCCATTCATTTTACTTTCTCCTAAAATACGGTTGGTAAAAATAATAGGAACTTCTACAATTTTGAAGCCTTTCTTAAATGCCCTGAATTTCATTTCAATCTGAAAACCGTATCCTTTTAATCTTACATTATCCAGGTCTATATTTTCCAGAACCTTTCTTGAAAAACACACAAAGCCTGCCGTTGTATCATGAATAGGCAATCCCAGAATGAACCTCACATACTTTGAGGCAAAATAAGATAGCAAAACCCTGCCCATAGGCCAGTTAACCACATTTACTCCTTTGGAATAACGGGAACCAATAGCCATATCAGTCTGTAAGCAAGCCTCATACAATCTTGGAAGATCATCCGGATTATGGGAGAAATCGGCATCCATTTCAAAAATATAATCATAATTATTTTGAAGGGCCCATTTAAATCCATGGATGTAAGCTTTTCCTAAACCATCTTTCACGTGCCTTACGGATAAATGTAAAGAATGGGGAAACCTTCTTTGAAGCTCCTTTACAATGGTGGCTGTTCCATCCGGTGAAGAGTCGTCCACCACAAGAATATGAAAGTCATCTTCCAATGCAAAAACCGCGGAAATAATATTTTCAATATTTTCCTTTTCGTTATAAGTTGGAATAATGACAAGTTTTTTCATTTCAGTTTGCAAAGATAGTTTATTTAACCTTTTTATTTTATACAAAATATTCTATAATTTTGCAAAAAACAATCGATTGCTATTATCACAAAACTTCGTAAACCATGTAAGGATTCCTGAAAACAATGATTGGGTAATCTTTATATTGCTGGGCTGCATATTTTTGTACCTTTTTATGATGAATATTGTAGAAAGAGGAGCCAATCTAAAAGATTTCCTTCTTCAAAAATATTTTGATGCCAGTAATAATTTAGCAAGCTGGATAATAACTTCCTGTGTGGCCACCCTCACCCTGGCTGTACTTCTATCTCAATACATTCCAATTGTTCCTAAATATATTGCCGACCTACAGATTTTAGGATATCAGATGAACAAATTTGGATATTGTCTATTTGCAATCAGTATTTTTTATTTAATAAAATCAACTTTAGGATTTTTATTTTACCAAAGTATAGGTGACACAAAAAAATGGCTTATTTTTTATTTTACCTCCACTAAATTTTATTTCATTTTGTCTTTTTTACTAATAATTCTGTGTATAACCCACTATTATTTCCCAGTCGACAGAAATAAAATATTTTCTTCCTATTTGATATTCTTTTCTTTTGTGTTTATTTTTAAAGTTTTTTTCTATTTATTTCACAAGAACAAGGTCTTACCTGAAAAATGGTATTATAAATTTTTGTATATTTGCACCCTCCAAATCGCACCATTATTGTTGCTTTGGAAATTGTTATTTTTTTAATAAAAGTCAATGATGAGAATAAAGTCTATATTGGTTTCTCAACCAGCGCCTAGTGAGTCTTCTCCATATTTGGATATAGCGAAGAAGGAAAAAATAAAGATCGATTTCCGTCCGTTCATCCATGTAGAGGGGGTTGACAATAAAGAACTTAGGACACAAAAAATAGATCTTACGCAATATACTGGCATCATCTTTACCAGTAAAAATGCTATAGACCATTACTTCAGATTAGCAGAGGAACTGCGTTTTGCAGTCCCGGATACCATGAGATATATCTGCCAGTCCGAAGCAATTGCTAACTACCTTCAAAAGCACATTGTCTACAGAAAGAGAAAAATCAGCTTTGGGGAGAAAAACTTCTCAGACTTGCTGCCTCTTTTCAAAAAGTTTCCTACAGAAAAATATTTACTGCCTTCTTCAGATGTTTTAAGTCCTGATATCGTTAAAACATTAGATGCGGCAAATATTGACTGGACAAGAGCTATCATGTACAGAACGGTATGCAGTGATCTGAGTGATATCAACATTAAAGATTATGATATGCTGATATTCTTCAGTCCGCAAGGAATTAAGTCGCTTCAAATGAACTTTGAGGATTTTAAACAAGATGAAACCAAAATTGCCGTTTTTGGAAACACGACTTTAAATGCAGCCGAAGAAGCAGGATTGAGAGTAGATGTAATGGCTCCTACCAAGGAAACACCATCTATGACAATGGCACTTGAAAAATATATTAAAAGCCTTCATAAATAGGTTTTAATATTTTACATAAAACAGCCGTCTTTTCGATTAAAGGAAAGATGGCTTTTTTTTAATTACATTTGAACAAGAATTAATATTAAATGAAATGCCTTATTCATATTTCTATAGTGAAAAATTGACATGGCATTCCGCATGATTCACAGACCTATAAAAATCAAACTACCGGATGAAAGCTCCCCAGCCAAAAAAAATAGAAAAAATACTCGAAATACACGGAGACAAAAGAACTGATAATTATTTCTGGCTCAATGAAAGAGAAAATCCCGAAGTCATAGAATACATCGAACAGGAAAATGCTTACGCAGATTTCATGATGAAGGAAACGGAAGATTTTCAGGAAGAGCTTTATGAGGAAATGAAGTCCCGCTATAAAAAAGATGATGAATCACTTCCTTATTTTTTTAATGAATACTGGTACATGGTTCGTTATGAGGAGGGAAAAGAATATCCTATTTTTTGCAGAAAATATAAAACCCTTGACAACCCTGAGGAAATTGTACTCGATGTAAATATCCTTGCTGAAGGAGAAAGCTTTTTCGAAGTTGGAAGTGTTGCAGTAAGCCCGAGTAATAAGATCGCTTCTTTTTCATCTGACAATGTCGGAAGAAGAATATATTCCATCAATTTCAAAAATCTGGAAACAGGAGAAATCCTTTCGGATAAAATAGAAAATACAACCGGGAAGGCAGTCTGGGGAAATGATAACCAACATGTTTTCTACATCAGAAAAGATGAGAGTTTACGTGCGTTCCAGGTATACAGACATCAACTGGGAACTGAGTCATCGGAAGATGTTTTGATCTTCCATGAAAAGGACGATACCTTTGATGTAAATGTCTTTAAGACAAAATCTTTGCAATATATATTCATTGCAAGTTCAAGCACTATCTCTGATGAACACCGGTTCATTCCATCTGATGATGTCTTCGCTGAATGGAAAATTATACAGCCCAGAATAGATGATCTGGAGTACTCCGTTGAGCATTATGAAGATGAATTCTACATCATCACCAATGCTGATGATGCGTTCAATTTTAAGCTTGTAAAAACTAAAATTGACAACTGCGGGATGGAAAACTGGGTAGATGTAATTCCCCACCGTGCTGAAGTCCTGCTTGAAGGGTTCGAAATATTTAAAGACTACCTTGTCCTTGAAGAAAGGGAGCAAGGTTTGTTACAGATAAAGATCATAGACGAAAAAACTCAGGAAGCCTATTATCTTCCTTTCTCAGATCCTACTTACACAGCCTATATTGGAATCAATCTGGAGTTCGATACGGAAATTTTACGATACGGTTATACATCTTTAACCCAACCAAGTTCCACTTACGAATACAACATGAAAAACAAAACCACTGTACTTCTTAAGCAGCAGGAGGTTTTAGGAGGGAAATTTTTCCCTGAAAATTATATCTCGGAGAGAATATGGGCGGATTCAAGAGATGGAAAAACAAAAATTCCTATTTCACTGATTTACCATAAAGACACAGAAAAATCAGAAAATACTCCCCTACTGCTTTATGGATACGGAAGCTATGGGCATACCGTAGATGCCAGCTTTTCAAATGTCAGGTTATCTATTTTGGACAGAGGCTTTATCTATGCAATTGCCCATGTCCGCGGTGGTGAATACCTGGGAAGAGAATGGTATGAAGATGGTAAAATGTTATTTAAAAAGAATACCTTCTTTGATTTTATAGATGCCGCAAAATACCTGATCAAAGAAAACTACACTTCATCCAGGCATCTTTATGCAATGGGAGGAAGTGCCGGAGGATTATTGGTAGGGGCTGTAGTTAACTATGAACCTAACCTGTTTAACGGTATTGTTGCGCAAGTCCCTTTTGTAGATGTGGTAACCACAATGCTGGATGAAACCATCCCATTGACCACAGGAGAATATGACGAATGGGGAAATCCTAATGATGAAGAATATTATCATTATATGAAGGAATATTCCCCGTATGATAACGTAGAAGCGAAAGATTACCCGAATATGCTCATCACCACAGGACTGCATGATTCCCAGGTACAGTATTGGGAACCTGCAAAATGGACTGCCAAGCTGAGAGAACTGAAAACAGACCAGAATCTTTTACTTTTCAAAACCGACATGAGTGCAGGACATGGAGGAGCAAGTGGAAGATTTGAATCATTAAAAGAAGATGCATTAGAATATGCGTTCCTGTTGATGATTGATAAAAGATAATGTATAAACGATAAATAATGGATAATCCGGATTACAATCAAATTTTCGCATTGAAAACAAAACAATTAGCCATTAGTATTATCAATGAATTATCAAATCTACCTTATCAGGAAGCTTTTGCTGTGATCAGAAAGCAAATATATCGCTCTTCTACTTCAATGGCGGCTAATTATAGAGCAATGTGCAGGGCCAGATCACAAGCCGAAAGATATTCAAAAATATCAATCGTGATCGAAGAAACAGATGAAACTCTCTTCTGGCTTGAAATGCTTGAAGAGCTAAACTATGTCAAAAGTGAGACTTTAATAGATTTAAAAATTAGAGCTGAAGAAATTTTAAAAGCAACTTCTTCATATAGAAAGATGTTAAAGACATAGTCTTTCATCATTTATAAACTATCATTTATCATTTATAAATTATGATTAACGAATCCGAATACTGGAAAAAAATAGAACAATTTTTTGAAGATAACTTTCAGACTGAAAAAAATCCTCCCATTGAAACTTTATTGTTTCTTATTGGACTTCAGGAACTTGGAAGTGGTCATCAAAAATATTCAAAAGATGACAAACTCAATATTCTTCATATTGCAGTTTGCAGATTACTGGAGCCCTTTGGCTACTATAAGTTTACGCATTATGAAGATGGATGGCCCCAATTTGATAAATTAGAGGACCTTCCTGAACTCAGAGCTAATGAGCAAACCTTATTAATGAAAAAGGCCATCATCCAATATTTTCAGGATGAGGAGCTTCTTTAAAATTGAAATGTGGCAGTTAATCATTTTAAACTGCCACATTTTCGTTTTTAATATAATTTCTTAATTGTTGAATATATGTCATTCAATATTAATGAACGGCCAAAACTTCGTGAAGTTGACTCAAGCCCATTTTAAATCCTTCTTCAAAGCCCATTTCAAGATGTTTCTTTAAAGCCTCCTGGGATTCGAAATGAATGTTGATTGTTACTTTCGTTCCCTCTTCAATTCCAGTGAATCCGATCAGCCATTGGGCTTGCGGAAAATCATTATTAATATTTCCGTTTTCATCACAAAAAGCATCTATCCCATCGAAGCTTCTGTGTTCCATAATTTCCCCATATTTAAGCTGTCCATACATTTTTTCCCCTTCGGGACCTATCATTGCATAATGCCAGATTCCATTCTCTTTAAAATCCATTTTTACCGTTTCGCATTTCCAGGGTTTTGGAGCCCACCATTGGTCTAATAATTCGGATTTGGTAAAATAATCCCACACTTTTGAAACATCAGCTTTGTAAATAATCATTACATAAATGCTGTTTGCGTCAAAATCTTTGTTAAAAATGATATTTGATTCCATACATAATTATTTTTAACAAACTTACTTCTTTATTTGTAGGTGAGGCTTTTCATAAGACAAGTTATTTTTGATTTATAAAAAAATTGTTAAAAAACATGGTTTTAAGAAAAAAAATACAATTTTTTGGCTCGTTTTTTGTTTATCAAGTCTGAAAACAATTAATTTTAACATTCATCATTCCGAACAACCTAAAACAAGCTAATGAATAATAAATTCATCCCAATAATTTCAGTGTTTATGACAATATCATTGATTGTCTTTGTTACACTCCAATTTTATTGGTTGAAAGGATATTATAATGCTTTAGAACAAGATTTTTCGAATAAAGTCTATGCGGCTTTAGAAAATACAGCAAAAAATATCTCTGAAATTGAAGTGGAAAAGTACCTGAATGAAGATTTTAAAAATTTCAGAAAAAATGTCATTTCCAATAATAATCAACCTTCTTTAACTACGATCCAGCAGGTAGAGGATTCTGGCGCTCAGAGGCAGATTATTTATTCTAAAAATATCATTGAAAAAACACAGCTTCCCATTTCTCAGAAAGGAGACTCATTAAAGCTGACAACCTTATATACGGACGAAGCCGCTTACAAACTGAAAAGAGATACCACCAACCGGGAACTGCTTACGGCTGACATTAATCAGGATATAGAAAGTGGAGATTACTCTATGAAGGAGTTTGCCAAAGTATATGGAAATAACCTTCCGATTACTAAAAGAGTGGATGATGCTATTCTGGATTCTGTTCTTGCCAAAGAACTGAAAATGAAAGGCATTACCGCAAAGTTTGGTTTCGGGATTACTGATAAAAACAATAAACTCACAAGTGTTTTTAACAAAGTATATAAGGAGAAAAAGGATAATAATACATATAGCTATCCCCTTTTTACAGACAAAAAGGACCGTACTTTATACAGCCTGGCATTGGTTTTCCCTAAAAAAGAATATTCCTTAGCCATGAATAACTGGCCGATGCTTTTGGGAACCTTCCTTTCTTTGCTTACGATATTGGGAATCTACATTATCTCCATCAACTATATGATGAGACAAAAGAAACTGGCAGAAATAAAAACGGACTTCATCAATAATATGTCGCATGAGTTCAAAACTCCTTTAGCTACTATTTCCGTTGCTACGGATTCTCTGGCGAATGACAAAATTGCCACTAATCCGGAAAAGGTAAGATATTATTCCAACCTGATCAAGCAGGAAAATCTTCGGATGAAAAAACAGGTGGAGAATGTCCTTAATATGTCGAAGCTTGAAAGAAATGAAGTTAATCTGTTCCTCAAAGAAACCAATGTAAGAGAACTGATCAAAAAAACGACAGAATCATTTAATCTTATTGTAGCACAGAGAAACGGTTCACTTACAGAAGAGTTTACTGCTGACAGATATACTTTTAAGATCGATGAGTTCCATATTTCCAATATGCTGGTGAATTTACTGGATAACGCCAACAAATATTCTCCTGATACTCCGGATATCAAAATCAAAACAAAAAATGAAGGCAACTTCTATGTGATTGAAATTTCCGATAAAGGAATGGGTATGGAAACGCAGAATAAAACTAAAATCTTTGAAAAATTCTTTAGAGAAGAAACGGGAAATATCCATAATGTAAAAGGTCAGGGATTAGGGCTTTCGTACGTTAAAAAAATTGTAGAACTTCATAAGGGCCAGATTATCGTGGAATCACATAAGGGAGAAGGAAGTGTATTCACGATAAAACTTCCCATGACATAGAAAAATAGAGAGGAAGCAATAAAAGATAAACCAAATAACAAATATAAAAGAAGAGAGAGTGAGGAAGTTCATTCTTATTATTAATTTTTAATTTTTAAAATTATGAGCAACAGAATATTATTAGTAGAAGACGATCAGAGTTTCGGAGCTGTTTTGAAAGATTATTTAACCATCAATAATTTTGAAGTAACTCTTGCAACAGATGGAGAGCAGGGGCTCAAGGAATTCACAGAAAATGAATTTGACATTTGTATTTTCGACGTGATGATGCCTAAGAAAGACGGGTTTTCATTGGCAGAAGATGTAAAAAAAATAGATAAAAATACTCCTATCATTTTCCTTACAGCAAGAAATATGAGGGAAGACATCCTGAAAGGATATCAGTTGGGGGCAGATGATTATATTACAAAACCATTTGATACGGAATTACTTTTATACAAGATCAAGGCAATTCTTCAGAGAAGCTCAACCCTGGAAAATGAAGAACAGGAACAGTTTAAGATCAGCAATATTTTCTTTGATTCCATGCTGAGACAATTAAGAGTAGGTGATAAAGAATACAAACTTTCTCCGAAGGAAAATGAATTGCTTAAGCTTCTTTGTATCCACAGAAATGATTTTATGCCAAGAGACCTTGCATTGAGAAAGATCTGGAAAAAGGAAAACTATTTTACTGCAAGAAGTATGGATGTTTATATCGCAAAACTTCGTAAGTTGTTAAAAGATGACGAAGGACTGGAAATTATCAATGTTCACGGAGAAGGATTCAGACTTTTAGTTAAGAATTAATTCCAAAAGAAGATTATAAATATAAAATTAGCAAAACAATTGAAAATGTTTTGCTAATTTTGTTTTATACGATAGGATATGAAAAATATATTTTTAGGTCTTGCTGCTTTTTCTCTGCTTACTGTTTCCTGTAAAAAAGATGAAAGAGCAACTTACATTAAAGAAGAGGCATCCATTCAGCAGCCTTCATTAGCTGTTAATAATACTCCAAAAGCTTCTATTTTAGATCAGGCAGGCATAAAGAGCAATGTGCAACCTGTAAATTCAGCTCCACCTGTTACCGCTCCGGGAATGAATCCACCCCACGGACAACCGGGACACCGTTGTGATATCCCTGTAGGACAGCCATTAAACAGCAAACCGGCTCAGGCCCAGACCACTCAAAATGTTGTGGTAAATAATAATGGATCTCAAACGATACAAATCGATCCCAATTCACTAAAACCAGGAAAATTTACGGTGGATAATAAAACAGGAAAGGCGGTAAAAACTGCTCCGGGCATGAATCCACCTCACGGACAACCGGGACATCGCTGTGATATTCCTGTAGGACAACCTCTCAATAGTAAACCGCTTCCACAGCCTGTTCAAAATGCTGTACAAAACACTCCCGTTTCAGCTCCTGAACAAAGTCTGGCAACTGGTGAGAAACCGAAATTAAACCCCGCTCACGGAGAGCCTTTTCACAATTGTTCTGTAAAAGTAGGTGATCCATTACCATAATTTTTGTAATTTTGCCATCGTGAAGTTATTTCAGATCATAACTCTTATCTTCTGCTTAGGAATTTTCTTGATTCCTAAAGATAACTTCTATATGATGTCAACCCAGCAGACCTGCTGTAAGGCGGACGCTAAAAAAGACGACTGCTGTAAGAACCATCAATCAAAATCATCTAAAGAACACGAAAAATCCAAATCATCTTGCAACGATGATTGCTGTTCAACATGTGTGGCTTGTTTTTCATATATAGAAACTCCTTTTTCCAAAGGTTTTCTATTGGAATTATCATACTATAAAGCCAATAAAAAATTACTTTTCCAATATTGTGATCCTCATCTTTCGGATCGTTTAAAAGAGATTTGGGAACCGCCAAAGCTAGCTTAATTAAAAATACAGCAGGTTCATTAGAGCGCTAATGGACTATTTTTTAATTAATCTAAATTTTAAACAAAATGAAATTATTTATTTCCAGGATAATTCTTGGATTATGCTTATTATCTGCACCCTTTATATTTGCCCAAAATCTTAAAAGCCAGTTTCAGGTAAAAGGAAACTGTGAAATGTGTAAAGAAAGAATAGAAACCTCAGCAAAAAAAGCAGGGGCAAAAGCGGCAAGATATTCTATAGATTCTCAAACTTTAACATTAGAAACAGAAGGAAATGTTTCTCCGGATGACATTCTTAAAAAGGTAGCTGAAGCGGGACACGACAATGAGAAATTCAAAGCTACTGATGAAGTGTATCAAAGTCTTCCTGACTGCTGTCATTACGAGAGAACTCTTCAACCGTCCAATGCAAGTACAAGCACGGTAGTACAAAAATCCAAAGCCGACAATGAATTTTATGTCAAAGGAAATTGTGCATCATGTAAAGCAAGAATTGAAAAAGCAGCAAAAGATGCCGGTGCTACTTCTGCAAATTGGAGCGCTGAGAAACAAACTGTTGTTTTAAACTTTGATGCTTCAAAAACCTCAGCAGATAAAATCTTAAAAAAGATTGCTGATGTAGGCCACGATAACGAAAAGTACAATTCAACCGACAGTGTTTATAATAGTCTTCCCTCATGTTGTCTTTACGACAGAAGTGTAGCGTTGGGAGAAAAAGGACCTAACGTTCATTTTGAAGAAGATGAAAAAACAATGTCCGGTAACAATAATGTATCTGCGGAAAAAGAGAACCACGATCATCATGAAAAAAAGATTGAGGAAGTAAAATTATCCGCGTCGAAAGCTTCAACTTCATTAAGCAAAAACGAAGCAGGCTTAGTTTTTAATATCGACAAAAAGGAATTGTTGAAAGCAGCCTGTTGTAATCTCTCGGAAAGTTTTGAAACAAATGCTACTGTAGATGTTTCCTTCAGTAATGCTGTAACAGGCACGAAACAGCTTAAAATGCTGGGTCTTGATCAGAAATACACCAGCTTAACCAAGGAACTCTTACCGGAGATCAGAGGATTGGCTTCCGCTTATGGGCTGAATTTTATTCCCGGCAGATGGATCGAAAGCATCCAACTTACAAAAGGAGGAAGTACGGTAACCAATGGGTATGAAAGTATTACCGGGCAAATCAATACCGAACTTCTGAAAAATGCCAAAACTCCCGAAACATCACTCAATCTTTTTTCTGATTTCAACGGGAGAGCAGAGGCAAATATAACGAGTGTATCTCCTATTAATGAGAAATGGTCTCAGACTTTCTTATTACATGGAAACGGAACTTTCGGAAATACGGATATGAATAATGACGGATTTCTTGACCGTCCGAAAGGAACACAAATCAATGCAGCATATTTGCTTAATTATAATGACCTGGAAAAATCCGGTTTCGGATCTCACTTCGGAATTAATTTCGTGAAGGATAACAGAACAGCAGGACAGACCGATTTTGATAAAAGGCTGTCTCAGGATAAGCAAAGCCCGTACGGGGTTGGAATTGATATTTCGAGATTTCAGGTATGGAACAAGACCGGATATGTTTTTAAAGGTAAACCTTATCAAAGTATAGGCTGGATGAATCAGTATGTATACCATCAGCAGGATAGCTTTTTCGGGTTGAGAAATTATTCGGGTAAACAGAATACTTTTTATTCCAATTTAATTTTTGAGAGTATTATCGGGAACACGAATCACAAATATAAAGCCGGAGCCAGTTTTATGTATGACGGTTATGATGAAACCTATCTTACTACCCCATACAAAAGAAATGAAATCGTACCTGGAGCTTTTGCAGAATATACTTTAACAGGACTAAAATATACTTTGGTAGCCGGAGCAAGAGTAGACTTCCACAATCTTGCTGGTACACAGTTTACACCAAGGATGAACTTTAAATATGATTTCACTCCACAAACCATTTTAAGGTTGTCAGCAGGAAGAGGTTTCAGAACGGCTTCGGTTTTTGCGGAAAATCAACAGTACTTTGCATCGAACCGAACGATTCAAATTATACAAAATGGCGGAGATATTTACGGATTAAAACCTGAAATTGCATGGAATTACGGAGCAAGTTTACAGCAGGAGTTTAAAATTTTCGGAAGAAAATCTTCCATCGTTGCCGACTTTTTCAGAACAGATTTTCAGAATCAGGTGATGGTTGACCTTGACCGATCTCCACAGCAGCTTGTATTTTATAATTTGGAAGGAAAATCTTTTGCCAATAGTTTACAGATACAGTGGGATTTTATTCCTATTAAAAACTTTGAAGTAAAAGCTGCCTACAAATATTATGACGTTCAGGCAGATTATCTTGACGGAAGAAGGGAAATTCCTTTTATGGCTAAAAATCGCGGATTTGTAAATCTTGCTTATTCTACGAACAAAAGTGATAAGGGTGGCTTCTGGAGTTTTGATACGACTCTGAATTGGGTTGGAAAGCAAAGACTACCGGACACATCGGGCAATCCAACCGAGTTTCAATTACCAGGCTATTCCGAATCTTATGCTATTTTGAATGCACAGATTTCTAGAAATTTCAATAAAAAACTGAGAGCCTATGTTGGAGGCGAAAACTTAACCTCTTACTATCAGAAGAATGCGATCATCGATTTTAAAAATCCTTTCGGGAATTATTTTGATGGTGGAATGCTCTACGCTCCTATTATGAAAGCTAATTTTTATGTAGGTCTGGATGTAACATTCTAAAAATACCGATAAGTTTTTAAATATAATAGGCAGCGTTTTGATTAATGCTGCCTTTATTTTGGAATAAAATTTTATCGATGCTGACAGTTTTTTAAGATTCATACGTGGTTCCTTCTCCGTTGACAAAGGTGAGCTAAAGGCATTAAATGACAATTTTGCAAATCTCCGATTTTGCCATTTTACAAACAAAGAACAAAAAAATACTTAAAAAATCTATTTACATTAAAAATTTTATATATTTACACTTTCTAATATGTATGAACATACCAACCAAAGATTTCACGATAGATCATCATAGTAAACTCCCTCTGCATGTACAGGTAGAAGAACTTTTCCGTAAACTTATCAAGATGGAAGTTTATAAAAAAGGAGCTCTTTTACCTAAGGAAGTTGATCTGGCTAATCTTTGGGGAGTTTCCCGGAACACCATCCGACAGGCAACCAATAAACTGGAACATGAAGGTCTTATTGTACGGAAAAAAGGGGTCGGAACACGTGTGGCTGAAAATAAAAGCCTTACAACAGGATTGGATCATTGGTATAGTTTTACAAGAGAAATGCAGGAGAAAGGTATTCATGTAATTAACCAATTGTTAAAAACAGAAACAGTACAGCCTAATGAAGAAATCTGCCATTTTTTTAACAGTTCACCAGATAAAAAAATATTTAAGCTTTCTAAATTAAAAGGAGAAAATTCCGGTGATCCGATTGTCTATTTTGAAAGCTATTTTCATCCAAGAATAGGCCTGGATAAAAATGATGATTTTGATATGCCATTGTATAGCATGTTGCAGGAGAATCATGGAGTCATAGTACACCGGTCCCGTGAAAATATAAGCGCCTGCCAGGCTGGAGCCGTAATAGGAAAGAAACTAAAAGTACCGGCTGCTTTTCCGGTTCTGAAACGTGAGCGTTTCGTGTATGATATCAATGGAAAGCCGGTAGAATATAATGTGGGATACTACCGTTCTGATAAGTTTACCTATACGATAGATATTAATAAATCTTCTTAGCAGGTTTTATTTTTTTTGACATTAATATGTTCAAACATTCTAACATATAACCAAAAATGAAGTCCATGTACAAGTATTTTCTTTTGCTGATGTCCTTCCTGATGACAGGCAATTTTGTTTATAGTCAAAAAAAAGTTCCTTATTTTGGTAACATACAGTCTACCAACGGTTATGAAAAGGAAATAAGTGGTGAGAATATTGATTATTTCTCTGCATTTCCGGATCATGCAACGAGAGCTTTGCTTACGCGCACAACGGATGGCGCAAAAGCAATTGAGTGGGAAACTGCTCCTGTGCCACAAAAAGGCAATAAGCAATATGTATATTTTAACTGGCTGGTCTCCCATTCTTCGGGAAGCAGTGGAGGTATTCGCCATTTTGACTTGTACATCAACGATCAAAAAGCACTTACTCTCACTACTTATCCCGGAAATAAGTATCCGGACTGGATTTCCAAAGCAGCAGACAGTACTGCATTTGTATTCCACCAGACTAAAATGGACGGCTTAAAAGATTCTTATGGTATTGCGTATCTCAGAGTTCCTGCCAATAAAGTAACTCCGGGAAAACCTTTACGTCTGAAACTTGTAGGACAAGCTCAGGATAGCAGGGACTGGTTCATGACATACAAATTTACCTTCCAGGAGAAAATGGATGCTTCCTCCACTCCTTTCATTTTAAAAGATGGAAAACGTCTTATTACCCTTACTACATTACACTTTGGTCCTGAACAAAAAATTACGGCTAAAATAAACAATAAGAATTCCTTCTCCTTTACTATGCCGGATGGTATTAAAACATTTGACCTTCCTGTAGATCTTGCACCTGAAGGAGGCAGTGTTCAGTTATCAGTTACCTCCGGTAATAAGGAACTTCTCCGTAAAACCATTGAGGCTGGAGCTATCGTTCCCCGCACCTTATATTTCATACATCATTCTCATACAGATGTAGGATATTCCCATTTACAATCTGAAGTGGAAAGGATTCATACTCAAAATATATATGATGCCCTGAAAATGATTGAGAAAACACGGAACTTACCTGAAGAAGCTCGTTTTAAATATAATGTCGAAGCACTATGGGATGTAGAAAACTTTATGCGAAAAGCCACTCCTCAGGATAAACAATTATTTGTAAAAGCAGTAAAAGAAGGAGATATAGGTCTTTCAGCAATGTATGGTAATATTTTAACGGGACTTAGTCAGCCCGAAGAATTATACCATTATACGGAATATGCGAAAAAGCTGGAAAAAGAATATGGATTAAAGATCAACAGTGCCATGATGTCTGATGTTCCCGGCTTTGCCTGGTCATTGGTTCCTGCACTTACTGCATCGGGAGTAAAATATTTTTCCAGTGGCCCCAATTATCTTGGAAAAACCAACCCATATCTTGGAGACCGGGTTGGAAATTTTGTAAAAAACTGGGGAGATAAACCAGTATGGTGGCAATCGCCTTCGGGTAAAGAAAAAATATTATTCTGGACAGCCGGAAGAGGTTATTCTTCATGGCACGGCATCCATCCGGGTGGTGTATTTGAAAACGGGCAAAGAAAGATTGCCGAATATCTTGATGATCTTACCAAAACCAATTATCCTTATGATATGGTACAGTGGCGTTTTAATATTGTTTCTGATAATGGTCCTATAGATCCTTCAATATCAAAGTTTGTAGATGAGTGGAATAAAAAATATATCTCGCCTAAAATTGTTCTCAGTACGAATGAAAAGATGTTTGAAGTTTTTGAAAAGAAATATGGAGATCAGCTTCCAATAGTAAAAGGAGATATCAGTCCGCATTGGGAAGACGGAGCAATGTCTACGGCCAGGGAAGAAGGGATTAACCGAAACAGCAGCCTTAAGCTACAACAGCTGACCACCCTGTACTCAATGCTCAATCCTACTCAATACAACAGCCAAAATTTTTATGAAGCATGGAGAAATGTCATTTTATTTCATGAGCATACCTGGGGAGCCTTTAACAGTATTACTGCTCCTGACCTTCCGTTCGTTAAAGATCAATGGCAGGTAAAAAAGCAGTTTTCTACTGACGGAAGTTCTTTGGCCAACAAACTGGAAGCTGATTTACTAAAGCCTATAACCAATCCTGTATCCAAAACCATTGCAGTTTTCAACACCTCATCATGGTTACGAAGTGGTGCGGTAATTATTCCGGGAACATCATTGGGGAATGCCGTCCAGGATGCATCAGGTCATACTGCTCCTTTACAAAAGATGGAAGACGGAACTATGGTATTCATCGCAAAAGATGTTCCGCCACTAGGGTCAGTAAACTACACCATCATTAAAGCAAAAGTGCCCTCCTCAAAGCCTTTTTCTGCTACTAACAATAGTATTTCTAATGGAAAGGTTGTTTTGACCTGGGATCATAAGACTGGAAGCATTACCCAGTTTACCGATAACAACAATATTAATTATGCAGGAAGTTTTAACAACCAAGGGTTAAACAGTTATTGGTATGTTCCTGGTTCTGATCCAAAGGAAGCTCAATCCAATATGAATGTGCAGGTAAAAGTATTAGAGAATGGACCTGTTATGAGCAAAATCTCTCTAATATCAGAAGCACCGGGTGCTAATAAACTGGAAAGAATTCTTACTTTGTTTGCGGATAGTGATGAAGTAGGATTGGAAAATATTGTGGATAAAAAACCTATACGTACCAAAGAATCGGTTCATTTTGGTTTTCCTTTCAATGCTGAGTTCAAGAACATAACAGTAGATGCAGGTTATGGTATCATGAGGTATCTTACTGATCAGCTTCCCGGTTCCAACATGGATTATTGGTATAGCCGACGATGGATAGATGCTTCTTTTGGACAAAAGGGAATGCAATGGATGGTTTTAGAAGCACCCCTTATTGAAGCTACTGAGATGATCGACGAAAGAATGGTTATTGATAACAGCCACAAAAAATGGAAAGACAAAGGAGCTCCCGGCACTACCAATTGGTTCAGCTATGCGATGAACAACTATTGGCACACCAACTATAAAGCAGATCAGGAAGGTCCTGTGCATTACCGCTATGCTCTACGTCCACATGGATCATTTGATTCAGTAGACAATGAGAAGTATGCGTCTGCTTTTACGCAACCTCTTATTGCCGTTTCTGTCGATGAAAAATTCAAAGTTGGCGGAAGTCTTTTCAAAGTTGGCAATGACAAAATTGTTGTGACAAGTGTAACACCACAAGAAGATCACAGCTTTATTATAAGACTATACAATCCAGACGAGCGGGAACAGACAACAACATTTGCCTGGGAAAAGCTAAAACCATCTCAGCTTATTGATGTAAAAACAGGTAAAACAATAACACCTGACGAAAAACTTAGTTTATCAGGAATGGATGTTATTGAAATTAAACTTATTCCTTAATTAAAGTCATGTCGAAACCGGTTATTGCCATAGATATGGGAGGTACAAGGATTAAAATCGGCATTGTGCAAGATGGCATTTTACTGGATTCCACCTCTATTGATGCCTATTCCACAAATGGTCTCAGATCCAGGCTTCCTTATATCCGGGAAGCTGTAGAAAATTTATTAAAACCCCAACAACTTTCTTTATCGGATCTGGGTGGATTAGGTATTGCTTCTCCCGGGATCGTAGACAGCCACCGGAAAAAAGTACTTTCTATCGATAAGAAATTTGGAGATGCTCCTGAAATCGATTTAGAGGAATGGAGCCAGAAGATGTTTAATCTTCCTTTTTTCATAGAGAATGATGCCAGGAGTGCGTTGGTAGGAGAATGGATATATGGTAATGCACAAAATCATGACAATGCAGTTCTCATGACACTGGGAACTGGAATAGGCAGCGCGGCTATCATAGAAGGAAAATTATTGAAGGGGAAACATTTTACAGCGGGTATTCTTGGAGGACATTCGGTGATCAACTATAAAGGAAATGTATGTAATTGTGGCAATAAAGGTTGTGTAGAAACGGAAGCTTCAACATGGAATCTCGCAAACATGCGTAAATCAGAAGATCTGCCAGCTTCTTCGGTAGTTGATTATGAAATAATCTTTACTCTGGCTGAAGAAGGAAATACAAAAGCATTAGAGATCAGGAATCAGAGCCTTCAGGCATGGTCTGCATGTGCTGTTAATCTGATTCATGCTTATGACCCGGAAATACTGGTGCTTACCGGTGGAATTATGGCCAGCAGTTCTTCTATCATACCCTATTTACGGAATTATATTGAAACTTACTCATGGACACCCTGGGGAAAAGTTCATCTTACTGAAGGAAAATTCTCCGGCACAGCTGCGCTATTGGGCATAGCCCATCTCATCAACAACCAATAAAATAATATGACTGATAAACATTGCACAAGATGAAATCAAACTTTAATAAACATCCCGTCATTGAAATCAAAGGCCACTCTTGTTTTTCAGGTTGGCAGAATATTACTGAACAAATAAAAGAAAGTAATCCTAGAGTTATCGCGATTGAGTGCTATCCGGGGGTTTATCTGGAAGAGGTCATCAGCTCATTGAAAGAGATCCTAAATCCGGAATTGGTGATCAATACCATTCAGGCCATGAAACCGGAAAAAGAAATTGCAGCACTGGTACTGCCTTATGTAACGGATGATCCTGTATTTGGTTATATATCCTCCCTAAAACTGGAAGATTATTTTGATTTTAAAAAGATTAAAGATCTCAAAAGCCTTCTATCAGAAATCGGTGATTGTGCTGTGATCATAGGCCCTGGTGCCACTATAATTGCAGACGAGGCAGACCTTTTCATGTATGCAGATATGCCTCGATGGGAAATACAAATGCGTTTCCGAAAAGATACAGCCTGCAATCTGGGCAGAACCAACTATACTGATTCTTTTGCATATCAATACAAACATGCTTATTTTGTAGACTGGCGCGTTAGTGACCATTATAAGAAACAAATATTGAATAAGTGTCAGTTTCTTCTGGATACGACCATACCCCATCAACCTAAAATGATAAGTACTGTTGCTTTATTTGATGCATTTCAGCAAACGGTAAGCGCTCCTTTCAGGGTTGTCCCGTTTTTTGATCCCGGCCCATGGGGAGGCCAATGGCTAAAAGAGGTATGTGATCTGGACAGAAGTCTTCCGAATTACGCCTGGGGATTTGATTGTGTCCCTGAAGAGAATAGTCTCTTATTGGGTTTCGGAAACCAAGTTGTAGAAATACCTTCTTCCAATCTTGTTTTTTTCCAGCCAGAAGCTTTGCTGGGAAAAGAAGTATATGAGGGATTCGGGGACGAGTTTCCTATCCGTTTTGACTTTCTGGACACTATGGAAGGTGGTAATCTGAGTCTACAGGTACATCCACTTAAGGAATACATCAAAGAAAAGTTCGGGATGTCCTATACACAGGATGAAAGTTACTATATGCTGGATGCCAAAGAAGATGCTTTTGTCTATTTGGGGTTAAAAGAAAATATTGGCCCTCAGCTTATGATGAAGGAGCTGGAAGCTGCGCAACATGATCAGGTTCCTTTTGACGCAGAGAAGTATGTACAAAAATGGCCGGTCCGCAAACATGATCATGTATCTATTCCTTCGGGCACTGTACATTGTTCGGGAGCGAATTCTGTGGTATTGGAAATCAGTGCAACTCCTTATATTTTTACTTTTAAATTATGGGATTGGGGGCGTATGGGACTGGATGGCAAACCGCGTCCCATATCATTGGCACATGGTAAAAATGTTATACAATGGGATCGAACCACTTCATGGACCAAAGAAAATATACTAAACCTTACAGAACCTATTGCTGAAGGAGATGGCTGGCGGGAAGAACGTACAGGTTTAGATGCATTATCATTTATTGAAACAAGAAGACATTGGTTTACTAAAAAAGTAGTTCATCATACCGGAGGTGTGGTAAATGTACTCAACCTTGTTGATGGAAGGGAAATTATTGTGGAAAGCCCAGAACATCTTTTTAAGCCTTATATGATTCATTATGCTGAAACATTTATCGTACCGGCTCATGTAGGACTGTATACCATAAGTCCATATGGAGAGAGTGAAGGAAAAGAATGTGTGACTATTAAAGCGAGCATACGTACTCAGATGATTTCTCAAAAAGTTATAAAATAAACCTCTATGCAGCAAACGTTTCATTCTACAATCCTTAAGGCAACTCTTGTAGCATCAGTAGGCGGATTGTTATTCGGTTATGATACCGCTGTAATCTCCGGAGCCATTGGCTTTATGCGAACTTATTATCATTTATCCGATCTGATGACAGGCTGGGTAGCTTCATGTGCTCTGCTGGGCTGCATCATAGGTGCTGTGTATTCAGGAACATTAAGTGATCGTATCGGTCGTAAAAAAGTATTAATGCTTTCGGGTTTATTGTTTACTATTTCATCCATAGGAACATCACTGGCTCCTAATCTGTGGATATTTGTAGTATTCCGGATGATAGGAGGAATGGGTATCGGAATTGCTTCCATGCTCTCGCCGATGTATATTTCAGAAATGGCTCCTGCAGCCATAAGAGGACGTCTGATATCCATATTCCAACTGGGAATCGTGAGTGGTATTCTGGTTATCTATTTTGTGAATGCCTATATTGCCGGCATTCATAACGAAAGCTGGAATATTTCTACAGGATGGCGATGGATGTTCGGTTCGGGAATTATTCCTGCCATTATCTTTATTCTGTTGCTCTTCACTGTTCCTGAGAGCCCGCGTTGGCTGGCCGGACAAAAAAGAGAAACTGAGGCATTAGCAATCCTGAAAACCATCAATGATCCTACGACTGCACGGCAGGAGCTGGATTCCATCAAGGGGGCTTTAAAAGAGGAAAAATCTCTTTCTTTCAGCGCGCTTAAGGAGCCCAAATTAAAACGGGCATTGGCTATAGGTATCTTCCTTGCTATATTCTCACAAATTACCGGCATCAATGCAATTATGTATTATGCTCCTGAGATTTTCAAGGCAACGGGAGTCGGCTCAGACTCTGCATTCATGCAAACCGTTCTCGTGGGGATCATCAATGTTCTTTTTACTTTTGTAGCCATAAAATATGTAGACACATGGGGACGAAAAAAGTTACTGCTTCTTGGTATTTCCGGCATGGCTATTTGTTTATTTATTATTGGTTTTGCCTTTTTTAATGAACAAAAGGGGTATCTGATACTTATCGCTATCCTTGGATACATTGCTTGTTTTGCCATGTCCCTTGGTCCTCTTGCATTTGTGGTTATTGCAGAAATCTTTCCAACAAAGGCTCGAGCTACCGCTATGTCCGTGGCTACTTTCTTTCTGTGGTCAGCCGTTTTTTTAGTTTCCCAAACTTTTCCGGTTCTTGTCGGAATTATTGGTAATGCTTTTACATTTTGGTTATACATGGCCATCGCTATCACAGCACTCTTGTTTGTACGGAAAAAAGTACCTGAGACCAAAGGAAAAACCTTAGAGGAAATACATAATTCTCTATAAATGAAAAAGAGTGATTGAAATTCTTAATTTTGGGATTTCAATCACTCTTTATTATTTTACCGGCTTTATACTCATCGCAAATCCCCCACCGGGAGCCGCTTTGATTTTCAGCTTAGTATTGGTTCTCACTATTTGTCTGGAGATCTCATAACTTTTAGGATTGTTTTTCCAGTTGGCATTTTTACCGTCTTTATAAATTACCGCTTCAAATTTTTGGTTTTTAGGTAGAAATGACAAATCTACCGTTGCTTCTCTTGGATTTTCATCAGTAATACTTCCTACAAACCATTCATCTTTATTTTTAGCTTTCCTTGCAATGGTAATATAATCACCCGGCTCAGCTTCAAGAATATATGAAGAATCCCAATCTACTGCCACGTCTTTGATAAACTGAAAAGCATCAGGATATTTTTTGTAATTATCAATCAGATCTGCAGCCATCTGAAGCGGGCTGTACATTGTAACATAAAGTGCTAATTGCTTGGTAAGCGTTGTACTCAACTTTGCTTTATTAGTTCCATAAACCGAAAGATCTCCTTCGAATATCCCTGGTGTATAGTCCATCGGGCCTCCTATTAGCCTTGTGAATGGCAATATGGTGGTATGATCCGGACGGTTGCCATTGAAGGATTCAAATTCTGTTCCGCGTGCCGATTCCTGAGCAATCCAATTGGGGTAAGTCCTGTAAAGACCTGTTGGCCGCACTGCTTCATGTGAATCTACCATAATATGATATTTTGCAGCCATTTCAGCAACGTAGTTGTAATGGTTAACCATCCATTGGCTGTCATGATATTCACTCCGCGGGATAATTGGCCCTACATATCCGGTTTTTACGGCATCATATCCATTGGCTTTCATAAACTGAAATGCGTCCATCAATTGTCTTTCATAATCTACCGCAGATGATGTTGTTTCGTGATGCATAATAATCTTTACATTTTTGCTTTTGGCATAAGCCTGCAGTTCTTTTACATCAAAATCAGGATAAGCTTTGGTAAAGCTATAAATATGTTCTTTTCTGTAAGCCTGATTATCTTCCCATCCTTCATTCCATCCTTCCACTAAAACAGCATCAAAGCCGTTTTCTGAAGCAAAATCAATGTATTCTTTAACATGCTTGGTATTCGCGCCATGCCTGCCATTCGGCTTGAGGGTTTTATAATCCGTTTGCCCGATCCGGATATCCTGATCGTCTGAATAAGCCCAGATAGATCCACCTCCTGTAAAATATTCCCACCATACTCCAATGTATTTGGTCGGCTTGATCCATGAAGTATCCTCAATTTTGCTTGGCTCATTAAGATTAACAATCAGGTTGGAAGCCAAAATATCTCTTGCGTCACTGCTGATAATCAAAGTTCGCCATGGACTTACAGAACCTGTTTGAACAAAACCCCTGTCTCCGTTTTTATCAGGTGTCAGATTGGAAGAAAGAATAAAATTCTTCTCATCAAGATTGAGTGTCATTGCAGCAAAATTGGTAAGAGCTGCTTCATGAATATTAATATAAATTCCGTCTTTTGATTTCAGCATCAAAGGTGTTTGTACAGCAAGACTGGCACTGGGTGCTTTTGCTGCCAGAGGTTCTTTCCGTACCTCATCGATCAGCTTTGAAATTTCGGACAGATTTGATGTAGTTACCGGAAACTCGTTCGTATCATAATCGGCAGGGATCCAAAATGCCTTATAATCTTTTCCTAAATTAAAGCTTGTTTTCTCACTGCTTATGGTAAAATGTCTTAAATCCTTTTGGACAGGAAACTCATACCGGAAACCTAAACCATCGTCAAATAGCCTGAATCTGATATCCAGTTTCCAGCCGGTTTTATCTTGAACTAAATGGACAAGCATTTCATTGTAATGATCAGCTACTTCCTTATTGGGTCCCCAAACCGGCTTCCAGGTTTTATTGGACGATGAGTAATCAATCCCCTCTACTTTAAAATCGGAGAAATAGGTATAAGAGGGTTTTAAAACAAATCCTAACTGGCTTTCTTTTAAAACCGTTTTATCTTTATAATTTAATGAATAATATGGAGTTCCCTCCCCTTCTATTTTAAAATTCAGTTTAAACTGATTATTGGGTGAGGAGAGTATTTGTCCGTTCGTAACGATCGTGAACAACATACTCATACAAAAGTATATAGTCTTTATTTTCATTATAATAATCTTAAAAAACACTGTCCGCCATTCTCTGGGAAAATGGCGGACAGAGATCAATTATACTTACCGGAATTATCTTCCGAAATCATCCTGTACTCTTACAATATCATCTTCATCCGATGGATTTGATGCATCCGTATGCTGCCAGATCTCGGCTACAACACCCCAGCCATCCAGTCCGATCAATCGGTGTCTTTCTCCCTGTTGAAGTTTTACCTGATCCTTTGGCTTGTATTCCTGCAGTTCACCTTCTTCATCGGTATTACTTCTTTTTATACCTACTGTTCCTTCAACAACCTGCCAGATTTCTGCTCTCCTGTGGTGATACTGCCAGCTCAATCTTGCCTGTGGCGCCACCAGAAGAATTTTCGGACTTAATTTTCCTCCGATCTTCAGGCTTTCCACATCTATTCCGTCAAAATATTGATTCGCAAAATCCTGTGCCTGCGCTTCATCAATCACAAAAAATCCACCCCACGGTCTTGTATCATCTTTTGCAACAAGATTAAAGCCCTGAGCTCCTAGCATCTTTTCTACTTTATCAAATATTTCTTTCTTTTCCGCACTCATAATTATCGCTATTAAAGTTTATTGTTAAAATGATTTATTCTTTTGACATCGAATAAGGAAAGTCCTTTTCCTGTGATCCTCTATCTTTATTCGGCTGATTGCTCATCTTGAAATCCAGAACTGCACCTTGCAGAAGGTCTTTGTGACTCAACCAGTTTCTGGAGTAAGGCTGATTGTTTACATTCAGAGATTTTACGTAAAAATTCTGACTGCTATTCTCCGGAGCCTTTATTTCGATATTTTTACCGTTCTCCAGATGTACGGTCACTTCTTTAAACAACGGCGCCCCTAAAACATATTGATCCGTAGCGGGTGTTACCGGATAAAATCCTAATGCAGAAAAAACATACCATGCAGAAGTTTGCCCGTTATCCTCATCCCCACAATATCCGTCCGGTGTCGCCTGATAAAGTTTATCCATTACCTGCCTTGCCCAATATTGGGTTTTATATGGTGCTCCGGCATAATTATACAGGTAGATCATATGCTGTATAGGCTGGTTACCGTGGGCATACTGCCCCATATTCATGATCTGCATTTCCCTTATTTCATGGATCACACTTCCATAGTAGCTATCATCAAAAACAGGAGGAAGAGAAAATACCTCATCCAGTTTGGCTTCGAATTTCTTTTTACCACCCATCAGCTTTGCAAGGCCATCTATATCCTGGAAAACCGACCATGTGTAATGCCAGCTGTTTCCTTCGGTAAAGGCATCTCCCCATTTAAAAGGATTAAAAGGTGACTGAAATTTTCCGTCTTTATTTTTACCCCGCATAAGACCTGTTTCAGGATCGAACATATTCTTATAGTTGTAGGCTCTTTTTTTGTAGATATCAATTTCTGACGCTGGTTTCCCTAAAGCTTTTCCTAACTGATAAATCGAAAAGTCATCGTAAGCATATTCTAAAGTACGGGCTGCATTCTCATTAATTTTCACATCATATGGAACATATCCCAGGGTATTATAATATTCCACCCCTTTACGGCCGACAGCCTCAATAGGACCTTCATTATTCGCCCCGTGTTTTACGGCCTGCCATAAGGTTTCAATATCATATCCACGCAATCCTTTAATGTAAGCATCAGCAACAACGGAAGCAGAATTGTTCCCGATCATAATATCAGAATAGCCGGGACTGCTCCACTCTGGCAGAAAACCTCCTTCTTTGTAAGCATTGGCAAGGCCTTCCTGCATCTCTATGTTCATACTTGGATATACGAGATTCAGAAATGGGTATAATGCACGGAATGTATCCCAAAACCCGGTTCCGGCAAACATTTTCCCATCCAATATTTTACTGTTGTACGGACTCCAGTGCTTCACTTTATTCTGAGCATCGATCTCATATAATTTTTGTGGGAAAAATAAGGTTCTGTATAAAGAGGAATAAAAGGTTCTCATTTGCTGATCTGTTCCTCCCTTTACTTCAATCTTTCCAAGTGTCTTGTTCCATATCTCTTTCGCGTTATCTTTTACCTGCTCAAAACTGCGGCCGGCAATTTCCCTTTTAAGGTTAATTTCTGCCTGTTCGAAACTGATAAATGATGAAGCTACCTTTGCATAAACCGATTCTTTATTTTTTAACTTAAATCCAACTATAGCTCCTGTGTGATCGCTGGTAATTTCCAATTGATCATTTACCAACCGATCATCTTTCCATGTTGTCGTTACATCAAAGTCTTTATCAAACTGAACAATAAAATAGTTTTTAAAATTCTCATATTTTCCTCTGGCATACTTAGTCGTGTATCCTATGATTTTCCTTTGTTTCGGAAGAATTTTGATATAAGAACCTTTATTCAGCGCGTCAATTACAACATAAGCACTATCCGTTTTAGGGAAATCAAATTTGAAAAATGCGGCTCTTTCTGTGGGTGTAAACTCCGTAGTAACATTAATATCAGCAAGATAAACACTATAAAAATATGGTTTTGCAATTTCTGCTTTATGGCTGAACCAGCTGGCACGATCTTCTTCTTTAAACCTGAGTTTTCCGACACCCGGCATAATTGCAAATGCTCCATAATCATTCATCCATGGAGAGGGCTGATGTGTTTGTTTAAATCCTCTGATCTTATCCGCATCATATGTGTAAGCCCATCCATCACCCATTTTACCTGTTTGGGGAGTCCAGATATTCATTCCCCATGGAAGCCCTATCGCAGGATAAGTATTACCGTTAGACAATGATGGCTTAGATTGGGTTCCCATTAATGGATTAACATAATCTGCAGGAGATGGATTCTGACCAAAAATCAGCGCATTAAGCAGAAGAAAAAGAGTTGAAAATAAAAACTTCATTATATCATTTTATTAGTTGATTAAGGTCTTCTTCAAAGCATAGCTTGCAGCACCTAAGATAGCAGCGTCTTCAAAAATAGCCGAAATTTTAACAGGCAAGTTAATATTATTTTTTACTAAATTCTCATTAAATCTTTCTTCAAAATAAGGATATGCTTTCGCAATGTTTCCTCCTATTACAAGGACCTCCGGCTTGTAATCCCATACATATCTGACAATAAATTCCGAGAAAGAATCTGCATATTCCTGAAATATCCGGGATTGGATGTCTTTAGGCTTATCAAGTAATTCTTTGGTTCCTGAGATTTCGCCTCCTGTTAATTCTGCATATCGTTTAACAAACCACCGTGTGGCAAGATAATCTTCAGCTAAGGAATCTTTAAAAGGAGAATTCCACAAATCCTCATCTGTTGAAGTCTCACCATTGTAGAATGTTGTTCCTAATCCTGTTCCCAGCGTTATCCCAAATACACGGTTATATTCAGTGACGCAACCTCCGAAAACTTCGCCCTCCAGAAATGCGGCAGCGTCATTTACAAAGTGGATCTGTTCATTTAATATAGAAAGCCTGCTGGCCAGTTCTTCTTTGATATTTATTTGGTAGATATCGATAAATTTTCCCTGTTGCATCAGAGAAATCCCGTTTTTATAATCAAAAGGTCCCGGCATTGCAATGCCTATAAGGAGTTCTTCCCTGTTCAGATTTACTACAGCTTTTCCGATTGCAGAAACCCAGGCGGAAAAAATATCTTCCCGTCCGCCAAATGAGTCAACATGCTCCCTGATATAAGTGGACCCTATAATTTCATGCTTTTCAGGATCTACCTGAGCCATTGTAATATGCGATCCGCCAATGTCTATACCTAATGCATTTTGCATAATTTTCTTATTTTTTAATTCCAGTAGATATATCTGATCATCTAAAAACAGACAAACAAGAAAACAAAATCATTATTATTCAATAATTCCTAAATTCATTTTTTAAATGTTCCTGCCACTTGTCTGCCTATCTTAGATTCCAAATTTAAAATTCTAACTGTATAATTTTATTAATTTTTTAAAGACTTACTCCACTATTATTTTTCCTGAAAATATAATGCGATCATTTTTTGATTCCACTTTATAAATATATGTTCCGGACGATAAAGCTTGAGTATTAATCGTTATTTTATCTTTATCTACACTCTGTTTTTTGATCAGCTTCCCTGAAAGATCATATAGGAATATTTCACTAGCAGAACGATCATTAATTACAAAATGAATATCATTTCCCTTTTTAACAGGGTTTGGATAGACATCATTTCCTTTTTCAAGAACATTGTCTTTTGTTGATAATGAAATATTGCAAGGTACATCTGTTGTCCAGTTGGCATTTGACATATTAATAAGAGTCGCAAAATGTGTATTCGAAGTCGCGTCTAAAGCTCCGTTACCACTTCCCTCATCCATTTTCCAATTAGCCTCAAGCCCTGCACTATTAGAAGCTATATTACATTTGTCATTCATAATTTCCTGAGCCGTCAATGCTTTTTTCCACACCCGGAATTCATCAAGGAAACCGTTCAATGTTCTTGAATTATCATAATTTCTTGCCAGATAAAGAATTCCATTGGCTGTAAAGTTTCCGGTGGCTGCAGCACTTGCATCAAGAGTTCCGTTAATATAAATTTTCATCGCCGTTCCGTCATAAGTGGCAGCGATATGATACCACGTGTTGGTATTCAATCCAGTATTGCTGTTCAGCTTAATCTGAGATGAGCCGAAACTTAATATAAATTGTAATTTATTGTTTGCAAGACCGGCATCCCCAAATCTCAGAATAGCAGAATTATTATCTCCTACTTCAATCCCAATTACTGAAGAAATATTAGGGAAAGCAGTTTTAAACGCATTTACTTTCACCCATCCTTCAAAAGTGAGTGCATTCCCACTTAGATTAAACTGGCCGGCATTGAGATAATGACTACTGCCGTTAAAAGAAAGAGATCTTGGTCCAGGACTTTGAACCGGCGCAAAACCACTGTTAAATGAAGCTTCTGCAGAATATGCACTTACAGTAGATGCACTGCATACTCCCTGTACTTTCCAAACGTAATTTGTATTTTCAGTTAAATTTTGCAGATTATATGTATTGGTTGTAATATTCTGAATCGTTGTCCATGTTGTAGCGGCAGCTGTTTTATACTGTAAGGTATAAGAAGTTGCACTTCCGGCATTCCATGACAGCTTTGTTGTCGTTCCCAGGAAGTTTTCCGACTTAAGGCCTGCCGGAATTTCACATCCGCTTCCGGAATTAAATCTTGGAGCAAAAAGATATGTACTCTTCAGCGTAGAAGAACAATTGGACTGAATTCTCCAATCGTAATCTGTACTTAAAGCCAGGTTGTTTACATTGATATTATTTCCGGAGTAATTGGTTGCCAAATTAATCCACGTTGTTGAATTGGCTGCCTTATAATCTATATTGTAGGTTTGAGAACCGTTTGAAGTCCAGTTTAATTTAGCTGAAGTTCCTGCAACATTGGTCACCTCAAGCCCTAATGGTGGATCACATGATGCTCCCTGTGTCCAGGTATACAGCTGGCCACTAAGTTGTGTGTTCTCATTATAGAGAATGTTAGATCCCGTACTCAGATAGCTGGCAGCATTGGTTCCTTTAAGATCATACCACATAAAAACTCCATAGCCGTCATTCTTTGTGCTCGTTGCTAAAGTAGAAAGTGTAGAAGCAGAAGTATTCTGGATCCAGGTTGCTGCCGCAGAAATTTTAGAATTGGCAAGAGGAGGTATTGAAGGAGCATTATAAGTGCCATAATAAGCGTTCCATCCGTAATTGATATAGTTTCCGGCATTATCTCCATTATAAGCTTGCCTTGTTGTTGCCGGGCCAATGTAATACCACGTAATTAATTTATCCGGCATGGCAGCTTTCAACTCCTGTAATAACATAACAAAAGAACTGCTATTCGGCTGTCCGGTAGCGTTGTTTCCATAATCTGCATATTCGTCGTCAAGATCAACTCCATCCAGGCCATAGGTATATACGGTATGGGCTATCTGCAAAGCAAAATCACGAGCCGCTTCCCGGTTCGGAAAGTTACAGATACCCGCCCCCTGATGATTCCCCAGGATATCTAATAATACTTTGATTCCTTTTTGCTGTAGAGGCCTTACATAAGTGTCGACATCGTTTAATACTTTTGTCACATTATTATTGTTGGAAATATAAGCCCGGCTTTTGGAAACATCATAATTGATGTTGGCCGCGAAGATAATAGCAACGTCAAAAAGTTGTTTGTTACTGTTTTGCAAAGTATATGACCCTGCGTTCAGAATATTGCTGTTATTAACCTCCACATAGCATATCCCCAAAGGATTAAGCTGTGCCCGTAATAAAGATGTTGCCTGCCCTATTAATAAGACCAATGCAATAAGAATAGATTTTCCTTTCATAGTATAATTATTTCGTTTTTGACCTGGTTTATAAATCCGGAGGTATAACAATGGGTCAGAAGGCTCCTTCCGTTGACTTCTCCAGCTCCCTCGCAGATTGAAGGAATTCTTCTACATTCATTTCTTTAAAGAATAATAATCCGTGGGTTGCCCTCAGCCTCGGACTCTCGTTATCATAAAAATAGGGTTTCCCTAATACCAGCTGAACCGCTTTGAGCTGTTCTACCCAGGTTTGTATTGACAGATGGCTGAACTTCCCATTGTAACGGTAACTTGGAAAGGATGCATCTACCTGGCTCAGATAGCTGTTGGTAAAGCTCTCATCCATTGTGCTCATGGCATTAAGTGATACGGGGAATATATGGCTGACGTCTGCAGCATTAAACTGATACCATACATTTCTGTAACCCCAGATTTTAAGACCGGAAAGATCTTTTTCTTTGCCCCATTCTCTTACCGCTTCAGCGATAGCCTGCAAAACTTTGTAATGAGTATCAGGGCCACTTCCTTCAGGGTCAAAAGCTAAACTTATAACTGTAGGGTTAATTTCTTTTAACTGTTGTAAAATAGGAAGAACATCTCGTTCTCTTTTTGGTTTTTCCGTAAAAATGGCTCCCGTATAAAAGCCGAGCCTCAGATGGCTTACGTTTTTTGTTCTCACCCCAAAATGTGCCCATACAAGCTCTTCCTCGTATTCACGGATCATCCCTTTTAAAATCTGAATTTTCGGTTCAGGGTTTTGTCCGTCATAGCTGGAGTTAACCGTGTCTATGATCTCCCTGATCTTTTCGCGTAATCCAGACTTGCTTTTCAGATTCCAGAGTTCAACAATATTCCTCACCATTCTATGGGAAACAGCTCTCGCCCGCTCTTCTTCATTTCCGGAGGCAATATTGATCAGATAATGATATACATCTTTGTCTTTTTTATTTTTATATCCGTTTTCAAAAAAATCGGGATAATTGAGCATTTCAACTTCTTCTCTTCCGATAAAAGAAAGCGTATCGCGAAGGATTTTTATTAAAAACTTATTGGTAACAGCAGTAAATCCGGAGGTAAGAACTGAATAGTGAGAAGAATTGGTCTCATTACGGGACTGATAATGAATATATGGTAACAATCCTAAAGAAATATCATCATGATGGGGTCCGGTATGATAAAAGACTTCATTGCTGAGCGGTTTTGTTCCTGTTTTTATTTTATTTTCAATAGAGGTAATAACTTGCTGTACCGTAGTATTGCTTACATCCGGAATTAGTTTTGTATAATCATCCCCTTTCAGATCATCCAACGAAAGATGTTCTGCATATTTGTTCAGCTTTTGGGTCAGAGACATTACAGCTCTATCGGTCTTTTCCTGGGACCAGCTTCCAGAATGATAATAGTTATCAACGTAGTCTTTCAGCATACTTGCCGCACCTTGTGTAAGATAAAACCGTCCGTTAGAAAGTTGGGAAAGGACAGAAGCCGGATATAAATTGGAAGGAGGAAGTTCCATTGCATCTTTGATCATAGGAGCCTTCGCTTCACCTGCTGCAAAAATAATAGCAACAGCATCTTTGTTATAAATAATGGTTTCAAGACCTATTGTGATCACAAGACGCTCTTTTGAAATTTCAATTCCTCCCAGATCTCCCGCAGCAACTGCCTGCGTCTCAAAATTAGTCGAAGTCAGCCTTGTCGTAGAATAAGGATCCGAACCTTTGATATTAAAAGCAATGTGTCCGTCTGGACCAATACCCCCAAGGAAAAAGCCAATCCCTCCCAATTGACGGATTTTTTGTTCATATCCTGAACACCAGTTATCAATGAGGAAAATAGATTCTTTTTGTAATTTTTCAAGAGGGTTCAGGGCTTCACGATATCTTAGTTCAAGATTTACTTTGCTGTCCGGGAAAACTTCTTCAAAACTTTTACCTTCCGCCAAAGGGATTTCATCACAATTAATTAGTAAAGCATTTTCTTTTTTAAGCCCAAACCCTTCAATGTAATATTTGTTTACATAATGATAAAAACTATTTGCTTGTGAAGATTTTATGGGATAAAACTCATCAATTTGGACAAAATGAAGATCAGCCAGCGATGGTTTATCAGCAAATAACAACTGATGCTTTTCCCTTAGCCTTACTACATTTTCTTCCTCCCAATGATCGAGAATATACTTTGTCCAGTAAATAAAATATTCCGGAGTCTTTCCTGTTGGCAGACTGATAACTCCTTTTGGATTCTTGTGAACCCACTCCAGAAACCGGAATGCCGAAAGCATCCCAAGCTTCGGAAAGTTATCTACGACGATGTAGGGAACGTTTACCTTATTGCTTCTTGGAACATCATTCAAAAAGGTAAGCTCTACGGGGGTAAAAATTTTAGTATTTTCCATCTTTTAATTTTTTTTATTTGTGTTGAATTTGATTATTAAATTTTGAATTTATCCCAGCAGTTCCGGATTTTCATTATAGGTTTTCCATAACAATTCTCCGAATAATGTATTGGACCAGGCAAACCATTCTCTGGTAAATTTCTTATCATTATCTTTATGGAAGGACTCATGCATAAAACCTGTTCCTCCATGGGTTTTCTGTAAAGTGTCTATGCACCAGCGGATCTCGCTTTTATCTTTGGTTGTTAGTGCTTTCATAATGATACTCATCGGCCAGATCATATCCAAACCAATGTGAGGCCCCCCGATTCCTTCTGCCAGCTTACCCTTGAAAAAGAAAGGATTATCCTGTGACCATACATATTTCCGGGTATTAAGATAAACAGGATCATCAGCTTTTACAGCATCCAGATAAGGCAATCCCAACAAGCTTGGACAATTGGCATCATCCATTAGGTTATAGCTACCAAAACCATTCGTTTCAAAAGCATATATTTTTCCATACTGCGGGTGATCATAGATTCCATATTTCTTTATGGCAGCATCTACCTCATCAGCAAGACTCGTTAATTGTTTTGCCAGTTCCTTTTCATTTTTGATCTGCGAAACCATTTCTGCTGCCTGGCGTAAACTTACCACAGCAAATAAATTGGAAGGTATAAGGAATGCATAAATGGTAGCATCATCACTTGGTCGGAACATGGAGCTGATAAGACCAACAGGTTTTGTAGGATATCCATATCCTCCCATTGGGATTCCATCGGTAGCCCAGGCTGTTGTCCTTTCAAACTGATAAGGTCCTAAACCTGTTTTTCTCTGCTGTTCAATAAAAGTTTTCAGAGTCAGCTTAATTCCTTGCAGCCAGTTATTATCAAAAGGTTTTGTATCTCCGGTCGTTTTCCAGAAATGATACGCAAGGCGGATTGGATAGCAGAGTGAATCTATTTCCCATTTTCTTTCGTGGATACCGGGTTTCATATCCGTATGATCGTACTCTTTCCACTTACTTATCTTTTGATCATCATTATAAAATGCATTCGCATAAGGATCCTTCAGAATAAACTGGGTCTGTTTATGGATTACTCCTGATATCAATTTGTGCAGCTTTTCATCTTTTTTTGAAAACTGCAAGTAAGGAAAAACCTGTGCAGAACTGTCGCGAAGCCACATGGCATCTATATCTCCAGTGATAACATAAGTATCCGGTGTTCCGTTGTTTTCTGTATAGAAAACCGTTGTATCTAATGTATTGGGAAAGCAATTTTCAAAAAGCCAGGTCAATTCTTTATTTTTCACTTTCTTTTTAAAGGCTGAGATAGCATTTTCTACCGCTTCACTGGTAAAATGCCTTTTATCTTTAGGAACACGGACAACAGGGAATTCTTCTACGCTTAGCCCTTTTGCAAAAGCATTCTGCGCAAATAATAATCCGGCTCCTGCCAGTGCACTTGTTTTAATAAATTTTCTCCTTTCCATTGATACTTATATTTCGTTATTGTTTATTAATTCTATTTTACGGGCTTACTTCCCATCACAAATTTCAGTTCACCCCCATTCATAATATCACTGTGATTCAATTCCCAGCTTTTAAATTCTTTACCATTCAAAAACATTTTCTGAACGTAAATATTTTTATCCGATATTTTCTCTGCGATCACAGTAAATGTTTTTCCGTTCTCCAGCTTTAAGGAAGCTTTTGGGAATTGTGGTGCTCCGATCGCATACACAGGTTTTCCCGGAGTAACGGGATAAAAACCTAAAGAAGAGAAAATATACCATGCAGACATCTGTCCGCAATCTTCATTATTTACAATCCCGTCTGGCTTTGCTGCGTACATATTGTCACGGATAAATTTGATCATTTTCTGGGTTTTGTAGGGAGCTCCTGCATAATTGTAAAGATAAGGAACATGGTGTCCCGGTTCATCTCCAAATCCAAGAGATCCGATAAATCCTGAAATATCAACATGTTGTTCCCCTTCCATTTTAAGGGTTTCTGTAAATGTTCTATCTAATTTTTCTTCAAATCCCTTTTTTCCACCATAAAGATTCATCATTTCATCGATCTGGTGAGGAGCAAAGAAATCATATGCCCAGATGTTTCCTGATACCCAGTGCGGCTGAAGCTTTTTCCAGTCGTTTAAAGGGAAATCAGCCAGAAATTGTCCGTTTTTTTGCTTAGGCCAGAAGTGATTATTTTCTTTATTGAAAGTATTAAGAAAATTCATTGAGCGTTTTTTATATACTTCTGCATCTTCTTTTTTTCCTAATTTTTCAGCCAATTGCTGGATGCACCAATCATCATAGGCATATTCCAGGGTGGCGGATACAGAAGCTCCGTTTTCTGAAGGAGTATACCCTAATTTAATGTAATCGTTAAGACCTCCACCGCCATCGCTGCTGCTCATTTTATCCGTTAAGGAAGCATCTTTCATCGCAGCGAACGCCTTCTCATGATCAATTCCCGGTACACCTTTAGAAATAGCATCCCAAATAACCGAAACACTATGGTAGCCCAACATACAGAAATTGTCATATCCACAAAGTTCCCAGATTGGCATGTGATCCTTGCGATCTGTATACCTGCTGATCAATGAGTTTGCAAATTCTTTGGTGTGTTTCTGATCCATAATGGTAAGCAACGGATGTGTTGCTCTGAAGCCATCCCAATAAGAATATGTGCTATAATTGGTGAACCATTTGGTATTCATATTTTCCTGGGCAGCCACATAATCTCCATTGGTATCCATATAAAGATTCGGAGCAATGAAAGTATGGTAAACACCAGTATAAAATATTTTTCTCTGGTCATCGGTTCCGCCTGTGATCTGGAATCTGTTGATCAGGTCTCTCCATGTTTTTTGGGCAGTTTCTTTAGCTTGAGCAAAATCAACATTCTTTGCTTCTGCATCAAAATTCTCCTGTGCTCCTTCTGTACTTACCGGGGATAAAGAGACTTTTACTTCAATGCTTTCATTTTCCTGTGTAGAAAATCTTACAAAAGCTTTTGCATCTTTAGCCAGCGCAAACCTTTCATTTTCAGTTATTTTACCTTCAGAATAGGTTCCGTATGATTTAAACGGTTTTGAAAACTCCATTACAAAATAAGCAAATCTTTTACCACCCCAGCCATTACTATAGCAATAACCGGAAATCTTATTGTTTCCCTGGATTCTTACCAGTGTATGATAAATATTTCCGAAGATTTTGTTGGTAGGATCTATGATTACATTAGCCTCTTCGCTTTTTGGAAATGTATATTTATGAAACCCTACCCGTGGAGAAGCCGTCAGTTCAGCTTTTATTCCATAGCTGTCAAGCATTACAGAATAATACCCCGGAGCAGCAGTTTCTCTTTCATGACTGAATTTGGAACGGTAACCGCTATCAGGATTTTCTTCTGACCCTGGCAGCATCTTTATTTTTCCCGTTGTTGGCATCACTAAAATATCTCCGAGATCGGCCCAGCCTGTTCCACTAAGGTGATTATGACTGAACCCCATAATCGTTTTACTGCTGTAATGATACCCTGAACACCAGTCCCAGTCACCACTTTTGGTATTCTGATCCGGACTCAGCTGTATCATCCCGAAAGGTGTTGTAGCTCCCGGAAACGTATGCCCGTGCCCTCCGGTTCCGATAAACGGATCTACCCATGAAAGCACATCGTCTCTACGTTGGGCGTTAACAGATTGAACAAACAGGACAACAAAAAAATAAATAAACAGTTCCTTTTTCATAACGGAGAGATCTTGAACATTTTTAAGACTACACAAAAAAATGAAAATTTTATTTTAAAAGCGAGAAAATGACGCTTTTCCTTATGGTTTTAATCTTATCTAATTTAAAGAGAATTTTTTTTCATGAAATCAATGATTTCTGAAATATATCCGAATGCAATGGAAACCACCGTATCAGCAGCTCCATAATATACCGTAACTTTGTCTCCTTCTGATAATGCCGCACAAGGAAAAATCACATTCGGAACATCTCCCGTAAGCTCATATAGCTCTGCGGGAGCCAATAGATAAGGTTTTGTTCTGTACAATACTTTTGAAGGATTTTCAAGGTCAAGCAATGCAGCTCCCATGGAATAGCGGAAACCATTACATGTATTGATCACCCCATGATAAAACAGCAACCATCCTTCTTCCGTTCTTATCGGAACCGGGCCGCCTCCGATCTTGGTACATTGCCATGCACTTTCTTCAAATGGAGCTACTTTCATTACGCAACGATGCTCTCCCCAATATTTCATATCAGGACTATAGCTGATATAGATATCTCCGAAAGGCGTATGTCCGTTATCACTGGGACGGCTCAACATCGCATATTTTCCATCAATCTTTTCAGGGAAAAGAACTCCATTTCTGTTAAAAGGCAAAAAGGCATTTTCACACTGGAAAAATTCTTTAAAATCAAAGGTATACCCTATTCCGATCGTAGGTCCGTTATATCCGTTGCACCATGTGATCCAGTAACGATCTTCTATAAAAGTGACACGCGGATCATATTTATAATCAGATTCGATCATTTCTGTATTTCCTGCTTTCATTTCAATTGGATCGTGGTTGATATCCCAATTGATGCCATCCTTACTGAAACCAGCAAAAATATTCATTTGTACAGATTTGTTATCACATCTGAAAACACCGGCAAATCCATCTTCAAAAGGGACTACCGCGCTATTGAATATACTGTTCGATGTTGGTATTGCATATCTGTTGATAATTGGATTTTCAGAGAAACGCCACATTATATCGTGACGATCTGCCGGACGATCCTGCCAAGGGATCATTGCTGATTGAGATGTCATAAAGTATTTTTTACTTTTATTTAAAATTATTTAATAATAGAATTATTGTTCTTTTTGTTTTTCCGGATAAGGAAACGGTGCTACTAAAGTGACCAAAAATGCCGGAATCGTAGCGATCAAAACCCATACGAAAAACATTTTGTATCCTATCCAGTCACTGATCATTCCACTGAACATGCCGGGAATCATAACTCCAAGATTCATGATCCCTGTTGCAAATGCATAATGGGCTGTTTTATGTTTACCCGGTGCAATCTGCTGCATCATATACAACATAAGTCCCACGAAACCGAACCCGTAACCAAAGTATTCCACAACAACTGCGACACTTACAGGAAGCAATGTATCCGGCTGATAGTGAGCCAATAAAGCATACACAACAAATGGAATATTAAATGCGCAGCATAACCAGATCAGTGATCTTTTAAGGCCCCGGGCTGAAATAAAGTATCCAGCCAGCACCGACCCTAAAATAAATGCTGCAGAACCATAGGTCCCGTAAATAAGCCCTATATCAGAAGTAGATAACCCCAAGCCTCCGGAGGTTCTTGGTGCTTTGAAAAATAAGGGCGCAATTTTGATAGCAAATCCCTCTGCAAAACGATATAAAATAATAAATAATACCGACCAGAGTATATTTCGTTTTTTGAAAAAAGAAGTGATGACTTCCAGAAGTTCCTGTCGGACATTGCCGGCCGTTTTTCCGTTCTTTTGCTTTTCAAGCTTGTTTTCGTTGGGTAAAACAGAATAATGATAGACGGCAAGAATAAAAAATAGCAGGGCGTATACTCCCATAATGATCATCCAGGCATGCGTAACGCCTTTGGTTTTTTCCAAAACGCCTGCAAAATAAACGAGGACTCCACTGCTGATAATTTTGGCCAGATTATAAAATGCACCTTGCCATCCTATATATTTTGCCTGTTCTTTATTGGTAAGAAAATTAATATAAGTTCCGTCCGCTGCGATATCATGTGTTGCTCCGCAAAAGGCGACTACAGCAAAGAGGGCAATGCTGTACTTAAAAAAATCTGGCATAGGCAGACTTAACGCAATTAGCGCAAAAAGAATTCCTATGGCAAACTGGGTAAAAACTACAAAGAACTTTTTTGTCTTATAAATTTCAAGGAAAGGGCTCCACAATGGTTTTAATGTCCATGAAAATAAAATGAGAGCTGTCCAGAAAGCAATCTTTGAGTCCGAAACACCCATATCCTTATACATAATTCCGGAAACAGCATTAATGGTTACAAAAGGTACTCCCATTGCAAAATATAATGACGAGATCCAGAATATCGGTTGTATAGAACGGGTTCCGGAAGTGTTTTTTACCATATTAAATTATAGATGTAAAAAAGAGGACATCTCAAAAGTTTCACGCCGGCATAAACGAAACATTGTGAGAAATAAAAATACTGTACATTTTTACACCGGAATGAAAAGCATGAATCCATGCTTTTCATTTGAGACGGCCTCTGTGCTATTTTAATTATTGAGTTACAATTATGGCTTCTTATCCCACCAAAGTTTTGTTCCTCCAGTGTCTGCTCCTCCTAAATATTGTAATGCCTGAGGATAGTTGAATAAAGAATTCTTGGTATCTACCGTGAAAGGAATTCTGCGAATCATCGCATCTGTACTGATTAACCCTCCACTATCATTTTGTCTTACTTTGAAAAGGATCGGATAACCGGTTCTTCTTTGTTCTGCCCAGGCTTCAGGTCCGTTCGGATAAAGGGCAAGCCATTTTTGAGTAATGATTCTTTCCAATTTCCTTTCATTAGAATCTGCATTGTTCCATGCAATGGTAATGGTACTCAGCTCAGGATGTCCTACCCCAATATTATTCGCCGCATTTTTCGGATCAACATAGGGAGCTTCTGTAGCTGTTGTATTGGCGAGATAGGTAGCAACACTTGCACTTTTTCCCCACTCTCCAAATGATTGTTGAATACCTGTCTCGTAATCTGCCTGGATTGCTCCTGCTCCAGCATACCCTCTCAATGCAGCCTCCGCTTTAAGGAACCATGTTTCAGCTGCGGTAAACAGTTTCATTTTACCATCTGTTGCAGAAAAATAATCTCCGGCTGCTGATTTTGCCTGTGGCTGAGAAAAACCACCATACGTAGATTTTCCGTTCAATAAATCGATACCTTGTCGTATTCCTATGTATTTACCATTGATCTGTGGATTGCTGTCTGTTGCCGGAATAGCATAGGCAGGAAGCCTTGGATCGTTATATCCGTTCATATAAGCCATTAATGGCGCCCCTATAAGACAGTCTCCCCACGAATAAATGATAAAACTCAATTCCGATTGACCCACACTGATCAAAGCATTATCTTCATTGTCAGTGATCAATCCTGCTGGTGACGCAAGTGCTTCTTCAGCATATTGTTTTGATTTTGCAGGATCTGCATAACTCATACGCATTGCTAACCTCAACTTCAATGAGTTGGCCAGCTTAGCCCATTTACCCATATTTCCCTGGTATACTAAGTCTGCCTTTTTTAATGCTGATTTATCTTCTACATTTTTTGTTGCCGGGCTATTCTGTATGGCTTGAAGGTCATTTATTGCAGAAGTAAGATCAATAATAAATTGATTATACGCGCTTTGCTGAGAATCAAAATCTGTAGTTCCATTAGCATTTGGTGTGTCGTATTTACTATACACAACCGGGCCATGGTTATCGGAAACCCTTGCAGCTGTAACAACTCTTAGTATTTTTTTCACAGCAAGTGTTCCCGTAAAATCTATTCCTGCATATATATTTTTAGCAGCATTATCCATGTTGATAGCATAGTTAAAAATGTCCTGCTGTCTGGCAATAATCCTATTGTTCCATCCATCCATCATATAATAGGTCATATTATTCTTACCTCCATTAAACTGTGATGCTGTACTGAACATACCGCTAAACATATCTGCACTTAGATTGGGATAGAGCTGATAATCTGACTGCAATCCTCTCTGCATAGATACCAACGGGTCTACCACTAGTTTAAAATCGGCATAAAAATTTTCAGGGCCTCCTAACTTTTCCTGATTATATTGATCAAGTTCACTGGTACATCCGGAAGCAGAAGCTAATACTATTGCACCTAGTACCCATGTTTTTATATTAATGATTTTCATTTTAGTATTGTAAAATTAGAAGTTAGCTTTTAATGATAATCCTATAGATCTGGTGATTGGCAAACCAAATGAATCTACTCCTACTCCACCCGGTGTATTTCCTGATACCTGCTCAGGATCAAACGGCGCTTTTTTATAGAAGAAAAACAGGTTAGTCCCTACCAGACTTAATGTTGCACTTTTCATATATTTTGAATTCACGTCAAAGGTATATGAGATCGATGCCTGACGTAAACGCACCGTGGTAGCACTATACATATAGGCTTCGTCAATCCCTGTATTATTTTCAATTCCTCCCACAGCTTTATAATAAGCTTTTGCATCAGTTTTGCCATTATAAGCCTGTCCTGCATTAGGCGTTCCCGGTGCATACACAGAATTTGGGATAGATACCCCACCAGCATCACGAGCATCCGCAGAAGCTTTGCTTACACCATATACATCATTTGCTTTTTCAGTAAGTGATAGTACCTGTCCTCCGAATTTTCCATCAACAAGGAAGGAAATACCTAACTTACCAATATTAAAACTATTATTGAAACCTAAAATAAATTTAGGATTCGGATTCCCTAAGTATCCAAGGCTCCCTGTAGTCGCCAATGGAATACCATCTTTATCCACCAAAATACGTCCCTGCGCATCTCTTTGGTATTTAATTCCATAAATATCACCAAACGATCCACCTAATTTCATTTTTGTATAATTTCCACCACCTGTTAATGAAAACAGTTGATCTTGCGGAATATTCAGGCTTGAAGGAAACAATTCAACGATCTTGTTTCTGTTCACGGACCCATTCAATGTTGTGGTCCAGTCAAATTTTCCTGTATTGAAAACCTTATAAGACAATGAAGATTCAAAACCTGTATTTTGTATTTTTCCAGCATTAATATAATATGAACCGGTAGGAATACCCCCTAAATTGGAAGAAATCAGTGTTTCTAGTAATTGATTCGTCGCATTAGAGTCGTAATACGTGAAATCAAAATTAAGTCTGTTTCTTAGTAATCTTAATTCAGTACCCGCCTCAAATGTTTTATTCAATTCAGGTTTTGGAAACAGATCCTTATAACGTGGATCTGTAACAAAAGAACTCTTAGGATATACAATTGTTCCCGCATCTACCCCAAAAGAATAACCTTTGTTATATTCTAACATTGCATTCGATATATTTGGCGGTAACCCAAGCCCAACTGTCGCATAAGAAGCTCTTATTTTCCAGAAATTAATAACTTCAGGAAGTTTAAAGACTGAGGATAATATGGCATTGGCTCCTATGGACTCGTAATCAAATCCTTTTCTGCCCGTTAAGGCCAGAGTAGAATCCCAGTCATTTCTAAATGTCATATCAACATATAACATATTTTTGTACCCAACGGAAGCGCTGGCAAAAACAGATTGCACTTGTTTTTTGAGATTGTAATAAATATAATGATATCCATCACCCGGTGCTCTGTTTCCTGGCCACAAAAGGTTATTTAATGAAAATAAGTTGGGGGTTACCAAATAGGAATTATCGATTTGAGTAACTTTATTTCTCGAAGTATTAATACTTCCTCCGACTGTAAAGTCTAAAGAAAAATCCTCACTCAACTTAGGACTACCCACCAACAAAACATCTCCATAGGTAGAAGAATTTTCATATGTATTTCTAAGAAGCCTTCCATTAGTACCATTGGCTAACAAAGCAGGATCTGAATACGCTGAAATTCCTCTTTGGCTATCTGAAATACTCCAACTATAGTTCCCTCGAACTCTTGCTGTTAACCATGGGTTGATCTGGTAAGATAAAGCAACGGCACTGTAGGTATTTTTGTTATTTACTGTAACCTTATCCCTGTTCAAGATCCAATATGGATTCTGTGTAGCTGGATTTCCTTTAAAGGATCCGTCAGGTTTTACCTCCCACCAGTTTTGTGCCGGCAGTAATCTGTTTTTATCAATATAAGAATAGTTATCTGGGCCATATTGATCAAAATCTACTCCTCTTGGTAGCCAATACAAACTCGTTAAAGGAGAGAAAGATACCCCTGGAGATTGTCTGTTTATACTATTCTGTAAAGAGCCTATAAAGTTAGCATCTAATGTTAGTTTATCATCGAGAAATTTACTCGAGTTTCTGAAAGAAACATTGTATTGATCAAAATAGGAAAGGGGAACGACTCCTTTATTAGTTGTATTTCCTATCGAAAAATAATTGGTTGATTTCTCATTTCCAGATTGAAAAGAAAGGCTATTCACCCATGTTGTTCCATTTTGTAGAAAATCTTTTAAATAATCCTTTGAAGACCCTTTTGCTCCCCAACTCTGCACAGAAGCCCCCGGAGCATCACCTGATACAGACGGATCATAAGACAAATAACTGTGCTGTAACTTAGGAAGACTATACGCTCTTTCTACACTGAAACTAGAGCTATAACTGATCGAGCTTCTACCTACTTTCCCTTTTTTTGTCGTAATAAGTATTGCTCCATTACCTCCCGCAGAACCATAAAGAGCTGAAGCTGAAGCTCCTTTAAGGAAGTTGATGCTTTCAATATCATCCGGATTGATGGAGCTTAATACATCTCCTGCATCCGGCATGCTCGAGTACTGGCTGATTTCAGGAGCTTTCCCTGCATCATTGATAATAGGGATTCCATCAATTACATACAATGGCTGACTATTAGAAACAGATTTGTTTCCCCTCATTACTACTCTTACGGAACTCCCTACACCATTGGTTCTATTGATCTGCACATTGGAAACTTTCCCATTGATTGAGTTTAAAAGGTTGGGAGTCTTTACCGCCGTCAGTTCATCTCCTCCAATCTGTTGGCTGGAGTAAGTTAAAGAACGGGCTTGTTTTTTGATCCCCAAAGACGTCACAACAACCTCTTCGATGTCGGCTGTTTTAGTTGAATCGGCAGGCTTTTTTACTTGTGCATATCCAAACACAGAAAAAGCTAATAAAACCGGTACGGCAGTTTTTCTCATAGGTAGATTAAATAGTGTTTAATTTAGAATCAATACTTTACAGCTTGTTTTTATTTATAAAGCAAGCCCACTTTATTTTGCTTAACATTTATGTATCATAAATAGTAAACAATTAAAGTTTCGTTAAAATTTAATTCATATTGACAAATCTAATTTTTGTGCACAATCAGATATAATACTATTTTGTCATAAAACGATATTATTTTTTCTACACTTTTCTTATTAGCCTTTTTTTGACCTGAAATACAATATATTACAACATTTTAGAGAATTTATAAAATCATGTTTTTTTCCTATTTTTTATAGCCAAAATGTGATATATGCATAATTTTTTTCGTGATTTCTGTCATTTTATGACCATAAAAAGAAAATCCAAACCCCAAAATCCGGGCCCGGGAATATAAAATGCTCTGAAAATAAAAATATCATTCTATTTTCTTTACTCCCTTGAACTGTTCTCTGAATTCTGTAGGTGTTGTTTTTTTGAGCGATTTAAAGACCTTATTAAAATTGGCAATATTATTGAAACCTGCTTCAAATGCAATTTCAGAAATGGTAAGATTCTTTTCCATCAGCCACCGTGCGGCATAACTGATCCTGATCTCATTAAGGTAATTCACAAAAGTTTTGCCTGTCCTTTTTTTTATGAACCTGTTGAACGTAACATTGCTCATATTGACCAGAGAAGCAGCGCCTTCAAGAGTAAGTTTATTTTCAAAATTCTTATGCACAAAATCATGGATGATCTTCATTTTATCACTATCCACAAATGTTTCCAGCTCAATACTGTAAGAGGATAATAATGTTTTGTTTTCAGCTGTTGCCAGTTCATTCAGGATTTTCATGATCTCAATAAAAGATTCAAAACTATTCATCTTCGAAAGATTAAGAAAAGACTCTTTCAGCTTTTCAGCCGTCTCCTTCGAAAACAGAATGCCTCTTATAGACTCTTTGATAAGATTGCTGATCGGTTTGAGAATATTCTTCTGCATCAGGGATTGGTTGAAAAAATCCTGATTAAATTGTACTACAATTTCATATGTTTTTTTGTTCTTACATCGGTAATTTGCCCAACAGTGAGGAAGATTAGGGCCAACCAGCACCAATTCAATATCTCCGATCTCTCCGGTATGGTCCCCTACCATCCGACGGTATCCCTTCCCTTTGTAGATAAAGTTGATTTCAATTTCCGGGTGGTAATGATACGGGAAATCAAATGAGGTTTTTATCCGGTCAAATACAAGAAAACTGTCCTCGGGAGATAACGGAGTTATTTCTCTCAAAATATTTTCTAATCCGCTCATGTGTTTACAATAGTTAAATTACTGAATTATGGGCATTTATAATAGAAATGTAAGATAATGAACCTTACATCCGGTTGTTTTTATAATTTGATTGACTAAAGTACACTTATTTTAGTAAAAGATAATGACTGACACTTCTTAACTTGTTTTGATCCATCTCTAATAAGAAAAATAAAGCCGGATCCAATAATTAGAAGCGGCCATATCACTAGGTAAACTAATTATTACCTCATCTTTCCACGTTTACTGGTTTAGCTGATTGATGCTGGTAATCATTTCACTATAAATTTTATAGTCCTGTTTTTTATCAAAATTGAATCCATAAGCACCATATCCTCCCGCCTTAGCTTGGTATTTCGTAGAAGTGTAATACTTTTTTAGCCTCAAAGGTCCCTGGCTATCATTACTATAAGAATAAGAAGATTCAAAGTCAGCAGAAATCAACAGGATATTCTTCTTTGGAAAACCGGATTGTATGTAACCATCGATTTTATTATCACTGGATGCTTCACTTCCCCAATAATCCTGGATATAAATAAGATCGATCTTTGAAAGGGTTGCACTAGACACCCCTAATTCTGATAATCCTACATTCGTATCAATGATGAGTAGCTTTCCTGAGTTTGATCCCGGTCCAAAATATTTAGCAAAGGCCTTAATATAAAGTTCCCAATCTCCGGCATTAAAACCGGCATCCGTATAGCCTGGCTCCAGATCCAGATCAACCCCATCAATCCCCCATTTCGTCAAAGAATCTGAGACCTTTTTTGCGTAAGCATCATAATCTTCAAGCGTGTTTTTAAATTTTACGGTTTTCCGTTCATCCTTATAATTTTCGAAGATTTCATTTGCGAACTGGGTCTGAATAACAACAGTTCCTCTTTTCTTAAGGAATTGTACGTCACTGATGATCTCTGTTAATGTTTTTGCATCCTCTCCTGTAGCTCCGGGAATCCTATCTCCTCTCTTTAAATTACTTAAGCCCAAAAAACGATGAAAAAGGTTGACAATATCCACACCATCCGGAATATCCCTCAAGTTGTAGTAATCAGGTATCACTCCTCCTCTCGTCAATCCATTAAAATATCCTGTTACCTTAAATTTTTTACTGTTGATAATTTCAATCGGAGTTTTTTCCTTTGGAATTGTTCCTTCATTATCATCCTGGCAGGATATGAAACCGAAGCACATAAAAATTAAAATCATATGTACGTAAGCAAGCCCCTTTTGTTTTCTCATCTTAATATTTTTTGCGGTTTTTTCTATATAAACATGTCAGATCTCTTTTTCTTAAATATCATTCATTATAAATAACAGATAATTAAATTTTATTTAAGATTTAATTCATATTAACAAATCTAAATTTTGAAGAGTGACCGGGATAATACTATTTTATCATTAAGCAATACTATTTTACAACCATAAAAACCTCTATAAAACAACAGGTTACAAATCCCGATCATATCACAGTTTTTTTACTGACAAAGAGAGGCAAAAGTGATTTTTATTGTAATCAAAGATCTGTTTCAGGGATTTAATACATCTGCACCCAGCTTTTTTGTATCTTTATTCTTAAAGTATACCAATGCTGCGACAAAGTTTTATTTTTGAAGACTCTTATAAAAAATTTGGATTCGATGTTTTTTCTGAAGAAAATCTTGGCATTTTAAAGGAAAGTAAATTGACTTCCGAGATCAAAATCTTCTTTATTCCTCCGGGATATGAATTGAGTGTGGATTTTAACCATTACAAAACTACAGTTCCTACCCTGTTTTTTTTAACCAATCAATATTTGGATATAAAGAAGGGAAATGCTGATGAATCCATATTATTACATTACAACAGAGATTTCTACTGTATTCAGATTCATGATAAGGAAGTGGCCTGTGACGGGATCCTTTTCCATAATATATTTGAAATTCCAAAGGTAGAGCTGAATCCAGAGGAGGCTGTAATTATCAGAAATTTGCTAAAAAATATAAAGGATGAACTTGAATGGAAGCAATCCTCTAACGAAGAAATGATAAGGACCTATTTGAAACAGATCATCATTCATTCTACCAGAAAGTGGAAAAAACAAAACCTGGAAACGGAAAGGGTAAGCATCCCGAATAATGATCTCGATGTATTCAGGGATTTCAGCAGAAACCTTGAAATTCATTTCAGACAAAAACACAATGTGGCCGACTATGCCGAGTTATTGCATATTGCGCCGAAAACATTGACCCACAAGTTTAAAAACCTAAACCTGGAATCTCCCAATCAACTCATTATCAACAGAATTTTGCTGGAGGCAAAAAGACTATTGTTCTATACGGATAAACCGGTAAAAGAAATAGCTTATGATCTTGGCTATGAGGACCCCGCGTACTTTAACAGATTATTCACCAATAAGGTAGGCAGCACACCGGCTCATTTTAAGAAAAATTACTCTTCGGGAAAAAAGTACAATACTTAAGCCTTTTTATCTATTGAAACCAACCTTGATGTGACATACCTTTGTCATATCAAAAAACAAATTAAATATTAACTAAAAAAACAAAACATTATGAAACGTAACGCAACAGCCGTTTGGAATGGCAACATCAAAGAAGGAAACGGACACCTAACAACTCAAAGCACCACATTAAATGAAACTCAGTATTCTTTCAACAGCAGATTTGCCGATGGTGTAGGAACAAATCCTGAGGAATTATTGGCGGCTGCCCATGCAGGATGCTTTACCATGAAATTAAGCGCTGAATTATCACAGGCCGGATTTACCCCTGAGGAACTTAAAACAACCTCTATTATTACTCTTGATCCAAGTATTGGAAAAATTACTAAATCTGAATTGACTTTAACCGCAAAAGTTCCAGGACTTTCAGAAGAAGACTTTCAAAAATATGCTAAAATTGCTGAAGAAGGATGCCCGGTAAGTGCCGCTTTCAATTTTGAAATTACACTCAACGCAACTTTAGCATAATCAACCTACTATTATAACCAATTACCAACCTTAAAAACCCAAAATTATGTCACACAATGTTCAACCCGCAGAAAATGATCCCCATATTTTAAAAGATATCCGCGTTTTTCTTAAGGATCTTAACAGTGGAGGCGGAAAACCAATTGAAGAAATGTCTCCTGAAGATGCAAGACAGGTTCTTGTAGGAGCACAAGCCTCTGTAAACTTTGATTATTCAGATATTGAAGAATTTGAAAAAAGGATTACCCAGGACGGAATTTCATTAAATATTCATATTGTAAAACCCAAAGGAGCAAGCGATAACCTCCCTGTATTTATGTTTTTCCATGGAGGGGGATGGGTATTAGGAGATTTCCCTACTCATAAAAGATTAGTACGAGATTTGGTTGTAAAAAGTGGAGCCGTCGCTGTATTCCCTGATTACACTCCATCTCCGGAAGCTCAGTATCCAACTGCTATTAATCAGGCCTATGCAGCTACAAAATGGGTTTCCGAAAATGGCAAAGAAATCGGAGTGGATGGCTCTAAGCTGGCTGTTGCAGGAAACAGCGTAGGTGGAAATATGGCTGCTGTAGTTGCTCTGATGGCAAAGGATAAAAATGGTCCGGAACTTCAATACCAGGTTTTATTGTGGCCGGTTACTGACTCAGATTTTACAAGAGAATCTTATGAAAAGTATGCGCAGGAAAGATTCTTAACAACTCCGTTAATGAAATGGATGTGGGACAATTATACTACAGATCTTGAAAAAAGAAAAGAAAAATATGCTTCTCCAAATAAGGCATCTCTTGAAGAGTTAAAAGGATTACCTCCTGCATTGATCCAGATAGCTGAGAATGATATTCTTCATGACGAAGGGGTAGCGTATGGAAGAAAGCTTGATGAAGCCGGTGTTCCTACTACACTTGCAGTGTATAAAGGTTTTATCCATGATTATGGATTATTAAATCCTATAGCTCATATTCCGGCAATTCAGGAATCTCTTGCCCAGGCAGCTTCTACAATAAAAGAAGCTCTCTTTAAATAAAATATCTAAGTCTGGGCTAATATTCAAGTTCAGACTTAGCTTTTATTCTAAATATACCATTTGGTATATTTTCGTATATTTGCATATAATTTCATGATTATGTCAAAAGCAGAAAAGACCAAACAGTTCATTATTGAGACTACGGCTCCCTTATTTAATAAGAAAGGCTATCTCTCAACGACGCTTTCGGACATTACGGAAGCAACAGGACTAACAAAGGGCAGTATTTACGGAAATTTTGAAAACAAAGATGAAGTAGCTCTTGAAGCTTACAAGTATAACTCAACTTTTCTGAGTAGAAGCATGTCCAGATCACTAGGAGAAGACTTTCCTCTGGCTGTGGATAAATTAAAAGCTATTGTCAATTTTTACCGTAAAAGCTGGAAGGATGTTTTCCTTAATGGAGGATGCCCGTTGATGAATGCCGCTACAGAGTCTGATGACACTTTTCCTATCCTGAAAAATCAGGTTACTCTATCTTTTCAGGCATGGATCAAAAAAATTTCAGCAGCTATTCAGGAAGGCCAGCAAAGCGGAGAATTCAATGAAAAAGTAAATGCAGATGAAATGGCCTCATTATTCATTATGCTTATTGAAGGCGGTATACTTCTTTCCAAAACAACAGGTCATGAGACCTATCTGAACCTTGCTTTAGACAGGATCCTTTTAATCATAGACCAGGAACTCAATATTATTCCATCATAAATTTTTATTATATGGAAACAAAAAAAGTGGCCATCGTAGGATACAACAGAATTCCTTTTGCCAGAATGAACACTGCTTATGCAGATAAAGGGAATCAGGATTTGCTGCTTTCTGCTTTAAACGGACTGATTAACCGTTATCAGCTCACAGGAAAACTACTTGGTGAAGTTGCAGGCGGAGCAGTTATTAAGCACATATCGGAAAGTAACCTCATCAGAGAAACAGTAATGAATACATCTCTGGATCCGGCAACTCCGGCATGTGATCTTCAGCAAGCATGTGATACAGGAATCGAAGCAGCTATATATATTGGGAATAAAATCGCCCTTGGACAAATAGAAAGCGGTATCGCCTGCGGAGTAGAAGCTATGAGCAATATCCCCTTCGAATCGTCCCCCAAATTGAGAAAGGCTCTTTTAAAAGCAAATAAAGAAAAATCAGCTTTTGGAAAGCTGAAACATCTCTTAAGTCCGTCATTGAAAGACTGGATGCCTATTCCATACAAGGGACAGGAACCTAAAACAGGATTGGTAATGGGTGAACATACTGAAATTACAGCAAAATATTATCAGATATCACGTGAAGACCAGGATCAGCTGGCTTTCAAAAGTCACCAAAATATGGCTAAGGCTTACGAGGAAGGATTCTTCAGTGATATGATCACACCCGCATTTGGTTTAGAGAAGGATAATAATTTACGCCTTGATACCAGCCTTGAAAAACTGGCTCAGTTAAAACCCGCATTTGATAAACAAAACGGAACACTCACTGCAGGAAATTCTACTCCATTTACAGATGGGGCCTCTGCTGTCTTATTGGCCAGTGAGGAATGGGCTAAGGCCAACAATCTTCCCATCCTGGCCTATATTACCTTTTCCGAAATAGCAGGAATAGAATATGTGGAAAACAGACAAAATTTACTTCTTGCACCGGTTTTTGCCGCAGACAGAATGTTGAAAAAAGCAGGAATGAACCTTGAAGATTTTGATTATTACGAAATCCACGAAGCTTTTGCAGCACAAGTATTGGCAACAATTAAGATCTGGGAGAATGATGACCTCGCCAAAAAATTCGGATTAGAAAAAGCTTTGGGAAAAATAGACAGAAATAAGCTGAATGTAAAAGGCGGAAGCCTTGCAGCTGCTCACCCGTTTGCAGCAACCGGAGGCAGGATTATCGCTACACTGGCTAAGCTTTTAAACCAAAAAGGAAGCGGGAAAGGTTTTATTTCTATTTGTGCAGCAAGAGGGCAAGGTGTCACCATGATTATAGAAAAGTAAAAGTATTATATGGATCGATTAGAACAATTAAGACAATTTATTGGAAAAGAATTTGATCAGTCCCCTTCCCCATTTATGAAATGGCTGAATCCTATTGTAATTTCTGTAGAGGAAGGAAATCTGGAGTTTCAATATACCATTCGCCCGGAATGGCTGAATCCAATCGGTAATCTTCATGGCGGAGTAACCGCGGCTATTGTGGATGACATCATCGGTGCTACGATGTTTTCCTTAAATGAAAATTCTTTCATTACAACCATAAATAATGTCATCGATTATTTTTCAACTGCGAAAGAAAATGATAATATTGTAGCCGAAACTAAAATCATTAAAAGGGGGAAGCAATTTGTAAATGCCCAATGCGAGATATGGAACGCAGATAAAACAAGACTCATTGCTAGAGGAACCTCCAATTTATTTAAAATCAGTAACTAAGTATGAAAAGAGTTGTCATTACAGGACTGGGTGCAGTTACACCCTTGGGAAACAATGTCGCAGATTTCTGGCAAAACAGTATTAATGGAGTAAGCGGAACGGCTTTAATCAAGCATTTTAATGCTGAAAAATTTAAAGTTCATTTTGCTTGTGAGGTAAAAGATTTCGACCCTAAAAAATATTTGAACCATAATGAAATAAAAAGAAGTGACCTCTTCACTCAGTATGCAATGTATGCCTCTGCTGAAGCAATTGAAGATTCAGGATTGGATTTTGAGACGATGGATCCTTTTGATACAGGTGTTATCTGGGGAACAGGACAGGGAGGTATGCTAACCTTCGAAAATGAAGTCGCAGAATATTATGGTGGTGAGGGCATACCGCGTTTCAATCCGTTCTTCGTTCCAAAATTCATTGCCAACATGGCTTCAGGAATGATTTCTATGAAATACGGACTGCAGGGAATCAACTATACGACAGTTTCTGCGTGTGCCACCGGAAATACAGCTTTAATGGATGCTTTTAATTATATCCGTTTGGGTAAAGCAAAAGTAATCATCAGCGGAGGTTCAGAGGCTGGTATTACTCCAGCTTCCGTGGGCGGATTCTCCGGCATGAAAGCAATGTCTACGCGAAACGACGATTTTGCTACAGCAAGCCGTCCTTATGATGTAGACAGAGATGGTTTTGTAATCGGTGAAGGAGCAGGATCATTGGTCCTTGAAGAATATGAGCATGCCAAAAGCAGAGGAGCAAAAATCTATGCTGAACTGGTAGGTGCTGCCATGACAGCAGATGCTTATCACATGACCGCTCCCCATCCTGAAGGAGCAGGTGCTATAAAAGCTATGCAGCTATCTCTTAACGAAGCCGGAATTAATGCAGAAGATATCGATTATATCAATCCCCACGCGACCTCAACGCCTTTAGGAGATCTTATTGAATTAAAAGCGATTAACAGACTTTTCAAAGGAAGTAAAAAACTTGATATAAGTGGTACAAAATCAATGACAGGACACTTATTAGGGGCAGCGGGTGCTGCGGAAGCCATACTTTCAATTAAAGCAATTGAGAACGGAATCATTCCTCCAACCATTAATCTTCACGAGATAGATCCTGCCATCCCTAAAGATGTCAATATCGTATTTAATGAGGCTAAAGAAAAAGATATTACGTATGCTTTAAGCAATGCTTTCGGATTCGGTGGACACAATGCGACCTTGATTTTCAAGAAATTTAGCTAAGGAATTAGTTTAATAAAAATAAAAAAGCAGTCAAAATTGACTGCTTTCTATTTTATTCTGATTCAGGAATAAAAAAATCATCTCCCCCCTCTTCAATTGGAATATAAAGTCTTTCCCATTTTTCTCCTTCCACTATTTCCCAACTATGTCCAACTCCATCAGTATCCTCTGCTATAAGAATTATTCCCGGTTCAATTAGAAATGTAGAACCATCGCTAACTTTAAATAAAATATTTCCTTTTAATGTGATCACATACTGTCTCCGTGGAGCCGGATGCGTATGTTTTTCCCATTCTTCTGTTATCGTACTAATCCAAAAAGTCCTGGTATTCATGGGCTTCAAAGTGGGTATTTTACCTTTCTCAAACCTGCTTGTCTGATCCGGATTACTCGATAACCTGAAAGCAGGAATATACTCACCTGTAGATTTCATACGACCTTTTAGTTTATGTTCAAATCGTCTTTATACTTATTGATAACAATTCTTATTAGGACTTTAACCATTCTGAAGAAGAAAGATAATTTTGATCCGGATAATAAATAAACAGACAATTTCTTCCTTTTATGGTATTAATAATTGGAGCCGTAAGGTCTTTCGGAATGGCAGGACATCCCCAGCTTCTCCCGATTCTTTTATGCATTGCTGCAAATTCTTCACTTACATAATTTGCTCCGTGCATTACAATCGCTCTTCTGTAAGCCGCATCATTAAACCCTTTATCCATACCAAGCAACCTTAGAGAATATCCGTTATCTCCGTTATAGGTAGCATCAGTAATATAGAATCCCATACTGCTTTGAAGCGAGCTTTCATTATTTGAAAAATTGGTTGCAAACTCCTCTCCTGTATTTTTACCATGGGCAACCAAAGAATTAAACAATACTTTCTTTTCCTGTGTATCAATTACCCATAGCCTGTTGGTATTGGAGGACATCGAAAAATCGCAGACTGTCAGTAAATGTGAATCCTGACTCAGTAATCCTGCTTTTTTTAAATTTTCAAATCCTGTTAAGGCTTTAAAGAACACCTCTTCATTAAGTTCATGTCCTGGTGCGAATGCAATTGATTTATATAATTCTTCTGACGAAGATACCGCATTGGTTGTCTTCTCAGATTTCGTGTCAGCTACTCTTTCAATTTTTTCTGTGCCAATGGTTTCACTTCTTAAATTCGTTTTCTCCGGAGAAATATAAAATGAAGTTGTAACCATGTACGCAAAGCCCAAGAGGCTATATAATCCTTTCATTCAATAACTATGTAAAATATAAATTAGTGGGGCAAAATTATAAAAACATAATTATGCGACAGGAAAAACAAGCTGAAGTTTAACGCTATTTAAGAAACTTTAACTTCCTGATTCTGTGAATTAAAGCCGTTATTTCAATGCATTTCCGGTCAATTCCTGTCGCATTGATTTTATGCGATACTGCGATTTTACGGGTTTTGCTATAACATGAAAAAATACTTCGCAAGGAATTCCTGCATATAAATCTTCAATAATTTAATATTCTGCAATAGGCATCTTTATATTAAGAAAATTCTTACTTATTGTAAATTCATTGAAAATAGTAAAGATCAGATAGAACTATTCACCGAAAATCTAGTTTTGAGAATCCGGGACAAATTCCAGACTTACAGAATTCATACAATAACGTAGTCCTGTTGGTTTGGGACCATCATCAAAAACATGCCCCAAATGCGAATCACAACGTTTACAAAGCACCTCTACTCTTTCCATTCCATAAGTTGTATCTCTTTTATAATAAACTCCTTCTTTATCCGCTTCAAAAAAGCTGGGCCATCCGCAACTGCTTGCAAACTTTGAGGTAGAGCGAAATAAATGGTTTCCGCAAACGGCACAATAATATTCACCTGTTTCATCGAACTCATTATATTTTCCCGTGAAAGCTCTTTCAGTAGCAGCTTCTCTTGATACGGCGTACAAATCGGGAGCCAGGATTTTCTTCCATTCTTCATTGGGAACTTCCAGTTTTGTGGTATCTGTTCTTGAATAGTATGGATTGTTTTTTGCTTCGTTTTCCATAGATGTAATTTTGATGGGTTATGATTCTGCGAATATGATTGCAGAAAAACAATTAGTATTAATGAAATTAAAAATTTCATAACCAAATTTACTAAATTTGATCATATGAATGATGAAGCCAAAAGAAAACAACTAAGAAAATACAAAGCATTTGCGACAGGATTATTTGTACTGATGGCAATTATTTTTGTCATTACAACAGTCCTTCAAAAGACAAATCCTTCACATTGGATAGGATACGTCCGCGCATTCTCCGAGGCTGCAATGGTGGGAGCCCTGGCCGATTGGTTTGCCGTAACCGCCTTATTCCGACATCCACTGGGGCTTCCTATTCCACATACCAACCTGATTGAAAACAGCAAAGAAAGACTCGGAGATAATCTCGGAAGTTTTGTAGTGACCAATTTCCTTTCACCACAGAACATACGCCCTTACATTCAGAAACTTAAAATATCCAATTTCGTAGGCGAATGGCTTACCAAAGAAAAAAACCAGGAAATTTTAATTAAAAATCTATCCGATATTGTTCTGGATATCCTCAATAAGCTTGACGATTCAGTGGTCAGTGATTTTATTACCAAAAAAGTCTCCGAAATGTCCAATGGGATAAAGCTTAATGTGATTATTGGAAACGGAATTAATTATTTGCTGGATAAAAATGACCATCAGCGGATTATAACCAATCTATCAAAACAAATCAAAGAATACATCATTGAAAATGATGAGATGATCGAGGAGCGTGTAAAAAAAGGAAGCTATTCTTTTATCCCTTCATTTGTTGACAATAAAATTGCAGAAAAAATTGCCAATGGATTATCCGATTTCTTTAAAGAAGTGGAGGAAGATCCTCAACATGAAATCAGATCATTAATCTCAAAGAAGATCTATGAATTTTCATCGGATCTGAAAGAAGACCCTAAATGGGAAGGTGAGTTTAAGAACATTAAAAATGAGATCCTTAAAAACGATAAACTCAGCCAGTATTCGAATGACATCTGGTCTTCCATTAAAAACACTTTAACAAAAGAACTTCAGGAAGATCACTCCTCTTTAAAAAATTATATCTCCAAAAATTTAAATGAGTTTTCAGAGAACTTAAAAACTGACGAAAAACTTCAAAACAAAATAGATCACTGGGTACGCGTTACTGCCTATAAATATATTCTGAGAAACACTCACCAATTTGGAAACCTCATCAGCTCCACTGTCGGAAACTGGAAAGGCAAAGAATTAAGTGAGAAAATGGAGCTTGAGGTGGGTAAAGACTTACAGTTTATCCGTGTAAATGGTACATTAGTCGGTGGATTGGTTGGATTGATCATTTATACAATTGCTCATTTCTTTATTTAATACAACTAAAAACTAACCATAAAACCCGCATGAAAAAACTATTTTTATTACTCCTGTGTTCCATAGGCTTCTACTCCCTCGCTCAAAAAATAGAACTCAAAGTAGTTACTGATTCTTCCCAGATCTTTAAAGGGGAAGTTGCAGGAATTCCTGTTACCATGCAATTGCATTATAGGGGTATCGTGGATTGCAGCCAATATCAGCACTTTGTAGACGGCTGGTATTTCTACGATAAATATCAGAAAAAAATTCAGCTCACCGGCATCTACGATTATGGAAACCTCTACCTCTATAATTTTGGAAATAAACAAAAACAGAGTTCAAAAATATTGGGAGAAAAGATTACATCACCTCAATGGATTGAAAAAACTGACAGTATTGCTAAGACGCTGAATCCCAAAGAAAGCTTCATTTTTAAAAATGATGGGTCCAATAAAGAAGTCCAAGGTAAATTCATTTTAGGAAATAAAGCACAATCTGCAAGTTTGTTTACCAAAAACAACATGATCTACAGATTTAATAATTATCTGATCCTGCCCAATAATAAAAAAATAAACACCTATGATTTTATAGATTCTTACGGAGGTAATGAACTGGTATCATACGTTTCAGATCAATCGGGAAACAGGATTCTCTTATATTTTGAGCACACGTCCAATTTCAATGCCTGCGGAATGTGTGGTGCCAGTGAAGGAGAAAAGGGCTATAGGGTATTATACTTTACCAGCGACTGGAACTATAAAAAACACGAAGATTTTCTTACAGAAAGTTGTATCAATAATATTTACGATACTGTAGTAACCAAAACTAAAGATTCTAAAGTTTTAAAGTTCTCTATTAAAAAGACAACAACAAGCCCTGCTTATACCTTGGTTGTAGATCGTAACAATGCTTCAGTTACAAAATCAAAATAGATGCAAGGCCTGCCATTACTGATCAGATTTGGAATATGCTTCCTTATCTAGGTAATCTTGAAGCCCTTTTTAAAAGTTCTTTGTTGATCTCATTGATCAATTCCGGACCCTCATAAATAAATCCTGTATAAAGCTGGATAAGGCTTGCTCCTGCATCAAGCTTTTCAATTGCATCTTTTGCAGAATGGATTCCTCCCACTCCGATAATCGGAAATGCTCTACCGCTCTTTTCAGAAAGAAAACGGATCACTTCTGTAGATCTTTTAGTTAGTGGTTTTCCTGATAATCCTCCGGTTTCAGATTTATTCTCGGAACTAAGATTCTCGCGGGAAAGTGTAGTATTGGTTGCTATAACTCCCGCTATTTTAGTATCTTTTACAATATCGATAATGTCCAACAACTGATCATCGGATAGGTCAGGTGCTATTTTTAGAAGGATAGGTTTTGGATTGGCTTTTCCGTTATTCATTTGTTGCAAAGTTCCCAAAAGCTGAGTTAAAGGTTCTTTATCCTGAAGTTCGCGGAGGTTGGGTGTATTAGGCGAGCTTACATTAACAACAAAATAGTCTACATACGGAAAAAGTTTCTCAAAACAAATTTTGTAATCATTTACCGCTTCTTCATTAGGAGTTACTTTATTTTTGCCGATGTTTCCACCGATCAGTACATTTTTATTTTTCTTAAGCCTTTCAACAGCAGCATCTACTCCTTCATTGTTGAAGCCCATCCTATTGATAATGGCTGAATCTTCTTTTAAGCGAAAAAGTCTTTTCTTGTCATTTCCAGGTTGGCCTTTGGGTGTAAGTGTTCCGATTTCCACAAAACCAAAACCAAGATCAGCGAGTTCTTCAAAAAGCACTGCATTCTTATCAAAACCGGCTGCCAAGCCTACCGGATTTTTAAATTTCAAGCCAAAAACTTCTCTTTCAAGACGTTTATCTTCGATTGGTTTAGGAAAAAATAGTTTGGTGAGAAATCCAAAATTCTTAAGCATTGAAAATGTTAAATGATGAACTTCCTCGGGATCAAATTTGAACAGAATGGGTCTGATGATACTTTTGTACATTGAAAAAAAGTTTGACAAAAATACTCAAATTAAAATTAATGGTCGTATTAACTTTTGATATTTTATCAAAAATGAAATTGAAACGGCAAAATATGAGAGGTTAAGAATACGGGCTCAAATCGAAATTAAGAATGCCTCCTACTCTTTTAAACTCATCGTCTATTGTTGCATTTACCGTAATCCTTTCATTAGAAACTGGGTGATTAAAAACCAATTGATGGGCATGAAGCGTCATTTTGTTGATGCCAAATGTCTGAAGCCACAACTTGTTTTGTTTATTGCATCCATGCTTACGACAGCCTAAAATAGGATGCAGAATATGCTTAAAATGCTTTCTCAGCTGATGAAACCGCCCCGTTTCTGGAATGGCTTCAACTAAACAATATCGTGACGTCTGATGTTTTAAAAAAGGCAATTCTATTTCTGAAGTCTGTAAACGATGATAATACGTAACCGCTTTTTGCTTTACCTCGTCTTCATTAACTAAATCATAATCAATGGTTTCTTCTTCTTTTGCCCAACCACGAAGAATTGCGATGTATTTCTTTTCCACCTCCCGTGATGCAAACCGGTCACTCATTGTTCTCAAAGTTTCTTTATCTAGTGTAAACAGCAAAACTCCTGAAGTTTTTCTATCGAGACGATGCACCGGATAAACTTTTTGACTAATCTGCTTTCTCAGTTCCTGAATAGCATAAGTATCCGCTTCCCCGGAGTAAAAGGACTTATGCACCAGTAAACCGCTCGGTTTGTTGATGGCAATAAGATGTTCGTCGCGATAAAGAATTTCTAACATGGAGCAAAAATAGAGGATTCTTATCTATTTACTCTTAACTGCTACGGAAATACTATGAAAATTTTATAGTATACATTATTCCTCAAATTTCAAATGCGTATTGAAAAAAGGCAACATTTGATTTTCAATTCGTCCATTTTCTTTGCTAACCTCACTTCCATGTGTTCCGATATATTCTTCGGCTTCATGCTTTATTTTTAATATTTCAAGATTTTTGCTTAAACTCATACAGCTCGGTGGAATATGCTTCAGCTCATCATTTCTACCCCAATCAAATTTTATCGCCTTCAGTTTTTTAATGTTTTCATATTGTGTGAAAACCAGCTCTGAAGTAGAATTTTTCTTGAGTTCGTCCAGGACAGGAGCGCCTATTTTCAGATCATCTCCCTGAAAAGAAAATGGGAGATCAGCAAAGAAAGGAGGCTTATTCACATTTCCATTATAAGCTCTGGCAATGGCAAAAATAATATTGGTTCTTGAGTTTTCAGGTTTTGAAAGATCCTTGACTTCTTTAATATTCTGTACGTTTTTATAAGATTCAATTTCTGTCAAAGCAAAATACCTGGCATCCAGAATTCCCGGAGATAAAGCGTATACAGATGAAAAAACATCCGGATGAAGAAATGCATTTCGAAGCGCTCCGTTTCCACCCATAGAATGTCCTGAAATTCCGCGACTGTCTTTACTGGAAATCGTTCTATAATTTTTATCAATAAAATCCACCAGTTCAAGGGAAGTGAAATCGGACCAGTTTCCGGAAGATTTCGAATTGGCATAGAAGCTTCCCTTAAAAACTGTACTTTCATCAGGCATAACAATAATTACAGGTTTTATCTTTTTTGCTTCGATTGCGCGGTCGATAATATGATTGATTCTATCACTGCCTACCAAAAGACTGTCATTCCAAAAAAAACCGTGTAAATAATATATAACAGGATACCTTTTTAAAGATTTTTCATAATCCGGAGGAAGATAAACTGAAATTCTCCGCTTAGGGTTTTCACCGGCTTTGTTATGAAGTGTTTTTGCGGTAATGAAAATTGTTACCACTTTTCCTTCAGGTATTTTCTGGGCAGAAAACAGATGAACAGACAAAATAAAAGCCAAAAATATAAAACTGATTTTTCTCATTGTAAAATCTTTAATCAAAACAAATTTCGACAAATTGTCTCAAAATAAGACAATAAAAACAATCCTATTCGTGTTTTCTTTCCAAAAAGATAGATTCTTAGTTCGCTAAAAATCAAAAGAGAAAGAAAATTTCTTTTTTAGCCGCTTTTTTTGTTGAATTTCATGATTTTGGAATCCAAATTCATATTTTTGCAAATCAGACGTAAAAAAATTATGGCAAAGCAAGAAGATGTTTTCAAGAAAGTGATTTCTCACGCTAAAGAATATGGTTTTATTTTCCCTTCCAGTGAGATCTATGACGGTTTATCCGCTGTTTATGATTATGGGCAGAACGGAGCTGAACTGAAAAATAATATCAAACAATATTGGTGGAAAGCGATGGTACAGCTTAACGAGAATATTGTAGGTATTGATTCAGCCATCCTGATGCACCCTACTACTTGGAAAGCTTCGGGCCACGTGGATGCATTTAATGATCCGTTGATTGACAACAAGGATTCTAAGAAACGTTTCAGAGCAGACGTTTTGGTTGAAGATTATTGTGCTAAAATTGAAGATAAAGAGAACAAAGAAATAGAAAAGGCAGCGAAAAGATTCGGTGATGCTTTTGATAAAGATCAATTTGTTGCTACAAATCCAAAAATTCTGGAGTACAGGGCAAAAAGAGAGGCGATTCTTTCCAGGTTGGCAAAGTCCCTTGAAAATGAAGATCTTGCTGATGTAAAAGCTTTAATTGAAGAGCTTGAAATTGCAGATCCTGATACAGGTTCCAAAAACTGGACGGAAGTAAGACAATTCAATCTGATGTTCGGAACAAAACTGGGAGCTTCTGCAGATTCTGCAATGGATCTTTATCTTAGACCAGAAACAGCTCAGGGTATTTTCGTTAACTTCTTAAACGTACAAAAAACATCACGTCATAAACTTCCTTTTGGTATTGCCCAGATCGGAAAAGCCTTCAGAAATGAAATTGTGGCAAGACAGTTTATTTTCAGAATGCGTGAATTCGAACAAATGGAGATGCAATTTTTTGTGGCACCCGGAACTGAACTCGAATTCTATGAACAATGGAAGCAAAAACGTCTGAATTGGCACCGTGCCCTAGGTTTAGGTGATGAAAATTACAGATTCCATGATCATGAAAAATTAGCGCATTACGCGAACGCTGCAGCAGATATCGAATTTAATTTCCCTTTTGGTTTCAAAGAACTGGAAGGTATTCACTCAAGAACCGATTTCGACCTCAAAGCCCACGAAGAGTATTCAGGAAGAAAGCTTCAGTTCTTCGATCCTGAAAGAAATGAAAACTATGTTCCTTATGTTGTGGAAACTTCAGTTGGTTTAGACAGATTGTTCCTTTCAATCTTCTCTCACTGCCTGAGAGACGAAGTACTGGAAGACGGTTCGGAAAGAACGGTATTATCTTTACCTCCTGCGTTGGCGCCTATCAAAGCTGCTATCTTGCCATTAATGAAGAAAGATGGATTGGCTGAATATGCAGAAAATATATTCAATGATCTGAAATACGATTTCAATCTATTCTACGAAGAGAAAGATGCGATCGGAAAACGATACAGAAGACAGGACGCTATTGGTACTCCTTATTGTATAACAATAGATCACGATTCTCTTACGGATCATACGGTAACCATCAGAGACAGGGATACAATGAAACAGGAAAGAGTTCCTGTAGCAGACCTGAGAAGGATCATTGATGAAAAAACCAACTTCAGAAATTTACTTTCTAAAATATAAATACAGAGCCCTGATTTTTCAGGGCTTTTTTTATTGCTATCCCCTAATTTATTTTAAATTTGTTTAAGACAGATCTTAAACAAATGCTAAAATATATTATCGGCGGAGCTGCTGCAGGTGTAGCTTTTGCTTACCTTTTCGGATATGATTATTTATTCAGTGGAATTGCCAAAACTTATCTGAAAGGTAAATCAAGTGCCAACATTGACGACGGAAAACTGTTTCCCAGCAATATTATTTCGACAGAGTCTCCAAAGCTTTGGGAAGAAGATCCTGCTTATAACAAAAGTACTTTACCTAAAACAATCGTTGAAAACCTCATCCAATCCAATACAGCCTCTTTTTTAGTGATTAAAAATGGGAAATTGCTTCATGAGCAATACTGGAATGGCTATAACCAGCTTTCTAAAACGAATTCTTTTTCTATGGCAAAAGCAGTGACTGTAATGCTCCTGGGAAAGGCTCTTGAAGAAGGTAAAATAAAAAGTATTGATGAAAAATTCTCCAGCTTTTTCGAAGATTTTAAAAACAAGGAATTAGGTAATCAGCTAACTCTTAAAAACCTGGCCCAAATGGAATCTGGCCTGGATTGGGACGAAGATTATAAAAATCCTTTCCGCCCTAATGCAAAAGCCTATTACGGAAGGAGTCTCTTAAAAGCTACTTTTTCAAAAAGATTTAAAGCAGAACCCGGGACACGGTTTGAATATCAAAGTGGTTCTACTCAACTATTGGGATTTGCCATAAAGAAATCAATAAACCAAACACTCGCAAGCTACTTATCTGAAAAATTCTGGATTCCTTTAGGCATGGAACAAAATGCCGAATGGAGTGTGGATAATAGCCGAATGGAAAAGACATATTGCTGTATTCATTCCAATTCCAGGGATTTTGCAAAGCTCGGACAGCTATTCCTGGATGATGGCAAGGTAGATGGTATCCAGGTTCTTAATTCTGATTTTATTGAGTTGATGAGAACCCCTACAAAAAAATCCGAAGACATCTATGGGATGGGGCTCTGGATTAATCATGACAATCCTGTTAAACATTATTATTTTCTTGGACTTCAAGGTCAGTATATCATTATGGTACCAGATCACAACATGGTTATTGTAAGAACAGGAAGCTATGAGAATTCTCCTAAAAATGACAGAGGAAGACCAGACCAGGTAAGATTTCTTGTGAATGAAACAGTAAAATTATTTAATTAAAAGGATCATGAAAAAATATAGCGCACAGGTTGATGAATATATCGAAAAATCCCCCGATTTTGCAAAACCCATCTTACGCTACCTTCGGGAAACGGTTCATGAGTTTTGCCCTGATGCAGAAGAGGCGATCAAATGGAAATTTCCTACTTTTATGTACAAAGGCAAAATACTTTGTTCCATTACTTCATTCAAACAATATTGCAGCCTTGGATTTTGGCTTCACGGGGAAATGAAAACCATTGCAGAATTGGAAACGACAGCTGAGAAAACTTCGATGTTTAGCTTAGGTAAGATTACTAAAATAGAAGAACTCCCTTCAAAAGCTCTCTTGAAAAAAGCCATTCTTGAGGCTATGGAACTAACAGATATGGGAGTAACCATGAAAAAAACACCTCCAATAAAAACAGAAACTGAAATTCCCGATTATTTCAATAAAGCTTTACAGCAAAATAAAAATGCTTTAAAAGTATTTGAATCAAAATCTCCATCTTTTAGAAAAGAGTATATCAATTGGATTACCGAAGCAAAAACTGAAGCTACAAGAAATAAAAGGATAGAACAAGCTCTTGAATGGATAGAAGAAGGTAAAGGAAGAAATTGGAAATATGAGAAAAAATCCTAAATCATTATCTTTTATCTTATTTACGCATCTAAAAAATCATCTCTCAGTCACTGGCAGAGATGGAAACAGGCTATAAACTCCCTGTATTGCAAAACTTAATTCCACACCCGTTGAATTCATTCTAATATACGTCAAGTTTTGGCGCTATCCATATCTACTTTTGTTTTCTAAAAAGACTAAATTTTGTAATTATGGATAAAGTGACCTTAGAAAGAATAGAAAAACTTCACCCTCTGGTAAGAGCGGAAGTAAAGCAAATCATTAAAGAATGTGACGAAGCCCTCACCGGAAGAGCAAAAGTAAGAATTACGCAAGGTTTACGGTCCTTTGAAGAACAGGAAAAGCTCTATGCAATAGGAAGAATTACCTCCGGAAAAAAAGTGACCAATGCCAAAGCCGGACAAAGCATCCACAATTATGGTTTGGCGGTGGATATTTGTTTGATGATCGATGGGAAAACAGCAAGCTGGGACACTGCAAAAGACTGGGATAATGACGGAGTAGCCGATTGGTATGAGTGTGTCAAAATTTTCGCGAAACACGGCTGGGATTGGGGAGGAAACTGGAAAACGTTTAAAGATCTTCCTCACTTCGAAAAAAAGAATTTTCCAACCCAAAAAGGGCTTGTAAAAACCACCTGGAAAACCCTTTCTAAAATGGCAAGGGATAAAGCCGGATATATTATTTTTTAATACTTTTTATTTGAAAATAATTATAATACGACAAGTTCTGTCGCATTCTCCGCCTATCTTTACTTTACAAGAAAACAACAAAAGCAAACAAAGTCTGCATGATAAAAAAAATTGTTTTATCCCGAAGAATGACCCATGGTTTTGAATATTAAAGATTGTAAGTGTTCTATTAACAATTAATATCAACAAATGAAAAAGACAACCATTCTTTCTTTAGACGGCGGCGGAATAAGAGGCATTATCACCTGTATTATTTTACGCTATATAGAAGAGCAGCTCCAATATTATGATAAGCCCAATGCAAAACTTGGTGATTATTTTGATTTGGTAGCAGGAAGCAGCACGGGAGGACTAATCGCTTCAATTATTTTATGTCCCGATGAACATCGAAAAGCAAAATACTCTATTCAAAAAGGGTTAGAGCTGTATGCTGAAAAGGGGGGTAACATATTCCAGGTTTCTTTTTGGGAGAAACTTGTAAACCCTTTTGGATTGATTAATGAGAAGATTTCTCAGGAAGCACTTGAGAAAAATCTGAATGATTTTTTTGGACATCTTGAGTTAAAGGAATTGATAAAACCATGTTTAATTACGAGCTATGATATAGAAAACAGAAGAGCTAAACTTTTTAATTCTTGGGAAGCCAGCCTAAGTACTGATAATTTTTATGTAAAAGATGTTTGCAGGGCAACTTCGGCGGCACCCACCTATTTTAGTCCGGTCCAGATAAAATCGATGTACGGACAGCTTTTCAGCCTTATTGACGGAGGGATGTTCGCCAACAATCCTGCACTTTGTGCGTATGCCGAAGCAAGAAAAATTCCTTTTGCCGAAGTATTGAAAAATCACCAGAAAGCCAACCACCCCACTGTTAATGATATGATCATCGTATCAATAGGGACCGGGATTGAATCCCGAAGTTATTCTTTCAAAAAACTGGAAAAAGCAGGAAAAATCGGCTGGGTAACTCCTATAATTGACATTCTGATGTCTGCGAATGCAGAAACCGTAGATTATCAGTTATGTCAGATGTTTCAGACATTAGGGTTAAGAAATCAAAAAAATTATTATCGTATCAATCCTTCATTAAAGAATGCATCTCCGGCTATGGATAACGTAAGACGTTCGAATATTGAAAATCTGATCCAGGCAGGATTGAGCTATATTGATGATAACAGAGAAACATTAAATCAAATTGTACAGAAGCTCATTAAAAACAAAATATAAGCTTTTAAGCTTATATGGTATGATAATAAGCTTTAAAGCTTATAAAGATAAATATTTGTTCTCAACAGAAGTATTTTCTAACACGACGAGTTTTGACGCCACAACTAATTATCTTTGAAATAACAAAATAACCAGGGAAATCAAAGCAAACAACCTGCTTCAACCCTAAAATATCCCTATTAATTTTAATCCGTTTTTAGTTTCAGTTTATGAAAACTGAGCCAGGATATGTATTACCTATAGAATATTAGTCTGCTAGCACTACTATATATTATTAACCAATTAATAACCTTAATAATTTTAAATTATGGCAAATTTAGTACAAGAATTAAACAGTTTGGATTTCAGTGTTTATATCGGAGGACCGATGCAAGCAGCCATTAAAGCTCAACATGATGCCTCTATTTCACAAGTGGATTTCATCAAAGAAGTCGGGTTCTATCCGGAAGGACACCCTAAAGCAAAAGAGCTAAGATATGTAGATTTCAAATATAAGAAATCCGTACCTGGTGCAAATGATACGGTGACACAGTCTGAAGTTACCTTACAGGTGCCTTTTCTTTCAATGCTTACGATTCCGGCTTTGAGAATCGATGAAATGACCATTGATTTTAACGCAAAATTAAATTCAGTAGAAACACAGTCTGCTTCAAGTGAATTTTCCGGAAGTGCATCCATAAGTGCAAAAATCTGGAAAGTAAAATTCAACGCTTCCGCTGCTTATAAGAAGACCACTTCAAGTACTTCTACGACAGAAAAAACATATACTTTGGGAGTACATGTAAAAGCTGTAAATGATGAACTACCTGCCGGTCTTGCAAAGATTATGGACATGCTGGAAGATGCTATTGTAGCTAATGCTGCTGCACCAACTGCTTAATCTCATTTATTCAGATGGCTGCCCGGGCAGCCATCTCTTTTAAACTTTTAAATATAAAAAACTTATCATGCCAAAATTGAATGAATATTTGGGAGGAATTGTTTCTGAAATTGCTTCTGCCAGAAAAATGGCAGACCTCCAAACAGTACAGATTGCAAAAGAATACGCACAAGACGATCTACTGAAACATTTTTCCATTCCAAGAATGAAAGTCGGAACTGTAGATCTTACAATACCTTTTGCTACGGCAGGCAATTCACCCATCATGGCCTTTAGAGATTTTGCTTACCACGAGATTATTAAAATAGCTAAGACCAATTACAATCCTTCCGATATTAAAAGCGATCAAAGCCTGAGGGCTTTTCTGGTGGATCTTGAAGTTTATTATAATGATGCTATCAAAAAAATACAAGACGATAATACTTCTATCATTACCGATTCACAAATACAATATTTTGATCCAATTCCCAAATATACACTGGAATTCTGTCAGTCGTTACCCAATTTCAGCTGGAAGCAAACAGACCCTCAGTTTTTCCAGCAGAGTATCCTGAACAGAGTTGTTCGGGAAGCAAGGAAAATCATAGAAAAGATCGACGATTACGAAATTATTGTGGAAGCAAGTAGACTGATGGAACTGGATGCCAAATGCCTGATCTATGCTAAAATGAGCGTAAGTGAGGCTGGTATGGAATGGTCCAGGTATGAAGACATTAACGGAAATATTATAGAAACCTTAATTCCTGAATAATATGGTAAAGAAATCACAATTCATTCTGGTTTCCCAGTTAAAGGATAATCTTCAGGAGTTTCCTGTGATCGTTACTGCATTAGAAAAAAAGGAACCTTTCTTTATTGAAAAAACATTATCATGGCTAAAGTCTGTAGAAGAGATTTTTTCCCATAATAATATCAGTGAGGTTTCTGAAATTGCAGGATTCAGAAGTAAAATCCTGGCAGCTAAATACAGTGATGAAAGAGGTTTTAACACAAAGAAAAACCAGATAAAAATTGCAGCCAACCTTCTGTATGATGTACAAAACTGTGTAATTCAGGTTTTAGCACCTCACGAAGGGAAAATGAATGATTGCAGGGACATCACAAAACAGATACTTACCATAACAGCACAAAAAAAAGGACTGCAGTATACCAAGGAAATAGACTTCAATGATTTTGTTCAAAAAGTGTGGTGGTATATCCTTTCCGATGCGGACCTAAAACCCGGAGGAATCAAACTTAAATCAATGCTTTCAGAAATGGACATTAGTATGCTGATTGCCGATGAAATAGATCTTGAAGATTTCTCCTAATCTAAAAAATAGCTCAATTTTTTTGAGTTATTTTTTTTAATACGTCAAGTTTTGTCGTCCCCTCTTTCTACTTTTGAATCATAGACCAAGGCACAAAAAAACAATCTTTAAAAACTTTCAAAAGCCATTGAATTCAACATTAATTAATGCTGAACAGCCTAAAATATGTTCAATCTTTAAAACACACGACATGGAAACACCAAATCACAATCCAGATATAATTTTTGATACCGATCTCTACACTATAGAGTGGAGTGACATCGAAAATGTGGAGATAGATTATGAAAACTATCTCAATGATATTGAGCTCTTTTTCAAAGAAGATTTTGAGAATGAGATCCTCGAAGACGATATTTATTTATAAACCTTGTTAGTTATGAAGTTCCGTTGCTATCTGATAATCTCACAGCTCCATAATACCTTTTAAACACCAATCATTATTGGATAGCCGGAACTTTTTACCTTTTTAGCGTTCAGAAAGAAATGATTCCAGAAACTCATTTAAAAAAAACAAAAATACGACATTTTTTGTCGCATTAAGAGCATATATTTGTATTATAAAAACTTAACCGTGAAACGCTTGCGTTCCATTTGAAATAACTGACTGGAAAGCTTTAAATAAAATTAACCCGAATGAAAAAAGATTTTTACTTAACAAGATATGCTCTGATTATTAAAAAATTAGAAAGTGCTCCTGCTACCTATTCTCAGCTGGAAGACTATCTTTTAAATTCTTTTGAATTTCAGGACGCTGATATTAAGAGTTACTCCATCCGTACTCTTCAGAGGGATATCCGTGAGATATCTGATCTTTTTAACCTTTCTATCCATAATAAGAAGAAAGGTGATAACCGTTATTATATAGAAAGCCGTCCAACGATGGAAGTGGATGAGTATAACCAGAAACTCCTGGAATCCTTTCAGGTAAGTAATGCTTTAAATGTTCATCCGGATTTTTCAGGGTACATCTTTTTTGAATCCCGAAAACCAACGGGTGTAGAGCATTTCTATGATCTTTTCTTTGCCATTCGTAATAAACGTGTCGTTTCTTTTGAACATTACAATTATAAAAATAAAGTCATGACATCAAGAAAGGCACACCCTTTAGCATTAAAAGAATCTAAAGGCAGATGGTATCTCATTGCTATAGATACCAATGATAAAGCACTTAAATCGTTTGGACTGGACCGGATCAATTATTTGGATGTAAGTAAGACCAAATTCCGGGAAAAATATCGTTATAACTTCCGCGAATATTTTAAAAATGCATTCGGGGTTATGAATTTAACAGAACAAAAACCTCAGAAAATTACATTGAAATGCTCACGTCATCAGGGAGAATATATCAAAAGTTTTCCGCTTCACCAATCTCAAAATGAGATTAAAGAAACTCCTGAAGATATATACTTTGAGTTCTTTTTGCATCCTACTTATGATTTTATGCAGGAAATCCTTTCTTACGGAAAAGAGGTAAAAGTCCTTGAACCTAAATCTTTAGTTGATGAAATCCGCAATCATCTGAAAGAATCATTAAACAGCTATCTGGAAGACTAATAAGGACCCATTTTGAATTAAGTTTTTTTGACTATTTTTACATAAATATCCACAATTTGAAATCTTTATTACTGTTATTATGCTGTTTTTGTTCTGCAACATTCTTCTCTCAGCAACGGGAAGAGTTTAAGCAGGTAAAAAACTATTATAATCAGCATCGCAGTATGCTGAACACTGAGTTCAGAAAAAAGTTTGATGCTGAAACCGGTAATTTTCAAAAAGCAGCCATTAAGCAGGATTTTATTTTTTTCATGAAAAAAATGGATAGTATAGAAAATGTTGCGTTAATCGGAGCTCTATTAAGAGTAAAAAATACTGAAGACCTCAGCAGAATCCGGTTGGAAAACAGAATGGCAATCCCCGAAAAGGCCCCGGAAATCTTTCCCATTACAGACAAGTCAGCAGATTATCCTGGCGGTATTAATGCTCTGAGGCAAGAGGTCGCCCATTTGTTCTATATTGATGGAGTCTTCTCAGAAGAGAAAACAGTAAAAGCCAATGTTGCTTTTATCGTGGAGAAGGATGGCACTATCAGCAATGTAGAAGCACAGGGCGATAATTTCACTTTTAATCGCCAGGCCCAGATTGCATTATATTCTCTTTCAGAAAAATTTTCTCCAGCAATCATCAACGGTGACCCCGTTAGATATCGTTTTAAACTTCCACTAACTATGACTATTGAATAACGTGAAGAAGTACTGTACTTTTTATCTAATTTCATTATTCTCTTTTTATTATTCTCAGCAGACAGAAGGACTTCGAATAATTAAAAATAAATACGCTTATGAATTTGAAAAAATAGAAAATGCATCCGAAAGTTCTATTATCCAAAAACTATCTAAGAAGCAGTTGAATGAATTTATAGTAAAAAAGAATGCTGCTATTTCAGTCTTAGAACTTAAAAGAAATAATGAGTATTTAGAGGAGCTTACGAGGATGAAACTTTATGAATCTACTCATAAATCTGATATCCCTTCTGTTAAAAAGTTAGACGAAAAGGGAGAGATTGTGGCAGAATATTCTAAAGGAATCAATCAGTTTAAACAGGAAATTTTAGATAATTTTTATGCTGGCACTATTAATGCGGATGGAAAAATCAGTTGTGTAGTAAATTTTATTATTGACAAAGATGGGTCCATTGTTGAAGTAAAAGGAGTCGGTGATAACGAGGATTTTAATAAACAAGCTGAACTTGCGGTATATTTGTCTGATGGCACATCGGAACCAGCAAGGATTGATGGTTACACTGTAAGATACAGGATGCGTCTTCCCCTAACAATTCAATTTTAATTATATGTTTACTGACGAATACTTTATGAAGATGGCTTTCCAGGAAGCAGAGCTGGCTTTCGAAAAAGATGAGGTTCCGATCGGCTGTGTAGTCGTTTCCAATAACCGTGTTATTGCAAGGGCACATAATTTAACCGAAACCCTTAATGATGTAACGGCTCATGCAGAAATGCAGGCGATTACTTCTGCAGCAAATTTTTTAGGAGGAAAATACCTGATCAATTGCACATTGTATGTTACTTTAGAGCCTTGTGTCATGTGTTCAGGGGCACTGGCCTGGTCACAAATATCCAAGGTAGTTATTGGCGCAAGAGACGAGCAAAGAGGCTTTATCAATAAACACCTCAGCCTCCACCCCAAAACTGAAGTGGTTACAGGAATTATGGAACACGAATGTTCGGCAATCGTTAAAGAGTTTTTCAGATCAAAGAGATAAGATTAATCCTTACAGGTAATATTAAAAATACTCTTTTCAATTTTCTTATATGATTTTTGTTGTGGTTTAAGTTCCATTCTATGATACTTATACATTGTATCAAGATTATGGTATTCATCATCTTCTGACGCTCCCTGGGGGTGTTTTGCCGTATAGACCTCTTTGGAAGCATCGTAGTTATAGTTGTAATTAAGATAAGACTCCTCATCAAAGTCCTCCTGCATTGATCTTTCTCCAGGCCCATATGCCTCCATATTATAAGCCAGATTACTGATGATAGATTCTTTTGAAAAGCCGGATACCCCTCCATTAATAAACGTTTCCATTTCTTTCAGTTCTGCCGGCTGAAGATCTTTTCTGAGAGAAGAAGGGCGATCATCACTTCTGAAATATAATCTTCCTTCTTTAAATTTTGCCGTAAACGGTTTTTGCCTTACAGCAGATGAATAATACATAACAATAAAATTATTATACCTTTTATTTTTTGCTACATAGTGCAAGTCTTTAGCCTGATCAAACAAAGCCACAGAAAGGATAATATCTTTAAAATTACTACCAAACTCTTTTACCATTGGATAAGAGAAACAGTTAGCATCATCATTTAACACAGGCTGAATGCCCTGTTCTGAATTTCCCATATAAATTTTGGTATCCCTCTCAAAGTTATCAAACATAACTTTAGTTCCTTTTTGGCCGGCATCATATCTGCCGTACACATCAAAAGGATATTTAGGTGTAGAAGGGATAAAAGAAATGAGATTATCATTATCCATACTCCATGTTCCAAGAATAACCTGCCCAAATGTAGCCATCACAAAGCGGTGGTTTTCCAAAAGTATCCAATTATAGCCTCCGTCATCAGGATTTCCAGAATCCACGTGATAAGATCCGGAAACTTTGGTCTGTGCAGTAGAAAAGATAGTACTGTTGAGCAGAAATAAGATAATCAGCTTTTTCATGGTATAAGTTGGTGAAGTTAAAACCTACACCTAAGATACTGAAAAACTATTTGCTCTTAAAAATGGAATACATGGGAACGTCAAAGTACTGCCCGTCTTTTTTAAGGTGCTGTTTTAGTATGGCCTCCTGCTCCATTCCTATTTTTTGCATAATCCTTCCGGATGATGGATTGTGGAAAAAATGAGTGGCAAAAATCTTGTTAAATCCAAGCTCTTTAAATCCAAACTCAACCACTGCAGAAGCAGCTTCTGTTACGTATCCTTTATTCCAGAATGGGACAGCAAGCCAATAGCCCAATTCAGCTTTATCATCTCCTCTGTCGTGAAGTCCTATAGCTCCAATAATCCTATGCTCTTTATTTCGGATCGCAAAAGTGAACCCTGATTTATTTTCAAAAGCTTCGTTTGAAATTTTCAACCAGAATTCAGCATCCTTTTCAGTGTAAGGATAAGGAATATTAGAGGTGAGCTCTGAAAAAACTTTATCCTGAAGATATTCGACAATTAAAGGAATATCCCCTTCTTCCAGCTGTGAAAGAATCAGTCTTTTTGTTTCTATTACAGGAAATTTTTTCATGATTGATCTTTACCTAAAAAATAAAGTCCCTTTAAAGTATGAAGTCTGTCCGTAATATGTATTTTATTGGTTAAAGGCTTATACACATGAGAAACACCACCGGTCGCAATGACGAAACAATCATCATTCACCTCTTCATTAATACGATCTATAAATCCTTCCACCATTCCCAGGAAACCATAAACCATTCCGCTCTGCATACAGGTTACAGTATCAAGCCCTAAAACAGATTTTGGTTTTTTAAGTTCTATTTCCGGCAATTGGGCTGTCTGGCTGATGAGAGAGTTTAGCGAGGTAACAATTCCCGGCGCAATAATCACCCCCAGCGTTTCACCGGTCTCAGTAACACAACTTGCTGTAAGTGCGGTACCGAAATCTATAATAATCTTCTTACGGCCAGGGTACATATTATGTGCTGCTACCAAATTGGCATAGATATCTGTTCCCATTTGTTTGGATTTTGCCTGAACCCCGGAAGGAGTATTTCTATCAACAATGACAGGGGAAATTCCGTGTATTTTTTTAATGGCAGAGCTCATTACTTTAGTAAGCTGAGGAACTACTGAACCAATAATCACATTTTGTATTGCGCCCGGTTCAATCTTATAGGTCTGATACAACATCAGCATCTGGACATACAATTCATCAGCGGTTCTGTATGGCTTCGTATTAATCACCCATGAAATATCACAGTTGTCATCATCAAAAAGACCAAATCTTATATTGCTGTTTCCAATATTTATAACAATAGAGTTCATTTATTTTAACTAAATGGGTTTGAAAATGAGTGTAAAAATAAGGCTTTATGGTGAAAAGTTCTATGAAACTGCCTATTAATTTAAAATCAGTGTTTGCAAATCATTTCATTTATTAAGTCTGCCGCTACACTTATAAAAATAAATAAGACACTTATCAATTCATTCTATCGGGCATGCAGGTTTTAAGGTACATTTGAAATATCAACTCATTTAAAACCAATACTATGAAAAACTTCAAAAGAATTTCAAGGCATGCACTTAAAACAATCCACGGGGGAAATGTAAACTGTCCAGTTCCCGGAAGCAGTGTTCCGGCAATATGTCCGGGAACGAGATGTCCTGCTAATCCATGTGCTACTCCCAATTGCATTATACCCGTTGCATGCTCACCTCATTAGGACAAATAAAAAAGGAGTATTTTCATACTCCTTTTATTTTATTTTACTTCAACAAAGTTATCTGCCATATTTACGTCAGCTAATCTCTGACTGAAATCGATCCCCAAAACCTGCAACTGAGATTGAGAGTAAGGTATCGTTAATGTATATTCCTTTTGTGTCCATGGCCAGTAATTCATGGTCTTAAAATCTCCGTATGCATCTTTCTGTTTCCATGTACGAGTAAGATTTGTCGGAATCTGATAAGTAACAATTTTCTTATCTTTTGTCATTACACTAAAATCAACAGGCATTGGAACCTGTCCATTATTTACCAATGTGATCGTTGTGGATTTTGCATCATATTTTACATCTTTAATCCCATAATCAATGGTTTTGGTTGTATTGATCCAGTAATGATGGAACCACTTTAAATCCATCCCGGATACTTTCTGTGCAATATGAAGAAAGTCCCGGTCTGAAGGATGCTTTAAACTCCAGTTATCAAAATATTCCTTCAAAATTTTGGCAAGATTTTCCTCTCCAACAATATACCCTAACTCAACAAGATATAATTCTCCTTTTACATAGGAAGCATAAGTATAGGAAGTACCATTGTCATGGTGATCTCCTAACCATACTGCTGGTTCTTCAATTCCTTTTTTCACAAAATTCCGGTAAGCTGTCAACCTATCAACAAAAGGATTAGGCAGCTTATCTTTAGGTGGAAACAACTGATACATTACGTATCCCTCAGCATAACTGGTAAATCCTTCATCCATCCATGGTTTCATAGATTCGTTGGTAGCCAGCATTTGTTGATACCAAGAATGGGAACCTTCATGTGTCATAAGCCCCATCAGGTCTTCAATATCTTTTGATTCGCCTAAGATCATGGTACACATCCCATACTCCATTCCACCATCACCACCCTGGATAAAGGCATAGGTAGGATAAGCATACTTTCCAAAATGAGAATTCATGATCTCAAAATATTTGGTAACATAAGGTTGTGCCTGTTCCCAGACTTTGGTTTTATCATTTTTTTGATAAACCAGATACACTTTAGGTCCATTAGGAATATCAAAGCTATTAACTACATAATCTCTGTCCGCACTCCAGGCAAAGTCCAGGATGTTTTTAGCTGTCCACCTCCAGGTTGCCTTTTTATTTTTCTCTGTCTTGATCTTCGCATTCGCATCATAACCCTTCACTTCACCTGGGTTTTGAAGAATTCCTCCGGCTCCTACTACATAATCTTTATCAATTTTAATAGTAACGTCAAAATCAGAGAACGGGGCATGAAATTCTCTCCCTATATAGTCGAAAGTTGCCCATCCGTCATAGTCATATTCAGAAATTTTCGGGTACCATTGGGTCATGGTCATATCAATTCCCTCTTCATTGTTTCTTCCGCTTCTTCTGATCTGTTGAGGTATCACAGCGTCCCACTCCATCGTAAATGATGTTTTGGAATTGGGTTTAATAGGCTCATTCAGATAAACCTTCATAATGGTTTCCTGAATTTCAAACTTAAGATCTTTGCCACTTTGCTTGATCCAGTGTATATTTTGCGCCCCTTCCTGATCCTTAGGAATCGAGGCCAGTCTTGAAATTCCTCCTCTCTGCAATCTTGAATCACCATTTTTACCTTGACTAGCTACTCTTTGATCCATCATTGAATTGGGTTTAAAAGCATTCCAGTATAAGTGGAAATACACTACATTCAGCTCGTCCGGCGAGTTATTTGTGTATTCTAATGTTTGATTTCCCTGGTAAGTAAATTTTTCTGCATTAACATCAATATCCATCTTGTACTTCGCAGCCTGCTGATAATAAGGATTCTGCTGGGCATGAAATTGTGAAATGACAAACGCAAAAATGATTGCAATCGACTTTTTCATTTAAAAATTATTTTTTTTAAAGGTAGGTATTTTATCCAAAACCCTCAAAAAAGTGGAGTTATTTGGAATTCGAGATGTTATCTAAGGATCTCATAACAAAATAAGAGTTCTTTAGTTTATGAATGGATAATCATTTTTTTGATCAAAGTAATTTGCCCTAAATGATAATAACAATGCTCAATCATTCCATCTATATTTCTTTGATAAGTTCCGTATTTTTCGTCTACAAAAACTTCACTAAGCTTATTGTCCGACATTTGTTCAAGTAGCTCGGCAAACCTTTCCGAATCTGCCCAAAGTTTATTAAGGATTTTCTCCCATTGCTCCTGAGATTCTACCGGCGGTAAGTCAAAACTAAATTTATCTTTTATTTCAAGCACTCCTCCTTCAAAAACCTGTAAGACACCAGCAATATAATAATCGATATGGAATGCCAGCATTGCGATCGTATTCAAAGAACCGATTTTTGTTATCGCCTGTTCCCAGGTTACATCAGAAAGCTGATCTTTAAAATTGGTATTGGCGATCCAGAGACCGTCAAGCATAACTTCTCTGAATCTTTTTGATAATTGTATGGCTGAGCTCATGCTTTTCATTTTTATTTTTTTAAAGTTAATTAATTTCATTCTCAGTTCTTGCAGATTTGGAGATAATCCAATTTTTTGAACCATAAATAATGCATTTGCTGTTAGTGAAAAACATCAATGGCATTGGTATTTAAAAATAGAAAACCTCGAGTGTAAAACTCGAGGCTTATATATAATTTAAAGAAGTATTATTTTTTAGAAGTAACTTCTTTTTTTCCACTTAGTAAAATCTTTTCAAGGATTTTCAGGGTAATGAGATATGTTGGTTTTACACCTGTAAGTCCTAAACCTCCTGAAGAAAGGGTACTTCCCGTTTCTAAAGGATTATCAGAAGCATAGTATGCATAACAAACAAAAAGGTCCGGTGCAATATGATGTCTGATCTTAGAAGCCACCTGGATGGCTTTTTGATAATGAGCCCCTTCCATTTCAAGACCGATAGCTTTCCAGGAGGTATTCATGAAATAAGATAAAATATCCCTGTTCTGAAGCGAAGTCCCTAAAACCGTAATCATAGCTCCCTCAAATGCTTTCAATTCATCATCCTTAAAATCATCTAGTTTTAAAGCATTTTCAAAAGGATAATTATCAGCTGTTCCTTCAAAAATATGAGAAGTAGGAATCATAATATCTCCCTTACCTCCGTTTAGAATTCCGGCTTTACCCATAATGGATACGGATTTTACTTTCATCATATAGACTTCCCCTTTGTGTTCGAAAGGCCTTAAAAGCTCATCCATTACCTCAAAAGCCTGTTCTCCGAAGGCATAATCAAAAACCATGATTACATCATCTCCTGAATATTTTATATGTCCGAATGGAGTATTTTTAAGATCAGTTTTACTTAAATCAATGATCTGAACATCTATATTACTACCACTCTTGTCATCGATATATATAAGTCCCTGGTCTGCCGCATATTTTGAAACTTTATCTCGAAGATCCTTCTTATCGGAAATTTCACCATACAGTTTATAATCAACTTCCTTATGGTCTTTTTTCTTAAGTGCATCATTAGCATACAGCATATTTTTCACAGAATGCATGTTTGCTGAAATTATATGTAAGGGACGCATGTGAAGCCCGTTATCATACAAAACTTCTTTTACTTTATTTGCCCATTTTTCTCCAAAATAATGATGCCCCACTCTTTCTTTCAATATAGCACTGAAGTGGATTTCTCTTTCTCTGCTCTGCTTAGCATCCTCTAAACTTACCTTTCCTAAATTATAGATGATTTTGAATAAACGGTCAGGATTTTCATCATCTCCAAAAGTATTATACGCTTTTAATGTTTCCTCAAAAGTTCTTCCGATCAGAGAGGAAAGATGAATAAGTGCAACTTCTTTTTCTTTTCTACTGAATTTCTTTTCTCCTTTTACTACCTCTTCAATAATTTTAAAGGCACGTGTCGGCTTCCAGTTTTCATCCTGAATAAATGCCAGATTACGGATTTTATCCGCTTCTATAAATAAGAATGTTAAGTGAGTAAGAATATCATAGATCTCTGAACGTCCCAAAAGAACTTCAATATTCATTTGGTGTTCATCAATTCTATAACAGTTTCTTCTTCTCTTTTTGGGAACAATAGGCTCGAAACTACCTTTATCAAAACCCTCATCCGATGTAAGATGAATAAAAGCACACTCCTCAATTCCTTCAGGAAGCCTGTCTAAAACATACATCAAACCATCAAGCTCCAGTTTATTTGGAACGTTCATGGTACCATAAATTTCAGGATTGATTGTTTTTAACAAACTTCTTATACTTTCTCCCGAAACACCTCCTGGCTTGAAAAATCCTCTATAGAATAAATGTCTCATAGAGATGTATAGTCTTTCAATAGCCTCTGTTGTTTCTCTTGCTCTAGAATTTGTCATAAAATAAATTTCACACAAATATACAAAATTACACTGCAAATCATTTTAAGTATCTTTTAACAAGGAGGTTAAATTGTATACATTTTTGTATCCTATATAATAGTAAAGTATTCTTATCTTTGAGTTATAAAATATTTGATTTCATTTTCCCTCTCTATTTGAAATCCTTCCACTCAAGACACCTATTTTTCTATTAATTATCATAAATCTCACAAACACCCCTAAAAAAATAAGGGTTAAAACATTTTCAATTCATTTTTTTTGTAAATTTGCCCTGTAAAAATTAACCCTATTATGTCAACTTTAAGATTCAAAGCGTTAGAAACATTACCATTTAAGGACTTCAGAAAGGATAACTCCATTGAAGTTCCTGCAAAATTGTCTGAATTATTCTGTCAAAATGTTTTCTCAGAAGAAACCATGAGAGAGTATTTGACGAAAGAAGCATTCACATCTATTATGGATGCTATTAAAAAAGGAACTAAAATTCAACGACACATTGCAGATCAGGTAGCGGTAGCTATGAAAGACTGGGCAATGAGCAAAGGGGCAACACACTACACACACTGGTTTCAACCTTTAACAGGATCAACTGCTGAAAAGCACGATTCATTCTTCACTCCAATCGAAGGGGGAAGAGCCATTGAAAGATTCAGCGGAAACCTGCTTATCCAACAAGAGCCGGATGCTTCTTCTTTCCCGAACGGAGGAATCAGAAATACTTTCGAGGCAAGAGGTTACACGGCCTGGGATCCTACATCTCCGGCTTTCATCATGGGAACTACACTTTGTATTCCTTCGATCTTTATTTCTTATACGGGAGAAACGCTGGATTATAAGGCGCCTCTTCTAAGAGCTCTGAATGCTGTAGACGAAGCTGCAACTAACGTAATGCAGTATTTTGACAAAAATGTAACAAAAGTAACTCCTACTTTAGGATGGGAACAGGAATATTTCTTAGTGGATTCGGCATTGTATCAATCGCGTCCCGATCTTGTATTGACAGGTAAAACTTTACTTGGACACTCACCGGCAAAAGGACAACAGCTGGATGACCACTACTTCGGGTCTATTCCGACAAGAGTAATGAACTTCATGAAAGAGTTGGAAATAGAGTGTATGAAATTGGGAATTCCTGTAACAACTAGACACAACGAAGTAGCTCCTAATCAATTCGAGCTGGCTCCGATGTTTGAAGAAGTAAATGTTGCTGTAGACCACAATTCTTTATTGATGGATATTATGGCAAGAGTGGCTCATAAACACCATTTTCATATTTTATTCCACGAGAAACCATTTGCCGGAGTAAACGGAAGTGGAAAACATAATAACTGGTCATTGGCCACAGATACAGGTGAAAACCTACTAAGCCCAGGGAAAAATCCTAAGAAAAACCTGCAATTCTTAACATTCTTTGTTAATACGATTAAAGCTGTTCATGAATATGCAGATCTTTTAAGAGCAAGTATAGCTTCTGCAAGTAATGACCACAGATTAGGGGCTAACGAAGCTCCACCTGCAATTATTTCTGTATTTATCGGAAGTCAGTTATTCAGAGTATTGGAGGAATTGGAAAAAGTAACCAGCGGTAAATTATCCCCTGAAGAAAAAACAGAATTAAAATTAAATGTTGTTGGAAAAATTCCTGAAATCCTATTGGACAATACCGATAGAAACAGAACTTCACCATTTGCATTTACAGGAAATAAATTTGAGATCAGAGCTGTAGGTTCTTCTGCAAACTGTGCAGAATCTATGACCGTAATGAATACGATCGCTGCAAAGCAGTTAAATGATTTCAAAAAAGAAGTTGACGCTTTAATTGATGGAGGATTAAAGAAAGACGAAGCGATATTCAACGTATTAAGAGAATACATCAAACAATGTAAAAATATCATGTTTGAAGGTGACGGATATTCTGATGACTGGGCAAAAGAAGCTAAGAAAAGAGGGTTAAACAACTTAAAAACCACTCCGGAAGCTTTAAAGCAGGAAATGGATAAGAAGTTCTTAGCTCTTTATGAAGAAATAGGAGTGTTTACTCATAGAGAAGTAGAAGCAAGAAATGAGATCAAACTTGAAAAATACTCTACCGTTATTGATATTGAAGCAAGAGTTCTAAGTGATATCGCAAGAAACCACATTATTCCTTCTGCTTTAAATTACCAAAACAGATTAATTGAAAACGTAAAAGGTCTTAAAGAAATTTTCGGAGATAAAGAATTCAAAACGTTGGCAAAAGAACAAATGAGCCTGATCACTAATATTTCTGAAAATGTTTCTGTAATCAAATTAGGAGTTGAAGATCTTATCAAAGCCAGAGAAGCAGCAAAAGCAGTATCAGACAGCCAAAAGCAGGCAGAAGATTACTGCAACAAAGTGAAACCTCTTTTCGATGTAATCAGAGATGCATCTGATAATCTTGAAATGATGGTGGACGACGAGCTTTGGCCGATGACAAAATACAGAGAAATGTTATTTACAAAATAACATTTTGTAAAGTCCATATTAGTTAAACTCCCCTTCTTGGGGAGTTTTTTTATTGTATTTCCTTTATTTTATTCCTGAAAATAAAACAAACTAAACACTTAGCAAACAATATTTTACACAACTTCAAAATTGATATAAAATTTAGATTTAACTTTGCTGTTCTATGAAAATCCTGATCATTGAAGATAATAAAGAACTAGCCCACAGCATGACGTATTATCTGGAAGAAGAGCACTACATCTGCGAATGTGCCTATAATTATAATGAAGCTTTGGAACGCCTGAGCTTCAATACTTATGATTGTTTGTTACTCGATATTATGCTCCCGGATGGAAATGGGCTAAACCTCCTCAATCATATTAAAAGTGAAAAAATCAACAGCGGCATATTAATTATTTCAGCTAAAGATGCATTGGACGATAAAATCAAAGGCCTTGAAAAGGGCGCCGACGATTATATTACAAAACCGTTTCATTTACCTGAATTACACGCAAGACTTAGAGCAGTATATCGCAGAAAGAAAATGGATGGTTACAATGATGTCCGTTTTAATGAAATATTATTGAATACCGATACCTTTGAGGTTTTCATCCATGAAAATAGATTAGATGTCACGCAGAAAGAATTTGAGCTATTGCTTTATTTTTTGGTTAATAAAAACAGGGTCCTGTCCAAACAATCCATCGCTAACCATCTTTGGGGAGATCATACCGATAATTTAGCTAACTTTGACTTCGTTTATCAGCACGTTAAAAACCTCAGAAAGAAAATAGCAATTGCACAGGGTAACGATTATGTAGAAACGATCTATGGTCTGGGCTATAAGTTTAATGCATCAAAATATAACGGCTCATGAATTTACTAAATAAAATATCGATCTGGTTCATTGCCATTGTACTATTGGTTACTCCTCTTAGCATGTACATCTCTTATTCCAATATTAAAAAACGATTGGACAATGTTGAAATAGAGCGACTGAGATCAGTAAATAATTATGTAGCCGCCCAACTAAAAAGAGGAGAAACACCTGAAAAAACATCTCAGGGATTACCCATTTCTATCAAACCCTATACAGGAAGCGGTATTATTCCTACCAACCCTGAAATTATCCACACCTGCCTGGATAATAATGGTCCCTCTCGTAACGAATGTAAAATACAAATCAATACGTTTGTCACGGCCGCAAATAAAACATACAAGATCTCTTCTTATAGCTATATCACTTCTACAGAACAGATCATGAAAGGTATGCTCACTGCATTATTGTTAAAAGTATTACTCATCACAGCTATAGTATTCATTACCGCAAGAATATTATCCCGGTATATACTTAAGCCTTTCCATCACGCTATAGATAATATTCATCATTTTAATATTCAGAAGCGGGAACCTCTTCAGTTACTCTCAACAAGCACAAATGAATTTAAAAAACTTAATGAGTTTCTCAGGCTCATGACCGATAAAGCCATTGAAGATTACACCTCCGTTAAAGAATTCAGTGAAAATGCGTCTCATGAAGTACAAACTCCTCTGGCAATCATACAGAGCAAAGTTGAGCTTTTAGCTGAAACAGAAATCAATGCAAAACAGGCGGCATTATTGACCGACATCCAAAACTCCATAGATAAACTTACCAGAATCAACCGCTCGTTGATCCTGCTTACAAAACTTAACAATCAGGAATTCCTCACGCATGAGAAATTAAAATTCTGCCGGGTGGAAAAAGAAACCATCCACGCTTATTCAGATCATATTGCATTAAAAAACATCACCCTGAACAGGCACTGTGAAAAAGATGTATACATAAAAATCCATCCCGCACTAGCAGAAATTCTTTTGAACAATCTTTTATCCAATGCAATCCGGCACAATGTGAAAAATGGAAATATAGAAATTTCACTGACCCATAAATTCTTCAGGATCAGCAATACAGGATTGCCTCCTGATATTCCTACCCAGGAACTTTTTAAAAGATTCAAGAAAAGTAATCAATCCACAGAGAGTATTGGTTTGGGCCTATCAATCGTAAAACAAATTTGCGAGGTCAATACATTCCCTGTACATTACGACTTTAGTGATGGCTGGCATTGTATTACGGTGTATTTTGATTCAACAGAAAACCACTCTTTATTTACTCCAACTTCCTATTCCACCCCTGCCCAAGAGATTGAAAACATAAAGCCATCACTTAATTTTGCTGAATAAAATCAATCCACAAAAACGGTTGTTTGATTAATTTATACAGAACTTCAAATTTGCTTCAAAATGTGTTTTTTACTTTGAATAAAGAAAAAAATATACTCGATGCTTTTAAGAGCTTTTATTCTATCCGTCTCTACGATTTTTTTAATCAACAAAGTAAGCGCACAGGAAGTCATCACACTTCAATCCGCACTTGAAACAGCTGTCCACAATTACGGAACCATTAAAGCCAAAGAATCCTACCGTTTATCATCGCAGGAATCCGTAGAATTAGCCAAAAGGCAGTATTTGCCCAACCTCAACTTAAGTGTACAGCAGGATTTTGGAACTGTAAATGGACAGAACGGCCCTTTATATGGATTTGGTGGTTACGGAGTAGCCTCTTCCGGACTTCCTCTTCCTGAACAAAACTGGAATGCTTCATTCGGAGCCCTGTATCTTGCTAATGTCAATTGGGAGTTCTTTTCATTTGGAAAAGCAAAACAAAGAATAAAGGTGGCTCAATTTAAAAACCAAAGAGATACCAGAGACCTTTCCGACGAAATATTTCAGCATAAAATAAAAGTCGCGGCAGCTTATCTGAATGTTCTGGCAGCGAAAAAGCTGAAATTATCCTATGAAAAGAATTTAGGAAGAACCGACACCATAAGGAGAATTGTTGAGGTTAAAGAAAAAAACGGGCTCGTTCCCGGTGTTGACCTTTCTCTTGCCAAAGCAGACTATGCCAACGCCATGATCACTTACACAAAGGCAAAAGACAATGAGCAGGAGCAGGAAAATAAACTGGCGCAGTTAATGGGTATTCCGTCCCAGGAATTCAGACTTGACAGTACCATTCTCAAAAGAATTCCTACAGATCTGCCATCAGAAAAAAACTTGGTCCTAAAAGACCACCCTCTTCTTGCATTTTATAAGAGCCGGATCGATGTAAGTGAAGAAGAAAAACAATTGCTCAGAACACAATACTATCCATCATTTTCCATGGTTGGAATTATACAAACACGCGCCTCAGGATTCGGTAACGGATATGCTCAAAACCAAAATGACTATTCTATGTCTTATTGGGACGGAATCCACCCAACCAGAAGCAATTACCTGATCGGACTGGGAGTATCCTGGAATTTCACACAGACCTTCAGATTATCAAAAGAAATCAGCGCGCAGGACTATGTAAGCCAGGGGCTAAAGCATGAATATGATCTTGCAGAACAGCAGCTCAAGGCACAGCTTGATTTGTCTGAAAATAAATGGAACAATGCTCTTACCGTATACGATCAGGTTCCGGCTCAATTAAAATCTGCAAATGATGCTTATATCCAGCGATCTGCATTATACAGAAACGGCCTCACAGATATTGTTGACCTATCCCAGGCCATATATGCACTGATAAGAGCAGAGACAGATAGGGACATCGCTATTAGCAACGTTTGGAACGCATTACTATTAAAAGCAGCCGCAACAGGTGATTTTACAGTTTTCGAAAGTGAACTGTAAGGTTAAATATAAATTACATCAATAATAGATCAATGAACTTAATAAGATTTGCATTAAGAAAACCCATTACGATTCTGGTGATTGTAGCCGGACTGTTTTTCTTTGGAATACGGTCCGCCAATTCGATCAAAGTCGACATCTTTCCTAAACTGGATTTACCGGTTATTTACGTTTCCCACCCTTTCAGCGGATATACTCCACAACAAATGGAAGCTTTTTTCGCTAAACAGTACATCAATATTTTCCTTTTCGTAAACGGGATCAAAAGTATTGAAACTAAAAACATTCAGGGATTGACACTGATGAAAATCAATTTTTATCCGGGAACCAATATGGCCCAGGCCGCTGCTGAGCTCAACTCTTTTTCCACAAGGATCCAGGCAGCATTTCCTCCGGGATCCAACCCTCCGTTCATTATCCGTTTTGATGCGTCTACCCTTCCCGTGGGGCAGCTTGTTTTGAGCAGTGATAAAAGAAATAACAATGAGCTTCTTGATTTAGCCAACGTATATGTTCGCTCCACATTTACTTCCATTCCCGGAATTGTTTCTTCTCCCCCTTTTGGAGGAAATATACGGACTGTGGTAATCAATGCCAACCCGGATTTACTCCGCCAGCATAATTTAACTCCTGATCAACTTGTAGAAGCATTACGTCTTAATAACCAGACTGCACCTTCAGGGAATGTACGCATCGGGGATAAATATTATATTACTCCAACCAATACGATGATCAAAAACGTAAAAGATTTTGGAAACATTCCTTTATATAAAGGAGGAGTACAAAACCTTTATTTAAAAGATGTAGCAACGGTAACCGACGGAGCAGACATGACCTCCGGGTACGCATTGGTTAATGGACGCCGTTCAGTTTACCTGAGTATTGCCAAAAGTGCTGATGCCTCAACCTGGGATGTTGTCCAAAATCTTAAGAAACAACTTCCCCAGATCCAGTCTAATCTTCCCGACGATGTTAAGGTAAGCTTTGAATTTGACCAATCGACATATGTTATCAATTCCGTTAAAAGCTTGATGAGTGAAGGAACAATAGGTGCCCTGCTGACAGGACTCATGGTTATTTTATTCCTTGGAGATATACGGGGTGCTATTATTGTAATTCTTACTATTCCTATTTCCATTATTTCAGCGGTACTGTTTCTTAATCTCTTCGGGCAGACCATCAATATTATGACTCTAAGTGGGCTTGCGCTGGCTATCGGAATCCTCGTTGATGAAAGTACCGTTACCATAGAGAATATACATCAGCATCTCGATATGGGAAAACCAAAAGCCTTAGCTATTTGGGATGCCTGTAAAGAAATTGCTTTTCCAAAACTCTTGATCTTGTTCTGTATTCTTGCTGTTTTTGCCCCGGCTTTTACAATGGAAGGAATTCCAGGCTCCCTGTTTCTGCCTTTGGCTTTGGCAATAGGATTCAGTATGATCATTTCTTATTTCCTTGCACAAACTTTTGTTCCTGTAATGGCCAACTGGATTATGAAAGTAAAGCACCACAAAGCGAAAGACGGCCATACCATGACCGAAGCAGAAGAACTTGATGCTGCGGGACTAAGTGATGAAGCAGACACCTGGAGCCAGAAAGAAATACTCCTGCAAAACATCGACAGCAACAGGGATGGTAAAGTAAGCCTATTTGAAAAGGTAAGATTTCGGTACCTTAAATTTCTTGACCGGATTATGCCCTTTAGGAAAATTATTGTCTCGGCTTATATTCTGGTAACGATGGGACTGGTCGCTCTCTTTCTCAACATTATAGGAAGAGACGTACTACCTCAGGTAAATGGCTCCCAGTTTCAGGTAAGGATGCGCATCCCGGATGGAACAAGGATTGAAACTACAGAACTTCAAACACTGAAGCTGCTCGACGGTATTAAGGATATTGTCGGAAAAGATAACATTTCTATTACCTCAGCTTATGTTGGAACCCATCCGAATCTTTTTTCTGTAAGCCCGATATATCTTTGGATGGCAGGATCACATGAAACAGTATTACAAGTGGGATTAGATGAAGGCTTCCATGCAAACCTGGATGATCTTAAAGATAAAATAAGAGAAAAGGCTAAAAGCATCAATCCGGACATGAAGCTTTCCTTTGAGCCCATAGAATTAACAGAAAAAATATTAAGCCAGGGATCTCCAACTCCGATTGAAGTGAGATTATCCGGTAGAAGCAAAGAACTTAACGAAACTTATGCTAAAAAAATAGCAGAGGAGCTTAAAAAAATACCCTATTTAAGAGATGTTCAAATCGGGCAATCGATTAAATACCCTTCGATTGACATCAACGTAGACAGGATCAGGGCAGCCCAACTGGGAGTAGACATGACCGACATTTCACGTTCATTGGTTGCTTCTACCTCTTCATCCCGATACACCGAAAAAAACATCTGGACTGACGAAAAAGCAGGATATAGCTATAACGTACAGGTACAGATCCCTGAAAATAAAATGAATAGCAAAGCACAGATTGCAGGAATTCCTTTGCTGAAAAACTCTAACAGACCTAATTTAGGGGATGTGGCAACTATAAAAGACAGTTACACGTACGGGGAAACAGATAACCTCGGTGCAATGCCAATGCTTACAGTAACGGCCAATTTAAATCACACCGATTTAGGAAAAGCCTCAAAAGATGTCCAGAAGGTGATTAACAACCTTGGAGAATTACCGAGAGGGCTGAATGTCGGATTAATTGGTCTAAGCCAGACTCTCAACGATACCCTGAGCAGTTTACAAAGCAGTCTGATCATCGCCATTCTCGTAATCTTTCTGATGCTGGCTGCCAATTTCCAGTCGTTTAAAGTATCCGGAGTCGTATTGGTAACTGTACCTGCGGTATTATTAGGCTCTCTTGCATTGCTTATTATTGCGGGTTCAACACTTAATCTTCAATCCTATATGGGAATTATCATGTCCGTAGGGGTATCTATTTCCAATGCCGTGCTATTGATAACGAATGCAGAGCAACTGAGAAAACATAATGGAGATGCTTTACTATCAGCAAGAGAAGCTGCGGCACTAAGGATCAGACCTATTGTAATGACCGCCTTAGCAATGGTGGTAGGTATGGTTCCTATGGCACTTGGATTAGGAGAAGCCGGAGATCAGGTCTCTCCGTTAGGACGTGCAGTAATCGGAGGATTAATCGCTTCTACATTTGCAGCATTGTTTATTCTTCCGTTGGCTTTTGCATGGGGACAGGGAAAAACTTCTACCCAAAGCGTATCACTTGATCCTGAAGATGAAGAAAGTATCCACTTTATACCAGAACTTTTAAAATAAAATAACCAAATGGCTATTAAAAATTTAAATATGAACCGTTTATATCAATATTTCATTCCGGCAGTTGTTCTATTATTCAGCCTGCAAAGCTGTGAACAAAACAAAGCGGAAGTAAAAAAGACCGCAACACCATCAGCACCTGAAATAGAAGCTATCAATCCTAAGCAGGGAGATTTCGCTTCATCCACCACTATTCCCGGGGAACTTCAGCCTTTCCAGAAAGTAGACGTATATGCTAAAATAAGCAGTTTTGTTAAAAAACTGTATGTAGATGTAGGAAATGAGGTTGTAGCAGGACAGTTGCTGGCCACACTGGAAGCTCCGGAATTGAATGCGCAGCAAAATGCTGCAGCATCAGCATTAAAATCTAAAGAAGCAATATATATAGCCAGTAAAGCGAAATATGATCGTTTGAAAGAAACCAGTAAAACACCGGGAACCATATCTGCACTTGATCTGGAACAGGCACTTGCTGCACAAAGATCTGACATAGCACAGCTTGAGGCCGCAAAATCCTCTTATCGAGAAGTGATGGATGTTAAAAACTACCTGCAGATCAGGGCTCCATTCAGTGGGAATATAGCAACCAGAAACGTAAGTGCCGGAGCCTATGTGGGACCTTCCGGGAAAGGATCCGAGCTTCCCCTTTTCAGTCTTGTTCAGCAAAACAAACTTCGTTTGGTAGTAAATGTTCCGGAATCTTACACAGGAAGCTTAAATAAGAATGGAGAGATAAAATTCTCTGTACAATCTATCCCGGGAGAAACCTTTACCGCCAAAGTATCCAGATTTGCAGGAGCATTGGATAACAGGCTTCGCTCTCAATCCGTGGAAATGGATGTTTACAATAATGATAAAAAATTATTGCCGGGAATGGTTGCCAATGTAATTCTTCCGTTAAGTGATAACAATAAAGCCCTATCTGTTCCTACTTCAGCAGTATTAAACTCCACATTAGGTGTTTTCGTTATCAGAGTTGAAAAAGACATTGCCCATTGGGTTCCTGTTACTGCCGGAATTTCAAATAGTGATACGACAACCATTATTGGTGAAGTAAGCCCTAACGATGTGATTATCAAATCAGCAACGGAAGAAATCCGCGACGGACAGAATATAAAAGTAAAGCTCACAAAATAATTAATCTTAACTAGATGTTAAAAGATATTTTTTATTCGTTTTTCTACAAAAAGTAAAAATTAACCCATTATTAAAGGAATGAGATTTTACTTTGTTAAAGAATCTTAATAAAAAAAACCGCAGTATCACCAAAAATGGGATGTTGCGGTTTGTTTTTCTTTAACATACGTAAATAATATGTTAAAATGTGTTAAAGTAAGAACCTGACATTAATCATATCGAAGCTCTTTTGGTTGGAATCTCTACTTTTGTAATGCTTTTAGAAATAAATATTCCTTATTTAACACGGATAATCAAATATATATGAAGAAAAGAGTTTTGTTTTATTTAGCTGCTTTCGTTTCTACGATGTCATTACAATCTTGTGTTACAAACTACGTAGTTTCAAAACCAGCAACTTACACTAAAGAATACAAAACAGATGCCAAACTAGCTTCTATAGATACCAGAAAAATGGAACAGGATAAGAAGCAATTAATCAATTCTTTTATCTCTGAGAAGGCAGCCGTTTTATCTAATGCAAAAAATACTTTAAGAAATTCTGAGATTGCCAAAGCAATCAAACACAATAAAACGATCGACAATATCCTAACCGAAGCTGAAACGTACCTAGGAACTCCTTACAGATATGGAGGAACAACAAGAAATGGTATAGATTGTTCAGCTTTTGTTCTTTCTGTATTCGGAGCAGCAGCAGGTCTTAGTTTACCTAGAGTTGCAGCTTCTCAATCTCAGGAAGGAGAGAGAGTTGAAAAAGAAAACCTACAGAAAGGAGATTTGATTTTCTTTTCTCACGGTAGAAGAATCTCTCACGTTGGTATTGTAGAAAGTGTTTCTGAGGATGGGGAGATTAAATTTATTCATGCAGCTACTTCTAAAGGAGTTATGATTTCGTCACTTAATGATTCATATTGGGGACCGAAATTCAGATTTGCAAAGAGAGTGATTAATGAAGAGGGAGATGCTTATAATAACTTAGCTGCAACTACAGCATCAACAGCAACAAGTTTTTAATTTTAAATAATTGATTTAAATAATGAAAGCCATCAAATATTTGATGGCTTTCTGTTTTATCTGTCTTCAATTGGTTTCTATTTGATAACATCTTTCTTTCAACGCCAAAAGCTAACTATTTCGATCAATATCTATGTCCAGGCGATAAAGTAGCCCATGCACTTCCGAAAGTGAAAATTTAGCCTTTTTCAGCCTGTTGGAAGCAGGATCTATAGTATAATTGAAAGATGTTCTGAAATCAGCCTTTTCAAGGTTGGAATTTTCGAAGATTGCCCCGGAAAGATCACAATTATTAAATACGGAATTCGCTAAGTCTGCCTCTGCAAAATCAACATCCGTCAATTTTGAGTTTTTAAACAAAGTTTTCTTGATCGATGTTTTATAAAAAACAGAATTGTTTAAAGAACACCCTTCAAATCTGAACGACATTCCAAACTCATTGCATTCATCAAAGTGAAGCCCGAACATCTTACATTCTTTAAACACCACCTCCCGAAATGCTGTTGAAACAAGCTTTGCCATACTCAGATTACATCCGATAAATTCACAATCATTAAAACTGAAAAAAGAAAGGTCCATATACTCAAGATGGCAGTTCCGGAATATACAATTTTCATATTCGCCTTTTTGAAATTGGGAAAAGTCCCCATTTTCAAAAACCTGATTAATAACGTATGCTTCTTTCATACTAGGATGTTTAAAAGAAATTTTTGTAATAAGTTTTAATAATAACGATGAGTTTTTAGAAAGCCTTTTGTAACTAACCTATAACGACCGCTTCTATACCAGACTGTTTTTATCCGAATAGTTGAGCTTAAAAAAGATGAAGGTCATAGTAGAGAAGGCCAGCAAAGAACTTCCTCCATAACTAAAGTAAGGTAACGGGATCCCAACGGTTGGAAAAAGTCCCATAACCATCCCTAAATTGATCGAAAAGTGCATTAACAGGATGGAAGCAAAACAGTAACCAAAAACCCTGTTAAAAATAGACTTTTGCTTCTCTGCAAGGTAATAGATCCTTCCAATATATAATAAGTAGCACAAAACAAGTCCCGCACTTCCTACAAATCCCCATTCTTCACCAACGGTACAGAAAATATAATCCGTACTCTGTTCAGGTACAAATTTGCCCTGGGTTACTGATCCCTCACGATATCCTTTTCCTAAAAGTCCGCCAGAGCCAATTGCTGTTTTTGAATAAAGAAGGTTATATCCTGAAGTATCCCTGAATGCCTTTTCTCCTTTATAAAGAACCTCTATCCTCTCCCTTTGGTGTTTAGGTAATTTCTCTAAAATATAAGGTGTTGCAAATGCCAATCCGCACAACAGAATAATAGAGCCTGCAATACTTGAAATGGATATAACATTCCAGGACATTTTATAATAGTTCATTGCAATTAAAATTCCTGCAATGACCAGGATAGCAATCACTACATAAATAGGATTCACCGCAAGAGAAACAAGAAAAACAGCAGCAAAAAGAAATCCTATCCCGAATAATAATCCACTTAATCCTTCTCTATACAATGCAATGAAAAATGCTACAAAAACAAGCAGTGAGCCAACATCCGGAATTGCCAGTACAACAACTGCAGGAATTCCCACGATCGCCAGAGAGGTCAATAAAGATTTTCTATTACTTAAATTAAAATCGGGACCCGAGACATAATTAGCCAGCATCAATGCTGTTCCCAGTTTTGCAAACTCTACCGGCTGCAAACTTAAAGGTCCGAATTTGTACCAGTTCTTTTGCCCAAGAACCTCTTTTCCAAAGGGAAACAATCCGATCAGTAATAAGACTCCAATAATATAGATAATCCCTGCCATATTCTCAAAGAACTTGGTACGGGTGAAAAAGATAATGAGCCCTACAAAAACAGATATTCCAAACCAAACTGCTTGTCTGGTCCCACTTGCCGGTTCCACACTGTAGATGTTTGCTATCGCAAAAATGCAAAGCAGGAAATATAGACCAAGGCCTAATTTATCTAATCCTTCTGTCCATTTCATTGCTTTTTATCTTTTTTAGTTTGAGTTTCTGCGTCTATCTGTTTCTGTAATTTTTCTTTCTGTTTCTTTATAAAATCCAGGCTGTCCTGTATTTTTTTTAGTTTTACAGAATCCTGTTTCGGATCTTTGTATAAACCTTTACGTTTTAAATCGACGATCCACTGTCTTTTATATTCAGGCATAAAGCTGGCAGATGTCATTTTTTTGTAAAGATTTTCTCTTTTCAGATCTCCTGTAATATATTTCTCAGCGATCACCGTACTTGCTGGTCCTGCCCATGTAGCACCGAATCCTGCATGCTCCATTACAGCAACCACTACAATTTTTGGCTTATCCGCCGGTGCAATCAAAACAAATATGGAATTATCTTTACCCTGAGGAACCTGAGCAGTCCCTGTCTTGGCCAGCTGAGTAAAATCATTTGATTTCAATCCTCTTGCCGTACCTCTTAATACCACTGCTTCCATTCCTTTAAGAACAGGTTCAAAGTGTTTAGGGTCCACTAGAGTTTTATGCTTTTTCTTAAATCTCGGATCCGGATTAGGCTTTCCGTCAATTGATTTTACAATATGCGGAGTATAATACCATCCCCTATTGGCAATAGCTGCCACGTAATTGGCAAGCTGCAAAGGAGTAACCATTACGTCCCCCTGTCCCATTCCGTTGAAAACAGCACCTGTAGCCAAAGGATCCCAGTTTTTACTGTCTTTTTTAGAACCACTTGCTTTAAGGATGGATGCCATTCTTTTTTCATAAAATGCTCCGGAAGGAATTCTTCCTCTTGCACCAACGGCAAAATCATTGTTTAAAAATTCTCCAACCCCAAAGCTGCTCATAATAGCTTTCCACTCGTCAACACCTTTAGATGGATTTCCCGGATATTTATTAACAATCGCTAAAAATGCATAAGAAAAATAACAGTTACTTGAAACCTGTATGGAAGGAATTAAAGGTTCCGCTCCACCGTGCCCCTTGATTCGTAATCCTCTGTAATTGAATCCGCCCCCACAAGGGAAAATCGTGTTTTCATCCATTACTCCCATTTGCATAGCAGATAATGCCGTGAGCAGTTTAAAAGTGGAACCAGGAGGATACCCTGCCTGCAGAGACCTGTCAAATGTTGGCTTATTTTCGTAAATCGTATCTTTAGATAAAGCGTATAAATTTTTGGATTTCATAGGCCCTGTGAAAAGATTAGGATCAATATCCGGACCTGTCGCCGACACTAAAACCTCCCCGTTATTAGGATCTAAGGCAACGATGGCACCATGTTTATTCACCATCATTTCCTCCGCCATTCTCTGAAGATCATAATCAATGGTCAGAGTAATATCTTTTCCTGTAATTACATCCTTATCTAATGCTCCGTTTTTGTATGAACCAATGTTTCGAAGTCTGATATCCTTCTGGATGTATTTCATCCCTTTTACCCCACGAAGTTCTTTTTCGTATGATTTTTCAACTCCTGTTTTTCCAATGAAATCTCCCGGCAGGTAATAAAGAGAATCCTTTTTTATATCCCTTTCATTAACCTCACTTGTATACCCTAATAGATTTCCGGAAGTGGAGACCTCATATTGACGCTGAGGTCTGGAAACGATACTGAATGCAGGATATTTAAAGATGATTTCCTGAACTCTCGCAATATCTTCTCTGCTCAGATCTTTGATAAAAGTCATCGGAGTGAGCTTAGAATAATATTTTTCTTTCTTGATTGTATTGATTTTATTAATGAAGTCGGATTTGCTTATCTTCATTAAATTACAAAATCCCAAAGTATCAAAATCAGGTTTCATTAAAGCCTGAGTGAAAGATATCTCATAAGCCGGCTGGTTACCTACCATGATTTTTCCATTCCGGTCAAAAATAACACCCCTTTGCGGGATCACATATTCTATTTTGATAGATGTATTAGCCGCGTTTAGCGCATACCTGTCCGTAAACAACTGCAAATATGCAAGCCTTGCCACAAAAATAAGGGCAATAACAGCAACAACGGCAAAGATTTTTAAATAACGTGTGTTCAAACTTTTTGTTTGATTTTAAAGATTAATGCGTAAACAACTATAAATATAAAGGAAATTACACTTGTTACCAACACATTAAACAATATTTCAAAAAATCTGCTGAACTTAAAGAACTCAATATACTGTACTAAAAGCTGGTGCAGGAAAATACTTGAAAATAGAAAAAGTAAGAACTGCCCCCATTGCAGAGATTGAAAAGAAAAGAAGTCGGTGGACGTATCAGTGGACGTCCTGAAGATCAATGTTCTGAAATACGCAATAAGTGTCGTAGCCAGTGCATTAATTCCCCATGAATATAAGAAGGCATCAATAGAAAGTCCTATTAAAAAACTCAATGCCAAAAATTGAAATTTATTTCTGAAAAAAGGATAAAACATGACAAATACAGGATATAGCACGGGAGTATACTTCCCGAACAAAGTGATCCTGTTCAATACAAAAATCTGTAATGCAACAAGAAAGATCATGATTAATATATCCGTAAAAAGTGTTCTGCTAATCATTTTCCTTTTTTATTACTGCCTGTAATGTATCCTGGATTTTTTGAACCTCAGCTTTCTTCAGGCTTTTTACCACATACACTTTATTCAGGGAACCCATTTTCTCACTGAGTTCTACTGAAATATCCCAGAAACCGGTTTTGTTATCTACTGAGTATCCTGCCACAGTACCAATCATTACCCCTTTGGGAAAAATCGCTGATTTTCCATCGGTAACAATCGTATCTCCAATCTTCAGGGCTACATATTTCGGAATATCTGCCAAATGCATTACCCTAGAATTATCTCCGTTCCATGTTAAGGTTCCAAAATACCCAGATTTCTTTAACGAAGCATTGATCCTGATACGGTTGACACTTAAAACCGACTGAACCAAAGCATAACTATCTGTTGAATTTATAACGATACCTGCAATTCCCTTCGGAGCCATAACTCCCATCTGCGGAAATACCCCATCTCTGCGGCCACGGTTAATTGTAAAATAATTATTTCTCCTGTTAATACTGTTGAAAACAATTTCGCCATCCACAAAGGTGTAGATCTGGCCACCTCCTAGAGTATCGTGAACTTTTCTGAAGATCGGCTTTTTAGCACCATCCTTTCCATACAGCTCAATCATTAAAGCTTTATTCTGAGCAACAAGATCTTCATTGATTTGCTTAAGCTTCAAATAAGAAACCCCTTCATCAATATAACCGGAAACCCAGGAATTTAACGCTGCGGACTGACCTGCAATCCAGGATTTTTGCATGGCATTTTTAGAAAATATAAGGACCAGAGCAATAATTTGCAAGAAAATAAAGAAGACAAAAAGAGCGTTCTTCGAAAATAATCTCAGCAAAAATCCCATTCAGATAGTGTTCGTAAAAGTTAAAATTATTTAATTAAGAAATTGAATTTATCCATATTCTTAAGTGCAATCCCGGTTCCGCGAACAACCGCTCTTAACGGATCTTCAGCTACAAAAACAGGAAGACCTGTTTTCTTATGTAATCTGTCTGCAAGACCTCTCAACAATGCACCTCCTCCTGCAAGATAAATACCTGTTTTATAAATATCAGCTGCCAGTTCAGGCGGAGTTAAAGAAAGAGTTTCCATTACGGCATCTTCAATTCTGATAATCGATTTATCCAATGCACGGGCAATCTCTTTATAGCCAACCATTATTTCTTTTGGTTTACCTGTGATAAGGTCTCTACCTTGTACCGGAATATCTTCAATATCCACATCCAGATCTTCAACAGCAGATCCTACTTCAATTTTCACTCTCTCGGCTGTTCTTTCACCAATATAAAGGTTGTGATGTGTTCTCAGAAAATAAGCGATATCATTCGTGAATACATCCCCTGCAATTTTCACAGACTTGTCACAAACAATACCTCCTAAAGCAACTACTGCAATTTCAGTTGTTCCTCCACCTATATCAATGATCATATTACCTTCCGGTTTTTGAACATCAATTCCTACTCCTATTGCAGCTGCCATTGGTTCATAAATCAGTCTTACCTCCTTAGCATTTACTTTCTGTGCAGAGTCTCTTACCGCTCTTTTTTCCACCTCCGTAATTCCGGAAGGGATACAGATTACAATTCTTAGAGCAGGCTGAATGAATTTACCTTTGATACCAGGAATTTTTTTAATAAACTCCTTGATCATATGTTCAGAAGCATGAAAATCCGCAATAACCCCATCTTTCAAAGGACGAATTGTTTTGATGTCTTCATGGGTTTTCCCCTGCATATGTTTAGCCTGTTCACCAACAGCTATCGGCCTTCCAGTAGATCGCTCAATTGCAACAATTGAGGGCTGGTCTATAACAATTTTATTATTATGGATGATAAGTGTGTTAGCGGTTCCCAAGTCTATCGCAATTTCTTGCGTAAACATATCGAATAAACTCATATTTTTCTTCTGATTTAAGTTTACAAAGATATAAATTAAACACTACCAATAAAATTTGGCAAGCATATAATTTGGTTAAAATTTTATTAAAATTTGAAATAATTCTTTAACGGTCAATTTAATTTCTTATAATATCAATCCAAACTCAGAACAGTAACGGATTTATAGTTTTTCACGATAATTATCATACACAATTTCAGAAAGTGTTTAATTAAAAAAAACGTAAATTTGCCCCCGGATATGTTACAAAACACTCATACAAATCAAACTTCAAATTTCGCCGTTCTTTCCATAAGCTACGAAAAGGCAGATGGAGAAACACGAGGGAAATTTGCGTTTTTTGATGAAAACATAAAAAATTTCGTTACCCGTATTCACGATGAAAATTTAGGGGATGCCTTTGTGGTTTCTACCTGCAACAGGACCGAAATATATACCACTACTTCCAACTATCTTTTGGTTGCTGAAGAGTACTGTAAAACAATCGGGGTTAACATTACTGATTTCTTGCAGTTTGCCAATATCCTTACCAAGGAGGAGGCTTTAACTCATTTGTTCAGGGTTGCCGCGGGTCTTGAAAGCCAGATCATCGGGGATTTTGAGATTATCGGGCAGATCAAAAAAGCATACAGCCGTTTTAAAAAAGAAAGAAAGAACTCTAATCCATATTTGGAAAGAGCGATCAACTCGGCGATCCAGATTTCAAAAAGAATTAAAAATGAAACCGGGATATCCAATGGGGCCGCTTCAGTTTCTTATGCCGCTGTTCATTACATTCTGAATAATCAAAAAAGAATTACCGAGAAAAATATTCTGCTTTTAGGAGTGGGTGAAATCGGACAAAATACGGTTGAGAATCTTGTAAAGCACGTTTATCAGCCTAAAATAAAAATCACCAACAGAACCCAGGAGAAAGCTGAAAAGATTTCTCAGAAATATACCATTCCCCACGTTGATTATTCAGACTTCGATAAAGAACTGAAAAATACAGACATTCTGATTGTGGCAACAGGGGCAAAACATCCTATTGTAAACGCTTCACATTTTCCAAACGGAAAAGAAACTTTGGTCATTGATCTTTCCATTCCCCACAATGTTGAAAAAAATGTTACGGATAATAAAAATGTAACCTTGATCGATGTGGATGAATTATCAAAACAAATTCAGGAAACAATCCAGCAAAGAGAAAAAGAAATTCCAAAAGCAGAACAGATCATCAAGGAAATGTCTAAAGACTTCATAGAGTGGGAGAAAAAAAGAAAACTCGCTCCCAACATTCATCATTTCAAAGCGGTCCTGAAAAACATGGAGCGTAATGAAATGCATCAGTTCTACAGAAAAAATAAATACATCAATGTAGACGATATGGCACTTTCTGAAAAGATGATTCAGAAAATTACCAGCCGTTTTGCAAAATACATCATAGATAACCCTTTAAAAGCCGAAGAAATTAGTAAATTAATGCACGAAATATTAGTTGAACAACCAAACAACGAATTCAATGAAAAGCATTAGAATAGGAACAAGAAATTCAGCACTTGCTCTTTGGCAGGCGAGAGAGGTCGCAAGGTATCTGCAAAATAATAATTACACGACTGAGATCATGCCCATCCTTTCTTCGGGTGATAAAAATCTTAATCAACCTCTTTACGCTTTAGGGATTACAGGCGTTTTTACCAGAGATTTGGATACCGCATTATTAAATGATGAAATAGATATTGCTGTACACTCTCTGAAAGATGTCCCTACAAAACTTCCCCAACATACAGAACTTATCGCATATCTGGAAAGAGATTATCCGCAGGATGTTTTAATAAGAAAAGAATCAGCAAAAAATAAAGAGTTTCATGAACTTAAGTTAGCAACAAGCAGCTTGAGAAGAAGAGCGTTTTGGCTGAAATATTATCCGGAAGCAACTTTCTCCGATATTCGTGGAAATATACAGACACGCCTTCAAAAATTGGAAGAACAGGATTTTGATGCCACTATATTATCTTTAGCAGGCATCAAAAGAATGAAAATGGACATTGATTACGAGATGCTTCCTTTAATGATCCCAGCGCCTTCTCAGGGAGTTATCGCAGTTGCCGGACATTCGGATAAAAAAGAAATCAATGAAATAGTACGTCAGATTAATCATAAACCCACACAAATCTGCGTTGAGATTGAAAGAAATTTCCTTAGTACCCTTGAAGGAGGATGTACTGCACCCATCGGAGCTTTTGCTGAAATATTTGATGACCAGATCCGCTTTAAAGCAGCACTTTGCTCACTAGACGGAAAAAACTGCATCGCGACGGACGAAAATTTCACATATACTGACAGTGAAAATTTCGGAGAAAAATATGCAAAAATAGTACTCGAAAATGGAGGCAAGGAATTAATGGCCGAAATAAAGAGCCAGATATAATTTTAGCCTTTTGCCGGCAATCAATTTTATCTCAAATGAAAATCTTATTTACCAAAAATATAGACCCCTCTGTTTTATCCAAAGAATTAGGAGATGACATTGGGGTTGATTGTATTGAGGTAATTAAAACAACTCCGATTCGTGTTAAACCATTCGATTTAAAAAATTACTCACTTATTTTCACAAGTGCCAACGGAGTGACTTCTTTTTTCGAAAATCAGTTCAGACCCAATGAGGATTTTACGACAAAAAATTACAACAAGATTTATTGCGTCGGGGAAAAAACAAAAAGAATCCTCCGAAAATATGGGTTTGGCACCTTTAAAGTTCTGAAAAACGCAGAAGCACTTTCGGAATTTATCATTGGACATTGTCCACATGAACAATTCCTGCATTTTTGTGGAAACCTGGCTATTGATGTTCTGGACAATGAACTGCCATTACAAAATATCAAGTACAGAAAGATAACAGTTTATAATACCGAAGAGATCAATCCGTTAATATCTGAAAAATATTATGGCATAGTCTTTTTCAGTCCAAGTGGAGTTCGTAGTTTTGCAAAGCGAAATTCATTAGATCATACGAAGCTGTTTTCTATTGGAGAAACAACCTCCAATGAAATAAAAAAGTATACCCGGGAAAAAATTTTCACTTCAGAAGGTAATACTCTGGTTTCCATTTTAGAAATGATCAGAAGAGAAAGTAAGAACAACCTGTAGCAAATTTGCGCTATCAATTTTACTGCAGATTTAAATAAATTATGATTAAGAACGACCTATATTTAAAAGCCCTTCGCGGAGAGACCGTAGAAAGACCTCCTGTGTGGATGATGAGACAGGCCGGAAGATACCTGCCGGAATTCATTGCATTAAGAGATAAATATGATTTCTTTACAAGATGTCAAACTCCTGAACTCGCTTCTGAAATTACCGTACAGCCGATCCGTAGATATCCGCTGGATGCTGCTATTTTGTTTTCTGACATTTTAGTAGTGCCACAAGCAATGGGAATCGACTTTAAAATGAAGGAATCAGTAGGCCCATGGCTAGACACTCCCATCAGAACAATGGAGCAGGTTCAGAATGTTGTGGTTCCTGATGTGAATGATACTTTAGGATACGTTTTTGATGCCATAGAATTAACCTTATTAAAATTAGATAACGAAATCCCGTTGATCGGTTTTGCAGGATCTCCATGGACTATCCTTTGCTATTGTGTGGAAGGAAAAGGAAGTAAAGCTTTTGATATTGCCAAATCATTCTGTTTTCAACAACCGGAAGCAGCCCATTTGCTTCTTCAAAAAATTACAGATACTACCATTGCCTATTTAAAGAGAAAAGTAGAAAAAGGAGTATCTGCAGTGCAGATTTTCGATTCCTGGGGAGGAATGCTCTCTCCAGATGATTATCAGGAATTTTCATGGCAATACATCAATCAGATCGTGGAAGCCTTAAGCCCGTTGACCCATGTGGTTGTATTTGGAAAAGGATGCTGGTTTGCCCTGGAAGAAATGACAATGTCCAAGGCCTCAGCTCTTGGAGTAGATTGGACAATAAAACCTGAGTTTGCAAGAACTTTAACCAATCATACAATGACCCTTCAAGGTAACTTTGATCCGGCCCGATTGCATTCAACCCCTGAAACCATAAAAAAGATGGTAAACGAGATGATTCATCGATTTGGAAAGGATCGCTATATTGCTAATTTAGGTCACGGAATTCTGCCAAACATTCCACTGGAGAACGCAGAAGCCTTTATCAGAGCTGTTGTAGACTGGAAACCTTAATAGTTTCCCGACTCAGATATAAAACAAATCCCTTTCAATAATTATTGAAAGGGATTTGTTATTACAAAAAGCCCCTGTTTAAGAGGCTATTTCAGAGATTATTCTTTTATAATTTTCTTACTGATAATTTCCTTTTTATTATCTATCAGAATAAGATAGCTGCCTTTCGGCAAGTCAGAAAGATTATATCCGTCCGCCAATCCTGTAAAGCTCTTAATTTGACGGCCTGCTAAATCCAGCACGGTGATTTTAGAGTCAAATCTTAAGTTTCCAGACTGAATATGTACAAAATCTTTCACAGGATTAGGGTATACCTGCATCTTATCTGCAAATGAAACCTCAGAAGTACCTAATGCTCCGGAAGTAATGGCAACATCATCTACGACAACACCGTAAGAATAATCCCCTGCATCGTCATATACAAATCTCATTTGAAAATTAGCATTGGCATAAGGCGTAAGATCAATATCCGTAGCTTGCTCATAGGTTGTAACAACATATAAAAATGTATTAAAATCAAGATCCCACTGACCAGCATCCCCCGAAAAAGTAAACACCTGTACCCATGATGTTCCGTTAAAAACCTCGACTTTTAACGTTGAATCATCATCATAAATCATGTTAGCATACTTAAATGAGAGTTTAGGGTTCTGAACCGCCGATAGGTTAATAACAGGAGATACAAGCCTGGCATTGGAGTTTATGCTTGAGGGCCCTGCATTATCATCATCAAAAAAAGCTGCACCTGAGGGAAATGTAGCAAAGCCATTTTCAGATCCTACGTCCCAATTAAAAGAAGTATCGGGATTATTTGTCGTCCATCCTGATGGTAAAACATTTCCATCAAAATTTTCAGAGAACGCTTGGGCATTGTATATTCCACACGCCAAAATAAAAGAAAGTAAATATTTTTTCATAACTCATCTTATTTATTATATTAAATTTAATAATTAATATCATTATAATTGTAAAATTTAACACAATAATTATTTTTTATGAAAATTAAACACAAAAAAATATAAGAGTTTTACTTGAATTTATGATTATATTTAACTTCTAACACTTTAAAAATCAAATAACATGAAAAAATTAAACAAAGAAACAATGAAGGTTATATATGCCGGCGGCGAAATATGCCTGGAATGCGCCTACGGATATTACCAGGTCATTATACAAGGAAGATGTTATTGCGTTTCTTGGGAATAATAACCTATAAAAAAAGCAGTTTTACAACTGCTTTTTTATTTTTTTTATTTCGATTAACTTAACATTCTTTTGGCCTTTTTTACTCCCTCTACAAGGAGATCAATTTCCTGAAAAGTATTATACACGGCAAAACTTGCTCTTACAGTTCCTGCAATATTAAAGAAATCCATTATTGGTTGCGTGCAGTGATGCCCTGTCCTTACAGCTACACCCATCTTATCCAGAATCATTCCTACATCGGAAGATATTCCTACTCCTTCTAAATTAAAGGAAACAACGCCCGTTCTTCTGGCCTTTTCCCCATAGACTTTAAGACCTTCAATCTCTAAAAGCTGTCTTTGAGCATATTCCAACAAAGCATTCTCATGTCTCTGAAGATTTTCGTGTCCTACTTTTTCAATAAAATCTACTGCCGCTCCTAATGCTATATTACCTCCGACATTTGGCGTTCCCGCTTCATACTTAAATGGCAATCCGGCATAGGTCGTTCCATCGAATGAGCATGTGGCAATCATTTCCCCACCTCCATGAAACGGTGGCAAAGAATCTAAAATATGTTCTTTACCATACAGGATTCCGGTTCCCATTGGAGCGTACATTTTATGCCCTGAAAATACAAAGAAATCACAATCCATTGCCTGCACATCAATTCTGAAATGAGGAGCAGACTGCGCACCATCAATAACGATATAAGCATCGGAATTCCTTCTGGTCCTTGAGATAATCTCTTCAATAGGATTTACAATCCCCAATGCATTTGAAACCTGGTTTACGGCAACAACTTTAGTTTTTTCGCTTAGATACTGATCCAAATAATCAAGCTGTAAAATACCATTGTCATCAATCGGAATCACACGAAGCTTTGCACCTGTTCTTTCACATAGCAACTGCCATGGAACAATATTAGAATGATGTTCTAAATATGAAATAATGATCTCATCATCTTTTTTCAGCTTTCCGGTAAGAATATAAGCGATGAGGTTTAACCCTTCCGTTGTTCCCTTTGTAAAGATCACCTCAAAATCATGCTTTGCATTAATAAATTTCTGGATCTTTCTTCGCGAAAGCTCCATTTCTTCAGTAGCAAGCTGACTTAAAGTATGAATCCCTCTGTGAACATTTGCATTAATTTCTGTATAGTATTGGTTCCAAACCTCTAAAACGGAGTTTGGTTTTTGTGATGTCGCTGCATTATCCAGATAAACAAGAGGCTTACCGTTGACCTCCTGATCTAATATAGGAAACTGACTTCTTATTTCTTGAATGTCAAACATTTATTATAAATTTTACAATTATTTATGTTCTTATTTAGAACACTTCAAATTTACATCTTTTTTTTTGAAAGGCTAAAGAAAGAATAGCATTATAGATGCAATCTAAAATAAAAAACCTGCCAAAAAATTGACAGGTTTTTATATCATTGTTATTAAGCAATTCTTATTCAGCTGCAGTTTCTTCAGCTGCTGGAGCAGCTCCTTCAGCTACAACCTCTTCTTCATCCTCATCATCTTGTGCTGCTGCACCTCCCTTCATTGCATTTCTAGACATCTTAACAGCTACAACAACTGCATTGTCAGGGTGCATGAAAGAATATCCTTCAGTTTTGATAGCACCAACATATAGTTTGTTACCAATCTTAAGTGAAGTAATATCAATAACGATCTCATCCGGCAAGTTTGCAGGGATCGCTTTTACTTTTAGCTTTCTGAATGACTGACGTAGAACACCCCCAGCAACAACACCTTTAGAACGACCAGTAACTCTTACCGGAACTTCCATAATAACCGGCTTATCAGCAGATAATTGATAGAAGTCAGCATGAAGAATTTTGTCTGTAATTGGGTGGAACTGAATATCCTGAAGAACTGCTGGAATTGTTTGTCCGTCAACTTCAATAGATACCGTGTGTGCTTCAGGAGTATATACTAAACCTTTGAAAGATTTCTCTTCTGCAGAGAAGTTCAATGGTTCTGTCCCTCCATAAACAACACAAGGAACTAATTCAGCATCACGTAAAGCTTTTGTAGACTTTTTGCCCACGCTTTCTCTTTTTGTACCTTGAATTGTAATAGATTTCATTTATAAAAATTTAAAATTTTGTTTTAAAATACAATTTGCAAACTTCAGTAAATCAATTAGATAACAAATTTACTACTGATTGACTGGTGCTCATGAACCATCTTCATAACATCTGCAAATAATGGGGCGCAAGATAGCACTTTTATTTTAGATGACAAATTATTTTTAACAGGAATTGAGTCAGTTACAATAACTTCCAACAATTTAGAGTTCTCAATATTCTCGTAAGCCTTTCCTGAAAGCACTCCGTGAGTAGCCATTGCTCTAACTGTTTTTGCTCCTTTCTCTATTAAAATATCAGCAGCCTTGCAAAGCGTCCCTGCTGTATCAATCATGTCATCAATAAGAATAACGTTTTTACCATCTACATCCCCGATAAGGAACATTTCCTCTACAACATTAGCTTTCTTTCTCTCTTTGTAAGCAATTACTACTTCAGCACCCAGGTGTCCGGCATAGTTTTTAGCTCTTTTTGCCCCACCCATATCCGGTGAAGCGATGGTAAGATTATCCAGATTCAGGTCTCTGATATAATCTACAAAAATAGTTGACGCATACAAGTGATCCACAGGAATTTCAAAGAATCCTTGAATCTGATCCGCATGCAGATCCATGGTCATAATTCTGGTCGCTCCCGCAGCAGTTAAAAGATTAGCAGCCAACTTAGCACCTATAGGAGCTCTTGGCTTATCTTTTCTATCCTGTCTTGCAAGTCCGAAATAAGGAAGTACAACAGTAATACTTTTCGCAGAAGCCCTTTTTGCAGCGTCAATCATTAGAAGAAGCTCTAATAGATTATCCGCGGGAGGGAATGTAGATCCAATCAGGAAAACCCTACCTCCTCTTACTGATTCGTCTAAAACAGGTTCGAATTCCCCGTCACTAAACTCCTGGAAGTTTATTTTTCCTAATCCCTGCCCATAATGCTGAGCAATTTTTTCTGCCAAGTCCTTACTTGTCCTTGTACTAAATAGATAACTTAACTGATCGGCCATTTTTACTTTTTAAGATTTTGCAAATTTAAAAAAAAACCACAAGAATTAGTCTTGTGGTTTCTAAGTTTTTGTTTCCTTTATATTTTAAGGGAATCTTACTCCTGAATAATTATTCGCATTTACCTGTGGTAAGGAAGAATTATACTTTGCATTAATTGATTTAATAAATTCATTCGCAACAATAGCATAACCTCTTCCTGTCAGGTGAACTCCATCAAGAGAAAAAGCTCCACCCGTTACAAACTTCGCAGTATATCTTACCCCGTCAAATGAAATTCCGGATTGGCTATTAAGTTCAACCATCTTTTTGTTGGCATCTACAAAAGCGTATCCTTTAGCATCTGCTGCTGCTTTAATCGTTACGTTATAAGCATCAATGGTTGTGTTTACATCAGTAACTTCTGTTGCCGTCAATACATATTTATCAGCAAACGGATAAGCAATTCCTTTTGCACCAAGGCTAGCAGGAACTCCTGGAGGCAATGTTTGAAGTGTTCCTATCTCAGCTTTAGAAGTTAAAGGAACCAAATCTCCTGCTTTCGCCTGTCTTGCTTGTCCATAAGTAGCTCCTAAATATGTTGCTAAAGCAATCAGGGTTGGATTTCCGGATGCTAAAGCAGCACCTGTAATCTGAGCACCTAGATTTGGAAGGCTTTCGTCTACTATAAGTAATGGATTAGCTTCAGTTTTAGACAAAGGCTTTATTCTTCCAGCACCTCCTACTGCAGCCAAAATCTGACTCAATGGTCCGTATAAGTTTGTATTTAAATTATCTATTGTTGCATTTCCTACAGTAACATTACCACCACCTAGAACAGAAGCTGTTAAAGGGTTATAAGGAACAGTTGTTAAGGAAGGAATAGAAGTAACGCTAGGAATATTTGCGATAACCCCTTTAGCATTTGTAGAGGCAATCTCATTAATTAATGCATTATAATATTGTGTAAATTGTGCCGGTGGTGTAAGGGTTTCAACCGTAGCATCTCCACCTGCAAGAGCATATAACAACGCATCATTATTTCCTATCCATAATGAAAAGAAAGTAGGCTTCTGTGCTTTAAAATCAGCAATTACAGATGTTGTAGGACTTGATGCAAATCTTACAAAATACGGATTAGCTGTTTTAGTAGCAATTCCTTGGATGTTACCATATCCAGGAGCCAGCAAATGAGCCACTTTTGCTCCCGGAACTCCCATGTTATTGAAAGGACCTGTCAAAATGGTATTCACAAGTGCTGTTGCTGTATTATTATTCGCATTTTTAATATCAGGAGAACCATTTACAAAACCACTAATGAATAATTTTGTATTGGCAATCTGAACAGGGCCTGCTAAGGTATTTAACAGCAATCCACCATTATTATCCGGCATTAACGGTTGCTTGAAATCTCCTCCTCCGACAAGTTTCATTTGCTGAGCTATCATAGAAGGATAAGATTCATTTTGTCCATCTGAATAAAGAGCTCCATCTCTATAGCCTGATGTTAGTGAATTACCCAATGCTACATATTTAGAAAAGTCTGCATTCCCTTTCGATACCTGGATATCTTTAACATCCGTATCAAAATCATTTTCGCAGCTCGTTGTAAATAAAAGCGCAGAGACAGCGATTGTAGAAATTATAATTTTTTTCATAGTCTTTCAATTAAAAAGGATTATAAGATAAACCTAGACCAAAATAAAACGCTCTGGCTTTTGCCTGTCCGTAGAATCCAAGATTCGCATTATTAACGTCTCTTGCCTGAGGCATTGCATATCCTCCAGCAATATCAACTCCAAATTGTTTCAACTTAAAGCCTACCCCTCCAGTTACTACATAAGTATTAAACGAAGGTGTTTCAGCTATAAAATTGTTGTCAGAATAAGGAGATTCATCATAATAAGCTCCCAAACGTCCAAAAATCATATCGCTAAATGCATATTGCGTTCCTAACCTGAAGGTTTTTGAGTTTCTGAAGTTTTTTGGGGCAACAAGCACTGTAGGATCTGCTTGGTTTCCAATAGGAGCATTAGCAAAATCTAATGTCAGTTTACTGTATCTTTCCCATCCATGATAGTTAAAATCAGCAGAAACCAACCATTTTGGTGTAATCTTATAGGTTAAACCTATTGTATATTCTTCCACTAAAGGAAGCGTTGCAGAGAAACCATCTTGTCCGTTGGCTCCTAATCCTAATAATGAGTAGATAGACTGTGATGGAAATTTAAATGTTGCTGTTCCATTCTTCGCTTTCATGTCCACCGGAGAACGGTATGCAATACTAACATCCAGTTTTTCTTCAGGTCTGAAATAGAAACCAAACCCGTATCCATGTCCACTTGCTTTCTCATCATTAATATTTACCTCACCTCCAAATTGAGTAATTGCTTTATCCCAGTCTACTTTTCCTCTTGCATATATATAACTCGCCCCAAAAGCTAACCACGGGGCCAGTTTTACTGAAACCATTGGCTGGAAGTAGAAACTTTTTAATTCTAATTTCTGAACCATTTCTCTTCCTTCCCAATCATTTGGCCATTGGATCGTACTACCAAAAGGTGTTGAAAAGCTGAAACCTACTGATAAATTCTCCAGCGGTTTATAAGCAATAGCCGCATAAATAGGTGTTCCAAGAGGATTATCAGTTTCTGTACTTTGTAAAGTATTTAAATTCTGAAAAGTAACTTTATTACTTGCTCCAAATCCTCCGGCAACTATACTCAGTTTAGAAGGAATGAATGACATACCCGCAGGGTTAAAGAATGCCACACTTGCATCTTCAGCATGAGCACTAGTATGTGCCATTGCCAATTGCTTTACCCCTTGCAAAGAAACCCTGAAGCCTCCAGCGTAAGATAAAACACCCGCCAATAAAGCAGTTGATACTAATATTTTTTTCATAGACTATTATTATATAACCCAAATATAAAATTATTTTGCATAGGTCTGTTAATATTTCTTAATATTTTAAACATTATACGAAAAGAAAATTATGTTTAAAATAACACTTTAGGAAAAATTCACCATAAAAGCATATATACTAGTACATTGGTAAAATCCAATGACAAAAAAGTGTTTTTTGTTTAATATCAAACAATGATGTTGACGAATATTTGAATTTTTTAGAATTACATAAAGATAAAAATATATAAATTTGCAAGATTAAATAATAGTTATATGAGTTGTGGATGTAAAACATCCGGCGATTCTGCGCATTCTTGCGGACCCAAGAAATCCGCGAATGGTTGTGAAAATGTAAATACCTGTGGTAATAGTTATAAATTAAGTGTTTTCGACTGGCTATCTAACATCAATAATCCCGCATCTAACAGGTGTGATTTTGTAGAAGTTAGATTTAAAAATGACAGAAAATCGTTTTATAAAAATGTAAATAATGTTCCATTACATATAGGTAGTGTAGTCACCGTAGAATCTAGTCCCGGACACGATGTTGGTGTGGTAAGTCTCACCGGCGAATTAGTGAAAATTCAGATGAAAAAGAAAAAATTTTCTGAAGAAAACTCACTAAAAATATACAGATTAGCCAATCAAAAAGATATTGAAGTTTGGCAGGAAGCTAGAAAAAAAGAAGACAGCGTAAAGATACAGGCAAGAAAGATTGCCCATAATCTGGGGCTTGAAATGAAAGTTACTGATGTAGAGTATCAGGGAGATGCTTCTAAGGTAACATTCTATTACACTGCAGATAATCGTATCGATTTCAGACAGTTAATAAAAGAATACGCCTCTACATTCCGGACAAAAATCGACATGAAACAGATCGGTTTCAGACAGGAAGCCGCAAAAATCGGAGGAATCGGGTCTTGTGGAAGAGAACTTTGCTGTTCGACATGGCTTACCGACTTCAGATCTGTAAATACCAATGTTGCGAGATATCAGCAATTAAGTATCAACCCGCAAAAACTTGCCGGGCAATGTGGTAAACTAAAGTGTTGTCTAAATTATGAATTAGACAGTTATCTTGATGCATTGAGTAATTTCCCTTCTTCGTCAACAACATTGGATACAGAAAAAGGAAGAGCTTTCTGTATTAAAATTGACGTTTTCAAGAAGAAAATGTGGTTTGCCTATGTGGATAGCTCTGTAGCATGGTATGATTTTGATATTGACCTTGTAAAACAGTTCATTTCTAAAAATAAAAGAGGAGAAAAAATACTCCCTCTTGAGGAACTTAAACAACCGGATATCCCGTTGCATAGCATTGATCTGATTCAGGAGAATAATGTGGATCGATTCGAAAAGAAAAATAAAGGATTCAACAAAAACAGAAACCAGAATCACAATAACCAAAACAGGCAAAACAACAATCAGGGACAAAGGAAAAACAAACCGGAGAGATCTGAGAAACCAGACCATACCAATTCTAATCATAACCCCAAACAGCCAAGGCCTCAGCAGCCAAAAGCTCAATTGGAGAAAGTAGAAGCGAGTAATTCCGGTCAGGAGAAAAAGCCTCAACAAAATCCAAACAAGAAAAAATTTAAAAAGAAATTTCCTCCAAAAAAAGATAACAATGCATAAAGTTTTAGGATTTTTATCCCTTATTCTTTTCTTGAGCTGTAATTCTCCGGGAGAACATGTCACGATGAATTCCATTGATAGTAAATGGAATAAGAAAAGTGAGCAGAAATTTAATCTTGAGATTTCGGATCCACAGAATCCTAAAAATATTATATTTGTTGTAAGAAACAATAACGATTACCCTTATAGCAATATAAGGTTTATCGTTAATTTCACCAATCTTCAAAACAAGAAAAAGGAGACGGATACGTTGAATTATATTCTTACAAAGCCAAATGGAGAATGGCTTGGAACAGGTTTTGGAGACACGAAGGAAACGCTTTTCCAGTATAAATTAAATTACAGGTTTCCACAAAAAGGAAAATATGAAATTGGATTAATACAAGCGATGAGAAATGATTTCCTTCCGGGGATTGAAGATATTGGAGTAAAAATAGAAACGGCTAAACCGTAATCATAAATGGAAGAAAACAAAAAAAACACAGGAAGTAAGGGAAAGACATTTCCGCTTCCTCCCAAAAAAAATAATAAAAATACCTCCTGGAAAAAGTGGGTTAGATTTATTTGGCTTGGACTTATTGTAGTTGTTTTGGGAATTTCAGGAACTTTCTTTGCTGTTTCACAAGGTTTTCTTGGTGAAATGCCGGATGTTGAAGAACTTGAAAACCCTGACATTTATGTTGCTTCTCAGATTTTTTCTGCAGATGGTGTTCTTTTAGGCAAATTTGAAAAAGAAAAAACCCAACCTATTACATATAAGGATCTTCCTCCTTTTCTTGTGTATGCATTACAAGCTAAAGAGGATGAGCGTTTTAAAGAACACTCCGGAATTGATCTACAATCAATTGCCAGAGCAGTTGTTTATGGAGGAGGCAGAGGAGGTGGCTCCACCATTACCCAGCAGCTTGCAAAGTTACTCTTCACAGGGGGGGCTTCACAAAACAAGTTTGCAAGAGCTTTCCAAAAGCTAAAAGAATGGGTTGTGGCAGTAAGCCTTGAAAGAAGATATACCAAAGAAGAAATTGTAACGCTTTATTTCAACAAGTTTGACTTTTTATACAATGCAAACGGAATTGAAATGGCTTCAAAAATCTATTTTAACAAAAGCACCAATCAGCTTACATTACCTGAAGCAGCTATGTTTGTTGCCATGCTGGAAAATCCGGTAAAAAACAATCCTATGCGTAATGAGACAAGAGCGAAGGCAAGAAGAGATGTTGTTTTGGAGCAGATGCAGAAAACAGGTTATATTGATGAGGATACTTACAACAAAGCGGTAGCAACGCCTATTACTTTAGACTATCATCCGATCAAAAACATCAATGATGACTACTCTGCTTACTATAAGTTTTATCTGAAAAAAGAGATCGATAGTTATCTTAAAGATCACGAAAAAGAAACCGGTAAAAAATTAAACCTTTATAAAGACGGACTTAAAATATACGTTACGCTTGACTCTAAAATGCAAAAATATGCGGAAGAGGCAATTAAAGAACATTTGACAGACCTTCAAAAAAGATTTGATGCAGAACAAAGAGGCAGAAAAAACAGACCTTTTTATTACTTAACGGATAAGCAGATCAACAGTGTAATGGTTCAGGCTATGAAAAGAACGGGACGTTACAAATTGCTTAAGGCAGCCGGAGTATCTGAAGATTCAATCCTTATGGAATTCCATAAACCAATAAAAACATCACGCTTTACATGGAATGGAGAGGAAGAAGTTGAAATGTCTCCTTGGGACTCTATCAGATATCATAAGCAGATTGCCCAGGCAGGTTTGATGTCTATGGTTCCTGGAACCGGTGAGATTAAAGCATGGGTTGGAGGAATCGACTGGCAGCATTTCCAGTACGACCATATCAAACAAGGTAAAAGACAGGTAGGATCCACATTCAAACCTTTCGTATATGCAACTGCTATCATGAAGCTTGGAATGACACCTTGTTCAGCTGTTTCAAACGGAACCTACGACCATAATGGATGGCATGTTCCTGGCAGAGGCGGAATGCTGACGTTAAAAGATGCTTTAGCGCACTCTCAAAACCCAGTTGCAGCACGTCTCATAGAAATGACCGGAGTAGATGCTGTAATACAGACTGCAAGAGATCTAGGAGTAACTGAGGAAATTCCAAGAAACAATACAATTGCATTAGGTTCATCTGACATCACGATTTATGAAATGCTTGGTGCTTACAGTACTTTCGCCAACTATGGTAACTATAATAAACCTGAAATGATCTGGAGGATAGAAGATGCCAACAGCAGGGTTATCAAAGAAGTAAATGTAGATCCAAAAGAGGTAATGAATCCTCGTTATGCCTACACCATGATTGAATTGATGAAAGGGGTAGCCCAATTTGGTACCGCTTCCGGAGAACTTTCGAGAAGGGGTATCTCAAAAGCGGTGGAAATTGCTGCCAAAACCGGTACTACACAGAACAACTCCGATGGTTGGTTTATGGGAATAACTCCTAAGCTAGCAACAGGTGCCTGGGTAGGATGGGAAGACAGAGCAACTCACTTCTTTGGAACAGGTGAAGGACAAGGAGCAAGAATGGCATTGCCGATCTGGGCGATATTTATGAAAAAAGTCTGGGCAGATAAAAGTTTAGGCATTACTCCAGATGATAAGTTTGTGAAACCATCAGATTGGAAAGACGGATGTTCGGATCTCAAAGGATTGAGTGGAGGTTATGGTGATGAGGGAGGACTTCAGACAATCGATCAAATTAAAAATCCTAGGCCTGTAGATCCTACACCAAAAAGCAATACAACGAAGAAAGAAGAGAACGTCAATGAAAACCTCAATAAGAGTGAAGAAATTGATTTTAATAAATAAATTCTCTTTTACAAATACACGAGACCTTTCAATCTGTTTGAAAGGTCTTTTTTTTTATTGTTGTATCTTTGATTCATGAATATTAAAGAGATCAAACAGCCTTTTATAAAGAAGTTTCCCGGAGACTTTTCAGGAAATCCAATGCAGAGAGCAACGCCTAAAGTTTTGTTCTCAACGGTTAGTCCTGCCGGGTTTGATAATCCGGAATTAATTATTTTCAATGAAAAACTTTCTGAAGAAATCGGTCTAGGAAAATTTGAAGAGAACGATCTGGATTTTCTTGTTGGAAACAATTTACCTCCTAATATTCAACCTTACGCTACGGCATATGCCGGGCATCAATTTGGAAACTGGGCCGGACAACTTGGAGACGGGAGAGCTATACTCGCTGGGGAAATAATCAATGACTCCGGGAAAAAAAATGAAATTCAATGGAAGGGTCCTGGAGCCACTCCATATTCAAGACATGCAGACGGAAGAGCTGTATTAAGGTCCTCAGTCAGGGAATATCTGATGAGTGAGGCTATGTATCACCTTGGTGTTCCGACTACAAGGGCATTAAGCCTATGTTTTACAGGAGAAGATGTCATAAGAGATATGATGTACAACGGGAATCCTCAAAAAGAAAAAGGAGCGATAATTATCAGGACTGCGGAAAGCTTTCTACGGTTTGGACATTACGAGCTCATTTCTGCTCAGGCAGAATACAAAACCTTACAGGATCTCGTTGACTTTACTATTCTCAATTATTTTCCTGAAATCACTTCATCGGATTCTGAAAAATATAAAGATTTCTTTAAAAGCATCTGCACAAGAACGGCTGACCTGATGACAGAATGGTTCAGAGTGGGTTTTGTACATGGAGTTATGAATACAGATAATATGTCTGTGCTTGGGCTTACCATTGACTATGGTCCCTACTCTATGATGGATGAGTATGATCTGAATTTCACTCCCAATACCACCGATTTGCCAGGTAGAAGATATGCATTCGGAAAGCAGGGGCAAATCTCACAATGGAATTTATGGCAGTTGGCAAATGCGCTTCATCCATTAATTAAGGATGAAAAATTTTTAGAAAATACCCTCAACAATTATGGTAATTATTTCTGGGAAGCTCACGACAAAATGCTTTGCCGAAAATTCGGATTCGATCAGCTATTAGATGGTGACGAAGAGTTTTTCAGCAACTGGCAGGGATTGATGCAGGAATTAGAATTTGATCACACCTTGTTTTTTAATCAGTTGGAAAAACTCAAAGAGGGAGATGACCTGAAAGAGTTGTTTGAAAATGTATCTTATACCTTCCTAAATGATGATCTTTTGAATAAGCTTAAACACTTTATTCAAAAATACAAAGAAAGAATTTCAAAAAATAAAATTACAAAGGAAGCCTCTCTCAACCTGATGCAAAAAGCTAATCCAAAATTCATCCTTAGAAATTATCTCTTGTACCAATGCATTGAAGAAATTAATGAAGGGAAGAAAGATTTATTAAAAAAATTAACACATGCCCTCGAAAATCCTTATCAGGAAATTTATCCTGAATTTTCCGTAAAAAGGCCTGTTGATTATGATGATATTTCCGGATGTTCCACGCTGTCTTGCAGTTCGTAAGTTCATAATAATAAGAAAGATAAGTGATATCTATTAAAAAAAATGTTTAATTTTGAGTATAACTATAAAATTACATTATGAAAAAGACTTTACTATCTTTAATATTATTAACAAGTATGATGGGTACTGCTCAAACTTTGTTATCAGAGAATTTTGAGGGAACAACTTTTCCTCCAACCGGATGGACCAGATCAAGTACTGTTTCGACACGACCATGGGATCTTTCAACAACAAACTTTCCTGGAACATCAGCACAAGCAATTCAACTAAGAGACACCTTTACTATTACAGGAAATAACTCTGCAACAATAGATTGGATTGCTCAGGCAAATACCGCAAACTTAGTTAGTCCCGTTTTTAGTTTAGCTGGGACTACAAATCCTGTTTTAAAATTCAATGTTGTGGTAGGCTGGTCTTATATGATTAATCAAAATTTAGGTAATCTAATTGCTCAGGTTACAACCGACGGAGGAGCTACTTGGACTACTGTGTGGACTGAAGACACAGAACCAGGGTTTCAAGATGACGGAGATGGCGACGAAGATACTGACTTATACAATACCGTTGCTGTACAAAAAAGCTTAACTCCGTATGCAGGACAAACAAATGTACAAGTACGATTTCAATACACCGGAAATAATGCTGATGCTGTTGCAATAGATGACGTTCAGATTTTAGCAAGCGGGACATTATCTGTTAATGAGATTTCTTCTAGAGCTAAAACAGGCATCTATCCCAACCCTACAAAAGGAGAAGTTGAAATCAGAACAGACAAAAAAATAAAGTCAATATCTGTTTTTGATGTTTCAGGAAAATCAGTTTTAAAAACGGCTTCGGTAAAAGCAGATCTTTCTTCACTCCCTAAAGGAAATTATTTGATGCAGATCGAATTTAACGATGGGACATCATCCTCAGAAAAAGTCATCAAAGAATAAATGATTTTTACACATAGAAACAAAACTCACCGGAATTGGTGAGTTTTTTATTTTACTTTTGCAAAAACTTTAAACAGGTGAATTTCAAAACGAAACTAATCCATTTTTTTAAACTCATATTTCCTTCTTCACTCACTGAGCTATGGGTATTTCTTTTCTTTCTTTCTCTGTATGGAATACTGGGATCTTACATTGCTATTAATTACACCATCATTTTTGATAACAGAATACCTTGGGATGCTTATTTCAGTTTTGACAATCGTTCAATTGTGATGACCGGTGGTAGTTTCGAAAGACATCCTTTATCCTACTACTTTTTTAACTGGATAAGAGAGTTCGCTTTTCTAATCTCGAACGGAAAAATGGATGTTACCTTTAGGTTAGTTCTGGCATGGTTTAGCATAACCACGATAAGTTTAGCTATATTACAAGTATTTAAATATTTAAAAAACATCATCAGAATACCATTGATGATCAACCTTATTATTATTCTTTTTTTCGGGCTTTTCTCAACAAGCATCCTCCTTTCTTTCACTCCGGAAAACTTTACTTATACATTTTTTCTTCTTTGTCTTTATAACCATTATGCGGCCATTAAACTTAAAAAAGAAGAGAAAATATCTGGTCTCGCTCTGGTTTTCGCTGGAGTTTCCGTGGGAGGACTTACTATTACCAACATTTTTAAGGTTTTCATTCCTGTCTTATTCGAAAAAGACCTGTTTACAAAATGGAAGAAATTTGGAAATGCTGCACTAAGAGTTGCAATTACTTGTATTTGCTTTATACTGCTATACCTAAACCGGATAGACTTTAAATATAAAAATATCTTCAATAAGACGAACGAACAATATGAAAAGTTCTCTAATGTAAAGTCTACCCCAACCTGGGACATGATCCTTTCGTATTTTTTTGGAGGCAATATTCTTTTTTCCAATTTTATCATTCGTGATAAACATAATATGAAAGGCTTTCATTTCAAAGGCCTTATTATGGATGTTTATTCTTCGTGGGTTCCTTACGTATTTATTGCCCTTTTATTGAGTCTTATATTTTGGAGTTATTTCAGAAATTTCAAAAATAAACTGGTACAAGTTGTAATGATCTCTTTTGTTGTAGATATTATTATCCACTGCATTATGAGATTCGGATTACATACGTCTTACATCTATGGCGGTCACTTTGTTTTTGTCTATCCGATACTTCTAGGCTGGCTGTTCTACTCTTATCGGTCTTCTCCGAAAGCACTCTCATTCCTGACACTTACATTGGGAATATTATTGGTTTATCTGGGAGTTAATAACTACCTCAGGATGACAGAGTTTTTCTGGTTCTTAGATTCTTATTATCAATAAAAAAGCTGAGAAGATTTTCTTCTCAGCTTTTATTTTTTATCATATAGCTTATATTATTTAGCCTCTGCACAAAATATTCTGTACTGTACTGCAACAGCAGATTTAAAGTATTCTCTGATCTTTGAAAGGTCCGAAGAAGCACTTTGTTTCGTGAAATAACTTCCTGCCAAAATCTTATAATTAGGTCTCAAAGACGCATCGGTTTCCACCTTTAGATTAGGAAATCTTTTTCTGAAATACGACTTGATCTCATTCGCTTCATCGTTACTTTTCACAGTTGTAATCTGAATTTTATACCCTAAAATTCTTGGGTTTTTTCTACAGATTTCCGCATTGGTCAATTCCCTATTCGGAACATATATTTTTGTAGGTCTTGTGTAAGTTTCGTCACTACTATCCCGGGGTGTTGTAGTGGTTACAACTCTTGAACATTTGTCTTCGAGACTCTCTAAAGCATCTTTTACCTTAGGATCCATTGACATTACTAGTTCGGTTCCGGACAATGTATCCTTCTTTACAACCTGCTGGGCTTCAATCTCATAAAATCCAAAAAAGGATAGTACCGACAATATTTTGATTAAATTTTTCATTTAAACTTGTTTGCGCAAATTTATACAAATTAAAAAATTATACCAAACTGAGTTATTTAGAATCAATACAAATTAAACGTAAATGATATTTTCCCCTTTCTATATGCCGTTAAATTCCTGTTAAAAATATTATTTTTGCGGGATTGATTGAATGTTCAATATTTTACTAACATAAGATAATTTAAATGATTAGTTGGAGAAAGCATTATAAACAAACGTTGATCGCAATAGGCTTATTGCTATCAACCAGTGCTTCATTTTACGGGCAAGACGGCGATCCTAAAAACGGTGAGAAACTTTTCAAAGCGAATTGTACTGCATGTCACGCTCTGGATAAACAAGTGATAGGACCTCCTTTGAAAGGAGTTGTAGAACGAGTAAAGACAGAGGGTGGTGTAGACAGAGATTGGCTTCACAAGTGGATCAAGGACAACAAAGCTCTGAGAGCTTCTGGAGACAAATACGCCAATGAGATTTTTGAAAAATATAATAAAACTGAGATGCTTCAGTTTCCTAATCTTACAGAGAAGGATATCGATGACATCTTAGCTTTTACAACTAATCCTCCGGCTCCGGAAGAGAAAAAACCGGAAGCAGGAGCTGCCACTGCAACAGATGCTACCGCAACTGCAGCAACCGACAAAACAACAACAAACGTTGTTATCATTTCACTTTTAGCAATTGCAGCCTTACTGGTATGGATCTTACTTAAACTAAGACAATTAGTTAAATTAGGACAGTCAGAAGACTTAGCAGGGCTTAATGAAACGAGAGTTCGTTCATTCAGTGAAATCTATAAAAAATACCACTATATAGGTAAAGGAGCTTTGGTTATTTTAGCGATCCTTGCAACCTATGGAATCTGGAACTGGTTAATGTGGATCGGTGTTTACAAAGGATACAAGCCTGAACAACCTATCTACTTCTCTCACAAAATTCACGCTGGAGAACAAAAAATTGACTGTCAGCTATGTCACTCAAGTGCTAAATATGGTAAAGTTTCTGAAATTCCTTCTATGAACGTTTGTATGAACTGTCACAGAACAATTTCCGAATACAATGCAGATCACTATATGGAGCCAGGAAAAGACAAAGCTTTCTATGACGGTGAAATCCAAAAGATTTATCAGCATACAGGTTGGGATCCTGCAAAACAACAGTATACAGGAAAAACTGAACCAGTAGAATGGACAAGAATCCACAACATGCCGGATTTCGTGTACTTCAATCACTCTCAGCACGTTGTAGCGGGTGAGCAGGCAATCATCAATTCTTTCAACAAAAAGAATCCGAATAACAAAATCGATGTTGTTTGTAAAGCTTGTCACGGAAAAATAGACACAATGAATGTTGTTCAGATGGCTAATGACTTCACTATGGGATGGTGTATCGAGTGTCACAGAACTACTGAGGTTGATATGAACAACGGTTATAATAAAGAATACTTCAAGAATCTACATGACAAGTTGAAAAAACAATACCCTAAAGATGGTGGTAAGATTACTGTAGATGCAATTGGAGGTCTTGAGTGTGGTAAATGTCATTATTAATAACTAAAAATTAGAAGTATAAATGGCTTCAAACAAAATACAATTTAGAAGTATTCATGAACTTAAAGACCCGGCTTTAAATAATAAGCTGGCTCAAAAAGAGTTTCAGGAAGAAATTCCGGTAGAAGATTTCCTTGGAGATGCTGAACAGAACGGATCAAGTACTTCAAGAAGAGATTTCTTAAAATTATTAGGATTTTCTACTGCAGCAGTAACACTTGCTGCTTGTGAAGCTCCGGTAATTAAAACGATTCCTTACGTGGTAAAACCTCATGATATCATTCCTGGGGTTCCTAACTACTACGCTTCAACATATTTTGATGGTTTCGATTTCGCTAGTGTTTTAGTAAAGACACGTGAAGGACGACCTATTAAAATTGATCCAAACCCGGCTGCAGGAGAATTAGGTAAAACGAATGCAAGAGCTCAGGCAAGTGTACTTTCTCTTTATGATAATGATAAACTAAAACAACCTAAGCTTGACGGTAAAGACGAAACTTTCGATAAAGTAGATGATTTTGTTCTTAAAGGTTTGGCGGAAGCACAGTCAGCAGGCAAAAAGATTGTTCTTTTATCTCAGTCTTTTGCTTCACCAACTTTCAAAAAGTTGTTCGCTGAATTCAAAGCTAAATATCCTACAGCAGAACTTGTAACTTATGATGCTTTCCCTTACTCCGCAGCATTAGATGCAGCACAGGAAGTATTCGGACAAAGAGCATTACCGGTTTACGATCTTAAAGGTTCTGAATTAGTAGTTTCTTTCCAGGCTGATTTCTTAGGAGATTACAATGCCTCAAGTTTAGAAACTTCTTATGCAGAAGCAAGAAAACCGGGAGCAAACATGTTGAGACACATTCAGGTGGAATCCAATATGTCTCTTACAGGTGCAAATGCTGACTCAAGATACAGACTAAAGCCTAGTGCAGTAAATAAAACATTAGTTGAAGTTTACAATGCAATCGTAGGTGGAGGTGCTGCTTCTGATAAAATTGCTGCTGAGATCGTAAAAGAACTTCAGGCAAAAGGAAGCAAAGCTATCGTATTTGCAGACGGATCTAAAGGTGCACAGGTTTTAGCACACTTAATTAACCAAAAATTAGGTTCGGTTGCCTTCACCGGTAAAGCGAACTTCTTAAAAGAATTTGATAAAGCAAGATACCAGGAATTCTTAGGATGGGTAAATGCAGGACAGGTTGGAGTATTGATTACAAACAATGTAGATCCTATCTATTCTCATCCAAAAGGAGAAGATTTCAAAAAATCTTTAACAAAAGTTCCTTACGTAATTGCTGTTGCAGATAAGAAAAATGAAATGTATAAAGCAGCGAAAGCTGTTATTCCGGTAGCCAACTGGTTAGAGTCTTGGGGAGATATGGAGCCTCAGACAGGAGTTTATACATTAATGCAGCCTACTATCCAGAAAATTTACAAATCAAGACAGATTGAAGAATCATTATTGGTCTGGAAAAATGGTAAGAACAATGCTGCCAATAACTACTATGATTACTTAAAAGCTAGTGCTTCTTCTATATTAGGAGGTACCTCTTTCAACAAAGCTTTGTATAACGGTATCGTTCCTTCCAGTAATGCAACGACATTATCTTATGCAGGAGGAAATGCTGCTCAGGCACTTGCTGAATTAGGAAACTTTAAGGCTTCCGATCTGGAATTAGTACTTTACACTAAGACTTCTATAGGAGACGGTACTCAGGCTAACAACCCTTGGTTGCAAGAATTACCGGATCCGTTAACAAGAATGTCTTGGGATAACTACTTAACTATTTCTCCTAAAGACGCAGACAGATTAGGTATAAAAAATGATCTGAATGCGAGAATGCAGTTGGATGGTTCTATTGTAAACCTTACGGTAAACGGAGTTGTAATAAAAGATGTTCCTGTATTCATTCAACCAGGTCAGGCAGACGGATCAGTAGGTTTAGCACTTGGATATGGTAAAAAGAATTCCGGAGCAACGGCTGATACAGGAGTAAATGCTTATCCTTTATTTGATGGTTCTAATTTAGTTGTTTCTAATGCTAAAATAGAAAAAACAGGTGAAGAGCATGAGTTTGCGGGTATCCAGCTTCAAAACACCCTAATGGGTCGTTATGAAATCGCTAAAGAAGTTCCTTTAACAGAATATCTGAATGTCGCTTTTGATGACGAGCACAAAGGATGGAACAAGCCTTTGGAATACCACACGATCAGTGGAGCTCTTCCAGCAAGAAAAATAGACCTTTGGGACGCTTTCGATGACACTGATGGTCCTCACTTCAACTTATCTATTGACTTAAACTCTTGTACTGGTTGTGGAGCATGTATCATTGCTTGCCAGGCAGAAAATAACGTTCCTGTTGTAGGTAAAGAAGAGATCAGAATGTCCAGAGATATGTACTGGTTAAGAATCGATCGTTACTATTCTGCTAAAGAAAAGATCGAAACTAAAGAAGGTATTGAAAGAGGATTAAATGTTCCTAATCTATATGACATCTTAATCGAACCGAATGAAAGTCCGGATGTGATTTTCCAACCGGTAATGTGTCAGCACTGTAACCACGCTCCATGTGAAACAGTATGTCCGGTAGCGGCTACTTCTCATGGTAAGCAAGGTCAAAACCACATGGCTTACAACAGATGTATTGGTACAAGATATTGTGCAAACAACTGTCCATATAAAGTAAGACGTTTCAACTGGTTTACATATAACCTGAACGATCGTTTCGATTTCAATATGAATAACGATCTTGGAAGAATGGTACTAAACCCGGACGTTGTTGTAAGAACAAGAGGGGTTATGGAGAAATGTTCAATGTGTATCCAACAAACTCAGGCTACAATCTTAACTGCGAAAAGAGAGAACAGAAAAGTAACAGACAACGAGTTTAAAAATTCTTGTGCTTGTGCTGCTGCTTGTTCTACCGGAGCAATGACGTTTGGAGACATGAACGATAAAGAATCTGAAGTAAGAGAATTATACTCAAGCAACAGAAGATATTATTTACTGGAAGAGATCGGAACCAAGCCAAATGTGTTCTATCACACTAAAGTAAGAAACAGAGTAGAAAAATAAAGTTTAAATAATAAATAGGTAAAAAATGTCAGGACATTACGAAGCTCCGATAAGGGAACCTCTAATTATTGGTCACAAAACTTATCACGATATCACAGAAGATATTGCACGACCTATCGAAGAAAGAGCAGGTAAATTATGGTGGATATCACTATATGCAGCCCTAGTTCTATTCATCTATGGATTCGGGTGTATCGCTTATACTATCGGAACAGGTATTGGAGCATGGGGGCTTAACAGAACTATTAACTGGGGTTGGGATATCACCAACTTCGTATGGTGGGTAGGTATTGGTCACGCCGGAACCCTAATCTCAGCGGTATTATTATTATTTAGACAGCGTTGGAGAATGTCTGTAAACCGTTCAGCTGAAGCGATGACGATCTTCGCTGTTGTACAGGCAGCTATCTTCCCTGTAATTCACATGGGTAGAGTTTGGGTAGGATATTGGGTATTCCCTCTTCCAAACCAATTTGGTTCTCTTTGGGGGAACTTTAACTCTCCTCTACTTTGGGACGTATTTGCGATCTCTACGTATTTCTCAGTATCTACAGTTTTCTGGTTCATGGGACTGATCCCTGACTTTGCAATGATCAGAGATAGAGCTAAAACTCCTTGGACTAGAAAAATCTATACATTCCTAGCATTCGGTTGGGGTGGTAAAGCAAAACACTGGCAAAGATTTGAAGAATTATCTTTGGTTTTAGCAGGTTTGGCAACTCCACTTGTATTCTCAGTACACACTACCGTATCCTTTGACTTCGCAACTTCAGTTATTAAAGGATGGCACTCTACGATCTATCCTCCGTACTTCGTTGCCGGTGCGATTTTCTCAGGATTTGCAATGGTACAAACACTATTGTTAATTGCCAGAAAAGTTTGTCACCTTGAAGATTACATCACTATGTATCACATTGAAATTATGAACATCGTAATTGTGGTAACAGGTGGTATGGTAACTGTAGCTTACGCAACTGAATATTTCATAGGATGGTACTCAGGATCAAGATTTGAAGATTTTACGTATCTTTCTCCAGGTGCAGCAACAGGTCCTTATTGGTGGGCTTTCTGGTCACTAATTATCTGTAACCTTGTTATTCCGGCTTCTTTCTGGTTCAAAAGAGCAAGAACGAACATTATCTGGACTTTCATTGTAGCACTAATTATCAACATCGGTATGTGGTTTGAGCGTTTCGATATCATCGTAATCAACCTTTCAAGAGATTACTTGCCAGGTTCATGGACGATGTTTAAACCAACCATTATTGACGTAGGTGTATATTTAGGAACAATCGGATTCTTCTCTGTACTATTCTTATTATACGCAAGAACATTCCCTGTAATTGCACAGGCTGAATTAAAATCGATTTTGAAAATCTCAGGTGAAACTTATAAAGCAAAAGAAGGAGATGAGCACCACTAAAATTGTATACGGACTTTATGCTGATGACGACGATTTAATGAACGGCGTTAAAGCATTCAACGATAAAGGAATAAAAATCAACGAGGTTTATACTCCATTTCCGGTTCACGGACTAGATAAAGCTTTAGGTCTGAAGAAGACAAGAATTTCTGATGCTGCTTTTATCTATGCTTGTTATGGTGTTACGATCGGTGCAACTGTAACCTGGTATGTAATGAATCATGACTGGCCTCAGAATATCGGTGGTAAACCAGCTTTTGACTGGGGACACAACATGCCGGCATTCGTAGTTCCGATGTTTGAATTAATGGTATTCTGTGCTGCTCACATGATGTCACTTACTTTCTTGGTAAGAAACAAGATGTATCCTGGAGCTCCGGCACAAAATCCGGATCCGAGAACTACAGATGACAAATTCATGATGGAATTTGTAACTGAGGATGTAGAATCTGTAAAACAGCTACTTATTGAGACTGGAGTTGAAGAAATAACTGTTAAAGACGCTTAAAATGAAAAAGAATGTATTAAGAATTACTGCAATCTTAGGTTTAACAACAGTTTTACTTAATTCTTGCGGACCGAAAGAAAATGCACCTCTGGTATATTTCCCGGATATGTATTTCCCGGTAGCATATGATCCATTGATGAAGGCTAAAGATGCTTATTCAGATCATGACAATGAAATTCCAGCGTTTGTTAAAAATAGCTATGCAACAGGACTTGCTCCAGTAGAAGGAAGTGTTGCTCAAAATAAAGACGGAATTTTTGAAGAAGGATTACTTCCAAAAAATGCAGACGAATATAATGCAGGATATGATGCATCAAAAAAGTTGACGACTTCTCCTCTAAATCCAGCTAATGCAGCTAAAGATATAGAAAGAGGAAAAATGTTATTCGACCATACTTGTGCGGCATGTCATGGAACAGGAGGTGATGGACAAGGACCAATCGTACAAAGCGGTGCTTTCTCAGGTGTACCTAACTATGCTGATAGAGAAATTACTGTGGGATCTGTTCATTATGTATTAACAAACGGTAGAAATGCGATGGGGTCTTATGCAGGACAATTGAATGCAGGAGACAGATGGAGAGTAGCAATGTATGTGATGAGTGCTTTCAAAAAAGGAGCAGCAGCACCTGCAGCAACTACAGCAGCGGCACCAGCAACTGAAACGACTACCGAAACTAAAAAATAAGAAAAGAAATGTATACTTTTTCACCAAAATTAAAATCAATTTCTATAATACTGCTTGTTGTAGGTTTAGTTCTATTTGGTATTGGTTTTTTCTTGAATAAAGGAATCAGCACAGAGAAAATTGAACAGATGATGGAAGCTGTTCATGCTTCAGGTCACAATGCTCCTACACATTCAAGTGAAATGGTAGGACCTCAGGACCACGCTGCCCATTTGGAACACGCAGAATTGCAGGTTCACAACCAGCCGTTGGCATCACTACACTTTGTAGCTGTATTTTTCTTCGGAGTAAGTTGTGCAGTATTATTTTTCTACTGTATTCAGCATGCAGCTCACGCAGGTTGGCCAATTATCATTACAAGAGTAATGGAAGCTATTGCTTCTTATATTCCATACGGGGGAGCTATTTTGATCATCCTTATGCTATTAAACATTTCTCACAATGGTCACCTTTTCCATTGGATGGATCCGGAGTTAACAAACCCTGATTCTCCGCACTTTGATGTGATCTTATTCGAGAAAAAAAGATTCTTAAATATCCCTTTCTATGCGTTCAGAACGTTCTTGTATGTAATCGGAGCATCATTCTTCGCATGGAAATTAAAAGCTGTTTCAAAGAAAGTAGATGAAACTAAATCAAGAATCGACTACCAAATGCTTTACAGATGGGCAGTAGGATATATTGTATTCTTTGGATTCTGTTCAGCTGCATGGGCTTGGGATTGGTTGATGTCTATTGACCCTCACTGGTATTCTACAATGTATATCTGGTATTCTATGGTTAGCTGCCTGTCTAGTGGTATTGCAGTAATCATCCTAATCAGTGTATACCTTAAGAAGAACGGTTTCTTACCACAGTTCAATGATAACCACTTACACGATCTTGGAGTATTCCTTTTCGCGACAAGTATGCTTTGGACATATACATGGTTTGCACAGTTCATGCTTTACTGGTATGCCAACGTACCGGAAGAGGTTAATTACTTCTTTGGAAGATTCCAACACTACTCACCTACTTTCCTGCCAATGTTGATCATTAACTTCTTATTACCTTTATTGGTATTAGTAAGCAGCAGCATCAAGAGAAACTATAAAGTAGTTACTACAATGGCAGTAGTTGTAATCCTTGGACACATTCTAGATTACTTCAATATGGTAATGCCAGGAACAGTAGGACCATACTGGAATACACCTGAAGTATTCATCCTGATCCTAGGATCTATCCTATTCATTGTTGGGTTATTTATGTTTACTGTAATGACTGCATTATCTAAACTTAAATTGATTCCTACAGGAAACCCATTCTTACATGAATCTGAAATTTATGAGTATCCTTTCTAAGGACTTGTAACAAAATAAAAACTATAAAAGACTGATTATTAAATAATCAGTCTTTTTTATGATTATAATTGATGTATCAGGCAACTATTTTCAAAATCCGGTGTCTTTATATATGAATACAAACCATTAAACAGCTTTTATTATGAAGAAAAATTATGTATTACAGATCATATTCCTGCTCATCTTTAGTTTCATGCATTCACAGACGATAACTTTTGTTTCTGAAAAGGACAATAGACCCTTGCCAAAAGTATCTGTCTTTGGAAAAGATGGAAGCATCCTAGCTTATTCAGATATTGATGGTAAAATAGACAAAAAAGCATTGGATCCCTCTCAGGAAAAATTTCAATTGGTTTACGACAATTTTTCCGTAGCAACACTATCCTACACAGAAATTGACCACGACATTATAAAACTCAATGATCGGATAAAGGAAATTGAGACAGTCGTGATCAAAAATAATAAACCGGCTAAATACATTTTCATCAAAGGAAATTTCAACTCTTATGTTACGGTTAATAATAAGCTTAATGCATATGCGGATGGAATAATTACCTATATTTTTGACAATAAAAGTAAAAAGCTGAAAAGTACAAATGTTCAGCAGTACAGAATCTATCGTCTGGAAGATCCTAAAAATGAAAAAAAACAAACTTCATCATGGGATTATGGGAACTCGCTGAATCTTCCTAAGCTTAAGCACTTGGGAAATCCAGAAGATTATAAAACAAAAATTACTGAAATAAAAGAATTAAAAGGAGACAGGAAAGACCAGATCGAAATTTCCGGCGGTGTTTTACAGGAGAAAGAATTCGCATTTCTTGGATTCCGGTTTTATGATATCAGGACAATCCTTAATCTCACATTTGAAAAGGGATCATCAAAAGGTTTAAGAGATTTTCTAGAATACAATGAGCGCACCTTTGTTAAATTAAAACATAAAAGTGAGCCAGATTACAATCAAATCATAGTGTATTCTAATTTCTATCCAACCGAATTCAGCTTCGAAAATGATAACGATACCAATAAAGTAAGATTTGATAAAGATAACAGCAATTATAAAATATCTTTTTGGCAGGACGCCTCATTTCCAAATATGCAAAGCATTTTCAGCTCATTCTTTAAAGGAGATCTAAAAGAACAGCCTAACAAATACAACCCATAGAACAGGATGATTTGATACTACAATCAGCTAAAATGAAGAAGAAATAAAAAATAAAAATTTCTATTCATAAAGGTTTTACTAAATTTGTATCAAACTCAATTAAAATGAAAAAGTTTTCTCTTCTACTCATTTTTAGTTTATTGCTTTTTACAGCATGCAAGAAAGATCATGTAGATGCTACGAGTACAAAAACTTTACAGTCAAGTATCAATGACATGGCTTCAAGTCTGTCTACCATTAAACAAATCAAGTTTAATGAGGCGCTTTATATTCTTAAAACCTTTGGTGTAGATGCTGATGGTGACATCAATGAGGTAAAAGCTCTTGGTAAGTTGATCGACGGAAAAAAAGTTCCTGAAATTATGGCAATGGCAGATGAAGTTGCTCAAAAAAATAATATCGAATGGGCAAGTACCGCTCCTCCGTCATTAGGAGAAATGAATATCTTCGGTGACGAAAAAGCAAAAGAGACAGATCCCAATGATGTAAAGGCAAATTCATTAAGTATTATAACGAGACCATCAGCTGACGATGGAAACGGAGCTACTGCTATACAAATTATCCCAAAGCTTGTGGATAACGCCGGTAATCCTGTTACTTTTACAGGAGCTGGTTTAGAAACAACCCTGGAAGTTTTCAGTAATGGAGTAAAGCTCTCTACCGCCAAAAACCTAATGACTGATAACAACTTTAAAGGTTTCAATTTAAAGTTTTCATCCCTTCTCGCTTCAAAAGTTGTGGACAATAAAATAGATATCACGGTGTCTGTTAAGACAACCGCAAAAACATTCAAAATGTCTAAAATAGGACTTGAAGTTAACCCTTCAGCTTTGAAAGTTCCGGCTCCTCCTAAAACAGATTCTACAGTAGTAAATCAGGATCCTAATGCTGTAATTGATCCAAATAATCCTACAGGAACAGCACCTGTTTCTACAGATCCGTCTGCATCAACATCTCCGGCAACTCCTAAACAACCTGCTGCAGATCCAAAAAATACAGTAAGTAAATTCCTAAATAATGTAAGTTCGCAAAATCTTAAAGCTGCTTTTGATGCTTCAAACAATCCAAGTTGGGGAAGCTATGAATCATTTTCAAATCCTACTTCCGGATTTGGATCTGTAAAAAATGTAAGTATAAAAAACATTACAACCAATGCTACAAACGCAAACAGCTCTAGCGTGAATGCAACTTATGATGTTACCGATAAGAATGGAAAAACCACTTCTCTAAAAGTAACTTTCGGACTTAAAAATGTAAATGGTGACTGGAAAATTTCCAGCTACAAAATAAACCCATAAATGGCCTCAAAGGAATTAATTAAGCAACTGGAAAATACCATTGAAAATGTTCCTGACTTTCCTATTCCGGGAATACAGTTTAAAGACATTTCGCCAATTTTTCTAAATCCAAAGTTATATGAAGACGTTATTGAAGATCTTGTGAAATTCAGTAAAGGAAAAATAGATGCTGTTTGTGGAATTGAAAGCCGCGGTTATCTTTTCGGGATTGCTATTGCTGTAGCCCTTGAAGTTCCATTTATCCTGATCAGGAAAAAAGGAAAGCTACCCCCTCCTATTGTTTCTGAAAAATATGATCTGGAATATGGAAGTGCAGAAATTGAAACCCGTGAAGGTCAGATCAAAAAAGGGCAGCGAATCCTCATTCATGATGATTTGCTTGCAACAGGTGGTACAACAGAAGCAGCAGCAAAATTGGTAGAGAAACAAGGTGCAACAGTAGCCCAGTTCAGCTTTTTATCTGTTTTGAAAGATTTAAAAGGCGATGAAAAACTACGTAAATTCAATGCGGAAATCTATCATATATTAGAATACTAAAATATCATACTGTCAGAATCAAAAACCTGTAATGGAAAACCTGAGAGCACATTTCGAAGAAATAATTGATTTGACTGATGATGAATTTGCTTACATTCTTTCTCACTTTACAATAAAAAAATTAAAAAAACATCAGTTCCTCATTCAAAAAGACGATTCTGTTAGTCACACATATTGGGTGAAAAAAGGATTATTGAAAGCTTCCTATACTGATGAAAAAGAAAAGGAACACATTATACAGTTTGCGATGGAAAATTGGTGGATCACAGATTATCAAGCTTATTTCACCCATACAAAAGCCATATTTAACGTAGACTGCCTCGAAAATACAGAGCTCCTTTGTTTATCTTATGAAAACCGGGAAAAACTGTGTAAAGAAATGCAAAAAGTAGAGCATTTTTTCAGAAAAAAAGCCAACAGTGGATTTGTTGCTCTTCAAAAACGAATGATTTCGCTTTTATCCGATAATATAAAGGAGCGTTATGAAGTTCTCCTTGCACAATACCCTGATCTTTTTCAAAGGGTTTCGAAAACAATAATTGCCTCTTACATTGGAGTTTCAAGAGAATCCCTAAGTCGTCTGGGTTCTAAATAGTGAGATTCGTCACAAAATATTTGTGAGAATCATCCTTTTACATTCCGCCATATACATCCATTTTTGTATTAAAGTTTACTAAAAAATAGATGTTATTATGTACAAATTAAAAAAAATAGTTTTCTTATGTTTGTTTATAACAAACGTGGTGGCTTATAGTCAGGAAACAACCAGCAAAGTTCAGATGAGTATCTTTGCTGAAAATCCGCAACAATGGACCGGAATTGCCATTTCCAAAACTAATCGTGTTTTTGTCAATTTCCCAAGATGGTCTCCGGAAACACCGGTTTCTGTTGCAGAAATTATTGACGGAAAGACCATCCCTTTTCCTAATCCGCATTGGAACAATTGGACAGAAAATACATCAAACAATAATCAGTTTATTTGTGTTCAAAGTATGTATGTAGATAGTAAAGACTTACTTTGGGTTTTGGATACAGGCTACGAGCTTTTGACCGATACAACAAAAGGCGCCCGCCTATTTTGCTTTGATCTTAAAAATAATACCCTCATCCACAATTACTTTTTACCTGCCGAGAAAGTAACAAGCAAAGCTTACTTAAATGATTTTAGAATAGACCATAAAAATCACATTGCTTATTTTACAGATTCACAGGTCGGTGGTATTGTCATGTTCGATTTAAACACCACCGAAGTACGAAGAGTTCTTGTCAATCATTACTCTACCTTAACCGAAGTAGATAAGATTATAATAGAAGGTTACGAAAGGAAACATCCGGTGCATTCGGACGGAATAGAACTTGATGCACCAAGCGGATATTTATATTATTGCTCATTGATGGGTAAAAATGTCTACAGGATACCGGTTGCATATTTATTAGATAAAAATATTTCTGATACCGAATTGGGAACAAAGGTGGAAAAGTATGCGCAAACCGGAGCCAATGATGGGATTATATTCAACAAGAAAGGAGAACTTTTTCTAAGTAGTTTAGAGAAAAATGCAATCAGTAAAATAAATAAACAAGGTGTTTTTACCGAAATAATAAAAGATGAAGCTATAAAATGGCCTGATTCATTTGCTTTTGACACCCAAGGGAATCTCTACTTTACAACTTCTCAAATACACTTACCTAAAGAAAAAAGAAGCACTTACAAAATATTTAAATTGAAGTTTTAAAAACAAAGCCCAGAATCTTTTGACATTTAAGGCCACAAAAACTAATATTCATAATTTATATTTTGTAAATCATTCAGAAACAATTAAATTTGCAATTCAATTTTTAAGAATTTATGGCAAAACTTGCAAAGAATGCTCAGAAAGAGCAAGAAGGTAAAGAAACAGTGGAATTTTTTAAAGATCTTGACAGAGAGGCTTTGAATACAGAAAGATTCCTTGAAAAGTACTCAAAACCATTAGGTATTGTTTTTGGGGCTTTGATTTTAGGAGTTTTAGGATTTTTCGCCTATAAGCAATTTGTTGTTGCTCCTCAAAATGCCGAAGCAGTAAAGACATTCCTTGCCTCTCAGAAAAACCTTACCGAAGGTAAAGATAAAGAAGCTTTAGGAGGTAAATCTGCTGCTAATCCAGGTTTTATTGGAACTTATAATGATTTTTCTTCTACAGATATCGGTAAGCTTGCAGGATATAATGCCGGTTTGTTAAAATTCAAAGAAGGAAAATTTCAGGAAGCATATGATCTTTTGGATCAGTTTTCTTCAGATAATAAAACATTGATGGCTATGAAGTATGGTGCCATGGCTGATGCTAAATCCGGTCTCAATAAAAATGATGAAGCTTTAGCATTATTAGACAAGGCAGCAACAGCATCTTCAGATCCTTATACTTCTTACTACTTTACACGAAAAGCAGGTATTGTTGCATTAGGATTAAAGAAAAATGCAGATGCAAAAAAATACTTCTCAACTATTGACGAGAAATATCAGGACTACGATAACGGAATGTCTGATTCTTATATTGAAATGACTAAATATTATTAAAAATGGCAACAGTTAATCTTTCCGATTACAAGCCACTTCATATAACCAATGCCGAAGATTTTTCTATCGGCATTGTTTTTTCTGAGTGGAATGACTTTGTAACTTACAATCTTCGTGATGCAGCTTTAGAAATCCTTGAAAAAGAAGGAGTAAAAACAGAAAATATAAAGTTGTTTTCGGTGCCGGGAGCCTTCGAGTTAAATTATGCAAGTATGCAGCTTTGCAAAGAAAGAAAATTCGATGCTGTGATTGCAATAGGATGTATTATCCGTGGAGAAACTCCACACTTCGACTTTGTATCTTCTGCGGTAGCTCAGGGAATTAAAGATTGTAATATTTTAACAGATACCCCAACCATCTTTTGTGTTCTTACCGATGACACCAAAGAGCAATCGATTGCGCGAAGCGGTGGAGATTTGGGAAATAAGGGCGTAGAAGCAGCCGTTACAGCCTTAAGAATGATAGATTTCAAAAAGAATTTATCAGATAAAAAAGGGAACATTGGCTTTGGCCATTCTTAGCATATCTCTTTTCTTAGAGAATATAAAGGGACATCAAATGATAGTCCCTTTTTCTGTACCTAGGTTTAGGGACCAATTTGAGGCTACAGCTTATAGAGAATTCAACTTAAGAATAATTTAATTTATTATAAAAAATGCAACAAACTACCTGTTTTTATTTTTTCTCTTGAAAAACTGTGCATAAAAACTATCTTTGTAAAGTCAACATATATCTAATCTGAATGTATTCGCAAAAAATAAAACCATTTTTATACTTAGGATTCTTTTATCTTATCGTATCACTGATCATTAGGATAGTGTTTTTTTTCCATCCAATAACTACAGCAAGCTTTGGCTTTTTTGAAGTCCTTAAAGTTTTAGTAGTTGGTGTGGCTAATGATGTTTTTGTGTTTATACTGGCTAGTACATTTCTGGCGCTTTACTTTTTATTTCTTTCAGATTCAAAATACAAAAAACCTTACGGACAGATCATATTGGGAGCTTTAGTGCTCCTTTTTTTCTACATACTTCTTATTCCTAATAATATTTTCAAACAATATGGCGGTTCTATAGCAGAAATTGCACTTGCTTTTATTGGAGTAAAGATCCTTTGCTTTGCATTAATGCTTTTTTTTCCTTCCAAAAGGATTAAAATCAGAAATATCCTCTATTTTATCACATTATTTATATATGTACTGCTCATCATATTTAATGCAGTAAGTGAATATTTCTTTTATAATGAATTTGGATTGCGATACAATTTTATTGCGGTAGATTACCTTATATATACCAACGAAGTAATCGGAAATATAATGGAAAGCTACCCAGTCCTTCCTCTCTTTCTGATTATTTTTGCACTTACATCAGCAGTTACATGGTTTATCTTTAAAAAGACCAAAGATGAACTTAAGGAGCTTCCTGACTTCAAGCAAAAACTGGTTTTACTAGCGTCTTTCATAATACTTGCCGGAGTCAGCTTATTCTCTCTTACATTCACAACCCAAATCAAATCCTCAAATGTATTTGCAGAAGAAATCGAAGCCAATGGTTTTCCGAAATTTTACTGGGCATTTACCCATAATGAATTGGATTACTTTCAGTTTTATCCGCAGATAGATCAAAAAACAGCAGAACATAATTTTTTAAGCCAATACCCTGAACCTACCCTTACAAGAAATATTACATCCGACCAACCGGAACTTAAAAAGAACGTGGTTCTTATATCCATCGAAAGCTTATCTGCAGATTTTATGCAGCATTATGGAAATGATCAGAAAATAACTCCTTTCCTGGATAGTCTGGCTGACCGATCCATGATGTTTACCAATTTGTATGCAACAGGAAACAGAACAGTTCGGGGCCTCGAAGCCTTAACCCTTTGTATCCCGCCAACAGCCGGAGAAAGTATCATAAAAAGAGAAAATAATAAAAACAAATTTACAACAGGAAATATCTTTAAATCAAAAGGATATGATGTAAAATTCCTGTATGGAGGCTTCAGCTATTTTGATAATATGCAGGATTTCTTTGCCGGAAATGGATACGGAATTGTTGACAGAAATAATTTCAAGCCGGAAGAAATAACCTTTGCCAACGTTTGGGGAGTCGCTGATGAAGATATGGCGAAAAAAGCCATTCAGGTAATGAATGCAGAGTCAAAATCCGGAAAACCATTTTTTAACCATTGGATGACTGTTTCCAATCACAGACCTTTCACTTATCCGGGCGGAAGAATAGATATCCCCGGAGATGCAAAATCAAGAGAAGGAGGTGTAAAATATACAGATTACTCCCTTCGCAAGTTTTTCGAGATGGCAAAAAAACAAGATTGGTACAAAAACACCGTTTTCGTTATTGTAGCTGACCACTGTGCTTCAAGTGCAGGAAGTACAGAATTACCTATGGATAAATACAGAATTCCCGCAATGGTTTTTTCAGAAGATTTTATCCAGCCTGTAAAATTTGATAAGCTTATGTCACAAATAGATCTTATGCCAACTGTTTTGGGATTACTCAACTTCAGCTATCAATCGAAGTTCCTGGGTCAGGATGTTCTCAAAAAAGAATTTCAGCCTAAAGCATATATTGCCACTTATCAGGATCTGGGGTTTGTAAAAGACGGATATTTAACGGTAATTTCTCCTGTTAAAAAGATAAAGCAATATTTCCTTTCCCAAAAGAAGGATAAACTTACTCCTGAATTTAGCATTTATTATGATGAAAATCCTTTAAAAAAGCCGGATCAAAAAATTGTTGACGATGCAATTTCCGCCTATCAGTCGACTTCATATTGGCTAAAAACAAACCAGCTTAATCGCTAATGTATTGTAGATATCAATATAGTAAATACATAAGAGGATTTTATAGTCCTCTTATTTTATTTTCAGCATTAAATCTTTAAATTTACATACACAAAAAAATTACTATGAAATGGACAGACGATAGAGGAGGGAACGTTGAAGACCGCCGAGGCTCCGGAGGGAGCGGTGGTATGATCGTTGGAGGAGGATTAGGAACATTAATTATTGCAGCCATTGTTTTCTTCTTAGGCGGGGATCCTTCCAGCATATTAAGTTCAGGGAGCAACATGTCATCACCTACCCAAACAGAGCAAAGAGAGCTAAATGCCAATGAAAAGAAAATTGGAGAAATGGTAGATATGATGAGTGGCTGGAATAACCTTACATGGAATCAGATCTTCAAAGAAGATGGAATGACCTATACACCTCCGAAAATTGTTCTTTTCGAAGAAACAACACAATCAGGTTGTGGTACGGCTCAAGCAGCAATGGGACCATTCTATTGTCCCGCAGATCAAAAAGTATATATGGATATGAGCTTCTTTAACGAGTTGCAACAAAGGTTCGGTGCGAAAGTAACAGAATTTACTATAGCCTATGTACTTGCCCATGAAGTCGGGCACCACGTACAGACTTTGTTAGGAACCACACAAAAAGTAGATGCACTGAGAAGAAGTGGAAGATATTCGGAAGCGGATATGAACAGAGTATCAGTCGCTACTGAATTGCAGGCCGATTTTTACGCAGGAGTCTGGGCGAAAAACATAGATCAGGAAAGGCATATTCTGGAACCGGGAGATATCGATTCTGCGATAGAAGCTGCTCAGGCTGTTGGTGACGACAATATTCAAAAAAGGTCCCAGGGATATGTTAATCAGGAAAGTTTTACTCATGGATCATCTGCCCAACGTAAGGAATGGTTTATGAAAGGTTATAATACCGGGGATATCAGACAAGGAGATACATTTAATCAACTTTTAAAGTAACAACTATACTCTAAAAAACAGCCTGAAGAAAATTCTTCAGGCTGTTTTTTTATTGCAGTTCGATTGGATTACTATTTTTCTTTGCATCGTCCTTAACTCTCTCCTCCATTCTTTTTCGGAAATCGGCAGGATTTCCACCTCCATTCCATCTAGGTCCGGATATTCCTCCTCCCCCAATTCTGGTTTGGGCAAAACCTCCACCGCCCTGTGTCATGAACGATGCCGGATCTGCATAGAACTTTTTCTGCTGTTTGATATAATCTGCCCTTTTAACCTTAATGGTATTTCCAAACTGATTCATCGTAGGGAAAGCAGCGATTTTATAATTCTTCATCAAATCAAAAGAGTAATCACCAAGATCATCCTCTACTTTTATAATAAGGCCTGGAAGTCCGCTGAATTTATAAGGTCCATCCTGATATGGAAGATCTGTAGTAAACCAGGCTGTCCATTTTCTTCCCCCAAAATCGGTCTCTGCCTTTTGAACCTTATAGTCTCCTATTTTTGTGGTCTCAGATAATATTTTCCAGTTTAACGGCCTGTCCTCTTCATATGAATACATATCACGGCCTAACCGGTCTTTAAAATAGATCTTCTGATCCTTTTTATCTTTCTCAACTGTATAGTTGATATTACTCCGTAAGCTTTCCATTTGATCTCTGTTAAAGCCCCTCGCTCCACCACTTTGGAAAGTATTTTGTATAATCGAATCTCTTTTTATCCTGTTTTCTGAATAAAAAACAGATTTATCCTGTGAGATATCCAAATAAGCATTCTCTGTTTTTACATCATTTTTATTTGTAGCATCAGATTTCATAGTTACCTGATATACAAAACGGTTCACCTGTGCAAAGGTTATTTGCATACATAGTATTAAAACTATGATTCCTATTTTTTTCATTTATTTTATATTTTTATTGTAATTCGATCGGATTTTGGCTTCCTGTATTAAAGGATGTATTTCCAGAGCCGAAACTTTGTGCAGGAAGGTCACTGTTCCCCCCATTCATTCCCGTTCCTCCACGACGCATTCCTCCTCCTCTCATTCCGTCTCTTCCACCACCATTAATTCCTCCCTGATGTCTGCCTGCCTCAAAACCTTGCATACCACCGGTATTTCCTCCGTTTATACTTCTTTTGTTTTTGCTAAGCTCCAATTCCAATGCTGCTTTATCTCCATGGAAATTGACCCTTGAACTTTTTCTCGCATCAGAATCCATAGGCTCTTCAAAAGAGTTCTTTACAACAACTTTTTTTATGAGATCAAATTTATAATCTCCTTTATCATCTTCAAGCTTTACAATCAATCCTGGTAACCCCGAAAATTTGTAAGGCCCATCAGAAACATTGATGTCTTTCGCAAACCACGCTGTCCAGGTTCTTCCAGCAAAGCTGGCAGTTGCCTTTTGTGACGAATAGCCATTCTGTTTTTCGACATCATTTGTTACATTCCATTGTATAGGTCTGTCCTCCTGATAATAAATCTGCTTCCCTCCTACTCTGTCATAATAATATACTTTTTGATCCGGAATATCTTTAAGAATATAATAATCAAAAAAAGACTGTTCCCCGGATTTTCCTATTCCTAATTTTGAAAAATCTTTACCCTCTTTTTTATTACTTATCCTTTCATCCCGTTTAAAGTTTGACACAAGAGAATCCCTTACTAATTTATGTTCACTTATGAATAACGATTGACTGCCTTTGATATCGAGGAAAGTCCTTTCAGTCTTCAGCCCTACCAGGTTAATTGAATCCGGATTTACAGCTGTTTCATAAATATAACGTGTCGTCTGTCCATAGGACATAGACAATAGAAACAACACAAAAAAGACCGGTAATTTATTTTTCATAATAGTTCTTTATAGATAAAAAATACTGTCTAAAGTTAAATCGAACCAGAATCACTAATTTTGCCGCAGAAAATTTATCCATTTTTAATAGCAGTGATCATATGTATAATGATCCTCTTGTGATTAGAATTATTAAAATAGATATCTTCAATTTGAGATTGCGGAAATTAGTTCGTATTTTTGCAAGATTAAATCATTCTAAATAAATACAATGATAACAGTATCAGATCAAGCGAAGTTAAAAGCCATCCAACTAATGACGGAAGAAGGCTTTGACCCTGCTGAAGATTATATAAGAGTGGGGGTGAAAAGTGGAGGATGTTCTGGTTTGGAATATGTTTTAAAGTTTGATAACGAAAAAACAGAAACAGATCAGATTATTGAAAATAACGATGTTAAGATTGTTGTGGACAAAAAATCTATCCTCTATTTAGCGGGTACAATTCTTGAATATTCAGGAGGTTTGAATGGAAAAGGATTTGTTTTTAACAATCCGAATGCATCCAGAACATGTGGTTGTGGAGAAAGTTTTTCTCTATAGAGAAAAGACATTAGATGCTGGATATCAGATAAAAGACCTGTTCTTCAATCTGAAATCTAACATCTGAAATCTAAAAAAAAATAATGAGTAAATATACAGAAGACGATTTACGCGTCGATTTAGAAAATAAAAAGTATGAATTCGGTTGGGAAACCAAGATCGATTATGAAGATTTCCCAATTGGTTTAGATGAGAATATCATCCGTGCCATTTCTGCTAAAAAAGAAGAACCGGAATGGATGACAGAATGGCGTTTGGAATCTTTCAGAATATGGCTTAAAATGGTAGAACCTACCTGGGCAAATATTAAGTATGAGAAACCAGATTTCCAAGCTATCCGTTATTATGCTGCTCCAAAGAAAAATCCTGAGTTAGCAAGCCTAGATGAGGTGGATCCTGAGCTTCTCAAAACATTTGAAAAGCTAGGTATCAATATCGAAGAGCAAAAAAGACTTTCGGGAGTTGCGGTAGATATCGTCATCGATTCTATTTCTGTAAAAACAACTTTTCAGGAAACCCTGGCAGAAAAAGGAATTATTTTCTGCTCTATTTCCGAAGCGATAAAAAATCACCCAGACCTGGTGAAAAAATATCTTGGAAAAGTAGTTCCAAGAGGAGATAATTTTTATTCTGCATTAAACTCCGCGGTTTTTTCTGACGGAAGTTTCTGCTATATTCCAAAAGGTGTAAGATGCCCGATGGAGCTTTCTACTTACTTCCGTATCAATCAGGCTGGAACAGGACAGTTCGAAAGAACCCTTGTTATTGCGGATGAAGGAAGTTATGTTTCTTATCTTGAAGGATGTACAGCTCCTTCCAGAGATGAAAATCAGCTCCATGCAGCTGTTGTGGAATTAATAGCAATGGACAATGCAGAAATTAAATATTCAACTGTTCAGAACTGGTATCCGGGTAACGAAGAAGGCAAAGGAGGTGTATTCAATTTTGTGACTAAAAGAGGACTTTGCGAAAAAAATGCAAAAATCTCATGGACACAGGTTGAAACCGGGTCTGCAGTAACATGGAAGTATCCTTCTTGTATTTTAAAAGGAGATGGCTCAATAGGTGAGTTTTACTCCATTGCGGTGACCAATAATCACCAGTATGCTGATACAGGAACTAAAATGATCCACATCGGAAAAAATACGAAATCAACGATTATTTCCAAAGGTATTTCAGCAGGAAAATCTCAGAACTCATATAGAGGGCAGGTAAAAGTAATGCCTTCTGCAAAAGGAGCAAGAAACTTTTCACAGTGTGATTCATTACTGATGGGTAATGAGTGCGGTGCGCATACTTTCCCATATATTGAGATCAAAGACCCGACTGCACAGCTGGAACATGAAGCTACTACTTCAAAAATTGGGGAAGATCAGATCTTCTATTGCAATCAGAGAGGTATTGATACAGAAAGGGCTATTGCTTTGATTGTAAATGGGTTCAGTAAAGAAGTTTTAAATAAACTTCCAATGGAGTTTGCTATTGAAGCCCAGAAATTATTAGAGATATCATTAGAAGGTTCGGTAGGGTAATTATGAAGGAAACTACGGAAAGATTGATTTTAAGAAAACCTGAAAAAGACGATTTTGAAAGATTTTTTGAAATTAATAATGATCCGCAGACTAATTTATATAATCCAAATGGACCAATGAGCCTTGAAAAGGCTACAAGTACATTTAATAGGATGCTGGAACACTGGGAACAAAATAATTTTGGAGCCTGGGCTGTTTCAGAAAAAGAAAATCCGGAAAAAATCATTGGTTTTGGAGGGTTAAGCTATAAAATGTATGGTGAGACAGAAAAATTAAATCTGGGATATCGCTTTGCTCCCGAAGCTTGGGGAAAAGGATATGCAACAGAATTTTCAAAAAAGACAATAGACTTCGGTTTTAGTGATTTAAATGAAAAGGAAATTTTTGGTGTTGTGCGTCCTAACAATATAGCTTCCATCAAAGTATTGGAGAAAGCAGGAATGGAGCAGACAGGAAAACTTAATGATGTCCCGGATCAGCCGGAAAGTTTAGTATATAGAATTCAAAAATAATTTGTTTAAGCAAATAAAATGTTAGAAATAAAAAACTTACACGCCAGAATTGAAGATGGCGCACAAATTTTAAAAGGTATCAATCTTGAAATAAAACCAGGTGAAGTCCATGCTATTATGGGGCCTAACGGAGCAGGAAAATCTACCCTTTCTTCTATTATCGCAGGAAAAGAAGATTATGAGGTTACAGAAGGTGAAATTATTTTTGAGGGCGAAAACATCAATGAGGATGCTCCTGAAGAAAGAGCGCACAAAGGAATATTCCTTTCTTTTCAGTATCCGGTAGAAATTCCTGGGGTTTCTGTTACTAACTTTATTAAAGCTGCTTTAAACGAAAACAGAAAAGCAAACGGACTCGATGAAATGCCGGCAAAAGAAATGCTTGCTATGATTCGTGAAAAATCTGAAAAACTTGGAATTAAAAAAGACTTCCTTTCAAGATCATTAAACGAAGGATTTTCGGGAGGTGAAAAGAAGAGAAATGAGATCTTTCAGATGATGATGCTTAATCCAAAATTAGCTATTCTTGATGAGACAGATTCAGGATTGGATATTGATGCTTTAAGAATCGTTGCAGATGGAGTAAATTACTTTAAAAACGAAGGAAATGCAGTTCTTTTGATTACCCACTATCAAAGATTGCTTAATTATATCCAACCGGACTTTGTTCATGTACTGGCTAACGGTAAAATTATAAAGACTGGTGACAAATCTCTTGCTTTAGAATTGGAAGCAAAAGGTTACGATTGGCTTCTTAACTAATTAGATAAGAAGAAATATTTTTAGTACCGATTTTATCAATCATTACTAAAAGTCAAGCGGAAAAACCGCAAATGGTAATACAATTTTTAAATACATAAAAAAGGTGTGATGGCCGAAATTTCAGTAATGGCTTTATACGATCAAATTATTGACAACCACGATGAGTTTTTGGAAAGTCTTCGTCACAGATTTCTGGATGAAGATAGAAAGTCAGCTCTTCGGGCGTTCGAAAGTATTGGTTTTCCAACCAAAAAAGACGAAGAATATAAATATACCAACCTAAAAGAGATCACGGAAAAAAACTATAATTTTTTCCCTAAAGAAGGTCACAATATTACTAAAGAACAATTGGAGCAATTGCATCTTGGTGAAGAAAATTTTGACTGGATTGTTTTTGTGAATGGTAAACTTCATAAAGAATTATCAAAAGTTTCTATTGAGAATGTAGAGTTTTTGTCCTTCAACTATGCTTTGAATGATGAAAAACATAAAGAAGTATTTGATAAATACTTTAATACAATTGCTGCAGAAAAATCAGCTTTCACGGACCTGAATCTTGCTTATTGCAAATACGGGTTCTTCCTGAAAGTTCCTAAAAATGTAGTTATTGAAAAACCTATCCACGTTTTCTATCTTTCACAAAATCAAGAGGAAAACACCTTCTACAACACAAGAAACCTGCTTATCGTAGAAGACGGAGCAAAAGTGGAAATTATTGAAAGTCACCATAATTTTGATGATACTTTTGTATTAACAAATTCAGTAACTGAAATTTTCACTTATCCCAATGCAAAAGCAGACTGGCATAAGCTTCAGAATGATAATGACACTTCTTATCTGATTGACAACACTTTTGCAAAACAGGAAAAAGATAGTTTAACAACTGTAAACACGTTTTCCTTTGGAGGAAAACTGGTAAGAAACAATCTCGATTTCATTCATAACGGACAGAATATCAATTCATTTATGAACGGGATTACGATTATCGGAAAAGATCAGTTGGTGGATCACCATACTGCAGTTCACCATAATCAGCCGAATTGTGAAAGTTATCAAAACTATAAAGGGATATTTAAAGATAAGGCACATGGTGTATTCAACGGAAAAGTTTTCGTTGATAAAATAGCTCAAAAAACCAATGCTTATCAGCAAAATAATAATGTTTTGCTAAGCGAGGGAGCAAGTATTGATACAAAGCCTCAATTGGAAATCTTTGCAGATGATGTAAAGTGTTCACATGGTTGTACTGTAGGTCAGCTGAATGACGACGCATTATTCTATCTGAGAGCAAGAGGAATCTCTAAAAAAGAAGCTCAGGCATTATTATTATATGCATTTGCCAATGATGCCATGCAAAACATTGATATTGAACCTTTAAAAGAAAAAATTTCCAGATTATTGGCTGAGAAATTAGAAGTAGACATTGAATTCTAAGAAAATAAATTGATACCAAAAAAGCACTTCGTATGAAGTGCTTTTTTTATTATGATATATAGTTTCTCTATTTCTTGATCCACCATTGATTATCTTTCCTGTCCGATCTCTTCACTCCATTATTCACAGTATAGGCAATACCAATTCCTAAAGTCTGTTTAAGCTGTGTCTTTTGGATTTGATTATGGTCATAGAGTACATCCACCGTAATATTGGAAGAAATATATTTGTTGATTTTTAAATTGACAACTGCTCCATAAGCGAGAACAAGTCTATCCGGATGATCTAGGTAATTTGAAAATACCGATGCAGTATTAGTCAGATTAATATTCTCCATAAGTTTAATTTTGTAGACAGCATTCCCTAAAAAACCAAATTGCAGAAGAGAACTGTCGCCATCTGCTTTTAAGCCATAATTCCCCGCTTTCTGAAGGTCAGGATCCAGAACAAACGTCCATCTTGCATTGACCGGGCGCAATGTTACCGTCAGATTATCATCTGGCCTGTAAGTAACCCCCAAACCCATGTTAAAGTATCCCGGAGCCATGAAATTAGAGATTTTCTTTGCTTCCGGGTTATTCCCGTCTTCATACCCTGCTGAAAATTGAGACTGTAAGCTTGCCCCGGAAGAAATATACCAGCTTTTAGAAAACTGTCTTCCATAGTTGGTAGAAATATTGAGAACATCCTGTGTCTTTCTTGTTCCTACTCCTTTTGTATTATTCTGTCCATAACCCATGATAATAATGTTTTCCCATAGGTCCTTATCTTTTTCATAAGTAAGATTATAATCGATACCTGCAAGCCAGCCAACATTGTTGGCTCCTCCACCAACCCAATTTGAAAAAGCGGCCTGATTGAACATTAATGTATTTTTACCTAAAACCGACCAATGTTTAACAGTGTCTACAACGATTGAATCTTTTTTTATGTCCTGAGCATTTACAAAAAACTGCATTGAAATAGCGACAAGCAATAAAAACTTCTTCATATAATAAAAAATTTTTCAATTACAAAAGTATAAAATATAATTTGTGTGAACCCATAATTTATAAAGCAGGTAGCCTGTTTTGTTCACAAATTATCCTTTAACATACGAAAACCGAGCCACTTTCAGGCAATCAAATCTTTTATATTTCTTTAAAATTTAAATCTTGATAAAAATCATTACCTTTTGTCGTAAAAAAAACTTCGTATCTGGAAATCATCGCCAAAATTTCCGAAATTTATTATTGGCTTTTGATTTGACATTATCTCTTCATGTTTAAAAACGCAATTTCCAGAAAAGCTATCGTAAATCCACTGCTGATGCTTTCAGCAATGTGGCTGGGTTACTTTTTACAGACACAGGGCTTTTTTCAAAGCTGTTTTGGAGCTATTATACCTCTGCTACCTGAAGGCTTGCTTGGAATAATTACGTCTCCCCTTCTGCATGGAAATATGGATCATATCATTAGCAATTCAATTCCGATCGCCGTATTGATGTTTCTTCTATATCAGTTTTACCCGTTAGTGGCTAATAAAGTATTTGTCATAGGCTGGCTTGCAACAGGTTTGCTGTTATGGTTACTTCCGCCCATAGATATTCTTACAGGAGAATATATGTACACATGTACAATTGGGGCGAGCGGTATTGTATACGTTCTAGCTTTTTTCCTCTTTTTCAGCGGGGTCTTCAAATGGAATATGAAGCTTCTCACCATTTCTTTACTGGTCGTACTTTATTATGGCAGTTTAGTTTGGGGAATGTTTCCGGAGGAACTATTTTACAATCTTCAGGAACCGAGTAAAATATCATGGCAAGCCCATCTATCGGGAGCAGTTGTAGGAAGTATTATTGCATTTGCATTTAAAAACATAGGAGAAAAAAAGAAAAGATATATCTGGGAATTCCCCAATTATTATAGCGAAAAAGATGACAAACTTTGGCAGGAATATAAAGAAAATCACCCTGAAGACTTTTTAGAACTGCCGTACAAAAAAAGAGATGATATCTGGGATCATTTGGATGAATTAAGAAAAAAATAAAACTTAATTCGTTACATTTGGATAAAAAGCACACATGATATCCGAAGAACATCTTTATTCAATCGCATTACGCGAATGTAACCTCATTGGTGACATTAACCTTTCTAAACTCACAAAAGCATTCGGGAGCGCTAAAAATGCCTGGGAACAAGCCAAAAAAGAATATAAAAAGCTGGATGGATTCGGTCACAAAATCGTATCAGATATTGGCAATTTGTCTCATTTACATTTCGCAGAAAAAGAATTAAAATTTTGCGAGCGTAACGGTATTCAGATCAGGTTAAAACATCTGAAAGAACTTCCTTATTTACTCCATGAATGTGAAGACGCTCCTGCTATTTTATACCAAAAAGGAACCTACAATGAAAACTTACAACCATTAAGTATTGTGGGTACACGTACTATCACATCATATGGAAAACAATTTATAAGTGACTTTTTTCATGAAGCTCAATCCTGCAATTTTGTTTCCGTCAGTGGCCTGGCTTTGGGAGCAGATAAGGAAGTTCATGAACAGTCTCTGCATCATAAAATCCCTACGATTGGTGTTCTAGCCCATGGCTTCCATACTTTATATCCGTCCAAAAATAAGAAACTGGCTGACAGAATAATTAATGAAGGAGGGGCTCTTTTTACAGAATTTAATTCTTCCAGGAAACCCGACAGAGAAAATTTCATCCAGAGAAACAGGATTATTGCGGGTTTGTCTCCTGCTACAATTGTGGTAGAAACCGCTTTTGGTGGAGGATCTGTAAGTACAGCAACTTTTGCAAACGGCTACAACAGGGATGTTTTTGCTCTCCCGGGAAAAGTCACGGATCAACATAGCCAAGGTTGCAATCAGCTCATTTCTCAAAATAAAGCAGCAATAATTTCTACAATAAAAGACCTTATTTATACCCTTGGTTTTAACAGGCCCAAGGAAAAAATGGAAGAACTTTTTCCTTATTCTTCCACAAGCATACAACTAACTGATAATCAAAATATAATCTATAAATTTATTCTAAAGAATCCACAAATAAATTTAGATGATCTAGCCCAGCAAATTACGCTTCCGACACATAAAATTTTGCCCATAATTTTGGAATTAGAGCTTTTAGGGAAAGTGAAATCACTTTCCGGGAGACAATTTGTGGCAATTTGAAATTTAACTATTTCTTAATATTGCATTATTTCACAAATAACATTTAATTTTTAATAAAATTTAACTGCTAATTATTAATTTAATAATATTTTCCCTCATAATTATTAAATTTTCAATAATCATCAATTAAGGTGTTGTGAATCTTGAAAAAAAAATTAAATTTGTTGGCAATAATATTCAACCTTAATATATGGAACAATATAATATTGACCAGAAAATCCAGGAGTTTATTGCAAAAATTGAGGCAAAAAACCCTAACGAGCCAGAATTTTTACAAGCCGTAAAAGAAGTTGCAGTTACTGTTATCCCATTTATCGCTACAAAGAAGGAATATACAGGAATGAAGCTTCTAGAAAGAATGGCTGAAGCTGAAAGAATTATTATTTTCAGAGTTCCATGGGTTGATGACAAAGGAGAGATCCAGGTAAACAGAGGTTTCAGAATTCAGATGAACTCTGCAATCGGACCATACAAAGGAGGAATTCGTTTCCATCCGACAGTAAATTTATCTGTTCTTAAGTTTTTAGCTTTTGAACAAGTTTTCAAAAACTCATTAACTACTCTTCCAATGGGAGGTGGTAAAGGAGGTTCTGACTTTGATCCACAAGGAAAATCAGATATGGAAGTAATGCGTTTCTGCCAGGCTTTCATGACTGAATTATGCAAGCATATTGGTCCTGAAACTGACGTTCCAGCCGGAGATATTGGGGTAGGATCAAGAGAAATCGGATACCTTTTCGGACAATATAAGAAGATCAGAAATGAATTTACCGGTGTTCTTACTGGTAAAGGACTTGCTTATGGAGGTTCATTGATTCGTCCTGAAGCTACGGGATATGGTGTTGTGTATTTTGCTGAGCAAATGCTGAAAACCATTGGCCAAACTTTTAAAGACAAAATAGTTTCTGTTTCAGGTTTTGGTAATGTAGCGTGGGGAGTAATTAAAAAAGTATCTGAATTAGGAGGAAAAGTGGTTACCATTTCAGGTCCTGACGGATACATTTATGATAAAGACGGTATTGAAGGAGATAAAATCGATTACTTATTGGAATTGAGAGCTTCCGGTAATAACAGAGCTGAGGATTATGCTAAAAAATATCCATCTGCTGTATTCCATGCAGGGAAACGTCCTTGGGAAGTGAAGTGTGATGTGGCAATTCCTTCTGCAACCCAAAACGAATTGGATTTCGAAGATGCTAAAATATTGGTTGAAAACGGAGTTTTATGTGTAACTGAAGCTGCTAATATGCCTTCAACATTAGAAGCCATCAACTATTTCTTAGATAGCAAAGTATTATTCTCTCCTGGAAAAGCATCTAACGCCGGTGGTGTAGCTACTTCAGGATTAGAAATGACTCAAAACTCAATTCGTTTGAACTGGACTTCTGAAGAAGTAGATGCAAGATTAAAGGAAATCATGATTGGAATCCATAAAGCTTGTAGAGACTACGGAAAAGAGGAAGACGGCTATGTAAACTATGTAAAAGGGGCAAATATTGCCGGCTTTGTGAAGGTTGCAGAAGCAATGTTAGCTCAAGGAGTTGTGTAAGATAAAAATATAAAGGTTGGGAATCTTCCCGGCCTTTTTTCTTATAGCCTGTTCCCGGGGATAATGGGAAAAAAGTAAAAAGTGAAAGGAGAAAGCATTGATATATTCAATGCTTTTTTTATGTAAAAAACATACAAGATAAGTGCATCTCCCATCATCATTTGGTAGGGAATAATATGCTCCCAGACATTTTATGCTCAAAAAAAATCCTGAAATACATAATTTCAGGATCTTCATTTCAACTTTTTAACAATTTATTTCGACTTTTTCTTCTTAGCCTTCTTCTCTTCTTTAGTCGCTTCAGAAGGTTTTGTTGCCTCAACAGCAGTTTCAGTACTAACACTTGTTGTTCCATCAATCATTTTAGTTGGGTTGGCCGAAGTATCAACAGTAGTGGTTGTACCTGTACTTAATGTTTGATTCGGTGTAGTCGTATTGGAATTAGACTGCATCGTTTGTGGAGTTGTCTGGGTTGTAGTCTGATTAGGATCAACCTTCTTCTGTGTCTCAGTCTGGGCTGATACAGCAATCATTCCTACTAAAGAAAATGCTGCTGTGAAAATTAACTTTTTCATATTCTAATATTTTAAATGGGTGTTTAGTATTTCTAGAACGCCATTTATTTTATTAAATTATATGTAAAGGTCTTATTTAACGTACTTTATATTATTTTAAGATGAATTTTGATTATAAGTTATTTTCCTAATTTTTTCATAATCCTCTCTACAAATTCAAACGCAGCCGGACAAATAACAGTATTTTTTACCATTAACGAATTAATCTGATAAATCTTCTTTCTATCCGTATGAGGATATTCCCTACAGGCTTTAGGTCTCACTTCATATATCGAGCACGTATTATCATCATTTAGAAAAAAGCAGGGTAAGTTTTGAAGCACCTTATCATTATCCTCATCTATCCTCAGGAATTTTGATTCAAAATCTGCAGGCTTCATTCGAAGATGCTTAGCAATGCGCTCAATATCCTTCTCTGTATATAAAGGCCCGGTAGTTTTACAGCAATTTGCACATTGAAGACAATCCACTTTCTCAAATACTTCTTCATGGGTTTCCTGAACAACATAATCAAGATTTTTGGGCGGCTTTTTCTTTAATCCGTCCAAAAATTTCTTATGCTCCTTTTGCTTTTGTAAAGCTTGTTTTCTGTATAATTCTATATCCATTACCCCTTTTCGCTAAAAACAGGAAGATCTGCTTTTTGGTGTTCATTAATCTTATCCAGATCCAGAATTGTCGACTGATTATCTTTATTCGGATAATACATTGGGACAAACTTGGCTCCATAAATAATTTCCCCAGTCACATAAGACGACCTTTGAACCACAGTATTGGAAAATACCTCATCAAAAGCGCGAACCTGAACAATAATCTCTATATCAATATTCTTAAAATCTTCCTCAGAAAAGCCATAAAACGGTGAGTTTTCATCAATCTTATGAACAACAGTCCAGTTAAGTGCCAATGTATTAATTTTACCCAGCTGGGTATCCAACCGGTAAAAATTACTTTTAGGAACTCCATCTTCAATAACTTCAATAGCTCCCGAAACAATAACCTCTGCATCTGTAAGCGCATTATTTTTATAAGGCGCTAGCCTGAACATTAAAGCAGATGTATCTCTAAAAGGAGCAATCACTGCAATATCAGAAAACCTTAAGTAAGCTCTGGGCCGTGAAAATCTTCCATAAAAAAGTCCTGTTGCAATAGCAAAGGTAAGCAATCCTAAAAAAGCTTCAAAAGTAGCCACCAGACTCGCCAGAAAACCAACCGGTGCAATTCTTCCATATCCTACTGTCGTAAATGTTTGCGAACTGAAAAAAAACACATCAATAAATTCATTGAGGGGATTACTTTTATCAATTCCTGTAAGATGCTGTACTCCGATCAGATAATAAACCAATGCAAAAATAAGATTGACCACCACATAAGAAATTACCAGATACGAAAGAAAACGAAATGTGGATAAATTAAGCATCGTATGATACCAACTTAGCCGATTAAAAACATTGACTCCTGCTCGCTGAACATTCGGAAAACCATCCTTATTGATAAATCTCCCTGAGGCATTGTTACCAAAACCACTGTTCTCCGTATTTGTCTGACGGATTTTTTTTCTGAATCCCCGGGTCATTCTTACACTTTTTTTAATTATTTTAAAGAGCAAAGTTAAGCATAGAATAACTCATTTTTTTAACATTTTTAATAAAAAACAGGAACTCTACAGCTCCTGTCTATTATTATATATTATTTTAGATCGATCTATATTTTTTGGGCCGGTGATTCAAGAACAGTTACACTTACATTACTCACCGACTTTACAATACCCGATTCTCCATGTATGCTTGAAATAAAGTTAGGAAAATCTTCCACGGGAAAAGCCCAGTAGTAATGTCCGTTTGTAGGGTTGGGAAAATTGGCTAGCAAAGTTCCGGTTAACTTCATTGGCACAGAATACTCCACCGAAGATCCTTTCAACTTTGTCAGAACAGAAATTATTTTTTTGGAATGAGCTGGTACAATAGCTTTATATGTACTTGTTTCTGTAATTTCTTCCGAGCTCTCAGTTCCATCTGTAGTATCGCCTCCCACAACAACTTTTGTACTGGCAGATGCTTTGGCAACTAACGGAACATCTATGGATACCGAAGCTCCTACTTCAAATGATCCTGAAACCGTACGTTTCCATGAGGTTGAATACCCTTTTTTATAAGAATAGGTAACTGTAATCTCACTTTCCCGGTCACCATTATTAATAGCTTCCGTCGTATAAGAATCATCAGGTAGATCTACTCCGTCTGTCTTTATTTTTACATCAGGGGTTCCTAAAACAATAGATACATCCGGACTTGCTGCTGTATTTCGCATATCGCCATCAACGGATAGATCCGGATTAAAAATAATTCCGTCAGGAACTTGTCCTGAATAAGCGAAAATATTTTTGAGCCTTGTTTTTTCACCTGAAAAATTGATATCATATCCCATATCCTTCAAGTGATTTGCTTTAAAGGGTATCTTGCTTTTTTCATCAGATATACCACGTATCACATTCGTGTTGCCCGGCAACTTAAATTCATCTACAATCTTCCAGTCCTTCTGAAGCATTTCTGCCTCATTCATTGAAGTTCTTTTTAAATCAGTATAACTTGTGTTTTCTGTATCATCACCAATAGAACTGACTTCATCCCTTGAACAAGAAACAGAAATCCCCAATAACATAATTACTAAAACAGAATTGATTTTTTTACTCATCTTTATTATTTTTTAGTGTTTAATTATTAAATTTACAAAAACTGCTCTGTTTAGTAGCTTATTTTTGCGAATTAAACAATTTTAACACTTATAAATATTTTATTAATTGCAGTTGTGACTGATAACTAGCAGGTAATGAGATTGATCAATTTTCAAGTCCCTTTTTTACCTGATTTACACTAAATTTGAATTATGAAAAAGTTGGAATCAAGAGAAGATATAGAACACCTTGTTAATTCATTTTATGGAAAAGTAGTTAAAGACGAAACCATTGGGTTCTTTTTTAATGACATTGCAAAGGTAAACTGGGATAACCACCTTCCTAAAATGTATTCTTTCTGGGAAACGATTCTTTTTGGCCAGATGAGCTACAAAGGAAATCCAATGGCCGTTCACTTTCCCATCAACGAACTTCATGCAATGGAAAAAAAACACTTCGATCAGTGGCTCTTTCTTTGGAAAAGCACAATAGAAGAGCTTTTCATCGGTGAAAGTGCGGACATGGCCATCTACAAATCTGAAAACATCGCAAAACTTATGTCCTATAAAATGGAGATGGCGAGAAAATTAAATTAAGGAACGATTACAGTAAAAATATAAGCCGCCAGGTTTACCAATAAAACAGTTCCGTATAAAATATTGGTTTTCCCTCTGCTTAATGAGAGCATAACGATAAATACCGATAAAGAAAGCAAAATAATGTCCTTTCTATCCAGTCCTAATACAAAAGGTATGTCATACATGATACAAACTATAGACACAGCAGGAATGGTTAATCCAATACTTGCCAGCGCAGAACCTAATGCGAGATTAACGCTTGATTGTATCTGATTATTCCTGGCTGCCCTGATCGCCGCAACTCCTTCCGGAAGCAAAACCACAGCTGCAATAATCACTCCAACCAAAGATTTTGGCGCTCCAACACTCTGAACCATATTTTCGATGGTCGCAGAAAGCCCTTTCGCCATTAAGACAACAATAATCAGACAGATAACAAGAAATATAAAACTGATAAGAGTCGCTATTTTTGAAGGGATGTAATGTGAATCCGGGTCATCTGATGTAATAATGAAATAGTTCCTGTGCCTCACTGTCTGAACCATAAGAAATACACCATAAATAACAAGACAGGCAATTGAAACAAAGATCAGTTGGGCCGTATTGTAAAAAGGTCCGTTTACACTTGAAGTAAAGTTGGGAAGAATAAGAGTAAGCGCCAATATAGACACAATACTTACCAGATAGGTTGTAGCAGAAGTTCTCGCAAAAAATTGCTCATAATACTTTACTCCACCTACTAAAATACATATCCCCAATATTCCGTTCAGAATAATCATTACAGCCGCAAAAACAGTATCCCTTGCCAGCGTTACCGCCTGATCTCCTCCTGCTATCATTAAAGAAATAATTAACGCCACTTCAATAATGGTAATACAAAGAGCAAGAATAATTGTCCCGAATGGCTCTCCTACTTTATGGGCCACCACTTCCGCATGATGAACAGCCGAAAGCACACTTCCGGTAAGTAAAATTCCTGCTATTATTTCAAAGATGACACCGTTTGCCATCAGACCAGAAAAGTAATATCCCACGGCTAAAACCGGGAAAATAAAGGTATAATGTAAAAGTTCTTTTAATTTCATAAGTGTTTACAAAATACAAAAAATCAATGAAGATTAAAATATTAAGAGAAAAGATTAATGATATTTTAATGACACCAAAGATTGAAATCCTGATAATCAGTTAGCATATGCAATAAAAGTCCGATGCCAACAATTCTTATATTTCCTTTAAAAAAAAGCAGCAAAAAGTACACCGCAATTGCATAGTAAGAATGTAAAAAATGGAATCCTATACTGTTTCTGTCAGGATCAAATATGGGATTAGCAAACAGATGATCTAAATCGACCAACATAGTAGCTAAGAGGATCAGGTAAGTTCTTTTCCATTGATCCCTATAAAATATATACGCTATAAAAACCGGAAATACAAGATGTAAAAAATAATGTGTCCCCGTTTTCCAAAATAAACAATCCATCAGATCCTTCCTTTTAAATAATCCTGTCGTAGCTCCTCATCCAGTTTTTCAATAGCATACCTCAGGCAGGTCCTGGGCATTTCCTTATAGTATTTATTGAGATAGGCAATTAATTCTCCTTCATTTTTATTTCCCATCTCCCTTAATAACCAGCCATTTGCTTTATGCATAAGATCATGCGTATGACTCAGATTCGTCGTTACAAATTCCTTTGTCAGATGAAAAAATCCTTTTTTAATGTAATGCATTGTTCCAACTACGGCAATTCTTTTATGCCACATTTCATCAGAATAAGAAAGATCCCTTAAAAGGTGTTCTTGTTGATTTTCAAAAGCATACCTCCCTAATATTTTATAGCAACTTGAATCCACCAAGTCCCAATTATTAATATATGGCAGATTTTTAAGATAAAAATCTACAATTTCTTTTTTCTCCTCTGCCACCTTTGTTTTTTCAAATTTACTGATCAGCATAAATAATGCAGTCAACCGATATTCGTGAAAACCGGATGCAAGCAAAACACTGAGCTCCTTCAAAGAGATTCTGGAATAGTATTCTTTCGCTACAATTCTCTGATCAGGAACTTTTACACCTAAAAAAATATCTCCTTCACCATATTCCCCCTTTCCTGTCTTAAAAAATTTCGGGAAGAATTCCGCTTTTTCGGGAATTGATAAAACAGCAAGAGCTTCCTGTATTTCTTTGATTACGTTACTCATAACAATCAATCAATTAAACATCTTTATCTAAAGCAATGCTTCCCTGTTCCAATTCTTCTTTTGCAATCTTTTTAGGATTCGCAACTTTAGCAATGGTAAGCCCCTGTACTACAATAGAAAATACTACCACACAATAAGTAATACTTAAAATAATATTGCTATACTCACTTTTAGGAATAGACATTGCCAGGGCAATAGAAACCCCGCCACGAATTCCACCCCAAAACAGCACTTTTATCGTTTGGGGACTAAACCTTGTCCGGAAAGACATAAATTTTGTAGGTCCCCATATTGAAATAAATCTTGCTACCAACACAACAATAATTGCAATAATACCTGGAATAATAAAGTGATTCAGATCTTTGATCATGAGCAGTTCAAAACCTATAAATAAGAAAAGTACAGCGTTCAATATTTCATCAATTAATTCCCAGAATTTGATAAGATAATCCTGAGTAATTGATTTCATTTTGAATCTTACGTTAAAATTCCCCATAAATAATCCGGCAGCAACCATGGTAAGAGGCCCTGAAATATGCATCTGTCTTGCGATGAGGTATCCGCCCATGACCACAGAAAGGGTAACCAAAACTGAAATAATATAATCATCAACCTCACGCATTAACCTTGAAGTAATCCAACCTAACAAAACACCCAATAACAATCCCCCTCCAGCTTCTTTAAGCAGTAACAGTCCAATACTTTCCACTCCTAAATCTACTTCTTTCCCGACAGCTAGCTGCAGTACTACGGTAAAAACAACAACCGCCATACCATCATTGAAAAGAGATTCTCCCGCAACCTTAGTCTCTAAAGATTTAGAAACTTTTGCCTGCTTTAAGACACTCAGAACAGCCACGGGATCAGTAGGAGATATCAGAGCACCAAAAACAAGACAATAGATAAAAGGAAGTTTGATCCCCACTAAAGGCAACAGGTAAAACATTCCGAATCCTACTATAAAAGTAGAAATGACAACCCCTGCCGTGGAGAAAATGAGAACGGGCCTGAATTGTTCTTTAAGGTCATTAATATTAATATGAATTCCTCCTGCAAATAATAGAAAATTAAGCATTGCTCCCATTAACACTTCTGTGAAGTCTATGCTGTTCATCAATTTATGAAGATGTCCAAAAGTTCTTGGCAATACGGTTTCACCAAATAAAACCAGGAAAATTGAAACCACAATGGCAATTACCATGATCCCGATAGTACTGGGAAGTTTGAGAAATCTGTAATTAAGATATGCGAATATGGATGCTAAAACTATTAACGCTGAAAATGAATAATATAATTCCACTAAGTTATTTTTTAATTAAAAGTCCAAATAAAGGACTTTGATATATATTTTGTTATTTTCTTTTTCCCATAAGTCAACAATGCCTTCTTTTACTGTTTTTGAACTTTTTGTATAGCCTTCTCCGATATTGAGAATATTCAGGAAAATATATTCGTCCCCCACAGAATTGACCTGATAGGCCGTCTTTTCGGTCTTTCCATCTCCCGAATTTTTGATTGCGTCGGCAAGTAATCGAAGCTGTGCGAGATGATGAGTAAAATTACTTACATCTTTTTTAGAATCATAAGCACGCAGCAAAATCAGCAGTACGTCCATATTCGTTGGATCCTTACCATACAAAATCTTACCCAATCTTATGCAATCATCGAAATTATTATTCTTAAATGCTTCAGCCAGACTTTTAAAATCATTATCTGAAGTATTTAATTTATTTGATTCGAAATTTCTACCGTAGTACAAATACTGAGCTTCTATACTATCCAGTGACTTTGGAATCCCTTTGTACTTGAAAATCAGCTTATCATAATTATAAAGTGATTCGGGATTTTTAAGGTTTTTCTCTATACTTTTAAAATCGATTTTCGATTTTTGACCGAAGCCCAAAACCGAAATATTCAGCAGCAAAAGGAAAATGTAATATTTCATTAATTGTTGTTTTCATCTTCCTCGTCGTTATCGAAATACTCAAACAGGAAGTCATTATATGGAAATCTTGAAATATGGATTTTCATGACTTCATCATAGATCAATTTCTTCATCTCCGGAAAATTCTCTTTTGTCAAAGCCGAAATAAATACCGTTGGATATTTAGATTTTGCCATCCAGGTCTTTTTCCATTCTTCAAGGGAAACATTCTTTCTTGTTGAAGGCGTCAGATCATCTTCATCCTTCTTCTCATAGCTAAAATCATCAATCTTATTGAAAACCATAATCATAGGCTTCTGATGAGCATTAATTTCCATCAAAACATGATTAACGGATTCTATATGATCTTCAAAACTTTCATGAGAAATATCTACGACATGGATCAGCAAATCAGCTTCCCGCACCTCATCCAAAGTCGATTTAAAGGATTCAACCAACTGGGTCGGTAATTTTCTGATAAATCCTACAGTATCGGTAAGTAAAAACGGAAGGTTCCCGATAACCACTTTTCTGACAGTGGTATCTAATGTTGCAAATAGTTTATTTTCTGCAAAAACTTCAGATTTTGAAAGTGAATTCATCAAAGTAGATTTACCTACATTCGTATACCCCACCAACGCAGCCCGAACAACTTTCCCACGATTATTACGCTGAGTAGCCATCTGCTTGTCTATCGTCTTTAGCTTATCTTTCAGTAAAGTGATTCTGTCACGGATAATACGACGGTCAGTTTCAATTTCAGTTTCACCCGGACCTCTCATTCCAATCCCTCCTTTCTGACGTTCCAAGTGGGTCCACATCCTCGTTAATCGAGGTAAGAGATATTGGTACTGTGCCAGTTCCACCTGGGTTCTAGCGTAAGAAGTTTGTGCTCGTTGTGCAAAAATATCGAGAATAAGATTGGTTCGGTCCAGAATCTTCACCTCCATTTCTCTTTCCAGGTTTTTAAGCTGGGATGGTGAGAGTTCATCATCGAAAATTACTGTTCCTATCTCGTTTTCTTTTACATATTCTTTTATTTCAAGTGCCTTTCCACTTCCAATGAAGGTTTTGGAGTCCGGCTGAGTTAATTTTTGAGTGAAGCGCTTTTGTACCGTTGCTCCTGCTGTGAAAGCTAAAAATTCTAATTCATCCATATACTCAATCAGCTTTTCTTCATCCTGATTTTGAGTAATAACACCTACTAAAACAGCTTTCTCGTAATTATGTTCTTTCTTTTCTAGCATTAAGTTCTATCTATGTTTGTGAGTTTTACAAGATACCCTTTTTAGGGATAAAAAGCAAAACGATTTTTAAGACAATCTAAAATTTTAATGTTAATTTAAGCTTTAAATACTATTAATTTGCGGAAAAATAATAATCAACAAATGCTTTTTTATTACTTTCAAACATTAAACCTTACAAATCCATTAAAACAAAAATAGTACCTGAATGACCGTTTAGAGTATCATTCTGATCATAAAACGATTTTTCATTATATTGAGTCTTCAATTTCAGCTTTAAAACAATATTGTATGGCCAGCCAATCAGAAAAAGATTTTACAAAAAAAACAATGAAATTGAGCATCCTGGACCAATCTCCTGTTGTAATGGGAGAGCATACACAGGATACCCTTCATAACAGCATTGAACTGGCCCAATGGGCAGAGCATCTTGGTTATGAAAGCATTTTATTCTCCGAACATCATGGAGTTCCTGGTTACGCAAGCTCAAGCCCCGAAATATTAGCCGCCGTTATTTTAGGCAAAACACAAAAAATAAAAGTTGGAACAGCCGGCATCATGCTCAGAAATTATTCTGCATATAAAATTTCTGAGATCACAAAATTACTAGCTTCAATTTTTCCCGGACGTTTTGTACTGGGATTAGGAAAAGCACCGGGTGGTCTTAAAATATCTTCACTGGCCCTGAACGGCGATAAACTTCCAACAATAAGTAATATCAGCGAAAAACTCCGAGATATCGCAGCCTATATTTCAGATGATACAAGTATTACGCAAGAGCGTTATGGTGATCTGATTGCTCAGCCTCAAAACCTTCAACATATGCCAGAAGTATGGTGGCTGGGCTCCGGGAATAATTCGGCAAAGGAAGCTGCAAAAAACGGATTAGGATATTCCATCTCTCATTTTTTGATGGACAACAAGCAAAATGAAAGCACGGAAATCTATAGAAATGAATTTAAGCGTGGTAATCTGAGCGAAATACCTCATTTACAAATTGCCGTTTCAGTTTCAGTCGCTGAAAATTACGACACCGCAAAAAGAAATGCCTTATCCATGGCTTACCAGTTTCTTGAAGCACGCAGAGGCCTAGCTCCCTCCCCATTATTACATCCGGATGATATAGAAGAAAAAATGTTAAGTCCTACAGAAAATGATGATTTGAAAAAAATTCTGAAGAATATAATTATTGCCACTCCTGACACAATTCATAAACATCTCTTTGAAATTACAACATTTTACCAAACCAATAATCTGATTATCCTAAGCAATATTTACGATAAAGAATCCCGTTTCAAAAATTTTGAATGGATTAGCAATTGTGATGTATAAAGCCACCACCGTTCACCATTTTGTGATTATTATTTCAAATCACCCATTTTAATATTAAAATAAACATAAAACATTAAAAACCAAAATAATTTTAATAACTTTATAATGAGATTTTTGTTTTATTTACATTGATCTACAAAAACTAATTAACATCCGGAGAATCATGATTGCCAATATTAAATGTATGATTATTGATGATGATGGACTGGACAGGCTGGTTCTTCAACACCATATCAATCAGTATGATAATATAGAAATTGTTGCATCTTTTGATTCAGCCGAAAAAGCAATTCCATACCTTGATCTACCAGTAGACGTCCTGTTTATTGAAACCAAACTCCCCGGAATGAACGGAATTGAATTCTGTAAATTAGCCTATAAAATCCCTATTTGTATTTTCATGAGTTCCCACTGTGAGTTTGCTGCCGAGGCTTTCGAACTGGATATACTCGACTTTATTAAAAAACCTTTAAAAACCGATCGTATTCATCATTCGTTACAAAAACTTTTGGATTTTCTTGAAATGAAGGAAAAGAGTGAATGTCTTGATATTTTACTTGGTGAAAATACGATTAAAATCAAAGAAGGGAGTACAATTCTACAAATCAAAATAACAGACATTCTTTATCTGGAGGCATTAAAAGATTATACCAGAATTGTAACTTCTGAAAAAAAACACTGTATTCTTGATTCCCTTGGAAATCTTCTTCATCAAAACCACTTCGATTCTTTTGTAAGAATACACCGCAGCTATGCCGTTCCAAAATATCTTATCCGAAGTAAAACTTCTCACGAAGTGGAACTTACCCATAAGATTAAGCTTCCCATAGGAAGAAGTTATAAAGACAATCTGGCATTTTTCAACATGCCCAATTAAAGAATTCCTCTAATTTCTTTTCCGGATTGTCATTTGTCGATTTTTCGTGTCGTTTATCTATTTTCCCAATATCTGCATCCGGGATGTGGTAATTTAGTCTTCTGAAATTCATTAACCCGAATTTATAAACTACTAACCAAAAAAAACTCACATGAAAAGAACATTTATTTCCGGCTTCCTTTTCATATTGTTTATTGTAACCGGACAGCTTAAAGCTCAATCAGCTGTTTTAACTACAGGAACAACTGTCTCAGGAGGTAATGGCTCTATTTCTTATAGTGTCGGCCAGGTCACTTATCTCTCTAAGGGAAGCGGATTCCAGGTTATGGAAGGAGTACAGCAAGCTTTTGAAATTACGACCCTTGGCACCCATGAAACGTCATCTGCAGAGGATGGTATTTTACTCTATCCTAATCCCTTTAGAGATTATCTCTATCTGGATTTTACAGTAAACAGCTATAAGAACTCAGATTATCAATTATTCGATGCACAAGGTAAGTTGATCAGGAGTGAAAAAATTATGCAGACAAAATCTGAATTTAATTTTTCTTCTCTTCCATCTGCCATGTACATTATAAGAATTAATCAGGATGGTAAAAACATTAAAACATTCAAAATCATAAAAAAATAACTACCATGAAAAAAAATCTACTCATACTAGGGCTTATACTGGGCTGTTTTTTAGCCTTTGGACAAGTACCTGAAAAAATGAGCTATCAGGCCGTTATCCGAAATCTTTCGGGACAACTGATCATCAACCAGAGTATTGCAGTAAAAGTAAGTGTTCTTCAAGGCTCAGCCGCAGGCCCAGTGGTATACTCAGAAAGGTTGACCGGAAATACCAATGCCAATGGTTTAATCAGCCTTGAAATAGGTACAGGAACTGTTCTTACTGGGACATTTGCCGCGATTAACTGGACCACTGGAAATTATTATTTGAAAACAGAAACAGATCCGTCAGGTGGAACCAGCTATACGATATCAGGCACCAGCCAACTTCTCAGCGTTCCTTATGCAATGTACGCAAAATCTGCTGGAGGCGGTGGCGGAAGCTTTACCCTTCCATATTCAGCTAACGTAAATAACACAGCCAGTCTTTTTGCTTTAACCAATGATGGTGATGGAGCAGCCATTGAAGGCACCAACAATACAACAACTTCAAGTATCGCTTCAATAAGGGGTGTTGTAACCAGTACTTCTGCCGGTGGATTTTCTTCGGGAGTCCGGGGAATCAATAATGGCACAGGAGGATTAGGAGTGGGGGTCTGGGGCAGTCAGAACGGAAGCGGATGGGGAGTATATGGAGTTACCCCTAATGGACTGGGTGTTTATGGAAATGCATCGGGAAATGGATACGGTGTATATGCAAACAGCAACGCAGGAACAGGACTTGCCGCAATAAGTACAAACGGAGTTGCTGCTAATATTTCAATAACTAATAATTCCAATGCCAACAGCGCAATTATTGCCTCAACCGCGGGTAACGGAACGGTGGTCAATATTTCTACGACAGGAACCGGTGCGGGATTGAGAAGTACTTCAGGAGCTGGTTTTGCCCTACATGGGATTACAAGCCAAGTATCCTCTGCAGGTGTTGTAGGTGATAACAACGGCAACGGAGAAGCCGTGGTCGGAAGAACAACAAGTGATATAGCTGGTGCTGTAGTCGGAAGAAATGATGGTGGAGGATATGGCGTGAGGGGGTTTATTGCAACAAATAGTACCGGAACAGCGATAGGTGTTTTAGGCCAGGTTGGACTCAACAACAGTAAAGGTAGAGCTGGCCGATTCGAAAATTTCAATCAAACCAATGAAAATAATACGCTTGAAATCGAAACCAACGGAAATGGAAATATTCCTGATAACACACAAGGAAATGCTTCTTCATTCCTCGTTAACAATACCAATAGTGTCGCCGCTGCCGTAAGAGGTGAAGTAAAAACCATATTCGGCAATTTTGGAGCTGCCGGTGTTTTTGGAATATCCTCAGGGACCGGAGGTTTCGCAGGCTTATTCCATGCTTCTAATACGGCCGGGAACGGTCCGGCCCTGGTGGCACTCACCGATGGAAATGGAAATGCAATCACTGCCAATGCAGGCAAAAACGGTAATGGTGTGGAAACAAATATTGATGGAAGTGGAAATGCCTTATACGCATGGGTCCCATCTTTTGCAACCGGGCGTGCCGGTAGATTTGAAATTTTCAATGAAGATAATGATACCGAAGTAATCTCTGTGAAAACTGTTGGTAATGGTACTGCAGGAAACTTCAAGGTGGATCGCACAACCGGTACCTCACCGGCAGTAAAAGGTGAAGTGAATTCCATTTTTGCTAATTTCGGTACTGCGGGCATTTTTGGTCTTTCATCAGGAACCGGTGGCTATGGAGGCTTATTCTATTCATCAAATGCCAGTGGAAATGGGCCGGCTGTATTAGCCCTTACGGAAGGGAATGGAAACGGGATTACCGCCAATGCCGGTGGTAGCGGTGATGGTATAGAAGCATCATGCGACGGAACAGGTAATGCGATCTCAGGTTTTATTCCCAATTTTGGAACAGGTAAGGCCGGTAGATTTGCTAATTTTAATAATGCCAACGGACAACCTGTTGTACACATAACCACTACTGGTACCGGCTCCACACTTCTTGTCAATCATCAGGGCCCATCTGGTAATATTTCTGTCTATCAAAGTGCATCAGTTAATGTAGCCCGGATCAATAAAGCAGGAAGAGGTTTTTTTAATGGCGGAACACAAAACAGCGGTGCAGACGTTGCAGAAGCATTTGATGTGGAAGGAAATGTTTCTGAATATGAGCCCGGCGACATTTTAGTTATTTCAACAGACTCTGACAGAACGATAGAAAAGTCCTCAAAGCCCTACTCTACACTTGTAGCAGGAGTTTATGCAACCAAACCCGGGGTTTTATTGACTGAAGAAAATATCGATGCAGATCTGTCCGGAAAAGTTCCCATGGGAGTTATCGGAGTGATCCCAACAAAAGTTTGTCTTGAAGGAGGAAAAATTAAAAGAGGAGACCTTTTAGTAACCTCTTCAAAACCAGGAGTTGCCATGAAAGCAAATCTCAAAAAAGTCAGAATTGGACAGGTAATCGGAAAAGCTCTCCAGGATTACAATCAGAATGAAACGGCAAAAATTAAAGTACTAGTAAACATTAAATAAAAAATTATGAAATCATTATATATCATCGCATTATTATTATCAGGACTAAGTATATATGCCCAGGAAAATAAAACTTCTGAGCCGCAGGATCAGGCCCTTATTTTAAAAAATGCAAAGGAACAGGAAGCTAAGCTCATTAAAGATTATGAGCAGTATAATAAAAACAATCCTCCACACAGCGGGCTGGTATCAGATTATGGACTTGAAGTTAAAAAACAAAATCTAAAACCTAAAAACACATCGGACAATTCAGGAAAATTACTTCCCAATACAGCTAGTTTTGATGAGGTCTTAGCAACAATTCCCAATCGGCGTTCACGTAAAGCAAGTCAACCTATTAATAAGAAAATAACCGTTACGGGACTTTCTAATACGGCAACACTTGAAGAAATAAAAAAAACTATTCCTAGAAACTAATAACCGAAAGAAGTCCGCTACTTAGCGGACTTCTTTTATCTGTACATTTTTCAAAAAAATTACTGTTAATCCCAATCTGAAGCAACAAACTTCATCACTATCCCTTTATCATCATACAAAGAAAGAAAATGACCCTCCACTGAATACCGCGTAATCCTTTCAAAGCTATTAACAAACGCTCGCTCAAGTTTCATATTCTGACAAGCCATCATTGTACTTCCAACTCCGGAAATCTTCATTTTCCCATTTTTTCTGAACTCTCCGGTAAAAAACATTTTATTACACCCCATGAATGCCCCTCCACGAATCTTTTCTCCTTCCATTGCTCCTGTAAGATTAATTCCCGCACGGCTTTTAACCATTTCTTCTTTATCAAATTTCCCAAAAGATATAAGCATCCATTCTCTTTGAATTGATGGGTTTTTAACCGGAACTGATGAACAATTAATCATCATTCCTAAAAACAAAACTCCTAATAGACTTATAAATATTTTTTTCATGCAGCCTATCCTTCCATTTTCATACCAATCACGGCCGGAATATCGTAAAAATTAGTAAATTAGCGACACAAAATTATTTTATAAAATGAAAAGACTATTTCTACTATTCACTTTTTTATTGGGCTTTGCCCAGATGAGAGCGGATGAAGGTATGTGGCTGCTAATGCTCATTAAAAGATTAAATGGTGTTGATATGCAAAAAGAAGGTTTGCATTTAACTCCAGAAGAAATTTATTCCGTAAACAATTCTAGTTTAAAAGATGCTATTGTAAGTTTTGGAGGCTTCTGTACCGGTGAAATTGTTTCTGATAAAGGACTGATTTTCACAAACCACCACTGTGGTTATGGTGCTGTTGCAGCAGCTTCTACTCCGGAAAAAGACTATCTGAAGAATGGATTCTGGGCCATGAAGCAAAAAGACGAATTCAATGCTAAGAATCTATACGTTAGATTTTTAGTAAGAATGGATGATGCTTCGCAAAGAATCAATTCTAAACTAAATAACAAAATGACCGGTGAGGAAAGAAAAGCCATAATTGATGCTGAAACTAAAGCAATTCAGGCTGAGAATTCTGAAAACGGGAAGTATACAGTAGTAGTAAAAGATTTCTTCAATGGAAACGAGTTTTATTATTTCGTTTATCAGGATTATAAAGATATAAGATTGGTAGGTGCACCTCCTTCATCATTAGGTAAATTTGGAGGTGATACTGATAACTGGGAATGGCCTAGACACACAGCAGACTTTACGGTTTTCAGAGTGTATGCTGATGCAGCAGGAAACCCTGCTGAGTACTCTCCAAGCAATACCCCTTTAAAGCCTAAACATTTCCTACCGGTTTCTCTTAAAGGAATTAAGCCTGGAGATTTCTCTATGATCCTTGGTTACCCAGGCAGAACAAACCGTTATTTAACTTCTTATGGAATTCAGCAAATGGTAGATAAGGACTATCCGGCTTGGGTAGAAGCTTCTAAAGTAGCAATGGATGTAATGAAAAAGTACATGGATAAAGATAAAGCTACTCAGTTGAATTACGCTTCCCAGTATGCTTCGGTTGCTAATTACTGGAAAAACAGACAAGGAACTATCGATGCTGTTATCAAAAATGGGACAATCTCAGATAAACAAAAGATCGAAGCAACCTACAGACAGTGGTCTGCACAACCTGGAAATACAGAATATGATGGAGTTTTAGAAGATATTGAGGCCTACTACAAACAGGTTTCCGAGAGAAATGTTGAAAGAAATTATATGTCACAACTTTCCAGAAACTCAAAATATATCAGCGTTGCCTATCAATTAGGTTCTTTACTTAAGACCTATGCAGGACAAGATATGCAGGGAAGACTTGCCATGAAACCAAAAGTAGAAGCTGCGGTAAAATCAATTTATGATAATTTCAGTCCATCATTGGAAGGAGAAATGCTTGCTGCTATGATAAGCCTTTATCAGGCAAGAGTTAAAAATCCGGATGTGGCATCTGCAACTATATTAGGATTAAATGCTAAAACATTATCCAATACAGCCTATTCATCTATTTTTGCCAATAAAACCTCGGTAACTAACTTTATTTTAAATCCGGATGCATTAAAACTTGATTCAGATCCGCTTTGGAAAATAGCAAATAGCCTTGCTGAAGATCAAAAGATCGCAGTTGAAAAGTTTGTAAAAGTTGATGATTTCTTTGCTAAAAACAATCGCCTTTTCTTAGCAGGTTTAATGAAATCCATGCCTGAGAAAAAGTTCTATCCGGACGCTAACTCTACTATGAGGTTAACATATGGAACTGTTGACAAATTACCTATCAGAACAGACAGAAACTACTTTGGTGTTACAGATAACTATTATACTGACATGACCGGTTTGGTAGGAAAATACAAAAAAGGAGATGAAGAATTTGATCTTCCTCAAAGAGTAATCGATCTTTACAACATGAAGGACTTCGGTCAATATGCTGATGCTGCCGGTTATATGCCAGTTAATTTCCTTTCTAATAATGATATTACAGGTGGAAACTCCGGGTCTCCGGTAATCGATGGTGACGGTAACCTTATAGGGATCGCATTTGATGGAAACAGTGAAGCTTTAAGTGGTGATATTGTTTTTGAACAAGAATGGCAAAAAACAATCAACGTTGATGTACGTTTTGTTCTTTGGACTATCGATAAATATGCTGGTGCAAGAAGATTAATTGACGAGTTGAAGCTGGTTAGAAGTGAAAACACACCAGCTGATACTAAAACCCGTCCTGCAAAAGCTGAACATGTAAAATCTACCAAAAAGAATAAATAATCTTTTTTTTAAATTTTAAAAGCCGTGAGATTCTCTCACGGCTTTTTTTATACCGTTTAATGAAATAAATACGTGATTGAGTTACCTCTCTGCACCATAAAATTTTGTGATTTTTACGCCGTTTTATAGAATAAAGACAATACGAGATCGTTACAAATAAGATGACGGCGTTAAATTTTCAGCAACAATATGCATTGCTAAAAAAAGATTATTTAAGAAAAATAAAAACAGTTAATTTATTTTAAAATGAAAATTTTATTAAAAAATAGCAAAATGTAAATATTTATTTACTATTTTTGATTTCATTACGCAGTGATATAAGGTTTTTATAACAGAAAATTTTATTATTATTACACAATGAAAAGAATTAGTCTATTTTTTTTAAGCTAAATTTAAGTTTTAAGACTTATCTTTAAGTTGTTAAAAAAAATATATTGTTATGAACTTAAAATTAATTTTATCCGGGATCGCATTGCTGACCCTTTTGGTAGCATGTGATGACAGAAGTAATGAAGACGCTCCCGCTTTACAATCCGAAAGCACAAAAGCAGATTTAAAAGCGGCAAAAAATGTAAAAATCGTTAGCGATACCGTAACAAAACCAGTAGAAACACCAAATGAGCCAGATTCAAAAGATGGAACAAGCAACAGTACCGCCGACACAATCGACCCGACAAAGCCGGATAGGCCTAAGTAAGCTGATTATTCAGATTACGATGTCTGCATTCGTGTTGATTTCGGCGATCTTACCTTTTCTGAATAATATTGTGGGTTATTTTATTGATGTTAATGTCCAGCTGGCAAATAATGCCGGCGAAAGGCGTTTGGATTTAGATTCAGCAATCTATTTTCTATCAATCCCATCGTGCATAATCCTCCTTGCATTAGGAGGATTATTCAAAGCTCATAGATATACATTCTATGTGGTTTTTGTTTCCGGATATTTTCACTTAGCGACCTATATTAAGTTTATATTTTTCAATAAGAATATAATTTCCGGATATGCTGATATAGCGATTATCGCCATTATTGCTATAATTGTTTATCTTATCTATCGATTAGACAACTACTATAGAGAAATAAATGTTATTGATAAATTTAACAATAGTACCTTAGAAAGGTTTTCTTCCATATTATACAAACGTAACGATATCACAAAAAATGAGTAATCACAGAGAAAGTTTAAAAATTCTTGTTGCTCTTAGTGATAAACTTTGGGAGGACTACATTGCGGAAATTTTGTCCGAAGAGCAATATCTTGAGAAAATGCGATTGGTAAAAAAAGAGATCAATAATGGATTTATTGGTACAATGCAGGATTTGGAAGTCTTTACTAACGAACTCGGCTACCTCATTCTTAATACCCGAACTAAAACATTATTATCAGGATCTGAAAAAATCATCGTAAACAAGAACTAGATTACTTTGATCTTGATTCTTTTTCCTCGACCTGAGCTAAAATTCTTTCCAAATATTTGCTTTGCTTAGCGATAGAGGCTTCCAGTTTCTTTTCCATTTTCGATATCTGGTTCTGGATGAACAGCAAGCTTTTATCCTGTGTATTGTATTGGGCATAAATATTAGCTAATAGGTCACCTATATCTTCATTAAAATCTTTCCTCTTCAACATATGATCAGGTTGTAACTCTTGTTCTTCAACCTCATATACTTTCTCTGAACTACTTAAATCCAATATCCCTTCTCCCTTTATGAGCCAATGTAAGTGAGCATTCAGCTCCGGATACACCTCTAAAACTTTAACAACCTTATCAATACCAAGGTCACTTTTTAGTCCTGCTCCTTTGAAATTAGAAGCAGACATCCCTGTTTCCCTGTAAAAAGACTCCTTTTTAATGCTCTTTTCCTCCAAATAAAATAGGATTCTTTCTTTTATGGTTGTTATTTTGTCCATTTTATTTTATTTTGGTCTAAATTTTGACTATATTTGTGCAAAGATATAAAACAAAATTAAAATAAAATTCTAAAAACATGAAAAATTTCGTTGAACCATCACATGCTTACTACAAACATTTCGAAGCATCTGAATCTTTCCGTCAATTTAAACCTTCTTCCATAACAAAAACTAAAACCATGAACAACAAACACAATATTCGTCGAAACTCAGCGAATGAGTTATATAATGTTTATTCAGTTGCTCAGGATTTACACGACTATAAGGAGGAATACCAATTTACAGAAGGGATTAATGATATGATTAATTTTGAAGACTGTTTGTGGCTATTTGATCTTATACTGGATGAGCAGCCTCATTCCGATTCCGAAACTCAAATATGGACCTTAAAAAGAGTTCTTCCCCACTCCTTTACACTTACATGCAAAAATAAAGAAGGTCAAAAATTAGCCGAGATTAAGAATATTGAGGCAAGTTTTTATTTTGATGATCTTATTGTAATAAAAAAAGATAAATTATTCTGTTTACCGGTTGAAGAGAACATTTACTAAACATACAAATTTTGCCTATCAGTATGATGCATTTACAATATAAAAAAATGATGAAGGCTTTTACCCCATATAAGTCCACATCAAACATTCCAAAACTCCCGATCCAAACTTCTGTATTGTATGGCTTCAGAAATATGATGTGAGAAAATATTTTCAGATTCATCAAGATCTGCAATTGTGCGTGCAACCTTCAGAATTCTGTCATACGCTCTTGCAGACAGACCCAGCTTGTCCATCGCTTGTTTTATCAGAGCAAATGAAACCTCATCTAAAGCACAAAATTGCTCAATTTGTCGCGAGCCCATTTGCGCATTGTAACTAATTTCTAAATCTTGATATCTGGCCTGTTGGATTTCTCTGGCTTTCAGTACCCTTGCTCTGATCGTTTCACTTTTTTCACCCTTTCTCTTTTCAGTTAATTGCTCAAATTCAACTTTTTGGATTTCTATGTGGATATCAATACGATCTAAAAGAGGGCCTGATAATTTATTCATATAACGCTGCATTTCCGCAAGGGATGAAGTATTATTAGGATCATCCGGGAAGTATCCGCTAGGACTTGGATTCATCGATGCAATAAGCATAAAGCTCGAGGGATAGTTTACTGTAAACTTTGCCCTTGAAATGGTAACCTCACGATCTTCTAAGGGCTGTCGCATCACTTCAAGCACTGTTCTTTTGAACTCAGGCATTTCATCAAGGAATAAAACACCATTATGTGCGAGGGATATCTCTCCTGGCTGTGGATAGCTTCCCCCACCCACCAAAGCTACATCTGATATTGTATGATGAGGTGATCTGAATGGACGAATCGTCATTAAAGAGGTTTCAGCACCTATTTTCCCGGCAACAGAATGTATTTTTGTCGTTTCCAAAGCCTCCTTTAAGGTTAGTGGAGGTAAAATACTGGGAACTCTTTTTGCCAGCATTGTCTTTCCGCTTCCGGGTGGACCTATCAAAATTATATTATGCCCTCCTGCTGCGGCAACCTCCATTGCCCTCTTTGCCGTTTCCTGCCCTTTTACTTCTGAAAAATCAAAAGGAAACTGATTTACTTTTTCCTGGAATTCTTTTTTTATATCCAAAACAACCTTTTCAATGGGTATTCCTTCATTAAAAAAATCAATCACCTCTTTGATATTACTGACTCCATAAACATCAATTCCTTCCACCACAGCAGCTTCTCTGGTATTTTGCATGGGTAAAATAATCCCCTTAAAACCCTCCTCCTTCGCCTGGATTGCAATGGGTAAAATTCCTTTAATCGGCTGTAAGCTCCCATCCAATGAAAGTTCTCCCATAATGATATAGTTGTGGATATTTTCAGCAAGAATTTGGTCTGATGCAGCTAAAATCCCTATCGCAATACTTAAGTCATATGCGGAACCTTCTTTCCGAAGATCTGCGGGAGCCATATTAATTGTAATTTTTTTACCGGGAATTTTGAAACCGACATTTCTTAATGCTGCAGAAATCCTATAGCTGCTTTCTTTGATTGCATTGTCGGGGAGACCAACTAAATGATAGCCAACGCCACCTGTATCAATATTAACTTCAATAGTAATCGTTTGTGCTGCAACTCCATGAATTGCGCTTCCATAAATTTTGATCAGCATAAGTGTGTTTTAATGTAAATATATCATTTTTTATAAATGAATGAAATATTCATCATTAAAAACGCTGACAAGAATTTATGTATTTCCTTTGTCGTTTTCAACCGCCTTTCGTAACATCAACCCATTTTTTGAAACCCGATAAAACCTCTAATTCAGAAATAGAAAGTTTTATAGCTGAGTTAGCACTTCCACAAGCCGGATACACAAACTCAAACTCTTTAAGCGAAATGTCTAAAAAAACCGACACTTGCGAATTGACACCAAATGGACAAACACCACCAACAGGATGTCCTACCAAAGGTTCCACATCTTCAAAAGCAAGCATCTTTGCCTTTAATCCAAATTCATCTTTAAACTTTCTATTATCGATCTTCCGGTACCCTGCGGCTACAATTAAAATAACATCGTTATTCTCATCGTACAATGAAATAGATTTTGCTATTTTATTTCCACTAATGTTCAATGCTGCTGCAGCCAGCTCCACCGTGGCACTGGAGGTATCAAATATCATCACTTCGGAATCCTTATTCCATTTTTTCAAGTGAAGTTTTGCTTTTTCTATTCCCATTGTATGATCAAACAAATGCTAATTACATCTGTTAAATATAATTCATTTCTTACAAAAAAGAAGGACTCATTACGCTATATTGGTTCTGTTTCCGGATAAAAAAACCGGTGCAGAATAAATTCTGCACCGACTCCACAATTATTGAAAAAACTAACATGAGTTATAAAGGGGCACTCATATTTTACTTTTTAATGAACTTATTTTTGTACATTTTATCTTTAGAATCTTTGGAAACAATAATATAATTGCCTGTAGCAAGACCGCTTACATCGATAGGCTGATTATAGGTATGGTTCTTTTTTTGTAAAACAAGTCTTCCTGATGCATCAATTATAGAAACTTCTTTATAAACTTTATCCGAATCTTTTCCAATAAAGATAAGCTGAGTCGCAGGATTTGGATAAATACTCATTTCATTCCCTTTTTTAGGATCAACTTCTCCGGTTCCAAGATTACAAAAGTTCCAGTTTCCAAAGTTTAGCTTTACAAAAGATTGTAATCCCAGGAATTCACATTGGTCAGGACAATAAGCCGTACATGCATAGAAGCCATACTCACCTGATTCTGTTGCTACATAAGTATCTCCGGTAGCTCCAGAAATGATGCACCCATCTCCTGAAACCGGTGGTATATTGCTCGGTGCACATTTGTACCATGTATGAACACCATACACAACCGGAAAAATATCATCAAATTGTACCGATGCGCCATTACATACATTATATTCTCCCGGACCTATATTTTCGTAAGTTCCCGGTGTGAGTGTCGTCATCATAGCCGGAAGTGCATAGGCATATCCATCAGCCATAATTTCTGCGCTTTGTGCTGTACAATCATTAAGGGTAGCTTCTACTTTAAAATAATAAAGCATATCACTTGAACCATTAATCGTCAGAGTCTGGGAGGTAGCCCCAGAAATAGGAACCCAAGGATTAGTATTGGGGGACTGCCATGTCCACGCCTGTTTGTACCATTGATAACTACCATAAGTTTGTGTTGAAAGTACTTCTGATTCCGTGTTGCAAAACACGACCTTATTGGGAAATTGAGCTCCTAATCTAGGACTGGTAATGGTAGGTGTAAATGAACACTGCGCACTTACTTTTAAGAGATTTAAAAGTAAAAACAGTGATAAAAAAATTAGTTTTGTTTTCATAGATATTAATTTAATTTTGGTTGTTATTTTTCGGTCCTCACAAATCAATCAAGTAATACTCTTATTCCGAATTTGACATTAAAATTCAAAGGCTTCTCTTTATAGATTGTATTCAAAGCACCATCGTTTTTGAAATGATAGCCTATACCGGGCTCTGCATATATGCCTATTTTGTCAACAAGTTTTAGCTGCAGCCCTAAAGCTGTATTTAATGAAACCTGTACCGGCTGGTTTCCAAGCTTTTCTTTTGTTTCTCCATTCACTTCATTATCAACAATATATTGTGTCTTAAAGCTTCCTCCAACGGATTTCTCAGCAAGCGCTCCTGCGGTAACATAACCCGTAAAATTCCCTTTTTGGATAACATTATAGTTAACCTGAACAGGAATGCCCACATAATGTATTGTCTGCTCACTTTTTACAAAGTTCGACTGGCTTCCGGAATGAAGTTCAGAAGATAGTTTAGTATAGTTTAAACCAGTCCCTATGCCCCACTTTTCACCCAGATTATAATAAAGAGAAACGCCAAGATTCAGAGGAACTTTATGTCTTACTGTTGCTTCTACATTTTGACTCTGGTTAGCCACAAGAACTTTTACAAATGGATCTTCAGAAAAAGCAGATGCACTCCATACCTGATCAAGAGTTAACGGACCTCCGCTGATTGTAGCATATCCAGGAAATTGTTGTGAGTTAGATGAAGCTTTACCTGTCAGTAAACTAAGCATCCATGACTTTTTGGTCTTCTGTTTTTTTTCTTTTAATGTATTTGCCAATGATTTGCCCTGAACACCTAAGTCTGTTTCAGAAATAAGTTTGTTAATCTCCTCTTCTCTATTAATAGGTAAAAGATTCTTCATTTCACGAATCCCAGGAATCTGATTTTGAATTAAAGGAGCATATTGTCTGTGCAGGCCAGCCAACAAATCCGTTTCTTCGTTTACCGATCTATACTGGACATTTCTTACACCACTCCTATTCCCATATGCATATACATTCGTTGAAAAAATATCCTGATCTAGGGGACTATCTTTCTTCTGCCCGAACTCCTTTAGGACATCGGACTCTTCTTTTTCGTTAAATAAGGAAATATGATTATCTGGGGTCTGAAAATTACTTTCAGCCGAACCCTTATCTTCTGACTTAGCAATTTTGGGTTTAACATTATTGTTTACCTCCCATAGTTGTTTGCCCACAATAAAAAATAATGCAATCGCAGCGGCTATACCGGCAATACGATAAATGAATGCCCCTCTTTTTTTATTTGAATCTGAGTCTTCACTATCGATCGCTTTATTTGCTTCAGTAAAAAGCCCAACAATATTTTTATCCTCATCTTTATCGAATAATTCATCTTTGATGTTATCCCATAATCCATCCGGAACATCACCTTCGTGATCTTCCATCTTCCTGCGCAGATCGTTTAACCATTGATTACTCATATTGCGCTTTTATTAACATTTTATATTCTTTAACTTTCTGAACAAGCATAGCTTTAGCTCTGTGAAATTGCGACGCCGAAGAATTCTCTGCTATCCCCAACAATTCCGCAATCTGTTTATGGCTTTTATTTTCAAATACATAGAGATTAAAAACAGTCCTATAGCCTTCCGGAAGTGAACGGATCATTTCCATCATAGCCTCCTGCGGCATCTCTTCTATTTCCGGTTCCTCATCGTCCGTTATATCAGGAATATCAGAATCGTTCATCGTTACTTTAAAATCTGAATGTTGTCTGATATGTTTTAGTGATTCATTGACCACAATACGGGTAATCCAGGCTTTAAGCGATCCGCTTCCCCGATACTCAAATGAATCTAGTGAGCGGAACATTTTGATAAAACTATTCTGTAGTACGTCACGGACGTCATCCTTATCAATGATATAGCGAGAGCACACATAAGAAAGATTCCCGGAATATGCTCCGAAAAGCTCCTTCCATGCAGCTTCTTCTTTTAAGAGAAGACGATTAACTAAAATCTGCTCCTTATTTGCCTCCATTGATTATGTTTCCCTGACGCCTCGTTTAATGATTGATAAATCTTAATGCAAAAATAGGTTGCAACATTGCAAAGCGCAACCTATTTTAATTTTGCATCTCACTATTACTTAATTTTTTATACAATATGGAAAATCATATTTAATCATTTCATACGGTGTCAGCACTGTTCCGTCTACCGTAATTTTTTCTGCGACCAAACCAAATTTCATTGCATAGTTCTGGCCAACATAAAATCCTTTTTCTTTCGCTGTAAATGTCACAATTGTTTTTTTCACCGCTCCATCCATTGGAATATTGAGCTCTAAAGTCTTAGGAGTAAAAGTTAATTCCACTGCATTATAATTTGCATTTACCACAGCCGTATAATTAAGGTTATATTTTACTTTTCCTATTGCCGTAAGAGCAGCTTCAGTTTTTGCAGGGTCTTTTACTACGGCTTTCACAATTTCTTTTACGGGAAGGTCTGTGAACTTTATGGTGTCTTTCTTCACAGCAAAACTTACTACCGCCTCAGCTTTATTGTTTCCCTGACTTGTTATTAGCCTTCCTTTATAATTTCCAATAACATCTTGTAATTTTACTGGTGGAATATCTGGTCCGTCATTGTTACATGAAATTAAGCTAAGTCCCATAAAACCAATCAACACAGCCATAAAAGCTTTAAGTACTATAAATTTCTTCATTTTTTAAATTTGTTGCATTAAACACTATTTTATTTATTTTGAGTACTCACTTATATAAACCCTCTTTTCTTAAAATCTTGCACAACTTTTAAAATAAAAATGAAAACGCAAAAGTAAGCAACTGATTATCAGTTAAAAAAAATCACAATATCAATACTTTAATAGTAAACCAGTAAATTCAGGCTTCGAAATAATTACCCCTTTGCATATCTAAAATATCCTGGAATGCTTTTTTAAAAACCAATAAAATCCATACATTAGATTATCATAAAAAAATAATATGAAAGCCATTATAATCAATGAATTTGGAACAGCCGACCAACTTAAAATCGCAGAGATAGAAAAGCCGGTAATTACTTCTGATCAGGTTTTAATAAAAGTAAAAGCCGTAGGAATTAACCCTGTAGAAACAAAAATCAGAGCCGGCTCACATGTTTCATCTAAAACGCTTCAGTTTCCTGCCATTTTAGGCAAAGATTTCAGTGGGATTGTTGAGGAAGTGGGAATGAATGTTCAGAACGTTGAGGTCGGAGATGCTGTTTTTGGATTAGCTACTCAAACTTACGCCGAATATATTGCCGTCAGTCCGGATGTTTTCGTAAAAAAGCCTGAAAATATCACTTTTGAAGAAGCAGCAGCTGCTCCTTTAGCTGGTCTCACCGCTTATCAGGCTATTCATGATCATTTAAAAGTTCAGTCCGGTGAACACATTCTTATTCAGTCTGCAGCGGGAGGAGTTGGTCATTTTGCCGTTCAATTGGCTAAAATAGCCGGTGCTTCAGTGAGTGGTACAGCCTCCGGTAAAAATATTGAGTTCATTAAAGAGCTTGGTGTGGATCAGCCTATTGACTATAAAAATCAAAGATTTGAGGAAATCTTATCCGATCTTGATGCCGTCCTTGATACTATGGGTGGAGACGTATTGTATAGATCAATCAATTGTGTAAAGCCCGGAGGAAAAGTCGTTTGTTTACCTTCCTATACTAAAGATGATCCTAAAGCAATTGAACTGGCACAAAAACGCAATATCAATCTGATGTGGACCATGCTTACTTTTAAAAGGGAAAGCCTGATGAAACTATCAGAACTGATCGAAAGAGGATTACTGAAGATTTTTGTTGGAGAAATTTTGCCCATGAACGAAATAGCAGAGGCGCACAGAGAAATTGAGACTCATGGTACAAAAGGAAAGATAGTTGTCCGGATCTCATAACTATTTATTATTCTTGTAAAACTTCTAAATAAAGATAAAAAAGAGGACAAATGCCCTCTTTTTTATTTAAACCAACATTTTGTACTTATTGCTTTATAATCAAAACGGATTTCGAATATGATTGTCCGGTTGGCAAATTAATGTGTCCATTAGACCCGGGTGGTGTACCTAATGTCAAATTCCCATTTATCTGAGGTCTTTGAATCATAAGACGTATCTGTGAGTTAGCGTTTAAGTAGAGTGCTATTGGTGAGATACTTATGGTTGTCCCTACACCTGCAGATGCTCCTATAAATGTATTTCTTACACCCGTTAATTGATTCCAGCTTCCGCCTCCGTTTGTGGAGACTTCAAAGAATAAATTCATAGCGATGTACTGACTAACCGTTGTAAAGTCATTTCTAAAACCATTAAAGCCAACAAACCCAGACACTAAATAATATCCATCTTCCAGAATGGTAAATGTAGATGTAGAAGCGTTAAATGAAGTTGCCGATTCTATTAAACTATCATTAGAAGAAAATTCAACCAATTGAGAAGAGTTAGTGGTCTGATCCAAAACCTGTTGACCGCTGGATCTGTAATTTGTTAATATAGTACTTGATCCTCCTGCTTTAGCTTTGACGATTTTTCCGGTTGAGTTATTAACTAACACATGTGTAAATTGCCGGGACGCATTTTCTTCTTGTAAATTCTCTAAATAAAGCACATCATTTGTACTGGTATCACCAACGATGTGCAGTTTTCCGCTCGGGTTTACTTTATTTATTCCAACATTTCCGTTATCCAGTACCGTTACCAGTTCATTCGAAGAAGAATTATTGATTTTCAAAGCTTTACCAGATGCAATATTTCCTTTACTTATAACATCTAAGGTAGCCGACGGCGTGCTTGTATTAATACCAACCTGTGCATTTAAATTCATAAAAGAAACAGATAATAGTACAGTAAGGGTAATTTTTTTTCTCATCATAAATATTTTTTTTCTATATTTCATCAAAAAACATACCGTTTTACAAATATTAATATCATAATTTATTATCTTTTTTTTTACTCCTCCAAATATATATTAACAATTATTATATAAAACAACCTAATTTGAGGCCTATTTTTAATTATTTAATACATTTGTTGAAACATCGATAGAATGAACTTTAAACAGATCAATTTACACCTTGAGGCATATAAGGAACACGATCAGATATTAGAAGCGGCCAATTATCTGATTCGCACTTTTAACCTGGAACATGAGAACTTTGCCGGTTTTGGATTCAGGGAGGAACTCTCCCCTAATTCCATGCTACTGACTGCCGAAGGACAATTGGGCCACCCTCAAAAGGTAATGATCCCCAGAAATTTATTCGATTTTGATTTGAATCTTGTTCTGAATATGCTGGCGCATGAAATGCTTCATGTAAGGCAGAAAGCTCCTGGTCATTTTATTGAAGATAAAAATGAAAGGGAATTTCAGGCATATTCGGAAATGCTTTTTCATCGGATTTTTCCGCAAATTCCTGAAGTTTCGGATTTTCATAAAAAGTTTTTTGGGAATAAAGCTTTGGAATACTACAGGAGGATGGGTACAGATTCACAATTACAAAAAAATTATGCAGACCAGAAATCAGAAGTTGAACAATTAATAAACCAATTATCATGATAATAAAACCGGATATCTCCTGGACAGATTTTGAAAAAATAGATATACGATGCGGAACCATTATTTCCGTCAATGATTTTGAAAAGGCAAGAAATCCCTCTTACCAGTTGGAAATTGATTTTGGCCCCCTCGGTATTAAAAAATCTTCAGCTCAGATCACAGCATTATATCAAAAAGATGATCTGATCGGAAAACAGATTTTAGCCGTTGTGAATTTTCCAAGAAAACAGATCGCCAATTTTTTTAGCGAATGCCTGGTATTAGGCGTTTACGGAGAGGACAAAAGCGAAGTTACAATTTTAACACCTTCACTTCCCGTAACAAACGGAATGCATGTGGGATAAAACAAAAATATTTATGATACAGCACATTCCTTTAGAAAAGATCTTATTCCTTGATATTGAAACAGTTCCGAATGCAGGATCATGGGACGACTTATCCGAAACAGACCAGAAGCTCTGGGATAAAAAGACCAGATTTCAACGCAAAGATGATATTTCTGCCGAAGAGTTTTATTCTGAACGAGCAGGAATAATGGCTGAATTTGGGAAAATCATCTGTATTACCATAGGAATGGTAGAAAAGAATGACACCTTAAAGATAAAAAGCTTTGCTCATCATGATGAAAAAAAGCTCCTTACCGAGTTTGGAGAAATATTCAACAGTCCAAGGCTACGGGATGTAATTTTATGTGCACACAATGGAAAAGAATTTGATTTTCCATGGATTGCACGTCGCTTTCTGATCAACGGAATGCAACCTCCGGTTCCTTTTCAGATGTTTGGGAAAAAACCTTGGGAAATCCCTCACATCGACACGATGGACCTTTGGAAGTTCGGAGATTATAAAACCTTTATTTCCCTTGAATTACTAGCGCATGTTTTTGGAATTCCAACGCCTAAGGACGATATTGACGGCTCAATGGTTTCATCAATCTACTACATAGAGAAAGACTTGCAAAGAATAGTTGACTATTGTGAAAAAGATGTCTTAACTTTGGCAAATGTTTTTCGCCGCATGCGGCAGGAAGATTTGTTGAAAAGAAATATCAATCAAGATTAAAAAATGAAATTTACAGACGATCAAATTGCTGATATAGGAGAAGAAATTATAAGAGTACTTAAGTCCGTATACGATCCTGAAATCCCTGTGGATATTTATGAATTGGGACTTGTGTATGATGTACAGATTTCTGAGGATGGCGATGTTAAGATCATCATGACTCTTACAACTCCAAACTGCCCGGTTGCAGAAACATTACCGCAAGAGGTAAAGGATAAGGTTCAAAGTGTAGAAGGAGTAAACAGTGTTGATTTAGAACTTACTTTTGAGCCAAGCTGGAATAAAGATATGATGAGCGAGGAAGCCAAATTCGAACTAGGAATGCTTTAAAAATCAGAATAGAAGATAAAAAAACCGCAGGAATTCCTGCGGTTTTATTTTTCAGTCTCTGTTGCTATATTTTTTCCTTCTCTTCTGCTCCATTCGCTCCATGAACCTACATACAGATCAGGGATTGGTAAGCCCGCATACTCCAAAGCTAATATAGTATGACATGCCGTGACCCCGGAACCACAGTGAACGATCAGGTTTTGAGATTTGTCCTTTAATAACTTTAAATATTTTTCTTTTAAAACTTCTGGTTTAAGGAAATTACCTTTTTCATCAAGATTTTCAGAAAAAGGAATATTAATTGCTCCGGGAATATGTCCTGCTACCAGATCAATCGGTTCAGATTCTCCTTTATACCGGTAAGAATCCCGTACATCAATTACTGTTGAAGAGCTGTTTATTAACTCATTTTCAATATCTTCCAGGCTTGATATTGGCAGAAGCCATTTTTGATTTTTCATAGGTGCAGTTTTTTCATAAACCTCCTCTCCTGAAGCAAATTCCACACCTTCTCTTTCTGCCGCCTGGAATCCACCATCTAAAACCTGAACCTCTTTAAGTCCAAAAGAACGTAACATCCACCATGCTCTTGCAGCCGCATTGGAACCATTTTTATCATCGTAGATAACCACATGGCTATCTTCAGAAATCCCCAGGGCAGCCAATGTTTTACCAAATTCTTCAATCCCGGGTAAAGGATGCCTTCCTCCAAAAGCTGCATCTTCTCCGATTTCAGCAAGATCTGTATCTAGATTGATGAATCGCGCTCCCTTAATATGCTTTTCCAAATAACTCTGGTATATATCTTTACCTACTCGTGCATCAAGGATGATTAGATTTTGAATTTCTAAATTTCTTAATTGTGAAGCTGAAATAATCGGGGACATACAATTCTTTTGTTAATTAGGTTCTGGCTAAAGCCGAATGATATATTAATTCAAAAACGGGCTAAAGCCCGCCTACTGATTGATTTTATATTTTAAAAATGAAAAATATCTTTTGCTTTATTATATGAGCTCTCGAAGTTTAAAAGATTAAGATTATGGTCTATTTTTTCTACACTCATAAAGTTGATTACCTGTTCGGTAGGCATATTACCAACCAGATCATCTTCCGCCATAGGACATCCTCCAATTCCTTTAATAGCGCTATCAAATCTTCTGCATCCCTGATCATAAGCCGCCTTTAATTTTGAATAAGAATCTTCATACCGGTTATGAAAATGTCCTCCAAAATTAATTTCAGGATGTTTTACGGGTATTTTTTCGAATAAAAGTGCAATTTTTTCGGGAGTTGCAACACCTGTTGTATCGGACAACAAAATATTTTCAATTCCGATCTCCGAAAATCTTTGAGCCCAAAACTCTACATCTTCCAATTTCCACATTTCTCCGTATGGATTTCCGAAAGCCATGGAAAAGTAAATATTCAGCTCTTTATTCTCTGATTTTACAAGCTCCTGCATTTTAATGATCTCATTAAAAGCTTCTTCCTGGTTTTTGTTGGTATTCCTGTGTTGAAAAGTTTCAGATATTGAAAAAGGAAACCCAAGAATATCTACAGACGGATGTTTTAGTGCTTTTTCAGCTCCTCTGTAATTTCCTATAATGGCAGAAATCTTCGTATTTGATAAAGATTTGTCTATATTTTCAGCAACCTCATCAGAGTCAGCCATTTGCGGGATAGCTTTTGGAGAGACAAAACTGAGGCTATCCAACACATCAAATCCCACTTCCATCAGAGAGTTGATGTAATCAATTTTTTTATTTGTGGGAATAAATTCCCCCCAGCCTTGCATGGCATCCCTAGGACATTCGGTAAGAAACATTTTCACTTTAGATTTTCTCAAATATAATAAAACTTAACAAGTTTATCTACGATCAATACAAAGCTAACATAATTTTGATTTTCAATTATTTATATATGATTCAAAATTTCAATAACTGATATTCAGCCGCAAATAATGTATTCTGAGCAGCAAATTTGCTAACTTTGTTGAAATTTATACCGTCTAATGAGTACTATAGAATTCAACCAATTATGGAGAGAGAAGTTATTGAACCGTTTTCTTAACTATGTAAAAATATATTCAACAAGTGATGCAGAGAGTGAAGCAACTCCTTCTACTCCGCAGCAATGGGACATCGCTAATTATATTGTTGAGGAATTAAAAACAATCGGTCTGGAGAATGTTTCTATTGATGACAATGGTTATATTATGGGTTATGTTCCATCTAATCTTGAGAATAATGACCAACCCACCATTGGATTCATTTCACATTATGATACTTCACCTGACTTCAGTGGTGAAAATGTAAATCCTCAGGTTTGGGATAACTATGACGGAGGGGACCTGCTTCTTAATAAGGCAACCGGATTCACGCTTTCCTCTTCAAAATTTGAAAGTTTAAAAAAATATATTGGACAAACGTTGATCACAACAGACGGGAATACCCTTCTTGGAGCTGATGATAAGGCTGGATGTGCAGAAATTGTTACGGCTGCTGAATACCTTATCGCTCACCCTGAAATCAAACACGGAAGAATTGCGATTGGTTTTACACCTGATGAAGAGATCGGAAGAGGTGCTCACAAGTTTGATGTAGCAAAATTCGGGGCAGAATGGGCTTATACAATGGACGGAGGTGAAGTTGGGGAGTTAGAATATGAAAATTTTAACGCTGCCGGAGCTGTTGTAAAAATCCATGGATTAAGCGTACACCCTGGTTATGCATATGGAAAAATGATCAATGCGAGTCTTTTAGCTGCTGAGTTTGCACAATCTCTTCCAGCGAACGAAACACCATCTACAACTAAAGGATTTGACGGGTTTTATCACCTGATGGACATTACTGCTGATATTTCTGAGGCCAAGCTTCAATATATAATCCGTGATCATGATGATGAAAAATTTGAAGCACGAAAAAAATTCATTGAGCAAAAAGTTGCAGCATTTAATGAAAAACACGGTGAAGGGACTGCAGAAATTGAGATTAAGGAACAGTATCGTAACATGAAACAGCAGTTCGAAGGTAAAATGCACATCATTGATCTTGCAGCCAAAGCAATGAGGGAAGCTGATATTGAGCCTAAGATAAAAGCGATCAGAGGAGGTACAGATGGGGCACAATTATCTTATATGGGACTTCCTTGTCCAAATATCTTCGCTGGTGGAATCAATTTTCATGGCCCTTATGAATATGTTGCATTAGAAAGCATGGAAAAAGCTACAGAAGTTATAATCAATATTGTAAAGAAGTAATAAAGCATTTGATTTAAATATTAAATATAAGCCTCTGTTGGAATAGAGGCTTTTTTATTTCCAAACACAATCATCTCATTAACAAATTATTATATGCATAACGGTTTTCCTATTTTCTACTTCTCTTGGCAGTGATTAAATAAAATTAATCTGTAACTTAGAAGAACTAAAAATCTTTCGCTTATGAAAAACAACTTTAACAATTTCAGAAATTATAGAAGATTTTTTAACCTTATAATTCTTTCTATATTCACAGCAGCAATTCTAATTTCTTGTTCACAGGACAATTTGAACGAGGACCCGGCAGTACCTCAAACAGAATCCGGTAGCTTCAAAACTCTGGGAAATCTTACTTTACAGAAAAATGTCATTATTCTTGATGATGAATCCGTATCAGCAATTTCCAAACTGGATAATCAGAATATTACCTTTAGTAAAGCAACCGATCAAACTGATGACATTAAGGCAGGAAGCGTTTTGGTTGGAACAAAAATAGAAGGAGATCAGGTAAAGACAATCCTTTCTAAAGTACAATCTGTAACTAAAACAAACAACCAGTATTTTGTACAGACATCAAGCGCTAAACTTGAGGAATTTATATACAGTGGAACGTTAAGCGGTGTTTATGATCCCTCAGGTAAAGCTCCCATCAGCGTTAATGGAAAGATGGTGAACTATGTTCCGGTAGAAGGCCTTATCTCTCAGGAAGTAAATAATAAAATCATCAATATTGAAGCTAAAAACCTAAGTGATCAGAAGCTGGTTACTTTCAATCGTTTTAACTTTAATAGGACTTTTCCTATCAATCAACAGGTTGGTCCGGTAGGGTTAGCTTCAAGCGTAAACGTAAAAGGCGGTGTAACTCCTAAAATTGATTACAATATTACATTTTCATGGGGACATCTGACCAACTTTTCTGTAAACTTTATCATGGATGATATTGTTTTACAGTCCACTGCGGATATCCAGGCATCAGTAGGATACACGGTAAGTACTACAGATTTTATAAGTATTCCTATTGCACCTATTGTATTAGGTCCAACAGGGCTTGTATTGAGTCCGACAATATCTGCGGGCCCTTTTCTTGGAATCGGGGCAACCGGCAAAGCGAAAGTCAACCTTCTTGACGTAGGAGGAACAGCTAATTTCCTTGTTTCAAAAAATCCCGCGCTAAACATCAGCATGGAAAAAAGATCTGATTTCAGTATCACTTCTCTCGAAGGCACCTTATCTGCGGAAGTAGGTCTGGAAGCAAAAGGCGCTGTAGGTCTACAGTTTCTAACGGTTCCTATTGCCAATTCAGGACTAAGAGGCAGAGCCTCAACTATTGCTTCTTTAGGTGTACAGCTAATTCCACAAAGGAAAGGGATTATTGATCTAAAGGCAAAAATCCAGGCAGATATGTTCTATGGATTTGGAGTCTTCCCGTTAAGATATGAAGGAACCATTCCTCTTTTCCAAAGAGAATATCCTCTATATCACAAAGAAATCGAATTTTAATATATTATCACTTAAATAAAAGAGAAGCCACGACAATTGTTGTGGCTTCTTGCCTTTAGATTATAAATACTGTCATTTAGCCTGTAAGTATTTTATACACAAATAATTCTATTTCAAATTAAATTTATTTTTTAATATATTTATTATTACAAAAAATCAAATTACATTATGAAAAAACTAGTAAGAAAAGATCTGCTAACAATTCTGGGTAGTGGAGGAAATGGCTGCCACAACAGTGGAGATTCTGCGTATTGCTGGACAGACTGTGAATGTACTTATGGTAAGGCTTGCGAAATGCAGGACGACGGTAACCCTGGAACCTGTGTAAGCGTTGGCAGTCCTGGTGGAGGAAACCCCGGAAGCGGAGGCTGCCCCCCGGGAATGATTTGTGAAGAAGAACCATTTTAGTAATAATCAATCGGAAAAGCATTTTTCCGATTTTTTATTTGCGCCATTCATCGGATAAAATCAATCGGAGAACTGAGCTACATTAAAAGCTCCCTCTTATCAAAACACCCATGCTCTTCATCAAATAAAATTTCATTTTCACGCTCACTGCTGTTGTTTTGCACCAGATTTAATACTATTTATTATTATGAAACACCGTTTTTTAGCAGTAAGCTTTTTATTGCTTTGCATTACCTGCTCAGTAGAAGCCAACGCACAACAAACACCAATCGTTCATATCGGAGTTAAAGCCGGTACAAATTTCACTAAAACATCCTCTGCCTCTTCTGACCTGAGCGGAAAATATGGAATAGGATATCAGGCGGGCCTTATGGCAAGAGTAGACTTTAACAGGATATATCTTCAGGGAGAAGCTATATTCAACAAAAGAAAAATATCATATGACTTAAAGGATGGAAATTCTTCGCAATTGAAATGGAATTCAATCGATATCCCTGTTGTAGCAGGTTATAAGATCGTAAGTTCCAAAGATTTTAATGTCCGGGCGTTTGCCGGAGGAGTTTACAGTTATGGATTTAATGATAATATTTCTACCTCAAAAGCACTGCGCGAAGGTTTAAAAAAATTCGATAAATCCAATATTGGTATTACCGGTGGAATTGGTATGGATTATAAAAACTTCACCGTTGATTTGAGGTACGAAACAGGACTCACCAGCATCAGCAAAGAATTTAAATCCAAACCTCACAGCTTCTCGCTTGGAATCGGATACTTCCTGTTCTAAAAAATTATCTTTACCATTAGAAACTGTATTTCCTGCAGTTTCTAATTTTTTACCCTATCAAAATATGCTTAAATCTTTTATCGTAAGAAAACATCTATTTGTTATTGGTTTCTGGCTGATTTTCGGGATAACCATGTGGATTAATTTCCAGGCAGATTCCGGCAGATACAATTCACTTATCCAGACTTTAGCCATTGTAATAAGCTCCTTTATTTTCACTCAGTTTTTAACAAAAAAATTGCTCCCGCAAGCCTTAAAAGAGAGGAAAATGAAAAAATTCCTACTCCAGGCAACGATTATGATTCTTTTACTGAGCTTTATTTACTCTTTTGTTTTTGCTTATATAGAAGTAGATTCCAGAACACCCCTAGCTCCTGGTTTTAAAAGTCACCTCCCTATTTTATGGAAAGGATTTTATTTAGCTCTTCCTGCATCCTTTCTTATTAATGGAACAGCGTGCGGAATAACATTTTATCAGGAACACGGAAAAATTGAAAGGGATCACATTCTCTTGCAACAAGTCCATCTGGAAAATCAGCTTAAGCTATTACAGGACCAGATAAATCCCCATTTGGTTTTCAATATTCTCAATCATATTCATATCCTGATGAAAACCAATACTGAGCTTGCTTCATTTTTGTTGCTAAAATTTTCAGATATCCTGAGATATCAGCTTTATCACTGTAATCAGAATCAGGTCCTACTTAAAAAAGATGTTGAATACCTACAAAATCTTGTAGAAGTTGAAAAATTACGTTGGGGAAATGAACTGGATGTAAAAGCAACCTGGGAGCTTTCCACCGATAAAGCGACTATTGCTCCCCTTCTTCTCGTTCCTTTTATTGAGAATGCCTTTAAATATGTTTGCCGCTTGCCGGGGCATAAAGGTTATATTTTAATTTCATGTAAGGAAGAAGATAACCAACTTTCTTTTTATGTGGAAAATTCCTACTCCAATATAACTGTTCATAAAAGTAAAGATGGTGCTCATGGAATAGGGCTTAATAATGTACAGAAAAGGCTTGACCTTCAGTACCCGGATTCATACTCTCTCAACGTAGAGTCTGATAATCATGTTTACAAAATTTCTTTAATCCTAAATCTCTCTCAGGAAAATGACAAACAATAATATTCCCAAAATGAAATGTCTGATTATAGATGACGAACCCCTGGCAAGATTCTATCTAAAAGACATGGCGGATCAAATTGATTTTTTGGAAGTTGTGGATACCTGTGCTACCGCATTAGAGGCTAATAACAAAATACAAGAGAATCAAATTGACCTCATCTTTCTGGATATTAATATGCCTTATCTTACAGGCCTTGATTTTTTGGAACAACTGGAGAATCCGCCCTTATGTATTTTCACAACTGCTTACTCAGAATATGCCTTAGAGGGCTACAGACTACAGATTGTAGATTACCTTTTAAAACCTATAGCGTTTAATCGTTTTTACCAGGCAGTAAATAAGGCACAGCAGCAATTCATCTTATTTGAAAGATCCAAAAGAAATATTTCTCTGGATGATCCTTACTTATATGTACGTCAATCCGACACCTTTATTAAGGTTTCCTGGGTAGATATTTTATATATTGAAAGCATGCAGAACTACACCAAACTGCATTTTAAAGATAAAACACTTGTCATTCATCAGACAATGAAAGCTATTGAGGAGTCCTTATCACCTGAGCATTTTTTTAGAATCCATAAATCATTTCTCATCAATATCACTCATATTGAAATGATTGCAGGAGGCAGGCTTTATATTAATAAAACAGAGCTTCCTATTTCGAGAACCCGTAAAGAAGAATTGCTTAACCAGGTAGTCTATAAGAAGCTCATAAGTAAATAAATTAAGGGAGATTCCAGCGAAGAGAAACAGCCATATAAAAGGTGGAAGCAAAACGAGGATCTTCCATCTTTTTTGATTTAAATATGCTTTTGATCTTACGGTCATTTTCACTAAAGCTCCTCAGGAGAGCGGTTCCTCCGGTAAGACGTAGACTTACATTTTTGCTGATCTGTAATTCAGGCCGTATCCCTGCTGTGATTTGCTGATAGCCAAGCAGCGTGGATTTTCCTCCTTTATTCCTTTCTACCGTCATCCCGTTTAATCCAACAACTGCCTTGATAGCAAATTTATCTGAAAACTGATAGCCCGCCTCCATTCCTTCAGGAAAGTTGATGTTGAATTTGATTTTATTTCCCGTTTTCCAATCGAAATAGATCCAGGGCATAATCATGGGTACTCCAAATGCAGTAGTAAGCACAGGGCCTACTCCAAGCGCAAGATTAGGAGTAAAGTTTTTTATAAACAATAAACCTCCCTGGCCTAAAACATCATCAAAGTTTACATTTTCGAGGTCGGTATAAACGCCGGCTGAAGCGGTAACCATCATGCTCCATTTTCCACCCAAAGGTCTTATATGCTGTAATCCAACCTGCGCATTCAGCATCTGGTCAGGAAATAAATGAGTTTCATAGTTCTTATGGGACAGTTGAGCATAAGATCCATTAACAAGTAATGACCATGATTTTATTTTTCCTTCACTTATTTTTTTCATAGAAAGAGGAATACTGAAGCTTATATCCATTCTCTTAAAATCACTTTTGGAATCCGTTTTCATACTATCCTCAGGGCGGATGTAACTTGAATAAGGAATATATTCCGTTTTTAATTCTCCGGATAACCCGGATTGTGCGTTCAGCAGACAACTTAAATGAGTAAAACCATAAAAGGCAATCAAAAGACCCTTCTTCATAATGTAAAATTTTCACAAAGAGACGGTATTCAAAAAGCGAAACAAAAAATACTTGATTAAGTGTGTACATTTTGTGATGACCTGAAATAACTGCATGACCAATAGATGCCATACGCTTGTTCCTGTCCTTATTTATGATCTCATGCGGCTTAGTCTCAGCGCAGCAATACAATACAAAAGCCACAGTACTAGTACTGTGGCTTCTAACAATATTGAAAATTAAGTATTACTTTATTCTCCCTGCTGGTTTCCCAAAAAAGCATCCCAGCCTTGCGCCGTAAGCGGTATCAGCTGGTTGGAACCTCTGGCCACCATAAAATTCCCGTCCTCTTTATCTACAGCATGTCCTATAATCGTAAAATCAGGGTGGTTTTTTATTTTATCAAAATCTGCCGGTGCGATTGTAAATAATAATTCGTAATCTTCACCTCCACTTAATGCTGTTACAACAGGATTCAAATTCATTTCATCAGCAGTTGAGATCGTAAGGCTATCCATAGGGATCTTCTCTTCATATAGCCTGAATCCCACTTTTGACTGGTCAGAAAGGTGCAGTATTTCAGAAGCAAGCCCATCAGAAATATCGATCATAGAAGTTGGTTTTATATCCAGCTCTTTAAGGATTGTTTTAACATCTGTTCTTGCCTCTGGCTTTAATTGTCTTTCCAGAATGTAGTCGTATCCTTCCATTTCCGGCTGCATATTCGGATTTGCCAGGAAAACGGCATGCTCTCTTTCTAAAATCTGTAACCCCATATAGGCTCCTCCAAGATCTCCGCTTACGACCAATAAATCGTTCGGCTTCGCACCACTTCTTTTAACCAGATTCTCTTCATCTTCAATTCCTATCGCGGTAATACTCATTACCAACCCTGTATTAGAACTGGTGGTGTCTCCTCCTATTAAATCTACTTTATATCTCGCGCAAGCAGCCTGGATACCGGAATAGATTTCCTCTAAAGCTTCTACCGGAAACCGGTTGGAAACGGCAAGAGAAACTAAAATCTGTGTAGGAGTAGCATTCATTGCCGCTACATCACTTAAATTGACAACAACAGCTTTGTATCCTAAATGCTTTAATGGAACATACCCCAGATTAAAGTGAACACCTTCTGCCAATACATCAGTAGTAAGGACCATTTTCTTTCCGCCCGGATTGATAACTGCTGCATCATCTCCAACTCCAAGCTCCGAAGATTCATTGGACAATGGGAAATGTTCCGTTAAGTGTTTGATCAATCCAAATTCTCCTAATTTGGAAATGGGTGTTAGTTCCTGAGATTTATCTTCAAACATATCTTTTTTATTTATAAATGAGGACAGATAATTGATAAATGATGTTCGATATTCTTTTATCTATGATCATTTATCAATTATCATTTATTTGTTAAACTCTGAAGGATCAATGTTATGAGGATGGAATGGGAACTTTTTAAAATCCTCTCTGGTTAAAACTTCAGTATCCGGTGTTTTATATTTATTCATTGCTTCAATAACATCATCCGGAGGAGTGGTCATTTTTCTCAGCATCATATCAATCCATACCCCTGTAGCTTCAGACGTTGCACAATGCACACCATCCGGAGTATAGAATTTGTGTATAAAACGGTAGATGGAAGAATCTTCCGAGCAACCGCCTATTTCCACACTCACGATCACCGTCTGATCAGCATAGATTTCTTTAAAAAAAGAATATCTTTCATGAAGCATAACAGGTCCTATCCCCCATCGACTCAACTGGGTAACTCCCATTTTTTCTTTTGTCATAAAAGCCATCCTGGCTTGTGCACAATACTGCACATAAGATGAATTTGCTAAGTGTTTGTTGGCGTCAAGATCGCTCCAACGCACTTCGAAGGTATGGTAGAATGTCATTTGAAATTGTATTTAGAATAATAAAATTATAATCTTCAAAAATACTCAAATAAGATGGTTTATAAAAATTGTACTTTTGGAAAAATAATCTTCACCATAAGATTACAGGTACATGAAACAAATTATTATTATCGGAGGAGGTGCAGCGGGGTTTTTCTGTGCATCCAACCTTGACGAAACCAAATATAAAATTATTATTCTTGAACAAAACTCGGATGTCCTCCAGAAAGTAAAAATCTCAGGAGGAGGTCGTTGTAATGTAAGTCACGCTTGTTTTGACCCCAAAGAATTGATTCAGTTTTACCCTCGTGGGAACAAAGAACTTTTAAGTGTTTTTACCAAATTTCAGCCCGGAGACACCATGGAATGGTTTGAACAACGAAACATTTCGTTGAAAATAGAAAATGACAACAGAATCTTCCCTGAAAGCAATTCTTCACAAACAATTATCAATACTTTTCTCAACGAAGTCCAAAAGAAAAATATAGATGTAAAAACAAAATCTGTTGTAAAAGAAATTGTAAAGGATGGTGAAAGATACATTGTAAAGACCAGCTCGGAAGACCTTGTAGCGGATTACATCATTTATGCTACAGGAAGCTCTCCAAAATCTCTGAAAATTGTAGAAAGTTTAGGACACAGAATCATTAGCCTTGTTCCCTCACTTTTTACTTTCAACATTAAAAATGATCTTCTGAAAGACCTTGCAGGAACCAGCTTTGAAAATGCAGAAGTTTCAATACCAAAGTTGAAAACAGCGGAAAGTGGGCCGCTCCTGATAACACATTGGGGATTATCCGGACCTGCCATACTGAAAATTTCGGCCTGGGAGGCGATCAATCTGGCAAACGTGAAATATAACTTTGAAATTGAAGTAAATTTCATTTCAAAAACACTAGATGAAGCAGAGGAGATATTTCAAAACTTCAGACACAGCAATCCTAAAAAGACCATAGGTCAGTCGAAAATATTTGAAGTTACCAACAGATTCTGGCAGAAAATTCTTGACACTTTAAAAATAGATCTCAACAAACAGGTAGCTCATATTTCCGGAAAGGAAATGCAGGCGATCCTAATCAGTCTCTGCTCTAAAAAACTTCAGGTTACAGGCAAATCAACCTTTAAAGATGAATTTGTAACTGCCGGAGGAGTGGATTTAAAAGAAATCAACTTTAAAAATATGTCTTCAAAGATCCTTCCTCGGTTTTATATTGCCGGTGAAGTATTAAATATTGATGCAGTAACGGGTGGGTTCAATTTTCAGGCATGCTGGAGTGAAGCATGGTTGATTGCACAGGATCTGAACATGAAATGATTATCTAGTCAATTATAACAAGGATGTAATTGCAGTGTTTTTAATTCAAAAGAAATATCAGAATATTCTTAAAATCCTTTTAATGATAGGATTCGGTTATTTCTTTTGGCTTATGTTTCAAATTACCCTGGAATATATTCCTATAAGCCCTGAAGTAAGCTTTTTACAGATCAAACAGACGGAGGTAAGTCATAGACCTGAATATCTTTACCTCTTCTACACTCATGTTTATACCAGTATATTTGTACTGTTACTGGGCTTTTTAGCGATTCTAAGAAAAGATTTCGGTTTGAAAAGCCTACACAAAAATATAGGAAAGAGCTATATTTTTGTGGTATTATGCCTCTCTGCTCCCTCGGGAGTTTATATGGGTATATTTGCCAATGGAGGATTCCTTTCAAAATTTTCTTTTATTATTCTGGGAATCCTGTGGTGGATTACGACCTTCAAAGCCTTTAAGCTGGCAAAACAAAAAAAATTCCTCCTCCATAAGCAATGGATGTGGAGAAGTTTTGCATTGACACTATCTGCTATTACTTTAAGAATGTGGAAAGTTATTATTGTATATTTATTTCATCCAAATCCGATGGATGTATATCAAATAATTGCCTGGCTTGGTTGGATTCCTAATATCCTTTTAATTGAGTTTTTAATCACAAAAAAAATACTATGAAAATTTTAAATTACACTCTCGTATCTCTGTTAGCAGTCGCGTTATCAAGTTGTAAAAAAGAAGCTAAAAGTGCAGGCCCTGCAATGGCAAAAAAAGACTCTGTTGTAATTCCGGAAATCCATAAAGAATACTATGGAATCTACACGGGTGATTTCGGCGGAAAGGAAAAAGTGATTGACGAATATGACGGCAATGAATATGAAGATAGTATATTTAAAAAAATCTCTGTAAAAATTAACAAGATTACCAAAGACAGCGTATATGGACAAAGCATTGTAAATGGCAATCAGCGACCATTCCGTGGCATTTTTAATGAAGAAACAAAGTCTTTTGTACTGGATGAACCCGGAAATGATAAAACCGACGGAAGATTTGAAATAAAGCTCAATAATGACAGCTTAACAGGTAAATGGACAGCCTTCAATAAAACAGCAGTAAAGTCCCCTTCAAAGACGTTAAAGCTTATAAAAAAAGATTTTGTGTATAACCCTAACTTTATGCTGGACGAAAACTCTGACCTGGTAGATTGGTCGAATCCTAAAGATTTTATTGAAAAGTATACTGATGAAGAGACGGGAAAAACAGAAAGCTATACAACCTCTAAAAACAGGGTTGCTTCTGAGGCTATTTTTAAAATTAATGCTTCCAAACAGAAGTTAACAGAAAAAGATCTTAAAAACCTGAGAAAACTTGATATGGAAATCATCAAAAACTCTGTCTTTGCAAGACACGGATACTCATTTAAAAAAGAAACCTACAGAAATTTCTTTGAACATACAGACTGGTATATTCCCGTTTCGAATAATGTAGATCATGATCTTTCCCCAGTAGAAAAGGAAAATGTTGCTTTATTAAACCGTTTCATCAAATATGCCGAGGATAAATACGACAGATTTGGCCGTTAAAAAATAAAAGATGATAAAAAAATATCTTAGCCTTTTTGCTTTAATTTTCTGCATGGTCTTTCTTTCTGCACAAAAAGACTCTGCTTCCACTCAGAAAAACCATTCGGTTATTTCTCCCGACGAACTTGCCGGATACAAAAACCCTGAATTTCCTGGTGGTCATCAGGCATTTGTAAGAAAGATTCAAAGCAATTTCCAAACGTCATTATTAACCAGGCTCAATATCAGTACAGCAAAAGCGGTAGCTACATTTATAGTAGAAAAAGATGGCAGCATGAGCCAGATACAAATAGAATCCTACGAAAATGAAATCATAAAAAAAGAATTCCTGAAGGCTCTTCACAGTGTACATACAAAATGGATTCCCGGAGAAAAAAATGGAGAAAAGGTCAAAATGAAAATGAAACAGCCTCTAATTTTCTGGCTGGAATGATTTATTTTCAGCTACTTTTATGATAAGATAGAGAAATAAACATCCTATCGCATAACATGCGATATCTACCCATGAAAATGAATTTCCTATAACAATATACATCAGGCTTCCTTTTTGGAAGCCTGCTTTTTCTGCAGCATTAAAATACTGAGCAAATTCAATGATACATGAGAATATAAAAATTCCTGTAATAAGTTTTGTATTATCAATTGTAATGAAGCTTTTGACAAAAGTATAAAGAAGGATTACAACAATAACATCTCCCAAATAGGCCCTGACAAAGAAAACATTTTTTAATGCAGTAGCAATTATAACTTCTGTCAGAAATAGTAGAATCGTCAGAATAAGGTATTTGATATTAAATTGTAGTTTCATTTTCCTGGTTTAACAAAAGTCATTATACTGGATATAATAAAGCGGGCATGTGCTCGCTTTATTCATTTTTTATTACAAATAGGAGATTATTTTTTTACTTTTACGGTACATCCTATTGCAACCGTTTTTGTCATTTTAACAGGCTCTCCCTTTAGTAAAGCATTGACTGCATCTTGTGCGTAATACTCTGAAACATCATTGGGATTGTCGTAATTGTTATCGATCGCTCCTATATATTTAACTATATTCTTTCCATTTTCTTTTTGTAAAATAAAAACATGCGGCGTTTTAGTTGCCCCATACTGAGGATAAATTTTTTGTCCCTCATCCACTAAATAAGGAAATGTAAAGCCTTTTTGTTTAGCCCTTTCAATCATTTGCTGATATCCGTCTTCCGGTTGTACATTCGGATCATTCGGGTTAATGGCAATTACGGGATAACCCTGTTCTTTGTATTTTTTATCCAGCGCAATAATCCTGTCTTCGTATTTCTTAGCATACGGGCAATGGTTACAGGTGAAAATAATAATAAATCCTTTAGCACTTTTATAATCACCAAGGGAAACCATTTTGCCATCAATATTTTTCAGTTTAAAATCTGTTGCCTCATCTCCTATTTCGTATCCTTTTTCAGATCTTATAAAACTATATTTCTCTTTTACTGTGTTCTCATTATTCTTTGCGGTAAAACTCAATAAGCCGAAACCAATAATAAAAGATGTTATGATAATTTTTATGTTCTTCATAGTATTATAAATATTTAAAGTAAATTTTTATTAATAACAGACTCAAGTTCAGTTTTGCTCATTTCTCCATCATTAAAAAAGATCTTTTCGCCTCCTTTATAAAACAAAGTTACGGGAATATTTCCATCCCAGTTTTTTTCGAACCGGGGAATCCATGTATTCATTCTTTTGATATCATCCAATAAAATAACTTCAGCAGTAAGCTTTTTATTTTTGATAAACTTTAGCACTCTTTCTTTATCCACTAATCTGTCGAGTGAAACTAAAATCATTTTAAATTTCGGATTGTCTTTATTCTTGTTATTTACTTCCATAAAATCAGGAAGTTCTTTTACACATGGAGCACAAGTCGTTGACCAAAAGTTCAGGACAAGGAACTTATCGGTTTCCTGCTGAATACGTTTTTCAAGCTCTTCATATTTCACAGAAGAAATTTCAGTCTGCTGCGCCTTTGAAATGGTAACGCCTAATGATAGGAATAAAATTTTTAAGAAATGCTTCATATTCAAAATTAATAAAAAGTTTCATTGATTAATGATTTTCAACTAATTAATATACCTGAATTCAGGTATTTTTCATGAATTTCATTCACCAATTATGGATATATCAGAATTAAAAATGTAATTTAGTTTAGTCAAATTAAAAGTTTTTATTATGAAAAAATCAAACACTAAATCAAAAAAACTAACTAAAAAAGAGTTGAAAGAAATTAACGGTGGAAGAGTTGTCTGCCCAAGGGTAATCAGCTGCATTGACCGTCATACAGGTCAGGAACGCTATGGTGTGCCAGGAGTTCAGGATGATTATTGCTGCTAATTGGTTGTACTATTAGCTAACCCAATAATAACAAATCTACGATGACACCATTATCTGGTGTCATTTTTCACACAAAGCAATGTGCTTTTAAACAAATTAAATATTATAATTATGAAAAAATCAAACATCAGAATCAAAAAATTAACTAAAAAAGAGTTGAAAAAAGTTAACGGAGGTGTGGGACATGATTGCCCTGTTGTATTTAGCTGTTTTGACAGAAATACAGGGGAAGAATTAATAGGAGTTCCGGGAATACAAGATGGATATTGTTGCTAATTACACCATCCGACAGGCAATAAAAAGTGCAGCTACAAATAGAATGATATGACGTCCTATTTCAAATTCACTCAATAAACAACTGAAAACCAACCACTTTATCTTGTCCTGTTAAAATAAAAATGTACTTTAGTTCTACCAAATTAAAATTTTTTATCATGAAAAAATCAGACAATCAGAAAAGGAAACTAACAAAGAAACAACTAAAGGAAATCAATGGCGGAGCAGGTAATGACTGTCTCATAGAATGTTTTTGCTTTACTCCCGACGGCGAACCTCGTGTGGGAATTTGCAGAATGGATGGAAGCTGTTGCTAACATTATCCATATCAAAAAAAGAGAGCTTACTAGCTCTCTTTTTTTATCCTCCAATCATTTTCTTAATTGCATTAAGCTTCATTAAAGCTTCTATTGGGGTTAGCGTATTGATATCTATTTTAGTAAGTTCTTCTCTGATATTTTCCAAAACAGGGTCGTCTAGCTGAAAAAATGATAACTGCATATTTTCATCTGTCACTCTTTTAATACTTTCCGATGAAGTTCCCTGAGTCCGGCTTGCTTCCAGGGTTTTTAGAATCTCATTAGCCCTGTTAACCACTTTCGCCGGCATTCCGGCCAGTTTTGCCACATGAATACCAAAGCTATGCTCACTTCCACCCGGAACCAGCTTTCTCAGAAAGATGATATTCCCTTTATTTTCCTGTATGGAAACATGGAAATTTTTCACCCTTTCAAAATTAACTGTCATCTCATTCAGCTCATGGTAATGGGTTGCAAATAATGTCTTAGCCTGACTTGGATGCTGGTGCAGATATTCTGCAATAGCCCAAGCAATTGAAACTCCATCATAGGTTGATGTTCCACGACCGATTTCATCCAGCAGGATCAAACTCCGTTCTGAAATATTATTAAGAATGTTAGCCGCTTCATTCATCTCAACCATAAAAGTAGATTCCCCGGCAGAAATATTGTCTGTCGCTCCTACTCTGGTAAATATCTTATCTAAAACCCCTATTTCAGCATGTTTTGCCGGCACAAAACTTCCTATTTGCGCCAGAAGACAGACGATCGCCGTCTGACGAAGAATTGCAGATTTACCCGCCATGTTTGGGCCGGTAACCATAATGATCTGTTGGGAATCCTTGTCTAAAAAGATATCATTAGGAATATATTTTTCTCCCAAAGGAAGAGCATTTTCAATAATTGGGTGTCTCGCTTCCTTCAGATCAACAATGTAGCCATCATTCAAAATAGGCTTTGTATAGCTTTCTGAAACAGCAAGCTCCGATAATCCTACCGCTACATCGAGCTGCGCAATGATATTCGAATTTTCCTGAATCTGGTCCATATAAACCATTGTTTCAGAGCACACATTCCTGTATAACTCATTCTCTAAAACACTAATCTTTTCTTCAGCTCCAAGAATCTGACTTTCATATTCTTTTAATTCTTCAGTAATGTAACGTTCTGCATTAACGAGTGTTTGCTTTCTCAACCAATCCCCTGGAACTTTATCTTTATGAGTGTTCCGGACCTCTATAAAATATCCGAAAACATTATTAAAATCTATTTTAAGGCTTGAAATCCCGGTTCTTTCTATTTCCCGTTGACACATTTCATCGAGAAAGCCCCGCCCTTTGCTTTGAAGGTTTCTAAGCCTGTCGAGTTCTTCCGAAATCCCCTCTCTAATTACTTTCCCTTTTGAAATATTTACAGGAAGTTCTTCATTGAGCCTATCCTGTAAAGACTGAATCAGTTCTCCAAGATCATAAAGCGGTTCAATCCATGCCAGCACATCAGCAAACGGATGAAGCAAGTCCTTAATTGTATGGATATTAACTAAACTCTGACGAAGATAACCGATTTCTTTCGGGGAAATCTTTTCTGCTGCTAACTTTCCCATCAAACGATCGAGGTCGGAAATAGATTTCAGCAATTGAGAGATCTCATATTTTAGTCCATCGTTCTCATTTAAGAAGTCAATAAGGGATAACCTCCTTTGAATTTCATTAACAGATTTGAGCGGAAGAATAATCCTTCTTCTTAGGAGCCGACCTCCCATTGGGGTTGAAGTCCTATCAATAATATCTAATAAAGACTTTCCTTGTGGGTTGCTTGGATATACAATCTCTAGATTTCTTAATGTGAAATTATCCATCATCAGGAAATCATCTTGGGGGATCACCTTGATTTTAGTGATGTGGGCAAGTAAGTTATGATGAGTATCTTCTACAAGGTACGCAAATATAGCTCCTGCCGCTGTAATTGCCAGGGAGAGATTTTCTATACCAAATCCCTTTAATGAATTGGTTTTGAACTGCCCCGTTAATTTCTCATATGCAAAATTGTATTGAAAAGCCCAATCTTCCAGTTTGAAAGCACTTTTATTTTTCAACTGTTCAGGGATCTGAACACTTCTCTGATAGATAATTTCGCTGGGATCGAAAGTGCTTACGATATGCAAAAGCTTTTCGAGAGTTCCCTCACTTACCAAAAATTCTCCGGTAGAGATATCAACCAGTGCGATTCCAAACTTTTCCTTTTCTTTATGGATCGAAAGCAAGAAATTGTTCTTCTTAGAGCTAAGTACCTGATCATTAAAAGTAACTCCCGGGGTTACCAGTTCTGTCACCCCTCTTTTTACAATACCTTTTACCATTTTAGGATCTTCCAGCTGATCGCAGATAGCCACTCTAAGTCCTGCACGAACTAGCTTAGGCAGATAAGAATCTACTGAGTGGTGTGGAAATCCTGCCAGTTCAATATGACCTTCTCCGTTCGCTCTTTTGGTAAGCACAATTCCAAGCACCTGAGAAGCACGGATTGCATCCTGTCCAAAAGTCTCATAAAAATCTCCCACTCTGAATAATAAAAGAGCATCCGGGTATTTTCCCTTGATGGTATTATACTGAGCCATTAATGGAGTCTCCTTCTTCGTTTTTGCCATAATAAAAAATGAAGGTCAAATTTAAAAAATAAATTCAGGGTTAAAAAATTGTTTCTCTATTAATCTTACGAGCTCCTCTTTTGTTTTGATTAATTTTTTATCGTACTTTTCGATAAAATTAAGTAATGGATTTTCCAATATTAGAAACAGACAGATTAATTTTACGACAACTTACCCGGAATGATGCTAAAGATTTATTTGAATATTTTTCTTTGGATATTGTGATGGAATATTATGATCTGGCAACTTTTACAGAATTGGAAGAGGCCGAAAAACTAATTGACACATTTAATAACGATTTCGAAAATAATAAGGGATTTAGATGGGCTATTGAGCTGAAAGGCGAAAATAAGGTTATAGGAACCTGTGGCTATCACAATTGGTTTCACGAACATTTTAAGGCGGAAATAGGATATGAACTGCATCCTGAATATTGGCAAAAAGCCTATATGAAAGAAGCGGTACAACCTATTTTATCTTTCGGATTCGAAAAAATGAATCTTCACCGAATAGAAGCTTTTATAGATCCTGCTAATATCTCTTCTGAAAAACTTTTGTTTTCAGCTGGTTTTCAAAAAGAAGGGACCATGCGCGATTTCTTTTTTGAAAAGGGCAAGTTTGTAGATGCTACTATTTTTGGCCTTTTAAAAGACAGAAAATAAAAGAGTATTCTACCGGCCTTTTCTCAGATGTCTTTCTAATGCTTCAGTACTTTTTTCGTATGCCCATTTTTGTTTATAGTTTACCCATTTTGCTTTAAAAACTTTTCTCAAAAGCTTATCGGTATACCTCATGATAAATACATGATAAAGCATACTGGCAAAAACTTTAGGCTTGTTGGGGAGTGCGCGTAGCGATAACGAAAACCCCGGCTCAAGATACCTGTTGAAATGCCAGAATGCTCCCGGAATAAAGAGTGCATCTCCGTGCTCCATGAAGATTTCATATCCTTTTGCATATTTCAAGGCTGGAAACTTTTCATAATCAGGATTTTCATAATCTACATCATAAACAGTATGAACCGATAATGGTACTTTATACAGAAAGGCAGATTGTTCCTGATCAAAAAGCAGTATCCTTTTTTTTCCTTCAAAATGAATGTGCATAAAATCTCCTAAATCCACATCATAATGCATTAAAACATGAGCCTCACTTCCTCCAAAAAATAAGGTTGGAAGTCTTTTAAAAAACTTCATTCCAAGATCAGGATAAATAAAGTTCTTTAATAACTCCGGAAGCCTGTCGGTAATGATATAGAAAAAAATACGAAGGTCTGAAGGTTTACTTTTAATCGTATCGATATAATCCTTCATTTTCATATGGGTAACAGGAGCATCTGAGCTTTTAGAAGCATTAGCAGGTTTGTTATCATATAACGGAACTTCCTGCTCCCCTGCTTTTTCACGAATGTAAGCAAGGTTCCACAAATCAAATGCATCCCAACGTCTTGCAAAATTTTTGATCAGAACGGGCTTCTTTTTTTTGAAATAATTTTTCTGAAAATCTTCTTTACTGATATCGTTGACAACATCTACTTTTTCTAGAATCATCCATAATTGATTTAATGCGAAATAAAAGTAATGTTTTTTTGAAATTTATAAAAACTTTACCTTTCACATTTTCTTATTCTTTGAATATTATCAATTAAAAATCAGGAAAAAAGATATACCAACACGGAAATAATTCCTCCAAAAAAGATAAGAGCACATCCGCCCGGCCCGTTCTGAAATTTCTTTCTGCTGTATTTATTTACATAATGTCCGCTTACCCAGGTACCATCTCTTTTATAGTGCCCTTTTCTGTAATATCCCATTTTTTAGTTTTTTTACAAAGAAAATAAGCTCGAAGAAGACCTCATTACGGGTTTCCGTAAAGAAAGTATAAAATGAAAAAATTTATCTTTGTAAGATCAACCTAATTTATGAGAGTTTATAATACAAAACATTTCCTGAAAATACTTTTCAGCCTACATAAAAGCGATACCCTAAAGATCCTATTTCCAACAATGCTATTGGTGGGAGTATATTCTTACGGAATCGAATATCTTGAGGTGGAGTATCTTCATCTCACGTCAAAATCTGCGGTAAGCAATGTAGGTATGATCCATTCATTATTAGGGTTTGTGCTTTCTTTACTATTGGTATTCCGGACGAATACGGCTTATGACAGATGGTGGGAAGGAAGAAAGTTATGGGGAAAACTGGTGAATGATACCCGGAATATTGCCATAAAGCTCAATTTAATCCTTGACAATGACAGACATAGCGCAGAACATGTGGCAAGATACTTGAAGTTCTTTCCTCATTTTCTCGCCAAGCACCTTTCTAAGGAATCTACAAGACTTGCATTGGATGAAGATTATTCTGAGATCGAAAAATCCCTTAAGCATCATGGCCCCAGTGAAATTGTAATATTACTCAGCCATAAATTAAATCAGCTAAAAAAGGAAGGTAAAATTACAGATGTAGAAATGGTATATCTGGACACTCAGCTTTCAGGGTTTCTGGATATTTGCGGAGGTTGCGAAAGAATCAAAAATACACCTATTCCTTATTCTTATTCGTCTTTTGTAAAGAAATTCATTATTTTATATGTATTGGCTTTGCCTGTAGCATATGTTATCAGCATTGGTTTATTTATGATTCCTTTGACTGTATTCGTGTATTATGTCTTAATGAGTCTGGAACTTATTGCCGAAGAAATTGAGGACCCTTTCAATAATGATGAAAATGATATTCCGATGGAAACCATTGCTCAGAATATTGAAAAAAATGTCCATCAGATCATGGGATTAAAAAATAAAATCAACCTTTAGAGGTTGATTTCTTTTAGTTCGCCATCTTGCTTGATTTCTACAAATTTACTTTCGCGATTTGCCGACGAATAGTTATAGAAAAAAGTCTGGTATATAGGTGTTGAATAAAGGTATCCTCCGTAAGCATTATAAGCATCCGACTGTCCTGTTTGCTGCTGATAACTTGCCGTTGCAGTAAAATTCACAATCGTCTCGAGATAATAATTACCCGGTTTTAATTTTTCAAATTTAAATCTGCCATGATCATCAGTCAGAGCCTCTATTCTGTATTTAAAAGCTTCATCAGACATGTAGACGGTTGTTTTCTTATTCTCATACTTTTTCCTCATCTTATAAAATTCTTCAAAATAAGGGGTTACAGGAAAAAGCATAACAACGGTTCCTTTTGGTGCATAATGTTTTTCCCCCAGTAAAGGTTTGATTCCCCAGTTGTTTTTTTGTTTGGTAGATGCCACTCCTTCAATGGTAGAATTTCCAAAACCGATCATGTTTTGAGCCAGTTTTTTATCAAAGAAGGCCTGTGGATAATATGTATTCTGAGCTTTTGATAGTATAAAAGCAGAGGTTAGCATCCCGAATACAAGTAAATTTTTCATGTCATATTTTTTAATCAAATATAACTATTTTACTATTTTTGAAATAAAAAAATCTATGAAATACATTTTTCTTTTATTATTTTCTGCATCTTCTTTGGCAATAGCACAAAAACCATGTGGATTTAAAGACGGACTACAGGAAGGAACCTGTAAACAGTTTTTTGAAAACGGACAGGTCAAAGAAATTGCTGAATGGAAAAAGGGAAAACTGGATGGTGATGCAATCTTTTACTATGAAAATGGAAAAGTTCAGGCAAAAGGAGAATACAAAAAGGATTACAAAATAAAAGAATGGGCATACTACGATAAAAATGGTATCCTGACTTCTAAAGAGGTTTTCAGAAACGGAGAAAAAAATGTCTATGACAATGCTTCTACCGGTACGTTTTATTCACCCTCCGGCAACATTACCGAAATTTCAAATTATAAGTTCGGAAAGCTGAATGGTGAAAGCAAGGTTTTTTACGAGAACGGAAAATCGGTAAAACAAATTGGCTACTACGAAAACGGGATAGCCACAGGAAAATGGAAAATGCTTTATCCATCAGGAAAAGTTCAGCGTGAAACAGAGTTCGCCAACGATAAATGGAATGGAACACGCGTTCATTACCGTGAAGACGGAAGCATCGAAAAAACAGAAATATATAAAGACGGAAAATTAATCTCTACAAAATAATATAATTGGTACATAAATTAAAACTGGAAGAACTCAACAGAATAGATGTTGAAACATTTAAAAAGGTTGAGAAAATTCCTTTGATCGTCATTTTGGATAATGTAAGAAGTATGCACAATGTGGGAGCCACGTTCCGAACAGCCGATGCTTTTCTGATTGAAAAAATAATTCTTTGTGGTATTACTCCGCAACCACCCCACCGTGAAATTCACAAAGCAGCTTTAGGAGCTACAGAAAGTGTAGACTGGGCATATGAAAATGATATCAACACAGCAATCCGGGATTTAAAAAGTCAGGGGTTTGAAATTATTGGCATAGAGCAAACCAGTAATAGTACTATGATCACAGATTTTACTATTGATAAGACTAAAAAATATGCCTTGATACTGGGTAATGAGGTAGAAGGAATAAGTGATGAAGCTTTGGAAAACATTGATGTATTCCTGGAAATTCCTCAACTAGGAACAAAACATTCATTGAATGTAAGTGTATGCGGAGGACTCGTTATGTGGGAGTTTACAAAGGCTTTAAAATAAAAAACTGCATATGTCCAATAGACAGTGCAGTTTGAAATAAATCTAATAAAAAGTAAAAATGAAAGGCGACAAAGATACTTTATTTTTATTTACAAACAAATTTTTGGCCCGGATTTTTCATTTTCACGAAAAAAAAAACGAATATTACAAAACAGTTTCGTTTAATTTTTTATAAATTAGCACAATGTTTATCAAGGATTATATCTCAAAGGATTTCCCATGTTTTAGCCTGACTGACTCAATAGAATCAGCAAGAAGTACATTAGAAGACTTTGGATATACTCATGTTTTCATTAAAAAATCCCATCACTTTTACGGAGCTATTGCCAGAGAGTTTCTTTATGACGCTGAAGGAACATTAAAAGATCTGGAGCACCAGGTTGAACGATTTGCTATTCTTGAGGATAACAATATCATGGACAGCATTCGTTTATTTTATACCTTCAATTCGAATGTAATTCCGGTCATCAATAAAACAGAAAAATATTTAGGATATATCATGTGTGAAGATGTCTTTCAGGATTTATCACGCTATCCTTTGTTTTCTGAATCAGGAGCTATACTTACTGTAGAAGCTCCCGCAAGAAAATATTCCATGACAGAAATTGCCAATATTGTGGAAAGCAACAATTCTAAATTCTACGGTGGATTTATCAGCTTTATGTCGGAAGAAGTGGTTCGGGTAACCATAAAGATCAGCAATGAAAATCTTGCATCTATTGATGCCACGTTCGACCGGTATGATTATAGAATTGTTGAAAAATTCTACTCTGATGAAAAAACAGACCTGTTTAAAGACAGATTTGGCTTTTTCCAAAAATTTATAGAAATATAACATGAAGGCAGCTATATATTCTCAAAAAAAAGATCTTGATACTTTTTTATATTTAAGCAAATTCGTTTCAGAGCTTGAGAGCAGGGGCGTAAAATCTGTTTTATACGATGAAATGGCTGAAGCCCTTCAGTTTTCAAAAATTTTCGAAACCTTTAATAATAAACAGGATCTTGTAGAGAAAGAAGTTGATCTTTTTTTCACATTCGGAGGAGACGGAACGATAGTCAACTCTTTAACCTTTATTGAAGATCTTGAAATTCCTATTGTCGGAGTAAATACAGGAAGGTTGGGTTTTTTAGCCAGCTTTACCAAGGAAGAAGCATTCAAAGAACTTGACGCAATTCTGAAAGGAGATGTAAAAACCAGCCGACGCTCTGTGATCGAAGTGGTTTCCCCAAGATCTGAAGAATTTTTTCCATACGCTTTGAATGACGTCACCGTTTCAAGAAAAGAAACAACGTCCATGATCACCGTAGATTCATTTATCAATGATGAATTTCTGAATGTATTCTGGGGAGATGGTGTTATTGTCTCCACTCCTACAGGTTCTACAGCCTACTCATTGAGTTGTGGGGGGCCTATTATTTCTCCTAATAACGAAAACTTTGTCATAACTCCTATTGCGCCACATAATCTGAATGTAAGGCCATTGGTAGTGAATGACCGTGTTGAGATAAAATTCAAGGTAGAAAGCAGGGTATCCCAATATTCTCTTTCACTTGATTCAAGACTAATACATATAGAGACTGATCAGGAAGTCGTTATAAAAAAGGCTGATTTCCAGATTCTTTTGGTTCAGCCTAATAATTTAAGTTTCTATGAAACAATCCGCCAGAAACTACTTTGGGGGCGGGACAAAAGAAATTAGCATTTAAGCAAATTTTATTACCTTTACAACAACTTTACAAACACCTAATAATTTATTTAAAAAGTAAAACATGAGCAGAATTTTTCCGGCAGGAGTTGCCACAGGTCAATTGGTTACTGATATTTTTCAGTATGCTAAAGAAAATAAATTTGCGTTACCAGCTGTAAACGTTATCGGTTCCAGCAACGTAAATGCTGTTATGGAAACTGCAGCAAAACTAAACTCTCCTGTTATTATTCAGTTTTCAAATGGTGGAGCTGCGTTCAACGCAGGAAAAGGATTAAGCAACGACGGACAAAAGTCTGCTATTTTAGGAGCAATTGCCGGTGCTAGACATATTCACACTTTGGCAGAAGCTTATGGAGCTACTGTAATCTTACATACAGACCACTGCGCAAAAAAACTATTGCCTTGGATTGACGGTTTAATGGATGCTAATGAAGAGTATTTCAGACTAACAGGAAAATCTCTTTATTCTTCCCATATGCTGGACCTTTCTGAGGAGCCTTTAGAAGAAAACATTGAAATTTCTGCTAAATATTTCGAAAGAATGGCAAAAATGCAGATGACTCTGGAGGTTGAAATCGGTGTTACAGGAGGAGAAGAAGATGGTGTTGATAACTCTGATGTAGATAATGCAAAATTATATACGCAACCGGAAGATGTAGCTTACACATACGAAAAACTAAAGGCTGTTTCTGATAACTTTACTATTGCTGCGGCATTCGGTAACGTACATGGAGTTTACAAGCCTGGAAACGTTGTTCTTACACCAAAAATTCTGGATAATTCTCAAAAATTTGTTCAGGAAAAATTCGGAACCGCTGCAAAACCGGTCAACTTTGTATTCCACGGAGGTTCTGGTTCTACTTTAGAAGAAATCAGAGAAGCAATTGATTACGGTGTGATCAAAATGAATATTGACACGGATCTTCAGTTCGCTTATACAGAAGGTGTTAGAGATTATATGGTTAACAATATCGATTATTTAAGATCTCAAATCGGAAACCCTGAGGGAGAAGAAAAACCTAACAAAAAATTCTATGACCCAAGAGTTTGGGTAAGAAAAGGTGAAGAAACGTTCTCTACAAGATTGGTTAAAGCTTTTGAAGATTTAAATAACGTAAATACTTTAAAATAAGAACTGTACATTTGTATTAGTGTAAAACGTATTCATAGATTTGCACTAATACATTTTACATTTATACATTAATACAAACAAAAATGGCATTCGACTGGTTTAAAAGAAAAGCAAAAAACATTACCACTTCTACTGATGAAAAAAAGGATGTTCCTAAGGGCCTTTGGCACCAAACTCCATCAGGAAAAATAGTGGAACACGAAGAGCTAAGGAAAAACAATTATGTTTCTCCTGAAGATGGATTTCATGTAAGAATAGGAAGTGCAGAATTTTTTGATATCCTTTTTGATGAAGGTAAATTCACTGAACTAGATGCTAATGTTGAAAGTATAGACATCCTAAACTTCAAAGATACAAAGCCGTATGTTGATCGTCTGAAAGAAGTAAAAGCAAAAACAAAACTTACAGACTCTATCAGAAATGCTGTAGGAACAGTGAAAGGTACTGAAATGGTGGTTTCTTGTATGGACTTTGCTTTCATCGGAGGATCTCTGGGATCTGTAATGGGAGAAAAGATAAGAAGAGCTGTAGATTATTGTATCGCACATAAACTTCCCTATATGATCATTTGTCAGTCCGGAGGAGCAAGAATGCAGGAAGCAACTTATTCTTTGATGCAGTTGGCAAAAGTACAGGCTAAATTAGCACAGCTTTCAGAAGCGGGCTTACTGTATATTGCTTATTTATGTGATCCTACTTTTGGAGGAATTACTGCATCTTTTGCAATGACAGCAGATATCATTATGGCTGAACCTGGAGCACTGATCGGTTTTGCCGGACCAAGGGTAATTCGCGAAACAATCGGTAGAGATTTACCAGAAGGCTTCCAGACATCTGAATTCCTTCAGGAAAAAGGATTTGTAGACTTTATTGTGAAGAGAACAGAAATTAAAGATGTGGTCTCTAAAACAGTAAATTTATTAGCAACACATGCTTAAAAATTTGTAACAAATACGATATAATCTCTCTCTGATTAGGGAGAGATTTTTATTTATGAGAACCTTCAGAATATTTTTCAATACCATTCGGGCCATGAGTTTTAAAAAGATTCTCCGTCTTTTATCTCTTGTTCTGCCACATCCTTTATTTTCCATATTGAGTTTTTATGCGACTGTTAAAGCCTTCACCATTGCACAGGCTCGTTTTCCTGAAACAGCTTCAAATAATGGAATTGGCAATGCCTTCAGACATGCATTATGGTGTTGTTTTATCTTGATGTATTGTTCCAAGATCTCCTCACCTCAAAAAGCTCTTGATTTCTGCAAAAAAATAACAGATTTACACGAAGAATTATTTCCAAATAAACCTTTGGAAACCAAGATGGACCTTCATAATAATAAGATCGGAATGGATTATTTTATGGAAATTCTTCCTGGTATTCACCGGCAGTTTTTTGAAAAAAGTTTTTTTATAGATGCTTTGGTTAAAAAGATGGACGACGCAAAAGTCCTTAAAAACCTCGATGACCATTTTGAGGGCCATCTTGTATATCTTGAAGAATAAGCCGGTTTAACTAAAAAAACATTGCCCCCTTTGTGTCCTTTGTAGTTTAAAGTATTTTTGATAAGTTTAAACAATTAATTCAATCAAATGGTTTTAAGCAGAATTTGGTCCGCTTTTATTATCGTTGCTATCGCCATTGCAAGCATAAAATATATCTCTTCAAGTCATTATAATACCATTTTCAATGATATGGTAGTAGGAAAAGCAGGAGATACAGTACAGATCGCATCGAAAAAAATGAATACGCTTTCTCCCATTATCAGGGACAGCCTTACGAAGAAACCTGATTTTGCAGAAGACAGAATTCATTATAAAACAGACTCATTACAACAAAACGTAAAGGTATATCGTGTTCAGGAAGCTGACGGGGTCATTGGGACGGCAGAAACTGCAGTTAAAATATGCATTGGGCTAATAGGCATCATGACTCTTTTTATGGGTTTTATGAGTATTGCGGAAAAAGCAGGTGGAATCAATTTGCTCAGCCGGCTTATTCAGCCTTTCTTTTCAAAACTTTTCCCGGAAATTCCTAAAAATCATCCTGCTTTCGGCCATATGCTAATGAATTTTAGTGCGAACCTGCTGGGACTTGACAACGCAGCCACTCCTTTCGGACTTAAGGCCATGGAAAGCTTACAGACCTTAAACCCCAATAAAGACACCGCCAGTAATTCCCAGATCATGTTTCTGTGTCTTCATGCTGGTGGAATGACGCTGATCCCGGTTTCTATCATTGCTATAAGAGCCTCCATGGGCTCAAAGACGCCAACGGATATCTTTCTTCCATGTATGATTGCTACTTTTACCGCAACACTGGCAGCAATGATCATCGTTTCTCTTTACCAGAAGATCAATCTGCTTCGTCCAATCGTAATTGCATATGTCGGTGGAATTTCAGCAATTATAGGTTTTTTGGTTTTATACCTTGTCCGGTTGAGTAAAGATGAGCTGGATACATTCAGCAAGGTTCTAAGTAACGGCCTTATTTTGTTTATTTTCTTAGCGATCGTGCTTGGAGCAGTTTATAAAAAGATCAATGTATTTGACGCCTTTATTGATGGCGCAAAAGAAGGATTTACAACTTGTGTTAAGATTATCCCCTATTTAGTTGGAATGTTGATCGCTATTTCTCTTCTCAGGACCTCGGGGGTTTTTGATGTGATCATAGATGGAATGAAATGGGTTGCCAATGCAGCCAGTTTAGATGCAAGATTTGTGGACGGATTACCCACAGCTTTAATAAAACCTCTTTCAGGGTCGGGAGCACGCGGAATGATGGTGGACACCATGTCCACATTCGGAGCAGATAGTTTTCAGGGCAAATTAGCAGCAGTTCTGCAAGGAAGCTCAGATACGACGTTTTATGTAATTGCGGTCTATTTCGGGGCCGTAGCGGTTAAAAACACAAGATATGCGGTAATTGCAATGCTTCTGGCCGATTTAGTAGGTGTTATCACTTCAATTGCGCTGGCTTATTTATTTTTTGCGTAGCATATATCATTTTATAACCATTCAATAACCAAACAAACAAGCAACCAGAATATGATTACAGATAAAGAATTTACATTACGCCTGATCCGTCAACTGACACAAGCCCTGGAAAAACTTATTTTAGACAAGCCTGAAGAAAGTTTGATGCAGAAAGAATTGGATTTTGATTCTTTGATGAAGGATATTTTTAAAATAGATTTTACGGCAATCTCTTCTAAGACAAAGGAAGAAATCATAGAAATCGTGAATGAAAGACAGGAAAGGGATCATAAAGACTATTATGAAATGCTTGGAAACCTTTTTTATTTTAAAGGAAAGGAAACAGAAAACCGCGATTTTCAAGATAAAGCAAAAACCTTTTATGAACTGTATCTTCAGACAAGTGGAATCTTTGCCCTTCCTATAATCAACAGAATCAATGAAATAAAAAAAGCACTTGAATAAAGTGCTTTTGTATTTTTAGAATGTGATCTTATAGGTCCCGGTGGATGATGTACTGGCCTTTTCAGCTTTTACATATTTTTTAACCCACGCTACCGAGGTTGAAGATACACACGGATCCGATATTCCCCCTACTCTTCTTGCAGAGACTACATTTCCGGCCTTATCAACGGTGTAAGCAACTGTAACGGATCCACTGGCTGTACAGTTGTGTTGTGGTTGTGCTCCTCCTCTGCCCATTGTTCCGGGGATGTAGCCAATCAATTTTCTGTCGATTCCTACTTTACTGTCTCCATTTCCATCTCCGCCTAAAGGATCTCCTGCATTTCCTATACCTGTTCCCGTTCCTTGACTGCCCGCTTTTGTTCCTCTTCCTTTTATCAGGTTACCGATTGCCGCATTCCCTTTTCCATCTCCATTTCCGGTTTTAGAATTTGCTGTGGCTCCGGAAGTCTTTTTAGTGTTTTTCGAAGCGGATGAACTTGTCGTTTCTTTTTTATTCGATTTTGATTCTTCTTTTTTCGGAACGCTCGCTTTTTTACTATTTCCGGTGATTACTTTATCTTTAGGTTCAGATTTCTTAGTTTCCGTCTTGGGTTCAGGTTTTACTACGGTTTTAGTTTCAGGAACAACGGCTTCTACAGGTTCGGGAGTAACTTCTTCCGATTTTGCAGCTAAACTTCCTTCCTGTTCTGCCGGTTCTTCGATACCATTTCCATTCCGGTTATCTCCAAAGTTTACCAACATAGTGGTTACAACCTCAGGCTCCTTATTCTGTTCTGGCTTTAATTTATATAGAAAAACAAAAAGCAGGATTGCAGACCATACCAGGATAGAAAGTATTCCACTTTTTATCCGGTCCCGGGTTTCCTCATTTTTGTTTACAGTATAACTTTTCATTTTTCACTAATTACCAGGATCTTAAGTTCCGGTTATTTATCTTTAACAGTTGCAAGAGCAATATTGAATTTATGCTTCTCTGCAATTTCCATGGCAAAAACAACATCTTTATGCAACGTGTTTTCGTCTGCCCGAATCGTAAAAGATTTATTCGTTTGATTGGTTAAATTATTGACAATAGTTTGTTCAAGCTGTTCCCTTGCTACAGGCTTATCGTCAATATAATAAGTTCCCTCAGGCTTAATGGTTACTGTAAGGGGATTCGGTATATTATCATCAGCAGTGCTTGTCTTTGGCAAGTTTACGTCAATAGCGCTTTGATTAGCCGCTGAAGATGTTATCATAAAGAAGATCAGCATGAGCAAGATGACATCAGTCATCGCCGCCAAACTAAACTCCGGATTTGCTTTATTTCTTCTTTGAATTTTCATCTGTTTATTCTAAATTTTTACGGGTCAGATGGAATCGCTCTTAATATGTCTATACAATGAATTTTTTTACAGCGATTTCATTAGAAAGATTTATAAAGGTTTGTTGATAAGATCCAAAAATTCACCAGACATGTTCTGAGCTCTCAAAACAAATTTATCAATCCTTGTTAAAAGGATATTGTAAAAAAAGTTAGCAGGAATCGCTACCGCCAAACCAACAGCCGTTTGTCCCAAAGCAGTATAAATACCTTCTGACAGCGTTTTTGGAGAGAAAGACCCTGTTGCATGTGACAAATGGAAGAATGCCAATATCATCCCGATAACCGTCCCCAAAAGTCCCAGCATCGGAGCAATACTTGGCACCACTGCTAATAGATTAAGGTTCTTTTCCATGTTGGCTACTTCAACCTGAGCCTGGGATTCCATAGCACTTACAATATCTGAAACAGGTCTTCCCAATCTGGAAATCCCCTTTTCCAATATTCTGCCTTCCGGTGAGTTTTGTCTTTTGCAATAATCTACCGCTGATTCAATTTTACCTTCTTTAATAAAGTCTTCAATATTATTCATAAAATTGGAATCTGTTTTTGAGGACAATCTTTTAATAAAGAAAAACCGTTCAAAAAACAGATACACTGAAAACACACCAAGCAGTAATACGGTCACCATCACTATTTTAGCGAAGGCTCCTCCATGGAACATGATATTCCAAAATGAAAATTCTAAATTGTCTGTGGCAACTGCGGGTGTTGCAATTTGTGCAAATAAGATCTGAGTAAGTTCCGTTAACAGCATTAATGTGAATATTTTATAATGAATTTAAACGACAAAAGTAATGGAATATTATTAATTCATGTCTTAAAAAATGCTTAAAAACAACTTAAATTTTCCATTGCCACATAAACAGCAAATTTCTTTCCAAAAAGAATTTTGAAAAGAAATTGAATATAAAATTATTGAGGAAGATAAATTTTTTAATCTTCGTCTACCTCAATATTATCCTGTTTTAGTTCACATTTAAGTCTAAAAGCAATCGGAGTATCTGATCCTGTGTAAAAATCATCAATCGTTCCCTTCCAGATCAGATCCAATTCGCCTTCTTCATTTTTTTCAAATACCAGCTCATTATCGTAGATAAAAGCATCTTCATCGTCGAACAAATCCACCTCTGTAAAGGTTTCATCTTCAGAATCATTGATGTTTATCGTTTTTCCTTCAAGGTCCGCAGAATCAATAGGAAAGTCGAAAACTTCTAGTGAGAGTTGTGGAAAATTGTATTGTAAAGAATCATCTTCTACATGATCCAAGCCATCATCCGTTATGATTTCAACTTCAAGGAAATGTTGTTGATTACTATAAATAGCCTTGCAATAAGTACTTCTTATATTGTATTTTAACGTTTCGTCCGGATGGTAAATTTTTAAAATCCCTTTCATTATTTCTTAAAAAAGAGCTGTAATAATATGATTGTTAAATGTTTTAAGCAAAGATAAAAAATAGATTGAATTTGAAAAATATTTTGAAAATTATTTTTTCCAAAATCATGATCCTATCTTTTTTATGATCCTCCAATAATACTTACTTTTGTTACATAAAGATTCTGAAATGAAAAATTTTTTATCAAAAAGTATTTTAAGCTTAGGATTGGTGATAAGCCTGACAGCGTGTAAAAAGTCTGACTCCCCTTTAACGAAAGTAACTCCAACGAATTTAGACTCCATTGCTTCTAATTATTATGAACAATATTTGAAGCTGTATCCTCTTGATGCTACTTCTCAAGGAGACACAAGGTATAATGATCAATTACCTATTAATATTGATAAAGATTTTATTTCAGGAGAAATTGCCTTTTATAATTCTATTCAGAACCAATTAGATAAAGTGGATTATAAAAATCTCTCTGATGATGATAAAGTAGTTTATGATGTACTGGATTATACCTTAAAAGACAAAATAGAAGCCTATGCGTATCATCCGGAATACATTCCATTCAGCCAGTTTACAGGACTTCCCCTCAACTTTCCCCTGTTTGGCAGTGGAGAAGGAAGTCAGCCTTTTAAAACAGAAAAAGACTATGCGGACTGGTTGCAGAGAATGAATAAATTTCCGGTGTGGATGGACACTGCAATAGAAAATTTTAAAGAAGGAATTAGCAATAAAATAGTTTTGCCTAAAAAGCTCATTGTAAAGATGATTCCCCAGATGAAAGCGGAAGAAATCATTACTCCGGACTTTGAAAAAAATATATTTTACGGTCCTATCAAAAAATTCCCTAAGAATTTCACCCAGGCACAAAAAGAAAAGTTCACCACACTTTACAAGGATGCTATTCTCAAAAAAATCATTCCTGCCTACACAAAAATGGGTAACTTTTTAGAAAAGGAATACTTGCCTAAAGGCAGAGATACAGATGGTTACAACAGCTTACCAAAAGGAAACGAAATTTACCAGTATTATGTAAAAAGCTGGACAACAACCAACAAGTCTCCTGAAGAAATTAATAAAATCGGTATTCAGCAGGTGGCCATGCTTCGTTCAGAAATGGAGAAGGTAAAACAGCAGGTTGGATTCACAGGAAGTCTGGAAGAGTTTATAACATTTGTAAAGACAGACCCTAAGGCGATGCCTTACAAAACGTCAAAAGAAGTTCTGGCTGGTTTTAACGGAATCTTAGCCAAAATAACTCCGAAACTGAAAACCATGTTTAATGTAACTCCGAAAACAAAATTTGAGATCAGACAGACGGAAAAGTTTAGAGAGGCCACCGCAAGCGCTGAGTATACTCCCGGAACTCCTGACGGTAAGAGACCGGGTATCTTTTATGTTCCCCTTCCGGATCCGGCAAAATTCAATGTAACTTCCGGAATGGAATCCCTTTTCTTGCATGAAGCGATACCAGGACATCATTATCAGGTTTCTCTTCAGCAGGAAAACACAAAGCTTCCTAAGTTTATGAGATTCGGGTGGTTCGGAGCTTATGGAGAAGGCTGGGCGCATTATTGTGAAACATTAGGTCCTGAGTTTGGATTGTATACAGATCCTTATCAGAAAATGGGATATTTAAGCGACCAGATGCTGAGAGCTGTAAGATTGGTTGTGGATACAGGGCTTCACACAGGAAAAATGACCAGAGAGGAAGCAATTAAATACTTTCTAAGCAATATCTCTTATGATGAAGCAGCAGCAACTGCAGAAGTGGAAAGATATATGGCAATGCCGGGACAGGCGCTGGGATATAAAATCGGTTCTTTAAGAATACGTGAGTTGAGAGATCAGTATCAGAAACAGCTAGGAAAGAAATTTAATCTGGCCAATTTCCATGATGAAGTTCTAAGCCAGGGTTGTCTTCCACTTGATGTTTTGAACAGAAAAATGGAACTTTGGGCGAAGAAGCAAAAGTAATCTTTTAAAAAAATAAAAAATTAATATTTTTGATGGAGCAGTTTATTAAAATTGCTCCTTTTTTAAGTTTAATGGTAATTAATTTTTTGCAAAGAAGCTTGATGATTCCTTCTTTCAAAGACACAATCAATAACAGACAAAACTATAAACATGACAATTGAATCTTTACAATCTCTCTTTGCCAGAGATTTAAATAAACTAAAAGCAGAAATTGAAGCTTACCATAATGAAGCATCTATTTGGAAAACAGATAAAAACATTGCTAATTCTGCAGGAACCCTATCTCTTCATCTGGTCGGAAACCTGAGCCATTTCGTAGGCGCTATCCTTGGAAATACCGGATATATAAGAAACCGTGAACTTGAATTTTCTTTAAAAGATATTCCAAGAGCAGAGTTACTTCGACAAATTGAAAATACTCTTGAAGTTGTAAACTCCTCTTTAAATAACCTTACAGATGCTGACCTAGAAAACGAATATCCTTTTGAACCATTGGGATACAAAATGACAACCGGATATTTTCTGATTCATCTTATGGGACATTTAAGCTATCATTTGGGACAGATCAATTATCACAGAAGATTACTGGATAGCTGATTATTTTTCAAACATCATCTTGGTAATGAAATCTTTATCTCCTTTTCCCCGTGCCGGAGAATATTCTCTTCCATAGAAAATGATCTGGAGATGAAGTTTATTCCATACATCCTCCTTCCAGATATTTTTGGCATCCTTTTCTGTTTCCACAACATTTTTCCCTGAAGTAAGCTTCCATTGGGTCATTAATCTGTGGATATGAGTGTCGACAGGAAATGCAGGAAATCCGAATCCCTGGCTCATGACCACTGAAGCTGTTTTGTGTCCTACGCCTGGTAAAGCCTCAAGCTCCTCATAAGTTTGCGGCACTATACCATTATGCCTTTCAAGCAATAATTCCGCCATCCTTTTCAGGTTTTTGGCTTTAGTATTTGACAGCCCGATCTCTTTGATAAGTTCTTTGATCTCTGAAACTTCGAGCTTCGCCATTTTTTCCGGTGTTCCCGCTACTTTAAAAAGTTGTGGTGTTACTTCATTCACCTTTTTATCCGTCGTTTGTGCTGAGAGTGCGACGGCGACCATCAATGTATAAGCATCGGTGTGCGCAAGCGGAACAGGAACTTCAGGATATAATTTTTCTAATTCAAGCTGAACAAGCTCAGCTCTTTGCTTTTTTGTCATGTAACCACTAAATTTGAACAAAAATAAACAATATGTTGAAAGTAGGCGACAAATTACCCGAATTTGAAGGGACCAATCAAGATGGAGAAATAATAAATTCATCTAAACTCATTGGAAAAAAACTAATTATCTTCTTTTATCCGCAAGCCAACACTCCAACCTGTACTGTGGAAGCATGTAATCTGAGTGATAATTATTCGCAGCTAAAAAAAGCAGGATTTCAACTTTTAGGTATCAGTGGAGATTCTGTAAAAAAACAGAAAAACTTTCATAGTAAATTTGCTTTTCCTTATGATCTGATTGCGGATGAAAATCGTGATGTTATCGAAAAATTTGGTGTTTGGCAGGAGAAAAAGACTTTTGGCAAAACGTATATGGGAATCGTGAGAACTACTTTTATCTTTGATGAAAAAGGCATCTGCACAAGAGTTATCGATAAAGTAACCTCGAAGACTGCAGCAGAACAAATTTTAGAAGGATAAAATTATATAATAAAACAAACCTTTAAACAAAGTCCATACTAGGAAGGCTGTTTAAAGGTTTGTACTATTTATTTTAAAGAAATTTTATTCGGTTTCGTAGTATCTCAATTCTTCATTATCCCCTGGAAGACTTACGTATTTTTGAAATTTCAATCCCAGTTTTTCAATTAGCTTTTGAGAAGAAAAATTATCTTTAGAAGTAATGGCAGATATTTTCTTTAACCCGAAGTCATCCATACCGATAGATTTAACTTTTAAGGCAGCTTCATAAGCATATCCTTTGCCTTCGAATTCATCCAACAAAGAAAATCCTATATCTAATATTTCCAGTCCTTCCCGCTCGAAAATTCCTACTGCACCCACCTTATTATTTCCTTCTTTAGTTATAACAAGATAGTTTCCAAATCCTAACCGTTCCAATTGAGAGAGAAACCTGTTTTTGATATAGGCTTCGGCATCGGAGACATTCTTAAGATGACGGTCACCAATAAACTGTATAAACTTTGGTCTGTTGTAAAGATCAAATATAAACTCACGGTCATCCACGGTTATCGGACGAAGGATAAGTCTTTCTGTTTCGTAGAAATTACCTTCTTTTGGGTGATTTTTTAGACTCATCTTTAGATTCTTCTTTTTTTTCGATTTTTAAAAGCCTTGGATTATTAGCACATTTCTTATTATAAAGCTCTATATAAGTCCCATTATCTTTTACCTGAGTAACTGCTCCTGAAGCTTTATTTACAGTTAATGTAAAATGGGTTTTCTGATAAGGACATTCCTTTGATGTTAATTTTCCTAAATCCAGGTAATAGTTAGATTGATCTTCATAATAATTTCCTGCTACATCCTTAAATTCTTCATCGATCATATAACCATCCACAGTAGCTAAAATGGCTGCTTCCTGAACATTATCTATCTTTCCGACAAACTTTTTTAAGGCATCAAGATCCGTAACGTAATTAATTTTTCCACCGGAGGAATAAACGATGTAATAAAAGCTATCTTCATCCGGAAATAAATCAAATCCTGATGTCTGCGGAATAAAGTCTTTTTTAGTCCCTGAAACTTTTAATTCCTGATCTTTTCCATAAGTATTGTAATTCAACACCCAAAAGTCAATTTTATCGTTAGGCTCTATTCCCTGCAAAACATTAGGAATGCTCGAAAATTTTATTTTTGCCTGAGAATAAGCTGATATTCCTAAAAGAATAAAAGCAATTACCATACATCTTGAAATTAATTTTCTCATAGTTCCGAGGTTAATAATGGAGAATTACTACATAAATTTTTCCCCTTTTTTAAAGTTTTTCAGATCCAGAACATAATCTTTTATAAGCTGATCGTTATCTCTGGGACAAATAAGCAAAGCCTTATCCGTATCTACAATGATGTAGTTTTCTAATCCATCTATAACTACCGCTTTATTGTTGCTTTTTACACGAACGATATTTCCTTTGGAATTGTATGCCAAAAGATATTTTAGTTTTACTGTATTTTCGTTCTCATCTTTTTCAGCATTTTCATAAACCGAGGTCCATGTTCCTAAGTCACTCCAACCCAGATCGGAAGGTATTACATAAACATTTTTTGCCTTTTCAAGAATTCCATTATCAATAGATATTTTCTGTACTTTAGGGTAAATAAGTTCTATACAATTATCCTCTGCCTCTCCATTATATTCACATGCCATAAAATGCTGAGTCATTTCAGGAAGGTAAGTTTCAAAGGCACGATGAATACTTTTCACATTCCAGATGAAAATTCCGGCATTCCAAAGGAAATCACCACTCTCTAAGAAACTCTGTGCTATTTCAAGTATTGGCTTTTCAGTAAATGTTTTAACCTTAAAATAATCTGCGTCCTTTTTGTCTACAAACTGAATGTAACCATATCCAGTATCTGGTCTCGTTGGTGTAATTCCCAATGTAACAAGATAATCATTTTTAGAAGCCAGATCAAAGGCCAACTCAACTTTCTCAAGGAAAATATTTTCCTTCAATATCAAGTGATCTGCAGGTAAAACTATTATTGTAGCATCAGGGGCAATTTCAGCTATTTTATTGGCCATATACAAATTACAGGCAGCGGTATTCTTCATCAGAGGTTCTCCAACAATATTTTTTTCCGGAATTTCAGGGAGCTGCTGATGGGAAAGATTCACATATTCCTTATTGGTAATAACAAATATATTCTCATCAGGAATAACCTTACTGATCCTGTCATACGTCTGTTGAATCATGGTACGTCCAACACCTAAAATATCCTGAAATTGTTTTGGAAACTTCTGCGTACTCATAGGCCAGAATCTACTACCAATTCCACCTGCCATGATAACACAGTATTTATCTGATTTTGACATGCTTAACTACATTTTTCTACCCTTGCCAGAGGTTTGAAAGAATACTTCCTTCCAGTAGCCAGGTTCTTACAAAGATAGTTTTTTTTAATCAGACCTTCTAAAAAATACTTTTCGTTTCTATAGATGAAATAATCTCCTTTCTGCAACTCTTCTATAAACTGAAGCTTATCATCTTGTTTTTCAATATGGAAATATTTGACCAGATCCGGACTAGCCATAAAGTTGGCCTTTGGAGATCTTGAAAACTTTACAATAATTGGCTTAAGAGCATCTTCATATACCTCAACACTTTCAAGAAGCATTCGTCTGAAAGTATCTTTCCACTCATTGCCATGTGGAGAAATTCTTCTGCCATAATTTTCAAAAGCAATGAGATGGGCCAGCTCATGAGTCAGAACAAAGAAAAACAGTTGAGGCGCTAATGTAGAATTGATTGTAATTTCATGGGAATTATCCGGGAGCTTTCTGTAATCTCCCAGTTTTGAATTCCTGTTTCTTGTAATCTTTATATGGATATAGTAATCTGAAAACCAGATTTTTAAATACTGAAGCGTGTTCTGTGGTAAATATTTTTCTAGTGACTGGATAGACATTTTATAAACTTAGTGGAATTCCTGCATAGAAATTCAACAATTTAAGACTGAAAAGATAATTATACTTAGCCTGCGCCACTGAACCCGCTGCATTAGCGTAATTATTTCTTGCCACGTTCAGGTCAAAAATAGTAGTCCGCCCTGCAGCATAACTTTTATCTGCAAAATCCAATGACAATTTTGTGCTTTTTGCAGCTTCTACAGCAGCAATATAAGCTTCATAATTAGCTTCTACGTCGAACTGGGCTTTCTGTACATTTTGTCTTACCGTCTGTTTTTGTTGTTCTAACGTATTCTTTGCCGCACTTTCATTAATTCTTGACTGCTCTACCTGAAGTTTTGTAATTCCCTTGTTGAAAATAGGAACGCTGATAGATAAGCCTGCCTGTTGCCCGAAATTATCTTTATATTGCTGAAATAAGTTTCGTTCCGCGATATAAATCAATTCATTTCCGGTATTATTGGTATTAAGCAGGTTATTGTAAAAACTACCGATCCCTGCACTTGCTGTTACCGTAGGCCAGTATGCTGTTTTAGATACTTCAGTTTGAGCTTCCGCAGATCTTATTCTGCTTTCCGCTGCTTTTATTTGCGGTTGATTTTCGTATGCTGTGTTCAAAACCTCATCCACAGATTTTAATTGTGGGGCCAGATCATCTGAGACAACTACATCTTCAACATCAAAATCTTTGTAATCCTGCAATTGTAAAAGTTGAGCAAGTGCAAATAGACTTCTTCCGGTGTCAATTTCAGCTGTTTTGAGATTTTGTTTTTCTCTTGCCAATGCAGATTGAGCTTCTGCAAGCACTGTTTCAGCAGTCGTTCCTACCTGGGTAGTGATTTTTGCCCTGTCATATTGTTTTTGAGCATTGTCAACAGCACTTTGCGAAATTTTAATAATTTCTTTTTTAAGTAAGGTTGTTAAATATTGCTGTGCGATCTGCAATGAAATATCATTCTTTATGGTTTCAATATCATATTGACTTGCTTCTACATCAAACTGCGTTTTTCTGACAGTTTTTTCCAGTCTTCCATTATTATAAACCAGGATATCAGCTCCCAGACTGGCATTATTACTGAATCTGTCATTTCTAAGACTTCCTGTTCCGAATGACGTCTGTCCAAAACTGACTGTATTTCCTATACTTGCTGATAAAGAAGGTAAATACCCTTTTTTAGCAATTTTAAGATTAGAATCCTGGACTTGTTTAGAGTATTCATTTTGGATAACCTGAAGGTTATGCTTCACAGCATAATCCACACATTCTCTTAAGGACCATTTTTTCTGAGCATTCATACCCAGGAAAGTTAATCCGAAAACGATAGTCCAAACTTTTTTCATATTAAGATTTTACCATATTAGACGTACCAAATATAAAAAAGTTACACATTTAAAAATTATTGTTTCATTTTAATAAAACTTTTGAGAATTTTGCATCATGACAACCAAAGAATATCAGGAAGCCGTTGACTGGCTTTTCGTGCAGGCACCCAACTATCAGATTGACGGAGAGAAGGCTTATAAGCCTGGACTTGACAATATAACCAAGCTATGTGCATTTTTTGACAATCCACAGGAAAAAATAAAATGTATTCACATCGGAGGCACCAATGGTAAAGGTTCAACCAGCAATATGCTTGCTTCTATTCTTCAGGAAGCCGGCTACAAAGTTGGAATATACAATTCTCCACACCTTATTGATTTCACAGAGCGTATCAAAGTAAACGGGAAAAACTGTAACAAAGAATTCGTTTTTGATTTCATCACAAAATTAAAAACATTACCCAACGATATTTTGCCTTCGTTTTTTGAATTTACCACCATAATGGCTTTCGAATATTTTTATCAACAGCAGGTAGATTTTGCAATTATCGAGGTAGGTTTGGGAGGAAGACTGGACTCAACCAATATTATAAGGCCTTTAGTATCTGCTATTACTAATGTACAGCTGGATCATCAGAATATCCTGGGAAATACTATAGAAGAAATAGCCAGGGAAAAAGCAGGTATTATCAAAAACGGAATCCCTATTATATCCGGGGATGAAAATGAAGTTGTAAAAAATATCATCCGTACTAAAGCGGATCAAAATAATGCAACATTTATCGATGCAACCACATTGTCATCGGGTTTCGCTTCGGATCTGAAGGGAAACTATCAACAGAAAAACATCAGGGTGGTTTTAGCGTTAACTGATGAGTTGTTAAAACTGAATGTTGAAATTTCTGAGAAAAACATTACAGACGGATTATTGCATGTTCATGAGAATACCGGATTTATCGGCAGGTGGTTTGAATTTTCAAAAACCCCGCTTACTATTTGTGATACAGCGCACAACCAAGCTGGTCTGGAACAGGTCTTCTCGCAGCTTAATTCCATTGACTGTAAAAAACATGTCATTTTAGGTTTTGTCAATGATAAAAAAATAGATGAAGTGATGAGTTTATTACCTGAAAATTCTACATTCTATTTTGCAAAACCATCGATTCACAGAGGACGTCATCCGAAAGATTATGAAGATTTGCTTATCAATGCAAAAATAATTTATAAAATTTTTGATTCTGTACAGGAAGCGTATTTATCTGCAAAACAAGAATGTACAAATGGCGAAATGATTTTTATTGGCGGAAGCAACTTTGTAGTAGGAGAATTTTTAGAAAAAAATTTGGAGATTTCCAGATAAGTCGTATATTTGCACCACTCTAAACGAGAAAACAAGTATAGAGGGTTCTTAGCTCAGTTGGTTCAGAGCATCTGGTTTACACCCAGAGGGTCGGGGGTTCGAATCCCTCAGGACCCACAGAAAAGGAAACGAAACCTTTCAAAAAAATTCGGGTTCTTAGCTCAGTTGGTTCAGAGCATCTGGTTTACACCCAGAGGGTCGGGGGTTCGAATCCCTCAGGACCCACAGAAGATCTCTCAAGAAATTGGGAGATCTTTCTTTTTTGATCTTACCTTAATTCCTTAAATTTTCAAGTCTTTTCAATTCAATTCATTAAATTTGATCAACACAACACATGTCTGATAGGTTAAAATGTTTTTGCTATGGATGTTATATTATCAAAAAAAGAAATATTAAGACGATTAAATACTTTGAGAATAAACCCTTTAGGGCTCCCCTCAAGAAAGTATGGAGTTTCAATAAAGTATTTTTCAAATGATGAAGAAATGCTGGATAAAAGGGTTGATTATGAAATTACTACTGAATTAAACCTCGAATACGGGAAAGGTTTTCTGACAATTGATAAAAAAAACATCTACTTTAATCAGCATCAAGCCGATAACATTAGCGAGCTATTGGCTGAATCCATTTCGAAATCCCTATATCCTGTCCAGACCCAAATCAATGAAAAAGGAACGGGCACTAATGAAATTACAAATTTTGATGAAATTAAAACCCGATGGTCCCACGAGAAGTTAAAATTATCTGAAAAGTATTCGGGGCACCCATTGGAGAAATTCTTATCCGCTGTTGACCATAAAATGGAAAATAAGAAAGAATTAGAGAACGGCCTGCATTATGACTGGTTCTGGAATCTCTTTTTTCACCCTAAATTCATTGATTATGGAGACACCAGAAAAACATCAACCGCATTATTTCTGGCTGTAATTCCCTATCAGAATCCTCTAAGATTCCCCGGAATTCAGACCATTCAAAAGATCCCGACAGATTATCATTCTTTTATTATTGAATTCAAAAGTGAAGAAATACCTGCGGACTTATATTTTATTCCGGCAAATGCTTTTAATCAAGATGCATATTGGATGTCTCTTAAAGTCACCTTTGATTTGGATGTATATCATCATTTTCCAATGCATACCAGGGCGTATTTTGAAGTTTTAACCAGGGATTATTCAGGGGAAAAAAAATTAATTAAAAGAATCAGCTACAATCAGTTTCAGCTCTATAACGGAGAGTATTCTGATAAGAAACTAAGTAAGGATAGCCCTTTTATTACGGGCGGACTTGTAGTTTCAGAACCTAACAAATGGGGATTTTATAAAAACATATATGAAAATGACTGGTAAAAATCCATTTGTATAAAAAACACTAATTTTACAAACCACACAAATTACATTAATATGTCTTTAAAAGAGAAAGTAGTACAGGGAGCCTTGTGCCAATGTCAGTTTGGTACTACTCCCGATACATTAAAGGTACTTACACAGCAAAAATTCTTCATCAATGACCTTAATGGCAGCTCTAAACTGGCTGCAACACATAAAGATATAGGATCTACTTTTGAAAAAAACAGCTTTGGTTCATGCAAAAAAAAGCTCAATACACCCTGTGTAGCTGTTGTTACTGAATGGAGTGGTTATTATGAAAAAGAAAAATACTCTCCACCTGATGGCTATGTTTTACTGGAAGACAGCAAAGCAACATGTCCTATCGGTGGTAAAGATTGCATCAGCATCATTAAAACCGGACAAATTGGAGAACCTTCCAAAAGCAATATAAAAAAGGCAGATGAAGAGCTTCAGTCACATGTAAATCCTGTTATCAATATATCACAGCATGATACGCAGGAGTTTTATAAATTTGGATTTTAAGTATGGGTACAGCTGGGATTAAAAAAGCTCTGATCAAGGAGCCCAAAGAAAACGTCAGGAAGTATGGTTCCGGATCCATTGTGGAACTAAGCCCTGCCAGAAACTCATTTACCGCTTATCTGGATAAAACCTGCCTGGGAAAAGGAACCCGAAATCCGGAATCTACAATGAAGGAAGTAAAGTGGTTCCTTATAAGAGAGCATATCTGGACATCATTTAAACAACTTTACCCAAACCTTGGGCCGAATGACTTTTTTACAACAATAAAAGCCCAAAACGAAGAAAACAAGGATTACAAAATATTTGAAGGAAACAACAAAGTATTCACTACCGGTGACATTCAGTCAAGTGCAAAAAGTATTGGAGTCATTTATCTGTTAATCCCTTATAGTAATTTCCCTGAAACAGATGGTACAGAAGCCATGAGAGTGGTTGTTATTGATAAACCACAGGTCTTATACTGTCATTTTAAATTTCCTAAAGGAGGGTATATTCCTTTGACAAATAACGAAAAAAAAGCGTTGTATGGGCAAACAGTAGATGTAGAAGTTTATACGCATATGCTTCCCGACTGGAACAATAGCCTTTCAAAGTTCATTTTTGATGTTGAGCTTATTAACAAAGGTAAGGTCGTTTCCAAACAGCAAAGAATTGAAATTACCAATCCGGGACCATTCGTTTACAACACGGTAAAATCTTTAAAGTTTCAGTTGAATACCGAATGGCAAAAAAATCACAATAAAGAAAAGAAGGATGAAAAGTTCTTTCTAAGGTTAAAAGGTTATGTAGGATTCACAGGACCTGTTCTTCTACCGAAAGGTTTTCTTACCCAGGAAGGTGAATATGATTCTGAAAAAGACACTTCAAACTGGGGAAGAATGGAAAAAGGAAAATGGATCTTTAACACTTCTCCTGACTTAGTGGTCCCTTATAATGATATGAGTGCCCTTTTCGGTGAATTTGAAAAACAAAAAAATAATCAGATTCAATATATAGGAGACATTGAATATCTTAAAAAAGAATATGATCCCTGCGGATACAGCAAAATAACGATAGCCGATGAGGATGATAAAAAACGATCTCCCTATGTTATATTTGATGAAGATGCCAAAGACAGGATAGACAATACACGAAATACTTTTGACCTTGTAACAGGAGACAAAACAAAGAAAAAAATAAGCATAACCCTGGATAACCTTCAGAATAAAAATGTTTTGTGTACGGGAGTTTTACTTCCTAAAGACCAAAAACATAATATCCCGCAACATGTTTTTTTATTAGATACTGTTCTGGTTCCCCATTATACAAATAAAGTACTATCCGTAAAAAATGATCCCACACAAGCAAATGATACTGATGCTTACGCTGATGAAACGAAAGCCCCGTCAGGAAATGTAGCAGATGTACAGGGATGGAAAGAGAATGAGGATTACAGCTTTATTGGAGAAAATAAACTCCAACTGAACCTTTCCTACATTTACAACAAAACTACAGCTATCGGAGATAAAGAATTCAATGATATTCCTGTGGCAGAATCCTGGCTGGTCAATTACTTCTGGCTATCAAAAGAAAAAATACAAACGTATTTTGTCCCTGTTTCTACTTGTCGGTATCCTAATCAACTTGTTAAAATCAGGATATTCCCGGATGTAGAATGGTCACTAAACTTCCTTTACAATACCTCCGACCCTGTTTGGTACGGAAATTCTGAGCCAACCTATAATATCTATGGTACGGAAAGTAAAGCAACAAGAGACACCATCTCAGTAGGAGACCTTAAAACAAAAGGGGATGTTGTTGCCCTGGCCGACTTAAGAAGAGAAGAGAGAAACGAAAACAAAAATATCAAAGACGGACAAAAAAAAATTGCCACTTCTGCTAACCGTTACATGGGAGACATGAAAGGGAATTTTGGACTTTCTGCCAAGGTCTCATATAATGGTGGTGTCTCCCATGAACTCAGTTGGAAATTTGCCGAAAAGTACCGTAAAATGCTGGGCATTTTAAAATCGGTTTATGATACGGTAGATGATATTGCAGGAGCAAAAGAGGCCAGAAAGGGAGCAGAATCCCTTCCTCCTTCACTGGCAGGAAGAAGGAGCATGATGAGCCTTTCACTCCTCCCTCCTGCCCCATCAGCAGGGATTAGCTGGAAATTTGCAAAAACAGGGGATTTTGTTGGCCTTGAACTTGCCGGAAAGGTAAAATGTTCTCCCCTCATTGGTGGAGAGCTTAAAATTGATTTATTGGCCTTAGCTGATAAAATTCCTGTTTATGGAAAGTTTATTACTTTCCTGGACCTAACGACCTGGCTCATTGAAAAAATATCCATGAATGCCTTAAGCATTACCTATCGTATTGATTTGATATTTTATGCAAATCTGGCAATCGAGGAAGCCTATGTAAAATGGAATGATGCAAAAGAAGGCAATAAATTCGATACCGATTTAACCCTTTCCGGAACACTGGGAGGGAAACTTGAACTTGAACTGGGCCTTACCATGAGCGCTAAGCAGATCAATAAGTTTCCTGAGGTAGAGCTTCAGGCCGGGGTAAGAGCAGACTGTTCATTCAAAATTACAGCAAGCCCTAATTTCGATTGGGATAATAAATTTGACTTTACAACCAAGTTCTCAGGACTTATGGTTACTGTTTATTACAAATTTTCCATGAAGAGGAACTCCAAAAATAAAGCTCCGGAAACACTTGATCCTTTTAAACTGATCCCAAGCTACTCCGGAAATCCAGTCAGCATGACATTTGGAGCCGGAGAAGAACATAAATATTAATACAATGAACAAAAAGATATTATTTGGCTTATTGCTATTCAACATGATAAGCTGTCAAAAAAAAGACACAACGTCTCATACATCTCCATCAAACAAAAGTAATTACGAAAAAAAAACAACACAAAATATGGCTTCTCAACCTTTATATGCATTAAGCCTTGATGCAGCTGGCGATTTTCAGGTTTACATTAATGATATCCTGGTTGCCTATTATTACAAAAACGGCGGAACATCGTTGACCTTGCCTATTAATCGTGAAATTTTAGGTCCGGGAAAACAAACCGTTAAAGTTATTTTGAAGTCGGATAAAGAACTGGATGAAAACGAGCTTAAATATTATAAATTCAGAATTTTAAAGTATGCTTCATTTGATTCCCCTGACTATGAGGTAATAGTAGATTGTAAGTTTAATGCAGAAACCAGTAAGCCCACAAAAGAGATTACTCAATCCTGGGATTTTACTTCTGATGTTCCCTATCAGGTATCAGGATGGTCCCACTCCGCTGTTCTGTTGAATGAAGATAAAGATGCTCTTCTGAAAGAGGTCTTAGAGACTTATAATCATTTCAGGGAAATTCTGCAGAAAAAAGATATTGGTAGTTTTCTCACAAAAACAAAAGTCCGAGATGCCGAAATTGACAAGGCCTTATATCTTTCTTCTGCTGAGAGCAAAAAGGACCAGGCAGAAACATCGGAAACGATTCAGAATATCGTTGAAGTTTTACCGATAGACAATTATAAAATGGTTTTTTATGGCAATGGAAGAATGGTTGCTTTAATCAGGACTGATGAAAAAAATAAAGATGAATCAGCTTTGCAGGCAAAACTTAAAGACAAAAGTACAGAAATCTATGAATTGGTACTTCATCGTCCAAAAAAAGGCGCTCCTCTTGAAGTAATAAGATAATTAATTTTTAATCGTAGCATTGGCATTTTTGTCAATGTTTTATTTTTACCTGAAATGATTCTGATAAGGAAAATCTTTCAGATATCCGCTACATTCAGTAGTAATCCCAGCTTATAAAAATCAAGGTATTTAAGGTTGGTATTTCCCTTTAAAAGCTTACGCTCTATCCTTGGCCTGCTAACCCTAAAGAAAATGGTAAATAAGCTTTTTAAACCAAGCCTTTTTATAGCCTTGTACGCTTTTACCAGTTTAATTTCGGAAAGTTTTGCAATGAGTTGTTTGTTTTGAAGCATTTGAGATAAACTACCTACCGATTCTTTTACTTTTTCTAGGTAGAGTTGATTATCTTCTACATCATTGTTGAATACAGGATTCTGTAGATGGTTAATTTTTATATGACTGGATTTTAAGTCCATTGCAAATAACAGATCTTCGTACCCATAGCTTTGAAATTCGGGATTAAACGGAACTTTCTTGAGGATATTCCGATCAATGATAAAATTATTTGTTTGGAAGCTCAAGTAAGGATTTTCCACACGAAGCGAAACCGGTAAATTCTCACGCTCTACGGCAAATTTCCATCTTAAATAATGGTTTTGATCAACCGGTGATTCTGAGACAACTCGCCCTCCGTAGATCACCTTTGTATCCGGATTCTCTTTTATAAATTCTATGTAATTTTCTAGAAAACGGTCACTTGTTATTTTACCGTCACAATCAAGAAAAAGTAAATAATCTCCCTTTGAATAGGAAAGAAACAGATTGCGGATTTTTGATCTCCCAATGTTTTTATCCAGATAGATCAATTTTTCTACCTCATCTTCTAGGACTTTATTAATCTGTTTAAATTGTTCTTCAGACCGATCATCGATTAATATGATTTCTGCATTAAAAGCCTTTGCTGTAATTTCTTTTCCTAAATCAGAAACTAATTCCCGGACATCAAAATTATAGACAGGAATGCAGATTGTAATTTTCATTTCATCAGATTTTTTCAATGATTTTCTGAATATTAAGCTCTTCCAGACATGCCCAATCTCCTCTGAAACATTCCTTATCTCCAAATACTGAACAAGGCCGGCATGTTAAATCTTTAATTTGCACCACATCATCTTCACTCTGTCCAAACCCTAAAAAGCCGGCATATGGATGTGTAGATCCCCAGATAGAAACGCATCTTGTTCCCACAAGGCTGGCAAGGTGCATATTGGCAGAATCCATTGAGATCATCAGTTTAAGTTCTGCAATTGTATCCAGCTCCTGTTTAAGGTTTAATTTCCCGGAAAGACTTTGGGTATTCGGAATTTCACGTTCCCATCTTTCCAGGGTTTCTGTTTCATTTTTCCCGCCTCCGAAGAAATATATTTTATCTTTTTGGGCTAAAATTTTAACGAGTTCATAGGATTTATCCAAAGGAAGCATCTTTCCTTTATGCTGTGCAAAAGGAGCAAACCCGATCCCGGACTTTTGCTGTATTGATGGCCTTAATTTATTGGATAGGTTCACTTTAAACCCCATTTCCCGGAATACGTCTGCATATCGCTCGACGGTTTTTTTCAGTTGTACTTTATCCAGATTCCAGACATCGGTAAGAATTTCCTTTTCTTCTTTTCCTTTATTGATCTTGAATACTTTGTATCCCTTTCTCCTGTAAATTTTATCCAGAACCTTCGTCCTGATTACATCATGCAAATTAGCTATGAAATCCGGATGAAATTCTCTGATTAACTCATTGGCCAATCTGTTTAATCCAAAAAAACCCTTATAATCATCCAGGTTAATTCCTTTAAAAATAATGTTGGGAATATCTGAAAACAAGCTTTCAAAATTTTTTCTGGAAACCATTACGATTTCTACATCAGGGTTTTGTTCAAGGAATTCACGAAAAACGGGCGCTGTCATCGCAACGTCGCCAAAAGCGGAAAAACGATATGCTAAAATTCTTGTCACAACTACGACTTCAGTTGATAGGCAACTGCATAAAATTTAATCTGTTTAGTCATTGCCATTAGTCCATTGGCTCTGGAAGGAGAAAGAAACTCCTGAAGTCCGATCTCTGAAATAAACTGGAAATCCGAATCCAGAATTTCCTGTGTAGAATGCCCGCTGTAAATACTAACCAGAAGAGAAACAATTCCTTTTGGTAAAATACCATCAGAATCAGCATCAAAATAAAGTTTGCCGTCTTTAAATTCAGCATCAATCCATACTTTACTCTGGCATCCTTTAATAAGATTAGCATCTGTTTTCTTGTCTTCTGAAAGCCCTTTCAATTCTTTACCAAGGTCAATAATATATTCATACTTCTGCTCCCAATCGTCAAGAAATGCAAATTCGTCTATTATTTCCTGCTGTTTTTCTTTAATGGTCATCTTTTAACAATTCTTTATGCAAAGATACCATTTTTGTAAAGATAATTTATTGAGATGCCTTTCTAAAAACTTCCAGAAGTTTTAGTTCTTCATTTTCCCAACAAAGCAATTCCGAGGCTTTTTTCAATTCATCCTGATAACCCTTTCTTCCCTTATTTAAAATTCTGAAAACAGCATCTGCAATATTTTCCGGCTGATGGTCCTTAATGATCTCACCAACATCAAACTGCATTCTTATATTACGCATTTCAGGGAGATCAGCCATAATTAATGGAACCCTTGCCTGAATACAGTCCAAGACTTTATTCGGAAGGGAGTATAAGTAGCTGTCCCCGCCGTTTTCCTCGATACTCATCCCCACATCTGCGGTAAGAGTAATTTTTCTTAGATCTTCAGGCACAAGCTTGCCCAAAAACTCAACTTTATGCTGTAGATTCTCACGAGCTACCAGCTCTTCATATTCCTTCTTTTTGGGACCATCTCCTGCAATCTTGAAAACAACATCATCAATATGATGCATAGCCAGAATTGCTTTATCAATTCCCCTAAAAGGATTTATTGCACCCTGGTATAAAAATACTTTAGGCTTATTATCGGGAATATCTATTGGAAAGTTTATTTTTTTGGGTGCATTTTGTACCACTGTAGCCTCTACATGATATTTTTCTTTAAACCATTTTGCATAACTTCCGCTGGCTGTTATCATGAATTTTAAGTTAGGAAGTACTTTTTTTTCCAGGTAACGCCATATTTTTTGTGACATTTTGCCCTGAATGGCTGGCATTTCGGAAAAAATTTCATGACTGTCAAAAATTAAAGGAATTTTTAATTTTTTTGCGATAAGATAATTGGGAAGAAGAGCGTCAATATCATTAGCATGAAGAATGGTATTCTTATCTGCTTTCTTTTTCAGTTCTTTGTACAATTTCCAGTTGAATTCAAAATAAGCCGTCTTTAAACTTTTAGAAACCAGCATAATCCTTGAGAAAGGATAAGGTCTTGTGATTTTCTCAGCCCCTCCCCAGTCGTTTCCGATCAGTTCCAGGGAGTATCCGTTTTCATACAAGGTGTGACAGACCTTTTCTATTCGCTGATCTGTATACAGATTACTAAAAGCAGATGTAATTATCTTTTTTTCCATTAACTTTTCTTTCCGGCCATTAAATGGTAAATCTGTATGATACAGATCAATCCGTTGGGTATAATAACCGGCCAGAGCATTCCGTTAAAGATACCATAAATGACAAAACAAATACAGCCGATCATATTTACGATTCTAATTTTTCTTACATCTTTCAATATAAAGCTCAACACAAGAAAAAGTGAAGCAGAATATCCAATATAAGCAGCAATTTCGGGGTTCATAAGAAAAATTTAAGGGACACAAACTTAGTCATTTTCAATAAGATAATAAAACTTTTTTCTGCCATAAAGTCATTAATTGATTTTTGGTAAAATATTTGTAATTTAGAATAATGAATAAAAGATAATTCTATCTTTATTCTAATTGAGATATATTATGGATTATAAGTTTTCACAAGGTTTGAGCCAAGTGTTCAAACAGAGCAAAAATGAAGCTAAAAGGCTGAAAAGTGAATTTCTTAATACAGAACATCTACTTTTAGGTATTATAAAAACAGAAAACTCTGCAAAAGAAATCCTTCAAAACCTTAATGCCGATTTAACACAAATCAGAAGAAAAATTGAAACTCTAAATACAGCAAGTCTTAATCCTATTTCTGAGGAGGTAACCAATATTTCTTTCACGAAAATGGCAGATCATGCCGTTAAACGTGCAGAGTTAGAATGCCGACAATACAAAAGTAATGAAATTAATACCGTTCATTTACTTTTAGGTATTCTTTATAAATATGAAGATCCCACCTCAAATATATTAGGCGCTTACGATATCGACTATGAAGGCGTTTCAAGAGAATACCAGACAATGCTTAAAAATTCCGGACAATCACCTCAGATGAGTGCTTATGATGATGATGATGAAAGAGAAGAATTTGAGCAGATGAGAAAACCGGCAGGAAATTTAGGCGCTGCAAAGAGCAAAACTCCTACGCTGGATAATTTTGGTAGAGACCTTACATCTTTAGCAAGAGATGGGAAATTGGATCCTGTAATCGGACGTGAGAAAGAAATCGAGAGGGTTTCTCAGATTCTTTCCCGCAGAAAGAAAAACAATCCCCTTCTTATCGGAGAGCCCGGAGTGGGTAAATCTGCTATTGCAGAAGGATTAGCTTTAAGAATCCAGCAAAAAAAGGTTTCCAGAGTTCTTTTTGGTAAAAGAGTGATCACACTGGATCTTGCAAGTTTAGTAGCAGGAACGAAATACCGTGGTCAGTTCGAGGAAAGAATGAAGGCGATCATGACGGAATTGGAAAAGAACAGGGATGTTATCCTATTCATTGACGAACTTCACACTATTGTAGGTGCAGGAAGCTCTACAGGAAGTCTCGATGCCTCCAATATGTTTAAGCCGGCTCTTGCAAGAGGAGAAATTCAATGCATCGGAGCCACTACTTTGGATGAATACCGTCAATATATTGAAAAAGACGGAGCATTAGAGAGAAGATTCCAGAAAGTAATGGTAGAGCCTACCTCTATTGACGAAACCATTCAGATTTTAAATCAGATCAAAGATAAGTATGAAGAGCATCATAATGTGATTTATACACCAGAAGCCATATTGGCTTGTGTGAATCTTACATCAAGATATATTACAGATCGTTTCCTACCGGATAAAGCGATTGATGCAATGGACGAAGCAGGTTCCCGTGTTTATATCAAAAACATGAAAGTCCCTACCGAAATCATTGAATTCGAAAAGAAAATTGAAGACATCAAAGAAATGAAGCAGAAAGCTGTAAAAGCTCAAGATTATCTTGAAGCCAGAAAGCTTAAAGATGAGGAGGAAAGACTTCAAATGGAGCTTAATGCCGCACAAGATCAGTGGGATAAGGATGTAAAAGAGAAAAAAGAAACGGTTACAGAAGAAAACGTTGCAGAGGTAGTTTCCATGATGAGTGGTGTTCCTGTAACCAAAGTTGGTAAAAATGAGCTTGATAAATTAGCTCAGATGGACAACAACCTGAACGGAAAAGTTATCGGACAGGAAGATGCTGTAAGAAAAGTAGTTAAAGCTATTCAACGAAACAGAGCAGGTCTTAAAGATCCAAATCGTCCGATCGGAACATTTATCTTCTTAGGAACAACCGGTGTTGGTAAGACTGAGCTTGCCAAGGTAATGGCAAGAGAACTTTTCGATTCAGATGAAGCATTGATCAGAATTGATATGAGTGAATATATGGAAAAATTCGCCGTATCAAGATTGGTAGGTGCGCCTCCGGGATATGTTGGATATGAGGAAGGAGGTCAGCTTACTGAAGCCGTGAGAAGAAAACCTTATGCAGTAGTTCTACTTGATGAGATTGAAAAAGCTCACCCTGATGTATTCAATATCTTATTACAGATTCTGGATGAAGGGCACGTTACAGATAGTTTAGGTAGAAAAATTGATTTCAGAAACACGATCATTATTCTTACTTCAAACATCGGAACAAGAGACCTTAAAGACTTTGGAGATGGTGTAGGATTCGGAACTTCTGCTAAGAAGTCAAATACAGACAACAGAGCAAGAAGCACAATTGAAAATGCCCTTAAGAAAGCATTTGCTCCTGAATTCCTGAACAGAATTGATGACATTGTGATCTTTAACTCTCTTGAACAGACTGATATCAAGAAAATCATTGATCTTGAATTAAATAAGCTTTACACCAGACTTGATAAATTAGGATATAAAGTCGATTTAACTGAAGCAGCTAAAGATTTTATTTCTGAAAAAGGATGGGATAAAGATTTTGGTGCAAGACCATTGAAAAGAGCAATCCAGAAATACATTGAGGATTTATTGGCAGAAATGCTGGTAAACAAGCAATTAAATGAAGGAGAAACAATTGTTCTTGATGTAAATGAAGCTAAAGACGGATTAACCGGCAAGGCTCAAAAGACCAAAAAGACGACTGAAAAGTCTTCTCAATAAATAAATAATTTTGTTAAAATAAAAAGCACGGAAGTATTTTCCGTGCTTTTTTATTATTTAAAATTTTATTAGCTGTCATTCAATAATATCTGAAAGCTTTTTATTCTTCATTTTTAAAAGACGCTTTAAAGAAATAAAATGGGTAAAGCCGGAAAGAGGAACTCCAAATAGCGGAATCATGATTAACGGTAACTGAATAATCGGAGCCATTTCATTATTTTCTGTAATGGTAAGAAAAACCCCCGTTCCTACAGCAATAATAAAATCTAGCGAGCCAATAATATTGAAAATATAATAGCTTAGCTTGGTACGTCCGAAAACAAAAACGGTGGCAGCAAGGATTCCTGAAATAATATCTCCATAAGCCGCATTATTAATAAATGTTTCTGACAGTTTTCCAGTATATGAAATAAAAATCCAGCCCGCAAAAATTCTCCAAACATGAAAAAGAGCAATCCCCTTTAAAGGAATAGAGTCGGAGAAAGTTCTAAAAGAAGGTTTGGACTGATAAATAATAATCAAGACCAAAAGTATTGAAGCAATTAAGACGCCAAAAAGCAGGCGCGGAATAAGGCTGAAAATATTAAAAAAACCTAATAAAAAACTTCCTGCTCCCCAAAAGATCAGAATAAGCGCGATACGCTTTTCCAAGCCCGTCTGTTGAATGTTTTCTGTTTGCATAATGTATCATTTATTATGCAAATTTCAGCTTCATACTTTATAAAAAAATTACCAATTGGCAATTTTTTATATTATCTTCTCAACCGGCTTAAAGAAGTATTTGTAATTCCAAGATAAGATGCAATAAATTTTAAAGGAACATTCCGGAAAATATCTGGCGATTCTAATAATAAATTTTCATATCTCCTTTCGGATTTTTCTTTAATCATGGAAACGGTACGTTGTTTAAGCTCCGTAAATCCTTTCACCAAAATAGCTCTTCCAAATTCTCTAAACTCTGGTAAGGTATGAAAAAGTCGTTGGCATTTTTCGTATTTTCCAATCCAGACAATACATCTTGTAATTGTTTCAATATTTTCATTTGACGGTTTTCTTTGAAAATAAGATTCTACTTCAAAAACCATTTCATTAGGCTTGAATATATTCGTTGTTACCTCATTTCCATCAATATCCAACACATATGAACGCATGTAGCCTGTCTCGAGAAAAATATAATCAGAATTAATGCTTCCTTCTCTTAAGGTAAGCTGATGTTTCGGTAAAATTACAGGTTCAAAATTGTCGGCAATAAGATTGGCAGTAAAATCTGATACAGGATAAGTATTTTTAATGAAACTTATCAAACCATTAGTTGAAAAATTTTCGACCTTCATTCCTGTAATATTTAATGATATTGATTAAAGCACCTCAATAAAACTACAATCCCACAACGAATCCAATGTTCGGAACCAATCCACTTGAAAAAACACTTGAATTCTCTTTCCATAAAACATTGTACATCAATCCCAGCTGCATAAAGGAATTCCCTCCTATCCTTTGCATATATCCTCCTCCCAGATATAGTGCCGTTTCTTCCCGGTTATCTTTATAATCATAAAATTTATCATGATAATTTATAAAATAATGTTGAAGATTCGCCCCTACATAAAAGGATCTTGCGAAATAGTAATTCACAAAAGGACCAACCCCGAACATCGTTGATCTATAATAGTCTGATGTCTGCCAGGAAACACTTCCCAATACTCCCGCTTCAAGATCATCTGTTAACCGGTATCCTATCCTCGGAGCTGCCTGAAGAGAAAATGCGCTGTTGCTTCCAAAACCTAAACCGATCCCGCCTCCGAAAGTCCATCTGTTGTTTTCAGTCATTGAGGGAGCTCCCACTGTGACCTGGGAAAATATTGATATTGAGCACATCAGCATCAATGGAATAATTATGTTTTTCATACTCTGATATTTAATTATTAATAAAGATAATATGCAATTGCTTTCCTGCGAACTCATAACCCTTTAAAATTCCGGGATTTTATATTACCATCGTTTTTATCAATGCTTAAAATTATGGTTTTTTTGCGAATCTTTTTAGTTGTATTTTTGCCGGATCAAACTAAGAACTCCCGTTAAGAGTTTCGTAAAATTGAAATATAATGAAAATAGTAGTAGGCCTCTCCGGAGGTGTAGATTCTAGCGTTACAGCCTATTTGCTGCAACAGCAAGGGCATGAAGTAGTGGCTTTGTTTATGAGGAACTGGAATGATGCTTCCGTAACATTAGAAGATGAATGTCCCTGGATAGAGGACAGTAATGACGCGTTAATGGTAGCTCAGAAGCTTGGAATACCATTCCAGGTTATTGATATGAGTGATCTTTATAAGGAACGTATCGTCGATTACATGTTTGCAGAATATGAAAAAGGGAGAACCCCGAATCCTGACGTACTATGCAACAGAGAGGTTAAATTTGATGTTTTTATGAAAACAGCAATGTCTTTGGGCGCGGATAAAGTTGCGACAGGACATTATGCCAGGGTAACCTCAACTTTTGATGAAAACGGAAAGGAAATTTTTCATTTACTGGCAGGTAAAGATAACAACAAGGACCAATCCTATTTCCTTTGTCAGCTGAGTCAGGATCAATTGTCAAAGGCTTTGTTTCCTATTGGTGAACTTACAAAACCCGAAGTTAGGGAAATCGCAAAAGAAATCGGGCTGGTAACAGCGGATAAAAAGGACTCTCAGGGACTATGTTTTATAGGTAAAGTAAGTCTTCCTCAGTTTTTACAGCAGCAACTCAAGCCAAAAGAAGGTGAAATTGTAGAAATTTTCAGCGATTCTCCTTTATTTTCGAAAGAAAAGCCTTCATTTTCCTCGAAGGAAGAAGAACTCCAGTATTTATCACAAAAGATCAGTTATAAAAAATCTGACGGAAAGGTAATCGGAAAGCATCAGGGAGCTCAATTTTTCACGATCGGCCAAAGTAAGGGGCTTGGTATAGGCGGACATAAAGAAAGCTGTTTTATCGTGTCCAGAGACATCGAAAACAATATTATTTTCGTAGGAGAAGGTCATAGCTTCCCAGGACTGCATAAAAAAGCTTTAAAAATAAATAATCCTGAACTTCATTGGGTGAGAGAGGACCTAAGACTTTCCAATGGTGAATCCATGGAAGTAATGGCCAGGTTCCGATACAGACAGCCTCTTCAAAAGGCTACGCTATACCAGTTTGAAGATGCTTTTTATATAGAATTTGAAAATCCGCAGTCTGCAATTGCTGAAGGACAGTTTGCATCATGGTATATGGAGGATGAATTGATAGGAAGCGGAGTTATTGCATAATATAAAATTTTCAGTATACTCACCAAAAATTAAGACTAAATAATATATAATAAACCCGGAGCACTTTGTTTCGGGTTTATCTTTTGTTTGAGGAAATGAGTATTCAGAAAATTGTTTAATTGATTTAATATAATCCATTATAAATCATTGCCTTTATTTAAAATCAACGTTGTATTTTAAGGATAAAAAATATCAACGAAGAACTTAAGAATCCAGAATAAAAATTCCATGAATTGCATTTTATAAATACATGTATTAGTTTTTAATATAAGAGCTTATTGTCCTATTCAAAATTCTTCAAAGAAGAAATTTCAACCTGGCTCAAATAGCTTTCCAATTGGTAGTGGCGTGTTGTCTCTTCATATCAAACAACTTGAAGACACTAATTCTAACCTAATAGATTACAAATAGTTAATATTGATAACTGAATATCAAAATCTTTTATTTTAGCCTACCAGCCACTCTTTAAAATCTTTCACACGATCCCGGCTTATCGTAATTTCCTCTCCCGGCTGGAATTCCAGATCAACCTTATAATTTGGAGAAGTATGAATATTTCTGATATAATCAGAGTTAACGATAAATTGCCTGTTCACACGGAAGAATTTTTTCTCATCCAATGTCTCTTCCAGTTCATCAAGTGTAAAATCTGAAGGGTATGTTCTTTCCCGTGTCTGAAGGTAAACAATCTTATTTTCACTGAAAAAACAACTTACCTCACTGGTCTGAATAATTTTCAGGTTATATCCTATTTTCACCAAAATTCTGGAAAGGGTGGATTTGTCCTTTTTTATCAGCTGTTTAATTTCTTCAGAACTAACCGGGTTCCCGGAAGGAAGAAAAGATTTAAATTTATCTATAGCTCCTGCCAGATCATCTTCCAGAATTGGTTTTAATAAGTAATCAATACTGTTCAGTTTAAAGGCTTTAAGAGTATATTGATCAAAAGCCGTCGTATAGATGATGAATCCTTTTGATGAAACTTTTTCAAAAATATCAAAAGACAATCCATCTCCTAAAACAATGTCTGAAAAGATCAGTTGCGGATGTTCATTTTCAGAAAACCAAGAAACACCTTCTTCTACCGATTCTATTTTTGCAATTACCTGTATATCAGGAAATATACTCAACATCCGCTCCAATTTTCTTGAAGCTGGTTTTTCATCTTCAATGATGACAGTTTTGATCATAAATAACGGTTTTAGTTTTTCAAATTACAGCATTAAAAGTAGATAAAAGAATCCGGTTTTGAACTATATTTTCGGCTTACCCTTATGAAGTTGCTTGTCTAATATTCTTTGTTCCCATTCGGAGTCAAAAATAAATAGCCTGACTGCTTTCATAGCTAATATTATTCCCCATATAAGCAAAAGGATCGATCCATGAAAAGGAGAAAAATCAATTGTTCCGTGCTCAAAATAATCATTGAAAAACAAAATCCCTGCGATAACGCAAAACCATGCAAGGTTTTTATAAAAACTCTTCAATCTTTTGACGCGTTCGTAGGCCTGGCTATATTCCATTGTATTTTTATTAAAGTACTTTTCCATGATTTCTTTTGTCTGTTTCCATTAACTCTTTTATTTTTCTTTCCTCCCATTCTTTCCCTATTCCAAAGACGTTTATGGCGTGAACAATAATACCTATCCCCCATCCAAGCATAGGCCAGTAGAACCATAAGTGGTCAGGTGATGTTAAAAGGTTTAAAACAAATAAAAATGGGATTACTAAACAATAGGAAGTCAGATTCCCATAGAATGCCTTTAATTCTTTTACACGTCTTACTGCTTTTTTATAAGTCAGATTTTCCTTGTCGAATGATAATGTTTCCATACTATTGAATTTTGATTATTTATTTTCTTGAATCAAATGTATCACGAAAACCGCCTTCAAATCAACTATATCTTACTGAGTCGTCGAATATCCCTTCTGAATAGCAAAAATCCCGACTCAACTGAAATCGGGATTTTTTTATATAGATAAAATATTTAAAATCATTTAAAGCCTACATTAATTCCGACGTATATTTTCCCATTCACTAAGCTCCTTTGGATGATCCTTATCATTTGGATAATTGGCTCTTACAAAGTCAAACTGCTCTTTTGTAAGTAAGACCATCATTCCATCGTTCCCCGATCTTATCGGATAAAATTTTTCCCCTGCATTTTGCATACTTAATTGATCATTTAGCATTCTAATAAAATTGACAAACGAAATATCCCAGTCATACATACCAAAATCATTATCATAGGCTATATACTCTTTTCCATTTAGCTTTATCTTATGCAACCAATGTTTTTTATTTTGTTTACTGAATTCATCACTTACTTTAAGCTCTAATCCGAGCTTATCAAATGCTTTTCTTACAATCTCTAAATACTCAATTAATCCTTCGCTTTCAAATAGCACCTCACAGTCAATAGAATAGAATCTATTGTCAGTAAATGTCGTACTATCATCTCTTTCTTTACCTTCAAAAAAATGAAGCCGCTCATACGAATCCTTAAAATTAGCTTTACTTTCTTCCAGATCTTCTTTTTCAGTCAGTCCAAAAAAATGAAGATTTTCTAACTCTGTAATAACTTGATCTCCTGTCAGTCTAACCTTATTTTCTTGTCCTTTTGAATTACATCCTAAAAGCAAAATAGCAAATAGTGAAATTATCGTTTTTTTCATTTTTTATTTATTTAAAATATCAAATAAATATAATATAAAGTACTGGTTAAAAGTTAATTATTGTTTTTTCTCCTAAAATTCAATAAATAAATGGAATAAGCTTTTTTGTTGCTTTCCTGTATTGTATATAATCATCACCAAACTGTCCAATGAGCACCTGTTCCTCTATTTTAATCCTGTAACTAAATGCTATACATGGAGGAATAAACGCCAGGGCAAAGGAAATCCAGTTATTTAGATATAAGCCTAGTCCCAGGAAAGTTAACAATGCAAAAGTATAGGAGGGATGTCTCACATAATGATAAAGCCCGTCTTTTTTAATTTTATGATCTTCCCGTATTGTCACATCTACAGTAAAATATTTACCTAAAGACCTGATGATAAGATACCGGCATACAATTCCAATGATAATGAGGGCCTGGCCGGTATATACAATCCAGACTGAATCTGTAATCACAAAATCAGATATGTGAGACACCATCACAGCACTTCCGATTGAAAAGAGGATAACTATCCAAAGAATACTGAGAGTGGATTGATCTTTTTTCTGATCCTTATCTGCTGATTTCAATTTTTGTTTATAGATGATTTCACTAAGAAACCAGGCCGCCATAGAAGCGTAAAATAAGATTTGTAGATTCATTTGTTATTGTTTTTATTCTTAAAAGTAGCAAAATAACGATTCGCTTTTAACGATTTTACAGTTTTTTATCCTTGTTCATCAGCTCCCTGATCTTCCTCTCTTCCCATTTCTTAGCAAAGTCCATTCTTGGCAGAAAAACAGAAAGTGCATGAGCAATAAGTCCTACTCCCCAGAATATCGCTGTAAAGAAGTTTTTAAACTGGAAATAGCTTTCTCCCGGGTCCAGGTTGGAATAATTGAAATAAGCAATTATAATATTTACACCAATGTAAGAGAATAAATGAGCATAAAATCCTCTTAGTCTCTCTACCTGTTTTTTAGCCTGCTGATACCGAATATCATTTTCATCAAACGTTTCCATTGTTTTTGTTTTTTTGTTTATCCATAATTTCCTGAATTTTCTTTTCCTGCCAGGACTCTCCAATGCCGAATACCTGGAAGGCATGAGAGGCAACACCAAATCCCCAACCCAGAAGAGGCCACCAAAACCAATGATAACGGCTCTGAGTATAAAGATTGATAAAGATTAAAAAGGAAATAACAAGGCAGTATGAAATAAGATTGGCATAGAATCCTTTGATCTCTTTTACTCTTTTCTGAGCTTTTTTATAGGCCTTATCTTCATCTTCAGGTTTAATACTGACAACGTTAGGCTTATCTGATAGAACCGGAAGTTTCACTTTAAAATAATCATCCGATTTCTCAATAAAAACATTTCTTTTGGTCAGCAGTGAATACCTTTGTACAATATTGGCAAGTCCAATTCCGGCACTTTCTTTAATCTGTTCCCGAACCTGCAGATTATTTTCAATACAAAGTGTATCATTCTCCGAAAAAACTTTTATAATCAATGGTTTTGAAGAGGTTGCAAAATTATGCTTGATACAGTTTTCAAGAAGCAATTGAAGAGAAAGCGGAACGACATACCTCCTGTAATCTTCTTTCCGGACATCAAAAATAAAATCTACACTGTCCTCAAACCTTGTTTTCAGCAGTTCGCAGTATGTTTTTGCAAATTCTATTTCATCTTCCACAGTAACAAGTTCTTTATCTTTTTGCTCCAGTACATAGCGATAAATCTTTGACATAGAAGCTGTAAACTTCTGTGCCTGTTTTGGATTTTCATCAATCAGGGCACTTAATACATTTAATGAATTAAAAAGAAAATGAGGATCGAGCTGATTTTTAAGGGTTTCAAACTGTGCATTGGCAGATTTTGCAATCAACTTTTGTTCCACTACTTCTTTTTTAGAAGTTTTTTTGAGCTCTTCCATGAAACCCCTGGCATGAAGAAAAGCTGAGATAAGAAGAGCAATATTCACCATGAACCAGTTGATGAAATTATATTTCCCAGAAAAGAACTCTTCTGACGTTGCATCTTTCTGGAAAAGAACAAAATTGATGTAATTGCAAATATAGACGAGAATAATATTGGCTATAAGGATCGAAATAACGCTTATAACGGCTCTTTTGGTGGTAGCTTCAGACCATGGAACCTTTTTATTTAAATAATCATTAAGCATGCCGTTTCCCATCCCCAGCACAAAAGAATAAAGACCAGAAATAAGAAAGGAAAGCATTAGATTGTCAATGGTCTTCTCCTTTGTAAAAAACAGGAAGAAGAATAATGCTGTTCCTATGGTTACCCAAAGCAGAACAATAAGGTTTTTGCGTTTCATGAGTTTATTTCTTGGTTCAAAATTAGCGGATAATAAATGTACCAAAAATTATTTTTCACTGAACCGTCAATTTCCTTTACTGAAAGGCAAAAATAAAGTCTTCCTGAATCGGGAAGACTTTATTTTCTTTTTATAGGCTGTTATTTTACGGGCTGGCTTATAAAATATTCTGCCTCTCCTCTTCCCCAGTTAGGATCCATGGAAGATTTTGGCTTATAGGCATTGTACTGCTCCAATGATTTCTTGAACATTTCGAGGCCTTTTGTTTTACTTCCTCCGTATTGTTCCGGAGTGAAATAAGTATCTTCCGCTTTTATCAGAGCTATTCTGGGATTGCCTGGATCTAGCTTTTCAGCGATTTGAAGTTCTTCAGCTGCCTTCATTCCGTCTGTCATATACCTTTGCTGGGGATTGACCATCATTCTTAAAGAATAAGCCATTTTTCTTAATAAATGAATCTCAGCATTATCGGCGCCCGCAAGATTCTGTGCGTTCGCAAGATGCTTTTCTGCCTGGTTGGCCACCTCATCCAGATCCTGGGTTTTTCCTTCTCTCATCATTACCCTACCCTTCTGGATATAAGAAAAAGCAGCATAATAGCTTGGTAGCCATTTCCCGCTTTCCTTACTTTCTATCCTTTGGAAATCATTCGCTAATGCCTGGAAATCTTCTGGTGTTTTGCAGGTTTCGATCTTTGCGATCTTTTCAGACATTATTTTTTCGTAATCAGACTGAGCAAAAGCAGTTAGGCTCATGCAAACTAAAGCAAAACTTAATAAATACTTTTTCATTGTTTCTTAATTTTTTAGGGTTCGTTTTATGTACCGAAAGGTATGTATTTCATCAGTAGGATGATCCCTTTCGTTATTTATTATAAGTTATTATTGATGGCATCCTGTGTTTTGTCTACTCCAAAGCTTATAAATGCCCCTACAAAAACAAAGGTATTAATTGGTGGGACAATAGCTGAACTTCTGGATCCGTCCTGTGAAAAATTGTATCCATACATATTCTTGGTTCCGAGCACATTGGAAATACTTAATACAAAAACAGTAAATGCTTTAGCATCTTTTTTACCCAGATTCGGAAGATAATTAAAACTTAAATTTAAAGCATTATAATCTTTCAACCTTCCTTCATTTCTGGTAAAATTAACCACATTTCCATTGATATCTTTTGTGGCAATATCATAATATGGGCGTCCTTTGGCATAGGTGTAAGAAAGATTGACCCCTAATTTCCACTCCGGAATGAATCTTTTACCCACTACTGAAAGAGTATGTTCTGATGCAAAGTTGGGCTTTAAGCTTACCGGATAATTCATAAAATCCCTTTTCGAGTCCAGAAAAGAATAGCTGATCCAATAGTCAATATTTTCAAATGTTTTTTTATCCCTCCAGAAGAGCTCCAACCCTTTTGCATATCCGAATCCGTCATTATTAATCGCAGTCTGGACCGGTTGATTCTGATTCTCAATATTGGCAATGTTTCTCACTTTTATAAGCTGGTCATATTTTTTATAAAAAGCTTCAAATCTTAAACTTCTGCCTTCTGATGCTCTTTGAACCTGTAGAATATAATGTTGTGATTTTTGAAAATCAAGATGTGCAGGTCCGTTAATGTATTTACTTTCAGGATTCTGGTAAAAAAGGCCATAAGCAAATGAGGTGGTCCAGTTCTTTGCCAGGCGATAAGCTAAGGCAAAACGCGGAGCAATGTTACTTTTATTTAGAAAAGAAGAATTTTCTGCCCTTATTCCTATTTTAGCTGAAAACTCATTACTGAATCCCAGATCTGTTTCTGCAAATACAGAAGAAATAAGATCCTGATAATGTTTATTGACTTCTTCAAATTTCAGCTTTTCGTCAGTACTATTCAATTCAAATCCACCCCGAACAGCGCTTATTTTATTAATTTTTCTTTCCAGAACAGCTTTAAAATTAATATAATTACCATCTGTCAATAGCTGCGTTTTATCAGTTTCTATAGTATTGGTCTCTCCAGAAAAATTGAGGTCGGACCTGTTATAAGAATAAGAAGCGCCGGTATTCAGAAGGTATTTTCCAAACTTTTGTTTAAAAGACAGGTTATGGTAGGTATTTTTTCCATTTATTCTTACCAATGCATAATCAGATCCCGGTTCAAGACTTTCTGTTCTTACCCCCATTTTATTCGTGTCATACATTCCGTAATACTTTAAAAATCCTCCTGATTTTGTTTTTATCCTGAAATTTGCATCTCCGTTAAATCCCTGGGGAGCATCTATAAAATCTGTATTGAAATTCAGAACTTTTTGCATCAGGCTCAAAAGAGAATATCCCAGAGTAGCACCATAAGAATGGTTCTTATCTCCACTCAGTTTTTGGAACCCTGCATTCAGGAAGATGGGTGAAATCCCGAAATCATAAGAGCTCTGATCTGGAAGATCTACACTTTCCAACATTAAAGCTCCGGAAAGAGCCTGTCCGTACAAAGCTGAATATCCCCCACTTGAAAACACATTCCCTTTAAAAAGAGACGTATTGAAACGATCTCTTCCTGCAATACCTGGCACCGAACTGGAGAAATAGTTATTGATAAGGCTTCCATCCATAAAGATCCTGGATTCCGTTCCGGTACCTCCCCTGATAAATAAACCCTCGGATTCCCCTACTTTTTGCACTCCCGGAAGGTAAGTTAATGCAGAGGAGATCTGGCCATCCGCTCCTGCCGTTGTGTAGATATCGATTGGTGTTAATAATGCTGTTGCTCTTTTCCTATCACTTGCTTCTATTGCTCCTGCTGAGATTACTACTGCATCGATTTCATTGATCTGCTCTTTCAGTTCTGCATCCAAAGAGATATCCTGATTCTCAATAACAATCTGTTTTTCAATATCATTATATTTCGGATGGGTAAAAGAAAGTGTATGATTTCCTTTTTCTGATGTTTCAAAAGAAAATTTTCCGTTAGAATCTGTAGTTGCCCCATCATAAGTCCCTTTTAGGGTCACATTTATTTCACCAATCCCTTTATTTCTAAACGTTACCCTTCCTGTAATTTTTACCTGGGCATAGCTCACACAAAATGATAAAAGGGTGATGAGAAATAATAATCTTTGCTGTCGGGTTTTCATTGTTGTTAATTTTCGGATCAAAAATAGGACAGAAAATACCTTTCAGTGAAAAAAATATGACTGAAAGGTATAGATTGTATACTGAGTGGGAAATTAGTGTATCGGAATGCAAAAATCAACATGCATCTTTCCTTCCGGATGTTCCCTGAAATTCGAATGATATACTTCAAATGGGTAAGATTTCCTAAAAGTATAATGGTTTTCATTCATCCACATAAAAAGGGATACCCAACATTGTTCAAAATCATCTAATGTAAACTCTCCGCTGCCTACAATGAACCTTCCCGCTTCAATGGTTTCCGGGAAAACTTCTCCGTCCTGTTCTTTTAGCTTATCATCCAATAGCATTCCTGCGTGGATCCTTACTTTATCCGGAGGTGTCACTTTAAAACTATCATGATATACCGATATCATTTTTACATCAGCTCTAGGAAACAGATGTTTTCGCCTGGCCCATTCTATAAGAATGTCATAAGAAGGTTCAACGTTTTTGATCCCAATGCTCATGACTGAAGCCAGGTGCATTTCTTTAAGGGTGGTTACTTTAATTTCTATATTCATTTTTCTCCAGTTTAGCAGGTTTTCTACATTGCAAATGTACTGGTGAAAAATTGTATCAATTTGTCCGTTCTTGCTCTCTATAGGTAAAATCTTGTGAAAATTTTCCGGGACTGACCTTCGAAATTCGGATGGTGATTTTCCGTAATATTTCCTGAATGTTTTATTGAAAGCCGAATGGTTAGAAAAGCCAAGACCCATATAAATATCCTTAATGCCCAATTCCTTTCTTACCGCAAGATACAATGCGCTTTTTTCTGCTTTTTTTCTGATGACATAGCTTTGAAGCGTCTCCCCTGTAATAAGCTTAAAAACCCTGTGAAAATGAAAAGGAGAATACGCTCCCAGTTCTGCTACTTTTTCAAGACTGAGTTCAGAATCAAGGTTGTCTTCTATATACCGGATGATCTTTACGATCCTTTTTTTATACGCTTCCAATCGTTGTTTTCTACAAAAATACCGAGATTATACACATGAGACTTGTCTTTTATTGCGGGATTTCCGAAAACAGACCGGAATCATAAAGTGTTTTAAAAAATTATGTCTAAATTTAGGTAATTATAAAAAATCACTTAAAATCATTTCAAAATGAAGCTACAAAAATTTGTATTATTAACAGGACTGGCTTTATTTGCTGTTTCTTGTGGAACAACAAATACCTATATGGTTAACGCAAAAAGCGGAACACAGACAGGAGGTACAGCCAAGTTTACGCAGAAAGGTGATGAAGTTATCATGAAACTTGATGTAACGAATTTAACACCGGGAATCCACGCTGTACACATCCATGAAAAAGGAGATTGTTCAGCTGCTGACGGAACTTCTACAGGCGGACACTGGAATCCTGCGAAAGATGATCATGGAAAGTGGGGAGCTGAACACTTCCATATGGGAGACATTGGTAACCTTGTAGCGGATCAGAGCGGAACAGCAACACTTACGTTTAAAACCAACAAATGGTGTTTAGGATGTACCGATGAATCCAAGAATATTATTGGAAAAGGTCTGATCATCCATGCAGACAAGGATGATTTCCATACCCAACCAACCGGAAATGCCGGTGGACGTGTAGGATGTGTGGAGATCAAGTAAAATGTAAAGCTTGATTATTACAACACAAATAAGCCGTACGGCTTATTAAATACAAACGGAAACCATTAGGTTTCCGTTTGTATTTTTACCAATTTATTTATGGAAATTCATTGAAAGGTTTATAAAAAATAACCAGGCTCTGAGAGCCTGGTTATTTTTTATGATTTTACATTCATATCTGCAATAATGTTCATTGCTTCCTGAAGGTAGGTATCTTTTTTAAGATTTTTGATCCACATTTCAGATTTCTTCTTAAATGCTTCATCTTTTTTCTCTCTTTCGATCTCGTTTGGATACATGGTGAATTGTAACCCGTTTACAAATTTAGTGAGTGCCTTGAATTTTTCAATCTGAGCTTTTCTCTGCTTCATGACTTCATTAAACTTCGTAATATTAAGGGTAATGGTTTCCTCTTTATCCAGCTTCTCTCTCCATTGAGCAGATTCCAATAACAACTGATAGTTTGAGTTTTTAGCCATTCTATCGTTACTAGCCTTCTCTAATGCTTTGATATCAAAATAATTTAACTTTTGGAATTGCGTTCCAGGAATTTTATCCCAAGCCAGTGCAAAATCATCATATCTTTCTCCAATTTCAGCATAAGTAAAGAAGTCCTTCATCTGGATATCGGACACAATTCCTTTTCTTTGGGTAGATTCTCCCGTAATTCTGTAAAATTTCTGAATCGTTAATTTCAGTGATCCGAAATCATCTTCAGTATTTAAGAATCTGTTTAGGTCTACGAATGTCTGAACTGTTCCTTTACCAAAAGATTGAGGAGAACCAATAATCATTGCTCTTCCGTAATCCTGCATTACTCCGGCCAAAATTTCTGAAGCCGAGGCAGAAAGTTCATTCTGCATAATCACCAAAGGTCCTGTCCAGATCGGAGTTTCATTCTTGTTTTTTAACGTCTGAATTTTACCGTTCCCATCTTTTACCTGAACGTAAGGCCCTGCATTCATAAATAATCCCATGATATCACCAACTTCCGTTAATGAACCTCCTCCATTATTTCTCAGGTCTAAAACAATTCCTTCAATGTTCTGAGCCTTTAGTTTAACGATTTCATTTTTAATATCATCTGAAGCGTTTCTTCCCTTCGCATCTTCGAAATCAGCATTGAAGCTCGGCAGATTGATAAAACCATATTTTTTTCCATTTGGAGCATTAACCACAATACTTCTTGCGAATGTATCTTCAATCGCTACTTCCTCACGGATCATCGTAACTTCTTTAATCGTTCCGTCTTTTTTCTGTACCGTAAGAGTTACCGGAGTTCCTTTTTCCCCTCTGATCAGTCTTACCGCTTCGTCAGAAAGCATTCCCACTACATTTACGGCATCTTCTTTTGGCTTGGATTTTACTTTCAGGATCTTATCTCCTTCTGAAAGCTGCTTGGATTTCCAGGCCGGAGCTCCTATGGTTAAAGCCCCCAGATAAAGATTCCCTTTTTTCTCCTGGATAATCGCCCCAATACCAATCACTTTTCCTGCAAACTGAGTATCGAAGTCTTCTTTGTCTTTTGGAGAATAATAGTTGGTATGCGGATCAAAAACTTCAGTATAAGCATTCATGTATACTGTAAACCAATCCATTTTCTTTCTTTTCTTAAACCTTGTAAAAGTTTCTTTTACAAGATCTTTAACTTCATCTGTTGCTTTTATCCTTTTCTGGTCAGGAGTAAGGATCTGAAGCTTGATGGTATCTTTCAGATTATATTTTTGTACAGAATCTTTTTTCTCTTTCTGAGCCTGTTCCTTACTGTTCATCGACTCAATTTCCTGAAGGATATTGTATTTGATGAACTTTCTCCATTCGTTATACTGCTCTTGCTTATTCGCGGGTACCTTTTTAAGTTTTGGTTCCAGTGTAAGGGTTTCATCTTCTTCCAGATTAATAGGCTTGCTGAAAATGTCCTGGGTAATCTGGTCAATTTCATCCACTCTTTGGTATAATCTGTCGATAGTTAATTTATAGAAAGTAAGGTCTCCAAGGTTCAGATAATCATCCAGCTTTGTTTCGTGTTTACTGAATTCATCCATATCCGACTGAAGAAAATATCTTTTTGCAGGATCTACCAATTCAAAATAATGCTTATAAACATCTTTTGAGTAGGCATCATTAATAGGTTTTGGGCTGTAGTGCAAATAAGAAAGTGTATTTTTCACGCTCACCATTATCGTCTGCATCTTTTCATCGTCATTCTTAGGCGAGTTGAAACAAAACATTAGACTTGTCAATGGAATTAGGAGTAAAAATTTATTAAGTTTAAAATTTTTCCACATAAATCTTTAATGTATTTTATTAATTTTTTTCTAAAATATATAAATTAGTAGTAACATTTAAATTACTGTTACAAACTATCAAATTTAATACCTTATTTACAAATATCGGATAGTTTTAAGTATTTTTGTTAAAATAAAATTTTTTTATGGAAAGACCTCTTATTCTGGTTACTAATGATGATGGAATTACAGCACCTGGTATCAGAAATCTAGTCAATTTTATGAATGAAATAGGCGAAGTAATCGTAGTAGCTCCCAATTCTCCACAAAGTGGTAAAGGACATGCAATTACGATCAATTCTACCTTAAGTTATGAAGAAGTAAACCTTGATGGCCCGCAGCAGGATTTTTCCTGTAGTGGCACCCCTGTTGACTGTGTAAAAATGGCCCTTGACAAAATATTGAAAAGAAGACCTGATATCGTGGTTTCCGGCATTAATCATGGAGCTAATTCATCGATTAATGTTATTTATTCAGGGACCATGTCTGCGGCCGTAGAAGCAGGTGTAGAAGGAATTCCTGCTATCGGATTTTCGCTGCTCGACTTTAGCTGGGAAGCAGACTTTACGCAGGCTAAAGAGTTCATTCAGAATATTGTAAAAAGAACCTTGGAAAACCCAATGCCACGAGGGATCGTTCTGAACGTAAACATTCCAAAACTTCCGGCTCAAGAAATAAAAGGGATTAAAGTATGTAAACAGGCACATGCGAAATGGGAAGAAAGCTTTGACGAAAGGGTCAATCCGCACGGAAAAAAATACTATTGGCTGACAGGATATTTCAACAATATGGACGAGTCTGAGGATGCTGACGAAACAGCTTTGGCTAACGGATATATTTCCATTGTTCCTGTAAAGTTTGATTTAACAGCCTACGAATATATGAAAACCCTGGAAGAGGTAATGAATTTTGACTAATGTACGGTAAGCTAGACAATCCTGTTTATCATTCACTTAATGAATACCATAAAAAGTTTTGCTTAAACTTTGGAAATTCTAAATTTTACAATCCTGAGGTTGCTGCTTTTGGGGGCGCATCCGACATAGGAAAAGAAGAAGATATTGCAGAATATGCAAAAATCTGTGATGATTTTCTTGTTTTTGGCGCTAAACCCACAGTTAACTTTGCAACTGCATTATCTCAGCTTGTCTGTGATCAGTATGTTTTGGAAAATAAAATCGAAATCGACTTTACAGAAGATATTGTCCTTATTACAGAGGAAAATCATAAGGAACTTAACGATTTTATCCTGAAATTTTATCCTTATTATTTTAAAAAGAGAACACCGGAACTTGGCCGCTATTTTGGAATTTTTAAAGATGAAAAACTGGTTGCCGTAACAGGTGAAAGAATGCAGATGGACGATATGACTGAAGTAAGTGCCGTGATTACCGATACGGATTACCTGGGAAAAGGCTATGCAAAACAACTTGTTGCTTTTGTTTCAGGAAAAATATTTGATGATAACAAAACCCCGTTTCTCCATGTAGCGGAAAGCAATATGGGAGCCAAAAAACTTTACGATAAGTTAGGATTCGGTCACAGGGGAAAGATCAATTTATGGGGTGTTAAACGATAGTTTTTCACCCCTTTTTATTTCTTGCTGATTTTGTTTAATCAAAGTGTATATAACAAGTCAGATTCTCAAAAAAGTACTTTATCCTCTTTTCTCAGTTCTTCAAGGTATTCTTTTTTTCCATCACGGTAGAAAAGATTCATGGTTTCAAAAGGGATTAATTTCAGGTCTTTGTTAACGATATGCACGCAGGATTTTTTAACCGCACGAACATCAAAATCATGGGCATCCATAAAGTTCATAATAATGATCCTAAAGAGATTATCATAATCAAGATCAGGAGCTGAAACTTCAGGAAGACAGCAGAGTAACTGGTTCACTTTAGGTTTTACTTTATCTACGGAAATTCCTGTACTGAAAATATCCAAAAGCTGCATATGAAGCCCGGCATCCTGTTCATAGACAATCGTGTTTCTGGATTCATTATTCAATAAATCAGCCGGATTGATATATCGGGTTAAAGGAATAATTTCACCCTCCAGCTTTAAGATATATCCCATTGCCAAGGCATCCGGATTACAGGGAACCGGAATAATATCATCTGAATTAAGCAACGGAAACTGATTCAGGATCTCTTGTCTTACTTCTGTTAACGTAATTTTTTCATAAGCAGAGTCTTCTCTGTTCCTCCCTGCTATCTCAACGGGCTGAAATGTAATTCCCCGCACACATTTCTGTTTTAAGGCAAAATCAATGATCTTTCCTATTTCATCAATATTTTTGTCCTTTTGGAGTACGATAACTAATGTCGTGGAAAGATTTAATTCATTCAACTTTTCAAGAGCCTTCATTCTGACATCAGTAAGATCTTTCCCTCTGAAATCCATTAAAACCTCCGGTTTAAAGGAATCAAACTGAAGATAAACCTCAAACTCGGGAGCATATATGGCTAATTTTTCAGCAAAACCAGGATCATTCGCTATCCTTACTCCATTGGTATTTAACATTAAATGCTTGATCGGCTTTGTCTTTGCAATATCCATGATCTTAAAAAACTCAGGATGAATGGTTGGCTCTCCTCCACTGATCTGTACAACATCCGGCTCTCCTTCATTTTTTACAATGATATCAAACATCGCTTCGATTTCTTCCAGGCTCCGGTGGCTTCCGTAATGGGGTGATGACATTGCGTAGCATGTGGGGCAAGTAAGATTACAACGGTCTGTAACTTCTACGATAGAAAGACAGCTGTGCTGTTCATGATCCACACAGAGTCCACAGTCATAAGGACAACCATATTCTACATCCGTACCAAAATGCAAAGGCATCTCCGAAGCTTTATTATAGTTTCGGATGTTTTTATAGTACTGAACATCCGAGGCAATTTTTGTTTTGAAAAACCCGTGATCAGGACACCGTTTAGTCATGAAAACGGCTTCATCCTCTATAATAACCTTAGCTCCCACTCTTTTAAGGCATTCGGGGCAAAGGCTTATCGTATAATCGTAATAGGTATAATTTCTTACCGGCATAATGTAATTTTAAAGTCCTCCACCACAAATATATCCGCTGATCAGTCCACAGATCAACAAACAGATAACCATGGTCTGTATGAATTGTTTTTTCGAAAATTTCCTTCCATCTTTTAATTCATAAATGATTTTTACAAATAAAGTGGCAATAAAAGAAACAAATAAGGCTCCAAAAATAATGATCGCAATGACCATTATAAAGACACCGGCATAATTGCCCCCTTCCAAAAAAGTTAATGGTATCATTTTCAAATATTTTGATGTGAATTTACACTTTTTGTCTGCTTGATTTTAAAAATGTAATAAATAATTACAAGTATGCACACAATCTGAATTGTTCCCAGGTTTCCAAACAGTTCAACTCTCGGCTTAATAAAATCCAGAAAAAATCTGAATGTGAAATAATTCAGCATAAAAAGCTGGAAAATATATCCGGAAGGATATTCCGCCGTACTTTGCTTAATCTTTAAAACAACCCAGAGGCTGATTAAGAAAGCGATCTCGTAAAGCGCTACGGGATGTCGTAAATACCCATCCCCCAGATGCATTCCAAAAACAGAACCTGTAGGAAGACCATATGTTTCTTCATAGATTCCGGTAAGAAAACATCCTATCCTACCAATGATGATGGCAAGTAATAGAGGATACACAATCAAATCTCCCGTACTTTCCTTATGCCCCACAATTTTCTTAGCGAGCTCCACTCCTATCAATCCAAAGGCAAGTCCTCCGACAATCGTATTATTCGACCATATATTTTTAAAGCTGAAGTCATTAAAAAGCTTGTAAGGATTTTCAAGATTCCCGATCAATTTTGACCCGATCAAAGCTCCTGCAGTAGCACCGATGAGAATCGCCGCTGAAACATTAAAGGATAACTTTTCCGGGGATTTTCTTTTTAGGTAAAAGTAATAACGCATTCCCATGAACATTCCCAACGCTTCAAAAAGAGGATGCGCCAGCATTGTTTTACCAAAGATTTGAAAAGTAACAGGAAAATCCATGCTTTCAAAAATACTATATTTAATATTATTTGCTAATTTTAATATTCTAAATAATCACAATGCGTATAGAATATGACATAAAGTTAGGGTTCAAGGATGTAATGTTCCGCCCGAAAAGATCTACTTTAAAATCAAGGTCCGAGGTTGATTTGGAAAGGGAATTCACATTTCGCCATACAAAAAAGAAGTGGAAAGGAACACCTATCATTGCAGCAAATATGGACACTGTAGGTACTTTTGAAATGGCTGTTGAATTGGCAAAAGATAAAATTATTACGGCTGTGCATAAACATTATTCCATACAGGAATGGGATGAATTCCTGCATAACCAGCCGGAAAGTATTCATCAATATATAGCTCTGAGTACCGGAACAGGTAAGAATGACGAGGAGAAACTAAAACAAATCCTCGAAAGGCACCCAAAAATCGAGTTTCTATGCATCGATGTAGCCAATGGTTACTCTGAACATTTCGTAAGCTTTGTAAAGCAGGCAAGGGCCAATTTCCCGGATAAAATTATTATGGCCGGTAATGTGGTTACGGGTGAAATGGTTGAAGAGCTTCTTTTAGTAGGTGCAGATATCATTAAAGTAGGTATCGGACCTGGTTCGGTATGTACTACCCGTGTAAAAACAGGAGTAGGATATCCTCAGCTTTCAGCGATTATTGAGTGTTCTGATGCAGCTCATGGATTAGGCGGCCATATTATTGCCGATGGAGGATGTAAAGTACCGGGAGATGTTGCCAAAGCATTTGGTGGCGGTGCGGATTTCGTTATGTTGGGAGGTATGTTTGCCGGTCACGATGAAAGTGGTGGTGAGATGATTGAAGAAAATGGAAAGAAATACCGGCTTTTTTACGGGATGAGCTCAAAAACAGCAATGGATAAGCATTCCGGTGGTGTTGCTGAATACCGGGCTTCAGAAGGTAAGACGGTAAAAGTAGCTTATAAGGGACCCGTTTCAGATACGGTAAAAGATATTTTAGGGGGTGTTCGCTCCACATGTACTTATGTGGGTGCTTCCAAACTTAAAGAACTTTCCAAAAGAACCACTTTCATCAGGGTTCAGGAACAGGAAAATCAGATATTTAAAGATTAAAACAAAAAAGCCGGATCGTTGATCCGGCTTTATATTTCTAATTAAGTTTTTTCTATGTCAGCATTCCTCCGTCAACATGTAAGGTTTGTCCTGTGATATAAGTTGACATTTCACTTCCTAAAAATACACATGCATTAGCAACATCCTGAGGCTGTCCTCCTCTTTTCATTGGAATTCCGTCTCTCCATGCTTTCAGGGTTTTCTCATCTAACGAAGCCGTCATTTCAGTTTCGATAAATCCGGGAGCAATAGCATTGCAACGGATGTTTCTTGAACCTAATTCCAAAGCAATAGACTTTGTAAAGCCAATCACTCCTGCTTTTGAAGCAGCATAATTGGATTGTCCTCCGTTTCCTTTCACTCCTACTACCGAAGTCATATTGATAATAGATCCTGCTTTTGCTTTCATCATAGGCTTAATAACCGCCTTTGTAAGGTTGAATACAGAATCAAGGTTTACTTTGATAATGGTATCCCAGTCGTCTTTAGACATTCTCAGCAATAAATTATCTCTGGTGATCCCAGCATTGTTGACCAAAATATCGATGTTACCAAAATCAGCCATTACATCGTCCACTAATTTTTGGGCAGCATCATAATCCGATGCGTCTGATTGATACCCTTTGATCTGAGTTACAGAACTTAAAGTTGCTTCCAATTCTTTTGCTTTGTCTACAGAACCGGCATAAGTAAATGCTACTTTTGCTCCGTGTTGAGCAAAAACTTCGGCAATTCCTTTTCCGATCCCTCTTGTAGCTCCCGTAATTAGCGCTACCTTTCCTTCTAATAGTTTCATATCTATGACAATTATTTTCTTTCTGTTTTCTAACCTGTTGATTGACGGCTAATTTAAGATATTTATTTTTGTAAATAAACAGCCGCAAAGATATTATAATTTGTTATTCAACGCATTATTAATTGCAAATTACTTCAATATTTCCCGTTCTTTTTGGTTAGTATGCAATTAATCCCAAGCAGTTTTATCCTCTGAATGAGTAAAATACAAATATTCGGAATTCTTTCCTTTGATAAGTTTTAATCCTTTTCTATCAGAAGAATAGCTATCATATACAACCTCTTTAAGAGGTTCATTCTTATGATTGGTAACACCGAATTTACCATTCTTTTTTACAACCATCTCTTTGGCAGAAAGAAAAGTGACCATATCGTCGTAGATGGCAGGAATTACCTCTTTTCCGGTTTCATCAAGCATTCCGTATTTACCTTCTTTATTTTTGTAGATCAATCCGGGTAAAATTTCAAAAGGTTTTATGGAAACAACATCTGCTAATTCTTTATACTGCTTGTCTTTGGGTGAAAATCTATAAAATTTATTATCTTTCTTAACAATCAGATAATTGGCAAATATTTTTTCTATATCATACCCCTCCTCCAAAACATTTTTTAAATTTTTATCCAAAAGTGTTTCGGTATTGTTTTTCCGGAGATACATAAAATGATCTCCCGCAATTTTCAAGGCATCCACATCATCATACTCTTGTGGCAGTACGATTTCACCATTAGTCATAATTACCGCAACTTTAGGATTTTTATGTTCAGGAACAGTCCTGAATAAACCTCCGAATAAATGATTCACATACTCAAAATCCGTTGAGTATACTTTTTTCTCTTTTTTAGAAAAGATACTTACTTTATCATCCTTTTTAAGGTAAATGTATTCAGTTCCTACAAAAGCCTGGTCATAAATTTCTTCCGCAAGAACATTTTCCTGGGCATCTATAATTCCATATTTATCTTTGGGAATATTTTTGGTCACCATAAAAGGGTAAGAAACAATTCCATCAATATAATGATCCGAAATAGAGCTGATTGTCTTACCATTCTCATCAATCACCTCTCCTTTTCTGAATCCTGTAATGACATACACCCTTCCTTTGTAAAAATGCAGATTTTCATCAAATTCCCTGTCAGAAACCAGGCGACCATCGAAATCATAAATCTTCCATACCTTTCCTGTTTTTACAAAAAGTCTCTTTTCGTTGGCAAACTCAATTTTATCAGAAAAAGGGATGATCTGTTTTCCGTTGTAATCATAAAGACAGTCCTTTCCGCCTTTAGAATAAATAAGCCTTTCTTTGTTCTCCCAAGTTCTGAATTTAAAATTATCCAGGGGGATCACCTGGTTTCCTTTGGTATCAATTAAAGCCATTTTTCCATTGGAAGAACCTTCTTTAACCTTTAATATAAACCTTTCCCTGGCTAACCTGGAGATCTCATTTTTATATGGGAAAGCGGCTGTAACAGTTCCAAGGGAATCTATAATGCCTGATTTTCCTGCCTCAGAAATTATTCCATAGCCTTTTGAGTAAAGGCGTACTTCTTTACCCAATTGTTTTGATAATAAGATCTGTTTATATTGATCGGTTTGCTGCGCGATACAAGCCGATGAAAGTAGTATAAAAAATAGCTTTTTCAATTAAATAGAATTATTCACGATAAGAACAATTTCTCCTTTTAAAGTTTTACTTTTGGAAAATTCAATTAATTCATTGATAGTTCCTCTTTTAGTCTCTTCAAATTTCTTGGAGATCTCCCGGCTCAGGCTTACTTTTGTATGCTCACCAAAGAACTCTTTGATCTGTTCCAGTGTTGTGTTTATTTTGTGAGGACTCTCATATAAAACGATTGTCTTTTTCTCTTCAGCAAGTTGCTTCAGCTTCGTTTGTCTGCCCTTTTTCTGGGGAAGAAAACCGGCAAATAAAAATTCATTATTCGGGAGCCCGGATACCACAAGAGCAGGAACAAACGCTGTAGCACCAGGTAGACAGATCATTTCAATATGATGATCAGCTCCCGCTTTTCCCAGTAAATATCCGGGATCAGAAATTCCGGGTGTACCGGCATCAGTAATTATGGCTACATTCTGGCCACTTTTAAGGTCTGCAATTACCTTTTCTGTTGCCTGATGTTCATTATGCAGGTGATAAGATTTTAAAGGTTTAGAAATCTCATAATGTTTTAAAAGAACACCGGATGTTCTTGTATCTTCACATAAAATGTAATCCACTTCTTTCAGTACATTTACTGCTCTGAAGGTCATATCTTCCAAATTTCCTACAGGCGTAGGAACAAAATATAGGGTTCCGCTCAAAATTAGAATTATAAAAATTTATTTTCCACCAGTACCCATAACCTTTGGGCATATTCATCTACTTTTCTCCAGTTTTTGGAGTAATACAAATCACTTAAATACTCTTTTGCTTCTTCCAGTGTTCTGAAGCTGTTCAATTCGGAAATTACCTCATTAAGCTCGGACTGGCTTCCGTCAAAAAGCATTTTTGAAAATGCAATTCTGTCATTAAGATCCAATTTGAATTCAGGCTTTGACTTCTCAGCCTCCATAAAATTCGTTGGAATATTCGTTTTAAGCAAACTTCCACTCTCTTCTTTGATGTTTGTTTCAGTCTTTTCCTTCGAAATTTCCCTCTCTAACGGGTCATCATCAAACAGTGATTGAATGGATTTAAGTCCCTTGATATTAGCAAGCTTGATTTTCTTCTCCTGATTATAGGCATCCAGATTTTCAAAACTTTCGTCAGAAGGATGTCTTTCCTTTTCAAGTTCATGCTGCCCATGATCTATATCAACGATTTTTCTCTTGTTATTTTCCTCTGAAGCTGTTTGTTCATCCCTCTTTTCTTCGGTCTGAGCCTCGCTTTTAATCTCTGTAACAATATTTTCAACATTAGACGTTTCCATTGCCATTTCTCCCTGCTCTATTGAAATATTAGAAGCAATAAACTGTGACTCAACCTCTTCTATTAGCATTTCATCATCTTCCAAAACCTCTGTATCAAAAATACTAGGGATTTTTTCATTCACCTCAGAAAAATTGCTGGTATCATTTATAAAAGCTTTTGCCCTGTCTGTCGCTTCATCGTTTTCTATGCTATTCTGAATATTTTCTTCTTCGTCAAAGGAGTTATTACTTGATTCCTGATAATCAGAAGGCTCATTTTCAAATTCATTAATCTCATTCAGCTGGTTGGTAAAAATTACTTCTTCCTCTATCGGATCATCAAACGATTCTTCCGGTTTAAGATCAGCAGCTTTTTCTTCAGCAAAATGCACCATATTTTCATGGTATTCATTTTCAACTATTTCTGTCAATTGATTATTGAATATTTCCTCCTGTTCAGTCCCGTTTTCATCCGCCTGTTCATCATCATCATATTCCATCCCTTCATTTTCATCAATTTCATTCAGCTCGTTATTGAAAATCGCTTCCTCTTCCGTCACTTCGTGATTTGAATCCTGATTTTCAAATTCTTTTTGTACAGAAGAAGTATGGTTTGGACTTTCCGAACTCTGTGATGAAGTATGGGGGATAAAATATTCAATATTTTTCTCTACCATTCTTAAAAAAGAAATCCTATTAGCAAGTTCATCCACAAGATCCTGCTTGGAAAGTAATTCATCCACGTTATTTATTTTTTCCAGTATATCGATGATATTCTTGGATTCGAAAAAAATTTTTTCCTTTAAATCTTGGATATTCTGCATATAAGATTCTTGTTAAAAATTGCGTACTTTTGATGTTAAAATATTACGGCTAATTTAACAAATGTTTTTAGAAAATACAATTAATCACTCCAAACAAAGCGGTTGGATGGAAGTTATTTGTGGCTCAATGTTTTCCGGAAAAACCGAAGAGTTGATCAGAAGGCTGAGAAGAGCAGAAATGGCAGGGCAAAATGTGGAAATTTTTAAACCGAAAACGGATACGAGATATTCTGAAGAAGATGTGGTCTCACATAATAAGAATAAAATTCGGAGTACAGCAGTAGAAAACCCAAACGAAATTCTCTTATTGGGTTCTAATTGTGATGTGGTAGGAATTGATGAAGCACAATTTTTTGATGAAAGCATTGTTGAAATTGCTAATGAATTGGCAAATAGCGGTATAAGAGTTGTTATTGCAGGATTGGATATGGACTTTTTAGGACGTCCGTTTGGGCCGATGCCTAATCTTATGGCAACTGCGGAATATGTAACCAAAGTTCATGCTATTTGCAAAAGAACAGGGAATCTTGCCAATTACTCGATGAGAACATCTCAGGGAGATAATCTGGTAGAGCTCGGAGAAACGGAAAGTTACGAAGCGGTAAGCAGAAAAGTCTTTATTGATGAAGTCCTGTTAAAAAAGAAGAAATAATTAAAATATATATTGGCGGAAACGCTGAAAAGACAAAGTTGTAAAGTCATTAAACTGTTGAATTGTAAAATTGGCTTTTCTTGTAGTTTTATAAACCTACCGGAACCTTTTTACAATTTTCAGATTCTTTGATTTTGTAATTTTACACTTTTGCAGTTTCCTCACAAAGAGAAGAAAGAGCACCAATGAACTATACAGCAGACCAAATTGCACATATCACCAATTCAAAAGTAATCGGAGATGGTAATGCCATCATCAAAAATATTGCTTTTGACAGCAGAATCATCTATTCCATTAAAAACACTGCATTTATAGCTATTAATACCAAAAAAAATTCTGGTGAAAAATTCATTGAATCGGCGATTGACAGAGGTATAAAAATTATTATTTCCGAACATCAGTATCCTCAGTTTGAAAATATAACGTGGATCATCGTCAGCAATTCTGTTGACTTTCTTCAAAAGCTGGCCAAATATCATTTTGAACATTCTCATCTGAAACCCATCGGAATTACCGGAAGTAACGGGAAAACTATTTTAAAAGAATGGTTATATCAATGTCTTTGGAATGAGTTCTCCACTGTAAAAAGCCCTAAAAGCTTCAATTCACAGATCGGTCTTCCCCTTTCTTTACTTCAGATCAACAATTCCTATGAGCTTGGGATCTTTGAGGTTGGAATTTCCAAACCTCATGAAATGGAAAAACTGGAGGATATTTTCAGCCCCGAAATTGGACTTCTTACTCATATTGGAACCGCTCACGCTGCAAATTTCGATTCCGAAGAGGCCTTAATTAATGAAAAGATCAAACTTTTTAAAGATTCCGGGGTTATCATTTACAATGGTGACAATTCCCTTGTTGATCAGAAAATAAAAACATTATACGCTTCTAAAAAATTGATTTCCTATGGCTTTAGAGATAATAATCAGGTATTTATTAAAAGTAATATTTCAAGAGAAGAAAATATAATTGTACAGTACTTTAATGAAGAAATAAGTTTTCCTGTACACCAAAGGGATGAAGCCACTTTAACCAATGCCATGGCTCTTATTGCCGTTTTAAAGGAGTTGAATATCGACAATAATAAAATTGTCGAAAAGATCAATGCCTTGAAGACTATTGAAATGAGGCTTGAAGCTATTGAGGGAAATAAAAATAACATCATTATTAACGATTCCTTTAATCTTGATCTTGATTCCCTGAAAACTGCACTGCAGTTCCTGAACGAATATAATAAGCCGAAAAAATCTTTGGTTTTAACGGATATTGTAGGAGTAAATTCGAATTCACAAGAATTGTATGAGGAAGTTTCTGAACTTGTCAATGAACAGAATTTTGACTCTCTGTTCCTTGTCGGAAATGAAATTACTGCATTCAGCCATTTTTTTAAATCTAAAACTTTTACTTTCATTAATACTCAGGAATTAATTGAAAGCAAACATCTTACAGATATTGAAAATCAGATTATCCTGTTAAAAGGTGCGAGAAAATTCGAGATAGAAAGGCTTAAAGATATCCTTGAGCTCAGAAAACATGATACTGTTCTTGAGATCAATTTAAATGCGATTCTTCACAATATTAATTATCACAAATCCCTGCTAAAACCTGAAACCAAAGTAATGGCAATGGTAAAAGCAAATGCATACGGATTAGGAAGCTATGAAATATCGGAATTTCTGCAGCACCATCATATCGATTATCTTGGTGTAGCGTACACTGATGAAGGAGTAGAGCTCCGAAAAAAGGGAATTACAACTCCTATTGTAGTAATGAATGCAGCTCAGCATAGCTATGATGCTATCATACAATACAACCTGGAACCTGAAATTTACAGCTTCAGGGTGCTGGAACTATTTAATGATGCGGTTCAGAAATCAGGATACGATCAAAAATTCCCTATTCACATTAAACTGGAAACAGGTATGCATCGTCTTGGTTTTAAAGGTTTTGAACTGGATCAATTAAGTGAAAACTTAAAAAATATGAATGTCCGGGTTCAGAGTATCATGACGCACCTTTCTTCTTCTGATATGCCGGATGAAAGAGAATTTACTTTAAACCAGTTCGATACTTTTGAAAAAAATTCCGGGTACCTGATCGAAAAGTTGGGATATCAGCCGATAAGACACATCCTGAATTCATCAGGAATAACAAACTATTCTGAATACCAGTATGATATGGTAAGAATTGGGATCGGAATGTTAGGTGAATCACCAAATAGTGAAATACAAAAACAGCTGCAATCAACGGTTAGTTTTAAAACAGTTATTTCTCAAATATCAAATGTAGAAAACGGAGAATCCATTGGCTACAGCAGAAGATATAAAACAGATCACCGTACAAAAATAGCTACTATACCTGTAGGGTATGCGGATGGAATTCCAAGACTGATCGGAAATCAGATAGGTAATGTAGGAATACACAAAACATTAGCTCCTATCGTCGGAAGTATCTGTATGGATATGATGATGATCAATGTAGATCACATTCCTAATGTAGAAGAAGGTGATACAGTGACTATTTTTAATGCAAAGCCAAGTTTAAAAGAATTCGCAGATTACTGCAAAACCATCACTTACGAAGTATTAACCTCCATTTCGCCTCGGGTGAAACGGATTTATATAAAAGACTAATCCTATGAGAAAACTCCTGGTCCTCCTGTTCATATTCCAATTAATTTTGCTGCAATCGCAGGTAAGAAAAGGACTCGTGATTCCAAAAAATCCAAGGATAGGACTTTCACTTGCCGGCGGAGGAGCTAAAGGATTTTCTCATGTTGGGGTATTAAAGGTACTCGACTCCCTGGGAGTAAAAGTTGACTATGTTGCAGGAACCAGTATGGGAGCTATTGTTGGAGGACTATATGCTTCAGGATATTCCGGAAAAGAAATAGAAAAAATCGTTATGGATACCGATTTCTATTCTCTGATCATGGATCCTAAATCCAGAAAGGAAAGCACATTCTTTAATAAATCTGTTGACAAATATCTTCTTTCCATTCCCATTAAGCATGGTAAGATCAATCTCCCCTCTTCTATCAGTACCGGACAGAAAAATGTTTACCTGTTAAAGGAACTGTTTAAAAATGTTTCGAACATTGATGATTTCTCCAAATTACCAATTCCTTTTATGTGTGTTGCTACCAATCTGGAAAGTGGGAATATGCAGATTTTTGAAAAAGGTGATCTCGTAGAATCTATTATGGCAAGTTCCGCATTTCCGTCTTTAATGGATCCGGTAAAAGTTGGCGACAGTATTTACATAGATGGAGCTATGACTGTTAACTATCCATCAAAGCCATTAAAGGACAAAGGAATCGATATCGTTATTGGTGTGGACCTTAACCAGGACTTATCAAAAAGAGAAGATTTAAACAATATTATAGCCATTCTTAACCAGGTTATTGATATGAATATCCACAAGGATACAAAACGTCAGTACAAGTACACTGATATTAACATCAAACCGGACCTTAAAGGAATGTCCGCGACCAGCTATGATGAAAAGAAAAAAATCCTGGATAGCGGATATGTTGAAGGACTCAAATATGTTGATATACTGAATCAGTTACCCAAGCGTTCTTTTGACCGCCTCAGACAGCGCGTAAATCCAATTTATTCCAATGTATATAAGATTGACAGCATTTCTTTAATTGGAAGCAAAATTTACGGTAAAAACTATGCTCTGGGGAAAATGGGATTACACCTTCCCTCTATGGAAACTTACGGTAGCATTAACAAAAAAATAGACCGACTGGTAGCAACTAATAATTACAAGTTCATCAATTATGATATTGTATCGGAAAATAATGCCAATTATCTTAAATTGTATGTAACCGAAGACGATGCCAGACATTTTTTTAAATTCGGATTACACTATGATGATGTCTTCAAAACAGGATTGCTTCTAAACTATTCTGCAAAAAGACTCTTATTCAGAAATTCAAATCTGTCGCTTGACGTTATTGTGGGTGACCAGCCGAGGTATTATCTCAATTATTTCATTGATAACGGATACATTCCGGGATTCGGAATCTACTCTTCGGGAATGAGCATTGATCTTAAAGACATCAATAATAATGTTGTTGACAGCTGGAAATGGTTAAGAAATGAAGCCTATATCCAATCCGTATGGAAAGATAAGTTTGCAATCGGCGGCGGGATCAGCCACGATTATTTCAGTGCTGACATGAATGGATCAAATGAAAGAGTAAGCCGTTTCCTTAATCCCTATGTATTTATAAAAAGCGATACTCAAAACGATAAGGATTTTCCTACAAAAGGAATTTATATAGCTGCTGAAGGAAAAGTGGTCGATCTGATGAAATCTGAACTTGAAAAAAGAATTGTTCAGGTAAAAGCTGATATCAGAATAAATATTCCTTTGGCAAAACAATTTACTTATCGGCTGAATTTATATGGAGGAATAACAATCGGTGAAAATCTTCCGGAATTCTATAAATATAAACTGGGAGGAATTTTTGAACAGAATGTAGTTAATTTCAGAAGTTTTGCAGGATTTTATTTTGCACAGCTAAGTACTAACAACGTTGTTTTAGTATCTAATGATCTTCAGTTTAAATTCAACAAAAATTATTTCATAAGTGGAAACTTCTCTTTTGCGAACCTTTCAAACGATATAACTTTTGAAAATGCAGCTAAACTTAATTACAGTTCCCTGGGAATAACAGCAGGATATAAATCTCCGTTCGGACAAATTAAAATTAATTTCAGTCACTCTCTAAAAAATAATCAAAAAGGCATATTCAGTGTAATACTAGGACACTGGTTTTAAAAAAATGATACAATTCTTTTACGAAAACTTACAGGAATCTGTGAACACAGATTATACAAAATGGCTGGAAGATATCATTCTTTCAGAAGGAAAAAAATTGGGTGAAATCAATTACATCTTTTGTGATGATGAATATTTACTTAAAATTAATCAGGATTATTTACAACATGATTACTATACAGACATCATCACTTTTGATTATGTTAAAGGCAAAACAATAAGCGCAGAGATTTTCGTATCTTTGCAGCGCATTTCAGATAATGCTTCTACCCTATCAAAAAATTATGAAGAAGAATTAAGAAGGGTTTTAGGACATGGCATCCTTCATCTTTGCGGATATAAGGACAAGACCGAAGAAGAAGAAAAAGAAATGCGAAGTAAAGAAGATTTCTATTTAGCTAAATACATTGGATAATAGTTTGGCATTTGTAATCTTTACACCATGTTTTTTTAATTTATTTTTTTGAATGAAACGAAATAAACATGGCGAAAAACAATGAATACAGGCTTATTAAAGCAGTATTTTAAAATAATGTTTCACGTGAAACATTTAGTAAAAAGATTAAAATTTAAGCCTTAAAACAGGTATAAAAAATGATTTCAGAAATATATGACGTAATAGTAGTAGGTGCAGGCCATGCAGGTTGCGAAGCTGCAGCCGCAGCTGCAAACCTTGGATCAAAAACCCTACTCGTTACAATGAACATGCAGACCATTGGTCAAATGAGCTGTAACCCTGCTATGGGAGGAATAGCTAAAGGGCAGATCGTACGTGAGATTGATGCTATGGGAGGATATTCAGGAATTGTAGCTGACAAATCAGCCATACAATTTAAAATGCTGAACCTTTCAAAAGGTCCTGCGATGTGGTCACCCAGAACCCAGAACGATAGAATGCTTTTCGCTGAAGAATGGCGTTTAGCATTAGAAAATACACCCAATCTTGATTTCTTTCAGGATATGGTAAAGCAGCTTATTATCGAAAATAATCAGGTAGTTGGCGTAGTAACTTCTTTAGGAATTTCAATTAAAGCTAAATCTGTAGTCCTCACGAACGGTACTTTCCTTAATGGTTTGATCCACGTTGGCGATAAACAATTGGGAGGTGGAAGAATGGGAGAACCCAGAGCTTTTGGCATTACAGAACAATTGGTATCTTTAGGTTTCGAAGCCGGAAGAATGAAAACCGGTACTCCACCGAGAGTAGATGGAAGAAGCCTTGATTATTCCAAAATGGAAGAGCAAAAAGGAGACGAAAAACCACAAAAGTTCAGTTATTTAGACACTCCGAAGTTAACCAAACAATTAAGTTGTCATATCGTATACACCAACGAAACCGTACACGATATTCTACGCGAAGGTTTTGACAGAAGCCCTATGTTTAATGGCACCATTCAGAGTTTAGGTCCAAGATACTGCCCTAGTATTGAAGATAAAATCAACCGATTTGCTGAACGTACAAGACACCAGTTATTTGTAGAGCCAGAAGGCTGGAGAACAGTAGAAATATATGTAAACGGCTTTAGTTCTTCCTTACCGGAAGATGTACAAATCAAAGCTATGAAACATATTCCAGGATTCGAAAACGTAAAGGTTTTCCGTCCGGGCTATGCCATTGAATACGACTACTTCCCCCCTACCCAGTTAAAGCATACCTTAGAAACAAAACTAATTGATAATTTATATTTTGCCGGACAAATTAATGGTACTACAGGATATGAAGAAGCGGCCGGTCAAGGTTTAATGGCAGGTATTAATGCCCATAATAAAGTACACGGTAAAGAAGAATTTATTCTTAACAGGGATGAAGCATATATAGGAGTTTTAATTGATGATCTTATTACCAAAGGTACAGAGGAACCTTACAGAATGTTTACCTCACGTGCCGAATACAGACTCCTTTTAAGACAGGATAATGCGGATATCAGATTAACTGAAAAAGCGTATCAACTAGGACTTGCACAAGAAGAAAGATTAAGAAAAGTTGAGCAAAAAATAGCTAAAAGTGAGGAACTTGAAACATTCTTGCGAGAAACTTCTTTAAAACCCGGAATCATCAATCCTATTCTAGAAAGTGAAGAAAGTAATCCTGTAGATCAAGCCTACAGAGCTTCTCAGTTTCTTACCAGACCTAATATTACATTAGAAAAGCTTGAAAATATTGATATCATTAAAGAAGTAGCCTCTCAATTTGACGATGAAGTAAGGGAACAGGCTGAAATTAATATCAAATACAAAGGATATATTGAAAAGGAAAAAGAAAATGTTGCAAAACTGAACCGTTTGGAAAACATTAAAATTCCTGAAGATTTTGATTATCTAAAACTCTCAAGCTTATCATCTGAGGCTAAACAAAAAATGAATAATGTAAGACCAAAAACAATTGCCCAAGCAGGAAGAATCAGTGGTGTATCCCCTGCTGATATCAACGTTTTACTGGTCTATTTAGGACGATAATTACATTATGTTTCACGTGAAACATAATTAAATTTAAAACAAAAATTAAGGTATTTATGAGCTTTATATAAACTCTGAATATCTTAATTTTTACTATAAAAGAATATTTTAATGAAAATTAAAGATCACTTTCTGACTCAGGAAATATTTGAAATTAAAGAAACAGAAACTAAAGGAGTTTTCAAAACCTCCCCTATTCCATCCAACATTTCAAAATACTACGAAAGCGAGGATTACATTTCACATCATCAGGATTCAGGAAGCCTAAAAGAAAAAGTATATAAATTCCTTCAGTCTTTCAATCTTCAATATAAGAAAACAATTCTCATAGATCGTATTAATAAGAATTCAAAAGTTCTGGATTATGGCTGTGGCGCCGGAGAGTTTGTAAAATTTATAGAAAATGATTTTCAGACGTTTGGATATGAACCTAATCCAGATGCAAGAAAAGCTGCCAAGAGCAAAGTAACAAAAGCTAAGATAATAGATAACGTTACTTCCTTAGAAGATAATAGTCTTGATGCAATTACATTATGGCATGTTTTTGAACATATTGAAAATCAGTCAGAGATCCTGGAAATATTTCATAATAAATTAAAAGAAAAAGGACTTCTGATCATTGCCGTACCCAACCCTACTTCGTATGATGCAAAACACTACAAAGAATATTGGGCTGCTTATGACGTTCCAAGACATATCTTTCATTTTTCAAAAAAAGGGATGGAAAATTTAATATCAAAAAATCCAGATTGGAAATTAAGAAAAATCAAACCGCTTGTCCTGGATTCATATTACATCTCAATGCTCAGCGAAAAATATAAAAAATCACCACTTTTTTGGCTAAAAGCTATCATCTACGGAACGATTTCTAACGTAAACGCCATTTTTTCGAACGAATTTTCAAGTTTGATATACATTATCGAAAAAAGATAGAAAATCGATTTTTGATATATTTCTGAAGGTCAATTTTTGACAAATTTGCCTCCAAAATAAAAAAGTGAAGAAATTAATAATTAAAAATTCAAGATAATTTGTAAAATTATCTTGAATAAAAGGTCTGATATTTTATCAGACCTTTTTTATTTATCTACGTTTACTATTCAAAATATAAAATGTAATAAGAATCAACAAAACTTAAATCAATAAATAATTTTTATCTCCAATTCTCATTTAACATTATTTCAAACTCTGCAATAGATCATTAATCAAAATGAAAAATACATTTCCAAATTTCTCTCCTACCCTATCGATTTAAAAATACCCTTGGATTATTAAAAATCACCAACTTAATAAATCTATAGACAAATATCATCTCTAAATTTTAAACTTAGTATTTTAATTAATAAAATCAACCATATTAGAAATAATAAAAAACATATTAATAACACCACTAATTCACTAGAGATATTTAAAAAATCACCAAAAACAAACATTTAACACTATTTTTTTCATTTCAAGAAGGAAAAATTATGAATAAAATCAAAATTTCTGGTTAAAACTTGAAAAAAAATATAAATATTTTAAATTATATAAAATAAATTATTTAGTTAAATAATCTATTTAAAGAAAAAAAATAAACAAAATAACTTAATAAGTAATAAAAACACACTAAATATTAAAATATTTAAAACAAATGATAAAATATAAAAATAAAATAAACAGAAATAAAAATAATTAAGTAAAAAATATTAATAATTACATTTTGTTTATCAATTCTTATGTTTTACATAAAATAAATCATTGATATGTGAAAATAATTTATACATTCACAGAACCATTTTAAATATTAATCAATGAAAAATTTTAAACTCGTAATGATAGCAATAGGAATGCTATCCATTACAGCATGCGAAAAAAGAGACGAAGATCTAAACACGCAATCTTCAGAAAAACAGCAACTTCACTCATTGGGAGCAAAGCTGATTGATCAAACTACTTACAACAATTTCGCTAAAGTAAACATCAATGAGCTAACCTTAAGACTAAAGGGTAAGACCGAAAAAGCAGCAAAAAATGCACTTGCTTCAAGTTATTTAATTCCCGGTCTTCCCGCAATTGGAGACCAGGGAGCAGAAGGTTCTTGTGTTGCCTGGGCAACAGCTTACACCACAGCTAGTGGTCTGGAATCTAATTTCAAAGGAGTTACTGCCAAAAGAAGCCCCGAGTACGTTTATAATCAAATCAAGCTCGGATCTTGTGATGCAGGTGCTTATGTAAGTGATGGATTAAATCTGATTAAAAATCAGGGTGTTTGCAGTTGGGCGGAAATGCCTTATACAGATACAGGATGTTCTACACAGCCAAATTCCTCACAGAAAAATGCCGCAAGCACTCACAAATTTACCACCTGGGCAACGGTTGATAAAACAGATATCAGTAATGTAAAAACACTTCTAAGCATGAATTTACCCATAGTTATCGCAGTAACAGTAGATTACAGCTTTGATCATTTAAGTTCATCTAACGGATGGATCTGGAAGTCACATTCAGGTAGCAGCAGAGGTGGCCACGCCATTGCGGTAATAGGATATGATGATGCCAAACAGGCATTTAAAGTACAAAACCAATGGGGAACAAATTGGGGGAACAATGGATATTTCTGGATCGATTATTCATTCTTTGCCAAAACAAGTAATGGTGCGATTAACGAATGTTACGTAGCATATGTTCAATAAATAATGATTTCAAAAAAAATAACCTTCTCATATTGAGAGGGTTATTTTCTTTATATATAATAACAGTTTTTATTTATTGATCGCAGCAATACCAGGAAGTTCCAGTCCTTCAAGACTTTCAAGCATCGCTCCCCCACCGGTAGATACATAGCTCACTTTATTTCCGTAACCAAATTTCTTAACAAAAGCAACACTGTCACCTCCTCCTACTAAGGAAAAAGCTCCAAGCTTTGTTGCCTCAGCTATACTGTCTCCAAGTGCAATAGTTCCGGCAGCGAAATTTGACATTTCAAATACTCCGATAGGACCATTCCATAAAATAGTTCTTGAATTCAATAGAACGTCATTAAACTGATCTCTTGATTTTGAACCTGCATCCAATCCCATCCATCCTTCAGGAATAGCATATATATCTACTTCCTTCCTATCAGCATCATTATTAAAACTTTCTGCAATGATCGTATCAGATGGCAGATAAACTTTCACATGATGCTCTTTTGCTTTAGCCAAAATTTCCAGTGCTAAAGGTAACTTGTCTTCTTCCACCAAGGAATTACCTATTTTACCTCCAAGAGCTTTAATAAATGTAAATGCCATTCCACCACCAATAATTAAATTATCAATGGCAGGTAGAATATTTTCTATAATGGTAATTTTAGTTGAAACCTTAGATCCTCCAAGTATCGCAGTTACAGGCCTTTCACCATTCTTTAAAACTTTATCAATAGCTGTAAGCTCATTAGCCATCAGTAAACCGAAAAATTTAGTTGACTCAAAAAACTTAGCGATTACAGCTGTAGAAGCATGTGCACGGTGTGCAGTACCAAATGCATCATTCACATAGGCATCTCCTAATTTAGAAAGCTGCTCAGCAAAGCCTTCATCTCCTTTCTCTTCTTCATTATGAAATCTAAGATTTTCCAATAATAAAATTTCACCAGGTTTAAGCTCGGAAGCAGCCTGCTCAGCTTTTGGTCCTACAGATTCTTCTACGAATTTTACCTCTTTTCCTAAAACATTGGATACTTCCTCAAGAATATGCTTCAATGAAAACTCGTCTTTCACCTCTCCTTTAGGTCTTCCCAGGTGAGTCATTAAAATCACAGATCCTCCATCATTAAGAATTTTATCAATAGTTGGTTTAACCGCAGCAATTCTTGTATTATCCGTAACTTTAAGCTGATCATCTTGCGGAACATTAAAATCCACCCTTACTAAAGCCTTTTTGTCTTTAAAATTGAAATCATTCACTGTTTTCATAAATATCTTAGAATTTTCGTTTCACAAATGTAAGATTTTAAACTTTTGAAAAAGATCGAATAAAAAAAAGTTTTCAAAAAACTTCCCACAAGCCCAACACTCACTAACCAACAATTTTTTTTTTTTGATAAAAGAAGAATGAGTATTGTTGTTGAGTGTTGTGAGTTTCGGGGATAACTTTACCCTAAAAAGTTGATAACACTAAATTTTTATGTAATTCATATTTAATTCACAATATAATTTCTTGTAAATCTGATTATTTAGAGGGTTACTAACAAAAATCGTTTAGTTGTTAACAATTTTAATTATTAATTACTCATTTATGGAAAAGCTAATGAATTCTTCCAAAAAAGATTTTTGAAATTTTCCGTTGGCTTTCCAAAGATTTTTCTCATTAGTAAATTTTAGTATTGGAAAAATATTTAGTTTATAAAAGTTTTCCACAGTTATTCACAATGCTTTTCACAATTAACCAATGATCAACTAACAATTGATATTTAATACTTAAATTTGTAAGGAAATAAATCTATATAAAGTTTAATATAACTACTATGAAAAGAAAAATTGCGATCGCAGCCGATCATGCAGGCTTTGAATATAAGGAGATTGTTAAAAACTATTTTTCAGAACGATTTGATATTCAGGATTTTGGGACGTTTTCCACAGACAGTGTGGATTATCCTGACTTTGTGCATCCTGCAGCAACTTCTGTAGAGAATGGAGAAAATGAATTGGGAATATTAATCTGTGGCAGTGGAAACGGAGTGCAGATAACAGCAAACAAGCACCAGAAAATCCGTTGCGCTCTCTGCTGGATGCCGGAGATTGCAACGTTGGCAAGACAACATAATGATGCCAATATGATTTCGATGCCAGCGAGATTCATATCAAAAGAATTAGCAATAGAAATCGTTGAAAAATTTCTCTCTACTAATTTTGAAGGTGGTAGACACCAAACAAGAGTAGATAAGATAGCAGTTTGCTAAAAAGATATAAAGGCTTGTAAATCAAATTACAAGCCTTATTTATTTTAAAATACTTATCTTTGCACCGAACAAATAGAAACACATTCTTTATTCTCCCCCAAAACCTTTACAGATAAATTAAATTTATTTATACCAGGTTTTTCACTTCTCTTCTCCATTTTTGTATTAAATTTATACGAACTAAAACTTCCGTTGTTAAAAATTTGGAGGGAAAATAATGCTGTTGATGTTATTTAAACAATAATTAAAAAATGAAAAAAAGAAAATATATAAGTCAAAAAAATGACCATAAATTAATGGAGATCGGTAGATTGATCCTGAGATTTATGAATGAAAATTCGTCCAAGATCTATAATTATAAGCAGATCGCAGACGGAATAGATTACAAGAATCCGAGACAAAGGGAACTTGTGATCCAGGCTTTGCACAAGCTGCAGGCTTCTGAAAAAATAAAAGAGACTGATAAAGGAAAATACATTATCAATTTAAAAATTGCCGGAACACTTACTGGTGTGATTGATTTTAACCAATCCGGCAACGCCTACGTAAATGTGGAAGGAATGACAGATGATATCTTTATCCATTCAAAAAATGTGAAGGATGCTTTACAGGGGGATAAAGTACTGATTGTTACTTACACTTACAAAGGGAAAAAATTAGAAGGTTCTGTTCTTGAAGTCCTGGAAAGGACACGTACAGAATTTGTGGGGACCTTACAGGTGGTAAGCCATAAGGATTTCGGATTTGTAGTTTGTGATAAAAAGACGATCAATACAGATATATTTATACCGAAAGGAAAATTTGGAGGTGCTGAAGATGGTGACAAGGTTGTTGTGAAAATGACCGAATGGAAACCAGGAGATAAAAATCCGGAAGGGGAAATTATTAAGGTTTTAGGTTCTCCGGGAGAACATGAAACTGAGATCCACTCTATTCTTGCAGAATACGGCTTACCTTATGAATTTCCTGAAGAAGTAGAACAGGATGCGGATAAGATTAACAGAGAGATTACAGATGATGAAGTTGCAAAACGTCGTGATATGCGTGGGATCTGTACTTTTACCATAGATCCTAAAGATGCAAAGGATTTTGATGATGCGTTATCCATCCAGAAGCTAAAGAATGGGAACTGGGAAATCGGTGTCCATATTGCGGATGTTTCCCATTATGTAGTTCCCGGAACTATTTTAGATGACGAAGCTTATCAGAGAGCAACCTCTGTTTATCTGGTGGATCGTGTGGTTCCGATGCTTCCTGAAGTTTTAAGTAATGATGTATGTTCACTTCGTCCGAATGAGGATAAATATACATTCTCTGCGGTTTTCGAATTGAATGATAATGCTGAGATTCAGAAACAATGGTTTGGAAGAACAGTTATTCATTCCGACAGAAGATTTACCTATGAAGAAGCTCAGGAACGTATTGAAACACAGCAGGGAGATCTGGCTGAAGAGATTCTTGTCCTGGATAAGCTGGCAAAAATCATGCGTGAAGGACGCATTAAAAACGGCGCAATTACTTTTGACAGAAGTGAAGTACGATTTAATCTTAATGAAAACAATGAACCCATCGGCGTTTATTTTAAGATAAGCAAGGATTCAAATCACCTGATTGAAGAATTCATGCTTTTGGCCAATAAAAAAGTTTCTGAATTTGTTTCTTTAACGAATAAAGGAGGAATGAGCAATAATACCTTTATATATAGGGTTCACGATGATCCGGATCCGGCAAAACTGGAAGCATTAAGAGATTTTGTTTCCACATTCGGATACCAGATGAATCTTGCCAATACGAAGAAAGTAGCTGAATCCCTGAATAAGCTATTGTACGATGTAAAAGGGAAAGGAGAAGAAAATATGATCGAAACACTAGCTATGCGAAGTATGAGTAAGGCAGTCTACTCTACTGAACCTATTGGACATTACGGTTTAGGATTTGAGTACTATTCTCACTTTACCTCTCCGATCCGTCGTTATCCCGATTTACTTGCACATCGTTTACTCCAGCATTATCTGGATGGTGGAAAATCTCCGGACAGAGCTGAATTGGAAGAAAAAGCAAAACACTGCAGTGCCATGGAAAGACTGGCAGCAGATGCTGAAAGAGATTCTATTAAGTTTATGCAGGTGAAATTCATGGAGAAACATCTTGGAGAAAACTTCAAGGGAGTGATTTCCGGAGTTGCAGAATTCGGATTCTGGGTAGAAATTCCTGAAAATGGAGCTGAAGGACTTATTAAACTAAGGGATCTTGTAGATGATTCATATGTGTATGATAAGACAACCCATGCTGTTTATGGTTCACGAACAGGTAAAAAATATCAGTTGGGAGATGAAGTTCACATCAAAGTAGTGAAAGCTAATCTGATTCAGAAACAACTGGATTTCAAGATTGTTGATTAATTAAATCATAAAGTCTAAATTTGTACAAAATGAGATGGATTTTTTCCGTTTTAAAGCCATATTAAATGTTTGAACTTGTACTTTCTGCTGTCATATTAGGATTCATGTTAAGCCTGGTTTTCATAGGACCTATTTTTTTCCTTTTAATTGAAACCAGCTTCTCAAGAGGTCCCAGACATGCTTTAGCGCTTGATCTTGGTGTAATTACGGCAGATTTGCTTTGCATTGTGGCCGCCTATTATGCGAGTGCGGATCTTGTGAACCTGATTGATAAGCACCCTGGATTTTACAGGATTACATCCATTCTTATTTTTGTGTATGGGGTTGTTATGCTGGTTACCAAAACCAAGATGCATATGCCCGGTGAAGAAAGAATCATTGGTCAAAATTATTTTAAGACTTTTATTAATGGTTTTTTCTTCAATCTTTTAAATGTAGGTGTTATTCTTTTCTGGTTGGTTACTGTTATTTCGGTAAGAAACCAGTACCCTGACATCAGTAATTTTATTCTTTATATAGGGATTGTAATAGGCACCTATTTATGCATTGATCTTGCTAAAATTTTCCTTGCCAAACAATTCCATGACAGGCTTACACAAAAGCTGGCCAATAAGATCAGAAGGATTGTTGGTGGAATTCTTATTATTTTCAGTTTTTTCATCTTTTTACAGAGCTTTAAAAAATTTAATCAGTTTGATAAACGTCTGGAAGAAGCAGAGAAAAAAGAAGTCAAATACCAAAAATCAAAATGAAAAAAAATATCTTTCCAAAGTCCCTTAAAAAAGGAGATAAGATAGCTATTATTTCTCCTGCAGGAGCAGTTGATGAATCCCAGCTCGAAAAAGGAATTTCCATGATTAAAGCGAAAGGTTTTGAACCTGTTTTAGGAAAACATTTGTATACCAGATTTTCTAACGGATATAACTATGCCGGAACAGAAAAGGAAAGATTGAAAGATATAAACTGGGCCTTCAATGACTCCGAAATTTCTGCGATCTGGGCCTCCAGGGGCGGATACGGGTGTCAGCATCTTATCCAGCACATAAAACTTACACAGTTTTTAAAAGATCCAAAATGGTATATCGGATATTCAGACAATACAGTAATCCAAAGTTATTTACTGAAAAAAGGATTTGTATCTATTCATGGCCAGACAATTAAAACTTCCAGTTTCGGAGTTACAGAGGAAAGTTATGATTTAGTTTTTGATATTCTGAAAGGAAAAGCTCCAAAATATGGTTTACAGACCAATCAATTGAATAGAGAAGGCAATATTGAAGGCGAATTGATTGGGGGAAATTTAGCTCTGATCTATGCACTTTTAGGAACTCCCTACTCTTTTGATTTTAAAGGTAAAATATTATTTATTGAAGATATCGGAGAAAATTACTATGCCCTGGATCGAATGATCATGAGTTTGGAATTAGCCGGAGTCTTTAAAAAAATCAAAGGACTTATTGTTGGTGGAATGACCAATATGGGTGATGAAAAAGAGAATAAAAATTATGAGGAAAGTTTCGATGAATTTGCCTATAAACTAATCTCAGAAAGAGTTTCAAAATATAAATTTCCCGTTATTTTTGGTTTTCCAAACGGACATATCAAAGACAACAGACCATTGATTATCGGTGGAAATGTGAAAATGAAAGTTGGAAGTAAAGTTAAGATAGAATTTTAATCAGGCATTAATTTTCACTTTTTTAATCTTTAAATGTAAAAAGACAGATGGCATCTCACAATGATTTTGGAAAAATAGCAGAAGATTTTGCCGTAGAACATTTGCAGAGAAACGGATATAAAATTCTTGCCAGAAACTACCGGTTTCAAAGAGCCGAGATTGATATTATTTCGGAAATAAAAAATCTGATTGTAGTTATTGAAGTAAAAGCACGTTCTACAGATGCTTTTATGCTGCCTCAGGAAGCTGTTACGAAAACAAAGATCAGATCTATTGTTAATGCTGCTGATCATTATCTCGAAGAGTTTAATCATGTGAAGGAAGTACGCTTCGATATTATTTCAGTTTTGCCGGATGAAAAAGGAAAATTGGTTCTTGAACATATTGAAGATGCATTCCAGGCATTTGACGCCAACTAAAATTTAATTCAAAATGTACCGTGATTCACTGATCGGGTTACTAAGAAATTGCTACAATAAGATATGAAAACAATATTAATAACCGGAGCAACTTCCGGGATTGGAAAGTCAACAGCAGAGCTTTTTGCAAAACAAGGAAACAGGGTTATTATCTGTGGAAGAAGAAGTGAAGTACTGGAGTCTGTACAAAGCGAATTATCAGCTTTTACAGAAGTACTCAGCTTAAAATTTGACGTTAGGAACCTTGAAGAAGTAGAAAATGCAATCAATTCTCTTCCTGAGGAATGGAAAAATATTGATGTTTTGGTTAATAATGCCGGAAATGCGCATGGTTTAGATCCTCTTTCGGCTGGAAAAACGGACGACTGGGATTCTATGATCGATGGAAATGTAAAAGGACTTTTATATGTTTCTAAAACGATTATTCCAGGAATGAAAGAAAGAAATTCCGGACATATCGTTAATATCAGCTCAGTAGCTGCCAGACAGACCTACGTCAATGGTGTTGTATACTGTGCGACCAAAAAGGCAGTTGATGTCGTTTCCGAAGGAATGCGTTTGGAGCTCACTGAATTCGGAATAAGAGTAACTAATATTCAGCCGGGAGCTGTAGAAACAGATTTCTCTTTGATACGATTCAAAGGGGATCATGAAAGAGCTTCTACCGTATATGCTGGTTATGAGCCTTTAAAGGCTGAAGATATAGCAGATGCTATTGCCTATTGTGTAAATGCTCCAAAACATGTGAATGTGTCAGATATGACAATCTATCCGAGTGCACAAAGTGAACCGAGAACAATCTACAGAAAATAGATTTAAAAGGATTAAATTTGCAGATATTATTTAAGTGTATTTAAACCTGTCGATAAGCTTACAAAAATGAAAATATTATATCTAGAAACCTCTTCTAAAAACTGCTCAGTTGCTATTTCAGATAATGATAAACTCCTGTGTGTATGTGAAGAAGTTTCTGAAAACTATAAACAATCCGAAAGCTTGCATACCTTTGTAGAATGGGCATTGGAAGGGGCAGGAATTTCCATTAAAGAGATTGAAGCTATATCCTTGGGAAAAGGCCCCGGTTCTTATACTGGATTAAGGATTGGTGCAGCTTCTGCAAAAGGATTTTGTTATGGTTTAAAAATTCCTCTGATTGCGGTGAATTCTCTCGAAAGCATGAAAGAGCCCTTTTTAGAACAAAACTATGATGTAATCATACCCTTAGTTGACGCAAGGAGAATGGAGGTTTATACAGCAGCTTATGACGGTATTACGGGAGATGAGATTTCTTCTACGGAAGCTAAAATTCTTGATGAACAATCTTTTAGTGAATGGTCGGATAAAAAAATACTTTTTGTAGGAGACGGCGCTAAAAAGGCAAAAGAAATACTGCAGTTACCCAACGCAGAATATAATGAAGAGATATATCCTTCCGCACAACACCTGATAAAGAAGACGCTTGAAAAAACAGAAAGTAAAGACTACGAAGATATTGCTTACTTTGAACCTTTTTATGTAAAAGATTTTCATGGAGTAAAGAAAAAGAAAAGCGAAGATTAAATCTTCGCTTTTTTATTTATTTTGGCCTTGGAGGCTGTGAATTCGGATTCTGCATTTGAAGATCCTGCTTATTCTGATCAGGATTCCCAAACCTTTTTGATTTTTTCTTTACAGGTGGCTGGCCGTTAAAGTCCTGTATTTTTTGAGCATCGTTATTATCCGGGCTGGTAGGAACATTATTCTGTGAAGCAGGTTGTACCGGTACATTATTCTGGTTCTGAGGTATCGTATTTCCTTTGTTGTCCGTTGCCTGGAACGCAAGATCACTCTTCAGATAGTTAAGCATTTCCTTAGCTTTAATACCTTCCGGTGTTTTGGCATAATTTAATGCAATCTGTTCCAATTGTAGAATCATTACTTCTTTACCACTGGACTTTCCGGTATTGAAAGCATTCAGTAAATACAATTTTGGGACTAATGCATCTTTCGGATACTTCTCAATAGTCTGGTCAATGACATTCTTACTATCACTGAATTTTTCTGCTTCATATAATGCATATGCTCTTTTGTATTCATTTTCAACATCTTCAGAGGATTTTACAAATGAATTATTTTTAGGATTTCTTGCAAATTCCGCATACGAAGTATAAGGATAATCTGTCAACAGGATCTGTTTTGCCTTCTCTGATGCCAGGGGGTTTTTCTCATAATTCATTGCAAAAATTTCATACAACGCCTGCAATAGTACTTTTTCTTCCGGCTTTACATCAACCAGATCATACAGTGTTTTAGTAGCTAAAGGGGTGTTGGTAAAATAGTTCTGGTACATGATCCCTAATCCTAAAGAAGCCGTATCTCTATCCTTTTTCAGTTGTCCTAGTTTACCCGCATCCGTTGGAATCTGTTCAATATAGAAAGCAGGTTCAAAACGTCTCGGATCAGGAGCTGATGTTACTCCCAGCGCTTCATTCTTCATATCATCAATAGAAGACATTTTTTTAGAATAACGCCAGTTATCACTTAATGCCCTGTCGCCCCAAACCTGTTTAAATGAGGAAGTACCCTTGCTTACAGTTCCCGTATTGCTAAAATAAAATCCTTTAGGAGCTGTTCCGAAATCTTCAAAAGAAGTTGAACTATTGGCAAAAATAGAGTTGGAATTATAATCTCCCGTGTCAAAACCTTTACTTCTTTCAGCACGTCTCCTTTCCAATTCTTCTTTTTCTTCCTTGGCTTTTAATTTGGCAATATGCTTGGCGAAAAATTCAGTTTTTTGAGCATCGGTCATTTTTGCTAATGAAAGAATACTGTCATTTTTTTTGATCAGGTAATAGTTTCTTGAGATCTTTTTAATATTCTCGGACTGATCTTTTAAAAGGACTTTAGATGGTTCATAGGTCATAACGGCAAGCGCAGAGTCATAATATGCTCCGGCACCGATGTAATCATTTTTGTCCAGGTAGTTTTTTCCTATCTCGTAATAAGCAAGACCGCGAACCTGCGGATCAGATACCTTTTCCGTCAAAGATTTTCTGAAAAACTGTTGCCCCTCTTCTTTTTTACCCGCCTTGTTGGCCATAAGCCCTAAGGCATAATAAAATTCATTCTTTCTGGACATGTAAGTTCCCTTGTTACTGATCTTCTCCAGATAATTCTTAGCACCATTATAATCCCCTTTTCCATTGAAGGTTTTTGCGATTTCAATCTGCGATTTAACTTCAAATTCAAAATCATTCGCATATTTATAAGCTGCTAAAAAACTTTCTCTGGCCTTTTCATTCTGGCCCAGTCCTTCCAGGATCTGTCCTCTTAAGTATGAAATTCGGCTTTTTAATTTACTGTTATTGTTAAGTTCAAATGCTCGGTCAAGCTCTTTTACTGCCTCTTCTTTTTTACCTGCATCCAAAAGAGTTTCCGAATTATAAATGCTCAACAATTTATCATCATTTTTACTGATCCCCTCTCCTTTCAGCTTAGTGAAAATCTCCTGAGCTTTATGATAATCTTTCATCTGGGCATAAGCCTGTCCCTGATAAACCTTAGCTAATGGTAATCTTTTGTCTTCTTTCATATGAGTGAAAACATAATTTAAGGCATCAAGGGCTTCTAAAGGTTTGTCCTGATAGATCCGGGATTGAACAAGGATCATGTAGGCATCAAAAATCTGTTTATTCTTTTCTTCCCCGTTTCTCACTACCGAATACTTATTGATAGCTTTTAAAGCCTTTGATTCTGCAATTTGAAGCGCGGTAGCTCCTTTTACCTCAGGCTGATTGGAATCATTTCCCGTTAGACCTGCAACAGCGGAATTAACTTTGTCTTTTACCATACCAGGAATATCCTGGAGACCAGGCTTACCCGGAGGCCCGCTTGCTCCCCTTCCGGAAGAATTAGAAGGCTTATTGACTTCGGCCATTTTCATAGAATTTTCTGCAAAGGCCGTTGATTGTCCAAGATCACTTCCCAAGGGCTGATTTTCGTACGTAAGTATAGGAATATAAGGAGCATAAAAGTTATCTTTATGCCCCTTATCTCTGGTCGTAAATTCACTGTTCAATGCATCTTTTGCATTAAATAAAGTGTTATAATATGTGGAAAAACCTTTTAAGAACTTTGATCGTTGCTCCGGTTTTTTTACCTTGGTGGCACAGGATACAACAAAACATGCTGCTAAAAGGAATAAAATATTCTTTTTCATTATTTCAATATAACTAGCTAATCTACTTTTTATTATCAAAAGTTTGATGATTTTGTAAAAATAATAAAATTTTATATTGGAAAAATTTATATTTCTTTCAATATTTTGTAAACCAGATGGGTTGGAAGCCCCATTATTGTATAAAAACTACCGGATAATTTTTTGATCTTTGCCATTCCCAGCCATTCCTGGATACCATAACTTCCTGCTTTATCAAAAGGTTTGTAATGGGTAATATAATAATCAATTTCCTCATTGGAAATTTCATCGAGTTCCACATCTGCAACATCCGTTTCTGCAAAAACCTGATCAACCGTCTGTATGGTAATTCCTGTATATACCTGATGCGTTTTTCCGGAAAGCAATCGCAGCATATGCTGAGCCTCGGCTTCATCTTTCGGTTTTCCAAGAATTTGATTATTTAAGGCAACTACGGTATCTGCAGTGAGTAAAACTTCACCCGCCTCAAGTGGACGGAATGAGTTTGCCTTTAATTGAGAAAGATAGGCAGCCGCATTTTCAATAGTCATATCATCAGGAATGATTTCTTCACAATCTATTGTTACTACTTCAAAATCAAATCCAAGGCTGGAAAGCAATTCCTTTCTTCTGGGTGATTGTGATGCTAAAAGTAATTTCATATCAAGTATTTATACAGATTGTGTGTTGTCATCATGCCAGTTTCCCTGCACCTTCATTACCTGCTCGATTACGTCACGTACAGCTCCACTTCCACCCTGCTTTGTGGAAATATAATCAGCGATGCCTTTGATTTCGGGAACAGCATTTTCTGGACAGGCTGCGATGGCTGAACTTTCCATAATATGCAGGTCAGGAAGATCATCACCCATTGTCAGGATCTCTTCATTTTTAAGATTGTATTTCTTTTTAAAATCTTCAAAATCAGCCATTTTATTATGTGATTTGGCATAATAATCTTCTATACCCAGATAATTGATGCGATGTTTTACCATTTCATCATTTCCTCCGGTAATCACCCCTATTAAATAATTATTTTTTAAAGCTTTTACCACTGCGTAGCCGTCCAGAACATTCATCACTCTGCTCATATTTCCACCCGGCATCAGATACACGCTTCCATCGGTGAAAACTCCGTCCACATCAAATACGAATGCTTTAATATCTTTTAATTTCTCTTTATAACCCATACATTTTTTTAATAGAATGATTCATTACTTTATATATTTCAAGGCTTTCATCCTTTAGCAATTGCTCATGAAGTTCCAATACCCTTACATCATTTCTTACAGCCGGACCCGTTTGCGCAAGCCTGGGTTCAATTTCATGAATTTTTTGAACGGTTTCATCAATTAACGGAAGAAAATAGTCGAACGGAATCTCCTGGGAATCCGATATTTCTTTGGCTTTAGAAAAAAGGTGATTCACAAAATTACAGGCGAAAACCGCTGTAAGATGGATATATTTTCTTTTGTCATGACTACTTTCCATTACATGATCAGATATTTTGGATGCCAGTTCAAAAAGAATCTCTTTATCTTTTTCGGTTTCTGTCTCTATGAAAAAAGGGATTTTCTTGTAGGTGAGATCTTTGGATTTGGAAAATGTCTGTAAAGGATAAAAACTTGCTTTCCTGTACTCCCCTGCTAAAAGCTCCTTAGGAAGCGAGCCTGAAGTATGAGCAACAAGTGAATCTTTTTTAGTGATCATTGCTGAAACATTCTGTACAGAGTTATCACTTACACAGATAATATATAAATCGGCATCTTCCAGCTTTTCCGTAGAATAAGGAATATGTAACTCCGCAGCTATTTTTTCCAAATCCTTTTCATTTCGTCCAAAAATCTGAGCTAACGGAATGTTATTCAGAACAAAGGCTTTTGCCAGATGGTATGCGACATTTCCGGAACCTATAATTACAATTTGCATATAACAAAGATAATATTTTATGAGTTTTGGACTGAAAATTGAACAAAGTATTTAACTTTTAGATATTTTTGTAATCCAAAACAGTGAAAGCATCTATGAAGATTAAGGACGCGGAAATTATTACGCTGATGCAAAATCCCCGAACTCAGGATAAAGGAGTTCGTGCCTTGATGGATGCTTATCAAAGTAGATTATATTGGCATATACGAAGAATTATTGTAGACGGAGATCTTGCTCAGGATACGTTGCAGGATACTTTTATAAAAGCCTATCAGAATTTTCACCAGTTCAAAAATGATAGCCAGCTGTATACTTGGTTGTACAGAATAGCTACCAACGAAGCATTACAACAAGTTAATAAAATGAAAAAAATGCAGAAAACTGATGAAGATGCTGAGTATCATATGCAAAATCTTGTAGCGGATAATGCTGAAAAAGATGCCGATGAAATACAGGTTTTATTACAGAATGCTATACAGAGTCTGCCTGAAAAACAGAAACTCGTATTTATGATGCGCTATTATGATGATTTGCCTTACGAAGAGATATCAAAGATTGTTGATATGTCCGTAGGAACCTTAAAAACAAATTATCATTATGCCAAACAAAAGATAGAAGAATATATTAAAGAAAATTACGAGAATAATTTTTGATTAACATAATAAGATGAAAGAGTTCGATATAGAGAAATTAGAACGTAAAAACATTTACAAAGCTCCTGATGATATGTTTAATATGATCCAGGAAAGAGTGATGAATGACGTGAAGGCAAATAAAAAAGCACCCATATTTAAATTAAATTGGATGTATGCGGTTGCCGCGTCATTAGCTTTGATCTTTGGAAGTATTTTTGTTTTCAATTCCGATCAAAATACAATAAAAGATTCTGGTATTTCTGAAGTAAGTTATGCAAAGAATGGCCAGGCTCCAAAGAGTGAAAGCGAGCTTGCCTACGAAACTTTGAAATCTGATTTAATTTCTGTGGAAAGCACGGATCAAATAGTTCAAAACAAGAAAAGTGCAGAGATAGACGATTCTCAGGATACTGAAGCAGAAACAGTTTCAAAACCCCAGAACGGAGTCGCTGTTTCAAAGCAGACTGAAACTAAAATGAACGAATATCTGGATTCATTTTCTAATTCTGAGATTGCAGAACTAGCCAAGAATTCAACAGAAGACGTTTATTTAGATTTATATAATTAAAAGAAGAGATGAAAAAGATATTATTTACCCTTTTTATTATTTACGGCTTTTGTTTACATGCTCAAAGGACGGATTATGACTGGAAAAAGATGGACCCTAAACAAAGAAAGGAGATCATCAATAACCTTTCTCCGGAAGAGAGAAAAGATCTTTTGAAAAAATTCAGAGATAATATGATGCTGGACAATCTGAATGTAGATGAGAAAGATAAAGCAGAATTTACGGCTATTTATAATGAATACATAGATAATCAGAAACAGATAAAAAGCCAGTTTAATCCTGATTTTGATCCTGATAAAATGTCTGATGAAGAAGCCAAAGTCAAGCTACAGCAAAGCTTTGAGCTGGGACAAAAATTACTGGATAATAGAAAAAAATATGCTGAGAAAATGCAGCGGGTAGTTCCCTGTCAGAAAGTACTGAAATTGTTTCAATCGGAGTGGAGGATGAGAGATAAGATGAATGACAGAAAGCCTCACGATCATAACAATTCGGGAACTCCGAAACAAAACCCATAATAGTTTATTTTTTTAATGTTGGACGACTCTTACGAATCTTTTTGTAAGAGTCGTTTGATTTTATGTTTGAAATGATATTTTGTGGCAAGCATTGTTAGAACAATTATCGTTACGGGAGACTGCATTTTTTCAAAATAAGATTTAAAATAATATAGAGATTAATAACTTTTATGAATGTTTTTTGTTTGGTGTAGTTGGTTTAAAACTAATCTTTACTTTTGCAAAAAATATAAAAAAAAGATGAAGAAATTACTTCAGACTGCAAGCCTTTTTATTGCAATCACCGTATTATCTCAGGGAAAAGAATACATCAAATTCAAAGGGAGTATTCCAAATTACGGAAAAGAAACTTATAAGTCTTTAACGGTCATTGATCAAAGAGAAGACAAAAAAATAGGAATTCTTCCTTTTGGAAATCAAAAAGAAGAGAAGGAAGTTGTTTTCCTTACAAGCCCGGGAAATGATTTAGGAAACTGGTATAAAAAAGGAAATGATGAGGGAGGAAGTGCAGACCTGGTTCTGATTTTAAAAAAGCTTAAATTAAGTGTTGGAGAAACAATTGGAAAAAATACAAGCGGGAGCATTGATTTTTCAGCCCAGACTTTTTCAAAGGAAGGGGACCAATATCGTTTCCTATATAAAAAAGATACTGTAGTTACATTCAATAATAAGGAAATTGCAGAACTTTTAGTTAAGAATGTTCCTAATGTTTTTTTTGATTTATTCATGAGAACATACAGAAAGAGACCTGTTGGAAATGCTGTATCTATCAACGAGCTTTCTGATTATGAATCATTTGTCAGGGACAATTATGCAGTATATAAGAGCGATCAGTTAAAGGATGGGATTTATTTGGATCACGTTTCATTCTTTAACCAGACTCCCGAGCCCGGAAATTATCTACTTGAAAGGAATGAAAAAGGGGAGGTGACAAAAGCACTAAAAGAGGAAAATGGTAAAAAGAATAAGATTCCTGCCTACAAAATGTTTGCTTATGTGGAAAACGGAAAGGCTTATAAAAAGGGATTATCAGGCTTTCTGGATTTAAATAGAAATGAAAAAGGATTTTATGTGGTAAGCAACAGAGGATATCTTTTTCCTGCAGCTTCTAATAATACATTAGGAATGTTTGGTTTAATTGGAGGTGTTGCTGATGCAATTCAACAGGGAGCAGAACAAAAGAAAATGAAAAAAGGGGATAAGTTTGAAATCTATATTGATCCTTTAACGGGAGAATACGATTTTCCTTCGGAATTATAAATTAATTTCACTGATTAAAATTAACAGCAATGAATTGTCTTGCTTTTTTTTATCTTTGCAAATTACAAGGTTCTTAAATGAAAAACATACGAAATTTTTGCATAATCGCTCATATTGACCACGGTAAAAGTACTTTGGCGGATCGTTTATTGGAATATACCAATACAGTTACCCAGAGGGAATTACAGTCTCAGACGCTGGATGATATGGATTTGGAGAAAGAACGTGGGATTACGATTAAATCTCACGCGATCCAGATGGATTATGAATATAAAGGGGAAAAATATATTTTAAATCTGATCGATACCCCGGGACACGTGGATTTCTCTTATGAGGTTTCCAGATCAATTGCTGCCTGCGAAGGAGCGCTTCTTATTGTAGATGCTGCTCAAAGTATTCAGGCACAGACTATTAGTAATCTTTATCTTGCATTGGAGAATGATCTGACGATCATTCCTATTCTTAATAAAATCGATTTACCTTCAGCCAATCCTGAAGAAGTGACTGATGAAATCATGAATTTAATTGGTTGCGAATATGAAGATGTATTAAGGGTTTCCGGGAAAACCGGTGAAGGGGTTCATCATCTGCTTGAGCAGATTGTGGAAAGAATTCCTGCTCCTGTAGGAGATCCTGATGCACCACTTCAGGCTTTGATCTTCGATTCCGTATACAATCCTTTCCGTGGTATAGAAGCCTATTTTAAAGTAGTAAATGGAAGTATTTCCAAAAACGAAAAAATAAAATTTTTTGCCACTGGAAAAGAATATGGAGCTGACGAAGTAGGGACTTTAAAGCTGAAGCAGGTTCCTAAAAAGACAATTGGATGTGGAGATGTAGGATATTTGGTTTCTGGAATTAAAGATGCTAGAGAAGTTAAAGTAGGAGACACCATCACTTCTTTCGATAAACCCGCAAGTGGACCGATTGAAGGATTTGAGGAAGTTAAACCGATGGTATTTGCAGGGATTTATCCTATTGATTCTGAGGATTTTGAGGAGCTTAGATTTTCATTAGAGAAATTAAGGCTTAACGACGCTTCTTTAGTTTTTGAACCGGAAAGTTCTGCTGCTCTGGGCTTTGGGTTCCGATGTGGTTTCTTAGGAATGCTGCATATGGAAATTGTTCAGGAGCGATTGGACAGGGAATTCAATATGAACGTTATCACTACGGTACCGAACGTTTCTTATTTCGGATATACTAAAAAAGAACCGAATGTTCCTATTTTGATTAATAACCCATCTGAAATGATGGATCCATCTACAATGGATAGAGTGGAAGAACCGTTTATTAAAGCTTCTATTATTACCAAATCTGATTTTGTAGGATCGGTAATGACTTTATGTATTGAGAAAAGAGGAGAGATCGTTAACCAAAGTTATTTAACTTCTGAAAGAGTAGAGCTGATATTCAATATGCCTCTGGCAGAAGTTGTATTCGATTTCTACGATAGACTGAAATCCATTTCTAAAGGATATGCATCATTTGATTATCATCCGATCGGATTCAGAGCTTCCAAGCTTGTAAAAATGGATATCCTGATCAATGGCGATATGGTAGATGCCCTTTCTTCATTGATTCATGATAGTAATGCCTATCATATCGGTAAAAAGATGTGTGAAAAGCTTCGTGAACTGATCCCTAGACAGCAGTTTGATATTGCGGTTCAGGCTGCATTGGGAACGAAGGTTATCGCGAGGGAAACCATTAAAGCTCTAAGAAAAGATGTTACAGCGAAGTGTTACGGGGGAGATATTTCCAGAAAACGTAAGCTTTTGGAAAAACAGAAGGAAGGTAAGAAAAAGATGAAACAGATTGGTAGGGTAGAAGTACCGCAATCTGCATTTATGGCCGTATTAAAGCTAAACGATTAATATAAAAAAGACCGATATCATATCGGTCTTTTTATTTTTATAGATTTCTCTGCTTATCAATCAGGTTTCTCTGCACTACCAGCGCTCCTAATCCCAGAATAATTTCAACGATACCAAGCATGGTTATAAGTTTAGTACCACATACAATACATTCAGGCTCAGGAAATGGTTTTTTGCCTATTACAATAATAATAACTCCGCCAATAATGACGATAATTACAATAAGTACTCTTAATAAATTTTTTACATTCATGATAATGTTAGTTTGTTTTATGCCTACTTTTTAAGGTTTTCGGCCTGGACCTTTTTACTATATCAAATTTCTATAATAAAATAAGGTGTAGAATCAGGTAAATCACTGAAAATGAGGTGTGTTTTTTACTATTGTTAACGTTTGCTGATAAGTATGATCATAAATATATGTTTTCAACTCCACAACAGGGACTTGGAGCGGGCAGGTCTACAACGTTAATTATTTAAACAATAATTTCAGCGTTCCGGTAACAAGTGCATCAGAAACCAATTAGCATAAAAAACCGCTTCCCCTGAAGCGGTTTTTTTATTTTCTATTTTTTACGGGTGAATTTTATTTCCATTGTTTTCATTTCCTTACCGGTTTTGGAGCCGGGACCATACATTTCCATGATTTGAGTGTTATCATCCACGAATGTAAAAACTTCCCTTACATCGCATTCTTTTCCAGGTCTTGCAATGTCAGGCATTTTACCTTTAAATTCAATTGATTTCTTTGATGCGTTCCAATCTCCTGTAGTATACATTATTCCTGTTCCCATATTATCCATCCATGTACTTACAAATTTTTTAGTCGCATTATCGTATCCAACAATGCTCCTTCCTTCAAAAGGCATTCCCCACATATTACCGGTGTGTACGCTCTCCTGATAACGTCCGCCAAAGATCATTTTATTGGTACACTCAGATGTACTTTTGATAGGTTTTCCTCCTTCTTCCATCCACATAGTCGTTTCTCCGGTCCACTTCCCATCTGATTTAGCAAGCATTTTGTGCATCTCTCCGGGAGTAGCATATTCAGTCCATGCCTTTACAGCGGTAGCAGAATCTACAGGTTTCCATGCTGCAGAATCAGATCCTGTGGATTCCTTACCCATATTGGGTTTTCCTTTTTCGCAAGCTGTCAATAGAAAAGCTGCGATTACAATGAACATTAGATTTTTCATAAATGTTTAGTTTTAAGTTGGTTATAATTTTAAATTAAAGGTAAGAAATTTTATTTTGTTGGTTTTTGCCTTTTTAACGATGGAGTTTTTAATTCAAAACATTAACTTTGTGTATTCACAACGCAAACTATATTATGCAGAATATTAAAGTAGCAGTAGATGCAGTTATATTTGGATACTTTGATAAGAAGGATCTTCAGGTTCTTTTGATAAAAAGAAAAATTGATCCTTTCAAAGGAGGATGGGCATTACCGGGCGGATTGGTTCTTGATGATGAAAATCTTGATGATGCTGTAAAAAGGGAACTGTATGAAGAGGCTGGCATAAAGCCCGATTTTCTGGAACAACTTTATACTTTTGGTAATGTGGGTAGGGATCCCAGGAACAGAGTCGTTTCTATAGCTTATTTAGGCTTGGTAAACCCTTCTTACTATGAACTATTTGCAGATTCCGATGCGGAAGACGCACAATGGTTCAGTGTTAATCAGCTTCCAAAGCTTGCTTTTGATCATAAAGGAATACTGGATATTGCGTTAAAAAGACTTCGTACGAAAATTCAATACCAGCCGATTGGTTTCAATCTTCTTAATGAGGAATTTCCGTTTTCTGATCTGGAAAACCTCTATAAAACAATCATTGGCCAGGAGATAGACCGCAGAAATTTCCGTAAAAAGATCATGAGCTATGGTCTTCTCAATGAAACCAACAACCTTAAAAAAGAAGGGAGCGGAAGACCGGGAAAACTATTTACTTTTAATCAGGAGAAATATAAGGAACTTGAGGAGCAAGGATTTTATTTTGAAATCAAATAGGAGTATAAACCATATATTTCTAAGTAAATACATAATAACAAATGATCATCATATCAAATGAAAAACGGGCTTTAGCCCGTTTTTTTATAAAACTATTCGATGGATTATTTAAAATAAAAATGTACAATAATAAATTAATGTAATTGAAAATCAATGTTTTAAAGATATTAGTGTAAAATTAACGCAAATAAATTTGGAGGGAAATAAAGTATTCTCTTACATTTGTGTAATAATAACGCAAACATGAAATATAATCTGCAAAATATCATCCAAAAGTTTCAAAATAAAGAGGAGTTGGAATTCTTATTTTTCTGGGGTCATACAGCCAAAGATCAGATCACGAAGGCGTGCTTCAGTCAGTGGTATCTGGCTGAATTTGAAGAAGGAGGAGTTATTTATAAAACGGCAGAGCATTATATGATGGCAGAAAAAGCAAGACTATTTAATGATGAGAATATCGAAGCTCTTATCATTGAAGCACAGGACCCAAAGGAGGCAAAGGGATTAGGAAGAAAGATTAAAAACTTTGATCATCATATTTGGGATGAGCATAAATATGAAATTGTAAAGAGAGGAAACTTTTTTAAATTTTTGCAAAACGGAGAGCTTAAAAAATTTCTATTATCAACGGGTGATAAGCTTATTATTGAAGCAAGTCCTTATGATAAGATCTGGGGAATAGGAATGCTGGAATCAGATCCTGAAGCAAAAAATCCGCTTCATTGGAGAGGAGAGAATCTTTTAGGGTTCGCTTTAATGGAGGTCCGGGATGATCTAAAAGAATGATATGGCCCGGGACAGGGATTTATTATCCGTTAAGGCAATAATGTAAAATATTAATCAACAGTGAAAATATGCATTCGGGAAGGATTTTATGTTCATCAATGAAGAATACATTCTTTTAAACAAGATAAACTTATGTCCTGTTTAATTAGCGTAAAAACAACACAAATATTAACTCTTAAAAAAGTAAAGCAATGTTTGGTTTCAGACACATCAAATTCGATTCAATGACTTACGTTCTTCATTTTAAAAATGGGAAAACCGTAAGAGAAGGAAGAGGGCTATCATTCTTTTATTTTGCCCCAAACAGTTCTATTGTAGCAATTCCGATGGGAAGTAATGATCTGCCGTTTATTTTTAATGAAAATACGCTTGATTATCAGACGGTAAAAATCCAGGGACAGATCAGCTATAAAATTATTGATCCAAAAGCTTTATCCAATACATTGGATTTTACGGTTAACGAATCAGGAGTATATAAGAAAAATGATATTGAGAAGCTTAACCAGAGAATCATTAACCTGGCACAGACTTCTACTTCATCATTTATCCATGACATGAGTTTAAAAGATGCCATTCGCTCTGCCAAGAAGATTGAGGAACATATTTTAGAAGGGCTTAAGGCTTCAGAAACCATCCAAACCATGGGCATTGAAATATTGGGAGCCAGTATTCTGGCGGTTCAAACCACTCCGGAAATGGCCAGGGCATTAGAAACGGAAACCAGGGAGAAACTCCAGCAGCAGGCAGATGAAGCTATTTATGAGAGAAGAAACTTTGCTGTGGAGCAGGAAAGAAAGATCAAAGAATCTGAGCTGAATACAGAGATAGCAGTTGAGGAAAAACAAAAACAGATCGAAGAAAAAAGAATGGAAACAGAGATCCAGCAGGAGGAAAATAATAAGATCCTTAGAGAAATGAAGATTGCTGCTGATATTTCCGTTGAAAATCAAAGAAAACAGCTGATAGAGCAAAAGACAGAAAATGACAGAAAAGAAGCTGAAACCCAGGGCTATGTATTGGAAACCTCATTGAAACCATATAAAGAAATGGATTGGAGAATTCTAAGTGCTTTGAGTGGAAACCAGGATGCAAGATCCAATATTGCACTGGCTTTTAGAGAGCTTGCTGAAAATGCAGGGAAAATAGGAAACTTAAATATAAGCCCGGACTTATTGGAAAATCTCTTAAAACAGCATTAAGCGATGAAAGGAATGAAAAGCATTTAAAATAAGCAATTGAAGTAAAGCCATGAAACCAGAATACGCAATTATTATTAAGAACAAAACGAGATTGGAAGCTTTGATTGAGCGGTTCAATACAAAGGCACAGGCCCGGTTTTATATTGAAAGTTCAGGTGGTGATTTTCAAGAATATGTTACTGAACATGAAAAGTTCTATCAGTCATTTCTTGAAGTCCAGACAAAACTGTCCAAAATAATTAAAAATAAAGTGGTAGAAAGAGAATTTGTACCCTCCTTTATTTTCTCTCAAAAGAATTTAATTGTGGTGGTTGGGCAGGATGGATTGGTAGCGAATGTAGCAAAATACTCAAAAAATATACCTATCGTAGCAATTAATCCTGACCAGGAAAGGTATGATGGAGTACTGCTTCCTTTTAATACAAAAAACTTTCTGGATGGCATTTATTCTGTCATAAACGAAAATTTTAGTTCAAAGAGAATGAAGTTTGCTGAAGCAGTATTGAATGACGGGCAAAAGCTCCTGGCTGTAAATGATCTTTTCATTGGTGTTTCTTCCCATAGCTCAGCAAGGTATAAGGTGGTTATGAACGGAAAAGAAGAGATGCATTCCTCCAGTGGAATTATTGTTTCTACAAAGACAGGAAGTACCGGATGGCTAAGCTCGATCTTTAATATGGCCTATGGAATTTTAGGATCTAAAGAACTGGAATATCCGGAACTCAATGAAGATGATCTATACTTTGCGGTGAGAGAACCTTTCAAAAGTAAAGCAACACAAACGGAAATTTGCAGTGGGCGCATAAAAAGAGGAAATAGGCTCGTGATAGAATCATTAATGCCAAATAATGGCTTTATATTTAGTGATGGAATTGAACAGGATTTTTTGCAGTTCAATAGTGGTGCAACCGTAGAAATTAAGCTGTCTGATGAAGAGGCAGTTTTGGTAATAAATTAAAAAATGGAAACAAAAATTAAAATTAGATGAGCCCACTTATTGAATTAATAAAAGGCGATATCACTAAAGTAAAGGCTGATGTTATTGTAAATGCGGCAAATTCGTCTTTACTTGGAGGAGGTGGTGTTGATGGGGCTATTCATCGTGCAGGTGGAAAGCAGATATTAGAAGAATGTATTCATATAAGAAATAAACAAGGAAAATGTAAAACGGGCGAGGCGGTTGTAACTTCTGCAGGAAATCTTCCTGCAACTTATGTTATTCATACCGTGGGACCGGTCTGGAATGGTGATGAAGCAAAAGAATCGGTGCTTTTAGCTAATTGTTACAGGAATTCTTTACTATTAGCAGAGAGTCTTGATGCTAAAACAATAGCTTTTCCGAACATTAGTACCGGAATTTATCATTTCCCGAAAGAATTAGCAGCAAAAATTGCTATTAATGAAGTTCAAAATTTTTGGACAGAAAGGATTGAAAAAATTATTTTCGTTTGTTTCGATAATGAAAACGAAGCAATTTATGACAAACTATTAAAAGAAAAACAATGAAAAAACTAACCATATTAAGCGGTGCAGGAATTAGTGCCGAAAGCGGAATAAAGACATTCAGAGACGGAGATGGTCTCTGGGAAAATCATAATGTAACAGATGTGGCAAGTCCTGAGGGCTGGAAGAGGGACAGAGCATTGGTTTTGGAGTTTTACAATCAGAGACGCCGCCAGCTTCACGAAGTAGAACCTAATGATGCCCACCGGCTGTTAGCAGAGCTTGAGAAGTATTTCGATGTACAAATCATTACTCAGAATATAGATGATCTTCATGAAAGGGCAGGATCAACCAACATCCTCCACATCCATGGAGAATTGTTTAAGTCATGTTCGAGTCATAACAAAGACCTGATCTATGAGCAAAAAGATGATATTAACGAGGGTGATAAAGCTGAAGACGGATCTCAGTTAAGACCATTTATCGTTTGGTTTGGAGAAGATGTGCCTTTATACAATGTAGCAAGAGAAAAGGTAAAAGAAGCAGATATTTTAATTGTTATCGGAACTTCTTTGCAGGTATATCCGGCAGCAGGTCTGATCCATGAAATTAAAGATGATTGTCTTTTGATCGTTATCAATCCCAATGAAACGGAGTTCGGATATGGTAAAAGAGCTGTAGTGATGAAAGAAAGTGCAACAAAGGGAATGAAATTATTGTTTGATAAGCTTGTAAATATGGCATAATGGAGAATGTGGTAAAATCTGGAATTTTCGGCGTTTGTGTTGGAGATGCGTTAGGGGTTCCTGTTGAATTTAAGAAAAGAGAAGATTTAAAGAAATCACCGGTTAAAGGATATTTGGAATATATGTCTTGGAATCAGCCTAAAGGGACCTGGAGTGATGATAGCTCTTTAACACTTTGTCTGGCAGAGGAGCTTACTAAAGGATATGATTTAGAGAAAATAGGACATAGTTTTGTTAAGTGGAATAAATATGGACATTGGACGGCTCATGGAAAACTTTTTGATATTGGCGGAACAACAAGATATTCTATTGCAAGGCTGATAAAAGGCGAAAGCGCAAAATTTTCAGGAAATATCTTTGAGGAAGATAATGGAAATGGTTCATTGATGAGAATTCTTCCATTAGCTTTTTATCTTGAAAAACAAGAGGATATCGACATGCTTTATAAAACAATTAAAGAAGTTTCTGCTATTACCCATGGCCATTTTCGCTCAGTATTTGCCTGTTTTATCTATATTGTTTTTGCTATCCAATTAATAAAAGGGAAAAGAAAAGAAGAAGCATATGAGTTTATGCAAAAAAGAAGTTTAAAATATGCAGAAATCAAAGGCTTTAATCCAAATGAAATTAAGCTTTTCGATAGGCTTTTAAAAAATGATATTTGGAAATATACTGAAGATGAAATTAAAAGCGGAGGATATGTTCTACACAGTTTAGAAGCTTCTTTATGGTGTTTTATGAATTCAGAAAGTTATTCTGAAGCGGTATTGAAAGCGGTTAACTTAGGTGAAGATACCGATACTACAGGGGCTATAACAGGAGGAATTGCTGGAATTTATTATGGTTTTGAAAATATTCCTGAAGACTGGATTTCAGAATTGGTAAGGAAGGAAGATATTGAAAAAATATGTGAAAAGCTGGAGACAAAATATTTTAGTAAGTAATAGAGCAATGAATACTATAAGTGATTATTTTAAAGTATAATTGAAACAACAGGAATTCAAGTAAGATCTGATCCTGAAGAATATCATTGCTAAATAAAAAACATAATCATGAACGAAATAGAAAATAAAAGAATAAGTAAATTTTTAAGCCTGATTCTCCGTCATCAGCCAGAAACAATTCATCTGCATTTAGATGAAAATGGTTGGGCGGATGTGGAAGAATTGATTACAAAATCGGCTCGCAAAAGAGTGCATTTTACGATGGAGGAATTAGATAAGGTCGTAGAAACAAATAACAAAAAAAGGTTTGCTTTTAACGAAGATAAAACGAAAATACGAGCTAACCAGGGACACTCTATTGATATAGATCTGGCATTGATTCCTCAGCAGCCTCCGGAATATCTCTACCATGGAACTGCAGAAAGTAATATCAGTTCCATTATGGAAAAAGGGATTGAAAAAAGAAGCAGGCAGCATGTTCATCTGAGTGCAGATAAAGATACTGCTACAAAAGTGGGAATGCGTCACGGAAAACCTGTAATTTTGACCATCCGGACAGGCAAAATGTCTGAAGAAGGAATTCAGTTCTATCTTTCAGACAATGGAGTCTGGCTGACGGATTTTGTTGACGCGAAATATATTTCAAAGTAAAAATGAAGAGAAAGTTAGTAATAGGTGATATTCATGGAGGTTTTAAAGCGCTGATCCAGGTTCTTGACCGGGCTCAGGTAAGGAGTGATGATCAATTAATCTTTCTTGGAGATTATGTAGACGGCTGGAGTGAATCTTCCCATATTATTGCCTTTCTGATTGAACTTTCAAAAAAGCAGGATTGTATTTTTATTAAAGGAAACCATGATGCCTGGTGTGAAGACTGGCTTTCTTTCGGGGAAACTCCTGAAGTGTGGCTCAATAATGGAGGGAGAAAGACTATCGAAAGTTATGATGCTTATTCCGAAATAGAATTACAGCAACATTTGGAGTTTTTTCAGCATATGAAAAACTATGATGTAGACGATCAGAACCGTTTATTTATTCATGCCGGATATTCTTCAATGCACGGCCCGGAAAGAGAGGTCTATTCCAGCAATTACCGATGGGATCGGACGCTTTGGGAAACGGCTGTTTGTATGGATAAAAAGCTAAGCAAGAACTCTGAATTATATCCTAAAAGGCTGCTTTTGTATAACGAGATATTTATTGGACATACCCCTACTATTGATCTGGGAAGCAAAGAACCTCTACACAAAGCCAATGTCTGGAATCTGGATACCGGGGCTGCTTATACAGGATCATTGTCCATTATGGATGCAGACACCAAAGAGTTCTGGCAGAGTGATCCTCTTCCTGCTTTATATCCTGATGAGACAGGAAGGAATGGGTAGCTGCTAATCGATAAATCAATGATAATCAGATACTTTATTACTTCTTAAAAAGAAACCCCGGGTCTTTGTGATTAACCAAAAGATTCATCAATAATTTCAGTAATTTTATAATCTGAAATTTTATCTTCATGAAACTTAAATTTGTTCTATTATTACTCAGTTCTTCATTGTTTTTTTCACAGCAATCTTTCCAGACGCCTTTTGAAAAAGGAAATGGCAACCAGACCGTTACCTATGATGATATGAATAACTATTACCAGGAGCTGGCTAAAAAATTTAATACAATTCAATACCTTAAAAAAGGGGAAGATGATAACGGAAAGCCAATCTATCTGGTTATTTATAATCCGTTTCCGGAAAAAGATCTTGAAAAGCTGAGAAAAGAAAAAGCGATCCTTTTTGTTAATAATGGAATCCATCCGGGAGAACCGGACGGAATTGATGCAACCATGATGCTCATTCGGGATCTTGCCACAAAAAAAATAAAGACTCCACAGAATTTTATCATAGCGGCTATTTCAGCATATAACGTAAGCGGAATGCTGAACAGAGGGTCTTACTCCAGAGCGAATCAAAACGGTCCGGAACAATACGGATTCAGAGGAAATGCCAGGAACTATGATTTGAATAGGGATTTTATTAAAGCCGATTCTAAAAATGCCAGAAGTTTCCAGGAAATATACCAGTGGCTGAAGCCGGATGTCTTTATCGATAACCATGTAAGCAACGGGGCAGATTACCAATATACGTTTACCTATATTTCAACTTTTAAAGAACGTCTGGGAAATGTACTGGGAAATTATTTTTACAATGATTATCAGGCAAAGAACCTGCAGGATTTAAAAAAACTGGGATATGAGAGCACTCCTTATGTGAATATTCACGGGGATGTCCCTGAAATCGGATTTGCTGCCTTTGAGGATTCACCACGATACTCAACGGGATATACTTCTTTATTCAACTCATTGGGCACGGTTCCGGAAACGCATATGCTCAAACCTTACGACAAAAGGGTTGATGCAACGTATAAGTATATGCTTGTTAACCTTCAGAATCTGGATAAAGAGTATAAAAAGATCAAAGACTATCGTATTGAAAACCTAAAGCAATATCAGCCAGGAAAACAATATGGTATCCGCTGGAAGATCGATTCTACAAAATTTTCCACGATGGATTTTAAAGGATATGAAGGAAAATATAAACCCAGTGAAGTATCCGGAAAACCAAGATTGTATTACGACAGGACAAGTCCTTTTACAAAAAATATAAAATTGTTTACGACGGCTGTTCCTACGGGTTACATTACAATTCCAAAATATTATGTCATTCCGCAGTCTCAGTACAGGGTTATTGAAGAATTCAAAAGGAATAAAATAGAAATGAAACCGATTCAAAAGGACAGTGCAATAGTGGTGGAATCCTATAAGATCAATGATTTTAAAACGGTTAAAAATCCATACGAAGGACATTATCTTCATTATGAAACAACGGTTGATAAATCCGATAAAAAAGTGAATTTCCTGAAAGGTGATTATATAGTTTCTACACAGCAGCCGGGAGTTAAATACATTATTGAAACCCTTGAGCCGGAAGCATTGGATTCCTTCTTTAACTGGAATTTCTTTGATGGTATTCTGGCACAAAAGGAATATTTTTCAGCATATATCTTTGAAGATACCGCGGCTGAACTATTAAAAAAAGACCCTAAACTGAAAAAGGAGTTTGACGATAAAAAATCATCAGATAAAAAATTTGCAGATGATGGTGCTGCTCAGCTAGACTGGGTTTATAAACATTCTCCTTATTTTGAAGAAAAGACATTCAGGCAATATCCTGTGTATAGGATTTTGTAAAAGTAAAGGCGTTTCATCTGAAACGCCTTTTTTTATTTTGGTAAGCCTCTTTTTAAAGCATAATTGGCTCGTTCAACAGCTTTTTTCTCTTTCCAGTCCATATACCTTTTTTTGAAATTGGACTTCATGATATCATCAAATTTACGCTGTACCGTAAGATTCCATAAAGAGTGTGCCTTTACTGCCCAGGATTTATCCCAAGCCCTTAAGGAAATTGAGAAACTTCCGTCCAGATACTTCATCCAGTGCCACCATCCTGTAGGCATAAACAAGGTGTCTCCATGTTCAAGGAAGCATTCAATACCCTCCACTCCGTCAAGCGCCGGGAATTTAGTGAAATCAGGATTCTCAATATCGTAATCTTCCAGAGCATACGTAGCATAAGGAATCTGATAAAGCCTTTCTTTCCATTTGTAATCAAAGAGCATGATATGTTTTCTGCCGTTGAAGTGCGTATGGAAGATATGCGCCATATCGATATCAAAATGAAGGAAAGTAACGGACCCTTTTCCTCCAAAGAACATATTCGGATATTTATCAAGGAAACCTCCCATTAATTCTTTGGGAGAAATATAATCTTCAAGAAGTTTTGGAGCAAATTTGATCGGATCAAAAAGAAAGATTCTAAGATCTGTAGGCTCTTTCTGAATCAAATCGATATAATCTCCAAATTTCATTTTGGCTGCAGATGCATTGATGGGAGCAGACGGGTCAGCCTTTGAGCTGTCATATAAGGGGACTTCTACATCACCTACCGTTTCCTTCATATAATCCATTGTCCATTTTTGATATGCAGGCCATTTTTTTGCCATGTTTTTGATGACAACGGGCCTTCTCGGCTTTAGATATTTTTCGTAGAAATCTTCTTTACTGATATCGTCTACAACATCTATAGGCTTTAAAATAATTCCCATTCTGTAAATTTTATGTTACAAAATTATTAAATTAAATAAATATAATATTGTGTTTAAGTTTTTTTTAATCTATGATTCAAATCACTATCATAAATATTTAGACCAGATAAAAATAATAAAAAGAAGTGTAATGCAATAGTATTTTATTTATCATGCGTAATAACTAAAGGACTCCACAAAATTTAGAATTCAATACAAATAGTCTTAGTATCCAACAAAAAATTATGGGTTCCGATTGGATCAAAACCTATGATTAAGAATTTTTTAAAATAAGAATAATTACTTAGGCAGGCCTCTGCGTAAGGCTATTTCCGCTCTTTTTATGGCTATTTTTTCCTTCCAGTCCATGTATTTCTTCTTGAAATTGACCTTCATAATATCATCGAATTTACGTTGTACCGTAAGATTCCAGATAGAGTGGGCCTTTACAGCCCAGGATTTATCCCATGCTCTTAAGGAAAGAGAGAAACTTCCGTCCAGATATTTCATCCAGTGCCACCATCCTGTAGGCATAAACAAGGTATCCCCATGTTCCAGAAAGCATTCTATACCTTCGATCCCATTCAGTGCGGGAAATTTGGTAAAATCAGGATTTGAAATGTCATAATCCTCCAATGCATAGGTGGTATAAGGGATCTTATATAATCTTTCTTTCCATTTATTTTCAAAAAGAATAACGTGCTTTCTTCCGTTGAAGTGGGTATGAAAAATATGGGGAAGGTCTATATCGTAATGCAGAAAAGTAACGGACCCTGTTCCTCCGAAAAACATGGAAGGATATTTATCCAGGAAGCCTCCCATTAAATCTTTTGGAGAAATATAATCGTCCAGCAGCTTATTGGCGTATTTAATAGGATCAAAGAAAAAAATACGAAGATCGGTAGGTTCTCTTTGGATCAGGTCTATATAATCGCCAAACTTCATTTTTGTAGTAGGGGTATTGATCGGTGCTGAGGGATCAGCTTTGGAACTGTCATATAATGGAACTTCTACGTCTCCTACTGTCTCTTTGATGTGGTCCATTGTCCATTTTTGATATGCAGGCCATTTTTTTGCCATATTTTTGATGACAACAGGCCTTCTCGGCCTTAGATATTTTTCGTAGAATTCTTCCTTAGTAATGTCATCTACAATGTCAATAGGCTTTAAGACAATTCCCATTTTATAAATTTTATGTTACAAAACTATTAAATAAATATTGATATTAAGTAAATTAAGATTTATTTAACCTATGGCTTTAATCATTTATTTTATTTAGTCAAAATAAAATGAAGCAAAACTTATATCCCTAAAATACACAAACAAAAAAACAAAAAAAAATTATCACTAAAAACATAGTGAAAAACAGTGTTTTAACTTATTTGCCTGAAATGCATCTCTATAGATGTGTAACAAAAAACACCGAATAATAACTAATTAAGCAAATAACTAGAATTATGAAAAAGAATATTACTTTATTTCTGATGATTTTTCTTTCTGTGCTTACTTATGCACAAAAGACGGTTACAGGAAAAATCACAGATGAAGATGGTGTTCCTATTCCAAGCGCAAGTGTAACGGTGGAAGAACCGGGTAAAGATGCGATCTTAGCTTATGGAATTACCAATTCAAAAGGGGAATATAAAGTAACTTTTACTACAGCAGAGTCTAATGTTGATTTGAAAGTAAAGGCATTTAACCAAAAACCATTAACTAAACAGATAAGCAACAGTGATCAGACGCTAAGTTTTAAAATGCAGTCGGAGGCTACCGAGATCAAGGAAGTTCAACTGAAAACCAAGATGATTACGGCGAGAGGGGATACCATTGCGTATGATCTTAAAGCTTTTGACAGTAAGAGTGACAGGACGCTGGCTGATGTGATGAAAAAGATTCCTGGTATTGAGGTTAATACGGACGGAACGATACTTTATCAGGGGAATGCGATCAATAAATTCTACGTTAATGGGAAAGACCTTATGGAAGGAGGATACGGAACGATTAATAATTCTTTACCAAAGGATGCTGTACAGAAAGTTGAAGTACTTGAAAACCATCAGCCTGTAAAAATCCTTCAGGATAAAGTACCTTCCGACCAGGCGGCAATCAATATCAAATTAAAGAATTCCGTTACCATGACTGGTAGAGGAGAAGTAGGAACAGGATTTGGAGAACCTTGGCTCTGGAATGTGAAACTGACCCCTATGTTCTTTGGACAGAAAAGCCAATGGGTAGTTAATTATAAAACCAATAATATGGGAGAGCAGGTTGAAAATGAAGGAAATATATTGGCTTTTGGAAACAGGTTCGAAGGAAAAAGGATTAATGCCTCACAAAATGACTGGCTCAATGTAGAAAATGCAGACACTCCCAGCCTTCCGGTAAAAAGATACTTATTAAATAATGTCCACTATTTATCCGCTAATTATTTAACCAATATCGATAAAAAGAAAGAATGGGAACTTAAGGCCAATGCCAACTATACAAATAATGCAGTAGAAAGAGAGGCTTACAACAGGAAAGATTATTTCGATGGAAGCTCCAATACAACTAATATTCTTAATAATTTTTATACGGATAAAGCTAAAGGAGAATTGATTTTTACAAAAAATGCAAAAAAGGGATTCTTCAAGAATACAACAAGCTTTTCTCAATACTGGAATGCAGACAGAGGACTGGTAGACAGAACCGACGTTACTTCCGGAAAACAAAGAAATGCGGGGGAAAGCCTTGAATCTCCTACGACATCATTTCAAAACTCCTTAAGTACTATTATACCATGGAAGGAAAAAATGGTGAACCTTTTATCCTATGTAAGCTATCAGACAGACAGGCAAACATTGGAAGTTTCTCCAACATCATATCTGGATATCCCTGGATTTAAAGTGTTACCGAATTCTGATTTTGTTACCCAAAACCTAAGGCTTAAAACTTTTGAGGCAAATCATTCTGCAAATATTGGATTTTCTACAAAGGGATGGACCTTTACTCCTGAAGTAGGATTTAATTTCAAAACAACGGATCTGGTTTCAGACCTGTATAACATTGAAACAATTCCATCCACGAATCCGAATGATCTACCGACACTTCCTACCGCATACAGCAATGACCTGAGATATTCTACAGCAACTCCTTATGGAAGCTTAGGTGTTAATTATAAAAATGATTCCTGGATGCTTTATGCCAACTTCCCGGTCAATTCTAATAATATTAAAGCGGAGGACCCGTTCAGAAATGTTTCTAAAACGGTTAATAAAGTTACATTTGAGCCAAGTGTTTTTGCTCAATATACATTTGCTTCATTCTGGAAAGCGTCGGTAAACGCGAATATCAATAATAATTTTGGAGAAATTAATACAGCATATTCAGGATTCTTGATGACTTCTCCAAGTGGAATTAATGCAATGGATCCAAAAAACCCGATTCCTCAGAACAACAATAAATCAGCAGGAACAAGAATTGAATACAGAAACCCGCTGAATAATTTATTCTTTAATATAAACTACAGGTATTCCGATGCGAAAAGAAACCTGATTTCCAATCCTACAATCAATGGTGCGGGATATACAATAATGAATTACAAAGAACAGGATAATCATGTATTGAATAATGGATACAGTGCAGAAGTTGGAAAGTATTTTCCAAAGTTTAAAACCAATGCCTCCTTTAGCTATAGTAACAACACTGTGAAATCAGACCTGTTTTTAAATAATGATTCCTATACCAACAAGAATAACAGCCAGTCGTACGGAATTAAATTCAATAATACTTATTTCAGCTGGATGAGTATAGATTATAACGCAAGTATTTCCCGAACAAAACAGACGAGTGTTGGAAAGGTTAGTTCTAACGCTACCAGAACAGGCTTTACCCATAATCTTGGACTTTTCTTCTATCCTATAGAAAACCATACAATCGGGTTCAATTGGGATCAGGTGAATACAAATGCAGCTGAACAGAAGTACCATAACGGATTCTACGATGTGTCCTATCAGTTTACCTGGGCTAAGAAGAAAATAGATTTCGAACTGAAGTGGATGAATATTGCGAATAAAAAGGTATTCGAAACCTATGATATTAATACGACCAATATTACCTATACGAGATATCAGCTTCGTCCAAGTCAGGTAATGTTTACCGTGAAATTTAACTTCAAATAATAAACTACATAAACAGAAAAAGCCAATCCCAAGGGATTGGCTTTTTCATTTAAACTATATTTTAAAAGCTTTGTACGTCTGCAGACGGACCGTAACTTCCCGGCAAAGGAATATCATTGAGCCTGTAGTATACTCCCAGCTGAGCTCTGTGGTGGGTAATTTGATTTAAACTGTGGCGGATTGATGCATACTTGGTCCATTTTGCCAATTCATGCCCATTATGTTTTAAAGCCCAGGTAGAATTCAGGTCATCTTCTTTTGCATTTTCCAATGCGTCGATACCCGATTTATAGTTCTCATCCAGTTTTTTTAATAAATCTTCTTTCGTAGCAGACGTGGTTGGATGTTGTGCGGTTCCAAAATCCAGTTCAGATGTTTTCAGCATGGTGTTGGGCCACTCAAAAACATCAGCAAGATGGTTGGCAAGCGATTTCATTTTCATGCTTTTTTCGTGAGGAGCATACTCATTTTTGTCATCGGGATAGAGGTCAAAGAATTTTCTGGTGGTTTGATACTCACTATCAAGTTCGGATTTTAATTGAGCTAATGTGTCCATATTAATTTTGTTTTTAGGTATTTAAAGTTAAAACTTTTATAGCTATAAAGGTTTTGACGACATAATAATCTTTAAAAATGAATATGAAAAAAGAAGATGCCACTGAAAATAATTTTTTATATAGCTATTAACCTGGTGGAGCCATATTTCCGGGGCTTACCATAAAGAACTTATAAATAAAGAGAAAAAAGTTGTAACATTTTTGATACAATAGCAACTAATAAGTAAACATTATTACAATGAAAAAGTTGCTTTCAGTATTCTTAATTGCTCTCTTTGCTTTTGCCAATGCTCAGGAGTCTAAAGAAACTGCAAACCGTTTCTTTTACGAACTTACTTTTAAACCTAAAAAAGATTCTACTAAAATAGATAAGGTTATTACGATATTGGATATTACAGATAAAAACAGATCGATTTATCAGGATTATACCATTATCGCACAGGATTCGATCCTGAAGGTGGAAATAGAAGCAATGCAGAAGGCAGGTGTGATGAAAGACCTTTCAAAAACAATCAGACAGCCTAAAATTTCTGCCAGGGTTTATAAATTTTATCCAAGCATGAAAGTGCAGTATGTTGATAAAATTGCCAGTGGATTTACTCCAAGTAATATCGGATATAACGAGGAGCCGAAATTCAACTGGAATATTCTTACTGATAAACAAAAAATAGGAGCTTATAATACACAAAAAGCAACCACAGAATTTGGAGGAAGAAAATGGACAGCATGGTTCAGTACGGATTTGCCTTTCCCTGACGGTCCTTACAAGTTTTCTGGTCTTCCGGGTCTGATTGTCAAGATAGAGGACGATGCAAAAGATTATTCGTGGGTGCTTCAGGGAAATAAGAAGGTGAAAGATTACACAGAATATTCATACGTAGAAAACCTGATGCAGGCGAAAGGAGGAAAGGTAAATGAACTGACCAGAGAAAAATTCGAAAAAACGTATAACGATTTCAAAAAAGATCCTTTTGCTACTCTGAGACCGATGATGACACAGGACATGCTTTCCAAGACCATACCGGGAATGGATGGAACTGTAGGTGATATGTTGAAGAAACAGGAAAAACAATACAAAGATTTCTTTAATGCCAATGATAACCCGATTGAGAAGGTTGAAATAACTGACAAAAAGAAAAAATAGACATTCAATTAACTAAATTATATTTTATCAAATGAACCCAAATGTTTTTACAGCATTTGGGTTTATTTTTTTTAAGACTAAGGTTATTTAGATTAAATTTAAATAGCGTACATTTGCATGTACAAAAAGCAGGCTTTGAAAGAGAAGGATTTACATAAATTAAGCGGATTCCCTAAGAACAAAATGGGGAAGATATTGGGTTATGATAATGATCATCTAAAGATGCCAAACAAAATTATAGAAATGGGTCTTTTACCGGAAACCGTTTTCAGGATTTTGTATCAGGCTCCATTTAGTGGTCCCATGTATGTGGAATTTGGAGATGAAAAAAGCCGTATAGCTCTCAGAGAAGAAGAAGGGGATTATATAATTGTACAAGAATGGGATTAATGCAGGAAAATAAGAAAAAAAAGGTACTTTTAGTTGGAAATCCGAATGTAGGAAAATCTACGGTTTTCAATACACTCTGTAATAAAAAACAGAAGACCGGGAATTATGCCGGTGTTACTGTAGCAAGCTATTCCGGACATTACAGCTACAAGGATGAGGAAGTGGAAGTGGTGGATTTACCGGGTTCTTACAGTATATATCCGAGCTCTGAAGATGAAGCTATCTTTTCAAAATTTCTGATCGATGAGCAGCAAAACTATGCCGGAGTTGTTTATATCCTTGAGGCCTTAAGTTTAAAAAGGGGGCTTCTTTTGTTTCAACAGATCCAGGATCTGGGTATTCCTCTTATTTTGGTAGTTAACCAGATCGACCAGGCCCAAAGACGCGGGATTGATATCGATATCCAGCAGTTCTCAAATGCTTTAAATATTAAAATTATCCAAACCAATGCTAAAGAGCAAATTGGAATAGATCAGATAAGGGAAGCTGTTTTTAATAATGATTTTAAAAAAACGGAAAAAACTTCTTTTGAAATTCCGAATGAACATAAGGATTTTATAGCAAAAATTGTAGCTCATAAGGGCTTGGATAGTGATTATGAAGCCTGGATGAGTATATCATCGGGAGTAGAACTCAGCAAAATAGAATCTGTTCATGATATTCTCAATAGTCCAGATGCGAAAAGTCTGGTTCCGAAGAGACTACAGGTTCAGGAGACAGTAAGAAGATACCAGAATGTTGATAAGATATTAGCGAATGTAATCACTAAAAAACCACAGTTCAAAGAACTGCTTACCGAAAAGCTGGATAAAGTTTTGGTGCATAAGTTCTGGGGATATGTGATTTTCATGCTGATCTTACTTATTATATTCCAAAGCGTATTCTTCCTTGCGGAGTATCCGATGAACTGGATCGAAAGTTTCTTCTCATGGCTGTCCGCATTCACCGGCGAGCATCTTCCTGAAGGACCGGTAAATTCACTTGTTTCTAATGGAATTATCCCGGGATTAGGAGGGATTATGGTATTTGCTCCTCAAATCGGAATTTTGTTATACTTCTTATATCTGTTAGAAGATTCAGGATATATGGCAAGAGTAATCTTCCTGATGGATAGGTTTTTAAGGCCATTTGGACTCAACGGGAAAAGTATTGTCCCATTGGTTTCCGGAACAGCTTGTGCGATCCCTGCAGTGATTTCCACACGTAATATCGAAAACGTTAAGGAAAGACTACTGACCATTTTAGTAACTCCTTTCATGACCTGTTCTGCAAGACTTCCTGTATACAGCATCATTATCGGCTTGGTTATTTCAGACAAAAGCTTTTTAGGAATAAAGTATAAAGCTCTGGTATTAATGGGGATGTATCTGCTAGGATTTCTTGTCGCTTTATTTTCAGCAGCCATCTTAAAAAGGTTTATTAAAGATAAAGGTAAAACATACCTTGTAATGGATTTGCCTACTTATAAAAAACCATTGTTCGGATATGATTTCAAAATGGTTTTAGGAAAGGTTTGGGACTTTATAACGGGAGCAGGAAAGATAATCTTTATTGTAAGTATTATCATCTGGTTCTTAAGTTATTTCGGACCGGCACAGAAGACCAATCAAATGGTTGCTACAGATGTTAAGCTGGATCACTCCTACCTTGCAAAAATGGGTAAGGCTATAGAGCCGGCCATTGCTCCTTTGGGTTATGATTGGAAAATGGGAGTAGGAATCATTACCAGTTTTGTAGCTAGAGAAGTTTTTGTAGGTACAATGTCTACCTTATACAGCCTGAGTGATGATGCTCCTGAAGTAAAAGTAATTGACAAAATGAGACACGATGTGAAACCAAACGGTGAAAAAGTGTTTAATTTTGCAACAGGAATCTCTATCCTTTTATTTTATGCATTTGCAATGCAGTGTGTTTCCACACTTGCAGTAGTCTACAGAGAAACAAAAAGCCTTAAATGGACAGGCTTTCAGGTTGTTATGATGACCGGTTTGGCATATTTTGTGTCTATGTTTATTTATCAAATTCTAAAATAATGAACTCTTCATTAATTTTTCAATACATTATCGTACTACTCATTGTAGGATTCGCCTGTTACTCTCTTTTCAGAGTGATCAGAAAGAATTTTGCACCTAAAAAATTCAGCTCTAAAGGAGGAGGTTGTGATAAAGATTGCGGTTGTTCATAAATTTGTCACACAAATAATGTAAATAATTTCTAATTTTGCTCAGCCTTACGCAGAATATAAATAGAATTTAAACTTACAAAAGACCTACAATGTCATTAATTAAAAGTATTTCAGGAATCCGGGGAACGATCGGGGGAAAAGTAAATGATAACTTAACTCCACTTGATGTGGTAAAGTTTGCTTCCGCTTTCGGGACCTGGCTTCAGAACAATAAAAACAAAAAAAACTTAACGCTTGTTATAGGAAGGGATGCAAGGATTTCCGGTGGAATGGTTTCTTCTCTGGTAACAGCTACATTACAGGGACTGGGGATCAATGTTATTGATCTCGGACTTTCCACAACACCTACCGTGGAAATTATGGTTCCGGAACTGAAGGCGGACGGAGGAATTATCCTTACCGCTTCCCATAATCCAAAACAATGGAACGCCCTTAAATTGTTGAATGAAAAAGGAGAATTCATCAGTGGTGAGAACGGAGCAGAGATGCTGGCAATCGCTGAAAGTGAAGATTTCAACTTTGCGGAAGTAGACGATTTAGGGAATTATGAAACAAGAAACGATGCCTTTGATATTCATATCCAGCAGATCCTTGATCTTCCCATGGTAGATGTTGAAGCCATTAAAGCCAAAAAATTCAAAGTTGTTTTAGACGCTGTGAATTCTACAGGTGGAATAGCGATTCCGATGTTGCTGGATAAACTTGGATGTGAAACCATAAAACTGTATTGTGAGCCTAACGGACATTTTCCGCACAACCCGGAGCCTCTGAAAGAACACTTGGGAGACATCTGCGAACTGGTAAAAAAAGAAAAAGCAGATTTCGGAGTGGTAGTGGATCCTGATGTTGATAGGCTGGCCCTGATCGATGAAAAGGGAGAGATGTTTGGGGAAGAGTATACATTGGTTGCAGTGGCAGATTATTTATTAAAACATAAAAACGGAGTTGCCATATCCAATCTTTCTTCGAGCCGTGCATTGAGGAATATCGCCCGGAATCATAATTCTGAATATTTCGCAAGTGCGGTAGGAGAGGTAAATGTTGTTACCCTGATGAAAGAGAAAAATGCGGTTATCGGAGGAGAAGGAAACGGAGGAATTATTTATCCTGATCTTCACTACGGAAGAGACTCTTTGGTAGGCGTTGCCCTTTTCCTTACTTATCTGGCAAAAGAAAACAAAACCGTTTCAGAGCTGAGAGCAGGATATCCAAGCTATTTTATGGGGAAAAAGAAAATTGAACTTACCCCTGAAATCAACGTAGATGATATTTTAGCCAAAATGGAAAAAGAATATCAGAACGAAGAAGTTTCTACCATAGATGGAGTGAAAATAGATTTTGAAAACAACTGGGTTCACCTTCGTAAATCGAATACGGAACCTATTATCAGAGTCTATACTGAGGCCAAATCCCAGGAAGAGGCAGATCAGCTGGCAGACCAGATTATAGCGAAAATAAATAGCCTGATTTAAAAAGATGAAAGAACGGAACTTTATGTTCCGTTCTTTTTTTATATTTAAATATGTTTGAGCATCTAAAAGCAAAGTTTCCGTTTCCGAAAACAAAATGTGTCCGATTTATCAGGGAATTCAAACGCATTGAAGTACCGGCAAAGACCATTCTTTTAAAAGAGAATGAGGTGTCCTTGCATGCCTATTATATTGAAAAGGGATTGGCAAGAGCCTGGTATAACAATGACGGAAAGGATGTTACTTTTCAGTTTTTTACGGAGAATACCATGTTTTCTTCTTTGGAAAGCTTCAGAAAAGGTCTGCCGAGCATGGTTTCTTTTGAGACCATAGAACCTTGCATTTTATGGAAAATAGATAAGCCCACCGTTGACCGGATTTTAGCAGAAATATATAATGATCCTGAGCTGAGGGATCGCTTTATGGATTCAGTCTTTGAGAGAACATTTGATTATATGAAGCATTTCTTTTCATTTATAAAAGACAGTCCTCAGCAACGTTACCTTGATCTTGCAAAGGAGAAACCTGAAATTATTAAAAGAGTTCCCCAGCATTATATCGCTTCTTACCTCGGAATTACGACCGTCCACCTGAGCAGAATAAAGGCCAAAATCCTCAAAGGAGGCTAGCGAAGTAAACTGATAACAAATGTTATTGCAGCAGGGGTTTCCTTCATCATAATTTTGTATAAAAATTAAAAAGAATGAAAGCAGCAGTAGTATTTGAAAAAGGAGCAACTCCTCAATATGCAGATTTTCAGGATCCTCAAGTTACGAAGGACAATGAGCAACTCGTCTATGTAAAAGCAGCATCCATAAAACATTTGGACAGGGCCAGAGCAAGCGGAAAACACTATTCTACGGAAAATGAGGAACATCAGCCTAAAATTATAGGAAGTGACGGGGCCGGAATATTGGAAAACGGAAAAAGAGTATATTTTTTCAGTAAAAGAGGAACGGTTGCAGAAAAAGCAATAGCTGATAAACATATGATTGTTCCCATTCCTGATGGATTGGATTTCGCTACAGCATCAGCATTACCTAATGCGATTATGGGCTCAGCAATGGGATTAAGGTTTAAAACACAATTAAAAACAGGAGAAACGGTCCTGATCAATGGAGCAACAGGGGTAACCGGAATGATTGCTGTACAGATCGCAAAATTATACGGAGCTAAAAAAGTAATTGCCACGGGTAGAAATGAAGAAGCATTGCGGGCGCTTCGGGAGTTGGGTGCCGATGAGGTTATTTCCTTGAAAATGAATGATGGGGAGTTTACGCAGAAAATAAAGGAAATTCATAGCCAGACTCCTATTGATGTAGTACTGGATTACATCTGGGGTCATTCTATTGAGCTTCTTCTGTCCTCCATAAAAGGAGATGGAAATTTTTCCCACAAAACAAGATTGGTGTCCGTTGGAGGAATGAGCGGAGACACTATTCAGCTGTCGTCACAGATACTCAGAGGAACTGATCTTCAGATTTCCGGTTCCGGATTGGGAAGTTGGACTCCTGAAGAGTTTAAGTTGTTGCTTACGGAAATTATCCCTCAAATGTTCCAGGCTGCAGCAGAAGAAAAAATAAAAATGCAAACTGAAGTTATTGATTTAGAAGATATTGAATCGGTATGGCAAAATGAAATTCCTAACAGAAAAAGGTTAGTCGTGTTAATTTAATGTGAATCCCTCTTTTTATCCACATTTCTTTCATTATATTCTTCTTTTTACTATCTTTAGGATAGAAAATTACGAAAACATAATTCAAAAAAAAGTCGCAAATTTGCAGTAATTTTGAATTAACAATCTCAGAAGTAGTATATTAATTAAATAAGTTTGCCGAGGTTCGCAAGTAAATTCGGGCGTTGGCTGACGGAGGAAACAGTATATTGGAAGAATATTTTGGAAATGAACTGGTAAAAAAGTTCGAAGAAATGATTGAAAATAATGATGAATTCTACTTCGATACAGAAGAACTGGAAGACATTATTGTTTATTATCTGGAGCTGGGTGATTTTAACTATGCGGATAATGCTGTTAACTATGGCCTAAAGCTTCATCCTAATTCATTGGACATCAAGATCAAAAAGCTTGAAGTTCTTTTGGAGTGGGAAGATTATAATACGGCAAAAGAGCTAATAGACGAGTTAAAGGCTTCATCTATGGAGCACACGGACTTTTTAGTTTGCTACGCCAAGTATTATTCGAATTTGGGAAATCCTAGAAAATCCATTGAAATTTGTAAAAAAGCATTAGAACTGAAGGAAGAAGAAAACTTTCTTCACAACTTTATTGCGGATGAATATGTGAACTTAGGAGATCCTTTCAACGCTCTTAAACATTACAGAAAAGCATTGAAAGAAGACCCAACGGATGAATATGCGTTGGAAAACTGTATGATCTGCTTTAATGATTTAAAAAAGAGCGAGGAGGCTATTGCCTTTTTGAATGAATATTTAGATGAATTTTCTTATTCTGAAACCGCATGGTATGAATACGGACAGTTCTATTTCAACAGAAAGAATTATGAAGAAGCGATTAAAGGGTTTGATTATCTTTTAGCGATCAATTCATCTTCTGTAGGAGTATATGCAAATAAAGCAGCTTGTTACGAAGCATTAGGGCAATATAAAAAAGCCATTGAAGTATATGAGGAAATGCTGGAGTTGGAATATACCAAAGCATTTACTTACTATAAAATCGGATTATGCTATAAAGCAATGAAGCAGCCGATCATCGCATTGAACTCTTTTCAGAAATCATTGAGGGAAGATCCTCAGTTCTATCTGTCTATGATGGAGCAGTCTTATTTGTATGAGGAAATGGGGGGAATGGCTGAAGCGCTTCATTTTGCAAAAGAGGCAACGCATCTGAATGACAGCAACCTTGATTATCAAAAAAGGCTTGCATTTTTATTTATTGATGCTGGAAAATTTGAAGAAAGCCTTTCCTGTTTGAAAAAGCTTGTAGCTTCAGAACCCTCAAGGTTTTACAACTGGTATGCCTACTCAGAAGTGTTAATGCTTTTGGGTGAATACGAAGAAGCCGTTACGATTTTATACAAAGCTATAGAAAATCATAACAGGGCAGAATTGTATTATCAGCTGAGCAACTGCTATTTCAACCTTAGAGATCAGGAAAAAGGAATTGAAACCCTTCAGAAGGCATTAGATCTGGACCCGACTCTTGTTCAGGATATGCAGAAGAAATATCCTTTCATTAAAGATGGGGTAAAAAAGGCTAAAGCCAAAGTGAAGAAAAAGAATTAACGAATCAATAATGGTTCTTAAATAATAAATCCTGCAGTAATGCAGGATTTATTTTTTTACGGCAGGTTTTGTCCTTAAAAAGATCAAACCTCCTATAATGATCGCTGCGCCTACAAACTGGAGGAAAGTTAATTTTTCGCCATCCAGAATGCCCCAGATAATGGCAACAATAGGCATTAGTAAAGTAACGGTTGATGCAAAGAGCGGAGAAGATACTTTCAGGAGCCTGTAATTCATGGTCATGGCCAGTCCTGTTCCGAAAATCGACAATAAGCTTACAAAGAGCAATCCCGTCATATTGTCTTTTGAAAAACTAAACTCCGAGAAAAACCCGGTTAATGCTAAAGCAATGATCGAAGGAAAAAAGAGTACAAAAGAAAATATAAATGAGGATAAAATAACAGAAGACAATTCCATAAGCTTCGATTTTACAGTGGTCGTACTTATCGCATAGCATAATGTAGCCAGCAATAACAAAGCAATCGGAATCATTTTAAATTTCGCTCCGTCTCCTCCTCCGAAAGCGAGGATACATACTCCCGCAAAACTAATACAAACTCCTATAATCTGATGTTTTGTGGTTTCAAATTTCCATACCAGTGCGCCTACGATAATCACGCAAATGGGCATCATAGAATTGATAATCCCTGCAATACTGCTGCTTACTTCTGTTTCTGCAATAGGAAAGAGGAACATCGGGATAAAATTCCCCGTGATCGCTGCCAAAATAAGCCACTTGATGTGTTTTTTAGGAAATAGTTTATACTTCGAAATTGCGATAGGTAATAATATGATCCCTGCTATAAGGACCCTTAATGCACCTACCTGAAAAGGATTAAAATGTTCTAAAGATTTTTTAATTAAGATAAAAGAAGATCCCCAAATGAGACTGAGCAGCAGTAAGAGGATCCATTTTTCATTGTGTGCTTTCATTATTTTTGTGTAAGTAGTGTAAGAATTGTTTTTTGGGGATCATCCTTGCGCCGAGGCTTTCCAGATGTTCTGTATGGGACTGACAGTCAATAAGATCAAGCTGATCTTTATAAGTTTCCACAAAATGGATAAAACCTGCTTTGGAAGCATTGCTTACTTTGGCAAACATACTTTCACCACAAAAGACGTTACCGATCTGGAGGCCGTAAAAGCCACCTACTAGTTCACCATCTTTCCAAACTTCTATGCTTCTTGCCAACCCATAGTCATGAAGTGTGATAAACGATTCCATAAGTTCATCGGAAAGCCAGGTTCCGGCCTGGTCGACTCGGTTTATCTGCTGGCAGTTTCTGATGACTCCCCGGAAGTCTTTATTCTCAGTAAAGGTGAAAACTTCGCGATTGAGTATCTTACGCATCGATTTCGAAACCTTTAGTTCATCAGGGAACAAAACAAAACGGGGATCAGGGCTCCACCAAAGAATTTCCTCCCCCGGATTGAACCAGGGAAAAATGCCCAGCTGATAGGCAAACCAAATTCTTTCTACCGATAAATCCCCTCCGAAAGCTATAACCCCTTCGTGCCCGTCATAAAGTTCCGGATCAGGAAATGAAATCTCGTTTTCGTCTAATCGAACCATGTTGAGGAAAAAAAATCCCACTTAAAAAGCAGGATCTATATTTTTAATCGTTGTATCTAATTAAAAAGGTAAATCATCATCTTCGTCTCCCGCAAATGGATTTTCATTTGAAACCGGAGATCCGGATTGTGAAGGAGCTGCCTGAGTAGGTTCTGATCCGTTATCAAAAACTTTTTCTACTCTCCATCCTGTGATAGAGTTGAAGTATTTGGTTTCACCCTGAGGAGATGTCCATTCTCTTCCTCTGATGTTGATTCCTACCTTTACATTTTCTCCTTCTTTAAGGTTGTCTAATAAACTGATCTTGTCAGACAAAAATTCTATGTTTATCGGCTGTGGATACTGCTCCTGAGTTAAAATAACCATTTCTCTCTTTTGAAATCCGCTTGCAAATGTCTGAGCATCAAAAAGTTTCTTTACCGTTCCTTGTAATTCCATATCGTATATATTAACGATGTAAAAGTAAGAAAATGAAATGTAATAAAAGGGGTCAGGAAAAAAAAATGCAGAAATTTTAATTTTTTTTGAAAAAAGCCTTGTGATTGTAGAAAATTGCCCTATATTTGCACTCACAAAAACGAAAGAAGTTCTTTTAAAATACAACTTAACCAAACAATGCGGATGTGGTGTAATTGGTAGCCACGCCAGACTTAGGATCTGGTGCCGTGAGGCGTGGGGGTTCGAGTCCCTTCATCCGCACAACGTTTGCGAAAATAGCTCAGCTGGTAGAGCACAACCTTGCCAAGGTTGGGGTCGCGGGTTCGAATCCCGTTTTTCGCTCCATTCCACGCCCTGGTGGTGGAACTGGTAGACACGCAGGACTTAAAATCCTGTGCCTCTTTTGGCGTGCGGGTTCAAGTCCCGCCTGGGGTACTAATCCTCTGTAACTTTGTTGCGGAGGATTTTTTTTGGTTTTTTTAAGTTGTATTTATTATATTTGTAAGAATAATGCTGAGGATATCTGTAGTTACAGATCAGCAGAACCAGCGGATGTGGTGTAATTGGTAGCCACGCCAGACTTAGGATCTGGTGCCGTGAGGCGTGGGGGTTCGAGTCCCTTCATCCGCACAACGTTTGCGAAAATAGCTCAGCTGGTAGAGCACAACCTTGCCAAGGTTGGGGTCGCGGGTTCGAATCCCGTTTTTCGCTCCATTCCACGCCCTGGTGGTGGAACTGGTAGACACGCAGGACTTAAAATCCTGTGTCCGCAAGGACGTACGGGTTCAAGTCCCGTCTGGGGTACAACCCTCCGTAACTTTGTTGCGGAGGGGTTTTTATTTTTAGAACATACCTCATTGCTACTTCTTATTTATTATACCTGAGGTTATACATACTTTATAATTAAAATTTAGAAAGAGAAAAGAAATAAGTAATTTCATATCTCAGTGTGAAGCTTAAATTGGATCATTCCAAACAAGAGTGAATCTATTATGGGAGTATAGTTTTTTTGATAGACAAATACATAAAAAATTGTGGGGAAAGACAATAATCTGAAAGAAGTTGCCGGTGTTTTCCTGAAACTGGGAGTTACAGCATTTGGAGGTCCTGCCGCTCATATTGCCATGATGCAGCAGGAAGTAGTAACAAAACGGAAATGGATGTCTGAGGAGCATTTTCTTGATCTGATCGGAGCAACTAACCTTATCCCAGGTCCCAATAGTACAGAAATGGCAATTCATATCGGGCAGGAAAGGGCCGGTTGGAAAGGACTGATTGTAGCTGGATTATGTTTTATATGTCCTGCTGTTATCATTACTTTATGTTTTGCATGGTTATATAAAGAATATGGGCAGCTTCCACAAGTTCAGCCCTTTATATATGGAATAAAACCTGCTATCATATCTGTAATATTATCGGCTGTTTTTCCCCTCGCAAAAAAATCTTTAAAAACCATCCCACTATGGATTATTGGTATTAGCGTGCTGATGCTTTCTTTCTTAGGAATTAATGAATTCTTTTTATTATTCGGAGCAGGTATAATCGCAATGCTATTTGCAATCATAAGACAGAAAAATACGACCAACTCACTTATTCCACTAACTTTACTACAGATTCGAGATTTTAGCTCTCTGTCACAAAGTAATATTAAATTATTTCTAATTTTCCTTAAAGTAGGAGCTATTCTTTACGGAAGCGGATATGTCCTGTTTGCTTTTCTTGATACAGAATTGGTGGGAAGAGGTTTATTAACAAGACAAGAACTATTAGATGCTATAGCTGTTGGACAATTTACACCAGGACCCGTCTTTTCATCGGTTACTTTTATTGGTTATCAAATAAATAACTGGTCAGGAGCTTTGGTTGCTACGTTGGGTATCTTTTTTCCTTCATTTATTTTTGTAGCATTACTTAATCCAATAGTAAAGATGATGAGGGGATCAAAAATATTCTCATCTTTCTTAGATGCAGTCAATATTGCGTCAATAGCTATTATTATAAATATATGTTATGAAATGGCAAAAGATAGTATCGCAGATTGGAAAACAATAATTATTGCTGTATTATGCATTATTTTGATGTTTACTTTCAAAAAAATAAACAGTGCATGGATTGTTATGCTGGGAGCTTTTTTAGGATATATTTTACAAAAGATGTAAGATATTCCCCCAATTTAGTAAAAATAATTTAGTAAATATAAGGCTGAAAATTACGAGCAAAACTGCATACACATTATAACTCAACTACGAACGAAAAACTAATGACAGAGAAATTTCCTACCATAAATAGCACGCTTTCACCAAATGAACTTGGTAAGTTTATTCAAAGAAATTATAAATTAACCGAGAAAACTGAATGCAAAGTATTCCGGCTTGCCATGAATCATTTATACATTGTTCATGATGACGAAAATAAATATGTTTTTAGAGTTTATACACATAACTGGCGATCTCAATTAGAAATTGAAGAAGAGCTAAAACTTTTAATTCATCTAAAAGAAGCAGGGCGACAAGTTGCTTTTCCCATAGCTGATCAATCGAACAATTTCATTCAGGAAATTGAAGCATCAGAAGGAACACGATTTGGTGTTTTATTTTCATATGCTAAAGGCATAAAAACAGCAAAATTCTCTCACCAAACAAGTTTTCTGATTGGACAGGCATTAGCAAAAGTTCACCAATCCACAGAAAATATTGAACTGAAGAGAATAACCTACAATGCTCAAAATTTGCTTAAGAATCCTATTATAAGAACTAAAGAATTTTATAGTAAAAATGTTAGCGAAAATGAATTTTTAGAAACTCTTTCTGCTTTTTTAACGCAAAAAATGGATAGTACGGACAAACGTAAAATGAGATATGGAGCTGTTCATCTCGACGTTTGGTTTGATAATTTACATATTGATAATGAAAAAGAAATAACATTTTTTGACTTTGATTTTTGTGGCAACGGTTATTTATGCTTTGATATTTCCTATTTTCTATTTCAGTTGTTTACAACTCATTTGAACGAAGAAGAATATCAGGTAAAAGCCGATAGTTTCATTAAAGGGTATGAAACTGTAACTAAAATTAGTAACGAAGAAAAAAAGTTTTTGCCCTACGCATGTTTAGCAATTATGACCTACTACATAAGTGTTCAGTGCGATAGATTTGAATATTGGACAAATATTTTCTTGAATGAAGATCATTTAAAAAGGATGGTTGGGAATTTAAAACGATGGATCGCTTATCAAAAAATTAATATTAATAATTAAAAAAGGATCAATAATAACAGAGCTCAAAGATTAAAACCAGTATTAATACATGTGCCAACAAAAAATCCTACTTAAAAAGCAGGACTTTATATTTCAATTATCTTAGATAATTACTTTGGGGCTGAAAATTTCTTCCGACTATAAATCAACACCTTCCTTCTACTGTAATTTTTGACCTTCAGGCAAAAACAAGAAAAGGTAAATCAGATTCTAAAAAACTGATTAATGAGATAAGAATTAAGTTTTTAGGAACGGGAAGTACTTTAAGGAAATATTTATAAAACTTCAGAACCTTTTTTATTCTTCGCTTGGTTTGTAAAGTATTGGCAGCTTTAACAATCTGTGTAAGGAAGTATTCCGAAGAAATTCCTGCCAGCCTAGAATATTCTGAACTGATCAGTTTAAGAATCTTCGGATCATTGGTTATCCGTGAGAAGTTTTTGATCCTTTTGGGCATTTCAAATTCAGTGTGGAAATTCATTCTGTTAAGGTCCACCATAAAAAAATGATAAGCGCCGTTGATTTTTTTTATAAGAAAATTCCCCGGAGAATTATCGATAAACTCAATTCCCTGTTCGTGTAAATAATAGATGAGCTGGGTGTACTCTTTAATGACTTCTTTCAGGTTTTCAAAAGGGCTTCGTGCGTACATCACATCTTCCAGAGTATATATGTTTTCCAGTTGTTCACTGATATAATAACTGTTGGTAAGACCCAGCCAGTCGTGAAACTCTACATAAGCAATCGGCTGGGGGGTGTGAAGGTTTTTATCGATCAGCATATGGGCATATTCGAAAGACCGCCGTGCCTTGGATTTCCGGTAGTATTTGTAGACATGCCGGTTGATAAAATTATGCTGCTTAAATGATTTAAAATTGAATTTTTTTCCATTGATGGAAAATGACTTTACAATATTTCTGCTTCCGGGACCGATTAAAGTCCCCTCACTATGGAAATTTTTGATAATACGGATTATTTCATCTTGGTAATGAGCATAATCTGGTGCAAGAACAAGATTCATATGAGTGGTATAATTGTGGTGTGTGTTTGTGTGTTTTCAATATTAGTCAACGGTTATTGAAGGACCGTTTTTATTAAATCCGGTATTTCGGATTCCTTAACATTATTTGTATTAATGGAGAAGCTTTTATCGTTATAGGGTTTATATGCATTTTCATCCGTTACCATAAACAATCCTATTGTCGGTGTTCCTACGGCACTGGCTAAGTGCATTACACCGTTATCTGCGGCAATAAAAACACTGGTATTGGCTATAAAGGCACCCATTTCCCGGATGTCGGTACTGTAAAAACTGGGAATTTTGAAATCTAATCTGGAAATATTTTCTACCGGTAGAAGTTCAACAATATTATAATCTGGAAATGTCATTTTCAGGCTTTCATAGAATGATGCCCACCAGGTATTGGAATAGCATTTATCGCCTGTGGCATTGGTAAAGAGACAAATGGTTTTTTTATCGTTTTTAGTAATTCCTTCTAATTTCCTTTTACCCGTTTCTATTTCTTCCGGGCTCAGCTTTATATTTAAAAAAGGAACCTTTCCTGTATTTCTTTCAAATCCCAGGTGGGTAAGAAATTTTCGCAAATTATAAATAGGATTTTTTGCCGCATGCGGATAATCCGGATATTCTGAATGAAGTTCATCACTCCATTCATTAAAGAACTTATAATCGCCATTGGCCAGTTGTGTGGATATTTTTCCCGATGACGAGCTATGGCTGGTATTGATCACTAAATCATACTTTTTCCAGCGAAGCAAACTCCAGCTCCGGATGTATTTCAGAAGATTGCTGAAAGGTTTCTTCGGAAGCTGAATGATCTGGTCAATATTTTTATAATTTTTAAAAATAATAGGTGATATGCTTCCCTTTACAAATAAATCAATCCTGGCATCCGGAAAAGTATCGTTAACCTCCTGAACGATAGGGGACAGCAATAATAAATTCCCTAATCTATGGTTGGGGCGTGAAATCAATATTTTTTTTATGATGACTTCTTTGCCGGGTTTAACGGTAGAATTCGACTGGCCCATATTTTTGGTAAGACCACGCATTACCTTCCTCCTGATCACATTGAGTTGTTTGGGTATTTTCATAGCTCAGCTGGGATCATGATAATCCCGATTTCGTATTAAACATTCCTTAAAAAAAACGTATGTATAAAATTAGCACAAAACAATCATTTGATTGATTATTTACTGAAAAGTTAATTGTGTTTATAAAATTTAATATGTATACAATCGAAAATTTCTTTGTAATGTTTGTAAAGTCCTTTATTCATAAGGATTTCAGGTTATGGACAATTGATGTTTTTTTAGATAAAAAATTAATAAAAGGATAAAAAGTCTTTAAAATAAAGAAAGCATAGAATCTACCTTTTCGATTTGAAAATTTATTTGAACCTTTCAAATCTCTGCAAAACTATTTTCCGGATTTTAGCTGAAGGGTTTTCGATACCATATCGGTAGAATAACGCTCCGATAATACAAACCAATTCTTTTTAATAAATTTGCTGTACCCACAATAATAGTAAGTTCTGTATCTGTATCCTTTTAGCATTGTGTTTTAACTTTACATATCTAATGTAAACACTATGGAAACATGCTTTCTGCCTACAGGCAAACTTCAGTTTGATGAGGTTTATATTTCTGATCTGGTGCACCTGAAACAGATTTTTGTGAAAGAAAGAAATCTGAAGCAAGTGAATGAAGACTTTGGACTTCCGTTTGTAATGGCCAAAAAAACAGATGAAATTATAGCTTTTGCAAGTCTTATCATCAATGATCAGGATACAGTAGATTTTGTGATTTTTGAAGCCGGGAATATGGATGCAAAAGAAAAAGAGGCCTTCAAAAAGTATGCTGAAGATTGTTTTAAAAAAGCTCCTTCAGATAATTATAATGACCCCGGGCAATTGAAAAGCACCATCAGCAGGATCATAAACTGGATCAATATTTAAGGATGAATAGCTTTTTGCTTGCTTTATGTAAAACAATGATATTATGGGCAAAGAAGTCTTATATCTTAAAATAGCAAAAATAATGATGGAGCAGATCCAGACTGAAACCTTACAGTTTGGAGATAAACTGCCTTCCCTAAGAAGTGCCCAGAAGTTATACAATGTAAGCCTGAATACGATCAAACTGGCTTATATGGAATTGGAAAGCCGGTCTTTGATTGAGTCCCGACCCAAGTTTGGATATTATGTAAGCCACACTTCCCAGAGGAAACTGGATCTTCCATCTGTAACCAAAATGAAGGATTCCAAAATAGAGGGAACCAAAGAAGATCTTATAGATAAAGTATTCGGAACGATTTCAGATTCAGGAATCACCCAATTTGCTTTAGCTATACCCGGCAAGAATTTTCTGCCTTTGGCTAAGATGAAGAAATCCATCATTAATGTAATCAAAAGTAAAAATGATTTTGGAACGAATTATGAGCCGGTACAAGGGAATCATAATCTTCGCCGGGAGATTGCCAAATGGTCTTTAGTGATGGAAGGAAAAATTACAGAAGACGACCTGGTTATTACGTCCGGAGCAATGAATGCCATCTATAACAGTTTGATGGCAGTGACGCAGCCCGGTGATTCTGTCGCGATTGAAAGTCCGGCCTATTTTGGGATCTTACAGGCTATTCAGTTATTAGGGTTGAAAGCCGTAGAAATTCCTACTCATCCGGTATATGGAGTAGATCTTGATGCCCTGAAAAAGGTATTGCCGAAATTATCGGCATGTTGTTTTGTGACTAATTTTAATAATCCGATGGGCTTTCAGATGCCCGATGAGCATAAAAAGGAATTGGTAAGATTAATTACTCATTACAATGTCCCGCTGATTGAAGATGACATTTATGGGAATTTATACTTTGGAGCAGAACGCCCCAAGCCCTGTAAATTTTATGATGAAGCAGGGCTGGTGATGTGGGTAGGCTCTGTATCCAAGACTATGGCTCCCGGATACCGGGTAGGTTGGGTCGCCCCGGGACAATTTAAAGACAGGATCATCCGCCAGAAGCTGGTTCAGACGGTATGCAGTCCGTCATTATACTCCGATGTGATTGCTGATTTTCTTGAATATGGAAGATATGATCATCATTTAAGAATGTTCAGAAATAAAGTCTATTCCAATTATTTGCAGATTCAGAGAGCGATTACCTCCTATTTTCCGGATAATACCAAAATCTCGGAACCTAAAGGTGGGTTTATGCTTTGGCTGGAGCTCGATAAAAGGATATGTACTGAGGATCTTTTTGACGAAGCTTTTAGTCATAAAATCAATTTTGCTCCGGGAAGGATGTTTTCACAATATGATCAGTACCGGAACTGTATGCGACTGAATTATGCCCTGGAATGGACCGATAGGGTGGAAAGTGATATTGAAAAACTCGGAAATATGATAAAGAATAATATTTAATACTATAAAGAATATGAATGACCAGAATAATGAAGTAAAGATTGAGGCGTATCACCCTCAATACAAAGAAGCTTTTAAAGCATTGAATGAAGAGTGGATCAAAACATTCTTCGTGATGGAAAGCGGGGACTACAAATTGCTTGATAATCCTGAGGAATATATTATCAGTAAAGGAGGTCACATTGTATTTGCCCTATTGGATAATGAAGTGGTAGGAACCTGTGCTTTAGTGAAGGCAGGACCTGAAACCTATGAACTTTCGAAAATGGCAGTAAGCCCCAAGGCCCAGGGTAAAAAGATAGGATATCTTTTAGGAAAGGCTTTGGTGGAGAAAGCAAAATCATTACACGCGGAGAAAATATTTCTGGAGACCAATTCTATTTTGGTGCCAGCGATTAAATTATATGAAAAGCTTGGATTTGAGCATATTCCGGTTACTCATTCGGCGTATAACCGTTGCGATACACAGATGGAGCTAAAGCTTAGGGATTAAATAAAAAAAAGATATTAGAACCTGGAGTAATCCTCGTTCTAATATCCAATTTAAATCTACTAATGATATTGAAATTCTTTCTTATTTCTTAATAAAGCTTTTCGTTAGGGACTTCTGGACTCCTGTAACTTTTATAAAATAAACACCTGTTGGGGCTTTATGAATATCAAATGTCTCGTCATATTGTCCATCCGATGATTTCGATGTTTTAGACAAAACCACGGACCCTCGGGTATCGATGATTGTAAATGTCATTTCTTTCTCATCAGATTTGAATTTTATATTGATATTCTGATTTGCCGGGTTGGGATATATCTTAAAATCTTCTGCTGGTCTTTCCGTGTTTTTTGCAGACAAAGTATTGCTCTGGCAGCTGGATAATCTGTTGGTACCATCAATTCCCCAGGAGCTTTCTACAGGAACACATAGCCAGTTCAGTACAGTTGGAAGATGATCTGTTTCTCTTGTGGTAGATAAATAATTATAGATTTTAAAGTTAGTTGTTGTATTGAGGCTACGGGTAGGACTTCCTGTAATCGTACTGTTATTACTGTTTGAACTTGAATCTGTTAGTGTATTGCCGGAAGTTTCATTGCATTTCCAATTAGCCAGTAATTGAGCATAATAAGGATGGGCAGAAGTGATATTTTGGGTAGCCCAATTAACTAAAACATCATTAGGAAGGGCTGATTTCCAGATCCTGATGTCTTTGTACGAAGCGGCCAGGTTCTGTCCATAAGTATTGGTTCCGTCCTGATTGATCGTTAACGGAAGCCCTGAATCAATATTTCCGATTGTATTCATTTTGGCAAAAGTAACAGGCACACCGTCCTCATAGAGAGTTACAAGGCCATCCCTATCAAAACTTACTGCAATATGTTTCCACTTATTGGTTTCCATTTTTCCTCCTACCAGGTCAATTCTGTTCGTACCATCACCAATATTTACTTTATAGGTTTGTCCCGAATATCCTGAGATAACAAATCCTTTGTTTTTTCCGCTGTTCCAGTTTTTATTACTGATCATTACAGGATCACTCGAGAAGCTGGCATTAGGCTTTACCCAAAATTCAATCGTAAAGTCCTGATTAGCCCCAAAGTTAAAAGGAACCTGGTTGGTAGGCTTGGCATAAGTACCGGCAGGGAAGTTAAGTTGGTTGAAAGTGATATTCGAATCGATGTCCGTTTTACTGATCTGTTGGGGAGTAAGGTTCGGATTAGAGTAGATCGTAAAGATATTCCTTTCAGAAAGATTTCCTCCTCCATGACCATTATTTACTGCCCCGTGATCTGTTGTCAGGACTACCAGCCAATCTTCATTGTTGTAAGTCGACCTGTTTTTCATCGCATTTACAATTTCTCCGATATAAGTGTCTGTTGTTTGCATTGAGGAAACATATTGTGGTACGGTCGAAGAAAAACCATAAGAGTGGCCTGCGTGATCCACGTCATCAAAATCCACAAACAGAATATCTGGGTTATCATTCTGCAATGCATCTACGGCAGCATTTTTTACCGCCAGATCTGTGCTGAAATTGGTCTTTACATCTGCATTTTTAATAATAATATCGTTAATAGGCGACCAATGTACGAGGGAGATTGTTCTTAAATTTGAATTATAGGCCTCTGCACGGGTAAGGAAATCGCGATAATTTACATAATTCGGGTTTGTAAAATTATTATCCTGAACATTGTGTTTTGTATGCCATACCCCAGTTAGCATGGTGCTCCATCCATTTCCACTCCAGGTTGTCGCAGCACAAAGGCCGTCAAGGGAATACACCGATTTTGTAATTAACGACTTAATATTAGGTGTATCGGAAGACATCATAACATCTGCCCGGCAACCATCGATTCCGATAAAAAGAACCTTTTTTGTCTGAGCACTTAAAAAGCAGCTCACCATAACAGCCATTGAAAATAGTTTTGTTTTCATAGAAATTTTGTTTTTTGAAATGAAGATGTTTACAAATAGTAATTAATATTTTATTATTTGTAAAATTAATTTACTATTTGTAAACATGTGTGAACTTAAAGTTAATTAAAGGATAAAAAAACGATAAGAAACTGAGGCTGAATGATCAGTAGTAAGATGAAAGAATATGCTAGATAACTTCTTCAGCCTCAGATAGGGTATTGAATATATAATCAGGATTGGATTTTTCAAGTTCGGATCTTTTTTGAGCCCCAGAAAGAACGGCAATCGTTAATCCACACCCTGCATTTTTTCCTTCTTCAATATCAACCACCGAATCTCCTGCTTTCAGCACTTTTTGAGGATCAAGGATGTTGAATTTTTGCATGGCCAGATGAATCATTTCAGGACTTGGGCGACTTTCGGATACATCATTAGCCGTAATAAGGGCATCATAATATACATTCTCTTTCCATCCCAGCTTATCCAGAAGCTGCTGCGCAATATCATAGGTATATCCCGTATTAAGAATAATTTTTTTGTCCTTGGACCTCATTTTTAGCAGAAAATTTTCAATACCCTCGATCGGCTTTACATCAAGGTTCTGATACGCTACTTTTAGCTGATCAGAGAAATTTTCAAAAATGGGAAGGGAATCATTTGCGTCGCCACCTATTTCAATAAGTAAACCACTGATGGCTTCTAATTTTTCCTTTCCTGCACAGCTCGATAATACCTTTTCCAGAGTAACATTATAACCGTAATCATTTACTGCGTGCATTAAAGTTTTATAAACTACATTGTCTTCATTAATTGTTGTTCCGGCCATATCCAGAACCAATAATTCTATGTTCTTCATTATTTTATGCGTATATTTTATCTATGTTAAATTTTGAGAATCCACCGCTTGCGGTCATACCCTTGCCACCGATACCTGTGATGATATGAATATTGGGAGATGGATTATGTTCGAAAATATCTTTTGTTTTACATTGAGAATAGATCCCAAGCCATCTTCTCTGAATTTCATAGGTTGGAAGATCAATGATCTTTTTGGCCTCGCTGATCATAAACTCATCGATTTCCATATTCAGGTCATATCCCAGGGCATCCGAATCCTTTGCGCTTGCATATTCATGAGAATCGCCTAAAATGATAGATCCATCAAGAGTCTGCTTAAATAGAATATGGACCCCATATCTCTTTTCGAAAGAATCAGGGGCTTCTAAAGCCTTGATTTCCTGGAAGGAAGGGCATTCCTGAAAGGACTCGTATCTTCTGATGGATAACCCCGTAAGGATATTTCCCTGTAAGGAATAAATACCCTGAGCTTTGGTTTGTAGCATCTGCAGTTTCGTGACCACTAAATCGCTTTCATTGAATACGTTAGGGTATAAGGTTTTAAACTCATGACCTCCGCAAATGATTATTTTTGCAGCCTGTAACTGCTGTCCGTCTGATGTCTGGGCAACACATTGATTATTATCTTCATACGTTTCAATTACGGTCGTATTATTATAGATCTTTAAATCCAGTTTTTCCTGTAAAAGTTTATGAAGTTTGATGATCATTTCCCCCGAATCTATAGAAAGTTCCTCTGGGAAGAATAATCCGCCTTTACAATAATCTGAACGAAGTCCATCAAATTTCTTCATACAATCGTTTTTTGAGAGAAGAACAGACTCGTAACCATTTTTCCGGTTGATGTCATAAAGTTCATTGATAAGCTTAAGTTCTTCTTCATTGGAAGCGAGGTAAACAGAACCGTTTTTTCGTATTGTTAGATCTGTTTGGGATTGCAGCTCATTGTATATGGCCAGACTCTCTCTTCCGAAATTTTGCCATTTAAGATCCATTCCCGATGGAACCACCTGCCCAAAATTTCTTACCGTAGCTCCCTGAGGCTGTGCATTTTTCTCTACCAAAGCTACTTTAAGGTTTCTTTTTAGTGCATGATAAGCGTGGAATGTTCCCAGAATTCCGCCACCCACAACAATAAGATCAAATTTTGTTGTCATTTTACTTTTGTTTTAAACCATTTTCGAAGCATCGAAATGGATGTATTGATTTTTATTTAGTTTAGGTTTGGATTTTTTTTTGAAAGCTAGGAAAGCAATCACTGAAGAAATCAAAACCGTAATTACGATGAAATAGTTAAGGTGAATATAAAAATTCAGCCATGTTGTTTTGGAAGATCCGAAATTCTTATAAAGTAAGATCAGAACGCTGCCCAGATAACCAAATGAATCTACAAAATAAATCAGAAACCCTACATTTCCTTTGATTTCAAAGGCCGCAATCATCCTGTCAAAATAAATTCCGTTGAATGGAATATAGCAAAGATACATTCCCATTCCGGAGACCATCATCCATAGAAACGGAGACATCATATGATGCTGAAAGAAATACGTTGAAAATCCTACCGTTAGTATTCCCGCAAAAAGAATGTAATGATAATATGCAAAAGCTTTTTTATTGTTTTTTACCCTTACCATAAGGCTTAAAATTAAAAGCACTACAATGGCGATCGGAATTTCCGTCAGGGTAAAAACAGAGCTGTCTGTTGCAAAGCTAAGGGCATCCCATATCTCACGGTTGAAATTGTCTCTGAAATCCCGGAGAATGGTTAAACTGATATACACAATAGTAATGCACATCATAGGAATGAAGAAACGGCGGATTAATGCCCTTCTTGCAGGCTTGTCTAATGGTTGTCTTTTATTCTTTAATAAAATGTCCTCTGCTGATGGCTTGGGAATTTTATTTAGCATGATGCCGAAAATGACCAAAGGAATAATAAAAACCAATCCCGCTGTAAAAGGCATCCAGAATTCTGAAACACCAAACGTATCCATTATAAATTTTCCGACAGATTTGGTAAACCCGGATGAAACGACAAAGCTTGAGCATAAAAACAAGCCTATGATCTCCGTCGTTTTTCTTCCTTCAATATAGGAGAAAACAATTCCCCAGATCAATCCTAACGGAAAACCGTTAATGAACATAAAAATAATGTTGTAAGGTGCCGGGCAGATTGCAAAACCCAGTAATGCAAGCTCTGCAATAGCAATAAAGCTCAACAGATAGAAGATTCTTTTCGCGGGTTTTAGTTCAGAAATAAATCGGATTCCAACGAATTTTGAAATAAAATATCCCATAACCTGGGCAATGATTATCAGGACCTTATAATCCACTCCGAAGTATGCAAGGCCTTCGAATGAAGCTACCGTAAAAGGCTTTCGGAATCCGTACATGCAGAAGTAAACACCGAAAGCAGAAAATGCTGCCTTCAGTGTTACCATTCTATTTTTATTGGTGTTGCCTTCCATTTTGACCCTGCTAGAAGTTAAGTTTAATTCCCATATTGAATCTTACACCATAATATTCCACCTGTTCAGGGCGATTTTCATTCTTTCCGAAATGATAGATCAAAGGCTTATTCAGGATGTTATTTACATCTGCATACAGCGTCAGAAATTTTGTAAACTGATAAGATCCTCCAAAATCTAAGCTGCTGTACTTTCCATAGTACGTGTCATTGATATCATCTTCAGCGTATTCCACGGCGTATTTTCCTTTATAGTTATAAGCCAGTCTTGCATTGAATCCCTTTTTTTCGAAGAATAACTGTATGTTGTATAGTTCTTTTGCCTGATAAGGAAGGGCAACCTTTCTACCACTGGGTTTCTCCATTTTTGAAGTCATGAAAGTAGCGTTTAGCTGTGTTCCGAAATATTGCAGGAATCCCGGAAGGAAGTCGAATCTTCTGTTCAGGCCAAGCTCAAGACCTCCCAATGACGCTGTTTTTCCATTATTGGGTGCTGTAAACTGAACTCCCGGATTTCCATTATATGAACCTACAAAAGAATCCTGGAAAATGGGGTCTGTGATGGATTTGTAAAAGATCCCTCCGCTTAAAATACCTACATTGGAGAAATAGTATTCTCCCATCAGATCAATGTTTAACGAATACGTCGGATTAAGATTAGGATTTCCTCCCTTAAACTCGTTGTCGGCCTCAATATAAGTTCCTCCAGGTGTCAGATCCCCGAAATTGGGTCTTGAAAAAGTTCTTGTTGCTGCAAAACGAAGATTTGTTTTGTCGTTTAATGCATACTTGATGTGTAGCATGGGTAAAACGGCCAGGTATTTTTTAGTATTTTCTACCGGAACCAGTTTATCATCAATTACGTTATAACCTTTTACCTTCGTATTGGTATTAGACAACCTGATCCCTCCCAATATTGTAATTTTATCATTCAGTTTATATTTTCCCATTCCATATGCGTCGGCATGTTTTTCAAATACATCGAAGTTTCTACCCAATGCTTTATTGTATACCAAAGATTCCGAATCTGCGGGATTTATTTTTAAATTTCCCTGATTCTGGAACCAGAACTGGTCCATTCCGGTAGTCGATAAAACAGGACCGAAACTGTTGCCAATATGGGCATTCATTTCAGTTAAATATTTTGGACCGTTAGGCTGCGTAGTAATGTACTGCCCGTAATCAGAAAGGAGGGGAGCGGTTCCGTTGTTCCAGTTATAGAAAATATCTGAAAATTTTGCATTACGCTCTTTATCCCTGTATTTAAAACCATACTTGAAGATCAGTTTATCCGAAGCGTAGACCTCATGGTTGAAGGCCGCTACAATTTTGTCTTTTTCTTCAACAAAAACTTTGTAGAATTCAAGATCCGTAAATCTCATTTGAGAAGCGTCCATTTTGAAATTAGGGTCACTGTAGAACCCAAATAATGCATCAGGATCTTTATAATCCAATTTTCCGCCATCGGCTTTCCAATACGCTCTCGGCCCATTTCCGCGATCTGCAATATAATTAGGATCAATGCCAACTCCAGGCTGAGTGTATTTGATCACATAATAAGAATTGTTTTGTTTATCCGGAATGTTTCCATATTTGAACCGGTTATCATAGTAGGACAAGTCCCAATCTATTTTTCCTTTATTCAATTGATGGATCCCTCCCAGAGACACAGAGGTTAGCTGCGTAATCAGAAGATTATGGATATTCTGTAATTCCACTCTTGCCGTATTGTTGGCAGAACTGAATTTATCGAATCTTATTCTGTGCTTGTAGTGGGTTTCATCATCTGCTAACGTTCCGTACATTCCTTTTAAATAAAGAGTGCTCTTTGGAGACAACACGTATTCAAAAGCTGTATTGATCCCCGTGGTCTTTCTTACCCCATTGTAATCCCGCAACTCCAATCTGAAGACTCCCTGGTCACCACTTCTTCTCGCCTCAAAATTATCTGTAGACCAGTTTCTCGTAAAGTGGGCAATATTGAAAAGGTATCCCAGCTTTTTATCCTTTGTTCTTCCTCCGTACAATAAGCCCAGATTATAAACTCCTTTGTCGGATTTTGCATTGTAACCACTTCCAACCGTGATCTTTAGCTCTTGTTTCATAGGAGGGGTTTTGGTAATAAAATTCACACCGCCTCCTATTCCATCAGCTTCCATATCCGGAGTAAAAGATTTATTGACATGCACGTAAGAAATGAGTTCTGTTGGGAAGAAGTCAAAAGCCGTTGCTCTTGAAGTGGTTTCTTCCTCTGCCGTTGGAAGCCTGTTTCCATTAATCGTTGTTGAAGCCCAGAACGGAGGAAGTCCCCGTATAGACACAAATCGTCCTTCTCCCTGGTCTCTTTCAATAGAAACACCTTGGACCCGTTGAACGGTTTCTGCGGCATTTCTGTCCGGAAGTTTTCCGATACCATCCGAAGCAATTACATTGGTCATGTTGATTGCATTCTTTTGAAGATTTAAAGCTCTTGCTTCGCTGTTTTTTAATGTGGCGGTAACAATTACTTCGTCAATATTTTTATGTTTTTGTTGTAATCGGATTATGCCCAGATCAGTATTTTCTTCGGATTGAATGCTTACAGGAAGAGTAGTGCTTTCATATCCTATATAGCTTATCTGCAAATTATATTCACCTGCCTTAAGATCATTAATGGTGAATTTACCATCAATATCGGTAACCATATTTTTAGATAATCCTTTTATCTTGATCGTAGCTCCGGGAAGAGGTTGATTCTCGTCAGATACAACTCCCGTAATCGTTTGTTTTTGGGCGGATGCCCATCCAATGAAACAAAGAAACATAAGGGGGAGTAATTTCTTCAATCTTGTTTTCATTTTTACAAATATTAAATTTTTATGCAAAACAAGCTAATAATTTTAATATATGTAAATATTTGGTATTAAGTAATGATTAACAAATAACACCATATTGTTAAGGGTGTATTACGTAAAATAGTCGTTAAAAAATAAGATTAATTGATAATTAGTGCTGTAAAACAGAGAGTTTGGTTGTTTTTTTTAAAGAGAGTATCTCAAAATGTGAATACACATGAAAGGAAAATAAGTTCATTTTGTATTCATTTTATTGGAGCCGTAAAAAGTAAAAGTTGAATATTTGTAAACTTTTTAATGGAAAAACGGATTATAATTAACTCCGGATATGGGCCGGAAAAATAAGTGGATTACTTATCTGAGTAAAAATAAAGGACCAGCATAATACAGCTTTCATTGCTGATACTTACAGGAACGTGAGGTAACTTCCCGTTAAAATATAGAGAATCACCTTCATGTAGAATGACTTCTTCATTATCTATGAGGTATTTTACTTCTCCTTTCAGGATATACTTGAATTCCCAGGCATCCGTAATTACTTTTTCTCTTTTGGAATTAGGTTCAAGGGTTAATAAAACCGCTTCAAAGCCCAGAGAATGAAGACTTTTACTGAAAATATGCACATATTTAAAGCCTTCCGCTTCTACTTCTTTTTCTATAAGTTGCTGACTGTCTTTAGGAAGATAGATGAATTTGGCATTTGATTTTTTTTCAACGCCTTCGAAGAAAAAACTGGCATCGATTTCCAAAGACTGGATGAGGTCCAACAAAACCGGAAGAGAAGGAATTGTTCTCCCATTTTCAATCCTGGACACAAGTCCATTGCTTACATTGGCTTTAAAGGCCAGCTCGTTGATGGTTAAATTATTTTTCTTTCTAATATCTTTTAATCTTTTGCCTATTCCTATTAAAAAATCATTCATACTTTAAAAATTTAACCTAAACTTTTTTCATTAGTTGCTTATCACAGCAAATGTAATATTATTCTCTATAGTTTTCACCAACTTTACCATTATTTCATTGAAAAACTCATGATTCATGCATTCCTTCCGTTTCCTATCTTTTTGCTATTTTTGTGAAATTCGTTACTTATGAAAAAAATTATTCTGATCGAAGACGAAACCAGTGTAGTATCTTTTATAAAAAAGGGACTTCAGGAAAAAGGCTATGAGATTTCTGTAGCTTTTGACGGACGTACAGGAGTACAGCTGGTAGAAGCCAATGATTTTGATCTGGTAATTTTGGATATTATGCTGCCCGAAATGAATGGGCTTGATGTCTGTAAGGAAATAAGAAAGACCAATCAGCATGTTCCTATTCTTTTTCTGACTGCATTGGGAACCTCCGAGAATATTGTCCTTGGCCTGGAGAGTGGCGGAGATGATTATCTGGTAAAACCTTTTAAATTTATAGAACTCGTTGCCCGTGTAAAATCCCTGCTGAGAAGAAGCGTTAATAATACCGCGACCCAAGAAGCGGTAGAGCCGGATGCGGATAGTGAATATATTTATCAGGTTTCCGATCTGATCGTGAATGATTATACTAAAAAGGTAACCCGTGCAGGAGAAGAAGTTTCCCTTACTTCCACAGAATATAAGTTGTTGATGTATTTTCTGAATAATACGGAAAAAGTAATTTCCCGGGCAGAAATTCTGGACGCCGTGTGGGGCGTGAATTATGAGCTGGGGACTAATGTGGTAGATGTATACGTTAATTATCTTAGGAAAAAGCTCGACAACCAGGATGATCAAAAGCTGATTCACACGGTAATCGGGATGGGATATGTTTTAAAAAAACCTTAGTGGATGTTTAATAAAGTTGTTACTACCCAAACCAAAACAATGATACTTTTAATGGTGGTTTTTACTACCATTATATTACTGTTTGGAGGGCTGGTGTACTTCTCTATTGTCAATTTTTCACATCAGAGGTTTTATGAATTGCTTAAAATCCGGACAACAACGATAGTACAAATCGAAAAAGGAAAAGAACATCTGGACCTTCCGGAAAACTACATCCTGAACAGCCTGAATGACGAAGAGCTTCCCATGGAAAAGGACTATGTATTTATGGTTCCTGCAGATTCCAATTTCAGGAAAATATCCCAGGAAGTTCATATTCCGGATACCTTTTTCAAGAACATCATGAAAAAAGGGGAAGACAATTATAATGATAAAGAGTTTTATTATATAGGACAGTCATTCAGATTTCATGATAAAGATTATATAGCAATAGCTTCTGCGAAAAACCATTACCTGATTTATTATCTGGGATTCCTTAAGAGGACATTGGTTACCTGTATTATCCTTTCTTTGTTTTTCAGCATGATCTTTTCTTTTTATTTATCTAAAAATTTATTCAAACCTATTTTAAAAATTACAGGGAAAGTAAAAGAGATCAGTTCGGAGAATCTTCACTTAAGATTGGAGTCCCATCCCGATAATAAAGAATTGAATGAACTGGCAGATACTTTCAATGATATGCTCAACAGGATTGAAACTTCATTTGAAACCCAGAATCATCTTATCGGAAATGTTTCACATGAATTGAGAACTCCGCTTACTTCTATTATGGGAGAAGCAGATGTTGCTCTCTCAATCAACAGAACCGCCGAAGAGTATAAAGAAACACTGGAAATCATTCTCGATGAAGCCGAAAAACTGGATAAGAAAATCAAAGCCTTGCTTATGATTGCTCAAACCGGATTTGATGGTAAGATCCAAAAGATAGATAAAGTAAGGATCGATCAGCTCCTTTGGGATGTTATTGAAACCCTTAGAAGGATTGATACGAGGAACAATATTTATTTGGATATCAGTATGTTGCCGGAAAATCCAAAGAAGCTGAAAGTTCAGGGTAATGAGCAATTGTTGCATCTTGCTGTAGCCAATATCATCAATAACGGGTGTAAATATTCCAATTTCCAGCAGGTAAAGGTTTCTTTAGGCGCCACGGATACCGATGTTTATATTATTATAAAGGATAATGGTATCGGAATTCCTCAGGAAGAAATGAATAAAATCTACGACCCGTTCTTCAGAGCCTCTAACACGAAAAACTATGAGGGCTATGGAATCGGCTTACCACTGGCAAGAAATATTGTAAGAATGCATCACGGAGAACTGATTGTAAGCTCCCATGAAAATCAGGGGACTACTGTCCAGCTTCGTTTTCCTAATTTCTATGTGATGCAGGCAGAAAACCAGGGATTGGGGGCGAAATCTTAAACTTGAAAGATCGTAAGATTCTTTTGGAGTCGAGGGGGATGGCTTAATATATTTTGTTCTGTAAATGAATAGGTTGAAATTCTATTATTCAATCTTTTTTACCCATTCACCTCTCCATATTAAATTCTCTTAACAATTTTCTAATCTCATTTTAATCTCTTTAATGACATTTTAATTCCATTCCAAAGATCCTCTAATTTGGTCACTATAGTTTTGTATTATCAAAATCAGATAACACTAAAATCGAAGATATGACCAAAACAATTTTAATTGCCACCGATTACTCCCTTGAGTCATTAAATATATTAAAAAAAGTACTGAAGGAAAAAGACGGGAAACATGACGAAACAAAATATAACATCATATTCGTATCAGGATATGACATGGGAGATTCTATCAGAGATCTTTTATTCACGACGAAGACTACCATATTCGGTAAAATAAGATCCCATGAATTTTGTGACGCATTTAGCATCATAAAAAACAAATATCCTCACCTGATTAATAAAATGACCTGCGATATTTTCACAGGAAGTTTTCAAAGAACATTTAATAATTACATAATAACAGAAAAAATTGACGAGGCTTATTATTCGCCATCGATTAAAAGTAAAGGGAAGGGGAAGTTCGACATCATTCCGTACATCAAAAAATGCAAAGATCTTGAATCACATGAGATTACTCTTGAGATTTCTGAGAGCCTTCCGGAAAGAGGAAGACTTGCTGAGATTTTTGTCGAGGTCTAAAAAAAACACACAATTCAATTATTTAAATTAATAAAAATGTTAAGAAATTATAGTAACAGCAGGACATTGGGAGACAACATCAGGTTGGGGACGCTGACGGCCTTTACGGCGGGAACTATAAATATAGCATCTCTCTTAATTTTTCTCTCTTTTACCTCAAACGTAACAGGACACTATGCCATTTTTGCTGCAGAGATCAGTAAAGGAAACTGGACTCAGGTGGCAGTGGTTGGTGCATGGATATTCCTTTTCTTTTTCGGAAGTTTTGTAGCGAACTTCTTCGTTATTAATTTTAATAAAAAAAGTAAATACTTTGCCCATGCGATGCCTATTGTGCTGGAAATTATGTGTTTGCTTTTTGTAGGGATCTACGGACAGGTTTTCTACAGGAAAACAGTAGAAGAAACAGAGTATCTGGTTGCCCTTATGCTTTTTGCAACCGGTTTACAGAATGGGTTAACGGCAAGTATTTCCAATTTCTCGGTAAAAACAACACACCTTACCGGTACCACTACCGACCTTGGAATCCTGGCGTCTATGTTTACCCAAAAAAAGTACAGGAGAAATCCGGAACTGATTGCAAGGGCAAAACTGCTTTCGAGTATCATGCTGGCTTATGTATTAGGAGCTGTGTTCTCCGGATTAACCTATTATTATCTGGAATTCAGAGTGTTTTATGTAATCAGTATATGTTTATTAGTAGTTATTGGGTATGATTTCTATACGATCCATGTCCGCCACTTTAACACGCGGTACAGATACAGTAAGATCTATAAAAAGCCCAGCCTTCTGGCCAACCTGTATGATAAGATCCATGGAAAATCTAAAACCAAAGAAAAAAGAAGACTTGTATTTGATGATTAAAATACAAGAATAAATAAAGAAACTATCAGTATTAATTTTGTGTAAACAAGCTGTGAATCAATCCTCTATTTGTGTCGTACATTTAGGGGATTGTATTTTTTAAAAAGGATGAAAAATAAAGGGATTATTATATAAATCATAAAAGGCAGAATTTTTGCATATTGATAATAAAATTTTAATTCGCGTTTTTATTGTTTTTATTCCCATTTTCATTGACTATTTTTGTAAGTTGATTTAACGTTTTTTATGTCAGATATTATTCAGCTTTTACCGGATCATGTAGCCAACCAAATTGCGGCGGGAGAAGTGGTGCAGAGACCTGCGTCCATTGTGAAAGAATTATTGGAGAATGCTATCGATGCAGAGGCTTCTAAAATTGAACTGATCGTAAGGGACGCCGGAAAAAATCTGATACAGGTTGTTGATGATGGAAAAGGAATGTCCGAAACGGATGCCAGAATGGCGTTTGAAAGACATGCTACTTCAAAAATCAGAGGGACGGAAGATATTTTCAGAATTGCTACAAAGGGATTTCGTGGAGAAGCATTAGCTTCTATTGCGGCTGTCTCCCAGGTAGAACTCAGAACCAAACAAAAAGATGCCAAAATAGGAACCAATATTTACATTGAAGGTGGAGTTTTCCAGTTTCAGGATCCTGTGCAAACTTCAGAAGGCTCTAATTTTTTGGTGAAAAATCTTTTCTTTAATGTTCCTGCAAGAAGAAAATTCCTTAAAAATAATAATATTGAATTCAGACATGTTATTGATGAATTCCAAAGGGTTGCTTTGGCCCATGAAAATTTGGAATTTTCATTATTCCATGATGATGAACCGGTTTTTCGCTTAAGAAAAGGAAGCCAGATGCAGAGGATCGTAGATATCTTCGGACGAAAGTTGCAACCACAGCTTATTCCGATCAAGGAAGATATTATATGGTGTAAACTGCATGGTTTTGTTGCCAAGCCTGAAGGGGCAAAAAAGACAAGAGGGGAACAATTTATTTTTGTCAACGGAAGATTCTTTAAGAGCCCTTATTTTAATAAAGCGGTTCAGGAAGCATTCGAAGGACTGCTTTTGCCTGGCTATATTCCTACTTTCTTTCTCTTTTTGGAGCTGGATCCCGAAAAAATAGACGTTAATATTCATCCGCAAAAGACAGAAGTGAAATTTGAGGATGAGCATCTTATTTTTGCACTGATCCGTTCTACAATAAAAAGATCTCTCGGAATTTACAATGTGGCTCCAAGTCTTGATTTTGAGAAAGACCCACAGCTGGATGAGCTGATGCAAAAAACCTTCCCGGGAAAGACAAATAGCGGAGGGGTTATAAAGATGCCGGAAATTGTGGTTGATAAGGATTATAATCCGTTTTTGGAAGAAAGAGGTGTAAGGCAGGCTGAAATTCAGAACCTTGCAGAAATGTACCATCAGAATATATCTGCGGAACCTTCCAAAATAAACCTTTTTGAGGATGAAGATTTTGATGAAGATCTGATGAGGCTTCCCAACGGGTATTGGCTGTTCAATAAAGGGGACAGAACCCTGATGCTTGATCTGGGAAGAATGCACAGGCTTTTTGTTTCAGAAAATAATAAGCCGACAAAAAAAGGAACCATAAACAGTCATGCGCTTCTTTTCTCTCTGGAGTATCATATGAACGAGATTGAGAAAACAAAATATAAATCAATCAAAAAATATCTTCCTGAGCTGGGATTCGATATGAAAGTGGCCCACGAAAGTGTATTGAGGATAGATGCGGTGCCTGAGGGATTAAAAGAGACCCAGGTTATGAAGTTTCTTGAAGACCTGTTTGAGATCCTGGATTATAAAACAGATGAGGAATTCAACCAGTATTATCAGAATCAATGGACGAAGATGCAGTCTAAATCCAGATTTGACTTTATTTATAAAAAGGATGCTGAACAATTGATCAAGGACTTTACGGCATTAGGTTTTCCTGAGTTTTTACCTAATGGGAAACGATGCTTTTATGAAATTCCTTTCAATGATTTTAAAAACAAATTTTAAAAATGTTTAACAATATACCACCGATTACAAGAAATATAATTATAATAAATATTGTTGTATTTATTATATCCTATATTTTTCCACAACTGTATAATACACTTTCTGCGTATTATCCTTTTTCTCCCAACTTTAGGTCCTGGCAGATCATAACCCATATGTTTATGCACGGAGGATTGATGCATATTTTATTTAATATGCTGACTTTGTGGAGTTTTGGGCCTATATTGGAACAGTCTTTAGGTGAAAGAAAGTATCTGATCCTCTATTTTGTAAGTGGTTTGGGTGCATTTTTCTTATTCAATCTTTGGAATTTTATAGAAATTCAGCAGATTACCTCCAGCCTGGAAAGCTTAGGCTTAAATGCGGCTGAAATTTATAAGAAAGCGGCAATAGGATATACTGGAGACATGAATATAAGTGCTACGACAGAAGAAGGAAAGGAGCTTTCCCAAAGTCTCTATAATGCATTAAGAACTCCTATGGTCGGTGCTTCGGGAGCCATATTTGGAGTTATTGCTGCTTTTGCTACCCTTTATCCGGATTCAAAGATCGGGATTATGTTTATTCCGGTTCCTGTTAAAGTTAAATACCTTTTACCCATACTACTTGTTATTTCAATTTACTTAGGGGTTTCAGGAAATGTAGGAGGTATTGCCCATTTTGCGCACGTGGGAGGGGCTATTGTAGGCTTTCTCCTGGCTTTACTATGGAAAAAGCATTTGTATAGATTCCGTTAATACTATCCTGTGAAAGTTGTTCGCCTAATATTTTTAATTGTACATCTGGGAATCTTGTTTCTTTTGTTGGGAACATTAATGAATGCTTATGTACCTCCTAGAATATATCCATGGTTTAATCTTTTATCATTAGGCTTTCCTGTTTTAATCACTGCTTATGTATTGCTAACTGTTTTCTGGGTTTTCGCCTGGAAAAAAAGGGCTATAGTATTTGCTGCATTCGGACTGCTTTTTTTGAACCCTGTTAAGAGATGGGTCAACTATTCTGCTGAAAAAAAGGAGACATCCGATCTGAAAATCATCTCATTAAATGCAAAAGGAGGAACGATGGGAATTAAAAATATTGAAGATTATGTAGATTCTCAAAATGCGGATGTGGTTCTGTTACAAGAACATGTTCGGGATTACAATTTTAAAGGAATGGGAAAAGGAAGAGGAGATGTTATTGTCTCAATTTCTTCAAAATATAAGATCATTGATCAGAAAGAACTTATTGAGAGTAATTCAGAGACCAATAATGCCTACGCCAACCAGACGGATATTGAGATCAAAGGAAATACGTATCGTTTTATCAATGTCTACCTTCAGCCTTTTAAATTTGAAAAAAGCATGGTAAAGCTTAAGGGAAATAGTGATGAAGATGAACAAAAGCTGAAAGATATCGTTAAAAGGCTGATCCCGACTTTCAAAATGCACCAGGATCAGGTTGCTGCGGTAAGAAAAGGGATTGATGAGTCTCCTTATCCGGTAATATTAGTAGGTGACTTCAATTCTGTTCCTAACTCTTACGAGTATTACCATCTTGGAAAAGGGTTAAAAGATGCCTTTGTAGAAGCAGGTAGAGGAAGTGCTACCAGCTTTCATGACTACAAATTCCCGATACGAATCGACTACGTTTTTACATCGGAATCCATACAACCTCTAAGTTATAAAGTTGACCGTTCTGTCAGAATTTCAGATCATTATCCGGTGGTTGCAACTTTCAAATTAAAAAAATAATATTCATAAAATACGTTAAAGCTTTTCATATTGGTAGGATTTTTGATTAAAAAAAGACTAGACCGTTTTTTTCATGAAGCCGAACCAGATATTGTTGTTTTTGCATATTGCAATTATCGTATTATTACTGTGCACCTTAGGGAATGCATGGATACCGCCCAACATTATTGGGGGCTTGAATCTTCTTTCATTAGGGTTTCCCTATTTAATTTTATTACATATTTTATTAACGCTGGTCTGGATCGTTAAAAGAAATAAAATCGCCATTGTTTTTCTGTTAAGCACTTTTGTTTTTTATAATCCCATAAGACGGTGGGTGAACTTTTCTCCTAAAACTGAAAACTATAAATCAATACGGGATGTTAAAATATTGACATTCAATGTGAAGTATGGTGAGTTTGGCTGGGATAAAGTATCAAAATATATCAAGGATCAGAATGCTGATATTATTCTTGTTCAGGAAAAAGATACAAACCGGGCAATACGAAAAGATATGATTAAGTATCCGGTAGTGAGCCTGAAGACAAAACATAAAATTGTAAGACAGGAAGAGTTAATTGAAGATAAATCAAGAGGAAATTCTTTTTATGCGGATATTGATATTAATGGAAAAATCATACGAATAGTAAATGTATATCTTGAACCATTCCGTCTGAACAAATCGATGTTTGATTTTAATAGTCTTGGAAAAGGATCTAATAAACTCCATCTTCTTCTTTCTCACATGACACCCACATTCAGGGCTCATGAAGATCAGATAAAAAAGATCAGAAAAGCAATCGACTTTTCTCCTTATCCGGTTATACTGGCGGGTGACTTTAATTCCGTGCCTAATTCTTATGAATATTATAATCTTGGGAAAAATCTGGATGATGCTTTTTTAACAGTCGGGAATGGTATTTCTACCAGTTTTCATGATTATAAAGTTCCTTTGAGAATCGACTATATTTTCACCTCTAAAGACATAAGACCCATAAGCTACAAAATAGATCAGTCCGTAAAATTATCAGATCACTATCCTGTAATTGCGGAATTTCTGTTAAATTAGTTCCATGAAAAATGTATTTTTTTTAGCAGCGGTTTTTTCTATTCTGATTACTTCCTGTTCTAAAAGAGAACCTGTTCGTGTAGAGACGGATCAGGTGACGAAAGTGGATTATGATACAACTGCCATAGATTCCTTTTCTAATGGTGCCATATCCGTAGATATTGCAAGAAAAATCAGAATGTCTTCCCAGAAGTATCAGGATTCTTTAAAAGAGGCTCTGAGAATCCAAAAGGAAGAGCAACGTATTAAACAGGAGCTGGAAAAAGAAAACAAAAAGAAACAGGAAGAGGAGAAAAAGAATAAGGAAAAAGAAGGAAAGGCGAAAGAGGAAGCAGGAAAAACTTCTCCCTGAACAATGAAAACTATACGGAAGTTTTCATAAATTTGAATACATTCTTAAAAAATATCAATATGAAAAAACAAATTGTAACAGCACTTATGGTAGCCGGATTGGTCGTTTCCTGCACCAAATCGACAACAAAAACTGAGCAGGTTGAAAATCCGGACGGATCTATTACAACAACCAGCACTACAGTGACGCAAAGCCCGGCAGATATTGTAGATACTACTAAAATTAACAAGGCAAAAGAAGACGTTAAAGCTAAAGTGGATGCTACCGGAGATAAAATAGATAATGCAGCGCATAAGGCAAAAGCAGACCTTAATGAAGCTGGAAAAGATATTAAGGCAGGGGCGAAGGAGCTTGGACAGGATGTAAAGGATGCTGCAGCTAAAGGCGCCGGAAAAGTAGAAGAGGGAGCTAAAAAATTAAAAGAAGATCTGAAAAGCAAATAAAAAAGAACCGCAGTTTTTACTGCGGTTTTTTTATTAATTCTTATTGAGTTCTAATAAAGGGTCTATATATTCCCGGTCATTGCTGAGTCTTGGTACCTTGTTTTGTCCCCCGAGCTTTCCTTTGGACTCCAGCCACGAATAGAACAAATTGGGTTTGGCTATATGAACAATGGGTTTTTTTAATGTAATATTATTGTACCTCTTCGCTTCATAATCCGAATTAACTGCCTTCAGGCACTCATCGAAAGCATTGATAAAACAGTCGAGATCGTCCGGCTTTTTACTGAATTCAAAAATCCATTCATGAGCACCGCTTTCATTTTCTTTCATGAAAACAGGAGCTCCTGTAAAATCTGTAATGGCTGCATTTGTCTGTTCACAGGCTTTTGTAAGTGCAAGCTCCACATTGGTGATCATTAATTCTTCCCCAAAAGCATTTATATAATGTTTGGTTCTTCCTGAAATTTTTACCCTGAACGGATTAACGGATGTAAAGACAACCGTATCACCGATCAGATACCTCCATAATCCTCCATTGGTGGTAATGACCATGGCGTAATTTTTTCCGACTTCAACATCTTCAAGACTTACAACCGGTGGATTCGAGAAATGGAATTTATCCATAGGAATGAATTCGTAGAAAATACCATAATCCAGCATCAAAAGCATTTCGTCACTATTTGATCTGTCCTGAATACCAAAGAAGCCTTCTGAGGCATTGTAAATTTCGTAGTAATTGATGTTTTTTCCGATGATCTGGCTGTATTGCTCCCTGTAGGGTTTAAAACTTATTCCGCCGTGAAAAAAGACTTCCAGATTAGGCCAGAGCTCAGAGATATTCTGAACATCCGTTTCTTTCAGAACCCTCTGGAGTAAAACAAGCATCCAGCTTGGAACACCCAGTAAACTTCCGACATCTTCATTTTTAACTTCAGATATAATGGCTCTCAGTTTACTTTCCCACTCGGACATGAGTGATACCTTTTTGCTGGGGGTTGTTGTAATCTCCACCCAAAAAGGAAGATTGTCAATAAGGATAGCAGAAAGGTCCCCGAATTTTGTGTTAAAATCGGCATAGAGTTCGGAGCTGCCTCCGAGACGTAAATTTTTATTCGTAAAAAGCTGATTTTCCGGATGGTTATTGGCATAAATTGATACCATGTCTTTTCCGGCTTTCATATGGCAATATTCCAGGCTCTCGGCAGAGATGGGAATGAATTTGCTTTTAGCGTTCGTGGTTCCTGAGGACTTTGCAAAATGTTTGATATAGCCAGGCCAGCTTACATCTTTATAACCTTGTCGTGCTCTCTCGATATAAGGTTCGAAATCTTCATAGGTAACAATAGGAACTTTATTTTTAAAATCCTGGTAACTCGAAATAGAATTAAAACCATACTTCTTCCCATATTCTGTATCCTCGGCATGAAACAACTGGGAAAATAGTATCCCTTTCTGTGTTTCAATCGGATGATTCATGAAATTCTGAATCTGGTCTATCCTTTGACGGATAAACCAATTCACCACAGTATTGAAAAGTGCTTTCGTTGCCATTTCAACAAATATAATGATATTTGATTTTTCAGAGAATTTTTTATGGCTTAAAATAAAAAACCGTTACAAATATTGTAACGGTTGATTATCTGGATATATTGTTTTCTAGCAATATTCGTCGTAAGCTGCCTGAAGGTTTGCAGCAATTGCTCCTGCAGGATTTCCTTCAATGTGGTGTCTTTCCAGCATGTGAACCAATTCTCCATCTTTGAAAAGAGCTACGCAAGGTGAGCTTGGAGGAAACGGAGCTAAATGTTTTCTCGCTTCTGAAACAGCTTCAGTATCATATCCTGCAAATACGGTTGTCAAGTGATCGGGTTTTTTATCTCCGGTCAAAGAGTAAACAACTCCCGGTCTTGCAGCTCCTGCAGCACACCCACATACTGAATTGATCACTAATAGGGTAGTTCCTGATTGCTTTAATGCTTCTTGTACCTGAGAAGTTGTTGTCAAGTCTTCAAAGCCTTTATCTGTAAGTTCAGCCTTCATAGGCATTACTAAATCTGTTGGATACATTTTTTGTTTTTTTAAATCTGTACAAAGGTAAAAAATTATTTATGTTTCATCAACTTATAAAAACTATTGACGCATTAGGAAAAGTGCATGATATGTAACATGGTGATATGTAAATATTTCAACAATATTTGAAGAAATGTAAATAAAAGCAATGAATAATGAAAAATAATTATTAAATTTGAAATGATTCTAAAAACAACCAACCATGAAAAGGCATTTTTTACGTCATTCCCTCGACTTAAAAGATGCAATTAGTTAAGTCTGTAATTCACAGACACCTCAAGCATCTTAATGCATAAAATGAAGCCCGAAATTAATTTCGGGCTTCATTAATCAAATCGATATGCAAAGGTTGAATATCCTTAGTAAACGGGTTCAATGATCTTACTCTGGATCTGTGTCCGGATTGAAGACCAAATACCCTTTAAGAAAGCAGCTTTTTAGCCATCTCGGAAATGCTTTTTCCGTCAGATTTACCGGCTAACGCTTTTGATGCCATTCCCATTACCTTTCCTAAATCCTTTATAGATTCAGCGCCGGTCTGTGAAATGATATTTTTAATTTCTGTTTCCAGCTCTTCAGCAGTAAGCTGTTGAGGTAAGAATTTTTCGATGACCTTCATCTGGGCTTCTTCGACGTCTGCGAGATCCGTTCTTCCCTGAGCGGCAAACTGGTCGTAAGAATCCTTACGTTGTTTGATCATTCTTTGTAAAATAGCGATCTCCTGTTCTGCTGAAACTTCTGCTCCTCTGGCTTCTGTTTTCAAAAGCAGGATCTGGGACTTTACTGCACGGAGAGAGTCCAGAGCCACTTTGTCTTTCTCCCTCATAGCGGTTTTTATCGCTTCGCTGATTGTATTTTCTAAACTCATATATTATGATTTGAAAATTTGAGAATGAAACAATTTGAAAATAGTAAAAGGCAATGGATGTATAATTTCCAGTGGATCAATTTTCAAATTCACAAATTATTTCATTTTCAAATTAAATTTAGTCTACGTCTTTATTTAAAAATCTGTTTTCTCTGATTTGCATAGAACCATTATTATCAGATAAATATGTATTTATATTCTGATCTGATGCGTTGGTCCCGTCAATAGAAATATTCTTTCTTTTGAATGCAGGCACAGATTCGAACTCATTGACATTATCAAAACTCTGATAACGTGAATTGAATTCTTTTAATTTATTTCTTCTTTCAACCACTCTCTCCTGGTCAATAGTTTTGTTCACAAAAGTGAACTCACTGTCTGATGGCTTTGGAGCTTCGGTTTCCGTTTTATTTTCAACAACCGGTTTGCTTTCATTGGCCGGAACTTCTTTCACCGGCTGGAAGAAACTTTCCATTTTCTGAAGAGGTTCTTCTGTAATCTGGCTTACCGTATTGGCTGAAGTGGTAAACTCTGCTTTTGGCTGTCCATAATCCGTTTTTGGCTCATTAACAGGCTCATTGACAAAGAAGCTGAATTCAATCGGTTTTTCCTCGGAAAAAGAAGGAACGGAAGAGTTTTTAGTCGGTTCTTCTTTCCTGTCTTCTGTTTCAAAAGAAAAAGACTGTATTTCCAGATCATTCGGGTCGTTATCTTCATCGAAAGAAAATAAGTTATAAGCATCCTGATCCTCTTCTTCGTTTCTCCAGTCCTGAATTGGGCTGTCTACCGTATCTTGCTCTCTATCAGAGAACTTTATTTCTGTTTTTACCTCTTCATCCTCAATAATCATTTTTTTTTCAGTAGATGTCTTAAACTGAGGATTATCCTGGTCTTCATCATCAAGTCTGAAAAGGTTCTTTCCTCCGAAAGTATAGCCCTCTTCAGGGCTCATTTCTCTTTCTTCTCTTGTTTTAAAAGGAGAAGTTTTGTGAGAATCCAGTTTGTCATTTAAACCAATTCTGATTTTTTCAGTTGGCCCTGCAAATTTTTTGTCCTCATTGGAGAAACCTGTAGCAATTACAAGAACGCTTACTGCATCTCCTAGTTCTTCATCCGCTCCAACCCCGAAAATAATATCTGCAGTGTTTCCTGCTTCTTTTTGAATGTGATCCATGATGATACCTATTTCATCCATGGTAACTTCTTCTACACCACTTCTGATCAATAGTAATACATTTTTAGCACCTGTAATCTTATTGTCATTCAATAATGGGGAATCCAGAGCCTTTCTTACGGCCTCTTCTGCTTTATTTTCTCCGGAAGCAGTGCCTGTAGACATCAATGCAGTACCCGAGTTCTGAAGCACAGATTTAGCATCTCTAAAGTCAATGTTTACATCGAAGTAACCGGTAATAACCTCTGCCATACCTTTTGCAGCATTGGTTAACACTTCATCGGCCTTTGAGAATCCTTGCTTGAATCCAAGGTTACCAAATTGCTGTCTTAATTTATCGTTGTTGATGACAATCAGTGAGTCAACATTATTTCTCAATTTATCAAGTCCGTTTTCTGCCTGCTCAAGCCTTCTCTTCCCCTCGAAGCTGAATGGAACAGTAACGATACCTACCGTTAAAATTCCCATATCTTTAGCTACTTTGGCAATAACAGGAGCGGCACCCGTTCCGGTTCCACCTCCCATCCCGGCAGTAATAAATACCATCTTGGTATTTTGTCCCATTGCAGCCTTGATCTCTTCAATACTTTCAATAGCTGATTTTTCTCCAACCTCAGGATCAGCACCTGCTCCAAGTCCTTCGGTGATGGAAGTACCCAACTGAACTTTATTGGAGACGGGGTTATTATCTAAAGTCTGAGCATCCGTATTACAGATCACGAAATCAACACCGTGAATCCCTTTCTCGTACATGTGTTTAAGGGCGTTGTTTCCACCGCCACCAACACCAATTACTTTGATGATTGATGAATTTCCTTTTGGTAAATCAAATGAAAACCCTTGTGTACCTATATTTTCCATAACTTATATTTTTTAAAATTGACTCATGATAAGTGATAAGGAATAGCCGTGTATCGCTTATCATTCATCATTTTATAATTATTCTACTTCTTCAAAGAATTTTTTTACTTTTTCCATTAGCGACTGTCCGAATGTGAGCCTTGCCGCTTTTTTATTTTCCTGTTGCTCTCTTACCACTTCCTGCTCCTGAACAGGAGTCGCCTGCTGTGTGGCAGTTGGGGTTTCAGCTGTATTGGATACTACTTCCGGTTGTTGCTTCTCCTGAACGGTTTCTTCTTCTATGATCGTCTGCTTTTTGTCGCGGATTTTCAAACTTTCCATCAGTAAACCGATAGATGTTGCAAATTCAGGACCTTTCAGGTATTGGTTTTTGTCATTGGCGATATATTCGTTAGCAAAACCAATTCTGCTGTCGAAACCTGTAGTATAATTAGCAAGCTGGCGTAAGTGCTTCAAATTGGAACCACCTCCTGTAAGAACGATTCCCGCAATCAACTTTTTCTTCTGTTCGAATGCTCCATAGGCTTTAAGCTCTGTGTTCACCATTTCAAGGATTTCTTCAACTCTCGCGTTGATGATCTGTGCCAGAGTTTTAAGAGAAATTTCTTTGTCCGGTCTTCCATGTAAGCCAGGAATGGTTACAAAAGTGCTGTCTTTTTCAAGCTCAGGAACTGCAGATCCGAATTTTACCTTCAGTTGTTCTGCATGTTTTTCTATAATCGAGCAGCCTTCTTTAATATCTTCTGTAATGATTCCGCCACCGTAAGGAATTACACAAGTATGGCGAATGATATTGTCTTTGAAAATAGCAATATCCGTAGTACCGCCACCTATATCTACGATTGCAACTCCTGCTTCTTTTTCTTCTTTTGTAAGAACAGCTTCAGAAGATGCCAGTGGTTCTAAAGTAAGGGCTTCCATTTCCAGTCCGGCTTCTCTTACACATCTTGCAATGTTTCTGATACTGCCCATTTGTCCTACGACAACATGGAAATTAGCCTCTAAACGTTTTCCGTGCATACCGACAGGTTCCTGTATCTCACCTTCAGAATCCACTTTATATTCTTGAGGAAGTACATGAATAATTTCTTCACCGGGTAGCATGACCAGTTTTTTTACCTGATCTTTCAATGCTTCGATGTCGTCGTCTGTAATAAACTTGTCTGGATGCTCTCGCATAATATAATCGGAATGTTGCAGAGAACGGATATGTTTTCCTGCAATACCAACCGTGACTTTGCGGATAGGAACTCCTGCACTGGATTGTGCTTCAGACACAGCCGCCTTGATTGAATTAATGGTTTGTGAGATGTTATTCACAATACCTTTATGAACCCCAAGACTTTTGGCCTTTCCTACACCGAGAACTTCTATTTTCCCGTGTGCATTCCTCCTTCCGACAATCGCGACTATCTTTGTTGTCCCGATGTCCAGACCTACTGAATACTCTTGATTTTCCATTTGTTTATATCGATTTGATTTTTTATTCTATTTTAACTTTTGCTTTTGGCTTTGTAGCCTTTTTCTCAGTTGTTTTCTTTGTCTCCTTTGGTTTGGTTGTCGTTTTTGGCTTTTTGTTTTCCTTTGGCTGAGATACAGAATTTTGCTTTTTTATCTCTACTGGTTTTTTAGTTTCCGGTTTCTTTATGGTTGCCGGTGCAGGAGCTTTTGCCAGCTCTTTACGTCCTGCAGTCAAAATACTGTCATTTTCTTTAAAAGCAGGATTTAAAGTGGTTACAATCTGGTTCTGATATTTTACAGAGATCATATTGTACTTCTGAGGATCCTGATACACAAGATATTTCTCAACAAACGCTTTAAAACCTTTTACTTTGAATTCAATATTATCCAAGTCTCCGATTTCTACTTTATAGTTTCCTTCACTTGTCAAAAGATTATAATCATCCTTTACTTTTGAGATTCCTATAAAGTATCTTTTGCTGAAGTCATCCTTATCAATCTTTTCAACCAGTTCAGCAAGCTTTTCATATTCGTCAGGTTTTACATTTCCTGTTACCAGCATACAAGGATGCGAATAGGTTTTTGAGATGGGAAATTCAACTCCTTTTTCATCCACGTAAAAATCCCTGCCGTCTTTATTCAGCCTGAATACTGGAACCCTTTGTTTAATATCCAGATTGAGCTTTCCGTTTAGATTTAAATAAACATTGGCACTATCCACAGCCGGAAGAGCATTGATCTTTTTTTCGAGGGATGGAATATTCAGATCACCTACTTTTCCTGAAGGGTTTTCTTTTTTTACAATATCCCTGATGTCTTTTTCATCAACGAAATATACCGGAGTCTTTTCGCTTAATTTTACAGAAATCTTATTATCGGTAATCTTCTGGCCACTGAATTTCTTCAAAGAGAAACTCAGCAGGAAACCAAGCAGGATTACTGTGATAGCAATTTTTAATATTCTGTATTTATTTTTCATATTCTATTGTATTCATGTATTAAAGTAAAATGTATTCATGATTATCGTGGATTACATTACTTACATACACTACTACTATTTATCTTTTAAACTTAACCATTCACAAATCGGGTCATATAGGGTGTCTATATTTCCTGCACCTACGGTGAGCAGAATGTCAAAATCTTTTTCTTTTATCTTTTCAAAGGCTTCCATTAAAGTGGAGCCTTCTTTTTTATCCAGGGTTACTTTTTCCAGTAACCATGTTGAGGTAATCCCCTCAAAGTTTTCCTGAAGCTCTCTTGCCGGATAAATATCCAGTAAAATGAGTTCATCTGCATTGCTTAAACTTTCTGCAAAGCCATCAGCAAAATCTCTTGTTCTGCTGAATAAATGCGGCTGAAATGCAACCAGTAATTTTTTATCAGGGTAAAAGGTCTTGATGGAACCTACAACAGCATTGATCTCTGTCGGGTGGTGGGCATAATCATCAATATATATTTTACCGTTCTTATAAATATGTTTTGTATATCTTCTTTTAATTCCTTTGAAGCTGGCAATAGCCTTTTTCAGGGTGTCAAAATCCACTCCTAAATTATGCAGGATGGCTAATGCAACGGTGGCGTTTTCCACATTATGGATCCCCGGAATTTCCCAGACAAAATCTTTTACAGACTCAGCGGGAGTATGAAAATCAAAATAGATCTTATCGTGATCCATACGCAGATTATCGGAGTAATAATCCGCTTTTTCGTTTACAGCATAAGTCTGATGGTCTCTTCCGATCTCAATACCTTTTCTTACAAAAAGTTTTTTATCTTCCGGAACCAGAGCGGCAAATTGACGGAACCCTTCTTCAATATGACTTTTGTCTCCGTAAATGTCCAGGTGATCTGCGTCGGTAGAGGTAATCACTGCCCAGTCCGGAGAAAGATTGAGAAAGCTTCTGTCGTATTCATCAGCTTCTACCACTGAGTATTCTGAACCGTTATATAAAAAATTGGATTTGAAATTTTCCGAAATACCTCCTAAAAAGCATGAAAATGGCAGGTCCGCTTCTTTACATAAATGGGAAACCAAGGTAGACGTTGTTGTTTTACCATGTGTTCCGGCTACGGCAATACAATCTGTGTTTTCCGTAATTAATCCTAACACTTTTGCACGCTTTAAAATCTCAAAACCATGTTCATTGAAGTAATCAAGAATTCCAAGCTTCTTAATAGCCGGAGTATAAATTACTAAGGTGTTATCCTTTTGAAGTGTGGTTATTTGTTCATCGATGAGATCTTCAAAAACAATATCAATTCCTTCACTCATCAATTGTTGAGTAAGTTTGGTGTTGGTTTTATCATAACCTAAAACTTTTTTACCTGAAGCTTTAAAATAACGGGCAAGGGCACTCATGCCAATCCCGCCGATCCCCACAAAGTAAAAAGTATGATATGTTTCTAATAATTTCATCTTCTATTTTAGTTATTGATAATTGAATATCTTTTCTTTATCCAGTCCATACGAATCTCCCTGATACAAAAAGAATTCCATTACTGCATCTTCAAGGGTCTCATATGTAAATCCGTTGGTAATCCAGAAATAATATTTAAAACCGATTGAATTCTGACTTGGCAGATATTCTGCTTTTATCATTGCAAGCTTATTGATCTCGTTCAGCAGGGTATCAATTTTGTCTTTGCTTACCCCTTTATTCAGTAGGATATTTACATTAAGGTTAATGTATTTTTTCCCTGCATCCACATCCATAAAGAGTGTGGCTTTGTCTTTATTTCCTATTTTAATAAAAGTTTCCTCCTGCTCCAGGATATCATATCCTTTTCCTTTCAAATAGTTGCCCACTGCTGCAATTTTAAAGTCAGCGGGTTTTATCAGGGTTTGTGCCGTTACCCAGTGGGTAAAGAAGCAAATGAGCAATACTGTTAGTAATTTAGTTTTCATACTTTATAGTGTTGGTTATTGTAGCTTTATAAAAATTTCATCAACAATTTCCTTTGCAGCATTGGGTTTGGCAAAATATTCCAGGTTTTCAGACATTTCTTTTCTCATCGCTGTGCTGTCGCAAACCTCCATAAGCGTGTTCCAGAATTTTTCTTCCATTTCGGAATCTTTGACCATTTTTGCCGCATTCTTTTCAACCAGATTCAGTGCATTTTTGGTCTGATGATCCTCTGCCGCAAACGGGAAAGGAATCAATAAAACCGGTTTTTGTGCAACAGCCAGTTCTGAAATGGCAATAGCTCCTGCTCTTGAAACAATGATATCTGCTGCCGAGTATGCTTTCTCCATATCTTTTATAAACTCAAGAATCTGAATATTCTGGCTTTTCTTATCTTTTGTTTCTTCTATAATATCTTTATAATCGAGCTTTCCTGTCTGCCAGATCAGCTGATAATCTTTGTTGATGAGTTCATCAAAATGTGATCTCCATGCATTATTTAAAGTTCTGGAACCCAGTGATCCACCAACAGAAAGGATTGTCAGCTTTTCCTTATTTAATCCCATTTTTTCTTTTGCCTGGGAAGATTCTTCCATTCCCAGAATGATATTCTCGCGAATAGGATTACCTAAAAATTTGATCTTATCATCGGGAAACCCTTCTACTTTGGGGTAAGCAGTAAAAACAGCTTTTGCTTTCTTACTTAAAATTTTATTGGTTACCCCTGCATGTGCATTTTGTTCCTGAATAAAAATAGGGATCCCCAGCTTGCTTGCTTCATACAGAGCCGGTCCGCTGGCAAAGCCTCCTGTACCGATCGCAAAATCAGGAGCAAAACGCTTAATGATCTTTTTTGATCTGGATAAGCTTTTCAAGATCTTGAATGGTAATCCCAGATTAGATAACATGTTACCACGGTCAATTCCGGCAATGTCGATTCCTTCAATAGGGTAACCTGCCTGAGGAACTTTTTCCATTTCCATTTTTCCGTTGGCTCCGATAAACAAGAATTCTGTATCCGGAAATCTTTTCCTGATCTCGTCTGCAATAGCGATTGCCGGGAAGATATGTCCTCCTGTTCCACCACCGGATAATAATACTTTTAGCTTCTTGTTCATTTTTTCTAATTTTGAAATAGCCTGACCATTAATATGATTTAAGCAATATCATTTATTTCTGCAATACTCTGTTTTTTACCCATTCCTTCCTCATCATAAATCTGTATCCTTGAGCTTATATTTAAAATAATTCCCAACTGTAAATAGGTCACCAACATGGATGTTCCCCCATAACTTATTAAGGGCAGGGGTTGTCCGGTCACCGGAATCAGATTGATGGCTACGGCTATATTTACCGATAGCTGTATAAAGATCATGACGCCGAGGCTGAGAACGAGCAAGGACCCGAAAAACGCAGGCATTTTACTGGCTATCATTACGATCCGTATCACCATGATCAGATACATACAGATAAGGAAAGCTGCTCCTATCAGTCCGTATTCCTCCACAATTACTGCAAATATAAAGTCGGAAGCGGATTGCGGAAGCATTTGCTTTAATGCACTTTTTCCAGGCCCCATTCCTGTAATTCCTCCATGTACTATTGCTGCTTTAGCCTGCATTACCTGGTAATTCTTGGCTTTTACGCTTTCATCATCCACATCGGCTGATTTTGCTTTACTGGAAGTGAAGGTTTCTACACGGCTCATCCATGTATGAACACGGTTTCCACCAATCAGATTGGTATTTAAAGCAATCAGTAAGAACAATACGATCGCAATAAATGAAGCCGAAATAAAACCTGCAATATATTTCCAGTGAAGCTGCCCGATAACCAATACAATAACAGATACCATCAGGATCATTAGAGCCGTAGATCCGTTATCTTTTGCTACTAAAACAAAAACAAGGAGAATAGGACCGAAGATGTACATAATGTTTTCTATAGGAAGTCTTTCCCGGGTTATCTTCTTGGTTAAATACCTGCACAGGTAAATAACCAGCATAAGAAAGGCAAATGATGAAGGCTGAAAGGAAATAGGTGTTCCCGGAATCTTTAGCCATCTGGAGGCACTTGCCCCATCGATCGTTTGGCCGGTAAACATGGTGACAACCAGTAATATAATCATTAACCCCAGAAGTATACTGCTGAGTTTTCCAATGTATTCATATTTTACGGTTCCTACCAGTCTCATGATTCCCAAACCAAGGACTACAAAAAACATATGCTTAATAACGTGGCCTGTTGTGGTCCCGTTATTTACAATATATTCCAGATTCGAACTTGCAGAATATACAGGGAAAATAGAGAAAATGGAGATCACGAGAATGACCATCCAAAGTACTTTATCTCCCTTTAGAAATTCAAATCTGCTTTCTGTGTCCTGTTCGTTCATACTCTATTGTATCTTTAACTGTATTATGTAAAATGGATTAAAGTATTAATGATTATTATTTGTCAAATACATGAATACCATTTACATCAATACATCAGTACATTTATTTTAATACTTGTTCTTTAAACTGTTTTCCTCTGTCTTCATAGCTTTTGAAGAGGTCAAAACTTGCACAGCAAGGAGAAAGTAAAACCGTTTCTCCGTTTTTAGCAATCGATTTTGATATTTTTACGGCCTCTTCCATGCTTGAAGTATCGTATATAAACTCCTTTTTGTCTTTAAAAAAATTAATAATTTTCTGATTATCAATTCCCAAGCAGACAATTGCTTTTACTTTTCTTTTGACAAGGTCCTCAATCTCCGTATAATCATTTCCTTTATCCTGTCCTCCCACAATCCAAATCGTAGGTGTTTTCATGCTTTCCAAAGCATAATAGGTCGCATTTACATTCGTTGCTTTACTGTCGTTGATGTATTTTACGCCATCAATTTCAGAAACAAACTCCAGCCTGTGTTCCACTGCCTGAAAAGTCATTAATGAATTTCTGATGCTTTCATTGTTGACATTCAGTATTTTACTTGCGATAGATGCTGCCAGACTGTTCGCTACATTATGATTTCCCAATAAAGAAAGCTCATCAATTTTCATTGAAAATGTATCTTTTAGTTTTACCACAATACTGTCGTTATCTATAAAACCTCCCTCGGTCAATTTTTCTTTTGTTGAAAAAGGGATCATTTTTGCCTTTATTTCCAGCTTTTCAAGAATGGTTTTGCTCATTTCATCATCTTTGTTATAGATAAAGAAATTATCGTTTTCCTGATTTTCAGCTATTCTGAATTTTGCCATCGCATATTCTTCATAGTTGTAATTATACTGGTCCAGATGGTCCTGTGATAAATTAAGCAATAATGAAATATATGGCCTGAAGTTCTGAATGTCATCCAGCTGGAATGAACTTACCTCCAGTACATAATATTCATGGTTTTCATCTGCTACCTGCTTTGCAAAACTGTAGCCGATGTTTCCTCCTAGACCTACTTTCAGTCCGTCATTTTTCAGGATATAGTAGATCAATGAAGTGGTGGTGGTTTTTCCGTTGCTTCCTGTGATCGCAATGATTTTAGCATTGGTGAATTCTGAAGCGAATTCTATCTCGGAAGAAAGGCGGATCCCTTTCAGATGGATTTTATAAATAATATCCGCTTTTTTAGGAATTCCTGGGCTTTTTACAATCCAGTCTGCATTTAAAATCCTTTCCTCGTCATGATTTCCTTCTTCAAACTCAATATTGTTTTCAGTAAGAAACGCTTTATAGTTATCTTTAATAGTTCCTTTGTCTGAAAGAAATACCTCCAGACCCTTCTTTTTAGCTAAATAAGCAGCACCGCAGCCACTCTCTCCACCTCCTAAAACAACTATTTTCATATTACCTTTTTTGTATTTATGTATTGGCGTACTTTATTTATGTTTTTAAAATCATGAATACGTTAATACATTTACTTTTATAGAGTTTTATCTCATTTTTAATGTAATCAGACATACTATAGCCAACATTACTCCTATGATAATCATCCTGTTAACGATTTTACTTTCATGGAAACCGTCTTTCTGATAATGATGGTGTAATGGAGACATTTTAAATAATCTGTTATTCTGGGCGTATTCCAGTCCGTATTTTTTCTTTCTGTATTTAAAAACAACCACCTGCAGCATTACAGATATGTTTTCTACCAGGAATATTCCGCATAAAACAGGAATCATTAATTCCTTTCTTAAAATAATAGCCAATACAGCAATTACTCCTCCCAGCATCAAACTCCCGGTATCTCCCATAAAAACCTGTGCCGGATAGGTATTATACCAGAAGAATCCGATCACAGCACCTACCATGGCAACTACAAAAATGGTGGTTTCACCCATATTGGGCAGGAACATGATATTGAGGTAATCCGCAAAAATGATGTTCCCTGAAATGTAGGCAAAGAATGCAAGGGTAAGGAGTATTACCGTACTCGTCCCTGCAGCCAGACCGTCTATTCCATCTGTGATATTGGCTCCGTTGGAAACCGCTGTTACAATAAAGATGACAATTGGAATGAAAACAATCCATGCCCACTCATGAGCATCTTTATCACTCATCCAGAATAATATTCCACTGTAGTCAAATTCATTATTTTTCGCAAATGGCACGGTAGAAACCGTAATTTTTTCTGTAGGCATAAAATTCTGCTCCACATTATTTCTGTTAACTACTTTTGCATCTGCATATTTTCTCTTTACCGTAATATCAGGATGGAAATACATTGTTACTCCGACAATTAGCCCCAGTCCCACCTGACCTACGATCTTGAATTTACCGCTAAGCCCGTCTTTATTTTTCTTTACTTTCTTTAAATAGTCATCTACAAATCCGATAGCACCCATCCATAAAACTGATATTATCAGAAGGACGATGTATACATTGGTAATTCTTGTCAGGAGAAGAACCGGAATCATGGTGGCAAGGATAATAATGAGCCCTCCCATTGTTGGGGTTCCTTCTTTCTGCTTTTGCCCGTCAAGGCCAAGGTCGCGGACCAATTCGCCCATTTGCTTTGCTCTCAGGTAATTGATGATTCTTTTACCATACACAAGAGCAATAATCAGGGATAATAAGACCGCCATCCCTGCACGGAATGAGATGTACTTTAACATTCCAAGTCCGGGGATATGGATTCCATGATGGGTTAGATATTCGTATAAGTAGTATAACATGTTTCCTTTTTAATTTAAAGATTTAATTTATTTAAGAATTTAAAGATTAAGATCTTTCAATATTCTCTTTTAAATACTTAACAAAATTTGAGATATTAGAAGAAATTTCCCTTGACAGATTAATTACTTCTTGCGCAATATTTTCATCTCCTAACTTTAATCTTTTACTTACAATCATCATACTTCTCACTTCAGCACAACTGCCTTTTGCAATTTTTAAATATTTAATAAATTGTCTGTTATTATTATATTCTGAGCCTTCTGCAATATTATTTGATATTGAAAATCCGGCTCTTTTTATTTGGTTACTAAATTCAAATTCTTTTTCTAAATCTTGACTTCGAAGAAAAATATAGACTTTTTCTATGAGATCTAAACTTTTGACATAAACTGGAAAATCTTCGAAATTTTTAGTCATTGTCTGATTTTAATTTTTGAATCTTTAAATGATTTAATCTTTAAATCTTTTTACTTGCTCATTAACTTCCACAGTTCTGTAATTACTTCTTTGTCATCAAAATGGTGTTTTACGCCATTAATCTCCTGATAGTTTTCGTGTCCTTTTCCGGCTACTAAAACAATATCTTTGGGCTCTGCAAATTTAATCGCCATTTTTATGGCTTCTTTTCTATCGGGTATTGAAGTGTATTTGCTGAAGTTCTGAGGTTCAACACCTGCTTCAATTTCTTTTATAATTGCTGCCGGATCTTCTGTTCTCGGGTTATCTGAAGTGATAATTGCCAACGTGGATTTTTTCGTTGCAATGTTTCCCATTTCAGGTCTTTTGGAGTGGTCTCTGTCTCCCCCGCAACCGAAGACGGTAATCAGTCTTTCATTTTTTGTTCTGATATCATTAATGCTGTCCAGAATATTTTCCAATGCATCCGGAGTGTGGGCATAATCGACGATGAAAAAAATGCCACCATCGGATTTGAAGGTTTCAAATCTTCCTGAGACTCTTTTCAGGGTGCTGATGGCCTGAAGGATTTCATTGGATTCAAAGCCGAGTTCGGATGCAATTCCAAATACCAATAGAAGATTATAGACATTGAATCTTCCCGTTAAGGTGGTCCAGAATTCTTTCCCGTTGAAGTTCAGGAGCATTCCGTTAAAATCAATTTCCAAAGCTTTTCCATGGTAATCTGCCATTGTTTTCAATGCATATGATCTTTTGGCAGCTTTGGTGTTCTGGAGCATTACATTCCCGTTTTTGTCATCGATATTGGTAATGGCAATAGCGGTATCAGGAAGCTCATCAAAGAACCTTTTTTTCGTTTTCAGATATTCCTCAAATGTTTTGTGATAATCCAGATGATCATGAGTAAGGTTTGTAAATCCTGCAACTTTGAAATGGAGTCCTTCAATTCTGTTTTGAGAAATTCCATGAGAACTTACTTCCATGAAAGCAAATTCGCAGCCTGCTTCTACGGCCTTAGCTAAAACCTGATTGATCGTAATAATATCCGGGGTAGTATGTGTGGCCGGAATTATTTCGCTGCCTATTCTGATTTCAACAGTTGAAAGTAATGCAGATTCATAGCCCAGATTTTTGAAAACGTCAAAAAGCAAAGTGGAAACAGATGTTTTTCCGTTGGTTCCGGTAACGCCGATGAGTTTCAGGTTTTGAGAAGGATTTCCATAAAAGTTTGAGGCCAGATGTCCCAGGGTTTTCGAAGAATCTTTTACTTTTACATAGGTAATACCCTCATTCAGCTGATCGGGCAATACTTCACAAACGATCGTCTTTGCTCCTTTTTCAATAGAAGATGCAATATATGAATGCCCATCTGCAACCGTTCCCTTTACTGCAATGTAAAGAGAATTTTCTGTAACCTTTCTGCTGTCGAATACCAGCTCCGAAACTTCACGGGTATTGTCGCCGTGAATTTCTAAGGTTGGGATTCTGTTTAATAATTCAATTAATTGCATTTCTCTGATGCTTATTTTTAATTCTGAAGAGATAAATAAATTCTCTGGTTCTTACTGATCGTAGTTCCCTCCAAAGGAAACTGTTCTTTTATTCTTCCTACTCCTTTGTAGTCTACACGGTATCCAAGGTTTTCCAGTTGTGGAATCACATTCTTACCTATTAATCCTACCACGTTAGGCATTTGTTTATCATTTACTGCTACTTTCACATTAGGCTCCACCATTTTATTAAGGTTTACCTTTTTGTCAACAAGCATTTCTTTTTCAATATTCTGAGGCGTCTTCAGGAATGTTTTTCCTGCAATTTCTTTAAAAACCGGGGCTGAAACAGTCGCTCCGTAAAATCCTTTTGCCGTATTCGGCTCACTGATCATTACATAACAGGTATACTTTGGATTATCAGCTGGATAGAATCCTGCAAAAGAGGCACGGTATTTCATCGGGCCCGGAAGCCAGTACTCAAATCTGGCGGTCCCTGTTTTTCCTGCCATTTTCAGATTCGGGGTGAAAATACTTCGTCCGGTTCCTTTTTCCACGGCTTTTGTCAAAGCATTGGTCATCATTTTAATTGCTTTCTCAGAAGCCATTTTGCTGACCATTACCTCCGGCTTAGCCTGATACATTACTTTACCATCCTTCATGATCTTATCGATGAATAAAGGCTTAAGCATTTTACCATTATTAGCAACCCCGTTGTAGAAAGTTGCTAATTGTAATAAGTTGATGTTCGAAGAATATCCAAAAGATATCGAAGCAAGAGTTGCTGCGTTCCATCTTTTATTTTGTGGAGTTACGATCTTAGGTTTTGTAATGCCCGGAAGTTCGATATCCATTTTATCAAATAATTTCCAGCGCTTAAGGTGATCAAGGAATATCTGTGGCTTATCGGCATAGTATTTCGTAATCAGTTTGGCGGTTCCTACGTTGCTGGATTTCGCAAGAACGTCACTGATGTCGTATGTTCCTCCTCCGTGGCCATCTGAAATTCTTTGCTTCGCATAGGTCCATACTCCGTTTCCTACATTTACCGTTGTGTTATCATCGATGAATCCGTCATCCATTGCTGCCAAAAGTGAAATGGTTTTGAAAGTTGATCCGGGTTCGATATTATCTTTTAAAGCATAATTATAAGCATCTTCGTACTCTCCTGAATCTGTTCTTCGAAGGTTTACCATGGCACGAACCTTTCCGGTTCCTACTTCCATGACAATTACAGTACCGTGTTTTGCTTCAAAATTTACGAGCTGCTTCTCAAGAGCTGAGTGTGCAATGTCTTGAATTCTAAGGTCTAAGGTCGTATATACATCTTCTCCATCTACGGGTTCCTGAACCTTCCAGAAATCAATAGGCTTCCACTGCGAAGAATTGATTCTTTGTTCCAATCTTTTCCCGTCGGTGCCTGTCAGGTATTTTGAAAAAGCTCCTTCCAGACCGGATTTGTACTCACTGTTATCCATTCCGATGGTACCTGCACCAATTTCAGAAGTTGCGAGTTCTCTTTTATAATTTCTGTCTACGATAAACCCACCTTTATTCTTTCCTTTCTTAAAGATCGGGAAGTTTCTGATCCTGTCGTATTCATCAAAATCCAAGCCTCTGGCAAGTGTATAGTATTGATTTTTCTTTCTTTTCTGTTCGTCAAATTTCTGTCTGAATTCACTTCTTGGTTTTCCAAACATCTTGCTTAGTGAATCCGTTAATGCACCGATATTGTTACTGTAAACCGTATCCTTTATTGTTTTGAAATCAAGATAGATATCATAACGCATAACGGTAGTTGCGAGAATAGAGCCATCTGATGCAAATAAATTCCCTCTGGCAGCCTTTAAAGTGGCTTCACGATAGTTTTTATTGATGTAGTCGTCTTTAATTTCCTGAACATTAGTGTTTTGGAGAATAACGATTCTTGTTAAAAAAAGTACAAACACGCACAAAGCTACCACTGCGAAGAGGTAGCCCCACCTTAACGTTTTTTTACGTTTGTTATCGTATTCATTTTGCTTTTGCATCTGTACTATCCAATTTTATTAGCAGTTTATGAGGATGGTTTTCCAGTGTCATTAAAGAATCCCGTGCTACTTCTTTTCCGAGCTCTGATTCCATTTTTACCTTAATCAGCTTACTTTGGGCATAAGCGTTTCGGGATTTATATTCTTCTGTTTCTTCTTTTAAAGCATTTACAATTTTGATCTTTTTGTTCACCAGGTGATTGGTATAGATCATGGCCATCATCAGTACAAAAAGCAATAAGAAATACTTGTAATGTATTTTTATCTCATCACGGTTGAGAAAATTCCCTTTTATAATGTCTATAAAAGTTAATCTCTTTTGTGGGCGATTTGTCGTTCTTTTAGCCAATTTATTATTGATAAATGATGATTAATAATTGATAATAAGGGTGTTACTCCTTATTTCTAACCATTTATACTTTTATTCCTGTTCTCATTTTTGCACTTCTTGCTCTTGAGTTTTCCTCAATCTCCTTATCATCAGGAATGATTGCCTTACTCTTCAGCAGTTCGAATGCCTTTTTATAATTTCCATAAATATCCCTCGTCGGTTCCCCTTCAAACATTCCGTTTTTAAGGAATCTTTTTACAAGACGGTCTTCCAGGGAGTGGTATGAAATAACCACCAGTCTTCCTTCCGTTTTTAAGATCTGATAAGCCTGAACGAGCATTTCTTTTAAAACCTCAAGCTCCTGGTTTACTTCGATTCTTATTGCCTGGAAAAGCTGTGCATAAAATTTATTAACCTTATGCGGGGGAAGATAGCTGAATAGTTTTTTCAGATCTTCCGTTGTATTGATGATTTTACTTTTTCTATGATGAACAATATCCCTCGCCAGTTTACGTGCTTCTCTCAATTCACCGTAGTAGTAAAATATGTCTGCCAGCTGCTCTTCTTCATATTCATTGATCACCCTTTTGGCATCCAGGCTCTGCATTACATTCATCCTCATATCCAGTGGGGCATCACTTCTGGTAGAAAACCCTCTTTCCGCTTCATCAAACTGATGCGATGATACTCCCAGATCCGCCAATATTCCATCTACCTGAGAAACTCCGTACATCAGTAAGGAATTTTCCAGGAACCTGAAATTCTGATTAATCAAGGTAAACCTCGGATCATCAATATTATTTTTAAGAGCGTCTAAGTCCTGATCAAAACTGAATAGCCTTCCTTTTTCCGAGAGCCTGCTCAGTATTTCTCTTGAATGACCTCCGCCACCAAAAGTACAGTCCACGTATGTTCCGTCTGGATTCGTAACCAAATCATCAACACTTTGCTTCAACAAAACGGGATTATGATACATGTTTTAATTTGTGTTTTGCGCCTTTTTAGCAGCGTAGTTATTCTTCATCGAAAGAGCCCATCACATCTTCAGCAAGGCTTGCAAAATCGGTTTCGTTGGTAGAGATCACTTTCTCGTAAGCATCTTTATCCCAGATTTCAAATAATTCCCCGGCACTTGTGATCACAATATCTTTATGAAGATTTGCGAAGTGGGTAAGGTCTTTGGAAATCTGTAATCTTCCGGCGTTATCCAACTCTACAGTCTTTACTCCTGCTGTAAACATTCTTATGAAATCAGCATTCTTTTTAATGAATCTGTTTAGTTTATTAATTTTGCCCATCAGCTGATCCCATGCATTCATAGGATAAACTTCCAGGCAGGGTTGAAACACGGAGCGTTTGACTACAAAGGCTTTATCGTCAAAGTTCTCCATCTGCTTGATCAGCGATGCAGGAACTTTTAAGCGACCTTTGTCGTCTATTTTACACTCATATGTTCCAATGAAATTCTTCATTTGGGACAAATTTATATAATTATTTCCAAAACTTCCCACTTTTTCCCACTTTTTGACTCAATGTTAATAAGTTTTATCAAAGATTGAAGACCGCAGGGGTAAGTGGTTGATATTTTGGATATTGTAATTGGTGTTATTTTGCCCATAACAAAAAGGATGTTAAAAAAGATCGGCAAAAAGCCTTTATTATATTATTTTTATCTTAAATTAGGAATATCAAAATATTTTTGAGGTTTAATTTGTATTTTTGCAGGGCTTTATTAAGGCGTTTTATGATATTTAGTACAAAAAAAGAAAAGAAATATACTTTTGTAGAAGCGGGAGAAGGACATCCATTGGTGCTGTTGCACGGGTTAATGGGTGGTTTGAGTAATTTCGATAAGATGGTGAATTTTTTTTCGGAGAAAGGATTTAAGGTATATGTGCCTCAATTGCCAATCTATGATTTGCCGGTACTCAATACCAATCTTACTACTATCGCAAAATATATTATCAAGTTTATAGAGAGCCATATTTCGGAACCGGTAACTATTGTCGGGAATTCGATGGGCGGTCATGTCGGACTTATCTTAGCTTTGGCAAGGCCTGATCTTGTAAAAAATCTTGTTTTAACAGGAAGTTCCGGATTATACGAAAGAACATTCGGGGACAGCTTTCCGAGAAAAAGTGACAGACAATATATAAGGAAGAAAACGGAGGAAGTTTTCTATGACCCTGCAGTCGCTACAGAGGATCTCGTGGACGAGGTTTTCGGTGTTGTTAATGACAGAATGAAAGGAATAAAGACGGTAATGCTTGCCAGAAGTGCTATCAAACACAACATGCTGAATGATCTGCCTAAAATTCTGACACCTACGTGTCTGATCTGGGGAAAGCAGGATAATGTAACACCTCCTGAGGTGGCAGAAGATATGCATAAATTTATTCCTAATTCCGATCTGTACTGGATAGATAAATGCGGCCACGCAGCAATGATGGAAAAACCAGATGAATTCAATGAAATTCTTTACAGCTGGTTAAAAGATAAAGTATAAATAACTTAAACCATTAAGATAGCTCTTAATGGTTTGTTTTTCTTAAAATAATTCAAAAATGGTAATTAAAACAGCAGAATTTGTCAAAAGTAGCGGGAAATGGCAGGAATGCCCGGAGCCCAATATTCCCGAATATGCTTTTATAGGAAGATCAAATGTGGGTAAATCATCATTGATCAATGCGATGATGAATCATAAAGATCTGGCAAAAACTTCACAAACTCCGGGAAAAACACAGCTGATCAACCATTTTTTAGTCAATGAAAGCTGGTATCTTACCGATTTGCCGGGATACGGATATGCTAAAGTTTCAAAGGTTCAGAGAAAAGATTTTGAAAAACTGATCACCAATTATATCCTGAACAGAAGGAATCTGGTTAACCTTTTTGTTTTGGTGGATTCAAGACACACTCCTCAGAAAATAGATTTAGAGTTTATCCAATGGTGTGGAGAGAGTGGAGTTCCTTTTTCAATTGTTTTTACCAAAGCAGATAAACTGAAGCCTAATGTTGTTATAAAAAATGTGGAGGATTATAAAGCTGAACTTCACAAAACCTGGGAAGACCTGCCGGAACTGTACATTACTTCAGCAGAAAAGAAGGAAGGAGGCGACAAAATTCTGGATTTCATCCAGACCACCAATGAATTTTTAAAAAATAATAGCGTAAACTTTGATGAGTAATATAATCTGGAAAATAAAAACTTTTGATGAGTTCACCGTTCCTGAGCTTTATAAAGTTTTAAAGGCGCGTATTGATGTTTTTGTGATCGAACAAAACTGCCCTTATCCTGATCTGGATAATTATGACCAGAAGGGTATTCATATCTGGGCGGAGGAAGACGGTGAGATCCTTGCCTACTGCAGGGTTTTTGATAAAGGCATTAAATATGATGAAACTTCATTCGGAAGGGTACTGACTACTGAGAAAGCAAGAGGAAAAAGTTTAGGAAAACAATTGATAAGATATGCGGTTGAAACCATTGAAAACAGGTTTCATACATCGGAGATCAAAATCTCTGCACAGGATTACCTGTTGCGTTTCTATTCTGAGTTTGGTTTTATTGATACAGGGAAAAAATATCTGGAGGACGATATTCCGCATACGGAAATGATCAGAAAATAAAAGCGAAGACTTATCTTCGCTTTTTTTGTGGTTATATGTTGAGTGTTTTTTAGTTTTTATCCTTTAGTATTAATTACAACTTAAACAATATGACCTTTCTACATATTGTTTGCTGCTTCCAGTCATGTAATAACATCCTCCTCTTTTTCCTATATATAATTTATGTCCATTATAAGTGCAGAAGCTTTTTTGAGCATAAGATTTCGATTCTCTGTTTTTATTACTACTGGCTCTTTTATTCTTTTTATAATTCTTCTTTGGTTTATTATTTGAAAGTTCAGTCTTTGTATTATTTGTTGTTTCAGCTAATAAATTTGTTGGTAATAATAAACTTAAACCTACAAGAACTGTAAAGATTAATTTTTTCATTGCTATTGTTTTTTTAGTTATTCTAACATTTTAGATTAATCCCAGGAGCATAAAAATACTCCCGGGATATTTTAAGCATACTCAATTAATTCCCAAGTAACTGCTTGTTGATTGTAAGGAGGCATCGTATTGCCCACGGCAATTGGTGCTGTAGTTGATGGACTTCCCACAACTTTCCATTTTCCTGATTCTGGACATTTTTCGCCTGTTTTTGCTTTTGTCCCCAGTGGTTTTCTAGACATGTCAAATTATTTTATTGGTTTAACATTTCAAAAGTATAGTGATTAAAGTACTAATCCTTATGGGTTTCCGTAAAATAGACTTTGAAAAATACTTATATAATGATACTACGTCTAGTTGAAGTTGAATCATTAAATGAATTATTCCACGCCAATCCGGAGGCAGGAAGTGCTCTTTCTTTGCCCCAGTTTCTAATTGCTTCAATTCTTTCTGGACTTGTTTTGCTTAAAGGAACAATATTCTGGAAACAAGATTCATATAATTTATCAGTGATAAATTCATCACCATTAATTACTGCCTGGATTGCGATGTCTCTTACCGCTCCTTCTAAATCAGAACCAGCAAAACCTGATGAAAGTGAAACTAATTTTTCAAAAGTATCAACAGAAGGTTTGGGTAAAAGATTTTTTTTAATGTAGAGGTTAATAATGTCTTCTCTTTCCTTTTCTTCAGGAAGATCAACAAAAAACAATTCATCAAATCTTCCTTTACGAAGTAATTCTGGAGGCAGTTTAGTGACGTCATTCGCAGTTGCTACAACAAATACTTTTTCTGTACTTTCCTGCAACCAAAATAGAAACTGGCCAATCATTCTCGAGGTAACTCCAGATGAATCATTGGCATTTGAGGCTAAGCCTTTTTCAATTTCGTCGATCCATAAAATACAAGGAGATGCATTGTCGGCGGATTCGAAAGCTTCTTTTAACCTGTTTTCAGATTGGCCTACATACATTCCCTGAATGGCAGCAAAATCAAGTCTGTACAAAGGAAGATTCCAATTTGCAGCAATGAATTTGGCAGATAAAGATTTTCCACAACCAGGAACTCCAACTAGTAAAACTCCTCTGGGAGGTCGAAGTTTTCTTGTCTTTAAATCAGCAGTTAAAAGTGTTTTCTGATTTTCTAACCATCGTTGTAGTCCACTCAGGCCACCTATGGAAAGCATATTGGAATCAATCTTTACTTTTTCAAGACCTGAAATATCACTAAACAATTTGTCTTTCTCCTGTGCTAGAAGCTTGATGTCTTCTTTTGTTAAAGAGCCTTTTGCCATTTGGGTAGCTAAGACATTTTCAGCTTCAATTTTTGACATGTTTGCTAAAATAGTTGCAACCATTTTAAAATCTTTTTCATCCCATTCAATTGGGAAGGCATTTTTGTAAGGCAGGACGCAGTCTTTAACAATTTCTAGCATTTCGTCTTCATTTGGAGGATATAGAGTCAAAGTCATTCCCAATCTTTGAAGTTGTGACCAAACACTTTTTGTAGAAATAATACAAATACTTCCACCTCTTTCTATAGCTTGAACTACACAATCATAAATATGTCTTGAAACAATGTTATCATCTTCGATGTCACTTACTTCGTTGAAAACGAAAGTAATGTTTTGTCTCTGTGTAATATTTTGGACAGCAAAATCAATTCCCCCAACGACAGAACGATCATCATTAACAGTTTTTCTTGTTTTAATATCTGTCATACCATGAGAAAGGCTATGAACATACATTGGAATATTGATTTCTTCCGCTAATTCTTGGATGATTTCTAGGACCCTTGCGCGCTCAATACTCCTTATTGATATGAAAGGAATTCTTGCCCGAAACATCAGCAACAGAGAATTTTTGAATTCAGTTTTATTTGACATAGCTAAAAGATTATTTTTCTTTTTATTAATGGATTAATTTCGTTACAGATAGGGCTGCTTTGGAGTATGTTTTTCTCTATGTTTTCAGGAAGCGTAAAGGAATTAATGATAAGGGTCATCTTTTCTTTTTCGTTACCTATATTAGGTAAATTATCCTTTAGAGATTTTTTAATTTCTACAACAAATTCTTCCAAATCTTGTTTAAAAACAGTTTTTAAATTCTCCGGAAGTCCTTTTAATTCTGAAAATTTTGAAAGAGGGATGAGATTTTTCCTGCCTGTTAAAATAATAATTTCAAAATCATCAATTGATTTAATATCTTGTATTTCAAAAGATCTTTGGAATTTTTCCAACCACATTTCTTTTCGGGCTTTATAAGCTTTTTCTGCTTGAAAATAAAAACGTTGAGCCGTTCCTGCATCTAGATCAAAACTTCCGGAATTCATTTCATCAAAAACAGTGTCGTCACCACTTGTGAAACGATCAAACAAATTGCACCAATCAGCATATGTTACAGGTGCTTTCATTAGTTTGATTTTATTCTTGGATTAATAAGCTGATGGGGAGGTAAAATATCCCAATTGGAAAATTTTGCTTTTTCTTTTTCAGCTTCTGTTTTACCTTGAAACAAATTCCGTTTTGGAGGTTGTTGTCGTATTACGCTTTTATTTTCTTCACTGTTATTTTTAATATCTTTCATTTGATGTATTTTTAAGAAGGTTGTAAAATAGGTCTTACGTCTCTTGAATTACTAGAGAAATCTTGGGAATTTATAGATGCTAATACTTGTCTTAAAATTTCTGCTTTTGAGTCTTCTAATGCGAATTCTTTACGATAGTCAACAACTTCAACGATGCATCCACGTAGAACTTCTTTGGATTTTGTTTTTCTTTCAGTAATTGTTTCTATCGTTTTTTTCTTGAGCTTCTGATGATTTCTAATTGATTGCCATATAATTATTCCTCCAATTAACAATCCGAAGATTCCAATAAAACTTGACTTAAATATTATTAGGCCTAGCAAACAAATTAATGTTCCAACAATAATACCTGTAAAAGGAAAAGAAAGCTTTTTCAATTCATTTTCCAAGAATTGAATCCAATACTTATCATGTTTTTGAAGTTGTTCTGTCTCGTCAATCCCATTAACTGTCGAGGTTTTGAAACCATCGATGTCTAATTCAACTTTTTCTTCCACTTTAATTCTGTAATCAGCTGTAAATGTATCGTGGGCTTCTATAATCCAAGGCTGGCTGATCGAAACAGCCAGAGCTTGTGTGACTTTTGTAGCACCAGATAGTTCTGGATCAAAGGCTGCGTTTGTCAACATCTGTAGGAAATCAACTTTCTCATCAAAAATATGTATTTCATTATCCATTAAAGATTGTGCAGCTTTTTTATCTCCATCTTTCTGAATAATTAATTGATTTAATCTGACTTCATTTTGAAGAGGAAGTTCGTCATCATCAAAATTAGTCACCAATAGTGAAAGAATCTCATCAAGTTGAATTTTTTTAGCTTTAGAGTAATCAGTAGTTGTTTCAAAAATATCTTTAAAATGAGCCTCTAGTGCTTGATGAGATCTTGCTTTTGTTAAAGATGACTCAAGGTTTTTCCAATTTGGCGCAAACTCTTCGAGTAAAGGATACTTTTTTTCGGATAATGAGCCCTTTGTTTTAAAAAAATTTGTCCACTGAATTTTTTGTTTATCAATATAATTATCAGTTTGTGTGAGTTGTTCAATCCATATTTTTAGATTGGAAATCATCAATTGATGTGAGGAAGGGGGGAAAACTCCTGTGGCAATTGCTTCCAGAATAACAATAAATTCTCTATCTAGATCATGAGGATTTTGATGTAAAAAATATCTGTGCATCCATTGAGTACAAGCTTCGTTTCTTTCCAGCCGTCTCATGATTAACATGAAAAAAAGGGTTGTCTTATAGTCATCTCTTTTTAAGCTTTCAGTAAGAGCTTTTGTTGTGGTTTCCTTATCATTACGCATCCACGAAGCTAATACAATAAGTGCTGGAGCAAGCCAATAATTTGGAGCTTTTATCATAACTTCTTCAGTGGTATTCCGTAATGTTTCTTCACTGATAATACCTGTATCAACTCCTTGGAGAATTCCTGACGCCATTCTTCGGATTTCTGCATAATATCCAAATTTTATCTGGAGATCCTGCTTCAGATTTCCTTGTCGGGTCTCAGCAAGTTGTAGAGCTTTATTCTTAATATCTGATTCTACAAAATTGGCAAATGAATTGGCTAATTTTATTAAATCATTTTTTAGATGATCATGTTTTATATTGAGACCTCCTAATTCTATATTAGCTTCCCTGACATCTGCTTTAATTATCCTCAAAGTATTATTAATGAAGGAGAGATCTGCATATGAAATTGCTTGTTGTGCCATTTTATTTAGTTTCAAGGTTATAATTTTGTTGCTGTTCCATCTTCGCGGATAAGGATCAATTTGTCTTTAAATACTTCTACGAAAGCATAAGCATTGTGTTTGGCGAGTACTCTTGCTTTTTCAAAGTTGTTGGGAAGAGGCTCTCCTATTTTATAGTGTCGAATGATTTGACCACCACCTAAATCCAAAGTATGTACTTCATGGGGATGCCCCAAGTAACATTTTGCTAAAATTCCTAATGGAAGGTCTGCTAATTCAGCTGTTCCGAATTCTTCACAAATTATTGTCATTAATTCTTCTTTACCTCGTGTTTCTGTCAAAAGTTCTTTATCGAATCCCTTAATTAATTTTAAATATTTTTCAGAACGTTTTCTCAGAATATCACGATCATTGATAATTTTGGATGACGTTTGTTTGCTTTCTGATTGATTATTCAAAGATTCATTTTGAAGAATTATTCTAGTCATTATTTGAGTTTTTCAAGTTATTTAACATTCCAAAAGTATAACCCTTTCAAAACCAATCCTTACGGGAATCCGTAAAACGGGCAAAAAACAAAAAAACCTTTCAAAAAAATGAAAGGCTATATAAATCGGAATGGAAAATTTTATTTTTTAAATAATACCGATGTCTTTGCAAAATGCAACCAGTTGTTCGTTGCTGGTTACCTCAAGATCTTCTTTTAAGCTGTTCAATTTTTTTTCAACACTGCTTAAACTGTTAGGCTTTATGTTTTTTTCCTGTAGGAGATCAGGAATGTTTTTTTGCAGAACTCCTTTTGAAAGAAGGGAAACGAGTGTAATTTCATACGCAGAAAACTCATAACTATTTAGTTTTTTTATTTCCTGCTTTAAATCAAGAGACAGATAATTTTCATTAATGTAAACAGATGCAATTGATTTTTTAAGCTCTTTGGAATCGTTTCTTGCCTTACGAACATATCCATTGATATGATATTCTTTGAAAAGAGAATCGATGATTCCGGATTTGTGTTCGGCGGAAAAGACAATGACTTTTAGGGAAGGCTGAAGTGCCTTTATTTGTTGGATAAGATCTCTTCCGTCTTTGATGTTTTGCTGCCGGTGATCTTCTTCATAATACAAATCAGTGATCAACAGGTCGTATGGTTCATTTTCCCGAATGGATTTATGAACCTTTGCCAATGCATCATCACAGTAATATACATAATCAACATTCGGAATGTTGAGGTCTTCCAGTGTTTTTTGTACCGAAAGATTAATACTTTCATGGTCTTCAGCGATTAAAATTTTTTTGAACATTCTTTTTAGTTTTTAGGAAACAGGAAATGAAATGTTGATCTTCAATCCTCTTTCGGTTTTGGTGTCAAAAATAATTTCTCCTTTGATTGTTTCTATACGGGAAACCGTAGACGACAGCCCATTTTTATATATAATTTCTCCGGGAATGCCAATTCCATTATCGGTATAGTAAATTTTGATCAGTTCATTTTCCCTTTCAAATCTGAAAACCACCCGGTCTGCCCGGCTATGTTTTTTCATATTTACGAGTAATTCACGTACAATCTGGTACACTTCTGTCAGGGTTGATTCTTGTAATCCCTTCCATATGCTTGCATCGTTTCCGGCAAGATAGGTTTTTACAGTATCATTATTAAAGGAGCCTATAAGTTCCGATATTTTTTCATTGAAATTCTTCTCGTTATTAGTAAGATCGGTCTTTTCATAGGAGATATCCCTTGATTTTTCATAAACAAATTCCAATTCATCAAGCGCCTCATCTTTGCTAAAGCTTTCCTGGTTTTCAATCTTGGTCATCACCTGATAGATACCGTTTGCTACTACATCGTGTACTTTTTTGGAGAGTTTAAGTTGAGTGTTTTTTATTTCCAGTTCTTTTTCTTGCTTTAGCCTTTTTTGCCTTTTACTGAATAGGATAATAATAATTATAACTATTGCTACGAGTGCTCCTGAAACTAGATACTGAATTAATAGACTGTTTTCACTTTCTGCTTTTTCTCTTTCTATATTTTCAACCCGAAATTTTAAAAGTCCGAATTTATTTATATCGTTATTTCTCTCAGTCTGCAAGGATGAATTAAGTTCTGTATATTTTTTAAAATTTTCCGAATAATTTTTTGGATTAAGAATTATTAATTTACTTAATGCTTCTACTCTGTCATCCGGACTATTACTCTTGGTTGCTACCTTGTACATTTCTTGAGCAAAATATAAAGACTTGGAAATGTCCTTGTCAGAATAGTAATCGGATAAAGTTGCAAGGCTGGAATTGATAGATAAGTTATCATTGAATCGGATTCTTATTTGCCATGCTTTTAATAAATCTGGAAATGCGTCAAAATTTTTATTATCTAAGAACTGCGCTTTTGCATAATTATTCAGTGCTCTGGCGTAATCCAGGCTATCAGTTGTTTTTAATGCTTTTTTAAAGTAAGATTTGGCAAGGCTATAATTTTTTTGCTCTAAATAGGTGTCGCCAATATTATTATAAAAAGCTAATGAATCAATTTTATTTATAGAAGTTGAAACCGCCAAGTCATAGTATTTGATAGCCTCACTAAAATTTTTGAGATTTTTAGAGGCAATAGCGATTGAATTATAGTTAGCTGATGCTATTCTTTTAGATACAGAATCATTTCTCTCTCCCAATAATTTTTGTGCTTGAATAGAACTTCCAATACTACTGTAGTAATCTCCTTTATCAGATTCTATTATTGCAATATTGGTAATAGCACGGGCTGCCTCTATGCTATCACGAATATTTAGTAATTCTTCTTTGGCTTTGGTATAATATATATAGGCTGAGTCAGTATTTTTACTTTCTCTGCAAATATCAGCCTTAATTAAATTGGTGTTTTGAAATGTTGTTCTCTTTTGAACTTCTCTTTTACAACCAATAATACAGAAGAGGGATAAAAGGATAAATTTTTTCAATATTTTTTCTTTCCAAGATACAAAAAAGGGAATAATATTAATTATTACTCCCTTTGTTATTAGCGGATTATGGGGTTGGTGGTTTTTGTCCTGTGTTGCCTCCTGTATCACCATCTCCTCCTACACCTCCAATAGGATCCATAGGTCCTCCTTGTGTTACGGGTTGTACAATTGGATAATTGTTATCATTACTTGTTGCTGTATTTGCGTTATTATTTGGAAATGCTAAACCTATTAGCATTAATATAAACTGGATCATTTCCTTAAAATTTTGAATTTTTTTGACTGTTTTTCTTCCTCCTATGGATTTTTCCACAGGCTGTACACGGTAAAAAATTTCGAAGCGCTTCTTATTTTTTAAGGGAAGTAGAACCTTCAAAAACGGAAGAGAAACATCTGCTTCCCAACCCGGAGTTTTCTTCCGTTTTATCTGGTGATTTAGAAATCAGTTTTGTAAATTTGTTATTGTCTGTTGTTTTAATTGTTTGTTTATCACTGATTTCTGAAGCAAAGATGCGACAAAGGGCGACGCATGTGTTAGACAAAACATCGACATCGATAGACAAGAAATGGACAGGAATATACTTACGGTAATCCGTAATGCGACATGAGTGAAAAGCAGCTATTTTGTAATTACTTTAAAAACTAAATATGTCCAAAAGAAAACTACTTATTCGTGAAGTGTTCGAGAAAATTAAAAAAGAATCTCCGAAGGATTCTAAAAGCGGATGGGCAGATGATCTTTCAGATGATCTTGAAAGGAAAATAAAATTTACAATATCGGCAAGAACACTTTCTAGATATTATGACTCCTTCGTTGCCGAAATAAAGGAAGAGGTAGGTGTAGAAACCTTGGTACTTAATAAGTTAAGCCAATATCTTGGATATGTTGATTTCTCAGATTTTTCAAAAACATTTGCCAAAGATGACGAACAGGCTAATAAAACAACAATAAACATAAGAGTAGACGAGGACGAGGAGTCCATATCTGAAAAGTTTTCAAAACTGATCATTAATATCAGTAACGAGCAACATTTTAAAGTCCCGGAATTCGTAAAACAGAACGGGTTGGGTATTATGGAAATGATTCTGCTTGTTTGCCTGGTTACGGGAAATGTGGTTTTCTCAAATAAGAAACAAAGCATTCAAGGAATTACATCAGGCATTAATAAGGTACCATTAATGGAATGTATGTATTGGGATGGAAATGAATATAGATTGACTGATTGCAAAAACAAAAATCCTCATATCAATGTAAAACCTATTGATACTGTTGATATGAAGTACTTCAAAAGAATTACCCGTAAAGATACTTTGACAGAAGAAAATGCTTTAGGAACAACATGGTACTCAAAGTATAATGGGAATGTGGAATTTTTTACTAGTGATGGGATAGATCCGAATAATGGAAGGGAACTTAGGAAGTCAACTCCTATTATTATTTTCAAATATGCTGGAAAATCTAAAAGACACTATACAAATTGAAGAATAACTACTTTCACAATTATTTAAAATTCCCTTAAATCAATTCCAAAAATAATCCTCTAATTTTCGGGTTATTTTTACCATGTTAAAAAAAGGAGTTTTCTTCATTTTACTTTTAGCTTTTACTTGCTTATCTGCCCAACAAAAGCCTATCCAAATTGCTTTTCTTTCAGATGTTCATTTTCAGGATTTGTATGGGAGTTTTTCGGATCATGATTTTAAAGGAATTGTTAATCCCAAAACAGGAAAAGCAACCATTTTGAGGACAATGGATGCTCAATTGCATTCCACACGAGTTTTTAATGAAAATTATTTTGCTTTCCTGAAAGCGCTGGATGATATTGCTACGAAAGGAATTAAGATTGTTGCCATACCCGGTGATTTTTCGGATGACGGGCAAGCGTACAATATACGCGGGTTGCAACGGATTCTGAGGACGTATCATGAAAAGTATGGGATTAATTTTTACATAACAACGGGAAATCATGATCCTGTCGGCCCATTTTATCAGGATGGAGGGAAAGATGATTTTTTAGGAAGCGATGGAAATGCATTGGGGGTTTACAGTAATAAAACCCTGTCAAAAAATAAACGGAATATTATTACGAAGGACATTGCGGAATCGGGGTATCTCGAGATTTTGAATGAACTTAAAGATTTCGGTTTTTACCCGCAAAAAGGGAATCTGTATTGGAGTACTCCTTTTGCCAGCTATTCTTATTCCGGCTACTCTTATGATCATGCAATGAAATGTGCCAATTACCCGAACAGGATGTATGAAGTCTCCAAAGGATTTTCAGTCCCTGACTTAAGCTATGTGGTAGAACCGGTAAATGGGGTTTGGATGATGGCTATTGATGGTAACACTTATATTCCCAAAAACCTCAATAAGGGCTCGGATGATCCCGGAAATTATAACGGAGCGAGTATAGGATATAATAATGTTCTGACGCATAAAAAGCATTTGATCCAATGGGTAAAGAAGATTGCAGAAGAAGCTGAAAGAAATGGTAAAACTCTGATTGCCTTTACCCATTACCCGATGATCGATTTTAATGACGGGGCCACAGATGAGATCAAAAATCTTTTAGGAGAGAAGAAATGGCAGCTGGAAAGGGTTCCAGAAGAAGAAGTAGCCAAAGACTTTGCAGATGCCGGGTTGCAGATTCATTTTGCAGGACATATGCATATCAATGATACGGGGATACAGAAAATAGGGGATAAGATGCTGGTGAATATACAGGTTCCTTCTCTTGCAGCCTATTTACCAGGTTATAAAGTGCTTACCATTCATTCACAGGATGTAATGGAAGTAAGGACAGAAGTTTTACATGAAGTTCCCCGTTTTGATGAGTTGTTTCCTTTATACGAAAAGGAATACAAAGCATTGCAAAAAATTCCGGGGAAGCTCCTGTGGAATAAAGAAATCCTGAAAACAAAATCCTACCATGATTTCATGTTATTTCATCTTAAGGAATTGGTTCGCCTTCGGATGATCCCGGATGACTGGCCAAAGGATTTTATTGAAAAAGGGAAATCCTTATCAGGGAAAGAGTTGCTTTTGCTTTCTGAGGGTTCAAAATATACATTGCCTAAAAATATCAATATAAATTCGTTCAAAAAATGGAATCTTGAAGATCTGTTGTTCGACCTGTATAAATTCCAGTCTGCTGATGAACTTGCACGAAAGGATATTTCGAAGGAAAGGTGGATGCAATATCAGTTTCTGATAAAATGTTTTGAGAAAAATCAATCGAAGGATCCTTTTATATTAAAGCTAAAATCTGTCTTCAGGATCTTATCCCTGCTTTCAAACGGAGATCCGGCTGATCATTTTGAAATTGATTTGAAAAAGCAATCAGTAAAAAAACTGTAGAGGTATCTTATGTTGAATGGCTGAATCCTGCTTCTCAAACCTTCGTTATTAAAAGCTCTTTTAAAATAAAAAGAAAGCAACCTTATGCTAAGACTGCTTTTCTTTGATATGAATGTGAACGTGTGTAATTATTGTCCGTTTACCGGATTTTTTCTTTCATAAGTATTGTTTTCAAAACTTACCTTATAATCTGATTTAAAAAGCCTGCTGGGTAAGTAATAATCTGTTGAAATTATTTGTGCCCCGCTTGCTTTGGCTTTTTCAAACCTTGAATAATCCCCGGCTCTCGCTTCCATAGTATCTGCATCTGCCCTGGTGCGGATAATGTATCCTTTTAGTACGAGTTCCCGGATTTCAGGACCGGGATCATTCCTGAACAATACTGCAGCTTCCGGGGTTCCGGGTAATGAATTAGTGAATATCATTCTTCCCGATAAAGAAGCGTGTCCCTTGATATAGAGATCCCTGGTTTCTCCGTTGTTATCCAGCACAAAAAGAAACTTTCCTTTGGCATTTTTTACGGTCGGCCAGTTCTTGTGAAGGACTGCTTCGTTCAATGTGGTATAGGATCCGCGAATATCATCCGGGGTGATGATCTTGTTTTTACCGAGGTACTTTTTAAGCTCGTTATCAAGGTCATCGAATAATTGGCTTGTATAGTGCTCCGGTTCGGTTCCGAATGTGTTGGCTCCGCCATCTTTAGGTTCCAGGGTAATGAATATAGGGTCGTGATCAGGGTGTGCGTCGGACCATTTTTTAAGATCCTTTAAACACTCTTCAAGTGTGTAATACCAGGTCTGATAATCAATATCCGTAATATGGATCATTTTGTATCCCGGCTTTTTCATTTTCCCTTCCGGATCAAAAGGTTGTTTTGTTTTGACAAGATCTAAAATTTTCGGGTGGGCATATTTTCCGCCTTTGCTGTCTGCATACACATCAAGTTCGAGGTTCCTTAATCCTAAATCCAGCTGTTCCGGGATCGCCATATGCTCGTATTGAATTTTAGGCAGGGAATGTAATGAATCTTTTTTTGCCAGAAAATCATAAACCTCAGGAAGGATTGCTTTCTTATAGCTGTTATGGGAGCCGATCACCTGGATTTCATTCATCTTTACATCATCCAGATTCTGTCTCTGTGCCCATAGCAAAAAATAGGGCGATAAGTATAACAGAAAAACGGCAGCCTTTTTCATAATAACTCAAATTTTGTCATGGCGAAATTAGCGACTCTTGTCCTTAGATAATTTATACATTATGTTAATAAATTTTTAAGATTATGTAAATAAGGTAAAATATACTGTTTGTAAGACTCTGAAAGTTAAAACGATATTATTTTCTCATTTTGGGATATTTATATTTTGTTGATCTTAAGATAATATTATGTTAAAATAGTTTTTGGGGAAATGAATTTACTTTGTATGCCGAAAATAAGCTGTGAAAAGAGTTGAAAAAAACCACTGTTGCGGGAACAACAGCGGCTTTTTACTAAGCAAATGTTTATTACAATTTACTTAATGATATGTACCACAAAATTAATTTTTTTAAATTTAAAAAGCTAATTCCAATAGCGTTAATCTTTCTGTTGGCCAATCAGGCCAATGCAGAGGGTTTTACGACCATTAGCCCTGTTTACTCGCAGGTAAATGAGACGATTTCCGGAGTTGTTTTGGATCAGGAGGGATCACCGGTTGAGGGGGCAAAAATTATGGTTGCAGAAACGGGAGCTACAGCCATCTCAGATGCTTCAGGAAATTTTAGCATTTCTGCTTCTATCGGACAAACATTATCAGTCTCTTATGATGGATATGAAGTTCAGAAGATAAAGATCGACGGAACTTCTGTTTCTGTACGGCTAAAATCCAAAAAAGCAGCAACTTCTATCGAAGAGGTAACTTTAGTAGGTTATGGATCCCAGAAAAAATCTGATTTAACAGGAGCTGTCAGCCAGTTGAAGGCTGAAAACTTCAAAGAAGGAATGAACATTTCTGTGGATAACCTGATGCAGGGAAAGATTGCCGGTGTTCGTATAGTTCAGTCAAGCGGTGAACCGGGGGCCGGAGTGAACGTATCTATTCGTGGGATCGGTTCAATAAGGAGTGGTAGTAATCCTTTATTTGTTGTAGATGGTGTTCCTTTAAGTAATGATGCGGTGAGTGCAACAAGCCCGAATGTAGGTTTAGGAAATGCACAGGCAAAAAATCCGTTAAACTTTCTGAATACCAGTGATATCGAATCAATCACCGTCTTAAAAGATGCTTCGGCTGCTGCCATTTATGGAGCCCGGGGATCGAACGGAGTTGTTTTGGTCACCACGAAAAGAGGAAAGAGAGGGGAACCTATGTTTACCTATGATACCTATCTTGGTTTTTCTTCTGTTATTAAGAAGCTGGATCTGCTAACGGCAGATCAGTACAGAGCTGCCGGAGTTGATAAGCTTTATGATCACGGAGGAAATACGGATTGGCAGGATGAGATCTATAGAAACGCGGTGTCTCAGAATCACTCGGTATCATTTTCAAAAGCTACGGAAACAGGAAATTATTTTGCTTCCATTTCTCACATGGATCAGAACGGTATTGTTCTCAACAGTGGTTTTAAAAGAACAACTGCCCGTCTGAATGCAGAAGAGTCTTTTTTTGACAATAAAAGGCTAAAGGTTAAAGTAAACCTTACGGCAAGTGACATCAGGGAAACAGGAATCCCGAATGGAGGTAATGCAGGATCGGATGGTCAAGTCATTATTCATGCACTGATGGCGAACCCAACCCGTTCTGTTTATGATCAAAACGGGAACTTCACTAATTTTAATATGAATGCTCATTATAATCCATTATATCTGTTAAGTGTTTATAATGACAAGACCAATACCTTCAGGGTTTTAGGAAGTACAGAGGCAACTTTAAGGATCTTGCCGGGATTGAATTATAAATTCAATTTAGGGATCGATAAAACAATGTCGGAGAGAAACACCACTATGTATCCGAATATTACCGACAGAACTCCCAAAGGAATGTATGTTCAGGCCAATCTTGATTCTTATAATATTCTGTTGGAACATTACTTAACCTATGATCTTAGTTTAAATAAGCATAATTTCAGTTTGCTGGGAGGTTTTTCATATCAGAAATTCAAATCTACAGGAACTTATTTCGGAGTAAAGGATATTGCTGCTCAGGGAGCGGGAATTGCACCGGAAATTAATCCGGGATATTCAGGAACGGCATTTATTCCCGGAGCGGGATATGCGCAGGAAAATGAATTGCAGTCCTATTTCGGAAGGGTAAATTATAATTTTGATAAAAAGTATTTACTAACAGCTTCATTACGAGCAGACGGTTCCACTCGTTTTGGTAAAAATAATAAATACGGATATTTCCCTTCATTTGCGGTGGGGTGGACGGTTTCCAATGAAAATTTCTTAAAGGACTCTCAGATCATCAATGAATTAAAATTAAGAGGAAGCTGGGGGCAAACCGGTAACCAGGAAGTTCCAAACAAAATTACACAAGCGAGTTCTTCACTGACGCAAGCTGCGGGATATTATCTGTATGATAACTTAAATCTGATCAACGGAGTGGCCATCAATAGAACGGTAAATCCTGACCTGAAATGGGAAGTTGTAGAGCAGACCAATATTGGGACAGATTTCAGTCTATGGAAAAATAAATTGTACGGATCATTGGAATATTATCATAAGACGACGAAAGATCCTATTTTAAATATTCCTTCAAGACCTTTGAGCCCAACAAGCACTGTTTGGAAGAATGTTGATGCGCAGATTGTCAATAAAGGTTTTGAATTCAGCTTAGGTTCAGAGATCATCAAAAATGAAAATTTTACATGGAACCTTGATGTGAACGGAGCGACAGTGAACAATGTTGTAAAAAATCTTCCGGTATCAGCGATTTACTCCGGTGAAGTTTCGGGACCGGGGCTTTCCGGGGTAACGGCGAATATTTACAAAAACGGATATGAGGCGGGTTCTTTCTATATGTTGAATTATCTTGGTGTTGATGCCAACGGAAAATATATCTATGAAGATATTAACGGGGACGGAAGAATCGATCAGAATGACAGAAAAATTTTCGAAGGAGCTATACCCAATTTTACCTTCGGGATCAATTCTTATATGAAATACAAGCGATTTGATTTTGCATTCTCTTTCATCGGACAAACCGGAGGCTATCTCGTTAATAATACGGCGCTTGACCTGAATATCAATAACCTAGCCTCAGACAGGAACGTTTTGAAAAATTTCTACGATTCGGGAGCAAGTTTCACCAATCAGCCCCAATTGTCCTCTTTGTATCTTGAAAAATCCGATTTCCTTCGTTTGAACAACGTAAGGCTAGGATATACTTTCGACATGGGACAACTGAAATTTTTAAAGAGCATTAATCTCTACGTAAGCGCACAAAATTTATTTACCATCACCAGTTATTCGGGATATGATCCTCTTGTTGATACGAACAAACAAGTAGGAGGGAACCAGTCTCTGGGAATCGACTATACAACATATCCGTCTGCCAAAACATTCATTTTGGGGGCAACTGTTAAATTTTAATTTGAGTTAAAGAAATCATGAGATCTAATTTTTTAAATATTAATAAAATTATTTTATCCATTGCTGCATTGGCCTTAATAGGATGTACAAATCTGGATGAAAAAGTAATCGATGAGGTTCTGGGTTCTGAAGTTGCAGATCCAGAGGCTGCTTTGGCTGCTGCTTACAGCCAGCTTGGCGAAGGAACTTTTGTAGACCATGGAAGTGTTTTTGCTTTGCAGGAATATTCTACGGATGAGGCCATTCTTCCTACGAGAGGAAGTGACTGGGGAGACGGAGGAAAGTGGAGAGCTATGCACGAATTTACTTGGGATGCCAACAGTGACGTGGTTAAAACGACATGGAACCAGCTGAACTTCGGGATTACCAAATCTTTAACGGCGATATCGAGCGCTAACAAAAGTACAGGAGCCAATAAAGCATTATTTTTAGCAGAAGCAAAAGGATTATTGGCATATTATACTTACACAACCATCGATTTATTTGGCCAAGCTCCTTACAGGGATCCGGATAATATCAATGCCCCGATTGTGATCAGAAAGGCAGATACTACAATTGATGCTTTAATCACTGAAGTAACAGGGCTTATTCCCAATTTAGCAGATATTAAAACTCAGAATACCCATGCAGGAAGGTTTACAAAGCAAGCCGCCTATGCACTTTTGGCAGATATGTACCTGAACAGGGCAGTTTTAAAAAACAAAACGGCAGGTACTTTCAATTTTACGGAACAGGCTGTAAGTGGGGGAGGAAATGATATGGATAAAGTGATTGAATATTGTAACTTGTTGATTAATAATCCCAACTTTAGCTTAGAGTCTAATTATTTTCACAATTTTGATATCAATAATGATACGAGCAAGGAGATGATCTTTACTATTGTTCAGAAAAAAATAGCCAGTTCAGACAAGGGTTCGGATAACGATTTAGCGTATATGTCAATGGAAAGGAGCCAGAAGCCTTCACCGGATAACAGAGGAACAAATGCATCATGTGTCACTCCTGAATTCTATTACTCATGGAACGGGAATCATGATGACCCCCGTTTTCAAAGAACCTATCAATATGGAGACGGAACATGGTTCAGAAATGACGGAACTGATGTGAGCGTGCCTTCAACAAGTAAAGTGGAAGGAACAGGAAAACCCTGGTTTCATTTTAACAGAGGACTGCAGGTGGGTCAGCAATATGGGCCTAAAATTCTTCAAAATGGAAATTTCGATATGACCGCAGATGGAAGAATTAAAGTATTTAAGTTGTTTACAGAAAAAAACACAACGCTTGCTGCAGATTTCACTCCTGAACTGAATTTTGATAACCCTTCTGAGGCTGTATTTACGCAGGCGCAGATCAACAGAGGAGTAAGAAATTTCAAATTTGAATTTGATCCGGGCTATGGAAACAACGGAACAAGCGGAATGGACGTCCCATTATACAGATTGGGAACAATCTATATGATGCGTGCAGAAGCCTATTTCAGAAATGGAAATATAGCAGCAGCGTTAGCCGATGTTAATAAATTAAGAACCAGCAGGACCCGTGAATCTTTATATAATAATGCTCCGGGAGTTGCGATTGCTTCTCTTGATGCAAATACTTTATTTAAAGAGTCCGGCTATGAACTGTATTGGGAGATGTACAGAAGAAAAGCGATGATAAGATTTGGGAAATTCGATCTTCCGGGAACGGCTAAGTCAGCGTCCCAACCTTACAGAAGAATTTTCCCGATTCCTCAGGCAACACTTGATGCATCAAATGATTTTACACAGAATCCGGGCTACTAGTTTTTCTCATATAAATGATTATTTTCTGCAAAGAAAAGCGAAGAGATTATTCTCTTCGCTTTATTTTTTTATTCAGCATTCAACATGTTCAGTTCTCCGAAATGTTTTTTGAATTTTTGAATTTTAGGGCCTACCACAGCACTGCAATAAGGCTGTGTAGGATTTTCATTGTAATACCCCTGGTGGTATTGCTCAGCAGGCCAGAACTTATCGAATTTCGTTAATTCGGTAACATATTCTCCGGACCATCTCCCTGATGCTTCAGATACCCTGATGGCTTCTTCTGCTTTTTGCTTTTCCGCATCATCTTTATAGTAAATAACAGAACGGTATTGTGTTCCGATGTCATTTCCCTGCCTGTTAAGCTGTGTAGGATCATGAAGGAAAAAGAATACATCCATCAATTGTTCGTATGAAATGATCTTAGGATCATAAGTGATCTGTACTACTTCTGCATGACCTGTATTTCCTGTACATACTTCTTCGTAGGTCGGATTCTCTTTATGTCCTCCTGAATAGCCTGAAATTGCAGATTTTACACCCTTTAGCATGTTGAAACAGCTTTCTACACACCAGAAGCATCCACCGCCGAAAGTAATCTGTTCTAAATTATTGTTATCCATTGTAGGTTGATTGTTTGAATTACCGGTTTCTTTATCTATCCTATACTATAAAGGATATCAAAAAGCTAATCAAAAATATGAAAAACTTTTTCATTTTTTACGGGAACTGTCATGAGAATTTGTACATATTGCTCGTGATTTGCAGCGAGCCGAAAATCAAATATTCCGGATAATATAGGACAAAATAAAAAGCACCCTTAAAGGATGCTTGATTATATCTTTAAATAGCGTCAGATTATTTTTCCCAAACCAAAGCACTTGCCCCCAAAATAGCAGCATCCGCTTCATCAAGTTCGCTGAAAACCAATTTAACTTTATTTCTGAAAATCGAAAGAAGGTTTCTTTCCATATGAAGTTTTGCAGGTTTCAGGATAAAATCTCCGGCTTTAATAACTCCACCAAATAAAAGAATCGCCTCAGGAGATGAGAACATAACAAAATTAGCCAATGCCTCCCCTAATTTCTGTCCCGTGTATCTGAATACTTCGATAGCAATAGGATCTCCTTTTAATGCACATTCATGAACCGTTTTAGAATTGATCGCCTCTTCAGGATACTGGTTCAACAGGGATTCAGGAAATTCAGCCCTCATTTTTTTAGCCGTGATTGCAATTCCTGTAGCGGAGGCATACGCCTCAAGACTTCCTTCAGAACCGGTACTCCAATGCTTTCTTCCTCCCGGTTTCACAATGGTATGTCCGAGTTCACCGGCAAAACCATCATGTCCGTAGATCAGCTTTCCACTGGCCACGATACCGCTTCCTACGCCTGTTCCTAAAGTGATCATGATAAAATCTTTCATTCCTCTTGCTGCTCCGAAAAGCATTTCACCATAAGCTGCGGCATTGGCATCATTGGTAATGGTACAAGGCAGATTGAATTTGGCTGTCATTAATTCAGCAAAAGGAACAACTCCCTTCCAGGGAAGATTGGGAGCCTGCTCTATGGTTCCGGTGTAATAGTTCCCGTTAGGAGCACCTACACCAATGCCATCGAAATTTTTTTCATTGCCGTACTTTTCAATCAGAGGGTGAACCTTTTCATGCAGGGCTTCGATAAAATCTTCAACCTTTTCATATTCATCCGTTCTCAGGTGCCCTTTTTCAAGGACCTCTCCTCTGTGGTTTACCACTCCAAACTTTGTATTGGTACCACCAATATCAATTCCTATGGCAACATGTTTTGATAAATCTATTAATGACATTTTCTATTCTAATAATTCTAAAGGGTTAAAATTATAAAAAAGATTGTATTAATGGATTATTAACGAAGAATTTATTAAAAAAAGTTTTCAGGCCGTTTTGGGTGTTTTCTTTTTTCTTCTTCCCCACCATACGAGGAAGCCAGTCACTGGTAATGAGGTACATATGAGACTTACAACAAAGGCAATGATTTTTGTAGGAAGCCCCAATATGGATCCGACGTGGATATCATAATTTGCTCCCACTACTTTTTCTCCGAAATTTTTGTCTTTAGGATCGTGAGTGTGAAGAAGTTCACCTGAGTTTTCATCAAAAATTAAGCTGCTGCTTTTATGATAAGAATAGGATAGGTGCTTTACGTATACTTCAAAATTAGGATGCTCGTGATCATCCATATGTTCGTGCCCGAGATCTATAGAAAAACCAAAGGAATCCGGATATTTCTCTTTAACAGTATTGCTTATTTTATCGAGCGTGGTTTCTGTTCTCTGCTCTATCGGGGCCTTTGTCTTGATATGGGAAAAATCAGGATAAACGGTACTTCCTCCTGAAAAGATCACATAGATTGCTGCCTGAACAAAAAAGAAGGCATAAAATAAACCGGTAATAGAGAATATTAAAGCGAAAACGGAGGCGTAAAAACCTAGTACATTGTGAAGATCATAGTTCTTTCTCTTCCAGCTTTTGATATTTTTCCATTTGAAAGAAAAACGTTGTTTCCTCGCCGCTTTATTTTTAGGCCACCACAATACGATCCCCGTAATCAGCATGATGACGAATATAATAACGGGAATCCCAACAAGGTATTTTCCCCAGTCCTGTTTCAATAAAAAGCTCCAGTGGATCATTTTTACGATCTGGAAGAATCCGTTTTTTTCGTCATACGTTCTTAAAACTTTTCCGGTGTAAGGATTTACGTAAGCCGCTTTATAGACAGGATATTCGTCAAAGTAATTCCAGGCATCGGTGTTGTGTTCGTACCAATAGAAAATGTATGACATCTTCTTATCAACAGGAATGTTAACCCAGTGAACAGGATATTTCTCTTTTACCTGTTCGGTAACTGATTTTTCCAGCACCCTGATCGGCATGATCTGTTTTTGATCTATATTTTGCTCGTTATGATAGATAACATCTTTTCGGGTAACGTTTTCAATCTCATCCTTAAAAACATATAATGCTCCGGTGATGGAAATAATGAAAATTAAAAAGCCGATTCCCAGTCCAAACCACAAATGCAGTTTAGCAGACCACTTTTTAAAAAATCCGGGCTTTTTTTTATGGTGATGTTTCTTCTTCATATCGTAACAGAAAGTCGTGCAAAGATAACACTTAACTTTTATTTAGATTAATTAAAATTTATATTCGATCATGAAAGTTCCTCTCATCCCTAAAGAATTGATGAAGTCACTATCTCTTGCAGACCACCATGCGATAGAAGGTTGGTAGAGTTTATTGAAAAGGTTTTCTATTCCTAAAGAAACTTTCCAGTTATTATTGACTTCATAGCTGGACTTAAAATTGAAAACAGTGTAATCCGGAACCCGACCTTCACCGTAAGCATATAATCCTGTTTTTGTATTAGGCTCGAACCTGTCCTGTTTAAAGGCATGAAGCATATCAAGCCCTAAAGATAATGCCTTCACAGGCCTTACCTGAACATAAGCCAGGACCTTCGGAGCAGAAATTCTGCTGTTGTTGATTTTTGCAGAATAATCACCGTCATTTTTTATAGAAGTAATGCCTTCCATCCAGCTGTAGCTTCCACCGAAATTAATCCATCGGGTAGGCGTGAAATGTAAAAATCCTTCTACTCCATATACTACTTCGGGAGACCTTTGAATGGTTAAAGCACGGTCCGGGCTCTGAACAAATGAAGCTCCTAATTTTGAAGTACTTACATAAGATGTAATTTCGTAATTGATCCATTTGGAAATCTGACCTGTGGCTCCCAATTCATAATTGTTAACAATAATAGGTTTGGTTTCGAGGTTTTGTATAGTTCCTTCCGTAGATGTCCTGAGGATCCTGCCTAGTTCATTAATCGAATAGGCTTGTGAAAAGCTTCCGAATAAATTGATATAATCTTCAATATTATAACGCACCCCAATGTTTCCTACAAAGGCGTTGTACTTTAAGTCTCCGCCGGTAACAAAAATACTTTTTGTGAATGTGCCGTCGTTTTTAATGGATGAGAGAGTATTGAAATCACCTACCTTAACTTTTATATTCTCATAACGGACACCTCCTTTAATGGTAAGCTTTTTTAAAAGATCAATTTTAATAAGTGCAAAAGGAGCAATGTTGGTCATGTCCATGTCCGGAGTCCAGTAACGGCCATCTTCAAGCTTCTGTACGGTTTGATCATTAAGTATATCGACTCCGTAAATAACTTCTGCCTGGGAGTTTTTCGTATTCCACAATTGAGTATCAAGATTAATACGGGCACCTTTTTTCTTGGAAATAACGTTGGACTGCCCTCCGTTCAGGAATGTATCACTGTATCCATACACTGTTCTGAAGTCCTGATAATAAAGGTTTACATTCAATGATGTCCTTTCAAACAGGTTTTTATTATCGTAGCTTAATTTATAGTTATGGTTTCTTGGTGTTCCCTGTGGAGTAGTTTCAAGATTTTTCCCCCTTCCTTCACCGATTGTTGGAGTAACTCCGTATTTTCCGGTTTTTAATCCTAAATCCAGATCTGATTTCGAAGCATATCCTAAATATGAAGCCTCAATTCTTTGATTAGGAGTAAGGTTATATCCCAGTTTCAGCATTCCGTTGTAATTGTCCATTTTTGCCGTACTGTAGGTAGGGCTGAGGTTTACACCGTCAGCATCCTTCAGGTATCCCGTTCTTTCGTAAGCCAATGAGGCTACATAATCAAATTTGTCTGTGATCTTTCCGGATAAAAGCTGGCTTGCCCTGAATCCTAATGTCCCGCCATAAGGCTGACCTGTAATTCCGATCTGTGAAAGACCTGAAATCTTTTGATCCGCTCTGCTTCTTTTGGTAATATAATTAATGATACCTCCGTCCGCTCCGTTTCCATATATGGACGAAGCACCTTTAATAACCTCGATCCTTTCAATAACCGACGGATCAATAGATCTTATATCCCTTGCTCCGTTTCTAAGTGGAGTGGACTGTGGAACCCCGTCAATAAGTACCAATACCTGGCGGCCTCGGAGGGTTTGTCCTGAATTGGAAGTTTGTCCCGAACTTGGTCCCAAACTCGGAACAGTATATTGAAGGATGCTGGTAATATCCGAATTAACCGTCAATTGAGATTGTACCTGCTTTTCCCCGACAATAGTAATAGAGCTAGGAACTTCCTTGATATTTTCTTTTTTTCTTGAAGCTGTAAGTACAACTTCTTCAACATTCCTGGTTTGTAGTGTATCTTTAACTTGTGCAAAAGCAGTCACTGTTCCCAGACATGCTACTGATAAAAAAGCTTTTTTCATTATATTTTTTTCCCTTGTTTCTTTCTTTTTCCCCACCATACCAGAAATCCGGTAACAGGTAAAGATGTGCAGATAAGCCCTGCAATAAACCAAATGATCTTGCCCGCCAGGCCGAAATAAGAACCTGTATGGATGTCATAATTGGCATTGGAATATTTCTCTGCAGCAGATAAATTCTGATGAGGGCGGTTTGCCAATAGTTTTCCGGAGTACTTATCGAATATCAGAACATTTCTTTCGCTGTACCTTCCGTCTTGCTGATAAATGGTTACCGGAATGTTCTTCAGTTCTTTTCCTTTTTTATTCTTTCCGTTCAGAGGAATTCTGAAACTTGAAGAAGACGCATATATTTTTCTCGTTTCATTGGCTGCCAGATCAAAAACTCTATTGTTTTTTGGCAGTAGCGAATCCGGAGACTTGGGTTGCTTTTCTTTTGGAAGTTCAAATGATCCGGATAAAGTGAAATTGAAGGCATTTTTAACGTAGGGGTAGGTAAAGTAAATACCCGTAATCGCCATAAGTAAAGCAATAAACGAGGAGTAGAACCCCAGAACATTGTGGAGGTCATAGTTTTTCCGTTTCCAGGTTTTTACATTTTTCCAGTTAAACCAGAAGCGCCCTTTTCTTGCTTTTTTATTTTGAGGCCACCACAATACAATTCCTGTGATCAGCATTACAATAAAAAGAACCACCGGAATTCCCACCACATATTTTCCCCAGTCCGATTTCAAAAGAAGACTCCAGTGAATATATTTTAAAATGGTAAAGACATCATATTTTTCATCATAAACAGCCAGGATTTCACCGGTATACTGGTTAACAAAAACCTGCTTATTGATCAATACTTCCTGAAAATAATTCCATCCCTTTTTCCCTTTTTTATAGTATAAAAATCCATAAGATTTTCCTTTATCCATTGGGATCTCAACAGAACTCAAAGGATATTTTTCATTAAGTTCCAATGTTACTTTTTCACGGAGAAGACCAATTGGTAAAGGTTGTTCCCGGATGGTTTCTCTTTTGAGTTCTATAGCATCTTTTCGGATTATATTCTGGATTTCATCCTTAAAAACATATAAAGTTCCGGAAAGGGAAACAATGAATACGATCAAACCCACAGATAAGCCGAACCACAAATGCAGCTGGGCAGACCACTTTTTTGTAGCGGATGGTTTCTTCTTATGATGATGTTTTTTACGCATAGAAAAAAGTTAACCGGAAAAAAACCGATTAACCTTTATTTATTTAAAATTTATACCCTATTGAAAGTCTGAAATTTCTCGGAGCTTCAGCTTGATAATAATAACCTCCTCGTTGAGTATTATCTACCATCGTAAAGTTAATGCTGCTTCCGCTATACAGATATCTGTTGAAAACATTAAATACATTCAAACCAACTCTGAATTTTGTATTTTCCCAAGACAACCCTGCATCAAATTTAAGATAGTCATTCATTTGTAATGGAGCGTTAGTACTTCCCCAATTCCATGTACTTCTTCCTCCCAGAAATGTTCCTCCGAAGCTTAGCCCAAAACCTTCTAAATCACCTTGTGTGAAAGTATAATTTAGCCAGCCATTTACAGTATGTTTTGCAAACCCAGGAACTTTATCACCCTTATTACTTAATGGTGTTGTTTCTGTAAATTTATTTTCTGTGAATGCATAATTAAATATTGCATTGAATCCTCTTACAATTTCCCCTTTAAGATCAAACTCTACTCCCTGTACTCTCGTTTTACCAAGAAAGATTGAGAAAATTCCTGTTGGATCAGTAGGATCACCTCCTATTGCATTATTTTTATTAATATTATATAAAGATAGAGTTGTATTCCATTTTCCGGCAAACCAGTCCCGTTTGAATCCAATCTCTGTACTGTTTCCAGTGATTGGTTTTGCTGTAGTTCCGTCTCTGAATAATCCTGACTGAGGTGAAAAAGCTTGGTCATATAGAGCATATGCTGAAGTATTTGCATCTATAGAATAACTCAAACCAATGCGAGGAGTAATCCTATTTGCTTCAGTTTTTGTTCCATAACTATTTTCTTTAACATTAGTATAGCGTGCTGCTAAAGTTAATCTCAAAGCATCATCTAAGAACCCTAATTCATCTTGTAAATAAACACCTGTATACTCCTGTTCAATTGTTCCATATGGTGTGGCTCTTTCTAATAGAGATTTTCCTTGGTTATCGAAATGAGGATACGAGGTAGGTGGTGTGTATGTAGAAGAATTAAGATCAAATGGTTTTTGTTCTGTATCTAGTGCTCCACTTCTTGACCAATCAGCAAGATATTTTTTAGATCCCAAATCTAGTCCTGCTAAAATTTTATGAGATACAGGACCGGTTTTTACATAACCATTTAGAAACGCCTGTCCAAATTTCATTACATTACTTGCCTCCCAAAAATTGAGTGTTCTGATAAATTGAGTGTCAGATATAAATTTACCTGGCCAGATATCACTACCCATAGTATACTCATTTACATAAGTTAACTGTGTAGTTAATTTCCAGTTTTCGTTAAATTTATGTTGTAAATTTAAGTTTACAGTATTGTTAGTAATTTTAGTAGGATCTATTCCAGGGTCGGTTACTGTAAATTCCACTGGTTTTGTACCATATCCTTCAAAACTATATACATAAGCGGAACCAACTTCAGACATTTTAGCTCGTTGATAAATGTATTCTGCCGTTAAAGTTGTTTTATCAGTGAGGTTTACTTTTAATGAGGGATTGATAATGTACCTGTCATTAAATTCATAGTCTCTGAAGCTCTTTTTATTCTGAGCCATTAAATTCAATCGGAATGCTACTTTATCTGTAATTTTTGTATCAATATCAGTCTCTCCTCTGTACATATTAAAGCTTCCAAGCGTTACTCTGGCACTTCCGTTCAATAATTGTCCGGTAGGCTTTTTGGTAACGATATTATAAATACCGCTTGGTTCACCATTTGACATCAGGAAACCGGAAGGGCCTTTGATGAACTCAATATGATCTACAAAGCTCATGTCCTCACTCAGAGGTCCCCAGTTTGAAGTGACATTTACCCCATTCATAAAGGCAGCTGCTCTTGAACCTCTCATGTTAACTCTGGTATACATATCTCCCCAGTGTTCTAACCTTTGTGCTCCGGCAACATTTCGTAATACACCATCGCTTAATGTGGTTACCTGCTGATCTTCTAAAGCCCTGTTCGTAATAATAGAAATGTTTTGAGGAATTTTGATCAGTGCTTCATCTAAACGCATTGAAGAAGAACCTTCCTTTTCTACATATTTTTTATAGTACTTACCGCTTACTACAACCTCTTCAATATCGTTTGATTTAATCGTATCTTTTTTTTCCTGAGCAAATACCATCACAGTTGATAATAAAGCAGCTCCTATTATTACTCTTTTCATTGTTTATAAGATCCTTATGTGTATTGAATTATTTTGTTAAAATTTATAAGTCAGACGATTGATAGTAACACCGTTGTTCTTTTTAAACATGCCGGTTTGAATATTTCAGCGCCTCGATTGATTATGATCTAACTGTAGATTATAATTTGTTAACTAAAAATTTTTGCAAATATATTGTTTTTAATTATTCTAAATAAATTAGAGTATTGATATTTATCATAAAAATGTTATTTAAAGAATAATAAAAGCCATTTCATACTAAATGAAATGGCTTTTATTGTAATGCTAATTATAATTTAAATAGAAGAATTTGTTTCTTTTGAGGTAAAAGTGATATTAAAATTTATAAGTAATACTTCCCAGGATATTTGCTAAAGGCTGGGCGTTTGCAGTCGTATATCCATTCCAGTAATGCTCATTTGTAAAATTGTCTACCTTAACTCCTATTCTGAATTTCTTGGTATCGTAAAATGCATTGGCATTTAATACCAGATATTTCGGAAGTATAAATGTTCCCATAGTAGTAGAGTTTACGATTTTATTATCACTCGCGTAATTACCTCCTACACCAAAGCCAAGTCCTTTTAAACCTCCATCTAAGAACTGATAGCTTGCATTAAAATTAACCAACCATGGAGATGATGCCGTTGACGGCCTTCTTCCTATAACCGTATTGTCTGCTTCAGTGTATTTCATATCATTGTAGCTTACTCCGGCGATTACAGAGAAACCTTTGATCAGGTAAGCATTGGCTTCTAATTCGACACCCTGACTTGTTAATGATCCGGCCTGGTTTTGTACAGCCTGCCCGGTTCCCGTCATTTCACCTGTATTAAGAAGGGTGTTCTTTACTTTGATATTATAATAACTTAAAGTAGTAGTAACTCTTCCTTTTATAAGATTCGTTTTGATTCCTCCTTCAAATTGATTGGCTCTTTCAGGAGTAGCTAGGTTGATGTTTCCTGCTTTATCTGAGGTATAATAACCATTACTTGAAAAACTATTTTGATAGTTTCCAAAAACGGAGAACTTGTCCGGAAGTATCTGATAGACAATTCCGAATTTTGGAGACCATGCTCCCTGATTGTAGGAAGAAGCAATATTTGGTCCTATAATACCACCTTTATAAGCAACACTTTCATATCTTAATGAAGTTAAGATGTTTAACCCGGGCAATGGAGTAATTACATTAGAAATATAGCCGCTATAGATATCTTTTTTACCGGCACTTTTATAGGTATTGTTTTTTTCAAAATCTTGCGTACTTTGAAGGTTTGAATATATTTCGCTCAGTGTTTGACCATTCATGTTGGAATAATTTCCTCCAAATGGGACCCAATCAAAATTTGTGAACATAAAGAATTGGTTATCATTTATCCTCATATAATCAAAACCGGCTACGGTTCTGTTTCTTACGCTTCCGATTTTAAAATCAGCATTGAAATTCTGCTGAAGTTGGAAATATGTTCTTTTGCTGTCTTTGGTAGACTGATCGGCTCTAGTAATTCCTATTTCTGAACCATTATTGGGGTTGGGAGCAAAGTAGAAATAAGGATTGAACCCGTCAGAATAAGAATAGGAAGTACTTACATTGGTAGAGGATTTGATAAAATCATTGATCTTATAATTTACCTGCCCGAAAAAGTTTCTGGCTTTTGCTGTTGTTTTAAGATCATTCCCTGTGTATGTTTGCTTGTAATCATATCCTAGCTTTTCCATTTTATCCATGCTGTCAGCTCCCAGTTGTGAACTTGGAAAATAAAAAAAGAAAGCGGTTTCAGGATACGCATTAGTCTCAAACATTTCCAATTCTGCATTGATCTCTAGTTTGTCTGTCGGGCGATAGGTAAGGGAAGGAGTAAATGCATAAAAGGAGTTTTTTGCATTTGGTCTTTGAAAAGTTCCCTGATTGGTATAAGCTGTATTTAATCTGAATAGCAGTTTTTTATCGTTGGTAAGTGGTGTATTTACATCGGCTTGTACCCGGTAGTAGTTATAACTTCCGCCAGCCAGAGAAACTGCTCCTGCAAATTCTTCAAAAGGCTTTTTTGTAATTCTGTTTACTACTCCCCCATATGAAGTTACATTACTCCCGAAGAGGGTAGCAGAAGGTCCTTTTAATACCTCTATTCTTTCTACATTAATAGCATCCATAGATGTGGTGATCGGAGCGACCATTCCATTTCTGATAGAGTTTCCGGCTACAAAACCCCTTAAGTTAAGATAGATTCCGCCATCACCGGCTCTGTTGGTAGCACTCCACATTTTTTGGGCACCTGCGACATTTCTGAATGCGTCATCCACGGTAAATAATAATTGATTTTCCAGAACACCTTTATCAATTGAAGAATATACCTGTGGATCTTCTATAGCTTTTAACGGCATTTTATTAGAATAGTCACTGTCTTTTTTGATATAAGTACTAATGATGACTTCATCAATACTTTTGGTTTTGGTATCTGCCGTGTCTTTTTTTTGTGCAAAAGTTAACATTGAGCCCAGCATTGAAACACCAATCAGTACATTTTTCATGAAAGCAATTTTTTTTGCAAATATATTGTTTTTAATTATTCTAAATAAATCATAATATTGATATTTATCACGTAAATCTTATTGAGAAGATAATAAAAAAGCCTTTTTATAACTTTTTAGTTCGGATGGGACGATGTTTTTCCCAGATAGTAGCTTTTAATTGTATGAATTATTTATTTTGAGCAAAAAAAACCGCAACAAGTTTACTTGTTGCGGTTTTTCGTATGTATTAATTATTTCTTATGCTGGGATTTCTCCTTTGTACAAGAAAGAAATAATTTCTTTATTCATTTTGTCTACCATTTCACTGAACAGGTGGAAAGATTCTTGTTTATAAATTACAAGCGGATCTTTTTGTTCATAAACAGCTCCTTGTGAAGATCTTCTTAAGTCATCCATTTCACGTAAGTGAAGTTTCCAGTTTTCATCGATGATTGATAACGTAATATTTTTCTCGAAATCGTTGATCAGCGTATCGCACTGGCTTTCAAAAGCATCTTTAAGATCCGTAACAATTGTAAGCGTTTTATGTCCATCCGAGAAAGGAACCTGAATCATTTTGAACATTGAACCCTGATTTTGGTATACATTTTCAATGATAGGGAATGATTTCTCCTTCAACAGATTCAACTTCATCTGATAATCTTCCTGTGCTGCTTTGAAAAGGATATTCGTAAGATCCTGAACAGATTTGTTACCGAAATCACTTTCAGAAACAGGAGAACCCATTGTGAAATGTTTGATGACTTCAAATTCAAAATCTTTGAAACTGCCATTAGCTTTACCTTTGGCTGCAATAGAATTGGCAACGTCAAAGATCATATTGGTAATGTCATACTTCAGGTGATCTCCGAATAATGCGTTCTTTCTTCTTTTATAGATTACGTCACGCTGCTTATTCATTACATCATCATACTCAAGAAGTCTCTTTCTGATTCCGAAGTTATTTTCCTCTACTTTTTTCTGAGCTCTTTCAATAGACTTGCTGATCATAGAATGCTGAATCACTTCTCCTTCTTTATGACCCATTCTGTCCATCATCTTGGCAATTCTTTCAGATCCGAACAAACGCATCAGATTATCTTCAAGAGATACATAGAACTGGGAGCTACCAGGGTCACCCTGACGTCCTGCTCTACCTCTTAGCTGTCTGTCAACACGTCTTGAATCGTGTCTTTCTGTACCGATAATTGCTAAACCTCCCGCTTCTTTTACTTCTTTGGAAAGTTTAATATCCGTACCACGACCTGCCATGTTGGTTGCAATGGTTACCACTCCCGGCTGTCCTGCTCCAGCTACAATTTCCGCTTCCTTCTTGTGAAGTTTTGCGTTCAATACCTGGTGTGGGATTTTTCTCAGCTGAAGTGCTTTGGAAAGTAATTGAGATATTTCAACAGAAGTTGTACCAACCAGAACAGGTCTTCCTGCTGCTGTTAGGCTTTCAACTTCTTCAATAACTGCGTTGTATTTTTCTCTGTTGGTTTTATATACCAGATCCTGTCTGTCATGTCTTAAGATAGGACGGTTGGTAGGGATAACCACAACATCTAATTTGTAGATTTCCCAAAGCTCACCCGCTTCCGTTTCTGCTGTACCCGTCATCCCCGCAAGCTTATTGTACATACGGAAATAGTTCTGAAGCGTTATCGTCGCAAAAGTTTGGGTTGCTGCCTCAATTTTTACATTTTCTTTCGCTTCGATTGCCTGGTGAAGACCATCTGAATAACGACGTCCTTCCATGATACGGCCTGTTTGCTCATCAACGATTTTAACTTCACCATCAATTACTACATATTCATCATCTTTTTCGAACAATGTATATGCTTTTAATAATTGGCTCATCGTGTGAACACGCTCAGATTTTTCAGCGAAATCAGAGAATAATTTTTCTTTAGCCTCAAATTCTTCTTCTTTAGATAAATTTTTAGCCTCCAGTTCTGCAATTTCAGTTCCGATATCAGGAAGAACAAAGAAGTTAGGATCTGAGTTTCCTTGTGACATATACTCTACCCCTTTATCTGTAAGATCTACCTGATTGTTTTTTTCTTCAATTACAAAATACAGATCTTTATCTACGATCGGCATATCACGGTTGTTATCCTGCATGTATTGCCCCTCAACTTTTTGAAGCAACGCACGGTTACCGCTTTCCGATAAAAATTTAATCAATTGTCTGTTTTTCGGAAGACCTCTGTAGGCCTGAAGCAATTTGAAACCTCCTTCTTTCGTATTTCCTGCAGCAATTAATTTTTTTGCTTCATTGAAAATTGTTGAAACAGTTTTTTTCTGTACCTCTACAATTCTGTCGATAGAAGGTTTTAATACATCAAATTCCTGTCTGTCTCCCTGAGGTACAGGACCTGAAATAATCAAAGGTGTTCTTGCGTCATCTACCAATACGGAATCTACCTCATCCACGATGGCAAAGTTCAATTCTCTTTGTACCAGTTCTGAAGGTGAAGTCACCATGTTATCTCTCAGGTAATCAAAACCGAATTCGTTATTGGTTCCGTAAGTGATATCCGAGTTATAGGCTTTTCTTCTTCCGTCTGAATTCGGCTGGTGGTTATCGATACAGTCGATGGACATTCCATGGAACTGATAAAGAGGTCCCATCCATGCGGAGTCCCTTTTAGCAAGGTAGTCGTTTACGGTAACTACGTGAACTCCTCTTTCCGGAAGAGCATTTAAATAAATAGGTAATGTTCCTACCAGGGTTTTACCTTCACCGGTTGCCATTTCGGCAATTTTACCGCTGTGAAGAATAACCCCTCCGATAAACTGAACATCATAATGGACCATATCCCAAACTACAGGAGTTCCGGCTGCATCCCAAGAGTTTTTCCAAACGGCTGTATCTCCCTGAATTTCTACGAAATCTTTAGTTGCTGCAAGTTCTCTGTCTGTCGCAGTTGCTGTTACGCGGATCTCTCCGTTCTCTGCCCATCTTCTTGCTGTCTCTTTTATCAATGCAAAAGCTTCAGGAAGAATCTGGCTAAGAACTTTTTCTTCAATTTCGTATGATTCTTTTTTAAGAGATTCAATTTTTGAGAAAAGAGCTTCTTTTTCATCAACATTCGTTGAGTTTTTTATCTGCTCTTTTATTTGTTCTATTTGCGCTGTAATGGTACTTGTTGCTGATTTGATCTTATCTTTAAACTCAGCAGTTTTTTCTCTTAAACCATCATCACTCAATTGCTGAATGGTAGGTTCAACAGCTTTGATTTTTGTTACAACTTTTTTTACTTCTTTTAGGTCCTGCGCTTTCTTGTCTCCCAAAAACCCCTTAAGAACTTTATTTAAAAAACTCATAAAATTTTGATTTAGGCTCAAAACTTAAGCCTTGAGCATTTTAATTATTACACCTTAGCGGGTGCTTATGATATATCTAAAAAAGCTTTAAACACAGAGCTTAAAGCCTTTTACAGTTTAATATTCGTCTTCATTCCAAAGGTAATCCTCATCAGTAGGATAATCACTCCAGATCTCATCAATGGCGTCATAAATTTCTCCTTCATCTTCAATAGCCTGAAGGTTTTCCACCACTTCCATTGGGGCACCAGTTCTGATTGCATAATCAATAAGCTCTGCTTTTGTCATTGGCCAAGGTGCGTCACTTAAATACGAAGCTAATTCTAATGTCCAGTACATAATTTTTCTATTTTTTTTGCAAAAGTATAAAAATAGGTTATATAATAAACTTTTTTATACCTGATTTTCAATTCTTTTTATTAACTTTTGTTCACTACAGGCGTTATTCCCTTTATATAAGGATGCCTGCAACTTACTTGTTGTCATTTTCTCAAAAACCATTCCATAAATTTTTTTATGCCATTTTGGAAGTCTGTGGCTGGTTTGTAGCCAATTAATGTCCGGGCTTTTGTTATATCTGCATTGGTTTTTATGACATCTCCGGGTTGCATCGGCAGCATTTTCTTTGACGCCGTTTTACCAAGTGCTTTTTCTATGGCAGAAAGCATATCCGATAAACAGATGACTTCACTTTCTCCCAGGTTGATGATCTCGTATACTTTGGTGTTTTGTTCCAGATAATCGATCGATTTAATAATGCCATCGATAATATCATCGATATAGGTATAGTCTCTCGCTGTATTTCCATCACCATAATAGGGAATTTCCTGGTTTTCAGAAATTAATCGGGTAAACTTATGTATCGCCAAATCGGGTCTTTGTCTGGGACCATACACCGTAAAAAACCGAAGTTGTATCATATTGATATCATAAAGATGATGGTAAACATGTCCGAGGATCTCACAGCACTTTTTGGTAGCAGCATAAGGGGAAATAGGATTGTCTACGTTATCTGTTTCGGAAAAAGGAATCTTGGTGTTGTTTCCGTAAACGCTTGAAGAAGAGGCGCAAATGAACTTTTTAATGTTGAACTCATTACACAGCTCCCAAAGATTCATTGTTCCTTTTACATTCACTTCTTCATATTCAAGAGGTCTTTCGATAGAAGGACGCACACCGGCAAGTGCAGCCAGGTGAATAACCATGTCAATCTCATGATTGCGGAATATTTCTTCAAGTTTATTTTTATGCCTGATATCCTGGAAATACAGCGTGTAATTATCTGACTGAGTGGTGATAATTAAATTTTTAATATCATTTTCCTTATCTGAAAAATCAAAATCCAAAGTTTTACCTACAGATTCTAATGTATTTTTAATTTTTATCTGATAATTATAAAAATTATCAAAGTTGTCTACGTTTATGACAGAATGTCCATTTTTCAACAGGGATTCTATCAAATGAGAACCGATAAATCCACTTCCTCCAGTTATAAGATACCTCATTCGTGTTTTTTTATTAGCACAAAAATATAAAATTTACTACTTGAAAATATAATCATTAAATTTACTTAAAAAAGTAATATAAAGTTAATATGCAGTTTCAAGGGCAAATTTTAAAAATGACGAGCTATGATGATCAGCCGATTCAGTACTATCTTAATCTTTCCGGTGACCTTATTCACATGAATGAATTGTTCGGAAAAGAGCTGACCATAAGACATACAGGGTTTCAGTGTGTAAACTGTGGAGAAAATAAACCCATATACAGAATGGGTTTCTGCAAAAGCTGCTTTTTTGAAAGCCCATATGCAAGTGACACTATTATCCGTCCCGAACTTTCAACCGCTCATTTGGGAGTAGCAGAGCGTGACCTGGAAATAGAAAAAGAAATCCAGCTGCAACCGCATACCGTATATTTAGCCTATACAGGAGATGTGAAAGTAGGAGTGACACGAAATACCCAGATCCCAACAAGATGGATCGATCAGGGCGCAACTTTTGCTTTACCTATTGCCAGGACGGAAAACCGCTATGAAGCGGGAATGATAGAAGTTGCATTAAAAGATCATTTACCGGATAAAACCAACTGGAAGAAAATGCTTCAGGATGATTTTGAAGGAGAGCTGGATCTGGCGGATTTTCAGCAGAAAATAAAACAGTATTTTCCTGATGACTTTCAGAAATTTTATAGTGAAGGAGAAGAACTTTGGAAATTTGATTACCCTTTTGACAAGCCGGAAAAAGTCAGCTCATTTACGCTGGATAAAAAACCTGAATTTACGGGAAAGTTAACCGGGATAAAAGGACAGTACTTAGGATTTCAGGGAGGAGATTTTATAAATGTAAGAGGACATGAAGGGTATGTAATAGAGTTGAGTGTAAAAAATTAATGTTATATTTAGATATAATTACCTGAAATCGCAAATATGAAAAAATGGGTTAAAAAGCTATTGATTAGCCTGGGAGTATTAGCTGTCATTTTTTTGCTGGCTAACCTCGGATTAAATATCTGGCTTAAAACCCAGCTTCCTAAATATATCAAGAACAATACAGATTATAAAGTTTCCTACAAGAAGCTCGATGTGGATTTGGGAAGTGGAAATATCCTGGCCCAAGGAATAACAGTTAATAGTAAAAACCCGCAAAATACGGATGTGATAGGTCTGCAAGGGACAATAGATACCTTGAAGATCAGTAGATTCGGGATTTATGATGCCTTATTTAATAAGAAGATCAGTTCAAAGGATCTTTCGTTGGTGAAACCCAATCTGAATATTACGCTTGCTAAGCCCATAGATAAAAAGACAGGAAAGAAGCGTAACCCGGTGTTGTTTGAGAATATACGGATCAACAACGGGAACATTAACGTATTCAGACACACAAAACAAAAGTTTGTAGGAGTTAAGGATTTTAATTTATTTGTCGAAAACCTTCAGATGACGGAGGAGTCTGTAGAAGACAAATTACCCGTGGTGTTTGATCGGTATGATATCAAAGGAAAAGATTTTTTCTTTCGTCCTGATAATATTTATGCCATAAAAATCAATAAAATAACAACCACAAACGGGCAAATGCGAGTAGAAGATTTTAAGCTGTTGCCGTTATTGACCATCAATCAGTTCAAAAGATTTTATCCCCAGAAAAATAAATTATTCCAGTTCAACATTCAGAGAATGGAATTTAAGGATGTTGTTTTAAAGAAAAATAATATTTCTCTTGCTAATGCAAGCCTCCTTGATCCGATATTGCTAGTATATGATACCGGAGCTCCGGCCCAAAAAAAAGGTAAACCTTTCAATTTTGAAGTGAACCTCGAAGATGTTGTATTGAGAAACGGTGAAGTACGGATTATTAAACCCGATGGTAATAAACTTTTGTCTGCTCAAAGTTTGAACCTTAATATCAATAAGTTTGTATTTAATAAAGAATCTGCTGAGAATATTATTCCTGTAGGATATAAAAACTTTAATTTTTCCGGCAGAAATATTTATTATGCGGGCAAGCAGAATATTAAGGTTAGCAGCATTGCACTAAATCCAAAGAGTGGAGAGATAAGAGATATTACTGCATTACCAACAGATTCAAAAACATCAATGGATCTTAAAGCGAACCATATTGCTTTTAATATCAACAAATGGGAATTTATCGATAAAAAACTAAATCTCGATGTTAAAGATGTCCTGGTGAATGGGGTGCACGGTACAATAAAAACCCGTGAAGTCGCTCAAAAGCAGAAATCTGAAATAAAGGGAATTCAGTTTCCTGTCATCATAAGAAAGGTAATTGTAAAAAACTCACATATCATTTATGAGAAAGGAAATCAGCCGTTAAGTTTTAATGATCTGAATGCTACAATAAATGGAATAGAACTTAAGCCTAAGGCAAATAATGACGGCATTGGATTAACGGTAAAAGATTATGGGCTTACAACAAAAAACTTTGCTTACAGGACGAAGTTTTATAACATGAGTGTTGCTTCTTTGAATGTCAGTAAAAACAAAGTTCAGATCAGTAACTTTGTCATGAAGCCTCTTGTATCAAGAGCGCAATTTATTAAAATGATTCCTTTTGAAAGAGATTTGTATGATCTGAAAGCGGGTCAGATTACCGCGGAAGGGAATTGGGATTTATTTTCCGGCAATAAATTTATTAATGCTTCCCATGTTGTCATTCAATCTGCTGATGCCAATATTTTCAGGAGCAAGATTCCGGCAGACGATCCAAAAGAAAAACCTTTGTATTCAAGGATGCTTCGGTCTATAAAAATACCGATGTATATTAATAATCTGGACTTAAAGAATTCTGTTTTGGTGTATGAAGAAGATACGCCTGAAAGTTCAGGACCGGGGAAACTGACATTCAGTAACTTTAATATGAATGTCAAAAACCTTAATTCAGCAAAGTTGAAAGGAAAACCTACCCAGGTACATATTAAAATAGACTGCTCATTCATGAACCTGGCTCCTTTGGGAGTCAACTGGAATTTTGATGTCGCCAATCAGCATGATGATTTTACAATTTCAGGAAAGGCTGTTAATCTTCCTGCGCAGGGAATCAATCCTTTTATCCGGCCATATCTTCATATAACAGCTACAGGAACCATACAGGAGATGCTTTTCAATTTTAAAGGAAATCCTGCAGGACTTGGCGGAACTTTTAACCTGAAGCATAAAGATCTGAAAATTGCAATCTTAAATAAAGAGAATAAGGAGAAGAAAGGGTTTTTAACTGCGGTAGCGAATTTGTTTATCAAATCAAACTCTGGGCAATTTCCGGAATCTGTAACAGTGGAAAAAGTAGAAAGGGATCCTACCAAATCCTTTTTTAATTTATTCTGGAAAGGGATTCAGGAAGGACTGAAGAAAACGCTGATAGGAGTTAATACGGATAAAGCTAAAAAAGCAGTTAAAAAGACAGTTGCGGCAGTGGATGATGTTAAAACAAGTATTAAGGATATAAAACAAACCGTATCAAGTGATCATAAGGAAGAACTAAAAAAAGAAGATCCGCCTCAGGCTGAAGAAGAAAAGAAAAAAGGATTTCTGAAAAATGTTTTTAAGAAAAAGGAAAAGCCCGAAAAAGAATAATTCCGGGCTTGATCAATTTATTTTAGAAGTTAAATTCGTCACTTTCCTGAACCGGAATGTCTCTTAAGAATTCATCAAATTTTTCTCCGGGATAATTGCTGTCGGCACCATAAGAATCTATAATCATTCCGATATTTCCTGCTGTATCTTTAACTACATATAAAACTGCATTGTCATCAGGATCACTATCTCCTTCAAAACGGTAAGTTTTTAAGATGGTGAGATCAGACGGCTGGTATTTTTTTTCTGAATTTTCAAACTTCATCTCGCTCGATTCGTTCATTCTGAATTCCCTTTGTATACCTCTTTCTGACAAGGTCTTCATTACCTGGCTTAATGTGGTCATTCTGTCGATGTTTTCTGAATTATCCATAATTATACTTTTAAACATTAGTACAATAATTAAACCATTAATTCAATCATTTTGTAGCCTGGATAAAATATTCTTCGTCTGAAATGATTTTTTAATGTTAACAAAATTTATAATTGAATAAAATGGAAAAGGTACATTTTTTGTTGTAGTGAAAGTATTAAATCGAACAGAATATGAAAAAGGAAATTGGAGTTTTATTGGCAGGAGGTGTAGGACTTTTGGCAGTATTAAGTTTCTTAGGAATAAAAAAGATTTTAAATAAAAAAGATAAAAAATACAGTGATTATTATTCAGATTATCACAGACACTTTGATGGAAAGGATCATGAAGATGAATATCATGGTGTCGAATTTTATGCAATGAAGTAGTAAAACAATATATCTAATTATGTTAAAACCGGCGCCTGTAAAGGGGTCGGTTTTTTTGTGGAAAACTTTAGTGTTAAAACTCATTACTTTTTGATCAAAGCCATCTAATTTTACATCAGGATGCAGAACGAAAATATCATAAAAGGTCAGGGAGCTCAGCGAAATGTAATCAATCGTTTCGACAGGTACACCTTTGAGCCTGAGGATGAAGATTTCGAAACAATAAAAACATCTTTCACTGAAGTTTTTCCCAAGACAATTGTTAATCAGGTGAAAAGTGAAGATCTTCCAATGGAATATTCAATGAATCCTTATCAGGGATGTGAGCATGGATGTGCGTATTGCTTTGCGCGGCCTACTCATGAATATTGGGGATATAGTGCAGGAATTGATTTTGAACGGAAGATCATGATAAAGAAAAATGCTCCACAATTGCTGGAAAAATTTTTCCAAAAAAGAGGATATCAGGCAGCTCCGATTTTACTTTCGGGCAATACTGACTGTTATCAACCTGCTGAAAGACAATTTGAGATTACAAGACAGCTTCTGAAAGTTTGTCTCGATTACAGACATCCTGTCAATGTTTTAACAAAAAATGCATTGGTGTTACGTGATCTCGATCTCTTGCAACCTATGGCAGAACAAAACCTGGTTTCTGTCTCTCTGAGTATTCCAACCATCAATGAAGAATTGCGGCGAAAGATGGAACCGAGGACCAGTTCCGCGAATAATAAATTAAAGGCAATAGAAGTTCTGTCGCAGCATAAGATCCCTGTTAATGTGATGGTGGCTCCAATTATTCCGGGACTCAATAGTGATGAACCATTACATATTTTAAAAACAATTTCTGAAGCAGGGGCGCAAAGCTTTGGTTATACCCTGGTAAGGCTGAATGATACGGTAGAGCCTGTTTTTGTGAGATGGATAGAAGCCAGTTTTCCTGACAGGGCACAAAAGGTCCTTAATCTTATACGTTCCATGAGGGGCGGAAAATTGGGAGATAAAAGGTATTTTGAAAGGCAAAAAGGAGAGGGAAATATCGCTGAGATGATCCATAATACTTTTAAAATTGGCAGGAAAAAGTATTTTGATGGAAAAGAATTTCCTAAACTATCTACAAAAAACTTCACCGGAACAAAAGAGCAGCAACTGAGGCTATTTGAATAGAAAAACAAAACCACTCCGTAAATGGAGCGGTTTTTTATGACTTTTAATTTCAATTACATTGAATCAACAGGACACTTGAAATCATCACTGCAGGTTGCACAGATAACAACTCCGTTACAGTAATACATGCAGAATTCTTCTACAGGTTTGATCCCGGCTCCTGAAATTGCTTTTAATTGGCTGTTGTTTAGTTTTTTTAAGTTTTTCATATTGTTTTAATTAAAAATTTGACACTAAAGTAAATATATAATTAAAATTTGAAATGAAAAAATTAAAAATATAGATTATTTTTTAATTAATCCGAGCTCAATCAGTCTTTCATGTAAGAATTCTCCGGCAGTAGTATCTTCGTACAATTTCGGATTGTTTTCATCTATACAATTTTCAAGACAATTCAAAGACATCCCACTTACCGGATGCATAAAGAAAGGAATCGAGTATCTTGAAGTTCCCCACAATTCCCTTGGTGGATTTACCACTCTGTGAATCGTAGATTTTAATTTGTTGTTTGTATGCCTTGAAAGCATATCTCCTACATTGATCATCAGTTCATCCGGTTCCGCAATAGCGTCAATCCATTCGCCGTCGTGGTTTTGGACCTGAAGTCCCTTCCCCTGAGAACCCATCAGAAGGGTGATCAGGTTGATGTCACCATGAGCCGCAGCTCTTACAGCATCATCCGGTTCCTGGGTGATTGGTGGATAATGGATAGGTCGTAAAATAGAGTTTCCTTCTGCTATTTTATCATCAAAATAAAATTCATCCAGACCAAGATATAATGCCAAAGCTCTCAGAACATATTTTCCTGTTTTTTCAAGCATCTGGTATGTTTCTTTACCTACTTTGTTGAATTCCGGAAGTTCTTCAACGATAACATTGTCCGGATACTCCGTTTTGTATTTGGAATCATCAGACACATATTGCCCGAAATGCCAAAATTCTTTTAAGTCTCCTTTTTTGAAACCTTTCGCGGTTTCTTTACCAAATCCTACATAACCTCTTTGTCCTCCGATACCAGGAATTTCATACTTCTGTTTTGTTTCCGTAGGAAGATCAAAAAAGTTTTTTACCTCTCCATAAAGATTGCCTACCAACTGGTCATCAAGGAAGTGCCCTTTTAGAGCAACAAAACCAATTTCTTCGTAAGCTTTTCCGATTTCATTTACAAATTTCTGTTTGCGTTCCGGGTTGTCCGAAAGGAAATCACGCAGGTCTACACTAGGTATTTTATCCATTTTTAGAAATTTAACGTGGCGCTAAATTACGTCTTTTTTAAATTAAATGATTTTACAATTAAGTATTTATGAACTACATTTGTGATATGAAAAAATATTCTTCTAAGAGAAGCATTCAGATATTGGCAAATCTTCTCCAGCAGTACGGGATTTCAGATGTTGTTATTTCTCCCGGATCGAGAAATGCACCCCTTGCAATTCATTTTTCAGAGATTGATCATTTTAACTGTTTTAGCATTGTAGATGAAAGAAGTGCTGCTTTTGTTGCACTTGGGATGGCTAAAAGCGAAAAAAAGCCGGTGGCCATTACCTGTACCAGTGGTTCTGCAACAGTTAATTATTATCCTGCTGTAACGGAAGCGTTTTATCAGAATGTCCCCCTGTTGGTGTTAACTGCCGACAGACCAGTGGATTTCGTGGATATTTTTGATGGACAGACGATCCGTCAGAATAATATTTTTCATCAGCATTCCTATGGAGACTTCCAGCTTTTAGAGGATAAAGAAGAAAATGCAGAGGATATCAATTTTGAAATGATTAAAAAGGCGATTGAGCTTTGTTTTGAAAAACAAGGTCCTGTGCACATCAATATTCCTCTTGAAGAACCTTTATATGAATTGGTTTCTGAACTTCCTACTTTTCCAACCGTGGAAAAAACGATTAAAAAGAAAGAATATGAAATTCCTTCGAATCTTGTAGCGGATTGGAATACTTCACAACGTATCATGATCCTGGTAGGGACAAAGGATTATATCCCTGAGCTTGAAAATCAGCTGTCACAATTGGTTAAAAACCACACAGCGGTTGTTTTGAGTGAGGCGAATTCAAATGTATACCATGAAAAATTCTTTAGATTTATAGACCGTTATATCTTTAATTTTACTGAAGAAGATTATAAAAAATATGCACCGGATTTATTGATCACGGTAGGGCAGAATGTAGTTTCCAAAAAAGTGAAACAATTTTTAAGAAAAGCCCGCCCAAAGCAGCATTGGCATCTTGATGAAGTCTGGCAGCCTGATACTTATTTTTCTTTAACAGAGAAAATAGAGGTAAAACCGGAAGTATTCTTTTCTAAGTTATTGAAGTTTATTAATCTTGAGCCAAGGCCATATTATAACCTTTGGGATGTTCTTAGAGATAAGAAGGATGCTAAACACGAGAAGTTCTTAAACCTTGTTGAGTTTTCGGATTTTTATTTCTTTAACAAAGCTTCACAAACCGTACCGGAGAACTATAATATCCACTTCAGCAACAGCTCGGGTATCAGATATGCTCAATTATTTGATTTTGGCAGAAGAAAGATGTATTGTAACAGAGGAACAAGCGGAATTGACGGTTCTACTTCGACTGCAATGGGGTTTGCCATTAAAAACTCCAATCCTACTTTATTAATTACAGGAGATTTGAGTTTCTTCTACGATATTAATGGCTTGTGGAATCAATACATCCCGCCTTTTGTAAGGATTATCATCTTTAATAACGGAGAAGGAAATATTTTTAAAATTATTCCGGGACCTGGTAATGCCAATCCTAATACGCTCGATGAGTTTATAGCAACAAAACACCATAAAAATGCTGAACATCTTGCGAAGCATTTTGGGTTTTCTTACACCAAAGTGGAAGATGACAGAACGTTAGACCGGGTTTTAGATAATTTTTTCAAACCCGATACTTTGCCTAAGATTCTGGAAATCAATACCCACGGAACCAATAGTGCAGATGTCCTTAAGGGGTATTTTGAATTTATGAAAGAAAGCTAAAGATCCAGATACTCTTCGTTGCCGGGTAAATTGTTAATCCTGGCAATGGGATAGATAAACATATCATCGAAGTCATTCAAAGCATTGATCAATTGGAAATGGGAAAACTCTTTAATGTTTTGTAAGGTGATTTCCGTTTCCTTTATTTTCTTTTTCTTTAATAGGTTCTGTCTTTGAACACCGTTCAAAAGGTAAGTGGAAGGAGTAAACCACTCTTTACCCTTCATAAATAAAATATTGGAGAACGAAGTATCGGTGATATGGTTGTTTTTGACGATGATAATTTCCTCGGCTTTAGATTTCATCTTCATTTTTTCAAGTTCCTTGCGGTCTTCAAATTTAAATGAATAGTCAAAAGTATTATTTTCTACCAATTGAAAGTCTAATATTTCCGGAATAGCATAAGGAATCATTTGTGTTCTGACTTTCTTGTCCAGATCATAAGCAATTCTTAATTTGAAAAGGCCGTCTTCATCATGGTTGAGGCTTTTGAACAATTTGGAAAGATCTATCGATCCTTCTTTCCCAAAGTGTGCAAAGGTTTCATTCACCCTTTTTTGGTGAAGATCTAACAAAAAAACTTCCTGATCTTCAACTTTAATACTTTCAATAAATTGGAACATAAATTTTGTTTTTCATTTCCTGATATTCATCTTCTAATTTGCTCATATGCGTTATTCCGCCACCACTTTTAAAATATAAAGTGTCGTTTTCCTTTTCAATAAAACGGATCATTACACAACTGTCTACATTTTTACCATCAAACCAGCCGCATACGCCCGTATAATATCCTCTTCCATAGCCTTCGGCATCTAGAATGATTTCCAGTGTCTTTGGTTTTGGAGCACCTAAGATAGAACCTGCAGGAAGCAGAGTTTTCATGATACTTCCAATTTTGCCTTCAAATTCAGGTTTTATATTTCCTACAATTTCAGAACTCATGGCATATAGGTTCTTTTGTTGCGTTTTAATCAGGTCAATATTCTGAAAATGAGTTACCTCTACTTCGTCTGACACCATGCTTAGATCATTTCTTAGCAAATCTACAACCGTATAATGTTCAGCTTTTTCTTTTTTATCATTCTTAAGGATTTCTTTTGCATTTTCAAGAGAGGCATCGATGGTTCCTTTCATTGGATATGTGAAAATTTTACCGTCAATGATCTTTACAAAAGTTTCCGGAGAAAAAAATACGAAAAAATCTTTATAAAAAACTTTATATTTCGCATCGGAGTGAAGAAATATCTCTTCTAGGGATAAATTTGTTTCAATTTGAGTTTTTCTTGTATAATTAACTAGGTAGGAGTTTCCTAGACTAATATTTTTCTGAACTTTATCAAATCCTGCTTTAAAGCTCTCTAATGTTTCCGGATAGGACTTCCATTCAATTTTTTTGTCAAGGGTTTTGCTCTTTTTTAGCGTTGAAAATGATTGAAAATCAATCTGTAAACCCGATTTATCAAGTTCGTTTTCTAAGTAGATTTCCACATTTTCACACAAGAAGTCGATGATGAAGAAATAAGGAGTCTTCCGGATAGAAAGCTCATCCATTTCTATAAATTTTTGATGATTCATTGAAAACATTCGACAAAAGTACTTATTGATGTTTACTTTTGCACAAAATATTTTTACATGCAGAACAAATATCCGCAGAAACCGGGAATTGATTTTATACTGAAGCAGGCATTTTTCTATTGGAATAAAACTCTGATTTTTCAACTGATGTTTTCCATTATTTACTTTGCTATATTTTTTACGGGAATGTTTTTCTTCGCTTCCCGGTTTGGAATATGGGAGCAGAGCCAGGAGTTGTCTGAAGCACTTCGTTTGGGTACCAAAGTCTATATGGAAAAAGCGGCCGCGATGAGTGCAACCGAAAACTATCAGAAATTCAGTTATGGAATATTAGGGATCATTGTTTTTCTTTATCCTCTGAACCTTGGATTTTTCCAGATTTTCAGAAAAATGGACCTTAATGAAAAAATAATGTTGGGGGATCTGTTTGCGGGATATAACGGACTAAATTTCTTTAAATATATCAGTTACTTTTTATTCTGGTTTTTCATTTATCTTTTAACTGCACAAACTATTATCCTGGGTGTTGCGTGGGTATTTGTAACCATTTTTGTTGCTCCGCTTATGTTTTTTGCTGATAAAAGAATTTTTGAAGCAATCACATTGAACTTTAAAGCTTTGAAAATGTACTTTGTAGAAATTGCAGTATGTATTATCGTAGCATTTATTTTTAAATATGCCGGATTTGCTCTGTTTCTGGTGGGAGGACTTTTTACATTTCCTTTTTGGAATGCAATTATATATTCACTATACAAGACTGTTTTTTCAGAAAAAAATTAAATTTTAGCATTGCTTAATGCTTTTTTTATCAAAAAAAATTAAATTTGGTAAAACATTAAAAAAATTAAGCCATGTCTGGATTCGACGAATTTGATCAGCAAGGTTCTGTTCCCAACAGGGATACCGGATCAATTATTTCTCATGCCTTTGAAATGTATAAAGGGGTATTTCTTTATGCTATAGTTGCCATGATAGTATATCTTATCGGGGGATTTATTATTCAGTCTGTAACAGGCTTCAATTCTGCTTCCATGGTGGAAGAGATGAAAAATGCAGGGGATGATATTTCCGCTTTTAGTTATTGGAATGCACCCGGATTTCCCTTATATCTTACTTTATCAGGATTGCTGGGAATTCTTCTGGCTCCGTTATATGTGGGATTGATCTATATTGTAAATAAATACAACACAAAAAATGCAATAGAATTCTCGGATCTATTTATCGGATATCGCCAGAATTTCGTGAATATATTGATATACAGTCTTATATCGGGCGTTATATCCAGTATAGCGATTTCTATATGCTTTTTCCCATTCTTCTTTGTTTATCCTTTACTGTTGCTAGGGTATCCTATTTTATTATTTGAAAATGCTTCAGCTACAGAAGCTCTGGGGAAATCATTCAATATCGCAAAAGAAAACTACGGAACTTTCCTTGGCACTACTATTGTAGGGTTTTTAATATCATTTGCAGGTATTGTACTTTGCTTTATAGGAGTTATTATTACCGCTCCGTTCATCATGGTGGTAATGTACTCAGCCTATTGTGCTTTCCTGGGGAAACCAAGGCAAATAATGTTCAAATAATATATGAATAAAGAAAAACAAATAAGCGGGGTTGCAATAAAACAGGTTTTCCTGTTGGCTATAATTTTGGTATTGACAGGGCTGATTTGTTTTAATCTTGCGCTATTTATTCCATCCGTATTAGGAGCTATTACAATTTATGTTGTTTGCAGAAAATATAATTTTTATCTCCAGGAAGTAAAAAAATGGAAACCCTGGCTGGCTTCATTTGTACTGATGCTGGCAAGCCTCATTATTCTGATTTTACCCATTTATTTTATTGCAGATCTTTTAATAGATAAGCTTGGGAATGCACAGGCATATATGGCGAAATTCAATGTGTTTCTTGAGAAAATACATACTTATATTGATAAGAAATTTGGATTTGATATCCTGAGCAAGGAGAATATGGATAAAGTAAAAGGCTCTGTTGGAAAGGTTTCTACCATTGCCTTAAGCGGAACATTTAATACGCTTACGGTAATTATGTCCATGTATTTTATTCTTTATTTCCTTCTGGAAAAGCCCAGATTATTTGAAAAGATACTTACTTCATCGGCTCCTTTAAAAAGAGCTAATGTCTCTTTGATAGGAGAGAAAATGAGAAAACTCATCATAGCTAATGCAATAGGAATTCCTGTTGTGGCTATAGGCCAGGGGGTGGTTGCATTGATTGGTTATTTCGTATTCGGAGCACCAAGCCCTGTTCTTCTTTTTGCATTAACTGCTGCGGGATCTATGATTCCTGTTGTAGGGGCTGCAATTGTTTATATTCCTGTTTGTATTTATATGATAGCCGTGGGAGATACAGGACCGGGCCTTGGATTGGCTGCGTACTGTCTTGTTGTGGTAGGCCTAACAGATAATTTACTTCGTTTTACTTTATTGAAAAAACTGGAAGATATCCATCCGCTGAACACCGTATTCGGAATTATTATGGGGATGAATCTTTTTGGCTTTATGGGTCTTATTTTTGGGCCTATCCTGATTTCTCTTACCCTTCTGCTTATTCAGGTGTACAGGAATGAATTTTCAGATAACGAAACACATCCCGACCTGCAATTACCGGATAAAGATGATGATGTGGACAATGTGGACTTAATACTATAATATTATAATTGTGGAAGGAATAAATTCGGAAATACTAAAGGAAATTTGTATTGTAAAAATGCCTTTTGGAAAATATGAAGGGACAATACTTGCAGATTTACCGGTAAGTTACCTGGAGTGGTTTAACAGGCAGGGGATGCCCAAAGGAAAATTGGGAATGCAGCTCTCAACCATTTATGAAATAAAACTGAATGGGCTGATGGATTTGCTCGCTCCGATCAGGCAATTATACGGATCGCCTAAAAATAAGACCTATAAATTTTAAACTATACGTATGGATTCTAAAAAAATGGTGGAAACATTAAAGTTGGAACCACATCCGGAAGGAGGATATTATAAAGAAACATATAGGAGTGAACAAACATTAACCTTAAAAGAGGGGAGTGTAAGAAACGTAAGTACAGCTATTTATTACATGTTGGAAAATAAAAATAAGTCCTCATTTCACCGGATCAAGTCTGATGAGTTGTGGTTTTTCCACCAGGGTGAACCTTTGGAAATTGTTTTTATTAAAGATGGGGAATTGCATACCATATTATTGGGGAATTCTTTAGAAAATGGGGAAGTCCCACAAGTAAGAATAGAAGCAGGTTTGTGGTTTGCAGCAAAAATATCAAATGGTACCGGCTATTCATTAGTAAGCTGTACAGTTGCTCCGGGATTTGATTTTTTAGATTTTGAACTAGCAGAAAGAAGTGTATTACTTCAACAATATCCTGATTTAAAAGAAGTCATTGAAGAGTTTACACATTAATGATCGTGTAGGCGAATTCTCATTAACTATTTAGTTGGTTTGATAAATTACAGGGATTAGAAAGAGAACACAACCAATAAAAAAAGCAAAAGTTAATAAATGAACCCTGTAATCATTTATTCTTAAGAAAAGAAACTGATTGACTATTCTTAGAGCCCAAAATCCTGAATTCACGAATAGAAAATATTTACCAAAGTTTGTTTCTAAGATATCTTTATTAAAATAAAGACATATTAACCCTGTGGCAAAGAAAACAAAAATCATCTGGATATTTAAGATTTGCATTATTCCTTTGTTAATCTGAGAAAGTTTTGACAAATCCTTTTTCCAATTAAAAAACGTCCAGAAAAATAAATGAAACCCACCAAGTAATAAAGAATAAATTCCACAAATAATGATGATTGTTTCCATTGTTGTTCTCGATTAGTTCTTCAAACCTGCAATCTCATCTCTTAGTTTAGCCGCTTTTATGAAATCAAGATTTTTTGCTGCAGCTTCCATTTCCTTCTGCTTTTGCTCAATTATTTTCTCAATATCTCCGCTTGCATAATTTGCTTTGGTTTCAGCAACTTTCTGTAAAATTTCCTTGTGAGTATATTTTTCATCCGGGAAGTCCTTGCTTCGTCCTACTAGATTTTCAGAGATTTTTTTATTTAAAGCAGTCGGAACCAGGCCATTTTCTTCGTTGTGCTTCATCTGCTTTGATCGGCGATATTCCGTTTCATCTAAAGTAGCCTGCATAGATTTCGTGATTTTATCGGCATACATGATTGCTTTACCATGGACATTCCTTGCGGCTCTTCCGACCGTCTGGATCATTGATCTTCTGCTTCTTAGCATTCCTTCTTTGTCTGCATCCAATATGGCTACGAGTGAAACTTCAGGTAAATCCAATCCTTCCCTTAAAAGGTTAACACCAATTAAAACATCGAAAACTCCCAATCGAAGGTCCTGCATAATCTGGATTCGCTCCAATGTTTCAACGTCTGAGTGGATATATCGCGTTCTGATTCCAAATTTTGTAAAATACTTGGTCAGCTCTTCAGCCATTTTTTTGGTTAATGTAGTCACCAGTACTCTTTCGTCTGCTGCAGCGCGCTTGTGAATTTCTTCCATCAGATCATCGATCTGGTTAAGTGAAGGTCTCACTTCTATAACAGGATCTAAAAGCCCGGTAGGACGGATAATTTGTTCAATATAAGCTCCTCCCGTTTTTTCAAGTTCGTAATCTGCAGGCGTAGCAGACACATAGATCACCTGGTTCTGCATGCTTTCAAATTCTTCGAATTTCAAGGGCCTGTTATCCATTGCTGCCGGCAGTCTGAAGCCATATTCTACCAGGGCTTCTTTTCTGCTTCTGTCTCCGCCATACATTGCGTGAACCTGAGGAACAGTAACGTGACTTTCATCAATGACCATCAGAAAATCCTTTGGAAAATAATCAATCAGGCAGAAAGGCCGGGAGCCGGGTAATCTACCATCCAGGTATCTTGAATAGTTTTCTATTCCTGAGCAGTAGCCAAGTTCCTTAATCATTTCAAGATCAAGTTCTGTTCTTTCCTGTAGCCTTTTTGCCTCCAAAGGTTTTTCAATTGAGTTGAAGAAGTCTACCTGTTTGACCATATCATCCTGAATGTTTCTTATCGCTCCGTTTAAGGTCTCCTTTGAAGTTACAAATAGGTTGGCCGGATAAATCTGGATTTGTTCAAAATTGGAAGTTACATTTCCGGTAACAGGATCAAAACTTTGGATTTTTTCAATCTCGTCTCCAAAAAACTGGATTCTTATCGCATCATCAGCATAAGCAGGAAAAACATCTATTACATCTCCTTTTACCCTAAAGGTCCCTCTTTGGAATTCGTTCAGGGTTCTTGCGTAAAGAGCACTTACCAAAGAATGAAGAAGAGCTGTTCGGGTCACTTTCTCACCGATTCCGATAGAGATCAGTGATTTATGAAATTCAGTTGGATTCCCGATACCGTAAATGCACGAAACTGAAGCTACAATGAGAACGTCTCTTCTTCCGGATAATAAGCTTGCCGTTGCGGAAAGACGTAGTTTTTCTACTTCCTCATTAATGCTGAGGTCCTTTTCTATATAAGTTCCGGTAGTGGCAATATAAGCTTCGGGCTGATAATAGTCGTAATAACTCACAAAATATTCTACCGCATTTTCAGGAAAAAACTCTTTAAATTCCATGAATAGCTGAGCTGCTAAAGTTTTATTATGAGCTAAAACTAAAGTTGGCCGCTGAACGTTATTCACGACATTAGCAATGGTAAATGTTTTTCCGGATCCTGTAACCCCTAATAAGGTTTGATATTTCTCGCCGATTTCAATGCCTTCGGTAAGCTTTTCAATGGCTTGAGGCTGATCGCCGGTAGGTTTATATTCTGAATGAAGATTAAAATTCATACATCAAATTTATAAAAAAAAAGAGTCCTTTTCAGGACTCTCATAATTATTATCATTTTTTCTTATTTTCAAATATCATAGCTAATGGCAGCTTAAAAACCGTTGGTGCGGGTTTGCCATCTGCCAGTGCGGGTTTCCAGTTGATATTTTCTGTAGAGGCTTTAATGGCTCTTACGCTCTCGTCATTAAAAAGTTTGTTTTTTCCATCTGCCACTACTTTTTCTACTGTCCCTTCAGCATTTATTGAAATGAATACATTAGATTGGAGCCGGCCTTCATCTCCTTTAAATACACTACCGTTAAAATTTTTTGCCACCTTGTTTCGGAATTCATTAATTCCCTGAGGGAATTCTGCCTGGATAAAAGAAGTGCTCGCCGGAGGCGGAGGTGGTGGGATGTTCTGATCTCCACTCATGTTTGCTTTCTTAGATCCATTTTTTTCTACACGAGGAGGAGATGGAGGAGGAGGTGCGCTATTTTTATTGATTTTTGCCTTTTTTACATTCGCTTTTTTTGTGGGGCGAATGGTGTCAGTAATACTTTGGTGATCTTTCCTACTCTGCTTAGAAGATATTTCTTGTAAAGTACTGAAGGATTCTACTGCATATTCTTCCATGGGTGTACCGTTACCTGAAACGTAATTGCTGGCATAGGTCTTTTGGACAAATAAGGCAAAAGCTGTTATGAGTAAAGGGATGGTAATGGCTTTTTTTAAGCCTGCGAATTTGGTTTTTTTAGTGTTCATCATAATAAATCGTTTTTTGGTGTTGTTGAAATTAAATGAGTGTGTGAAATCAAATTTTTGAGAATCAATTATTTCATCGAGTATCAGATTTTGATAATCTTTGATATTGAAATTGTTTTTCAATACGCGGTCATCAGCTAAGAATTCATGATTGGTGATCATTGCTCTTCTGTAGAAAAAGAGGGCAGGATTAAACCATGTTATTACCTTTAAAAATTCGATCAGGAATAGATCCCAGCTATGCTTTTGATCCAGATGGCTTTTTTCATGTAAGAATATCCTTGGATCAATTTGGTCGTTAATAAGATAATTTTTCCCCAGGTAAATAGTTTTTCCAAAGGTGAATGGGGAGAGGTTATTCTCAGAGATGATTATTTTATACCCTTCCTGATATCTTACTTTTCCTTTTATATTCCGGATTTTTAAAATTGAGAGGAATGCCTTTACTAAAAGCATTAAAGTAATAGCTCCATATATAATCCAAAGAATATTGGTCCATTCAAAAGCTTCTTCCTTAGCCGGAAGGCTTAATATCTGTTGAGTGGTTTCTTCAAAAATTAGTTGTGGACTTTCTGTTGTAACGGGACCTTTTGCTGTGATTGAGATAAAAGGAACCGTATAGGCAAATGCGAGGGAAAAAAGCAGAAAGAACCTGTTAAAGTGGTGCATTTTTTCTTTTTCCAATAACAAATGGTACACTCCAATAAAAAGTGAAGAACACAAAACAATTTTAAAAAAAATATAAAGCATCTTTATTCTTTTATTTTCTGATCAATTATTTCGCGAAGTTCAATCAATTGCTTCTGGGTTAGTTTTGTGTTGGATGTAAAAAATGAAGCAAACTGGGTCACGGAGCTGTTGAAAAAGCGGTCAATCATGGAAGTCATTTCTTCCCTGAAATATTCTCCTTTAGCTACTTTTGGGTAGTATTCACGGGAATTTCCATATAATGTGTATCCTATCAGATCTTTATTCTGCATTCTTTTAAGCAATGTAGCTACTGTAGTGGATGCAGGTTTGGGTTCCGGGTAAAGATCCAGAATATCTTTCATGAATACTTTCTGTTTATCCCAGATGATCTCCATGAGAACTTTTTCCGAATCTGTTAATTTTATTTCTTTCATATTCTACAATTTGAAATGTTGTTCTACAAATGTAGAATAAAATTTTAAATCAACAAATTTTATGGCACTATTTTTCCATTGTTTTTTTTAACCAATAATCACAATGCTATGAAATTCAATAAGTTTTATGTACCAATCATTAGTCTTTTTTTAGTTTTATCTTCATGCAAGAAAAATAACGTCAATGCTCAAAAGGTCAGCAGTGATGGAAGTGTGGAAACAGAAAAGCCTAATTCAGACTATAAACCTGCCTTTGCAGGACAAACCAGAATTAAGGCTGTAAAGACATCTACACCCTACAATGTTGAGGTTTTAAATAAAGATCTGGGCAGACCTTGGGGAATTATTAATTTACCAGACGGGAGATTTTTGATCACCGAAAAATCCGGGTTTATGAATGTTGTTTCTAAAGATGGGAAGCAGATTTCTAAGATATCAGGATTTCCTAAAGTTGATGCAAAAGGACAGGGAGGAATGCTGGATGTTGCACTGGATCCAGATTTTAAAAATAACAGTATTATTTACTTTAGTTTTTCTGAACCCTTTGGGAAGGGTAATCTGACCTCTGTAGCAAAAGGTAAACTTTCGGGAGATTTAAAAATGATATCAGATGTAAAAGTCATTTTCCGTGCTGAACCATCATATGACGGAGATAAACATTACGGAAGCCGATTGGCCTTTGATAAAGATGGGAATTTGTTTGTAAGTACCGGAGAAAGATCAGATAAAGAAACCAGGGTGTATGCCCAGAAAACGGATAACTATTTAGGTAAAATCCTTAAAATAACAAAAGAAGGAAAACCAGCTCCGGGAAATCCATTCATCGGAAAGGCCGGATTTAAACCTGAGATTTATGCCTATGGTATAAGAAATCCGCAAGGCTTGGCAATAGATCCCAACGGGTCCTTATGGGATGTGGAAATGGGTCCAAGAGGAGGTGATGAAATCAACTTAATTCAAGCGGGTAAAAATTATGGATGGGGTGACGTAACCTATGGTATTGAATACTCCGGAGCGAAAGTGGGAGAGGGAATTACCCAGAGAGAGGGTACGGAGCAACCTGTTTATTACTGGGATCCGGTAATCTCTCCAAGTGGTGTTACTTTTTATACAGGAAATATAGATGAGTGGAAAGGTAATTTGTTTATTGGCTGCTTAAGTGGTGAACACATCAACCGGATTGTGATGAAAGATAATAAAGTGGTTGGAGAAGAACGTTTGCTTGCTGATCAGAAAGAAAGATTCAGGGATGTGTTGGATGGAATAGACGGAAACATCTATGCCGTTACCGACAGTGGGAAATTATATAAAATTTCTAAGAAATAAAAAAAGGCTCCGGATTTATCGGAGCCTTTTTTATTTAAAATCTGAAATTAAATCTTGCAAAAGCCTGTCTTCCGGAAAAGCCCATCTGAACAGGATCGAAAATACCACCGGATTCTGTATTTCCTGCAGAAACAGCCTCTCTTTGTAAAGTTGGATATCTGTTGAATAAATTCTTACTTCCAATAGTTAAACTAATATTTTTTGAAAAATCATACCCGAAAGATAGATCAGTGGTTACTTTAGCGTTGTAGGTCTGATAATCATCAGGGCCATTGTAGCCAATTAACGTGAGTTGATGAAATCTTACTAATTGAACATTGGCATTAAACTTTGAGATTTTATAATTTAAGTTTAGGTTGACCTTTGTTTTTGGAGCTGATGATAAAATAAAGGCACGTTCGCGAGCGCTCAGGTATGTGTCTTCTTTACCCTTAAGTTTATCAGAGGTGTTTACAGAGGTAATCTCCATTTCATTGTAATTTCCTGCTAAAGTTGCAGTAAGCCTTCCGCTTCCAATCGTTTCGTTATAGCTTAATATGATATCCACACCTTTTGTTCTGGTATCTATAGCATTGGAAAAAAATTGTGCCTGATCAATAAATGGATATTTTTCTTGAACCTCTATTGGTAAATCAATTCGAGGGAAATTACCTGTCAGTACAATTCTGTTTTTCACTTTAATATAATATCCGTCAACAGTTGCTGTGAATTTCCCTGTATTGAAAGTAAAACCAACGCTTCCGTTTAATGATGTTTCTTGTTTCAACGGAGGAATTCCTGTTAAAGTAGCTATGTCACTGTTGTTTGGCGCCAATTGTATGGTGACTAATTGGTTGCCCTGAAAATTCGTGAATTGTAAATCATAATATTTTTGAGCCAATGAAGGTGCTCTGAATCCTGTTGAAACTGAACCTCGAAGTGCAAATTGAGGAGTTACGGCATATCTGGTAGCGAACTTTCCGTTAATTGTACTTCCAAAATCACTGTAATTTTCAAATCTTCCTGCAACACTAACCATCCATTTTTTTGTGATATCAAGTTCGGTATCAATATAGGCTGCAAAATTATTCCTGTTTTTATTCAAATCAAGTGCATAGCCAGGAAAACCTTGCGACCCACCTGGTCTATATCGGACCGGGTCTGATCCCGGTACAGTTACCAATAGGTTTTTCGGAGTATCATTTGTTACGATATTCCCATTAATGTCATAGGCGGCATATGAGGCTTCTTCTCCTTTTATGATTTGAAATTGCTCATATCTAAACTCTGATCCAAAGGCTACATTTAATCCTTCTAATACCCCAAACTGTTTTGTAGCATTAAATCCCGTAGTGTTTTGTAGTAGAGAGTGCCCTCCTGCATTAAAGCTTGTGGGAGACTTTATCCCTAGTGTTGCATTTAAGGTATTATCGATTTCATAAGTAAACCGATTACTCCCAAAAGCATTATAGAAGTCTACATCCCAATCCAGAACTTTAAATTTTAATCCATTATCAAAAGTGAAGTCCGTTATTTTGGTATTTTCGATCGGATTAAATCCATTCGGATAAATTTCAGGGATATTCTTATCATCATTGGCTCCTCTTGTCCATGCGTAAGCATGGGTATTTCTATTTGAAAAACCTTGGCGTGAATAGAAAATGAGATTGTCTGATAAAGGAAGTTGAACATTACCAAAGAAATATACATTTTGTGATTTCGCATCTCCAAAACGTTGTCTTGGAGCTTCGTATATTGCTGGATTGGCATTTCGGATAGCATACTCTTTATTAATAAACTCAGCTGTGAAATTTCCAAAACCTCCTTTTGTTCCTATTTTTGTTCCGAGATTCCCGTTAAAATCAAAAGTAAGCCCGTCAATTTTATGATCTGATACAACATCTTTATCTCCGGGACTTTTAAAAAGGTTCATCCCGTAAAATGCATTTCCTTCAAAGCCTTTATCTCGGTCATTTAAGATGACGTTGATAACGCCTGCAATAGCATCGGAACCGTATTGAGCGGAAGCTCCATCGCGAAGGACTTCAATCCTTTTAATAGCTCCGATCGGAATGGTGTTCATGTCATATCCGGTGTTTCCTCTTCCCTTGGTTCCGAAAAGGTTGATCAGTGAAGACTGATGGTATCTTTTGCCGTTTAATAAAAGTAAAGTCTGGTCTGGTCCCAATCCTCTGAGAGTGGCTGGATCGACAGCATCTGCACCATCTGACCCCGATTGTTTATTGGAATTAAATGAAGGTGCCGAAAACTGCAGGAGCTGGTTCACTTCAACTTGCCCTGTAGATTGACTTACCTGTTTGATGTCAATAACATCGATGGGAACAGGAGTGTCTATTACTGTTCTTTTTTTGTTTCGGCTCCCCGTAATAGCTACTTCTTCAATTTTTGCTTCTTTAGAAATGGTGTCATTGATTTGCTGCGAATATAAAGCCGCAGTGCTGCCCAGAAATAAAGCGATTAGATATTTAATTTTCATATATATTGAGTTTCTGAGATTGGTAATTCAATCAAAAGTATTGATTTTTGTTTTTAAATCATCAGAAAAAATCACTATTATTTGAAAAGTGTTACGAAAAATGGATGCGATGCATAATTATATGAAAATTTTCAATCAAATAGTAAAAATTAGTTAAAATAGTAAAATACATAAATGATATGTTGTGTATTTTTCCTTATTGCGATTTTTTTTAACAATTTATTCTCGTATGTGTATATAAAATGAAAAAACCGGAATTACTCCGGTTTTAATTTTTATGCTTTTTCTAATTGAACAGTAAAATGTCTCAAAAGATCTGGCTCCCATGTTATCTTATACCCTTTTGCGATTTCATCACGGCGTTCATAAACGTTTTTAATCGCTGCAGCAATATAATCCATATGATTATTCGTATAGGTTCTCCTAGGAATTGCTAATCGAACCAGCTCCAATTTCGGATAACGGTTTTGTCTTGTCTCCGGATCTCTGTCTGCTAGCAAGGTGCCGATTTCAACCGTTCGGATGCCAGCTTCTTTGTAGATTTCAAGACCTAAAGTCTGTGCCGGATATTCTTCCCTTGATACTTTTGGAAGGAAATTTAAAGAATCAATAAAAACGGCATGTCCTCCGATAGGCTTTTGCACAGGAATTCCGTATTCAATCAGCTTATTTCCAAGATATTCAACCTGGGAGATCCTGCTTTCCAGATAAGCAAATTCCGTAGCTTCATCCAGTCCAACGGCTAATGCTGCCATATCTCTTCCGGCCATACCTCCGTAGGTTATGAAGCCTTCATAGATAATTGTAAAATTGGAAGCCTTTCTGAAAACCTCCTCGTTATTCAATGCGATGAAACCACCGATGTTTACCAATCCATCTTTTTTGGAGCTCATGGTCATTCCATCACCATATGAGAAGGTCTCTTTGCAGATTTCTTTAATGCTTCTGTTTTCCTGGCCTTTTTCTCTTTTTTTAATGAAATAAGCGTTTTCAGCAAATCTTGCAGAGTCGAAAAAAACAGGAATTCCGTAGTGATTGGAAAGTTCTCTTACTGCTTTCATATTTTCCAGAGAAACCGGCTGACCTCCTGAAGAATTACAGGTGATGGTAATTAAACAAAAAGGGATTTTTTCTTTTGGATAGCTTTTGTAAATCTCTTCCAGCTTTTCAAGATTAATATTTCCCTTAAACGGATGTAGATCATTAATATCAAATGCTTCATCAATTGTGCAGTCTACTGCATGTGCTTTGCGAAACTCAATATGTCCTTTTGTAGTATCGAAATGGGAATTTCCGGGAACTACATCTCCTTCTTTTACCAGAACAGAAAACAGCACGTTTTCAGCTGCTCTTCCCTGGTGAGTGGGCAAAAGATATTGGAATCCGGTTATATTTTTTACAGTATTGTGAAGTTGGTCGAAAGAACGGGAACCGGCATAGCTTTCGTCACCGGTCATTAATGCTCCCCACTGTCTGTCCGACATGGCTCCGGTTCCGGAATCGGTTAGTAAATCGATAAAAACCTGTGATGATTTTAAGTTGAATAAGTTGTAATTGGCTTCTTTAAGCCACTGCTCTCTTTCTTCTCTTGTTGATTGACGGATCTCTTCAATCATTTTAATGCGGAAAGGTTCCGCGTACGGTAAATTCATGAGTTAAGTATTTTATTGTTTTGTAAAGAAAATTTGTTTGAAAATAATTTCAATTCATCAGTATATATTTAAAGGAGCAGGAGAATGCTACTCCGGAGCTTTAAATATATTTTCATCGGAGTGGAAACCGGCTACACCACCACTCACTGCAAATTTCATTGCAGAAGCAGCAGACATTCCCACTACAGGTTTGATGTTTTTTTCTTCCGTAACAATTACCCATCCGGAAATAGCATAGGAGTGAGGAAGATAAACAGCAACATAATTATGTTTATCTACATCTGCCATTTCTTTCTGGGTTAAAAAACCAATTCTCCAGATCTCAGGATGCTCATTGGTTTTTACCCATACAGGATCATTAAATTTTTTCTTGTCACCAACAAATGATGACATTACATCTTTAGTTGGCGTATAAATATGTTTTACCCCGGGTGTTCTTTCCAACAGGCTGTCCATTGTGTCGAAAAAAAATCTTCCCACAACGAATTTATTACCCAGGTAGCCCAAAAGTGCGGTGATTAAAATAGTTGATACAAAAACCAAACCCGGTATTTCTTTTGCCACAGATGGAATTATATTATCAATAGACGTGACAACATACCATATGACAAATATCGTTAGCCCGATAGGTCCGATAATAACAAGTCCCTGAAAGAAATTTTTCAGGAAAAAATTGGCGATATTTTCGAAAGTCAGTTTTTTCAACGTATTCAGTTACTAATTTTGTTTAGCCATGTATGCTTTCCTTATTGCCGTATGACTTAATAATTTTAGCTTCATATTCCAGCCACTCCTCCCATCGTTTGTTTACTTTTTCGGGATCTCCAAGCTGTCTTGCAAAACTAATGAAAGTTGTATAATGGTTAGCCTCCGAAATCATTAAGTCCCGGTAAAAATTTTTAAGCCCTTCATCTTTGATATTTTCTGTAAGGACTTTAAATCTCTCGCAGCTTCTTGCTTCTATCATGGCGGCAAATAACATTTTATCAACGATAAGGTCTTCTCTGCTGCCCTGGATAATGAACTTCATCAATTCATTTACATAATCATCTTTCCTTGCTCTTCCGAACTTGTAACCCCTGCTCTTGATGATCTCATGAACCTGATTGAAATGATCCAATTCTTCCTGTGCAATAGCAAGAAGTTCGGTTACAATTTCAGGGTGTTCCGGAAGCATCGTAATCAATCCGATAGCGTTTGTAGCTGCTTTTTGTTCGCACCAGGCATGATCGGTTAAAATTTCTTCAATGTTTCCTTCTGCAATATTTGCCCACCTTGGATCCGTGGGAAGTTTCAACTTAAACATGTTTTAAAATTTCTGTAAATTTAAAGTAAATTACAATAACAAATCTTGTTTTATTCCAGTTATTTAAGAAGCGGTCTTTCTTCGTAAAAATTCTAAAATATTCCACCCTAAACGATCTACTTTCATTAAAAATCCTGCAATCGTTGTTGCGAGGATAATATTCGTGATATAGATTAAAATCATTAATATCCACCACGGTACATCTTGCTTGAAATGAACGACTAAAAAATAAACAAGGGAAGAACTTATTCCCTGTGCAAAATAAAAGAATATTGCATTCTTTCCGATATAAGTAATAAAATTTTCTTTTGTGATCTTTAATCTGTTATAAAAAACAAATAACGTAACCAGTGAAAACAGGGTCCATATGATATAGGGAGTTTTAGGAGGGAACTTATTTTTATTGATCTTGTAAAATATTTCGCTTCCATAATACCAGAACATCCAGATTAGCAGAATTCCAACCGCTGCATAAAGTGCGGGGATGATACGGGAAGGGATTTTCTTTCCCTTCATTCTATTGGCAATTAAGAAAACCGCAAGATAAAAAGCAACATATCCCACCTGGCCTGTTGGATAAAACCACGGAAATAAATTAAATATTAGTGTCAAAGCAATACACAGTCCTATAAACCAATTAATATGTTTAGAGAAGAATCTTAAAATCAATACACCGAAAACAGCTAATATAAAGTATACTTTTAAATACCAGAAGCTTCCCATTACTACGGGGAATGTATCGGCATTGGTGTATTGATGGAGGTACCAGTTCCCTAAATTTTGCCATTGAGGTTCCGTAGATATATTTGTTGTCGCGTATTTTGAGCCGAATGTAGAGTAAAAGTTTTGCAACCATTCTACAGAAAAAAAGCTTAACCCGAAAACTTTAAAAAAGTAATCCAGGAAAAACAGGAATGTTACAAAAATCATATAGGTGATTTGTAGTTTGAGCAGGCGGTAGAACGTTTTCTCAATATTGGCTCCGGATGTAATTCCACTTAATGCATAAAATAAAGCTACATCAAATACTAAAGAAAAGACCCTGACTTCCGCCGGGATATAAAACTGTCCCGACCAGAATGCTGTGTGGATGAATATAATGGAAAGCGTTGCTAATCCTTTTGCAAAATCAATGTAGAGATCCCTGTTCATTATGGTAATTGATAAAGTTCAAAAATAGATAAAGTTTGGAAATAATTTTAAAAATAAAAAAGAGGTAAAGCGAACTTTACCTCCTTTCCTAAATATGTTAATAATGAATGTTTAAAGTTTTCTAAACTCTTCAGCAGAAATTTCTCCGGTTTGGATTTTTCTTAACTCGTCCATATATTGGCTCATATAAGCGTCAATTTCAGGATTTCTTGAATTTTTCCCCATTTTATAGGTTCCGTTAAGGACTCCTTGATAGTAATAAAAGAAGTTATAGTCGAAATCAGCCGCAGATAAACTGTACTGTCCAAGCAGGAAGCCTAAACGAACAGCAGATCTTCTTTGAGGAGGAGTTCCGTGATGGTTATAACTTGAGGTCTGATAATCTCCGATGCTTTGTGCAAATTCATAGGCTGCTGCAATTTCAGAGAATTGAGTTTTGTTATACCCGTTCGGTCTTCTTAAATAATACCCTGCAAAACCATCGGCTTCAAGCTCATTAGGTCTTGCTGTAGATTCATTTACAGAAGGCAGGTTAAACGCATATTGTAGTTGGTGGCCATATTCATGTGCCAGGATCATAGCATTCACGATATCTCCGCCTTTATTTTTTGCATCAGCGTAGATCGCATAACCATAATAGATTTTTCCTGTAGAGTAGGAAATAGCATTATAGGTGGAGTTGAAATTGGAAGGATCGTTTACAAATCGCAATGTTGGGTTACTTCTTCCCCACATACTGGCAATTTTTGTCATTTGCCCGTTCATGAAGTTGGTGTCGGCGCTCGTTTGTAAGCCGGTTAAAAGGACTGCTGTAGAACTCCAGTTTTGATCAACATAAGAGCAGCTTCTCTGAAGGTCTCCGGGTTGTTCAATTTTAGCATTTTCGGTGGATGAATTTGGTAAGACGTTGTCTTCCATTTTGTCGTCGTTACATGCTGATAAAGATAATACAGCAATAGCTCCTGCTAAAAAGCAGAATTTAAAGTTTCTTTTCATAAAATATTTTTTTGGTGAAAACGAAGGTATAAATTATTTTTTAGATAATTAATATATAAATAGTTAAAATTATTCCTTCGTTGGTGAAAAAGCATTTGTTTTGAAAAATATTGTTTTGATTGTAAGCTGTTTATAAAATAATTTGTATATTTGCACCTCGAAATAACTAAAAATTTATAAACAATGTTTGCAATTGTAGAAATAGCAGGGCTTCAATACAAAGTTGAGCAAGACCAGAAGTTGTTTGTACACCGTTTAAAAGGAGATAAAGGAGGAAAAGTTTCTTTCGATAAAGTTCTTCTTACTGTAAACGGTACAATCACTGTAGGCGCCCCAGCTGTAAGCGGGATCACTGTAGAAGCAGAGATCTTAGACCATGTTAAAGCTGATAAAGTAATCGTTTTCAAAAAGAAAAGAAGAAAAGGTTATGAAGTGAAAAACGGTCACAGACAATCTTTAACTCAAATTCAAATTACAGGAATCACTGGATTTGAAGGTGGTTCAAAGAAAGCAGCTAAAAAAGAAACAGTAAAGGCTGAAGTTCTTTCAGACAACGCAACTGTTAACTTTGGTGAAGATCATGAGTTGAACTATCACTTAAAGAAACACAACTTGTCTCAGTCTAAAGAAAACAGAGAAACTTTAATTACTTTAGGAAAAGCTGTTAAAGTTGAATTAGAGAAAAAAGTTCTTACTCACGAAGAAGTAGATGCTGCTATCGTTAAGAACATTGATCAATTTAAAGCTCTTAATAAATAATAATAATCTACAAATAAAATGGCACACAAGAAAGGAGTCGGTAGTTCCAAAAACGGTAGAGAATCTCACTCTAAAAGATTAGGTGTAAAGATTTTCGGTGGACAAGAAGCTATTGCCGGTAATATTATTATCAGACAGAGAGGTACTCAACACCACCCAGGTGAAAACGTGGGAATGGGTAAAGACCATACTTTGTTTGCATTAGTAGACGGTAAAGTAGTTTTCAGAAAGAAAGCAAATAACAGATCTTTTGTATCTGTAGAACCAAACGCTTAATCTAAGCGTTCTATAAAATAAAAGCCTCAACATTGTTGAGGCTTTTTTATATTTAAATGGTCTGGAATTTTTTCAATATCCTAATTTTGTCTTGAAAATCCGGGAAAGCCTACATAAAAGGATCTGAAAAAAATGATGTTGCTGATCTTGAGCTGTAATGATCTCCTCTAGTGTTTCTGGCTGTTCTAAACCGGCTTAGCTGTAGTAGCCTATATTGCCTTTAATCTATTTTGATAACGGAATAATGCGATATTCTTGAATGTTTTACTTGCTGATCAGATGGAAATTATTTGTCTTTCTAAAGTATTTTAAAAGCCTACCTGGAATCCTGCTTTTACACCAAATGTAGAAATGTCAGGCCTGTTGAGGTAGTTGCCTCTCCAGTTGAAATCTACCCTGAAGATCCTCAGGTTTCCAAATCCAATATTTTCAATTCCGAAACCGTATTCATAATAAATATGATCACTAGGAGCGGAATACTTAAAACCTTCAACGTTAATCTTTTTAGATGCATCGCTCAGTGTTCCGTATGCACTTCTGATAAATGCTATTTCTCTTAATTTGAGTTTCTTGATTAGTGGAATATAGGAAAGGATTTTACCATTGAAATGATGTTCCAGATGCAGCGTCGTATATGTATCTGCAACGAACTCATAATAATTAAGTTGTGCAAATGTATTTCCTACCAAACTATAAGATTGGTTTCCGGGAATTATATTTTGTAAGGCTAGCGGAACTGTATTGAAGTTTTTTCCTGCTTCAAAATTGATTAGTGTTTTTCCCCAGCTTCCGATTAATACCGGTTTGTAAAATAAGAATTGTAGTTTATTATAATTGAAATCAGCATTAAACAGGCCTTCCAGTCCTCTTGTGTACTTTAAAACAATAGTAGGAGCCAAGGTTCCATGTTCGTGTCTGTCAACTCCGGTTTGTGAAAATTTAGCACCAGGTCTTGCTATTAAGCTAAGGGTTACATGGGAATCATTAACGGTTTTTCTTAATTCTCCGTTTCTGTAATACATAAGGTTGAAGCCGTCAGGATTTGCTGATTTGATGCTTTGCATAGTTCCATCTACCCGTATTTGAAAGTTCTTCCATGGCTCAATAGAAGCAAATACATTAGTTTGATTCAGGGAGCTTAAAGAGGCATTATCTCCCCTTGCGAAGACTGTAGACGAGGCAAATGTACGAGACATGATTCCGTCATCAGTTGTTAGCTGAACACCGAGCTGCATAACATCTCTTCTGGTGCCAGCTCCGATCATAAACCGGTTGACTTTATTAAACATATATTTTGCTTCAACACCATATTTGAACTGCTGATCTTTAAATCCATATGCTGTATAAAACTGGATTCTCCAAGGATCGTTCATGGAAAAATAACTTCTCGCTCCCAGTCTTATTCTGTCTCCCTCTACTTCGTTTACTCCATAAACTGAAAAAATGGGACCCAAATCTATTCCCTTTGTTATGTTGTAGTATCCTGATCCAAGGGTTTCATATAACTTTACAATCCGGTTGAATTTCGGGACCTTCTGAAGCTTATCAAGCATATCATAGACTCCCTGTTCAGATTTGGATAGCGTATCAGGTCTCGCTTTAGCCCAGTAAGTATCATCCTTATCTACAAATTTATTGTCATACTCTTCCTCCTTTCGGGTGAAAACCGATGGAGCAAGTGGCTTGTTAAACTCATATTCCGAATAGTCTACAGTTCTTTTAGCGATGATACTTTTAGATGTTTTCTTTTTTGAGAAAGGGGTCAGCTCTACTACGGTTACAAATTTTCTAGGCAGGAAAGTATTTTCGTCGGGGTTGTCGTATTCCAGCTCTGTGGAAATCCCATTGACGAAATTTACATTCATTTTTTGTGTTGATTTTAACGTCGCTCCTAAAACTGCATAAGTGTCGGTATCAATATAAAGATAGCCCTGAAATGCTAAAATTTCTGTTCTTTTAGGCTGATACCTGATTTTATAAGCATTCTCACCATGTATAGCAATCGTATCGATCAGATTATAGTCATACGTACTAAAACCATCAGTTCCTACAGGACTTGGAAAACCAATATCAAAATAATTCAGGGTATTGTCATAGATATTGATGTCCCTGTAGAGATTTTTTGCCGTTAAAGTTACAATTTGATTATCCTGAAAACCAGATGTTTTTTGAGCTATTAAAAGCTTTTTGGTTTTCTTGCCGGGCTTATTTTCTCCGTAATTTTCATAAATTGATTCATTCAGGAAGATGGGCAGAGCCATTTTTCCACTTGCCGTTGAGTCGGCATAATCAAAGATAAAATCCAGCTTGTTGAAGATCTTTCTCTTCATAAAGGCGCTGTCCAGATTATTAGCGTCAAACTGTATTTTTTCGTATTCCTTATAAGTGTAGGTATCGAATTTACTTAGACCATTATTTCTTTTTCTTTTCCATACTTCCTGCATAATTGCATAAGCGGGATTTTCCTTCTTGTTTTTATATTTTGTTTTCTCGTTATGGATCACAACTTCTTCAATGTTTTCCACCTTTTCTTTGGAAAGCTTTACGAAGATATTATTGGCATTATCTGGAGTAACGTCTATACTTTGCAAGGCATAGCTTTTTCTTAAGAATTTTAATTTGTAAATAATACTGTCTGATTGAACGCTGAAGGCTCCCGTAGTTGTTGTTAAAAAAGGTTGATTACTATCATTGATAAATACATCCACCCCGGTAACTTCTTTATTGGTTTTGGCATCAACAATTTTGCCACTTGCAGCATTTTGTGCGCATACAATACCGGAAAATAAAAGAAAAAGGTAGAGATAGTGGTATTTAGAGTTATTAATTAACATTAGGTATTTCTTCAAGCATTTAGCATAAACAAAAAGTATGCTGTTTATTTAAAACGGATAAGATTTAAAAAAATTTCGTGTGTATTTACAAAAATGCAAATGTAACAAAAATAACAGGACCAATTTGATTAATTATGACCTATGATTTTAAAAGACAATAGGATAGAACAGAATTTATTCCGAATGAAAAATAAAAAAGACCTACATTTCTGTAAGTCTTTTTTGCTCCTCCTGCTGGGCTCGAACCAGCGACCCTCTGATTAACAGTCAGATGCTCTAACCAACTGAGCTAAGGAGGAATTTTCCTTTGTTTTAAGTGGTGCAAATATAATATGAATATTTATATCAAGCAAGTTTTACGTTGAATTATCAATGATTTTAAAGTAAATAGGTTGAAATTCAACAAGAAATATTTTGCTTGTCATTATTAAATGGGGTAATCTTCGAATAAATAACGGAAATACAATTCCGGGGATTCTAAAAAACTTTTTGTTAACTGATAATGCTCCGTTTCTTTATAATCAATCTGTTTAATTTTATCATCCAGTAAATAGACTTCAGCTTCCGGATAGCTCATCAAAATAGGTGAATGGCTGGAAATAATGAATTGGGCTTTTCCAGCTTTTTCCAGCTTGTGAATAATTGACAATAGGGAAAGTTGTCTTTGCGGAGAAAGGGCGGCTTCCGGCTCATCAAGGATATAAATGCCTTTCTGAAAATGGTTGTGAAATAATGATAAAAAAGCTTCACCATGGGATTGCTGATGAAGAGATTTTCCCCCGTAAGCATCTAAAACACTTCTGTCTTCTTCGGCTACTTCATCAATATATGTTGCGAAATTAAAAAAGCTTTCTGCCCTCATAAAAAAGCCTTGTGCTGTTTTGGTATCCCATGAAAGTTTAAGGTGTTCTGCCAGTTCGGATTCCGTTTTATGAAAATTATAATTATGATTTCTATTTCCTCCCGAGACATTGAAATCGCATTTTTCGGCAATAGCTTCTAGCAAAGTTGATTTTCCAATCCCATTTTCACCAACAAAGAAAGTGACATTGCTTCGAAGTCTGAGATTTAATCCACTACTCAAAAAAGGAAGGTTGAAGGGAAAATCCTTCGGATGGTCTTCGTTTAAATAAATCCTGGATAAATAAGGCATTTGTCTGTTTTTAGTTGATATTAAGCAAAATACATGCAAAAAACAAGACCTACATTTCTGTAAGTCTTGTTTTTTTATTTCTTTAAATCTTTAAGGATTTCCTGTACCGCTCTTTCCAGTTGCGGGTCATGATCTTGCTGTCGGTCTATGAATGTGTTTTTAATATAGATGTCCGGTTTTACACCTGTTTTTTCCAGGTTCTGGCCATCCAGAGTATACGTTCCCCATACAGGAAGCCTATAATAAGAGCCATCTACAAGACTTTTTCCGGAAGTGAAGATAATCCATCGATAGGTGTCCTGGCCAATGATTTTTCCTAATTTCAGAGCCTTGAAACCGGCAGCGGTCATTTCGGCATCACTCAGCGAAGCTTCGTTGATCAAAAGAACAATAGGCTTTCCGGAAGGTGCGAAATTGGGCTGTGTGGTCATTTTTCCTTCCCGGTATTTCCATTGTAAATAAGGTTTTTGAGAAAGGAAATTTAATACTTTATCATGAACGTTTCCGCCCGTATTATAGCGTAAATCGAGAATAACAGCTTCTTTTTGAATTTCCTGCTCCACCATATCCAGAAGGAAGCGGTCCAGTTCATCAGTAGTCATATTTTTCATATATGAATAGGCAATGCGGCTGTTGCTCATCTGATTTACGCGTTGCCGATTATTGAATATCCATTCGTCATACAAAAGTCCTTTTAATTCTGTATTTGAAATCGGATGTACCTTGGTGGTGATGTCCTTGCCATTGCGTGTGAAAGTAAGAATAACTTCTTCCTGCTTTTTAGGACTTGTAAAATAAGATTCACGATTTTCGTGTACGTCAATATTTTTTCCATTTACAGCAATCAATTGATCTCCTGCTTTAATGTCAACCCCGGAACGGAAAGCGGGTGATTTTCTTACAATACCTTCTACACTATAAGGCTGGTCCTTTTTAAAGATAATCCCTGTTTCATTGGTAAAATAATTCAGATATCTGGTTTCTTCCTTTCCTGTTGAGGAAAATCCCGTATGTGAAGAATTGAGTTCTCCCAACAGGTCATTCAATAAAATTCGCAGATCATTTCTGTTATTGATATACGGAAGATATTTAGCATACTGCTCCTTTTTTGCTTTCCAGTTGATGCCATGGAATTTTTCATCATAGAAATTTTCTTCAACCCCAGTCCATGTTTCATCATACATCTGGGTAAATTCAGAAGCGAGGTTTTTGTTAAAAGTATACTGGATATTTATCTTTTCTGGCTTTAATGTTGCTATGGCCATTTTATAAATGTTACCTTCTATTAATGTAAAAAAAGACTTGTCATTTTTGATGATATAGCTGGCTTCTTTATCGAAAACCTTTTCTGATTTAGCGGTTTCAAAATCCGTGAAAACCTTTTTGAAAAGTTGTTTCTTTCCATTATCCTGATTGGAATTAAAGAATAAAATTTCCTTTTTGTCGTCCATGAAAACGGTAGGATCTTCCTGGTATCCATACCTGTCTGTAATCAGCTCAATCCTTTCCAAAGTGTTTTCAGGATTAATTTTCAATTCTTTTACAACAATTTCTTTTTCTTCCTTTTTTTCTTTGTCTTCTTCTTTTTTATCCTTGTTTTCCTTTGTCGTTTCAGGTTTCTTTACCTCCTCAGTAAATAGCTTATCGAATCTTTCAGATTTGTAAGGCTCATCAAACCAATCCAGCGCCATTCTGTAAATATTAGATTTCTGCATACCTAGCGGATAAGAAGGGTTCGTTCGGTCACTTGTAAAATAAATATACTTACCATTGGGTGACCAAAAAGGATCTTCCTCTGAAACGCCGGTGTTGGTAAGATTTATGATTTTGCCTTTTCCGATATGATAAACAAAGATGTCCAGTTCAAAATTTCTTTTTGCAGAGAACAGTACGTATTCGTTATTGGGAGAAAAAGAAGGTTTTGAATTTTGAAAAGCCCAGATTTCATCTTTTACGATAGTTGTAGAGTGTAAACTCTTTAAGTCCATTAATCTTACTTCATCACGACCACTTAAATACACAGCTTTTGAAAGGTCGTTATTCAGGGTTATATTGCGGTTGTTACGCAAATCAGTAGTTAATTGCTTTACCTGGCCTTTTCCGTCTGCAGCAATACTAAACCAGTTTTGATATCCCTGGTAAGTCTGGTTAAAAAGTAATGTGCGATTGTCCTTCAGCCATTTTACTTCCATTACACGTTCCTTTCCGTCAGATATCTGTTGTGTAAACTTTCCTTCAATATCAGAAACAAAAAGAACACCACGGCTCACAAAAGCTATTTTCTTACCATCTGATGAAATATCATAATAAGAAATATTATTTTCTATATTAAAATTTTGTTCTTTCTCCAGTGTTTTATTTGTGTTAAGGCTTATATTAAGAGCTTTTATATCTTTTGTAGCTACGTCATAGGTGTAAAGCTGATAATCTTTTTCAAATATTACTTTGGATCCGTTAGCTGAAACAAATGGCTTTTTAATAGAGGTTTCAAATTGTGTTAAAGGTGCCTTTTTGCCATTTTTAAGTTCATAAAGATTATATTCATTGTTATTTTCATCAGAAATAAAATAAATAGTCCCATTTTTATCTACGCTCGGATTAAAATCTTTTCCTGCATAGTTCGTATATTGTTTAAAGGAATTGTTCTTGGGATTATAACCTAAAATATCAGGATTGTTTTCTCCTTTATAGTGTTTGCGATGTACCTGATTGGCGCTTTCTGATGAACTTGTGAAAAGATATTCACCCGCAGGAGTTTCTGCCAGGCCGTTTGTATTATTAAAGTAATTGTTGAAAAGCTTTTGTGGTGTTTTGCCTTCAATAGTAGTTTTAAAACTTCCAAAGTTATTATTCCTGTTTGAGGTAAAATAAATAGTTTTACTGTCCCATCCCCAGTTTTCTATTTCATCTTTTCCTGTGTGAAATGTTAACTGTTTAATGCTTCCTCCTTCAGCAGGCATCACATACACGTCATAATTTCCGTATTGATTGGAACTGAATGCAAGCCATTTTCCGTCTGGAGAAATGCGTGGATTAATTTCCTCTCCCTCCAGGGCTGTGATTCTTGAAGCGTTTCCGCCATTGGAGTCCACTTTCCAGATGTCTCCATCATAAGCAAAATAAGCGGTTTTCCCATCCGGGCTTAATGAAGGACTTGATAAAAAATAAGATTTTTCCTGTGCTGAAACTTGAATGCTAGCAAAGGCTGCTAATAACGAAATAAAGATTCTTTTCATGAGATAATTAGATATTCCTGGGGATATGTTGTCATACTTTGCGCTACAAAATATTTCCTCTTATAATTATTTAATAATAAGTTGCAAATATCTAGATTAAAAAATTATATTAAGGCTAAAAAGTTAGATAAAACCTTTATTTATCTTAAAAGTATGGTTATTCAGAAGTTTGATGAGTTATTTAAAGATTGTGATGAAAATTATCCAATTGTTATAGAGAATTAAAGAGAGTGATTGGTTTTACTATAGTGTAGTTGTAGTAAAACCAGTCATTTTCTTATAAAATTACACTTGATCTGAAAAAATAGAGAGTGTAAGATTTTACACGGAAAATGTGTAGAGGAATGAAACGATTTCAAGCAATTTATTGTAAATTTGCAAGTAAGGTGAGAAATTCTGAATTACATAAGTTATTGATAAAGTTGCAATTAGATAAGTCTGTTTTTTTAAAAAAAGAACATGAAAACTCTTATGGCTTTGATTTTCATCCTGATATATTAAATAAAATTAAAAGGATAAATCCAGATGCAATCTATGTTTTCAATAATCAACCTCTAATTCTATTCTTTGACTTAACGACAAACAAAGATTCAAATAAAGAATCTGAAATTCATAAACAAGTATGGTCTTTTGATAATTCGCCAATTGTATTTGTAATCAAAGATGAAGATGTTTCTGTTTATAATGCATTAAATTTTATTAAAGATAGAGACAATAAAGAAGGTTACCTTGAAAAACTAGAGCTTTCTGAAGAAGAAAGAAATGAGAAATTTTCTTTTTGGAATTTACAATCTGGTGAAACATGGGTTTGGTTTCAAGATGAATATTTGAGTAAAAAAAATGAAAACCAAAAACGTGTAAATCAGAGATTATTTCAAAATATAAAAGAAGTCAGAAACTATCTAACCGATGAAGTAAAACCTAATCATTTAGAAGAAAAGGCAGCTAATTCGTTAATTTTAAGATTAATTTTTATCAGGTACCTAATTGATAGAGACATTAAAATTGATGATAATTTTATATCAGGCAAAAACATAAATGATAAAAGAAAAAATTTTATTTTACTGATTTCTAACCCCAATAGATTAAATAAACTGTTTGAGCTATTGAATGAAAAATTTAATGGCGTTTTATTTAAAGAAACAGATATTAGATTAAATCAAATTCAATCAAACTATTTAGCCAATGTATTCAAAGGTGAATTAGAGCAACAAGGTTCACTGTTTGAAGGTTACTTTTTTGAAATCTTTGATTTTTCAATAATTCCTGTTGAAGTTATTTCAGGTATCTATGAATCTTTAATTGATGATGAGACAAAAGATTTAGATTCTGCAGTATATACCCCATCATTTCTTGTCGATTATATATTAACAGATACTGTTGATGAATATTTATGTAAGAAGAATGCCTCAGAATGCAAAATTTTTGAAGTAGCTGTAGGTTCAGGTATATTTTTGGTTCAATCTTTAAGAAGAATGATTGAAAAGGAGATTGAAATTAATGGTCTTGAGAACAAGAAAAAGTTTAGTAATAGAATTAGGGAAATTGCTAAGAATAACCTTTATGGAATTGATATAAATCTAGAGGCATTAAAGGTTACTTGTTTCTCAATATATATTGCATTATTAGATTATCAACAGCCAAAAGATATTGATAAATATCCTTTTCCAAACTTATTAGGGACTAATTTATTTGAAGCTAACTTTTTTGATACTACCCATGAGTTTAATAAAGTGGTGGCACAAAACACACCAGATTTCATATTGGGTAATCCACCATGGAAAAGTAAAAAAGAAGATAGTATTCATGTTAATTGGATAAAAAATAATAAAATAACGGTTGGTAGATTTGAAATAGCACAATCATTTCTTTTGAGAACTAAAGATTTTATGTCTGAGGAAACCAAATCGGCATTAATTGTTACAAGTACTATATTTTATAATGTTTCTGACAAAACGAGAAGTTTTAAAGACGAATTTTTAACTACATATTGTATTAAAAAGTTTTTCGATCTATCTCCAGTAAGAAGATTGATTTTTGAAAAGAAAAATAGCCCTGCAAGCATTATATATTATAAACTTTCTAAAAAAGAAGATTATTTAAATAATATTATAAAACATCAATCTGTTAAGTATAATCGTTTTATCAAATATTTCAAGATGTTAGTAATTGAAAAATTTGACCAAAAAGACTTGTTGCAAAAAGATTTTTTAGAAAATGATTGGATGTTTAAAGTAGCTTTGTATGGTAGTTACTTAGATTTAAAGTTTTTAAAAAAAATTAAACTTTCAAATATTAAATCCTTAATAGATAATAAAACTGTTTTTAAAGGAGCTGGTATTGAAAGAGGACAAAAGGCTCAGTATTTTCTTGATTTAATTGGAATGACCATAGTTGAAAACAGTCAAATACAACAGGGATTTACATATATTAATACAAATGAAACTTTAAAAAAAGAAGATGTTTTCTTATCAAGAGGGAGGGATAAAAATATTTTTTTAGGACATAAGATATTATTTAAAGAGCAAACACTAAATGAGACAGAACCTCTTATTTCATATTCTAATGATGATTTTGTTTTTAGAAAAGGAATATTTTCGGTTTCATCTCAAAATGAAAACTTGATAATGTTGCTTTATGCACTTTTCAAATCAGATTTTAGTAAGTACTATCTTTTTCTAATATCTGGAGCTTGGGGAGTAGGAACGAGACCTGCAATTAGATTTGATGAAGAATTATTAAACCTTCCATTGAAAGATTTTAAACAAGAAGAAGAGAAAATATTAATTGATAATGCAAAATTACTCATAAAATATTACATTGATTTTTTTAAAGATTTTAAACTAGGTGAACCAATTGGAAACCAATCTCTTCTTAAAATTATTAATGAAAGCGTTTATAAATCTTACGATGTTAAAGATTACGAAAAAGATTTGATAGATTATACTTTAAACATTTCTCGTTATCAGTTTCAACAAAGTAAGCAAAACCTTATAATTAATTTTAATAGTGCTGACCATAGAAATAAAGAAAATGTATTAGAAAGCTATGCTAATATTTACATTAAAGAATTTGAAAAAATATATTATGATGAATTTGTAAAAATAGAAATCTTCCCAATGAGACATTTCATTGCGATGAATTTTATTATTACGGACATAAAACCAAAAACAAAAATATATTATCACCAGAATTCCAACGAAAAAGAAGTTTTGGAAAAGTTAGCTAATAATTTGAGTATTGAAAAAATAACCAATAGTAGAGACCCCTCAAAAAATCTTTACATTCAAAAAGATATAAAAGGTTTTGAGAGTGATTCATTCTACATTATTAAGCCTAATGAATATAAATGTTGGCATCCTGCAATGGCATGGTATGATGTTGCTGAATTTAAACAAGCTATTCAAGAAGCGGAATTAGAACGATTAAATTCTTCTGCCGATGATTAATGGTGCTGTTGGTTTTAAGTCAGGTTCTAGTAGAGTAGTAGAATCTCATGTCAGAAAGATATTACAATATGTTGTTTCTTGCTATCAGCTCATGTTAAAAGATGGTAAAAAATATAACTACTCTACAAGAGGTAAAATAAAGCAAGAAAATTTTTTACGAAATGGCTTGGTTGATGATTATTTAAGGAAAAATATAAATTTACTTAACTCTGAAGGTATTAATCAATATACAATAATTAATCGAGAATCAACCGAGACTTATCATAGTCAAACAGATAGACTACTTCATGATGATCCAATTGACATAAAAATTGAATATTCACCATTGAAAAATGATTTGCAGGATGATTCCGTATATTTTGCTATTGAATGTAAAAGAATTACAATCGACAGTGATTCGAAAGACTATGTTTTAGATACTGAAAAGTTTTCAGATAGAATTTACACATCAAAAAGATTACCTTTCGAAGGACAAATAGGATTTATAGAAAATTCTAAGATAACTCATTCTTCTATTTGTATAAAGGTTAATGAATGCTTACAATCTTTACAGTCTTGTGAAAAATTAATTACGACTCAAGAACTAAAACTTATTAAAATTAGTTCAGATTTTGAAGGCTCCTATAAGTCCACGCATAAAAAATTAAATGAAAATAAAGATAACTTTTCTGTATTTCATTTATTTTTCGATTATTCAAATGTGGTGATAAACTAATATAAATAATATGGCTTGTTCTCGTGGTAAAGCAAATCCAAATCCTCACACTAAATTGCTTTTATTTGCTGATTCAGGAGGATATTGTCAAAATCCACATTGTAATGTTGGTTTGTTTTTTAATCTGGAAGAAACAAGCTTTCACATTGCAGAGATGGCTCATATCATTAGTGCGGGCGAAGATGGACCTAGGAAAAAAGGGATTTCTCAAGAAGAAAAAGGGAATTTTCAAAACTTGATTTTGCTTTGTCCATCTTGTCATACTGCTATCGATAAGGCTGAAAAAGATTATCCTGTAGAGTTATTAAAAGAATGGAAACAACAGCATTCAGATAAAATCAAAAAGTTGTTTGAAATAAAGGAAGTTGGCTCTCGTATAGACGCACATAGGTTGGTTTTACCTTATTTTGATGAGAATAAAGCAATCTTTGAGAACTATGGCCCGCAAAATGAAAATAATATGAATCCTGAAAGTGAAATCCCAGTATTATGGATAGATAAAGTTCATAAATATATTTTACCAAACAATAGAAAAATTCTTAACATAATTGAGGTAAATTATTCCCTATTAAATGAGGGCGAAAGAGTAACTTTCAATATATTTAAACAACATATAATAGACTTAGAAAATAGACATTTAAATAATGTTGTTATTGATGGTCAACAATTTCCCTCTGAAATAACTCAAATTTTTACGTAGATTATGGACCCTTTTGAATGGATAAAAAGCAAACTGCAGAATAAAAATTATATAGAATCTATTGATATTAAAGATGGTGTCTTGCATATCATGAGAAAAAATGGAGTTTTATTTAATGCTATTTGTATTAAAGATACTAATATTGATACTGGTAAAATTAAAACTAGGATTGAAAACATAGATGTCAATTTTGTCTTAGCAACAAATAAGGACGTTATTATCGATGGTAGTGTCTATACTTTTTTGGAGGAATCTGAAATTGTAATAGGTGATTTTAAAGATCTTTTTAGAGTAATTTCTCAAAATGATAATTTTCCTTATTTAAATCCAACAGTTAAATTTATTTTGCAAGGATTACGCCAGCACGATAGAGTTAAGAGTGTGGAAAGATTAGATAATAATAGATATTTAATTCACAGACATTTTGGAGATAGTATTACTATTTTATCATTGGAAGATTACAATATTACTATACAAAATATGAGAGATTCTATTGACAAATACAAAAATGCTTTTCAAGCAGTATTAAAAGCAAATCCAAATGGAGGAATTTCTGAAAGTGCTTCCATTTTTGCTGAATCTAAAAATCTAAAAATCCTGAAATGGGGTGAACTTCTAGGTGATTTAAACAGAGTATGGACTTAAACTTTATAATAGAGCTTTTCCAAAAAGAATTTTCAGAATTAGAATCTAGTGATAGAGTGCAAATTTTTCTTTTTGGATCTATTCTTATAACTCCAGATTATAATGATATTGATATATTATTTGTTTATAATAATTCTAACGATATTAAGGTATTACAAATAATCGTAGAGAAATTAAATTTTCTTCCTCTTGATGTAAATTATTATACACTTGATGAGGTGATAGAATTTAATTTTTTTAATAATTGGAAATATATAAAAATCTTGTGATCCTATCTATTCTTTGTGGTAGATCATGTTTATTTGCACTCCTGTAATTTTTGTGATTATTTCATAAGGAAACCGTTTTATTTGCATGGTTGGAGGATCTACATCCCCAAAAACTCTTAATTGACAAGGAATGCCTTTTCCCTTTATCTGTTTTTCTTCAATTAATTTAAGTAAATTCTCACCTTGATATTTGAGTTTTCGTAAAATTAACGAGTTCGTTTTAGGGTTAACATCTCTGAGTAATTCAGTTTTTTCTTCAAGTAGTGGAAGTATATCAAATTGGCTATCTTGATTTTGAAGATCAGGTTTTACATTCAACCTCCAAGATTCGAAGTGTCCTAATAAATCATCTCTAAGTAAGGAGAGTTTTAATTTGTATCCATTTACATTATCTGTCAAATTGATTGAGCCTGTTGATAATCCACAATGTTGAGTATAATTTCTAAGTTTTGATAAAAAGCGATATGAAAAATAATTATCGAAGCTGTAAATCTTCATGGAGATTGAAAGTTGTAATAAAAAAACCTTTACCAAAATTGATAAAGATTGATTTATGCTAAAATTTGAAAGTTCATTACTGCCTATTTTTAAGTCAGGATATAGTATAACTGAATTATCAATTAGCTTATTTCCTAAACTACCTGTTCCTGTACTTATTAATTTTTTACTCCCTCAATTAACATACTAGAGAATGTAAATTGTCATTAAAGCTTCAGCACCTGTTGTTGAAAACATTCTTATGGGTTGTATCTTACTATTATTTCCCCATTCGATCTATGTAATTATTCTTATGAAAGGTATAGCCCAGAAAAATATATTACTTTTCCCGTAATATAAAAATACCACCCCTTTAAGGTGGTATTATATTATTGTTTTGTTAAAATAATTTCTTTTGGTATTGGTTCTGGCCTTTGATCGCCCGGCTTGCCATAAAAGAAACAACTAGGCTCTATTAAATCACTCACTTCACTATATTTTAATATCATTTGCGTTTTGGTTGAATTAGTAAATGCTATTCTTATAAAACCCATTTTATCACACAAATCACTATCAAGATATGATAAGGAATAAGTACCATTAGTAAACATTCTACTTCCTTCTATTTTAGCTTGATTATCAGGGATATTTAAATTATCAAATAAAATGTTTCCATTTGCATCTTTCACTTGGAATTTACCGATTAATATATCTTGATAATAGGGGTTATTTTGCAAATGAGTAAAATAATACTTTACTTTTTTAAAGTTAACCAGAAAAGTTTTATTTTTCCAAGTTCCTTTCCATGAGCCATCAAATGCAGGAAGTTGATTATTAAGATCTTTTATGTAGGCGTTGGACGGAACTTCTGTTGTTGTTAAAGGGTATTCTTGAGCATTACAAGTAAGGCTGATAATAAAGATTGCGATTAAAATTATATTTTTCATTTTTTGAATTTTTAAGTTAAGGACAAGGTACAGAAGTGACAACTTTTGTTGTTGGGTTATATGTTAATTTTTCAGATGTGTTCGAAGTTACTTTAAAAATTTCTAAGCCCTCAATTTTGACAACATCATTTAAAAATTGCATAAATATTTGTTCAACCTTACTTTGATCAATACTTCCATCTTCAGGGCTTACAGCTCTACTCATCTCTCGTTTATACCATTCATTCCATATCTTACCTGTATCACGAGTTACCCCGGGAGGTGAAGTCATTAAAGAATATTTTAAAGTATAACTTCCTGAAGATGTAACAACAGTCGAATAAGCGTCTGCATAATTCCCCAAAAATACTTTTGCATTTGATACAAAAATATTCACAAAAGTTCTAACATCTGTAGGGGAAAATATTTTTACACTTCCTTCTACGTTATTATGAGTATGAAATAAGCCTGTAATACGATCGGTATTAGCTGGTAGATCTAATCCTGTACTTCCTGGAGGTCCGTCTACTTGGACAAAACCAGACTCGACATTAACACCAACTGGCGGTTGCAACTCATAAAATCCCCTTTCGCTATCTTTATTGAATATCTCTGACTTATTAAGAGCATCATATTTTTGACTATATTTAGTATTATTCTGTTTATCTTTTATTTTTTGGCAGGTGTTTGAACTGTTACTACCAGTTCCTCCACCACCGCCACCGCCCCCAGGATAAGGATAAGTAGGTCCTTCAGGATTAGGATTTGTAGGTGTGTCACCACCCCCAATTTCACTACATGTAGTAATATATTGAGTCTCCCAATGCCCACCTGCATCTGGATTTGTTTCACTATTAGGATACCACATTGACACGGTACTAACAGCACACTGTACAATACCCCTTGCGGATTCAGAACTCATTTGTTCTTGCTTAATAGCCTTTCTCTTTTGTATTGTCGTATAACCTTGGAAAAATTTGATATGTTCGGGATCGGTATCATTGATAAATGTGATATAATTTCCATTCCTAGGAACTTTTAAACAAGATACAATTGTTTTGCCGCTTGCAATAGGGACAATCAAAAAGCTTTCGTCAGTATGCCCCATTGTCATAGCATAACCCCAAAGAGGAGTTCCGTTTACTTTTTTAATTTCAGATTCATTTTCCTGATAAATTTTCATTACATTTTTAATGTAGGTCTCATCTTCTTTCCACACACTTTTAGAATTATATTTTTTTGAAGGTGAATTTTCGGCTGAAGAATTTAGATCATCATGCATACAGGAATACAGCAAGATGCTAAATGCTACTAAGAGAAGTAGCTTTGAAATAAATTTGTTTTTCATTTAATGTTTATAATTTTAAGTTAGCTAATATATAAATATTTTTTAATTCACAGTTTAGGGTTTTCCGTAATGTTTTAATTTACTTAATTTACAGGCGAATATACTTTTAATGAGCGTCAAAATATGTCGTCTTATATTTGTTTTTTTTCTCCAAAATTTCCCGTTTTGAATGAATTTGAAGGTTGGTCTTAATTATTTTTAAATGGATTGTTTCCTTCTCTCATAAAGATAGTTCCTATTTTCTGATATTTGATAGGTTGACCTTTTATACACGCTGTATAAATACCACTGCCAAAACCATTTTGTGCCCTGATAATGGTTACTTCCTTTTCTTCAATACCGTTGTCAATAGCTACAAACTTTTCCAAAGTGAAAGGTTAATAAAAGCAAACAGCGTGGAGGCTAAACTCAATTTGCTATAGGAGGTTCTGGTAAACCATACATCACAAACAGGAATAACCTACCACGCCTTAGGTGGAGGCATCAACTGTTTATTCTGTGATGTATTTGAAATGTACCAGATTTCCTATAACAGAATAAAAGCTACGCTTTATTTTCGATAAAATTTGAGCCACTAATATATGAATTTTTGTAATTGTGTGAGGGTAGTTTGATTTTCTCCTTCAATAATTTTTTAAAATATCAATACAGTATGAAGGGGAGTGGTGAATATATATCTACCCAATTGCCTAACATAAAAAGTTTGGAAAATCAAATCAATTCATTTATAGAAGAATTTACAGCAATTCTACACCAAAATATAGGAGTAAACATTCTACCTACTATCTGTTTACACCCTATGGGTCAGAGTGTTTTTTTTCTCTGTCCCCTCTTTTCTATACAACTTTTTCATACAGTTGTTTTTGTTTTGTGCGGTCTTGTGGTTTGCTTTTCTTTTTGTCAGTGGTTATTTGTAGATTTTAGTTTTATTTCTATCTGTGTTTCATGTAAGTTAAAGTTTTGACAGTGTTAAACAGTATTTTTAGGCTGTTTATTAAAAATTTGTAGTTATCTATTGTTCAAAGATTTAAATTGAAAATTTTGGAGTTTGTGCAAAGGTTGTGCAAATCGATGTTGAAAAAAATATTAAAAATGCTGATTTTTTATGCAAATTTTGTGCAAATAAAAAAGAGTTACAGTTTTCAATTCTGTAACTCTCTGATTTTCAGCTCCTCCTGCTGGGCTCGAACCAGCGACCCTCTGATTAACAGTCAGATGCTCTAACCAACTGAGCTAAGGAGGAATGTCCTTTGTTTTTAAGTGGTGCAAATATAGGACGAATATTTATACCAGGCAAATTTTTCTTTTGAAAATTTAAAAAATATTATAATTTTCCTGTGAATATTTTAAAGATATCGCTTCCGAAAATCAGTAACATTAAGCCTAACAGAAAGATAACACCAATCATTTGTGCATTTTCCAATACTTTTTGAGGAACTGGTTTTCCGAAAATAATTTCATACAATGTAAATAAAACGTGTCCCCCATCTAATCCTGGAATAGGAATAAGATTCAGGAATGCCAGCCAGATCGAAAACATTGCTGTAAAGCTCCAGAACGCAGGCCAGTTAATCGCAAAGCTACCATCTGCTGCCTTATTTACGGGCATAGATTTTACAATTGCAATAGGTCCACCTACATTTTTGTATCCTTGAATTTTAGAGTTGAACATAATTTTGAACTGCTTTACCTGCATGGTTAAAGCTTCAATGGTTCTTTCAAAACCTCTTGGAATAGATTCTCCGAAAGAGTATTTTTTGTCAGTAACTACACTTGCAAGACTTTTTTGGTCAACAGCAATTCCTAATTTACCATTTTTATCTACTGGTGCGGAGATAGTTTGCTTTTCAGTACCACGATTAACCTCAATGCTTACTGTTTTTCCTTTATTTTCAGCTAATGTCGAACTTACCTCGTCGAAGAAAGGAGTTGGTTTCCCATTGATGGCTACAATTCTATCGCCTTTCGCCAATCCTGAAGCTTTTGAAGAAGGAGTTGCTAAAGAATCAATGATCATCGGAATTCTGGGAGTGATATAAAGCTTTGCTTCTCTTTGTCTGATAACATCAGCTACACCATCTTCATTCACTTTGAATGTAATTTCCTTGCCCCCTCTAAGAACAGTAACATGATCACTAAAAAGTATATTAATAGCTGAATTTTCCAATCTTTCTGCTGGTTTTCCATCGATAGAGACAATTTTATCACCATTTTGGAATCCCATTTTTTTACCGGCATCTGTTACGCCGATACCATTGTCAAATTTTGTAAGATCTGTGTACATTTCTCCATTAAAAAGAGAAAGGCAGCTATAAATTAACCACGCAAGGAAAAAGTTTACCGTAACTCCTCCCAACATAATGATAAGTCTCTGCCAAGCCGGTTTTGCACGGAATTCCCATGGTTGTGCCGGTTGTTTTAATTGTTCGGTATCCATGCTTTCATCAACCATTCCGGCGATTTTCACGTAGCCTCCAAAAGGAAGCCATCCGATACCGTATTCTGTTTCACCGATTTTTTTCTTTGCGATAGAAAACCAAGGATCGAAAAATAAATAAAACTTTTCTACTTTGGTTTTGAACCATTTGGCGGGCAAAAAATGCCCCAGTTCATGAAGAACGACTAAGATAGAAATGCTTAATATGAATTGAAAAATTTTAATTGCTAATTCCATTAATAAATTTTAGATTTTAATTTGCAAAGGTAACAATTATCAAAACTATGCCAAATAAAAAAGCTCCTCATATAGAGAAGCTTTGTCATATATTAAGACTGTTTTTACAAATTAAGGGAAACCCCCAGGCTGCCATTGTTTCCAACTTCTGCAAATACACCGATTCTCTCAGTGAAAAAGTAACGGGCACCGATATGGGCGCCGATTCCAAAATCTTTTCCGAGAACCCCAAGATCAACTCCGGGATAAATGTCCAGCTTTTCAGGGAGCTGTAATGCTTCTTTTAAATGAAAATTAAGCCTTCCAAAGATGAAGACCTTGTTGTCATTGTCATTATTTTTATATCCGCTAAAGTAGCCGTTCAGCCCGGCACCAACTGATATAAGTTTATTGAGCCCGTAATCATAAGTCCCTGTAATTCCTGTTCCATATCCCCATGCACTGAATCCCAATTGCACTTTCTGATCACCCTTTCCTGTCCATGCCTGGGCATTTACGGCAGTTCCAAAGAAGAAGACCGCTAAAATAAAAACCAATTTCTTCATAAATATTACACTTTAGTTCTATTAATTAAGAATAATCAGCTACAAAAATAGAACCGAAACCGATTAAAAATCCTATTTTTATACAAGATTTTGAACGACTTTTATGAAAATTAAAGGATTAAATTTAGATATTATCTGGAAAGATAAGGAAAGTAACTTTCGTTTAATAGAAGAGGAATTAAATAATCAGGATGCTGATATTTTTCTTTTACCCGAAATGTTCTCAACAGGTTTTTGTATGGATGCTTCTGAGGTTTCAGACCGTAATGAGGAAGCTTTAAGTTTCTTACACAAGATGTCAAAAGAGAAAGGATCCGCTTTTTGTGGAAGTGCTCCTGTAGAACAAGATGGGAAATTTTACAACAGGTTGTATTTCGTAAAGCCTGATTCGTCAGTTGTTTTTTATGATAAAAGACATTTGTTCTCTTTCTCTGGAGAGGATAAGGTGTATACCCCAGGAAAAGAAAGGGTTATTGTTGAATATAAAGGATTCCGCATTTTGCTTCAGGTTTGCTACGATCTTCGTTTTCCTGTTTTTGCAAGAAATAATGATGATTATGATGCAATCTTTTATGTAGCCAATTGGCCGGAGAAGCGAGTGGGAGCCTGGGAGCACTTGCTGAAAGCCAGGGCTATTGAAAATTTATCATACGTTTTTGGATTGAACAGGATAGGAACCGATGGAAATAATTTATTCTATCAGGAAAGCTCACATTGTTTTTTTGCTGATGGAAGAGACATTGCCCAAAAAGAAAAGAATATTGTGTCTGCAGAATTGAATATGAATGAGCTTTTGGATTTCAGAAAGCATTTCCAGTTTTTGAATGACCGGGATCAATTTTCAATTCAGATGTAATTATCGAAATAAAAAAGCTGTGAAATTTCACAGCTTTATTCATATTGTTTCAGCAATTGGGTTAAAGTATTGACGTCATGTACGCCACTTTCTTTCCACAAAAGTTCTCCGTGTTTAAATATAGCCAAAGTAGGGACACCACGAACTCCATATTGTGAAGCAATAGCCGGATACTGGTCTACGTCTACTTTAATAATTCTTGCTCCTTCACCTACATTTTCTTTAACTGTTGTGAGTACTGACGACTGAACCTTACACGGTTGGCACCAGGTCGCAAAAAAGTCAATTAAAACAGGTCTTTCGGAATTAATTAATTCTTTAAATTTTTCTGACATGATTTTTGGTGTTTTTATTATTTGGGGCTATCAGCCTCTTTCTGGATTGCCTTTACATTTTTCCAGCTTGTCCCGTCATAGGCTTCCACTCCGTTTTTCTTTAAAATCTCTACTGCCTGGTCCGCCTGGATTCCTTTGTTGCAAAAAACCACTACTTTTTTGCCTTTTAAGGACTCAATATTATTTTGAATCTCAGCAAGCGGGATGTTGATTGCATCTTTTGCTGTTCCTTCCTTATACTGCTCCGGAATTCTAACGTCTATCAAAGTAACATCACTACTGTTTACTATTTGTTTAATATCAGCTGGGGCATTATTCTTCGATATGCTTGAAGTTTTACATGCACTTAACGTTACAGATACAGCAAAAATAAATCCGCAAACCTTATTTCTCATTCGTTAATTTACAATGTTTTCGACTGGCAGACAAAATCCGAAGTGGGTAGTTTTTCCGTTTTTTTAATTCCGTTAAAACCGCCTTCGATTTCAGTAAAGTTTCTGATTCCGTGTGAGTTAAGAATGCTTGCGGCAATCATGCTTCTATATCCTCCTGCGCAATGAAGGAAGAAATGTTCCGAGTCATCAATCGAACTGATCCAGTCGCTGATGGAGTCTAACGGCTTATTAAATGCGTTATCAATATGTTCAGCTGCATATTCAGTCAGTTTTCTGACATCAATAACCGTAGACTGATCATTGAATTCTTCTACAAATTCTGAAGGAGAAATCCTTTTAATCTCATCAGTTTCTTTATTGGCATTCTGCCATGACTGAAAACCTCCATTCAAATACCCTAAAACGTTATCAAATCCAACTCTGCTTAACCGGGTAATCACTTCTTCTTCGGTTCCTTCATCTGAAACCAATAACAGCGGATGTTTTACGTCTACGATCAATGTTCCTACCCAAGGAGCAAAATCTCCTTTCAGTCCGATATTAATGGAATTAGGAATAAAGCCTTTATGGAAATCGGCAGCGCTTCTGGTATCTAAAATAAGTGCTCCGGAATCTTCAGCGATGATCTCAAAATCTTCTACAGAAATTGGATTAAGACCTTTATCCATTACGGTATCTATGCTTTCATAGCCTCCTTTATTTAAAGCTACATTCATTCCAAAATATTTCGGTGGGGCAGTAAGGCCATCCAAAACTTCTTTTATAAAAGATTCTTTATCGGGTTGGTTTAAAGCGTAGTTGGTTCGTTTTTGGTTCCCAAGGGTGTCAACTGTTTCTTTCTGCATGTTTTTTCCACAGGCAGAACCGGCTCCATGTGCAGGATAAACAGTGATGGTATCTGCTAAAGGTATAATCTTGCTATGAAGACTCTCATATAATATTCCCGCAAGGTCCTCCTGCGTGAGATTAGTTGCTTTCTGAGCGAGATCCGGACGGCCAACATCTCCTAAAAATAAAGTATCACCCGTGAAAATTGCTGTTTCAACACCATTTTCATCTATTAAAAGATAGGTGGTACTTTCCATGGTATGGCCCGGAGTATGCAAAACCTTTATTTTTACTTTTCCAATTTCAAAAATTTGATAATCTTCAGCAATTGTTGCTTCAAATTCCGGCTTAGCAGTAGGTCCGTAAATAATAGGAGCACCAGTCTTTTTACTTAAATCCAGGTGTCCGGAAACAAAATCGGCATGGAAATGTGTTTCAAAAATATATTTTAAAGTTACATGGTCTTTCTCAAGACGATCCAGATATGGTTTTACCTCTCTTAGAGGATCTATAATTGCAGCTTCGTTTTCTGAGACAATATAATAGGCTCCCTGAGCTAGACAGCCCGTATATATTTGTTCAACTTTCATTTGCTTAGTTTTAAATTAAATTTCAGTTAAAGATACAAAGTATTAGATGAATTGTAAACGAAATGTTAAATCTGAATGATAGTTTCTTTCAATTTAAATGGTTTTGCCGGGTTTTAGGAATCGAAAGTTATTTATTTTCAACAAGAAAGGGCAGATTATTAAAATACTAAATTTGTAGACTGTTTTTTGTCATGCTTAAAAAACAAAAATAATTACGTACAGGAAATGGGTCTGTTTAAAAGAAATACGAAATAATTAATCAGAGAACTTCGCAAGAATACAAGTTTGTTGACTTAATATTTTGTAAAAAATTTTATATTTATAAGTTAAAAAAAATCAAATGGCAGATAAAAAACAATTTATTGATGAATTAAGTGCTAGGTATACTCCGAAAGGAGATCATATTATATTAGGAAAAGGTATGCTTGATGGGGAGGTAGTTACCGAAGTGAATGTAACCATTCCTTTAAAAACAATCAACAGGCATGGCCTTATTGCGGGAGCCACCGGAACAGGAAAAACAAAAACTCTTCAGGTATTTGCGGAACAGTTATCACATGCCGGGATTCCGTCTTTAGTTTTAGATATTAAAGGAGATTTCTCAGGAATTGCAGAAGCAGGTGAAATGAATCCCATTATAGAAGAAAGATATGCAAAAACCCAGCTTCCATATAATCCACAAGCCTTTCCGGTTGAATTAATGAGTATTTCCGGGGGTAAGGGTGTGAAATTGAGAGCTACCGTCACAGAATTCGGTCCGGTTTTATTGAGCAAGATTTTACAGTTGAATGATACCCAGCAGAGTATTATGTCAATTGTTTTTAAATATTGTGATGATAAAGGGCTTCCTTTAATCGACCTAAATGACCTGAAAAAAGTCCTGCAATATGTGACGGATAATGCAGAAGGCAAAGCAGAATTATCTTCCAATTACGGATCAATAGCATCTGCTTCTTTGGGAACTATTCTAAGATCGATAGTCGCTTTAGAACAACAGGGAGCAGCTGATTTCTTCGGTGAGCTGAGCTTTGATGTTCAGGATTTACTTGAGACAAGGGATGGAAAAGGAGTTGTAAATATCTTAAGGGTTGCCGATATACAAAATAAACCACAGCTGTTTTCAACATTTATGCTTTCTCTCTTTGCGGAAATTTATATGACATTTCCTGAAGAAGGAGATAGCGGAAAACCTAAATTAGTTTTATTTATTGATGAAGCGCATTTAATTTTTAATGAAGCTTCTAAGGCATTGCTTTCACAAATTGAAACAATGGTTAAATTAATCCGTTCAAAAGGGGTGGGTATTTATTTTATTACCCAGATTCCCGGAGATGTTCCTGAGAATGTTCTTTCTCAGTTAGGATTAAAAATTCAACATGCTTTGAGAGGATTTACTGCAAAAGATAAAAAAGAGATTTCAAAAGCAGTGGAAAACTATCCTACAACAGAATTTTATAATGCTTCTAATCTGATTCAGAATCTGGGAATTGGAGAAGCTTTTGTAACGGCGTTGGATGAAAAAGGAATTCCTACTCCTCTGGTTCAGACTTACCTGATTTCTCCGGAATCGAGAATGGATGTCTTGAATGATGCTGAGGTTTCGGAATTAACAGGAAATTCTGCTTTGGTTGCTAAATATGAAGAAGCGATAGATAAAGAATCGGCTTATGAGATATTAACGGCAAGAATGGAGCAGGCGGCACAGAATCCGGCTCCAACACAAAGAGCAAAGCCGGTAAAGGAAGAGCCAGGGATGTTTGAACAGGTATTACAGAGCAAAGCAGGAAGAACTTTTACCAGCACATTGATGCGTGAAGGAGCAAAAGCAGTTTTGGGAATGTTTGGTCTGGGAGGAAGAAGGAGATAATAAAAACATTAGTGCAATTCTTATCTAATAACCATGAAAAATGTATCATCTTTTTATTGTATCGGATTAGCTTCGGTTAATCTCATAATGGATACCATTCATAACCACTTTGGAATATTTGATATAATTTTTGTTATTTTAGCGGGATTGCCTTTACTGCTCAATAAAAAACGGATGTATGAATTGTTTGGAGGCACTATGGGCCTTATCAGTTTATATATTATTTTTGCCATTTTTGTGTCCATGGTTAAAGACGGTCAAAATGCGATGATGCAGCCTCTTTGGACGTATGGCATGGGTTATGTACTTAGTTTTTTAACGCTAATTTTCGGACTTTTAATGACAAAAATTATTAAAATCCGCAACAGAAGAAATATTATAACATCAGGTTAAATGTATTCAATTATAGATATAGAAAGTAATGGTGCAGGTTATAGACATGAATGCATTATAGATATTGCCATTTATCGGTATGACGGGCAGAAAATTGTTGACCAGTTCATTTCTTTGGTGAATCCGGAAAGTGATATTACTCCGTTTGTACAAAAGCTGACAGGGATTACTCCTAAAATGGTTAAAACGGCTCCGAAATTTCATGAAATTGCAAAAAGAGTCATTGAAATTACCCAAAATACTACTTTGGTCGGGCATAATATTGATTTTGATTACAGAATGCTTCGGCAATCTTTTAAAAGCCTTGGTTATGATTTTAAAATCAATACTTTAGATACTATTCCATTAGCTAAAAAGCTCATTCCTGATGAAGCAAGCTATTCGCTGGGTAAGCTTGTAAAATCTCTTGGAATTCCTTTAACCAATCATCACAGGGCAGACGGAGACGCGAGGGCTACTTTGGAGTTATTCAGGCTGCTGGTTTCAAAGGATACTGAGAATGAGATTATACAAAAACATCACGATGAATCCAATGCTAAGACTTATATCAACAAAATCAAGCTGTTAACGCAGGATTTACCTAATGAAAGAGGGTTTGTGTATTTTCAGAATGCAGCTGGAAAAATCATTCTTTCAGAGTATGTTCAGGATATCAATAAGTTTTCAAAAAAAGTATTTAATTCGAAATCCAAAAAATGGGAAACGATACAGAATGAGGTAGAACAGATTAGTTTCGAACTTACTGGAAATGATATTATTGCCAGATTGATACTCAATTCAAAAAATATCAAGAGGAGAGAAATTTTACCTTTTGGCCTTTATCATAGAAACGATAAATATATTGTTGAGAAAAATAAACTGAACAAAGAAGATAAACCTATTCTGAAGTTCAGGTCTTTTACACAAGGATCAAAAGCAATCCAGTTTATTGGCGGCCAGAGAGAATATGATGATATTAGTATTTTTAAAAGAAAGATTGATTTTAAAAACCGGAATGAGCTATGGCTTGGCTCAGGAAGGAAATTGGGTGAGAAATTATTTTTAATTATTGAAAATGGTAAAGTTGTTTCATACGGTTTTTATGAACTGTTTACACAGATTCAGACTCTGAGCAGGCTCTCCAAGCTGAAAATCGACCTGCCTTTACCTGCTTCTGACCTGATTAATGATTTACAGTTAGCACTGCTTCGCGGTGATTTTGAGACACTCCCGTTGCCTAAATGATAAAAAGTAAGGTGGAGGCTTTTCAAATCAATTTGGATAGAATAAAAAAATAAATAGTATTTTTGCAAAAATAAAAATAAGCAATGCAATATTTTAAGCAAATTAAAACTGGAAAAAAGGGAGCTATAAAGTTCTCTAAGGTTTGGAATATTTAAAAGAGTTGTCTTGCATAAAAAATAGTTAATGTGGCGGACTCTTGAGGAAAGAATCTGCTTTTTTTTATGTTAAAATGAAATTATGAATTCAAAAGAATTATTAAAGATTGCCAATGAGTTTGGCACCCCGGTGTATGTTTATGATGCTGAATCTATCAAAACTCAATATGAAAAACTTACATCTTCTTTTTTAAAACACACAAAGTTCTTTTATGCCGCAAAGGCATTGACTAACATCAACATTCTAAAGTATGTCAAGAACCTGGGTGCTTCTTTGGATTGTGTTTCTATTAACGAAGTAAAGCTTGGTTTAAAGGCAGGATTTACTAAAGAAAAAATATTGTTTACCCCAAATTGTGTGGATCTTGCTGAAATTGAAGAAGCGATGCAATATGGAGTGCACATTAATATTGATAATATCTCTATTCTTGAGCAATTTGGAAATAAATACGGAGATACTTATCCGATTCTCGTAAGAATCAATCCTCATATTTTTGCTGGAGGAAATTATAAAATATCCACAGGTCATATCGATAGCAAGTTCGGTATTTCTATTCACCAGGTTCGTCATATCGAAAGGGTAATGAAGAGTACCAACCTTAATGTTGAAGGTCTTCACATGGATACAGGAAGTGAGATCAAAGATCCGGATGTTTTTTTACAGGCATTGGATATTATGTTAGAGCTTTCTGAGCATTTTCCTAATTTGAAATACCTTGATATGGGAAGCGGTTTCAAAATTCCTTATCAGGAAAGTGAGATGGAGACAGACGTGAAAACACTGGGTAAAAAAGTTGAGAAAGTAATTGCCGATTTTTCTAAAAATACAGGTAAAAAATTTGAATTATGGTTTGAGCCCGGAAAATTCCTTGTTGGGAAAAGTGGTTATCTTTTGGTAAAAGCTAATGTTATCAAGCAAACTACAGCAACGGTTTTTGTAGGGGTTAATTCAGGATTCAATCACCTGATCCGTCCTATGTTTTATGATTCTTACCATACTATTGAGAATTTATCGAACCAAAAAGGTCCTGAAAGGATTTATACTGTGGTCGGAAATATCTGTGAAACGGACACATTTGCCTGGGATAGAAAATTAAATGAAGTGAAAGAAGGAGATATTCTAGCCTTCCATACTGCAGGAGCCTATGGTTTTGAAATGAGTTCGAACTTCAACTCCAGACTGAAGCCCGCAGAAGTACTTTTCTTAGATGGAAAGGCTCATCTTATTCGTAAGAGAGACGAGTTTGAAGATCTTTTGAGAAATCAGATTGAAGTAATTTAATTAAAATATGATAAGCTCCGCAAGAAATTGCGGAGCTTTTTTTAGATGTTAATTAAGGTAAATTAACAGACTATACCGATGGGGTTCCTAAAATAAATCATTAAATTTGATAGGGATATAGATTTTCAAACCCGAAAAATCTCAATCATCTATTTCCCTTTTTCTTTATTTCCAAAAATAATAAGTACCAAAAAATATTAATTATGGCAAAAAATATAGCAGAACAAATTGTTGAAATGCTTGAGAACGCAAATGTGAAAAGAATTTATGCAGTAACAGGTGATAGTCTTAATCATTTAAATATAGCGGTTAAAAAGAGCAGCATTGAATGGATTCATGTGAGACATGAAGAAGTTGGAGCATATGCCGCCGCCGCAGAAGCGGAACTTGATGGTTTTGCCGTTTGTGCCGGAAGCTGTGGCCCCGGACATGTACATCTTATTAATGGCGTTTACGAGGCGCACCGGTCCCATGTACCTATGTTGGTAATTGCATCTACGATTCCGAGTGAGGAAATGGGGATGGATTATTTTCAGGAAACGAATACGATAAAGTTATTTGACGATTGCAGCTATTACAATCAGATGATTACCAGACCTGAACAGGTTCAAAGAACAGTGCAGACCGCGATTCAGCATGCTATTTCCAAAAAAGGAGTTGCCGTAATTGGCCTTCCGGGAGATGTTTCTGAACTGGATGCAGAAGAGGCGACAACTTCCGCTCAGATATTTAGAACGAATCCGGTTATTCGTCCATCGGACGAGGAATTGAATAACCTGGCAAAACTTATCAACGAAAGCGAAAAGGTGACCATCTATTGTGGGATTGGAGCTGAAAAGGCGAATGCGGAAGTAATAGGATTATCACAATATTTAAAAGCTCCTGTCGGATATTCTTTCAGAGGAAAAATGGCGATTCAGCCTAATAATCCCTATGAAGTAGGACTCACGGGTCTGCTTGGTTTTCCTTCTGCTTATCATGCCATGCATGATGCGGATCTGGTTCTTCTCTTGGGAACAGATTTTCCTTATGAGAAGTTTATGCCTGTAAAAAATAAGATTGTCCAAGTCGATGAAAGTCCTGAAAGATTAGGACGAAGAGCTAAACTGGAATTGGGTCTTGCAGGAGATGTCAAAGAGACTATTAAAGCATTAATGCCCCTTTTAAAAGAAAAAACAGATGTTCATTTCCTGAATCAGCAACTTGAGTTTTACGAAAAAGTAAAAGAAAATCAACTTACTTATGTAAGAGATTCAGGAAAAGAAGATGCCATACAACCGGAATACGTTGCGCATACTTTAGACAGGATTGCAAAAAATGATGCAATTTTCACCGTGGATACCGGAATGTGCTGTGTTTGGGGAGCAAGATTTATAACGGGTACAGGAGAGCGTAAAATGCTGGGCTCTTTTAACCATGGATCCATGGCAAATGCGATGCCGATGGCTATCGGAGCATCATTGGCATACCCGGGCAGGCAGGTGATTGCCATGTGTGGAGATGGCGGACTGTCGATGTTACTGGGAGATATGGCTACAATTTTCCAATATAAGCTTCCGGTTAAGCTGATCGTTTTTAACAACAGGGCTTTGGGCATGGTAAAGCTGGAAATGGAAGTAGGAGGGATGCCGGATAACGAAACGGATATGATCAATCCTGATTTTGCAATGGTTGCGCAGGCAATGGGCTATCCTGGAAAAAATGTTCATAAACCGGAAGAGGTTGAGAGTGCTATTGAAGAATGTCTGAACTATAACGGACCTTATCTTTTAAATATCTTTACGAATCCTAATGCCCTGGCATTGCCGCCAAAAATAGATTTTGATCAGGTGGTAGGGATGACCAAGTCTATGGCTCAGCTGATGTTGGGTGGTAAAATGGAAGAAGTTCTTGAAACCGTAAAGAGTAATTATAAGCACATTAAAGGATTATTGTAATGGATAATTCTTTAAAGAAACTGTATGTTGTTGCTTGGATATTTGGACTTGTATTTTATTTTTTAGACTATGTGATCAGATCTGCTCCGGCAGTAATGATTCCACAGCTGATCAATAATTTCAATACAACAGAGTTGAAGCTGATCAGCATGGTAGGCACCTATTACTATACTTATTCCACCTGTAGTCTGATTGCCGGAATCGCTCTAGATAAATTCGGAGGAAAAAAATCCCTTTTTACCGGAGCGCTGATATTAGGGATAGGATGTTTATTATTTCTGTTGTCTTCTCAAATTGCCGGAATTTCAGGAAGATTACTGCAGGGTGCAGGTTGTGCTTTTGCCTTTCCTGGATGTGTTTATCTTGCAAGTAAGGGGTTTTCGTCAAAATCTTTGGCAACGGCAATCGGAGTTACCCAATGCGTAGGAATGTTGGGTGGAACTGCCGGACAGTTTGTGGTAGGGCCCTGGGTGGAAGAAGGAGTGAATATTGATAGCTTTTGGTTATGGTCGGGAATTATAACAGTGATTACAGCATTAGGATTATTCTTTGTTATTCCTAAAGAAAAAAGATCTGAACAATCATCGGGAGTGTCAAAACCGGTAGGTTATTTAGAACCGTATAAAATCGTGTTTACAAATCCCCAATCCTGGTTATGTGGAGTGATTTCAGGATTGCTATTTGCACCGACGACCATATTTGCCATGACCTGGGCAGTAGCGTTTTTCCAAAAAGATAAAGGGTTTATTTTTCATGAAGCCGCTATCACAAGTGCTATGGTTGCCTTTGGATGGGTTTTTGGATGTCCTCTTTTGGGATTTATAACCGATAGGCTAGGAAAAAGAAAGCCTGTACTTTTTGGAGGGGCCGCTTTGATGATCTTAAGTTTGCTTCAATTAATTTACTTACCGGACCTGTACCCGGCAAAAGTGAGTATGTTTATTTTTGGATTAGGTTCAGGAGCGGCAATGATTCCTTATTCTGTCATTAAAGAGGCTAATCCTGATTATGTTAAAGGAAGTGCTACGGGAGCAATTAATTTTATTACGTTTGGAGTAACTACCTTATTAAGTCCCCTATTTAGCCGATGGTTTGGGAAGAATTTAGGGATAGCACCGGGAGAAGAGCATTTCCATAATTCTGTGTTGTTTTGGATAGGTGGAATTGTTCTGGCAATTTTTATTTCAGTATTGCTTAAAGAAACCGGAAGTAAGGCTAAAGAAGATCTTGTGATGCAATAATAAAACGTTTGTGTTAATTTTATTTAGAGTTATAAATCTGGTCATATGAAGGTTTTGATTTTATTTTTATCGCTTTTAATATCTGTTTTTTTATTTGGGCAACAGGATGTTGAAGATCGGGATGATTCTTTTATTACGGAAACCAATAAGAATATTTTAAAAATTGATATCAAGGAATCCTTATTACAGATTGCAATTAAAAACTGTACTGACTTTAAAACGGCAGCCTATAAAGGAGGGGCATCAGTTTACAAAGAAACGCTGCGAAAATATATGTACAATTATCTTAATTCTGACTTTTATGTACTGAACGGGGATTTCAATTTTACCATAACCATCAATGAAACTGGCAAGGTTGTAGGGATAGATGGTTCTCCAAAGGTTGCGAACAGCGAAATATTTTTTTGATGATATGAAATATATTGTAAGGAGAATCAAAAAGAACTGGATACCTGCTACCTGTAATAATAGACCCGTAACTTCTCAGATAAAGATAAAAATGAATTTATCATCTATGGCTACGGATTTATAGTCCCTTTTTATTAAGGTTATTTTTATGGAGAATCATTGTGTATCTATTGTTTAAAGACAATTAAAATATTTATATAATCCAATTGATTGGCTGTATCTTGAAGCCCTTCTTTTTAGAAAAGATAATCCTGCCATTCTGTCACAATATTTTGTATCTTTGCAAATTGATTATAAAAGTTTAGCATTCTAAAGTTGAAGGGAGTGCTTTAACTTTGTGATTTAAAACTTAAATTGATTATTGTGCAGGAAAAATATATAGACGAAACGAAACAGGGAGAAGCTTTTGCTATTGCTGAAAAAGTTGGGAATTCTAAAAAATTATTTTTAGAAAGCTACGGCTGTCAGATGAATTTCTCTGATTCTGAGATTGTTGCTTCTATCCTTAATGAACAGGGATATAATACCACCCTTAAAGTAGAAGAAGCAGACCTCATTCTTTTAAATACTTGTTCTATACGTGAGAAGGCTGAACAGACCGTAAGGATGCGTCTTTCTCAGTTTAAAAGCCTCAAGAAAGAACGGCCAAATATGACGGTGGGTGTTCTTGGATGCATGGCGGAGAGATTAAAAACTAAGTTTCTCGAAGAGGAACAGCTTGTTGATCTTGTTGTAGGACCTGATGCCTACAGGGATCTGCCTAATTTATTAAAGGAAACAGAAGATGGCAGGGACGCGATCAATGTTATTTTGTCCAAAGAAGAAACCTATGCAGATATAAATCCTGTCCGTCTGGGTGGAAATGGAGTAACCGCGTTTGTAACTATTACAAGGGGTTGTGATAACATGTGTACCTTCTGTGTTGTTCCTTTTACAAGAGGAAGAGAAAGAAGCCGTGATCCACATTCAATTCTTGAAGAATGTAAAGATCTTTGGAATAGCGGATATAAAGAAATTACCCTTTTGGGGCAGAACGTAGATTCTTACCTGTGGTATGGAGGGGGCCCGAAAAAAGATTTTGCAAAAGCTTCTGAAATGCAGAAAGCTACGGCCGTTGATTTTGCTCAGCTGCTTGGTTTAGTTGCTCAAGCGGTTCCGGAAATGAGAATAAGATTCTCTACTTCCAACCCTCAGGATATGAGTCTTGATGTATTCAGGGTCATGGCTAAGCATGAGAACATTTGTAAATATGTGCATCTTCCGGTACAAAGTGGAAGTAATAATATGCTGGCTGCAATGAACAGACAGCACACCAGAGAAGAATATCTGGAACTTATCAGAAAAGCTAAGGAAATTGTTCCTGATATCTCTTTTTCCCAGGATATGATCATTGGTTTTTGTAATGAAACTGAAGAGGATCACCAGGATACCCTAAGCCTGATGAGAGAGGTAGAGTATGACTATGGATATATGTTTGCTTACTCTGAAAGGCCTGGTACTCCGGCCCATAAAAAGATGGAAGATAATATTCCTGCAGATGTTAAACAGAGACGTTTGGCGGAGGTTATCGCTTTACAGGGAGAGCTTTCTAAAAAAAGGATGAAATCCTATGTAGGAAGAGTGCATCAGATTCTCATTGAAGGAGTTTCCAAAAAGAATAAAAATCAATGGAAGGGAAGAAATTCCCAGAATGCTGTTTGTGTATTCGATATGCTGGAAGGTCAAAAGATAGGTGACATTGTGGATGTTTTTGTATTTGACAATACACAAGGCACGCTTTTAGGGGAAACAGTTAAAAACTAATCTACTTTTTACAGGAGTAAATTATAAACTATAAATTATTATCAATAACCATAAAATAGACAATGGAAAAGCTTCATAAATATTGCCTGAGTGTTTTATTGGTAATAATCTGCAGTAATATTTCAGCACAAAACACAACCTGTTCTGCTGAAAATACCAATATTCATAGGCTTTATGATGTCTATCATCAGTTTTTAAGTTCTCAGGATTGTGAAGGATCTCATCTTTCCGAGAGAAAGCATAAAATTCACTACACCGCAATCAGCCAAAAGCAAAACGCCGGAGATCTTAGTTCAAATAGAGATCATAATCCGGGTTTTAATGAGAGTGGAGGTAGAGGTGAAGCTGGAAAATATGATGAGATTCTAAGGAATTTTGAGAAAAAAGGGTCTGGATATGCATCTGCTAAAGCTTTCAACTTTAAAAGTAAAGTTTCCAAAATCAGAAACAAAGATTATTTGGATATAATAAGTTAAAATTAAAATTTAAACTTTTTTTATTTAAACAAATTAATGATGCTTACTAAAACAAAATTGAAGGTAGGCGAAATTTAAGATCAATAATCTAATTTACTTATGAGTAACGAGTTACAAAATATAAAAAACCGTTTTGGAATAATTGGTAATTTTCCTGCATTAAACCGTGCCTTGGAAAAATCTATTCAGGTGGCACCAACAGACATTTCCGTTCTGGTCATTGGGGAAAGCGGAGTAGGAAAAGAATTTATCCCTAAGATTATTCATTCAGAATCCAGAAGAAAACATCAGCCTTACATCGTTGTCAATTGCGGTGCTATTCCGGAAGGAACCATTGATTCCGAATTATTTGGACATGAAAAAGGAGCGTTTACCGGAGCTACAGCAACTAGAAAAGGTTATTTTGAAGTGGCAGATGGCGGAACAATATTCCTGGATGAGGTGGGTGAACTTCCTTTGCAAACACAAGTCCGCCTTTTGAGGGTTTTAGAAAGTGGAGAATTTATGAAGGTTGGATCTTCTCAGGTACAAAAGACCAATGTGAGGATTGTTGCTGCAACCAATGTAAATATGATGAAGGCGATCCAGGACGGACGGTTCCGCGAAGATTTATTTTATCGTTTGAATACCGTGCAGATCGATATGCCGCCTTTGAGAGATAGAAAAGGAGATATTCATCTGCTTTTCAGAAAGTTTGCAATCGATTTTGCTGAAAAATACAGAATGCCTGAGTTGGTTTTAGAGCCAAGTGCAGTTCATTATATAGAAAATTATAGCTTTCCCGGGAATGTACGTCAGTTAAGAAACTTAGTTGAGCAGATGACCGTGGTGGAAAGAGAAAGAAATATAAGCGTTGAAAAACTGGCGGAGTACATACCGACCGAAAGCCATTTGCCAATGGTTGTTAATACGCCTAACGCTCAGAAGCAGAGTGACTTCGGAAACGAAAGAGAGATTATGTATAAAATCCTGTTTGATATGAGGAATGATATCAATGATCTGAGATCTCTGACTTCTGAATTAATAAAAAACAGAGGAGCTGGCGATCTAAGTTCCCAGGAAAAAACTTTGATCAACAGACTTTATACTTCGGATTCACAGCAAAATACTAATGCTAATTCTCTACTCTATTTTGAAGATAATCATCCTGTAGTTCAGACTCCAACCATTATTTCGACTCCCGATGATAGTTATGAAGACATTCAGGATATAGAGATTGAAGAAAATAAGCCGGAATCGCTTTCGCTTCAAAATAATGAAAAAGATTTGATTATTAAAGCATTAGAGAAGCATAAGGGACGTAGGAATAAAGCGGCTGATGAGTTGGGCATTTCACAAAGAACACTATACAGAAAGATAAAACAATATAATCTAGAAGACTAAGTATGATGAATAATAAGGCAAGGCCTGTCGAATTTAAACTAAACGATTACCTGAGCAAAGGCCTGGAACTTTTAAAGAAAGATTTTGGGAATTTTATAGTAGCTTACATTTTGTGTATGGTAATGTCAATTATACCTTTTTGTGGACTACTGGCAATGGGTAATTTTTACAAATATTGCCGGAAAGTCAATAAAGGAGAACAGGTGAGCGCAGGTGAAATTTTTAATTTCGATGATTTTTTACCTTATTTTATCGTACAGTTAATCATTATAGGTGGAGTTTTCGCTCTTTATATTCCGATGTTTATTTTTATTCCTTTTACTTCTGTAGTGGATGGAGATGCTGTTCCGCCCGCATTCGGATTATTTATGGTCCTTTATATATTCCTCATTGTAATTGCTGTTTTTATTGTAGCTTTACTTGGGTTTTATATTCCGGGGCTCATATCTCTTAAAAAGGTTAATGATATAAAAACAGCATGGATCATGTCGAGGATTATGACCAGGAATAATCTCTTGACTATCTTTTTATTTGCGATTATTGTTTGGTTTCTGTCCCAGATAGGAATACTTCTTTGTGGTATTGGTATTTTTATCACAATGCCTTATTTTTATACAACCCATTACTTTGCGTTTGAGGATGCAATCCAGCAGATAGAATATGATGAAATAAAAGAAATCGGAACGAAAAATGAATTTTAACATTAAGAATATCAGTATAATGCGCCTGAAAATTGTTGGGTTTTTGTTACTTTGCTTAAGTACCCTAAACTCGTGTTATAGTTTTACCGGATCGTCTTTAAAAGACGAGAAAACGATTCAGATTAATGAATTTCCCAATAATGCGGCTTTAGTAAATCCTACTTTATCTCAGCAGTTTTCTACCGATATTCAAAATCGTTTTCTACAAAGAACGACACTAAAAGGAACAAAAGAGAATGCGGACATCTTAGTGGAAGGAGAAATTACAGACTATTCTATTACTCCTACTACTATTAGCTCCAATACTCAGACAACAGCTACGGGAGGAGTTATACAAGAATCTCAAAATAAGCTAACGATCACTGTAAAAGTGCATTATGAGAATAAACTTCATCCTGACCTGAGTTTTGACCGTACATATTCAGATGAAGCTGTATTCAACAGCAGCTTGTCTCAAAGTGCGATAGAAACCTCGCAGGTTAAAATTGTAAACGAAAGAATCATTAATAAGATATTTAACGATATTGTAGCGAACTGGTAAGATGAATAGCAGAGTTTTAGAATTATTAAAGAACCCCAAAAACATTCAATCGGAAGATCTTCATCTTTTGAAAGAAGAAATTAATTCTTTTCCCTACATTCAGAATATAAGAGCTTTACATTTATATGGTATCCATCTTTATGATCAGGAAAACTATCAGAAGGAATTGTCTACAACTGCAGCTTATACCACTGATAAGAAGATCCTTTATCAGCTTATAAATGGTAAAATTCAGGAAAAAACGAAACCTGCAGCTCCTGAAAATAAAGTGGTAACGAATAAAGAAAATGCTTCAAGGTATTTTCCTAAAAGTAAAAGCTTCCCGATCAAAAGGGAAGAGCTACCTGAGAAGATACAGGCTAAAGAAGAAGCAACTAACAAGCTGCCGGCACCACTTCCGGAAATTAAACATATTTATGTAAACGGTGAACGAAACAGAATTTTGTTTGAAGGAGAGGAAAACTTCCTAGATGATAACAATATCGAAACAATTGACTTAGAATCTACGCTGGAATCAGGAACGATAGTTACACAAAAGCAAATACTCCCTGAAAATTTACCTTTAGAAAAAGAAATTACTGAGCAATTACCGGCTAAAGAGGATAAAGTAGAAGAGTCCCCAGAAATAAATGCAGAGGAAATAGAAACGGCGACTTCTTCTGAAGCTGAAATTATTGAAGTTAGGGATACAGAAGAGACAGAGCTTACTTCGGATGAAAATCAGGATTTTACTGAACCTGAGTCACAAACTTATACCCCGGAAGAAATAATCAATGAGGATCAGATTACATCCCCTGTTGAAAAAGAAGAAATAACCGATGATTCGGAATTGAGTTTCCATGGTACTGATTCCTTTATGCCAGAAGTGAAGATTGAATCTGGCAGCAACGATGAGCTTGCTGTTGCTGAAGTTGCACAACAGGGATTCAATAAGCACGAAGAAGAAATGAGAAGGCTTATTGAAGAGGTAGAAAAGAAAATGAAGGCAACTAAGGCTGTCACTGAGGAAAAACGAGATCCGGAACCAGAAATTCTGAGTCGTGATATTAATTTTTCAGAAACGCAGAGTTTTCATCCTGAAGTTGAAAAAGGAATGGAAGCGGAAGAGATACAGAAAGCTGAACCGGTGCACGAAGTGACTAATCCTTCAGAAGAGATCAAAGCTGAAGCTCACCAGGAAGAATCAGAACCTCGAATTGCCACAGAAGTGAAATCAGAATGGAAGCCTATGAGTTTCGAATCCCATACTCCCGATTCACTTATCAATAAACCGGCACCTGTTTCTCAACCCAAAGAAGAAGTTGTACCGGCAGAACTTCCTGAAGAAGAACAAGCACCAAAAGAAGAGACAACGCACCATATTGTTAAAGAGGATATAGAAGAGCAGGAACCCGTTCAGGAAGAATCAGAAATATCTCAGGCAGCTTCTGTAGAAGAAAATAAAGAAGAAGCCCCTGTGATGAATGTTTCTTTCTTCAGCTCAGATATTTCAAGCTGGACGATGGCTACTAAGAATGATGAAGAAAATGATAACAATACGGAAGATCTTGCATCTGAGAAACCTCATGTGGAAGAGGCCACTGCGGATCCTGCTGACAGCAATGTTCCGGGATTTATCAATACATGGCAGAGTTGGTTAAAGATAGATCGTACTGAGAAAGATCCTGAAAAGGATAAAGCTGAGCTTAAAAATAAAGTGATTGAATCATTCATTGAGAATAATCCTAAAATAAGCCAGTTAAAAGATGAGAGCAACTTCGTTGTAAAAGAGAAAAACGATGATATCTCGCATTTAATGACAGAAACGCTTGCCCGATTATATATTGAACAAAAACTATATACAAAGGCAATAAAAGCTTTTGAAATATTAGCAGGTAAACATCCTGAAAAGAAATCGTATTTTGAAGATAAAATACAGGAAGTAAAAGATATAAGAGGGAAAAATTAAAATTTAAAAATGGATAAGAGAGTAATAGTACTGATTGTTAGATTTCTTGTTTTAGGATTCTTACTTTCATTTTTATTTTATCCCCCAAAAGAGTTTTATAAAGGGCTGAAAATGTCTTATGCATCGGTTTTTTTCCCTTTTGCTTACGCCATTTATAAAACAGTTCGTTCGAATAAAAATACAGAAGGCTGAATTCATATTCAGCCTTCTGTATTTTTTATACTTTATCAATAGTCTGTTTACTGCGTTTTAATTTTTGCCAGGCCTTACGTCCCACAACAATTACCATAATTACTAAAATAACAGCCAGTATAGCCGCAATAACAGGAACGGCCATGGCCAGAACGGACATAATTCCTGCTCCTGCTGTTTCAGTGGTCCCTACAATAGAATTGCCTAAGCCTCCTGTGGTGGCTGTGGAGGCAGCCCTGATTCCTGCAAATCCGGAACTGATTGTTGCGGCAGTTCCGCCTCCGGCAATAATAGCCAATGCCCATTGCGGAAATGTTCCAAAATCGGCAAACTGGCTTGCAAAAAGGATGGATCCTGCAATAGTTGCCAATGGAACAGACAGTGTATCCAGCAGATGATCAATAAATGGAATATAATAGGTTAAAATTTCTGCGATCGTAGCAATGCCTGTTGTAATAAGCGTTGGGAGCCCGGCAAGCCATTCAAATTGATCATTCATAGGGATCCAGTGTAAGTAGGATGCCAGGCTTACGGCAAACAGAGGAAGGAATACCCTGAAGCCTGTTGCTGCGGACAGGCCAATGCCAATGAATGCACTTAATACATAAGGGAGATAGGGAATATTGTCTAACATATTAATTTTCAAATTGGTTGTGTTCCCTAAAGTTACAAAAACTATTGTAAGCTTATCTGAAAATTACAGACAATATGAGGAGTTTACTGTTTTTTCTGAGCCTGGCATAGTTTGATGAACTGGGCTTCTACATCCTGGAACTTTTGCGGAAGTTCAGGGGAGATCCAAAAAAGCATGGCCATCGTCTTTTCTCCAAAAGATTCTTTAAAAAGATCTTTATGTAAGCGATAGCATTCTCTCAATAATCTTTTGATCCGGTTTCTGTGAACTGCTTTTTTAAAATACCTTTTAGATACGGAAACCCCGAATTTAGAAACTTCAACAGGTAAATTGGGTTTGTCCTTAAGTAAAATAATTCTCAGATTCCCATGGGTTCTCCATTTACCTTTTTCGAAAAGCAAGGTGATTTCAATGGTCTTTTTGAGTTTTTCCTCCTTTGGGTATCTGAAATTCTGCATTAGCCTTTTTTTACTAAATGATTAATAACTTCCGCCGCTGCATACAATCCAAAAATGGCTGGTATATAGCTGATAGTCCCATAAAAAGACCTTTTGTAATTTGTTCCATCTGTCATTTTCAAACTTTCTTCATTTTGAAGTTCATTAGAGAAAACACAACGGATGCCTTTATTTATTTTTTCCTTTTTAAGCCTTTTTCTAACCTGCTTGGCCAGATAACAGTTGTGGGTTTTGCTGATGTCTCTCACCATTACTTTGCTTGGATCTGTTTTTCCACCCGCTCCCATAGAACTTACGATCTTAATTTTTCTTCTTCTTGCAGCAATTAACAATGTAAGCTTTGGAGTTACGCTATCAATACAATCGAGAATATAATCAAATTTGTTTTCATCAAGGATCTGATCCATTCTTTCAGGATTTAAAAACTCATTGATAGTTATTAAATTAAGTTTTGGGTTAATATCTAAGAGTCTTTCAGCAACGATTTCAACCTTGTGCTTTCCGATAGTAGAATGTAATGCCGGTAATTGTCTGTTAATGTTTGTGATATCTACCGTATCGCCATCTACAATCGTCATATTTCCGACCCCGGATCTTGCTAAAAATTCAGCGGCAAACGAGCCTACTCCACCTAATCCTACTACAAGAACAGTCGCTTTATTCAACTTTTCGAGTCCTTCTTCCTTAATAAGAAGCTCTGTTCTTTCCAACCAATACTTATCCATTTTTTATCGTCTCTAAATTTTCTAAAATTTGTTTGTTTAAGTTTTCCCGAGAAATACCTTTTATTTCCGAAACTTTGCTGTACAATAACTCAATATTAAAATCATCGTTATCGGTTTCTAAAAAGATTTTATCTAAAGCAGTAATTTTCAAAATATTTTGCAAAGATAAATTATACAAAACAGCTTTTCCAAAACTCAAATAGAAATTATTCTTTAGGAGATCTTCAGCGATGCTTTGTTTTTTATTAAAACCATGAATAATCATAGGCTGTTCTGCCTTTTTTTTAAATGAAATGACTTCGTAGAATTTTCGGACACAATGAATAACCATCGGCTTTTTTAATTCATTCGCCAATTTGATCTGTCTTAAAAATACACTTTCCTGGATTTTCATATCAACCGGAACAAGGCTGTCAAGGCCACATTCTCCTATAGTAAGGCAATTGTCATGAATTACGGAATCCAACCAGTTGAACTGCACCTCAATCTTGTCCGGATCAATATCTTTTGGATGAATACCCGCAGAATAAAATATACTGGGTATAGTATCTCCGATATCCAGATTATAGATACCGTCGCAGACATTTTTTTTATGATGGTGAAAATCAAAAAATTCCATCATCAAAAATACTATAATTTGGAATTAATTTAAAATTCTTAAACAAACGTTTATAAATATGTTAAAAATTTCTTAACTTTACTCAAAAGCGACACTTTATGAAAAAAAAATTTACCGAAAAACAGATCCATATTTTGGATATTGCGGAGGAGCTTATTGCGAAAAAAGGGTATGAAGGAACATCGGTAAGAGACATTTGCTCTAAAGCAAACATTAATGTAGCCATGATCTCTTATTATTTTGGGTCCAAGGAAAAAATGATGTCTTACCTCTATCAGTACAGAGTGCTAAAGACCAGAGAAAATTTTTCGGAATTTGCTGATACCATTAAAGACGGTAAACCAGAGATGCAGATGAAAGAAATTATAAAATATATTGTATCACAATTATTTAAATATAATTATTTTCATGGCTTTGTTACTCAGGAGCTTCGACATACGGATAACCTGAAAGTTGAATTGCTGGATTTTTATCAGCTTTTTGTAAAAAAACTGGATGAGGTGATCAAAAAAGGAGTTGCGTCCGGAGTTTTTACATTTACTCCTAAGCCAGAAGATATCCTTACAACGATTCTGGGTTCCACATTATTTGTCATTAGAAATAAAAATTTCTATGAGCTATATGTGCCGAGTAAAAATGAGGAAGCTTATGCTAAAGAAGCGGAGAAAAAAATCAGAATGAACCTTTTATTGAGTGTTTTTGCAATATTAGGATACGCTGCAGACTAAAATTACGTTAAATAATCATAAAAAAAAATCTATTGATAAAAAAGTTATATTTTTGCAAATTAATAGATTGGAATAATCCAATAACGGTTGAATTTTTTATGAAAAAATATATTTTAGGTCTTTTTGCCATAGCTGTAATTTCATCATGCGCGAGTCAGCAGGAAAAAGCATTGAAAAGTGCTGATAAAGCCTTCATCTTAAAAGCAGCTAATGAAAATTTTGCTAAAAAGAAATGGAAAAACGCTTTGGCTCTTTATGACAGGCTTGCTAACCTAGTTGCAGGGACTGATGACTTTCCGAATGTTGGATTTAATACGGCTTATGCAAACTACTATGATAAGAACTATAAGTTGGCAGGACACCAGTTCAAAAACTTTGCAGTAAGTTTTCCAAAAGACCCGAGAGCTGAGGAAGCAGCGTATATGTCTGCACTATGTTACTATGAAGGATCTATGGATTACAACCTGGATCAGTCAAGTACTGAGTTGGCAGTCAATGAATTACAAGACTTCCTTAACAACTATCCAAATTCTGAAAGATCTAAAAATATCAACCAGCTTATTGATGAGCTGACTTATAAACTGGAATTTAAATCCTACGAAAACGCAAGACAATACTATAAAATGGGTGATTATAAATCAGCCACTGTTGCCTTGGAAAACGTATTGGAAGATTTTCCAAGTACAAAGCTTCGTCCGAAAATCTATGATTATATGATGAAGTCCCGTTATCTACTTGCACAGAATTCGGTATACGGACTTAAAGAAGAACGTATTGAAAGTGCAATAGCATTCACAAGGCAGGTAGAAAAAGAGCTTCCGAACACAGAATATTCTAAAACAGCAGTAGATCTTAGAGAGAAGCTGGATAAAGAAAAGCAAAACTTTGCAGTTGTTAAGAAGCAGACAGAAGCCAGATTGGCAACATTAACAGCAAGGCAAAAGAAAGAAGCTGAGAAGCTGGAAGCACGAACAAAGACCGATCAGCAGATCAAAGATCAGGTCGCTACAGAAAAGAAAGCATTGCAGATTCAGAGGGATAGTGCTGCGTTACAAACACCTCCTCCGGCTGCCACTTTCAAAATCAAAAGATAATTCGTAAATTTGCCACCTTATAAATAAATAATTTTCTCAAAATGAGTGTAAAAGATACAAAAGCAGAAGTAAATACAATTACTTACGATAAAGACAAGATTGAAGATAAAGTAGGTTCAATCTATGAAGCTATTGTTATCATGGGAAAGAGAGCAGAGCAGATTAATGCAGAAATTCGTACTGAATTGCATAATAAATTAGATGAATTTGCTGTTCACAATTCTACATTGGAAGAGGTTTTCGAAAACAGAGAGCAGATTGAGATCTCCAAACATTACGAAAAACTTCCAAAACCAACTTCTATTGCAATTGAAGAATGGTTGAACGAAGACGTGTACTTCAGAAAAACTGAAGAAAGAAAATAAAAATCATTTGTATTTTTTATAAATGAAGGTCATAAGGGAATAATTTCTTTATGACCTTTGTCGTTTGTAAACCTGTTGTGGGAAAAAATAAGTAATTTAGTGTTTTAAAAAATTAAAACTAAATGAGTGTTTCCGGAAAAAAGATTCTTATTGCCGTTTCTGGAGGAATTGCTGCTTACAAAATTCACTTTTTGATAAGAGACTTTATAAAAAATGGTGCGGAAGTGCAGGTTATTATGACACCTGATGCCGAACATTTTGTTACCAAACTAAGCCTTTCTACATTATCCAGGAAGCCTGTATTTACTGATTTTTATAATGAAAATGGGAGCTGGAACAGCCATGTTGAATTGGGATTGTGGGCGGATGTAATGATCGTTGCTCCCTGCACTGCAAATACGTTGGCCAAAATGACCCATGGAATGTGTGATAATCTGGTGCTGGCTACGTATATGTCTGCGAAATGCCCAGTTTTTATTGCCCCTGCAATGGATCTTGATATGTACGACCACCCAACTACAAAACAAAACTTGGAACTGGCTGAGGATTTCGGACACTTTGTTATTCCGGCAGAAAGCGGAGAGCTTGCAAGTGGTTTAGTGGGTCAGGGAAGAATGGCGGAACCTGACACTATTTTCAAAACCGTTGATAACTTTTTTGCTGCAGCCGGTGACAACACAATTTTCAAAGGAAAAACAGTTTTGATCACGGCAGGTCCTACCTATGAAGCTATTGATCCTGTCCGGTTTATAGGAAATCATTCTTCCGGTAAAATGGGGTTTTCATTGGCTGAAGAAGCCGCGAAGAGAGGTGCTAAAGTGATTCTTGTATCCGGTCCAAGTTCTCAGGTTATCCACTCCCCTAATATAGAGCTGCATAAAGTGGTTTCCGCGAAAGAAATGCTTGATAAAGTATTTGAATTTTATGAAAATGCAGACATTGCGATAGCAAGTGCTGCTGTAGCGGATTATGCCCCGAAAGAGGTCGCCAGCGAGAAAATCAAAAAGAACGATGAAAATCTTACAATAGAATTGGTGAAAAATCCAGATATCCTTAAAACGATGGGAGAGAAGAAAACTCGTCAGTTTTTGGTTGGGTTTGCTCTGGAAACTCAGAATGAAGAGGAAAATGCTAAAGGAAAACTGGAGAAGAAGAATCTTGATATGATTGTGCTCAATTCACTTCGTGATCCGGGGGCAGGGTTTAAAAATGACACGAATAAAATAAGGATATTTACCAAAACAGAGAGGAAAGAATTTGATTTGAAATCAAAAGAGGATGTAGCCAAAGATATTCTGAATTTCGTTGAGGATCAACTTTTAAAATAATTTTAATAAATTTCCGTTCTCAATTTTTAATAGATAATGAAAAAACTAATAGGTTTATTTTTACTGCTCTTCATATATAACGTCAGCTTTTCTCAGGAATTACTGTCTACCGTGCAGGTAAATTCCCAACAGTTGGGAGGAAGTAACCAGCAGGCGTTTAAAACGTTGGAAAAAAGTCTTAAAGATTTTATTAATAATACCAGCTGGACGGGAAAAAAGCTTCAGAATTTTGAAAAAATAAAATCCAATTTTGCGATTGTATTAACTTCCAAAGATGGAAACAAATATGGGGGAAATATTGTTGTTCAGGCAGTTCGCCCCGTTTATAATTCGAATTACGAATCTCCGCTCATCAACTTGCAGGATACCAATTTCGAATTTGAATATGTTGAAAATGAAAACCTGATATTCAACGAAAGGCAATTCTCAGGTAAAAATCTTATTGATGTTATCAGTTTCTATGTATATCTTGTTTTAGGTTATGATGCCGATAGCTTTCAATCAATGGGAGGGACACAATGGTTTGCGAAAGCACAGCAAATCGCGCAGAATGCACAAAACAGAGGATACAAAGGCTGGGCACAGATCGGAAGTGAGGGGCCAAGAACCAGAGGTGTTCTGATCAGTCAGCTAACAGGTCCTAACTTAAGTCAGTTGCGCTCCATATACTATACTTACCACAGAGCCGGATTAGATAACTTATACAACCAGGATCAGACACAGCCTAAGAAAATTATATACGATGCACTGATGCAATTGAAAACGTATGAAAATAGTTTCCAGCAGAATTATGCATTGAATCTTTTCCTTGAAGTAAAGAATGATGAAATTTTTAATATTTTCAACTCTAACAACAACGGAGGAATAGTTTTAAATGATCTTAAGCAGATGATGATGGTTTTTGCACCTAAGTTTAATGATAAATGGAATAAGTGGAAATAAATTTTAAGAACATAAATATCTTGAATTCTTAATTCTAAAATTTATATTTGCAGTACTAATCTGCTGGAAATTTATGCTTTCGAAAATCTTTATTAAAAACTTTGCTTTAATCGATACTCTTGAAGTTTCTTTGCACAACGGATTGCAGGTGATTACCGGTGAAACGGGTGCTGGGAAATCGATCATACTGGGTGCTTTGAGGCTTATTTTAGGAGAAAGAGCAGATCTGAAATCTATTTCTAAAACAGAAGAAAAAAGTATTGTAGAAACCGAATTTTCTCTGGATAACCAGTTTAAAAAATTCTTTATAGAGAACGATCTGGATTATGAGCATCAGACCATTATCAGAAGAGAAATCCTGCCATCCGGAAAGTCGAGGGCTTTCATTAATGATGTTCCTGTGACTTTGGATGTTTTAAAAGAACTTTCTTCCCAGCTGATTGATATTCATTCCCAATTTGAAACTTCCAATCTATTTACCTCGGAATATCAGTTTAAAATCATAGACGGACTTTCTGAAAACAAACAGCTGATTTCAGATTATCAATACGAGTTTTTAGAATTTCAAAGCTTAAAAGCACAACTTAAAAAACTGCAAATTCAGCTTTTTGAAAACAACAAAGAAAGTGATTACAAATTATTTTTACTGAATGAGCTGGAAGATCTGAAACTGGATGATATTGATTATGAAGAATTACAAAGCCAGCTTTCGATTCAGGAAAATGCGGAAATGATTTCTGATAATCTTGTTCAGATTTTATCAAGATTTCATCAGGAAGAAATAGGGATTTTATCCTTTTTTAATGAAGCTAAAAATAAGCTTTCAAAAATTGCAGATATTTCGCATAGCTTTTCTGAACTCGATAGAAGGCTTGATGAATCATTCGTGGAAATAAAAGATATCATCTCGGAGCTTGAAAATGAATCTGAAAAAATTGAAATCAATCCTGAAAATCTGGCATTGCTTTCTGAACTTAATAACAAGCTGAATGCATTGCTTTTAAAGCACAATGTTGCAGATGTCAGCGAATTGAAAGAAATCAGGGATCAGCTTGCAGGTGAACAAAAAGGAGCGTCCGAACTGGAAGGCCTGATCAGTGAAATTAAGGAAGATATATTAAAGAAAGAAAAATCGCTTCTATCCCTTTCTGAAAAACTTTCCAAGAACAGGAAAAAAAGTATTCCTGTATTTATCAAAAAAGCAGAAGAGCTTTTAAAGAAATTAGGACTTGAAAAAGCAAAAGTAGATATAGAGCTAGAGACAGTACCGGATTTTAATGCTTTTGGTAAAGAAAATATCCAGCTTTTATTTCAGGCTAATTCAGGATTTCCTTTACGTCCTATTCAGACGGCTATTTCCGGAGGGGAAAGATCAAGGGTGATGCTTGCTGTAAAAAAGATTATTGCCGAAAGTGATGATCTTCCTACGCTTATCCTAGATGAGATCGATACCGGAGTTTCTGGAAAAGTTGCTGAAGAGATAGGAAATCTGATGCGGGAAATGTCAAAAGACATGCAGCTCATTGTGATTTCTCATTTGGCACAAGTAGCGGCCAAAGGAAATAATAATTACAAAGTGGTAAAGCAGGATGTTGCAGGAAGGACACAATCTACAATTATCCCGTTAAATGAAGATGAAAAGCTAAATGAAATTGCCCAATTGCTTTCTGGAAGTAAGATTACCGAAGCGGCTTTAGCACAGGCCAAAGAGCTTATAGGCTGAGTTTTGTAACATTTTTTACATTATATTTACTAATGTAAAAAAAAGGTTATGTTTTTAAAATTCCTCAGGTTAGAAATCAAGAGTTTTTTTCGTGGTACTTCCGTTGGGATTAACATGGCAATGAAGATCCTTCGTTTTATGGGGATTCTTTATTTTATGGCATGTTTAGCAGGTGGAGCATTCGCAGCTTTCTTTTATGTACAGGAAGAGCTTCATCAGGATCCCTTAAAAATAGTTTCAAGATTTTTAATTATAGGATGGATTATCGACCTTGCTGCCAAATACATCTGGCAGGAAATGCCTACTCAGAACATCAAGCCCTTTCTTACCCTGAATATTTCAAAGAAAACATTGGTTAATTATATGCTGGTAAAGACATTTCTGTCTGCATTCAGCTGGTTTAATTCTCTTTTCCTGATCACCTTTTCTTTGATCGCCTTATTCAATGGATACGGGTTTTTAGAAATTTTTGGGTGGTTCATAGGGGTCTCTTCTCTTTTTTACCTAAATAATTTTATTAATATATTTTTCAATGATAAAGAAAAGGTTGCCATTGCAGTAGCGATTGTTTTTGGAGCTTTTGCTTTGTTGAACTATTACCAGATTATTCCTGTTTTATCTTATTCAGAAACGGTGTTTTATAGCTTTTATGAAAAACCGTATTATGCAGTAATCGCCTTTGTTTTGTTTCTAGTATTGTGGTGGTTATGCTTTAATCATATCCGTAGGGAATTTTATCTTGATCAGGGACTTGAAGCTAAAAAAACGATTGGTAAAACAGAAAATATCGCCTTTTTGAATAAGTATGGCGCATTAGGAACTTTTATTAATAATGACGTAAAAATGCTCAGACGAAATAAGGTAACAAAAGGTATTTTATTGGGAAGTTTCTTTTTTGTTTTTTATGGTCTTCTGATGCTGGTCTCTCCGGTATATAAGACTCCGGCTATGATGATGTTTATGGGATTGTTTGTAACTGGAGGCTTTCAATTTTTATTTGGACAGAGAGTTCCTGCATTCGACAGTTCTTATTATCCGTTGATGATGACCTTAAATGTGCCCTATAAAGAATATCTTAAAGCCAAATGGTGGCTCATGAATATTATAACCTCTCTGTCAATGGTGCTTGCAGCATTTTATGTGTATTTCGGATGGGAAATATATATCACCTTTTTAGCGGCAGGCCTATATAATATGGGAGTTAACTCACAATTTACATTATGGTCAGGAGCGTTTAATAAAACGCAGATCGATCTTAATTCAAAGGAAAAAAGAATCGGCCAAAAAAATAGTTTTAATTTAAAAGCAATGTTATTGCTGATACCTAAAATGTTGTTGCCCATGGCTGTTTTTGCTATCTCTAAATATTCTTTCGGGATCACAGGAGGCGTAATCAGCATTGCAGTTTTAGGCGTGATTGGCTTCTTGTTCAGAGAAAAGATCTTTGATATCATTGTCAGGCACTATAAAAGAGAAAAATACAGTACACTAGAGGCATTTAAAAATAAAGATTAACAGAATGATCACAATACATAATTTATCCAAAACATACGGTACAGCTACTGTTCTAAACATTGAAAACCTTGAAATCCCTCAGGGAGAAACTTTTGGGCTGGTTGGAAATAATGGTGCAGGGAAAACGACACTCTTCAGTCTGATGCTGGATCTTATTCAGCCGACAACAGGCTTTGTGAGCATTGATGGTATCAAAGTAAACGAATCTGAAGCATGGAAAAGTAAAGTTTCTGCGTTTGTAGATGATACGTTTTTAATTGGCTATCTGACACCCGAAGAGTACTTCTATTTTATCGGTGAACTGCGCGGGCAAAACAAAGCCTCTGTAGATGAGTTTTTAAAACCGTTTTATGATTTGTTTAATGGAGAAATCCTTAACTCCGGTAAATATGTCCGGGATCTGTCAAAGGGTAATCAGAAAAAAGTGGGAATCGTGGGAGCGATTATCGGAAGCCCGGAGATCATTATTTTGGATGAACCATTTGCCAACCTGGATCCTTCAACCCAAATAAAGCTTAAAAATCTGATCAAAGAACTCTCCAAGCAAGAAGGAGTTACTTTTTTGATATCCAGTCACGATTTATCGCATACAACCGAAGTGTGCAACAGGATTGTGGTGGTTAATAAAGGAAAGATGGTTAAAGACATTCAGACTAATCCGGAGACGCTGCGTGATCTTGAGCAGTACTTTGCGGATCAGGTTTCCCTATAATTTTAATTTAAAAACAAAATACAAATGAATCAAGAGTCTCAGAACGTTACTGATTATCCTAACAGTAACACTATTTTTATGGTGTGGAAGCTACATGAGGGGCCCCAATTGAAAAAAATATTTCAGCAACTATGCGCTTTGGTTTTAAATCTTAACAATTCTGTTTTCAACAGATTTCCGGATAGCAGAGCAAGCTGTATTATGGCGATTGGATATGAAGCATGGAAAAAACTGGATCTCCCAACACCACTTCCTAAAGAATTAGCCAATTTCGAAGAAATAAAAGGGGTAAAACATACTGCTGTTGCTACTCCCGGCGACCTGCATTTTCACTTAAGGGCAGATAATAAAAGTATTTGCTTTGATATGGCCATTGAGATATCAAAATTATTAAGCTCCGTTGCTGAAAGTATATTGGAAATTCATGGATTTAAATATTGGGATGCCAGGTCAATTTTAGGGTTTGTAGATGGAACCGAAAATCCGCACGGAGAAGACCGTGATTATTTTGCAAAAGTAGGAGACGAAGATTTAGCCTATAAAGGGGGAAGCTATCTTTTTGTTCAGAAGTACCTTCACAATATGGATGCATGGAAAGGACTTTCGACTGACGAACAGGAAAAAGTGATCGGAAGGTCAAAGGAAAATGACATTGAGATGTCTGATTCCGTAAAACCATCTAATTCCCACATTGCTTTAGCCAATATTGAAGGTGAAAATGGTGAAGAATTAAAAATCGTTAGAGATAACATGCCATTTGGGAATCCATCAGCCAATGAATTCGGAACTTATTTTATCGCATATGCAAGCACCTTTACAACAGTGAAAAAAATGCTTACCAACATGTTTATTGGCGATCCGGCAGGGAATTATGACAGGATTTTAGATTTTAGCACCGCTAAAACAGGGACATTATTCTTTGCTCCGACCCGAGACATGCTGGACGACTTTTCGGGATAAAATACGGATCAACTGTTATAATATTTATCGATTAAAATAAAAAAAATATTTTTTTGTGTAACCTTTTTGAAATCCTGTTGTCTTTAAAGTAGAAACTAATCTTAAATGAAACTTTTGTTTGGAAATAAAAAAGAGGATTTGCTTAGTCGCCTGAAAAAACAGGATGCGGCTGCCCAGAAATTCTTTTATGATCAAAATGTAAAAAAATTTCTGAGTGTAAGCAAAAGCTACGTCAGTGATCTGTATCAGGCAGAAGATTGCCTTATCAGAGCATTTTGTAAGATTTTTCAACATATTGAAAGTTTCAGAGGAGATGGCAACCTTGAGGGATGGGCAAGAAGGATTGTTGTTAATGAATGTTTAAACTTTATCAAAAGCCGTAAAACCGTTTTTTACCTCGATGAAATCAACCAACCTTTCATGGATGAAAGCAATGAAGAGGAGCTAGTATTTGATTTTAATGCCCAGGAGCTCTTGGATCAGTTGCCGGATGCATATAAAATGGTTTTTAACCTTTATGTTTTGGAAGGATACTCTCATCAGGAGATTGCCGATACACTACAGATCTCCATAGCCATGAGCAAGACGCAATTATTCAGAGCAAAAGAGAGATTAAGAAAGATTTACTTTCAACAACAAAAAACACTAAAAAATGAACACTATTAAAAATAATTTTGAAAATCAGATCAGAAAACAAATTGAAGAAAGAGAAATAAATCCTTCCAGAGATTTGTGGTCTGAAATTCAGAATCACACACAGAATAATCGTCCAAAATCAAAACTTAACTGGTTATTGGTTGCAGCGTGTCTTATTTTGCTTTTCAGTTTAGGCTCAGTTCTGGTATTTTACAATAAACAAAAGCCTTCAGAAGTTCAGATTACGGAAGGAAAAACCTCTTCCGGTGCAAAGAAAGTGATAAGAGAAGTGGTAAAAGAATCTCCGGCAATGGTGCTACAGGATGTAAAAAAGAAGGATGAGACAAAGAATACTGAACCATCTGAGAATTTAGGGGCCCCTGAGGCAGTTGTATCAAGAGATAACAAAAAATTACCGGTCATTAAAGAAAACACTTCTGAGTTAGTACCTGTTATTATAGAAACACCTCCTGCCAAAATTATTGCACAGACGGATTCTGCAAAGGTACCGGCTGGCAGGAAAAGATATGTTGACCCCTCAACATTGCTTTTTTCGGTTGAACATAAAGATGCCATTGAAAAGACCAAAGGCAAAAGTAATGTTGCGACTATCGATCTGAACGGCAAATAATAATTTTAACGATAAAAAAATAATACTATGATCAAGAAATTTATCCTGATAGGATTCGTGTGCCTTTTTTCAGCCACAGCATATGCACAGAAAAAACCTACGTTTAATCTTCCTTCAAAAGAAGAATCCGATGTGAGTCCTATGGTCAAGGAAAAAGTAGAAGAATATGCTACAGAGATTAATACAATTATTCAGGAGGAGAAAAAACTTATGGAAGCTGAGCTTTTAGATCTTCAGAGCAAAGGACTCGAAAAGAATGAGTTTAATAAGCAGAAAGCAGACATTGCAGATCGCTTTTCAGAAAAAATTGACCAAAGGATACGGGATTTGGGTTTTGACCTCGATATGGTGATTCAGAAACAGGTGAGGTATTCACTTCTCAATACTGATGTTACTTCCAAGGAAGAACTAAGGGTGAAGCTTTTGAAGAAGTTCAGGCCGACAAGAAGTTTAGATGGTTATTTCTCTTATGGAGTAATGACGCTTACAAATAATTTGTCCGATAATGACCTCGATAAGCATATGGGATATTCCAATAATCTGGAATTCGGCTTTAAATTTAACTATCAATTTAGCAGAACCAGCCCATGGGGTCTTATTTCCGGTGTTGGATTTTCCTGGAGAACACTGCGTTTGGATGATAATATGATTTTTGCAAAAGATGCCAATTCTAATGTCCATTTGCAGAAATATCAGGGAAGTATAGATAAAAGTAAGTTGAGAACGGGCTATATCATGATTCCTCTGGGTTTGCAGTATAATTTTTCAAAACTTAAAAGTGCAGGAATGGATATTCAGTACAGAGACTATAATAAGGGATTCAAGGTTGGAGCTAATGTGTATGGAGGGATAAAAATGTCGAGTAATAATATCTTCAAAGGAGACGGATTCGACTCGAGAGACCGTGCGAATTACCAGGTCAATCCTTTTGTATATGGTGGTCAGGTTACACTTTCCTATAACGATTTCAGTATTTTTGTAAAGAAGGATTTCAGCAATTTCTTTAAAGATGATACTTTTAAAAATGATAAAGCACTGATTTTTGGAGTAGCCCTTTGGTGGTAAGAAAACACATATATTTATATAAATCTATTGAACAAAGGCCGGAAAATCATTTTCCGGCCTTGTTTATGAAATTACATTGGCGGTTCTTCCGAACACATGTCTGCTTCTACAAAGCACATTCCAGAAGTACATGGATTTCCTGAAGGTGCGGATAAGCAGCAGCCATGATATCCGTTGTAAATGATGTGACGGGTTCCACTCGGACAAGTATGTCCACCCACTATTTTCTTTAAATTTTCTCTGTTAAGCTTTGCAAGATTTTTCATAGTTATTAGTTTAAATATTTATGTATCACTAATTTATGAAAAAATGATCAGAAGATCAGTGCTTAAATGCTTAAAACAAAAGCCTTAGATTTCTCCAAGGCCTTTCTGTTTGTTACTTTAAACTTCCGACCATGTCTTCCGGTTTTACCCACTCATCAAATTGTTCAGCGGTTAAAAGTCCTAGATTAACGGCTTCTTCTTTTAATGTTGTTCCGTTTTTATGGGCTGTTTTTGCAATTTTAGCTGCATTTTCATAACCAATATGGGTATTTAAAGCAGTTACCAACATTAAAGATTTATCAACAAGCTCTTTAATTCTCTCATAATTAGGTTCAATTCCAACGGCGCAGTGGTCGTTAAATGAAATGCATGCATCAGCAATTAACTGAGCTGACTGAAGAAAATTATACGCCATAACAGGCTTGAAAACGTTTAGTTCGTAATTTCCCTGGGTCCCGGCGAAGGAGATGGTAGTGTCATTTCCTAAAATCTGCGCACAAACCATAGTTAAAGCTTCATTTTGGGTAGGATTTACCTTTCCGGGCATGATAGATGATCCCGGTTCGTTTTCAGGAATATGAATTTCCCCAATCCCGGAACGCGGTCCCGAAGCTAATAATCTTACATCCTGGGCGATCTTAAATAGTGATACGGCCAATTGTTTTAAGGCTCCATGGGATTCCACGATGGCATCATGGGCCGCAAGTGCCTCGAATTTGTTTTCCGCAGTTATAAAAGGATGATTGGTAAACTTTGCGATATATCCTGCTACAGCTACATCATAACCCTTTGGCGTGTTAAGGCCTGTTCCTACTGCAGTTCCTCCTAAAGCTAATTCAGAAAGATGCGGAAGAGTATTTCGTAATGCTCTGAGACCGAATTCCAGTTGAGCGACATAGCCTGAGAACTCCTGTCCAAGAGTAAGGGGAGTAGCGTCCATTAAATGGGTTCTTCCGATTTTTACGACATCTTTAAAAGCTTTAGCTTTTTCGGCTAACGTATTTTTTAGTTTTTCAACCGCAGGAATGGTTACTTCAACTACTTTTTTATAGGCAGCAATATGCATTGCGGTAGGATAGGTGTCATTGGAAGATTGAGACTTGTTCACATCGTCATTCGGGTGAATTTCAGATTTATCACCAAGTGTTCCGCCATTATTAACATGAGCCCTATTTGATACTACTTCATTGATATTCATATTCGATTGTGTTCCGGAGCCTGTTTGCCAGATAACCAATGGAAACTGATCATTGAGCTTTCCTTCCAGAATCTCATCACAAACCTTCGCGATCATATCTCTCTTTTCAGCAGGAAGAACTCCCAGATCGGTGTTGGCATAAGCGGCTGCCTTTTTCAGATAAGCAAAAGCTTCAATAATTTCATGAGGCATTGAACCTTCCGGTCCGATCTTGAAATTGTTTCTGGATCGTTCGGTCTGCGCTCCCCAGAATTTATCAGCAGGTACCTGCACTTCACCCATGGTGTCTTTTTCTATTCTGTAATTCATTGTGGTTGAAATTTTTATAAAGTTAAAGATAAACTATAAAATTCACAATTTATAATGGTTATAAATATGAAAGGTTATTGGTGATTTTACTCATGTTTTTTTAAGTATGTTTTATTTTTGCATAAAGAAAAAATTGAATGGAATTTAGATATCAGGATCCGTATCCGATTCAGAAAGATGATACGGTTTACAAGAAGCTTACATCACACTATGTGAAAGTAGAACAACTTGGAGAAAGAGAGATTTTAACAGTAGATCCTAAAGGATTGGAGTTATTGGCTGAAGAGGCAATGGCTGATGTTTCTTTTATGCTTCGTTCTTCTCATCTTGAAAGCCTTAGAAGAATTATTGATGATCCTGAAGCTACTGATAACGATCGTTTTGTAGCGTACAACTTATTACAGAATGCTGCCGTTGCCGTAGAAGGAGCCCTTCCTTCCTGCCAGGATACCGGAACTGCTATTGTAATGGGGAAAAAAGGAGAAAATGTGTATACAGGAGTAGATGACGGGGAGTATTTAAGTAAAGGAATATATAATACATATCAGAAGAGAAATCTGAGATATTCACAAATCATTCCTTTGAATATGTTTGACGAGAAGAATTCGGGGTCAAATTTACCTGCTCAAATCGATTTATATACCAAAAAGGGAAACTCTTATGAGTTTTTATTTTTAACAAAAGGAGGTGGTTCAGCAAATAAGACCTTCTTATATCAAAAGACCAAATCTTTACTTAATGAAAAATCTCTTGAAGAGTTTATTAAGGAGAGAATTTCAGATCTTGGAACCGCTGCATGTCCACCTTACCACCTTGCTTTGGTCATTGGAGGAACATCTGCGGAAGCTAACCTGGCAGCAGTGAAAAAAGCTTCAGCTAAATATTACGATAATCTTCCTACTTCCGGAAATGAAGGCGGACAGGCATTCAGAGATCTTGAATGGGAAGCTAAAGTTCAGAAGATTTGTCAGGAAAGTGCAATTGGGGCTCAGTTTGGAGGAAAATACCTAACACATGATGTAAGGGTGATCAGACTTCCTCGTCACGCAGCTTCTTGTCCTGTAGGAATGGGAGTTTCATGTTCAGCAGACAGAAACATTAAAGGTAAAATTACCAAAGAGGGTATCTTCCTTGAACAACTGGAAGAAAATCCTAAAAGATTTTTGCCTGAAACAGCGCCCCACCTGGAAGAGGCCGTTGAGATCGATCTGAATAAGCCAATGCCGGAAATTCTGGCTGAGCTTTCGAAGTATCCGATCAAAACCCGATTAAAGCTAAACGGAACTTTAATTGTGGCAAGAGATATTGCCCATGCGAAAATTAAAGAATTGATCGACAGTGGAAAACCGATGCCTGAATATTTTAAAAATCATCCTATATATTATGCAGGACCGGCAAAGACCCCAGAAGGGATGCCTTCCGGAAGTTTTGGCCCAACAACAGCCGGAAGAATGGATGTATATGTAGATGAATTCCAAGAAAACGGAGGAAGCATGATTATGCTGGCCAAAGGAAACCGCAGCAAGGATGTAACAGATGCTTGTAAAAAGTACGGAGGTTTCTATCTCGGTTCTATCGGAGGTCCTGCGGCTATCCTTGCCAAAGAGAATATTCTTTCGGTAGATGTAGTTGATTTCCCGGAATTAGGAATGGAAGCAGTAAGAAAAATAGAGATCAAAGACTTCCCGGCGTTTATCATTACAGATGATAAAGGGAATGATTTCTTTGCAGATCTTGCGCATTAATTAGTTTAAAATCAAAATAAATAATAAAAATAGAGCCTGTATCTTTTGTTTAAAAAGGAAAAAAGTTCTATTTTTGCCTAAAATCTATAAGAAAAATGATGTTATCAGCATTTTGGCCGTTTTATCAGTTCCTTTGGACCATCTATTTTGTAACAATGTTCCTGGTAGGATTCTGGTGTATCTTTATGTTTTTTGGATTAGTAATCCCAATGTGGTTAAGCGAAGGTTTGATGGAATACTTCGGTAAAGTAAAGCCTTTCGATCCGGAAGATATCAGAAGAAAAAAAGTATATGAGCAGGAAGGAGTAGAGGTAATCTTCAGCGAGCCTAAAGGTAACGGTCCTTTCTTACACGATAGTCACGGACATCATTAATTGATTGTCATTGCTTTTCCGCCTTAATTCCGGGAAAGTGATATCAAAGCAAAACAACATATACAAAACCACTTAATCTGATTAGGTGGTTTTTTTATTTACTGGTTTCTCAATTTCTCCGGAGAAAGTCCGAATTTCTTTTTGAAGGCCCTTGTAAAGTTTTGTACATATTCATATCCACATTCTATAGATATTTCCTTGATCATGATCTCCTTGTTGATGATCATTTTTTTTGCCTTAAGCATTCTGAGGTCTGAGATATAATCTGTTATGGTCATATTATACTGGGACTTGAAGGCTTTTCGAATGCTATTCTGATTAATTCCTATAATCTTGCCGATTTCTTCTACCCTGATATTTTTATGGAAGTTTTCATCCACAAATCTTTTAATGGCTGATGCGGTTTTAGGAGAGATTTCATTTGTTTTTTTTTCAACAAACTGTTCAATCATTAAAATCAGGAGTTTGATTATTTTAGCTTCGATCAGTAATTTTTGCGTAATTCCTTTTTTGGGATTGCTTAATATTTCCTTGACGATCATATGCATTTCCACTGTCATAAGTGGTGGAGTTTCCTTATGGAGAAATATATAATTATTATTCACCATTTTTTTTAAGATATCTGCGCTTTCGTGGTCAGATTCAGGTTGAATCAGTTTTTCCATATACTGATAAGTAACCTGAATTTGGAGATATTTTAGTTTTTCGGGATTTTCTGTCCAGAGTAATGAGGTATTTTCCTGGGAGGAATAATGTAATATATATTGATTTTTTTTGAATAAAAACCTTGTTCTACAATCCGGGGCCTCCAGATAGATGCCTTGACTAAGTAAAAAGAGAAGATTGAAGGTATTTTGACCCTCAGTCATAATTGATTTCGAGGATTGTTCGGGGCAAACTTCTTCCTGTATTATTTTAAAGTCTGCGGATCTGAATAATAATCCTTTTTTAGATTGTTCCTTCATGTGGCAATCTCCTTACGATATGGTACGATTGATATTTAGTTAAACACCCGATAACAAAAAGTTTGAAAATGATAACTTCAGATTACCTGAGTAGAGTACTTTTGCGCAAAGTTAAATTTAAATTTAGAATAATTAAAAATAATATTCATTATGTTGAAAATTTTATATTTTACAATGCGAAAATTGGTGCTGGGACTAGGGTTGTTCATTGGTGGAAGTATCCTATATGCTCAGCAGTGGGAAAATGTAGGTTTGAGCACAATTGTTTCTGCGGGAGGGAGTAGTAATAATAATCTGGCTATAGATCATTCAGGGAACTATTATTTATCATATTATGATGTGTCTGTTGGGAAAGGCTCGGTTCAGAAATTTGACGGAACCGTTTGGTCTTACGTAGGCGGAAGTGCAGGGATAACAAACGGATCAGCCCTTTACAATTCGCTGACACTTGACAGTTCAGGAAATCCCTATTATACCAATCAGATCGGTTACCCGGGTTCCGGTCTGGAAGTACGTCAGTATACTGGTCTTGCATGGGCACAATTACCCAATGTTACATCGAATTCAGTAAATTATCATGCTTCGGCAGTATCATCCTCCAATGTTTTATTTACATATAGTAACGATGAATCCGGAACTGTTAAACGTTATGTAAACGGATCCTGGGAACAGGTTGGAAATAGTGGTTTTTCTAATGGAGCAGCATTTGCTGAAATGGTAATAGGATCAGATAATAAGGTATATACTTGTAGTGTAGCGAACGGAGTTAATGTATATCAAAATTCAACGGGGGCAACAGCTTCCGATAATTGGACATTGGTTGGTGGAAGTGTTGTTGATGCTTCTTCATCAGGAGAACAGTATTATTCAGATATTGCAATTGATAGCAATAATAATTTGTATGTTGCTTATGTTTCCAATGCTGCGAATGGAAGGAAAGTAAATGTTAAGAAGTTTAACGGAACTTCCTGGGTTCAGGTTGGAAATGCTTATTTTTCATCAGGAGCTGTTCAGTATACCGCAATTGCAGTAACACCTTCCGGTGAACCTTATGTAGCGGTTAGTCGATGGGAAAATGATAATCATTTAAGAAATACGGTTTACAAATTGGACAATGTAACTCAGTTATGGGGTGCTTTTGGAGGGGATTTTATTTCCGATGGAGGAGCTACATTTAATGATCTCGCGATCGATACATTGAACAAATATCTGGTTTTGGCTTATTCTCAGGATGGAACACGCGTAAAAAGAATTTCAATTGCCGGTTCATCTCAAACCTGTACCAATGCAGATCCGGGAAATAATCCCGGAGATACAGGATGTGTTTCTTTTACCTATAACGGAAGTCAGGTTTCTTATTCTACTGTTAGAGGTAAGGATGGGAAAATATGGCTTCAGCAGAATCTGGGAAGCATTCAGGTAGCTACCTCAATGACAGATGAAGATTCTTACGGAGACTTATTTCAGTGGGGGAGATGGGATGATGGACATCAGAAAAGAAATTCTCAAACAGTAGGCATTCCTACGCCGAATTCTCCAGATGGGTTAACCGGAATTACTTCTTTTGTAACCGGATCCTGGTGGAATGCCAATTCATTAACAGATCACTGGTCAGCAAACAATATGAATGCGGTAAACTCAGGAAACGGATATGATCCTTGTAAAGCAATAAGCCTGGATTGGAAAATGCCGAGCCAGGCAGATTGGGCTGCATTGCAAAGTGCTGAAGTAATCAATAATCCTGCAACCGCATACAGCAGTACTTTAAAATTGTCTGCGGGAGGATACAGAGGAGCTTCAACAGCTGACTTTACTTTTGTTGGGCAAAGAGGCTATTACTGGAGTTCCACCCCGTCAGCCTTCGGAGCCAAATACTTTTATATCGGGAATACTATTGGAAATCCAAATGCAGGCGGACCAAGAGGCCAAGGACAATCGGTAAGATGTGTCAAGGATGTATCTGCGCTAAGTACTTCCGAAATCAGACTTAATACAATAAGTGTATATCCAAATCCAACGAATGGAATTGTTAACATTGATGTGGATTCAGCAATAGAAAATGTGCAGGTAATGAATGCAGTAGGGCAAATTGTCAAAATTCCGTTTTCCAATAACAAGATTAATATGCAAGGAATTGCTAAAGGAGTTTATATGGTTCAGGTAAAGTTAAAGAGCGGGCAAACTTTTTCAAAAAAAATCATTAAAAACTAATACTTTACTATTGATTATTTAGAAGGTAATCGGTAAAGACCTTTGTTTTCAAAACTTATTCATATTCAATATATGACATTTTAAAAGATAGTTCATTTTTTAGTTAAATAAACCCGCAGTGTATACTATATTGTACATTGCGGGTTTTGTTTTAGGTTAAATTTTTGATTGATTTAATTTGCCATAGAATCTGCTTCAATAATAGCTTCAGCAAAAGCTTTCGGAGCTTCCTGCGGAACATTATGGCCTATTCCATTGAGGATTTTATGTACATATTTACCGGTAAATTGTTTGGCATAAGCTTTTCCATCTGCAGCGGGACCATCAAAATCACTTGCTATAGTAATGGTGGGTACATTAATAACGGGGCGTTTGTCCAAACGTTTTTCAAGATTGTCATATTTGGGCTCTCCTTTGGCCAGGGATAACCTCCAACGATAGTTATGAATAACAATTGCCGTATGATCGGGATTTTTAAAGGATTCGGCTGTCTGATCAAAGGTTGCCGTGTCAAAATTCCATTTTGGTGAAGCAGATTTCCAGATCAGTTTATTGAATTCATATGCATTTTTAGCATATCCTTTTTCACCTCTGTCGGTAGAAAAATAATATTGGTACCACCAGCCATATTCAGCTTCCGGAGTTAATGGATTTTTATTAGCTTCTAAATTTGTGACTAAATATCCGCTTACAGAAACAAGAGCTTTTACTCGTTCCGGCCATAACGCAGCCATAATGTCTGCTGTCCGGGCTCCCCAGTCGAACCCTCCAACTACTGCTTTGTTTATCTTAAGGGCATCCATCAAGGCAATGATATCCAGGGCAACTGCAGATTGCTGGGCATTTCTCATTGTATTTGGAGAGATAAAACGGGTCGTTCCAAATCCTCTCAGATAAGGAGTAATTACTCTGTATCCTTTTTGTGACAAAATCGGAACTACTTCATTGTAACTGTGGATATCATAAGGCCATCCGTGAAGAAGAATAACAGGAGTTCCATTGGCTGGTCCGGCTTCAGTATACCCTATATTGAGTACACCTGCATCAATCTGCTTTAAAACTCCGAGCGAACTTTCCTGATCCTGAGGATGAGCGGATGTTTGCTGTGCGTGGAGCGAGCCCGTTGTAATAAGAATGAGAAAAACGGCATTTAGAATCAGCTTTTCCATTACATTTTGAATTTTGAATCTTTGTAACATAGCTTTAGATTTTTGATTTTTTGGAGTGATTTTTATTTCTGATTCAAAAGTAGGACGATTCGTAAAGCCTTACCATTGTTACTCATTTCAACCGGGCATTATTAATCGTGAAGCGGTCATTTTAAATTGTGAATGATTAATTAGTAATTTTTGTGTATTATTTTGTTTAAAATAAATTGCTTTTAAGAAATTAAACTATTTTAGTATATAAATAGAAAAAAGACCCTTATGAAGAAATTTTACTTTTTTATATTGCTGTTGATCAATTTTTTTGTGTTCGGACAAATCAACTATACCATTACTCCCGGACAGTTTAACGAAACAGATCAGATCACACTGACGGTTCCTGGTGATCAGATTGATGAATCGGCCTGGAACGTTAGTAACCACGCGATTTATATTTGGTCATGGTCACTGGATACCAACTATATGAATAGTCAGAATTGTCCTACAAATGGGAACTGGAACAATTCTGATGATCAGAATAAACTGAATTATAATGCAACAACAGATACGTATTCACTGACTTTTACACCAACAACTTTTTTTGGAAGAACAGGAATCGGAAGATTTGGTTTTCTATTAAAAGACAAGGCGGGAACCCATCAAACTTCTCCGGATATTTTTGTAAATGTAGGAGTATTAAATCTCACGCTTACAAATCCACTGCCAAATAGCCTGACATCTGTACCTTCAGGAGGTTCTGTTTCTATATCAGCAACAACAAACGTCGCCGCTAATTTTCAGTTAAAAGCTAATGGAGTTGTTGTAAATTCAACATCTAGTCCTTCTGTTTCGTACTCTTACACCTATATGGTATCTGCAGATGCTGATATGGAACTCATTGCTACAGATAATTCCGGGACTAAAAATGCGAAATTCATAATACAGATTCCAAGAAATGTAATATCTCAGGCTATTCCTTCATGGATACGTCAAGGTATTAATTATCATCCTACCGACAATACAAAGGTTGGTTTAGCATTGTATGCTCCCCATAAAAACTTTGTGCATGTCATCGGAAGTTTTAATAATTGGACAGTAAATGATAATTACCTGATGAAAAGGGATACTACAAACCCTGATTTATATTGGATTGAGTTAGATGGGATTACCCCGCAGCAGCTTTATACTTTTCAATACAGAACGAATGACCTGAAAAAAGTAGCGGATCCTTTTTCTCCGCAGATTTTGTCTTCTTACGACGACCAATGGATTCCGGCATCCACATATCCCAATTTGCCACCCTTTCCTGCGGGACAGAATTTTGAAGTTTCTATGTTTAAAACAGGGCAGCCAAATTATAATTGGCAGGTTACCAATTTCCAGAGACCAGATAAAGAAGATCTGATTGTATACGAGTTGCTATTAAGAGATTTTACACAGGAAAAAAACTGGCAATCTCTTATCAATAAGATTACCTATTTGAAGAATTTAAAAATTAATGCGATTGAGCTTCTTCCTATTATGGAATTTGAAGGAAATCTTTCATGGGGATACAATACCTCTTTTCATTATGCATTAGATAAGGCCTATGGGACACCGGAGAAATTTAAAGAATTTGTAGATCTGTGCCATCAAAACGGGATCGCTGTGATTTTAGATGTGGCATTTAACCATGCTACGGGAAGATCACCACTCGTAAGATTATGGAATATTGATCCTGACGGGGATGGATATGGGGATATAGCAACTAATAATCCTTATTTTAATCAGGTTCCCAAACATTCTTACAATGTTTTCAATGACTTCAATCATACAAGTTCAGCCACGAGATATTATGTTGAACGGACCTTGCAGCAATGGTTGACGGAATATAAAATTGATGGTTTCCGTTGGGATCTCACCAAAGGATTTACCCAAAATTGTTCCGAAAATGATGAGACCTGCACGAATGCTTATCAACAGGACAGGGTAGATATTTTAAAGTACTATGCGGATAAACAGTGGGCAATTGACCCTAATTCATATATGATTTTTGAACATTTAGGAACAGATGCAGAAGAACAGCAATGGGCCAATTACAAAGTTGCTGAAGGAAAAGGAGTGCTGCTTTGGAATAAACAAACAGAGCCTTATAACCAGAATACAATGGGATATAAGGAAAACAGCAATTTTGACCGGATGAATCATCAGCTTCACGGATTCACCAAAATGAATGCTGTAGGATATGGAGAAAGCCATGATGAAGAAAGACTTATGTTTAAAAATTTAGAATATGGCGCGATAAACGGGGCTTATAGTGTGAAAAATCTTGATACAGCCCTTGAAAGGATGAAAGCTTTTGGAGCGACCTTCTTTACCATACCGGGACCGAAAATGATCTGGCAATTTGGAGAACTTGGTTATGAATTCAGTATTAACCGATGTGCCGACGGAACCATTAATAATGGTTGCAGAACCGACGAAAAGCCAATTGCCTTTACATTAGGTTACGATAACAACCCAAACAGAAAAGCGGTCTATGATACATGGGCGCAAATTATTACCATTCGAAATACATATCCCGTGTTTAAATCAAAAACCTATACAGTAGAATCCAATAACCTTTCTAATGATCCGGATGGATTGATAACCAGGATATTTGTTTATGACAATCTTCTTAATAACGGGATGAAAAATGTAGTAGTTCTGGCGAATTATAATACAATAACGAAGAATGTTATTCCTTATTTTCCATATACAGGTCAATGGCAGAACTTGATGGACCAAACTATTTCAAATATTACCTCGACTACAGCTCCTATTGTATTACAACCCGGAGAATTCAGGATTTTTGGGAATTATACAGGCAATTTATCTACTGTGGATGAAAATGCACCTCATAGACTATCTCTTCAGGTAATGGAGAATCCGGTGCATAATAAAGTAGTAAAACTAAAATATTATAAGGCTAAGAATGCAGTAATTGCATTGTATGATATGACAGGTAAAAAGCTGGAATCATTCGCGCTCAAAAATGAGAGTGGAGCTTATGAGTTTAAAATGGATTATCCTGCAGGAACTTATCTTGTTCATCTGAAGGCTGAGTCGGGAATTGCGATACAAAAGATCATCATTAAATAGTTTGAATGTTAAATGATTCTTTTGTACAATTGTATGCTATTTAGTTTTTTTTACTTTGTTGATCGTGCAAATTAGTACTTTAAAGAAGTTAATATGTATCAGGGGCCAAAGACTGTATAAATCAGAAACTAAAGGAGTTTCAAATTGAATTAATAATTCATATCTTTGCAGCCACAAAATTTCTATAATGTCCAAGTCATTAATTCCAAAACTGGAAGCTATAAAACAACGATATAATGAGGTTGCCGACCTTATTATCCAGCCTGATGTTATTTCTGATCAGAAAAGATATTCTTCTCTGAACAAAGAATATAGCGATCTGGGAAAAATCGTTAAAGTGTACGACCAATATAAAGCAGCATTAGATACAATTGAAGAATCTGATGAAATTATTGCTGATGGTTCAGACAGAGACCTGGTAGATCTTGCTAAAGAAGAAAAATTAGAAGCTCAGGCAAAACTTCCTGCTTTTGAAGAGGAATTGAAAGTATTGCTGATTCCTAAGGATCCTGCAGATGATAAAAATATCATTGTGGAATTACGTGCAGGAACAGGGGGTGATGAAGCAGCTATTTTTGTGGAAGATATTTACAGAATGTATACCATGTATTTCAAAACTAAAGGTTGGAGACATGAAGTAACAGATTCTAATGAAGCTGCAAAAGGCTATAAGGAATTGATCATGAAAGTGGAAGGTGAAGGAGTGTACGGAATCATGAAGTTTGAATCCGGAGTTCACCGTGTACAACGTGTACCTGAAACTGAATCCCAGGGAAGAGTACATACTTCGGCCATTACTATTGCCGTATTACCTGAAGCCGAAGAAGTAGATGTGGAGATTAATCCTGCAGATATTGAAATGCAGACTTCACGTTCCGGAGGAGCTGGAGGGCAGAACGTAAACAAGGTTGAAACAAAAGTCCAGTTGACTCACAAACCTTCAGGTCTTGTGGTGGTATGTCAACAGGCACGTTCTCAGCTGGCTAACCGTGAATTAGCAATGGAGATGCTTCGTGCAAAATTATACGACATCAAACTTCAGGAAGTTCAGGGAGATATCGCTGCACAAAGAAAAACAATGGTATCTACGGGAGACCGTTCAGCAAAAATTAAAACCTATAATTATCCTCAAGGTAGGGTAACAGATCATAGAATCAATAAATCGATGTATAATCTGGATGCCTACATGAATGGGGATATCTCTGAAATGATTGATGCTGTAATCATGGCTGAGAATGCAGAAAAAATGAAGGGAGAAGAAGATAATTATTAAATTTTTTAAAATTAAATAAATAAAAATAGCCTCTGTTTTAAGAGGCTATTTTATTTTTAATGTCTCATTCGTAACACCAATCTATATTATGAAATCTTACAGAGCTATCATTTTTATAAAACGGTATTTTCCAAATGATTAGATTATATGGTTTGAAACAAATGGGAGATGTCTTAATTGATAAACAGCCCGGATTGGATTGTCCCTAACCTTACCGATTTTATTTTGAAAGTTTTAATGTAAAATATTAATCAAATTGAGCCTGTATAGCAGGTTTTTTTTATTTGATGATATTATGTATTTTTGATAAAATCCTTTGAAATGAATTTTAAACCGATCTTATTAACAGCTGGAGTTTTATTTTCAGCATCTTTTTATTCACAAAAAATGACTTATCCTAAGGCCCTAAAAGGTAATCAGACTGATACCTATTTCGGAACTGCTGTGGCGGATCCTTTCAGAGATTTGGAAAATGACTCCCAGCCCACTAAAAAATGGGTGGATGAGGAAGTTGCTTTCAGCCAGAATTACCTTTCAAAAATACCCTTTAGAGAAAAAATAAAAAATCAATTGAGGGATATCTGGAATTATGAAAAGATTTCTGCACCTTCAAATGAAGGAGATTTTACTTATTATAATAAAAATGACGGGCTGCAGGCACAATCCGTGATATACAGAACAAATAATAAAACGAAGACTACAGAAGTATTCCTTGACCCCAATAAGTTTTCTGAAAAAGGAACCACTTCTCTTTCTCAGCTTTCATTTAATAAAAAAGGGAATTTAGCGGCTTATTCTATTTCTGAAGGTGGAAGTGACTGGAATAAAATTATCATTATTGATGCTATTACAAAGAAGCAAATCGATGATACATTGACGGATGTTAAATTCAGTGGTATTTCCTGGCAAGGAGATGAAGGATTTTATTATTCCAGCTACGATAAACCTAAAGAGGGAACTGTGCTTTCAGGGATGACCGATAAGCATAAAGTATACTTTCACAAATTAGGAACAAAACAATCTTCTGATCAACTGATTTTCGGAGGAGATAAAACACCAAGGAGATATATCGGAGCAAATGTTTCTGAAGATCAGAGATATCTTATCATATCAGCTGCTAATACTACAAGCGGGAACGAATTATATATCAAGGATCTTAAAAATGGAGGTGATTTCATACAAATTAATAAAGGATTTGACATTAGTGCGGGTATTGTAGATACGGAGGGAGATAACCTGTTTATTTTTACGGATAAAGACGCTCCAAATATGCGTCTTGTAAAAACCAGCATTAAAAACCCTTCTCCTGAAAACTGGATCGATGTCATTCCTCAGACAGAAAATGTATTGGGAATTTCTACAGGTGGAGGATATTTCTTTGCAACATATATGGTAGATGCGATTGATCAGGTAAAGCAATATGATAAAACGGGTAAACTTGTAAGGGATATAGTTCTTCCGGGAAAAGGAAATATTTCAGGTTTCGGAGGAAAGGAAGACGAAAAAGAACTTTACTTTTCTTTTACCAACTATATTACACCGGGAACAACTTATAAGTTCAACGCTGATACTGGTAAATCAGAGGTTTACCAGAAACCAAAGGTAAAATTCAATCCTGAGGATTATATATCTGAGCAGGTATTTTATACGTCAAAAGATGGAACGAAAATTCCTATGATGATCAACTACAAGAAAGGGATAAAGCTGGACAGTAAAAATCCTACTATTCTTTATTCTTACGGAGGTTTTAATATCAGCTTACAGCCATCATTCTCTGTTGTCAATGCGATCTGGATGGAGAATGGAGGAGTTTATGCAGTTCCGAATATCCGTGGAGGTGGGGAATATGGTAAGAAATGGCATGATGCGGGAACAAAAATGCAAAAGAAAAATGTATTTGAGGATTTCATTGCTGCCGGAGAATACCTGCAAAATAAAAAATATACTTCGAAAGAGTATATGGCGCTTTCTGGAAGGTCAAACGGAGGGTTGCTGGTTGGAGCTACGATGACCATGCGACCTGATCTCGCTAGAGTAGCATTTCCAGGAGTAGGTGTTCTGGACATGTTGAGGTATAATAAATTTACGGCAGGTGCCGGATGGTCTTATGACTATGGAACGGCAGAAGACAACAAAGAGATGTTTGATTATCTAAAATCTTATTCACCGGTACATAATGTAAAGGCCGGAACTTGTTATCCGTCTACTATGATTATTACAAGTGATCATGATGACAGGGTTGTTCCTGCGCATTCATTCAAATTCGGTGCTGAACTTCAGGAGAAACAAGCCTGTAAAAATCCAATCCTGTTAAGAATTGAAAAAAATGCAGGACATGGAGCCGGAAGATCGACCGAACAGGTTATTGGTGAAAATGCGGATTTAATTTCTTTTGCTTTGTTTGAAATGGGAATTAAATTGTAATTGATTAATTTTTTTTAATAAAATATACAAATTGTTAAACCGAAAGATCAATCTTTCGGTTTTTTTTGCGCGAAAAAATGTGTAATTATTTAATTTTTTTTGCATTTATGGTTTATTTTTTTAATATCAAATGTATAAGGAGGGGTTAAATTGATGCTTTAGTTGATTATTAACTTTTTTGATGTGTTATTAGTATTTTTTGTTTTTATTTTTGTTGAAATGCTTAACGTTTTTATTAAAATAAATGTAATTTATGAAAAAGAAAGTTCTACTTATTTGTGCACTAGCTGCTGGACTTACCAGTAGTTATGCTCAAAGATGGGAATCCGTATCTCAAAAGACTTCCCAGTTACGAAAAGAAGTAGAGGTTAAATATGCTTATAAAGTAGATTTAACTTCGCTTAGAAATTTATTAAAAGATGCTGTTGAAACAGGAAACAATGCCAAACCTGTTGTTATTAATTTGCCTACCGTAGAGGGAAAAATTGAAAAGTTTGCTGTGTACAGTAATCCTGTTATGGAGAAATCTCTGGCAGATAGATATCAGTTAGGTTCATATGTTGGGGTAGGTATTGATGATCCTTCCAAATATGTAAGATTCAGTACCTCGCCGACTGAAATGCAATCTATGATTATTAAGGATGGCGTATTTCAATTTATAGAACCTATTTCTACAGATAAGCAGACATATGGAGTCTTTTACAAGACCAAGAGGACTGAAGGAGATCATGGGTTTGAATGTACAAGTGAGGAAAAGAGCTTTAAAGATATAAAGACGCTGGAGGGTAACGGAAAAAAAAAGCTTTCTAGTGTAGGAATTACAAGTAGACCTTCCAGTACAAAGTATAGAACATATAAGCTTGCACTGTCTGTTACAGGTGAATATACCCAGCATTTTGGCGGAGTACCTGGTGCTGTTGCACAGATGAATACGACGATGACTCGTGTAAACGGAGTATTTGAAAAAGATTTTGGAGTTAAATTAATTGTTCAGGATTTGCCAACAATTGTTTATAGTGACCCTGCTACAGATCCATATTCTTCTGCTGCTGCTGGATCGGGAGGAGCTTGGAACTTAGAATTACAAAATACTTTAACAGCCAATGTAGGAAATGCTAATTATGATATTGGACACTTATTCGGAGCTGATGGAGGAGGGGGAAATGCAGGGTGTGTTGGATGTATTTGTGTAGATCCGTCGACTGCAGAGCCAGAAGGTAAAGGTTCCGGATTTACTTCTCCTTCAAATGGAAATCCAAGTGGTGATACTTTTGATATCGACTATGTTGCCCATGAAATGGGGCATCAGTTAGGGGGAAACCATACTTTCTCAAAAAGCACTGAAGGTTCAGGAGTGAATGTAGAACCTGGGGGTGGAACAACGATTATGAGTTATGCAGGAATTACACAGGACAATGTACAAATGAATTCCGATGCTTATTTCCACTATGCTTCAATCAATCAAATACTAACAAATCTTGAAGGTAAGCCGGCGGCTTGTGGTGTATCTCAAGATATTACAACGAATACTCCACCTGTAATTTCTCCTCTTATATCTTATAGCATTCCAAAAGGAACAGCATATTATTTAGATGCAGTAGCAACAGATGCTCAAAATGACCCATTGAAATATACATGGGAACAATATGACAGTGTTGATGACTTCGCTTCAATTTCAGGAGATAGTGGATGGGGATACAATACTCAGGGATCCTTAGCAAGATCTTTCTTTGGAACAGCAAGTGGAAGAAGATATTTTCCAAGTCTGCCTTTAGTAATGAATGGTACTCTTACCAATAAAGCAACATGGGAAACAGTTCCTTATGTGCCTAGAACTTTACACTATGCAGTGACAGTAAGAGATGAGAATAGTGTAAGACCAATGTTATCTTCTTCTGAGACTACTGTAACAGTTGGTAATGATGGACCATTTAAATTTAACGGATTAACTGCTTCCTCGGTATTATATAATAATGCTTCAAACACGATCCAATGGGAGGTGGCTAATACCAATGCAGCTCCTTATAATGTTACCAATGTGAAAATAGACTATACAACCGATAACGGAAATACATGGACTGATCTGGTAGCTACTACTCCCAATACAGGCAATTATTCCGCACAAATGCCAAGTAATTTAACAGGTGCTGTTAAGTTTAGAATATCAGCAATTGGAAATATATTTTATGCGGTGTCTCCTCAGGTTACTATTGGAACAGCCCCTACATCAACGACTAATGCTCCTACAGGAGTTTTCGTACTGTCTTCTGAAATTTTAAAGACCACGGCAAGAGTTTCTTGGAACAGTGTTCCCGGAGCTAATTCTTATTCTATTAACTATAGAAAAGTTGGTGAAGTAAATTGGGCTAATGCGTTAAGTAATACTAATTCTGTTTCTTTAACAGGTCTCGAAGACGAAACCAGTTATGAAACCCAAGTTGCAGCTGTAGTAAACAATGTACCTGGAGCATTCTCTACGAATTATACTTTCAAAACGAAAGGTTTAAGAACAGGAGTTGACTACTGTTTGATGACTACGGGGGGGAATAATCTTCTTGCGCCTTACTATAGCGGGCTTATTCAATTGAATCTGGCTAATGTTAATTATTTCTCAGGTAACTTGAATACTGCAGCTAGAACCTATTTGGATTTTAGTGAAGATGCCAGTAAATTAATCAACTTAACAAAAGGTACTCAATATACTATTTCATTTAGAAATTTAGGTCATGGTCTTGGAACTTATAATGACTGGTTAGAAATATGGATTGATTACAATAGAAATGGTACTTTTGAAGCCTCAGAAAAGATAGGATCTAGTGGTGCCGTTCCTGTTTATAATGCTGCAAATGATCTTAATTTCCATGATGGGACGATTGTATTTACGGTACCTGCAACTGCCTACTCAGGTGACAAAACATTAAGAATGAGAGTGGCAAGTACTTTCTTTAATCCTGCCACTGGACCATGTGGTACTTCCTCTATTCCGGTAGGTGGCGGTGGAGTAATTTCAACGGGTTCTTTTAGGGACTTTTCTGTGAAAATTACAGGAGCACTTGCTGTGGATGAAGTAAAAGGAACAAAATCTGAAATTGAGATTTATCCAAATCCTGCCGATACCTTTGTTGAAGTTAAAAATCTTAAAGGTAAAGCAGATTACAAGATCTACAGCGCTGAAGGAAGACTAGTACAAAGCGGTAAACTGGAAGGTCAAAGAATTAATGTAGCTTCACTTATTAAAGGAATGTATGTTATTACCATTACCGGTGAAACTAAAACATACAGTACAAAGCTGATTAAGAAATAATAAAGTTAAAAATTAGATCGGAGCCGGACAATTGTCCGGCTTTTTATTTGGCTATTGATTTTAATAACAGGTATTTAAGTGTAGTTTCATGTTTCATTCAAAAAAATTAACTTTACGGGGATAAAATTATTGAAATGCGAAAGACAATTTCTGTAAGAAAACTGGATCTGGATATTTTGCCTAAAGAAGGTGAGATTTATAATTTCGAAAAGGATGGGTTAGAATTAAAATCATCCTACACCCATGAAGATGTTAAAGATAAAGCTCTTACAGAGACATCTCCCGGAATTTCACCTTATTTAAGAGGGCCGTATTCAACGATGTATGTTCAAAAACCTTGGACAATACGTCAGTATGCCGGATTTTCTACCGCTGAAGAGTCTAACGCATTCTATAGAAGAAACCTGGCAGCAGGGCAAAAAGGATTGTCTGTAGCATTTGATCTTGCCACCCACAGAGGATATGATTCCAATCATGCAAGAGTTGTGGGAGATGTTGGGAAAGCCGGGGTTGCCATTGATTCCGTTGAGGATATGAAGATTTTATTCAATGAAATCCCTCTGGATCAGATTTCGGTTTCCATGACGATGAACGGTGCGGTCTTACCAATCTTATCGTTCTATATTGTTGCCGCAGAAGAACAAGGGGTTCAACAGGATCAGCTCTCAGGAACCATTCAGAATGATATTCTGAAAGAGTTCATGGTAAGAAATACGTATATTTATCCGCCTACCCCTTCCATGAAGATCATTGCGGATATCTTTGAATATACATCTAAATACATTCCCAAATTCAATTCTATTTCGATTTCTGGTTATCATATGCAGGAAGCGGGAGCAACCCCTGTTCTTGAAATGGCATATACATTGGCAGATGGTTTGGAATATGTAAGGACCGGAATTAAAGCCGGAATGAATGTGGATGATTTTGCCCCAAGACTTTCTTTTTTCTGGGCAATAGGCATGAACCATTTTATGGAAATAGCTAAAATGCGTGCTGCAAGATACATCTGGGCTAATCTTTTGAAACAGTTCAACCCTCAGAATCCAAAATCTTTAGCGCTGAGAACCCATTCTCAAACATCAGGATGGTCACTTACAGAGCAGGAACCTTTTAATAATATTACCCGGACTGCTATTGAAGCATTATCTTCAGCATTAGGAGGAACACAATCCTTACATACCAACGCATTGGATGAAGCGATTGCTTTACCTACAGATTATTCAGCAAAAATTGCCAGAAATACCCAGATTATTTTACAGCAGGAAAGCGGAATTTGTGATGTGGTGGATCCGATGGGAGGAAGCAATCTGGTGGAAAGTCTTACCCAGCAGATGATTGAGGAGGCAATGAGGTATATCGATGAGGTGGAACAGGAAGGAGGAATGACGAAAGCAATTGAGGCGGGAATTCCTAAAATGAGAATTGAGGAAGCGGCAGCCAGAAAGCAGGCAAAAATAGATAGCGGTGAGGAATTTATCATAGGTGTCAATTCATTTAAATCAGCTCTAAAACAAGAACCTATCGAGATCCTCGATATTGATAATACAGAAGTTAGAAGAAAACAGATTGAAAGACTGGACTCCATCAAGCAAACAAGAAATGGAGAAGCTGTTGAAGAGATCATAAATGAGATCAGGGAGAGCGCAAAAACAGGTAAAGGAAACCTTTTAGCTTTATGTATTGAAGCGGCAAGAAGAAGAGTGACACTTGGTGAAATGAGTGATGCGATGGAAGAAAGCTTTGGAAGATACAAAGCCAATATCAGAACAATTTCAGGAGTATATGCAATGAATGCGAGTAAAAATGAATATTTCGAAAAAGCTCTTCATCTCACTCAAAAATTTGAGGAAGAAGAAGGACGTCGCCCAAGATTAATGGTTGCCAAAATGGGGCAGGACGGACACGATCGTGGTGCTAAGGTAGTGGCAACAGCATTTGCCGATATGGGATTTGATGTGGATGTAGCTCCTTTATTTCAGACTCCGGAAGAAGTAGCCAAACAAGCTGTAGAGAATGATATTCATATTTTAGGAGTGTCTTCTCTCGCAGCAGGCCATAAAACCCTCGTTCCACAGGTCGTGGAAGAATTAAAAAAATTAGGGGCAGATGATGTAACGATTGTAGTAGGTGGGGTTATTCCTCAGCAGGATTATGAATTTCTTTACGCAAACGGTGCAGACTTTATTTTCGGCCCCGGAACCAATCTTCCTAAATGCGCTGTAGAGATCCTGGATAAGTTTCTAAACAAAAGTTAAATATTTTAATATTGGCCATTGTTGTATGGTTTTTGCACTTTTAAGTGAAAAATTTAGATATGGCTTATACAGTAATTTCAATATTCCCTGCTAATGCAGATGTAGAAGGAATAAAAAAAGAACTACAGAATCAAGGATTTAAAGAAGCGGATATCATTGTTTCAAAATCAAAATTAGAAAACGGAACATCGGCAGATGATTACGAAGAAGATGAGAAGACAAAAAGTTTTTGGGACCATATTTTTGTAAATGAAATAGAGCTGCTTACAGCTTATAGAGAAGGAAGTATAGGTAAAATTAATATAATCGTCTATACGGAAAATATAGAGGATGCAAGAAAAGCAAAGGTCATTTTGAATGAAAGTGGTGCTATAGAAGTTAAAAAAGAAGCACAGAATACGGATCAATCAACAGATAAAGATACTGCAGGTTTACCTGAAGACGTTTATAAAGGGATCATTGCTAAGGCAAAACACAATGTTTATTTTCTGGACCCGGAAAGAGTATACCGTCCTAACAGTAGAGGCATGGATGCAAGAATGGATACTTTCGGCTCTAAAGATTAAAGTAATACATGCAGATAAAAAGCTTCAACAGGTTTCCTGTTGAAGCTTTTTAATTTTTAAAAATTTATAATTAAATGATTACTTTTCAGAAAATTGTATATATTTGCACCTGAAAATAAAGTTTAACCAATTTAAAACAACGAAGCAAATGTTCAAATTTCAAAAGAATTCTACAGTTGGATTGCCCCTTATGGTGGTAAGGCTTCGTGGTTTGGTACACTCATAGAACAATAGTATATTGAAATATCATAACCCGGAGTCGTATAGATTTCGGGTTTTTTATTGCGCAATATTTCAAACCTAAGTTTCCCCGAAATCTTTTAATCATTTTTTTGTCTTCCAAATAATTTTGGAGAAATGAAATTTCATTAATACATAGAAATTTTTATTCAATCCGTTTTACTGGAAAGGCTACAATAGGATCATTCAGACGGAAGAAAAATCTCTGTCTGGTTATGATGTTATTACAAATCAACTAAAATAATAGTTGAATGGTGTCTGTATGCTTAGAAGTCTATGACTCAGTATCTGGCATCTCATAACTAAATTTAAAACAATGGGAAATTTAAAACTTAAAGGAAAAGATATATTAAAATTAGGCTATCCAAATAATCAAAGTGTCAATATAGCTTTGGAAGTCATGAAAAGAAATTTTGCAACAAAGAATATCCATTATGTTAAAGCACTTTTAAAAGAAATTATGCTTCATCCGGAGAACTTTGAGAAAGATTTGACCTTCGGACAAATTGCAGAGGCCTTACTTTCTTCAAAAAAGACAGAAAAGAGAATGCTGAATACACAAAGAGCATCATTTCAGATATTTGGTAACCATATTTCTGAAGAAGCAAAGAATCAGTTATATACTGCTTTAAAATTACCAATAGCAACTCAGGGAGCCCTGATGCCTGATGCACATAGTGGTTACGGACTTCCCATAGGAGGAGTGCTTGCCGTTGAAAACGCAGTGATTCCTTATGGAGTGGGAATGGATATTGGCTGTAGAATGAGCCTTAGTATTTTGGATACACCTATTTCATATCTGGACGGCGCTAAAGATAAATATGAAAAAGCGTTGGCTGATCATACCAAATTCGGGATGTATGAAACCCATAAATCTCATATTGAACATGAAATCTTTGATCGTGATACATTTGATTTAATTCCTATTTTAAGGAGATTAAAAGGAAAAGCAATCAAGCAAATGGGATCTTCTGGCGGGGGAAATCATTTTGTAGAATTTGGGGAGGTTGAAATTACAGAGGAAGAAGTACAGATAGGTCTGCCAAAAGGAAGATATCTGGGTATTCTTTCACACAGCGGTTCGCGTGGATTGGGAGCGGAGATAGCACAGTATTATTCAAGGGTTGCGATAGAGCAATGTCCTTTGCCTAAAGAAGCTCAAAATTTTGCATGGCTGGATCTGAATACCCATATGGGACTTGAATACTGGACAGCAATGAACCTTGCAGGAGATTATGCTTCAGCATGCCATGATGATATTCATAGAAGGCTTGTAAAAGCCGTAGGAGGAAGAGTGAAAGCAAGAATTGAGAACCACCACAATTTTGCATGGAAGGAAATTCATAATGGAAAAGAAGTAATTGTCCACAGAAAAGGGGCTACTCCTGCCAATGAAAATGAGCTGGGAATGATTCCCGGATCTATGACAGCAAAGGGATTTATTGTTCGTGGAAAAGGAAACCCTGATGCGCTCAATTCTGCTTCTCATGGTGCAGGAAGAGCGTATTCCAGAGGAGAGTGCAGGAATATGTTCACCCAAAATGATATTAAAAAAGAGCTCAAGCTAAAGAATGTTGTGCTTATGGGTGGAAATGCAGAAGAAGCTCCTATGGCATATAAAGACATCAATGAGGTCATGAACGCACAAAGCGGATTGGTGGATATTCTGGGAACATTTCAACCACGGATCGTGAGAATGGATAAATAATCAAATGATAGTTTTTAGTTGTCAGGTAAGAAATTTAGCTGGCAACTATTAACCCTCAATTTTATAAAAAAAGAGAAATGGGAGCACCACATAATATAAAAAGATACGGCGAAGTCTGGCCGGAATTTAGAATTCAATACGGACTTGAAATTTTAGAAAAATTAAAAAATAAAATCATTTTATCGGGAGGCTGGGCCTGGCACTTTATGTCTGAAAAAGGGCATACAGAGTATAAACACGCCCATGATCATAAGGATATTGATGTTTTTGTAAAGAAAGAAGATGTTGCGGATGTGGTAATGCTGCTTGTGAAAGAAGGCTTTCAGAAGGTATGGACGCGATATGACCATCTGCCAAGTGAGGAAAATTTTAGGAGATACGAAAAAACAATAGAATTGGAAAGCGGGAAGTTCCATAGAATTACCATCGATTTTTTTGAAAGGGATGACCTGGAAACCATATTAGCCAATGGATTTACGGTAGTAAAGCCTGAAGTGTTGCTTACTTTTTACAAAAATATTCATTCCAGTGACAAATGCTGGGCAGTGATAACCGCCAGGGATTTGTTGGAAAAAGGAATTGATACAGTGGGGCACCCCAGATTAAGTGAAATACCAAAATAAAATGGACAAACTTATACAAATCACTTCAGGAAGAGGACCTTTAGAATGCCAATGGGTAGTTGCTAAAGTTTTGAAAATATTCCTTCAAGAAATAAAACAGGAAAAAATACAATACGAAATCATCCACAGGGAAAACGGGGATGAAAATCTGACCCTAAAATCGGTTACCCTTCTTTTAAAAGGAAAGGATACATCCGGATTTTTAAAAAACTGGTTGGGAAGTATCTGTTGGAGCGGAAGAAGTACCTTTAGAAAACTGCATAAACGAAGCAACTGGTTTATTGGAATCTTTGAAATTGAAAATACTCACGAAGTGGGTTTTAGCGAAAAGGATATTCAGTTCCAAACGACAAGAAGCCAGGGAAGCGGAGGGCAAAATGTCAATAAGGTAAATACTGCGGTAAGGGCTACCCATATTCCGACAGGAATAAGTGTTTTTGCACAGGATTCAAGGTCGCAGTTGGAGAATAAAAAACTTTCTGTTATGAGATTAAAAGAAAAAGTAATGGAATTAAATATTCAACAAATGGCCAATAGGATGCAGGAAACCTGGACCCATCATCTGCAGGTACAAAGGGGAAATCCTATCCGTACTTTTTCAGGGACGGATTTTAAACATAATTATAAAGATAAATCCTTTAAAAAAACAAGGAGCAGTCTTAAGAATGAACTTAAAAATTTAAAAAATGACCTTAACTAAAAATAAATATTATTTTGAAGCATTGGATAACTATCCATATAATCTTCCTTCTTGTCTGGAAGCTCTGAACTATGCTTTATCCTACGATCCGGAAGACGCCGACAGCCTTTGCCTGATGGGGAGAATATACAGTGAAATGTTAACAGATTATGAAAAAGCAAAATTATATTTTGCAGAGGCAATGTTTCATAATGTTTCAAATCTTAATACTCCCCAATATTATATTAAATGTCTTTTAGATAATGAAGATCTTGATGAGGCAGAAAAATTGATTGAGTACGCTTTAAAGATCAAAGGGATTGATAAGTCCAGAATATTAATTCATAAATCTTTATTGTTTGAGATCAGATTGGAATATAGGAAAGCTTTGAAACCATTAAAAGAAGCCAGAAAATACAGCTATAATAAGGAAATGATTGATATTCTTGAAGAACGGGTTAAATTTATTAAATCAAAAATGCCGAAAAAATAAAGAATTTGAACATAAGAGTATTTTTTTGATTAAAAGCAGTGTTTGCATTAAGGATATTCTGTAAAAATTGTATATTTATTGCTTAAAAATTATATTTATGAGTAAAAAATTATTTTTATTGCCTGTGTCTGTGGTGATGCTTTTTTGTTTTGATAAAATGAACGCTCAGAATTCTGAAAATATCATTCATGATTTTTACAAAAGAAATGGACAGCTAAATTTAAAGAGCGGTAATAATAGCCAGGTTGGGATTGAGATTTTAAATAATGATTCTTCCAAAAGTTTGAACGCTAATATTTTGGATGTTCAACAAACTTACAATGGACTTAGGGTTTATAATGCTTTAGGCAAAATCATTATAAAAAATGATAAGATCATTTCCGAAAAAAATACCTTTAGTAGAAATATTGTTATTGCTAATCAGCCAAAAGTTTTGAAAAGCCTTTCAAAGGAGTTTCTCAAGCAGCAATTGGGATTACGCGAAATCGCAAACATAGATTATTTGACAGATGTATATTTTGAGAAAAATGGATTATATATTTTATCTAAAGAGTTATTTGTTTCAGATAAAAATACGTCAGATGTTTGGCATGTAATTGCCAATGCGAGTAGTGGAGAAATACTTAGTAAGGATAACCTGACACTTGATTGTAGTTTTGAACGGAATATCCATCCGCACGAAGCCTCTAACGGATTGGAGGCAACTGAAAAGATGAATAATGTACAAATGCTTCAAGGAGTGGCTAATAAAATCCCAAATACAAAGTTGGTTAATAGCTTGTTTCCTCCTTCCAATGCTTCCTATAATATTTTTCCTTTACCTCTGGAAGCTCCCACATTTGGTTCTCGTTCAACTATTAATAATCCATGGGATGTACAAGCATCTCCCGAGGGATGGCATTCGGATGGGACAAATAATTACACAAACACGAGAGGAAACAATGTTTATGCCTATTCAGATCAAAATAATGCCAATGTTCCAGGATATTCACCAGATGGAGGAAGCACGCTTAATTTCGATTTTCCTTTTGCAGATGGAAGGTATGATGATCCTTTTGCCTACAAAGACGCTGCTATCACCAATTTGTTTTATATGAACAATAAAATGCATGATATATTTTATAAATTCGGATTCACAGAAACGGCGAGAAACTTTCAGACGAATAACTTTAATAATGGTGGAATAGGGAATGATGCCGTGAGAGCAGAGGCTTTTGATGGAAGTGGACTTAACAATGCTAATTTTAGTTCAGGTTATGAAAGGGTTGTTGGAGGGCAGCCCCAGGTTTTAGCGCCAAGAATGCAGATGTATCTTTATGATAGAACACAGACTCCTGATGATCCTATCATAAGGTATCAATACAACACTCCTGCATCAATTACTAGCAGACCAAAAGTATTAACAGGTGGAGCAGGATTTGGACCGGTTTTTGGCCCGCCAGTGACAGGAGACCTCATTGTTTCATCACCTACAGATGCATGTACAGCGCCAGCGCCGGGTAGTCTTACAAACAAAATTGCAATTGTAACAAGTACAAGTTGTGAGTATGGTCTCAAAGTATTGAATGCTCAGAATGCAGGTGCTGTTGGTGTAATAGTCTATAGACCTTCTAATGATACTCCCACAAGCATGGGTGCTGGATCCTATGGATCTCAAGTCAATATTCCTTCTATAAACATTGGGAAAACAGAGGGGCTTTTTCTGGTTGGAGAGCTTAACAATGGCAATGCTATTAATGCCACATTGGACTTTGATTATGATGGATTTAAACATTCGAGTTTTGATAACGGAATTATTGCTCATGAATACGGTCATGGTATTTCAAATAGATTAACCGGTCAGGGATACAGTTGTCTATCGACAACTAATACCATTGAACAAATGGGGGAAGGATGGTCAGACTACTTTGCCTTGATGCTGACTACAAGACCAGGTGACACATCATCCTTAGCAAGAGGTGTAGGAACTTATCCGAAAGGGCAGCCAGTTACAGGAGTTGGGATCAGACCGGCTAAGTATTCTCCGGATTTTTCTGTAAACGGGTATACATATAATAGTACCAATACTGCTGTAGTTCCTCATGGTGTAGGATTTATTTGGGCTACCATGCTCTGGGATCTTACCTGGAAGTATGTTGAAAAGTATGGATATAATAGTGATGTATTGGCAAACCCAACATCCGGTAATGCAAAAGCATTACAGATTGTGGTTGATGGGCTTAAGCTGCAACCATGTAGTCCAACCTTTATTGATGGTAGAGATGCTATTCTTCAAGCTGATGCTATAGGAAATGGAGGAGAAGATAAATGTATGATTTGGAAAGCATTTGCCAAAAGAGGATTAGGAGTAAATGCTTCTGCGGGAAGTAAAACGGTGGGAACTGATCAAGTAGAAGATTTTACTATTCCATCGGACTGTGATAGTGTGCTTGCAACTAAGGAAAGTAACCTTGCCAATAATCAATTTATTATATTCCCTAATCCTACTTATGATGAGTTCTTTGTTGGAAATATAAATAAATCAAAAGATGAAGTGGAAATAAGGGTATTTGATATGTCGGGAAAAGTGGTGATTACTGATTCAAGAATGCCAGAATCTAAAAAAGCCATTTCTACAAAAAGTTTTCCTAAAGGAGTATATATGGTTCATATTAAACAAGGACTTAAAAGTCAAATTGAAAAGTTAATTGTAAAGTAAAAAACAATTGTTAAGATTAGAATAAGGTTGTTTCAAGAGCACTTTTACTTTCGAAATTCTGTCTGATGGCTTTGTCATTCTGGAGATTGGAGAGTATTGTTGATCTTTTGAGACAGCTTTTTTTGTAGCTTTAATGTATGGAACTGCGTTTTGAAATCAAATCCCTTCGATTAAAAGAAACTTTCTCAATAGCTTATGGTAATTATAACACCAGAGAAAGTTTGCTTATCGAATTATCTCACCATAATTGTAAAGGATATGGAGAGTGTGTTGCCATTGACTATTATAAGATTAATCTGACTATGTTGGTTTCAAAATTAAATGAAATCCGTTCCGGAATTGAAGCACGGAAAATTGAACACCCAAAAGAATTTTATCAGTTTCTTTCTTTTTCAGATTTACACCCCTTTTTAAAATCTGCCTTAGATTGTGCCTATTGGGACCTTTTCGGAAAACTTGAAAATAAAAGTTTTATGGAGCTCAATGATCTTTCTTCAACAAATTTAGTGGATAGTTCCATTACTATATCTGTAGGAACTATCGGTGAGCAAATCGAAAAAATCGAAAAAAGCAGCTGGAATAAGTTTAAGGTGAAATGCAGTGGTTTACAAAAGGATGGTGTGACCAGACTTTTACAATTGGACAGGAATATCGCTCTGGATTCGAATGCCAGCTTTACGGATGATGATTGTTTATGGCTTCAGGGAAATTCCGATGTGCGAAAATTCACATACCTTGAGCAGCCAAGACCTGTCGGTCATTATCAGGTTTTAGAAAAAAATGCTTATGCTAACTGGATGGCAGACGAGGACTGTCAGGAGATAGATTCTTTAGAAACTTTAATAACTTATTATAAAAGTGTCAATATCAAATTAATGAAATGCGGAGGTTTGACACCTGCTTTAGAAATGATAAGAAAAGCCAGAAGTTCAGGTTACAAAGTAATGATAGGATGCATGACAGAATCTACAGTTGGGATTTCTGCAGGGTGTGTTTTAACCGGACTTGTCGATTACGCTGATCTCGACGGAGCAAATCTGATCTCCAATGATTACGCTACTGGGAACTTTGTAGAAAAGGGTACCATAATTTTATCGGAAAAACCTGGATTGGGAATAGAGCTAAAAAAATAAGCTTTCATTTGAAAGCTTATTTTTTATTTACAGAAATCAGATAATCATACACCATTTGATGCTGATCATCAGTCAGTTTAGCTTTTGGAGCCATTCTGCTTAACGTTTTGATCCATCCCTGGTCGTCGTGTTTTGCAGGATCCGGTAATTGATGGCATTTGTTGCAGGAATTTTCAAAAATGGTTTTCCCCTGAGTCAGTTGTTCAGAAGCTGTATACTTCGGTCCTGTTACCGCTACACTTTTCGGTCCGCACGAAACCATAAATGCAGATCCTAAAACAATACTTAAAACTAACTTTTTCATTGTAATATTTTTAGATGTGATTATTTTTTTACAGAAACAATATAATCATATACCCATTGATGCTGCTCGTCAGTGAGTTTCGCTTTTGGAGCCATAGAGTTCATAATTCCTACCCATTGAACCGGATTATGTGATGTGGGATCCGGTAGTTTATGACATCTGGTACAAGAGCTTTCAAAAATGGTCTTTCCCTGAGCGATTTGTTCAGCAGTAGATACTGCAGGGCCTATAGCTGAAGTTGCTGTTGATGATTTTGAGGTGCATGATGATACCAGAACAGCAGTAAAAAATGCTATAGCGATTATTTTTTTCATTGTTTCTTATATTTGATTGATAACAAATGTAGCAAATTCCTTATGCTATTGATAAAATCAGGTGTAGTTTTAATTTAGAAGAAATAAAATTAAAAGAGCTTTATGAGGTAGTTTGATGCTTATTTTTATATTTTTGACCTAATGAAATTTTCAACAGAAGACTTGGTGGAAGGAATACGATCAGGAAATAAACGTCTGATCGCAAAAGCTATTACTTTAGTTGAAAGCAAAAAAGCCGAACATCGCCTCCAGGCAGACGAATTGCTGAAGGCAATTATGCCATTTACGGGAAATTCCATACGGATCGGAATTACTGGAGTTCCGGGGGCAGGAAAATCTACTTTCATTGAAAATTTTGGACGACTGGCTATTGCTCATGATAAAAAAGTGGCAGTTCTTGCTATTGATCCGAGCTCGGCAATTAACAAAGGAAGCATTCTTGGAGATAAAACAAGGATGGAAGAGCTGGCAAAAGAAGAAAACGCTTTTATCAGGCCTTCCCCGAGTTCCGGATTTTTAGGAGGTGTTGCCAATACAACCTTTGAAACCATGATGATCTGTGAAGCTGCAGGATATGATTATATCCTTATTGAAACTGTAGGGGTGGGACAATCTGAAGTTCTGGTTGCCGATATTACGGACGTATTCCTGTTTCTTAAGATTATTGGTGGAGGAGATGAGCTTCAGGGAATCAAAAGAGGGATCATGGAGATGGTAGATATTATTTTTATTAACAAAGTTGACGAAAGTAATTTACAAAAAGCAAAAACCACCAAACTTGAATTAAAAAGAGCGCTTGATTTTATTCCCCCAAAAGAAAAAGGCTGGAAAGTTCCTATTTTATTGGGTTCTGCACTTCATAATGCAGGCCTGGATGAAATCTACGGTACAATAGCTGAATTTATTGATCTTAAAAAAAAGGCCGGAACATTTGATGAAATCAGAATTCAACAGGCAGAAAAGCGGTTTGAATATTGGGTTCAGGAATATATTTTAGCCATGATGAAGAAGAGTGATTCCGTAGAAGAAGCTTATTTGCATCATAAAAAAAATGCTTCAGCAATGGTTTCCAACCCAAGTACTGAAGCTAAATTGTTTGTAGAAAGATTTTTATCTAACGGGACCCGTGAAGATTAAGGAGCAGGTTCAGGGTCGTTCTTAGAAACAAATCCATCATATGATATAGGCTGTCTGTCATTACTTCGTACAGAAGTAAATGCTTTTCCGTTTTTATAAACCTCAATAATGATCTCGTCTACATTGTTTACATCATTGGGCTTAACTCTTACAATCCAGTTTCCTTTTTTATTCTGAGATTTATTGACCGTATAATCTTTCGAAGTGAACCTGTAGCTGTTATTGCTGGTATTACCATAAGTAGGATTAAATAGTCTTCCGAAATAAGGAAGGGTAACTTCTAACTTGTTTTTTCTCAGTTCTACCGTGTAGTTGCCGTTAAGCTGAAGAATTCTTGTCGATGTTGAGTTGGGCATAGAATTCATAATGTTGATGACATCATAGTTGGTAGGGTTTGCCCGTTCTGCGTGGAACGTAAATTCCTGCGAATTAATCAGCAAATCCGTAGTTTTAGAATCGCCGGTATTTTGTGAAGAACAACTTTGAAAAAAGAAGATAAATCCCAAAATATATATAAGTGAAATATATTTTTTCATGACCTTAATAATTATTAAATTTAAATAGCAAAATGTATGCAAATATATAGGTTGTAAAACTTTTTGGAATAATAATTGTTAAAGTTGAATTATTAACACTTAAACTATGAAATTAACTTATCTATTAGGAATAGGAGCAATTGCTTTATCAGTTGTAGCTTGTACCACGAACCCTATTACGGGTAGATCTTCGTTGCAGTTGGCAAATAATTCTGAAATATTAACGATGTCATCTCAGGAGTATAGAACAACATTGTCCAAATCAAAGATTATAACAGGGACGGCAGATGCTAAAAGAGTGGTAAATGTAGGAACAAGAATAAAAGGAGCTGCTGAAAGATACTATCAGAGTATCGGAAGATCTGCAGATCTGGCAAACTATAGCTGGGAGTTTAACCTTCTTCAGAGTAATGAATTAAACGCCTGGTGTATGCCTGGTGGAAAGGTAGCTGTATATACAGGAATATTACCGGTAACTAAAAATGATAACGGACTGGCAGTAGTTTTAGGCCATGAGGTTTCTCATGCTTTGGCAGGACATGGAAATGAAAGAATTTCCCAGGCAATGGTAGCGCAATACGGCGGGACTATTTTAGGCGGAACTATTTCTAATTCCCAATGGGCTAATATTTTCCAGAAAGTATATCCGATTGGTTCGCAGGTAGCTTTGTTAAAATATGGAAGAAATCAGGAGTCGGAAGCTGATCAGATGGGATTGTATCTGATGTCTATGGCCGGATATGATCCAAGGGAGGCAATTCCTTTCTGGAACAGAATGGAAGCTGCATCTTCTGGAAGCAGACAGCCGGAGTTTCTTTCTACTCACCCAAGTCCGGGAACGAGAATATCAGATATTCAAAAAGATTTACCAAAAGCATTGGAATATTATAAAAATGCAGGTGGGAAAATTTAATCAAATTCAGCTTTGCTAAAATTTCACTACATTAGTAAAGACTAAATCACCAAAAACACAACATTATGAAAAGTATATCAATTACAGGCCTTATACTTTTAGCAGTATCAGCTTTACTTTTTTATTTAACAACAGACTTTGCTGTTGAACAGATCAAGCTTTCTCATATTATGGGAATTATGGGGGGAATCGGGATTGGGCTTATCATAGGTGGAATGGTAGGCTATCTGAGTAAAGGATCTGCTATTAAAGAAGAGCAAAGAAGAAGGGAATTTAAGCAGCTACAGAAAGAGAAAGAAGAGTTGGAAAAACACGCTGTGGAAATTGCAAAACGACAAACAGAATTAGAGAACCAAAATAAAAATCCTCAGGTATAATACCTGAGGATTTTTTAATAGTTGTTATTTTCTTTCGGTTAAAATTTATAACCCAAACCTACCATAAAGAGATTAGGGCGATTATCATATCTGATTTCTTCACCAGATACTCTGTTTACAAAATTTCTTTGATCTTTACTAAATGCACCTTCATATCTTGCGTTGATAAGAAGTTTTTTAATTTCAAGCTGAGCTCCGAACTGGTATCCTACAGTAAAATTATCTCTAGCATTTTCTTTAAAATCATTAAATGTATCCTCCTTAGCCAGGTTATAGCTGGCAACAGGCCCAATGAATACACCCAGCATGTCTCCTAATACTTTATGACCTACAAGTACCGGTAAATCGATACGGTTGTTTTTAACATCGAATGTAGTATTGGAAACAGGATCCGTAAATTCATTTTTAAAGGTGGTGTAATACAATTCCGGCATCAGGAAAAATGCCATCGGAAGGTTAGCTTTTAATGAAAGTCCAATATTAAATCCTACATTATTCTTTCCCTTATTGTCTATTGCCGCACTTGCCGTATTGGAGATATTTTTCCACGATGGAGATCCTGTTGGAAAAATTAAGTTTGCCTTACCTGCAAGAGAAATCTGTGCAGAAGCAAACATCGAAAGGCTTAATAGCGCTATACTAAATATTTGTTTCATTTTCGTCTAGTTTTGTGATCGTATTATCAATAGTTTTATTATTTTCAAGTAAATACACTCTCAATTCTTTAAATAGCTCTGAAGAATAAACGAAGTCAATAAGATTTTTATTGCCTGCTGTAATCAGAATGTCTTTATTTCCTTCCCACTCTTTAATTCCTAATCTCAGATAGACAATCTTTTCACCTATCGTCATTACGGAGTTCATATCGTGTGTATTAATGATCGTTGTTGTGTTATATTCTTTTGTTATTTCGAGCAGTAGATCATCTATTACATTGGATGTATAGGGATCCAGTCCTGAATTTGGCTCATCACAAAACAAGTATTTAGGATTGTTCACAATGGCTCTTGCAATGGCCACCCGTTTTTGCATTCCTCCGGAAATTTCGGATGGAAATTTTTTGTTGGCTTTATCGAGATGTACTCTTCCAATAACTTCAAAAACTCTTTTTTTCTTTTCCCTGAAACTTAAATTGGTAAACATATCAAGAGGAAACATAATGTTTTCCTCCACTGTCAGAGAGTCAAACAAAGCGCTTCCCTGGAATACCGTTCCGATTTCCGATCGCAGGTGCTGCTTTTCTTCACGGGTCATTGTATTGATGTCTTTACCATCAAAAAGAATTTCACCTGAGGAAGGCTGATATACATTTAATAAACTCTTAAGAAATACTGTTTTTCCCGATCCACTTTGCCCGATAATCAGATTTACTTTCCCTTTATCAAAAGAAGTTGAAATTCCTTTAAGTACTTCAACATCATCAAAACTTTTTTTAAGATTTTTTACCTCAATCATTAGCTTAATATTAATTGGGTTAATATTAATTCGGAAATGATAATAAATACCATTGTCCAAACCACGGCTTGTGTACTCGCTCTACCTACTTCCAGTGAACCACCTTTTACGAAGTAACCGAAGTATGAAGGAACTGTTGCAATAACAAAAGCGAAAACGATCGTTTTTATAAATGCATAGTAAACGAATAAATTAGGCATATACATCTGTATCCCCGTAATATAATCGGATTCCGTCCAGTTTCCTGTTAAAATTCCGGCAATATATCCACCGCCTATACCAAACACAATACTGATTGCAATAAGAAGCGGGTTAAAAATGATACACGCAATTATTTTAGGGAGTATCAGAAAATTGGGTGAGTTAACTCCCATGATATCCAATGCGTCGATTTGTTCTGAAACCCTCATTGTACCTATACTGGATGCAATATATGAGCCTACTTTTCCCGCCAGAATCAAACTGATAATGGTGGGTGAAAATTCCAGTACAAGCACTGCTTTTGTAGCGTATCCCACGAACGAAGTAGGAATGGGAAATGAAGAAGCATCAAAGTTGTTGAACATTTGGATGGCAACTACCGCTCCCACGAATATAGATGTAAAGATAACCAACCCGAATGAGTTGACCCCTAAATCATTGATTTCTCTCATGAACAGCTTCCAGAAAACCCTCATTTTCTGAGGTTTTTGCATAGATTTACCAAGAAGAATAATGTATTCCCCTACGGCTGTGAAAAACTTTTTTAACATTCTGCTAAATTAGACTTTTTTTATTAAGCATTCTTTATTTTGCGTTTTTATCTCCACCTAAAACCAGTAAAATAGTTTTCAAAATGATGATAAGATCCAGGATGAAGCTCCAGTTTCTCACATAGAAGGCATCAGCCAGTATCCGCTTTTTCATTTCAACCTCCACATCCCCGGAATCACCCCTGAGCCCGTTTACCTGTGCAAGACCTGTAATCCCTGGATTTACAGTACTTCTAAGACTATATCTCCCTATTTTGGGTTTATAATAATTATCTACTGCCAGCATATGAGGACGTGGTCCTACAATTGACATCTCTCCCCTTAATACATTAATAAACTGTGGCATCTCATCCAGGCTTGTTTTTCTGAGAAACTTACCAATCCCTGTGATCCTTGCGTCATTTTCCGATGTTGTTCTCGTTGTTGACTCATCATTCACCACCATTGTTCTGAATTTTATACAGCTAAATACTTCTTCATGAAAACCATATCTTTTCTGTATGAAAAAAACAGGCCCTTTTGACGTCAGCTTGATAAAAATTGCAATTATCGGAAATAACCAGAAGCAGATACCTATCATAACCACAAGTGAAAAAACGATATCAAACAATCTTTTTAAAAGGTAATTGGAATAATAATCCAAAGGATATTTTGCCTGATTGAGAACCGGCTGAGTCTCTACATATCCCAGGTCGTAAGTAAAAAGATCAGTCTGAGATATATTAGGGATCAGCGAAATATGCACCTTGCTTGCTTCAGCTAATCTGAAAATTTCATCCTCCATCTGAGAGGTAAATGTATTTTCCAGTGGCAGAAATAATGTATGTATTCCATTGCTCTTCCAGAAGGACTGAAGCTCTTGGGTCTGAATTATTTCAGTAGGGTATTCAAAAATTCTGTATCCGAAATCTTTCCTTTCATTCAATATGTTTTTCAAAACATTCGTAGAGCTGTTCTCACTTAGAAACATCACATTCCTGTTGTTAATTCCTATAGATCTCAGGTATTTTATACCAAAATAAATAATGGATTTTGTAATCAATATAAAAGAAAACAGGTACAGCGACAACCAAGAAAGCTCTGAACTGAAAAATTTATTATTACTTACCTTTCTTATCAATACAAGACCAATTACAAACAATATAAAATGAGTAACGATACGTTCTATAAAAGTAGTGTAGGTAAGGTTTCTTCTTATATTGTAAATTTTGGTTCTTCCACTCAGCAGAACCCAAAAAGAGATCAACAAAAGCAAGGGGAACGAATTTTCGTACCAGATATCCTTGTCGTGTATAAGATCCCGGTTCCTGCTTAAAAAAAAGAAAATAAAAACAGATGCAATAACCAAAAGGTCAAGCAAAAGGATGATCGATTTTAAATATCTAGAGTATCGAATTCTCTGCATCTATCGCTATATAAGGGATGTCAGGAGCTAAGATATGTAATTTTTACGGGATATTAAGATATTTATGCGTCTGAACTGAGGCCTGCCATTCCGGATTTGCTAAAATGAAATCAGTAATTTTCGGATACATTTCATCACGTTTACTCCATTCACTTTGAAGATATAGCTTACAATCTTTTGAAACCTTAGCCGCTTGCTCCTGTGCAAATGCAAAATCGTGATTATTGAAAATAATTACCTTCAGTTCACTGGCTTTCTCATATATATCTTCTTTTGGAAGACCTGTTTTCTTTGGAGAAAGGGTGATCCAGTCCAGTTGTCCGCTTACAGGATAAGCCCCCGAAGTTTCAATGTGTATGGTACATCCCAATTCCTTTAGCTTGGAGGTTAAAATATCCAGGTTCCACATCAAAGGTTCACCACCGGTTAAAACGATGGTTTTACAATGTTTTGCTGCTGTTTCTGCAATTTCTTCCGCATTCATCAATGGGTGAAGATCAGGATTCCAGCTTTCCTTTACATCACACCAATGGCAACCCACATCGCAGCCACCCAATCTTATAAAATAAGCGGCTTTTCCTGTGTGTGCTCCTTCACCTTGTAAAGTGTAAAAATGCTCCATCACAGGGAGCATTTTACCTTCATTTAATAAAATATCTTCTTCTTTATTCATTTTTAAATTAGTCGTTATAGACTGAAGTTTTATAAGCAATGATGGTGTTTTTCATCAACATAGCTCTTGTCATGGGACCAACTCCTCCGGGAACAGGTGTAATCCAGCTCGCTTTTGCAGCACAGCTGTCAAAATCTACATCACCTGCCAGATAATATCCTTTTGGAGAGTCATCATCCACTCTGGTAATTCCTACATCTACAATTACAGCACCGTCTTTAATCATTTCACCCTTTAAGAAATGAGGATCTCCCAAAGCTGTAATGACAATGTCTGCTTTTTTAGTATATTCTTCAATGTCCTTAGTATAAGAGTGTGTAAGGGTAACAGTAGAATTTCCAGGGAAGTCTTTTCTTCCCATCAAAATACTCATGGGTCTCCCTACGATTTTACTTCTTCCGATAATTACACAATCTTTACCTTTAGTTTCAATATTATATCTTTCTAACAATGTTAAAATTCCAAAAGGGGTAGCAGGTAAGAATGTATCCATTTCCAATGCCATTTTCCCGAAATTTTCAGGATGGAATCCATCAACATCTTTTCTTGGATCAATAGCATTAATGATTTTCTCCTGATCAATCTGATCCGGTAAAGGTAACTGAACGATGAATCCATCCACAGCTTTAGATTTATTCAGCTCATCGATTTTTTCCAGTAATTCAGATTCGGAAACCGTACTTGGGAATTTAATAAGGCTGGATTGAAAACCTACTTCCTCGCAATCCTTTACTTTAGCATTTACATAAGCCTTGCTTGCTCCGTTGTTTCCAACAAGGATGGCCACCAAATGAGGTGCTCTTCTTTTGCTTTCAAGAATCTTTTCAACTTCTGTCTTGATTTCTGCTTTTATTTCTTTGGATACTTTTAGTCCGTCAAGAATTTCTGCCATTTTACTTTTTTATTAGATATTTACTTTCTTTATTTATTTATTGTCCTTATAATAATTGATCAGCCCGTTAGTCGAACTATCGTGTGACCCAATAGTTGCATCATTCTCCAGTTCAGGTAGAATTTTGTTGGCTAATACCTTTCCAAGCTCTACTCCGAATTGATCAAAACTGAAGATATTCCAGATCACTCCCTGAACAAAGATTTTATGCTCATACATTGCTATTAACTGGCCTAATGAAAAAGGAGTTAATTCTTTGAATAATATGGAGTTAGTTGGTGTGTTTCCGTGGAAGACCTTGAAGTTTAACAGCCTTTCTATTTCCTCATCCGATTTTCCTGAATTTCTTAATTCTTCCTCTACTTCTTCTTCATTTTTTCCAAAAGCAAGCGCTTCCGTCTGAGCGAAAAAGTTAGCCAGTAGTTTGTCCTGGTGATCAGAAACCTTATTACTACTTTTTGCATAGGCTATAAAATCAGCAGGAATTAATTCCGTACCCTGGTGGATCAGCTGATAGAATGCATGCTGTCCATTCGTTCCTGGCTCTCCCCAGATAATAGGACCTGTTTCATATTCCACAAATTCACCATTTCTGTCTACGCATTTTCCGTTGCTTTCCATATCTCCCTGTTGTAAGTACGCAGCAAATCTGTCAAGATACTGGGAATAAGGCAAAATAGCATAAGTAGTTGCAGCATAAAAATTACGGTACCAGATGCCAATGAGACCCATTAAAACCGGAATATTTTCTGAAAAGTCCGTGTTCTGGAAGTGTTGATCGGTATCAAAAGCTCCTTTTAACAATTCTTCGAAGTTTTCATAACCTACTGCCAGAACAATACTTAGTCCGATAGCACTCCAAAGAGAATATCTTCCGCCAACCCAGTCCCAGAATTCAAAGATGTTATCTTCTGCGATTCCGAAGCTTTTAACTGCTTCGATATTAGTGGATAAAGCTACGAAATGTTTGGCAACGTCATCCTGCTTTCCAGCTTGTAAAAACCAATCTTTTGCAGAATTGGCATTAGTCATTGTTTCCTGGGTTGTAAAAGTTTTGGAAGCAACGACAAACAGAGTTGTTTCAGGATTTAAATTTTTAACGACTTCTGCAATATGGTTTCCGTCCACATTAGATACGAAATGAACGTCCAGCCTTGTTTTGAAGTGTTTTAGCGCAGAGCATACCATCACAGGACCAAGGTCAGAGCCTCCGATTCCGATATTAACTACATCCGTGATTTCTTTTCCGCTGAATCCTTTGTGTTCTCCGGAAATTATTTTCTCGGAAAAAGATTTCATATGGTCAAGGACTCTTCTGATGTGAGGCTTTACATTTTCTCCATCTACCAAAATTTCCTTATCCGAAAAATCCCTTAAAGCTGTATGAAGAACTGCTCTCCCTTCTGTTTCATTGATTTTGTCACCACTAAACATTTTAGAAATGGCGTCTTTTAGCTGGCATTCTTCAGCTAAATTCAACAACAATTCTTTAGTCCTTGAATCCATCAGGTTTTTAGAGTAATCAAAAAGAAAATTTTCTTTTTTTATTGAGAACTCTTCAAAACGATTTTCATTGTATGCGAAAAGGGTTCTTAAGTCGAAATCATTTCCTGCAAAGTGTTCATCAAGGGCTTTCCAGCTGTTGGTGTGTATGGGATTTATTTTTGATAGCATATGTTCAAAGTTAAAATTCTAGGTTGAAAATCAATAAATTTAATGGAATCTTGAGATTAAAATGCAAATTTAAGGAAAAATAAAACCTCCGGAAAAAATTGGCCATGGTAAAATGTAAAATTATGGTGATCATCCGGATGTTGTATCCTTTTCATGATTGTTGTGGCAGGAAGTGAGATTAATATTTGTTAATTTTCAATATATTATAAATTGATAATTAGTTTTTTACGGGAACCTTTGTATATTTATACGCCGTTACGTAATTCTGAATAATGCATCTCTCGCATTAACCACAAAGCCTTTTAAAAGAGGTGAAACCGTGAATACATATCACTTAAATATATCGTTAAATGAAAAAAATTATTAAAATTACAGTATTATTACTGGTGTATAACCTGGGATTCGGCCAGACCAATTATTATGTAGATAAAGCAAACGGAAGCGATAACAATAACGGAAGCAGCACTGCTCCATGGAAAACAATACAAAAAGCAGCCACTAAGGCTACTCCAAACAGTATTGTGAATATTAAGGCAGGTACTTATTACGAAAATGTTGTTATCAACGTAAGTGGAACCAGTGGAAACTATATTACTTTTAAAAATTATGCCAATGATAATGTAATCATTGACGGAACAAATACCCCGGGAAGTACTCTGTTGACGGTGACGAATAAAAGTTTTCTGAAATTTGAAAACCTGACCATCCAAAACAAAACAGTAAATGATGCGCAGGGAGTGCTTGTTCAAACAACGGGAATCGGTTCATCTACAGATCTCACGTTCAAAAACATAACGGTTACAAAAATTAATTGGAATGCAAATAAAGATATACCGGTTAATCCTAATAATAATGCGCAGGGCTTTATTGTGTATGGTCGTAATGGCGGAATTACCAATCTTACGATAGACGAATGTAAGGTGTTTAATAATATTTTGGGTTATAGTGAAGCATTGGCTGTAAATGGAAATATAGATGGATTTATAGTCAAAAATTGCAAGGTATACGATAATACAAATATAGGAATTGATATCCTAGGACATGAGGGTACAGCATCAAATACGTCATTAGATGAAGCCAGAAATGGAGTAGTGATTAATAATGAGTGTTATAATAATGTTGCAAAGTATGCAACTTCCGCAGGGATTTATGTTGATGGCGCGAGGAATATTACTATAGAAAGAAATAAAAGTTATCAAAATGGATATGGAATTGAGGTCGGAGCTGAGAGAGATGGGATTGTTCAGCAAATTACTGTAAAAAACAATTTAATATATAAAAATAAAGAAGCAGGGCTTTCGATAGGAGGGTTTGATGATAATACTACAGGTCAGGTTATTAATAGTGTTATCCGAAACAATACATTTTTACAAAACGACACTGCGAATAAAGGGTCTGGAGAAATTTCGATGAGCAAAGCTTCTAATTGTACTTTTGAGAACAATATTTTTTACACTGGTCCAGAAAATTTATTGATGTTTATAGATAACAAGAGTCCACAATCGAACAATACTTTTAATTATAATTGTTGGTATACTCCAAATAATGATCAAAATGATATCGCAGTAGATTGGAGAGGAACAACCTATGATACATTTGCAGCGTATAGATCTGCAACTGGCCAGGACGCCAATTCTCTTTATGCTAATCCAAGTTTGGTATCCATTTCAAGTACACCACCTATTGTAAAATTAAATGCAGCAAGTGTTTGTATAAATAAGGGAAAACCAATTACTGCTATTACTTCAGGAGAATTGGATTTTTATGGAGCTGGGAGAATTTCAAATACAATTATCGATATAGGGGCAAGTGAGTATAGTGCTACATTAGGGACTACAACCAATGAAATTTTAAATTTTGGAATGATTTCCCCTAACCCATCAAGTGGTATTTTTAATTTTGAATTAGATGCAGATAAAAAGCCGTATTTTATAACTGTATATAATATGGGTGGACAAGAATTAAAAAAATATAACTTTTTAACGAACCGGTTTTCCATAGACTTATCGGGGCTTACGGAGGGGACTTACTTTGTTAAAATGCAAAATAAGAATGGAGTGTCTTCTAAAAAAATTATAATAAAAAAATAGCGAGATCATATAAATAGAAGAAAACCTCCGAATAAAATCAGAGGTTTTTAAAATCTAAAATTATGGTGATAACCCAAAGGTTAGGATAGCATTGTGTTATTATGAAATGGGTGGGTTCGTCTTTTGAATAGGTTTTCGTCTTCTGATACAATAGATGATCACTGCTGCGATTAATAAAACCGGCCAAATGGTGATCAGTCCTACTGCAATTTTTTGAATAAGATAAAACCCTTCTACAAAGGCATTCTTAGCATCATAGATAAAATTGAATTTGTATTTATTATCAATATTTTTAGTATTCGTTATGGTAATTTCCGCAATCCGGTACTTAGGTTCTTTAATGTAAATGTCAATTGTACTATATTTCAGATTGTCAGTAACGTCAAGATTAGCGAATTGCTGAAGATTGCCTTCGGACATATTGTCGTCGTCCAGTTTTACCTTGTCCTTGTTATTCTTCAGCTGAGTGATATTTTCACTTGTTTTTTTGATCCTTCTTCCTTCTAGTTCTGCGTATTTTATGCTCGATGTTACATCTTCTGCATTGATTGATCGAAAGTTTAGGAATAGCTTTTTGTTGTTAATCAAGGTTAAGAATTCTCCTAATTTTGGCGTAGGAACACGTACCTGCATAGCATTTTCAGTCTGGTATTTTTTTACAAGTATGGCGTCTTCATTGGAAGTATTATAAGTGTCCTCTGAAATTATATTGCTTCGTAAGTTACTATGTGTAACAAATCCTCCCAGATCCTGCACTGATTTTTCAATTGAAACGGTTGCATCATAAACGTCTTTTACCTCCATATTGACATCTGCAGTTTTAATGAACTGTTTGTCTTTTATCTTCATTGTTGCAGCAGAAGATACACTATCGGATACCATGAACGAAGCAGAGTCTGTAGCATTTGCCGTTTCGTAATCTGCTGCTACCGCTTCTCCTTTTTTACACGAGTAAATACCTAATAAAAGAACAGCAGCCATAGATAATTTAATGTAAGTAGTTTTCATAATATTTATTTTTGTTGATACCAAAGTTCAGATGGAATGGTTTGTAAAGTTTGAAAATCACAAGTAAAAACTTTGTAAATAGAAAATGATGTTTAATTCATTGTAAGTCATGTATTTGTAAAATAAAGATGGTTGTAAGAATTAAATTTCGGAGTGATTTTTGTATATCTTTTACAAATTAAATCACAACTGTAAATATGTCGAATACTTTTTCCAAAATCAGAAATGCTATAGAATTATTCAGATCAATAGATTTTGATCAGTTAAGCGCAATATCCAGAAAAGTAGATCTTCCGAAGCTGATGCATAATTTCTCAAAATTAGATGACAAACAATTAGGAGGTTTAATGAAAATGCTGGATTCCGATAAAAAGAAGAGAGAGCTACCGCCCATTGACGGTGATTTTTACGATATTTATCATACGCTTACGCCTGAACAAAGAGAAATACAGCTAAAGGTGAGGGCATTTATGGAAAAGGAAGTTAAGCCTTTGGTTAATCATTATTGGTTAAGAGATGAATTTCCTTTTGAACTGATACCTAAATTCCAGAAACTGAATATTTGCGGGGTCACCTATGAAGGATATGGTTGTCCTGGAATGCCTTTTTTAATGGAGGGAGTTATTGCAATGGAGATGGCGAGAATTGATGCTTCAATAGCTACTTTTTTTGGGGTGCAGTCAGGATTGGCAATGGGATCCATTTATATATGTGGTTCTGAAGAGCAAAAGCAAAAATGGCTTCCTCAGATGCAAAAGTTTGAAAAAATAGGAGCTTTCGGATTAACGGAACCTGAAGTAGGATCCGGCGCAGCAGGAGGATTAACTGCTACATGCAAGAAAACGCCTGAAGGATGGATTCTTAACGGAGAGAAAAAATGGATTGGAAATGCTACGTTCGCTGACTTGGTGATTATCTGGGCAAGAGATGTCGATAGCGGAGAGGTGAAAGGATTTATTGTAGAAAAAGATAATCCGGGGTTCTCTGTTGAAAAAATTAAGGGAAAAATGGCTCTTCGTATCGTACAAAACGGATTAATCACTTTAAAAGATTGTCTTGTAACTGAAGAAAACAGACTTCAAAATGCAAATTCTTTTAAAGATACAGGTAAAGTATTGAGAATGACAAGGGCCGGAGTGGCCTGGATGGCGACAGGTTGCGCAAGAGGTGCTTATGAAAGTGCATTAGACTATACCAGGAAAAGAGAACAGTTTGGAAGACCCATTGCTTCTTTTCAGATGATTCAGGGGCATTTGGTAGAGATGTTGTCTAACCTTACTGCGATGCAGACGTTGGTTTTCAGGCTTTCTGAAATGCAGGACGAAGGGATTTTAAAGGATGAACATGCTTCACTGGCAAAGGTTTTTTGTACTCTACGTACAAGGGATATTGTATCCAGAGCCCGTGAGGTAATGGGTGGAAATGGAATCCTGTTAGAATATGATGTTGCAAGATTTGTAGCAGATGCCGAGGCGATATATTCTTATGAAGGAACTAAAGAAATCAATTCACTAATTGTCGGTAGGTCTATAACAGGCTTTAGTGCATTTGTATAAAAAAAGACTGCAATTGCAGTCTTTTTTAGCTTACTAAAGCTTTGTATTTTTTGCTGTTATCTGCGATTATCCAGATGTTAATTAGGAAAAGGACCAGGGAAATCGCAATCCCTGTTGAAGATGGGTCCCTGTAAGTATTATGCAATACAATACCCACCATGACGGGTAAAATTACAATTGCTCCTAAAGCTCTTGTTTTTGGAAAGATAAAAAGTAATCCCCCAATAATTTCTACTACACCCACTAAAGGCAGCAGCCAGCCGATTTCACCAAATGCAGTATATAACTTTATTTGTGCTTCGGTAAGTTTGGGTGCCGGATTGTAGTGCAGAAATTTGTCGAGCCCAGCATTCAGAAACATAAGTCCGAATAGAAGGCATAGAATGAATTTTATGATTTTCATGTTGGTGATTTTAATCAAATTTAAATAAAATTATAATAAATTGGTTATAAATGTCATTAAATTTGATTAAAGTCACCGTTTTATGCAGTATATGTTGATTATTTGTTAATGGTGGATAGATGCTCAATCCATTTCTTTTAACGTAATATTCTTTGAAATTTTGTAACTCTTTTTCTTTTTATTAGGCTTTTCGTCCTCACCCAGTAATTTTCCCCATGGCTTTAATCCATCCACTCTTTCAAAGATGATTTTAATAATAGCGATTGCAGGAATACAAAGGAACATTCCTGAAATTCCCCACAGATGTTCCCCAACAATAATTCCTATGAAAGAAAACAATGCGTTGATCTTCACTTTTGAACCTACCACAAAAGGAAGTACAATATTCCCGTCCACCACATGGACTCCTATGTAACCGATAATCACATATATACAAGTAGAAGGAGTGGTTGTTGCAAAAGCTATAAAACAAGAAATGACTAATGAAAGGCAAATTCCCAGATAAGGAATAACGTTAAGCAATCCTGTTAATACACCCAATAAAATAGCATATTTAACTCCTAAAATTGTTAGGATAATTGAGGTAAGGCTGGATACAATAATAATCTGTATGCAAAGACCGATAATATACTTCTTCGTCATAACGCGAACCTCAGATACCACTTCCTGTACACTTGCTTTATGTTTCTCACTAAAAACATTAACAATAAAGTTGTTAAGGATTCTTCTGTAATTTAAGATGAAAATGAAAAACAATATAAAAAATACAAGGAAACCTAAGCCTGTAGAAAAGATCCCAAAGGTAAATCCCAGAATAACTCCTGACGATGATAAAAGTTTATTTAAGGCCTGATCAATGTAGTCTAACTGTTCCTGGATTTTAACGTTAAAAGTATGATATACCCACTTTTGAAGCCCGCTGAAAACAGTGTCAAATTGCATTCTCAAATGCGGAAGATCTTTGGTAAAGCTTGAGAGTTGCGATCCAAAGAAGAATATTAATCCCGCTAAGATCACCAACATACAAAGAACAGATATCATTGTGGAAACAGAGCGTGGAAATCTTAATTTTCTTTCTAAGAATGTAGAAAAAGGCAAAAATAGCATTGCCATTAAAAAAGCAAGAAAGAAAGGGGCCAGGATGCTTTGTCCTAACTCTATAAGGTATCCGATACCTATAATTGAAATAATAACAAGGGTTAATTTTAGAAGGAAGGGAAGCTTAAAAAAATTCATAACTCATAATCTGTTTTATAAAATTAGTAAAACCCATTGAATTGAAAGGCTTTTTATTCAATTAACTTGAATTCTTTTCAGAATATAAATTAATTTGATTAAAGATGTGGTATCTAACTTCTGAATCCTGAGTAATTCTTTTAGGAAGACTTATAACTGTATGCCCGGACTACTGTATATTTTTAAACAAAAAACACATCTCAAAACTGAGACATGTTTTTTTTGTTTATTGATTATATGATAATATTACTTTTCTATGGCAATATCAATAACATCTTCCATTTTGTTAACGTAATGAACGTTAAGGTCTTTCAGATAATCTTTTTTGATTTCTTCCACATCTTTTCTGTTAGCTTCGCAAAGAATAACATCTTTAATACCGGCCCTTGTAGCTGCGAGAAGTTTTTCTTTGATACCTCCTACAGGAAGCACTTTTCCTCTGAGGGTAATTTCTCCCGTCATGGCCAGGTGAGGTTTAACTTTCTTGTTTTTAAAAGAAGAAACCATTGAGGTTAGCATGGCAATTCCCGCGGAAGGCCCGTCTTTTGGAGTGGCGCCTTCAGGAACGTGAACGTGAATGTTTTTCTTTTCGATATCTTCCTGATCGATTCCTAATTCTTTATGTTTTGCTTTGATATACTCCAATGCTATTGTCGCAGACTCTTTCATTACCGTTCCCAGGTTCCCTGTCATTGTCAGTGTGCCCTTTCCATTGCTGAGAATACTTTCGATAAATAAAATATCTCCTCCCACACTTGTCCAGGCCAATCCTGTAACTACTCCTGGAACTCCTGTGATCTCTGATAAGCTTTTAGGTCTTGGAACACCAAGGATCTCATCTATTTTTTCAACAGTTATCTTAGGATCGTAATCTTTAAGCAATGCGGTTTGTAATGCCACCCACCTTGCAATAGAAGCTATTCTTTTTTCTAATGTCCTTACTCCGCTTTCTGAAGTGTGAGCCTCTATAATATGTTTAAGTTCAGGATTTCCAAGCTTAAAAGATTTTGAAGTTAATCCGTTTTCTTCCTGTTGTTTTTTGATAAGATGCCTTTTTGCGATTTCTGTTTTTTCCTCCATGGTATACCCTGCAATCTGGATGATCTCCATTCTGTCAAGAAGCGGGGTTTGTATGGTAGAGAGAGAATTTGCTGTAGCAATGAACATTACTTTAGACAAATCATAACCCATTTCCAGGAAATTATCATAGAATGCATTGTTTTGTTCAGGATCCAGAACCTCTAAAAGTGCGGAACTCGGGTCTCCATGGATTCCCTGTCCTACTTTATCAATTTCATCTAATACAATAACCGGATTGGACGTTCCTGATTTTTTTATGGACTGAAGAATTCTTCCCGCCATTGCTCCTATGTAGGTTTTTCTGTGTCCGCGAATCTCACTTTCATCATGAAGACCACCTAAAGATAACCGTACATATTTTCTTCCCAGAGCATCGGCAACAGATTTTCCTAAAGAAGTTTTACCTACTCCGGGAGGACCTACAAGAAGTAATATCGGAGATTTCATGTTGTTTTTTAATTTTAAAACAGCCATGTGCTCAAGGATTCTTTTCTTTATGTCTTCCAGCCCGAAATGCGCTTTTTCAAGAACTTTTTCAGCTTTTACAATGTCGAAAACATCTTTTGTATAAGTTTCCCACGGAAGGTCCGTGAAGAAATCTAGATAATTTCTCTGAACATTATAGTCCGGAGAATTAGGGTTTTGTCTTTGTAGTCTGTTGATTTCTTTTTGAAAATGTTCTTCAACCTCCTTGCTCCATTTTTTAGTCTTTGCCTTGTTGATAAGATCTTCTACATCTCCTTCTGCTCCACCTCCAAGTTCTTCCTGGATCGTTCTGATCTGTTGGTTAAGGAAGTATTCTCTCTGCTGCTTGTCAAGATCTTTTGATGTTTTCTGATGGATCTGGTTTCTTAATTCCAGTTTTCGGTAGTCCTCATGCATCTTTTCATAACAGCTGTTGGCTCTTGCCATCAAGCTTTTTTCTTCAAGAAGCTTTTGCTTTTCTACAGAAGGGAAACTGGCATTGGTGCAAATAAAATTCAGTAAATCATCGTTATTGTTGATGTTTTTTATTGCAAAATTAGCTGCGTTTGGAATATTTGGATCAAGCTCAATTATTTTTAAAGCTAAATCCTTAATATTTTCCAGTAAAGCATCATATTCATCCTGGTTTTTGGCTTTGGTGTCTTTTAATTTAGAAATTTCAGCCTTAAAATAAGGTTGGGTTTCAATAAATTTTTTGACCTTAAAGCGGTGAAAACCTTTAGTAATGGCAGTAATATTTCCTTCAGGAAGTTTGATGATCTTTATGATCTTCGCCAGAGTTCCTGTTTGATATAAGTCTTTTTCAGTAGGCTGTTCTAGTTCTGAGTTTTTTTGACTTACAATCCCAATGAAATCTCCATTTTTCTGAGCCTCTTCAAGAAGCTGTATAGATGCTTTCCTTCCCGCGGTAATAGGTATTACTACATTTGGAAACATAACCATGTTCCTCACAGGAAGAATAGGAAATATTTTTTGTTCGGAATTTTTATCAGTTTCCGAAAAGTCGGAAAGATTTATCTCTTCCGCCACAATATCAAATCCATCGCTAATCATTTCCTCCAAACTAATATCTTCAAATTCTGTCATAGTAAATCAAATGACAAATTGTCATTCTCGTTTTAAATCGTTAAAGTGATTATGCATAATATGCTAAGAAAATACCTAGTATATTATGTTAATGTAAGATGCACAATACCTATGCCATTTGTTTTTCATTAAAAAATATGGTCAAAATTTCCTTTTTTATGAAATTTGAATTTTAAAAATTAAAAAAAGCACTTGGATTTCTGTAATTTCTTAAAAATGTGTATTTTCGCAACCTGATAAAAAACTATAATTTATAAAATGGCAATTTTAGGACAGATTAGGAATAGACCTTGGCTTTTGATGGGAGTAATTGCACTGGCGCTTTTAGCGTTTTTAGTTAATCCTGATAGCATTGATAAGGTTTTTGGAAAAAATCCTGATGTTTTAGGAAAAGTAAATGGTGAAAAGATTACCCGTGAAGAGTTTAACGATCAACTTTTCGTATTGCAACAGCAGGCAGAGCAACAAGGTCAGCCCAAAAATGGTCTTGAAGAACAAGCTTGGCAGTTGTTGGTTCAATCAAAGCTTATCAAGCAGCAGTTTGATAAGATGGGGTTTGAAATGACAGATGATTACTTCTGGAGTCAGATTCAGTATGATCAGATGTTTGCTCAAAACAAACAATTCTTTGATGAGAAAGGTAATTTTAAGACTCAAGAGCTTAAGAAACAAGTTGAGGAATTAAAAACAACAAGTGCTGAAGGATACAATCAGTGGTTGAAAACCAGAAAATCTGTTGAATACAGAATTATGGCAAGACAGGTTTTTGCTAATATTTCTACAGGGATCACTACAGGTAAGAAAGAAGCTGAAGAGTTGATGAGACAAAGAGATCAGATGGCTGATATCGATTTTGTGAAAGTAGATTACACATCTTACCTTCAGAAAAATAATATTAAAGTTAAGACAGAGGACCTTGCTGATTATATTAAGCAACATCCGGTGATGTTTAAGACTGAAGCAAGCAGAAATATTGGTATTGCTTTCTTTCCTTCTCAACCGAGTGCAGCTGATGATGCAGCAGCCTTAAAAGAAATCAATAAAATATTCTCAGGAGGAACTGATGCAAGCGGTGGGAAAGAAAATTTCCAAAATACAACCAATGACTCTATGTTTGTAATGGCCAACTCTGATATGCCTTTCAATAGCCAATATTTGAAGCCTAATCAATTGCCACAGACAATACAGTCACAGATTACAACTGCAGCTGTCGGACAGACTTTTGGTCCTTATAAAGAGCAAAATTTCTATGTGGTTTCTAAGCTTTTAGGTAAAAAGACTTCAGATTCTACACTATCAAGACATATCCTTATAGCATTCAAAGGAAGTCCTGCAGGAGAAGGTGTTACAAGATCCAAAGAAGAAGCTAAAAAATTAGCGGACTCTATCGGAGCTATCGTAAAAGCAAATCCTTCTAAATTCACAGAATTCTTAAAGCTTTCCAGCGATCCTAATTCTGCCGCTCAAGGAGGAAGTTTAGGATGGACTACTCCGGAAACTCCTTTCGTTCCTGAGTTCCTTACTTATTTGGCTAATAATCCAAAAGGAGCAACAGGTGTTGTAGAAACGCAGTTTGGATATCATATCATCAACATTGAAGATAAAAAGCCTGGTGCATTAGGATATAAAGTAGCGAATGTTGTAAAAGCAATCAAAGCTTCTGATGCTACGGAAGCAGATGTTGATAAAAAAGCAAGAAGATTCATTCAGCAGGTTCAGGGTAAATCTTTCAACGATTTCGTGAATATTGCTAAGAAAGGAAATTATCAATTCTCAAATCCTAAGGCTGCCAAAAGATTCGATGGTCAGTTACAAGGCTTAGGAACTGAAAAAGACGGTGATATTCTTGCGTGGGCTTTTGATAAGAAGAGATCTAAAGGAGATACAGAATTCTTTACAGTAGACGGAACGGGTGATAAAATTGTAGTATACCTTAACGGGAAACAGGAAAAAGGATTGGCAGATCCTGAGTCTGTAAGAGATCAGATCGAGGTGGTTGTGAAAAATAAGCTGGCTGCAAAACAGATAGCTGATAAGATTACGGCAGCTAAAGCTTCAAATCTTGATCAGATTGCAAAAATGTTTGCCACTACAAAACAAAGTGCTCAGGTGAATCTCTTAAATCCTTCAGTAGCCGGATCTATGGAGCCTAAAGTTGCCGGTGCTGCTTTTGGAGTTAAGAAATCTCAACTTTCTAAACCTGTAGAAGGAGGAACGGGAGTTTATGTTCTGATCAAAAAGAATGAGACTGTAAATAAACAACCTGGAGATCTTAAGCAATTTACAGAGTCTGTTACTCAAAGAAGTGCAGGAATGTTCGGACAGGCTTGGTTAAAGAGCTTGCAGGACAATGCTGATATCGATGATTACAGAATTGAAATCTGGAATAAGCTGGGAAATCAGCATTAATAAAAAAGTAATTTTATAGATACAAAAAGCGGCATTTTTTATGCCGCTTTTTTTGTATTTAACGCAGAGGAATAAACAGAAAGATTAATTTAAAATGTGCTATATTTGCTCATTAGAAAAAAATTAGCAAGTGAAGTTCAGTAAAGAATTAAAAGCTGGTGTAATTGCACTTTTAGCTATCGTAGGCTTTGTGTTATTATTTCAATTTATGAAAGGCCGTAGCCTTTTTACTACCGATAATATATTTTACGCGAAATATGATAATGTTGAAGGGTTGGCACAATCCTCAGCGGTATCCATCAATGGCTTGAAAGTAGGGCAGGTTGATAAGATCATTCCTCAGACAAGTAAAGATGGGAAAATCAATTTTGTTGTAAAAATTACGGTAGATAATAAATTTGAGTTTTCAAAGAACTCTACTCTTGAAATTTTTGAGCCGGGATTAATGTCTGGTAAAGAAATGCGTGTTAACCTTGTATATGGAGGGGCAACGGCAAAAGATGGGGACACTTTAAAAGGAGCTTTCAAATTGGGGACATTGGGAAGCCTTTCTTCACAGGTAGGACCGGTTAAGGATCAATTGCAATCTGTTTTACATCGTGTTGATTCTTTGATGGCCAATGCCAATATGATTGTCGATGGGCAAAACAGGGCAGAGATCAAAGCTTTACTATCCAATCTTAATAAAACTGTAGGCGCATTACAAACAACTGCAGGAAGCGTTAACAATTTAGTTGGACACAATGATCCTAAACTTCAGAAAGTTTTAGATGATGCGAGCTTAACCATGCAAAGTGGGAAAGTGACTTTAGATAAATATGGCAACCTGGCAGAGAGCATTGATACTAAAAGGTTGAATGCTACCATTGCTAATCTGGATGCTACCGTTGGTAAACTTAACCAGGTAATCGGAGGAATAGACAACGGACAAGGGAGTTTAGGGAAGTTGATGAAAGATGAACAGCTGTATAATAATTTGAACTCTGCATCTACGAATCTTAATTCGTTAATTGAAGACATGAAAGCCAATCCTAAGAGATATATCAATTTCTCCGTTTTTGGTAAGAATAATAAAGACTAATATTTACACCTTATGCAGTACATCGATAACGTTATTTTTCTGATTTTATTAATTGCTGGGTTTGGGTTGTTTGCTAAAAGCCTGATGAAAATTTACAGAAATATTCAGTTAGGCAAAGAAATCAACCGAAGTGATAAAAAGTCCGAGCGCTGGGAAACCATGGCACGGGTTGCAATGGGGCAGAGTAAAATGGTAAAGAGACCTGTAGCAGGTATTTTGCACCTTTTTGTTTATGTTGGTTTTATTATTATCAACATAGAACTTATCGAGATTATTGTCGATGGGATATTCGGTACTCACAGGTTCCTTGCTTCGGTTTTTGGCCATAGCTTCTATAGCTTCTTTACGGCAACCCTGGAAGTATTGGCATTATTGGTCATCATAGGAGTTGTTGTCTTTTTTATCCGTAGAAATTTTTATGGAGTAAAGAGATTAACAATGAAAGAATTGTTTGGATGGCCAAAACACGATGCCAACTGGATTCTTATTATTGAGTTTGCACTTATGATTGCTTTTCTTAAAATGAATACAGCAGATTGGGTACTTCAGCAAAGAGGGCTTCTTCCCGAGCATGGAAGTTTTCCAGTTAGTTCAACATTATTGGGACCTATCTTCAGCAATTTCAGTGATGGCTTTTTGTTTTTCACGGAAAAAGCAGCCTGGTGGTTTCATTTTGTGGGAATTTTATTCTTCATGAATTACCTTTATTATTCTAAGCACCTTCATATTATCCTGGCATTCCCAAGTACATGGTATGCTAATTTGGAGAAAAAAGGGAAATTCAACAATTTGGAATCTGTAACGAAGGAGATTAAACTGATGATGGATCCTAATGCTGATCCATACGCTGCGCCGGCAGAAGGCGCTGAAGCAGATGTCCCTTCCAAGTTCGGTGCTGAAGATATATTTGATCTGAATCAGGTTCAATTACTGAATGCCTACTCATGTACGGAATGCGGACGATGTACTTCTGTATGTCCTGCAAATATTACCGGTAAAAAGCTTTCTCCAAGGTTAATTCTAATGAAGACTAGAGACCGTATGGAAGAGGTTGGAAGAAATATTGACAAGAACGGAAAGTTTGTAGATGATGGCAAAAAGTTACTGAATGATTATATAACGAAAGAAGAGCTTTGGGCATGTACTACTTGTAATGCCTGTACAGAAGCTTGTCCAATATTACTGGATCCGCTTTCCATTATTTTTGAAATGAGAAGATTCCTGGTAATGGAGCAATCGGCAGCACCACAGGAACTGAATTTGATGATGACTAATGTGGAAAATAATGCTGCTCCTTGGCAGTATAATCAGGCAGACCGTTTAAACTGGGCAAACGAGAACTAGATAATTAATCAATTTGAAAATTTGAAAAATTGATTTCACTCAACCTATTTTCAAATTTCCAAATCCTCATATTTTTCAAATCATAAGAAAAGATGGATTTCAATATAAAAACAATGGCAGAATATGCTGCCGAAGGAAAAGCACCGGAAGTTTTATTCTGGGTGGGTTGCGCTGGTAGCTTTGACGACCGTGCAAAGAAAATTACGAAAGCTTTTTGTAAAATATTAAATAAGATAGGCGTTGAATTTGGGGTTTTAGGCCAGGAAGAAAGCTGTACAGGAGATCCTGCAAAACGTGCAGGAAACGAGTTTGTTTTCCAAATGATGGCATTAACGAATATTGAAGTCCTCAATGCCTATGAAGTGAAGAAAATTGTAACGGCATGTCCTCATTGCTTCAATACGCTTAAAAATGAATATCCAAGCTTAGGTGGACATTTTGAGGTAGTACATCATACTCAATTTCTTAAAAGTTTAATGGAGGAAGGCAGATTGAAAATTGAAGGTGGTGCCTTCAAAGGAAAAAAAATTACCTTCCATGATCCATGTTATTTAGGAAGAGCAAATAATGAATACGAAGCGCCAAGAATACTTTTGGAAAAACTTGATGCTGAGTTGGTAGAAATGAAACGTTGCAAAACCAACGGACTATGTTGTGGTGCAGGAGGAGCACAAATGTTTAAAGAACCTGAAAAAGGAAATAAGGATATTAATATAGAAAGAACTGAAGAGGCATTGTCTTTTGAGCCTAAAGTAATTGCTACTGGCTGTCCTTTCTGTAATACGATGATGACGGATGGGGTGAAACATTTCAATAAAAATGATGAAGTAGCCGTAAAAGATATTGTAGAGCTTCTTGCCGAGGCAGAAGATTTATAATGTCGGATCTATTGCTGATGTATTGATTCTTAATGAAGACAAAATGGAAAGTTTCCTTCCTTTTAGTAATTCTCATTTTATCTTACCTTACGTTTTGGAATTATAAAAACAGAATATACGATTGGGATATGCCAGGATATCTGGGGTGTTTATATACCTCCCGGTTTCCGGATTCTCCTGAAAAAGTAAGGAATCTTACTTTCGGTTTTATTGAAAAAGAAGCGCCCGCAGATCAGTATAGCGACATCATCGGATTGAAACCTGTAGACAGGGCAAGACAGGTTTTTAAAAACGATACGCAATCTTTTACCGAACAAATTCCGTACTTCCAGATAAAGGCCGGATATAACCTGGCGATTTCCTTTTTTTACGAAATAGGATTTTCTCCTCCTATGGCAGTTTTAGTAGCAAGCCTTATTTCTTATTTTATATCCGGACTACTGTTATTTTATATCGTTACAATTATATTTCCTCAGAAATATCTCATTGCAGCCGGGCTTACTATTGTAATAGCTCTATTACCTCCGATGACTTATATGTCCAGAGTTTCCACACCGGATATGTTTATATTTCAATTTTTACTTGTTTTTGCGATAGGTTGGATAAAACGCTGGAATAAATGGATTATGTTTTTGATTCTTTTAGGCATTACATTTACACGACCTGATTATATTCCTTTTACTTTGAGCTATCTGATGAGTGTTATTGTATTTGAATATTATAAGGATAAAAAGATTGATTTCTATATCCTGATCCAGGGAGCGGCACTTTTGTATCTGTATATGTTTATTATCAAGTTTTATAATTATCCCGGATGGAAAAATCTTTTTTATGACTCTTTTATCTACAGAAGACCAACAATATCAGCTCAACCTGCGGTGTTTACTATTGAGGAGTATCTTCATATCCTTTTAAATAAGATTACTTATTTTAAGAAAGTAAGTCTGATCTCTTTAAGTATGCTTGGTGCTGTTTTTTATCTTTCTAAGGATCAGTGGGTAAAATTATCTGCATGTCTTATTTTCGCCAATATTTATATTAAATTTATTTTTTTTCCACATTCTTCGGGTCTTAGGTTCTTTTTTGGATTCATTATACTCCTTTTTATAATATTGTTGTATGCCTTAAGTAAAAAATACAATGGTTTTAAACTGAATAAAATTGTGTAATTTTATACTTTAAATTTACAGCAATGAAGATTGAAGAATCCAATATAGTAGAAACAAGCGATTACAGAGTTATCATATATCCTGCGACAAGGCCTTTCACCACAAAAGAAGCTAAAGTTATTACAGAGAAACTGTACGACTTTCTGGCAGGGTGGGCAGCCCACGGGAAACCTCTTTCATCATCTTTTAAAATTGAAAAGAATCAGTTTATCGTGATCTGTGTAGATGAAGAAAAAGAAATGGCTTCAGGATGCAGCATCGATGCTTTGGGAAAGGTAATGAGAGAAATCGATGCGGAGTATGAATTGGGGTTATTTGACAGAATGAAGGCGAGTTACGTTGAAGAAGGAGAAATCAAAACATTAAAATTGATCGATTTTAAGACAAAGCTTAGAAACGGAGAATTATCAAGGGATATTCAGGTATTTGATTTTTCTAAAAACACATACCTTGATTTTTTGAGTCATTTCCTGTTACCTCTTGATAAGAGCTGGGCTGCTGATATTAAATAAATTTATTGAAAGTCAAAAGAAAAGAAAAGCGGATTGTTCCGCTTTTTTTCTTTTTAAAGTATATTTGTATCCAACCGGATTTTTAACTCATTTTATTTATCCGGCTATCATTTTCCAGAACCATGCCTAAAATACTTTTTCTAACCACCGCACATAGATATGATGATGACAGGATCTTCTATCATCAGGCTAAAGAGCTTAAAGGGAAGGGTTTTGATGTGAAAATCTGTAGTTTGAGCTCCGGATACAAAGGAATTATTGACGGGATAGAAATTGAATCTTATCCGGTTTTAGACCAAAGCACGAGCAGTAAGATTAAGATTTTTAAAAGGGTTTGTGATAGTTTCCAGCCGGACAGTATCATAAGTTCAGAACCACTGGCGGTTATAGCTTCAAAAAAGATAAAGAAGGAACGGGGAATAAGTGTTATCTATGATATTACGGAATGGTATCCCTCCAAAAGAATGGTTGAAAACTTCTCATTTTTTCTAAAAGGGATTCATGCTTTTAAATTTTTGATGATTCAATTGTATGCAGGATGGATAAGTACTCATTTTATTTTTGGGGAGAACACCAAAAAATTTCCTCTGGCATATGTCTTTCCGTTTAAAAGGAATATTACTTTGCCTTATTTTCCCAATGATGTTTATATCCATCCGAATATTAAGAAATTAGATCCGAATAAAATGACATTGTGTTATACGGGGCAGATTTCCAAAGAGAAAGGGATTGAAAATTTTTTTAAAGCTATTGATACATTAAGAAAAAAAAGACCGGAACTGGAGATTGCAATTCTGATTATAGGGTCATCAAGAAAGGAAAAGGATAAAAAATATTTTTCTTACTTACTTTCAAAGTACAAGTGGGAAAATATAACCATTAAAAAGCCTGCTTCTTTTGAGACTTTTACAGAAGCATATGCTGAAGCTGATTTATGTTTTGACCTTAGGGAAATGAGCTATGAAAACCATCATTGTTTACCAATTAAAATATTCTATTACGCTGCATCAGGAAAACCTGTTATTTATACCGATTTAAAAGCTACCCGGCAGCACGTAGATGTTTCTGAGTTTGGGGTTTTGGTTGATCCTGAAGATGACGATGCTATTTCAGATGCCATTATCAATTACATAGATCATCCTGAGGTATATAACAGACATGCACTGAATGCCAGACAAGAGTATGAGAAGAAATACAACTGGAATCTCATAAAAAAGCGTTTTACAGACTTCGTCAAACAATCACTTCCTAATTGAATTGATATGATGAAGCAAAATACAATTGTGAAAACGTTTATTTCCCGCTTTTTAATATTGATATTAAATTTCGGGCTAGTCATTTATACAACCAATATGTGGGGCAGTGAAGGGAAAGGGACAATTTCCATTGTGATTGCCGACCTTACCATTGTAGGCTTTTTCTGTAACATTTTTGTGGGAAGCAGCGTCACATATTTTGCCTCAAAATATAAAACGGAACAAATTCTTTTGTATGCTTATCTATGGTCTGTTTTAATAGGGATAGCTGTTCCGCTTATTTTTAGTATTATTCGTCCAGTAGAATATTTATCCTATCTCATTGGACTGTCTGTTTTGTCTTCACTTCTTGCCGCTAATATTAACTTGTTTGTCGGGCAGCAGAATATCAGAATGTTCAATCTATATACTATTTTGCAGCAAGTGGTTCATATTGTTTTTATTATAATTATTGTATACCTTATTAACATTACGTCAGTTGTATCTTACTTTATAGCCCAGCTAAGTTGCTTTGCCGTTTTATTCATAACCAGTAGCTTTCAAATCTTACGTTATTGTGAAATTGGCCGTATTTCATTTTCTAAAAAAATCCGTAATAAGCTGTTTGATTATGGTTGGAAGACACAATTAAGTGCTTTTCTTCAGTTTTTAAATAACAGGTTATCATTTTACTTTTTAGAATTTTTTAATGGGATTACGAGTGTTGGTGTTTTTTCTATCGGAATTGCTTTTTCTGAGGCGATCTGGACTGTAAGTAAAAGTCTTTCTGTGGTTTTATATTCAGATGTGGTTAATACCAGCAATCATAACATCGCTATTGAAAAAACAAAGATATCTTTGAAGATCAGTTTTTTGGTTACCTTACTTTTTATTATAATCATTTTGCTTTTACCAGCCCAGTTCTATGTGATGATTTTTGGTAAAGATTTTAGCGAAACCAAACGGATCACCCTGTTTTTATCTCCCGGCATTCTGGCTATAGCCGTAAGTAATATAATAGGATATTATTTTGCCGGGGTGAATAAACTGAGAATATTAAATATTAAATCTGTAATAGGGCTTATTTTTACGATCATTTCATCCTTTTTTATCATTCCAAGGTGGGGAATTACAGGAGCTTGTATCATAACCTCTGTTTCCTATTGTATTTCATCCGGATTATTGTTCTGGAAATTTTATGAACTGACAGAGTTCCATATCCGTGATTTTATGATTTCAAAATCTGAAATTAATTTGTTGCTGAATAAAGTATTAAGAAAAAATAATTAAAATATGTTTTATCTTTGTTCGAAATGAGAAATGTTATATTCGGAATTCTGGTAGTTTTTTTTGCGCTTCTGAGCTGTAGAAGCGACGAGGATAGTATACAAAGGATAGATCAGATTGTTAATCTGTATATGAAGAACAGTGCCGGACAGGATTTATTGAATGCCAAAAAGAGCGGCTCATTTACCGCAATTTCAATGAATGATATCAATGGGATCAGCGATAATGCTCCGGTAAGTTTTGCATTAAAGGCTACGGCAGATTCTACACTTTATATTGAGTATATTGCGGGAGCCAGAAGAGTAACTGTAGATTCAATAAGCCCTGCAGATCGAACTTACGAATCCCGCATTACATTAGCACTTACAAAAAAGCTTACAGAAACCACCAATGATGTGACAAATGATGTTCTCAGAATCCAATATCATTGGACACCTTCCGTATTCGAAGTCTCCAAAGTATTTTATAATGATGAGCTGAAGTTTACAAAACAACCAGGTGCTCCAAATGTTGTTACCATTATAAAATAATTTTAAATTTGCAAAACTGTTAGCCTGGATGATCTATGGTTTAACATTCTAATCAACTAACATCCAAATAAAATGTTACAAGTTAATTTTTTACGCGATAACAAAGAGCGCGTTTTAGAAGGTCTGAAAAAAAGACAATTCAAAAATCTTGAGTTGGTAGACGAAGCTATTGCTACCGATGACGAAAGAAAAAAAATCCAGTTTGAATTAGATTCTCAACTTTCCGAAATCAATAAAATCTCCAAAGAAATTGGGCTTTTAATGAAAGAGGGTAAAAAAGATGAAGCAGAATCAGCAAAATCTAAAACAGCACAATTTAAAGAGTCGAGTAAAGAATTACAATCACAACTGGATGTAAAAGAAAAAGACTTATTAAATATCCTGTATCAACTTCCGAATATTCCAAATGAGCTTGTAAAGAACGGAGCATCAGCAGATGATAATGAAATCATTTATCAGTCTCATGAAGTTGAAGGTCTTGGAGAAGGAGCAATTCCACACTGGGAGCTGGCAAAAAAATATAACCTTATTGATTTCGAATTAGGGGTGAAGATTGCAGGAGCCGGTTTTCCTGTTTATTTAGGAAAAGGGGCAAGAATGCAAAGAGCATTGGTGCAGTATTTTCTTGATAAAAATGTAGATGCCGGATATATGGAGGTAAATCCTCCTCACGTAGTTAATGAGGCATCTGGATATGGTACCGGACAATTACCGGACAAAGAGGGGCAAATGTATCATATCGGTGCGGATGATCTCTATTTGATTCCTACAGCTGAAGTTCCGGTAACAAATTTATATCGTGATGTTTTACTGGAAGAAAAAGATCTTCCTATTAAAAATACGGCATTTTCACAATGTTACAGAAGGGAGGCCGGTAGTTATGGAGCTCATGTAAGAGGATTGAACCGTCTTCATCAATTTGAAAAAGTAGAAATTGTAAGAATTGAAAAGCCTGAAAATTCTTATGCCGTTTTGGAAGAAATGGTTGAACATATCAAAGAGATTCTTACGGATCTTGAACTTCCTTACAGGGTATTAAGACTATGTGGCGGGGATACAGGTTTTGCGTCTGCAATGACATATGATTTCGAAGTATGGAGTGCTGCTCAGGAAAAATGGTTGGAAGTAAGTTCTGTTTCTAATTTTGAAACATTCCAGGCGAATCGTTTAAAATGCCGTTATAAAACAGATGGCAAGTCTCAGCTGGTTCATACCCTAAATGGTTCTGCTATGGCCTTACCACGAATTATGGCTGCATTGCTTGAAAATAATCAGACCGAAGAAGGAATCAGACTTCCGAAAAAAGTGGCTGAATATGCAAAATTTGAATTGATTAATTAATTCAGAAATATATAATATGAAAACCACCGGCATACCGGTGGTTTTTGTTTTTATTCTGTTGTAATAATGATCATTTTATCATCATGTTTGAACTTAAATCCTTTATCATAAAGCGCTTTAATATCGTATTCTATCCTAATCGAATGATCATCAACCTGCTGTACCCAGTCATGCTTTCCGGTAATGGATTTTATTTTGTTTTCAAATTTCAGAGTAGTTCCGATCTTCTTAAAAAGCATAGGTAACAAACCTTCAGCACTCTCGATTTCTTCTTGTGGTGTTTTTGATTTGAGCGCTTCCTCAATATTTTTAAGATTAAGATTTTCTGTATTGATCGTTAAGGTTTTACCATTCCAGTCATTATATACATTTTGATCAACAGGGAGCTGATAGCCTACGGAAAGACGATGAAGTGCATCATAATCAGGTTTTGAGAAATGGTCTAGTTTTAAAGAAAATCCTGCATATTCATTATTTTCTTTATTGGATTTCATAAAAACCTTCTTTAATATTTTTATGGAATCCTGATCCTTGATTTTACCTTTGTTTTTTTCTTTATCCAACTCATACATGCTTGTCCAGGTTGTGGGAAGTTTATCCATTTCGCCAAGCTCCTTTTTCTGTAAAGAATCCGGTGTCATGGCTTTCATTTCGGCCATAAACTCACGCACATCGATATCCATAACCGTAGAGGACGCAGCATCTTTATAATAAACTATTTCAGAATTGATGGTACAGGATTGCAATGCCAAAAGGCACATCGTGAATAACAGGAATGTTTTTTTCATGGGTATAGTAAGATATTTTAATGACAGTTTACATCATGATTATGGCCTTTCTGGATTGTCATGGCTTCAGCTTTGGGAGAAAGGTAAGGAATTCCCAATTCAAGTCCTCTAACGATAAAGAGCCCGCCTAAAATAATCATGATAATAGGGATCGCTTTTAAAACCTTCATCCTGAAAGCCTGATTCATGAGATTTCCGACAAGAACTATCGCAAACATGAACGGAAGTGTTCCTAATCCAAATAAAGCCATATATAAAGCTCCCTGCCATATTCCTCCGCTTGCTAGACTTGCCGTAAGAGCCATATAAACCATTCCACAAGGTAAAAATCCATTTAAAATACCGGTTGTAAATCTTGAACGGTAGTCTGCTTTTTGAAGGAGCCTTCCTAAATTTGATTTTACTGAAAAAAGGAATTTGGAGAAAAATGGAATTTTGGACGCAAAATCTTTTCCTCCAAAAGAAAAAATGGCCATAATAATCAACAGGATCCCAACACCGATTGTTAAGTACCGCTGAAATCCTGCCATTTCAAATCCTTGCCCAATGATTCCAAGAATACCACCCAAAAGAGAATACGTAAATATTCTTCCAAACTGATAGGTGAGATTCTGAAGATAAAAATTAGTAGCCTGTTTCTTTGTTAATCCCATCGATAATGCAATAGGGCCACACATTCCGATACAGTGAAAGCCGGAAGCAAAGCCTAATCCAATTGCCGATAAAATAAGTGCTATTTCCATATCACATCATAATCCATTCTGTAGTTGACCTTGTCTCTTGTCCACATTAATCGTAGGGTATAACCTCCGGTTTTTAATACCTTTGAGGGAATAACAAACGATTGATTTGTATCCAATTGTTCAGATCTTTTGATATCTAAATTCTGGTCATCTGTTCTGTTTAAAACAAACTTTACAGTAGTATTGGAATTATTATAATCTTTTGGGAATACTATTTTAATTCCATTTGTATCTTGAGTGTAAGCAGGTTTTTCCTTAAGTTCATCTGCTCTCCTTTTAGCATCTATCACATCCTGGTATTGTAATTCTTCTTCATAATAATTATCAGTTACCATTTCTGAATTTTTCTGCCCGTTCGGGAAAAGAAATAACATAGATAAAATAAAGATAATAAATGCAGCTAATGCCAGTACAACACCGTGTCCCCAACTAAAGTTTTTCATTGCTTCCGGATTTTTTTATTTGTCTTATAGTATATCATTAAAAAACCTCTGTCATTTTCATTTGACTACATGAATACGAAAATATGGAGGTTTCTGAGAATTAAAAATCTAATTTAAATGGTCCTTCGAAATAAGTTTTATAAGAATCAACCAGTTTTCCTTTCATATCGTAAACACCAATTGTAATGTTTTGCTTAGATAACTTCATGGCATCTTCAGGAAAGCTTATGTTAATTGTCCCTTTCGATATCTTATCTCTTTCTACAGTAATTTTACTCGATGCACTGTAGATAATTTCACCTTTAGCAGGTTCTATTACTTTGATGGTTACAATTTTCTTGTCGTTTGTCTTATTTAAAAAAGTGTAATTATATGTATTGGTAATCTTACCATCCCTTACAAAAAATGTACTTCCTGCAGGTTTAATGAATTTAGCCTCCATTTCTCCGCGGTTGTACAGAAGGTAGCCGAGGAATCCAACAAGCAGTACGAGAACAACGGCAAATCCTTTCATCCTTCCCGTAAATTTGAATGGTGTTTGATTTTCAATCTCATTTTCAGATGCGTAGCGGATCAATCCTTTCGGAAGACCTACTTTCTCCATCACTTCATCACAGGCATCAATACAAGCGGTACAGTTCACACATTCCAACTGTTGCCCATCTCTGATATCAATTCCTGTAGGACAAACTACGACACATTGATGGCAATCTATACAATCTCCTTTTCCCGCAGCTTTTCTATCCTCGCCCTTTCTCCATTTTGACCTGTTTTCTCCTCGTTTGAAATCATAGAATACATTGATGGTATCTTTATCAATTAATACACCTTGTAGTCTTCCATATGGGCAAACTAGTGTACATACCTGCTCCCTGAACCAAGCAAACACAAAGTAAAATGCTGCTGTTAGAAGAATCATTACAATGAAATTGGTTGGATTGGCAAAAGGACCTTCAGAAACAATTCTGAAGACTTCTTTATATCCTACGATATACATAAACATAAAGTGGGTAATGATCAATGATATTACGATGTATACAAACCACTTTAAACTTCTTTTCCAGATCTTTTCGCTATCCCATGGCTGTCTGTCCAGCTTCATCTGCTTGTTTCTGTCACCTTCGATAAGGAATTCTATTTTACGAAATATCGATTCCATAAAAATTGTCTGAGGGCATATCCACCCGCAGAAAATTCTTCCGAACGCAATCGTAAAAATAATAATGAATATCAAAGATGCTATAGCACCCAAAGTAAGGATAAAAAAGTCCTGAGGATAGAAAGGCTGTCCGAAAATAAAGAACTCCCTATCGATAACATTGAATAAAAGGAAAGGGTTACCATTAATTTTTAAGAATGGAACAGCAAAGTATATAACCAATAAAGTATAACTTACAATGTTCCTATAGTTGGTGTATTTACCTTTAGGTTTTCTTGGGAACACCCATTTTCTTTTTCCGGATTGCTCCATAGTCCCTATAGAATCCCTGTAAGTCTCAGGGTCCAGAACCTGTCCCTGTCCGCCGCGTACTTCTATTTCTTCTATGTCTGACATTTTGTAGTGTATTTAAAAAAAGAAAAGCATAATCGGTTACTATTTTTTTTCTAATAACAAATTATGCTTTTCATATGTTTTAATTTTCTTTAAATTATTCTTTTTCCCAATGAGCTTCTGTTCCCTGAGGAGCTGCTCCACCTTGAGCCGGTGTAATTGGTGGTTGTTCCTGATTGATGTGATATACAAAAGCTGCAATTTTCTCAATTTCGGCACCTGAAACCTCACCATTTTTACCAAACGGTCTCATGGCAGGGTTCGTAGGAGAACCATTCCAGTCCATATGGAAAACATTTTTAAATAAAGTCTTCTCTGGTTGGTTGATCCAGTAATTATCCGTTAAGTTCGGACCAATACCTCCTCTTCCGTCTTCTCCGTGGCAAGATGCACAGTTTGTTTTGAAAAGCTCTTTACCATCTGCAATATTATCAGCCGAATATTTCGCTGTTTCAATGGTTACAGGAGGCTGAGATTTTTCGTACTCTGCAATACTTGCGATTTGCTCTTTATATTCTTTTTCATATTCGCTTAATGGATGAGCGAAGTCTGTAAAAGAGTATGCACATATATATACAATACAAAAAGCAGTCCCAAAATAAAATAAACCTACCCACCATTTTGGTAATTGATTATCGAGCTCCATAATTCCATCGAAGCCATGGTCGATAAGGATGTCTTTTTCCTCTGTAACAGATTGCTTTTTGAATGCACTGTCATACATTCTTCTTAAGAAAGGAATCTTTTTCTCAGCAAGGTAAGCCGCTTTTTCATCAGGAGACAATTTTTTGAATCTATTATTTTCAATCAGGTCTCCAATGGCGCTATGAATATAAGCTAAGATAGCACTTATCACAACAGTTCCCCAGAAGTATGGTGAAGCTAGAAACGAGTAGCTTTGTACAAATAAATAATAAAAAACTATTAAAAGTCCAATTATTATTAAAATGTTTACAACAACCGGTGTTCTTTGTTTCATAATAAATTTTTAATTTTTTAAATTAAAGTCGTCTTCGTCATCCTGCAGAGGAGCCTCTTCTTCTTCCTTGTAATATTTTTTAGGTCTGCTAAAAACATATATTACCAAAGCTACGAAGAACAGCATAAAGAAAATCAGAGCCAGCGTCTGGTAAAAACCAGCGTTTTCTGTATTGGATAATATATCTTTAAAGTTCTGAGGAATCATTGAGCTTTAATATTTTTTAGTTATTACTTGCTGTTTTTATTTCTGTTGTTTTGATATCAGTACCTAATCTTTGAAGATAAGAGATAAGGGCTACAACCTCTTTTTTCTCTAGTTCACCTTTAGGTCTCTTCGCATAAGCCTCTTTCAGGTCATTTGCTTCAGAGAAAATATCTTTTACAATCTTCGCTGCCTGGTTATCTGCCCACTTGTTTGCAGAATCTATCTGAGGCTTTGTATATGGTACGTCAAAAGTATTTTTCATCAGTAACATTTTATCAACCATTTTAGATCTGTCTAAGTTCGTAGCGATTAACCAAGGGTAACGAGGCATGATAGAACCCGCTGATGTCGATCTTGGGTTATACATGTGCTTATAGTGCCAAGAACTAGGGTTTTTCCCTCCTTCTCTATGTAAATCCGGTCCCGTTCTTTTTGAACCCCACAAGAATGGTCTGTCATAAACAAACTCACCCGCTTTTGAATATTGTCCGTTTTTACCGTTAAATCTTACGATCTCATCTCGGAATGGTCTTACCATCTGAGAGTGACAAGCGTTACAACCTTCACGGATATAAATATCTCTACCTTCAAGTTCCAACGGAGAATAAGGCTTCACTGCTGAAATGGTTGGTACACTTTTCTTAAGTGATAGAGTAGGTATAATTTCAACTGAACTACCGATAGAAATAGTGATGAAAGATAAAATACCTAATAATACAGGAGTTCTTTCTAACCATAGGTGAGTTCCTTCTCCTTCTTTTCTGTTTTTGCTGATGTTTGCTAAAGCAGGAGCTTCTGCAGGAACTTCTTTCTGGAATGATCCTTTTCTTACCGTTGCAACAACGTTTACGATCATTAAAATAGCTCCTGAAATGTAGAAGAATCCTCCTAAGAATCTCATTTTAAAATAAGGGATAATAGCTGTTACAGTATCCAACCAGTTTTTCCACAATAGGGTTCCGTCTGGATTGAACTGTTTCCACATCAAACCTTGAGTAAATCCTGAAATATACATTGGTACTGCATAGAAAATAATTCCTAAAGTCCCTAACCAGAAATGCCAGTTAGCTAGTTTTACAGACCATAATTTTGTTCTCCACAAGATAGGTACAAGATAATAGATTACACCGAATGCCATGAAACCATTCCATCCTAGTGCACCTAAATGTACGTGTCCGATTACCCAGTCAGTAAAGTGACCGATCTTGTTGATATTTTTAGTTGCTAAAAGCGGTCCTTCAAAAGTTGCCATACCATAACATGTAACAGCCACCACGAAGAATTTAAGGATAGGATTTTCTCTTACTTTATCCCATGCTCCTCTTAAGGTAAGAAGACCATTAAGCATTCCTCCCCATGATGGAGCGATAAGCATAATAGAGAACCCTGTTCCTACTGCCTGTGCCCATGCAGGAAGTGCAGTATACTGAAGGTGGTGAGGACCAGCCCAGATATATACGAAAATTAATGACCAGAAGTGGATAATAGACAGTTTATATGAGAAAACCGGTCTGTCTGCCGCTTTTGGCAAGAAGTAATACATCAAACCTAAAACCGGAGTTGTTAATACGAATGCTACTGCATTGTGACCATACCACCATTGTACGATAGCATCTTTTACCCCTGCATATGCTGAATATGATTTCCATCCTGTGAAAGATAACGGAACTTCTAAGTTATTAAAGATGTGAAGCATTGCTACTGCGATCCAGGTACCAATGTAGAACCAGATAGCTACATAAAGGTGTCTTACCCTTCTCTTAGCAATAGTTAAGAACATGTTGATACCGAAAATGATCCATGAGAAAGCAATTAATATATCGATTGGCCATTCGTGCTCAGCATATTCTTTAGAGGTGTTGATCCCCATAAAGAATGTAATGAACGTAGCAACAATCATAAACTGCCAAGTCCAGAAATGTAACCAAGATAATGTATCGCTATACATTCTTGTTTTTAATAATCTCTGTAATGAGTAATAAATACCGGTATAAACGATATTACAAACGAATGCAAAGATTACCGTGTTGGTGTGCAACATTCTGATTCTACCAAAACCAAATGCACCATGAGTATTAATTAGCCCTTGGATATTACCACTCTTCAAACTCTGAATGGTAGTATCATCTGTACCAAATAAAAATTCAGGAAGTTCAGGGTAGAAAAGCATTAAGGCTGCTGTAAGCCCGAACAAAAACCCTATAAGCCCAAAAACTATGGTCGCATAAAGAAATGCCCGAACAATACTGTTGTCATAACTAAACTTTTGTGTCTCCATATCAACTATTCACTTTTTTCTTCAATTTTATTATTTTCTCCTTTTTCTTTCTCGTCTGTTTTGTTGCCATCTTTCTCTTTCTCCTTTATTTCACCGGAGTCAAAAAGAATTCGTACAGCAGGAGATTCATCATCCTCAAACTGTCCTTTTCGGGCGTTAACTATAAAAACGACCAAGAAAATTGCAGCTAAAGAAACACTGCATAGGATCATTAAATATAGAATATCCATCAGACAACAAAATTAACCTATTTTCGGGGTTCAAATTTAGTGAAAAATAATGACATTCATCACGAAATACCGATTCTTGCTAATTTAAAATCAGTCTAAATAAGGGCTTCTACGCCTCTTTGGTAAAGTATTTCCGTCCTAAGATCCAGGTTGAAATTGTAGTGAATGCAACTACAGTGATTGAGCTTATTGGCATGATTATCGCTGCGAATAGCGGATGCATATGGCCTGTAACAGCGTAACTTAAGCCTACTATATTGTATAAAAAGCTTATTATGAATGTCATTTTAACAATAGTAATTGAGCCTTTGCAAACGTTCAGGTACCTGTCAAGGGTAACCACTTTGTCACCATTCATGATGACATCGGATGAAGGAGTAAAGGTATTGGTGTCATCTGCAATGGCTATTCCTACATTGCTTTGTTTCAATGCTCCTGCATCATTTAATCCATCTCCCAACATGGCAACTTTGTAATTTTTATCCTGGAGTTGCTTGATGTAATTTAATTTATCCTCAGGGCTTTGATTAAATGCCATCGCCTGATAGTTGGGGACAATTTCCTTTAACTGATTTTCTTCAGAAGAATTATCTCCGCTTAAAATGAAGATTTTATAATGGTTGAGCGTTTTGAATAAGTCTTTAAGGCGACTTCTATATTCATTCTTGAATATGAATTTACCTAGAAATTCATTGTTTTTACTGATGTAGACTGCCGTTTCAAGATTTTTAGATTCCTGATTATTATATTTTGCAGATCCTATCTTGTAATGGGCTCCTCTTACAGTAGCCTCATATCCTTTCCCGGAGGTCTCAACGAAATTATCAACAGGGAAGTAGTCATCATTGATATCAATAAATTCGTATAAAGATTTTGAAAGTGGGTGATTTGAATTTTTTAATAAGGTTTTGATATTCAGTGAGTCGAATTCTGAAATGGTGGAACCTTCATACTTGATATTTGTTTTTTTGCGGTGGGTAATGGTTCCCGTTTTATCAAATACAAGCGTGTCGATTTTTGCAATTTTCTCAATGGTCAGGGTATCCTTCACGTAGAATTTATTTCGTCCTAAAATCCTCATAATGTGCCCGAAAGTAAAAGGAGCGGAAAGCGCCAGCGCGCAAGGACAGGCAATGATCAATATGGCAGATACCACCTGGAACATTTTTTCCAGATCAATGAATGACCAGTAAATTCCTGAAATCAAAGCTATGCCTAAGATGATAAATGTGAAATACTTGCTGATGTTATTGGTGAGAGTGTCAAGTCCTGTTTCGTATTTCTTAAATGCTTCCTTATTCCAAAGTTGAGTAAGATAACTTTGGTCCACATTTTTGATCACTTCAAGTTCAAGAGAAGATCCTATCTGTTTTCCACCGGCAAAAATTTTATCTCCCGGTTGTTTACTTATGCTTTCACTTTCACCAGTGATGAAACTGTTATCGATATTTCCTTCCCCGTTAATAAGAATAGCATCTACGGGGATGATTTCCTGGTTTCTAACCAGAATCCGGTCTCCTACTTTAACTTCTGAAAGTAAGATATTATCCTGCTTTCCATCAAAATCGACTTTGGTAACTGCAATCGGATAAAAAGATTTGTAATCACGGTCGTATGAAAGAGCACTATAAGTTCTTTTCTGGAAAGTTTTTCCTAGCAGCATGAAGAATAATAGCCCACAAAGTGTATCGAAATAGCCAGGTCCGTAGTCTGTTGCTACCTCATAAATACTTCTTCCGAAAAGAACGAAAATACCCAAAACAATAGGAACGTCAATATTAACGATCTTGTTTTTTAAACCATACCAGGCCGATTTGTAATAATCTGAAGCTGAATAGAAAACTACAGGAATGGCAAGCAGAAACATTAATGTTCTAAAAAGTCCTTTGTAATGCTGCATCCAATAATCTTCACCTCCAATATACTCAGGAAAAGCAAGGAACATTCCATTCCCAAACGCAAAACCTGCAATGGCAAGTTTAACAAGAAGGGACTTATCAAGATGATCCACGTTTTTCTCTGCCGTTTCCAGGCTAATGACCGGTTTGTATCCGAGGTTGGTTAAAAATTTAGCGAGTTCGCTTAGTTTTAGATCGTTATGGTTGAAAGAAACCTGTAGGGTCTTTCTGGTAAAATTGACCTGTGAATATTTAATGCCGTCGTTCAGGGTATGAAGGCTTTCCAAAAGCCAGATGCAAGATGAGCAGTGGATTACAGGGATTTTAAAAGTCACAAGGCTTGTATTGCCTTCTGAAAAATCGGTGACTTTTTCAAAAATTTCCGGGGTGTCCAAATAATCGAACTGAGAGGAATTTTCGTCCGGACGAATTCCTGCTCTTTTATTCAGTTCATAAAAATTACTTAGATTGTTGGTATTCAGAATTTCGTAAACTGACTTGCAACCGTTGCAACAAAAAATTTTTTCATCAAAAAGAATTCGTTCTTTTTCTATGCCTTGACCACAATGAAAACAGTTCTCGCTCACCTCCATAAATTATTGAGGTACAAAATTATAACAATTTTTTTTGTTTATCGAGTTAAAATGTTCTATTTTTGTGATAAATGTCATATTAAAATGTCGCAGGAACAACAGATTGCAATTGAAGAGAGGTTCGCCAGAGTTTTTAATGATAAATCTTTTAAGGAAAGACTTTCAAGCGCAGATTTTGAAAAATACATTAGCACAAAAAAGAAATTAAAATTTCAGAAACACGATACTATTTTCGAAGATGGAGAAACTCCAAAGGGAGTATATTTTTTAGAAAATGGTGCTGCTAAACTTTCTAAATCCGGAGCCTTTGGAAAAGATCAGATCTTAAGGTTTATCAAAGAAGGTGATATTATTGGCTACCGTTCTTTACTTTGCGGAGAAAACTTTCAGGCTAAAGCTGAAGCAATGACTGATATTGAGTGTACTTTTCTACCTGCAGATGTATTTATGTATCTTTTAGAGGTGGATTCTCAACTGTCTTTCGTAATGCTTCAGAAAATAGCTTATGAATTAGGAGAATCTTCAAACACGATTACTTTCCTTGCTCAAAAAACCGTAAGAGAACGATTGGCTGAAATTTTATTGCTTCTGGAACAGAAATTAGGAGTAGATCCGGAAGGGTTTATCAAAATTTCTTTAACAAGAGAAGAAATTGCCAATATCATCGGGACAGCTACCGAGAGTGCTATCCGTCTGATCTCCGAATTCAAACAGGATGATCTGATAGAAGTGGACGGAAGAAACATCAAGATCCTCAACCACGACAAACTAATGAAACTAGGTCACGTAGTTTTATAAATCATAAAAAAATTTAAGTCGGCGGAAGCCGACTTTTTAACTTTTAAAATATAGATACATTATGTCTGTTCATTCTGAAATAAAAAAAGTTACGACTGAAACCTTGCGTAAAATGAAGTTCGACAAGGAAAAAATAACAATGCTTACAGCCTATGATTTCACTACAGCAAAGATGGTAGATGCAGGAGGAGTAGATGCTGTTTTGATAGGAGATTCTGCAGCCAATGTAATGGCAGGTTTTGAAACTACGCTGCCTATTACTCTTGATCAGATGATCTATCATGCTCAAAGTGTTGTGCGTGGAGTAGACAGAGCTCTCGTTATTGCTGACCTTCCTTTTGGAACTTATCAGAGTAATCCTGAAAAAGCATTAGAGTCTGCCGTGAGAATGATGAAAGAGGGCGGTGCCCATGCTGTGAAAATTGAAGGCGGTAAAGAGATTTCAAAATCAATCAAGAAAATTGTTAATGCAGGAATTCCTGTGATGGGGCATTTAGGATTAACCCCTCAGTCTATTTATAAATTTGGAACTTACAAAGTAAGAGCGAAGGACGAAGCAGAAGCTGAGAAACTGATCAGTGATGCGCAGCTTTTAGAAGAATTAGGGTGCTTTTCTGTTGTTTTAGAAAAAATTCCGGCAGATTTGGCTAAAAAAGTATCTGAAAGTATCTCGATTCCGACAATCGGAATCGGAGCAGGCCCTGACTGTGACGGACAGGTTTTGGTTTATCATGATATGGTAGGAATGAACCAGGGATTCAGTCCAAAATTTTTGAGAAGATATCTTGATCTTTACAGTGAAATCACAGGGGCGGTTGCACAATATGTAAAAGATGTAAAAGAGGTTACCTTTCCTAATGAAAAAGAAAGCTATTAATGAGAGATAATCAACAGACTATACAAGGAGTTATTTCCGTTATCGCATTGATCTGCCTTGCCGTAGGATGGTTCAATTTCTTTTCACCGGAAACTAATGATATCCTCTCGAAAAGGGTATTTTACATCGTCATAGGAATAAGTTTTGCCATTCAGGCTCCTTTTCTGTCTAACAGAAATTTTGTATATCCAATGTATGCTGCCGCAGGCCTTTGTATTGTTGGCGCTTTTCTTCCATTGGAATCAAGGCTGGCTGCAATGAAAACACTTGGGCTTCTTGCAGGGATTATTCTTTCTTTGTCGAACAGACGACAGACTAATTAAATGTAAAATGGAGGAGCAGATTGCTTATGAAGACAACCATCTCCTGGTTGTAAATAAAAAAGTCGGTCAGCTTGTACAGGGTGACAAGACTGGTGATGAATCGTTATTAGAATCAATAAAGAACTTTATAAAGAAAAGAGATGCTAAACCGGGAAATGTTTTTCTCGGTTTGGTTCATCGTATAGACCGTCCGACATCAGGTTTGGTTATTTATGCCAAAACCTCAAAAGCCCTTTCCCGTCTTACTCAGATGGTTAAAAACAGGGAAATTAAAAAAACATACTGGGCTGTTGTTGCTAAAGAAATGATTCCGCATCACCAGAGACTGGTTCATTATTTAAAGAAAAACGAGAAAAATAATAAAGCCATTGTTTTTCCAAAGGCAACAGATGGAGCAAAAGAGGCAATTTTAACTTATAATGTTATTAAAACCCTGGACAATTATATGCTTCTTGAAATTGATCTGGAAACAGGAAGACACCATCAGATCCGGGCTCAACTTTCCAAGATTGGAGTTCCGATAAAAGGGGACTTGAAATATGGAGCACCCAGGTCCAATCCGGACGGAGGGATCAATCTTCATGCACGGATGCTTACATTCATCCATCCTGTGACCAAAGAAGAGATCAGAATTGTAGCTCCTGTTCCGCAAAATGATGCCATATGGAGAGCATGCGAAGAATAAGTCTGAATATAAAAGTTAATCTTAACATTATACTATTAAACATACAAAAGACCATCTAAAAGCAGATGGTCTTTTTGTTTTTAATGAAATCATTTTGCCTGTTTTGAAAAAATAACTAACTTCGTCCCATACTTTAGGGGTGTCTGTTCACAAACAGACTGAGACTTTACCCTTTGAACCTGATCTGGATCATACCAGCGTAGGGAAAAGTGAGATGACTTTTTGCTGTACATTTCTATTGTACAATTATAGCCATTCCTAAAGTGATTTATAACAAAAATCTTGGAATGGAACTTATAATCAATCACACACGGAAAACTTTCGATATTCCACCGGAAAACCTGGAGGCTTTGATGGCTCTGGAGGCACCCGGCCGCAAAAAAGGAATCGCTGTTGCCTTAAACAATCGTATTATTCCCATTTCCTCCTGGCAGAATACTGTACTTCAGGACCAGGATTCAATTTTAATTATTACCGCAACACAGGGCGGCTAATCTTCGTAAAACCCCAATAATTTTATGGCACATTCAATTACGCGTTCGCCATTTCCGAACTCAAAGAAAATTTATGTTGAAGGAAGCATTCATCCTATTAAGGTTGCTATGCGCGAAATCCTATTGAGCCCTACAAAGCTCAGCAATGGAACATTGGAGAATAATCCTCCTGTCACGGTTTATGATACGTCAGGACCTTATACGGATGAAAATTCGCAGATCGATATCCAGAAAGGACTTCCAAGAATAAGAGAGCAATGGATCCTGGAAAGGGGAGATGTAAAAATTCTCGACGGAATATCGTCCGAATATGGGAAAGCCCGTTTGGCAGATCCGAAACTGGATGAATTACGTTTTTCTTATAACCATAAGCCAAAAGTCGCTCTGGAAGGAAAAGAGGTAACCCAGTTATACTATGCAAAACAGGGAATCATTACTCCTGAAATGGAGTACATTGCCATCCGTGAAAACCAAAGAATAGAACAGCTTGATTTTGTTTCCAAAGAAATGTCTTCCCAGCATGCCGGGAACAATTTCGGGGCAAGAACTCCTAAAAATAAAATTACTCCTGAATTTGTAAGAGAAGAGATTGCTGCCGGAAGGGCAATCATTCCTAATAACATCAACCATCCAGAAAGTGAACCGATGATTATCGGGCGGAATTTTTTAGTAAAGATAAATGCCAATATTGGTAACAGTGCTGTTTCTTCCAGTATCGATGAAGAGGTCGAAAAAGCAGTGTGGGCATGCAGATGGGGTGCGGATACTATTATGGATCTTTCCACAGGAAAAAATATTCACGAAACAAGGGAATGGATCATCAGAAATAGTCCTGTACCTATCGGAACTGTTCCCATATATCAGGCACTTGAAAAAGTGAAAGGAGTTCCTGAAGATCTTACCTGGGAAGTATTTAAAGATACTCTGATAGAGCAGGCGGAGCAAGGCGTTTCGTACTTTACCATTCATGCAGGAGTGCTGCTCAGATATATTCACCTTACCGTTAATAGAGTAACGGGAATTGTTTCGCGCGGAGGCTCTATTATGGCTAAATGGTGTCTTTATCATCACAAAGAAAACTTCTTGTACACGCATTTTGAAGAGATTTGTGAAATCATGAAAAAATATGATGTAGCTTTTTCTTTAGGTGACGGACTTCGTCCGGGATCTATTGCAGATGCTAATGACGCAGCACAATTTGCAGAGCTGGAGACTTTAGGAGAGCTTACGAAGATTGCTTGGAAACACAATGTACAGGTAATGATTGAAGGTCCCGGTCATGTTCCGATGCATATGATCAAAGAAAATATGGATAAGCAGCTGGAAGAGTGCCACGAAGCACCTTTTTATACATTAGGGCCGTTAACAACAGATATTGCACCGGGCTATGATCATATAACTTCAGGAATCGGAGCTGCCATGATCGGATGGTTTGGATGTGCAATGCTTTGTTACGTTACCCCTAAAGAACATCTAGGACTACCCAATAAAAAAGATGTGAAAGACGGGGTTATTACCTACAAGCTGGCAGCACATGCTGCGGATTTGGCAAAAGGACATCCAGGTGCTCAGTACAGAGATAATGCTCTGAGTAAGGCAAGGTTTGAATTCAGATGGGAAGATCAGTTTAATCTTTCCCTGGATCCTGAAACGGCAAAAGCATATCATGATGAAACATTACCGGCAGAGGGAGCAAAGATTGCGCATTTTTGTTCCATGTGTGGTCCTAAATTCTGTTCCATGAAAATTACTCAGGAAATACGGGAATCCGCTGAAATGGGGATGATGATAAAATCACAGGAGTTTATCGAGAACGGAAAGGAAATTTATTTATGATCATTGTCATAAGTCCTGAAAACATTTTAATCAATGAAGCAGAATGTGTCAATAAGATGTTTCAGGATGGGCTGGAATTATTTCATATCAGGAAACCTTTTATCACTGAGGAAGAAATGATCGTTTTTTTGGATCAGATCGATGCATCATTCCGTCATCGATTGGTAATGCACAGTTATTTTGACCTGGCAGCAGAATATGGCATTTCAAGAATACACTTCAGAGAAGAGGACCGTATTAATGGATTGCATCCATGGCGTGCAAAAGGTTCGGTAATCTCTACATCGGTACATGATATCATTTCTTTTAATGCTCTTGAACCCAATTGGGAATATGCTTTTTTCAGTCCATTTTTCTCAAGCATTTCAAAACCGGGATATGGAGAACATTCCAAGGTTTTGGAGAGGATAGGACTTCGGAATAATCATGATGTGAAACTTATTGCTTTAGGAGGAATCTATGAGGAAAACATGGAGATAGCACTGAGATCGGGAGCAGAAGGTCTTGCCTTGCTGGGAGGGATCTGGATGAATGAGCAACCTGTAAAGGCATTTAATCAGTGCAGGAATAGAATGTTGGAATATAATTATCAAAACAGGTAGAAATTGGTCAAAGAAAAATTACAATATATTTCCCAGGGAAATACGAAAGAAGAACAGGAATTGAATATTTACAGGGCTCTGGACGCCGGTGTAAAGTGGGTGCAGGTTCGTTGGAAAAACGCGCCTGGGAAAGAGCTTTTTGAATTGTGTGAAAAATCAAAATTACAATGTACCGAATACGGGGCAATATGTATTATTAATGATCACATACATTTGGCAGAACTCGTAGATGCTGATGGTGTCCATTTAGGATTAGATGATGATACAATCACTCAGGCAAGACAAATTCTGGGTCCTGAAAAAATAGTCGGGGGAACAGCTAATACATTAGAGCATGTCCTGCAAAGAATTGATGAATCTTGTGATTATATCGGTTTGGGGCCATTGCGGTATACACCGACAAAGGAGAAATTAAGTCCGGTACTGGGCTTTGAAGGGTATCAGCAACTGATCCGGGATTTAGAAAAAAGATCGGTTAAAATTCCTGCAATCTATGCAATTGGAGGTGTACGTCTTGAAGATGTAGAATTATTACAGGAAATTGGAATCCATGGAGTTGCTGTCTCCGGACAAATTACAGGCAGGCCGTCTGTCGTTAATGAATTTATAAAATCTTTCAAATGAATCAAATACTAACAATAGCAGGAAGAAATTTCGAATCAAGGCTATTTCTGGGAACGGGTAAATTCGGAAATCTGGCAGAAATGACACAATCTATTATTGCATCAGAAAGCAATATGGTGACAATGGCACTGAAAAGAATTGATGCTCAATCTGAGGATGATGGTATTCTCACGGCACTGCAGCCCACCAATACCCATCTTCTGCCTAACACCTCCGGAGCCCGTACTGCGAAAGAAGCGGTATTAGCTGCGCAATTGGCTAGGGAAGCGTTAGAAACAAACTGGGTGAAACTGGAAATACATCCGGACCCTAAATATTTACTGCCGGATCCTATTGAAACATTATATGCAACGGAAGAACTTGCGAAGCTTGGGTTTATTGTAATGCCTTACATTCATGCTGATCCCGTTTTATGCAAACGGTTAGAAGACGCAGGGACAGCAGTGGTTATGCCATTGGGAGCCCCTATCGGAACGAACAAAGGTCTTCGGACGTTGGATTTCCTGGAAATTATCATTAGCCAGAGCAACGTTCCTGTGGTAGTTGATGCAGGAATAGGAGCCCCATCTGATGCGGCAAAGGCCATGGAAATTGGTGCTGATGCCGTATTGGTGAATACTGCTATAGCCGTGGCAAAGGATCCGATCAGTATGGCAATTGCATTTAAGGAAGGGGTTATTGCAGGAAGAAGAGCTTATGAAGCCGGACTGGGCTCGATTAGTTCTCATGCTGAGGCATCAAGCCCCTTGACTTCATTTTTATTTGAATAAATCGTATTAGAATGAAAAATTTTGAGGAGGTTTTCACATCCTATGAGTGGAATGATATTAAACAAAAACTGGAAAATGTCACTTTATCCGATGTAGAATACAGCCTTCAGAAGAAGCAGAAAACATTGGATGATTTCCTTAATCTTATTTCAATGGCTGCGGCACCGAAATTAGAAGTGATGGCTGGTATGGCGAGAGCGATTACCCAAAAACGTTTTGGCAAAGTAATCCAGCTTTATGCACCTTTATACCTTAGTAACGAATGTCAGAACATTTGTACCTATTGTGGTTTTAGCTTAGACAATAAACTGAAAAGAAAAACACTTTCCGATACTGAGATTATGATAGAAGCAACGGTTCTGAAGGCCATGGGAGTAAATCATATATTGCTGGTAAGCGGTGAAGCGAATAAGACCGTAGGAATTGCCTACTTTCTGAATGCTGTTCGGTTATTAAAATCCCATTTTGCCAACATTTCTATCGAAGTACAGCCATTGTCAGAAGATGAATACCGATTACTCCATCAGGAAGGAGTTCATTCAATCCTTGTGTATCAGGAGACTTATCATCAGGAAGTGTATAAGCAGTATCATCCGAAAGGTAAAAAATCAAATTTTAATTTTCGTCTGGAAACACCTGACCGAATAGGAAGAGCAGGGATCCATAAAATGGGGTTAGGTGTTTTATTAGGATTGGAAGATTGGAGAGTCGATAGCTTCTTCAATGCAGCCCACATTGATTACCTGCAAAAGCAATATTGGAAAAGTAAATTTTCCGTATCATTTCCGAGATTACGGCCCGCTGAGGGAATCATAGAACCCAACTTCATTATGGAGGATAAAGAGCTTTTGCAACTTATTTGTGCTTACCGGATATGGAATGAAGATCTTGAAATTTCCATTTCTACCAGGGAGAATGAAAATTTCAGAAATCATATTGTATCTCTTGGAGCCACTTCCATGAGTGCCGGATCTAAGACTAATCCGGGAGGCTATGCTGTAGATCCTCAATCGTTGGAACAATTTGAAACCAGTGATGAAAGAAGCATGCAGGATATAAAAAATGTGATCAGGAATGCGGGATATGATCCTGTTATGAAAGATTGGGATTCTGTGTACAGTGGTTTTTAATAGAATGATCATGAATAGCGAAGAAATGTTTTCCAGATACAGCCGTCAAATTTTTATTGATGAGATTGGTACTTCAGGGCAACGAAAAATACTTAATGCGAAAGTGCTTGTTGTGGGGGCTGGTGGATTGGGGAGTCCTGTTATTCAATATTTGGCAGCGGCAGGAGTTGGCATTTTAGGGATCGCAGACTTTGATAAAGTAGAGCTTCATAATCTGAACAGGCAGATCATTCATAATGAAAAAAGTGTCGGGATATCCAAAGTGTCCAGCGCAGTACAATTTGTTGAAGCACTTAACAGGCATATTACTATTATTCCCATTGATGAAAAGATAGATCTTTCAAATATTGAAAGGATAATTTCCAGATATGACCTGATTGTAGACGGATCAGATAACTTTTCTACACGGTATTTAATTAATGATGCTTGTGTGAGACTAAAAAAACCGGTGGTTTATGGAAGTATTCTGGGCTTTTCCGGTCAGGTGGCAGTATTTAATTACAGAGAGAGTAAAAACCTGAGGGATCTTTTTCCTGAACCACCGGTGGATGAAGATACCCCGGATTGTGATAGTTTAGGTGTTCTGGGATCATTACCCGGAATAATAGGAAGTATGATGGCACATCTGAGCCTGAAAATAATTACAGATCTTCCTGTGAATACCAATCAGCTGACTTTGGTCGATACTCTGGACTGGAGATTTCACACCATCGATTTTTAATTATATTGTTTTTAAATAAATCGGGCAATAAGAATATTCTTACTGCCCGATTTTATGATAATTGATATGTTGATGTAGTATTAAAAGACTATAACCTGATTATTTACTATCCTGTTGCATTACCCCTCCGTTATCCTCTTTCTTGCTGCTGTTTAAGATATTCGGATCCTCTTTAGCCAGTTTGTTTTTGGTTGGGATCTTGTAATTAATGGAAAGTCCGAAATTTCTTGTGTCATATTTTGTTCTCAAAGTAACCGCTTCTCCGGATGGCGGATTAGAACGGACCTGCATTACCTGTCCGTTAAAAATATCATTAGCAAAAACAGAAACAGTAAGACGGTTATCCAAAAACTTTTTAGTCAGTGTAATATCCAGTGAATTGCTGAATGGTTTTTCTGCTGTGAAGTAGAAATAACCTGCTTTTGGCGTCAGGTAGCTGTAGTTTGCTGTTAGCTTAATCTGTTTAGGCAGAATAAGTTGGGTCATCACATTGAAAATCCAGAATCCTTTGTTGTTTAAATTATCAATATCATGTTTCTGATATCCGGCATACAGATACATAAAATTGATTTTGTCCGGATTAAAATCAAACTTCATGATTTCGCTCATGGGCTTACTAAAAATCATGAAAGGGACAGGAAGCCCTACATTGAAATTGTGGATCCTCATGCTGGAAATGTTTATCTGCTCATTAAACAGGTTTTTTCCATTTTTTCTGATGATCTGTGCAACCTGATTTTTAGCAGAACTTACACTATATCCGATGAATGCATAATCAAAGGCAGAAAGTTTTACTTCATAATTGTTAAAGATCGTAGGCTGCAGATTCGGATTTCCGGTAACCTGGGTATTCGGTCCCTGAAATGTAGTGTTATTGGGATTAAGTGCAGAAATACTTGGCAGACTGATCTTCTTGTTATAGTTTGCTGAAACAGAAACCTGATTCATAAAGCTGTACTGAACACTTGCATTTGGAAATAATTTAAACTTATTAAAAGGGATCAGATTTTTCTGAACTATTGCACCGGTACTGTCAATCACCCTTGTAATTCCAGAGATGTCATAATTTTCAGCCCTGGATCCTAATGTGAAATCGAATTTTTTCAATTTAGCCTGGAACTCAAGATAGGTGGAAGCGGTCTGTCGTTGATAGTCCAGATTGGTCAAACCTCTGCTTTGGGTATCGAAGTTTTGTTTTTCATATAATCCACCGAAACTTACCTTTCCTCCATCAAGGATCTTGATGGGCTGCGAATAATCCACTTTAAAATTAGCAATTCTCATGTCAGATTCATTGTTCAGTAAAAGACCATCCGAAAATCTTGGAAAGTTTTCGTTAGGATTGATGTAACTGATATCTCTGAAAATATTATTCTGATCAAATTTACTCGTTGATTTGGTATATCCGAACTGGAAATCCAGTTTTTGAGATTTATCACTAAAGCGTTTCTGATAGGTTATTACCGCTTCCTGTCTCAAATTATTCGTGTAGGCGGCATCAAATGCATGAAAATATCCTTCCCTGATACTGTCTTTAACAGGAATGTACGGTAGGTCAGCAAAACCGTTACTATCTGTGTAATTGCTGTTTTTATTATGATAGATATCGTAATTTAATAATAATCTGTCCTGTCCCAGATCAAATGTTAAGCCCGATTTCGCGAAATAACCACGGCCGATTCTATCCGTATTGCTTAATAATAAATCATTTTGATTCGAATTCAGCATACTTTCCCGATAGTTCTGTCCGATGTTCAGCTGCCATCCGAAATATTTATTACGGGCGTTTAAATTTAAAGAGTTGCTGGTTCTGCTTCTCAACTTACCGTAGTTGGTAAATGAATAATTTCCTGAATAAGTTGCCGTAAGATATTTATTGGCATTTTTGTTCGTAATGATATTCATAATTGCGCCCCCGGAAGTTGCCGGGAATTCAGCGCCAGGTTGAGTGATCACCTCAATTCGGTCTACAGAATTGGCAGGCATCCCTTCCAAAAATGAATTAAGTTCATTGGAAGTAATGTTTAAGGGGCGTCCGTTAAGATAAACATCAAGGATCTTTCCCTGATACATCATACCGGCAATATCAGTAGACACCAGACCCGGAAGTTTTTTGATACCCTCTAAAACATTTCCGTTGTTCAGCTGGGGCTGTTCTGAAAAATCAAAAATAGTACGGTCTGCCTTTTGTTCAACGGCTTTTTTAGTTTTGGTAATTACAACGCCTTCGATCTGCTTTTCCTTGACCTGGTTGTTGGTTTTTTCCTGAGCCTTTGTGACAATAATGCTTAAGGAAAATAAAACGAGTACAATTTTTTTCATAATGGTTTTTACTACTACTCAGTTAGACGTTTAAAATAAAAAAATGTTACAAGGAAAGTTTTTAGAGGGTTGTTTTATTCCATGAAATACCTCACAATAGGATATAATTATATTGCATCATCATACGGCTTGGTTTTGCGATTAATTTAAAAATTTTACAAATTATTTTTTTATTTGTAAAATAGTTATATCTTTGCCTCACAATTATCAAGAATCTCATAGATGGGATAGCAACCTGCAAAACAAGCAAGGTGCTGAAATAGATAAGCCGGCAAGCTCCGGAAAAAATGTTTTTCTATTCATTCCCATCTTACAATTTTTGTTTAAAATTTAAAATCAATGTTTAAGAACAGGGAAAATTACAGCACAATGAATTTGACTTTTTGCCCGGCAGATATCGAAGCAAAGCTTCTGTATGCTGGTGATCACTCATGGCATTTCGTGATGTGTATGTGTTGTTGTTCTTAGCCTCTGGTTTCTATTAACTAATAAAATCGTTTATCATTTTTCTTTTAGCCTTGTGTTTTCAAGGTTACAGGATACTTTTTGCTTAAAATTTTAAGCAAACAAAAAAATTATAACAAAAATTTAAAAATAAAACACATGCGCCATTTTAAAAATAGAAGTATCATTGCTTCGGCCACTTTAATTTCGACGTTTTACTTCGCCCAGTCTGATACTCTAAAATCAAAAAAAATCGATGAGGTTGTTCTTCTCGGTTCAAGAGGATCAGGTAGATCATTAACAGATACTCCGGTTCCGGTAGACGTTATTAACATTTCAAAAATATTGAAACAAAGCCCGGTTAATAATATAAGCCAGGCTCTAAACTATATTGTCCCTTCTTTTTCCTCCACATCGCATACTGTAAATGACGGGACGGATTTTGTGGATCCTGCACAGTTGAGGGGTTTAGGTCCCGATCAGGTTTTAGTTTTACTTAATGGGAAAAGAAGGCATCAGTCTTCACTCATCAATGTAACCCTTACACCAGGTAGGGGTTCGGTGGGAACAGATCTTAATGCGATTCCTGCTTTTGCTTTAGATAAAATTGAAGTGCTTCGGGATGGTGCTTCTGCTCAATACGGATCTGATGCTATTGCAGGAGTTGTCAATTTAGGTCTTAAAAAAAGATTGGGGCTATCCGGTCAGTTATTTTTGGGAGGATATGCTTCACCGGTTACCAACAATTTTTCCGGTGGACTGGATGGAGAAACCATCTCTTTAGACCTGAATTATGGATTCAAACTTGGAAAACAGGGGTTCTTCAATATTACTACATCAACCCAATACCGGGATCCTTATTCCCGAGCTGGTGTGAGGAATGGCGATATATACAATGCCTATAATGCTATTAACTACAGGGCTGCTCAAGATGGGATAGATATAGACGGGCTTTATAAGAATATAAATAATACTTCCAATAGCCAGCAAATTATCAATACGATTAAGCAGTATGCAACAAAAGTAAATTATTTTTCATCTGATTTACAGAATAAAATTGCAAACGCCAATAATATTTCAACTTTACAGGGTTTATTAGGAGGGGATGTTACCAATGATGAACTTGCATATAGAGGACTTCAACGGAAAGATTTCAGTATCAGGGCTGGACAATCGAAATTGCAGTCAGCACAGGTTTATTATAATTCAGAAATTCCGATTAATGATGACTGGAAGGTGTATTCTTTTGGAGGATATAGCTACAGGCTTGGGAATGCCGGAGGTTTTTTCCGTTTGCCTAATACCGAGAGAAATATCAATTTTATAACACCCAACGGATATCTGCCGCAAATTGAGTCTACCATTAATGATTATTCATATGCAGCTGGGATCAAAGGAAAATGGAATGACTGGAATATAGATCTCAGTAACACTTTTGGAAAGAATACTTTCAATTTTGGAGTTGTTAATACTTTTAATTCTTCATTGGTCAACAACTCTCCAAGAAGATTTGATGCAGGTGGACTTGAGTTTTTGCAAAACACCCTAAACCTTGACTTTTCCAAAAAGTATGATGTATTGCATGGGCTGAACATTGCATTTGGAGGGGAATACCGTTATGAAAATTATAAGGTGAATGCCGGTAACGAGAATTCTTATGCCTCTTATGATATTTATGGAAATGTAGTGACCGTAAATACTCCAAAAAATGAGCTTGTGACTGATTTTTTTGGCGTAACAAGACCTGCCGGTTCCCAGGTATTTCCGGGATTTAGTCCGGATAATGCTGTTTCCGGAAATAGAAATAGTGTGGCCGGATATGTAGATGTGGAGCTGGAACCAACGGATTGGTGGCTGGTAGAAGGTGCTTTGCGCTATGAAAACTATTCAGACTTTGGATCTACCTTTAATTATAAACTAGCGACTAATGTGAAGTTGGCTGATAATTTTAATTGGAGAGGTGCTGTTTCTACAGGTTTTAGAGCCCCTTCATTAGCCCAGATCTATTATAGCTCAACATCAACCTTAATTCAACAGGGTAATACTACCCAGGTAGGAACTTTTAGGAATAATTCCGAGGCTGCACAGGCGCTTGGGATTCCAAAACTGAAACAGGAAACCTCTCAGTCGTACAGTACAGGACTTACTTGGAAAGCTCCAAATTTAAATCTTGTGGTTACAGCAGATGTTTATTATATTAAAATTAAAGATAGAGTAGTGCTCACTGATTTGTTTTTCAGGCCTAAAGGTACTATAGGTGTAGATTTTCCTGAAGGATCGGATCAGGCGATTCTGCAGGATGCTTTTGACCTTGCAAGAGCTAGTGCCGCCAATTTTTTTGCGAATGCTGTAGATTCCCAGACCAAAGGGCTTGATCTTACCATTTCCCAGACATCCAATTTAGGTTCAGGAATTAATCTGGAAAATAACTTTGGGCTCAATCTGAATCAGACCAGAAGAATAGGAAATATCCATGCCTCTCCAAAATTAGTTAGCCAGATAGACAGTTACTTTTCTGAGCCCAACAGGATTTACTTTGAAGAAGCCGTACCTCGGGTAAAAGCAACTCTATCCAATAATCTTAGAGTTTCAGGATTTAATATTTTATTGAGGAATTCTTTCTTTGGAAAAGTAACCGACGCTGATGTATTGGATGCTAATTTTGATGGTGTAGTAGGAAAACAGGAACACTTTGTATTGAATAATCGTTTTGTAACAGATCTTTCAGTAGGCTATGACTTCAGTAAAAATATATCTGCAACCATTGGAAGTAATAATATATTCAATGTGATGCCTTCTAAAAATCCACTAATCAATTCCCTGACAGCAGATAATCAGTTTGTATACTCCAGACAGGTTTCCCAATATGGTATTGGAGGGCGATTTCTGTTTGCAAGGGTAGAATTTAAGTTTTAAATGCTCTGGAAGCTTTGAAGCATAAACCCATATAAACAAAGGCAGAGATTTCAACTTAAATCTCTGCCTTTATATTTATAAAGAAGAAAATTCTGTGAACTCATATTCTGCAGAGCAGGTTAGAAGTTGTCTGAGGACTGCTGCATGTCCGTTTCCTACGATTACAAGAATCCTGTCGTCACTCTGATGCGGAATATTCTGTATATTACGGAATATTCTCAGATTCCTGCTATACCAGTTCATGGCAAGTATATCAGCTCCGTCATAATCCCTTAATTTAAAATCTCCACTCAGATAAGCGCCATATCCATATTCGTGATATTCTTTGCTGTTAAGATATTGGAAGGTGTTCATAAGTGAGCTAAAGTTTTTGGCTTCTGAATGATTATAGAAATCAGTAAAGTTTTGAGAAATAGGGTCGTCACTTTTATAATCATATCCCTCTGTAAGTTTCTTAAAATACAGTGAGTCAGTCTTTCCAAACTTTTCCATAAGATCTTCTAATATGGAAGAGGCGTCTACACTGAATAGTTCATTGATCTTTAGTTCATTGGCAATTCTCATGGCAAGCTGATACCGTTCATCTCTTTTATCATGGTGTTTTCCTTCATTATACTCTTTGAGTTTTTGATTGGCGTTCCATTCGGGTGAAGCTTCAATAGCAATCTTTGTTGGTCTGAACTTCTTAATATAATTTACCAGATCGGTAACCTCTTTGGATGTTTTAGGAGATAGTACATCGATCTGGTCCTGTTTTTTGATTTTGTGGGCATCCAGATTAGGATAATCAAAATGGAATGAACCAACTACTAATACTTTTGTTTTTGGGGAAGGGAAGAAATCTGATGGTTTTTTTTGGGCCTGAACAAAGCAGGAAAATAATAGAAGAGTGTAAAGAAGTGTTTTCATGATATTTTATTACTATTCTTAAAACAACTTATTATATAGATTTATTACATATTCCTATAAAAATTGAAGGTTATCATATAAAGTATATATATAGATATAGATAGATAATAAAAAAAAACATCCCGGTCGGGATGTTTTTTTTTATCGGGGCATAAATAGATTTATGCCTCTTGCTGTTTAATAAGATTCAATGCTGAACCAGCTTTGAACCAGTCGATTTGTTGATCATTATAGGTGTGGTTAGCCATAATAATATCCTTGGTTCCGTCAGCATGTACAAATTCGAGTGTTAACTGTTTTCCGGGAGCAAACTGATCTAAATCTAAGAAGTTAACAGTGTCGTCTTCCTGGATTTTATCATAATCTGCCTCATTAGCGAAAGTTAATCCCAGCATCCCTTGTTTTTTAAGGTTGGTTTCGTGGATTCTTGCAAATGATTTTACCAATACTGCTTTTACACCAAGGTGTCTCGGCTCCATTGCTGCGTGTTCTCTTGATGATCCTTCACCATAGTTCTGGTCTCCCACAACAATGGTAGGAATACCTGCCGCTTTATAAGCTCTTTGAACAGCCGGAACTTCACCGTATTCACCCGTTAATTCGTTTTTAACATGGTTTGTTTCCATATTATAAGCATTTACTGCTCCGATTAACATGTTATTGGAAATATTATCAAGGTGTCCTCTATATTTTAACCATGGTCCGGCCATAGAAATGTGGTCGGTTGTACATTTTCCGAAAGCTTTGATTAAAACTTTAGCACCTGTAATATTTTTACCATCCCATGCAGGGAATTCTTCTAATAACTGAAGTCTGTCTGATGTAGGGCTTACCTTTACTACCACTGAAGAACCATCTTCAGATGGAGCCTGATACCCATTGTCATCTACAGCAAACCCTTTTGCCGGCAACTCAGATCCTTTCGGTTCGTCTAGTTTAACCTGATCTCCATTTTCTGCAGTAAGTGTATCGGTAATAGGATTAAAGTCCAGTCTTCCTGAAATTGCTACAGCAGCTACCATTTCCGGTGAAGCTACGAAAGCATGCGTATTCGGGTTACCGTCCGCTCTTTTTGCAAAGTTCCTGTTGAAAGAGTGGATAATAGAGTTTTTCTCTCCTTTATCAGCTCCCTCTCTGTCCCATTGCCCTATACAAGGTCCACAGGCATTTGTAAAGATTCTTGCGTTTTCAAATTTTCTGAATGAATTTAAGAAACCGTCTCTTTCTGCAGTGAATTTCACCTGCTCGGATCCCGGATTGATACCCAAAATAGCTTTAGGTTTTACTCCTTTTGCTACAGCATCTTCAACAATAGAAGCTGCTCTTGACAAATCCTCATAAGACGAATTGGTACAAGAACCGATCAGTGCCCATTCAACCTCTAAAGGCCATCCGTTAGCTTCTGCTTTTGCTCTGAACTCAGAAACAGGAGTTGCTAAATCCGGAGTAAATGGTCCGTTTAAGTGCGGAGCCAGCTCTGAAAGATTGATTTCAATTACCTGATCAAAATATTGTTCAGGATTTGCATATACTTCGGCGTCACCCGTAAGATGTTCCGCAATTTTATCAGCAGCATCCACAACATCCTGTCTTCCTGTAGCAGCCAGATATCTTCTCATGGAGTCATCGTATCCGAAAGTGGAAGTGGTCGCACCAATTTCAGCGCCCATATTACAGATGGTTCCTTTACCTGTCGCAGAAAGAGATTCTGCTCCTTCTCCGAAATATTCAACGATGCATCCGGTTCCTCCTTTTACAGTAAGAATTCCTGCTACTTTTAAGATCACATCTTTTGCAGAAGTCCAGCCACTCATTTTACCGGTTAATTTTACACCGATTAACTTAGGCATTTTAAGCTCCCATGCCATTCCTGCCATTACGTCTACAGCATCAGCACCACCTACTCCGATGGCTACCATCCCAAGTCCTCCTGCGTTTACCGTATGCGAATCAGTACCGATCATCATACCGCCAGGAAAGGCGTAATTTTCCAGTACTACCTGGTGGATAATACCGGCTCCAGGTTTCCAGAAACCGATTCCATATTTATCACAAACAGAACTCAAAAAGTTGAAAACTTCAGAGTTTTTATTAATACCTTCCTGTAAATCTGCTTCTGCACCTACTCTGGCCTGGATCAGGTGATCCGCATGGGCAGTAGAGGGAACGGCAACTTTGGCTTTGCCGGCTTGCATGAACTGCAAAAGTGCCATTTGTGCTGTTGCATCCTGCATAGCTACTCTATCCGGAGCAAAATCTACGTAAGAGCTTCCTCTTTCATGTGCTGTAGTTGCATTTCCTTCCCAAAGGTGGGTGTATAAGATTTTTTCTGAAAGTGTAAGAGGTTTTCCAACGATTTGTCTTGCCGCAGCAATTCTTTCAGGGTAACGCTCGTACACCTTTTTGATCATATCAATGTCGAAAGTCATATCTATTTTAATTTTTCTTTTTCAATTTTTTTTCCGGATTTAATTTAAAAATAAGAAGCGGAAATTCTTCGAGTGCAAATCATCAAATACTATTCCTACCTTCCAAAAATGGCATAAATAAGATGAATCATTACTATTTTTAATACCTATCAAGTTAAGGAAAAAATAAATTTTGAGCTGTTGACCTAGGTTAAAATAATTCTATTCACTCTTAAATGGAAAGATTCTAAATAAAAAAGAAAGGTTTCAATCCAATAGATTGAAACCTTTCTTAAATTATCATATAAAAGAGTCTTTCGACTTATTATTTCAAGCTCTTAATGACCCACCTGAACAAGTTCTTTAATAGGTGGAGCAAATTTAGTAAGGTCAATACCTTCAACTGCAGCTTTATATTCATCTATATTAGGAATTCTTCCAATGATAGAAGATAGAACGACAACAGGTGTTGATGCAAGCAGGGATTCTCCTTTTTTACGTTCTGAATCTTCAACTACTCTTCCCTGGAAAAGACGGGTAGAAGTTGCCAGTACAGTATCTCCTTTAGCTGCTTTTTCCTGATTACCCATGCAAAGGTTACATCCCGGGCGTTCAAGGTACATTACGTTTTTATATTCTACACGGGCTTCTCCCTTAGGAGCATTATCATCAAATTCGAAGGCAGAATATTTTTCCAGTAGTTCCCAATCTCCTTCAGCTTTAAGTTCATCAATGATGTTATAAGTGGGAGCAGCTACTACAAGAGGAGCATTAAATTCTACTTTACCTTGCTGTTTTTCAAGGTTTCTTAGCATCTGGGAAACAATTTTTAAATCTCCTTTATGAACCATACATGATCCTACAAATCCAAGATCTACCTTTTTCTCTCCTCCGTAATAAGAAAGAGCTCTGATGGTATCATGTGTATATCTTTTGGAAACGTCTTCATTGTTTACGTCAGGGTCAGCGATCATCGGCTCTACAATAACATCAAGATCTACAACAACTTCAGCGTAATATTTAGCATTCGCATCAGGAGTTAAAGCTGGTTTTTCCCCGGATCTAATCTCTGCAATTCTTTTGTTTGCTTTATTGATCAATCCCTGAAGAACCTGATTTTTATTATCCATTCCTTTATCGATCATAATCTGGATTCTGCTTTTTGCGATTTCCAATGATTCGATCAGAGTATTGTCTTCAGAAATGTTGATGGATGCTTTTGCTTTCATTTCAGCAGTCCAGTCTGTAAAGGTAAATGCCTGATCAGCAGGAAGAGTTCCGATGTGGACTTCAATAATTCTACCCTGGAACACATTTTCTCCACCGAATTGTTTCAGCATCTGAGCTTGTGTTGCATGAACCACATCACGGAAATCCATGTGTTCTTTCATGTTTCCTTTAAAGGTAACTTTTACAGATTCAGGAATCGGCATAGAGGCTTCACCTGTGGCTAAGGCAAGGGCTACTGTTCCGGAGTCAGCTCCGAAAGCAACACCTTTAGACATTCTCGTGTGAGAATCACCACCGATGATAATTGCCCATTCGTCTACCGTGATATCATTAAGAACTTTATGAATTACATCGGTCATTGCATGGTATTCACCTTTAGGGTCACGGGCTGTAATCAATCCGAACTCGTTCATGAACTTCATAAGTTTAGGGATGTTTGCCTGAGCTTTTTTATCCCATACTGAAGCGGTATGACATCCTGATTGGTATGCACCATCTACTACCGGAGAGATCACTGTAGCCGCCATCGACTCAAGTTCCTGAGAGGTCATAAGACCTGTTGTATCTTGTGATCCAACGATATTTACCTGTACACGAACATCAGAACCTGCGTGTAATACTTTACCTGGTGTTGTTCCAACAGCATTTCTGTTGAATATTTTTTCTACTGCCGTAAGGCCTTGCCCTTCATGGGAAATTTCTTTTGAAGGAGCAAAAACAAGAGGAGTTTCTATTCCTAAAAGTTGTGCAGCGAATGTTTGAAGTTTTTTACCAAAAACAATGGCATATGAGCCTCCGGCTTTAATAAACTCCATTTTCTGAGGTGTGAGAGCCTTCGAAATATCAATAAGCTCCTGATCACCTTTATATAATTTTTTCTCTTTAATGTTGATTGTAAGTACAGTTCCTGTAGCTACAGAATAGGCTTCCTCAAGGATCGGCTCACCATTTTCATTACGAAGAGGATTGCCATTTTCATCCAGTTTTTTCACCCAGTTTTTAAGGTCGATACCTATACCTCCTGTAACATCTACGGTTGTAAGGAATATGGGAGAAATACCATTTGTACCTCCAACGATCGGGGCAATATTTACAAACGGTACATATGGACTAGCCTGCTTACCTGTCCATAAAGCTACATTATTTACTCCGGACATTCTTGAAGAACCTACACCCATAGTACCTTTTTCTGCAATAAGCATTACGCTTTTGTCAGGATGCTGTGCCTGCAGAGCTTTGATTTCTTCTTGTGCCTGAGGAGTGATCATACACTTACCATGAAGCTCACGGTCAGATCTGGAGTGAGCCTGGTTACCCGGAGAAAGTAAGTCTGTTGAAATGTCACCTTCACCGGCAATATAAGTAACAATCTTTATTTCGTCAGCAATCTCTGGTAATTTTGTGAAAAACTCAGCTTTTGCATAGCTTTCAACAATTTCCTGTGCGATTTTATTACCATTATTGAATGCTTCTTTCAGACGGTTAGTATCTGCGTCATATAGGAAAACCTGTGTTTTAAGAACATTTGCTGCTTCTTTTGCGATAGAAATATCATTTCCTAAAGCAAGATCAAGGAGTACTTCAATCGAAGGACCACCTTTCATGTGAGATAGAAGCTCAAAAGCAAATGCAGGTGATATCTCCTCTACTACAGATTCGCCCAGAATGATTTCTTTTAAAAATTTTGCTTTAACACCTGCTGCACTGGTCGTTCCCGGAAGGGTATTGTAGATGAAAAACTTAAGAGAATCTGCTCGGTCTGCATTAGCCGGGTCTTTAATTTGTGCGATGATTTCGCTTAGCAATTCTGCACCATCAATCGGCTTTGGATGAAGCCCCTGGTTTTTCCTTTCCTCAATCTCTTTGATGTAATCCTTATAATTATTCATATAGAAGTCTTTTCAATATTAATTAAAGGTAGATTGATAACGCCACTTTTCCTTACCAGTCAGAATTAAACCATAATATGCCGTTTTTGAGCTTTGCATTTTGATATGTAACACGGACCGGTTAAAATAAGTACAATCTACATTGCTTTTATAAAATGAAAGATAATGTTTCATGCCAAAGCTAAGTATAAAGGACCTTATCGAAAAGTGTAAATGGCTTACCTGTAGTCTGTCTTGCCGCAAAAACTCTCTTTGTAACGTTGGAAAACTTTCTGATCATATCAATATCAAATCTTGTATTCCAAAGACGTTTTAAAATTATCAAACATTTAAAAATGCTCCCAAAAGTACGAATTTTTAATATTTTATAAGGATGAAATTATTTAGATTCTTTATAAATATGATTTTTATATTTTCTATTTTGGCTGTACTTTTGCAAAAAATAAATGATGAAAGTGAAAAATGTAATGGGTCTGCTATCCCTTTTTATTTCGATTTTTGTTTTTTCACAGACTAAATCTGTGAAGAAATATCCGGTTAAAAAAGTTTCCAAAGCGGTTGTTAAAAAAGCATCCGAACCAAAAATCAATCCCGATCTGGTTGTTATTAATGACGAGATTCCTGTTCTGATTCCACAAAAGAAGGATGGCAAATTCGGTTATGTGAACCAAAAAGGAAAATTCATTATTCAGCCTGAATACCATATTGCTGTTTTTTTTGCTGAAGACTGTAATTTACTGTACTCCCCTAATGAAAAGGTCAGAAAATTCGGAACAAAAGAATATGCTACAGTTGAAAAAGATCTGATTTCTTATAGAATAGATCAAACCGGAAAAAGAGTATATCAGTATAAAAATTCCGATCTGGGACAATGTAAGATGGAATTTAAACAGCAACAATATCAAGCCTATATTTTAAATGGCTTTTACGGAATTATTGAACCTTCAAAATTTATGAATGCTGCTGATTACAGAGAATATCAGATCTATCCTCAATATGAATACCTGCATATCATGGAAGGAGATGATGTTTCTGATCCTATGATCGTCGCTTCTCATAATGACCGCTTTGGAGTAATTGATGTTCATAATAAAATTGTGATCCCTTTCGAGTATTCCAATATTAAAAGAAATTTCAGTTGGAAATTGGGAAAGATGTTTGAAGTAACAAAAGACGGAACAAACTATTATTATATAGATTCGAAGAATAAAGCGTACTAAGAAATGTGAGCCCCAGGTATCCACATGCCTCCCAATCTCATATATTTTTTGTAATTTCGCGGCTGAAATAAAGGGGTGCTTTTACAGGCTGAGATTATACCCACTGAACCTGGAACAGGTAATGCTGTTTAGGGACGCTCTGGCTTTTGCCGGAATTGTATAATATCTTATTGATCCCCTTTTATTCATTAAATTTTAAAATTTATAGAATGAAAGGATTATTTTTTTTAGGACTTACTGCCAGTTCAATGGCTTTTTCCCAAACCCAAAATACAGATTCCTTAAAAATCAAGGAAATTGAAGCGGTTAATTTTACCAGGAGACTTCCCGTTGCAAAGGAGATCATTAATGTACAAAGAGACCTGGACAGCAGGAACCTCGGACAGGATCTTCCCATACTTTTAAAAAATCAGACTTCTGTAATTTCCACTTCAGATGCCGGAAACGGGGTGGGATATACTGGTTTTAGAATTCGTGGAGTTGCAGGAAGGGGAATAAATGTTATGATGAATGGAGTTCCGTTTAACGATTCGGAGAGCCAGGGTACTTTTTTTGTGAATGTCCCGGATTTGACAAGCTCGGCATCACAGATTGTGATTCAGAGAGGAGTAGGAACTTCCAATAATGGGGTTTCGGCTTTCGGTGCGAGTATCAATGTTATATCCAAAGATCCGGAAGATAAGTTTTATGTAAAAACAGATGACAGTTACGGGTCTTTTAATACCTATAAATATTCTGCTGAGGTAGGTTCCGGAAAGTTTTGGAATAATCGTCTGTCATTAATGGGTAGGTATACCCACATCAGTTCTGACGGATATATTGACAGGGCTTCATCAAGATTAGATTCTTATAATTTCACTGCCTTATTTGAAGAAGGAAAAACAAGGGTTCGTCTGATGGCTTTTGGAGGGAAGGAGAAAACATATCAGGCCTGGAACGGGATAGACAGGAAAACATGGGAGACAGATCCGAAGTTTAATTATTCAGGTGCAATTTATGGCGCTGATGGGAATATCACAGGTTTTTACAATAATGAAACTGATAACTACAGGCAAAATCATTATCAGTTATTATGGGAACAGGGGGTTAATGATCATTGGAATTTAGAGACAACTTTGCATTATACCAAAGGAAAAGGGTATTATGAAAATTATAAGCAGGGAGATCCGTTTTCAAGGTATAATTTACCCAATATCATAGAAGGAGGGCAGACCATAGAAACATCAGATTTTATCAGAAAGAAATGGCTGAACAATGATTTTTACGGAATTGTTTCAACCCTTTACGGAAAATACGAAAACCTGGATCTTAATTTCGGTGCCGTGGCAAATCAGTACTATGGAAGACATTATGGGAATGTGACGGGTGTGTTCTTTCCTATTGATGAGCATGAGTATTACAGAGGGCGTTCGGTAAAAAATGAGGTGGCAGGATTTGCAAAAGCTTTGTTTAGGGTCAATGATTTTGAGTTCTTTGGAGATTTGCAGCTTAGAAATATTGATTACGATACAAAGATTTTATTGGAAGGTGATGATGAAGGTGCTAATATCAAGAAAAACTGGTTGTTCTTCAATCCGAAAGCAGGGATAAACTACAGAATAGGCAATGGTAAAATATTTTTATCCTATGCACATGCTCAACGGGAACCGAACCGGGACGATCTTATTGCCAATAATGAAGTGAAAGCTGAAAAGCTTCATGATTTTGAAGCAGGGTTTGAAAAACAGCTTGGTATTATTTCATTGACGGCTAATTTGTATTATATGTATTATGTAAATCAGCTGGTGCTTAACGGAGAACTGAATAATGTTGGAGCTTTTATCCGTACAAATTCGGGTGAAAGCTATAGGAGAGGTATTGAGATAGGGGCAGTCGCAAAATTTTCAAAGCAATGGGAGATTTCAGGGAATGTTAGTTTAAGTCAAAACAGGAACCAGGACTTTAAAATAGAAAATAAAGCGGTTGTTAAAGAATTGGGAAATACACAGATCTCGTTCTCTCCAGATGTTGTTGCTAATCTGGGATTAAAATTTAATCCTGATAAAAATTTCCAGTTTTCATTGATGAATCAATATGTCGGAAAACAATATCTTGATAACACTGAAGATCCGAATTTACAGCTTAAGGATTACTTTCTTACCGATTTTAATGCACAATATCAGCTCAGGATTGCCAACAATGATATTGCTTTAAAGCTTTTGGTTAATAATATTTTCAATAAAAAATATGTCAATAACGGTGCTGTGTATGGCGGTGAGCCGTATTATTTTTCACAAGCGGGAATTAATTTTATGTTTGGAATAAGTTGGAAAATACAATAAGAATAATGTAAAAATAGTTGCTGTTTTTTTTGAAATATGCAAAAAAGATATCTAAACTTGGAAATTATACATGATAAGGCTGCTCAGGCAGTCTTTTTTTATCCAAATAAATGTCATAAAAAGTCCTGAAAAAGTTATAAATTTGCTGCCAGATGAATATTTCAGCTTACATTCTAGAATATCTGAAACAATTTGGTTCTGTTACAGTTCCAGCGTTTGGCGTGTTTTCTCTGGAGAACTCAAAAGCGATTATTAATTCTGAAAACGGAAGTATACTTCCTCCATCCAGTCAGATAGCCTTTGCATCGGATTATGAGGTGGAATCAGAAGAACTGGTATCCTTTATAAGTAGTCAAAAACAAATTTCAATTGAGTCTGCACAGAATGAATTGCAAATTCAGACTGATTTCTGGAAGAAAAAACTCCAGGCGGATCAGATTTTGGAAATTCAGAATCTGGGAACAATTTTTATTGAAGATGGAGAAACCCACTTCAAAGGAAAAAGATTGGAATCCAACCATCCTGAATATTATGGCCTGGAAGAGATCAGGCTTTCGGATATTAATAGTGCACAGAAGCCTTTGGTTTCAGAAAATAAAGAGAGCGATTATAAATTTAATAAATCCATTCTTTGGATCTTTCTGTTCATTATTCCTGTTTTAGGAATTTTGTATGTAGCATTCTCACAGCAGGAACTATTGTTTGGGAAAAAATCATTCGATAGTGTTTCTGTACAGACAAAAACAAGAAGAATAGTAAAAGATACGGTAAAGATTAAAAAAGATTCTGTTCAGATGAAAACTTTAGATTCCCTGAAAAAAGATTCTTTACCAAAGCAGATTGAAAAAGGAGCAAACCTTAAAAACACTCAAAACAACACTAAGGCAACATGGCAAAAAAAATAAAAAAAGCGTCGGAATCCCTGACGATTATGACTAATATTGTTCTTCCCAATGAAACAAATTCTTTAAGAAACCTTTTTGGTGGAGAGCTTTTGGCAAAAATGGATCGTTGTGCCTCAATTTCGGCTGCAAGACATTGTGAAAGAAGAGTAGTGACAGCATCCGTAAACCATGTTTCTTTCAATCATCCTATTCCTGAAGGTGGAGTCGTTGTTCTGGAATCAAAAGTTTCAAGGGCATTTTCTACTTCCATGGAGGTGTATGTTGATGTTTGGTTGGATGATCCCATCAATCAAAAGAAAATGCATACCAATGCAGGTATTTATACGTTTGTTGCAGTGGACGAATTTAATCGTCCGATTCCTATTCCTGAAATGGTTCCTGAAACAGAAGAAGAAAAAGAAAGGTTTGCTGCTGCTTTTCGTAGAAAAGAACTTTCATTGATTCTTTCCGGTAGAATGAAACCTCTGGAATCGGTGGAGCTTAAAAAGCTTTTCCAGGAACCGAAATAAATACGAGTAAACAAGTGGTTGGTACAAACTTCACCAATGATTTTTGCCAACATATGATCAAAAATTATGAAAGCAGGTATTTCTGAGAATGAAATATCCGGAATTGCATACACAGTGATTCTAATTGGTGTTATTGGTTAATAAAATTTGTGTCATCAGTGTTTAAATATTATGAAAATCCTTCTTTTAGATAAAAATCATCCCCTTATCACGGAACAGCTTCTCGCAAAAAATTTTATCCTGGAAGAAGACTTTACGTCTTCTTATGATGAGGTTTGTAAAAAAATTCATCATTATGACGGTGTGATTATAAGAAGCAGGATTCCTTTGGATAAGCACTTCCTTGAAAAAGGGAAAAAGCTGAAGTTCATTGCAAGAGTAGGAGCAGGAATGGAGAATATTGATATTCCCGCCGCTGAAAAGTTGGGAATTCAGCTGATTAACTCTCCGGAAGGAAACAGGGATTCCGTGGCAGAGCATGTTGTAGGAATGTTACTGATTCTTATGAATCGCCTGTTTATAGCTTCCCAGGAAGTGAAAAATGGAATTTGGCTGCGCGAAGAAAACAGAGGTGATGAATTGCTAGGGAAAACTGTTGGGCTGATTGGTTATGGAAATATGGGCAAGGCGACTGCGAAAAGACTTTCCGGTTTTGGCTGTACTGTAATTTTCCATGATATTTTACCCGGTCTTTCTGATGAATACGCTACACAGGTTTCTTTAAAAGACCTGAAGGAAAGGGCTGAAGTTTTAAGCTTACATATTCCTTTGACCGACGAATCTTATTATCTGATCGATGGACCGTTCATTTCCGATATGAAAAATGATTTCTATTTTGTAAATACGGCAAGAGGGAAAAATATTGAAACGAAAAGTTTAGTTGAGGCTTTAAGAGCTGGGAAAGTAAAAGGGGCATGTCTTGACGTACTAGAGTATGAGAAATCTTCTTTTGAAAACTTAGAGGCTGGGGAAAATCAAGACCTGCAATATCTGCTGGAATCAGAAAAAGTAATTGTAACACCACATATAGCGGGATGGACTCATCAAAGCAAAGAAAAATTGGCCCAGGTTATTGTGGATAAGATTGTAGGGTCGTTTGCGGGTTAATGTAGAAATAGCTGAATAGCTAAATCACTTCTGAGATTGGTTATTTGCTGTAGGATGCAATTTCCAAAGGTATGCTGTAATGCAAACATTTCTACAAATTAGCAAACTGGCGATTTTACATTTTAGCCTTTCCGCCATTCTTCCTCTTTTGTGTTAAATAATTCATAATTTGTGCACTCTTTTCAATATTTATTTTGAGTTTTATTAAATTGCCGCTCATTTTTGATACTCATGAAGAAGCATAATTTTGTCCTTTTTTTAGCTGTTTTTGCATTTTTGTTTTCCTGTAAGAATAAATCCGAAACTAAAGAGGCTGTAGCAGAAAATACTACTAACCTACCCAACTACGGAAATGTGGACCTGAGCAAGGTTTTTACAAAAGCAGATGATCAACTGCCGGATAAAGCTTCTCTGGTACAATATATTGATCAGTATTACAAAAAAGTATGGGATGCCGGTGACTTGAGTGGTGGAATACTTGTCGCTAAAGGAGATGACATTCTGTACGAAAACTACAGAGGTTTTGGAAGAGAAGGAGATCAAATGCCTATTGATAAAAATACCCCTCTTCATGTTGCTTCCGTTTCAAAGACGATGACGGCGATGGCGATGATGAAGTTAATTGAGGCAGGAAAAATAAAATTGTCTGATCATTTAACACAATATTTTCCGGGGTTTCCTTATCCCAATGTAACCGTTCAGAACTTGTTATCGCAGAGAAGCGGCCTGCCTAAATACGAATATTTTATTACTAAAATTCAACCGGCTCCTGTTGAGCTTTCAAAAACATTTATTACCAATCAGGATGTATTGAATATGATTATCAAATATAAACCTGACCTGGCAAGGGATACGGATACCGGTTTTATGTATTGCAATACAAATTTTGCTTTATTGGCATTGCTGATTGAGAAGATTACAAAAACCCCGTTTCCTCAGGCGATGAAGGAAATGGTATTTGATCCTCTTAAAATGAAGAATACCTATATTTTTCAGGAAAAAGATATACCTACCGCTGCACAGTCCTTTTATTACGGACGAGGTAAGTTATATCCTTTGGACAGACTTGACCTTATTTACGGAGACAAGAATGTATATACTACTCCAAGGGATCTTTTTAATTTTTCAAAAGCAATGTTTTCTAAGGATTTCTTAAAGCCGGAACTTATGCAGATGGTTTTTACACCTTACAGTAATGAAAAAGCCGGAATGAATAACTATGGATTAGGTTTTCGGATGAAGATTTTTGATAACGGAGAGAAGCTTACCTATCACAACGGATGGTGGCATGGAACGAATTCTGTTTTTGCCCATTTGTTAAATTCAAAGGTGACCATTGTTGCCATTGGAAACAAATATTCCAACAGGGTGTATACAGCATTGGCATTATCAGGATTATTTGAAGATTTTCCTGTGCAAAAAGATAAGCTGCATAGTGTCATGAATGATAATCAGGATTCTTTAAAAAATGGACATGAAGTTTTTGGAGAATAATGTTTACTTTTGCTTAAACATATTCATGAAAAGACTTTTTTTACTATTCATTATTGGTTTTCTTGTACAGTCCTGTGCAAGAGTAGGTTCTCCGGTAGGAGGTCCTAAAGATACGCTGGCTCCAAAGTTTTTAAGCTCAAATATAGATACAACCAGAGTAAATGTTAGAAGAGATATTAAAGAACTTCGTATCGATTTTGATGAATATGTGACGCTAAAAGATATCAACAAAAATTTAATCATCTCTCCGCCTATTAAAAAAATCAAGCGGATCTTACCTTCGAATATTGCCAATAAATATCTTTTGATCCAGTGGGAAGATACCTTACAGGCCAATACCACTTATAATTTTAATTTTGGAAATTCTATAGTAGATAATAATGAGTCTAACACACTGCGTTATTTCAACTTTGCTTTTTCTACGGGTGAAAAACTTGATGATCTTTATATCAGCGGTGATGTAAGAGATGCAATATCCTTTAAAAAGGAAACAAGCACAGAAAATAAAATGGTTGTAGGTTTGTACAAGGTTCAGGATACCATGAATTATAAACAAAAACCTTACTATATCACAAAGGTAGATGACGATGGCTATTATGAGCTTAATTATTTGTCGCCGGGGAAATACAAGATCATTGCCTTTGAAGATGAAAATGGTAATTCCATGTATGATCCCGGAAAAGAAAAAGTAGGATTCCAGAAAGAGCCTATCGACTTTGAAAAATCCATTTCGGGATTGAACTTAAAGGTATATCCATCGAGAAAACCATTGAAGTATGTAGAGATGAAGGAAACACCGGGAGGTATCACGATGACGTTTGAAGGAAAGCCGGATAATGTAAAGGTTCTTTCTATTAACGATAAGCTTCAGGATATAAAAGTAACCCACAGACCTAAATCGGATTCTGTAAAGATATGGTTTGATGCGGTGAAAAGCAATGTAGGACAGACGACTACTGAAAATTTGAAGTTTAGTTATGATGCTGATAATAAAAAGGATACGGTTTCTGTCTTTTATAAATACAATGCGAAAAACGGAATGACCCTTGACAACAATGACGGATCTCTTTTACCTCCTAAAACAGATTTCAGGATTACTTCCAATTACATCATTGATAAAATAAATACGGATAAATGGATATTGAAAAGTGATAGTTTAACGACTCAGAACTTCACGGCAAAAATTTCCGAAACCAATCCATATCAGATCCTGATTCAATCCGATTTTGTTCCGGGAAAAAAATATCAGCTGGTTGTTCCTAAAACAACTGTTCTGTCATTCTATGATAAAAACCCAACATCAAAGCGGTTTGACTTTGAAGCAGACAAGGTAGAAAACTACGGCAGTCTTGCATTCAAGCTCCAAAATGCCCCCGCTTCGAATTATTGGCTTCAGTTATTGGATACATCTGAAAAAGTGGTTTACCAAAAATATACAAAGGGGGACGCTGTTAAATTCGATATTCTGAAACCCGGAGATTATGTTGTGAGGATTCTGGTTGACAACAATGATAATAAATATTGGGATGAAGCAGACTTTCAAAACGACGTGTTTGCGGAAGACTCTTATATTTTCTATAAAGCTGTTGTTGTAAGACCTTTATGGGACAGCAATGAAGATTGGGATTTAAAGGATACAAGAGTGCTGGATACAAAAGGATTAAATATTCCTAAACCGGTTGTTGAAAAGCCTGTTGAAAAGGATAATCCTGCACTTAAGTCCGGTAATTCCGTATTGCAACCTGTGAGATAGAGAACGTATGAAAACGATAAAGAAGATTGTATTCTGGAGCCTGGTTGTCTTTGCACTCATTCAGTTTATCCCTATAGACAGGACCAATATGCCCGTTGATCATAAGGTAAATTTTGTAGATGCAAAACAAACACCCGAAAAAATCACTAAACTTATAAAAGGGGCTTGCTATGACTGTCATTCCAACGAAACGGTATACCCTAAGTATTCTTATATAGCGCCTATATCGTGGTCTATAAAAAGCCATGTTAATGATGGAAGACAGCATCTGAACTTTTCGATCTGGCAAACTTACAATTCAGATTTGAAGATAAGTATGCTTAACAGTATTATTCCAACACTTCAAAGCAGGACAATGCCGATGCCCGGATATATTGTGTATCATAATGAGGCTAATTTATCTGAAGCAGAACGAAAACTGCTGATCAATTATTTCGAGGAAATGCTAAAATCCAAAACTTACTGATACGCTGATTTGTAGCGTCGTAAAAAATAATAATAGCAGAGCTTAGGCCCTGCTATCAATATTTTAAATTGTGTAATTATAGATTGTTTAAGTATTGCTCAAAAAATATTTTCTGAGAATCAAAAGCAATATCCTCCAGTTTAATATCTTTTAGTGGAATCCACTGTGCTTCCGATATTTCGGATAATTCAATGTTAACTTCGAATTTTTTATCCACGCGGTATTCATAAAACAAATCGATCGTATTGTAGTCGATCTCTTTATATTGATAGATATTAGGTAGGCTGGTAAGGTATTTTAAATTTGAAATATCGATATTCAGCTGTAGCTCTTCAAAAAGTTCTCTTTTACAGGTTTCTTCTGCACTTTCTTTCGGGTCAACAAAACCACCTGCTAGGTCCAGCTTTCCTTTTTTAGGATCCCGGTTTCTTCTTGTCAGGTAAATTTCATCACCATATCTTATAACAACGGCCACAGCTCCTGCTACATTGTTATATAAAGTGAAATTGCATAGAGGGCAGCTCCATTTTTTTTCGCCATCCCAGTGTAGAGATTCTTTGCCACAGTTTGGACAATATTTCAATAATTTCATTAAGCAATATTAATATTTCGGGGATGGTAATTTAAAATGACATCCCGTAGTTCTTCGGTTTTTAAGTGAGTATAAATTTCAGTTGTCGTAATGCTTGAATGACCAAGCATTTCCTGAATATATCTTAAGTCAGCTCCGTTTTGTAGTAAATGTGTAGCAAATGAATGTCTGAAGGTATGTGGGGATATTTTTTTACTTACACCGGCTTTATCCGTGAGTTCTTTAATAATAAGAAATACAATCACTCTGGACATAGAAGTTCCTCTGCTGTTCAGGAATAATGAATCTTCATATTTCTTGTTGATCTTGTTTTTAGAACGCACCTCTTTGATGTAACTGTTCAATAATTCAGCAGTGTAATCAGCCAAAGGAACGAAACGGGTTTTATTTCCCTTCCCGTTCACCTTAATGTAATTTTCTTTAAAATTAATGTTTGAAATTTTCAGATCAATAAGTTCTGATACCCGAAGTCCACAACCATAAAGTACTTCTACAATACACTGATTTCTTCTTCCCAGATCCGAGTTCACTTCAATGGCTCCGATAATCTTGTTGATATCCATAAGGCTTAGTGTATCGGGAAGGTATAATCCCAATTTAGGGCCTTCAAGCAATGCTGCCGGATTATCCTCACGGGCTTCATCCTCCAGAAGGAACTTGAAAAAAGCCTTGATAGAAGATATCCATCTGGCCTGCGACCGCTCACTGAATTTTTGTTTGGAAAGATTGAAGATATACTCCTGTAGATTATCGTATCCGATCACATCCGGTCCGATGTTGTCGAGGTCTTCCTCAGCGTACTCCTTTAATTTTTTAATGTCTCTAACATAAGCGTCTAGAGTGTTTTCTGAAAAATTTCTTTCGAAACGAAGAAAGATTTCAAAATCTTTAATTTTTTCATCCCAAGTCATTTGTGTTATTTTTTTAGTTCACAATCAGAAATTTGTTCTATTTCAATATTATGGTTTTTAAGGAATGATATCCCATCGTCGTCCGAATACTCATTGATATATACCAGTCTTGTAATCCCAGCCTGTAAAATTAGCTTGCTGCACTCTTTACATGGAGAAAGCGTTAAATACAGCGTTGCTCCTTTTGCAGATTGGGTAGAAGCAGCTAATTTTAATATAGCATTTGCTTCTGCATGCAATACATACCAATGTGTTTTTCCCTCTGCATCTTCACAACAATTCTCGAATCCCGAAGGAGTTCCGTTATAACCATCTGAAATAATCATCCTATCTTTTACGATAAGAGCTCCTACTTGTTTTCTTTTACAGTAGGAAAGTTTTGCCCATTCCTGAGCCATTTTTAGATAAGCTTTATCAAACTTATTCATACCGCAGCATTGTTTTTTTCGAAATAATTTGTAAAAATAATCTTAGAAGTTAGGCTTTCTTTTTTCCAGAAAAGCACTTACTCCCTCTTGTTTATCAGCTAGTTCAAAAAGCTCGCCAAAATACTTAATCTCAGTCTCAAAGCCTTTATCCGTATCCGATAAATTCACTGCATGAATAGCCTTGGAAATTGCCATAGGTGAATTGAAGGCAATAACGTTTGCTAGTTCCTTTGTTTTAGTTAATAAGTCTTCAATAGGATATACTTCGTTCACCAATCCGATTTCTTTGGCTCTTTGAGCGGGAATCATTTTGGCTGAGAAGATCATTTCGTTGGCAATACCTTTTCCGACAAGCTTTGGAAGTCTTTGCGTTCCTCCGTAACCAGGAATCAATCCTAAGGTCACTTCCGGAAGTCCCAATTTAGCATTTTCCGAAGCATATCTGATATGGCATGCCATAGCAAGCTCTAAACCTCCACCTAAAGCAAAGCCATTGACTGCTGCAATGACTGGTTTAGAGAGATTTTCTATTTTATTAAAAAGAGAATTTTGACCGTTTTTTGCCAATTCTTCAGCCTTTTCCTGTCCGAAATCACTGAATTCTTTGATGTCTGCTCCTGCAACGAAAGATTTCTCACCACTTCCTGTAAGAATAATCACCCTGCAAGACTTGTCCAAATCCAGGTCGTCTAAAGCTGAACTTATTTCCTGGATGGTTTTAGCGTTTAGTGCATTGAGACTTTCAGGTCTGTTAATTGTAATAATAGCTAATTTATCTTCTTTTTTTAATAATATATTTTCGTAACTCATTTTTCCACTTTAAATACTAACCCTTGCAAATTATCATTTTTTTACAAAAAAAAGGAAAAAAAGTTGATATTTTTTCCTTTTTTGTTGAAATATTATTTTGTTTGCTTATTTGATGTGATTCATCATATTGCTATCGATATTGATATTTAGCTGTGATGCTACTTTCATGCCAAGTTCAATATTCGCTCTGAAAAAATGACACAGCTGACGATTTATGATTTCATCTCTCTTTGGTCCGTCAATCCCCTTCATGCTTCCTACAATATTATGGACAAGGCGTTCCCGGTCTTCAGTATTCATTGCCTTTGTATAAAGAAGCCCGGGTTGTGTATAATGATCATCATCATTTTCATTTCTGTTGTAGAAAGCTACATGAGCGCTATCAAGTTCATAATCATAACCTTTATAAGAAGGATCCGGCTTGATGTCATCAAAGCTGTTAGGATGGTAGTTAGGCTTATCAGCATATTCACTAGAGTCAGCCATAAAACCATCTCTCTGGTAATTGTTGGTAGCAAAAGGGCAACGGTTCACTTCCAGCTGGTGGGCATTTACTCCTACTCTGTATCTGTGAGCATCGGGATATGAGAATAATCTTCCCTGAAGCATTTTATCCGGAGAAAAACTAATTCCATTGATCAGATTGCTAGGGGAAAATGTGGATTGTTCTACGTGTGCAAAATAATTAACAGGTACTTCATTCAGTTCCATTTCTCCAACCTCAATTAGAGGGAAGTCATTCTGGAACCAAACCTTGGTTACATCAAAAGGATTCCATCTGAAATCTTTTGCCTGCTCTTCAGTCATTACCTGAATGTATAAGGTCCATTTCGGGAAATCTCCATTTTCTATAGCATTGCAAAGATCCTCCTGCGCAAAGTCAGGGTTTTCACCAGCCATCTTTACGGCTTCCTCATTGTTGAAGTTTTTAATTCCCTGTTTTGTTTTGAAATGGAATTTTACCCAAACTCTTTCATTGCTTGCATTGATCATAGAGAAGGTATGGGATCCGAAACCGTGCATATGCCTGTAACCATGAGGCGTACCCCTGTCGGACATTAAGATCAGAACCTGATGAAGTGATTCAGGATTCAGGCTCCAGAAATCCCACATCATTGTGGCACTCTTTAAATTTGTTTTCGGCACTCTTTTTTGAGTATGAATAAAATCAGGGAATTTTTTGGCATCTTTAATAAAAAACACAGGAGTATTATTACCTACAAGATCCCAGTTTCCGTCTTCAGTATAAAATTTTAATGCAAAACCTCTCGGGTCTCTTGCGGTATCCGCGCTTCCTTTCTCACCACCTACGGTAGAAAACCTTGCAAACATTCTGCAGGAGTTTCCCACCTTCGAAAATAATTTTGCTTTGGTATATTTACTAATATCGTGTGTTACGGTAAATGTTCCATAAGCGCCGCTTCCTTTTGCATGAACAATTCTTTCGGGAATTCTTTCTCTTACGAAATGGGCAAGGTTTTCCTGAAGAATAAAGTCCTGCAATAGAACAGGACCTCTGGGACCTACCGTCTGAGAATCCTGATGCTCAAAGTACGGAGCACCGCTGCTTAATGTTAATTTTTTAGAATCCATATAGTTAAGATTTGATTTATTTGTTGTGTTTTTGGATGTAAGAATTATCAAATTTACTTGAATTTTTAATTGCTTATAGCAAAAACATCATATCTTTGTAATAGATAATATTAATCAGATGAACATTCAGCAATTGGAGTATCTTATCGCTGTAGATAAGTACAAACATTTTGGGAAAGCAGCTCAAGCATGCTTCATTACGCAACCTACACTAAGTGCGATGATACAGAAATTTGAGGATGAACTGGATGTAAAGGTGTTCGACAGGACTACGCACCCGATCCGTACCACAGATGTAGGGCTTCAGATCATTGATCAGGCGAAGGTGATTATAGAATCTGTCAATGAGCTGAGAAATAAAGCAAACCTGCTTAATAACATTTTAGGAGGAACAATTAACCTGGGAATTATTCCTACAGTATCTTCCTTCATTTTACCTACAGAAATTTTCAAATTCCTTGATGAGAATCCGAAAATTCAGATGAACGTGAAGGAAATGACAACAGACAGTATTATCAAAGCTTTAAAGGCTGGGGAACTGGATGCTGGAATTATTTCGACTCCGTATGATACGGCGGATGAATTCTATCAGGATTTTCTGTTCAATGAAGAGCTGATGATCTACAGTTCCGATACACAAGCTAATAAAAAGAATTCCTATATTATTCCTGAGGAGCTTAATGTTGAAAAAGTATGGCTTCTGGAAGAAGGGAACTGTTTGAGAAATCAGTTTGAAAACATTTGTCATCTGAAAGAAAATACACTCAAGCCAAAAAATCTTGACTTCCTTGCTTCCAACATCCAGACGCTGGTTCATATGGTTGATAAGGTAGGAGGAATAAGTATTCTGCCGGAATTGGCTTTAAGCCAGCTTTCTGAAGAGCAGAAAGGTAAAGTTTTCAGATTTAAGAAGCCTTTCCCTTACAGGGAAATAAGCATCATTTATTACAAACCGACTTTCAAACAAAAGATTATTGACGAATTGTCTTCTTCAATCCAGTCTTCTTTAAAAGAAAGACTTAATTATAATGAAAGTCCAAAAGATTTCGTAAGCATAAAACCACAATAGTTTTTTATACTCAATCGGGATAAATCGCTTGTTTCAAGAAATTTATAATTATTTCTTAAAAGTTTTGGCTATTGAAAAATAGTCCTTAACTTTGCCCCTGTTTACAAACGAGGAAAAATTTGACCTGATTGCAACCTCTATAAAAAAAAGCTAAAACAGTATTCTTTTTGAGCTTTCCATGCAATTATTCACGTTATTCCTCATATTTTTAATCTAATAAAACAAAGAATAATATGTCTTATTTATTTACATCTGAATCCGTTTCAGAAGGGCATCCTGATAAAATTGCGGATCAGATTTCTGACGCTTTGATTGATCATTTTCTAGCATACGATAAATCCTCAAAAGTAGCGTGTGAAACACTTGTTACTACCGGACAGGTAGTATTGGCAGGAGAGGTTAAGTCGGATGCTTATCTTGATGTTCAGACCATTGCCAGAGAGGTAATCAATGGAATAGGTTATACAAAAGGAGAGTATATGTTCAATGGAGACTCTTGCGGGGTAATCTCTGCGATCCATGAGCAATCACCGGATATCAATCAGGGGGTTGATAGAAAAGTAGCAGATGAGACTTTTGAAAGCAAGGCTAATGCACAAGGTGCAGGAGACCAGGGAATGATGTTTGGTTATGCTACTAATGAGACCGCTAATTATATGCCTTTGGCGCTTGACCTTGCACATACTATTCTAAAAGAGCTTTCTGCAGTAAGAAGAGAAAATAAAGAAATTACTTATTTACGTCCTGATGCGAAAAGCCAGGTGACTATTGAATATTCTGACGATCATAAACCGGTAAGAATTGATTCTATCGTAGTATCTACTCAACATGATGACTTCGGATCCGAAGAAGAAATGTTGAACAAGATCCGTGAGGATATCAAAAATATCCTGATCCCAAGAGTAGTGGCTCAACAGCCGGAGGAAATCAAAGCTTTATTCAACGATCAGATCAAATATCACATCAATCCTACCGGGAAATTTGTAATCGGTGGTCCTCATGGTGATACCGGTCTTACAGGTAGAAAGATCATTGTGGATACATACGGTGGAAAAGGAGCTCACGGAGGTGGGGCATTTTCCGGAAAAGACCCTTCAAAAGTAGACAGAAGTGCTGCTTACGCAACAAGGCATATTGCTAAAAACCTTGTAGCTGCAGGTGTTGCAGATGAAGTATTGGTGCAGGTTTCTTATGCAATTGGTGTTGCTGAGCCTTGTGGTCTGTATATCAACACATATGGGACTTCAAAAGTAGATCTTCATGATGGGGAAATTGCGAAGAAAGTTTCTGCAATTTTCGATCTGAGACCTTACGCAATTGAAGAAAATCTGAAATTAAGAAACCCTATTTATCAGGAAACAGCTTCTTACGGGCATATGGGTAAAGAACACTACATTGCTGATAAAACGTTTAATAAAGGTCATAAAAATGAGCTTACGCTTAAAGACCTGGAATTCTTCACCTGGGAGAAATTAGACAAAGTAGAAGAGATTAAAACAGCATTTGGTATTTAATTTTTTCTTTAAGATATTTATACTGCTTTATCTTTAACAAGATAAGGCAGTTTTTTTTAATTTTACACCTTAAATAAATAAAAAGATGATGAATTTCCGATGGGTAATAACGGTTGTATCCGTATTTTTTTTATCCACCTACGCAAGTGCACAATATACCATGCACAAAATGATTAGTGTTGGATATACATATCAAAACCAAAGCTTCGGAGAATTGGGTGGAAAATTACTTTTCCTTAAGAATGACGATGTTATTTACAGATTAGGAGCTTCCGCATTAATGGGTTCCACTAATTCTAAATTTGCCATCATGCCCAAAATTCAGGCAGATGTCTTGCTTAATTTTGAAAAAAATGTAGATTTTTATCACTCTTATTATTTTTTAGCAGGAGTTGAAGGGACCAATAAATATATTGCACCCAAAGTAGGGGTTACTTTATTCGGGCTGCTGGATTTAACTGCAGGGTATGCTTTTCCCTTTGGAGACGCTGAATTGAACGGAAAACAGCTAAAAGGAGTGAATGTAAATTTTACATTAAATATCCCAACTGTCTTCATTCATGATATGTTTAAGTGATTTTTTTTAAAAATTTTTTCTAAATATTAATAATAGGTTAACAGTTATTAAAATTTTATTATATTTACATCCATAAATAAACGAACTGCTTATTGATTGGACTTTACTCTGAAAAACTGTTTTGTATTTACAGCTAAAACCAGATAAAATATCTGGAAGAAAAACTGTCGGCAAATATATATTATATTGAGAAGAAAGTCATGAAATCAAAATCGGATTGCGTATTAATTTCCCTTTACCAAAAAGGAGACGAAGGAGCTTTATCAACTCTTATTCATCGTCATCAGAGAGAATTGTTTACATTCATTTTTTACAAAATTAATGATGAAGACCTAGCTAATGATGTTTTCCAGGATACATTCATGAAAATCATCGTGATGTTGAAAGAAGGACGTTATAACGAAGAAGGAAAATTTATTCTTTGGGCTAAAAGAATTGCCTATAATCTTATTATTGACCATTTCAGATTGAAATCGAAAAATATCAAGGTTTCGGAAACAACTTTTGAAACTGACGAATATTCTATTTTCGATTTAATCAGAGAGCCTTCAGAAAATATTGAAGATCAATTAGTGACTAATCAGATTCAGGAAGATTTATTGCGAATGCTGCAATACCTGCCTCAGAATCAGCAAGAGGTTATTAAGTTAAGATTTTTTGATGGGTTGAGCTTTAAAGAGATTGCAGATCACACGGATATGAGCATTAACACTACATTGGGACGTGTAAGGTATGCGCTGATCAACCTGAGAAAAATCATGGAAGAGAATAATATTATCCTTACCAGATAATAATTATAAAAAATTCCCGTTTTAAGGATAAACATGTTTCGCCTATGAAAAAAAATGATTCCTTAAAAGTGAAAACTTTGAAACCAAAAAAACAAACTGTTGATTTTCTACTCAACTTTTCAAAAAATCTTGGAATAGTAAAAATCAAAGATAAAAATTATTCGATCTCTAAAAATTAAAGTATTAATTTTGTGCTGTATGAAAATTCAGCACATTTTTTTTGACCTGGACAATACGCTTTGGGATCATCGCAAGAACGCTTACCTTACCATCAGGGATCTTTTCGAAAAGCAGGAAATAACACTCAAATACAATATAGATTTCGAGGAATTTCATGAAGTGTATCATGAAATCAATGAGAGCTTATGGGAAAAAATCAGAGACGGCATAATCGGTAAAGAATATTTAAGAAAACACCGTTTTCTTAATACTTTTAAACATTTTGGAGTTGAAGATGAGCAGTTGTCAGATTATTTTGAAGAACACTTTCTGGATAAAATTCTTAATCACAATGAACTGGTAGAGGGAGCTTTGTATGTTCTTGATTATCTAAAATCAAAAGAATATACAATGCACATTATTTCCAATGGCTTTAAGGAAGTCACGGAAAGAAAATGTATACTTTCAGGGATTGATCATTATTTTAATACGATCACCAGTGCTGATGCCGTGGGGGTGAGGAAACCTAATCCTGAAATTTTTGAGTATTCTTTAGGTCGTGCACAGGCGAATAAGGAAGAAAGTATCTTGATAGGGGATGATTGGATTGCAGATGCGGTAGGAGCCATGAATTTTGGAATGGATGTTATTTTCTTTGATGTCCTGAACGAAAACCGGACAGAAGAAAATGTAAAGACCATTAAGCATCTTCTTCAAATCAAAGAATATCTTTAAAATTTGCTGCTTACATTTTTTTCCTAATTCTTTCCTAAATTAATATAGAATTTTGCTTCATAATAAATGAATAAAATTTTATATTATGAAAAGTTTAAAGAAAATCACCAGCTTACTAACCTTTATCTTAGTTTTATCAGCAGGTTTCATATTTGCACAGGATAGAGCAATCAGTCCCAATCAATTACCTGTTACTGCAAAGAAGTTTCTGGCAGGAAATTTTAAAGGTATTGCAGTAGGTTCCGTTATAGAGGACCGTGAAATATATGGAGTAGACGAATACAAAGTATACCTTTCCAACGGTGTGAAAATAGAGTTTGACAGCCAGGGAAACTGGAAGGAAGTGGATGGTAAGCATCAGAAGCTCCCGTATGGCTTTATTCCTGCAGGTATAAGAAATTATGTGGTTAAAAGCTTTCCAAACACTTGGATTATAAAAATTGAAAAAGAAAGATGGTCTTATAAAGCTGAACTATCCAATGGCGTTGACCTGAAATTCGACAAAAATGGGAATTTTAGTAAGATTGATGACTAATACTATATTAAATTTTTATGTTATGGTAAATTGGAATATAATCAACAAAGAAAGCCGAAGAAATATACTTACTTTTCTTACTATATACCATCCATGTATGATCATTGAATCGGTAAAAGATATAAAGAATAAATACAAAATCCATGTGCTGAATGAGCAAACGCTTAGTTTTCATGTGGATGGTAGTTCTATCACAAATAATTTTTAATCTTGATAAATTATAGCCTCCCGGGAACAGGAGGTTATAATTTTATATATTTGATCAGAAAGTCAGAATAATACTTACTATGAAAATTTTACTTGTTGAAGATGAGGCGGAATTAAGAAATACTGTGCAAAGCTTTCTTGAAGCACAGCACTTTATAGTAGAGTCCGCTTCTGACTATAGTTCAGGTTTGGATAAAATCATTTCATATGAATATGACTGTATTCTCCTGGATATTATGCTGCCAGACGGAAGTGGGATGGATCTTCTTAAAGAAATTAAAAGTATGCACAAAAAAGATCCTGTAATCATCCTTTCTGCAAAAGATTCTGTCGACGATAAAGTAAGCGGATTGGAAATAGGGGCAGATGATTACCTTGCCAAGCCTTTTCACCTGGCAGAATTGATGGCCCGGATTAAATCGGTCATCAGAAGGAAAAATCAGGATGGAGAGAATATAATCACTTATAAAAACATCTTTGTGGATCCTGACAACAGAAAAGTAAAGATAGGTAATGAAGAATTGATCCTTAACCGTAAGGAGTATGATCTTTTGTATTATTTCGTGATACATCCTGAAAAAACATTACAAAAAACAATGCTTGCAGAAGCAATTTGGGGCGATTATATTGATCAGGCGGATAGCCTGGATTTTATTTATTCACAGATAAAAAACCTTCGTAAAAAGCTCAAAGCGTTAGGAGCTGAAGCTGATTTTCAGGCGGTTTACGGAATAGGATATAAATTTGTATGATGAAAGTTTCTCTGAAATATTATACCATAAAATACCTGATAACCATTCTGCTATTGATCATTGCAGTGTGGGCGGCATTATTTTACGCCTATATTCTGGACGAAGTGTATGATAATGTGGATGATGGATTGAAAAACAGAAAAATACAGATTATTAAGGCAGTATATCTGGATGAGCACTTGTTAAAGAATAATGAGTTTGGTTTTAATGAATTTAAGATCAATCCTATTTCTGCAGCAGAGCATCAGGAAAAGAACAAGCTTTTTAATAAGATGTATTACATGGAATACGATGATGAAGAGCAGCCTTACAGAGTTCTTGAGACAGATTTTATAGACCAGTTTGGAAAGTATCAGAAATTGACTATCCGAACGTCCACGGTAGAAGAAGATGAGCTGGTATATGACCTTACAACAGCTCTGATTGTTTTGTATCTGTTATTGGTAGTAAGTATTATCGGGATCAACGGATTTTTGCTTCACAAAGCGATGAAGCCTTTTTACCGTATTCTGGATAAGCTCAAAAAATATCAGTTTGGGATTTCTTCTGATAAAGAGTCTCCAAAATATTCCATCAAAGAGTTTGAAGAGCTGGATAGAGAGATCAACGAAATGATTGATCGTAACGAGCTCGCCTTTAATCAACAAAAACAGTTTATTGAAAATGCATCTCACGAATTGCAGACACCTTTGGCAATTGCAATCAATAAAATAGATCTGGCAATACAGAATGATCAGTTTGATGAAAAGGATATGAATTTCTTTACTGACATCAAGAATGATCTGGGAAGGATGGCAAGCCTGAATAAATCATTGCTTATGCTGTCTAAAATTGAGAACAATCAGTTCAGTACGTTGTCCCATGTAAATTTTACTGCGATGATCAAAGAGCTGGTCAATAGCTATGAAGATTTTATAGAATACAAAGAGATTAAAGTAAACCTGTTGGACAAAGAAATATTTGAAACTATCTTCAGCCCTGACTTAGCCAATATTTTACTTTCTAATTTACTTAAAAATGCAGTCAGGTATAACCATCAAAATGGAATTTTAAATATTATTACCGAAAAGGACAGGATGATTTTTCAGAATACCGGATCAATGAATCCTCTGGATGGAAAAAAAATCTTCAACAGGTTTTTTAAGCAAAGCACGGACAGCAGTTCTACCGGATTGGGACTTTCTATCATTAAAACCATAATAAAACAATATCCCGGATGGGATATTGTTTATGATTTTGAAGACGGAATGCATAGCTTCATTCTGTCAAAGAATAAAAGTTAGCTACCTATATATTAAAGTCCTAGACTTTCCCTTACACGTTTAATGGTTTCTACTGCAATCACTCTTGTTTTTGCAGCACCTTCGTGAAGTTTTGCTTCCAATTCATCCAGGTGGGTCATATAGTAGGTAAATGTTTCTCTTTCCTTCTGGAAACGAGTGGTAATCAGGTTTAAAAGTTCTGTTTTTGCATGTCCGTATCCGAAGTTTCCTGCAAGATATTTTGCTCTTAGCTCCTCTGTCTGTTCAGGAGTTGCAATCAATTGATAAATTGCAAATACTTTGTCGGTTTCAGGATCTTTCGGCTCCTCCAATGATTTGGAATCTGTTTCAATGCTCATCACCTGTTTTTTCAGTTCTTTATCCGGTAAGAAAATATTAATAATATTTCCCATGGATTTAGACATTTTACGACCATCTGTTCCAGGGACATATTTTGTATTTTCCTGAAGTTCGGCCTGAGGAAGTACCAGTACCTCTCCCATCTGATTATTAAACCTTGAGGCTACATCCCGGGCAATTTCCAAATGCTGAAGCTGATCCTTTCCTACTGGAACTATTTCTGCATCGTACAATAAAATATCTGCAGCCATTAAAATAGGATAAGTAAAAAGACCGGCATTCACATCCTGAAGCCTGTCTGCTTTATCCTTAAATGAATGCGCCAGGGTTAATCTCTGATAAGGAAAAAAACATGATAAATGCCAAGATAGTTCACAGGTTTCAGGGATATCACTCTGTCTGTAAAAAAATGTTTTTTCAGTATCCAGCCCACAAGCAAGCCAAGCCGCAGCAATCTCGTAGGTATTTTGTTTCAGCTCTTTTGCATCCTTTATCTGAGTTAATGAATGCAGATTAGCGATGAATAAAAATGATTCATTTCCTTCCTGTTTCGATAGTTCAACAGCAGGAATAATAGCACCCAATAAGTTTCCAAGGTGCGGTGTTCCGGTGGCTTGAATGCCGGTAAGAATTCTTGACATTTTGTTTTATTATTTATAAAAATTAACGAACCACAAATTTACGAGGTTTGGCGGGAATAATAATTAAAAGATTAAAAGATTAAAAGATTAAAAGATTAAAAGATTAAAAGATTAAAAGATTAAAAGATTAAAAGATTAAAAGATTAAAAGATTAAAAGATTAAAAGATTAAAAGATTAAAAGATTAAAAGATTAAAAGATTTTTGGATAAATCTCGGGAATTTTTTTACAAAAAGAAGGATCAATAGGAGCGGACTTTAGCCCAAAGTTAAAATTAATTTAAACTAAAAATATACCCAGTCCTCAAAATCTGGGGGACACAAAAACTATGGAATCACAATCTTTTCCCCACCGAATTTCGGTTGTACCCCAAATAAAAGATCCCAGTATACTTTGGTTTTAGCAAGATACTCCCTTAGATTGGTCTTTAAACCCGCATATTTATTCACATCATTTGCATTATAACCATAGGCTTCGATTCCGTTTTTACGGGCTAAAAATACGGCTCTTTCATTGTGGAACTTTTGGGAAATGATGATGAATCTGGTTTGTCCAAAAATCTCTTTAGCTCTGATTACAGAATCTAGTGTTCTAAAACCTGCGTGATCCAGAATTATTTTATCCTGGGGAATTCCGTATTTCATTAAAGCAAGTTGCATATCCTCAGGCTCATTATAGTCCGCAGTACTGTTATCTCCACTTACAATAATGTATTGTATCTTACCACTTTTATAGAGATCTATAGCGGATTGTATTCTGTTGTAGAAGTATGCATTGGGCATACCGCTGTTTAGGGTTTTACTTGTTCCAAGGAGGATTGCTGTTTTGGTCGAAGGTAATACTGATAAGTTATCTGAAATGTATGGGGCACTTTGTTTTTTGATATTATAGTTGGCAAAGGCAATAAAAATAATTCCTGCTACGAGAAGAAGCAGGAAAATTTTAAGAGTATTTTTAATCAGTTTTTTCATCTGTATTATTTTCTAAAATTCCAGTCCGTTTGGAAAGGCTTTTTTTCTGAAAATCAATAATAATATGGCTCCTACAGTAATGGCAGAATCCGCGACATTAAAGATATATTTGAAAAATTCAATGTGCTTTCCACCAATAAGAGGGAAGCTTTCCGGTACATTCCAGTCTACCAGTGGGAAGTGAAGCATATCCACTACACAGCCTCTCATGAAAGACGAATATCCCTGTCCTGCAGAAGCTATTTTCGAAATACCTCCGTATCCGATCCAGCGGTCGATGCTAGGATCATAAACGGTGCCGCTATCGAAAATTAACCCGTAAAACATTCCGTCGATAAGATTACCGATGGCTCCTGCAAAAATTACAGCCATTGGAATGATAAGATAATTGGAGGCTCCCTGCTGAAGCCATTTTTTGAACATATAAATCATTCCCCCGATCAGGAATATTCTTAGAATAACTAAAAAATATTTACCTATAACACCGCCAAAGTGAAGCCCATAAGCCATTCCTGGATTCTCTACGAAAGTAAGTTTGAAACCCGGAAGAACGGAAACACTATCATCAAGGTTGAAATGAGTTTTTATATATATTTTTGAAGCCTGGTCGATTAACAATACCAAAAATGTAATAGCTAATATCTTTTTCATTACTGTCCTTTAGGTTTTGAGGATTTTGCAGCCGGTTTTACATTTTTATTATCGCTTGCTTTCTTGATCACTTTTTGTCCGTTAAATGAACTTTTAACATGAGCCTTTTCAAATTTAATGTTCATTTCCTTCAGAACACTTTTCAGTGCACTCAGCTCCATAGGATTTTTGGGATGTACTATTATAGATTCCATTGTTCTGGATTTAGATTTTTACTTCTTAGATAATTCGTCAAGTCTTTTTCTGTCTTTTGGAGAAAGATCATTGATGCCGTTTTTGCCCATCTTACCTAAAAGTTTGTCAATTTCTTTTTCCCTTTCGCGTTTATCGGAATTAAACTGATCGTCTATTGTATAGTTTTTGTGCTGATCAGGAAAGAATTTATTCTTAATCCTCTCCCTGTTGAAAAACCATAAAACCACAATAAGGATCAACCCTAAAATTAAATATTCGCTCATGGATATAAATTAAAAATTAGGTTTATAAAGTATTACTGCTAATACAATATAAACCCAAATTTATTTTACAAACCTTACGGTTATTTCTGCATATTTTTCGCTTCGATGCTTAAGGTAGCATGAGGAACTGCCAATAGTCTTTCTTTTGGAATCAGTTTCCCTGTTACTCTGCAAACACCATACGTTTTATTTTCTATTCTGATTAAAGCGTTCTTAAGATCACGAACAAATTTTTCCTGTCTTCCTGCTAAGATCGAGTTTTGTTCCTTACTAAGAGTTTCAGCTCCTTCTTCAAACGCTTTGAATGTAGGCGATGTGTCATCAGTCCCATTATTCTGGTCATTGATAAAGCTTTCTCTTATCAGTTGTAAATCTTTTTCTGCTTTTTCTATTTTTTCTTTAATGATCGCTTTAAACTCTTGTAAATCAGAATCATTATATCTTACTCTTTCGTCTGACATGTTCTTTTCTCTTTTTTAATAAAATTATGAAATGGAATTTGAAATGCAATAACTATATGTTAATTTTTTTCAACATTTACCTTAAAATTAACCTCATCTATCTCAATTTCGTTAAAATTTGAAAGTGAAGATACAATTTCTATTTTATTTGACAAGACCTCTGCAGAAATATATTCTTCATTTTTCTTGATATTATCAAGGAATGGTGAATTTTCTTCTATGAAGATATTTATTCTGTCTGTCAACTCGAAATCTTTGTCTTTTCTCAGGTTTTGAATTCTATTGATGAACTCTCTTGCCACACCTTCAGATTTCAACTCGTCTGTCAACGTCAAATCTAATGCCACAGTTGTTTTTCCATCAGAAGTTACTGTCCATCCCGGAATGTCTTTTGTTGAAATTTCAACATCATTCATTGTTATTTCGTAACCTTGGATAGCTATTTTGCCTTCTTTTTCTAAATCAGCAATTTGTTCTGATGAGAAATTAGCAATTTCATTTCCAACTACTTTCATATCCTTCCCTAATTTAGGGCCTAATGCCTTAAAGTTCGGTTTAATTTGCTTTACAATTAAATGAGAAGCTTCTTCTGCATTGATTAATTGTAATTCTTTTACATTCACTTCCTGTTTGATCAGTTCCGCAACTGCAAGAATCTGTTCTTCAGCTTTGGAATCTAATACAGGAACCAATACCTTTTGTAAAGGCTGGCGTACTTTTACATTCTCTTTTTTTCTAAGAGAGAATACCATGCTTGTGATTTGCTGTGCTAAATGGGTTTTTTCAACCAGATCCTGATCGATTAAACTTTCATCAGCAACCGGAAAATCTGTAAGGTGTATTGAATCACAGTTTTCTTTTCCTGTTACCTTATTCAGATCCTGATACAACTGATCCATAAAGAACGGAGCAATTGGTGCGGATAATTTAGCAACTACCTCAAGACATGTATATAAAGTCTGGTAAGCGGAGATCTTGTCATCGGAGTAGTCTCCTTTCCAGAAACGTCTTCTGCATAATCTTACATACCAGTTACTTAAGTTGTCATTTACAAAATTACTTATCGCTCTTGCCACTCTTGTAGGTTCATAATCCTCGTAGAATGCTTTAACCTCTTTAATTAAAAGGTTCAGTTCGGAAAGGATCCATCTGTCTATTTCCGGACGGTTTTCCACATCCTTTTCTGAGTAATTGAATCCATCCACATTCGCATATAATGCAAAGAAGGAATAAGTATTATAAAGGGTTCCGAAGAATTTTCTTCTTACCTCATCGATGCCCTCAATATCAAATTTCAAATTCTCCCAAGGATTTGCGTTGGAGATCATGTACCAACGTGTAGCATCCGGGCCATAAACGGAAAGAGTTTCAAACGGATCTACCGCATTACCTAAACGCTTAGACATTTTCTGACCGTTTTTATCCAGAACAAGTCCGTTACTCATAACATTTTTATAAGCAACTGAATCAAAAACGGCTGTTCCGATTGCGTGAAGGGTATAGAACCAACCACGGGTCTGATCCACACCTTCGGCAATAAAGTCCGCCGGAAAGGCCTTTTTATTATCTATTAATTCTTTATTTTCAAAAGGGTAATGCAATTGGGCATAAGGCATAGAGCCTGAGTCAAACCATACATCGATCAGGTCGCTTTCACGATTCATAGGTTTTCCTGATGCAGATACCAAAACAACTTTGTCCACCACATTTTTATGCAGATCTACCAAAGAGTAGTTTTCTTCCGTCATGTTTCCTATTTCAAACCCTTTGAAAGGATTTTCTTTCATGAATCCTTTTTCAACGGATTTTTCGATCTCGTTGTATAGTTCCTCTACAGAACCGATTACTATCTCTTCTTTCAGGTCATCCGTTCTCCAGATAGGTAATGGAATACCCCAGTAACGGGAACGTGAAAGGTTCCAGTCATTAACATTTTCTAACCAGTTGGCAAAACGTCCTTCTCCGGTAGCTTTTGGCTTCCAGTTGATCTCCTTGTTCAGATTCACCAGGCGGTCTTTTACAGCTGTCATTTTTACAAACCACGAATCCAATGGGTAATATAATACAGGTTTGTCAGTTCTCCAGCAATGAGGATAACTGTGGACGTATTTCTCTACTTTGAAAGCTTTATTCTCTTCTTTTAATACAATTGCCAAATGAACATCCCAAGATTTTTCAGGAGCGGTCCCGTCATCATAATATTCATTTTTGATATACTTTCCTGAGAATACTTCCGGAACATTTTCTCCTCTTATAAATCTACCCTGCAGATCTACTAACGGAACAAGATTGTCGTTTTCATCTTTTACCAACATTGGAGGAATACCTGCCTCTTTAGCAACTCTGGCGTCATCCGCACCAAAAGTAGGAGCGATATGAACGATACCGGTACCGTCTTCAGTTGTCACAAAATCACCGATGATCACTCTGAGTGCCTTTTCAGGGGTTTCAGACGGCGTAAACCATGGGATGAGCTGCTCATACTGAGTTCCTGCTAACTTTTCTCCGTTAAACTCTTTCAGAATCTGGTAAGGGATTGTTTTGCTCTCCGATGTATAGTTGGCAAAATCTTCCGCTGTTCCTGCTGCATATTTTTTACCAAAGTTCTTTTCCAAAAGAACTCTTGCCAACACAACCGTTACAGGCTCAAAAGTATATTGGTTGAAAGTTTTAACAACAACGTATTCAATGTCTCTTCCTACAGCAAGAGCTGTATTTGACGGCAGCGTCCATGGAGTAGTGGTCCAGGCCAGGATGTCTACATTACCTTCTACATCGTTGAACAAATCACTGGTTTCTTTTTTTACTCTGAATTGAGCTACTATGGTGGTATCCGAAACATCACGGTATGTTCCGGGCTGGTTCAACTCATGTGAAGAAAGTCCTGTACCTGCTTTTGGAGAATAAGGCTGGATCGTATAACCTTTATACAACAACTCTTTGTTGTATAATTGTTTTAGTAACCACCAAACAGTCTCCATATATTTTGATTTATAGGTAATATATGGATCATCAAGATCCACCCAATATCCTATTTTTTCTGTAAGGTTATTCCACACGTCTGTATAACGCATTACCGCTTCACGACATGCTTTATTATAATCTTCAATAGAAATCTTTTTGCCAATATCCTCTTTCGTAATTCCTAATTCCTTTTCAACACCAAGCTCCACAGGAAGCCCGTGTGTATCCCAACCCGCTTTACGGAAAACCTGTTTACCGTTCTGAGTCTGGTAACGGCAGAAAATATCTTTCAACGCTCTTGCCATTACATGGTGAATCCCGGGCATACCGTTTGCTGAAGGCGGACCTTCATAAAATACAAACTCAGGGCTACCTTCGCGAATTTCAACACTTTTATTGAAGGTTTTATTTTGTTTCCAAAATTCCGAAACATTGTCGGCTATATCAATAAGGTTGAGGTTTTTGTATTCTTTAAATTGACTCATTGTATTATCTCAATATCGTTGATTAATTAAGTTGGCAAATTTAGTGATTTTTTGTCGGTTTATAATATATGTTTTATTTTGATATCATCTATTAAAAACTTCAATTTCAGAAATATAATTCAGCGGTTAATAAAAAGAAGGCAAAATGCTGAGTTTTACTATATAAAAACCATATATGAAGTTATAAAAAAGCCCCATAAACTTTTGGATATCTATGAGGCTTGTTAAAATGAAATACAGTCTAAATTATTCAAGTAAAATAATTTTATTGAGATCTTTCGTTTCTGTTTTTTCGATACATCTTTAAAATAAAAAAAGATAATGTAGAGGACCATATTATATTACCTATTGCAATTATCCAATCTATATTCCTTTCAGGTTTGCTAATAAGGAAAACAATATTTGCCGCTACGAAAGTAAGCAGCACAAGATAATAGATGAAATATAACCTTTCTTTTTTCATATTGTGTACATTTAGTTTTCCTTGAAAATAAGAAATAAAATTAAAACTATAGAACAAGTCTCTGTGTAAGTAATATTAAAAATTAATCTGTTTAGTAATAGTATAATCGTTTATTTTTCTAGTATATGATTGAGAAAGAGTTTTATTTATTTGTTGTTTTTATCAATAGAAGTGGGCTTTAGCCCACTTTCAAATTATATATTTTATCATTTGGTTTTAACCAAAACATAATAATACTCTCGCAGGTTTTGAAACATTATGAAGATTTTAATACGATGTTTTAATTTATAAAACATCATTTTAATTGAAGCAAAAAAAGGGAATAAGATTAAGTGTCTTCCTATTAAATAAATATAGAAAATAGAATCTATGCGTTAAAATTTAAAATCCGTGAAATCCATTTGAAAAAGAGACTTTTCTGATAATTAACCAAAATTTCGTAATTTTAAGATAACACATAAAAACCATTTGAATGAAAACCATTTCCAGATTATTGCTTATTATTTATTTTGTGAGCGGGAACCTGATGCTGGCTCAAAATAGCTATCCTCAAAACTACTTTAGAAATCCTTTAAATATCCCGATACAGCTGGCGGCTAATTTCGGTGCTGTACGGTCAAATCATTTTCACATGGGGCTGGATATACGGACGAACAGTCAGGAAAACCTTCCCGTAGTAGCTGCAGCGGAAGGTTATGTAAGCAGAATAAAGGTTGAACGCTATGGTTTTGGCAATGCTGTTTACGTTACACATCCTAATGGTTATACTACTGTTTATGCCCATTTAAACAAATATTTTGATCAGCTTGACGCATCCGTAAAAGAAAAGCAGTATAAAGATGAAAAGTGGGAGCAGGATATTACTTTTTCTCCACGCCAGTTTCCTGTAGCGAAAGGGCAGATGATCGCTTTAAGTGGAAATACCGGCGGATCCGCCGGACCCCATCTGCATTTTGAAATCAGAGATACAAAAACGGAAGAGTGCCTGAATCCGTTGTTGTTTGGTTTTAACATTCCGGACAATATTGCCCCCATAGTGAGTGGTTTGTATTGGTATGACAGACGGTTCAGTAGCTATGAACCTGGAGCGAATGATGTCTCCGTTAAAAAATTGGGAAATACTTATACGGCCAATATCATATACGTCAATTCTCCGGTCGTGAGCTTAGCCATTAAAGCTGTGGATAAAGCTAATAAGGGTTTTAATCTCGGGATCTATGAAGCACAGCTTTTGATGGATAATAAATTAATATACAGCTTTACAATAGATAAAGTGAGTTATGATGATACCCGGTATATCAATGGTTGTATCGATTACGCAAAGTTCATTCTTGATAAAATGAGTATTCAGCATTTGTCTGTATTACCGGGAATGAAACTTTCTGATTACAGTTCCGGATCAAATGGGATTATAAACCTTCCTGATGATGCGATTCATAATATTGAAATTGTATTAAAAGATACTAATGGAAATACCAGTCGGCTAACAACCCAAATCCAATGGATTAAAACTTCAGAAGGAATAGTTGAGGGTGCCCAGACAATACATCCTAATGAAGCAAGGACAATAAAAACAGAGAATGCGGAAATCAATTTGAGCAAAAATGCCCTTTATGACGCAATTAATTTTAAAATGTCTGAAAGATCTGATTCTGATGCGGTTTCAAATGCTGTCATATTACACAATCTCTATGTTCCCATTCATGATCATTATGCTCTGAAAATAAAACCCAACCGGAAATTAAATGATGATGAAAAGAACCGCTTGGTAATTGAGCTTAACTATGGAAGCGATAAAGAGTTTATTAAAGGAAAGTGGAATGGTAGCTATGTCGAAGGACAATTTAAGAGATTGGGGGTAGCGAGAATTCTTTTGGATAATAGTGTGCCATCGGTTTCTCCAAACTGGAAAGAAGGTGCGCTTATAGCAGGCAGTTCTTTGATCCTCAGAGGGAAAACGGATATTGGAGATGTAGAATCATTTCGTGCGGAACTGGATGGGAAATGGCTTCGTTTTGCCAGAATAAAAGATAATTTCGTTTATTTTTTTGATGAAAAATGTCCTAAAGGTTCGGGTGTACATACACTAAAAGTGACAGCAACCAATACTGCAGGAAACATGAATACACAAACTTTTACATTTCAGAGATAACAATCGGGGATACACGACAATTAAAAATCATGAATACATTGTACCCGAATACATTCTACAATATTTTATTTAATAAATTTGTTACATAAAAATAAAATCATTGGAATTCTATCCATCAATCGAAAAATCAAACCTTCCCGAAATTAAACAGTTTCAGGAAAAAAAACTTCAGGAACTTCTAATTTATCTTGAAAAGAACTCGCCGTTTTACCAGAGATTATTTAAAGAAAATAATATCAGCAGTGGTGATATTCAATCTTTGGAAGATTTACGGAAGATTCCTACCACCTCCAAAAATGATCTGCAGCAGCATAACCATGATTTCTTCTGTATTCCTCCAGGGGAGATTGTAGATTACAGTACGACTTCAGGAACTTTAGGAGATCCGGTAACCTTTGGGCTATCTGATAAAGATCTCGAAAGGTTAGCTTATAATGAAGCTATTTCTTTTGCTTGTGCGGGAGTACAGAAAGGAGATGTAGTGCAGATGATTACTACTATCGACAAAAGATTTATGGCAGGTTTAGCTTATTTTCTGGGACTGCGGAAAATGGGTGCCAGTGTTGTAAGGATGGGACCTGGAATTCCGGAATTACAATGGGATTCTATTTTCAGGTATAAGCCTAAATACCTGATCACAGTTCCTTCTTTTCTCCTAAAAATGATCGATTATGCAGAAAAGAATGGGATTGATTATAAAAATTCCAGCGTTTATGGAGCTGTTTGTATTGGGGAAAGTATCAAAAACCAGGATTTTACAGATAATATTCTTTCGCAGAAAATCAAGGAGAAATGGAATATTAAACTTTTTTCTACATATGCCTCCACAGAAATGAGTACGGCATTTACCGAATGTGAGTTTCAGGTGGGGGGACATCAGCATCCGGAGCTGATCATTACAGAAATACTTGATGATAATGAAAATCCTGTACAGGAAGGTGAAAGTGGTGAATTGACTATTACTACTCTGGATGTGGAAGCTATACCATTGCTTCGATTTAAAACAGGAGATATTGTAAAAGCACATTATGAGCCTTGTCAATGCGGGCGTAACACCATGCGTCTTGGACCTGTGATCGGAAGGAAGCAGCAGATGATCAAATATAAAGGGACAACACTTTATCCACCTGCGATGAATGATATTTTGAATGATTTTAATAATTTACAATGTTATCAGATTGTTATTCAATCTAATGAAATCGGGCTGGATGAGATCATTATTAAAATCAGTACGGATAGTGAGTCTGAAGATTTCGTAAGCGAAGTACGGGACCACTTCCGGGCTAAGCTAAGGGTAAGTCCTAAGATTGAAATTGTGGAATTTGAGACTTTATCTAAAGTTGTACATAATCCCAACAGCAGGAAACCGATTACTTTTATTGATATGAGATAGATAAAAGAAATAAAGTACTTTAAACTGATAGAAAAGCGGCCTGAAACTAGGCCGCTTTTTATTGTAATTCTTGTTGTTGTTTTTCTATTTTAATCAGGTTAGCAAGATTTTTTATGACAGTATCGTGCTTCTTTACAAAAGGATTGTCTTTATTCCACACATAACCCGCCAGGACTGCACATATTTTTCTTTTGACATCTTCGTTTTCCGGCCTGTGGAAGAACAGCTCCTGTAAGTTTCCTGTATACCATTCTTTTACATAAGTGGTAAAAACATCTACACCGTATAGTATGTAATCAGCATATTCTTTTTGCCAGTCAATAGTTTCCCCGTTCAATTGTCTGATGGCAAGTTTGGCCGCCAGCATTCCGGATTCTGTAGCAAATGCCATCCCCGATGAAAAAACAGGATCTAAAAATTCTGATGCATTTCCCGTAAGGGCGAACCCGTCACCGTATAGTTTTTTTACAGAGCAAGAGTAATCAACTAGTTTTTTAGGTTCAAAGATAAAGTCTACGTTTCCAAAACGTTTCACATAATAATCCGAGAGTGAAATTGCTTTTCTGAGAGCTTCCGTTGTGTCACCATTTTCTGCAAGCTTTTCAATATAATCTGTAGGACCTACAATTCCTACGCTTGTATTTCCATTAGAAAAAGGAATGACCCAAAGCCATACTTCAGTTTCAATGATATCGAAAGAGATTAATGTTCCTTCCGTTCCCGTTTCTCTATTGATATCTTCAACATGCGAAAAAATAGCGGAGTGAGGAGATAGTTTTGAAGGTTTTTCCAGATCAAGTAAACGAGGCAACACCCTTCCATAACCACTGGAGTCAATAACGAATTTTGCATGGATCTCTTTCGTCTCGCCATTCTTACTTTTTACGGTGGTCACAGAATCGGTTCCTTCAAACCTAATGTCGATTACTTCTGTTTCAAATTCAAGGTCAATTCCTTTATTGATGACTTCGTTGGCAAGTGTATTATCAAAATCAGCTCTGGGAACCTGCCAGGTCCAGTCCCAACCTTCTCCGAATTTGTCACTGAAATCAAACAGGCAGACTTCATCACCTCTCAGGAAGCGGGCTCCTAGTTTTTTTTCAAAGTTCATTTTGTCCAGGGCAGGGAAAAGTCCGGCTTCATCAAAGTGATCCATTACTCTGGGAATTAGGCTTTCGCCAACGACCAATCTTGGGAATCTGGCTTTCTCAATAACCTTTACATTGATGTTGTTCTTCTTTAAGTATGAGGAAGATACACATCCTGAAGGTCCGGCACCGATTACAAGAACGTCTACAAACTCTTTACCCATCTTTGATTTTTTATTTTAATAATAACTTCTATCTTTGCCGCAAAATTAGTGACAATTAATTAATATTTTATAAAATTATCTACTATTACTTCTGATTAATGAAAATAGACAACTTTTTAGAACTGAGGGATTTTCAAAAAATTATTATTGAAAATGAGAAAATAGAACTGGATGATACACTTTTAATAAGGGTGGAAGAAAGCTTTCAGTTTTTAAAAGAATTTTCAAAAAATAAAGTAATATATGGTGTAAACACAGGTTTTGGGCCAATGGCTCAATTTAAAATCAGTGATGAAGACACCCATCAGCTTCAGTATAACCTGATCAGAAGCCATTCTTCAGGAATTGGGAATCCTCTTCCTGCAGCCGAAGTTAAGGCTTGTATGTTGGCGAGACTTAATACTCTGTCTTTGGGAAATTCCGGTGTTCATAGTTCTGTTGTTTATTTACTTAAAGAATTGATAAACAGAGATATTATCCCTCTTGTTTTTGAACATGGAGGAGTGGGAGCAAGTGGGGATTTGGTCCAGCTTGCCCATTTGGCATTGGTTCTGATTGGTGAAGGGGAAGTATTTTATAAAGGAGATAGGCAACCAACAAAAAAAGTTTTTGAAACGGAAGGATTAGAGCCGATAAAAGTTGAGATCAGGGAAGGATTAGCTTTAATGAACGGAACTTCTGTAATGTCTGGTATCGGAGCTGTAAATGCTTATAAAGCGAACCGGCTTACTGAAATATCCATAAAGCTTTCCTGCGCGATTAATGAGATTGTTCAGGCTTATGATGATCATTTCTCAGAGGTTTTAAACGGAACCAAAAGACATTATGGACAGCAGAAAATTGCTGAAAAAATGAGAGCCCATTTATCTGACAGTAAACTGATCAGAAAAAGAGAAGATCATTTGTATACCCACTTCGAAGAGCAGGAAAAAGTATTTAAAGAAAAGGTTCAGGAATATTATTCATTAAGATGTGTTCCTCAGATTTTGGGACCTGTACTGGATACTTTGGAATACACAGAGAAAGTCCTTGAGAATGAGATCAATTCCGCAAATGATAATCCAATCATTAACGTTGATGATAAACATGTATATCATGGTGGAAACTTCCATGGTGATTACATTTCGCTGGAGATGGATAAACTAAAGCTGGTCGTAACTAAATTAACAATGCTTGCAGAAAGACAATTGAACTATCTTTTGAACTCCAAGATCAATGAAATTTTACCTCCTTTTGTTAATTTAGGAAAATTAGGATTTAACTTCGGAATGCAGGGTGTTCAGTTTACAGCTACCTCTACTACTGCTGAAAGCCAGATGCTGTCGAATTCTATGTATGTCCACAGTATTCCTAACAATAATGATAACCAGGATATTGTAAGTATGGGAACGAATGCAGCGGTTATTTGCAGAAAAGTAATAGAAAATGCTTTTGAGGTGTTAAGTATAGAAGCGATCACAGTTGTTCAGGCAATCGAATATCTTGGTTTCCAGGATAAAGTGTCTTCTTCAACAAAAAGCTTATATGATGATATCAGAAAAATCATCCCGGCATTTTCTGACGATATGGTGATGTATCCTTATCTGGAAGAAGTGAAACAATATTTAAAAAACAACAAAGGATGAAAAAAGTGCTGATTCTTTCTCTTATCGTATTGGGGCAAAGTATATTTGCTCAGCAGCTTGCATTGGTAAAAGAAAAGGCGAAAATAGGATATATTGACAAATCCGGAAATTACGTTATTGAACCTGCATATGAAACAGCAAGAAGTTTCTCTGACGGATTAGCAGCTGTGAAAATCAAAGATATGTGGGGGTTTGTAGGGAAAGATGGTAAAATGGCTATCGAACCTTCCTTCACGAAGGCGAGGGATTTCAATGATGGACTTTGTGCTGTGGAACGTGACGGAATTTGGTTCTATATCAATGAGAATGGAGAAAAGCTAAACATGCCGTATTCGGATAAATTATACGATTTTAACAATGGACTTGCCTTAATGAAAGTTTCAAATAAAATCGGAGCATTTGATACGGGCGGAAAGGTTGTAATACCCGCAGAATATGATGTTATCAAACCCTTTCAAAATGGTTATGCGAGGATTTCTCAGAACGGATTATGGGGAATTATTGATACAGCCGGAAAAGTGATTGTTCCTGTGGAATATAACGATATAGGAGAATATAAGAACGAAGCAACCTGGGCGCAGAAAGGAAAAGCTTATGGTATTATTGATGGAAGTACTTTTTCCATCGCTGAAGGTGCGGATAAGATATGGGATTTTGGAAACCAGCCCATTACCTACGCCCGCAGAAACGGAAAAATAGGATTTGTGGACAAAGCAGGAAAATGGGTGATAGAGCCTAAGTTTGATAAGGCGAGGGCATTTAATCAAAATTTAGCTCCTGCATATTCAGGAGGAAAATGGGGATATATTGATATGAAAGGAAACTTTGTAGTAGAACCTGCATATAATGATGCTGAAGTTTTTAGCAATGATAACCTGGCTCCAGTAAAGGGAAAGAATTGGGGATTCATTGATACTTCCGGTAAGCTTGTTATTCCGATGGATTATGATATTTCAGTAAGCTTTGGGTTCAATGAAAAAAATAAAGGTTTTAATGACGGCGTTTCCAGAGTGAAGAAATCCGGAAAATGGGGTTTTATTGATAAAACAGGATCCCTGGTGGGAAATAAATGGTTTTATAATGCAGAACTTTTTCAAAATTAAAACTAATTCTAAGAGATGAAATGTGCAATTGTAACAGGTGGTTCCAGAGGTATAGGAAGGGCAATCTGTATAAAACTGGCTGAGGAGAAAAATTATCATATACTGATCAACTATACTTCTAATGAAGAGGCAGCAAAGGAAACATTGGCAAAAGTTGAAGAACTTGGAGCCACTGGAGAAATTCTTAAGTTTGATGTGGGAAATGCCGAAGAAACCCTTAAGGTTTTAGGGGATTGGCAGGAAAGTAATGCCGATGCATTGGTTGAAGTGATCGTAAATAATGCAGGGATTACCAGAGACGGTCTGTTTATGTGGATGAAGAACGAAGACTGGAATAGTGTAATTAATACCAGTTTAAATGGTTTTTTCAATGTTACGAATTTTTTCATTCAGAAATTGTTGCGTAACAAATATGGCAGGATTATAAATATGGTTTCAGTTTCCGGTGTTAAAGGAACTGCCGGACAAACCAATTATTCCGCTGCAAAAGGAGCCTTAGTGGGTGCAACAAAAGCACTTGCGCAGGAGGTTGCCAAAAGAAATATCACGGTAAATGCAGTAGCTCCGGGATTTATAAGAACAGATATGACACAGGAGTTTAATGAAGATGAATTAAAGGCAATGATTCCTGCAAACAGATTTGGGGAGGCTGAAGAAGTGGCTGATCTGGTTGCATTTCTGGCTTCACGAAAATCCTCCTATATTACAGGAGAAGTGATTAATATTAATGGTGGTATTTATTCATAATCAATAGCATAAGAAAGATGGAAAATAGGGTTGTGATTACCGGAATGGGAATTTATTCTTGCATCGGAACTTCTTTAGAAGAGGTGAAAGAGTCCCTATATCAAGGCAAATCAGGGATCGTTCTGGAAAAGGAAAGAAAGGAATTCGGATACAGATCAGGGTTAACAGGACAAGTTCCTAAACCGGACCTTAAAGTTCTTCTGAACAGAAGACAGCGTATAAGCATGGGAGAAGAAAGTGAATATGCTTATCTTGCTACAGTAGACGCCTTAAAACAGGCTCAGGTCAGCGACAGTTTTCTTGAAGATCATGAAGTAGGTATTTTGTATGGGAACGATAGCGTATCTCAGGCTGTAGTGGAAGCGATTGATATTGCCAGGGAAAAGAAGGATACTACATTGATGGGATCAGGTGCCATTTTCAAGTCTATGAACTCTACGGTGACCATGAACCTATCCACGATTTTTAAACTAAAAGGAATTAACCTTACCATCAGCGCGGCTTGTGCAAGCGGATCACATTCTCTGGGGCTTGCTTATCTGATGATCAAAAGCGGTCTGCAAGACATGATTGTTTGCGGCGGAGCTCAGGAGACCAATAAATACTCAATGGCCAGTTTTGATGGGCTGGGTGTTTTCTCTGTAAAGGAAGATGAACCTGAAAAGGCATCAAGACCTTTCGATTCTGCACGTGACGGATTGATCCCGAGTGGGGGAGCGGCGACCTTAATCGTCGAAAGCCTTGAATCTGCCCAAAGGAGGGGAGTTCCTGTTTTAGGAGAGATTATAGGATATGGTTTTTCTTCAAACGGGGGACATATTTCTACTCCTAATGTAGATGGTCCTGCTTTAGCAATGGACAGAGCTCTAAAACAATCCGGATTAAGTGCTAAAGATATAGACTACATCAATGCACACGCTACATCTACTCCGATAGGAGATGCTAATGAAGCACGTGCGATCTACGAGATTTTTGGCAGCGAAGTTCCGGTAAGCTCTACAAAATCAATGACAGGACATGAATGCTGGATGGCGGGAGCCAGCGAAGTGATTTACTCGATGCTGATGATGGAGAATGGTTTTGTAGCTCCGAACATCAATCTTGAAAATCCCGATGAAGAGGCAAAAAGGATAAATTTGGTATCTAAAACAAAAAATCAAAAAATTGACGTATTTTTGTCGAATTCTTTTGGGTTTGGGGGAACCAATTCGGCATTAATTGTAAAAAAATTTGATTAAAAAAGATGGAAAGAGAAAAAATTGTTGCTATCGTTAATGATTTTTTAGTAAATGAATTTGAGGTAGATGGCGATGAGATAAACAAAGACGCTAACCTTAAAACAACTTTAGGTTTAGACAGTTTAGATTATATTGACATGGTTGTCATTATTGAGGCTAACTTCGGAGTGAAGTTAGGCGAAGCCGATTTTAAAAAGATGGTCACATTTGATGACTTCTACAACACTATTGAAAACAAAATAGCTAACAAAAACGCATAACTATCGACTGAACTTTATTTTTTATTATAAAAATCAGGCAGATCAAAAATGAACAAGTGGAAAGGTAAGTCTAAAGGAACAATATCAGGATATAAGATATTTGTTTACTGTATTAGAAATATCGGCATCAGAAGTTCATATTTTGTGCTTTATTTTGTAGCAACCTATTACTTTCTGTTTCTAAGAAAGAGTAATCAGTATATTTTTTATTACTTCAACAAAAGATTAAAGTATAATTTCTGGAAGTCAAAAATCTCTGTATTTAAAAGTTACTTTACTTTTGGAAAGGTTCTTATCGATAAGACAGCCATATCGGTTGGCTTAAGGGATCGGTTTACCTATGAATTTGATGGGATCCAGAATCTTAAGGACCTTCTTAATGAAAAAAAAGGCGGCGTACTTATCAGTGCTCATATCGGAAATTTTGAAATCGCAGAACATTTTTTTGGAGATATTGATTTCGATTGCCAGATTAATTTAGTGACTACGGATCAGGAGGTTACAGCCATTAAAGAATATATGGACAGTATTGCTGTTAAAAAAAGCAATATCAAATTTATTTACGTTAAAGATGATATGTCCCATATTTTCGATATCAATACCGCCTTATCTAAAAATGAGTTGATTTGCTTTACAGGAGATCGCTACTTTGAAGGCTCTAAATTCCTGGAAACCGAATTGCTGGGGAAAAGTGCCAAGTTTCCGGCAGGCCCGTTTCTTATTGCCTCCAGGTTAGGAGTGCCTGTGGTGTACGTTTATGTTATGAAAGAAAAGAATCTCCACTACCATTTATATGCAAGGGTTGCACACGTAAAAAAACGGGATGCTCAGGGGTTATTAAACTCTTATGTCGAGAATCTGGAGAATATGATTAAAAAATATCCGCTGCAATGGTTCAATTATTTTGATTTCTGGGATGATATTAATTAATTTTCTATACTTTTAAGGCATAAAAACTAACAATAACTCCAACTGCTAAGATTTCTTTAGAAGTTTAGATCAATGAAGCTTACTGTATTTGTTTTTGTCCTTGCATAATCTTAATGTAAGGAAGAAGCAAAAATAAATACTCGTCCGCTTAATAATTTAACTTCTGAATTTCTTAGCTTTAAAGAAATGAGGCGCTACTTTTGAAAAAAGAATATGACATACTTGTAATCGGCAGCGGTTTAGGAGGTCTTGTTTCGGCTTTGATTTTAGCGAAAGAAGGTCTTAAGGTATGTGTATTGGAGAAAAACAATCAGTACGGAGGTAATCTACAGACCTTTTCCCGTAATAAACTTATTTTCGATACCGGTGTTCATTATCTTGGAGGGCTTTCAAAAGGCCAGAACCTGAACCGTTTTTTTTCCTATCTGGAAATTATGGATGATCTGGAAATCCATCAAATGGATCTAAACGGATTTGATAAAATAACTTTTGACGGAGATGATACAGAATATCCTCATGCGCAGGGTTATGAGAACTTTGTTTTTCAATTATCCCGTTTCTTTCCTCATGAAAAAGAAAATCTTGAAAGATACTGTGAGGGAGTACAATACGTCTGTAATCATTTCCCCAGATATAATGTGGTTGGAAAAGACCATTACAATGAGGAAATCCTTCACCTCAATACCCGGAGATTCATAGAATCAATTACTTCTAATAAGAAGCTGCAGGCCATATTATTAGGGTCTAATTTTCTGTATGGCGGAGATTCTGAAAAGACCCCGTTTTATGTGCATGCACTTACCGTTAATTCCTGTATTCAGAGTGCTTATAAATGTGTGAAAGGAGGAAGCCAGATCTCCAAGTTGCTCATCCGCAAACTACGTGAATATGGTGCAGATGTTCACAAGCATTCTGAAGTCTCTGAAATGATCTTTAATGAGGATGTTTTGGTAGCCGTAAGGACTAAAAGAGGAAAGGAATATGCTGCTAAAAAGTTTATTTCCAACATGGAAATCCGTTCTACTCTAAAGCTGATCAATGAGAAAAGACTAAGAAAATCTTTTCATAACAGGGTTTTAAGCTGGGAGCCTATTTCTTCCTGCTTCAGTGTCTATATTGTTCTGAAGCCGGGAAATATACCCTATTTTAATCACAACATCTACCATTATTCTTGCATTGAACAGGTTTGGAATGCTTATCAGTATAAGAATGAAACCTGGCCTGAGACGTATATGCTAAGCTCTACTCCATCGAAGCATCATCCTGAATTTGCAGAAAGTATGACAGCAATTACTTATATGGATTTTGATGAGGTGAAAAAATGGGAGAAAACAGTCAATACAGTAACGGATGAGCATGAAAGAGGGAAAGAATATGAAAAGTTCAAGCAGGAAAAAGCCAACAGGATGATTGATGCGCTGGAAAAGAAAATTCCAGATCTCAGACAATCGATTAAACATATATACACCTCTTCACCGCTTTCTTATCGTGATTATATAGGAAGTTTTGAAGGAAATATGTACGGATATATAAAAAGTTCTGAAACCCCATTGAAAACAATGGTTTCACCAAGGACTAAAATTGATAATCTCTTTTTAACCGGACAGACTGTTAATATGCATGGTATTTTAGGCGTGACCATAGGTGCTTTTAATACCTGTGCCGAGATTGTAGGGAAAGAACTTATTGATGATCGTTTGAAAAAAATGGATACAAAGAGTGACAAAGAGAGTTAATTTCAGGTTTTCAATTCGGGATGATAGAAAGTGGAATGAGGGTTTTCAATCTTCCTTTTCTATCTTACGTATTGTTGATATCTGTAAGATAGTATGCTCGCTCTTATGCACTATTACGCTCGTCTCATGTGGTATCCAAAAATCCATACATCATCTTCCTGAAGTAAAACAATATGCTTTGGAAGTTCCCAAAGTTGAAAGGATTAACGATTCTACCTTTAGTTTTAATCAGAATTATTTAACGAAGAACCGGCAGCAGCTTTGGGAATTATATATCAAGGGAAATCCTTTACAGTTGGGATACAATAATGGAGCATTGACGAAAGACCTGATGCAGAAGCAGGAAGCCATTTTTTTCTCTAAGGTAGAAGGATTTGTACCATCCAATTTTAAGCAAAAATTACTACGAGGATTTCTAAAATGGTATAACAGGAAGATGTACCTGAATGTAAGGGAAGATTATCAGGCCGAACTATACGGATTGTCCCGTTACTCCTCTGATCAGTACAACTTTATTGCTCCAAGGTATTTAAGAAGCCTATATCTTCATGGAGCTCATGATATTGGCCACGCCATGCAGGATCTTGCTTTGGTGGGATGCAGCTCCCTGGCAGTTTGGAATGATAATACGGAAGATGGAGACCTGCTGATTGGTAGAAATTTTGATTTTTATGTTGGAGACGATTTTGCAAAAAATAAGCTTGTAGAATTTATAGAACCTGAAGAAGGTATTTCCTATATGTCTGTCAGCTGGCCCGGAATGATCGGGGTGGTTTCCGGAATGAATAAAGAAGGAATCACGGTGACGATCAACGCAGGGAAATCCAAAATCCCATTAACCGCAAAAACCCCAATATCTCTTGTAACCAGGGAGATTTTGCAGTATGCTAAAAATATTGACGAAGCCATTGCTATTGCTAAAAAAAGAAAGGTTTTCGTTTCAGAATCTATATTGGTAGGAAGCGCCAATGATAAAGATGCAGTGATAATTGAAGTTTCTCCCAACAACTTTGGAGTTTACCGGGTTCAGAATTCAAGTCGTATTGTTTGTACCAATCATTTTCAATCCGAGTCTTATAAAGATGATAAGAAAAACAGGAAACATATTCTGGAAAGCCATTCGGGATATCGATATGAAAAACTTCAGGAGCTTCTTCAGGAGAACAAAAAATTAAATCCGGAAAAAATGGCTTCGATTCTCAGGGACAGATCAGGTTTAAAAGGTGAAAAAATAGGATATGGAAATGAAAAAGCCCTTAACCAGCTGCTGGCTCATCATGCCGTCATATTTTCACCTCAGAAGAAATTAGTCTGGGTTTCTTCTAATCCTTATCAGTTGGGCGAATTTGTTTGTTATGATTTAAACAGGATATTTTCCGCAGATCGTTTGAAATCCGGAGAATTTGCTGTTTCCAGCCTCAATATATCTAAAGATCCTTTCTTAGACTCCCGGGAATTTAAAAATTATGAAGAATACAAAAAGCTTCATAACCAGATAGATGATGCTTCAGAAGGTAAGGGAGAAGTGCTGTCAGAAGATTGGATCCGGCATTATCAATCCTTAAACCCAGATTTCTGGCTTGTTTATTACCAGGCGGGGAAGTACTATCTCAGTAAGAAAGACTTTTATAAGGCAAAGGCAGCTTTCGAAAAAGCTCTGACGAAAGAAATCACTACTGTCCCGGACAAAAGAAAAGTTGCAAAATACCTGAGAAAATGCAAGAGAAAACTGAATTAAGGCTGTTCTATCTAAAACTTTCCCATTCCCTTTAATACTATTGAATATTTAGTGATCATATTTTATCTGATTTTTATTGGGTATAAAAATATATGTGTTTGTGGGATTGCTTGTATTTTCAGTTATTTTATTGAGTAATTTGTTTTATTTAGGGCAATTTGTTTTATTATTTTAATTAAAAATTACTTTTAAGTGAAAAATATTTTAAAACATTTGAATTTATTAATTATATTCGTTTGTTTAAAATTAATAAATGAATGAAGAAAATCTATTTTTTATTTCTTTTGTCCTTTTTTATTGTGTACTCCTGTAAAGATGAGAGAATTGAAGGAATAGGCATTGAAAATCCCCGTGTTAATTTCGATATTAATGCTGTTCCCTATGCAAAATTATCTACTTATTCTTTTTTCACTGGCGAATTGAAGAACCTGGTTCCGGCACCCAAAGTAATACCTTATGAACCTGCCAGTTCGCTTTTTACAGATTATGCTTTAAAGAAAAGATTTATCTGGATGCCGGAAGGTACAAAAGCTACTTTTGATGGTGATAGCAAAACATTGGACTTTCCTGTTGGCACTGTATTGATAAAAAGTTTTTATTACAATACCATACAGCCCGGTAATACAACGAAAATTCTGGAAACGAGATTAATGATAAGAAAATCCAGTGGATGGATATTTGCCGAATATTTATGGAATGATGGCCAGACAGAAGCCAACCTCGTATCCGGAAACGATTTTACCAGCGGAAGCTCCAAAAATATTACATTTAAAAAAGAAAATAATGAAATTCTGAATATTGACTACAGAATTCCATCGGAATCGGAATGCTATGCATGTCATAAATTAGACAATAAGCCTGTCCCTATCGGGGTAAAGCCCCAGAATTTAAATACAACATACAATTACCCTGGAGGAATTAAAAATCAATTGCAAAAACTGGTTGACGAGGGTTATCTGGTCAGCTATCCTGCAAACATCGTTTCTACAGTGAATTATAAAGATACGAGTAAGCCTGTGGATATCCGGTTACGATCCTATCTGGATATTAATTGTGCTCACTGCCATCAGCAGAATGCACGTTGTGATTATCGGGCTATCCGATTGAGCTTTAACCAGACTACAAACCTTACCAATATGGGAGTTTGTGTACTGGCAGATGAACCGATAGATGCTTCATTGGAGAGAATTATAACACCTGGAAATCATAACAAATCAGTGATGAGCTTCAGACTTTCTTCTGTAGATGAAAGTAAGAGAATGCCTTTGCTGGGGAGGACGATTGTGCATGATGAAGGGGTCGCCCTCTTAAATCAATGGATCAATTCTTTGAACCAAAACTGTCCCTAAAAACTAAACAACCTGAAGAAAACATGAGAAAAAATTTATCCCTTTTTATTTTGTTATTCAATATAACCTGGGGAATTGCACAATTAACGTGTGCTTCTGCATTGAATGTGGTGCTGGGAACAAATACAGCACCTGTAATTACCGGAACTGCAGCTACTACGGCATGTAACATCGGACTGCCTGGTACGGCCGGATTATGGTACAAATATACCGCGACCCAGGATAGGAGTGTTACCGTCTCAACAGTCATTACAGGACAAAATGTTGATACCCGGGAGATTATATTTAAAGGCACCTGCGGAGCATTGACCTGTGTAACGGCGAATGATGATTTTTTAGGAAACGCTTCTCAGGTAACATTTACAGCACAGGCAGGCACAACATATTATATTGTTTTTGATAATAAGTGGTCCAGTTCAGGATTCAATTTCACGGTATCTGAAACGGCTCCGCTTGTCAACAGGGTTTCTTTTACCCCACAGTCCGGTAATGTTTATGGTACTTATAATAATTGTGTAGTAGATATGAACGGGGATTATCTGGATGATATTGTATCCGTTTTGAGTAATACCCAGATTGCAATCTCCTACCAGCAGCCTGGAGGAACTTTTAATCCGGTTACCTATAACGTTCCCAACACCACAGTTACCCCTAGCTGGAGCATAGCAGCTGGAGACTATGACAATAACGGATTTAATGATCTGATATATGGTTCGGGAAATGGCATTTGCTTTTTAAAGGCCAATGCAGATGGAACAGGGTACACTTCTGACAGAAAACCCCAAACATTCCTGACACAGCGTACTAATTTTATTGATATTAATAAAGATGGAAAGCTGGATGCTTTTGTATGTGATGATAATGCGCCGAACCGGTTCTATTTGAATGATGGCACTAATATGAACCATAACCAGGGAGGGTTGGGAGATTTTCCTTCCGGAGGTAATTATGGTTCTATCTGGATTGATTATGATAATGACGGAGATATGGATCTTTATATTGCAAAATGCAGTGGTGGAGGTTCAGGGCCAGGAGGAAACGTAGATGAGCTGCACCGGAACAATGGTGATGGAACGTTTACGAATGTGGCAGTGGCAGCTAATATGGCGAATCCTACACAGACATGGTCCTCTGCATGGGGGGATTTTAATAACGACGGCTGGATGGATGCTGTCATTGGGATAAATTCTACCTCAAACGGGTTGAGCAGAGTCATGAAAAATAATGGTAACGGCACCTTTACTGATGTATCTGCAGGCTCCGGATATGATATTATAAGCAATCTAAGCAGGGAATATGTGGCCTATGATTTTGATAATGACGGATTCCTCGATGTATTGGGAGCTGGAAATACAATTATGTTTGGCAATGGAAATTTCCAATTCACTCCTAACCTTAATCCTTATAGTCTTGACTTTAACAAGCGTCCAATAGGTGATCTGAATAACGATGGCTTCCTGGACATTCAAAGTGGACAAACGATCATGATTAATGACGGAAATTCTAATCACTGGTTAAAAGTGACATTGAGGGGAACCCAGAGTAACAGAAATGGAATCGGAGCAAGAGTTGAGATTTACGGAGAATGGGGTAAGCAGATTCGGGATGTGCAAAGTGGGGTAGGTTTCATGAATATGAATACTCTTAATGTTCATTTTGGAATCGGGCAAGCAACAACGATCGGAAAAGTGGTCGTAAAATGGCCTTCCGGATTGGTAGATGTCATTAGTAATGTTACCCCGGATACAACATTGCATGTTGTGGAAGGAACACATCTGGATGTGAAGGAAGTGCAAAATACACAAGAACTGCTGACAGTTTATCCTAATCCGAGTGCGGACCATTTAAATTTCAAATCCAACGCCGATTTCGTTCCGGTGGAGGCCAGATTATTTGATGCAAGCGGTAGAATAGCTTTGCAGACAAAAGTTGAAAGAAATGCAATATCGATTAAACAGCTGAACACAGGTATTTATATTCTCGTGTTATTAGATAAGAATGGCAAATTATATTCGCAGAAAGTAACTATAAAATAGTACTACAATCAATTAATAACTTCAAACTGCAAAGTCGAAAGGCTATGCAGTTTTTTATTTAAAATACTATATTGCAGGATCAAAATAATATTACATTATTTTGAGAATAAGTAAAAACGGTTCAATGATTTCGAAGAAGATTAAAATCTTATTTAGTATTCCTTTTATTATTATTGTGTGCTACACTTGTTATTTAGTAAGTGTATATGATTCCATTCCCGAGATTATTCCTATCCACGGATATGGAAAAAATACAGATGGATTTGGCAGCAAAATGTTTTTATTTTTTCCCATCATTCTTAACCTGATCCTGTTGTTGTTTATCTGGTGGATTATCAAAAGTCCCCATAAAATTAATTTTTCCTTTGAAATAAAAGAGGACGAGAAAGCCAGGACCTATGCAACAGCTCAAATGGTGTTGGTTATCGTTTCGATATTTATTACTGTTATATTAACCCTTTTGTTATTTTCAGGGGTTGTATTTAAATAAATTATTCAGGATTTACTTTATTAAGAAAAAGATAGACTGCAGCACCTGAAATAGCAGATGCTGTGCTTGCAAGGATCATACTCCCGATAACATATTGAAGGAGGTTATTCTTTACCAGATCGAAATTTAATTCCTGGTTAAAAACATTGCTTTCACCATGTACGAAAGAAGCACCGATAAATAAAGAGATTGCAATGATAAAAGGAATAAAGGGAGGTAAGCTTATATTGGATGCGACAAAAGCCAGCACCTTATTTAATTTAAATAATACTGATAAGGAAATAACAAGCAGTGTCTGAAACCCCCAAAAAGGTGACAGCCCGATAAATACACCTAATGCAACAGAAAAAGCTTTCGTTCTGTTACTGCCATCACTTTCAAGCACATCTTCTTTAATGAACTTTTTGAAACTTTTCTTACGGAAATTATTAATAAAATTTCTTGGGATAATGTAGAAAAGGGTAATCGTAACAAGAATAGTATTCAGGATACTTATCCGGGTAAAATCTTTAAATGGCCTGAAATGAGAAACCCTTTCTGCAGGGTCATATAGAACCTTAACAGGAACATTCTTTACAGGAATATGCCGCCATGCAGATCTTACAATAACTTCAATCTCAAACTCAAATTTTGGGGTAAAATATTTCTTGGGGATCTTTAGTAATGGATACAGACGGTAGCCAGATTGGGTATCTTCTAATTTAATACCAGTTTCAAACCAAAACCAGAAATTAGAAAACCTGTTTCCAAAGCTGCTTTTCTTAGGAATTCCGTCTTGAGACATATTTCGGTTACCGATGAGCAAAACATCTTCTTTTTCTTTGATAAGGGCTTCTGTAAAAACCGGAATGTCATCCGGGTAGTGCTGGCCATCAGAATCTATTGTTATAGCATAATGAAATCCTGATTCTTTTGCTTTCCTGAAACCTGTTCTTAAACCGTTTCCTTTACCTTTATTTTCCTGAAGTGTAATGACTGTAATTTGCGGATAGCCGTTCAGTATCTGAGCTGTGGAATCCGTGGATCCGTCATTGACCACAATAATGTTTGAAGTATATTCTAAAACACCATCAATAACTCTTGCCAGTGTTCTTTCATTGTTGTAGGTGGGAATTAAAATACAGATTTTCTTTTCGGAAATTGTATTTTGTACTTCAGGAAGGGTCATTGTTTTATTTTAATGAAGCTTTGTCTGCTGGAGTAAAAGTTTTAGACTGCGCTGCAAATCTCTGAATATAGCTTTTTAAAGCCTGATTCTGCTTGCTGTAATTGTTCAGAATGAATAATTTATCATCTTTTAAACTGGAATGGTATCCTACAATTTTAGGAATATTTTCCTGAACGCTCAGGCGGATCACTCTCAATTCAATATTGTTAGGATTATTTTTAATAATACTTTCAAGACTTGTTGCACCTGTTTTTACAAAAGATTTTCTCTTTCCTTTTTCAGTGGTTACCTTTGCTTCCATAATTTGTGCAGCTGCTTTATAACCGGAAATAACGGGATCAGTTGAAGACTGTTTTTCCGCGATATTGATAAAGGACTGAGTATTGGCGTTCGATTGATTGGCTTTCGCATAGCTGTTTCTCAATGACTCCAGATCAGAGGACTGAAAGAAAAATGTAAATACGGCTACCAGCGATAAGATGAATTTCATAATTTCTATCTTTTATAATGTACAGACATCTTTAATGCAATAGTCTCGCCAAATAAAGTCGTGTTCTTTACTTTAATCTCATCTTCTCCTTCATTAATATCGAGCTGTACAGTAAGGTCGGGTGTTTCAAAAGGATTAATGATGGCCATAAACTTCACATTGGAAGCTGTTTTTAAGAACAACTTTGAACCGGTGATCTCTTCTGTAAGTTCTTTTACAATTTGCATCATGCACACTCCGGGCGTAACCGGATTTCCCGGGAAGTGTCCCTTAAAAATTTCGTGATCACTGTTTAATCTGATATGGGCAACGAAGCTTCCGTTTTCCGCTTTGTCGTACGATTTTAGAGTATAAAAGTCTGTAAGAATGGTTTGCATCTGTTACTCGGTTTCTGTTATTTGAACTAACTTTATATTGATCTTGAAATCTTTATGTTGAAGATTGATACTATCCGCGAATATATGTTTTTTTGCTTCAAAACTAAAATCGATTTTTGCTTTATTATTCCTTGTATACATGATCTGATGAAGCAAGCCGTCCTTTTTATCAAAAAACAGATAATACTTGTTGTGGTCTTCCTGAGAGACAAAAATCTTTGATTGATCATTTTCAAAACTTTCCTGTACCGGATAGGTCTGCTTCAAAAGATGTTGAAAATCATTCTTCAGGAAGTTTTTTACGATTTTCTTATCGAGATCAGGAATGATATAATTGATTTTGAAATCTTGATCTGAAATTTCAAAATCTATAAGTTTATTTCCAAAATCTGATGTCAATGCCACGCGATGTGTCGTTTCGTTGATCCTTTTTATGATAAGAATTCCACTCACGTGATTTTTATAAATATCGATCTGGCATTTATACACATAATCTTCTTTTGAAGAAAAATATAAGTTCTCAACAGATTTCTCAGTGCCTGGTGCAGGTTTTACATCAGTAAGCTGATAGGTCTTACAGGATATGAAAAACAGTAGAAGAGTACTATAAAGAAAACTCTGATGCAGAAATCGGGGCATTGATCTTTGTGTTTTTGAAAACTATATTCGTTGTATCTCCCGATGCTTCCAGCATATTGACCTGGGCAACGGTGGATTCATTTTTAGGAAAATATAACTCGATCTGTTTGATGTACTTCAGGAGCTGAGCAGATTTAGGAGTAAATTTTGCAATATTGTAAGCAGAGCTTTTGAAGTAGGTGACGATGAATTCGGGATCACTAAACATTTTTCCATTGGAGCTTCCTACAATAAGTTTGTTAATTTTTTCAAATGTTTTACTTTTTGCATCAACAGAGGATTTCTTCCCCTGATCATTGATAAAGATTTTATTTTCCTTAAAAACAATGCTGTATTGATAAGGCTTGGTGTATTTCCAGCTTAGCATATTGGGCGATTTAAGAGACATCTTACCATAGGTGACAATGTTCTTATCCAGGAAATCCATTTTTTTGGTTTGGGTAAAGTCGCTCTGCAACGTTTTGATTTGTTGTGTTTCAGATGATACCTTCATTACAAACGCCTTTGCCTCGGTTCCTGTCATTGCTGTGTTTTGAGCAAAAAAGAAACCTGAAACCAATAAAAATGCTCCAAAAGCAATATTTTTAATCATTTTTTATTTGATTTTATAATTGAATCAATAGTAAAGGCAGAATACTTTTTATCCTTCAAAAATAGCAATAAATCTACCAAAACACGATACGTCTTTTCTGAAGTGTCGTGAAGAAGCACAATGCTGCCGGGTTTTATTTTAGATGTAATCCTTTTGTAGATTTTCCTTTCATCTTCTATAACGGTGTCCAGCGATCGTACATTCCAGCCGATACTTATTTTTCCGTTTCTTTTAATTGCTTTAGCTATGGAAGGATTGGTCACTCCAAATGGAGGCCTGTATAATACGGTTGTTGTGTTTCCCGCAGATGCAATTATTTCATCACATTTTGCTATTTCATCAGTCATTTTTGCTGTCGGTAGAAAACCCGTTGAGTTAGAATGGGTATACGTATGGTTTCCAATGCTATGACCTTCAGCAATAATCCTTTTGAACGTATCAGGATATTTCTCAATTTGTTTTCCAATACAAAAAAATGTTGCTTTGATGTGATGTTCCTGAAGCAGATCTAAAAATTGAGGGGTAAACTCAGTCGGTCCGTCATCAAAAGTAAGGGCAACCTCTTTAACTTTTGTTTTTTTATGGGTAATGCTATTCACAAAATAGCCCAGCTTAATATCAAAGGAACCCCAAACCACAAATGCCGAAAAAAGCAAAAAGCAGAATACATATACCCAAAAGCTCCCGTGAAATGCATAAATAAATACATTACAGAATATATAAAACAGGATCATTGAATAATGCTTCATTGTATTGTTTTTTTTGAACTTCCAATCTAAAATTTTTTATTCGGGGTTTGACACAGCCGAACGAAAAATCCAAAAAATTGAGAATATACAAGGTGTTACCCGCTTACAATTTAACGATTTTGAAATGTAAAGATTAAAAATTCCGTCCTTTTATCCTATCATACCTTTTCTAACAATACCAAACTATGATCATTTCCTAAAAGATGATTGTACAAAAGCACATTTTTAATCGCATTCTTTTTTATAGAATTGATCATCATGATCTCCGGGATTTGTTGATTTTTCAGAATATGACATGCCATAAATGTTGAAAAACCACTTGCCGTATTGTATTCTCCGCTTAAATGTTTATAATATAGCAATGCTGATTCAGGAAACAGGTTTATTGCTGTTTTATAATACGTATCCGATTCCTGATCGCCACTGAATCCTAAAATTACGGCATCAATATCGGTAAGAGAAAAATTATTCTTCACGAGAAAAGCTTCAATAAAGCTTTCGGTTTCCTGCTGTTCAAGTTTATTGGTTATTTGAATGTCCCTGATCTGGGCATAAGAATTTTCCGTCTTATTTTTTCCAATAACAAAAAAGCTTGAACCTTCACCCCATAGTACACCTTTTGTTGTTGATGTTAAAAAATCAACAGGAAAATGTTCGGTTTTTTTAATGATGTGGCGGAGCTGGTAAAGTTCCATTGTTCTTTCAGTCTGTTCATCCGTAGAGCCAACAAGTATATTTTCAGCCTCATCATCGGTAAGCTGAAGTTTGGCATCCAGTAAGGAAAACTCTAGAGCTGAAGAAGTATTGACATAAGTAAAATTATAAGCGTGGCATTGTAGAGCCAAAGCAATCTGGCCGGCTACGGTATTGTGCGTCGACTGAATAAAATAAGTTGGAGTTAAAAATTCCTCCTGATTGTCGATTACATTTTTTAAGAATTTTTCAGAATCCTGAGAACAGCCCATTCCGGTTCCTACAATAATGGCATCCGGTTTTTCTATTCCAGCCTCTTTCAAGGCGTAGTGAGATGCGACCGAGCTCATTTTTACCGTTTTAGACATCCTCCTGATCATTGCTGCGGGAATGAATTCTTTATATGCCGGTTCTATTGCTTTTACAATTGGTACAGAGTTTTCAGGTTTGAACTGACCAAAAAAATCTTCAGCTAATGTATCCTGTACCGAAATACATGAAGCCCCATTGATATACACTGAACTCATGGCTTGGAGAAAATTAGGGTTGAACAGTTTCCTCCGAATCCGAATGAGTTGGATAAGACATGGTTGATATTCTTTTTCCTAAGTTCAGTAACCGGAACCAGGTTGAATTCTTCCATAGGAGTTTTAAAATTCAAATTCGGAAATATAATGCCGTGCTGAATGGCTAAAATGGAATAAACTGCTTCTATTCCTGCTGCAGCGGCTAATGTATGTCCTGTAAAAGCTTTGGTGGAACTGAATTCGGGAACATTTCCTTCTCCGAAAATACGGATCATTGCAATTCCTTCCGACAGATCATTATTGGGAGTGGCTGTCCCATGAACATTGATGTAGTTAATTTCCTCTTTGTCGATTCCGGAAACCTTTAATGCCTGCTGCATCGCAAGATAAGCGCCTTGTCCGTTTTCAGAAGACGCGGTTTGATGATGGGCATCATTAGCATTTCCATAACCTGAAAGGTAGGCAAGAACCTTTTTATCCTCTTTTTTTACAACTTCATCAGACTCCAGCACCAGAAAAGCTGCTGCTTCACCTAGATTCAAACCTTTTCTGTTCTGGTCGAAAGGAGTATTATAAGAATCAGTAAGAATCATTAGGGTATTAAACCCATTGAGTGTAAATTTGGATAAAGAATCTGTTCCCCCTACGATCACACGATCCAGCACCCCATTTTTAATAAGCTTAGCTCCCATCATGATCGCATTCGCTGCCGATGAGCATGCGGTACTTATTGTTGATACCATTCCTTTTAAGCCCAGATAATCTGCAATGGCTAAAGAGGAGTTTCCTGCATCATGAGCATCAATATATTTTTGCTTTTCAGGAAAGTCTTCATAGTTGTAGAAATACTTTTCAGTAATATCCATTCCTCCGACACTTGTCGAGGAAATCAGGCCTGTTCTGAAGGCATTGATATCGGAAATTCCTGCATTTTCTACAGCTTCTTTTGCGGCAATCATTCCTAATAAAGAGGTTCTTGTAACATTGTTGTCTTCATTCAGCTGAAGGTGTTGTACAAGTTCTTCATTAGACTGTTTTATTTCACCTGTTTTAATGTGTCCTGCATGGCGGCTTTCAAACATTTGTATTTCCGAAATGCCATGCCGGCCGGTTGTCAGCGAAATAAAATTTTCTTCCACGTTGTTGCCAACGGAAGAAATGATGCCCATTCCTGTTATGGCAATTTTATGACCCATTAATTATTTTGTTCTGTTTTCTTCGATGAATTTTGCCATCGTATCGATAGATTGAAAAATTTCTTTTCCTTTCTTTGGATCAGCTAATTTTATTCCATAATCCTTATCCAGAAGAACAATCAGTTCTAACGCATCAATAGAGTCTAATCCTAAACCACCACCAAATAACGGGTCTGTGTCTTTGATTTCCTCAACAGCTACATCTTCAAGGTTAAGAACTTCTATAATTTTGTGTTTTAATTCTAATTTTAAATCTTCCATAATTATTATTTTAAGGTAACCCTATAACAATGTGCCAGATTACCAATGATATTTTATAATGCGAGCAAATATACAAAAGCTTTATAACTTTCCTGATATAGTTCCACCCAGCCACACAATACATTTTCTGCTTTTCCGGACTTCAGTAATTGCTGGGCATAATTGTTTAAAAAATTTTCATCAAATTCGTCTAAAACGAAAAAAGCATTTTCAGTCTGCATTTTATGTCGGATACTTATTTCTCCTACACAAATGTTAGGCAATGTATACACAAAGACCGCAGGGCTGGGAAAATAATTCTCGTTGGAATTAATACTTTCCTGATATTTAAAGTCCGTATCCAGGCTTGATGATTTATTGGCAAAAACCAAAGCGGTTTTGCTGTTATCCTCATCTTTTAGAAGCATTTCTGCGGCTAAAAAAGCAAGTTTGCTTAGCGGATCCATTTTATGGAACTTAGGATAATTAAGATCAAGGTTCTTGTAGGCTTCTTTAGCAAACTCCTGAAATGTTGTTTCCTGATTTGAGAAGACCATATTCCCGTTCATGGTAATTGTAGAATTTTCTATAGTGCAAACAGCTGTTTTCTTCATCTTATCCGGTTTAACATTTTTCTAAAACAATTGCAGCATTACATCCTCCAAAACCAGAAGCGGTTTTTAAAATATATTTAATTTCTGAGTGTTGCTGTTCTTTTATGATATGCAGAGGTTGGGAGACACCCATCTCTTTAAAGTTTTTGGAGGGAAGAAGGGTATTGTGTAAAGCGCTTTCCATTGAAATGATACTTTCTAATAATCCCGATGCACCAAGACAATGTCCGTAAAACCCCTTCATACTATTCAACGGGACATGTTGAAGCTCCATTCTGTTAAAAGCAATAGCTTCCATTTCATCATTATACAGGGTTGCTGTTCCGTGTGCAGAGATAAAATCAATATCAGTGGCAGCTACTTTAGCCTCTGCCATGGCATTCCTGATACTTTTATACAGTCCGTCTCCTGTTCTTGAGGGACCTGAAATATGGTTAGCGTCATTAATAGCAGAATCTCCGAGAATTTTAAACCTAAACTGATAAGGAGAAATTGCCCCGGAAGTTATATATAACGCTGCCGCAGCCTCTCCGATATTAATTCCGTTTCGATTTTTGTCATAAGGCTGGCAAGGTTCTTTTGCCAGAGCCTGAAAAGAGTTAAAACCGGAGATAACAAACTCCGTGATTTCATCACCTGCAATGACAAAAGCATCTTTATAATTTCCCGATTGAATCAGGTTTTTAGCTACGCCAATAGCCATCACTCCTGAAACACAGGCGTTAGAAACAACAATGGGCTTTGATTTAAATCCAAAAAAATCAGCGATCTTTTGTGCCAGGACAGAAAGAAATGCCCCCTCTGGTAAAGAAGGTTGATTCTTTAGTAAGCTCACATTTCCCTTTGTGGTAGATAATATAAAAGCTGTTTCTGTAGTAATGTCGTGCCTTTCTATTAAAGGTTTTAAGCACAACAGGAACATTTTTTCCAATCGGGTGAAATTCTGGTCGGTAAAATGACTGTTGAATTCCGTATTTAATTTTTCCGTATCCACCATTGAAGCATATACTGCTTCCTGGTTCTCTAAAATTGAATGCTGAGCAACTCCAGACTGGTTTTGCAACAGAGCATGCCAATTGTCATTGAGGTTCATACCCAGCGGAGTGACGCAGTTATAATCAATTATGTAAATCTCCTTCATCATGACAATTTCATTTTATCTTTCCATTTCTGAAAGAAGTCGGGATTATAGAGGCATAAATTTCCGTCATTATCTAAAAATACCTGAATGGTCTCGCCTTTGCAAACCAGTTTATTGTCCTGATTGAATATTTCATAAGTAAAGATCAGTTTTGCCGCAACTGAATTCACAAAAGTAGTTTCTATCCTGAATGTTTCTCCGTATTTTAAGGGAAGAAAATGCTCGCATGTGCTTTTTACAATAGGAGTAAGGTAACCGGCATTCTGGATGTCGAGATACGAAAGTCCGTGCTCTCTTCCAAAAGCTTCCCTTCCGTCTTCGAAATAGACAATATAATGACCATGCCAGACAATTCCCAAAGGATCTGTTTCATTGAATCTTACTCTGACTTGTTCAGAAAAGGTAATATTTTTTTCTTTAGACTGCATTTTTTTTCCTTTCGTAAAAAATAGAAATTGTGACCATAGCGATATAAAATAAAAATAATAAAATAAGCTCTTTCGCTATATCGGTGATTCCACTGTTTCTTAAAATAATATCGTAATACGCATTAAGTCCCCAGTTCATAGGTGAGAACTTGGCCATATGCTGCATAAATTCAGGCATCAGGAACACGGGAACCCAGATTCCACCAATAGCAGCCAATACAACAACAGATGTTGCGCCAAAAGGTGCAGACTGTTCCTGAGTATCTGCAATGGTTCCCAATAAAACTCCAAACCCAATAGCGGCAAGCCCGGCAAATAAAGTAACCACAATAAGGTGGAACATTTTTCCCGACACATCGAAAGCCGGAAGATTCATGTACGGGAAAAGGTATATACCTACAGCAACCATCAGTAAAAACTGAATCATACAGATGATCAGATAAGTACATGTTTTACCGAGAATATGAATATAATAAGGTGTTGGACTCACTCTGGCTCTAACACTGGTGCCCTGGCTTTTTTCTTTAACCAGATTGATGGAAAGAGGGACTACAATGAAAAAGATAGCAAATAATGTCCATGCAGGAACGTTATGCTGAACAGAATTCGGGATTATCTCCACATTGCCTTTCGATGGAGTGATCTCTTTAAAGCTGATGAGATTCTTGTTTTCTTCCAGGTTTTCTGTTGTTCCGAGCTGATCCTGGAAAGCTTTGTAAATTTTTTTATTTTCAATCTCAAAGATCATTTTATTCACAGAATTCATCACGGAGTTTTTGAAGCCTGCATTGGTTGCAGGATCAAAATATAAATGAATATCTTTTGTCTTTGGAGCTGTTTTTTTTACAGCTGCGGAGTCTGTTTCCAGTCCGAAAGAACTTACGATCGTCTGAACTTTGGATTCTATATTGGAATTGAGGTTTTTGGTTAAGTCTTCAGGAATGACAATGGCCATCTGATATTCGCCTGAAAAAACGGCGTCCCGAGCGGACTTTTCGTTGTAATGGGTCAGAAGCTGAAATGTCTTGCTGTTTTCCAGTTCCTTTTTTATATTTTGAGAAACGTCAGACTTGTCCTTATCGATAAAAATGATTGGTATTTTGGATCCTTCCAGATTTTTAAAAGTCGAATCCTGAATCAATGTAATAGTAACGATAAGCAGCAAAGGCATCACAAAAATAATAACGATCCCTCCGATATCCCTTTTTAATAAAAGGATTTCTTTAATAAAACTTCTCCACAATTTATACAACAACATCTCTTAGTTCTTTTCCGGTTAATGAAATGAAAACGTCTTCCAGATTTTCGGCGGAAGCTATCTGTGCAACAAGCTCCTCCGGGGTCCCTGTAGCATGGATCTTCCCTCTGTCGATAATGGCAATTTTTGTACAAAATTCCTCGGCTTCTGAAAGATGGTGGGAGGTATAAATAATACAGGTTCCGTTTTTATTGAGTTCCTGAAGGAAATCAATGATCACTTTTTTGGATTGTACATCTACTCCTACGGTAGGCTCATCCAGGAAAAGGACTTTAGGATTGTGAAGTGTTCCCGCAATAAGATTACAACGACGTTTCATACCTCCTGAAAATTGTTCTACCTTTTTATTGGCAAATTTTGATAATCCCATAATTTCAAGGGATTCATCAATGCTTTTATGAAGTGCTTTATGCTTGAGCCCATATAAGCTTCCAAAGAATAACAAATTCTCTTTTGCAGTAAGGGTAGGATAAAGAGCATATTCCTGAGGAACTATTCCAATGATCTGCTTTATTTTAAAACTGTTTTTCTGTGGTGAAAGACCATTAATGGTAAACTGGCCGGAAGTGGGCTTGATCAGTCCCGAAAGCATGGAAATGAGGGTCGTTTTTCCCGCACCGTTTGGCCCAAGAATTCCATAGATTTCGTTTTTGTCGATATTTAAAGAAATATCATTGACAGAAAACTCATCAGAGTTCTTGTATTTTTTATAAAGATTTTTAATTTCAATAATATGCTCTGCCATATCAGATTGCTTTTCTTAGTTTTTTATAGAAAGCTTCTTCAAGATCTGCTATATGAAGCATTGATTTCGAAAGTTCCTGATAAATATTGCTTTTTGAATTCCTGTTTTTATAAACGCGGGCAATATCCACAGCAAAGTCTCTCCATAGATCACCTATGGCTGTAATTTCTTTTGACAACTCCCTTAATTGATCATTCTTAAGAATTTCTGCTGCTTCTTGTAAAAAAGCTCCGTAAATAAATCTGAATCCGCCACCACCGGTTCCTATTTCTTCCTGCATTCTTATTAATTGCCCCAAATAATGATTGGTCACTTTCGTTCCTTTTTTCTCGGCCCATTTGGGAATACTTTTCGCAACCCATCTCATGGCTTTTACTCCTATGAGAGGCACGGGAGCAAGCATATTTTTACAGGTGTCTTTAATCCCTTTTTTTATGGCTTCTTCCAAATGGATGTTTTCAGGGATATAAACGGGATAATACATGTGGCCTTTTGGCGGTAATGCTCCCTTTGCATATCTTACTTTTTCGAGTTCAGCCTCAGATAATGTGGTTACGTAATCCATTACAGGGTCACTGATCAGAAACCTTCCGTCTTCCTTTCCATAAACGACAAGATTATGCGCATTAAAATGAAATTTATATTCTTCCGGGAAATACGTAAGGTTAAAAACCCCGACCTGAAGTCCTGTAGGGATATTATTCTCTAAGTTTTTTTCTAATGCTACCTGGGCATCTTTAGGATTTGAGAATTTTTGTCTTTTAATTTTAATACCCAATCTTTTTGCTGCTTTGCTGAAAATAGCACCTGGCATCGGACGATAGCTAAAGCCCGGTGCAAAGTTTACTTTTAGGAAAGGCAGATACACAAAAAATAACCCCGAACCTATTCCGAAAATCATAGGTTCGCTTAATTTTATACCTTTATAGAGTAATAAATTAGAGGCAACACCGTTTTCGCAATGAGCGGTTTGGTGGTGTTCAAAATTCAATTTCATCCTTATATTTTTTTATTTCAGGGAAGATAGAATCAGTATCAATTATGTACTTTATCTTATTATCTTCCATTGAAATTTTTTAATTCTTCTACTGTGATCCCAAATGCATCAGCATATTTTTTCAGCACAGTATCGCTTAGTGTTCTAAATACTTTTGGTTTGGTATGTCTTTTTATCCGCCACTGCCACATTCCGACATATGCAGAAAGGACAGCCATATCCATTTTATTTAATTCCATGAAATAAATGATGGGACTTACGGTCTGAGCAGCAACGTTTTGCCGGGCTTCTTCTATCCTCTCATTAATAAGAGCCATGGATTCGTCAAGGGCAAGCTTTTTGGCTTCCCAGCCAATACTGTTTGCTGTTGTATAATTGTCATTTTCATCGGTAACATATACCACTTCGGTCATGTTCGCTGATTTCAGATTACTTTCGTCCTGTGGAAGATCCTGCTTTTTCATAGTCTGTTTTTTATTATGATAGTTTTTGAATAAACAGATTGATTTCAGCTCTTATCAATAATTCATCATTATTAAAAGTTTCGCAGAAGATATTGCATATATTCTCATATTTGGAAATAAGCGATGCCTTCGAAATGATCGTATCACCCACTTTCGGTAATGAAAAGATGTCGATTTTTTTAATATTGGTAATGAATCCGATCACTTTTGTTTCTATTTCGGGCCCTTCAAAAAAACTCTGGCCTACAATAGAGGAGCATGTTTGTGCGGAATTTTCGATTAACCCTGCTTCTACAAGTTCATTGTTATGAACAAAAATATTATCTGCTGTTATCAGAAAGGAAGTGATCACATTTTCTTCTGTTAATTCCAGAATATAATCCACCATCAGCATCGGTTCCCGATGAGGTAAAAAGTTATGGATATTGATGATATTGTCTTCCTTAATTTTCATTGCTATTATTTTACAACAGTTTTCATTTGAGAGCTTGCGATAGTTAGTCCGTTCAGTTTCGTAATACAGTTAACTAATGTAACTCCCATTACTTCGTTGAGGATTGCCACTTCTGTTTTTAGCTCATCTCCAAGTTTGGGTAAAGATTCCGCGTCAAAAGATTTGATGGCTCCTATATAACCCGTTGGAGCTTCTTTACCTAAAAGGTAATACTTATAGCCTGTATGCAAAGCTACGCTTTGAGCCTGATGTTCGATCAATCCCGATGCCTGAAAGATTCCACCCTGCAGGAAGATATTGTCTTCTTTTATCGTAAAACCCGAGACCAAATGATTCTCAGAGTATTCAGTTAATTCATTCACCATGACAAAAGGAAACCTCTGTGGAATTAAACTTTCCACAAAACTTTTGTCAGATGTTGGCAGATTGATTTCCATTAGCAAACCGTTAATAATGCACAGGAGTAAGCAAACCTTCCACTTTCAGGAACACAAAGAAGTACTTTTTCTCCCTTTTTCAGTTTTCCTGAATTCATCAGTTCCTCTAAAGCAATGAAAATAGAGCCAGCTCCAATATTTCCTACTTCGGAAAGGTTATAATACCATTTTTCCCATGGGAAATCCATTCCTTTTTTGGCAAATTCTTCCTTAAGCCCATTTTTAAAGTAACCGGATGAAATATGTGCCAGGACGTGATCTATTTTTTGAGGGTCTAGCTGGTGCTTGTCGAAAGAAGCTCTTAAACTTTCTGCTCCTTTTACTAATATATATTGATCCAGAAGCTTTGTATCCTGCTTTAATGCAAAAAGAGACTGCTTCAGCCATTCATCAGATGGATAATCTGCCCATGATTTTAAGCTTCCGTCCTCTTGCTTTTCACAGCCGGAATACATACAAGCTTCAATTTCATGTGCATAAGAATAGAAATCGATGAATTCTACTTTTAAAGAAATGCTGTTTTCCCTTGGTTTGTTTTCTAATAATAAAGCACCTGCACCATCGGAAAGCATCCATCTTAAAAATTCTCTTTTAAAAGCAATAATAGGTCTTTCCTCCAGTAGTTTCAGGTTTTCTGCTTCGTGATTGAATTTATCTGCTGTCATCCAGGCCGAAAATCTCTCAGAACCTACACAAACCGCATTATCACGTACACCGGCTTTTACAGAAAGAAAACCATAATTAAAGGCATTCATTCCTGAATTACAAAGTCCTGTTGAGGTATTGATTTCTATAGATTTTCCCACATTCAGCTCTCCATGAACCATCGAAGCATGAGAAGGCTGAATCTGATCTGCAGAAGTAGTTCCACAAGATAATAACTGAATATCATCTTTCGTGAAATTTTCATCAAACAACCCTTCTACAGCTCTTGCTGTGATCTGAGCATTGGTATGGGTAGGTTGGCTGTTTTTATCTAAAGCGTAATATCTTGTTTTAATCTGATTATTTCTTAAGATCAAAGCTCTTGCTTTAGAGGGGGTGTCATTGACCAAGCCAAGATAGCTTTCCATCTCATCATTAGAAACCGGATCATTGGGTAAGTATGTTGAAGCTTTGGTTATAAATACGTCGTTCATCTCTTATTTTAAATTTATTCCTTGTAAATATTTTTTTTCTTTCATTCTTTTAGATCTCAAAAGAGGTGCCAACAATATGTGAAAAACTAAAACAATAGGGGAAATAATCCATATCGCTGCCATCAAATATACCTTAAAGAATTTGATAAGCATTGGTCGCTTTTCTTTTTTCCTGATAATAAGGTTAGACCATGCAGTAAAGATTTTGTTCCCTACTTTTTCCACCCTTACTAAAAAAGGTCTGATTTCTACAGCTCCGTTCTTTACCAGTTCAGGTTGCAGATTATCATAGTGGTTATTATCGAAATGCCTTTTGATGATGTTACCGTATTTTCCGGCTCCGGCAATCTCTTCATCGGAAATTCCTGCTGCCGGAAGCATTCCCGATTTTTCTTTTTTTCCAGTTGTCAACCAGCGCAAAATAGTCAATACACTGGTATAATTGTCATGTCTGTCTACCAATGCAATGTTTCCGACCAGTTTTGCATTTAAGTTTTTTAAATATACCTTAAGCTTTTCCTGCGAAAGCATCCACATATTTCGGGTCCCTGAAACAGTAACAACAGGAGTGTCTTTTAAAATGTTTTCCGCATAACCGCTTTTTAAGAAAGAGATAATTGGAATTGAGGGAGTTAAATACCAAACCTGGTACCCGAAAATAATAAGATCGAATTTCTTATTCAATACTTCTTCTGGCGGAGGAAGTATTTCTCTTGGGATCTGTAAATAAGACTCCGGGAATGTATTGAAAAAAACATCACCTGGCCATGGAAAAGGGAAGTCTTCCTTAAGCTTAATGCTATAATAGGTGACATTATATTCGTCCTTTTTATCCTCAAAAGGCTGGGCAATATTCTTTACAATATCCTCTAATTGGCCCGTTTGTGTATAGTATAAGACAAGTATGTTCTTCTGCATGGAAATTTTTATTGTTTACAAAAATATAATTTTATAATTTATCTGTTATCTCTTATAGATTTTAATTGATTCTGAACTAAAATATAAATTATATTCGTCGTTTTGAAACAATAAGTTTTTAATATTGAAGAAAATAATAACATCAGGAAGCTGATCAATACTGTTTAAAGCATAGTTATCACTGGAAACTAAAAGTATACCAACCTTTTTATTAATCTCTGAAATTGTGGATATATAGTTTATTTTTCTTTTTTTAACGAGATAATTATGATCAGCGATTTCTCTTTTTTCAATATCAGGAATCAAACTGAATATCTTGCGGCTTGCCTGTTGAAGAGAAAGTAGGATATCAATCTGGCCGTAGTCATCTGCAATATGAAGAAGCGTTGCGTCTTTTGGAATATGCTTGTTCAATTCAAAGTAAGCAGATTTATTGATCCTGAAATCTTCTTTAACCTGTTTTACAATCTCATTTTCCTTATACAAAAAGCTCAGAAACAGCTTCTTTTTAAAGTAATCCTCATCCTCCAGCTCTTCTCTTAGCTTTGAAAACTTTTCTCTGAAATAAGCGTTTATTTTTTTTGTTCGTTCAGAATACGTGGACCCAAAACTTTCATCATTTTGATGGATACGATTTCCTACTTTTACCGTAATGCTTCCATCATAAATGATAAAGTCTCCTTTTGGCAATACTTCCGAGTTACCATGAATATACACGGGTAAAATATCCAGATTCAATTGCTCAGAAAGGTAGAAAGCTCCTTTATGAAATCTTTTAATATCATTCGTATAAGAACGTTCTGCTTCCGGAAAAACTACCAGCGAATATCCTTGTTGTACTTTTTCTTTTAATTTGTCAATTCCGTTTTCAATACCTTGGGAAACCGGATAAAAACCTAATGCCTTTACAAGTTTTCCAAAAATAGGTGAGTTATACACCCAATCATTTACAAGATATACAATCTTGTAATTGGTCATTGCCAGAGCCAGTGTATCCAGGAATGAAGTATGATTGGCAATAATAATAGCAGGTTTACTGAAATCTTCTTCAGGATTTTTTATCACCGTCTTTTTTACAAATGGATTACTATATAAAACAGAAGTTAAAAACCGGGCAATGAATATTTTGATATACCTGAGTGTATTTCCCCTGGCATTTTTAACAAAAAAAGCTCCAAACAAGGAAAAAAGAAATCCTCCCAGCCCATAGTAGGCAAACGATACCACGGAGTGAAGGAATAATCTAAAAGTAATAGGAGAAAGTCCCTTTTTTGCTCTGTTAATAATTAAAAGTCTGAACCAGAACGGATACAAAGTAGAAGTAATGATAATAACCGAAAACATTCCTATTAAAGCCACCAGTGCCAAAGAGTGTAATGCCGGATGCTTGGCAAAAATCAATGAGCCGATCGATAAAATAGTGGTGAAAACAGCTAAAATGATTGAGATCCTATAAGTAGGAAGTTCATTTTTACCTGTAGTATGTTCCTTTTGCATAGCCTTTGTCAGAAAGATGCTGAAATCGTCTCCGACTCCAAAGATGAGGGTACAGACTACAGTACTGAAAATATTGAGTTCCAGCCCTAAGAAATAAAGAATGCCGGCTGTAACCACTCCTGTTAATACAATAGGGAACATGGTAAGGACAGTGAGTTCAAAATTTCTGAAAAAGACAATAATAGTAAGGATGATGGCGAGTAGTGAATAATTGATCAGGGTGTTGAAATCTCTTTTCAATAATCCCAGAAAATTCTCATTCATTTGCTGGCGGTCAATAGCAAGAACATCCTGCTTTTTTTCTACATCTCTGATAAAGGCATCTCTTTTAGTTTCATCCACTTTTATAATATTGGAAATAGTATAAAATCCTTTTTCATTGCTTAAAAATTCAGATACCTGTAATGCTTTTATTTTTTCATAATCCTCAATGCTGCGGGTGGAGTAGTTTTTGTTTAAAAGTTCTGTAAATTGCTTAAAAGCTGAACTATTAAATCCAAATTTGTTTCCATTGCTTACCAATTCTGAAACCGTTTGATTTTTCTTTTGGTCGTTCCAGAATTTTTTCCAGTTTTCAATCTTTTTTTGCTGATCCTTTTCAGACAGGACTACATTGCCCAGAGAATTATAGCTCAGGATTTTTCCTTCCTTTTTTTCTTTTTCCAGAAATTGGTTCAGTTGGGTGTTTCGGGTTAATGCTTCTTCTTCAGAATTACCATAGGAAATGGTGTAGATTGATTTTGAAGTAATATCTGAAAGCTTCTGTAATTTTGCTTCACTTATTTTCAGATCCTTTGGAATGTAATTTAGATCTCCAATGTCTTCATTAAAACCCACGTGCCTGAATCCAAATAAGCAGGCAATAATGACCAGGGAGCATCCTATAATTAGGGGTTTGTTCTTTTCATAGGGATAAAAGCCGATCCTGTCAATGAAATTTGTGCTTGCTTTTTTCCCTTTTTCTTTAGTGTGGTATAGTTGGGGAACAATAATCAGGGCTGAAATGGAAGAAAGCATTACCGTTATGGAAGCAAATAGTCCCAGATCCTTTAAGGCTTCCGATCTTACGAAGACAAGACATAAGAATGAAACCGCAGTGGTAGCACTGCTTAAAATAATAGGTTGGGTAATTTCTTTATAGAGCTCTTCAATATTATTATTGTGTTTATAGTGTGTAAGAATATGCAAGGCATAATCTATTGTAATTCCGATAAGGATTGCTCCGACACTTAATGAAATTGCTGAGATCTTATCCTTAATAAAATATAATATAAGCAGTGCCAGCAGAACAGAAAATACCGTAGGAAGAAAAACAATAATCGGAGTGAAGAAATTCCTGAAATAATAAATAAGCAGGATCAGCAGTACAGTCATGGAAATCATTACTGTATTCTGAATGTCCTTTTTTATCTGTTCAGCATTTGCAACCGCAATTACGGGTGAACCAAAGTAGCTGATTTCTGTTTTTCCTTTAAATTCTTTATTAAGATCATCCTTTATTTTGTTGAGCTGGTCTACAAAAAATTCATTGTTTTTAGTATCGTTACTTTTGTTTTTAGGATCAATAAAAAGTAATAAATTTTTTCCGTCTTTCGTTACAATAAAATTATCCTCCAGCTTAAAATCTTTGCTGACGTTAAGTGCATTCAATTTTTTAATGCCTAAAAAAGTAATTCCGAGAGGATCTTTTTTTATAAATTCTTTTGTCACCAGGCTTGTTGGGGAAGCAAGAGAAATGTAATTGTTTTCTACCTGTTTTGCAATGCTGTCTTTCTGAATCTTCCTGTTGATTTCTTTATAGTCATTTTCATCTAAAAACAAAGGGAGGTTTTGATTTACAAAATCAAAAGTCTCGGAAATTTCACTGTCATTTACCTTTCCCTGAATCGCTCCGACATACTTTTGTAAAGGAGAAATTTTTTCCAGAAAAGTATTGGCGGTTTCAGAAAGCTGAAAATTATCCTCCGAAGATTTATTCTCAATGATGACGATGATCTTATCTGAAAAATTAAGTTGTTTAAGAATTTTTGCAGTAAGATCAGATTTTTCACTTTTAGGAATGATCTGATTGATGTCTTCCTCGAAATTTATTTTTGATGCAAAAAACAGGCAAACCAAAGCAATTCCCACTGCAAATAATGCAGATAGAACTCTGTTTTTGGAGATTAAATAGTATAAAAATATAAAAAAACGATGCATCGCATTAAAAAATCAAGTTTGCAAATTTAATTTTTTAAGTATTAGTTCAAAACTTTTACCCCGTAAGTTTATTTTAAAATCAATAAAATGTTTAGGTAAAATAAAAAAAACTTATACTTTTGCAAATGTCCCTCCTAATAATATATTTTAAAACAAAATTATTCTGAATAAAAAGCTGTTTTGATATGTTGAAAATATTTGATGAAAAAATAAACGGATTTTTATTTACGATAATACTTCCGGTTTTGCTGTTCTCAATGTCCTATTATGGATTTGAGTCTTCCTACACAAGATTGAAAACAGCAGAAAGGCCGCCCGATTATTTGTTTTCATCGGTCTATGCTTATCGGGTACTTCCCAACTATCTCAGTTTGTATCTTACGGACATTGTGGGATATATTATTGAAAATTATCTGGGCTTTTTTCGGAAATTTCTCCATAAAAACGGAACTGCATTTTATCATGGTCTTTTTCTGATGAACAGTTTCTTCTTTATTCTTTCTTCCGTTGTTTTTAATAAACTACTTTCCATGAAGCCGGTTTCACTTCTTGTAAACATCAATCTAAAAAGAGTTATTCATCTGCTGGCCGTGTTTTTTATTGTAATCACGCAATATGCACCTACAAATTGTGATATGATGGCACTTTTTTGTTATCTGACAGGAGTGTTTTTAACATTAAAATATTTTCATACAAATAAGACGGCATATTTTTATATTTTAATTGCTTTAATATTTCTTTCGACGTTCGTTAGGGAGACAGCTTGTCTGAATATTGCTTTTTTTGCTGCGCTCTTCCTGGATATGGATGATCTCAGAAAAGGAAATTATACAATGGTCGCAAAAACGATTCCTCTGGTGATCTCTTTTTTAACAGCCTATTTAGGATTGAGAATGATTGTTGTTCAGGAAACCACTTTTGTAGAAGGCTTTTATATCAACAGGAACTTCGAAAGCCCGTTCAATCTGGCGGGGCTGTTATTTGGATCCATAGTCTTGTATTTTGTATACCTGTTGGGCGTATCTGCTGACAATAAAACGATATTTAAAAAGTATTTATTTTTCTCATTGCCTTATCTTGCTATGATTACCATGGTGGGACTTTACTGGGAGGTGAGGCTTTTCCTTCCACTTATTCTGACAGGGATTGTAGTGGCTTATCATCAATTTAAAAATTCCCTGATCCTCTCATGAGTTTATTGCATCCATATTACATCATTGCGATGATCTACATGCTTATTTTTAGCGTGCAGGAGGTCTTTGGAAATAAAGTTGATAAAAAGTGGTTTTGGTTTTTAGGGGTTTACCTGATTATTATTGCCGGGCTCAGAGATAGCGTTGGGCCGGATTATGGGAGTTATAGAGGAATTTATATCTATTCAGATACAAAAGAATATTGGAGTATCTTTTTAAAAGCCCTTCACATAGAAGGTTCAGAGAATGTTGATATAGAATGGTTATATGCGTTGATCAATAAGATCATGCTTAATGTGTTCAATGCTCCGTTTTATATGTTGACACTCGTTATTGCTATTTTTGCTATATTTTTTAAGATAAAATATACAGAAGACAATACTTTTTATCCATTTACTTTTACGCTGTTTATGTTTATTCCCAATTTCTTCATTGGAGAAAGTGGACAGATCAGGCAGAATCTTGGAACCTTTATTATATACTTCGCAATCAGGTATATCAAAGAAAGAAAATTATGGCATTATTTATTCTTTGTATTCATAGCTTCAGGGATTCATAATGTATGTTATATATTTCTACCCATGTATTGGGTTGCACGCATACCTTTAAATAAAACAATGATGCTGGTGTCTATTATTGTTTCGATCTTTTTGTCTCCATTCGAAGTGTATAAGGTTTTTGGTAACTTTTTGAGTAATATTGCCTCCGATAGTATGCTTGTGGAAGGTTTTAACGGATATGTGGATGAGACGGCGCAAAGATTAAATGGGGGATTTGGTATTCCCGAAGCGTTAATGGCAATTCTCACATTCTTTTTATTTGCATTTGATACTCCCATGAAGGAAAAATATCCATATTATGAATATCACAGGAACTATGCTGTCATTGGAATCTGTTTTTATTTCATATTCAGAAACAATCCGGTGTTCTCATCCAGGCTTGCGGGAGCGTTTATTGGTTTCTCATTTGTATTGATTCCTAATGCAATGTATGTTGTTTCGGCTAATAAAAAGAGATTAATATATTCCTTTATCATTGCATTGACCATATTCAACTTCGTGGTATTTTCCAGTTTCAGAAATATTATTGCAGGTAGGTTCACCATTGACCTCTATAAAAATCATATTTTACCTTAACAATAAAGTAAATGTATTGACAAAAAGGCGCACTTTAAAGATGCGTCTTTTTTCTGTTATCCCTTATCAATGCTCGTTTCTTTACGCTCCAGGCTGTATTTTGCCTTATTATTTGTGAACTTAATATACCACAAATTTAAAATTCAATACAATAATATTGTAGTTTTGTGCTGTTTTAATCAAAATAGAATATCTATAAATAATTGTTTTATTTAATAGTATTTATATAATAATTAACTTATTAAATATATATTTATAATATAAATCACTATTTATTGATGCGGGCTTAAAATTTGTATTGGTGTTTCTACACCAAACCTAAGGATATGAGAAACAGTATACTAAAAAAAATGACGGCAATTTTTTGCCTTGTGTCAGTGAGTGCCTATTGTAGCAATGGGTATAGATATGATAAAGATGATGAGTGGCCAGGTGATCACTACACAAAAGTTAACGATTCTTTGGTCAGGATACCACAAAACTATGATCAAAGAGTGATCAATTCTGCTGATACCCAAAGTTTTTCATCCCAGCTTAATGTAAAAAGTAAAGTAAACCCACTTGCCTTAGATTGGACTAAGGCGCCCAATAGTTATATTTTTGATCCTAACCAGGAATATGCCGGTCTGCTTATACCGGTCAGAAAAGCCTATGCCATGTGGGAAGATGATAAATATTTAGGAAGTGAAGGTATTCCCGAAGGAAAATTAACGGCTGATGTATTATGGGAGGATGTTCCTGGGCTAATAATAAGTGGAGGTAATTACGCTCTTGAAGTACTTGATACGGGGCAGAATGCCAAAATTAAAGTTCCTGTAAATAAATCAAAAGAGGGAAATGCTGTAATAGCATTTAGAATAAATGGCGAAATTTTTTGGTCATGGCATGTATGGGTTACTGATGATCCCACTAACGGATCTGCCTATAAAAGTTTTGAAACAATTAAAAGACAGAGGAACGATGGAGTGATTGAACAGATCCCTGATTCTGACTGGAGGTGGATGGATAGGGATTTAGGCTCTGTAAACGGAACGATCACAGGAACAGAATGGAACAGAAATTTAGGCTTACTCTATCAATGGGGTAGAAAAGACCCGATACCCTCTCTGGTATACAGGGGTAATGATTTCTATGAAGTATCAGGATCTATCGGAAGAATAAGGCACCGGGGAGCAAAAAATTTTACTAATGCCATTAAAATTGATGATCTCAGGAAGTTTGTTTTATTATCCAATGCTGAAGTGACCAATAATATCAAGCTTTCTGTAAAAAATCCTTTGAGTCTTATCTATGTGAATAAAGATGATAACTCTGGTCCCGCATATTATAATAACAATGCTAATCTGATGGTTAACTGGTTTGGAAAATCCTCTAATTTTAAAGACTACCAGTTATCTGAGCTTAATCTATGGTCAGACAATTCACAGGGGAAAATAAACGCAACTTATACCACTGATGATTCAGCTCAACCGTACCGTGATAAGTCATCTTATGATCCTTGTCCCAACGGATGGCGGATTCCATCGGTTTTGGTTGCTAATCTTGCCTCAGCAAATTATGTGGATGATATCAGGACCGATTTTTCTCCCTTTGGAGTAAGAACTAATATGGGAAAAAATGCTTTTGAATCCAATGGCTACCATATTATAAAACCCACTGATATGAATATGCCTTTATTTATGAAGGGTATTAAATTGTATCCCAATATCGGATTTGACCTTTCTCAGGTCGGAGGTTACGATATGGGATTGTTTCCCGGAACGGGGCAGGTAGCTATTGAAACACAGGCCGGACAATATGCGGACCAGCACCATACCAACATATGGACTGCGACGATGGCCAGACAGTTTGATGCTACTCCTGCTACTGTTGCAAGAGGCTTATATATGATTCCGGATAAAGCCCAGCCTGACATTCCGGATTCAAATTTCCCTACGATAAAAGGTAGATTTCAATATGTGCCGTTAGCAACAATGAATACTTCAGAAGCTAATGGATGCCGTTGCGTAAAAGATCCTTTGTATGTGGTGGATAATTATGATTTTCCTACTGAATTTTTAAACATTTCCAATGAATATCTTGAAGGGTTAAATAATCCGAATACTTATCAGATCGTTAAGGCGACGACTGTATCTACCATAGAGATTCCAGTGAGTAAAGCATTTTCAGTTCAAAGTCAGCTTCTTAATAATCAGGAGATTCTTGATCCTTCCAATTATAACAACCTTAAGGTAAATGTACTTTGGACAACTAATACAAGTTTAATTAGTAATGTATCAATAGCTAATCCCTCTCCTGCGTCGCTGGGCGGTTTAAGCGGGTCTAAAATTGTAGTTGCAATTAATCCCAATCAAAGTGGAAATGCGGTGGTTACTCTTCATAATGGCAATATCACTAATCCTGTTTACTGGAGCTGGCATATTTGGGTTACTGACACGCCCGTGAACAGTCTTCAATATACAACAGAATTGCCGGCCGGAAATGCCACCAATTATGTCAATTATGTAGATAAAGCAGATATTCCCTTCCGGACCGAATTTATGGACAGAAATCTGGGGGCAACGGATGCATTTCCGATGGTTGTAAATAATCTTACCCCTACCTCTGCGGAATTATCCAGAATCAGGGCATCCACTGGGCTTCATTATCAGTGGGGAAGAAAAGATCCTATTCCAACATTCCAGTATGCTGATAACAGAGGGTCATACAATGTGTTTCTTGGGAATGTTTTAGCAACCGGAACGATTAGTTATACTACCCTTGCTGCGTCTACTTATAATAATATGTCCGGAAGTTATATTGTTCCTTATAATACTTATGCTGCGAATGCAAATCTCCTGGATACAGATAAGGTGTCTGACAAAATTTCGAAAATCTTGTCTTATTCTGTTAGAAATCCTTTAGTATATATGATTCCAAGTACTTTTGCTCCCTATAATAGCAGTACACCTAATTATACAAATGGAACGGATTGGCTATCTACTGAACCGAATCTGGCGCCGGACAGATGGGGAAGAGGAGGTGTGAAATCACCGTTTGATCCTTGTCCGGAAGGCTGGAGAATTCCTGATGTGTCTGGTGTTGCAATTGTTTCCGGTAAAGATTTTGGAATGACTCCATGGTATAAAAAGGATAAAAATGTTGCAACCATGTATAGTATAGTTAACGATTATCAGGGAGTGAGAGTCAGAAATCCAAGCACGACAACTACGATTGGCTATATGTTCAATCAGTCAGCATATCCTGTCGGCAATTATCCTAATTCCGGATCCAGAGGTTTCAGAAGTGTTACAGGGAATCAATCTGCCCAGGGAACTTATAACGTCCTTAATTATCAATATCCCGGATTCTGGACCGGTGCATTGGCGTCGAATTATACGGGGCGTTCTGTAAATATGTTATTCGATGCAGCTTCCTCTTCAAACCGTATTATGGCTTTTCATGATAATAACGACCCTTATTTTGGAATGAGCTGTCGTTGTGTAAAGGTTAAATATGATGAAGACGGAAATGAAGAAGGGGTAATTACAAAACTTCAGATTACATCTTTGTCAGCGACAAAAGCTGCAACACCTTTAAATAAAGATGAGTTTTTGGATATTATGGGAAAAGAGCAGGTCTCTGTTTTTCCTAATCCGGTAAAAAGTGAACTTCATATCAAGGCACCGGAGACTACCGGAGGATATTATTATCAGATATATAATATGTCGGGACAACTGATCATGTCCGGAAAATTTGAAAATGATAAGACTAATCTATCTGCATTGACATCAGGAATATATTTGATCCGGATAAATAATTCGGATAAGATTATTAAGCTTATAAAAGAATAAAAATTTAAATATAAATAGGCTGTTTCAATCACGAGACAGCTTATTTTTTACTACTTTATTTACCGATCTTATAATAATAGGTGAAAAATTCTATTAAGATGTGTTTTACTAAATTAATTTTAAGTCAATCACTTGATTGAAAAGAATAAAACCAGTATATAAATGCCCTGTAAAGTCATTTCATTTTTAAATTAAACAAGTATTGCAAAACCTATGTAATAAAAAAGCTTTACTTTTGCAAAAATTTTAGAATGTCGAAAAATTTAGTAATTGTAGAGTCCCCGGCAAAAGCAAAAACTATTCAGAAATATTTAGGAAAGGATTTTGAGGTGAAATCCAGTTTCGGACATATCCGGGATTTACCTAAAAAAGGGATGGGTATAGACCTTGAGACATTCAGTCCTGATTACGAAGTTTCTGCTGACAAAAAGAAATTGGTAACAGAATTAAAATCTGCTGTTAAAAAAGCTGAAATTGTTTGGCTTGCTTCCGATGAGGATCGTGAAGGAGAAGCCATTGCATGGCATTTGGCAGATGAATTAAAGCTTAAGCCGGAAAACAGAAAACGTATTGTTTTTCATGAAATTACTAAAAATGCTATTCTAAAAGCAATTGATAACCCGAGAGATATCGATCAGAATCTGGTTAATGCACAACAGGCAAGAAGAGTCCTTGACAGAATCGTAGGTTTTGAAATGTCTCCTGTTCTTTGGAAAAAAGTAAAACCGGGATTATCAGCGGGTAGAGTGCAGTCTGTAGCCGTAAGATTAATTGTTGAAAGAGAAAAAGAAATACGAGCTTTCAATCCTAAAGCAAGCTTTAAGCTTGACGGGATTTTCCTGAATAAAGAAGATCAGGAAATCGCTGCGAAACTTAAAAAAGATTTCGAAAAAGAAGAAGAAGCTGAAAAATTTTTGGAAAAGGCAAAAACAACAGAGTTTAAAGTTCTGAATGTTGAAACAAAGCCTGGAACGCGTTCCGCATCTGCTCCTTTTACTACTTCTACATTACAGCAGGAAGCTTCTTCCAGATTAGGTTATAATGTAACAAACACTATGCGTCTTGCACAAAGACTGTATGAAGAAGGATACATTACCTATATGAGAACAGATTCCGTGAATCTTTCTCAGGAAGCAATCGAAGGATCAAAAAGACAGATTATATCTGAATACGGTGCAGAATATTCCGCTCCGAGAAATTATACGACAAAGTCGGCTTCAGCACAGGAGGCTCACGAAGCGATACGACCGACTGATTTCGCAGTAAAAAGTATTGGGGATGCTCAATTAAACAGATTATATCAATTAATATACAGAAGAACGCTGGCCTCTCAGATGGCTAATGCTAAAATTGAAAAAACGGTCATTGAAATAGGTAATGCGAGCTTGCCTCAGCATTTTGAAGCTCAGGGTGAGGTTATTATTTTTGATGGTTTCCTTAAAGCTTACGGTATTGTAAAAACGGAAGATGACGACGAGGAAAATAATGAGAAATTACTTCCGAAAGTAAAAGTAGGAGAAGTTTTAAGTTATAAATCAATTACGGCAACTGAAAAGTTCACCAGACCCAGCGCAAGATATACAGAAGCAGGATTGGTAAGAAAGCTTGAAGAATTGGGAATAGGCCGTCCTTCCACGTATGCGCCTACCATTCAGACCATCCAGAACCGTGAGTATGTTGATAAGCGTGAGATTGAGCCACAGATTCGTGAAGTGGTGAAAATGTCTTTGGTAAAAGATAAAATTAAAAAGGTAGTACTCGACGAGAAATTCGGAGGTGATAAAAATAAATTTGTTCCTACAGATATTGGTGAGGTAGTCAATGACTTTCTTATTGATCATTTTAAAGAAATTCTTGATTACGGATTCACGGCAAGAGTTGAAGAAAGTTTCGATGAAATTGCAAACGGAGATCAGAAATGGAAGGAGATGATGACGGATTTTTATTCCAAATTCCATCCAAGAATTGAAGATGTAGAAGAAAATGCAGACCGTGCAAATGGGGATAGGCTGTTGGGTGTTGATCCAAAAACAGGTAAAAATGTTCATGCCAGAATTGGAAGATTTGGAGCTATGATCCAGATAGGGGAGACTGAAGATGAAGAAAAGCCTACTTTTGCATCGCTAATGAGTGGGCAGAATATTGCAACCATTACGCTTGAAGAAGCATTGGAACTATTCAAGCTGCCTTTTGATCTGAAAGATTATGAAGGCCAATCCGTTTCAGTAGGTGTGGGGAGATTCGGTCCTTATGTAAAGTGGGGTGAAACGTATATCAGTATTCCAAAAGGAGAGGATCCGCTTTCTGTAGATCAGAACAGGGCTGAAGAAATTATAGGAGAAAAGAAAAAAGCTGATGCTCCTATTGCAACCTACAAGGGAGAGCCGGTGACCAAAGGAACAGGAAGGTTTGGCCCTTTTATCAAATATCAGAGTATTTTTGTAAACGTTCCTAAAAAGTATGATTTCGATAATCTTTCTCAAAGCGACATTAATGAATTAATTGATTCTAAACTGGAGAAAGAAGCAAACAGATATATTCAGCAGTGGGAGAAAGAAAAAATATCTATTGAAAATGGAAGATGGGGACCATTTATTAAGTTTGGAAAGAGCATGTTCAAAATTCCAAAGAAAAAAGATGACACAAAATATGATGCTAAAGAACTGAAAGAAGTTTCATTGGATGAGGTGAAAAAGTGGATTACTGCCCAGGATAAAAATGCTTTTGCCGAGAAAAAAAAGCCGGCAGCCAAGAAAAAAGCGACTGCCACAAAAAAGAAATAAAAAGTAATGATATTACAAAGCCATTAACAAACAGTGTTAATGGCTTTTTTTATGACCATTAAATGATTTTATTTTAATATTTTTGGTTTTTAAGACTTAATTAGAGAGAATGAATTTTGAAGATTTTATAATTGCCCCTAGGAATTTCAAAACTGAGAATTGGCAGATTGGAAACCAGATTACCAAAGAAATAAAAGAAGACAGTATTGTTTTGCTTTTCGTATCAGATTACAGAGGATCAGGTGGCGATGCTGAAGTACAGGATTTTACCTCTGTAAGAAAGGAATTTTATAAATTATCACAGTTGGATTTTGAAATTCCCATCGTTGATCTTGGAGACCTTGTTTCCGGTAAATCTGTTCAGGATTCCCATTATATCTTACAGGAGGTTCTTTCTGCCTGTCACTATAAAAGAGCAATTCCTGTCATTATCGGAGGTTCTAATGATTTCGCCTTTTCTTTATTTTCAGGATTGAATTTTCATCAAAAAAATATCAATTATACACAGATCAGTAATGTCATTTCTCTTAAACAGGGTGAGCATATCAATGAGCATACTTTTCTAAGCAAAATTTTGGGTGCTAAGAATTTTTCGATTAAGAATTACCACCACCTGGGATATCAGAAGCACCTGAATGAAGTAGATTCTGTAAAGCTGATTAAAGAAGTTGAGTTTGATATTGTCCGTCTGGCAGAAATGATGAATTCTACGGAAAAAACAGAACCCTTCTTCAGAAAAGCTGATTTGGTGACTCTCAATTGTGATGCAATTGAAAGTTTTGGAGAACCTTTTTCAATAAATCCACAGGTGAATGGACTAAATAGACGGGAAATTTGCGCTTACATGAAGGAAATTGGGTTGAGTGAAAATTTGAAGTCTGTCGGAATTTTTAATTATAACATATATTCGGAAAGCCAGTTGAATCATCAATTGTTGGCACAGATGATCTGGTATCTGATAGAAGGAATCAATATCCAAAGATCACACCCAAAAGAAAGGCACTACGAAATTTTTTATGTCTTGATCGATGATAGCCAATATACATTTAAGCGTGACACGTTTAGTAATCTGTGGTATTTTGGAGATGATGAGAATATTGAGAGTTGTATTCCTTGTTCAAGAAAAGATTTTGACGAAGCAAAGAAAGGCTGGTTGAATGTAAGGCTGACGAAAATTTAATTTATAATGAATACTGTTCCCTCAAAAGTTTCTATCATAGTTCCTGTTTATAATGTTGAAAATTATTTGGCTAAATGTCTCGACTCTTTGGTTAATCAAAGTCTGCAGGAAATTGAAATTATCGTTGTGGACGATGGTAGCAGTGATAATTCTGGATTGATTGCACAGGAATATGGCCAGCGTTTTCCGGAAAGACTAAAAGTTTGGAAGAAAGAAAATGGAGGTTTAAGCGATGCCCGGAATTTTGCCATCGATCGGGCGACGGGAGATTATATTGGTTTTGTGGATAGTGATGATTATGTCGGAAAAACCATGTTTGAAGAAATGTTTAACCTTGCGGAAAAGCATAATGCCGAAATGGTCATCTGTAATATTCAAAAAGTGGACGAGTCGGGAATTGTTACCCAAAAGCTTACTCAAATTCCTAATATGCCGGAAAAAATTGATTTGGAGAAAAACTTTTCTGTTTTTTCTGATCTCAGCTATTTTGCATGCAACAAGTTGTTCCGGAAGGAACTTTTTAATGATAAAAGGTTCAAAAGAGGGGTGCATTTTGAAGACATTCAGCTCATTCCACAACTTTTACTCAAGTGTAAGATTGTAGCACAGACGCAAAACTTTCATTATCACTATTTGGAAAGAAATGATTCTATCACTAAAACACATACTGAAAAAGGATTGGATATCCTCAAAGCAGTAAAAGATGTAGAATCTGAATTTAAAACATCATCCTATTCAACAAAAAAAGAGGAACTGAAAAACTTCCAGATTTTAGAGGGAGTATATAGTTTTTTGGCCTATCTGGCGTTTGTAAAAGATGATAAAGTTTTTTATGATATGGCTGATCAGCTGAAAAATTTTATAGAGGAAAGGAATATTAAAATTAAAGATATATTGTTCTATAGTCGTTTTGGTAAGAATTATATTTTATATTTGCCACTGAAAAAAAAGATATTTTATCTATTGTTTTTTGCAGGGCAAAAAAAATTGATAAGAAAGTTGATTTAAACACAAATGTAAGTACTGTCATTTCGATATATTACAAATTTCATAGATACTATTTAGCAGATCTTAAGTAATGAGTGCTAAAGCATAATGAAAGTACTTAAATAGGAAAAAATGAAGAATTTTGAATTGTTCTTAAGCGAGATGGATATTTCTATTTTTTATGTAAAAATAGGATTTGGATTCTTGTTTTCTTTTTTAATCACGTTTTTCTCTATCCCAACCATTATTAAAATTTCTAGAAGAAAAAATCTGATGGATGAGCCGGGGGTAAGAAGTTCACACTTGAGAAAAATTCCCAATCTTGGAGGAATTGCTATTTTCTATTCTATAGGTATTTGTACTTCTATTTTTGCCTATGAACTTTTTGATCTGTATAAGTTTTTATTTGCTTCATTGCTCATTCTCCTTTATGTAGGAGTAATGGACGATATTGTAGTGATGAGAGCTTACAAAAAGCTTGTTGCCCAGATTGTGGTATCCACGCTTATCGTTATAGGATCTGATATAAGAATCAGAAATCTCTTTGGGATCTTTGGCATTTATGAACTTGAGTATGTTGTAAGTGTTATATTTAGTGTCATTACTTTTATTGTTCTTATTAATGCATTTAATCTCATTGATGGTATTGACGGACTCGCTGGAGGGTATTCAGTGATATGCAGTGCATTGTTTGGGATAAGTTATTATAGATTAGGAGAATATAATTATCCTCTGGTCGTATTGTCCGTTGTTATCATTGGGGCTGTTTTGGCTTTTTTATACTATAACCTCTCGAATTACAGGACCAATAAGATATTCATGGGAGATACCGGATCTATGTTGTTAGGATTTTTATTGGCATTTACAAGCATCTGTTTTATCGATATATTTATAGATAAAAAGCTTCCGGATATTCCAAGGTATCACTTACAGTCAGCTCCGGCGATAGCTGTAGCCATATTGATTTTACCTATTGTAGATACTTTGAATGTCATCTTTGTAAGACTTTGGAATAAAAAATCTCCCTTTGATGCGGATAAGAATCATATACACCATAAGCTTCTGAAGCTTGACTTTACCCATAGAAGATCGGGTTTTTATATTGTCGTCTATTATCTTTTTATAGTAATGGTGGCTTATTTTTTAAGACATATAAATGTAAATTTGTTGTTATTGGTGATACTTGTGCTGGGCTTTACTGGTGCTTATTTGCCGGATTTTATTTATCGGATAAGAAATAATAGGAAGTAACAATTAAATTTTTATTTTTGTAAACAACATTTGATTATGATAAGAAATTTTAAATATTTATCCCTTTTAATCCTGCCTTTTTTCATTACATCTTGTATCACAAAAAAAGATGTAAGATATATGCAGCCTAATGAAAATCTTGTGATCAATGAGGAAGGTCTTGTTCCTTACAACATTCCCGTATACAGGATCACGAAGAACGATATACTGAATCTCAATATTGTTACTACTCCAAAGGGCGATGCAGCGCAGTTTTATTCTACTTTAAATACTTCCGGTAGTACAGTTGCTCCCGGGGTTAATCCCACAACTATAGGAACTTTAGGACGTGTTGGAAGCGGAAGTGGAGGAAGTGGAGGCGGAGGAAATACCAATTTCTATTTTAATGGTTTAAAAGTGGATTCCAATGGAGATATTAATGTTTTTGGAATCGGTTACATCAAAGCAGAAGGACGTACTATCGAAGATATCACCAAAGAGATCCAGGAGAAAGTAAATGAAAATTTCCAGGATGGAAAGTCTCAGGTGAGATTAAATACGGACGGGATAACTTATTATATTCTTGGAGACACGGAAGCTGTTGCTATTACGGGAGAAAAAGTGGCTCACAAAAATACGCTTACCATTACCGAAGCACTGGCAATTAATGGAGGTTTAAATAAGAGTGTAGATAGAAAAACAATTGTTATCCACAGAAAATTACCGGAAGGAATTAAAATTGCGAAAATAGATTTAACCCGGGAAGATGTAATGAATTCACCATATTATTATGTGCAAAATGGTGATGAAATCTATCTTAATACCAGAGGAAAAAGCTTGAATGGATTGGGAAAAGACCCTGTACAGACGATCACAACAGGAATTTCATTAATTACTACAGCGTTGTCAGTTTATTTAATCCTAACAAGACTTTAATATCATGATTCCAGGAAAAGAAACTAACGTTGAGAAGAATAATTCTCAAAAAGATAAAACCGGTTCTTTTGAATTGTTTGATGTTGAGCACTTTTTAAGAAGGATATTAAAGAACTGGTATTGGTTTGTTTTAATGCTGTTTATTGGCTACTGTATCTCATGGATGTATGGTAAATATTATGCACAGAGTATTTATGCTTCAAACCTTTCTTTAAGTGTGTCTAATAATACTTCCAGCTACTTTACTCCTAACCAGTCAATTAACTTTATTTGGGGACAGGGAGGAAATCAAGACGGGATTTATTTGAAAAAAATGCTTTTGTCAAGATCACACAATGAATTTCTTGTAAAGGAGCTTGATCTTTTTGTTAACTATTCTACAAAAGGATCTATAAAATCTACTTATCTGGATAAAGACGATTCACCGGTCTTTGTGCAGATTGATAAGAAACACCTACAACAGATTAATTATCCTATTACACTGATGCCAAAAGGAGGAAATACTTATGAAGTGGTATTACCCGATAAAGGAGAATCAACTCATTTGTATAATTATGAAGTGGAGGGTTTTCAGGATATTCATAGCTTTAAAAGACCATCGAATAAAATAATTAAAGTAGGAGAATGGTTCACAGCACCTAATATAAAATTTAGATTGCTTCAGAATCCAATAACCCCAAATATTAAACTGGATAATATTATTGTTAATCTTAGTTCTGTCAATCAGTCCGTTAATGAGATTGTATCAACCATCGGAGTAGAGTTTGATAAGGAGATCAATTCTATTATGATCATTACAAAAACAGGTTTCAATCTTAATGGAACTGTAAATTTCCTTAACAAGTCTGTAAGTGAGTTACAGAAGAAAAGGATGCTTGATAAAATGACCGTCGATAAAAATACGGAAACCTATCTTCAGGATAATCTTACAGGAGTAAGAAAGAAACTGGATTCAAGTGCTACTGTTCTCAACTATTTAAAAACTTCGGAAAAGCTCTACGACATTAAAGATAGAGATGAAAAATCTCTGACGAAGATTAAGGAATTGGAAGCAAAAAAGGCGGACCTGACCAGTAAAATTAACTCCCTTAATCTTATTAAGAACACACTGGAGAACCAGAATTTTGATAAAATGATCAGTACAAATGCTGCAGGATTCGAAGACGGAATGTTTACGGCTTCAGTTTCGGAACTTAAAGCATTGTATCTTAAAAGGAGAGAAATGGCTACGATTTATACGCCAAATTCAGAACCTATGAAAGAAATCAACAGGTTGATCAGTGATGCAAAATTGAGCTCTTCCAACTCTTTGAGCAATTACTATAATGGATTTAATGTTGAAATCAATAAGATTAATCAACAGGTAGCTGAAGCTAATGCGGATCTTGATGCTTACCCTGAAAAGGAAAGAAAGTATTTGGATGCAGAAAGAGGGTACAATATGATTGAAGCCACTTATAATAGTTTACTGGGAAGGCAGAATGAAACTAAGATGAGGATGGCGACGAATCAATCTGATATATCTGTTATTGACCCTGCCAAAAATGTAGGACAGTCTCCTATCGGGCCCAATGTAAAAGGAACGAAGCTGGTCATTATGGGAGGTTTATTACTTCTGCCGTTTTTGTTTATTTTAATCGGAGAATTGCTGGATAATAAAATAAGAAATATTAAAGAGTTATTGAGTGCTACCAAAATTCCATTGCTTGGAGTGGTAGGTAATAATAATAATGAGAATATGCTTACCGTGCTTGATCAGCCTAAGTCTTCAGTTTCTGAAGCATTTAGAGGAATAAGGGCGAATATGCGATTTTTGTCTGATGAAAATGAAAAAAGTAAAGTTGTTTTAATTACTTCATCGATTGGAGGGGAAGGTAAAACATATGTTTCAATTAACCTTGCTTCAGTTCTTGGTTTAAGTGATAAAAAGACTATTCTTTTGGGAATGGACCTAAGAAAACCAAAAATATTCGGTGATTTCAAAATTGATAATAAATATGGAATTTCGAATTATCTTACAGGCGAAGTTTCCATTGACCAGATTATCAATAAAACAACAATTCCAAATCTTGATGTTGCTACTTCAGGGCCAATTCCTCCGAACCCGTCAGAACTGTTAATGAGTAAAAAGAATATTAAATTCATTGAAGAGTTAAGGGAGATTTATGATTTTATCATTATCGATTCCCCGCCGGTAGGGCTTGTCGCAGACTCATATGAATTGATGAAATATTCTGATACTAACATCTATGTGGTGCGTCATGAATATACTGAAAAGTATATGCTTAAAATGATTACGGAAAAATATCATAATAATGAGATTGAAAACCTTGGTCTTGTATATAATGATTATATTATAAAGCAGGGATATGGTTATGGCTATGGATACGGATACGGTTATGGCTATTTTGATGAGGACAAAAATTACAAAGAGCCGCTATTGATTAAAATAAGAAATAAAATACAGGCAATTTTTAATAAAAAATAAAACATTAAACCCTCATTTAATGAGGGTTTATTATATAAGGCTTTTATTGATTCTATTAAAAAAAGAATATTTTCGGTACTTTGTCGTTTACTTTATAACAAATTATGTTTTTTTGTTTGTTTTTAACTAAACATTAAGAATATCATTAATATAAAAATGTTTTATATTTGCAAAAATTAAATTTTAAAATAACCATAAATCCATATTCTTTTATGAATAAAAAATTATTATTTAGCTTCCTGGCCGTCCTTGGAACAATGACTGGTGTGAAAGCACAAAGAAACGAATTGGGAGTTCGTCTAGGTATGAGTAACCTAGTGGGTGATATAGGAAGTACGAGTTATATTTTACAAAAGCCGTTGGATTTAAGCAGAGCATCAGATTGGGGAGTTCCATTTTATGGTGGTATATTATATAGATTTAATTTTAATCCCTACCAAACTGTTAGACTAGATTTAGGTTATAATCAGGTACAGTTCAGTGATAAAGCAGCGAAAGAAGATTATAGAAGAAATAGAAACTCATTTGGAAAGAATAATGTATATGAAGCAAGTTTGGTATTTGAATATAATTTTTTCCCGGTAAATAATGAGCAGATAAGTATGGTTAGCCCTTATATATTTGGGGGTATTGGAGGTTTAATGTTTGATGCTCCTAAAGCGACTTTAGTGAATGACTTTAGAAGAGATGCAGATGGAGTAGCACAAGCTCCGATTAATGAAAGGGATTTTACTACAAGAGCAGAATATTCTCTGGGTAAGAAAGTAACAATGCATATTCCTTTTGGAGTCGGATTAAAATATAAATTTAACCATAGCTGGGCAATATTTGCGGAAGCTACGTTTAGATATACATTAACAGATCAGTTGGATCATAGTAAAATATTAACTAAAGATGTTGTATCTACCTATAATGGAGATATAGTAAACCCTACAACAGGAGGGTCTTTATTGCAAACAGGAAATTATTATGCTGTTTCAAAAGAAAGAGAAGCTGCATTTGTTAATGGAAGAAATGTTGGAGATACAAAATCTAAGGATTGGATGAATACCTTTAGCTTAGGTCTTACATTCTCCTTTGGAAGACCTCCGTGTTATTGTGAGTAATTAGTATGTCGTTGATTAAAGATAAAATAAATTCAGAGAATTTACCAAAACATGTTGCCATCATTATGGATGGCAATGGAAGATGGGCAAAATCTCGTGGTGAAGAAAGAACTTTTGGTCATAAAAATGCCATTAATGCTGTGAGAAATGCCATTAATGCGTGTAATGAGATCAATATCCCATATTTAACATTGTATACATTCTCTTCGGAGAATTGGAACCGGCCGAGTGATGAAGTAAATACTTTAATGAATTTGCTTACTGAAACATTATTGCTTGAAGCGGAAGAAATTTTCAGTAAGGGGCTAAGAATGCATGTTATTGGGAATCTGGATAAGCTGCCACCTCTTGTAAAAGAGCAGCTGCTAAGAGTGGTTGAATTAACAAAAGAAAACACAAAAGGTAATTTAGTATTAGCGATCAGTTATGGCTCGCAAAACGAGATCCTGAATGCCGTGAGAAATATAAGTTCTGATGTAAAAGAAGGCAAGGTGGATGTAGAGAATATTGATGAGAAATTATTCGAAAATTATCTCTATACAAAAGATTTTCCACCTGTCGATTTATTAATAAGAACCAGTGGTGAAATAAGAATTAGTAATTTTCTTCTTTGGCAGATCGCCTATGCAGAACTCCAGTTTTTAAATGTTCTGTGGCCAGATTTCACAAAAGATATTTTCTTCCAATGTATTGTAGACTATCAAAACAAAGAAAGGAGATATGGCCTAACCGGCGAACAAATAAAAATCCAGTAAAATTTAAAGAAAAGAAAGACTACGATAAAATGAAGTTTAGACTATTACCCATCATCATGTTTGTTGCTTCTGCACATTTTTATGGACAGGTGACTCCACAGGATAGCACAAAAGTGAATAACCCTGTGCATGCAGAAAACCAAACAGGAACCTACGTTCTTAAAGACATTGTTGTAGATGGGGTTAAGAAATATACACCTGCGCAAATCTTAAGATTTACAGGATTATCTAAAGGAGAAAGTGTGGATATCCCCGGACAAAAAGTTAGCAATGCTATCAAAAAGCTTTGGGATACCCAATCATTTTCAGAAGTAGAGGTTTATGTTCAAAGTATTGAAGGAGAAACAGTAGTTTTGAAATTTTACTTGCAGGACTTAAAAGAACTTGGAGAAGTTAAATTTTCCGGTAAAGGAATTGGAAAGTCAAAAAGCGAGAAACTAGCTAAGGATAATAACCTTAAGCCGGGAACTAAAATTACACAGAATTTAGTTTCAAGCCTAAAAACAAATGTTCCTAAAGACTATATTAAGAAAGGTTTTGCAGATGCAAAGATTTCTATTCAGGATAAAGTAAATGCAAATGACCCTGCTTTAGTGGACTGGACCATCAATGTAGATAAAGGCAAAAGAGTAAAGATTGATCATATTGAGTTCGAAGGGAACGAAAATGTGAGCGATTCTAAACTTAGAAACAAAGCATTTAAAGAAACCAAACAAAAAAGATTTGGGATCGGTGGTATCTTGAAATCCTCAAAATTTATCGAAGATAAATATCAGGAAGATAAACAAAGCCTGATCAGCTACTATAACTCATTAGGTTATAGAGATGCTGCTATAGTGTCCGATTCTGTTTGGAGAAATAAAAGAAATAATTACGAAATCAACGTAAAATTAAAAGAAGGTAAAAAATACTATATCGGAGATATCACTTTTACCGGAAATACAGTATATGCCACAGAATACTTGCAAAGACTTCTCGGTTATAAAAAAGGAGATATTTATGATGCAGTAGGTTTCAACAAAAAAGTTGGAGAAGATGGAGGTAAGGAGGATGATTCCGATATCAAATCGGTATACATGAATAATGGTTATCTTTTCTCTAATGTAACCCCTGTTGAAAAATCAGTATCTGGTGATTCTATCAATTTGGAAATCAGAGTAAACGAAGGAGAACAGGCAACTTGGAACAGAGTTACTTGGCAAGGAAATACAACAACTCATGACCATGTAATTCTGAGGGCATTAAGAACAAAACCGGGGGAGCTATTTAAGAAAACCGAAATCAAAAGAACTTATTTTGATTTAGCAGGTATGTCTTTCTTTGATCCGCAACAGATCGGTCAGGATATCCAGCCAAATCAGCAGGACAATACAGTAGACATCAACTGGAAACTTGTTGAAAAAGGATCTTCGCAAGTACAGCTACAAGCGGGGTATGGAGGAAATAGCTTTATCGGAACATTAGGTTTAACCTTTAATAACTTCTCTTTGAAAAACTTCCTGAAGTTTAAGGATTTCAGACCTGTACCTCAGGGAGATGGACAGACCCTGTCTATTCAGGCTCAGGCCGGACAATATTTTCAGAATTATGGGGTATCATTTACTGAACCATGGTTATTCGGAACAAAGCCAACGGCACTTTCTGTAAGTATTAATAACTCAATTGTTAGATATAGTACGTCAGTTACAACGACAAGTACTGACCCTTCAAGATTGAACATTTTTTCAGCATCTGTTGGGTTAAACAGACTATTGAAATGGCCGGATGATTATTTCTCATTGTATACAGGAATTCAGTATCAAAAGTATGACTTTAAAAACTATCCGTTTGATTTCGGAGGATCACAAGAAAATTATGGTTCAGCAAATAACTTAAGTTTAAATTTAGGGCTAAGCAGAAACTCTGCAGGTATCGACCCGATATTCCCTACAATGGGTTCCAATATCGAACTTTCTGCTAAGTTAACCCCACCATATTCATTGTTTAGTAATAAAGACTATTCTACAATGTCGCCTACGGATAAATATAAGTGGATGGAATTTTATAAAATTAAATTCAAAGCTGATGTTTATAACGAAATTGCAGGTAAGTTAGTTCTAAGGTCTTCTGCCGAAATGGGCTTCATGGATGGTTATAACAAGCAGTTGGGAGCACCACCTTTCGAGAGATTCTATATGGGAGGAACCGGGCTTTTCGGAGGAAGATATGACGGTAGAGAGTTAATTCCTTTAAGAGGTTATGAAAATGCTTCTACTTACGGAGGAGATGGTACTCAGGGAGATATCACTCCACAAGGAGGAGGTACCATTTATAATAGATTTACATTGGAGCTAAGATATCCGATATCATTAAATCAGACAGCAAAAATTTATGCATTAACCTTTGCTGAAGGAGGTAACGTTTGGAATTCATGGGGAAGCTACAATCCTTTCCAGTTAAAAAGATCAGTGGGGGTAGGGGTAAGAGTATATATGGGAGCATTTGGATTGATCGGATTTGATTTTGCTTATGGATTTGATAAACCAATAAACTCATCAGAGCCTTCAGGATGGAAGACACACTTCTTAATGAACCAATCATTATAATGATCACATGAAAAAAATTAAAATCATTTTCACATTTGTATTATTTTTGCTCTTCAGTTTTAGCAATGCGCAGAAAATTGGAGTAGTTGATACAGAATATATTTTGAACAAGCTTCCACAATATAAAGAGGCAGAAGCAAGATTAAATTCGCAGATTGATACTTGGGAATCGGAACTTCAGAGTTTGAATGCTGAGTATGAAAAGAAAAGATCTGCATTTGAAAATGAGAGAGTGTTATTAGTTGGAGACCAGCTCAAACTGAGAGAAAAGGAAGTAATGGATCTCGACAAGAACATTAAAACAACAACAAGTTTACGCTTTGGAACAAACGGGGAGATTACAAAATTGAGATCTAATCTCGTTGAACCTTTTCAGGATCAAATTTGGAACGCTGTAAAAACCATGTCCGAGAAAAATGGCTTGGGCATAGTTCTTGATAAAAGCAATAACATTAATGTTATTTTTCTTCAAAAAAGATATGACTATACAGACAAAGTACTAGACATTCTTTTAAAAGGAACAGAAAAGAAAGAAAAAACTAATACAAGAGGTAAAAAGTAATCGATGGAATTAACTTTTACTTAAATTAAAAATCTAAAACAAATTAAATTATTTATTTACCAATTATGAAAAAATTAAGTGTATTATTTGCAGCAGTAATGATGGTTGTATCTGTAGGTATGGCAAAAGCTCAAAAAATTGCTACTTTAGATGTTATAGGTGTTCTTAACGCAATGCCTGAAAAGAAAAAGGCTGATGCTGACTTAAAGACTTTCTTAGATACTAAGCAAGCTGAGATCAAAAAGAAAGCAGATGCTGGACAAGCTAAATTAAAGCAATATTCTGAGGAAGCTCCTAAGAAAACTGCCGATGAAAACAAAGCAAGAGAAGCTGAATTAGCTAAAATGCAAGAAGAAATTCAACAAATGAACGATAAAGCTCAGAAAGATTTTGTGGCTAAACAAGATGCTGCTTACGAGCCTATTGAGAAGAAACTAAACGAGGCTGTATCTAAAGTAGCTAAAGCTGCAGGATACGATTTCATTATGGATGCAAACTCTTCTGCATTTGTATACAAAGGAGGTCCGGATGCGACTCCAGCTGTAAAAAAAGAATTAGGTGTTCAATAATCTAACAAATTAACAAACATTTATAAAACTTACCACCTCTTTTAGGGGTGGTTTTTTTATTTTTGCCAAATGGAAAAAGAAGTATCAACAACGGTAAAAGTCAGATTCAGTGATTGCGATCCTATCGGGCATCTCAATAATGTAAAGTATTTGGATTATATGTTTAATGCGAGAGAAGATCACGTTGAAACATTTTATGGTTTTACTTATGAAGAGTACACCAAAAAAACTGGCTGTACCTGGATTGCTATACAGAATGAAATAGCATACCTGAAAGAAGTAAGATACAATACCCAGGTTGTAATCAGCAGCAAAACAATCGACATACAGGACAGAACTGCAAAAGTTGAAATTCTTATGAAGAGTCTTGATGAAAGTACAATTCATGCTGTTTTATGGGTAACCGTAATTTATTTTAATGTTAAAACAAGAAAATCAGATATACATCCTGAAGATATTAAAGAAATTTTCCATAAGTTCTACGTAGATTTAGAAGAAAAAGATTTTCAATCAAGAGTTAAGTTTTTAAGATCCCAAAACGCAAAAAATCCATAATGAAGAAAATAGTTGTTATAGGCAGTAATGGTCAGTTAGGCAATTGTATAAGGAAAATAGCCCCTGATTTTGAAAGTGATTATGAATTTATTTTTACGGACTCTCAGACCCTTGATATTACAGATGAAGATCAGGTAGACACCTTCTTTTACGATAATAAGCCGGACTTCTGTATCAATGCATCAGCGTATACAGCGGTAGATCTGGCTGAAAAAGAGAAAGAAAAAGCATTTGCAGTAAATGCTGATGGGGTAGCATATCTTGCCCAGGCATGTTCTGAACATAAAACAGTTTTAATACATGTTTCTACGGACTATGTTTTTGATGGAGAAACAAATTTATGCTATTCAGAAGATGACTTTACAAATCCGATTGGGGTATATGGAGCATCTAAATTAAGAGGAGAAGAACTTGCATTGGAAATTAACCCTCAAACAATTATCCTAAGAACCTCCTGGCTGTATTCTGAATTCAATAAGAATTTTGTAAAAACCATGCTGAACTTGTTTTCGCAAAAGGATGAGTTGGGAATTGTAGCAGACCAATTCGGACAACCGACTAACGCAAATGATCTTGCAGAGGCCATTATGGAGATTATTAAAACCTCACGTAAGAACTTTGGTGTTTTCCATTTTTCAAATTATCCTGAAACCACCTGGTATGAGTTTGCAAAAAAAATTGCTGAATTATCAGAATCTTCTGTTAAATTAAATGCACTGACTACTGAACAATATCCTACTCCGGCCAAAAGACCTAAGAGAAGTACAATGTGCTTAGACAAAATTGAAGAAGTTTATAAAATTGAACCCAAACATTGGGAGAATAGTCTTGAAGAATGTGTTAGCATTCTTTCACAACAATAAATATCTATGAAGAACCTTGCAATTGTAATTTTTGTTTTTGCCATTCATTTTTTTAATGCACAAAATGTGTATTTAACAAAAGTTGAGAAAACAAATGATAACTCAGATAAATTTTTATTTAAAATTAAAGAGGAAATAAAAGATGCGCAATATCTGGGAGAAGTTGAAGTGCGTGGTTTTTCGAAAGACGATGCTGCTGTTTTTTCTATGATATTTAAAAAAGCAAAAGAAATCGGAGCAAATGCAATTTCTTTACAGCCTTTTAACAATGTAGATGGATCTCATCAGGCTTTTAATCCTTCAAATTATAAATTGAATTTATATTATTTGCCAAAAGAAAAATTTGTTTCACAAACAGATCATATATTTTTGTTTGCATCCTCGGATAAAGATCAAAAAATTAGTGTTAATAAGAAAGACTATTTGTTATCTCCAAGATCTTTTTTTGTAATAGACGTTGTTCCGGGTGAAGTGTATACCATATCTACAAGGAAATTATTAGGCTCTACGATCAAAGTGCAGCCTAAGACAAATGAAACCAATCAGTATTTCCAGGTGTCAGCTCTCAAAGTAAAATCTGATAATACTGGAGTTGGTGGATTAAACCTTAAATCAGGTGATATTATTGGACTGGAAAAATCTTTTGCTGAATTTTTAAGTTTAATATATACCAAATTAGATTCTAAGTAAGAAGAATCTTCTTGTGTGTATAAAATAACGACCTCAAATTCATAGAGGTCGTTTTTCTTTTATATATACTATATGTAAACTTTATCTAGTATTTACCCGTCTCTTCATCTTTTATACTTTTCTTTTTGATAAAAACCCTTCTTTTCTTAGCTTTTATTTTTTTCCATTTCCCTTGTTATGGCAGTTTTCTCCTATGTTTTCGCCTTTATCATTCTAAATCCAGGAAAAAGCATTGAAATTTTTGGAGTTGCTTATCAGCGAGTTAAGATCAAATATGAACTAAATATGAATTTAAGTATAAAATGATTTGGATTGTTTGATGAATAAGATGTACTTTTGCCCCACTGAAAACGAGAGATAGTAGGTAGCGCAGAAGAGAGTAATTATAAACGAAGATTTAAAAAAATAAATAATAATTTATTTTGAAAATTGAGAAAAGTTTGTATCTTTGCAGTCCCAATTAAGGGAGCGCGGAGTAAAATTGAGATAAGTGTTTGAGAGGGATTAAGGTTACAGAAAAAACTTTAAAATTTTCTTCAAAAACATTTGGTCGGTTCAAAAACATTAATTACTTTTGCACTCGCAAATCTAAAGCAATAACGACAGAAAAAAGCTTTAGAGAAAAGCGGAAGAAAAGAGATCATTGAAATACAATATAACAACCAAGTAAGGAAAAACTAAAGCGTCAAAACTTTGAGTGAGTCAGACAAACATACAATGGAGAGTTTGATCCTGGCTCAGGATGAACGCTAGCGGGAGGCCTAACACATGCAAGCCGAGCGGTATAGATCTTTCGGGGTCTAGAGAGCGGCGCACGGGTGCGGAACACGTGTGCAACCTACCTTTATCAGGGGGATAGCCTTTCGAAAGGAAGATTAATACCCCATAATATATTAGATGGCATCATTTGATATTGAAAACTCCGGTGGATAGAGATGGGCACGCGCAAGATTAGATAGTTGGTGAGGTAACGGCTCACCAAGTCAATGATCTTTAGGGGGCCTGAGAGGGTGATCCCCCACACTGGTACTGAGACACGGACCAGACTCCTACGGGAGGCAGCAGTGAGGAATATTGGACAATGGGTGAGAGCCTGATCCAGCCATCCCGCGTGAAGGATGACGGCCCTATGGGTTGTAAACTTCTTTTGTATAGGGATAAACCTACCCTCGTGAGGGTAGCTGAAGGTACTATACGAATAAGCACCGGCTAACTCCGTGCCAGCAGCCGCGGTAATACGGAGGGTGCAAGCGTTATCCGGATTTATTGGGTTTAAAGGGTCCGTAGGCGGACTCGTAAGTCAGTGGTGAAATCTCATAGCTTAACTATGAAACTGCCATTGATACTGCGGGTCTTGAGTAAGGTAGAGGTAGCTGGAATAAGTAGTGTAGCGGTGAAATGCATAGATATTACTTAGAACACCAATTGCGAAGGCAGGTTACCATGTCTTAACTGACGCTGATGGACGAAAGCGTGGGGAGCGAACAGGATTAGATACCCTGGTAGTCCACGCCGTAAACGATGCTAACTCGTTTTTGGGTTTTCGGATTCAGAGACTAAGCGAAAGTGATAAGTTAGCCACCTGGGGAGTACGAACGCAAGTTTGAAACTCAAAGGAATTGACGGGGGCCCGCACAAGCGGTGGATTATGTGGTTTAATTCGATGATACGCGAGGAACCTTACCAAGGCTTAAATGGGAAATGACAGGCTTAGAAATAGGCTTTTCTTCGGACATTTTTCAAGGTGCTGCATGGTTGTCGTCAGCTCGTGCCGTGAGGTGTTAGGTTAAGTCCTGCAACGAGCGCAACCCTGTCACTAGTTGCCATCATTCAGTTGGGGACTCTAGTGAGACTGCCTACGCAAGTAGAGAGGAAGGTGGGGATGACGTCAAATCATCACGGCCCTTACGCCTTGGGCCACACACGTAATACAATGGCCAGTACAGAGGGCTGCTACCAGGCGACTGGATGCTAATCTCGAAAGCTGGTCTCAGTTCGGATTGGAGTCTGCAACTCGACTCTATGAAGCTGGAATCGCTAGTAATCGCGCATCAGCCATGGCGCGGTGAATACGTTCCCGGGCCTTGTACACACCGCCCGTCAAGCCATGGAAGTCTGGGGTACCTGAAGTCGGTGACCGTAACAGGAGCTGCCTAGGGTAAAACAGGTAACTAGGGCTAAGTCGTAACAAGGTAGCCGTACCGGAAGGTGCGGCTGGAACATCTCATTTTAGAGCGTTGAAGAACGTTAAACAAAATAACGGTACTTAAATGTATCATGTACTTACTTAAAGAGAAGCTTTAGTTTTTTATTTGGTTGATATATAAAAAAAATACAACACCCACTAGAAATTAGTAAAGGGAAGAGATTTAGAAAAGAAGTTAGAAATTAGAAGTTAGAGATTAGTCTAACATCTGATATCTAAAATCTAACATCTAAAACAAAGTCTCGTAGCTCAGCTGGTTAGAGCGCTACACTGATAATGTAGAGGTCGGCAGTTCGAGCCTGCCCGAGACTACTAATTATAAGACGGGAAGACATCAGATATAAGACATGAGACATTAAGTCTGAGATCTAGGATCTGATATCTGAAGTCTACTAGAGGGGAATTAGCTCAGCTGGCTAGAGCGCCTGCCTTGCACGCAGGAGGTCAAGGGTTCGACTCCTTATTCTCCACCATCATAGATGGTTTAATTTTAAAAAAGCAGATAGAGCCAAAAACAATATTTGCGAATTAGATCAGAAGTAGAAATACGATCATTGACATTAACGGTAAAGACATCACAAAGAGAAAACCGAGCACTTATAAGTGCTTGAGTAACCTAAAAATAGGAAAGAAATCGTTAAGGGCGTATGGCGGATGCCTAGGCTTTCAGAGGCGACGAAGGACGTGGTAAGCTGCGAAAAGCTGCGGGGATTGGCACACACGAATTGATCCGCAGATGTCCGAATGGGGCAACCCAATACATTGAAGATGTATTACCTCGTAAGAGGAGCAAACCCGGAGAACTGAAACATCTAAGTACCCGGAGGAAAAGAAATCGAAGAGATTCCGTAAGTAGTGGCGAGCGAAAGCGGATTAGCCCAAAAGTCTTTATATATTTAGAAGAACGTACTGGAAAGTGCGGCCATAGACGGTGATAGCCCGGTATTCGAAAGGTATATATAGATGATAAATGAGTAGGGCGGGACACGTGAAATCCTGTCTGAATATGGGGGGACCATCCTCCAAGGCTAAATACTCCTGAAAGACCGATAGTGAACAAGTACTGTGAAGGAAAGGTGAAAAGCACTTCGAATAGAAGGGTGAAATAGAACCTGAAACCGTACGCCTACAAGCGGTCGGAGCCCACAAGTTGGGTGACGGCGTGCCTTTTGCATAATGAGCCTACGAGTTAATTTTACTAGCGAGGTTAAGGACTTCAGGTCCGGAGCCGGAGCGAAAGCGAGTCTGAATAGGGCGTATAGTTAGTAGGATTAGACGCGAAACCTTGTGATCTACCCATGGGCAGGTTGAAGCTCTGGTAACACAGAGTGGAGGACCGAACCGGTTGACGTTGAAAAGTCTTCGGATGACCTGTGGGTAGGGGTGAAAGGCCAATCAAACTGGGAGATAGCTCGTACTCCCGAAATGCATTTAGGTGCAGCGTTGATTATAAGTTTATTAGAGGTAGAGCTACTGATTGGATGCGGGGTTTCACCGCCTACCAATTCCTGACAAACTCCGAATGCTAATAAATGTTGATCAGCAGTGAGGGCGTGGGTGCTAAGGTCCATGTCCGAGAGGGAAAGAACCCAGACCAACAGCTAAGGTCCCCAAATATATGTTAAGTTGAAGCAACGCGGTTGGACTGCATTGACAGCTAGGATGTTGGCTTGGAAGCAGCCATTCATTTAAAGAGTGCGTAACAGCTCACTAGTCGAGCGGTCCGGCATGGATAATAATCGGGCATAAACATATTACCGAAGCTATGGATTTGTACAATGTACATCTGGTAGGGGAGCATTCTGTTTGCGCCGAAGCAGTATCGTGAGGTATTGTGGAGCGGACAGAAAAGAAAATGTAGGCATAAGTAACGATAAAGGGGGCGAGAAACCCCTCACCGAAAGACTAAGGTTTCCTCAGCCATGCTAATCAGCTGAGGGTTAGTCGGGACCTAACGCGAACCCGAAAGGGGTAGTGGATGGACAATGGGTTAATATTCCCATACTTGCTCACACTAAAAAGGGGACGGAGTGCCGTACCTGCTGGAGACTGACGGAATAGTCAAGGCCTAGCCTTCGGGCGAAGCTGCTGCAGGGAAAGTGCTTCCAAGAAAAGCCGAAGTGAAGCAACCCGTACCAAAACCGACACAGGTAGTCGAGGAGAGAATCCTAAGGTGCTCGAGTGAGTCGTGGCTAAGGAACTAGGCAAAATAGTCTCGTAACTTCGGAAGAAGAGACGCCATCAGCAATGGTGGCCGCAGTGAAGAGGCCCAGGCGACTGTTTATCAAAAACACAGGACTCTGCTAAATCGAAAGATGCTGTATAGGGTCTGACACCTGCCCGGTGCTGGAAGGTTAAGGAAGGGCGTTAGCGTAAGCGAAGCGTTTGACTGAAGCCCCAGTAAACGGCGGCCGTAACTATAACGGTCCTAAGGTAGCGAAATTCCTTGTCGGGTAAGTTCCGACCTGCACGAATGGTGTAACGATCTGGGCACTGTCTCAGCCACGAGCTCGGTGAAATTGTAGTATCGGTGAAGATGCCGATTACCCGCAATGGGACGAAAAGACCCTGTGAACCTTTACTATAACTTCGTATTGACTTTGAGTAAGTAATGTGTAGGATAGGTGGGAGACTATGAAGCAGGCACGCTAGTGTTTGTGGAGTCAACGTTGAAATACCACCCTTTACTTACTTGGAGCCTAACTTCCTTTAGGAAGGACATTGCGTGGTGGGTAGTTTGACTGGGGTGGTCGCCTCCAAAAGAGTAACGGAGGCTTTCAAAGGTACCCTCAGCACGCTTGGTAACCGTGCGTAGAGTGTAATGGCATAAGGGTGCTTGACTGTGAGACCTACAAGTCGATCAGGTGCGAAAGCAGGACATAGTGATCCGGTGGTTCCGTATGGAAGGGCCATCGCTCATAGGATAAAAGGTACTCCGGGGATAACAGGCTAGTCTCCCCAAGAGCTCACATCGACGGGGAGGTTCGGCACCTCGATGTCGGCTCGTCACATCCTGGGGCTGGAGAAGGTCCCAAGGGTTGGGCTGTTCGCCCATTAAAGTGGCACGCGAGCTGGGTTCAGAACGTCGTGAGACAGTTCGGTCTCTATCTATTGCGGGCGTTAGATGTTTGAGAGGGCTTGATTCTAGTACGAGAGGACCGAATTGAACAAACCTCTGGTGTATCAGTTGTACCGCCAGGTGCACCGCTGAGTAGCTATGTTTGGAAGAGATAAGCACTGAAAGCATATAAGTGCGAAACTCGCCTCAAGATGAGACATCTTTTAAGGGTCGTGGGAGATGACCACGTTGATAGGCTACAGGTGTAAAGTTGGTAACAGCATAGCCGAGTAGTACTAATTACCCGTAGATTTATAGCCTATTATTATGAATGATAAGTAATAAGCGATGAATGATTATCAATCATCATTTATCAACCATCAATCATAGCTCAGGCCTTATAAGTGCAATACTGGTTTTGCCTTTGTGATGAAATTTACCGATAAAACAGATGTCAGATACAAGACATCAGATAAGAGACTTTATAATAGGTCTGAAATCTGAAATCTATCCTCTGATATCTTATATACCTTCTTTAGGGTGGTTTTAGCGGTGGGGCTCACCTGTTCCCATTCCGAACACAGAAGTTAAGCCCACCAGCGCCGATGGTACTGCGACAAGCGGGAGAGTAGGTCGCCGCCAGTTTTTATTAAAAGTCTCATACATGAATTTGTATGAGACTTTTTTGTTTTATACCTATACCTATACCTATACATATCTATACCTACCATACCCTACCATAGCAATAAAAGATAAATGATCAGTGATGAATGATAAATGATAAAAGATCATCCATCAATTATCAATCATCAACTATCAATCATCATTTATCATTCATAGTTAGTAGGTCTTTGTATTTTACTCCGCCGCCGCCAACAACAACTACTACTACTACTACTACTACTACTACTACTACTACTTTAGGCTCTTTATTCTTTTACAAGTTTTCATCAATAGAGGTGGCTTTAGCCCCCTCCAATAATAGCCTCCAAAATCATAGTGGGTTTAGCCAACTTAAAAACGTTCCATTTTTAATTTTCAACTTTTAGGTTTTAATCATCAATTATTAATAATCTCTTATCAATTATAATTATTCCACATTGTTATTGCGTACCAGCTTAATGAATATATGCCTGGAAGAATGACCTTATCTGGAATAAAGATATCCCAATAGTATATTGCAATTGATAAAAAAGCTTTCCTTTAGGAACAGGATCTAAATCCTAGGAAATTTGAACTCCCAGATTTTATCCTGCCATCTCGAGCAATACAGATATAATATGATCTATACTTTAATATCGGCATAATGATAAAGAATAAAGAATAAAGAATTAATTGATACTTATTGATCTTATAAAATGCTACATCATATTTTTTGTTGTGTTTAAAGCGAATTTATTGCAGTCTTTTTTTAGTCAGATATTTTTTTCTTTACTTTTCAGCACTTCATTTTCCATTTTTCTCCTTACTTTTCCCTTTCTACTTCCTCTTTTTCCTGTCTCAACCCTCCATTTTTCCATAGGAAACCCTTCATTTTATAGCTTTTATTTTTTTCCTTTTCCTTGTTATAGCAGTTTTCTCCTATGTTTTTGCTTTTATCACTCTAAACCCAGAAAAAAGGACCAAAATTTTTAAGCTTGCTTATCAGCGAGTTAAGATCAAATATGAACTAAATATGAATTTAAGTATAAAATGATTTGGATTATGTGATGAATAAGGTGTACTTTTGCCCCACTGAAAACGAGAGATAATAGGTAGCGCAGAAGAGAGTAATTATAAACGAAGATTTAAAAAAATAAATAATAATTTATTTTGAAAATTGAGAAAAGTTTGTATCTTTGCAGTCCCAATTAAGGGAGCGCGGAGTAAGATTGAGATAAGTGTTAGAGAGGGATTAAGGTTACAGAAAAAACTTTAAAATTTTCTTCAAAAACATTTGGTCAGTTCAAAAACATTAATTACTTTTGCACTCGCAAATCTAAAGCAAAAACGACAGAAAAAAGCTTTAGAGAAAAGCGGAAGAAGAGAGATCATTGAAATACAATATAACAACCAAGTAAGGAAAAACTAAAGCGTCAAAACTTTGAGTGAGTCAGACAAACATACAATGGAGAGTTTGATCCTGGCTCAGGATGAACGCTAGCGGGAGGCCTAACACGCAAGCCGAGCGGTATAGATCTTTCGGGATCTAGAGAGCGGCGCACGGGTGCGGAACACGTGTGCAACCTACCTTTATCAGGGGGATAGCCTTTCGAAAGGAAGATTAATACCCCATAATATATTAGATGGCATCATTTGATATTGAAAACTCCGGTGGATAGAGATGGGCACGCGCAAGATTAGATAGTTGGTGAGGTAACGGCTCACCAAGTCAATGATCTTTAGGGGGCCTGAGAGGGTGATCCCCCACACTGGTACTGAGACACGGACCAGACTCCTACGGGAGGCAGCAGTGAGGAATATTGGACAATGGGTGAGAGCCTGATCCAGCCATCCCGCGTGAAGGATGACGGCCCTATGGGTTGTAAACTTCTTTTGTATAGGGATAAACCTACCCTCGTGAGGGTAGCTGAAGGTACTATACGAATAAGCACCGGCTAACTCCGTGCCAGCAGCCGCGGTAATACGGAGGGTGCAAGCGTTATCCGGATTTATTGGGTTTAAAGGGTCCGTAGGCGGACTCGTAAGTCAGTGGTGAAATCTCATAGCTTAACTATGAAACTGCCATTGATACTGCGGGTCTTGAGTAAGGTAGAGGTAGCTGGAATAAGTAGTGTAGCGGTGAAATGCATAGATATTACTTAGAACACCAATTGCGAAGGCAGGTTACCATGTCTTAACTGACGCTGATGGACGAAAGCGTGGGGAGCGAACAGGATTAGATACCCTGGTAGTCCACGCCGTAAACGATGCTAACTCGTTTTTGGGTTTTCGGATTCAGAGACTAAGCGAAAGTGATAAGTTAGCCACCTGGGGAGTACGAACGCAAGTTTGAAACTCAAAGGAATTGACGGGGGCCCGCACAAGCGGTGGATTATGTGGTTTAATTCGATGATACGCGAGGAACCTTACCAAGGCTTAAATGGGAAATGACAGGCTTAGAAATAGGCTTTTCTTCGGACATTTTTCAAGGTGCTGCGTGGTTGTCGTCAGCTCGTGCCGTGAGGTGTTAGGTTAAGTCCTGCAACGAGCGCAACCCCTGTCACTAGTTGCCATCATTCAGTTGGGGACTCTAGTGAGACTGCCTACGCAAGTAGAGAGGAAGGTGGGGATGACGTCAAATCATCACGGCCCTTACGCCTTGGGCCACACACGTAATACAATGGCCAGTACAGAGGGCTGCTACCAGGCGACTGGATGCTAATCTCGAAAGCTGGTCTCAGTTCGGATTGGAGTCTGCAACTCGACTCTATGAAGCTGGAATCGCTAGTAATCGCGCATCAGCCATGGCGCGGTGAATACGTTCCCGGGCCTTGTACACACCGCCCGTCAAGCCATGGAAGTCTGGGGTACCTGAAGTCGGTGACCGTAACAGGAGCTGCCTAGGGTAAAACAGGTAACTAGGGCTAAGTCGTAACAAGGTAGCCGTACCGGAAGGTGCGGCTGGAACATCTCATTTTAGAGCGTTGAAGAACGTTAAACAAAATAACGGTACTTAAATGTATCATGTACTTACTTAAAGAGAAGCTTTAGTTTTTTATTTGGTTGATATATAAAAAAAATACAACACCCACTAGAAATTAGTAAAGGGAAGAGATTTAGAAAAGAAGTTAGAAATTAGAAGTTAGAGATTAGTCTAACATCTGATATCTAAAATCTAACATCTAAAACAAAGTCTCGTAGCTCAGCTGGTTAGAGCGCTACACTGATAATGTAGAGGTCGGCAGTTCGAGCCTGCCCGAGACTACTAATTATAAGACGGGAAGACATCAGATATAAGACATGAGACATTAAGTCTGAGATCTAGGATCTGATATCTGAAGTCTACTAGAGGGGAATTAGCTCAGCTGGCTAGAGCGCCTGCCTTGCACGCAGGAGGTCAAGGGTTCGACTCCCTTATTCTCCACCATCATAGATGGTTTAATTTTAAAAAAGCAGATAGAGCCAAAAACAATATTTGCGAATTAGATCAGAAGTAGAAATACGATCATTGACATTAACGGTAAAGACATCACAAAGAGAAAACCGAGCACTTATAAGTGCTTGAGTAACCTAAAAATAGGAAAGAAATCGTTAAGGGCGTATGGCGGATGCCTAGGCTTTCAGAGGCGACGAAGGACGTGGTAAGCTGCGAAAAGCTGCGGGGATTGGCACACACGAATTGATCCGCAGATGTCCGAATGGGGCAACCCAATACATTGAAGATGTATTACCTCGTAAGAGGAGCAAACCCGGAGAACTGAAACATCTAAGTACCCGGAGGAAAAGAAATCGAAGAGATTCCGTAAGTAGTGGCGAGCGAAAGCGGATTAGCCCAAAAGTCTTTATATATTTAGAAGAACGTACTGGAAAGTGCGGCCATAGACGGTGATAGCCCGGTATTCGAAAGGTATATATAGATGATAAATGAGTAGGGCGGGACACGTGAAATCCTGTCTGAATATGGGGGGACCATCCTCCAAGGCTAAATACTCCTGAAAGACCGATAGTGAACAAGTACTGTGAAGGAAAGGTGAAAAGCACTTCGAATAGAAGGGTGAAATAGAACCTGAAACCGTACGCCTACAAGCGGTCGGAGCCCACAAGTTGGGTGACGGCGTGCCTTTTGCATAATGAGCCTACGAGTTAATTTTACTAGCGAGGTTAAGGACTTCAGGTCCGGAGCCGGAGCGAAAGCGAGTCTGAATAGGGCGTATAGTTAGTAGGATTAGACGCGAAACCTTGTGATCTACCCATGGGCAGGTTGAAGCTCTGGTAACACAGAGTGGAGGACCGAACCGGTTGACGTTGAAAAGTCTTCGGATGACCTGTGGGTAGGGGTGAAAGGCCAATCAAACTGGGAGATAGCTCGTACTCCCGAAATGCATTTAGGTGCAGCGTTGATTATAAGTTTATTAGAGGTAGAGCTACTGATTGGATGCGGGGGTTTCACCGCCTACCAATTCCTGACAAACTCCGAATGCTAATAAATGTTGATCAGCAGTGAGGGCGTGGGTGCTAAGGTCCATGTCCGAGAGGAAAGAACCCAGACCAACAGCTAAGGTCCCCAAATATATGTTAAGTTGAAGCAACGCGGTTGGACTGCATTGACAGCTAGGATGTTGGCTTGGAAGCAGCCATTCATTTAAAGAGTGCGTAACAGCTCACTAGTCGAGCGGTCCGGCATGGATAATAATCGGGCATAAACATATTACCGAAGCTATGGATTTGTACAATGTACATCTGGTAGGGGAGCATTCTGTTTGCGCCGAAGCAGTATCGTGAGGTATTGTGGAGCGGACAGAAAAGAAAATGTAGGCATAAGTAACGATAAAGGGGCGAGAAACCCCCTCACCGAAAGACTAAGGTTTCCTCAGCCATGCTAATCAGCTGAGGGTTAGTCGGGACCTAACGCGAACCCGAAAGGGGTAGTGGATGGACAATGGGTTAATATTCCCATACTTGCTCACACTAAAAGGGGACGGAGTGCCGTACCTGCTGGAGACTGACGGAATAGTCAAGGCCTAGCCTTCGGGCGAAGCTGCTGCAGGGAAAGTGCTTCCAAGAAAAGCCGAAGTGAAGCAACCCGTACCAAAACCGACACAGGTAGTCGAGGAGAGAATCCTAAGGTGCTCGAGTGAGTCGTGGCTAAGGAACTAGGCAAAATAGTCTCGTAACTTCGGAAGAAGAGACGCCATCAGCAATGGTGGCCGCAGTGAAGAGGCCCAGGCGACTGTTTATCAAAAACACAGGACTCTGCTAAATCGAAAGATGCTGTATAGGGTCTGACACCTGCCCGGTGCTGGAAGGTTAAGGAAGGGCGTTAGCGTAAGCGAAGCGTTTGACTGAAGCCCCAGTAAACGGCGGCCGTAACTATAACGGTCCTAAGGTAGCGAAATTCCTTGTCGGGTAAGTTCCGACCTGCACGAATGGTGTAACGATCTGGGCACTGTCTCAGCCACGAGCTCGGTGAAATTGTAGTATCGGTGAAGATGCCGATTACCCGCAATGGGACGAAAAGACCCTGTGAACCTTTACTATAACTTCGTATTGACTTTGAGTAAGTAATGTGTAGGATAGGTGGGAGACTATGAAGCAGGCACGCTAGTGTTTGTGGAGTCAACGTTGAAATACCACCCTTTACTTACTTGGAGCCTAACTTCCTTTAGGAAGGACATTGCGTGGTGGGTAGTTTGACTGGGGTGGTCGCCTCCAAAAGAGTAACGGAGGCTTTCAAAGGTACCCTCAGCACGCTTGGTAACCGTGCGTAGAGTGTAATGGCATAAGGGTGCTTGACTGTGAGACCTACAAGTCGATCAGGTGCGAAAGCAGGACATAGTGATCCGGTGGTTCCGTATGGAAGGGCCATCGCTCATAGGATAAAAGGTACTCCGGGGATAACAGGCTAGTCTCCCCAAGAGCTCACATCGACGGGGAGGTTCGGCACCTCGATGTCGGCTCGTCACATCCTGGGGCTGGAGAAGGTCCCAAGGGTTGGGCTGTTCGCCCATTAAAGTGGCACGCGAGCTGGGTTCAGAACGTCGTGAGACAGTTCGGTCTCTATCTATTGCGGGCGTTAGATGTTTGAGAGGGCTTGATTCTAGTACGAGAGGACCGAATTGAACAAACCTCTGGTGTATCAGTTGTACCGCCAGGTGCACCGCTGAGTAGCTATGTTTGGAAGAGATAAGCACTGAAAGCATATAAGTGCGAAACTCGCCTCAAGATGAGACATCTTTTAAGGGTCGTGGGAGATGACCACGTTGATAGGCTACAGGTGTAAAGTTGGTAACAGCATAGCCGAGTAGTACTAATTACCCGTAGATTTATAGCCTATTATTATGAATGATAAGTAATAAGCGATGAATGATTATCAATCATCATTTATCAACCATCAATCATAGCTCAGGCCTTATAAGTGCAATACTGGTTTTGCCTTTGTGATGAAATTTACCGATAAAACAGATGTCAGATACAAGACATCAGATAAGAGACTTTATAATAGGTCTGAAATCTGAAATCTATCCTCTGATATCTTATATACCTTCTTTAGGGTGGTTTTAGCGGTGGGGCTCACCTGTTCCCATTCCGAACACAGAAGTTAAGCCCACCAGCGCCGATGGTACTGCGACAAGCGGGAGAGTAGGTCGCCGCCAGTTTTTATTAAAAGTCTCATACATGAATTTGTATGAGACTTTTTTGTTTTATACCTATACCTATACCTATACATATCTATACCTACCATACCCTACCATAGCAATAAAAGATAAATGATCAGTGATGAATGATAAATGATAAAAGATCATTCATCAATCATCATTTATTATTAATGCTAGCTATCTAAACTCTTTTCGAAGAAACAATCCAACATTGGTTTTGGTTACAGGATTTAAGCCATACTGATCAAAATCTATAGCAAGTCCATATTGAAAGGCTTTGTTGTCCAATCCTATCCGAAATTGTTGCTGACTTCTACGGTGTAGTTTAAAATCTAACCAGCTGGTAGTGGCCAGTAGCTGGGTAAAGAGCTGATAATCTCGATTGATTGGATACCGATAATTGATCATTACAATAGCTTCCCGCAAAGGAATATTGATTACCATGTAAGAAAGAAGTATTATAGCGGATAATCTTGGAGTACGTTTGGAATATTGTGCTGTTAGAAAAGGAGTAATTCCGGTAGTATTAACGAATTTCATTCCGGCACCCGCCGCAAAAGGACCTGCGTAATTATAGGTTACAGCCATATTACTAAATACTTCATCAAAACGGCGATCATCTTTAGTATAGAAGCTGTGTACAGCTGTTATGTTAAGAAAATTAAATTTCTTCTGTCTATCAATTTTTTTTGTAACAATTGTGGACAGTAGTATTTTTCTATAACCTGCATCAATCTCTGTTTGAATTATCGGTGGAGATGGGATACTATCATTGGTGATTTGTGCGTGAAATAAGTATGATAAAAGTAAAAGGCAATAGCTGAAATTTTTTTTATACGAATAAAGCATAGAGATATAAGTTTTAAAATAAACAATTAAAATAGGTTGTATCAAAAACAGTAAGAATAAATCTATCTTTGTTCTATTGTATTAATGTCTTTTCTTAGAAGCCCTGAAGCTTTCCAATAAATGATACTTGCTAGCCATGCTACACCTGTTGCAGATAACAATGAATAGCGTATGGCATTAACACTATATGTTTCAGACAAAAGATCATTGAAAAAGCCTGGGACAGAACTGCCAAATCCATGACCGATAAAGTTGCAGGAAATGGTTAATATTGCGGCAGCCAGTGTACGTACTTCAACACGTGTGACTGTCTGAGCTACACCCCACGATACTCCAATATGAAATGCGAGAAAAAATGTTGTCATACCGAGTCCTATAATGGCCATAGCAGCATTTGTGGAAAATAGGAATACAAGAGAAAAGGCGGCACATAAAAATGTTGCTATAGCTGGGATTTGTAAGATATATTTATAATCTTTCTTTCCAAAGGTATTAGAAAGCCATCCTCCAAGAAAGGCACCTGCAAGACCCGTTCCCCCTTTCACCACTCCTACAATCAATCCTATTTGTTTTCCATTAAAGTGATAAATTCTTCTGAGGAAAGTTGCTTCCCATGTACTTAATGCATAAATCACGAAAGCTCCCATCGTGGTTGCGATGAGTACAAGAAGATAACTTTGCCGGCTAAAAATGTCTTTAAGGGCTTCTTTTAAAGGAATTCCAAGCTCTTTTAGTTTGTAATGTTCTTCTGAGCTGCCTCGTAATGGTTCTTTCATTGTTAAACGGATAATGAGAGCAAGTATAAGTCCTGGTGCTCCGGCAAAAAAGAAGGCATAACGCCATCCCAACATTTGGCCTACAAGACCAGCAATGATATAGCCTAACAGTATTCCAATGTGAAGACCTCCGGAATAAATGCTGAAAGCTTTAGGACGCTTTTCTTTCGGGAAAAAATCGGAAAGAAGAGAATGACCAGGAGCAGACCCCATTGACTCTCCAAAGCCAACCATGATCCTGGCAATAGTAAGCTGAAGAGTATTAGCCACAAGTCCGCTAAAAGCAGTCATGGCACTCCATATAGTAAGTCCTGTAACCACAATATTCCTTCTGTTATATCGGTCGGCAAGTCTTGCAACGGGAAAGGTCATGGCAGAATAAAATGCAACGAAAGCGAAGCCTGATAATAAACCCATCACAGTGTCTGATAGGTGGAATTCCTCTCTGATAGGGTCCAAAAGTACATTGAAAATTACCCGGTCCAATAACCCTAGCGCAAATACCAGAGTCAGTAATAGTAGTGCATAATTAGGCTGGGTTTGCCCCAGCCTTTTATGCTCAGAAATTTGAGAGTCCATATAAGTTTTATTTTTTATGTGAATATAGTATATCCCTAGTTGATCTGACTCACGACCCTGTTAATTTGGGCAACGTGGATAGCATCATGCTCAACGATAAAATGATCAATAAAATCCCTAAGCTTCATTAATCCGAATTTAGGATTCATATGCTGAATTTCCTTTTCTAGGTCGGAAGGGGTCAGCTTTTCAAATAAACGAGTAATTTCGGTATAGCTTTTTTCCAACCTGTCCCGGATTTCTGTTGGTGATGGTTGAGTCTTATCCGCTTCTTCTATATTGGCTAAACGAATTGGATTATCCATTTTTCTACCAATAGAAATAGAAGGATCATCCAATACTTTTTGAATTTCGTTTACAAAGAAAATCCGGGCTTCACCAATATGCCAGAATACAATACCACAAGACCACTCTTCGCTCGAAGGCCTTATATATAGCTTTTGTATGGGAACAACTTCGTCTAACAGATTCAGAAATTTTTTTTGGGAATGTTGAAGAGATTCCTTGATCTCCTCAAGAGTTAATGTTGTATTGCTCATGATTTATGTTTTAAGAATCGTATTTATTTAATCGTATTTTGTAGCAAGCCGATATTGGTAATTTCTACTTCCACTACATCTCCTCTTTGCATGAATACTTTTGGAGTTCTCCCAAATCCGACACCAGAGGGAGTGCCAGTGGCGATGATGTCTCCGGGATTCAGGGTCATGATTTCTGATATAGCTTCAATAAGGGTGGGAACATCAAAAATGAGATCACCAATAAAAGACTCCTGCATTACTTCTCCATTGAGTCGAAGGGTAATTCTGGAAGCAGCAAGATCTTCTATTTCGTCGGGGGTTACCAGCATAGGGCCTATAGGTCCATGTCCATCAAAGTTTTTTCCCTGCATCCACTGAATAGTTCTAAATTGATATTCACGTACTGTTACATCATTAAAGCATGAATACCCAGCTACATAGTCCAAGGCGTTCTCTTTTTTTATATTTTTCCCTTTTTTACTGATAATAACAGCCATTTCGGCTTCATAATCTAAAGAATTAGAAAGGTCTATATACGGAACATCTTGTCTATGTCCGTTTAATGTCGTTGCCATTTTAGCAAATAATACAGGTGTGGAAGGCATTTCTCTTTTCATTTCCATAATATGGTGCTTATAATTCAGTCCCACACATACAATTTTTTCGGGAGATCCTACTATAGGAAGCCATTCAATCTGATCTTCTTTCCAAATCGCATTTTCCGGAAGTTGATTCCAGTTTGCCACAGCATATGCGATAACTTTTTCAGCATCTGATAATCCGGAACTGCTTTTTAGAGATTCTTGTATACTGGGAGGCAGGGAAAGCTTTGCCAGGCGGGCAATTTCATTAAGATCAATGATTTTTTCCTGAACAAAAGCCCCGAATTTGGGCTGTGAAGAGCCCACGGTAAACATTAATAATTTCATTGGATGTATTTTAAAATTTTAAATTGATTAGAAGAATTAGAGAGGACTTTTAAAGACTTCGCGAACGGTTTGATAACCATCGTTTTCGAGATAAGGTTCTTCTCTGTATTTATCGAGTGTCTGCATCAGCGGGGTATCATTTACGGAGAATAGGATTGCATCAGAATCCTCTGAAATGTTACAATGTTCATGATAGGCCCAGGTAGGAATCACAAAGAAATCCCCTTCCGACCAGTTAAATTGTACCCCATCTATCACTGAATAGCCATTTCCTTCAAAAACATAGTATACATTGCTGGAAACATGACGATGGGCTTTGGTATGTACTTTAGGACGGATCATTTGTATTGATGCACCAAAGGTTTTCATGACTGCCTTTCCATTGAATGAATTAACGTATTCCAGGGCAACATCATCATAAGGACTCGCTTCATCTGCTTCTTTAAGATCATTAAGTGCTTTTAGGGTGTCTTTCCATTTAAAAACTGATACCGGAGGATATTCATTATTAGAAGGTTCCCATAAAGGACGGTAATTACCATTGCCATGCTTCAGTACAGACGCATTCATTTTTTTGGTTATTTCCTGTTGATCCAAATGGTAGGATTCAAAAAAATTGGCATTGAGATAGTTGGTAAGCGGAATGTCTAAAGCGTCTAACCAGATCGCATGTTTATCATTGGTAGAGCCATGGTCGTGCCACAGCATGGGGGGATTAAGTACATAATCTCCTCTTTCCAAAAAGATTCTATTTCCTTCAACTGTACTATAAGAACCCTCGCTTCGGATAATGAATCTTGAGGCCTGTGAAATATGGCGGTGTGGAGGAGCGATCTCTTTACCATTTAACCATTGTAATGCCATCCATAAAGTTTCAGTGGCATAAGGTTTTCCATTAAGCCCTGGATTGCTTAATCCTAAAGCACGTCGGTCCCCTCCTTCTTCAAGATTTACGAGCTTTCCGGAAGCTGCTGCCAGTTCATAAAGTTGATCCCATTTCCAAAGCCAGGGGATTGCAGCCGGATTAGGCCGTAGCGGTAATACATCTTGCTCGACAAGCCAAAGAGGAACTAGATTTTGTTCTTTTAGTTTGGAGTATAACGCTGCTTTTTCTTTCATAATATAGTATTTATGATATTATTTTACTTTGTTTTTGTAAAATATGGATTATTGCTTTTATGATGTAAATAATATGGTGATGTTAAATTTAGATATAAATAAATGAATTTTCCAAATTAAATTTGAATAAATTTAAATATTTTGATAATGCATTCTTTTTGTATTATTATTTTTAAATAGTATTTAAAGTAATATTTTGAGGTTGATAAAAAAATAGAATTGTAATGAGTATATTTGTATAAAACATCTGTATGTCGACCAAACACATCATTATGTCTATGTTGGAAATAGCCCCTATGACAGGTTACGAAATTGCTCAAAATTTGAGTACTTCAGTAGTTCCGTTTTGGAGTGCTACAGCTAGCCAGATTTATAATGCTCTTAAAAGTATGAAAGAGAGCAACCTGGTAGAAACTGAAAATAGTATCAGGGGAGAAAAAATGAATGTGGAACAGTATACCCTTACCGACAACGGTCGAAAAGAGCTTGATGATTGGATTCAGGATGATATTCAATATATCCCCATTCGGGAGCCTTTTTTACTTTGGTCTTCTTACATGGAAAAGTGTACGTTAGAACAGGCACTTTCTGTGATAGATAAACATATTGAAAAATTTGAAAAAAGAGCACGCCAGCTTGAAGAAGCTACCTATAAAATACAAACCAATGAGTACAAGCTGATGAAAATGAGATCGGAATCTACTCCAAAAGAGAAGTTTAAAAAAATTCAGATGGCGCGTGCTTTTGCTTATGGGGAAATTGCTGCCAAGGCAAGGTTTGAGGTTGAACAGGCAAAACGAATCCGACAATTTGCCTATTCTTTTTTTTCAGAAAATGATTTGTAAAAGCCTGTTAGGTAAATATTCTGATTTTCCTAATTGTTGTAATGCAACAGAAACACGATATTACGGTTAAAATATAGTGGGATATTTTATTTTGCCGTCATTTTTTTGATTTGAATATAAATGTGTTAGATTCAAATTTATACATTAATTCCTCTTTTTAGATTTTGCTACTTTGTTAAATAGTATTAAAATATTATGTTTGTGTCACATCACATTAATATAATATGAATAAAACACTATTTAGGATTGGTCTACTACAATCTGCATTCTTTTGTTTCAATGGACTTTATGCACAATCTACAGATTCAATTAAAACTTCAAAAATTGATGAAGTAGTTGTTACTGCATATGGTGTGAAAAAAGAGAAGAAATCTTTGGGATATTCTTTCCAGGATGTTAAAGGACAGGCTTTAGTAGACGCTAAGGAAAACAATGTCACCAATGCACTAACAGGTAAGGTGGCGGGACTTCAGGTTGTAAAGGGCGGATTTGGACCGGCTTCATCTTCCAGAATCAATATCAGGGGATTCAATTCCTTTGAAGGAGATAGCCAGCCTTTAATTGTCGTGGATGGTATTCCCATTAATAATTCAGCCGGAGTAAAAGGCAGGAGCCAGGACGGGGCAAAGAATAATGATTTGTGGAACCCGGATACTGATATGGGAAATGGTTTAAGTGATATTAACCCTGACGATATCGAAACTATTTCTGTTCTTAAAGGAGGAGCTGCATCGGCATTATACGGAGCAAGAGCTGGAAACGGGGTTATTCTCATCACAACGAAATCCGGCAAAAAGAAAGGAGGAGTAGGCATCACGTACTCCACAAGTTTAGGTTTTGAAAAGATATTTATGAAGCCCGACTTGCAAAATAACTTTGCTCAGGGAAGCAACGGACTTCCAAATCTGCCAAGTAATCTTGATAATACAAACAGCTGGGGACCTCAGATCGATGGAACAGATATGAAAGTCTATGATAACCTCAAAGGTTTTTTCAGGACAGGTACGAGTGTCCAACATACAATAAGTTTTCAGGAAAACCTGGGCGAGGGAACAAACTTATATACTTCCGGAAATTATTTATACGACAATAGCCAGGTTCCCAACTCGAAGTATGAAAGGTGGAATTTTATGGCTAAAATGAATTCTAATTTCGGGGCACAAAAGAGATGGACCGCTGATGTGAAAATCCAGTATATAAGTACTAAAGCAAATAATCGTCCTAACGGAGGTTTGGATAATAATACTTATGGTAGTGTCTTATTAATGCCGAGAAATATTGATATAAGAGATTACAAAGAAGGAATGACCGAGAATAACGTTACGCAGAGATGGATAACAAATAACGGAGTTAATCCTTATTGGGCTTCTTACAATAGGTTGAACGAAGATAAAAAAGACCGCTTCTTGCTAAGTGGTTATCTTAAATATCAATTCAATGACTGGCTGAGTGCGGATGTTCGCTTAGGAACGGACTTTTATTCCTTGGATGCCAATGCGAAAACATGGACGGGATCCAGGCTGAATAATTCTTATAATACAAGCCAGGAAAAGTTTTATGAGAATAATTATATAACGAGTTTGAATGCCAAAAAGGACAATATTATTGGAAAATGGGGTGGTTCCTTATCGATATATGGACAAATGATGGAAACAAGGACAAATGCGATCTATCTTTCAGCTCCCAATCTGACTTCTCCCAACTTTTTTAATATCAATAATTCTGTAGGTAATCCTGACATACGGGAAGTTATTTTAAATAAAAAAATCAACTCAGCTTTTGCAGCGGCAGAGATAAATTATGATGGATATTGGTTTATTAATGCTACAGCAAGGAATGATTGGTCATCAACGCTTACGGTAGAAAACCGGTCTTATTTTTATCCTTCTATAAGTACTTCATTGGTTATTACCGATATGCTTGCAAAAATAAACGGGACTAAGCTCAAATTTTTATCTTTTGCTAAAGTAAGAGCTTCTTATGCTGTAACTGGGAACTCGCTGGAAGCCTATGAACTTTACAATACTTTTGAAGTTAAAAAAGATCCTAACGGAAACGTAACAGCAGATCGGAAAAAGATTTTATATGATCCGAACTTAAGGAATGAAAAACTTAAAACATTTGAAGTTGGTCTGGATCTGCGATTATTTAACCGGATTTCACTGGATGTCAGTTATTACAATACCAAAGCAACTGATCAGCTGATCAACCTGCCAATGAATCCTCTTTCAGGGTATGAGAAAAAAAAGATCAATGCAGGAGGTCTGCAGAATCAGGGAATTGAAGTAGTATTCAATACGGATATTGTTAAAAAACAGGATTTTACGTGGAATACGAATGTCAATTTTTCCCAAATGACAAGCAGAATTGATAAGATCGATGGAGAGGTTACTAAATATTCGCTTGGCGGATTTGATGATGTAAGCATATTCGCAGAGGTTGGAAGAAGATATGGTGCTATATACGGCTCCAAATTTAAGAGGGTTGAAGATGCGAGCAGTCCTTATTTTGGTAAACTGATCGTAGATGGAAATGGTGCGCCTCAAAAGGAAACCGGTCTTTTCTATTTGGGAAATCAGTCTCCTAAAGCATTATTTGGTTTTACCAATAGTTTTGTTTACAAAAATTTTGGTCTTTCCTTTCAGATTGACGGGCGTATCGGTGGAGAATTTTTCTCAGGAACCCAATTAGCATTGCAAAAATCAGGTTTAGCGAAAGATACTGCACCTGGCGGAAAACGCGATAATTTTGTAGTGGACGGAGTCGTTGCCGGAAATAATGGAGGCTTTACAGCCAACACTAAAGAGATTACACAGCAGAATTACTGGGAAGCGGTTACCACAGGAAATTTAGGTATTACAGAACAGAATATTTATGATGCAACGAACATACGACTAAGAAATATTCAGGTTTCTTATAACTTTCCAAAGACAATGTTTGAAAAGTTTGTGATAAAAAGCGCTAAAGTGGCATTCACAGCAAATAATGTTTGGATGATCTATAGTAAGGCAAAGGGAATTGACCCCGAATCAGTGTTTGCTATAAGTTCAAATGCGGTAGGTTTTGAAAACCTTGCCTTTCCGACCATGAGATCATATTTATTTACCATAACCTTAGGATTTTAATACAATACCCATGAAAAAATATATAATTACACTTCTCGTATTAATTTTTGTAGCATTTTCAGGATGTAAAGATTTTGAAGAAATTAATACAGATCCGTTATCTGCCAATATTGATCAGGTGCAGCCTGAATATTTTTTAAACAGTTCAATCTTAGGAGCACAGCAAGATCCCAATATTGCAGAAAGAGTTTTTGTGTTATACTGGAAAACAGCAGCAAGGCAGCATCTCAGTACGGGTATAGCCGGCGGTACGGATAATGATGCATGGAGTGTGGAATATTGGAAGTATATCTCACAATGGCTGAATAATGCCAATGCTACGATTCAAATTGCCAATGAAAAGAAAGCTAAGGGTCAGGGGCTGCCTCATTATGACAATTTGATTCAGGTTGCCCGTATATGGAGAGCCTATCTAATGAGTGAGTTTTCGGATAATTTCGGACCTCAGCCGATCCAGGCATTTCAGGCAGTTAATCCTGATTTTAATTCTGAAAAAGAAGTATATTACTATATCCTGGAGGAATTAAAAGATGCTGTGGGCAAAATCGATCTTAATCAGCCGGTGCCTGCGGACAATATCTCAAAATATGATCTTGCCTATAAATTAAAATGGAATTTATGGGTTAAATATGCCAATTCGCTTCGCATGAGAATAGCAATGAGAATTTCTGAAGTAGATCCGGTTAAGGCAAAATCAGAATTTGAGGCGGCTGTGGCAACTAATAATTTTATAAGCGTAAGTACCGAAAATTTTAGTGTCGCGGAAAAACCGGGATGGGATGCTCTTACCGGTGTGATGTCGCGTGAATGGAATTCACAGTTATTATCTGCTACTCTTAACAATCTATATGTTGGATTAGGAGGTATAAATTCTGCAGATCAACTTAGCGCTGATAAGCATAGTGCAATACGGGACGAAGATTATATTGGAATAAGATATGATGAGCAGTTCACAAAACTTACTAATGATCCATCCGCAGGATATTGGCTGGATGGAATTCCGAACAAAATGGATCCTAGGGCATACAAAACATTTTACATTCCCGGTGATTTCAACAATCCTATTTATTCTCTTTATCCTACTTATACCAACGATGCGAAAACCAATTATGGAGAACTGAAATTTTCAGATAATACGACCATTACTGTAAATGCAGTCAATACCTGGAATGCATTTACTATTGGAAACTGGGCCGAAAAAGGACAAAGGAATGGATTACGAGGATTAATTGGCCGTGCACCGGCGTTGGGTAAGCAATACAGGGAAAGCGCTAATTCCAGGATGTTTTTTGCGAGCTGGGAATCTTATTTCCTGATTGCAGAAGCTGCTTTGAAAGGATGGTCAACTCCAATGAGCGATGAAGCCGCCTATAACAAAGGGATCCAGGATAGCTTTACTTATAATGGGGTTTCTCAATTTTACGGTCAGTATATTGCTTCTACCCATTATAACCGTGACGGAACTTCTGTTGCATACAATCATATTTCGGAACCTGGAGCAACACACACAATGAAGTACAAAGATCCGGCGACCAATAATTTGGTCTCAGTCTCTGTTAACTATCCAGTCAATACGATCTACAGAAATGGAGCATTTAAAAATGATAAATTAACTAAAATCATTACGCAAAAGTATTTGGCTAACATGCCGTGGCTTCCGCTTGAATCATGGAATGACCACCGAAGGCTGGGATTGCCGTTTTTTGAAAATCCGGCTGTGGAAACTCCCTTAGTTAACTTACCAGCTATTACAACAGGTAATTATATGACGAATTCAATTAAGAATTTTCCTCAGAGACTAAGGTATCCAAGCAGCTTCCGTAATTCGGATCCCGATGGCTATCAGAAAGCTGTACAGCTTTTAGGGGCAGAAGATGCTATACTGACTCCGCTATGGTGGGCAAAACACTAATAAAAATAATTCTTTTTATCCCTGTTCAGACCTTGAGCAGGGATTTTTATTTGAATTATATCGGTCCTATTGTAAAAACTATCCTTGCGTTATAAGTTGCAGCCGGAATTGTTACAGATACTCCCGTTAATTCCAATTGAAGAGGAATATTGCTATATGAGGCAAGAGCTAATACAGCAGTAATTCTGAATAATTCAAGATCAGCTTGGGTAATAGCCTGGTAAGTTGTACCTCCGGTGATGGAGCATAATACGCAAACTGTGGTTCCGTTACCTGTTCTCCTTATATTTAAAACCAGAGAATTATTCCATGTGGGATCCGGTATATAGCGTACCGTTACCTTAGCCGTACCAAGTAATAAAGGGACACTTGCAGCCAGAAGAATTTGATTGGTTGCACTTTCATACGTTCCGGCATAATTTGTTCCTGCTTCAGTGATAGGAGGGATGCTTACGGTCCAGTTGCTGCCACCTACCGTTAAAGATTGTGCATGAGCAGAGCCCGTCAATATGATTAATAAAAAAACACACAGACTACTTATAGCGTGCTTTCCTTTCTTTAAAAAATTCATATTGTATTCCATTTCTTTTTTTTATTCGGTGATGGTATAGGTAATGACTACCGGAGTATTGGTACTCGTTATGTTTCCATAAGTACTGGGAACTAAGCTAATGCTTAGTCTGTGTCCATTGTTAGCTCCGTTTCCGGTAAATGCACCTCCTATGCCTGTAATGATATTAACTGCTGTTGTGGTTAAGGTTACCTGTGCAGCTGGAGTACCCAATGTGCCTCCACCCGAGCCGGATGCAGTAGCAGCTTGTAACCTTATATTGATTCCGGGAATTACCTGGTTAACAGATGCAGTGACTCTCCTTGTGAGGCCACCAGCAGCGATGGCCGAAGTATAGTTGATCCATTTTGTTGTATTTACTGCTGGATTTACCAAAGGCAGGCCTGCTTCAGTAGGGGCTGCAAAACTTAATGTGATGTTTCCTGCAGGTTCGATATCCAATAATGTTACAATAGGTAACGTCGCAGCAACTGAGATCTGCGAAAAAGCTTTGCCAGATATTGAAATTATTGAAATAAATATCACATAAAATAAGGTTGATAGTGATCTCATTTTTGTTTTTTTATGGTATTATATCCTACTTTTATGCTTTCTTTTTGATACTTAATTTCGGTTTGCTGCTTTACGACATCAATAACAAGGGATTTTGTTTCAGAAGGATGTAAGGTAAAATGAAAGGCATCCATTGATATTTTGTAGCGTTTGTCAAGGCCATTTCTATACAACTTAATATCCCAATCTCCCGGGCGTAAATAGGTGAAATCGAAATTTTCTCCTATATAAGCTATTTTACGATAGGTCTGGTCTCCATTGGAAGCTTCAATAATGATGCTTTCTTTTCTTTTTTTCTCTTTCTTAAGCTGGAACTGAGCAAAACTGAGCTGATTGGGATCCGTAGTTTCCTTAAATTGAATAACTCCCTGAATAGCGGCAGCAGTGGTTAAACCAAAATTAAATATATTCTCTTTATTTGTTAACAATACGGTAGCAGGAAGGCTGATATCCGGAATATCATTAATGTCAGTGGTTGAACGGTCGATTTCTAAAATATAGTCTCCCGGATTTATATTTTTAAAAATGAAATTTCCGTTTTTATCTGTAATGGATAAATGATTTCCCATAGTAAGTCTTATGCCCTCCACTTTTTTAACTCCCAGATTTCCGATATTTCCAGATAGTGTTGTGTACTCTGCAGTTTTTTGTACCGGCATATTCAGACGCCAGGTGTATCGTAATGAAAAAATAAAATCTTTGTTTCCTAATTGTCCTCTCTGCAAAGCATATCTACCTGATACATCAAATTCATGGCCCGGAAAAATCTGCTGATGAAATAAGACCTCAAAAAGGTTGCGGTCATTAAAATATTCTTCAGGGATATAGTTATTCTGATAGAAAATACTAAGATTTGTTTTCGGTGAAAATCTACTTATGACACGGGCACCATAGTATATCTGTTCCTGGTCTTGTAACTGATACCGGGAAGTTATTGCGTAACTTCCAAATACATTGAAGGAGGTTTTCACCTTTTCAAAAGCCAGATTTACAGTGTAAAAGCTGGAATTTCCCGTAAATCCACTCAGGTAATTATCTGTCTTTCCAAATTGCCCCTGAAGATTGACCTGAAAAATACCAATCTGCTGATCAATACTTACCCTTACGAATCTTTCATAATAGTCAAACTGTCTCGGTTCAAGACGATCTTTATATTTCTGATATCCGTTGTATAGCATGATAGAACCATTTTTGAGATACCTGTAGCTTATTCCATATTGAAAATAATTTCTGTAAGGAGCTGCTAAAAACAAAGTATCTCTTTGAAAATTTCGGGCATCCTGAACATAATTGGCAAATGCATTGAGCCTGGAGGAGATCTTATACTGGATGTTACCGTTAAATGTGCTTGTATTGCTGAAATATCCTGCAAAATCAGGACTTGATTTCATATACATCAGATTTCCATTGATTTTCGTGTAGCTGGCAAGAAGCTGAACCATGTAGGCATTTCCTTCCATTCGATCTGTTTTGCTATAGGCTACTTCACCGGAAACATCAAGATTTTTATTCAGTTTGAATTTTCCGGTAGCATAGGGAAGGTGAGCGTTAGAATCTAATCTCAGACCACTGAAACTTAAACTTGTTTCACCGGGTCTTGGAATCTTGTACAAATAACCTGCTGTAATTTCAGATTCTTTATGAAGCCTGAATGTGGAATATACATTGAATTCATCTTTGATATCCCGGAAAAATCTAGGGTGATTGTAAAATCCTCCGATACTGACCTTTTTGAAATTATAACGAATTTCAGCTCCACGGCCATATCGTGCATACTCGGTAAGATAAGAGGAAGAATAGGTCTTGTCTCCCAGATGAACGAAAAATTCATCCCGTCTGTAGTTAATAAAATACTCCTCATATTGGGTGAAGGAATTGAATTCAACCGGGTTGGAAGTTACAGCGTGAAATTCCAATGTCCCTTTATTTTCTTTATCCAGCGTTCCTTTACCATACAATTCACCCTGGAAGCCATCGTGGTATTCTCCTCTGTTTTTCATTCCAATAAAAGCCATCGAGGCGGAAACCGGTAAACGATGGTATATATCATCTTCATCAGGTTTAACAGAAATAATTTTCGTACTGCTGTAAGCCGTTTGGGTTTCTGCCGGATGATCCACTGAATACACGGACAGGTTAAGATTTTGATATTCATTTTTACCCAGATCTGGATTTGTGACCTTACTGATGTTGATTACTTTTGCTTCGCCTGGAGGTAAAAGGAGAGTTGCATCGTGATTTACCACGGCATTTTTACTTTCCAGGATCAGTTTTTCAGTAACATTTCCACTGTTTTTAAGTAGAAAAGAAGAGGTGATGGTTTCACCTGCTTTTACGAATTCCGGAGAATTGATTGCCGTTACTGAAAGCTTTCTGACCGGGAGAACATTTATTTCTGCCGTTTTAATAAATTGATCGGTTTTATCACTTCCCAAACCTCGTAATGTTATGGTATATTTTCCCTGCGGTGTTTCTGTGGCTATACGCAATGGAACCAAATATAGGTAAGTTTCGTCGCCTGCAATTGAAACTTGATTCTTCTTTAAAATGGGAATAATGTATTGATTTGAAGTTTCAATGACAATATCATAAACCTTATTCTGAGAAGTCGTATTTTCCAGGGAAAAAGAAATAGAAGAAGCCGTTCCCGGTAGTATACTATCTTTTTTATTGACAATTTCTCTGGATTGTTTTTGTGAAAAAATAAGTACTGGGAATAGTATGAAAAGATATAAGGCCCAATTTCTAGTCATTTTTTACTTCTAGTTCCACATTGATAGCAAATGCGTTTTCATCTTCATCTGTTGCAATGATGACTGCAGTATATTTATCGGGAGGCATTTTACTGATATCAATAGGAAAGGATTTGGAGGTTTGCGGTAATAGTCCCATTGCCTGTGATGAAAATGTACCTATTTTCTCACCATTCTTTCGGTTGTATATCTCAACGGAAGCCGTTGATCTGCAATAGATTGCTCCTTGGTTTGCGATGGCAATTTTTAATATTTGTCTGCCCTCTTCTTTTTCAACTTTAATATTTTCAAACTTTAGATCTGGTTTTACCTTTTCGGAATCAAAATCAGTTATGATCTGGATGGCATACCTTACAACAGAAGTAATATTAATTCCCTGCTTACTATCACTCGGTTTTATTTCATCTACAGGTTCAACGATGACAACACTCCAGTAACTACCGGGAGAATTTAATTGATTAGGAACGGTAATTTCATAAAAGACCTCTGTTTTTTCCTTAGCCTTTAAAGTAAGAAAGGTTGTATTAAGCCTTATCCAATCCGTATTGGTCCTTTCATTCGTATGCGGAGTTGTATAGTAGATAGAACCATTTGACTGGTAACTGAAGTCCTGTAAAAATATTTTCACATTTTGAGGTTTGTCACCGGTGTTTTGCAAGGCTATTTTTCCTTTGTAAATCTGTCCGTTTTCTACCTTGTAATTATGCGAAAGCCCATTAAGCACAACGATACCGGCATGCAAAAATAGGTAAGGTAAGATCAGGAAAGTAAGAAGAAAGATTCGCTTTGTCATTCTTATTAAAAATTTTAAGTTGAAGATCATGCAATAGATGAACAAGAAGAAACTGACAAAGCGATTTCTTCTTATTCAAATATGTATTTTCAGATATTAATTGTCCGAAATAGTATAAGTTACAGTAGCAACAGTTGTCGCTGTAGCTTGTAGATCAGCGTAAGCTGCAACTCCGCCAGGTCCACTGCCTGCTGCAAGGGCATACGTAAGATTATGGCCGTTATTAGCTCCATTTCCGGTATAAGCACTTCCGATCCCAGAGATAATTGTCTGGTCTGCTGCACTTAATGTAATCAGAGCTGATGGCGTTCCTAATGTTCCCGCACCAGCACCTGTTGCCGCTGCTGCGGTAACATGAATGTCTATCCCGGGAACTAAAGCATTTAATCGAACGGTAACATTACGGGATGGATCTGCAACTGATTTTATTGAAGAGTAGTTAAGCCAAAGTGTTGTATTGGCAGGGCTTGCAACAATAGGTTGTCCAGCTTCTGTAGGAGCTGTAAATCCTAAAGTAATATTTTTGGTAGCCGCAGGTTCAATATCAACAAGCGCAACTTCCGGAACGGAAATCGTAATGGTGTGATTGTCGGTGTTGGTATCTTGTGCGTTTACATGGGCTGAAATGGCCAACGCAACTAAAGATAATGATAATGGAAGTGTGAATTTTTTCATGGTAGTTAGTTATTATTAATTTTCAAGTGAAGTTAATAAAATAAAGAGAAAGTATAAAAGATTTTATCTTTTTTATGACTCCTTACCTCCTCATTTCTAATGCGAAACATAATGAATTTTTATCACAAAATAGAGAACTATTTGATTGTTGTTATTAATAATAATGCCTAATTTTTTTATATCCGATTAAAAAATAATTCAATATTTGAGAAAATGAAAAAGAAAAAAAGTCTCACAATGCTGTAAGACTTTTGTATATTTTTTTGAAATTTCAATTGAAATTATGCCCAATGTGGATCAGAAATAGAAACTTTTCCTGTCTCTACTCTTCCTGAAAAGTGCCAGATGTGATCGGATGAACTTATTTTTATGTCATACCAGCCTTTGTTCTTTTTCAGGTTAAGGGTTCTTTTTTCTTCATCTTTACTAAGCGCAATTTTTTTACGGGTCTTTTCATACAGGTCTTCTATATCCATCATGATATTTCCATTTTTCTTCTTTTTAAATATCAATTGAGCTTCATTATTTTTCGTATCATTAAGCATTTGTATCTCTACTTCCGGTTTCTGCTGACCTTTAAATTTCCTGAAGAAACCATTGGGTCCAAAAACTTCATAATCATAATTATCCAGATAAACAGCGTGTGACAATGTTTGTTTTGAGTATAAAGCATAGGAAAAATAATAATTACCATGATCATCTAGCTTTGTTCTGTCGTAGATTAATAATGGAACTCCTGCCTCCTTCAGGTTCTCCATTTTAATACTGTTATCTGCGAGATTAACATGGTAATTGTAAGGGAGTGCATTGGATGGCTTTATCCCTCTCTCCTGAATTTCCAGTAATGCATGAGATAGCTCATGTTCAGAATGCCATTTCAGATCAGGAACAGGCTTATTCTTGGCTGCATTAATGGTTTTGGTATATTCTTTTTGATTCAGATAATCCATTTTTGGGACCGTCACATTTGAATCATTAAAAGCAGAAGTCAAATCTCCACAAATGGCTCGTCTCCAGTCACTGATATTGTCTATGGTGACATCTTTACTGAATTTTTTCCTGATGAATTTCTCAAGAAACTGTAATACAGAAGTATGATCCGAAACCTCGGAATTTACAAAACCTCCTTTTGTCCATGGGGAAGCAATGATCATCGGAACCCTGTAACCAAGTCCAACTGTTCCTTCAATACGTTCATAATCTCTCAATTGAGATGACAGCATATATTCCTGATCTTTATTAACATATTCTACCCCTTCTTTTCCATTCATGTCTACCGGCTGACTTGGATTTAGTGGCGGAGAAAACGGTAAAACATGATCAAAATAACCGTCATTTTCATCATAATTGATTATAAAAATGGTTTTTTTCCAGGTTTCAGGATCCTTCGTCAAGATATTTAGAACTTCAGAAATATACCACGCTCCATACCATGGTGATCCCGGATGGTCCGAAAAGTGCTCCGGAGCAACCAGCCAAGAAACCAAAGGAAGCTTTTTCTCTTCAACGTCCTTACGGAACTGAAATAATACATCTCCTTTAGGAACTACCAGTTTTTCTCCATGCTCATCATTTCCTGCTTCCAGATTCCAGAAATCAGGGTCTCCCGAATTATTGGTAAATGCTTTTTCGTGAAGATCTTTTTGCTTTTGGGACAATTTTGCATAGTTATCAGGATGATATGTTACCTGATCTTCTTTCAGTTCAGCAATAAGCTTTTCCAATCTTTCTTTCTGATTAGGATTTCTTTCTATTTCCTTCTGTAAGTAGCTGATAATAGAAGGAATATGCGTGTAATATCCTTTAGAGAATTTTACGTTGAACGCTGAAAACCATTCGATGGGATTATCTGTAAAATTGCTCAGCCATGCTTCCTGTTCTCCGGACATTCCTTTAGGAAGGCTGATTTCATTCTGATATATTTTCCATGAAACATTTTGTTCTTCTAATATTTCCGGAAAACTTTTCCATCTTGCCTGACGGTTACTATCATAATCAATATTTTCATTGTAAACATTTGCTTTCACTTTGCCGTTTTGCTGCTCTCTAAGAGTTCCTGACCAATGAAAAAGTCGGTTCGGAGTGGTGCCGGTAAGCGATGAACAAAAATATTGATCGAATACCGTAAATGCATCCGCAAGCTGGTAGTAGAAGGGGAGGTCTTCACGATTATAATATCCCAATGTCAGTGGGATATTTTTATAATCTTTATTTCCAGAAGCCTTAAATTGTAACCATTGATCATATTTTCCTTTGTTAAAAGCTTTCTGTTGGTCTGACCACGAATGAGGCAATGAGCTCATCCATGTTGATTTTGTATTTCTTAAATCTAAACGTGCAGGTGCAGCATACTTTCCATCATTTCCTTTCTGGAAAAAGACAGAATGTCCGTCTTGTTTTACAAATGCTTTTTTATCAAGGAATCCTCTTACCCCTTTCAATGATCCAAAGGCGTGATCAAATGAGCGGTTTTCCTGCATCAGAATAACCACATGTTCGGCGTCATAAAATGTAGACAAGGCAGCGGGTTCTATTGTGAGCGCTTTTAAAATGGAAGGGTGCAAAACACTTGAAGTTCCTAGACCTGCCAGTAACAAACCTGATTTCTGTAAAAATTCTTTTCTGTTCATGCTGAAATAAAATAAGAAAGAAACCGCAAGATAAAAGTATTTCCCGCGATTTCTTTCAAGTAAATTAAAAATGTTAGCGTTTTATTGTAACCACCAAGGTTTGGAATTGATATTATCTGTTCCTCCATATTGAGCTGCTAATGCGGCTTTCAGGTTTACACTGTTGTAGTTATACTCACTTTGAGGATATCGGAACCGTAAAGGTGCAGCAACCCCAGTTTGTAAAGGATAATTGGGATAGCCGGTTCTCAGATAATCATAATAAGATGTCCATTGTGACTGGTGGAACATCGTCATGTACTTCTGGGTCATAATTTTTTCCAGTTGGCTGGATAACGATGCGGAATTATCATATGCCACTAAGGGAGTAGCTAAATAATTATTCACATTAAATCCTGAAAAATAAAGATTTGGATTTTTTACATATGTCTGATAAAAACTGAAACTTGCTTTAATCCCATTATCATAATGTGTTTTTGCAGATCCTGAAATCCACCCTCTCGCAGTGGCCTCTGCCAGAATAAATTCCAGCTCGGAATAACTCAATACCGAAGAAGGTTCATTCGTCGGATCTTTATAAAACCGATCATTGATTTTGGAGATATTTTTTGCAGCTACTAATGCAGCATTATCAGAATATGGGGAAACCGGATTTCCTCCATTATATCCCGTAAAATCAGTAATAGGTTTTCCTGCCTCTTTTGCTGCGGTAGTTTGGGCAGCAAATGTGAATAGTCTTGGATCCTGTCTGTTTTTAAAGAAATTAATAAAATAATCGGCCATATACAAACTTGAACCATAACCACTGTTATTAAACATTGTGTATCTGCTGTCAGCGGCATCTGCAAATTTAAGCTCTCCATTATCCGTAATAGAAGACATCAAAGGCTGGCTTCCTGCAATAGAGGCAAATTCTGTGGCAATATTATAATTCCCTACAGTAGTTTTTTTAGAAAGGGTAATTAAAATCTTAAGACGAAAAGAGTTAATCAGTTTTTTCCACTTCGTTGCATCTCCCTGATAAATAATATCACCTTCTATCTTATCGTTGCTGTTAATAAGGTCATTGGCCTCTTTTAATTCTGTTAATATTCCGGACATTACGGCTTCCTGGCTATCATATTTAGGCTGGGTAATTCCCGACTCTCCTTTTACTGCTTCAGAATAAGGGATGCTTCCGGACTTTAAACTTAAGTTGAAAAAATAATAAGCCCTGAAAAATTTACCGATCGCGATATAATTTTTATTATTGATTCTCTCAGCCTCCTGCATCATTTTAACCGTATTAAGAAGACCATTGGAATAGACCTCAAAAGATGAGTCGTTCCATTTCATGTATTGATAAACATTTTCTCCGTCTATTCCGATCATCATCCTTGAAGCATACATATTATCACCATTTACCTGGAAAGCAGACTGTGAAACGTAAGTTAAAAGAGATTTAGGATCAATAGTAGCCTGGTCATTTGGATTTTCATTGATTTTATCAAGGTTACTTTCGCATGATGTAAGGGCGAATGCTCCTATAACAATTAATGATTTTATAATATTTTTCATTTTGACTGAAATGTTATTTAATTAAAATTTAAGGTTGAATCCAACTCCAAACCATCTGCTCGATGGATCCTGGATATCATTTCCTGTTTTTATCTGGAAATCAGGGTCAGAGTATAGATTTTTGGATTTTTTCCACATCGCAAGATTATATCCGGATATATTTACCGTGAAGTTTTTTACAAATCCTTTTGGATTAAGCAAATAAGAGAAGTCATATTCCAGAACTACAGATCTCAGCTTTATAAAGGTCCTGTCAAAGACATTGGCGAATTCTTCACTTTCATCCTGTGTCACCCTTGCCTGATAAGGATAGTTTTGTGCCCAGTCCTGAAAACTGATAGGCTTTGTGTGCGGAGTATAAGTGCCGGTAGCTGCATTATAATTGACACCGTCAGGAATAAAATAATAAGTTCCCGGATTTGCATATTCCTGATCTCTGTAGGCCACAGAATTCGGATGTTTTCCTCCCCACCACATTTTCTCAACCACCTGAGATCTCATTACTCCGCCTATACTTCCGTCAATACCGATATTTAAACTCAGTTTTTTGTATTTGAATGTATTATTAAAGCCGAACGTCCAGTCCGGATTGAAATGTCCTAAATTCGTAGGAGTGGTTGCTTTAGTTGGCATTCCTGTTTCTGCATTCAGGATTACTTTTCCATCCGGAGACTTTTGCCATGTATAGTCATAATAAGAATCCATTCTTTCACCTAGCTTAATGTTGTTATAGTTAGGCATGTTGTCATAAATAGATGTTAGTTTTTGTTCATACTTACTCCAGTTGATCAAAGATTTCCACATAAAATCTTTTGTCTTTACAGGTATCAGCCCTAAAGAGATTTCAACTCCTTTTGTAGTATATTCATTACCATTTACATATTGAGATTTGAAACCTGAAGATTCGGCACTCGGAAACTGTAGGATATTATTGTAATCCAAAGTTCTGAAATATGTTGCATCCAGTGTTATTCTATTTTTAAATAATCCGGCACTAAGACCTAGTTCATAAGATTTAGTCTGCTCAGGCTTTAGTGAGTTTTCATAATTTAAAGTTGTAGGATAATAATTGGTTGGATTACCATTAAAAGTAATTCCATTGTTATTCATATAATAGTTTCTGATCGAGTAGGGCTGGAAATCGTAAGCCACTTTCGCCCAGGAAGCAGATAATTTCAGAAGGTTAATGGCTTCAGGCATTTTTACAAGATTCGAAATCACAGCGCTTAATGATGCAGAAGGATAAAAATAAGACCTGTTCGCTTTTGGTAATGTAGAAGACCAGTCATTACGTCCGGAAACGTTGATGAAAAAAGCATTATACAATCCAATATCTACAGTTGCATATGTACTGTAAATCAATTTTTCTTTAAGGTAGTCATAATACTTTATAGCTCCGATGGAATTTGATAATTCGTACAGTTCAGGAATCTTTAAACCGTCTGTTGAGGCATTATCTACATTATTTTTATAATAGAATGTGGATGCCCCGGCATTGATGGCAAAATCGAAATTTTCAGAGATCTTTTTCTTATAAGTTGCTAAAACATCAGAGTTGAGGTTCCAGGTTTTGGTGTCGTTCAGAATGTATCCGCCACTTCGTGGAGCACTGTAATTGAAATATGAATAAGGACTTAATATTTCCTGTTTATTATGGTTTTCAACAATAGATATCTTACCTTTAATTGAGAAATCTTCCGTTGCCTTATACTCTAAACCTGTCTGTGCGTTAATAACATTGGTCCTGTTTCTGTTCTTGTAATAGTTGGCTCCAAACCACGGGTTATTATACCATGCGTAATTCCAGTTGGCTTGTAAAGTCCCTTCCTTTCCGGGCACCCACATGTGGTTTTTCAGATCCCTTCCGTCTACGTCACCTCCCATCCAGATAAGAATAGTGTACATATGGCCACTTGGGTTATAATCGTAATTGGGAATGTTTGGGGTAAAAGTCTGGGTGAAATTGAATTTTGTATCAAAGATTAATTTGTCCGTCAGGTGGTTTTCTGAAGAGAAGTTGATCCCATAACGCTGTAAATAAGCTTCGGGAATTCTGTCGTCATAGTTCATGAAGTTCCCGGAAAGCCTGTAAATATCTTTATTATTTTTATAGCTTACGGAAAAGCTGTTGTTGTTTATGACAGCTGGCTTTAGAAATGTTTTTAAATTATCATGATATTCCCAATCAATAGGAACCCTTTCATATCTTGATTTATCATTGTACTGACTTCCTGCAACGGTTCCATACCACGGAATGACCTGCCCTGTAACTTTGTCCCTGATCGGACTGTTCCATTGCGCTATTTTTAGTCCGGGAACAAATTTCGGACCCCAGATCATGTCTCCGTCATTCACTCCTCCGTCTGCTCCATCCCAGAATTCATACTTTCCGTGAGAACCATTTCCATATTGAGTCTGGGTCTTCGGAAGATTGGTAAACCCGGAAGTAATCATTGTGTTTTGGGAAAACTCTACTGTAAATCCTTTCTTTTTAGCGCTTTTGGTAGTGATAAGAACGGCTCCGTATCTACCTCTGGAACCATATAATGCAGAAGCTGTTGCCCCTTTTAATACATTAATATTATCAATGTTGTTAGGATCCAGATTCTGAAAGACTTCCTTTTCAACAATAACCCCATCTATGACAAATACCAGATTGGAATTTCCTCTTAATGTAAATTGAGGTGCCTGCTGCATTCCCGTAGGATTAGAAACATTCAATCCTGCAACCTGGCCGGAGAATAAATTTCCGATACTCGGAGTGGTGATGGACTCAAATTGTTTTGTCCCCACTTCCTGTGTGGAATAGCCGATTTTTTCTTTCTTTTTGGCAATCCCTAAGGCAGTGATTACAACGCCTTCGATTTGTTTTTCATTTACTTTTTTTAGAACAATGGAATATTGTCTTCTCGAAGAAACTTCTATAGTGTAGGATGAATAATCAGGTGAGAAAAACTCCAGAATATCTTTTGGATTTGCTGAAATGGTGAAATTTCCATTTTCATCTGTAATAGCTGTTTTCCCAGTGTTTTTGTCGGTGATGTTAACACCGGATACTGTATTGCCGTTTTCGGATTTTACATTTCCGGAAATGTTGACTTCTTGAGCAGTTAGGTATAGGGGGAGCAAAAAAATTGCAAAAGTAGCTAAAGTCTTCTTCATTTTTTTGAGGACAAATTTAGCGCTGCATTGTTACCTATATCTTAATGATATATTAAGATAAAAATATCATTTGGTGATCTGTATCAAGAAAAGTTAATATAATTATAAAACAGAAAAGCCAGATATATCACTTTTTTACTTTACTATAAATGGTTGTTTTTTTTAAGTAAAAAAAGCATTTTTCATTAGAATCTGCTTAAGATCCCCCAGTGAATTTTAATGTCATTAAACTTGAATGGATTTCCGAACTCATTACCGTTTGAAATCTGGAAGCTCATGAGCCCTATCGGAATAAAGAAATTAAATCCTAATCCAACACTGTATAGCTTGGGTTTTACATTTAAGGATTTATTGTTAAGCTGCCCATATTGTCCAAAGAAATCAAAGAATGCCTGGCTTCCGATCAGATAGCGGTATTCTAACCCGGCATAATAGTAAAAATCAGCGGCAAGGGATTTTTCATTAAACCCACGCATGGAATTCCATCCTCCAAAGCGGTACAATTCGTTAGCTGAAAATTCTATTTTTGAATCCATCATCGCACCCTCTGCCTTTATGTTGAGGAAGTGATTGCCTGAAATATGATAATTATGTTCCCCGAAAAAGTAGAACTGATTTTGATTGGCTTTAATATTATCTTTAGTATATGTTGTCGTAAGGAAATCGTAACCGGCGTTTATTTTTGTTTTGTAGAGGAAAAGATCGATGTCAGTAGGCTCCGTCATATCAAGCCATACTCCGATCCCTTTTTTGTTGTAATCTTTTCCCTGAACATATAAAGTGTCGATAATACTTGATGTTTCAAAAGTTCCTCTGAGACCTACTTTATACCTGTTGTTGATGTGATAGTATAATGCAGGGAGTAACTTTACATTCGCAAATGTTGAATCCTGCCGGAAGATATTGACCTTCATATTGAGGCCGACATTCGATTTAAAGAGATACGGAATATCTGTTTGTAAGTCAAAAGTTTGTCCTTTGTCAGGATTTCGCTGCCAATATAAATTGATCGTTTCAAAACCATTGAACATATTCCTGAAGTTCACATTCAATGTTCCGTTCAATGTGAACTTGTCCGTTTTATCATTCCCGAAACCAATAACCCCATCGAACGTATTGGTTTTTTTCTTTTCCATGAACAAGTAGATCTGCGTGGAATCTTTTGTAAAGAGCGTTTGAGGAGGGCGTTCCAGTGAAACAAACGGATGACTCTGGAAATTTTTATTAATTGCAATCAGATTCTTATCATCATAGGTTTTTCCTTTAAAATCTTTTTCAAGGTTTTTGATAAATCGCTTAGGAACTCTTTCATATCCTTTTACAACAAAACCATCGATCGTTCTTTTATCATTCTTGTTGATTTCAAGTTCAACCATTGGATAGCCGTTCTTCTGGCCTTTGTATTTGGACTTGATCCGGCTGAATGAATACCCGTCATCAACGTACCTTTTATTAATGCTCTTTTTGGTTGAATCTAAATTTTTAGTAAAAAAATCTTTTTTGATCTTCAGTTTACCTACAATTGAATCTGAGATACTGACATATGTTTCATTGAAGTTTTTTCCTTTATCATAAATGATCTCCGTACTATCCCCTTTTACTTTCACCTCCTTAAGCTGGGTGAAAAAATAGTTGTTCTGAGCCAGAGAGTCAAGGAATTTTACTGCCGAAGCGGAATCTTTTACTTTTTTTGTTTGTTTGGTTTGGGTATCTGTAAGCCAATAGACTTTTTTTTGCGCCTGAACAAAAACGCAAAACAATACAAAAAATATTTTCAGAAATAACTTCAATACTCCATTTATTTAAACCATTCAGAAATCCGGTGAAGTGAAAATTGCCGCTCAATCACAATTTTGCAATTATAGATTTAACGATTTTATTATTTTTCCTTTCCTCACTCAATACTAACCGGAATTAATCCAGTTTATTGTATTTTTTCATTAAATTTTCATAAGTTCCCTGTGGAAGAATCCATTTCAAAGGAACTCCTATTTTCTGACCGAATTTTCCAAAATAATAATGGGCTTTCCACTTATTTTTTGTCAGAAGGTTTTCAATATATTCTGCGACTTCTGATGGTTCTGTTCCGTCACCGACATGAGAATTCATCAATGCATACACTTTATCAAAGACACTTTTATAAGGTTCGGAAACTTTAGTTCTCACCCTGTTTTCTGCAATATTGGTTTTGATGTCTCCTAAATGGAGAGAGCATACATCGATGTTCCAGGGATATACCTCATAACGTATTGCCTCAGTAACCTTATCCAAAGCCGATTTCGAAGCCGAGTAAAATCCTCTGAATGGCAGTCCCATTTCACTTCCGATACTCGATATATTAATGATTTTTCCGAATTTGTGTTTACGCATTACAGGCATTACTGCACTCATCATCTGAACAGAGCCTACCAGGTTAAGGTTGAACAGCTTCAGGATATCTTCTTTCGAAGAATCTTCTACAGCTCCTACCATTCCCATCCCGGCATTATTGATCAGCACATCAATTCTTGTTTCTGTTTTTAAGATTTCAGTTATGGCATTGCCCACTGCTGTGTTATCTGTAATATCGGTAGGAATAGACTTGAAATATTGACTTTCAGTATGTTTTCTGCTCAATCCATATACATGATGTCCTTTCTTTCCCAAATATTCTGCTAAAACGAAACCAATTCCTGATGAAGTTCCGGTGATGATAATGGTCATTTCTTTTTATTGCTTTTAGAATTGTTGTTATTCATATTTTCCGGCTACTGATTATTGACAAGTTTTTTATATTCCTCATCAGACAGCACCGGACTCGTATTTTCAGCAAATGTAAAAAAAAGAATAATGAACTCTGTAACTTATTCTTCCTGAAAATACAGACTAAAGATAAATACCAATAGGTGGATAGATTGATACACACTTTTGTTACAGGGATAAAACTTAAAATAAACTTAACCTTAATGATGTAGGGAATACGTAATTAATGTTTATTTTATCAATATTTATTTGATATGTAGTATTTTATGTACGGGTTTTAACCGATTGAAAAACTATTTCTTAATAGAAATATAAAAAAATGTTAATAACCCTAAGGAGTATGCTGTTCTAATTTTGCATCCGAAATCAAAAGCATGAAATGACTGTACTGAAAACTCCTGTCTCGGTGGCCTATTTAACAGGCCGCGGACTACTAATCGGCGCACTGTGTATGTCTCCGGTGTTGCTATCTCAGAAAAAAGACAGCTTAAAAGAAAAATCAATCGATGAGGTCGTCGTCGTAGGATACGGAACACAGAAAAAGAGTAAAGTATCCGGTGCTGTTTCCGAAGCTTCATTAGATAAGCTCACTTCAAGATCACTATCCGGCATCGGTGAGGTCCTTCAGGGAAAAGCTCCGGGAGTAACCGTTGTTAACGAGGGTGGAGATCCAAACGGCTCCCCGAAGGTAAATATCCGTGGTTTAGGAGGAATCAACGGTGAAACCCCACTTTATGTGGTGGATGGTGTGGTGTTTAACGGAACTCCGGCTATTAACCCTAATGACATTCAGGATATATCTGTACTTAAAGATGCTTCTGCAGCTATTTACGGAGCAAGATCTTCCGGAGGAGTAATTCTTATAACCACAAAAAGGGGGAAGAAAGGATTGCTGACCGTAGATTTTGATGTGAAGTATGGTGTTAATAAAGCGTGGAGGTTGAAAGAATCATTAAATGCTGCTGAATTTCAGGATGTGATGCGTCAGGCCTTTGAGAATGCAGGTAAACTAAGCAGTTTACCTTTGGCATTTAATGCGGATAAATATCCGGATGGAAGAGTAACAAGGACCGACTGGATGAAAGAAATTTTTCGTACGGGAACGATCCAGGAATATAATCTTAACGTAAGTGGGGGAAGTGAAAAATCCCGTTTTTTTGTTGGGATGAACCATAGGAATCTGGAAGGAATATTATTGAATACCCAGGCAAAACGATATAATTTCAGAGTTAATTCTGAGCATAAGATCAAGGATTGGTTAACCATCGGAGAAAATATGTATTATAATTACTCAGATGGAAATACCGCGGATACCAAAAGTGGATATACAGGGGCATTGGTAGCCGCGATGTATTATCCGCCAAATGTTCCTGTATATACTCCGACGGGAGCCTTTTCAGGATTACCAATTGATGTGGCTGGAGGTTATGGAGATATGATCAATCCGGTAGCCTATCTGCAAAGAATCAGCATAAGAAATCCTACCCATGAAATTCTCATCAATCCTTATGCTGAGGTTACTTTAGCTAAAGATCTTAAGTTCCGGTCGAATTTTTCTCAGACATTTAAAATAGGGACTATTAAGAATTTTATATACAGAGTTTTGGAAGTGGGAAAGATTTTCGATACCAACAATCTCGAGTATCAGTCCAACAACTCTTCGACAGCCCTTGCAGAACAGCTTCTTACGTATAAAATAGCTCTTGACAAGCATAATTTTGATTTTCTGGGTGGTTTTACATTTCAGAAAACAATTGATGAAGGTTTCCTGGCGAAAGCCTATGATTTCCGAAGCGAAGTAGAAGTTTTTCAACACCTTCAGAATGCTGCGGATACCAATAAAGATGTTTCCAGTTATAAATACCAGCAATCCCTGGTATCCTATCTTGCCAGGATCAATTATGACTATGCCGGTAAATATGTGATCAGTGTATTGGGAAGAAGGGATGGATCATCCTTAGTTGCGAAGCAAAACCGATTTGCCAATTATTATGCTCTTTCAGGAGCCTGGATAATGTCCAGGGAAAATTTTCTACAAGACATTTCCTGGCTTTCAAGCTTAAAATTAAGAGGCAGCTACGGGATACTGGGAAATCTAGGAGGGATTTCACCTCAGGCTGTTAATCCTTTAATGATCAGGGATAATAATGTGATTTTCGGGCAGGACCCTTCTCAAAACATTGCATATTATGCTACTACCAGACCCAATCCGAATTTGAAGTGGGGAAAATCGGAACAGACGAATTTTGGATTGGATGCTTCTTTTCTTAAAAACAGCCTTTCTTTACAGTTTGATTATTTTACCAAAAATTCCAAAGGCCAGATATTCAATGTAAGTTTACCAAGTACTGCTACCTATAATAATCAATATGTAAATGCTGGTTTATTTCAGGATAAAGGCTATGAGTTGGGAATTAATTATAACAGCAGAAGTACAGGAGACTTTTCCTATTCAATAGGAGCAACATTTAGTCAACTAAAAAATACGGTGAAGCAGCTGGCCGATGTTAATGAGATTTTTATTAACAGCAATGGAGTGCGTGGAGTATTGAAACCCACCCGTATAAGGGTAGGAGAGTCTTTGTATTCCTACTACGGATACAAAACCGGAGGCATTTTCCAAACACAGGAAGAGATCAATAATTATAAGGATGCGAACGGAAATCTCATCCAGCCCAATGCTAAGCCGGGAGACATCAAGTTCCTGAAAAAAGAAGGAAATACAGGAGTGCTGAATAATGATGATTTTGTAAATCTCGGAAATCCCTATCCCAAGTTTTCGTACGGACTTTCCTGTAATATGACCTGGAAAAATTTTGACCTCAATGTATTTTTTCAGGGAGTGTACGGGAATAAAATTTTCAACGGACTGAAGTTTATTTCATTAAATCCGGGAGGAACAGGACAGAACTACAATATGGACAGGGAAATTCTTAACGCATGGACACCACAAAATACCAATACGGATATACCTAGACTCGTTCAGGGAGATCCAAGCGGGAATTACTCTAAAGTATCGGATTTCTACGTAGAAAATGGGTCCTACTTAAGACTGAAAAACCTTACCATCGGTTATTCTTTGCCTAAAGAATTGTATGGAAAGCTTGATGTGACAAAGCTGAGAATTTATATAACAACAAATAATTTGTTTACCATCACCAAATATACAGGCTTTGATCCAGAAGTGGGAATGGATACGTATGGAGTGGATACCGGAAGATATCCTCAGGCTCGCTCATTTATTTTCGGGGTGGAAATAGGATTGTAATTTTTTAACACTAAAAAAAGAAAAGATGAAATTTTTAAAAAATATATTTTGGATATCAGGGATTGCAGTCGTGCTTTCATCCTGTACAAACGAGTTAGATGTTCAGCCGGAAGGTACACCTACCGAGGCAAGTTTTTGGAAAACAGAGAATGATCTGATCACCGGAGCTAATGCTATGTATAAGCCTTTGTCCGATAGTGAGTTTTATGGGAGAGGTTTATTCTGGTTCATTAATGCCAGCGATGATATGGTTACAGGACGATCAAAAAGTGAAGCCGATAATGCAAAGAATTTCAGCAGTAATTATATTGCTGCAGGTGATCTAGAAACTCAGTGGAATAAAAGATACAATGTAATAGGTGTTGCAAACCGTGTCATTCGGAACATCGATAATATTCAGACTACAGCTGCGGTAAAAAATAAATATCTGGGAGAGGCTTTATTTATGAGCAGCCGGATGTATTTTGAATTGGCATATAACTATGGAAATGACAAAGCTGGAGTTCCTATTATCGATAGAAATAAAGAAGCCGATCCTAATCCGATCCCGAGAGCGGCCAATGTAATGGAGAACTACAATTATATTGTAACCGATCTTAAGAGGGCCGCAGAATTATTGCCTGCACAGGAAGAACTGCTGGCAAAAGACTTCGGAAGACCTCACAAGGTGGCTGCGTGGGCACTTCTGGCGAAAGTGTATTTATTTATGAAAGACTGGCAAAATGCTGCATTTTGGGCGAATGAAGTAATGACAAAAGGAAACAGAAATCTACTGAATAATTACGCTGATGTTTTCAAAGCTGAAAATAATTACAGCTCTGAATATATATGGTCTATACCGAGTACCCCTAAATTTAATTCGGTAGGTAGTATTCTTCCTGGCGTTATGCTTGAAAATAAAGGATGGGGATTGTATAATGGTTGGGGATATTTTCAACCTACCAAAGAATTATATGATGAATATGAAGCCGGAGATCTAAGAAGAAGTGCAACAATTCTGAAATTGGGAGATCAGTTCACGTTTAACGGAAGTGTAAGAACATATGCTTCTATCAATTCTCTTACAGGATATCAGTTTAATAAATATATGGATGCATTTAAGTACGCATTAAACAGTGGGCATGTAAGCGCTAATGGAGATTATCCGTGTACCGACCTTGCTGTTCCGATTATGCGTTATGCTGAAGTTATTCTGATCAAAGCAGAAGCAAAAATTATGATGGGACAGAATGCGGACCAGGAAATTAATATGATCCGTAACCGTGCAGGATTAGCCTCGAAAAACGGATGCACATTGGCTGACCTGAAGCACGAAAGACGTTGCGAATTGGCAGGTGAATGGGCTGACAGGCACCGGGATCTTGTGCGTTGGGGGGATGCTCAAAGTACTTATGCACAGCCTTTACATGGAATTAATGGACAGGTAGTATGGGCTGCCAGAAATTTCAATCCTTCGGTTCATAATGTGTGGGCAGTGCCACAGGTTGAAATCGTTAACAGTCACGGGATCATCAAACAAAACCAAGGCTGGTAAAACTTTAGCTAATAATGATAAACTATACCATTGCTGAAACTATGCAGTGGTATAGTTTAAACTTTTATTTTTTATGGTCATCATTGGTTTCAGATTGAAACGAAGGGATATTGAATTTTTTTATCTTGATAAAGATGAACAATGCAAAAATAGAAATCACAATTGAACAGATTGCCTTTTTGCTTTCAGTCTCTAAACCCTTTAAACAGGTCTTTTTAAAATATTATGAAACAAATAAAAATATGGGCTTTGTTAGCCACCGCCATTTTTTCACAAAATCAGGCGCAGAATTATCTGAACTATACTGTAAGCAATGCGCACTCACATAATGATTATGAACAGAAAGTACCATTCTGGGAGGCATATTATGCAAACTTCGGTTCTGTTGAAGCAGATGTTTTTCTTGTTAATGGCAAGCTGTGGGTAGCCCATACAGAAAAAGAATTATCTCCTGACAGGACATTGGAAAGCCTCTACCTGGACAATATTTCAAAACAAATCAAACTCAATAAAGGAAAGATTTATCCGGATTCTTCTAAAAAACTACAATTGCTTATTGATATTAAGCAAGATTATAAAACAAGTCTCAATGCTTTGTTAGCAACGTTGAAAAAATATCCTGAGATTACGGGTAATTCCGGAGTCAAAATTGTAATAACCGGTAACAGACCTCAGCCTTCTGATTTCAAAAATTATCCGGATTATCTTTTTTTTGATGGGGATCTTGATAAAAAATATACTTCTGACGAGCTTGGAAGAGTAGGACTATTCAGTGCAGATTTGCAGGGGCTGGTAAAGTGGAATGGAAAGGGAATCCCCAGAGATGAAGAAACCGAAAATATAAAAAAGGCAGTGGAGGCTGCTCATGGCCGGCAAAAGCCAGTACGTTTTTACGGAGCTCCGGATTTCCCTAATGCATGGGTGAATTTTATAGATTTGGGAGTGGATTATATCAATACCGATCACATTCCCGATCTGAAAAAATTTCTCAATACCATTCCTAGGAATTTTTATAAAAATACCAAAGAATACACTACATATGCACCTACCTACAAAACGGATGGAGTGGTTAAGAATGTTAAAAATGTGATTCTTTTAATTCCGGATGGTACCTCTTTGCCCCAGTATTATGCTGCCTTTACAGCAAATAAAGGAAAGTTAAATGTATTTAATATCAAGGCTACCGGATTGTCTAAGACCAATTCGTCCAATGCTTATATTACGGATTCTGCTCCGGGGTCAACAGCTTTTGCTACGGGAGTGAAGACGAAGAATACCTTCGTTGGAGTTGATGAAAGAGGCAATTCTATTGCACAAATTCCGGATATCATTGCCGGCCAGGGAAAGGTTTCAGGATTAATTTCTACCGGAGACGTCACAGATGCTACACCCGCGGATTTTTATGCACATTCAGATAACAGAAATAGCTCGGAGCCAATCCTGAAAGGCTTTGTGAATTCCAAAACCAAGATTCTGATTGGCGGTCCTACCAGTGGATTGACGCCGGATAATGTTTTGAAAATTAAAGAAGCAAAAATAGATACTTACCAGGATCTAAAATCTGTGAAGAAAATCAATAACCGAACATTGATCATTGATCCTCTGGCTTCAAAAAGAATAACCGAAGGAAGAGGAAATTGGTTAGCCGATGCCTTTGACCTTACCCTCAATGATCTAAAAGAAAATAAAAATGGATTCTTCATGATGGTTGAGGCATCCCAAACAGATGGCGGTGGACATAGTAATAATATTGAGCAGCTTGTTACAGAATTATTAGACTTCGATCATGTGGTAGGAAAAGCCATGAAGTTTGCGGATGAAAATAAAGAAACATTGGTGATTGTTGTAGGGGATCATGAAACCGGAGGACTCTCACTTCTTGACGGAAGTCTTAAAGAAGGATGGATTTTCGGAAATTTCAGCACCAATGACCATACTTCCATTCCATCTACTGTATTTGCTTATGGCCCCAATTCTAAAGAATTTACAGGATTGTTTGAAAATACTGAGATCTTTAGTAAAATACTCAGCGCGTACGGAATAAAAAAGTAAAGCTTTTATTGGAATAATGTAATAATCATTAAAAAAGTCGCAGCCTTTAATCAATAAAGGCTGCGATTTTATTTTTCAGTTTTTTTAAGAAATCTAGTTGAAGTTAGTTTTAATAATCAATTCTGAGAGTTCTGCACTGACAAAATCTATTGGCATTATTCCGTAAGTTCCCTGTGGGCTGTTCTGAAATAAAGTTTTAAGTTTAGGATTAATAGTATTGGAAACTGTAGGAATACTGGGAATTCCAAATATTAAGGGTTTGTAACCACTTGTAAAATTAATAAAAAGTTTACTGCTGATATCATTTTTAGCCTCATTGTAAAGAGCAGAAATCTTATTCCATTTATCATCATTATTACTTACCTGATAATAATCCTGAACTTTTAATGAAGCATTGGAATTATTGATTTCAAAGGTTGTATTATCTGCCCATGATGTAGCATCAATTCCTTTAGCTGTTTCTGCTGAAAACCTTCTTAGTAATTTTATTTTTCCTCTCACAGATCCTAAAGTAGGAATATGAGTTCCAAGATCCCATCTTGAAGGGTTTTTCTCGATGTAAGAATCAAATGTTTTCTCAAAGGTTCTTGTTGTATTCGAAGCATTATATTCTTCTTTTACAGACATGATGATGGTCTCTGTAGGATGACTGTCTAAAAATGAGTAGCATGCATTAAGAACATCATCAAAATTTAAATTCTGATAAATAGCACCATGGTGGATAGCAAAAGAATTATCAATATGTCTGCAACGGACATCCAGAAAACGAACTCCTGCATTGAGTTGCTCGCTGATGGTAAGGTTTTGGGTCTTTGCCGTACCACTGTTTGAAGGAACCTCTCTCATTGCTCCTGAATCGTGAGTGCCGGGGATAGAAATTTTAGAAAGGGAAGTATTATCCTCTAATCCGGACATCCAGTTGCTTATACCAATAGTGGCCAGAGTAACTTTACCGGTATTCTTTGCCTGAATACTGAAGTTCTTATCATCAGAGTTCATAGCGGTTAGATTTTCTGAACATGAAGAAAGCATTGTTGAGGTAGCTGTAATACCGAGAAGGAGAATCGCAAGATGTCTCACATTAAATTTGGACATAGTTTAAATATTTTTATTTAAACCTAAAATAAGCATATATCTATTATAAGGGAGTTAAATGAATTTTAATAGATAATTAAGTTATGATGTTTAAATGTAGAAATTCTCCTAAAAGGCAAAAATTACAGAATTGCTGAAATTGCAAAAATCGTCTGTTTTCTAAATTAACTTGAGTAGCGTATTGTCCATATAAACACAAAACGACGATCTGATGAAAGGACCGTCGTTTTGTTGCCGTTTGAAATATTCTTTACATTACGATATAAGAATTGTGGAAAGATCTTTCCAGAACATAGGATACGATTTTTCAACCACATTTTCTTCCTCTATAGTAAGCTCTTTGATCAGGCAGAATGGAGCAAAACTCATGGCCATCCTATGATCCTGATAAGTTTTGATCGAGATATTTTCTTCTGGTTCTCCAAAACTCACTGATTTGATTGTGAAATCTGTAATTTCAGTGTCGGTTCCTATTTTTTTTAGTTCGTTATATAAAGCCTGTAGTCTGTCTGTTTCCTTAACCCTTAAGGTGCCCAGACCTGAAATGTCGAAAGGAATTTTTAATGCAGCTGCCGTTACACAAAGAGTTTGCGCAATATCGGGGCAGTCGTTCATGTCCAGTTCAATTTTTTCCGGAAAAGAAAAGTAAGGATCAGCCTTTAAAGTAATTTTATGTTCTTCTTCCGAAAAAGTCGTTGTAATTCCAAAGAACTTCTCATAGATGTTTGCTATTGCAGAATCTCCCTGAGTGGATTGTTTATAGAAGCTTTTCAGATGAATAGTTTTCCTTCCCAATGCACAGATAGAGTAAAAGTATGAAGCAGAGCTCCAGTCACTTTCTACTTCATAATGGATAACAGAAGATGGGTTTGCAAAAGGTTCTACGTTAATCACATTCCCCGTAAAAGTAGCATTGATACCAAATCTGGTAATAATATCAAGCGTCATTTCTATATAAGACCTCGATGTGATATCGCCGACAAGATTGATCTCCAAGCCATTTTCCAGCTTCCCTGCAATAAGAAGTAAAGAAGTAATAAACTGGCTGGAAATATTGGCAGGAACATTCACCACAGATTGTGTGATCCTCTTACCCTTAATTCTTAAAGGAGGAAAACCTTCGTTCTCCATATATTCAATATCTGCTCCCAGATCACGCAAAGCGTTGACCAGGTTTTTGATAGGCCTTTCTTTCATTCTTCCGGATCCGGTAAGGATAGTATCCCTGCCCTCGAGGATAGAAAAATATGAAGTAAGAAAGCGCATGGCGGTTCCGGCATGATGAATGTCCACCACTTCAGAATTTTCTGATAAGGCTTTCGTAAGCATTTCTGTGTCCTGGGAATTGGAAAGATTTCCGATTTGTATGTTATTAAACAGGCTTTCCAAAATCAACAAACGATTCGAAATACTTTTCGAACCGCTGATTTGTATGGTTTGATCTCCTTCTAATTTTGATTTCTCTAACTTCATTATTTCTATAGGTTTCAGATTTAAGTCATCAGATTTCAGACGGTTATTGTCTGTTATCATTAACGTAGTCTCTGTTTCAATTTTATTATTCTGATAAGACTCAGTCTTTTAAAAGCAGATGATAAGCTAAGTAAAGTCCTTTGTATATATTATATCTGAAATCTTTACTTCAGTTTTTCATTATTCTGATGTCGGTCTTTATCGCGATCCGTTTTTAGCTTCATTTTTTTGTCGAAAGCTTCCTGTAGATTTACCCCTGTTTGATTGGCAAGGCATAAGGTTACAAAAAGGACATCCGCCAATTCTTCACCCAAATCTTTACTTTTGTCACTTTCTTTTTCACTTTGCTCACCATATCGCCTCGCGATAATTCTGGCCACTTCACCTACCTCCTCTGTCAACATTGCCATATTGGTAAGTTCATTAAAATAACGGACACCAATTGTTTTTATCCATTCATCAACCTGCTGTTGTAAATTCGTTATTTCCATTACTGATAAGCTCCAAGAGTTGGTTGGGTAGTTCTCGATACATTGGCTATATCTGTTGGAACCGTTGCTGCTACTGCAACATTTCCTTTATTTTTAGCCGGGGAGGTAGTCTTAACTCTTAAATTCTGATGAGCAATAAAATAATTGACAAATTGCGGGTCTTCATTTTTTAAACTCTGAATGACATTAGTATTGCTGTCAAAGTTAAAGCCGGCTTCCGAAGTGTTTGAATACTTTAGCAGGCAGTTTTGGAACTGAAAATTAAATAACTGTCCTGGAGTTTGTTCAAAATTAATTGAATTATCCCTGTCGGAATACACAATAGTGTTTCTCACATTAAGCTGTAATGCGCCTTGTTCTGTTTGCCCAGCATCATTTTTCCACTCATTGGTAGCAAAAATTCCGTTACGGTTGGAAGAAGAAAGCGTTTTCGAATAATTGGCTATGGTAGCATGTGTATAGTTATGGTTTCCTCCTTTAAAAATACCTATTGCAGATTCCCCGCAGTTATTCATAACAAGATTTTTACCATTCACTGTTGAATTTACAGCATATATACCATATTCCTGAAATGTATGAATAAATGAATTGCTGATTGTGGCATTCGTCTGCTTCATCTCCAGTCCTCTTGTTCCTCCGAAAAGTCTTCCGTAATTCATATTGAGGGTAGATCCTGCTTCCATACGGATTGAATTCCAGTTTTTAGGAATAGTATCATAGTACGGATCATTCCTGTCACCCCGAAGAACAACCTCATTGTTCAAGGTTCCGTTTATATTTAATGTAGCACCTGTGCCTACTTTCATTCCGCTGTTTTTATGGAAATATACTTTGGTGCCGGGTTGAATATCCAAGGTAACATTCGGATTTATCGTAAGGTCACCATAAATAATCTTCGCTTTTGTGTTACTCCAGGTTGTATGATTACTGATCACATTAGGGTTGGTTGGAGTCTGGATAAAGAATTCAGCATCCTGAACCACAGAAAATAAAGTGACATGCTGTTGTCCCGCTGGACTTGTAAATATCACACGGTCTTCAGCAATAGCCTCCGGACCGGTAGCTTGTGGGGCAATTTCAACAAAAATATAAAGACTGTCTTTTTTTCTCAGGGGAACATCTTTAAAATCGTATCCTGCCTTTCCGTCTACATTGATTTTATATAAAGAAGCTGCTCCTTTTTCAAGATTAATTCTGGGAATAGAAATATCTTTGTCTTCATTATTATATACTTTTACAACATAAGTTTCAGAGCGGACCTGGTGATAAACCGTATCACAAAACACAGTGTCCCTGGAAAATCTTAATTGCTGTGAAGGAGCATCAAAGCTGATATCATCTTTATTACATGATACCGCCATCAGAAGCATCCAGAAAGAAAAAGCCAGTAATAATTTGAATTTCATCGAAATTAAAGTTTAATATAGATTCCAAATTTAACGAAAATACTTTAAATTTCTTATCAAGAAAAAAATATTGGACTAGCTATTTGGATATTAGAAAAAATATTGTATTTTTGCAGCCTAAAATTAGCAGAGAAATATCCATTACTATTTCGAAAGCAAACTTTAATTTTTTTAAAAATTGTATTATGAAAAACGGAATTCACCCAGAAAATTATAGACTTGTTGTTTTCAAAGATATGAGTAACGACGAGGTGTTTCTTTGCAAGTCTACTGCAGAAACAAAAGACACTATCGAGTATGAAGGACAAGAGTACCCTTTGATCAAAATGGAAATCTCTTCTACTTCTCACCCTTTCTACACTGGTAAAGTAAAGTTAGTAGATACTGCTGGTAGAGTAGATAAATTTATGAATAAATACAAAAAATTCGCTAAGTAATTTTTTGACATTTAAAGATATTAAGGTCTTCCAAAATTTTGGAAGACTTTTTTTATGAGGTGAGATTCTTTTTAGGAGCTTTTTCCCGCTATCCACTCTTACTCCTCACGCCAGGGCAAATCCAATACTTGTTGCGGGGTATCCGTTTCTATCGGGGCTAGGTTTATTAATGATAAATGATAGACAGTTGTCAATATTATAAATTCACAATCATATTTTTACAAAAGTCTACAAGGGTTCATGAAACAAATGCAAAAATCTGTATGAATCTGAGAAGATCAGAGGTCTAAAATATAATATATAGTAAGTAACTAACAATGCTCACTTTGATCATTAAAAAACAGATTTCTACCGAAATTGCAGCGGGCATTTATTAAAAGATAAGATCAGCATTTACGCTCGCACTTCATACTTTGGTCCGCATCCCCGAAATACCTTTTCTGATTTCTCATATGTTTTTGTATTTTTGTTCTGAGTAGAAATAAGGAGCTCATATCCGGAAAATAACACCACCAAGTACGGTATTACTTCCAGTTTCAAGCCTTTAATTTCTAACTTCTAACCTCTAACTTCTTAAAAATGCAATTAGTATTTTCAGATGCACAATATTGGGAAGACTTTCTTCCCCTTACTTTTACCCGCCCCATTGCAGAAATGCGTTGCGGAATCCTGACATTTTCAGAGAGATGGCAGAAATTATTGGAAAACTCTGAAATTTCCTATTTCACAGAAAATTACCTTCAGGAAAAATTTAAAAACCCGGAAGAAAAAGAAAGTCTTTTTCTCGTTACTAATTTTCTACCTACTGAGCAGGTCCTGCAACAAATAAAAGACCTTAAGCAAGGTGAAGCTTTAGTATACGAAGACGAATTGATTGCGGCAAAAATCAATATGAAAGGGTTTTCCCTGAATCAGATTGAAAAAATGACTGATATCAAAGAAGAACTTGTTTTCTTTAAAAAACCTAAAGACCTGTTTACCTATAATCATAAAGCGATTGATTTTGACTTTGATCTCCTTACCAAAGGAAGAACCTCTCAGGAACTTTCTTCCACCAATGGATTCTTAGGAGATAAAAAAGATTTATTTATTGAAGAAGGGGCACAGATAGAATTCTCAACACTCAATACAAAAACCGGAAAGATTTATATCGGAAAGAATACGGAAATAATGGAAGGCTGCCATCTTCGTGGTCCTATTGTCCTTTGTGATGATTCTAAATTTAATCTGGGGGCAAAAATTTATGGTGCAACCACCATTGGACCTCAGTGTAAAATAGGAGGAGAGGTTAATAATATTATTGTATTCGGGTATTCCAGTAAAGGTCATGAAGGATTTGTCGGAAATTCGGTAATCGGGGAGTGGTGTAATTTTGGAGCGGATACCAATTCGTCAAATATGAAAAATAACTACGGAACAGTAAAATTCTGGAGCTACAGGACGAAGGCATTTGAAGATACAGGATTACAGTTTGCCGGGCTGATCATGGGAGATCATTCCAAGACAGCAATCAATACCCAGCTGAATACAGGAACTGTAATTGGTGTTGCTTCCAATATTTTTAAAGAAGGTTTTCCTCCTAATCTCATAGAGAATTTTTCCTGGGGTGGATTTAAGGGAGATGAACGATTTAAATTGGATAAAGCTTACGAAGTGGCAGAAAGAGCAATGGCCAGAAGAAAAGTGACTCTCACAGACGAAGATAAGAGGATTTTAAAATATATTTTTGACAGCTATTAACCCTGATTATAAAAAAACTTCATTTTTTTTGAAGTTTTTTTATTTTGTGATGTAATAGAATTTAATTTTTGATTGTCTTACTCATAGAAACAAAACTTATGACCCAAGAGACCTTTAAGAATACGGTGTTTATTCTCAAAAACGAGATGTATCGTTTTGCGAAGAGGTTTGTCATGAGCAGTGATGAAGCAGAAGATGTGGTGCAGGATCTTATGGTAAAGTTTTGGCAGAAAAGAGAAGAACTGGAGCAATTCGGAAATTTAAAATCCTATGCATTAAAATCCGTTCGGAATGAATGCCTTAACAGATTGAAGCATCATGATGTGAAGGCTGGTTTTGCAGATATGCAGATTCATCGGTCGGAACTTTACAGTATGGATATTAATAACCTTAAAGAACATATTATAGGATTTATTAATGAACTTCCTGAAAAACAAAAGATGGTTATCCATTTGAAAGATGTAGAGGAATATGAAGTATCTGAAATTTCAGAGATGCTGGAAATGGAGGAAAATGCAGTAAGAGTCAATCTTATGCGTGCAAGACAAAAAGTAAAAGAACAAATCTCACAACTGATGAATTATGAACAACGATCAATTTCAAGATAAGTACGACGAAATCTTCCGTGGTATGAAGGAAGAAAAGATGAATTGGGATTTTGAAGATTTTCTTCAAAAAGCAGAAGGTATAGATAATGATGATCATAAGATCATTCCTCTGGAAAAGAAAAAAACTTCTTTCCCCAAATGGTTCTGGATGGCTGCAAGTGTAGTATTGCTTGTAAGTGCAGGATTGATCTTCAATTACTACCAAAATGTTCCGGTAACAGACCAGTCAAAATTGGTAGAAAACCAGATCAAGCAACAAAAGCAGGATTTCATTGAAGAAAATCATGAACCAGAACGACAGGTCGCTGTAAACAGTGCAGACAGTATTGCAGCAATAAAAAGTGATTCTGTCTTTCAGAGAAACACAGTTGCGGAAAAAGATGTTCTGGATGAGATTCTTCCTAAAAGAGGAAGACTGAAAAAAGAAGTAAGACCAAAATTTACAGATAATTCTTCTTATAGAAAATTGAATGTTGCTTCGAAAGATTCTACAGGCTACAATAACAATTATGTTATTGTAAACGGAAAAAGGATCGATAATGTTGAAGAGGCTATTAATGTGACTAAATATTCATTTCAAATATTTGCAAATAATGTTAGCGAAAAGTTAGTACAGCCAAAAGTAATGGATGATAACTATTAACAAAAAAAGAGACTACTCCCTGATCAGGTATTAATTATCAGCTTAAAATTAAAAATTGACTCATGAAAAAAATATTGATAATATTCGCACTTGCCTTCTCCCACTTCTTTACAGTATATGGGCAGGATGACAAATTCGATAAACTTTTTGAAAAATACCAGCAGGTAGAAGGTGTAACTTCTATTAAAATTGCAAAACCCATGTTTGGGATGCTTAGCAGTCTGAATATCGATGATTCTCAGCTGGATCAGATCAAACCATTATTGACAAAGATTAATGGATTAAAGATTCTGATTACAGAGAGCCCTGAAAACGTAAACTCTCCGGGAGGTAAAAAAATACAAAGTAATATCTCCCAGATCAATAAAGATATTTCTACCTATTTAAATAACCTGAACTATAGCGAAGTAATGAGCGTGAATAGTAAGGAAAACAAAATAAAATTTCTATCTTCAGGAGCAAAAGAAGGAATATTGGATGATGTCCTGTTGAGTATTGATAGTGGTGATGGCGGGAATGTTTTAGTAATGCTGGATGGGAAACTATCAATGGATGATCTCAGTAAGATTATAAAATCCAGTGAAACAAAAGTAAGCTCGAGTACCAATACTACACGAAGCAGCTTTACTTCAGAGAGTAGTACTTCATACCTGAATGGTGAAGCAAGAAATGTGGGTGAGTTCTCAGGAATTCAGGTGAGCACGGGAGTAAATCTCGTTTATAAGCAGGAAAGCCCGACAAGTGTAAAGGTTATTGCAGATGCGGATAAGCTTCAATATGTAATCACCAAAGTAGAGAATGGTATTTTAAAAGTTTATGTTGACAATAAGGGCGAACGAAATGTCAGATTTAAAAACTTAAGTGTAAATGTTTCTTCTCCAAGAATGAGTAGTGTGAAAGCATCTTCCGGAGCAAACTTTACAGCAGTAAATCCGGTAAAGGAGAACCGTATGGATATTGATGCTTCATCAGGATCTACAATCAAAGGAAAATTTAATGTTTCTGGTACCACAGACGTGAGTTCTACTTCAGGAGCCAGTATAAAAGTAAGTCTTAATACTTCGTCCGTCGTTGTTAAAGCTTCAAGTGGGTCAGATACCATACTTGAAGGGCAGGCAACTTCCGGAGTTATTGATATAAGCAGTGGTGCATCTTGTAAAGCAGAAAACTTAAGATTAAGTGAACTGGAAGTGGAATCTACATCCGGATCCAGTCTTACCATCAATGTAACGGATAAGCTTAAGGCTAAAGCATCTTCCGGAGGATCCATTAAATATAAAGGAAACCCGAGAATTGACTCCAATATCAGTAAGGTTTCCGGTGGAAGTCTGAGATCCATAAACTAAATCTGATGACCATGAAAAACTTACGAACCATTTTGCTTGCAGCTTGCACGGTATTTTTGCTTCAGTCTTGTGTAGTGTCACACAAACCTAATATGGAATTCTTTTCGGACTCAGGCTATGATTTTAAAGGAGCAAAGTTTGAAAGCGTCAATGTACCCATGTTCCTGGCAAAACCTTTTATCAGAAAAGCATTAAAAGAAGAAGAGGATGGTGAGGCTACCGCTCAGTTGGTAAAGAAAATATCAAAAATAAAAGTATTGACGGTAGAAAACGGAGATCAGGAGATGTTAGCAGATTATGCAAGATATCTTAATAATAACAATTATGAAGACTGGGCGACCATAAAACATAATGGAGATAATGTAAATGTTCGTGTAAAGCAATCCGGGGAAACCATAAAAAATATGCTGATCACGGTAAATTCAGATAGAGAATTGGTATTCGTGGATGTAAAGGGGAATTTTACTCCGGATGATATTTCAAAATTCATTAATTCAGCTTCAGATAAATAATTTATTTTTAACAATAAATTATTTACATGGAAAAATTAATCAGAGAAGTGCGCATGCTGAAGATATATGCAGCATCGCTTACAGTAGCTTTTGTTCTTTTGTTTTTATTGGCTTTTAAAAGCAGCAATGATCACCAGAGGTTCGAAGAAATTGATGTTGAAAGAATTAATATTGTCGAAAAAGACGGAACACTAAAAATGGTGATCAGTAATAAAAAACGACAGCATCCGGGTTTACTGAATAATAAATCCCTTAAGGCAAGAGAAAGGGAAGCCGGACTGATTTTCTTTAATTCTTTAGGTGATGAATGTGGAGGATTGGTATATGATGCCGATGAAAAAGGTTCAGGAATGGTATACTCTGTAGACCAGAGGAAAACGGATCAGATCATGCAACTTCAATATAGTGAAGGTACTGGGGCGGATAAAAAAAGATCATACGGACTCAAACTTTGGGACAGACCGGATGATTTCCCGCTCGAAAAAGTAATAAGGTTTGATGATTCTTTACAAAAGCTTAATGACCCAATAGCGCTGAAGAAAGCTTTTGCCAAATTGAAAGAAGAAGGAAAATTGGGGAGTGAGCGTTTTTTCGCCGGGAAAACAGCGAATGGCGATGTAGGACTTTTTATACGGGATGATAAAGGACGCATACGTCTTAAGATCTATGTAGATAAAAACAACCAGACCCATATAGAGAGTGTCGACGAAAAGGGACAGCTCACGGCTAAATAAAAAATATATCATATTCAGTTCATATAACTCATTTTATTTTGTACAAACCGCTTTTTATATAAGGGCGGTTTTTTGATTTAACTTATTGATTATTAATTTTTATTTAAACTATTAAAAAGGATTTTCATATCTCACTAAAATAGCATAATTTTGCAAAGAAAGTAAAGATGTCTATTCATAACAAAATTGTAGAGACAGCCATCACTTTCGATGACGTTCTTCTAGTCCCTTCTTATTCAGAAGTTTTACCTAACCAGGTATCATTAAAATCAAGACTTACCGATAAAATTACCCTGAATGTTCCGATAGTATCTGCTGCGATGGACACAGTTACTGAAGGCGATCTGGCTATTGCACTAGCAAGAGTTGGTGGACTTGGTTTCATTCACAAAAATATGACGATCGCAGAACAGGCGGCACAGGTAAACCGTGTGAAACGTTCTGAAAATGGAATGATCTCTGATCCAGTTACCCTTTCAAAAGATCATACTTTAGCTCAGGCTAAAGAAATGATGTCCAAATATAAAATTTCTGGTTTACCGGTTGTAGATCCAAATAATGTTCTTATTGGAATCATTACAAACAGAGATGTTAAGTATCAGGAAAATCTTGATATGAAAGTTGAGGAGATCATGACGAAAGAAAATCTGATCACTTCCGATAAAAACACCAATCTTGAAAAGGCTAAAGAAATCCTTCTTAAGAACCGTGTTGAAAAACTTCCTATTGTAGACAAAGACAATAAATTGGTAGGATTGATTACGATTAAAGATATCGACAATCAATTGGAGTATCCTAATGCGAATAAAGATCAAAATGGCCGCCTTATTGTGGGAGCCGGAGTAGGAGTAGGAGAAGATACCATGGACAGGATTGCAGCGCTGGTAAAGGCAGGTGTTGATATTGTAGCGATTGATTCGGCTCATGGACACTCCAAAGGAGTTTTAGATAAGATTTCTGAGATCAGAAAAGCATATCCGGATCTGGATATCGTGGGAGGAAATATTGTAACTGCTGAAGCAGCAAAAGATTTGATCAAAGCAGGAGCAAATGTTCTTAAAGTAGGTGTTGGCCCGGGTTCAATCTGTACAACCAGAGTAGTAGCAGGAGTTGGGGTTCCTCAGTTATCTGCGATATACAATGTGTACGATTATGCTAAATCTAAAAATGTAGCGGTAATTGCTGACGGTGGAATTAAACTTTCTGGGGACATTGTAAAAGCTATTGCGAGTGGGGCAGGAGCGGTAATGCTTGGATCTCTTTTAGCAGGAACTGATGAAGCTCCGGGAGAAGAAATTATTTTCCAGGGTAGAAAGTTCAAGTCTTACCAGGGAATGGGAAGTCTTTCGGCAATGAAAAGAGGAGGAAAAGAAAGATATTTCCAGAGTGAGGCTAAAAAATTCGTTCCTGAAGGAATTGAAGGTAGGGTTCCCCACAAAGGAAAACTGGAAGATGTGATTTTCCAGTTAACCGGTGGACTTAGAGCAGGAATGGGTTACTGTGGAGCAAAAGATATTGAGGCTTTACAGAAAGATACAAAAATGGTCATGATCACAGGAAGTGGATTGAAAGAATCTCATCCGCACGATGTGATTATCACACAGGAAGCTCCTAATTATTCCTTATAATTGTAGTAGTAATAAGATTAATATAAAAAAATACGGCTGGCTCATTATTGAGCCAGCCGTATTTGTAATTTAATAAATAAAATAACTTTTGAATAAAAGGACAAATTACTGTGCAATACAAGATCCTGGTGGAAGATCTGCTATTCTTCTGCAACCGCCAGGTCCACAGCAGAAAAACTCTGCATCACCACAGCCGAAATTAGGTAACTCAGCATTACACATTTTAAATCCTCCCTTAATTGTTTTCAAGCTTTCTCTTGAAATTTTTTTTGAATTTTTCATAATAAGTTAATTGTTTTAGGTTTTGTACAACGTATCAAATGTAAATTTTTTTTTCACAATTTGAATGAATTTCTTAAAAAAAGAGAGTTACTAAGGAAAATAATAATTTAAAATTCAATTGTTCTATGCGATCATTTCAGTGAAGAAAATATATGATATTCCTCAATATGGCTTTTATCCAAAATCTATTCGGAAATAGTATCGTTAAACTAAGAAATTAGGTCAATGAATGAATCATACGTTCCGTCATAATCTTCCCATTTTTGTCCATTGACGAAAAAAGATGGAGTGCCGTTTACTCCACTGCGTACACCGCCTTCAAAGTCAGCCTCAATCTTTGCCTGAAGTTCTTCGGTGTTAATCTCATTTTCGATTTTATTCACATCCAGTTTCAGAACTTTTACACACTCTTTGAGTAGTGCTTCGTTCAATATATTTTGATTATCATAGATGAGGTCGTGCATTTCCCAGAATTTTCCTTGTTTTCCTGCTGCCTCGGCAACTGTTGCGGCTGCCATGGCATATTCATGGGCATCAGTCAAAGGAAAGTTCCTGAATACAAATGCTACATCATCACTGTTTTCCTGAACAAATCTTCTTATTAAAGGAAAAGCGTGTCCACAATACGGACATTGATAGTCACCATATTCTACTAAAACTATTTTCGCGGTATCTGGATTTCCCTGAACGTGGTCGTTAGGACCAATGGGAATTCTTAAAGTAGACATAAATATTATTTTTGTTTTAAATTTTCTAAAGCATCAATGATTCCGTCAGCTCCTGGATTAATTCCATCGGGTGATAAGTAGCTCCACTGGATGATTCCTTCAGGATCAATAACAAATAGTGCTCTTTGTGAAGTTCCGTTTTCTTCATTATAGACGCCGTAAGCTTTTGAAACTTCTCCCTTGGGGTTGAAGTCTGCCAACAGGGGGAAGTGTAGTTTTCTGTTTTCCATGAAAGCATCATGGCACCAGGCGCTGTCAACAGAAATACCCAGGATATCTGCATTATATTTATGAAAAATGGAAAGCATTTCATTATATAGGCTCACCTGATCACCACAAACCGGACTCCAGTCTGCAGGATAAAAAACTAAAATCAGGTTCTTTCCTAAAAAATCAGAACGCTTTAGTTTCTGGTCGGGAGTAGCATGGAGTTCAAAATCCGGTGCCGGGTTCCTTGTTGTAGTATCATATTTTTTGTGATTGGTTGTAAATTCTTTGAATGAAAAACTAAAATTAGGAATAAGAAATTAATTCATAGCCGATAACGACTTAAATTATTGTTAAAATAAGACGCAGAATGTTATTTTATTCTGGTATACTTAAATTTCTTTTTGATAACCTTATTAAGAAATGTCCCTTTAGAAGTAAAAGCTTTGAATTGATCAACAATGATCTGTGGTACTTTCAAATAATCATAAACTGCTCCCGACTGATATACAATTCTTAGTATTTCAGTTTCCGGAAAATATTCATAACTATGTACAACTGAGGAAGGCATGGTTTAGTAACTGCAAAAAATATTCCTATTGTATAAATAAAAAAGACCTTCCGTAAATATGAAAGGTCTTTTTTTTAATATAATTTAAATTATTTATTTAGATTCTCTTTAAAATCATCGATTCTATAGTCGGTAAGGGTATTGCCTTTTTCAATTTTTTCCTTGGAGTACAGGCGGAAATCATTTTCTGTTTTTTCCAGTAGATGATCATAGGGGCCTACATGAGAAATTAGCTTAACCAGTACAGGAGAAATTTCCAGACAAATGAAAAGCCCCATAATAAAGGCTGCAGCTAAACCTATGATTGCGGAATTTTTTCCTAACTCATCCAGCGCCTGCAAACGGGCGGCAAATCCATTGAACTTATCCTCAAAGGTTTCAGTAGATTTTCTTTCGGTTTCCAGATTGGTGTATACTTTTGAAATTTCTTTATCCAGATATTCCAACCTGGGAGCTACTTGCTTTTGATAACTCTTAAGATCCTGACGTCTTTGCTCCTTAAGCTCCTGTTTTCTTTTGGCATTAGATCCGAAACCTACTTTTCCACTCGTTAAGCCTGATTGTTTTCCTAGGATTTCTTTTTCTAGCTCTACAGCTGCCGAATCATAAGACTTTTGGTATTGTGCAATCTTTTCTGATATTTGTTTTTTCTCAGTTTCAAAAGGACCGCTTTGCTGAAGAATTCTGCCGGTCATCTCACCCTGAAGCTGCTTTTTATTTCGCTGGATGATCGTGTTCAACTGTTTATTGACTTCCTTTTCAAAAATTTTAAGCTCTAAAGGTTTTGAAATGATAATTCCTAAAAAAGTAGCCAAAACCAGACGTGGAATAGCCATGAGTATCTGATTCCACCATGTTCCCGTTTTTTTGATGGAGGAAACAATGTAACGGTCCAGGTTAAATATCATTAATCCCCATAAAATTCCAAAACCAACAGATGTCCATATATTATCAAATACAGTATACATGGCATAACCTGCGGAAAGTGTAGCGAAAACTGCAGTAAATAAAACGATACCTCCGATACCCGAAAATTTATTCCATTCACTTGGTGTTTTCCTTAAAATATGGATGTTTCCTCCGGAGCATACCATCAGAAACTTCTGGAACCAATTTATTTTATGATTCACCTGATTTATAGTTTGTTGTTGATTTTTCATTATTGAAAATTTATACAAAAGTAATACTAAAAATCATACCAATGCTAAAGATAGTATTATGTTTTACCAAGTATGTTTACTTGTTTTATTTATATCGCTGTTAGACAATTAGTTATGATTTTTACATATTAACATAATAAAATTCTTTACGTTTTTTCAATATATTTTGTCAATTTGTTAAAATAAATAATAGTTTTGCATCGAATAAATTAAAAAAATAGTTGAATATGAAGAGAATAGTTCTATGTTTTGCGTTGATCCTTTGGGTTAATGCATTTTCTCAAGATGTGCAAAATATTTGTGGTTTTGACCAAATCATGTCGCAAATGGATGCTAAACACCCTGAACTAAAGAAAAACAGGGAGATTGTAGAAGCCAGATTAGCTTCCATGAATAAGCAGTCTTATCTTAATAAAGTTGGCGCTAGTACTTCGTGGAACGGACTTTATACCGGACAAGTTTATGAAATCCCTGTTGTAGTACGGTTTTGATGGCAAGCAGCGAACAGTTGTATGCTTTTTGGCAATGGATTAAAGGTGGGGATAATTCCTTTTAAGCTTGTATTGGCTAAAAGATTCCTCGGTATTGTGAGATATCTATAGGTTATGATATTAAGATTAAGTGGAGCTAATAGCCAGCACACCATTTTCATGTAGTGATCGGCCAGCAGCAATTATCATTTAAATACGCAAAATTCCCGGATTCTTATGCTTATGATTATGAAAGCTTTATGAAGGTGGCAACCATTAAAAATCAAAATGATACGACATTAACTCATGAACTTGGACATGCTTTTGGACTTTATCATACATTTCAGGGAGTTTCATATACTGATCAATCAAGTTGCCCTCCTAGTAATGATTGTGCAACAACAGGAGATAGAGTATGTGATACTTCACCATCTAGAAGCATGTATGGTGTTGCTGTTCCTAACAATACGGCTATTGATCCATGTACCGGACAAAACTACGACGGAACTCAATATAATGTTATGAATTACACTAATTCTAACCGTAAATTTACGGAAGGACAAAGAGACCGGGCTATTTTGTTAATGATGGAGTATAGAAAAGATCTGCTTAACTCTACAGCGGGTAAAGATCCGTCGATTGTTATTCCTTCGCCAGTTTCTGTAGTTGCAGCCCAATGTAATCCGCCAAGTACAGCGCACCCTACCAATAATAATTTCGCGATCGGTGCTACCAACGTTAAATTTGGAACCATAAACAGTACTACTAATGGCTACGATTCAGATGAAGCAACTCCTTCGTATTATGATGATTTTGCTTCTGCAAATTGTATCAGACCTGCATACTATACCGAAATACCGTCAACTACAGGAACCGAGCTGAAAGTGACTTATGCATATACTTTTAGTCAGGCAGAAAAGTTTAGAACAAAAGTCTGGATCGATTATAATAACAATGGGTCTTTTGAAGATAGTGAATTGGTCGTAAATCATTTATCAGGCAATTTGACTGGAACAGGGATGACCGTTACCAACACGATTACTCCTCCAGCCAATGCTGTGAAAAATACTTATTTGAGGATGAGAATTGCAGTGGATGCTGCGACGTATAATTCAGTAAATCTTCCTGATCTTACCCCTTGCTCTCAGTTACAATATGGACAAATGGAGGACTATGCAGTTAAGATTTTAGAAGCATTAGGAACATCTGAAGTTAAAGGAAGTTCGGAAAGTAAAATTGTTTATACAAAATCAGAAAATAAACTTCAACTGATAGGAAGTAAAAATGTAAGTTTTGGAGATTACCAGATCTATGACATGAGTGGAAAAGTATTGCAGAAAGGTACTTCTAAAACGAATGAAGTTCAAATCAACCAAACATTACCGAAAGGAGTATACATTATCACTTACGGTGATAAAAAAGAATCAAAGAAATTTATAAATAACTAATAGAGTAAAAGGCCCTTTGAAAAAAGGGCCTTTTTTACTAAAAGATGCTAAACAATGAAAAGATTAATTTTCTTATTATGCTGTAGTTTTATGCTAAATTGTCAATCACAATCTCCCGCAGTAAAAAGAAAGAGTCCGGAGAGTGATCAATATTACTTTATCGGAAAATGGAAATTAGTTGAAGAAACCTATAAAGATGGAGAGATAAGTAAAATATATCCACTTCACGAATGTACAAAGAAGACTACTTTATTATTCGAAAAAGAAAAGGGAAATATTTTTTTTATTAAAAAGTATGCAAATGGAAAAAACTGTGAGATAATAAGTTAGTCAGCAAGAAATTTAGTGACGATTAATAAAAATTCATTCTCATATATGGATGCAGATCTAAAAGAAAATAAACAATTTAGAATCATTTCGAAAAACAGATTTTCCATTCTTTATAATGATATCATCTATGGAAAGGCTACTGCTATAGAAGATATTTATGAAAGACAGTAACGCTTATTTTAAACGGTCAGGATTCTGCTTTAAAAAACTTTCCCATCCGGAATAAGATTTTGTATCAGCAATTGTTCCTGAATTAAAATGATGACAAACAGCTACGGCAAGACCATCAGAAGCATCCAGATATTTTGTTGGAAATTCTTTTAGCTTCAGAAGGTTTTGAAGCATCCCTGCTACTTGTTCTTTGCTGGCATTCCCATTTCCTGTAATAGCCATTTTTATTTTCTTAGGTGAGTATTCGGTAATCGGAATATTTCGATGAAGGCTCGCTGCCATTGCTACCCCTTGTGCACGTCCAAGTTTTAGCATACTCTGAACATTTTTTCCATAAAATGGAGCTTCCAGGGCAACCTCGTCCGGGTGATACTCATCAATTAAGGCTAAGGTTTTATCAAAGATGTATTTTAGCTTTGTTTCATGGTTGGGATATTTTTTCAAAATAAGCTCGTGGATGGAAACCATTTCCATCTGACCTTTTTTAATGGAAATAATCCCAAAGCCCATTATGGCAGTTCCCGGGTCAATACCTAAAATTATCTTTTCTGCAATCATTTTGTCAAAGATATGACTTTCTGAATTTTTTCCCTTAGAAAAAAAACAGTAAAAATAAATCTTATTTTGGTGAAATCTTCTTAACTTCATCAAAAAATGATTATGAAAAATTTACTAACCTTTTTAATTCTTCCGACTTTTGTGCTGTATAGCTTTCTGACAGTGAAAGACTTAAGTTATGGAAGATCATCTGAGAATGTTAATTGTCAACAAGACAAAAATCAAATTGTGTACCTGTTTTTTAAGGTAGAAAAAACGAAATCCGGTCCTGAAAAAATTACCCTCGAATCAAAGAAGATTACTGAAGGAAAGTTGAAATCCATCCCTTCTTTTGACAGAAATTCAGCAGGTCTTGGTGATTTTATTATATCACTTACTGATGCCAGCGGAAAAGAGATTGTGAAACAGCTGGTGGAAGATCCTCTGAATCAGAATCTGGAAAGTTTTGATAAAGACGGAATCGGAAGACACAAAGTTTTCTCGGATAATGCTGAATTCAGTGTGCGCTATCCTCATTCCGGAGAAATCCAGATCGTGAAAGTGGAAAAAGTTACCCATGCAGGAAATCAATTATTATTTAACCAAAAACTATAGCCATGAAAAAAACTTTATTTCTCCTATTAGTAAGTTCATTGTGCTTTTCACAAACCTTTCAGACAGTTTCTCTGCTTAATAACGGTTCAAACTCTAACCGGATCAATATCGCAGTATTGGGTGATGGATTTACTTCTGCTCAGCAAACTAATTTTGTGAATTCTGCACAGTCTACGATTAACTATCTCTTTACAAAAAGCCCATATACAGAATATAAAAATTATTTTAATGCGTATGCTGTAAAAGTAGTGTCAACAGAAACAGGTGTAAAACATCCTGGAACAGCAACGGATGTTACAGAGCCGGTTATTCCTGTTTCCAATCCCAATAATTACCTGGGCTCTTCATTTGACTTTGGTGTACACCGCTGTATTTACAGCAATAGTACAAATAAAGTAGCGCAGGTTCTCGCAGCTAATGTTCCTGATTATGATATTACGTACGTTCTGGGTAACTCTACAGAGTATGGCGGATGCGGAGGTGCTTATGCATTTGCGTCGCTAAATGGCTCTTCAAATGAGATTGTAGTACATGAACTTGGGCATTCCTTTGGAAAGCTTGCGGATGAATATTGGTTTGCAGGAACAGGGGAATCACCTAACAAGACACAAAACTCCAATACAGCAACCATCAAATGGAAAAACTGGTTAGGATTAAACAGTGTGGGAGTGTATCCTTATACCGAAAGCCCTTCATGGTACCGTCCACATCAAAATTGTGAAATGAGATATCTGGACAGACAGTTTTGTTCCGTTTGTAAAGAGGCCATTATTGAGAGAATACATTCATTAGTATCACCGATTGACTCTTATACACCAGCCAACAGCAGCAATGTGAATGGTAATGCCGCGGTAACATTTACTGTAAATGAAGTTTTGCCAATCCCTAATACATTGGTCAATTCCTGGACTCTCAATGGAACGGCTCTTTCTTCAACCAACAATACCTTAACAGTTTCTCCGTCACAACTGAATAGCGGTCTTAATACCCTTATTTTCTCTGTTACCGACAACAGTCCTTTAATAAAAGTTAACAGTCACAATACGGTTCATTTTGCCACGGTAACCTGGAAACTGAATAAGACCTCAACGTTAAGGATGTCTGAAATTAAAGCAGAAGAAAGAAGATTCGGAATCTATCCGAATCCGGCAGAGAATGAATTCTATATCAAAGGTAAACAGGACTTTTCAAAGAATGTAAAAGTAGCATTGTATGATGGATCGGGTAAATTGATTCCTGTCAAATTTGAAATGAAAAATGCTTCTACAATCTTTGTTAATATCAGTACTATTCCTTCTGGAATCTATACTTTAGCTGTAAGTGAAGATGAAGGTCTGATCATTTCACAAAAAATTGTAAAAGAATAAAAGTAAACGAAAATATACATAACATTATGAATCGGCCCAGTGGCCGATTTTTTATTGTAGTTTCTTTTCTCTGATGGATACCCATTTTCCGTCATATCTCAGAAGCAGAATTTTATCAACGGTAAATTTATTTTCGTAAGGTTTGTTTTGATACACCTTCCAGGCTTTCAGGTAATTTTCAAAGCTCAAATCTCTGTATCCAACGGTCATATGAGGGTTGAAGGAGCCTTTGCCAAAGCTAAATTGTTTTTTTACTCGATGGTAAATATCTATAAGGCCCGGATTATATTCAGGATGTACAAAGATCACCGGATTTTTTGGATTCGGAAAACTTCCAAAGCCATTGAGAACGATTTCGAATGGAGATAGGGAAGTATCTATTCTTTCAAACGCTTCAATAATATCATTCTCAAGCTCTGCCTCTCTTGAAAATGGAGGTAACAAGGTGATATGAGCATCATTTTTAACCGCTTTTGAATTTTGATAATGGTAAGCAAGGTCTTCTTTGAAGAGTTTTATTTCATCAATGATCCGTTGAGGAGGATAGATAGCAATGAAATATAATTTTTTCATTACAATTCATTTTTATTACTACTTGTTCTTATCATTTGTTGTCTTAAGTCGATAACCGTGTTTTCAATAGCATCTGTGATTTTCTTTACCTCAATATGCGGTCTGAAAACTGAAGCTTTGCCCTTTGCCTCATCAGCAATATTAGACAATATAATGACTGAAGTTTTAGTATATGGGTAATAAATGTTTAGGGAAGGAGAACCCATAACATAGCCACTGTGGAAATAGGCTGTCGGTTCGCCTATATTGAGCATTATACCATATCCGTAACCCATTTTTCCTAAAATAGCATGATGTCTTTCGGAACTTTTAGAGATGAATTTCTGAAGGGTTTCCGGTTTCAAAACTTTACCACCATACAGAGCGTTATTCCAGCGGCGTAAATCATCTATGGTAGAAAGAATTCCACCTGCAGGGATCCCAATTTCTTTTCCTCCCAATCTGCGCGGCATATTAGGAACCCTTTCCGCATTCTTCTTATTTCCAATATAAGCACTTGCGAAATTCTTTCCCTCAAAAACATCTCCTGTTGAAGAATTTTTCATTCCTGCCTTTTTAAACAATTCCTGGACGTTTTTGTCATAAGAGTTTCCTGATACTTTTTCAACGATTTTTCCCAATGCATTAAAGCCATCATTGGAATAGAAAAAACCCGATCCACTTTTGAATAAAAGCTTACCTCCCAGCGTATTTAATCCGGAGGTATGGTTCAGAAGCTGACGGATTGTAATATTTTCGTATTCTTTTGTTTGAAATTCCTTGAGGTATCTGGAAACCTTATCTTCGATATTCAGCTTGTTTTGTTCCATTTCAAGTAAAACAAGAACTGCCGTAAATTGCTTACTTACAGAGCCGATGGCAAAAATAGTACTGTCGTTGATTTTTGTTTTATTTTCAAAGTTAGAGAGCCCGCTTTCTTTTTTATATAATTGGGTAGAATCCTTGAAAACAGCAATACTTCCGTTAAAATTAAATCGTGAGAATACAGAGTCGATCTGTTTTTCCAAAAGTTTTTTCTCGAAGGCGGTAATGGTGGAGTCTACGATTGCATTCCTGTCAACCGTTTTTATAGATTCCATCGAATTCTTGCATGCGGTTAATGAGAGTGTAAAAATGATTAATGGGAACAATAAGTGGGAAAATTTCAGCATTTGTTTTTTAATTTAAAGCTACAGCATCAAAAAGGATGCAAACCATGCCAAATAAATAGAAAAAATGATGTGAGAGCTCCGGGACCGATTTTTAAATTATTGTGATCAAGGGAAAAGCTCTGCCAAATTATGAAAGACCTGTAAATTATATAAACTAAATTATTACAGAAAGTAATATTTTTGAATAGATTATTAATTCAAAAATGGAAAAACATCTTGAAAATGATTTGTCGGAAATCGGCAACTTATTAGAAACTATAAAAAAGCAGGGGCTGGCTTATCTGGATGCTTTACCCGATAGAAAAACATCCGTTGATTCAAAGGAATATGCTTCCGAAGACAAAGTACCAGAGTCCGGATATGGAACAAAAAAGGTGTTGGAAGTTTTTAATGAAAGATTTGAACCGGTTATGGTTGGATCATCAGGTCCCAGATATTGGGGCTTTGTTACAGGAGGTTCCACTCCTGCTTCTATTGCCGGAGACTGGCTGGCTTCTGTTTATGACCAGAATACCCAATCAACAAAAGGGCAGGGAGGTATTTCTGCGATTATAGAGCTGGAAACCATACAATTAATGCTCGATCTTTTGGGGCTGCCGAAAAATTTTCTCGGTGGCTTTGTAACCGGAGCAACAATGTCTAATTTTACCTGTCTTGCAGTAGCAAGACAATGGTTAGGAAGAGAAAAAGGAAAAGATATTGCAAAAGACGGCATTTCGATACCCATAAAAGTGCTTACCGCGACACCCCATTCTTCAAGCCTTAAATCACTATCACTTTTAGGGATAGGAAGCGGAAATATTGTGAAAATTAAAACAATAGAAGGGAATAGGGAAGCGATGAATATAGATGATCTAGAAAATCGTATCATTGAATTAAAAGAGGAGCCATTTATCCTGATCTCCAGTGGTGGAACTGTGAATACGGTAGATTTTGATGATTTTAAGGCAATAGCTGAACTTAAAAAAAAGCATAACTTCTGGTGGCATATTGATGCTGCATTTGGAGGATTTGCAGCTTGCTCAGATGAAACCAAACATCTTTTGGAAGGCTGGGAGCAGGCTGACAGTATTACTGTGGATTGCCATAAATGGTTAAACGTTCCTTACGAAAGTGCAGTGTTTTTCGTAAAAGATCAGTACAGGTTATTACAGGTAGAGACATTCCAGAATTCCAATGCTCCATATCTCGGGGATCCGTTGGAAAACTTCAGTTATCTGAACTTTCTTCCTGAAAACTCAAGAAGGTTAAAAGCCTTACCTTCCTGGTTTTCAATAATGGCCTATGGAAAACAAGGGTATCAGGAAATAGTTGAAAATAATATAAGATGGGCCAAACAGCTTGGTCATTTTATAGATTGCAGTTCGGATTTTAAACTTCTGGCACCTGTCCGTCTGAATACGGTGTGTTTCACTTTGAAAAATAAAGCTGATCAGGATAAGGTTAATGAATTCTTAGAAAAATTAAATAGTACAGGAAAAGTATTTATGACACCTACTTTTTATAATCAGCATAAAGGGATCAGGGCTGCATTTGTAAATTGGAGAACCAATGAAAATGATATAAGTATGGTTTTTGATCTCATGAAGGAGATATCAGAGACATTGAACTAAAAAATAACGCTGTAGAACCAATCGTTCTACAGCGTTTTATTTTTGATCAGATCACAAAACCAAAAGACATATTCATCACCATTTTCATGATCCTCTGCATTTGGTTTTGGATAGGTTTTTTTTACAATATCACCAATTTCAAACTGAATTGGTGTTTTAAAAATGGGACCATCAAAAGTAAAAGTATGGAACTCGCCATTTTCTCCGCAAGGGTCTACATTTTCAGGTAAGTCCGAGATGAAATTTTCATCAATAATCCTCCCTGCAAAACTTTTATCTAAATAGGTTTCATTGACGCAGGTTACGATCGTTTTAAAATCCAGATCAAGAAATTCATGAATAAGTTTTTTCGTATCTTTTTTCCAAAGTGGAAAAACAGCTTCCATCCCGATGGATTTCAATTGGTCTTCCCTGTATTTTCGCAGATCTTCGAGAAAAATATCTCCAAATATGGAATGGGTGACTCCACGTGACTTTATACCGGTCATCGTTTTGTTCATGATGTCGCGGTATTGTTCCATAGATGGTTCTTTAGGAAGTTCCATTTTAATTAAAGGAAGTCCTATGCTTGAAGCTTGTTCTTCCAATAGAGAAACATGAACCCCATGCATGGAAATCCGCTGATATTCCTGATTGATACTGGTAAGAAGACCAATTATATCTAATTTTTCCTCTTTAAAGGTTTTATATAATGCAAGGGCAGAATCTTTTCCGCTACTCCAGTTGAATAAGGCTTTGGGTTTCATGTATTACTATTTCAGATGCCTATTTTTGGATTTCTTTTATCGGAATAAATGCACCATTAAGGTAGTCAATCTTTAGTTCAAATGGGTAAGCAGAAGATGAACTGGAAGCAATTAAGCCTCCGACAATCCCAAAAAATATAGACGCTGTGACCACATCTCCCATTTTTGCGCTTCCTTTTACTTTACCGGTAAAATAGAAATCACCATCCTTCTTTTCAGCTTTTGAGAAAGCATTTTCCATCGGGACATAGATATAAGGAGATCCTTGATATACCAATGCATAATAGTCATTTTTTTTGATCTCCTTTTCTTTTGCATCAATAGTTTCGTATACCTTAATGATCTTTGGAGACTTGCCATAAAATTTGGCATTGGCAATTTGTTTTTCAGGTTCCTGATTTTTAAATGAATTATAATCTTTATATAAACCTTCCTTGAGTTGATCAGAGCTGTATAGACTCAGTTTTTGCTTTTCAATCGCATCAAAATTCTTTACATCTTCCAGAGTATAATGATCTGTTGCGGTTGCTTTTTTTGAAATATTTTTGCTGATAAAATTACTCACCATCTCACTCCCTTTTTTCATCGTTGCTTTGGTAACGTCCATTGAGGAATGATCAATAACAGAGTCGATTTTGTCAAGATAGGAGTAGGTTCCATCATCATTTTTTGCAAATAAAAATGCCTGAAAATAGCAATATCCATGTTCACTGAACGCTCCTGTTACTTCTGCAAAGTATAATTGTTTAAGATACATAACGATGGTGCCATCTTCTACATTGCTTCCATTAATATGGTTCAAAAGATTTTGAAACTGATTGGCAAGGCTTACTACGGGAACAACCTTAGCCTTTGCGTTGAATGCTCCTTTCTGTACAATCCCCAGTGAAGTGGTATCTGTCCTTATGTCAATAAGCTTAATGGTTTTATAATAGCTTTTCTCCAGTTTTTGATCAGGAAAGCTGATTGAGAAATCTTCTGTGCGTTTCTGAGAAAATAGTAAGATAGAGAACAATAGCATTGAAAGAATGCTGATTTTGTTGATGTATATTTTCATGACAATGAATATAATGATGATGTTTTATTTGCGAAAATAAAGAATCTGCCTGAGATTTAATGGATTTTTTATTCGTATAAATATTTCAATCAATGATGAGAAAAACTTATTAAATTTAAGAACGAAATTTATTAAATGCTATGAAAAACTTACTACTTGGGACAGCTGTCCTATTTTTTACAGGAACTATTAATCCTGTTTTTTCACAGAGTACCGAGGCTCCTAAATTTATTAGCAATACGGAAGGTATTAAAGAGTATACTCTTAATAATGGGATGAAAGTACTTCTGATTCCTGATCCTTCCCAAAGCAATATGGTTGTGAATATTGTGTATAATGTAGGATCAAAAGATGAAGGATATGGTGAAAAAGGAATGGCACATTTGCTTGAGCATATGTTGTTCAAGAGTACCAAAAACCTTGGAGATATTAAAAAGCAGCTTTCTGATAAAGGTGGGCAGGCTAATGGGACAACCTGGTATGATAGAACAAATTATTATGAAATTTTCCCGTCCAATGAAGAAAACCTGAAATGGTCTTTACAGATGGAAGCGGACAGAATGATCAATGCTACGATTTTACAGAGTGATCTGGATAAAGAGTTTTCCGTGGTTAGAAACGAATTTGAAATTGGAGAGAATAATCCTACAAGAGTGATGATGCAAAATGTATTTTCTAATGGATACGTTTGGCACAATTACGGGAACAGCACAATTGGCAGTAAGGAAGATATTGAACGGGTAAAAGCTCCGACCTTAAGAAAATTCTATGAGAAATATTACCAACCCGATAATGCAACTCTTATTGTTGCAGGAAAATTTGATGAGAAAAGCGCATTGAAATATATTTCTGATTATTTTTCAGTAATTAAAAAACCTTCACGTGAATTAGGAGGAACATATACCGTAGAGCCAGCTCAGAATGGAGAAAAGTATTTTGAAATCAAGAGAAATAATGATCAGCAGATTATAGCTGCAGGTTATCATACTTCTGCCTATGCAGATAAAGATTATGCAGCATTATCTGCACTTTATGAGATTCTCACCTCAAATCCTTCCGGATATTTATATAAAAGTCTGGTGGAAACTCAGAAGGTTTCCGAAGTCTGGACATTCAGCCCTGTTTTAAGAGATCCGGGGATGGTGTATTTTAATTTTGATGTTCCAAAAGATAAGAACTTAGACGAAACCACCAAACTCGTAAGGGCAGAACTGGATAAAATCTCCTCCATTCAATTTACTCAGGATGATCTTAAAAGAGCGAAAGCGAAACTGATTAAAGACATTGAAAACCAGAAAAATAATACCATTAATTTTGCAATTAATCTTACCGAAATTATCGGAGCAGGAAACTATAAATTAAATTTTCTGTACCGTGATCATGTAGAAAATCTAAAACTGGAAGATATCAGCAAGGTTGCTCAAAAATATTTTAAAAACAACAACCGTACGATGGGTGTTTTCCGACCTTCTCCTAATGAAGAAAGGGTATTCCCTACAGAATTCAGGGATAACCAGATTGCAGATCTGGTAAAAGATTACAAAGGAAGAGCTTTGGAGAAAGAACCAGCCCCTTTCGAAGCTTCCATTGCAAATATTAAGAAAAACCTTACTGAAGGAAAGTTGTCTAATGGGATGAAGTATGGGCTTATCAATAAAGAGCTTAAGGGAGAAAAAATTCAAGCGAATTTCCGTTTAAGAATCGGAAATGAAAAAGACCTGCAAGGCAAAGAAGCTATTGGAAATATTACTGCTTCTTTATTGAAATCGGGAACCAAAACCAGAACAAAAGAGCAAATAAAAGATGAATTAGATCAAATGAAATCTTCTGTGTATGCTTACGTATATGACCAGAATTTAATCATTGGAGTGAATACTTACAAACAGTATTATCCAAAAGTAATGGCCATCGTACAGGATATACTGACAAATTCTACTTTCCCGGAAAACGAAATTGCTAAAACTATTACTGAAGTAAATACTCAGTTGGAAGGACAATTAAAGGATCCTCAAGCTATTGCGGGTAATGAGTTACAGAGACTGGCATCCCCATACCCTAAAACGAGTATCTTCTATGTAGCTTCCCTACAGGAGCAAATTGATGAAAATAAAAAAGTAACTAAAGCCCAGATTGTTGATTTCTATCAGAATATTATGGGAGCATCCAATGGCGTAGGTACTGTAATCGGGAATATTGATCCAAAAATTGCTTCTTCTGAATTAGAGAAAACATTTGGAAAATTTACTGCTAAATCAAAATTTGTAGAGGTAAAACCAACATTCTTTGAAACTAAAAAACAAGATAAAAATATCATAACTCCAGATAAAGAAAATGCAGTTGCCCTTGGAACTTCAAGCTTCAAGATGTCGCAGGACCATCCTGATTACCCGGCTTTAGTTATGGCAAATGAAATTTTAGGAAGTGGAGGATTCCTTTCTGCAAGATTACCAATGAGGTTGCGTGAAAAAGAAGGGATTTCATATGGAGTTGGTTCATATCTGGATGTTCCTGTTTCAAATGATGTTGCTTCATGGACTTATTATGCTTTTTTAAATCCTACAAAAAGAAATGCTGTAGAAGCTGCTATTAAAGGGGAAATTAACAAAGCATTGGCTTCAGGTTTTACGCAGGAAGAAATTGATTCCAATAAAAAAAGTTATGCTAATGGAAGGAAAACCAGTTTAGGCTCTGATGGAACATTGGTTAACCTTGTAAATACTCAGCTTCTTTTTGGAGTTTCATTGGATAAATTTGATGAACAAAATACAAAAATTCAGAACCTGAAATTATCCGAAGTGAATGCTGCTTTGAAAAAATATCTTTCTGAGAATAATATTATTTCTGTTTTCGCCGGAGATTTCAATAAAAAATAGAAGTCTTATCAGATACAATTCAAATAAAAAACCGCAGAAATCCTGCGGTTTTTTTATTCATAATATAATATTGATTACATATTACGTCTGTATTTACCTCCTACTTCAAATAAAGCATTGGTAATTTGCCCAAGAGAGCAATATTTTACAGCATCCATCATAACAGCAAAGAGGTTTTGCTGATTAATAGCTGCATATTGTAATTCTTTTAAAGCTGCCTCAGATTTATCAAGATTGGCTTGTTGGAAATTGTGAAGTGTTTCAATCTGAACCTGTTTTTCTTCTTCAGTAGATCGAATAACTTCTCCCGGACGAACAGTTGGTGAGCCATCTTTACCCAGGAATGTATTTACTCCGATTATAGGATATTCTCCGGTATGCTTCAGCCATTCGTAATGCATGGATTCTTCCTGGATTTTTGAACGTTGATACATGGTTTCCATCGCCCCAAGTACACCTCCTCTTTCTGTAATCCTGTCGAATTCTGCATACACAGCTTCTTCAACCAGATCCGTTAATTCTTCAATGATGAATGAACCCTGAAGCGGATTTTCATTTTTCGCCAGACCAAGCTCTTTATTAATGATCAGCTGGATAGCCATTGCTCTTCTAACGGATTGCTCTGTAGGAGTTGTAATGGCCTCATCGTAAGCATTCGTATGAAGTGAATTACAGTTGTCATAAATGGCATATAAAGCCTGAAGAGTTGTTCTGATGTCATTGAAATCAATTTCCTGCGCATGCAGTGAACGTCCGGAAGTCTGAATGTGATACTTCAGCATCTGACTTCTTTCATCTGCTCCATATTTTATTTTCATGGCTTTTGCCCAGATTCTTCTTGCAACACGCCCGATCACTGAATATTCGGGATCGATACCATTTGAAAAGAAGAATGAAAGGTTAGGAGCAAAATCATTGATGTCCATTCCTCGGCTTAAATAATATTCCACATACGTGAAACCATTGGCCAATGTAAATGCTAACTGGGAAACTGGATTCGCCCCGGCTTCAGCAATATGATACCCGGAAATGGAAACAGAATAGAAGTTTCTTACTTTTTCTTTTATAAAGTACTCCTGAACGTCGCCCATTAATCTCAAAGCAAATTCCGTAGAGAAGATACAGGTATTTTGTGCCTGATCTTCTTTTAATATATCGGCTTGTACAGTACCTCTTACAGTGGCAATCGTATGAGCTTTAATTTTTTCATATTCTTCTTTAGGAATAACTTCATCTCCGGTAATTCCCAGTAATTTTAGTCCTAATCCATTGTTGGAAGGAGGAAGCTCTCCATTATAATGGGGCCTTTGCAATCCTTTGTCATCGAACTTGGCTTTAAGAACAGCTTCTACTTTACCTTCAAGTTTATGCTCCGCAATATATTTTTCAACATTCTGGTCTATCGCTGCATTCATAAAAAAGGCAAGCAACATAGGAGCAGGTCCGTTGATGGTCATAGAAACCGAAGTCATTGCATTAATAAGGTCGAAGCCGGAATACAGTTTTTTAGCATCATCCAGTGTCGCAATAGAAACTCCTGCATTTCCGATTTTACCATAGATATCTGGGGGTAAGGCAGGATCCTGGCCATATAATGTTACTGAATCAAAAGCTGTAGATAAACGCTTAGCAGGCATTTCCGCAGAAACATAATGGAATCTTCTGTTCGTTCTCTCCGGTCCACCTTCTCCCGCAAACATCCTTGTAGGATCCTCTCCGGTTCTTTTGAAGGGATAAATTCCGGCAGTGAAAGGGAAGCTTCCCGGAAGATTCTCTTTACCTTTCCATAGAATAAGATCTCCCCAGTCATTATATTTTGGTAATGCAATTTTAGGGATCTTCAGATGAGACAGGGATTCTGTTGAGGTTTCTACCTTAATTTCTTTTCCACGAACAAAATATGAATAGAATTCCTGATGAAATGCCTTTTTGGTGTCATCCCAGTTTTTAAGGAAATCAATATTCTCCTGCTGGAGGTCCTTTTCTGCCTTTTGGTATTCGGCATCTAAAGTTTCATTAGAGATAATTTTTTTCACACCATCAATATGATACATTTTTCTGGCAAGCTCAGCCTGCTTTTCAATGTTTACATCATACTGCTTATTGTTTTCCACGATCTCTGATAAATAACGAACTCTTTTAGGTGGAATTATGGTCACTTCATCTGTGATTTCCTGCTCAACGAAAGTATTGAGGTTTAGCCCCGAAAATTTGTCGTTAACTTTAGAAATTAATCTGTTGTATAGTTCTGTAGTACCGTGATCGTTAAACTGTGAAGCCTTTGTAGCATATACCGGCATGTCATCCAATGGGCTCTCCCATAAAAGATGGTTTCTCTGGAACTGTTTTCTCACGGCCTGTAAAGCATCCAATGCGCCACGTTTATCCGATTTGTTTAGAGCTACAAGATCTGCATAATCAAGCATGTCTATCTTTTCCAGCTGTGTAGATGCTCCGTATTCAGGAGTCATTACATACATGGAAACATCTGCAAAGTCTGAAACTTCAGAGCCTGATTGTCCGATACCGGAAGTTTCAAGGATAATAACATCCGGGTGGGCAAGTTTTAAAACATTCAAAGCGGAATGAATAAATGGAGAAACGGATACATTGTTTTCTCTGGTTGCCATGGACCGCATATAAACTCTTGGATCATTGATCGCATTCATACGGATTCTGTCTCCAAGTAATGCTCCTCCTGTTTTCTTTTTAGATGGGTCAATAGATATAATCGCTATTTTCTTATCTGTATTGGAACGCAGAAAACGTCTTACCAATTCGTCAGTCAATGAGGACTTACCGGCACCACCGGTACCTGTAATACCAATAATGGGAATATTCAGATCTTTTGCTTTTTCATCGATAGCTTTAGCAAGCTCCGGTTTTTCATCAGAGAAGTTTTCAACAGCAGAGATAATTTTAGCAATGCTGGTTGAATTTTCGAAATTGATAGAGTCCAGATCCTGTGCTGTTACATCTTTTCCTGTGGCAAAATCTGATCTGTTAACCAGATCATCAATCATTCCCTGAAGGCCAAGCTCTCTTCCATCATCCGGGGAATAAATTCTGTCGATTCCATAAGACATAAGATCTTGGATTTCTTCCGGCAGGATTACTCCTCCTCCTCCTCCGAAGATTTTGATTTGTGGCGAATTTTTTTCTCTCAGAAGATCATAAATATATTTGAAATATTCATTGTGTCCTCCCTGATAAGAGGTTAAAGCTATAGCATTTGCATCTTCCTGGATGGCAGTATTTACAACTTCTTCAGCTGATTTGTCATGTCCAAGGTGAATGACTTCGCAGCCGGTTCCCTGAATAACACGACGCATAATATTAATTGCCGCATCATGTCCGTCAAATAATGACGCTGCTGTTACAATTCTAACTTTGTTTTTAGGGGTATATTTTTGGGTTTCCATAAAAAATCTAGAAAATTTCTGAATTTCCAAATATAACAATAATACAGAACATAATATTGAACTTTATATTTCTTTAATTCAGGTGTTTAGGTGTTTTTGTCAAAATTCACGCTCTCCATTTCCTTTGCATTCTGCACGGAAATAATAGGTAAATTAATTACTTTTGCATCATATATTATTATATGCAGAAAGCTTCGATTTATTTTGCGATAGGAACTGTGATCAGTTTTCTTATTAACTATTTCTTCTTAAGCAGTCAGAATATCGGGCTAGACCTATATTATGCTGTTGCTTTTGGTTTTGCGTGGGGATTGGCTTATTATTTAGATACGCCTAATTTTTCACTGCCTCAAAAGTTGGGATTGTCTTTCGCGGCAATGGCTGTTTTGGTGTTGGTGGGGTCTGTTCTTTTTGATTTGAAACTTGCGATTCCTTCTATTCTTAAATTTTCTACTGTATTTGTAGCTTATTATTTAATTGCGAGTTTTAGAGGCAGTAAGTCTTTACGTAATTAATGCATCGTTATAAAACTGATGTAGCTTAATATCATTAGCATAAAGAGTAATCCGATACAGTTGATGATAAATAGCAATGAACCTTTTAATATGCTTTTCCTCTTGCTGTTTTCATAAAGCCTGTGGTGGGCAATAAAGAAATAGGCTGAGGTATAAAAGAATAAAGCACAATAGAATAATCCAAAAATAATTTTGATAGGGGTATAGTTGGGCAGTATTGCTGTAAGATGGTTGGCGAGAATGAAGATCAGGGTAGTTAATAAGAGAAAAGAAAAGTAATGAAGGGTAAATATTCCATGATCAAAGTACCACCATTTTTTCTTATTGTGAAATACCCATAGAAAGAATGCGAATATAGGTAAGTAAATAAAAAGGGCTTTTGGGAAAGAGTGGATGAATGTATCTACAAAACGGCCTATTATTTCTTTTCTTTTCAAACCTCTGTCCTGTAAATGGAATATTTTTTTAGCAAAAGGTCTTAAAGATTTATAATTTCCACCTCCTTTTTTGCTTAGCGAATCATATTGTTTCATCGATGTCGCTCCTAATATTGCAAATTGGTCTTTTTCAGAACTTAGCACTTCTTTTTTGTCAATAAGATCCTCAATTTTTTTTATTTTGGATATGCTTTTATGTACAATGCTGTCATTTTTATTATACCCTTCTGCAAGCATTCCGGATTTTACACTATCAATTATTTTTGCAGTCAGTTCTTTTTTCTGCTCTTTTTCTTTTTGTATGGAATGTTTTTCAGTTGCTTCATCATCTGTATCTTCTGACTGAGGGAAAAGGGTAGGGACGAAAAAAGTTATAAAACTCACAAATATGTAAAGCTTTACAGGGGCCACGTAAATTTGTCTTTTTCCGGATAGATATTCTTTGGTTAATTTTCCCGGCTGAAATAGCAGGTACTTTATCGTTTTCCAGAATTGTCCATCATAATGAGTAAAATCTTCAATGAAATGGGTGAAAAGAAAATAGAAGGGTTGTCTCGGTTCTGTATTTTCCTGTCCACAGTGTGGGCAGAATCTCTCTTCTACAAGGTGTCCGCAGTTGAGGCAGTTTTTTTCTTCTCTTATTTTTCCGTGACTCATGACTATTAAGGCTTTGCGGCAAATATAATTATTTCGAGAATGAAAAATAATTTTTTACATCAAATTAATGTAAAATATAATTTCACGGATAGGTAATTGATAATAATAATGGGGTATCTTTGAATAAAAGTTAATAAAGTAAGAGTTTAGTGACTAAACTCTTTACTTTATCACCTGTGTTTTTAGAATCTTCTAAAACTTTTTTTTCATCGAATATGATTTTGCAATATCTGTGCCAAGAATATTTTCCATAGATGAAATCTGTCGAATCGTTTAAGCTAAACCCATAACCTGCATATTAAATCAAATATGTTTTTCCATTACAAATTTAATTTGTATCTTTGCACACCCTTAGAGGGAAAATTATGTTTAATCTTTAACTAAAACGTGTGAATACATTAAGTTACAAAACTGTTTCAGCGAACAAAGCTACTGCTAATAAAGAATGGGTTGTGGTAGACGCTGAAGGACAACCGTTGGGAAGACTAGCTTCTCAGGTTGCAAAGATTTTGAGAGGTAAGCACAAAACAAACTTTACACCTCACGTAGATTGTGGTGATAATGTTATTGTTTTGAATGCTGGGAAAATTACGCTTTCCGGAAACAAGTGGGAAGATAAGACTTACATCTGGCATACAGGATATCCAGGAGGTCAAAAATCTATGACTGCGGCTGAACTTCAAAAGAAAGATTCTTTGAAAGTATTAGAAAAGTCTGTAAAAGGTATGTTACCTAAAAACAGATTAGGTTCTGCTTTGTTCAAAAACCTTTACTTATATGAAGGAACTGAGCACAAGCATGAAGCTCAACAGCCTAAAACAATTAATATTAACGAATTTAAATAATTAATATGTCTACAGTTCATAAAATTGGTAGAAGAAAGACTTCTGTAGCAAGAGTTTACGTAAAGCCAGGTACTGGTAACATTACAGTAAACGGTAAGGACGCTAAAGATTATTTCTCTACAGACGTAATGGTTTACAAGTTAAATCAACCATTTATCCTTTCTGAAACTGTTGGTCAGTACGATGTTACCGTAAATGTTTTCGGTGGTGGAAATACAGGACAAGCAGAAGCTATCAGATTAGGTATTTCAAGAGCTTTATGCGAAATCAACGCTGAGTTCAGATTAGCATTAAAGCCAGCTGGTTTACTTACAAGAGACGCAAGAATGGTGGAAAGAAAGAAGCCAGGTCAGAAAAAAGCAAGAAAGAGATTCCAATTCTCAAAACGTTAATTTTTTTCAGACATCAGATTGGAGACATCAGATTTCAGACTTTTTCTTGTCTGGTATCTTATATCTGAAATCTATTAATCTAAATTTTAAATTGCCCGTTACGTTTAGCATCCAAACGCTTCTCCCATCTAAAGAAGTTGTTGATTGTTTAAAAGACGGAAAGTAAACTAACAAAAACAGAAAACATGGCAAAAGCAAATGTAAAAGACCTTTTAGAGGCTGGTGTACACTTCGGTCACATGACTAGAAAGTGGAATCCAAATATGGCTCCATACATTTTTATGGAGAAAAATGGTATTCACATTGTAGACTTACATAAAACAGCAGTAAAGTTGGATGAAGCTTGTAGCGCTTTAGAAAAACTTACTTCTGCAGGTAAAAAAGTTCTTTTTGTAGCTACTAAGAAGCAAGCAAAAGAAGTTGTTGCTAAGCACGCTTCAGAACTTAATATGCCTTATATTACAGAAAGATGGCCAGGAGGAATGTTAACAAACTTTGTTACAATCAGAAAGGCTGTTAAGAAAATGAACTCTATCGATAAAATGAAAAAAGATGGAACGTTCGAAACTTTATCTAAAAAAGAGAGACTTCAGGTAGACAGACAAAGAGCTAACCTTGAGAAGAACTTAGGTTCTATCTCTGACATGGTTCGTCTTCCTTCTGCAATATTTGTTGTTGATATCTTAAGAGAGCACATCGCTGTAACTGAAGCTAAAAAATTAGGTATTCCAGTTTTCGGTATCGTAGATACCAACTCTGATCCTAGAAAAGTAGATTTCGTTATTCCTGGAAATGATGATGCTTCTAAGTCTATCGATATGATCTTAAATGTTGTTTCTGATTCTATCAGAGAAGGTCAATCTCAGAGAAAAGCTGACAAAGAAAAATCTAAAGAAGAAGGAGAAAAAGTATCTGCTGATACAGATGCTGATTTCGATGCAGAATAATTAAAGATTTTCTTTATTATATAAAAGGCCACTAATACAATTAGTGGCTTTTTTTTATGATATAAAAACTTTAGTTGGATAAAGTGATAGAGTAGGAGTTTGTAATAAATTTTGTCGATTGATATACAGAGTTGCAGACCATCCCGGAAAGCTTATAACTTTGATTTTTGGGAAGCATTACGTATCCTATCTTGTTTGCTCCAATTGGTATTTTTCTGTAGTAATTGTTTCCGCTTATTGTAAGGACCATATTACAAGGAGATTTATTCTCTACGGAAAAAGAAGTTTGTGTACTGCCTGATGAGTCATTTAACAGATCATTTAATACTTCAGTTGTTTCAGGCTTATAAGTCTTCATTAATTCATTATACTCACGTTCCGTACTTACGCGTGATGATGTTGCAGAAGTGGATGGAAAAGGATTTCTCCTGATTGGATAATTATTATAATTTACACTACAGCTGATCATTATTAATGAGAGAATGATGCCAGGTAAGAGTAATTTCTTTTTCATATATATTTTTGAAAAGTAAATGTATGATTTTACTTTTTATCTATAAAATTCTATTTCCCTATCTATTCGCATCTTATTAAAGTCAGAATAGTTGTTTTTCATCAAATGTGTTTACATATAAAACCTAACTTATTCTAAACTTTATATAAGTAATAGTCTTTCCTTTTGCGGAAAAAAGTGCTTCATAATACGTTTTTATATCCCTTAAATATTTTGTGTCGGGATCATACTCCGGAGCTCCGTAAATGTCGTGATGGGCAGTGATTATTTCATAGCCGGCTCCCTGTAGAAAACCTAACGTATAGCCATGTAAAAATTCGGAATCTGTTTTCAAATGAATGATTCCGCCTGGTTTTAAGAATTTTTTATACCGATCCAGAAAGTCAGGATGAGTCAGCCTGTGTTTTGTACGTCTGTATTTTATTTGAGGATCCGGGAAAGTGATCCATATTTCATCCACTTCATTTTCGGCAAAGAAGTGATCTACAAGTTCAATCTGAGATCTTAAAAAAGCAACATTAGGCATATTGTTTTCAACAGCCTCTTTAGCTCCGAACCAGAACCTTGCTCCTTTAATGTCTATCCCTATAAAGTTCTTTTCTGGGAATGCTTTTGCAAGACCAACAGAATATTCTCCCTTTCCACACCCTAACTCAAGAACAATAGGATTATTGTTTTTAAAGAAATCAGTTCTCCAATTTCCTTTAAGTTCGAAACCACTTAAAACTTCTTCCCTTGTCGGTTGAATGACGTTAGGTAATATTTTGTTTTCTTCGAATCTTGCTATTTTATTTTTACCCATGACTATAAATGAAAAATCTGGCAAAAATAGTGATTTTTATGCATAACTGGTTTCTTTTGTTCTTAAAAAGAAAAGGTTAATTTTTAGGTTCCGAGGATCCCAGTGCAACCATAATCGGTTTTTGAATCGTTTTTTGAGAGGCATATTGTGCTCCGCAAACAATGCTTGTAAAAAGATAATCTCCTTTTTGTACAACTATGGAGTTTTCATTATGTGCCGGAACAGCGAGTCTGTATTTTGTAGTACCAACACCTTCCATTCTCACGATCATGTTACAGTCTGATTTGTTTTCTATAAGCACGATACATTCTTTGCTCATAGGATCATTATCAAACAATGAATTTAGGATCTGTACTGTCCTGTTCTTATGCTCTGTGGGAGAAACTGCCATCAGCATATTAAATTCTTCTGCTTCAGCATCGGGAATTGCTACCGTTGTTGAAGATGTGTTGACTACAATTGCATTTTGTGCATTACTGGGCGTATAAACGATTGAAGATTGTTTGGCAGCTAATTCTGCTTTGTATTTTGCGATCTGCTTTTGTTTAATGATAGCATTCATTTCATCAAAAGTGATCTTGGTAGATGGCCTCCTTTTAAGCAAAGCAAGCATTTCCTGCATTTCTTTTACTTTTTGATCTGCCGGGTGAGCATTCTTGATGTACTCCCTCATCATATCCATTACTTTCGGTTTTAAAACTGATCTACGGGGATCATCCGGATGGGCATCTCTAAGAAAGGCATTGATCTCATAAATGTTTTTACTTTTTAGAATATTCGTGTAGTCCTTTCCTCTTTTCTGAGCAGAAAGGCTAATAAATAATAGTGTACCAAAAAATAGAAGTAACTTTTTCATCTGACAAATATTAGGTTAAATGGTATCTCTCCTTAATTTGTATTCAGGTCAGTTAGTCTTTAAAAAGATAACGTACCAATATAATTTTTATTTTACACTAGTACGTGAGATAAATTTAAGAATATATTGTATATAAATACAATTTTTTTGTAAATATCTCAATAACTGTATGTTATTTTACAATATCTTGCAGATGGGAGTTCTTTAGCCTTCTTTGATAGATGGGTAAATATTTTTCAATTGGAATTTTTACAGCTTCAAAGTTACCTGCCTGTACATAAGGTTGTATATTCTCTGAAGAATAAACAAATTGTAAAAAGTTATCAATTAAATTTTCAGGAATTTTAAATTTCAGGAAATAATCTTTACCCAAATAGTTCTTTATTTGAGTCACCGAATTATTCATGTTCTCGTAAGCAACATAACGTTGTTTCTTTTTTCTTTCTCCAGATAAAATATCGTAAATGCTTTCAAGACTAAATGTTAAGCCACCGTCACGAAGTCCCGCTACCGGAAGCTGTGGCGGATTGCCGTCTCCCTTAGGTTCCGGAAGGCCAATTACTTTTTTCAGCTCAAGGGCTTTATCTTTCTTAGCTAAGGCATTAACATCATATCGTAAATTTCCTGTAGGTTTAAATCTGCTGATGACAACCTCCTGGATATCATGATAGGCAATTTTCAGCTCGATCAGGCTTTTAATGCCGAACATCTGAGGGGTAAGGCGGATATCTTTTCTTTCTGTAACGATTGAAGTAAAACGTATAACATCTCCCGGGTTAGCCTGAATGTTAAAATCACCATTATAATCCGTAAGAACGGTTCGCTGAGTATTCAGGTTTGTTACATAAACCTGATTTAAATATAATATGGAATTGTCTCTAAGGAATACTTCCCCGGAATATATTTGAGCATTGACCTTTGCAAGAAAAACCAATAGCAAGAGCGTTATAAGTTTCTTCATATAATGTGGCAAAATTACATAGAATTACATCAATTTATACCTAGATAGATAGTGAAAACAGGTTAAAGTTATATTAAACTTTAGTTCATAAGTGTTAATGAATGTTATAACGTTGATTTTTTAGATCATTTTTCTTTCTGTTGATGTTTGCTATCTGTTTTTTACCAAAAGCCAGCTAGAATATTTTACGACAGTACTTGCCCCGTACTCAGTCCAGCTGATGGTATACCAGTATGTTGCTGTATTCACAGGTCTTCCTCCCAGTTTCCCATCCCAGGTATAACGATTACTAGCAGTGCCTCTGAAGATTTCCGCGCCGTACCGGTCATAAATTCTAAACTCAATATTATCTTTTGTCATCAATGCGGAATAATCTATTCCATCATTATGACCATCATCATTTGGAGTGATGGTGTTGATCAGATTGATGATGGTAAAAGGCCTCTGAACTTCATTACATCTTTTGGAATCCCTTACATAAATAATATAGCTCCCTCGTGGCAGGTTTTGAAAAACGTTTGAAATCTGCCAGGTTGTTCCATCGAGTGAGTATTCATAAGGAGGAGTTCCTCCACTTGCCCCTATAGTTACTGTACTCCCGTTAATCTCTATGGAAACAATGGCTGGAGATTGAGATTCGGTAACATTTACAAACTGTCTGTAAATACAACCATTGTATTGCAGGTCTACCCAATAACTTCCTGCAGGTACATTGGAAATAGAAGATGTTGTTGCCCCCGTGCTCCAAAGGTAGCTTTCAAAGCCAGGACCTGCATCTAAAGTTGTTTTGGTATTAGGGCATATAATCTGATCAGTAAGTAAGTCTGATCGTTTAGGAGTTTTTATGGTTATGATTATCTTTCCTATTTCTGCACAAACTCCCTGCTTTTGAAATCTTACGAAAGTAGTTTGTGTGCCCGTAAGGATTACGGGGTTATTGATTGGATTGATGTTATTCTGAGCATCTGTAAGAGTTGCAAAAAAAGTAGCGTTTACTGAAGGGTCTGTTGTAAATTGTGTGATATACTGACTTAAATTTACTTGTTTTATTCCGTCCAGATCATCATCACAAAAACTCTCCGTTACTGTATTTTTAAGTAAAGGAATTCTTGCACCTAATGTAAATGTAAGGGGCTGGATTACCTTTGCACATCCGTCGGGAGAATCTACCCTTATGTAAATGGTTGTGGTAGCACTGTAGCTCCAGGTGTTGGGTAAATTATTGGCATTTCCGGCATCAGCATCAGCTAGATTTGCATAATATCTTACGTTTGTAAAATAAGTACTGTTTGTAAGCACCAGGGGAGTAATATTTGATAATATAACCGTTACTATACCATCAAAATTATCATCACAGAAAGTACCATTATAATTCTGCAGAACAATTGCTACCGGGTACAGATTGAGTGTGATCTGAGCAATGCTTTTACATCCGGAAGGGTTTTTTACCACAGCATAAATGATAGTTCCATTCGGAGCTGTATAGTTATTGGGATTTGTAATCAGAGCAGCAGCATTTTCTGTTTGCGCATCAGTCAAAGTAGGGTAATAGGTAATGGTTACAGGTGTACTGGTAGTAACATTCGCTGAAGTAAGATTGAAGGTGCCCTGACCGTTGATATCGCAGGCAGATAAAGTAGCATTAGTTACCGTTAAAACCTGAATGTGTATCGTAACAGTCACAGTTTCGCAATCAGGAAAATCCGGATCGTTTCCACAAAATGTGTAAGTAAAGGTATCTGTTCCGGCAGTTCCCGGATTAGTTACATTATATGTGATGGCCCCTGTAGTAGGATTTATCGTTGCTGTTCCTAATGTAGGGGGCGTTAAGATGGCTATTGTTGAGATTACTGGTGTCTGGGTAGAAGAACTAAATACAGGGTTAATTGTATGGCTTGTACAAACATCATATGAGGCGTTGCTGAGTTTAGTACAATTTAAGACTTTATAAGGCTCGGTAATTAATGGAGCACAGCTACCCATTGTAACGGCACAAGTATAATTTCCGGACTGGGTTGGGGTATATGAAACATTCGTTGCTCCCGGAATAAGAATTCCATTGCGATACCATTGATAGGCGTTATAAATAACAGGGTCTACAGTAAGAACAATTCCCGGAGCACAGTCGCCCCCTGATTTTAAAATAACAGGTTGGGTAGGGAAGCCTGCAAAAAATCCTCCATAACCAACAGCGTCACTTCCGGCATTGATTCCGGCCGTAATTGCTTTATCGGAAACAACGGTAATGGTTCCCGTAACATTAGAAATTCCATAAGTTACCCAGTTATTTGTCCCTGTCATATTAAACGGTCCCGTTGTGGCAGGTGGTGTAATGCCGTTCACTGTTACATTGGCTCCTTTTTCGGTGATAAGATTAAGTTTTGTTGGAATGCTGAGAATTCCATTTGGATTATTATTGGAGTGGACAAAATTTTCATCTATAAATCCCAGTTCATTAATTTGCTTGGGAAGATAACAGTTGAGGGCAGGGATAAAATTAAAGCCCCCTGTAGCCACCTCATTTCCTGCGGTTGCATCCCCGGCTAACATCTGATATACGTAAGTATTTTTTGTCGTTTTAATATATAAATTATAGTGACCGTTTCCTTGCAGCTGGTACTTGGTATCTGGAATAATAAAGTATTGTCCTGTATTTAATGTAGCAATAGGAACGACTTCGTTATTTACACGGATTTGGGTATTATCTTCTGTTGCAATTACTAATGCCTCCTCCATATTGGCGCCGATATTTCCGTTTCCCTTGACGAGAGCAAATTCATTTCCGAGCCTGTCAACGGGAACAGCCTGATCCATTAGAATATCTGAACTGGTCGGGTAATTCCCTGCATACTGGCCATTAAAATTTCCATTGGTGATATTTACAGGTTTATTGGCGGTTATTTTCGCTCCAATAAATCCGTCAAAGTTTCCGGCAATATCTCCGATACCATCTATAATATAGGATTTTCCCTTATTAAGTGTAAATGTAATCACAGGGTTAGTAGCTCCTGTTGTTCCATTTGAAAACTGGACAGTAGGCTTATATCCGGATATGGTAACCGTTGTATTATCTTCAGTAGCCAGGATACTGGTCATAAAGTTTAAAATAATATTAGTAACACTGATCGGAGCATTGGCTGCGTAAAAAACTTTTCCAGTCGAGGGAATACCTTTTGAAGTGATAATTTCAGCATGATTGAATACGGAAAATCTCAAATTTGCGTAAAAAGGAAATTCTGCTTTTAAATAAAGGCCTTTAGATGTGGGAGTAAATAGGTCCGTTTGCTGTGTTGTGATGATATAATCCCTTAATACATCAAATTTTTGAGGATTATTCTTACTGATGTTTACGGTACCGATTAATACATTATTATTATAAATACTTACAGGGAATGATGTTGTCCGGTTGGTAGAAAGATACAGTTTCTGATAGGGATTCGGATTTCCGGTTCTGTCTACCATCGGGGCAAACCAATGTTCTCTGTCCAATTGGGCAGATACAGACGAGAAAATATAAAATATAAATAAAAAAGATAGAATTTTATTCATTTAGTACTAGCTTTTAACGCAAATTTAATAATAATAAGTAGTAATATGTTGAAAAAATAATAAAAAAACCACGATTCGAAATCGTGGTTTTTATTATTATTCAAGAAAATCTTATTCTCTGTTTTTTACAAGGATCCAGCCGGAATATTTTATTGGTGTTTGCTTTTTATTAGGCTCATTCCAGCTAATATCAAACCAATAGTTTCCTGTAGATACTCTTTTACTTCCATTGGTTGTTCCATTCCATTTATAGCCATTGGTTTTATCTCCCTGATGGATTTTAGCACCATACCTGTCATAGATATTGAATGTTAAATTTGGTTTGTATGATAATGACGAATAATCAATTACATCATTTACACCATCATCATTTGGTGTAATTACATTAACCAGGTTTGGAATAGTAACGGAAACAAAAATAGGATCACAGTCATAGGCGTCTTTAACATATACAACAGCATCTCCACGTGGAATATTATTAAATACATTAGAGTCCTGCCAGTTTATGTTATCAATAGAATATTTATAAGGAGGAGTGCCTCCTATAGCATATACTGTTATAGCATTACTGGTTATGTCAACATTAGAAATAACAGGTTGCTCTGCGGGATATACATTAACCGTTTGTGTTGTTGTACATTCACCCGTTTTTAATTGGACAGAATAAGTACCGACTCCCACGTTAGTAATAGACTGTGTAGTAGCTCCTGTACTCCATAGATAAGAAGCAAATCCGGGGCCTGCATCAAGTGTGGTTTTATCTTCCATACAGATGATTTTATCAACCAGTACTGTAGATTTTACAGGTGCCAGAACAGTCAGGGTAACTTCCGCAACTCTGTAACATCCGTTGGCATTGCTTACTTTAATATACACAACTCCGGTTGGTGCAATGTAGGTAGTAGGATTTGTAATTTCATTTGTCCCATTTACTGCATCAGTAGGTGATGGGTAATATTTTTTTGTGGTTCCAGCCTGTGTGGTTACTGCAGCCAAAGTAAGATTAAATAGTCCGGTTGAAGGATTTTGCTCCAGGAAGCAGGCTCTCAATGCTGCATTCGTAACAGTTGGCGTTGAAGAAACTGTTAAGTTTAACGTTACCTGTTCGCAATCAATAAATTCCGGAGCATTTCCGCAGAATTTATATACAATAGTATCAGGACCAAAGTATCCGAAATTCGGAACATAAGTAATAACGCCGGTTACAGGATCAATTGTTGCGGTTCCATTCGCTGGTGGAGTTACAATGGTTACCGTTCCCGGAACATAAGTTTGGGTTGAATTTGTAAATTCAGGGACAATCGCCTGGTATCCCTCACACATGATTAGAGATTTTGTAGATTGTTCAAGGCAAGAGAATACTTTGTATACAGGTGTTGTAGCAGGAGGGCAGCTTCCTACGGTAATTCTTACGGTATAATTTCCCGCCTGAGTTGGAGTGTAAGAGTTGGAAGTTGCACCCGGAATTGGATTTCCGTTTAGAGACCATTGGTAGGTTTCAAAACTGTCGTCTACCTCTAAAACTATTCCTGGAATACAGTCTCCGGTTTGCTTCGCGATTACAGGGATTGATGAGAATCCGGCGAAGTATCCGCCATAACCCGCCGTGCTATATCCACCGTTGATTCCGGCAGTTACGGCTTTTGTTGATGTAATGGTAACATTTCCTGTAATTCCTTGTATACCATATGTTACCCATTGTGTATTTCCTGTAAGAGGAAATGGTCCCTGTGCTGCGGTTGGAGTAGCACCATTTACAGTAACTGCTGCACCGGCTTCAGTTAAAATATTAAGTTTCAAATTAACAGTTCCTGTATAGGTTGGCATTTCCTGAATTTTCCCGATTTCATCTATTTTTCGGGGAAGGAAACAATTTAAAGGGGGGATGTAATTGTAACCTCCCGTATTATTGGCAGAGCCGGCACCAATTAATTGGTACAAATAAACATTTTTTGTAGTACGGATATAGATATTAGAGTGACCGCCCGCTTGAGTAGCATAGTCATTGGCCATAATTCTGTAATAGTCTCCCTCGTTGATGGTAGCAACTGGAGTTGTTCCCGCATTAAGATAAATTTCGGTATTGTTTTCTGTGGCAATTATAATTCCTCCTTCCATATTGTTCTGGCTTGTGGAAATACTTTTTACCATGGCAAACTCATTCCCAAGTCTGTTCGTTGGTACGGACTGGTCCATAATTAAATCCGAACCATCAGCAGATGTTGTTGTTGCATAAAACCCATTTGAATTACCATTGGTAACGGATATAGGTTTATCAGCAACAATTTTTGCTCCAATAAATCCCGTCTGGTTAGCAACGGTATTTCCAAGTCCGGCAAGAATATAGGATTGTCCCTTGTTTAATGTCGTCGTAAGTGATAGTGGAGGAGTGGTATTATTAATGAATTGTATATTGGGATCATATCCGGAAATGGTAACGGTAGTATTATCTTCTGTTGCCATTATTCCCGTTGTGAAGTTATTAGATGTGGAACTAACAGTCATAGGAGTCGCTGCGGCATAAAATTGAGTTCCAATTCCCGCTTTCCCCTTAGAAGTAACAATTTCTCCGTGAGAAATATTGTATATTCTTAAAGAAGCGAAATAAGGCTTGTCTCCTTTGGTATAAACTCCAAGATTTGTGGGAACAGCAGCACTTGAAGAGCTTGTTGTTCTAATGTATTGGGCGCCCAAAGTGAAGGATTGGGGGCTGTTTTTACTAATAGTAACGGTTCCGATTAATGCATTATTACTATAAATTTTGACATCAAAAGGAGTGACAGAGTCAGTAGAAAAGTAAAGCCCGTGTGCGTAGTTTGTAGCTGACGAAGATGAGCTATCAAAATAAGGAGCAAACCAATGGTCTGTATCTCTTTGTGCAAAAAGGCAATTATAGGATAATAAAAATAAGAATAAACTAAGTAAAAATCTTTTCATAGATATGGGAATTTAGGATTGTTGCAAAAATAGGAGATTATTTGATATATCATCAATTAATTTGAAAAAAATGCAATAAAATAATAAAAAGAAACCACAATTCTAGGATCGTGGTTCGCAAATATTGTAAAATTTAATTTCTGTTTTTTACCAAAATCCAACCCGTATATTTAACAGGTGTTTTTTCTTTGTTGGATTCATTCCAGTTAATGTGATACCAGTAAGTTCCTGTGGAAATTTTTTTGCCTAAATGTTTTCCATCCCATTTGTAATTATTGAATTTATCGCCGGTGAATATTTTATTTCCGTACCTGTCATAGATAACTAGAATAAGATTCTCTTTATATGACAAAGCACTGTAGTCAATATAATCATTATGTCCATCATCATTAGGAGTTATGGCATTAATAAGATTGACAACTGTAATCTCTACAGAAATCGGTTTACAATTATTGGCATCTTTTACGTAGAATGTATGTTGCCCTCTGGAAAGGTTGGTAAATACATTTGATTCCTGCCAGTTTGATGTTCCGTCTACGGAATATTTGTAAGGTGGTGTGCCACTAGTTACAATAACAGTTGCCGTATTGTTAGAGATTTCAATCTGAGTAATTACAGGATCCTGAGTTTTGATAACCTTTACAATCTGTGTAACAAAGCATCCGTCTTTTCCAAGAATAACGGTGTATTCACCAACTCCTACTCCCTCTATGGATTGTGTAGTGGCACCCGTGCTCCATTGATATGAATCATAACCAGGACCTGCATCAAGATTGGTTCTTGAATCAATACAAATATATTTATCAAGCAGAGTAGGAGATTTCTTAATAGGTTTTGCAATTAGTGTAATTTTTGCAATTCCAGTACATCCCTCATTACTTGTAATTTTAACATACACAACTCCTCCTGTAGATTCGTAATTTTGTGGATTGGTGATCTGATTGGTATTAGCGTTCAGGTCAGCTAAAGTAGGATAGTATTTTTTTGTTACCTGTTGATTATCAGTTATGTTGGCGTTTGTTAAATTAAAGTAAGCCTTATCTTCATACTGGCATGCCTCTAAAGTAGCATCCTTTACGATAAAAGGGACTATTGATAGGTTTAAGGTTACTGTTTCACAATCGATGAATTCCGGAGCATTTCCACAGAAAGTATAAACGATTACATCTGATCCTAAATATCCCGGTATAGGATTATAAGTTATTATACCTATAGAAGGGTTTAGAACTGCTGTTCCGTGAGTAGGTGCTGTTAAAATGGATACAGTACTCGGTACAGGTGTCTGTGTAGAGCTTGAGAATGTTGGGGTTATAACTTTTGTGGCACATATATTTATATTGGTTGTTGTATTTTTCATGCAGGTAAAAACCTTATAAATTGGAGTTGTTACCGGGCAGCTTCCCATTGTTACTTTAACGGTGTAGTTACCTGCCTGGGTAGGAGTGTAAGTATTGGTAGTAGCGCCAGGAATAGCAACTCCGTTTAAATACCATTGATAAGTTTCATATCCATCGTCAACCTCCAAAACAATACCAGGAACACATTCGCCGATCTTTTTAGTAATTACTGGGACTGATGAAAATCCTGCAAAGTAACCTCCATATCCTGCTGTGCTATATCCGCCGTTAATTCCCGCAGTTACCGCTTTTGTAGATGTAATAGATATATTGCCTGTAATCCCTTCAATAGCATAGGTTTGCCATTGGGTATTTCCTGTCAATGGGTAAGGCCCTTGTGCGGCAGTCGGAGTGACTCCGTTTACTAAAACAGCTGCTCCTGTTTCAGTTAGGATATTTAATTTCAAAGTGATGGGACTTGCTATATTCGGCATTTGGTTAATGTTTCCGATTTCATCAATCTTCCTGGGCAGGAAACAGTTTAGAGGTGGGATGTAATTAAATCCACAAGTTGCATTACTGCTACCCACGGCTACAAGTTGATATAAGTATACTTTTTTTGATGTGGAAATGAACATATTGGAATGTGTTCCCGCTCCGGTTTGTGTTACATAACTGGTTTCATTAATTCTATACCATTGTCCTGCATTGATTGTTGCTATAGCATTGGGGGAGCCATTTAAAAATATATCTGTATTATCTTCTGTGGCTATGATAATTCCGCCTTCCATATTTTGGGCAGGATCAGTAGAGCGAGTTTTAACCATGGCAAAAGTATTACCCAGCCTTTCTACAGGGACAGACTGGTCGAGAACAGGGTCAGAACCTCCTGAGCTTAATATCCCAAAATTTCCATTGCAGCTACCGTTGGTAAGCGCGACTGGTTTGTTGGCAACAACTTTAGCACCGATAAATCCGGTAAGATTTGGGCTAGAACTCCCAGAGCCTGCAAATATAAATGATTGTCCTTTGTTTAATGTAAAAGTATGTGAATTTCCTGTAGGTGTTCCTCCGTAGAAGGTCATTCCTGTGCCATTCCATGAAACAGTTACAATAGTATTATCTTCTGTAGCAAGAATTCCTGCGGTAAAATTATAAATAGAACTTGTCGAAGTATTAGGGCTGGATGCTACGAAAAATTCTTTACCAATACCTGCCTTTCCTTTACAGGTTATTATCTCCCCATGGGCACTTTGTGCCATTCTTAAGCTACAATAAAAACGTTTATCTGCCTTAAGGTATAGGCCTTTACCCGTTACAGTAAAACCATCAGTTGGGGAGGTCGCTAAAATTAAATTGTTATTGAGTGTATATGTTTGTGGGTTTCCTTTGCTTATTATAACAGTTCCTATAATAGAATTGTTATTGTAAATTTTTACTTCAAATGGGGTTACTGAATCCGTGGATAAATATAATGCATTAGTATAACCACCTACAGAATCGTAATAAGGCGCTATCCAGTGGTCTGTATCCCTCTGGGCAAAGAGTGTATTAATTATAAAAAGAACCAGAACTAGACTGAATAAATGTTTTTTCATGGTATTGGGAATTATAATTTTATACAAAAATAGTAGATTATTTGATATGTTTTAACAATAATCTATTACAACAATAAAAAACCACGATTAATTAATCGTGGTCTAATTATTTAATAATTATTTAATGTTAATTTCTATTTTTTACTAAAATCCAGCCCGTATATTTTATAGGTGTTTTTTCTTTGTTGGATTCATTCCAGTTGATGTGGTACCAATAAGTTCCGGTCACTATCTTTTTATCGAAATGTCTTCCATCCCATTTGTAATTGTTGAATTTGTCACCGGTGAATATTTTATTTCCGTACCTGTCATAGATGACAAAACTAAGATTCTCTTTATAACCCAGTTCACTGTAATCAATATAATCGTTGATATTGTCGCCGTTTGGAGTTATTGCGTTGATTAGGTTAGGAACCGTAATTTCAACAGAAATAGGGGTGCAATTATTGGCATCTTTTACATAGAATGTATGTTGCCCTCTGGAAAGGTTGGTAAATACATTTGAATCCTGCCAGTTTGATGTTCCGTCTACGGAATATTTATAAGGTGGTGTACCACCAGTTACAATAACAGTTGCCGTATTGTTAGAGATTTCAATCTGAGTAATTACAGGATCTTGAGTTTTAATTACGTTTACAATCTGTGTAACAAAGCATCCGTCTTTTCCAAGAATAACGGTGTATTCACCAACTCCTACTCCTTCTATGGATTGTGTAGTGGCACCCGTGCTCCATTGATATGAATCGTAACCAGGGCCTGCATCAAGATTGGTTCTTGAATCAATACAAATATATTTATCAAGCAGAGTAGGAGATTTCTTAATAGGTTTTGCAATTAGTGTAATTTTTGCAATTCCAGTACATCCCTCATTACTTGTAATTTTAACATAAACAACTCCTCCTGCAGAACCATAGTGTTGAGGTTCTGTGATCTGATTGGTATTAGCGTTCAGGTCAGCTAAAGTAGGATAGTATTTTTTTGTTACTAAATTAAAATCAATAACGTTTGCTGTTGTTAAATCAAAATAGGCTTTGTCTTCATACTGGCATGCTTCCAGGGTGGCATCCTTTACGATAAAAGGGACAACTGTCAGATTTACAGTTACTGTTTCGCAGTCGATGAATTCCGGAGCATTTCCACAGAAAGTATAAACGATTACATCTGGTCCTAAATATCCCGGTGCAGGATTATAAGTTATTATTCCTGTAGAAGGGTTTAGGACTGCTGTTCCGTGAGTAGGTGCTGTTAAAATGGATACAGTACTCGGTACAGGTGTCTGTGTAGAGCTTGAAAAGGTTGGGGTTATAATTTTAGTTGCACAAGCATTTATACTGGTTGTTGTATTTTTAATACAATTGAAAACCTTATAAATAGGTGTTGTTACAGGAGGACATGTTCCCATACCAACTTTCACGGTATAATTTCCTGCTTGGGTAGGCGTGTAAGTGTTGGTAGTAGCGCCAGGAATGGCAACCCCGTTTAGGTACCATTGATAAGTTTCATATCCATCGTCAACTTCCAAAACAATACCAGGGACACACTCACCGGTCTTTTTACTGATTACTGGGACTGATGAAAATCCTGCAAAGTAACCCCCATATCCTGCGGAGCTATATCCACCGTTAATTCCTGCAGTTACCGCTTTTGTAGATGTGATGGACACATTTCCTGTAATCCCTTCAATGGCATAGGTTTGCCATTGAGTATTTCCGGTCAATGGGTAAGGTCCTTGTGCGGCAGTCGGAGCGACTCCGTTCACTAAAACAGCTGCTCCTGTCTCTGTTAAAATGTTTAGCTTTAATGTAATTCCACTTGAAATACCCGGCATCTGATTAATGTTTCCAATTTCATCAATCTTTCTAGGCAGGAAACAGTTTAGAGGTGGGATGTAATTAAATCCACAAGTTGCGTTACTATCTCCTACAGCTACAAATTGATATAAGTATACTTTTTTTGATGTGGAAATAAACATATTGGAATGTGTCCCTGCTCCGGTTTGTGTTACATAACTTGTTTCGTTGATTCTATACCATTGTCCCGCATTGATTGTTGCTACAGCAGTAGGAGAGCCATTTAAAAATATATCAGTATTATCTTCTGTGGCTATGATGATTCCGCCTTCCATATTTTGAGATGGGGCTGTGGACCTAGTTTTGACCATGGCAAAAGTATTACCCAGTCTTTCTACAGGGACAGACTGGTCGAGAACAGGGTCAGAACCTCCGGATCCTAATATCCCGAAATTTCCATTGCAGCTACCATTGGTTAATGTAACGGGTTTGTCGGAGACAACTTTAGCACCGATAAATCCGGTAAGATTTGGGCTGGAATTCCCGGAACCTGCAAATATAAATGATTGTCCTTTGTTTAACGTGAAAGTATGTGAATTTCCTGTAGGTGTTCCTCCATAAAAAGTAACGCCTGTGCCATTCCATGAGACAGTTACAGTTGTGTTATCTTCTGTAGCAAGAATTCCTGCGGTAAAATTGTATAGTGAACTTGTTGAAGTGTTAGGGCTGGATGCTACGAAAAATTCTTTACCAATACCCGCTTTTCCTTTACTGGTGATGATTTCACCATGTACGCTTTGTGCTAATCTTAAACTACAATAAAAAGGCTTGTCCCCTTTAAGGTATAGTCCCTTACTTGTTGCAGTAAAAGCATTTGCTGTAGTGTTGGCCATTATAAGGGCATTGTCCGTGATGGTATAGACCTGTGGGCTCCCTTTACTGATTGTAACAGTGGTAACCACGGCATTATTATTATAAATTTGTACATCAAAGGGAGTGACCGAATCTGTAGATAAATATAGTGCATTGGTATATCCTCCAACGGTATCATAATAAGGGGCTATCCAGTGCTCAGTATCTCTTTGTGCGAAAAATAGGTTAATTGTAAAAAAGAACAGTAATAAACTGAGTAGAAATCTTTTCATAAACTTGGGAATTAGGATTTCTACAAATTTAAAATAATATTTGATATATCATTAATAAATTACGGGCTAAAATAAAAAATAATTCATAATTATATGTCAAAAATCTTTTGAGTGTATGAAAATTATAATCGTAAAAAGAATAATTTTTACCATGGCGATTTTAAGTTCAAAAATAATAGTAAGAGCATAAAAAAATCCCGATGAATTTTCATCGGGATTTTATTTATCTTAAGAAGACAAGATTAGTTAAGACTTACTCTTACAAATCCTGTAACTTTTAAATCTCCATTAACAGATTTTACATAGTCTGCAACAGATTGGCTTCCATCTTTAATAAATGCCTGGTGAACCAAAGTGTTTTCTTTGTAGAATTTCTGCATTTTACCTTTAAGGATGTTGTCGATAATGTTTTCAGGCTTACCTTCTTTAGTAAGAAGTTCTCTTTCGATTTCTAATTCCTTGTCAATAGTTTCCTGAGAAACTCTTGTTTCGTCAAGAGCGATAGGGTTCATTGCAGCAACCTGCATAGAAACAGCTTTAGCAGCTTCATCAGCTCCTTCTACTTTAGAAGAAAGAGATGTAATTGCAGCGATTTTGTTTCCAGCGTGGATATAAGCTCCTAAGAAAGGACCTTCTAGTCTTTCAAAAGCACCGATCTCAATTTTTTCACCAATAACTCCTGTTTGCTCGATAAGTTTTTCAGCAACAGTAATTCCGTGGAAGTCTGTAGCTAGAAGCTCTTCTTTAGTTGCAGCAAAAATTGCCATTTCAGCTAACTCATAAGCTAACTCGATGAACGCTTCGTTTTTAGCAACAAAGTCAGTCTCACAATTTAAAGAAATAACAGCACCTAAAGTGTTATCTTCATTTACTCTTGCAATAACAACTCCTTCAGTAGATTCTCTGTCAGCTCTGTTAGCCGCAACTTTTTGTCCTTTTTTTCTAAGGATATCTACTGCTTTTTCGAAATCTCCTTCAGCTTCTACTAAAGCTTTTTTGCAGTCCATCATACCTGCACCTGTTTGGTTTCTCAATTTTGCTACGTCTGCAGCAGCTGGTGTATAAGACATAATATCTATTATTTTTTTTATTAAGAATTAGTTTTGATTTTTTAGTTTATTTTTGAGCAGTGCAAAGATAATGATTTTAATGACAAACTAAAAATTGACTTTTCACGTTATTTATTTGTTAATAATTTTAAAATGCTTAGTTAATGAAAAAAATATTTCTCCTTATATTTTTATGCATTTTTACACTTGGCTTTTCTCAGAAGAAGAAAAGGGCCAAATCTAAAGCTGTTGTGGAAAAAGAGACTTTGATAATATATACTGAACAGGATGCTGAAAGTTCAAAGGAGGCAAGAGTAATAGCCGGATTTTTAAAACAAAACCCGAATCATGCAAAAACAGATTACTTTAAAAGGAAGCTGATAGAAATAATTATGGCGGATAATTCTCCTGAGGCAAAACCAACTATTAAGCCTATTAGTAAAGAAAAAATAGAAAAAATTGTTAAAAATAATGAATTGAACAGTGGCAAAACACTAGCCGTAAATTCAGCATCTGCACCTTCTGAAACAAAAGTAAATTATGCCAGCGTAAGCGGAAGTAAAAAATCAGAACCAAGTGAAGAGAATAAAAGGACTGCTGCTATGCTTACTCATCTTTTTAGCAATGATACTAATTTAAAAGAGGCATACATCAATATTAAAAATAGATCGAACTGTAATTTGATTGTAAAGATCAGCGGGAAAAAATATTACAATCTAAGTGTTCCTGCAAAAGGGCAGAATTTTATTTTAATAGATAAGGGAGAATATGTTTTGACAACAATGGTTTGTGATGCAAAATATTCTTCCATAAAAAAGATCAGCAAAGATATTGAGATTGAGCTGAATGTTTCTGAATAAAAAATTGAATGATCAATATAGAATAAAAAAACGGTTAAGAATTTCTTAACCGTTTTTATTTTTATCCTTTAAATTGCCCCATGGCAATGAATTTTTCTTGACGTTGAGTTTCAAGTTCCTGTCCTGTAAACTTAGAGAAAGCTTTTATGTTTTGCAAAATTGAACTTTTCAAATTCAAATATGCTGTTTCAGGATCGTAGTGTGCTCCTCCCAGAGGTTCTTCGATAATCCCATCAATGAATTTTTCTCTTAAGGCATCTTGTGGGGTAAGATTTAATGCATTCGCTGCATCTTCCTTGTGATCCCAGTTTCTCCACAATATAGAAGAACAGCTTTCAGGTGCAATTACAGTATACCATGTGTTTTCCAGCATATATACTTTATTTCCAACACCTATTCCTAATGCTCCACCGCTAGCTCCTTCACCAATAATGTAAGTGAATATCGGAGTTTTAAGCTGAACCATTTCAAAAATGTTTCGGGCAATAGCTTCACCTTGTCCACGTTCTTCTGCTTCTAATCCTGGATATGCTCCAGGTGTGTCCACTAAAGTTACAACCGGGATGCGGAATTTTTCAGCTAATTTCATTAGTCTAAGAGCTTTTCTATATCCTTCAGGATTTGGCATCCCAAATCTTCTGTGCTGTCTTTCTTTGGTTGTTCTCCCTTTTTGGGTTCCGATGATCATTACTTTGTGACCATCCAGAGTAGCTAAGCCTCCAACCAATGCCGGATCATCTGCAAAATTTCTGTCTCCGTGGAGCTCCAGAAAACTACCCTTGTCTGCAATACCATTGATATGATCCAATGCATAAGGACGATCAGGGTGACGGGATAGTTGTACTCTTTGCCAAGGAGTAAGGTTTCCATAGATCTCTTTTTTCTTCTCTATGATCTTATCCTCAATTTGACTACATGCTAATTTTACATCAACACCACTTTCTTCTCCTACTAAAGAACATGTTTGGTATTGGTCCATTAATTCTTTTATAGGAAGTTCGAAACTTAAATATTCCATTCTTGAAGTAAATTATATCGTTCAAATTTATGAAAAATTATGAAACTCTATTTAAAATTATTGTAGCATTGTCTATTCTTACTATAGTTTCTTCTTTTCCAAGCAGTTCCATGATATCTGGGACATCCGGCCCTTTCAATTCTCCTACAAGAGCGAGACGTAAAGGCATCATTACTTTGCCCATTCCAAGGCCCTTGTTATCTGCAAAATCATGTACCACCTGCTTCAATGTTTCTGCATTGAACGTTTCTGTTTTTTCTAAAACAACAGAAAGTTCACTTAAAATGGTTGCAGTGTCTTCATTCCACGCTTTCTTTGATGCTTTTTCATCATAGGAAGTAGGAGCTTCAAAGAAGAATTTTCCATTTTCATAAATGTCTTTTGGAAATGTTGCCCTTTCCTTCATAAGATGGATAATTCTGATTAGTTTATCATCAGAAATGTGGGATAAATCAAGATCTGTACTTTTTAAAATGTCAAGAAGTTCTTTATCAGACTTTAACTGAATATATTGATGGTTGAACCACTCCGCTTTCTCTTTACTGAATCTCGCACCTGCTTTATGAACTTTGTGAAGATCAAATTCTTTTATCATTTCTTTCAATGGAAGAATTTCCTTATCATCAGCAGGGGACCATCCTAAGAGAGCGACCATATTAATAAATGCATCCGGAAGATATCCGTTTTCTCTGTAACCTTTGGAGATATTTCCGGTTTCGGGATCTTTGAAATCTAACGGAAATACAGGAAATCCGAATTTATCACCATCTCTTTTGCTAAGTTTGCCTTTTCCTTCTGGTTTTAAAATAAGTGAAAGATGAGCAAATTGTGGAGCTTCCCATTGCATTGCTTCATATAATAAAGTATGTAAGCCCAAAGAAGGTAACCATTCTTCTCCACGAATAACATGAGTTATTTTCATCTCATGGTCGTCGATTACATTGGCAAAGTGATAAGTGGGCATTCCATCATTTTTAACCAAAACTTTATCATCTAAAGTATTGGTATTTACAGATGATTTACCACGGATAATATCCTCAAGATTTAAAATTCTGTCGACAGGCATTTTGAATCTCACCACGTAAGGTGTTTTTTCATCCAAAAGTTTTTGTACTTCTTCTTCGGATAATGCAAGGCTGTTTCTCAGGCGATTTCTTGTTTTGTTATCATAAGAAAAAACATCTCCTTTAGCTTCGTATTCTGCACGAATAGCATCCAGTTCTTCAGGAGTGTCAAAAGCCATATATGCATAATCCGTTTTTAAGATCTGCTCAGTATACCTGTCGTAAATTTCTCTTCTTTCAGATTGACGATAAGGAGCATATTTTCCTCCTTTTTTAGGACTTTCATCAGGAATGATTCCACACCATTCTAAAGCTTCTTCAATATATTCTTCAGCACCTTCTACATATCTTGCTGTATCCGTATCTTCAATTCTCAATACAAACTCGCCACCTTGATTTTTAGCGAAAAGATAATCATATAATGCGGTTCTTACACCTCCCAAATGCAAAGGTCCTGTAGGACTTGGAGCAAAACGTACTCTTACTTTCTCCATTATCAATTTTAATTTTTTGCAAATTTACTCAAAAATATATGGTTAACAGATATTTTGCGATTCTGATATTTTCTCTAGGATAAAATTCTTATAGTATTGTTAGGTAAGGATCATATATTCTTTAGACTGTTTAGAATAAATATATGTTTGGTTAAAATTAACAATTATATAATGATGAGCGTTGGAAATAATTAATAATTGTATTGATTAGGCTTAAATTAATTCAAATATTTGGGAACGTTTGTTCTTTTATTTATAGGGGTTATGGATGTTGTACAATTCCTTATTTTGTGATATCTATCATGTGGTCATATTTTTATCTTGTGGAATGGAATTTTTTTTTTGCAAAAAAAGAAATATGATAAAAAAACAATTTTCATTTTGTATTAGTGCTATACTAATGCTTTTTCTAGCTTCATGTTCTACAGAAGAACTTAATAATGAGGCCACACCAGAAAACTTGAACCGCCTGAATCGTTCAGCAGCGGGAAAATCTGCTGGAGATGGCATATATGATGTTTTAGGACATGGGTATAATGCAACTGGTGAATATGCTAGTGCCAATGCTGCCGGATTTCAGGTAATTGATATAGCAAGATTTAAAGCAGAGCAGGCTTCCAGATTAGTAACTGAGAATGTAGCTACTCAGGAGTATAAAGAAGAATACGGAGAAAATGCAGAAGCTTATTCTAAAATGGTATCAACTAAAGTAGGTGCTACAGTAGGATTTCCATTGTTTAAAAAAGTTCTCTCTGCATCTTTTAATTTAGCTGTAACAAATAATAATAAATTTGATGCTAAATATATATATGGAAGTTATAATCTTACAATTAAACAAAAGAGACTAAGGTTTAATACCACATCTGATGTTTTAGCAAACTATTTGACACCAGAGTTTACTCAGGACTTACAAACTAAAACCCCACAACAAATTGTTAATGATTATGGGACTCACGTATTATTAGATATTTATACAGGAGCAAAAATGGATATTTTATTCCAATCCGAAACGACTAATGAAAATCGTGAATATGCTGCTAGAGTGGGAGTTAAGGTTGCTGTAGCATCTATTGTTGATGTAAATGTTAACAATGATGTTGAAACTTCAAGCTCTAATAAAAATTATTCTAAAAAGCTTTCTTATAAGACAAGAGGAGGAGATCCATCGAAAGGGTTAATGGGAGAGTTAAATTTAGACCAAAGTAATCCTAAGATTAATATTTCAAACTGGCAAAATAGTTCAACACCGAATAACTCTGTTTTGGTAGATTTTGGGAATAATGGATTGGTTATTATTTATGATTTGGTAAAGGATCCAGTTAAAAAGGCACAGCTTAAAGCCTATGTTGATCAATATTTGATTGATAATCAAGTGTCTTTAGATTATACTACCACTATGTTATATGGTTATAAAAATGATCCAAGTAGTGATCATTACTTTTCTTTCGAAACTAATTTGCAACCATCCAGTTATTGGACGAATGAAGGGCCAACATTTAGAGCCTTTAGGTACAAAGCTCCTAATACAATTCCTATTTATTGCTACAAAAGTACTTCAGGATCAGAGCACTATTTTTCAAAAAGCAGTACGTTGCAACCTACTTCTTATTGGAACATCTACATCGGGTTAGCCTTTTATGCATATAAAGAACCTGGCGCTGGAAGGGTAGCTATATATAACTATAAAGCAAGAAATACGGGTGATCATTATCTTTCTACAAATCCAAACTTAGGTCCATCTAGTTATTGGGTTAATGAAGGAATTGAATTTTATGCCCCGGTAAATTAATTTTTTATATTAAAACAATTAAAAATAAAAAAGGCTGTCTGAATCTTCAGGCAGCCTTTTTATATATTTGCTCATTTACGAAAGTATCCTATTCCAAATATTTACGGTATCCAGTTCCTCATTTTTCAAATTATAATTTTGGGAAACAAAGTCTGAAGCCATTTTTCCTTTATGCAAGATCTCTGAAGGATTATTTTCATAAGATTTCAATGCTTCTTCTATTTTTTGGACAAACTCAACAATATTTCCATCTTCAACAGGACTTGAGAAATCATTTTTAAAATATTCTTTTCCTCCTTGCCCCCGATATCCTATAACATAACAACCACAGGCCATAGCTTCTACAGGAGGTAAACCAAAGCCCTCTTTGTGATTAAAACTTAAAAATAGAATACTTTCTTTCATAATATTCGCAACTTCTTCCTCAGTTTTATTATCTATCGGAACAAGGTTCCAGCCATTTAAAGATTTCCTTTGTTTTAAGATTGAAATTACCTGTGTAACATCATCACCTAGTTTTCTTGGCATAAAACAAATCTGCTTTTCTTTTTTATCATGAAAATTAAAAACACTTGAATCTACTCCCAATCTCATTTTTAATATATTGGCTAAAGGGAACGTAAATTTCATGTAATTAAGAGCGTCCTCTGAAGCAACTATAGTAGCAAGCGTTTTTGGGTGATTATATGGGTTTATTTGATAATCTTCATGTATAGAAAAATATCCAAAAGTATAGTAGCAGTTCTGATTGAAAATAACCTTTGAAATGTCTTTTTCAATATTGTGTATGTGTGGACCATATATTTCAGGGAATACCAGGATAGAATCTTTTTCAATTTTTTTACTTTTCCTTTGAAGAAAGGAAAGTGCTATTTTTCTAAAAAAGTTAACTTTTTTCTCTTTGTATGAATATTTTAGTTTTTTGAATAGGTATGGGCTATATTCAATTGGTACCTCCGTCCTAAACCAATCATCTTTTTTACCAATTTTTTTATGTAAAATAACGGCATTAAAGCCATTCCGGTTAAGTGTTTCTACCTGTCGATAGATTTGCTTTACACCTCCGCTGGCAAACTTATTATTAGGACATACAAAGTATATTTTAGTTTTCATTTAAAGAAATTATTGATTTTATCCAGTTTTTAATGTAATATTTTTCTTTGATCCAATCTAAAGGCTCCTCATATGCATTTGTAATAAAATTCTCAGGGATGATCAAATTTTTTACATCTTCAACGACAAGGATGTTATTAGGGTTATAAAAATCATAGTTAATAATCTCTTTATTCGTTGTAATTAGTTTCTTGCTCAGCCCTAAAGCTTCATAAGGCCTAAAAGATAATCCCTTTTGGTGAGGATGGGCTAGATCCAGGATTATCTTACTGTCCAGATAATATTTATATGATTTTGAAAAAGGAATAATCTCATGAATTACTTCTATATTATCGGGTAAATCTTCTTTGATTGGGACTGATTTATATGTGAAAATTTTTCCTTTTGCAGAAATGTTGTTAGAATTAAAATAATCAAAAAAATGAATTGTCTCCTCTATTCTTTGATCATAAGTTGCTAAATAGCTTACATCATATTTTACAGCAGTACTTTTATTTTTAACAAAATAAAAGTTTGTTATATAATGTAAATGATAATGTTCACAATCTTCAGAATCAAAACTACAACAAATATTAAATTGGTTAATATATTCTTTTTGAGCCGGAATTTTTTTAATACTATCCCAAAATAAAACAATTGAGACTTTAGATTTTTGTAGTGCTGAAGCTAAGTCAGCCTGACTTAATACATCGGGCCTGTTAACAAGTAATATATCATAATCATTACTGTTAATTATATGTTGGATGTGCTGTCCCCTTTTAATATTTTTTAAGTTTTTTCTTAGAAACGTTTTCAGAAAAAAATTATATACTTTTTCAAAAATATTTTTATATTGATATGGTAGAGTAGAATTAATATGAGTAACCTCACATTCACTATATTTTTTTAATCCTTCAAAAACAACTTCATTAAAACCATAATACCCCGGAGCTATAAATAGGAGTTTCTTTTTCATATTCTCAATTATTCAAATCAAATAATTTATTAGTCCAATTATCAATTGTGTAAAAGTAATAAATATTGTCTGGAATCTTCTCGTAAGGCTGTTCAAAAAATTGGGTATTCAGATTACTGCAGGTTTCATCTAGAACTAGGATGTTGTTGGGATTATAAAAGTCGTAATCTTTAATAGCTATGTTGTCGGTAATGATTTTCTTTTCAAGTGCCATTGCTTCAAAAACCCTGAAACTTAATCCGTGTTGGTTTTCCCGTGTAAGATCGAGTAGGGCTTTCGAGTTTTTATAATATCCCGGAAGGTCCTGATGGGAAATTTTCTTGATACTAAAGATAATGGATAAGCTTTCCGGCACTGTAATAAATAAATTCTTTAGTTGATTTTTCCAGCTTTTCTTACCGATAATCATAATTTGAAATTTTAAATTCAAAGCGATTAACTTCTTCGTAAGTAACTTAATAAAAGAGACTCTTTTATTGTCGTAGGATGTAATATAGAAAAGATCCATTTCCGGATTCTGCTCCTCCGAAGAATGGTGATCCAGATAAATATAATTGGTCAGCTTTTCAAAAGCGTGTTTTTTAACATCAATAATATCAAATGAAAAAATTTTATCAAAAAGCTTAAGTTTTTCAATTTCAACAGGGAGCCTCTCAAGGCTATCGTATAGATAAGTAATAAGTCTTTTGCTGTATGCCTTAATTTCCTGAAGAGTAGATATATCAAATGTGTCAGGATTTAGAACCAAAATTTGATCCTGCGGACCTAATGCTGCAAGTGAATCGATAACAAACTGTTGTCTTTTCTCCGTTTTCAGATTTTTATTTAAAAAAACCTTACTGATGGCATTAGTTGCTCTCTCCTGAAAGTTTGAATGCGTAACGTTTCCGATTTTAATATGATGTGCATCAATACCCTTTTTACATAGTGTATCTACAATATGTTTGTCGTAGCCCCAAAAATCATAACTAATTACACAAATCTTCATTCAACTATTTTTGTTCCTTTTTTAATGATTCATACGTTTCATACGTGCTTAACGCCTGCAAATATGAAAGCTGATAACCTTCTTTTCCATCTAATATTCCTAACCGCAAAATGTATGCCTTGAAAAATTTGAACGCTGTTTTGGAATATTGTGTTATTAGATTAAATTTTTTTCCTTTATTTGATAGTTCCTGTCCTTTCAGTATTCCATAATGAATCATTTTGTTTTTATAAGACTCATAATCTGAAACGGAAAAATGGAGTAGTTTATTCTTCAATTCTCCGACTGTTCCGGAAACTTCTAATGTTTCATGTACTTTTTTTTCTGAAATATATCTCGCCTTTGACTTTCTGAACAATCTGAAGTTCTTGTCAGTCTGGGTTCCTGAATAATGAATAGGTTTCCCTGCAAAGAAGAATTTTCTGTAAAAATAATAAGCATCTTTTTTGTGCGGTTTTTCAAGTTCATTAATTATTTCAGCTTTAAGATCCGGGGTAATTCTTTCATCACCATCCAGAAATAGGACCCAATCATTTTTAGCCTGATCCAGAGCTATGTTTCTTTGTTTAGTAAAATCTTCAAATTTGTTTTGGATGATTTTTACATTAGGATTAGCTTTAGCAATGTCTAAGGTTTTATCGGTGCTAAAAGAATCTACAATTATAATTTCATCACAAAAATCAAAACATTCAACGATTTCCTGTATATTTTTTTCCTCGTTATATGTTATGATTAAGCCGCTTATATTTATCATAACCATTTAGATGTTTGAAAACCATTAAAGTTAGGTCTTCTAAAACAGTTTTAATTTTCCAAAGATAAGTTTTAATTTGAATTTTTCTATGGAGTCATCCCCTTTTATATCTATTCTACATAGCTCATATTTCTTAGATGGATAGTAATTTACTCTGTTTCCAATTCTTACGGCAAAATCAATTCCCAACTTTTTTAAGGTAAGAAAAAGCTTTTTCTTATCCTCATCTTTCTTGGGGTATTTCCCATAAGGATAAGCAAGGACCTTTTTATACCTAATATGATGGTCATTAAGAATTTGCATATTTGTTTCAAGATCCTTTTCGATTTCTTCTGGTGTTAATGTTCTCAGATTTTCATGAGCATGAGTATGCAAGGCAATCTCAAAATAATTCTGATCAAGATTTCTGATATCTTCAAAAGTCATCATGGGATAATCTTTGTATCCTTCTTGAATAAATTTTGTAGGAATAAATATAACAGCTTTTAAGTTGTATTTTTCTAATAGGGAAGGGAGATAGTCGAAATTGTTTTTATAACCATCATCGAATGTTAATATAATGTTATTCTTAGTCGGAATGTTGATTTCCGAAAAGAATTTAGAAGTGTAATTTTTGTCTTTCAGATATTTAAACTGACGCTCAAGATTATCAAGGCTTACCATGAGGTCATCTGTACTTTTTTCTCCTATCTGGTGGTACATGAGGATAATCAATCTGTTTTCAGTGAAGAAAATGAGATAGAGTCTGAAATGTATCACTAAGAATACCAATATAGCAGATATAATAATTAGGGATAACATCATACGGCTTTCTTGTGGTATTTTTTTTCAAGTTCTTCTAATTTTATTTTTTCACGAAGTTTAATGTACTTGAGAAATGTATAATAAGACATGGTTTTAGCGATATAGTATCCGGCAAACCCATCCAGGAAGCCAAATTTAAAGATAAAAACTTTTATAAATTCGAAAACAGGGCTTACGATAACCTTAAAACGCTTGATTCTTTTTCCTTTTTCAAACATTTTCTCCGCCATCATATCAGAATATTTATTGATTTTTGATACATGGCAATGTATACTTCTGTAAGTATAGTGATCAAGCCTGCCATCGAGATTTCCTGCTTTTTTATCAGAGATCAGATATTCATGTACTTTATCATCTGAATATTTTGCCGAATCCTTCCTGAACAATCTTTCTCGGGATACAGTTCCCCAGCCTCCATACCTTATCAAATGAGTCCCTAGGTGGTTATTAAATTTCGCCTTATAAATATGATATTCAGGATTATTTAACGACGTTACCTGCCTGATAGAATTTCTTAGTTCCGTATCAGGGATTTCATCAGCGTCCAGAAATAAGATCCATTCACCAGAACATAAAGAAAGGGCATGGTTTTTCTGTTCACCATACCCGTTAAATTTCTTTTCAAAAAACTTGACCTCGGGATATTGTTGAAGAACAATTTCTTTTGTGCGATCAGTTGAATAGCTATCGACGATTATAATTTCATCGACGATATTATAAAGGGAATCTAAAAGCCTTGCAATGTTATGCTCTTCATTATAAGTAATGACAGCCAGAGTAAGAGACATTATTTAAACTCGAGAATCGTTTTTTTAATGATTTCTATACAATCAAGTAACTGCTCCTCTGTAATGACCAAAGGTGGTGCTAATCTAATGATATTTCCGTGAGTAGGCTTGGCAAGCAGTCCGTTTTCTTTTAATTTCAGACACAGGTTCCACGCTGTAGAGCTGTCAGGAGTATCATTGATTAGAATAGCATTTAGCAATCCTTTACCTCGTACTTTAGTAATAAGGTCAGATTTTTCAATTAATTTTTGAATCTCATTTCTGAAAAGCTGTCCTAATTGTTCGGCTCTTTCAGATAGGTGCTCATCTGCTACAACATCTAAAGCTGCTACGGCTACTGCACAGGCTATTGGATTTCCTCCAAATGTTGAACCGTGCTGTCCGGGTTTAATAACATTCATGATTTCATTGTTAGCAAGAACAGCAGATACAGGATACATTCCTCCGGAAAGTGCTTTCCCTAAAATCAGGATATCTGGCTGCACATTTTCATGGTAACAGGCAATCATTTTCCCGGTTCTTGCAATACCTGTCTGTACTTCGTCCGCAATAAAAAGAACATTATGTTTTTTACACAGCTCAGAAGCTCCTTTAAGAAAGCCCTCATCCGGAACATACACTCCGGCTTCACCCTGAATGGGTTCAACTAAAAATGCGGCAATATTTTCTGCTTCATTGTTTAATACTTCTTCCAGAGCTGAAAGATCATTATATGTGATTTTAATAAAACCCGGGGTAAAAGGCCCATAATTTTGATTCGCATCCGGATCGTTAGAAAATGAAACAATAGTAGTTGTTCTACCATGGAAATTATTTTCGCAAACAATTATTTTCGCTGCACTTTCTGAAATACCTTTAACTTCATAACTCCATTTTCTGGCAAGTTTCACTGCTGTTTCTACTGCTTCAGCGCCAGAGTTCATGGGTAACACTTTATCAAAACCAAATAAAGTAGTAATCTTCTTTTCGTACTCTCCTAATTTTGAATTGTAAAAAGCTCTTGAAGTAAGAGCAAGCTTTTTAGCCTGATTTACTAAAGCATCTACGATTTTTGGATGGGAGTGGCCCTGGTTTACGGCAGAATAAGCTGAAAGAAAATCATAATATTTCCTGCCTTCTACATCCCATACAAATACACCTTCTCCTCGGTCTAAAACTACGGGAAGAGGATGGTAATTATGTGCTCCATGCTTGTCTTCAAGGTCGATAAAATACTGTGAATTTTTTTCTGTTTCTACTGTTGACATATTCTTTTGGTTTTGTACAAAGTTAATAATTTAATATGATAAGGTATCAATAAAAAACTGCCCCGATTTGAGGCAGTTTCTGTTTTTTATATTAAATAATCTTAATGATTATCATATTTTCTATCCATTACAAAGTCTTCCATGAACTTTGTAGTGTAGTTTCCTGCAAGATAATTTTCGTCATCCATTAATTGTCTGTGGAAAGGAATCGTTGTTTTTACTCCTTCAATATAAAACTCTTCCAATGCACGTCTCATTTTAGCAATTGCTTCTTCACGGGTTTGAGCCGTAGTAATTAGCTTTGCAATCATAGAGTCGTAATTAGAAGGGATCGTATACCCTGAGTAAACATGAGTGTCTACTCTGATTCCATGTCCCCCAGGGATATTTAATCCTGTTATTTTTCCTGGAGAAGGTCTGAAATCAGCATATGGATCTTCAGCATTAATTCTACATTCAATTGAATGTAATTTCGGGTAATAATTGATTCCTGATATTGGAGTTCCTGCAGCTAACAGGATCTGTTCCCTGATCAAATCATAATCAATTACCTGCTCGGTAATAGGGTGTTCTACCTGAATCCTTGTGTTCATTTCCATGAAATAGAAATTTCTGTGTTTGTCCACTAGGAATTCGATTGTTCCCACACCTTCGTAACCAATGAATTCAGCTGCTTTTACTGCTGCTGCCCCCATTTTCTCACGAAGTTCATCGGTCATAAACGGAGAAGGAGTTTCTTCTGTCAATTTTTGATTTCTTCTTTGTACAGAACAGTCTCTTTCAGAAAGGTGACAGGCTTTACCATATTGATCTCCTGCAACCTGAATTTCGATATGTCTAGGCTCTTCAATTAATTTTTCCATGTACATACCTCCGTTTCCAAAAGCGGCTACAGCCTCCTGAATGGCAGAATCCCAATGCTCCTTAAGATCTTCTGCTTTCCAGACAGCTCTCATTCCTTTTCCACCTCCACCGGCAGTTGCTTTGATCATTACAGGATATCCTGTCTCTTCAGCAACTTTCACTGCATGCTCATATGATTCAATAAGACCGTCAGAACCTGGAACACATGGCACACCTGCAGCCTTCATGGTTGCTTTGGCGTTCGCTTTGTCACCCATTTTCTCAATTTGTTCTGGGGAAGCACCAATAAACTTGATCCCATTTTTCTGACAGATTCTAGAAAAATTCGCATTTTCAGATAGGAATCCATAACCAGGGTGAATAGCATCTGCATTAGTAATCTCTGCAGCAGCGATGATATTTGGAATTTTAAGGTATGAGTCTTTGCTCATTGCAGGACCAATACAAACTGCTTCATCGGCAAATCTTACGTGAAGACTGTCTTTATCTGCAGTAGAGTAAACTGCAACGGTTTTGATCCCCATTTCTTTGCAAGTACGAAGAATACGCATTGCAATCTCGCCACGGTTGGCTATTAATATTTTTTTGAACATCTTCTTCAATTTGAAAATTAGATAATTTGAAAATTAGATAATGTTATTTTAATGTAGAATTTAATCTAACATCCAATGTCTAACATCTAACTTCTAAATTAAGATGGATCTACTAGGAATAAAGGTTGGTCGTACTCTACAGGAGTAGCATCGTCTACCAATATCTTAACGATTTTACCGCTGATCTCAGATTCTATCTGATTGAATAATTTCATTGCTTCAATTACACAAACGATTTTTCCGTTAGAAACTTCATCACCTACATTTACAAAAACGTCTTTATCTGGAGATGGCTTTCTGTAGAAAGTACCAATCATTGGAGACTTAATAGTTAAATACTTGCTGTCATCAGAAGCTGCTTCTACTTTTTCAGTTGGGGTAGTGGCAGCTGGAGTTTGTACAGGAGCTGCTACTTGCTGAGGAGCAGTGTGGTAAACTGCTGGTTGTGCATAGTTTACTTCGCTTCCTGCTAATGGAGTTTTAATAGTGATTTCGAAATCTTTAGTCTTGTATTTAACCTCTGAAACTTCGGCTTTAGATACAAACTTGATAAGATTTTGTATGTCTTTAATGTCCATAAATTTGATATTTGATTTTGAGCCAAAGATACCAAAAAAACATAAAAAACAACAAAAAATCGCCCAATTTTGATGAAATTGGGCGATTTTTGTATTAAAATGAGGTTTTTTTAAATTTACCTCTTAGTTTTCTTCAGTAGTTTCCACTGTTTTCTCTAGTACTACTTTACCTCTATAGTAAAGTTTTCCTTCATGCCAGTGAGCTCTGTGATAAAGGTGGTGTTCACCTGTAGTTGCATCTTTCGCTAATTGAGGAACTACTGCTTTGTAGTGAGTTCTTCTCTTATCTCTTCTTGTGGACGACTGTCTTCTCTTTGGATGTGCCATTGTGTAATAACTTTTTTAATTTGATGAGCGATGAGATTTTTTTCATCATCTCATCATATTTAAATTATTTTAATTTTTATCTTTTAATTTTTTTAAAGCTTCCCATCTTGGGTCACTCTCATGTTCTTCCTCTTCCTTTTCTTCAATATCTTTAGGACTGAACTGGTCCAAAATTTTTAAATCTTCATCACTTACGTCAGGAGATACTTTTTTCATAGGTATGGAAAGTACTACATTTTCGTAAATCAACTGTGCTACATTGAAAGCGTGGTCCGAGCTTGGAATAGTAATAACGTTTTCGTCACTATCATCATATTCTTCTCCAAACTTGACCAGGACTTTAATTTCATTTTCAATCTGATGGTCAAAATCGGCGCTTGTAATATCGCAAACCAATTCTACGGTTCCATCAATTTTTATTTCAAACTCTAAAAAAGTAGTATGCTTTTCCAAAAGAACATCTACTGTTATTCTAGGATTTGTAAATTCTTGTTCAGTGTCAAATAATTGAAAGAACGATTGGTCTATCTCAAATTTGAACTGATGCTTGCCGTTTTTTAATCCGGAAAAGCTTACGTCATAGTTTCTTAACTTGTCCATAAAATGAGTGTGCAAAAATATGCATTTTTTTTATAATTACAAATAAAATATCAAACAAATTAATTTTAAATGTGTTTAGAAGAGTTATGCTTCATTTTCATCAGGAAGATCTTCATCTATTCCATTATCTACAGCCATTTTTCTTGGTTGCATCCTATTGCTCATGAGATCGTTATATTCGCTTCTGTTCTTAAAAATTTTAATAGCTGTAAAAATAGCTTCTGTAAAACTCTGTTCATCGGCGATATTTTTTCCTGCAATATCATAAGCGACTCCATGGTCGGGAGAAGTTCTGATAAAAGGTAGTCCTGCAGTATAATTTACACCTTCTTCATAAGCCAGTGTTTTGAAAGGAGCAAGGCCCTGATCATGGTACATTGCTAAAACAGCATCGAAATTTTTATATTTATTGGGTTGGAAAAAACTGTCCGCAGGAAATGGTCCGAAAGCTAAAACTCCATTATCTGAAAGTTCTTTGATGGCTGGTCCGATAATCTCTATTTCCTCGCTACCAATTACTCCTCCGTCTCCGGAATGAGGATTTAGTCCTAATACGGCAATTTTTGGTTTTTGAATACAGAAATCTTCAATTAAAGTTTGGTTTAAGGCTTTGATCTGTTTTTTGATTTTTTCTTTCGAAATACTTTCGGCTACCTTAGCTAAAGGAATATGATGCGTAGAAACGGCTACTTTTAAATCATCCGTTACTAAAAACATTAAGCCTTTTTTATTGAATTTTTCTTCAAAATATCCAGTATGTCCGGCGTGTTTAAAGCCTAGTTTCATCATTTCATCCTTATTGATAGGCGCTGTAACAAGTACGTCAATGTCTCCTTTGATTAAAGCTTCTGTAGCAGCCTCCAGAGAGGATATTGCCATTTGGGTGGATTCTTCGGTAGGAGTTCCCAACTCTACATTAGAATTTTCCTTGGCAAGATTGACCATATTCAGTTTTCCCGTCTGAGCCTGAGAGGCTTCATTGATATAATTGAAGTTCAGATTCAGTTTGAAAATATTCTTTTGATAGGTAAATAATTTCCCGGATCCGAAGATTACAGGAGTGAAAAAATCTGTGATCGTTTTGTCTTTCAAAGACTTCATAATGATCTCAGGGCCGATGCCATTGAAATCACCTATTGAAATTCCTACTCGTACTTTATAGTTTTTTGGACTCATTTTGATTATCTTTGAAGATTATAATTTTACAAATTTAGCAAAAAATAATATGTTCACAGGAATTATTGAAGCAGTTGGAGTTATTGAGAAAATTGAAGAAAAAGGAAGTAATATCGACTTTACATTAACCTGCCCTTTTACCAATGAGTTAAAAATAGATCAAAGTCTTGCACATAACGGATGTTGTTTGACGGTTGTGGAAATTAAGAATGACCAATATGTTGTAACAGCAATTAATGAGACTCTGGAAAAGACTAATCTTGGAAAATGGGAAGTGGGAACAGTAGTAAATCTTGAACGTTGTATGAAGATGGATGGCAGACTGGATGGGCATATTGTACAGGGACATGTGGATAAGACAGGTGAAGTTGTAGGAATCGAAAATAAAGACGGGAGCTATTTCATTACAGTGAAATATGATAATGACGGTGATTTTGTAACAGTACCTCAGGGATCAATTACTATGAATGGAATAAGTCTTACCGTTGCTAAAAGTGAGGATTTCCAATTTTCTGTCGCGATTATTCCATATACCTGGGAGTTTACGAATATGCAATATTTAAAAATAGGTGATAAAGTTAATCTTGAATTTGACATAATTGGTAAGTATATTGCTAGGTTAATTAAAAAACAGAATGGCAATTAATAAGTACAAAGGATATAGCTTGAGGAATCGAGTGTTTTTCGGTTTCTTGCTGGTATGTCTTTTAAGTGTTGTTGCTTCATCCCTCGTTCCTTACTTTGTTTTGAGAAACCATTCTTTGCAACAAAGCAAAATTGACATGCAGGAGAAAACCAGTGCTGTAATGCGCTTTCTGGATTATGAAGTAAGCAGTACGGTACTCGAAACTAAAGATCTCCCTCAGGTTTTAGGAAATAAAATTTTTGAAATTGCAGATATCAATCAGCATGATATTGTGATTTATGATTTGAAAGGACATTACCTTCTTTCCAACAGAGATCAGGGGTTAGTATCTCAAAAATCAATTCCCGTAGATATTGTTAATCGAATCCTGGCGACCGATGCCAGAGTGGATATTAAAGGATATGATCAGGCAAAGGATGCGGTATTCACATCCTCTTATATGATCCTAAAAAATAATGTTCTAGAGCCTATAGGAATTGTATATATTCCTTTATATCATAATGAATCCGCTTATCTGGAAGTACTTCACCAATATGTTAAATATATCCTTTTGGTTGATTTCTTTCTTATTATATTCAGTATCTGGATTAGTTGGGTAACCTCAAACAGTTTGGCTAAAAATATTACGAAATTCTCTGATATGATTACGCGTATTACTCTTTTTGAGAATGAAATGCGTCCTATCAGATATTATAAAAATGATGAGCTAAATGCTTTGGCAAGAGCTTATAACAGAATGATACTTCAGATTCAGGATCAAAAAGAAAGGCTTAGGTTCAAAGCATCAGAGGAAGCGTGGAGAGAAATGGCGAAACAAGTAGCCCATGAAGTAAAAAATCCTTTGACTCCGATGAAGCTTACCATCCAGAATTTTGAAAGGAAGTTTGATCCTCAGGATCCTAATGTTACGGAAAGGGTGAAAATGATGAGTAAAACGATGGTTGATCAGATCGATTTGATTGCTACCGTAGCCTCTGCTTTTTCAGAATTTGCGAAGCTTCCTGAAAAAAATAATGAGACCATCAATCTGAATGCGGAGGTTGCTGATATTCTACGTGTTTTCAGTGATGACAGTGTTTTCGTTCATACCAACAAGGCAAATATCATGATCAACATGGACAGGATCTATCTTTCCAGGATTATTACCAACCTTGTTACCAATGCAAAGCAGGCTCAGAGCGAAGATAGAAAATTAATTATCAATGTTGATATAGAGCAGCATCAAAGAAGAGTAATGATCTCTGTGCAGGATAACGGAGTAGGTATTCCGGATAATATGTATGAAAGGATTTTTGAACCTAATTTCACGTCAAAAAACAGTGGGATGGGATTAGGGCTCTCCATGGTAAGAAAAATGGTGGAAGATTATAAAGGTGAAATTTCTGTAAAATCAGAAGTTGATAAAGGCTCTACATTTACTATAACACTACCGACCAATCTATAGTGAAACCTTTTAAGTTTAAGCAGTTTGATATTCAGCAATCCCCGGATGTTTTTCGTGTAGGGACTGATGGTGTTTTGTTAGGTGCTTTAGCTAGTGTCGATCGGGCAGCCAAAGTTCTTGAGGTAGGAACCGGTACAGGCTTGATATCTTTAATGCTTGCTCAAAGGAATCTTAATGCTGTGTTTTTAGGGTTGGATATTCAGATTGGTGCTGTTGAACTAACCCGGAAGAATTTCCGGAATTCGGTTTTCAGTGAAAGATTGAAAAATATTCATCAGGATTTTAAAACTTTTGAATCAAAAGATACATTTGATCTTATTGTTTCCAATCCTCCGTATTTTGAAGAGTCTGATTCCGGTAAGGATAAAATTGCCAGGCAGACAGTTGAGTTGAATTTCAGAGAACTAATCTCCAGAATTCCGTCGTTGTTGTCTGTAAGGGGTGTTTTTTCGGTGATCATTCCTGTTGAGGTGGGAATGGATTTTATTGGTCTTGCAAAAGAATATCATTTGTTTTTGTTCAGAAGAATTCAGATCAAAGGAATTGAACATTCAAAAGCTAAAAGACTGATATTGGAATTTTCCTTAAGGGAAGGTGAGGCCGAAGACTCTGAATTGGTGATAGAAAAAAGTCCGAGAAAATACTCGGACCAATATTTAGAACTCACTAAAGAGTTTCATGTTTTTAGTAAATGAAAATTACTCGAATAATTCCGTGGTATCAAGTACGGATACCTTTCCATCTTCACATCTGATCGCTTCACCAGGGAAGTTTTGGATCATATGATAATCGTGAGTAGCCATCACTACTGCAGCACCGTTTTCCAAAGCAACCTGCTTAAGTAAAGTCATGATCTCATTAGACGTTTCCGGATCAAGGTTTCCGGTAGGCTCATCTGCAAGAATAAGATCCGGATGATTTAATAAAGCTCTTGCAATAGCTATACGTTGTTGCTCTCCTCCTGAAAGTTCATGTGGCATTTTATGCTTTTTGCTCTTCATGTTCACGCTTCCAAGAACTTCGTTGATACGATCTTCCATTTTGATTTTATCACTCCATCCTGTAGCCTCAAGAACAAATTTTAAATTCTTTTCCACTGTTCTGTCTGAAAGTAACTGAAAGTCCTGGAAAACAATTCCTAATTTTCTTCTCAGGTTAGGGATGTCAGACGTTCTCATTTTAGCAAGATCAAAACCTACTACATCACCGTGTCCTGAAGCCAATGGAATATGCCCGTACAATGTCTTTAAAAGTGAGCTTTTTCCTGATCCTGTTTTTCCGATAAGATAGCAAAATCTTCCTTTTTTAATATTGAGATTTACGTCAGAAAGAACAGTAAAGTTTTTTTGAGCAATCTTTGCATGTTGTAAACTTATAATGCTATCTCCTGAGATATTTGTATGTGGCATAATTTAATTTTAAGAGGGCGATTTCTAAAAAAAATCTTTTCAGATTTTAAAAATAGAAAAAAGAAACTTAAAGAACCTAAATTTTAGTAAATTTTAACAACAAAAAATGCCTGAAAAACTTCTTTTCAAGCATGATTTGTATATGATAATTTCGAGATTATCTCTTAGCGCGAGATGCACTTATCGTTAAACTCTTTCTGCCTTTAGCTCTTCTTGCAGCCAAAACTCTTCTACCGTTTGGCGTTGACATTCTTTCTCTGAAACCGTGTTTGTTTCTTCTTTTTCTTTCTGATGGCTGGAATGTTCTTTTACTCATTACTATATATTTAAATCGTAATTATCTATTTATTTTTCAGGTTGCAAAGATAAATATTTTTTTAGAAGTTACAAATTTATATTGTTTTTTTTTGAAATTAATTTAAGCATTTCTGAAGCTGATATTAGAAAAGTTCACTATAAATAGGGCCCCTCAGCTTATTTAAATTAATGTATTTCTCATTTATTTAAAAGCTCTATCTTTGGAGACTTAAATTTAAAGAACATAATGATGTTTACACCTACTGAACTTTTAGAAATAAAGAATCTTCTTACACCTGAAAATAAAATAGTTATCCTTACCCATTATAATCCGGATGGAGATGCTATTGGTTCCAGTTTAGGATTAAAACATTATTTGCAGGCAAAAGGCATAATGGCAGAAGTGGTTGTGCCTAATGATTTTCCTAAATTTTTGAAATGGATGGCTGAAGCCAGAAAGAATATTGTTGCTGAATATAAAAGAAAGGTTGCATTTGATCTTATTAGTGATGCAGATGTTATTTTTTGCTTAGACTTCAATTCACCTTCACGAATTGGCATTCTTGGAGACTGGCTGGTAAAAGCTACCGCAAAAAAAATTCTCATTGATCACCATCAGCAGCCTGAAGAGTTTGACTATGTATATTCAGATACCATTATCCCTGCAACTTCCCAGATGATCTATCATTTTATTGAAGCAATGGAGGATGAGGATTTGGTTAATAAAGATATTGCAGAGTGTCTTTATACCGGGATCATGACTGATACAGGAGGGTTTCGTTTCCGCTCAACAAGTGCTACGACACACCGTATTATTGCTAACCTCATTGAAAAAGGAGCTGATCCTTCCGTTATTACATCCAATACTTGGGATACCAATACCGTTTCCCGTCTGCATCTTTTAGCTCTGATATTAGGAAGAATAGAAGTGGTAAATGAGGGTACAGTAGCTGTTTTATACTTAACAAGAAAAGAACTTCAGGAATATGGCTTCCAAAAAGGAGATACTGAAGGTTTTGTTAATTATGGATTAAGTATAATCGGAGTGAAGATGTCTGCATTTTTCATGGAAGACCTGTATGAGGATTTTATCAAAATTTCTTTCAGAAGTAAAGATGATGTTGATGTTAATAAGTTTTCAAGGAAGTATTTCAATGGAGGAGGGCATATCAACGCAGCAGGAGGTAAATCAAATGATTCTTTACCGGATACTCTTGAAATATTTAAAAACAGAGTGGCTGAAGAGAATTTGTAAAATGAAACAGAAGAAGGGAGATACGAATCAAATAGCATTAAACCTGGCTTCAATTGTCAATTTTTAATTTTCTGTATCCCTTGTCTTCCAGTTCTGCACATGTATATTCATACACCTGCTGAAACATCTCGTCCATATATTTTTTGTTGAACAAGCTGAACTTTGTCATTTTAGGAGGATCAAGAAAGATCTTACATGAATTCACTTTAGAATAAACCGATTTTGCAATGGCTAAATGGAGAATTCTATCAAATTCCTTTAGCAGACTCATTTTTTTAAGTTCATCATAACTGATCGAATTCACATGTGATGCAATCAGGAAATCGCATTTATCAATGATTGGTTCTATGGGTAAGTTGTCTAAAACGCCACCATCTACATATATTTTTTCTCCAATCCTTACGGGTGGAAGTATAAAAGGAACGCTTGAAGATGCTAAAAGAGGTTGGAAAAGGGGTCCTTCTGAAAAGAAGCTTACAATGCCATGGGTCATTTCTGTTGCAGCCACATAAACAGGGATTTTCAGGATTTTAAAATCATCCTCAGGAAAGTGATCTGTAAATAGTTTTAAAATAAAATTTGAGCTGAAAATGCCATTTTTGGAAAGTTTTAAATAAGACCTGGAAAAAAAAGTGGTGCTTTTTACAATTTCCATCATCTCATCGGGAGTTTTTCCAAAAGAATAAAAAGCGCCAACAATAGAACCGGCGCTGGTACCTGAAATAATATCGGGTTTAAGATTGAATTCTTCCAACGCTTTTAAAACAGCAATATGGGCAATTCCACGCATGCCTCCACCGGAAAGTGTCAAGCCGATTACAGGTTTCTTTTTGTTGAAGGAGAATAAGCTCATTGAGAAAATTAATCTTCACTAATATACAAGAAATTTCAGAACCTTAATTGGGCTTATTGAGGATAAAATAGCTTGACTGTATTTAGTAATAATATGGCTCGTGTTGGAAAACAAAAAGCCTAAATGTTTATAAAACTAAGTTTTTCGGCATATTATGAAGAAGTTCAGTATTAATGATTTCTGCGCAAATGCCTGGTTTTTCCCAATGTCCGTTATGTCCGCAATCCAGAATGTATGATTTTATATTCGTACTGTCCGGAAGGTTATTGATGGTTGTTTCTGTTTTTACTGCATTATCATGCTTTCCTGAGAGAACTAATATTTTAGCCTCAAGATTTTCCAGAACATGTTTTTTGTCCGTTCGTTCTACCATTCCTTTTACGCAGGCTAATGCTCCCATATTATTGGTAGACAATGCAACTTCCAGAGCTGTTTCTATTTTGCCTTCAAGAATATCTCTTTCGTTAGGGTTGAATAAATTAGGAATTCCGGCCTTTGCATAATTAGGAAATGCTTCCTGAATAATTCTGTAGCTTTTTATACGTTGTTTTTTCTTTTCATCATCATCCGGAAAGTAGGTGGAAAAAAATAAGGTAAGACTTTTTATTGATTGGGAATATTTTTCAGCAAATGCCAATGAAGTATAGCCTCCCATAGAATGTCCTAACAGGTGAACTTTTTCAAGCTTTTGATCGTTTAGAACCTTTTTTACTTCATCAGCCATAAGCTCCATCGTATGAACGTCAGCCAAAATTTCTGATTTTCCGTGACCAGGGAGATCTATTTTTAAAAGGGTGAAATTTTTAGATAAGTGCGGCTCCATATCACTCCAGATAGAAAGATTTTCCATGAAGCCGTGGAGTAGTACTAAAATTTCCTTTCCGTTTCCTGTTTTTTCAAAATTCAGCATGTGTTCAGAATTAAAAGTGAATATCGATATAGTCTACAAATCCTGAGCCGTTTACCATATCCTGAAGCCTCCAGGTTTTTCCGCCGTCTTTAGATAAGAAAGTTTTTGTACCCTTTCTTATATCTATTTTCCCGTTTTCGTTTTCAGAGATGCTTTGCGAAATAATTCCTGTGAAATTCATATGCTTGTCGGAAACAACTTTCATATAGCCTTCAATATGTACATGATCTTTCCCTGATTTTATATCTCCAAGAACTTTATAATGATCCTTTTCACCTTCCGTTTTATTGAAATTGACAGAGCCTGCTTTTTTGATGAGATTATGCGTGAATTTATGATCTCCGCTAAAGTCTTTGAAATGGTTTTTACTTCTAATGCTGTCATTTATTTTTGTACGGGCAGCATTAATAGAATCGATAATTTTGACGCTGTCTGTTTGGTTTGGGGTTGATTGTGTTTCTTTTTTTGAACAAGAAAAAAGTAGGGCTGTAATTGCCGCGATCATTAGTATATTTTTCATCGAAGAATAAAAATTGTATTCTCAAAAGTAAATAAAAAAGAGCATTATTATAATGCTCTTTCTGTTTTATTTTATTAATTCTTCATAAACTTTCTTTTCCCAAGATTTCATGTCGGTGATTCCATAACGTTCCTTTTTAGAGATGGCAATGTTGTCCAGCATATCTACAAAATTTTTATAATTAGAATCATCTGTAGGTTCAATGATAATTGTGAAATTATCTTTTATAGGTGCGTCATTGTAAGCCTTCGAAATGATTTTTGAAATATTAACCCCATTATAATCGGTTTCTTTGAGATTGCTTGTGTTTAAATCTCCTTTTGCCTCCTGATGATAAAATATCCTATTATCCTTTCCGATAATAAATGTAACCTGGTTTTTGTTGTCAACTACATTTGTTGGTGGAGTTGGGCTTTTTGCCGGCAATCCCAGATCCATTACATTGGGTTTTGTAAAATTGGTTGTAAACATGAAAAAGGTTATTAATAAAAAACCTAAGTCTACCATTGGAGTCATGTCCACGCGGATTAATTTTTTCCGTTGTTTTCCTCCTGATTTTTCTTGTGCGATAACTTCAGCCATAAGTACAATTTTTAAATGTTAAACGGTTATTTGATAAAGATTGAATTATTTTTCTTTATCTGAAGGAATCCGTACAAAGTTTGTACCTAATTTTTCAAAATCTCACAATTTTTTAAAATTTATTAAATGTTTAGCATAAAGAAACCTTAGCGTTTTTGATTTTACTAATATTTTATGATTAATTAAGAGGTTGTGTATTATTTCTCTATGATCAATTTCTCAGATAAAATATTTTTTCCCTTATGCTCAGCGTGGATAATATAGATGCCATTGGTTAATTGAGAGGTATTAATAGAGCTTTTTTTATTATTATATTTTTGACTTTGCAATTTTCTTCCCGACATATCTGTTATCTGTACGGTAGTTCCGGCAGGCAGGTTATCCAGATAAATAAGATCTTTTGCAGGATTAGGATACAAGGAAATATTGTTTTTAATATTATTTTCTGCGGTACTTAGCTGTTCAGTTTGGATTTTTACCATCCAGCCATCGTTAAGCCCTTTATTAATGGTGATATCTCCGTCAGTAGAATAGGTTCCGCCCACTACAATATAGGTTCCGTCAGCAATCTCTATAATACCTCTGCCCATTTCATTACTGGTGCCTCCCAACGATTTTTGCCACATGATATTTCCGGAAGAGTCTGTCTTAATAATCCAGAAGTCACTGCTTCCATGATTACCCGTCACATCTCCATTGGTTGATTGGGCGTTTCCGGCAATGATATATCCGCCATCCAAGGTCCGTTGGATGGCTTCTCCATAATCAGAAGACGTTCCTCCAAAAGTTTTCTGCCATTGCAGGTCGCCTGACGAGTTGAGTTTCAGCATCCATACTTCACCCTGACCGTGATTTCCTGTTATATCTCCATCACTGGATTGAGTGTAGCCTACAAGTATATATCCGTTATCACTGGTGTTTTGTATATCGTACGGGTTTTCCCTGGAGGTTCCGCCATATGTTTTCTCCCAGATAACAACTCCTGATGGGTCTAATTTCAGAATCCAGAAATCTGAAGTGTCGGTTAAAGAAAAGTTGTAACTTCCGATAACGACATAACTTCCATCCGGAGTTTGCCTGATCTGATTTCCATCGTCTTGATTAAGAAAACCATATGTGTTTTGCCATTGTATATTTCCGGAACTGTCTAATTTGATGATCCACATGTCCCTTTGTCCGTGATTACTTGTAATATCACCATCTGTAGAGTAGGTAGATCCTATAGCAATATATCCTCCTTCATTTGTCTGCCGGATATCAACCCCATCTTCATCAGCACTACCACCCAGTGTTTTTTGCCATACAATATTGCCGTAGTTATCAAGTTTAAGTATCCATAAATCATATCCTCCATGATTTCCCATAATATCCCCATCCGTGGAACTTGTGGATCCAATGGCGATATATCCGCCGTCAGTGGTCTGCTGAATCTTAAATCCTCTGTCTATATTGCTTCCGCCATACGTTTTTTGCCATTGGATGGTACCGGAACTGTTTACTTTTACAATCCAAAGGTCTGTGCTTCCATGGTTTGTAGTTACGTCGCCATTTGAAGAGGTAGTATCCCCAATAGTGATGTATCCGCCGTCATTGGTTGCCTGGATATCAAAAAACTCTTCTCTACCTGTACCTCCAAAAGTCTTCTGCCATACTATGGAAGGTGCCTGGGCGCTTAAACAAAGAAAATTTAAAGTGAAAAATAAAAGATAAAATAGATTTTTCATGTATACTTTTATCCTAAAAATAAATAAAAATTATTGGGTTTATTTATTTCAATAAGTAAGTGTAGACATTTTTCTAATAAGTGTAAAAAGCCCTGTCAATTTAATTAACAGGGCTGTAATATTTTTAAGTGGAAAAACTATTTATTCTGTTTGTAGTAATTTACTCCGCATTCCAGGAATTTTTTAAACTCCTCTTTCGGCATATAACCTGATACAGGAGTGTTGATAACCTTTCCGCCCGGAGTTACCAAAACGTAATGGGGTTGGGAATTGTTATTGAAATTAACCTGCTGGAATAAACTCCATCTGTCTCCGATTGTTTTTACTTTTTTAATTTGACCGTCTCCCAGATCAATTTTGGTTTTCTGATCTTCCGGAAGTTCTTCTTTGTCGTCAACATACAGAGAAGCAAGAATGACATCGTTTTGAAGGATGGGTAAAATGTCGGGTTCGCTCCAGACAAACTCTTCCATTTTTCTACAGTTTTCACAACCATATCCTGTGAAGTCAATCAAAATGGGCTTATTTTCTTTTTTTGCTAATTCTACAGCGCTGAAAAAGTCATGTTCCGGATGCATTCCCAGAATTCCGTCCTTTTCATTATGGAAATAGCTAACGTTGAGCGGAGGAAGGATACCACTCAGTAACTGAAGTTTTGGACGCTCAGAAGGGATTAATCCCTGGATCAGATAGATAACAAATCCAATTCCCAATACTCCCAATATCTTTCTGGTGATGGATATTTTGGGTTTTTTATCATCATGAGGGAATCTGATCAGTCCAAATAAATATAAAGCAAGACCAATTGTAATGATGATCCAGATAACAATAAATAATTCTCTTTTTAATAAAAATGTTTTAGAAACAAGGTCTGCTTTTGATAGGAATTTTAAAGCCAATGCAAGTTCCACGAAACCTAGCACTACTTTTACTGTATTCATCCATCCTCCTGATTTAGGAAGGCTCTGCAAAGCTTGAGGAAATAATGCTAAAAGTCCGAAAATAATTGCCCAGGCCAAACCAAAACCAGCCAATGCAAAAGTTAGCAACATCGGTACATTGGTAGATCCGGTAACAGCACTCCCTAATAAACTTCCTAAAATAGGTCCGGTACATGAGAAGGAAACAATCACCAGTGTAAGAGCCATAAAGAAGATTCCAATGATACCTCCTGCCTCTTCAGCCTTAGATGATTTATTGGCAATAGCGCTTGGTAGTGTAATATCATAGTATCCGAAGAAGCTTCCGGCAAAGAAAATAAATATGATAAAGAACGCTATATTAAGCCAAACACTTGTTGAAATTTCATTAAAGATATTTCCTGCAATTCCATTAATTAAATGGAACGGAACACTTAACAATACAAATATAAGCAGGATGAAAAAACCATAGATAAGAGCATCTCTTTTTCCTTTAGCTTTATTTTTATTTCCTTTAGTAAAGAATGATACCGTTAGAGGGATCATTGGAAAAACACAAGGGGTTAATAAGGCTATTAATCCACCTATAAATCCTAAAAATAAATAGGTCCAGTAGTTTTCATCAACTTTTGAAGACTTAGTACCACAATCCGTTAAAGGCTTTTTAAAATCTATTGTTTCTATTTTCAATTTTTTAGGATCCAGATGCGAAACCTGGGATACGACAATTTCGTCTTTAGATGGATTTTCTACAGCGGTTACAGTCGTTTTTGCAGAATCTTTAACTGTTTCTGCAACAGCTTCAGGGGTTGCTTCTTCAGTCGCTCCTTTTGGAGTGACCTTTTGATTGAATTCTAATGTATTGGGAGCCAGACATACCCTGTCATCACACGTTTGATAAGTGATCTCAGAGGTAACATCTGCGGGTTTTGTAGGGTCTTTAAGTTTGAATTTTTGTTTAAAGCCTGCCGAGTTTGAATAGAAAACAATCGTTCCGCCAAAAGCTTCAGAGAATTCTTCATGCTTCTTTCCAACCTCCTGAAATTTTCCAATCAGTTCAATATTTTTTCCCGAAACTTTATATTCTGTGGGAATCCCTGTATCTTCAGGAATATCTCTCGAGTAAATATGCCAACCACTTTCCATCGTTGCATTAAGAACTGCCTCGTATTGATTATTTCCCAGATCATTGATCGTGAACTTGAATTTTACAGGATTTTTGATCTGTGCATTGAGTCCTGAAAATAAGAATACCAAAGCTAATAACAGCCATGCTTTAAATTTACTTTTCATTTTTTACTTTTCATTAAAAAGGTTTAGGGTATGCTTTGTTTTTTCTGTACACACAAATCTTCTGTCTTGTCTGTAAGGAATAATGCCTAAGACGTTTTTATTGTCGTCCGCCAATACCCAAATTTTTTGCTTCGCTAAAATAGATAATTTTTCATCCTTAAAAAACTTGGAAACTTTCTTTTTTCCCGAAAAGAGTAATGGATAAAATAAATCACCTTCCTCTTTTTTCCTTAAAATTAATGGGAATTGAAGCTGTTCTGCATCAAAAGACCATTGGAAACTCTTGCTATGCTCACTACTGTCTGTAATGAATGTGGCAAGATTGATATCAACTGAAACTTTATTGAAATCAAACTTTTCAATTAAAATTATCTGTTCTTCCTCTTTTTTATCAACCTTATTGATTATGATAAGTTCATCCCGATTAACCATCAGTTGATAATCATTAGAAAAAAAAGAACTTCCTGTAGAGGCGGTGAAAATTTTCCTGATTTCTTCTTCTTTGTTGAATCCGTATTTTTTTAAAATCTCGAACTTTATAAAATCACTTTCTTTAGCCAGCTTTTGCTTTGATAGGATTCTCTTTTCCAGGTTAAATGTAGAAATACTATTTTCTACTTCTTCTATTTGTTTTTGTATAAAATCTTTTGCCTGATTCAGGTAGGAAGAGCTTTTTTTAAAATTTTCTAAAAAATGATCATTAGTTTCAAGAAGTTTCGGGACAATTTCATTTCTGATTTTGTTTCTTAAGTAATCGTTTTTTTTATTAGACGCATCTTCTCTGTATTCAATATTGTTTTCTTTTGCAAAACTATAAATCTCTTCTTTGGAATAACCTAAAAGAGGGCGCAGGATTTTGTTCTCATTAGCAGGAATGCCGCTCAATCCGTTAATCCCTGCTGCTTTTGACAGATTAATGATGAATGTTTCTAGTTGATCATTCAGGTGATGTGCGGTTACCAGGTATTCTAGCTTTTCGGCCTCTTGTACCTTTTTAAAAAATTGATACCGGAGTTCCCTGGCCCAAAGCTGAATGGAATTTTCAGGTTGTTGATCTTCTTCCGAAACCTCATATAAATGAAATCTGATGTCATTGGCCTGACAAAAATCCTGAACAACTTTCTGATCCGAATCAGAGTCCTTACCCCGAAGTTTGTAATTGATATGTGCAATCTGAAAATTAAGACCCAGATTACTGAATAAAAAAGCTAAAACCATGGAATCTGCACCTCCGCTTACTGCTAAAAGATAATTGTGTTTTTCGGGTGAGTTAACCAGATTTTGCAGCTGTTCTTTAATACTTAATTTTTTCAACATAACTGTTGAGAATTTCATTTGTGCAAAGATAATTCATATAATTCAATTGAATTTTCTAACTTTGATCCGTCTAAAAAAGATTATTTATGAAGATATTAAAAATTTTAGCAGTTTCTGCGATGGCGTTGGGAATGACATCTTGTGTCAGCAAAAAACAGTATGATGCACTAAGTTCGAACTACAAACAGTGCATTGAAAATATTGGCGAAAGACAAAGAGAGATTCAGGATCTGAAATCTCAAAACTCCGCATTATCCGGTGAAAATAGTTTACTAAAAAGCCAGCATGATGCTCTGAAGTCATCTTTAGATGCATGCTTATCCAATACAGGAAAAAGCTCTGCAAATATTGATAAACTTGTAGGTGAGATTAATGCTTCAAACTCATACATCAAACAATTGATTTCTAATAATGCTAAAAATGACAGTCTGAATTTAGCATTGTCAAATAAACTGAAAAGATCTTTGGATAATGTAACCGATGAGGATGTTCAGGTAAAAGTATTGAAAGGAGTTGTAATGATTTCCCTTTCAGATAAAATGTTGTACAAAACAGGAGATTATAACATTCTGCCGGCAGCTCAGGAAGTACTAGGAAAAGTAGCTAAAGTGATCAACGATTACGATAAATATTCCGTACTTATTGAAGGGAATACTGATAATGCTCCTTTGAGCTCTGCTAATTTACCAAGAGACAACTGGGATCTTTCTGCATTGAGAGGAACTGCGGTTGCGAAGGTGCTGCAAACTCAGTTTGGTGTAGATCCTTCAAGAATTACAGCTGGAGGTCGTTCAGAATACAATCCTAAAGCAACGAACATGAGTGTTTCAGGAAGAGCAGAAAACAGAAGAACTGAAATTATCATTATGCCTAAGCTTGATGAGTTTATGAAACTTATGGATATTGCTCCTAAGAAATAATACTTGAAATATAAACATAAATAAATCCCGGAGAAATTCGGGATTTATTATTTTAATCAAACTAATTCTTCTTGTTTCAATAATGAAATAATTCGCTTAATAAATGAATCGGATAATTTGCGTTTAGTTTTTTCAGAAGATACATTCTCTAATGATCCTGTAGCTTTTCTCTTTTTCTTAGTTAGGCTTTCTTCTGTTTCCATGTTTATGATGTTTTTGCGTTTGCTGCTTAGCAAAGGTACTAATGTCCAGTCTGCTAAAACACCCGTGTTTTTACGGTATTTTAGCAGGGTGATTTTCCCATGGTTATATAGTATCTTTTATCCACAATACCACCATTTTTTCTTTTATTTAATTAAATTTGAATAACAAAAATCGATAACATGAGTTTTTTTGAAGAAAAGAACCCGGAAATGGATAGGTATCTAGAGACCCACGCTTCTTCCGAGCCTGAAATTCTGAAGAGATTAAGAAAAGAAACCTTCCAGAAAACAACACAGCCGCATATGATATCCGGTTATCAGCAGGGAAGGCTTTTAACGATTATTTCCCAGATGCTGCGGCCAGTAAATATTCTTGAAATAGGAACTTTTACGGGATATGCCACCCTTTGTTTAGCTACGGGCTTATCCAAAGAAGGAAAAATTACAACATTGGATGTTAATGAGGACCTGGCTTACCTTCCAAGGAAGTATTTTTCTGAAAGTGAATTTTCGGAGCAGATCTATTTTAAACTTCAGGATGCAAAAAACTTCTTAAACGAAACAAATGAGATTTTTGATCTTGTTTTTATCGATGCAGATAAGGATAATTATGCAGAATATTTCAGATTAATAAAACCCCATACCCAATCCGGATCAGTGGTATTGTTTGATAATGTTCTATGGTACGGTAAAGTATTGGAAGAAAACCCAAAACAAAGATCTACCCAGGTCATTAAAGAATTAAATGATTTGATTGCAAAAGATGAAGATTTTGAAAATCTTATTTTACCTTTGCGTGACGGGGTTAATTTCCTTCGAAGGAAGTAAATAGAGAGGTTTGAAATTTAAATTTTTTAATTTTCAAATTCTTAGTCATTTAATATATAAAGAAAGTTGATGAATAAAGGAATCTGTATTGTTACTGTAGCTCCTGTCCGGGCAGAAAACTCGGACAAAGCAGAGATTGTAACAGAAATATTGTTTGGTGAAAGTGCTGATATTTTGGAAGTGAATAAAAACTGGACCAAAATAAAAATGCATTATGATGGCTATGAAGGATGGATGGATACTAAACAGATAAAACCTGTATCAGACGAAGAACTTGAAAAGAGAAAAGTTACTCTGATTACGGAAGATTTCTCCTCTGTATTGATGAATGATGGTAAAACATTGCTTTCTATGGGATCAGAAGTTGAATTTCCGGCTGTGGCTTCAAGGAGAAGTCATGATATTCGGGAAAGCATTGCTTTAACGGCAAAAGAATTTCTTAATGTTCCTTATTTATGGGGAGGAAAAAGCTTTTTTGCGGTAGATTGTTCAGGCTTTACACAATTGGTGTATAAAGTTCACGACATCAAGCTTCCGAGAGATACCTATCAGCAGGCAGAGATGGGGGAGCCTTTAACCTTTGTTGAGGAAAGTCAGCCCGGAGACCTGGCATTCTTTGAAAATACCGAAGGGAAAATTATTCACGTTGGAATTATGTTAGAAAATCAGAAGATCATTCATGCCTCTGGTAAGGTAAGAATTGACACCCTTGATTCCTCCGGGATTTTCAATAAGGAATTGAACAGTCATACCCATAAATTAAGAGTGATTAAAAAAGTTTTGTAATAACCGAAGCATGTCTGGTAAACTATTACTTATTGTAAATATTCTCTTGCTTATTTCAATTTGGATTTTTACCGGATGGAAATATGCAGAATTACCGGAAATTATTCCTACTCATTTTATGGTTAACGGAAGAATTGACGGTTATGATCATAAAAGGACAATTTGGATTTTACCTTCTATTGCTACCTTCTTATCTTTTATTCTTTTTGCGGTTACCAGAGATTCCAACTCTCCCATGCTTACTATTCCGGATCACTTCCGAAATAAAAAATCTTTAGAGCTTTTTGCATACAGTATTCTGCTACCTCTGCTATTGTTGTTTGGGTATACTCTTTTAGAAACCGTTTGGATAGCTGAAAACAGAACAAATACTTTGGGTAATATGTTTTTCGTTTTTTTCGGCTTGATGATCCTTGTAATAGGGACAAACATATTTGTAATGTTTAAAAAAGGAAAATATGATAAAATCCAAAAATAATTCTGATCACTATATATGGGGAGAGCATTGTGATAGCTGGGTACTGAAGGATACCCAGGAGCTTTCTGTAAAGCAGGAAAAAATGCCTTCGGGAACCTCTGAAAAACTTCATTTTCATAATAGAGCTAGCCAATTCTTTTATATTCTTAAGGGAGAGGCTTCATTTGAAATTGAGCAGGAAAAGTTTTTTATAAAAGCGGGTGAAAGTATTTCTATTGAGCCAAAAGCGCAACATTATATTTTTAATGATACAGAAGAAGAACTTGAGTTTTTAGTGATCTCTTGTCCTTCAACAAATAATGACCGGGTTGAAATTGAAAAATAGATGATGTCTTTTATTTATAACATACTGATTAATATCCTCATTTTCGGAATGAAAGTATTTTCGTTGTTCAATGAGAAAACTAAAAAAGGAATTGAGGGACGAAAACATTCTTTATCGCTTGTAAAATCTTCATTTTCAAAAACGGATAAGGTAATCTGGATGCATGCAGCAAGTCTGGGGGAATATGAGCAGGGGCTTCCTGTTCTTGAAAGGTTGAAAGAAATTTTTCCACAACATAAAATTCTGATTACATTTTTTTCACCTTCAGGATATGAAAATGTTATCAGGAAAAAACATATCGCTGATGTTATTTGCTATCTTCCTTTTGATACAAAAAAATCTGTAAGCGAGTTTGTTGCACAGTTCACTCCTGAACTATTCTTTACGGTTAAATATGATTATTGGTATAATCTTTTAGCTGAACTAAAAAAAAGGAATGCCAGAATTTATGTGATTTCTGCACTGTTCTATGAAAGGCAATCATTTTTTACATCTTACGGGAAATGGTTTGTTAAACAGCTTCAGTCAAACGTTGATTGGTTTTTTCATCAGACTGAATTTTCCTACGCTCTGGCTAAAAGTATAGGATTGGTAAAATCTTCTATAACAGGAGATACAAGATTTGACAGGGTTAAGCAACTTAGGAGCAGGGATCATCATGTGAAATTTATCAAAGACTTTACAGGAGATCAAAAAACCATTGTTTTCGGAAGTTCGTGGCATGCTGAAGAAAAAATTGCAGAGCTGGTTTCTGTAATGAATCAGGATGTGAAAATTATTATTGCTCCTCATGATTTAAAAAGAGTCCAGAACTTAAAGCAGATGTTTCCCAATGCCTTATTGTATAGTGAAATTTCTGATTCCGGATTTTCGGCTTTCAATCCTCAGCTGTTGATTATTGATAGCATCGGGCTACTATCAAAATTATATTCCTATGCTGATATTGCCGTAGTGGGAGGTGGGTTTCATGATGCAGGTCTTCATAATATTCTTGAAGCGGCGGCTTTTGGTGTTCCTGTTGTTTTCGGAAACCACTACAGAAAAAATCCTGAAGCAGATGAACTGATTTCAGCAGATGGAGGCAAATCTTTTGAAACCGAATATTTGGCTGCGGATTTTATTCTTTTTTTAACCCATAATGAAGAGGTAATTGAAGATATGTCTCAAAGTGCCAGAAAATTTGTAGATGATAAACCCGATTCTTCGGAGCTTATTATTGAAAAGATGATATCATTTTAAGAATCCCTGGCTTTTGATCTCTTTAATGATTAAATCCAGATTTTCAGGAATACGGTCAGATTTAAGCCATCTCATATCAAAACTATTATTGATACAAAGTTTCTGTAGGTAGCGGTTATTTTGAATTTTATCTTCCAGTTCATTCAATTGCTCATCGAACTCAATCCAGTAATCTTCATCAAGCTTTTGTATAGTAAGAAGCGCCTTTATTGCTTTATTGATTATATAAATGTAAAGCTTATATACAGCATCGAACCTTTGATGGTTGAGCTGAGAATTTTGGTCTAAAATTCTGTTGATGAGAAACAGGTGAAGTGATACTTCACCAAATTTATCGGTAGTCACTTTTATGTGTTCAGTTATTTCAGCGCTTATTTTTCTAATAAGAACCAGGAAATATTTTGGATTAGTTATATATTTAGATGCGAAAAGAACTTTTTCTTCAATGATATCTTCCATCTGGGATCTTTTCTGATCCGTTGTTTCAGTATCAATTAACTCAAAATATAGTTTTTTGGAAAGAAGCTTATCTTTTTTAAGAAGCCTGAAGATCAAACGGTCTTTTTCTATAGAAGAGAAATTACTCAGTGCTGCTTTGAATTCTTTTGAATACTCCATTAATTAAAAATTTTAGAATATTTCATAAACCCGTTCAACGCCCAGTTGGCAGTATAATATAGAGACTTTAACGTAGAAAACTTCATGAAATCTTTGTACACAAGGTACTGATCTTTTACGATATGCTGTTTTTTTCTGGAAACACTCGTTGAATGCATCCTGTATTTTGCCATAGTTTTTGGAAGGGGTTTTCCCACAGGAATTTTCTTTAGTAAATTGAGCCACATAACATGATCTTCCCGTTTGCTGCCTTCCGGAAAGTATTCTTTGCCTACCCTCTGGGAATCATACATCGATGATAGGAGGGATAATCGGCATGTTTTCAGTAAATTGTCAAAAGTTACTTCCTTGTCTGCTTTGAAATCTTCAATCTGAGGAATAAGCTGTTCATTGCATCTCGCATAATTGGAATAGGCAATTTCAGCATTTTCGCGCTTCATGAAGTTGATCATCTCTTCTAAAAAATCAGGCTCCCAGTAGTCATCGGCATCCAGAAAAGTAATAAATCTTCCGGTTGCTTTTTCAAGGGATAAATTTCGAGCATGTCCTGCACCTCCATTTTTTTCCGCAACAGATAACTTTATTCTTGGATCATTTACCTTACGGATTATATCCACAGAATTATCCAAAGACTTGTCATCAGTGATTAGCCACTCCCAGTCTGTAAAAGTTTGGCTCATTACAGAATGAATGGTCTCTTCCAGAAATCTGGAAGAATTATAGCATGGAGTGATTATGGAAACCTCGGGCATACGTGTTTTTATGCAAATATAAGGTTTTAAAATATCTGTTTTATTGAAGGAATTTTAAGAAAATGAAAATTATAATTGCAAAACCTAAAAAAAATGACAGAGTATTTAAAAAAAATCATAATTTTAGGCCTTGAAAAATTTGATACATGAAGAAATTAGCATTACTATTTGCAGGTTTATCATTATTAGTAGCAACCGGATGTAAGGACGACGATACTCAACAGGTATTTCCAATTAACGGACTTTGGCAACCTGTTAAAGAAGTGATTACCACTATTCCGGCAAACGGATCTGGGGTTTCAGATGAAATTACTTTTACCACTTGCCAGAAAGAATCAAGATGGTTGTTCAATGAAGGAAATACCGGAAAAAGAACCGATAAGGATGAAATAGGAACCCCTGCAATATGTAGTACTGTTTCAGACCGAAATTTTACCTATACCTATAGTACAAGTGATAAGAGGATTGAAATCAAGTATCAGGGTACAGTAGTTCCGGACAAAGGAAAAGTAACTACACTCACTGATACGACGCTGAATCTTACCATTGAAGATACTACAGATCCTAATCTATACAAGTCTACCACATATACACTAAAGAGAATTCCTCAGTAATATATATAAGGTTGAAAATAAAGAATACAGATCTCATCTTCGGATGAGATTTTTTTGTTTAAATCAAAGTATACTAATTAATTAAAAATTAAAGTTCTATTTCTTTTAAAATCTTTATTTTTGTACCTCTTCAAATTTTTTGAAGATTAATTTTAAATAAAATCTATACATAAAGTGTTTTACGATCATCAGCAGATAGAAAAAAAGTGGCAGAAATACTGGGAAGAAAAGCAGACATACAAAACTTCCGATACAACAGATAAACCCAAATTTTATGTTCTCGATATGTTTCCTTATCCATCAGGAGCAGGATTACACGTAGGACATCCTCTTGGATATATTGCATCTGATATTTATGCAAGGTATAAAAGACATCAGGGATTTAATGTGCTTCACCCGGTTGGTTATGACAGCTTTGGACTTCCTGCGGAACAGTATGCTATTCAAACAGGACAGCATCCTGCTATTACTACTGAACAAAACATTAACAGGTATGAGGAACAATTAAGAAAAATTGGTTTTTCATTTGATTGGAGCAGGGAAGTGAGAACTTCAGATGCTTCCTATTATAAGTGGACACAATGGATATTTATCCAGTTGTTCCATTCGTGGTACAATAAAGATACCGATAAAGCAGAGCCTATAGAAACGCTGATTCAGCATTTTGAAGAAAAAGGGACACAAGGTTTAAATGCAAATCAAAATGACGAACTTGATTTCACGGCAGAAGAGTGGAAGAATGCTTCAGATATTGATAAGGAAGATATCTTATTAAATTATCGTCTGGCTTACAGAGCTGAAACGACAGTTAACTGGTGCCCTGCTCTTGGAACAGTATTAGCCAATGATGAAGTAAAAGATGGGAAGTCTGAAAGGGGAGGTTTTCCAGTATTTCAGAAAAAGATGATGCAATGGAGTATGAGGATTTCCGCATACTCTGAGAGATTACTTCAAGGATTAAATACAATAGACTGGCCACAACCTTTAAAAGATTCGCAGGAATACTGGATTGGAAAATCCCAGGGAGCGCAGGTTCAATTCAATGTTGAGAATCACGACGAAAAGATCGAGGTTTTCACCACAAGACCTGATACTATTTTCGGAGCGACTTTCATGGTGCTTGCGCCGGAAAACCCATTAGTTGATACCATTACTACGGCTGTTCAGAAGGCTGAAGTTGATGCTTATATAGAAGAGACTTCTAAGAAAACCGAGAGGGATAGAATGTCTGATGTAAAAAACGTGAGTGGTGCATTTACCGGAAGTTATGCAATCAATCCTTTCAGCAATGAGAAGATGCCGATTTATATCTCAGATTATGTATTGATGGGATATGGAACAGGAGCTGTTATGGCAGTACCTGCTCACGATGAACGTGATCACAGATTTGCAAAGAAGTTTAATCTTGAAATTAAAAAGGTTGTTGAGACCGATGAAGATGTTCAGGAAAAATCTTTTGACTCTAAGACCAGCGTTTGTGTTAATTCAGATTTCCTGAATGGATTGTCTTACGATGAGGCTAAAGCAAAAATGATTGCCGAAGTTGAGAAGCGTGATATCGGTCATGGAACTACAAATTACAGACAGCGTGATGCTATTTTCTCAAGACAGCGTTATTGGGGTGAACCGGTTCCTATATATTATAAGGATGGAATGCCATATACTTTACCAATGTCTTCTTTGCCTTTGGAGCTTCCCGAAGTTGAAAAATATTTACCAACAGAAGACGGGGATCCTCCATTAGGAAACGCTAAGTTTTTTGCGTGGGATGAGACTAATCAAAAAGTTGTAGCTACAGAATTAATCGATGAGGTTAATGTATTTCCATTAGAGTTGTCCACCATGCCTGGTTGGGCTGGAAGCTCATGGTACTTCTTAAGATATATGGATCCTCATAATGAAGAAGTTTTTGCTAAAAAAGATATCACTGATTATTGGGGACAGGTAGACTTATATATAGGAGGAAGTGAACATGCAACAGGTCACTTGCTGTATTCCCGTTTTTGGAATATGTTCCTAAAGGACAGAGGATACATCAGTCAGGATGAGCCTTTCCAAAAGTTGATCAATCAAGGGATGATTTTAGGAATGAGTGCATTTGTGTACAGGGTAGAAGGAACAAATCAGTATGTTTCCAAATCATTGGCAACTCAATATAAAACACAGAAGATTCATGTGGATGTATCCTTATTAAAAGGAACATCTGATGAATTGGATACTGAAGCATTCAAACAATGGAGACCCGACTATGCTGATGCTGAATTTATTTTGGAAGACGGAAAGTATATTACAGATCGCGAGGTAGAGAAGATGTCCAAGTCTAAATATAATGTCGTAAATCCGGATGATATCTGTGCAGAATATGGAGCGGACGGATTAAGATTATATGAAATGTTCTTAGGACCATTGGAACAATCGAAACCATGGAATACCCAGGGACTAAGTGGAGTGTATGGATTCCTTAAAAAATTCTGGAACCTTTATTTTAACGGAGATGTATTTGAAGTTTCTGATGAAGAACCGACAAAAGCAGAATATAAAGTTCTGCATACTTTAATAAAGAAGGTGGTTTACGATATCGAAAACTTCTCTTTCAATACCTCTGTATCTTCATTTATGATCGCTGTAAATGAATTACAAAAAATAAAATGCAACAAACGCAATATTCTTGAGCCGTTAGCCGTTATCATTTCTCCTTATGCACCACATATTTGTGAAGAGCTTTGGAGTTTGTTAGGACATACCGATTCTATTGAATTTGAAAAATTCCCTGAATTAATAGAATCATATTTAGTAGAAGATGAAATTGAATATCCGGTGAGTGTAAATGGTAAAATGAGGTTCAAATTATCCCTATCTGCTCAATTATCACCCGCGCAAGTAGAAGATTTGGTGATTAATGACCCCAAAATGCAACAGATTTTGGAAGGAAAAACCCCGAAAAAAATCATTGTAGTCCCTCACAGAATTGTGAATATTGTAATTTAAAAAAAAATTAACATTGGCAAATTAAAAAAAATGAAGGCTTAATTTTTTGAAATTTTTAAAGTATTTAAAAATACTGAGAAATATCATTAAAAAAAAAGAAAATAATTGATTTATCGAAATCGTAATAATATTTCGTTATCAAAAAAATGCAAAATGTTTATTTGAGACTATTGTATTTTAATTAATTTTGCCTTTAATTTACAACTTGATAAAATTTTAAAACAATATAATTTAGTTAAATATGGAAATGAATGTTTCAAAAAATGATGAGCAAGTAATTGCTAGAAAGGCAGGAGGTTTAAACCCGGCTATTATTATTCCTATTTTATTCGTTATAGGAGTTTGTATTTATTTATTCGTGCTAGGGAGTCCTGGTAACTTCAAAGATGCAGATAAACTAGGTAGTGGATCTGTAGCTTTTTCAAGTGTTGAAGGAAAAGACATTCACCCAGAGTCGTTTTTAGGTATTATCTACAAAGGAGGGGTTATCGTACCAATCTTGATTACTTTCATGATCACTGTAATCGTTTTCTCTTTTGAAAGATATTTCGTACTTGGTAAAGCAGCTGGAAAAGGAAACTTGGATAGCTTCGTTGTTCAGGTAAGAAGCTTATTAAACCAAAACAAAATTGATGAGGCTTTAGAAGAGTGCGACAGACAACAAGGTTCTGTAGGTAATGTAGTAAAAGAAGGTCTTACGACTTACAAAGCTTTATCTCATGATACGACTTTAAACAAAGAGCAAAAAATGGTGGCTCTTAACAAAGCTATCGAAGAGGCTACAACTCTTGAAATGCCAATGTTGGAAAAGAATATGATGATTCTTTCTACTTTAGGTACAGTTGCAACGTTAGTAGCACTTTTAGGAACCGTAATCGGGATGATCAAAGCATTCTTCGCATTAGGTTCAGGTGGTGGTACTCCAGATGCTGCTGCACTTTCTACAGGTATCTCTGAAGCATTGATCAACACGGCTTTAGGTATTGGTACTTCAGCTATCGCTATTATCCTTTATAACTTCTTTACATCTAAAATTGATGGATTAACTTATAAGATCGATGAGATCGCAATGAGTATCCAACAATCTTTCGCGGAATTCAACTAAGAATTTCCAGCAAGGAATTTGCATTAGCAATAAAAGAAGTTTAATTAAAAATAATAAAAATAATGGCGAGAGTCAAACCAAAAAGACATGGAGTAGTGACGGATATGACCGCGATGTGTGACGTTGCGTTCCTACTACTTACATTCTTTATATTGACCACTCAGTTTAAAAAACCTGACGTGGAGCAGATTAAACCGCCATCTTCAATATCAGAGAAGTTACTTCCTGATGCTAGTTTAATGACTATCAACGCTACTCCGGATGGGAAATTCTATTTCCAACCGGTAGAGAATGCATCAGAGAGATTACAGCTTTTAGATAAAATGGGTCAAAAATATGGTATTACTTTTGACAACAACGAAAAAGCTGCATTTCAAAAAGTACAAGCGATTGGGGTTCCAATGAACCAACTTAAAAGCTATCTTGATTTGCCAGATGACGAGCAGAAGAATTTTAAGAGTCCTACAGGGATTCCTATGGATAGTACAAATAAGCAGTTAGTAGACTGGGTACAACAAAGTTTGAGCGTAAATCCTGAATACAAATTAGCGATTAAAGGAGACGTTACTACTCAATACCCTAAAGTGAAAAGCTTATTTGAAGGTTTAAGAGATATTGATTTTCTTAAATTTTGGTTGATTACATCACAAGAAGGTAAACCTAACGAATAATATCGAGCAGAAATGGCAGAAGTACAAGTACAGGAAAAGGGCGCCAAGGGCGGCAAGGTACGTTCCAAGAAGCAGAGTACCAGAGTTGACATGACTCCGATGGTGGACTTGGGTTTTCTATTGATCACCTTCTTTATGTTCACAACCACGTTTAGTAAACCTAACGTAATGGATTTGGGTCTTCCGGCAAAACCGAAAGAAAAAGATAAAAAACCACCTCCAACTGAAATTAAACTTTCTAACTCAATTTCATTGTTATTGGGTAAAGACAATAAAATTTTCTGGCATCAGCAAGATAATACATCTTTAACTGATCAGAATCTGAATGAAACTACTTTCGATAGAGAAGGTGTTAGAAAGGTAATTGAGCAAGCAAAAGCAAATGCGGCTGATAAAAGTAAATTTACTGTAATTATTAAGCCGACAGATGACGCTGTATATAAAAACTTTGTTGATATTCTTGACGAAATGGCAATTACCAAAAGTGAACAATATGGGGTTACCGATTTGAAACCTTGGGAGGTAGCTATTTATAACAAGAAAGTTGGGAATAATGGAGCTGCGGCTGCACCAGCTACAAAGTAATTTAACCATAAAATTGTAAATCTATGGCAGATGAAAATGTATACAGTCAGAATCTTACTTTAGACGAGATTGTATTTGAAAATAGAAACAAAGAATATGGTGCCTATGATCTGAGACATCAGTATCCAAAACTTCTGACAAGATCTTTTCTTATCGGAACGGCACTATTCCTGATTTTGGCTTTGTCTCCTTTTATTTATCTTACGATTAAAAGACTTACTGCACCAGAAAAGAAAGAAGTAAAAGCTGATTTGGTGGAAATTCTTCAGGAAGATAAAATTATTGAGCAGCCAAAAGAAGAAGAACCACCTCCACCACCTCCACCTCCAAAAGAAGAGAAAATCGAGGTAATTCAGAATGTGGTTCCAGAGCCTGTAAAAGCTCCGAAAATTGAAACTCCACCACCACCGATTTCTAAGCAATTAGAAACAACAACTGGTTTGCAAAATCAGGAGGGGGTTAAAGCTCCGGCTTACACACCTCCACCACCTCCACCATCAACGGGGACTAAAACTTCAACTGCTGAAGTTAAGCCTCAGGTAAGTGACACTCAGGTGTATACAGAGGTAGAGCAAACTGCAGAATTCCCAGGAGGTATTAATGCCTTTAGAAATAAAGTGTCTAGTAACTTTGACGGATCTGCAATGAATGGTGATGAAGGAACTGTAAAAGCTGAAGTAACTTTCGTTGTTGAAAGAGACGGTAGTATTACAGACGTTAAAGCGAGTGGAAAAAGCTCAGACTTTAATGCTGAAGCAGTAAGAACTATTAAGTCTATTAAGACTAAATGGGCTCCTGCTAAGATTAATGGACAATCTGTACGTTACCGTTTCAGATTACCATTAACAATGAATTTTGAAGGATAATTTTTATCTTTAAATAATAATTAAAAAAGAGAAGCATATGCTTCTCTTTTTATTTTTTTTGGTATTTTTGTTGTATGATGTTCAATTGGTTATCCCTGGTTACGGGATTGTTTTATATCGTTTTAGGAATTGTAGTTATTTTTTACAAATTCTTCTTTATTATTTTAGAGCCTACTGTAGCGTACCCTCTTGGAGGTGTTATGATTCTGTATGGAATCTTTAGAATTTACAGAGCGGTTTCAAGAATAAAAAATTCAGGAAATGAAGAATAATTTTAAAGTAATCATACTTTTTGTCTTAAGTATAATTGCAGTAAGCTGTAAAAAAGAAGACAAATCCCCATCCTATTATAAGGGAGATCTTACAATCCTTACTGATGAATCCTTTAAAAGTGTTACTGAAGCTTTAGCCGACGGATACATGATTAATTATCCCGAAGCACACCTAAAGGTAGTTACAAGGAAGGAAGACCTGGGCTTTTTAGATCTTCTGAAAGGAAAGGCCAGAGTAGCGGTAATGTCCAGAGACTTAAGTCCTGAAGAGCTTAAAGCTTTTAAAGAGCAGGTGGGTTCTAAATTTTTGCCTGCCAGATTTGCTGCTGACGCAGTTGTTTTTATTGTTCCAAAAAATTCTACCAGGAGCAGTATTTCAATGGATGAAATTCAAAACGGTCTTCTTTCTGATAAAAAGGAATTTATTTTTGACGGGACTAATTCTAGTAACTTAAACTATGTTGCTCAGAAGCTTAAGAAGCAGCCTAAAGATCTCCAATTTTCTGTGATTCCAGGTAGTGAAAATATCATTGAACAGCTCAATAAATATCCCGATAAAATTGGTGTCATAGGTCTTAATACCTTTAGCCGCCCTTATGATAAAACTTCTGAAAAATTAAGGGATATGGTTAAAATATTGCCGGTTGAAAACAAAGGAAAATTATATACTCCGGATTCTGCAGGACTGCGTGAAATGAAATATCCTTTTACTAGAGTTTTGTATTTTTTAACAAATGAAGGAAACTTTAACATTGCCAATGGTTTCATCAGATATTCATGTACCCAATTAGGGCAAATGATTGTGCAGAAGGAAGGTTTGCAACCCTACAATATTTACAAAAGAGAGGTGCAAATGCGTTAAAAAATATTAAATTGACTTTATCCCCCAAATAAATACACTATTTTGGTCTGAAAATTGTGTATAATATTACTCGATTTAGAAAATATAAAATGAAAGATATAATGATTATGAATGTAAAAAAGATTGCTTTTGGAGCAGCGGTGGTATTTTTTGCCAATTTTTCGTTTGCACAAACATTGCAAGATGGTATTAACAGTATCGACAGTGATAAATTTGCCCAGGCAAAGACTCAGTTCACCGATATGATTGCTAAAGCTCCTACTGCTGAAAATTATTTCTATTTAGGAAATACTTTTCTAAGACAAGGTGAGCCGGATTTTGCTAAAGCAACTGAAAGCTTCAATAAAGGTCTTGCAGCAGATAGCAAAAGCTATTTAAACAAGATCGGATTGGCAGCTGTAAAGCTTGGAAAAGGTGATAAGGCAGCTGTTGCAGAAATACAGAAAATTGTTAGCGATTCAAGAGAAAAAGATGCTGAAGTATTGTTCAGAGCTGCAGAGGCTTTAACTTTATTTGAGAAAAATAACTCTCCTGATCTTGCCATTCAATTCCTTAATAAGGCAATTGAAAGAGCACAGAAAAAAGAAGTTCCTGCGAATTATTACTATACACTGGGAGACGCTTACAGATTGAAAAAAATCCCTGGTGATGCTATGACTGCTTATGATAAAGCGTTACCTCTGGCTAAAAATAAAGCTTCTGTTTATACCAGAATGGGTACTTTATGGATGGCTGCTCAGCAATGGAAATTAGCTAAAGAAAATATTGATAAAGCAATTGCTGTAGATGCTACATATGCACCTGCTTATAAAGCTTTGGCTGCCTATGATATTAAATATCAGCAAAATGATAAAGCGACTCAGGACTTGATCAATTATACTAAATATGCGGATGAAGATCCATATACACAATTAGAAATCGCTAAGCTTTATTTTACAAACGAAGATTATAACAATTCAAGAACTGTTTTAGATAAGATCTTTGATAAAATTGATGATCCTATTAAGTTCAAATTGAGAGCTTATCAATTATATTATGAAGGTAAATATGCAGAGGCTAAGCAAAACATGGATACTTTCGTTTCTCAGGCGGATAAATCAAGAGTACAACCTGCTGACCAGGGATTACAAGGTTTAATTGCCGCTGGATTGGCTAAGGATGAAAAAGATGTAGCAAAGAAAACTGCTTTAACAACTGAAGCTCAGCAGAAAATAGCTATTGCAAAAGCTGCAAAAGATGAAACAATGAAATGGGATATGGAATTAGCTAAGATTGCCGGAGGAGGAGCTTCTCAGGGATCAGCTGATGCAGGACCTACAAACCCTACCATTGAAGGATTAAAGCAAAAAGTAGCAGCTAATGCACAGGATACAGATTCATTATTCAAATTAGCGACTGCTTACCAGGATGTTAAAAACTGGAACGGAGCTATATTAACATGGCAGAAAATGAGTACACTTCTTCCTGATTGGGCTCCTGCTTATTACAGTTTAGGTTATTCTTACCAACAAGCTGGGAATAATGATGCTGCGAAAATAGCGTATGAAAAATTCATCACTACTGTTAAGCCAGCAGATGTAGAGGCTAATAAACAAACTTTAGCTTATGCTTACTTTGCCGTAGCTTATATGAGCAAAGATTCTGATCTTGCTAAAGCTAAAGATTATGTTGCTAAGTCTGTTCAGTTGGATCCGACTTATCAGGATGCTGTTAAACTTAACGGTGAGATCAATAAGTAATTTAAAATTTAAATTATATATATTAAAACTTCCCATTCATAATGTTTGGGAAGTTTTTATTTTAAGCCTTATCTTTGAAAAATATGAAAACAGACATACTTGCTTTTGGAGCGCATCCTGATGACGTAGAACTGGGTTGTGGAGGTACCATTGCCAAATTGATATCAGAAGGAAAAAAATGTGTTATTGTAGATCTTACAAAAGGTGAACTGGGAACAAGAGGAACAGACGAAACCAGAAAAACGGAGGCTGCTGAATCTGCAAAAATTCTTGGGGTTTCCGCAAGGGAAAATTTAGGTATGAAAGACGGGTTTCTGGTTAATTCAGAAGAGTACCAGATGAAGATTGTAAAAATGATCCGCAAATACCGCCCGGAAATCGTCTTAGCCAATGCGATTGATGATAGACATCCGGATCATGCAAAAGGAGCGAAATTAGTTTCCGATGCGTGCTTTTTAGCTGGTCTTAGAAAGATAGAAACTGTAGAGGGAGGAGAAAGCCAGGACATATGGAGACCTAAACACATTTTTCATTATATCCAGTGGAAACATATTCAACCTGAATTTGTAATTGATATTTCAGAATATCTGGATAAGAAAATTGAAGCATGCCTTGCATTTAAAACTCAGTTTTATGATCCGAATTCTACCGAGCCGGTAACTCCGATTGCTACAAAAGACTTTCTGGAAAGCTTAACGTACAGAGCTCAGGATTTAGGGCGCCTATCGGGAGTTGCTTACGCTGAGGGATTTACGACAGAGAAGTTAATTGCTTTGAAAAATTTTGAAGGAATTGTTTTGTAATTAAAAAATCTTTCCTATATTTGCAACCACAAAACGGTGATTGTAGCTCAGTTGGTTAGAGCGTCGGATTGTGGTTCCGAAGGTCGTGGGTTCGAGACCCATCATTCACCCAAAGAAAGTACACTTTTAAAGTGTACTTTTTTATTTTATACCTTTCTGATGTTTCACTTTTTTATCCAAAAAAATATCAAAAACTTTTAATTTTATTTTAGGATCAGGATAGATTTTTATTTTGATGCTGTTTTAAGGGGAATACTTGATTGAAATAGAATGTGAAGTGATAAATATTAGCAGAATACTTTAGAAGGAGTTTTATAGCATATTTCTAACATATTACTGTTAATGAGTGGTACATCATAATTAGTATTTAAAAGTACCCTTTTGCCCATCTTTAAATTCATTGTCCTTAGAATAATCCTGTAAAAAAATAGACATAAAAAAAGCACCTTTTTTCAGATGCTTGTGTTTTTAGATATTCTTTTTTTATACTTCGTCGTCAGAATCTATAGTATAAGATTTGCTTTTGAAGTCTTTGTCATGTTTTTCTGAAATTACATCCTCACCCTTTTCATTAATGATGAAATCTGTTGACTCATTGAACATTTCCTGGAAACTCTTAAAATCTTCTTTGTAAAGGTAAATTTTGTGTTTTTCAAATGTAGCCTCTCCATTTTCACCGAAGTTCTTTTTACTTTCGGTAATCGTAAGATAATAATCCCCCGCTTTCGTCTCACGCACATCAAAGAAATATGTTCTTCTTCCTGCTTTTAACACCTTCGTGAAAATTTCATTTTCATGGCGTTCCTTGTATTCACTCATTGTTAGATATTTTTTAATCTTGTTAAGAACAAATATAAAAGATTTCTTTTAATCACAAAATTTTTTTTATGATTTATTTAACAATTTTGAATGAATCGGCTAAGCAGTTACAGAATTGGTAATTTCAGTAAGATTAAGGATTTTGTCAGCTCTTTGTGCGCTAGACTCTCTGTGTGTGATAATTATGGAGGTTGCATTGTGAATTTTTGACTCAATATTTTGCAGTATATTTTGCTCCGTTTCGGTATCTAATGCAGATAAAGAATCATCAAAAATAATGATATTTGGATCCTTAATCAGGGCTCTGGCAATACAAATTCTTTGCTTTTGTCCTCCCGAAAGCATCACTCCACGCTCTCCAACCGTCGTTTTATACTGTTCTTTAAATCCTATGATGTTTTTATGAACGTCTGCGATTTTAGCATATTCTACTACTTTCTCATGGGACGGATGGTCGATCGCAAATCCAATATTATTTTCTATAGTATCCGAGAATAAATAGCTCTCCTGAGGAATATAGCCAATAAAATCCCTGTACACTTCGAGATTGTGGTCCTTAAGATTTTTCCCGTCAATCAGAATTTCACCTTCAGTAGGGTCTATTAAACGGCATAGCAATAAGGCGATCGTAGATTTTCCGCTTCCTGTTTTCCCCATAATCGCCAATGATTGTCCCGCATTAATTGTAAAGCTTAAATTTTCTAAAGCTTTTATTCCTGTGTTAGGGTACACATATGAAACATTTCTAAATTCAATATCTCCCTTGATTTTATACTGATCAGAATTTTTGTTAATGATTTCAGATTTTTTATCCAGAAACTCATTGATTCTCTGCATGGAGGCTTCTGCTCGTTGATTGACTGATGTTACCCATCCTACCATTGAAAAAGGAAATATAAGGGTATTGATGTACATGAAAAAGTCGGCTATTTTACCGATACTTAGTTGTCCTGCAATATATTTTTGTCCACCGATGACGATGATAGCTACGTTAAGCAATCCGATTACAAATAAAATAATAGTAAAAAAATAAGCTTCTGTCTTTGCGAGGTCTAATGCCTTATCCTGGTAATCGGTTACCTTTGCCCCGTAATTCTTTTTGATATAATTTTCCCTGGCAAAGAATTTTACAACTCTTATTCCCGAAAAACTGTCCTGTACAAAAGTTGAAATACCGGACTGGCTTTTCTGCATTATCTTTGACTTCTTGTTAATAATTGAACTTACTTTAAAAATAAGGTATGACAAAATCGGAAGTGGTAGTAATGTCCATAAAGTCATGGATACGTCCGTTTTTATCATATAGATGCTGGTAATAAGAAGTAACACCAGTAAATTTACGACATACATGACTCCCGGTCCAAGGTACATTCTTACCGCTACGATATCTTCGCTCAATCGGTTCATGAGGTCACCGATAGTCGTCTGCTTATAATCTGTAAGGGAAAGCTCCTGATAGTGTCTGTAGATTTTATTTTTAAGCTCATATTCAATTCTCCTTGACGCTACAATAATGGTCTGTCTCATCATGAAAGTAAAGAATCCCGTCAATAACGAACAACCAACAATAATGGCAACGTAAATCAATACCTGCCTGTTGAATCCCATTTGTCCGTTTTTGGTAAGTTCATCAACCGATTTTCCTACAAATTGAACTTTATATGTATTAAAAAAATTACTGGCAATGATAAATAACAGCCCCCAAAACAACAATATCTTGTGTTTCCAAAAGTAGGGGTTCAGGGTTTTTAAAGCTTTCATATAGTTTTACAAAATTACAAAAATACCTTCACACTACGAATTCGATAAATTTTAAATTTTGTATCTTTGCACGCATAAAAAGCTCTTTGAATGTTAGGAAGAAGACAAATCCGTGAAAAAGTGGTGGAAAATGTGTATTCATACTACCAGAATCCGATTAAATTTGATGTTTTAGAGAAAAACATGTTTTCGGGTATAGAGAAAATCTATCATCTCTATATTTACCAACTGAATTTTTTAGTAGGTCTAAAGGCGCTTGCTGAAAACCAGATGGAAATTGGGAAGAAAAAATATCTGAAAACAGATTCTGATATTAATCCCAACCAGAAATTTATTAACAATCAGGTGTTGATCAAACTAGAGGAAAACCCTGAGAGGCTATTCTTTACAGGGCAACATAAAGAATTGAAATGGGATTTACATGATGATCTATTGGTAAAAACTTTCCAGAGAATTACTGCAGGAAAGCGTTATCAGGATTTCATGAAAGTAGAAGAATATTCTTTTGAAGAAGACCAGAAGTTTATCGGAAAATTATTTTTGCGATATATCGCTGAAAATGAAGATTTTCATGATTACCTTGGAGACAAGGAACTCACCTGGTCTGATGATATTCACATTTCCAATTCAATGGTTCAAAAGACAATTGGATTTCTGAAAGAAGATGAAGAAAGCAGAACATTAATCAAAATGATCAAGGATGAAGATGATAAGGCTTTTGCAGCCAAACTTCTAAGAGATACTTTGAACAATTGGGAAAATAATGAAAAGAAATTAAGTGAAAGATTGGAAAACTGGGATTTGGAAAGAGTTTCTTTAATGGATAAAGTTATTTTGTCTACTGCTATATCGGAACTTGATAATTTTCCTTTTACACCTTCAAGAGTTATTATCAATGAATATATTGAAATTGCTAAAGTATTTGCTACAGACAGATCAAATATCTTCATTAACGGAATTTTAGATAAATATTGTAAAGATCAAAATAGAATTTAACATGAAAAAGACGTTATCAATTATCGCTTTGTCTATTATAGGCTTTGGTTTAGTTTCTTGTAAAAAAGAAAACAAAGAGGCTCAAACTGCTGAATCTGTAGCAACAGATTCCACTGCTGCAACAACAACTCCCGCTGATTCTGCGGTAGCTCCTGCAACAACAGAAGCGGCAACTCCGGCTCAATCTAACCAACCTTCAACTTCACTTGCTTTATCTGAAAGCAACTTCGATTTTGGAAATATCAAAAAAGGAGATAAAGTAGAGCATGTTTATGAAGTTACCAATACAGGTAAAAATCCATTGGTAATTTCTGAAGTTAAGCCTGGATGTGGATGTACAGCTCCTGACTTTACTAAAGAGCCTATTTTACCAGGTAAAAAAGGAAAGATTACCTTACATTTTGATTCTTCAAGTTTCGATGGAAATGTTCAGAAATATGCTGACGTATATGCGAACGTAGAAAAATCTCCAATTAAATTAACATTCACTGCGAATATTCAACCTTAATTAAAATGAATACATTAACCATTTTTTTACAGGCACAGCCGGCAGGAGGATCATCTTCAATGATGCTGATCATGATGGGTGTGATGTTTGTAGGTTTTTATTTCTTAATGATAAGGCCACAAATGAAAAAACAGAAGCAGGAGAAAATCTTTCAGGAAAATCTGAAAGTAGGAAGCAGGGTAGTACTAACTTCAGGCCTTCATGGAAGAATTGCTCAAATCCAGGATGATGGTTTTGTTATTGAAACATTATCAGGAAAGTTAAAGTTCGAAAAAGCGGCTGTATCAAGAGAATTTACAGACAATCGTTTTGGAGAAAAAGCAACTAAAGCAGCTGAAAAAACTGCTGAGAAAAAAGAAATTGATACTGAAAAGAAGTAATTTTTTAGTTAAAAGATAATATAACCGGCGCGGTGAACAAAGTTCACCGCGCCGGTTATATTATATAGAGATAAGCCGACAAAAATGGTAACCAATAAATTCCTGTTGGCATTAAATCCTTACTATTTTTATAGTTTTAAATTATCTTTGTCCTATGAAGCAAAATATACACAAAACAGTTCTTATTTTAGGAGCAAATTCTGATGTTGCAAAACAATCTTTTAAGCAGTATCTGCAAAAAGGATACTCAGTAATTGCGGCTTCCAGAAATACGGACTCGCTGGAAAATTTTGTTAAAGAAAATCAATTAGATCAAGCGAACATTAAGATTATATATTTTGATGCTTCCGATTTTGCTTCGCATCAGCAATTTTATGATGACCTGGTGATAAAACCGGCTATTGTAGTTTATGCAGCCGGATTTCTGGTTGACAATCAAAAAGCTTTGCTTGATTTTAAAGGTGCATACCAGATGATGCAAGTAAACTATATGGGTGGGGTTTCAATTCTTAATATTATTGCTATGGACAAAAGTAATAATAACCTTGAGAGAATTATCGGACTTTCTTCACTTTCCGGAGTAAGAGGAAGAAAAAGCAATTTTATATATGGAAGCACCAAATCCGCCTTCACACAATATTTAGCCGGTCTCCGACAGGAATTGTCTACAAGAAATATTATTGTCAATGCATTGGTCATTGGATATATTCGCACTAAAATGAATACAGGTCTGAAGCTTACGGAATCCCTGATAATGGAACCGTATTATGTTGCGGAATTTGTGGTCAATGCAGGGAGCTCATTTACTATAGTTCCGAATTTTAAATGGAAAATTATTTATTTTATTTTGAAAATTTTACCTGAAAGTATGGTGGCAAAATTACCATGATATTTTTCGCTGAATTTTTATTTTTCTAAATAAATTTTAATTAAACTCTTAAATCTGTTTATTTTTAATTTTTAAGTCTCAAAAAGACTACTCTTTTTCAAAAAAGGAGTACGGTATAGAAATTGGAAATCATTCTTTTTTTCAGTATTTTTAAAATCTGAAATGATTCTTTTACCTGAATAAATTTCGAAAAATGATCATTGAGTGCACCTGAACAGGTCGTTCTGCTATCCAATACTTTTTATTATATAGATTACTTTAAACCAGGGTTTAAGGTTAATTTTTTTATGGTATGTGGATCGCTTCAGGATTTATCAGAAAAATAACATATCAATTTAAATAAATACAAAAATGGATGATTTAAAATTAGACAACGTTCAACAACAGTGGGACACCTTCTTGACCTCAGCTATTGCATGGGCACCGAAAATTATTACAGCTGTGATTTCAGCATTCCTGATATATCTGGTAGGATCGTGGATGATCAGGATGATTAAAAGACTTGTTGAAAAAGCCTTTAAAAGGCGTAATATGGAGCCGTCCTTACAGCTTTTTTTATTAAATATTATCAATTGGGGACTTAATATCCTGCTCTTTATTGTAGTGGTTACCCAATTAGGAGTACAAACTTCAGCCTTTGTCGCCATGATAGGTGCTGCCGGATTAGCGGTTGGATTGGCTTTACAGGGATCTTTAACGAATTTTGCGGGAGGCATTCTTATTTTATTATTAAAACCATTTAAGATCGGAGACTTTATTTCGGCAAGTTCCGGAGTATCCGGAACGGTAAATGCAATAGACGTTTTCCATACAAGGCTTATTACGCCTCAGAATCAGTTGATCGTAATCCCTAATGGTGAAATCTCCAACAAGAGTATTACCAATTATACGCAGTTGGGAACAAGAAAAACGTGGTTTGATATAGGAGTTTCTTATAATGCAGATCTAAAGCAAGCTAAAGAAATACTGCTGGAGGCAATACATCAGAATGAATATGCTCTTAAAGAACCTGCGCCACAAGTAGTTGTAACCGAGCTAGGAGATAGTGCAGTGAATTTGTCTGTAAGGGTGATGACCACTAATGAAAATTTCTGGGCAATGAATGAAGAATTGATTATAGCTTGTAAAGCAGCCCTTGATAAGGCAGGAATTGAAATTCCTTTTCCACAAAGGGATGTACATGTATATAATAATAACTAAAAACCGTATAATGAAAAACCTGCATTGATAAAATGCAGGTTTTTTTTTCATCAAGGCGTTGATTTATCCTAAATTCTGCAATAAATCCAATGCCTTCATCATATCAATTCCTTTTCCTAAAACCGGTTTAAATAAATCTCCTTTTTCTTTAATCCTGTCAAGTGCATTGTGGATATTGAAATCTGTAGGTTTTAATCCGGGCTTTAATTCTTCCCATGCAATCGGCATAGAAACCGAAGCTCCCGGTTTTGGACGTAAGCTGTAAGCACTTGCCAACGTTTGTCCTGTTCTGTTTTGAAGGTAATCCAGATAGATTTTCTTATCATCCCTTTTTTGAAGGCTTCTTTCTAAGGTGGTTATTTTAGGAAGTTTTTCATTGACCTGTTTCATGACAATATGAGCAAAATCCTTTACCTGATCGAATTCATAATTACCTCCCATAGGAATATAGATGTGAATTCCGGTACTTCCTGATGTTTTACAATACCCTTTCACTTTAATTGACTTCAGGACTTCATTTACCTGTAAAGCGGTTTCAATAACATCATCAAATGTATTTTTTTTAGAGGGATCGAGATCAAGCACTAAATAATCGGGATGTTCAAGATCAGGGAGTGAACTGTTCCAAGGGTTGAGATCTATACAACCTAGATTATTAAGATAAGCGAGTGTGGCTTTATCATTACAGTAGATATAATCAATGTACTTATCGTTGGATTCAGAATAAACCTGTGTTGTTTTTACCCATTCCGGAGTATTGTCACTGGCATCTTTCTGATAAAAACCTTGTTCTTCAATTCCGTTTGGGAAACGGTTTAAGGATAGCGGACGGTTTTTCAGATGTGGTAAAATATATCTGGCAACCGATTGATAGTATTCAATTACATCTCCTTTTGATATATCATCTTCCGGAAAATATATTTTATCTTGATTGGTCAATTTTACTTTATGCTTATCTAAAGTAACTTCCTTTTCTTTTTCTGTATTTTTTGATGATGTGGTGGCTTTCATTTTTTTAGGTTTTTCATTTTTTGGGTTCACTTTATTGGCGGAATCATTGATTTCTTCCGGGTTTTTATCCTCCCGGATCGTGATAAAAACAGGATGTCTGAAAATTCCGTCCTTGGTGATTTCAGAATATTTGATTTCACAAACCAGTTTCGGTTCTACCCATGTGACAGGCATATTGGTTTTGGGGATCTTGTCAAACGGTGAATTTTTTATGGTTAATTTTTTTAGACGCTGATGAAGTTGATTCAAAGATTCACTATTGAATCCCGTTCCTGTATGTCCGGAGTAAATGAGCTCTCCACCTTTATATTTTCCTAATATCAATGCTCCGAAGCCTTTTCTGGAACCTCTGGGTTCTGTGAATCCACAGATAATGACTTCTTCAGTACTGGTGAATTTTATTTTTAACCAATCAGAAGTTCTGTGATTTTCAACATATTGGCTGTCGGATTTTTTTGCGATCATGCCTTCAAGCTGCATTTTTTCCATCTGATTAAAAAAACTGATTCCATTTTCAGGTATATGGTCACAATATTTAATCATTTCTGTTTCTACTAACGCTTCTTTTAACAGCTCTTTTCTTTGCAATAATGGGAGTTGTTCGGTAGAATGACCATTCAGCCAAAGCAGATCAAAAACATGATATACCAAGGCGAGATCAGGATTATCACCAATCTGTTGTAGTAGTTGGAAATTGGGCTTTCCATTTTCATCATAAGCCACAATTTCTCCATCCAAAATCATTTTTTGCTTTTGAAGACTAAAGTCTTGGGTAACTTTTCTGAATTTTGATAAAAAAGAAATTCCGTTTCTTGAATAAAATAAAGGATCATTTTTGCTCAGATCGGCTATTGCCCTGTAGCCGTCCCATTTGATTTCAAAGATCCATTCCGGGGAATCAAATGCTTTTTCATAGGACTTCGCCAACATAGGCTTAATGAAAGAGGTAAGCTTCTTTTCATCGGCTAATGCATTGAATTTTTTAAATTCAGGCTTTGATGTTATGACTTCTTTTTGTTGTTTTTTGGGCTTTTTTTTTCCTCTAAGAATTTTGTCACCAAAGATTTGGGAGAGGTATTGTCTTCGGCATTATAGCCAGCTTCTGCAAAGTCATCCTTATGTTTTATGAGTAACCAGGAATTCCCTTCCGTGTTTTTCATTTTTACCAAAGCAAATTCACCTTTCAGCTTTTTACCGTGTAAAATAAATTTCAAAGATCCTGCATGTAGTTCTTTCAACAATTCTTTTTCGTCAGAAAGCTTGCTGTCTTTCTCTAAAGGTTCATAAGTTCCACTATCCCAGACTTCGACTTGTCCGGCTCCATAATTTCCTTCGGGTATATTTCCTTCGAAATCTTTATAGTCATAAGGATGGTCTTCAACCATCATAGCCAGACGTTTATCCTTTGGATCTAATGAAGGACCTTTAGGAACTGCCCAGCTTTTTAGAACTCCTTCCATCTCTAAACGGAAATCATAGTGAAGATGTGAGGCCGCATGTCTTTGGATGACAAAAATAAGCTGATCCTTACTCTTTTTTGTTTTGCCTTTAGGCTCACTTGTTTCGTTAAATTTCCTTTTTTCGTTATAATCTTTAAGAGCCATCAGGATGCGTTTTTAGATTTTGAACTTTGTAAACTGGCTTTTAATTGAGCCATCAAATCAATTACTTTTCCTTCTTTTGCAGGTTCAGCTTTCTGAGCCTTAACACTCTTACCTTTAGCTTTCTGTTTAATGATCTTCATGAGTGATTCAGAGTAGGTATCTTTATACATCGTAGGATCAAACTTCTGGGAAAGCTGCTCAATAAGGCTTACTGCCATTTTTAATTCTGCAGGTTTAGGAGCTTTTTTAGCCGGGATTTTTAAATCATGGTAATCTCTTATTTCCTGATCAAAGCGTAATCGGTTGAGAATAAGAACCTCTTCATTGTATGGCCTGATCATCCCTATTGCTTCACTTTCGCGCAATACAAATGTTCCTACACCTACCATTTCGGTTTCTGTTAAAGCTTTCATGAGAAGCCTGTAAGCATTTTCCCCATTTTTCTGGGGCTCAAGAAAATATGGATTTTCAAAATAAACACTATCTACTTCAGATTCTTTTACAAACTGGTCGATCGATAATATTTTGCTTTTTTCAGGACTTGCCGCTGCATAGTCCTCATCGTCGAGAACAATATACCGGTCTTCCATCAGGTAAGCCTTCACAATATTTTCCCACTTTACTTCTTTCCCTGTTTTTTCATTAACTCTTTTGAATTTAATATTAGAAAAGTCAGATTTATCCAGCATGTCCAGATCCAGTTTGCTGGTTTCTGTTGCTGAATATATTTTAACAGGGATATTTACTAAGCCAAAGCCAATGGCACCATTCCAGATTGCTTTCATTGTACTATGTTTGTTGATATAACGTACAATGATTGTGCCGTATGAAAAATATTTACGTAATGTGGTACTTTATTATGATTTTATAAAATGTAAAAAGAAAAATGTGTTTTTGTTTTATTCTCAATTGTCAATTGAGAATAAAAAGTATTTGTATATCTTTAAAATACCAATGAATAAAGAATGAAAGAGCTATTCAATTACATAAGGAAATTTGCGGAACTAAGTGAAGAAGAGGAAGACCTGATTGCTGTTGGAGTACAGGAACTAACTATCCAAAAAGGAGAGGTATTTGTAGAGGCGGGCAGGATAAGTCAGATGATTGCCTTTGTAAAAGAAGGTGTATTTCGTTCATTGTATTATAATAAACAAGGAGACGATTGTACACGATATTTTATTTATGAAGGCCGGTTTATCGGGGATTTTCAGGGTTTTGTTAATCAGACCCCTTCTAACGAGTATATAGAAGCAATTACGGATGGAACTTTATGGGTCATAGATTTTAATCATTTTAAAGCTATAGAAAGCAGAATATCTGTTTGGCCGGTTCTGATCGCTAAGTTGCATGCTTTTGTAGCAGAGAATAAGCTAAAGGTTGTCAGCACGATGCTGAGCCTGGATGCGAAATCCAGGTATCTTCATTTTCTGGATCATTATCCCGGATTGGCAAACCGTGTTCCTCAGGCAATGTTGGCGTCTTATCTAGGAATTACTCCCTCCTCATTCAGCCGGATCAGAAAAAATATAATATAGATTTCCCTTTCTTGTCAAATGACAATTGCCCCTTCGTACTCATGCTATAGTTTTGCTCTGTAAAAAGAGATAAATTATAAAATATGGATATCGTATTAGGATTACAGTGGGGAGACGAAGGGAAAGGTAAATTCATTGACCTGATCAGTCGGAATTATGACATTGTCGCACGTTTCAACGGAGGAGCGAATGCAGGACATAGTATTGAAAGAAATGGAAAAAGAATAACATTGAAAACTCTTCCTTCGGGAATATTTATAGAAGGAGTAGACAATGTAATCGGAGCAGGGATCGTATTGGATCCTGTTAATTTCAAGCAGGAAGTTTTGAAACTGAATGCTTTTGATATGAATATTCAGGTTGAAAAACGCCTGGCTATATCTAGAAAAGCACATCTTGTGTTACTCACACATACATTAATGGACGTATTTATGGAAGAGAATTCATCCTATAATACAATTGGTACAACTAAAAATGGTATAGGACAAGCCTATGCTAACAAAATTCTGCGGCAGAATCTAAGAGTGGGTGATATTGATAGATCCGACTTTAATGAAACAGTAAATCATATTGTAGAAAGAGACTATCAGCAGCTGTTAGATTATGGTCAGATACTACCTCCAATAGCAGAACTGAAAGATACATTTTTCGATGCTATAGAGTTTCTTAAAAAATTTCGATGGATAGAAGCTGAAGTGTTTTTAAATGATTCGATCAAGAGTGGAAGAAAAATTCTTGCAGAAGGTGCACAGGCAACATTACTAGATATAGATCACGGAACCTATCCTTACGTTACATCATCTACAACGATTGCTTCAGGAGCGTGCAGCGGTTTGGGAGTCTCGCCTAAAAAGGTAGGCGAAATCTATGGGGTCACAAAAGCATATTGTACCAGGGTAGGAAATGGTGCCTTTCCTACGGAGCTTTTTGGCGAAACAGGTGAGAAGATAAGGCAAACAGGTAATGAGTTTGGTTCTAATACAGGACGGCACCGAAGAGTAGGGTGGCTGGATCTGCCTGCTTTAAAATATGCTGTAATGATTAATGGAGTGACTCAATTGATCATTACCAAAGCTGATGTCTTGAATGGCTTTGAGTCTGTGGCTATATGTACTCACTATAAAGTCAAAGATCAGACTGTAGTGTCAGGTTTAATGACTGATGATGAAGCACTTCCGGTTTTCCGTCGGATGAAAGGATGGAAAACTGAATTTTCAGAATGTAAAGATCCTTCCTCTTTACCCGAGGAATTATTGGAGTTTATTCAATTTCTTGAAAATGAGCTTGAAATTCCTGTGAGTTATCTTTCTACGGGACCTGGCAGGGAAGATATGATAAAGATGACTTCAAAACTGATATCTCAGATAGTATAAAATAAAAAAGCGAGGTAAAAACCTCGCTTTAATTTATGCTTTTAAATTCAATTGTAATTCCAGTTCATCCAGCTGTGCATCAGCAATTGATGCTGGTGCGTCAATCATCACATCACGTCCCGAGTTGTTTTTAGGAAAGGCAATATAATCTCTGATCACTTCATTTCCGTCAAGAATGGCCACCAAACGGTCAAAACCGAAAGCTAAACCACCATGAGGAGGAGCTCCATATTTAAATGCGTTCATCAAGAACCCAAATTGCGCTTCCGCCTCTTCTTTTGAAAAACCTAATAAATCAAACATCTTAGATTGAAGTTCCCTGTCGAAAATTCTGATTGATCCTCCTCCGATTTCATTTCCATTAAGAACCATATCATAAGCATTTGCTCTGGCTTTTCCAGGATCAGTTTCCAGCAGGTGAATATCTTCCGGCTTAGGAGAAGTGAAAGGATGATGCATCGCGTGGTATCTCTGAGTTTCCTCGTCAAATTCCAATAGTGGGAAATCGACTACCCAAAGAGGAGCAAATACATCTCCTTTTCTTAATCCCAAACGGTTTCCCAGTTCCATTCTCAATGCGGAAAGCTGAGCTCTTACTTTATTTTCATTTCCAGAAAGAATAAGCATCAAATCTCCTTCTTTCGCCCCGAATTTTTCAATGATCTTTGTTAAGTCTTCTTCGTTGTAAAACTTGTTAACAGATGATGTTTTTACACCATCATTCTGGAATTTTGCCCACACCATCCCTGAGGCTCCGATTTGAGGACGTTTTACCCAGTCCACCAATTCGTCGATCTGTTTTCTGGTATAGTCTGCACAGCCTTCAACATTAATTCCAACTACCAATTCCGCATCATCAAATATTTTAAAATCTTTTCCTTTTACCAGTTCATTAAGCTCCACGAATTCCATTCCGAAACGGATATCCGGTTTGTCATTCCCATATTTTTGCATCGCTTCTGCGAAAGTCATTCTCGGAAAAGCTCCGAATTCCTGTCCGGTAATATCTTTAAGCAATGTTTTGGTCATTCCCTCAAATACATTCATCACATCCTCCTGTTCAACGAAGGCCATTTCGCAGTCGATCTGTGTAAATTCCGGCTGTCTGTCTGCTCTCAGGTCTTCGTCACGGAAACATTTTACAATCTGGAAATATTTATCCATTCCACCTACCATCAGAAGTTGCTTGAATGTCTGTGGAGATTGAGGTAGTGCGTAAAACTGCCCTGGGTTCATTCTGCTTGGCACCACGAAGTCTCTCGCTCCCTCCGGAGTAGACTTAATTAAAACAGGTGTTTCCACTTCAATGAATCCTTCTTCAGAAAGGTAATTTCTTACTTTCTGAGCCATTTTATGACGGAAGATTAATTTATCTTTTACCGGATTTCTTCTGATATCAAGATAACGGTATTTCATTCTTAATTCTTCACCTCCGTCTGTTTCATCTTCAATTGTGAAGGGTGGAAGTTGAGAGTCATTAAGAACGCTTAGTTTTTCAACTAAAATTTCAATTTCTCCGGTTGGAATATTAGGATTTTTGCTTACTCTCTCAATTACTTTTCCGGTAACCTGAATCACAAATTCACGTCCCAGTTTTTTAGCTTCTTCCATTAATTGAGCTGAAGAGCGATCCTGGTCTAAAACCAATTGTGTAATTCCGTAACGATCCCGAAGATCTATCCAAATCATAAATCCTTTATCACGGATAGTTTGTACCCATCCTGAAAGTGTAACTTCTTCATTAAGATTTTTTAGAGATAATTCTCCGTTTGTGTGCGATCGAAACATTAGTTTTAGATGTTAGATATTATACTTTATATATCAGACTCATTAAGGTCTGAATTTTAAAGTGCAAAGATAAGATTTTTGAAAGTCTTATAAATAAAAAAAACTTCCCAAAGGAAGTTTTTGAATATATTTTTTAAGAAAATTATTTTAGAATTTCTGTAAGAGCCGCCTGTTTATATTTTACTGAAATGTCTTTGGCTGTTTCTCCGTTTTCATTCTTCAGATTTTTTGAAGCACCTTTTTTTAATAATATTTTAGCCAGATCAGGTCTTCCAAATTTAGCTGCGGCCATAAGCGGACTTAGATTGCTGCAGATTTTATTGACATCTACATTATTTGTAAGTAAATAATTAAAAATATTTTTTTTGTCGAATCTTACACTGTATGCCAAAAGATTGTAGCTGATATTTTTTTCTCCCAGACATTTATCGTAGTCTTCTTTTGGAAAAGCTTTTTTAAATGTTTCAATATTATCTGTTTGAAAAGCTATTCTCTGTTCACTTGAAATTTGCTGAGCGAATAATGAACCAGCAAAAATAGAAATTGCGAAAACCAATGTTGTAGAGATTATTTTTTTCATGAAAATTTTATTTTAAGAATACACAAAGTTAATTTATTTTTTTGATACAATTTACTATGATTATGATTTCAATTTTTTAAATTAAATAAAATATATGCTATTTGTTAATAATGACAAAATGTAATTCTGCTTTTTTTAACCGGTTGTTTGTGAGAATTTAGTCTTTTGTATACTGGTTTTATAAAAATTTTAACGGCAATATTTTGTGCTTTTTTACAGGTTTTCTTACATTAGACGTAACCAACAAATAATTTATTATGGGAAAAGGAGACAAAAAATCAAGAAGAGGTAAAATTAATAATGGCAGCTATGGAAAAAGAAGACCAAGAAAAGCCTCTAAATCACTAGAAACTTCGGAGGAAAAATCAAAGAAGTAACAGAATAAAAAAGACCGGAAATAAATCCCCGGTCTTTTTTTTATACAAATTAAATTATTTTCCGAATATACTTCCCAGGATACCACCTAGTCCGCCTTGTTGTTGCTTTTGGCCTCCTCCAAGAACGCTTCCTAAAATATCATTTAATGGATTTCCTGACGATTGAGCCTGCCCGCCACCGCCAAGAACACTACCAAGAATGTCATTTAACGGACTTGATTGCTGAGCCTGTGCCTGATTAGAGGCATTTCCAAGAATTCCACCCAATAGATCTCCCAATCCACCTGCTCCAACATTGTTCTGTTGTTTTTCTTTGCCAATATAGCCCATAATAACCGGAGCAAGCATTGCTAAAACAGGACCTATTTTATCAATGGAAATTCCCGTATTTTGTGATAACTGATTTTCAACATTTTGTTTGTCGTTACCGAAAATGTGGCTAAGGATTGAGCCTCCTTCTGCCTGTCTTGCTTCAACTTGTGAAGCATCATCCAGGATACTTCCGTTATGGTCTTTATCCAGAGCATTGTTTAATGCTTCAGCTTCTTTAGAATCCTGAGATTTATTTCTTAAGTACGAAATAATTAGGGGTGCTGCTACAGCTAACAAAGCAATAATCTGGTTTTTGCTGATTCCAAATTTGTTTTCAGCCTGTACCGCAACCTGGTTGCTTGTGTTTCCTGTTAGCAAATCGATTAAACTCATGTTGTGTTTATTTAAATTGTTAATAAACCAAAGTTATCAAAAAATATTCCCTAATAATTTTTTTAATCTAAAATTACTGTTAAAGTTTTTTATTTTTTCTAAGCAGCTGGTAATGAGTTTAGTTTTTTAAAATAGGGACATTGGAACATGCTTCGCCAAACATCAGAGATTTTACAATCGGCTTCAATTGTTCTACCAATTCTACATACGCATTCTCAGGAATTTCCTTATCCGAACATCCTTTCACCAATACCCTTTTATCTCTTAAATCATCAAAGTCATAAGTCTGTATTGCATTGTGCATTAAAATAACTTCAAGATCTTCACGGTTACCAAAGACTATTTTCTTTGCAACATCAGTAAGTTTGGCTGTAAGGACAAAATAAGCCCACAATGGAACAATAGCATCTGCCGAATTGTAAATGTATATGTAAGCATCAATATATTCATCGGTATTGATAGCGGCCACCTGTGCACGAAATTCTTTTTCTTTCAAAATCATTTCCTGAAAAAGAAAATCTTTCAGGTCGATTCCTTTTCTTGTGCCTTTTGGAAGAAGCGTGGCAAGATCAAAATTTACAAGGCCGCTTTCGTTTACTTTATTTCTGATTTCAAATTCTTCTGACATTTTTTATCATTATCTTTGAACAAATTTACAAATTAAGATCCAACAAAGTTTTAATTTGTTCTCTATCCTTATTATAGAAATGAAATATTATATCATTGCCGGAGAAGCCTCAGGAGATTTACACGGGAGTAATTTAATGAAGTCTTTAAAAAAGAAAGATCCGGATGCTGAATTCAGATTCTGGGGAGGTGATCTGATGGCTAAGCAGGGAGGAACCCTTGTAAAACATTACCGTGATCTTGCTTTTATGGGATTTCTGGAAGTTGCTATGAATCTCAGGACGATATTAAATAATATTAAATTCTGTAAAGAGGACATTAAAAATAATCAACCTGATATTTTAATCTTAATTGATTATCCGGGATTTAATCTAAGAATAGCCAAATTTGCCAAAGAACTTGGAATAAAAGTAGTCTATTATATTTCACCACAGCTTTGGGCATGGAAAGAAGGCAGGGTAGAGATCATAAAAAAATATGTGGACGAAATGATGGTCATTCTTCCGTTCGAAGAAGACTTTTATAAAAAACATGGAGTTCATTCCCATTTTGTAGGGCATCCTCTATTAGATGCCATATACAGCTTACAAGAAATAGATATTGATGCTTTTAAGAAGGAAAACGGCTTAAATAATAAAGAAATTATTGCCTTATTACCAGGTTCGCGAAAGCAGGAAGTTGAAAAAATGCTGGAAATGATGCTTTCTGTGAGATCATCTTTTAAAGAGTATCAGTTTGTGATTGCCGGAGCTCCAAGTTTACCAAAAGATTTTTATGAATCTTATGTAGATGATAATGTGCATTTTGTTTCAAATAAAACCTATGATTTACTGAGATGTTCAAAAGCCGCTTTGGTAACGTCGGGTACAGCAACACTGGAAACTGCTTTACTGAATGTTCCTGAAGTAGTTTGTTACCGTGGAAGTAAGATTTCTTATGCTATTGCCAAAAGATTGGTTAAAAATATAAAATATATTTCTTTAGTAAACTTGATTATGGATCGGGAGGTTGTAAAGGAACTAATCCAAAATGATCTGAACACCGGAAATTTAATCGAGGAATTAAAGAAGATACTGGAGGGAAATAAAAGATCACAAGTATTGAATGATTATGTTCTTTTAAAAGAAAAGCTCGGTGGAAGCGGGGCAAGTGATCATGCTGCAGATGTGATTTTGAAAGTTTGAAATATTCAATAATAAATAACATGAATCGTAGAATTTTTTTCTGCGATTTTTATTTTTTAAAACGAATTTAATAGTCTTTTAAAGATTCTGAAATTTTGATGTGTTAATTTTTGTCTCAATAAATATTTTTGAGTAACACAAATTTTCGAATTGAATAAGCAGCCACTTTTTATTCTTGTTACATGTTTTATTCTTGGAATCTTTTTTCAGGACTATGTATCGCTTGATAAGAGATTTATTGTCATTGTAACAATTCTATGTTCAGTTCTTTTGCTCGCTTTGTTTCTCCGGTCCTATCTTTCCCATAGGGTCAGGCCAATTTTTTTAGCGTTGATGTTCTTTTTTCTTGGCATTATTTTACATTCATTGAATACGTTTCCTTTGAATTCTGATGTAATGAAATTCAGGGACCTTGTAACGTTTAAAATAGTCAGAAAGCTAAACTCAACTGAAAAATACAAGAAATATGAGGTTATTGCTCAGGCAGAAGGAAAAAACATCAAGTCAATTTTATATATTCCTAAAAATGTTTATCAGCTTAACTTTGATTATTACTATAAAGGATGGGTTTTTATTCAGGAATTGAAGCCTCCTGTATATGATTTTCAATTTAATTATTCCGGTTACCTTAATCGCAAAAATATAAGGTACCAGATGTACCTGTCGGGAGAACTGTTATCCGTTGCCAGAAACGATATGAGTTTAAAGGAATCTATTCAGCAGAGAAGGCTTGAAGTTTTGCAAAAAATTGACGGAATAAATATCTCTCCTAAAAACAGGGAGTTTTTAAAGGGAATTATCCTTGCTGATCGAACAGAAATGGATTCATCGGTAATACAGGATTTCAGTAAATCAGGATTGGTGCATTTTCTTGCCATTTCGGGAACGCATATAATGGTGGTTTTTGGTGTGTTCTATTTTATTTTCAGAATGATCCTTCCTTTGAAATCCAGGAAATGTACAGTAATACTGAGTTTAATATTTATATGGATGTTTGCTTTGTTTATTGGATTTGGAAATTCTGTACTGCGGGCATGTATTATGCTTACTGTTTATTTTATCTATGTTTTACTCCAGAGAAAACCTGATGTACTGCATTCTGTAGCTTTGTCCGCTTTTATCATCTTATTTATGGATTCTCAACAGTTATTTACCATTGGATTTCAGTTAAGCTTTATAGCTGTCATAGGAATATTCTGGTTGAATCAGCCATTGTTAAAATGCTTTCCAAAGCAGGATAACTATTTTAAAAAAGTGCTTTTCAATACGATATCTGTTTCTGTTTCTGCTCAGCTTGCAACAATTCCTTTAGTTTTATATTATTTTCATCAGTTTTCATTTATTTCCATTGTTGCCAATTTCATCGTGATTCCATTTTCAGAGCTTATTATTATATGCTCTTTTGTTATTGCAGCTTTAGCCGCATTTAATATAGATTTTAATTTGATCAACCAAGGATATGATATCATGATTAACGGATTGCTTACAAGTATCCGGTGGTTTGCTGATTTCGATAGTCTTTTTTTTGAGAATATTCCGATGAATCTTGTTGAAGTCTTTATTTTATCTGTGTCTGTCTATTGGTTGAGGTTTGTTATACTGAAATTCAATTTTGAAAACAGGATGATACTGATTTGTTTTATTCTTTTGTTTTTTATTGCAAGAGCTATCTTTACGATTGTAGAAAATCAAAAGGATGAGGTTGTAATATACGATTCAGGAAAAAATAAAGTGCTTTCAATTAAATATGGCAATAAAGCTTTGTTTTGGATATCAGACTCTTCTGACAGGGGAGAAATTATTAAATATATTATTAATCCTTATTGTACTTCACGAAGAATAAAAAGTGCTGAATTAAAAAGTCTGGACGTAACCAGGAAAAAGATTATTTACAGGGGTAAGATTTATGAGATAAAATGATGATTGTCATTCTCTGATTTTCGCTTATTTATTAAGCTTTTACAATCTTATTTAGAAAGATTACAAACTGGCTAATAGTGAGATTTCTCACTTTTCAGTATTGTTAACATTTCCTAATTTTGTAGAAATTCAAATTTAAACTTAATATGGCAGGTTTAACGAGTTCTACAATAGGTAGAAAATATGCTATGGCATTATCAGCTTTGTTTTTGCTGATTTTTCTTATACTGCATTTAACAACAAATTTATTATCTGTTATAAATCGAGATGCATTCAATACAGCGTCCGATTTTATGGGGTATAATCCTTTTGTTCAATTCTTAATGCAACCTATTCTTGGTTTCGCAGTACTTTTCCATTTTATTATGGGATTTGTTTTGGAAGTTAAGAATAATAAAGCGCGTCCGATTAAATATGATTCCAACAATGCTTCTGCGAATTCTACATGGATGTCCAGAAACATGATCATCTCCGGAGCTGTTATATTAGCTTTTTTAGCGCTTCACTTTTATGATTTCTGGATTCACGAAATCAATTATAAGTACGTAGAAGTGCTTGCACCTGATGCAGAGCGTTTCTGGCCGGAATTGCATGAAAAATTTGCAGATATCTGGAGAGTAGCTTTATATGTAATCTCATTTGTTTTATTGGGACTACACCTTGCTCACGGATTCCAATCTTCTTTTCAGTCAATTGGAGCAAGACATCCAAAATATACTCCGGTAATTAAAGCGATAGGAACATGGTATTCAATCCTTATTCCTTTTGGATTTATTTTCATCGCGATTTATCATTTTATAACTCAATAATATCACTATACTAGTATGAGTAAATTAGATTCAAAAATTCCAGCAGGTCCTCTTAAGGATAAATGGAAGCATCATAAAGACCATATGAACCTTGTTGCACCAAACAACAGAGACAAGATTGATATTATTGTTGTAGGTACTGGTTTGGCCGGAGGTTCTGCAGCTGCTACTTTAGCAGAGCAGGGATATAATGTAAAGGCATTCTGCTACCAGGATTCTCCAAGAAGAGCACACTCTATTGCAGCGCAGGGAGGTATTAACGCAGCTAAGAATTACCAGGGTGATGGTGACTCTACCTATAGATTATTCTATGACACTATTAAAGGTGGTGACTACAGAGCAAGAGAGGCTAATGTATACAGATTGGCTGAAGTATCTGCCAATATCATTGACCAGTGTGTTTCTCAAGGAGTACCTTTCGGGAGAGATTACGGTGGCCAGTTAGACAACCGTTCATTTGGTGGTGTTCAGGTAAAAAGAACATTTTATGCAAAAGGGCAAACAGGACAACAGTTATTGTTAGGTGCTTATTCTGCAATGAGCCGTCAGATCGGTAAAGGTAGAATCAAAATGTACAACCGTCATGAGATGCTGGACCTTGTTATTGTAGACGGAAAAGCCAGAGGTATTATTGCCAGAAATCTTGTAACCGGAGAAATTGAAAGACATTCTGCTCACGCAGTGGTTATTGCATCTGGAGGATACGGAAATGTTTATTTCCTTTCCACTAATGCAATGGGTTCAAACGTTTCCGCAGCATGGAAAATTCATAAGAAAGGAGCGTATTTCGCAAACCCTTGTTATGTACAGATCCACCCGACGTGTATTCCTGTTCATGGAACACAACAGTCTAAATTAACTTTGATGTCCGAATCCTTGAGAAACTCAGGAAGAATCTGGGTTCCTAAAAAGATAGAGGATTCTGTTGCAATCAGAGAAGGTAAATTAAGACCTGAAAATATAAAAGAAGAAGACAGAGATTATTATTTAGAAAGAAGATATCCTGCATTTGGTAACTTAGTACCTAGAGACGTTGCTTCTAGAGCTGCTAAAGAAAGATGTGATGCTGGCTACGGAATCGAAAATAATGATACCAAAGAAGGTGTTTATCTTGATTTCTCTACAGAGATCATGAAGAAAGGTAGAGAAGCAGCAATTGAAAAGCATATTCATAATCCTACAGATCAGCAGCTTTATGATTTAGGAAAAAAATGGGTGGAGGAAAAATACGGTAACCTATTCGTTATGTACGAAAAAATTACCGCAGATGATCCTTATAAGACACCGATGAAAATTTATCCTGCGGTACACTATACAATGGGGGGAATCTGGGTAGATTATAATCTTCAGTCAACAATTCCTGGATGTTTCGTAATTGGTGAGGCTAACTTCTCTGATCACGGAGCAAACAGACTCGGAGCATCAGCATTAATGCAAGGTCTTGCGGACGGATATTTCGTTCTTCCTTATACCATTGCAGATTATCTTTCTGCTGATATCAGAACAGGAGCTATTCCTACGAATACAGGAGCATTTGAAGAAGCTGAAAAAGGAATTAAAGAGAAAATAGATTTCTTCTTAAATAATAAAGGAACCCACTCTGTAGACCATTTCCACAAGCAACTAGGAAACATTATGTGGAACAAAGTAGGAATGGGAAGGACTCCTGAAGGTTTAAGAGAAGCGATAAAAGAAATTGAAGAAGTAAGAAACGATTTCTGGAAAAATGTAAAGGTTCCGGGAGAAGGAGAAGGAATGAATACTGAGCTTGAAAAAGCTTTCAGAGTAGCTGATTTCTTAGAGCTTGGACAGTTAATGGCTATCGATGCATTACATAGAAACGAATCTTGTGGAGGACATTTCCGTGAAGATCACTCAACTCCGGATGGAGAGGCTGAAAGAGATGACGTAAACTACAAATACGTTGGAGCCTGGGAATATCAGGGAGCAGATATCAATAATGAAATTCTGCATAAAGAAGACCTGATATATGAAAACATTGAGGTTAAAACTAGAAGCTACAAATAATCTCCAACCTATAAATATAAAATTATGAGTGCAAAAAAAGGCTTACATCTTACGCTGAAAATTTGGAGACAAAAAAATAATAAAACCAAAGGTCAGTTTGAGACCTATAAAATATCGGATGTATCAACAGATTCTTCATTCTTAGAAATGTTGGATATCCTTAATGAGAATTTAATTAACGAAGGAAAAGAACCGATCGCATTCGATCACGATTGCCGTGAAGGAATCTGCGGAATGTGTTCTCTTTACATCAATGGTAGAGCGCATGGACCTGATACAGGTATTACAACTTGCCAGCTTCACATGAGAATGTTCAAAGACGGTGAAACAATTGTTATTGAGCCATGGAGAAGTGCCGCTTTCCCGGTAATTAAAGACTTAATGGTAGACAGAAGTGCATTTGACAGAGTAATGGCTGCAGGTGGATTCATTTCTGTGAATACTTCAGGAAACACATTGGATGCTAATGCAATCCTTGTTCCTAAGGATGATGCGGACAAAGCAATGGATGCTGCAGCATGTATTGGTTGCGGAGCTTGTGTTGCTACATGTAAAAATGGTTCTGCGATGTTATTTGTGGGAGCTAAAGTTTCTCAGTTTGCCTTACTTCCTCAGGGTAGAGTTGAGGCGAAAAGAAGAGTTCTTAACATGGTGCAGGCTATGGATGAAGAAGGATTTGGTAACTGTTCAAATACAGGTGCTTGTGAAGTAGAATGTCCTAAAGGAATTTCTCTGGAAAACATTGCAAGAATGAACAGAGAATATATGGCAGCACTGGTAGATAAAGGATAACACCAGCTAAAGTAAATAGAAAAAATCGTCTCCTTATAGGATGGCGATTTTTTTAGTTAAATCTTTCATAAAAAGTACTATTAAATTGTATTTAGTAATACTGAAAAACCTATTTTTGTTTAATTATAAAAATCAAAATGAAAAAATATCTTTTATTGTTTATCATTGCAATATTTGTAATGTCTTGCTCTAAAAAAGTTGAAGTAAAAGGAAAAATCACAGGTGGATCTCCATTGGAGAGAATAGAGTTCATTGAAGCTTCAGGAGTTGCTACATTACCGTTGGCAAACATTGGAGTGAAAAATGACGGAACATTCTCAGGGAGTTTTGAGGCTCCAAAAAACGGGATGTATCTTATTTCCTACGCCGGAAAACAAAATCTGGTATATCTAAAAGGAGGGCAAACACTTAACATTTCAGGTAGCGGAATGAATTTTCCGAATGATTATGTAATTACAGGTGATGCAAAAAAGAATAATGATTTCTTCACGGCAACTCAAAAATATCTTACCAATTACGCTCAAACAGTTAATATGAATGAGCTGATGATGAAAGATGAAAAGGGGTTTCTTCAGGGAATTCAGAAAGTTGAAAAAGATATCAATAATAATATTGAAGAAAACGTTAAAAAATTCAGTCCTGACAGCGAGGTAGTGAATTGGAAAAAGAATGATCTTTCCAGCACTTTGTTGTCCATCATCAATCAGTATGAAATGAGACAAGGTCAAACGCCTGGAAATCCATCTTTTAAAGCCAGTAAGACTTTCACTGATTATGAAAATAAACTTCAGGAAAATAAGGATGTTATGATAAAGGAGAATCCTTACTACAGACAATACTTATTGGCTAAAATGAGTCCTGATTTTCAAAAATATGCTGAAGCCAACAGCAAAAATAAAACAGACATCACTACTTCTGAATTATTTGCCCAGTATTTAAAAACAAAAAAGGATATTTCTCAAACCACGAAAGACTATCTATTAGCATTTGTTATGGCTCAGTCTGATATCCATCCTGGATCACCGGCAAAGGTGACGGATAAAATCAAGAAGATTATTGATGAGGATATCAAAGACGCAACCATTAAAAACGACCTTAATAAGATTCAGATAGCTGTAAATGGGGTTAAAATCGGAGAAGTAGCGCCAGATGCCTCTTTAATAAAGCAAGATGGAAAATCCTATAAGCTTTCTGAAAATAAAGGAAAACCTTATATGCTGTTTTTCTATGCTTCGTGGAATCCATACATCAGTGAGGCTGCTGTACCGGTACTAAAAGAAGTTGTTAATTTCTATAAATCAAAAATGAATTTTGTATTTGTAAATGTTGACGATACAAAAGATCAGTTTGTAAAAACAAGCAATTCTTTATTGAAAGGAATTCCGGGAACGAATGTTTATGGTGATGGGGGACTGAACTCTGATATTGCTAAAAAATACGGTGTTTATGGATTCAAGTTACCTTGTTTTGTAATTATTGATAAAGACGGTAAAATTGCCAGCAGATCTTTTGTAAATCTTGGAGAACCTGAATTGGTAACGATACTGGATAAATTAACCGGACTTTCTGCGCCAAAAGTTAATCCGAATGTACAATTACAACCTGGTTTGGGAGCTGACCCTTCTGCTCAGCAAGTAAATCCGCAACCTGCGAATCCTCAACCGGCTCCAACAAAATAGTAAACTTTAACATACATGAAAAACCTTGTCCTAGGATAAGGTTTTTTTTATTGTATTTTTGCAAAATGAAACCGTAAGGTTACATTAGAACAGATAGAAAAAATAGAAATTACGGATGAAAAAGAAGAAGAATATTATTCTTGAAAATATAAGATTAATAGCAGCCGGAGCAAAAGGAGTTGCCATAGGTAGAACGGAAGAAGGCAAAACGGTATTGGTTTCAGGAGCTATTCCGGGAGATGTGGTAAATGCAAGGGTGAAGAAATCGAAGTCTAAGTATTACGAAGCAGAGGCTGTAGAAGTTGTGGAAAGTTCTCCGTACAGAGTAGATCCAAAGTGTATTCATTTTGGTACTTGTGGAGGATGCAAGTGGCAAAATATGAGCTATGAAAAGCAACTGGATTTTAAACAGGAAGAGGTATATAATAATATTAAGAGAATAGGAGGAATTGAGAACTTTGAAACGTTGCCAATTCTGGGTGCTGAAGAGCAATATTATTATAGAAATAAAATGGAGTTTTCTTTTTCCAATGCAAGATGGCTTACTCAGTACGAAATCAGTTCCGAAGAAAATTTTGGAAATAAAGATGCTTTAGGATTTCATATTCCGGGAATGTGGAGCAAGATTTTAGACCTGAAAGAATGTTTTCTTCAAGAAGACCCGTCCAATGCAATTCGTTTAGCCGTAAAAAATTATGCTGTTGAAAATGGTTTGGACTTTTTTGATGTAAAAAATCAGGAAGGTTTTTTAAGAACTCTGATGATGAGGCAGAATTCCCAGGGAGAATGGATGGTCTTGTTTCAGTTATACAGGGAAGAAACTGAAAACAGAGAGAAGCTTTTTGAATTTTTATTGGGTCAGTTTCCACAGATCAAAACATTGGTGTATGCAATTAATCCAAAACAAAATGATTCGATTTACGATTTGGATATTAATGTTTACTCCGGGGAAGGATTTTTAATGGAAGAGATGGATGGACTGAAATTTAAAATCGGGCCTAAATCTTTTTTTCAAACCAACTATAAGCAGGCATTAGAGTTATATAGAAAGACATTGGAATTTGCAGATCTGAAAGGAGATGAAGTAGTTTATGATCTGTATACGGGAACAGGTACTATTGCACAATATGTGGCCAGAAAGGCGAAGCAGGTGATAGGTATAGAATCTGTTCAGGAGGCTATTGATGCAGCTATTGAACATGCTGAACTCAATGGTCTTACGAATTGTACATTCTATTGTGGGGATATGAAGAATGTCTTTAATGATGAATTTCTCGAAAATCATCCAAAGGCGGATGTGTTGATTACTGATCCTCCGAGAGACGGAATGCATCAGAAAGTGGTAGAACAAATATTAAAGCTTTCCCCTGAAAAAGTGGTTTATGTAAGCTGTAATTCAGCTACCCAGGCAAGAGATCTTGCTTTGATGAAAGATCAATATCAGGTTGTTAAGATATTACCTGTGGATATGTTTCCGCAAACCCACCATGTGGAGAATATTGCATTGCTGATAAAGAAATAATTTACCTAAATTTGAGTTTAAATATTATTATGAAATATTTTAAATTTCTCTTATTAACCCTGATGTTGGGAATGCTTTGCTCCTGTGGCGGAGATGATGATATCTGTGAGAGTGGTGAAGGTACGCCACGAATTAAAATTGCTTTTAAAAATGCAGATAATGACAAAATCATAACATTAGACTCTCTTTACGTAGCCGTAGATTATGGAAACGGAAAAGTGCAGTTGGGAAAACAGCAAAAAATAAGTTCAAGACTCATTCCATTAAGGGTTGACGACTCCCCTTATACAGACGTATATTTCCGGTTAGCGGACAAAGGGACTGAGTCAAAGGTAAGGATAAGTTATACCACTAAATCTACATATGTATCTCCCGGATGTGGATTGAAAAAAACATATGAAAACCTGAACTCTGATTCACCAACACCGAGCAATCCGGTAAAGAAAGTTGAAATAGGACAAAATAATATAGAGAATGAAGACAAAACTAATCTTTACCTTCTTTTTTAGCATAAGCCTGCTTGGATTTGCTCAGCAGAAAAAGCCTGTGGAAAAAAAAGAAAAATGGAAATATGAACCAAATTTTATGGTTGGTTTGGATCTTCTCAATGCTGGGAGTGCCTTTTTTTCGGATAGAAAACTATACCAAGGTTTTATATCTTCCAAAATAAACGGAAATGTACATGCAATTGCAGAAGCTGGTTTTGAAAAAAATGTATACCAGAAAAACGGATATGACGCTAAAGTGAATGGGCCATTTGTTAAGCTGGGAGCTTTTTACATGTTAGCCCAGGATCCGGAGAATGAATTTAATGGTTTTTATGCCGGAGGAAAGGCAGCAGGATCATTTTATACTCAGGAGTATATGGCTGTGCCTGTCCGGGGGTTTGGAGGTAGTAATTCTTCTGTAGCTTTTCCGTCTTCTACCCAATCTTCTTATTGGCTTGAAGGAGTGATAGGAGGAAGAGTACAGTTATTTGAATCCAATTTTTATATTGATGTCAACCTCCAGCCTAAATATATGGTATTTACAACCAAACAGGACGATATACAGCCCATGATCGTCCCTGGATTTGGAAGGAGTTCTTCCAAATTCAATATGGGATTCTCCTGGAATATAGCCTATAAATTTTAAAAATATCTGAACCTGAAGTTTTCTTCAGGTTTATTTTTTTAGCAGCAGGTAAAGAGTTTCCAGTTCTTTTGGAGGTGCTCCGGCATCGAATCCGGAAGATTGATATATTTTCCCCTTATAGGTAATAATGATTACTGAAGATAAAGCACTATCCGAAAAGCGACCTGTTGTTGGAGCGGTATAGGAAGATAGTTTATCCAGATTCAATGAACTGGTTTGTTTTACAATACTTGTCCATTGAGTATCATTTGATTTTGTGATCTTTGATTCTCCATTCAGATATGTTACTATAGAATCTGAGGTAAAAGTTATTTTTCTATCGGTACCTCGCGTTTGCTCTGTTAATTCAATTTTTTCCAGATCGTTTTTCTGATTATTCTTTATAACATGCTTGTTTTCTGTGCTTTTTTGAGAGTGACAACTTCCAAAAATAGTTGTTGTTATTGAGAACAATAATATGATAATGTTTTTCATTTTGTATTTTTTTGTTTTATTTATTTAAATATAGTTAAATATATTAATCTAAACTGATATATTTGCGAATCTTATAGAAATTTATAGAATGAAAAAATCTACTACTTTGAAATTTCTTTTTTTATTACCTCTATTTGCTACGGTTGCTTTAAGCGCTCAGAGCAAAAATGGAGCTGTTAAAAAGAAAGCAGACTTTGTAAGCAAATCTTCTGAAGAACTTACACAATCGCATGGTTTTGAAAGATGCTCTACAGTAGAGTATGAGAACTATTTGCAGGCAAAATTCCCTGGCAGAATGAATGCTGACCAATTTGAAGCATGGTTGGCTCCATTGGTTCAAAATGCTAAAGCTAATAAATCCCAAAATGGTAATATCATTACAATTCCTGTTGTGGTGCATGTTATCCATAATGGTCAGAATCTGGGAGTTGCTCCTAATATAGTTGATGAGCAGGTTATTTCTCAAATTACCGTAATGAATAACGATTACCGTAGACTTGCGGGAACTCCTGGTTTTAATAATAATGCAGTGGGGGCAGACGTGCAAATCCAGTTTGCTTTGGCTAAGGTAGATCCAAATGGAAATCCTACGAATGGTATTGATAGAATTAACTTATGTCAGGCTTCATGGGCAAGAGCTGATATCGAAACTTTTGTAAAGCCTGCAACTATTTGGGATCCTACCAAATACATGAATATGTGGAGTGTGAAATTTAGTGATAATACTTTGTTAGGATATGCGCAATTCCCTTCTTCGTCAGGACTACCTGGTTTGAATGTACAGGGAGGTGAAGCTTATTCAGATGGTGTTGTCGCTAATTATGCAACATTTGGAAGCAGTGATTATAATGTAAATAATACATTCCTTCTTGGAGCTCCTTATGATAAAGGGAGAACGATGACACACGAAGTAGGGCATTTCTTAGGTCTAAGACATATCTGGGGGGATGCAAATTGTGGTGATGATTTCTGTGCAGATACTCCTACAGCTCATACATCCAATTATACTTGTAATCCTGCAATTGCAAGTTGTACCAATCCTTCTGTATTCGAAATGGTTCAGAACTATATGGATTATACGAATGATACCTGTATGAATATCTTTACAATCAATCAAAAAGATAGAATTACTGCCGTAATGAATAATTCTCCAAGAAGAATGGAGCTGAAGACTTCAATTGCAGATCAGCCAATTCCTTTATTTCCAAATGATGCAGAAGTAAAGCTTGAAAGAGAATGTGCTACAGCAACCTGTGCTACTACAGCTGCTCAAAATCCAAAAATATCCTTGTATAACAGAGGAACAAGCGCATTAACATCTGCAGTAATTACTTACTCTGTAAATGGTAATTCAAAAACATATAACTGGTCAGGAAATCTTGCTCAGGATAAATACCAGATAATTACATTACCAATGGATGCTAATGTATTAGGTGGTCAAATGAATATCAATGTAACATCGGTAAATGGTACTACGGATCAAAGAGCATCTAACAGTAATATCACAGTAAATTATCTGGGAGCTGTAGTAAGAGCTGACGCTAATGTTGTATTTAATCTTCAGTTGGATCAGTATGGTTCTGAAACAAGCTGGACTTTAAAGAATAGCTCAGGGGCTACTGTGGAGAGTGGAGGTCCTTATACTGATTCATCAACGGGAGCTCTTCCTGCCCTGAAGACATTTAACTGGACCTTAAGTCCTGATGAGTGTTATACATTAACAGTGAATGATGAATTTGGTGATGGATTCTATCCGTATGGAGGATATTACAATATTAAGTCTTTATCAGGAACAACCCTTCTTTCCGGATCTCATTTTGCTTCAACGCAAAGCAGATCTTTAAAAGTACAGGTACTGGGAACATCAGAATCTAACATTAAAAACAGTGGAATTCAAGTGTACCCTAATCCGGTAAATGATGTATTGAACATTACTAAAGTTTCCAATAAGGCCAATTTTGAAATTCATAATGCTGTTGGGCAACTTGTAAAGAGTGGTACTATAACCAACAATCAGATAAGAGTAGCTGAATTGGTGAAAGGGGCGTATGTCATTTCAATAAAAGATAATGCTGTTTCAGAAAGCATTAAGTTTATTAAAAAATAGATTCAATAGAACAATAGAAAATACCTCAGTTTACTGAGGTATTTTTTTTACTTATAATTTAACAATTGCTTTTGTGAATTATGATTTTCAATTGCTTTATAGGACTGATTTTATTATGGGTTGAATGGTTTATTAAAAATTCAATAATACCCTGATATTTTCATTTAATAGTTTATAAGTATAAATAATTTTTTGATTTTATTGATGTTTTGTAGTATAAATATGTATTGGTTTCATATTTTTGTTTAACCAAATTTTTAAAAAGATATTAATTTATGAAAAAACTATTTTCTACTTTATTTTGTAGTTTAATTGGGGTTTCAGCTTTTGCGCAATGGACTCCAACTAAATTTGAAAGAAGTGACAAACTTGAATCCACTAATGTGAGAAATTACTATAAGCTGGATCTCGAGAAAATTAAAACACAACTTAGAGGTGCTCAGGAAATGGGTACTAATTCTAAACCGGTAGAGATTTTACTGCCTACTTTGAAAGGAAAGATCGAAAGATTTGCGGTGTATAGTTTCCCTGTAATGACAAAAGAATTTGCAGAGCAATACCAGCTGGGGTCTTATGTTGGGGTAAGCATGGATGATCCGGGTAAATATTTAAGATTTTCTGTGGCTCCTAATGATTTTCAGGCGATGATTATACAGGATGGGCAATACGAATTCATTGATGCTGTAAATGCTGATAAAACAGTATATGGTGTACATCCGAAAACAAAAAAAGAGGGAGCTTTTGTTTGTTCAACAAAAGAAAGTGCTGTTTCTCAGCAACAGATTAAAGAATTGTTGAAGGAAGGGAAATCCTTTGCCCATCAGCCTACTTCATTCTCTAAATCTTCTGATAAGAAATACAGAACGATGAGATTGGCTATGTCTGTGACCGGAGAATATACTCAGTATTTCGGAGGGGTTCCTCAGGCGCTTGCCCAGATTAATGCAACAATGACAAGGGTAAATGGTGTTTTTGAAAAAGATTTTGCTTTGCATTTAAATGTATTAAGTTATCCTGCTCTTATCTATGTAGATCCTGCAACAGACCCATATTCTCCTGCAGCTCAGATGGGGAACTGGAATTTACAGCTTCAAAATACACTGACTTCGGTGGTAGGAAATGCTAATTATGATATCGGACACTTATTTGGTGCTTCCGGAGGAGGAGGAAATGCAGGATGTATAGGATGTGTTTGTATAGATCCTACAACGGCAGAACCGGAAGGTAAAGGTTCCGGAATTACTTCACCTGCTAATAATGTTCCGCAGGGAGATTCTTTTGATATTGATTATGTTGCTCACGAAATGGGGCATCAGTTAGGTGGAAATCATACATTCTCGCACGGTCTTGAAGGAACAGGTGTCAATGTAGAACCAGGTTCAGGGACCACTATTATGGGGTATGCCGGGATTACAGGTCCAAATACTGATGTTCAGCCTCATTCTGATGCATATTTTCATATTGCAACAATCAAACAGGTGCAGGCTAATTTAATAGCTAAAACCTGTGATGTGGAAACTACGGTTGCTAACAACCCTCCAGTAATTGCAGTTTTACCTACATATAATATTCCTAAAGGGACAGCATTCGTTTTAACAGCTTCTGCTACAGATGCTGAAAATGATCCCTTAACATATACCTGGGAAGAAATGGATAATGCAAGTGTTACCATTAATAAGAATAATCTGGGGACTACTACTACCGGAGCTTCATTCAGATCTGTAGTTCCTACGACAAGTCCTACAAGATATTTCCCTAAATTATCCTCGGTGTTATCAGGGGTTCTTAACAACTCAAATAACCAATGGGAATCTGTTTCCATGGTGCCAAGAACAACGAAATTTACAGTAACGGTAAGAGATAATAACCCTGCGGCTAATCAGCAGCAGACGCAATACGCCGATCAAACGATTATCGTGGGTAATACCGGTCCGTTTAAGGTTAATACTTTGTATCTTAACGGTGGTGGAGCTTCATCTTTAGAATGGGATGCTGCCAATACGACTGCGGCTCCTTATAGTGTTGCCAATGTGAAGATCGATTATACAACTGATAACGGGGCTACATGGACAGTGCTTGCTGCCACTACACCAAATGACGGTTCAGAAAACGTTACTTTACCTTCTGCTCTGAACGGACAAACTATTAAATTAAGAATTTCAGCAATAGGAAACGTTTTTTATGCCGTTAAATCAATCATGGTTACTACTCTTGCTCCTTGTACGAGTGCGGCACCAATTAATATTGTTGTTTCTAATATTACAGCAAATTCTGCGGATGTTGCGTGGCAGCCAGTTGTTGGAGCTACATATAAGCTTCGTTACAAGAAGGTGTCTGAAACAGTATGGACATCGGTGGATGTAACTACTCCTTATACTACATTGAATGGTTTGCTAGATGGTACAGCTTATGAAGTACAGGTGGCTACTGTTTGTAGTGGTACAACAGGAACTTATTCAGCATCCACAAACTTCACAACACAAAATTTAGCATATTGTACTTCTTCTGCAAATGATTCTACATATGAGTATATTTCTAATGTAACGGTTGCTAATATAAACAATTCGTCTCTGGCAAGTTCTTATACCAACTATACAACTAACCCTGCTTTACAGATCAATTTGGTTAAAGGCAGTACTTATCCGATTTCTGTAACTATAGGTGATCCTGATACTGATGCAGTTGCAGCATGGATAGATTATAACAGAAATGGAGCGTTTGAAGACTCTGAAAAGGTTCTTAATTTCCCAGTAGCTGCTATATCTGCTCCTGTTACCGGGTCATTTACAGTTCCACAGTCTGCGGTAACAGGCCAGGCTTTAAGAATGAGGGTTATCCTTCGTTATTCAACAAGTGCCGGGGCTTCATTGGGGGCGGCTAATACCTGCGGAACTTTTTCTTATGGAGAAGTTGAAGATTACAATGTGATGGTAACATCTAATCTCGGAACTTCAGAATCTTACGTTAAAAATGATGGGATCCAGATCTATCCTAATCCGGCGAATGATGTGTTGAATATTACTAAGGTTTCCAACAAGGCAAATTTTGAGATTCATAATGCGGTTGGACAGCTTGTGAAAAGCGGTGTAATTACCAATAACCAGGTAAGGGTAGCTGAATTGTTGAAAGGAGCTTATATCATTTCAATAAAAGATAATACTATTTCAGAAAGTCTCAAGTTTATAAAAAAATAAATAATGAAAGGTGATTTTTATTTTTGAATATTATTAATAATAATCACTGAATTTGTTTAATTAATTTTATATTAAAATATTTAACCCCTATATTTTACAGTATAGGGGTTTTTGTATGGATGTTGGTTTTTTATGATTACCTGGTGATATAAAAGTTTTTTGTGTTAATTGTTGTTAAAGTGATGTGTTTTGTATTTTTTTTAATATGATTTTTTATCTTTAAAAAATGTGTTATTTTTTAACTAATTAGTTAGTCTTTTAGGTGTATTGAGTTTATCTGTATATTTATTGTGTTTTATGTAAAATATCTCTTCTATATTTTATATTTTTGTTAAATGTGAATTTAAAAATATATTAATTTATGAAGAAATTACTTACTATTTTGTTTTGCAGTTTAGTCGGTGGTTCTGCCGTTGCACAATGGACGCCAGCTGCTGCTAAACTAGATAACAAAAAAAGAGGTGGTGATGTAAAGGCTGTGGCTGTTGCATCTTATTTCAAATTGGATTTGAACCAATTAAGATCTCAATTGAAAAACGCGCAGGAAGCTGGGCGTAATGCTAAACCGGTTGTTGTTTCTATTCCGACACTGGATGGTAAGATTAAAAACTTTAATGTTTATAGTTTTCCTGTTGTGGTGAAAGAGCTTGCTGATCAATATGAATTAGGCTCATATGTAGGAACAGCAGTTGATGATCCTTCACAAAGTATCCGATTTTCTGTTGCTCCAAATGATTTCCAATCGATGTTATTCAATAATGGGAGTTATGAATTTGTAGAACCTGTAGATAAATCAACAGGATTATACTATGTGCATCCTAAAACAGCAAAAACAGGAGATAAAGCATTTGTATGTAGTACAGCAGAAGCTCCATCTTCCGTAAAGCAAATCGATGAATTGCTTAAAAAAGGCAAATCTGCATCAAGTCAGTTAGGCTTTACTAATAAAAGTTATGATAAGAAGTATAGAACACTAAGATTAGCAATGTCTGTTACAGGAGAGTATACCCAGTATTTTGGAGGAGTACCTCAGGCTCTTGCGCAAATTAATGCTACGATAACAAGAGTAAACTTTGTTTTTGAAAAAGATTTTGCTTTGCATTTAAATGTATTAAATTATCCGGCGCTTATTTATGCCGATCCTGCGTCGGATCCATATGCTACTGTTACAAATGCCAATCAACCTCCATCTTCATGGAATACGTCTCTTAGAGATATACTGGCAACTAATGTTGGACAGGCTAATTATGATATAGGACATTTATTTGGTGCTTCCGGAGGAGGAGGAAATGCTGGTTGTATTGGTTGCGTTTGCCTTAACCCTGTAGGTACTACTTATGATCCTGTAGCGGGTTATGGGAAGGGGTCTGGTATTACTTCTCCTTTAACAGGGAGTGTAAATCCTAGTGCAGCAGCTCCGCCATCAGGGGATACGTTTGATATAGATTTTGTTGCTCACGAAATGGGACATCAATTAGGGGCAACTCATACCTTTGCTCATTCTTTAGAGAGTGCAGGAACGAATATGGAGCCAGGGTCAGGGTCTACCATTATGGGATATGCTGGTATCACCGGAGCTACTACTGATGTTCAGCCGCATTCTGATCCATATTTCCATATTGTAAGTATTGACCAGATTAATGAAAACCTGATTGATAAAACTTGTGATGTAGAAACTACAATTACCAATAATCCTCCTGTGATTGCAGATATGCCGGATTATAATATCCCTAAAGGAACTGCATTTGTATTAACGGCTTCTGCTACGGATGCAGAAAATGATCCTATGACGTATGCATGGGAAGAAATTGATAATGCCTCCGTTGAGATAGATAAAGATAACCTTGGGACAACAAGTAGTGGTGCCACTTTCAGATCTGTGAATCCAACGACAAGCCCAACCCGTTATTTTCCTAAATTAGAATCTGTATTAAATGGATATTTAGATAATAGCAATAATACATGGGAATCAGTTTCACAAGTTGCAAGAACTACTAATTTTGCCGTAACTGTAAGAGATAATAATACTAATCCTGCTCAACAACAATCAGATTATAATATTCAAACAGTTGTTGTTGGAAACAATGGTCCATTTAAGGTTAATACACAATATGCCAACGTTAATACTCCTACACCAATAGAATGGGATGTTGCAGGTACTACAGCAGCTCCTTACAGTGTAGCAAACGTTAAAATTGATTATACAACAAATAACGGGACAACATGGACTGTGCTTTCTGCCTCAACACCTAATGACGGATCAGAATCTTATACGTTCCCGACTTCATTGAACGGGCAGGTGATTAAATTGAGAATTTCTGCTATCGGAAATATTTTCTATGCTGTGAAGCCTATTACTGTTGAAGTTTTTGCTCCTTGTGATGGTACGGCTCCTACCGGAATTACTACAAGTAATATTACAATTAACGGAGCAACGATCAGCTGGACTCCGGTAGCTAATGCAACATATAATATCCGTTATAGAAAAGTAGGGCAGGCTGTTTGGCAACAAACAACTTCTACTTCTCCAATAGTAACATTAACAGGATTAACAGATGGAACAGCTTACGAAGTGCAGATATCTGCAGTTTGTTCTGGAACTCCAGGTGCATATTCAGCTTCGACAAACTTTACCACTTCAGCTGTAACTTACTGTACTTCATCAAGTACAAGTGGACAAGTTAATTATATTTCCAATGTAACGTTGGGAACAGTAAATAATACTACTGTAGGAAGTTCATACTCAAACTTTACTACTAATGCTGCATTACAACCTACTTTGTTGCCTAATAGTACGAATTCAATAAGTGTTTCCGTTACTACAACAATCAGTGGTGCTTCAGTTAATGGTATGGCTGCATGGATCGATTATAATAAAAATGGGGTTTTTGAAGCTAATGAAAGAGTTTTAAATATGCCTGTGGTAGCATTACCGGTTGGAGCTACAGTTAAGACAGGAAACTTTACGGTACCTGCAAGTGCTATGACTAATACTCCTTTAAGAATGAGAGTTGTTACTGTTCTGATAAATCCTGCAGGTATAGGGGCTACTATTCCAGATTCTTTTGCATGTGGAGGTTTCCCGAACGGAGAAGTTGAGGATTACAATGTGATCATTGCTTCTAATTTAGGAACTTCTGATACTGCTATTAAAAACGATGGTATCCAGATATATCCTAATCCGGCAAGTGATGTGTTAAACATTACTAAAGTTTCTGATAAAGCTGCATATAAAATTTATAGTGCTGCGGGTCAGTTGGTAGACAGCGGGAATATCAATGGTGGAAAAATTAATGTTTCTGCTTTGATCAAAGGTGGCTATGTAATTACAATTGATGACAAAGGAAAAGATGTATTTACTTCCAAATTCATTAAAAAGTAAGATATTATTTTTATCAATAAAAAATCCTCAGGTAATCCTGGGGATTTTTTTATTTTGAACTTATAAAATATATTATTGTGAAATTTGTATAAAAAAAATGATTGTAGCCACAAATTAATAATGAAAAATGATTAGATTTGTGTAATTAATATAATATATTGAGAAGCTTATGAAGAAAATTTTTACTTCTTTCTTTCTTCTCTGTCTGTTTGTGGTCACCAGTGCACAATGGAGCCCGACATCTTTCAGAGGAGATAAAATCAGAGGAAGTTCTGAAATTAAGAACTATTACTCTCTAGACATTCCCTTATTAAAATCCCAACTGGCCAATGCACAGGAGACGGGCAAGAATGCCCGACCCGTAACAATTTCATTGCCAACCATGGATGGGAAAATTGAAAGGTTTGCCGTTTACAGCTTTCCGGTTGTTGTAAAAGAACTGGCAGATGAGTATCAACTTGGATCTTATGTCGGAGTCGGAATCGATGATCCGGGTAAGTATCTGAGGTTCAGTTTAGCGCCGAATGATTTTCAGTCTATGATCATCAAAAATGGGATCGCTGAATTTGTAGAACCTCTAAATAGAGAAAAGACAGTTTACGGTGTGCATCCGAAAACTGATAAGAGCAAAGAAGGTTTTCTATGCTCCATGAATGAAAGTCTTTTGGATAAGGAAGAGATCAATAAACTTTATCAGAAGGGATCTGCATTTAGCAATCAGACCACTAATTTTGCGAAGTCTTCAGATAAGAAGTACAGAACAATGAGATTGGTAATGTCTGTAACAGGAGAGTATACCCAGTTTCATGGAGGAACAGTTCCTGGAGCGATGGCGGCTATTAATGCAACGCTTACCCGGGTAAATGGTGTATTTGAAAAAGATTTTGCTTTACACTTAAATTTACAGAACTTTCCGGGTGTAATTTATACCAACCCGGCAACTGACCCTTATTCTCCGGCTGCTGCAGGAGCTGGAGGTGCATGGAATCTAGAATTGCAAAATACTTTAACGGCTAATGTAGGTAATGCCAATTACGATATAGGGCATTTATTTGGTGCTTCCGGAGGTGGAGGTAATGCAGGATGTATCGGATGCGTTTGCGTAGATCCAACTACAGGAGTTCCGAAAGGAAAAGGATCCGGATATACATCGCCAGCAGATGGGATTCCACAAGGAGATAATTTTGATATTGATTATGTTGCCCATGAAATGGGTCATCAGTTAGGAGCAAATCATACATTTTCTCACGGTCTTGAAGGAACAGGGGTGAATATGGAACCCGGTTCTGGATCCACAATTATGGGGTATGCCGGAATTACCGGGCCTAATACCGATGTTCAGCCTCACTCAGATGATTATTTTCATATCGCCAGTATCAAGCAGGTACAGGCTAACCTAATTTCTAAAACCTGTGATGTTGAAACTACAGTTGCCAACAATCCACCTGTGATTTCTGCATTACCAACTTATAATATTCCTAAAGGAACAGCATTCGTATTAACAGCTTCTGCCACCGATGCGGAAAATGATCCAATGACCTATACCTGGGAAGAAGTGGATAATGCAAGCGTTACTATTAACAAGAATAATTTAGGAACAACAACTTCAGGTGCAAGCTTTAGATCGGTATTGCCAACGACAAGTCCAACAAGATATTTTCCTAAATTATCTTCTGTGCTTGCCGGAGTTCTTAACAATTCGAATAATGGATGGGAATCTGTTTCTAATGTTGCGAGAACAACCAAGTTCTCTGTAACAGTAAGAGATAATAGTCCCATTGCGAATCAACAGCAGACACAGTTTGCTGAACAAACAATTATCGTAGGTAGTGCAGGACCTTTTAAGGTTACAACAGCAACAGCTTATAATAACGGACCAAGCACTGTAACCTGGGATGTGGTAAATACCACAGCTGCTCCTTATAGTGTTGCTAATGTTAAAATAGATTACACTACGGACAATGGAGTTACCTGGAATGTTTTGGCGCCATCTACTCCTAATGATGGAAGTGAAAGCTTAACTTTTGGAGCTTTAACATTAGGGTCTACCGTGAAAATCAGAGTAAGTGCGATCGGAAATGTATTTTATGCCATTGGCAGTGCTACAGTAGCGAGTTTAGCTGCATGTACTGGAGCTGCGCCGACTGGTATTACAGTTTCTGCAGTTACTCAGACTCAGGCTACTGTTTCCTGGGCAGCTTCTGCCGGAGCAACTTACGTTGTTCAGTATCGTCCTGTTGGAAGCACAACATGGATTACAGTAAATGCAACGACCAATACTACAGTATTAACAGGGCTTACGGATGGAATTCAATACGAAGTTCAGGTTGCTAATGTATGTTCAGGAACGCAGGGTACTTTCTCTGCCTCTGTTAACTTTACAACACCGGGACTAAACTACTGTCAGATGCAGTCAAGCAATTCTAATGATGAGTATATTGCTAATGTTACAGTAACACCTACGGGGGCTGCCGTAATGAGTAATACTTCTTTAGGAACTACCTATACTGATTACACGACGACACCAAGTGCTTTGGTAAATCTTGTGATCGGGTCTGCTAACAATACAATTTCTGTTTCGAAAGGGTGGACGGGTAGTACATATAGTGAAGCTGTGAATGTATGGATTGACTTTAACCGAAACGGAATTTTTGAAACAAATGAACAGGTAATGACTTCTCCGGCAAGTACAACTACCCCGGTTACAGCTACATTCCCAGTTCCTGCCAATGCATATAATGGACCTTCTACAACAAGAATGAGAGTGGCTCTAAGCTTTAGCTCACCTTCTGTGATGTGTCAGAACTTTACTTATGGAGAAGTAGAAGATTATGCTGTGAAATTAATTCAGCCTATACCTTGTACAAGTAATGCTCCATTGAACTTAAGCGTAACAAATATTACGGCTACATCAGCTTACGTAATGTGGGATCCAGCTGTAGGAGCAACCTATATACTTGAATACAGAGCTGTTGGCGCAACCGCATGGATACCTGTTCCATTAACAACCAGTGCTTATACGATTACAGGTTTAACAGAATCTTCACAGTATGAAGTTCGTGTGGCATATATTTGTTCCGGGACTACTGGAACATTTACAGCTCCTGTTCAGTTCAGTACTCCGGCAGTTAACTATTGTACAGTAACAGGTAACAGTACCAACGGATATATTTCAAATGTTAAGATGACTCCGACCAATTCATATATTATGAATAATGATTCCGGAGCAAACTCTTATACGGATTATTCCGTTGATCCAACTAAATTGATTACGTTAGTACGTGGATCTGCAAATAATGCAATTTCTGTGAGCAAATCATGGATCACACCAAGTACATTCCCTCCATCTCTGGCTGTCGGAGCATGGATCGATTTTAACAGAAACGGAATTTTTGAAAACAATGAAAGGGTAATCAACAGTACAACAAGTACTACAACTCCGATTACGGCAACATATACGGTTCCAAATACATCGTATAATGGTCCGCTTACCCTTAGAATGAGAGTCATCATTTCTTCATCAAATATCAATGATCCATGTGTCAATGTTACTAATGGTGAAGTAGAAGATTATGCTGTTAAAATTGTAGACCTACAACCATGTTCTACCGCTGCACCTTCACCAATTTCTGTAACAGGTGTTAGTGCATCTACTGCGACGGTTTCCTGGTTAAACTCTACAGGTGCTACTTATGTATTAAGATATAAGGCTACAGCAGCAGCAGCCTGGACAACAGTTAATCCTGTTCCGGCGCCTGGAAATACCTATACGATCCTTAACTTAAATGCAACCACTGCTTATGAAGTGCAGGTGGCAACCATCTGTGGAGGAACTCAGGGACCTTGGTCTACATCTGTGAATTTCACCACACTGGCCGTTAGTTACTGTAACTCCGGTACTGCGACTGTAGGTGACGGATATATTAATAATGTAACCGTTACTCCAACGAATTCGATTATGATGATCAATAATTCTGGAGCAACGACGTATACAGATTATTCTACTGACCCTACTAAACTTATTACATTTGTTCGCGGTTCTACCGGAAATAATATTTCTATTGGTAGAGTGATCTTATCAAGTACGTATGCTACATCAGTATGGATTGATTATAACGGAGACGGCGTGTTTGATAATGGTACGGAGAGAGTAATGAATCTTGGATATTCCAGTACTACTCCTGTGACTGCTACTTTCACGGTTCCTGCTAATGCATATACAGGAACGAACATTGTCAAAATGCGTGTTATCGTATACTATAATACAATTGATAATGCATGTCAGAACTTAACAAGTAATGGTGAAGTAGAAGATTATGCAGTTAAATTTGTAGACATTCAACCATGTACGACAGCTCCTCCAAGCAATATTACAGTGTCCAACATTACTGCGACTACTGCTAATGTTTCCTGGTTAGCATCTACGGGGGCTACTTATGTATTAAGATGGAGATTAGGGGCTACAGGAGCATGGACAACAATTGATCCTGTACTTGCACCTGGAAATAGCTACACGATTACTGGGCTTACCGAATTAACCGGATATCAGGTACAGGTTGCCACAAGATGTAGTGGTACATTAGGTGCCTTCTCTGCTTCAATTCCGTTTACAACAACTGCTATCAGTTATTGTAACATGACAGGAACAGGAACCAATGATTATATAGCTAATGTAACAGTGACTTCTGTAAATCCGGGAATTGCTCCAATGAGTAATACCTCATTACAGACAAACTATATCAGTTATACTACACCAGCTACGTTGATTAACCTTGAGCTTGGCTCAACAGGAAATAAAATCGCCGTAACTAAAGGATGGGCAGGAGCAACCAACAGTGATGCTGTAAGTGCCTGGATCGACTTTAACCGAAATGGGGTATTCGAGACAAATGAACAAATCATGGCAGTAGCTTCCAATTCAACAAGTACTGTTAATGCATTGTTCAATGTTCCGTCTACTGCATACAGCGGACCTCTTACAACAACAATGAGAGTGGTGCTAAAACGTTCCAGTTCTCCTGTAATGTGTCAGGTAGCTGTGAATGGTGAAGTGGAAGATTATGCAGTGAGAATAAGACCATGTGCAACAGGTACACCTACAAATCTTGCGTTTAATACGATTACCCATACTTCAGCAATAGTAAACTGGACTGGTGTAACCAATGGGCTTACCTATATTTTACAGTACAGACCTTTGGGATCTACTGCGTGGACGAGTATTAACGTTTCTACTCTTCTTGGTAACCCTCCAATTCAGTTAACAGGTTTAACTCCTGCTACTACTTATGAGGTGCAGGTTGCTGCAAGCTGTGGTACAACACCAGGTACATTTACCGCGATTAAAACATTCTCTACCAGATGTGATCCTACGCCTCCTACTGTAACAATCAGTAACGTAACAACAAACTCTGCATTAGTAACATGGGCACCAATTGCGCCAAGTTCAACGTATGTATTAAGATACAGAGTCGTGGGAACAACCACGTGGGTAGATGTAACTGTACCGGTAACACCTGGGAATTCTTATCAGTTGACAGGATTAAGCCCTTACACTACTTATGAGGTTCAGGTGGCTAACAAGTGTGTGGGTGAGACTACGATCAATCCATATTCAAATCCTAAAGTATTTACTACGGAAAGGACATGTGAATTACCACCTCCGGGCTTAACCATCACTAACCTGACTCCTACAACAGCTGTTGTCGTTTGGGATCCATTCCCGGGAGCTACTTATATCTTAAGATACAGAAAAGTAGGTATTCCGAGCTGGACAACGGTTCCGGTGGCTACCAATACACTTACCCTTACGGGATTAACAGAGCTGACGAAGTATGAATTACAGGTTGCTAATATTTGTAGCGGTACTCCTGGTACGTATACACAACCATACTTCTTTACAACACCTACCGTTATTTATTGTCAGATGTCGTCTGGAAGTTCAGTGAGTGAATACATTTCAAACGTTACGGTAAAACCTACTGGTAAACCGCAAATGTCAAATGATTCAAATGCTCAGAATTATTCAGACTTTACCGGAGATCCTACCAAGTTTATTGAATTGATTCAGGGATCTACGGGTAATGAGATTTCAATTGCTAAATCATGGACAGGAACAACGAATAATGAAGGTATTGCCGTATGGATAGATTTCGACAGAAGTGGAACATTTGATCCTAATGAAAGAATCCTTGTGTCTTCGCCTAACTCAACAACCCCTGTTAAAGGAACGTTCAGTGTACCTGCGGATGCATTCATCAGCATGACGGATTTTAAATATGTTGTGATGAGAGTTGCCATGCAGAAAGATGCGATTCCTGTGAATTGTATTAGTTTTGCAAACGGAGAAGTTGAAGATTATACCGTAAGAATTTCTAAGCAGGCAGTACCTAATCCTGTTAACCAGACTGAAATTCTGATCTATCCTAATCCGGTAAGCAGTATATTGTATGTGAAAAATATTAGCAAGAAAGCTAATTATAAGCTATACAACGCAGCAGGTCAGCTTGTTTCCGGAGGAATTATCCTCAATAATAAGATTGATGTAAGCGGATTGATAAATGGAGTATATGTTATCGATATCGATGATGTTCTGGGCACAGCTCAGAAGAAGTTTATCAAAGAATAATTAAATTATTTACTATTAAAAAATGAGCTCTCAGAAATGAGAGCTTATTTTTTTACATAAAAAACTCGTTAGAATTATTTTCTAACGAGCTCTTTTTTTTATTCTATTTCGAAGATGGTGCGTTCTGTCCGCTCTTTTAAATCTTCTAAATTAGTGTCATTATAGATGATATAATCAGCAAGCCTTATTTTCTCTTTTTCGGGCATTTGCCGCTCCATAATAGCCTGTACTTCGCGATAGGTTTTGTTGTCCCTGTCCATTACCCTTTTTATTCTTATGTTGTCTTGTGCAGTTACTAAAAGTGATTTGTAGCACTGCAGATTAAGCTTTAATTCAAATAATAAGGCAGTTTCCTTAAAAACTAAATATTTTGACTGTTCTTTTACCCATTGTTCAAAATCAATTCGTACAGCGGGGTGTATGATTTCATTTAATTTTTGCAGTAAATCCGAATTATTAAAAACTTTGTCTGCAACATATTTCCGGTCATAAAGGCCGGTATTATCATAAGACTGTGCTCCTAAGAGCTCTTTAATCTTTTCTTTTAGGGTGTCATTGTCATTGACAATGGTTTTTGCTCTATCGTCAGAGTAATAAACCGGAAATCCGCATTCTTCAATAAAATGGGCTACCGTTGTTTTTCCTGAACCTATTCCACCAGTAAGGCCAATGATCTTGGGTGCTGGTTCCGGTTCTGCTTTTTGTGTTTCTGAATTCAATTCTTCCATACTTCAATTAATATCCGAAAACGTCATTAAAACTGTGAACTTCATCAAGTCTTACTCCTCTATCTGTCATTTTCAGACTGGCCAGCTCATTATGTGCATCATGCTCGAAAAACAATAAATATTCGTTATCGAAACATTGCTTTAAAAATTTTCCTTTTTCCTCCATTGTCAAGAGAGGTCTTGTATCATATCCCATCACATACACCTGGTTGATATGTCCGGCTGTAGGGATAAGGTCTGCAGCAAAAACGATTGTTTTTTCCTGATATTGGATTACAGGAAGCATTTGCTTTTCGGTATGTCCGTCAACAAAAATAACATCCATTTTCAAGTCCGGGGCGAACCCATAGTTTCCTGTCGTCGGTAGTGGTAAAAAATTCAGTTGACCACTTTCCTGCATAGGAATGATATTTTCTTTTAAAAAACTTGCTTTTTCTCGCGGATTAGGCTCAGTAGCCCATTGCCAATGGTTTTCATTGGTCCAGAAATGAGCATTTTTAAAAGCCGGTCTGTAACCCGTTTTATCGTCATTCCATTCGATGGCTCCTCCACAGTGGTCAAAATGAAGATGGGTAAGAAAAACATCAGTAATGTCTTCCTTTACAAAGCCATATTTTTTAAGATTTTTATCTAAATTATCATCTCCCCAAAGAGAATAATGTCCGAAAAATTTCTCATCCTGTTTATTTCCCAGACCGCAATCCACTAAAATCAGCTTCTTACCATCTTCAATAAGCAAAGATCGAGTTCCCAGTTCTATCAGGTTTCTTTCGTCTGCAGGATTGGTTTTTTCCCACAGACTCTTTGGGACGACTCCGAACATAGCGCCGCCGTCCAGCTTAAATTTTCCACATTGTATTGGATATAGCTTCATATAATATTATGTTTTATAATGTATTTAATTTTTATAAAGTTTCATTTTTTCAGCAATCTTTTTTCCCTGCTCATCCGAATTTTCAAGATGGGAAATAATATTTTGATAATCTTTTTCTTTCCTGTTTTGGGAAAGCTTTTGTTTAATAAAGATCTCTGTTGGTATTACTTTTATTCCAAATGCTCCTTTCATTTCTTTTTCCACAAACTCTTTACCCATATCCTTTACCAGTACAGGGCATTTTTGAAACTTTTCATACTTATTGGTTAACTTTTCCAGATGCGCGTAAAGTTCTCCATTATTCATAAGTTCTACTTTACCATGAATTTGTACAGCTTCATAATTCCATGTTGAAACATTGATATGATCATACCAGCTACTGGAAATATAAGTGTGTGCTCCTAAAAAGTCACATAGTACTTCATCTCCGTTTTTCAGCGTTTTTGCCTGTGGATTGGCTTTGGAAATATGAGTTTCAATATAAATGTGATCCGGATCATCCTCATTAAGCATCATCATGGAATGAGTGGCCCGTATCTTGTCGACTGAAGAGATAAGTAAAGCGAAAGCATTGTCTCTAATGATTTCACGCATTACATTATAATCCTCACTTCTGTATAGCTTCGGTATAAACATTAATTAATAACTCTTTATATTTCTTATCATAAGGCTAAAAGATCAACATCTTTATCAGCTCGATTATATTTTAAATAACAAGCCTAAAAAAGCTCCCCCGGATTTTTAGGTATCGGAATCTGCAAGTGTTTATAGGCTTTTTCTGTCACCTCTCTTCCCCTTGGGGTACGGATAATAAATCCTTCCTGAATTAAGAAAGGCTCATAAACCTCTTCCAATGTCTCCGGGTTTTCAGCGATAGAGGTTGCCAGTGCTGAAATGCCTACAGGTTTTCCTTTAAAATTTTCAATCATGACACGCATGATCTTGTTATCCATTTCATCTAATCCAAATTCATCAACATTCAGAGAGTTGAGCGCATATTTTGTGATATTGATCTCTATTTCTCCATTACCTTTTATTTCTGCAAAATCTCGTACCCTTCGCAATAAAGCATTAGCGATTCTGGGAGTTCCGCGGCTTCTTCTTGCAATTTCAATGGCTGCATCCTCGTAAATTTTTACTCCAAGAACTCTGGAACTTCTTATGATGATCATGGATAAAAGTTCTATGGTATAATATTCAAGCCTGCTTTGGATACCGAATCTCGCCAACATGGGCTTGGTAAGCATTCCGCTTCTTGTAGTTGCTCCAACCAGTGTAAAAGGATTGAGTCCGATCTGTACACTCCTTGCATTAGGACCTGTTTCCAGCATAATATCAATCTTATAATCTTCCATCGCAGAATAAAGATATTCTTCCACAACAGGAGATAGACGGTGGATCTCATCAATAAAGAGAACGTCATTTTCTTCCAGATTGGTTAAAAGGCCGGCCAAACTTCCCGGTTTATCAAGAACTGGACCTGATGTTATTTTACAATTCACACCCAATTCATTCGCAATGATGTTCGCTAATGTTGTTTTTCCAAGTCCCGGAGGCCCGTGAAGAAGAACATGGTCAAGGGCTCCGCCTCGCTTTTTAGCCGCAGTTACAAATACTTCAAGATTTTCCAACGTCTTTCTCTGTCCCGCAAAATCCTTAAAACTCTGGGGACGAATCTGTTCTTCCTGCATGAGCTCTTCATGAGAAAAGTTTTCCTTATCTGGATGTAAAAAATCAGGCATTAATTCATTTCATTTACCTCAAAGATAGGGATTTTAGACTTAGGTTGGGGAAAAGGTTATGCTAAAAAATCAAGGTTAAAAGATATTTTTTAAGTATTTTTGGAATGGAAATTTAAATCCCAATACAATATTTTCTGACCATTTACTTATGAAATTAATAGGACCATTTAAGCAAATCATTACACTCGCTAATCTTTCACTGAGAGGAAAATTATCTGATCAACAACTTGAAATTATAGGTGACGGAGGTATTTTGATTGAAGGTGAAACCATTCAGAAAGTTGGAAATTTCGAAGAATTAAGATCTGAATATCCCAATGTAACAATTGAAGAGGTTGAAGGTGAACAGATCGTGCTTCCTGCTTTCATAGATTCCCATACTCACATTTGCTTTGGAGGAAACAGAGCAAATGATTTTGCCATGAGAAATGCAGGAAAAACTTATCTTGAAATTGCTGAAAGCGGAGGAGGCATCTGGAGTTCTGTACAACATACAAGAAATGCGTCAGAAGAAGAGTTGCTTAAAACTTTATCAGAAAGGATCAATTTTCTTATTTCATTGGGAATTACAACCATTGAAGTGAAAAGCGGCTATGGTCTGGATGTGGAAAATGAGCTCAAGATGCTGAGAATAATAAAAAAAGCACAAACACTAACCAAAGCCACATTAATTCCTACCTGTCTTTCCGCACATTTGAAGCCGAAAGATTTTGAGGGAGATAATAAAGCTTATTTAGATTTTATTATCGCAGAAATTTTGCCTAAAGTAAAAGAAGAAGGACTTGCTAAAAGAGTTGATATTTTTATTGAAAAGTCAGCATTCCAACCGGAAGAAAGTAAGGATTTTTTATTAAGAACTAAAGAGCTCGGTTTTGAAATAACTGTTCATGCAGATCAATTTACTCCCGGAAGTTCAAGGATTGCAGTAGAAGTAGGAGCACAGTCTGCGGACCATTTAGAGGCAACAATTGATGACGACATCATGTTTCTTGCTCATTCCAATACAGTAGCCACAGCACTGCCCGGAGCGAGTTTAGGACTGGGGGAGAAGTTCACTCCGGCACGAAAGTTGTTGGATGCAGGAGCTATTCTTGCAATAGCCAGTGACTGGAACCCGGGTTCCGCACCAATGGGTAACTTGATTACCCAGGCTTCCGTTTTAGCAACATACGAAAAGTTAACGACCGCTGAAGTTTTAGCAGGTATTACATTTCGTTCAGCATATGCTCTGGGATTAGAAGACAGGGGAAGGTTAGAAAAAGGATTAAAAGCGGATTTTGTAACTTTTAAAACCGATAATTTTCAAAACGTATTATATAATCAGGGAAGTTTAACCGCTGAAAATATTTATATCAATGGGGAAAAGTGGAGAGTGTAATGTAAAGTACCTTTTCTCCCGTTTATCTTATTATAAGTTTCCTTAATATGCTCCTGTTATTTTTCTATGGGTGAAAAGTAATTCTGTAGTTGATAAGTGTACTGATAAAGAAAGATCATATTATTTTTCTTACTTTTTGAATGCTTTTGTTGCGGCTATGCCTGAATAATGTATCAATAATTTAATTTGAAAAATAGATATGATGAAATTTCGAAGTATGCGATCAACATTTAATAAAGGAGTAACAATTCCAAGTCTTATTTTTATTATAGGAACTTGTTTTCTGTCAGCTCTTTACCCGAAATCTACAGAAAGTATCTTAAATGGAATTAAGGAATTCATTTTTGTTAACCTGAATTGGGTTTACGTTTGGGCAGTCACCATCTTTGTGATTTTTCTCGTGTACCTTATGTTTAGTAAATATGCTAATATAAAACTGGGAGCCAATGACAGCAAGCCGGAGTATTCTCTGTTTTCATGGATTTCGATGCTGTTTGCTGCAGGGATGGGGATTGGTTTAATATATTTTAGTGTAGCGGAACCTATGCAGCATTACTCCTCTGAAGTTTTTGGTAATAACCATTATGTAAACAGGGCGAAACAGGCACAGCTTTATACCTTTTTTCATTGGGGAATCCACGCGTGGGCCATTTATGGGATTGTAGGATTATCACTTTCTTATTTTGCTTATCGATACAGGTTGCCATTATCTCTGAGAAGTTGTTTTTATCCTTTGCTTAAAGATAGAATCAATGGAAAATGGGGAAATGTTATTGATATTTTTGCCCTTTGCTGTACTTTCTTTGGAATTACCACCACATTAGGTTTTGGGGTCGTCCAGATCAATTCCGGCTTACACATATTGGGAGCAATCCCGGAAAATAAATTCATATACCAGATCATTATTGTTTTCATTCTCATTTCTCTGTCGGTTTTTTCGGCGATCAGCGGGGTAAACAAAGGTGTTAAGATATTGAGTAATATCAATGTCATCAGTGTAATTGTTCTTCTGTTGTTTGTACTGATATTAGGACCAACCGTTTACTTGATCGGAAGCTTTACCGAAGGTTTGGGAAATTATATCAATAATTTTTTCGATCTTACCTTTAGTACCCATGTTTACGAAAAAGATACACTGCCATGGTTTTATGACTGGACGATTTTATATTGGGCATGGTGGATTTCATGGTCCCCTTATGTAGGATTGTTTATTGCGAGAATCTCAAAAGGAAGGACCATTAAAGAATTTATTCTGGCTGTTTTAATACTGCCTACATTATTTAATTTTATATGGATGTCCGTTTTCGGGAACAGTGCCATTTGGTTTGATTTCAATGTCGCGCATGGTAAATTGAGCCAATTTGCATCTGATCCTGATGCTTTAATGTTTCGTTTTCTCGAATACATGCCTTTATCTACCATTACAAGTTTCTTCGTCATCGTTATCATTATAATCTTTTTTGTGACTTCAGCAGATTCAGGAATATTTGTAATGAATAGTATCGCAACCAAAAATGCACAGAAATCTCCAAAATGGCAATTAATATTCTGGGGGCTCTTGCTAGCTGTACTGTCACTATTATTGCTTAATGTAGGAGGCCTGAAAGCACTCCAGAGTATGACATTAATCACAGCCCTGCCATTTTCAATTATTGTACTTTTATTCATTGTAAGTTTAATGAAGGCGCTGATCATTGATCAGAAATACTATGACAGGAACTTTTCGGCTTCTGCAGTTCCCTGGTCCGGTGAATTCTGGAAAGAACGTTTGAAGCGTATTGTTTCATTTAAGGACAACTCATCCGTGGATAGCTTTATCCATACCACAGTGAAAGAAGGATTTCAGGAACTGCAGAAAGAATTTGCAGATAATGGGATTGAAGTGAAGATGAATTACGGCGATAATCCTACAAAAATAGAAATAGAAATTCATCATGGAGTTGTTAATAACTTTATTTATGGAATTAAAAACCAGGAAAAGACGGTATCAGAATATATTATCCATGAGGAAAATCTTCCGGACCTGGAACATAATACCACCCATTATCCGAAATCATATTTTGGTGATGCAAGAGAAGGTTATGATGTACAATATTTTACTAAAAATGAATTGATCTCCGACGTTCTGAAACATTATGAGAGGTTTCTGGAGATTGTATCGGAAGAAAAGAATGAAATGTTTATCAGCAGCAATGCCAATCAGAATAAAGTATAAAAAGGAACATCGTGTAATTAATTAAAAGGAGTTTGAGTATATGCACAATATTATATAGTTTTACCGGACAAAACTCTATTGATGAAAATAAAATAAAACAGTATGGGATTCTTCGGTAAGGAAATAAGAAATATAGGTAATGCGACCAGGAATTACAATGATTTTTGGGATTGGTTTCTGACTAAGGAAAAGGATTTTTATGAAATTATAAAAAATCATGATCATATTGAAAGTGGTTTTTTCGATATTATTTCTCCCAAACTTAAACAGATTAATCAAGGATATTACTTTCTCGTTGGGATGTACGATGATTCTACTGTAGAACTCATTATTACCGTAGATGGCGAAATTAAAAATATTGTTTTTGCAGAAGAAATTGTTGAAGCTTCTCCTGTTTTGGAGCGTTGGAAATTTACCGCTTTAAAACCTGAGATGGATGCTGCTCACGGAATTCAAATGGACGGCCTAGAGTTTACCGGTGAAAACATTTTATTTTATCCGAATGAAAGCGAGGGATATCCTGATGAAATAGACATTACCTTTGTGTATGAAGGTTTAATGCCAGAGAATAAAGAATCTGTTGTAAAAGGGATCTGTGTTTTTCTGGATAATTTTTTAGGTGAATTGAATTTTGCGACACAGATTGACACATTTAATATTATAAGTAAGGAAGAAGCGAAAAAAGAACTGATTCCAGTCATTAAATTAAAAGATTTCCTTGCATGGAGGGAGAGAGAGTTTACAGAAAAATATAAAAATGTAAAGAACATTGATGACGAAGAACAGTTTTCGGTGTTGGAAGCAAGTTTGCAAAACGGGTTGCCACTTATTGCTACAGTGAATACATCACTGCTGACCTATGATGCCAAAGCTTCCTATCCATGGATTTCAGTGATAAGAATGCAATATGAAGGAAGAAGCAATAATGGACTTCCTGAAAATGATGATCATGAAAGGCTGAATGAGATTGAAGAAAAAATTATAAATAAATTAAAAGTAGAAGAAGGACATTTGTATATAGGACACGAGAGTGCAGATAATCTCAGAGAATGCTATTTTGCAAGTAAAGATTTCCGCGATCCTTCCAGGGTTATTCCGAAAATAATCGTTGAGCATCCTGAATACGAAATTTCTCTTGAAATTTATAAAGACAAATACTGGCAGAGTTTTGAACGTTACACTATATAAATTAAAAAATTAAATAAAATCATGATTTGGCAAGGAAGATTGGATGGTGAAGAATTACTTTATCACAGAATTTTTCAAAGAGTAAAAATTGAAAATGATTACGATGTTATTTCTACTAATGATTTCGTTTTGCATGGTTTTGCTGTAGAAGAAGGAGTAAAAAGGAATAAAGGAAGATTAGGAGCGAAAGATGCTCCTGATATTATAAGAAAGAACATGTCTAATTTTCCTGTAATCCTTCCCGATTTTTCATTGTGGGATTTTGGAAATATTACCTGCGAGGATACTCATCTTGAAAAAGCACAGCAGAGTCTTGCTAAAAATGTATCAAAGGTTTTATTAAAAGGAGGTAAATCTCTCGTTATCGGTGGTGGACATGAACTTACATATGCCCATTATCTGGGTGTAAAAACGGCATTTCCCGAACAGAAGATCGGGATTATAAATATTGATGCTCATTTCGACAACCGCCAACCGGAAGAAGGGGTAGGAGCAAGTTCCGGAACCGGATTCTGGCAAATTGCCCAGGAAGGAGATATTCACTCATTGCATATCGGGATCCAAAGAAATTCCAATACACTGAAATTGTTCGATACGGCCCATCAATACGGAATGAAATATATTTTGGCAGACGAACTATTCTTTGAGAATCTGCCGTCCATCTATCAACGCATTAATGATTTGTTGGATGAGGTGGATGTTGCTTATCTTACCATTTGTATGGATGTTTTTAATGCATCTGTAGCGCCCGGAGTTTCAGCTTCCGCCTATAACGGTATTTTTGCAGATAGCACATTTATGCATTTTTACAGGCATATTTTGAAAAATGAAAAACTGGTCGCACTAGATGTGGCAGAAGTTAACCCTTCTTACGATATTCAGGAGAGAACAGCAAGACTTGCGGCTAGCCTGATCAACGAATGGTTTATGGTATAACAAAAAATATATTCTTTTAATAGAGAAAATCATTATTTTATTTTGCTTAAAGGAACAAAATTTGTTGCTTTCATCCATGCTTTACGGTAAAGCATTCTAATTCATTTATTTTGAATTTGAAACAAAAATTACATTATGGAACAATCAATTGAAAATAAACTTATTATTGCAGATAAGGCTTTTTCAGAATGGAAAAAAGTGCCCTTTGAAGAAAGGCAAAAATTAATTGCAAAAGCTGCGGAGGTGCTAAAAGCGAATTCAGAAAAATTCGGAGAGATCATTACAAGGGAAATGAATAAGCCCATTTCACAATCAATTGCTGAGGTAGAGAAATCTGCATTAATGATGAATTATTATGCGGAGGCTGAAAATATTTTAAAACCGGAAAAAATAGAATCTGAATATAAGTTTTCCGAAGTCCATTATGTTCCGAAGGGAGTGATTCTTGGTGTGATGCCATGGAATTTTCCTTTTTGGCAGGTTTTGAGATTTGCAACACCGGCTATTTTATCCGGGAACACTGTTGTGTTGAAGCATGCTTCCATCTGCTTTGGAAGTGGTAATGCCATAGAGCAGGTATTTTTGGAAGCTGGTTTTCCACAAGGAGTTTTCCAGAATTTAGAAGTGGGACATAAGGAAGTGAAAGAAATCCTGGAACACGATGCCGTGAAAGGAGTAAGCTTAACCGGAAGTGGAAGAGCAGGAGGGGAGGTGGCCTCTATTGCAGGATTGAATATTAAGAAATCTTTGCTTGAATTGGGAGGTAGCGATGCTTTTATCATTCTGGATGATGCTGATCTTGATAAAGCTGCAAAAGTAGGAGCTCAGGCAAGACTTCAAAATTGCGGACAGACCTGCGTTGCTGCTAAAAGGTTCATTATTGATGAGAAAGTTGAGGATGAGTTTTTACCGAAATTCATAGAGGAGTACAAAAAATTTGTTCCGGCTGATCCGATGAATAAGGAAACAAAGATCAGCGGTATGGCAAGACCTGATCTGGCTGATGATCTTGAAAAACAATTTAATAAAGCTTTAGAAAACGGAGCAGAAATTATTATCCCTCTTGAAAGGATTTCCGATCATGAATTCAATCCTGGACTGATAAGAGTACAGGAAGGTAATCCTATTTTACAGGAGGAGTTGTTTGGACCATTAGGTATGGTGATGATTGCTAAGAATGATGATGAGGCTTTACAAATGGCAAATGATATTCCTTTCGGACTTTCCAATTCGGTTTGGACACAAAATGCAGACCGTCAGATGTTTTTTATTGAAAATTTGGAATCCGGGACTGTCAACATCAATAGAATGACCAGTTCTGATCCCCGTTTTCCTTTTGGGGGAACAAAAGCATCAGGATACGGTACTGAGCTTTCTTTAATTGCATTAAAAGAGTTTGTTACTCCGAAGACAATTGTGGGAAATTGATTTTTGAACAGTAGATGTATTAAAGATTTTAATACTAAATTATAATTATAAAAAGAGCTCCTGAACATTTCAGGAGCTCTTTTTTTCAATTTGAAAAGCTGTTTCGCCATTTTTCGATTTCGCCTTTACTTTATTATACTGTCGTTAATCTCAGCGTATTTGTTTTTCCTCCTTCATATGACGGAGTCGCATTGATGTTGATTACAAAATCCCCGCTTTCAATATATCCGTAATTATGTGTAAGCATATTAACCTGGATAATTGTTTCATCCGTTGATTTGTTCATATCATAATAATAAGCATGAACACCCCAAAGAAGGTTAAGCATCGTAATTACCCTTTTATTACCACTGTACACAATAATATGTGAGTTAGGTCTGTGGGCTGAAAGCTGGAATGCCGTATAACCGGAGTGTGTTAAAGTAACAATTGCAGTAACATTTGTTGTTTTAGCAATTCTAACTGCGGCAAGACATACCCTGTTGGTAATAAACCTTTCGTCAATACAATTATAATCTTTTTCGATAGGCTCGTTTTTGTGCTGATAGAAATTTGTCTTTTCTATATTCTGAACGATTTTAGCCATGTTCTCAACTACCTGGATAGGATATCTTCCCACCGAAGTTTCTCCTGAAAGCATTACAGCGTCAGCACCATCCAATACGGAGTTGGCAACGTCATTTACTTCAGCTCTTGTTGGTGTTAAGCTATTGATCATGGTTTCCATCATCTGAGTGGCAATGATAACCGGTTTAGAATAGAATCTTGCTTTTTCAACCAGGTTTTTCTGGATCGCGGGAACTTCTTCCATAGGAACTTCTACTCCCAGGTCACCACGTGCAACCATTAATCCATCACATTCCAATAAGATCTCATCAATATTTTTTACCCCTTCAGGCTTTTCGATTTTAGCTATGATCGGTGTTTTAAATTTACCGTTCGGATGCTTGGCAATAAGGTCCTTAAGATCGATGATGTCCTGTGCATGGCGTACAAAAGATAAGGCAATCCAATCTACCTCCATGTCCAGCATAAAGTTAGCATCCTGAATATCCTTCTCCGTTAAGGCAGGAAGAGATACATTCGTGTTAGGAAGGTTTACCCCTTTTTTAGAACTCAGAGGTCCCCCTTGTATGGTTTTGGCCTTTACAGTGTCCTTTTCGTTGGTTTCAATAACCTCTAGAACAAGCTTTCCATCATCGATAAGGATTCTTTCCCCCACTTTTACGTCCTGAGGAAACTGTTGATAAGTCATATAAACTTTTGTAGAATCCCCTTCAATTTTTTCATTCGTAAACGTTAAAATATCTCCAGGATTAAGATATGATCCCTCCTTTACGACTCCCACTCTCAATTTAGGACCTTGTAAGTCTCCTAAAATACTTACAGAGTAGCCATGTTCCTTATTAAGTTCTCTAATGATATCAATATTAGTTCGAACTAAGTCGTAATCTGCATGTGAAAAATTTATTCTAAAAACGTCTACTCCTGCTTTCATAAGTCCTAACATGACTTCTTTAGATGATGATGCAGGGCCAAGCGTTGCAATAATTTTTGTCTTCTTTAAATACTTATTCATAATACTGGATAATTTGATATAGTTCCTCTTCAGAACTCAATGTATAATCTTGAATTGGAAACACAAGATTTTCAGGGAGCAAAATTACGGAAAAATCAGGAAATTGTTCCGAACTATGCAGAATATATTCTACATCTACCTGATTATTTAATAAAAATTTAATATTTTCTTCTTCTGCGAAGAGCTCAGTTTGTATTTTTTTTTGTCTACTTTCACAGGATTTGTTGGAAATGAAAGTAAAGTAAGTCTTTGAAAACTTGTGATAACCCTCGAATCTTGAGAAATAATAATCATAATATGATCCGTGAAAGACGAGGTCGTCTATCCTTGAAAATTTAAGATCGTTATTTTGATTTATTTTGAAAAAAAATTCATGATCGAATACATTTTTTGCTAATCTTACCAATCCGATGGCAATATCTTCAAATTCTATATCGTCGTGATCATAAAGTTTTTGAATTTCCAAGTATGTTCTCTTTTTTGTTTAAAATATAAAATGCTCGTTGTGCTGCTTTTTCTTCGGCTTTCTTTTTTGAAGTTTCAGTGGCATTGGCTATCTTCTCTTCTCCGAGCCAGACGTGGCAACGAAAAACGATTGATTTATTCCCCTGAGTTTCTTCACAGGTTTCATATTTTATATTTACTTTTTTCTTCTGGCTCCATTCCAGAAGAAGGCCTTTATAGCTCACAATTTTATTTTCGAGCTTATTAATTTCAGATGGCGTCAGCAAACGTTCCAAAATGATCTTTTTACAGGTGTCATATTGGAAGTCTAAATAAACAGCACCGATTAATGCCTCAAATAAATTTCCGGAGATATTTTCACCTAAAGCTACAGAATTTTGTTTAATTAAAAGGTCTGTAAGCTTTAAATCTTCCCCTAATTTATTAAGATTTTTCCTATTAACAATCTTAGATTTCATTTGTGTAAGATATCCTTCATTCGCTTGAGGATAAGTCTGGAACAAATGACAAGAAATAATTGTACCCAAAACGGAATCTCCTAAGAATTCAAGTCTTTCGTAATTGCTGTCTTGATTTTTAGAAGAATTTTTCAAAGAAAAAGCTTCCCGGTAAAGCGCAACATTTTGTATCTCAGAACCCAGCAGTTTATTTAGCTCGGTACTAAGGAAATAGTCTCTCTCCGATAATTTTCTTTTTCTTTGTTTGAGAAGGAATTTAGAAAAGTATTTCTGTAACTCCATTCAGTAAATTTAGATTTTCATAAACAGAACGCAGGCATTGTGCCCACCAAATCCAAAAGTATTGCTCATGGCTACTTTTACATCTTTTTTCACAGCTTCATTAAATGTAAAATTAAGTCTGCTGTCGATATTTTCATCATCAGTAAAATGATTAATGGTAGGAGGAACAATACCATGAATAATAGTTCCTAAAGCAGCAATAGCCTCAATTACACCGGCCGCCCCTAAAAGGTGTCCTGTCATTGATTTTGTAGAATTAATCTGAATGTCGTAAGCATGCTCTCCAAGTAACCTTGAAATAGCGTTGGATTCTGCAATGTCTCCTAATGGAGTAGACGTACCATGCATATTGATATGGTCTACTTCATCAGCAGTTAACCCTGCATCTTCCAGGCAACTTTTCATTACCAGATAAGCTCCTAAACCTTCAGGATGAGGTGCTGTCATGTGATGTGCATCTGCACTCAGACCGCCTCCTTTTAATTCTGCATAAATTGTTGCGCCCCTTTTTACTGCATGTTCATATTCTTCAAGAATAATACATCCTGCTCCTTCACCCAATACAAAGCCATCTCTGTCTTTATCAAAAGGTCTTGAAGCTGTTTTCGGATCATCATTTCTCGTTGAAAGTGCCATCATAGCATTAAATCCGCCCACACCACTCGCTGTAACAGCGGCTTCAGAGCCACCACATACAATAACATCTGCTTTCCCTAATTGGATTAGCATTTTAGCGTCGATTAGTGCATTTGCAGAAGAAGCACACGCAGATACAGTAGTATAATTAGGTCCGTGGAAACCATACTCAATAGAGATGTGTCCAGGCGTAATATCCGCGATCATCTTTGGAATAAAGAAGGGGTTGAATCTTGGAATATCCGTATTCGCCCATCCTAAAACTTCTGTTTCAAAAGTTTCCAAACCACCGATCCCGGAGCCCCAGATTACACCAACTCTGTTTTTATCAACAGAATCTTCGATAATTCTGGAATGTTCTACAGCTTCTCTTGCAGCTACAAGCCCAAGCTGGGTATTTCGGTCCATTTTTTTTGCTTCTTTCTTATCGAAATGTTGCAACGGATCGAAATTCTTGACTTCGCAAGCGAATTTTGTCTTGAAGTTTGTGGCATCAAAAAGAGTAATCGGAGCTGCACCGCTCTCACCTTTAACAAGATTTCCCCAGTATTCCTTCGCATTATTTCCAATCGGTGTTATTGCTCCAAAACCGGTTACAACTACTCTTTTTAATTCCATAAACTTTTTAAATTTTCCTTTGTTGAAGAATATTATTTATTTACTACTTCTTCGATATAAGCGATAGCGTGCCCTACAGTAGTAATTTTTTCAGCTTGATCATCAGGGATTTGAATATTGAATTCTTTTTCAAATTCCATGATAAGTTCAACTGTATCCAGTGAATCAGCTCCTAAATCGTTAGTGAAGCTAGCTTCAGGAGTTACCTCTGTTTCTTCAACGTCAAGCTTATCAGCGATGATAGCTTTTACTCTTGATGCAATGTCTGACATAGTAAATTATTTTTTTAATTGTTAGATGGTGCAAATATATAAAATTCTTTACGATAAAACATTTTTTTAGTCTTTTTTGTGGATAGACTATCCGTATTTTATCAGGATGGGATATAGTGTTTTCGTTTTCAGGTGTTTATAATTAGTATGCTCAGCAGAAGATGAAATTAATCATAGATTGAACAACATGGTTTTGAAACTTATGCATTTATCCAGGTATGGAATTCCGTTCTTTTGCTGCTGTATATTCAGCTTTTATTGTTATTCTGAGAGACTGAAGTTTTATAGAATAGTTGAGATTAATTAATCTGCAGTTTTTTAAATTCTAAAGGCTTCATTCCGGTTTGCTTTTTAAAAAGGCGGGTAAAATAAGATGCATTTTCAAATCCTAATTCATAGGCAATTTCTGAAACGCCTTTTTCACCCAGTCTTAAAAGGTTTTTAGCTTCTGAAATCAAAAAGATGTGGATTAGTTCCATGGCTGTTTTACCTGTTTCCTGTTTTAGAAGATCACTCAGGTATCTGGGGGAAACAGAAAGCTGGCTGGCCAATTGGGTGACATTGGGTAGTCCGCTATCCTTTTTTAAATGGCCATTATGGATATAATTTTTTAGAGCATCATTAAATCTTGATGCCATTTTTCCGGTGATCTGTTCCCGTTCTATAAACTGTCTTTTATAATACCGTTGTGCGTATTTCAGAATTGTTGAAAGGTGGCTTAATATAATCTCTCTGCTGTATTCATCAGGGTTATTTCTATATTCATTATTAATCTTATCATGAAGTTCAATGATATTTTGCTCTTCCTTTGGAGAAAGGTGAAGGGCTTCAGTAACTTCGTAATCAAAATAGCTGTATTGTTCAATAGCTTTATGCAGCTCATGTCCTTTAAGATAGTCTTCATGGATGAGCAACATGAATCCTTGTTCCTCGAACTCCAGGTCTCTCATCTCAATGACCTGCCTTGGTTTTGTAAAAAAAAGACAGCCATTGTCATGATCATAAGGTGTACGTCCGTACATAAAAATTCCGGATTTGATTTTCTTGAAGGCGACCATGTAACAATCTGTGGTGAACTCCCGGTTTCCCATCGTGCATCCGGATAAGCATCCCACGATGCCCAAAAGAGGGTGCTGTGGAGCTTCCCAGTTGCTTTCTGAATGAAGTTCGGTAAGAGTATTATAATGTTTCATCAGATTTCAAAAAACTAATTTACAATAATCTGCAGACAGGATCTATCTGCAGATTATTGAATTTGTCAATTAAGAGGTACAATATATTATTAGTAGCCGTGTGCCCTAACGCTCACTTCTTTCCAGTTTTCAATATCTTCAAGGCGGTCTCTGTATACCTGATTCATTGTGTGGTATGCTATTTTGCCAAGCAGTAAACGTTTTGGTGGGTTTACGGAATCAATAATATCTACTATAGGTTGTATTGTAGCTTTTGGTTTTCCCCAGATGTCAGGATTATCTCCGGATTTGGCGAATTCTTCTCTTACAGGGTTGTAATCGAAAATATCAGATGGAGTTTGTACCGCCGAAGCTCCTGCCCAGTCTGTAGCATATCCGTTGGGCTCTATTAATGTCGTTTTGATTCCCAGATGGGCTGTTTCCGTTCCTATAGTTTCCGTTAATCCTTCAATTGCGAATTTAGAAGCATTATAGAGACCCAGTAAAGGTAATGTAGTCAAGCCTAGGAAGCTGGAAATCTGAATGATGTGACCACTTTTCTGTTTTCTCATTACTGGTAATACAGCCTGGGTTACCCATAGTGAACCGAAGAAATTAGTCTCCATTTGTTCTCTGGCTTGTTGTTCTGTAGTTTCTTCTACTGTCCCAAATAATCCAAAGCCGGCATTGTTGATCAGAACGTCAATACTTCCGAAGTGTTTTTCTATAGTATTTACAGTATCAAAAACATCCTGACGGTTGTTTACGTCCAGTTTTAATGGGAGAATCTGATCTCCATATTTTTTTTTAAGATCATCCAAGGCAGAAATATTCCTGGCAGTGGCTGCCACATTATCTCCGCGTTCTAAAAGTGCTTCTGCCCATAATTTTCCAAACCCTTTGGATGCTCCTGTAATAAAAATTGTTTTACTCATGATTTTGTATTTACATTATTTAATGATACAAATTTATTGAGGGGAGGTGTAGATAACTAGTTCATTTCAGCTGAATAATAGCACAAAAATACATGCAATGGAAATGGGAATAAATGATTGTTTTAACAAAGTGCATTTGAGCTTTTTAACAAAACGAATGTTATCCGGTTTGGCGGAACTTTGTCTCAATAAAATTTAAAATAAAAAACAATGAAAAAAGTTTGGTTTATAACAGGAAGTTCAAAAGGTCTTGGAAAAAGTCTTTTGGAAGCAGTATTATTACATGGAGATTACGTGGTGGCTACAGCCAGAAACCCCGAAATATTAAAAGGTTTATTAGAGGAATACTCTTCACAATTATTATTAGTAAAACTTGATTTTCAGGTAAAGGAGCAGATTTATTCAGCGGTTAAGGAAGCGGTTGATCATTTTGGAAGAATTGATATTTTAGTGAATAATGCCGGTTTTGGAATTACAGGAGCTGCAGAAGCGTTTACCGATGAGCAGGTGAGAAGCCAGCTGGAAGTTAACTTATTTGCACCTATTGAGGTGACAAGAGCAGTATTGCCTTATATGCGTAAGCAACGATCCGGACATATTTTGCAAATAAGCTCAGTAGGAGGAAGAGTAGGGAATGCTGGCTTGTCTATTTACCAGGCGGCAAAATTTGGTCTCGCTGGTTTTTCAGAGTCTCTAAGCAAGGAAGTTTTGCCTTTAGGAATTAAAGTGACTTCTATTGAGCCCGGAGGATTCAGAACTGATTGGGCCGGAGCTTCTATGAGTTTTGCTAAAGATGTGGAGGGTTATGAAGAAACAGTAGGCAGCATCAAAGAATATTTAACTTCCGGAAAATTTCTTCCGATGGGTGATCCGGCAAAGGCTGCAAAAGTAATGGTTGACCTGGTTGATCATCCTTCACCACCCATGCATTTGGTTTTAGGAAGTGAAGCTGCAGCTATCCTTCAAAGTGCAGATCAAAACAGGAAGAAAGAATTTGAACAATGGCGCGATGTAAGTATTTCAACCGATCATGATGAAGCGGTAAATGTGTTGCATTCGGAAGAAGGGAAACAGTTTTTAGCTAAAAAAGGAATTCGTTTGAATTAATGTCCAAATCTTCAATAAGTGCAAGAGAAATACTTGCACTTATTTATTAATTTATTCTGAAGATCCTTTATTATATTTGTAATGGAATGAAAACCACAAGACAAGATTACGGAAATATTGTGTATTCCTGTTATGTTCAGTTGAGCAGGCAGGGAGAGCATTTTGTATCCGATCATGTAATCAGCTATCAGGTTGCCGGAGATTTAATTTTAAGTGATGGGGTCCATGACTACCGGTCTGAAAAAGGTTCTATACGTTTTCTGAAGCGCAATCAACTTTTAAAGTTTACGAAACAACCCCCTCCCGGTGGTGAATTCCAATCATTATCCATTCATCTGGACCAGCAGACCTTGCAGGATTTCAGTCTTGCTTATGATGTGGCTTCTGAAAAAAATGTTCTACGAACTCTTTAGTTGTGTTTGACTCCAGCCCTCAACTGAAAACATATATGGATGCTCTGATGATGTACCAGAAGTCCGGTCAGCTTTCAGATCCGCGCATGGTCGAACTCAAAATTAAAGAAGCAATTCTTCTGTTACTTCAGGCAAATCCAGAATTAAAAGATGTTCTATTTGATTTTAATGAGCCTGGAAAAATAGATATTGAAGCGTTCATGAGTAAAAATTATCATTTTAATGTAAATCTCGACCGCTTTGCTTATCTCACAGGACGAAGCCTGGCTACCTTTAAACGGGATTTTGAAAAGATATTTGGAAAAACTCCTGGAAAATGGCTCTTGCAAAAAAGACTTCAGGAGGCACATTACCTTCTTGCTGAAAAAGGAAGAATGGCTTCGGATATCTATATGGATCTCGGTTTTGAAGATCTTTCTCACTTCTCATTTGCATTTAAAAAACAGTATGGATTATCGCCGAGTAAAATTGGCGGATTTTAAGATAGAAAGCCTGAATCTAATTGACTCAGGCCTTTTTAGTTAGTAATCACCGGAATTAAATACCAGTTATTTTTTTAATGCAAAAGGTTGTTTTACAATGAAAACAACCTTTTATACTAAGCTCAGAGTAAGATCTTTTTATTCTTTAACCCATTTCACGGTTTTCTCTATGTTTTTGGTTTTAATCTTAATAAGATAATCTCCTGTCATCAGGTGAGTTAAATTGAAAGTGCCGATTTTACCAGCATTTAATGTATTGTTCAATTGACTGAATGCCAGTCTTCCACTCGTATCATATATCATGATGTCATAATTTTCATTAGAGTTGGTAAACCTGATATTTAGAATTCCTTTACTTGGATTAGGATACACTACAAATGCATCTTTGGTTCCATTTACTTCATTGACAGCCAGATTCTGAGTAATGGTAAAGTTTACGGGATTGATATTATAAAATACATTACCTTGGCCCGCAACCATAATTCTCGCTTGTGTTGTATTTACATTAGGAATAGTAATTGTTTCTGTACCATCGTTAGCGGTAGAAGCAACGATCGTCGTTGGGTAAGTAAGACCTCCGTCTGTTGAAAGTAAAATACTTACATTAGCGCAGCTCACGGGAGCAGCGGTCGTGTTTGCTACGTTCCAGGTAATGGTCTGGGTGGAGTTACCTGTCCAGTTTACGGCTGTCATAGGTGCTGTAACAGTGAACGGACCAGAATTTCCATCTACTGTTATAATGGCGTCATCATTAGCAACTCCGGCACAGCCTGCGTTATTATCCCTTACTGTTAATCTGAATTCCATAGTTCTTCCATACGAAGGCAGGATTTCCCCTTTGGTGGTAACGTTGTTGATTACGTCTGTAAGTTTTGGAAAGTATCTGTATGGAACTGTTACCGGTAAAAATGATCTGAATATAGCAGCATTACCTGTTGGTGCATTCCAGTTTCCTGCCGGTCCTACATCATTTTGTTCCCATGAATAAGCAAGTGCGTTATTCTGCGCGTCTGTAGCAGAACCTGTTAATTTAAACGGAGTTCCTTTGGGAATTGTGTAATCGTTCCCTGCATTCACAACAGGTGCTGTGTTGGTAACCGGAGTTGTTACCTGACAGCTTGTCGATTGAACTTTTGTAGTGATTGATTGAAATGATTTGGTATGAAAAGTAGGAATACTATTGGGTGCCAGATTATTGGTTGCCCCACAAATACCGGCATAAGCCATGATGGTAACACCACTTCCCGGTTCAACAGCATTGGAAGCGCTTCGATTACCCGCGCAACTTCCTGTTGTTGCATTGAATGTATGTGGCCCTCCAAACTGATGTCCTACTTCGTGAGCAACATAGTCTATATCATACGGATCTCCTACAGGATTAGAAGATCCGGTAATTCCGCTTCCTTTATTTCCTGTACTGCATATTACTCCTAATCCGGCAAGTCCACCACCTCCGGTACTGAAAGTATGTCCTATATCATAATTGGCATTGCCTATTAATGTATCAATCTGAGCCTGGCTTTCATCAATCAAAGTATATGCGTCATCATTACCTGTAAAAGGATCTGTTGTTGGATTTGTAAAGATGATATTAGTTTCATTGGGAATTAATATGAGCCTTACCGCAACCTCTTGTTCGTATACTCCGTTTACCCTGTTTACTGAGGTAACAATAGCTGAAAGAGTTTGAGCAACCGTGGGAGATGTTAATCCTGTTGCAGCTTGGGCATACTCACCGGTACAGGCTACTGCAAATCTGAAAATTCTAATTTGAGTACCTACGCTTGGAGTAACGCTTTTTTGTACGCTTTTTTTTTCGGGAACAATATCTTCGTCTTTGGTTGCACAAGTTCTTGGTTTTCTGTCAATCAGATCACTTTTTTTATAAATGATATAATTGTTGATATTGTTTTTTGAGTAAGGATCAATGTAAGTATCTCCATTTACAATCGATTTTATCTGAGCATGAAATCCAAGCTCTGTAAAATCCAGCTTTATAGTAGCGTATTGATCGTCAACTCCTTGCCCTGTAAAGGTAACCAACTGTGGAAACTTCTGAGCAAGTTCGGGAGCCATCACTGAAGATTTCCAGATTTTAAATTTTGCTTTTGTACCATCTGGCATTGGAAGGACAATGATAGGTGCTTTGTCTTTAGGGTCATTGTCTTTTAGTTCAGGAACAGTACTGAAATAGCTCTTTATGCCATTGACATCCAGGCTGTACGTAAGGAACTTTTCAGGTTGTACCGTTCTGCTTTTAGGATCTGCTTTAATGGATCTTTCACTAATAGTAGTAAAAAAATCCTGTGCTTTCCCCAGGGAAATGGAAAGCATAAAGATTCCCAGATAAAATAATTGTTTAATTTTCATAATTTATATGTTTAATTTTATGATGTTTCGGTTTTATTAGCTTTTGTGGAAATAAAAAAAATGAAAATCTTTATTAAATTAATTTTAATAATTCAAAATACAAATAACTATAAAATTAATTAAATATTTGGAATAATTATAAGGGAAATACAAAGAATTATCTAATCTGTTAATATCAGGTATTAAACTTGACACCTTTCCCGTTGCATTACTAAAAAGCCTCGCCATTATAATCAGAATCTCTCAAAACACTATTCATATAGCAAAGATTTCCGGCCTCTATTGTATTATTTGAATTATAAATTTAACACGACAAGTTCCGTCGCTACGCTATAATATATTTGTATTATATAAAATGTAAAAATTTGAAAATTAGCGACTAAAATCATGATGTAATTCATTTAAATCTTTTTAAAGTGAATTTAATGAATGCTAAAAAAGGTTAAATTTGCAAGATTTTAAAATTAATAATTAAAACGGATGAAAAAAATCAAATTTCTATTACTGATGATTTCAGTATTTTTATTCTTTGGATGTAGGCAGGAAAGTCTGTATGTTGATCAGGAATCTCAAAACAACACTTCTAAGAATTATGTAATCAATGGAGGAGAGATAAAAAAAGATGAAGTGCTCTGGTCAAAGCTTTCAGGAATACAAACGCAACTTTTTAGAGCTAATCCTAAAAACAAAAGTAATGATCCTATTTTAGATGGAGCAGTTATTATGACAGATTATGCTGGAGTGATAGAAAAAAGTGGCACTACTACATACACATTCGAGGTTAATAGAATCTCCCCTTCTCAGGATATTGAAAACCTTGTAATAAGAAAAAAAACTGATGGAAGTTATTCGGGTTTCCTTATTCAATATCATCTTTCAAAGCAGGAAGTACAAACTTTCCAAAATGCTGCTAAACCTGAAGATATTAAGGGGAAAGTAAGTATTTACAAAATTAATGATCTTAATGTTGGCTCAAATAATTCAAATAAAGGAAGTGGATATACTTACTCTGAATATATAGGATGTTTAGTTGTAAATTATGAAGTTATTCCTTGTGTAAGTTCTGACCATCATACTAATCCAAGTCAATGCGAACTAACAGGAGCATCAGCACCCCAGATTATTGTAATGTCTGTAGATGATACCCATTGTGTTCCATCAGGAACAGTTCCTGGAGGTTCAAATCCTGGAACAAGTCCTGGAGGCTCTAATGGAGGAGGTTCTGGAGGAGGTGGAATTACGGGAGGAGGAAATACCACGCTTCCTGAAAATCTTTATAACACATTTATATTTCAAAATTTTGGAGAAGCATATAACGTATGTGAAGCTAATGATGTTCAATGTCAAGAAAATAGACAGCTTAATATTCAGCTTCAAGCTTACCTACTGACCTTAAATCCAAAAGTGAGTATGCTGAGTGCTTATCTTTACACTTTTTTAACAATAAAAGGCTATTTTAAAATTAACGGTGGTGATGCTTTTCTTACTGAAAAGCTGAATCAACTGGCAGGTTGGTACAGGGATCCGGCAAATGCATCCATGTCTGGCATAGAGAAAGATAAATTTGTAAGTTGGGCACTTGAGTTTCTTATTCAAAATCCTGATACTAGTTGGGAACAACTTAAAACAAGATTAAAGGATCTAGATAATGCTCTAACACAAAACCCTAACTTACTCGTGGATATTCCTTGTGGTGAATTAGATGATTGGAAAAACGTAGCTAACCATCCTATTCCCCAAAGTATAAAAGACAAACTGAAAAGTATAAATAGTAATACAAATTGGTATCAGGATGAATTTACAATACAAAATCTAGACCTAGCTTCAGGTTCAAACATCAATATGGATCTATTTCCCATAAGAATAACAAATATGCCAATTAAACCAGGAACAAATCAAAAGTATACTCCTTCCGAGTTTTTTGACTTCTTTAGAAAAAATATAAATCAGTTTGCTGAAAGTTTCACCCCTATTGTAAATACCTCATATGGGATAAATGATACAGCCCTCTGGTTTTCAAACAATCCATTAGGAGCTTTAATTCATATTGAAATCCCTGGTGATAATGGAACTGTAATTTGTTCAGGCTACAATTCTCAGGCTTGGGTTTTCACAACAATTCAAGCACCATTGCATTTAGATGGCTTGCACCCTGTAAGTGGAAATAGATTATTTGGTTATTTATAGATAATAATGGTTTTATGTATCTTTACACAAGAGGAGTTGATAGATTTACAAAGCCAATAGGTAATGCAACCATTACATATTTAACTCAAAACTTTGCTTTTTCAAAAGCAGATGAATTATGGAAAGGTATGCAGACTAAATTAGAGAATTATATTAATTCACCTCAAAATGGAGGATTGGCAAATAAGTTAGAGCCAAAAACATATAGGCCTGCTTATGCGAAGATTAAAAACTATTTAAAAAATAATGCCCCTATATCAAGTTTAGGATGCCCTTAACTCTTCAGTCTATGAAATTTATTGAAAATGTACCTAAGTTATTATTAGCAACAATTGTTTTTATTTTCACAAAAAATATTCTTCAAATATTTTTTGGAATAATTGTTAATTCGTCGAATAAAGAATACGATAGTTTAATTCTTATTAATCCTTTAAATTTCGTAAGTTCAACATTAAAATTTTATTTTTATTATTTTGCTTTATATGAAGTATTAATTATAGGTTTAAGCGTTTATTTACCTTTATATATTTGTTTATTTTTTATAATTAGAAAGTTCAGTAATACAATATCCCTACAAGTTTTATATTTACTTTTAATTTATAATGTTGCAATTATATTTTTTAATACTCAAATAGATTTCTTTTGTCTACTGATAGTTGGAATTTTGGGACTAGTAAATTGGTATATTTTTAATAAATATTTTAACTAAGTACGATTCTTATGAAAAAGTTTTTTTATTTTTTTTTATTAGGCCTATTTTATTCAATAAATTCACAATTATTTAAAGAGCCTTATTATTTTATTGGTCCTGATGAAATGCACGTTTATAAACAATCTCATGACACATTATACACATCAACAACATTTTCTCTGCAATCTTTTGATGAAATTGATATAAATAAGTATAAAGGTCATTATAAAATATGGGATATAGCTGAAAAACAACCAGATTATTTAGTGGTAAAATTAGAAAGTCTTGATAGCATTCCATTAACAACAGACCATTACCCAATAGATAGATTTAGTATTTCAATTTATAAAAAGAAAAATATAAATGAGTATTCAATTATAAGGGATATTTCTCATTTAACAAAAGAAGCAATGATTAATTATAAGACAGATACAATTCAATTAGAAAATAATTTTGAAATGAGTCTCTATAAACTGTCATATATGAAAGAGTCACTAAAGTTAAAAAAAGTAAAAACAAAAGCTGATGCTGATAAAATTAATAATGAACTTAATAATCCTAAATATTTAACAATTATAGAGAATTATAAGGAACATAATAAATTACCAGACCCTTATGCTGCTATATTAAAAGCAACTTTAATTAATAAAGCTTGTTTAAATCTAGGGTATACACCAATTGGAGCAAGCTTTGCAATGGGTATTCTAAATTCGGATAAAAAAATAAAGGAAAAAGGAAATATAATTGAAGGATTTTATAAGAATCTAATTAAATAAATTATTTTTTGGATATCTAGATTAATATGAAGTAACCCACTGTGCTTTCCTGTTTTAATTATATAATTATCTTACTTAATATAAAACTACAATTGACCTTTACCAAATTGGTAAAGGTTTTTATTTCAACTTTTATCAAAAGCCTCTCAAAATTTAGATAATGCAAAGGGTAAATCATTAAATATGGACTTATTTTCTGTTAAAATATCTAATTTAGCCAATAAGCCTGGTACTACTCAAAAATTTACACCAAAGGAATTTTTTGATTATTTCAGGCTACATCTTAATTTCGCGGAAAAGTTTACGCCTGTTGTAGATACAAACTTAGTGGTTAATGATACTGCATTGTGGAATTAAGCAAATCCTTTAAATGCACTCATCAGTATTTATATTCCAGTAATAGTAGGTCATAATAACGGTACAGTAATATGCTCTGGAGTGAGTACTAATGCGTGGGTATTTACAACAATTACAAGTCCATGGGATAGTGAACATCCAGTGTCTGGTAATAGATTCTTTAGTTATTATATGTCAGGTCAAGATATGTATATTTACACAAGAGGTGTTGATAGAGTAAATTTACCTATTTTTAATGCATTTCCACCAGAAAAGAATCCTGCTTTTAATGGAGCTGATGAACTTTGGAAGGGAATGCAAACTAAGCTAAAGAAATTTGTAAAAGATAATGGAGGTGGAGAAAATGGAGCTACAATCATGCCGCCAAAAACATACAGACCAGATTGGGTTAAGATAAAGGATTATATAAAAGGAAATAAATCATTAAGTTCATTAGGATGCAAATAATTAAGGAAATATTAAAAGTTGCTTTATTATCTATTTTACTCATATTGATAGTAGTAATTTTTAATATAGATTTTAACATTATACATAATGATATAATGGACGTTTTTATAAGCATCTATTGGCTTTTTGCCATTCTTATAATTTATTTGTTCATATACGTATTCATTTACTTAATTATCATTTTTTATTTATTTAAAAATAAAATTATTCGATTTAATTACATTTTTGTTTTATTATGTGTAATTATATTTTATTTATCTGCAGAGTTTTTTACAGCACGAAATGAAAGAATTGATAATTTAGTTAGAGCAATTCTAATTATATTAAGCTCGTCGTGGGTCATTTTTTGTTTTTTTAAAAAATGGATAAAATTTAAATAATTATCTTATGAAATATTTATTTTTAATATTTATTCTTTTCTCATTAATAAATTGTAAATCTTATAGAAATGCAGTAACAGGAAATTGGAAACTTATGAGTGTGGTAAATAGTGATGATGCTTATGCTATGCGTTCCTCTTTAATTCCACATAAAGTTGAAAGCAATATGTTTCTAACTCTAAAAAAAGATGGAACCTTTATATCTAATCGTGATTTATGTACTGGCAATTGGAAAGAAATGATAGAAAATAAGTCAGTAGGAAAATACTATTTTAAAAAGAAACGAAATCCAGACAAAGTTTTCAGATTGGAGGCTAGTGAGTGCCCTGGAATTGGAGGTGACCATCACTTTATACTCAAGGATAAAAAGTTAGAATTATATTATCCTTCTGATGAGGGATATCATATTCAAATATTTGACAGACAAGAATAAAATAAATTATATTCAACATTACATATCTTAATTTATATGAATTAATCCATTATGCTTTCCTGTTTTAATTATATAAATTTCTTACTTAATATAAAACTACAATTCAACCTTTACCAAATTTGGTCAAGGTTTTTTTATTTCAACTTTTATTAAAAGCCTCTCATAAAAGAGAGAATTAAAAAACACAAATGATGAAAAAAATTACTTTTTCATTTCAAATAGCATTTTTCTAACTTAGAAAATCTACTCTAAGAATTTCACTGAATATTTTGAAAGACAAGAATTCATAGATTAAAATCACAACCTACTTGTTGTAGATCAAAAATCGTACTTATTAGAATTCACCGATTTTTGAAAGATAATCATATTATTAATCCAGGTTTTCAGGACACCACAATTATTGAGGTGATGGAAAATGAATATAATGCCAATTTGACAAAGGAACATTTTCGAGGGCAGTCATTATCAAACCTAATGATTTCGAAGAAAGTATCTACCAAGAGTTATCTAAGTTGTCTATTTCCCATAAGAATAACAAATATGTCAATTAAACCTGGAACAAATCAAAAATATATTCCTGCTGAATTTTTGATTTCTTTAGAAAAAATATAAATCAGTTTGCTGAAAGTTTCACCCCTAATCAAAAAGCTTCTGTTGGACATTAGATATTTGCTCTGGGACTATCAAAGCAATCCCAACGAAAAGAACTGGAATGTTTTATGTGGCAAGAAAGATTTCTACAAAAAAATATTTCTTGAAAAAGGAAAAAATAATGCTTTGTCAGTAATAAATGTGTTTTCAACAATTGGAGGAAAAGAATTTTTACCAGAAGGTATCAGTTGGCTGACAGATGTTTTTAAATCAAATCCTATCAGTTCGTTATCTTTGACATCAGTTTCATCAGATAGAATGATTAAAGGACTTTTCTACAATCACATTTCAAAAATCAAAAGCGACAAAACACTAATTGATGACTATGTATGGATTTTAAACCGAATGGTTGATTTAGGTTCGTCTGAAGCATATTTATTTAGGGAGAATGTTATAACTTATAAAAATAACAGTTAATAGTACTTGCTAAAACAAGCACTTACGAAAAGCCGGATACCGTCTAAGCTGAAATTTTGTGATTATTGTAACAAATGTTAATATAAAAAAGGAGCCCACGCCAAATTAAAGATAGAGCTTGATAATGCGGTTTCTGATTTTCATAAAAATATTAGAAGTGTAATTAATGATTCACAAACAAAATTAATAGCAATTCCAGCATCTATATTGCTAGTATATACAAATGTCGATACAACTAACATTATTCAAGATAAAAATCTTTTTATTCTTTTAGCATCTTTTATGTTCGCATTGTTAATGCATTTTTTTATTATAAATCAATTAAAGGCGTTGTCGATAATTATGACTAATAAAAAAAATTATTTGCAATTATTCGAAACAAGGAAAGATGCATCTAAATTATCTGAGACGATTAGAAACTCGACAAAGGAAATTAATAAGGAATTAAAACGTCAAAGACGTACATTGATTATTATAAATATTCTTAACTGGATAATTCCGATTGGACTTTTAGCATATATGTATATTTATTATTTAATACTACAAATAAGTTTCTAAGTGATTTCAAATCGTAAACAAAACTCACGAGCTGAATACTGCGTATCAAGAAAAAATTATACTAGCTTAATTGTTTGTATTCTTTGCTTAGAAAATATGTAAAATTATTAAAGTGCAGATTTTAAAGATGAACCGTGAATTTTTTAAATCTACATTGTATAATTTTGAATAGATAGATGTTAATCTTTTAATCGATTTCCGTAAATAAAGATGAAAGAAAAAATAATTTGAAATTAGCACCTAAAACAGCACCTAAAAATAAAAAACCCTGTAAATCAGTTGATTACAGGGTTTTTGGTGGAGTTGGAGGGATTCGAACCCTCGTCCAAACAAGCAATACATAAGCTTTCTACATGCTTATTCTACTATTGGTTTTCGACTGGAGGCAGAGAGCAGACACCCAACTTCCAGCTTATCTTCTGAGGTTTTCGAGTTTTAGCCGAAGCATCTAAAACCTTATTTCTGCATTCCTATATCCCAGGATCAAACGCCGCAGAACAGAGCATTTGTGGAATATCTTGCTTCCCTACTAAAATCTTCGGGAAAGCGCTTGAATCTACTAAACTTCGATATTAAGCTGCAAGAGCGAACTCTTCGTTGCCAGTTAAAATTTTGTAGCAAGGGATTACAGAGATCGCGCTACGGTTCTCTGCATGCTTACTTACCCATTGATCTTGCTGTCGAAACCAGTCAACCCCATGAATAAAGTGAGTGCAAAGATACTACTTTTTGTTTAAATAAAGTTCATATTGCATAAACTCTATTGTATGAGAAGTGCCGGAAATTTTTCCGGCACTGTAATATATTTTAATAATGTTATAAGATTAATACTGTTCAAATGCGAGTACATACATCTCATTATCCGGGCCTGCACCATTTCCATAATTATTAAAGCCATAAAAATTTCCTGCTAATAAGTCATTACTTCCCGGTACTACACCGCTGCCTGTGGAGATCTGATATTGATATCCCCATGAATTATTCCAAACCCCATTGGAAAGACTTCTGGACCACGTGTCCCAATTTGCTGTAGTAAAGGTAACTGATTGTTTACCTCCATTTGTACTGTTTCCAAACCATAGCTCATTTGCATAGTAGGTGATCGTAGCTGCAGGTGCTGACAGTAATCTTACTTCAAGATAAGTAGATCCGGAAGTTGTTGCAAATCTGAACTCCATATTCATAGAAGGAACCTTGAGTGTTGGTTTATCATATCCATTGGTGTCAAGATTTCGACCTCTGTATTTTACTTTAGTCAATACGGTACCTTCCGTTTCTGAAACTACATTCAATTGGCCCCATTTTGTTCCGTCATTTAAATAGAGACCAGGAGATAGTCCGTTTACAGAAGCTGTATTATAAACTACCATTCCGGCTACATGTGCAGTAAGAGGAGCGGACTGGGAGGTGGCTGTTAAAGCAACCCGGGGAGGTAAAAGTCCTTTGTTTGCCGAATTTACATCCAATACGGCATTAGTATTGGGATTTGTTGTATTAATGCCAACCTGTGCATGAGTTATCACAGGAAATGTCAAAGCAAAAACTAAAGGCAAAGCTTTTAAGGATAGATAATTTTTCATGTTTTTTTGTTATTTAAACTGTGTTTTTAAAATCGTATATCCCAAAGGTATGAAAAATGTATGCAATTCTGAAACATGAGTTATTTTAAATTAAAAGAAATAAATTTTGCATATTAATAAAAAAATATCTACTTTTGCAATCCAAAATGAGATGTAAAGTATGTTAATAATTCCTGTAAAAGATGGTGAATCCATCGATAGAGCACTAAAAAAATATAAAAGAAAATTTGATAAAACTGGAACAGTTCGTCAATTAAGATCGAGACAACAGTTTGTTAAGCCTTCTGTAACTTTGAGACAAGCTAGATTAAAAGCGGCTTATAAACAAAGAGCGTTAAGCAAAGAGGAGCAAGCTTAAGAAATTTTTCTTAAACAAATATTAAATTCACTTCTTAAATATACTTATATTTGAGGAGTGAATTTTTTATATTATATGTAATCCATGATGCTGAATAAATTTTTAGAATATTTACAATTCGAAAAGAGGTATTCACCTCATACTATTACAAGCTATAAAAAAGACCTGGAAGATTTTTCTTATTTTTTTCTCAAAACAGAATCTTCCGATGATATTTCCAAAGCCGATAAAAGGGTAGTCAGGAATTTCATAGTGGCACTAAGTGAAAATAATATATCCAAGAGGAGTATTAACAGAAAGCTTTCCTCTCTTCGAAGTTTTTATTTTTTTCTTTTAAAGATCGGTGAAATTACTGTTTCGCCCACTGAAAGTATTTCCTCTCTTAAGTTTTATGCCGAAAAACAAATTCCTATTTCACAAGAAGAAATGGAGGTGCTTAATAATACCATTTTTGAAGAGCCGCATGAAATTCTTGATCAGTGTATCATAGAAGTTCTGTACCAGACCGGAATCCGTAAGTCCGAACTTTGTGGCTTGATATTTGAGAATGTAAACTTAGATGGAAATGAGTTGAAAATTATAGGTAAAGGGAACAAAGAAAGATATGTTCCCATATCTGAAGATTTGACTGTTTTATTAAGAAGTTATTTAACATTAAGAAGACCTCTCGATGAGTTTCAGAACTGTTTTTTCGTTAATAAGAAGGGGAAAAAACTCACGGAAAAATTTGTTTATGTAGTCGTAAATAAGTACCTTAGTCTTATAACTTCGAAGCAAAAAAGAAGTCCTCATATTCTAAGACATAGCTTTGCTACACACGTTTTGGATAATGGGGCGGAGATCTCAAAAGTAAAAAAAATATTAGGACATTCGAGTCTGGCCAGTACGCAGGTGTATACGAATGCTAATATAGAACAATTGAAAAAAGTGTTTAATCAGGCTCATCCTAGAGCGTCTAAAAAAGAAGAATTATGAAGATCACAGTACAATCAATTGGTTTAACTCCACACGAACCATTGGAATCACACATCGAAAAAAAAGTAAGCAAACTTGAAACGTTTTATGACAAAATTCACGAGTGCAAAATCTTCCTGAAGGTTGAAAATAATTCGGATAAATCAAATAAAACTGCTGAACTTATTTTGGCGGTTCCAGGTGACGATATTGTAGTAAAAAAGACGGCTGTAAGTTTTGAAGAGAGTTTGGATCTTTGTGTTGATACTGCTAAGAAGCTATTAATCAAGAAAAAAGAAACAGCTTAGAAAAAAAGTTTAAAATAATCGCATAAAAATTTGAGAATTCAAAAAATCCGTTCTATATTTGCACTCGCAAAAAGGGAACAGTGATCTTTTGAATTCTTTTTTTTAATTGCCTCCATAGCTCAGTTGGCCAGAGCACGTGATTTGTAATCTCGGGGTCGTGGGTTCGAATCCCTCTGGAGGCTCATTTAATATAAACTAGGGAAGATTCCAGAGTGGCTAAATGGGACTGACTGTAACTCAGTTGCTTCGGCTTCGCAGGTTCGAATCCTGCTCTTCCCACTGTTTATATTGAAAAAAAACTTGCAGATTTAAAAGGTTTTTTATAGATTTGCACAGCGTTTACCAATAGTTTTGGAAACAAAATTGCGGAAGTAGCTCAGTTGGTAGAGCGTCAGCCTTCCAAGCTGAATGTCGCGGGTTCGACCCCCGTCTTCCGCTCAGTAAAATCACACCACAAGGCGTGATTTTTTTTAAACCTGATACAGCTTAAGATAGATTGCCTTCGGATAGCCTCAGACAGTTTAAATTGCCTCCATAGCTCAGTTGGCCAGAGCACGTGATTTGTAATCTCGGGGTCGTGGGTTCGAATCCCTCTGGAGGCTCAATTTAATATAAACATGAGGGAAGATTCCAGAGTGGCTAAATGGGACTGACTGTAACTCAGTTGCTTCGGCTTCGCAGGTTCGAATCCTGCTCTTCCCACATTTTATATTTAAAAAAAAACTTGCAGATTTAAAAGGTTTTTTATAAGTTTGCACAGCGTTTACCAATAGTTTTGGAAACAAAATTGCGGAAGTAGCTCAGTTGGTAGAGCGTCAGCCTTCCAAGCTGAATGTCGCGGGTTCGACCCCCGTCTTCCGCTCAAAAAAAATCATGCTATTAAAGTGTGATTTTTTTGCTTAATGCCGACTTAGCTCAGCGGTAGAGTGCTTCCTTGGTAAGGAAGAGGTCACGGGTTCAAGTCCCGTAGTTGGCTCTGGCTTTAATCCCGAATTGTTTCGGGATTTTTTTTGTTTAATGTATTTTCTGTTAATAAAATATATTCTTTTTTCTGATGCTTTTCATTTCAATCATCTGCAGATGATTTTCCTTAAAAATCATAAAAATTTTCGTTAAATTCGTATAAATATTTTTTGATGAATATACTTTTATTAGAAGACGACCTCATTCTTTCCGCGGAACTTTGTAAGTTTTTGGAATCAAACAATTTTTCATGTGATAAGATTTATGATGGTGAGACTTTTCTTCGTCAGATAAAAAATAATTCGTACGATCTCTATTTACTGGATATTAATGTTCCCAAAATAAACGGATTGGATGTTTGCCAAACCATTCGTTCATTCGATAAAAATACACCTATCATCATTATTTCGGCATATGGAGATCTTTCTGATAAGAAAGATGCCTTTACAAGACTTGCTGACGACTATCTTGTTAAGCCTTTTCAGTTTGAAGAACTGCTTTTAAGGGTAAATTCTCTTTTGAGGAGAAAAATGCCGGTAGATACTTCAGATCAGGAAATCATAAGAATTGATGATCTCATCATCAATAAGACTGAACAAAAAGTCTATAGAGGAGGAAACGAAATTACCCTAACTCTGAAAGAATTTCAATTGTTAGCTTACCTGGCAGAAGCCCAGGGAAGAACGGTATCCAAACAACAGATTACGGAGAATGTATGGGAACACAATTTTAATACAAATACAAATACTGTTGAGGTATATATTAATTTTCTAAGAAAGAAAATCGATAAAGATTTTAAAGTTAAACTTATTCATACCCGATCAGGCTTTGGATATTATTTAAGTCCACTATAAATGTCATTAAAAAGGAAGATTGCTTTAAATTTAAGTATTGCCTTCTCACTACTTTTTGGTATAGTGATGATGATTATATATATGTCTTTTAATGATTTTAGAAGAGATGAATTTAAAGAAAGGTTTCGCCAAAGACTCGAGTTTACCTCTCATTTTATCTCCGAATCTAAAAACTTCGAAGCCGAAGCTCCTCTTTTTTTCAATGAAAATGCAGATAATATCCTTCTCAATGAGAAAATCTTGATATTTAATGCAGACAAAGAATTAATCTATAGTACAATAAAAGACCGGAATGTTACCTGGGATGCTGCCTTATTAAAAGAGCTGGATCAAAGAAAAACGATATACACCGAGAAAACCATTCCCGAAATATATGCTGCACTTAAAAATATAAAAGGAGAAAACTACTATATTCTAACCAGTGCCTACGACAGCAATGGGAAATCCAAATTATCTTATTTAAAATATTTGCTTGTTACGGCTTATGTAATGAGTACGCTTCTCATTGGGCTTTTCAGTTATTATTTTATGGGGCAGTTTTTGCGTCCCCTGGAAGATCTTAATAAAGAGATTTCAGAGGTTACCGCACATAAATTAACTACACAAGTGCCCGTACAACAATCACAAGATGAAATTAGTATATTAGCACAATCATTTAACACCATGATTGTACGGTTGAACGATGTTTTTCAATCGCAAAAAGATTTCACGGCGAGTGCCTCGCATGAGATCCGAACGCCTATTACAAGAATGGCATTCCAGTTGGAGAATCTGATCAAGTTCGAACAGCATTCTCCGGAGACCTTATCTTCATTAAAGCAGATTCAGAAAGATGTTTATCAATTATCTGACCTAACTAATTCCCTGCTGCTTCTGACTAAATTTGACAAAGAGAACATTCAAAGTTTATATGAAGAAGTAAGAATTGATGAAGTTATATTCAGTTCCTTCGAAACAGTAGAAAAAAGTTATCCGGATCTGAAAATGGATTTTTTAATTTCTGAAGAAACTTCAGAACAAGCATTATTAACTATAAAAGGAATACAATCATTGCTGGACATCGTATTTATTAACCTGTTCAAAAATGCGGCGGTTTATTCAGATAATATTGAAGTAGATGTTCTCATTACTGAAACTGCTTCAAAACTGATTGTGGATGTTATTTCTCAGGGAAGTACCATTTCTGAGAATGAACAGTCGAAATTATTTGAGGCTTTTATGAGGGGGAATAATGCACAGAATATTTCGGGTTCCGGATTGGGACTTCGGATTGTAAAAAGAATTTTAGAATACCATGGTGCAGATATTATTTACTCTTCTCCATCGGAAAATATTAACAAGTTTAGTGTGATATTTTCTAAAATTTAATTTTTTTTTAAGGCTCATTTAAGTTCGTTTTAATCATGTCTTAGCACTTTTGTTTTCATAAAATTGAAAGAATGAACAAAATTGCAGGATTGTTTGTTGTCATTTCCTCATTCATGACAGCACAACAGCAAATGTCTCTTCTGGATTGCGAAAAAGCTTTCCAGACGAACAACCTTCAGCTGCTGGCCCAGCAGTATAATATCAACATGGCCGATGCTGATATTTTACAGGCTAAGATCTGGGATCTTCCACAATTGAGCGGGCAGATCAATGCCTATAATCCTGAAGGTAAGAAAGTGTTTGATGTTGGACACGCAAAGGGAGCACAGGTTACCCAGCTCATCTATATGGGTGGAAAAAAGAAAAACGAAATTGCATTTGCAAAATCTAACAAAGAACTGGCTCAACTTCAATTTTCCCAACTTCTCGTTGACCTCAAAACACAATTGCATACTACTTATTATAATCTCTACTTCCAAAAATTAAAGTTGGAAAATATCAATAAGCAATTGGGGTATATGAAAGAACTTTTGAGCGCTTATAAGGTCCAGTCTGCAAAGGGAAATGTATCGCTTAAAGATGAAGTGAGGTTGCAGAGTATTGTAATTCAGCTAAATAACGACAAAGTAGAAATCAATAAAAATATTCTGGATGTTGAACAAAATTTAAAAGTTTTAACCGGAATTACGGAAGATATAGAACCTGAGCTTTCTGAGGCTGAGGCACGGGAAATTTTGGCTACCCAACCCATCGGAGATGAAGAAGATCTGAAGCGAAAAGCATTGGAGAATAATGCAGATTATCAATATAACATGAAGTTAATTGATAATAGCAAACTCTATGCTCAATGGCAGAAATCTTTAAATGTTCCGGATATTAATGTGGGAGCCGGATGGGATCAGAATGGAGGAACATTCAAAAATGAGATCAATTTAATGGTAGGGATTCCATTACCCTTATGGAAAAGCAATCAGGGAAATGTTGAAAAAGCAAATTACGCTATCCAACAGAACCAAAAAAATGCAGAGTATCAAAAACTCAATTTGGAAACAAAAGTGCAATCCTTGTACAGAACATGGAAAAATCAATATGATCAATTAGCAGAAATTAAAGCAACAGATCTCAATAATCTGGATCTTGTTTATAATGGAATGTTAAATAATTTCAGAAAGGGAAATGTAAGCCTTATTGAGTTTACTGACTTTATGGAAAGTTACAGACAAACTGCCCTTCAGATCTATGATATGAAAAATGATATCATCCAATCGGCTGAACAACTTAATCAGCTAGTACAAACTAAAATCTTCTATTAAAAAAATGAAAAAATATATAATTGTATTATTTGTAGCCATTGCATTATTGTCCTGCTCAAAAAAAGAAGAACAGAAAGTGGCAATGCCGAAAGGTTTTGAACTAAGCAATACTATGCTTAAATCGATCGTCCTTGCAAAAGTTGAGAAGAAGTACATTCAGGATAATTATAATTTTTACGGTAAAATATCCGCAGATCAAAACAGTTACATCGATGTATACCCTTTGGTAGGAGGAAATGTTTTAAGTGTCAATGTGGAATTGGGTGATCATGTAACGAAGGGTCAGGTTTTGGCGACAATCAGAAGTACTGAGCTTGCTGAGGTACAGAAAGATGTAAGTGATGCAAAAACGGATCTGGTCGTTGCTCAGAACAATCTTCGTGTGGCCAAGGAAATGTACGAAGGTAAGCTTAATACTGAAAGAGATGTTCTGGAAGCCAAGAGCCAGCTGCAAAAGGCACAGGACCAACTGCAGAGAGCGAGTGCGATAAGTACGGTTTATAATGTGAAAAAAGGAAATATCTATAATGTTTTAGCTCCTATCAGTGGATACATTGTTCAAAAAAATATCAATAAGGATATGCAGCTTAGAACAGATAGGAGTGATAATATTTTTGACGTAGCCAATACAACCAATGTATGGGCAATTATGAACGTTAATGAATCGGATATTGATAAAATAAGTCTTGGAATGAAGGCTGAAGTTTCTACATTGTCATATCCTGACAAGGTGTTTTATGGGAAAATTGATAAAATATTTAAAATTATCGATCCTCAAACCAACGCCATGCAGGCGAGAGTTGTTTTGGACAATGCAAGCGGGCTGCTGATTCCTGATAGTAAAGCAACAATCAAAGTTTCAACTTCCGAAAATGATATGGCATTAACGGTTCCTTCCAAGGCGGTTATTTTTGATGATAACAGAAGTTTTGTGGTGGTTTTTAAATCCAGAACTAATCTTAAGGTTAAAGAAGTTAAGGTTTTGAAGCAAGTAGGTGATACAACATATATATCTGATGGATTAGTTGAGGGGGAACAGGTAATTACCGAGAATCAATTGCTGATTTATCGTTCTCTTAATAACTAAATCAAAGTCATTTTTTTAAACGGCTTTTCGAGTCATCAATTTAAACTATTATGAATAAATTCATTAAAAATATAATTGCTTTTTCGCTTAAAAATAAAGCGTTCACCTTCATATGGGTCGCAATTTTGGCCATTTCGGGTTTTATCAGTTTCAAAAACATGCCGATTGAAGCATTTCCGGATGTAACCAATACCCAGATTGTGATTATCACCCAATGGAACGGACGAAGCGCAGAAGAAGTAGAACGTTTTGTAACGACACCCATAGAATTGGCAATGAGTCCGGTTCAGAAAAAGACAAGTGTACGAAGTACCACCATGTTTGGTCTTTCGATTGTAAAGATTCTGTTCGATGATGGGGTGGACGATACTTTTGCCAGAAATCAGGTTAATAACCAACTACGAACTATAAGCCTTCCTGATGCGGTAGATCCCGAAGTACAACCACCCTACGGACCAACCGGTGAGATTTTCAGGTACACACTGGAGAGTAAAAATAAAGATTCCCGGGAACTATTAACCTTGCAAAACTGGGTAGTGGATCGTGCTTTAAGGGGAGTGCCAGGTGTGGCTGATATTAATGTTTTTGGTGGACAGGATAAAGTTTTTGAATTAAGTATTGATCCGCGGGCATTGGATAAATACAACCTGACCCCGCTTCAGGTCTACGATGCTGTTACAAAGAGCAATTTGAATGTGGGAGGAGATGTTATTGAAAAGAACGGACAGGCTTATGTAGTACGGGGAATCGGTTTGGTTAAATCGGTGGCTGATATTGGAAATATTACGATTGAAAATGATAGCGGTAACCCTGTTTTGGTAAAAAATGTCGCTGATGTTCATGAAAGCTCAATGCCAAGAGTAGGACAGGCAGGACTGAATAACCACGAAGACACAGTGGAAGGTATTGTCGTAATGAGAAAAGGGGAAAATCCGCGTGAAGTTTTGGTAGGTGTAAAAGCCAAGATCAAAGAGCTTAATGAGAAAATTCTTCCGAAAGATGTGAAGATGGTTACATTCTATGACAGGGATAACCTGATGGATTTCACAACCCGTACCGTAATGCATAACCTTATCGAAGGAATTGTGCTTGTTACTGTAATGGTTCTGATCTTTATGGCAGATTGGAGAACTACGTTGATTGTTTCTATTATTATTCCATTGTCATTATTATTTGCGTTTTTATGTCTGAAGCTAGCGGGAATGAGTGCGAACCTTCTTTCATTAGGTGCTGTGGATTTTGGGATTATTATTGATGGAGCCGTCGTCATGGTAGAAGGTATTTTTGTAATGCTTGATCATAAAGCCCATAAATATGGAATGGAGAAGTTCAATAAACTGGCTAAAGGAGGATGGATAAAACAAACAGGAACAGGCTTGGGTAAAGCGATATTCTTTTCCAAACTTATTATCATTACCTCTTTGATCCCTATTTTCTCATTTCAGAAAGTGGAAGGTAAGATGTTTTCACCTCTGGCATTTACATTGGGATTTGCTTTGACAGGAGCATTAATATTTACTTTAACATTAGTACCCGTTCTTACCCATATCCTTTTAAATAAGAATGTAAAAGAAAAAAATAATCCTTTTGTGAACTTCTGGGACCGGATTGTTTTAAAAGGATTTCGCTATACTTTTAAACATAAGAAGATGAGCTTAATCGTTGCCATTTCATTTTTGGTCGTTACTTTGTTTTCGGGGAAATTTCTGGGAACTGAATTTTTGCCACAGCTTAATGAAGGATCTTTATGGATCACCGCCGAAATGCCAATGAGCTCTTCTCTGAAAGAATCCTTAAAGACCGCAGATCTTTTGAAGAAAGATATTATGAGCTTTTCGGAAGTTACGGATGTTCTTGCACAAACTGGGAGAAGTAATGACGGAACAGATCCTAATGGATTTGGTTTTGTTCAATTCGCTGTAAATTTGAAACCCCGGGAAGAATGGAAGCGGAAAATTTCATACGATGAACTGATCAAAGAGATTGATAATAAACTAAGAAATTATCAGGGAATCACATTTAATTATTCACAGCCTATTTCTGATAATGTTGCTGAGGCGGTAGCCGGCTTCAAAGCCGAAAACGGGATCAAGATTTATGGGGATAATCTTCAGACTTTGGATCGATTGGCTGAAGAGGTTCTGAAAGAAATAAAAAATGTAGATGGAGTAAAAGATCCGGGAATCATAAAGAATATAGGCCAGCCGGAGGTAAGTGTGGTGTTGGATAGAGATAAAATGGCAGCCTACGGTGTAATGCCTGCTGACGCACAGGCTGTTCTTGAGATGGCTTTTGGAGGTAAAACAGCTTCCGAAATGTTTGATGGAGAGCGTAAATTTCCAATAAGATTGAGATATTCCCAGGAGTATAGAAAAGATGAAAATGATATTGCTTCATTGATGGTTCCTACACAAGATGGGGCAAAAATACCGCTAAAGGAAATAAGTAATATTGTTAAGAATAATGGGGCAGCATTCATTTATAGAGATGATATCAAACGATACATTGGTGTAAAATTCTCTATCCGTGACCGTGACCTGGGAAGCACAATTGCCGATGCTCAGAAAAAGGTAGCTAAAATAGAGCTTCCAGAAGGATATTCTATAGGATGGACCGGGCAGTTTGAAAATCAGCAAAGAGCCTCTCATCGCCTGGCACAGGTAGTTCCTGTGAGTATCCTCATGATTTTCTTCCTGTTGTTTATACTCTTCGGAAACATAAAAGATTCTCTTTTGGTACTTGCTAATGTACCGTTTGCATTAATCGGTGGAATCATAGCACTTCATGTAACGAGAATGAACTTTGGGATCTCTGCAGGTGTGGGTATGATTGCACTTTTGGGAATTTGTATACAGAATGGAGTAATCCTTATTAGTGAATTTCACCAAAATATTAAAAATGGTCTGGCATTGGATGAAGCAATAATGACCGGAGTGAAATCCAGGACAAGACCAGTCATCATGACCGCTTTGATGGCTTCTATAGGGCTTTTACCTGCAGCTTTATCTACAGGTATTGGTTCTGAATCTCAGAAACCACTGGCGATTGTTATTATTGGAGGATTAATTACAGCTACGGTACTTACTTTACTTATTTTTCCAATTATTTTCTGGATTTTCAACAGAACTAAAAAGTCAACGTCAATTTAATTGACTGCTGAATATGATGTAAAATATTTGAAGCCTGTAAAACATATGTTTTACAGGCTTCAATTTAGTTCGACGAATTGAAAAAAAAATTATATTTGCAAACATAATAAACACATTCCCTCATTAAAACACGATAATCCCCTTGATGAAACGCTATCAGAATAATATACTCCTGTTGTTTGGATTCTTTGGTATACTTCTACCTCTTCAATTATTTTTTAAAATAAGTCTGGAAGAACCCTATCCGTCATTTAACTTTCCTGGGTTTGCTTCTCTTCCGGTTAAAGAAGAAAGATATATTACATTTACAAAAACCACTGCTCAGGTTTTTTTTAAAGACGGAACGAATACTGTTTTAGTGAAAAATAGTTATCTGGGAGAGAAAATTCCAAGAACCATCCAGGTTACATTGATTAAAAATCTGCTTTTTCCCAAAGAATATCCGATACTTGATGCACGGATCAATTCTTTACCAGCTTATAAAAAGGAATTGTATTTACTCAAAAAATCTATTCTTAACAGGAATATTAAAAAAGTTAATTTGGAAGAAAGTAAGGCTTTTGTTATCAAAAAATTGAAAGAAAATTTTCCGGATAAAGAGGTCTCGGAGATCCTCGTTACCAATGAAAACAAAGATTTTGACATTGCGACGAAACAGCTTACTAACCGGATAACAAAAGACACATTGATCAACTTCAAGTTCTAACAAACATAATGATTGAAAAAATTAAAAAACTGGTCTTTACAAGCTATAAGCCTAGTTACGAATTTTTAGCTTTTTACAGAATTTTTTTCTCTGTGTACTTATTATGGATGGGGATTTCCAATGCGGATTGGGTGTCTTATATTCCTGCTAGTGCGATGCAGCCGCCAATAAGCATTTTATCTTTTACGGATACTGTTCCCGCGTCATGGCTTTTTACGGTTTGTTATTACGGCATGTATTTGTGCCTGTTACTTATTTTAATAGGCTTTAAGCCAAGAGTATTTGCCATAACTTATATGGTCGTTTATCTTATAACCAGTAATTATGCTTTTTCTTTTGGTAAAATTGACCATACTTTTGTTTATGCCTTACCTATTGTAGTGATGGCTTTTTCACCATGGAATACTACTTATAGTTTTTTTCCGGAGCCTGAAAAAGAAACCGATATACTTTCGAGATCCTGGCCAATGTTTCTGCTTAGTATGTTTTTGGGATTTGGAATTTTTACGGCTGGCCTTGCTAAAATTTTAGGAGGCTGGCTTAATACGGATATACAGAGCACACAGATTTTTTTCTATCAATACCGATATGGAGTAGGGTGGCATGATTTGATGTCTGATACGTTTGATAAGATCAACTCCCGGTTTTTCTGGGAATTTCTGGACTATAGTACTGTAATTTTTGAATCTGTTTTTATTATTGCTTTTTTAAAGCCGAAGTTTTTCAGATTGATGATATTAATAACTCTGTTTTTTCATTTAAATGTTCTTTTGATGTTTAATATAGCATTTACCTATGCTGTAGGATTCTATGCATTGTTTATTCCCACAAGGGTATTACCTTCAACATTTAAAATGAAAATCAAAAACTTTTTGCAGGCTGTATTCCGGCCTAACTATAAGTTGTTGGGAATTGCATTTGTGATTCTATACTTTTTACTTATTATCTTTTTTGATTGTAATGCGATCAATTACATTTTTAATCAATTCTTTAGCCTGTTTGGGTCTGCTTATGCTTCATCTTTAATTATTTTGGGAGGATCTTTCCTTTTTGGGGGATATCTTTTTATCCGGTCGTTGAGAAGTATATCTGATAAAAAAGGTTACAAATGATAATATTTTTCAGGTTTTACATAAAATTTAAAAAGTCCCGGAATGAACCTTCCGGGATTTCTTATTGTCAATAAATCGATAAGAATCTTTTTTACGATATTCTTCAGTGATTTTTTCACCAACCAGAATCTAAAATTATATGAAATCTTTTTCTTATTTACTCGCCTATTCATTATTTTTAATCTGCTATAATATTCAGAATTAATCAGATAGTTGAGATTTTAAAGAAAACGGTTGTGAGGATTTTTTCAATCGAGAAATTTGTGTAAATTTGCACTTCAATACATCGAAGTATAGTTAGGTTTGTAATTCTTTGGATTTGAATATTAAAATTTTTGAGAAAAAAGATTTTAGTATTTAAAAATTCATTATATTTGCACACCGAAAATTTGAATAAACAATAAATAAATAATTTAAATCATGGCAAAGGAAACGTTTAATCGTAACAAACCACACTTGAACATTGGTACTATTGGTCACGTTGACCATGGTAAAACTACTCTTACTGCAGCGATCAGTGCTGTATTGGCTAGTAAAGGTCTTGCTGAGAAAAAAGACTTCTCTGCAATTGACTCTGCTCCAGAAGAAAAAGAAAGAGGTATCACTATTAATACTGCTCACATCGAATACGAAACTGCAAACAGACACTATGCTCACGTTGACTGTCCAGGTCACGCGGATTACGTAAAGAACATGGTAACTGGTGCTGCTCAGATGGATGGAGCGATCTTAGTATGTGCTGCAACTGATGGACCAATGCCTCAAACAAGAGAACACATCCTACTTTGCCGTCAGGTAAACGTACCTAGAATTGTTGTGTTCATGAACAAAGTTGATATGGTGGATGATGCTGAGTTATTAGAGCTTGTTGAGCTTGAGCTTAGAGATCTATTATCTACTTACGAATATGACGGAGATAACTCTCCAGTAATCCAAGGTTCTGCTCTTGGTGCTCTTACTGCTGCTACAGCTGCTACTCCTCAAACTGATGATCAGTGGTTCAAAACTGTAGAAGAATTAATGGATGCTGTTGATACTTGGATCGAGCTTCCTGTAAGAGATCAGGATAAGCCATTCTTGATGCCAATTGAAGATGTATTCTCTATTACAGGTAGAGGTACTGTAGCAACTGGTAGAATCGAGGCTGGTGTTATCAACACAGGTGATCCTGTAGATATCGTTGGTATGGGTGATGAAAAATTAACTTCTACAATTACAGGGGTTGAGATGTTCAGAAAAATCCTAGATAGAGGTGAAGCTGGTGATAACGTAGGTCTATTGTTGAGAGGTATTGAAAAAACTGACATCAAGAGAGGTATGGTTATCGCTAAGAAAGACTCTGTTAAGCCACACAAAAAATTCAAAGCTGAGGTTTATATCCTTTCTAAAGAAGAAGGTGGACGTCACACTCCATTCCACAACAAATACCGTCCTCAGTTCTACGTAAGAACTACTGACGTTACAGGTGAGATCTTCTTACCAGAAGGTGTAGAAATGGTAATGCCTGGTGATAACTTAACAATCACTGTAGAATTGTTACAACCAATCGCTCTTAACGTAGGTCTTAGATTTGCGATCAGAGAAGGAGGTAGAACAGTTGGTGCTGGTCAGGTTACTGAAATCTTAGATTAATATCTTAAATAAATAAAGCTTCCGTAAGGAATTTCTTTACGGAGCTTTAATCTACGGGCATCGTCCAATGGTAGGATACCGGTCTCCAAAACCGTTGATCAGGGTTCGAATCCTTGTGCCCGTGCAAATAATAATTATGAGTTCATTTATCGATTTTTTAAAAGGTTCTTATAACGAATTCAGACATAAAGTTGAATGGCCAAAATGGGCTGATCTGCAATCATCTACAATTGTAGTTACTATTGCAACAGTTATTCTGGCATTATTTACCTTTGGAGTTGACGAATTGTTTTCAAAAGCAATAAGCAACATAATAGGAATGCTAATTAACGTGTTCAACTAAAAAAGTATTTTCCCATAATGAGCGAATTGAAATGGTATGTGCTGAAAGCAATCAGCGGACAGGAAAATAAAGTGAAAAACTACATTGAGACAGAAATCAAACGCTTAGGCTTTGAGCAGTACGTTACTCAGGTAGTGATTCCTATGGAAAAGGTTATTCAACTTAGGAATGGAAAAAAGGTTCCTAAAGAAAGACCTTACTATCCTGGTTACTTAATGGTTGAAGCAGATTTAATGGGGGAAATACCTCACATTATTAAGAATATTCCAGGGGTAATATCATTCTTAAGCTTAACTAAAGGGGGAGACCCTGTTCCCATGAGAAAGTCTGAAGTTAACAGAATGCTTGGAAGAATGGATGAGTTATCAGAATTTGCTACCGACCTTGAAATTCCATATGTAGTTGGAGAGAACGTAAAAGTAATTGACGGACCTTTCAACGGATTCAATGGAACAGTTGAAAAAATTCTGGAAGATAAAAAGAAAATTGAAGTTTCTGTTTTAATCTTTGGTAGAAAAACTCCAATGGAACTTAGCTACATGCAAGTAGAAAAAGTATAATAAATACTTATAATATATAAGCCACTCTAGATCTAGAGTGGCTTTTTTTATTTATTTCAGATATTTATAGATTCTCAGAAATAATGTTGTTTTAAGTTAAAATAAGTTTGTTGTTTATTTTATGCTTTATCCAAGCGTGTTTCACATAGTTATTTAATTAAAACTAAATGTTTAGATTAAAAAATAAATTGTGTGGCATACTTATTGTGAAGTATATCTCCGAAAAACATAAATGGCTTTCTAATGTGGTGATTTTTAACCTTATACTAGGTTAGGGTCATTGTTTTGAATTCCTGGATTGTTTTTTTAACAATAATTTAAACACTAATTCAATGACGAAAATTATTTCGATGGTACTTTGTACAAGTACCATTGTACTGATGAATGCACAGGCTACAGGAAAAGTAGGGATTAATACTAAAATTCCCGAAAAAGAACTATCTGTAAACGGAACAATGAAAACATCGGGAATGTTTTTTAAAGATCCGATAGAGAAATTAGGAGCCACTGAAAACTATACTTTTATCATTAAGTCTCCCGCTCCTGAAAACAAGATTACTGCATACAATGATTCTTTTGTACCCAATTCACCGGCGCCAATTAATCTTATCCAGTATAAGATAGCCTGTGATCCGAGAGATAAGGATTGGGTTAACCAGTATGATACGAAGATCAATTCAGATAAGTTTCTGGTGGTTATTTCTTCTTTTGGTTTTACGCAACCGGTACGAACCAACAGTCCGGACTGGATAACTCCGGTTCCCCAGATATATGCTTACTATAATAATGGAACCTGGAAATTAAAGGCAGACTACCAAGGTTTTGCTCCCGCTTCCAATTTGCCGGCAGGAGAGTGGACTCTTAACTTACTGGTATTTGACAGAGCTTATGCTAAAGAAATCAATAAAACACAAGCGATGGGTGCTTCCACTACAGGATCTGCATCATCTCCTTTAATCCAATAAAAACATTTACATAATGAAAAAAATCACCATACTATTTTTTATGGCTTATGCCTTCATGGCTACCAAAGCCCAGGTGGGAATCAATACAAGCAATCCTCAGGGAACCTTAGATGTTGTAGGAGGAACACTGGTTGAATCTTATATTATAGATACCACGAATTCTCCTGCGACGGGAAATTATTTTCTTCTTACAAGGTCAAAGGATACCACGCCTGTTGGTAAAGTTAAGATGCTTGATATTTCACTGAGAGATGTAGCTCCCGTAAACACATACAATGTTATCCTGAAAAATGTGAAACAAGATGAAGTTGTTAACCTGAATACAGGATTGGATGCTAATAAATATGTAGTCGCTATTACTGGTGCAGTATTTAGTGACGCTGTTTCAGCAGCAAATACTTCCACCACTCCAAAATCATATGGAGCCTATTCTACAGAGATAACTAAGGTTGTGAGCGGAGCCAATACTTATCACGGCATTAACCTTTCTTTTAAAGGTGCAGGAACTGTGTCTTCTAAAAATGGAACATGGACACTAACTTTGAATGTATACGAAAGATCATTGATTAAAGACTGGGGCACATTTACCGGATCGGTTTCAGCTTCGGCTTCACCAGGATATTCAGGAGTATCAACTAACACCCCAGCAGGACTTCAATAAAAAACTTATGAAAAAGAAATTGTATATCATCAGTATGGCTTGCATGGGAATAATCATGCATGCACAAACCGGAAATGTAGGAATCAAAACAACAACTCCGACAGAAACACTGGACGTAAACGGGGATTCCTTTACAAATTCCTTATATATGAGAAATCCGGGAGAACCAACCTCTACGGGAGGTCACTTTCTGGCTACTTCTCAAAATTCATTGCAGATATATGATCCTAATCTGGAGAGCAGCGGATTGTTTAATTATATTAAACTTACCCTTACAGGGGTACCAGGTGCAGGAATTACGGATTATGATACAAAGATCGATGCCGATAATTTCCTTTTGGTTCCTCACAACTATTCATTTAAGCTTAATGACGGAACAACCAGTGTTGCTTTGGATTATAAAGATAACGGGATTAATGATAATGCACAGGGGTCTCCTAATGTGGTTGCATTTAAAAGCAATGGTACCTGGCATTTGAAGGCCGGATTTACAGACAGCAAGTTAATTGCTTTTACATCAGCTAATCCTTCCAGAACTTATAATAACTTTACTGTAGAGTTTTATTTAATGGTTTACAAGAGATTGATCACTAAGCAGAATATCGGCGATATTAATACTGATCTTGGCGGAACAAATGGATCTGCACAAACAATTAATAAACCATCAGGGTTTTAGAAAAAAATAATTTTAAAATAAGAAACCATATTCTAGTAAAGGATATGGTTTTTTTCTTCTATTGATATGGGTTACAGTCAGAAATAGATTTTTTATTCTTGAAAATTCTGTAAAAACTTTCTAAAAATCAATCGATTCCATTTGCTATTTCAAAAATATTTTATAATTTTGCAGTCCGAAAAGTAGGTTTACTATATGTGAGTGCGGTAACCTGCTGAATAATAAATGCTTCCAAACTCATTAATTATTCAAATTTAAAAAACAAAAAATGGCTAAAAAAGTCTTTAAAATGGTAAAGCTTCAGGTGAAGGGAGGGGCTGCAAACCCGTCTCCACCAGTAGGTCCTGCATTAGGTTCTGCCGGTGTAAACATCATGGAGTTTTGTAAACAATTTAACGGAAGAACTCAGGATAAGCCTGGGCAAGTTTTGCCAGTAGTAATTACTGTATACGAAGACAAATCTTTTGAATTCGTAATTAAAACTCCTCCAGCTGCAATTCAGTTAATGGATGCTGCAAAAATTAAAGGAGGTTCCGGAGAACCAAACAGAAACAAAGTAGGTTCTGTATCTTGGGATCAGGTAAAGAAAATCGCAGAAGACAAAATGGTAGACCTTAACTGTTTTACATTGGACTCTGCTCTTTCTATGGTTGCAGGTACTGCTAGATCTATGGGATTGAGAGTAACAGGAGCTAAACCAACTAACGCTTAAAACTTAGAGAAATGGCAAAATTAACAAAAAAGCAAAAGGAAGCTTTAAGCAAAGTAGAAAAAGGAAGAGCTTACAATCTTGAAGAAGGTTCTGCTCTTGTGAAAGAAGTAAACACTGCAAAGTTTGATGCTTCTGTAGATATCGCTGTAAGATTGGGTGTAGATCCAAGAAAAGCAAACCAAATGGTTAGAGGTGTAGTATCTCTTCCTCACGGAACTGGTAAAGATGTTAAAGTATTAGCTCTTGTAACACCAGATAAAGAAGCTGAAGCTAAAGAAGCTGGAGCTGATTATGTAGGTCTTGACGAATATTTACAAAAAATCAAAGATGGTTGGACTGATGTTGACGTGATCGTTACGATGCCAGCTGTTATGGGTAAATTAGGACCTTTAGGTAGAGTATTAGGACCAAGAGGTCTTATGCCAAACCCTAAGTCAGGAACTGTAACAATGGAAATTGGTAAAGCAGTAACTGAAGTAAAATCAGGTAAGATTGATTTCAAAGTAGATAAATATGGTATTATCCATGCAGGTATTGGTAAAGTATCTTTCGATGCTGCTAAGATCAAAGAAAATGCTCAGGAATTAATCCAGACATTGATCAAAATGAAACCAACTGCTGCTAAAGGTACATATGTAAAAAGCATTTATTTGTCTTCTACAATGAGCCCGGGGATTGCAATTGATACAAAATCTGTAAACTAATATAAATCCTTAAGACAATGACAAAAGACCAAAAAGTTGTAGCAATACAAGAGATCAAAGATTTGCTTCAGGATGCAAAAGTAGTATACGTAGCAGATTTAGAAGGGTTGAACGCTGCTAAGTCTTCAGATTTCAGAAGACAGGCTTTCAAACAAAATATCAAAGTAAAAGTGGTAAAAAATACACTTTTACAAAAAGCAATGGAGCAGATTGACGGAGTAGATTACTCTGAAATGTTCCCTACTTTCAAAGGGAATTCTGCGATTATGATTGCTGAAACAGCGAATGCTCCTGCAAAATTAATCCAAGGATTCAGAAAGAAAGAAGAAAAGCCGGCTTTAAAATCTGCTTATCTTCAGGAAACTTTCTATGTTGGAGACGAAAATCTAGGTACACTTGCTAATATCAAGTCTAGAGAAGAAATGATCGGAGAAATCATCGGATTACTTCAATCTCCAATTCAAAGAGTTGTTTCTGCTCTTCAAAACAAACCTGAAACAGTAGAAGCTAAAGCTGAAGAAGCTGCTGCACCTGCTGTAGAAGAAACTCCTGCTGAGGCAGCTCCTGAAGCTCCTGCTGCAGAAAGCACTGAAGAAACTCCAAGTGCTGAATAATTGGACTCAAAAAATTAAATAAAATAATCAACAAAAAACATTACAACAATGTCAGATTTAAAAAATTTAGCTGAAACGCTAGTAAACTTAACAGTAAAAGACGTAAATGAATTAGCTGCTATCCTTAAGGATGAGTACGGAATTGAGCCAGCTGCTGCTGCAGTAGTAGTTGCAGGTGGAGGTGCAGGTGAAGCTGCTGAAGAAAAAACTGAATTCGACGTAATTCTTAAGTCTGCAGGTGCTTCTAAATTAGCTATCGTTAAATTAGTAAAAGATTTAACTGGTGCTGGTCTTAAAGAAGCTAAAGATATCGTAGATGGTGCTCCTGCTCCAATCAAAACTGGTATCTCTAAAGACGAGGCTGAAGCTCTTAAGAAGCAATTAGAAGAAGCTGGTGCTGAAGTAGAATTGAAATAATTCAAGTTACCTTACAAATATAAACCTGGACCTCGGTCCGGGTTTTTTTATGGAATAGAATCATCAAGTAGATAGATTGATCTACTGGTTATTGTAAGCAGTATTGAGTAGATTTGAGTACTAATTGTTACGGCTTATTTACATTGAGGACATCTGTAATATAGTTTGTGTTAATATATTATAGAATAAATGTTGTGAATGTGGATAACTTTTTGTATCTTTGCTCCTCTTTTGGCGCTAATAATTGTTTGTAAATCTATAAAATATTGTAAATCAACTCTTTCATGGTAATGAAAGGGATTTTATGTTTATAGATATTGCGGCGTTTCTGCCTCAAAAGTATTAAAAATATTTTGCATTACGCTGTGAAAAGATATACCAGTGTTGCAGTTAGAAGTTGGATTAAAGACTTTTAGAATAAAGAACAAAGAATAAAGACCGATAATTGCGCCAAAATTTTCACGCTTATTCTTGCTCTTACCTCTTCTCTCTTTTTGTCTTCTTCTGATATTTTTTTATAAATCAAAATATTTTTTAACCCTTCTTAAAAGTTTTATGAGTAAAACAGCAGCATCAATTAGGGGGAATCAGAGAATTAATTTCTCATCAGCAAAAGGAAAAATTATCACTCCAGACTTCTTGGATATCCAATTAGAGTCTTTTAAGGAGTTTTTCCAGCTTGATACCCTTCCTGAAGACAGGAAAAAAGAAGGTCTTCACAAGACTTTCCAGGAAAATTTCCCAATTACAGATTCAAGAAACCAATTCGTATTGGAATTCTTAGATTATCTGGTAGATTCTCCACGTTATTCAATCGACGAGTGTGTGGAAAGAGGTTTAACGTATTCAGTTCCTCTTAAAGCAAGACTTAAGTTGTATTGTACAGATCCTGAGCATGAGGATTTCCAAACAGTAGTTCAGGATGTATATTTAGGGCCGGTTCCTTATATGACGCCTAGTGGTTCTTTCATCATCAATGGTGCTGAGAGAGTTATTGTTACCCAGTTACACCGTTCTCCTGGTGTATTCTTCGGGCAGACTTACCACGCAAACGGAACCAAACTGTATTATTCAAGAATTATTCCTTTTAAAGGATCTTGGATGGAATTTACTACGGATATCAATAGCGTAATGTATGCGTATATCGACCGTAAGAAAAAATTACCATTAACTACTCTACTTAGAGCTATCGGATTTGAATCTGATAAGGATATTCTTCAGATTTTCGACCTTGCGGAAGAAGTGAAAGTATCTAAAGCTGCTCTTAAAAAAGTAGAAGGAAGAACATTAGCTGCGAGAGTATTGAACACATGGTTCGAAGATTTCGTAGATGAGGATACGGGTGAAGTTGTTTCTATTGAGAGAAACGAAATCATCCTGGACAGAGAGACTATTCTTGAAAAAGAACATTTAGATCTTATTCTTGATGCTGGTGTGAAATCTATTTTGATTCACAAAGAAAACAGCAATGAATTCTCTATCATCCAGAATACATTACAAAAAGACCCTACCAACTCTGAAAAAGAAGCGGTAGAATACATCTATCGTCAGTTAAGAAATGCAGATCCGCCAGATGAGGAGACCGCTAGAGGAATTATTGAAAAATTATTCTTCTCTGAGCAGAGATACTCATTAGGAGAAGTAGGACGTTACAGATTGAACAAAAAGTTAGGTCTTAATATTCCTACGACAACTGAAGTTCTTACTAAAGAAGATATCATTGCGATTGTAAGACATTTGATCGAATTGGTAAATTCTAAAGCAGAAGTTGATGATATCGACCACTTATCAAACAGAAGAATTAAAACTGTTGGTGAGCAATTAGCAGGTCAGTTCGGTGTTGGTCTTTCAAGAATTGCAAGAACAATCAAGGAAAGAATGAACGTTAGAGATAACGAAATCTTTACACCGCTTGATCTTGTTAATGCTAAGACTTTAACCTCTGTAATTAATTCATTCTTTGGTACCAACCAGCTTTCTCAGTTCATGGACCAGACTAACCCATTGTCAGAGATTACTCACAAGAGAAGATTATCTGCACTAGGGCCTGGTGGTTTATCAAGAGAAAGAGCAGGTTTCGAGGTTCGTGACGTTCACCATACTCACTATGGAAGAATTTGTCCGATTGAAACTCCGGAAGGACCAAACATTGGTTTGATTTCTTCTTTGGGAATCTATGCAAAGATTAACAATTTAGGTTTCATCGAAACTCCATATAGAAAAGTAGAAGACAGTAAGATTGATCTTAATGCAGCTCCTATCTATCTTAATGCAGAAGATGAAGAAGATAAAGTAATTGCTCAGGCAAACGTTGAATTGAATGACAACGGTGAATTCGTTACAGACAGGATTATTGCAAGACTGGATGGAGATTACCCGGTAGTTGAACCTTCTCAGGTTAATCTTATTGACGTAGCACCAAACCAGATCTCTGGTATTTCGGCTTCATTAATTCCATTCCTGGAGCATGATGATGCGAACCGTGCATTGATGGGATCTAACATGATGCGTCAGGCTGTTCCTCTATTGAAGCCACAGGCTCCGATCGTGGGTACAGGGCTTGAGCAACAAGTTGCAAGAGACTCAAGAATTTTGATCAACGCTGAAGGTACAGGTACTGTAGAGTATGTAGATGCAGATAAGATCACTATTAAATATGAAAGAAGCGATGACGAAGATTTAGTATCATTCGAATCAGCTACTAAAACATATAACCTAACTAAGTTTAGAAAAACCAACCAAAGTACAACGATTACTCTGAGACCAAACGTAAGAGTAGGTGAAACAGTAGAAAAAGGACAGGTACTTTGTGATGGTTATGCTACTGAAAACGGAGAATTAGCTCTTGGTAGAAACTTGGTGGTTGCGTTCATGCCTTGGAAAGGATATAACTTCGAGGATGCGATCGTAATCAATGAAAAAGTTGTTCGTGAAGACTGGTTTACATCAATCCACGTAGACGAATACTCTCTTGAAGTTCGTGATACCAAATTAGGTATGGAAGAATTAACAGCAGATATTCCAAACGTTTCAGAAGAAGCGACTAAGGATCTTGATGAAAACGGTATGATCAGAATTGGTGCTGAAGTGAAGCCTGGTGATATTATGATTGGTAAAATCACACCTAAAGGTGAATCCGACCCAACTCCTGAAGAAAAACTTCTTAGAGCGATTTTTGGTGACAAAGCCGGTGATGTAAAAGATGCTTCATTAAAAGCAGATTCTTCATTAAGAGGTGTTGTGATCAACAAAAAATTGTTCTCAAGAAATATTAAAGATAAAAAGAAGAGAACTGAAGAAAAACTTAAACTTGAAGAAATTGAAAACACTTACAAGGCTAAGTTTGATGAATTGAGAAATACTTTAATTGAAAAATTAAATACTCTTGTAAGCGGTAAAACTTCTCAAGGGGTTCATAATGACCTTGACGAAGAAATTATCGGAAAAGGAGTGAAGTTTACTCATAAATTATTGACTTCAGTTGAAGACTATGTAAACGTTAGCGGAGCAGATTGGACTGTTGATAACGATAAAAATGAATTGATCAAGCAATTGATTCATAATTATAAAATCAAGTTCAATGATATCCAAGGGGTTAAAAACCGTGAGAAATTTGCAATTTCTATCGGAGATGAGCTTCCTGCAGGTATCATGAAGTTAGCTAAAGTTTATATTGCTAAAAAACGTAAACTGAATGTAGGAGATAAAATGGCAGGACGTCACGGTAATAAAGGGATTGTATCCAGAATTGTTCGTGAAGAAGATATGCCATTCCTTGAAGACGGAACACCGGTAGATATCGTATTGAATCCACTTGGGGTACCTTCCCGTATGAACATCGGACAGATTTATGAAACAGTTCTTGGATGGGCTGGTCAGAAATTAGGAATGACGTTCGCTACACCAATCTTCGATGGAGCAAGTCTTGAGCAGATTACTGAGTACACAGAAAAAGCAGGTCTTCCTAAATTCGGTAACACTCACCTTTATGACGGAGGTACCGGAGAAAGATTTACTCAGCCTGCTACTGTTGGGGTTATCTATATGTTGAAACTAGGACACATGGTAGATGATAAAATGCACGCACGTTCTATTGGTCCTTACTCATTGATTACTCAGCAGCCGTTAGGAGGTAAAGCTCAGTTCGGAGGTCAGAGATTCGGAGAGATGGAGGTTTGGGCTCTTGAAGCATTCGGAGCATCCAATATCCTTAGAGAGATCCTTACTGTGAAGTCGGATGACGTGATTGGTAGAGCAAAAACTTATGAAGCTATTGCAAAAGGTGAGTCTATGCCTGAACCAGGTATTCCGGAATCATTCAATGTATTGCTTCACGAGTTACAAGGTCTTGGATTAGACGTAAGATTGGAGGAGTAAATTAAAGATTTAATTACTAAAAATTAAAGAATTAATAAACTCCGAGATGATAAGAGAGAAAGTAATTTTAAATCTTTCAATCTTTTAATCTTTTAATCAAAATAAAAATTATGTCAAATAAAAATAAATCAAGTAGATTTAATAAAATAACCATCGGTTTAGCTTCTCCCGAATCCATTCTTCAGGATTCAAGAGGGGAGGTTTTAAAACCGGAAACTATTAACTACAGAACGCATAAGCCTGAAAGAGATGGTTTGTTCTGTGAAAAAATCTTTGGTCCTATTAAAGATTACGAATGTGCTTGTGGTAAGTACAAGAGAATTCGTTACAAAGGGATCGTTTGTGACCGTTGTGGGGTTGAAGTTACGGAGAAGAAAGTAAGAAGAGAGAGAATTGGACACATTAATCTTGTAGTTCCTATTGCTCACATCTGGTATTTCCGTTCTTTACCAAACAAAATCGGTTACCTATTAGGTATTCCTTCCAAGAAATTGGATATGATTATCTATTATGAAAGATATGTTGTAATCCAGCAGGGTATTGCTAAAAAATTGGACGGTTCCGACTTTGATAAAATGGAATTCTTAACAGAAGAGGAATACCTTGATATCATGGATACCCTTCCTGTTGAGAACCAATATCTTGATGATTCCGATCCTAACAAATTCATCGCCAAAATGGGTGCTGAAGCTGTTGAGGAATTATTAAAAAGAATCGATCTTGATGCATTATCTTTCGATCTGAGACACAAAGCTCACAATGAAGGTTCTAAGCAAAGAAGAACTGAGGCTCTGAAAAGATTAAATGTTGTAGAAGCATTGAGAGGTGCTAATACAAGAATGATCAACAGACCTGAGTGGATGATCATGCGTGTACTTCCGGTAATCCCACCAGAGTTAAGACCTTTGGTTCCATTGGATGGTGGACGTTTCGCTACTTCCGATTTGAATGACCTTTATAGAAGAGTTATTATCAGAAATAACCGTTTAAAGAGACTTTTAGAGATCAAAGCTCCGGAAGTAATCTTAAGAAACGAGAAGCGTATGCTTCAGGAATCAGTAGATTCATTATTCGATAATACAAGAAAATCTTCTGCGGTAAAATCTGAATCAAACAGACCATTGAAATCACTTTCTGATTCATTGAAAGGTAAGCAAGGTCGTTTCCGTCAGAACTTATTAGGAAAAAGGGTAGATTACTCTGCGCGTTCCGTAATTGTTGTAGGCCCAAACTTACAACTTCACGAGTGTGGTATTCCTAAAGATATGGCTGCGGAACTTTACAAACCGTTTATCATTAGAAAACTAATTGAAAGAGGGATTGTAAAAACAGTAAAATCTGCAAAAAGAATTATTGATAGAAAAGAACCTGTAGTTTATGATATCCTTGAAAATGTGATGAAAGGTCACCCTGTTCTACTGAACAGAGCACCTACGCTTCACAGACTTGGTATCCAGGCTTTCCAACCTAAGATGATCGAAGGTAAGGCAATCCAGCTACACCCGTTAGTAACAACGGCCTTCAATGCCGATTTCGATGGTGACCAGATGGCGGTACATTTACCGTTAGGCCCTGAAGCAATCCTTGAAGCTCAGTTATTAATGTTAGGTTCTCAGAATATTTTGAACCCGGCTAACGGTTCTCCAATCACGGTACCTTCTCAGGACATGGTTCTTGGTCTTTATTTCATGACTAAAGAATTGAGCTCTACTGAAGATATGAAAGTGAAAGGTGAAGGTTTAGCATTCTATTCTCCGGAGGAAGCAGAAATTGCTTATGCAGAAGGAAAAGTTTCTTTAAATGCTAAGGTAAGATGTAGATTACCTGTTAAAGAAAATGGAGAATTGGTTACAAGATTAATTGAAACATCTGTTGGTAGAATTTTATTCAACCAGATCGTACCTAAACAGGTTGGTTATATCAATGAACTTTTAACTAAGAAGTCATTGAGAAATGTTATTGGTAAAATTCTTGCCGATACAGACTTCCCTACAACGGTTAAATTCCTTGATGCAATGAAAGACCTAGGTTATTCTAACGCATTTAAAGGAGGTCTTTCGTTCTCACTTGGGGATATTGTGGTTCCTGCTGAGAAGAAGCAGATGGTTGCTCAGGCAATCGGAACTGTAGATGAGATTAGAGCCAACTATAACATGGGTCTTATCACAGATACAGAACGTTATAATCAGGTAATTGACGTTTGGACGAACACCAACGCAGGATTAACTGAAATGATCATGAGCAGAATGAAAACCGACCAAGGTGGTTTCAACTCTGTATACATGATGCTTGATTCTGGTGCGAGGGGTTCTAAAGAACAGATCCGTCAGTTATCAGGGATGAGAGGTTTGATGGCAAAACCGCAAAAAGCAGGTTCTACCGGTGCGGAAATCATCGAAAACCCGATCCTTGCAAACTTTAAAGAAGGTCTTTCGATCCTTGAGTACTTTATCTCTACCCACGGTGCACGTAAAGGTCTTGCGGATACCGCTCTTAAAACGGCCGATGCCGGTTACTTAACAAGAAGATTGGTAGACGTAGCTCAGGATGTTATCGTTACAGAAGTAGATTGTGGTACTTTAAGAGGTACTGAAGTTACTGCTCTTAAGAAAAATGATGAGATCGTTGAGAAAATCTCTGAAAGAATTTTAGGTAGAGTTTCTCTTCATAACATCTATGATCCTGAAACAGATGAATTAATTGCTGAAGCAGATCAGGTAATCAACGAGCAGTTAGCGAGAAGAATTGAAGATGCAGGACTGGAAGCGGTTGAAGTTCGTTCACCATTAACTTGTGAAGCGAAGAAAGGTATCTGTGCTAAATGTTATGGTAGAAACCTTGCTACAGGTAAAATAATCCACATGGGTGAAGCGGTAGGTGTAATTGCAGCACAATCTATTGGGGAACCGGGAACTCAGTTAACATTGAGAACCTTCCACCAAGGAGGTACTGCGGGTAACGTATCAGAGAACCCATCAATCGTAGCAAGAAGAGATGGTATCGTTGAAATGGATGAAGTAAGAACAATTACTTCTGAAGATGAAAACGGAAATACAGCTGAAGTTGTAGTATCTCGTTCTACGGAATTCAGATTGGTTGCTGACAACGAATCCAGAACTCCTTTAATGGTTGCTAACGTACCTTACGGTTCAGTATTGGCTGTAAAACCTGGTGATAAAGTGAAAAAAGGTGATGTGATCTGTAAATGGGATCCGTATAACGCGGTTATCATTGCGGAAACATCCGGTAAAGTAGAATATGAAGATATTATCCAGGGTATTTCATTCCAACTTGAAATTGACGAACAAACAGGATTCGAAGAGAAAGTAATCTCTGAATCCAGAAATAAGAAAGCCGTACCTACCTTGAAGGTGGTAGATTCTAAAGGTGTTGAGCAAAGAGCTTATAACTTACCGGTAGGAGCCCACTTAATGGTTAATGATGGTGAGAAAATTAAGGCTGGTAAAGTCTTGATCAAGATCCCAAGAAAATCTGCAAAAGCAGGGGATATCACCGGAGGTCTTCCAAGGGTAACCGAATTATTCGAAGCAAGAAACCCTTCAAACCCAGCGGTTGTTACAGAAATCGATGGAGTAGTTTCTTACGGAAAAATCAAGAGAGGTAACCGTGAACTTATTGTAGAGGCTAAGACTGGAGAAAGAAAGATTTATTTAGTAAAACTTTCCAACCAGATCCTTGTTCAGGAGAATGACTTCGTGAGAGCTGGTTCACCACTTTCTGACGGATCAATCACTCCAGACGATATCTTAAGAATTAAAGGTCCAACAGCGGTTCAGGAATATCTTGTAAATGAAATTCAGGAAGTTTACCGTTTGCAAGGGGTGAAAATCGATGATAAACACTTTGAAATTATCGTTAGACAGATGATGACAAAAGTATCTATTGTTGATGGAGGTGATACTCAATTCCTTGAAGGAGCTTTAGAACATAAATACGATTTCTTAGAAGAAAACAACAGAGTATTTGGTCTTAAAGTAGTTGTTGATGCTGGTGATTCTAAAGAATTCAGACCAGGTCAGATGATTACAGCGAGAGAATTGAGAGATGAAAACTCTAAATTGAAGCGTGAAGATCAAAATCTTGTTGAAGTGAGAGAAGCACTTCCTGCTACGGCTACGCCAGTATTGCAAGGGATCACAAGAGCGGCTCTACAAACTAAGTCATTCATGTCTGCAGCATCGTTCCAGGAAACCACTAAGGTTCTTAACGAAGCAGCAGTTGCTGGGAAAATTGATTTCCTAAGCGGTCTTAAAGAGAATGTAATTGTAGGACACAGAATTCCTGCAGGTACTGGTCTTAAAGAGTATCAGAATGTTATCGTAGGTTCTAAAAAAGAATTCGAAGATATTAACTAAAATGTATATAAAAGTTTCAGGATTCAAGTTTAAATTCTAAATTAGAGGCCTGAAACTTTTTAAACAAAAATATTTAAAGAAAACATGGACAATCAAAATCAAAATCCACAGGACGGAAACATCAACATCGAACTAAATGAAATGGTAGCGGCTGGAATCTATGCTAACTTAGCACTAGTAAACCACTCTCCATCTGAATTTGTAGTGGATTTCATCCAGTTAATGCCAGGTGTTCAGCAAGCTAAAGTAAGATCAAGAATCATTCTTGCTCCACTTCACGCTAAAAGAGTATTATCTGCTCTTCAACAGAACATTGCTAACTATGAGCAGCAATTCGGAGAAATCAAAGAAGTTGAGCCTTTCGTATTAGGTGGTAACAATGTACAAGCATAAGATTTTTCTTACATAAAACAACAAGATGCCTCAATGTATTGAGGCATTTTTTTATGCCTTATTTTAAGTGAAAATATTCGCATGATTATGATTCTCAGAAATAAATAGCCAATTCATTTAACTTAAATCAATAAAGGAATTTTTATTTATCATGACTTTAAATAAAGTAAATTATTCACAATTTAAATACAAATGATAAAAAATTAACATTTATTAAAGAATTCATTTTATATATTTGCTTTCTTATATAATTTGATATAAAATATGATAGATCATCAATTTATTAATAATAAATTCGGGTTTTTAGGCAATGATTTTATAAATGAAGTTCATCAACATGGCATCACAGATAAGATCAAAGCAAAAACTGAACTGATCGGTGAGGGGGAGAAAATCAAATTTATTCCTTTCATGATTTCAGGTTCTGTAAAAGTATATTGCCTTAACGATGGCCGTGAACTGATCTACTACTACGTAAGACGTAATGAAAGCTGTGTAATGACTTTTTCATCTATTTTCAGTAACTATATCAGTAAGATTTATGCTATTACGGAAGAAGATTCTGAGGTATTGCTGATTCCTGTTGCCATAATGCACGAATGGCTAATTCGTTTTCCGGCAATTAACAGGGTTTTTTATCAGGAATATGACAAACGGTTTATTGACGTAATGAATATGGTGAATGAGGCTGTTTTCCATCGGTTGGATAAGAGGGTGTTAAATTATATCAAACAACAAATTGCAATAACGGGAAGTCATCCTATCAAATTAACGCATAAGGAAATTGCCAACAATCTTGGAACATCCAGAGAGGTGGTGAGCAGGGTTCTTAAGAAAATTGAAAACGAAGGAGAAATACTGCAGGGAAAAGATGGGATACGTGTTGCCGTTAATGAAAATGTTAGCCAATTCTAATAATAATTGTTTTTAATAGTTATTTTTAATAAAGTAATTGATAAATACAATTTGTTAGGTGACTTTTATCACCTACTTTTAAAATCGTAACTCTATAAGTTTGCCATACTAATATTTTATTAAGAATTGTATGGCAAAAACTCTCCTATTTTTGTCAGTGTTAGCTTCAACTCTTGCCTATTCACAGGAAGATTTGTTGAAGGACATTGACACCATTAAAACAAATACTGAAAATTCTCAACCCGCCTTTAAGGCGCTCCAGATTGTCACAGGACAGTCCACAAAACTTGCTGCTAAAAATGAATGGTATATTGTAGTCGCGCACCGTTTCGGTGACATCAGTACCGGGTTTAAAAACTTCTTTGGCTTAGATGATGCTTCTACCAAATTGGGAGCAATCTATGGTGTAACTGATTGGCTATCTTTAAACCTGTCAAGGGAGACCAACCAAAAAACATTTGAGGTTGGAGCGAAATATAAGCTCCTCAAGCAAAATGAAAACTTTCCGGTCGATGTCGTAGGATATAATGTTTTGGCTTTGAATACGGATTTGGATAAGGATAATTATCCAAATCTTCGTTTTAGCGACAGGCTTTCTTATCTTACTCAGGCGTTGATTTCGAGAAGATTTGATGACCGTTTGTCTCTTCAGCTTACTCCTTCTTATATCCATAAAAATCTTTATGACCAGAATATTGAAGATAAAAATCAATTCTTAACGGGGCTTGGGGGTCGTTATAAGATCTCTAAAAGAATCTCTGTGAATGCTGAATATTTCGTGAATTTTGATAACCATAGTTTTTATAAAAATCCTTTATCGGTAGGGATGGATATAGAGACCGGAGGTCATGTATTTCAGCTTGTATTCAGTAATTCGCAACTTAATTCTGATATAGGCTACCTTTCCAATGCTGTGGGAAATTGGGGCAAAGGGCATATTTATTTTGGGTTTAATCTTTACAGAGTTTTTTAAGATGAAGAAATTATTATACATCGTATCCTCGGCCGTTTTACTGATCTCGTGTGAAAGCAGAACCTATGATGAGATTTCAGACCATACGCCTATTACACAACAGGTAAAGTTTACAGCCGATATAAAACCGATTATCGATGCCAACTGTATTAGTTGTCATTCTGCAAACGGGCCGGGCTCTTTTCAGCCTCTAACCAATTATAATCAGGTGAAGAATAATATTGATAAAATAATAGACCGAATACAGAGACCTAACGGAGATCCCGGGAAAATGCCACAGGGCGGATCACTTTCCGCGACTCAGATTAATTTATTTATCAAATGGAAAGCTGATGGGCTTGTCGAAAATTAAAATTGAAAAAAATGAAAAAATTAGTAGTATTAATAATTGCCTTGCTATCCGGCAACCTTGTTCTGGCTCAGAAATACAGCTCTAAAACGGGTAAGGTAACCTTTGAAGCATCGGTACCGTTATTTGAAGATGTGTATGCCCAGGATGATAATAATGTAGCAGTAATCAATGCAGACACCGGGGATATAGCATCCATTTCGGTTGTAAAGAACTTTCATTTCAAAGTAAAGCTTATGGAAGAACACTTTAATGAAAGCTATGCCGAAACAGCCAAATATCCAAAGACAACCTTTACCGGAAAAATTGCAAATTTTGATAAAAGCAAACTTTCTGCAACCCCACAGAAATATACAGTACAGGGAACATTAAACTTTCATGGAGTTAATAAACCTGTTACTTCCACAGCAAGTATTTCTTCCAAGGATGGGAAAATATATATGCAGGGGACATTTGTAGCAAGACCCGCTGATTTTAATGTGACCATTCCAAAGATGGTGACCAAAAAGATTGCTGAGAATATTAATGTTGAATACAATTATATCCTGGTAAAACAATGAAAAACCTAATTCTGATCGTAAGTATGTTCCTGAGCTTTTCATTGACATCTGCCCAGGAAAAAGCAAAATCAATTTTTGATATTGCCAGAAGCGGAACTGTTGCTGAGGTTAAAGAGCTGATGAAGCAAGACCCGGATGTTATTAATAAGACAAATGAAAGTGGTTTTTCTCCTCTTATTTTAGCTTGTTACAGAGGGAATCTTGAAGTAGCTAAATTCCTCATTGAAAATGTAAAAGATGTTAATTATAAGAGCCGGGAAGGAACGGCCCTTGCGGGTCTTTCTGTTAAATATAATAAGGAATTGGTAGCGCTTTTATTAAAGAAAAATGCAGATCCTAATATTCAGGATTCAACCGGATCAACGCCTCTTTTCTGGGCCGTAAAGTTCGGAAATAAAGAACTAATAGAATTATTATTAAAGCATAAAGCTGATAAACAAATCAAAGATTCAATGGGGATGACACCATTTGAATATGCCTTACAAACAAACAATAAAGACATCATTAACCTTTTAAAAAATTAAGAATATGAAAAAAGTTTTACTAACATTAGGCCTTATAATGGCGAGTATGGTCTCGGCACAGTTTTTCTCATCAGGTACTGTAAACCTGGGATCAACCGGAATGAGTGTAAAATTAGATACTTCACCAAGTTTGGTTACAATAACCCTAAAGGGACCGGATACAACTTTTTTGGGAATAGGTTTTGGAAACGTTGGTATGGCTAATGGGGCTGACGGGTTTGTTTATAATGCAAATTCTACAGCGAACACAAATTTAGATTATACCTTTGGTGGAATTGGCTCTATTTCTCCGGATACTACACAGAATTGGACAATGACATCCAATACGACAAGTGGTGGTGTAAGAACTGTTGTTGCTACCAGATCTCTAACAGGAGGAGCGGAAGATTTTGCTATTTCAAATGCTGCGGGTTCGATTAACATTTTTTACGCAAAAGGAAATAACACGTTGAACTTGAGTTACCACGGTGGTGCAAACAGAGGTTATGCAACATTAAACATGGCTGGAGCCTTATCAACCGGTGAGGTTATTGCTCAAAATAATAAGGTGGTTCTTTATCCTAATCCTGCAAAAGAAACTGTAAACTTCAAAAATGCTGATAAAATAAAATCGATCGATATTTATGAAGCAACGGGAAGAAAAGTAAGATCTGTAAAATTAAACGGTGAGAATGTCAGTGTTTCTGATTTAAAATCCGGAAACTATTATTTTGAAATTACATTGAAAGACGGGACTTTATCTTTTGAAAAACTGATCAAGGAATAAGAAAAAATTAAAGCTTAAAAATACCTCTAGAAATAGAGGTATTTTTATTATATAGAAGGCCTGCTTCGAATTCAGATTATTTCAATAATTTTAGTACCCACAAAATAAAATCAATGGAATTCAGAAATTTAGCAGACCTTACTTTTACGGACCTTTTAGATGTATTTAATCTTTCTTTTTCTGATTACCTTGTTCCTTTACACTTAACACAAGAGCAGCTCTCTTCAAAGATTCATGTGGAGAAAATAGACATGACTCTTTCAGTTGGTGCCTTTAAGGAAGGTCAGATCGTGGCTTTTATTCTGCATGCCGAAAAAACAGAAGATGGAAAGCGGGTGATATACAATGCCGGAACCGGAGTTGTACCTGATTTTCGTGGAAAAGGATTGGTAAGACAAATGTATGATTATATTCTTCCTGTACTTCAGGAAAGAAAAACAGATCTGATAATGCTTGAAGTCATTAATGGAAATGAGCCTGCTATCCGTGCCTATACTCATCTGGGATTCAAGATTACCCGAAGATTAGATTGTTATAAAGGAAATATAAAGCCTTCAGAGATAGGACCTGATATTACTATACAGCAGTTAAACAGTTTTCAATGGGAAGTATTTAAGTCTTTCTGGGATATTCAACCTTCCTGGCAAAGTTCCGTCATTGTACTTGAAAAAATGCGTGAAGACTTGATAATTCTCGGTGCATATAAAAAAGATGAGTTAATAGGGTACGCTATTTTTAATCCTGAAAACGGAAAAGTATATCAGATAGCAGTAAGTAAAGAGCATAGGAGAAATAGAATTGGAACGGATCTTTTAAGGGGCATTGCTGAAAAGAGTGAAGGAAAGATAATAAGTATAAATAATGTTGATGATTCTTCTGAATCTACCGCTAAATTTCTTAATGCGGTGGGGCTTGAAAATTGGGTGTCGCAGTTTGAGATGGAGAATAGTCAACTTTTTAATTATTGTGTATAAATTTCGTGAGTTTTCAATTTTTTTAATATAGTTTTAATCCATTAAACTTTCCCGGGAAGAAGATAGGGTGTAACTTTGCGGAAAATTTTTATAATGAAGCGCGGAATACAAATTTTACTTCTGTTTATTTCTGTGATAGGGTGGGCTCAGAAAGCTCCTGTTGATACCACGCAGATCATAACTCCAAACCGATACAACAGCGTTGATGCTCAAACCAAACCATATGTGATCATGATTTCTACAGATGGTTTCCGATATGATTATGCTAAAAAATATCATGCTGAAAATCTTTTAAACTTATCCAATAACGGGGTTCAGGCAAAAGCAATGATTCCAAGTTATCCGAGTATCACATTTCCTAACCATTGGAGCCTGATCACAGGATTATATCCTGCCCATCATGGATTGATTGATAACTTCTTCTATGATTACAAGAGAAAGGAATTTTATGCAATGAGTGACAAGAAAAATGCTGAAGACGGGAGCTGGTATGGAGGGCTTCCTCTTTGGGGGCTGGCAGAAAAACAGGGAATGATTTCTGCGACAATGATGTGGGTAGGCTCAGCAAGTGATGCCGGTGGAGAAAGACCTACTTATTATTATGCTTATCACGACCAATTTACTCCTTCTGAAAAAGTAGATAAGGTAGTGAACTGGCTGAAATTACCCATGGATAAAAGACCTCATTTTATTACATTGTATTTCCCTGAAGTAGACGGGAGCGGCCATCATTTCGGACCGGATTCAAAAGAAACTGAAGGTGCCGTACATTTGATAGATAAAGCCATCGGAGAGCTTGTTCAGAAAGTAAATAACTTAGGACTGAAAAATGTGAATTTCATTTTTGTTTCAGACCATGGAATGATCAAAGTAGATAGGGGAACCCCTTTGGAAATTCCTAAAATGCTGTTCGATAAAAGTAGGTTTGATTTCTATAATTCCCAGACGTTATTGAGGGTTGTGGTAAAGAATCCTGAAGAAACTAAAACTGTTTACAATGAACTCAAAGCCGGTAAGACAGACGACTATGATGTGTATTTAGATAAAAGGCTTCCAAAATACCTGCATTTTGGAACCAGAGATGATCAATATCATAGGATCGGACAGATTCTTTTGATACCAAAAGCACCCAAGATATTTTTGGAAAAAGGAAAAACGACTTCCGTTGGAAAGCACGGATATAATCCAAGGCTTGTACCTGAAATGAAAGCAACATTTTTAGCATGGGGACCGCAATTTAAAAGTAATGTGGTGATTGATGAATTTGCAAATGTTCATGTTTATCCTTTAGTAGCAGAAATCTTGGGTTTAAAAAATGATCAGCCAATTGACGGAAAACTAAAAGTTCTGAAAGGAACTTTAAAAGATAATTAGAGTTTACTTCTTAATAAAAAGTTTCGGCGCACCAAAGGTGCGCCGAAACTTTTTCTATGATTCAGATTGTGATTCTTCCACATCATTTTCTGAAAAGTTAATTTTAAGAATTAAATTGAGTTGCAAACTCTTTAGCAAACTCTTCTAATTTAGTTCCTCCCGTAACGGGTGAGCCGTGTTCAACAAAATCTTTTTGTACAACTCCTGTTCGTATTCCTCTTCCCATTTCAGTATATAATTCTGCCATTTCCTGAGGAAGGCCTCCTTGTAGTGCTCCGTTCAAATACTCTTCATCTGTAAATTCTACCCAAGGCAATTCAGGTTTTCCTATGGCTGAGCCTAAAACAGAGGCAAAGTCAGAGCCTGGACGGATATCACTTACGGCATATCTTATTTTTTTACCATCGGTATTTTTAACCAGTTCTTCAGCAGCTATTTTTGCAATATCAACCGGGTGAACTACAGGAATATTTGTATTTTCAGGATAATTTCCTCCTATAATTCCTGCGTTTTGTATCAATGGAATATCATTAAAGAAGTTATTATAAAAATAACCAGCACGAACGAATGTTACCGATTTGTTTTCTAATCCGTTATAAAGATTTTCAATCTGATGGAGACCTTTAATCGGACCATTTTCTATCGGAGAAGCTGCACCTACACTGCTTAGCATAACAACGTGTTTCACATTTGTTTTTCTGATGGCTTCTGTATAGTTTTTTCCAACACTGATTGTATCTTCAACGATTTGAGTAGCTCCCAAATTAGGTGGGGTCATTACAAATACGGCATCTGCACCTTCAAATGTTTTAATTAAAAAGTCCAGATCTGTTATGGATCCGATGGCTGCTTTTGCTCCTAAAGATTGTATTTCATTTTTTTTAGATTCGCTGCTGCTGATAACTGTAATATCATGCCCTTCAGCAATAAGTTGCTGAGCTAATGGTTGGGCAACATTTCCTAATGAACCTGTGATGATGATTTTCATATGTAAATTTTTTATTGTTTGTATTTTTTTATTTCTGAGAACAAAGTTATATTTGTACTTACTTTTATACAAGTACTTACCCTAAAGTATGTGTCATGACAGCAATTAAAGAAAGTTCTACAATTCAGGAAAACAAAAAGAATATACTGGACCAGTGCCCGGTAATGTACGTTATGGAAAAAATCGGAGGTTTCTGGAAACCGATTATATTATTTCAGTTGTCGACAGGAGAGAAACGTTACAGTGAGTTAAAAAGGGCAATCCCGGAAGTCACAGAAAAAATGCTCATCCAGCATTTAAAACAATTGGAAGCCGATGGTTTGATCATCAGAACTGCAAAGCCTGTGGTGCCTCCTCATGTGACCTATGAACTTAGTGAAGCAGGGAATAAGCTTGCTCCTGTAATCGATGCTATGGCAGACTGGGCTTTCCAGGATATGAAGGGACAGCATAACTGGAAACCTGTTTAATACATGTTTTAAAAATACAACATAACAAAAACCCTTCAGATGAAGGGCCTTTCTATTAAAAAAATATCCGAAGAATTATAAAGTCTGCATATCAATCACAAAGCGGTATCTTACGTCGCTTTTTAACATCCTTTCATAAGCTTCGTTGATTTCGTTCATTTTGATGATTTCAATTTCAGAAACAATATTATGTTTCCCGCAGAAATCAAGCATCTCCTGTGTCTCAGCAATTCCCCCGATTACAGAGCCTGCTACAGATTTTCTCCCCATGATCATTGGAACCGTTTGAAGGATAGGTTCCAGGCCTCCGAGATATCCTACAAGAACCAATGTTCCGCTGATATTTAATGTTGTAATATAAGGGTTAACGTCATGAACATAAGGAACGGTATCGATGATTACATCAAATTTTCCCTTTACAGAATCCATTTCTGCCTGCTCTGTAGAAATAACCACATGATCAGCTCCTAATTGTTTGGCATCTTCTGTTTTTCCGGGAGTTCTTGAGAAAAGAGTTACTTCAGCCCCTAATCCTTTAGCCAGTTTAATTGCCATATGTCCTAATCCTCCCAATCCGATAACAGCAACTTTTGATCCTGGTCCTACATTCCAATGTCTTAGTGGAGACCATGTTGTAATTCCTGCGCAAAGAAGCGGAGCCACTGCTGCTAGATCAAGATTTTCAGGAATTCTTAAAACGTGGTCGGAATCTACAACCACTTTCTGTGAATAACCACCAAAAGTATGTCCTCCCAAATGTTTGTCTTTTCCGTTATAAGTTCCTGTAAAACCATTTAAACAATATTGTTCAAGATCATGTTTACAGCTCTCGCATGTCCCACATGAATCCACAATACATCCAACACCTGCAAGGTCTCCGACTTTGAATTTTGTAACTTCATTTCCGATTTTAGTAATTCTCCCTATAATTTCATGTCCGGGAACTGCAGGGTAGATCGTTCCTCCCCAGTCGTTTCTTGCTGTGTGAAGGTCAGAGTGGCAAACTCCGCAATAAAGTATTTCAATCTCCACATCATTAGGAGTTGGTTCCCTTCTTTCAATATTCATTTCTTTCAGGTCCGCTGTGGTAGACTCTGCTCCGTACGCTTTTACTGTGAATGTGCTCATTTGTTTTTAAATTTTAAGTTAGTGTTTTTGTTCATAAATTGTATTCTTCTCAGTCACCGGATCCGTATATTTAATAATACCGTTTGGAGTATTCGGGTTGATGGTACTATTTGTAAATTTACTTTCCGGACTAGTAACTACCTGGAAGAACGTTGATGATATCCTCAGGGTTCAGAAATCCATCCATACTATCCTTTTTCAGGATAATAGAAAGTTCCTTGTTATTAAGATCAGTCTCAGGCATAAGAATGTCGTTATTTCTTCGCATACCTTTTCGGTCTGGTATAACTTTAAGGGTTTAAGATGCGTACCCGGTAATACCTCGGAAAAAGTATCCAATTGACTTTCTTATCCGGCAAACATCTTTTTGTTTTCTAATGTTATCATTACAATGCAAAAGTCGATTCTTTTCGTTAAACAGCACTTATACAGATTACAGAAACATTTACCAATATTACAGACTCTATTAAAAGTAAAACAGAAAGTGGTAATTTTGAATAAGATTTAAAACGGATGCTATGGAAAATCAGGATATTAAAATAATCAACAGTGTTTCTGAATATAATAAAATGATGAATCATGAAACCTTGCATCCTTTGGTGAGCATTATTGACTTCTCTAAGTCCAATCCTATTTCCCAATATAGAAGGAACTATGGTTTTTATACCGTATTTCTGAAAGATGTAATGTGTGGAGATATGTATTACGGAAAGAATAACTACGATTATCAGGAAGGGACGCTGGTTTTTATAGCACCGGGGCAAGTGTATGGGATGAGTAATGACGGGACCTATGTGCAACCAGGAGGATATGCTCTGATATTTCATCCCGATCTTATCAAAGGAACTAATCTGGGGAAAAATATTAAAGATTATTCTTTCTTTTCTTATGATGTTCATGAAGCTTTACACCTTTCCGAAAAAGAAAGAGAAATTATTCTGGAATGCTTTAAAAATATAAGGCTTGAACTGGAGCAATCCATTGATAAACACAGTAAATCCCTGATCGTAAACAATATCGAATTATTTCTCAACTATTGTATGCGCTTTTATGATCGCCAGTTTATTACCCGTGATCATGTAAATCAAGGCGTTATCGGGAAGTTTGAAAATCTTCTGAATGATTACCTGAAATCCGATAAACCAAAGAATATTGGATTTCCAATGGTCAATTATTTTGCTGAACAACTTAATCTTTCGGCGAATTATTTTGGTGATTTAATTAAAAAAGAATTAGGAGTTTCTGCCCAGGAATTTATCCATAATAAACTGATTGATGTTGCAAAAGAGGAAATTTATAATCCATCGAAATCAATCAGCCAGATTTCTTATGACCTGGGTTTTAAGTATCCCCAGCATTTTACAAGGTTGTTTAAGGCAAAAGTCGGAGTATCACCAAGTGAATACAAAACTTTAAATTGATTGAATTATCGTCGAAGTTTATTTATAGATTTCTATCACTTGCGTTTAAACGAATCATCAGGATAGGTAATTTCTTTCAAATAGATTCGGGTTTTTCAGAAAAGTGAATTATTTTTAAAGGAAGAAATTTCCGGATAATGAAATCACAGCAGAATATCGGTACTCATATTTTTCAAACCCCGTTCGCGAAAATTATTGCTTTAAAAGAAAATGGTGTTATCAAAGCCAAAAGTATTCGCTATGCCAGGTCTGTAAGATTTCAAAAACCTATTCCTGTACAGCCGTCATCCTCGGAACTTCTTTTTCCGGATAAAACACCGGTCTGTCCACAAAGTATAAGCCCTTTAATTGAAAAAATGATTGGCCCCACGGATCTTAATGGTTTTGAGATTGAAGAATCCACTCAATTTCTTTCTGTTATTCGTCCCGATAATGAGCATACCAGTTTGCCTGTGATTGTTTGGATACATGGAGGCTCTCATGAAATAGGGTGTGGGGATCTTTCCACATCAGATGCGAGCAATTGGGTCAAGGAACAAGATATCATTGTAGTGTCGGTTTCCTATCGCCTGGGGTTGTTCGGTTTTTTAGGAGGCGATGAAGAAAGGCCTGCTAATCTTGGGTTATTTGATATTATTGAAGCATTAAAATGGATTCAAACGAATATAGAAAGCTTTGGAGGAGATCCTGAAAATATTACACTTCTGGGGCAATCATCCGGCGGAGATGCGATCGCCCATCTGATGATTTCAGAAGGCGTTGAAGGCCTTTTCAAAAGGGTGATCATTCAAAGTGCACCGTTAGGTCTTCGCCACAAAAGACAAAAAATGTCAGCCGAATTTCTGAAAAATACGGATTCAATAAAACATGAAACCGATGTCTTAAAGATGATGGAAGAATACAAAAAAAGGATTCCTTCTGTTATTAAATACGGATTAAAAGCAGTGATGCCTTTTGGTATTCAATATGGATTTCCTCCTTTATGCAATGAAGATGAGTCAGAGGAAAGATGGAAAGCGAGTGCTGGAAAAATTGATGTTTTAATTGGACTCAATAATGATGAAACTGCATTCTATCTAAAAACTTCCGAAGCACTCAATACTTATTTTGGTAAAGGTTTTGGTCAGAAGATCATTAATAAAACAGTTCAGCTGACTACAGAAAAAATCTATGGGAAACCTGCAGAACTTTTTGCTGAAAATTATGCTAAAGCCGGAGGTAATGTTTATTTGTTCAGGATCTATTCCAGAATTACGGATAATGAAATAGGAGCTGCGCACAGTATTGATCTTCCTTTGCTTTTTGGAAATGAAGAAGCATGGCAGTCTGCAGGGCTTATAAAAAACATTCCCTGGGAGTATATCCATCATAATGGAAGAAAATTAAGAGCTGTGTGGGCAGAGTTTTCAAGAACTGGAAGGATATCCGGAGAATCATTGAAACCCGATATTTTGGAATTGAGAAAAATGTAGTTTGGTTCCGACCTTCGTATCACTAAATATTTTTATCATTTAGGTGCTCAATTTTTTTTATCTATGTGAAAATTATGTAAGGCGGGGGTATGGCTACTTCATTCCTTGTTACCACTTATTTTTATTGCTTTGGTTTTGTGTTTTCATATGTGAAATCCAGTATTTGGTATTTTTTATTCAATATTGTGTGTTATTTTGTTATATTTGAGTTATTAATCCCTGGAATGTAATAATTATGGAAAATATTTTCACAAATTATTAATAAAATAAATGCTGAAACGGTAAGGCGGTGAGAGAGACAATTAAAGACTAAAATCTTTTAACCATATAAAACCAAGCAATTATGAAAACAAAATTTCAATGGAATGAATTGAGCCGGGAAGTACTCAAAAACTTACTGGCTGGATCTCCTGGGGAACCTGCTTATTGTGTTTCGGATACGGGTCCGGGAGAAGGAGGATGCAACCCGGGTTATATATGTGAGAATGGGAAGTGTGTTCCTTATAACCCTTCCGGTGGCGGAAGTACCGGAGGTGGAACAGGGGGAGGGCCGACAGGTCCAACGCATACCTGTTACTGCGGAACTTACTCGTATGTAACTTCTGATCCATGTCCATATACTTGTTTTAGTGACTAAACTTAATCAAATATTTTACAAAATGAAAAAAACTAATTTACCAGCAGGCCGTATAAGAAAAATAGAGCGGCAGGAACTTAAAGCTTTAAAAGCCGGAGGAATTATCCGTGACAGAGTATGCTGTACTTCAAATGAAGACAACCAATGCTGTGAATGGGCAAGTGATATCTGGAATTGCAGATATATCTACTGCTAAAAGCTAACAGTATAAAGACATTTCAAATGTACATAACCGGATGATGCTTTCCCGGTTATGTACATTTAATTTGATTGTATCTATTCAGGAACCCAGACGCTTACATTTCCAGCAGGAACAGGGAAATTTCCCCAGCCTTTTTCATCAATAACTACTTTGTCTTCGAATCTTCCAAGCAGATCATAGAAACTTTGCCCCGAATACTTTCCCCCCATTTCCATGGGTTTATTGTAAGCATCTTTATTACTTAGGACAACAGCACAGCCCGTGTGCTCGTCATCTCCTTCACGAACCCATCCCAGGCAGTTAGCATCTTCAAAATAATCTTTCTGGATTCCGTAGGCATGTTCTTTCCGGGCCTTCAGCAGTTCTTCAATTCCATTTACTTTATTCAGGAAAATTTCCTGATCATTTCCCTCCCGGTCCTTATCTACGTAATGGGCTCCGTACAAATCGGGATAAAATACACAAGGATAGCCGTCTTCCCTGAGGAGGATCAAAGCATAGGCAAGAGGTTTGAACCACTCTTCTACAGGAGCTTCAAGATCTTGTAAAGGCTGGGTATCATGATTATCAACAAGACTTACGGAATGCAGCGGATCAGCCTGAGTAAGAGTGCCATCAAAAATCCTTCTCAGATCATAAGATCCTCCCTCTTTGGAAGCATTGTGGAAATTATTTTGAAGAGAGCTGTCAAATAAACTCATGCACCCTTCCGTAACTTCAATATATTTTTGGAGTAAATTCAAATATCCAGGTGCCCAGTATTCTCCAACGGCAAAGATATTTTTGCCTGAATTAGAACGGATAAGTGTTAGCCATTCTTTATAAAAATCAAAAGAAATATGTTTTAAAGCATCCAGTCTTACCCCATCAAAGTCGGTTTGATCAAAATACCATTTGGCCCATGCGTTGAGTTCTTCACGAACAAATGGATTGCGATGCTCAATATCATTATACATCAGATAATCATAATTGCCTTTTTCATCATCAATCATCTCTTCCCAGTCGTTTCCATATTCAGATTGTATTTTGAAGATATGCGAATCCATTCCTTCGGCATAATCTACGCCACTGAAACAAGTTGCATTCCATTCAAAGTCAGAATATTTTTTATTTCTTCCAGGAAAAGTAAACTTGGTATAGGACTGTATTTCGATAACATCTGAAATTATCTTTTCCCTGTTATTTTCATCCACTTTTACTGCTTTCATCGTTTCCAGCTCGTCACCACCGGCTTTATGCCCTAATACAACATCTACAATAACCTGGATATTTTGTTCCTTTAAAGCCTTTATTGCTTTTAAGTAATCATCTTTGGTTCCATACTTTGTGGGAATACTTCCTTTCTGGTCGAATTCTCCCAGGTCAAAAAGGTCATAAGCATCATATCCTGTTGAATAACCTCCACTAGTTCCCTTGTAAGCAGGTGGGAACCAAACTGAAGTTATACCAAGTTCGGCTAAATAAGCAGATTGTTTTTGAGCCTCCTTCCAGAGTGTTTGGTTTCCGTCTGAGTACCAGTGGAAAAACTGAATCATCGTTGGGTTCATACATTATAGAATTTGGTTACTACAATGTAGTGAAAATTTCTAATTATTAATGCCCAAACTCCTGAAACGGTATTTTTAGTTGAACAGAAACCTGCTTTTTTTCCTCAGTATTAAGGTGGGCAAGGGATAAGCCTAATAACCTGACAGGTTTATCAAAGGGTCTTAATTCCCAAAGCTTTTTGGAGGTTTTGTAGTACTCTTCTTCAGAAACATAGTAATCTTCTTTTGTCATGCTCCTGGTAAACAGTGAAAAATCTTTATACTTTATTTTTAAAGTGAGGGATCTGCCCAGAATATTATTTTTTTGTAACCTTTGATGTAGTTCTGCACTTAAGCTTTCCAGTTTCTCATTGATTTGCTGTTCATCATAGAGATCTTCAAAAAAAGTCCTTTCTACAGCTACACTTTTCTGGATGCGATGAGGTTTAACTTCTGAATGATGAATTCCACGAACAACATTGTAATAGTAGCTTCCGGATTTTCCGAACAGGCTTACTAATTCCTGTAATGTTTTTTTCTTTAAATCTTTTCCCTTGAAAATCCCCAGCGTAAACATTTTGTTGGCCGTAACTTTTCCTACCCCGTAGAATTTTTCAACGGGTAGTTCTTCCAGAAAACTTTCAATTTTGTCGGGGTGAATGGTTTTTTGTCCGTTCGGTTTATTGATATCCGAAGCTACCTTTGCTAAAAATTTATTAACTGAAATACCGGCTGAGGCAGTAAGACCTGTTTGTTCAAAGATTTTTTTGCGGATTTCTCTCGCAATATCATTGGCGGATTCTATTCCTTTTTTGTTTTCAGTCACATCCAGATAAGCTTCATCCAGGGACAATGGCTCTACCAGGTCGGTATACTCATGAAAGATCTCTCTTATCTTTCTGGAAATTTCTTTGTAACGGGCGAAGCGGGGAGGAACAAAAATGAGATGCGGGCATTTTTCTTTTGCTGTTTTACTTGGCATGGCAGAACGGACACCGAATTTTCTTGCTTCATAACTGGCAGCTGAAACTACACCCCGATGCTCTCCTCCCACGGCAATTGGTTTTCCCCTAAGTGCAGGATTATCATGCTGCTCCACAGAAGCATAAAATGCATCCATATCTACATGTATAATCTTGCGAATGGGAAAAGAAAAATCCATATCACAAAGATATGGATTCATTTATTTCTGTATTTCAATAAATTAATATCATTTTTTCAATCTCATGGTAAGGAGCACAGGTTCAAATCCTACTTTTTCATAAGCTTTTACAGCAGATTCATTCTGATCATAAACATCTAATCTTATTTCTTTCATTCCCCTTTCTTCTGACCACTTTATGAGTCTATCTATAACGGATTGATTGATTCCCTGTCCCCTGTGTTCCGGTTTTACATACATAAACCCCAGATATGAATACTCTTTGAAATTAAAATAATCCTTTTCCGCTTTTTTAATCATCGCATATCCCGACGCAACGATTTCATGATCCTTTTCCGCTACAATAAGGGTAGCATCTTCAGACTCGATCAAAGAAACTAAATCATAATAATGAATGTTACCGTTAATAAGGGTTGGATTATAGGGCCTTTCTGCAGTAACTACACCTTGTTCGAATTCAAGAAGAGTTTTCAGGTCTTCTTTTGTTGCTTCTCTTAAAGTTACCATATTATTGTAAAAGTTTATTGATGGTGGCTTGTATTTCAGGATCTTCCGGTGAGATGGCGTAGTATTTTGCAATAGCTGATTTCTGGTCGATCACCATGTATCTCGGAATCCAGTTGAGGTCAATATAATTATTAAAGTCATTTTTCCATCCTGATGCAAACCAATAATTATCTTTGTCTTTCATATCAAATCTTTCAAGGCTTTTATCGAAACCTTCTTTCGATCTTTCCAGAGAAAGAAATACAAAGTCTATGTTCGGGTTATTTTTTTCGAGTTCCTGTGCTTTTGGAAGTGCCTTCAGGCAATCTCTGCACCAACCGGCCCAAAAATCAATAACCACCACTTTTCCTTTGTGCTGGTTAAGAATTTCCTGCATAGTAATGCTCTTTCCCTCTTCATTTTCAAGCTTTTGTTGTAAAGCTTCTTTGGAAAAACTGGTTTTATGTACTTTAGGAACTTCCTGAGAATAAAATGTCCCAAATGTTCCAAGCATAAAAAATATGAATAGCTTTTTCATTTTCAATTTCATTTTTTACAAATCTAAACAATGAAACGAAGTTATGAATTGCTTTTTGGATTAATTGGCAAAAATTTAAGAAATCGAAAAATTCGATAAAAAAGAACTACTGATAATTTTTAACCAGACCTTTTACTACCGTGATTACGTTGGGCATTGCTTTATTGGCTGCATTAAGAACTTCTTCGTGAGAAACGGCTAATGCAATATCGGGTCCGCCAAGATCCGTAATAACTGAAATACAAAAAACATCCATATCCATATGACGGGCAACAATAACTTCCGGAACAGTACTCATTCCTACCATATCACCACCTATAGCTTTTATCATTCCATATTCTGCGGGTGTTTCAAAGGTAGGTCCCTGTAATGCGACATAGATTCCCTGGTGAATTCTAATGTTATTTTCTGAAGCAGTGCGTTCTGCGATACTGATCATTTTTTTATTATAAGGCTCGCTCATATCGACAAACCTCGGGCCTAGTTCTTCTATATTCTTACCACGAAGAGGATGTTCAGGCATCATATTGATGTGATCTTTCAGAATAACAATGTCGGCGACCCTGAATTCAGGATTTACTCCTCCGCAGGCATTGGAAAGAAGTAGGTTTTTAATACCGATCAGATGAAAAATCCTTACAGGAAATACGACAGTTTCGATAGAATGGCCCTCATAATAATGAAAGCGTCCACTCATTATCAATACCTTTTTACCTTCTAAAATACCATATATCAGCTGACCTCCATGACCAGCCACTGTTGTTTGAGGAAAGTTAGGAATGTCTTTGTATTCCAATATGTGTATTGGCTGAACTTCATCTTTCAGTTTTCCCAGGCCGGATCCTAATACGATTGCAAAATCAGGTGTATCCTGAATGATGTTTTTGATGAAGGCTGCGGTTTCTTTAATTTTTCCTAACATAATCCGAGATGATTTGATTAAACTCTTCCTTTTTGTCAATGATTACATTGATAGGCCAGTAATAAACAATATCTCTAAGATAGTCAAAGGTTTTTAAACGAACATAATCTTTCTCGGTTGTTAAGATCAATTTATATTCGCCCAGTTTCTTATATTCAGCAATTATTTTTTTGATGTCGTCATCGGAAAAATTATGATGATCCCTGAATTTAAGGTGTTTTACTCTATGTGAAAATTTTGCCAGATGTTCCAGCAATGGTTTTGGATTGGCAATCCCTGTAATTAAAAGAATGTCATAATAATTCAGGTTGTTGTCAGGAAGCATTTTTTCTCTTCCGTATACATTTTCGTCATATCCGATAGATGAAAAGAATACTTTCTGATGACGCTCAGGTCTTATTCTGGAAATATAATACTGTTTGGTCTCCTCCGTCAGTTCATCAGGACATTTGCTGACCATAATAAGATCAGCTCTTTTTACCCCGGCTCTTGATTCCCTGAGATCTCCTGCCGGAAGAAGATGGTCCTTAAAATACGGGTCATTAAAATCCGTCATCAGAATATTAAATCCTGCTTTGATCGCTCTATGCTGAAAAGCATCGTCCAGTACCAGAACATCCAGGTCCATGTCACCAATGACTTTTTTGGCTCCAGGCACTCTTTCCTCAGAAACGGCAATAACGAAACGGTTCTTAAAACGTTCAAAAAGCTGCATCGCTTCATCACCTACCATTTTGTAGTTGCTGTCATAATTGGTCACCTCATAACCTTTTGTAAGTCTTCCATAACCTCGGGAAAGGACACCGGTTCTGTAATGTTTGGATAAAAACTGAGCAAGGTACATCACCATTGGCGATTTTCCACTTCCGCCAACGGACAAATTGCCGACATTGATGATCGGCGTTTTGAATTTCGTAGATTTAAAGATCCCCAGATCATACATTGTGTTTCGGATACCCGTTACCAAATGATAACCTACAGAGAAGGGATAAAGGTACCATCTTTTCATACGATTGCAAAAATAGTAATTTTTAAGAGGATTTGGCTGAATATTCTCAATGACTTTTCAACAAATATTTCATAAAATTAAAGTATTTTTGTGGAGTTATTATACTACATTGAGGTACTTTATAGAGTTTTCTTACAACGGTAAAAATTATTTCGGTTATCAGATCCAGCCGGACGCCAATTCTGTACAGGAAGAATTGGAAAAAGCACTATCCACTATTTTACGGGAAGAGATTAAAATTACAGGAGCCGGAAGGACGGACACCGGTGTTCATGCAAAAAAAATATTCGCCCACTTTGATACCCAGGTGGCTTTTAATGATCAGCTCAGTCACAGGCTGAACAGCTTTCTTCCGCCTGATATTGCTGTTAAAAAGATTTTTCCTGTAAAAGATGATTTTCATGCCCGGTTTGATGCCACCTACAGAACATACGAATATTATATTTCTTTAGAAAAAAATCCATTTACACTGGAATCTGCATGGCAACATTGGAAAAGACCTTTGAGCATCGATGCAATGAATGAAGCCTGTAAAATTTTATTCGAGTATGAGGATTTTACGAGTTTTGCCAAATTGAAAACAGATAATAAGACCAATATCTGCCACATTTACAAAGCAGAGTGGGAACAGGAAGGAAGCGAACTTAAATTTACCGTTTCTGCCAACCGTTTTCTCAGGAATATGGTACGGGCAATCGTGGGAACAATGGTGGAAATCGGTGCAGGAAAAATGAAGCCCGAAGATCTGAGAAAAGTTATTGAAAATAAAAACCGTAATTCGGCCGGCACTTCTGCTCCGGCACAAGGATTATTTCTCGTAGATGTAGGCTACGAATTTTAAAAAAAACAAAAAACTATAATCATTATGATGTCTATTTTTATCCTGATTGGAGCGTACAGATACTATGCTGCACTGGCAGAAAGATTTGGGAAAACCAAATGGCATTTTGGACTGTTGGGTATAGGGATCTATCTGGGGTTTCAGGTTGCGTTTTTATTTTGCTATGGTTTCTATATCGCACTTACTAACCCAGGTTCTTTACAGGATAACGATTATACCGGATATAGCCTTGTGAATGTAATAAGCTGGCTATGTGCAATAGTTGTTGTGTGGGGAATTTACCAGTTTCTTGAAAAAAAGTTTACAAAAGAAACCATCCATAAACCAAGCCTGGAAATTGAGGAGATAGGGAGTAAGGAAAATGCATAACAATAGGATATTCATATTTTAAATAATTGATATCCGTTATTTTCTATTGGTATTTGGATAAGTTGTTCCCGCTTTCAAATTATAAAGTGTTATTTTTGCATGGAATTTATTTAATTCTTTCTTTCAATTTGTACAATGAAAAAACAAGATACCTGGGGAATTATTAAAAGGCTTTTCTTTATCGGAATGAAATTCCGGTCCTGGTTTATCCTTACTTTAATCATTTCCGTTTTACTATCCATCGTTTCTACTTACAGACCTTACCTTACCATGGAAGTTGTAGATAATGATATCACCAGGCTGCAGGATAAAGCTCTGATGATGAAGCATATCTACATTTTGGTAGGATTGGTTGTTGCAGAAACTGTTTTAAACTTTTTCCTGGTCTATTTCTCCAATTATATTTCTCAGAATGTAATCAGGGATATCAGAGAGAGGTTGTATTCTAAACTTATTTATTTCAGGACATCATTTTTTGATAAAACACCTATAGGACAACTGGTAACACGTGCCGTTGGGGATGTGGAAACCATTGCTACAGTTTATACGGACGGATTCCTTATGGTTTTCGGGGATATTTTGAGAATCGTCTTTGTATTAGTGATGATGTTCAGTACTAATGTTCATCTGAGCTATATTACACTGGCTATACTTCCTTTGATGGTGGTTATTACCCGTTTTTTTCAAAAGAGGCTAAAAAAAGCATTTGGAGATGAAAGAACCTGGACGGCGAATCAGAATTCCTTTGTTCAGGAAAGATTAGCCGGAATGCCAATTATACAGGTGTTCAACAGACAGGAAGCTGAATTTAAAAAGTTTGATGATATCAATATTACCCTGAAGGCTGCATTGCTGAAAACCGTTTTTATCTTTTCATTATTTTTTCCTGTAGTAGAACTTATTTCGTCCCTATTTATTGGGTTTATCCTTTTCTATGGAGGATATATTACCATTAGTGCGGGGGTTGTTATTGCTTTTATCCAGTATATTTCAATGCTGATCAGACCTTTACGCCAGATCGCAGACCGATTTAATAATATCCAGCGTGGAATTGTAGGTGCAGAAAGGGTACTGGGATTAATGGATGAGGATTATGCGATGCCTAATCACGGAACAGTAAAAAAAGATCACTTCAATGGTAAAATTGAATTCAGGGATGTTCGTTTTGCTTACGATGAAAAGCAGGAAGTACTGAAAGGAATCAATTTCAAAGTGAATCCGGGAGAAACAGTTGCTATTGTCGGAGCTACAGGAGCAGGTAAATCTACGATCATCAGTCTGATCACGAGGCTGTATGATATCAATTCCGGAGAGATTTTTATTGATGATGTAGAGCTGAAAGATTATGAATTATATAATCTCAGAAGTCATATTGGGGTGGTATTACAAGATGTTTTCCTTTTCCATGGAAGTATCTTTGAAAATCTCTCTTTTGGAGATGAAAGTATTACCCTGGATAAAATAAAAGCAGGGGCCAGAGAAATTGAAGTGGATGAATTCATTCAGCAGCTTCCGGGTGGTTATGATTATGTAGTCAGTGAAAGAGGCTCGTCGATCTCATTAGGGCAAAGGCAGTTATTGTCTTTCTTAAGAGCTTATCTGTCCGATCCGAAAATTTTGATTCTGGATGAAGCTACCTCTTCAATTGATCATGAAAGTGAAAAACTGATTCAGAGGGCTACGGAGAAAATCACGAAAAACAGGACTTCGATTATTATTGCACACAGGCTTTCAACCATTGAAAAAGCGGATAAGATTATCGTAATGGAACATGGTAAAATTGTAGAAGAAGGAAAGCATTTGGAGTTGCTTGATCAAAATGGGTATTATTCCACATTGTATAAAGCACAGCTGAGACATGAAGTAGAAATGGAAGAAGAAAACCGGGCGTCAAAATAATAATCGTCATAGATAACAGAAATAAAAAAAAGAGAGCTGAAGTTGCTCTCTTTTTTGTTTTTAGAATTTTAGTTTTTGGGTGATCACTTTTCCGTTTTCCAATGTTGCCCGGACTGTTACTACTACATTTTTGGCATTTAATGGAGCGGTAATTTCTGTAGATTTCATATTGGTTTGGTTCACCAGAATTCTTCCTGAGGCATCATAGATTACCAGCGAGGTAATTTGCAGGTCACTTTTTATGTACACTGAATTTTCTGCCTGTGTAATAAAGGTTTTGTTTTCAATTGCATTTTTAGCGGACAGGGTTCTTGGTTCAATGATCACTGAATAATCTTCTATCTGCCCGTATTTAGGAGTATAACAAGCGGTAACGGTTGTTCCGTTATATTCACCAATTACCCTCATTCTTAAAGGAGTATTGGCTACAGCATTTGAAGGTGGAGTTACTGATGCTGTTGCAGTGGAACCTGCTGCAATATTGCTTTGGTTCAGAACCAGCTCCGTTGTTTCATTAAATTGTCCATCGTTGTTGTAATCGATGTATGCTTTTATAATATGAGGATTGTTTGTTCCGGGAGTAATGGTAAGGGTCGTTGAGGTGCCTGAAGGTATTGTGGTTTTGGAAATTCCCAGACAATAATTTCCCGTAAAATTTTCGTAGAAATTATTAGTGGCAGCCTTGTAATTGGTTGAATAATTATTAATGCTTCCAAATTTGACAGAAGTGATTCCTATGTTGTAATTTCCTGGATTCGTTATTGTTGTTGGGGTGCAAGCTGTGGTTAAAGATGTATTGTTGTTAGGTGTAGTGCTACTTGCGACCGGAGAATTGATTAAAGATTGTCTGTACTGTAAAAGCTGGGCTGTAGCTCTGTCGGATTGTCCCGGGGTAAAGAGATCTCTGAAACAGAAAGTATAAGACATTACATTTCTTTCACCTCCTGCATAGGTAACGCTTGTACATGGGTTGATCTGACCGGTCTGACATGTATAGGGAACGGAAGAGTGGTAAAGGCTTTTCATGGGTTCTGTATCGCATACCAGATCTCCTTGTAATGTACAATCGGTATTAGCAGGACAGGCCCCGGTAGAGTCGTTGAATCCTTCATGGGTGTGACGGAGTCCTAACGCATGTCCGAATTCATGTGCCAGTGTTTGCGCGTTTACAGATGATGCGCTTGTAGACATAAATGCATAATCATTGCTGCCACCCGGGTAATAGGCAAAGCCATTAAGGGTTCCTGAATTAGAGGCTAACTTTTTTACCACATAAATATTATAATACTTACTGGTATCCCACATTCCCAGGGCTGTAATTTCGGATGCCGTTACAGCATTGGTCGTATTGTCATTGTTTACACCACCGCTTACATATTTTGGAAGATGGGAAGCATTGATCCTGTTGATCCCGTTGGTCGCTGTACAGGTGGGACTGATTTTCGCAAAAACAAATTTTACAGGGAGTATGGCACTGGATGATGACATGCCGCTTGAAGAACTTCCGGAAAATACTCCGTTAGTATAATTAACCCATGCAATAATGTCGGCATCCGACTTGTTGTTTACTGTTCCGACCGCGCTTCCGTCCCCTACAACATGGACAACAACGGGAATTTCATATACCTGATTCTTATTAAGGGTAGATGCTAGTTTTCCACTTTTAATCAGTTTGGATAACTCTAAGTTAAAAGCATCATCCCGAGCCTTTTCTTCGGGATGCCGTTCATAATGTTTTCGCATTAATTCGTCGGTACCGCATTCTATTAATTCAGTTTTTTGAGCGTAAAACTGGCTGCATGAAGAGCCTAAAATAATAGCTAATAGTAGTTTTTTCATAATATAATTGTTAGTGGTTTTAATATATTCATATTAAAAATAAACAAAAATATCAATAGTGTGGGAAATAATTTAATGCTTTTATAAAGACCTTGAAGGATTCGAAAAAGATGATATTGAATATTTCACAATAGCCTATTTCTTTAATTTCATCGTCCATTATTATTTTGTGGATACAAATCAGAATTTAAATCCGATACTAAAATAAGCCCGCCAGAAATTAAGTGCATCGTTTCTGGATATATTTACGTTAATGGGACCTAAAATTGATTCATATCCCAGATTAAGTCCATAACCAATAAGTTTGGAATTGCTCTTGAAAGGGGATAGCTCGTCACTTATTGCAGCATAGTGAAAAGAGGGTGTGAGGAAAATCCTGTGATAAATCCGGTACTGAACCTCAAGTCCTAGCTTGGCAACTGAATTTATAGGAACTTCTTTTTGCCTGAACCCGTTAAATTCAGGATTCATTCCGTCAAAATTATATTCACTTCCTCCCAGATTGAATTTCTGATTGAGAAAAAGATAAGGGATACCCTCTGAAGATCCAAGAGTTTGAGGAGAGAAGTTTGTTCCTAAAAAAGCATTTGCCTTAACAGATACCTTTTTATTGATTGGAATAATATAATTTTCATTGAGCGCTAATGTGATCAGATTCTTGGGTTTATAATATCCTTCAGCCCCGGGATTTAAGTATTCATAGAGTGTAGGTTGTATTTCTTTCAGATCATAAAGGTTGTATTGATCTCCAAAATAATACTTCGTAATAAATTGAAAATTGTTTCCTGAAGTAGGATAATATCTGGTATTGAAGTTATTTTGATTGAATTTAAAATACAGGTCAAGATTGGTATGATAATATACCTTTTTGCTGTACAAGTCTGTAAAGGTCTGGCTAATCCTGTCTACAGACCGGTTTAATTTTTCAGCGTTGAACTCTAAGCCGAATGAAGCCATCGTATTCGGATGAATCGAATAATTGACCGCTGTATTTGCTTTAATGCTTCTGTAAATATAGTTGGGGAAAAATAAATTGTTTTCAACATCATTGTTTTCTGAGAATCTCAACAGGAGGTCGTTACTTTTAAGAAAAGAAATATTTCCTTCTGTACTTAACCACCAGCGGTAATCCGTATCCAGAAATTTCTGGAACTGCAAACGGGCCTTGAAACGTTCCGAAATATCTACAGTTGCTATGGCCCTGAATTTTGCTTCTGCATAATCCCGGTAGGTATAATTCAGGATGATCCCTACGGATTGTTCATTATCATAGTGCAGGGCTAATTTAAGCATGCTTGGTGTGGATCTCTTTACGAAAATGTTCATAATTAAACCGTTTTCCGAATCTGTATAAGTATAATACACCCTGTCATACTGTCGAATTCCAAAAACCTTGTCGATAGCAGCATTTACTGTTTTGGCATCGTAATATACACCCTCCTTTAATCCCATCAGGTTTTTAATAGTTTCAATCTCGGACGGATTAGTGATCGGTGTGCCATTATCTTCACTATAAGTGAACTGTATGGTCGGTTTTTTAATCTCTTCAACAAGTTTGTGCTCATAAGTAATTCCCAGTCTGCGTTGCTCATTGGCCAAAGCTATAAATTCAGGAAGGTGTCTTTTAGCTTCTGCTTCTCCTATTTTTATGATTTCCTTGTATTTTCTGAAGTCTTTAGTGGTGTAATCATTAAGCGGAGTTACAAAATCCACCATGATATCCGACATCTTCTTTTGTTCATTAAAATCCTGTACGGAATGGAATGCATGTGTCTGATAGATCATTTTCATCGGATTTTTGATCTCATCTTTTGTGAAAAGCCTGAATCCCGTATAGCCTCCGATAATATAATCAGCTCCCATATCTTTTACTTCCTTTACCGGAAAATTACGGTCGAGGCCACCATCTACAAGAAGTTTTCCATCAATATAGACCGGTGCGAAAGCGGCAGGTATGGCTAAGGTAGAACGAATCGCCAGTGCAAGAGAACCTTTTTTCTGCATAACCAATCCACCATTCACAATATCGGATGAAGTAAGTTGAACAGGAATAGGAAGTTTACTAAAGTCGTTGATATGTTTTGCAGGAAACGTTAATGTATTGAGAACTTCACCCATATATTGCCCTTCTATAAAGGATCCCGGTAGGGAAGGCCGGCCATCGTTCACCGGAAATTCAAGAATATATTTATTGTACTCATCTTTTTCGCTGATATTGACCTTGTTGTAGGGGATTTTGTTACTCAGGATCCTTTTCCAGTTCATGCCGTACACCATTTTTTTCAATTCTTCACCATTATATCCCATAGCATATAATCCGCCGAGGATTCCACCCATACTGGTTCCGGTAATATAATCTATTTTAATCCCTAGTGAATCTATTGTTTTTAAAATTCCCAGATGCGCAAAGCCCTTGGCACCACCTCCGCTAAGCGCTAACCCAAACTTTGTGTCTTTTGTCATGGGAGGCATTTTCTTTATGGTGTCTTGTGCAGAAAATAAACAAAATATGCATATAAGAAAGACAGTGAGGAAATTTTTCATTTTAATAGGCTTACTTCAAATTAGCAAAAAAGACGATCGGGGTCTATTAAGTATTTCAATAGGGGATCTTTTTTTTAAAACTACAGAATGTGAAATTTTGAATCGTGTCAAAAGGAGTTGTATGATCTGATGAAATACACTGTATCTTTTCGAAATGATTGGCAAACTGCTTTTCCATGGACTCCTCATCGTATTGCTTAATCTCCAGACCACTGCATTTTGTAGGTCCGTTTTTTGAAAAAGTTCCTAACACCATAAATCCTTTTATGCTTTTCCCTGCAATATTCAGATAGCTGGAGATTTGTTCTTCTTCGGTTAAAAAATGAAATGTGGCCCTGTCGTGCCAAAGATCATATTGGAATTCAGGTTCGAATTTAGTAATGTCCGTAACAATAAATTTCACTTTTTCGGATTTCTTTCCTAAACGCTTTTTTGTCTTTTCCAATGCATTCGCAGAAATGTCCAGCACCGTGATATCCTGATATCCTTTGTCAATCAAAATATCTACAAGATGACTTTCACCTCCGCCAATATCTATTATTTTAGCGTCTTTTTTTAAGTCAAATGATGCAATGAAATCCAGTGATATTTCAGGTTTTTCCTGCGTCCAGCTTACCTGATCAGGGCTTTTTGTCTCGTATACTATATCCCAGTGATTTTTATTCTTTGACAAATCCATAAGGAGTGTTGTTTTTAGCAGGGCTAAATTACAAAAGACCTGATGAAAGAAAATATTTTAATTGATTTATTTTTATTCAACCAGCTGTTTGTTGATTTCTTCGAATTTTTTAATAAGCTCATGGAGTTTTGACTGTTCTTTCCTTATGGTTTTAGGTCTTATGTAAAACCAGTTAAAGGCAATCCAAATAAAAGTTAATGAATACGCAAAAACAGCCATAAATGTTGTCATCCTTGAAGTGTATTCATACATGTAGAGACTGATTCCTGCCAATAACATAGTGAAGTAAAGATTGGTCATGAACGTTTGTACAAAACCCTGTTTGCTTTTCAAAACATACAGGCTATGCAAATATTCACTGTTGGATTGGTCGGTGTTGGTTTTATAAAAGAATGTTAACAGTCTGTTGTAAGCAAACAGGAAAATTACCATTGCCAGAATAATCAGTACGATTCCGATTTTTGTGCTGAGTAGCTGAGGTTGATAATGATACCATATCAGACTTATAAATACACTGGTTAAAAGTAACATTACATTGGTCAATATAAGTTTTTTCAGATTTTTGCTTTTATAGGACTCCAGTTTAGCAAGCAGATCTTTAAGATCGGGTTTGTTTACTTTTTGTTGTTGCCAGATATTTTTAAAATCTATATTAGTAGGTTCCATGTTCCCTGAATTTTTGAGTTAATTTTTCTTTTATTCTGTGGATTTTTACCCTGACATTGGATTCTGATAATCCCACGATACTGGCTATTTCGGCCTGTTTTAATTCTTCCAGTTCTAAAGAAATAATAATACGGTCTGTTTCCGGCAATTCGGAGATGAATTTATAAAGAAGTTGTATCTCAGATTCCATGGATTCCTGTTTCTTTTCCTCTAAATTACCCGGTAAATCAGCTTTTGTGAATCTTTTCTCCCTTTCAATCTGTCGCAGGCAATTATTGGAGGCGATCCTGAAAATCCAGGTTCCCACAGAAGATTCATTTCTGAATTTAGGAAGTTGCTGCCATACAATGATAAATGTTTCTTGTGCAATGTCCTGTGCCCATTCGGAATTGTTTACATATCCCATACACAGGCGGAATATTTTTTGCCAGTATACTTCGTAGATTTCCTCAAATACCATTATTTTGCAGATAAGAAGTTATTCAACTGGTTGAAATACCATTCCTTATCATCATACATGATGAAGTGTAAACCTTTAGTAGCATATTGTAAATTTGCATTTTTCATATTTTTATATTGATCTTCCATGGCTGGTTTAAAATTAGTAAAATAAGACTCTAATAATATAAGTGAAGGGCATTGTACATTTTTTATTTTTTCCCGGAGGTCAGTATTCGAGAAATCACAATACATTTCTGCAAAAGTCTTACGGTCTGATTGCTGACTCCATCCGATCACAGTTTCCTGCATGGAAGTATCCGCCAAAAGCTGGGGGATAGATTTCAGCTGCATCTGACGAAATTGATCATCTGTCATGGCTGTCATTTTATTGATGGTAGCAGAGCAATCATTGTTTTCCTTAGATGTAAAAGAAGGATTCATTAATGCCGATAAGCAGGGCAAAGCATCTACAACGATAATCTTACCCACTAATTGTGGATGATCTGCAGCCAGAGCGAGGGCAAGGCCTCCACCCATACTGTGCCCTATGATAACAGGCTTTTCAATTCTCTGGTCACTGATGAATTCTGCAATTTTGTTTTCCCAGTTTTTAAAGCTGGCGCCGGGCTGAGGCTTTGCACCTGCGAATCCTGCCATTGTTAAAGTATAGCATGTAAAATTCTTATCAAACTTTAGGGTCGTTTCATTCCATACATCTCCGGAAGAGGCAAAACCGGGGATCAAAATCAGGGCTTGTTTCCCACTTCCTGATTTTTTAACTTCAAAAGGATAGGATTTTGTTTGTCCGAACACATTAGCACATAGAGCTAAAAATAATAATATCACGGCAAGGAATGTCAATTTTTTCATTTCATTTAAGATTTAATGGTTAATTTACCTTTTAGATACAGGCCTGAAAAAAATGTTACAAAATTTTTAAAATAATTTTAAATCTTATGAATAATTCCCGCAATATCCCTTTAATAAAGGGTATTTTAAATTGAAAGAAATCAGATTAAACCCTTGAATTTCCGGTTAGTCCTCATTTTGTGGAGGTTATCGGTTGTTTTTTTAAAAATATTATGCATTACTTATTATAATAGGTACGGTTTTTGCAGACTATAGAAATTAATAAAAATTTTGTGAAGCCTGTTGTTTGTATTCGAAAATTCACTAAATTTAATAAATATTTATAATTGCCCCTTATAATGATAGGGGTGTTGGAGATAAAATCGTAGTTTTTTTAATTAAATCCAAAATACCAATGAATAATATACAAGATGAATTTCAAGTTCTGAAGGACGAGCTAAGAAAATTGAATATTGAAGTAAAGAAAGTAGTAAAAGTAGGAAACGGAAGCATGGACTTTCATGAGGTTTTCTACAAATCGCCAAGATATGAAGAGGTGAAAACAATTTATGTACAGCGTCATAATCTGGATGATCTTATTGTGAAATTCAGACAAGCTTATAGCTAAAATAAAGACGCGCCGCAGATTTCTGCGGCGCGTTTCATTCAGGGTCAGTATATTTTTTAATCCTTATTTAATGCTGATGTTTCTTTGGTATCTTTCATTCTGGCATAAACAATCAGTGAAAAGAAGATACATGCTGTAATATACCAATAGAAATAAGGTTCCATATCGGCCTGCTTAAGCCAAAGGGCAATATATTCCGCCGTACCTCCAAAAATGGCGACTGTTAAAGCATAAGGTAAGCCGACACCAAGTGCTCTTACTTCCGATGGGAAAAGTTCTGCCTTAACAACTGCATTAATGGAAGTATATCCACTTACAATAATCAATGCTGCCATAATTAAAAAGAAGGCTCCCCACATTGAGGTCGTCGTGCTTAATGCTGTAAGCAAAGGTACTGTGCAAAGAGTTCCTAAAACTCCAAATCCCAGAAGCAAAGGTCTTCTTCCTATTCTGTCTGATAATCCACCAAAAACAGGTTGAAGACAGGCAAAAATAAATAATGATACGAAAGAGATAAGGGTAGACTGTTCTTTTGTCAGATGAACCGTATTTACTAAAAATTTCTGCATATAAGTGGTATAGGTGTAAAAAGCCAACGTTCCGCCTAATGTTAAACCTACTACGGTGAGAAGGGCTTTAGGATGTTTAAGCAATTCTTTTATAGTTCCTTTTTTCTTCTCGCTCATTTCCTTTTTGTTTTCAAAAGCTTCCGTTTCATGAAGGTTAGCCCTCAGATATAATGCAATAACGGAAAGGGCTGCACCGATGATAAAAGGAATCCTCCAGCCCCAGTCTTCAAGTTGTGCCTCTGTAAGAAGTACCTTTTGTAAAACCAACTGGATCCCCAATGCAATTAACTGCCCTCCGATCAGGGTTACATATTGAAAGCTTGAATAAAACCCTCTTCTGTCTTCTGTCGCCATTTCACTGAGATAGGTGGCTGAAACACCATATTCTCCACCTACACTCAATCCCTGCAGTAGCCTTGCAATTAAAAGAAGGATCGGAGCCAGAATTCCTATAGTTTCATAAGTAGGCGTAAGGGCAATAAGTAAAGATCCGAATGACATTAGTAAAACTGAAAGGGTCATCGCTCTTTTTCTCCCTATTTTATCTGCAATACTTCCGAATAACCATCCGCCGATAGGTCTCATCAGGAAACCAACTGCAAATATTCCGGCAGTATTCATCAGTTGTGCATTAAGATCCGAATCAGGAAAAAATGAATTGGAAAAATAGATGGCAAAGGCAGCATAAGCATACCAATCGTACCATTCCACTAGATTTCCGATAGAACCACCCACAATGGCTTTAATCCTTTGGGCTGTTGTAATTTGAGTAGTATTCATAGGGGTAATATATTAAATTTTTAAAGTATAATCTGAAGTGATAGTAAAAATTCTCCTTTTCTGTCAAAAATTGTTTTGGAAACGAGATCATAGAGTGGTCTGCTGCTGTATTGTACAACAATTCTGGCATTTTGGCCGTACAAGTAAAAATTTGCTCCCACGTCATAATAGCTGCCATTCTGATTTAATGCTTTCATGTCCTTTAAAGCATAATTGAAGAAAGGCTGAACCTTCAGTATTTTACTGAATTTAGGAAGAACAAATCCTACCTGTGAAAACCAGATATTTCCCGTACCCATCAAAATCCTGTTGTTTCCGGCACCTTCCAGTGCTTTTTGCCCTGTGAATTGTGGATCAGGAGTTCCTGGATTCAGGAGTCCGCTTACTCTTAAATAGTTGGGTCCGTAATTATAATTATAGAATACAGAATACAAGGTCAGTCCCATTTCCTTACTTTTATTTCCTAAGGGCAGCTCCGAGTAGATATCTGCTCCGAAGACATTGGCAGCATGAGACTCGAAAACATTTTCTGAGGGTTGAGATTGTGTTGCATCTTTAGTACTGTAAAAACCCGTTCCGATATTCAAAACTTTTCTGGCAGCCAGATTATTACCCGGTAGAAAAGAAGTTACCGTTGTTTCTTTATTGAAAAACTGATAGAATGCATAACCTGAGTAAGATAGCTTTCCGCTTTGGTTATTATCTACAGCTGGTCCTCCTACAACGGGCTTCAGATTAGTAGCAAAAGGCTTGTTGACACTAAATCTGTAATTTAACCGATCAAATTCTCCATGTACAAAAATACCGAACTGTCTTGAAAACTGATCTGCAATTTCGATGGCCGGAAAATTGAAAACAGGGATGTCACCGGCAAGCATTTTTGTAGTACTTGCATTAGTCAATCTGCTTACGCCATTCCAGGAGTGAAGCCCGGCACCCAGATACAAATTGTTTTTATTGGGTTTTCCGGTCTGAAAATCATTTCGTGGTATAATAGCCAGCTCATTATAAGCATCATGAAAGAAAAAAGGGGCTTTCTTTCCGGCTCCATTATTTCCTGTTCCCGATCCTCCTCCGGAAATAAAAGACTGGTTATTAATTCCCATTTGTAGAAAAACTGAATAAAATGGTGTAATCTGACTCTGAATAGTTAGCCTCATTCTTCGGATTCCTGCATCATATGTTTGCTGCTGGGGAACGCCATTCACGAGAGTTCCCGGATTATTATCAATACTTCGCAGCCAGATCTGACTGGAAATACCGAATTTCAGCCATTTGTCTCCTTTGGGATTCAGGTTGATTTTAAGCTCTCCGATATCTAAAGGATTTTTTTCTGATATAACTTCTTCAGGATTTGTACTGACCTTTGCAGTATCCTGGCTGTATAGTAATTGTAAGGCAGCCAGGCCGAAAATGATGAAAAGTTTTTTCATTGATGCTATTATTTGCACCTAAACAATACATAAATTCTGAAGTTTTTCTGAAGTTTTGATCAGAATTGAATATTTGTTGTTATGTTTTTGAATTTCAATCTTTTATTTTATGAAATTGATCTTGAAAGTGTGAAAATTGTTTTCAAAATGATAAGTAATTTCAGTATCATAAATCTCCAAAATCTTCTTCACGAGTGCCAAACCGATCCCAATTGAGTTTTGATCAGGGTTTCCGCGCTTGAATCTTTTGAACAATTCTTCTGCAGGAATAGTTGGAGGATTTCCTGTATTGGAAATCTCAAAGTAATCTTCGGTAAGAGTTACTGTGATCTTTCCATTTTCGATATTATGCCTTTTTGCGTTATTGATGAGGTTATTGATCACAATAATAGCCAAATTCTCATCGAAATTAAGGTAAACCTCTTCCCGGATATTTCTGGTTAATGATAGGTTCTGAATTTCAAAGATATCCTCGAAATACTGAAGTCGTTCACTAAGCAGCTCTGAAAAGTTGATATGATTCGATTCGCTTTTTTCAAAATGCTCCAGCTTAGCTAATAGAATAAGGGATTGATTAATAGAAGAGAGCCTGTCCAGTTCATCGTTCATTGATGAAAGAGTAAGCAGTTGTTTTTCTGAGAGATCGCTATCCATCAGTAACTCGATCTTTCCTTTAATGGAAGCCAGTGGAGTTTGGAGCTCGTGGGAAGTGTTTTCCGAAAGTTCTTCTAATAAATGATAGTCCTTTTTTGAACTCTCGGACATTTTTAGCAAAAACCTGTTTAAGGATTTAAATTCCTCGGTCTCTGTTTTCATAAGGCTCATAGGCCTGTTATTCTTAAGACTGAATTTTTTGATCTCTTCTATGGCATGATAGAACGGTTCAAGAATCTTCTTTGAAACCAGGACCCCAACAATGATCGTAAGAATAATAAGAAACACCATGATCCAGGCAACCACCATAATAATGCTTATCAGAAAATGGTTTTCAATGATGGTGATGTATCTTACGCTGGTTATGGCATATCTTTTTTTATGAATGACAGGGTAGGTTATAACGGTAATTTTATTGATGTAAGACTGTACACTTTTATTCCAGATGTACTTTTCTTCAATAATTTTTTCTTTGGTATTCTTGTAATCGGAAGGTAGGATCTTAACCTGGGTTTGTCTGTGGTGTATGGTAAGATAATCGTATGTGGAATCTTGTGCCAACTTATTAGCCACATAAGCATTAAGATCTTCAAGTTTGAGGATCGCTGAACGCATCGTTGCCCTTTCAAAGGCAAAATACAAAATCGTAAAGCCTGTGGTAAGGACAAAGAAAACCAGGATAGTAAATGCTCTGGCAAAACGAAAGCTTAAATTCATTTATCAATCCATTTATAACCCAACCCATAAACAGTCTGCAGATAATCTTTGCCTCCTCCGTCAATAATCTTTTTTCGCAGATTTTTCAAATGCTGGTATACAAAATCTATATTATCCACACTATAAGTATAATCTCCCCACAGGTGACTTGCTATAGCCTGTTTGGAAAGCATTCTGTTTTGATTATTAATAAAATAGATCAGCAGGTTGAGTTCTTTTTTGGTGAGATTCAGCAGTCGCTCATTCACTTTACATTCTTTTGATTCCAGATCAATAGTAAATTCATTGAAACTTAAGATGCGGTTGGTTTCCGGTGTTTTTCTCCTGAGCACGGCTTTTATTCTGGAATGCAGTTCCGGTAATGAGAAAGGTTTGGTCATATAATCATCGGCTCCTTCATCCAAACCTGTCAGTTTGGTATCCAGGGAGTCTTTGGCGGATACAATGATGATGCTGGATTCCGGAGCATCATTTTTAATATGTTTCAGGATTTCCAATCCATTTCCATCCGGAAGCATCAGATCAAGTAGGATGCAATCATATTCGAAAAGCTCAATTTTTTCTAAGGCTTCTTTTGCATTAGTCGCCACTTCACAAACATAGTCTTCTTTTTTAAGATAATCTGTGATGTTGGAAGCAAGATCTTTATGGTCTTCGATGATAAGGATTTTCATAAAATTATAATCCGAAATACATTATTAGGGCTTAAAGATATAAAAAAAGTGTTCTAATTTCCAGAACACTACCTGATCAATCATTTTTTATGTATCCAGGTTTTAAAAACGATATCCTAATGATAATCCGCTTCTGAAGCCTGCCCAGGGACCATCTACTTTTATCCGGGCTCCATTGGGATTGGTTTCTACGGTATATTTTACAAACGGGATGTCCAGATTTTCGATCTCTTTTTTTAGCTGTTGTTGCATTTCAGGGGTCAGCAGATAATCACTTGTAAGCGTAAAGTCACCTTTTCCACTACCATAATGTGCACCGGCAATCCAGAGATCTAAAACAAGATTTTGGCTTTTGGTAAGAAAGAATTGTACCCCGACCATTAATCCACCACTATTACCATTGGTATCTCCTGATCCTTTCAATGGAATCTGATAAGTAACTCCATTGGTGGGTTTAAAATCATAATAGAAATCAAAAGTATTAGAACTTACTTTTGAATATCTGTAATACGGGGCTACGTAAAAGCCTTTTCCGTATCCTGCTCCTAAATAGAAACGAGGCTCTACAGTAAAATTAGTTGCTTTAATCCTTAAATTCTGAAACCGCTCTTCATCTTTATCTTTTAAAAATGCATTAATGAACGGAACCTTTCCTTCAGGCATTGTTCCAAATCCTACATTCACAGAGAACCACTGATTGAAGGCTCTTTCATATGACAAATTAATGTTCCTGAATGCATATGCTGTAACATTGGTTTTAATGATATTCATTTTTTCTGCAGAATCAGGAGTGATTTCCTGTGAACAGACTTTCGAAAAAAGAAAAGGGAGGATAAGCAGGAGATATTTTTTCATGATTCTAAATTTAATAATGGAGTTTATAATAATAGCAGCAAAAAATGGGCAATAGTGTATAGAAATGAATAATTAAATGAAAAATAAACTATTTATATAAAGTTAGTTAGGAATTTATTGATGACTTGAATCCGTATACCATGTAATACATATAAGATTCTGCTTGTCCTATTTTATATTATTCAATTTCTGACATGAAAAAAACAGTATGTGCCGCCCTTTTTCTTTGTGGAGTTTTTGTGTTTTCGCAGGAAAACATCAAAAGCGATACTATTGATCAAACAAAGACGGCAGAAATCCAGGAGGTGATTATAAAGTCCCAACGTAAAAAACAGTTTGCAGACAAAGCAGTATATACTTTTGATAAAGCAGCGTTAGAAAAGGCCCGTTACGCAAAGGACCTATTAAAGACATTACCGGAATTACAGTTGGATCCTGTTTCGAATACTTTGAAAAGTACGAAAGGAGGAACTTCTTTATTTCTTATTAATGGAATTGAAGCTACGGATATGCAGATCCGGAGTATAGCCCCAAGTGAAGTAGTAAAAGTTGAATACTATGATATTCCACCCGCAAGGTGGGCAACAAGAGCGGATACGGTTATTAATGTGATTACCCGGTCTACAGAGACAGGATATGTTTTTGGAACCGATGTAATGACAGCATTGAATACAGGATTCGTAAATGGATCAGCATATGCCAATTTTACAAAAGGTAAAAATAATTTCGGTTTGGAATATTCCATGAATTTAAGAGATTATGACAACCGGAGAGTACGCAGTATCTATGACTATCAGCTTGATAATTCACATTATCTTTCCGATGAAAAGAAGAAAGATCATTTTGGATATACCTCTCAAAATATTGCTTTAAGGTATACCCGTATGGTACCTGATAATTATTCATTTCAGGCAAAACTGAATATGGATATCCTTCATACTTTCGTGAATGGTAAGGGAGAAAGTACTTTCACAAAAGATGATGTTACGGAAGGGCATACCATGATGAAAAGGGGAGGGACGGATTACGTAACACCGACACTTGATCTTTACTTTTCAAAAAAACTGAGTAAAAAAGATGAATTAAGTTTGAATGTCGTGGGTTCCCATTTTACCACAGATACTTCAGAATTTACAAAGGAATGGATCACCTCTTCAGGGAGTTCAGTTTTTGATAATGATATGAATCTTACAGCTAAACAGACGGGTTTTGTTGGAGAGATTGCCCATACTCATGATTTTGAAGGTGGAAAACTTTCTTCAGGGTATCGTATCTCGAACACCTCTATCTCCAATGATCTCCAAAACCTTGCAGGATTTTCACAGTACAAAGTGAATTATTTAGAGCAATACTTCTACACAGAATTTTCCGGTAAAATTGAAAAGTTTACATACCGTGTTGGTGCAGGCCTTACCAACATTCATAATAAAAGTGCTGAAACTACTTTTGATGAATGGTCTATTACTCCAAAAGTTATTTTAGGATATCAGCTGAAAGGAAATCAGAGTCTTCGTTTTACAAGCAGCTATAAACCAAAGAGTCCATGGAGTGCTGCATTGAGTAGTAATGTGGTTCAGATGGCACCGAACATTGTGCAAAAAGGAAATCCATTTCTTAAGTCACAGCTGACATGGGGAAATAACCTGATCTATTCACTGAACAATAAGTATTTTGATTTTAATGCTAATTTATTTTATTCAGATACCCGACGTACGATCAACCAGTTTTATGTGATGGATGATACTTTTGGAGGGTATGCCCTTACCTACGAAAATGCAAAAAGCTCGAAACAGTATGGACTACAGCTTACGGGGTCCTATAAGCCTTTTGGGAATAATCTTCTTGTGATCAAAGCTATGGTTGCTCCTTCATCTGAAACCGTAAGAACGAGCAAGGGCGCATTGATCAAAAATAATTATATCGCCAATAATCTGGAATTATCTTCGGAGTACAAATCATTCTCACTACAATATCAGGTCAATATTCCTGTGTATTTACTTAGTGGTGCATTTCTCAATACCAATGAGAATGCGAATCATGTTTTCGTCAATTATAAACACAAAGACTGGACATTCTCTACAGGATTGTACTGGATAGGAATGCCTTCGGAATACAAGACAAAAAGCCTTCCTGAAAGCGTGGTCAACTATTCACGAAACAGCCAGATTATGAATAATAAGTCGATGTTTGTTCTGGGCTTCAGCTATGATTTCTCAAAAGGAAAGAAAACGGATATGCAGAAAAAACTTAATAATTCTACAGCTCCTGCGGCTACTTTTTAATCATGCATATTTTTATCATAAGAACAGCTCCGGAGAATCCGGAGCTGTTTTCTGTACGTTAAATATTTTCTGTTTTAATTTTGCGCGATCATTCTGCGATAAGCATGAATGTCTTCAATAGTGACTACACTCATTCCTTTTTTTTCAGCGAAATCTACAATTTCGGGTAGTCTTGCCATAGAGCCGTCTTCATTGGTGAGTTCACAAAGAACCGCATCATCCCCAAGATTTGCCATCTTTACCAGATCAACACTTCCTTCCGTATGACCCCTTCTTTCAAAGACGCCTCCTTTTTTGGCAACAAGAGGAAAGACGTGTCCCGGGCTTGCAATATGGTCCGCCAAAGCATTTTCTGCTATGGCAGTTCTGATCGTGGTTACCCGATCCTTTGCAGAAACACCGGATTCCACTCCTTCTTTTGCTTCAATGGAAATGGTAAATGCGGTTTGATTTTTACTGTTGTTGGTCTCTACCATCGGGCGCAGATTAAGATGCTTGCTTTTTTCTTCCGAAATGCATAAACAAACAATGCCGCTGCATTCGCGGATCAAAAGTGCCATATCCTGTTCTGTAATGGTAGAGGCAGGGAAGATGATATCGCCTTCGTTTTCGCGATTCTCGTCATCCACAAGAAGGATGCCTTTGCCCTGTTGTAATTTTAAAAGTGCATTTTCTACACGTTCTCTGGAGGAAACTCCGAATTTTTCTAATAATTTTTCCATGTTATTTTACTTTAAAAGTTAAAATACACTTCGGTACATGGAAATGAAATACGCACCAATAAGTCCATAAGGCAAGCTTATTGATCGTTTCATTTTCTTCTCCCATCCAGACTTTAACTGTCGGTTTTGGAATTTCACCAAATCAGTCCTTTAATGAAAAAGGAGTCGCGGACTATAACCGCCGGTAGGGAATTTCACCCTGCCCCGAAGAAAACTTATGCTAAGTTTTACTGTATGTCTTGTTTACTTGTTTTTTTAATTCATTAGTTAGTATTTAACGCACAGGCTGCTAATTTCGGGAAGTTTTTTGAAATGGGAAATGATTTTTGAAATTAATTAAGAGTATCAGGATGTTTTACCGGTATATTTTATATAGAGAAATGCACGCAATTACAACTCCGGAAAGAAGTATCAATGAACGGATCCAATTCATGTGGCTCCATTCTTTCCACGTTTGCAAAGCAATTTTGGGATCGACGGGTTTTTGTCCGAAAAGAATATCATTTCTAGGAAAGAAATACAGTACTGTAAATACATCAGCAAGAACAAAAAGGATGAATGCCGAAATTATATACCCCCGAGTCTGAGGATATGGATTCCACAAAAAAATGATCACCGCTAATCCGATGAAGTGGTGGAGAGGTCCTGTTATTTTAAAGAAGTCTGCCGGTGTTTTCTGCTGAAAATAATTTTTTGCCGTTTCAAGGGAATCGGGAATGTTTCTACCCCAGTTCGGGGCATCGACAAGGGAATTGTAAAGGTTGACAAATAATATTCCGCTTCCGATCATGATGTAGAGATATAAAATAAAAAGCTTCATAATAAAGTATGGTATTATGAAACAAAATTATTTCATAGAGGACATTGAAAATTGTATAAATCGGTCTTTTTGAATGGAAAAGATATTTTTTTGGGACAGATCATCCTATAAGGGAATGCTACTACTTTTCGATTGTTAATTAAAGAATGCTTAAAAATGTATTTTCATAGGGTAGAACTTGTTTTCTGTAGCGCGTTCTGTGTTCTAAAATTACAATCCATTCAAGACTTTATTTGAATGGATTGTTAGTGATCTTTTAGTATTAATTTTGATGCTCAGTTTGTTTGTTCCAATATATTTTCCAAGAGTATATTAAATTCCTGAGGCTTTTCAAGCATAGGGTAGTGGCCTACCTCACTTATATTTACATAATCGAAATCCTGTAAGTATTGGCGGTTGGCATCAGCATTTGTAGGTGAAGCATCGGAGTTGATTGCTCTTACGGGCACTTTAATCTGCGATGCGGCTTTCCGGAAATCGGTTTTGTATAAGGGAATGAGCAGTTCTATTGCCATCTCTCCCGTATTCTGAAGAAATTCTTTTTGTACTCTTTCCTTTACTGTATCCGGAGTTTTTTCCACAAAAAGGAATTGGGGAAGAATATTTTCGACCGCATTTTTAAAATCATTCCTGTAATGAACAAATAAAACCTCTTCCACCTGTTCCATTGGGAAAGTTTCGTCCAGGTTTTTTATGGTATCCACCAAAATCACTGACTTTAAATTGGGAATTTTCAGGGCAGCTTCCAGAACATAGGCTCCCGACATGGAGTGGCCAACCAATATAATATCTTTTGAATCGATCTGGCTGGCAACGGCTTTAATATCTTCAGCATATTGCTCACTCGACCAGTTTTTTCTGGATTTGTCAGATTTTCCATGGCCTGCAAGGTCCATCTGAACAATACGGTATTTATTTTTAAAATATTCCTTCTGGTTTTCCCACCATTCCGCATTTCCCAGCCATCCGTGAACCAGGATTAAGGCTGTATCTCCGGTGCCTGTTTCTTTGTAATGAATTTTTTGTCCATCCGATGATGATGCATATTTTTCCATATTATGGGTTTGTGATTTTATAAATTTTATTTGAAGTCAACAACTTTCTGATGATTTCCATTAATAATAAAAGTACTTCCCTTAAGAAGTCCAGGATTGGTATTTCCTCTTTTTGTAGCGGTAAATTTAAATATTAACATTCTTAATTTTCCATGCGGCTGACGAAGCTTTTCTTTTTTAATGAGATAGCTTCCTGCCGGTTTAATGGTAATGGTATCAGAGGGTTCTTCTAGAAATGTAGTGATAGTAGGTTCCTGCTTATTTTCTACCTGAACACTTTTGGATATATATAATGTATTGACATCATACAGATCCGACCATTCCATGAAATAGTCTTTATTAAGCGATGCTGTCCTGTTGCAAATAATATTATCCGGATTGCTCAGTGCTAGGGCTGATCCACTTCCCAGATTGTATTTTTTTCCGTTGGGTAATTGAATTTCCAGATTATAACGGCTATTGTCAGGAGACACTTTTTCTATACGGTAATAATAGTTTTTGCTGTAATATAGTTGCTGCACAATTTTGTAATCTGCTTTTTTAGCATTCACCCATATATTAATGGAATCATTGACTATCTGTTTCCCTTTTTTGTCATAGAGATCTATAGAGACCATATTATCCGTTTGATCTGATAAGCTCTGATAAACTTCTATTCCGGCCCTGATGTCAGAAATATCCGCAATCTTTACCGCAGAGGTAGATTTTCTACATGAAACAAGCATGCAAGAGGCATACAGTAAAACTATTAATAATCTCATAATCCACCGAATTATAATTAGGCTTAATTAATGGGAATATTCCCAAATATTATCTAATACTACCGGTCCAATATAGGCAGATAGTTTCTCCATGGGCCAACGTCATACTTGTATTGTTTTGCCATTACCCTTGATATTTGTGCAATATGGCCAAGATCATGAGCAACCCATGTTGATAACAGCTGTCTTAAAGTTGTATCACCAAATGCCGGGTGAATTCCGGTTTTGTCAAGATCTTCATCAGTTATATTCTTAGATTGTAAAATGATGAGGTTTTTCTTTCTCAGATCACGGAACTCTGTCAGTAATTGGGATAGTGTTTTGCCTTTGCTCTCTTCAAACTGTGCAAATCTGTCAAACGGAGTAAAAGTTTTCTCCGGTCCGTCAGATAGGGTTATTTCTGCCCGGATCATCCAATCTGTTTTTTCTCCGTGGATCAAGTGGCCGATTATATCAAAAGGGCTCCATGTTTCTTCTCCTTCGTTGGTATAGATCCATTCATCACTTAATCCCTCCAGTAATGATGTTAAAACATCGGGGGTACGTTCAAGAATTTCTGTTGCTTTATTTAAATTGAATGACATAATAATTTTAAATTTGCTAAGGTTGAAATTATTGCTGATCTTTATAAATATTCCAGTAATTATAATCTGTCATGGGGGCGTCTGTGATCCCGATATTTCTTCCCATGGTTACAATCTGTCCTCTATGATAAGTTCCGTGGATAACAGCATGCTGGATATACTCATATTTAGAGAAATCACATTGAAACCATTGAGACTCTATTTTTACATTTTTTGCTAAATCCTCTTCGGATAGGCTTTCTACATAATCTACAAGTTTCTGAGAGTTATTTTTGATTGCACTGAAAACTTCATCTTTAGTATTGGTGTTGGAAATTTTAGCGAAATCAAAGTCATTATTTTCATTGATATGGCTCCACCAATATTCCTGAGTTTGCCAGATATGATGCAGGGTCTTCAGGATGGTAGGGAAACTGGAAATCGTTTCCTGATTAAGCTGTTCATCCGATTTGGTAGAAAGCCAGTCAATATATTTGTTCACCACCCAGTTGTTGTACTGAACACTTTTCGTGACTAATGTTTTTAAGCTCATAATTATTGTTTTATTGTTATGGTGTTTTTTTACTGTATAATTAAGCACTAAAAATAAGTAAAATACTGATTGGATTTTTTCAAATTGAAAAACCGGTTAAAAAACCGGTTCCATTTTTATGATAGCTAAAAAGTAATGTTACTTAAGCTGGGCAAATTGTACCTGAAATTCATCCGCACTCACCAATCCCATCGCAAAATCATATTGAAGCAATTCGTATTTTTCATTTTTTGTTAATGGACGATTGTGAATCTTGTTCATTATCTGCTCTTCATCAGACAATATTCCTATAATATTGTTTTTTTGCTGAAAGGCTTTAAAATATCTGATGCCCAATTTTCTTTGAGAAACAGCATCAAAGTGGATATTGTCCGGATTACCTGTTAAACCTTCTGCAGATACAAAATAGGCATGCTCGTTATCTTTCGCATACTGAACTAAAGCCTCATTAATCCTACTGTATTCACTAAAGTATTGTCCATATATACCTTCCGTTAAAAAGCTCCCTAATCCTCCAACGATCAATGGAATTTCCGGAGTATTAAGCTCTTCTCTCAAAGTATTTATGATGTAGCTTAATTTTTCGGTATATGACCTGTATTTTTGTCCATGACTGTCACTTTCCCCCTGATGCCAAAGAATGCCACTTAATGTGCTGATTTTTTGTGCCGTTTTAGCTTGAGAAATAGCATTTTGAAATAATGCTCCCTCCACTGACCAGTCATCCAGGCTTGTTCCGCCATCAGCACAAGGAATCAATCCGATATCATCTTCTTGATTATGGAATAACCGCCATGATGAAGCAAATGTTGTAGCCAGGCTGATTCCTGAAGTTGGTCTGTCAAAATTGATAGGTTCTGCCATCATTTGCCACCTCCCATTTCTTAGCATTTTAATTTTTTCATCAAGGATTGGAGGTACATCTTTTAGGAATCCACGTCCGGCCATATTAGACTGACCTATCATTAAAAATGAATGTGTCATTGTATTTATTATTTGATTTAATTATTTTTTTAAAGCTTTACACACTTTATGAAAGGTTGTCCATACCATTTCATCTGTGAGGGCAAAAGGTAATCCGCTGATGCTTTTTCCCTGTTGATGAAAACGTAGTAAATTATACAGAGGAGCAAATGCAATTGACCAATAAATTTCAAATGGGGTATCATCAATCTCTCCCCGATGTATCGTATTTGAAATAAAGTTCAAAAGGTTATTTTTAAATTCACTCATAAACATTCCCGGTTTCTCATTAAACATTTGAGCAAATTGCTGACTGTAATGAGAATTATTGATTTGCTCAAAGAAGGGTAGGAGCAAAGGGTTTTTAATAGCATAGTTGTATCTGTTTGCCCACTGTACGCGCAATCCTTCTTCCAGACTGGATTTAGGATCGAATCCTTCATTGATGAGGGTTTCCATTTTGTTTCCTTCCTCAATAACCAATTTTACAATGAGATCATCTTTATCTTTATAATATACATAAGGTGTTCCCACAGAAATGTTGCATGCTTTTGCGAGTTTATTAATTGTAAAGCCGTCCAATCCATCTTGTACAATAATTTCTATTGCTTTTTGTTTAATTGTATTTTCTTTAGTAAGATCCCTGTTTCTCATTTTATTTATTTTCAGCTTATTATAATTAAATGAATATTCATTTAATTATAATGCAAATGTAGATTATTTTATGGAGAGATTAAAATTTTATAGTAGCTTAAAGTGGAGTTAAGACTTTTAAGATAATTATTTTCTTAAAATTTTGTCCATTGCTTTTCCCTTGGCGAGCTCATCAATCAGCTCGTCGAGATAACGGATTTTCCGCATGAGGTCATCTTCAATGTCTTCCACACGGTATCCGCAAATAACTCCTTTTATCAAAGAAACATTGGGATTAATTTGTGGGGCTTGTTCGAAAAAATCCCTGAAATTAGTTTTATTCTTAATTATTTCCTGAAGATCTTTTTCAGTATAGCCCGTCAGCCAAAAAATAATTTCATGTACTTCTTCTTTTGTCCGCCCTTTCTTTTCTGCTTTGGTAATATAGTGAGGATAAACCCCGGCGAACGACATGTTGTAAACCCTTTCGTAATTTGTGTTTTCCATCTTTTTGTTTTAGTGGTTCATCAATGAGCTTATTTCTTATTGGCTTTTATGCTGTCAAGTTTTTGGGCAATAGCCGAAATATTTCCTCCTCCGCATGAAGAATGGAGGACTTTGCCATCTATGCCAATAAGTACTTTTGCCGGATTGCAAAATACATTATAATTTAATTTCTCAGATTTATTGTACGACTTTGTATTGTCAATTTGTTCAAAAAGAACATTCGAGTGGGCCAGGTAATCTTTAAACTCTTTTTCATTTTCCACAAACCCTTCTACAATACCAATAAAATGAGCTTCTTTATTGTATTTATTGTATAAAGCATTAAATTCTTCCGCCATATCATAGGATTCGCTCTTTTTCAGATAAGATTTATCGTAAATAAAAATAACAAGGTTTTTCCCCTGGTAATCCCGTGAATTAAAAGAAGTCCCACTGATCGTTTTAGCTGAAAAAGGTATGGGCTTTGCACCCACAAACAGATCAATCTGATTCTTCTTCATGGCCTTTGCCTCTTCCTGGAACTCTTTAAAAATCCTTTCTTTTTTTGCTTCCTTGCTTTCACAGGATAGCATTAATAAAATAACTGATACTGCTACAATATTTTTCATAGTACATTTTGTGATGGATGATGCTTTGATAAATATACGTGAAAATCAGGTGATCAAAGATGCCGGGATATATTTATCCATGTGATGTTATTATTTCTCATTTTACAACTATATCTTCCGTTCGTATAGCTTTGCTTTTTCAAGCCCGTAATTATTGATCCTAAGAGTCGGTGCATTTGAATCCCAATCCGGAAGGTTTTGCTCGAGCATGTGCGTCAGTTTTGTGATTCCGGGTATTTCCTGATCGAATTCATACTGATTTTTGTCGGTTATGATTTCGAGGCCTGCCTGTCTGTCGTCAAATAAAGGGATGCTGAATGAATAGACAGAAACAATTTCATCCCATCGGATAAATTCTGGCAGATTTTTGTGCTTATGGTAAAAACCATCCGCAGTGTATTTAAAATTCCCATCTAATTTCTCTAATCTGTCGGTTTCCTTTTCAATTGATTCATAATCTGTTTTAGTGTCAGAAGAATATATTTTAGCAATGGAAAAACAAAGAACTGTAAAACAGGAAAAAATGATAAAATATGATATCCCTTCACTGTCAAAAACCGGATAATACATATAAACCCACAGTACAACAAGACAGCACATGATGATTATTGTTTTCATGAAAGCGGAGAATTTAAAGAGGTTGTGTAATTACTTTTTAGACTTTAGCTGGAATACATTTCCTTCAGGATCAGTTCCGTCACATAACCAATAATCATAATTTTCAAAGGTTTTAATTTCTCTCATCAGGATATTTTTCGATACGAACTCATCTCTTGCCTGTTCGATGTCTGTATCAATTTCAAAAACGATCTTTGTATTATTATCGAATTGATAACCGGCATTAATTTTTTCCAGATAGCGGTCTCCGATTTTATGAAATCCGATTTGGACCGATCCTGCATTAAGGAGCAGCCAGCTGGCGTCTTCCTCAATCACAGGGAGATTAAAATTTTCAGTATAAAATTTTTTTATCAATGGAATGTTCTGAACATACAGGATCAACGTATCAAATTTTACATTCATTGGTCTCTTTTTTTAACAACGATAAATATAACAAAAAACCACTCCTGAAAATAGAATGGTTCTTTATTTTGATATAAAATATCCATGAAAGCCGGATGGTTTATGGCTTCATATTCTCCATAAAAGTTAAGGTATCAAAATACAGGGTTAGAGATTGTAATTTCCCATTTTTCACGATCCAGTTTTCAGAAACATTACCATTAATTTTAGCACCGTTCGGAAATTGGAAATCATAATTTCCGATGACACTGGCTTTATCATCTTCAATTACCATTTGTTTCACTCTCATGGCTTCAAAACGTTGTGAAAACCGCTTTATAATTTCAATATAAGCCTGCTTTCCAATAACTGGAGTTGTGTTGGTCATATCACCGCCGGTATATTCGAAATCGTCGGCTAATGTACTTTCCCAATTGGCTTTTGCTGCAAATCCCTTGTAATAAGTTTCAAGAAGTTGCCTTGTGTTTGTTTGATTTTCCATTGTATTAAAATTTGTGATTATCTTTGTTGTTGCAAAATGCAATAACAAAGATATAAAAGTTATTGCAAAATGCAATAACTTGTTTTTGTATGGATAAACAGAGATCAGATTGCCCAATTAGTTGTTCCCTTGATATTTTCGGGGATAAGTGGTCACTTTTAATCATCAGGGATGTTATGCTGAGAGGTAAAATGTCGTACAGCGAATTTTTACATTCTGAAGAGCGGATAGCATCAAATATACTGGTTAACAGATTGAGTGTTCTGGAAGCAGAGAAAATCCTTGTTAAGGAAGTATCACCGCTCAACAAGTCAAAATTTATCTACAGCCTCACAAAAAAAGGGGCAGATTTGTTACCAATCGTCATTGAACTGATGGATTGGGGAGCAAAATACAATGCCAACTGCCCGCGAAAAGAGCTGGGGAAAAAAATCCAGAAGGACAAAATAGGTGTCATCCGGGAGTTAAGTGATGACCTGAAGTCAAAGATCAAGTAGTGCCGCTTGTCAGTTTATAATTTCTGCATCAGGGTTCTCACGGATTTTTGCAATGTTTTCACGCCATCTCTGAAGTTCATCATCTGTTAGTTTGATCCATTCTTTTACTTCGCCGATAATCTTTAAAGGTTCCTTGCTGCGGTAAGAACGGGTAGGATTACCTGGAAATTTTTTATCTGTTACATTAGGGTCGTTTTCAAATTCACCGGTTGGCTCCACAATGTAAATCCTTTCACTACCATCTCCATTTGCCAATGCGGCGGCTAGTCCTGCTCCGTTTTTTAAAGCGGTAAAATAAATGTGATTCATAATAATTTCCGGATAGTAATTAGATGCGAATCCTGCGGTCAGCAGGTCTCCAGTTTTCAGATCCGCCTTTGTTCCATGATAAAACGGCCCTTTGTCTAAAACTTTATTTTCAGGTTCTTTATTATTCATTTCCATGATACTCATATTTTACTTAAGATTTTATTTTTTCAATTTTGGTATTCATTATTTCCAGGGCACTCCGGAAATATTTTTCCAGGGTTTTTAATTCTTCCGGTGAAAAAGAGGCAAAAAGCTGATCTGTATTATCCTGGAAATCCTGATATTGAGGAATAATAAGTTGGGCTATTCTGGCGTTGTCCGGGACAATGATTATTTTTCGCCTGTCATCCTTATCCGGTTGGCGGCGGACGAGTTTTTTCTTTTCAAACCTGTCAATCAGGCCCGTGACGGCACCTGTTGTCAATCCTGTGATGACAGCCAGTTCTCCGGCAGTCATTGATCCCTTTTGCACAAGAAATCCCAGATACTTATGATCGGTTCCGCTAAGGCCTATTTTTCTACCGATACTTTCGTGCATTTGGATCGAAGTATAGGCAAACTGTTGACTAAGTTTTCTCAGTTGAATTGCTTCTTCACTAATTTCCATTATTCTTATTTACTAAATATCTTAGTTACAAAGATAAATTAATTTAGTAAATAAAAAAACCACTTTGAAAAAATAAAGTGGTTGATATTAAATTTTTTTCAATCTCATTCATGGTATTTCTCTCCATGGGTTTTCGAAGTTTTATGACTTTGGGGTATTTCTATAAAGATTACCCTACCATACAAAGTCAGGAATACTTTGTGTAGCGGTATTTAATTAATGGAATCATATATTATTTATGATTATGGCTTTCTTCTAATAACTTCCTAATATCTTGATCATATTTTTTTTGTGTATCTACTATTGTTCCGTGATTCGTTTCTGCATCATACTTTTTCTGAAAATTGATGCATTCATCGCCAACTAACTTGTTAATCATTTCAAATTTTGAATTGAAATCTTTTGAATTTTTTATTTCCTTATCAATGATACGTTGCAATTTATATGCGAAAATCTGGGCTATGTCAAAATGCTTTTGTTCATGATTCAACAAATCATCAGTATAAAAGGATTCATTTAACCATGATTCTGATTTGTTGAATATTGCATAAGTTCTGATTTTTATTCTCCCTGTCCATATTGAATTTGACACGATTTCATAACCAATATTATAGGCCGTTCCTGCGTGATTAATTGTATCATCGGGTATTTTTCCTTGAAAATCATTTTTATGTAACTTAATATCAGGACTCCATTCTATGACCTGTGAAGAGGTGAAAATACCAATGCATAGTATAAGTATTGTTAATTTATATTTCATGTTAGGATTATTTTGCAGCAATATTCTAATGTTGAGTATGTTCTCTAAGAAAGTTAATTTATGTGTTGCGCAAAGTTGGGAGACTGTATGTAGCAGATTATCATCTCACAATTTTAATGCTTTCTAACTCCCCTTTTTCATTTTTAAAACGGAAAATATAAGTTCCCTTTCGGAACTTTGATAAATCTATATTTTGATTATAGTTGGTAAAACCTTTAAAGATTAATTTTCCATCTATTGAGAAAATGGAGTATTCAAATTGATTGCTATTATTTTTATTACTGATTATAAAGCCGTCTCTATAAGAATTGACATAGGCTTTTGTTTTCAATGCCTGATCTTCCGCAGGTGTATCTCCAGAAAGTATATTTTCACTAATATCTGCCACTTGTATACTTTTAATAGCTGAACTGGTTAGAGACGTTGTACTTCCACCGATGATATATAATTTATTATTATATACCTCTGCTGTAGCATGTCTTCTCGGAATCATATTGGAGGATAACTGATGGATTTTATTGGTTGTCGTGTCAAAATAGGCAATGAAATTTTGATAATTATAGCCCCCTACAATGAAAATTTTATTCCCGGATACAGCTAATGAATGTCCGGATATACCAACAGGCATCGTATATTGATCGATCCAACGGTTAGTCTTGAGATCGTAAACATTGATCAGACGAGATGGAGTGCCATTAAAACCGCCAATTACATACAGCTTATCATTAACAATCTTTCCCTTTGTTTCCCTGGCTGTAGGCATATTGGGTAATGAATTCCAGGTGTTTAAAGCAATATCATAATACTGGAATTTATTAGAAAATACAGTTGTTGCGGCTCCGTTTAATCCGCTGCCACCAAACACATATATTTTGCCATTATAGATTGCAGAACCTGAATTTCCTGTATAGGAACGATTGGTTGCTCCCTTCGTAATGGTATTGGTGTCAAGATCTACAATTTCAAGGTGGCTATTTCCCCAACCGTTAAAGATATAAATTTTATTATTGTAAGTTTCTGAATTAGCAAATCTTTTAGGAAGTAGGGTAGAATTGAAAACACTCCATTTGTTATCGGTAATATTGTATTTCTCAATGTACTTGGCATCGCTTGCTTTTTCCTGATACCCATTGCTCACATATATATGATCATTCACGATTACGCTGGCTGTAGCACCTCGGCCGACAGACATATTCGCAAGATTTTTAAATTGAAGTGTTTGGGCATGTGCTAGTAATGAGCCAAAAAGTGAGAGAAGTAATAATTTTGTTTTCATGTCCTGAAGTTAATTAATAATCAATATATATTTTTTCCAAATTAGACATCATAAATAAATAACCATCAATCTCATCTTTTGAAGGTTCTTTTGCATATTGTTTCTTTATTTCTCTAATTTCCTCTTTTGACAATTCTTTTGTGTTTTCATAAGACAGATCCCATTGTTTATTTTCTTTATTTCTTTTGAGATAGTCATTATACGCTTTTTTATACTCTTTGGTTTTTTGAAATTTTTCGAACTGTTTTATTTTAAATTCTATATAATCCTCACCTTTTAATTCCTTATTTTTAGTTAAGGTTCCATTATCTATTGTAAGAATTAAGTAGCTGGAATAGTATCTCGAAAAACCAAAATTATCAGAACGAATAAGATTTCCATTGGGAACAGTAAGAATACCGGAATAATCAAGCTTAAAATTTTTGTTATGAAAAATTTTATTAAAAACTGAAATCATGGATCCGGAGTCATTCTCAGGATCTTCTATTTTAAGATCAACCACATATAGTTCATTGTCTATTATTTCGAAGTAAGCTACATATCCTCGCCAATTTCCGGTCGAAATTGAAATGATCTCTTCTCCTTTTTCATTTTTTCTTACAAACTTTTCTCCATAAATGGGGTCATCTTCAGGATGTTTTTCAAAATAACTTTCTAAAGGATCATTCAGTAATTTATGCTTTTTTCCGTTTATTGTGATAAAATTAGATTGCTGGCCAGTTGCAAAAAATTTTATAGATATGATTAGAGATAGAAATAAAAATTTGAATTTCATAAGTCTGGGATAAAAGTAAATGTATTAGAATGGCAGAGTTGTTTAACAAGTGCTTTTTATTTATATAATTCTCTTTCAATAAAATTATTATTTTTCTTAAAACTCTCCTGTGCCCTTTGTTCTTTTCCTCTAATGAGATCTTGTTTTGTTAGCGGACTTCCATTGGCATCGGAAAATAATGTTTCTGACATTTCTGAAGAACTGTGCATGGTTTTTATATTCTTTGCAGGATCTTTTTTAAATTCGTTCCAGAGTTTATTGAACTTTTCATTGGTCAGAAAAATTTCTTTCCTGCTTGAATTTATCATTAAAGGTTCATAATTGAGTTTTTTGCTTCCAACCAGATTGAAAATATGATCTCCTTTATCGTCTCCAATACTTAAAATTAAGCCAGGAAGACCACAGAATTTATAAGGCCCATCTTGAATTTGAATGTCATTAGTGAAACAGGCCTCCCAATTTCTTCCTCCAAATGTCGTGGTTGCTTTTTGAACTTTAAAACCCTCTATATTTTTTGTTTCAGGAAAAATAGTCCAGTTGATTTTATTATTTTCTTTTAAAGCGATGTTGTCGGCATTGATAGACGTATGATAAATTGTTTCCAAATTGGGGTAGTCTTTAGAAACACGAAAATTAACCTTTGCCTGTTTAATTTTTCTCAAATCAAAAACCATAGATTTCGAAGCTTTTCCTTTTTCAATTTCTGCTTTAAAAAGGGAATCTCTGGTGATGAGCAAAGCACTGTAGAAGTTTGAACCCTCTTTTGTAATGTCAAGATTCATGATTTCTTTTTGCACATTTTCTCTGTGTAAAGAATCCATTTTAAAAGAATATTCATAAGTAAATCTTTGATTTTGAGAAAATAATAAAGAAGTGGTGAAAATAAAAATTGAAAGGATAGTGAGTTTTCTCATTTTTGATCGATTGTTTTATGTGTACTTTTTGTTGAAATTACGGCTGATACTCAAATTTACAATAATATTACGTACAAAAAATGCTTTATAAAGAGTCAAGTGATTTGTATTGTAGTAAACTTATAGGTTTTTGGTTTTAATTGGCTGATTACTTTTTATTGTCAAGTGTAATTATCAGTTTATTTTTCTTTTGCTCTATGTTGATTATTTTTCCTTCTTTAAACCCAAGCTTCTCAAGCCATTTTCCCTTAAGTCTAATTTCTGGAATAGTTATCAAACCATATGTCCTAATTTGATATTTAGTGTAAATTTTAAGCTTTCTTAGATTTGCCACTGTCGTATAATTATATGACAAATATAGATTAAAATTTAAAAACGTCAACTTTTTATATGACATTTTTGTCAACAAATTAGCTGACATTTGATTTGTGACTAGAGATACACTAAAAAAAGAACTTGGTAAACGAATAATCGAACTTCGTGAGCAAAAGGGCTGGAGCCAAGCAGACCTTGCTCGGGCTTGCAATAAAGATCGTCAGGCAATTGAAAAATTAGAAAATGGAAAAGTGAACCCTACACTTTTTACACTGCTTGAGGTTGCAAATGCCTTGGAGGTTTCTTTGTCAGAGCTTGTGGATTTGGCGTGATATGCGAAGTTTCTAATTGCTTTGATAATGATATTGCAATGAATAGAATTGAATTTCGAATAGCTTTTGGTAAAATAGTTGAAAAATTTGGAAAGAAGTTGGGATTAAGCTATCGTGAGTTAGCTCAGAAATGTGATGTAGACCATAGTAATATCAGCAAAATTGAAAAGGAGAAGTTGATTTAAGGATTTCAACAATACAGGAGCTATCTAAAGATTTGGAAGTTCATCCTCAAGAATTATTTGATTTTAAAATAGAATGAAAACTAAGCTCCGAAGTCTTTAGACTTCGGAGCTTAGTTTATTTATAGATTGGTTTTATTTTATTGGTCAAAGTTTGCATAGCAGAGAAGCAACTACAATTTTCAATTTTTAAGAAACAAGCACATCTTTATTATTATTAATAATTACATTCATTTTTATAGTTTCATCTTCAATTTGACTAATCTTTTGCATTAATAACTCAAGCTGCTCGTTCATTTTAATTTTTCGTTCTTCTTTTCTTCTTAATATACCTTTGCAAGCTTGTGGGCTTAAATAAAATTTTTCAGGGACATCTTTTGTTTGAATAATCTCTTGTATATTTCCATCAATTGGATGATTGGGTATTGTAGATGAATTTAAAAAAAATTGATTATCAATTGTAATTATGTTATCAAGAAGATATAAACTAGCATCTAAATTATTTTTTGTTTTTTTTGTACTTTTAGACCAATTAGGTATTGCTTTTTCTTTGGTGTTATTAAGTATAAAGCTTATTTGTTTACCAATCCAATGTACAACAGGGACAGCCCAAGAATTTCCTACTGCTTGAAAACGATTAGTATCACTATTTCCATTAACCAATGTATAATTGTCAGGAATTCCCATTAAACGTTCACACTCTAATGGAGTAAGGCGTCTAATTCTATCGTTTTGTGCAACGTATAATGAACCATTATAAGCCGCTGCATTACCATTCCATTTTGTTCCGTAAGCGGAATAAAGACAATCTGTATATTCTCTGAAAACTTCAAATTTTATTCCTTCTTTAAAGAATATTTTTTCATTTGTTTTTTTAACATTTCCTTCTTCTATTTTAGAAAACAAGTCAATCACATTAGAATTGTTTTCTGCTTTCTCTATTTTTAATTGTTTAACAATATTTTTATTATCAAATTCAAATAAAACTTGGTCAGGTTTGAATTCTTTGCCACCTGCGAGAACATAAAGCCTTTTTCTTTGCTGTGGAAGTCCAAAATATTTAGCATCAATTACTCTCCATGCAATATTTCTATTTGGTCCTTCTAGATATCCAGATTTTGTCCATTTGCTAACTTTTATTTCTTCTTCAAAACCTGCTAATCCTGCAATGAAATTTCCGAAAGCATTTGTTTTATCATTTAATACACCTTCAACATTTTCCCATAAGATGATAGAAGGTTTCTTTTTTTGTTTATTTCTAATTTTATCAATTGCATTAGCAATTTCAATAAAAGTCATTGTGAGCTGTCCTCTTTTATCAGCTAGTCCATTTTTCCAACCAGCAAGAGAAAATGCTTGACATGGTGTTCCCCCACAAAACAAATCTGGAGCTTCAATTTTCCCAGTTGATATTTGATTAGGTAAACCTATCATATCCCCCAAATTTGGAATATTTGAATAATGATGATGTAAAACTTTTGAGGGGAACTCTGCAATTTCTGAACTCCATAATTGCTTAAATCCTAATTGATCAAATGCTAATTGGGCCGCTTCTATTCCTGAGCATACACTTCCAAATGTTATACTATCTTCCATTCATTTTTATTGCAAAACTACTAAAGAATACTATAGTGTGCAAATTACTTTGAATTTTCTAAAATGAAACTATTTAAACTTTCTCTCCATTTTTGAATATCATACCAACCACAACCTACACAACCTTTCTCTGCTTCTTTGCCAATTTTAGGAATTTTAGGATCCCAATCTTCTGAACCTTTATAAAAATACTTTATGCCAAATAATGTACCTCTTTTATTACTTTGAAAACATTGTCTACAAACTTCACGTTTTTGCTGATTCCTCTGATTGTCCAATAACTGAAATTTTTGCATAATTTCATCTTCTGGCATTTCGTCAGGATTTTCCTTTCTAGTTTCTTCATCCCAGCGTATCTCAGGAAATTTATGATCAGGAAGAAGTCCATGCTTATTTGCGGAACTTAATTCATAGATGTTTGTTGATTTAAGCGTTTTTAATGCTTTGTCTCTGAATTTTTTTGAAAATACTTCATATCCCATAGAAATACCTCTAGGTATTGGTAAAAGTAATCTTTCTGCTTTTCTACCATTTCTTTTAGATGCAATCGTATAACCTTTTTCTTTTATGTCTTGTATTCTTCGTTGAGGATTATCATTAGGAGGAAAAGCAGAAGTCCATTGCATTTTAATTAATTCATTAAAAAAATGAATTGTTACATCACTTTTCTTTACTGATTCTTTCCAAAATTTAATTTCTTTTTCTTGAAAATTGATAATATTTTCTTTTGTAAAAAACAGTTTTATTTTAATTAAATAATCAAATAAATCTTGAGGGTTGTCAATGAATAAACCTGTTCTTCTATAAAAGAATGGAATTGAACCATTCCATTCGAAGCCATCTTTTTGAATTATTTTTTAAATATCTCAAGCCAAGTATTATTCTTCCAGAATTTTCGCTTTTGAGTAAGTCTTCAATTTTGACTTCTAAAGCATTAGCAATTTTCTCTATATTAACAAGAGTAATATTTTTTTCAGCCCTTTCAATCATACCAATATAAGTTCTATGCAAATCAGCTCTATCTGCTAATTCTTCTTGAGAAATATTTAATAGCCTCCTATATTTTCTTACGTTTTTTCCGAAAATGTTTAATATGTCATGCATATAAATTATTGCTAACTAAAGTCTGCACAAAGCTAACTTTAGTATATAAATTTCGCTACATACTATAGTTGGCATTTTTGGTGTTGTTTTATGGGGTAATCCATTTAAAATACTAACTTATATTTCCTGATGTTTCTCAAATATTTTTTCATTCCAAAATAACTGTGATTAAAATCTTATTGTTATTTTTACAAAGAACGTAATAATTAAAGCTAACAAGTTTTCATGTTTTTTTGCAAATGTAAAAAACCGTTCTACAAAAGCAGAACGGTTAGTATATTAAATTGTCTCAACGACACGTTGTTACATCATTCCTGGCATTCCACCTCCCATTGGCATAGCAGGTTCGTCTTTTTTCACTTCAGTGATTACACACTCAGTTGTTAAAAGCATACCAGATACAGAAGCTGCATTTTCAAGGGCAACTCTTGTTACTTTCGTAGGGTCGATGATTCCTGCTTCAAGCATGTTTACATACTCGTCAGTTTTAGCATTGTATCCGAAGTCTCCGGAACCTTCTGCTACTTTAGCAACGATTACAGAACCTTCACCTCCTGCGTTGGCAACGATTTGTCTTAATGGCTCTTCGATCGCTCTTTTTACGATTTTGATCCCTGTAGTTTCGTCAGCGTTGATTCCTGAAAGGTTTTCTAAAGCAGAGATTGCTCTTACTAAAGCAACACCACCACCGGCAACGATACCTTCTTCTACAGCAGCTCTTGTTGCATGAAGTGCATCATCTACTCTGTCTTTTTTCTCTTTCATTTCCACTTCAGAAGCTGCTCCTACGTAAAGTACGGCAACACCACCAGCTAACTTAGCTAATCTTTCCTGTAGTTTTTCTCTGTCGTAGTCAGAAGTAGTCGTTTCCATCTGAGCTTTGATCTGAGCTACTCTTCCTTTGATTTTCGCTTCGTCACCACCACCGTTTACGATTGTTGTGTTGTCTTTATCGATTGTTACTTTCTCAGCAGTTCCAAGCATATCTAAAGAAATGTTTTCCATAGTGAAACCTTGTTCTTCAGAAATTACCTGACCACCTGTAAGGATTGCGATATCTTCTAACATTGCTTTTCTTCTGTCTCCGAATCCAGGAGCTTTTACAGCAGCAATTTTAAGAGAACCTCTTAGTTTGTTTACCACTAAAGTTGCTAAAGCTTCACCTTCCACTTCCTCAGAGATAATCAATAGAGACTTACCACCTTGTGCGATTGGCTCAAGAACAGGAAGCAATTCTTTCATTGAAGAGATTTTCTTCTCTACTAAAAGGATATATGGGTTTTCGACTTCAGCTACCATTTTCTCAGGGTTAGTCACGAAGTAAGGAGACTGGTATCCTCTGTCGAACTGCATACCTTCTACAACATCTACCGTTGTATCGATACCTTTAGCTTCTTCTACAGTGATCACCCCTTCTTTACCTACTTTCCCGAAAGCTTCAGCGATCAAAGCACCGATAGTTTCGTCGTTGTTGGCAGATACGGAAGCAACCTGCTTCACTTTATCTGTAGAATCTCCCACTTCCTGAGACTGGGATTTTAAGTTTTCAACAACTGCAGTTACCGCTTTGTCAATCCCTCTTTTAAGATCCATTGGGTTAGCACCTGCAGCTACGTTCTTAAGACCTTCTCTTACGATAGCCTGTGCCAAAACAGTAGCGGTAGTTGTACCATCTCCTGCAATATCATTAGTTTTGGAAGCTACTTCTTTTACCATTTGAGCTCCCATATTTTCTACCTTGTCTTCAAGTTCGATTTCTTTCGCTACAGAAACACCATCCTTCGTTACGTGTGGAGCACCGAAAGATTTTTCGATCACTACGTTTCTACCTTTTGGTCCTAAAGTTACCTTTACTGCATTTGCTAATGCATCAACCCCTCTTTTTAAAGCGTCTCTTGACTCGATATCGAATTTTATTTCTTTTGCCATTTTATTTAGATATTAGATGTTAGACGTCAGATGTTAGACGCCAAGCATTATTTGAAAATTATTTTTTATTCAGTTTTAAATCTGAAATCTGGTGTCTTATATCTGGAATCTTATCCGATAATTCCCAGTAAGTCTCCTTCTTTTACGATTAAGTAATCTTTTCCTTCCAATTTCAATTCGGAACCTGAATATTTTCCATAAAGAACTTTGTCACCTACTTTCACAGTTGTAGGCTCATCTTTTTTTCCAGGACCTACTGCTACTACTGTACCTTCTTGTGGTTTTTCTTTTGCTGTGTCCGGAATAATAATACCTGAAGCTGTTTTAGTTTCTGCAGCGATGGGTTCGATCAAAACTCTGTCTGCTAATGGTTTAAAGTTTACTGACATAATATATCTGTTTTTTTAATTATTTCTGCTTTCAAATTCTCTAAATGTGTGCCAAATGAGGTTGGTACTTGTCAGGCGATGCTTCATGGTTAAAAATGGCAGAATTTTATTTTTGGTGTGAAATTTTGGCAGATTAAAAAAAATAAAGCCGGAAAAATTCCGGCTTACTTTACTGATCAATTTATCAGACTAAGGACAATATTGTCCCGGTCCGATCCATAATGTACATTTTCCGTTTTCATCACGTTCGCAGCAAACAAGTCTTGCAGCTCCACCGTGGATGGTTTTCTGAGCATCTCTGCTTAATAATTTAGCATTTTTCATAAGTTAATATTTTGTTTTTCCGATGTTCCTGAACATTTATTGTCAATCAGGAGTTTTTTGACATGATCAAATATAAGCTTTTTATTCAATCAAAATGATGTTGTTTGTAGATAGTTTTTGGTGTTTTGTGTTTTGATAACCAGTGGATTATACTGTAAAGGGCAGCAGGGTTAATACTGTGTAAAAACAGGGATATTACTATGGTATTTGGTGATGCATTCCTGCAACTTTGTGAGACCAAATATCATAAAAACTGAAACAATGGAAAAATTAAAAAAAATCTTTCGGGATGCTCCGGCTGATTCACCGGTTCCCCGGGAATTGCTATTGGAGTATGAGAATCCGCTTCCGACTAAAGAACCGGATCGCAATTTATTTATTACGGATTCTGCCAAAAACTTCAGACTAACCGGAAAAAAAGACTCAGCAAAAATCTCAGTCTCAAAGCTGAACCGGGAATTTTACCAGCTGGACCAGATTTCACCTTTTGACTGGGGGATTCCCGGGAAATCCGAAGAGATCATTACCGTAGAAAAGCTTCGTGCTACAATTAAAACTAAGAAAATAAAAGTGACCGAAGCTGAAGCTTTTGTGCCGGAAACTCATATACTGGGACTTCATCCTAAAGTGGTTTTTCCGAATACGAAGTCTGTGAAGAGAAACCGTTTGAACAGATTGGTTACGAAAAGTGCCAATCACGTAACTATTTTCGGAAATGATGACAGGGTAAATATTTATCCTAATACCTATCCGGAATGCTGTGTGTGCAGGGTAGAAGTATATACCAAATTAACCAGTGCCTCATCATGGAATTATCAGGGAAGGGGAACCGGATTTATGGTAGGCAGAAAAATTCTAATGACCTCCGGACATATGAGGCCCCAAAAACCTTATGCATCATGGATGATCAAAGTGATTCCTGCATATTATGATGGACGATCCATTTATGGAAATTCATTTTATACTTATGGAGAAAGCTATGTGGCTTACCAAAGTGACGTTGGAAATGATATGATGGTGGTGAAGCTGTATGATAATATCGGAGATACAACAGGTTATTTCGGGGCAAAAAGTTATAACGACGATTGGGAAGATATGAATGTGTGGACCATGACGGGATATCCTTATGATAAAGGAGAAAACCGACCGACTTATCAGAGCAGCATCAGTGTTGTGGATGATGATGATGGAGATGATGTAAAGCTTCCGGATGGAAATAGTGTGGATAGTACACAGATAGAAAGCTACGCAGACGAGGCAAGTGGCGCATCGGGATCACCGTTATATAGTTGGTTCACCAATGGACAGATGTATGCCATAGGCGTTCATCATGGTAATGAAACCGACTGGGAACTTTTCGGATCTGATCTTCATTCTGTGGCTTCAGGGGGAGATATGTTGCCGGCACTTGTGATCTGGGCAAGAAATAATTGGGGAAATTGAAAGGATCACCTTGAAGAAACAAAACACAAGTAATATAAAAAACGCTTCATTTTTATGGGGCGTTTTTTTCTACGGGCTGATTTATTTTTGAAATAATGGCTCCGGAAACGGCAATACCGATAAAATTGGTTACTGACCTCGCCTCGTTCATGAAACGGTCTACACTATAAAGCAATGCAATATCATTCGCAGGGATCTTTCCAAACCTGTTCAAAGTAAAAATAAGAGCAAGAAAACCTGATCCCGGAACCCCGGAAGCTGTTTTAGATGTAACAGAAATGATAACAAAAAGCCATAAGTAATCATTGAGACTTAATGAAATATTATAAAACTGAATCAGAAAACAGCAGGCCACAGAAATATAAATGCAGGCACCTGCGAGGTTGAAATTGTACCCCAGGGGAATAATAAATCTTAAAATTTTTTTGCTGTATCCCTCAGATTCCATCTTGTCAAAAATGATTGGAAAAGCTGTTTTGGAAGAAGAAGTGGTTATAACCAAAATGATCTCTTCTTTAATGCTTACCAAAAATTTGAGCAAATTGAATTTAAAGATATAAGAAACCAGTCCTAAAACTCCGAAGATAAAAGCAATATCGGCAAGGTATACGGTTCCCACAACTTTGCTTAATGGCAGCAGGGTATTAATTCCATATACAGAAATGCCGTAAGCAATGTTACAGAAAATGATAACCGGAAGAATGATATATAAATATTTAATAATATGATAAAAAACAACAAGTCCTTTATCAAGGATATTCAGAAAACTCTTTCGTCTTTTTGAAAGGTTCATGCATATGCCGATAATGATTGAAGCTATAAGGAAAATAGCGTACCTGTTGCGATACATCACAGAAGATAGGGAGGAGTCATTGATTTCAAACCTACTGGGAAGAATTACTTTTGTTTTAACGATCTGAATTCCCGTATGGGAACCGGGCTGAATGGCAAGTCCAAAAATAAATCCTATGGTAATAGCCACAGAGCTGATGATAAAAAAGTAGAGAATTGTTTGCCATACAATGCTCCCCGCATTTTTTATATCTGCCAGGTGACAGATCCCGTAAATAACTGCCATAAAAATAATAGGCAGGATGATGGACTCCAGAACCAAAAAAAAATACTGGCTGATTATCCCTAATTTACTGCTTATCTCGGGAAGGTATTGTCCTGTAAAAACACCACAGATAATAGCCACGAAAACATACAAAGAAAGATTCTTTAAATATCGGCTGGTGAATGTTTTTTTTGTATGGAAAAGATTCATTTGAGTTTTTTTTCACTGGATAAACGGACAATTCAATATAAATATATATAAATTTTATATTATCCCAAGAAGCAAAGCTCCTAATAACATGATAATGGAAGATCCGATAGCCCATTTCAATGTGTATTTCAAATGATCAGAAAATTCCACACCGGCGAGAGAGACCAATAGGTAAGTTGACGGAACCAATGGGCTCAGAAGATGAGAAGCCTGTCCGACAAGACTCGCTCTTCCCAGAATATCAGGTGGGATTCCCAGTTGTTGTCCGGTTGCTGCAATAATGGGTAATATCCCGAAATAATAAGCATCATTAGTCAGGAAAAAGGTAAGGGGAACACTGAAGACAGCAGTAATAATATTTAAAGAGCCTGCCATGCTTTTCGGAACAATTTCTATCATACTATTTCCCATAGCCTGCATAATACCCGATCCATTGAGGATCCCTGTGAAAATCCCTGCTCCAAAGATCATTCCTGCTACAGATAATGCATTTCCCGCATGTTTGGACATGAGTTTCTGCTGGTCTTTTAATTTAGGGTAATTGATAACAGATGCTATGCAGAAAGCAATCATAAAGGCAATTCCCAAAGGAACAATATCTAAAATCATTACGGTTAGCAATACGATGGTAAGGGCAAGATTAATCCAGATCAGTTTAGGGCGAAGAAGGGCCGGATCCGTTTCACCTGCGATATCGCTATTGCTGTACTTTGTGTATTTTCCATATTTTGCAATACTCTTTTTTTCTTTCAGTCCTAAAATATAAGCCACAAAGATTACCCAGCAAATACCAAGGACCATAATCGGAATCATGGGAACGAAAATCTCTGTGTGACCCAGTTTGAGGGAACTCATAACCCTTGCTGTGGGACCACCCCATGGAAGGATATTCATGATACCTCCTGCAAGCATTATGATACAGGTAAGGATCAGGGGATTCAGTCCCTGTTTTTTATATAGGGGAAGCATGGCTGCCACTACGATAATATAAGTAGAAGAGCCATCTCCATCCAGAGAAACTAATGTTGTAAGGATCGCTGTTCCGATGGTTGTTTTGATTGGGTTATCTCCGACTGCTTTTAAAATAAGGTTAACTAAAGGCTGAAATAATCCTGTATCGATCATTAAACTAAAATAGAGAATTGCAAAAATCAGCATTACGCCTGTAAGTGCGATTTCTTTAACCCCATTTTTCATCATGTCACCCAGCTCATCGCCAAATCCTGCAATAAGAGCAATCACTACTGGAACAATTACCAAAGCAGTAAGTGGTGTCATTTTTTTATTCATGATGAGAACCATGAAAATAAAGATCATCAGAAACCCAAGAAATGTTAGCATAGCATTATATTAAATATTAAATTTTTTAAATTGATGTCTGGTTATTTTTGTTTTTTTCTCCAATCAAAACTGTTTCTGAACCCTATGTATCCGTAATTACTGGTTCTGCCCGGAGATAACTGATTAATGAAAGCCAGTTCAATTGCCGAGTTTTTCCCTGTTTTTATTCCAAGCCCTGCGGTGATACGGTTACTGTCGAAAGGGTCTTCCTTTTTGATGTTCATCCTTATCTCATTTTTTAGAATTCCATACAGTCTTTCTTTTTCACCCTTTCTGTTGAAAGGGATTCTCATAGAGATGAGATACCGGACCCTTAATACAAATTCGTCAGGATTATTCAGGAAACGCTCTTCTACACGGAATCTGCTGGAAACGGAAGATCTGCCGATATCATGGTCTAGGGTTACCTGTTGAAAGGCTCTTTTCTCATAGCGGGTCTTTTTCTGATCTTCTGTCTGGTAGGAATCCAAAATGAGAAACATACCTCCTACGGCAGGTCTTACTCCTTTGGTTACTTCATAATCCATATATGCATTGACGAGGAAGAGTCTTTTGTCGTAAGCCAGGTCAAAAGAACGGTATTGTGTAAGGGCTGTTAAAGTACTTTTGTCAGATACCTTTGCAGTCATGATATATTGGAACCACATATTGTAGGTATCAGTGCTTTGACCTTGATAAAAATGATGAAGCACTAATAAAAAAATAAAAATTAATTTTCTCTTAATTTTCATATAATATTGGGTTAATATTGTTACTTCTCAAATATATTTATTCGATTTACCGGGTTTTTAATTTTTCAATCAATGACCTATTTTATCAGCGAACTGCATTTTCTGTTAAAAAACATCTTATATTTGAGAACCCAAGAAATCACGTTTTTAGAATGTTTTTAATTGTAAATATTATACTTATACTGTTGTTTTTCAGGGTTTTATTTAGTGATAAGATTCTGAAAAAACTGATGGAATACCGTTGGGGTTTTCTTTTGAGGTTTCAGCATGTTTTCTTCTTTTTTGTCTTTATTTTAATCACTTTTTTTACGGAAAATTACTTTCTTGATACCCCGGAGCTTATTTGGAGTGTTTTATCTGTAATGATTTTTAATATTGGGATTTATTATCTGGTGTATTATTATCTGGTTCCTCACTTTTACCTATCGAATAAATATCCGGAGTTTATCCTGTATGCCTTGATCTGTTTTTTGATGTCAAGTCTTTTCAGGATTTTGTTACAGCCTACCATTTTTAAAATGAATTTTAGTGAAACTCTTTCCAACACCAACTTCCTTTTTAATGTATATACGGCGCAGGGAATTGTGATTCTTGTTGCCTCCTTTTTAGGGATTACAAAAGATAAATTCCTTATAGAGCAGAATGTTGTGGATCTTGGGGAACAAAAAGAACAGCTTTACTTTGATCTTTTAAAATCAAAGATGAATCCTCATTTCTTATTGAATACTTTAAATAATATATATGCGAACAGTTTTACCCCATCGGGAAAAACTTCAGATTCCATCCTGCAGCTCAGTAAGCTTCTTCAATATATTATCTATGACAGCGGAAAAGAAAGAATTAGTCTTGCCCAGGAATTTTCGTCAATTCATTCTCTTACCATGTTGTACCAGTTGAAATATGATAACCAACTGAATATAGATTTTGATATCCGGAATGAGGAAACACTGGAATTAATTGAAATTCCACCTTCCGTTTTTTTGACCTTCTTTGAAAATGCTTTGAAACATTCAGGAATCGGTCTGGATCCCAATAGCTTCATAAAAGTTATATATGCTATTAACGACCGTGATTTGTTCTACGAAATTATCAACTCTGTTCCGGAAAAAAAAGCTTTGGGAGAAACCGGATATTACGGGTTGGGAAATGAAGCAATCACCCAGATACTGGAAAAATACTATCCGGGAAAATATATTCTTTCTTCAGAAATAATTGAAAATAACAGATACAAAACAACTTTAAAAATTGATCTGAATGGCTAATCTTTCCGTGATTAATGTGGATGATGAATATCCTGCGTTGCAACTTGTCCGGCAATATTGTGATCAAATAGAAGGTGTAGATCTCCAAAGCTCTTTTCAGGAACCGGAGAAGGCATTGGAATATTTAAAAGAGAATGTCGTTGATCTTGTTATTTTTGATATTAATATGCCGGGTATTAATGGAGTAGAGCTATTGCAACAGCTTCCTTATAAACCTCTCTGTATTTTTATGACCCTGGAGACCCAACATGCGGTAAAAGCTTTTGAGCTTGATGTTGTGCATTATCTTGTAAAGCCTGTAGATTTTGAAACCTTCAGGAAAGCCATCAACAAAGCCAAAGATTTTTTACAGTTTAAAAATTCTGCAGAACACTTAGAAAAAGAAGATTTCATCATGTTTAAATCCAATTATATCATGAATAAGGTTTTTCTTAAAGATATTCTTTGGGTACAGGGATTTGGGGAGTATATTATTTTGGTAACCTCTTTGAAAAAATATATGATCCTCGACAGGATGTCAAATTTTGAAGAAAAATTTCAGGCTTTTGGATTTATCAGAGTTCATAAATCTTATATCATATTGGCTTCTCATATTGAATCTTATGATGTGAAAAGCGTCTACCTTAAAAGTGGAGATAAAATTCCTCTGGGAAGAACTTATAAAAAGATACTGAAAGAGCATTTGGGAAAATAAAAAACCGCTTTTAAAGCGGTTTTTTTTATTTTTTTCCTGCGGCCTGCATCGGATTTACTTTTCCATTGGCACCGCCTCTTACTGCCCCTTCATGTTTTTGTTTGAATACCTGGAATCTGGAAGTCTCAGACGTACTACCATCATTGCTCCAGAAATTATTTGAAGTGTCAATATCTGCTGTTTCACGCATTGGGTCCAGCTGAATAGACTTTAATTTTTTCTCAAAATAATAAGTCTTTGTAGCCTTTTGTTCGTTAAGCCTCCAGATCTGAGCGGAAGATTTATCGTATAATTTCGTTCCATCTTCAAAAGTAAATTCCAGAATGATTGGCATCACCAGTCCTCCTTTGTTTACGAAGTCAATTTGATAAGCTTGAATGTTTTTGAACTTTTCTTTTTGCTGTTTATCAAGAGCCATATCATTGTCCTGTGTAAGGGAATATTCTTTATTCTGATCCACTTTTTCCTGGCCACGATCGTAACGATAGTAGAAATCCTGAGCTTCTTTATCCTTGTCTACATAGAACGTAATATTTTTATCTTCTCTGTTTCTGATTTTGGAAAGGTCTTCAAAGTCATTAACAAGAGCTTTGTCGACTTTGTACTTTACTTCTTTAGGTGCAGGTACGGCATCTAAATCGGGAGTGGCGATGGTTACCTTATCAATAGCTATGTCAACAGGATCTGTCCCGTAAAACCATCCTCTCCAGAACCAATCCAGATCTTCTCCGCTTGCATCCTCCATTGTTCTGAAGAAATCGGCAGGTTCCGGGTGTTTAAAAGCCCATCTTTTTGCATATGTTTTATAGGCCTTATCAAAAAGTTCTCTGCCCATAATGGTTTCACGAAGGATATTCAGGCCAGTTGCCGGTTTTGAGTAGGCGTTAGGGCCAAACTGAACAATGTTTTCAGAGTTACTCATAATAGGCTCCAGCTGATCTTTTGGTAATTTCATGTAATCCACAATAGTCCACGCCGGTCCACGTTTTGAAGGGAACTTGTTATCCCATCTTTCTTCCGTAAGATATTCTGTAAAGGTGTTCAATCCTTCGTCCATCCAGGTCCACTGTCTTTCATCGGAGTTAATGATCATGGGAAAGAAATTGTGTCCTACCTCATGGATGATTACTCCGATCATACCATTTTTAGTTCCTTCTGAGTAAGTTCCATCTTTCTCAGTTCTTCCAAAATTGAAACAGATCATAGGATATTCCATGCCATTTGCCGCTTCTACAGACTGAGCAACCGGATAAGGGTAGGGAATAGTGAATTCTGAATAAGTTTTTATTGTGTGTGCAACAGCTTTTGTAGAGAATTTTCTGTAAAGTCCGTAAGCCTCTTTTCCATAGAAGCTCATAGCCATTACTTTATTATTGTTTTCCGGTATTACCACGCCCATTCCATCCCAGATGAACTTTCGGGATGACGTCCATGCGAAATCCCTTACATTATTGGCTTCAAAAACCCAGGTTTTTCTTTGTTTTGATCTGTTTTTTTCTGCTTTCTTCGCTTCATCGAGCGTTACAATTTCTACAGGCTCTGATGAGCTTTGGGCTTTTCTATATCGGGATAGTTGTTCTGAAGATAATACCTGTTCATAATTCTTACACTCTCCGGTACCTCCTACAACATGATCTGCAGGAACATTCATTGAAACTTTAAAATTTCCAAAGGCAAGGGCGAATTCTCCTCTTCCTGTAAACTGGTGATTCTGCCATCCATGAAAATCACTGTACACACACATCCTTGGATACCATTGTGTCATTGTGTACAAATCATTTCCATCTTCAGGAAAGTTTTCATAACCACCACGGCCCCCCATTTTAATTCTGTTGGTGATATTGTAATTCCAGTCTATTTTTAACGTGAATTTTTCTCCTTTTTTCAGGATTTTAGGCAAATCAATACGCATCATGGTTTTATTTACAGTATACCGTAATGCATTACCGGATTCGTCCGTTACTTTTTCCAGATGAACGCCGTAACCATTGTCCTTTCCCGGAAGTTCCGTTATCTTTAACTTCTGGTCATTTATGGTTTTGGGAAGGGTTGTAGAAGTAGGATAATTGGCTTTGTTGATACTTGATGCCTCGTTCTCATCTAATTGTAACCATATATAATCTAAGTCGTCAGGAGAATTGTTATAATAAGTAATCGTTTCTGAGCCCTTCAGGTTTCTTTTGTCCTCGTCCAGATAAGCGGAAATATTATAATCTGCTCTGTTTTGCCAGTAACCATGTCCCGGAGATCCGGAAGCAGTTCTATAAATATTTGGAGTAGGTAAAATGGTTCCTAATTGTTCAAACTTATTTCCGTGATTACTTCCCGGGTTATTTTGAATATTTTGGGCTGCTAAACCTGCAAATGTGAATACAGAAAGTAGGGTTACTTTTAGTCTCATGACCGAAATGATTTAATAATTTTCAAATATAACAATAACTACTTGAAAAAATATCAATCAATAAGTCTTAAAATGGAATTCTTTCTATTGTCATTTTTAATGCCAGGGCAAAAACACCGGACGATATAAAGAGTATCCAATCTTTTCTATTAATTTTGAATAATGTTAATGCAATAAACAGCAGGATTAAAATAGCACAAACTATTACAATCTGTCCTACTTCCAAACCAATATTAAATCCTAAAAGAGGAATCGCAATACTCTGGCTTTTTGCAATCATCACTCTTGCAGTATTGGCAAATCCCATTCCATGAATAAGTCCGAAAAATAAAGCCAGGTAATAATTTGTTTTGTCCAGGGCCTGCTTTTTATTCTTCATAATAATATTACCTAATGCTGTAAGGACTATTGTTAGCGGAATTAAAAACTCTACCCAATTTGAAGGCACTCTTACTATATCAAGGATACTTAATGCTAATGTTATGGAATGACCTATTGTGAATGCTGTCACCAGGATTAGAATTTTCTTGAGATCCTTGTATGAATAAACCGCAATTAAAGCTAAAACAAAAAGTTGGTGATCAAGCGCATCTAAAGAAATGATATGTTCCCAACCAAGTTTTAAATAGAATAAAAAATCTTGCATTATTTAATTTTGTTTATTTATGTTTTTATTTTAATTAATATAGTTTAATTTATAATTATAAATTATAATTATAGTGAATTTCATACTATTTGTTGAGATTTCTAATTTCAGAAAAAATAGTATCATTGTTTGTTTAAATTCACACTATGACTTATAAAAATTTACCAATTAGAAAATTATCGACTCTCCTGAAAATACACCGGTATTTCAAAAATGGAATTTCTGTGTTTTTTATTTTTTTTGCTGCAGCCTTTTTTGGACAGGTGCAGAAATTAGATCACAGATTTGAAATTTTGCTTAAAAATAAGGAAAGTTTGGCAAAAAAAGGAGTATAAAAGAATTGGAACAGCCGGAAATGGAGCTCGACAAGCACACGGTAGTCACTTCCAAAGGAGTACGAATTATGTACTCATGTATTATTTATACCAAAACACCTGAAAGGTTAAAGGCGGATGGTTTTTTAATCCAGAGTATTCTCCCTTCTTTTGCTACCGCCTTAGTTACACCGGAGGATATTGAAAAATTGATGCAGTTATCTTATGTTACATCTGTTATGGCGCCGGCTTATGATGTATTACATAATGATGTAAGCAGAGCGCAGTCTGGGGCAAGTCTCTTGCAGGATGGTGTTCTTAATAATACCTCTTATAATGGAAGTGGTATACTGGTAGGGATTTATGATAGTGGGATCGATTGGAAGCATCCGGATTTTAGAAAGCTTAATGATCAGACAAAAAGCCGAATTTATTCAATATGGGATCAGACGCTTACAGCTCAGGGGACAGAGTCTCCTCCGGCGGGGTTTTCCACTGGTGTGGAATATTCCAGAGCACAGATTGAGGATGAGCTGGATGGGTCACCCGCAGGTTTTGTAAGAGAGACGGATACAAACGGACATGGAACCCATGTTTCCGGAACTGCTGCAGGGAATGGGTCTGCTCTTGCGGATAAAAGACATAAAGGTTTTGCAAGTGAAGCAGATATTGTTTTTGTAAAAGGTGGAAATGGTAGTTTTCCCACTACAAATACGGTGAATGCAATTACGTATTTTCAAAATGTAGCCACTGCACTTAATAAACCGATAGTCGTTAATATGAGTATTGGGGGGCAGGCAAATGCACACGACGGTACTGGGCCGCATGAGGTAGCTGTAAATAATTTTACATCTTCTGCTTCAGGAAGAGTTGTTGTTATTTCTGCAGGAAATGAATTTGGAGGGAATATTCATAAAAAAGTGGACATTGCTTCCAATGAAACCAAATCCTATGTCTTTACCGTTGCAAGCGATACTTCTGCAAATGCAGTATTTTCCTTCATGATGTTCGCGAATGACAATACTCCCGTGACGGCGAAGCTTACGGCTCCTGATGGTCAGCAATATGTGCAGAATATTAGTACAACAACTTCACACAGTATTCTGGGAGGTGCGTTTACAGCTACAATGTATAATTATTGGCATAATGATAATAATAAAAGATTTATACAGCTTATTATTAATAGGAACTCAGGGTCTGTGGCAGATTGTCAGGGTACTTATACTTTAGAGATAACCAATAATGGGGCATCATCTATAACAACGGATGGTTGGTTATACAGCCAGGGAGCAGCGACTACATTACAGGGCGGAAATAATGAATATATTGTAGGGGCACCCGGTAATGCAACAAATGCTATAACAGTGGCTTCCTATCTTGGAAGGAGTAGCTGGTATTCTACCGCTGGGGGGTATTATACATTAACTCCTCAGGAAAGTATCTCATCATTTAGCTCACAAGGGCCTAGGATTGATGGTTTACAAAAACCTGATATAGCAGCTTCTGGTCAGAATGTGATATCATCAAGGTCAGGCAGTTCGGGTGCATCGGCTTCTAATAATATTGATGGTACCTATTATGTTAAAAATCAGGGGACAAGTATGTCATCTCCGGGAGTGGCAGGTGCTGTGGCGTTACTGCTTCAGGCTAATCCTGCTTTAACGGCATCTCAGGTAAAAGCGAAACTTACTCTTAATGCCAGAAAAGATCTTGCAACAGGAACTGTTCCTAATGCACGCTGGGGATATGGTAAGCTTGATATTTTCAAAACGGTTTCAAAGGAATTGAATTGTGTGGGGTCGGATTTTGAATCTATCACCTATGATGAGCCTTTCGTTGTAGCCAATACCGAAAATAATTATTATTATGACAACCTTATGCTGGCGGTACGTTATACACCTACTTTAACAGGAAAGCTTGGTGGGTTTTCGTTTTCAACCGGAACCTCATTGCCATCCGATATACCATTGGTCATACAGGTAAGGGATGTAGATGCTAATGGTAATCCTGGAAATATTCTGTCAACTAAAACTATTAGCTCGTGGTTGAATGATGTTCAGCGCTTTACATGGAATTATGTTAATCTGTCGGATCTTAATATACAGACAGTTACTGGAAAAGATTTCTATATTGTTGTTAATGGTCTTAGTGGTAGAATTACAATGAAAGCGGAAAATTCAGTAGTTGATAACCGGTCCAAAACATCTACAGATGGTACCGCCTGGATCCCAAGAACATTTGACCTTAAAATGAGGGCAGTAGTTTATGAAAATATTCCGGAAGTTAAACAACTGGCTACTGCTAATAGAACGAAAGTTGTAAACGTAACCAGTGGATATAATTATTTTGTGGATAATTGTGAATTGATCACAAGACTTGAAAAAACAGGATCATCTTTAATTGCAGGTAATGTTACTTCAAAAGTTTGGACGGACAATGGGCAGCCATCATATGTATCCCGAAGGTATGAAGTTAATCCGGAGAGTAATGCTTCCACAGCAACGGGAAAAGTGACTTTGTACTTTAAGCAGAATGAATTTGATAATTATAATCTGACAAGTTCAGTGAAATTGCCAATATCTCCTACCGATAATGCCAATAAATCTAATCTTATAATAGAAAAATATACAGGTTCCTCCAGTTCGGGAACAATTGCATCTTATGGAAGTCCCAAAACAATCATAATACCAGAAGTGTCTGATATTGTTTGGAACAATACCTATAACTATTGGGAGGTAAGTTTTCAAACATCGGGATTTGGAGGTTATTTTGTAAAAACGAACGGAGTGCTTAGTGTTAGTGATGCAAATACGGTTTCCGGAATTAATATTTATCCGAATCCCGCATCGAATTGGGTGAATATTAATCTAGGAAAGTTTAAGAAAGCAAGTATAACAGTTTATGATGCGTCAGGGAAGTTGGTTAAGAGTAGTGCTATAAATGGAAATGAATCTAAATTTGATATCTCTGATCTTGTAAAGGGAACCTATTTATTCAATATAGTTTTAGAAGATCATTCTAAAATTATAAAAAAAGTGATTAAGGAATAAAATAACATATTTAAATAAAAAGTGGAGGTGGGTAAACCTTCACTTTTTTTATATTTGTTTAAAACCTTGAGTCATGTTTTTGAAAATTAAAAAAAATCTTTTTCTATTGTTTTTTCTCTTTTGCGGGATACAGAATTTATGTGCTGAAGATATTTTTCATCCCTATCATGTAGGTTCCGTTGAAATCAATTATAATACAAAATCAAAGACATTCGAGGTTACCGGGCGTTTTTTTCTGGATGATCTGGAAAATGGCCTAGGTAAAAAATACAACAAGTCTTTCCACTTTAATGATCCGAAGTATAAGGGTCAGTTAGATGATGCTCTAAAAAATTATAGTGCAGAATATCTGAAATTAAAGTCCGACGGTAAGTTCTTAAAGATAAATTATCTGGGATATGAAGAGGATAATGAGTCTGTTAATATTTTTTTGGAAACGGAATCTGTCAATATGCCTAAGAAAGTTGAAGCTGCAGTTAGTTTTTTGTATAATCTGTTTGATGATCAGATCAATATTGTCCATATTATTTTGAATGGGAAGAGGAAAAGTGAAAAATTATCCTATCCTGATCGGTATTTATATCAGCAGTTTAGCTAAATCTTTCGAATAATAAAACAGAGAACTTCAATGCAAACCAATTGAAGTATTTTTTTTTAAATAAAATTAATACACCATTGTGTGATAAATATTATATATTTATCTTTGAAAAAAAAATTAATTAATAATTATAATTTTTTTTTAACATTTATTTTAGAATTTAAATGATGTAAGTATTTATAGTTTAAATATTTACTATTTGTATATAAATCTACGATAAGTGAGTGGTTAATATTATTAAGATTTATTAATGTTTGGTCATTATGTTTGTTTTTCAATTAAATTTTTTTATATTTGATCTAGTTGTAATATGTTAATTTTTTATAAAATTCAATATTTTATTGATTTCTATAGGGATTGAAAGTAGATTAAAAAAAACAAACTAATTCCATGTTGATAGAAATAATAATCTTTAAAAATTTACTTTATATGAAAATTAGGAAACATTATCTTTTTTTGCTTTTACTGTCTGCATATGTTGGTACATACGCACAGGTAGGGGTAAATACAGTAAATCCACAGGGAGTTTTTCATGTGGATGGTGCTAAAGACAATCCGGCAACAGGCACGCCGACTGCTACACAGCAAGCAAATGATGTTCTTGTAGATGCATCGGGGAATGTGGGTGTTGGAACTATTACACCAAGTAATAAAGTACATATTAATGCTGCAAACCCATTACGTCTTCAGGGACTTACAGCTGGTAATTCGAGTACGGATCCGCTTGTAGTCGCCGATGCTAATGGAGTATTAAAAACAATAGGAACACTGAGTGTTTTATCAGTTCCTACTCCTGCTATCTTTAGGCTGGAAACGACACAGACGAATTTTCTTAATGGTATGGCAGCCGGCGCGCAACAGGCAGTGCCTATGTCACTCGTTAAAAATTCTATTCCGGGTTTAACGTATTCTGGAAATACAATTTCATTCCCTGCCGGGACTTATCAGATGACATTTGTTTATGAAGCAAGCCATAATAATACAGGTTGTACAATAAGTTCGTATTTTATTGATTTCCCTTTAAATACTGGAAGTACCAGGATTCATAACACGGCATCACATAACGAAGGAGTTCTTTCTAATCATGGAGGAACGATTACGTATGCTACCGCACTTCCGGCTAGAACCTGGAATATTCAGCTGGGTAGAGGACAGTCTGGTAACTGCACAGGAACAGGTATGAATCTGGCAGCCAACTCAACACAATTATTGATATTCAGAATTGGAGACTAAAAAAAGATAGATTTACATTTATTTTCTGATTAAAGAAATGTTCCCGATATCTTTAATCCGATCAGGCAAAATTCTAACAACACAAATTCTACATATATATAGCGCTTATCTTAAGGGTAAGTGCTTTTTTGTATGGATTTCAATATTAGTTTTTCTTTGCATAAATGGGATAAATGTTTTTATTTTGTAACTAACAAATGTTTGTTTGTAACATTTTGGCAATAAAATTGACTCATTAAAATATAATCTTCATATCAAATTATTTTTAGCGAAATACAGAAGATTATTAAGCGCTTACTAACGTAAGTGCTTTTTTATTTTAAGTGTTAATTGTCTATTTGTAATAGGGTATTGATTCCTCTTGTGTGTTCAAGTAAATCCGGAAAAAAATTATTGTAACATTCCTGAAGAAGATCTTTATTTTTTAAAAATGCTTCGAATACAGGAATATCTTTCTCCAGATATTGTGCTTTATTAAGAACATTTTGAATGCTGAATTTTATTCCCCAATCTTCTCTGTAATTATATAGCCAATCTTCTGTTTCCATCTTTACTAGCATTCTCTTAAAATTTTCAGGAAGCCATTCTTGATTTTCATTAAGAGCGTTGTAAACCCGGAGAGAATGGTTTTTCCAGCCTTGCAGTGAATTAAGAGTGAAGTCATTAGCCAGAAAATGATCCATAGATACATCTACAAATGCTCCTGCATATAGTCTTACCAAAGGGCTGAATATTTTTTTAGCTTGATGAACAGCCGGATGGGAGTCTGTAAAAGTATCGATAGCTCGGTGTAAGGTAATCCCATCCTGAATTTCTTTTGGAAATGAGAACCGCTCTTTGTTCCTGATAAAATCTTCGAGAAACTGTCCGACAATTTGCTGATCTGTAAAAGAGAGAAAAGAATGTGCTAAATAATTCATAGGGTATCAGGTTATAAAAATAAAACCTTCAAATAAAGTTAAGGTATTTGAAGGTTTATAAACTAACTATTTAAAAGAAATTATCTAACAATAAACTTTTTACTTTCTATCAAAGAATTTTTGTCATCATAAATACTTAGGAAGTACTCTCCGGAAGTTAATCCTTTGAGGTGGATGGTAGTTTCCGTAGTTGATATTACATTTTGGCCTGCAGAATTGTATACTTTAAAAGAATACTTGCCGGTTCTGTTTCCTGAAATCTGAATCATATTATGAGCAGGATTAGGATATAGTAAGAACTCTTGTGTTTCATGAATAGCTTCCTTTGTGGCGAGGAAAGATTGTGTTTCAGGCATAAAATTAGAAACGACACAAGCGAAACGTGCAAATCCAAAGGCTTCATTAGCCGGCTTGGTGTTTCCTATTGCTACCCCCGTAGGATCACTATTGTAGTTAATATCCGGATTTGCCCACCTGTTGATTCTGGTACAGTTGAATCCTTTAGAGGAACATTCATCATTATATGCCATTATAGTTCTCCATCTTTGAGAAGAAGTGCTCAAAGTTCCAAGATCTATTGCTTTTTTATTGGTGTATCCATGATGATGATCACATGGTGTGGTGCTGGAGTCTACGTACCAGTCATGTCTTAATCCCATATTGTGTCCAAGTTCGTGGGCAAGTGAGTAGTTGGATACAGCACAATTGTATAGGCTTACACAAAACCCTGAATTACTGCTGTAGTTGGTAGAACTTGTATTTACATAGCCTAAGCCGCAAGTGTTGGTTGGTGTTGAGGTAACTAAAGCGCATAGATCTGCTCCATAGGTGGTTCTTAGTGTATGTACATCATCCATATACCCATCATTATTATTTCTGAGCCTTGGAAGATCCGTACTCAAACTTCCGGATTCAGTGTAGCTGATCTCTCCGGAGTATACAAGATTAATGGTGACATTGGAAACCCCTGAATTGGTCAATGCAGTATTGAAATTGGTGATAGCAGTTGCTACAAACGAATTACTCTGTGAAAGCCCGCCCCATGCGGTTTTTGCTGCGGTAGTGAAAACTACCATCACATCTACTCTGGTAGCAGGGCATATAGGGGTTGTTGATAAGCAAACGTTGGAATTTGCTTTATTAAAGTTTTCGTTTTTGTCCATTACATAATCATCAATCGAGTCCTGATTGAGGATTGTCGAATCGCTCACTTCGGATAATGCAAAAACGTTTGCATCAGTTTGGTGGAATATTACTTTTTCACCTGTGCCTGAAGCGTACATTCCTGTTACCACGCGATCATATTGTGAAAGTACAAGTTCGGCTCTGGGATCATTTTCAATAGTGTAAATATAAGATTCACTCTTATTGCTGTACGTTAAAGAACGGCTGAATTTGGCTGTGATCTCTTTACCGGTCGGGAGGTTGATTTGTAAATCGGATTTTAAATTAAAGGGAGCTTGGGAATAGTATTTTGTAACTAAATAAGAAGAGGATAGCTCTCTGCTTACTTTTTGGTTACTTTTTAAATTATTCTCATTAATAGCTGTTTGAAAGATTTTGTTTTGCCCAAATAGCATGCCGGCGCAAAACAACACGAAAATAGTGAATTTTGTTTTCATTTTATGTGATTTAGTATGGTGATATACAAATATATATAAAATATCAACATGTGGTGATTTTTTTTCAATGGATGATCGAAATTCCTGCGAAATATTTAATTTCAGCGCTTTGTTGCTATTAAATTGATCTAAGAAACCACGGTTGAAGATTGTTTTTAATAACATCATCACTCTCTATCGAATATTCATATTCATAAAGGATGATGATGCTTTTTATTTAATCCTTGTCTGGATTTTGGCGATAAATTCGACTAGTACGTTTTCTTGGTAAATTAATTAATGATGTTTTAGGACTGTCTTTTAATTAAAAGATTCGTTCATGGAAATCTTCGATTTTACTGACTTCCTCAATTTTAATCCCGAATTTTCTTTTAGGTATTTTGTTGAGGTTGGAGACAAAGATCTTTTCATATCCCAATTTTTCAGCTTCCGAGATGCGTTGTTCAATTTGAGCAACAGGTCTGATTTCGCCGCTAAGTCCGATTTCCCCGGCAAAGCAAAAATGTTCGGATATTGCAATGTCTTCATTAGATGAAAGGATAGAGGCTACTACAGCGAGATCAAGGGCCGGGTCATCTGTCTTTATTCCCCCTGTAATGTTGAGAAAAACGTCTTTAGCACCAAGCTGGAATCCGGCTCTCTTCTCCAGTACGGCAAGTAACATATTCAATCTTTTAGCATCAAATCCGGTAGAACTCCTTTGAGGTGTTCCATAAACAGCCGTACTTACCAGTGCCTGAATCTCCAATAACATAGGACGATTTCCCTCAAGCGTTACAGCTACGGAGTTTCCGGAAAGCTCCTCGAATTTTTTTGTAATTAAAATTTCAGATGGATTTTTGATCTCTTTTAAGCCCTGGGAAATCATTTCATAGATTCCAATTTCCGAGGTGGAACCAAAACGGTTTTTATTAGCCCGTAATAATCTGAAAAGATGATTTCTATCCCCATCGAAATTTAAAACTACATCTACCATATGTTCCAAAACCTTTGGACCGGCAATCTGTCCGTCTTTAGTAATGTGACCTACCAGAAAAACGGGAGTATTGTTCTCTTTAGCATATTTAATGATCTCATTCGAACATTCTCTGATTTGGGAAACGGTTCCCGGTGAGCTTTCTATCAATTGGGACTGTAAAGTTTGAATGGAGTCGATAATGATAAAATCAGGCTCTAATTTTTTGGCTTCATGTAATATTTTTTCCAGTGAAGTTTCGGTGTAAAGGAAGCAATTTGGGTTTTGAACTTCAGATAACCGGTCTGCTCTCATTTTAATCTGTGAGGCGCTTTCTTCTCCAGAAACATAAAATATTTTCTTCTTCATCTTTAATGCCAGCTGTAAAAGCAATGTTGATTTTCCGATTCCCGGCTCTCCTCCAATCAAAGTAACAGAACCTAAAACAATTCCGCCTCCCATTACGCGGTTGAGCTCCTCGGAGGGTGTTTTAATCCTGGGTTCTTCAATTGCTTCAACTTCAATGATATTAATGACGTGTTGCTTTGTTTTCGAGGAAGGAAGACTTCTGCTGGATACCTTTTCCACGACCTCTTCAACTAATGTATTCCATTGCCCGCAGTTTTTGCATTGTCCCATCCATTGTGAGTATTGGGTTCCGCAGTTTTGACAGAAATATGCTGTTTTAAGTTTTGCCATACTGCGAAGTTCAAAATTTTTTTTGAATTTTACTTCTGAATTTTTGGTTAATTTTCTAGTATGAAAAATATTTTAATAAAAAGCGTGGTTACATTCTTTATCATGACAATCCTTACTACATGGCTTGCAGATTGGCTCGTAGGATATTTGCATTTACCCGGCGGTGATTTTGGAATGCTTTCGTTAGCTGTTCTTATTGGATGTATAATAAGCAGCGGAGTGGGGCTTGTAACAGTTATCATATTTAAAAGCACATATCAATCGGTGGTTAGGATTGCTATTTTATTTGAAGTACTCTATCTTTTTATGCTGATGATATCAGGAACTAATCCTTTCACTTATTTTTCTGAGAAAACAAACGCGAAACTTCTGAATGTACTTTTGTATATGAATGCAGTTGTCGTTTTTCTGATTGTAATTGCTATTCATTTTATGTATTTGAAAATAAAATCAAAGAAAAAATTATCATAGGTCAAGAGGTGAATGGGTTTATCACTTTATCTTTGGTGGGTAAAAAATAAAATATATTACAATGAAAAAGATACTATTAGCTTTTATGTTTGCTTTTTTAAGCATTGCAGGCTTTGCACAATCAACCTGGAAAGTAGATCCTATGCATTCTTCAGTTAACTTCAATATCAAGCATATGGGGATTAGTTTTGTGCAGGGAAGATTTGATAAATTCGATGGTACAGTGGTTTCTTCAGGGAAAGATCTGGATAAGGCAACCTTCAATTTTAATGTGGTAACCGGATCGGTAAACACAGGCGTTGAAATGAGAGATAAGCATTTGAAAAGTGCAGACTTCTTCGATGCAGAGAAATTTCCGACCATGACATTCGAAAGCGGATCTATTACGAAAGATAAAAATAATACCTACATCCTTAAAGGAAAACTTACCATTAAAGATGTGACAAAAGAAATCAGCATTCCGGTAACGTATGGTGGTGTAACAAAAAATCAGCAAGGGAAAGAAATTTTAGGCTTTCAAACAAAATTTACAGTAAACCGTTTAGATTATAATATTAAATATGATCCAACAGGAGTGGGTGTTGCAAAGGATGTAGATGTTAATTTATATTTTGAATTAATAAAGCAATAATTTTTTTAAATATAATTTGGTTTGGTTAAAGGTTTCTCAAGTAATTTTGAGGAACCTTTTTTTTATTTCTTAGCAAATAAATTGCCTCGTATTTCTTTTTCCCATAACTTTGCACAAACCTAATCTAATGAGTAAAAAGAATACTAAATACATCTTTGTGACAGGAGGTGTAACTTCATCTTTGGGAAAAGGAATTGTTTCTGCTTCTCTGGGACTATTGCTGAAATCACGCGGTTTTAATGTAACGATCCAAAAACTAGATCCTTATATTAATATTGACCCAGGAACTTTGAATCCTTATGAACACGGAGAATGCTATGTAACCGAAGATGGTGCGGAGACGGATCTGGATTTAGGTCATTACGAGCGATACTTAGATGCTCCCACTTCTCAAAACAACAACGTTACTACAGGAAAAATCTACCAGACTGTAATTGAAAAAGAAAGAAAAGGCGACTTTTTAGGAAAAACAGTTCAGGTAATTCCTCATATCACTAACGAAATAAAACGTAGGATTAAAATTTTATCCAAGCAGAACTACGATATCATTATTACTGAAATCGGAGGAACTGTAGGGGATATCGAATCTTTGCCATACATTGAAACTGTACGTCAGCTAAAATGGGAATTGGGAGAAAAGAATTCTATGGTAATTCACTTAACCCTGTTGCCATATCTGGCTTCCAGTGGAGAATTAAAGACAAAACCTTCTCAGCATTCCGTACGTCAATTGATGGAAAGCGGAATTATGGCAGATGTTTTGGTTTGCAGAACAGAGCATAAAATACCAAAAGATCAGAGAGCTAAATTAGCCCAGTTCTGTAATGTTCCTTTGGATAATGTAATTGAGTGCAAAGATTTGGAAACTATTTATGAAGTCCCTATGTACCTTCAGAAACAGAACTTTGATGATGTAGTTCTAAAAGAATTGGATCTTAAGAGTGATAAAGAAGCGGATCTTAAAGATTGGAAGAGTTTCCTTAAGAAATTCCAGAATCCAAAAAAGACTGTTGAAATTGCTTTAGTAGGTAAATATGTTTCTCTTCAGGATTCTTACATTTCTATCGCTGAAGCATTTAAGCATGCCGGAGCAGATCTTGAGACGGAAGTAAAAGTGAGATGGGTTTATAGTGGGGATATCACCCAGGAAAATATCAAAGAAACTTTAAAAGGAGTTAATGGAATTCTTATTGCTCCAGGTTTTGGAGACAGAGGTATTGAAGGTAAAGTATTGACAGCTCAATATGCAAGAGAAAATAAAATTCCTATGTTGGGAATTTGTTTAGGAATGCAGATTATGACTATTGAATTTGCGCGAAATATTTTAGGGTATTCTAAAGCAAATTCTATGGAATTTGATACTGCTACAGAGCATCCTGTGATTTCTTTAATGGAAGAGCAAAAGAATGTTGTTGATAAAGGAGGAACGATGCGTCTTGGTTCTTGGAAGTGTTCTGTGAAGAATAACTCTAAACTTTCCGATATCTATGGAAGTAAGAATATAGCTGAAAGACACCGTCACCGTTATGAATTCAACAGTGATTATTTACAAGAATTTGAAAAAAACGGATTCTTTGCAACAGGTACTAATCCTGAAACCGGGCTGGTTGAAGCTCTTGAGCTTAATGATCATCCGTTCTATGTAGGAGTGCAGTATCATCCTGAATATAAGAGTACGGTTGCAACACCGCATCCGTTATTCAGAGCTTTTATTAAAGCATGTGAGAAGAAATAAAGGAATTTATATCGATTAAACGTCATATTTAAACTCAGGTTGATTATTATCAGCCTGAGTTTATCATATTGTAATAGAGTAAAAGATAGAGTTTTGATAAAAAATCAGTATTTTTGTCAGCTCGAAATCCAGGGTGAAATTTAATGTTGAATTTTACGGTGGATTATGAAAAAATAATTTTAATAAAATCAAAATGCAACAGAACAACGGACTCGATAAAAGTCAAATGATTAGTTTTGCGGTTTTATGTTTGGTTCTCTTCGGATTCATGTTTTATTTTCAGAATAAACAGCAGAAAGAGGAACAGTTGAAAGCTCAGCAACAAAAAACTGAACAGGTAAAAACTGCCGTAAAACAAACTCAGGCAAGTAATATCAATCCAAATGTAACTCCTAACGCTATTCAGGTTTCTACTTTAGGAAATAATGAATTGAAATTGGAATTTTCCAGCTTGGGAGGGCAAGTTTCTAAAGTAGAACTTTTAAAATACAAAGCGTATGATCACAAAAGTGATCAGGCTGATCTCCCTCTTTATTTAATCAATAAGAATAACTCAAACTACGGTTTTCAGTTTAAGGATAAAACGGGTAAGGTTATTAATACTAAAGACCTGGTTTTCTCTCCGACAGTGAATGGAAATGCTGTAACGATGACAGCTAATTACAATGGTGCTGTTATTCAGTTTATTTATACATTACGTCCTAAATATACATTAGACTTTAAAGTAAGAACCCTGGGGTTGGCTTCAGTAACTTCTGATACCAAGGCTGATTTTCTTTGGAATTATAATGTGAGAAATCTAGAAAAAGGTAGAGCTCAGGAACAATCCCACTCAGAATTTTCTTATGCATTTAATAACTATAAGAGCTATGATTACGATGGAAGAACGACCATGGAAGAAGAGAAAGAAACTCTTAACTGGATTGGTGTAAAACAGCAATTCTTCTCTTCTGTGATTGAAGCTAAAAACGGATTTACACAAAGTAAAGGAAATCAGGAATCAATAGAAGAGGGTGAATATTTGAAAAAATTCAACTACGAAGGATTTGTTCAGATGACAGGGAGTGAATTGAATCAGGATTTTACATGGTATTTTATGCCATTAGATTTGCCGTTATTAAAATCATATGATAAAAACTTTGATGAGATATTACCTTTAGGATGGTCATTTATCGGTGGGATGAACCGTTATTTCTTCATGCCAATGTATAATATTATTGCGTCTTGGGGATTAACAGCGGGCTGGGTGATCTTCTTTATGACGATCATTGTTAAACTTATCCTATCGCCAATTATGTACAAGCAGCATAAATTGAGTGCTATGATGAGGGTAATTCGTCCTGAAATTGATGAGGCTAATGCGAAGTTAAAGGATGCGGATCCGATGAAGAAGCAACAAGCTACAATGGAAATTTACAGAAAGGCTGGTGTTAATCAAATGGCGGGTTGTTTGCCGGCGTTGGTACAGATTCCTATCTTCTACGCATTATTCCGTTTCTTCCCGAACTTTATTGATTTAAGAGGGAAAGGCTTCTGGTTTGCAAAAGATCTGACCGCTTATGATGATTTAATCAGATTACCATTTAAAGTTCCTTTCCTGGGAGATCACTTGAGTGTTTTTGCTTTAGCGTGTACGGTGGTAATTTTAATCTATACTATCATGACATCAGGAAATATCCAGCAACCTCAACAGGAGGGAATGCCAAATATGAAAGTATTAATGTACATTTTCCCAATTACATTTTTATTCTTCCTGAATACCTCTGCATCTGGTCTTTCATGGTATTACTTTGTATCCAATGCAATTAACATTTTGATTATCCTTGTTATTAAATATGTGATCCTGGATGAAAAGAAAATTCATGCTCAGATCCAGGCGAATAAGGAAAAGCCCAAAACTGAAGGTAAATTCCAGAAAAGAATGCGGGAGATGATGGAGAAGGCTCAGGAACAGCAAAGAGCTCAGGAACAACAGAGAAATAAGAAGAAATAATCTTATCATGATAATAAAAAAGAGGTGCAAATTATTTGCACCTCTTTTTTATTATTATAACTCGTTAATCATATTTAAGTCTGAAAGATTGCCTGTGGTGTACTGTAGGGCCAAACTTTATAAGTGCGTCCTGATGTTTTTTAGTAGCATATCCAAAATTAGTATCCCATCCGTATTCGGGAAACTCATCATGTAATTTAATCATCAGCTGGTCTCTGTAATTTTTAGCTAAGATAGAAGCTGCAGCAATTGAAAGGATTTTAGAATCTCCTTTAATGATGCACTGATGCGGAATATAATTATAAGGATGGAATTTGTTTCCGTCCACCAGAATCAGTTCCGGTCTTGTTGTTAATTTATCTAATGCCTGATGCATTGCATGGATGCTGGCATTAAGAATGTTGTGTAAGTCTATAAATGCAGGAGGTAATTCTGCGATAGCATAGTCTTTAACATTATCTTTTATATAATTATCCAGATCCATTCTGGTTTTAAAATTCAATTTTTTAGAATCATTTACTAAGCTTTGTTTGAAGTTGTGGTCTAAGATGACAGCTGCAGCAACCACAGGCCCGGACAAGCATCCCCTGCCAACTTCATCACATCCTGCCTCTATGTAACTCCCTGACCAACTTTGTAATAAATCCATTAAAATAATATATAAAACACTATAATATTTTGTAAAAATAAAGAAAAATATATTTTGGGGCAATATATGTAAATGGTAGTGTATTTATCTTATTTATTTGATATTTCTAGTTGAGTTGTAAAATTTTTATCATATTTAAAAAATAACACGAATTAGTGATTTATGTTAAATTAGTATTAATTTTATCATATTTTTAAATATAATGGATAAGTGTGTTTGATCGTCTAAAATTTTAAATATTTTTAACAATTAATTTGGTTAATTTAAGAAAGTTTTACATATTTGCAATTAATAAAAAAAATAATCAGTTTAAATATGAAGAAATTAACTACAAGTGTTTTAGCTATAGTTCTGACTTCCTCTTTTTTTGTTGCAAATGCACAACAAAGAAAGGGTGATACGTTGAAAACACAGACTATTGAAGAGGTTATTGTTACAGGAGCTTTAGGTATTAAGAGAAAAGCTGATGCTGTTACAACTTCACAGCAGGTAGTTGGTAACCAGGAGCTAACCCAAGCGGCAAACCCAAACGCGGTAAGTGCTTTGGCTGGAAAGGTTGCTGGTTTGCAAATTACACAAACTAATACCAGTGTTACAGGAACTAATAGTATAGTGATTAGGGGTAATAGATCCTTTACTGGTTCTAGTGAGGCTTTGATTGTTATCGATAACGTTATTTCCTCGGCTACTGTATTCCAACAATTGCCACCGGAGGTTATAGAGACGGTGAATGTAATTAAAGGAGCTGCTGGAGCTGCTCTTTATGGCTCTCAAGGTGTGAATGGTGCGATTATCGTAACTACTAAGAGAGGGGGAACTAATAAGAGAATGACGGCTACTTTTAATAGCGTTGTTGATTTTGATAAAGTAGCTTTTTTGCCTGAAAGACAGAGGCAATATGGGCAAGGGTGGTATGGTGATAAAATAAGTGTTGAGAATGGAGCTTGGGGTGCTGCTTTTGATGATCCTAAATTTGCAGGTGTTTTAGTTCCTTATGGACCATCCTTTACTGATGTTGATGGAGATGGTTATATTGCGTACAATCAGGACGATAGTAATTTTACAGCTGATGATGCTGGAGCGATCCACTCAAGATATGCACCTTATGGAAAAAATAATATCAGAGACTTCTTTCAAACTGGAACGACTTATCAGAATACGCTTACAGTAAATGCAGGGAATTCAGATGGGTATGTTTTGATGAGTTTAGGTAGTGTAGATAGAGAATTTGTTGTTCAGGATGATACAATGAAAAGGATATCTGGTATGTTTAAAGGAGGGGTTAAAGTTGGGAAATGGAGATTTGATGGTACAGTTAACTATATAAGACAAAAAACATCTACAACTAATTCTAACTTATATAGTAATTTATTACAATCTTCTTCAGATATTCCAATTACTTTGTTTAGAGATCACCCTGATAGAGGATATGCTTGGAGTGCATTCTACGCGAGTCCATATTTTACTATGAAGCATGAAAGATATAATACTTTAAGTAATTATTTTAACGTCCTTGCAAGTACTGAATTTCAATTAAATGATCATATTAACTTTTTATATAGGGGAAATCTGCAGTTCAGATCAACAGAATCTGATAGCCACAATGATGGGTGGTCCGATCCGAGATATCAAAAAGATTTAGATGATATCCAAGAGCAAGGAAGTATTACTGCTATTCAGTCTTTTTATAATAAGAGCACTCAAAACTATACGACATACTATGGGGATTTCTTAGTTAATTTTGATTATGATTTAACTAAGGATATTAATATGAAATTGAATGTTGGGCATAATTATCAGGAATGGAGAACAAATACGGTATCCGCAGGAGGAACTGGTATTATTACCCCGGGAATCTATCAGATTTGGAATTTAAGTAACCCAACATTGCCAATTAATCTTAACAATAATTCATTTTATAATAATCAACATGCTTTCTTGGCAAACGTTGATTTAGCATATAAGGATTATTTATTTTTGAATGGAGCTGGAAGGTATGAAATGTCTTCTATACTTCCTATGGGTAATCGAGGGTATTTCTTCCCTGCTGTGTCCGCTTCATTTATTCCAACTAAAGCATTTCCAAGTATTAAAGGAAAGATTTTAAACTATGCTAAAGTAACAGCTGCATTCCAAAGAACAGGTATAACATCTAATATTGGGGTTTATGGGGTACAGAATCTTGCTGTTGTAGGAAGTGGATATCCTTATGATAACACAGGTATTAGTTTTGTAGTGAATCAATCACAAACTTTTAAAGATATAAAGCCTGAATTTAATACTAAAAAAGAAGTTGGATTGACTTTAGGCTTCCTTAATGACAGAATCACATTGGATGCATCTGCATACAGAGAAGATACTAAAGATCTAATTACGAATGTTACAACTTCTACAGCTTCTGGTATAGTTACTAATTTATTAAATATTGGAAAGCTTCATAATAAAGGAATTGATGCTGCGATAAATGTAGTTCCAATTAAAAGTAAAGATTTTAGATGGGATATAGGAGTGAATTATACAACATATAAAACTATCGTTGATAAGGTTACCGATGATGCTGACGAAGTTAGATTAGCAGGAAATAATTTTGTAGGATTGTATGCAGTTAAAGGGCAGGAATTTCCTATAATTAAAGGGACTGCATATGTTAGGGATGATCAAGGAAGAGTTATTGTAAATCCTACGACAGGTTTGCCTACTGTAACGTCTACTCAGCAAGTGTTAGGTAAAGCTACGCCAAAGTATATCCTTGGTTTAACTACATCAATAAAATATAAAGGTCTAAGAGTATCGGCGGTAATGGATTACAGAACTGGACATCAGTTTTATTCAGGAACCCTACAAGGGATGACCTTTAATGGAATGAATCCTGCAAGTGCCGGTTTTGACAGAAACCAACCTTATATCGTACCTAATTCAGTTTATTTGAGTAATGGTGTATACGTTCCAAATACATCGGTAGCAATTTATAACAATACTGGAGATACTCCGGTTGAAAAACTGATCAACTATTTTGGTGGATCGGCATATAATACAGTCGGTGAGAACTATATCCTTGATGCAACTGCATTTAAAGTTAGAGAGATAGCAATAAGTTATTCTTTTGGTAAAGAGCTTCTGGGAGCTTCCAAAATTAATGAATTAACTATCGGAGTACATGCTAGAAATCCATTCTACAAATTTTCAAAAGAAAATAGAGGTTATGATGATCCAGAGACGGCTTTTGACCCGAGATATAGAGGTTTAGCCAATCCAGATCAATATCCAAACCTTAAAACGTACGGAGCAAGTGTAACTGTATCATTTTAATTAAAAAAGTTTAAATAACATGAAAAAAATATTTTTAGCGATAATATCATCTGCGGCATTAATTTCTTGTCAACTGGATGATAATATTAGTCCTAATACGCCAACAGTTGAAAAGTTATCTCCAAGAAACTTATTGGCTGCAGCTGAGACAACTGCTTATACGGCACAAACAACAGGTATGTTTCAATTATCTAATATATGGATGAACTGTTGGGCAGGGAATATATATCAATTTGCCTCTCCTATGACAAGAGAGTATCAAATGGATGTAGCAAGTAACTTTTATGGTGGAATCTGGAATGAAAATTATCTTGCTGCAGCAAATTCGGCTGCTATTATAAGAAATGAAAATGCGGCATCATTTCCTTTCCACACTGCGATAGCTAAGATTCTTCTTGCTAATTCTATGCAGTATATTGTGGATTTTTATGGTGATGCTCCTTATTCTCAAGCGTTTATGCAGCAGGAGAATATCTCTCCTAAGTATGATAAAGGAGAAGATATTTATAAAGATTTAGTAGTTAAGTTAAATGAAGCTATTAATACAATTGATAATGCTATTCCTACTGCTAATAATGGAGTAAATGCTAGTGAAGATGTTATTTTTGCGGGTGATATGAATCAATGGAAGAAATTTGCAAATACAATCAAATTGCGAATTCTTTTAAGGCAATCTAAAGTGACGGACCCTAGTATTGTACAATTTAGAAATGCTCAATTAGCTCAATTACAAGGGCAGGCCCTTGTAGATGCTGACGTTGTTATTAATCCTGGTTACAATAGCAGTGCTGCAGCTCAACAAAATCCACTTTATAGACAATATGGGTATATCGTATATGATGGTAGTGCATTAAATACTAACGGATATGGATATTACGGTACTATTTCGGATCATTTAGCTAAGCTTTTAATTGGACATTCATCTAAACCAACGGCTGGGATAGTTGATCCTAGAGCTACAAAAGAATGGAGAGTAGCAGGAGGAACTATTAATGGATTGGTTCAAGGCGCTCCTCGTGATCCAAACATGAATGCATCTAATTATTCAAATTTAGGATGGAAATATTATGGTAATCCTGTAAATTCTTCCATGGATGGATATATGATGATGAAATCTGAATCTGAGTTCTTACAAGCTGAGGCAGCTGTTTTGTATCCTCAGTATTTTAGCAATGCTCAAGGACATTATACACAAGGGGTAACGGCTTCTTTTACGTTTTTTGGTTTAACAGGAGCTCAAGCAACAACTTATCTTAATGCATTGAATTCAAAAACTGTTGGATGGGCTGGGGCTGGCGATAAAATTGCAGCTATTCAGTATCAAAGATTAATTGCTTTAACACACGTAAGACCGGTAGAAACTTATATCAATTATATTAAGACTGGTTATCCGGAAACTCCTCTGGCTCTTACAGCGGTTCATCCTAATAAGCCATATAGATTAATTTATCCGACCACTGAGTACACAGGGAACTCTGCTAACGTTCCTAATATCACTCAAGCGGATGTTTTTGTAAAAAATCAATATACTCCGTTTTGGAATAGAAATTAATTCTAGAACAAATTTTTAATATATTTAAAACCGTCTTTTGGCGGTTTTTTTAGTTTATTATTTTTATAATTTATGCTAATATTAATAAATTAATTGAAAAGAAATATTATTATGCAAATCATTGGATCTGTATGATTGCTCATTTTTCTATCTTTTAAAATGTGTTACTCTTTTTGTTATTTTTTCTAATTGTTTCATAAGTGTTTGTTTATTAAATAGTTGTTTTGTGTTTCTTGTATTTTTATTCCGTTTATATCACTTTTTATTGATTTAGTATAGTGTTTTTGTAGACTTGTTGTATTTCAATAATTATTTAAGCTATTGGTTAAGTGGTTTTCATTAAATGCTTAAATTTTAACAAAAATTAACTGTTTAATTATGTTTATTTTTATTGATTATTGAAGTATTGTTAATTTTTTACTATTTTCTTTTGTGTTGTTAAGAAAGTTTTACAAATTTGTATTATCACAAAAATCAATTTAATATGAAGAAAATAACATCAGGTGTTCTGATTATGGTATTGTCCTCATCTATAGCTGTTGCCAATGCTCAGCAAAAGAAAAGTGACACTGTAAGAACGCAAGATATTGAAGGTGTTGTAGTGACAGCCCTCGGTATCAAAAGAGAAAAGAAATCTCTCGGTTATGCAACTCAAGAAGTAAAAGGAGATGCTGTAAATAAAAATCCTACCACCAACTTCCTAAACAACTTATCGGGTAAAGTAGCAGGTTTGGAAATTAAACAGAGTACAAACTTTGGAGGTTCTATAAACGTTGTTACAAGAGGGTATAAATCTCTCTTGGGAGATAATCAAGCTCTTTTTGTTGTAGATGGAGTTCCTATCCTAAATAAAAATATAAACACGGCCAATCAGGCGACTGGTGGTGGTGGGTATGATTACGGAAGCTCAGTTGCTGATATTAATCCAAATGATATCGAAACTTTAAATGTACTTAAGGGAGCTGCAGCGACTGCTCTTTATGGTTCCAGGGCCCAAAATGGAGCTATTATTATCACAACTAAAAGAGGAAAGAAAAATAAGGAAGGGATAGGAATGGAGTTCTCAAGTTCGATTACTATGTCAACAGTTGATAGATCTACTTTCCCTAAATACCAAACACAGTATGGGCAAGGGTATACAGGTAACAGTTTTAGCAGTGCTTTATACCAAGGAAGTCCAAGGGTTGTTTTCGGAAATGATGCTTCTTACGGATCCGCATATGATAGTTCCATGGTTTGGCAATATGGGGCATTTATACCGGGTTCTCCAACTGAAGGACAAAGAACGCCTTGGCAAATCGCAAAAAATGGGCCTATTAAATTTTTTAATACTGGAACCAATTATGTAAATACCCTTTCCTTTAGTGGAGGTGACGAAAAAGCAACTTACCGATTGAGTTATGCAAATACTGATGCCACAGATATTATGCCTAATAGCTCACTGATAAAAAATAACTTTAGTGGAAATGCATCATACAAACTCACAGATAAGTTAACAGCAAATTTTTATGCAAATTATGTAACTCAAAAGACAGTTGGGCGTAATACTACAGGGTATAATGATAATATTATGACCAATTTTAGACAGTGGTGGCCAACAAATGTTGATATAAATGATTTGCGAAATCTCTATATGGGATCGTATAAAAATTATACTTGGAACATGAAAAGTATTACGGACTTAACTCCGGCTTTTTGGGATAACCCTTATTTTCAGCGATACCAGAATTATCAGAATGATTCAAGGGATAGGTTTGCTGGAAATTTTAGTTTAAATTATGATGTTACAAAGGATATTAATTTACTTTTCCGTATGGGAAGAGATGGTTATACAATGATAACGGAAGATAGGAAAGCTGTAGGGTCTTATATTGGAAATGATTTTGGACTCAATGGAACTGTTGATCAACCTTCAGGTTATGCCACAAGTCAATATAAATTTTCTGAAACAAATTATGATTTCATTGGTACCTATAAAAAGAATATTACCGATGATTTCAATATTAATGCGTTGTTAGGAGGAAATATTAATGTTCAGAAAGTATATTCAAATCAACAATCGACCTCAGGAGGATTATACATTCCAGGTATTTATACAATCGCCAATTCAGCATCTTCCCCAGTTAGACCATTGATTTCAGATGTTTCCAAATATGTTTATGGTGCTTTTGCTCAGATTTCATTAGGTTATAAAAATACCTACTATTTAGAAGGGACGTACAGAAGAGATCAGTCTACGGCATTGCCTGAAAATGATGCAGTGTACTGGTATCCATCATTATCTGCCAGTGTTGTATTTTCTAATCTTATCAATGCTAAATGGCTTAACTTTGGTAAGATTCGAGCTGCTTACGCTGAGGTGGGTTCAGATACTCAAGCTGATCAACTATTGAATAGATATTTCAGCCAGCCTTCTTATGGAGATATTCCTGTTTATGCATACAATACAACGTTGAGAAATTTTGAATTAAGGTCTCAGAGTTTGAAAAATATAGAATTCGGAATTGAGGCAAGAATGTTTAAAAACCGTCTAGGCTTTGATGTTGCCTGGTTCCGTAATAAAGCCTTCGATCAAATTTTACCTTTACCAGTATCTTTTGCAAACGGAGCTATTGCTAAAACTCAAAATGCAGGAGAATTAACTACAAAGGGTTTTGAAGTATCCATTAATGCAACACCAATTAAAACAAGTAATTTTTCATGGGATCTTAATTTAAACTGGTCAAATCCATGGACAAAAGTTACGGCTCTTAGCCCGGGAATTGAAAATATAACGATGGGTAGATCACAGGGTGGTGTAAGTATTAATGCTCCTTTAAATGGAGATTATGGTTCAATCTGGACTTCTGATTATGTGAGAGATTCGAATGGACAACCAATTGTTGGTGCAAATGGAGCTTATTTAGTAACGGATACGCCGACGTATAATCAGGGAAGTTTTCAAGCGAAGTGGACTGCAGGTTTAAATAATACAATTAGCTATAAGAACTTTTCATTAAGTTTTTTAATTGATTGGAAAAAAGGAGGTAAAGTATATTCATTAGATCAGTTCTATGGATATGGAACAGGTGTTTATCCTGATTCTGTAGGAATAAATGATCTTGGAAATCCAATTCGAAATACTTTAGCAAATGGTGGAGGGGTCATACTACCAGGTGTAATGCAAGATCCTAATAACCCAGGTAGCTATATTCCAAATACAATAAGATTGGATAAATCACAATCAAGCCAGGTACTGGGAACAGATCTTCCGGGAGCTGCTTTTGTTTATGATGCCAGCTTTATAAAATTAAGAGAGGTTTCTATCACCTATAGATTTGATAAAGATTTTTTCAATTCTAAATTTATACAGGGAATGTCAGTGAGTTTAATTGGGAATAATCTATGGATTATGCATAAGAATTTACCATATTCAGATCCGGAAGCAGGGCTGTCTTCAGGTAATATTCAAGGGTATCAATCTGGTCCTATGCCAGCAACAAGAAACATTTCGTTTAATGTAAAAGTTAATTTTTAAAGAATATGAAAAAATATATAATAACACCAATATTAGCTCTTTTATTTGTAGGATGTACAACGGGAGATGATGTAAATTTGGATCCACATGCAGCTTATAATACGACTCAGGAGTCTTTAGTTACTTTTGCACAAAAAGAACTTAGTGATTACATGAATACGCCAAGTGTAAATGAGAATAATTTCAGATTGACGATGCAATACTGGCAGGAAACGATTTATGTGAATGAAAGTAATTATGATTTTACCAATCGGAATGTATCCAATAATGTCTGGACTGATAACTATGTAAATGTTTTGAAAAATTTAGACCAGGCAGAGCAGATAATTAAAGCATATGTACCACCACCTTCGGAATTGTCTACCTGGCCTGCAAAAAAAACAAATCAATTAGCTATAGTGGATATGATGAAGATCTATACTTATCAGGTATTGGTTGATACTTACGGAGATATTCCTTATACGCAAGCTTTAAATATTGATGTATATCCTCTTCCTAAATATGATAAAGCATCTGATATTTATTCTTCTCTGATAAGTAAATTAGAAACTGATTTAAATAATTTAGTTGTTGGAGGAAGCTCGTTTGCTTCCGGAGATATCTTTTATAAAGGGAATAACGCACAATGGAAAAAGTTCGGAAATTCACTGCTTTTAAAATTGGGAATCGCTCTTGCAGATGTTAATCCTGCCTTGGCTCAATCAACAGTTAACAAGGCGATTACTGGTGGAGTACTGGCTTCTTCTCTGGATGATTGTAAATTTCAATATTTAGCAGCATCTCCAAATGAGAACCCTATGTTTCAAGAAACAGGCTCAAGAGATGACTTTATTGCAGGTAAAACGTTGGTAGATTATATGAATAACTCTAATGATGCGAGAATCGCTAAGTACTATACTGATGTTGATGGTAATTATGTGGGTCAGGTTATTGGGGCACCTGGTGAGTTTTCTGAATTCTCGAATGCTGGTGAATTTGCCTATACTGCAACTACTCCGGGTGTTATTTTAAGCTATACAGAGGTTGCCTTCTATCTCGCTGAAGCTGCTGCAAGATGGGGTATAGGTGGAAATCCTGCTACTTTATATGGTGAAGCAATCACTGCTTCCTTTACTGAATGGGGTGTGGGTGCTGACGCAGCTGCATATATAGCTGCTCATCCTTATGATGCGTCCAACTGGAAGAAGTCTATTGGTGAGCAGGCGTGGGTAGCTATGTATAATCAGGCAGTAACTTCGTGGAATTTCTATAGAAGATTAGATTATCCACAGTTGGTTGCGCCTGCAACTGCAATTCCAAATGCTAATGGAAAAGTACCGGTAAGACTTCAGTATCCGGCTGCAGAGGCGACAACGAATGGTACGAACTACGCTGCAGCAAGTGCTGCAATTGGCGGTGACAGGCTTACAACAAAACTTTTCTGGGATAAATTTTAAACTAAGAAATGCAATAGATAAAATAGCTGGAATTTATTCCGGCTATTTTTTTTACAAATCATCTGATCTGATTTAAACTATAATGTTTTTTTTATTCTAAATTTCAGAGAATGATGAATTATTTAAGGTTATGGGGAGAAAAATAAATTATGCAATGCATAATAATTATCGTTTGATTACTTCATAATGAGTACTTAATATATAGCTTATAAAGATTAGTGTTTATTTTTTGTTCTTTTTTAATTATATGATATACAGTTGTTTGTGTATTTATTTTGAATTTTTTCATACATAAATATCACCAATTAATGATTTAGTATGGCCTTTTAATAGACTGATTCTATTTTTGTAATTAATACAGGTTATAATTATCTATATTTTGTTAAAAAGCATTTTTTTAACATATTTGATGTGTTTCTGTTCATTAATTTTTGTTAATTTTTGTCTAATCGTTACTTTTTCGTCTATTTCTTTTGTGTTGTAGAAAAAGTTTTACAAATTTGTAACGCTAAAAATAATTTGATATGAAGAAAGTAACTACGGGTATCCTTATACTGGTGTTATCTTCATCCCTAGCTGTTATAAACGCTCAGCAAAAGAAGAAGAATGATACGGTAAAGACCCAGGACATTGAGGGAGTCGTTGTGACTGCCTTGGGTATTAAGAGAGAGAAAAAGTCTTTGGGGTATGCTTCCCAGGAGATTAAAGCGAGTGCACTCTCCGATGGTACTACAAATACGGGTAATATTGCAGCTCAGTTATCTGGAAAGGTTGCTGGTCTTAATGTTACTACCAATAATAATTTTGGAGGGTCCTCCAACCTGCTTATCAGGGGGATGAAAACATTAGGAGGAGGTAACCCGCTAATTGTTATTGACGGATCGCCTGTTAATAACTCCAACACTCAGGAAAAAAATATTGATTATGGTAATGCTCTTTCTGATATCAATCAGGACGACATCGAATCGATCAATGTATTAAAAGGAGCAGCAGCGTCCGCATTATATGGAGAAAGAGGATTAAATGGGGTTATTGTTATCACAACCAAAAATGGAAAAGGAAAGGATGATGGGTCTTGGGGAATTACACTTTCATCTGCTATACAAGTAGGATTTATTGATAAATCCACCTTCCCTGAATATCAGACAAGATATGGAGCAGGTTATTCTCAAAAGTTTGGATCGCAGGCAGCAGATGGTCTTAATAATGCTAATTATGGAGCTGATGCATCATGGGGCCCAAAATTTGACCCCAATCTAATGGTTTACCAATGGGATTCTTTTGATCCAACTTCTCCTAACTATAAAAAAGCGACACCATGGGTGGCTGCAAAAAATGGACCTATTAAATTTTTCGAGAACCCTGCCACATACATTAATAGCGTAACACTGGAAAAAGGACAAAAGGGGAAAAACATAAGCTTTACCTACGAAAATATGATGTCCGATGGTTTAATGCCTAACTCTCATCTCAACAAAAATAATCTTTCCCTAAAAATTAATTACGATCTGACTCCAAAATTGCATTCCACTTTTTATTCTACAATGACTTTGCAGGATACTAAAGGTAGAAGTATTACAGGATATTCAAATAATACAGCAACAGGTTTCAGACAATGGTGGCAAACTAACGTAGATGTGACCGATCTAGAAAGGGCTTATTTTGCAAATGTTGACCCTAGTGTTGCCAGTGCTGCAAATAATTATGGAAATGTTACCTGGAGTAGGAAATCGGCCGCTGATGGACGACCTGCATACTGGAATAACCCATATTTCCAGGCCTATCAAAATTATACATCAGATAAAAGATATAGAAACTTTACTTACGCACAGTTAAATTATGATTTATTAGATAATATTTCTATTACTGGAAAGGTTTCATATGACAGATCAAATCTTTTAGCAGAGAATAGATTAGCTGTTGGATCTTTACCACAGGCTTTCGGGCAATCAAATAATTCTATTGGTTCAGGTTACGCGAGACGTGATGTGTTAAGAACAGAGACCAATTATGATTTAATGGTAAATTATAAATTTGATATTACTGATAATATTAATGTTTCCGGGGTTGTGGGTGGAAATATTCGAAGAAATTACTATAATTCTGTGTATGCTTCAACAGAGGGTGGATTAATCGTTGCTGGGATCTATGCATTATCAAATTCTAAAAAATCACCATTAGCATCAGATGAAACTGAATATACCACACAAACTAATTCAGGATACGTTACTGCTTCATTTGATTTTTATAAAAAATTCTACGTGGATGCAACATGGAGAATAGATCAGAGTTCAACATTATTAGCTGGTAATAATGTATACAATTACCCTTCAGTAACCGGCTCTTTAATCATGTCGGAAATTCTTAATACGAAAAACTGGATGAACTTTTGGAAATTAAGAGCAAACTACGCAGAGGTAGGAGGTACGGCAGATCCTTATCAATTAGTTAATAATTATAGAGCCTCTGGAATCTTATCTGGAATAGGAATATATAATCCGATTATCAATCAGCCTTTTCTTAATTTACAACCTCAAAGAGCTAAAGAATTTGAGATCGGAACAGAAGCTCATTTTTTAAAGGATAGAATAACGCTTGACTTTGCTTACTATAAAACAAGAACTATAAATCAGATTCTTTCACCACTTCCTACATCGGCAGCTATTGGGTATTTAGGTAAAGTATTCAATGCAGGTAGAATTGATAATAGTGGAGTTGAAGTACAGCTAGGATTGGTTCCAATAAAATCTAAAGATTTTACATGGAATATTGATGCAAACTGGTCAAAAAATAAGAACCAGGTTGTAAGTATATATCCAGGAATTTCTAATCTTTTAGTAAATAGTTTCCAGGGTGGTGTTTCTTTAAATGCAAGAGAAGGAGAAGCTTGGGGCACCTTGGTTGGTGCTGATTACACATATTTAAACGGACAAAAAGTTATTGATCCTAAAACAGGTAAATATTTACAAAATCCTAATCAGATTATTGGTAACACTACACCTGATTGGATTGGAGGAATTAGAAATAGCTTCAGTTATAAAGGATTCTCCTTGAGTTTCTTGATCGATATGCGAAAAGGAGGTGATGTATTTTCAACGGATATGTATTACGGCCTTTCTTCAGGTCTTTATAAAGAAACAGCTGTCGGAGATTACAGGGATAAGCCTATTGTTCTGCCGGGAGTTCTTCCTGATGGCAGCCCAAATACTATTGCTTTATCGCCGGTTGATAACAATGGATCTATGGGATATAAAACACAACCGGCAAGCGCCTTTGTTTATGATGGATCTTTCATCAAGCTAAGAGAAGCAAGCATCGGATATATGCTTCCTAAATCTCTGTTAGCAGGGACTAAAATCTATGATGCTAAAATTTCAATAGTTGGAAGGAATTTGTGGATTATTCACAAGAATTTGCCATATGCTGATCCCGAGGCGATGGTAGGTGGAGGCCTTAACTCTTATGGGTGGTCTATCGGTTCGATGCCAACAACAAGAGATATTGGTGTTAATGTAACATTTAAATTCTAAATTACTTTACAAATGAAAAATATTATAAAACTAGGTTTGGTATCTGTATGTATTGGGTTGACTTTAAGTTCATGTCAAAGTGATTTAACGTCTCTTAACGATGATCCTAAGCATCCTTCAGTTCTTCCATCTGATAATTTGCTAGCTACTGCAATGTATCAGTCTTCCTACTATATGGATAATCCAAGTGTAAATTTTAATAATTACAGATTTTTTACACAGCAGTGGGCTGAAACTCAATATCCAGATGAAACTCAGTATAATTTAGTGACTCGTAATCAGCCTCGTAACCATTTTAATAGGATGTATGTTTACAGTATTAATAACCTGAGACAAGCAAAATTGAATCTGAAAAACGAGGTGGAGACAGACGATATCAGAACAAATAAACTAGCAACGCTGGAAATTGAAGAGATTTTTATCTGGGAAAATTTGGTGGATACATATGGTGATGTTCCTTATTCAGAAGCATTTAAGCCTGATGAAATTCTAACTCCGAAATATGATGACGCGAAAACAATTTATCTTGATTTGATTAACAGAATCGATGCTGTTACAGCTACCATAAAGCCTGCATCAACTGGTTATGCTGATCTGGTTTACGGAGGTAACATGGCCAAATGGAAAAAATTTGCTAATTCTATTAAACTAAGACTAGGGATGAATTTAGCAGATGTTGATCCTACATTATCAAAAACTACGGTTGAATCTGCAATTACTAGTGGTGTTATTTCTTCAGATGATGAAGCCTACAAGTTTAAATATGATGGAAATACTTTTTCAAATCCCGTATTTGATAATTTAGTGGCTTCCAATAGAAATGACTTCTTACCTAGCGAATTGGTAGTGAATACGATGAAAAACTTATCAGATCCAAGAATGGATGTATGGTTTACAAAAGTTGCAGGTGCTTATAAAGGAGGTGTTTTTGGTGAGTTAAATGATCCATATACTAATTTTTCTCAATTAGGTCCCTATTTTAGATCTGCAACTGCTTCGTCGAATTTATTGAGCTATGCAGAAGTTGCTTTTCTTAAAGCGGAAGCAGCTGCCAGAAATTATTCAGCTGGGGGTACAGCAGTAGATCTTTATACAGCTGCTGTTACAGAATCTTTAAGAGAGAATGGTGTTAGTACTGCTAATATAGCAACATATCTGGCAACTAATCCTTACAATGCGGCTAACTGGAAGCAATCGATTGGAGTTCAGGCATGGATTGCCATGTTTAATAAAGGATTTGCCAGTTGGAACTTTACAAGACGCTTAGATAATCCAATTCTTGTGAACCCTCCAAAATCAAACTTGTCTTCTGTACCATACAGAATGCCTTATTCCGATCAGGAATATGTATTAAACGGTGCAAATGTGAAGGCAGCTGCGAATAAAATTGGTGGCGATAAAGCAACTACAAAATTATTCTGGGACAAGTTTTAATAATATATTTAAGATTCATATTAAACAATACTTTGTGTCAAAATGGTCGGGATTTATCCCGGCCATTTCGTTTTTCACCAATTAATAGTAATAAACATACAAGATGTAAATCATATTGTCAAATTATAACTATTTTTAAATAAAAGATGTTAATATTCGCTCTTTTTGTAATGTATATATCCAATTTGATATTCTTTTTTACAGGGATATGCTAATTTTTAGCTTACTTATATTTATTTATTTGCTAATTTTTGGTTTAAAATATTAACAAAATAATGGATTAATTTCATTGTTTTTGAGTAATCGGTAATTTTGTGTCGTTTTCTTTTGTCTTGTTAATTAAAGTTTAACAAATTTGTGAGGCTAAAAAATTAATTATATATGAAGAAAACTACTGCTGGTGTTCTCTTACTTATATTGTCTTCATCCCTAGCTGTCTCATATGCACAAAAAGGGAAAAGTGATACAGTAAGAACACAAAACATTGAAGGAGTTGTTGTTACCGCTCTTGGAATTAAAAGAGAGAAAAAATCCTTAGGATATTCAACACAGGAAGTGAAGGGAGACCAGATTTCCGCAGTACCTGTAGCTAATGTCTCAGATGCATTAGCAGGACAAGTTGCAGGTTTAAACATTACTCAGTCTGGCACAATGGGAGGATCCACCAATATGGTTATACGAGGCATTAAATCATTAACCTCAAGTAATCAGGCATTAATTGTAATTGATGGAACACCAATTAACAATGAAACATTTAATCAAAGTGGGATTGGCTCCGGAGGTGGAGGGTACGATTATTCCAATGGATTAGCAGATCTTAATGCTAATGATATTGAAAGTGTCAATGTATTGAAAGGTGCGGCGGCAAGTGCTTTGTACGGATCAAGAGGGATGAATGGTGTGGTCATGATTACGACAAAAAAGGGAAGAAAGAGCAGAAAAATTGGAATAGAATTTAACAGCTCAACAACTTTAGGATTTGTAGATAAGTCTACACTTCCAAAGTATCAACATGAATATGGTGGTGGCTATACAGGGAATTCTTTTTATAGTGGTGACATTAAAGGGAATGGTGTTGTGGAGAATAATATTGTTTACACCTATGATGATGCTTCTTTCGGAACCCGTTTTGATCCTAATCTTTATGTTTATAATTGGGATTCCCAATATCCTCAATTACCGGGATATCTTAAGACTACTCCCTGGGTAGCAGGCAAAGATCCTAATTCGATCTGGAATACTGCAGCAACATATCAAAATTCCATTGCCTTTTCTGCAGGAAATGAAAAAGGAAAATATAGATTGGGGTATACCAATTTTCTACAAGAGGGAGCTTTGGATAATAGCGAAATAAGAAAAAATACAATTGACTTTTCCGCGGACTATAATTTTACAGAGAAGCTTAATATTTTTGGTAATATAAATTATATAAATACTAACGGGAGGGGAAGAGTATACACAGGATATGAATCCAGAAATCCTATGCAGGGATTCAGGCAGTGGTGGAATATGTCTGTAGACATGGATAAGCAAAGAGAAGCCTACAACCTTACAGGTCAAAATATAACCTGGAATATTAAAGATTATACAAAGCAAGAAGTAGGATATACGGATAATTATTTCTTTAATAGAAACCAGAATTATCAGTCAGATACAAGAAATAGATATTTCGGAAACTTTGGATTTAACTATAAGATTACTGATTGGATAAGTTTTATGGGAAGATATGCATTTGATACTTTCGACGAGCTTAGGCAGGAAAGAGTAGCAACCGGTTCATCTAATCAGGGGCGTCTTAGTAACGGCGGTAAAGGTGAATATTATTTTATGACCCACAAGGTTTATGAAATGAATTATGATGCTATTTTAAACATTAATAAAAATTTGGGAGCAGATTTTAATTTGAATGGAAATGTAGGTTTTAATCTTAGAAGAAACGGAAGGTATGGTAATTCAGGACTAACCAATGGAGGCCTAAAGGTGCCTGGGTTATATTCTATCACAAACAGTGCGGAACCCTTGACAGAAGTGAATGTTGGCGATTTCGATGAAAATAAAAGTGTTGACGGAATCTTTGCCCAGGCTAGTTTAGGATATAAAAATATGTTATTCTTAGACGGATCTATTAGAAGAGATAGATCATCAACCTTGCCGATTAGTAACAATACATACTGGTATCCTTCCGGTTCTGTAAGCTTTGTTTTTTCTGAACTTTTAGCTAGTAAAAATAAAATTAGCTTTGGTAAAGTTCGATTCAATTATGCAGTGGTAGGGAATGATACAGGACCTTATAATTTATTAAATACTTATCCTTTTAATCCTGCATTTAACGGGTCTTTCAATGCTAGTGCAAGAGATGTAGCGGCAAATCCAAATCTAAAACCTGAAATGCTGGATGAGATGGAAGCAGGTTTAGAAATGGGTTTCTTTAAAAATAGAATAAGTTTTGATGTTTCGGTTTACCAACAGAAAACCAAGGATCTGATTACCCCAACCAATATTTCAGGAGCATCAGGTTTTACAAGCAGATGGATAAATGCAGGTGATATTGAAAACAGAGGTATTGAAACAAGGTTAACTGTTGTCCCAATAAAAACTACTAAATTTTCCTGGGAAGTTACTGCCAACTGGTCTAAAAACAAATCAAAGGTTACTAAGATTTATGGAGAAACAGATTTCTTACCATTTGCTTCAATGTGGAATGTTACTTCCGGAGCAATGTTGGGAGAATCTACTGGGACTATCAGAGGAACTAATTATGTTTACCTAAATGGGCAACGTGTAGTTGATAGTAATGGTAAATATATGATAAGCACAAATCCACAAGAAAAAATTGGTGATGCAGTGCCGGATTGGAGAGGAAGTATTATCAATACAATCCGGTATAAAAATTTAAGTTTAAGCTTTTTAATTGATGTGAAGAAGGGAGGTGATGTGTATTCGCAAGATATGGCGTTTGGTCTTGCTACAGGATTGTACAAAGAAACAGCAGGACTTAATGATCTGGGTAATCCTTTAAGAAATACTCTTGCAAATGGAGGTGGAGTTATTTTGCCAGGAGTGAAGGCTGACGGAACACCTAATGATATAAGGGCTGGCTTTACAAACTATAGAAATCCATATGGCTACTATGGTGGACCAGAGGCAATGCATGTTTATGATGGCTCATTTGTAAAGCTTAGAAATGTAACAATTTCCTATAAATTACCTAAAGAAACTTTTGGAAATTCTTTCATTGACAGCATGACACTTTCTTTAATTGGACGGAATCTATGGATTATTCATAAGAATTTACCGTACGCCGATCCCGAAGCCTTAATGAGTTCAGGAAATGCATTAGGTTTTCAAAATGGAGCACATCCATCTATGAGAGAAATTGGTGCAAGTATAAAAGTTGAATTTTAAAGTTAAGAAAATGAAAAAAATAATTATAGGCTCATTCTTAAGCTTATCCCTGTTTTCATGTACTAATGAAGACTACGAAAATTTAAATAAAGATCCGAAAAATCCTGCAGAAGTTCCCGGGAGTTTTCTTTTTACAAATGGGGTGAAAAGCCTTTTTGATCAAATGGGTAATACCAATGTTAATCGAAATGTATTCCGGTTGTTTGCTCAGCAATGGACACAGACTCAGTATGTCGATGAAACCAATTATAGTATAAGAAACAGAAGTATTCCGGATAATCATTGGAACATTCTTTATACTAAAGTTCTTTATAATTTAAAGCAAGCCAAGGAATCTATTAATAAAGATCCTAAACTTACATTGGGACAGAAAAAAAATCAGACTGCCTACATTTCAATCATTGAGGTTTATACGTGGCAGCAATTGGTTGATCTATTTGGAAATGTTCCTTACTCACAAGCATTACAAGGGGTAGAAGGAACTTTGCCTGCTTATGATGATGCTTTTACTATTTATAAAGACCTGTTATTAAAGATAACAAAAGCTTATAGCGATATTGATCCTAAGTCGACTGGTTTTGAAAAAGATTTTGTTTTTGATGGAGACCATACCAAATGGAAAAAATTAGCTGCTTCAATAAGATTCAAACTTGCTATGAGAATAGCAGATGCCGATCCTTCATTATCAAAGACAGAAGCAGAAGCCGCTTTCACACAAGGGCTCATCTCTTCTAATCAGGATAACTTTATTCTAAGGTACGAAAGTAATATTGCTAATGCTAATCCATTGTATGCTGATCTGGTTTTAAGCGGAAGACAGGACTTTGTTCCTGCGGATACCTTCGTCGACTACCTAAATGATTTACAAGACCCAAGAAGGAATGTTTTTTTTGACAATAATAAAACTCCTTATGTTGGAGGTATTTATGGAAGTTTTAATACCTATACAGATTACAGCCATATCGGGAAAGTTTTTTTTAATCCTGACCTTAAAGGAGATTTAATGGATTATTCCGAAATCTCATTTCTACTTGCTGAAGCGAAAGAGAGAGGATATAATGTCCCTTTACCTGCAGCGGCTTATTATACACAAGCGATTTCTGCAAATATGCAGTACTGGGGCATAGATTCTGTGGATATAGCGGCTTATCTTGCTAAGGCTAATGTAAATTATGCTACAGCATCTGGCACATGGAAACAAAAAATTGGTAAGCAATTCTGGATTGCTATGTATAATAGAGGATTCGAAGCTTGGACTGTATGGAGAAAATATGATGCTCCTGCTTTAAGATTACCTGCAGCAACAAAAGCACCTGTGCCAAACAGGTTTACTTATCCTGTACGTGAAACTACTCTGAATGGAAGTAATTATAATCAGGCAGCTGCTGCCATTGGAGGAGATCAGTTACAAACAAAGTTATTCTGGGATAAATTTTAACACCTTAATATATTTCACATTCATGTTAGGCCGCCTTCGGGCGGTTTTTTTATTTCCGTATATTTGTACTTCCAAATTTTGAAATGAGTCACCCCAGAAGTGTTTCATTTGCTCATGATTTGTTAGAGCTAGTATTATAGCGGAAAAATAAAAATAATTACATGAATATTAAAGATATAATAGAGGAAAAACTTTCGGAGGTCATTTTGAATGTATATCAGTTGAAAGAAATCAACCTTGAAGTTCAGGAAAATAAAACTGAATATGAGGGAGATTTTACAATTGTCACTTTTCCATTGGTAAAGCAGTTGAAAAAAAATCCTGAAAGTATCGGAGTAGAATTGGGAGAATCACTTACTGCACAGACCGACTTGTTTGAAAGCTTTAACGTTATTAAAGGATTTTTGAACGTAAAGGTTAAAAACCAATTCTTTGTAGATCAGTTCAAATCAATAAGTGAAGACTTTTCAAATATTGATAAGAAAAATGCTACAGTTATGGTGGAATATTCTTCGCCAAACACCAATAAACCTCTTCACCTGGGGCATATCAGAAATAATTTGTTAGGGTTTTCTGTGGCCCAGATTTTAAAGGAGGCCGGATATGACGTGATCAAGTCGCAGATCATTAATGACAGGGGAATTCATATTTGTAAATCAATGCTGGCTTGGGAAAAATTTGGAAATGGAGAAACTCCTGAGACCACTCATACCAAGGGAGATAAGTTCGTTGGAAACTATTATGTAGAATTTGATAAAAACTATAAAAAAGAAATCTCTGATCTTGTAGAACGAGGAATAGGAGAGGATCAAGCTAAAAAAGAAGCTCCTTTGATGAAAGAAGCTCAAAAAATGTTGCAAGATTGGGAAAATGGTGATGAGAAGGTAAGAAGTTTATGGGCAGAAATGAACAGCTGGGTTTATAAAGGTTTTAATGAAACCTATAAAAGATTGGGAGTTGATTTTGACCAGGTTCAATACGAAAGCAATACTTATATTTTAGGTAAAGATCTTATTCAGGAAGGACTTGATAAAGGGATTTTGTATCAGAAAGAAGACGGATCGGTTTGGTGTGACCTGACGGATGAGGGATTGGATCAAAAACTTTTATTGCGTTCGGATGGAACATCAGTTTATATGACTCAGGATTTGGGAACCGCAGTAGAACGATTCAAGCAGAATGATATTCAGAAACTAATTTATACTGTAGGGAATGAGCAGGATTATCATTTCCAGGTGTTGTTCAAGATATTGAAAAAACTGGGTTATGCGTGGGCTGATCAGCTGTTCCACTTATCATATGGAATGGTGGAACTTCCGGAAGGAAAAATGAAATCCCGTGAAGGAACTGTAGTGGATGCTGATGATCTGATGCAGGAAATGTACGAAACAGCTAAATCAAAGGCTCAGGAATTAGGAAAACTTGAAACGCTTTCGGATCAAGAAAGAGAATCTTCTTATGAAACTGTTGGGTTAGGTGCATTGAAGTATTTTATGCTTAAAGTAGATCCAAAGAAAAAAATGCTATTTAATCCGGCGGATAGTGTTGATTTCAATGGAAACACGGGACCATTCATTCAGTATACATATGCCCGTATTCAGTCCTTATTGTCAAAAGCTAACTATGAATATAAAGAAGCTTCTGCAGTAGAGCTGAATGAATTTGAAAAAGAGCTAATCATGTTACTGGCGAATTATAAAACTATTGTAGAAAGAGCTGCCGAGGCATTAAGTCCTGCTCTTGTCGCTAATTATGTTTACGATTTGGTAAAATCTTATAATTCATTTTATCAGAATCAAAGTACACCGATTGTAAAACTTGAAGAAGGAGATTTAAAACAAACCCGTTTAAATTTATCTGATCTGACGGCAAAAACTATAAAAAAATCTTTAGGGTTACTGGGAATAGGAACCGTAAACAGAATGTAAAATATAAGCCTTCCGGATTCGGGAGGCTTTTTTATTAAGTTTGTTGGTTTTGTTTTGATACATCTCTGTGACTGTCTTCATATAATTTTGCATCACTCCATTTGGCATGTTTGGAAGGAACAATTTTATAGCCTTTTTTGTAAGAGTATACTTTAGTGAATTCAGCTCCGAAAAATATCAACATGCAGGAATAATTAATCCACATCATAATAAGGATCACAGTTCCTGCCGTTCCAAAGGTTGAGGTTGGTTTGAAATTACTGAAGTACAGGCTTAATAAAAATTTACCCAATGTAAATAAAATAGTTGTTAAAATTGCACCTTTCCATACAGGTTTCCAGCTGATCTGTACATCCGGGAGAAATTTGAACATCAAAGCAAATAGAAGCATAACGAGCGCAAAGCCAACAGCAAAATTGACCAGTTCAACCAGCATATACGTCTCGAACCCGAAATAATTGGTGATCCATGTATTAAAAAGGCTAATCGCTGATGAAAGAATCATCGTGATCATTAATAAAAACCCAAGAATAAGGATCATTCCAAGTGAGTTCGCTCTATCAAGAAGAAATTTGATCAATGCTTTTTTGGGTGCTGATTGAACATCCCAAAGAGTGTTTAACGAATGTTGCAGCTGAAAAAATAAAGTAGTAGAACCAAAAACCAAAGAACCGATCCCTACTGCTTTCATGAAAATATTCTGCTTATCGATCAATGCTCCGGCAATCATATTTTCTACACTTTTAGCAACATCTTCCCCCATTAATCCGCTGATTTGAGTACTGATCTGCCCGCGGATGGCTTCTTCACCAAAAAAGTTTCCGGCTATCCAGATAATAATAATTAATAGTCCCGGGATTGAAAAAATAGCGTAATAAGCTAAGCTTGCCGAATCCCTTGATGCGGTTGAACTATTCCATTCACTAAACGTTTCTTTTAAAACTTCCCAGAAAAATTTTATATTATTGATCATATTAAAATGGATATCCGATTGCTATATTTAATACAAGATTATCTTTTCTCCAGCTGCTGTCCCCGAAATTAATTCTGTTAAAAGTCCATCGGTCCCCTTTTTCATAATAAGGAACACGTATCGGCATTGCTAAATCGAGCCTTAGAATTAAAATAGAGAAATCAAGTCTTAGACCAACTCCTGCACCTACAGCTATTTCGCTTAAAAAATCTTTGGAGAATTTTCCTCCTGGTCTATAAGGGTCACTATTGATTAACCAGACATTTCCAGCATCCACAAAAGCAGCAACATTTAAAAATTTATATAAATTTGCTCTATATTCTGCATTTACTTCTAGTTTAATATCTCCTGATTGATCAAATGAAAATCCTTGTGATAGGGACCTTGGATCAAAACTTCCCGGCCCTAAAGTTCTTGCTCTAAATGCTCTGATACTGTTACTTCCTCCCACAAAGAACTGTCTGGAAAAAGGGATGAATTCTGAGTTCCCATAAGGATATGCAACTCCGGCAATTATTCTTGATGCGAAATTAGTTTTTTCTGAAAATTTATGGTAAAATCTAAAATCATTTTCAATTTTTGCATATTGACTGAATGGAACTCCAAAAATTTCTTTTTGTTTATCTTTTTTTGCATTAGCTCCTGTCAGCAAGCCTGTAATATTTCCTGCCAAGTCCAGTGTACCTTTATAATAGATAGTATTGGTTTGGGGTAACATGGTATTGGTATAAGTATAGGAGTATGTAGGCCCGAAAATGAGTTGCTTTTCTACAATTCTTTGCTGTGCTGGTGTGGTTGCAATAGATTTATACAATGGAGTTACATTGGCAGGGGAAACCAACGTAATATCAATCACTTTCAGATCATGTTCTTTGCGAGCATTTTCCTTCCATACATAGCCGAAAGATGCTGTAAAGTTGTTCAATGTGTAATATTGCGTACGGTTCTGGAATTCATATCCTAAACTGATATTTGTTCTTGGAACAAAAGCACTCGAAGAATTAAAGCGGAAAGGAGCAACAATCCTAGGAATTGACAACTGTACATTAGCTCCCGCACGATACATATTCTTAGCTTCAGATTGTTGTCCTCCCATCTGTACATCAAATGCTCCGTATACAGATGCTTTGAATTGTTCAGCACCTTTGAAAAAATTTCTGTGGGTCCAGTTTAAGTTGAGCTCACTACCCGCGTAGCTTGCTGAATTGGTTCTCCCTAAAGCCTCAAGGCGTAAAGATTGTACTTCCCGAGGTGTTAACAGGTAATATGCATCAAATTTGTGTTGCAAAGAATCCGAAACGATAAACTCATTTTTAACAAACTTAAAAACCCCTAAACTAATCAGCCTGTTTAATGAAAGGTTATGATTTGTCCGGTTATAAAGATCTCCTTTTTTAAAATATAATGCTCTGTCAAAGATCTTAGGTTTGAATTTATGTTGCGGATCTATAACGTAGATATCATCATAAACATATTTTGATAGTGAATCCGGATTCATAGGGACACTGTATTTTCCCTGCTTTACATCCTGAAGATTATAATTGGGGAATACAATAACCTTATCGATACCGAACTGTTGTGTTGCAAGTTCAGGTGTATCATCTTTTAGTTTTACATTAAGCTCAACCTTATGATTTTTGGCTACTGTACTGTCTGCCTGAACAATAATATTGTCAGGATGAAAATAATAAAATCCTTTTTCTTTCAACCCGTTATCAATCCTGTCACGTTCCGACTTAATAACACCAAGGTCGAATGGATTTCCATTTTTCAGTAAGCTTTTATCTTTTAAATTTTGAATTTCGCGATTAACCAGAGTAGAATCTTTTTGAAATTTTACGTTGCTGATCAGATATTGGGCTCCTGGTCTTAATGTATAAATGACTTTTGCTTTCTTGTTTTTGGAAATCGTATCATAAGTGGCTTTAGCATTAAAATATCCTTTATTCTCGGAGTAATTAACAATAATGTCTTTATTGAATTCACGGTCAACGTCTCCTAATAAGACGGGTTTCTCACCCACCTTATATTTAAGCCAGTAATTGAATCCTTTTTCTTTTTTAGGTTCTTTGGCAATATTATAAAAATATAACCTTGGTCGTAGGCCCAGAATGGTTGAATTAGGTTTGGGAACCAGATTTTCTTCCAAAGCGGCCTGAAGTTCTTTTTTCTCTTTTTTGGAGATGGTATCATTTTCAATTTTTACTTCACCACCGGTGTATAGCATTTGTCCTTCTTTCAGAAACTTTGTATTGCTACACGAAAGTGAAATGGCAGCGAATCCCGATGCACATAAAGATGTAAGATATATTTTGAATGTATTTCCCATTTATTTAAACTCTACCACTTGGTTATTTTTATTTTCTTTTTTTGGTTTGTCCTGTTTTGATTTCCTGAAAATATCCCGGAATCGGTCATAATCCAATGTAATAATGAAACCGACACCTGTTTCAATAATTTGTCCTTGCAGGGCTACCTGATATTCATCTTTACGATAAGCCCTCAGCATATATCTGCCATCTTTGGAAAGACTGTAATCCACAGTAACATTTCCTGCGATATTGGTTGTGTTCTCATTTTGTCTGGCATCACCTTCCAGGCCGAAATTGCTTCCCACCGTTACTTTAAGACGATCGTTTAGTAGCTTTTTACTAATATCTACGTTGAGGTCGGTTCTTGTATTTTTCTGCCCGGTAGAATAATCTTCGGAAGATTCCAGCCCAAAATTCAGATCAACTCCTTTAATAAGTCCTGAAGCCAGGTTATTCAGTTGCTGCGAAAGGATTTTACTTACACTTTGTCTTGCCATTGCTTCCGCAGACATTCCTGCGCTGCTTTGGAATGGATTCTCTCCAATAAAACGGTTCAATAATAACAAAGCGAAGACCTGTTTATTCATTTCCGATTCCTGAGTTCTGAGCTGGGTAAGTTTCTGATCAACTGCATCAGTTACAGTAGATGAAACAGCATTATTTTTCTTATCTGTAGTGATGTCAAATGTAATCTGTGGTTTCAGTAATTCACCTTTCATTTTTAACAACGTATTGAAAGGAATTCTTTGTTTGAATTGATTCAATGTAGCAGCATCACCCGTGAATTGTTGCTCAACTAGGTCAATTGGAGCCGTTTCGGTTTTATAAATGGCCGTAATATCCATAATGGCTGCAGTAGGCTCTCCTGTCCAGGTAATGGTACTCCCTTTCTGAATATCAAATTTTCTCTTAAGTACACTTACAGAAAGCTCATAAGATCCTTTTTCCACCTGATAAACACCCACAAGGGTAGTTTTTCCGGATGGATCAATGCCTCCGGTCAGTTCCGCCTCTCCCTGCAGTTTTACAAAATCACCATTGGCCTTATCAATAACAATTGACATTTTTGCTTCTTTACTTACTTCGATATTTACACTTACATCCATGCCTTTAATGCGGCTCTGAGCTTTCAAAGAGTCAGCTTTGATTGTTTTGTTTAAAACCACCTGATCCTGATCTACAAACTCCACGATTCCATCTCTTTCCTGCAATGACGGGCTGGATTGAGGAAGGACAAATGTAAAATCCGTATTATCCGCCACGGCTAATCTTCCTTCTACTTTCGGAAGATCCAGATTACCACGGATATGCAGTCCTGCGTCGATAGCAAGAATCCCGTACATCATGGCATCATTGGATTTTTCAGAACTTACAACCTTAAAATCTTTAGCGTTTACATCAAGATTGAAGGCGAAGTCTCTATAGGTTTGTGTAAGGACCTGCCCGTCTACGACAAGTGCATTTCCATCCTTATCATTCACTTTAAATTGATTAAACTCAATTCCACGGCTGGTAAAATTGATCTCATCATTCAGTTTTCTGAAATCACTTCCCGTCTTTGCTATCTCAAGCCCAACATTATTGAATTTTACCTTACCAAGGATGTTAGGCTTATCCGTACTTCCTGTAATCTTAAGATTTCCGGAAAGGTATCCTTCCGTATTGGTAATGGCATTCATTGAGAAGCCTTGGGCACTTTTCATCTGAAGCTTATTGATAGCCATGTCTAAATCAAATGTGCTTGATGATGTATTATAATCTCCAACGATCTTTACATCATTATCATTGCCTGATAATGCGATATTGGCATTTAAAAGCTTAGGTGAAGTACTGTTAACCTTTACAGCAAGGTTCCCGATTGGATTTCCAAATACATAAAGATCAGAAACGTTGAGGTCTGAGGTAAATGTCATGTCCTTTGTAAGATCCCTTAACTGAGCTGTACCGTTGATCGTTCCCTTTGCCAGTAGAGAATCCTTTTTAATGACCTCTGTGATTGTTTCTATCTTGAAGTCCTTTAATGAAATATTTAAAGGGCTGTTAGGAGATGTGCTTTCGGACTGAAGGGAAATTTCGCTTCCTGTGTTGGAAAGTCTGAAGTTATCTGCTACAATTCCTTTGCTGCTGATCTGTATTTTATTTCCTTCCGCAACGGTCCAGTCATTATAATTTAATTTGAGGCCGTTTGGATTTAACGAGATTTCTGTAATGTCATTCAGTGATTTGGCATTTCCGGCTATCAGGAATTGCGTCACATCTTTTTGATCTTTGGTCGTGATGTTATAATTGATAGTGTTGTCAGAAATATCTCCGCCAATATTTATTTTATTTAAAGCAAAACTTGAGCTTTTCAATCCGGCAACATTCAAATTATATTGCAGGGCTTCGTTTTCATTCGTTACTTTAAGTGAAGCATTTTCAATGGAGTTTTCACCATATAGTAATTGAGGAATTTGTCCGTCGATTTCAATTTTATGGGAGTCAGCATTATAATTTCCAGCTAAATTGATTGTTTCAAAACTTTTAAGATCCGGAACAAACTTTCTGATCAGATCATCATTTTTAATTTTTGCATTAAAGGTAAAATATTGTCCTGCATCGATCTTTTGAGATTTATCAGGTTTCTGAAACTGGTAATACTGGTTAATGGTCTGAGCCAACGATCCGAAAATCTGCGTTAACCTGTATTTTCCTTTGAGCTCGACATCAGCAATCTGAGAATTGAGGACAATGCTTGTTGAATCATTTGCCGAACTTGCTTTCAGCGTTACTTCCTGAACAGGATAAACTTCTTTGGTATCCGAGAACGCGAAATTTTGGAGATTCAGATAACCATTAAGGTGATCCGGATCCAGATTTGTAAAGTCACCCTCAATTTTTCCACCGATAATCATTTGTTTATCGTAGAAGCCTAGTTTATTGAGATCTACTTTGATAATATTTCCATTAACTTTTACCGTAGGATTTTTTTCATTATATATTCCCGAGGCTGTTAATTTCAGGTTGGCATTAGGATCATTAGAATCCAATAGGATACTATAAGCTCCATTATCAATTTTTCCAGTCAAGTTCATATCTCGGTACTGGTATCCTTTGTAGGTTGCTGAAGCAACATGTCCTTTAAGATCTGCTTTTGCTTTTTTGAAGTCAAAACTTTCTCCTTTTGCAGAGATTTGAGCTGTAACCGAGCCAATGTCCTTATTCTGTATAATTTTTCCCACCTGTATCCCCTGCAAATTAGCCTTTACATCATAGAGTTCATGATTTTTTCTGCGCATATCCACCTTGGCTATAACTGCAGCATTTCCGAGAGTGGAATACAGGTTGAGGTTGGTATCAACCATCTTCGTGGTTCCTTTCGCTGTCCCTTTGATGCTGAAATTTGATGGGAGGGAAATATTCGATGGAATAGTATTTTTAGGTACCAGGTTAAAGATTGTTTTTGCAGAAGATGACAGTTCGCCAATTTTCAGATCATAATATAACTGATCGGGATTCATGGCGTTTTTAATTCTTCCTGATGCCGAAACCCTTAGTTGATCAAGCCCTGATAATTTAAAATTCTGGATCAGCAGATCATTTACATTTCCTTTTACATTTGCATTAACTGCAAGTATTGCATTAGGATATTTATTAAACGGAACTGTTGTCCTTAAAGTTGGAACCAGATTTAAAATATCGGCAAATCCTACTTTGGAATCTTTAATGTTAGCTGATATTTTTACTGCGCCCAGGTTTGAACTGAGTTGTTCGATTGAATTATACTCCAAAACAACCTCATCCCTTAGAATTGTTTTTGAGGTCTGCAAATAAAGGTCTTTCAGATAGGCCTGTCTTTCACCATATACAAAATCTGTATTGAATTTCTGTATATCCAGCCCACGACTTTCCTTAATTTCCGCAGAGCTTACAGTTCCTGCAAACGTATTGTTTTCCATCTTGAAACTACGGACCTCCACATTCATTTTTGAAAAATTAAGATGGTTAAAATCCATTCCCTGCTTTGTAGAAGTAATCGCGGTATTATTGTATGCTACTTTCACATCGTTCAAAACCATCTTCCCCAAAAGTATTTTCATTGCTTTTTCAGCATTTGCAGAAGGCTTAGGCTCTTCTTTTGAGTTTTTGGGATTGGCATTTTGAGCCGGCAGATAAAGATTGGCATTAATATCTGCTCCGGAAAGAAACAGATTGGCTACGTTGTAAGAGTTGTTATCAAGATCCAGCTTATTGACCTTAGTACTTAATTCTTTAAATACAATTTTTGCAAAGGTTTTGGTATTGTCATCCCCATAATCTATATCAAAATTTGTCAGCTTAATTCCTCTTAATCCAATACTCATTGATTTTTTCTGGTTAAGAGAATCTACTTTCTTTTCAACTTTTTTTGAAACCTCTTCTACAATATCCTGCTTTAATTTGAGCTTCAGTCCATCGAGGTTGATATCATTAACGGCGTAGCTATTTTTATTTAAATCAAAAGTTTTTACCCTGGTGTCAAAAGATTTAAAATATAATTTAATATCGTTTCGGGATTGCTGGTCATTAAAAGTAACCCCGATATCTTTTAATTTGATTTTATCCAATGAAATAATAAACGGTTTTGAAGGACTTTCTTCTTTATCAGAAGTGGCAAAGGCATCGATAATATAATCAAAATTGAATTTTCCGTCTTTTTTTCTTACCACGTTGGCCTGTACCCCTTCAAGATCAACAGAAGTAATATCTGCGGTAGAATTAATAAGTTTAAGCATGTTCAGGCCTACATCGAGCTTCTTTACAGCAAGAAGTGTATCAATATTCTGTCCCTTTAAATAAAGATTTTCCATAACCAGGCTGTTAGGGAAACCTATATAAACCCTTTCAAGGCTTACTTTTGTTTTGATTTTTTTCTCAAGATAAACAATAAGTTTGTCTTTGATGAAGTTTTGAACTGCCGGAAGTCTCAAGCTTAAAATAAGTAAGGTAAGAAATACCAATATCGATATAATGGTAATAGCAGTGCGTCTTAGGAGTTTTCTTTTATTGATTTTCAGTTTCAAATGTGATAGGGTTTAGAACAAAGATAATTAATACTATTTAAAAAATTACCTGGTGTGGTACCCTCTGGAGAATGCAAAAATCCTGCCTTGGCTGCCATTTATGGAATTTTAGTTGTGTCGAAGTGAAGTGAATAATTGAGACAACAGCCAAAGCAAGGATTGATTTTTTTCTTTAAAAAAGCCCCCTTTTGTTTATTTTCAAGTATGAAAAGGGTATCGAAAATAATATAATGTTAGTTAGTTTTCAAAAGGGGGCGAGGCATAGTTGAAAAGTTTAGTTTATATTTTTACTGATTATTATTCTCCCATTTTACTTCTTCACCTTGGGGTGCAGCGCCACCCTGAGTAACAGTAATGGGCGTGGTTTCCTGATTGATGTGATAAACATAAGCGGCAATTTTTTCAGCATCCCTTCCGGTAATTGTCCCTTCTTTAACAAATGGTCTCATAGCTGGATTGTTCGGTGAACCATTCTCAAGCATCCAGAAAACATTTTTAAACAGGCTTTTTTCTTTAATATTGATCCAGTATGTATCCGTTAAATTGGGACCAATACCTCCTTTGCCACCATCACCATGGCAGGTTACACAATTGGTTTTAAAAAGTTGCTCACCTTCTGCGATGTTATCAGCGCTGTATTTTGCTGTTTCCAGATTAATGGTGGGAGCATTTTTTTCGTATTCTTCAATGGAAGCCAGCATTACTTTGGTCTCTTTATCATATTCTGCATCCGGATGTGCATAATCTGTAAAGGCGAAAGCCAGCATATATACAGCACAGAAAATAATTCCGAAATAAAATAGTCCGATCCACCATTTGGGTAATGAATTATCCAGTTCCGTAATTCCGTCGAAACCATGATCGATGAGAATGTCTTTTTCCTCAGTTTGTGATTGCTTTTTAAAAGCAGAATTCCAGAGTTTCTGAAAATAAGGAGTACTTTTATCCCTAAGGTATTCTTGTTTTTCATACGAACTCAATCTGCTGAATTTTTCATTTTCCACCAGATCTCCAATCGAGTTCATGATCAAAAGGAGAATGGTGGCAATCAGTAATAATGCCCAGAAGAATGGGGAACTGAAATAACCGGAATCGTGAGCAAACATTTCGAATGCCATAACTGTTAATCCTACGGTTACAATGATGTATATAGAAATGGGTGTCCGTGTTTTCATTTTTACATGTATTTAATAATTAATCCGCACTTGCTGTTTTAATGTCCGTGGTTTTAATATCAGTACCTAATCTCTGGAGGTAGGCTATCATTGCTATAATTTCTCTCTGTTCAAGAGGAATAAAGGCAGAGCCTTTTGCTGCTTTATCTTTCTGAACCTGGTCTCTTACGTCTGTTGCCTCCGAATAAATTCTTTTTACAATAGCCTGTGACTGATGGTCTGCCCATTGGTTTGCCGAATCTATTTCCGCTTTTGTGTAAGGGATGTCAAAAGTATTTTTCATCAGTTCCATCTTGCTTATCATTTTAGAGCGGTCAAGTTTGTTTGTGATCAGCCATGGAAAACGAGGCATAATGGATCCTGCAGATGTAATTCTTGGATTGTACATATGTTTGAAATGCCATGAGTCAGGATTTCGGCTTCCCTCCCGGTGAAGATCAGGTCCTGTTCTTTTTGACCCCCATAAAAACGGTCTGTCATACACGAACTCACCTGCTTTAGAGTATTGCCCGTTTTTACCGTCAAATCTCATTACCTCATCACGGAAAGGCCTGATCATTTGGGAATGACATGAATTACATCCCTCACGGATATAGAGATCCCTACCTTCCAGCTCCAATGGAGAATAAGGTTTTACTGCCGTAATCTGTGGTAAGTTGCTCTTAATGGTAAGAGTAGGGACTATTTCTATCAATCCGCCAACTGAAATTACAATGAAGGCCAATATAGAAAGTAATTTTGGTGTTCTTTCAAGCCAAAGGTGAGCGCCTTCGCCTTCCTTTCTCTGGCTTCCGATATTTGCTAAAGCAGGAGCTTCTGCAGGAACTTCTCTTTGGAATGATCCGGCCTTAATGGTCTTAATAACATTCACAACCATTAATATGGCGCCGGAAAGGTAAAGGATACCTCCAATAAATCTCATTTTGAAATAAGGAATGATTGCGGTTACCGTATCCAGCCAGTTCTTCCACAATAGGGTTCCGTCCGGGTTGAATTGTTTCCACATCAAACCTTGAGTAAATCCTGAAATATACATTGGTACTGCATAGAAAATAATTCCTAAAGTCCCTAACCAGAAATGCCAGTTAGCCAGTTTTTTAGACCAGAGTTCCGTTCTCCACATAATTGGAATCAGATAGTAAATAACTCCAAATGCCATAAAACCATTCCATCCCAATGCACCTAAATGTACGTGCCCGATTACCCAGTCCGTGTAATGTCCGATTTTATTTAAAGATTTTGTGGCTAAAAGCGGTCCTTCAAATGTTGCCATTCCGTAACAGGTCACAGCCACAACGAAGAATTTAAGAATAGGATTTTCTCTTACTTTATCCCATGCTCCTCTTAAAGTAAGAAGACCGTTAAGCATTCCTCCCCATGACGGAGCGATAAGCATGATAGAGAACCCGGTTCCTACTGCCTGTGCCCATGCAGGAAGTGCCGTATACTGAAGGTGGTGAGGACCTGCCCACAGATAGACAAATATCAGGGACCAGAAATGGATAATAGACAGTTTATATGAGAATACAGGACGGTTAGCAGCCTTAGGCATAAAATAATACATCAGTCCTAAAACCGGAGTTGTTAATACGAATGCTACTGCATTGTGACCATACCACCACTGGACAAGGGCATCTTTTACTCCTGAATATACAGAATAAGATTTCCAGCTTGTGAAAGATAACGGAACTTCTAAGTTATTAAAAATATGAAGCATGGCAACAGCAATCCATGTAGCAATATAAAACCAGATGGCTACATAAAGGTGTCGTACCCGTCTTTTGGCAATGGTTCCAAACATATTGATCCCAAAAATGATCCATGAGAAAGCAATTAATATATCAATTGGCCATTCGTGTTCCGCATATTCTTTTGAAGTATTGATTCCCATCAGGAATGTAATAACCACACTGATGATCATAATCTGCCAAGACCAGAAATGGATCCACGAAAGTGTATCGCTATACATTCTGGTTTTCAGTAAACGCTGCATACTGTAATAGGCACCACAGAAAAATGAATTACATACAAAGGCAAAAATTACGGCACTCGTATGCAGCATCCGTATTCTTCCGAATCCCATTGCTCCCTGTGTATTGATCAGCCCCTGGATATTGCCGCTTCGTAAACTCTGAATCGTTGTGTCATCGGTTCCGAATAAAAATTCAGGTAGCTCAGGGTAGAAAAGCATTAGTGCTGCCGTAAGTCCCAGTAAAAAACCGACCAGACCAAATGCGATAGTAGCATAGAGAAATGCTCTGACAATGGTATTGTCATAATTAAATTTTTGCGTCTCCATAATTCCAATAGTTGTTGTAGAGAAAAATATTTATCATTAATAAGTGACCAGCTTTTAATTGTGAAGCTAAATTCCATTAAGAAATAAATATCATGTAACGTGTATAATGTTTTGCCAAAGGTATTTATTAACTTTGTTAGAGGCTAGTAGATATCCTTCTAAACTATACCAAAAACTACTAAAACAAATACAATGAAAGTATGCGGTCAGAACATCAGGAAAATCAGACGAACTAAAGATTTGACACAGGAGTATATGGCTTTTGAAATGGGGATTTCACAAAAGGCTTATTCGGATATTGAGAATTCTAAAGTGAAGATCAATCTGGATATCTTAAATAAAATCTCGCAGATCCTGGAAATTAAGCCTTCGGATATCTGCAGCATTTCACATAAATGCGGAATGGATGATTATGAAGACAAATACCAGTCTCTTTTGGAATATATGAAAAAGAATAATATTTCGGTTCCGGAAGAATATCTGTAAGAAAACAGAGTGTTTTACTTTTTAATTCTTTAAAACTGAATGATTTGAATGTTCATGCTGCTTTATAGAAGCAAATTTCTTAAAGTTTTATATATTTAGGGCTTAATTCATTGTATGAACAACGAACAAAAAACCGGGCCTAATGATGGGAATCTGGTTAGGGGATTAACCAACAGACATATTCAATTAATTGCTCTCGGTGGAGCTATAGGTACCGGTCTCTTTCTCGGTATTGGCCCTGCAGCTGTTTTAGCCGGCCCTTCCGTTATCTTAGGGTATGCATTAGCAGGGATCATTGCATTTTTTATTATGCGCCAACTTGGTGAAATGGTAGTTCAGGAACCTGTGTCCGGAAGCTTTAGTCATTTTGCATACAAATATTGGGGAAATTTTCCGGGGTTTGCTTCCGGCTGGAACTATTGGATTCTCTATATTCTGGTGAGTATGGCAGAACTTACAGCCATCGGACATTATATCCATTTTTGGTGGCCTGAAATTCCGCTCTGGGTTTCCAGTTTGTTCTTTTTTATCGTCATTAATGCGTTAAACCTTGCCTCTGTAAAAGTGTACGGAGAAACTGAATTCTGGTTTTCTATTATAAAGGTAGTTGCAATTATAGGAATGATTGTTTTTGGTATTTACTTATTGATTAGTGGTACCGGAGGGGATAAGGCAAGTATTTCAAATCTGTGGAATGACGGAGGATTTTTTCCAAAAGGTTTTTTTAATAAAACTGAAAATGGATATTCCGGACTTTTTGCGGCAATGGCCATGATCATGTTTTCCTTTGGAGGGTTGGAATTAATTGGAATTACTGCTGCAGAAGCTAAAAGTCCGGAAAAAACGATTCCTAAAGCTACCAATCAGGTTATTTACAGAATTTTAATTTTCTATGTGGGGGCATTGGTTATTCTCTTTTCACTAAGTCCATGGAGAGAAATTACAGAAGGAACAAGCCCGTTTGTCATGGTTTTCCAAAATCTGAATGGATTTGCATTTACCATCTTTGGAAAAGTAATACACTTTAATGTTCTCATAGCAAATATTCTTAATCTGATTGTTTTAACCGCAGCTTTATCAGTTTATAACAGCAGTGTTTACAGTAACAGCAGAATGCTTTTTGGATTAGCACAACAAGGAAATGCACCCAAATTTCTTACAAAATTAAATAAGAATAGCGTGCCTACCAATGCAATCCTTGTTTCCTCATGTTTTGCTGGGATCTGTATTATCATCAATAAGCTGGTTCCGGAAAAAGCATTTGAATATCTGATGGCCTTAGTAGTTTCCACTCTTATCATCAACTGGCTCATGATATGTTATACCCATTTAAAATTCAGAACTGAGAAAAATAAATCAGGAACAAAAACCAAATTTCCTTCTATATTTTATCCTGTATCGAATTACATATGCATCTTTTTCCTGTTGGCTATTTTAGTTTTAATGAGCATTACAGGGATGGAGATTCAGGTTATCCTGATCCCGGTGTGGTTGATTTTCCTCTTCATACTGTTTAAATTGTACAAGCCTAAAAACAGCTAGCTTTTTTACAGAGAATAATATAAAAAAGGATGGATATTTATCTGTCCTTTTTTTGTGAAGATGTTTTTTAGTAAATTCATAGGGTTATTAATTCATATGTGGCTGGCATTTTGTATAAACTGCAAAATCCATGTGAATTATAAAATACATTCATGCATACTCATTTTGGTGAAATACAAAAGATTGTAGACCTCATTGAGGAAAACTTTGATAGAGAGATCACGGCTTATGAAATAGAGAGCATGTCTCATTATTCCTATAGGAATTTCCAAAGGATCTTTTTTAGGATTTTTAATGAAACCATTTCCGGATTTCAAAAACGGCTCCGCCTTGAGAATGCTTATAAAAAGCTAATATATACAACCGATACAATTTCTGACATTGCCTGGCAAATTGGTTATTTTAATATTCAATCCTTTTCTAAAGCTTTTAAACAACAATATCATATTTCACCGGCAGTAGCCAGGAAAAATAAACAGGAAATGTTTAGTCAGTTTATTGATAATACCCAAGGAAATCTGCCACATGAAATAAGATATAAAGATCCGGTTTCTGTATACTGTAGGTTTATTAAAGCTAAGGATTATAATAATCAGGAAATTAATGATCTGTGGGAAAGTATTGAGAATGAAAATGAAATTTCTGGTTCTACCTATGGGATTATTCGGGATCAGCCCCTTATTACGAGCGTACCTCACTGCAGATACGGAGCAGGTATAAAACATATTTCTTCCGGGATATCGGGATTTCAAAAGAAAGAAATTTTTGGAGGTAAGTATATCAAATTTACCCATTATGGAAGCTTTGATAGTATTCTGGAAACCTACAGGATTTTTTATAAATTTTGGCTGACGGAGTCTTTGTTTATGCTGGATAATTCCGATGTTATAGAAGAATATACACAGTCCCCAACAGGAGAAATTATTACACACATTTATTTTCCGTTGTATTCATGAGGTTGTCCTTTTAGGACAATTTTTTGTTTTTTGAGGATCTAATTTTGCAGTCATCAATAACAAAGATGATTTATAAGTAAAGACTTTAGAAAACAATAATGATGAAAAAAATAGTATTTCCCGTAGCTTTTCTGTTTTCATATGGAGCAACAGCTCAAATTTCAGTACAAGGTTATGCAGGTATCAAGGAAACAGAAGTTTTAGGGATTTTTGATAAGGATTTTAAGACAAAATGGAATTATTTCGCTTCAGGTACAGTTTCCTACGAATATGAGTCAAAGAAATGGAATGCAGAGTTATATCAGAATCTTAATTATTATATAGGAAGAAACTGGGGAATTTCAGGGGGAGTTCATGTATCTGCTGAAGATGTAATGCCTTCGCTTGGATTTTCCTTTATTAAAGAGAAAGGAGATTTTGGAATTAATTTATATCCGGCGCTGACTTATTCTTTCGATGGGAAAGAAATGGGATTCGGGCTTTATACATTAATGGAATATACACCCAGGATTAATGAGCGGTTTAGCCTGTATAGTATGTTGATTATAGATTCTGATTTTAGCCTTAAGGAGCATCAGATGAGTAATCAGGTCATCAGATTGGGAATAGAAACCCAAAAGAAGATGCAGTTCGGAATCGGAAGTACCGTTTCTCAGACCGGAAATAATTTTGAAACCACAATTGACTTTGGAATATTTATAGGAAAGAAATTTTAATAATATGAATAATAAATTTTTTGCATTTTTTTTAACATTAAACTCAGTGTTTTGTATGTCACAAACGTATTATTTCCCGGAAGAGTCATCCCTTCACGAAGGAACATGGCTACAGTGACCACATCATCACCAGCATGGTAAGGCTTACAGGGAAAGGGTCGAGCAGACATGGATTGATATGACCAAAGCTTTACAGGTTAATGAGAAGGTCCATATTATTGCTTATGATGAGGTAGAGAAGAAAAGGATTTTACATATTTTAGAGGAGAATGTCATACCGATGAAAAATATTGATTTTAAGATCTATCCTACAGATGATGTATGGATCAGGGATAATGGACCTATTTTCGTGAAAGATAATAAAGGATACCTCCTGATCGAAGATTGGGGATTTAATGGTTGGGGAGAAAAGTTTGATTTTGAAAATTGTGATGAAATTCCACAACGTATCGGAAAAGACATCGGGGCAAAGGTTATAGATCTGAATGAAGAAATGGTAAATGAGGGAGGTGCAATAGAAACTGATGGAAATGGGGTTTTAATGGCATGTAAAAGTTCCGTGATCAGCCAGAAAAAAGGTTCGGTAAGGACAAAAGGGATAACACAGCAGGAGGCTGAGGAAATGTTTAAAACCTATTATGGAGTATCAAAGGTGATTTGGTTGGATGGCGTTACAGGACTGGATGTTACCGATATGCACATTGATGGATTTATGAAGTTTATAGACAAGGATACCATGATTACGATGGATGACGAGGATCTGGCAGAAATGGGGCTGTCGGATAAAGATATCAATACATTGTATACTGCCACAAACGTGAAGGGAAAAGAATATAAAAAAGTTTATGTGCCTGCTACAAAAAACAAGGTGAAAACAGCTTATGGTAAACAACTGGATGAAAAGGGCTCGTATGTAAACTATTACGTGGCCAATAAAATTGTTCTCGTTCCAAATTATGGTGACCCCAATGATAAAGTAGCAAACAAAATTATTCAGGATCAGTATCCTACTAGAAAAGTGATTGGAATTGATGTTAGAAACCTATATGAAAATGGTGGGATGGTACATTGTGTAACCCAACAACAACCAGCCGGAGAATTGGCTAAATAATGATTATAATATTAAATAAATACCCCTGATCTATTAGATCAGGGGTATTTATTTAAAGTCTCTTTGTGCTTTTCAGACAATATTAAGTGGTAAATTAAAATTTATCTAAGAGTATGGCTGTTTGATGGATATGTTACGTTTGTTATCCAAAAATTTTGATCAATAATAGAAAAACAAAAGCCACTCTTAAAAAGAGTGGCTTGTAGACCCACAGGGATTCGAACCCCAGATGACTGAACCAAAATCAGTAGTGTTACCGCTACACCATGGGTCTGTGTTATTTTTTGTGGTGCAAATTTATAAATTTTTTCTTGATACACAAAAATCTGGCATAAAAAAATCATTTTAATACATCCTGAAATAATAAGTAGTTGTGTACTAGTATTTTATTAATGGGATTTTAAACATATATAATAAAAAAACCACTCTTAAGAAAGAGTGGTTGTAGACCCACAGGGATTCGAACCCCAGATGACTGAACCAAAATCAGTAGTGTTACCGCTACACCATGGGTCTGTGTTGTTTTTAGTGGTGCAAATTTAAAGCTTTTTTCTCTACATACAAGAACTTTTTAAACTTTTTTTTACATTTACATCACATTTTATTTGCGGAAAACATGGTGATAGATTTCAATAATCTCAAAATTAATAACTTATATCCACATACGGAATTCGAAAAAAAAGTCATTCTTTTTTTGGAAAAATGGACTTCCGGTTCGGAAACAGTTGATGTCCAAACTTCAGGATCAACAGGAGCGCCTAAAGTTTTTGAAATTGAAAAAAGGAAAATGATGAATTCAGCAGTGATGACGTGTAACTTTTTACAGTTAAAAGAAGGAGATACGGCTTTGCTCTGTTTACCTGTAGAATATATCTCAGGTAAGATGATGGTAGTTCGCTCCTTTGAGAGAAAGATGAAGCTGCTTGTGGGAGAACCATCTTTACAGCCACTTGAAGAAATTACTGCAGAAATAGATTTTTGTGCGATGACTCCTCTACAGGTGGAAAACTCTGTGGATAAACTTCACCTTATAAAGAACCTGATCATCGGAGGAGCATCCGTTTCAGAGAGCCTGAAAAAAAGGATCTCACACCTCAATACAAACATATTTGAAACCTATGGAATGTCAGAAACTTTATCCCATATTGCCTTAAAGCAACTGTCGCCAAAGGCTGAAGATTACTTTACCGCTTTTGAACATGTTGAAATCTCTAAAGATGATCGGGGATGTCTCCGGATATTTGCTCCGGATGTCAACAGTGAGGTCCTGCAAACTAATGACTTAGTTGAAATTAAAAATTATAATCAGTTCAGATTTTTAGGACGTATTGATAATGTAATTAATTCCGGAGGGGCTAAAATTTTTCCTGAAGAACTGGAAGGATTGGTCAAAAAAGAAATTGCAAACGAAGTTGTATTTTTAGGATTAAAAGATGAAATTTTAGGCCAGAGATTGGTATTGGTTATCGAAGGGCAACGTTCGGAAAAATTGATTGAGAGGATTTCACAAATGCCATTTGAAAAAAACTTTCATAAACCTAAAGAAATTATTTTTGTGGATGAATTGCCGAGGACTCCGAATGGTAAGGTGAACCGGCTTGAATTAATAAAAATGCTGCCGTGAAATTTTTATCTGTAACCCTTGTTTCAAAACCATGAAAGATTTTTCAAAAGAACTTAGCTATAGAACTTCCAGGAGCAGTGGAGCGGGAGGTCAGAATGTAAACAAGGTGGAAACATCTGTCACCGTACTTTGGAATGTAAACGGATCTGAGTTTTTTACTGAAGATGAAAAAGTTTTAATTCAACATAAATTAAAAAACAGAATCAATGCAGAAGGCTTAATGTTTTTGACGGTTTCTGAGAGTAGAACTCAATTGATGAATAAAAATAAAGCAGTTGAAAAAATCATAGAAATTGTAAATAAAGCTTTAATAATTCCTAAGAAAAGACTCGCAACCAAACCTTCCAAAGGTCAAAAGCAGAAAAGGCTTGATAATAAAAAGAAACTCTCAGACAAAAAGGAAAACAGACGTTTTAAATTCTGATTGTGCACTTCGGAAAAAATGTTATTTTTGCCGAAATTTTAAAACAAATGATAAAAAAAATTACACTTTTAGGGATGATTTCAATTACTGCTATGTCCATGGCACAACAAAAATTTTCAATCATTCCATCCGTGGGATATGCATGGAGGGTAGCGAAAACTCCATCGAATATTTCAGGGGATACAAGAAACTACATTAAAGGGTTAAAAAGCGGGATGAATTTTGATGTTTCTGCTTATTATAATGTGAAGGGGAATATACATTTAGGACTAAAGTATTCCAATTACAGTGCATCCAGTGATGGAAGAATTACCGTAAGAGATAATAATGGGCAAACTGTTTCAGGATATGTAAACACCAAAGACAATATCAATTTCTTTGGACCAGCATTTATGTATTCTAACTTTAACGATGAGTTTAAGCATAAATTCTATTATGATGTTGCACTGGGAGCTATTACCTATACAACGAAAACCGGTAGCGTTAAAGGAACGGGGTCAAATTTGGGATTGGAAGCGAATTTTGCTTACCAATATGCAGTCTTGGATAATTTTTTTATTGGTCCTAAAATTGGTCTTACAGCCGGTACATTAAGCAAAATGACAATTAACGGAAGATCTTTTAAGCTGGAGGATGATCAAAAGGAAGGATTAACAAGACTTTCTCTGAGTGCTGCCGCTACATTCCGATTTTAAGTTTTATCTTTGCAAAAATCAAAATAAATGAACAAGCCAATTTCTGAATTTATAGAGAAATATTACCTGCACTTCAATGCAGCTGCATTGGTGGATGCATCAAAAGGTTATGTTGCGCATCTTAAAGATGGCGGAAAAATGATGATAACTTTAGCGGGAGCAATGTCTACTGCTGAATTAGGAAAGATTCTTGCTGAGATGATCCGTCAGGATAAAGTAGACTTTATTTCTTGTACCGGAGCAAACCTGGAAGAAGACTTAATGAACCTGGTTGCGCATTCTCATTATGAAAGAGTTCCTCATTACCGAGATCTTACGCCACAGGAAGAATGGGACTTATTGGAAAGAGGATTAAACAGAGTTACAGATACATGTATCCCTGAAGAAGAAGCATTCAGAAGGTTGCAGAAGCATATTGTGGAGATTTGGAAAGACGCTGACTCTAAAGGAGAAAGATACTTCCCACATGAATATATGTACAAAATGATCCTTTCTGGAGTTTTGGAGCAGTATTATGAGATTCCAAGAGAAAACTCATGGATGATTGCTGCTGCAGAAAAAAATCTTCCGATTGTTGTTCCGGGATGGGAAGATTCTACAATGGGAAATATTTTTGCATCCTATTGTATTAAAGGAGAGCTTAAAGCTACAACAATGAAATCAGGAATTGAATACATGATGTATCTTGCTGATTGGTATACTAAAAATTCAGGAGGTAAAGGTGTAGGATTCTTCCAGATTGGAGGAGGAATTGCAGGTGATTTCCCAATTTGTGTAGTACCGATGCTATATCAGGATATGGAGATGCATGATGTGCCGTTTTGGTCTTACTTCTGCCAGATTTCCGATTCTACAACATCGTACGGTTCATATTCCGGAGCAGTTCCAAATGAAAAGATTACTTGGGGTAAACTGGATATTACAACACCTAAGTTCATCGTTGAAAGTGATGCAACGATCTGTGCTCCATTAATGTTCTCCTATATTCTTGAGAATTCTTAAGATGAAATTTCCGGGATATCCTGGATCATAAAATAATAAAAACGCTTCATATTATGGAGCGTTTTTTATTTTTTAGATGTTGAAAAAATTCTCATGATATTCTAAAATAGCTAAAATCATCAAAAGTTCCGAGGCTTCAGAAATTGATTGGTCATATCGGGCTTAACAAAATAGTAAAGCTTCCTTTTTATAGAATTTAATCCATAGAATTTATAAGCACAAAATAACGGTATGCAAGAATTCCTTTTTGTAACTTCGTTAGTGAAGAAGGATCCTTATCACTTAATTTGGGTAAGATCTTTTTATTGATCGCATTCAGAATGCGGAAAAATGATTTTTTCATAACTTTATAATTTTAATGAGAAACATCATTGAAATTATTATCATTCAAAAATGATGCAATTATTTTAACCAATATAAATGATCGTGTATGGACGAAATTTTTAAACAACAGGTTTATGAAATTACAAAGCTTATTCCCAAAGGGCGAGTATCTTCTTATGGAGCCATTGCCAAAGCAGTAGGATATCCCAATCATTCACGTCATGTTGGAAAGGCTATGGGTGGATGCCCAAAAGATGTTCCTGCCCATAGGGTAATTTCCAGTTCAGGAATTTTATCTGTAAAAGAATTTCAGCCTAAGCTGGAAGCAGAGGGTATTGTGGTTGAAAATTTTAGAATTAAAAATTTCAAGAAACTTTTTTGGGATCCTTTAAGTGAATTGTAGAATTTACTTTCTTGCTTTTAGGGTTTTTATTTCTGCCTGTAATTTCTGGTTCTCGGCTTTTAATAAAGAAATATATTCCTGAAGGTTTTCAACAATGGAAAGTGGAATCGTATTGTTGTTATATTGATACACTCCCGATGCAGAACTGTCGTTAAATACAGGATGATCATTATTGACAACAATTTGGGAGTCATCTTCTTCATAAATGTCTTCCATAGTAACATCGAGGAAATTAGCAATCTTTTCCCATTCAGCCCTTACGATTTTTACATCTCCACTTTCTTTTCTGCTGTAATTGGAAACATCCGTAGCAATGATATCAGCAATTTGTTGCTGAGTATATCCCTTTTTCTTTCTTATTGATCGTAGCTTTTCTTTTTGCATCTCGCATTTTTATACAAATATGCAAAAAATCACACAAATTTGTATCTGTGTTGTACATGAAAAATGCAAAAAATCTGCAACAGGATTATGCATTTTGAATGTTTTGACTTTTATAGTTTTGGAGTACAACAAATAAAAAAAACAACACAATGAGAAAAAAATTACTTATGGCAGGAGTGCTATTCCTGCTGATTTTTCAGGCATGTTCTTCAAACGAAGATTTATCAACGGGACAGAATTCCAGCACAAAGACAACTCAAAAAAATGTTTTAAGAACTGCGAGATCAGATTCCGGAACTTTATCAGATTATGTATCTACCCAGCTCAGCATTCAGACGCAAATCAGGAATCTTTTGGATAATGAAAAAGATGCAGACTTTTCAATGATTCAGTCGGGAATTGATAGGGTTAAGACCGTAGAAGAACTTGAAAGTCTTTATAATTCTGCAAAAATTGGAAGAAGCAGGGAGCTGATTTCTCTGTATGAGAAAATGAATGATAATAGTTTAGCCTTCAGAGAATCTAATGCTGATTTTTATTCAAAATATACAGAAGAAGAAAGAACAAGAATGCTGACAAATGAGGTAGATTTGCAATTGAATTATAAAGAAACTACTGATACTGCCGATCGTAGAAGGAATTGCCAATCAGCATTTGTAACTGCTGGTAATCGATGTATGAGAAATTATGCCATAGAAATTGGAGGTTCAGTTTTGGTTGGTGTTTTTACTGGTGGAGTTGGTGGAGTTATTGCAGGAGGTATGGCTACCACGCATATGATAGTGTGTAATTCAGATGCTGAAACTGACTATAGAAGCTGTGTAAGAAGCGGAGGGATACGATAAGATTTAGAATATAGAATATGAAATTTAATAAGTATATTATAATAATAGTAATGGTTATGCTAATACTTACTCCACTGTTTACAAGGGATAGTGTATGGCGTATCATTTTTGAATGTATCTCTTTTATAATTTTCTTTATCCTTATTATTTCAGCCTGGAGGGAACGTAATAAAAATGCTGTTATTGCTTATACTTTTTTAATAGTTATTTCAACTATTCAATTATTCGATAAGGAAGATAGGTACTTTTTTGTTCAGGTAATTCTTTTGATGATAATGCTTGTTCTGGCAATCTTTAAATCGAACCGATCAGAAAATAAAAATGGTATAGAATAAGCGATCAAGGATGAAGCTTAGTTTTCTAAGAACTAACTAGGATTTAGGCAAATTATCATAGAATAGTCTTATAAGAAAAAAGCGATACAGATTATCTGTATCGCTTTTGTTATTTTATTTTTCAAGCTGCTTGTAACTTCTTTGGATGAAATCTGTAAGATCTTTTCCTTTCAATAAATTCTGAGAAAGTTTCGCAAGATCTAAAGCGTATTTAATCAGGCTTGCTTTCTCTTCCTGGTTTTCTGTTTTTAAGATTTGACCAGCGAATTCACTGTTAGAGTTTACGACCAGATTATACATTTCAGGGAAGCCTCCCATTCCAAACATTCCACCTCCGCCTGTTGCCTGCATATCTTTCATTCTTCGCATAAACTCAGGCTGCGTAATCGTAAAAGGAGCATCCGTACTATCTAAGTCTTCCAGCTGAACCGTGAATTTTGCATCACTGATGGTTTCCTCTACATTCTTTTTCAATGATTCCTTTTCAGAATCATTAAGCTTGGAGATTACAGGTTCATCTTTTTTGATCAGATTGTTAACGTGATCCGCATCTACTCTTACAAATGAAACCTTTTCTTTAGTACTTTCCAGCTTTTGAATAAGGTGAGGTACAATAGGAGAATCTAAAAGAAGCACTTCGTATCCTTTATCTTTTGCAGACTGGATGTAGCTATGTTGCTCATCTGCGTTGGAAGCATAAAGAATGATCAGGTTACCATCTTTATCAGTTTGTGCAGGTTTGATTTTTTCAGTCAATTCATTCCATAGGAAGTAAGTTCCATCAACTGTAGGATATAAAGAAAACTTATCGGATTTTTCATAGAATTTCTCTTCAGAGATCATTCCGTATTCAATTACGATCTTGATATCATTCCATTTTTTCTCATAGTCTTCACGGCTTTCATTGATAAGGGAAGCCATTTTATCTGCTACTTTTTTAGTAATATAAGAAGAAATCTTTTTTACAGCACCGTCAGCCTGCAGATAAGAACGTGAAACATTCAATGGAATATCAGGAGAATCAATGACACCACGAAGAAGCATTAAGAAGTCCGGAACAATTCCTTTTACTTCATCGGTAACAAATACCTGATTCTGATACAGCTGGATTTTATCTTTTTCAATATTCAGGTTGTTAGCCAGCTTTGGGAAAAATAATATTCCTGTCAGATTGAAAGGATAATCAACATTCAGGTGAATATTGAATAAGGGTTCTTCAAATTGCATTGGATACAATTCGTGGTAGAACTTTACATAATCCTCTTTCGTGAGGTCAGTAGGAGCAATTGTCCATGCCGGATTCGGGTTGTTGATGATATTGTCCACTTCCTCTGTTTCAGCAACAGCATCTTCCGGAGCACCTTCCGGTAATGGGAGAGTGTGGGTCTTTGTTCCAAACTTAATAGGAACAGGCATGAATTTATTATACTTTAATAGTAACTCGCGGATTTTTGATTCCTCCAGAAATTCGGTTGAATCTTCTGCGATATGAAGAATAATTTCGGTTCCTCTTTCAGTTTTATCTGTAGTTTCTTCGAGTGTAAATTCAGGGCTTCCGTCACATATCCAACGAACAGCAGGTTCATCACGGTAAGATTTTGTAAGGATCTCTACCTTCTCAGCAACCATGAAAGCAGAGTAGAATCCCAGACCGAAATGTCCGATAATTCCTGAATCTTTTGCACTGTCTTTATACTTTTCCAAGAATTCTTCGGCACCTGAAAAAGCCACCTGATTAATATACTTTTCGACTTCTTCGGCCGTCATTCCTATCCCCTGATCAATAATATGAAGAGTCTTTTCTTCCTTATTGATTTTTACTTCAAGTTTAGGATTTCCATATTCCACCTTAGCTTCACCAATGCTTGTTAAGTGTTTTAATTTTAGAGTAGCATCAGTGGCATTGGAAATTAATTCTCTTAAAAATATTTCGTGATCACTGTAAAGAAATTTCTTGATAAGTGGAAAAATATTTTCCACAGAAACATTAATATTTCCTTTAGTCATAATAATTTAGTTTTGATTTGCATAATTCTTCTCAAAAAAAATACCATGAGGAAGAAAGTGACAGAATGACACTCTTGAACTTATAATGAAACAGGAGCTTCATGTAATTTTGTCAAAGAAATATCTTACTTTTAAATCTTTAAAATTATTAAAAAAATGAAGTTGAAATGTACAGTTTTTATTCTGCTCATCATGACCTGTTTTGTGTATGGACAGAAAAAACCTCTAGATCATTCCGTTTACGATAGCTGGCAAAATATCGGGACAAAAAAAATCTCAAATAATGGAAAATGGATTGCCTATTCCGTAGATGCTCAGGAAGGAAATTCTAACCTTTTTCTGCACTCAGTTAAAAATAAAACCTCAAAGAAGTTTGCAAGAGCAACAAAATTGGATTTTACCAATGATTCCAGGTTTGCTGTTTTTCAAATCCGTCCGCAGTATAAAGATATAAAGGCGGTAAAAGATAAAAAGCTGAAAAAAAATAAATTAACGAAAGATAGTCTTGCAATAGTTGATTTTTTCAATGATAAAACTGAGAAAATTCCTAATGTGAAATCATTTAAAGTTCCTGAAAAAGCAGGTTCTTTTGTTGCTTACCTTTTGGAAAATACAAAAGATAAATCCTCGGATGATGCTTCTGATAAAGAAGATGGAGACGAAAATAATGATGAAGATAAAAATGTAAAACCATTACAATTGGTGGTACGAAATTTATTGGATGGAAAAAGTACAACATATGATAATGTAGTACGTTATGAGTTCAGTAAAAACGGAAGACAACTGGTTTTTGTAACTAAAAAGCCGGAAGAAAAGACTAAAAAAGAAGATAAAGATTCTGAGGGTGAAAAATCTGCAGATAAAAAAGAAACTGACAAATCAAAGCCAAAGAAATATGCATTTCAAACCGTACAGGTAGTTGATCTGCAAAAAGGGACTGTATCTAAGGTTTCAGAAATGGAGGGCGATTTTTCACAGTTGTCTTTCGATGAAGAAGGAGACCAACTGGCATTTGTGGGAACTGCTTCTGCACAAAATGACCTGGTGAAATTATATCAGCTGTATTACTTTAATTTTAAAGGAAATAAGAAGGAGATTATAACCAATGAAAATGCACAGATGAAAAAGAATTGGGCAGTTTCTGAAAACAGGTTGCCTTTATTCAGCAAAAACGGAAAACAATTGTATTTCGGTGTTGCGCCAAAACCTGTTGCAAAAGATACTGCGATGATTGCCAACGATCATGCTGTTGTGGACATCTGGAATTATAAAGATGATTATCTTCAAACGGTACAGTTAAAAGAATTGAAAAACGATCTTAAGAAATCCTATGCCGCAGTAATGCAGACAGAAAAGCCTGGTTTATTCAGAAATATTGATGGAGAAGACTTAGATACTTTAAGATTGGTGAACGAAGGAAATGCTGAATTTGCATTAGGGATTACCAGTATCAATAACCGTATTTCCTCTCAATGGGAAGGCTCTACAAAGAAAACCTATTTTCTGATTGATAATAAGACAGGCGAAAGAACAGAAATTATAAAAAATCTTGACGGGGCAGTTGCCATATCTCCGCTTGGAAAATTTCTTGTGATTTTCAACAAAGAAAAAGGAATGTGGCTGAGTTACAATGTCAAAACAAAACAAACTCTTCCTCTCAATAGCGGGTTGCCGGTTTCTTTTGTTGATGAAGAATTTGATATGCCGGATTTTCCAAATTCTTATGGTATCGCATCATGGACGGATAAAGATGAATCTGTAATTATAAGAGATCGCTACGATCTTTGGGAATTCTTCCTGAACGGCTCAAAAAAGCCAAGGAATATCACGAATGGCTTCGGGCGCAAACATAAAATAACATTCGATACATACGACTTAGATAAAGATGTAAAAAGCCTGAACCGGAAATCTTCCATTTATTTATCAGCTTTTGATAATACATCCAAAGCAAACGGAATTTTCAGAACAACCATTCAGTCAGACGCTGATCCTGTAAAAATCCAAATGGAAAATGTCTGGGGGTATCGAAGCATTCAAAAAGCTAAAAATGCGGAAGAATATATTTTGGTAAAAGAATCCTATACAGAATCGCCTGATATTTTCGCAACATCAGATTTCTTGGAACAACAAAAATTAAGCAATACAAACCCACAGCAAGCTCTTTATAATTGGGGGACGAATGAATTGGTCAACTGGACAACACCAAAAGGCAATTCATCTACAGGAGTTTTGTACAAGCCTGAAGATTTCAATCCCAACAAGAAATATCCTATGATTGTTTACTTCTATGAGAAGCTTTCGGACAATCTGAACCGTTATATTGCTCCTGCTCCAACACCTTCAAGATTAAATATTTCTTACTTTGTGAGCAACGGATATTTGGTTTTTACGCCGGATATTTCATATACCGATGGTTTTCCGGGTGAATCCGCAATGGAATATATTAATTCCGGAGTTGAAAAATTAAAGCAGAATTCATGGGTAGAGGGTACTAAAATCGGAATCCAAGGACAAAGCTGGGGCGGTTATCAGGTTGCTTACCTTATTGCTCACACAGATATGTATGCTGCTGCGTGGAGTGGTGCTCCTGTTGTCAATATGACCTCTGCATATGGGGGGATCAGATGGACCTCAGGAATGAACAGGCAGTTTCAGTATGAAAAATCACAGAGCAGATTAGGGAAAAATCTTTGGGAGGCACCAGATCTTTACATTAAAAATTCACCGCTTTTCACGATTGATAAAGTGAAAACTCCGGTAGTCATTATGAGTAATGATAAAGATGGAGCGGTTCCATGGTATCAGGGAATTGAAATGTTTACGGCATTACGACGTCTGGGAAAACCCGTTTGGCTTCTTAACTATAATGGTGACGACCATAATCTTGTAAAACGACAGAACAGGAAAGATATACAAATCCGCGAGCAGCAGTTTTTTGATTATTATCTTAAAGGGGCTAAAGCACCGGTATGGATGACAAAAGGAGTCTCTGCAACCCAAAAAGGAAAAGATTGGGGCTTTGAACTGACGGATGATAAACCTTAACGATGAAAAAATCGGCGGACGAAATGTTCCGCCGATTTTTTTATTAAAAGATTAAAAGATTAAAAGATTAAAAGATTAAAAGATTAAAAGATTAAAAGATTTTTTAGTAAATCTCATCAATATATCTTACAAAAATACCGGCGGCCAAAGTGTATTTTCTCACTTGTGAGGGTGGGAAATAGAGTAAAAACAAAAGACAGCTTGAAGGCTGTCTTTGTTATTGATTTTGATTTGAAAAGTTATTTTGATTTATTTTTCAATTCTTCTTTAATTTTATTCTCCAGTTCTTCAGAAAGTTCAGGATTGTCTTTAAGAACGTCTTTTACCGCATCACGGCCTTGTCCTAATTTTGTTTCATCATAGCTGAACCATGAACCGCTTTTCTTTACTACTCCTAGCTCTACAGCCTGATCAAGAATTTCTCCTGTTTTAGAAACTCCTTCTCCGTACATGATATCAAATTCAGCTTGTTTGAATGGAGGAGCTACTTTATTTTTAACAATCTTTACTTTTACACGACTTCCGATTGCTTCGTCACCATTTTTGATCGGTGCACTTGCCTTTCTGATATCTACCCTTACTGAAGCATAAAATTTCAAGGCATTACCACCGGTTGTCGTTTCAGGATTTCCAAACATTACACCAATTTTCTCTCTCAGCTGGTTGATAAAAATTACGGTACATTTTGTTTTTGAAATTGTTGCAGTCAGTTTTCTTAATGCCTGAGACATTAATCTTGCATGCAGACCCATTTTGGAATCACCCATTTCTCCTTCAATTTCTGCTTTAGGAGTAAGAGCGGCAACTGAGTCGATTACTACAATATCAATCGCTCCTGAACGGATAAGATTGTCCGCAATTTCCAGGGCTTGTTCACCATTATCCGGTTGAGATATAATAAGGTTCTCTAAATCTATTCCTAATTTTGCAGCATAAGTTCTGTCGAAAGCGTGCTCTGCATCAATAAATGCTGCAATTCCACCTGCTTTTTGAGCTTCTGCAATAGCGTGAAGTGTTAAAGTTGTTTTACCGGAAGATTCAGGTCCATAAATCTCAATGATTCTTCCTCTTGGATATCCTCCTACTCCCAATGCAATGTCTAATCCTAAGGATCCGGAAGGAATAACTTCTATTGTATTATCAACAGAATTATCTCCCAAAGTCATTACAGTTCCTTTTCCGTATGTTTTATCTAATTTATCAAGCACTAGAGCCAGTGCTTTTTTCTTATCGTCAATGTTACTCATTTCTAAAAAATAATTTCTCAAAAGTACATAATTTTGGAATCAAAAGCTAATATTTTTCAATTTCAAAGCGTCTTTTTAAAGTTAAAAAAACAATAATTCTGATTGGTGAAATAGTGGCTATCTCATTATGAATGAAATAATAGCAAACTAAAAAAGCAGATCAATTTAATGGAAGTTGGAGCCCGATGTTATTCTTAAATAGTCTTCCAGAACTTTAAGGTGTTTTTTATTACCCGCTTCAATTCTTGCTTTTCGTCCTACTAAAGTATTATATATAATATTAGTTGCTTTTTTTACCTGAGGGAAAACTTTTTTATTCGAAACCTCAGGAATATTCAATCGCTTACAAACCTCATCGTCCAGTAAAAACCAGGTACAGCAAATATGAAGATACCGTAGATTTCTTCTTTGAAAGCTGAACTTTAATATAGGATTCTCCAGGGATTCATCGAGTAATGAATGGGCAAGAAGTACAGAGTCTTTATCCGAAGGAGGCTGGATGGATGACCATAGATAAAAATATTCCGTAGCCTGTTTTTTATGATCAGGAAGGAGGTGTTCGGGAATGCCCAGCAAATAACCGACATATTTCCATAGGTGAAAAATACCAAGCTCCTCTTCATTTGAAAAGCTATTGCCCAGTTTTTTTAAGCTATGAAGAAAAACCAAACTAAAACCTATATAGGTGGCCATCATATCCCAGGAATTGATAGGTTCTCCCCAGTTTTCCGTATCCCAATCAGCATAATGCTTTTTAATCGAAAGTCTTGCATATGAATGAATAAGACGTGTTTTTATAGTAAATTCATAGCCTTTGGCATGAATATCCAGGGCATGGTAACGGGTTACATTCACCCAGAAATCCAATGTTTCAGAAAGACGTTTTACGGCTCCTTTTTTCAATGCTTCTGTTACAATAAGGGGTTTATTTAGGTAGGCATAATCATAACCTCCAATTAAACAATAATCCCTAAGAGAGATGAGGGCATCTAGTCCGCTTCGCATACAAAGCTCCGCGCCACTTTTCAGCAATTCTTCATTTAGCCATTCAGGTTTTTTCTGAACTTCTTTGAAAAGTCTTTTAACGCTGTCCGGAACCTGATCGTTTTCAGAAACTCCATTTCTGATGTATTTCTCGATTTCCCTGGTAGCTTCGTGAAATTTTTTAGTAAAATAGACATCTTTTACCACCTGGTCACCGGTTTCGTCAACGTGATAATAATAGGGAGAAAATTGCTCAAATTCGCTGAAACTCACTTCTGCACCGGAAAATTCAATAAGCAGTTTTCCGTTACCCTTTTGCCAGAAATCTTTGAAATGAGGTGAATTTTTAAAACGGGGATGTACGATTGATCTTTCCATCAATTATAAAAGTACAAGTTTTACGCCGAAATACCTCTGTGAGATTTATCAGCATGGAGAGTATATGTTTACTTCAAATATATCTTTTTATAATAGTTATATAATGCCCCATTCAAAAGCCTTTTTCAAAAGCTCTTTACCATTTCTTGAATTGGTTTTTGTAAGGATGTTTTTTCGATGAGAACGAACAGTATGCTGAGATAAAATAAGCATTTCGGATATTTCTGTTCCCGAATATCCTTTTGCAATCAGAGAAAGGATCTCTACCTCTCTTTTAGTGAGATTTTCGAGTGTCTGATGGGTTGATGAGGAGGGATTGTCTATTGTCATCTGATGAAAATCGGCTCTGGGGCCAATCCCTGAAATCAGGACGGTATAAGGATTTTGCTTTGTTATATGATTGATGTTGGTATGTATATTAATGGATTGTACGAGGTTCCCATTTTCATCCTCCAGGGTAGGAATAGCCTGGTGATGGAACAACTCATAATTTCCTTTTGCAGTCTTCATCCTGAAGCAGTAACTCGATTTTAAGTAGAGATGATGTTCCGGGCCAATTTCAATCATTTTAGATACAACAGCCTGTTCCGCTTTTATTACAAAAGGAATGTCTTCAGGATGGGTGAGATCTATGACTTCTTTAAGGTTTTCAGGATTTTTTTTTAAACCATGTAATTTTAAAATATTTTCATGATGATGAGAGAGGGTACTGTTTGTAAGATTTAATACATAATAATAAAATTCTCCGATTGCAAACATCTCACCAATGATACGTTCGATGGGGGGCGTCTTCAGTATTTCTTTTTTTTCCTTTCTTGTAGCGGGATATCTTTCCCAAACTTCAATCAAGGGATGTTTTTTTTCAGCGTCTTTCATGAAAATAGTCTTTTTTAGATAGTTAATATTTTCTTAAAAATACCCCTAAAGGGGGATTTTTTTGTGTTGAAAAAAATGCAAAATTTGTTATAAACTAATAACCCTGAAAACTTGATTTTCAAAACTGTTTGAGAAATTTTATTTTGATTATCTGTTATGGTAATTAATTTTATTTGTAAAATGCATTAATTTATTTAACTAAAATAAGCATAAAATAATATATTATTTTGTTTTTATTTTGTTTTTAATAATTGTATTTTAAGTTTGAATACGGAAAGGAAATGTTTTCAGGAAAATAATGGTTTATACTTTCTTTATTAGTTGTTTGGAAATGGTAAACTAAAAACCCCACTCACATCATGAGCGGGGTTTGTGTTATTTTAAATGTTTGATTCTTATAAAGAAGCAGCGTGAACAAGCATGTCAACTAATTTATTAGAATAACCCATTTCGTTGTCATACCAAGAAACAAGCTTTACGAAATTAGGTGAAAGCATAATACCTGCGTCTTTGTCGAAGATTGAAGTTCTCTTATCACCTACGAAATCCTGAGAAACAACTGCATCTTCAGTGTATCCTAAAATTCCTTTTAGTTCCCCTTCAGAAGCTGCCTTAATAGTAGCGCAGATTTCTTCGTAAGAAGTAGCTTTTTCAATTCTTACTGTAAGGTCAACTACAGAAACGTCTACTGTAGGTACTCTGAAAGACATACCTGTAAGTTTTCCGTTCAATGAAGGAATTACTTTTCCTACAGCTTTAGCAGCACCGGTAGAAGAAGGAATAATATTATTCAATGCAGCTCTACCTCCTCTCCAGTCTTTCATTGAAGGACCATCTACAGTTTTCTGAGTAGCAGTTGTTGCGTGAACAGTTGTCATTAAACCTTCAACGATTCCAAAATTATCGTGGATAACTTTAGCTAAAGGCGCTAAACAGTTTGTTGTACATGAAGCGTTAGATAAGATTTTGATATCATCTGTAAGTTCTTTGTGGTTTACACCCATTACGAACATTGGAGTATCATCTTTAGAAGGAGCAGAAAGGATTACTTTTTTTGCACCTGCATTAATGTGAGCCTGAGCAGCATCTTTAGATAAGAAAAGACCTGTAGATTCTACAATATAATCAGCTCCGATTTCATTCCACTTCAGGTTATTTGGATCTTTCTCAGCAGTTACTCTGATTTTCTTTCCATTTACTACAAGATCATTACCTTCTACAGATACTTCTCCTGGAAAGATTCCGTGTACAGAATCATATTTTAACATGTAAGCCATGTACTCTGCATTGATAAGGTCATTGATTCCTACTACCTCAATGTTATCTCTTTCAGTCATTGCTCTGAAAACAAGACGTCCAATTCTACCAAACCCGTTGATACCTACTTTAATTGTTGACATAATATTTTGATTTTTACAATTATAAAAATTAGATTGCTAATATTTCTGAAATCAGTAAAAGGTCTTTATTGATTTCATTATGTTTTTTAATGGCTTCTTCAATAGGAGTGTATACCATATCGTTGGAACGCATTCCTGCCATTACATTTGTTTTACCTTCCATTAATCCTACCACGGCTCCGTATCCCAGTCTGCTCGCAAGAACCCTGTCTGCACAGCTCGGAGATCCTCCTCTCTGAATATGTCCCAGAATAGCTACGCGAATGTCATAGTCAGGAAACTCCTGTTTTGTCTGCTCTGCCAGTTCATAAATATTCGCCAGTTTCTCTCCCTCAGCAACAACTACGATACTGGAAGCTTTTCCGGTTTTTTCAGCATTTCTGAAAGTCGCAAAAAGCTCATCTACACTGTCCTTTTTTTCAGGGATAAGAATATCCAAAGCTCCGGTTGCCAGTCCACTATTCAATGCAATAAATCCAGCATCCCGACCCATAACCTCAACAAAGAATACTCTGTTGTGAGAAGTGGCTGTATCACGGATTTTATCAATAGCTTCCATAGCAGTATTCAAAGCCGTATCATATCCAATAGTATTGTCGGTACCGAAAATATCATTGTCGATAGTCCCTGGAACACCAATTACTCTGATACCAAATTCTTCATTGAAGATCTTCGCCCCTGTGAAAGTTCCATCTCCACCAATACACACAATAGCATCAACACCATGTTTAACGCAATTATTGTAGGCTTTCTGACGTCCTTCTTTAGTTCTGAATTCCTGGGATCTTGCGGACTTTAGGATAGTTCCGCCCTGGTTGATTATATTTTTTACGGAACGAGGACCCATTTTTAGGAAATCATCGTTGATAAGCCCATTGTAGCCTTCTCTTATTCCGTAACATTCGATATTATAATAATTTGCCGTTCTTACCACCGCCCTTAATGCAGCATTCATACCCGGGGAGTCTCCGCCGGAAGTAAGAACTGCAATTTTTTTTACAGCACTTTCTTTCATCTAGTAAAAAATTTCGAACACAAATTTACAAAAACAAGTTCAGATTATAGTAGTAAGTTGATAATACTTTTGAATATAAATTGTTAAAAACTTCTAAAGTTTGTTGGTTTAAAAATATATCTCGCAGTTTTTGTTTCGTTAGCTTTTACGTCTAAGTTGTACCATGGAGATCTGTTTTTATCAAAAGGATTGGAAAGAACATGGATAGATTGGGCAGGAGTGAAACCTTCACTTAGTAAAAACAACTTTTTCCCTTCTTTATTTCTGCAAGCACCACTTATCAATACAACATGTCCAGGACTTCCTGGTGTAATAAGAATGTCTCCGCTTTTTAAATCCTCACTTTTTAAAACCGGTTTTGTTTCTTTATCTAATGAAATAGTCCCTGCATAATTAAAGATCAGATTTAGATAACTTCTGAAATTTTGAGGCGAGTCATCGAAAGGGGCTGTCTTTTTGAAATTAACAGAATTACCATTGACAAAGGCCCGTGTTCCGTTTTTATAATCTTTCCAGCTCAGCAGATCACCATTTGTAAAATGAAATTGAATTTCATCTTGTCTTTTATTTTTAACTAAATATTCTGCCCTTAGCCGGATCACCGCATCTGCACATTGTTGAAGATCCTGATCTCCGGTATCGATATCAAAAATTGCTTCATGCAGATGCTGGGTAGATATTGGATTTCCGTCATATCTAAGTATCTTGCTTTTATAGGGTTTTAAAGTGAAATTTTCGAGAAAATACCCGAAAGATTCTTGTTTTTCATCAATCCATTCATATCCCTGAGGTGCAGAAAACCTTTCTTTGATAGTATTTTTATCGGTATGAACCAAAATTTCTGATCCTGTCCCGTTATCTATTTCAGATATTGCATTTCTTTTCTTATCAGGAATACAGCTGATAATACTGATTAACACAATTGTACATAAAGTTTTTCCTGCCATCTTATGGTGTTTTTATTTTACATTACCTCTTTTCTGTCAGGTACTTCCAGTACCTTTTTGGGACATGCTGAATATGGAGCTTTAGATTTTTTCTTTCTGTAATATTGGTTTTTATAAAGTAACGTTGCCATAATTTTTGATATTGGCTCTCTTCATCATGGAATTTCTGCTCATATTGATCAAGATCCAGTTTTTCATCAGGATAAAAGAAGTCACAATTTTCAAGATCATACAAAATTCCATAATTTCTTCTGAGGTCATAAATCATCCACTTTTGATCCTGATATCGATCTTTAAAATGTTTTCTGATCAGGGGAATAACGTTGAAGTCAGGATCTATTTTTGCAAAGAAAACGCCATCCTGCATTTTCTCAAACCTTACAAATGCCGTCATCCGATGCCTTTCTCTGTCTACGGATTTACATATTTTCGATATTTTTAAAATATCACTATCCGCATAATTCTGAAGAATATTTTCATGAGGATGTTGTACAGATAATTGTATGGCTGAAAGGATAATTCTTTCTGATTCCGGATCTTCTGATAGAAAAACTTTCAGCAATTGATGGATTCCGGATCTCCCTATGTTCTCTTCCAGCTTCTTAAAAACTCTTTCTGCTTTTTCTGTCTGAGTGACTACTTCGTGGGTTTCTGCAAAAATATTTTCCTGATGATATTGATTTTTGCCGAAAATTTCAACGTCTTTATAACGGTATTCGAATACTTCAAACACTGCGGTTAAAAGTCCGTCAAAGCTTCCGTCGTAGAGTAGGGTAGTCATTTATTTTATATGGCAGTTTAATAATATAGAGATGTAAAATTTATAAACTTTTTAGAGATTTTCATCACAGTTTGCCTTTGAACAGGGAGAAAATCATTGTTCTTTAAAACAAGGTAAGTTGCTGTGAAAATTGATTATGAAATTTCGACGAGCTTCCTCCAATCAATAATTTTTTTAAATTTTGATTCGTTAAATATTTCAAAAAGCCATTTCCTGCATTGAAGTCAATAAAGTATTTTGCTCTGTTTACAGCTGCTCCTAATTTCTTAAGATGATCCATGTTTAAAATCTGAAAACGCCTTGCCTGTACTATTTTTTTAGCTGTTTTTACACCAATTCCCGGAATTCGAAGAATCATTTGATAGTCAGCTGTCTGGAGATTGACAGGGAATTGATCAAGATGTCTTAATGCCCAGCTTAATTTGGGGTCAATTTCAAGATCGAGAAAAGGAAGATTGGGATCTAAAATTTCTTCTGCTTTAAAGCCGTAAAACCTCATGAGCCAGTCCGATTGATACAATCTGTTTTCTCTAAGCATTGGGACTTCAGTAGTTAATGAAGGCAATCTTTTGTCTTCCAGTACCGGTACATACCCTGAATAATAGACTCTTTTAAGGTTATAATTTTTATAAAAATGATCCGCGACTTTTATAATCTGAAGATCATTTTCATTGGTAGCTCCTACGATCATTTGGGTCGACTGACCGGCTGGTGCAAATTTCGGAACCTTCCGGAAGATCTTCTTTTCATCATTATATTGGGAGATTCCTTTCTGAATATAACGCATAGGACTGATCATGTCGGCCCTGTTTTTTTCAGGAGCGAGTAGCTTGAGTCCGCTTTCGGTTGGAATTTCAAGATTGACAGACAGACGGTCCGCATAGAGTGCTGCTTCCTGCATTAATTCATCGCTTGCTCCAGGAATGGATTTTAAGTGAATATATCCATTGAAATTTTCTTCAAGTCGTAATTTTTTTGCAACTCTCACCAGACGTTCCATGGTCGTGTCAGCATTTTTAAAAATGCCTGAACTTAAAAAAAGCCCTTCTATATAATTTCTCCGATAAAAGTTAATGGTAAGATCCACTACTTCTTCCACCGTAAAAGCTGCCCTTTTGATATCATTGGAGCTTCTTGAAACACAGTATGCACAATCATAAATACAATGATTGGTCAAAAGAACTTTAAGCAAAGAGACACATCGTCCGTCTTCTGTATAGGTATGACAAATCCCGCTTATGGAACTGTCTCCCAAAGCACCTTTTTTATTTTTTCGTGTTCCTCCGCTGGAAGAGCAGGAAACATCATATTTCGCTGCGTCAGCAAGGATTTCGAGTTTTTCTTTTAGGCGGTCAAAGTTCATATGTTATAATATAAGGACGATTTAACTCTGTGAATTTTAATTCAAAAGTAATTCCAAAATTGAGAAATGTCACCCTTTTTAACATAAAGTTATCAACAGAATAAAGTATCAAAATCAGTATATTTACGGTTCTTTAAAGTTATACTATGAATCATCAACCGATTGAAGGTTTTTCCAAATTGACCAAACAGGGGAAAATAGACTGGCTAGTCAATGAATATCTTGACGGCGATCAGGAATATCAAAAAATATTAAAGCAATACTGGAACGATAATACAGAACTTCAGAAGCTTCATGATGAATTTTCGGAAAATACGATCTCTAATTTTTATATGCCTTACGGAATAGCACCAAATTTTTTAATAGATGGGAAACTGGTGGCTTTGCCGATGGCTGTTGAAGAAAGTTCTGTAGTGGCTGCTGCATCTAAGGCTGCCAAATTCTGGATCGATAAAGGAGGTTTTAAAACGACCATTATTAATACAGAAAAATTGGGGCATACTCACTTCATTTTTAATGGAGAATCTCATAAACTATTGCATTTTTTTAATTTTAAATTAAAGAAAAAACTATTGGAGGCTACGGAAGCAATAACCGCTAACATGAGAAATCGTGGTGGTGGAATTTTGGATATTAAGCTGGTGGATAAGACTACTGATATGGCTCATTACTTCCAATTGAAGGCAAGTTTTGATACAGTGGATTCAATGGGAGCCAATTTTATAAATTCTTGTCTGGAGCAATTTGGGAAAACATTGAAAGAAGAAGTTGCTAAAGAAGAAGACTTTACCAAAGAGGAAAAAGATTCTTTACAGATCGTAATGAATATTCTCTCCAACTTTACTCCCGACTGTGTGGTTCGTGCTGAGGTTTCTTGTAAAATTGATGATCTTAAAGATGATAGCGGGATTTCCAACGAAGAATTTGCCAGAAAATTCAAACAGGCTGTAACGATTGCTGAAATTGAGCCGTTCCGTGCAACCACACATAATAAAGGAATTATGAATGGAGTGGATGCGGTGGTAATTGCTACGGGAAACGACTTCAGAGCAACAGAAGCCTGTGCACACGCTTACGCTGCAAAAGATGGTCAGTACAGGTCTTTGACTCATTGCACCACTGATAACGGAATTTTCAGATTTTGGATCGATCTTCCTATATCTGTAGGCGTTGTTGGCGGACTGACTAACCTCCATCCGTTAGTCAAGTTTTCATTAGCTCTTCTTGGTAAGCCATCTGCTCAGGAGTTAATGAGTATACTTGCTGTTTCAGGATTAGCACAGAATTTCGGGGCACTACGTTCGTTAGTGACCACGGGAATTCAGAAAGGACATATGAAGATGCATTTATTGAATATTCTGAATCAGATGGGAGCAACAGAAGAGGAAAAGCAACATTTTGTTATCTATTTCAAAGACAAAACAGTTACCCATCATGAGGTTATCACAGAGTTTAACAGAATGAGAGCCCAATAATATGTTTGGAATCATATTGTCAGCATTTATTTTAGTTTTCGGGATTTTTCTGAAAATAACCAGGAACCCCGGTTTTGCAAGGAGTAAAAATATGGCCTGGATGTTAATAGCTATCGGAGCTTTGTCTTTGGTGTTTAAAATTTTAAACTATAAATAAGACAGATTAATTGAAGATCTGATCTCATAAATTGATATAATGAAAACAATTACTTTAGTATTTGGTGCCGTTTATGGCATGTTATCGGTTATTTTAGGTGCGTTCGGAGCGCACGCTTTAAAGAAAATATTGTCAGTTGAAAGGCTGGAAAGTTTTGAAACAGGAGTAAGATATCAAATGTATGCTGCTTTCTTTCTGTTGATCATTGGATTCATTTTGAAATTTGAAACCTCTTCAGAAAAATGGGTTTCTATTTTGATGATTGCAGGAACAATGTTGTTTTCATTTAGTATATACTTCCTGAGTTTGCAGGACTATTTGGGAGCTAACCTGAAATTCCTGGGACCGATTACTCCACTCGGAGGCCTGTTAATGATCCTTAGCTGGGGAATGCTTATTCTTTATTTTGCTAAAAATAGGATCTAAGCGCAATGAAAATCAACAGAAGGCGAAGGTTAATCAGAACGTTTAATCTTTTAGATCAGCCCATCAGATTTAATCCATTTGTATTCAGCCGGACATTTTTTATGTGGGCTTTTACCGGATTGGTAGGTGGAGTCATTGCCGGACTGTATTGGATTGTATTGGAATATTGTACTGACATTTTAGCTCAGTATCAAGGTGGGATGGTGATTCCAACAATGGCCGTTTGCGGATTATTAGCCGGTCTGGTTATTCACTTCATCGGTGATCCGGGTGAAATTCATCTGATTGTTAATAATATCAGATTTAATAAAGGAAAGCTCGATCCTAAAAATAACCCTTCTATGATCTTGTCGTCGCTTTTTTGTGTCGCTTCAGGAGGTAGTTTGGGGCCTGAAGCTCCCCTGGTTCAGGTGACGGGATCTACAGGAACCTGGCTAGGGAAGATTTTCAGATTGAAGGGCGAGGAATTGAGGTCTTTAAGTATTGCAGGGATGGCATCCGGTTTCACTGCATTATTTGGTGCACCACTCGGTGGAAGTCTTTTTTCACTTGAAATTTTACATCATAAGCATGCTGTTGAATATTATAAAGCAATAATTCCTGCATTGGTCGCAAGCTGTTTCAGCTATGTAATGTTCGCATTGATTATTCATCTCGGGATAGGTGCTACATGGAACCTGAAAGCGTATCACTATTCCGGAGTTTACGATTTTATGTACGCTTGTATGTTTGCTGTTGTTGCAACATTTGTAGGATGGCTGTTTATTTTTGTAGTTAAGTTTTTCAAAAAAGTCTTCGAGTACAGAAACTTTCCCATCTATGTAAAAACATTAGTAGGTGGAATTGTTTTGGGTATTATTGCGTTTTACTTTCCCATTACCAGATACTTCGGACACCATGAAGTTAATGAGCTGATCGGAGGGGATTTTTCTCTGAACTTTTTACTTTTAATTCTGGTCTTTAAAATATTAGCGATAGCAATCACAGTGACCTCGGGCTGGAGAGGAGGGTTCATTATCCCTTTGTTTTTTGTGGGAACTACTTTGGGGCTGATCATACATCATCTTTTTCCATCAGTAGATACCACACTGGCAATTGTAAGCTGTATGGCTGCAATTAATGCTTGTGTAACCAGGACGCCTATGAGTACAACTATTATTCTTGGGACTTTAACAGGATTTACTTATTTTGTTCCGATACTTTTTGCGAGTTTAACAGGATATTTTCTGGCTCCGAAAATCCCTTTTATAGGATCTCAATCAGAAAAAATAACCGAAGAATAAAGAAAATATCAGGACCTGTTAAAAATCAAGGTGCTTACCATTTAATTTTTGGACTTAGAATCTTGAACTTCCATGTCTTTTTAGTAAATTTGTCAACCTTTATAATTTAAAATAAAATAATAAAAATAATATGAATCTTCACGAGTATCAATCAAAAGAGATTTTATCAAAGTATGGAGTAGCTATCCAACGTGGTTTCGTTGCAAACAACGTAGATGAAGCTGTAGCTGCTGCTGAAAAACTAACTGCTGAAACTGGCGCTCAAGGGTGGGTAGTAAAAGCTCAGATCCACGCAGGGGGTCGTGGTAAAGGTGGTGGTGTAAAGTTCTCTCCAAACATGGATAAGCTTAAAGAAAACGCTCAGAACATCATCGGAATGCAGTTGGTAACTCCACAAACTTCTGCTGAGGGTAAAAAAGTAAATTCTGTTTTGGTTGCAGAGGATGTATATTATCCGGGTGAAACAGAAACTAAAGAATTCTATGTTTCTATTTTATTAGACAGAGCTGAAGGTAAAAATACAATCGTATATTCTACTGAAGGTGGTATGGATATCGAGCATGTTGCTGAAGTAACACCTCATTTAATTCACAAAGAAATCATTGATCCTGCTTTAGGTCTTCAAGGTTTCCAGGCTAGAAAGATTGCTTTCAACTTAGGTCTTGAAGGAAATGCTTTTAAAGAATTTGTAAAATTCATCGGTTCTCTTTACAACGCATATACAGGAATTGATGCTTCTCTTTTCGAAATTAACCCTGTTTTAAAAACTTCTGATAATAAAATTATCGCAGTAGATGCTAAAGTAACTTTAGATGACAACTCATTGTTCCGTCACAAAGATTTAGCTGAGCTAAGAGATACCAGAGAAGAAGATCCAATGGATGTTGAAGCTGGTGAAGCTGGTCTTAACTTCGTAAAATTAGATGGTAATGTTGCTTGTATGGTAAACGGTGCGGGTCTTGCGATGGCGACTATGGATATCATTAAATTATCAGGTGGTAATCCTGCTAACTTCCTTGACGTTGGAGGAACTGCTGATGCTCAGAGAGTACAGACTGCTTTCGGAATTATCTTAAGAGATCCGAACGTAAAAGCAATCTTAATCAACATCTTCGGAGGTATCGTAAGATGTGATAGAGTAGCTCAGGGTGTTGTAGATGCTTACAAAGCGATGGGAAGCTTACCAGTTCCATTGATCGTGAGATTACAGGGAACCAATGCAGTTGAAGCTAAGAAATTAATTGACGAGTCTGGTCTTCCGGTACACTCTGCAATTACTTTAGAGGAAGCTGCTAACAAAGTAAAAGAAGTATTAGCATAAGCTAGCTACTTATTATAAAAATTAAAACCGCTTGAAAAAGCGGTTTTTTTATTTTCTATTTGTCCTGATTTGATGTAGGACTGCCATTGCTTTCTCCTCCTGTAATATTGATGCTGGTCGGGGTTACTAACAGGATGTTATCCGAATCAAGACGTTGCTTGATCTTCATATATGCATCACTCTTTACGCGGGTAATGTTGGCCCCGATGGTCATCCAGAATTTAGCCTGTAAATTGAATATGCCTTGTTTAAGATCGGTAAATACAACCTCAGCAGTATCCAGTTTGTCCACATATTCTAATCCTTTTATTACTTCCAGAATTCCCATTTGCGCCTTGTTGATATCTTCATCAGCCGGAATTTCAAAATTTAGGATTATTCTTCTCTGCGGAGAAGCAGTGATATTTGAAAAAGGAGAATTAAAAATGACCTGATTGGGAATATAAACCTTTTTACCGTCATCGGTTATAATCTTTGTTGTCAGAAAACCAATTTCCTGTACTGTCCCTGAATTATTCCCGATAGATACATAATCACCTACTTTAAAGGCTTTATCGATTCCAATAAGCATTCCTGAAAATATACTGGACACCAGATCCTTTAAAGCAACCCCGGCGATAACCCCCGCAACTCCCAGACTTCCGATGAATTTCCATAGAAAACTGCTGAATCCCATTATTTCTAATGCAATAAAACTACCCATTAGCATAATGATAAACCGGAATACGGCCAGTAAAGTTACCAATGAACTTTCTTTTTCACTTTTAGGAAATAATTTATGAAAGAGCTTTACAGCAAGTTTACTTAAATATTTACTTGAAAATAAGAAGAAAGAAAAAACCAGTACGCCCACAATCAATTTAGGGGTCAGTTCTGCAAATTTTAAATACCAGCTTTGTAGAACTCTGTAGACCACTTCAACATAGCTTAAACCAATTTTTTCCATGTATTAATTTTTTTTAATTTAATATGTAATTTTTCATCAAAAATTTTGCCAGTTTCAAAAAGTCTACTAAATTTGTAGACTAATAAACGATAATCTTATGTCAATCAAACTAGGAGATACCGCACCCAATTTTCAGGCAGAAACTACTGCCGGTGATCTTGACTTTTATAATTATCTGGGAGATTCCTGGGGAATTTTATTCTCGCACCCTGCAGATTATACTCCGGTTTGCACTACGGAGCTTGGCTTTACATCAAAGCTAAAGTCCGAATTTGAGGCAAGGAAAACCAAAGTAATTGCATTGAGTGTAGATGGAGTAGAAGACCATCAGAACTGGATCCGGGATATTAATGAAACTCAAAATACGGATGTGCAATTTCCTATTATTGCAGATAAAGACAGGAAAATTTCGGAATTGTATGATTTCATCCATCCTAATGCTTCAGCAACTGCAACCGTACGCTCTTTGCTTATCATTGATCCGGATAAAAAAGTACGTTTAATTATAACTTATCCTGCTTCTACGGGAAGGAATTTTAATGAAATTATAAGGGTTCTCGACTCTCTTCAATTGGTGGATTCCCATAAAGTGGCTACCCCTGTAAACTGGAAAAATGGAGAAGATGTCATTATTCCACCGTCTATATCAACAGAAGAAGCTCGGGAAATTTTTCCTAAAGGCGTTACAGAAATAAAGCCGTATTTAAGATATACGCCTCAACCGAATACATGATTTATTTGATTTTTTATAGTTTAGTTTTAATTTGTACGAAAAGCGCCTCGAAATTATTCGAGGCGCTTTTATCTTTTTCAAGAAAAATAATTTTCTTAACGACTAGTTTTTAACGTCGTTTATGATTTGTTTTCCTTTAGATGTAGGTAAGAAAATACTAAATCCTACGTTGAAGGTAAGGGTAGAAGTTAAACCGTTTTTACCGAAACCTGCAACACCATTGTATTTAACAAGTCCTTCAACACCGATGTTAGGTGTAATGAAGTAAGAGTATCCCGGACCTGCACCGAAATCTAACCCAGTGGTAGAGTTTCCTCCTTCGGTAGACGTTCCTCCAATACCAACGTTACCTTCGAAGAACCAACGTCCGTGATGTAAAAGATTATCTATACCTTTTTCACCTGGTGATACATAGTAACGACCTAAAGCTCCTACTTTGTACACAAAGTTTGTAGGTGATCCTTTTGCAACTTTGTTAAATCCTAAATCAACATATCCCCCAAGTGCTACGTTATCTTCAATGAAATAAGCCGCTTTCGGTTGTAAAGAGATGTTGTATCCTCCTCCCGTATTAAGACCAAAATTACTAGCTACAATACTACTACCAACCATCCAGTTACCTTTTTGAATCTGAGCATTGGCTGTTGTTGTTAATCCTGCTACCGCTACTATTCCTGCTAAAATTAGTTTTTTCATAATTTATAATTTTAATAATTAATGCTTATTTATTCTATGGGTGGTGAAAATCAATAAATGTGCCATAGTACTCATTTTTAGCTAATTTTACTAAAATAATGTTAAATTAAGAAAAATGAAAATCAAATTAATTTCCTTGTTTTATTGAATAAAATATAATTTTAGACAAGAAGTAATATAATGGAAACAACCAGTCCTACAGCAGTAAAAAGCATTCCGCGTTTGAATGCTTTTGTTTTTGGATTAAACATCCAGAAGCTTGAGATCACAAAGAAGAATAGGGCAATTCCAAAAAAAGTGTTAAGAGGAGATAGTGTCTCTTTTGACTGGGATTTATGAAGTTTTGTCATTTTATCCAGGACAAATGGCAGCTCTTTTTTTACGTACTTTGCCTCTCCGGTTGTCAGGTTATAGGCTCCCTGTTTGAAATATGCGATGTTTCCGATTCTATTTTCGATTTCTAAGTTTTTAATTTTTAATTCTTTTCCCAATTCCTTTTCAGAAAGGTTTTTAGCTACAATTTTGTCGTAATTTTTCTCCTTTTTTAAAAAGTCTGTGTCCCTGTAAACCAGCAATACACCGCTTATCGCATAAACAGCCATAATTCCCGCTAGGAAGTATCCTAAATAACGATGCGTAATCCTCATGAAACTTCTGGTATCTTTTATTTTATCCATATTTTATTGTTTTGCTTTTATTTTTTTTAATTTCAAAAGTGGAAACTGCAAAAATGCAGTTCCCACTTTTATTGAAAGAATTTTTATATTAAGAATTCTAGAGTCTGTATGTCAATGTAAAATAATAGTTTCTAGGTGTGATCGGATTCACTGAATAATTCTCATGAACATTGTAGTTTACGACATCAAAAAGATTGCCCACTTTACCTTGTATAGAGAATTTATTCCAACTGTAACCGACACTTATATCAACCGTCGTGAATTCGTTAATATCAATCATTCTTGTTTGTTGTAATTGCCCTTTTACATCATTCCAGCCTGCTTGTCTTTTTCCGGTATAGAATGCTGTAGCTCCTAGCTTCAGACCTTTTGCAAAATCCGTGAAGGTATAAAAAATAGACGCATTTGCTGTAAGGGCAGGAGTTCTTACCAATCTTTGATCTTCAACAAATCCGTTATCTGGAGTTTTTGTATACACAGTATTATTGTAAGAAATACCTCCTATTAAAGACAGGTATTTTGTTGGGTTTCCTGTGATATCCAATTCAACACCCCTACTTCTTATATTGCCGGCATATACTTTATATAATGCCACCTTATTATCTGCAAGATATGGAGATGTGTAAGCATCCCTGTTATTTATTTGATAAGCTGTTAAGTTTACAGCGATAGCATTGTTCCATAAATTTTTCTTAACCCCTACTTCGTATTGATCAATTGTTGATGCTTTTAAAGATTGATTGTTTACATCAAACCCTGAATTAGGTGAGAATGAATTAGTATACGTTGCAAAAACAGATAAATTATCATTAGGATTATAGATTAATCCTACTTTTGGCGATAAGGCATGAGCTTGTAAACCGCTGTTTACTGTAGGCGTTTCTGTTCCTTTTAAGAAATCTTTTACTTCTGTATCTTCATTTTTTAAATAAGACCATCTTATTCCTGCCAATACTTTAAACTCTTTGCTGAGGCTGATCAAGTCTTGTGCATAAAGACCAAATCTTTTCGTCGCTATTCTGTTTCTTGATGATCTATAAGTTTCAGGCATAACACCTTCATTAGACCATGAGGAAGAATTATTTAAATATAATGTTCCATAGTTAATGCTGGTAGGATTAGTAAAGTTGTAAGCATAAGTATCAGCTAAACCATAGTCTCCATCTGCTCCAAATAGAACCTTATGGATAATATTTCCGGTTTTAAACTCTCCATTTAGGTTAACTTGTAATGAAGTGTAATTTTGTTCAGTATAATTTCTTCCCAAAGTTCTGTTCCAGGATGGGTCAAAATTTCCTTTTGCAGATTCATACTGCCATTGAATTCTTTCTGTTGAAAAATAATCTTTTGTATAATTCTGGTAGGAAGCAACTGCATTTAGACTCCATTTACTGTTCAATTGATGGTTTAAAACAACGTCTGTAGTGGCTTGTTGGTTGGTTTGATATTGCCAGTTGGCACCTAAAAAACTCCTGCGGTCAACTTCAGTAGCTAATCTGGATATTCCAGTGGTTTTATCAGTAACACTTCCAATTCCAAAATCAGGAGTGAAATTATGATATAAATAATCAACCTCTACAATTAGTTGTGTGTTTTCACTCAAATTAAAAACAAAAGACGGGTTGAAATAATGCTTTTTAGATTCTACCATATCTCTGAAACTTTCGGCATATTCATAAGTTCCATTGACTCTGAAGGCTACCTTTTGGCTTAAAGGTCCATAAATGTCAAATACAGGTTTATAAGAATTCCAGCTTCCACCGTTTAATCCGACAGATCCACCAAATTCAAATCTTGGTTTTTTAGTTATAAGGTTTACAATTCCACCTGGCCCTACATTACCATATAACATAGCATTTGCACCTTTTAAAACTTCAACTCTTTCAAGTCCACTTACTTCAGGAAAAACTCCACTGTTTACTCTTGCTCCATTTTTGAAGATATTATCATTTCCAAATATAAAACCTCTTCCTCCAAAGCTATCCTGAGATCCTCCTCTTGCAGATGTCAAATAAATACCATTCACATTTTTAATAACATCACTTAGCTGCTTTGCCTGTTGCTGCTCAATAATTTCATGAGTTACAATAGCTATGGGCTGAGGATTTTCCATTACTGTCAGGTTTGATTTTGTAGATAATGTTCTTGCCTGGTTAGGATTTCCTGTTTTATGAAGATTGATGTCCTCAATGGTTTGAATTCTGATGGTATCTGCTTCAGCATTTTTCATCTGTGAACTCACTGAAATAGCAATAAATAGAAGACCTAAAGAAAGTAATTGTCTTTTCATTTTATTTTTATATAGAACAGTTTTAAATAAGCCGCAAATGTAAGTATTTGTTTAGAATAGATAAAAATAGTTTTATGATTTTAATCATATTTTCCGACTTGGTGAGATGGATTATTTCTATAGTTCCTTTAGATTGGGGAATAGAGAAGTTTTTATGAATATATTTGTTAAAAATTATAATATGCAATTGGTAAAAGCAGGGCTTTGTGCCTTTGGAATGAGTGGAAAAATTTTCCATGCACCCTTTTTGAAGGAGCATCCGGGATTTTTTATTGCTGCTGTGGTTGAAAGAAGTAAAGAAGAGTCGAAGGATAGATATCCGGAAGCAACCATTTACCGTTCTGTGGAAGAAATGCTTCAGCATGCAGATGTAGAGCTGGTCATTATCAATACACCGGTTCAGACACATTATGAATATGCCAAAAAAGCATTGGAAGCGGGTAGGAACATTATTGTGGAAAAACCTTTTACCGTAAATGTTTCTGAAGCTGAAGAACTGGTACAACTGGCTGAGGAAAAAGGACTGTTTCTTAGTGTATATCAAAACCGAAGATTTGACCGGGATTTTTTACAGGTTCAAAAAATTCTGGGTGAAGGAAAATTAGGAAACATTAAAGAGGTTGAGATTCGTTTTGACCGGTTCCGGACTACACCCAGCGGAAAACAACATAAAGAAAGCCCCGATCAATTGGGAGCCGGGTCACTTCATGATTTAGGAGCTCATCTGGTAGATCAGGCTGTACAATATTTTGGATATCCTGAAAAACTTTTTGCAGATGTATTTTCTATGAAAGGAGCGACGTTTGCCAACGATTATTTTGAGATTCTGTTATTTTATAAAGATGCTTTAAGAGTAAGGCTTAAATCTTCTGTTTTCAGTAAAGAAGGTCATTATGCCTATACCATTCATGGAGACCGGGGAACTTTCCTGCAGGAGAGAACCGATAATCAGGAAAATGAATTGGTAGCAGGTGCTATCCCCACATACGGAAAAGACTGGACACAACCTTTGAAAGAAGCGGATGGAATTTTAAACTTTTTGAATGATCATTCAGAAACAGAAAGAGTGCTTACCTCAAGTGAAGCTGGAAATTATATGAATTACTATCAGCAGATTTACGAACATATCGTGTTTGGATATGCATTGCCATCTCCTGGAAAAGAAGTCATTCAGAATATGAAAATCATTGATGCTTCTTTAGAAAGTGCAAAAGAAGAAAAAGTAATTAAACTATAAAGATCAATTATGAATGAGCTCAGAGTTTATGGTTGATATTCTTTAACACTAAAATTATCCTACTCTCTAACTCTTTGAACTCATTCATAAATCATCGTTTCTATTTTAAAGGAGCTCCTGAAGTTCCAGCCATCTCATTTCATGGTTTTCCAGTTTTTCTGAAACCGTTTCCAACTCTGAAGAAAGCTTAGCTATTTTCTCATAATCTACTTCATTGTTAAGTTTGTCTAGAATTTTGGAGCGCTGTTCTTCAAGTTCAGGCATTTCTTTTTCAATCGTGTCTAGTTCCCTCTGCTCTTTGAAACTTAATTTTCGTTTCGTACTGGAAGGTGGTGTATTTTCCACTACAGAAACAGTTTCCTTAACCGGCTCAGTCTTTACAGCCGTATTTTTTTCTAATGCTTCCTCGCGACTTCTGGCTTCCCTGTATTCTGAGAAGGTCCCTACAAAATCTCTGATTTTTCCATTGCCTTCAAAAGCCAAAACATGATCTACAATTCTGTCCATGAAATATCTGTCGTGGGAAACTATAATCAAAGATCCCTGGAACTGTTGAAGGAAGTTTTCAAGGACTGTTAATGTTGGAAGATCAAGATCATTCGTAGGCTCATCAAAAATCAAAAAATTAGGATTCTGATACAGGATATACATCAGGTGCAATCTTCTTTTTTCCCCACCGGATAATTTTGAAATAGGAGAATATTGCGTTTGATCATCAAATAAAAACAACCTTAAAAACTGGGATGCCGAAAGACTTTTTCCGTTGGCTAAAGGATAGAACTCGGCAATTTCTTTAATAAAGTCAATGACTCTCTCATCTTCTTTGTAAGTGAGCCCTTTTTGAGAAAAATAACCAAAAGAAATGGTTTCCCCTGTTTCTATTTCTCCTTTATCTGCTTTTTCAAGCCCCTGGATAATATTTAAAAGAGTAGATTTTCCCGCTCCGTTTTTACCTACGATTCCAACTTTCTCCCCACGTTGGAAAGAATAACTAAAATCTTTTAGTAAAACCTTCTCACCAAAACTTTTATCTATATTCTTTAATTCTAGAATTTTATTCCCAAGGCGTTTCATTTCAAAATCCAATTCCAGACCTTGTTTTGAAGTGTCTGTTTTTGCTACTTTTTCAGTTTCGTAAAAGGCATCAATTCTGCTTTTAGATTTCGTGGTTCTTGCTTTAGGCTGTCTTCGCATCCACTCCAGCTCTTTTCTGTAAAGATTATTAGCCTTGTCAATGGTAGCATTAAGATTATCCTCTCTGATCATCTTATTTTCCAGATAGGTAGCATAAGAACCATTATGGAAATAAAGGTTTCCGTCTTCCATCTCCCAGATAATACCGCAGACACTATCAAGGAAATAACGGTCGTGGGTTACGAGCAGTAAAGTAATCTTGGCTTTATTAAGATAGTTTTCAAGCCACTCTACCATTTCCACATCCAAATGGTTGGTTGGCTCGTCCATTATCAGTAATGTATGACGATGTTCTGCCCTGGTTTCCGTTAAAAGCTTGGCAAGTGCAACGCGCTTGATCTGTCCTCCGGAAAGTGTTCCCATCCTGGCTTCGAGATTTGTGATCTTAAGTTGGGAAAGGATTTGTTTCATCTCATTTTCCAGATCCCAGGCTTTATGGGCCTCCATATCCGCAAGAGCCTTTTCGATAAAATCAAGGTCCGTTGAGTGGAGTGACTGATGATAATTTTTAAGCGCTGTGATAGGAGCTGAATCAAGGGTCATCATGAATTCCTCAATGGTAAGTTTCGGATCATAATCAATTTCCTGGTCAAATAAAACAACCTGTATATCTTTATTGATAATTACATTTCCACTATCTGCAATTTCTTTTCCCATAAGGATCTTGAGCAGGGTAGATTTTCCAGTTCCGTTTTTAGCAACAATGGCTATTTTGTCTCCTTCATTAATATTGAAAGAAATATTTTTGAATAAAACTTTTAGTCCGTAAGATTTGGTAAGGTTTTCAGCAGCAACGTAATTCATTTCTATAAAGATTTCGTAGCGCGAAAATACGAAATATTGAAGGTTTTACCGGATAAAATATTTTCTTTGGTTTTTTGAATGAGGTAATGGGCTGACAGATTTTGTTTGCTAATTTATAATCCTTTTTTACCTTCGATCCAATAAGCCTGTGATCTTAAATTGGTGGAATGAACACCTTTTTCTTTCAGATATCTGCGTAAAAAAGACATCGTTTTTCCGTTTCCTGTCAAATAAAACGTGACTTCTTGGTTTTCAATGGCTTTTCGCTCTTCGTGGAGAAATTCATTGATTTGATTTAATATTGCCATCCAGTTGTTTTTAGAAGTATAGTAGCCGTATAAATCAAGTTTTTCGAGGCTTAAAGGATCTTCAAGCTCATGCAGGCATACAAAGGATTTTGAAGTTTTTTCTGCGGCTTCCCTGATGGCAATTGAACTTCCCAGGGAAGTCTCATCTCCAATTGAAAAATGAATTTTAGCCTCATGATCAAAGAATCTTTTTCCACGGGGTATAATCATTTTAAGAGAATCCCCGGCTGCCAGTTGGTTGATGAAGTGACATCCTGCAGCTTGGGTGTCATGTACATGGAAAAGGATATCAAAATTTCCTTTTTCTTTATCAAAATGAAAAGGGGAATAGTTTCTGAAATCCCGGTCATTGATACGGAAGCCTACCGCATATGCAGGTTCAAAGTAAACATCTGAAAGGTCGGTTTCAAAAGTTATCTGTTTAAGATCATCTGAAATATAGGTAGTTCTTGTAACGGTACAGTCTTTAAATTTTGATGGTAATAGATTTTCAACAGCGTCGTTGATCCATTTTGGTAAACTAGACATAATGATATTTTATTGCAAAGGAAGCTGCAAATGACAAAAATATCAATGGCCATTTTATGGAATTGATTGGACTATTCGTGGTTTACGAATTACTTTTTGCTTTTATTACGGAAAGATAATGGAGAGCCTCCTTCCGATCTGGAAAAGAGACGTGAAAAGTACGTATGATCATTATATCCCAGCTGATAGGCTATTTCTTTAACCGTGCAATTGGTGAAAAACAATAATCTTTTAGCTTCTATCAAAACTTCCTGTTGAATCCAGTATGATGGAGATTTTCCTGTTGCCTTGCTGATTACCTCAGTCAAATATCCTGGTGAAATGTTCATGATTTCTGCATACCCAGATGCGCTTTTCTGTGTAATGAAATTTTTTCTTACCAGGATCCTGAATTGTCTGGCCAGCTCCAATGTTCTGTTTTCTTTTTGTTTTTCATGAGAGCATTCATTCAGAAAGTGAGATGCAAACATTCCGGTATAAGCATTAAGCAAAGATTTTATGATAAAGAAATTTTCTTTTGTGGCCATCATCTCTTCTGTGCATGACTCAAAAAGAACCTGAGCCAATTTGTTGAATTTTTCAGACTCGGAATTGCTTACAGGCAAAGGCATAATATCCACGAGATATTCTTCAAAAGCTGAGCGGACAAAGTCAGGAACCAGGTCAACGTTTAAAGCAATGAACCATCCACAAGCATTATTCATAAGAAGCCCCTGATGGACCTGACCAGGTAAAACACAGTAAATATGTCCGTTTTTAGCCTCAATGATTTTAAAATCCACCATCATTTTTACATGTCCGGTTTGGAGAAATGTAAAGATATAATGACTATCCCTGTGGATTCCTTTATCTAAAAGATTATCCTCCGAACTATTGATTCGGTCCGTGATTCTTTCTACAATAAAACCATGATCGGAGATTGTACTGAGATCGTAGGTGGGAATTGTCTGTCTCATGTTGAATTATAAAATAAAAGCTAATAAGGTCTTACTGCGATAGCTTATCGTATTACTTTTGAAAAATTTAACTAAACAAAGATAAAATTTAATAATATGTTATGAGCTTTTAATCCTGTAAATAAAGATTTTTGTGTCAAACCTTTACCATGAAAAAACTTAATTTCTTATTGTTCCTATTCTGTGTGGAGTTTGCTAATGCCCAGATAATTTCAGGAACTGTCCTTTCGAGAGACGAAAACCGGCCTATTCCATATGTTAAAATAGGAGTTGAAAAAGAAAATATAGGTGTAATTTCCGATGAGAAAGGTAATTTTTCTATTGACCTTTCCAAGGCGAATACTTCAGGAAAGATAAGGATAGAAGTTCCGGGATATGATAGTTATACAATAGGTTTTCAGGATTTTATAAAAAACAGTACACAAAAGATTTTTTTAAAGGAAAAAGTACAGCATATCCAGGAAGTGAAATTGTCCCCTAAAAAGTTAGTAGATAAAAACTGGGGTGTCAATACAAAGACGAAAAGTGTCATGTACTCTGTAAATCCACAATTTAAAAAGGAAGACTTTCTGGGTGAAACAGCATTGGAATTTAATGCAAACAAAAGATCAAAAATAAAGAATATCAACCTGAATATTGCAAGCTATGTTTCCGACAGGCCGGTGTTAATGCGTTATAGTATTTATAGTGAAAAGAATGGTTTTCCGGACAAGAACATCCTCAATGAAGAGATTACAGTAAAGCTTACAGAAGATATGATACAATCCGGAACATATATATTGAGTGTTGATGATCGTAATATTTGGGTACAGGGTAAATTTTTTATAGGAATTCAGTTTTTACAGGAGTTTAAAGGTAAAGTGAATATCAGTGCAGCTCTCTTCAGAACAGGCTTCCTGAGGAAGTTTTACGGGGAATGGCAAAAAGTAACCTTAGCTGCTCCTGCGATAAATATCGATGTAAAAGTAGATAAAACAGGAAAAAATATGGAAGAACAATTGGAGGATGAGAGTCTTGCTGATCTGATTCCCGACCTTAGCAAATATGTTGGTGAGGCAGATCAATCAGGTTATGGTAAAAATCAGGACATAGGTAAAATAGTTAAAGTGAAAAATGCAGATTTATACTATGAGGTATATGGTGAAGGAGAACCCCTGGTATTGCTGCATGGAAATTCAGGAAGTATTAAAGATTTTTATCAGCAGATTCCTGTTCTTTCCAAGCATTACAAAGTTATTGCTTTAGATACGAGGGGTCAGGGAAAAAGTACAGATTCATCGAAAAAAGATTTGACTTATTCGGGATTTGCCGATGACCTTAAAATGGTGATTGATCATTTAGGATTTGAAAAGATACATATAGCAGGCTGGAGTGATGGCGGGAATACAGCCCTGGAGTTTGTTCTGAAATATCCCGAACGTGTTAACAAATTAGTGATTATCGGAGCTAACATTCAGCCTGATGGTGTAGATAAGCGTCTTGTAGACCATATGAAAACAGAACTTCAGGTTTTAGAAATTGAAAATAATCCTCAAAAGTTTAATCAGACCAGGATTTTAAAGATTATGCTCAAGGAACCTAACATCAGTACAGGATCTTTACATAAAATCCATAATCCCGTGTTGGTTATAGCGGGTGAAAATGATGTGATAAAAAAAGACCATACCGAATTGATCGCCAGAGAAATTCCGAACGCAAAACTGAGGATATACAAAAATGCAACCCATTTTGTGCCGTTTGAAGAAGCTCAACAGCTGAATGAAGATATGATGAAGTTTTTGGGGGAATAATTAATCCAATGTCATTCTTTTCAAAGACCAGGAACTACCGTTGTACATATCCAGGTCAACTTTAGTATTGATTCCGTGGACGATTCCGTTTTCAGTAAATTGCCAGAAATCCCATGTGTCATCAGGAGACGGAGTGGGTACATCATTATAATTAGCCAGCCACAGAGGATATCCGTCGAATTCACCTTTCAGAAAATCTTTATAATAATGGTAGTAAGTATAGATAATGGGTTTTGTACCATATGTCTCTTCTATGATTTTGCACCATACCTTAAGGTCTTCAACCAGTTTTTTATTGGTTTTTCGTTTTGGAATTTTTTCAATGTCCAGAATAGGAGGGAGGTCTCCGGTTTCCAGCTTTACATTGGCAAGAAAGTTATTAGCCTGAATAATAGGGTCTTCATCTGCTCTGTAAAAGTGATATGCGCCTCTTATAAGCTCATGCTTTTTGGCCTGGGACCAGAATTCATCAAAATGTTTATCAGCATTTTTATTTCCCATGGTAGCCCTCATAACCACAAATTCCAACGGAATGGTTTTGTTTCCAATGCTTAAACTATCCCATTTGATATCTTCTTTATTTTGATAATGGGAAATATCGAATCCGTATGTTTTATCGAGATTATCAGTGAGGATTTTTTGAATTCTTAGAGTTTCCTTTTCATTATTATGAAGCTTTTTATGGGTAAACTTATTAAAGTACAAAGCATAATAGTAACTGATGGATTGTTTAAGGTAAAAACCTGTGCCAATAAGTGCTACGATAAGAATAGCCAATAAAATCTTTCGACGAAATAAATAGTTTTTCCGTCTTTTATTATGAATGTTTTTGGCCGCTTTTTTGGTGTACTTTTTTTTCGTCATAAAGTTTTGCAAAACTAACTTTTTAACAAGTAAAATGCTAAATAAAATCTGTAAATTTGTATACTATGGAAACACGCGAAAAGATCATCATCATCGGAGGAGGTTTTGCGGGGCTACAACTTGCGAAAACACTGAACAATAAAAATAAAAAAGTAATTGTTCTCGACAGGGTAAACCATCATATGTTTCAGCCGCTTTTTTATCAGGTAGCGTGTGGAAGGATTGAACCTTCCAATATTTCCTTTCCGTTCAGGAAAATTTTCCAGAGATCCAGAAATATTCAGTTTCGTTTGACAGATGTTAAAGAGATCGATCCTTCTCAGAATAAAGTGATTACCGATGAAGCAGAGTTTCGTTATGATAAATTAATTATCGCAACAGGCTGTAAGACTAATTTCTTTGGGAACAAAGATCTGGAGGGTAAAGCTTTTGGAATGAAAAATACTCAGGAAGCGATTAGTATCAGAAATCATGTCTTAATGACTTTTGAGAAACTAATTCTTGAGAAAAGCAGAAGCGACGATGGAAACTGGAACATTGTTATTGTAGGTAGTGGTCCCACCGGTGTAGAGCTGGCTGGAGCCTTTGCTGAAATGAAAAAAGAAATCCTGCCGAGGGATTATCCTTACATGAATTTTGACCAGCTTAAAATTATTCTGGTCAGTTCGACGGAAAAACCACTTGCAGTAATGAGTGACGAGGCTCAGGATAAATCTGAAAAATACCTTAAGGACCTGGGGGTAACTTTTCTAAGTGGAGAGGTTGTTACCGAATATAACGGAGATAAGGTAATGATGAAAAGTGGAAAAGAAATCCCTTCGAACAATGTGATCTGGGCTGCAGGTGTTACGGGAAATGTAGTAGAAGGATTTCCTGAAGAAAAATTAATCAGAAACAGATATATAGTAGATCGATATAACAGAGTTAAAGGATACGATAATATTTTTGCGATCGGAGATATTGCTTATATGGAAACGCCTAAATATCCGCATGGTCACCCTCAGGTTGCGAATGTAGCGATAAATCAGGCAAAAAATCTGGGTAAAAATCTTTTGAAAAGCAATGAAAGTGAGTGGAAAGAATACGAGTATAAAGATAAGGGTTCTTTGGCAACCATTGGAAAACATCGGGCAGTAGTAGATTTACCATTTATTAAATTTCAGGGGTTCCTGGCATGGTATTTCTGGATGTTTTTACACTTAATGCTTATTTTAAGTGTAAGAAATAAGCTGGCGGTATTTTTCAATTGGATGTGGAGCTATTTTAATAAAGATTCGTCCCTGAGGCTCATTATTTCACCTACTAAGAAAAATGGAACATTACAATGAGAATTGATATTATAAGCGTACTTCCTGAGTTGATGGAAAGTCCATTTCAGACTTCTATTTTGAGAAGAGCAATGGAAAAAGGGTTAGTAGAAGTACATTTTCACCATCTGAGAGAATGGGCAATAAACAAACACAGGCAAATCGATGATGAGCCTTATGGGGGGGGAGCCGGTATGGTAATGATGGTTGAGCCATTGGATAAATGCATCTCCCAACTTAAATCAGAGAGAAGTTATGATGATGTGATCTATCTTACCCCTGATGGGGTTACCCTTAATCAGAAAATTGCAAACTCCCTTTCTATAAAAAATAACCTGATTTTTATTTGCGGACATTATAAAGGAATCGATCAAAGAGTAAGAGATCTGCATGTTACCAAAGAGATTTCAATCGGAGATTATGTTCTAACCGGCGGAGAACTTGCAGCGTGTGTCTTGGCAGACTCTATCATCAGGCTGATTCCGGGAGTGCTTAACGATGAGCAGAGTGCTTTAACGGATAGTTTTCAGGATGATCTTCTTTCACCTCCGATTTATACAAGACCGGAAAATTATAAAGGATTGGAGGTTCCCAAGGTTTTGTTAAGCGGAAATTTTAAGCAAATAGAAGAATGGAGACATGAAGAAGCCGTAAGAATAACAAAAGAGAAACGTCCTGACTTGCTATAATTTATTGATCATATTTGTAAATTTCGACCTCTTTTTTTTTCTTTTTTTGCAATTTCATATAAAAATGGAATAATAATTGCTATAGAAAGCAGAATAATAAAATAACAACTATTATGTTTTTATAGTTGTTTTTAATTAATATTAAGTATTATTTGCTGTTTTGATTTTGTTTTGTACGATTTTAAAACGAATTTGTTAAAAGTTTTAATATATTATATCGATTTGATTAAACTGTTTGAAAAAAAATTCTTTTTAGGACAAAATCAAAACGAATATTTCGTAATTTAACCCGGGAAAAATTCGTAATTTCAAAATTAAAACTATTGATTGAATAGAAATATGTGTTGATGGAGCTTTTTACTTTTTATAATGTAGAAAATTTATTTTTACCGGACATAAAACCAATTCATAAATTAGATCCGACGAAATCGGGTTTGAGGAATTGGGATGAACGTAAATATAATAATAAGCTTTTCAAGATTGCAAATGTATTTCAATTGATCAAAGAAGAAAATGGAGTCTTACCATTTTTAATTGGTCTGTCCGAGGTTTCCGGAAGGAAAGTACTGGAAGATCTTGTGAAGATGGATCCTTTTCATTCTGAATTTGGAATTGTGCATTATAACTCCATGGATGAAAGAAAGGTAGATGTAGCTATGCTATATGATAAAAGCAAAATAGAAGTAATAGACTCGGAGGCTATTACATTCTTTTTTGAAATTAAAAATAAAAACACAGAATATTACGATACAACTAGAGATGTACTCTATTCAAAATTAAAATATAAAGGAGAGATTATTAATGTCTTTATCGCTCACCTTCCCTCAAAGAGAGAAAAAGATGTTAATAAGCCTAAGAGAGACTTTATATTAGCAGAAATTCGTAACAGGATTTTAAATATTGTGAATAGCAGCAATGAGCATGTTGTTTTGTGCGGCGATTTTAATGAAAATCCGGATGATGAAAATTTAACTAATATCCTTTATGATGATAATCATAATAAAATATTAGAAAATCCGTTTAATGAATTGTTTTCAACAGGAAATTTTTCTACTTTTCATTATAAATCTGGCTTATTGTTTGATCAGATTATATTGTCGAAGTCATTTTTCAATGATCAGAACAATATAGGATTGTCATTTCAAAGTGCCGAAATATTTAAATCTGAAAAGATAAGCAGCCGGAATAAGCAATTTTCAGGTCGACCTTTCAGAACATATGCAGGTACGCGATATTTAGGTGGATATAGTGATCATTTTCCGGTTTTTGTAAAATTTAAAGAATAAAAAAAAAACATAAATAATAAAAAAAATTACAAGATGAAAAATTCAACAAATGCTAGCTATCATTTAGACTCAATCGACAAAGAAATTATCTACATGCTGATGGATAATGCTAAAACTTCTTTAGCCCATATCTCAAAACATGTAGGGATTTCGACAACTGCAGTGCACCAAAGAATCAAAAAGCTTGAGCACGCGGGAGTCATTGAGAATTCTATTTCATTTTTAAATCCAAAAAAAATAGGATATAAAGTTATTTCTTATATAGGAATCTTTTTGGATCAGCCTAGCCACTACCCAGATGTAGTAAAATCTTTAAAAGAAGTTAATGAAGTAGTAGAGGCTCATTACACCACAGGAAATTATACTATTTTCCTAAAAGTTCTTTGTAAAGATAACGACCATTTGATGCAGATCCTTAGTAAACTTCAAAAGTTAAAAGGTGTAACAAGAACCGAAACATTTATATCTCTGGAACAGGGAATAAGCAGACAACTGAAAGTATAATAAGTTATGAATATTGCCCAATATTTGGATTCAACATACCTGAAAACTCCTTCACAGTCCGGGATTTCAGAAAATGAAACTTTACAGAAAGATATAGATCTTACGCAGGAAGCTATTGATAATGGTATTTTTGCAGTGATGATCCGTCCGGATTATGTATCCGCGATCAAAAAATATATTCTGGAAAAGAATTCAAATGTTGTTGTTGGTACTGTGATTGGTTTCCACGAAGGAACGTATTCTGTGGAAGAAAAGATGGCAGAAGCAACAAAGGCAATTAATGACGGAGCGGACGAACTGGATTTTGTGATTAATTATAATGCTTATCTCAATGGAGATGTAGATTTAGTAAAAAAAGAATTTATACAATGTACTGCATTGTGTGTACAACATCATAAAGTAGCCAAATGGATTATTGAAATTGCTGCTTTAACCAATGCACAAATTGCAGACCTTACTAAACATATCTCAGAATGGGCAGCAGAAAATTTTTCTGACCAGGACTTATCTTCCATTTTTGTAAAGTCTTCTACCGGTTTTTATGAAACTACAGATGGAAAGCCAAATGGGGCTACTTTCGAAGGTATCAGAATAATGCTTGATAATGCCGGCAGACTTCCGGTAAAAGCAGCTGGTGGAGTAAGAACTCCTGAAGATGCGGAGAAAATGATCGGGATGGGAGTAAAGAGAATAGGAACTTCTTCAGCTCTATCTTTAATCAAAAATCAATCAGCGTCTGAAGCTTACTAAAAATAATTCAATTGTAACAATAAAAAAACCATCAGCATCTGATGGTTTTTTATTTTATACTTTTTCCTGATATTCTTCGTAAAAATGTTGGGTTTCTTTGATCAGAGCATCCATCTCAGCAAGAGTGAATACTTCAAGGAATTTTTTTCTGAATTCTTTGAAATGAGGAACACCACGGAAATAGTTGCTGTAATGCTGTCTCATTTCTATCAGGCCTAATCTTTCACCTTTCCATTCCGCACTCCATTCCGCATGCTGGCGAACCGCCAGTAACCTATCCGAAATAGTGGGTTCAGGAAGATGTTCTCCGGTTTTAAAGAAATGTTTGATTTCATTAAAAATCCATGGATATCCTATAGCAGCACGGCCAATCATTACACCGTCACAAGCGTATTTTTGTTTGTATTCCAATGCTTTTTCCGGAGAGTCAATATCACCGTTTCCGAAAATAGGAATTTCAATATTAGGATTTTGTTTTATTCTTGAAATATGTTCCCAATCAGCTTCCCCTTTATACATCTGGGCTCTTGTTCTTGCGTGTATTGTTAAAGCTTTAATACCTGTTTCCTGTAAACGTTCTGCTACTTCATCAATATTAATAGAAGTACTGTCCCATCCTAAACGGGTCTTTACAGTTACAGGCAGGTGCGTAGAGCTTACAACAGCTTTTGTAAGACGAACCATCAGGTCTATATCTTTTAGTACTCCAGCTCCCGCTCCTTTGCAAACTACTTTTTTAACAGGGCATCCGAAATTGATATCTACCAAATCAGGATTTACTGTTTCCACAATTCTTGCAGACATGGCCATAGCCTCCTCATCACCTCCAAAAATCTGTATTCCGACTGGTCTCTCATAATCGAAAATATCCAGTTTTTTACGGCTCTTTATTGCATCACGAATTAAGCCCTCGGAAGAAATAAATTCCGAGTACATCATATCAGCTCCATGCATTTTGCACAAACGTCTGAATGGTGGATCACTCACGTCCTCCATAGGAGCCAGTAAAAGCGGAAATTCCGGCAGTTCTATGTTGCCTATTTTTATCATGGTGCAAATTTACGAAATTCTAAACTTTCATAAAGACTGATATTATCTATTGGTGTGAATGATGAGTTTGAGAACCCCAAATTGAATACAATAAGCGTCTTATGGTAGGAACAAAAAAGAATTAATGTGGGTCTAAAGTTTTTAAAAACTTGCTTTTACCTGCATGCTACCAATATGTATGGTACGGTCTCCGGAATTACGTCCTTCATAATTCAGGTTCAGCTGTAAGAATGAGTTGATTGCCTGCTGAATAAAGACGCTCCATACCTGATTTTTTCCAGGCTTAAGGCCGTCCAGCATCTGATTTCCTACAATACTGAAGTTGTTTCCGGTAAAGTTGTTGTTGATGAATGAGAAATTTCCTCTGATAGAGGTTTTTTTACGCTCCCATTGTATGGTTCCTGTAACGTCAAAAGCTTTTAGTAACTCCTCTCCGTCTATTCTCTGTTTCTGGCGGAAGGCGGAGGAAAGCTCTGCCTGTATGGCATCTGTAAATTTATAGGTAGCTTTTGGCTTGGTTTCAAAGTTATTCAGTCTGTAATCCCTGGTCGCAAATAATTGTGAAGAATTTTTAATATCATGAACGGAATTTTCCCAGTCGACCCTGAATTCTTTATTGAACCAATATCCTAAATTCAGGAAGTGGGAGGTCTGCTCCCGTTCTTCATTACTGAAATTGGCATTGATGAGATTATCATTCGAGATGAACCGGTAATTTCCATTCCAACCCGATTTTTCCGTAGGGTTAAACTGTACGGAAGCCAGGATATTTTGATTTTTTAGAATCTGGTCGCTGTTTTTCTCGAACGGGTTGATGACCAGGACCTTATCTTTTTTATAAAAAGAGTTTTGAGAATTCAAGGAAATATTAAAATTCCACCGTTTTAAAAATGCATTTTCAGAATTAAGAACAATGGCCGGGTTAACGAACAACGCCAGCTGTAATTTATTCTTGTTGGATGGGATATACCGGACAGAATTGGTGTATACCCGGATGTACTTGGCCAGATCGGAATATTCGGCAATCTCAAATTCATCGAGCTGCTGGATGCCATCCCCATTGTAATCCGTCCATTTGTAAACTCCCTGTACATCGGTTACTTTGATATATTGGAACTCTCTTTGTGCTTCCTGTCCGTTTCCGAGTTCATAGAATGCCTGTAAACGCATACCATTTCTGAAAAGCTGCTGATTATAAAGAATGTTCCCAACAACAAAATCATTGTTTCGACTTGTTTGCATATCCTGAATCTGATAGAAAAACTTCCTGTAATGCACTAACACATTCAAGGTTGTTTTTTCATTTTTGATCAGTTGACTTTCCGCCATGACTCCCAGGATATTATTCATATTCTGCAGCCTGTTGTCACGAACTGAATCATTATCTCTCATATATACTTTCGCAAGCAATTTTGTTCTTGTACTGTCACCAATCTTCTTTTGAAGAAAAAGCTCTTTCCAGCTGAAACTGGTGACATCCATCAGCTGAGAATCATTGTATTTTTTTTCGTTATGCTCCATACTTCCACCAAAGGCCCAGTTTCCTTTTTTACCGGTATATTCTGTAGAAGCTCCTCCTCGGATGAACTTCGTGTCCTGGAGAATAGCATTGGTACTTAAGTAAGACAGATTTCCCTTTGTGAAAAACTTTCCTTTAATCCAGCCAAAATCAAGATCATTTTTAAAACCTTTGTATGAGTTTTGTTCATCCAGATAGTTAAGTCGGTAATTTAAAGTTGATTTGTTATTCCACTTGTTAAGGAAGCTGAATATGAATCGGTTCTGTGTTTTCTGGCTGAATTCCTGAGCTAAGTTGAAATCTCTGGAGAATTCTACATCATTAATTCTATCAAGAATGTGAAATTGCTTATCTATATATTGATACTCAAAACTTGGTGTTCCTTTCCAGTTATTTTTGGTGAAAGTTTTATTCCCGTAAATCCGGCCTGCATAGCCTATATTCTGATCTGAATCTTTCGAAGAAAATAAATTGACATCGTAGTTACTCAAAGATATATCAGCGCCAATTTTACCCTCTTTAAGCAAAAACTCTGAATTGACAGAAAACACCTGTGATTTCTGGGGTGAAGGAAGTTTTCTTACTGCTCTGTAATCTCCTGAATTTGGTCCTGTATATTCAAAAACACGACCGTTATTTGTGGTCTGGGATAATTTATAATCTCCCAGATTAGGGCCAAAATAAGTAAATGATACCTGGTAAAGTGTTTCGGCAGAATTAGTGGAAAATTCATAATGGCTGACTCCTGAATTCTGAACCAATCGGTACAGGATCTTATTAACATCATATTCTGTAATGACTCCTGACGGGGCATACATCAGATTAGGATCATTTCCGGCATTGGCCAGAATTTGCTCATCCTCTTTAGATAAATTCAGAGCAAGCGGTGCATTTTTATTATCGTTTTCCATGAACCAGCTTAAGCCTACCTTCATTTTCTCTCTACGGTGTTCCACTTTTCCTGTGAAAAGATATCTGGAATAGTTTCTGTTGGTGTAATTGTAAGAAATAGTAATAAAGTTCTGTTGGAAAATTGGCCGGAAACTGGTGAAAGTAACTTCACCGGTGTTGTAATTTATGATGTAGTCCTGGTTTTCACCACGCTTCATTAATATTCCGTCAATAAATACCTGTTCAGATCCTGAAATCAGAGTAATGAACTGCTCTCCATTTTTTCCCGTTAAACGATAAGGCCCCTGGTTACCTTCAACCCCTTGAAAACGTACCCTGTGAAACTCACTTCGGGCCACACCCATTGAAACATCTACAAATGTTTTGTTTTCATTCCCAAATTCCGTCTGGAACTCAAGTCCCATGCTACGTCGCTGGTATTTTGCAAAATAATTCTTAGCTTCCACCAAGTCCAGATGTCCCGCTCTAAGGATGGACTTATCCTTAATGTTCAGCTGCATGTAGATTTTATCGAACTCTTCGAGTGTTTGAGTATAACCATCTGCCTGGATGGGAAGGTTATGATCAGAAATACTCGCAAGGATGGTAACGTCTTTAGAAAGTCTTCCCGATATCTGAAGGTCCATTGAACTTTGTACAGATTGTCCCTGATTGTTTCCAAACGTTATTCCCCGGATGATGGAACCTTTTGAGTTAAGCTCGCCTAAGAACCTTTTTTTGTCATTTTTGGCAAGTACGGCCTCATCTACAATTATTCTGTTTCTAGTTCTTACGAAATCCAGTGTGTCCTTTGAAAAAATATCCTGTTCAAGCCTTGCTGCTAAAATACTATCCTTTTTTATGGTGTCTTCGGGAATATTGGGGTTCTTCCATGAGAAAATCTGAGCATTTGTTACCAATGTGCCCATGAAAAGAAACAAGAATACAAGAATAAAATTCCGCAAATTTTCCAAAATAATTGGTAAAAATACTTAAAAAATGTTAAAGGTAGCCAGTTTAGCTTTATTAACAAAAAATCGCCATATTTATTGTTTTTCGTCAGAGAATACTCTTATTTTTAAAATAGAAAATTATAAAAAATACAAAGATGAAAAAGATTTATTCTCTATTTGTTGCTTTGGCAACCACAACAGTTATGTCCGCACAATCTGTTATTACTCAATGGAATTTTGATGGAAATACAAATGCTGCCACCACAGGTTCAGGAACAGCAAGTGTTTTCGGAGTAAGTAATAATCCAACATTTGCTTCAGGGTCTCCGGGCAGAGCATGGAGTGTGAATGGGTTTCCTGGACAAGGGTCTGCATCGGGTACCGCGGGTTTTAAATTTGAAGTAGATACTTCAGGATATTCGGCAATCTCCGTATCTCTTAATATTGCGGGCTCCAATACGAGCTCAAAATATTTTCAAATGCAATACACAACCAATGGTACAGAATGGTTTGATGTAGGGAATGTAATTGAAATCGGACCTACATCATCCTCTAATTGGGTCAGCATGAATAATTCTATTCCGGCTGGAGCTAATAATAACACACAATTTGCGGTAAGGATTGTATCCGTGTTTGATCCTGCGAACAGCAGTACTTATACTGCGGTGGGTGCCTCATCAAATTATAGTACCAGCGGAGCCGCCAGGGTGGATAATGTAACCATATCCGGAACAGCATCCACTACTTTATCTGTTCTTGATGCCGGTAGTGAGAAATTTAGTTTTATAAAAAATACATTCATCAAAAATGAAGGTATTGTTTTCGGAACAAAAGTGAAGGATATCAAGATATTTAATATGTATGGACAGGTTATAAAAACAGCTAAGGTCAATAAAAATCAGACTTTGGATATTTCTGAGCTACAAAAAGGAAGTTATATTGTTACAGGTATCGTCAATAATGAACCGGTATCACAGAAAATTCTGAAAGATTAATTTTGATTTTTGAATGGAAAAACCACCGCTTTTTAAGCGGTGGTTTTTTTATAATAATAGCATATTGGTTTAATATTCTTAATAGAAACTTAATCCATCCTTAATTTAGTCGCTTTAATTTAGGTGTAATTTTGTTGTAGAGATTAAAAAAACAAACATAAAAAAGAAAAATTATGAGAAAAATCTTTACAATTTTAAGCATTGCTACATCATTGATTTTTGCGAATGCGCAAAATCTCGTACAAAATCCTGGTTTTGAAACAGGAACTTTAGCACCTTGGGCTGCTGGCTGGAATACGGCATATACAGCACCTAATATTACAGCAGATGCACACACCGGCTCTTTTGGAGCTAATTATGTACCAACAGCTACGACTGGTTTTTTTCAAAATGTTAATATTACAGCCGGAACGCAATATACACTTAGCTTTTGGTATAAAATAAGCGGCTCAGGTAATGGAGGAAGAATCTGGAGTAATTTTTTAGATGCTGGTGATAATCCGGTTAATCTTGTAACGGACGCTGCTAATGATCCATTGAGAAATAACAATCAATATTTACCTAAAAGTACAGCCTGGCAACAAAAAGTAATCACATTTACGGCACCGGCCAATGTTAATAGATTACAGCTACATCTTCGTGCATACAGCAATTCAACCGTTAGCTTTGATGACTTTTCATTGACCACCGGAACATTGGCAACCGGCGAGGTTTCTGTATCTAAACACAGGCTTGTTAAAAATACTTTCATTCAGAATGATTGTATAACGTTTGGAGCTCAGTCTCGTGATGTGAAAATTTATAATATGTACGGACAGGTTGTAAAAACAGCTTCTGTAAAAGAAAATGAGGTTTTACATGTTTCAGAATTACAAAAAGGAAATTATATCGTAACGGGAATTGTGAACAATGAGCCTGTTTCTCAGAGAATTTTAAAAGATTAATTCTACTTTTCAGATATAAACACGGCCGCTTTTAAAGCGGCCGTGTTGTTTTTATAAAATTTTAGATTTTTTATTTAATACCATCCTCTTCTTGCTGCATTGATAATGGATCCGAGATTGAGAACTAAAGTATATCTGATTCGCCTTCCGTAATCTTTAAATGCGGGTTCAAATCCCAGCGAGGATTGGATTGGGAAATAAATTTCTAGAAAATCAGGAACTATTTTTAATTTAATTCCGCTATCCCAGATAAATTGGGTAGGGTTGTTCCTGTTCTTATAAATTCCTGCATCAGCATACAAATGGAATATCTTCCATACACTTGTATCAACATTTAAAGAGGTAATCCATTGATTTACACTTCCGGGAATAAAAGATTTAAATCCTCCGTCAGCAAGAATAAACTGCTGTGAAAGAAAACCACTGTTGGCACTTTCCCCTAAAAGATTATATGAAAAAGAGTAATTGGAAACCCTGGAAATCCCGTAATTAAAAGTATTATTTCTCGTGTCATTTCTTACGAAATATCCTGCAAATAATCTTAGGCTGAGCTTTTGTTTAGGTGCAAACTCCCATCTGTAAAAGCCTTCGGCAGTTATTTTATTAAAGTCTTCCATTCCCTGGGTGCTGATGCTCAGACTTTTTTCATGGATCATCTGGTTATCCGTATATCCATATCCGATACTCCACAGATTATACTTATCATAGTCATTGTTAGCTATCATAAGAGGGCTCAGGTCTCTCTCGAAATAATTATATGACATGCTTATTCCTCTGCTTACTGTACTTCTGGGATTCTTTCTAAAACTGATGTTGGAAAAAACAGAACCTTTCCTGTAAGCAAGATTATAATCATAATGGTAATATGCACCGGATACTCCGAAGGTTAAACTGCGGATAATACTTTCTGCAGGAAGAAAAGAATATGAAACGGCACCTGAACCCGTTAATTTTCCGGTTCCTGTACTGTACGTAGGCGTAATAGAATAAAGGAATTTCTGATCAAAAAAAGATTGGTTTTTGAAATTAAATCCTAAAAGAAATTTATCATAAGTATTATTGAAACGGATTCTTGGACTGATGTAGATTTCATTAAACTCAGGATTGGGAATATCCTTTATAAGTTTAAGTTTTATTTTTTTTGCATTTGAGAATAAGCCTTTGGAGTAAAGGAAGTTGTCTCTGTAATTCGACTCCGGAAAGATATAATCATTATTTAAAGTGATCTTGTATATATCTAATGCGGGAATGGAAACCGTTTTTGTCATTTCCTCACCGTCGGTCTCTACCCAGTATTCTTTTTTTTCATCCTCTCTCGTTTTTGTTTCTAATTTAACAGGAATAGGAGCAGAGGTATTTTTATTGATTTTAATATGCAGTGAATCGTCTTGTTTCTTCAATTTCTGAAGCTTGAAATTAACCCTGTTTTTTTGTTTTAAAAAATCGGTTAAATAAGCGGTCCTGTTATCTTTTTCTGCAAGTTCTCTGAGGAAATCTTTAGGATCAATTTGCTTGTCTGTATTTTTAGCTATGTAGTTCTGCACCAGGGTATTGAAGTTTTCATATCCCATTTTATCAGCAGAATAGTTGAATAAGCTTCCTGTTTCAAAGCTACTTATAGCCATTACATTGAAATTACTAAGCACAGTAAACTTTTCTCCGATTTTCTGATCCAGATTCTGAGACATAATATATTGGTAGGTAAGGCCGTAGCGATCAATTAATTTCAAATTAGAAGCATGAAATAATTTTAATGGTCTGATTCCAAATATTTTCGATTCAGGTAGTTTTCCCAGCAGCTTTGTTTCGCCATAGAATTTTTTGATGTATTGAATTTCTATATAGGATTTCAATCCATTCTTAAACCAGTGATTATCCTGTTTATCTGTAATAATACTTTCGTCAAGGACTTTTTTGGCGATAATTCCCAGGTAATCGAGATCTGCCTTTTCTGCATCTGTAAATAATTGAAACCGGAATTTCCAGAAACTAATATCATTATTACCAAAAAAATCTTCATTCGCTCTGAACTTTTCAGAAATAAAAAGTCTTGACGGAAGATAACCGATCTGTTCCTTTATAAATTTTAAATGCAGCGGAAGATAGAATTCTAAATTTTCCTTTTCCTGGGGTGTTAGAGGATATCCAAACCGTACTTCTGTGCTTATATCTCCTGTATTTACATTAATGAAAGGGTATTCATCCTGGGAAATGATAAACTCGGGATCTGAATCCAGATAACCTTTGAATAAATTGGATTGATCCTGGTGAAGATTACTTTCAATAAAAGATTGGGCAGGGAGGTCAAATTGGACGGTCCAGTAGGTATTGAAACTTACAGACTCTTCGATATCATGGTAATATCTTCCTAAAATATTGCCCGGATCAAAATGATCCGGAACAATAAAGAAATATTTTAAAGCTATATTTCGATCAGATGTACCGTATCCAGTAAATTTTTTATCCGGAAGCTGTATCTGATACTGCAGTTTTAGTCTTATGCTTTTCCCCGTGTGAAGAGGTGCATTTAAAGGAATAAAAAGATTTTCCGCACTTAAATTATTTACAGGAATAGCCTCATCATCAGGTCCTTTTATGTTAAATTGTAAAAGTTTCCCCAGTTGTTCAGGCTTTGCGAAATGAAGATCAGTATTACGATCTTCCAGTTTTCTGTAAACAAGTGAAGTTCCTCTTTTTTGATAAGCAGAAACCCAGTTTAAAAGTTTAACGGTACTTAAATCTTTTTCAGAGTTATTGTAATAAACAATTTCCTGATTTATATCCAGCATTTTTTTATCTGAAGATAATTTCGCTTCAATAGAAATGCTGTCTTTTTGCGCAGAAACCTGCACAATTCCCAAAAACAAAATAAGACAAATACTGATCTTTCTCAATGTGGTGATAAAGCATCAAATATAACTCATTTTGTATAGACTTATAAATTTTTATTCTCGAATTAACCTTTTTTTAAAGAACTTATATAAGCTTTCCAGCCTTCGTTTTTATAAGTTAATGCGGCAACTTCAGGATTTTCAGATTTATAAATTCCTCTTCCTACGATTATAAAATCAGTATTCAGGCTTTTAAAAACATGTTCAGGAGTATTGTACTGCTGTCCTTTTCCATCTCCAGAATCTGAAAGATTTACTCCTGGAGTGAATAACAATAATTCTTCAGGAATTGGGTTTTGAGAAACTCCTCCGATTACATTAGGATGGGATAGAGATACTTTAAGAGCTTCTTCGCGGTAGCTATTCGTTGTTAACGTTCCTTTTGAAGACATTCCTATAATTGCGACAACACCTACATTCTTAAAGCAGTCAAGTGATTCAAAACCACCGATAACCTGTGACGTTACAAAATCTGCCCAGTCGGTAATTTTAAAAACTCCACTCGTGAATTGTAATTCCTGTGTGTTTCCAATATCTGCAAATTTTCTATCTTCCATGAGTAAGAATTTATGCTTTTCGGCTAATTCTTTTAACGGAGTAATTGTTTTTTCAAATTCGAAATCTGAGATGATGTCGATATGTGTTTTGAGAGCAATAATATGAGGTCCTACTTTTTCAGCAAATTCCAGTAACTCTTTGGTTGTGGTAACATCTGCTGAAGCGATAAGATTCGATTCTTTACTGATGGCTACTTCTAATAATTTTTTAGAAACAGAATGTTGAGCGGATTTTAATTTCTGCTCATAAGAAGCTCTGATTTTTTCTTCAAATTGAATGTGGTTTCCTAAAAGGAAATCCTGGATCCTTTTTACTTCTTCATCTGATAATTCTCCTGTTTCCTGAAGAATAGTACATACTTCTGAAATATTAAATAGAGTATGAACTCTGAATCCTTTACTTTCCAAAAGCTGCTTTCCTCCCTGTTCCCTGTCAAGAACTACAACGATATCTGCTACTTTTAGATCTTCCTGTTCTACTTCAGCAATGGTTTCTAATAAAGATTTTCCGGAAGTAATCACATCTTCTACCAATAAACAGTTTTGTCCTTTCTGATAAATTCCTTCGATCATTTTCTTGGTCCCGTAATCTTTAGCCTCTTTTCTTTTAATGATAAGTGGAATATAACTTTCCAGAGACATGGCTGTAGCCATAGGAAGGGCGGCATAAGGAACTCCACAAATAAGGTCAAAATTATCCAGAGGAAGCATTTCCAATAAATAATTTGCAAGATTTTTCAAAATTTTAGGATCAGAAGCCAAAGGTCTCAGATCTACGTAGAACGGACTTTCAATACCGCTTTTTAAAGTGAACCTCCCAAATTTAATGATACCTAGCTTGTAGCACTCTAAAAAGAACTCTTTTTTACTTTCCATTATTTTTTATTAGATGTTGCAAATTTAAGGATTTGTAATAAGGCTCAAAAATTTATCCCTAAATTATAAAATAAAAAGCCATTCCAAATTTTTGGAATGGCTTCAAATAATATATTTGCGTCAATTATTTTATAATTTGAGCATCGATTATCTTGGTATTACTTGTATTTAGTTTTTGTTCAGCTTCCCAAAGTAAAAACTTGTCCACTTCTTTGATTAGTTTAGGGATCACTAAGTATAAAACAGCCAGATCATCTAGGACTCCCAAAACAGGAACAGCTACTTCCGGAATTAAGTCGATTGGAGAAATGATATATAAAATCCCTAACATCGGTAAAATAATATCAATGGATTTCATAGGATAAATTCCTTTTCTCCAATATTTAACCATTCTGAAAATGTCAGGTATTTTTTTGACAAAGCCCTTATGATTGATGGCTTCTTTAGCCAGGTTTAATTTAGAATATTTCATTTTGTGTTTGGTTTAAATAAATTCTTGACTTTACAAAATTCGCAAATTCTATACCAAATAATTATAAAAATTCGTTAAAAGATTTATTTAATAATATTGTCAATGAACTGATGAACAGACTCTGTATTCCAATCTCTGTACGCGTCTTCTTTGATCAGGATCCTTCCCGATTTATCCAGTAAAAATGTTGTCGGGAATGCTTTTGGTAACAGCTTTTCTGAAATCGGACTTTGGGCAATATAAACAGGGACAGTATAATTATTTTCCTGAAGGAATTTCCTTACTGCATATTCTTCATCTTTCATAGCAATCAGTACAAAGTCTACATTCCCTTTTCTGGTGTCGTACAGCTTTTGAATGGTTGGCCATTCTTTTCTGCATGGCGGGCACCAGGTTCCCCAGAAATTTAGAAAGATAGGCTTATCTTTAAAGTTCTTCAGATTTGTACTTGGGACGTTAATCCCCTGTAAATCGATATCATAATCTTCCTTACTTACAGTTACTGCATTTTCTATAGTAGCAACAGGAAAGAACTGGTCCTTTACAAAATTTCTTACTCCTGGAATAAAAGCAATAATTCCTATAATAATGATAAGTACAAGATATGGTATATTTTTTTTCATCTGCTATTTTTTATTGTCATTTCTGACGCATACATTTATTACAATAACTCCAGTATTTCCTGAACAGCGTCCTTACCTCTGTTTTTAGCGTAGTAAATTTGCAGATCATTATAAAACTGATCTTTAGGATAAGCCTCCGGATCTGCCTTATATTTCATTAACAATTCTTTGCCGTATTGAGGTCGGGGTCCCCATGAGTTCTTTACCGTAAAATCATCATTCAGGATGATAACTTTAGGAATAGACTCTGTTCCATTCGTTAGAAACTGATTAATTAAACTTTTATCACTGTCTCTCAGGAAAATTCTTACCTCATTATGACCCTCAAAAAATTTAACAAGTGCTGGTACCGTAGAGCTGGCGTCACCACACCATACTTCTGAAATAATCAGAATTTTCCCGTTAAAATTTTTAGATTTTAATTCGTTAACCTGGTTTTCGTCAAGGATATATTTTTTTAGGGTTCTGTCCATCCTTTGAAGCCCCAGTTCATAATATTGTTTATAATCGATATCATGTTGGTTGTCGGGAGTTTCAAGTCTTTGTCTTCCAATATGAACATATTCTTCAAAATTGATTGCTTTATCCCAATAATCTTTCATGGTGTATATTATTGTGTTTAAAAGTTATTTAGATTTCTTGTTTTGTTGATCAAAAATAAGTCGGCTAATACAAATGCGGCTAAACTTTCAACTACGGGAACCGCTCTTGGAACGACACATGGATCATGTCTTCCTTTTCCTTCAACAACAACAGGATTTCCATCTTTGTCTATGCTGTCCTGTGGCCTTAATATGGTGGCTACAGGTTTGAAAGCTACTCTGAAATAAATATCCATACCATTGGAAATACCACCTTGTATTCCCCCAGAAAGATTAGATTTTGTAGTAAAATCGGGATTAAAGGCATCATTATGTTCTTTGCCGGTCATCTTAGCCCCACAAAAACCACTTCCGTATTCAAAACCTTTACAGGCATTGATATTCAGCATTGCCTTTGCAAGTTCAGCCTGCAATTTGGAAAAGATAGGTTCTCCAATTCCCACAGGAACGTTTTTTATAACACAGGTGATGGTTCCCCCGATGGTATTTCCTTCTTTTTTAATTTCTTTAATTCTGGCAATCATTTTTTCAGCTGTCTCAGTATCAGGACAACGTACATCATTGCTTTCTGTTTTGGAAAAATCCAAATCCTGATAAGGCTTCTCACAGAAGATGTCACCTACGGAAGAAACATAAGCATTGATCTCGATATCTGATAAGAGCTGTTTTGCAAGCGCTCCGGCTACAACCCAGTTTATGGTTTCCCGGGCAGATGATTTTCCACCTCCGCGGTAATCCCTGATCCCAAACTTTTGATCATATGTAAAATCTGCATGACTTGGACGGTATGCATTTGCAATATGATCATAATCTTTTGATTTCTGATTTTCATTTTCGATGATAAAACCAATGGGGGTACCTGTAGTTTTTCCTTCAAATATTCCGGAAAGAAATTTTACCGTATCACTTTCCTTTCGCTGAGTAACGATAGCAGACTGGCCAGGCTTGCGACGATCCAGTTCATATTGAACCTGATCGAGATCAACTGTTAAACCTGCCGGAAAGTTATTGATTATTCCACCATAAGCCACACCGTGACTTTCTCCAAATGTTGTAAGACTGAGAAGATTACCTAAAGTATTGAACATAGTACAAATTTACGGCTTTTTATTAATATAATAATGCCTTTGTGTTTAGTTCTGTTTATTGTTGTTAATGATAATATTGATAACCCGCATTGCTTCTTTTTTCTCTTTCATATTCATCGTTTTCCATACAAAGCCTTCCCGGATGTTATTTTTATGGATGGGTTGCGGAAAGATGTTTGCGTTAGCATTATCAATAATATAACTAACGGTCATAGAAGGAAGTGGAGTGCCAAAACTATAAGGATAGTTTTCAGGAACATTAAAGATAAGATTTCCGATTCTGAAAGACCTGAACGGGGTATATTGATATACAGAAGGTTGGTAAATCTGTTTTTTTTCAAACTTACCCATGAAACGGGCCATTTTGTAGCTTGGAACATGAGTTACAATCAATGATGGAAATAAGAAAAAGAATATAACACAAGTGCCCGCTATTGAAAATATGGCTATTGATTTACTTCTGTTAATATAATGAGATAACAAAATAAAGGCTACAATAAAGAAAACATCAATGAAGAACCGGTACTGTGCAGAGAATAAAAGAACAAGGATTGTCTTGATAATTATTGAAATGGTGATAAGATTAATAACTCTGTTTTTCTTTCGAACAGAATACAGTATCAAAAGAAGAAGAGTCAGTATGAATAAAATATTGATCTTTGCTTTAATACCTTTTAAAAAGAGCCAGTTTTTAATATAATCTGTTGAAGAAAATTTTTGAATTTCTTCAAAAGTGTATTGCATGTCATAGGTTTTCTGAATGGCAAACTGAGATGATCTTTTAAGTATTTCAGGATTGGTTTTCCAGGATATTCCCAAGTCAACAAAAGCAATAGGAAAAACAGGATACCCGAATGTCCAGATATTTTTTACGAAAAACAAAATAAGTATTACCATACCCAAAAAAATATTCTTTACAGGCGATTTGATGATAAAGACTGAATAAAGAAAACTAAGAACGGGAAGCCAGATCATGGTTGGCTTTATTGTGAAAATAAAAACAGAGAGTGCGAAAAGGAGAGCTGATTTTTTATTTTTTGATAAAATTTCATTTAAAATAATCAGCGAAAAAATAATAACCGGCAGATCCGGGCTTGGGGACTGAGAAAAGAGAAGCATAACCGGAAGAAACCCAAGTTGAATCCAGGATTTTTTTTCAATGATATAAAATGCATAAATGATTAATATAATGACGTTGATCCGTAGAAAAGGATCAGAAAAGTTAGAAAACCCTGCCTGGAATATATGCCATACCGACATTTGCCCTAATGTAAGGTCTAGATTAGAGATTCCTTTAACAAGGCCGTATTCCGTGAGCCATTTTATAGAGGGTACATAATAGCCGAAGTGATCCAGAATATAAGGATAATAAGAACCACAAAAAAGAATGATCGATACGATGGCAGTCAGCAGAATCATGTCTTTTTTTGAAAACCGATAATATTCCAGATAGAGTTTATCTTTAAAAAAAAAGAACAAACCTATTGCAATCGTTGTTATTTCTACGTTGATATTGAGCGGAATGAAAAATGCGATTAAGGTCCATATAACACTTATGATAAATATTCCCGAAAAAGCTTTTCCTGAAATACCTGAAAATAAAGTTCCTGAAAGCATATCCATAATTTTTCCCCATCCCAGAAGGGTGGAGATAATAATTACAGAGGAAAACAGAATTAGAATCATAAAAAAAGATTGCTTAAAAATAAGCAATCTTTTATTCTTTTATGTATAATTATTAATTACGAGGTTGTACTCTTCCGTCCTTTCTGTCTCCGGATCTACCAATTGCATATCCCGTTGCACCACCTACAACACCACCAATTACAGCTCCTAAACCTCTGTTGTTTTTACTGATAATAGCCCCTGCAGCCGCTCCACCTACCGTACCGATAATGGTTCCCTTAGCAGCCTTACTCATTCCTCTTTTCTGAGTTGTTCCCTGAGAAGCATTGCTTCCGTTGTTTGCGTAGTTTCCAATATTACTATTGCGTGAACCTGATTCTCTGTCTCTATATATGGTTCGGGTTTTTGTGATGACTCTTGGTTCTGAATTTCTTGCAGCTACAGCTTTTGCTTTATTGGATTCCACAATACTGTCTGCTTTCTTTTGAGATTCATAGGCCATTTTCTCTTTTTCAATCGCCAACTTTTGTTTTTCTATTTCAAGTTGTTTGGCCTGGAATTCAATTTTCTGTTGTTCCAGTGACTTTTCCGCCACCTGATCATCCTTTTTACAAGCTGTCAGTAAAAATACTGACAATAAACCTGTTATTACTATATTCTTCATAATTCAAATTTTTTAGTCTAAGGTTGCCTCATCAAAAAGATGATAGCTTTCTAGGTATTTTCAATTATGAAGCCAAATTTTAGTTAACAAAAGTTAAAAAATTAGAAAGGAATCAGAAAAAGTAAAAATATATTTTAAAAATTTCAGAAAAGAAGAGGGTTTTGTTTGTAAGTGTTTTATTGTCAGTTGGTTGTGGATTAGTTGTTTATAATAAAATCATAAGAAAGTTAATTTATTGTGAAGGATGTTAATTTTTTATGGGTAGGCATGAAAATTGCGGCATAATCCAAAGCTTTTAATCATTAAAAAGTTTTAATCTTCTAAAATATTATTCATCAAGATCCCTCGGATATACCAGGGATCTTTTATAATGTACATTTCATTTAATTATGGGTTTTGATTAAATTCATATTAAATAAGTACTTTTGAGGATAAGTATATTTTTGAAATATTGTTGATGAAATTAAGTACGGCAAAGTATTGTGATCATTTCCTAAAATGGGATTTAACAGTATTTTATTAATGGATTTTAGAAATAAATAGTATTTTTGGTTTTTTAAAAATTATATTTATACAAATTTTGATCGTACATTGTAGTTTAAATTCAATAATTACAAGTTTAATAAGCTTAATGAGTATATGATACAGCATTAATTGAGCGGATCAAAAGCAATAGAAAGCTAAATTTTATATTTAAGATATTCTATTTCGACTCTAGAAATAGATTTTTTTCATCATTTGTGTTTTTTGCGGCCTCTCAGGAGGCCGTTTGTTTTTTAATTTTAGTAAAAAATAATTTCCAACATTGAATTTTACAATTCATTTTTTCAGTAAAAAAGTAGAGTTAAATGGGAACTCCAGTTTTTTTTTGTTGGTTGCCATTTCTGTAAAGAGTGATTAATCCGTACTTTTTTCCGCTATCTCAATATTTGTTATTTATAACATTCATATAAAAAATATTAATTTATATACTAAATGTTATAAAAAAACGATTTAGATTTGTAGGATTAATATTAATAATGATAACTTATGAAGAGATTTTCTATTTTTTTAATACTTCTTCTTTGTTTGATCAACGTGAACTTGCTTGCGCAAGCCCCCGCCACGCTGCCGTATATTCAGGATTTTTCGACGGCAAATGATCTGACATTGGTTAATGGAAGTCAAACAAATAAATGGGAATATGGCTCCGCAACAGGAAATACCGCCAATTCCATTTATATTTCAAATAACGGAGGGACAGCAAACGCGTATGATACTGGTAGTTCCAGCGTTGTACAAGCTTATAGAGATATCACAATTCCTGCAGGATCCACAATTGCAACTTTAGCATTTGATTGGAAAGCAGATGGGGAAAGTACATATGATTATTTAAGAGTTTGGTTGGTTCCGGCTACATTAACTCCAACTGCCGGTGCACAGATTGGCACTGGTGGGGGAAATATTCAGCTGGGACAGTTTAATCAGCAGTCAACCTGGCAAACGTATTTAAATACAAGTTTGAATATCAGCAGCTTTGCAGGAAGTACCATGCGTCTAGTGTTTGAATGGAGAAATGACGGAAGTGTAGGAACCCAGCCACCTGTTGCAATTGATAATATTAATTTGTCGATTCCAACATGTTTACTTCCAACAGCATCACCGGTTTCAGCCATTACATCCAATTCTGCAACGATATCGTGGACAGCGCCTACGCCTGCACCTGCGAACGGATATGCTTATTACCTTACGACTACAAATACTCCGCCTGTTGCAGGAACAACGCCTACAGGAACTACTACTGCAACTTCTGTGAACTTAACAACTTTAACTCCTAATACTACTTATTATTGGTGGGTAAAAGCTATATGTAGCCCTACAGACAGCAGTATCTGGGCGAGTGGAAATAATTTTACCACAACACAAATACCTGCGACTATTCCATATAGCCAAAACTTTTCGACAGGTAATGATCTTGGATTTACGAATGGTACTCAGGTTAATAAATGGGTTTACGGTTCTGCTACAGGAAATCCTGCCAATTCCATTTACATCTCGAATAACGGAACCGATAATACTTATTCTACAGGAACAACGAGTGTTGTTCAGGCTTACAGAGATATTATTATTCCGGCAGGAACTACTGCAACAACTTTGTCTTTTGACTGGAAAGCAGATGGAGAAAGTTCTTATGACTATTTAAGAGTCTGGCTGGTTCCGGCATCTTTTATGCCTGTAGCAGGAACTCAGATTACTGCCGGAGGAGGAAGAATCCAGGTTGGAGGTAATTACAATCAGCAAACGACCTGGCAGACTTATTTTAATACCAACTTAGACCTGAGCAGTTTTGCCGGAACTACAATGCGTTTGGTATTCGAATGGAGAAATGATAGCAGTGGTGGTACTCAGCCTCCTGTAGCTTTAGATAATATCAATTTAGCAATTCCTACTTGTGTGGTACCTTCAGCTTTGGCTGTAAATGGGGTAACAGCAACAGGTGCTGTACTGAGCTGGACAGGTCCGACGCCGGCACCTGCCAATGGATATGCTTATTATCTTACAACAACGAATACTCCGCCTGTTGCAGGTACCCCTCCAACAGGAACAAGTAATACGACTTCTGTAAACTTAACGACGTTAACGCCAAATACAACTTATTACTGGTGGGTGAAGTCTGTATGTAGCCCTACGGACAGCAGTTTCTGGATTGGGGGTCCAAGTTTCAGTACTACGCAGATTCCTGCAACGATCCCATATAATCAAAACTTTACAGGAGCGAATGATTTTGGATTCATCAACGGAACTCAAACCAATAAATGGGCATATGGTTCAGCAACCGGAAACCCTGCTAATTCCATTTATATATCCAATACAAACGGAACTACGAATGAATATTCTACAAGTTCTACGAGTGTAGTACAGGCTTACCGTGATATTCTTGTACCGGCCGGAGCTTCGATTGCTACATTATCTTTTGACTGGAAAGCAGATGGAGAAAGTTCTTATGATTACCTAAGAGTTTGGTTAGTTCCATCATCTTTTATGCCTGTTGCGGGAACTCAGATTACTGCAGGTGCGGGAAGAATTCAGTTAGGAAATAACTATAACCAGCAAACCACATGGCAGTCATATCTTAACAGTACATTAAACATCAGCAGCTTTGCAGGAACAACAATGCGTCTGGTATTTGAATGGAGAAACGACAGCAGTGGTGGTAATCAGCCTCCTGTAGCTGTAGATAATATTAAATTACTAATCTGTAGCACGGCAACACCAACTGTAGCTGTAAGTGCTATTACACATAATGCAGCAACATTAACATGGCCACAAGATAGCGGTGGAGCTTCATACATTGTGAGATATAGACCGGTAGGTTCTAGTAGTGCATGGACTCAGGTAAGTGTGGCAGCGGCAGCGGCTCCTGCAACCACTAATACATATAACCTGGCAGGTTTATTACCTGCTACACTGTATGAAGTAGAAATAGCGGCAGTTTGTAACAGTATTCCTGGAACATATTCTCATAATGAATTTTTAACGAAATGTGATCCGACACCTCCGAATGTTACAGCAAGTAATATTACGACAACATCTGCGTTGATCACATGGTCGCCACTTGCGGTAAGTTCATCTTATAAAATGAGATATAGAATTGTAGGAAGTGGTAACGCAGGATGGAGCGCTGATATTATTTTACCATTAGCGCCGACAAATACGTACTTATTAAGCGGATTGAATGTTTATACAACTTACGAGGTTCAGATTGCCAATAAGTGTGATAATGAAACAACTTATAACGGATGGTCTTCTCCTGCTGTATTCACAACTGAAAGAACCTGTGACTTACCTCCTCCGGGATTAACAATTACTAATCTTACAACTACTACCGCTACTGTAGTTTGGGATTCTTTCCCTGGTGCTACTTATATCTTAAGATATAGAAAAGTGGGTATACCAAGCTGGACAACAGTTGCAGTAACGAACAATAATTATGTTATCACAGGATTATTGGAGTTAACAAAATATGAAATGGAAGTAGCCAATGTTTGTAGTGGTACACCGGGAACTTATACGCTTCCATACTACTTCACAACACCTACAGTAATCTATTGTCCGATGAAATCGGGAAGCTCAGCATCTGAATATATTTCAAAAGTTACGGTAAAACCAAGCGGTAAACCGACTATGGAGAGCAGTACAGATGCCACTACGTATTCAGACTTTACAGCTGATACATCCAAATTTATTCAGCTGATTCAGGGATCTACAGGTAATGAGATTTCTATTGAAAAGTCTTGGACAGGAAATACATATAATGAAGGTATTGCTGTATGGATTGATTTTGACAGAAACGGAAGCTTTGATATCAATGAGAGAATTCTTGTGTCTTCACCCAATACGACAACACCTATTACAGGAACGTTCAGTGTACCTTCTGATGCGTTTATCAGTACGACAGATTATAAGTATGTAGTAATGAGAGTTGCCATGCAGAGAGATGGTATCCCTGTAAATTGTACAGGATTTGCCAACGGAGAGGTTGAGGATTATACAGTAAGAATCTCTAAAAATCCGGTACCTAATGCAACCAACCAAACGGAAATATTGATTTATCCTAACCCGGTACATACAATATTGAATGTGAAAAATATTAGCAAAAGAGCTAATTATAAGATATACAATGCGGCGGGTCAGCTTGTGACAAGCGGGATCATCTTAAATAACAAAATAGATGTAAGCAGCCTGATCCACGGAGTATATGTTATCGATATTGATGATACTCAGGGTACAGCCCAAAAGAAATTTATCAAGGAATAATACATTAAATAATTAGTAAAAAATAAGCTCCCAAATATGGGAGCTTATTTTTTTTCTCAAGTCACTGTCACAAAGCAGAGAAAAATATTTCAATAAATGTTGAAATATTTAAAAATAAAATCTTACCTTTAATGGTGTGGTATTCAGTTGTTTATTTCTTATTAAATGAGTTTTTGATTTTTCTGAGCGTTAGTTTTCAATTTTGTTAGATAAGCATTTAGCCAAGATGAGACAAACTTAAACAAAAAGTCAAAACGATCTTATTAAGAATTGGATGATTGTATACACAGGTAATATGATGATATGATATAAAAGTTTTTATTGTTTTTGAGACCTCTTGTATTAATGACAGGAGGTCTTGTTTTATGATACTGTACCATCATATAGCTCCAAGCTTACAAATGCATTTAAAGGTAAATTCTCGATTAAAATTAAACCTCCTGGCGAAACAGGAATATTATAGCAGAATGTATTGAAACTACCCTAATATCAATAATTATGATTCTGATCATAATGTGTATTTTCAGGTTCAGGTATCTTTACTGTTCCATATATGTTGTAACCTTGAACAAAAGGTAAAAGTTTGCCCCCTCAATTGAGGGGCTTTTTAATGTTAAGAAATTATATTTATTTGATGTAAAATCTTAAAATTAAGTTAAAATAAAATAAATGAAATTCTTGGCACGATATTTCAATGTAAAATGTAACTCATGTTTAAATTGAGTTTTCATGGTTATTAGTTTTTATCCTCAACTTCGGTTGGGGATTTTTTATTAAAAGATGTCTTTTAATTTTAAAAGACGTCCAGGACGTAAAAATAAATATATAAGTATTTGTTAAAATAGGGTTGCGAGATCGTGATGAACTCTAATCAAATATATTCTGAACCTTAAAGCTTATTTATGACTTAAATCATAAATGCTCATTATTAGTTTTCTACAAAAAAAGGAGCCTTCCAAAAATTGAAAGACTCCAGGGGCTGTAATATTATAAGATCTAAAAAAGTGTTTCACATAAAAACTTCCCCATAAAGAGGAAGTAACAATTATCCATTTTAGTTAAAGACACTAAGTGATGATTATTAAAGGATTGTACAACAAACTTACTAGTAGTTTTTGATTTTTTTTATGACTGAGATCATAAGAAGGTGAATTATATTTGAAATTTAATATCGTAGATATATAAAAAAAGCTTTCCTATAAAATAAAGGAAAGCTTTGAGGTACCTAGCGGATTCGAACCGCTGTAGATGGTGTTGCAGACCACTGCCTAGCCGCTCGGCCAAAGTACCATTTTTGAGGTGTGCAAATATAAAAATTTTTCTGACTTAATCAAAGTTTTTTAGATATTTTCTTTAGTTCCCAACGTGTTTATATCGCTTTTTAACTGTAACTCAGCTTCATAATTTTTCTTTACAACAACGCAGGTTTCACTCCATTTATCATGGAATCCACTTTTATCTGCTAAAAAAGATAACTGATCTACGAAAGGGATTCCTCGGATGATATTTCTAAGGAGATAATTACCTGCACCGGGAGAGGTTCCGTCTATCATGACCACCTTTGTTCCGGTGATCAGTTTTCCTAAGCTTCTTCCCTGGGTGATCAGCTCTGTGAGGAACATCATCAGAAGGTAAGCGGATAAGGTGATCAGCCGGTCCAGTAAAGGATTCATATTTTCCATTCTGTAACCTATTTCTTCTACGGTATTTCCTGTAATAAATGCATAGGCAATTCCCAATACACCCAATAATATAAGGATCAGGATATAGCTGAAAATAAGATCAATAATATAATTCGCAAGTCTGAGGCCTTGTGATGCTCTGTGTCTGTCAACAATCTGTAAGTATTTTCTCATGGTAATAGTTTAGTTTTTGGTGTTGTGTTTTATTTAAATGCCATTGATGATGAGTTTTAAAGAAGCGTTAGTATCAATGACTGCAGTAATTCCTGATGTACCGAGAAGGATCTGGCCTGGCTTCAGATTAAAAACCCTTCCATTCATCTTTAGCCCTTTATAATATTCTTTATTAAAAGCTTCTTCAATACTTTTCTTTGAAGTATCTACCAGTTCCTGTGTTGGGATACCATATTCTTCTTCTATCATTCTTACAATTTTTCCCTGAAATAGAAGGCTTGCTGTTTTTTGGAGGATATTCATTGTCTTCAGCTTAAACTTAGTATCGGACAGTACAATTTTTTTCCTGGCATCATCATAAACAGGAATTCCCGAAATAAGTGCAGTTCCTTTTATATACCCTTCGGTCTGAGCTTCGATCATAATTCTGTTCTCAACGCCGTATACCCTGATATCGGTAATTTTTACTTTAGAATCGCGAACATCATATTCCTTTCCGAGGAACATTTTTCTGGCAATATTAGACGCTTCGGTAAAAGGAACATTGGCCGTTGTCTGAAGCGAAAACTGGTCTCCAAGTACAGGGGTGAAATTGAAGTTAGCTGCTGTTTTAATAGGAGCGGAAGATGCCGGTTTACTTCCGGTAAAGGTTTCGGAGTAAATGTCAATTCCGATATTGGCATCAATCTGATTTCCATAGAATTTCAATGGAGTAATATTTACATTTACAGGGGTTACTTTCAGCCATGTGTTGTATTCCTCCGAAATGTTAAAAGGCTGCGCGAAAACATTCCAGGCCATTACTGCATATTGCTGGAAATTAAGCTGGGTACCCATTTGCTGATCTATTGTTTTGCAAAATTTCAGTTGTTGCTCTTTCAGGCTTTTTTCAACAAGTGCGGTAATCGGGATCTGTATCTTTCCATAATCAAGAACCGGTTTGGTAACCCATTTGAATCCCATAGGCTGCGTATTGGTAACAATAGTCCAGTTATTTTTGAAATTAAGGGAGGTATTGAAATACATTACCGTTTCAAATGTAGTATTCTGGTAAGTATAAAGTCCCAGGGTACCAATCCCTTTCTCTGCCCATATTTTCAAAGGAACTTCAATTAAAAGGTTCTGATTCGTTCCCCCTACAAGTCGTATAGGCCGGGTTTTCCATACTTTTACTTTAAACTGGTCATTGTTGTTATCCGTGTAGGAATCATCCTGATAGATCAATTCTTTTACTGAAGAATTGATGATATTACCAATTTCGGCAAGCGGAATGGTAACCGGCATGGTAATGCTGGATTTTATCTTTGGAAAATTATAATCAGCCAGCTGGTTGTCAACTTTAGGCTGGCCAAAAATATTGATACAAAGCAGTAATAATATAATTTTAATGGATTTCAATTCTTTAAATTTTAGAGAGTGAAATTAATGATTTTAATTATTTGGATTAAAACTTTTTTCCAGTTCAATACTTGCACCTTTCATTTCTCCCTGCATAGGAGGAGCTGTTTTGGTGATTTTAAGCTTGATATAAGAAACCTCAGGAAAGTTTTCATTAATTTTTGAAATAATTCTTCCGGCCACATGTTCCAGAAGTTTTGATTTAACTTTCATTTCTTCAAGGATAATATCATTGATATCCGCATAGCTGATGGTATCATTCAGATCATCTGATTCTGCAGCTTTCCAGAGATCGGTATGGATCTCTAGATTTAAAATGTAGTAAGTACCGATGATGTTTTCTTCAGGTAAAACACCATGGTACGCATATATTTTCACATCTTCCAAAAAGATCTTGCTCATAAAATTCAGTTTTTGTTCAGCAAAAATCGTTTTAATTCTTGAAAATCTGAATTAATTTCAACGGTTTTTTTATCCTTTTTCATTAAATCTGCCAATGATTCCGGAATATCAATTTCTTGTGCAATGGCTTTTTCCACAGCATCGGGGAATTTTACAGGATGAGCTGTCTCCAGGATAAAACCTTTCTTTTCAGGATTTTGCTTCAGATAGTTTTCTAAAGAAGTATAGGCAACTGCTCCATGGGGTTCGAGAAGATATGCATGATGTTTCCAGACTTTCCTGACGGTTGCTAAAGTTTCTTCGTCATTTACGGAATATCCGGAAATAATATGATTGAGATCTTCAAATTGGTGCTGGAACATTTCAAGAATACGGATGAAATTGCTGGGATTTCCGACATCCATTGCATTGGAAAGGGTTGCTACTGTTTCTTTAGGTTCAAAGATTTGTGTTTTTAAATAATGGGGCACTACATCATTGGCGTTACATGCAGCGATAAAATGGTCTGCAGGAAGTCCTCTCATGTAAGTCATCAATCCGGCGCAGATGTTTCCGAAATTTCCGCTGGGAACACAAATGACAGGATTTTCTTTTTCAGTTTTTTGCCACTGTTTTAAAGCCAGCAGATAATAGATCTGTTGTGGTAACCATCTCGCAATGTTAATGGAATTGGCAGAAGTAAGGAATAATTCATTATTGACTTCCGGATCTGAAAATGCCTGTTTTACAAGGCTCTGGCAGTCATCGAAAGTTCCATTTACTTCTAAAGCGGTAATGTTTCCTCCTAAGGCTGTCAATTGTTTTTCCTGAACAGGACTTACTCTTTCTTTCGGATACAAAATAACCACATCGATTCCATCCACATTATAAAAACCATGGGCAACAGCCCCTCCGGTATCCCCGGATGTAGCAACCAGGACTGTTACTTTTTTCTGTCCTCCCTTTAAGAAGTAAGATAAGCAGCGGCTCATAAACCTTGCTCCTACATCTTTGAAGGCGAGGGTAGGGCCGTGGAATAGCTCGAGTACGGATATGCTATCTGTAATTTTTTTTAAAGGAATGTCAAAAGAAATTGTTTCCGAAATAATTTGTCGTAATTCATTTTCCGGAATTTCCTTATCTACAAAGTCTTTCATGCATTGAAAAGCAATCTCTTCATCTGAAAACCGGTTCAGATTCTGAGTGAAATAGGTATTAAACAACGGAATGTTTTCCGGAAAAAACAGCCCTTTTTCTTTTCCCTGCCCCTTAATTGAAGCGGTTTTAAAACTTACCTTTTCCTTTTTATCTTTTAAATTGTAATAGTTCATCTTTCTGTTTTTTAGTTATTCTGTTCTTCTATGATGATCCCGGTAGAATTAATATCCGATACATACACCATGCTATTGATATTGATCTGATCATAAACCGATTTCATCATCATGGCAATATCCCCGGCCGTTTTTTTCTTTTCCGTTAACATGAAAACAGAAGGCCCTGATCCTGAAATTCCTCCCCCCAGTGCTCCCATTTCCAGGCTTTTTCTTTTAATGGTATCAAATTCCGGAATCAAAATGCTTCGAACCGGTTCTACAATAACATCATTCAGGCTTCTCCCAATCAGGAATAGATCATTTTTCTCAATACCGGCAATGAGCCCGGCAATATTTCCCCATTGCGTTATGGCATCTTTCAGCTGAATATTTTTTTTAAGGATCTGTCTTGCGTCAGATGTTTTTACTTCAACCTGCGGATGCACAGCGGCAATGAACAAACCAGGAGTATTCAGGGAAATAATATCAATAGGATCTGAGGATTTCACAAGGGTGATCCCTCCATAAATACACGGAGCAATATTGTCCGCATGCCGTACTCCGGAAGCGAGCTCTTCTCCAAACATCGCAAAATGAATTGTTTCTTCCCTGGACAAAATATTTCCTATCAGGATATTTGCCGCAAAAGCGGCACCTGCAGCACTGGCAGCACTGGAACCGAGGCCGCTGCCGGGTTTGATGTGTTTATGAATAATGACTTCAAATCCGTTCTTCAGGTGAAGATGCTCCTGCATTTTCATAAGAACAATTCCTGCTACATTTTTTGAAGCTTCTTCCGGAAGATTGAAGCCATCGGTATGGCGGACAATAATATCAGGTGTTTCCAATAGTCTTACTTCCATTTCATCATATGGCTCATTGATCGCCATGCCCAGGATATCAAAACCACAAACCAGATTAGCGACGGTTGCCGGGACTTTAATTTTTATACTTTTCATAGATTTTTTTTAAACGGAACGTACAATATCTGCAAAAACACCACTTGCTGTAACTTCAGCACCTGCACCTGCACCTTTTACAACCAGGGGTTGCTCGGAATATCTTAAAGTTTTGAAAATAACAATATTGTCTTTTCCGTACAGATGAAACAAATCACTGTCGGGCGCTATATGCTGTAATCCAACTTTTGCTTTACCATTGTCAAACTCTGCGACATATTTTAAAATTTTTCCGGCCTTTTTAGCCTGGTCAAATAGATTTTTAAAATGATCCTCATATTTTACAAGTATGGTATAAAAATTTTCTACATCACCCTGCATGCATTCTTCCGGTAAAAAACTAATGTTCTCGATTTCATTAAACTGCAGAGGAAAACCGGCTTCGCGTGCAAGTATTAAAATTTTTCTCGCCACATCAGTTCCGGCAAGGTCGAGTCTCGGGTCGGGTTCAGTAAATCCTTCTTTCTGGGCACGGGCAACAACTTCTGAAAATGATTGGGTTCCATCGTACTCATTAAAAACAAAATTTAAAGTACCGCTTAACACGGCCTTAATGGAAGTAATAGCATCGCCGCTTCTCACCAGATCATTTATAGTTCCGATAATAGGAAGTCCTGCCCCTACATTGGTTTCAAAGAAAAATCTACAATTGTGGTTTTTAGCAAGGTTTTTCAGCTTTTTATAATTTTCAAAATCTGATGCGGCTGCTATTTTATTACAGGCTACAATGTTGACACTCTTTTTTAACAGGTTCTCATAAATTTCCGGGATCTCAGCATTGGCTGTAAGGTCTACAAAGACCGAGTTTCTAAGATTTCTTGTTACGATCTCCCTGCTAAATTGATGAGTAGAAGCTTTTTCTCCGTTTTCAAGCAAGTTGACATACTCATTTTCCGGAATTCCTTCATTCAAAAATACCATTTTCCGACTGTTGGAAAGACCGGCGATTCTCAGGTTAAGAGATAGATGATCTCTAAGATATTTATTCTGGGCATACACCTGCTGTATAAGCTTAGTGCCTACATTTCCTGTTCCGCAGATGTAAAGATGTACCTGTTTGATTTCTGACTCAAAAAACTCTTCATGCAGAATGTTTACTGCTTTTTTTGTATCATTTTCAGCAATTACGATGCTGATATTTTTTTCCGAAGAACCCTGTGCAATAGCCCTGATGTTTATCCCGTTATTTCCAAGACAGCTGAACATCTTGGCGCTTACACCGCTTCTGCTTTTCATATTTTCTCCTACAACCGCCACAATCGAAAGCCTGTTTTCAATTTTTACAGGTTCAATTCTCTGAAGTTTCAAATCATCTTCAAATGCAAGATTGATTGCGCTTTCCGCGTGAAAAAGCTCTTTTTCATCAATTGCAAGGGTGATTGAATGCTCAGAAGAACTTTGGGTGATTAGAATAACATTTATTTTTTCGTGGCTTAAACACTGGAAAAGCTTGGCAGAGATTCCGGGAATTCCAACCATTCCGCTTCCTTCAAGAGTGAGAAGAGCAATATTGTTCATATTGGAAATACCAACAGCTATTTGTTCCGGATCAGTATTCTGCAGATCATGAGAGATTAAAGTTCCGGAAGCATCCGCATTAAAAGTATTTTTGATACGAAGATCTATATTCTTTATCATGACCGGCTGAATGGTTGGCGGATAAAGTACTTTTGCTCCGAAATGGGATAATTCCATTGCTTCCTGATAAGTTATTTCAGGAATAACTTTTGCCTGGGATACAAGCCTTGGATCGGCTGTCATCATTCCGCTGACATCTGTCCATATCTGAAGCTCCTCAGCGTTAATGGCTGAAGCAATAATTGCAGCGGAGTAGTCTGAACCTCCTCTTCCCAGAGTTGTTCTGTTGCCATGTTCATCACTTGCTATAAAACCTGGTGCTACGTAAATCTGCCTTGGATTGGTTTCGAAATAATGTCTGAGATTATTATTACTCACATTAAAATCAACTTTTGCCCGTGTATAATGGGTATTTGTTCTGATATAATCAGCTGAATTCATCCATACGGCGTCCAGCCCGGCAGATTCAAACCTTGCCGTAATGATATTTGAAGAGAGGAACTCGCCATAAGAAGCGATCTTATCTTTAATTCTGGGGGTAAATTCTCCCAAGGTGAATATCCCGTTGCAAATATCTTCAATATCATTAAAGTGCTTTTTTACAAAACTTAGCCATGCACTTTGTGCTGAAATGGGAAGAAGGTCTTTTACAAGGTTCAGATGTTTTTCTTCAAGGATTTTAAGATGATGAGGGTAACTTTCATCAGCCTCGGAAGCTTGCTCTGCTGCCTTGATCAATAAATCTGTTACTCCATGTAATGCTGAAACTACAACGACAATTTGCTTAGCGGAAGATTCTTTTTTTATAATTTTTTCGACTTGCAGAACTGCCTGTGCATGGGCAACAGAAGTTCCGCCGAATTTTAAGACTTTCATTGTATATTTTTAAGGTTGGGAAAAAATAAAAATGTTACTCTTTAAAAAAAGAGTACGAGGTACCTGAAATAATATGTGAAAATCTACCCCGTTATGGGGTTGTAGTTGTAGTAGAAATAATAATGGATGATGCAACCGAAGCAGAGAACTCCGGATAAATAGTTACAGATATGTTTTGTACTGATTGCATCTTTGAAGTAACAAATGTAGAAGTTATTTTGGAAAATAAAAATTTTTAATCCAATTTAATGTAATTTTTTTTAGACTCAAATTTTAGCAGATGTATTGTATTCCTTTGATAGACATAGATAAATACGATTTTGCATTTCTTTTTTATGACCACCTTTAGACTGTTAGAATGATTGCTTTTATATATACGGTTATTGGGAGATCACCAAAACAATAAAAACCTCTACACTTACTTATTGATCCTGTACAGATATTAAATACTCCTTTGTTTTGGATTTTATGATTCTCATTTTTATATCAAAAATTTAATCCGAATACAAATAACAAAACTTGAGTGTATGGAAAAGTTAAAGAAGCTCTCCAGAGAAGAGCAGAAAAAAGTGAATGGGGGATTTACCCAATTTCAGATTGATACTTGTGGCGGAGCAGCATATGTGTGTTTCAGACAAGGAGGCTGGGGTTGCTGGCGTACTCCTGGAGGAACCTGTTACCCACCCATGGTGTGATGAACTGACTTTTAGAATTTAAATTGATTAAAATATTCATTATGAAAAAATTATCACGAGTAAAATTAAAAATGATTAACGGAGGATCTTGCCCTGGTGGCTGTCCGGCAGGAAATACTTACGGCCCACCGGGGTCAGGGGCGACCCATTCCTGTGCTGCCTATCAATTGTTATCACAGTGTTGTAAGAATGAGGCGTTTCTGAGTCCTGCGTGTGCCGGACCAATTACAATGTAGCGTAAGAAAAGGTTATTCAAAGATGAGTAACCTTTTTTATGTTTTGATAGGTTTAATTCTCTGAAATTCAAATGTATTTGCTATATTTATAATTCAAACTTAATAGAATTATATGAAAAATCTAATCAAATTAAAACGAGAAAAATTAAGATCAGTTAATGGAGGAGCAACTTGTAACTATGCCTGTCCTCCGGGACCTTACGGGCCTGGATTCCCCAGATCATGTGCGGACTACGATGCTTTGCCAGCATGTTGTAAACCTAAAGTTTTGTTAAGCTACGAGTGTGCACCGGACTAATTTTCACTAATCAAAAAAAATGGCTATGAAAAATCTAAAAAGAATCAACAGAAAGGACTTAAAGTCTGTAATTGGTGGCGATACATGCAACGAAAACTGTCCTCCGGGACCTTACGGACCTGGATTCCCATACTCTTGTGACGCTTTTAAGGCGCTCCCGGAATGTTGTAAAACCAGAGTACTGGTAAGTGCTGATTGTTTTGACCTGACTACTAATTAGTAAATGTCTGATGTAATTCTTAATGGAATATTATATGTAAAAGTAGATCAGACATGAAAAATTTTAAAATTTTAAACAGAGAACATTTAAAAGCAATTAATGGCAGTGGGAATTGTAATCACGTTTGTCCTTCCGGTCCATTTGGTCCGGATCCGGAATCATGTGCTGTATTCAATGCAATGCCGGAATGCTGTAAAGCGAGATTAATAGAACTTCCTCCATGTTAATCCAGAGCTAAACACTTTTTGTTTCGAATAAAAATAAATCAAAAAAAGCACTGTGATAACAGTGCTTTTTATTTATTTGATGCTTTTTGAAAGATCAAGCATGGCTTCAATTGGCTTTAAGGCCTTCAAACGAAGTTCTTCGTCGATAAGAATTTCCGGAAGTTCATATTTCATACACAAATAGAGCTTTTCCATAGTGTTTCGTTTCATATAGAAACATTCTGAACAGTTGCAGCTTTCATCGAAAACCAATGCCGGAATCAGTTCCTTATGAGGAGCACGTTTTTTCATTTCGTGCAGAATACCTTCTTCTGTAGCGATAATGAATTTCTGGCAGTCGTCTTTTTCTACATAGTTTAATAACGCAGAAGTAGAACCTATAAAGTGGGCTAATTTTAAAACAGCTTCTTCACTTTCAGGATGTGCAATTAGTTTTGCATCCGGATTATCAGCCAATTGCTGAGCAATTCTTTCCATTGAAAAGGCTTCGTGAACTATACAACTTCCATCCCAAAGGATCATATCGCGGCCTGTTTTTTTAGAAAGATATCTTCCAAGATTTTTATCTGGTGCAAAAATGATAGGTCGGTCTTTAGGTAAGGCCTCGATCACCGTTTCCGCATTGGAGCTGGTTACAATAATATCACTTTCTGCTTTCGTTTCTGCATTACAGTTGATGTAAGTTGCGATTAAAGCATTTGGATGCTGTTCGCGCATTTTTCTCAATCCTTCACCACTACACCCGTCAGCCAATGAACATCCGGCCATGGTATCAGGAAGAACAACTTTTTTTGTAGGGTTAAGGATCTTAGCTGCCTCTGCCATAAAATGGACACCGCAGAATACAATCATATCTGCATTGGTTTCTTTAGCCTGTCTTGCCAGCTGCAAAGAGTCTCCCAGGAAATCTGCGATATCCTGAATTTCTCCCGGTTGGTAATAATGCGCTAATATAACCGCATTTTTCTCTTCTTTAAGCTTAAGAATAGCTTTCACCAGCTCTTCTTCCTGAGGAATCGCTATATCTTTAATATCTAAAAATCCCCTTACAGGAATTGCAGATTTAGCTTTTTCTAATGTTTCGGTACTCATATCAACCTCAATTTTTTTTATTACCAGAAGCTAGAGGTTAGAAATCAGAAGTGTGATTTTGGGCATTAGTGCTCATTTCTTACTTTGATCTTCCAGCGATTAGTTGCTGATAAAACTTTTTATTAAACTTTCTATTTCTTTTTTTGCTTGATCCAGATCCGTATTGATGACAATTTTATCAAATTCTCCGGCGTAGGTCATTTCCTCTTCCGCCTTTTCTACACGGGTTTTAATGGTTTCTGCATCATCTGTATCTCTCAAGATCAATCTTCGTTCCAATTCTTCAATGGAAGGAGGTTCAATAAATATAGATAATGCTTTTTCTCCAAAATATTTTTTTAAGGAAATCCCTCCTTTAACATCGACATCAAAAATAACTACTTTACCTTGCTTCCAGATGTTTTCTACTTCAGATTTTAAAGTACCATAATATTTGTCTGTATATACTTCTTCATATTCTACAAAAGCTTCTTCACTGATTTTCTGTCTGAATTCATCAGGTGTCAGAAAATGATAATCTACAGCATGTACTTCACCTCCTCTCGGCTGTCTTGTTGTACAGGAGATGGAGAATTTAAGCTCCGGAAATACGGATAATGAATGTTTTACCAATGTTGTTTTCCCGCTCCCGGAAGGTGCTGAAAATATGATCACTTTTTCCATATAGTTGTCAGTTGCTTGTCGATAGTTAATAGGTTACTTTCAACTGTTAACTATCAATTGTCAACTATTTTATAATACATTTAACGTTTGTTCTTTAATCTTCTCCAGGTCATCCTTCATCATCACCACCAGCTTCTGAATTTCAGCATGGTTGGCTTTTGAACCTAATGTATTGATTTCCCTTCCGATCTCCTGAGAAATGAAACCTAATTTCTTCCCATTGAAATCTTCATTATCCATCACCTCTTTGTAATATTTTAAATGTTGGGAAAGTCTCACCTTTTCCTCAGAAATATCAAGTTTTTCCGTGAAATATGCCATTTCCTGATAGAAACGTGTTTCATCTACATTTTCAAACTCTTTCAGGGATTTTTGATAACGCTCCTTTACACTGTTGATTCTTACTTCCTCGTAAGGAACAACTTCAGATAAATATTTGTCGATATTCTGAATATTCTTTTCAAGTTCAAGGTGTAAGGTTTTTCCTTCTGCTTTTCTGAATTCTTCAAATCTGTCAATTGAACTGTTGACAATAGCAGCTAAATTTTCCCATTCACCTTCTGTTAGTTCGTCGGGTCTGGAGGTGATGGCATCAGGAAGTCTTACTGCCATTTTAAGATATTCGAAATCCGGTCCGTCTGAGGCGATAGCACGAAGTTCATTGATGTAAGAGTCAATAAGATTTTTATTAATCTTTACATCGTTGGTTTCTTCAAGATTTTCCACAGAGATGTAGCAATCTACTTTTCCGCGGATAATTCTGTCGTTAAGGATTTTTCTGATTTCGAATTCTTTTTCTTTATAGCGCAACGGTATTTTGATATTTAAATCAAAGCTCTTGCTGTTCAGTGATTTAATATCTACGCATATTTTTTTTCCTTCAAAAACATCTTCGGCTCTACCGAAGCCAGTCATTGATAAAATCATAGTTTTTTATTGTCGTACAAAGATAAACATTTAAATTAGCACTGTGAAATCTATAAAGATTCCATCTGACGATAAAAAATGAAAGTGAACTGATGAAAAATTTGATTTCAGTAGTGGGACCCACCGGAATTGGAAAAACAAGACTGGCAATTGATCTGGCTAAGCATTTCAATACGGAAATCATTTCCTGTGACTCACGCCAGTTTTTTGCGGAAATGAAAATAGGTACCGCCTCTCCATCAGCAGAGGAACTTGCCGAAGCTCCTCATCATTTTATTGGAAATCTTTCGGTCAAAGAATATTACTCTATCGGGCAATATGAAGAAGACGCCTTACAAAAACTAAACGAACTTTTTAAGAAATACAATACCGTGATCCTTGTCGGAGGAAGCATGATGTATGAAAAAGCGGTCATCGAAGGACTGAACGACCTTCCTGAGGCTAATACAGAAAATCAACAAAAATTACAGGATATTTTTGAGACGGAAGGCATTGAAAAACTACAGGAAATTTTAAAAGAACTTGATCCGGAATACTATTCAGTTGTTGATATTCATAATCATAGAAGACTCTTAAGAGCCATTGATATCATCTGGCAAACTTGCAGAAAGTATTCGGAACTGATATCTGTTTCTCAGGATTCCCGTGATTTTAATGTAATCAGGGTGGGAATTGAAGCTCCCAGGGAAGAATTATATGAAAGGATCAACAGGAGAGTGGATATCATGATGGAGAAAGGTTTGCTGGATGAAGCTAAAGGGCTTGAAGAATTTAAACATCTTACTGCTTTGAATACGGTCGGTTATGCAGAATTGTTTACATATTTTGAAGGAACCTGGAGTCTTGATTTTGCTGTTGAAGAAATTAAGAAAAATAGCCGGAGATATGCGAAACGCCAATTAACGTGGTATCGGAAAGCGGATGATATTCATTATTTGCAGGTAGGGTATTCACAAAATGATTTCAATAACCTGGTTGAATATATTAATCGGAAAGCTTTACAATAATTCTTTTTAGTCTTTAGTACTTGTTAAACTTAAAAAGTAAATTTAGTTTAACTATGTTTTAAGATTAAGAAATGTCTCTTTGATTTTCCTTAGAAAACATACCTACAGAATCTTTTTTCGCTTAAAGATTAAAAAAAAGTGCGATCCCTAAAGACCGCACTATCAACAATATTAAATTTAATTGACTACTTCCATCCTCCACCTAAGGCTCTGTACAGATCAACAATACTGCTTAATCTTTGTCTTTTTACAGATGCCAGGTTTAATTCTGCCTGAAGAGAGTTGGCTTGTGCCGTAATCACTTCAAGATAATTAGCTAAACCTCCTTTATAAAGCATTTGAGCACTTTTAATACCATCTTTTAATGTAGTTACCTGCTCAGTTGCTTTTTGTTCCTGAACCTTTAAATTTTCATTGGAAACCAACGCATCGGAAACTTCTCCCATTGCATTTAAAACAGACTGACGGAATGCCAGTACATTTTTCTCCCTCTGAATTTTAGCAACCGCAAGATCGGTTTTCAACTGTCTTTTTTGAAAGATCGGCTGTGTAATTCCTCCCAAAACGGATCCGAATAATGAAGCCGGAATCTGAAACCAATTGTCAAATTTAAAAGAATTGATTCCGCCGTTTGCTGTAATCTTTAATGAAGGATACATGTTAGCTTGTGCAATTCCTACCATGGCGTTGGACTCCAGTAATACCAATTCCTGCTGGCGTACATCAGGGCGACGGCTTACCATTTTTGCCGGAAGTCCTGTGGAAAGATCCTGAGACAAAGAAGTATCAGACATTTCGATCCCTCTGTTGACTTTATTGGGAGCTTCACCTATCAATATGCTCAATGCATTTTCCTGGATTGCAATATTTTGCTGCAATTGAGAAATTAAAAGCTCTGTAGACTGCTTCTGAGCGGTAGCCTGCTGAACTCCAAGAGATGTAGTGTCTCCACTTTCCCACATTTTTTCAGTGATTGATAATGTATTGGTGCTTAGTTCCAGGTTAGATTGTGCAATAGTCAGTTGCTTATCCAGCATAAGCAGGTTATAATACCCCTGAGCAATAGCTGCAACAACCTGGGTCTGGATTGCTTTGGTCGCTTCATAAGTTTGCAGATACTGCATTCTTGAAACTTCCTGCTGATTCTTTATTTTACCCCAGATATCCGCTTCCCATGAAAGGTTGAATGCTGCGTTATAATCCTCTACATGATTTTTTCCTATAAAAAGATTAAGACTCTGCCCGTTCATGCTGTTTTTTGATGGTCTTGAAATCTGTCCTGAGACAGCAAAACCTATATCAGGATATTGAAGGTATTTAGCCTGTAATAATTTTTCCTGTGATGATGCAACTTGTTTTAAAGCAATTTGCAGATCAAGGTTATTTGCAATTCCTTTTTCTATTAATCCCTGTAAAATAGGATCTTTAAAAAAATCTTTCCATTGTAAATTCGCTACACTGGCTGTATCAGCCGTTGCCCTAAAGCGAAAGTCTTCCGGAAGCTGTAAGTCCGGTTCCGTGTAAGCGACCTTAGTCACACACGAAACCGCTATTACAGCCAATATAAAAGTTAGAAAAATATTCTTTATTAATTTCATTGTTTTTCTTTTAAGTGGACCTTAATGACCTGGCGCTAAAGCCTGATTTTGTTTTTGAAGTCTGCGTTTTTTTCTGCTTGGCATTTTTTCATGCAGATATTGGAAAATCACATACATCACAGGGATAATGAAGATCCCGAAAATTACTCCGGTTAGCATTCCCCCCACAGTACTGATACCGATAGAGTGGTTACCCTTTGCGGAAGCTCCCTGTGTCCAAACCAATGGAAGCATACCAATGATAAAGGCAAATGAGGTCATTAAGATAGGTCTTAAACGTAATCTTGAAGCCTGAAGAGCCGACTCGATCAATGTTTTTCCCGCTTTTCTCCTCTGAACAGCAAATTCTACAATAAGAATCGCATTTTTCGCCAGTAATCCCACGAGCATGATCAGTCCCACCTGTACATAAATATTATTATCTATTCCCGCTAACCCTGTGAAGGCAAACACTCCGAATATCCCCGTCGGAACGGTAAGGATAATCGCAAAAGGAAGAATATAGCTTTCATACTGTGCAGCCAATAGGAAGTAAACAAATAAAATACTCAACATGAAGATGAAAGCAGTTTGTCCGCTGGTTTTGATCTCTTCACGGGTAATACCTGTCCATTCATATCCATATCCACGCGGAAGAGACTGTTTAGCGACTTCTTCCACAGCTTTAATCGCGTCACCGGTACTGTATCCTGGTTTTGGAGTTCCGTTAATGGTTACCGCATTGAACAAGTTATTTCTTGTTACGGTTTCCGGCCCGAAAGTCCTTTTCAAGGTTACTAATGTTTTGGTAGGAACCATTTCTCCCTGTTTGTTTTTAACATAAATTCCCTCTAAAGAATTGATGTCTGTACGATAAGGAATATCAGCCTGTGCCATTACTCTGTAGTACTTACCGAATCTGTTGAAATCCGAAACGAAGCTACTACCGAAATAAATCTGCATGGTCTGCATCAGATCCGTAACAGATACACCCAGCTGGTTTGCTTTATCCGCATCCACTTCTATAGTGTATTGTGGATTTCCTGCAGCATAAGTGGTGAAGGCAAATGCAATTTCTTTACGTTTCATCAGCTCACCAATGAACGCCTGGGTATTAGCTCCCAACTGTTCAAAAGATCCGTTGGTTTTATCCTGTAACATAAACTCAAATCCACTTACGTTACCGAAACCTTGAATTGTAGGGAAGTTAAAGAAGAATGCGCTGGCATCTTTTACCTGGCTCACTTTTCCCGTTAACCCGGCAGCAATCTGATCCGGATCTTTTACATCACCTCTTTTGTCAATATCTTTTAATTTGATAAATCCGGCAGAGTAAGGAGAAGCATTTGCATTACTGATAAAGTTTACTCCATCCGCTACCCATAAGTGGTTGGTTGCTTTTTCTCCGTTTACGATTTTATCAATTTGTTTTGTTGCACGTTGGGTTCTGTCCAATGAACTTCCCGGAGGAGTGTTTACCGCATATAAAACAAAACCTTGGTCTTCTGTTGGAATAAATCCTGACGGTGCCTTTTTAATTAAGATAACACTTGCTGCAATTAATACGGCTAATCCACCTACAGCTACCCATTTATTTTTAATTAAAAATTTAAGGCTATAGATATATTTTTGAGTCATGTTATTGAAGCTGGTATTGAATGCATTGAAGAATTTTGCACCAAATCCTTTTTTCTCATGACCATGCTCTCCATCCTGTGGATCTTTTAAGAAAAGAGCACATAAAGCAGGACTTAATGTTAATGCATTTACAGCTGAAATAAGGATCGCAATTACCAAGGTGAAAGCGAACTGTCTGTAGAAGACCCCAGCAGGTCCCTGCATGAAACCAACAGGAATAAATACAGCACACATTACTAAAGTAATGGAAATGATCGCTCCTGAAATTTCACTCATCGAGTTTACCGTTGCGTTTTCCACAGGCATTCCTGTATGTTCCATCTTGGAATGGACTGCTTCTACCACCACAATGGCATCATCCACCACAATACCAATCGCAAGAATTAAGGCAAACAGAGTAAGCATGTTAATACTGAATCCGAATAACTGCAGGAAGAAGAAGGTACCAATAATAGCTACCGGAACCGCAATCGCCGGGATTAACGTAGATCTGAAATCCTGAAGGAAGATATAAACTACGATAAATACAAGGATAAACGCAATCACTAATGTTTCCACCACCTGATCAATAGAAGCATCCAGGAAGTCTTTGGAATTATACATAATAATTGGATTGACTCCTTTCGGCAGTGTAGTTTTAAGCTCGTCTACCTGCTTTTCAATTTCAGTAAGAATCTCATTCGCGTTAGAACCTGCAGTCTGCAAAATTGCGAAACCTGCTACAGGTTTTCCGTCCACCCTGTTGGTTGCTGTATATGTATAAGAGCCGAATTCTACTCTTGCAACATCTTTTAATCTCAGGAAGGAACCATCATCATTTGCCTTAATAGCTATGTTTTCATAATCCGCATTCTTGTTCAGTTTTCCTTTATATTTAAGGATATATTCGTAAGTTTCCTTACTTCCCTGGCCAAGACGTCCCGGAGCAGCTTCAAGGTTGTGATCTTTAATAGCTGTCATTACCTCTTGCGGAGATAAATTATTAGCTGCCAGACGATCCGGTTTCAGCCATATACGCATGGAATAATCCTGTGTACCGAATACCTGTGCCTGTGCAACTCCCGGAATACGTTGTATCTGTGGAATTACATTGATCTTAAGGTAGTTTTGTAAAAACAGTTCGTCATATTGTTTCGGATCATCACTGGATAATCCCATAAACATGATCATACTGTTCTGTACTTTCTGAGTTGATATTCCGGCCTGAACCACTTCCTGAGGAAGCTGGCTCATTGCCTTTGATACCCTGTTCTGAACGTTTACCGCAGCGTTGTCAGGATCTGAGCCCTGTTTGAAATAAACGCTCAAAGTCATCGATCCGTCATTACTTGAATTGGAAGTCATGTAGGTCATATTTTCAACCCCGTTCACCGCTTCCTCAATAGGGACAGCGACAGAACGTGCTACCACTTCCGCATTGGCACCCGGATAAAAGGCCGTTACCTGAACGGTAGGAGGCGCGATATCCGGAAATAATGTAATCGGAAGATTGAAAACCGACAGTATTCCCAGTAATAGTAATATTATGGAGATGACCGTAGAGAGCACTGGTCTTTCTATAAATTGTTTTAACATAAGAAGTTTATTTTTTTAAGTCTTCTGTAATGGTACAGGTGTTTACAAAGGTTTTGATTTGAACAAGCTGTCAGAAGATACTGCTTTCGGTTGTATCGTAGCACCATCTTTTAAGCTTCCAAGACCTTGATATACAATCTTGTCACCTACAGAAATTCCGTCGGAAATGAAGTAATAGCTTTCTGTTTTTCCAGAAATAGTGATTGGTTTGCTCGTTACTTTTTTGTCTTTTCCCACGACATATACATATGTTTTATCCTGAATCTCAAATGTAGATTCTTGTGGAATAACCACAATATTGGTAAGAAGCTGAGGCATACGCACTCTTCCGGTATTTCCCGTTCTTAGTGCCCCCTGAGGGTTTGGGAATACCGCACGTACACTGATTGCTCCCGTACTTTTATCGAACTGGCCGTCTACAATGCTCATTTTTCCTTTTTCAGAATAGATGGTGTTGTCAGCGATTACCAATTCTACCATCGGCATATTTTTCAGTTTTTCTTCCAGAGACGCACCCGGGTATTTCTTTTGAAAAGCGATAAAATCAAGTTCACTTAGAGAAAAATACGCATATATTTCGCTGATGTCGGATAATAAAGTTAAAGGGTTTGGATCTGTTCTTGAAATTAAACTTCCTTTTTTATAAGGAATTCTTCCAATATAACCACTTACCGGTGCTGTGATTGTTGTAAATCCTACATTGATTCTCGCATTTCCTACCGATGCCTGAGCCTGTGATGCGGCTGCAACAGCGGCTGCATAATTGGCTTTTGCTGTTTTAAGCTGTACATCAGATACCACTTTCGCAGCTACTAACGGCTGAAGGCGGTCTACCTCTACTTTGGCTTTCTGAATATTAGCATTAGCAGCCTGTAAATTGGCCTGTGCCATATTCATTTGTTCACCATAAGCTCTTGAATCGATTTTGAACAGGGGCTGGCCTGCTCTTACGAAGGCTCCTTCTTCTACATATATTTTATCCAGGTAACCATCCACCTGTGATCTGATTTCCACATTGTTTTTTCCTTCCAATGCAGTCGGGAATTCCTGATATGTTGTAGCTGGAGAAGTAATTACAGTATAAACCGGTAATTCTGGTGCAGGAGGGGCCTGATTCGAATTTTCTGCGGCCTTACTGCAGTTCTGTAAAAGGATAATACTTGTTATAAGTAATAAGATCCTCATTGTTCCAGGTATTTTCATTAAAATTTAATTTGTTTTGTTAAGCGTTTGAAAATTTAATAATGTTGTTTTTTTTAATAATTCGTGTTATTTTTTCTAACGGTGTTAATGATAAGTTTAAAAAAAATTACAGAATTATTAATACTAGAATTAGATCGTCATTTCCATAATCATAAAGTTTTTAATGTTGTTTTTAAGTATATAAAGGTGAGGTGTATCGCGTTAATTTTACTAACAGTGTTAATGTTCAGGGTTGAATTTATGATTGTATTATCGTTAAATCCTTTGAAGTTCTTAATGCTAATTTTGTTTAAAAATCTAATTTAATTGTGCTATTTTTCCTAACAGTGTTAAGGTTTGGTTCAAAAAAAATTTACAAAGACTTAATAAAAGCTGCCACTGTTTCATCCAGGGTAGTTTTGTTCATTGTGGCAGGAATATCAGAATTACGCATCATCATAATTGATATTAAGCCATGTACCGCAGAAAACAAAGCATGTGACATATGGCATGCATTATCCGGATTAGATCCGTTTTTCTTAATAATATTGTATGTACAGTCGTAGATCATATCCTGGAAAGAAGAAAATTCTTCCTTCATTTGCCCTTTACCACTGCATTGCATTCCCAATCCAAACATTAACTGGTAATATTCTTTATTTTTAAAAGCAAATTTCCAATATGTATCTACAATGGCAGTAAGCTGCTCTTCAGGACTGTCATATTTTTTCTGAGCTTTTACCAATTCTTTGTGTAAAAGTTTAAACCCATTTAAAGAAATCTCAAATAAAATAGCTTCTTTATTTTCAAAGTAATCATAAACAACCGGAGCACTGTATTCAATCGCGTCAGCTATTTTCCTAATGGAAAGTGAAGCCCAGCCCTCTGTTTTTGCCAAAGTGAATGCCTCCTGCAAAATGTTTGCACGGATAGACTCCTTTTCTCTTTGACGGCGTTCATGTAATCCCATGATATTTTTTTACTAACAGCGTTAGCAAAACTACGAATATTAACTTGTAACTTCCAAATAATATTGAATAATATTTTTATTTTAACATTTAACTGAACTTTATAAAAACCTGAATTGCCCAATCATAAAAGAAATTTTATCTTTGTAGGCAAAGAAATAAAGGATATGAATACTCCCTCAAATATGTTGGCATTAGGAACAAGAGCTCCGTTTTTTGAACTTCCTAACCCGTCAAAAAGTAATGAAATTCAGTCATTGGATGATCTGAAAGGAGAAAAAGGAACGTTGGTGATCTTTATGTGCAACCATTGTCCGTTTGTTTTGCATGTAATCGATAAGATTAATGAGCTGTATGAAGACTATCGGGAAAAGGGGATTGAGTTTATAGCTATAAATGCAAACGACATTGAAAAGTATCCCGCAGATTCTCCTGAAAAAATGATCGAGTTCCAGATTGAAAGAAAATTTGATTTTCCTTATTTATATGATGAAAGTCAAAGTATTGCTAAGGCTTATGATGCAGCATGTACTCCGGATTTTTATTTCTTTGATGATAAACTGGATCTTGTTTACAGAGGTCAGATGGATGATTCAAGACCTGGAAATCACAAAGATGTTACAGGTGAAGACCTGATCATTGCTTTTGAAAACCTTCTGTTGGGAGAACCACAGGAAGAGATTCAAAGACCGAGCATGGGATGTAACATTAAATGGAAATAATTATTGAATTGAAATAGAGATTGAAATTCAAACCTGAATTTTTTATATTTTCTTTTCAACCTATTATAATAATAAGATAGTAAAGCTGTTTCTTTTTGGAATGGCTTTTTTATTTGTGTAAGTATAAATATCTAAAAAGATTTCTGAACTACTTTTAGAGGTGGGTCCACGCTCTCAATCTTCTCATGTGAAGAATTCCTGATAAACTCTGAAGGTGTTTGTTCGGTGTATTTTTTGAACATCCTGTTAAAATAAGTTACATTGTTGAAACCACAGCTGTAACAGCATTCCGAAATGCTTTTATCCTGAACCATCAGCAGGCAGGCTTTGTTAATACGGTAACGGTTGACAAACTCTGTAAAAGTAATTTGTGTAGCTTTTTTGAAGAAATTGCAAAATGCCGGAAGCGTAAGATTGGCAAGCTTTGCGACGTCCTCTATATTGATGTCCTTATCGTAGTGATGCTCCACATAGGTGAATATATTTTCAAGCCTGGCCTTATTTTTTGAAATGATTGTGTAAGGCATAATCTCTTTATTGAGCAGATTATAATCCTTACGGGTAGAAAGATCAAAAAGAATATCAAGCAAAAGCAGATATCTTTTATAGCCTTCAGTTTCCAGCATTTTTTTCAGCTTAGGCAGTAATGCATTTTTTGTAGCCGGGCTGAAATGAATTCCATATTTGGAAAGCTCTAGTAAGTTTTTAACAGAGCGTGCTTCTATTTCCTGTTCAGGGAATTGTAATATCTCTTCACGGAACTGAAGGACTATTTCCTCATGCGGATCAATGGAATTCAGACCAAATCCGGAATGGGGAATATTCGAACCTATCAGTACCAGATCTCCATTTGAATAATTGCTTTTGTGATAGCCTACGTGCCGGGTTCCACTCCCGAAAATTACGCACACCAATTCAATTTCGGGATGGTAGTGATATTCCCACTTAAATTCAGAAATGGGGGAGTTATTATGTAATGTGCGAAAGGAGCTTTTCTCATTAGGTAAAACTCTTTCAAAGCTAACTTTCATTAGATTAATGATATTTATGGTATAAAAATAATAATTATATTAATATAGTTCAAATATATATTTACTATGTTAAATTAACGTTAAGGCAAATGCTTCTATCTTAGCCAACAAGAAATTAATTTAATGCGAAATTTCAACATAAAGGCTATTCTGTTTTTAAACTATTTTGTTTTTGCCATTCTTCTGAACTCAGTAGGAACGGTGATCCTGCAGGTCCAGCAGAATTTCGGGATTTCAAAATCCTCAGCGAGTGTTTTGGAGGGTTTTAAAGATCTGCCTATTGCTATCTGCTCCTTTATTCTTGCTTCATTCTTACCCAAAATCGGAATTAAAAATTCCATGCTGATTGCTCTTTTTCTGGTTAGTGGGATGTGCTTTATCATGCCTTTTTCAAATGCATTCTGGTTTTTCAAATTGTTATTTGCCATTGTAGGAGTTTCCTTTGCATTGATTAAAATTTCAGTTTTTACATCCATCGGGCTTGTGACCAATACTGATAAAGAACATTCCAGTTTTATGGGTTTTCTAGAAGGCTTTTTCATGATCGGTGTATTAGCGGGAAATGTACTTTTTAGTTTATTTATTGATGATCATAATCCAAGATCGACACATTGGCTTAATGTATATTGGGTCCTGGGTGCATTGTCTGCTCTGTCGTTTTTGTTTTTATTCTTCTCAAGGTTAAATGAGAAGGAAGCCAGAAGTGAAACGACAGATTTACTAGGAGATATTAAGAATAGCATAAGCTTATTCAGTTACAAAAAAGTATTGTTTTTTCTTGTGTGTGCTTTTCTGTTTGTCTTAGTGGAGCAGAGCTTTCAAACCTGGACACCCACTTTTTATAAGGAGATCCTCAGATTACCCACTTCTATGAGTATACAGGCAGGGGCTGTTTTAGCCGGAGCATTTGCATTGGGAAGGTTTTTATCGGGTTTCTTTTCCAAGAAATTCAGCTGGATTTATGTTGTGTCATTTTGTGTGATAGGTTTTGCCATAAGCTTACTATTTGTCTTACCCCTAACCCATAACATTGAAATCAGTACAGGTACAACATGGTTCAATGCCCCGGTTGTAGTCTATCTGTTTCCACTTATGGGAGGTCTGTTGGCTCCGATCTACCCGAGTATCAATTCTGTTATTTTAGCATCCATACCTAAATATTTACATAGTGCGATGTCCGGGCTTATTGTTGTTTTTTCCGCAATTGGAGGAACGATAGGTTCGATCATCACCGGTTTTGTATTTCAGGAATTCAGCGGGCAGCGTGCTTTTTATCTTTCATTGATACCACTCTCACTGTTGATCATATCAGCTGTTATTATGAATAAATTAAAAATAAACCCTAAAAAATAGAATGAATACACAACTTTATATCAGGGATATTCAGGCACTTTTTGATGATGTCCAAAGATCAAGGATCTTTGAAGATCAAAAGATGATGACAGATGCAGTACCTTTATTTCCTGTCGCAGAAATCAACGAGAAGTATGAAAAGGAAAGAGTTGCACCAGATTTTGATCTTAAAGCTTTTGTACTTTCCAACTTTGATTTTTTGGGTGCCACAGTATCTATCCAACGGGAGGATCATTTGCCGATTGATCAGCATATAGAAAAACTATGGGATGAGCTTACCAGGACAGCTTATGAAGAAAGAGGAACACTTTTAAAGCTTCCAAAACCTTATATCGTTCCGGGAGGGCGGTTCAATGAGTTTTTTTATTGGGATAGTTATTTTATTATGCTTGGATTGCAGGTTTCTGGAAGGGTTGAAATGATGAAAAATATCGTTGAGAACTGTTCTTATTTAATTCGAAATATAGGATTTGTTCCTAATGCGAGCAGGACCCATTTCTTAAGCCGTTCGCAGCCCCCTTACTTTTCATTGATGCTTGATCTGCTTGTAGAGAGTACAGGGGATGAAAATGTTTATATCGAATATTATGATACCCTTGAAAAAGAATATGAGTTCTGGATGGATGGAGAAGAAGGTTTAAAGAATGATACCCAAAGCAAAAGGGTGTTGAAAACCTACAATGGTGATATCCTGAACAGATATTATGATGCTGAAAATACGCCCCGTCCCGAGAGTTACCTGATCGATATTGAAGATCATGAAAATGCTCCGGGAGAAGAGTTCTACAGAAACATCAGAAGTGGCTGTGAGTCTGGATGGGATTTTTCCAGCAGATGGTTTTCAGACGGGGAAACCATACAAAGTATAGAAACCCTGAACATCTCGCAGGTAGATGTTAATTGCCTTTTGTGGCATCTTGAAAAAACTTTGGCGAAAGCTTCAGGTCTTAAACATTTTAAAGAAAAAGAAAAATATTTCAGTGAAAGGGCAGCAAAAAGGAGACAGGTAATTGATACATATTTCTGGGATCAGGATGCCCGGACTTACAAAGATTATCATATTAAGAAACACAAAAATACAGTGTCCGAACATATTGCTGCTCTTTATCCATTATTTTTAGGTCTGGCCAGCGATGAACAGGCAAAGGCGGTTTCCGAAATTATCGCTGAAAAATTCCTTTACAAAGGCGGTCTCGTTACGACAACAAAACGTTCCGGCCAACAATGGGATCTACCGAATGCCTGGGCACCTTACCAATGGCTTGGGTTTGTTTCGATGAAAAATTATGGATTTGCACAATTAGCTAATGATATAAAAAACAACTGGTGCTCTAATGTCGAGAGAGTTTATGCGAATACAGGTAAACTTATGGAAAAATACAATGCATTAGACAATGAAGCGATAGCCGGAGGAGGAGAGTACCCTAATCAGGATGGATTTGGTTGGACAAACGGAGTCTATTTAAAATTAAAACAATAATTAAATTCTATATGGGCATGAAAAAAAAATCAATCTTTTTACTCGCAGGAGTCGCTACGCTATATTTTAATAATGCGTATGCACAGGAAACGGTTAAGGATTCCACCAGAACAGGATCTATTGATCAGGTAGTTATCACGGGTAATGCAAACCCGAAAAAGAAAATAGAATCAAGTACGGCAATTTCTACGTTCAGTGCAAAAGAAATCCAAAAACAAAATCCTATCAGTGCAGCGGCATTGCTGCAGCGTGTTCCGGGTTTTGCTGTTGAAACTTCTGGGGGGGAAGTGGGAAATAACCTTTTCGCAAGAGGAATTCCTTCTGCCGGAGCATACGAATTTGTTCAGGTACAGGAAGATGGATTACCGGTTTTTGAAGATGGAGCTTTGCAGTTTGCCAATGCCGACAACTTCTTCCGGGTTGACAATTCTGTAAACCGACTGGAAGCATTAAGAGGAGGTTCGGGATCAATTTATGCTAACAATTCTCCCGGTGGGCTAATCAACTTTATTACAAGAGAAGGAACCAATGATTTCCGGGGAAGTGCTAAACTGGAAACAAGTACTTATGGATTAATGCGTACTGATGTAAACGTAGGTGGCGCTTTGGTACAGGATAAATTGTTCTTTAATATCGGAGGGTTTTACAGAACGGACAGCGGAATCAGGAAAACAGGGTTTAAGGCCAATGACGGGGGACAGATCAGGATGAACTTAAAATATGTATTTGATAAAGGATACGCAAAAGTGTATTATAAGAAACTTGATGACAGAAATACCTTTTTCTTACCGATTCCTTTAGTACAGAATGGAAATGACCTGAAAGAATTTCCTGGCTTCGATGCTAATTACGGGACATACAGTTACCGATCCATCAGCCAGCTGAATATTCCACAGCCCGGAGGAGGTTTCTTCAGAAGAAATCTGGAAGACGGAATTCATCCGAAAGTAGATGTCGTAGGCGCTGAATTCAAATATGATCTTGGAAACAATTTTACCGTTTTGAACAAGACACGATATACGAATATCAATATGAATTATACCGGTATATTTCCTGCGGGAGCACCTCAACAGGCAGGCGCTTTTGCCAATAGCAACGGCATTACCGGAAATAATTATCAATATTCTCTGGTAAGCAACGGGGCTCTTGTAAATCCGCAGTATGTGCAGAAGCTAGGATTCTGGGCGATTGATAAGCAGATGAATAATTTTGTCAATGATTTACAGTTCAATTATAAATTTGATAAAGGAAATGTAACGGCCGGATTTTATAAATCAAACTGGAAGTCTCATCAATACTGGAACTGGAGCAATATTTTGACCACAGCCACAGACAGGCCTCAGCTTCTTAATCTGGTAGATACCTCATTGAGCCCTACTGATGTAGGATATTCTAAAACTTATAACGGGGTTACAGATATGTCTTTTCTTGTGAGGGATTCTCAAATCCAGGGAAGTTTGAATGATGTTTACTTAAATCTGGATTATAATATTACAGATAATTTAAGCTTTAACGGAGGAATTCGTTATAGCCGTGATTATTATAAAGGATATGGAGTAAATACAACAACAGCAAATCTGAATAATTCTGGATTAACGACAGATGGAACTCATAGTTTTGCTACTACGACAGCCGACGACAATATGTCTGTACTGGGAAATAAATACAAATACTGGAATTACGATGTTAACAGAGTATCTTTTACAGTAGCTTCCAACTATAAGATCAATAAAGAAAATGCGGTTTATGCCCGCTTCTCAAATGGGTTCAGATCTCCTAATGAAGAATCATATTATAACAATATGGCAGATCTGAGCCAGATCAAACCGGTACAAACCAATCAATTGGAAATTGGATATAAGTATTACACCCGTACATTCGACATTGGAGTTATCCCGTTTTATTCAACTCTGAAAAACCTTTCTTTTACGGACGTATATTCTGACGGAACTTCAGAAAATAAATTTGCAAATACAACAAACATTGGAGTAGAGCTTGAAGGATTTGCCAGATTATTCAATAACCTTTTGGAATTATCATTCAATGGAACTTTCCAAAACCCGAAATACAAGGATTTCACAGGAAGAAATGCCGATGGGTCAACATTTGATTACGATGGTAACCAGGTAAGAAGGATTCCCAAATTCTATTTTAATATTTCCCCTGCCGTTAATATTACGAAGCAGTGGAGAGCATATGTGAGCTATAATTATTATGGAAAGCGTTTCCAGGATGAGGCGAACAGTGATAAAAATATTTTGCCTTCATTCAGTGAGGTAGGGGCAGGAACCTCCTATCAGTTAGGTAATATACGTTTTGCAATTGACGGAACCAATATTTTCAATACCATAGGTATTACTGAAGGAGATCCAAGATCTCCGCTTACAGGAACCGGAGATATAAGAATGGCAAGACCGATCATGGGTGCTGCAGTGAGAGCATCCGTAACATTTGATTTCTAGATCTATTTCTCATATATGTAAAAACCGTCACACCAGTCTGACGGTTTTTTTATTGAGTGTTATGACTAAAATCTATGAAAAATAAGGTATTGCTAATCTTATTTCAAAAAGGGATTATATTGTTTTTCAAAACCAATAGTCGTTGGATTTCCGTGACCTGAAAAAACCTGGGTCTCATCATCCAATATAAAAAGTTTGGTTTTAATTCCGTTGATCAGCTGTTCGTAATTTCCTTTGTACAGATCTGTTCTTCCAATACTTCCTTCAAACAAAACATCTCCGGAAATCATGAATTTCTGTTTTTCGTTGTGGAAAACAATGCTTCCGGGAGAATGCCCGGGAACATGATAGATTTTGAATTTTTCACCATCAAAGTCCAGTTCGTCACCATCATTGATATATTGAACCTCTACTTTTACAGGGTCAATATTAATTCCAAACCTCATTCCGCTCATCTGAAGCATATCCAGAATTTCCTGATCTTGCTGATGCATATGTACGGGAAGGTTAAACGTGTCATATGCCCACTGCAAACCAAAAACATGGTCAATATGGGCATGGGTGAGAAGTATTTTTTGAATTTTTAAGTCGTTATCCTTAATGAAATTACTGATAAGGCTGGTTTCCTGCTCATTCATGTTTCCCGGATCAATTAACCAGGCATTTTTATGTTCATTATATAAGATGTAGGTGTTTTCGCTTGCAAAGTTGAATACAAAGGCTTGGATCTTCAGCATGTTCTGATTGTTTTTTTATCCAAAAATACGATATTCCTAAGAAAGTGGTGATTTTTCGTTATCTTCGTCATAATGAAAACATTGCGACTACTTTTACTTTCTTTAGGGGGATGGGTGTTCGGACAGAACATCCAGAGCATTCAGCTTTTTAATCCTCAAACCAATGATGAAACTCCTGTGATCAATTTTAATCAGACATTGGTTCTTAGTTTTGATGATCTTACAAATGCCAGTGAGATCTACAGGTATACCATAAAACACTATGACCGCAACTGGAATGATGATAATCTTTTCTTTACGGAAATTGCTAATGGAAGTCTTAATGGCTTATTGGATAAATTTGAATATTCATTCAATACGCTTCAGGCTTATACTCATTATAAACTAGTGTTTCCTAATGATAAAATACAACCGAAGATCTCCGGAAATTTTGAACTGATTGTGTACAAAGATTCTGCGGATAAACCTCTTTTTAAAAGAAGATTTTATTTGGTTGAAGACAATGTTTCACTGGCCTTAAATGTATCGAGGATCACCGATAAAAACCCGAACATCAATCAAAGGGTAGAGGTGCAGGCATTAGCAAAAGGAAATGATCTGTCGTCAAATGTAAATTCAATGACATTGAATGTCATGCAGAATAACAATCCCAATGTGGCTGTTAACAATCTGAAGCCCAGTTCCACTCTTGGGAATAAATTACTTTTCCAACAGATTAGCCTCACGTTCCCCGGAAATAATGAGTTTTATTATTTTGATAATAAAAACATGAATATGGCTGCTGACATGGTTCGAGCTACGGAAGTAAAAGACGGAGTGAATCAAACATACCTGCATCCCGTATGGGCTTTTCCTTTGAATTACCAATACCAGCCTGATGTAAACGGAGCTTATTACTTCAGAAGAAATGACCTGGGACTTGAGAGAAATGCAGAAAGGGAAGCGGATTATTCATGGGTATATTTCTCTTTGGACTCAGATCCTGTAGACAAGGAAATTTATGTATTGGGAGGTTTCAATAATTTTATGCCCAGCAAGCTGAATCAAATGCAATACGATGCTGCAACTAAGAAATATGTGGCGAAGATCTTTCTTAAGCAGGGCTTCTACAACTACATTCTCGCAACAAAAGAGAGTAATGGAACCTTAAATTTTGGTGAAATCAACGGAAACTTCTGGCAAACAGAGAATCTATATCAGGCATTTTTATATTATGCTCCTTTTGGGAGAAATTATGATGGTCTGATGGGATATGGAGAATTCAGAACTCCAATCGGAAAATAGGCTTACACTAAAATGAGTCAAAATATACAATCCTCTCAACGGATAAAAAAAAGAGCTACCTGCTTCAGGATGGCTCTTTTTTTTATAACACCATAAGGAGAGGGACTTTTATGAAATTCTAGGATGATTTTGTTGAATAAATTAATATGCATTGCATATTGAAAAAATATTTCACTTAATCATGATTTTTAACTTAATTTATTCATTAAAAGTGAGTTGTGTTTTAAAATAATAGTTAATTAGTTTTCTTTTGTTTGAAATGGGAATTATATTTTATTGATCGATTTCTTATATCGGTTGAATATTTTTTATTGGTTTTGATTTTTTATTGTGAAAAGTCCATAAATTCGCTAGACAATTAACAGATACTTTATGAAAACAAAATTTATCTTAGTGGCAAGTATTGCCGCTTGCTCTTTTGTATTTGGGCAAGACAAACCGTCAAAATTGATTTCTGGTAAAAACGGATTACACGCAGAGTTTATGAGATTTGATAAAAATGGACCTTCTTTTCAGGGAAGTCCGGTTTTGTTTGATGAAACTTCTCAAAGGTATATCCCTGCTGAAGCAAAAAAACTCAGCACAGAAAAGGACAGGTTGGGATTTGAAACGCATAGATTTCAACAAACTGTCAACAGCATCCCCGTTGAATATGGAACAATAGCTGTTCAGACCAAAGGCGGAAAAATTGTGGGTGAATCAGGAAAATGGATTCTTAAAGTTCCTGAGAAGCTTGAAAAAAGTACAAATATTTCCGAAGATATAGCATTGCAAAGTGCATTGTCATTTGTGGGAGCAGATTCATACAAATGGCAGAATAAAGAGGAAGAAGATTTTATTAAAAAAGAATCCAATGATCCTAACGCTAGTTTTGCCCCGAAAGCAGAGTTGGTTTATTACTCTGATCCTACTGATGAAAAGCTTCGTGATTTGAAATTAGCCTATAAGTTTGATATTTATGCGGAAAAGCCTCTTAGCAGACAGTATGTTTTTGTAGATGCTAAGAACGGGAAGATCCTGGGAACTGATGCGATAATTCATGATGTGAATGCTCCGGGAACTGCTACTACAGGGTATAGCGGAAACCGAAGTATTGTTGCAGATTCGTATAATGGAAGTTACAGATTGAGAGAAACCGGAAGAAATGCAGGGAGTGGTGCTGGGACTGCTGTAGAAACGTATAATTTAAAGAAAGGAACTAATTATTCTGCTGCTGTAGATTTTACGGATACTGATAACAATTGGAATAATGTAAATGCCAATAAAGATCAGTATGCTACTGATGCCCACTGGGGAGCAGAAGCAACTTTAGATTACTTATACACAAAATTTAACAGAAAAAGTATTGACAACAATAATTTTGCTATAAAATCTTATGTTCACTATTCTACCAATTATACAAATGCATTTTGGGACGGATCCAGAATGACATATGGTGATGGCGCCTCTAATACCACTGGCGGATTACCATTAACTGCTCTGGATGTTTGTGGGCACGAAATTACCCACGGAATGACTTCTAAAACTGCAAACCTTGCCTATCAAAGGGAGTCAGGTGCATTAAATGAAGGTTTCTCAGATGTATTTGGAAACTCAATAGAATTATGGGCGAGACCTTCACAGGCAAGCTGGAAATTAGGAGAAGATTTTAATTATGTCATCAGAGATATGTCTAATCCTAATGCTTACCGTCAGCCTGATACGTATAAAGGAACGTATTGGAAAGATGCGAGCAGCTCTTGTACTCCTCAGGGAAATCCTAATTTACCTGGATATAACGACTATTGTGGAGTACATACCAATTCAGGAGTTCTTAACTTTTGGTATTACTTGTTAGTAACCGGTGGTTCAGGAACTAATGATAACGGTTTTGCATACAATGTTTCAGGAATAGGATTGGATAAAGCGGGAGCTATTGCTTACAGAACATTGACTTCTTATCTTACTTCTTCATCTACTTATGCCAATGCAAGAACTTCTTCATTACAAGCTGCAGCAGATCTTTATGGTACAGGTAGTAATGAAGTTACTCAGGTAACCAATGCCTGGAATGCCGTAGGAGTTGGAGGTGGTACTTCCTCTGCAGGACGTGCTGTTGCTGAGCCAAATACTTCGCTATACACCATTAGTCCAAATCCGGCGACTGATAAATTTACAGTAATATTTGAAGGTAAAGCAGGAAAAGGAGTTGTTGAGGTAGTAAGCTTAACAGGTAAGAAAGAAATTTCTGAAAAAGTAGAGCTTACAGACGGGGTTAATAAACTTGGTTTACAGATTCCATCTACCATGCTTCCTGGAGTATATGTTGTAGTGGTTAATGGCCAGAAAGCTGGGAATTTAATCAAAAAATAATCTTAATATATTTAATTACAGAAAGGACATAAGAATTTCTTATGTCCTTTCTTTTATTGTATTGATCTGGGATTTTATACAAGATAAAACTCATTCAGTTTTTCTTCACATAGCGTTTTTACCACTTCAATCCATCGATCTTCATCATTTAAACAGGGTATATAATGGAAGTTTTCTCCACCACCATGTAAAAACTGTTCTTTGCCTTCTACTGAAATTTCTTCCAGGGTTTCAAGACAATCCGAAACGAATGCCGGGCAAACAATAGCCAGATTTTTGACTCCTTTTTTAGGGATTGTTTCTAACGTTTCATCGGTATAAGGTTCTATCCACTTATCCTTTCCCAGTCTGGACTGAAATGAAACAATGGTTTTTTCTTTGGGTAATCCCATTTTTGCAATAACAGTTTCAGTGGTCTTATAGCACTGATGTCTGTAGCAACGGGCATTATGGGCTTCTATTGTACTGTTAATGCAGTTGGAATCATCGATCTTACACGTGTGGGAAGGGTCTGTTTTATAGATATGTCTTTCCGGAACTCCATGATATGAAAACTGTAAGGCATCGAAATTTTCAGGAAGCTTTTCCTTGATACTTTCTGCTAGGCAGTTGATATAAATATCTCTATCGTAAAAAGGCTGGATATAATTGATCTTTACAGTTGGGAAAGTTTTCTTTCTTACTTCTTCTGCTTTTTCAATAACCGTTTCCGTTGTACTCATAGCATATTGAGGATACAATGGGAAAAGAACAATTTCGGAAACGCCCTGATCAACCAGTTTTTGAATCCCGGCTTCGATACTCGGCTGTGCATATCGCATTCCGATTTCCACAGGAACATCAACCAGCTTCTGTAACTTCTTCTGGATCTTCTCAGTGATCACTATCAATGGTGAACCCTCATCTGTCCAAACGGTTTTGTAAGCTTCAGCAGATTTGGCCGGTCTTGTATTGAGTATAATACCACGCACAAGGAGAGCTCTGAAAATCCAGCGATAATCTATAACCCTTTCGTCCATTAAAAACTCATCAAGATATTCCTTTACATCGTTTACAGCTGTAGATTTGGGAGAACCAAGATTTACAAGTAAAATTCCTTTTTTAGCCAATTTTTTTATTTTAATTATGAAAAATAGAGTTTTCGAAACTGATCATCAAATTTGATATCATCGCAAAGGTATTATTTTCAATGTTACCATTTTCATCAAATTTACTTTTGATCCCTTTTATAAGGAGTTGATGATCACTCTCCGTTGCAGCACCGAGTGTTCTTAAAATCAGTAAAAGTTCTGCATGTGCTTTTTCTCCCTGAGCCGAAGCTGTAATAACAGCCACAGGTTTTTCAGAAAAGATCGTAGTGGATACACACCATTCCAGAAGGTTTTTTAATCTGCTTGGAATGCTGAAAATATATTCCGGTGTAGAAAATAATACACCTGCAGAACCTTTAATATCTTCTCTGATCTTTAAAATTTCTACAGGTGTATTATGATCCGTTAGTTGCGTGTCAAAATGAGGAAAAATGGAAAGATCGTCGTAAATCTCGAAATCAATGCTGCTCGTTTTAATGGCGTACTGTATAAGTTTCCAATTACTGGAGTTCTTTGTGGCACTACCAATGATTACTACGATTTTCTTTCCTCCAGACATCAATTATCCATTTACAGCTTCCACTCTTTCGACCAAATCAGGAACGAATTGCTTTAAAATATTTTCGATCCCGTTTTTTAGGGTAGCCGTAGAGCTTGGACATCCTGAACATGCACCCTGTAATAGCATTTTCGCTGTTTTGTTGGCTTCGTCATATTCCATTAATGAAATTTTCCCGCCATCATTTTCCACTGCCGGTGCAACGTATTCATTTAATATATCAGAGATTTTCTGTTCATCATCCGTATAATCCCTGTTGATGATTTTTTCTACCGGATTCTCGTGCTTCTGAGGTTCAAGGTTTGAAATTTCACCTCCGTTCTGAAGATATTCAGCAATAAGCCCGCGTACAGCCATCATAACCTGATGCCATTCTACAGAATCGTTTCTTGTTACTGCAACGAAATTATCAGAGATAAATACTTCTTTAGCAAAATCAAATTCCTTAAAGATAGCCTGAGCTAAAGGAACTCCATCAACTTCAGTTCTTGATTTAACCTCTACAAAACCATCCAGTAATAATTTGCTGGAAACAAATTTCATCACATTAGGATTAGGAGTCATCTCTGCATAGATCTGATACATTTCCTTTTTCTTCTGAAGGTAAACCCTTGGGTTAGCAAGCAATTCATCTTCAATTACATTTTTCAGACTTTCAGCAACATGCTCCCACTCTACAGTATCTTGTTTTGCAACAGCCACAAAATTAGCCGTAATGAAAATTCTCTCTACAAAAGGATAGTTGAAAAGTTCCTGGGCAATAGGAATTTCTGAAATATCTGAACTTCTGTCCAATTCAAGAGACCCGGGAATCAAATTGTAATCAGCAACAAATTTCATCACTTTTGGGTTTTCTGTTGGCTCTATAAGTATCTTACGCATTTTTTCGTTAAATTTGAGATACAAAAATACGCAATTAGAAATTAGGAGGGAGAAGGAAGAAGTTAGATTTTTGCTATCACTGTAATTTAAAAATAGTGATTGCTTCACCTGATTTCAGAAGTTACTCATTTTCAAAATATCAAATTAACAATATGGCACTTATAAAAGAACTTTTGGGCAAAGCACCACAAATAGGGGAAAATACTTTTCTGGCAGAAACGGCAACTATCATTGGAGATGTTACTATGGGAAAAGAATGCAGCGTATGGTATAATGCAGTAATACGGGGAGATGTTAACTACATAAAAATGGGGGATAAGGTAAATGTCCAGGATAACGTCATGCTACACTGTACATATGAAAAGTATCCACTGGTTATAGGAAATAACGTTTCTATAGGGCATAACGCCATTGTGCACGGATGTACGGTTCAGGATAACGTTCTGATCGGAATGGGAGCAATTGTGATGGATGACTGCCTTGTGGAAGAAAATTCAATAATTGGTGCAGGATCGGTTGTTACTCAGGGAACGCATATTAAATCCGGAGAAGTATGGGGTGGTGTACCGGCCAGGAAAATAAAAGATATTTCCTCCCAGTTGCTTGAAGGAGAGGTTAACAGGATTGCCGATAATTATGTAAAGTATTCCTCATGGTATAAGGGATAAGATTAAAAATATGATATAAAAAAATGCTCTGTCAGATGACAGAGCATTTTTTTATCCTTAGTAAAAACTCCTGTTCGTGTATATAAAAATATTGTTTTATTGTCCTTCAAATATGAGCTCGGCTTTTCCATTCTTGCATTTTATGCCCTTGGGTTCTGCAATTACAGAACAATCCGAAGTAATCCCGTATTTGGTATTAAACTCTGCTTCTTTCTTATTGTAGCCTTCTATTAAAGGTAAAATCTGCTCTTCTGAAACTTTAGGATAAGCAATGTAAAATTTAGGACCACCACAAGCTTTTGCTCCCATCGGTGCTATTTTCCAGTCATCAGGATTACTGCATTTTTCCTTGGCAATTTCTGATTCTACTACTGCTTTTGCTTTTTCCAATTGAACTTCATCATATTTCTTGCTGTTTTCATCAGCGGGTCTTTCTGAAATATCTTTAGGTAAATTATCTGTCATATTTTTTGTGCCACAAGAAGCCAAAGCCATTGTTATACATAGTGATATCACAGAAATCTTCGCAGGTACTTTTCCCATATTAGTTTTTATCTTTAAAAAACGAACTCAAAAGTTATGCCACAAGAAGGATTTCAAATTCATTTTCCGTAATTTTGAAGACGATGAACAATCATTTTTTTGACATAATAGAGCACACCAACAGAAGTGTTTTCCTCACTGGAAAAGCAGGAACAGGTAAAACAACTTTTCTGAATGATTTTGTAAAAAAGACCAAGAAGAAGCACATTGTGATAGCACCTACAGGGATTGCTGCCATTAATGCAGGTGGAGTTACCATTCATTCCATGTTTGGGCTGCCATTACGAACATTTTTACCTACCACAGAAAGAATCGATGGAAGTTTAGCAAATAATATTGCTGATCTGATGCCTCATTTTAAGTACCGTAAGGATAAACTCAAGCTTTTAAGGGAAATAGAAATTATCATCATCGATGAGGTCTCGATGCTCAGGGCTGATGTCCTGGACATGATGGACTTTTCCTTAAGATTTGTCAGAAGAAATAATCAAAGATTCGGAGGGGTTCAGATGCTGTTCATTGGAGACTTGTATCAGCTTCCGCCGGTGGTAAGAGATGAACATATCCTGAAGATGTATTATCAGTCTCCTTTCTTTTTCGATAGCCTTGCAATCAAGGAAATTCCTTTGATTACTATTGAATTGACAAAAGTCTACCGTCAGTCCGATCAGGAATTCCTGGAAATCCTTAATGCTATCCGGGATGGCGATATCGCCAATATTGATTTTGAACATCTTAATGAGAGGTATGACCCCGATTTCGAAACGGGACAGGATTCATACGTTTATTTGTGTTCTCACAATAAAATGGCAGATGAGATCAATCAGAAAAAACTCGCAGAAATAAAAGTTGATCCCAGCACTTATGAAGCGAAACTCTTTGGGGAATTTAAAGAAAACCAGTTTCCGAATGATCAGTTTCTGGAGCTGAAGATGGGAGCTCAGATTATGTTTATCAGAAATGATATTTCTCCTGAGAAGAAATATTTTAATGGAAAGCTCGGGGAAATTGTGGGACTGGATGAAAATGAGATTCGTGTAGCTTTAGAAGGAAGTGAAAGAGAAATCGTTGTCAAAAGAGAAGTATGGGAACAGAAGAAATATTTCCTGGATACTGATAAAAATATTAAAGAGGAGGTTTTAGGAAGCTTTGAGCAATTTCCTATAAAACTGGCATGGGCAGTTACCATTCACAAAAGCCAGGGATTAACCTTTGATAAGGTAATTATTGATGCCGGGAAAAGTTTTACGGCAGGTCAGGTGTATGTTGCATTATCACGATGCAGGACGTTGGAGGGGATTGTTTTAAAATCAAAAATTACTCCTGAAGTCATATTTAAAGATACGAGGATACTTCAATTCCAGGGCGACACTTTTGCTAATGATCATGTAGAAGATATTTTAAATAGAGAAAAATACGATTACAGTATTAAAAAAGTGCTTCGTACAATTGATAGTTTATGGTTTCTGAAAGAAGTTGAAGAATGGAATAAGCTGTCTGTCGCAACAAAAAATATTGATCATGTAAAAACCAACCAGCTCTATCTTCAGCTAAAGCATGAAATTGTTCAGCTTGGAAAGATTTTTGGAAAACTGGAAAGGGTATTAACTCAAAAAATAGAGCTTCTTCTTGATAAGAAAGAGGAATGGTCTGAAATTGAAAATAAGGCAAAAGGGGCTGTTAATTTCTTTTTTACCGAGATACGCGACAAGGTTTTTAATCCTTTGAAAGATTTTTATGCTGAAATAAAAGGAGCAAAAGGGCTTAAGCAATATAACGAAGAATTTAAAGACTGGCTGGAAGATATTGAAGAATACCTGAATAGCCTGAAAGATATTCATTTGCTGGATACTAAACTTCTGGATGAGAAAAACAACCAGGAGGTCAGCCTGAAAATTGCCAAAGTTCCATCTCAGGTGCTTACCTTTCAACTATTTGAGCAAGGAAAAACAATTGGTGAAATCTCACTGGAAAGAGGGCTTGTAAAAGAAACCGTTATCGGGCACCTGGCGAAATTTGCAGAACAGGGTTTACTGGATATCTCCAGAGTCATTACTTCAGATAAGATTAAAGCTTTTGAAAAAGAATTTTACCAGAAACCGCACGAGACATTGACGGAATGGAAGAATGCTTTGCCGAATGATTTTGAATTTAATGAGATAAGAATTCTGATCAACCACTATAATTACAAAAAGGAAAAGAATTCCTAAGAATTCTTTTCCTGTCTATAGTATATTGAAAATTAAGGATACATTGCATTGATCGTATTGATGTCTCCTGTCGTAAAGCCTGTCCTGTTGTAGGTGAAATTGGTATTATCCGCTTTTTTAATGGTAGGTAATCCATTTTTAGAATACGAGGTTGGCCAGTACATCATCACTGAATTAATATTGAAAGGCCCGATATCTGTTCCCGAATTATAAATATTGAAATTATAAGCTTGTCCGCTCTGGATATTATCCCATTGGATGCTTACATATTGATCCCGGTCTTTACGGCAGTGCTCATGATAAAGCCCTACAGTATGTCCCATTTCATGGATCACTGATGCCGTAGAAATATTCTGATCCAATGAGATGTTTTGTTTACCTCCCTGGTATCCGATATGGGCCCACCCGTCATATCCGGAAGAGCTTCCGAAAATAAATTCTACATAATTGGATTGATTGGTACGGGGAATCCATTGGGTATTGGTTTTTGTATTATACTCATTGACTGCAGAAGTAATCTTATTTGCATTAATAGACCCCATATTGCTGGCTACGGTATAATAAATTTTGCCATTCGGCCACCTTGACAAAGTTGCTCCACCTTTATTTGCAGAATTATCTTCTGCTAGTTGTTTATCGGATAACACGATGTCTCCCTGGAAAAAATTCATTCCATTCTTTCTCTCGTAGGTAATAGCCTGTCCTCCTAATTTGCCCTGTTTAATGTTAGCTGAATTGAAAGCATCAGTTTGTGCTTCCGTCATCATTTCTTCATTGTTTTTACTGCATGATGTCAGAATCAAGGCAACAATCAGGCTGATCCATAGATTTCTTTTGGTTAACATTCTGCTTAAGAATGTTTTTTCAAATCGTTTTTTCATAATAATATTTTTTGTGGTATTAAACTATGATCCAATATGATAGGATCATATACAAATTTAATATTTTATTTCTCTTATATATGATTTATTTGTATGGATGCAGTATAAATTTTACTTATTGTTGATTTTTTTGATGCTACAGACTTTTAAAAAGGGGATTTGGAAAAGTATTTTTCGATCTCATTTCTAGAAAATCCATAAGAGGTCCGGATAAGGATTTTTTAATAGTTTTTGCCTGAAATAGGTCATCAGACTTATCAATTACAAAAAGTAACTAATGCAGTTTTTATGTGGTAAATTTGTATGTTTTTAAATCTCAATTTTATAATTACGAAATTGGCAAAGGAGGTTTCAGATCTTCTTTAGAAAATAATGATAATCTATGAAAAATTTTGAAATATCTGTTTTGGATCTTGCTCCGGTAAAGCAGGGAAAAAGCATCCACGATACCTTTCAGGACAGTCTGTCCCTGGCAAATTATGCTGAAAATATCAATTATAAAAGATTTTGGCTGGCAGAACACCATAATATGGCAAGCATAGCCAGTTCGGCGACCTCTGTTCTTATTGGTTTCATTGCAAATGGAACCCAAAAAATAAGAGTAGGGTCGGGAGGGGTTATGCTTCCCAATCACAGTTCACTGGTCATCGCCGAACAATTCGGGACACTTGAGTCTTTATTCCCGGGCAGAATTGATCTTGGGCTTGGAAGGGCTCCCGGAACGGATGGCATTACCGCCCAGGCACTAGGAAGGAATCCTGCAATTATCAACGAACAATTTCCCAGACAGATTCTGGAACTGCAAAGATATTTTTCCAAAGAAAATTCCAACTCTTTAGTTCGTGCGATTCCTGGTGAGGGACTGGATATTCCATTGTATATCCTGGGTTCGAGTACTGACAGTGCGTGGCTTGCAGCAGAATTGGGTCTTCCATATGCTTTTGCGGGACATTTTGCCCCTGAACAGATGGAAATGGCTTTCAGTATATACAGAGAACATTTTGAGCCATCCAAACAGCTTGACAAGCCTTATATTATGGCCTGTGTGAATGGAACTGCCGCAGAAACTTCAGAAGAGGCTCATCAGCTTTCTACCACATTATTTCAGGCATTTCTTAATATTATCAGAAACGATAGAAAGCCATTTGCTCCTCCTGTGGCGGATATGGATGATATATGGTCGCCTATGGAAAAATCGGCTGTGCTACAGAAATTGAGATACAGTTTTATCGGGGATCAATCTGAAATTGAAAAAAAATTAAAAGACTTCCAGGAAAAATTCAATGTAGACGAGCTTATCATCAATTCTCATATTTATGATCATCAGAAAAGACTTGATTCTTACGGGATTTTCAGGAAAGCTATGGACTCTTTAATCATAAAATAACAAACCATTTATATTAATTGGCGATGCCTTTTTTTATGAGTATCTTTGCAAAAATTTAAAGTAAAAATGTCTGATATTAAATTAAATACTATTCCTGAGGCTATCGAAGACCTTAAAAATGGTAAAATAATCATAGTAGTGGATGATGAGAACAGAGAAAATGAAGGAGATTTTCTTTGTGCTGCAGAACTTACAACTCCTGAACTGATCAACTTTATGGCAGTGCACGGGAGAGGACTTATCTGTATGCCTCTTCCTGAAAAAAGATGTGATGAACTAGGTCTTGACATCATGGTGAGCAGAAGCAGTGATCCTAAAGAAACAGCTTTTACGGTTTCCGTGGACCTTTTGGGAAATGGTACGTCAACCGGAATTTCAGCAGGTGACAGAGCTAAAACCATTCTTGCTTTAATGGACGAAAAATCCAAACCTACTGACTTTATGAGACCGGGACATATCTTTCCGCTTCGTGCAAAGAAAGGGGGAGTACTAAAAAGAGCCGGACATACTGAAGCGGCTATTGACCTTACACATTTGGCAGGTTTAAAAGAAGGTGGAGTAATCTGTGAAATTATGAATGAAGATGGCACGATGTCCCGTCTTCCCGACTTGTACGCATTTGCTCAGAAGCATGATATGAAGATTGTATCAATTGAGGATCTTATTCACTATCAGCTTAAAAAAGGGAATTTAGTTGACAGAATAGAAGAAAGAAAAGTGAAAACCCATTATGGGGAATTCGATTTTTATGCATTCAGGGAAACCTCTAATGAGCAGATTCATTTTGTACTGACCAAAGGTGCATGGACTATAGATGAACCGGTATTGGTAAGAGTACAGTCTTCTGATTCTTATTTTGATGTTTTAACAAGACTGAATAATGGGGAAACTCCGCTATTGGAGAAAGTAACCAAAATGATCAATGAAGAAGGGAAAGGAGTTATTATTTTTATTAATAATGTTTCCAATTCTGAAAACACATTGAAAAAATTACAGCAGTTCCTAGATTATCAGGATGGTCAGCAGCAACATCCGACATTAGCCTATAATTACAGGGACTACGGTATCGGAACACAGATTCTGAAAAACCTGGGAATTAATAAATTCAAAGTACTTACCCAGAATCCTGATGTAAAACCTCAGGTAGGAGGATATGATGTGGAAGTTACTGAGATGGTGAAATTATAGAAATATCTACGACATTTCAATATAAAAAATGGCTTGAGTAATCAAGCCATTTTTATTTCGTCAAAATTTCTGAAACCATTCAGGAAATCTTTGATATTCATTCTTTTTTTACCTTCCAGTTGGAGTTCTAATGGCTCATAGATTCCGTCCTGGGTATAAATTTTAAAAGTATTTTTGGATATCTCCAGTGTTCCGGGAGTTTCATTATGATGGGAAACCTCAAATTTTCCTCCAAAAATCTTTAATCCTTTATCTTCTTCTCCAATCTTCAGGGTCGTAAAAGCAGCAGGATACGGGGACATTCCCAGAATAAACTGATGGATGACTTTAGACGGAGCATTCCAGTTGATTTTAGTATCTTCTTTAAAAATTTTAAAGGCATTTTTAGGATGCTCAACCTGTGGTTGAGGTATTTCCTTAATAGAGTTTTCAGCAAGGCCATCCAAAGTACGTACAACAAGCTTTGATCCTATTTGCATTAATCTGTCGTGAAGACTTCCCGCGTTCTCATCCGGCAGCAACTGTAATTCTTCCTGAAGAAGGATATTTCCTTCGTCTATTTTTTCGTTGATAAAGAAAGTAGTTACCCCTGTCTTTTGTTCACCATTAATTACAGCATAATTAATAGGGGCCGCACCTCTGTAATCGGGAAGGAGGGAAGCATGAAGATTGAATGTCCCTATTCTTGGCATTTCAAAAAGAACTTTGGGCATCATTCTAAAAGCAACAACCACAAATACATCAGCATTCAGATCTTTGATTTGTTGTAAGAATTCAGGATTTCTCAATTTTTCCGGCTGGAAAACAGCAAGGTTATGTTCTTCAGCATATATTTTTACAGGAGACTGATGGATTTTCTGGCCCCGTCCGCTCGCTTTATCGGCAACTGTTACAACACCAACTACTTCATGATGAGACTGGTGAATAGCTTCTAAAGCAGTTTTAGCAAATTCGGGAGTACCTAGAAAAACGACTTTTAATGATTTCATACTGCAAAGATAAGTTTTTAGTTGAAGTTGAATGATGGGAATTTAGAAGTTAGAGGTTAGAGGTTAGAGGTTAGAGGTTAGAGGTTGCTAATTGAAAACTCATGAGAAATATTAATTTTTATCATTAATACATGAATACATTAATACATTAATACATGAATACATAACTACATTTTTCAACTAAGCCAAAGCATACGTCCTGAAATTCAGCATTTTTACTTTTCCGGAGTCCAATAGAAAAATCAGGTTTTCTAAGATGTTCTCTTTGGAATGATAACTCAGCTGGATGGAAAGCTCTTCAATAGTAGCCGGTCTCTTAGCCAATAATGTTATCAGCTGAGTCGATATATTCTTTCCAAAGATGGTTTGTTTATTCTTTTCGCAAATAGAACATTGCCCACAGGTTTTTGAATTTTTCTCTCCAAAATAGGACAAGATAAGCTTCATTTTGCAATAATCTTTGTTTTCTACATAAAACTTCATCTCCTCCCATTTTTGGATTTTATTTCTTTGAATATGTTCAAAAAGCTTCCAGTAGGCGCCATTGATGGTTCTTTCATCCCGGGGTTTTAAAAACTTAATACTGGATAGGGCTCCGTCTACATATTCGAGATAATTTTTTTGCTGGAGTTCTTTAAGACGTTCCTTTATTAAAGGAATTGCAATTCCAATTTTGTTGCTTACATTTTGTTCACTGAACATTACTTTATGAGTTGTTATTCCTGATACAGTGCGAAGCATAAGCTCGATAAAGTAAGCATCTTTTTTAGGAAGCTGATCTATTTCATCAGCCTGTATCAGCAACTCAAGTGAAGATAAACTTTTGTTGTCGTTGTGATAGATGATTTCCTGATTATGAAGAAAGTTCAGAACGTTTTTAATCTTGGCAACAGATAATTTTGTAAAATTCTGAATACCATTCATGTTCAATTGAAATACTTTTTCAGGAAGTTCATATTCGGCAACCTGAAAAACTGAGTAAAGGTAACTGATGATCTTCAGAAACTCTGCTTTGTTAGGAATCTGATTTTTTAATATCTGTTCAAAATTTACAATTTCCTGTTGGTTCCATAATAAATATGCAAAACTATCCTGCCCGTCTCTTCCTGCACGTCCTATTTCCTGATAGTAATTTTCAAGCGATGGAGAAGGGGAGTAATGAATTACAAACCGGACATTATCCTTGTCGATTCCCATACCAAAGGCATTAGTTGAGATCAGAACATAATCATTACGGGTGTTCCATAAATGTTGTTTAGCATTTTTTTCTTTTGTGGATAATCCTGCGTGAAAGTAATCTACATTCTTCAGCTGATTCCTGTGCAGAAATTCCGTAAGAAGTTCAGCTTCTTTTCGGGTACGGACATATATAATTCCTGAGTCATTATTGTACTTTAAAATATCATAAATCCGCTGGTATTTATCGGACACTTCTTCAGTAAAGATCCGTATATTTTCTCTTTTAAAGCTTTTTTGAAAAACTACAGGATTGATCAATCCCAGCTTTATTTTTATTTCTTCTAAAACTTTTGGGGTAGCAGTAGCAGTTAAAGCAAGGCATGGGATGTCGGGATTATTTTTTCTGAATTCCTTTATATTCTGGTAGCTTGGACGGAAATCCTGTCCCCATTCCGAAATACAGTGTGCTTCATCTACAGCAATAAACGAAAGCTGTATTTCTTCCATATTCTGGATAAACTGTCTGTTCGTTAATCTTTCCGGTGAAACGTAAAGCAGCTTGGTTAATCCGTCTTTGCATCGGTTAAAAATAACTTCTGCATCATAGTCATCAAGTTCCGAAGACAGATATTCCGCTTCAATTCCTCTGAATTTAAGCTGATTTACCTGATCCTTCATCAGGGCAAGCAAGGGAGAGATTACGAGGCATACACCTTCCCGGAACAAAGCCGGAAGCTGATAGCATAGGGATTTTCCGGCTCCTGTAGGAAGTAAAACCAGTGTGTCTTTTTCGTTAATAATAGAATTAATAATTTCTTCCTGAGAATCTCTGAAACTATCGTATCCCCAGAAATATTTAAGGGTCTTATATTTTAACTGGTCAAAATCGCTTGAAGAAATCATGGCATAAAAATAAGGAAAGTATCACAACAAAAAAAGTCACGCAATGCGTGACTTTTGTATAATGAATAAATAGTTTATTATTTAGCCTCGAAGTAAACTCTTCTGTTTGCTCTGTTTTTCCATTCAGGGCATTTAGTAGCTGGTTCACATTCAGGATATTTAAGGTCTTTTTCACCTTTACCGATAGCATTTAACTTACCTGTCTGAACACCATTTTTGATTAAGTAATTCTTAACGTTATTAGCTCTTCTTTCAGATAATTTTTTGTTGTAAGCATCAGTTCCTCTTGTATCTGTTGCTCCAATTACATTATAAGAACCAGTTGATTGATTGATATAAGTAACAGCATTGTTAAGGATTGGTGTATTTGAAGGTAAGATTCTGTCAGAATTTAAATCGAATTCAATTCCTTCAAGAGTTCTTTCTTCTTCTTTTACAGGTCCTGTAGTTGCTGTAGGACAACCGTTGTTTTCAACAGGTCCAGGAACAGTAACACACTTATCGTAAAGATCGATTACACCATCAAGGTCTGTGTCAAGGGCAACACCTGCACCGTCCACTCTTGCACCGGCAGGAGTATCAAGCTGTCTGTCCCAATCGTCACAAACTCCGTCATTATCAGCATCTCCTTTTTTACAAACTTCGATATCCTGGTTTTTGTTAGCCAAAACATCTAATTTATAATAGATTTCCTGTAATGGGTCATGCCACATTAAATGAGACTCGTGTTTTCCTAATTTTAAAGAAACCCCTAAAGTAGCATTGAAGAAATTATCAGACGTTCCTTCTTCTCTTTGGTTGATTGCACTGTATGGTGCACCTCCACCGTCGAAAGAATCATCACCTGTAACTACGTACATTACTCTACCTTCGATGTCTAAGCTTCTGTTTACTTTGAATTTAAGACCTGCTCCGGCTTGTCCAAACAGAGAGTTGAATTTAAAAGGTTTAACTTCTGTCATTAGCTTTTGCCCAGAAGGATCTTTTAAATAAGCTCTATATGCTAGAGTACCGATACCTGCATACCCGTGAAGCGCCCATCTGTAAGTTGAGTGATTATCAACTCTTCTTAATAAATTAGAGAAGTTAACATCCCCCAAGATTGAGATCGCATCGTATTGAGTTCTTGCACCAATTCTGTCTCTTACAGCTAAATCAGTAGGAGCTGAATTTTTTGTGTTGAAGAATCCTTGTCTGGTCTCTCCTCTGTCGTATTGTAAGTTAATACCAAAAGCATGAGTAATAGCTTTATCGATACTTACATATGCAGAATATCCGAAAAGATTTTTACCATTACCATTTTTGATAGATGTTAAATCCGCTGATTGCATTAATGGTACCCCGGCACCAAATGAAATCGCCCAGTCGTTGAATCTTTTAGACTTCTGTGTAAAAGGGGATACATTGGCAGAACCCGAAGAAAATGTATTAGGATATTCTCCTTTTGAAACTGCCGTTGAGTCTTGAGCAAAAGAAGCTGTTGGAACAGCTAATGCTAATGCTACAATTGCTAAACTTAATTTCATAGTGTATTTTTTTTATTTAGTTAATTAAATGATTTCTTTAGTCGTTGTGATTACTTTCCTGTCGGACAACCGTTGTTTTCAGCAGGTCCCGGAACTGTAACACATTTATCATACAAATCAATAACGCCATCAAGGTCCATGTCTAATGCAACACCAGCACCATCTACTCTTGCACCGGCAGGAGTATTAAGTTCTCTGTCCCAATCGTCACAAACTCCGTCGTTATCGTTGTCTCCTTTTTCACAAACTACAAGATCAGTTGTCGCTTTTTCTAGCTCTTCTGTTCTGTAATAAGCTTCCTGTAAAGGATCATGCCATGCCAGATGCGACATATGTTTTCCTAATTTAAAGGATACCCCTAAGTTTACGGTCCACATATTATCAGATCTTGATTTGTTGATCATGTTGTACTTAGATACTTTAGATGCAGGATCATAATCAGCAGGTCCGGCATTACCTCCACCGTCGAACTCGTCATCACCACTGATGATATACATTGTTCTGGCTTCAATATCGATAAGTTTTGAAACGTTATATTTCACTCCAAACCCGAATTGGTAGAAAATAGAGTTGATGTCTATATCCTGTTTGATAAATAAAGGAACTCTTCTTGGAGCATTACTCCATCTGAATTCGTTGTTGTCATGCAGGGAAGTGTTATATCCCATAACACCAATTCCCCCATATCCATGGAAAGCCCATCTGTATGGAGAATGATTATCAACTCTTCTTAATAGATTTGAGAAATTTACATCCCCCAATAAAGCTATCTGATCGTATCTTGTGTTGGCTACACCCACTCCAGCAGCTACACCGGCAGCACCGGCTAATTTAGCTTTTTGATTCGTTTCTCCTCTCTGGTAGATAAGGCTTACCCCAAAAACGTGAGAGATCTGTTTGTCCAAACTGATATATGCATTGTATCCCCAATTGATCTTTCCATCATAAAATGAAGTAAGATCGGCATGTGGCATAAATGCAGCACCTCCACCGATTGATATAGACCAATCGTTAAATCTTCTTGCCTTATTATCAAAAGGCTGAACATTAGCGGAACCCGAGGAGAATGTATTAGGGTACTTGTCCGACGAATTTACTGTAGTACTGTCCTGAGCATAAGTAGCAATAGGCAGCGCGGCCAATAATAATAAACCTAATTTCATACAATATGTTTTATGTTTTGTTTGATAACATCATTTAATAATACTCTGGAAAATTCCCTTTCATAAAGATGTTTGGTATGAGGGATTTCCAACCTTTCTGATATAAATTTTAACTCATCATACTTAACAATATCAATATCAATAATGCGGTCTTTATAACCTCCAGAGGATTTTGAATCGCTAGTTCTTCCCATTTCAAATTCAATACTTTTAACAAAATCAAGCAGTTGAATAGGCGAAAGATGTGTGCGTATTATTGTTGCAATATTACAAAAAATATTAGAACTAACAAACTCTACGGGGTCAGATGTTAAAAAAATGCTAATATTTAACATTTCAATTCCACCGGCTTTTAACATTTCAATAGCCTGTTCTATATTTTTTTTTCCATCCCCAAGGTTACTCCCTAGTAACAAAACTACCTTATGTTGCGACATATTAAAAAATGATTGATATATGAAAAGTTTTTTTAAAAATGTTTTAGCAAATATAGTGGCAATTGTCATACTATGTGCTGTATTTTTCTTCTTTTTTATAGTCATGCTGGTATTTAGTTCTATGAGTAGTGATAAATCGGTAGTGGTAAAAAAGAACTCAGTTTTAACGATCAATTTAAAGACGATCATAATTGATAGCCCTACTGAAGAACAAACGGGTGTATTTAATATAGGAAATCAGAATAAAAGCATTTTAATATATGAAGCTTTAGAAGCCATTGAAAAAGCTAAAACGGATGACAATATTAAAGGAATCAGTATTGAGGCGGATGATCTAAATGCGGGAATTACACAAATCGACGATTTACGGAATGCTATACAGGATTTTAAGAAGAGTGGAAAATTTGTGTATGCTTATGGAAATGCGGCTTCACAGTCATCTTATTACCTGGGATCTGTAGCGGATAAATATTTTCTGAATCCTTCCGGTATGATCGAATTAAAAGGATTGGCTACAGAAGTTACCTTTTTCAAGGATTTTGCGGATAAATACGGAATCGGAATTGAAGTGATCCGTCATGGAAAATTTAAATCTGCAGTAGAACCGTTTTTACGAAATGATATTTCTCCAGAAAATAAAGAGCAATTAAGTACTCTTCTTAACGATCTGTGGAAAAATACATCTTCGAAAATTGCAACATCAAGAAAAATTGATTCATTACAGTTTAAGACTATTGTTGATAGTTTGTATGGTATGATTCCTGAACAAAGTCTGAAGTATAAACTGGCAGATCAGCTTATTCAGAAAACGGAATATGATGAGCTTATTAAATCTAAGCTAAGCTTAAAAGAAAAAGATAAGCTGAACAAAATTTCATTAGGAAAGTATATCAACTCTTATTCTGATGATGAAAAATCAGGAGATAAAGTAGCGGTATTGTATGCTTCCGGTTCTATAAACAATGGAGATGGTTATAATGAAATTTACTCTGAAAAATACATTAAGTATATCAAGGATCTTCAGGAAAATGATAAAGTAAAAGCAGTTGTATTCAGGATCAATTCCCCGGGAGGAAGTGCTAATGCATCCGATGAGATCTTGTTTGAGCTTCAGCAGCTAAAAAAGAAAAAACCACTGATTGTTTCTTTTGGTGATTATGCTGCGTCAGGAGGGTATTATATTGCAATGGCTGCAGATAAAATTTATTCTGAACCTAATACCTTGACCGGATCAATTGGAGTTTTTGGAGTAATTCCTTATTTCAAGGATATTGCCAATAAGAATGGAATCCGATCAGATATTGTCGCTACGAATGCCAATTCGCAATATTATTCAGGTTTGAACGGTGTAACTCCATATGGTGTAAGTATGATTACAAAAAGTGTGGAAGGAACATATAAAAGATTTGTACACTTTGTAACCCAAAACAGAAAACAGACATTTGAGCAGATCGATAACATCGGTGGCGGAAGAGTATGGAGTGGTGTAAGAGCTAAACAAATCGGTTTGGTGGATGAATTGGGAACATTAAATGATGCCGTGAAATTTGCAGCGCAAAAAGCCGGATTGAAATCTTATAATGTGGCCTCGTATCCTAAGAAGATGTCTCCTTTTGAACAAATATTTAAAGACCTGAATGAAGATGATATTTCTGCAAGAGTTATCAAAAGCAAAATAGGTAAAGCCAATTATGAAATTTTACAACAGATTACAGAAGAGAAGCTAAGATCTGAGGTGAAAATGGAAATGCCTTATCAGATAAAGATCAACTAAATTATTATATTGTTTTAAAAAAAGACCGGCTTGAATTTCAAGTCGGTCTTTTAATTTTTGATAAAATATTTTTTTAGCTTTTCTTTGAGGCCATTCCAAAAATCCAAAGGACGATAAGTGAACCTCCCACTGCTAATAACATGCTTCTGAAGTCAAAGTTTTCAACTGTTCCCCAGCCGATTAAACTTCCAACAAATCCACCTACGAAAGCTCCAACGATTCCTAATATAATGGTCATAAGCCAACCACCACCTTGTGTTCCAGGCATAATAAGTTTAGCTATTGCACCTGCGATAAGACCAAAAATGATCCAAGTTAAAATTCCCATAGTTTTAAATTTTAATTGTTAATATATATGAAATGTGTTTTGCAAATTCATGAAGAAGATGATATAAATCATCTCTTCTTGAAGAATGAGTCAACAAATTCCGTACCATTAAACAATTGCAAATCCTGCATTTTCTCTCCAACCCCTATGTATTTCACTGGAATCTGAAATTGATCAGAAATGCCTATAACCACTCCTCCTTTGGCTGTTCCATCTAATTTTGTAACGGCTAAAGCGTTTACTTCTGTGGCTGCTGTAAACTGCTTTGCCTGCTCAAATGCGTTTTGACCGGTAGAACCGTCAAGAACTAAAAGAATCTCATGAGGAGCATCAGGAACTACCTTTTGCATTACTCTTTTGATCTTTGAAAGTTCGTTCATTAAGTTCACTTTATTGTGGAGCCTTCCTGCCGTATCAATGATCACAACATCGGCACCCTGGGCAACTGCACTTTGAACGGTATCAAAAGCTACGGAGGCAGGATCAGAACCCATTTCCTGCTTTACAATAGGTACGCCGACTCTTTCACTCCAAATGGTCAGCTGATCCACAGCTGCAGCTCTAAAAGTGTCTCCGGCTCCCAAAACTACCTTTTTGCCTTCCGACTTAAACTGATGGGCCAGTTTTCCGATAGTTGTTGTTTTTCCGACTCCGTTTACACCGACAACCATAATAACATACGGCTTTTTTGATGTATCAATATTTCCGGTTCCTGCATGCGGATTTTCGAGAAGTAAGTTTGATATTTCTTCACGAAGAATTTTATCGAGTTCACCTACATTCACATATTTGTCTCTGGCAACACGTTCTTCAATTCTCTGAATGATCTTGATCGTTGTGGATGCACCAACATCCGAAGCAATTAGTATTTCTTCGAGGTCATCTAATACTTCATCATCTACGGTGCTTTTACCGACTACGGCTTTTGTTATTTTTTCAAAGAAACCCTGGCTGGATTTTTCCAATCCTTTATCTAAAGTTTCCTTTTCTTCTTTTTTGAAAATATTTTTAAACCAACTCATAGTTCCGTTCTTATTTATTTTTTTTAATAACTGCAGTTGCTTCCACTTCGATAAGCACGTCATCTCTGAAGAGCTTGCTTACTTCCACAAGGCTGCTTACGGGAGGATTCTGAAGATGGATATACCGATCTCTGACTTTTCTGAAGTCTGGAGTCTTGGAAATATCTGTAATGAAAATTCCAAGCTTGATAATATCTTTCGTGGTTCCTCCATATTCTTTTAAAATGCTCTCGATATTTTTAAAGATTTGTTCCGTTTGCTTTTCTACGTTATCCATCCCTACTAAATTTCCTTTGGCATCCAGGGGAACCTGTCCTGATAAAAGGATCATTTTTGAGGATCCGCAATCTATGCTTACAGATTGGGAGAGTCCTTTTATCGGGAAAACATTTTCTGAATTTTTATATTCTATATTATTCATTGTGTTTTGACTGAATGAAAAAAGGAACATTGACGTAAAAACCAGAACAACAATCTTTTTCATATCCAATTGTATTAAATCATCTGGTGAGCAAAGATAACAAAAAAACTTCCTGAAAGCTGTCTTTTTTGGCTAAGCTTATTACAGCGGTTTTAAAACATCATATATATGAAATTATAATGCTACAATATCACCCATTCTTGCAATATTATATCCGTTTTTAATGACAGTCTTACTTTCGTTGCTCTCCGGATTTAATAGTTTATTGGTGTGATTAAAATGGATGAAATATACCCTCTTTTTATACTCCGTGCTTAAATTGTTAAATAATTGCATGCTTTCTTCAACGAGGGGATGAGGAATGGTTGAAATATCCCGGTTATTAAGCTCTGTGGCATTGTAAAATGTTGCATCAATAAAAGCATAATCCACCTTTTTTATGAAGTCCGTAATATTGTATTTCCATTTCCCCCATTTGTCAATATCAGGAATAAACAACGCTTTTTTTTCAGGGCCTTCGATCAAAAAACCAACCGTTTCTGAAAACTCATCACGGTGAGGGACCTGAATAGGGGTGATTTTTAGATTAGGGCTTAAGGTAACAGGATGCTCATTTTGCATTTCGTTAACCACAATATTTTTTTGAGTCACCAATTGCGACCATGGTCCGTTGTTATTTAAAAATCCTGCTAATTTGGGCATTGCATAGACGGGAATATTTTGTGTGGATGCACCTTCTTTTCCCAGATACATTAAACCTGTATAATGCCCTATATGAGCATGCGTTATGAAGATCCCATCAATTATTTTTGGTGTTGTATGTTCTTGTTGCAGTAATTGTAACTGAGAAGAAATATCAGGACTGGCATCAAGAAGATAGTTTTTTTGGTATTGATGATCCATTACTCCCATGGATATGATCTTTCGTTTTAAATCAGGATTTTTCCAAAGGTCTTTACAGCATTCTTTATTACATCCTAATTGAGGAGAACCTGCGTCCTGAACATTTCCTAATACAATAAGCTGTATTCCTGTTTTACTTTTCTCTGCTGTTGGTGCTTTTCTACTATTGCAGCTAGCTATAAGTAGTAGGAATGTACATAAAATGAAATTTTTCATCAATATTTTTTTACTAAAATAAGTTGTTTTAACTTAAAATATGTAATAAGCAAAAAAAACTACTCAAAATATGAGTAGTTTTTATATTGTAAATAAAGTAGGGGATTATTTTTTCAAATAACCATCAACTTCGTCTGCATTCATTACTTTTTCTTCGAAAACGTAAGCACCTGATTTAGATGACTTCACCATTTTCACAACTTTAGTCATTTTTTTTGACTGACCGCTTTGTAGGGTTGCTACTACTTTTTTTGCCATGGTAAATTATATTTTATAAATTACTTGATTTCTTTATGAAGAGTATATTTCTTAAGAACAGGATTATACTTTTTAAGCTCTAATCTTTCTGTAGTGTTCTTTTTATTTTTAGTAGAAATGTATCTAGACATTCCTGCCATACCGCTTTCTTTGTGCTCTGTACATTCAAGGATTACTTGAACTCTGTTTCCTTTTTTTGCCATGATTCAATTACTTTTTAATCAATCCGTTTCTTACAGCTCTTTCAAGAGCTTCTTCGATTCCAATCTTGTTAATCACTCTCAATCCATGAGCTGATACTTTCAGTGTTACGTGCTTATCTTGCTCCGGAAGGTAAAACTTCTTCTCCAATAAGTTAATTTCAAAACGACGCTTCGTTTTGTTATTAGCGTGAGAAACGTTGTTACCAACCATTGCACGCTTTCCTGTTATTTGGCAAATTCTTGACATATCTCGATGTTCTTATTTGTATAATATTTGAGGTTGCAAAATAACGAAGAATTTTTTAGATAGGCAAATCTTTTAGAAAATATTTACAAATAACATCTTGATTAATAATATTGAAGATTACCTTATATAACAGCTGATTCCTGACAGAGAGCGGGAACTGATATATTTCATGTAAAGATCATAACATTAGATAAATTTATCACATATCTTTGTTTTTAATTAATCTAAATAAAAATAACATGAGGAAGGTCTATGTTTTACTATCTATATTACCGGTCGGTATAATGGCACAAAATTTTTCTGAAGTACAAACGGATATGAAGAATTTTTATTATTCATCCTGTGATGTGGCGGATATTAATGGAGATGGTTTTCAGGATATAGTCGTTAATGGAGCAATAGATACAGATGGAGATGGTAGTGCGGATACTTCATTCAATGAAATATATAAGAATAACGGTACTACAATGACTTCCTATGCTAATCTGGGAGTAGATGTTACTCATCTGGGAGATATCAAATTTATTGATTATAATAATGACGGGCTTGCTGATATTATTTCTACTGGCTTAAGTTATATGGATATCGTTAATTACAAACATTACCGGTTCCGCAATACCGGTTCGGGATTTGTTAAGGAAGCTGAGCTTCCCGGTAAGGTATATGGTTCAATGGAAGTTTTCGATTTTAATCATGATGGGCTGCAGGATTATGCTATTAATGGAGCGCAATACATTAGCGGGACAGGTTTCGTTAATAAATTGGATTATTATCAGAATACAGGGAATGGATTTCTTTTGATTCCGGGTTGGATGGAAGGCACACAAAACAGCAGTTTTAAAATGGTGGATTTGAATAATGATCAGTTGCTGGATATGGTAATTTTGGGATATGATATCAATAGTAATCCGCTATTCAGGGTTTATCTCAATAATTCAGGGGTCCTTACCCTGTCTCAGACGCTTTTATCTTTAGCAAACGGAAAGCTTGAATTTGCCGATTTTAATGCAGACGGTTATCAGGATATTGTGGTAGCTGCTCAGGATGAAAATTATGAGGGATATCTTGGTGTGCTGATGAATGATGGTACCGGCCATTTTAGTCTTCAGCAACTTGACATTCCGGAGTTTTCAGAGCCATCCCTGGCAACAGGGGATCTGAATAATGACGGGTATTATGATTTTATACTGTCTGGAAATGATGAAAATAATAATGCTTTGGTTAAAGTGTTTTTGTTTAATCCTGCCGGTCAAACATTTACTGAAAATATAACAACAGGTTTACATACTTTGGGAGGCCCTGGTTTTGTGCATTTACTTGACTATAACAATGATCATCATCTTGATGTTGTATTGTCCGGATTTGATTGGGCAGATCCGGGAATGCCCTCACTAACTAAAATCTTCAAAAATGTTTCTGCGGAAACAAACCTAAAACCTTCGCCTCCTGTAAACCTGAATCTTACCAGAAACGGTAACAAGTTTAATTTCTCATGGAGTGGAGCAGGTGATGATAAGACGCCTGTAAATGCTTTGCGGTACGAAATCAAAGTTGGAAAGACTCCCGGAGCTCATGATGTGGCCCGATATGTAATAACAACGTCCTCATGGTTCTTAGATCTTGACCCATCCATTCAGAATGTATATTGGAGCGTAAGATCAATAGATGCCTCAGGAGTATATTCAGATCCTTCTGCAGAAGGAACCTTGGGAACTCAGGATATTATTAAAGATGATGAGTTTTTAATATACCCTAATCCTGCTTCGGAAAAAGTATTTATTAAAGGAAAGCAAATTACTGATGTTGAAATGTATGCAGTAGACGGAAGAAAGTTGACTGTAAAAAAGAATGCGGATCAGTCTGTAAATCTGTTCGGTTTTCCGAAAGGGATTTATTTTCTGAAAGTAAAAATAAAGGATCAATGGACTGTTAAAAAACTTATCATTAAATAATTGAACGTTTTATTAACCGGGAAAAACCAGGTGTCCAGCTGGTTTTTCTCTTTATTGTTTGTATTTGTTTGTGTCGGATCTTCGATATATTAAAGCGGAGAGACGGCTATCGGGAAGCTCAAAAGCTTCCCGTTTTAGTCAATTGAATTTCATTTTTTTTGAAATCTGCTCTGAACTCTTTTAATTAAAAAATAGAAAAGCAAGAAACCTAGTGCAAAAATCGAGATTCTTGATAAAAGGTCCCCGGTCCTTGTATAAAAAGTCTGTTGATCATACAGATTCACTTTCGCAAATAAAGTAGTTTTATCTCCGTAGAAAGTGTCGGCAACAATTTCTCCTCTTGCATCAATGTGTGCTGAAATTCCACTATTGGCTGCGCGGGCAATTTCTCTACGGGTTTCAATGGCTCTTAATTTGGCATAAGACAAAAGTTGCTTATGCCCTTCTGTAACACCCCACCAGGAGTCGTTGGTCATAATGGCTAAAAAGTTAGCCCCTTTTCTCACATAATCCGTAACAAACTCTCCATATATACTTTCATAACAAATAATAGGAGCCAGTTTTCCTTTATTGTAAGGGTTTGAAAAGGCTACCCTTTCTTTGTCTGTACCCAATGATGCTACGGTTCCTCCCAGGTTGAGCATAGCATCTCCTAAAATAGGCTTTAAAACATTCATGTAGGGGAATATTTCCACACCGGGAACTAATTTGCCTTTGTGATAGACTTCTACTTTTTGATTGGGAATGACCTGAATGGCTGAATTGTAGCTGGAAACCCACAGTCGCTGATTGATCTGATAAGCTTCTTTAGGAAGATTGTTCTGATTTAGGTAAAAACGATGCGAAGAAATTCCGGTAGCAAAAACAGAACCTTGATGTTTGGAGAGAAAGCCTTTTATGTTATTCAGAAGTACGCTTTTTTCAAAAGCGGTTTCCGAAATAGATCCTCTTCCCGGAAGTGCTGTTTCCGGAGCAATATAATAATCAATCTTACCTTTGGAGTTTCTCTCCGCAAGACCAAGAAGGTCATTTTCTATTGTCAGGCTGTCCGTCGAATACTTTTCTGCATATGGATCAAGATCAGGTTGGAGTAATAAAACATTTACCTGGCCTGTCGGTTTTTCATCAAAATTATTATACTTAATTATTGAAATAATCATTGGAATGACGATTATAGCTACGGCAATCGATGTATTTTTGATAAGATCTTTTCTTTTGCGTCCTGCTTCCCAAGTCCTTATGGTATAAAAAATAAAAAGGTTGACGATCAGGATCCAGAAGCTGCCTCCTGTAGCTCCCAGGGTATCATACCACTGGATTAATTTCGGATAATCGGAAAATGCATTGCCGAGATTAAGCCATGGCCATGTAAGTTCCCAGCTCATATGAAATTTCTCAAATCCCATCCAGATAGCGATAAGAAATGCAAATCCCCAGTAGGTTCCCTGTGCATTTTTATACCAATGGTAACATTGGAACATCAGGGAGTATAAAAATGAATTGACGAGAACAGGAAATACAACGGCCATTAATGAATGACTGCCATCCGGGTTTCTTGAACCGTACAGCCATCCTGTTGTCACAATATTCCAGATCACAAAACATAGATAGGAAAGTCCGAAAACTACCCAGCTTTTTCTGTTAAAGCTTGAAAATTTAGAAACGCCATGTTCCATCATAAGGAGAGGAACAAGAGCAAAGAAAATAAAGAACGGAATCCCGTAAGTTGGCCATGATATGGACAGCAGCATCGCTGAAATGAGCGTAAGTAGAACGTATTTCATTACATTAGATTAACATACAAATTTAATGTTTTTGAAATGAATAAATCTGCAATTGAGGGTAAAGAAATTGCAGAGGCTTATTATTATACCTCGAACACTATTTTTACTATACCTTATGTAGTGGATTTAGCCGTTTAGTTCTTTAGCGCGATTTTCTGCATTTAGAATCCCTTTCCCGATAGCTTCCTTTAATCCTTTTTCTTCAAAAGTCTTTAGAGCTGCTTCGGTAGTACCTCCTTTCGAGGCAACATCTTTTATTAATTCTTCAAGGCTTTTTTCGGAGTTATTCATCAGATGGTAGGCGCCCAACATGGTTTGTTTAACGAAAAGTTTAGAGAGGTTTTCATCAATTCCCATTTCTACACCGGCCTTAATCATTGCATCAACAATGTAATAAAAATAAGCAGGACCACTTCCGGATAAAGCGGTTACACTGTCCAATAGTTCTTCGTCTTCCAAATAAACTGATCTTCCTGTGCTGTTGAGAAGCCTTTCAATAATAATAAGCTGGCTGAAAGAAATACCTTCCGCGGAGGTATATCCCGTAATGCCCATTCCTAAAAGAGTGGGGGAGTTAGGCATCGCTCTGACCACCATTCGATGGTTTAATAATTTCTGAATCTTCTGTATTTTAATTCCGGCCATAATGGATAAAATCATCTGATTTTCTTTAAGAGTAAATTGAATCTTATCCGCCACATTCTGAAAGTCCTGTGGCTTTACAGCGATAATAATAAGGTCAGCATCCAGCTCCCTAACTTCATCGAACGTAGAAATTTTTGAATGGGGAAATTCTTCCGATATTTTGGCGAATTTAGATTCGTTTCTTGTAATCAGATGCAGATCTGCAGGTTTTATCAACTCATATTTCAGGAAAGATTTTGAAAATGATAACCCCATATTTCCTGCTCCCAGAATGGCTATTTTCATATTGTGCTTTTTTAATTCTAAACGAAAATATTATTTTTTGTAATTAGTTTTTCTATTTTATATGATATTTACTTCTCTCTCCAGCTCTATTCCAAACTTTTCCTTTACAGAGTTAATGATTAATGTGGAGAAATCATAAATTTCTTTTCCTGTAGCATTTCCTGTAGCGTTAATGATAACAAGCGATTGTAATCGGTGTGAAGCTACGTTTCCTATTTGCTTACCTTTCCATCCGCATTGCTCAATCAGCCATCCTGCGGGAACTTTTACCTGATCTCCATTAGGGTATCCCTGAATATTTTCGAATTTTAGTTTAAGGTCTTTAAACTGGGATTTTGGAATTGTCGGATTTTTAAAAAAACTACCTGCATTTCCGATCAGTTTAGGATCTGGAAGTTTGCTTTGTCTGATATTGATCACAGCATTGGAAACATCCTGTATGGTAGGATTTTTAATATTTAATTTCTCCAGTTCTCCTGTAATCGCACCATATTCAGTTTTGATGATATGATTTTTCGTTGTCAGCCTGAACGTTACGTCCAGAATCACATATTTTCCTTTTCCTTCTTGTTTGAAAATAGAATCCCTGTAGCCGAACCGGCACTGTTCCAAATCGAATATTTCAACTTCAAGAGTTTCCAGGTTCAGGACAGAGCATTGAACGAAGATGTCTTTTATTTCAGTTCCGTAAGCGCCGATATTCTGCATGGGAGAAGTGCCTACATTTCCCGGGATTAAAGATAGATTTTCAAGTCCGCCATAATTATTATTCAGACAGTACATGACAAACCCATGCCAGTTTTCACCAGCATTTGCTGTTACCAGGATATTGTTTTCGTCCTGATTTTTTTCGGTTATTCCTTTCAGATTGAGAAGAATGACAATACCATCGAAATCTTTTGTAAGTAAAACGTTACTTCCGCCACCCAAAAATAAGAGCGGTAAAGAGTGAGATCTGGAGAATAGGATTGCTTCTTTCAGCTCATCAATGGTTGTTACTTCTGTAAAATATTTTGCTTTCGCTTCAACGCCAAAGGTATTGTAGGGTTTTAGGGAAAAATTATCGTGCATAGGCTTGTTGGTATTCTTTAGGAAGAATCTCTTCTATTCTGTTTTTAAGAGTTTGCAGTTGGGAATAATGAATCGTGTCCTGATAAGCATTCACGTAGACATGTGCCTTTTTCGGTGTCCTGATCTGAAAAGTTTCGTCAACTCCATCTACCGATTGGGCGCTGGGAGAGCTTTTAATGCTGTTCAGGGTTCGTATGTCAAGACTTGAAACCAGATGCTTCCATTTGTTAGCATGCATTGAAGAGCTCCAGCACTGGTGTGTCTTTTTTGCTGTGGTGCCTTTTTCTATGGAAATGGAATCTTTAGTAACTTTTATAATCCTGTAGTCTCCAAGAATGCCACCAATATTTGAAACGCTTATGAAGGTGATTTCATTAGGATTTTGTGGAACAGGAGCTTTTTTCTCCTTTGGGGAGCATGAAAAAAATGTCAGCAATAAAAACATTGAAAATAATATTCTCAAAACGAAATTTCTTACTGCTGACATTGTGTTATTTATAGATTGAACTCTAATTTATATTGTTTTAGTGCTTCTTTTAGAATTTCAACACTTCTTCTTAAATCCTGCTCTTTTAATACGTAAGCAATTCTTACCTGTTTTTTACCCAGTTCAGGATCGCTATAGAAACCACCTGCCGGTGCTACCATGATTGTTTCTTTATTAAGCGAAAACTTTTCCAGCAACCATTGAGCGAATTTCTCAGTGTCATCTACAGGAAGTTGTGCCACACAATAGAAGGCTCCTTTCGGTTTAGGACAGATTACTCCGGGAATAGCATTTAACAGATCCACCAAAACGTTTCTTCTGTGGGTATATTCCTCTCTTACCCCGCGGATATATGCTCCGTCATTGTGGTGTGCAGCTGTAGCTGCAATTTGTCCTAAAAGAACAGGACTTAATCTGGCCTGTGCAAATAGCATTGCTGCATCGTGTATTTTTTTTGAACGCGTAATCATACAGCCGATTCTTACACCACACATGGAATATCTCTTTGATTCTGAGTCTATAATGATGCAGTTTTCACTTAATTCCGGAAAAGAAAGCATAGATACCTGCTGTTTCCCATCATATACATATTCCCTGTATACTTCATCGGAAATTACAACGATATCATATTTTAAAGCAATTTCTGCCAACTTCTGGAGCTCTTCACGGGTATAAAGGTATCCGGTTGGGTTTCCGGGATTGCAGATAACGATAGCTCTTGTTTTTTCAGTGATCTTTTTCTCGAATTCTTCAATTGGAGGTAAAGCAAAACCTGTTTCTATAGTCGATGGAACAGCTACAACGTTGACATTGAATGTGCTTGCAAATCCATTGTAATTGGCATAGTAAGGCTCAGGGATAATAACTTCGTCTCCATCGTCACATAATGTGGAAATAGCAAAATTTAATGCTTCAGAACCTCCGTTGGTTACAATGAAATTATCAGGAGTAAGATCCGCAAACCCCAAAGAATGATAATAGTCTGTAAGTGCTTTTCTATATTCCAGGTTTCCTTCAGAAAGAGCATATTCCAATACTTTTAAATCAATATTTTTTAAAGCATTTAAAGCCGTTTCCGGAGTTTCAATATCCGGTTGTCCGATATTAAGGTGATATACTTTAATTCCTTTCTGCTTTGCTTGAAGAGAAAAAGGAACCAGCTTTCTTACCGGCGATGGCGGCATATGTTGTGCTCTGTTTGATATATTCGGCATTGTTTGAAAAATTTGTATGGCAAAAATAACACTTAATTTTTCAATATTAAAATTATAAGGAACACTATATAATTATATTTCATGCTTTAAATTTTTCTTTGAGGTTGAAATCTGTAATCCCTTGATTGTCTTTTCAATATTTATTTAATTTTTAGTATTGATGATTGTTTTTAATTTTTATTTTAATTATTGTTGATTATGTGTATTATAATATTAAATTATTATATATTGTTTAAATAAAGTTGTTTTGTGTTGATTTTTTTATAAATTTACTGAGCTAATGTTAAATACTATGAAAATAAATCTACTTTTTGGAGCATTAAGTACGTGTGCTCTGTTTTTCGGGTCAGATGCGATGGCTCAAAACTTTCAAACAATGCCTGTACAATCAGGATATACTGCAGATGTTATTGCGAATGGGATAGGTTCATCCATGACGTCTACAACAATGGATGTAGATGGGGTTTCCTTTGCATTTGTGGCAAGGGACTTCCAGCTTACTTCCTCAAGTACCCCTATTAATTATGGAATTCCTGTAAATGGAATTATCAATTCCGTAGTGGGAAGTACACCGGGCCTCAGCTATCAGTTGGGAGATCTAAGTGGAAATAACTCTTTAAGGCTTGCGACCATAGGCCAATCCGGAACTTTGGTTTTTGGAACTCCCAAGGCGGCTTTTAAACTGTACATGCTTTCAACAAGTGGTAGTGGGACATCTACCGTAAGTGCTACGGTAACTTTTACAGATAATACTACTCAGGTATTTTCAGGCCTTGCCCTTTCGGATTGGTATGGGGGATCGAATTATGCCATCCAGGGAATCGGAAGGATTAACAGGACAAATAACGTATTGGAATCCAGTACGACCAATCCCAGATTATATCAATCTGTACTTACCATTGATGCGGCTAATGTTACGAAACCGATACAGAGTATAACCATTGCGAAAAGTGCCGGCTCAGGAATTTCGAATATTTTTGCGTTTTCAGCGGATGCTTTCACAGATTGCTCTGCTCCGACGCTTCAGCCTGTAGGAACACTTACTTCAAATTCAGCGCAGGTTTCGTGGACAATTCCTCCGACAACAACAGCAGCAAGCTATGATGTGTATTACAGTACAACAAACACGCCTCCGACAAGTGCTACAACTCCGAATATTACGGGAGTTACCGGAACATCAACTACTATTGGAAGCTTGTCTTCATCAACAACCTATTATTATTGGGTGAGAACGAATTGTACAACGGCAACAAGCCAGAGCGGATGGTCAATTGGTGGTACTTTTACAACCTTATGCGGAGCAATGATACCTCCGTATACAAACACTTTTGATTCTATACCTGGAAATTGCTGGGCAAATAATCTTTCCGGAGGTACCCCTACAACAGGCCCTACGGGATCTACAACATATTGGGTGCAGGATGGATTTTTAAATGTAGGAACCACAGGTTCCATAAGAATCAATCTTTACACGACAAATAGCACAGGATGGCTAAAAACAGTACCATTTGATCTTTCAGCAGGTGGTTACAAAGTAAAATTTGATTACGGAGCAACGACCTATTCAGGAACTGCTTCTTCTCCAATGGGTTCTGATGATATAATACATTTTATGGTCTCCAATGATGGTGGAAGTACTTGGAATATATTGAAGACTTGGGATGTAAACAGCCCGGCTACTAATGTATCGACTAATTATTCTTATGATCTGGTAAGTAACACCAGTGCAAATACAGTCTTTGCCTTTTATGGAACGGACGGAACAGTAGATGATGCTCCGGATTATAATTTCTTTGTTGACAACTTTACGGTAGAATCTGCACAACTAAGCACTTCTGAAGTAAACGCAAACAAAAAAACGGTGAATGTTCATCCGAATCCTTTCAAAGATGTATTGTATATTTCAGATACCAAAGATGTTAAAGCTGTTACGGTTACGGATGTGGCAGGAAGGTTGGTGAAAACAATTGAAAATCCGACGAAAGAAATCAATTTAAATACATTGAATTCAGGATTGTATTTTGTGAATATTCAATTTAAAGACGGTTCAAAAACAACAGTAAAGGCTATCAAACAATAGATCCTTAATGTAGATTATAAAGAAAGGCAGTTATGAGAATGACTGCCTTTTTTTATTTGATATATAATGATATGAAGTTGTCTTTTAATTTTGTTATTTTGGAAACTGATAAAACTGAACGAATATGCAAATCCATACAACCTCTATAGAAGAGTATATCGCCTGGATTCCTGAAGAAAGGAAAGAGGCTTTTAAAAAACTGTTTGATGCTGTAAACAATAATTTACCCAAAGGTTTTAGTAGCAATACTGGTTATGGAATGGTAGGGTGGGGCGTTCCGTTGGAAACTTATCCCGCCGGATACCATTGTACACCCGGATCACCTCTTCCGTTTATCAGCCTGGCTTCCCAAAAGAATTTTATTGCACTCTATCATATGGGAATCTACGCAAAGCCGGATCTTCTGGAGTGGTTTGTTGAAGAATTTCCGAAGCATTCAACGAAAAAGCTTGATATGGGGAAATCCTGTATCCGTTTTAAAAAAATGGAGGATATTCCTTTTGAACTAATTTCTGAGCTAAGTAAAAAAATGACCGTCGAAGACTGGATTGAATGTTATGAATCAAATTTTAAAAAATAACCCGGTTTATCCTATTGTATGCATTGTTCTTTTATTTCTGATATCAGCATGCAAAAGCATTAAAAATGAAGATCTTAAAAATGGGGACTTACTTTTTGTAACGGCAAAAGAGTCCGGTTTGTCGGGAGCGATCAATAATGTAACACAAAAGCAAAAAAATGCTTCTTTTGATCATATCGGTATTCTGAAAAAAGAAGGTAATGCATTTTTTGTATTGCATGCAGCGCCTGAAGGAGGATCTCAAAAACAGTCCCTTAAAAATTTTGTAAAGGCTCAGGTGAAGGATCAGCAAAATATTGTGGTGTACCGGCTAAAAGAGAATTATCAATATACCATTCCGTCTGCTATTGCTAAAGCTGAATCAATGATCGGGAAACCGTATAATTTCAATTATATTCTGGATGACAATTCCTATTATTGTTCGGATTTTATTGAAAGAGCATTTAGAGAGTATCATATTTTTAAGCTGGAGCCGATGACATTTATTGATCCTAAGACAGGAAAGACCAACCTGTTCTGGGAAGAATTCTATGAAAAAAAGAAACTGAAAGTACCTGAAGGAGAACCTGGTTGTAATCCTAATGGATTGGCTGCCTCAGATAAATTGGAACGAATAAAACAGTTGTAAAAATAAGGAGAAGTGAAGAGCTTCTCTTTTTTTATGTTAAAATTGAAAAATAATAGTCTACTAATTTGGTAGACTAATATTTTTTTATATTTTTGCTAAAGATTTAACGCAATAAGAAAATGTGAAATCAAAGTAGTCTAACCAAAAAAGTTGAGTGATGATAACACCAAATCCGAACCTGCAGGTTTTGCAAAATAAAATTAACCTGCCAAAAAAAGAATTAATACTGGAAATAGAATTAAATGGCAAAATGAAGTTTGAAAACATTCTGAATGTCATTTATAACCAGTTCGGAATTTGTCACAGGGTGTTATCTGCCAATGTGGAATATATAGAGGGACGTAATTTTGGTTCAGTACAGTTGTACATTAATGCAGATTCAGATGATTGCCGGCAGCTTGAGCATTATCTGAATAAAAATAAACTTTTAAATACCAGTGTGGAGTATACCTGCAGGAAGTATTTTTAGGGGAGATTCATATAGTTTTAATTACGAAAGTGTTCCGGTTTACCGGGCACTTTTTTTTATGGTAAACAGTATCTGAAAAAATAGTACTTTTAACTACAATAAATTAAAAATCTATGACCATACTAATTATCATTGTCGCTGTAATTGTTTTGTTTCTTTTATATGGAGTTTCTATTTATAATCGTTTGGTGAAACTGAGGAACCTGGTTCAGGAAGGGTGGAGCAGTATTGATGTTATGCTTAAAAAACGTCATGATCTTATTCCGAACCTTGTAGAAACGGTGAAAGGATATGCAACCCACGAGCGTGAAACTTTAGATAGTGTTACAAGAGCGAGGTCTCAGGCTATAGGAGCTAATTCTGTTGAAGCTAAGGAAGCAGCTGAAAAAAATCTGAACCAAGCCATGATGAATCTTTTTGCCGTAGCTGAACAGTATCCTGATCTGAAAGCCAATACCAATTTTCAGCAGCTTCAATCGGAGCTTACTTCTATAGAGAATGATATTGAAAAATCAAGAAGGTATTACAACGGAACGGTTCGTGAGAATAACACGCTGGTAGAATCTTTTCCAAGTAATATCATTGCTAATATGTATAAATTTGAAAAATCTGCCTTCTTTGAATTACAAAATATAGCTGAAAGAGAAGTTCCATCTGTGAAGTTTTAAGCAATGAAAAAAATTCTGTTGCTTTTTGTTCTGTTAGCATTTGTATTGGGTTTTAGTCAGGAAGAGCCCCGGCGTCCCGATCAAATGGCCATGGTAGAAAATACCGAAAAAATTCTCTCCTTTCATTCTGATATTGATGTCGATAAAAGTTCCGGTCTTACGATAAAGGAAGATATCAAAGTTCATAGTCTGGGAGATCAGATTAAAAGAGGTATCTATCGGGCATTGCCGCTTTCCAGAAATCTGAATAACAAAAATCAGAAAGTTAAGTATACCATCCTCTCCATTAAAAAAAACGGAGTAGAAGAAGATTATCATGACGTAATAGAAGATGGCTTTTTAAAAATATATGTTGGAAATAAAGACATTATACTGAGTCCGGGAGATTATGAATATGAGATCAGGTATAAAACAGAGAACCAGATCGGTTTTTTTGATAAATATGATGAGGTTTACTGGAATGTAAACGGAACCTATTGGGATTTTGATATTGATTCTGTCTCTGCTAAAATTAATCTTCCGGAGGGCGCTAAAATACTTCAGAACTCCTGTTATACAGGAGTGTATGGCAGCAGTTCGCAGAACTGTACTGTAAAGGTTTTGTCTGATCGTTCGATAGAATGGACCGCGGCAGATCTTAAGTCTAATGAAGGGCTTACTGTGGCTGTAGGATTTAATAAAGGGGTGATGATCCCTCCGCCACCACCCACTTTCTTTGAAAAGTTTGGAATTTTAATTGGTGGGTTTATCGTTTTTATCGGATTGATCTTCTATTATTACTCAACATGGAGAAAATATGGGGTGGATCCTGAAAAACCAATAGTTTATCCGCAGTTTAATGTTCCCGAAAATCTTTCTCCTGCTTCTTTAGGGTATTTGAGAAATGAGAATTTCAAAAATAAATATCTGACGGCAGCTATTGTCAATCTGGCCATAAAAGGATATGTTCAGATCATTGAAGGAGAAGATTCCGGAATTCTTGGTCTTTTCAGTTCAAAAATATTTACCCTTAAAAAATTGAAAGAAGCAGATGAGTCTTTACCAAAAGAAGAAATTAATCTCATGAATACGCTTTTTTCAGATAACATCGATACTGTAAAGTTTGATGGGAAATATGATTCCAGAATTGAAAGAGTGGTTACGAATTTTAAGGAAACGCTGAAATTCCAACATGATAAATTTCTCAATGAAGGAAATAACACAGGAAAATTAGTATTGCCTACTTTACTTATTACAATAATGTATATGCTTGGATTATATATAAGTTATACTATTTATCCGGAAGCGGAAAAGGTTGTCATCGGAATTGCGGTGTATGTTATACTTTTTGTGGCATTTATTTTAGTTACATTTTTATTTAAAAGCCTTTCCTGGAAATTTCTGATTCCAATTCCATTTTGCATACTATTTGGAATAGGTGGCTTACTCAGTAACGGTCATGAAATAACTGAAAGCAGTAACTTTAATATCTGTTATATTTTCATTGCACTTGCATTTACTTCACTGATGATCTATCAATATCTGATCAAAAGGCCGTCAGAAGAGAAATTAAAGAAAAAATCACTGATTGAAGGTTTCAAAATGTATATGGGAGCAGCGGAAAATGAACAGTTGAAATTCCATAATCCACCACAATTGACACCGCAGGTTTTTGAAACTCTTCTGCCATTTGCTATGGTTTTGGGAGTAGATGAAATCTGGGGTAAAAAATTTGATACCTTGTTGAAAAATATGGCTAACGGAACAGAATATGTTCATAGCTGGTATATTGGAAATTCTATAAATCATTATAGCTTTGGAAATACATTGAACTCGAGCCTTACCAAATCTATACAATCTGCATCTACACAACCTTCCAGTTCCGGAAGCGGATCTGGCGGTGGAGGTTTCTCCGGCGGCGGCGGAGGTGGCGGTGGAGGCGGCGGCTGGTAAACCAGGCCTTATAAAAAGAAAAAGCGTTCAGGGGTCCTGAACGCTTTTATATTGTAAACAAATGTTTTTTTATATTCTTTCGATATCCGCTCCAATTGCTTTCAGTCTTCCGTCGATATTTTCGTATCCTCTGTCAATCTGTTCAATATTGTGGATAATAGATTTTCCCTCGGCAGATAAAGCTGCAATAAGAAGAGCGTTTCCTGCTCTGATATCTGGGGAAACCATTGTTGTCCCACGAAGAGGAGCTTCCTGGTTAAGGCCAATTACGGTCGCTCTGTGTGGATCACATAGAATAATCTGCGCTCCCATATCAATTAACTTATCTACAAAAAATAACCTTGATTCAAACATTTTCTGATGAACCAGAATGCTTCCTTTCGCCTGTGTAGCAACTACCAGGATAATAGAAAGCAGGTCAGGAGTGAATCCCGGCCATGGAGCATCCGAAATAGTAAGGATAGATCCATCAATGAATTTCTGAATTTTATAATTTTCCTGAGCCGGAATATAGATGTCATCGTTGCTTTGTTCAAGCTGGATTCCCAATTTTCTGAAGGTATTAGGGATTACTCCCAGCTGATTCCAGTTTACATTTTTTATAGTAAGCTCGGATTTTGTCATTGCAGCAAGACCAATCCATGAACCTATTTCTACCATGTCGGGAAGCATCGTATGTTCCGTACCTCGCAGATGGGTAACTCCTTCAATCGTTAGTAGGTTTGAACCTATTCCGGAAATATTAGCTCCCATTCTGTTCAGCATCTTACAAAGTTGCTGAAGATAAGGTTCACAAGCTGCATTGTAAATTCTTGTTTTTCCTTTCGCCAATACTGCTGCCATAACAATGTTTGCAGTACCGGTTACTGAAGCCTCCTCCAGTAAGATGAATTTCCCGTTGAGCTCCTTAGCCTTTAAAGAGTAAAAATATTCTTCTTCGTCATAGTGAAATTCGGCACCTAATTCTACTAACCCCTGGAAATGAGTGTCCAGTCGTCGTCGTCCGATTTTGTCTCCACCCGGAGTCGGCATATAAGCTTCACCATATCTGGCCAGCATAGGCCCCATAAGCATAATAGAACCACGTAATTTAGCACCGTCCTTTTTGAATTCGCTGGATTTTACATAGTCGAAATTAACGTGATCAGCCTTAAAAGTGTAATTTCCAGGCCCGTTTTTAGTGATTTTTACACCAAAATCGCCCAGAATTTCAATTAACCTGTTTACGTCGTGAATGTCAGGAATGTTTTTAATGGTTACCTCCTCATCAGTTAGTAAAACTGCACATAAAATTTGTAAAGCTTCATTTTTTGCCCCTTGTGGAGTAATTTCACCTTGCAGTCTTTTTCCTCCTCTTATTTGAAACGTTCCACTCATTTACTTTCTGTTTTTATGGTTGTTATTGTTATGTCTTCTCTTGTTGGTTTGATTTTTATTATTGCTGTTGCGATTACTATTGTTACTGTTGTTGCCTCGGTTGTTGGTATTGTAATAGATTTTACTTTTCTCCAGGGATTCTATACCTGTAAGGTCCAGTCTGTTTTCCGAAAGCTCTTTCAAATGACGGAAGATCACATCATCAGTAACATGCTCTTTATTATAAACATTGTAGGATTTCTTCATGTTGTTGGCAATCACTTCAATAAGAGCTTCTTTTTCGTCTCCGGCCTCAAGCTCTATAGCCTTTTCAATTAATTGAAGAATACTTTTTCCGTAAAATTTGAAATCACCCTGAAGTTTCGGGTATTCCATTCTCTTTGGCTTTTCTTCAAGCTGTTCTTTCGTCGGAAAAGGATAAGGAGAATCTACATCAAGATCATGATTGGCTAAAATGTAAAGATGATCCCAAAGTTTATGTTTATAATTTTCTTCGTCGCGAAGTTGTGGGTTTCTTTGTCCCATAAAATCGATGATTGCCATTGCCATTTCATTTCTCTCCTCTTTAGAAGGGAGTTCTTTGCAACGCTCAACCAACTGTTGTATAATTCTGCCGTATTCCGGCATATTAAGTTGCGTTTTTTGGGTGTTATATTCCATAATATGCAAATATATGGATTAAAAGAAAAATTGTGCCGATAATCTTAAAAGTTTATGATTTTTTAATGAAAATTTATGATACTATTTTAGAGCATATTTTTGAGTCTAAGTAAATTTATTCACGTTAAGTGGAATTTATTTTAATAAAAGTGTAATTTAGTTATTATATTAATAATTAAAAAACGGACTATGAAAAAAACATCTTTCTTATTTTCATTAATGGCTTTAGGAATCATGAATTCCTGTGAAACCAATGATGAAGGAGTCGGGAACACTTCGAGGGAACAAGAGGTTCATTCCAAAATAGTACAGGTCACTCGTCATGATGGAAGGCCGTTCAGTACTGGAAAAGAGTCAGTAAATGGTAAATTTGTTGCAGGTCCGGGGGGAAGTGTTCTGATGCAGGGCTTCTACTGGGATGTTCCGGATGGCGGAAACTGGTGGAATACAGTAAAAGATAAACTTACCGGTTGGTCCAATGCAGGAATCGGGGCAGTTTGGTTACCTCCCGCATCCAAAGCGCAGAACGGAGCTTATTCAATGGGATATGATCCTACCGATTATTACGATTTTGGAAACTTTAATCAAAACGGAAGTGTAGAGACCCGTTTTGGTTCGAGAGCTGAGCTGGAAGCATTGATCACCAAAGCACACTCAGAAAACATGCAGGTTTATGCGGATATTGTGATCAACCATAACAGTGGAGGGCAGTCGGAAGCGAATCCTTATACAGGAACCAATACATGGACGAATTTTTCAGGAATAGCTTCAGGAAAATTTACCAGAAACTACAATGATTTTTATAAAAATGCCTACGGAAATAACGACGAAGGCTCTTTCGGTGGTTTTCCGGATTTATGCCATGCTAATCCCCATGTGCAGGACTGGCTTTGGGGAAGAGACGATTCCGTTGGTAAATACTATAAGAATGTAATGAAGTTCGACGGGTGGAGATTTGATTATGTAAAAGGTTTTGGTGCGTGGGTGGTTAATAACTGGAATGCAAAGGTAGGCGGCTTTTCAGTAGGGGAATTATGGGATTCCAATGTTAATACACTGGAATCATGGGCAAACAATGCAAACAGCTCTGTATTTGATTTTGCGGCCTATTATAAAATGGATGAAGCATTTGATAACGGAAACCTCAATGTTTTGAATGATGATATGATGTGGAAAAGAAATCCATACAAAGCCGTTACTTTTGTGGCTAACCATGATACTGATATTATTTATAACAAGATGCCTGCATATGCTTATATCCTGACGCATGAAGGGTATCCTACCATATTTTACAGGGATTACGAGGAGTGGCTTAATAAAGAAAGATTAAATAATCTCATCTGGATTCATAACAATAAAGCAACAGGAACAACCTCTATTCTCTACACAGATAATGATGAGTATATTGCGAGACGTAACGGATATAATGGTAATCCTGGACTGGTGGTTTATATTAACACTTCATCAAGCTGGCAGGAAAGATGGGTAGACACCAATTGGAGCAATCAGCAGATCAAGGATTTTACAGGAGCATCAACCTGGTATCCTACAACACAGGCTGATAAGAGAGTGAAAATTCAATGTCCTCCCAATAGTTATTCTGTCTGGTCATTAAATCAATAATTGTAGGACAGAATCGTCAATTTATTTAATGAATTCCACAAGGATTTTATCATGGTGAATGACTTAGGGAAGTAAGAATTTTAGAATTTCGATACGAAAATCAGATATGTAATACTACTTAATGGCAGGTATTGTGAAATTATATCATGATGCTTGCCATTTGTAATTCAAAAATTACAGTGCTTTTAAACTTCTATAAACTTTCTTTTCTGATTTTGATCAGGCAGGTAGCACTTTTGAGCAGCAAGTTTCATTCTGTTTCTTGAAATCAAATCATATACCTGGTCACTTAAGAAAGTCGGTATGATTTTTCCAACAGCAATAAGTTGATATACACCACCCAGGAGTTGAGCAATCTGAAGAACAGCTCTAGATTTTACCAGATAGTACTGATTAGGTTTCCAAAGATACATCGTATTGAAAACAGTAGTCTCCAACCCTCTTTCGGATAAGAACTTCTGGCCGAAATCCGATTGTAAAGAAGCAAAAAGGAATTTGTTTTTTTTGTCACGCTCCAGGATCCATTGTACCCAGAAATTACAAACTCCACAATCTCCGTCAAAGAAGACAATATATTTATCCTGCCAATTTTCCTGCATAACACTTTTTTTAAAATACCATCGACCGTTCAGTTTCTGCTTTTACTTGTTTAAAATATTGTATTAGCTGCTTTCTCTGTTCCGGGGTTAATTTTGCACCCTGATGGCCAACAATATAGGATTCCAGAGGCATTTCCTCTTTCTCGATCATTTCAATACATTCCTGCAATTTGTGTGCCTGTCTCTCAGGTTCATACATTGCAAAGGTAGAGAAATTTAAATTCTTTCTGCCTTCATCAATATGATTTTTGAGAAACCACGATGAAGGAGCAATGCTTGAGTACCATGGATACTTCGTTTCGTTGGAGTGACAGTCGTAGCACGATGTACGGATGAGTTTGGCGATCTCAGGTTGTGTTTTTTTTATTTTTAAAAAATCAATACCCGGATTCACCGGTGGATTGGTCTTGTCAATAGGAAAAAACTGAATGATAATAAAAGCTACCAGAAGGATGATCAATATTTTTTTCATGCTTTTGAATTTTAGTGTTTATATGTTTAAATGTAATCTTTTTTTCCTTATTATGAAGGATAGAATCATTCTAAATAGGAGGCCTGTGTTTTGATTTTGCTTCATTTTCAATTAAATATAGCTAACTTATTGCAATAAATAAGACAAGGGCTGTAGAAGTTTATTATAGTTTTTAACTATCATAAAAATTTTATCAATAGATCGTATTTATTGAAAGGGTTGTTGTAAGTTTGTCTTGTTCAGATCAGATAAACGGTATTAATCAATATTAAAATTTAAACGACAATGGAAAAAGATTCAAATGACATCAGTAAATGTCCGTTTCATAATGGAACAATGAAACAAAATGTAGCTGGTGGCGGAACTCAAAATCAACAATGGTGGCCTAATCAGTTAAGAGTTGATATTTTACGTCAGCATTCCTCTTTATCCGATCCCATGGATAAAGATTTCAATTATGCTGAAGCATTTAAAAGCCTGGATCTTGAAGCTGTAAAAAGAGATCTTCATGCATTAATGACGGATTCACAGGATTGGTGGCCTGCAGACTTCGGACATTATGGCCCTTTGTTTATCCGTATGGCATGGCATAGTGCCGGAACGTATCGTGTGGGAGACGGAAGAGGAGGAGCTGGAGCAGGTCAGCAGCGTTTTGCACCATTGAATAGCTGGCCGGATAACGTAAGTCTGGATAAAGCAAGAAGGTTACTTTGGCCTATAAAACAAAAATATGGTAAAAATATATCATGGGCGGATCTTTTGATTCTCACCGGTAATATCGCATTAGAGTCCATGGGTTTTAAAACATTTGGATATGCAGGGGGCCGTGAAGATGTTTGGGAACCGGATATGGACGTGTATTGGGGATCCGAAACAACATGGCTGGGAGGTGATCTCCGATATGCACATGGTTCTGAGGGGGTAGTGGAAAATCATGCGGTGTTACCAACAGATGATGACGCGGATGGAAAAGTACATTCCAGAAATCTTGAAAAGCCTTTAGCAGCAGTACAAATGGGACTTATCTATGTAAATCCTGAAGGTCCGGATGGAAATCCAGACCCAATCCTTGCAGCTAAAGATATTCGTGATACATTCGGGCGTATGGCGATGAATGATGAAGAGACTGTGGCCCTCATTGCAGGAGGACATACCTTCGGTAAAACACATGGTGCAGGACCGGCCGACCATGTAGATAAAGAACCTGAAGGAGCAGGTATTGAATTGCAAGGACTAGGATGGGCGAGCAGCTATAAATCTGGAAAAGGAGCAGATGCGATCAGCAGTGGACTGGAAGTAACCTGGACAGAAACTCCTACGCAATGGAGTAATTACTTCTTCAAAAATCTTTTTGAAAATGAATGGGAACTTACAAAGAGCCCTGCAGGAGCTCATCAATGGGTAGCGAAAGATGGTGCCGAGATTATTCCTGATGCATTCGATTCTTCTAAAAAACATAAACCGACGATGCTTACAACGGATCTTTCCCTGAGATTTGATCCGGTTTACGAAAAAATATCAAGACATTTTTACGAGAATCCTGATGCTTTGGCTGAAGCGTTTGCAAAAGCATGGTTCAAACTTACGCACAGAGATATGGGGCCAAGAGCCCGCTATCTTGGACCGGATGTGCCGGATGAAGTACTGATCTGGCAGGATCCTATCCCTGCTGTAAATCATGCCTTAATAGATGGTTCTGATATTGAAACTTTGAAAGGGAAAATATTTGATTCGGGGTTAAGTTCTCAGGAACTGATCACAACTGCATGGGGTTCGGCTTCGACTTTCAGAGGAAGTGACAAGCGGGGAGGAGCAAACGGAGCGAGAATTCGCTTAGCTCCTCAAAAAGATTGGGAAGTGAATAATCCTTTGCAATTACAAAAGGTTCTGAATGTGCTGGAAAATATTCAGGCAGAATTCAATGCTTCACAGACTTCCGGTAAGAAGGTTTCTTTAGCAGATCTTATTGTTTTAGGAGGAACAGCAGCAGTAGAAAAAGCAGCAAGAGCTGCAGGGCACGATATTTCGGTTTCCTTCACGCCTGGCCGTATGGATGCTTCTCAGGAACAGACGGATATTGAATCGATGGGATATCTGGAGCCGGCAGCAGATGGTTTCCGTAATTATTTAAAAAGGAAATATACGGTTTCTACTGAAGCCCTATTAATTGATAAAGCACAATTGCTGACCCTTACTGCTCCCGAACTTACAGTATTAATCGGTGGAATGAGAGCATTAGATGCTAATTTTGACGGCTCTAAAAACGGAGTGTTTACAGATCGTCCTGGAGTTCTTACCAATGATTTCTTTGTCAATCTGCTTGATATGGGAACTCAATGGAAAGCAGCCTCTGGTGACAATGAATTATACCTGGGAACTGATCGTAAAAGCGGACAGCCAAAGTGGACAGCTACCCGTGCTGATCTCGTATTTGGATCCAATTCAGAATTAAGAGCAATTGCGGAAGTATATGCAAGTGCTGATGCACAAGAAAAGTTTGTAAAAGATTTTGCCGCAGCATGGACTAAGGTGATGAATCTGGATCGGTTTGAACTGGCTTAAGTTTTTTACATATCTGATATCATTTAAAACCATCTCTACCCGGGATGGTTTTTTGCTTTGAAGAACGTGTGGGGCCTATTTCTTTTGTGAATTGCTATTGCACAGCATGAAGATAGTTTTTAATATTACGATGCAAAGATATATACATGGAAGCAGAAGCTCTGGAATTTTCATTTTTTTAATTGCTAAATAATAAAGCCTTATCTTTGCAAAAAATTGAGCTCCAAAGGTTGGAGTAACTCATTAATAACTTGTCCTGAGAGAATCGAAGGATTATTAAACATTTTTTATGTCAAACATTGTCGCTATCGTTGGGCGTCCCAACGTAGGAAAATCCACATTATTTAATCGTTTCCTGGAGAGAAGAGAAGCTATAGTAGACTCTACTGCAGGTGTTACAAGAGACCGTCATTACGGAAAATCCGACTGGAACGGAGTAGAATTTACGGTAATTGATACCGGAGGATATGATGTGGGGACAGAGGATATTTTTGAAGAAGAAATCCGTAAACAGGTACAGCTGGCAGTAGATGAAGCTACTTCTATTATTTTTATGCTTAATGTAGAGGAAGGCCTTACAGATACGGATTATGAAATTCATGAATTATTAAGAAGATCCAATAAGCCGGTTTATATCGTTGTAAATAAAGTAGATTCTGCAAAAGAAGAATTGGCAGCTACAGAATTTTACCAGTTAGGAATCGAAAAATATTATACACTTTCTTCTGCTACAGGATCAGGAACAGGAGATCTGTTAGATGATATCGTTAAAGATTTTCCAACCACGGATTATCAGGATCCTTTTGAAGGATTACCTAAAATTACGATCGCTGGTCGTCCGAATGTAGGAAAATCCACTTTAACGAATGCTTTATTGGATGTAGAGAGAAATATTGTAACAGATATTGCGGGAACAACCAGAGACAGTATACAAACACTATATAATAAATTCGGGCACGAGTTTGTATTGGTAGATACTGCGGGGATGCGTCGTAAGGCTAAAGTTTCCGAAGATCTTGAGTTTTATTCTGTAATGAGATCAATTCGTTCTATTGAATATTCTGATGTAGTGATCATTATGGTAGATGCTACTCAGGGATGGGAATCTCAGGATATGAATATCTTTGGTTTAGCACAGAAGAACAGAAAAGGAATTGTGATCCTGGTTAACAAATGGGATCTGATCGAAGATAAGCAAACCAATACCATCCGTGATTTTGAAAAAGCAATTAAAGATAAGATTGGACAGTTCCAGGATATTCCAATTTTGTTTGTATCTGCATTGACGAAACAGAGAATACTGAAGGCGGTAGAAGTGGCGATGCAGGTATATGAAGACCGTAAGAAGAAGATTAAAACTTCGAAATTAAATGAAGTGATGCTTCCTATTTTCGAACAAACTCCACCTCCGGCAAATAAAGGAAAATTCATTAAAATCAAATATTGTGTGCAGCTTCCTACGCCGTCACCTCAGTTTGTATTCTTCTGTAATCTTCCACAATATATAAAAGAACCGTATAAGAGATTTACTGAAAATCAATTGAGAAAAGAATTCGGATTTACCGGAGTTCCTATCGAGGTATATTTCAGACAAAAATAATTACTTCGGCTGCGCTTATTAAAAAAAGTGTCACAAAGTAATAGTCGATATTTAAAAAGTTCTGGTAAGAAATATCTTACCAGAACTTTTTTTCTTTCATCAAATATATTTTATCCTTTACAGCCACTTTTCATACATTAACCGGACAGGTTTATAGCCTTGTTTATCAAGCCAGCTTTGCATAATATGGTTATTGCATAAAGTAAACCTGTAAATTTTCCGGATATTAAAATCTCTATAAGTTTCTTCAAATGCTTTGTTTAGGGCAGTGTAAACTCCGTGTTTTCTATACTCCTGCTTTACATATCCTTCAGAAACATACAGGTCATCTGCATCTCCCAATTCAAAGTTGCTGTCATCTTTTTCATCAATATATCCGAATAAAAAACCAATAGCTTTTCCCTCTGCGTCAGCAATAAGAAATGTTCCGTTATTCTCTTCCTCACAGTCGGTCATAAAGCGCAAATAATGTTTTCTGATCTTGCCCCAGTCGGCTGTTTTCTCATTCATTTCCTTTTCAGAAACATGAAGCTCTCCTACCAACTCATCCACAATGGGGAGATGGTCTGATATTTTTATTTTTCGGATTGTAAAGTTCATAATATAATTTTTTATTTTCCTCGTATCGGACTTCCGTGCCAGGATGTATGATCAGAAAGTACCTCGCCCTTCATAATCAGTGAAAGGGCATCAACATTTACGTTATTACCTATTTCGGTATCGTAAAGAATAATGGTTCTCGAATTAATGGTTGTCTGCTTACCGATTTTTACACTTCCTATTTTCATAATACGATCTTCAAAAAGATGCGTCTGCGGCCCGCAGTCTTCATTCAACATTGCTTCGTCATCTATCGTTACCATATCGTACTCTGTAATATCTGTTGTATTGAGCCACACCCTTTTACCGATCTTCACACCCAAAAATCTCATAAAGAAAGGAAGCCACATCGTTCCCCGCAGGAAATCAAGAAAGAAGATTACAGGGAGTGCCTCATATACTGTAGTTATTCCTTCACTCAACCAGACTTTTAGGCTGTACATGGGCATTTCTGTTTTTTTATACTTTCCAACGAGAACCCATTTAAGGATTACCGTAAAGAAGAAGGAAGGTAGGGCTACAATTCCCAGATAATAAAATGGAGAAAATAAGATCAAATGATGGATTCTTCCTTCAAGATAATTGCTGGTGTAGGCAATAAATAATACACTGCAGATAATAATAACGGTTTGAGGCAGAATAATCCGGATTCCCTCCACAATAGCACGTGCAAACTTAAGACTGAAGGGAGGGTTGTAGGTAAGGCTATTGTCAAAGCTCTCCGATTTTTGTCTTGAGGGAAGTCCGATTGGCGGAGATCCAAACCAGTCTTTTTCAGAAGAGTTTTTAAGTTGTTCTTCATTCGGAGCTTTGCTTAGCACGCCGATCAGCATATTATCTCCTAATTCATATCCCTGTGGGATCAATCCGCTGTTTCCTACAAAACTATTGTTGCCGATCTTGGTTTTTGCCAGGATCAGTTTTTCATTTCTTACATCATGTTCCCCCAGGATGACCGCGTCAGCAATAAAAGATCCCTCTCCAATTTCCAGAAGATTGTGGGAAACATCGCTTGCTGTGGAGATCTCTGAATTTCTGCCCACTTTGGCTCCCATCATCCTGTAAAATTTACTGATATAAATCGAAGCAAAAAGAGGATGTACGACGGTTAATGCAAGATTAAATATCTGATCTTTTACCCATTTTCGATAATAGATAAAACTGTAAACAGGATATATTCCCGGCTTCATACGGTATTGCAGGCACCTTGTTATAATACTGACAACCCCGATAAAAATTAATATGTAGATTGTAGATAGAATAGGTGCCTGCCATAGGTAATAGAAACTGTAATCCGCTGAACGGTCGTCCAGATAATACAAGGTGTACAATGTTGGAGCAAGCGGTAAAACGATTAAAAGTGGGAAGAAAAAAAGAGAACATGCATATATGATAGCATATTTGTTTCTTTTTGCGGCAGAAACCAGCTGTGGAATCTGTGTCTCTTCCTTACTTTTTGTTCTTAGCTTTTCAGCCGGGCTACCATCCCAGACTTCACCGTACCCGATCGTATTTCCTTCATTTAAACAGCTGAGATCCTGAAGTTCTCCGAATTCCTCAATGACAGTATTACCACATACGATAGCTGAAGAACCAAGATAAGCGTGTGCTTTAATATGTACTTTTCTTATTTTAAGCACTCCATTTTCTACAGATGCATTATCAATACTACATCCTGAGCTCGTGGTTACGTTTTGATCAATGGTAACAAGATCTTCAGCTGCAATAGGTAAAAGGCTAAGTTGTGCGCTCGGATGAACGTGTACACCTAATAATTTCAGATATTTCGGATACAATGGGGTTTCAACAATAAATTCTGAAGGCATCAGTCTTTTTACGGTTTTCCAGAGCCACCATCTGAAGTAATACCAGCCCCACAACGGATAATCACCTTCTTTTATTTTTCCGATAACAAGCCACTTTGTTAAAAGAATAATAACAGAATAAACCGGTGGTATGAGTGTATACAAAAGAATAGCACTTAACAGGGCTAATCCGGTTCCGTACCCATTAAGCTGGAAATAATAATAACTAAGATAGGGGAAAAATATCTGTACACTAAATAATGCAAAAACAACCAGTAAGGAAATAGTCTGGGCAAGATTGCAGGCGTAATATTGAAAGGACGAAACTCTTGTAAACGGTTCCTGATCGGATGCCTTTTCAGTGTGTTTATTTTTAAGGCAATCTGAATAAGCGGAAAGCGGCCTGTTTTCATAAATATCTTTTAAAGAAGCGTAAGGAATCCCTGCTTTTTGCCGGAGGTGAGAAACTAATGTTGCAGCAAGTAAGGAATGTCCTCCCAGATCCGTAAAAAAGTCCTGATGTAATTGGATCTCTTTTCCCGGAAACATCCAATGAAGGGTCTGCAACAGTTTTTCTTCGATAGGAGCTTCAGGATTTATTTCAATGTCTTCACTTTTCTCATGGCTGATGAAGCTTTCAGGAACCGGCAGCTTTTTTCGGTCAATTTTTCCACTCGGCATCCTGGGCATTTCCTTCATTTTGATGATCGAGACGGGAACCATATAAGGTGCCAGAGACTTTGCTAACTCTTTACGTATTGTATTTTCATCGAATTCATGATCGTCACTCATTACAGTATAGCCAACGAGTTGCCCCTGTCCATTAGCGTCTTCTTTCACGGCAACAGCTGCTGAAGAAATGCCGGGAAGCTGATTCAACCGGGCTTCTATTTCTCCCAATTCAATCCTGTAGCCACGGAGTTTGATTTGGTCATCTATTCTTCCCTGAAAATCTATAAAACCGTTTTCTCGTATAATAACAGCGTCTCCAGTTTTGTAAATGGTATCGCCGGGAAGTTCAGGAAATGGATTTTTCAGGAATTTTTGATCTGTTAGCTCCGGGAGGTTGAAATAGCCATTACTGACTCCGGGACCAGAAATGATCATTTCACCCCTTTCTCCTCGTGGCACTATATTCACATTTTCATCAACCACAGCAATATGATAATTGGGTAGAGGATGGCCAATCGTAAGCTCGTCATCATCCTTCAGCTTAGCCATGTTGGAAGATACCGTAGTCTCCGTGGGACCATAGCTGTTGATGAAGGTTCTGTAAGGCTTTGCCCATTTTTCCTGTACTTGTTTTGTGCATGCTTCACCTCCTGTATTGATGATCCTCACTGAAGGAACCTCCTCGATGATGGCTAAGATACTGGGTACTGCATGAAGAACAGTGATTTTATTCCTGATTAATACATCACTTAATTCATCAATAGCCTTTACAGTAAGGGCATCTGCAATCCATATCGTTGCACCGGAAAAAAGACTGATCCATACCTCTTCACACCACATGTCAAAGGAAACGGAAAAACCCTGATATACAATATCGGTATCTTTTATTCCTATGAAATCTTCTTCAGATCTTATAAGATGACAGATATTCCTGTGGGAAATTGGAATTCCTTTAGGATTTCCGGTACTTCCGGAAGTAAATAACACGTATGCCCATTGATCGGGGCTAATCGGATCGCTGATTGGAGGGATAGTGCTGTCGGGTTGTGGGGCAATGGCTAAAGGCCGACAATGGATTCCGACATCTGCATCAGAGAAATAAGCTTTTACATGAATGTCTGTAAAAACTTTTCTTATCCTGTCTTCAGGCATCTCCCGGTCCAGTGGAACATAAGAGGCTCCGGCTTTTAATATTCCTAAAATAGCAACTGGAAGCTCCATACTTCGGGGATACCAAACCCCGACACTATCGCCCGGCTTTATGCCTTCATTGTGAAGCTGTAAAGCAATTGCATTACTCCAGTTATTGAGTTCTTCATAAGAGAGTTTTTTACCATTAAATATAAATGCTGTTTTATTTTTGTATTTTTCAAAAATAGGAGCTAATAACCCGGGAAGAGTCTCTTCTTTCAGAAATTCAGGAGCTATTTTTCCTAAGATTAAACTTTTCATCATTCAAGATTTTTTTATGTACAGATGGGTTGGGAAACTTTCATAAATATACTTTATTTCTGTTTACGTTCAATCTCGGATTTCGTTTTTTAATTGTAATTTTGCAGGAATTAAAGCCCGCCAACTCTAATTAAAATTTAAAATTTCATGGTTACTATTTTATCTGAAAACTTTTCTCTTGTTAATGAGTGGATTAACGAACTGCGTAATGTAGATGTTCAGCATGACCGATTGAGATTCCGTAGAAATATGGAACGTATCGGAGAAATTGCCGCTTTTGAAATCAGTAAAGAACTTGAGCAAAGAGAAGTTGAAATCCAGACTCCTCTGGATACGATAAAGGTTAGGGAAATTGCAGTACAACCAGTGATTACTACTATTCTTAGGGCAGGAGTTCCTCTATTTCAGGGGATATTAAATTATTTGGATAAAGCTGATTGCGGTTTTGTAGCAGCCTATAGAAAACATGATGCCAACGATTATTTTTCGATCAAGCAGGATTATCTTACTTGTCCAAGTATTGAAGGAAGACCTTTAATCGTGGGAGATCCTATGCTGGCTACAGGAGCGTCATTAATTGAAGCAATCAAAGACTTACTCACACACGGAACACCTACTCAATTGCACATTGTAGCGGCCATCGCATCTAAACAGGGAGTAGAAACAATTGAAAAAGCTTATCCTGAAGCAAAAATTTGGGTAGGTGCTATTGATGATCAACTGACTTCCAAAGGCTACATTACTCCCGGATTGGGAGATGCCGGTGACCTTAGCTATGGTGAAAAATTACAGCGGTAATTAATACAGATTCCAGAAATCCTTCATTATATCCATCAATAATACCGGACGTACTTTTTCCATTGGATGTCTGGTATCCGGAAGTATCATTAATCTTGCGTTAGGAATACGACGATAGGTTTGAACGGTCTCTTCCAATGTTACCATATTATCATGGTCTCCGGCCATGATCTGGACTGGAGTTGTAATCTTTGATAAACTATCTGAATTTAGCGGTGGTTTTTTACCTAAAGAAACCATCATGCCGGTAATTGCGGGAAGCAGCTCTTTCCATTGGGAGCCGTGTTGTAATTCCAGTTGTTCCGCATATTTCGGAATTTTTAAAAGAATGGTCTCAGGGGCAAGCATTGTACTTTCCTTTAAAGCCTGCTCCTCTGTCCAGTCGAATTTTGTGCCTAATGTCAATACGGAATTTACATTTTCCGGTAGCTGCAGAGCATAGCAGAGACCAACATAGCCACCCATGCTGTGTCCGAAAATATAAACATCATTGAGTTTTTGTTGCTTACAGTATTCAGCCAGTTCCTGAGTGTATTTTTCTATGCTGATACCATCATGCGGAATTTCAGTGTTTCCATGCCCTGAAAAAAGAGGGGTGTGTATATTGAATTGTTTTGATAAATCCTGTAGATAAGGTTTGAAAATATCACTGTGCCCTAAAGCACCGTGCAGTAAAAGCAGGTTTTTCATATCTATTAGTTTATCCGGAAAATTATGAAAAAGAATTGAAAGCTGGAAGTAAGGTTTAGAGGTTAGAAGTTACAGGTTAATCTATTGTCATTACCAGAATGCTCACTTTATTATTGCCGCTATTTAAGATTTCCCATGCTATAGTTGCGATCGTATTGCCGGTGGTAAAAACGTCATCAATTAATAAAATATGTTTATCAGATATCTTTCGGGATATTGAAAAAGTGTTGTCATTTTTTAGGCGATGTTTTTTATCTTTTAGGGCCTGAGCTTGTGAGTAGTAATTTCTTTTGATCAGGTGATGGTCAAATGGAATATGATATTGGCTGGATAGTATTTCTGTAAACAGATGCAATTGATTATATCCTCTTTCTCTTTCTTTTTTAGGATGAAGTGGAACGCTTACCAGTAAATCAGGTTTGTTATTTTTAAAATCCAGTCTCCCGATTGTCCAGTTTGCAATCACTTTCCCGGTTTTTTCCCGGTTTTTATATTTTAATTCGTGGATGATCTTACGGCTTAAGTTTTCCTCCTCAAAATACATGAGCGCATATGCGTTTTCAACCGGAAACAATAATTTGCACTTTTCTTTAAACAGGTTATCTTCAAAATAATTGAAATGGGTAAAGTGGATATGTTCAAAACAGGAGGAGCATACCAGAAGGTCAGCATCGATGATCCGGTTGCAGTGGATGCAACGATTGGGGAAAAGAAGGTCAAGAATCATTTTTGTGTTTTTACTAATATAAGTTTATTAGCTGAAACATGAAAGAGGTAAGAAGTAATGAAAGAATGTAATGCTTTTTAACCCTGAGATTCTACTTCCTTTCGTATTTTTTCAATGGAATTTTTCATACTCTGATTAAAATATTCCTTCTCAAGACGAACCGGTGGAGCTTGTCTTACTTCACAATCTGCAATACTGCAGGATTCACAGGTTACCCCCACGTTGATCGTTGGTAAACTTGGAGATTTGATAAAGTTTATTTTCTTTATTGTTTGAGGATTTAATAATATTCCCAGACAGTAGCTTCGGTTACTGCCGTCTGAAAAAGGGTTTTTCTGGGAAGTGGAAATAACGAGATAACTTATTCCCTGATCTTTATAATGGGAGATCTGAGCGTCCGTTAATGTTTCATTTTCCGTTAAATCCTGAAGATTTTTTACAGCAATCCATCTTCTGCAATAATGTTCATTCGTAGCATTAGCATGAGGAGCCTGCTGGTGATTCAGATGCAGTTCTTTTAAAATCTGAATTCTTTCGGAATCTTTCTTTTTAACCAGGCATAAATAAAACAAATCTTTTATTCCTAATTCTGAAGACAGGACATTAGTCAGCCTGTAATAAAATGTTTCCGGAGAATTCGTAAAGCTTTCAATGAGATGGGTGAAGCTTTTGGGTTTCCAGCTATTTTGTAAAAAGAAGTCAGAAGTATTTTCTATAATCTGCTCTTTCGAAATCAATAGTGCGCCGGCGAAATAGGACGCATAGAAATTGTTCAGGATTTCCTCGAAGCTTCCAAAATCCAGCCATGAGTAGGTGTTGGGGCGGTTTTTTAATTCAAGAACATTAAAACCAATTTCTTTGGCGAGAATAAATGTCTTCTGGTCTTTTTCTAATTTGCTGTTGAGCAGTAAAAGTTTTTTTTCAGGAATAAATAATGAACGGAGATGCACGGATGTTCCAAAAGGTTCGAAATCTTTGGATTGAATCGTGTAGTTGAATTTTTCATTGAGGATATTTTGTAAAATATCCGGATCCAGATTTTTACTGAACTCTAAACAATGCTCCTGAGCAAAGGATAATACTTTTTCTTCGATATCAGGAAAATAATTATCATAAAGTTCCTGGAAGGATCGCAATACGGCAAAATAAAAACGCTCTTTTCCCAGATTGTAGTTTTGAGATATTTCAATCAGTGCATTGATAAAGGCGGTGACCTTTTTGGGGGCATCACTGATGATGCTGATGAGGTTATTTTTATTTATTCCGAAAAGGTCCAGGGGAACTTCTTTAAAAAAATCCGATTGTAAAATTTCATTAAACGGAGCCAGGCTTTTGTCCAGTTTCGTAGAAACCAGATCATCGAATGTACAGTTCAGGGATTCGGAAAGCTGGATGATCTTATCGTGCTTGGGGTATTTTTTTCCGTTCTCAATTTCGTTGAGGTAAGATTTTGATAACCCTGTTTTTACGGCAAGGTCCTGCAGAGACCAATTTTTCTTTTGTCTCAGCTGCTTCAGTTTAAGCCCGAAAACCGTTTTAATAAAATCACTTTCTGCATTCATTACTCAAATATAGATATTTGATTGCGATTATTCGCATAATAATTTTTAAAAAATAATTAGCGAACGTTCGCTAATTGTGAAAATTTTTATTTATGTTTGTAATATCAAATCACAAAATCAATGAGTTATGGAAACAACCACCCAATTAAGAATAAAGGCTCAAAGCCAGTTTGAAGAGATTTTCAATCCCGAATTGATAGAGTTTCTGATTGAACTTCACCAGAACTTTAATGCTAAAAGGCTTGATCTTTTAGAAGAAAGAAAAGAAACTCAGCTTGATTTTGATCGCAGAAATCTTCCCAGGTTTTTACCTCAGACAGAAGAAATAAGAAATGGAGATTGGGTATGTTCGCCATTGCCTGAAGATTTACTTGACCGGAGAGTTGAAATTACGGGTCCGGTAGATCGTAAAATGATCATCAATGCGCTTAATTCTGGAGCATCCACATTTATGGCAGATTTCGAGGACAGCAATGCTCCTACATGGAAAAACTGCATGGAAGGGCAGATTAATCTTTCAGATGCCATTAACGGAAGTATAGATTTTACAACCCGAGAAGGGAAAGCGTATCAATTGCAGGAAAAGACCGCCGTATTACTGGTTCGTCCGAGAGGATTGCATCTTCATGAAAAGCATATCGAGATCAATGGTGAAGAGGCTTCCGGTTCATTGGTTGATTTTGGGATTTATTTTTTCAGGAATGCACAAAGGCTTCTTGAAAAGGGGAGTGGTCCTTACTTTTATCTTCCCAAACTGGAACACTATAAAGAAGCCAGATGGTGGAATGAAGTTTTTGATTTTGCCCAGAATTATCTTCAGATTCCAAGAGGTACGATTAAGGCTACGGTTTTAATAGAGACGATCACCGCATCGTTTCAGATCGATGAAATTTTATATGAGCTAAAAGAACACAGCGCAGGATTGAACTGCGGACGATGGGATTATATTTTCTCATTTATTAAAAAATTCAGAAACCTTCCTGAATTTATAATACCGGATCGTGATCAGGTAACTATGACCTCTCCGTTTATGACTGCATATTCCAAAAGGGTGATTGAAATTTGCCACAAACGAAATGTGCATGCCATCGGAGGAATGGCTGCTCAGATTCCTATAAAAAATGATGATCAGGCGAATCATATTGCCTTTGAAAAAGTAAAAGCAGATAAGGAGCGTGAAGTAAAAAATGGGCATGATGGCACCTGGGTAGCTCATCCCGCTTTGGTTTCTTTGGCTAAAGATATTTTTGACAAATATATGCCTTCAAAAAACCAAATTGACAAGAAAGTGGATTATCAAATCAAGGAAAGTGATCTGCTGGAAATTCCTAAGGGAGAGATTAGTGAAAGGGGTGTTCGTAAAAATATTAATGTAGGAATTCTTTATCTCGAAAGTTGGTTGATGGGGATAGGTGCAGCGGCTATTTATAATCTTATGGAGGATGCAGCTACCGCAGAAATTTCACGGACACAGATCTGGCAATGGCTGAAGAATGAGGCTGTTTTAATTGATGACCGGATTCTGACCAGAGAAATGGTTCTCCAGTGGGAAAGGGAAGAGATGGATACCATTGAAAAATATGTAGGTGAAGAGCGCTTTAAAAACGGGAAATTTAATCTGGCTAAAGAGCTTTTTAACGAATTGATCTTCTCAGAAAAATTTGAAGAATTCCTCACTTTGAAAGCGTATCCTTTTATTTAGGTATCAACCCGTTTGAGAATGAAAAGTTGGTGGTAATAATCCTATAATATAGTCACTTCGAGTTGGTTTTTGAAATCATTGAATCTATGAGCAATATGTTCTTTTTGGTCAAGCTGATGGAATTCCAATGATAAACCTGTAGAACTCGTATCCCGAACCTTATAAAATAATTTATAACTAAATGCAAATCAAAATATTATGAAAACGAAACAAGAAAAAATTCAGGCTTTAGAGCAGGATTGGCTGAACAATCCACGTTGGAAGGGAGTACAAAGACCTTATACAGCTGAAGAGGTTTTAAAGCTCAGAGGATCTTATACGATCGATTACACGATCGCTACTGAAATGTCTAAAAAATTCTGGGAGAAGCTTACGACTCAGGATTTTGTAGCCGGATTGGGCGCATTAACAGGAAATCAGGCAGTACAGGAAGTAGATGCCGGGTTGGAGGCTATTTACCTTTCGGGCTGGCAGGTGGCTGCTGATGCGAATTTATCAGGAGAAATGTATCCTGATCAATCTTTATATCCAGCGAACTCCGTTCCTTCTGTAGTTAAGAAAATCAATAATGCTCTGTTAAGAGCGGATCAGATCCAGTCTGTAAACGGAGGTGGCGATAAAGAATACCTTGTTCCTATTATTGCTGATGCAGAGGCTGGCTTTGGAGGTAATCTGAATGCGTTTGAACTGATGAAACAGATGATCGAGGCCGGAGCTGCTGCGGTTCATTTTGAAGACCAGCTGTCTTCTGCAAAGAAATGCGGGCATTTGGGAGGTAAGGTATTGGTACCTACTCAGGAAGCCATCAATAAATTAATAGCTGCCCGTTTAGCTGCCGATGTAGCAGGGGTTCCGAGTGTCATTATTGCAAGAACAGATGCTGACGCAGCAGACCTGCTGACTTCAGATATTGATGACAGAGATAAGAAATTTGTGACCGGAGAGAGGACTTCAGAAGGATTTTATGTAGTGAAAAATGGAGTGGAACAAGGAATCGATCGTGGTTTATCATATGCGCCCTATGCTGATCTGATCTGGATGGAAACGTCTAATCCTGATCTGGAACAGGCAAGAAGATTTGCTGAGGGAATCCATGCCAGGTTTCCTGGAAAAATGTTAGCGTATAACTGTTCACCTTCATTCAATTGGGCTGCCAAATTAAGTGTTGAGGAAATGACTACTTTCCGTGAGGAGCTTGCCAAAATGGGATATAAATTCCAGTTTATCACGTTGGCTGGTTTCCATGCACTCAATACAGCAATGTTTGAGCTGGCATTAGCGTATAAAGAAAAAGGAATGGCTGGATATTCCGAGTTACAGGAACGTGAGTTTGCTTTACAGCAAAAAGGGTTCAGGGCCGTGAAACACCAGTCTTTTGTAGGAACCGGATATTTTGATGAGATTCAGAATGTGGTAACAGGTGGTTCTTCAGCAACTGTCGCCATGAAAGACTCTACTGAAATAGCACAGTTTCATTAAGAAGTAAGTTTTTTCCACATTATACATATTGTTTGAAATCCTTCTCCATGTTGGGAAGGATTTTTGCGATGAAGAAATTAAATATTCTCAGGTTTGCAGGCTTTTGGACGGGAATAAAGGTTTAAAAAACTAATGAAAATTTGTATTATATTTGAAAACTAAAAAAATAGTGTTTTTTAAACAATTTAATAAAAAAATGAAGTTAATTAAGGTACTTTTTATTGCAGCAGGACTTACGCTAACGGCTAACGCTGCTAACGCTCAACAGAAGATTGGCCATGTAAACTCTGATGATATTTTTGCAAGTATGTCTGAAGTGAAAACGGTAACCTCTACTATTGATAACCTGACTAAAACCAAGCAGGCTGAAATTGAGAAGTTGATCACAGAATATCAAACCAGACTTAAGGCAGCTCAAGATAAAGAGAAGACATTGAGTGAAGCCAATAAAGAGGCTGTTACCAAAGAGCTGATGGCTGCACAAACAGAATTACAGACATTAGGTAAAAAGATAGAAGATGCCAGAGGTCAGGCGGCGAAGGAGGTTTCTGCTAAACAGACCGAGTTATTTACTCCGGTACAGCAAAAAATCCAAAATGCGATTTCTGCTGTAGCAAAAGAAAGAAATCTGAGCTATGTATTCGATACTTCATCAGCGCAGGGAGCCAACAATCTGTTATATACAGACGGAAGCGAGGATATTACACCGGCTGTAAAAACCAAACTGGGAGCTACTGCAACAGCCACTAAACCCGCTGCAAAAACTAAGTAAAAACTTTTAAGTTATAATATAAAAGCAGAATCGAATAAATCCGATTCTGCTTTTTTTGATCAAATTAAAATAATAAAACAGGAAAGGTATTTCCTGTTTTAGCAGATTTTATTTTTTATGCCTTATTTTTGGATAAATTTTGAAGAGAGATGAGTCTAGTGTATGAAAAGCAGATCAAGGTAACAGAAGAAAATATAGATCAGAATAAGCATGTCAATAATGTACAATATGTGAGTTGGGTAGAGGAAATTGCAACCGAACATTGGGATTCTGTAAAGCATTTAACTGAATACCCTGAAGATATCTGGATGCTGCTTGATCATCATATCCAATACAAAAAGCAAGTCTATCTGAATGATGTTATTACTGTAAAAACATATCCTAAAAATCCTGAAGGAATCAGGCAACCCAGGAAAGTTGAATTTTATTGTAATGGAGAGCTTGTGGTAGATTCATTAACACTTTGGGTTCTTATTGATTCTAAAACACAAAGGATTCAAAGGCTGAAAAGTGATTGGCTGGAGAAGATTTAAATATCACCGTTCATTTGATTGTACTCCTTGGCATGTGGCCCATACTCAGCCCAAATTCCTTATCTTTGCATCATGATACGTATTACAAAAATTTTTACATTCGAAACAGCACATGTGCTGTATAATTACGATGGAAAGTGTAAAAATATGCATGGACATTCCTATAAGCTGTTTGTAACAGTGAAAGGAAAGCCTATTAATGATTTGGAAAACCCTAAAAATGGGATGGTTGTGGATTTTGGTGATATTAAAAGTATCGTAAAATCTGAAATTGTAGATGTTTGGGATCATGCAGTATTGATCAACGGATTATCGCCGCATAAGGAACTGGGTGAAGATCTTGAAGAAAGAGGGCATAAAGTAATCTATTGTAATTTCCAGCCTACATGCGAAAATATGCTGTATGCTATCGCTGCTAAAATAAAATCTAAGCTTCCTGCTGAGGTTTCTTTAGCTTATCTTAAACTTCATGAAACTGAAAACTCTTACGGGGAATGGTTTGCAGAAGATAATGTATAATTGTATTCAATAAAAAAAACTCAACCGGTGCTAAAGACAACCATCAATTTACAACCTGGAAAAAAAGTATATTTTGCATCCGACCAGCATTTTGGCGCTCCTGATCCTAAACAAAGCAAGGTTCGTGAGGAGAAGTTTATACGCTGGATGGATGAGATAAAGGAAGATGCTCAGGTTTTATTTTTAATGGGTGACCTTTTTGACTTCTGGCATGAATGGAAATATGTTATTCCCAAAGGATACGTTCGTGTATTAGGAAAAATTGCTGAACTGAAGGATCGTGGGATTCATGTTTATTTCTTTGTGGGAAATCATGATTTATGGATGAAAGATTATCTGGAAGAGGAAATCGGATGTACTGTATTCTATAAGAGGCAATATTTTGAAATGGGTGGCAAGCAGTTCCTTCTTGCCCATGGAGATGGTTTGGGCCCGGGGGATAAGGGATATAAAAGAATGAAAAAGTTATTCACCAATCCTATTGCACAATGGGCTTTTAAATGGCTTCATCCGGATATTGCCATGAAGATTGCGTTATATCTTTCCCAGAAAAATAAAATGATTTCCGGTGAAGAGGATAAAGCATTTTTAGGAGAGGATAAAGAGTTTCTGATCATCTATTCAAAAGAAAAATTGAAAACAGAGAAAATTGATTATTTCATTTATGGACATCGTCACCTTCCCATGGTTTTAGAGCTCGAACATAAAGCTAAATACATCAATCTAGGAGATTGGATTTCTTACTTTACCTACGGAGTCTTTGAAAAAGATTTTGAATTAAAAACTTTTGATGATAAGGCAAAAAAAAATTACCTCTAAAAGAGGTAATCTTCGAATGAATAAATTCACTCTGTTTTTAATCCATATTCCGAAAATAGTATTGCAAGAATTTGACCAAAAATTTCAATTTATATTAAAAAAATATTAAAAAAGAATGTTGTAAGGATAACCGGTTAAAAATGAGATCAAAAGAATGTTAAAAATTTAGAAAATTGGAAAATATATTCAACATACGAACTGAACAGGATTTTTTAAATGCTTCATTAAAAACATTTCGCTATCAATATGAAAATGTTGATGTATACAGGAAATTTGTAGATTACCTGAAAATTGATCCTGACACTGTTGACACAGTGACAAAAATTCCATTTTTACCCATTGAGATGTTTAAAAATCATCAGATCCTCGACAAAAGAGTAGTCGCTGATCTGTATTTTCAAAGCTCCGGAACCACGCAGATGAATTTGTCAAAACATTTCATTGCTAATGAAAATCTGTATAGGGAAAGTATTTATAAGAGTTTTGAACAGTTTATCGGAAAACCTGAGGATTTTATATTTCTTGGCCTTCTTCCGAGCTACCTGGAAAAGAAAAATTCTTCTCTGATTTATATGGTGGATTACTTAATGAATGTTTCTGCCCAGTCTGAAAACGGATATTTTTTATACAATCATGCTGATTTATTTGAACTTTTAAAAATTCTGAAGGGTAAAAAAGTAATTCTTTTCGGGGTTTCTTTTGCGCTTTTAGATTTTCTGGATTTTTGTGCCTCCCAAAGAGGTGATGAGCCGATTGGTTTTTCTAAAAATCTTATAATAATTGAGACAGGAGGGATGAAGGGACGTAAAGAAGAAATGACAAAAGATGAACTGTTGGTGATTTTACAAAAAGGTTTTAACACCAATGCCATATATTCCGAGTATTCTATGACAGAACTTTTATCACAGGCGTACTCTTTAGGAAATAACGAGTATGAATGTCCGAAATGGATGCGTGTGCTGGTGAGAAATGCTGAAGATCCTTTAACCTATGAAAAAGAAGGAAGAACAGGTGCTGTGAATATTATCGATTTGGCGAATTTTCATTCCTGCTCCTTTATTGCGACTCAGGATCTGGGTAAGATGCTTCCGAAAAATAAATTTCAGATCCTCGGAAGGATAGATCATTCAGATATCAGGGGATGCAGTTTATTGGTGAGCTGAGGTATGCGTAATGTGCAAGCCTTAGATTTCATCTCAAAGTTTCCAGAGCTTACCCTCTGAAATCTCTCGTTCCCAACCTTATGCCCAAAAGAAATATGCTAAAAATTGAAGAACTTGTTCATGCATTCATTCATTCTCATTGTGACTTTGAGAAAGAACTTGTTTTAACCAATCATTTTCATTCAGATTGGGAAGCTGATATTTTGATTATTGATGCTGTGGGGTTAAGTCATGAAATAGAGATTAAACTCTCTAAAAGTGATTTTAAGAATGATTTCAAAAAATCTTATCAGAATGCATCTACAGGAGAAAAATTTTTAAAACACGACAAAATCTCATGTGGTGATTATGTTTGTAACGCATTTAGCTTTCTCCTTCCTATGGGAATGGTCGATCATGAACAGATTCCGGAACATTGTGGGCTTATTGAGTTTTATCATAATGAGGATACATGGGAAACGGAATTTTATCACATTAAAAAACCGGTACAGGTACATATGGATTCTTACTGGAAGCTTAATGATAAAGACCTTTTTATCCGGAAAATGGCTTTGAATTTACTTCAGAAAAAAATGGAAGTTAAAGGAAAACATGAAGAACTGATTTTTAAAAACCCGTTCGATATTAAAAAAAGAAAATAAAAAATCCTGTCAGATCTGACAGGATTTTTTTATGATTAAGCGGCGACCTCATTGTCTGACCGCTGAAGTAAAAACTTATAAATTATCCCACCGGCAACTCCACCAAGGATAGGTGCGACCCAGAACAACCATAATTGGGACATGGCAGCTCCTCCTACGAATAATGCCTGAGACAAAGATCTTGCAGGATTTACAGAAGTATTTGTAATTGGGATGGAGATCAGATGGATCAGGGTTAAAGCAAGACCAATAGCGATTCCTGCAAACTTCCCATTAGCCCATTTATCCGTTGCGCCCATAATAACGATAAGGAAGAAAGCTGTTAACAGAAATTCTGCTAAGAAAGCTGCCCCCATTGAATAGCTTCTGTTGTTATAACCTGGCATATCATAGAAATTCGTTGCAAAGGCTCCGGGCCCTTCGGCGCTGAAAGCTCCGGCTCCATTCAGTATAATGTAAAGACATCCTGCTGCTGCAATTGCTCCGAGACATTGTGCGACAACATATGAAATCAGATCCTTGAAAGGAAATCTTCCTCCGGCTAAAAGGCCGAAAGTAACTGCAGGATTAAAATGTCCACCTGATATATGACCTACAGCGTATGCCATGGTAAGCACTGTAAGACCAAATGCTAAAGCAACACCTAAAAGACCTATACCGATATCGGGAACTCCGGCGGCAAAGACTGCGCTACCGCAACCGCCAAAAACAAGCCAAAATGTGCCGAAAAATTCAGCAAAAAGTTTTTTTATCATAATGTTTATTTTTATATTGAAACCAAATTTATAGTTTAAATTTCAGATTTTCAAATTAATTTTTAAAAAGAATTGAATTAAATTGATTAACGGGTGTGAATATGATAATGTAATATGAGATTTATTGAAGTATATATTTTAAATATACATCTCTTATGGTTGAACTACATTGCATAAATGTTTATTTTTCATTTTTTTAATTAAAAAAAACGGCGAATGAAAAAAATTCTTTGTTTGATTTTTGGATGTTTTATAGGATGTTTTCATTATGGGCAATCTTCAAAAAAAATAGGGATCTGTTATGACCTTGCAGAGGTTTTAAAGGTAGAGCCGACTCCACTTTATAAGCCACATCTAGACGCTTCAAGGAGCTTTGGTGTAAAGTTATTAACAAATAGTAAAACGGTTCAGAAATACATCAACAGTGGAAAGTTTCATAAAATAAAAAAGTCAGGAAAAGGTTATCGGGTTCAAAAACTGGATTATAGTAGGCCGTATATGGTTTCCAAGGCAAAAACAACACTCGAGAAAATGGGAGCCAGGTTCAGTAAAGAAACAAAAGGACATACTTTTACGGTTTCATCCATGACAAGAACGCTTGAGGATCAATGCAGGCTAAGACGAGTAAACTCCAATGCTTCCCTCGGAATCAGCTCCCACAACTATGGTAACTCTTTTGATATCTCCTATATACGGTTTAATGATGTCCTAAAGTATAATCCTAAAATGGAAATTGCCCTTGAAAAGGTGTTGAAATTTTATGCGAATGCCGGGAGGATTTATTACATCAAAGAAAAACAACAGAGCTGTTACCATATTACAGTGAGGAACTATTAGGTCTGCTTGAAAAGAAACAATAGCACTTCCTTTAGAAAGGTCTTTGAATAGGCTATTCTTATGTATTTAAAAATATTAATAAATCTTCAATTATAGATGGGATATTTGCATAGGTAGTTTAGTTTACATAATTTTATGCCACTAAAACCATGTAAATATGATAATTTTCAACAGAGAAGAGTATGCCGCTGCAATCGCCGCATGGGATACCAGTTCTAAAGATTACTCAACGATAAAAAAACTTATTCCCCCCAATTATGTTTTTACCCTTTCCTTTGATCAGATTGATTGGTTAAAAAAGAACAATAAATGTGATGATTTTTGTTCTGAAATAGGGGTATACAAAAATCAGCTTGTACTGATCCTTTGCCCTCTTGATGTCAACGGACAAAAAATTGCTGTTAATGAATATCCATACAGTATTCTTGCAGAACTTACATCGAATCTTACTTTAGTAGAAACCAAAGAATATACATTAGTAAAAAACGCCGTTCTTTCCAAGGAACTTCAGCAAGTAGATAAAACAGCGGATATGTATTTACCGGTAGCTAATATGCCGATAATGGAGCAGGATAAAGCTGTTGCTGCTATTGAGCTCTGGAGAGATGAAGGATCTACCTGGTTTTACAGGGAATGTGATGAATTCAAAGGAGCAAGGATTTTTAAGAGATTCTATGTACCTGTTGAAGATTTGTGTCCATCCAAAGAAGGATTGAGCTACATCATATGCTCTTTCGGAATTAAATTTTCTGAAATTTATCAGAGACCATTGGTAACACTCATCTTTATTTCATTTTATAAAGATCTGCAAAATACAGGAAGTGTAGAAGTTATTTCCAATACCTACGACTGGTCCAGACCATGTCCTCCAATTTGTCAATTATAGAACAATAAATGCATAGCTATTTTATTACTACGTGGGGTATCACTAATTTTTTACTTCTTGTTTCCCTTATTTTTGGGATAGCAAAGTATTCCGTTCTTAAAAAGGAAGAAAAACAATATGTTTTTTATATCGGATTTCTTTTTTTCATTGAAGCGGCCACTAATTTTTTAACGGTTGTTCTGCATTACAAGGACACTTCATTTTTGTACCCTATTTATATAGCTGGCGAATTTTTCCTTTTGACAAGTTTATTCATTAGAAAGCTGGGAATATCTAAATACGGATGGATTCCGGTAGCGGTTCTTTCTCTCGGTTTTTTACTGATGAATAAAACGTTTAAGATTTACTTTAATGATGATGTTGTAAAAGTAACTTCCAACATCATCATTATTTGCTTTGCAGGATCTACTTTACTGCAACAAATTAAAAATAATAAAGCCATCAACAGGTTTATCCTGGTAGATGCCTGTATTTTTTTCTATTACTCTGTTTCGGTCTTTATTTTTATCATTCAACATCAGATAGCCACCTTGTCAGAAGATGATTATTATACAATTTTAGGAACCAATAATATACTGTCAAGCATTTTGTATGGTTCATTTATATACACTTTTATCAAATTAAAGAAATAACCTTACATATTGATTTTTTAATACTGATAATTGTTACCATAGCAATTATCGTAGTATTTATTTTGTTGGCATACAAAACTTTTGTCGACCGGATCATCAAAGAAAAGAATGTACAGCATGAAGCTGAAGTCCTTCATCAGAAAAAGCTTGTACTGGAAAATATTAAGGCCCAGGAGGAAGAACGGAAAAGGATTGCCGTGATGATTCATGATGATATGGGAAACAGACTCAATATTCTCTCTTTGTGGCTGAATAATCTCGATACAAAAGGCGATGAACTGATCAAAAAGAACATCAACGGGCAAATGTCTGCCCTTATCGATTCAGCAAGGACAATATCTCATTCCCTCTATCCGGTGAATCTGGAATCGGTAGGACTTGTCTTATACATCGAAGAATTAATTGCAAATCTGTCCAACAGGGTCAATATTTCATTGCATGTGGCATCTCATTATAAAAAGAAAGATATATTTATTGAGGTTCAGCTTTACCGGATTATACAGGAGTTTACGACCAATGTTATCAAGCATTCAGAAGCCACGAAGATTTGGATTTATCTTAAAGATTATTCGAAAATTACAGCACTCGTGGTTTCAGATAACGGACAAGGGTTTGATTATAACCTGGTAAAAAAAGGTATGGGTATCAAAAATATTGAATCCAGGATCAAATCCATTAATGCCATCCATAAGTGGAAGAATGTATCGGGTAAAAGAAGTCGTCTAATTATTAAAATTCCATGCAACAATGAATTCCAAGATTAAAATAGCACTGATAGATGATGAACAGTTAATTCTCGAGGGAATAAAGTTACTGTTATCAAACGAGCAGAATATTTCCGTGACCCTTACTTCAGATAACGGTCCCGATTTTATAAATAATTTAGAAAGTCTTACGGAGAATAGTTTTCCGGATATTGCCCTCGTGGATGTGCAGATGCAGCCTATGAACGGCTTTGAGTTGGTGGGAATTCTTAAAGAGAAATATCCAGATCTTAAGATCATTATTCTTTCCTCTCATTATAAAAGTTCCATTTTGGGGTATATGGTAAAACTGGGCGTGTCTGCTTTCCTTCCGAAGAATTCAAATAAAAAAACATTTATTGAGGCCATTACCATGGTACATAAAAACGGAGTTTATTTTACGGCAGAAGATCATCAAATGCTTTTTTCATATATGAATTCTTCCAGTAAAAAGAAATCCTTATTTGAAATGGAAGATGAACTTTCCGAGCGTGAAAAAGATGTTGTAAAACTCATCTGCCAGGAGTTTACCAATAATGAAATTGCGGAAAAACTTTTTATAAGCCCTAGAACAGTGGAAAGCCACCGCCAAAGAGTCCTTGAAAAGATAGGAGCTAAAAATACAGTTGGTATTGTGATCTATGCCATCATCAATCATATTTATTCAATAGAAAAAATATGATTCCGTAGAAATACGTAATTTTTTATTTGGTAGCTTTTACTCTACTATCCCATTTTTTTTCACGGTTAATTTGAAATGTTTATCCTGCTGAAAGCTAAAATTTTTAAGGCTTACTGTTAAATGTGCAGAGGATAAATGTTTAAAATTGTTATTATGGAGAATACTATAATATCCGTCGGAATTTTTTTTGATGGGGCAGGAAGCAACGGGCTCAATGCAACTTCAGATAAAAAAACATTGACTGATCACATAAGTTATCACGCTTTGCCAACCAATATATATAAACTTTTTAAAGTATTCGACGGGAATGAAAAATTATATGTAGAAGGAATTGGAACAATAACAGGTTCCGAAGACAGTGATTTTGCAAAGGCTACCTGTAAAAATCCTACAGGATATTCCGGCTATTCTTCGGATGATAAACTTCGGAAAGCATATGCTTTTATTGAAGATAAAATAAGAGACACAACCAAAGAATATCAGTTTTATGTTTATGGATTTGGAAGAGGAGGTATGCTGGCGAGGAATTTTTGCTATGAACTGTTAAAGCGGGGGCCTTCAATTTCAGGGCATATAAAAATAAAGTTCCTTGGAGTGTTCGATACTGTAGAATCAGCTCCATTTAACCAATACCACGTAAAGTTATCGCAAGGAGTGGAAAATGCCCTTCACTTATGTGCGATGAACGAGTGCCGGTATTTTTTTCCGCTGACCGGTTTTTTTGAGAACTCCCGTACTATGAATGATTCCGAATTTATGACTGACAAATACGTCTGGAAAGAAATTTTTGTTCCGGGTGTTCATGCGGATGTTGGTGGAGGGTATCTTAATAGCTCACAATCGGTATATATTTCAGGAAATTATTTTGAGGTTTCAGATGTTAATGATTATGTTTCTCATGTAAAAGAGACAGCCAAAGACACAGAAGAAAATAAAATATGGGATATACCTTTAAGGAATCATCGGATCGATGAGGGGGATATCCTGTCCCTGGCATATGTTGAAAAAGAAATGGTATATAATGATCTTTCAAAAGTGTACGGGAGTTTAATGCTCATGCAGACAAATTCCGTGGCTCCGGTTTTTATCACTGACTTTAGTGAAAGTGATTTTACATTAGATCCGGAACATTTTTATTTGGAAACCCTTTATAATGAGCTGGAAAAATACACAGTTAATCTTAAATCAGGCCAGAAACCTTTATATGATTATGAAAAGCTTGCATGCTATATTCATATTTCAGCCAATTTCGGTTTATATAAAAAAGGGCAACTTCAAAAATCACAAGCTTTAATGTATAAGGAGATCATAAACAGTGGACTGAATGTTCCGTTTAAATCCTTAGATAATAACTTTCATTCTGCTCTCCGGACCGAAATGTTTTTTCCGGAAGATATGTTCATTACAGATTTTGCTTATGAAAGTAATATTCCAAACAATGATGATTGGATACGATCTATTATTTATTAAGTAAACCGATAAATCAGATGTTAGCCCTTTTTTACTTGAAACTTATGTAATAAAGCGCCGCATCCAGGAGGCTTTTTTTATTTCTGGTCTATTCATTTCTTTTTCCGTATTTTTGCACCCGAAAAATATTCAGTATTAATTCTTAAATTATATCATTAAATGCTTTCGGTTCAAGGTCTAGGGTTACATCATTCGGGAAACTATTTGTTTCAAAATGTGAATTTCACAATTAAAAAGGATGATAAAGTTGGTTTAGTAGGTAAAAATGGAGCTGGGAAATCCACTTTATTGAAAATGCTTTCCGGAGAAATTACATTCTACGAAGGAAATGTAGTCCCTGATGGAAATATCACCATTGGTTTCTTAAAGCAGGATCTGGATTTTGTGAAAGGAAGAACTGTTTGGGATGAAACCATGCAGGCTTTTGAACAGATTAATGCCTGGAAAAATGAACTTGAGGAGGTGAATCATCAGATGACGGTAAGAACAGATTATGAAAGTGATTCTTATACGGATTTGATCAACAGAATGACTGAGTTAAACGACCTCTTAATGCACCATGATGCTTACAATCTGGAAGGCGATATGGAAAAAGTATTATTCGGGTTAGGCTTTAAAGCAGATGATTTTAAGAAAATTACGGATGAGTTTTCCGGAGGATGGAGAATGAGAATAGAGCTGGCAAAACTGCTTCTTCAAAAGAATGATGTAATGCTTCTCGATGAGCCTACCAACCACCTTGATATGGAATCCATCATCTGGCTTGAAAACTTTCTTAAAGATTATCCTGGAGCGATTGTACTGGTGAGTCACGATAAACAGTTTATGACTTCTGTTTGTAACAGAACTTTTGATATTAATAACAGAAAGGTTGATGATTATAAGGCAAATTATACCAAGTATCTTGAACTCAGAAAAGACAGAAAAGAAAAGCTGATTCAGGCTAAAAAGAATCAGGATGCAGAAATAAAACACACCGAGGACCTGATCAATAAATTCCGTGCAAGTGCTTCCAAAGCCGCATTTGCCCAGTCGTTGATTAAAAAGCTTGAGAAAGTAGAACGTATCGAGGTGGAAAATGAAGATGTTTCCAAATTCAATATTCGTTTTGTACAATCGGTTGTTCCCGGGAAAGTTAATTTTGAAGCTATAAATCTTGGAAAAGCTTATGGAAATAAGCAAATATTCGATAACGTAGACTTTATGGTCCAACGTGGAGACAGGATTGCTCTTTTAGGGCAAAATGGACAGGGTAAAACAACTTTGGCAAAAATTCTTGCAGGAGAAATCAAAGATTACACAGGAACCTGGAATTTAGGACATAATGTAAATATCGGATACTTCGCCCAAAACCAGGAAGAAGTATTAACACCGGATAAAACGGTTCTGGAAGAAGCGGAAGATGCTGCTACGGAAGAAACCAGACCTAGAGTAAGAGATTTGCTGGGATCATTCTTATTTCAGGGGGAAGCTGTTACCAAGAAAACCAAAGTATTGTCGGGGGGAGAAAGAAACCGTCTGGCGTTATGTAAATTGTTATTGCGTCCGTTCAACACGTTGATTATGGACGAACCTACCAACCACCTTGACATCCAGTCTAAGGAGATTATCAAGCTGGCATTGCAAAAGTTTGAAGGAACATTGATCGTAATCTCTCACGACAGGGAGTTCCTGCAGGGTCTTTGTGATAAGATCTTTGAATTCCGGGATGGGAAAATGAAAGAATTTCTGGGAGATATCAACGAGTATCTGGAGTACAGACAAAAAGAATCCATCAGGGAAATTTCTGCGGAAAAGGCAAAGCTTCATAATGATGATGTAAAAGAAGAGGCTAAGCCAAAAGTTGAAACACCTGAAAAAACTGAAGCAGTATCTCAGCCCAAATCAGGATTTGTAAGTAAGGAGCAAAAAAATATCCAGAACAAAATAAAGAAAGTAGAAGAAAGGATTTCCGAATTGGAAACTCAATCTGAAGAAATGGAAGCCTCTTTTGCAAAAGAAAACCCTTCAGAAGAGAGCCTGGAAAAATATAATAAAGTAAAAGCAGACCTGGAGCTGGCTTTACAGGAGTGGGAACATTTAGCATCTCAACTCGAGTAAACCTCGAAATATGATCAGATGTTTTAATTGAGGTTATTATTTTTATTGAATAATTACAATTATTATTGTTATTTTTGGTGCATGATTTTTAAGGAAACCAGACAATTAAAGAATTTTATCTCCAGACTTTTGTTTGGGATCTATTTTCTTGCGCTGTTTTCTCAAAGCTTTCACCACCATGATGTAGTGGATAACTTTAGAAATTTTAACCTCAAAAAATCTGAAAATACCGTTACAAAAAATGTAGCGAAAGAGAAGGTAGGCGATTGTTTAGCTTGTCATTTCCTGGCTACTGGTCATACTTTGGTACCCGAAGAATTTAATTTTTCTTTCGAGGGGTATACACAAGAGGTAAAGCAGGTTATTACCATTCAGGAGATCATTTGGTCTCAAACCAAATTTACTTTTCAGCTTCGGGGACCACCCGCAATTTCATAAATTCATAGATCTTTATCGGATTTGTCTTATATCTGAGACTTCAATGTATGCCTGACAAGAAAAACATCAGGTAGGTATTATGAGGTACGATAGAAATAAGACTAAATGTATTGGAGAATTATCATTACATCAATACATTTTACTTTGTACAATTTAGAATTGTATAAAAAATAAAGCAACAAACTTTTACGAAAAAATGTACTTTTTAAGTACGCAATCTATCTATTTACAATGAAATTGATATATAGCTTATTACTGATCTTTTGCGGATTGGTATTAACAAACGCACAAAAAACTTATACTGTTGAAGGCACCGTTCAGGATTTTCATGATAAAAGCATGCTTGAAAATGCAGTTGTGAAAATAGGAGACTTTACGGCTAAAACGGATAAAAAGGGTAAGTTTTTATTCAGCAAAATTCCTTCGGGATCTTATAATCTCATTGCAAAGCATCCTGATTGCCATGATTATACTGAAAATATAGGAGTGGATCAGGATCTTCATTTAACCATCGTCCTGGAACATCACATTCAGGATATTGAGACGGTGACTATTCATGGAAACCATAAATCAAACGGATCTTTGATTATTAAGACCATTGATAAATCTGAAATAGAAAAAAATTCCACTGATAACTTGGGGAATTTACTATCCAAGATTTCAGGTGTTAATGCTTTGAAGACCGGAAATAATATTTCGAAACCCATTATTCACGGATTATATGGAAGCCGTATAGCTATTATGAATAATGGAGTAAAGCTAGCGGAACAAGAATGGGGAGTAGAGCATGCTCCTAATGTGGATATTAATAATTTCCAGCATATAGACGTTATCAAGGGGGCGTCTGCTCTGAAATATGGGAGCGATGCAATCGGAGGAGTTATAGTTATGGAACCTGAAATTTTCCCTAAAAAAGACACGCTAAAAGGTTCTGTGAATCTTTCAGGTATTTCAAACGGGAAAGGTCTTGGGTTAGATGTAAATGTTGCCAAGATCTGGAAAAACGGATGGGCGGTAAAATCCGGAGGATCCATTAAAAAATTAGGTGATCAGCATACTCCTGATTATAACTTAATGAATACCGGGATGGATTTTTCATCATTTAATTTTACAGTTCAGAAGAATACCTATGAACAGGGAATTTCTTTTGATTATTATCTTACTAATCAGGATATTGGGATTTACAGAGGTTCGCATGTTGGAAATAATAATGATTTTTATAATGCGATGACGCTGAATATTCCTGTATATACGGGGAATTTTAGTTATGATATTGATAATCCAAGACAGGTTATAGAACATCATATTGCCAAAGTTTCTGCTTTTAAAAGATTTGAAAATATTGGTAAGGTATCTGCAAGTTATAGCTTTCAATACAACCATAGGCAAGAATATGATATAAGAAGGGGAGATTTAAAAGATATTCCCTCTTTGGATCTGGCATTGATGACTCATCAGTTTAATGTGAACGATTTATTAGAAAGAGAAAAATGGTCGTTGGAAACTGGAATTGACGCAAGTTTTCAGAACAATTATTCAGATCCGGCCACAAAAGCAAGACGTCTGATCCCTAATTATGACAAATATTCTGCGGGCGTTTACTCTGTTTTTAAATACAAAATTTCAGATGAATTGAATGCAGAGGGAGGTGTAAGATATGACTTTAACCGATATGATGTAACAAAATGGTATGACAAAAGTGATTGGGATAAATTATATAAAGCGACTTATCCTCAGTTTTATGTGAAAACAGATAAAAACAGAGTCTTAACACGTCCGAAACTTAATTATGAAAATATTTCTTTTAATGCCGGACTGGAATATCATCCTAGCTCAAATTTTAATCTGAAATTTAATTATGCTAAAGTAGGAAGAACACCTAATATTGCTGAATTATTTTCCGATGGGTTGCACCATTCTGCAGCGGTAATAGAAATTGGAGATATGGGCTTGAAAAATGAACAGGGACATCAATTTAATTTAGTTGCTGATGCTAAATTTAATGTACTGAAGGGATTAAACATATCAGTAAACCCTTATTTTTTCATAACTAAAAATTACATTAATGAAATTCCTACCGGGGTTCAGAATACGATAAGAGGTGTTTTTCCTGTATGGTCTTATCAACAGATTGATGCCAAAATGTATGGTGTAGATGTGGATGTCAACTGGAAACTTACAGAAAACCTTACCTATATAGGAAGAGGAAGTTATGTTAATGGGCAGGACGATTCAAATAACGAACCACTAATCCTGATGATGCCACCTAATTTTTCCAATGCCTTACAGTTTAAAATGGAAAAATGGAATCAATTCTATTTCAGCCTTGAAAATCAAACCTTTTTAAAGCAAAATAGATTTCCTATTCATAATGCTCCCATTACTATTTTTGAAAATGGTGTAGAAGTAGAAAAGATAGTAGATTTCAGCACTCCCCCGAGCGGATATTCACTTTGGAATATTCAGACTGGTATTAATATCAGCAAAAACCTTTCTGCAGGACTTATCGTTAATAACCTATTCAACGTTTCATACAGAGATTATCTTAATCGTATGAGATTTTTTGCAGATGAAGCAGGAAGAAATTTTATACTTAATGTTAGATATCGTTTCTAATATTTTACCATTACAAATCAAGATTTTAAAAATTTAAATTAAAAAAAATGAACAAATTATTTAACACTAAAAATATTATCAAACTAATAGGTATTTTATTCATCGCAGTTTCTATCGTATCTTGTCAAAGAGATAACTCAGCAGAAGAAGATGATCTGCCTCAGGAAGATCTTACTAATATTATTTTATTGGTAAAAGATGTTGCCACGCAGATAACCGTACCTTACAATTATAGTGTAGGTGCCGGAGGGGCACAGTCGATAAAATTAGAGAACGGGAAGACATATGAAGTAGAAGTGCAGTTCAAGAATGGTAATGAAGATGCAACCCAGGAAATTAAAGATGCAAAAGATGAACATTTTTTAGTGTACAATTTCCCTAATTCTGATCTTACACTAACCAGAACCGATGATGCAAGTTCTACAAGAGGTGATGGAAAACATGTAGGACTTAAAACAAAATGGGTAGTGACCAAGGCCGTAAAAAATGCATCAGCACAAAGCCAGCTTATTCTTACTCTGTATCACGAACCAGCCACCGTTTCCGAAGCTTCTTCAGTAAGTGGAAACGGAATAGTGTATGGAGCTCAAACAGGAGGAGAAACCGATGCTCAAGCTACTTATACGATTATAAATTAAAAAAAACAGCAAATAGATAAAACCACTGAAAAATTCAGTGGTTTTTTATTTATAAATATTTGATGCCGAAGAATTTATCTTTAATAGTTTATTTTGATAAAAATTTCATATTTTTGCAACCTAAAATTTTAATCAATAATGAAGGTTACCGCACAAAACCATGATGACGTAAGTGCATTACTTACTGTAACATTGGAAAAATCTGACTACAAAGACAAAGTAGAGAAGCAGTTGATTAATTATGCTAAAAATGCGCAAGTTCCTGGTTTCAGAAAAGGAAAAGTGCCTTTAAGTATGGTTAGAAAACAATATGAAGCAGGTATTGCATTCGAAGAGATCAACAAACAAGTTTCTGATGCTTTAAATAACTATGTAAACGAAAACAAGTTAAGATTAGTTGGCCAGCCTGTACCTCAACCTGTAAATGATTTCAATCATAATGCAGATCAACTTGAAGTTGCTTTTGAAGTAGGATACGAGCCTGAATTCACTATAGATTTAGCTAAATATGAAGCGCCTCACTATAAAGTAGAAGCTTCTGATAAAGAAATCACAAAAAGCATTGAAAACATGCAGAAGCGTTTCGCTGAGCAGGTTCCTCAAGATAAGATCACTAAGGATTCTTATATTGCTTTAGAGGTTTCTCAGGTTGTAGAAGAAGATGCTGAAGGAGAGCACCACCACCACCCGAAAAATGTTACTATTACAGCTGAAAACAAAGAAGCTTTCAAATTAGTTAAAGCTTTAAAAATGGACGGTTCTGTAAAAGTTTCTAAAGAAACATTGGCAGGTGATGAAGAATTAGCTAAAGAATTAGGGTTTACTAAAGAAGAAGTTGAGCATTTACACCACGCTGAAGTTGAAGTTAAAGTAAAAGATTTCTATAGCCTGAACTTAGCAGAACTTAATCAGGATCTTTTTGATAAAGTATACGGAGAAGGAAACATCAAGTCTGAAGAAGAGCTTAAAAATAAAGTTAAGGCTGAATTAGATGAGTATTTCCAGCAAAATGCTGATGTTCATTTTGTGAATAAAGTATTGGAACAAATTACAGAAAAAGAAGAAGTAAAACTTCCTGAAAATTTCCTTGTAAAATGGTTACTATTCTCTAACCAGAATATCCAGACTGAAGAGCAGGCAAAAGAAATCCTTGAATCTGAGAAAAAACAATTAAGCTATCAGATCATCGAAGGTAAATTGATGAATGATAACGATATTAAATTGGATTATGCTGATGTTCTTGCACAAGCTGAACAATTAGTAAGAAACCAATTGGCGATCTACGGAATTCACCATTTAGGAGATGAAGAAATTCAAAAGTATGCTGTTGAAATGTTGAAAGACCAGGAGCAGGTAAGACAGATTTCTTCTGAAGTAGCTATGACTAAATTGAAAGATGTAATTCTTGAAAAGGCAAGCAAAAAAGAAACTGCAATTTCGCATGACGAGTTTTTAGAAGAACTTAAAAAATAATTTATTTTTAAATAAATATTTTAAAACCACCAATTTTGGTGGTTTTTTGTTGTAAAAAACATAGATTTTATATCGGGCAATATTCCTATATTTACGTAATAAATAAATTATATGAAAAAGATAATCATTCCGTTTTTCTGTGCAGTGCTTTTTTCCACTTCAGTAGCAGCACAGCAAAAAACAACCGCTGCTAAAACAGAAGCAGTAAAATCGAAACTGACACCTAAAGAAGTAATAGATAATTATCTTAAAGCTTTGGGGGGAAGAGATAAATTAGAAGCTATAAAAACAACCGTTATAGAAAATACCGTTACTGTACAAGGGATGGAAATTGCTATGACGACTAAAAAGATGGGAAATAAATTCAAGTCCGTACAAAGCGTAATGGGGCAACAAATGACTCAGGTTTTCGATGGCGAAAAAGGAACTTTTGACCAGATGGGACAAAAAATGGATATTCCTGCGGATAAAATTGCTGACCTTAAAAAAAGCAAAACAGTTGATGCATTGGGATATGATCCTGCTTCTTTCCAATCCGTAAATGTAGAGAAGATAGATGGTAAAGATTATAATGTGCTAACTTCAGATAAAGGAAAATACTTCTTTGATGCAACTACAGGATTGTTATACAAGTCCGAATCAAAAGAAGGTACAGCGATTGTAAAAGATTACATGACTGTAGACGGATTGAAGTTCCCTGGAGAAGTAGATGCCGAAGGAAATGGACAGAAAGTAGTTATCAAAACCACTAAAATTGTTCTGAATTCCGGTGTTACCGATGCTGATTTTAAATTATAATAAGGTAAAACCTACAGCTTATAAAAAAATAAAAACCGCAAAATCTGCGGTTTTTATTTTTTTAATTTCCATATTCTTTTTTCCATTCTTCAGCAGCTTCACTTAGAACGGTATAGAATTCATCACCGTATTTCCTGATAAGGGGTGTTTTCAGGAATTTATAAACAGGAACCTGCAATTCTCTTCCCAATGTACATGCATCGCTGCACACAGACCATTCATGGTAATTTAAAGCAGTAAAAGAAGAGTATTCCGTAATTCGTATTGGATACAGATGACATGAAATCGGCTTTTGCCAGTCAATAGCACCGTCTTCATACGCTTTTTCAATTCCGCATTTTGTAATACCTTTTTCATCGAATGTTACATAGGCACACTCGCGGTCTTCTACCATTGGCGTTACATACATTCCGTCAGAGGGATCGGTTGTCCATGTTCCCTGTTCTTCAAGAGCTTTTACACCTTCTTTCGTCAGATAAGGTTTGATTTTATCAAAGATATTATCTAAAATTTCAAGCTCGTTTTTATCTAAAGGAGCTCCAACATCTCCCTCCACACAACATGCTCCCTTACATTTGGTAAGGTTGCAAACAAACTCCTCGGAAAATATTTCCTCGGAGATTAATTTATCGTCTATCTGAATCATAATCTTTTTAAAATAAATTAAAATACGTACCTATTTTAAAGGTAACCAAACTCAAAATAATCAGCCAAAGGCTGACTTCCTGCATCCAGTATTTGGGCAAAAAACGCATCATCCGGCTCAGTATGATACTGGAAGGAAATGCGAGGAGCAGTAAATATTCATAGCTCTTATTCATATACAGGATAATAGTAACCAGCTGAGCTAAAGAGAAAACCAATAGGAAGGTATATTTATATCTGCTTATCGGGCTTTTTTTGTTGTAATTTTTAAAGTGATCATATACCGCATAGATCAGCATTAATGCAACCGGGGTTAAAGGGATAATTCCTCTGTAATCTGTAATCAGTTTCATCTTTCCAAATGGGAAATAATCAAGGTTCCAGGTGGTAAAGTCCATAAAGAACATGACAGAAAAATAACTGAACACGATCAGGATAATTCCAAGTAAAAATCTGAATATATTTAAACTTATTTTTTCAGAGGTTGCAATAACGTGTATAACTACAAAAACGGCCATTGGCCATGTAGTAGGTAAAAAAATAAAATTCAATGCAACGATGGCACCTACCAGGACATATGATTTTTTCCGGGTATCTTCATTAGCGCTCGTCAGAAGAAGCAAAAGAAAGGAATTGGTAAGTAATGATACGGCAATTCCGATATCAAGATTTCCCGGGTAGAGCCCGAAAATGAAAAATGAATATAAAAATAAGGGAAGATGAGTCTGGTGATTAAGTGCAATACTGTGAAAACAGAAATATCCCAAAGCAATTCCCAGAAATGTTATTCCGGCAACAATTGCTTCATAAGTATTGAAATTCAGGATGTTAAATATTATTACTATTAAAAGAAGAAAACCAATATAAACAGGAATTGAAAAAATATTGCTTTCTTTTGAAAGTAATTTAAACATTTTTTATAAATTTGTACAAAGTTAATTTAAAAAAGGAAAATAATGACGTCTTTCTTTCTATTCTTAAGCAAAGTTTTCAAATGGTCTTTCGGTTTTTTTGATTCCTTTGGAAATGTTTTAAACTGGATCCTATTTATTGTTTGCTGTGTGTTGTTCACCTATTGGTGTTACGTTCTGGTGGTTACACTGGGAGGTGATAAAGATAAAGACTACTATTCTCCAACAGAGGGAAAACACCCTTATTATGATCCAAGTATCTACAAAAAAGAAGGTTAATTAATTGGTTATATAGTAAAAAGCCGATCAAATAATTTATTTGATCGGCTTTTTTATAACGGTTAAAATTTACTTTTTTTATTCGTGAATAGGAAGCACCAAAACCGGAATTGTAGAGCTCTTCGTTAAACCTTTTGTCAGACTGCCTACAAAAACATCATAAATTCCACTTCTTCCATGAGAGCCCATTACGATATAGCTGGCATTTTTTGATTTAGCATATTCCAGGATAATATCTTTGGCAATACCTTGTTTTAGAAGATGCTCGCATTCTACATCGTGAGAAATAATTCTCTGTTCAAGCCTATTCAGCTGTACCAGTTCTTCTCTGATCTCATTTTCTTCAACTTCAGGAAAATACTGAAATCCCATATCACCAATAGCAAATCCAATGTCTGTAGGTGCTACATGGATCAGATGAATCTTGCCATTTATCTCTTTGGCAAATTTGATCGCACCATCTACGAGTTGTTCTGTTTTATCCCCAAAATCCACGGGCAATATAATGTTTATCATAACCTTTAATTTTGTTAACTAAAGATAGTGAAAAAAATATGAAATACGCTGTTAAATACTTATAATATTCGGATATCCAGAATTTTTTCATCCTCAAGGAATGCTTCCAGAATATCATTTTCTTCAACTTTCCCAACTCCTTTTGGAGTACCCGTAAAGATAAGGTCTCCCACTCTTAATGTGAAATACTGGGAAACGAACGCGATGATATCATCAAAACTGAATATCATATCCTTTGTGTTTCCGTCCTGTACCTTTTCTTTATTTTGCAGTAATGAAAAGCCTAAACTTTCCAGATTATAATTTTCTTTATTAAAGAAGTTTCCTACTACAGCCGAACCATCAAACCCCTTAGCTAATTCCCAAGGCAGGCCTTTTGATTTTAACTCTGTCTGCAGGTCCCTTGCTGTAAAATCTATCCCCAAACCGATTTCTTCATAATGTTTATGGGCGGAATCTTTTTGGATGTATTTTCCTCCTTTTGAGATTTTCAATACCACCTCAAGTTCATAGTGAATATCTTTAGAAAATTCGGGTAGGTAAAAATCATTACCCTTCAGGACAGCAGTATCAGGTTTGATAAAGATTACAGGTTTTTCAGGAATTTCATTTCCTAATTCTTTCGCATGCTCACTATAATTTCTTCCTATGCAGATAATTTTCATATGCTTATATTTTTTTATTGCATGGTATGAAATCATTGACGATGATACCTTGCAAAAATTATTTAATTGTTAATGGGTAAATTCATTCTCACAGTAATAGCAGATGAACTTATGACTTGTTAAGATAGAAACTCCGAAAAAACTTGTAGCACTATCATCTCTGTAAATATGATTGGAGCCACATTTTGGACATACAAAATCGAATTCGGGATTTTCGATGGTATGCTCCACTTCTAGAGCCATAGTCTCGTTTTCTTTGTAATCTTTCAAAATTTCCGTTGCTTTATCCAGGTCGTCTTCAAAAACCTGAAGCTGAATTCCTCCCACTGCCTGAGACAATAGCCAGTCCGACTGAATGAGCTGCTCATTAGCTATGAAGCTGTTGAGGCCTTTTTCTGCCAATATCTGTTTATCCCTATTGGCTTCAAGAGCCGTTTCGTAAAATTTAAAACGAACAAGTTTTGACATCCTTAGAATTTACTTGATAATTGAATTTTTGTAAAGACCTTCTTTGTATACAAAGGAAAATCGGCGTTCTGTAACCAACCATAATATCCCAGGTCTTTCTGGAAAACTACTTTTACACATTGTCCTTTATATTTACCGAAGCTGAAAGTTTCCTCCATCTTCTCATTGAATCCGATAAACCCTGCTAAATCCGCATTCTTATTATGAAATGTAAATTCACTCAAAGCAGCAATTTCATTCGGCACGTCATCATATTTTCCTACCTGGGCATCTAATACCTCAAAGGTTGCCATAACGTCAGCCTCAGCCGAGTGGGCATTCTCCAATGTCTTACCACAATAAAACTGATAAGCGGCTCCAAGGTTTCTCGGTTCTTTCTTATGGAAGATGGTTTGAGCATCCACCAACTTGAATTTACTCAGGTCAAAATCAATTCCTGCGCGCAAAAGCTCTTCTGCAAGAAGCGGAACATCAAACCTGTTGGAGTTGAAACCTCCCAAATCTGAGCCTGAAATCATTTCCATTACCTTCGAAGCAATGGATTTAAAAGTAGGAGCGTCCTTAACGTCTTCGTCATAAATACCATGAATCTGGCTCGATTCCAAAGGAATTGGCATTTCAGGATTAATACGCCAGGTTTTACTTTCCTTGGATGTATCGGGATTTACCTTTAGAATACAGATTTCAACAATCCTGTCTTTTCCGATATTTGTTCCCGTTGTTTCAAGGTCGAAAATGCAAAGAGGTTTATATAGTTTTAAATTCATATTGAAGATTTATAAGTTGAGATAGTGAATTTTGAAGTAATAATATTTCAATTTATTTTAGTCAAAATTCTGAATTTATGTAAGTTGTTTTTGAAATATAAGTGAAATTAAAATATAATAAAGTATAACCATCGGGATTCCTACTGTTCCGAATATGATCAGAATGGTGATGGAACCTACTAATAAAGCAAGCTTTGGATAATTGTCTTCCAGTTTCATGGATTTGAATTTCATGGCAATCATTTTAACAGGGCTTACCAAAAGTAACGAAAAGACAATGGTAATGGCTATCATCAGATATAGATTGGAAAATATAAACTCATAGCTCTGAGTTTTTTTAAAGGCATAATACAAGCCAAAAATTAAAATAGTATTGGAAGGTGTATTTAAACCTTTAAAGTAATACTTCTGATCTTCATCCAGATTAAAAATTGCTAACCTCAGGCATGAAAATACAGTAAGTAAAAATCCCGAATAGGCATACCATGGAATGTGAGAATAAGAATTGTCTGTGAGAGCAACAAACATGGTCAATCCAGGAATAAAACCAAAGCTTACCATATCCGCCAGTGAATCCAGCTGAACCCCCAGATTCGAATTAGCTTTTAAAGCACGGGCAACAAAGCCATCAAAAAAGTCTAAAACCAGCGAAAGGATAAGGCAAATAGCAGTTATTTTATAGTCACCAAGGATAAGATGCACTGCCCCTATGCATCCGGAAAATAAATTTCCTAAGGTTAGGACGTTCGCAAGATTGTTTTTAATAAAATTCATAGTCACAAAATTACATTTTTTAAGAATTCTAGGTTAAAATATTCCCCACTAAAAAATACATTAATCTGAAATTGATGTAAATTTGCCAAATGAAATTTTTTAAAGAATTTAGAAAACAGGAAGTTCTGGTATTGGTATACCGGATTTTTTTGGCATATGTTTTTTATCAGATTGCCAGATTTTTGTTCTGGTATTTTAATAGAGAGCTCATAAAGGTAGATTCGGTTTCGGACTATTTTAGTTTATCTTTTCATGGAATCGCCTTTGATACTACTGCAATTTTGTATGTCAATTCTTTATTTATTTTGCTTAGTCTTATCCCTGTTATAATCAATACCAGAAAGGGATATCAAAAAATGTTATTTTGGCTTTACTTTATTACAAATGGAATTGCCTATGCCATGAACTTCGGTGATTTTGTTTATTATAAGTTTGCCCAGACAAGATTAACGTCGGCTGCATTTCAGGTGGCCAAGCATGAAACTAATATCGGAAAAGTGTTTGGTGCTTCCATTGTTCAGAATCCTTTTGTTCTTATATGGTTTTTTGTTCTTATGGCACTGTGGGTTTTTCTTTACAAAAGGGTAAAGATCACAGAACAGAAGCCGGTAAGACTTATTCCTTATTTTATCCTGTCTGTCCTTTGTCTATGTGGAATTACAGTTTTGGTAGTAGGAGGGATCCGTGGAGACTTCAGACACAGCACAAGGCCTATTAATCTTGTGGACGCAAATCGTTTCGTGAAAATTCCATCTCAGGGGAATATGGTTTTGAACAGTACGTTTTCATTCTTCAGAACATTAGGAACCAATAATTTTAAAGAAGTTCACTTTGTAGACCCGAAGTTTATAGAGGATAATATCCAGCCTTATAAAATATACGACAGGCAGGTAACCAACCGTCCGAATATCGTAATATTTATTGTTGAATCCTTCAGCAGGGAATATTCCGGAGCTTTTAATAAGGATAAGAATATTAAAGATTATGTTTCTTACACCCCGTTTATTGATAGTTTAGCTGGTGAAAGTTTAATTTTTCCCAACACCTTTGCGAATGGAAGACAGTCTATCCATGGAATGAGCAGTGTGCTTGCCGGAATTCCGAGTCTTACGGATGCTTTTACAAGTTCACCATATTCCAATCAGAAAATACAATCTATTGTTTCTATATGTAATGATCTGGGTTATGATACCTCATTTTATCATGGAGCACCCAATGGATCCATGGGATTCCTTGGCTTTGGAAATATTTTAGGTTTCAAACATTATTTTGGAAAGACCGAATATAATCATGATGCCGATTTTGACGGAATGTGGGCGATCTGGGATGAGCCGTTTTTGCAATACTTTGCTAAAAATGTTGGGAAAACGCAACCATTTATGGCTACTGTTTTTACCGCTTCTTCTCACCATCCTTTTAAAATTCCTGAAAAATACCAGGGGAAATTTAAAAAAGGTAAAAATCAAATGCATGAGCCGATACAATATACTGATTATTCAATAAAAAAATACTTTGAAACGGCTAAAAAACAACCCTGGTATAATAATACTATTTTTGTGTTTACCGGAGATCATACCAATGAAATCTATTATCCGGAATATCAGAAAAGTATGAACCGTTTTGCCGTTCCGATTATTTTATATTCTCCCAATCCCGAATATCATTTGAAAGGAGTAAATACGGAAGAAGCACAGCAGATTGATATTTACCCAACACTGGCGGATCTGATCGGATATAATAAAAGGATAAGAAGCTGGGGAAGAAGTCTTGTAAGTGATAAAAAATACCCTGCTATCATAGCAAATTCAGATGGCGGTGTGGAACAATTTATTATTGGGAATTATATCTATCGTTTCGACGGAAAAAATGTAGTAGGCATTTATGATAAATCAGATCTGGGATTGGAGAAAAATCTGGCAGATCATTTGAATACACCGGAGACTGAAAAAGGAAAGGAGATTGCCAAAGCCTGGTATCAGGATTATATGGACAGGGTTATCAACCGTAAACTGAACTAAGAGGGTGTTTAATTTTTTAAATTGGTATGTGTCTTGTTATATATGCCTAGTATAATAAATGTTTTTGTTTGTTTAAAATTAATTTATATTTTTAGCGTTAAATAGATAACAAGAACAGTATATCAAAATTAAAATAACAAGTATATGAGAAAATTATTATTTACCCTGGCATTTTCTTTGGCAAGTATATTATCTTTTGCACAGATAGAAGGAAAATGGAAAACTATAGACGATGAAACCAAACAGGCAAAATCTATTGTAGAAATCTATAAAAAAACAGATGGGACTTATTATGGCAAGGTATCGCAATTACTTATAAAGCCTGCTGATCCTAACTGTACAAATTGTAAAGATGACAGAAAAGGAAAACCTATTCTTGGACTGGAAATTATCAGGGGATTAAAAAAAGAAGGTGACGAATTTACCGGAGGAACTATTACAGATCCGAAGACTGGGAAAACGTATAAATGTACGATTACAAGATCCGGAGATCAGTTGAATGTAAGAGGATACATAGGTTTATCCCTGTTAGGAAGAACGCAGACTTGGCAAAAAGTAAACTAATCTGTTTTAAATAAAATTAATTAACGGCATTTCATTTAAATGAGATGCCGTTTTTATGATGTGTGTAATAAAAAAACACTATTTTTGTAGTCTAAATTTTTCAAAGAAATATGGCAGAATATACTTTTCGTGAGGTAATTGCACAGGCAATGAGTGAGGAAATGCGTAAAGACGAATCCATTTATTTAATGGGGGAGGAAGTTGCAGAATACAACGGTGCGTATAAAGCTTCAAAAGGAATGCTGGATGAATTTGGTCCTAAAAGAATAATCGATACACCCATCGCAGAACTTGGTTTTACCGGAATCTCCGTAGGTGCAGCGATGAATGGGAACAGACCCATTGTAGAATTTATGACATTCAATTTCTCTTTGGTAGGAATTGACCAGATTATCAATAATGCAGCAAAAATCCGTCAGATGAGTGGAGGACAGTGGAATTGTCCTATTGTTTTCCGTGGTCCTACTGCTTCTGCAGGCCAATTGGGAGCTACGCACTCTCAGGCTTTCGAAAGCTGGTATGCAAACTGTCCGGGATTGAAAGTGATCGTACCTTCTAATCCTTATGATGCAAAAGGATTATTGAAATCAGCAATCCAGGATAATGATCCGGTAATCTTCATGGAATCCGAGCAGATGTATGGAGATAAAATGGAGATTCCTGAAGAAGAATACTATCTACCGATCGGAAAGGCAGATATCAAGAAAGAAGGTAAGGATGTAACTCTGGTTTCTTTTGGTAAGATCATGAAAGTAGCGATTCAGGCTGCTGAAGATTTGGCTAAAGAAGGAATTTCTGTAGAGGTGATCGACCTTAGAACAATCCGTCCTTTAGATTATGATGCTATTTTAAATTCTGTTAAGAAAACAAACAGACTGGTTATTTTGGAAGAAGCATGGCCGTTTGCGTCTATCTCTTCTGAAATTGCATATATGGTTCAGCAAAAAGCTTTCGATTATCTGGATGCACCAATCAAGAGAATTACGACTCCTGATGCTCCTGCTCCATATTCAGCAGCTTTATTTGCAGAATGGTTCCCTAAACTTGAAAAAGTGAAAGAGGAGATTAAAAATGCGTTGTATATTAAATCATAGAGAAAAACTTCCGAAAGGAAGTTTTTTCATTTATTATATTCATGAAGAATAATTCATGAGGTCATAAATTTAGTGTAGATTTGCGCTTTTAAAATTAGCTGATATGTCAGAAGTTACAGAGGGTGGTCATCATTTTGACCTAAAGAAACTTTCATTTGTAGGGGTTATTGTGTCCCTCGGAATTGTTTTTGGGGATATTGGGACGTCACCATTGTACGTAATGAAAGCAATTGTGAATGCCCGAAAAGATGGTGCGGCAATGCCATTCGATGAATATATTGAAGGTGCATTATCATGTATTATCTGGACATTGACCCTTCAAACTACTATAAAGTATGTAATTATTGCTCTAAGAGCAGATAATAAAGGAGAAGGGGGAATTCTTGCACTTTATTCACTAGTAAAGAAACTCAAGAAGAAATGGCTCTATGTGGTTGCCATTATAGGAGCAGCAACACTTGTTGCAGATAGTGTAATCACTCCTTCACTAACGGTTATGTCTGCTATTGAAGGTTTAAAAATATATAATCCCGAGACACCGGTAGTTCTCATTACCCTGGTCATCCTGTTTGTAGTTTTTGTGGTACAACAGTTTGGAACGGCTTCTATTGGGAAATTCTTTGGACCCGTTATGGTAACCTGGTTCCTGGCTTTAGGGGTTTTCGGATCAATCCATCTTTTTGATCACATTGAAATTATAAGAGCATTCAACCCGATATATGCCTACAATCTTATTACACACTCTCCAAGTGCTATTGTTATCATGGGAGCAGTGTTCCTTTGTACAACAGGAGCGGAAGCTTTGTACTCGGATTTAGGGCATTGTGGTGCTAAAAATATAAGAATCAGCTGGGTGTTTGTAAAATTAATGCTTATCCTGAACTATCTGGGACAAGGGGCATGGCTGCTGGATAATTATCATCAGGTGTTCAGTGGAGTGAATCCATTCTTTGGAATTATGCCGCAATGGGCTGTTTTACCTGGGGTTATCCTTGCAACAGCTGCTGCAATTATCGCCAGTCAGGCCGTAATCACCGGATCATTTACCATGTTCTCGGAAGCCATGTCAGTTTCATTCTGGCCTAATCAGCACATTGAATATCCTTCGGGTATTAAAGGACAAATGTATATCCCGGGAGTAAACTGGGGATTGATGGTATTCTGTTTTGTTGTGGTTATATTTTTTCAAAAATCTGAAAGAATGGAAGCGGCTTATGGTCTGACGATTACCATTACCATGTTGATGACCACCATACTATTACTTTTCTGGTTGAGCAGAACACGGGTAAGCAAATTCTTTATCATCGGTTTTGGAGCGGTTTATCTTTTCCTTGAATCAGGATTTTTCTATGCCAATGTCATCAAATTTGTTGATGGAGGATGGTTAACAATGGTGTTAGGTGGATTTATTGCAGTATGTATGTATGCATGGTATAACGGCAGACTGATCAAGGCCAATTTTATACAGTATGTAAAGATCGATAAATATGTGTCTATTATTAAGGATATGAAGCTTGATGAGACCATTCCTAAATATGCTACCAATCTTGCTTACTTAAGCAGAGCAAAAAGAAATGATGAAGTAGAGTCAAAGATTATTTATTCCATCATCAAGAAACAGCCTAAAAGGGCAGATCATTATTTTGTTTTAAGTATTGTAAATCAGGAAGATCCCTATACTTTTAAATATACGGTAGATGAAATATTACCAGGAACTGTATTTAAAGTGAATTTTCTTTTAGGATTTAAAGTAGACCGCAGAATCAATGATTATTTCGGTATGGTTCTGAAAGACCTTATGGCTGATGGAACTATTCCATCTAGAAGCAGTCATCCTTCTTTGAGAGCACATAATATACCTCCGGATCTTAAATATGTGATTATAGATAATACATATATCAACGATATACTTTTGACGGTAAAACAAAAAATCACGCTTAATATTTACAATTTTGTGAAGTATATCGGAAGTGATGATTTCAAGGCCTGGGGAGTCACTTCACACAATGTAGTGGTAGAATCTGCTCCGATTACAGAGGAGACATTATATGATAAAAAAATTGAACAGGCGGGATTTTTACGCCATAACTTCTAAGCACCACTTTATAAGCATACTATCTATTTAAATAAAAATTAATAAATTTGTAGATAATTATTTTAATGGATACTATACAAAAAGAAAAAAATATAGCTCTTATCAAAGATGTTTTGAGAAACTACCTTTTAGAAAAAGGTTTCCGAAACACACCTGAGAGATACACCATATTGGAAGAGATCTATAATATGGATCACCACTTCAATGTGGATGATCTCTATCTGTTGATGATGCAGAAGAAATATCATGTTTCTAAAGCAACAATTTACAATACAATTGAGATCTTCCTGGATGCAGGGCTAATTCGTAAACACCAATTTGGAGAAAAAACACTGACGTCTTCATCTTATGAGAAGTCTTATTTTGATAAGCAACATGATCACTTGGTGATCTACAAAAAAGATTCTGATAAGGAGATTGAGGAAATTATAGAGTTTTGTGATCCTAGGATTCAAGGGATCAAAGAAGCTATAGAAGATGCTTTTGGCGTAAAAATTGATTCTCATTCGCTGTATTTTTATGGCATTAAGAATGACTAATCAATGAGACTGATTCTTTTTCTGATACTCTTTGTTTCTACTTTTATGTTTGCGCAAGATCAACAAAAGCCTGCGCAAAGGGATCCTTATTTAAAAGCTCCTGTAAATAATAATACACCCAAGCAAATAAGACCTGAAGATAAAATTAAAATCATCCATGCGGATTTTGTAAAAAAAGATCCTGCAAAGTATGACGGAAACCAATATCTTGAGGGAAATGTAAAAATCGAAAATCAGGGTTCTATCCTTACGGCAGATGAAGTTGTGCTGTATAGCGAAGAAAACTTTGCGAAAGCGATTGGTAATACAAAGCTCCAGAACACAGATGGATCGGTAATTACTGCTGGGGAAATGGAATATGATGGAAATACCCAAAAGGGCGTTGCACGTAAGAACGTAGTCCTTACCGACCCAAAGCAAACCATCAGAACCGATATTCTTTATTACGATAAACTTTCGAATCTTGCCTATTTTAATACAGGAGGAACGATTTCTGACGGACAGAATGTGATGTATACAAAATCTGCGACCTATTTTCTGGATACGAAAATGATCGATTTTGTAGGCAATGTAAAAATTGATACTCCGGACTATGTTATTGAAGGTCCCAACATTAAACAGAACCAGAATACTAAAGTTGCTGAGTTCTTTGGTCCCACAACGATAACCAACAGGGCTAATCCGAAAAACTATATATACACCGAAAGAGGTACCTATAAAATGGGTTCTAAAGAATCCTACCTTAATAAAAACTCGAGGATACATTATAACGATAAAATTCTGACCGGAGATGATATGTATTTTAATCAGCTCACAGGGTTTGGTACAGCTACCGGAAATGTGACATTAGATGATCCTAAAGAAAAAAGATATGTGAAAGGAGGTTATGGAGAAATTTTTCAAAAGAAAGATTCTTCGATCATTACCAAAAATCCATATGCCGTAAAGATCCTTGAAAAGGATTCTATATATTTTGCAGCTGAAAAGATAATCTCTTATCAGAAACCTGATGAAACTGATGCTACAAAGAAAAAAAGTTTTTTGAGAGCATTCAGGAAAGGACGGTTTTATAAGTCCAATGCACAGGGAAGAGCAGATTCCATTGCATTTAATGAAACGGATGGTATTATGCATATGTATACTGCACCAATCTTATGGAGTGGAGAAAAGCAGGTGACAGGAGATAAAATCGAAGCTTATTTTAATACGGCAACTGAGGATCTTGATTCCTTGAAAGTAATAGGAAATGCATTTGCTATAAGTAAAGTTGATTCTTTGAACCTGAAAGATGAGTTCAACCAGGTAAAAGGAAAGCTCATGACCGTTTATTATGAAAAAAGCGAGGTCAAAGAAACCAAAGTTATAGGAAATGCACAGGCTATAAGTTATGCGGATGACTTTAACGAAAAGACTAAAGAAAATGAAAGAATAGGTATTACCCTTACCTCATGTGGAATTATTGATGCTATATTTGAAAGCAGAGTACTTCAGATTGTATCCTGTAATATCGGGGCAACGTCCGATACATATCCTATGAGTAAGATAGAACCTGCCAGAAGGAAGTTTCAGGACTTTAACTGGAATACAAAAGACAGAATCAGGAAATGGCAGGATATCCTCGTAGATACTCCTGGATATGAAGAGATAAAATACGAAGCCGACACTGAACTTTATGATGCGGCTAAAGAAGCTGTTGAAAAGGAAAAAGCTAAGGAAGAAGCTAAAAAACCTAAGAGAGTCAGAAAATAAGTTTCTGTAAAATATAAGAGGCCTGTCAAAAAGCAGGCTTTTTTTGTGTAATGATAATTTCGGGATTTAATGAATGTTTTTTAGCTTTGCTAAAATTTTATTTAAAATGGAATTGCAAAAAGATTTTTTTTCATACCAGGCACAAACTACACAATTTGCAGCAGGTTTTGAAGTTGAAAAAGCAGAAGGAAGCTATATTTTTGGAACGGACGGAAAGAGATATCTTGATTTTGTAGCAGGAGTTTCTGCCAATACTTTGGGACATTCCCATCCTAAAATCGTTAATGCAATCAAAGAACAGGCGGAAAAGTACCTTCATGTAATGGTATATGGTGAATATGCACAGGATAAACCTGTGGCATTATGTCGTTTTCTGGCAGAAGCTACTCCGGATCCGCTGGAAGTTACTTATCTTGTCAATAGTGGAGCTGAAGCTATAGATGGAAGTCTGAAGCTGGCCAAAAGATATACCGGAAGGGAAGAAATTATTTCCTTTAAAGATTCTTATCATGGAAATACCCATGGAGCATTAAGTGTTTCGGGAAATGAGTATCATAAGAGGGAATTTCGTCCTCTTTTACCGATGGTATCATTTATTGAATTCAATAATGAAGATGATCTGGATAAAATTACAGAGAAGACAGCCTGTGTAATTCTTGAAACGATACAGGGTGCGGCAGGATTTTTAGTTCCTCAGAACGATTATCTGAAGAAATTAAAAAAAAGATGTGAGGAGGTGGGGGCTCTCCTTATCCTGGATGAGATACAACCGGGGTTTGGAAGGACAGGGAAGCTGTTTTCATTTGAGCATTATGAAATTGTCCCGGATATCCTTGTTATGGGGAAAGGAATGGGAGGTGGAGTCCCTGTTGGGGCTTTTATGAGCTCTAAGGAAATAATGAGCAGTTTGTCACATTCGCCGAAGCTGGGGCATATCACTACATTCGGAGGGAATCCTCTTATAGCGGCATCCAGCTATGCAACATTAAAAGAAGTACTAGAAAGTGGGTTAATGAATGAGGTGGACACAAAAGAGGAACTATTCAGGGCATTACTGGTGCATCCCAAGATCAGTAATATAAACGGGAGAGGGTTGATGCTCGCTGTAAATTTAGGAAACCCGGAATATACTTTAAAAGTTGCTCAGAAGTGTATGGAAAAAGGTCTTGTAGTGTTCTGGCAACTGTACAGGAATGAATATTTAAGAATTTCTCCACCATTAACCATATCTCTTGAGGAAATAAAAGAGGGATGCCAGATTATCCTTGAAGTTTTAAACGAAAATTAGATATCAATCTCTTCTTTCAAAGAAGAGATTTTTTTATGCCAAGCACTGTAAATTTTGCTTTTAAAATCCTTCACGATAGTGTCAGAACAACTGTGACAAATATCATGCATATTGTATAAAAAAGTAAATACATTTTTGTGTAATAAAAAAATTAATTTATATATTGCGGGACGATAAAACAAAGATTATATGGCGAAACTTAAAGTCCATTACGAATTTCCAATGCATTGTCTTTCAGAGATTTTATATGAGTATCTGGCGACGGCAGAAGGATTATCTGAATGGTTTGCGGATGAGGTAGTAGAGAAAGGAGATGACTTCTTTTTTAGCTGGGGTGGAGGCCCTGCTGAAAAGGCGACTTTGATTAGATATAAGCCAGAAGGTTTCGTGCGTTTCAGATGGGAAGAAGATGAGGGAACAAAGAATTTCTTTGAAATGACCATCACGATTGATGATATTACTGAAGATTTGGCTTTAAATATCACAGACTTTTGTGAAGAAGGAGATGAAGAAGAAAATGCGATGTATTGGGAGAATCTTATAGAAAATCTAAGAATAAAACTAGGGGCTGCTTAATAGTGGGCTGTACAAAATGATAAAACTGATGAACGATTTATCGTTCATTATTTTTTTATAAATAAATCATACATTGGAAAATCAATATTTTACATCAGACGAATTGAATGTGAAGAACAGGGCATTTCTCCTGGGAGATGCTGTAAAGGTTTCTTTTTTTATTAGGAACTCTAAGCTCATTATGGACGAAGAGTGTTATTTCTTCCTAATGGCCTCAATGAGAAAAATGAGAATGAATATTCCTTTGACTTATACTCTTGAATTTTTTCAAACTCTTTTTCAAAAAGAGGTGATTGAAGGAAAGAATAGTAAAAATGCGATTATTAATTTTCAGGTTTTCAGGAATTCAGATGAACTCACTTTGGCCAAATCATCAATTTCCTATTTTTATGAAGTCGATGAAAAGGATGATATTCTGACCATTCATCAGAGGCTTCTTGAGCTTGATCTTATCAAAGAAATTAATGTAAATAATAATCTTTTGAGTAATATCAGGGTTCATTGTCCGGAAAACATCTATGGAGGGATTTATGCTCAGGAAAACGATCTGGATGATGTGATTCTGCTTAATCCGAATAAGAGGATTGCGAGATCTACTTCTGGAAACCTTCTGTTTTTAGAAGGAAATATCATTAAAGTTCCAAAACATTCTGAAGGTGCATACATTTCTCCTTTACTGGAAAATTTTGTTACTTTTTTACATAAGAATAATCTTGCTGATATTCAGGAGCATGAAATTATTGCATTTGAATCTCAGAAAGCTGAAGAAATTTTAATGATTTCAGATGAGAAAGGCATATTTTCTGTAGGAAAGATAAGAAATAAGACTTTTGGAAATTCCCGATTCACCGAATTGGTGGAAAAATGGAAGGAAAGTTTTTAAAATTGACAAACCCGGTAAACAACAAAAGTTCCAAAGTCCTTTACCGGGTTTTATTCTGAATATATCAGAAATTGTATTTTTTTAAACCTGCTGAGATGTATCTGGCAGACTTATTTACAATATTATTTTATTTATTGCCTCGCTTCACCTTAATAGGCTTAAGAGTTAAAAATACTTCCGGAAAGAAAAATAAAATGAGTTGTTTTAAGATTTTCATTTTCACGACTTTTTGGTTATTCAAATAACGTAAATTCTTTCTTAAAAATTGGTTAAAGCAAGCTTAAAATTTGTTAATGTTTTTTTTCTCGAATTCCCAATATAAGTAGAATTAATTCAATGAAATATCTTCCGGGGAATTAGCCCAGAGTAGATATTCACCACCCAGATTCTGCATGATAGTTTTCCATAAGGTCTGGTCATTGGGTAATGTATAATCCAGATTATAGATATCGACTACAGTCCACATTTTTCTTTGAACCTCACTATCCAGCTGATTAGCTGTCCATCCTGAATATCCGGAAAAGATCTTGACATCATCTATAAGGAGGTCTCCACTTAAAACGGCGCTAATGATGTTTTCAATATCCTCTGTCAGATAAAATCCATCAGCAATATCAGTATATAGTTCCGTTACTTTTTTGCCTTTTACAATAAAGAATATCTTATCATTTTCCACCGGTCCACCATCGTACACATCGATTTTAAAATCAAAGAAGTTCTTGAACTTGCCACTCACCTGATTGTTTTTCTTATTTAATATTAAACCAAATGCGCCGCTTTCGTTGTGTTCTACGATAAGGACTACTGATCTGGAAAAAATATCTCCGGAAATATCAGGTGTGGAAATTAATATTTTACCTTTGTATGAGTAATGCATACTCAAATTTAATAAAAAATATTTATGGAAAACCTTCACGATAAGAGAAAAATCTATGAGAAATCCCAACTTATTGAAAGTGAGATAAAACAAAATCCGATTGAGCAATTCAGGGATTGGTTTCTTACAGCGTCAGAGAATCCAGATGTTTCCGAAGCAAATGCAATGGCTATATCAACTGTAGAGGAAGATGGATGCCCAAGGACGAGAATGGTTCTTTTAAAGGCATATACGTATGAAGGGTTTATTTTTTACACCAATTATTCAAGCAAAAAAGGAAAGGCAATTGAAAAAAATCATAAGGCCTGTCTCCATTTTTTCTGGCCAACACTTGAAAGGCAGATCATCATAAAAGCCAATTTAGAACGGGTAGCGGAGAATCTGAGTGATGGCTATTTTCATTCCAGACCAAAAGGCAGCCAGCTGGGTGCAGTAGTGTCGCCTCAAAGCCAGATTATTCCCAACAGGGAGTTTCTGGAAGAGAAATTAAAAGAGCTGGAGAAGGAATATGAAACGGATGAAGTTCCAAGACCCGAGAATTGGGGTGGCTATATCGCAAAACCTTATGAGATAGAATTCTGGCAGGGCAGACCCAATAGATTACATGACAGGATTATCTATCAGCTTGAAGGTCTCGACTGGAAAATTTCCCGTTTAGCGCCTTAATCCCTTTATCAAACTGAATAAACATAAAAAAAACCTCATCAAAAGATGAGGTTTGCATTTTCTAATCTGAATGATTATTTTTTCTTAGCTCCAGAAACTGCTGTAGATAGATCAGCTCCAGCTTTGAATTTAGCAACTTTTTTAGCAGCAATTTTGATTGGTTTTTTAGTTGCAGGGTTGATACCTTGTCTAGCAGCTCTCTCAGCTACTGAGAAAGTACCGAATCCTACTAAAGAAACTTTTCCGTCTTTTTTCTTTAAAGTAGTAGTTACGTTAGAAATAAAAGATTCAAGAGCAGACTTTGCTGCAACTTTTGTAATTCCTGCATCTTTTGCGATTGCGTCGATTAATTCAGACTTGTTCATAATTTTTAATATTAAAGTTGGTTCGTAATTATAGCAAATATAATACTATTTTCTAATTGTGCAATTTTTTTATTAAATTTTGTGTTATTTTTTTGATTTTGGCGAAAAAACATCAAAATATCATAATTAGGTTTTTCACCAAAAATCTACGTTACCCGTTACTAAAATCATGCCAAATGCTTATGTGTATTGACTTTAGCTAAATCGGAATATTATTTTTTGTATTTATTAAATCTTGAATTTGTATTAAGTATTAATGTATTTGGTGATATGATTGTAGATTTAGTAAGTAAAATCCAAATATTTTAATTTAAAAAAAAATAAATACCTGTGTATCTGATGCTTTTAAAATGGTTATAAACTTCAATTTATAAATTTTTATTAATAAATTTGCAGCATGTTAATAGAAGTTTTCAAGTCAAAGATTCACAGGGTACGGGTTACTGCCTCAGACCTTAATTATATCGGGAGTATAACGATTGACGAAGATCTTATCGAAGCTGCCGGATTGGTGGTAGGTGAGAGAGTTTATATCGTAAACGTAAACAACGGAGAGCGTTTCGATACATACATTATAAAAGGCAAGAGAAAATCCGGAGAGGTATGCTTAAACGGGCCTGCTGCAAGAAAAGTTCAGAAGGATGATATTATCATTATTATAGCTTATGCACAAATGACGCCGGAGGAGGCAAAAAGTTTCCAGCCAAAGATCGTTTTCCCGGATGAAAAGACAAACCTTCTTACCTGATTCATGGAGAAAAAACAAACGAATCCCATAAAGTCAATAATTACAGTCGTAATTTCGCTTGCTTTTGCAGGCTTTTTTTTATGGCTTGCTTTAAAGGGACTTGATTTTAAGGTGATTCAGAAATCATTGGCAAAAGCAAACTACCTGTGGGTTTTATTTGCTTCTGTTTTTGGGATTTTAGCTTACTGGTTTCGGGCTGTTCGCTGGAATCTTTTATTAGAACCTATGGGGCATCAGATCTCTAACTCCAATTCATTGTGGTCTATTTCATTTGGCTACCTGATGAATCTTACCATTCCCAGAAGTGGAGAAGTAGCAAGGGCTACGGCATTGTATGGAGTGGAAGGAGTTCCGGTAGATAAATCTTTTGGAACGATTATTTTGGAAAGAGTAGTGGATCTTATTTGTATGTTGGGATTCTTGGGATTAACCTTAATCTTTAAATACAAGGCCATTCTTTCTTTTTACGAAAACTCAGGAATAGATATCAACCCAAATAAAATTTTAATCATTCTTTTAATTCTTGTAGTAGGAACAATACTTTTTTTTGTTCTCAAAAAGAAGCTTGCAACAATTCCTCTTTTAGGAAAGATTATTGGCTTTATAGATGGAATCTTCCAGGGGATCACTTCGATTTTCAGGCTGAAACAGAAAGGAAAGTTTATTTTGTATACGCTGGGAATCTGGATATCCTATTATTTTGCAGCCTATCTTGTATGTTTTGCACTTCCGGAAACTTCAAACTTCACCATTGCTGACGGTTTCTTTATTATTGTAGTAGGAACATTGGGAATGATCATTCCTGCCAGTGGAGGTATCGGAGCCTTCAACCTGGCTATGAAATTCGGATTTATGGCATTATTTATATCCATGGGAAAAAGTGCGGAATTAGGAGGTGAAATGGGACTTACTTATTCTTTTATTTCCTTACCTCTGCAAATTGTAATTATGCTGGTTATGGGATTGATTTCTATTCCAATGCTAGCAAAAGCAAGAAATAGCAGAGTCAGTCACAATAATTTTGAAAGTTAATATCCATTCTGATATACAATACAGCCCGGTCAATTAGATCGGGCTTTTTCTATTAAAATATTTGGATATTCGGGAAATCAAATTTATCTTAGATATTTAAGATTTTATTATGGCAATTAACCTACAGAAAGGACAAAGAATAGATATAGGATTAACAAAACTAACGATTGGATTGGGATGGGATCCGAATGATGGAAGAGGATATGATTTTGATCTTGATGCTTCTGCAATTATGATCGATGCGGAAAGAAAACTTGTAAGTGAAGATTATTTTGTTTTTTATAACAATCTAAGCTCTCCGGATGGCGCATTGATTCATACAGGTGATGATCCGAGTGGAAAGAACAGTGACGGGGATGATGATGAATCTATTATTATCGATTTGGAAAAAGTTGATGGAAGAGTAGAAGAAATACTCTTTGTGGTAACCATCGAAGATTTTGAAAGAAGAAAACAAAATTTTGGTCAGGTAAGAAATTCATATATCAGGATCATCGATAATAATAGCAACCAGGAAATCGCCAAATATGAGCTGGATGAGGATTTTTCTATAGAAACGGGAATCGAGTTCGGCAGGTTATACAAGAGGAATGGAAGCTGGAAATTTGAGGCTTCCGGAATTGGTTACAGGGCAGACCTTTCTTTCTTCCTTGAAAAATATTATAAAGGGCAAATCATTAAATAACAATGGCAATTAATTTACAAAAAGGCCAAACGATAGATCTCAGGAAAAACAATCTTGGTGAAAGCGTTTATGATCTTTCTCAGGTCACTATCGGATTGGGTTGGGACGTTCGCAAGCAGGGAGGTTTCTTTGGGAGGTTATTCAGCAATGAGCCCGAATATGATCTCGATGCTGTTGCTTTTCTTCTGGATAAAAACGGGAAAGTTGCTGATATGGGAAGAACTCTTCATGGGCATAATGGAAAACAGGTTGTGCTTTATGAAAGTGATGTTATTTACTTTAATTCGATGCGTCATCCTTCAGGTCACATCTGGTTGACGGGTGATAATAGAACAGGGGAAGGCGATGGAGATGATGAACAGATTATAGTGAAGCTGGATCAATTAAACGAACGTTATCAAAAGATAATTTTTGTAGTGTCTATATATCAGGGAAGGACCAACAGACAGCATTTCGGAATGATTGATAATGCTTTTATCAGAGCGGTTGATGCAAGAGGAAAAGAAATTACAAAATATAGTCTTTCCGGAGATAGCAGTATAAATGGCATGTGCTCGATGGTTTTTGCTGAAGCATATCGCCATCATGGAGACTGGAAATTCAGGGCAATAGGAGATCCTTACAGTACGGATAATTTTATAGATGTTCTGGTGCCTTATACGTATAAATAAAAAGTATGCTGAAAAGCATACTTTTTTTAATTAAAAAATTTCATATTATAAGAATGATCATCTTCATCGATGATTTTAAAACCTAAGCTGGAATAAAGTTTCTGTGCCCGATTAGTTTTTAAAACACTAAGGGAAACTGATTTCTGATCCGAAACCGATTCACGGATAATTTTTTCCAAAATAGATTTTCCAATACCCAGACCTTGTTGGTCAGGATGAATCTGAAGTTGTAAAATATCTATATTATCTGCAGTTCTGTTTATTTTTAACAATCCCATTGGGTTATCATTTAAAATGATGATATGAGCATTTTCAAATTGGTAAAGGATCCTTTGAAGAGCATATTCTTTTGTGGTTGGAAGATTCGAAGTGGCATAATGCTCAGTCATCGTTTTCATTCTCAGATCGAGCAGGAATTCAATATCGCTTTCCTCAGCTTTCCTGTATTTCAATTTAAAGTTCATGGTATATTCAACCTTTTCAATACCACGAATATATTGAATTTAAGATTTAAAAAAGTTCGAAAAAAAATCTTTTTCCGACTTTGATTTTGGTGCCTCCTTTCAATACAATTCTTCGATCGATATCTGTTATTTTCTCCTGATTAATCTGTACTCCTCCATTTTCAATCAATCTCCTTATAGCTGATTTACTCAGATCACTCTTAAGCTGGTGACACAAATCTGTAAGAAGGACATAATTTTCTGAGAGATGCAGGGAATCAATACCAACAGGTTTGAATGTCTTTTCTTCAAAGTTTTTATTTTGAACCTGATTAGCAAAAAAATCTTCTGCTCTTTTTGCTGAGGACTCGTCATGGTATTGAGTAATAATATTTTTAGCAAGTAACTTTTTAATATTCATGGGATTTTCTCCGTTTTCCATCCTCGATTTCAAATTCTGTTTTTCAACAGCCGAAAAGTCCGTGGTGAGATTCATAAACTCTTCAATTAAAGAATCAGGAATAGACATTGTTTTTCCAAACATCTCATTGGGTTCATCTGTCAGGCCAATGGTATTATGTAGTGATTTGCTCATTTTTTCTTTTCCATCAAGTCCTTTTAATAAAGGCATGCACATCACAATCTGTGGTGAAAGCCCATGCAATTCCTGTAATTGTCTACCCATTGTGCAGTTGAAAAGCTGGTCAGTTCCTCCCATTTCGATATCACATTCAATCTTTACGGAATCAAATCCTTGTAAAATAGGGTATACAAGTTCATGCATCGCAATAGGTGTATTTTCCGAAAATCTTTTATTGAAGTCGTTTCTGTGCATTAACTGGGCTACAGTTACTTTTGAAAGCAATCCGATCGCTTCAGAAAAGCTCAAATGATCCAACCAATCGGAATTAAAAACAATTTTTGTTTTTTTAATATCAATTATTTTAGATAGCTGATCGATATAAGTTTGGGCATTGTCATTAACATCTTTGGTGCTTAGCGGTTTTCGTGCTTTGTTTTTTCCTGTGGGATCCCCAATTCTTGCTGTAAAACTTCCGACAACAATAATAATCCGGTGTCCCAGATCCTGAAATTGTCTGAGTTTTTTTAGAACAACAGCGTGTCCCAGATGCAGGTCCGGAGCAGTAGGATCGAATCCCAGTTTGATGTTTAGTTTCCTGTTTTCGTCTTTAGCCTGTTGTAATTTTTTTTTTAGACCGTTTTGTGGTAAAATAATTTCCACATTTTCTTGTAATAAATGAATCATTTCTTTTAAAATTTTGCATTAAAAAAGCCCGAACAATAATGTTCGGGCTCTATATATTTAATTAGTATTCTGTTATTGAATTATACACATAGACAGTCTTCCCGAACAGTACATCGGGTAGTAATACTCATTAAAGAAAGGAAGACGTAATATGCTGTTTAAATGTTTCATATGAACAGCAAAGATAGAAACTTTTTTCTATTGTAAGAATTCAATCAGGAAACTGGCTGATTATTTTCTTTAAGAAGATTGACGGGTTTGCAATGGATGAGTGTTCAATATTTCAGATTCATTAGCATTCATTAAGCGATCATTGATTTCTGAATATGTATTTCTAATGTGTTCTTTCCAGATTTCCACTTGTTCAGGAGGTACCCTGTCTGCTTTATCGAAGAAAAAATGTTGGTTGATCTCAAAACCGCAGTATGTAAATATACCTTTATCTGAGGTTAATGAAAGTGCTTTATCCATTCCGATTTGTTCATATTCTGCATGTGATTTACCATGGGTATTGATAATTATGGCCTGTTTTCCTGCCAATAAACCCTTTTGAATGCCCTGGTCATAGCGGTAAGCGTAACCATAGCTGAAAACCCTGTCGATATATCCTTTCATAATAGCCGGCATTCCGGTCCACCAGATAGGATAGATGAAGGTAATATGCTCTGCCCATGTGATGAACTCCTGCTCATATTTGATATCATCGGCAAGAATTCCCATTCTCTGTTCCTGTATATCTTTTAAAGAAAACACAGGATCAAAGTTAATTGCATAAAGATCTCTTACAATAACTTCATGATGTTGGGAAGTCAGGCTTTCAACAACAGTTTCTAACAGATGGTGGTTTAAACTGTTTTCGTTATAATGTGCGTAAATAATTAGATGTCTCATTTTTTCTACTTTTTTATTGTTACAGGACAAAGGTAGAATAGCTGATTACACAAAAATTGTAAGAAAACGAAGTGCCTAATCCGATTTTGGATTGCAGATGTCCTGCTGAAACTTCAGGAACTGTGAAGGTGAAAGATGTATGAAGTGCTTGAAATCATGGATCAGCTGGCTTTGATCGTAATAATTACACTCATCAACAATGGTAAACCATTCGACTTTGTTTTGATTGGCAATTTCTTTCTCAATAAGCTGGATGGCTTTTGAAAACCTGTTATACCGGGTGATCTCTTTGGATGAATATCCAAACTGCTCTTTTTGTTTTAGCTGAATACTTCGTTCACTTTGATTGGTCTTTTCAGCAATTGTTTTAATTGGGTTTAAATTTTTATTTGTAAAATCACTCAAGAGCTGACCTGTGAGATCCCGCTCCTGCAAATAGGGTTTACAAAACTCAAGAATATAATCTACCTGTTCCTGAGTAGAATTAATTTTTGAAATCTGATGCCATAGATTGGTAAAACAGTTTTCTTCAAGAAGCTCGTCAGGATTTATCGCGGCCTGATATGAGATGCACGCTTTTCCAAAAAAACGATAAAAAGCATCATCTTTGAAATTAGCTACAAGAATTGAAGTTCCGGAAGGCAACGTATAGTCGAAAGAATGCCTGATAGGCCCAAAAACGACACACGTATCTACCGTTATCATCGTTTTTTCCTTAGTTACCATTGATGCACTTTCCCCAAAGCAAAATAGCAATATCGTCTGATACGTAGGCAGCAATGTCTTGGTTACCGGAAATTCCGAATTGTTTTCAGCAAAATAGAAATGTGAAAATACATTCTCGAATTCCGGCGGAACTGAGATTTTGTAACCATTATATTGTGCTGAAGATCCGGACATTTAAAAGCCATTTATTATGATGTAAAATAAACGATTTTCATTACTACATCGTTTTAACTGAATGGTAAAATTAAAACAAATTGAGATTTATTTTTTAAGTTTTTGAATAAAATTCAATCGATATAATTTCTGCTGTTCAGGATTTAACAAAGGGTAAAACAAATTCATCTGGATAAGGCTGTAATGCTTAATTGCTTCTTCTTTTGGTAGATTGAGTGTTAGGCTATTATGGGTAACCCAATTATCGGCAATAATAAATATTTGGGTGCTAAGGTTGTTTATAATAAAATCAGGGATATCTTCCCGGAAGATCCTGTTCTTCTGAAAATCCAGAAATATAGATTCAAATTCAGTTTTCCTGTGCAAATTAATTTGTTCATACTGAGTTTTTATTTCGGGAATTTTTCTTAGAATATCAACGAAATTGAGGAAGATAAAACGATAGGAATAGAAAATTTCGTAAGTACGGTAAGTAAAGTCAAATAAGTTTTGTAAGGTCTTATGATCAGTTTGCTGAAGTGTATTCATCATTTCATCCATTGCCAGTAGGAGTTCGGAAAAAACAACTTTAATAATATCTTCAGAATGTTTGAAGTGGTAATGCAGATTTCCCGGACTTATATTGAGTTCAGCCGCAATATGTCTTGTCGTGATTGTATTGTATCCTTTTTCGTTGAAAAGCTGGATTGCTGTTGAAATAATCTTTTCCCTGGTTTTCATGCCTCAAATATAAGAGAGATTTTTTGAATATTTTAAAAATTAGAACATTTGTTCTAATTTTTGTATATTTGTACTCAGAAATCAAAATGCAATGGAAGGGAAACAAAAATTTGATTACGAAAAAGTGGCAGAGAGAGGAAAAGATGAAAAAGACTTGCAGGAAGTGATGGTCAAGGTTCTGCAGGTCATTTTAGGAGTCATTATGGCGGTATTACATGCTTAGAAAATACAGGATCTCGGTCTTATTCTTATGTGGCTTATTCATCTGGTCAGCCATTATCATTTTCCGAAAGAATGGAATTATTATTCCCTGGTTCAATGATTATTTTACAGATCTTATTACAGTTCCCATGTACGGTTATCTGATACAATATGGGATGAATAAAATATTGGGTTTCCGGTGGCAGCCCGATCTAAAGTTTATCATAAGCTCGGTTATTTATCTCTCTCTTTTATTTGAATGGTTTTGTCCATTGGTTTCTGATCACTTTGTTGGAGATTTTTTTGATGTACTGGCTTATTCCATCGGAGGAATTGGATACTATCTTTTTCAGCATAAAAAAGTACCAGGCTAAACTGTTGTTATCCTACTTATTTTAATTACCATTGCTTCCTCCAGCTCTGTTCGATTCTTCGAACTTCGTTTGCTTGGTTGCTCCCTTTATATCATTATTACCGAATTTATAGGTTACTGAAAATAACATATTTCGTGAGGTTCCTTTGGAATAATAATCTACATTATAATTGGGATAATATTCTGTTCCCTTATTACGGTCGGTATTTAAAGCATCATTCAGGTATAAGTTGATCATTAATTTTTTCTCCATCAGGTTTAATTTTATTCCCGTATAAACCGATCCGTTTCCATTGAAATAAGTATTTCCACTTCTGTTGGGAATGTTTGCCCATATACCTAGCATTAAAGTCAATGTTTTTTCCTTATTAAGGAAGAAGTTATTATCCAGGTTAATACTGGCTCCATATCCTGCCGGTGCTGCCACCGCTTCAGGAAGATATGATCTGGATTTGGCATAAAACCCATTTAAGAATGCGTTAGATTTCAGCCATGTAAGTTTATTATAATTGTAGCTGATGTTAATACCTGCCTGATTTTGGTTATAGAAATTTTTGACAATACTGTATTTCAGATTTCCTTCTACCACCTGTATTCTATCCCAATTATCCTTATTGTAGTTGTAGTAGAGTGTAATGTTTAAATTATTTTTGAGCACGTAACCCAACTCAAAATTGTCTGAAAAAGAGGGGAGAAGATATGGGTTTCCGGTATTATATTCATATTCTGAAGTATAATATTTGAAGGGATTAAGGTTTCCGAAATAGGGCCGCGAAATTCTTCTGGAGTAATTTAATGTAAATGTATTGTTTTCGTTAGGTTTATAACTTAAATAAGCCGTAGGGAAAAATTTTCCATAATTGATGTTGGCAGAAGAATTATCATTTAATGAAACGCCTTCCAGTGTAGTGTACTCATAACGAAGGCCCGCTTTTGCATCCCATTTATCATTGATTTTGAAGCTGGTAGACAGGTACGCAGCAAAGTTCTCTTCATTATAGATAAATGTATTGGTCCTTTCTCTATTCAAAATATATTGCCCATTCTCAATATTGAAGAAATTAAAATCAGATGCGTTTTTTATTTTGGTGTATTTCAAGCCTGATTCCGTTTTTATTTTGACAAAATTCTTTTCCAGATCAGCCTGGCCTGAATAGATCCGGTACCTGCTGACAGGATTGGTAAGAGTAGAAACTTTGGTATCGGTGACGGTATTGTAAAAGTTATCGGCGTGTGCGTTATTAATTAATACATTACCTGATATGCTAAGTTTACTTCCAATTGTGTCAAGCTTTATATCGTAAAAAGCATTGGTATTGTGAAGGTTTCTGTGATTTTTATTTTTACTGTCGGAGAATACATTGAGTTTCCCTGTTTCATTAAAAATAGATGTATAATTTTCAGCCTTTTCGAATGGGTTGCCGAAAGAGTAATTATAATTGAATCCTACAAGGTGCTTATCGCTGATTTTATATTCTCCTTTCAGATTGGCTCCTTTGTATTTGTTATTATACAGTTCTTTGGAATCGGTGTTCCAGTAATTTGAATTAGTAGTTCCTGTTAAATAATTGTAAGATGAACTGTCCCAATAATTATCTCCTGCAGATAAATTGGCTGTAAGAGATAATTTATTCCCCTGGTAATTAAAACCGGCTCCACTTCTTGCACTGACGGTAGGTTTTCCATAAAAGTAACTTCCCGATGTCTGTAAAGAGCCATTCCACCCCATATCAGCCTTCTTTTTCAGAATAATATTTATCAGCCCGCTTTTCCCCTCCGCTTCGTATTTGGCAGGAGGTGTAGTGATAACTTCAATTTTAGCGACATCATCCGAGCGTAATGTTTTTAGATAATTGATCAATTCCTGACCGGATAAATTTAAGATCCGATCATTCAACATCACTGCAACATTGCTTTTTCCTGCAATAGAAATAGCATCATCTGTAGCCCGTACCATTGGAGTTTTTGCTAATGCTTCCACGACATCTATTCCTTGTGATGCAATAGAGTTTTCAACATTAAAAACCAATCGGTCGACTTTTCTTTCAAATAGCTTTTTCTTTATGGAAACAGAAACTCCTTCTATCTTTTGCTCAAAAGGTGTATTTTCTTTTATATGGATGTCTTTAGTAAGATTTCCGCGAACAGTTATTTTTTCGCTTTCTACTTTTATTCCGTCATGAATAACCTCTAATAAATAAATTCCATTTTTATTCAGAACTATTTTAAACATTCCGTTCTGATCTGTAATAGCAGAAAATTTTTCAGTATCGTTTGTTATAACCACTTCAGTTTCTACCGCAGGCTTGTGATGTCCGTCAATAATACTTCCTTCAATGCTTTGAGCATAGATGAAAAGAGAAAATAAGAAAAATATGAAGGTAAATATCTTTCGAACCATATCATTATTTACTGACAGGGGCAATTTAAGAAAATAATGTTACATCATTATTCATTTGATAGTGAATTTTATAAAAAAATATGGTATCCTTATAGATAAATCTATATTTTAAGAGTCGTGAAGTTTGATAATTGGGTCTTTGTAAAATCGGGTTAGGTCATAGAGTTCACCGAAGTATGTTGAAAGTTGAACACCATGATCAAAGAGTGATCCTGTTTCAGGATTGGTTTGAACAGCATTGAATTTGTCTTCAGCGAAGGAATATAAATCCTTATGATCCGGCTTTAAAAAGTCCATTAAAAGAATATGGCTGTTTTCTTTTTTATGGAACCGGCTGAGTAGTCCGGTAAAAAATATTCCATAGATAAGAAAAGGACTGAATTCTTCTGTATTGAACTTATAGGGTAAAGTGCTTTGAGAATATTTCTGATAATCGGAAATAATCTGGTTGAATGGAGTAACGTCAGGGGGGAGAATTTCGTAAAACTGATCAATCCCATTAATAAAAAGCTGATTAATTACTTCTTCCTTTGAATTTGATGGATCTGCACTTGTATCATGATATTCACCCTGAAACCAGTGAAAAATACTGCATAGTTCATCAGGTGTAAGATTTTCGACACTGTCTTTTACTTTAGCCTTAATAATTTCCAGGCTGGTTTTTTTGTCATCATCCAGATATCTGAGTGCTGAATTTTCCTCACGGCAAAGCTTATTGTACAAATTGATCTTGGCAATAGTAGGGTTAGTTTTTATGAAATAAATTTTTTCTGCCATAATTTTGTATCAAAAAATTAACAATAAAACCTTTAGATGTATTTAAAGATACAAATATGCGGTGATATAAGTTGAATATATTTTTTGGTTTTGTATGCAATGCTTTCTTCTGTCTTTTCAAAGTCGGATAAAGTTCAATTCTGATTTTACTGATGGCCAAAAAAATGACAGCTGTTTGGCTGTCATTTTTTTATTATTGAATGTGCTTTTCTATTTCCCCAGCAATCTGATCCAGTTCGCCGAACTTTCTGGCAATGATCTTTCCATTTTGATCTACCAGAATTTGTAGAGGATATCCGGTAGCATGAAGCTTATTGAGGAATGCCTGATTCATATCGAAATAATTTTTCCAGCTTACTTTATTTTCGTTCAGTATTGTATTGGCACGATCCATTCTGTCTTTCACAGTATCGTTAGCAACACTTATGAATTGCACACCTTTATCCTTATATTTTTCATATAAGGTGACCAGCTTGGGCAAATCTTTAATACAAGGTTTGCAGGTTGTAGCCCAATAATCTATCAAGGTAAGTTTGTGGTCAGAAAAACTGGATTTATTTATCTGATCGGTTGAATTAAGTTTCAGGTTCGGGAAATTTGCACCGACACTTGTAGAATTTTCTATTTTCAGGATTTTCTCAAATTCTTTATAACTGAATATCCCTTTTATCTTTTTGGAAAATAAGGGCATATTTTCCACATAGCTTGGGTTAAAACCGTATTTTGAGAAATCATTTACGATTTCCCAGAACGCCACATAGGAGTTTGGATTTTTAGTGATATAGGTTCTCAGCAGCTTTTGTTTACTTTCAATATCATCAGGATTATTGTCTTCATAAGGTTTTAATTTTTTGTCTGCTATCACAAGTAACTTCTTCAGTTTTTTGTATTCGGCGTTGGTTGGCGTTTCAGAACCTGACGTAAAATTCAGATTTTTATCCACGATACTGATCTTGTAATCCCCTTTTTCAATGAAAAAAATATCAGAACCATATCCTCCCTTTTCTACAGCATTAAAATATCCAAAGATAACAGGCTGAGGATACTCTATTTGTCCGGTCACTGCCTTTGAGTCATCGATCCTGATAAATGCGGTATTAAAACCCTTCATAAATCTTACACCTTTTTCCGGTTGAATGGTAAAATTGTACAGTTTATGGGTTTCTCCCATTCCCATCGGAGGAGCAATGGTTATGGAATCTTTAGCAAATACCGGAGCACTGATATCCATTTTAAAATTGGTTTGGGAATAAATAGTACAGAATGATAAAAAAAGTAAGACCTGTGAAATTTTTTTCATAAATAAATTGAGATTTTAAAAAATTAAAGATATTGTTTTATGAATAACTTCCGTTATTGTTTTCAGGAAATATCACAAAAAAAGAGACTTATTTAGTCTCCTTTTTTTACCCTTTGTAATTTTATTTAAAAATCCATTACTGTATCCAGTCCTCTTCTGAGACCTTTGAATGTGCCTATTTTTTCAATAGCAAGTAACCCACCCTTTACATAAGGTTCTGCACTGGTTCCTGAATCGTGTCTGATGATTAATTTTTCATCTTTTAACCCAAAAATAGTTTCTACAGCAATAACATGTCCCGGAAGCCTTACGGAATGAACATGAACCCCTTCCATTTCTGCTCCTCTAGTTGCCTTTTCACCAACCAGCTGATCCGTAGGAATAGGGACAACGGGTTTTTGAACTTGAGCTAAACGGTGAGCGAGTTCTCTTACCGTTCCGCTTGGGGTATCGATTTTTAGCTCGTGTGCATAATCTATAATTTCATAGTTGGGAATATATTTTGCAGCAATTTCAGCAAACTTTTGAAGAAGAACAACTGTGATCGCAAAGTTTCCTACCGCCAGTACGGAAGTATCATTTTCAATGGCAGCTTTTTCTATTTCTACATAATCTTCTCCTGTAAGGCCTGAAGTTCCCACAATAACTTTTTTACCTCTTTTTACGGCCGCCAGGACATTGGTTTTGGCAACATCAGGTTTTGTATAGTCAAATAACACATCAAAGTCAAGGGCATCTAAAGCCTTCTCAATGGTATCAAATACCGGAATTTTTTCATTTCCTAAATCAAGGATCTCGGCGAGGTTTTTTCCACTGCCGGAACGGGATAGTCCACCGACCAGCTGCATTCCCTCTTGTTTAAAAATAGCTTTGCTCAACTCTGAGCCGGCCCATCCGGTAGCTCCTGCAACGAATATTTTGATCATGATTTTTTTGTTTAAGTTAATTAATATTTTTTATTCCACTTCAAATACAGCCTGAATCTCTACAGAAGAGTTAACAGGAATCGATGATGCCCCAAAAGTAGCTCTTGCATGCTTTCCTTTTTCTCCAAATACTTCTACAGTAAGATCGGATGCTATATTCATAAGATCTGCGTGTTTGGTGTAGTCGTCTTTTGTGTTAAATATTCCTGTAAGCTGTACACAACGTTTTACGCGGTTTAAATCACCACCCAAGGCTTCATTTAATACAGAAAGAACATTAAGCATGGTCACTTTCGTGGCTTCTTTTACCTGTTCTTCAGTAAGTGAAAGGCCTAACTTTCCTGGATTGAGGATTTTCCCGTCTTTTAATGCAACCTGGTTAATGAAAACCAGATTTCCTGAACGTACATAGGGCTGATAATTTCCTGCAGGTTTAGGAACCTGTGGAAGAATGATCTGCTTTTGTTTTAAGACAGTGTTGATATTAGCTGTTTTTTCTTGGATATCATTTTCCGATGTCATCTTATGGTGAAAGGTATCTTTCAATGCTGCTGCTATCTTAGCAAAGTTTTCTCCTTGCAATCTGGCAATATAACGTTCACTTTCGCTGGGGCGTTCTACATTTTTAACTGAAGCAAGGCTGGTTACTCCAAGAACGGTGTTTCCCTGTGGGGTATTTTTGTCTGTGTTTTCTGCACCACGAATACCATTCGATACCAGTACCATTCCATGAACGGCCAGGCTATTCCAAAAAGACTGAATAGCCAGCTCCTTTCCTGCACCACTTCCTGCAGACATGAAGACGGTCGCCGGCATTCCTTCTAATGCATGGGTGGTCCATAATCCAACCGTTTTTGATAAGAACTCACTCATTCCTGTACTGATATTTCCAAAATAAACGGGTGATCCAAATGCAATTCCGTCGTAGGAAGAGAGTTCTTCGACGCTGGCTATAGGGATATCTTTTAATTTGGGATGGGTTGACGCTTTTACCTGTTTAATTACAGCCTGTACACTTCCTTTGGTTTCAATTCCTTTTGATATTTCTTTTGCTAATTCATAAGTTCCTCCATTATCCGAATAAAACAGAACCAGAACTTTAGCTTTATGTTCTTGTGCCATCATAGATTGGGTTATTATCAGAAGTAAGAAAGCAGTGATGATCTTGCTTATATTTTTCATATTTTTTTAAGGTCTAACATTCAGATACAAAATTAATAATGTCGTTTTTATTAACTTTGCCAAAAAGAATATGCAAAACGCCAAACTTAAATGCGGATTAATTGAAACGAACCGGGGTTTTTACAATGATACCATCTCAAAGGATGCCTATGTGTGGTATGAGGAAAACTGGAAGCATGATGAATATGAGCATATTCATGAAAGGGCCCAACTCACTTATGTGGAAGAAGGGTATCAGTATCTGCATATTCAGCAGAAAATATATCTTGTTCCTAAAAACCATGTGATCTGGATCCCTTCCGGAGTTAAGCACCGCACTACTTCTGATGCAAGATCAGTAAATCTGATGGTCATTTTATTTAAAAAGCTTTTACCATCTGATTTTTTTAAAGAAGTGCATGTTTTTGCGGCACCTCCTGTTTTGAAAGAGATGCTTTTATATGCTTCAAAATGGAATCAACTGGATGCTGAAGATCAGGAGCAAAACGTTTTTCTAAAAGCATTGTTAAATAGTTTGCCTAACTTTTGTAATGAAAGTCGTTTTCTGGAAATTCCTGTTCCTGAAGATCATCGCTTAATTCCTGTTTGTGATTATATTAACAGCCATTATCAGGAAAGTTTTAATGTGAGCGATATGGCAGACCTTGCAAAAATGTCTGTCCGAAGTTTACAGAGAATATTTAAAGAGCAGACGGGAATTACTCTTCAGAAGTACGGACAATTGATCAGGATTTTAAAGAGTGTGGAGCTTATCGATACCCGGCAATATACATTAAGCGAAATAGCTTTTAAAGTAGGATATAAAAGTCTTTCTGCTTTTACCTCTTCTTATGCTTCCATTATGAAGGAAGCACCGAAAGCCAAAAAAGATATTATTTTCTAGTTTGCATAGGCAATCAGTCCGCATTGACTTTTTCTGTATTTGGTTTTCTGCTTAATATTCCTTTATTTTGAAGAGGTGTAAAAAGATCTCCAGCTAGTTCCAGATCAATCTTTTCAGGGTAGACAGGAGTGGGCTGATCATCATAAATACAATAAAAACTCAGCATAGTAAAGTGTGTTTTTATGAATAATCAATAGCAATTTAGTTGCCTTCATTTCAGTAATTGATCTTCTTTCCAAACATCATAAGCTTAGAATAATTATCTCTGGCTTTCTTTTACTGCTTTGATGAGGTCACGGTTTCGCTTATCTGCTCTTTCATTATTCAGGGAGAGAGCTGCCCAAATTGCAGCAGGGACCCAGCCGATTACAGTGATCTGTAAAATAAGGCATAATATTCCGGTTAGGACTTTTCCACGAACGATAAAAGATAAAAAGGGTAATAAAATTGCTAGTAACATGATCGTAAGATTTTAAATAGTGATACTTTTCTTTTAATTAATTTCTGTTGATATTTTCAAGTGCAAGTCTGGTCATATTCCTCACAGTGTACTTGTTTATTTCTCTGCAGATATCAGTAACATCATCGGTCTTCGCAATTCATCTTTCATTTCTGAAAATTGTTTGAGCATTTCTTCGCTTGGCTGAGCTTCTACAACTTTCTTTAATTTGAATCCTGAGTTTAATAAACAGCTAATGTACGTCGTTAATGTTCTGTGGTATTTAACAACATTTTCACCAAGAAATATAGTGTTTCTTCTTCCTTCGATAAAATAGTTATCCACCGGCCAATGTTGTTTTTCTCCATGGGTATCATAACTCCAGTCCTGGGTGCCTTCAGCAGTAAAAACTGGATGTTCCACAGAAAATACAAACTGACCTCCGGATTTTAACCATTTGTAGATATTTTGAGAAATGGTATCAAATGATTCTACATAATGTAAGGTAAGAGAACTTAAAATTACGTCAAAGGTTTGATTTGGATAAGTTACCTCTTCCAGAGCACTCTGAAAGTACTCAACACCTTTTAGGTTATTGATCTCTCTGGCTTTTTCAAGCATTTTTTCAGAGAGATCAATTCCAATGATAGATTTTGCCCCTTGCTCTATAGCATATCGGCAGTGCCAGCCAAAACCACAACCGAGATCAAGTACATTCTTTTTTGTGAAATCGGGTAGCATATCCTTTAAAACATACCATTCTCCGGCTCCCTCCAATCCAAGTTGAGAGCGAAGCATTTTTTCATATTGTCTGAAAAAAGAAGGATCATCGTATTTGTTTTCTTTCATAATAAAAATGTACTTGTGAATCTGTTGTATAGATTAGCGGTTTTAATGCCTCATAATTAGAAATGGTAATTATCCAAATGCTCTTTTTAATAAACTTTCTACTTTCGGTTCACTTCCTCTGAAGTTTTTATATAATTCCATGGGATCTTTTGTTCCACCTGAAGACAGAAGGATTTTATATTTGGCAGCAATTTCCGGATTAAAGATTCCATTTTCTTTAAAATATTGGAATGCGTCCGCATCCAAAACTTCCGCCCATTTATAAGAATAATATCCGGCAGAATATCCACCCTGGAAGATATGAGAGAAACTCGGACTCATTGCCGTTTCCGGATTCGTGGGATAGAGTTGGGTTGCTTTGGTGTATTTATCTTCAAAGTTCTTTATGCTTTCACTCTCTAATTCTCCTGCATTGGTGTGGTACATCATGTCCAGTATTCCAAAACCTAACTGTCTCATCGTCTGATATCCCTCCATAAAGTTTTTAGATTGTTCAATTTTCTGAATCTTATCATCAGGAAGAACTTCTCCAGTTTTATAATGCTTGGCAAAAGTTTTTAAAAATTCCGGCTCATAACAGAAATTTTCCAGGAATTGAGATGGCAGTTCGACAAAATCCCACTTTACCGAAGTGCCGGATAATCCCGGATACTGGGTATTGGCAAGCATACCATGTAAAGCGTGGCCAAATTCATGGAATAACGTGGTTACTTCCTGAAATGTTAATAAGCTTGGAGTATCTTTGGTAGGTTTGCTGAAATTGCAGACGATTGAAATATGTGGGCGTGAGTTCTCACCATTCTTTTTATACTGACTTTTATAGCTGGTCATCCAGGCACCTGCTCTCTTACCTTTTCTGGGAAAGTAGTCGACATACAGCAATGATTTGTACTCTCCGTTTTCTTTTACTTCATAGGTTTTTACGTCGTCATGATATTTAGGAATATCGTTTCTTTCCTCAAAAGTTAATCCAAATAGCTTGTTGGCTAATCCGAACACCGCATCCTGAACCTGATTTAAAGGAAAATAAGGCTTAAGCTCTTCATCATTAAGGTCAAATTTTTCTTTGCGAAGTTTTTCAGCGTAGAAAGGATGATCATAACCTTGCATTTCTTCAATACCATCTTCTTTTGCCAATCCTTTTAATTCGTCAATTTCTTTTCCTGCATAAGGTTTTGCCTTGGTCAGTAATTCATTTAAAAAATCCAAAACTTTAGCTGGAGATTTGGCCATTCTTTCTTCTAACACAAAGTCAGCATAATTTTTATATCCGAGCAATTCTGCTTTTTTCTGTTTCAGATTAATAATTTCTTTGATAAGGTTTTGATTGTCAAACTCTCCGCCATCAAAAGATTTTTTACCATTAGCCAAAGCCAATTCTTTTCTTAGTTCACGGTTTTCAGCATACGTAATGAATGGTACATAGCTTGGATATTGCAATGTAAGGACCCAGCCTTCTAGGTTTCTTTCTTTTGCTTCTTCAGTATATTGTTCTATGATGGCTTCAGGAATACCTGCCAAATCTTCTTTGTTGGTAATATGCTTAAAATAGGCGTTGGTTGATGCCAGTACATTTTGGCCGAATTTCAGGGATTTCAGAGATAAATCCATGTTGATCTTCTTTAACTTCTCTTTGTCCTCATCATTCAGTAGTGCACCGCTTCGTACAAAACCTTTATAGGTTTCCTCCAAAAGCATTTGCTGCTCTTCGTTAAGGTTATATTTCTCCTTCTCTTCATACACTTTTTTGATTTTGCTGAAGAGTGCTTCGTTTTGCGAAATTTTTGAAGAATATTCACTTAAAATAGGTGAAACTTCTTCTGCGATTTGTTGTAATTCATCGTTTGTTTCCGCAGAATTTACATTGAAAAAAATATTGGAAAGAATATCTAATTTTTCACCGGAGTAGGCGAGTGCTTCAATAACATTCTCAAATGTGGGAGCTTCATTATTATCAACAATAGCGTTGATTTCTTCCTCAGATCTCTGTATAAGTTCTTTAAAAGCGGGAAGATAATCTTCATTTCTAATTTGATCAAAAGGAGCAGTATGGTAAGGTGTTTTGAAGTTTTCTGTTAAAATATTCATTATTTTATTTTTTATTGATGTAAACTTGATTTTTGAATTCGTCAAAAATAATGCCTTAATTATCGGTTATGACAAAAAGTAGCGATCAGCATAATCTTGTCATAAGAAAAGCAGTGTTATAACAGGAATGCGTAATTTTGGCTTAACATTAAAATCTAAAAACTATGAAAACAATTTTGAAAATCTTAGGGATACTCATTGTTTTAGCTATTTTGTATGCCGTATTTGCTATGGTGGCTTTCAGCAACAAGTATCATTTCGAAAGATCAGTAGTTATCAATGCTCCGAAGGAAAAAGTATGGGAACATGTTGGGTCTACAAAAGCTTTTAATATCTGGAATCCTTTCATTAAACCAGATAAAAACATTGCAATCAGCTATTCCGGTACGAGTGGTGAAGTAGGAGATTCTTACAAATGGAAGGGGAATAACGATGTTGGAGAAGGAGTACAAACCGTTACTGCAGTAACCCCCAATGAAAAAATAACCAGTAAACTTCACTTTATCAGACCTTTCGAAGGTGAAGCAGTTGCAAATTTTATCCTGACTCCGGAAGGAAACGGAACTAAAGTAACCTGGACTATGGATGATGAGCTCAGCACTATGATGAAACCTATGAAACCTATGATGGATAGCCAGATGGGAAAGACTTTTGATCAGGGGCTCGGGGAACTTAAGAAATTAACAGAGCGGTAAAATAAGAAAAGCCTTGTCAGCAGACAGGGCTTTGTTGTTAATATTCTTTGGTACCAATTTCATTGATGGAGTTATAATTTCCAATTCCTTTAGGGTTAAGACCATATTCATTTGGACCGGGATCGCTGTCTGCAAAAAGCATCCAGAATATATAAAACGGAATGAATACATATAATCCGGAATTTCCCCTGTCATGACATCTTTTAGTAGCTTGTGCCAACAGAAACCAAAATACCGGAATGAGAATAATAAACGAAAAAATAGTTGCTGTTGAAGATTTGACAAGGTCCTGAACAATGCTTAACGGAAATACAACACACGCATAAATAATGTATGACAAGCAGAATTCAGTGTGCCTTATTCTTCCCTGAAATGAAAATGGATTTTTAAACATTATTTTTAATTTTTCGGAGACAAATATATTTATTTAAAAAAATATTATCTTTATGTAAAGATTAGATTTATGGAGAAGATCGTATTTGAGAAAAGTGACATAAGAAATTATGTTAAAAACGTGATCGCCGAAAAGATTGAGAAGCTAAAGAATTTTATAGAATTCACTTTGGATGCGAGCCGAGACATTAAGAAGACTCCAAAATATGACAGCATGCGAGAAGAAATGCAGGAAGAGATTTATCAGATGCAGAAGCAGCTTGGAGCACTTAATGACCTGAAAAGGAATATGTCGAAAGTCCTAAATAATGCCACGGAAAAAGTTCAGTTGGGTTCTTTGGTGATAACCAATAAAGCAAGGTTTTACATTTCGGTTTCTTTAGGTGAATTCTTTTTTGAAGGAGATCGTTTCTATGCCATTTCACCGCAAAGCCCTATGGCTAAAAAGATGATGGGAATGAAACCGGGAGATGCTTTTACTTTGAATAATATTCATCAGAAAATTGTTGAAGTACTTTAGATTAGTACCATGTATTTCATGATTATCAATTAAACATCAATAATACAGCGATTACTGAATAAGAAAAATTAATATTCATAATTAATAATATGCTTATTCGCAATCGTCTCACATTAACTTTTTCGTAATTTTGTCTCTATGAACAAAGCAGAAATTCTAAAAGAGATCATAGAACGAAGAAGAAGTATCTTCCCTAAAGATTATACCGAAACAAAAATCTCTCAGGATATCCTTGATGAGATTTTACATTCCGCAACACTGGCTCCGAATCATAAACGTACAAAACCATGGCGTTTTAAAACCTTCCGGGGTGAAGAAAAAGCTCAGCTGGCTTTAGAAATGCAGAATATTTACAAAGCAACCCAGTCCGAACAAACTTTCCTGCAGAAGAAATATGATGATATAGGCTTTAAAATCAATAAAGCTGATGTTGTTGTTTCCATTGTGGTCAACTTCAGTGGAATGGTTCCGGAATGGGAGGAAATAGCAGCTGTTTCAATGGCTGTACAGAATATGTATCTTACTTGCACAGCCAATGAAATAGGGTGTTATTGGAGTTCTCCTGGAATTGTCAATCACCTGAAAGATTCTTTAACCATTGAAGAAAACCAAAGATGTTTAGGGCTTTTCTATATGGGAAGACAGGATTAAATTAATTATGTCTGTGAAATTAATTCTACCGAAGGAAGTTATTTTTTAATCACCTGATAGGTAGGATTAGTTTCATCGGTCATATCCAAAACTACATCATAAGTGCCTTCATTGGCTATTTTTATATTATTGCCATGTTCTACCAGTTTCCCATATCCGTTGATACCTAATTCTATTACCCATTCATTATTGCTTCTGAACTTTATTTCACCCGGTTTCAAAAGGATATTTTGGGCTTTTAAAATATTGGTGTTTTTGTTCTCAGAAATTAATTTTATATCTGGTCCGCCCCATCCGTTTGGAGTAGCACTTCCTGTAACTCCCCAAGAAAAAGAATCACTGGTCTTTTTAGCTTCTGTGATCTTCCCATCCGGAGAGGTTATTTTTAACAAATTGACTTTTCCGTCTTTATAAGATTTAAATTCAAATCGAATTTTGTTCCCGTCATTATCTTCAGTGTAAAACTTCCTGTCACTTTCCGGGAAGAAAACCTTGTTTCTTGTGTCAGAATCAACCAAAGTAAGCATACCATCATTAACGGAAATATAAAAATTAGTGTCTGAGGTGTTGTAAATTCCTTTTAATTGATTTATCCTGTTGAAATCAATTTTAATATGGGTAGGAATCTGATAAGGCAGGTTATAAAAAACAGAGACTATTTTGCTTGTCATTGAATAAAGACTGTCATCTCGCAGATTGCTTAATATGATAATGCTGATGTTGTCTTGTGGAATTGTAAAGAATCTTGAAACGAATCCAGGGCCACCACCATCATGCCCAACAGTTTCTTTTCCTTTTATCGGAGACATATCCCAGCCATAACCATAATGGTAATTATGAAATGGTGTTTGTGCTTTTTCTAAAGTTTCCTTTTTCAGAATTTTATAACTTTTAAGTCCCTCCTCGTATTTATACAAATCTTCTACTGTAGAATACATTGCTCCTGCAGTATGGGGATGGTCGTAATCATAGACTATACCTTCCCGGAAATTATTCTTTGATAAAAATTCATACCCCGTTGTTTTGTTTTTATTTTTTAATTCTTTAAACCCAAAACCGGTATTGGTCATTTTTAACGGATCGAGAATGTACTTTTGAATAGCTTTCTGGTAAGACATTCCAGCAGTCTTGTTGATGATATATCCTAATAAATAATAGTTGGAATTACTGTAATTCCATTGGCTTCCGGGAGAAAAATCCAAGGGTTGAGCTTTTATAAAATTTATAAATGTTTCCTCATCTTTTGTATCTTCAGGATTAGCATTATTCTGAATTCCGGAGGTATGTGTTAATAATTGTTCAATAGTAATACTATCTCCTTTTGGAAAGTTAGGGAAATACTTTGTCAGTTTATCCTGTAAGGATAATTTTCCCATGTCATTTAATAGTAAAATTGTCGTTGCAGTAAATGACTTTGTTGTAGAGTAGATTCTGTAAATACTTTGATTGGTGTTTTTTTCCTGTGTTTGGAAGTTTTTGATACCGTAACTTTTTTCAAAGATTATTTTTCCTTTTTCTGAGACCAGAACACTCCCGTTAAAACGATTGAGTTGGCTGTAAGCGCTAATTAATTTTTCAATCTTTTCCTCTTTAGATTGACTTTGTGCATTTTGGCAGAACAACAGAATTGTAGCAAACAGCAATAAATTTTTCATCAATTTAGATTTTGTTCCCAAAGATCTAAAAAATAATGTATCCGGGACCTGTCTCCAAAAATAATTGTTTCCACTTTAAACGAACCTGGCTGTAATCCGGATTTCTTTTTATATGATAAGACAGATAAATTATTACATTTTTATTGATACATTAGAAATTTTATTTATCTTTGCACACTTAAATATTTAACTGGGACGAGTTCCCTTAAAATTCAAACATTATGTCAGTAAAAATCAGATTACAAAGACACGGTAAAAAAGGAAAACCTTTTTTCCACATCGTGGTTGCAGATGCTAGAGCTAGAAGAGACGGTAGATTCATCGAAAAACTAGGAACTTACAACCCAATTACTAACCCTGCAACAATTGATTTGAACGTTGATTCTGCTGTAAAGTGGTTAAACAACGGTGCTCAACCAACTGATACTGCAAGAGCTATCCTTTCTTACAAAGGAGTACTTTACAAAAAACACTTACAAGGTGGTGTTGCTAAAGGAGCTTTTGATGAGGCTGAGGCTGAAAAAAGATTTGCTGCTTGGGTAGATGCTAAAGAACAAAAAGTGCAAGGGAAAGTAGAAGGTTTATCTAAAGCTCAGGCTGATGCTAAAAAAGTTGCTTTAGAAGCTGAAGTTAAAGTAAATGAAGCTAGACTAGCTGCTGCTGCACAAGCTGAGGCTGATGCTAAAGCTGCTGAGGAAGCTGCTAACGCACCTGCTGAAGAAGTTGTTGCTGAAGAAACTGCAGAAGGAGAAGCTCCAGCTGCTGAAACTGAAGAAAACACTGAAGCTTAAGAAACACCCTGTATGCGTAAAGAAGATTGCTACTTTTTAGGTAAAATCACACGCAGACATGGCCTTGCGGGAAACGTTATCCTTAAATTGGATACCGATCAACCCGAACTTTACAATAAACTGGAATCAATATTCGTTGAAATCAACGGACTATTGGTTCCTTTTTTTATTGAAAAATCATCCTGGAGCAAATCTGATGCTCTGAATATTGCGTTTAGAAACTCTTCTGAAGCATTAGTGGATCAGTCATTGGGGAAAAGTGTATACTTACCGCTTGCTTCTCTTCCTAAACTCACCGGAAAACAATTTTATTACCACGAAGTAATTGGTTTTACTATTTTTGATGAACATGATAATGACTGTGGTGTTATTCGTTCAATCAATGATCAGACGGCTCAAACGTATTTCGTAACCAACCTGGATGGAAAAGAAGTTGTTATTCCTATCATTAAAGACTGGATTCTTGAAGTAAACAGAGAAGAAAGGTTTATTAAAATGCAATTGCCTGACGGGCTTATTGATGTCTTTCTAGTGCCATCTAAGAAGGACGAGTAACATCTGTTGCATTACTTATTTAAAAGATTTCTATATTTTAACGGGGTAACTCCCATGTTTTCCCTGAAGCAACGGATGAAATGGCTCTGATCAGAAAAACCGCATTCAAGAGCGACATCTGTTAGGAATCCATAATTTCTATGAAGAAAACCAAGTGATTGATTTACTTTCAATTTTGGTTAAACCATCAAAATCAAGAGTTTGATTGGTTTGCCCGAAAAATTCACCTTTACGAAGTGTGTTCATTATCATTTTTCTGTTTAATTATTAATCGGCTCTTATATGGTATTTTACAATGCAGTTGTTTAAAAATTATTAAATCATTGGCAAATATTTGAAAATTGATTTGATTGATCTAATCACTTAGTTACTTTCAAAGTGACGGTATGGTGTTGTTGAGCTTTTCCCCAGCACGGAAAATAAGCTATGGAAAACAAAGAATGAGGCCTGTTTTTTTAATTAAAACCAGGTAAATAATAGATTTTATATTAAATAATGGGTCGATGATTTTTTAAAGACGACGCAATCATCAACTTGCGCTGTTTTTTTGTAACTTTGCAGACATTAATTTTTATACGAAAATTTATAATCAACAAATGAAAAAGCAAACGATTAAAGAAATCCTACAGGATTACAAAAAGGTATTACATCATGACATTACGGTATACGGTTGGGTAAAAGCTTTCCGTTCAAATCGCTTTATAGCATTAAATGATGGATCTACAATTAATAATTTGCAAATAGTTGTTGATTTTGAAAATTTTGATGAGGCTCTTATTAATAAGATCAGTACAGCTTCTTCCCTAAAAGTGGTAGGAGAGGTTGTTGAAAGCCAGGGTGCAGGACAAACGGTAGAGATTATTGCTAAGAAGATTGTTGTTTTAGGGGATAACTTTACGGAGGAGCTACAGACAACGATTCTTCAGCCAAAGAAACACAGTCTGGAAAAACTTCGTGAGCAGGCGCATTTAAGATTCAGAACCAATTTATTTGGTGCTGTATTCAGAGTACGTCATGCGGTAACTTTTGCTATTCATTCATTCTTTAACAAAAATCAGTTTTTCAACATTCATACACCGATCATTACAGGTGCAGATGCTGAAGGAGCGGGAGAGATGTTCGGGGTGACTGGTTTTGATCTGAATAATATTCCGAGAACAGAAGATGGAGCTATTGATTATAGTCAGGATTTCTTTGGAAAGCAAACCAATCTTACTGTTTCCGGACAGCTGGAAGGCGAAACTGCTGCAATGGGATTGGGAAGGATTTACACCTTCGGACCTACGTTCCGTGCTGAAAATTCAAATACTACCCGTCACCTTGCGGAATTCTGGATGGTAGAGCCAGAGGTTGCTTTCAACAACCTTGAAGATAACATTGATCTGGCAGAAGATTTCCTGAAATATGTGATCCAGTATGTATTGGATAACTGTAAAGATGATCTTGAATTTTTAGATAAAAGATTTGCCGAAGAACAAAAAGCTAAGCCTGAAAAGGAAAGAGCTAAAGAAGGTCTTATAGAAAAGCTTCAAAATGTAGTGGCTAAACGTTTTATGCGTGTAAGCTATACGGAAGCTATTGAAATATTATTGAATTCTAAAGAGAATAAGAAAGGAAAATTCCAGTTCCCAATCGAAAGCTGGGGGGCCGATCTCCAGTCTGAGCATGAAAGATTCCTGGTAGAGAAACATTTTGAAAGCCCGGTAGTTCTTTTTGATTATCCGAAAGATATCAAAGCATTCTACATGCGTTTGAATGATGATAACAAAACAGTAGGAGCAATGGATGTTCTTTTCCCTGGAATCGGAGAAATCATCGGAGGTTCTGAAAGGGAGGAAAGAATTGAAGTTCTTAGACAGAAAATGAAGGAAATGCATGTTGAGGAACAAGAACTTTGGTGGTATATGGATACCAGAAAATTTGGTTCGGTACCTCACTCAGGATTTGGATTAGGTCTGGAAAGACTTATTCTTTTTGTAACAGGGATGACGAATATCAGAGACGTGATTCCTTTTCCAAGAACGCCGAAAAGTGCTGAATTCTAGATACAAAAAAAGCCTTAAATTTAATTTAAGGCTTTTTTATTTTTAATAATAGCTTATTATGTTAAATTATATAATGCAAAAATCATGCTAAATATGAAATTTTTAAAAAAAAATTGATTAAATTCGTGGAATATCTTATGTTAAAACACAAAGAGTAATATGCTTAAACAACACTTACAACTCAAACTAGGACAAAAGTTGGCTCCTCAGCAGATCCAATTAATGAAGCTGATTCAACTTCATACTTTGGAATTTGAAGAGGAACTGGAAAGAGAGTTAGAAGAAAACCCGGCCCTGGAAATCGCAAAGGAGGAATCTAAAGAGGATGATTATGCTTCTCTTGAGGATTCTTATGAGAATGAAGGAAATGAAAGCATTGAAACTGATTTTGATGTGAATGAATATATCTATGACGATGAGCCAAGCTATAAAACTGCTTCGAGTAATTATTCTGCGGACGATGAGGAATTCGATAATGAAAGCCTTCTGACCGAAGGGCAGTCTCTATACGATTATCTATTGGAACAGATCCACCTGGCCAATATCAATCCTGAGGACATAAAAATTGCCGAGTATATCATTGGGAATCTGGATACCGATGGATACCTTAGAAGGGAGATCAAGTCTATTGTAGATGATCTTGCTTTCTCACAGGGTATTTATACAACTATAGAAAAGGCTGAAGATATTCTGGAAAATTATGTACAGAAACTGGACCCGCCGGGAGTAGGAGCGAGGGGATTACAGGAATGCCTTCTTCTCCAAATCGAGAAGAAAGTAAGTTCGGATAAAGCTGTTTCTTTAGCAGCTAATATTTTGAGACATCAGTTTGATGCTTTAACCAATAAGCATTATAATAAAATCATCCAGAAGTATGATATCGAAGAAGAAGATCTGAAAGATGCTCTGGAAGAAATTTCGAAACTATCTCCTAAAGTCGGAGGTAATTTTGATACGCAAACGATAACGATCAATCAGGAAATTATCCCGGATTTTGTAATTCAGGTGAAGGATGGAGTGGTTATTCCGATGCTTAATAGTAAGAATGCACCTACATTAAGGGTTTCTGAAGAATATAAAGATATCCTTACCACCTATTCTCATGATAAAAACTCTTCAGAGCATAAACAAGCTGCATTATTTATCAAGCAAAAGCTGGATGCAGCGAAATGGTATATTGATGCAATCAACCAGCGTCAGAATACCTTATTGCAAACGATTACGGCTATTGTAAAGTTTCAGAAGGAGTATTTTATTACCGGAGATGAAAAATCTTTAAAACCGATGATTCTTAAAGATATTGCAGATATCACAGGTTTTGATATTTCTACGATTTCAAGAGTAGTAAAAAGTAAATATGCTGATACACCAAACGGTATTATTTATCTTAAAGACCTCTTTTCTGACAGTTTAACAAACGATGATGGAGAAGAAGTTTCTACTAAAGAAATTAAAACTCATCTTCAGGAAGTGATCAGTAAAGAAAATAAAAGAAAGCCTCTTACCGATGACGCCTTAGTGGTTATCTTAAAAGAACAGGGATATAATATTGCCCGAAGAACAATTGCAAAATACAGGGAACAACTTAACATTCCAGTTGCAAGATTAAGAAAAGAACTTTAAAAAATATAAATGCCCGGAGAGCCGGGCATTTTTTATGGTTATATTAATTGTTCCTTAAGTGGTCTAGCTTTAATTCTTTGACCGAGATTTCACGCATTTCAACCTTTCTTATTTTTCCTGAAATCGTCATTGGGAATTCTTCTACAAATTTCCAGTATTTAGGAATCTTGTAATGGGCAATCTTCCCGGTACAGTAGTTAAGAAGTTCATCTTCGGTCACATCAAAGCCATTCCTCACCTTCACCCATGCCATTACTTCTTCTCCGAACTTTTCGCTGGGAACACCTATAATCTGTACATCAAGAATGTTGGGATAGGTATATAGAAAATCTTCAATTTCCTTTGGGGAAATATTTTCACCGCCACGGATAATGAGATCTTTTATTCTTCCGGAAATGGTAATATAACCTTCAGAATCCATTACAGCAAGGTCGCCGGTATGTATCCATCGGGCATCATCAATAACCTTTCTTGTATTTTCCGGATCATTCCAGTACTTGAGCATTACAGAGTATCCCCGGGTACAAAGTTCGCCATGCTCACCACGTTCCACCGTTCTGCCATTCTCATCTATGATTTTTATTTCAAGGTGATCCTGAACGGTACCCACGGTACTTACCTGTTTTTCCAAAGATGTTCCTATTAATGTCTGGGTTGAAACCGGTGAGGTTTCCGTCATTCCATAGCAAATACTCATTTCTTTGATATTCATAAGACTTTCCACCTTTTTCATGATTTCTGGTGGACATACAGACCCGGCCATAACTCCGGTTCTTAAATTAGAGAAATCAAATGTATTAAAATCTTTTACTGCCAATTCAGCAATAAACATGGTAGGAACTCCGTACAATGACGTGCATTTTTCATCAGAAACTACCTGTAGGGTAATGTCCGGATCAAAGCTCTCATTGGGAATTACAATACAGGCGCCATGTGCAGTGCAACAAATGTTTCCTATAACCATCCCAAAGCAATGATAAAAAGGTACTGGAATACAAACTCTATCCTTTTCTGTGTAATGCAGCCGTATTCCGATAAAGTAACCATTATTCAGAATATTATGATGGGAAAGGGTAACTCCTTTGGGAAAACCGGTTGTACCGGATGTATATTGGATATTGACGGGATCATCAAATTCGATATTTTCTTCAAAATTTCGTAAGGTTTCATCGGAAACTGAATTTCCTTTTTCCAGAAACTGTTCCCAACTGTCGTCAAAGAAAATGGCACCGTCCAATGTAGGACATACTTCCTTTGCATATTCAACCATTTCTTTATAATTACTGGTCTTAAAGGATAAAGAAGAAAAGATAAAACGAACTTCTGACTGATTGAGAACGTATGTAAGTTCGTGAGTTCTGTATGCAGGATTTATATTCACTAAAATGCTGCCAATTCTTGCAGTAGCATATTGAAGCAATACCCATTCATACCTGTTGGCAGACCAGATTCCTATCCTGTCACCAGATTTTGTGCCTAAGTGAATAAGAGCTTTAGCAACGGCTGTGGTCTGGTCATAAAATTCTTTGTAGCTTGCTCGATAGTTCTGCTGAACAGAAACTAAAGCTTCATGATCAGGGTATTTTTCAACTGTTCTTTTAAGGTTTTTACCGATTGTTTCTCCAAGTAAAGGAATATTTGAAGCTCCGGATACATAAGATAAAGCCATACAAAAAGATTTATTGATCTAAAATAACAAATAAATCCTAAGATAGCGCCTGGGAAAAGTTAATTTTCCAGGGAATCAATGTCTCTTAGCTGTGCAAGATTCTTATCAAGTTTTCTCATGATAATTCCATAAACAAGTCTGTAGTATAACCAGATCAGCAAAACACACAGTCCGGTACTCAATACAGTACCTATGATGAAAATGATAACGGCCGAGTTGGCAGGTTCTACATTTTGAGAGTTTAACGCATAAAAAATAAAGACTGTAAAAATAGAAGTAAAAGCAACGAGTAAAACAATACTGATTAAAATAAAGGCATTAACCGTCTTCTTGAACTTAATAATTCGGGTAATAAGGCCTTTAAGGTTTTCTTCGATTTTTATTCTTCGATAATTCTGATAAAATTTATAGACAAAATAGGCAGTAACAAGTAAACTAAGAATCTTAAGGATCAGATATATCTTGTCAAAACTGTTTTCCACTTCGGGAGTTTTTCGAGCACCCAGTTTTTCTAAAACGTTGAGGAATCCATTGGTTTCTTCTCCCTGAAAGAAATAAAATAGCCCCATTACGGAGAAAAGTAAAAATTCAAAAACACTGATCCAGAAAATATATTTCACGTAGTTACGTGACTTTCTGTTGAGCATATTAAGAATCTCACTATTGTCGTATTTTTGCTGAACAGGCTGTTCCTGCCATGTTTTCTTAAAGCTGTCTAAATCAAAATCAGGCATATTTTTCCATCTGTTCTTTAAGGGTTTTCTTTAATCTGTTCATTTTCACACGGGCATTTACCTCAGTTATCCCGAGGTTTTCTGCGATATCCTTATAGGGCAAATCATCTAAATACATCATTACAATAGCTCTTTCTACATTAGGCAATGTCTTGATCACGGTGTATAGAAGTGAAATCTGCTGTTGTTTTTCATCATCATCCTCAATGAAGTCTTTATGATTGATGTCCAGCTCATTTGTAGGAAGGCTCTTGCTTTTTTTTCTGAAAAGGGTAATGGCTGTATTTAAGGCAACACGATACATCCATGTGGAGATCTTTGAGTTCCCTTTAAAGGAGTCATAGCTTCTCCAAAGCTGCAGGACAATTTCCTGAAAGAGATCTTCTTCATCTTCCAGAGAATTGGTATAAAGACGCGAAACTTTGATAATCAATCCCTGATTATCTTTTATGAGCTGCGCAAATTCTTTTTCTCTGGAAATCACAATTAGATGTATAAAGGCACGAAGATAATAATAATGTGCTAATTAGTGAAGGGTTATGAATTATAAATTGCAAGTTTTGGTAATCGGCACTTACCATATACTTAAGCTTTATCGGATTGTTTGTCTTTGATTAAGAAAGCGTATTGTTCGGCAGGCTTATAAGTAATCGTCATAACATATAATGTAAAGCCTTTAATTCGTATCTTTGCGCCCACGAGAAAATCGGCCTGTTGATCTTTGTTTTGGCAAGGGTAGGAAAGTCCGGACACCATAGAGCAGCAAAGCGGATAACATCCGTCACCCGTGAGGGTAGGACAAGTGCAACAGAAAGCAAGTACAGTTCGGCTGTAGTGAAACCAGGTAAACTCTTTGCGGTGCAATGATAAGTATATCGGTTCTTTTCAGTAATGAAAATAGGAGTTGCTCGCTCTGAAAGCCGAGGGGTAATCAGCAAAAGTTTTGCAGCAATGTAAGACGCAGATAAATAACAGGCACTTCTCAGGAAGTACAAAATCCGGCTTATAGATTTTCTCGTGATTTTTTAGATAACGAAATGACTATAAATAAAGCGGGGATTATTCCCCGCTTTTGTATTTCTGAGCCTGTTAAGATAATTAATTTCGACTTGAAAATATGAATTTTACAAGTTGAAGCATTGTTTATGATGCTATTCGTTCTCAAGGGCTTTTTTAGCATCAACAAGTCCTTTCTTGTCCTTATCAGAAAGTGCCGGATATTTAAGGTCCATCTTTTCTAATGCATCAATAATGATCTGGATAGCGGCTACTCTTGCAAACCATTTATTGTCTGCAGGTAATACGTACCACGGAGCATAATCTTTTGAAGTCTCATTAATAGCCTGTTCATAAGCGCTCATATATTGATCAAACAATGCCCTTTCCGGAAGATCAGCAGCCGAGAACTTCCAGTTTTTTTCTTGCTCGTTAATTCTGTCCAGCAGCCTTTGCTTTTGTTCCTTTTTTGAAACATTTAAAAATATTTTAATGATTTTAGTTCCGTTCTGAGAGAGGTGTTTTTCGAAATTTCTTATACTCTCATATCTGTTTTCCCAGAATTTGGCGTCAAAATCTTTTATGGACTTCCATGTTTTTTCACTGAGATTGTATTCCGGGTGCACCTTACAAACCAAAACACTTTCATAATGTGAACGGTTAAAGATTCCGATCATTCCTTTTTGAGGTAGTGCAATATAATGTCTCCATAAAAAATCATGGGCGTATTCCTTTGAACTTGGGGTTTTAAAACTTGTTACATTACAGCCCTGTGGATTTACTCCACCAAACACATGCTCAATAAGACTGTCTTTTCCTGCGGCATCCATCGCCTGTAAGATGATAAGGAGAGACTGGCTTCCATCCGCATACAACTTCTCCTGAAGGTTACGAAGTTTTTCTTTTTCTATAGCCAGCATTGCCTGTCCTTCTTGTTTAGTAAGAGGTCCCTTGTATTCCGTTGAGGTTTTTTTGATGGAAAATTTTCCTTTTACTTCAAAATCGTCTGAGAAATTGGTGTCCATAAATTATATATTTGAAATAAATGTAATAAAAAAACCGTCTACATGTAGACGGTTTTTTTATTTTTTCTGAGTAGAGCTTATTTTGCCGCAGCAACTTTTTTCGCTGCCTTAGCCGCTTTTTTAGCCGCTTTAGCATCTGCTGCAGTTTCAACCTTTGCAGGAGTAGCTGCAACTTCAGGAGCGTTAGCATCTACATTTCCTTTGATGTAAATTACACTTCTGCTGTTTGCCGGGTCATTAGAAAATACTTCAATCATTTTGTTGAATGGTCCGTTGATTGTCGTATTGTATCCAACTTTAATTTTAGCAGATTTTCCTGGCATTACAGGATCTGTACTAAATTCAGGAGTTGTACATCCACAAGAAGGTTTTACGTTAGAAATTACCAAAGGCTTATCACCTGTGTTAGTTACTGTAAAAAATCTTGTACCGTCTGCACTAGGCTTAATAGTACCATAATCGAAAGTGGTTTTATCAAAAGTAATAGTTTGTGCAGATGCAATAGCAAATGTTCCAAATAGTGCAATTCCTGCAATTAATTTTTTCATATTCTTGAATGTTAATATGTTTGTTTAGATAAACTTTAAGAAACAAAGTTAAAAATTATTTTAATTCATACTGAAAATTTTTTTTCTTTAAGCTATTTTTGCAAATTGTAAGCTAAAGAAATAGAATTTATGCAGATTTCAGAAAAGTATAATCCACAGGAAACAGAACAAAAATGGTACAACTACTGGTTGGAAAACAAGTTTTTCCATTCGGAGCCTAATGACAAGCCACCATATACCATCGTAATTCCTCCGCCAAACGTGACGGGGATCTTACACATGGGACATATGTTGAACAATACCATTCAGGATGTTCTGGTCCGCCGTGCAAGAATGCAGGGCTTTAATGCCTGCTGGGTTCCGGGAACAGATCACGCTTCAATTGCTACTGAAGCTAAAGTTGTTGCTAAACTGAAATCTGAGGGAGTCAATAAATCTGATATTACCCGTGAGGAGTTTTTAAAACATGCATGGGAATGGACTGACAAATATGGGGGAACCATCCTCGAACAGCTGAAGAAATTGGGTTGTTCATGCGACTGGGACAGAACCAGGTTTACGATGGAGGATAAGCTTTCAGCACAGGTAATTAAAAGTTTTGTTGATCTTTATAATAAAGGATTGATCTACAGAGGCTACAGAATGGTTAACTGGGATCCGGAAGCAAAAACGAACATATCTGATGAGGAAGTAATATTTAAAGAACAGAACGGGAAATTATATTTCCTGAAATATAAAATAGAAGGTTCCGAAGAATTCCTTTCTGTTGCGACGACGCGTCCTGAAACAATCTTTGGGGATACTGCTGTTTGTATCAATCCTAATGATGAAAGATATGCTCACCTGAAAGGTAAAAATGTGATCGTACCTATCGTGAACCGTGCAGTACCTATCATCGAAGATGAATATGTGGATATTGAATTTGGAACCGGTGCACTGAAAATTACTCCTGCTCACGATACCAATGATTACGAGATCGGGCAAAAACATCAGTTGAAAATGATTGATGCTTTAGATGATGATGGAAATCTTAATGAGTATGGATTACATTATGCCGGGAAAAACAGGTTTGAGGTAAGAAAACAGATTGCAAAAGAACTGGAAGAAAAAGATCTTCTTTTAAAAGCTGAGGATTATGTAAATAAGGTAGGGACTTCTGAAAGAACAGGAGCAGTGATCGAGCCTAAAATTTCTGTTCAATGGTTCCTGAAAATGTCTGAACTTGCTCAGCCTGCTTTGGATGTAGTAATGGACGATGAAATTAAGTTTTATCCTGAAAAATTCAAAAATACCTATAAACATTGGATGGAAAACATCCGTGACTGGAATATTTCCCGCCAGCTTTGGTGGGGGCAGCAGATCCCTGCTTATTATTATGGAAGCGGAGATGAAGATTTTGTAGTTGCAGAAACAAAAGAAGAAGCTTTAGAATTAGCAAAACAAAAAACAGGGAACCAAAATTTTACAGCTGAAAGCCTTACACAAGATCAGGATGCTTTAGATACCTGGTTCTCATCATGGTTATGGCCTATGTCTGTATTTGACGGGCTTCTTGATCCTGAAAATAAAGATATTCAGTATTATTATCCTACTTCTGATCTGGTAACAGGTCCGGATATTATTTTCTTCTGGGTAGCGAGAATGATCATGGCTGGATTAGAATATAAAAAGACAGTTCCTTTTAAAAATGTTTATTTTACCGGTATTGTTAGAGATAAGCAAAGAAGAAAGATGTCCAAGTCTTTAGGAAACTCACCGGATCCTTTGGAATTAATTGATAAATATGGTGCTGATGGTGTGCGTGTTGGAATCTTACTAAGTGCTGCTGCAGGAAATGATCTCCTTTTTGATGAAGATCTTATGCTTCAGGGGAGAAATTTCATGACCAAGATCTGGAGTGCTTTCCGATTAATCAATATGTGGAATCATGAAGATAAACCGGCCAACGTAACGGAAAACCAGACAATAGAGTGGTTCGAAAATAAATTGAACAAAGCGATTGCTGAAATTAATGATCAGTTTGAGAAATTCAGAATTTCTGATGCTTTGCATTTGGTTTATAAATTAATCTGGGATGATTTCTGTTCGTGGTATCTGGAGGCTATCAAACCTAATTATGGTGAAGGGATTTCGAGAGAAGTATACGAAAAGACTATTTATTTCTTTGAAGAATTAATGAAATTACTTCATCCTTTTATGCCATTCCTTACGGAAGAATTATGGCAGACGATTTCGGAAAGAAGTATAGAGGAAGCGTTGATTATCTCTCAGCAGAAAAAAGCAGGAAAATTTAATGAGACTATTATCAAAAACTTTGAAATGGCTCAGGAACTTATTTCAGGAGTTAGAAACTATCGCCAGACGAAGGGGATTTCTCCTAAAGAGGCAGCTGAAATTTATACGGGTTCTTCAGAGTTTGCCAATGAAGCCGTTATCAGAAAACTGGCGAATATTTCAGACATTTATTTTGGTGAAAAAACAAATAAACCAAGTTTTACATTCCTGGTAGGTTCTACCGAAGTGTCCATTCCATTGAGCGAAAACCTGGATCTTGCTGAAGAGAAAACAAAAACGGAAGACGAAATAAAGTATTTGAAAGGATTTTTAATTTCTGTAGAAAAAAAGCTCTCCAACGAAAAATTTGTAGCCAATGCTAAAGCAGAAGTTGTAGAAGCGGAACGTAAGAAACAGAAAGATGCACAGGATAAAATTGCTATTTTGGAAGAGAAGCTGAAGAGCTTATAAATCTTTTGGCACTTATCTTGAAATAAAACAAATATCAATCCGGACAATCCCGGAAACTATATCCATAAAAGAAGACCAGTTTAACTTGTCTTCTTTTGTGAATTTAATACAGTAGTTCAGACATAATATCTGAAGAGCAGATGAGCTGCCAAAATAACTTGTAAGCGGATCAGCTCATCACCAATAAATAAAGACAATAAAAATGACGCACGTAGAGAATATAAAAAAGCTGTTTTCAAGAGATTTTGTAGAAAGTCCTTTGTTAGAAAGCTTTGAGGTTGGGAAAATTTACCTTTCCAGTGGGAAATTGGTAGCTTGCGACCCTTTGATCACAAATGATATGCAGCCTTTTACTACAGATTTCCCAAAAGGGGATTTTGCAGTTCTATTACATAAGGAGAGAGAAAGTAACTGCGTAGCCTATGCTGAAATTATTTTCAGTCACTCAGAAATCACAGAATGGAAATTGGCAACTACTTCCGGTCAGGATATAAAAGACCTTGCAGAGGGTGAGATATTTGGTTATCCTGTAGAAAGTGGGATGGGGTGTTTTATGGATGTTGATACCCAGGAAAAACTTAATGAACTGGAAAAAAGATTGTATCACAGTAAAGGTGCCGACTTTATGGGAATTTATGAGGAGTTTTTCCACGAATATTTTTTTGATGAAAACGGAGCAATCGATCAATATGCCTTTTTGAAACCTGCGGATGAGCATCCGGGAACTATCTTTGCTTTCGAGACAGGATATGGAGAAGGTTTCTATGCCAGCTATATTGCGTATGATAAAAATAATGAGCCTGTAAAGGTAGTTACGGAATTTATTGAAATAAGTTAATTATTGTTATATTAGTATTCCTAATTTTTTATTTTTGTATAAACCAATTTAACCGCAATGAACTTTTCCTCAGTACAACCCAAAATTATAGTTGTTGGCAGCTCTTCCATAGATCTTGTTCTGGAAACTGAAAAACTTCCGGCTCCTAACGATACTGTTTTAGCCATTAATTCGGATAGTTATTTTGGTGGAAAAGGAGCCAATCAGGCTGTAGGAACTGCAAGATTGGGTGCCAGTGTTTATTTCATTGGATGTGTGGGAATGGACCCACTGGGACAGCAAATTATGCGTAATCTGGTGAATGAAAATGTGAATGTAGGATTTGTTGCAGAAACAGACAAAGAAGCTACAGGAACAGCTTATGTGACGACTTCTGATGGTAATGCTGCCATTGTTGTGGTACCGGCTGCAAATAAGCTTTTAAGTACCAAACATATTGAAGATGCAGACCGGTATTTTCCTACGGCAGATCTTATCCTGGTTCAGTTAGAAGTTTCTATAGAAGTTGTTGAATATACCATTAGAAAGGCAAAAAAATACGGAAAAAAAGTTGGTCTCTATGCTTCACCTGCTATGAAGCTTAGCGAAGAAGTACTGGAAAATGTGGATTTTGTAATCGTAAAAAGTAGTGAACTCTATATTGTTTTTGGTGAAGAGGAAAAAGAGCGGGTTCTTGAAAAATATTTTAATAAAGTTTTTGTAAGGGATGATACGAATTCCACGATTTACTTTGATGGAACTGAAATGAAATACTTCAGAAACCATAATGATAATAAAACGGTACATAAAATGGGAATGGGAGATGCATTTACATCCGGATTTGCCATAGCCTTGTGTCATAATAATCCTATTGAGGAGTGTGTAAAATTTGGAAATGAAGTTTCTTTAAAAGTCTCTACGAGAAAAGGATCGCAAACCGGATTGCCTAGAATGTCCGATTATGTTATTTAAAGCTATTTGGTACATATCGAAAGTATATAATTAACATAAAATAAACAGTAAAAATTTCCACTTTTGAGTGGATTTTTTCTTTTTACACTATGGAAAAACTAATTCTAAAAACCACAGATCACATTTCTATTGTCGCCCACCTTTTCCTGCCGGAACAGAGCAATAATAAATTATTACTAATCAATTCTGCTACAGGCGTAAAACAGCACGTTTACTTTTCCTTTGCACAATATTTTTCAGAGCAGGGATTTACAGTGATCACGTATGATTATCGGGGAATCGGGCTTTCAAAACCGGAGCAGATGAAAGGCTTCGAGGCTTCCATGCGAATCTGGGGTTCCCGGGATTATAAAGCAGTAACCACCTACATCAGAATCCGCTTTACAGGATATGAGAAATATTGCCTGGGACATTCTGTTGGAGCATTGATCCTTGGGATGAATAAGGATTCGGAGATGTTTAAAGAATTCTTTTTTGTGGGAACACAAAATGCGTTTGTTGGGAATCTGAAATTCAGGACGAAAATAGAAGCTTATCTTGGATTTGGGATTGTCCAGCCTTTAGCAACTCAGCTTCTGGGTTATTTTCCGGCTCATTGGTTTGGACTTGGAGAAAGTCTTCCTAAAAATTGCGCTTATGATTGGAGAACCTTAATTTTGAATAAAAAATCAACAAACGGTTTACTGGAAAAAATTGATGATTATTCTAAAAAATTGACTCAAAAAGTTTTTGTAATCAGGGCTGAAGATGATGTCTGGCTTACGGATAAAGGAGTAAAGAGTCTATTAAACGACACGTATCCCAACCTTAAACCGACATATCGCCTTGTAAAAACTTCAGAATCTGAAAAAGGAGAAATAGGACATGTTAATTTTTTCAGGAGCTATAACAAGAAGCTTTGGAATATTATTTTAAATGAATTAATACATAATGAGTAGTGTAATTGAAAAGACAATAGATTTTGTAAAGGAAAAACTTAAAGGAGCAGAAGCAGGACATGATTGGTTTCATATCGAAAGAGTCTGGAAGCTTTCCAGGAAAATTGCTGAAAATGAAAACTGTAACAAAGAAGTTGTAGAATTGGGAGCTTTGCTTCACGATATAGCAGATCCCAAATTTCATGATGGTGATGAAACAATTGCGTTAAAAGTGTCCCGTGAGTTTTTGGAAGAGCAGCATGTTTCAGAAGAAATTATCGGGCAGGTCCTTTTTATTATTAAGAATATTTCGTTTAAAAACAGGGGAGAAGCTCCGCAGAATTTACCTATTGAATTAAAGATTGTTCAGGATGCAGACCGTTTGGATGCTATAGGAGCAATAGGTATTGCAAGAACCTTTAATTTTGGTGGATTTAAAAATAACCTGATGTATCATCCGGATATTAAGCCAAAGCTGAATATGTCGAAAGAGGAATACAAAAAATCTGACGGCACTACAATCAATCATTTTTACGAGAAATTATTACTTTTAAAGGATTTAATGAACACAGAGAAAGGAAAAGAACTGGCTCAGGAACGGCATGAGGTGATGCTTCAATTTCTTGATCAGTTTTATAAAGAATGGAATGTTGATTAACGTTCTTTCTTAAAATTCTTAAATCAGTATATTTGCAGCATGGGATTAATCATCTTTGTTATCTTTCTTTGTTCTGTCCTCTCTCTTATTTTATCTAAGGTAAAATCAGGAAAAGGTGCTGAATGGGCAAAACTGTTCCGTATCGCAACGCTTATTTTTTCAATCTCGGTATTCACTTATTGGTTTATCAAGAAAAGTGCTGTTGGAGTGGTGAGTAATTCCGTTGGTTTGCAGGTTATTAATAAACTTCCTCAGACCCTGGATTTTTATGTCATCAACGTCAATAATCCTGATAAAAATGCAATGCACGAGGCAAAGCACATTGGAAAGATACGCCCGGAATATTACAGAATAGAATACCTCAAGATGGATAAATCTGATGAGTATTGGGTTATCGGATATTTAGGAAAGAAAAACCTGGTTTATTTTTCACAGCATTCTGTTCCTAACAAAAATATTGATCAGATCGTTGAGGTGAACAACTATATCAATCAAAGTGTAAAATTATCTGAGATTGCTAAAAAGCAGGTGGAAGCCTATAATTATGAAAATGTAAAACTGGGAATCTGGGTATCTCTCGATTTTCTTTTGCTATTTCTTAATTTGGTCTTGCTTTTTAGAATTAAAAAATAAATGTAAACCTTTCAAAATAAAAGATGATCTGCTGAAGCCAGCAGATCATCTTTCTTTTTTAGTTAAATATAGTGTCGATGTCTCTTGTTACATCACGGATAATTTAAAATTATCATGATTTTTTCTTTAAGCTCTTCCGGGCAGTTTTTGATGAGCTTATCCTTGCTTTGACTGCTGATCTGGTCATAGGTCAGCCATTCTGTTACATCCTGATGCTGGCTGGTACTGTCGTAGATTCTTTTAATCTTCTCATTTTCGTAAAAGGTGTAATTGTCACCAAGAGAATTGTTTGTAATGCTGATAGTACATATTTCCTTTTCCATAGTTTTGATTTTTACAGTTGGTAATAAGGGTTTTATACCTTACAATATATCATTTATTAGTGAAAAATATAACCTTTTGCTGATAAAAAATTTTTCACACCAAACAGTGATATATTTACTGTTAAAACATAAAAAAAAGCTATAAAATCTTAAATTAAATGATTAAATAGCTGAATATTTTTTTTATGCTAAAATAAACTTTGGATACTTTCTGTTGCCATTTGAGGCACATGGAGGTCGGTTTTCCATTCCTCATTCATTTTTTTGATGAGATAAGCAGATAATAAAGGGGACGCCTTTTCAATATTCTGATGGACGAAAAAGTATAAATTTTGGAGGCCTTCTTTTTTCCATTGTGTAACTCGCTTTAACCAATCATCCAATCTTTCGTAGTCACTTTCTGCATTTGCTCCTACATAGCGGATGAAAGCATTGGGAGTGGTAAGACGCATATGAAGCATATCCCTTCTTCCGGCAGTATCCACAATAATATTAGTGATATGATGGGCTTCAAAAAGATCGCAGGTTGTATTTAAAATGTTTTCATCATTAAACCATTCCGTATTTCTGAGCTCTATAGCTAGTGGGACTTCTTTTGGCCATTCTTTGACAAACTTCTCTAATCTGTCATAATCTTTTGGTTTAAAGTTATCATGAAGCTGAAGAAATACCATACCCAGTTTTTCATCAAAATTAAGAACCGATGTTGCAAATTGGGTTACAGGTTCTGTTACATCAATTAATCTCCTGAAATGGGAAACTGTATTGGTAATCTTTGGGAAAAATTTAAACCCTGCCGGTGTTTTTTCTTTCCATGTCAATACCTGGTCAGGAGTTGGCATTCCGTAGAATGTCGCATTGAGTTCTATAGAATTGAACTGGGTAGCATAATAGGTTAATTCGTCCTTGGTTCCTTTTGGATAAAATCCTTTGAGGTCGGTTTTATTCCATTTGGCACATCCGATGGAGATATTCTCTAATCCCTTTTTATTTTGTTTGAGGATCTCTTTGGTTCTGCTGTGATCTTTGGGTAATGTAAAATCTATTTTTGAAGGATCTTCTACTTGTCCGAATTTCATATTTGAAGTTTTTAAGAATTAAGTATCTAACAAATATAAAATAAAAATAAGACAATTATTTTATGAATTTAAGCTAAAGATATCAAGGAAAAGGGAATCAGTTTTTTATTATTTTTTTTGAAATTTCAGTAGATTTCGCCTTTATTTTGATAAGATAAATTCCTGCAGGATAACCTGACGTATTAATAGTGCAATCTCCTTTGCCACAGCTCTGATGTGATACTGATCTCCCCATACTGTCAAATATATCTATTGTATTCACGGGTTCAGGGGATCTTATCTGAAGGATATTTTTTACAGGATTAGGAAATACATCAATTTTGGTTATTATATGGTCTAGCTTCGTATTTTTTGAATTGGTAGTAGCCGGGCAATTGGTACTGAAATTAATGTCCGGATACATAGTTTGAAGATCGGTAAGTTGAGCAGGATCAACACAAATGGTTAAATTACTACTGTACCCGGAAAAGTCACAACCCTCCAATGCATTGTTTTTGATATTCACCTGGGTTAATCCGGACATGTTAAAGAATGCAATAGCTTCTAAAACGTTGCAATCCGATAAATTCAGATTGGTAATGAGCGGACAGCTTCTCAGGGTAAGATACTTGAGTTGACCATTTTGTGAAAAGTTAATATTGTTTACTAATGAATTATATTCAAGATCAGCAGATTCCAATTGTGGACATTGTGAAAGGTCTATCGTAGAAATTTTTGTATTAGCAATACCTAATTCCCTTAAGGTGGTACATTGATTGATATTAAGGCTATTTAATTCCGTAAAGGTATCAAAAGGTGAGTTGCCTGGTAAATTAGGTCCAAGGTTCAATGTTTGTATAGCCGAACAATTCTGAAGGTCTAAGCTTTTCAGGTCTTTATTTCCTTTTATCGATAGATTGACCAAAGAAGTACAGTTTTGTGCAGAAATCTGTTGCAGATCAGTATGTGGATTCAGGAAATTCAGATCACCGGGAATATCTGCTTTCAGAGTTTGGAGATGCGTAAGATTGTCTACATTCAAAACAGCCATGTAGCCACTGGAATTTGTGATGTCCATATCTTCCAGAGCAGCCGCACTATTGAAAATAGCATTGGTTATGGGCTGATTAAAAGCTTTTAGTATTTTCAACTTGGGAAGTCCGGATACATCCAAAGAGGTTACATTTCCAAAATATACTCCTGAAGTAGTATAATAACCATACCGGTTGTAGAATGATGCATCAAGCTCTTCTAAATTGATTAATCCAGCATTGGAGAAATTGATTGAGGATGCATTAAGACCTTTGATCCTTTTTAACGAAGTACAGCCGTTTAGATCTACTGAAGTAAAATAAGCTCCCGTGGTTTCATAATGATCCGTATCTGCTATAACTTCTTCCAGGTTTGTACAAGATTTCGCAACAAGGTGGATATTCTGATTTCCGGATGGTAATATGGTTCCGGTAGATCCGGAAACTGAAATTTTGGTCAGTGAATTTAAATTTGGAACACTGATCTTATCTAACCGCTTACAGGATGTGAAGGTGAGCGTTTTTACATGGCAGTTTTTGATATGAAGCTCCTTAATGTTTTTATTGTTTAAGACAATATCATCCTTGATGAGAAGGCAGTTTTTATATCTCAAAATTGTGGAGGGGTCGTAAGGAGATAAATTGATGTCTGCAACAAAGTCATTCACATTTTCTACGGCACCACAATTGTCGAAAGAAAAATCAATGGGAACACGGTGGCTAACTCCTACATTGTTTACAAATCCACCACTTCCGGTGTAAAGAACTTTTTTAATTTTATTATTGTTAACAAAACTAATGACCGCTGATTTTGTGTCATGGATGTAAAGTTCTTCGATATTGGGGAATAAAAGAGCATCGGTGATTTGGTTTGGAAGACTATTGTAAGTGGGAAGCACATTGAACTTTATATTTAAAGTTTTTACTTGCTGGGCTTCAGTAAGCTGAATCTGTCCATCTCCATTTGCATCAATTTTAATATTGTTGCCATTGATGTCTTTTGCAATCTGACTACCCGGACCTGAAGTTAGTAGTAAGGCCTTAAATTTGGCATCTGTAAAATTAAGGTTCTGAGAATAAGCCATGCAGGAAAAGCTTACACAGAAGATAAATAGCATTTTGTACATATTGTGTTTTTAAGGGGTTGCTAATTTTAATAAGGATATATCCAGTGAAGGAAATTATAAACCTTAACCTTACAAAAGTACTATATTTTTAAACCTAGCAACTTAGAAATACTACTATAGTATTAATACTATATTTGTTATCCGTACAAATACTGATGAGTACCTCTACCATGTTTTCCTTTTTTATCAAGGCTTTGATTTAGTAAAATGAACGTTGTTCATATTGTGTTCATATATCTTAAAATAGCTTCAATGCGGTAAAAGATTTATTTGTAAAATGTTACCAAGATCTCATCTTACATGTTTACTTTAAGCAATTAAGTTTTTTTTAAGGAAATATTAAACATTATGTTATATAATGTTAACTGTATGTTACCACACTTCTTGATTGTTGCTTCTAATTTTGCCATAAAATTTAGAAGTATAAAAATATGAAGAGAAAATTGATCTGTGCTTTTGCTGTTTTGTCTTTTGGCTTAGCGTTTTCACAAGAAACCAGCTCTAAAATTTTCGGAAGATTAAAAGGGGTAAATTCTGAAGTTACGGTAAAAGTAGTTCACGTTCCCACCAACAGTACCTTTGAAACTAAAAGTAATAACAAAGGACAATTTAGTCTGGATAATCTACAACCCGGAGGACCCTACACGATAGAGATTTCCGATGGTTCGCAAATTATCTACTCGAATACCAACTTACAGCTTTCATTAGGAAGTAATGATTTGCCTGTAGTAGAAATCAAAAACAGAGAAAAAGTGATCGACGAGGTAAAGCTTACCTCGAAGAGAACCACTGTGAAAAACGGAGTTGCAATTAGCCAGGCTCAGATCTCCGGACTCCCAAATATTAACAGGGGTATCCAGGATGTTACCAAGTTGGTCCCTCAGAGTGCTAACAACTCTTTCAACGGAACCAATTTCAGGTATAATAACGTTACTATTGACGGGTCGATCAATAACGACGCGATTGGTTTTAGTCCGTCTTTGGGTGGACAAACGGGGACATCGGGAATGCCGGGAAGTAGTACACGTTCCAACTCAATTAGTTTGGATGCGATTCAGGATGTACAGGTTTATATTGCTCCTTATGACGTGAAATTAGGAAATTTCCTTGGAGGAAGTATCAATGCCGTTACACGTAGTGGTAGTAATAATGTGGAAGGATCTTTTTATGTATACGGACGGAATGCTGCTATTACAGGAAGAAATAGGGTAGGAGATAATTCTAAAATGCCAAGCTCTTTTCAGGATTTTATTTATGGAGGGAGAGTAGGATTACCTGTCGTTAAAGATAAGGTGTTTTTATTCACCAATCTTGAATATACAAAAAGAAAAGATCCTGTTTTTTATAATGCTGATGATCCTAATGCGTTGGTTAATAACGCTGTTGCTCAACAGATCTCAGATTTTGTTCGAACCAAGTATGGCTTTAATGTGGGAAGCTTTAATCAGTACACTAATTTTTCTGAAAGTGCAAAACTTTTCAACAAATTAGACTGGAAGATTAATGATAAACATACATTATCCATTAAAAATAACACTGTATTCTCGCAGGCCTCAAACCTTGAAAGAGATGGTGCCAATTTCAGGTTTTCAAGCATGGACTATATTCAAAAGAACAATGCTTCAACGACGACTTTGGAACTAAAAAGCCGTTTTAATGATAAATGGAATAATAACTTAGTATTAGGATATTCTTCTATTAATGATTACAGGGATCCTACTTCTTCCAACGCTATGTTTCCACAAGTGGAAATAGGGTATAATGGAGGAACTATTTTATTAGGAAATGATAGAGAGGCAACGGTTTTCAATATGAAGCAGAAAACATTTGAGATCACCGATAATTTAACGTATAAGACAGGGAATCATACTTTCTTATTAGGAACGCATAATGAATTATACAATATCGATTATGGTTTTGTAAATGCATTAAACGGAAGAATCTCTTATAAGAATCTTGATGATTTTTATAACTCAAAACCAGCAAGGATAAGAGGAACTTATCCTTTCAATGGAGATAGCAGAGAGACACTGTTTAATAATCCGTATGCATCATATAAAGTGAACCTTCTTTCATTATACCTTCAGGACGAGATTAATTTAGGAAGACTCCGTTTATCTCCGGGTGTAAGAGTAGATTATACTGATTTACCAAACAAACCTCTTTTGAGTTCAAAAGTTACTAATTCTCCTACCGATCCTAATATGGGGAATACCTACAGCTATACACCATTAAATCAGCTTACAAACAAATATCTTAATAAACCCACATTGTCTCCAAGATTAGGATTTACTTTGGATCTTACAGAAAACAGATCAGTTGTATTAAGAGGGGGGTCTGGTATTTTCGTAGGAAGAATACCGTTTGCATGGCTGGGTTATGCTTATTATAATGATGGAGTAGGTTTCGGAAGTTATGATTATAATGGTCCGACGGCAGCTCAAATGGCAGCTAATGGAGACCCATTGGTAAGCGGCAACTTTGCTAATTGGCAAAACTCTTCCAAAGTTCAGGTAGACCTTATTGATAATAACTTCAAAATGCCTAAAGTATGGAGAAGTTCATTAGGAGTAGATTATACCGTTGGAGGATATAAGTTGACATTAGAAGGTATTTATACTAAAGTACTTTATGATCTGAAATTCCAGCAGGTGAATAAAACGGATAACGTAACGTATTATAGTTATGACGTGAATCACCAAATGCCTATTTATACAACGAATATCAACAGTAATTTTTCTAATGCTTACATGTTATCCAATACGAAAGAAGGTTACAGGTATAATATAACAGCACAGATTTCTAAATCTTATAATTTCGGATTTAACTTCTTTGCAGCATATACTTACGGAGATGCTAAAGATATTACCAACGGGATCAGAAACTCAATGGAAAGTAACTGGCAGATGAATCAATCCCTTACACCTAATAATCCTCAGTTGACAACTTCTAACTTTGCTATTAAAAATAGAATTGTTGCCAATCTCGGATATGGTTTCAATGTTTCAGAGTCCAACAGATTGTCGGCCAACGTATATTTCAATGCTCAGTCAGGAAATCCTTTCTCATGGGGCTTTGTAAACAGTACTATTGCTAATACAGGACAAGCTGCCGGATTGGCATATATCTTTAAAGATGCTGCTGAAGCTGCTAAATATATTGTTCCGATAAAAGATGCTGCAGGGAATGTTTTGGTAACCGCCCAACAGCAGGTAGCTGATTATGAAAGCTTCGTTAATAATAATAAATACCTGAGCAGCAGAAGAGGAACGTTTACTCAGAGAAACGGAGACTTTACTCCTTGGAATATTCAGGCAGATATCAGAATTATGGATGAGATCAGACTGAGCCGGAAGTCTAAAAATAATATCCAGATTTCTTTAAGTATCATCAACTTCACCAATCTGTTGAATAAGGATTGGGGTAAGATCTATTTTGTACCGAATACTTTTAATTCAACAGCAAGTGTTGGATTAACGAAAGTTGGAAATGTGGCAGCGGGACAGCCGGGAGCTGGAGATCCAACCTATAATTTCAAATCTCCGGGGTTGCCTTATACGATTGATCAGTTTGCATCAAGATTCCAGGCACAGCTGGGAGTTCGATATAATTTTTAATTTTTACTTTATATATTCTTTCAAGAGTCCAGATTTTCTTTCTGGGCTTTTTTTTATTTTGTAATTCTTTACAAAACAAGATATAAGAAAAGCACGTTTAAAAAACGTGCTTCAATATATAATTGTTTATTATTTGTAGTCTAAGCTTCGCAGCTTGAACAAGATACAAAGTTCACCATCATTTCCTTAGATACTGATGAGCTTCTTTGATAATATAATGTTTTTACTCCTTTTTTCCATGCTTCGATGTACAGATAGTTTACATCTTTTACGGGCATGGTAGATGGAATTTGTAAGTTCAATGATTGTGCCTGATCGATATATTGCTGTCTCTGAGCGGCCTGGGAAATGATCTCCATCGGAGAAATTTCCTTGAATGTCTTAAATACAGCTTTTTCTTCGTCAGTTAGTTCAGTTAAATGCTGAACGGAACCATGGTTCAACATAATCGTTCTCCATGTTTCTTCGTTATCTAGTCCTTTTTCTTCTAATAATTTTGCCAGGTACTTATTCTTACGCATGAAATTTCCTTTGGCCAAACCGGCTTTATAATAGTTGGATGCGAAAGGTTCAATTCCCGGAGAAGTTTGTCCCAAAATAGCAGAGCTTGAAGTCGTAGGAGCAATAGCCATTGTGGTGGTATTTCTTAACCCATAACCTTTTAACAATTCAGGTTCTCCATAGATGTTAGCCAGTTCTCTTGATGCCTGTTCAGATTGCTCTTTAATATGTCTGAATGCTCTTGCATTAAACTGAGTCGCTTCAAAACTTTCAAACGGGATCATGTTCTTTTGTAAGTAAGAATGGTATCCTAAAACACCAAGCCCAAGAGCTCTGTGACGCATTGCAAAGTTTCTTGCTCCCTGTAGGTAATAATTGCCTTCTGTTTTATCAATAAATTCAGTTAAAACAGCATCAAGGAAATAAACAGCCAACTTCACTGCATCCGTATCTTTCCATTCATCATATAATTCCAGGTTCATGGAAGAAAGACAGCAGATAAATGATTCTTCCCTCGTAGAAGGAAGCATGATCTCAGAACAAAGATTACTTGCATTTACAGTAAGCCCCAAATCTTTGTAAACCTGTGGTTTGTTTCTGTTAACATTATCCGTAAAGAAAATATAAGGAAGACCTTTTTGCTGACGGCTTTCCAAAACCCTTGCCCAGATCTTACGTTTTTCCATATCACCATCGATCATATCCTGCATCCAGTAATCAGGAACACAAATTCCGGTAAATAAATTCTGAATAGGACTTCCGATATCTTTAATTGACAGGAACTCTTCAATATCCCCATGGTCGATATCCAGATAAGCTGCAAAAGCTCCTCTTCTCACTCCTCCCTGTGATACTACATCCATTGCCGTATCAAATAATTTCATGAAGGAAACCGCTCCCGAAGACTTTCCATTATCTGTTACTGCAGTTCCTCTGTTACGAAGTTCCCCGAAATATCCTGAAGTTCCACCCCCGATTTTTGTCTGCATGATCACCTCACCCATTTTATGAGTAATCCCTTCAATGCTATCCGGAATGTGTACATTGAAACATGAAATAGGAAGACCTCTCTGTGTTCCCATATTTGCCCATACCGGAGAGGAAAAACTGATCCATCCTTTGGTGATCATTTCCTTAAAAGCAGGTTGTAATTCCGGTTTGTATAGCTTTTTGGCAGCAGCAGTGGTAATCCTGTCGATAGCTCCGTCTACAGTTTCCCCTTTTAACAGATATCCTCTGTTTAGCATTTGCTCAGACTCCTCGTTGAGCCACCATATATTAGTATTTTGTTCCTCCATAGTTGTTATATTTTCAAATTCCCGGATATCCATGTCGTATATCCAGGAATTTTGTGTTATTAAATTGATTCTAAAAATTCTACCTTGTGGGAACCATTAAGTCCACTCTCATCTCTTAATCGTTGAAATTCTTTAAAAGATGGTGTATTCAAAACCTCATGTTGTACCTCTTCATTGCTGTAATTAGAATAATGTAAGAATGTAACACCGTCTTCTTTAAGAAAAACCTTGTATTCAAATGCCGACAGATCCAATTGTCTGAAATCATTCAGGAAATTTTGAATGTTTTCTTTGTTTTCTGAAACAAATTCTGGTTTTACGGTATAACTTACAATTACATTAATCATCTTTTGTGTTTTGGTTTTTATTTCATCCGAAAAGGATACTTTCTAATGAAAGATTGTTGAGCTATATACAGAGCTTGTTTAATTAAAACAAATCGTTGGCTGTAATACTCTTGTCGTGTTTCGTATAGTCAACAGGTCTTTTAGCAAAGAAATCATCCATAGAATTAGCAAAAACCTCTTCCTCAAACCATTTCATCGGACGGTATTGTTCCGGCGAAATGTTGTAGCGTGTATCCATATTGATTTTCTTTAAGCTGTCGTCAACACGGTATTTCATAAAGTTGAGTAAGTCTTCTTTTGAGAATACACTCAATTCTCCCAATTCAAAGATCCAGTCTAAGATTTCACCTTCCAATTCTACAGATTGATCTACTAAAGTATAAATATCTTCAATGTCTGAATCAGTTAATAAATCAGGTTGTTCTTCGCGGATTTTGTTTATCAGATAAATTCCTGCGTTAGCATGGATTTGTTCATCAACAGAAGTCCACGCGATAATATTGGATACGTTTTTCATGTATCCTTTAAATCTTGTGAAAGAAAGAATGATCGCAAATTGTGAGAAAAGCGATACATTTTCAATCAGGATACTGAATAGTAAAAGAGAAGAAACATATTCTTTAGGGGTGGAAGAATTAGCATGTTTCAGAACATTTGATAAGAAGTCTATTCTCTTTTTTACAGCAGGAACTGCTATAACGTTGGTAAATTCTTCATTATATCCCAATACTTCCAATAAACGCGAATAGGCTTCAGAATGACGGAATTCACATTCAGCGAAAGTAGCACCTAAACCGTTCAGTTCAGGTTTTGGCATATGATTGTATAGGTTTCCCCAAAATGTCTTTACAGACACCTCGATCTGTGCAATAGCCAGTAAAGCATTTTTCACAGAATTTTTTTCGTGTGGTTCCAGCTGCGAATGAAAATCCTGAATGTCTGCAGTAAAATCCACTTCCGAATGCACCCAAAACGATTTGTTGATCGCTTCTACAAATTGAAGAACCTCAGGGTATTCAAATGGCTTGTAACTTACTCTCTTATCAAAAATTCCCATATTAAAAATGTCTTTAAATTAAACTAATTAGATCACTGTGGATAAAAATCAAAGAATAAATAACAGCTTGATTTGTTGGAACTTATATTTAAAAGTTTTTCACAAGAAAAGTGTCTTTATTATTTGCTAGTGCGAAGCACAAAGTTCGAAAAAAAGAAACGATTTTGAAAGGGCTAAACACTAATTGGTTGACTTTTAATCGTAAAAGTTTTCCACATTTACATGAAACAAGCACTGATATTGGTTTAGATACAATAATAAGCATAAAATAAATATTTTTGATAAGTTACAGTTAAACATAAAATCATAAAATGCTATAAATAAAGGTATATTCTATTAAACACTAAAAAAATACAATAAATTTTGATTCTTGTAACAAATTGAAAATATCTTCTACTTATTGACTATAAAACATAGATCACTTAATGTTAGTAATTCAGGATTTAAACAAATCATACGATACAGGGAAAAGTAAACTGCACGTTCTCAAAGGAATTAATCTCAATATTTCCGAAGGCGAGTTTGTTTCTATTATGGGAAGTTCGGGTTCCGGAAAGTCTACCCTCCTTAATATTATAGGGATTCTGGATGAAAAGGATTCCGGGATTTATGAGCTGGACGGTGTTCCCATCGAGCATTTATCCGAAGTAAAGGCTGCAGAATACAGAAGTAAATTTTTAGGATTTATTTTTCAGTCTTTTAATCTGATAGGATATAAAACGGCTTTAGAAAATGTTGCTCTTCCTTTATATTATCAGAACGTACCCCGAAAAGAACGTAATCAGATCGCCATGGAATATCTGGAGAAAGTAGGACTCGCCCAATGGGCAACTCATCTTCCCAATGAGCTCTCCGGTGGACAAAAACAAAGGGTAGCTATTGCAAGGGCGCTGATCACAAATCCTAAAGTGGTATTGGCCGATGAGCCTACAGGTGCCTTGGATTCGAAAACAACCCATGATATCATGAAATTGCTACAGGATATTAATAATGAAGGAAAAACGATCATTGTAGTAACCCACGAACCTGATGTTGCAGCACAAACAAAAAGAAATGTGATTTTAAAGGATGGAGTTATCGAAAGTGATGAATTTATCAAACAGGTTGTTCTATAAATAGTGAATGTACATTGACTTTAAAAAAGTAAAAAAATAAAAATATGTTTGACCTGGATCGTTGGCAGGAAATATTCAGTTCCATTCGCAGTAATGTATTGCGGACGGTGCTTTCCGGATTTACGGTGGCATTAGGGCTGTTTATCTTTATCGTTCTTTTCGGAATCGGTAAAGGTTTACAAAACGCTTTTACAGAAGGTTTTGCAAGGGATGCTCAAAACCTTATTTCCATCTTTACAGGAAAAACAACCATTGCCTACAAAGGATTACAGTCGGATCGTAACGTGACCATGAATAATGATGACTATGACTTTCTGGTTAAAGCAGATAAGGAAAAAGTAGGCTATTCAACTCCAAGGTATCAAACCAGTTTGCTGGTGAAGTACGGAAAAGAAAGTGGGAATTATCAGGTTAACGGAGGAGATCCTGAAGAAAAGTTCATTGAAAACAGGAAAATCCTTGAGGGACGTTATATCAATCCTTCCGATCTTGAAAGAAAACAAAATGTTGCCGTGATCGGACGAATGGTACAGAGAGATTTGATCAAAAACGGAAGTCCGGTAGGAAAAGAACTGAATATTAACGGAACAATGTTCAAAGTAGTCGGAGTATTTTCCGATGACGGTGGAGACTGGGACGAAAGACATATTACAGTACCCATCACTACTTTGCAACAGATGAAAAAAGGCTCAGATACTGTAACAACGGTTTATATAGCCTATAACGAAAAGCTAACACCTCAGCAAGCCATAAAATATGGTAATGAGCTTAAAGATAGATTAAAAGCCAGGAAGAATGTTTCTCCTGACGATGAAAATGGGGTCCGGGTATGGAACAATGCAGAAAATATGAATGATACATTTATGTTTATGGCTGTACTTACCGGTATTGTTGGTTTTATCGGGATGGGGACTTTGATCGCAGGAATCATTGGAATCAGTAACATTATGGTTTATATCGTTAAAGAGAGAACCAAGGAGATAGGTGTTAGAAAGGCTATTGGAGCAAAACCCAAAAGCATTGTAGCATTAATTGTACAGGAGAGTGTTGTGATCACCGTGATCTCAGGTTTAATTGGGGTAGGTTTGGGAGTTTTAGCGCTTAGCCTTATGGGAGACAGTCTTGAAGAATTTTTTATCAAGAACCCTAGTGTCGGCTGGACCGAGATCTTTATGGCGTTTCTGGCATTGGTTTTTTCAGGATTGATTGCCGGTTTTGTTCCTGCTTACAGGGCATCGAAAATTAAACCTATAGAGGCATTACGAACAGAGTAATAGCTGATGTTCGTACATAATTATAAAAAAAGTATAAATCAAACTCATAACTAACACCAATGAACATCTTATTTAAAAAGGATACCTGGCAGGAAATTTATTATTCACTGAGAAATAATAAACTTCGGACATTCCTTACCATGATCGGGGTGGGTTGGGGTATGTTTTTATACGTAAGTTTGCTGGGAGCAGCAAAAGGAATGGAGAATGGTTTCGATAAATTATTTTCAGGCTTTGCAACGAATTCTATTTTTCTATGGGCTCAGAAAACCTCTATTCCATACGAAGGTTTTCCAAAAGGGAGAGAGATGAAACTGCATTTGCCGGATATGGAAATGCTTAAAAGAAAAATTCCTGAAATAGATTACATTTCACCACAGAATGCTCGGGGAAGTTTTACAGGAACACCCGGAGAATCTATGTCAAGAAACGGGAAAAGTGCTACCTATTCTCTTACAGGGGATTATCCTGTGGGAAATAAAATTTCTGAAAAGAAACTTATTTTCGGACGCTATATAAACGATGCCGATTTATCAGGCAATAAAAATGTTGCCGTGATCGGAGAAGAGGTATATAAAAACTTTTTTAATTCCAAAAAGAAAGAAAATCCTATTGGTAAATCAATAAATATAAAAGGGCTTTTCTTTAATATTATCGGTGTTTTCAGAGTGAAAAAAGGAGGCGGTTTTGAAAATGACCGTACTGTTTTCATTCCTCTTTCTTCATACACGAAAATGTATAATGCGGGAGACAATATTGATATGTTTGCTATTGTCAGCAGGCCGGATGCCGATTTAAAGATTGTGGAAGAAAAAGTAAAACAGGTATTAAAGCTTAAAAATAAAGTTTCACCTGAAGATACAAATGCATTTGGAAGCTTCAACCTTGGAAAAGAATTTGGAAAATTAACCGGATTCTTAACCGGAATGCAGCTATTAACAATTATTGTAGGAACACTTACGATTCTTGCGGGAGTTATTGCGATCTCAAATATCTTATTAATTACGGTAAAAGAGAGAACAAAAGAAATAGGGATCCGAAGAGCATTAGGAGCCAAACCTTCAGAAGTAAGAAACCAGATTCTGCTGGAAAGTGTTGTAATTACACTATCCTCAGGATTATTAGGATTCATGTCAGGAATATTTGTCCTGATGGTCCTTAATATGGCTACACAGAATCAGGATGCCTTTCCATTTTATAATCCTACGGTAAACTACGGAAATGTATTTGCTGCCATGGCGGTGATGGTAGTTTTAGGATTGATTATCGGAATGATTCCAGCTCAGAGAGCTGTTAAAATCAGACCTATTGAAGCGTTAAGAACTGAATAAAAACCATTTAAATAAAAAATAAACTAGATATATGAAAAAGAAATTCACTTGGAAAAAAGCCATTTATATACTGTTGGGGCTTTTATTTGCAGTGGCATTATTCTCGGGAATCGGTTATCTGATCAAATCCAATTCTAAAGAGAGTGAAGCGTTCCTTACGCGAAAACCAACGGTCCAGAATATGGATGATAAAGTCATGGCGACAGGGAAAATTATACCAAAAGAAGAAATCGAGATCAAGCCTAATATTGCAGGGATTATTGATAAAATTTTAGTTGATGAAGGGGATAAAGTAGTTGCGGGACAATTGGTTGCAACGGTTAGGATTATTCCAAATATCGCAGATGTAAACAATGCACAGCAGGAAGTTCAGAATGCGCAGCTTCAGATCAGCAATGCCAAGCTGAATGTAGATAACATGCAGAAACAATTTGATATGCAACAGAAATTGTATAGTCAGGGAGTTATTTCCAAGCAGGATTATTTAAACTCTCAACAACAATTGTATTCTCAGCAACAGACTCTTAAAAACGCAAACCAGCAATTCCAGACGGCTCAGAAAAGATTACAAATTGTGAAAACCGGAGCAACTCCTGAACTTCAGGGTTTTGCTACAACGCAAATACGTTCAAAAGCTGCAGGAACGGTACTTGATGTTCCTGTAAAAGTAGGAAGCCAGGTTATTGAAGCGAACTCTTTCAACGCGGGAACAACGATTTGCTCTATTGCCGATCTTAATTCACTGATCTTTCAGGGAGAGATTGATGAAGCTCAGGCGGGAAAACTGAAGCAGGGGATGCCAATGAATATTGTGATTGGTGCCTTGCAGAACAAAACTTTTCCAGGGAAATTAACAATGATTGCTCCTAAGGGAAAAGATAATCTGGGAACGATAAAATTTCCTGTAGAAGGCGATGTAACCAATCCTAATAATGAATACATCAGAGCTGGATTTTCAGCAAATGGAGAGATTGTATTGAATTCCCAAAAGAATGCATTATTGCTTGACGAATCTCTTATTCAATATGAGAAAAACAACGGTAAAGACAGATCTTTTGTTGAGGTAAAGCAACCTGATGGAAAATTCAAAAAAGTATATGTGAAATTAGGAGCCAGTGACGGGATCAATGTTCAAATTCTTTCAGGAATAGATAAAAATTCTGAAGTAAAAGTGTGGAACCCATCAGATAAGGACAAAGAGGAACTTAAAGAAAAGAAAAAATAATAAACTAATCAGATACATTTTATCTACAGTCCCGGGATTTTATTTCCGGGATTTTTTGCTCATTAAAGTTCTTGCCTATTCCGTTAAACAAGGTTTGAAAATGTAATGAATAGGAAGCTTAAAATGTCTTAATTTTAATTTCAAACTTTGACCTATGAAGAAAAGCTATCTTATTCTTTTCGTTTTTATTATTGCAAAATTTATTCTTCAATATTTATTGATTAATCCCGAATACGAATTACACCGGGATGAGTTCCTTCATATTGATCAGGGAGATCATCTTGCGTGGGGATATTTGTCAGTTCCACCATTTAGTTCTTGGGTGGCATGGTTAATCAAAATATTGGGGGGATCAGTATTCTGGGTTAAATTTTTTCCGGCTTTATTTGGGGCGCTGACTATAGTTGTGGTGTGGAAAATCATTGAAGAATTAAAGGGTGGATTGTTTGCTCAGGTTTTGGCTTCTCTGGGATTATTATTTTCTGTGCTTTTGCGATTAAATATGCTTTTTCAGCCTAACTCCTCCGAAGTATTTTTATGGACTTTATTCTTTTATATTTTAATTAAATACATAAATACAGAAAAAATAAAATGGCTTTATTCCGGTGGGATAATTTTTGGTCTGGGTATTTTAAATAAATATAATATTGCTTTTCTGGCATTGGGTTTTATCCCTGCACTTTTGTTAACAGGCCAAAGAAAGATCTTTGCAAACAAGCACACCTATTGGGCTGCACTTGTAACTTTAGTTATTATTTTTCCTAATCTCTTATGGCAGTATAATAATAACTTCCCTGTTATTCATCATATGAAGCAGCTTTCAGAGAATCAATTGGTCAATGTGAATAGATTTGACTTTTTTAAATCTCAATTACTATTCTTTATAGGAGTTACATTTGTTATCATATTGGCTTTCTACGCTCTGTTATTTTACAAACCATTTGAAAAGTTCAGATTTTTCTTTTGGGGATATGTAATTGCAATATCTCTGTTTGTCTTTTTTAAAGCTAAAGATTATTATGCAATTGGTCTTTATCCTGTTTATATTGCCTTTGGGTCAGCTTATTTGGATCACATTTTAGAAAGCGGATGGAAAAGATTTCTTAAACCACTCTGTATACTTTTCCCTATGCTATTATTTATACCCATGTATTGTATTTTGTTTCCTAATAAGAGTCCGGAGTTTATTGTGAATAATCCGGAGCGTTATAAAAAGTTTGGATTGTTGAGATGGGAGGATGGAAAAGATCACTCATTACCTCAGGATTTTGCAGATATGCAAGGGTGGAAAGAATTAGCACAAAAAGTAGATAAAGAATATTATAAATTATCAAAGATAGGAAAGACTTTAGTTTTATGTGATAATTATGGTCAAGCTGGAGCTATTAACTATTATTCAAAGATGGGAATAAAAGCTGTCTCATTTAATGCCGATTATATCAACTGGTTTGATCTTAAAGACAAATATTTTAACTTGATAAGAATAAAAGATAATGATAATGATGATGAGCTAAAAGAGACTGGTCCTTACTTTGAAATTTCTAGAGAAGCCGATTCTGTTACCAATCCTTTCGCCAGAGAAAAAGGTACTCGTATTTTTAGTTTCAGTCGGGCAAAAATAGATGTTAGGCCGAAAATAAGGAATGAGATCGATGATATTAAAAGGGAATTTTGAAATAATTCATTATTGCAACTTTATTGCATTATTGAAAAATTAGTTTATCTTTGTCTTAAATTTTATTTCAGACCATGGAAGTAAACCCTTATGATGTTATAATAATTGGAGGCAGTTATGCTGGTCTTTCAGCTGCAATGGCTTTAGGAAGATCTTTGAGAAATGTATTAATTATTGATGGAGGAAAACCTTGCAATGAGCAAACACCTTATTCTCATAATTTTCTGACACAAGATGGAAGGACTCCCCGGGAGATTAGTGATGAGGCTAAATCTCAGGTGAAAAAATATAGTTCTGTAAAGTTTTATGATGGTATTGCGAGTAAACTTCTGAAAATAGATAACGGATTTGAAGTCGAAACTCAGTCACTAGAAAGATTCAAATCTAAGAAATTGATTATTGCCACTGGAATTAATGATATAAAGCCACTTATTCCAGGATTCAAAGATTGTTGGGGGATTTCTGTTTTACACTGTCCGTATTGTCATGGGTACGAACTGAAAAATGAGAAAACAGGAATTATGGGTAATGGCGATTTTGCCTATGAGTTTTCAAAAATGATTTCACATTGGACGAAAGACCTTACTCTGTTTACCAATGGAAAGGCAGAGCTCACAGAAGATCAGATCAGAAAGTTACAAGAAAAAAAAATTAATATCAATGAAAATGAAATTACGGAATTGAAGCATAGGAAAGGGATCATTGAAAGTGTCGTCTTTAAAGACGGATCAAAAGTTTCTTTAAAAGCTGTCTATGCTAAAGTTCCTTTTGAGCAAAATATAAACATTTCACAGGATTTAGGCATCGAAATAACTGAGTCAGGCCATATAAAAACAGATGCTTTTTATAAAACCAATGTGTATGGTGTTTATGCCTGTGGTGATAGCTCTTCAATGATGAGATCTGTAGCAAATGCTGTCGGATCTGGAAATACCGTTGGTGCTATGGTAAATAAGGAGCTTATTGAAGAAGAATTTTAATTAAATTTTAAGTGTTTTTAGTATTCCTTGCTGTATTAATATAGCAGGGAATATTTTTTTATAAGAAGTGATAGGCACTTTTTCACTGAGATTTTAAGCTAGATAGGGATTGAGAAATAAATTGTGTTTTATATTATTTTATCCCAAAAATCATATTTTTATGAATAAAATCTTGTTGAAAATTCCGTACATTTGGGGTGAAAAATCTCAAAAACTAAAAGTAAATGGATATTATTTTCGACCTGATTGAAAAGGAAAAACAAAGACAAACTCATGGATTGGAGCTTATAGCATCGGAAAATTTTGTTTCTGATAATGTAATGAAGGCGATGGGGAGTGTATTAACAAATAAATACGCAGAAGGGTACCCTGGTAAAAGGTATTATGGTGGATGCGAAGTAGTAGATGAGGTCGAAACATTAGCAATAAACAGAGCAAAGGAGCTTTTTGGAGTTGACTATGTAAATGTTCAGCCTCACTCCGGATCTCAGGCTAATGCAGCTATTTACCTTGCCGTTTTGAAACCCGGAGATAAAATTATGGGAATGGACCTTTCCATGGGAGGACATCTGACTCATGGTTCAGCCGTTAATTTTTCAGGAATTCAGTATAATGTTGTTTCTTATGGTGTACAACAGGAAACAGGTTTGATTGATTACGATCAAATGAGAGAAGTTGCTTTGAGAGAAAGGCCGAAAATGCTTATTGCGGGTTTTTCCGCTTACTCCAGAGACCTGGATTATGCAAAATTCAGAGAGGTGGCAGATGAAGTAGGTGCTACTCTGTGGGCTGACATTGCACACCCGGCAGGTTTGGTTGCAAAGGGATTGCTGAATTCTCCATTTGAACATTGCCACGTAGTAACTACAACTACTCATAAAACACTAAGAGGGCCAAGAGGAGGAATGATCATGATGGGTAAAGATTTCGAAAACACGTATGGTCATAAGACACCTAAAGGAGAGATCAAAATGATGAGTCAGGTTTTAGATGGTGCAGTATTTCCTGGAATTCAAGGAGGACCTCTTGAACATGTGATTGCTGGTAAAGCAATTGCTTTTGGAGAAGCTTTGGATACTCAGTTTGAGACTTATGCAAAACAAGTTAAATCTAATGCTCAGGCTTTAGCAAAGGCAATGATCAGTAGAGGGTTTGATATTGTGAGCGGGGGAACAGATAATCACTTAATGCTTGTGGATCTTAGAAATAAAGGCGTTAATGGTAAAGAGACTGAAAAATCATTAGTTCTGGCAGATATTACATGTAACAAAAATATGGTTCCTTTTGATGATAAATCGCCATTTACAACCTCTGGAATCAGACTAGGAACGGCAGCAATTACAACAAGAGGATTAAAAGAACAGGATATGGAAACTATTTCAGAGCTGATCTCCGAGGTTGTTGATAATATCAAGAATGAAGAAGTTATTGCATCTGTAAAAAAGAAAGTAAATGAATTAATGGAAGGGAAAGCTTTGTTTAATTACTAAATTTTACTTCAATTTAAATACTAAGAATGGGCACTTTGCTCATTCTTTTTTTATAATATATGGATAAGAAATCTTATACTTTTGAAGAAATCAAACAAAAGCTGGTTAACTATTGTGTTTATCAGGACCGATGTCATGCTGAAGTTGAACAAAAGATGAAAGAATTCATGCTGATCAGCGAAGCTAAAGAGGAGATTCTTTTATATCTGATTCAGGAAAATTATCTGAATGAGGAGAGGTTTGTAAGAAGTTATATCAGGGGAAAGTTCTATATAAAGCACTGGGGGAGAAATAAGATTCGGATGAATTTAAAGCAAAAGCAAATTTCCGAAAAGCTTATTCAATCCTGCTTTAATGAAATAGATGAGGATGATTATTTTAAAACCCTTAAAAAGATGTTTGATGATCACTATTCCAAATCCAGTGGGCTGAAAGAGTACCAGAGAAAAACGAAAACAATCAGTTATTTAATAGGCAAGGGGTACGAATATGAAATAATCCTGCAGGTTCTTGAGAATTAATATATATGTAATTTACGTTCCGTTTATTTTCTGTTTAAAAAAAATAGCTTTGTTGAAATTTTAAGGATAATAAATTATAACAATTATACTGTGAATTGAGCTGTAGTTTTATATAAGACTTTTATATGTAATATCTTACATTGTTTTATTAAAAAAAAATTAAAATTTTAAAAGAAATTAAAGTAAGTGGCACGAAAAATGCATGTGGTTTGCAATATTTATATTTTGAAATTTATATCTGAAAAACAATGAAAATATGATATAAATAGCGTAAAAAGTATGGAGATTGTGTATAAATTTTTTTATAGACAATAATATGTGTTAGAAATAGTTTTTATTGGAAATAGATAAAGTAGAAAAAAGAAATTAAACAATTGCATTAAAATTATGAATAATATCTATTACCTTTGCCCCGCTAATAAAATCACCTAATGTTGAATGAAAAAGTTGCATGAAGCTTTTAATGCTCTTTACAATGGCGATAACATTGTGAAAATCACGAAATTGAGATATATACCGAGATGGTTGGTTATCATTATCGATATTTTAATTATCTTTTTTTCAATTTTGCTTTCACGTCTTTTCTTAAGGAATCTGGATGTAAAAGTTAATTTTCCGGAATATGTTGTTCAGAAAAGGATTTTAGTAATTGGGATTAATATCCTGTTTATGTATGTCTTCAAAACCTATGCAGGTATTATAAGACATTCTACTTTCTTTGATTTTTTCAAGATTATACTATCATCAGGAAGTACATTGGTCAGTCTTTTGATTATCAATTACATTTCACAGATGGCCATGGGTACATCGCTCTTCCTGTATCCTAATCTGTTTTTGTATTTCCTTATTTCGGTATCCATCATGTTCTTTTTTAGGATGGTTACTAAGCAATTCTTTAATATGCTAATTGATATTAAAGGTGCTTCTTCTAAAGTAAGAATAGCAGTGGTAGGCGTTGGAGAGGCTTCTGTAGCATTGGCTCGCGCCATTATGCATAATCCTAACTATCCCTATCGATTACAAGGGTTTCTAACTGGAAGATCAGATTCAAACAGAGCCTTACTATTGGGCTACAAGATTTATAATAAAAATCAGTTTTTTAAAAGTGAAAAATTAATCAAGCAGTTTGATGCTGTATTGTTGATTAAAGAGATCATGACAAAGCAGGAAATCGAAGAATGGATGACCTTAGCTTTGGACAGCGGTTTGAGAGTACTGAAGGCTCCGACACTAAGTAAAATGCGAGATAGTGATCTTGTGGGAGGAATCAGTCAGCTTCAGATTGAAGATTTACTAAATCGTAAACCTATAAAAATAGAAAGCGAAGATGTTAAAAAGAGACATTTTGATAAAAATGTTTTGGTTACAGGAGGAGCTGGTTCTATTGGAAGTGAAATTGTTAGGCAAGTTGCGCAGTTCAATCCTGCATTAATTGTAGTTCTTGATCAGGCAGAGTCCCCATTATATGAATTGGAATTAGAGCTTCTGGAAAAATTTCCTGAACAGCGGTTTAAATTTGTACTGGCGGATATTTCTAACAGTTACAGATTAGAAAAAGTGTTTGAAGACTATCAGTTCTCAATGGTATATCACGCCGCTGCATACAAGCACGTTCCGTTAATCGAAGAAAATCCGCATGAAGCTATTTTTGTAAATATCTTAGGAACAAAGAACGTTTCTTTATTATCAAAAAAGTATAAAGTAAACCGTTTTGTGATGGTTTCTACCGATAAGGCTGTTAACCCTACCAATGTAATGGGGGCGTCAAAAAGAGCAGCAGAATTGTTTGTTCAGTCTTTACAGAATTCTCCGGGAAATACTACTAAGTTTATTACTACCCGTTTTGGGAATGTATTGGGATCAAACGGTTCGGTTATTCCTCACTTTAGAAAGCAAATAGAAAAAGGAGGTCCCGTTACGATTACTCACCCGGACATTATTCGTTACTTTATGACAATTCCTGAAGCATGTGAACTTGTACTTCAGGCAGGAACTATGGGTAATGGAGGAGAGATTTATGTATTTGATATGGGTGAACCTGTTAAGATTTTAGATCTTGCTAAAAGAATGATAAAACTATCTGGTTATACGCCAGATGTAGATATAAAAATTACTTTCATTGGTTTAAGACCGGGAGAGAAATTATATGAGGAACTTTTAAGTAATAATACTGTTACCATTCCTACACACCATGAAAAGATTTTGATCTCAAGAGATCCGATAATGGAATTCGATGAGGTGGATATGCTATGCAAGCAGATTATATTAGCTGCTGTTAAAAGAGATAAATTACAGGTAGTTAGAATTTTAAAAACTATTGTTCAGGAGTTTATAAGCAATAACTCCGAGTTTGAAATTTTGGATAAAGAACCATTAGTAGAAGACTAATTGAGTGTAATGAAATCAATGCATAGTTTGTAAAAAAATAATTATCCTATTTTTGTGGAAAAATTATCAGGAATGAGTTTAAAGTATTTTATTTATGGTGCTGTAAGTTTAGCAATGTTTTCTTGTACAACGAGACAGGATATCAATTATATGAAAGATATTGATAGTATTACACTCGAAAATTCGATTAAAAATAGCAGGATTGATTTTCAGCCGGGAGATCAATTGATTATTACAGTTTCCGCAAAGGATATGGATGTAGTAAAGCCTTTTAATCAGAATTATTCTTCAGGTAGTACAGTTGCTCAATACACATTGCCTAGTTCCAATAACCTTCCTCAGCAGGTTCCGGCGTCCGGACCAACTTATGTCATAGATACCAATGGTGATATTGTTTTTCCTCAGATAGGAAAAGTAAGCACTAAAAATGAAAATATTGAAACATTAAGAACCAAGCTCACAGGATTAATTTCGGAGTATGTAAAAAGTCCTATTGTAGATATCAAACTCATCAATTTTAAAGTTTCTGTTCTTGGGGAAGTTGCTAAGCCCGGAACTTATGTAATACCTGATGGAAATACAACTTTACTAAGTGCGATCGGTTTAGCAGGAGATTTAACTGCTTATGGAGTAAGAAATAATATTTTAATTGTTCGAAATGTTGATGGACAGATCAGTAAAGAAAGAATAGATCTTACAAGTGCTAATTTTATAAATTCTCCTTACTATTATCTTAAACAAAATGATGTAGTATATGTTCAGCCAAATGCTAACAGGGAAAAAGCAGCTAGGGTAGATCCTAATACTGGACTTTACATTTCTGTTGCCTCTGTAATTGCTTCAATAACTGTAGGGATATTGGCATTGATTAAAAATTAATAAATAAAATTTTAGAATAGATTGTCACCAGCAGGTGAACATTAAATCACAAATTAGTAGAAAAAAATAGCTTGTTCGGAATGTAATCAATAAATAAAATTAAAGACAAGCGACAGTAGATTAAATAATATCATGAATAAAACTATTATTACTTACCTTATAATTTTGTCAGTGGTTTTGGCATCTTGCAAGCCTAAACAAAATATGGTATATATGACACAGCATAATATGGAGGAGGAAGTAGCTAAAGCAAAATTTCAGGGGCTACATATTCAGGAAAATGATGTTCTTTTGATTCTTGTTTCAGCACTTGATGAAAATGCAGTTAAGCCTTTTAATCTTAATACAGCCAATAAGGTTGGTAGTGAGTCTACTACTGGAATAAATCAGTATGTTCAGCCAAGTGAATATCTTGTTAATGAAGAAGGATATATCAATTTTCCAGTTTTAGGAAATGTATATGCTAAAGGAATGACTCAGGTACAACTAAAGCAAGATCTGGAATCCCGTCTAAAAAGATATCTTACAGACCCCTTGGTAACGATTACTTTAAAAAACTTTAATGTAAGCGTTTTAGGAGAAGTTAAGCTTCCCGGCCAAAAGGAGAGTACTACCCAGAAACTCAATATCTTTCAGGCTTTAAGTTTGGCAGGAGATATGACTGATTTCGGAAACCGTACAAAAGTAAAACTTATACGTCCCGGAGATGATGGAGTCGATCAGATCGTAAACCTGGATCTGTCAAGATCTGATATTGTGAACTCACCTTATTATTATATGAAACAAAATGATGTAATTTATGTAGAGCCTGATCACAATAAACAAATACAGGCCAATTCTAACCCAAATAGGGCATTAACGTTCCAGATCATAGCTTCTGCTCTCGCTGCAGCAACACTTGTTATTTCTTTAACCCGATAAACTAAGACATGCAGCAGAAAGAATTTCAGGAAAAAGAACAGACGGTTGATCTGAAAAGCATTTTAAACCAATATTTAAGAAAATGGCCATGGTTCATATTCTCCATACTTGTATTTTTATTTGGAGCTTATTTGTACCTAAGATATTCCATTCCTCAATATCAATCAAAAACAACCCTTAAATTTGATAAAAAACAAACAGATCTCTCTTCTGCGTTAGCAGATCTGGATAATTTAGGAATAGGGCTGGGAAATGCAGACGAGCTTAAAAGTGAGGTAGCTGTGGTTACTTCAAGGCCTATTCTTATGCAGGTTGTGCAGAATTTAAATCTTAATGTACAATATTTTAGCGCAGGAGATATTAAAGACTCTGAGCTTTTTTCTAAAGCACCCATTACAGCAAAGATTCTAGAATATAATAAAGATAATAAAAAATTTATATCGGAAGAATTTACTGTAAAGGATATCAAAGGAAACGAATTTACTTTATGGAATGAAAAGAAAGGTGATATTAAAGGCTCTTTTAATATTCCTCTTCATCTTGATTTTGGAACCGTAATATTGCATAGGGATCCGCAGGTTCCTTTTACAGCTAAGTATAAAATTGCTTTTTGGAATCCTATTGAGAGAGTAAAAAAATTAGAAAATAAAATACAGGTTGAATTACCGGATGAAAAGGCCTTACTTATGCACATAAGTATTGTTGGAGCTGTTCCGGATAAGTCAGAAGCTATTTTAAATGAAGTTACAAAGCAATATAATTTAGATGGTTTAAGAGATAAAAATTTACAAGCTCAAAATACTCAGGAATTTATTGACAAAAGATTAGAAGTTATTACCCGTGATCTTTCAGGTGTTGAAAATCAGAAGGAAGACTTCCAAAATCGTAATCGTATTGTGGATTTGCAGACACAGGCTGAACTTGCTCTTCAAAATACAAACGATAATACAAAGCTTCTTCTTCAGCAGCAAACTCAATTGGATCTTTTAAATTCTCTTTCGGCTGAGGCAGCCAAAGGAGGTAACCAGATGATGCCGTCAAACTTAGGGCTCAATCTTTCATTAGAACAAGCTATTTCACAATATAACACATTGCTTATCAGTCGAAATAAAACACTGAAACAGGCTACTAACGAAAACCCTGCTGTTGTTGAGATGAATAAAGAGATTGCTTCATTGAAAGACATCATTAAGGATAATATCAACGAACAAAAGGCTACTGTACAAGCTTCAATTGCACAATTAAACAATCAAATTACCACTAATAATGGTCTTATAGAAAAAGTTCCGGGACAATCAAAAGTTTATAGAGGAATAGAACGTCAACAAAACCTTAAAGAGCAGCTGTTTCTATATCTTTTACAAAAAAGGGAAGAAAATGCAATTAATCTGTCGGTTAATATTCCGAAAGCTAAAATTGTAAATCCTGCTTTTACTGAAGATGTTCCTATCTCACCAAAAAAGAATATTGTTTTTCTGGGCGCTATACTTTTGGGATTATTACTTCCGTTTGGAGTATTGTATTTATTGTTTATGTTAGATGATAAAATATACTCAAGAGAAGATATTAAAATACGTTCATCATTAGGAGTTCTGGCGGATATTCCATCATTGAATAATAAGGAAAATCATTTGGTACAAATGAACGACTTTACAGAGCTTGCTGAGGCATTCAGAGTATTGGTATCCAATCTAAAGTTCGTATTACCCAATAAAGATTCGGCCAAAGTTATTATGGTTACTTCTTCTGTAAAAGGGGAAGGAAAAACTTTAATTTCTGTTAACTTAACTCTTACCCTGGCCAATAAAAACGGAAGAGCTTTGTTGATTGGATCGGATATCAGGAATCCTCAGATACAACGTTACGACAATGAACCTATAAAGAGAAAAGGATTGACTGAATATCTCTATGATGAAACAGTTAATGTAGATGAGCTTATTCATCAATCGGATACTAATCCTTATTGCGATGTGATCTATGCTGGAAGTATACCTCCAAACCCGCAGGAGCTACTTTCTAATGGTAGATATCAGCAACTTATAAAACAGATGAGTTCAAAATATGCCTACATCGTTGTGGATTCTGCTCCTTTAATGTTAGTTTCGGATACTCTTAATATCGCTGATGTTGCAGATGCTACTCTGTATGTGGTAAGATCCGGAGTGTCAAGGAACTTATTAATCAATTTTGCTAATGACCTTGTAAGAGATTCAAAACTCTCAAATGTATCATTCGTTATTAATGATGTTTCAAAAAATGTAGGAGGTTATGGATATAATTATGGTTATGGATATGGCTATACTAAGGATACAAAAGAAACATGGTGGCAAAAGATTTTTAAGAAGTAATCGATTAATTAAGTTTTTTGAATAGTTTTTAGACTGCAGCAGATAATAGAATGAATAAACAAACAAAGATTGCTATCATTGGATTAGGCTATGTTGGGTTACCCTTAGCCCGGTTATTTGCAACCAAATATTCAGTTGTAGGATTTGATATTAATCAAAAAAGGATTTCAGAATTAATTGAGGGAAAAGATTCGACACTTGAAGTTGATGATGAAGTTCTTCAGGCTGTCATTGTTAATGATAATCCGTTTGAAACATCTGACAACAATGTAAATAAAGCTGGCTTATACTGTTCCTCTTCTTTGGAAGACATTAAAGAAGCTAATTTTTATATCGTTACAGTACCCACTCCTGTGGATAAACATAATCGCCCGGATTTAATACCACTTTACAAAGCTTCTGAAACGGTAGCTAAAGTTTTAAAAAGGGGAGATGTTGTTATTTATGAATCTACAGTGTATCCGGGAGTAACCGAAGAAGAATGTGTACCTGTGCTTGAAAGAGTATCTGGATTAAAATTTAACCAAGATTTTTTTGCAGGATATTCTCCAGAAAGAATTAATCCGGGAGATAAAGAACGTACAGTCGAGAAGATCCTGAAGGTTACCTCTGGGTCTACTCCTGAAATAGGAAAAAAAGTAGATGATTTATATAAATCAGTAATTACAGCAGGAACCCATCTTGCTCCTACGATCAAAGTTGCTGAAGCCTCTAAGGTAATAGAAAATTCACAACGTGATATTAATATTGCATTTGTCAATGAACTGGCAAAAATATTTAATTTATTGGGTATTGATACCCATGCGGTGCTTGAAGCTGCGGGGACGAAATGGAATTTTTTACCTTTCCGACCAGGACTTGTAGGAGGACACTGTATTGGAGTGGATCCTTTCTACCTGGCACAAAAGGCACAGGATGTAGGCTATTATTCAGAACTGATTCTAACAGCCAGAAGATTAAATGATTCAATGGGAGAATTTGTAGCTTCTCAGGTTGTGAAAACGATGATCAGAAAAGGAATTAATATTACAGGGGCAAGAATCTTAAATCTTGGAATCACCTTTAAAGAAAATTGTCCGGATGTGCGAAACACAAAGGCTGCAGATGTTATAAAAGGGCTAGAGGAGTATTCTATAGAAGTTATAACCTATGATCCATGGGCAAATCCGGATGAAGTTTTACATGAGTATGGTATTCATTCTGTAAACAAAACTGATAAGATCGGAAAACAATTTGATGCTATAGTTCTTACAGTCTCCCACAATGAATTTCTGGAGCTCGATTTAACCCACTTCTTAAAGGAAGGTGGAATTATTTATGATGTGAAAGGATTTTTAAAGCAATATGACTCAAGACTTTAATTTGTTATCTGAGATTTAAACTAAGAAGCTTTTTGAATAAAAAATAATATTACTTAATCACAAAATATTAAGATACAATGAAAATTAAAAATATCTGCTGTATCGGAGCAGGATATGTAGGTGGACCAACTATGGCAGTTATTGCAAAATATTGTCCTGAAATTAATGTTACGGTTGTTGATTTAAATCAGGATCGAATTGCAGCGTGGAATGACACAGATCTAAGTAAGTTACCTGTATATGAGCCCGGATTAGATGAAGTGGTTGCTGAAGCAAGAGGCAGGAATTTGTTTTTTTCCACAGATGTCGAGAAAGCAATTAAAGATTCGGAAATTATCTTTATGGCAGTTAATACACCAACCAAGCTATATGGTGAAGGTGCGGGGATGGCTGCCGAAATGAAATTTGTAGAGCTTTGTATTCGTCAAATCGCTGATGTAGCAGATTCTGATAAAATTATTGTAGAAAAATCAACATTGCCTGTAAGAACGGCTAATGTTATAAAGGATATTTTGAAAAATTCGGGTAATCCACATCACTTTGAAATTCTTTCTAACCCTGAGTTTCTTGCAGAAGGAACTGCTGTACAGGATTTGATCAATGCAGATAGGGTATTAATAGGAGGTGATAATACGGAAACGGGTCTGAAAGCAAAGCAGGCTCTTGTAGATATTTACGCGCACTGGATTCCTGAAAAGAGAATTTTAACTACTAATGTATGGTCATCTGAGTTAACGAAACTTACTGCAAATTCATTTCTCGCACAGCGTATTTCTTCCATTAATGCAATTTCCGAACTATGTGAACATACCGGAGCCAATGTAGAAGAAGTTGCAAAAGCTATGGGAATGGATTCACGAATCGGACCCAAGTTCCTTAAACCTTCAGTAGGTTTTGGTGGTTCCTGTTTCCAAAAAGATGTACTTAATCTGGTTTATATTGCACAATCTTTAGGACTTCAGCAAGTGGCAGATTACTGGCATCAGGTTATTATTCAGAATGATCATCAGAAAAGAAGGTTTGCGAGAAATATTGTGAGAAAACTTTTCAATACAGTGGCAGAAAAGAAAATCGTGTTTTTGGGATGGGCATTCAAGAAAGACACCAACGATACCCGGGAATCAGCGTCTATATACGTAGCAGATATGTTGATTAATGAACATGCCGAAATTCATGTATATGATCCTAAAGTAACCGCAGAACAGATATACTCGGATTTGGACTATCTGAATACCCGTACGCCGGAAGAAAATAGAAAGAGGGTTGTTGTACATCAATATAATACGGAGATATTCCATGATGCACATGCTATAGCTATTCTTACGGAATGGGATGAATTTAAGGAATATAACTATCAGACCATCTATAAGCAGATGAAAAAACCTGCTTATGTTTTTGATGGGCGTAATATCCTGGATCACGATACCATTCAGCAAATTGGATTTACTTACGAAGGAATAGGCAATTAAGCTATGATAAAGAAAAATTTAATCATTTTCGGAACAAGACCCGAGGCGATAAAAATGGCACCTTTGGTAAAAGAATTTTCAAAATACGAAAATTTTGAAACTAAAGTATGTGTTACGGCGCAGCATAGGGAGATGCTGGATCAGGTTTTGGAATTTTTTGATATCCAACCGGATTTTGATCTGGATCTGATGAAACCTAATCAGAATTTATATTCTCTGACAGCAGATATAATCACAGGTCTAAAGCCTATTCTGGAGGATTTTAAACCAGACTTTGTATATGTTCATGGAGATACCACAACAACTATGGCTGCAAGTATTGCTTCCTTTTATTCAGGAGCAAAAGTTTGTCATGTGGAAGCGGGATTAAGAACACATCACAAAAGATCTCCATTTCCTGAAGAAATCAATCGTCAGGTAGCAGGTCGTATAGCCGATTATCATTTTGCTCCGACAACGGAATCCAAAGAAAATCTGGTGGCAGAAAATGTAAAAACTGAAAATATTTTAGTAACAGGGAATACGGTCATTGATGCATTATTGGATAGTACCAATCGTGTGAACAGTATTTCCAATACAGAAATTGATTATCTGAAAACTATTGTAAGTCCTTCCAAAAAACTGATTCTAGTAACAGGGCATCGTAGAGAGAACCATGGTCAGGGATTTATTAATATCTGTGAATCTCTAAAAGAGATTGCTGTTTCAAATCCTGATGTATTGATTATCTATCCTGTTCACCTGAATCCCAATGTAAAAGGACCAGTATATGATATTCTATCTGGAATTGAAAATATAAAACTTATTGATCCCTTAGCTTACCCTGCCTTCGTGTGGCTGATGAATCAATCTTATATGATTATTACAGACTCAGGTGGTGTACAGGAAGAAGCTCCAAGTTTGGGTAAACCTGTCTTAGTAATGCGTGATACTACCGAACGTCCTGAAGCTGTAAAAGCAGGAACTGTAATATTAGTAGGTACAGACAAAGATAAAATTGTGTCTGAAGCCAACAGCTTATTAAATGATGAAAAACGTTATCAATCGATGAGTGAACTTCACAATCCTTACGGTGACGGTAAAGCCTGTCAGAGGATTGCAGAATTCATTTTAAATAATGCTGTTTTAAGATGAATATAAAATCTGTATATAACAAGATTGTAGGTTCCGGAAACCAGGAAAAAATTATAAAGGGTGTTTTTTGGTCTTTTTTAGGTACTCTTATTTCAAAAGGTTTTGCATTTTTAGCACTTTTTTTGGTAGCCCGCTTATTGACTGTACAAGATTATGGAAAATTAGGGCTGTTACAATCTTATATTAATACGTTTACACTTTTTAGTTTAGCTAGTTTTGGCGTGACGGCAACTAAATATCTGGCAGTATATAATAATGAAGATAAAAAAAAGGCGAGTGAAATATTCTCATTGACTAGAATTTTTGTTTTTGGTTTATCAACTCTTATTCTTATCCTTTCTTATTTTTTTAATGATGCAATCTGTGAATATATAGTTGGAGATCCAAAATTAAAAATAGAGGTTTTAATTTGTAGTGCAGCAATTTACTTTTCTTCTTTAAACGGTTTGCAGGTGGGAGCTCTTGCGGGTTTGCAAAATTTCAAAAGTATTTCTATTGTTAATATTGTCAACGGAGTTCTGTCCCTTCCATTAATTATAGCAAGCGCATATTATTACGGAATAAAAGGGGTGGTGGTTTCTCTTGCCATAGTTAATTTTTCAATTTGGATTTGTTCTGCGTTTTTATTAAAAAAAGAACTTATAAAAAATCAGTTATATTTTACGTTCAAAAATTTAAAGCAACATTTTGACACTCTTTACCACTTTAGTTTGCCTTCCTTCCTAAGTAGCATAATGCTGGCTCCGGTAGTATTGATTTGTAATTCATTTTTGATAAAATATAATACTACAGGATATTATGAGCTAGGAATCTATAATGCTGCTTTTAATTTCTCTCAAGTTGGGACAATTCTTATAGGGGTAATGGGGCAAGTTTTTTATCCAATGGCGATGCAGAATTTTGGAAAGAATAATAAGAAATTTAATTTTTTTAATATTAATAATTCATATATTATTGGTATTATCATATTCCTTCCGATAATTTCTCTTCCTGACCTATTTGCAAGTTTTTATGGAGTTAAATACGAAAACCAAAGTATGTATTATTCTGTAATGTACGTGGGCTTATCATCAATAGTAATTGCCCAAAGACAGGGAATTGCAAGGAATTTTGCAGCGGGTAATTTTATGTGGTTCAGTGTATTTAGTAATTTGGTTTGGGCGGTTAGTACTATTTTTTCATGTTATTTATTGATATCAAAAGGAAGTGTAGGGAGATCATTAGCTTTTTTTATAGGATACATAACTAATACACTTTTATTTATTCCTTTTTACATTAATAAAAAACTTATAGAGAAAGAGCTTCTTTTATCAAAAGAACATCTCTTACTCGTACTATGTATTATTGCAAGTAACCTAGTTTTTGTATTTATTGATAATATTTTCTTGCGGATAATTATTTCGGTAATTTCTTTAATAATATGTTTGATGATATTTAAGGTCTGGTTTAAAAATTATATAAAAAATGGGTAAATTAATTCTTAGAATAGTATATTTCCTTGAAGCATTGTTATATAAAATAAGGCTTAAGGAAATTCAGCCTTATGTAGATAAAACAAGTCAGATAAAACAGGGGTTTAAAGTGTCACATCCCAAGAATATTAAAATTGAATCTTATGTTTATATCGGGCCAAATTCCTTTCTTTCTAGTTATGGGAAAATTCATATTAAAAGAGGGACTATCATTGGTCCCAATATCATTATCCATACAGCTAATCATAACTATATAAATGATATAAAATCAATTCCTTATGATAAAGAGCTTATTGTAAAGGATGTTACAATTGAGGAGAATGTATGGATTGGAGATAGCGTAATTATTCTACCAGGAATAAATATCGGGGAGGGTTCTATTATTGCGGCAGGAAGTGTAGTGACGAAAAATATTCCCAAATTTTCTATTGTGGGTGGAAATCCTGCTAAAGTTATTAAGGAGAGACCCAATATAGATGATTATTTGAAAAATAAAATGGAGGATAATATATATCTTAAAAATAAATATGAACATTAAAATAGGGATAAGAGGAGGTTATGGCCTTTACAATTTTGGAGATGATGCGTTGCTTGTGGCACTGTATCAAAACCTGCTATCTAATAATATCTCAGAAAGCGATATTTATTTATTGTGCACAAAGAGTAAATATTTAAATAAGCAACTTAATAATCCTAATGTAATTGATTATAATCATCTTGATTCGTCTGTTGACATCGAGCATTTGGTGTATGGCGGAGGTACCCAGTTCTATTCATTTGATACTGATAATCAAAAAAAGATAAAAGATATCCTGATCAAAAACCCGTTATTGATTTTTTCTAAAATAAAAAATCAGTTTATTTTATTGCTTAGAAAAAGGTTTATTGAGAGTAAATTTGAGATAGCCGATCATGCAAATAAAATTTATTTACTGGGAGTAGGTGTAGGGCCTTTCAGTAAAGTAAACCACACAATAGAAAATAAAACCGCTAATCTATTTAAAAAAGCAAGCTTTATTAGCATCAGAGATACTTTCTCCGCTAAAAAGTGTGAAGATTGGGGAATAAAGGAATTTATGCATTCCCCTGATTTGTGCTATTCGATGGATGTCTCCAAATATCTTAATCAAAGTGATTCTTTAAAAAAGATTGGGGTTGTTATCAGAGACTGGAATCATACAGGAGCACAGGATTATTATGATAAGCTTATCCAATTCGTTAAAATACTGAGAGAAAAGAAATACAAGGTAGTATTTATTTCTCTGGACAAGAGATCAGACAAATTCTGGACTAAATATTTTCTCGAAAATAATGAGAGCTTTATACAATGGGATGCTGATAAGATGACATTCGATGAATTTTATATGCAGTTTTCTGATTTTGATCTTCATATAACAGCCCGGTTCCATGGAGCTGTATTTGCTTCTATGCTTCATATCCCTTTCATTACAATTGAGGTAGAGCAAAAACTAAGTATGATTGCTGAAAATTATCGGGGAGGAGCCTATTGTTGGAAGAATGATTTTGATTTGGATAAGATCACTGATCTTGTAGAGAAGGTGGAAGCAGATTATGTAGAACATAAAAAAGTTATTATCACTAATACTGCTAAATTTAAAGGAATTGTTCAGGAACAGTATAAAGAATTGATCAAAAAAATATGCAACAATTAAAGACCATACACATATTGTATTCCAATTTTGCGGATGTCGATAAAAAAGAAATCTACATCGGAGGAATACAGAATTATATCAAATCGCTGAATGATATTTTTGCAAAGAAGGGTCATAAGGTAGAAGTTTATCAATTGGCAAAACGGTCAGATCATAGTGTTATAAGTGATATAAGTATTAATTCTTATGAATCAACCAGTGGAAATGTTTTAAGTGAGGTGAAAAAAATGTTTAATTTTTTTGCTTCTAGATTTAAAGAAGATGATATCATCATCTGGGGAACTGATACCATAGGTTTTAAAACTGATTTCAAAAATGTAATTGCAATACAACATGGGATCACTTTTGATTTGATGTATTATAATCTTTTAAATCCTGTTTGGCAAAATAATTTTTTTGGGACTATTTTTAAACAATTGCAGTGCTATAAAGCTCGGAAAAATTTTAAAAAATATAAGAATGTAATTTGTGTTGACTATAATTACTTGAATTGGATAAGAACTCAATTACCGAGAAGTATTACTGATAATGCGTCGGTGATACCAAATTACGCAGATAAGATTTTTAAAGAGAGTATTAATGCAGAAGATAGCAAAGAACTTAAAATATTGTTTGCAAGACGTTTCTCATTTGAAAGGGGAAGCGAGATTATGCTTGATTTAATTCCGAAAGTTTTAAGCAAATATCCTTTTGTTAAATTTACATTATCTGGTGATGGTCCATACAAAGATAAGTTTGAAAAACAATTTGCAGGAAATGATAATGTAACAATTACTAAGTTTAAAGTGGGTGAAGGTGATGAGTTTAACTTAAATCACCATATTACATTAATACCAACTTATGGAAGCGAAGGTACTTCTTTTTCTTTATTGGAAGGAATGGCATGTGGTGCAATTCCTATCGCCTCTAATGTTGGAGGTATGACTAATATTGTTATCGATGGCTTTAACGGTTTTCTGGTAGAACCAAAGTCGAGTGAATATTTTAAAGTAATTGAAAAGATAATTTTAATGGAAAAGAATCACTTAAAAATTCTTTCCGAAAATTCAAAAGGAACGCTAGAAAATGGTTTTTCTAAAGAATTATGGGAGAACAGATGGTTAAGTTATATTGAAAAGTTTTAGAATAGATGTTAAGTAGAGAAAAAGTCAAAGACTTTATCATTAAATATTATTCTTTTTTCCTATTCTCTGGATTTTATATAGGATTAGAGCTAATACTTTTTACTGGTAATAAATCTTTAAGTAGATTTTATACATTACCAGTAAGATTAGTATTTCCTTTATTGATGATCATATTGGTTAGAATTAATGGTAAATTTTATACAAATAAAAATACTTTTCTCATTTTTGTTTTATTTTTTTATTATGTTTTAAAAGTACTTTTTACAGAAAACTTACCCCATGCTTTGCTTTCAAGGAATTGGTTTGAATATATACTATATTTTATTATTTATTGTCTTACGACATTTATTTTCTTTTCAAATGTTGATTTGAAAAAATATTTACCGTTAATAATTAAGACAATTATATTATCTGGTTTTCTGCTATCATTATGTACTATTTACCTTTATAAAGATGCTTTATTTTCAGGGGTAGGGAGAATAAGTATGCTAAAGTATAAATCAGGAATGGAAAATAGCGATATTATTAGCCCTTTGGCTTTGGCTTATGGTGCTGCTTTAAATTTATCCTTGCTTATGCCTTATTACAAGCTTTGCGCAAAAAAGACAACAGCTAATAAGGTATACTTTATATTAAATGCTGTTCTTTCTTTAATGATTTTTGCACTAGGGTCTACCAGGGGAGCTTTTTTAGCTTTGATTTTATCTATTCTTTTTTATACAGCATCATCAAAAGGCTCAAAGTTTAAGTATGTAATATTGACAATACTTTTTATACCTGTATTCCTATATATACTAAACCTGACGGGAAGTAACTTACTTAACAGGACCTCTAATGCTGTGGAAGGAGGAGATTCAAGTGGAAGAAATACTTTGTGGGAGGCTGCTATTAATGAATTTGTGGCAAATCCAATTTTTGGGGGACGAATTGAAGTATCAGGGATTTATCCTCATAATATTTTACTTGAAGTAGCCATGGGAATGGGAATCATTGGTTTAATTATATTTCTTTTAATGATGGTGAATACCTTGAAGGAATTTTATAAAATAGAATTTGATTATAAAATTTTTGTGTATATCATTTTCATTAATGCTATTTGTCAACACTTATTTACAGGAGCCCTATGGAATAGTATTTTATTATTTGCTGCATTGGGAATGATGAATTCTAAATTATTTAGTTCAAAGAATGGAAGATAAAAATGTATTAATATATAACTTTGGTCAACATTACAGAGAGCCAATATTTAAAAAAATGGATGAGGAGTTAGCCATTGATTTTTATTTTGGTGATAACTCTGAAGATATTAAGACTTTTGATTACAATAAACTGAAAGGATATAAAGGAACTTTAAAATCTGTAAAGCTTTATAAAATATTGTATTGGCAGAAAGGGTTATTAGGTCTTGCCTTTAAGAACTATTCTAATTACATTCTGTTAGGCGAATATTTTTGTGTTACCCATTGGCTATTATTTATTTTATTAAAACTGAGAGGAAAAAAAATTATTCTATGGTCACATGGTTGGTATGGAAACGAAGGTACAGCCAAAAGGATGATTAAGAAATTATATTTTGCCTTTGCTGATAAAATTTTGTTATATGGTAATTATGCAAAAGACTTAATGATAAAAGAAGGGATAAATGAAGAAAAATTAGAAGTTATTTATAACTCTTTAGATTTTGAGAGGCAAAATGAAATTTATAAGTCTTTAGTTGCAACAGATATTTACAGGAATTTTTTTCAAAATAATAATAAAATAATATTTTACATAGGTAGACTACAAAAAAGAAAAAAAATTGAACAAATCATTTTTGTTTTAAGAGAACTTCAAAAGGATAACATATTTATTAATTTGGTAATAATTGGAAAGGGAGAAAAAGAAAGTGATCTACGTAAATTAGTTGCTGAAAGTGGTTTAGATGCAAATGTATGGTTTTATGGAGCTACCTATAAGGAAGAAGAGATTGGTGAGTTAATTAGGAATGCAGACTTATGTATTTCGCCGGGGAATGTTGGATTAACGGCAATGCATTCATTGGTATACGGTACTCCCGTTATTACTCATTCTAACTTTAAGAATCAGATGCCGGAATTTGAGGCGATTATTCCTGGAGTTTCGGGAGATTTTTTCACCGAAGATTCGTTAGAGGATTTGAAATCTAAGATCAAGGATTGGATAATTTCAGAAAAAAATAAAGAAAATATATCTGAAAGTTGTAGAGAAATAATACGTGATAAATACAATCCAGAATATCAGATTAAAATTATAAAAAGAATTATAAATGACTTCAATAAGAAATAAATTAAGAAAGATTTATAGAAATGTAAAAATGATTATTTATAGAAAGAAGTATCATTTAAAAAACGTACATGAGACTTTTTATATGGGTGGCAAATCAAATATTGCGAGGGATTTGAAAGCTGGTGAGTATTCCTATATAGGTCCTAATTGTACAATTTATAGCAAAGTAAGTATTGGCAAATATACTATGTTAGCTCCGGAAGTAAAAATTGTTGGTGGTGACCATTATTATAAGAATCCTGAAAAACCTATCATTTTTTCAGGCAGGGAATCAGATCTTGAAACTACAATTGGTGAAGATGTTTGGATTGGATACGGTGCTTTTATTAATAGAGGAGTAAAAATTGGTAATGGAGCAATTATTGCTGCTTATTCAGTAGTTACAAAAGATGTTGAACCTTATTCAATTGTTGGGGGATCACCTGCTAAATTCATAAAAAAAAGATTTAATGAAGAAGAGGTAGTAAAACATGAAAAAATGTTAAAAGAAAATTTAAAAATAACGATTAACGATTATACAAAGTAATGCAAGGAATTAAAGATAAAGTTTTATTAATAACAGGAGGTACAGGATCTTTTGGCACTGCTGTTTTGAACCGATTTTTGCAAACCGATCATTTTAAAGAAATCCGCATTTTTTCGCGTGATGAGAAAAAGCAGGATGACATGCGTAATCTGTATAAAAATGAGAAGATCAAATATTACATTGGAGACGTCAGAGATTATAATTCTGTAGAGCCTGCAACGAGAGGAGTAGATTATATTTTTCATGCGGCTGCATTGAAGCAAGTACCTTCATGTGAGTTTTTCCCTATGCAGGCTGTAAAAACGAATGTAGAGGGAACGCAGAATGTTATTCGTGCTGCTTCGGCAAACAAAGTTTTAAAAGTAATTTGCCTGTCTACAGATAAAGCAGCTTATCCGATCAATGCTATGGGGATTTCTAAAGCAATGATGGAAAAGGTAGCAGTAGCTGAGGCCCGTAATTTAAAGGATACAACAGTTTGCTTAACACGCTACGGAAATGTAATGGCTTCCAGGGGATCTGTAATTCCTTTGTTTCTGAACCAGATCCAGAAAGGAGAGCCTATTACAATAACCGATCCTAATATGTCCCGATTCTTTATGTCTTTGGAAGATGCAGTGGATTTGGTTTTATTCGCTTTTGAAAATGCTAATCCTGGCGATCTTTTCGTAAACAAAGCTCCAGCGGGTAGTATAGGAGATCTGGCTCAGGCATTGATTGAATTGACAGGCAAAGAAGTTCCTGTAAAAATTATAGGAACACGTCACGGTGAAAAACTATACGAAACATTATGCACCCGCGAAGAGATGATTAAAGCAGAAGATATGGGAGATTTCTATCGTATTCCCGCAGATAATCGTGACTTAAACTACGCGAAGTATTTTTCTGAAGGAGAAGAGGATATTTCAAGAATTGAAGATTATCATTCGCATAATACAGAGCAACAAGGGGTTGAAGGATTAAAGAAACTAATATCTACTCTTCCGCTGATAAGAAAAGAAATATTTGGTGAAGATGTGATGCAGTATCCGTAAGAAAGTCTTTTGTAATTTAAATTTGTTGAAGACACAGCCTAATGATATTAACAGGAAATAGATATGAAGATGCAAGAGGGGTCATTACTTATAACAATGAGTTCGATGCTTCCTTAATTAAGCGTATATATACAATTGAAAACCATTCAATTGATTTTATTAGGGGCTGGCAAGGCCATAAGATTGAACAGCGTTGGTTTGCATGTATGAATGGTAGATTTGAAATTTCCGTCATTAAGTTGGATGATTTCGAGTCCCCATCAGAAGACCTGCCTGTTGAAAAATTTACATTGACAAATGAAGTGCTTACTTATCTGCATGTTCCTGCAGGCTGCATAACGGCTATTCAAAGCCTTGAAGAAAACAGCAAGTTGTTGGTATTGGCGGATTATGGGATAGGTGAAGTAAATGATGAATATAGGTTTGAACCCAATTATTTTAAAAAATATGAAAAAGTTAGTTTTTAGTTTTTTGTTTTTTATCGGCTGTTTGAGTTTTGCCCAAAAGATCTATATGGCGAATTCTTCCAGTAAAGGAATTACAGCTTTCATTAATGAAAATAACTTACCCACAGTGGATTTTGTATATCAAAATACATTTGTAACGAATAATAAGTATGATGAAGCCAAGCTGATTAAAACAATTACAAAAATGTATCCCGACAAAGATCAAAGAGGGATGGCAGTGCTCGATTGGGAAGGAGTAATGTATGACAATTTAATTAAAGGGTCAGATGTTTCCAATGCCTCGAGAGTTCAGTTTGAACAGGCTATTAAAAAAGCAAAAGATTTAAGGCCTAATGTAAAATGGTCTTTTTATGGTCTACCTACAAGGAATTTCTGGAGTCCTGATCAGAATTGGAAAAGCAAAAATTTAGATCTTTCTTCCCTGATTTCCAATTTTGATTTTATTGCACCTTCTGTATATATATTTTATCCCTTGACAGAAGTTAAAGCTGATGTTCAAAATAAGTATATTGATTCTAATATTCAGTTGGCAAAACAAATAGGACAAAAGATAGGGAAACCGGTTTACCCTATCGTTAATCAAAGATACCATCCATCAAGCAAAGCATATAGCAATCAGCTGGTTCCAAAAGATCTTTTCAGTTATTATATTTCAAGAATAGCAAGTAACCAGATTGATACCATTATCTGGTGGCAGTCTGAAGAATATAATTATAATATTTCTAAAACGAGTGCAGCATTTAAAGCAGACTATTCGAGGAAAATGAGTAAAGATCAGTCTCAGCAACAAATGCTTGATAGCTATTATAAAGACGTTATAAAAAAGTAAATGAAAAAAATTGGAATTACTGGCCAGAATGGCTTTGTCGGTCGTCACTTATATAATACTTTAGGATTATTTCCAGAGGAATTTGAGCGCGTTGAATTTAAAAAAGAATTTTTTGAAAGTCAGGAGAAGCTAGATGATTTCGTTTCTAAATGTGATGTTATTGTTCATTTGGCGGCGATGAACCGTCATGAAAGTGAGCAAGTGATTTACGAAACCAATGTAGCCCTAGCTCAAAATTTAGTAAGTTCATTAAAGCGTACAAATTCCAGGGCGCATGTCCTTATCTCATCTTCAACGCAAGAGGAAAGAGATAATTTGTATGGGAAATCAAAACGTGAGGGTAGGGAAGCAATTATCAATTGGGCCAACGAAAATGATGGTAAAGTAACAGGTTTGATTATTCCAAATGTTTTCGGAGCTTTTGGCAAGCCTTTTTATAATTCATTTGTTGCTACATTCTGCTATCAATTAACACATGGAGAAACTCCCACTATTGCAAACGATGGTGAAGTTAAACTAGTTTATGTTCAGGAACTCGTTGATCGTATTATTAAAGAAATCCGTTCAGGACAAAGTACCGAAGAACTTTTTATAGAAGCTACTGCATCCAGAAAAGTATCTGAGGTGTTGGAGCTGCTTAATCAATTCAAAAGTTTGTATTTTGAGAATGGTGAGATTCCTGCATTAAAGGATTCTTTTGAACATAATTTATTTAATACTTATCGTTCTTATATTGATTATAAAACGCACTACCCGGTAAAGTTTACCCAACATACAGATCCCAGAGGTGCTTTTGTTGAGATCATCCGGTTAGGCATCGGAGGGCAATGTTCATTTTCAACTACAGTGCCTAATATCACAAGAGGAAATCATTTTCATACCAGAAAAATCGAACGTTTTGCTGTAATTAAAGGAAAAGCATTAATTCAGCTAAGAAAAATAGATTCTGATGAAGTTCTTGATTTTTATCTGGACGGGTCGGATCCTGCATATGTGGATATGCCGATATGGTATACCCACAATATTAAGAATATTGGTGAAGAAGAATTGTACACTATTTTCTGGATTAATGAAGCATATAATCCAGAAGATGCCGACACCTATTTTGTAGAAGTTTAAAATATTAATTAATGAAAAAATTAAAAGTAATGACGGTTGTTGGAACACGACCGGAAATTATTAGATTATCAAGAGTATTATCCGCTTTGGATGCATCTGAAGCAGTAGAACATATCATCGTTCATACGGGTCAGAATTATGACTATGAACTTAATCAGATTTTCTTTGACGATCTGGGATTAAGGAAACCTGATTATTTTTTGGAAGCAGCTGGCAAAACAGCAACAGAAACTATAGGAAATATCCTTATTAAAATAGATCCTTTGCTGGAAGAGCTAAAACCAGAGGCTTTCCTTGTTCTTGGAGATACGAACTCCTGCTTGTGTGCAATTCCTGCAAAAAAAAGACACATTCCTATTTTCCACATGGAGGCAGGGAACAGGTGTTTTGATCAAAGAGTACCTGAAGAAACCAATCGTAAGATTGTAGATCACACAGCTGATGTGAATCTTACATATTCGGATATTGCAAGAGAATATTTATTGCGTGAAGGACTACCTGCTGACAGAATTATTAAAACAGGGTCGCCAATGTACGAGGTACTGAATCATTATCTCCCTGAAATAAATGCTTCCGATGTCCTTGAAAAGCTTAACCTTGAAGAAGGAAAATTCTTTGTAGTATCTTCTCATCGTGAAGAAAATATTAATTCTGAAAAAAACTTCAGAGGACTTATAGATTCATTAAATGCCATTGCAGAACATTATCAGTATCCTATCATTGTTTCTACTCATCCAAGAACCAGAAATATGATTGATAAGATGAAAATAGAGGTTCGTCCTGAAATTCAGTTTTTAAAACCGCTTGGCTTTCACGATTATAATGCCCTTCAAAAACGTTCTTATGCTGTATTATCAGACTCAGGAACAATTTCAGAGGAATCTTCAATTCTTAACTTTAGAGCTCTCAACATACGTCAGGCTCATGAAAGGCCCGAAGCTATGGAAGAAGCCAGTGTAATGATGGTAGGCTTATCTCCGGAGCGTATTATGCAAGGGCTTGTGCAGGTACAACAACAGAGTATAGGGCAGCAACGTAATTTCAGACCTGTTGCCGATTATTCGATGCCTAATGTATCTGAAAAAGTAGTAAGAATTATCATCTCATATACGGATTACATTAAGAGGGTAGTTTGGAGCGAAGAATAAACTTATGAATATTCTTATAATAACACAGTATTTTTATCCGGAAAATTTCAAAAGTAATGACCTCGCTTTTGAACTAAAAAAGAAAGGTCACGATGTTACTGTATTGACGGGACTTCCCAATTATCCTGAGGGTAAAATCTTTGAAGGGTACGGTGTTTTTAAAAATAGAAAACAAACTGTTAACGGTGTAAAAGTAATAAGATCACTACTTCTTCCCAGAGGGAAAGGAGGCGGAATACGGCTATTTATCAACTATTATAGTTTTGCTGTTTTTGCTTCGATTAAAGCCTTTTTAATGGGTTTTAATAATAAGTTTGATGCTATTATTGTACACGAACCGTCTCCAATAACACAGTATTATCCTGCTCTTCTCATGAATAAAATATGGAAGACACCGGTTTATTTCTGGGTTATGGATCTATGGCCTGAAAGTTTATCCATCGCGGGTGGAGTAAAAAACAAATGGATATTGAATTATTATGAAAATGTTATCAAAAGATTTTATAAGAATTCAGAGAAAATTTTGATTACTTCCCAGGGATTTAGAAAGTCAATTAATCAGAAAGGAAATTTTGATGACAAAATCATTTATTTTCCTAACTGGGCAGAAGATACGATATCAGAAGGGAATAAAGATTTTCCCATTCCATCCTTACCCGATGGATTTAAAGTGATGTTTGCTGGAAATATCGGAGAAGCACAGGATCTGGACAATATTGTAAAGGCAGCTTTGGAACTCAGAGACAAAAAGGATATTAAATTTATACTGGTAGGAGATGGCCGGAAAATGCCCTTCGTAAAAGAATTTATAGAAGAACATCAGTTACAGGAAACGGTTTTTACAATGGGTAGGTTTCCTGTAGAAGCGATGTCCAGTTTTTTTTATAAAGCTGATGTGATGCTTGTTACTCTGAAAGATGATCCGATATTTAACCTTACAGTGCCAGCGAAATTACAGGCCTACATGAGTGCTTCCAAACCAGTTATTGCAATGCTGAATGGAGAAGGGGCAGATAATGTTAAAGAGGCCGATTGTGGGTTTACAGTTTCTGCAGGAGATTATCAATCGCTTGCAAATACCATTTTAAAGGCTTCCGGATTATCAAAAGAAGTACTTACCCAATTAGGAGAAAACAGCAGGAGGTATTATGAGGATAATTTCAGAATGTCCAGTTGTATATCCAATTTAGAAAATATCATCAAAGGAAAATAATAACCTTTGTCAGATTAAAAAATATAGTATGAATATAACGATCACAGGTGCATCTGGGTTTGTAGGTAAAAATCTTTCAACGTTCTTAGAATCAAAGGATCATCATGTTACTTCCTTATCTCTCCGAAATGAAAATTGGAGAAATGAATTTCCTATGAATGGTGATGCAATAATCCATCTCGCAGGAAAGGCACATGATACATCCAACACTTCTGATGACCAGGAGTATTATAAAATAAACAGGGATCTGACAATTGAATTATTTAACAAATTCTTAAACTCAGGAATTAAAGAGTTTTTTTACTTTAGCTCAGTAAAAGCTGTAGCAGATAGAGTAGATCATGTTTTAACTGAAGAAGCTGAAGCAAACCCTTATACTCCATACGGGAAATCCAAGAAAGAAGCTGAAGAATATATTTTTAATCAATCTTTACCAGAAGGGAAAAAAGTATATATTATTCGCCCATGTATGATCCACGGCCCCGGAAATAAGGGGAATCTGAATTTATTGTATAAAGTGGTAAAAAAAGGATTACCATGGCCTTTAGCTGCATTTGGGAATAAGAGGTCCTTTTTAAGTATTGATAACCTCAACTTCCTTGTCAATGAGATCCTCATGAATAAAAATGTATCCACAGGGATTTATAATTTCGCAGATGATGATGCTATATCGACAAATGATCTCATCAGGACAATTAATTCTGCAGTAAATAAAAAAGCAAAGTTGTGGAGTATATCTAAAACAATGATTGAAGGAATGGCTAAATTGGGGGATAAATTACATTTACCCCTAAATTCAGAACGCTTAAAAAAGCTTACGGAATCTTATGTCGTTTCCAATCAGAAGATAAAAACAGAGCTGAAAATTAAATCTTTGCCTGTAACAGTTCAGGAGGGATTAACAAAGACCATTCAAAGTTTTAATATTTAATTAAAATCAACTTTTAAACATTTTATTATAATGATACGCGTACTTGATTTCTTGTTCTCTTTTTTTGGAATTCTATTCTTATGGCCAATAGGAGTAATATTGTATATTATCGGTTTATTTGATACCGGCTCTCCTATATTCTTCCAGGAAAGAGTGGGGAAGCAAAAAAGACCATTTAAATTAATGAAGTTCAGAACGATGCATGTGAATACAAAATCTGTAGCAACGCATCTTTCAAGTACCTCTTCTGTAACTAAATTCGGAGGATTTTTACGTAAGTCTAAGCTGGATGAACTTCCTCAGCTTATTAATGTTTTAAAAGGAGATATGAGTCTTGTAGGTCCTCGACCTAACCTTTTTAATCAGACAGATTTGATTGAAGAGAGGGACAAAAGAGGGGTTTATAATTTCCTTCCTGGGATTACAGGTCTGGCTCAAATCAACGAAATTGATATGTCAACACCGGTTGAATTGGCAGAAAAAGACGCTGAAATGCTTAAAAATCTAACGGTATCGGATTACTTAAAATATATTTTTGCCACAGTTGGTGGAAAAGGTCAGGGAGACAGAATCAAAAAATAAATCTATTTTACTAAAAAAATACCAGTATTTCCATAAGTGAAAAAATGAATGTCAAAATTCAGTAGGAAAAGTTATATTTGCTTCTCAATAACACACGATGCACGATAAAATTTGGCTTTCCCCTCCTCATCTTTCAGGAAATGAACTAGAATTCATTGATGATGCTTTTCAGAAAAACTGGGTTACCTCAATAGGCAATAATATTGATGAATTTGAAAATGATCTAAGGAGCTTTCTTGGAGGCAATATTGAAGTTTGTGCCCTGAATTCTGCTACTTCAGCAATACATTTGGCTCTCATGCTACTAGGGATAGGTAATGAGGATGAGGTTTTGACCTCAACTTTCTCTTTTGTTGCGTCAGCCAATCCGATTACCTACTGCAATGCCAATCCTGTTTTTATTGATAGCGAACCGGAAACATGGAATATGTGTCCCGTTACCTTGGAAGAAGCTATTAAAGACAGGCTTTTACAGGGAAAAAAAATCAAAGCTATTATTGTCGTACACCTTTATGGAATGCCTGCTAAAATGGATGAAATTTTATCTATTGCAGAAAAATATAAGATCCCGGTGATAGAAGATGCTGCGGAATCACTTGGATCCAGATATAAAGGTAAACCTTGTGGTGGCTTTGGTCAATTTGGTATCATATCGTTTAATGGGAATAAAATTATTACAACATCTGGTGGAGGGACATTGATATGCCATTCTAAAGAAGATAAGAATAAAGCGATATTTTTGTCCACACAGGCCAGAGATGATGCTCCTCATTATCAGCATTCGAGTACAGGATATAATTATAGAATGAGTAATATTATTGCAGGAATAGGACGTGGACAAATGAAAGTTCTAAATGATAGGATTCAGGCAAGAAGAGGTATTCATAATTTTTATACTGCTCTATTTGAAAATATAGAAGGAGTTGATGTTTTTAGAGAACCGAATGAAGATTTCTACTCGAATCATTGGCTATCTGCAATCACAATAAATTTTGAAAAAACGGGAAAAACAAGAGAGGATTTACGTTTCGCTCTTCTTAATGATAATATAGAGTCAAGACCACTCTGGAAGCCTTTGCATTTACAGCCTGTCTTTTCAAACTTTCCATATTATGGAAGACAAACAGCTGAGAACCTCTTTAATTCGGGGCTTTGTTTACCTTCCGGATCTAACCTTTCTATTGAGCATAAAGAAAGGATTGCTAGAGTTTTAAAAGATTTTTTCAAGCACAGCTGATTCTAAAATATGTCACAGTCATTGTATATAAATTCCAGGTGAATATTTTTTTAATAAATCGGTACACTTTGCTTATTTTTCTCATATTAGAGACATATTTCATATATTTGTAATGAATCCAGAGATTGTGAAAAAATACCCTATTTGGAAGATGTTGATGGACTACAGCATAGCTTTTTTTGCTGTCATTCTTTTATTACCTCTGTTTTTTTTATTAGTAATTATAGCTTCTATAGATACTGGTTTCCCTGGGATCTTTGTTCAGAAGCGAATAGGTTTGAATGGTGAAATTTTTAATGTCTACAAATTCAGAACATTGGATCCTAAAACATCTCGAAAATCAAGGATCGGCCTATGGCTGAGAAAATATAAACTGGATGAACTCCCTCAGTTAATTAATATTTTAAAAGGGGATATGTCTTTAGTTGGACCTCGCCCGGATATTCCCGGGTATTATGATAAACTTGAAGGAGAAAATCGTTTTGTTCTGCTTCTTAAACCTGGGCTTACCAGTGAAGCAGGAATTAAATATCGGAATGAAGAACAAATACTTGCTCAGCAGAAAAATCCATTACAATATAATGATGAGATTTTATTTCCGGATAAAGTAAAAATGAACCTTGATTACTATCATCATCTTTCCTTTAAAAATGACCTTTATATACTTCTCAAGACCTTTTCAGTACTCAAATCATAATATATTAATAAGAAAAATGTTATATTCTAATGAAATCTCTGATTAAAAAACTATGCTTTATAAGCAGCTTATTTTTGGCATCTGTCCTGAATGCACAAATAGAAGTAAAAGTAAACACTCTTTTTGCTCCGATAGGTATCTACAATATTGCCGTTGAAAAGCCAATTACAAATAAGATTTCATTACAAGCCGAAGCGTTCGTTTCCCCATGGAAATCTTTTTCTGGAAGACATTTACAAATGTATGTGGGGACCGTTGAAGGAAGATATTATTTTAAAGAGAATATGAAAAAATGGTATGTCGGGACTTACGTTTCGATGGCCGCATTTAACCTTCAAAAATGGAATTACTGGCATGATAAGCGTGTATTGGACGAAAATGGACACCCTGAAGTATTGCCTGATGGAAGCTTTCGTGTTACGGGACGTTATCAGAAGGGTATTGCTTTTATTTTTGGGATAAGTGGAGGATATCATTTTACAATTAATGATCGTTGGGGTTTGGATCTGTATGCCGGAATAGGGACTACACAATCCTTCTATAAGGGATATTTTAAAGATAATAATCAGAGGTACGAAGGAGCAACCAAATTTAATAAAAGTGGAGAACTGATTCCTACCCGGGGTGGTTTGATGTTGACTTATAAAATAAAATAGCAAGATACATATGTAATTATAATTGCTGATTTATTTATGGTATAATAACATTTTTTAATTTGATATAACCGAAAAATACTTCTACTACAATATATTTAATAAGTATTAAAAATAAATTATAAAATATTAGATATATTTGCAGACGTTTTAAAATAAGAAAACTTAATCTTCAATTTGATAATATAATCCTTAAAAATGGATAAAAATTACAGTAAGGAAACTGATTTAAAAGATTTTATACTTCCATATATTTATAAATGGAAGTATTTTGCAGTAATTATTGCGCTAATGCTTCTTTTTGCTGTTTATTATATAAAAACTACAGCTCCAGTTTATAAAATTCAAAATTCGGTATTAATAAAAGATGCTAAGAAAATGTCATCGGCCTCCGGTGATTTCGGGGTTTTACAAAGTTTGGGAGCATTGACCAACATGGGAACTAATAGTATCGAAAATGAACTGGAAATTTTTAAATCTAGAACTATTATTGAAGATGTACTCAAGCAGCATAATTTTCAAATAACAGTCTTTGCAAAACAAAAATATTATGATCTGGAGCTATATGGTCAGACTAACCCATATATTTTTAATGTAATTAATGAAAAGGGGGATGGGCAAGATCCTGAGAAGCCTCAGAAGCCAATTGATATTATTGTTAAAGGCAATCAGATAGTGTTGTCCTCAAAGAGCTGGGACAATGACATAAAAGGAACTTTCGGAAGAACTATAAGTCTTCCATTTGCAAATGTGATCATTAATAAAAATCCTTTTTATAAGGCAAAGTCAGAAATAGATATGGAAAGAATATATTTTTCATATAATGATTTTGATAAAATGGTTATTGATTACCGAAGTGCCTTAAAAGTTAGTCTATTAGACAAAGATGCAACTGTTATAGGTCTTTCAGTAGAATTTCCTAATAAGGAAAAAGGACAGGATTTTCTTAATGCTCTGGTTCGTCAATATAATAGTTATGCTATAAATGATAAAAATTCTGAATCAAAAAAGACTAAGGACTTTATAGACGAAAGAATATTATTGATTTCAAAAGAGTTGGGAGATGTAGAAACTGAAAAGCAAAAATTTAAATCAAATAATAATATAGTAGATTTAGGCAGTGAGGCAAAAATCAATCTTCAGCTTAAGGAACAGACCAGAGCTAAAGCTTTAGAATTTGATACTCAGCTTGAGTTAAACAAAATTTTACAAAACTTTCTTGATCGCAAAAATGTAAGTGAAGTATTACCTTTAAACATAGGGTTAGATAACGAAGCGGCAGCAAAAAATATACAGGAGTATAATTTGCTCGTTATGAAAAGAAATAAGCTTCTGGAAAACGCTACTGAAAATAACTCAGTAGTAAAAGAGCTTGATAAGCAGTTGAATGATTTAAAGGGCGCGTTGAGTGAAGGATTGCGGAAAAATCAGACAACATTGCAAATCGCAAAAAATAATACTTTATCTGAAATGGGTAACTCTGAACATAAAATAAGTCAGATACCGTTTCAGGAAAAGCTTTTTAGAAATATTGAAAGACAACAACAAATTAAAGAAAACTTATATTTATTGCTTTTACAAAAAAGAGAAGAAGCCGCAATTACTATGGCGATAACTGCCGAAAAGGCAAGGGTTATTGATAGAGCATATGTAGATAAAAAGTTGGTGGCCCCTAGAAAAACTATTACTCTTGCTATTGCTTTATTAGGCGGATTTTTACTAGCATTTTCAATTATTTATTTAAAGATTCTTTTTAATAATAAAGTATCTAATAGAAAAGATATTGAAAAAATATCTTCAAGGCCAATCGTATCTGAGATACCGCATGTTGCGAATAAAAAATCTGAAATTATTAAACTTAATGATGTAACCCCTATTGCTGAAGCATTTAGAATTTTAGTTACTAATTTGAAATTTATGCTTCCAAAGTATGATAAAGCTCCGGTAATTATGGTTACTTCATCTGTGAAGGGTGAGGGTAAAACATTTATTAGTGTAAATTTTGCATTAGCATTGGCTTCATCACTTAAAAAAGTAATTGTAATAGGAAGTGATATCAGAAATCCTCAATTACAAAGATATCATCAAGAATCTAAAAATCTAAAAGGGTTAACAGAATATTTGTATGGAGATATTGGTAGGGTAGAAGATATTATTTTTAAAAGTGGATTTAATGAAAACTGTGACTTTATCTATTCAGGAAGTATTCCGCCGAATCCTGTGGATCTTTTACAAAATTCCAGATATGGTGAACTATTAGATCAACTTAAAGAAAAATATGATTATATTGTAATAGATACTGCACCTCTACTATTAGTAACAGATTCTTTTTTAATTGCAGAACATGCAGATGCAACTCTTTATGTCGTTAGATCAGAAGTTAGTAAAAAAGATTTTATAGATTTCGCAAATAAGCAGATTGAGAGTGAAAGTATTAAGAACGTTGCCTTTGTTCTAAATGATATTAATAAAAATAACCTTGGATATTCCAACCAATATGGCTATGGCTACCATAGTGATAAGAAGAAATGGTGGCACTTTAAAAAATGATCTCTAACAATAAACTTTACAAAGGGTTAGTTTGGAGTACAGTAGATAAATTTCTTATTGTAGGGGTACAGATTCTAATTGAAATTGTACTAGCTAGATTTGTAAGTCCAAGAGAATATGGTATTATGGGGATGTTATTGATAATTATATCATTATCCCAGGTATTTGTTGATAGTGGGTTGGGAAGCGCATTGATTTTTAATAAAAATAGAAATGAAAAAGACTTTTCCACAGCCTTTTATGCATCAATAATGATAGGAGTGATTACATATTTATTTATTTTTATATTGGCTCCATATATAGCTACTTTTTTTAAAACTAACATTACACTGTACATAAGAATAATTTCTTTTACTATTATTATTAGTAGTATTTCTGTTATTTATAAAACTAGGCTTAATATAAATCTTGATTTTAAATCACAGGCTAAATTTTCCTTTTTTGCTATTTTTATTTCTGGTATTATTGGAATTGGAATGGCAGTAAGTAATTTTGGATTGTGGTCTTTGATCACACAGAATATACTGTTTAATCTGTTAACACTCGTTTTTCTAATTATTAACTTAAAATGGTATCCAAAGGAGAAATTTTCATTTCAAACATTTAAAAATCTTTTTCAATACAGTTCAAAATTACTATATGCAGGTGTTTTCAATTCTATTTATATTAATTTGAATTCACTTTTTTTAGGGAAATTCTTTCCTGCAAAAGAATTGGGATATTACACAAAAAGTTATCAATTTACAATATTTCCTGCTTCTATTTTTACAAATGTTATTCAGAGAGTTTTGTTTCCCTACTATGTGGGACTTCAAACAGATAAATCAAAACTTTTCCAGAACACTTTACTGTTTAATAAAATAATATTTACAGTGATGATGCCTTTGCTAAGTATAGTCATAATTTATGCACATCAAATTATTATTTTTTCTTTATCTAAGGATTGGGAAAACATGGTATTGCCTTTTCAGATTTTACTTGGTTCAATCATCTTTTATCCGCTTATTGTTCTAAATATGAATGTTTTTCAAGTATTAGGTAAGACAAATAATTTTTTTTGGATCGAGGTTGGAACCAAAGTAATAGGTATTGTTATCCTTTTATTACTATATTCATATGGCATAAATGGTATTTGTCTGGGTATTTTTATTCAATTTTTCATTCAATATATCATTACGTCATATTTCGTCTCTAATATTACCAGACAAAGTTTTTTTAAAAGTCTGAACATTATTTTATATCTTATCTTAGGACTTATAATTCTTTTTGGTGTTTTGCAAATCATGGAAATCAGTAGCTCCTTATTGTTTAATAATATACTACCGATATCAGTTTTTTTAATATTTTATGGTCTTTTTTACTATATCATATTTAGGAGGGAATTAGTTATTGTTTATAGCAAATTTTTAAAGAGATGATTTTTTATATTGTAAAGTTTTTTTTAAAAATTTTTTATGATCCTGTATTATTAGGAATCTACACTTATCGATGGAAGAAAATTAACAAGCATAATTTTACTTACCCTGTTGTTATTTTTCCCTTAGAAAAAGTTCTGGTAGGTAATAATACATATGGACCATTAGAAGTATATAGTTATACTCGGAAAAAAGATGAATTTTTATGTATAGGCTCTTTTTGTTCCATAGCCAAAGGTGTTAAATTTATTCTAGGTGGAAATCATTTTTCTAACTTTATATCGACATATCCATTTAAATCTTTTTTTCTAAATGAAGAAGAAGCTTTTTCTAAAGGTGACATTATTCTGGAAGATGATGTTTGGATAGGAACAGATTGCTTAATTTTATCTGGAGTAAAACTAGGTCAGGGTTGCGTGGTGGCTGCCGGATCTATTGTCACAAAATCTTTTCCTCCATATTCAGTGATTGGCGGAAATCCCGCAAAAATAATTAAGAAAAGATTTAATGATGAGATTATTGAAAAGCTATTGAAATTAGACTTTAATAGTCTTACTGACGATTTTATAAAGAAAAATATTGATATTTTTTATAGTGAAGACATAAATAAAAATCTATCATTACTAAAAAATGTATAAAACAAGAATTTGATTTGGCTATTCTAATTATTTTCACCATTATTTTATTTTATGTAGGACAATTTATTGAGCGACTACCTTCAAGATTTATTGCCTATGTATTTAATAGTCTCTTATTTGTAGGCTTGTTATACTGTTTTCTGGATCTTACCTATACTGCAGACTGGGGTATGTATTATTTGTTTTTTAAACGAGAGGAAACTTCTACAGATCCTGTTTTTTATTGGCTCACATTGATTTTTAAGAAAGGTCTGAATTTACAGTATACTGAGCTTTACCAGTTTCATATTTTTCTTATAATTAGTTTGTATTATTTTTTTATTTCCAGATTTACAAAGAATATTTTCTTTATTTTTTTAGCATATCTGATACTGGACAATGTACATTTGGCTAACCAGATCAGATACTATATGGGGTTTCCAATTCTAATGAGTGGTTTTTATTTTCTTTTTTACAAGAAAAAATATATCCTCTCAATAATATGCATCATTCTATCAATACTATGCCATTCCGGGCTTTCATTTTTACTTGTTTGTATTCCTGTATATTATTTTGTGCCAGCAAAGAAGTTTTATACTTATATTCTTAGTTTTTCATTACTTGTCTTTCTAGTTACATTCTATATTTATAACTCGACCTTAGGTGAAATTTTAAGTCATTACGGAGGCTATTTTAATGCGGGAAGTAGTTTTCTTGGAGGCCTTTTTAATGCGATTCCTTATATTTTGTTTACAGGATTTTTATACTTAGAAACATTTTTTTTATTAAAGAAAAGCCCTGAAATTGTAGAAGATCCACAATTTAGGTTTCTCAATAAAATTGCATTTTTTCCAATAATTTTTATACCAGCCTCTTTTCTTATTCAGGTTATAGGACATCGATACGTAATGCCTTTTTCTTTTATATGGATGTTATATTATTATATTTTCTTTATCAAAAATCAGAATCCAAAGGTGAAATTGGGGCGATTTATAATTTTGTGTGGAATTGTGTTTATTAGCGCAATGTTTATTTATATTATTCCTGGTTATTTGTTTCCTGAAAACCACTTTATGGAGGAGTTTTTAGAAATGATAAAATCTTCAGATAACCTTAAAGGCATGATTGATTAATATGAAAAAAATATCTGTAATTATTGTCACCTACAATTCCTTGAATGATATTGTTAATTGCATCCATTCTGTTTATAGACAAAATGATCTTTTAGATGATGATATAGAAATTATTATTGTTGATAATAGTAAGATAGAAATCTTCATAGAAATGAAAAAGCTTATATCTGATAGCTTCTCAAATGTTTTATTGATACATAATCCTTCAAATGGAGGATATGGACAAGGAAATAATGTGGGCATAAGAGTTTCCAAATCTGAAATTGTATGTATTGCAAATCCAGATATTATTATGGAAAAGCCTATGTTTAGTAGAATAATTGAATTATTTAAAATAAATAAAAAACTTGCTGTTGTTGGTGGAAAACAATTTGGTGGCATCAATTTATCTTTTTGGGTTCGTCCTGAATATGAATTTTTTTTATTTACTACCCCAATAATGATATTACTAAATAAATTGAATATATATCTGGAAAAATTTTGTTTTCTTTCTGGAGCATTGTTATTTATAGATAAATCTAAATTTGAAGAAATTGGATTGTTTGATGAAAATATATTTTTATATCGAGAGGAATCTGATATTATAAAACGTTTTATAGATCATAACTTCAAAACACATTTTGAGAATAAACTCATATATAAGCATCTAATAGATGATAGACAGAAAGTTAGTGTAAAGTCATTTGAAGAAGAAATGAAATCTACAAAATTATATTATAAGAAATTTAATTTTATTTTCGAAAAATTTATATTCCAAAGACTGTTTTCCTATTATATATTAAAATATCTTTTTCTCATATCCGGAAAGAAAAATTCCTATCAACAAACGATTGAAACAATTGAGAGATTAAAAAAAATAAAATAAAAAGTAATGATACTGATTGATGCAATATATACTCATCAGACCGGGGGGAAAGTTCTTTTAGACTATCTGGTTTCTGAACTTGAGAAAACTGATGTCAATGTTTTTTATTTGTTTGATGATAGAATATCTAAAAATGCATATCAAATAAAAAAAACGAATAAAATTTTATTTGAAAAATCATCTTTTTTTAAAAGATTTAATTTTTACAGAAAAAATAGAAGCACGTTCACCAAAATCTTTTGTTTTGGAAATGTACCACCACCAATAAAACTGGAAGCAACAGTTTACACATTTTTTCATCATAGAATTTATTTAGAAATACCAAAAGAGCTTCCATTTAAAACTACTTGTGGATATATTGCTAAAACAATGATTATTAAATTTTTGAAACGGAATACAGATTATTGGATTGTACAGAATAGCAATATAAAGGTAAAATTACATGAGAAATATAATATAAAAGATAGTCAGATTATGAATCTCCCTTTTTATCCGCCTATATCCGGAAATAAAAGCAGTGAGCGTAATAATTTTGGTTACATTTATGTTAGCCATCCTTTCTTACACAAAAATCACTTAAGATTAATCGACGCATTTTGTGAATTTTATGATGCTGAGAAAAAAGGAGAGCTTATATTAACTGTGGATCAATCTTTTCAAGAACTGTATAAATATATAGAGGATAAAATAGCTTCTAATTATCCTATAAGAAACATTGGATTTATAAAAAGATCGGAATTATACAAATACTACACAGCAAATAGATACTTGATTTTTCCATCTTTAAGTGAAAGTTTCGGACTTGGTATTATTGAAGCTTTGGATTGTGGGTGTGATATTATAGGAGCAGATTTGCCGTATTTATATGAAGTATGTGAACCATCAGTAATTTTTGATCCCAATAGCACTCAAGCTATAAAAGACGCTCTTGTTAAATCTATTGATTTTCAGTCTGTTAAAAAGTCTATTCCTAAGGTTAGTGATAAAATTAAAACAGTAATAGAATTATTAACAAAATAACTTTATTTTTATGATTTAAAAAAAGTGTATATCATTTGTTATTCACCTGAATTTTTACAAGATAATTGTTCTTGAATATTAAATGACGGGCTACTTAAAAATATTGTAAAATTATGCTCAAGTTTATGAAATTATTTGGTGACTTTTGGTTGTTTTAGTTTATTAGGCCTATCTATATTAAAAAAGGAAAATGTAGATTGGAAATTAAAAGCAAGATATTAATTTTGTAAAAGATTCTAAACGTTTAGAAAAATTAAAATTTAATGTAAGTACAGATATGAAAAAAATTGTTATACTGGGAGGTGGTGGCTTTATTGGTGGGCATTTGGCAAAAAGACTTAAAAGTGAAGGAAATCATATAAGAATTTGTGATATAAAGAAGCATGAATATTTTGATCATTCTGAGATTTGTGATGAATTCATTATTGGAGATCTTACTGATCCTAGTGTTGTACGATTGGTTATTGAGGAAAATGTGGATGAGGTTTACCAATTAGCCGCAGATATGGGAGGAGCATTGTATATTTTTACAGGTGAACATGATGCTGATGTAATGCACAATTCTGCAATGATAAATTTAAATGTTGCAAGAGAGTGCGTTCTAAAGAAAGTTAAGAAGGTTTTTTATTCTTCTTCCGCATGTATGTATCCGGAACATAATCAATTGGATCCAAACAATCCTAATTGTCAGGAGGATTCTGCATATCCTGCTAATCCCGATTCTGAATACGGTTGGGAGAAATTATTCTCAGAAAGACTTTACCTAGCTTATAATAGAAATTATAACTTAAATGTAAGAGTTGCACGGTTTCATAATATTTTCGGACCACAAGGAACTTGGACGGGTGGAAAGGAAAAATCGCCAGCGGCTATGTGTAGAAAAGTAGCAGAAGAAAATGAAAATGGGCAAATTGAGGTATGGGGCGATGGAAAGCAAACAAGATCTTTTCTTTACATCGATGAATGTATTGAAGCTGTCTTAAGACTGATGGAATCGGATTTCTTAGGACCTGTAAATATCGGAAGCGAAGAAATGGTTTCAATTAATGAACTAGCTCAGATTGCCATTGATATATCCCAAAAAAATATAAAAATAAGAAACCTTGACGGGCAAGAGTTTTTTGATAAATATGGATTTAAATGTCCGTTAGGAGTAAAAGGTAGAAATTCTCATAATAAGCTATACAATGAAAAAATTGGTTGGATGGTCTCTCAACCACTAAAAGTTGGAATGGAAAAGACCTACACGTGGATTTCAGAACAGGTTCAGAAAAAGATTTCAGAGTATTCCTTATAAATTAAACATGTTATGAAAATAAGTATCATTACGGTTTGCTGGAATAGTGAAAAATATTTGAGAACAGCAATTGAATCTGTTCTACAACAAACTTATAAAAATATCGAATATATAATTGTAGACGGAGGGTCTACCGATAACACTTTGGAGATTATAAAGTCATACGAACCCCTTTTTGAGGGAAAGATGAAGTGGATAAGTGAGAAAGATAATGGTATTTATGATGCAATGAACAAAGGAATTGAGATGTCGACAGGAGATGTAATAGGATTACTTAATTCTGATGATTTTTATATTTCAGAAAATTCATTTAAAGAAATTTTAGACTGTTTTGATAAGGAGAAAGTAGATTCTGTGTTTGCTGATTTATACTATGTAAAAGAAAATAACACCGATAAAATTGTCCGAAAATGGAAAACAGGAACACGAAAAGCTTTCAGTAAGGGTTGGCATCCCGCCCATCCGTGTTTTTTTGTTAAAAAGGAGGTTTACAAAAGTTTTGGAGCATTTGATTTGAGATATAGAATTGCTGCCGATTTTGAAATTATGCTGAGGTTTTTAGAAAAGCATCAGATCTCATCATTCTACCTTGAGAATTTTATTTTGAAGATGAGATTAGGAGGGGAATCAAATAAAAGTTTATCAAACATTAAAAAAGGGAAACAAGAAATCTTAAATGCCTTTAGGAAACATGATATTAAAGTTCCCTTTTATTATCCATATAAAAGGTGGATTTCGAAGACTTTTCAACATTTATAGTAAAGTCTGAGATTTAAACTTTTTTTGTAAATTCAAATTATGTTGATGTTAATACATGATATAGAAATTTAAAAGTAGATTTGTGAGAAACACGTAGCATGAAAAAATATTTAAATCTTTCCAGTTTTAACGAAAGATATCTTTTTATAAATGTTAGTAATATAACATTAAAAATTTTAGAGGCAGAAAATTTTAAAAAATCTCATAAATCAGTATTTTTTAATTCAGATATTAATCACAGAAGTATTTTTGATTATATTAAAAAATTACACGTAAAAACTATAATTATCGAAACCTCAGATTTAAACCATCTTCCTGAAAAAATTACAAATGAAATTATTGAAGCTAAACTTCAAGGTATAAAAGTCTTTGAAGTTCACGAATTTTATGAGCGAATTAATGGAAGAATACCTTTAGTAAAACTAAATGCCAATGAGTATTTAGCAGACGATGTATTTTCTATTGGATTAGAGAAAAACGACTTTGTTTTAAAACGGTTTATAGATTTATCTGTTTCTGTACTTTTATTACCATTTGCATTACCTATAATAATTTTTGGTTCTTTATTAGTGTTTATAAATTCTCCCGGAAATGTTTTTTTTTCTCAGGAGAGAGTAGGAAAGAATTCTAAAAAGTTCAAAATATATAAACTAAGAACAATGAAGAATGGACATAATGGTGATTATACTAAGAATAATGATGATCGACTTCTTGCTGTAGGAAAATTTCTTAGATCTACAAAGATGGATGAATTACCTCAGCTTTTTAATGTTCTCAATGGTAACATGAGTTTAATTGGACCAAGACCTGAGCAGCAAAAATATGTTGAAGAATCAGTAGCTGAAAACTCTTATTTTGATTTACGTCATTTAGTAAAACCTGGTATTACAGGTTGGGCTCAGGTGAATTTACCCAAAGCTACTCCTAAGGATAATTTAGAAAAATTGGAGTATGACTTGTACTATATCAAGAATTATTCTCCTTTACTTGATATTAAGATTTTGTTGAGGACGGTTAAGGTCGTTTTGACCTTAAATAGTAACTAATAATCTTAGACAAATGATTAGGAATTTAGTGATCATAGTATTTTTGTTGGTGTATAACATTGTAATATCTCAAGAGAAAAGGATGCCTATTTTTGGATTTCATGGAGTTCCTCCTGGAGAGTATTCAACTGTAAGTCAATTTTCAACTATGAAACGTGCAGGTATAGATATTTGTTATACACTTTATAATTCCGATCAAGAAGTTAAAACTGCTTTAGATGCTGCTAAAAAAGCGAACGTTAAATTGATCATTAGAGTTTCTTCACTATTTACCGATACAGAAGGTACTTTAAATCTTTTTAAGAATCATCCTGCATTGTATGGCTACTGCATCGGGGATGAACCTAATCCAAGTGATTTTGATAATTTAGCTATCCTTGCAAAAAAAATTAAAAAGATAGATCCTTATCACATAATTTACATTAATTTATTCCCTAATTATGTAGAACCGAAATTACTAAATAATATTACATATAGAGATTATTTAAATACTTTTGTACAGAAAGTACCCGTAAGCTTTCTTTCTTTTGATAATTATCCAATTGTAAAAGATCAGGTGAGAATTGATTGGTATAAAAATTTGGAGGATTTACGAAGTGTTAGCTTGAATAAGGACATTGATTTTTGGGCTTTTGCATGTTCAACAATTCATTATGACTATCGCCAACCTACAGTTTCAGGAATTAAGCTTCAACAATTTGGGAATTTATTATATGGGGCTCAAGGATTACAGTATTTTACCTATTGGACGCTGAATTATGAAGCCAATTGGAGAAAGGAAAATTATGGATATTCAATAGTTGATGATCGTGGTAATCCTACACCTACTTACAATGTAGTAAAAAGTGTTAATGAGCAAATACAAAGACTCGCATGGGTATTTTCAGGAGCTAAATCTGTCGCTGTTTTTCATACCGGTATTAATATACCAGAAGGAACAAAAAAATTATACTCTGTACCCGAACAATTTAAATTTTTTACAACATACGGAAAAGAGGCTATAGTTTCTATCATGTCTAATGGAAAGAATAAATTCATTATTGTACAAAACAAATCCTTGAGTGAAAATATGCGATTGGAATACCAACCCAAAATGAGAATGAGAAAAGTGGATAACAATACAGGCAAAAGCATGGAACTGTCCTTATTAAAAAAATATAATGATAGTATTTTACCAGGTGATATCATTGTTTTTGCTTACAACTAATAAAATACTGGATACTTAAATAAGATATATAAACTTTATGAAAATAAAAGAAACCCCACTTAAAGACTGCTACATTATAGAATCTACGGTTTTCGAAGATGATAGAGGTTACTTCTTTGAGAAATATAATGAAAAAAGATTTGAAGAATTGACGGGAATGAATGGACATTTTGTTCAGGATAATATTTCTAAATCATCTTATGGAGTTTTAAGAGGGATACATTTGCAAAAAGGTGAACATGCACAATCAAAATTAGTGTCTTGTCTTGAAGGGAAAGTTTGGGACGTTGCAGTGGATTTAAGAGAGGGTTCTCCCACTTTTGGAAAATGGTTTGGAATTGAGCTTACAGGAGAAAATAAGCTTCAATTGTATATACCAAGAGGATTTGGACATGGTTTTTCTGTATTAAGTGACAGTGCTGTCTTTGCTTACAAATGTGATAACTTCTATAATAAAGAATCGGAAGGTGCAGTGAGATTTAATGATACAGATCTTAATATTGATTGGATGGTTGATGAAAAAGATATGCTTTTATCCGAAAAAGATAAAAATGCGCCCAGCTTTAAAGAAAAAAACTTCTAAACAGTTTACTGAAAACCACTTTATTAAAGTGGTTTTTATTTTTTGATTCAAACTTTTTAATATTTCGTATCTTTGCACACTCAAATCAAAAAGATGCGCACAAAATCTGTAGGTAAAAAGAAAATTAATATCGTAACCCTTGGTTGCTCTAAAAATGTATATGATTCTGAAGTTTTGATGAGTCAGCTTAAGGCGAATGGTAAAGAAGTTGTACATGAAGACAAGGGAGATATTGTGGTCATCAATACCTGTGGTTTCATAGATAATGCAAAAGAAGAATCTATCAATACTATTCTTGATTATGTTGATGCGAAGAACAGGGGAGAGGTGGAGAAGGTTTTCGTTACTGGATGTCTTTCCGAAAGATACAAACCAGATCTGGTTAAGGAAATTCCTGATGTAGATCAGTATTTTGGAACCAGAGATCTTCCGGTCTTGTTAAAACATTTAGGTGCAGATTATAAGCATGAGCTGGTAGGTGAAAGATTAACTACAACGCCAAAACATTATGCATATCTTAAGATATCTGAGGGCTGTGACAGGCCGTGCTCTTTTTGTGCGATTCCCCTAATGAGAGGCGGACACGTTTCTACACCAATTGAAAAACTAGTGCGTGAGGCTGAAAAGTTAGCTAAAGCCGGAACCAAAGAATTGATCCTTATTGCTCAAGACCTTACATACTATGGATTAGATATTTATAAAAGACGTGCACTTGGAGATCTTTTAAAAGAACTTGTAAAAGTGGACGGAATCGAGTGGATAAGACTTCATTATGCTTTTCCTAGTGGTTTTCCGGAAGATGTCTTAGATATTATCAGAGAAGAGCCTAAAGTCTGTAATTATATTGATATTCCTCTTCAGCATATAAATTCTGATCTTCTAAAATCAATGAAAAGAGGAACGACTCATGAAAAGACAGATGCCTTACTGGCAAAGTTCAGAGAAAAAGTACCTGATATGGCAATCAGAACTACATTAATCGTTGGATATCCCGGAGAAACGGAGGAAAGATTCCAGGAATTAAAAGATTGGGTAAGAGAGCAAAGATTTGATAGATTGGGTTGCTTTACCTATTCTCACGAAGAAAATACATCAGCACATGTTTTGGATGATGATATACCTCAGGAAATTAAAGAAGGAAGAGTTGAAGAAATCATGGAACTTCAATCTCAGATTTCATGGGAAAAAAATCAAGAAAGAATCGGGGAAGTTTACAAGTGTATTTTTGATAGAAAAGAAGGAAATTATTTTGTAGGAAGAACTGAATATGATTCTCCTGATGTAGACAACACCGTGTTAGTTCCTGCTGATAAAACCTATATTTCAATTGGAGAATTCGCTATGGTAAAAATAACCTCTGCAGAAGAATTTGATTTATATGGGGAGCTGATTTAAAAAAAAATAGATAAAAAAAATATTTTCATAAAAATAATGTAGAGTCTTTAAACTTTACATTATTTTTTTTTTATAAAAAATAATATTGATTTATTTATTAACAATTCTGTTTTTTGTTTGTTTTGATTTATTTTTTACATTGTTTTGATTACCAGTTTGTTGTGTTCCTTTTTTATTTCTTAAAGTTAGGGTAAGACAGGGTGGATTTGAATTTTTGATAATTTAACTCTAACTTTGCAGAAGTAATAATTAATACTAGATCTGCAACATTAAATCACAAAAAATATTGGATTAAGAGTAATTTTATTTTTGTTTTTGTGATTAATATAGCATAGGTTGGGATCTGTACAAACTATGAATCTTGTATAATAATTATCACAAAAAGTAATTAAAAATTCAAAAAACACGTATGAAAAAAAATTTATTGACAGCAGTAATGCTGGTTTCATTTGTTATGCTTTCAAAAGCGCAACAAAAAGGAGTTGGTATTAATACAACTTCGCCGGCAGCTACTCTTGACGTAGTAGCAAATGTTAGGGATAGGAATATGGCAGATGCCGTTTTAGTTCCAAGAATGACAGTTACACAATTGGCAGATAAAGATGAGGCATATCAATCTGCTCAAAATGGAGCTCTCGTTTTTGTTACATCAGGTACTGGCACTCCGGGTAGTAAAACAGAAAACATTAACGGTACTGGTTTCTATTATTATGATGATCCCACCTCAAAATGGACTGCTTTAGGGGGGACTACAGTAGCTCCTACTACTTTTAGACTAAATCTGGCACAAGCTGCTTCTACTTCTTATGATTGGTCAAACTCTGATTTTGATTTCTGGGAATTTACATCAGGAACTCAATTAATATTACCAGCACCCTCTTCATACAATGGGAGAACAATATACCTAAGAAATAATACCGGAGGTACTGTACAATTTAACGGAACAGATGGAGTGGGGACGCCAAAAGGTTTGGCTTCTTTTACAGCGCAAGCAGCAGTTAGAATTTATAGTAATGGAACGACCTGGTATTTATTCTCAGGTAGAAATTAATTATTAAAAACACAAAGACGAAATGAAAAAGATTTTATTGGACATAACAGGTTTTTTTTTATTGCTTTTTAGCGTTAATGGTAATGCCCAGCTTTTGAGTAATGGAATTATTACACCGGCATTAGGAGATACAAATTATTTTATGGATGCCAGTAATTTTGAAGGATTAGCAAATAAAAATTATGGTAGAGGGCTTGGATTTCCCCGTACGGACCTCACCAATTTTAAATTTAATACGGCTGCTATGGAGGATGAAACTATTGTTTCTGAATTTGATGGTATGGTAGTATATAATACAGCAAGTGGAAAGACTCTTGCAGGGCAAGGTATTGTTACGGAAATTTCTCCGGGGTTTTATTATTTTTCAAACCCGGGAAATCCTGGAAATATTTCTAATGGCCGATGGGTTGCAATGGGTGGAAGCTCAAGTAAAACTAATATAACAAATTCTGAAACAGCCACACATACTCTAATAAACAATTCGCAGATATATGCTGTAAAAGGAACGTTTGCAGCTACAGGAACATCTAGTGCGGTAAATATCCCTTCACCAGATGGGATGAAATCAATGTATGGTATTACAATTTACAAGTCAGGTTCAGGAACAGTTTATTCGCGAGATTTGTATTCCTATACATTAGGAACTGCAGAAGGAAATGCGGTTACCGGATCTCAAGGTATGTCTGTAGTTTATCCGGCAGGAACCTATGATTATGTATTAGAATATTTAAAATAATAGTATTTATCTTCTTTAAAAAGACCAATGAAATATTTCATTGGTCTTTTTTTTATTATATAAAGAATGATTTATTTTTTTTATTACATTGTATATCAGTCAATTATATATTATCTATGGATGATGTGTATCGCAATTAGTTAATTATGTTAACTTTTTGGGGGTATTTTTAACACTTTTTAACAGTGGGTTCTAAAACCCCTATTTGTAAAGGGTTACAGACGTTGTTAACTTTGAATTGGGTTTTTGTTAACAGTTTTTAACATATCGGCTATGGTCTTAAGCAGATTCATGATACATTTGCCAAGTCAAAACCAATAAAATTCAAAATGATGAAAAGATTCATTCTCGTAATCATAATGATGATTTCAGCCTTTGGTATTTATTCTTTCAAGAACAATGCCACAGATGCGAAAAAAACAAGTTATGCATCGTTCTATCACGATAAGTTTAATGGTAGAAAAACTGCAAACGGAGAAATTTTTGATAATTCAAAATTCACCGCTGCAAACAGAACGCTTCCTTTTGGGACTAAAATTAGAGTTACCAATTTAAGCAATGGAAAAGAGGTTACAGTGAGAATAAATGATAGAGGACCTTTCCATTCATCAAGAGCTTTGGATATTTCCAGAGCCGCGTTCGATGAAATCGGAAATACCAATCTTGGTACTATTCCGGTGGAATATGAAATTGTCGATTAAATTTATGATTTATTAAATTTTAAAAGCCAACTGATTCAGTTGGCTTTTTTATTTGAACGTTTTTATACGTCTAATTCCAGCAATGCGGGGCAATGATCCGAATGAACGGCTTCTTTTAAAATAACAGCTCTTGACAGCTTGTCCTTTAAAGCATAAGAGGTAAAGTTATAATCTAATCTCCAGCCTTTATTATTTGCTCTTGAATTTTGCCTGTAGCTCCACCATGTGTAATTATCAGGCTCATTATTAAAAAACCTGAAACTGTCTATCAGTTCACATTCTTCGATGAAATTGGTCATCCATTCACGTTCCATAGGTAAAAAGCCGGAAACATTTTTTAAGCGCACAGGATCATGAATATCAATAGCCTGATGGCAAATATTAAAATCACCTGAAATAATAAGGTTAGGAATTTCTTTTTTAAGGATTTTAATATAATTCAGAAAATCATGGCAAAACTGCATTTTAAAGTCTAATCTTTCAATATTAGATGCAGAAGGGACATATACCGAAATTACGGAATAATCATCAAAATCTGCTCTGATAATCCTTCCTTCATTATCATAGCTTTCAATTCCGCAACCATATTCTACATGATTGGGCTGAGTTTTAGAACCTATTCCTACGCCACTATATCCTTTTCTTATAGCAGAATGCCAGTAACTATGATAACCAAGTTTTTGAAGACTGTCGATGTCTATCTGATCGTTTCCAGCCTTACTTTCTTGAATACAAATGATATCCGGATCAGCAGTCTTTAGCCAACCCAAAAAATCTTTTGTAAAAGCTGCCCTGATTCCGTTAACATTATAAGTGATTAATTTCATACAAAAAATAAATTTTTTCAAATGTAGGGAAATTAAAAAGTCGGCCCTGAATTTCAAAACCGACTTTTTATCTTATTATAATAGATTTTATTTTTTAAAAACTACTTTTCCATCTTTTGTAAGTTCAATTTCTTCTCCTTTTCCTCTCAATTCATAGTGATCATTCTTATACCAGATTCCAGATGCGGGCTTTTGGCCCTGTAATTCAATCGTTTCTTTGTTGAATACTACTGTTGCTGTGTTTTTGGTGTTATTGAACGTCATTTCCAGTGTTTTTCCACTACTGTCTGTTGAGGTACTTTTTACAATTTCATCCTTACCGGCTGAAACAGCAGCTGAATCAGATGGTTTTGAAGATATTGTATCTACGGTTGCAGTTGTTGCAGTATCTGCAGGAGTTTTCTCCTTATTACATGAGGTTAAAAACAAAGCTGCTATAGCAGCTGTAGCAAAAATGCTTCTTTTCATAATAGTGTATTTAATTATTGTGTATGTATTAGTATACAAAATAGATGCCTTAAAAAAGGCGGAAAAAATCAATTGATTTTTTCCGCCCTGAACCCAAAATTAATAAACTATGAAAAAACTACTTGGGTTCTAATATACTAATGGGAATAATACATTCTTCTAATGATATTCCTCCGTGTTGATATGTTTCTTTATAATAGTTGACAAAGTGGTTGTAATTCTTTGGATAAGCCAGGAAGATATTGTTTTTTGCAAAGATATACTTAGAGCTCAGGTTTCCTTTGGGTAAAAATAATTTCTCAGGATTGGTAATAGCCCATACATCCCGGTCATCATAAGTTAAACTTTTACCTGTTTTATAACGGATATTAGTGGAAGTTTCTCTGTCACCTACTACTTTGCTTGGCTTTTTCACATATACCGTTCCATGATCAGTAGTAATCACCAATTTATAACCATTTTCAGCAGCAAGTTTAATGATCTTTAAGATGGATGAATTTTCAAACCAGTTATAAGTTAAAGATCTAAAAGTTTTATCATCCCGGATCAATTGGTCTACAATATGATTATCTGTTTTGGCATGAGATAGTATATCAATGAAATTATAAACAATCACCAATAAATCATTATTCTTGTGTTGATTAAAATCATCATAGATCTTTCTCTCGAAATCTGCATTCAATACTTTTAAGTATTTCATTGATTTTGAACCAAGGCCAATTCTTTTCATCTGATCCTCGAGAAAGTCACGTTCAAATTCGTTTTTATTTCCGTCTTCATTATCGTTAAACCATTTATCTGGGAAACGTTTTTCTATTTCAGATGGTAATAAGCCTGCAAAAAATGAATTTCTTGCATACTGAGTAGCTGTTGGAAGAATACTGTAATAATAATCTTCAGACACTTTATTATAATACTTTGTAAATAGAGGTTCAACTACTTTCCATTGATCATATCTTAGATTGTCTATCATAAGAAGAAGAACCTTACTTTTTTCTACCTCAGGTTTTACTTTATCTTTGAAAAGGGTATGGCTCATCGATGGTTTATCGCTTCCGCTTAACCACTCTTCGTAATTATTTTCAATAAACTTTGCAAACTGAATGTTGGCTTCTTCTTTCTGAGATTGTAGAAGATCTGCAAATTCGTTATCAGTTACCTTATCAAATTTAATTTCCCAGTTTAGAATTTTCTTATAATATTCCGCCCATTCCTGATAAGATTTTAAATAAGAAAGTTCCATAGAAAGATTTCTGAATTCCTGCTGGTATTGCAAAATGGTTTTTTGTTCAACCAGATTATCTTCCTGAAGATTTTTTTTCAATGATAAAAGAATCTGATTCGGATTAACAGGCTTCAGTATATAGTCGGCAATCTGTGAACCTATTGCTTCTTCCATAATATGCTCTTCCTCACTTTTAGTAACCATTACTATCTTTAAGGAATTGTCTTTTTCTTTGATCAGAGGAATTGCTTCCAAACCTGAAATCCCGGGCATATTTTCATCGATCAGTGTCAATGCAAATTTCTCAGAATCGATAAGCTCCAGTGCTTCATTCACATTATTAACAGGAGTTACCTGGTAGCCTTTTTTTTCTAAAAATACGATATGAGGTTTGAGTAAATCTATTTCATCATCTATCCATAATATTTTTTCGGACATAATATATATTTTTTACATGGTTATAGTATCAAAAGTGCGACCAATTCATTATAAAATCTGTCAAAATGAACAGATAAAAAGTTAAATTATAGTTAAATGGAAACTCCCTCTACTACTTATCTTGAGGATTACATCTAGCGGCCGGTTTTTAAATACTCCAGGGCTCTTTCCAAAACCTCATCCTTTCCTGCTTTTATCCCTTTTAAAGTTGGTCTGACGATGATGTCAGGAATAATTCCGATTCTCTGTGTTTCCCTTTGATCAGGATAATAGGCACCAAGGCCGCTAAAGCTGGTTTCCAGACCTGCAATTTTAAACCGGATAACATCACCGTTGGCTCCGGAAGTATGACTTCCGATGATTTTTGCTTTAGGATGCTGTTTGAACATCATGGTTGTTGTTTCGGCCTGGCTTTGGGTGTTTTCATCTACCAAAACTACTACATTTCCTTTATAGTATTGATCATTATTTCTTCCGATGCTGTTTTTTCTGATATAAAATAATCCCGGATAGGTCGTTTCCGGAAATGTAAATTCATAGTATATACTTGTTTTAGGCAGAATTAATAGACTTAAAGGTCTTATTGTTTGTTTGGGATAATTTCTAAGATCAAAAATAATAGATTCGGTAGTTTTTAAATTTTGGTACATTTCATCCAGATCTTCTCTTTCAATAATTCCCATGTTGACAATTCCAATCTTTTTTTCCTCATCATAAAATTGCCATTTCCGGGAAGCAATTTTCTTTTCATATACGATATCCTTTAATAGATATGTTTTTGCTTTAAGTGCAATATTTTGTCCTTCTCTTTCTACTTTGACTTCGATACTGTCTGAATTGGAAAATAGAAAAAGATTTTTTACTTTTTTAATTTTTCCCCAGGTATTTGAGGCCGGAATATATTTTGAAAAGCTGTTAACCATTTGAGAGATCGTTTTACCGTTGATATCATAGATAATATCTCCCGGCTTTAAGACAGATTCCTCATTATATTGATTGGAATTGATTTTAGTGACAATAAGTTTCCCTTCTGCGTAAGAGTATTCAACAGGGATTCTCCTTCGTCCATATTGGTTGATACTAATGAGTGGTGAAAATAAAAAAGCATGAGAATCATCAGTCTTTGTTACCAACTCTGCCAATGTTAAATGATAATTGACATCGTTGTCTATCACCAGGAATTTAGGAATCATTTCTGTTAATACATCATCCCACTTCTGATTTGTTTCATATTTATAAGGAAAGAAATATTCCACAAAATTCCAATATCTGAAAAGCTCCAGGAGTGCAATCTTTTTAGAAATGAATTTGGAACCCGTTGAATCATCATTACGGAAAAATATTTTTCTGCCCCCTTTCCCAAAATAATAAGGGGTACCTACATATCTGTTTTCTTCAATAAATTGTAACTTGTTGGTGATACTTTCAATAAATATATTGTTGTCTTTTATCCAGTCCAGATTAAAATTTTTACGAAAATAGACCTTGGTGTTGGTCAGTTTACAGGAATTACACTTTTCAACAGCACCAAGGCTATCAAGCCATTGAGTATACAAGATATTCAGCTGGCTTTTATCTTGAATGCCGTCTAGCTCATCTATCTTTTGGAGCAATTGCTGATCCCAATTGAATGTACCGTTAGCAACATGAGGATGATAGTATTTTAAGAAACCCCATATTCTACATAGAGATTCCAGTTTTTGAACTTCAGAGATGGTTTGAGCGGAAAAGATATTTATACTGATAAACAGTAGTACAACAATTGAAAACGCCCTCATAAATTATTCGTCAATTATAATTTCAAAGATAAAGATCTCTACATTATGGTGGGTTATTCTTGAAATCAAAACCTAAGATTAAATTTCCCTAACTTTGTTAGCTTAATACTTCAGTTTTTCAAATGCAGAATAAGCTAAAAATTATCAACGATCCTGTTCATGGATTTATTAAAATCCCACATGAAATCTTATTTGATGTTATTGAGCATCCTTATTTTCAGAGGTTGAGGAGAATTTCACAGACAGGACTTCTTAATCTTATTTTTCCGGGAGCAACCCACACCAGATTTCATCATGCTATTGGAGCGATGCATCTTATGTTTACTGCTCTTGAAACTTTAAAGCAAAAGGGCGTAAAAATATCTGATGAAGAAGAAAAAGGAGCTATGTTAGCAATTTTAATGCATGATATAGGACATGGGCCATTTTCTCACGCATTGGAAAGCATGCTAATGGATGACTGGCATCATGAAAACCTTTCATTATTATTAATGAACAGGCTTAATGAAAAGTTTGAAGGTCAGCTTACGGTAGCAATTAAAATGTTTCAGGGTAAATATCACAGGAAGTTTTTTAATCAGCTGATTTCATCTCAGTTGGATGTTGACCGTCTGGATTATTTAAAAAGAGATAGCTTTTTCACGGGAGTATCTGAAGGAAACATCAATACACAAAGGATCATTTCTATGATGAATGTTTGTGAAGAGGGAGAATTGGTGATTGATGCCAAAGGAATTTATTCTATTGAAAACTTTTTGACTGCCAGAATGTTTATGTATTGGCAGGTTTATTATCACAAAACATCAGCATTAGCAGAATTTATTTTGGTGAAAATTCTGGAAAGGGCCAAATATCTGGTTTCCCAGGGAATCGATTTGCCTGCCACTGAAAATCTGAAATACTTTTTATATAGAGGAAAAAGTGCCGCAACCAATGAAGATATTGAAAGGTTTACCCAGCTTGATGATAATGACGTAATCCAGGCGATGAAGCTATGGCAGAATTCCGATGACTTTATATTGTCTTACTGGTGCAAAAGTGTGATTAAAAGAGATCTTCCTAAAACCATTATTTCATCACATCCGTTTGATAAAGAATTTGTTGAAGAAAAAATAAAAAATACGAACGAGTTTTTTGGAATTGATAATGGGGAAGAATTAGTTCACGAAATTAAGAGAAAACTTTTGCCATACAATACCAAAATGCAACCCATCTATTTGTTACAGAAAAATGGTGAGAAAATAAGACTCGATGAGTCTGAAGACCAGCTTTTATCGGGATTGATCGTTAATAAGACGACACGATATATTTTAACATTTCCAAGAGATTTTTCCAAAATAAATTCTTAAAGAATATTAAAATTATCGATCCGAAAACTAAAAAATGTTTACGAATTATAGAATTTCTTATCTTTGCAGAATATGGAATTTACAGCTTCGCAAATTGCAAGTTTTATTGACGGGAAAATAATAGGTGACGAAAATGCACTTATTAATGGCGTTTCACCAATTGAAAATGGAGAATCGGGACATCTTTCTTTTATAGCTCAGGACCGGTTTTCTCATTATTTGGATACTTCCAAGTGTTCAGTAATTATTGCTTCAGAAAAACTTCTTGTAAAAGATAGTTATACTCCTACTATTATTGCCGTAAAAGATGCATATCTGTCCTTTCAGGTTCTTATGAATCTGTATCAGGAAATGCAGGGAAAAAAAGAAGGAATCGAAGACGGAGCATCTATTCACGATACTGCTGTAATAGCAGATAAAGTATATATTGGAGCATTTACCTATGTTTCAGAAAAAGCCAAAATCGGAGAGGGAACACAAATCTATCCACAAGTATACATCGGAAAAGGTGTTAAAATTGGAAAGAACTGCAAAATAGATAGCGGAGCGAGGATCTATGATTATTGTGTTATTGGGGATAATTGTGTTATCCATTCCAATACGGTAGTCGGGGGAGATGGATTTGGTTTTCAGCCAACAGCTGAAGGATTTAAAAAAATTCCACAACTTGGAAACGTTATTATTGAAGATGATGTGGAAATTGGGTCAAACTGTAGTATAGACAGGGCTACCATTGGATCTACCATTATTGGAAAAGGAACAAAAATAGATAACCTGATTCAGATTGCGCATAACGTTAAGATTGGTCAGAATAATGTAATTGCAGCCCAGGCCGGAATTGCAGGCTCTACAACGATCGGAGACTGGAACCAGATTGGAGGACAGGTAGGTGTAGTTGGTCATATTAAGATCGGCAATCAGGTGAAAATTCAGGCTCAGAGTGGAGTGAACTCCAGTGTAGGTGATAAAGAAACTTTATACGGTTCACCTGCAATCAGTTATAATGACTATTTGAGAAATTATGTTCATTTCAGGAATTTTACTGAAATCGTAGGAAGAATAAATAATCTTGAGAATACCTCAAAAGATAATACTAATGAGTGATATGCAAAAAACACTTCAGCAAGAGGTAACTCTTTCTGGAATTGGCCTTCATACTGGTAAAGAAGTAAAACTTACCATTAAACCTGCTAAAGAAAATACAGGTTTTGTTTTTGTAAGAACCGATTTAGAGGGGCACCCTCAGGTTGAAGCAGATGTTAACTATGTTGTAGCAACAGAAAGAGGGACAACCTTAGAAAAGCTAGGCGTTAAAATTAACACATGCGAGCATCTTCTTGCAGCTTTAGTAGGCTGCGATGTCGATAACGCTATATTGGAGATGGATGCTTCAGAACCTCCTATTATGGATGGATCTTCAAAGTTTTTTGTTGAAGCTATCGAAAGTGTAGGGGTAGTTGAGCAGGCCATTGCCCGAGAATACCTTGTGGTAAAAGAAGTTCTTAGCTATACAGACCCTGCAACGGGTTCTGAGATTACCATTATTCCATCAGATAACTACGAAATTACAACGATGGTAGATTTTGGAACTAAAGTATTAGGTACCCAAAATGCTACACTTAAAAATATCTCTGAGTTTAAAGAGGAAATTTCATCAGCAAGAACATTCAGTTTCTTACATGAATTGGAAATGCTTTTAGATCATGGTCTTATTAAAGGAGGTGATATTTCTAATGCAATTGTTTACGTTGATAAGGATTTAACTCCGGATACCACAGAAAAACTAAAAAAAGCATTTGGTAAAGACAATGTTTCTATCAGACCAAATGGTATTCTTGATAACCTTACTTTAAATTATCCTAATGAGGCAGCAAGACATAAGTTACTTGATGTAATTGGTGATCTAGCTTTAGCTGGTGTTAAAATAAAAGGTAAAGTTATCGCAAATAAACCAGGACATTTCGTGAATACTCAATTTGCAAAAAAACTGAATCGTCAGTGGAAACTGCAAAAAAAGAAAAATGTGCCTGATTTTGATCTTACAAAAGAACCGGTTTTTGATATTAACGGAATCATGAAACTGATGCCTCACAGACCTCCGTTCTTATTGATCGATAAGGTTCTGGAGCTTTCGGATTCTCACGTAGTAGGTTTGAAAAACGTTACAATGAATGAACCATTCTTTGTTGGGCATTTTCCAAAGGAACCTGTAATGCCGGGGGTTTTGCAAGTAGAAGCTTTAGCTCAGACCGGAGGAATTTTGGTTCTTGCAAGTGTTCCGGATCCTGAAAACTATTCTACTTATTTCATTAAAATGGATAAAGTAAAATTCAAAAGAAAAGTAGTTCCGGGAGATACGATGATTTTCAAAATTGAATTGATAGAGCCGATCAGAAGAGGTATCGTTCATATGCAGGGATACGGATATGTAGGAGATACAGTGGCTGTAGAAGCCGAATTAATGGCTCAAGTTGCAAAAAATAAAGTTGACTAAATGGTTCATCAATTAGCTGCCGTAGATAAACGTGCAAAAATCAGCAAGAACGTAATCGTAGAACCTTTTACTACTATTGCAGGGGACGTGGAAATTGGAGAAGGAAGCTGGATAGGTCCCAATGTTACCATTATGGATGGAGCTAGAATAGGGAAGAATTGCAGGATTTTTCCGGGAACTGTAATTTCTGCGATTCCGCAGGATTTAAAGTTTGATGGTGAAGATACTCAGGTAATTATCGGTGACGAGACTACAATCAGAGAGTGTGTTACCGTAAACAGGGGTACTAAAGCTCTAGGCTATACCAAAATAGGTAAAAACTGTCTGATTATGGCTACTTCTCATATTGCACACGATTGTGTAATTGGAGATCATGTTATCATAGTAAACGGTTGCGGTATTGCCGGTCACGTAGAAATAGGTGACTATACGGTAATGGGAGGACTAAGTGCTGTTCATCAGTTTGGGAAAATAGGAAAACATGTAATGATCTCTGGGGGTACATTGGTAAGAAAAGATATTCCTCCTTACGTAAAAGTTGCGAGAGAACCGATGTCTTATGCAGGGATCAATTCAGTAGGTTTAAGAAGAAGAGGATTCACAAATGAGAAAATTTTTGAGATCCAAAAGATCTACAGAGCTATTTTCCAGATGAAGATGAATGTGTCTCAGGCAATTAGTCATATTGAAAAAGAAATGCTACCAACGGCTGAAAGAGATGAAATCCTTCAGTTTATACAAAACTCTCCAAGAGGTATCGTAAAAGGTTATGGTACTGGAAAAGAGTAACTCATTTAAAAATAAAAAGATAATATAAAAAATTAATGGCAACAAGTAACGATATCAGAAAGGGACTTTGCATTGAATATAGCAATGATATTTTCAAGGTAATTGAATTTCTTCACGTAAAACCAGGAAAAGGACCTGCTTTTGTTAGAACCAAATTAAAATCTGTAACTAATGGAAAAGTAATTGATAATACTTTTTCAGCGGGACATAAAATAGATGAAGTAAAAGTAATTACCAGAAAATTCCAGTATCTTTATGATGATGAGAATGGATTCCACTTCATGAACAATGACGACTTTTCCCAGTTGTATATCAATAAGGAAATGATTGAAAACGCTCAGTTTATGAAGGCTGGTGAAGAAGTTACAATCATCCTGAAAGAAGCTGATGAAACTCCTCTTTCCGCTGAACTTCCACAATCTGTATTTTTAGACGTAATTGAAGCAGATCCGGGAGTAAAAGGGAATACTGCTACGAATGCTCTTAAGAATGCAATCGTTGAAACAGGAGCAAGAGTAATGGTTCCACTGTTTATTGAGCCGGGAGACAAAATCAAAGTAAATACTGAAGACGGTACTTATTTAGAAAGAGTAAAATAACAATATAATCTACATAAATTCGGTCTGCACCTGCAGTCCGAATTTTATTTTATAATAAGATTAATGTATGAGATTCCATTCTCCACAAAAGCTTAAAACAATAGCTGATTTAATTGGGGCAAGATTTATTGGCTCCGAAGATTTTGAAGTGTTGGGAACCAATGAGATCCATAGGGTAACCCCTGGGGATATTGTATTTGTTAACCACCCGAAATATTATGATAAAGCACTGAATTCTGCAGCAACGGTCATTCTTATCGATAAAGAGGTAGAGTGCCCGGAAGGAAAAGCTCTTCTTGTTTCTGAAGATCCGTTCAGGGATTTTAATTTTATCAATACTCATTTTACAAGAATATACAATTTTACAGAAGAATTACATGATGTTGAAATTGGAGAAGGAACCAAAATTCATCCTTCTGCAGTGATTGGCAATAATGTGAAGATAGGGAAGAATACCCACATATTCCCCAATGTTGTGATTGGTGACAGGACCGTGATCGGTGATAATGTTATTATTCAATCCGGAACGGTATTGGGAGGTGATGCATTTTATTACAGAAAGCTGAATGGTAATTTTGATCGTCTTATTTCAGTAGGAAATGTTATTATTGAAAACAATGTTGAAATTGGTAATAATTGTACTATAGACAGAGGTGTTACGGATTCTACGATAATAGGAGAAGGTTCTGTATTAGACAATCTGATTCAGATAGGTCATGATACCATAATTGGTAAAAGATGTTTGATTGCTTCTCAGGTAGGAATAGCAGGATGTTGTATTGTTGAAGATGAGGTCACCATGTGGGGACAGGTTGGAGTTGCATCAGGGATCAGACTGGAGAAAGGAACCATCCTTCTGGCCAAGGTGGGAGTGAACAGAGACCTGACTAAAGGAACCTATTTTGGAATGATTGCAGAAGAATTTCGTGAGTATTTGAAGAAAGAGGTAAAGCTGAGAAATCTCAAATAAACAATTCTTTTGGATTAGTCTAAAATCAAAGAAATTTAAGTAAATTTGTGAGCATTAATAAAATAGTAAATAAATTAAAAACAACAATAAAATGTCAATTTTAGTAAACAAAGATTCTAAAGTAATTGTACAAGGATTTACAGGAAACGAAGGTACTTTCCATGCTGGTCAGATGATTGAATACGGAACCAACGTAGTAGGTGGTGTTACTCCGGGAAAGGGAGGAAGCGAGCACTTAGGAAAGCCTGTATTTAATACGGTTGCTGATGCTGTTCAAAAAGCTGGAGCTAACGTAAGTATTATTTTCGTACCACCTGCATTTGCTGCTGATGCTATTATGGAAGCTGCTGAAGCTGGAATTAAAGTTATCGTATGTATTACTGAAGGAATTCCTGTAGCGGATATGGTAAAAGTAAAATCTTACATCGCAGACAGAGACTGTAGATTGATCGGTCCGAACTGCCCTGGGATTATTACTTCAGAAGAAGCTAAAATTGGTATTATGCCAGGTTTCGTTTTCAAGAAAGGTAAAGTAGGTATCGTTTCTAAATCTGGTACTCTTACTTACGAAGCTGCTGACCAGGTTGTAAGAGCTGGTTTTGGTATTTCAACAGCTATCGGTATTGGTGGAGATCCAATTATTGGAACTACGACAAGAGAAGCGTTGGAGTTGTTTATCAATGACCCTGAAACAGAAGCAGTAGTGATGATTGGTGAAATTGGTGGTGGACTTGAAGCTGAAGCTGCAAGATGGTACAAAGCAAGTGGTTCTACTAAACCTGTAGTAGGTTTTATTGCAGGACAAACGGCACCTAAAGGAAGAACAATGGGACATGCTGGTGCTATTGTAGGTGGAGCTGAAGATACTGCTCAGGCTAAAATGGAAATCATGAGAGAAAATGGAATTAACGTTGTAGATTCTCCTGCTGACATTGGCGTTACTGTAGCTAAAGTGCTAGGATAAACCATAAAACAAAACAATATGAAAAAACTTTTATTAACCTCTGCCCTGGCTTTCTCTACTTTGTCTTTTGCTCAGATTAATTTCAGCGGGACAAGATTCGGTATCACGGCAGGAGGAAACTATTCCCGGGTGCAAAATGCGCACAACCCTTCCGGCCCCCGATACGCAGTACAGGCAGGAGCCTTAGCTTTGATTCCTGTTGGAAAGGGAAATCAATTCTATATCCAACCTGAAGTTTTGTACTACGGTGCAGGGGAAACAGGAAAAGATAAAGATGTTAAAGGAAGAGACGGATATGATGCGGTATATGCCAATAACTATCTAAGTGTACCTATCTATTTCAAAGGATATTTTTCAGAGGCAGAATCTGAATTTTTTGGAATGATAGGCCCACGATTTAATTTTTTGCTAAATCAAAATGTTAAAAATGTTCCTGTAAGCAGACCATACTATGATCCGGATGTAACAGATCCAAAAAATCCGGGAGTAAGTGGCAAAGCAAACAGTTTTAATTTTGGACTGGGTGTAGGGGTAGGATATAGCTATAAGAGACAACTCGAACTAGCTTTAAAATACGATTTTGGATTTTCAAATACCTATCCTGATCTGGGAAAAGAACCTGGCGGAACTAGCAAAAGTAAATCAGAACAAGTTCTTAGTGTTAGTTTAAGTTATATATTTAACTAAGATAACACTTGCAATAAAAAAACTAATCCCGGAACGATGTTCCGGGATTAGTTTTTTTATACTGTATAGAGCTAATTTCTGATCCATTTCCAAAGTTCCTTAAGAGTAGCTTTATTTCCATACATTAAAATACCGACTCTATAAATTTTACCGGCTAAAAAGATCATGAAAATTGTTGTGGCTACCAACAGTGCTATCGACAGTGCAATTTGCCATGCAGGAACCCCAAAAGGAATCCTGGCAATCATAGCGACCGGAGATGTGAAAGGAATCATGGAAAGCCAGAATCCCAACGGGCCGTCCGGATTATTCATTAAAGAAAAGCTGCCGTACATGCCTAATGTTAATGGTAATATAGCGAATAAAGTAAACTGTTGTGTTTCTGTTTCATTGTCAACTGCAGAACCAATAGCAGCATATACAGAACTGTAAAAGATATATCCGAGAAGGAAAAAGACAATAAATACAAAAATGATCAAAGGGAAATTAAGTTCTAGCAGGCTGTGGGAAACTTGTGTGGCAATTTGTGTCACATCCAGTTTACTTGCCATTCCTTCTGTTCCTCCTGGGATATTTTTCTGAATAGATGAAAATCCTGTATTTAGTACCAGGGCTCCGATAACAGACATGGTGATCCATATGATAAACTGAGTCAAAGCAACCATTGTTACGCCCAAGATCTTACCCATCATCAGCTCGAAAGGCTTTACAGATGAAATTATAATTTCCACCACTCTGTTATTCTTTTCCTCAAGCACACTTCTCATCACCCTTACTCCATAGATAATAATGAACATGAAAGTTACGTACATCAAAACCATACTTAGTCCCGATTTTACCCCGAAAGTAAGGTCAGAATCCTCTTTATTATCTTCAGAAACATTAATTGTTTTTAAAGAGAAGCTTTTATCAAGATTATTGAGCTGGGTTTCCGCAATCCCCAATTCTTTGATTTTTTCCTTTTTAATGACATTTGAAATATCTGAAACGATACGTTGCTTAGTATCAAAACCTATTTTGCTGTTGATGACAAGCCTTGTGTTTTTTTCAAGATCATCAAAATTATGATTATTCAGTTCAGGTAGAATAAGGATTCCATCCAAAGATTCATTTCCTTTTAATGTACTGATTTTCGATTTTTCTTCTGCAACAGGAACAAAAATATAATTGAGTTTGGAATCTGATGGTAGCTGATCCTTGAATAAGCCACTTCGGTCTACTACTTCAATGACGTTATGTGATTCATTGGCTTTAAACATCAGTCCAATAATTGCTCCAAAAGCAATGATCATAAGAGGAGCAAGTAAAGTTAATATAATGAAGGATTTCTTCTTGACCTGTGTAAGGAATTCCCTTTTGGTTATTAAAAAAATATTATTCATAAAATTAAGAATGATGGCCTACAGCGTTAATAAATACTTCATTCATGCTCGGAATTCTTTCGTCAAATGATCTGACTTTTCCCACATGTACCAAATCTAAAAGGATGTTGTTCTGATCACTTTCGTTTTTCAGATCAAAAGAAATAAGATCATTTTCATTTGAGAAATTAAACACCTCATATTTCTGTTTGAATGTCTCAAAATTTGAATCATTTACAGCCGAAAGGGTAATACCGAAGATGTTCTTTTTGAATTTTTCCCTAACGTCGAAAACTCTGCCATCCAAAACTTTTTTCGAATTGTCGATTAGTGCTACATAGTCGCACATCTCTTCTACACTTTCCATTCTGTGGGTTGAAAGAATGATGGTAGTTCCATTATTTTTAAGATCAATAATCTGATCCTTTATTAAATTTGCATTTACGGGGTCAAAACCTGAAAAGGGCTCATCGAGAATAAGTAAATGTGGTCTGTGTAATACCGTAACCACAAACTGGATTTTTTGTGCCATCCCTTTCGAAAGCTCGGAAAGCTTTTTCTTCCACCACTGATCAATATTAAGTTTTTCAAACCATTTCTTTGCTTCACTGAGAGCATCATTTTTGCTCATTCCTTTTAGTTCTGCGAAGTAAAGAATCTGATCTCCTACACTCATATTTTTATACAAACCTCTTTCTTCAGGCATGTAACCGATATTTTTGATGTGATCGGGATTTAACTTCTCTCCATTGATGAATATAGTTCCGGAGTCTGCCTGGGTAATTTGATTGATGATACGGATAAATGATGTTTTTCCCGCTCCATTTGGGCCTAAAAGACCATAGATGCTCCCTTTTGGGACATGTATGCTAAAATCATCCAATGCGGTTTTTTTTCCGGCATTGTAGGTTTTAGTAATATGTTCAGCTTTTAGCATTAAATTGTTTTTTTACTATTAGTATAAAAATGTCCCGAAAGTTACGGAATAATTAAAAGGACTACTAACGTAAAAGAAAAAATCCTGATGATTATCAGGATTTAATTTATTGTTTTACGATCTGGGTAACTTTTTGAGTGTTGTCACTTAAAATGTAACGGATCAAATATTTACCGGGTTTTAATTTTTCAATATTAATTTCTCCCGAATTCATATTAACCGCATAAGTAGCAACCTGTGTACCAAGAATAGAATAGAATGTAACATTTTTAACCTTCAAAGAAGGGTCTTTTGCTCGAATAATGAGGAAATCTTTCGCAGGATTAGGGTAAGCAATAAAAACTCCATCATCAGATTTTTGTGAGATGGAACCAGGCTCCCTGAGTTGTGCATTTAGATTGCTGGAAAATCCAACAAAAGTGCCTGCGAAAAGAAATAAAAGTAAAAGTTTTTTCATCAAAATATAATTTCTCAAGTATTTATAAAACAAAAATATAAAAAATCTACCACTCTCCAACATATTTTTTCATTTAACTTGTAGTAAATTTGCATAAACTTATTCAAAAAGTATTCCAAAATGATACATTCAAGAAACAGAAGGCTACGAGTAAATGAATCAATGAGAAGTTTGGTAAGGGAAAATGTACTTACAACTCATGATTTCGTAATGCCTATCTTCGTAATGGAGGGTGAAAACAAGCAGGAACCAATTGCATCAATGCCGGGAATATTCAGGCGGAGTATCGATCTTACAGTTAAAGAGTGTAAAGAACTGTTTTCTTTGGGGGTAAAATCTGTCAACCTGTATATGAAGGTGTCAGATCATTTAAAAGGTAATACGGGAAAAGAAGCTTGGAACAAAAACGGATTAATGCAGAACACCATTAAAGCCATAAAAGATGCTCTTCCCGAAATGATCGTTATGCCTGATGTAGCGCTGGATCCTTATTCTATTTATGGACATGACGGAATAATCGAAAACGGAAAAATTGTAAATGATGCAACTGTAGATGCACTGGCAAGAATGTCTGTATCTCATGCAGAAGCCGGGGCAGACATTGTCGCACCAAGTGATATGATGGATGGCAGAGTATTAGGGATTCGTGAAGCCTTAGAAGAAAGTGGATTTACAGATGTAGGAATTTTAAGTTATTCCGCAAAATACGCAAGTTCTTTTTATGGACCTTTCAGAAGTGCTCTGGATAGTGCTCCAAAAGATAATATGGAAATTCCAAAAGATAAAAAGACTTATCAGATGGATTTTCATAATTCCAGGGAAGCTTTAAATGAAGTATTTAAAGATATTGATGAAGGAGCGGATATCATTATGATTAAACCGGGGCTTCCTTATCTTGATATTGTTTCTAAAGTTCGCGAAGCAATTGATCTTCCGATTGCTGTGTACAATGTAAGTGGAGAATATGCAATGGTAAAAGCGGCTGCCCAAAACGGCTGGCTAGATAATGATAAAACGATCATTGAGAGCTTAACATGTTTTAAAAGAGCTGGTGCAGATATGATCTTCACTTATTTTGCAAAGGAAGCAGCAATGCTTTTAAATAAATAGTTTTAAAACAGATAAATAAAAAACACCTCTATATAGAGGTGTTTTTTATTTATCCGAAACAGGCATTGTAATGAGGTTTTCCCGGAACTATAGGGTCTTTACCTCCATTGTCATAAACGCAGATATTACTTGGGCATAAAAACCAACCTGATGGGCAGTTGCCATTTGCATCGGGTGGTCTTATATTTCCACCGTTGATGGTTTTTAGATTTTTTTTCGTTAATTTTTTCATGATAATATTTATTTTTTTAGATAAACTAAATATAGTTAAAATTTATCACATTATATTGAAATCTTTACCTTTTGTAAATTTAGCAGCAAAGGGAGCCTGGTTACCTATATATTTTAGAACAAAATGTTTCTTAGTATCCGTATCTAACTTTGATTCCACTTCAACGTCCTGCGTTTGAAAGCTTACATCAAGAACAGTTGAAGATTCTTTTTCTAAATAAATCTCAACGCTTTCGGCATAAAATAAAGAAGTACTCAAATAATTAAACTTGATATTTTTTCTGTACGTCTTTGTTTTATCCTGGGTAAATGCTGAATAGTTTTTTAAGATTTCAATTCCCGGAGAATCAATGTTGGTGATTCTTGATTTTGTTACTCCATTGACACGGACAGAAAAGTTTTTAGCATTTTTTATATTTCCGTTAACTCCGATATTAAAAAGAGAAGGCAGCGAAAGGCCGTATTCGATCATGCTGTCTTTGGTAAATTCAAAATCAGGAATCAGAGCGGGATGTTTCGGAGCATTAATCAACTGATTTTTTATAGTAGTCAGATTCTCTCCTGAAAACAGATACCCAATAAGATTATTGCTGGTTGTTCTCCAGTTTCTGCCATTCCATTCAAAAATTTCACAAAGTAAGGTGTCTGTGGATGAATGGGGAAGGAGATCCATATCCTGCCATTTAAAAACTTCCTTAGCATAAGGTCTACGGTCAACCAGGTTGATTCCTAAATCTAATGCAAGGAGTTCTGTTAATTCTTTGTTATTTTCCATTAAAATTAATTTGCTGTTGGTTCAGTAAATGTATCAAATTCGTTAGAATATCTGATGCCTGGATTTACAGCCAGCCTTTTTTACCATATACATAAGTGTCATCAAACTGTTTGTCACTCATAAACAGGTACAATATACCTTCAATGAAAGGAATGATAGAAGCTGCCCCAAAAGTAACAAGGTTTAAAACAATCTGAATAATACCTTCTTTAGTATAGCCAAGATAAAATTTATTCAGGGCAAGCCATCCTACAAGTATACCTAGTATTGCAGCCGGGATCTTTTTTTCAGATCGGTATGGTACTTGGGCCTGCTGATCCCGGGTATTTTCTGTTTTTGTATAACCGTAATTTTCCATTTTAGTATTTTTTATGATAAAGTGAATTGTTTTTAACATAAGTCGAAGAAAAATATGAGTAGTTACAAAATCATAACTTAAAACAAATTTATATCTTTGCGACTATGATTTTACGAGGAGAAAACTTAATCAAAGAATACGGTCCAAAAAAAGTTGTAAAAGGCGTTTCTGTACAAGTCCAGCAGGGAGAAATTGTTGGTTTGCTAGGTCCTAATGGAGCAGGTAAAACCACTTCATTTTATATGATCGTGGGATTGGTTAAGCCGACATCCGGTAAAATTTTCCTGGATAAACAGGAAATAACAACTGATGCGATGTATCGCAGAGCACAAAAAGGAATTGGTTATCTTGCTCAGGAGGCCTCTGTCTTCAGAAAACTTTCTGTTGAGGAAAATATTATGGGAGTTTTACAGCTTACCAATCTCTCCAAGCGTGAACAGCAAATCAAATGTGATGAGCTGATCGAAGAATTTTCATTGCAGCATGTTCGTAAAAACAGAGGAGATCTTCTTTCCGGAGGAGAAAGACGTAGGACTGAAATTGCGCGCTGTCTTGCTACCAGCCCGAACTTTATCCTTCTGGATGAACCTTTTGCAGGTGTAGACCCCATTGCAGTAGAAGATATACAGAAAATTGTAAGAAGTCTTGTCGATAAAAATATCGGAATTTTAATCACCGACCATAATGTTCAGCAGACTCTCGCTATTACTAATAAAACATACATCATGTTTGAAGGCAGGATCCTGAAAGAAGGTCTTCCGGAGGACCTGGCAAATGATCCGCAAGTAAGGGAAGCTTATCTGGGTGAAAATTTTGTGTATCAGAGTATCCTGGATAAGCCTAAAAAGAAGAAATACGCATACAATATCTGGGCAGGGAATTTTGATTCGAAATCACAGCTTCAGAGTTTTGTTGATAATCAGTTTTCAGAATTTGATGATTTAAGGTTGATGTATGGATTTGAGGATATTAGTTTTGCATCGTTGGCAAATTCAGAGATAGAGCACATCTTCAATGATGTGGTTGATAAAAATGCAAATAATTCATTTGTATTCCAGCGCAAAGAAATTACCTCCCAATATTCTCTGGAACAGGCGGAAGCGGAATCAAAAGAAGCAAGTAAACCCGAGCTTCATTACCTTACAACATATCTTTACGAAGGCTAAGTTTTAATTACTGGTATGCTGGCTCGCAAAAATGATATCCCAATTATTAAAAACAAGGTCAGATAAATAATGCTTGTTCATACTATCGATAAATGCCTGATAGGCTATGTCTAAAAATGATTTTAGCTGACAGTTATAAGATATAAATATGCAAGATTTACTTTGGCAGTTGATAATCGGACTATCATCCTGTTCAAGTAGGTGAATAAGATCGCCAAGCCCTGTCGTACGGGCCTTATCAGAAATAATGATTCCACCATTTTTTCCTCTTTTGGTATTAACAAATCCTTTCTGGGATAAAAACTGAACCACTTTAATAAGGTGATTGCGAAGAATATTCAACTTTTCTGATAATTCGTCCAATGAGCAGGACTGAGCCTTATCTTTTTTATTTAAATAGATTAAAACGCGCAAACTATAATCAGTAAAGTGGTTCAATTTCATTAATTGCTAATTTAAATGAAGGAGCTGAGGTCCGAATTCTTCGTAAAAAATATTTTCTCCGGCAATTCCTAATTGCATCAAAGAATTGTACTGCACTTTAATAAATGCTTCGGGACCACAAATATAATACTTTGCATTGTCAATAAGAATTTCTTCTTTCACTTCATGGAGGTTAATTCTTCCTTCATGTATTGCCTGGTCAGCTTCTTTATTTTTATTTTCATAAAAGATGTGGGTGGTGAGCCATTCATTATTTTGTTCTAAATAGTCAATATGATCTTTGAAGGAATGAACTGTTTGATCCCGGCAACTATGCAACCATACAACAGGGTTACGATTGTTATTTTCATTTGTTTCCAGCATACTTAAAAGGGGAGTAATTCCAATCCCTCCACTTATAAGCACTAAAGGGTATTCCGATAAAGGATTAATGTGAAAGATTCCCGCGGGTGCACTCACTTCTATTTCATCTCCAGCTAACTTAGAATGCATGATATGGGATACAATACCATCCGGATTAAATTGATTTTTCTCTTTTTTTACAGATATCCTGTAATATTTAGGAGTGAAGGCCGATGATAGACTATATTGTCTTGGTTGCTCATATCCCAGTGATGGAATATATGTTTTTACAGATATGAATTGACCGGGAAGGTATTCTGCAATTGGCTGCCCATCTTTAGGCTTAAGATAAAAGGATTTAACCTCCATGCTTTCCTCTACGATTTTACTGATGATGAATGTTCTCCAACCTTTCCATCCCCCATTTTTGTTTAGGTTAGAACAATATATTTCGTCTTCGATAGAAATCATTATTTGGGCAAGTTCATGATAGGCTTGCGTCCAAGCTTCCAATAATTCGTCAGTAGCCGCTTTTCCTAAAACTTCTTTTATCGATGAGATCAGATGAAGTCCTACAATATTATATTGTTCCGGTTTTATATTAAGGCTGACGTGCTTATTGCCTATAGATCTTAAAATATTAATAAGTAAAGTTGGATTTTCAATATGTTCAGCATAGGCAAGCACTGCTCCGGCTAGTGCGTGTTGTTGCTTGCCACTTGCCTGATGACTCATGTTAAAAAGATTTTTGAGCTCAGGATTATGGTTGAACATTCTGTTGTAAAAATATTGAGTGAGATCTGCACCGTTTGATTTTAAAACCGCAACGGTTGACTTTACTAAGGCTTTTTGTTTATTATTCATCTTGTCGTTTTTTAATGATAAAACAAATGTACTATAAATATTTAATTGTTGTATTTAAAATACAACAATTAAAATATGATATTTTACATACCTAGGAGAAAGGGTGGAAATTTTTTAAAGTACATTATTACTCTCCAAGAAAGAATAATAGCTAATTTTTAATATAGAATAAATTTTAAATTGATATTTTTCGTATTTTATATGAAAAGCACTTTTAAATTGTTTTAAAGGCCTGGTTTTTGTATTTAATTGTGTTAAAATGATAAAATAAATCATTAAATTTCATTATTAATAAAAAATACAAATATGTCATTACAAGAAAAATTACAAAAACTAGCCAATGAAAGAAATGAACCTTGTGTAAGTATTTCATTGAATACCCACAGAACATTTCCTGAAAACCAACAAGACGAAATCATTTTAAAAAACCTCATCAAAGAAGCAGAAAACCGTGTTATTGATGAGTACGGAAAAAGACCTGCCGCAGGAGTTTTGGAAAAGCTGGATCATATTGCAGGGAAAATTGACCATCAGTACAATCTGGATAGTTTGCATATTTTTTTGTCGAACGAGACAGAAGAAATTATAAAATCTACATGGGCTTCAAGAGGAAATGTAACAGAAGTAGAGGAGAAGTTTGCTGTAAGGCCTCTGATCAAGGCTGCAGTAAGAGCTCAGGAATATCTCATCTTAGTTTTAACGCAAAGCGGTACCAAGCTGTACGAAGCATTAAATGATTCTATTGTCGGGGAAGTCCGAGAGGAAGGGTTTCCATTTCCCCAGAATCCCTTTTATATTACCCATTCAGATGTGAGAAGCGATTCCAAACAGGTAGATAATCAGATCAAAGAATATTTTAACAGGGTTGATAAATCCATTGTTGAAATTTACAAAAAATCAAATTTAAACGTAGTTGTTATTAGTACTGCAGATAATTATAGTAAACTTCTTGAAGTTGCTGATATTCCTAAGATCTATATTGGGCATGATAATAAAAATTATGTATCTGCTGATGAGCATCACATTGTAGAGCAGGCTTATGAAATTATTAAGGCTAAACAAAAAGAAAGTCGTGCATTGGCTATTGAGGAAGTTAAAGAGGCGGTGTCTCATGGAACAGTTCTTACGGATCTTCAGGAAATTTACCAGGCCGCTTTGGACGGAAGGGGTGATCTGCTGATCGTCCATCAGGATTATGAACAGCCGGTAAAAATGATTGATGAACGTACATTTGAGTACGTTGACGATTCTAAAGAACAGGGAGTTGTTGATGATATTGTTTCCATGATCGCATGGGAAGTATTTTCGAAGAAAGGACGTGTTCACTTTACCCAGCAGGATGAGCTTTTAGAACTAGGAAAGATCGTTTTGAAAACCCGATATTAAAGAGAAATTTTTATAGCAAAAGAATGAGCCGGCTTTTATGCTGGCTTTTTTTATAGATTGTTTTAAAAAAGCTTTAATTTTACTAAAGATCTTATAATAATGGCGAAACCTTTTAATAGAACAGTTACTTTATTTGGAATATATAAACAGCTTATTCCATTTATCAGGCCTTATCGTTTGATGATTTACGGAACTTTATTCCTGACGTTTTTAGGAGCTCTTGCAGCCCAGGTCAATCCTTTGGTTTTGAAGTATACTGTTGACGAGGTAACCCTACTAACACATCTTCCACATCCTATGTCGGAAGGAATTCATGTGTTGGTAGTGATTTCCATAATATTACTGGGAAAAGAACTGTTGAATATTTTTATCAATTTCGGACAGAAATTCTATGGGGAAAAGATCCGGATCAATGTAAGTTCTGTTCTGGCTCAGTCAGCTATTGATAAAATACTGACGTACCGGGTTGCATACTTTAATGACGAAAACCACGAATCAGGAAAATTGCAGATCAGGATCGATCGTGGGATTGAAAGTCTCACCAAGCTTGTTCAGAATTTTTTCATAGATATTTTGCCTCTCTTTTCCAATGCGATCATTGCTTTGATCATCATGTATATGCAAAATGTATATGTTGGCATGGTATCTACCATAATTGTTCCTATTTATTTTTATATAAGTTCATTACAGGCTAAAAAGCTTGGTGGGGTTCGCAGGCAGCTGAGAAACCAGCGTGAGCAAAAGACTTCGGGCCTTCTGAACCTGATCAATTCGATTATGGTGATTAAAAGTTTTGTCCGTGAAAAATTCGAGGGTAAAAAGCAGTATGATCTTCAGATGCAATTAATGGAGAGCCAGATGTTCACCAGAAAAACAAATTTTATTTATGACGGGCTTAAGACTTTTATAGAACAATTTGGGGTTGTACTCATCATTTTGCTCACCGTTTATCTTGTTCTGGACCAGCAGATGACAATTGGTGCAATTATGCTTCATATTATGCTCTTCAATAATGTTTCATCCCCGATACGCCAACTTCACCGTATTTATGATGATATGAATGATGCAATGATTTATGCTGAGGGTTACTTTGATATTTTAAATGCTGACGATGAAAAAGAACCAAACGGGACATTTGTAGAAAGGGAAATTAAGGGAACATTTGAACTTAAAAATATAGACTTTACCTATCCAAACGGAACGAAAGCTTTGCATGATGTTTCTATGAAAATTGAAAATGGAAAAACAACGGCTTTGGTGGGATTAAGTGGTGCCGGTAAATCCACAATTATCAATCTTTTGTGTAAATTTTACCTTCCGGATTCAGGAGATATTCTACTGGATAATGTCAATTTAAATGATTTTGATAACACATTTTTAAGAAATGATATAGGTCTTGTACTTCAAAGAAATCATATTTTTCAGGGAAGTATAGAAGATAATATCCGGTATGGAAATATGAATGCCAGTTTTGATGAAATACGGGAAGCTGCAAAAAAAGCATACCTCCATGAACAGATCCAGGATCTACCGGATCAATATAACCACGATGCTACCCAGCTTTCAGGGGGACAACAACAAAGAATTGCCATTGCGAGATTATTCCTTAAGAATCCGCCAATTATTTTTCTCGATGAGCCTACTGCAAGCCTGGATGCTATTGCAACCGAACAGATTAAAAACTCTTTAGATGCCATTAAAGAAGGAAGAACAGTAATCATTATTTCACATTCTTTGTCTCAGATTCTGGATTCTGATAAAATCTATGTTATGAAAAAGGGAAGAGTGGTTGAAAGTGGAACGCACAATGAACTGGTTCAGGAAAACGGGACTTACCGTGAAATTTTTGAAGCATCTGCCAGAAGTCTGAATCTTGATAAATTGATGAATTCCTTTAAATAGGATTAATACGAAAAAAATGAAGCCTGTAAAAGAAATACAGGCTTCATTCTATTAATGTAAAAGTTTTTTAGTTCTTTTGAGGAACCTGATAAGTGCCTACTTCAGCTCCGAAGGCAATATTTATCCTATTGTAGCTGTTGATCGCGATAATAGCCATGGTAAGATCCACCATTTCTGTTTCAGAAAAATGGTTGCTTACTTCCTGGTATAGGGCATCCGCAATTTCTTTTCCGTTCAGTTCGGTAAGTTTTTCCGCCCATAAGAGACCTGCCTTTTCCTTTTCTGTGTAGAATGGGCATTCTCTCCAGGCACTTACCAAAAATATTCGCTGCTCGGTTTCACCCTTTGCCCTTAATTGTTTTGAATGCATATCCAGGCAAAAAGCACAGCCATTCATCTGTGAAACACGAAAATAAAGAAGTTCCAGAAAGGCATTGTCAAGAGATGAGTTTTCTACATGATATCCCATCGTGTGAAGTGCATTTACAGATTTATTTCCCATAGCAAATGCGTTGATTCTTTGTGACATAATTTTGTTTTTTTTGATTAATTATGTGACAAATGTAGATTGCAATTAATTCAGATTTTTTTACAAATGATAAAAAATCATTTTTGCGCACGGATCCTGCTTAGTGAAACCTGGGTAATGCCAATATAGTCCGCAAGGTCTCCCAGGCTGATACGCTGGATAAGTTCCGGCTTTTGTTTCAGAAAATTATGATATCTCCTCTTGCCATCATCTTCCAGCATTTCACTTATTCTACCCATCATGTTAACAGGTGCTTTTGAATATAGCTTACTGAAAAGGGTTTCTGCAGAATGGTATTTTTTACATAAGTCGTCGACAACAGATTTGCGAATGGAGTATACTTCCACAGGCTCTAGTGCTACAAACATATATTTGGATGGTTTACCGGTAAGAAATCCGCTCAATTCCGTAAAAAAAGAATTTTCAGCAAAAAAAGTCATGATAAAATCTTTATCCCCATTATCAAAGAACAATTTTACCAGTCCTTTTTGCAGGAAATAAAAATGTTTACAGGTTTCATCAGATTTTAATAAAAAATCTCCTTTTCTGTAATTTTTTAATTCTAACTTTGAAATCAGTTCATCAATGACAGCCTGTTCAGGATTTGAAATCCTTTCAATAGTCTGGATGAAATTGGTGTAGCTCATTAGTAATAAAATGTGATTCTTGAATATCTAAATATAGGTAAAATTGTCGGTTTTACTATATCTGGAATTATTGTATAAAAGTTTAGAGTGACCGGATAAAATGAATGACCATTATCTTAAAAAGCTTGACAGGGTAACAGCAATTCTTACTCAACTGCAATCCAAACCTTTGGTAAGGGCTCAGGATCTGGCAGAAAAGTTCGAAGTAAGCATCAGAACGATTTATCGGGATGTAAAAACACTCGAAAATGCGGGGATTCCGATTGTCGGAGAAGCGGGTAGCGGATATTCTTTAATGGACGGATATAAACTTCCTCCTGTCATGTTTACAAAAGAAGAAGTTTTGAGCTTTATTACAGCCGAAAAGCTGATGCAAAAGTTTTCTCACGAGAGTTTGGGCTCTCATTACCGGACGGCTATGGAAAAAGTGCGTTCAGTGTTGAGGCATTCCGATAAAAATTTAATACAGACAGTAGAAAAGCAGGTTGATGTTTTTAATTACCATGCTCAATCAACGGATTCTGTTAAAAATGTGATCCCCCTGATCCTTGAAAGTATTGCAGAAAAAATGCAACTGTCCATAGAATACAGAAGTATGGATTCAAAAGTATCTAACCGGATTATAGAAGCGGTAGGTTTATTTTTTGAATTTAATTATTGGTACATTATGGCTTTTTGTACGTTAAGACAGGATTTCAGACAATTCAGGGTAGACCGGATTCTTCAGGTTTCCAAAACCAGTATTCCTTTTTCAAAAGAGTATGGTGGAATTAATGATTATAGGAAAAATTCCGGTAATGATGTTACCAAAGTAAAATTGCTGGTAGATAAGAAAATAATGGGGCATCTCGTTAATTCTAAAAGATACTATGGTTTAATAGACGAAACTGAAACCGATGAAGGAGTTGTGATGACCTTTGAGACGGAGTGGATCAAAGAGGGATTTCCAAGATGGCTGATTACATTTGCGGATTACGCTGTAGTTTTGGAACCAGAAACACTCAAAACAAAAATTGGTGAGCTGATCACAAATATTTCGACGAAATTACAATAACCAACTGATTAATTATGAAATTTGTATAAAAATGAGCATTAACTACTAAAAGAGAAGATTATTACTTTCTTTAAAAATATTTTGCCGGGTTAAAAAAACAAAAGCTTTCAGAGAATCTGAAAGCTTTTGCATTCACTAAATTTAATAATTTGATAGAAGAAAAATATTTTTAAACACAATTAAAATCTCTCCCAGAAAAACGGAGGTTCAATTCCTAATGATCTTAGATAAACATAACCTTGTCCACGGTGATGGATTTCATTATCGATAAAATATAGGATATTCTGATATACCGGAAATTCATATTGGCCAAACAGATTGAACGTTTCCTGCATACGCTCTTCAGAAATCTGATTAAAATAATGGTTGATTACTTCTGTTTCTTCGTCCCATTTTTTCAGTATTTCTTCTTTTGTTTTAGGGTTGAATCCCTCTTCGTTATAAGCCTCCATGTTTTTTTCATTAATTCCCTTTAATGCCGGCCCTGCAATGCTGATAAGCTCAACTGCCAGTTTAGCAAATGGTCTCATATCTGCTACAGAAAATTCGAATAATTCTTTTTCAGGAAACGCTTCAATTACTCTTCTGGTTAGATTTCTGTGTCCTTGCCAGTGTTCTAATAATTGGTCTGATGTCATAAACTGTTTTGTTGCTGTTGCTGTAGTTGCCATAATATTTTTGTTTAATTTGTTATTGTTGATACAAAGATAAGAGCAGGTTATGACAACAGTTTGTCAGTAGGATTTGGGGCATTAAAAATATTTTTTTCTCCTAAAATATCATTGCGTTTTTTACGTTTAAAAGAGAGATGTACCGGGTATTATTTATAATTTCAGAGAAATGAAGAAGCTAATTTTAGGAATTACAAGTGCTTTGTCACTACTATCATGTAATAAAATCAGTGATAAAATAGATCAGACTGTACAGGAAACAACCGAAACAGTAAAGCAAAGGACCCAGCAGGCAGTGGAAGAGAGGGTGAAAAAGACCGTGAATGAGTCCATCAAGTCCCTGACAAATTCTGAAGATGTTCAATTTAATCAGGTTTTTCCTGGTTCAGGGAAAGCTGTTGTATCCGATGAAAACGGGAAAAAGTTTGTATTTCCCAATGGCACTACAGGATATATTTTTAAGTATAAAGCAGACAAAAAAGATATCATCCCATTTCTGGAGTCTCAACCTACAACGGATGAAACTCGGTCCGATAAGGCAGCCCGAAGGGTAGACGGACAAAACATCGTAGATAAAATAAGTTTTATTGAAAAGTTCCTGCCTGAAAATACAATTGATAAAAGCATTTTAGAAGATATAAAGAATGACAATGGTATCGAGTATTATAAATTAAAGCGGTTTCCCAATAAAAGTACCATTATTTATAATTCTAAAAACAAGACAGTGTTGCAATATGTTGAGGTAGATAAATAATTTGAAGATGGCTGGTTTTTACCGGTCATTTTTTATTAGCAGGATTACAAAACAAGATAAGAAACAAACCCGTAAGTATTGTAAAGCTAATTTTAAAAAAGTAATTTAGTCGTATGAAAATTTATACAAAAACAGGAGATAAAGGCCAAACCGCTCTTTACGGAGGAACAAGAGTTTCCAAGGCCAGCGCCAGAGTAGAAAGTTATGGTAATATCGATGAGTTGAATTCTTTTATTGGCATTGCAAAAAGTCATATTGAAGATGTTGAGGTTTTAAAGCAATTGAAGAAAATTCAGTTTGATTTATTTACCGTGGGCTCTGAAGCAGCAACTCCGGTTGATAAATTAATGCTTGCCAATGGAAAATCCAGGCTTCCGTTGATTATTTCAGAAAATGAGATTGAAGAATTAGAGCATTGGATGGATGATTTTGATACCCAGCTGGATCCTCTTCAATATTTTATACTTCCCGGTGGCGGAAAATCTGCGACATTTCTTCATGCAGCAAGAACAATCTGCAGAAGGGCAGAACGTTCTCTGGTTTTCCTGAATGAAGCTGAAGAGGTTCGTCCTGAATTAATTAAATATCTCAACAGGCTTTCGGATTATCTTTTTGTTCTTGCCCGGTATATTTCAAAACTAAATAACGAACCGGAAGAATACTGGAATCCGAATGAAAGATAAAGCATTACTTTTTATTAACGGAGAACCTCCCAAATCCTTTCCTGACCTATCCGGATATGATTTAATTGCATGTACAGATGGTGCTTTTCATTACTTAAAAGAGAAAAGATTTCCTTTAGATAAATTGGACTTCATTTCCGGTGATTTTGATTCACACACAGGATCTGATGAAGATGTATATCAGGAAAAATTTATTCTCACCCTGGATCAGGATAAAACAGACTTTCATAAAGCTCTGGAAATTATCTTGGATAAGGGATTTCGCGCTATAGATGTTTTTGGGGCCAGTGGTGGAGAGCAGGACCATTTCTTAGGAAACCTTACGGTTGCTTATACTTTTAAAGACAGATTGGAGATAAGATTTTATGATGAATTTTCTGAATATTATTTTATTCCTAAAGATTTTACAGTGCAAAAGGTGAAGAATAGAATGATTTCTTTATATCCTTTCCCTATTGTGGAAAATATAACGACAAAAGGATTGAACTGGCCTCTTACAAATGGTAGCTTAAGCATTACTTCAAGGATCGGAACCCGAAATTTTGCTGTTAAAGATGAAGTATCCGTTCACTATGAATCCGGCGATTTGTTGTTTTTTGTAGGACGCGATGATATAGAATATCCACCAATATATTAAGCTGATGTTTGTTTTTAGAACGATAAGCTGAATACCTTTGAAATTGAGTATTCGGAGAAACTTTTGTATCTTGTATCGACATCGACTTAATTTTTCTAGAATATTGAAGAAATTACTTAAAATACTATTCCTTTTTACTGTGCTATTCTGTGCTTTTTCCTGTAAAACACAGAACTTCACTGCACCCGAGTATGGAAAAAGCCAGGCTGAAAATACGGGAGTGAAAAAAGTACATAATTTCCGGACATTGGAAGAAATGAAAAATGTTGACGGGAGAACATTACGAAAAGGTGTTTTTTACAGGAGCGGGCATCTTAATAAGCTTAATAAAAAATCATTTGACACGATTAAAAAACTGGGAATAGTGGAGGTGATCGATCTCAGAAATGAAAAAGAAATCGGTCTGAAGCCTGATCATCTACCTGCTCAGCTTAGCTATAAAAAATACTCAGCATTTGAAGATCAGGGAGACCAGCTATCACAAGCCAGAAAACTGGTTTTAAAGGGAAAGGTAAATTCTGCCGATGCTGATAAAAGAATGGTTGATTTTTATCGTGAATATGTAACCGAAAATCCGGCAACGATCAAAAAGATTATTAGTGAAATTTTGGATTCAGATCAACCTGTTTTATATCACTGCACGGCAGGGAAAGATAGGACAGGTATTATTACGGCTCTTATTTTGACCATTTTAAAGTTTGATAAAGCAACAATTTATAATGATTATCTGATGTCTAACAACTACAGGGAAGATATGGTTATGAAGCGATTAAAGCTGGCTGGAAACCTGCATTTTCTATATCCTAAAATGGATATCAAAGTATTGGAAAAGCTCAGCTGGGTAGAGAGAAATTATCTGGATTCCGCATTTAATGAAATTGATAAGAAATACGGCTCTGTAGATGTATATATTCAACAAGTGTTGGAGATTTCTGATGATAAAAGACAATTCTATATTCGTAAGTTTACATATTAATAAACGGTGAATTAGCGGGTGCTGATTTCGATAGAGCCTTTCATGAAGATCAAATAAAATTATAATAATTTTAACATCAAAAAATCAAACTTTTTTAGCAATTTTGCATTCTTAATTCACTTGCTAAAAAATGAAAATAAAATACTCGGAACTTATTGATCAGACGTTATATTTTCCAACAGAAGAATTTAACGTTTCTGAAAACAATTTGTTGTTTCACGATATTCCTTTGATGGATGTTGTTGAAAAGTTTGGAACTCCTTTAAAGGTTAGTTACCTCCCGAAGATTTCTCAGAATATTCAGAAAGCAAAAGGCTGGTTCAAGGAGGCTTTTGAGAAAATCGAATATAAGAAAAATTACAGATATTGTTACTGTACGAAATCCAGTCATTTTAATTTTGTTATTGAAGAAGCTCTGAAGAATGATATTTCTATTGAAACATCTTCCGCTTATGATATGGATATTGTAAGGTCTCTTTACAAAAAAGGTAAAGTAGATAAAAATATTGAAGTAATCTGTAATGGATTCAAAACAGATGATTATCTGGCAAAAATTTCGGAGATGATTAATAATGGTTTTGAAAATATTACTCCGATCCTTGATAATTACAGGGAACTAGACAAACTTACAGAGAGTATCGATACTACTTTTGATATAGGGATCAGAATTGCTTCCGAGGAAGAACCGAAATTCGAATTTTATACATCCAGATTAGGAATAGGATATAAAGACATTATTCCTTATTACAGTCAGAAAATTGCTGAACACCCGAATGCGCGATTGAAAATGCTTCACTTTTTCATCAATACAGGGATCAAAGATACTGCGTATTACTGGAATGAATTATATAAATGTCTTCGTGTATATGCACGTTTGAAGAAAATTGCTCCGGAGGTGGATTCTTTGAACATCGGAGGAGGTTTCCCGATTAAGACTTCTTTGAACTTTGATTACGATTACCAGTATATGGTTGAAGAAATCGTTTCCCAGATTAAAAAATTCTGTGAAGAAGAAGGAGTAGAGGAACCGAATATTTATACTGAATTTGGAAGTTTCACGGTAGGAGAAAGTGGAGCTAACCTCTATAAAATTATTTCGCAAAAACGTCAGAACGACAGAGAAAAGTGGAACATGATCGATTCTTCATTCATGACGACACTTCCTGATACATGGGCGATTTCAAGACACTTTATCATGCTTCCTCTGAATCGTTGGGAAGATACTTATGAAAGAGTATTTCTGGGAGGCTTAACGTGTGATTCGGATGATTATTATAATTCCGAACAGCATACCAATGCAATCTACCTGCCTGTTTTCAGTGATACAAAACCCTTATATATTGGTTTCTTCCATACAGGAGCTTATCAGGAAACGATTGGAGGATACGGAGGAGTGCATCATTGCTTAATGCCTCAGCCAAGACATATTCTGATTCAGAAAGATGAAAACGGAGAGTTTCAATATGAAATATTCCGTGAAAGACAGGAGCCGGAAGATGTTTTAAAACTTTTGGGATACTAACGCTCCTCTTGGAGACGGATCAGTATAAAAAAAGGTTCTCGATCGAGAACCTTTTTTTATCTAAAATAATCTGAGATTTTATCTAATTCCAGTTCAGTATAATCTGAGATGGTAATGTTAGCCAGGGAATAATCCTGATTATGGGAATGTTCACTTTTATAGGCGGCACAGAAAATGTTAGCATTATGAGCGGCCAGAATTCCATTGGTAGAATCTTCAATTACCAGGCAGTTTTCTATCGGCTGTTCAGCCAGCTGGGCTGCCAAAAGAAAAACTTCAGGATGAGGTTTTGATTCTTTTAACTCAGCACCACTGATTTTCCCGTTGAAATATTTTTCAAGTCCGAATTTTTCAAAAACCATATTGATGGTTACCATGCTTGCGGAAGAGGCCACAATGAGCTGAATATTATTTTCATAGTAATGTTCTATCAGTTTTCTCACCCCGGGAATAAGGTCAAAATCGGCATCATTATAGAAGTAATCTTTAAAATAATCCCTTTTTATATTGGTCAACTCCTGATAAGTATGGTTAAGCCCGAATATCTGAATTAATGTTTCGCAGACTTTTTTGGTGGAAGCTCCGGTAAATGAAGTGTAAAGTTCTTCAGATACCTGAATTTTAAGATCTTCGAACATCTTGAAGTAAGCTTTTCTATGCAATGGTTCTGTATCTACAATTACCCCATCCATATCAAAAAGCACCGCTTTTAAGGACATATTTGATTTTTTTTGCAAAGGTAGTGAATTTTAGAGGAGATGTAAGAAGTTAGAATTTTATAGAGGCTGTGAGTTTGTTGATACCTTTAAAAACTTCCCTTCTCTTGCTTCCGGCTTCCAACTTCTTTGTATCTTTGCGGGAAGTATTTCAAATTTTAAATCATTTAATTTTTAAATAAAAACATGAAAACATACGCGGGAATTCCTGAAGAAAATGCGTCATTAGAAAACTCAAAAGTAATGTTGGTTACCGTTCCTTACGACGGAACCTCAACATGGGGTAAAGGAGCGGATAAAGGTCCTGAATTATTCCTTAATGCTTCTGAAAACATGGAGCTTTATGACATAGAGACAGGAACCGAGCCTTACCTTGATGGTGTTTATCTTGCCGGAGAAGTATCTGAAAATGCTACACCTGAAGCGATGACCGAGGCCGTTTATCAAAAAACAAAAGAGCTTTTGCAGAATGAAGGAAAGTTGTTTACCCTTTTTGGTGGTGAACACTCTGTTTCTATTGGTTCGATCCGTGCAGTAGGTGAGAAATATGATAATTTAACAGTATTACAACTGGATGCTCACACGGATTTACGTCCTGAATTCCATGGTTCTACTTCCAATCATGCATGTGCTGTTTTTGAAGCTAATCAGAAGCACAACCTGGTTCAGGTGGGTATCCGTTCAATGGATGTTGAAGAATACCAGTATTTACCTGAAGGAAGAGTGTTTTTTGCACATGAAATTGCTGTAAACGATAACTGGATCAATGATGTTTTAGAAAAAGTTTCCGGAAATGTATATATTACAATCGATCTGGATGCTTTTGACCCATCTATCTGTCCATCTACTGGAACACCAGAACCCGGAGGTCTGCAATGGTATCCAACGTTGGAATTATTAAGAAAAGTATTTGAAAAATGTAATGTTGTGGCTTTTGATATTGTGGAATTGATGGATTCTCCGATGGCTAAGCCAAGCGCCTTCCTTGCCGCTAAACTATATTACAAAATGTTAGCTTATTATCACATCAGCCAGGATTAAAATTCCACAAGAATCGGATTTTTTCTGCGGGATTTTCTTTGGAAATTTGTGAGATAAAATACAAAGATATGTCTACACAAAGTCAAATAGATTACAACAGAATCGCTAAAGCGATAGAGTATATCCAAAGTAATTTTAAACTTCAGCCGAGTCTGGAAGAAGTAGCAGAAAAAGTGCATCTTAGTCCTAAAAAATTTTTACAGTTCATCAGTATAGAACATGCCAAAAGTCTTTTGAAAGAAGAGAAATTGAGCGTATTTGATGCTGCTTATGAGACCGGGCTTTCCAGTACAAGCAGGCTTCATGACTTATTTGTAAAAATAGAGGGAATGTCTCCGGCTGAGTTTAAAAATGGCGGAAAAAGTCTGATAATTAACCATAGTTTTTCAGAAAGTCCATTTGGGAACATTCTGGTAGCTTCTACCGAAAAAGGAATTTGCCATCTGGCCTTTGAAAATAATCAAGAAATGGCATTAGGAAATCTGAAAGCCCAGTTTCCTAATGCTTCCTTTTATGAGAAGCAGGATCAGTTTCAAAAAGATGCCTTGTCTATTTTCGGTAAAGACTGGAACAAGTTAAATACCGTAAAACTTCACCTTAAGGGCACTGATTTTCAGTTAAAAGTCTGGGAAAGCCTTCTGACAATTCCTATGGGAAAACTGTCTACTTATGGTAATCTGGCCGGGAAAATAGGCAATCCTAAAGCTTCCAGAGCAGTAGGAACAGCTATTGGAAGTAATCCTGTAGCCTTTCTTATTCCTTGTCACAGGGTCATTCAATCGTCAGGGAACATGGGCGGTTACCGTTGGGGGAAAGACAGAAAACAACTTATTATCGGTTGGGAAAGTTCACGCACTTCCAATGCAATAGATTCAATCTAGAAATCAAAGGATACAATCATGATCAAACATAAAATCTTATCTGCTTATGAGGAGATCGCTGAGAAATATAATGAGCTGATCGATCACAAACCACATAATGCCTATTATGACAGACCGAATACATTGGAGCTTATTCCTGAGGTAAAGGGTAAATTTATCCTTGATGCGGCTTGTGGTCCGGGGAAATATGCTGAAATCCTAATATCTGAGGGAGCGACAGTAAAAGGTTTTGATATCAGTCAGAAAATGGTCATGCTGACACGTGAAAGAAATAATAATGAAAAAGATTTTTTCGTCCATGATTTATCTTCACCCCTTGAAATGTTTGAAGATCGAAGCTTTGATACTATTATTTGTGCATTAGCGCTTCATTATATAGAGGATTGGAATTTTACCATTCAAGAATTTTGCAGGATTTTGAAACCTGATGGTAGTCTTATTATATCGATTGAGCATCCATTTTTTGAATACAATTACTTTCATTCAGAAAAATATTTCGAAATTGAACATGTAAATTGTATATGGAACGGATTCGGGAAACCTGTTGAAATTAACAGCTTCAGAAGACCTCTTAGTGAATGCATCACTCCGCTTACAGACAATGGTTTTTATATTGATAAACTGGTTGAACCAAAACCTACAAAAGAATTTGAAAAACTGGATCCGAAACATTTTAAAGAACTAAATGAGTTTCCGGCTTTCATGTGTATCCGTGCTATAAAAAAATAGGAATGAGTTTATTTGAAGAAATATATGATTTTCCGGTCAATATCCTTCCCAAAGACGGAACGGTTAATTATTACGGAACCATTTTCTCTAAAGAAAAATCCGATTTCTATTATAACTATCTTTTGAATCAGATTCCCTGGGAAAATGACGAAGCCATTATTTTCGGTAAACTTATTCTAACCAAAAGAAAAGTGGCGTGGTTCGGGGAAAAAGCATTTGAATATACCTATTCCAACAGAACCAAGTATGCGACGCTATGGACGCCTGAGCTATTGGAATTAAAGAAAAAGTGTGAGGAAATATCAGGAGAAACCTATAACTCATGTCTTCTCAATTTATATCATGACGGCAGTGAAGGGATGGCTTATCATAGTGATAGTGAAAAAGACCTGAAAAAGCATGGTGCCATTGCATCGGTAACCTTTGGAGCGGAACGGAAATTTTTGTTTAAACACAAACAAACCAAAGAGAAAGTGGAGATTTTCTTACAAAACGGAAGCCTATTGGTAATGAAAGGAATAACACAGGATAACTGGCTCCACAGGCTTCCCCCAACTACAAAGGTAAAAACTCCAAGAATAAACCTTACATTCAGAACGATTGAAGAATAAAAAAAGGTGGCTGAGATTTTCGAAGCCACCTTTTTGTTTATAAACAATGGTCTTTATTATAAAACCATACTACAAGTATTAGAAGAGAAGTGACTAAAGTTCCTGAAGTCACCCGATTTTTTTATTTTATCACCTCAGCTTCAATTGAGCTGTCATTATAAATTCTTATGAATGCTTTGGTATAATCTTCTTTAGAAGCCATGTTCGGATTATCCATGAATTTCTGTGGATTTACAGAAAAGAGCGGGAACCATGTACTGCTGATCTGGATCTGGATTTTATGTCCCTTTTTAAACGTATGAACCACATCCTGAAGTCTGAATTGAACCGCTGTTTTCTGACCAGGAACTAAAGCTTCGGCTTTTTCCCTTGAGTTTCTGAATCTCGCAGGCATAATTTCACTTCTTACCATCTGGTGATAATTACCATACACAACACCGTCTTTTTTCTCAACAGGTTTGAAATCCTCTGGATATACATCAATGAGTTTTACAGCGAAATCAGCATCCGTGGAAGTAGAGGCGATGTTTAATTTTGCCATAATCTCTCCCGCGAAAGTCATGTCTTCTGATAAAGCATCTGTTGTAAAAGTAACAACATCGGGTCTTCCTTCCGCAAACCTTTGATCTTCCGACATATAATTTCTGGGAGTAAATCCATTAAAATCCTTTAAGCTTGTTGAGCTTAATACCGGATTATTCGGGTCGCTATAATATTCTGAAAAACCTTGTTGAGAAGTACTTTTTAATGTTCCGTCAGCCAGGTAGAAATTAACTTTTTTAGCATCTTTTGGAGGATAAGATGCAAATTCTTTCCACTGTTTTGCTCCTGTATCATACATCATAGCTTCAGGAAGTCCCGCATCTTCTTTGGTATTTCCTTTCAGGTAGTGATTAAAAAATCTTGTCTCGATGTTCTTCTGGTAATAGGTAGCGAGGCTGTCTCCGAAATAAATTTCATTATGAAAATGTTTTCCCATTTCCTGTGACCATCCGCCATGAGAAAAAGGTCCCATAACAATGGTGTTTTTTGCTTTCGGGCTGGATTTTTCTATCGCTTTATAAATATTCAAAGGACCGGATAAATCTTCAGCATCAAACCATCCTCCAACGGTCATTACTGCATGCTTTACATTTTTAAGATGAGGTAAAAGGCTTCTTTTCTGCCAGTACTCATCATAATTAGGATGGTTCATTATTTCGGTCATGAAGAAGTTGTTCTTATAGTATTTGTCATAGCCGTCCTTTAAGGTTCCCATTTCCCTGTAGAATTTCAGTCCGTCTTCTGATGTCTGCTTTACAAAAGTATCCATGTACCATGCCTGTTTTTCAGCTTTGGTCTTCTGAACCCCAAAAACAGGGAAGGTTCTGAAGTATCCCAGCATAAATTTTCCGTTGTGAAGAAAATCGTCATTCCAGAAATCAGAAATAGGTGCCTGAGGTGATGATGCAACCAGTGCCGGATGATCCGCTAAAATCCCTACAGCTGTATAAAAACCAGGATAAGAAGTTCCAAATTGACCTACTTTTCCATTGTTGTTTTTGACGTTTTTCAATAGCCATTCTATCGTATCATAGGTATCCGTACTTTCATCGACATCTTTTTTCGATTGACGTTCTACCTGAGGCGTCATGTTCGTGAAAGTTCCCTCACTCATATATCTTCCGCGGACATCCTGGTACACAAAAATATATTTATCCTTCATCAGGTACTGATTTGGGCCTACTTTAGTTTTATATTCATTCTCACCATAAGGTGCAATGCTGTAGCAGGTTCTCTGCATCAGAAACGGATATTTGTTTTTATTGGTTATATCTTTAGGAATATATACTGCTGTAAAAAGTTTAACACCATCACGCATGGGAATATAAAATTCTTGTTTGGTAAAATTATCTTTCACAAAATTGTCCTTTTGTGATGCATTTTGTGCATTACCCAAAATGAAAATGAAAATAAATAAAATGGAAATATGGGTTTTCATAAATAAAATTTGAAGCTAATTTAAAAATAAAAACGCGTTTACCACGATAAATATTACCCATTACTGCCAAATAATAAAAAAGGCCGAATCAATTCGGCCTTTTTTTATATATTATCGTCCTATGGTTACTGATTACGCATCTTTTTTCCTGCAAATTTATTCAGCTTCATGCTTAAGGAGAACATAACATAACGTTTCAGGATAAGGTCATCCCGGTCCTCAAAATATGAATTGGTAATGGTTCTTCTTACGCTCTGATTTTGATTCAAAACATCATATACTTTAATTTTTGCAGTAAGCTGTTTCTTGAAAAAAGAGTATCCGAGGCTTGTATTCCAGAAATAAAAATCGCGTTTGAATCCCGGAGCAATATTAGAATTTGTATTGTACTCAAAATCATTTCCAAAAACAAGATTGCTTTTAAAAAGATAATTGGTTAATTGGAGTTTTAACACCTGATTGGTGGTTTGAACTTTTTCAATACTATAATTGGTGTAGTTAGAGAAGTTGTATCCGATTGAGTAGGAAGGTTTAATGGTGAACTTGTCTTTAACTTCATAAGTAAGATTTAATCCGGGATTAATACTGTATGTCCCGCTGCTGAATTGTTGGCTATTGATAAAACCTCTGTTATAGCCGTAACTCGTATTAATTCTTGGATTAATCACAAGCTTATTTTCCTTCCATTTAAAACTTTTACTGAATCCACCACCAAGGTTGATATTTTTATTACCACTTATGTTGGCATATGTAACAAACTGTTTTCCCGAATTATCATAATAGGAATAATTGGTAACATCATTATTTCCGTAGGTAAATCCAATATTCACATAATAATTGATATCTTTTACCATATTATAATTACTGAAGTAAAGATAGGTTCTGTTGGTCCAGGTATTTTTAAGATCCGGATTTCCCTTGTAGGTAATTAAAGGATTGGAAAGGTCTTCATAAGGAGTTAGCTGCTCAGCGCTTGGAATATTAAAGTCAGCATAATTGTAGAGGCTTAGCCTTTTATTCTGGGAAAATTGATATTGCAGGTTAAGATTATAGCTGGGAAGAACAAAGCTCTTCTGAAGGTCATATTGTTGATCATTAAAAACAGAGTTCACTTTCATATCGGAAATCTGAAGATTCACGGAAGACCAGATGTTGATTTTGTTTTTATTGAGCTCAAAACTCAACTCCGGGGAAAGCTGATTAATTTTTTGATCCATGCTGTTTGAAAGAACAGAGTTGTATTTTGAGTACTGCCCGGTATTGGCATCAAAGTCATTAACGTTTCTCTCAGCTCCGGAGATCTTTGCTTCATAATTTAAATTAAGGCTTACGGTAGCAGAATCTGAAAGAGGTTCCGTATATCCTGTACTAAAACGGTAATTGCTGTTTTGTGTTTTATTTTTAGCGAGTTGGTTTCTGTCATCATTAGTCCCGTTGTTCTGATAAAATACAGTCCTGGACTGGTTTAAATTATTACTTTTAGATTCCGAAATATTGCTGTTGATATTGGCGTATACAACGCGCCCTTTTTTTCTGAACTTTCTCGAAAAATAGATATTCGGATTGAATGAATTGCTCTCAGAATCTGTACTTGTGTAAGCATCACTTTCGTTGAGAAGGGTGTTATCCCTAAAAGTGGATGATTTTGAATTATTAAAATTAGATCCTTCGCTTCTGGAAAATGAAGGTGAAATGTAAATACTGGTTAACGAATCTAATTTAATCCGTGCAGCAGTATCAAAATTATATTGTCTGTTTTCGTTTTCTCCACTGCTTTCGGAGTTGGTTTTTAATGTATAATCCGGAAGTAAGGTTGTTCTTGAAACTTTAGATCGTGTTTTCAGATTATTATTCGAATGCATGAAGCTCATGGTCTCAAGGTCTGCATCTTTTCCCAATTTATCACTATAATTAAATCCTATCGTTGTAGACCTCTGGATTCCTTTGGTGTTGCCTCCTCCTTGGTAATAATACGTATTGCCTCCTACCGTCATTACGCTTCCTCCCTGCATCATCCAGGAATTTCTTCCACGTCCCATGCTGTCAAAGACCTCATCATTGGAAAAGCCCTGGGAATTAATATTATTGGATGAAGCCAGCAGGCTTATTTTCGTGTCCTTTTTAAAGAAGCTTATAAGGCCGCTTCCTTCATAACGTTTATCAGAACCATAGCCCAGAGTTAACCTGGAAATAAGTCCTTTGTTTTTCTTTTCGTCAATATTGAAGTTGATGGTTGTATTGTTTGATTTCGCCGTTTTTCCATTGAGCTCTTCCTCTTTGGTTTTAGTAGTCGTAAACTGAATATTTTTTATAATATCTGCCGGAAGATTCTGTAATGCAATTTTGCCGTCTTTATCGAAAAAAGGTTTTCCATTGATCATGATCTGATCCACATCTTTACCATTTACTGTAATTTTTCCTTCGTTACTGATTTCAACTCCGGGAATCTGTTTAAGCAGTTCCTCGATTTTACTATCAGGCCGTACTTTGATCGAGGATGCATTAAATTCGATAGTGTCTTTTTTAATTTTTACCGGAGAAACGGTAAGCTTCACCTCTTCAATATTAAAAACAGAATTTTTTTCCAGTTCAATAGAGCCTAATGAGAGGGATTGATTTATTTTCTCTATATTTTTAGAATAGGATACTAATTTTTCAGCATCAATTTTCAGAACGGTAGGTTCATTGTATGCATCTGTTTTTAAAGAAAATTTACCTTCTTTATTAGTGGGGGTATAATTGATAATGGAATAATCTTTTTGTTTGAGAAGATAAACGGTGGCGTTTTCTACAGGCTTTTTTTCAAAATTCATCACTTTTCCATCGATGGCGAGTTTTTGACCGTTTAAGATCGCAGTATTGATCAAAATAATCAATACCAGCAAAATTTTCTTCATTTATTACTTTTTCGACTCAAAAGTAAAAAAAATCCCTGAAAGAAATTTCAGGGATTCAATATTTATTGTCATGAATTAAGCTCTCAAATATCTTGAATAAGCATATCCTTCTTGTCCATCGGCAGTTTTTACTTTCCACCAATCGTCTGAAGTCTGTTCAATTAAGGTTACAGAAGAACCTTTAGACGCTTTTCCTACAACAGCAGCTTCCGTAGAAGGTTCTTGTCTGATGTTCAGGTTTGAATCTTCAGTAGCCACTGTAAGCGCTGCTCCTGATGCAAGACCTGCAACCTGTACATCTACATTAATATCGGAAGCAGAGTAAGTAGAATCGATAGTCCCCAAAGCATTCCACACAGCATCTTTTGCTGCAGTATTGGAAGCTGCTCCTGAGATGTATAAAATTCCATCCTGTTCCTGAACCTGAAGGTTTGAAATTCCTGCAGACTGAGCTGCTGAAATTACACTTGAATATTTATCTTGTAATGTGCTCATTTTAAATTATTTTACAGTGTAGTTATAATTTACTTTTCCTGCTTTCAAAGCATCCACAGATTGCTTGATTTTTCTAGCCTGTTCTTTAGAAACGTTTCCAGTAAGCGTTAATTCACCGTTTACAACTTCTACTTTCACAGAAGGGAAATCTTTTACAGCATCCTGAACTTTTTTCTGAACTGCCGGATCTACTGCAGATTGCGTTTCAACCGGAGGAGTTGCAGGAGCAATAGTCGCCATATCCATAACGTCTTTTACACCATTTACTGCTTTTAGTTGTTTGATCATTGCATCTTTAGAAGCCTGATCAGGAAATGTTCCACTTAGGTGGGCTACACCATCTTTTACTTCAACGGAAGCACTTGGGTTGGACGTTACAATCGTGGTAGCTTGAGTCTGAAGATCAGCATCAGAAACTTTCTTTTTACAAGAAATAGCACCGAACGATACTGCCAGAGCTAAGGCAGCCATTGCAATAGTTTTTTTCATAGTTGTATATTTAATTTAATGTATTGATACTATAAATGTAACAATAAAATTTATACCAAATGATTAAAAATTGACTAAATGTTTCTTAATTTTTTTACAAAGTTTTTAAAACCAGTATTTTAATTTTAACTATGTCCAATTTAATAAGTAATAGCACACAATTTAAAAACTATTATATTTGCGCAAGTTGAATTATTTATATGAAAGGACAAAATAAGCTGTTTATAGCGATTATTATTGCACTTATCTTGGGTGTAGGAATTGGAGGAATTGTTCACGTACAGTATCCGGAAAGTGCAGAACCTTTTTCTAAAAATATTAAATTACTCGGAACTATTTTCATCAGGCTGGTACAGATGATCATTGCTCCATTGGTATTTACCACTCTTGTAGTGGGAATTGCCAAGATGAGCGATATCAAGATGATAGGCAGAGTAGGAACAAAAGCAATGTTGTGGTTTATCTCTGCATCGCTGATGTCTCTTTTTATCGGGTTGATGTTGGTAAACTGGCTTGAACCCGGGCATGTTACCAAACTTCCGATTCAGGATGCTGCTTCAGCGGAAGAGCTTTTAAAAAGCAGTAAAGGATTTACTCTGGAAGATTTCGTAAAGCACGTTATCCCGAAAAGTTTATTTGAGGCTTTTGCAACCAATGAGGTATTGCAGATCGTAGTGTTTTCGATTATGTTTGGTGTTGCACTGGCTAATCTGGGTGAAGAATATGCAAAACCTGTTATCAAACTATTTGATATTGTAGCCCATGCCATTTTGAAAATGGTAGGATATATTATGTGGTTTGCACCATTGGGTGTACTTGGTGCTATTGCTGCTGTGGTAGCGGTGAATGGCTTTGAAATTTTTAAAGTATATGCAGTTTATCTCAGAGATTTCTTCTTTGCTTTAGGTGTTCTTTGGCTGGTGTTGCTATTGGTCGGATATCTGATTTTAGGGAATCGTTTGTTTGAGTTATTAAAAAGAATTAAAGCTCCTTTGCTTATTGCTTTTTCTACAACAAGTTCCGAGGCTGTTTTTCCAAAGTTGGTTGAAGAACTGGAAAAATTTGGTTGTAACAGCAGGGTAGTGTCTTTCATCTTACCTTTGGGATATTCATTCAATTTGGATGGAAGTATGATGTATATGACGTTTGCTTCAATATTTATTGCTCAGATCTATGGAATTGAAATGACCCTGGGACAGCAGATCACGATGCTTTTGGTTTTAATGCTTACCTCTAAAGGAATTGCAGGTGTCCCGAGAGCTTCTCTGGTAATTATTGTGGCGACTTGTTCCATGTTCGGAATTCCACCGGAGGGAATTGCTTTGATTTTACCTATTGACCATTTCTGTGACATCGGAAGAAGTATGACAAATGTATTAGGAAATGCTTTGGCTACGTCCGCAGTATCCAAATGGGAGGGACAGCTTGAAAATCCTGTTGTAGAAGCGTAACTTATTCTGAATATAAGTATTAGAGTTTACAATATGACGAATTGAAGATTCTCCTATGATCTAAATAAAAAACCTCTTTCAACTTGAAAGAGGTTTTTTATTTTATAATTTATAATACAGCTATTGAGCGGAAATTTCGTCTATAAAGATGTAAGAATCACCGCCGGCTCCCTGGTGCCACTCCGGAAGTTTACCAAAATGATAAGCTTTTATTTTAATATACCGGGTCTCTGTAGGCAGAATATCTGCGGTAAAATCTTTGATCTGAACTTTCTCATCTTTAGAATCAACAGTATTATCAACGGTTTTCAATAGTATAAAATCTTTTCCGTTCATTGAAGCATAGTATTCTACCTTTTTAGGCATTAAAATCCATGCCCTGCTATCCTGAAGATAGGTTGAAGACAGTCGGGTAAGCTGTTGCGGAGATATAAAATCAAGAATAGCTTCAAAAGTTTGCCCCTGATAGCCTTGCCATTCTCCCTTTCTCCAGTTTTCAGTACCATTGATGCCATCAATAAGAGCGAGTTTGCCTCCTGCTGTGTATTGAGGATTCACCTTTGAGTTTACAGTAATATCCCAATGATTAGGCCTTCTGTTAAAATTAGCAGTGGTAACTGAGCTTTTTTCTCCATTTCTTTGAGCATATGCAGAAACCTGGGTGGTTTTATTAATGGTAAACGGACCTTTGTACGTGGAGAAAGTTTTTCTTACATTTTTATCATTTTCGTCTATGGTCATGTAATAAACCTTGTCTTTTGGGTTGAGGGGAGTGATCTGTACTTTAGTAGAAAAATCAAAAAGCCTGTCAGCTACAATCACAGGAGATGCGGTTTGTTCATTGTATTTAAAATCTTTTATGGATTTTACATTTTCAAATCCCAGTTTCCTGAGCTCCTCTTTGCCTGTGTTTTTTGTAATCGTTCTGGTGGTGCCGTCTTCAAGGTGAAGCTTAATTTCATCAAAATAAGGGGTAACAGTTTCCCATTCCGGCTTACCCGGAGTTACAGAATAAATACCCAGGGAACTTAAAACATACCATGCACTCATCTGTCCGCAATCTTCATTTCCAATCAATCCATCCGGAGTGTTTTGATAAAAATGATCGAGTATGTATCTGATCTTCTCGTCTGCTTTTTGTGGTTTATCCACAAAATTATACAAATAAGCAATATGATGGCTTGGTTCATTACCTTGCGCATACTGTCCTATAAGACCTGTGATATCAGCTTGTTCCCTGCCCGTTGTTGTGCTAGGGGCGGTGAAAATGGCATCGATGAACTGTTCGAATTTTTCTTTTCCTCCATGGGCATCAATTAAGCCTGGAATATCCTGGGGAACAAAATAAGAATAATGCCATGAATTTCCTTCCGTGTAATTGTTGTTTACCTCTCTTGGATCAAAAGGTTGATACCAGTTCCCGTTTTTTCTGGCCTGCATAAAGCCGTTTTCAGGATTGTAGAGGTTTTTCCAGTTTTGGGAACGATTCATGAAATACCGGTAGTCTTCTTTTTTGTTTAAAATTTTAGCCATTTGTGCAATACACCAATCGTCATATGCATATTCCAGCGTTTTGGAAACGCTCTCATGTTCATCATCTACGCTGATATAATTGTTTTGCTTGTAAGCATTCAGTCCGAAAATATCCAGCATTGCAGAATTTTTAGAAGCTTCATACGCTTTTTCGTAATCGAAACCCTTGATTCCTTTGGTCATGGCGTCTGCGATTACAGAAACTGCATGATAACCGATCATACATTCTGTTTCGTTAGAGGCAAGCTCCCATACCGGCAATTTTCCGCCTTGCTCGTACTGTCTGATGAAAGTATTAATAAAATCCGCAGTTCGTTTCCTGTCAATTAAGGTCATGAGCGGATGTGCAGCCCTGAAAGTATCCCATAGAGAAAAAACAGAATAGTAATCGAATCCGTTTGCCGTATAGAACTTATTATCACGACCCCTGTATTTTCCATCAACATCCATATAATTATTAGGCTGCGTAAAAACATGATATAAAGCGGTGTAAAAAATACTCAGCTTATTAGTGTCGTCTGATTTTACCTCAATCTTAGAAAGTTCCTTGTTCCAATCATTGTCTGCTTGTTTTCTTATGTTTTCAAAATCATTCGACTGACCTTCTGCCAGCATGTTTTTTCCTGCACCTTCATAGCCTGTTGGAGATAAAGCGACCTTTACGCTGATTTTCTCTCCCTTTTTAACAGGAGCCGAAAATGCTAATGCCAGCTTTGTTCCGGTATACATATTATTTTCCTGCTTTCCGTTAGCTTCTTTCTTCGTCAGTTTTAATGGCTTGGAAAATTCAATCCGGGCATAAATATATTGGTTTGTGGCCCAGGCCTCACTTCTTCTGAAGACCTCAATCGTTCTATCATCAATAATTTTCACCTCTCCTTCCAGAAGTTTATCCCTGTGATTAAGGTCAAGTATGATATTGGCATTTCCACTGTTGTTGAAAGTATATTCATGATATCCTACTCTTTTGGTTGTTGTTAAACGCACATCGATATTGTTTTTATCCAGTTTTACAGAATAGAATCCGGCAAAAGCAGTTTCATTTTTATGGGAAAATTTTGAAGAATAGTCTTTGTTGTCCAGGCTTGGATTTCCCATTGTAGGCATTAGTATAATATCACCATAGTCTGAAACTCCCGTACCATTGAGGTGGGTATGGGAAAATCCATAAATGACCGAATCGGAATAATGATAACCACTGCATCCGTCCCAGCTGCCATCTATCCTGGTATCGGGTGAAAGCTGGACCATTCCGAAAGGAACAATCGCTCCCGGAAAGGTGTGGCCATGACCTCCGGTTCCTATGAAAGGATTAACATACCGGGAATAATTCTGGGAATAAATAACCTGAGTAATAAATAAAGAAACTACTATGAAACATTTTCTCATATCATAATTTTATGACGGTGAATATATTGAAAAATAGAAGAACTAAGAGTATGAAATGATTGCAGCCCTATACTTCTCCTTCAAAAAAATCATCCAGATACTGCTGTCTGTTGTTTTCCTGTTTGTCAGTTCCCAGAAACTTTTTCCAGGCTCTGGATTCATGGTATACAATTCCCATTTCCCAGACACAGTAGGTAGGAATGTGATTGTTCTTTCTTTCCCAGGTTTCGAATTTTCCGGTTCCGTCATAATATACACTTTCCCATAATTCGTTTTCACTTCTCCAGGTACAAACCAGAAGCAAATAATTGCTGCCGCATCTGTGGAGAATTACAAAACCAAGATCTTCAATGTCCTGAAAATGTTCAGTTGCATTTTCGATGCATGTTTTTGCATGGCTGATATCTTCAGAAGAAATGTCATGTGTATTTTCAGCTAAGTTGTACCATTTGAATCTTGTTTTTCCCACGTTAAAAATACCATTGAATGCAGCAAATTTAGAGGGATAAGATGTAGGATTGGTGTTCATTTTTATAGAGTTTAAAAGTTTATTTCCCGAAAAGGGAAACCGGAAAAATTGATTGATATATTTTTAGTGATGCGATTTATCACCTTGAGTTATAGATTTTATTCATTCTAAATTATAGAAAAAATCCGTAAATTTGTAAACAATTTATAGCAATTTTATGTTGACGAAAGAAAAGGTTCAAGATTTCCTTAAAGAAATAGAAGTAGATGATTTAGTTAATAATCTTCAGATTGTAGGAAATGATGTATATATAGATATGACGGCGCATTCACCGGCAATGCATGAAAAGAAAAAATTAGAGGCTGCAATGAAGCAGGCTTTTGCCAGTGAGTTTGGAGAAGATATCCATTTAAAGCTTAAAATAGTTTCTCCTGAACCAAGTGAAATTCAGCAAAGCCAGATCAAAGGAAAGCAGATTCCGGGAATTCAGAATATTATCGCAATTGCTTCCGGTAAAGGAGGCGTTGGAAAATCTACCGTAGCTGCAAATATGGCAGTTACTTTAGCTAAAATGGGCTTTAAAGTGGGTCTATTGGATGCAGATATTTACGGACCATCTGTCCCTACCATGTTTGATACGGAAGGACAAAAGCCGATTTCTGTAGAGGTTAACGGAAAAAATCTAATGAAGCCTGTAGAGAACTATGGTGTAAAAATGCTTTCAATCGGATATTTCTCGGGAGCTAATCAGGCAGTAGTTTGGAGAGGTCCAATGGCTTCTAAAGCTCTGAACCAAATGATTAGAGATGCGAATTGGGGAGAGTTGGACTTTTTATTGATCGACTTACCTCCGGGTACAGGAGATATTCACTTATCAATTATTCAGGAAGTGCCTGTTACAGGAGCTGTGATTGTAAGTACACCTCAACATGTTGCATTGGCAGACGTAAGAAAAGGTATTGCCATGTTCCAGATGGAAAGTATTAATATTCCGGTTCTTGGATTAATCGAAAATATGGCGTACTTTACACCTGAAGAATTACCTGATAATAAATATTATATTTTTGGAAACCAGGGAGCACAATATTTAGCTGATGATCTTGGAATTCCGGTACTGGGAGAAATTCCTCTGATCCAGAGTATAAGAGAGGCAGGAGATGTCGGAAGGCCGGCAGCATTGCAGGAAAATTCCAAAATCGCAGATATTTATACGGAGACAGCACGTAATATGGTAGAAAGTCTTGTAGAAAGGAATAAAAACCTTCCACCTACTGAAGCTGTAAAGATCACAACTATGGCAGGATGCTCTCCAAAGGCAAAAAAATAATATTCAAATTAAATTTTGAAAAAAAACCGAATTGAACTGAAAAATATGGAAACAAACGTAGCACACGAAGATACTGTAACAAGAGTAATGGAGGCTTTAGAAAGTATCCGTCCGTTTTTGAATAAAGACGGAGGTGATATTGAGCTTATTGATGTGAAAGATAACTCGGTTTATGTAAAACTTTTAGGAAACTGTTCCGGATGTTCTTTGAACTTTTCAACACTTAAACTGGGTGTAGAAAATACAATAAAGCAGCACGCTCCGGAGATCGAAAAGGTAATAAGCGTAGAGTAACATCAATTAAGATGTAAAGATAACGAAGACAGGTTTTTATAGCCTGTCTTTTTTATTATGGTCCTTTTCCGAATCATATGGTGGTTTTTGTTATATTTGTTAAAACACATCAATATGTTTGGATTTATAGAAAATTTAGAACCTCTGAATCAAGGCTTTTGGTATATCGCTTTGGGTGCCAGTTTAATATTTTTAATTCAGACAATCCTTACTTTTATAGGAGGTGATCACACCGGGGCTGTTCATACAGATTTCAGTGGTGATGCATCGCATGGTGACAGTCCTTTCCAACTGTTTTCCTTCAGGAATCTGGTTAATTTCCTTTTAGGATTCGGATGGGGTGGAGTGGCCTTTTATGATTCCATAGGAAGCAAAGCACTGTTGTTTCTTGTAGCTATTCTTATCGGAACAGGTTTTCTTTTCCTTTTCTTTATTCTTATTCTACAGATTTTAAAATTAACAGAAGACAATACCTTTAAAATGGAAGATCTTATCGGAAGAACGGGTGAGGTGTATATCACGATTCCTCCAAAAATGAGTGGAATGGGAAAGATACAGATCTCCTTAAAAGGAACAAACCACGAGCTTCAGGCGATGACGGAAGCAGAAGAAAGCATTCCGTCGAGTCATTCTGTAAGAGTGATATACATTTATGACAAGATCCTTGTTGTTTCGAAAGTTTAATTAAAATTATAAAACGATATATGGAAATTCCCGGAACCCTTATTTTAACAGTTGTAATAGTCGTCGTACTATTTGTCACATTTTTAGCCCTTATTTCGCGATACAAAAGATGTCCTTCAGATAAAATTTTAGTGATCTACGGTAAAACAGGCGGAAGCTCTGCAAAGTGTATCCATGGAGGGGGAGCTTTTGTATGGCCGGTTATCCAGGATTTTGCTTATCTGGATCTGAAACCAATTTCCATTGAAGCCAATCTTACCAATGCGCTTTCGCGCCAGAATATCCGTGTGGATGTTCCTTGTCGTTTTACGATTGCCATTTCTACAGATCCTGATTCTATGGGAAATGCAGCAGAGCGTTTACTCGGATTATCTCCCGAGCAGATTCAGGAGCTTTCAAAAGATATTTTATTCGGGCAATTGCGTTTGGTTATTGCTACAATGACAATTGAGGAAATTAACTCGGACAGGGATAAATTTCTGGATAATATTTCTAAAAATGTTGATACGGAATTAAAGAAAATAGGCCTGAAGCTAATCAATGTAAACGTTACGGATATCAGGGATGAATCCGGATATATTGAAGCTTTGGGAAAAGAAGCTGCTGCAAAAGCGATCAATGAAGCGATTATCAGTGTGGCGGAACAGACTAAGATCGGTGAAACAGGAAAAGCTCTTGCTGATCGTGAGAAAGATACTCAGATTGCAGAGACACAGAGGGACCGGGATGTTAAGATAGCGATTACTCAAAAAGACAGGGAGATCAGTATTGCGGCCGCAGGAAAAGATGAGGCTATCGGTAAGGCAGAAGCTGCAAAAGAAGCACGTATTGCAACATCTTTGGCTAACTCTATTGCTGTAAAAGGAGAAAATGAAGCAAAAATTACCATCGCAAATTCCGATGCTGAAAGAAGGGAAAGAGAAGCGGAGGCATTAAGAATTGCTACTGCTGCTGAAAAGGTACAAGCAGCGAAATCACTGGAAGAGGCTTATGTGGCTGAACAGAAAGCAGAGGCTGCGAGAGCGGAAAGAGAACGGTCTACACAACAGGCTAATATTGTAGTTCCCGCAGAGATTTCAAAACAGAAAATGATTATCGATGCACAGGCTGAAGCTGAAAAAATAAGATTGCAGGCAAAAGGAGAAGCAGACGCCATATTTGCTAAGATGGAAGCTGAAGCGAAGGGTCTTTATGAGATCCTTACCAAGCAGGCTGAAGGATATGATCAGGTGGTTAAAGCTGCTGGGGGTGATGCTAACAGTGCATTCCAGCTATTGCTATTGGAAAAACTTCCTGAGCTGGTAAAAACCCAGGTAGAAGCAGTTAAAAATATCAAGATTGATAAGGTTACTGTATGGGATAGTGGAAATGGGAAAGATGGAAACAATTCTACGGCTAATTTTGTTTCAGGGATGATGAAAACAGTTCCACCGTTAAATGATTTGTTCAATATGGCAGGACTTAATTTACCGGACTATTTAAAAGGAAAGCCGGAGGAGGTTCAAAAAGAAATTGTTAAGATCATTGAGAAGAAAGAGAAAAAGAATTTTGATGACATGACTCTTGAAAATGATGACTCAAAAGATGATTCTCCTAAGCCGTAAAAAGGAATTTATATTTGTATATATTTAAAAATTTCCAGTGAATTATTATTTTTAATAAGTTATTCACTTAAAATAATGTAATATGTTTAAAGACAGGTTTTTATAGCCCGTCTTTTTTCATTGATTATACTTGTCCAATAGGGTATATTAAACTAGAATTAATATTAAATTCATATAGAAATAATTCTATGTTTTTGTGAGTTTTATTAATGTTACTTTTGTAAAAAATTTATTTACAACACTATATGAGGTTTGGGCTGCTTCTGTTATGTTTTTTCTTTCCCTGTTTTGTTATACAAAACTCTTCAATTTGTTTCGGAGCGAGTAATATCGTTTTACAAAAAAGATGGCAAAGCACTTCAGAAGATAAATCAGGTTTTGTATACCTTATAAAACCCATATTATTTCCAAATATGATTCTACACTAATTGACAATACAAATAAAAAATGATCACAATAAGGTTTACTATGAAAAAGTCTAAAAACACATGGGGAATCGTCAAAATTGCCAATTTTGGGTATGGATTTTCTAAAGAAATAACAAATCGCTGTATAAATGCGGTGAAAGATCTTTATTACGGAGAAATTTATTTTCAAAAAGATCGTATCGGCCTACATGTTGTATTGCATCTTGCTAAAAATCGGACGAGGAAATGCACTCCAAAAAAATCATATCCATGGTTTCCTTTGGAAGTTATGATCAAAAACTAAGAACTATGAAAAAAATACTCATTGCGGATGACCATTATATTGTGAGAACGGGTACTGCGCTGCTGTTGGAATCGAAACTTCAATATCCCTGTACAATAGATTTTGCTGAAAATTATATTGAGACCAAGGACAAAGTTTCTAAAGAACAATATGATCTGGTGATTCTGGATATTGATATGCCTGACAGCACTTCGAAAACAATGGTAAAGGAATTAAAAGGAAAACAGGAAGATCTTAAAATCATGATCTTTTCTACTTATGATGAAAGTGTAGGCATTCAATATATTGAAGAAGGGGCGGAAGGGTTTCTTAATAAGGGTGCTTCAGAATCTGAAATATTGAGAGGCATTACAGCTATCTTTGAAGAGGGGTATTATTATCCTTCAAAAATGGTCAATAAATTATTATCCCATTCTAAAGATGGACGTACTGTAGAAAAGCTTTCTAAAAGGGAATTCCAGATATTTAAACTTCTGGCTGAAGGAAACGGGAATATAGAAATTGCCAACATTCTCGACCTTAAAATGTCTACGATCAGTACCTATAAAAAGAAAATTTTTGATAAGCTAAAAATTAAGAATGTCGTAGATCTTGTTCGGATCTATGATGATATGCATTAATATAAAAAGCTCAGGATTTTCCTGAGCTTTTTTATCAATCTAATGTATATTCTATTTTACGATAAACCGTTTCAGTATACCCTCTGAAGTTTTAATGAGGTACACACCTGTAGCAAGTGATGAAGTTTCAATAAGTAAAGAATTTTTCTCTTTTTTCAAAAGTTTTCCTGACATATCGTACAATTCATAACCTTGTGCCCGGTTGAAATATAGAGTATTTCCTTTTATCACAGGATTAGGGAATACATTAAATGTGTCCTGCTCAGCTTTTACCTCACCCGTTCCCAATGTGGGAGGTGTTACTACTTCATACATCGATAAAGTTCCGCTGATTTCATTTGCAATAACTACATAGCCTTTGCCTGTTGCTGTATTTTGTGGAGCTATGTAAATAATTCCTTCGGGGCCGTTATCACCACCATATGCTGAAGTTGATCTCGAATTTTTGTAATCCGTAAAAGTTACATTATTTGGATCTGTAATATTATAAACCATTACACCACCGGTTCTTTCCAACGTGATGAAGGCAAAAGTCTGGCCGTTTATGGTTCCTAAAGCAACACCTTCTGGTTCCGGACCTTTGGCACGGCTCCTGCTTTTAACTGCATTACTTTCGTTATCTGCGTTAAAGATTAATGGATGGCTGTATGCAATATAACGTTCAAACTGATCTCCACTATCATATACAATCTGTTTTGTATCGGCATTGAAAATGGAAAAAGAACGTGCTCCCATTGCATTAATTTCTTCGTATTCGGCATCTCCGTCTGTATTGCCATTTACATTGGTTACCCTGAATCTTCCCAGGTTGTGAGAAGCTTTTAATATAGATGAATTAGGGAAATTTGTAGCATCTAAAGGATAGCCATTGGCTCCTACAGTTGTTCTTTCGCTGAACCCGGAAAGATCTTTTTCATCACCTTCATTAGCTGTTACGATATAATTGGTATTACCTGCTTTATAATTTTGTACAGCATCGGGAGTATAAAATGTTTTTACCGGCCAATTGGCAATCAGTACCTCTCCGTTATTATCCGAAGCATCAAAACCATTTCCGGGTAAACTCATATCTTTTTTGCCTAATCCCCAAATACTCGTTATGGATTTCGTTACCAGATTTACTTCAGCAATCCCATTGTTTTCTTGAAGAGTAACCCATGCCTTTTGGCTGTCTGAGCTTACCGTTATATATTCCGGTTCCAGATCCTGGGCCAGCGTACTCGTTGCCTTTACTTTTCTTAATCCGGTTGCAAATAGAGAAGATTCCTGGGTGTTGAAATTGGTGAAATTGAGTGTGGTAACCTGACTTTGGGTAAGATTGTTTATTCCTCCGGAAATGTCAATGATACTGATTGAGCCTTCAGGATCAACTGTGTAGGCGTCATTAGGTTCTCCTTCATTGGCTGTAATAACCTTTGTTCCATCCGGAGTAAAAGTAATCATATCAGGTAATGCACCTACAGTAACTTGTTTCAGGAAATTTCCGTTAATGTCAAAAAAGATGACAGATCCGTTTTGTTGTGGGTTTACATTTGGAGAAGAAACTGCGATAATTCCGTTTTTAACCGCGATACTAGTGATTCCTCCATAAGAAGCCATATTTACCGTTTTGATAACCACAGGAGCCGTTGGAGTACTGAAATCAATAATATCAAAAACATCGGTCAGTGAACTGATCGTAAACAATCTTTGCGTGGCAGGATCATGAACAACAATTTCTGTCGAACTGTTATTGTTTCCGGAAGGATCGAAGCTTCCGATATAGTTCAAATGAATTTGATTTGAAGGAACAGGTGCGGCCTTATCATTATCTACGATATAAATTGTGGCTGAATTATCTCCTGTAATAGTAGCACCTACCGGGTTTTCAAGGCTTACTACAAAATATTCTGCCTGCTGTTCTTCGAGTATATCATCAATAATCGGAATATTTACAATATAGCTGGTAGTGGTTGGCGTAATAGTGATTGTTTGATTATTTACTGTAAAATCATTGCTGTCGGCTGTGCTGAAAGGAGCAGGCTTTACAACAAGATTTACTGTAGAGGCGGAAGGATTATTAATATTGATCTTGAAACTTAGGTTACCCGCATTTTCATTTACTTTGATGAAATTTTTATCGAGTGAAATAGTGGTACCTGCCGTAGTGAAAGTAGTAGAAGTAGCTGAAGTAACAGCATTATCACTAAAATCTTCAACGGTATTGGGTTTTAGTGCTAAATAATATGTTTGATTAGGAAGTAGGGGAGTGCCAGGAATAATCGTGATTGCATTGTTACTAAAAGTAGTTGTGAACGGTATCTGTGAGCCCGAAGCATTTGCCACCCTGAATTCAACAAGATTTTGTGCATTGGTATCAGTGATTGCAGCGTTATCAATATGTCTGATATTTTCATTAAACGAAATACTCGGATTTATTGTTGTGGATGCATTATTGGTATTATTAGCCGGAAGATACGTTACTGTAGGTGGAGTAGTATCTGTGGAACCGGTTGCTACAGCATCTACCGTAAAATTATCAAAACGATTATTTCCTGCATTTCCTCCCGATCCTGTAGCAAATTCAACTTTTAATTTAAAATTGGGGTTGTTGGAAACTCCTGCAATATTTGAAAAATCAAAAGTAACTAACTGAGGGACGTCATCCACCGGAGTAACGCTCTGGTAAGTAGTAAAAGTATTTCCGTCAAGGGAATATGACCAGATTTGTGTTCCTGCCCCTGAACCAGATCTTCTGGTTGTAAATTTTACCACTACATTATGATATCCGGTAGTAGGCAGGGAAAATTGAAGTCCACCACCAATAGGGTTGTTAAACCTTAAATGGGTTCCGGCAGGATCATTATTCCTGGCATTTAAATTATTGGTGTCGAAATTTTGACCTGATCCTCCTGCAAAATCAATAACACTTGTTCCCCCTGCAATAGCAGCAAGTGAAGAGCCGTTTACCAGCGAGGATGTCGGAGTGGTAATAGAGGCTTGAGAAGCATTGTTATTGAAATTCCAGTAATGGATCAACGATTGTCCGAAAAGACCGCCTTGAAACAGGACAGCAATAGGCAGGAAGCCTCTAAAAAGATAGTTTTTCGTCATTTTTACCTTAAATTTTGATTAATGCAAAAATGAACTTTATACCTTGTAAATATTTTAATGCAATCTTAACAAATGATTAATAATAATGTAGGGGTCTATGCTTATTAGTTTCCAACCTGCTTTTGATTAATGGCTTTTTGCATCCATTGTTTTTCATTGGATGCTTTTTCAAGTGGATGTTTCTGGGTATACAGAAAACCTGAAATTGCTGTCAAAACCAGTAGGATAAAAATAACAAGGATAATTCTTTTTAACATTTCTCTCATATCGCAAGTTTTTTAATGTCTCGAATTTCTAAAACTGATGTTGGGTACCCCTTTTTTACTACATTGACCATAGCTCTTCCTACTTCATGCAATGTTAATGATTGAGACGGGAGTAAAACAGGAAAAAGCCATATAATAGGTTTGAAAAACCATTTGACATGAACCTGACCTTCTACGGGCTTCATAAATCCCGGACGAAAGTTATAGGCAGATCTGAATCCTAACTTCTTTAAAGAATTTTCGGTTCTTCCTTTTACTCTTGCCCACATTGTCTTTCCACTTTCTGTGCTGTCTGTATGGGCTCCGGAAACATAATTAAAAACCATTCCGGGATTTTGCTTCAAAACAGCATTTGCAAAATGGAGAGTTGTATCATATGTTATTTTTGTATAATCTTCTTCATTCATTCCCACACTGCTTATCCCTGCACAGAAAAAACAGGCATCATAACCTTTCAGGTTTTCATCATTTTCAGTGATGCTTAGAAAATCTGGAACGATATACTCTTTTAATTTAGCATGCTTTTTTCCTGACGGTTTCCTGCTGATACTTAAAATTTCTGAAATACCGGGGTTTTCAAGACATTCCATCAGCACGCCTTCTCCTACCATTCCTGTGGCACCTGTTATTATTATTTTAATTGGGTTTGAACTCATGTTACTAAGATTATACTTTTATAACGATTTCGCACTTAAATTTACTTTAAAAAAAATTAACTTTTATAAAAAAAATTAAACATTTGCGTTTGATTAACTTTAAAATAAAAGATAAATGCGCTCTCTTCCCAGAGGTTACCCATGTTTTCTGAATAATGAAATTTTCAAACATAACCATATTTTAAGTAAATTTTAATAAAAGAACATCGCGAAAATTCTTGTAAAAGGGTGCAGTGTCCTTGACCGATTGTTTTAAATTACCCCAAAAGACGGCCCAAGAAGGCAGATTTAATAAAAATTGTTTTTAAAAATAAAAAAGTCAGATGCGTAGTGGCAAATGACTTTTTATTTTTATAATGTGCTATCCATTTATTTCTTTTCTTGTAGCTTACTGTAGATATTATGGATGAGCCCGTCTGCTACGGAAATCTTCGGAACAAAGATCCTGTTGATATCTGCCCATACCATTACACTATTGAAAATCTTTAATGCGTGGGCCAGCACATCAGCTCTGTCTTCTCTCAGATTATGTTTTGTCATTCTTTCATCGACGCTGAGTTCATCAAATTCTTTATATACCTTTTTAAGATGAGCTAAAGACATTGGTTTTCCGTCTTTGGTTTTACTCATTGAAAACACTTTATTGATGTTTCCTCCAGATCCGATAGCAACAATCGGTTTCTTGCTCATAATATTTTTCTTGACCTCCTGCTTCATCTCATACCAGTTGTCCGGAGTAACAAGATTGTTGAGTAACCGGATGGTTCCAATATTGAAAGATTTTTCATACACCATTTTGTCATTTTCATAGAATGTAAGCTCAGTAGAACCACCGCCAACATCGATATATAAGTAGGCGAAGTCTTTATCCAGACCTTCGGCCACATGATTTTCATACACCAGGGTAGCTTCTTCATCTCCTGATATAATTTCAATGTTGATGCCTGAAGTTTTTCTAACCTGTTCAATGATATCTTTTCCATTTACAGCATCGCGCATGGCACTTGTCGCACATGCCCTGTAGTGTTCCACTTTATAAATTTTCATCAGGTCACTGAAAATTTTCATTGAATCGATCACCATTTTTTCCCTTTCAGGTCCTATTTCTCCACGGGTAAAGACATCCATACCCAGTCTTAGAGGAATCCGCAAAAGATTAAGCTTTATAAATTCCGGGTGTTTGCCGTTATCTTTTACTTCATTGATTAAAAGTCTTGCTGCATTACTTCCTATATCTATTGCTGCGATCTTCATTTTGTAGTCGTTTTAGCTTTTAAATATTTATAAGTTTCAATTTGAGAACGACATTCCTGCTTGTCATTTCTTACATATTCGTTACTCAGTTTTTTATCCAGAATCCTGGCCTTTACATTATCTCTCAATTGTATATCGAGGATGTCCTTCAGCTCTTTTTTCAGTTCTTTATCTGTTATTTTTACTGCCGCTTCAATTCTGTAATCAAGGTTTCTGGTCATCCAGTCTGCTGATGAAATATACATGTCTTCATCTCCTTTGTTGTAAAAATACATGACCCTGGCATGTTCCAGATATTCATCAACAATACTTATACCTTTTATTTTTTCTTTAAATTCTTTTTGATTGACAGCGCAATAAATTCCTCTCACAATTGTTTTTATAACCACTCCTGCTAAAGCTGCATCATATAGTTTTGTAATTAAAGCACGGTCACTTACCGAATTAGCTTTAACAATAATTTCTGCTCTTCTCCCTGCTTTTGCTTCTTCGATCTCTTTATCGATATGATGGACGATCTTTTCACGCATGAATTGTGGGCAGACCATTAAACTTTTACAGGTTTTCAGAACAGCAAGGTAATCTTCCTTAGGTTTTTTAAGGACGTTGAAAACTTTATTGATATCTGCCATAATTCCTCTGTCTGCAGTCATTAATAAATGATCTCCATAAATTCTGGCCGTTTTTTCATTGAAATTCCCTGTACTGATAAATCCGTACTGAATGGTTTTGTTGTGGGCTCTTTTCTTGATAACACAAAGCTTAGCATGAACTTTTTTATCCGGAATTCCAACTAAAACGGTAATACCTTCCGGCTCCAGCATTTCTTTCCATTCAAGATTGGATTCCTCATCGAACCGGGCCTGAAGTTCGAGCATTACCGTAACCTCTTTTCCATTTCGTGCAGCATAGATCAATGCATTGATAATTTTCGAACTGCTTGCCAGTCTGTAAGCTGTAATCTGTATTGATTTTACATCAGGATCCATTGCCGCCTCACGAAGAAGATCAATAACCGGATTATATTTATGGTATGGAAAAGTGAGCAACACATCATTTTTCATGATCACATCCGTTACCCTTTCGCCATGTTCAAAAGCCTGATGGCTAAAAGAAGTTCTTTCCACAGGTCTGGCATAAGCTTCAAAAACATCCGGAAAATCCATGAAATGCTTAAAGTTATGAATTTTTCCACCGGGAATAATGCTGTCTTTTTTAGTGAGATTGAGCTTACGGATTAATAATTCCAGTAAAGCTTTATCCATATCTTTATCGAAAACGAATCTTGTAGGCTTTCCTTTTCTTCTGTTCTTAAGCCCTTTTTCTATTTTTTCTGCAAAATTGGTCTTGATGTCATTATCCAGATCCATTTCGGCATCCTTAGTTACTTTAAATGCATTTGCAGCAAATTCGTCATATCCAAAATAAGAAAAAATATGAGGCAGGTTGAAAGTGATCACATCCTCCAGTAACATTACATTTTTTTCCTTCGGATCTTCAGTAGGGAGCAAAACAAACCTTCCCACAAAGCGTGACGGTATTTCGATAATGGCATAATTACTCTGGTATTGCCAGTCTTTTTTTCTCATGGCAACTCCCAGATAAAGACTTTTATCTCTTAAGTATGGCATTGATGTATTTTCATGAAGAAGAATAGGAATGACATTGGATTCTACCACTTCATCAAAATATTTTCTGACAAATTCTTTCTGGAGTACGGTTAAGTTTTTAGCATTCTTGATGAAAATATTCTGATCAGCCATTTCATTCTGGATTTTTTTCCAGGTTTTATCAAAATTTTGCTGTTGTCTGATCACAATTTCATTGATCCTTTGTAAAATTTTCGAAGGTGGCTGGTAGAAGGACTCCGCAATTACTTTCTCCTTAAAATCCATGGCTCGCTTTAATCCGGCAACACGTACTCTGAAAAATTCGTCAAGATTATTGGAAAAAATTCCCAGAAAACGTATTCTTAAATGCAATGGGACATTTTCGTCCATTGCCTCCTGTAAAACCCTTTCATTAAAAGCCAGCCAGGTAATATCCCTCGGATTAAAGTGTATTGACATATTTGTGTGTAAAATTTATCAAAAATAAGGATTAATACATATTGAAAGTGGATAAACAAGATTAAACTTTGATTAAGAATATAAATGCTTCACAAATGAAGAACTGAATGCTGATCCAAAGAGCTGATAACAAAAAGGTTGCTTTTTGCAACCTTTTTATAGTAAAATTCGATACAAAGATCCTTATATCTTTTAAATTAATGGGTAAGTACATATTGTACTGCTTTTTCAAAAATATTACAGAATAATTTTGAATTGTTATTTTGAGTACAGCTGCTGTTACCTCCCATAAATCCATCCGGACTATTTCTATTGATATACCAGTTGATATCACCAATAATGACTAAATTATCATTAATAATACCTGTTGGTCTGCCATCTTGTGTGTTCATAAAAGGAGTTGCAGAAGAAGGGAAGTTTATTGCTCCGATATATCTGTTTAGTACAATCGTAGAGCCTACTGGAATTGTTCCGAAAATACCGTTAGTAGGAGGAACATTGGAAGAAGTTATATGCGCATTTCTATTGTTGGGAGTACTCACGAATGAGTATCCTGCAAAACTTGAGAAAGGGAAAAATCCACTACCTCCATCAGCTCCAAGATAGAAGAACTTTTTCTTTTCAGCGATCTTTTGAGCCAGAATGTTTCTTTTGGATTGAGGAAAATTACCATTCGTAATATAGCCTACCCATATAATATCAGCATTATCGATAGCATCACGGAAAGCCTGGTCACTACTTGTTCTTACATTAATGGTTGTATAATTAAAACCTTGAACTTTTACGGTTCCTGATGGTCCAAAGTTTGAGCTGTTATTAAGTTTTGATCTGGCAACACTGGTATAGGAATCACTCGATAAGTTGGAAGCCCAAGCATCCGGAGTAAGAGAAAGGATGGTCATCCTACGGGCAACTCTTTCCACTACTGTTACACTAAATGTACATGTTTTTCCACCTAAATTTACAGTGAAATTAGCAGTCCCATTGCCTGAAGGAGTTCCGCTAATATTTAAGGTGATACTTCCGTTACCATTGGCTAAAGTTCCTGCAGGTGCTGTAGCCGTAAGACCTGTTACTCCTGTTGAAGCAATGCTTATGGCTCCATACGGACGACCATTTCCTCCTGTGTAGCTGATTACCTTAGTTCCATTACTCGCTGTTCCTTGGGTATAGGTTCCTGTTAATGCACCATTTGTACAGTTTAGGGTTGCTACTACCGGACCGTTGTTTCCTACAGTAATTGTAAAAGTACATGATCTTCCTCCCAGGCTTACGTTAAAACTTGCTGTTCCATTGCCGGATGGCGTTCCGACAATATTTAAGGTAATGCTTCCATTACCATTGGCTAAGGTTCCTGCTGGGGCTGTAGCATTAAGTCCAGTTACACCGGTGGAAGCAATGTTGATAGCACTATAAGCCTGCCCGCTGCCACCGGTATAATTAATGACTTTGGTTCCGTTGCTTGTTGTCCCTTCCGTATAGGTCCCTGTTAATGCTCCGTTTGTACAATCGAGAGTAGATATGGGAACAATCGTGGTACCGTCACAACTATCACAAAGACAACCAGACCATCCTTTAGATTTATAAACTTTTACACAATCCTCTGTTGAATCATACATAATTGTTCCGATTGCTACCTCTCCACCCAAAGGATTAGATATATTAGAAGTACTTGAATTTGTAGGTAATACCAATCCATGATCATTGGTTGTAGGTTTATTGATATCAAGAGCTCCTCTTGCGTTAGGTGTTCCGATCCCTATTTGTGCATATGTTATTTCAAACAACAAAATTGAGGATAAAAATAGCATTTTTGTTTTCATATGTGTTTATTTATATGTTATTGTATATTATGTATTGAAGGCTTTTTATAAATAATAATACCCGGCCGGGAGCAAAAGCTGCTAGCTTATATAGTTACTGTTAAAGAATTTAAGAATGGATATAGCAACAAAACACAACTGGAAGACATGGATGTGTTATTTAAAACAGATGTGAAATATCCGTATTCAGTATCTTTAGACAATAAGTTGAATTGGGAGTGTTATATAGTATTAGAATTTAGGGTAGGCTCATACCATAACAGGAAGTAGTTAATTTCATTTTTCATCGTGTGTGTTTGTGTAAATAGAATATTAGACAAATCCAAGCAATTAATATGCCAGAATGGTCATGCTGGTTAGCTCAATATGGCAAAAAAGTCTTAAACCAGATTATTCATAAATTGTTGATATATAAAGGAATATTTTTGAGTGCTGACTTATGCGATGGCCGGCTGCGTCCATGTTCTCCGATGATGTATGTCAATTTGTCATATATATTTGAATGGTACGAATATTGAGAAATGTACAGTGTAAATCAAATTAAAAATTAGAAAAATAAAAAATATTATGAGTAAAATAATTGGAATTGATTTAGGAACGACCAACTCTTGTGTTGCTGTAATGGAGGGTAAAGACCCTGTTGTTATCCCTAATGCGGAAGGAAAAAGAACAACTCCTTCTATCGTAGCGTTTACAGAAGATGGTGAAAGAAAAGTAGGTGATCCTGCAAAAAGACAGGCTGTAACGAATCCAAAGAAAACTGTATACTCTATTAAAAGATTTATCGGGACTCATTTTAAAGAAGATGCTAAAGAAATCTCAAGAGTACCTTACGAAGTTGTATCCGGACCAAACGATACTGTAAAAGTAAAAATCGACGACAGAGAATATACACCACAGGAAATTTCTGCAATGATTCTTCAGAAAATGAAGAAAACGGCTGAAGATTATCTTGGACAAGAAGTAACAAGAGCGGTAATTACTGTTCCTGCATACTTCAATGATGCACAAAGACAAGCTACTAAGGAAGCGGGTGAAATCGCAGGTTTAAAAGTAGAAAGAATTATCAATGAGCCTACTGCTGCAGCTTTAGCGTACGGTCTTGATAAAAATCACAAAGATCAGAAGATCGCGGTATATGACCTTGGAGGTGGTACTTTCGATATTTCTATCCTTGATTTAGGAGATGGTGTATTCGAAGTATTGTCTACAAACGGTGATACACACTTAGGAGGTGATGATTTCGATGATGTGATCATCAACTGGATGGCTGATGAATTCAAAGCTGAAGAAGGTGTAGACTTGAAAGCAGATGCTATTGCTCTTCAAAGATTGAAAGAAGCTGCAGAAAAAGCAAAAATCGAATTATCTTCTTCTCCACAGACTGAAATCAACTTGCCATATATTACAGCTACAGCTACAGGTCCTAAACACTTAGTGAAGACTTTAACTAAAGCTAAATTCGAGCAGTTATCTGCTGATCTTGTAAGAAGATCTATGGAGCCGGTTGCTAAGGCATTAAAAGATGCAGGTTTATCAACTTCTGATATCGACGAAGTAATCCTGGTAGGTGGTTCTACAAGAATCCCGATCATTCAGGAAGAAGTGGAAAAATTCTTTGGTAAGAAACCATCTAAAGGAGTTAACCCGGATGAGGTTGTAGCTATTGGTGCAGCTATCCAAGGTGGTGTATTAACAGGTGATGTAAAAGATGTATTACTTCTTGACGTTACTCCACTTTCTTTAGGTATTGAAACAATGGGTTCTGTATTCACTAAATTAATTGAAGCGAACACTACGATCCCAACGAAAAAATCTGAAGTATTCTCTACAGCTTCTGACAACCAGCCAGCTGTAAGCATCAGAGTAGGACAAGGTGAAAGACCAATGTTCAATGACAATAAAGAAATCGGTAGATTTGATCTTACAGATATTCCGCCTGCACCAAGAGGAGTTCCTCAAATCGAAGTTACTTTCGATATTGATGCCAACGGTATCTTAAGTGTATCTGCTAAAGATAAAGGTACAGGTAAAGAGCAGTCAATCAAAATCCAGGCTTCTTCAGGTCTTTCTGACGAAGAAATCGAAAGAATGAAAAAAGAAGCGCAGGAAAATTCTGCAGCGGATGCGAAAAGAAAAGAAGAAGTTGAGATCTTCAATAAAGCAGACGGATTGATCTTCCAGACTGAAAAGCAATTGAAAGAGTTTGGTGATAAATTATCTGCAGATAAAAAAGCAGCCATAGAAGCTGCAGCAGCAGAACTGAAAACAGCATTTGAAGCTAAAAATTCTGACGATGTAAAAGCTAAAACTGAAGCTTTGGATGCAGCTTGGATGGCAGCTTCAGAAGAAATGTATGCAGCAGGACAACAAGCTCAGGGTGCTGATGCCGGAGCTCAGAATCCGGGCGGAAATGCAGGAGGTGATGATGTACAGGATGCAGACTTCGAAGAAGTGAAATAATAAGTTGTAAGTATATACTTACCCTTAATAATACAACCGCAGTAAAAGATTTTTTTACTGCGGTTTTTTTTTATAATAGAGGAGTTGTCTTTTAAAGAATTTCAACCTCTTCAGGAATCATAAAGAAGATCAGACATCCGTTTTCTGATTTTACAGAGTGTTTAAAGTTAGGAGGTGTATACAAATAATCTCCTTTTTCCAGATGCGCTCCGGCAATAATAGCATCCCCTTCCATAATAAACAATTCTTCTCCTGCCGGATGATTGTGATAAGGATAGCTTGCTCCCGGTTCAAATTTTAAAAGAATTGTGGTTGATCTGTTCTTTTCAGGATCAAATTTCAGAGATTTAACGAAGATGCCTTCATAGTGAATGCCTTTTTCAATTAAAGGTTGCCATTCTTTTTGTTCTGTTTTTACGATGTAATCGTGAATGTTAGTGTTCATTGTAATTTATTTTTAATTGTTATTAATTCAAAAGATCTTCAATGGTCCACTTATAATGTGGAAAAGTACTGAGTAAAAATGCTCCGGCACTGAATGCAAATACTGAATAATCCAAAGGCTCTTTAAGTCCAAAAGAAAAAGACATTGCTAAAGCAAATAATAAGGTGAGGAATGATGCAAATAAAGCTGCTTTATGGATTTGGTATCCCACCAATATTAAAATACCAAGCGACAACTCTATAATAGTTGATGCCGTTGCAATGAATGGTGCTAATGACCGGGGTAAGAATGAATTGGTTTCTGCGGTATAGTTTATAAAATTTATCCATCCCGAAGACCGGTTTCCCCAAAGTCCCAGTCTGCTGGCAGTAGCGGATAAAAATCCGGTAGCAAGGGCTATTCTTAATAGAAAAACAGCTATGTCCTGTCTCGCTTTCATACTCATTATTTTATTGGTTGAATTATAAGTACAAATTTCGCGAATGACGGGTAGCTAAAGAATAGACAATCCCGGGAAAAGCATATAAGATTTAGTTTTTCACTGCCTTTTGATAGTCCTTGGGAGATAAGGAAGTATGCTTTTTAAAGAAGTTTGAAAAGTAAAAAGGATCATTGAATCCCAACTGATAAGCGATCTCTTTAACCGTGAGCTTTTCGTAGAGCAATAATCTTTTAGATTCGGAAATAATAAGACTGTAGATGACGTTCAGTGCTGTTTTATTGGTGTGCAATTTAGAGACCTCATTGAGCTTTGCTTCTGTAGTCCCCAGAATATCGGCAAAATAGGATACCGGATAGTTCTGCGAAAAATTACGGCGGACATTTTCCAGAAACTTTAAAAATAAAGCATCAGGTTTCCAGATCTCATCACCATTTGCAATTTTACTGCGATTGATTTCTATTAACAATAATTCAACCAATGAATGGGTAGAAATGAGATATTGATAAGGCTTTTCATTTATTTCATCTTCAATATGTTTAAGTGTTTCTGTAAAGAAGTCCGGACGGTGTATCGTTATCTTTTCATTCATACCGAAATGGCAGAACAATCCGTTATGGAAAATGAGCTCTATATCGCTGTCGCTTTTACTGAAAAAATCAAGCGTGAATTCAAGAGCCGTTAATTCGCCTTCAACATATTTTAACTGATGAAATTGTCCTGAAGTAATGGTTACGGTTTGATTGGCTTCCAGAATAAAGAAATGCTCGTCAATCAGAATTTCAGCATGCCCGCTCTTGCACCAGAACAGCGTATACCTAATGACGCGCCTTGGTTCAGGGTGTCCCTTTTGATCTGAGTATTTTTTTATATCAATCATTTTGTTTGTTCTCTAATGTAAGAGCATGAGCCCGGAAATGCATTCATCTAAATTACAAAAAAGTTAAAGTAAAAAATAAGCGGGAAATAATATTAATAAACCATTGGATAAAATACCGATGAAATTGATCATGGAACTTGATTATTTGTTTTAAATAAGTATATTTGTTTTTATTTAGAATTAATAAAAATTAAATTTTAACAAACTAAAACAGTTTGATTATCAACTATATCTATTGAATTAAAACAAAACTATGGAACAACTCAACAAAAGAATCTTAACATTGGACCTGATAAAAGGAATGAGTGTAATAGGGATGATTATCATCCATACCTTGCTCATATTTGCCAATGTGAAATCACAATCAGATACGGCAATTGGAAGTTTTATTGTCTTTTTAGGAAGAGGGACTTCTATTTTTCTGATTTGTATGGGAACCACATTCATGACTTCCAGCCATCAAAGTTTAACAAGTGCCATCAAACGGGGAGGTTTACTTTTATTAGCGGCTTTTTTTATGAATTTTATGAAGTTCATTGTTCCCGTAATTTTAGGTTTTGCTCCTGCACATTTTATCGAAAAATATGGATGGCATGGTCCGATAGAGCAGCAATATCTATATCTGGCACTGCTGGGGGATATCTTGCAACTGGCAGGAATGTCTCTCCTTTTTGTAGGATTTATCAGGAAATATGTGAAGAATAAATATGGTATCCTTGCGATAGGTCTTTTGGTGGCTCTTGTATCAAGAGAAGTAAGCGGTATTCATATTAATTTTCCCGTCGTTAATTATATTCTGGATCTTCTTTTTAATAATGATTTTCCTGCTTATGTGTATTTTCCTGTTTTTCCATGGATGTCTTTTATTATTATCGGGATGTTTTTTGGGAAATGGTTTCAGGAGCTGAATTATAACGGGCCGCAATTGTTTAAAAATATGCTCTACGTCGGGCTTATATTTATTGCCTTAGGTGCTCCTTTGGTTTTTATGTATGGGAATTATCACTACAATGGTTTTTATCATATGGGGCCTGGAGGTGTAATTTATTTTGCAGGATGGACGCTGATATTCCTTTGGGCTATTTTCAGACTGACAAGTAAAGCAAAAGAAAATACATGGATGAAAGTTTTAAAATATTGTAGTAAAAACCTCACCTCCATGTATATGATACAATGGATATTGATTTCATGGGGAAAAGGGATTTTTGGATACAGACAGCATGGAATTGCATTTGTCTCAATCCTGATTCTCTTTTATATACTGCTTACTTTTTTAGTTCAGAACACATTGGACATTGTAAGGAAAAAAGAGCCTTTGATTGTCTTCCGACGTATTTCCGTGGATGAAACAGTGTTAAAATAATAGTGTAAATATGTATAGATACCAGACGGAAAACCAGCAGTTTTTTGATTTTGTATTTTATTATTATAAATTCCTGATAAATTACCTAAATTCGTGTTGTATTAACTTAAAAAAATATTGAAATGAAATATTCTAAAATAATCCTGGTGTTTACTGTACTTTTATTTCAGTTGGGATTTGCGCAGGAAAAAGCAGATGTAGTCCTTAACAAAGCTCTTACAGATGCTAAAAAGGAAAATAAAAATGTACTTCTTGTATTCCATGCGTCATGGTGCCAATGGTGTAAACTGATGGAAAAGAATATGAATCTTCCGGAAACAAAGCCTTTGTTTGATAAAAACTATGTTACGGCCTATGTGGATGTACAGGAAAGAGGTGAAAAGAAAGTTCTTGAAAATCCCGGAGGCGAGGCAATGATGAATCAATATAAAGGTGAGAATGCAGGCCTTCCTTTTTGGTTGGTATTGAATTCTAAAGGTGAGGTTCTTACAGATTCTTTTAATGACAAAGGAGAAAATCTGGGATCCCCAGCAACTCCGGAGGAAGTAGATGTTTTTTTAGCGAAACTTGAAAAAACTACAAAATTGAACAGACAAGAACTTGAAACCATTCAAAAAGTTTTCGTGAAGAAAAAAGATCAATAAAGAGATTGATATCATCCAATAAAAATGCCCGGAATCGAAAGATTCCGGGGCATTTTGCTATTTATTTTTTACCAAAAAATATCTGATCTTTTTCCTGCTGTTCCAGGTAAATTTCCTGGAAATTAACCGGCATATACTGAAAGATCGCATTCCAGTGTTGTATTTTAGTATGCTTTTTAAAGCTTTCAAATGATCTTACGAAAAGATTTTCGATAATATCTTTAACATAAGTATCCGCATTACGATAAATTCCTTCCATCAATTTGATATGATGGCCGATAATATTAATCTTGGATTCCCGTAAGAGGTTCTTCAAATAATTTACCGTGGATTGAATAATACCGGCGAAATTTTTTTGCATAGATAATTGAGTAATTTCACTTCTAAGAGTGGGATAGAAAAATTTTAAATACTCTACAGCTGTCTCTTCATTAATAGTTTGCATTGGCTCGTTCATCATAAATAATATTTTATTTTTCAAACACTTTTATTGCCGCCAAAATTATACCAAACTTATAAGTATGATGCAACAATAAATACTCCGATTATTAAAGCAATATGAGTTGCCAATATTTCTATATTGTGTCTGGAATTCGCTTCTTTCCACTGTTTCCAGTCGAATTGTTTTCTGATTTTTGTCTTCATAGTGATGATAATTGTGTAATGAAATACCTGAAAAATGTAATAAAAAAATAAGGTGGCCGGTTTTTATCAACAATTTTCCACGGAAAATCTCCTTAAAGTGACAAAAGGATTCTTTTTCTGATGATAAATGCTGTCATTATATGCCATGATTGTAAATCTGCTTGGCATATATTTTTTGCAAATCCCTGGACATATGGCTAAATATTGCTTTCCGGTATTCTTCATTACAAAGGATAGTGACATTATCGAGGGAATAAATAAAAGTACACTCTATAGCATTCTTAAGCATAGCATCTCCGTTTTTATAGATGTTACTCATCTTTTTTAAACTTTTAAAAAGGAGTGTCCTTTCATTTTGACGAATCATTCGCTTGATATGATCTGTAAAAGTGCTCATGGCATAATAAGAACTTTGTGTTTTGTGCTCATCCAACTCGTACTGTATATCAGGAATAACTTCTGTAATTTCCTGAACGGCCTGTAAGTAATTCATATTTATTTAATAATGGTTTTGTTCTAAAAATCTGATAAAGCCTCCGAAAATAAAGAGTACAAGAAATGCTATGAATAGCAAGTGATAGGGCTTCATCCATTTCGGGGTTTTCGGTCCTCTGCTTTTTAATCTTCGCAGCCGGTCTATTCTGTTTAAGGTCTTTAAGTCCATTTTTTATGTTTTGAGAATGGTGATGCCAAATGTGTTCCTTTGAAAGTGTTTTTATTTTAATATATTATAAATCAATCATTTGAGCGAATGTTGCTTGTGTTTATGCAGCCAGAAAACCATTCAAAATGATAAGGTTATTATCAGAATGAAATGCTGTCCGGTATTTGATATTATTAATATCTTTGCAATCCATAAAAATCAAAAATGTTTTCAAAAATTATAGTACACAGAGTAGGAAATAAGATCAACGGTGAGTCTTTAACACTTTCCCAGGAAGAGCTGCAGTTGGAAGAAGGGATGGCAGAAATGCTGGAAGATTACTTTCTAGGTTCTTTTAAAACAGAAGAAACGTACCAGTTTTACAGTGATACTTATCTTGTCAATAATCCTGTTTACAGTTCTGTAACAGAAATTTTTGAGGATAAGGCCAAATTTCTATGGGAATCGGAGAATATTGCCAAACACCTTTTTGAAGCTGCTGAAAATCCGAGAGTGCAGGGAGGAGAATTGTTTATTGTTTTCTTTGAAGATGAAAGGGAAGGCGATGAGAAAGTGGATAAAATAGGTATTTTTAAGACTGAAAAAAGAGAATCTTTCTTAAAGATATTTCCTCAGGAAGAAACTTTTGGACTTGAAAAAGATCAGGGTATTGGCTTGTCAAAAATTGATAAGGCAGCTTTGATCTATAATAATAACAAAGAAAGCGGATATGTTTTATCTGTAGTGGATAATAACAAGAATGGTGATATGTATTACTGGTTTGAGGATTTTCTTAAAGTAAAGCAGCGTGATGATGAGTATTTCCATACCCAGGAAGCTTTAATGGTGTATAAGGATTATATTACCAAGCAGCTTCCGCAGGAATTTGAGGTTTCTAAAGCGGATCAGGCTGACTTTCTGAATAAATCCATCAATTTCTTTAAAGAAAAAGAAGAGTTTAAGCTTGATGATTTTGCGACTGAGGTACTTGGTGATGAACACGTGATTGAGAGTTTTGTTAACTTTAAAACAGATTACGAACAGGATATGCAGATCAATATTGCTGAAGAATTTCCGATCAGTGAAGCGGCTGTAAAAAAGACACAACGCCATTTTAAAAGCATTATCAAATTAGATAAAAATTTTCATATCTACATTCATGGTGACCGGAAGATGCTGGAACAGGGACAGGATGAAAAAGGAAAGTACTATATGCTGTACTTTGATAAGGAAGTCTAAGGAAGTTAAAACATAAGATGTAAAAGGGCAAAAGGGTAGAATAACGAAAAAGAAAATTCACCTTTTTGTCCTTTTGCTTTTTTTTATTTACTTTTTTCTGAAAAATAAAGCCCTGCTGTATTCATAGTTCATACGCGCGATATTAAGGACTGAAATTCCCTGAGGGCATTCCACTTCACAAGCTTCTGTATTGGAGCAATGACCGAATAATTCTTTATCCATCTGCTGAACCATTTTAATCACCCGTTCGCTCCTTTCTTCTTTTCCCTGGGGAAGAAGTACCATATGGCTTATTTTTGCAGAGGTAAACAATGCTGCACTCGCATTTTTACAAGTGGCTACACAAGCTCCGCATCCGATACAGGCCGCGGAATCAAAAGCTTCTTCGGCAATCTGGTGAGTAACCGCAATGGCCGTGGCATCCGGAGCCTGTCCCGTATTCACGGAAACAAAACCTCCCGAAGAAATAATTCGGTCAAAAGCCGAGCGGTCAACTTTTAAATCTCTTTTTACCGGAAATGCTTCCGCCCGGAAAGGTTCTATAACAATAGTTTCTCCGTCTTTAAAAGAACGCAGGTGGAGCTGGCATGTGGTCGTGTTTTCTAAGGGACCGTGTGCCAGGCCATTGATCATGATTCCACATTGTCCGCAAATACCTTCCCGACAGTCATGATCGAATTCTACCGGTTCTTCTCCTTCTACGATCAGCTTTTCATTAAGTGTATCGAGCATTTCGAGAAAAGACATGTGGGAATTGAGATCTTTTAAATCATAATTTACGAGCTTTCCTTCCGTACTTCTGTCTTTCTGTCTCCATATTTTAAGATGTAAATCCATAATTTCTTTTTTTATTTATAACTTCTTACAGTGGGTTGTATTTCTTCAAATACAAGCGGTTCTTTAATTAATTCAGGTTCCTGATTTTCACCTTTCCATGCCCAGGCAGAAATAAACTGAAATTCAGAATCATTTCTCAGGGCTTCTCCATCGGGAGTCTGATATTCTTCACGGAAATGGGCTCCACAAGATTCGTTTCGGGTGAGGGCATCGTAGCACATCAGTTCACCGATTTCAAAATAATCTGCAACACGTCCGGCTTTTTCCAATTCTGTATTCATGTGGTTTTCATCACCGGAAACTCTTACGTTTTTATAAAATTCTGCTTTCAGTTTTTTTATTTCTTCAATGGCATATTTCAGGCCTGCTTCATTTCTTGCTAACCCACAATAATCATAAAGCAGCTTGCCCAGGGTTTTATGATAGTAATCAACGGTTTTGTTCCCTTTGATATTGATAAGGTGTTCAATCTGTTGCTTAACGGCATTTTCCGCATTCTCAAATGCCAGGTTATCGGTTGATATTTTTCCGGTATGGATTTCATTGGAAAGATAATTTGCGATCGTATACGGAGCAATGAAATAGCCATCTACGGAAGCCTGAAGAAGGGAATTGGCGCCCAGTCTGTTGGCTCCATGATCTGCAAAATTGGCTTCTCCCAGAGCAAACAACCCCGGAATGGTTGTCATGAGCTCATAATCTACCCATAATCCGCCCATAGAAAAGTGGGCAGAAGGAGAGATCATCATGGGTTCTTTATAAGCATCATATCCTGTTATTTTTAAATACATATCGAAAAGGTTTCCATATTTTTCCTTAATTTTTTCTTTGCCCTGTTCCTTAATTGCTTTGGAAAAATCAAGATATACTGCATTTTTAAGAGGTCCGATACCGAATCCGGCATCAATTCTTTCTTTAGCAGCCCGGGAGGAAATATCCCTTGGTGCCAGATTGCCAAAAGCAGGGTACCGCCTTTCCAGATAATAATCCCGTTCATTCTCAGGAATATCATTTGGAGATCTGGTTTCATTATTTTTTAAAGGAACCCATATCCTTCCATCATTCCGGAGAGATTCAGACATTAGGGTCAGCTTGGATTGATAATCTCCGGATTGGGGCAATGATGTCGGGTGAACCTGTATCCAACTTGGTGAAGCCATTAAAGCTCCTTTTTTATGGGCTCTCCAGATTGCTGAGCCATTACATCCCATGGCCAATGTGGAGAGGTAATAAATTTTACCATATCCGCCGGTGGCTAATACAACAGCGTGAGCAGAATGCCGTTCAATCTCACCGGTATCCAAATTTCTTACAATAACTCCTCTTGCCTTGCCATCAATGAGCACAAGATCCAGCATTTCATGTCTGGAAAACAATTGTACCGTATTTTTACCCACCTGCCTCATCAATGCCTGATATGCTCCCAGAAGCAATTGCTGACCGGTTTGACCTCTGGCATAGAATGTTCTGCTTACCTGTACTCCGCCAAAAGACCGGTTGTTGAGGTAGCCTCCGTACTCCCTGCCAAAAGGAACTCCCTGCGTTACTGCCTGATCAATAAGGTTTAACGAACATTCAGCCATGCGGTATACATTGGCCTCACGAGCTCTGAAATCTCCTCCTTTGAGGGTGTCCACAAACATTCTGTACACGCTGTCTCCATCATTTTTATAATTTTTAGCAGCATTTACTCCTCCCTGAGCTGCTACGGAGTGGGCTCTTCTCGGACTGTCCTGAAAACAGAATGATTTTACATTATAGCCCATTTCTCCAAGAGATGCAGCTATGGAACTTCCTGCCAGTCCTGTTCCGACTACGATAACATCCAGCTTTTTACGGTTTGCAGGATTAACGAGTTTTGCCGTTTTTTTATATTGAGCCCATTTTTGTTCTAATGGTCCCTGGGGTATTTTAGAATCTAACTTCATCGGTTTTATTTTTAATTAGCGGTAAAGAAAACATAAACAGGCATGAGCGCAAATCCGACACTGATAATGACTGAATAAGCAATTCCTATGGTCTTAAACCATTTGACAAACTTCGGATGATAAAGTCCCAATGTTCTTACTGCGCTATAGATCCCATGGATAAGATGATAGCACAGGGCAGCCATGGAAATCACATAAATGATCACATACCACCATTCTTTAAATACCGTCACCACCAGCTTATAAAGATCCTTATTCCCGTTATTGTCTAATGGCGGACTACCGAATTTATATACATACCAGAAGTTCTGAAAATGGATAACGAGAAAGATCAGTAATAAAGTTCCCAATATTCCCATATTCCGGGAATACCACTTGCTTGCTCTTCCGCGTCTGTCGGCAGAATAACGTCCACCCGATTTTTTGTTTTTTAAAGTGATGATTAAACCATCTACTGCGTGAAGAATAATACTTGCGTACAGGACATAAGAAACGATTTTGATTACAATATTACCCGAAAGGAAGTGAGAATAGGCATTGAATTGCAAATGTGCCTGCTCCTGCGGCAGGAACAGCTGAAGATTTCCCAGGAAATGGATCAGCAAGAAAAAACTCAGAAACAATCCTGTGAGGCACATCATCATTTTTCTTGACAAGGTAGACAGCATAATTTTTGTTTTTTATTTTTAATAATATCCTAATACTTTCATCCATAGGCCACCTACTACCATGTAGATAATAAGAAGTACGATTCCTATTTCCAAACCGCGGAGCCACCAGGCTTTCAGCTCTACATAGCCGCTTCCGAAAAATACCGGAGCAGGGCCGTGGCCATAATGCGTAAGTACCCCATAAATAGAACCCAGAAAACCGAGCATCATGGCCAGTAACATTGGTGGTATCCCCACAGCAACACCTACACCTAACAATGCGGCGTACATGGCAGCGACATGGGCAGTAGCACTGGCGAAAATATAATGGCTGAAAAAGTATACAACAATAATTACAGGAAAGGCCACCTGCCAGCTCAGTCCACCGATTTTCACTTTGATCAGGTCACTGAACCATCCGATAAAGCCGAGTTCATTCAATGAGCTTGCCATCATAACCAGTACGGCAAACCATACGATGGTATCCCAGGCTCCTTTCTCTGACTTTACATCTTCCCATGTCAGGACAGAAGTCAGAAGCAGTAAGGTTAATCCTATAAAAGCGGTTGTAGTAGCATCAATTGAAAGTGCTCCGCCAAATATCCAGAGTGCCAGTAAAATGAAGAATGCCAATAGCATCAGCCATTCGTTCCTTGAAATAGGCCCCATGTCTTTAAGCTTTTGAGCAGCCATTTTAGGAGCGTCACCTGTTTTTTTCAATTCCGGTGGATACAATTTATAGAGTACTAACGGAACTACAAAAAAGGCAACCAAACCAGGCAGGAAACCAGCAGCAGCCCATGACATCCAGGTGATGTTGATGCCCAGATTGGCTGCAAATTTCTGACACATCGGATTACTGGCGGTTCCTGTTAAGAACATAGAGGAAGCGATCAGGTTCATATAATAGCTGTTCAGCGTTAAGAATGCCCCTAGCTTTCTGTGGGTTTCCGGTTTTTCCGGAACAGAATCAAAACTGATAGCCATGGATTTCATAATAGGGTAGATGATACCTCCTCCCCGTGCGGTATTACTAGGAATAGCGGGAGCCAGGCAGACATCCGCTAATCCCAGACCATAAGCCAGCCCAAGGGAACTTTTACCGAAAATTCTTATGAATAAAAAAGCAATACGATTTCCCAGGCCGGTTTTTATAAATCCCCGTGCAATAAAAAATGAGATCCCAATCAGCCATATCACTTTATCTCCAAAGCCGGAGAGTGCTTTTGTGATTGATTTTCCCGCATCACCCGGTGCAATTACCTGGGTTAGTGCAGTGAATCCGATAGCCATCATGCACATGGTTCCCATGGGAGCCGCTTTTAGAATGATTCCTAAAATTGTTGCTGCGAAAATGGCAAAAAGGTGCCACGCATCTGCGGTAACACCATCGGGCTCAGGAATAAACCAGATGATAAGGGCAACAGCAAAAGTTATTGCGACATTCTTGATATTTATTTCTTTCATAGTAGTAATGTGTTAATGATTAAAATCTACTTTGCACCTGAACGATGAATAGATTATTATTGTATTGTGAGGTATTTTCAATCTGTTTTTTATATCTGTCGAACTGTACACCCAATTGAATTCTTGCGCCATAGTTTTTAAGAAACTCTAAACCGAACATCGGAGTGATCGTTTGCCGGGGATTGGAGTTCATCCTGAAATTGGTATCAAGGTATTCATACCGGCAGGATAATTCGAAGGCGCTGAGGTTTCTATGGTTGATTTCATATCTTAAGTTTGGTAAAAAATAAATGCCACGAATCAGATAATTGTCCGGATTGTCGGGCCTTTGTTCGGCTGCTATTGAATTATACAAAACATGATTTGTTGCCTGTTTCGCCTCCAACTGCATATCGAGGCTCCATTTAGGATCAAAAGTAACCAATGAGCTGAGGTCAACTCCAAGGGCGTAAACCTTTTTACCAAAGACTTCACCTATGCCTCCATTTAAACCAACGTTAAAATTATATTTTTTTAAAAGCCCGAATACCAGGCGGGTTGAATATTGTTTTCCGTTGTCGTTATCATTAACCTGATTCTTTCCATTACCATTAACTACAGAAACCGCATATTGGAAAGGTATTTCCCCCAGCTCAAGCTGCCCGGTAGCAGACATCCCTATCTGGAAACTTGTCCATCCCAATTTTCCGAATTCGGTATACTGATTGGACCAGTCCAAAGACTTGATGATGTCTATTGGGTAAGTTTCTTCAATCCCGAACCACGGACGGAATTGCCCGACAGTGATGGCAAGTTTAGGATTGAAAGTGTATTTCAAATAAGCATTTTCAAGAACCCTGCTTTTAGGATCATTTTTGAAATCTGCCAGATTAGCCAATACGACCACCTCAGTGCGTTTGCTGATCTGTGCTCTTACCTGTACCCTCATGTATTTGAGCATGAAATTATTATCAGTTCCGGATCCGTCTTCATGATGAAGTCCGTTTACATCAACATCTTTGGTCATACCAACAAGATATCTCGCCTGAAAAAGTCCTTTAATCTGTAGCTGAGGATATTTTATATTATCTTCTTCCGGTTGGGTCTGTGCAGAGTCTTTCACCTGTCCGCTTACTGATATCGAGAAGACAATCAGGCAAAGTAATTGCATTCTTTTTTTTAGTGAAAAAAAGGTCATAGTGCTTTATATTGAGTTTAAAGATTGAAAAGGATCTAAAGTCCCAGGAATTTAAAAGGCTTGCTTTCTACAAAGTCTTTATTGGTTTTTCCGTTGTAGGTTTTAAAATTATCAAGGTTTAATTTTAATATTTTTCCTTTGGGGCTGAAATCAAATTCTTTAAGATCTACCCAAAAGGTATTGGGAGTGAATACGGTTTCGAAGTAGTAAACCAGATTTTTATGGTCGGAGACAGAACGCCATCTTGTTGAAGAGATATTAGGTTCTGTTTCTGAACTTATACCGTATGGTACCGAACAATTTCTGATCACACTGAAAACACTTGCTACCGCAGAGCGGGTATCAGAAGTTTTCGGAATCGCATCGATATAATAAGAAGCTCTTACAAAACGGTCTGCTGCACGATTGGTTCCGGGAAGCATAATAGTACCCGGGATTCCTTTCCAGTAATTATTTAAAGCGAGTTGCTGATCAAAAACAGGGGAGTTTGTCATTACAGTGTAAGACGGATCGTGATGGATAACCAGTTTTCCGTCGATGTATTCTAAAACAGCATTATCCCCGGAAGCATCTGATAAAGATAAATGAAGGGTGGTAAATCGTTCAGTTCCCGGGATATAATCACTTACAACAACGAACGGTTCTTTTTTCATATAATCGACAGCCTCTTTTACATTTTCAAAATTATCGAGGAAATATTGGGCCCACATCGAAATCGAAATGCCTTTCTCGTGTCCCTTGGGATTAAATTTCGGATATTGGCTTTCCCCCAGCCATAGTACATTGGCAACAAGTCCTTTTTCGTTCATTCCGTCAGCGGTTGCAATATCCCATGCTGTGCTGATAAGGCTGCCATATTTAGAAGTCCATTTAACTGATTTTGCACCAACTTCCCCGTCACGTTGTATTCCTCGCGGGAGTACCCATAAATTTACTGCAATTTCATCACGCCAGTCCATAGACCGGGCGGTGATAACTGTGTTATCGGGACCTTTATAAACGACTCTTGTACAAGCTTCGGAATAATTAATGAATCCAGGTAGAAAAAAGGAAATAAGAGGGATAATTAATAATTTTTTCATACTGATGTATTTGAGTGTTAGGTAAATAAATAATATATTTCTTTTAAAAATATTTGATTATTTATTTATGTTTTCATGTTTTGGTGATATAAAACTAGTGAATTTTACTTAATTATTAGAATTATTTTAATTTAATATTAGTTTGATGTTAATAATCATTTTCCTTTAATTTTATGAAAAAAATTGTGATTTTCTTAACAAAATTTATTATATTAATAACAATAGATTGTATTCTAATGTGCTGTTATTTAAATGGTTGAATTTATAAAAGGTTTAGATACCACAAAGTAATATTTCATCAAAAAAATCGTTATATTTGATTGATTTTAGAATACTATGAATTTTGTAGAATGTCACGAAGAACCCATCCATATTCCGGGGTATGTACAAAGTTTTGGATACCTGATTGGCATTGATGCAGAATCTCACTTCATTACTTTTTTCAGTGAAAATATAAGGGATATATTTGCTATCGAAGATGTAAACATCCTTTTCGATAAAAATATCAGTGATTTTCCGGAAAGCTTCCAAAGTATTATAGAATCAGAGATTTATAATTCACTAAATACGTTTACAAGACGAGAAAATGAGACGTATTTCGATAAAATATTCATCCACGGAACGGAATATCATTTTTCTGTTTTCCGAAATAGCGGCCGCATCTTTTTAGAGTTTGAGAAGGTTATTGAAAATCCGAATAAGCGGATATCCAATAAGTACGATAACTTTTATATTATAGACAATGCTCAGGAAATCTGGGATCAGCTTTTAAACACACTTTCTAAAATTGTGAATTATGACAGAATGATGGTGTATAAGTTTATGACCGATGGTTCAGGAAAGGTGATTGCTGAAAAAAGAAGTAATGGTACACATAGTTATCTCGGATTGCATTATCCTGAAACGGATATCCCAAGACAGGCCAGGGAACTGTATCTTAAAAAAAGAAAGAGGATTTTCAGTAATGTATATTCTGAAACTGTTCCTATTTTAAGCAAAATACAACAAAATATAGATCTTACATTCGCTGCGTCACGTGGAATGTCGCCTATTCATGGACAGTATATCAAAAACTCCGGAGCTTCTTCAAGTTTTAGTGTTTCCATCATTATCGATGATAAGCTATGGGGATTGGTAACCTGTCAGAATACCGAACCTAAACATATAGATCTGGAAGACCGCGTTCAGGCAGGGATTTTTACAGCATTGGCATCTAATGCCTATTCGTCTTTTAAAACCAAAAGAGAACTGAAGTATCGTCTGGATCTGAATGAAAAATCTGCATTTCTGAAAACAGAGTTTCTGAAACAAAATTCTTTATTCGACTCTCTGGTTCAGAACAGGAAAGAAATTATGAATATTGCAGAAGCAGATGGTCTGGCAATTATTTCGGATGACAATATTGTAAAAACAGGAATTACTCCAGCCCACGCAGTTATTCAGAAAATAGTAAACTGGGCTTACGAAAACACGGATGAAAGTATTTACATTAACCGCAGTTTCCTGAAAGAGTACGGTAATGATCTGGAACTCGACAAAGATACTGCAGGGATTATCATATACTTCATAGACCGTGTTAAGAATGAAATGTTGATCTGGTTCCGACGGGAATTTGACGAACATATAGATTGGGCCGGAAATCCTGAAAAGAAGGTTGATGTTTTCGTTCAAAACGGGGAAGAAAAACAGATCGTTTCTCCAAGAAAATCTTTTGAAGTATTTAAGGAAAACATTAAAGGTAATTCCAAACGATGGAGTTCCAGAAACATAAGCGGAGTACAAGTGGTTCGTGATGTAATTTTAGAAACATCCCACAAGCAATATAACACCATAAAACAGCTGAATGACCAGCTTAAAAAGGTAAATGAGGAGCTGGACAGTTTTTCTTATACCATCTCTCATGACCTGGGAACACCGCTTACCGTAATGAAGCTTAATGCCCAGATGCTTCTTTCTAATTTTGACAAGTCCGAAAAGGAAAAAAACAAGCTAAAGTCTATTATCGAAGAAATTGATAATATGGCAGAGATGATGCATGATGTCCTTCAACTGAGCCGTGCAAAGCACAGTGAAATTGAACTGGAAAGCCTGCAGCCTCATCAGACAATCGAAAAAATTTCTGAGAATGCAAGAATTACTTTCGATAGCCCGAAAACAGAGATTATCATCAAGGAAGCTCCCGAGGTCCTGGCAGATAAAACCATGTTGCACCAGGTATTTTTAAATATCATTAATAATGCCGTAAAATATTCCTCTCATCAGGAGCAACCGACAGTAAAAATCGAAGGGCAGGAAGTGGGAGAAACGGTTGTTTATAAAATTTCAGACAATGGAATCGGAATTCCTGAAGAGGAAAAGCATAAAATGTTTAAGATTTTCAACAGAATGGATAATGCCAAGAAGTTTAAGGGGAATGGCATCGGGCTGTCTATTGTTCATAGAATTATGAAGAGAATAGGAGGGAATGTGGATTATAAAAGTGATAAAGAGGGTACTTCTTTCATTTTAACGTTTAAAAAGCCCTAAATTTGAGGAACTTTTAAATCCATATTATGGTATCTGAATATCTTAAACAAAATACAGCTGAATATCACGATGCTGCTGAGAAACTTTTTAACTCTGAAAAGATTTTTAATAAGACCTTTACTTTAGAAGATTATAAAAAAATCATTCATACGAATTACCTGATGCTTTTGCATTCTGAAGATAAAATTTTCAACAGCCTTCATGACAAGTTTGGTGATAAACTTCAATTGGAACAGAGAGTAAAACTTCCCCTTATCGAAAAAGATCTGGAAAGTCTTGCTTTGGAAAACCAAAAGACATCCCAGAGACTTGAGGTAAATAATGAGCATGAGGCATTGGGAATGATGTATGTAATTGAAGGTTCTACTTTGGGAGGAAATGTTATTGCGAAACAACTTTCTAAAACGGAGGGTTTTGATGAGGTAACTTTCAATTTCTTCGGTTGCTATCAGGAGAACACGGGACCCATGTGGAAAAACTTTAAAGAGGTTCTGGATACTGAAGTTTCTGAAGAGAACTACAACGAGGTATTATCGGGAGCCAAAAAATTATACACTTTTTTACTGAACGTAAATTAATTTCCGGTCTGAAATCCAAATATATCCTTTGCAGATAATTAACTTCCTGAAAGATTGCTCAATTTTTCAGGAATTGTTAAATTTGGGAGTCAAATTTTTAGACTGAACTAAAAATAAATAATTTTAAAAAGTATACATTATGAAAGTAACTGTAGTAGGTGCAGGCGCTGTAGGAGCAAGCTGTGCAGAATACATCGCTATGAAAAACTTCTGTTCAGAGGTAGTTTTAGTAGACATTAAAGAAGGTTTTGCTGAAGGTAAAGCAATGGATTTGATGCAGACAGCGTCGCTTAACGGTTTTGATACCAAAATTACGGGAACAACAGGAGACTACAGCAAAACTGCAGGATCTCATGTAGCAGTAATCACTTCAGGGATTCCAAGAAAACCTGGAATGACAAGAGAAGAATTGATCGGAATTAATGCAGGAATCGTAAAAGACGTTACTGCTAACCTGGTAAAGCATTCTCCTGATGTAATCATCATTGTAGTTTCTAACCCTATGGATACAATGGCATATTTAGTACACAAAACTTCCGGTCTTCCAAAACATAAGATCATCGGAATGGGGGGTGCATTGGATTCTGCCAGATTTAAATACAGATTGGCTGAAGCATTGGAAAGCCCTATTTCTGATGTAGACGGAATGGTAATCGCTGCTCACAGTGATACAGGAATGCTTCCATTATTGAGCAAAGCGACAAGAAACGGAGTTCCTGTAACTGAATTCCTTGATGCTGATCAACAAAAATATGTAATTGAAGAAACGAAAGTTGGTGGAGCTACATTAACTAAATTATTAGGAACTTCAGCTTGGTATGCTCCAGGTGCGGCTGTTTCTGTAATGGTTCAGGCAATTGCATGTGACCAGAAAAAAATGATCCCTTGTTCTTTGATGCTTGAAGGGGAATACAACCAAACTGATATCTGCTTAGGTGTTCCTGCTATTATCGGTAAAAATGGTGTTGAAAAGATCGTAAACGTAACACTTACTGTAGAAGAGCAATTGAAGTTTGCTGAGGCTGCTAAAGCGGTAAGAGAAGTGAACGGAGATCTGAAGTTTTAATTACATTAAACTTTATATATAAAAAACGCGCCCAAAAGGCGCGTTTTTTATGTAGTCTTTTTAATCAATTCTTTCGATCAACATCTTTCTTCCACCCGCATCAATTTCCTGTTTCAAAACCTGGTTGGATTTTGTGTCAATATAAAAAGTCATTTTTACAGCATTGTCAGAAATATCATCTGTCACACTCACCATCCAGACCTCTTTATTGAGAAAAGTTCCTTTTTGTGTATCTGTAATATGGGCCTTCATTAACCTCTTGCTTGATTTCGGATTGTAGTCAAAAATGGCAATATCAGTCTTATAATGATCTTTAAGCGGTAACCACCGGATGATCTGAGGATAGATGTTACTATCGAAAAATCCTCCCTCTCCTTTTTCGTTAATTTCGGTTTTGGTATTGCTTGCTTTGTCTGTATAATATCCGGTTACTGTTTTCCCAAAATGTAAAGCCATGTCCCTTTGTGTGTTGAAAGAAGTATGTTTTATTGGTTTTAATTGAGGAAGCTCTGCAATGGTTTCATCAACCCAATCTGGCTTACCAGTCATTTTTACGGTAGTTTTTACATCCACTGTGGTATTGCTACGGGTAATTTCTGTGTCTATCTTAGCAATTTCAATTTTAGCCCCATCCTTTAAGGCATACCAGATCATTGCTTCTTTTTCATTTTTGATTAAGTTATTGATCACTTCATTCTTTTCAGGAGTCTGAACTTTATCTTGTGCACAAAATAGGGAATTGCCTAATATCATCATGAGAACTGTGCAGGAAAGAAACTTTGTTTTCATAGTATAGTTATTTGTTGGTTATAATCAGTAAGTCACTGAAAATGAACAAATGTTACATTGCTATGAGTATTATGGGACAGGGAGAAATAAAAAACGCACAATTTGTGCGTTTTTAGGTAATCTCTTATTTTTCAGCGTGAAGGCCAATTCGGTTGCCTTCCGTATCTCTAATTACAGCAATATAGCCTGCATTCATTTTCATCGCCGGACTTACGATCCTGCCACCAGCCGATTCTACTTTGTCCAAGACCACCTGGATTTCCGGATAAGCATTGATGTAGACTAATGTTCCTTTGTCCGAAGGCTGATTGTTTTCTGATTTTGATAAAACTCCTGTAATTCTACCCGAGGTAGCCTGCACAACATCAGGGTTATAAGGGAAGAAGGTAAGTTCTTCCTGAGTTTCCGGAATAGAGCGTGTGATCATTTTAATATCTAAAATTGTTTCATAAAATGTTTTCGCCCTTTCCGTATTGATGACCGGAATTTCAAACCATGTAATAACATTGGTGTTTTCGTCAATTTTTTTTAATGCTTTCATAGCTTAATATTTATGGTGTATGATTAAGGCAGCTAATACAATACCAATAGCAGCTATGTTTGAATTATTTTTATTGACAATTTGCAGATTTATTATTTTTTCCTTTCTACAAAATTCCAGACCGCCTTAATGAATTCAGGATTTTTTTCATAATACAGCAGGTGTCCGCCATCAATGGAAACAATTTCTTTATCAGGGAACTTAAAGGATTGATAGTGTTTTGTACCTACAGCCTTATCCTTTTTCCCAGTAATGATCAATGTTGGAACTTTGATGTCTTTTGTAATCGGGGCATAATCTGCATAGTATTCGGGAAATTCTTTAGGCTTTGTAATCACTGCCATCCCAAAGTCAATGATTCTTGGATGTAATGAATCAACCTTATCCATTTCTTTGATCGTTTCAATATCATCCGTAAGGAATCTGAATCCCATTCTTTTGGATCTTAAAGCCTTGCTTAATTTGGAAAGTTCAGAAGAAAGACTGTCTTTTGCAATCTTTTGGTTTTTCAAATGAAGAAGCTCATTGGCATATTCAATCTGTTCTTTGACAGATTCATTATTTAAGAAATGTAAAGTCACATTGGCTAAAATAATGCCTTTTACGTTTTGAGGATATTTTTTAGCATAGCTTACGGCAATAATTCCTCCAAAAGAATGAGCCATTAAGAAAACCTTGTTTAATTTTAGATGCTGTCTTAATTCTTCAATATCCTGTACCATTTTATTCAAATGATAATCATCCGACTTCCCGGATGTTCCAGATCCTCTCTGATCCATATAGACCATAGTAAGATTTTTCTCAAGCTGATTTCCGCCCATCAATTCAAAGGAAGGATATCCTTGCCCGGGACCACCTGGAATATAAATACAGGCTTCTCCTTTTCCTGAAACTTTGTAATGGATCTGTACATGATCACTTGTCTGAAAAAAATCCTCAGATTTGGATTGAGCTGATATAGTATTAATGAATAATAGCAGAGTAAAGAAAATAAATTTCATGTATTCAATTTTATACGAATATAACATTTTATACCAGGTATTTATTACACCTCTTTTATCTTAAGAGATAGAAGATAGGTCTCTGTACTTTTAAAATAATCCAGCCAGATCTTGTAGGATTATATTTCTACGGTTTTCGGTACCTTAAATAACAAAACCACAGCCCATATTTGCAGAATAGTTTGAGCAACATTTATAATTCCAAGAACAGGATCTGCTAAAAAATTCATTATCACAATTGGGATTGCAAGAGTTCCTAAAATTAAAAGAACCAAAAGGACATATTTTATCCATTCTGTACCTTTTCCTGCTAAATATCCAATTCCAAAAATGATTGCAATTGTTACTACAGCTGTAAATATTGCAGAACCTGAACTAAGAGATTCATAGGTCCAGATCATATTACCGACACCTAACGCAGCTGAAAGATAAATTAAGTTAGCTGCTTTCATATGGTTAGAGTGGGGAATGACCTCTGCTTTTTCTTTTTCAGTTGTGATCAAAGAATTCTTTCGTTCAATTTCTTCAGAACTGAATTCTCTCCCTCTGGATTCCAATATATCAAAAGCATACAGAATAGCTTGAGGCACAACCTTAGTATCCGGTTTTATATATTTTTCAAGCTCCTGGCTTGACATTTTTTCTAAGACATTTTTATTGACACTCATTTTAAATCAGCTCGTAGTTTTTAAGAACGCAAATTTAATAAAACCTCCCTTTTAAAATAAACAAATCTGAATAATAAATAGATTTCAGCTAAAAGACTGAATATACTTTTGTGTAGCCGAAAAAGAGGGTGTGTTTATAAAAATAAAAGCAGCGAATTTTCTTTATGTAAAATTGAAAGTAGTGAAAAATTATATTCTATATTTCTGAACTTATAATTAAAATATTATTAAAAAATATTGTAAATACTTCTTTCACTAGTAATAAAATTTATTTTTGAACTGTCTATAATGATAGACACCTTAATTCAATATGAAGCAAAAATTATTTTTTCTCTTATTCATCGTATATGCATTTTCGCACGGACAAAAAATAGAACTCGGGAAATCATATCCAAATCTGTCATTTGATGGATCTTCTGATGCTCATTATCATTTGAATTTGAAAAAAGGAGATATTTATCTCTTTACAGTTTATCAAAATAATATAGATGTTGAAGTTATACTTATGGATTCATCAGGGAAAAAAGTTGCTTCTGTAGATCTTGCAGACGGTAACAATGGTTATGATAAAATGGAGTTTTCACCCGAAAAAGATGATTATTACAAGCTGGTTATTCGTTCTGTTGAAAAAGAGAAAAAACCAAATGGGGTGATTGGAATTACTTCAAAAAAACTGACCAAAAATGAATTGAAAAACCGGGAGAAGGTAGCTCTTGGTCTGAAGAAAGAAAATGCTAAAGATATCATGACTGTAGATGTCATGCATTTTTGGGAAGCATATGATCAGTTGAAGCTGGCAAAAAGTAAACAGGATAGCATAGATGTTATCCAAAAAATATATCTGGACCGCGCAACAGATGGGCTTAGGGAATTTGAGAAAGTAAGGTACTTTTCTGCAGAGTTTTTTGTTGAACGGATAAAAAAATACAGTAAATTCTATACTAGTGTCAGAAACAATACCATGATAGCCATGCAGATGGAAAATATAGGATCAGTGATCACTGAATTCAAAAAATGGTATCCGGAAGCAAAACCTGCTAAAATCTGTTTTGTTATTGGCCCTATGTCAACAGGAGGAACAATTTCGGGTAATTATATATTGATAGGCGTAGAAATGCTTGCTGGAAATAAGGATTGTGATATATCTGAAATAACGAATGAAAACCTAAAAGCGGATATTTTATCCCGGAATAATGAATCGGATGTGGTTGATTTTATTAAAGAAACAGCGGTTCATGAATACATCCATACCCAACAGAGAAAAACTGATAAAAATGCATGTGAATGCATTCTTCTGGAACATATCATAAAAGAAGGCGTGGCATCATATATTTCGGAGAAAGTATTGTTGGAAAAAAAGAACTATAACAGCAGAGCATTTATGTATGGTAAAGAAAATGAGAAAAGACTTTGGAATGAGCTCAAAAATGAGTTATGCACAAAAGATTTTAGTAACTGGCTTTTTAATGCTTCTGTCAGCAAGGACCGGCCGGGAGATCTTGGTTACAGAATGGGCTACAATCTGGCCGAAGCCTATTATGAAAATGCCACAGATAAAAAATCCGCTTTAAAAGAAATGATCGAAATGGAAAATCCACTTCTGTTTCTTGATCAGAGTAAATATGACCTAAAGTTCAGATAAGTGAAATAAAAGCATCAAAATTACCGCGCTAAAGTAAAGAAATAGATACCAAGATAAACCTAAAACCACGAGATGAAAAGAACTACATTATTGATATTCAGTGTTATTACAGTGTATTTTTGTTCTACCAACCAAAAGCTTAGCCCGGAGAATTCTTTCGAAAAAGATGTTGAGAAAGTGGCAGACAGTATTAAAGTGAACGATATTGTCATTAAAAACCTTTTCAAATATCAGATACTGGCGCATCACAATAATTCTTTTGATGAAAAAATGATTGTTCAAAAGGTGTATCATCCTCATAAAAAGCTTTGGGATAGTTGCTATGCTATGATCTTTGGTGAAAAAAATGCTTCGTTATACAATACTCCGGAAGGAATGGTTGAATGGAATAAAACACTTTATCCCAAACATAAAGCTGAGTTTGACCGTAAAACAAAAGAATTGCTAAAGGTGAATATCAACCGTGTGCTGACAACTAATTTGAAGAAATTTGGCAGAATGGTTCCATACCAGCCTAAAGCAACTATTAGTATACTTTTCAGCCCACTAACAGGAATTGGTTTTGGAGGTTGTAATGCCGGGCAATTTGCTCTTGAACTCAATAATAAAAATATTGATCCTGAATTTATACTCGAGAAAGGGTTGCCTCATGAACTCAATCATTTGGTATATGAAAAGTTCAGAAATAAGGATAAGGATAAAAATTCAGCATTAAGCCAGACTATTGATGAGGGTTTTGCCTGTTATTTTACCTGGGTATTTTTCGAAGGAAAAATGGAGAAGCATAATGCAGTAGAAAATATGTCCCAGGAAAACTGGACATGGTATCTAAATCATGAAAAGGAAATCTTCACCAATGTAAAGCCTTATTTTGAGGATACCTCCGGAGATAATCCATTGTTAAGAAATGATCGGAAAAAGCTTTTCCCCCAAGCTCCCAAAACTTTAAATTACTGGCTTGGCTTCAGGATTGTAGAAAAATATGTAGAAAAGCATGGACCTGAATCGTGGAAGGATATATACAAACTGACCCCTAAAGAGGTGCTTGGCAAAAGCGGATACGAAAAATATATAGCTACGTTGTAAACATTTTTTTATTGAAATCATTTCAACAAAAAAGAGTGGGTACCCACTCTTTTTTCATATCATTAATAGACGCATCCACATCCTGTTTCCCATTCCTGGCAGAAACGTTTGGGTTCATGACATCCACCTATTGGGCCACCACCTGTTTTGGGAGTTTTATAACATACATCACCACTACAGTAAGTATCATAACCAGGACCCGCCGGAGGACAAACGCCATCGAGGCAAAATGCATAAGCTGTATCACCGCCGCTGATCAATACCAGATCTCTTCTTGATAATTTCTTTGAATTTTTCATAGTAATAGTATTTTAATTTATTGATTACTAATATACTAAAATTATTAAGGCACTTGTTTGTGAGTTATTAATTTGTGTTGAAAAACTGATTTGTTTATAAAAAAATGCTGCTCCTAAATTGGAAACAGCATGATTAATATATTTACGATGCAATAAAAAGTCTTTATGCAACAGGATGATTTTGTATCACATGACCGGAGCTGGTTCCAAATAATACGGACTGACTGTTGGCGATTACCTCATGGGGCGAACCCAAGTTAACGCACTTATTTTATTCAGTAGCTGAATTTCATCATCACCAAGTGTTACAGACAGAGATTCTAAATTATCACTAAGCTGATTTGTATTTTTGGCTCCCAAAATAGTGATTGTTGATAATAAGCTGTATTGATGCTTTTGACGAAGCCATGCCAGGGCAATCTGGCTAGCCTTTACTCCTTTTTCAGAGGCAATTTTTTCAAGAGCATCTAAAATAGCCGTTTCACGAGGTCCTGCTTCATCCTTTACCAGATAACCATTCCATTCTTTTTTACGGGAATTTTCTAAAGACTCGGGATGACGGTATTTTCCTGTCAGCACGCCTCCTGCAAGCGGAGACCAGAAAGCAACTCCAAGCCCTAATGCTTCGGCCATAGGCAGAAGATCTCGGTCTGGTGTGCGTTCAATTAAATTATATTCAATCTGTATTCCTGCGATAGGTGACCATCCCCGTAAATCGGCCATGAGAGAGGCATTGGCAATTCGCCATGCAGGGAAGTTAGAGAAACCTGCATATACTATTTTTCCGTCTCTCACCAGATCATCGAAACCGCGAACGATTTCTTCGATGGGAGTTTGCCCATCTGAAAGATGTGCCCAGTAAAGATCAATATAATCTGTTCTGAGCCGCTTGAGGCTTGCCTCTACAGAGTGAATGAGATTCTTGCGACTGTTTCCGGAAGTGAGTAAATCCTTTCCACCCATGGTATATTTTGTAGATAAAACCAGATTCTGACGTTTGCCCGCAATCATTGTACCAAGTAGTTCTTCCGATTCGCCGGATTGATAGCTATCCGCAGTATCTATGAAATTTCCTCCTGCTTCAATGTAAGTGCCAAATACTTTTTGTGCTTCCTCAGGTAAAGAACCATAACCACGGCGTGTGCCGAATGTTCCGGTTCCCAAAGCTAATTCGGAAACCCGAAGTCCGGTTTTACTTCCAAAAATTTTATATTTCATTATCTGATTATTTATTGAATACCTCGAAAGCGCCTTCTGAGCCTGCAAAGAAATTGCTGTAAACCATTTCGGTATTTCCGACGCGAACTTCAAAGGTATCTTGCTCAAGGGCTTTTACAAGATCTTCAGCAACAACAGATGCCGGAATGCCGTTTTCACGGCCACCGATCTCTACAGAGAAGTCTGTGTCAACCAAAGGAGGCATAAGCTCAAAAACCTTAATGCCCGTATCTTTTGCCAGTTCATATCTCAATAATCTTGTATAGGAATGTAAAGCTGCCTTGGAATCCGAATAGGTGGGCACATGAGATCCCGGAATAAATGCAACAATTGAGGATACGTTAACTATTGCCGCGTTGTTTTGCTGTTTCAGTAAAGGGAGTAATTTTTCAGTAAGTCGGATAGGAGCAAAGTAATTGGTTGTAAATTCTGCAATCGCTTTAGTATAGGTGTCAGAAGAGTCCGATAAAGTATAAGCATATGCATGGCCGGCATTATTAATCAGGATGTTCAATGTCCCAAAATTGATTTTGATCTCTTCTATCAGACGATTGATGTCATTTTCATCAGTGATGTCTGCCTGAATAGTGAATACATTTTCCAATCCCTGAGCAGCATTGTCAAGTTTTTCTTTGTTTCTACCTACAATAATAATTTTATTGGACGGATTTAACAATTTTGCGATTTCTAAGCCGATTCCTGATCCTCCTCCTGTGATAAGGATGGTGTTGTTTGTAATGTTCATAACTGTTGGTTTAAAATATTTATTTTATATTGTACTATTTAGTACAAAATTGTTCAAAAAAATTTAATCAAGCACTTTCAAATTCATTTCAATGATTGATCGAAGTGTTTTAGATGAATTCTCCATACGTCTTGTAACATGAAGTCCATTCCATAAATTGGTGAGATGCCACGCAAGAATTTCGGGATCTTCTGCATTTTTTATTTGTCCGTTGTCCTGGGCTTTTTTGATCGATTTTTTAAAGGTCTGCTGAAGCTTTTTCAGAAGCCCGCCTGAGATGTGTTTGGCTTCAATATCTTTTTCGGATAGCTGTACTAAAGCATTTCCCAGATAACAACCTGTCTCTCTATCGCAATCAGGTTTTTTGGAAAGCTGGAAAAAAAATGTTTTAATCAATTCAATTTCATTATCAGAATTTGAAAGCTGCTGCTCAAATCTACTAAGAAAACCTTCGGAAAACTGTTCAATGGAACGTACATAAAGCTCCTGTTTTCCTCCTTTAAAGGCATGATAAAAACTTCCTTTTCCTATCCCCATCGCATTAAGCAATTCGTCTGCAGAAGATGCATCGTATCCCTTTGCTCTGAAAACTTCAGTGGCCTTTTCAATTGCCTGATGCTCGTCGAATATTTTAGGTCTTCCTGCCATGATGAATGATTTAACAGAGCAAAGGTATGTAATTGTACCGTTCGGTACAAAATGGAATTTGTAATATCTTTAATTGATTTTGTCGATTGAGTTAAAAATGAGAGCATCTCTTTTTCGTCCAAACAATAAACAGAGCCACTAGCAGAAAAGATATATTTATACCACTTTGTCCTGCTTCTCCCCGTGAAATATGAAATACACTTGCGAAAATCATCAGTATAATTATTCCATATGCTGTGTATAAGGTAAGCCTTGATTTGAGTGTTATCAGATCAGGAAGAAGAATCCCGATCGCAGCCACCGCATCAATAATTCCTGTTACCAAAACCAAACTACGGTTTTGTTCAGTCCATGGCCACATTTGAGCTAATGTTTCAGCAGGCTGGAATAATTTCATATAGGCTGCCCAAAGTAGTGAAACGGATAAAAAGATTTTTGCAGCCCAAATGGTAATGTTTAAAATTTTTGAGGTTTTCATTTCTAATGATCTATTGATTTTAATGATTCAAAATTACTTACATTTGTTATGCGGCCATGGTTACTTTCCCTTTGGATAGTACTTTCCGGCCGGAAAGTAATAATGAAATCAATAAGTTATGCTGGCAAAAGGAGGATGCCCCAAGACAATGCTTTCTATTAAGGATGCTCTTGAAGCAGTAGAAGGAAAGTGGAAATTATTAATTTTATTTTCTTTATCTGAAAAACCCAAAAGATTTGGCGAACTTTCTAAAGAAGTAACCGGTATTACAGATAAAATTCTGTCCAAAGAGTTGAAACTTCTGGAGGTAAATAAACTGATAAAAAGGGAAGCTTTTGATACTGTTCCGCCTAAAGTAGAATATTCCATTACAGAGCACGGCATGTCCCTTGAAAAAGTTTTGGACGAGCTGCACTTCTGGGGACTTTCTCACCGATCAAGAATTCTAAGTGAATGGTAGAGCTATAAGACATCAAAGCTCATGTATATTGCTGTTTCCGTAGAGTCATTATAGAGTTTTGTATTGATCCCAGTAAAACTAAATCCTGCACGCAGATAAAATTTTATGGCAGGGTAGTTGGTGTTTTGGGTTTCCAGTTCTACGATTCTGCAATTTAAATCCCGGGCTTCTCTGTTTGCCTTTTTAATCAGTTGTTTTCCAATATCCTGTCCTCTAAACTTTTCACTGATTAAAATATTTTCAATGTAAAAACTATTATTCCACTCCCGGAATTCAGCAATAAGCCAGCCTACAAGTTCACCATTGATAAAGGCCCCGAAAGAGTGTCCCTGCTTTATAACCTCATTGAGATCATTAATCTCATCAGGACCTGTTTCCCAGGTTTTTTTATAATGCTGTTTTTTCTCTCTTAATGAAAATTCAAAAGTATTACCCATCGCAATGGCGGAAACAACAAATATCGTATCTGTCTCATATCCATTAAGTCCCCAATTGACTGTTGGGTCAGATATCAGTTTTTCTAACTTCTTAAATTCTGTCATTTGAAAGGTCTATCGGTTAGCAATATTATTTTCATAAAAATCAGTAAATCTTTCAAGGAGATCATCGGGATTTTCCCTGTCAAATTGACCAAATCCCAAAGTCATGATATGCCCTGAAACAAATTGTGAAAATACTGAATTGAAATTCTCAATATAGGTTTCGGCATGCCCTTGTAACTGTATCTCTGCTTCGATCATTTTTGTCCAATGTGGAGGGGTCTCTTCATTCTTTGAATAAGTAAGATAAGGTAAAATAAAAGGGACGAACTTCTGATATTGTTGATATTTATTAGGATCCAGGCTATCATTTGGCCAAACCCTGAATTGTTTTAATCCCAGGTTATCAGATTCTACTACGATTGCAGTTTCATTGTTGGCAACTTCTGTGATCACTTTTTTTTGCTTAAGAAAAATCGAAAACCAGGCAAGGTCCCATGCCGTTGCTCCATTTTGATTAACAAGATAATAAGGGTGAAAAATAGAATCTATTGCAATGAAACCTTGATTACCAACGGTATTTCTTATAATTTCCGAAACTGCTTCTTTATCTGAAATTTTCTGCATTGGATTACCATTGATAAAACCATAGATATAATGAGAGTTCCAGAGAGAAGGATCAAATGAAGGGTCATTATCTTCTTCTTGATTAATTGCTTGTGAATGCATTTTTGTGATATTAGGTCAGGATTAATATTCGTCTATTTCGGCACTTGAAAATTATTGTAATTTTTTGATAATTCCATTTCCGAAATTTTTATTTTTTACTTTGTTCTTAACTCAGGCTCAAAAAATCTAATAATCCGTTTTCACTTTTTTTATACTAAATCTTATTTTCATATCGCATATGCAGCCGTTCAATAGAAAAAGACTGGTATGGAGAATATCTTTAGACTCATTAAGTATATCAGTTTTAGTTAAGATATAAAATCCAAATTTAATCAAAATTTCATACTACAAAACTTTCAAAACCCTTAAATTTGCTAGCAATAAAAATTTACCAGATGCTTAGGAAAATTTCAATTGCGGCACTTACCATGTTGTCCGTAGTTACAATTGATGCTCAGAAGAACAAAAATTCTCAATTAGAAAGACCCAAATTAGTTGTAGGCTTAGTTGTAGATCAGATGCGTTGGGATTATCTGTACCGCTTTTACAATAAGTATGGAAATGATGGTTTTAAAAGATTGCTGAATACAGGTTATGCTTTAAATAATGTTCATATTCCTTATGTACCCACGATAACAGCTTTAGGACATACTTGTATTTATACAGGCTCTGTTCCGGCTATTCATGGAATTGCAGGAAACGACTGGACCGATAAGGAGACAGGAAAGAATGTCTATTGTACTACCGATGAAAGTGTACAGCCTGTTGGAACCACAAATACTAAAATAGGAAGCCACTCACCGAAGAATCTTTGGTCGACAACTGTGACGGATGAGCTAAAATTGGCAACCAATTTCCAGGCAAAGGTAATCGGGGTATCTTTAAAAGACAGAGCTTCCATTCTTCCGGCGGGACATACTCCAAACGGAGCGTTCTGGTTTGATGATTCCACAGGGAATTTTATTACCAGTACTTGGTATATGAATGATCTACCACAGTGGGTGAAATCTTTCAATTCACAAAATTTACCTGAAAAGCTGGTTGCTAACGGATGGAATACTTTATTGCCTATTAATCAATATACAGAAAGTGCACCGGATAACTCTGCTTGGGAAGGTCTTTTAGGAAGTGCAAAAACGCCAACATTCCCTTATAGTAATCTCGCAAAAGATTATAAAGATAAAAAAGACAATATCCGCTACACTCCTTTTGGTAATACATTGACGCTGAAATTAGCTGAAGCTTCAGTGGAAGGAGAGAAGTTAGGAAATGATAATGTTACAGATTTCTTAGCGATCAATCTTGCTTCAACGGATTATGCGGGACATAAGTTCGGACCTAACTCGATTGAGGTAGAAGATGTTTATTTAAGATTAGACCAGGATCTTGCGGAATTCTTTAATTATCTTGATTCTAAGGTAGGAAAGGGTGAATATACTGTTTTTCTATCTGCAGACCATGGAGGGGCACATTCTGTAGGTTTCCTGCAAGAGCATAAAATAGCTACAGGTTTCTTTGGAGAAAACAGCCAGAAAGATATCAACCAGAAATTAAAAGAGAAATTCGGAGTAGACAAACTGATTAATGCTGTAGACAACTATCAGATTTATTTTGATAGAAAATTATTAAAAGATAATAAGATCGAATTAGATGATGTAGTAAATTTTACAGTTAAAGAATTGGAAAATGATCCTACCATTTTATATGCTGTTTCTGTAACCAAAGTACAGGAATCTTCGATCCCGGAGCCGATTAAGCAGAGAATTATCAACGGAATCAACAGGCAGAGAAGTGGAGATATTCAGCTGATCTCTCATGATTCCATGCTTCCGTCTTATGCAAAAACAGGGACAACGCACAGTGTATGGAATTCATATGATTCTCACATTCCGTTATTATTTATGGGATGGGGAGTTCAGCACGGAGAAAGTAATAAACCTTATTTTATGACGGATATTGCTCCTACAGTGTCTTCTTTACTTAAAATTCAGTTTCCAAGTGGTACGGTTGGAAATCCTATTACGGAAGTGATTGGAAAATAAACTTACCACATAGTATACATTATTAAGCATTCCTTTCGGGATGCTTTTTTGTTGGTCATGCTGAAATTTTCAGATTATGATCTGATCAGTAATTGAATTTCTTTATGGTATTTATTATTTCGTTTTCTAATACTTACGATGAAGTAAATGAGAATAGCAATAATTGCTGAACCGGATAAAATAATCCCAATACTAAGATAGTTGTATTTATTTCTAAGTTCTTTCGCTTTCTTCTGTGTTTCCCTGTTGTGGTTATTGATGGAATGATTAATGGAGCTTAATTCACTTTGTTCCCTTTTAAATCGCATTTCAAAATACTTTTTGTTGTAAACCTGGTAAAGGTCAGGCTTTCCCATGGCCAGATAGTTTTCTGACATTTCTTTGTAGATTCCCTCATTGAGGATTAGGTCTCCTGTATTTTGAGAAAGGCTTTCTGCCTGGATAAGAAGTCCCAGGGCTTTTTCATTTTCCCGGTTTTGCTTGTACATTTCTGCCAAGCCTTTAAGGGCAAATGCTTTGAGACTTTTGGCATTGAGTTTTTCTGCGTATTGTATAGATCTGATAAATGCCTGCCTGGCTTTTTCCTGTTCATTCAGATTAAGATAACAATATCCTATGTTGTAATAAACCACACTCATATTGGCAAAGGTGGTTTTCTTCATTTTTACTTTTTCAAAATTCCCGATAGAGATCAGGAATTTTTCCAGAGCAATTTCCGAGTTGGACTGGCTTTTATAAATCATGCCCCGGATAGCATAGCTTCTTGCTGTTTCAATAAGTTTTTCAGGAGATTCTTTTGGAAGGCGCTCTAAATAACGGTCAGCTTCATTAAGGGTTTCCAGACTCTTACTGAATAGTTCCATTTGCTGGTATTGTATAGCTACAGAAACCAAAACACTGGTTTGTAGTTTCAGATCGTTGGTCTTTTGAGCCAGGTCTTTTGCTTTCAGAATATATTGAAATGATTCATCAAAGTTTCTTTTTGCAATATTTGCGGTAGACAATAACAGATAAACAGATATGGACTTGTTAATATCCTTTTCCTTTTTCAATAAATTTTTTCCAATGGCTATAGCGTGATCGGGGTTATCATAAATATCGAGGCGGGCCTTTTTGAGCAGTGAATCACGAGAGATGCTCTGAGCACACACGAAAAAAGAGTTAACTAATAATATGATCATAAAAATGGTATGGGATCCTATTCTCATAATGCTTTATTTTTTGTGATTTCCTGAATATATACATTGGGAGACATTCCCGTTACTGATTTAAATACTGTTGTAAAAGCACTGTGCGACGAAAATCCTGAAAACTCTGCCAGATAGCTTACCTTATAGTGAAGAAAGCTAGGATCTGTCTTTAATAAATGAGCGATATGGTTGATCCTGAGCTCGTTGATGTACCCATTGAAATTTTTACCTTTGTTGGTATTGATTACTTCAGATAAATATTTGGTGTTAACTCCCATCTGTGCGGATAAAGATGAAAGAGACATATTGCGGTTAAGGTACCGGTGAGATTGCTCCCACTCATTCAATTTTTGGAGAATTTCTTTTTCTTTCTCTTTCGAAATTTTATGGGTGTCTTTTTCAAAGTTAAGGTCAATTCTGTTTTCTTTTCCGGTCTCCACATGATCTGCTTTAAGAGGAGCGGAAAGTGCCCGAAGTTTTTGTTTTTCAAAAAAGTACAGCTGTTTTTTCAGGTCCTTATTTTTGTTTTTTTCCAGAAAGAAATAGATAACCAATGCTGTGATAACTGCAAGAATGATAAAGGTTAAAATCCATAGTTTCCTGGACTCATTCTGTTTCTGGAATTCAAGGTTGTTATTCTGGTAAGTTTCTACCAATTTAACGATATACCGTATACCTTCTTTTTGATTGAAATCAAGTTTAGATCTTAATTCGGTATACAGCTTATTGTATTGATGGTATTTTATATCATTATGTAAAGCGAAATTGGTTTTTGCCAGTGATTCATATATCTTCAGTTTCAAATTATTATAAGGAAGATCTTCAATTTCAGAAAGTCCTTTTTCAAGATGGGCAAGGGCTGTTTTATAATTTCCGTTAAGAAAATAATAACGGGATAAATTTTCATTGGCTAAAGCGGAGAGAAAAGGTTGGTCGGGGCTTCTCTCAACATCAGAAATAACAAGATCCAATATTTTTTTAGCATCAATATACTTGTTTTGCCGAAGCAGATAGGAGGCACGGAAGATTTTATTTTCTATGCTGATCATGCGGTTTTCCTCATTATGAAGATCAATATACTGATCACTTTTGTTAAGATTCGCAAAAGCGGTATCAAAATTTCTTATAATGGCAGAATTGATGGCTTGCAGTTGATACAGTTTGGCAACGGTAATTTTAGACTTCGGGCTGTCATTTTTTAATAGTTTAGCATCTGATAAAAGACGGGAAATAATCTCTCCGGACTGGTTATACAGATCTAAATTCTGGTATTGATCCGCGAGATTATAATCGCTGAACAGCTGCATAAAATAAGAAAGGTTTTTTCTTTCGGAATCATTTTGCTGTGCTGATGTTGTAACGGATTGTACATAATCCCCTTTCATGGCGTAAGCCTGTGAGATTATATTTTGCAGAACCATTTTATGCTCTGTATTCTGGTCGCTGATCAATAAGCTTTGGGTATAACTGATACAGTTATCCGGATTCTGGTAAAGCTTCTGAAATGCTTTATCTGCTAAAATGGAAAAATCGGGGCCGGATTGTGCATGGTAAAAAACGGAGGATAAAAAAGTCAGGAGTAAAATCGCACATTTTATGACACTACAAGATAAAAATAATTCGTTTTTTGCTTTTCTTTTTTCAATCGTCTTACAATCTGTCCTCAAAGTTGAATTTTTATAATATGGTGATTTTTAATTATTTAAATTTTAAATGTTTTTGGATTTCACGAATTATGTAAGCCAAATTCTTTTTAAATGGTAAATATAATATTAATATTGTTTCCGCCAATTCAAAATATTAAAACCAAATAAATATGGAAAACTTTTACAAGATTTTAACAAAAACGGTATACGCTTACCTTTTATTCAACCTGTTTTCGGTCGTGAATGCTCAGGTGACGGTGATGGCGACAGCCAATTACTCACCGGGTGCAGTATCTGATAACGGGGTTGTAAGCATGCAGAGTAGTGGTGGCCAGATTTTTAAATGGGACGCAGTTAACGGGTTGTCTCAGATCGGAGCAACCTCTAATGGCTATCCCGGTGCAGGGAGGGCTGTAATTTCTAATGACGGGACAAAAATTGCCTCTACAATGACCAATACGGGTACGGGATTTAATGAGATATCAGTTTATGATATCGCTAATTCAACATGGACTTCCCTGGGAGGACTTGTTCCTACAGGATGGGACGGTTCTGTAAGTTCTACCTGGGGATTGTCGTATGACGGAAGTATCATTGTAGGATTAGGATGGTTAACTGCTGCCAATGCTCATGCGGTAAAATGGACTGCACAAAACGGAATGGTAGACCTGGGAAGCATGGTTTCGGGAAGAAGTTCGAGGGCTAATGCCGTAAATGCTGATGGGACGGTTGTGGTTGGCTGGCAGGATGAAGACAACGGAACCAGAAGTGGTGCTAAATGGGTGAATGGAACAGAAAGCTATATTACAGACAGTAACGGAAATAATGTTGGCGAAGCAGGAGCCGTTTCTGCCGACGGAAACACAATAATTGGGGCAGGTATGCCCAATCCTTATGTATGGAACAGTACTTCAGGACTTACTTACATTACACATCCTAATTCCTCAGCCTTCTTCAGAGGCGGTGCAACCGGAATTTCTGCTGATGGCGGAACGGTAATAGGTTATTTCAGGCCTTTTGCAGCACCTCCGATGTCTGGAGAAGGCTTTATATGGACTGCTGCCGTGGGGAGAATCAATCTAAATGATTATGCGACAAGCCTGGGGATCAATACTCAGGGAGTAACCATGTCCCTGCCATTGGCTATTTCCCATGATGGAAAAAAAATAGCAGGTGTTGGAACGAATTCTTCCAATCAGATTGTAGCATTCTATCTGGACCTTTCTGAATTCTTATCTACCCACGAAACAATCAAAAAAGGTCAGGGAATATCTGTCTATCCCAATCCGGTAAAAGATATCCTCTACGTGAAGGGAATTGAAAAAATAGAAAAAGCTGAAATTTATAATATGGTCGGTCAGAAAGTAATGACCTCAGATTCTGCAGGAAATCAGATTAATGTTTCCTCATTGTCGACAGGGAATTACATACTGCAGATTTTTGTGAAGGGGGAAATTTTACAAAGTCTAAAATTCATTAAACAGTAGATAAAAATTGGACACTTTTATTTGACTCAGGCCAAAAAAACTCGCAGATACATCTGCGAGTTTTATTTTTTTGATGGGATTTAAGTTTAGTCTTCTTCGGGAGCTTCTTCGTCATCATCTTCATATTGCTCCAGGTAATAGCTGAAAGTAAAACCCTCAAGCTCTTCTTCTGCATCCTCCAGGGTGGTGAGCAGGTCCTCAAATAATTCCAGCTGATCTACCGTTAAATTAACAAACTCAAGATGCAGAGGCATTTCCAGATCACCCGTAATAACATCATAAAGGGCATCAAGATTGTCCCCAAAATGTTCCGGAAGACTGATTTTTTCTTTCAACTGGCTATAGAAATCTTCATAATCTCCTATATCTGTAAAATCTATATATACTGTTTTCATATTGAATTGAATTTCCAATTTTTATTTATTAAAAAGGCTTTGCATTTTTTGCAAAAATCCACCTCTTCATCCGTGGGATTTTTACCTTCTGCGCTCCTCATAAAACATGTTTTTTCAGGGCAATGCTCCAATCCCTGTGTGTGACCAAGTTCATGAATGGCAATTTTAAAAAGCTGTTCATCAGCCTTTGCTTTATTTAATCTGAAATTTGATGCTACGCATGCTTTTCCGGGTCTATAGCCAAGTCCCATTATACCAAAGTCTTTTATTTTACCCTTAGTGGTGCTTATATCTTTTGATGTTAAGCCGATTGTGACATAACCTTTGTCGGTTCTGTTATTTAAAAATCGGATAACAGAATCGGCCTTGTAACGTTTTCTCTCCGGATAATAAGCCTCTTTCGGTAAATCGATAGCATTCAGAATTTTTATATCCGGATATATTTTCCTGATCTCATTGCTTACGAATTTTACACTTTCAGGTTTTAAATCATTAAACGGCTGAACCAATACTATCAATCCTTTATTTTCCATTGTCAGCTTATGCGATTTATCTGAACAGGAAAATAGAATAAGCATCAGTATGCTGATTAAGCAGCTACTGTTTTTCAAAACTTTTATAATGATTTTTGGTAAGATATACATCCCCATCTTTTGTGAAAATAATGCGGTCGGCATTTCTACTTCCACAACTGTAATTTACATCAGCTTCATAGTATTGATTCCCTTGCGGAAGACTTCTTTCTCTGTTTCCGAAGCGGTCTCCTCCTATGGCACGTCCGGGGAGAACATCGCAAAGATTTCCCTTCGAAGGATTCCAGCCAAGCTTTCTGGCTTCATTTTTTGTAATGTAATAATCAGGTAACTGATGATGTTCCTTTACATAACTGATTACCGTTTTTTCTGCGGTAAGCTGATCGATAGATTGTTGATTTGCTGTACCGGCAGTTGTGCTGTATTCAGCTTTTGGATTCTGAATATCTTTTTCTGTACCAGAAAACTTATTGAAAATATACATCACAGACATTCCAAACAGAAGGCCGATGCAGGCAAAAAATACGGGTCTCATTTTACTATTCATACTCTATTATATACTTTACCAATATAAACAATCTACCAATTTTACCAAGACGGTGATATTAGCATACTGATTATTTTATGATCTCCATTCTTCAGGAATATCACAAACAGGAATAGGATTCATTTTATGCTGGGCTGCTTTATGCATTCTGTCAAATATTAAGAATACCTCGCGATCACGTCCCTCATAATCTTCTGCAGTTTTAGAACCATATTCCTTCTGGATCTTTTCAAGTTCCGGATAGGTGGCACCAATTTGTTGCTCGTCAGTCCTGTCTACATCCCAAAGTCCATCTGTAGGAATAGCTTCCTGGATATTTTTAACAAGGTTCAAGGCTCTTGCAAGTGTATAAACTTCTGTTTTATAAAGGTCTGCAATAGGGGAAACATCAACACCTCCGTCTCCATATTTGGTGTAAAATCCGATTCCGAAATCCTCGACCTTATTTCCGGTTCCACAAACCAATAAGCCGTTAAGCTGTCCATAATAATATAAGGTAAGCATACGCAAACGTGACCTTGTATTGGCAAAAGCTAATTTTTCATTCGGATACAAATCATCCTTTACATCGAAAGTCTTGTACAGTTCTTCAAAAGCAGGAGTCAGATTAACAGACATGGCTTCTACATTAGGAAATCTTGACTTTAGATCATTCATGTGCTCCCATGCACGATTTACCTGATCTTCTTTCTGACGGATCGGCATTTCTATTAATAAAGTCTTCAGACCGGTCATAGCTGCTAGTGTTGATACTACTCCTGAGTCAACACCTCCCGATACTCCAATCACATATCCGTTTACTTTTGATTTTTCTGCGTAATTTTTTAACCAGCTTACAATATGATCAATTACTTTTTGTGTCTGCATTATATATGATATTTTTAATCTATTCCAAATTCTTTAGGATATGTTACAATCCCGGTTACATTTTTTAAAGCATCGGGTATCAATTCTATAGCCATCCCATTTTCTTCCGGAAGGTCAAAAGGAAATGATATTCCAAAATTACTTGTTTTTTTATATCCAAATCTCGGATAATACTTTTCATGGCCTATTAAAATCACTGATTCATAACCCAATTCCCTGGCAATTTTATGTCCATAACTGATCAGTTGACTACCTATTCCTTGTCCCTGATACTGAGGTTTCACGGAAACAGGAGCCAGAGCCAATGAATTGAAGGCTTTGTCATTATTTTTAACGGACAGTATGGTGAAAAGTATATGGCCGACAATTTCGTTTTCTATTTCGGCGACAATGGATAATTCTGGAATGAAAGCATCCGATCTTCTTAGCTTTTCTACTAAAAACTGTTCCTGATGGTCGCTGTGTTCCGCATTTTTAAATGCCTGTTTCACCAACTCAAAAACCTGTGGATAATCTTTTTCCAGTTCCTGTCTTACAATCATTTTTTTGAATTGTATTTTTCACGTTTCAGTTCATACCAAAAGCATATACCGTCCGGTTCTTCAAATTCCCCTTTATTTTCAAATCCTAACTTACTCAGTATATGATTGGAACCAGTATTCTCAGAATGCGCACAGGCATATATAACGGGGAGATCAAGATCATAAAACCCAAAATCCAAAGAAGCTTTTGCAGATTCAATCGCATATCCCTTACCCCAAAATTCAGGAATAAAACGATAACCGAGATCGTAAATGTTCTTGTAGCCATTTATTTCTGTAGTGATGAATTTTAAACCGCTCCATCCGATTAAAAGATTGCTCTTCTTTTCAATCACTGCAAATCTTCCCACACCATTATCCTCGTATTGCTGTTGGATCATTTTAATAACATTTTCAGATTCACTGATATCTTTTGCCGGGGGAGTACATACATACTTTACCACTTCCGGATCGGAATCCAGAAGGAAAAGACGCTCGGCATCATCAGCTTCGAATTTTCTTAGAATCAGTCTTTCAGTTTCCAGTTGCATATGTTTATTTTTAATCAATAACAGATTTCGAAATGGAATGGGTATTTTAAATCATGAAAAAAGGAAAATATTGCAGCAAAGCAAGCTGTTTATTTATTTTTCATCATGATATTATGTTTAAATCCGTATTTTCGTAACCTTAAATTTCTGTAAAAATAATGAAGATTTTTAGAACTATAGCGCTTTCTTCTATATTAGTTTTAGGATTGTATTCCTGCAAGAAAGAAGCGGACAATGTATGGAAAGTAGAATTAAAGGAACCTGCCGAAAAAGTGGAGATGACAGATATTTCCAGTCAATTCTACGACCAGAATATCCCTCTGGAAAAATTTAAATCAGAGTTTCCGTGGTTTCAGGGTACTGTTTCTGATAAAGATTTTGGAAAGAGAAGAGCTGACGCAGAAGAAATAAAGATTTATAAAGAGGCCGTTGCAAAAATTGATCAGAAGAAACTCCAAAAAGAGCTTCAGGACCTGTTTTCACATATCAGGCATTATTTCCCGAAATTTAAAAGCCCTAAAGTGTATCTTTTTTCATCAGCGTTGCAGATGATTCAGGATCCGGTTTTTTATGATGAAAAAGGAAACCTTTTGTTTATAGATATTACCGGGTTCATGGGGGACAAAAACCCAAATTACAAAGGACTGGAATTGTATTTCCAGAAATCCATGAATCCAAACAATATTGTCCCTAAAGTATCAAGGATGTTTGCCGAGAACATTGTTCCTTTCTCTACAGATCATCAGAAGTTTATTGACCAGCTGATATATAACGGAAAAGTAATGATCCTCCAGGACGCATTTCTTCCGGATACTCCTGATTACCTTAAAATGAATTATACGAAACAGCAGTATGAGTGGGCAGTAAGCAATGAAGGCAACATCTGGAATTATTTTGTCGAGAATAATTTATTGTTTGGGGATGACCACAGACTGGAGGAGCGTTTTATCTCTCCGGGACCTTTTTCTAAATTTTATACCGATATCGACAACGAATCCTCTCCGCAGATCGGTATTTATACAGGATGGCAGATCTGTAAAAAATATCTGAAAGAAAAGCCTGAGGTAAAGTTTACAGATTTTCTTAAAATGGATGCAACTGAAATTTTTAACCAATCTGGTTATAAGCCTGCTGTAACAAAATAGATTATTTTTAAGACCTATATAAGACCTTTTGTGAAGAACAAAAGGTCTTTTCTATTTTTTAGACACTAATCAAAAATACCTATGTATGGAAAATCTGATTACAATCCGGGATCTCAGTTACGGATTTTCAAAAAATAAACTTATTCTTAAAAATGTGAGCCTTTCGGTTCCGAAAGGAAGTGTTTTTGGGTTCCTGGGAGCTAACGGAGCGGGTAAATCAACGACCATGAAGCTTATGCTGGGCAGTATTCCCGATGAAAACAATACCATTGAAATTTTTAGTCGGAAATTACCTGAACTTTATCCTGATGGGTTTCAAAGGATCGGAAGCCTTATAGACAGCCCTGCCTTTTATGATCATTTGTCCGGCTGGGATAATCTTACTATTCTTTCCAAATTAAGAAACCTCCCTGATTCTGAGTGTGAAAGAGTTTTGAATCTGGTAGATCTCTGGGACAGCAGGAAAATGAAAATGAAGAAATATTCATTAGGGATGAAGCAAAGGCTTGCAATCGCTATGACACTTCTTGGAAATCCCGAACTGCTGATCCTTGACGAGCCGGTGAATGGTCTTGATCCTAACGGGATGTTAGAGATCAGAGAACTATTGCTTAAACTCAACAAAGAACAGGGGATTACGATATTCATTTCAAGTCATTTGTTGCAGGAAGTGGAAAAAATGGTCACCCACCTTGCTATTATATCGCATGGAGCCATCAAATTTTCCGGAAGTGTTGAAGAGCTTAACACGCATTACCGCCATAACCATATGAGAATAGGACTCAATAATGCACCTCAATTTTTACAACATATTCCTGAATATTATGCCCCTCAGATAATTGATGATCATACTTTAGAAATTACCGTGCAATCCAGGGAAGACATCATCAGACTTACCAAGAAACTGGTTGTAAATGAAGCAGAGATTTTTGAAATCAAAAATAGTGCGGGATTGGAAGATTGGTTCATGGAAATAACAAAAAATTAAAAACAGCACAAATGAAAAAGTTAACAACACTCATCAATACGGAATGGCTTAAAATAAAAGGTTTGGGATTGGTTTATTTAGCAATAGTACTTGGTATGCTGATTCCTCTTCTTGCTTTTTTGACCAGTACCTTTAATCCCCGATTTATTACAGAGGAAGAGCTTCCTCTTTCTGTTTTTGAAAGCTCTATAACGGATAGTTTTAAAGCCTTTTCCATCTTTTTTCTTTTGCTTTATATCGTTATTGCGGCCAACAGGATCGCTCAGGTAGATCATAAAAATAATGGATGGCAGCTTATGGAAACTCAGCCCATCAGCAAACTGCAATTGTATCTCGCAAAATATGTGGTATTGTTATTACTAAGTTTTTTATGTATTGCTTCTTATTTTACATTCAGTAATATCTTTTCATTTCTGGATTATTATATTCACCCAAGTACAACAAAATTGTTAAGCTTCGATACAATCTGGATGCTTAAGATGTTCATAAGATTATGCATCGGAGTATTGGGTGTGGCAGCTGTTCAGCTCTGCATATCAGTAGCTTTTCCAGGTTTTATATGGGCTTTTTTGGTAGGTATTTTAGGACTTATAGTCAATACCTATTCTTTGGTACAAAGAGCAGCATTTCCTTTTTGCCCCTACAACTCTATGTATATCCTCTCCAAAACACCTAATGTAAGAAACCTGAATTATTTTATCACTTACAGTGAATATCTAAGTATATTCTGGGCCATTGTATTTTTTATTATAGGTTATTTCTGGTACAGAGGAAAAGGATTTAAATCTGCATTTCTACGTCATAAAAAGCAAATAGTACTTTCATCTGTTTTTATTGTAGTTTCAGCAGGAATATTTTTCATTATACAGCAACCTAAAGATTACAAAAGTAAAGGTGCAGGGGTTGTTATCAAAGGTACCTTACATACTGATCTGAAGATTGATTCTGTAAAAATATTCTCTAAGGATTTTCATAAGCAGGTAGGAAGTGCCATTGTAAAAAACGGATCATTCCTGTGGGAAAACCGTCAACAGATTCCATTTGATCAATATAGTCTTGAATTTGGAACCAAAAGAATCGATTTCATGATGGGAAGCGGAGACCGTTTTGATTTTGACATCCGTTGTAATCCTTTAAAAATTCAATATTTTCTAATCTCCAACAGGTCTGCCGAACAGCAGTATAATACAGAAGAAGATGGATTCGGATATGAATTCTCATATGCTGTGGAGCAACAGAAATACAATGATAATCCTTCAGAGTTCTATCAGCTAGCGCAATCCGATTGGAATAAAAATATTAAGAGATTGGAACATTATACAGATGCTGAAAATAATGCCTTATCTGATGAATATAAATCTTACAGGAAGCAGCTTCTTGCCATTCAGTATTTGAACGAGATTAATAACTATCGGAAAATGACTTCCTGGGATGACCCTAAATTTGCTGCTCCGAAAGAATTTTTAAACGAACTGAATGCTAAAATTAAAAATCCGACGGTTCTGTTAAGTAAAAATGATGATTACTTACAATACAGATTGGATAAAATGCTCACCGACAGGGACCGGTTGTCCAATCCTGACAGTATTCTTTTTGTGAAATTAAACGCGTTACCCGATAATATCGACAAAGACCGTTTGGTTAGTAAACATCTTATAAAGACCATGGAGCTGGAATCGGATAGTACTTTAAGGAAGCAGCTTTTTGAAAGAGAATTCCGGATGTTAGGAGATAATGATTATAAAAAGCTGGCAACATCGAAATATGAACAGCTGACCATCTCTCAAAAAGGAGCCGCATTTGTAGATTTAAAATTTCTGGATAACAAAGGGAAGTCGCACCAGCTTTCGCAATACCGTGGAAAATATGTGATCATTGATTTATGGGCAACATGGTGTGGCCCTTGTAAACAGATCCGGCCGATATTTGACATGAGAAGCATTAAATATCAATACTATAGTAATATTCAGTTTATTTCAATAAGTCTTGACCAGGATAAATCAAAATGGCTGAATTATCTAAAAACAAAACCATCCAAAGTACCTCAATACTGGCTGGCGGATGCTCAGGAGTTTATGAACAGATATAAAATTCAAACTATTCCCAGATTTATTATTATAGATCCTGATGGAAAAGTTTTTAACATGAACAGCCCTTTTCCTGATGAAGATAATTTCGTAGAAATTTTAGATAAGCTCAAGAAGTATTAACTTTGTGAAAAATTTAAAATTGATATGAGAAAGACTCAGATAACGATAGACGTTGAATTAGATGAAAATCACATTCCGGAAACCATAACATGGAATGCTCAGGATGGAGGAATTGAAAAAGAGGAAACTAAGGCAACGATGATTTCTGTTTGGGATGAAAAAGCAATGGAAGCATTAAGAATTGATCTTTGGACAAAAGAAATGCCTGTGGATCAGATGAAAATGTTCATTCACCAGATTTTAGTTTCATTAGGGAATACCTATCAGAGAGCGACAGGAGAAGAAGATGTGGCGCTGTGGATCGAACAAATGGCAGAGGAATTTGCGGTAAAATCTGCGATAAAAATGTAAACCAATTACTAATATATCAATCTCATAGTGTAATGCATCAATAGCATTTTTAAATAATTACACTGTTGGATTGTTGGATTAAAAAAAATATTATGAATTTTAATACAAAAGTTATTCACGGTGGCCAGCACCATGAATCTGCAACAGGTTCCGTAAATGTTCCTGTATTTTTAACTTCTACTTTTGCACAAAAAAGTCCGGGTGTTCACTCCGGTTACGAATATTCGAGAGCTGCCAATCCTACAAGACAAGCTTTAGAAGATTCTTTGGCAAGTATTGAAAATGGAGCAAGAGGTCTTGCTTTCGGTTCAGGTCTTGCAGCGATAGATTGTGTTTTGAAGTTACTGAACCCGGGAGATGAGGTAATAGCTGTTGATGATTTGTATGGTGGAACATACAGAATGTTTACAAGACTTTTTGAGAAATACCAATTGAAATTTACTTTCGTGAATTTTGATGATGTTTCTAAAATTTCAGAATTTATTACAGATAAAACAAAGCTGATCTGGGTAGAAACACCTACGAATCCTCTGATGAAATTAGTGGACATCAAAGCTGTTGTTGATATCGCTAAAGGAAAAGATATTTTGGTAGCCGTAGATAATACTTTTGCAACGCCTTACTTACAAAGACCTATCGATCTGGGAGCTGACATTGTTATGCACTCTGCAACAAAATATTTAGGAGGACATTCTGATGTTATTGCAGGAGCTCTTATTGCTAAAGATGCAGAATTGGGAGAAAAACTACATTTCATCCAATTTGCAAGTGGAGGTATCTTAGGACCACATGATTCTTATCTGGTTCTTAGAGGGATTAAAACCCTGGCATTAAGAATGCAGAGACATTCGGATAACGGACTGGAAGTCGCAAAATATCTTGAAAGACACCCTGCAGTTGATAAGGTAATCTATCCGGGATTGGAATCTCATCCACAGTATGAATTAGCAAAATCCCAAATGAAGGAAGCTGGAGGAATGGTTTCATTTACTTTTAAATCCGGAAAGAAAGAAGATGCCATCAAATTCCTTGAAAGAGTAAAAGTCTTCACCCTTGCTGAATCTTTAGGTGGAGTAGAATCTCTTGCTAATCACCCGGCATTGATGACTCACGCTTCCATTCCTGCTGAAAAAAGAGCTGAATTAGGCATCACAGATGATTTGGTTCGTCTAAGCGTTGGAATTGAAGATGCTGAAGATCTTATCGCTGACCTGGAAAGAGCTTTTTCTTAATTGAGATAATATAGTAGTGAGAAGGATTACAATTATTTTTATCCTGAGTATTTTTAACCAGCTATTATATGCACAGGTTAAATCTACTGGTGAACTCTTTCAAACCGCCATGAAATTGGATAGTTTGGTTTTCAAAGAAGGATTTAATAAATGTAATCCTTCCCACTATAATGATATCATAAGTAATGACCTTGAGTTCTATCATGATATTGGAGGTATTACTCTGGGTAAAGAAGCGTTTTTAGCTTCTGTAAAAAATAACATCTGCAGCATTCCCGGTAAAATAAAAAGAGAACTTGTTCCCGGAAGTATGAAAGTGTATCCTCTGTATAATAATAAAACCTTATATGGATTTATACAGGAAGGTGAACATGAATTTTTCGAAAACAACAATGGGAAATGGAATAGGACCGGAAAAGCAAAATTTACCCACTTGTGGATCTTCGACCATAACCAGTGGAAACTCAAGCGGGTGCTGAGCTATGATCACCGATAAGCATTATATCATATGAAAAATACAAGAAAAGCAAATATTTCGGATATAGAAGAGTTATCCGGATTGTTTGATCAATACAGGATTTTCTACCATAAGGTATCTGATATCCCGGCTGCTGAAAACTTTTTAAAAGAAAGGATCCTGAATCAGGATTCTGAAATTTTTGTTGCTCAGGAAGAAGATAAATTAATTGGTTTTGTTCAGTTATATCCTATTTTTTCCTCAACCAGAATGAAACGCTATTGGTTGCTCAATGATCTTTATGTTAATGACCAATATCGAGGAAAGGGCTATTCAAAACAGTTGATAGAAGAAGCAAAGGAGCTTTGCAAATCCTCTGATGCCTGCGGAGTGTTATTGGAAACAGGAAAAAGCAATGACATAGGAAATCAATTATATCCGGCTTGTGGTTTTAAGCTCTACGATTCTGTTAATTTCTATGAATGGAGTAATCCGGAAGAATAGAAGGAGGAGGGAAAGATTTAGGAACCAAAAATCAAGAGCCAAGAGCCAGGAATCAAGAACCAAGAGCCAGGAATCAAGATTTGATGTAATAAACATCATATAAACATTGGTCTAAATTTCATCATTTATCACTCATCACACATCAATTATCATCAATAACCCATAATCACTCACACATGACTGAATTTCAAAAATACATTCAAAGATACCTCGATCTTATTCCTTCCGGAAAATGGCAGGAAGAAATACAAAGATCAGAAGAAAAGACAACCAATATTTACTCCGCCCTTTCTGAAGAGCAATCTCATTTTACGTACGCAGAAGGAAAATGGACCTTGAAGGAATTATTATTACACCTTTCCGATACGGAAAGAGTTTTTCAATACAGGATTTTGGCGATCGCCAGAGGCGAGCAGAAAGATTTACCAGGTTTTGATGAAAATGAATACGCAAATAATTCTCATGCTAATGACAGAAGCCTGAAATCTTTACTGGATGAGTATCAGCTGGTAAGGAAATCTTCTAAGATCCTCCTTGAAAGTTTACAGCCTGATGCTTTGGCTACGGTAGGAAACGCTAACGGAAATTCTATTTCAGCAGAGACAGTAGGTAAGTTAATTGTAGGGCATAATTATCACCATCTGAATGTTATTGAAGAGAGGTATTTACCAAATTTGAAAAAATAGAATGATATTTTTTTATCATTTTTTGGGTGGGCTTTAGCCCACCTTTATTGATTATATGCTCTTGTTATAAAATTGTATTGATGTATTTTTTTATTCCGATGGCTTCAACCAAAACCTAACGGAAAATCCGTATTTTTGACATGTAAATTCAATTTGAAAAATTGTATATAAGAGATTCTTTCTCTTTCATTTTTCTCATAATTCTAAATATTAAAAATGGAAAACATTATCAATATATTAAAATCCGGTGGAACTATTCTTTATCCTACAGATACAATTTGGGGAATTGGTTGCGACGCTACTAATATAGAGGCTGTTAATAAGATCTTTGAGATTAAGAAGCGCGAAAAAAACAAGTCGATGATCATTTTGGTGGAATCTGAAAAAAGACTTCAGGACTTGGTTGATGTTCCGGAAATGGCCTGGGAAATTATTGATTTAAGTGAAAAACCGGTAACTATAGTTTATGAAAATCCTAGAGGCTTACCTGAAGAACTGTTGGCAGAAGATGGAAGTATTGGAATTCGGTTAGTGAAAAATGATTTTTGTAAAAAACTCATCACAAAACTGAATAAACCGTTGGTTTCTACTTCAGCAAATTTTAGCGGAGACAAGAGTCCGTTAAAATTTTCGGATATCTCTCCGGAGATCATTAACATGGTTGATTATGCAGTGGAAGAAGACAGGGAAAAGGTTTCCAGGTATTCCGGATCTTCAGTTATCAAAATATGGAGTGATAATAGAATCAAGGTACTTCGGGAGTAGAAAACAAGATTTTAATTATCTTTGCAAAATCATTATAACCATTAAGAGAGTGGGAAGTGGAGTCTGTTTAAAATGCATGGAATTTTAAATAAGTCCAATAACCTGGTTTCTTAATGGTTTTACATTAAATAATAAATATGTTCATTAATCTCAATCAAAATAAAAATCTAAAGCTTTTTAAAATCATTTCGGAGGTTGCAGCCCGGAATAATCAATCAGTATATATTGTTGGCGGATATGTGCGGGATTTACTGATGAAAAGAAAAGCGTCTACAGATATTGATTTTGTTACTGAACAAAGCGGAATAGAGCTTGCACAAAGCGTGGCTGCGGAAATTGATCCGAAAATGAAGGTTTCCGTGTTCAAAACCTATGGAACCGCAATGATCAAATATAAAGATCTTGAGCTGGAATTTGTGGGAGCAAGAAAGGAAAGCTATAATGAAAACAGCCGAAAGCCGGAAGTGGAAGGGGGAACATTGGAAGATGACCAGAAGAGAAGGGATTTCACGATCAATGCAATGGCAATTTCTTTAAATAAAGATAATTTCGGGGAACTTATAGACCCGTTTAATGGAGTAGAAGATTTAGAAAAAGGAATATTAAGAACCCCTTTAGAACCTGCACAGACGTATTCTGATGATCCCTTGAGAATGATGAGAGCGGTTCGTTTTGCTTCTACCTTACAGTTTACGATAGAGGAAAACTCGTTATCCGCAATCAGCCAGGAGGTAGAAAGGATTAAAATTGTTTCGAAGGAGAGGGTTATGGTAGAATTCAATAAGATTATGCTTTCTGAAAAGCCGTCTATTGGATTAAGCCTGCTGGAACAAACCGGTCTTTTAAAATACATCATTCCTGAATTGATTGAACTGAAAGGGGTAGAAGAGGTGGAAGGACAGACCCATAAAGATAACTTTTACCATACTTTGGAGGTTGTAGATAATATTTCCGTCAATACAGACAAACTTTGGTTGCGTTGGGCAGCATTACTTCATGATATTGGAAAAGCACCCACTAAAAAATTTGTTGAAGGAACCGGCTGGACTTTCCATGGTCATGAATTTTTGGGATCGAAAATGGTGAAAACCCTTTTCCAAAAGCTTAAACTTCCCTTAGGGCCAGATATGAAGTATGTACAGAAAATGGTCAAACTTTCATCCCGCCCGATCGCTTTGATTACGGATGATGCTTCTGATTCTGCTCTAAGAAGACTTTTATTCGACGCTGGTGAAGATCTTGAAGATCTGTTTACGCTTTGTAAGGCGGATATCACCACGAAAAATTCAAAAAAACAGGAAAAGTTCAAGAGGAACTTCGAATATGTAGCGGTAAAGATAAAAGAAGTAGAAGAGAAGGACCAGGTAAGGAACTTTCAGCCTCCTATATCCGGAGAAGAAATCATGGAGATGTTTCAGCTGAAGCCGGGACGTGAAATTGGAATTCTGAAAGAGAAGGTTAAAGAAGCTATTCTTGAAGGTGAAATCCAGAATGATCATGAAGAAGCAAAAAAGTATGTTATTGCAGAAGCTGAAAAGTTAGGATTGATCATCTGAGTCCAAAACTATCAATTGAAAAAAGAAAAAGATCCGGAGATTTCATTTCCGGATCTTTTTTATTTGGATGTTGTCTGGTTTCTGTAGAAGAAATCCGGGCTGCCTAAGGCAGCCCGGAAAAAACACAAATGATGAAAAAAAAATAAAATTTATTAGTCTATTAAAAAGTAGAAACTTCTTAATTTAAATACACGCCATTAGTCCCCTTACCTGTTGTAAAGGATTTGATTTTTGATCCTGAAGTAGTATATACTGTAACCTCACTGTCTTCAGTAAAGTTCTTCACATCAGACGTAAAAATCTTTCCATCTACAACACTGAATCCGTAAAGTGTATAGTATTGTCCTCCGTCTACAGCAGTAATAATAGGAGTTGTAGGAGGAGTAGTTGCCGCCATAACCATTGAGTATACTTTATTTGCTGAAGAGAAGAAATATCTTCCACCATCAATCTGAAGATTGGTTGCATTAGGAATACCTGTCAACGTTGTTGTTTTCGTAATGCTTCCGGTACTTGAAATCTGATAAATATATGAGTCAGTAGTTCCTGTAGCAATAACATATACATTACCATTGTAGGAAATTGTTTTGTTGATATTTACATTGGGCAATGTAATTACAGATTGTACATCATTATTCGAAGTATTGATGTAAGTTATTTTGTTTCCGAATCCAAAGCTTGCATTTTGAACAAAAATATTTCCTCCTGCTTCAACAATTCTTTCAACGTTATCCGTGAATGTAATTTTCTTAACAAAAGATAGATCTGAATTTTTATAAATACTTACATATTTAGCTCCCTGATATTTATCATTGGTTACATAGATATTATTATTGGCAACTGCAACATAACGGGGATTATCTATTTGATTGGTAATTTCACCTGCACTTTTAAAAGTATATCGATTTACTACCTGGATTTTATTTGAGTTGTTTAACAAGAGATACGCTTTATCCCCGTTGAATGCCATAGCTTGTAAAACATCACCCAATTGGTTTCCATTATTATTTTTGGAAAAGATGCTGTTTTGACTAAAAGTTAAGTCTCTTGAAACGAAAGTTACTTCTGCATTTGGCTTTCCGAAATTTCCTTCGTTCGAAATTAAATATCCGTTTTCATAAGTTACTACAGGCAAAGTATTATCGCTATCAGTACTACAGGAAATATTGAAAAGTAGTACTACAGCAAATAAAAGTTGTAAAAGTCTAGTTATTTTCATGTTATTTTTTATTAAAAATTTATCGTTGCGGAAATACTGTAATTACGTTTTGGCATCGGATAATAAGACACCGTTTCATAAACAGTATTGGTTAAATTATTGATTTTAAAACCTAAGACATATTTTTTTAAGATCGTTGCTGATACACCCGTGTTCATGACGAAATAAGAATCTATGGCATCTTCTCTTTTTTCATCTGTTGTAGTGTATGTAAGACCATTAAAAACTCCCTGAACATAAAGTTTTAGGAAAGAATACTGATAATCAAAATTTCCAAAAACCTTATGGAGAGGGACATACATCATTTGCTTTTTAGTTTCCTGATTGATGGATTTTGCAAGTGTATATCCTATATTAAATCTAAAATGGTGTTCTTTAAGCTGTTTATCAAAAGTAATCTGTGATTCTAAACCATAAGATTTCACTTTATTGATATTAACTGGTGACCAATATCCGTAAGCTGTCGGCAACCACACTATATTATCCGATATATAAAGATAATACGGACTTAATGCAAGTTTAAAATTACCCCATTTAAACTCATGGTCCATATCCATCTGGTAAGACCTTTCCGGTTTTAGGTTTGGATTTCCTCCGGGATTCCAATACAGATCATTGAATGTTGGAAATCTGAAATTTCTGGATACATTTACTCCAAGATTATACCATTGTACCGGACTCCATTTTCCTGAGAATGAGTAAAGCAATGGTGAGCTTATATTCTCCACAAAATCCTTTTTAACACCAGCTTCAAAACGCAGATCTTTCGTCGGAAAATATCGTATTAATCCCGCTAAAGAGCCTACATTTCTACTTACATTACCAATTCCTTCAGTTTTTACACCTTGGAGATCAGGCTGATACCCTTCACCTTTGTTTACCTGGAATTCGGTGATGATGTTGACATTAAGTTCAGGTACGATGAAATAATTAAAATCATTTTTAAAGATATAATTTTTCCCTGTTGAACCACTGGTCTTCGGGGCATTATAATTGCCAAAATATTGGAAATTTTCTTCTGTGTAAGCAGCTTTTAAGCTATTTGAAAATTTATTTTTAGTAATATCCCAGGAAAGTAAGCTTCTGGTGCTTTGTGTCTCGTATTTTGTACGGTTGCCATTCTCTACAAAAATCGGATAATTCTGTGTCGAATCAAAAAACTGACTTTGCCATGAGATCGTCTGATGTCTCGCAATTTTATAGGAGATTCCAACATTAAACGTACTGTTAAAGTATTTGCCGTTTCTATTAATATAGTTTTTTTCTTCGACTTTATAATCATTCTGACTGATCGAATGATTTCCTGAGACTTTAAAACTCAGCTTTTCATTGCTGTAGGAGGCCGTTCCGAAATTATTAAAAGTACCAAATGATCCACCCTCAGAATACAGGGAGGCTTTAAAACCTTTATTGAAATCCAGATTATTATTGAGATGTATACTTCCGCCGATTGCACCACTTCCGTATATTACACTTCCGCCACCGGCTTTCACTCCGATCTCATCATATCCGAAAAGAGGAATATTATTAATGTCTCCCTGACCAAGAAATATCGAATTGATATTGATTCCATTCCAAACAAAGGCTGTCTGTGGAGCAGAGGTTCCTCTGAACGAAGGCGAAGAAACTGCACCTCGTCCGTTTTCCTTGATATAAATACTGGATTGGAAGCGTAAAAGTTCTGAAAGATTCGTGGAATTCTTTTCAGCATCCTGAGGAGTAATGGGAGTAACCTTATGAAAAAGTTTTACCTTGTTCATCTGATTGTCAAAAATATAAACGGTATCGATTGCTTTCTCTTGTCCCAGACAAAGAAAATAAGCAGATGACGATAAAAGCAGTACTAAGGTTTTTTTCATACTATTTTACTTTTCCACCGAAAGCAATATATTTTTGATATTATCATTTTGGCAGGTCTCCTGACTTTCGCATTTCTATACCTTCCCGTTTTCACAGTGGTTTATTATAGAAATTTTAATTGCGATCTACAGTTGCGGGGACAGTCTGGGATTTTCACCCAATTCCCTATTATTTCAATAGCTTGAAAACCAAAATTTTTGCAAAGATAAGTTTTTAAAAAGAAATCTCAGTCGTATCTGTTAATTTGTAATCAAAACAATGGTCTGCAGAAAAAATAACGTTTCCCAGAACCTCAGAATTGAGAGTTTCACGATTACAAGAACGTCGAGTCAAAGTAAAATGGCAATAGATCTTTAATCGAATTTACCTTAACGATTTCATCATTCATACTGGAAAAATAAAGATCAATATTTTCTTTTTGTTTTGTTTCGTATTCAATAAGACTTTGTCTGCAGGCGCCACACGGGGGAATCGGTGGTGTTTTTTCAGAAGATTCTTTAGGGCCTCCTACGATAAAAATCTTTTTGATCTTTTCCTCAGGGAAATTTGCACCTATCCAGAATAGAGCTGTTCTTTCAGCACAAAGTCCGGATGGAAAAGCTGCATTTTCCTGATTGTTACCGGAAAATACTTCTCCGTTTTCAAGTAATACGGAGCACCCGACCAAAAATTGGGAATAAGGGGCATAAGCATTTTCGCGGGCTTGTTTTGCTCTTTCGAAAAGTTTTTTTTCTATATCGTTCAGTTCAGAGCTATTTTTAAAATATTCGTAGCCGATCTGTATATCTTTTTTCATATATTTATTGGAGCCTAAAAAGGGGAGGTAAAATTAGTTCTTTTTAATCACGTGGGCAACCCGGGATTATTTCCTCTTCATTAGTAAAATTCAAAAATTAATAGACAATGTTATATACTCCGATACAATTCAGAAATATTAAACTCTCTAACCGATGGGTTATGTCACCTATGTGTATGTATTCAAGTGAAAACGGAATGGCTAATGACTTTCATTTCGTACATTACGGAAGCAGATCACAAGGTGGTACCGGACTGATAATGATTGAAGCAACGGGTGTTGAACCCCGGGGAAGGATCACTAATAAATGTATGGGAATATGGAATGACGAACAGGCTGAAAAACTTCAGCAGATTGTCAACTTTGTCCACTCCAATTCTGAGAGTAAAATCGGAATCCAGCTGGCACATGCCGGAAGAAAAGGCTCTACCTGGAATAATATTCAAATTCCAGTGGAAGAGGGGTGGGAAACTCTGGCACCTAGCCCGATTCCTTATCATCCTACAGAAAGAATTCCACACGCTCTGACGCTGGAAGAAATCAAAACTCAGGTTCAGAATTTTAAAGAAGCTGCAAGAAGAGCTGTGAAAGCAGGATTTGATATTATAGAGATCCACGGAGCGCATGGATATTTAGTTCATCAGTTTTTATCTCCGCTTTCGAATATACGAACAGATGAATATGGAGGCAGCTTCGAAAACAGAATACGATTTTTAATAGAAATAGTAGATGCGGTAAACGATGAACTGAATGATAATACTGCATTGTTTGTGAGAATCTCAGGAACAGAATATGCTGAAAATGGATGGGATATCGAAAGCAGTGTAGAGCTTGCAAAAATACTGAAGCAGCATAAGGTGGATTTAGTGGACGTTTCAAGTGGTGGGAATATTCATGGAGCAAAGATTGCTGTCTTTGAAGGTTATCAGGTCCCCTTATCATCACAGGTAAAAAATAAAGCTGAAGTGAAGACGGGAGCAGTAGGTTTGATCACAAAAATAGAGCAGGCTGAGGATATTTTACAGAAGGGTGATGCCGATCTTATTTTTGTAGCCAGGGAAATTCTTAGAAATCCATATATTGCAGTTCAGGGATCCTTTGAAATGAATGAAAACTGTTTTTTCCCACATCAATATCTAAGAGCTAAAATTTCTTCTTAATTTTAGAAACCAAAATAAAAGTTCAGGAAATGAAGATTGAAGATTTTATGCTACCTTGTCCAAGTAAAAAATTCTTAGGAATTGAATGTTTTGGTTGTGGTACCCAAAGGGCAATTGTTTTAGTCTTTGAAGGAAAATTTTCAGAGGCTTTTCATATGTTTCCTGCGGTCTACACCTTACTTCTTTTTTTGTTTATGGTAGGAGTGAACTTTATTGATAAAAAAAGAAGCTATGGTAATATACTGGTTTTTTTAGCCATTATTAATTCAATTATCATGGTGGTTTCTTATTTTTATAAACATCCTTTAACATTACATTAAATTATTAAAATAACTAACTATGAATCAAAAATTACCAAACGCGACAACCGTACTAGTACTAGGAATCGTCGCTATCCTCGGAAGCTGTTGTTGTAACGGGATTGTAGGTGTAATCTGTGGATTAATCGGAATGAATCTGTACAATAAAGATAATGCGCTGTATCTTCAGAATCCGGGAGTATATTCAGACTATGATAACCTTAAAACAGGAAGAATATTATGCATCATTGGTCTGATTATAGGAGTTCTGAGTCTTGCCTATATGATCTTTGTCCTTTCTACTGTCGGTTGGGACGGATATATGGAGCAGATTAATCAGCTTAAAAATATGGGAAAATAACTTTAATGATATGATCGAACTGAATGACCGCAATTTTGCGGTCATTTTTTGTTGGTAGGTTGTTTGTAATTTTCTTTAATATGATATGTAAATAGGGAATTTTATCGGAAACATGATTTATTTAATGGTATTTATTCATGTAAACCAGTATGTTATTAGTAAATTGAAGTATATAAATTTCAAATATTAATTATATGAAAGCAGTACGTTTTTTCGGACATAAAGATGTCCGTGTTGTAGATGATATGGAAATCCCAAAACCATCAGGAGAAGAAGTATTATTAAAGATTGGAGGTGCCGGTGTTTGTCATTCGGATTTGCATATTATAGATGAAGGTACAGTTTCAGGTTCTGTTTTTACTTTGGGACATGAGAATGCGGGATGGATTGAAGAAATCGGTTCAGATGTCAAAGGATATAAAAAAGGGGATGCTGTCTTAGTCTATGGACCTTGGGGCTGCGGGCATTGTAAACCCTGTCAGCAATCAAAAGAGAACTATTGTGACCATCAGTCAGAAATGGCGTATGGTGGAGGATTAGGACTGAATGGCGGGATGGCAGAATATATGCTTGTTCCATCGTCCCGTTTATTGGTTCCTATTTATGATCTCGATCCCGTTATAGCTGCACCACTTACCGATGCTGCTTTAACCCCGTATTCAGCCATCAAAAGGTCACTGGATAAGTTGATGGCAGATGAGTATGTGGTGGTGATCGGTGTTGGGGGATTAGGGCATGTTGCACTTCAGATTTTACGGGAGATCAGCGGAGCTGAAATTATTGCATGTGATGTCACAGAAGATAAGCTGGCCTTTGCCAGAGAGCTTGGAGCTTCTTACACCATTAATTCCAAAGATGCTGATGCTGCAGAACAGATCAAAAAGATTACCGGAATAAAAAAGGCTAAAGTAGTATTGGATTTTGTTGGAGCAACTTCGACCATTGAGTTGGGAACTAAGGTTGTAAGCCTTGACGGAGACCTTACCATTGTAGGATTGGGAGGAGGACATTATCAATACAATATGTCCGGATTGCCATTTGGGGTAAGTATGACTAATCCTTACTGGGGCTCCCGGGTGGAACTGATGGAGGTTGTAGGACTTGCCAGACAAAAGAAAATCCATATTGAAATTGAAAAATATAAGCTCGATCAGGCTAATGAGGTTTATGACCGGCTAAGAGAAGGGAAAATCAAAGGCAGAGCGGTCTTGATTCCCTGATATTTAAACTACCAATAAAAAGCCTTCTCTTAATAAAGAGAAGGCTTTTTTTATTTTAAATAAAATCCTGAAAGCTTATTTAACGATAAACTTAAGACTGGAATTATCCAGTTTTAAGATATAGATACCTTGCTCAAGATTTTTAATTTTAATTGAATTCCTGCTGTTTTTGAAGGGGCTGTTAATTGTTTGCATTACTTTTCCTTGCAAATTATAGATCTCAGCTTTTTTAATATTCTGAGTTTCTCCTTTTATGAAGATCTCCTGATTTGAAATGGGATTAGGATAAACCTGTAAATCTTTTGACTCAGGCTGAACATCAGAAGAGATACTCTTGCTTTGCTTTCCTGTTCCGGAATAGCAAGTCCAGCTTAGGTTGTCAAGAGCTACACGATTGCTTGATGAATTATTATCCAATGTCACTACTACATTCCCGGAAACATTAATATTATTGATTGTTGTGGTTGCAGTTGTTGCACTGTAAGGAATTGTTCCCACCTGTACTCCGTTTACCAAAACATTAAAGGTTCCTGCGCTTCCGCTGAATTTTAATTGAGTAGTTACCGTTAATGATCCGATACCATTAGCTGAGCTGCTCGATTTTAAAGAACCATCACGAACAGTAATCGCCTTATTGGAAATCGTCTGATCGGTTCTTGCATCTGTTGCAGTCCAGGTAATTCCACCATTGGTCCATGTTCTTGTAGAATAGCTTGATGAACTTCCCGTAGGAATGGTTTCAAAATTTTCATTGACACAATCTGTACCTGGATTCGTTGTTCCTCCGGATTCTGTAGTTGCAGAAACTGTTGAGCTGTCGGAAGATGTATTTCCAGCCGCATCCTTAGCTACTACATAAAAAGTATAAGTTGTGGATGAACTCAATCCTGAAATTGTTGCAGAAGTTGAAGCTACATTGGTTTTTAAGCTTCCGTTCATATAAACGTCGTAAGAGGAAACGCCAACATTATCCGTTGAGGCAGTCCATGAAAGAGATACACTACTTGATGTTTTACCTGAAACACTAAGGCCCGTAACTGTTGTAGGTGCCTGAGTATCGTTTGATGGTTGTTGAGATCCCCAGATCTGATCTACATAAGCAGGATTGTCAATAAAAGGATTTCTATTGCCCTGATAAGTATAAGAAGCATTATTTCTTAAGATTTCTGCCTGAGAAACAGGATCCTGATTATGCCATGCTAAAAGAACATTAAGCTCCCAGGTTTGTAACCCCGGAAAAGCTGTGTTTCCTAGCATATTACCTGAAGAGAAAGAAGAAAGCTTACTTTGATAACGCGTTACAAAATAAAAGATCATTCTGGCCACATCTCCTTTGAATTCATCAATTGGCTCGAAAACTGTTCCCGAATACCCTGAGGATACGGAGTTTCCTAATTTTGATCCATTTTTGGATGTAAATGTTGCTGTTCCTACTTTTCCGAAAGGATAATTGGATCTCATTCCGTTTACTTTACCATCGGTAGCTCTGATGAAGTTGATATCTGAAACCATCGGTGATGCTTCATTAAACAAGCTTTGTGGTACAATATGTTCACGGTTATAGCAATTTCCTTCTACTGAATAAGTTCCGCATTGATTCGTCACCGGAGTATAGTTGTACGGATCCGCGCCATTGGGCTTCTCGGAATAAATATCCATGATAGATCCGTCGTTTTCATAAGTTTTATCAATATCGGTAGTTTTATATCCGGTCCAAAGTCCTCCATAACCTTTGTCCTGGTGACCATTGGTAATAATGGAGCTGAGTTCTGTTTTCAAAGCAGCTCCTGTTAATCCATTGGCAGAAGAATAGTATCCTGCAGGAGCCTGGGCTTTAGCAATACCTGCTAAAGCAAGAAATAAGATAATTTTTTTCATATTTAATAAAATTTAGGGTGTAAGATTACTACATTTTTATGAAATGAAAAATTACATTTCTGTTAATTTTGGCCGTTTATATTATGTATGGTATATATTTGATAAGATAACTACCGTGATGAACTACAAATTAATAAAAAAAGCCAATGCAAAATCATGCATTGGCTCAGTATAATTGATTTAAAATAATCTTTATTTTCTTTGTGGAGGATAGTTCTTCATAATTTCCGCCATAATTTCAGGGATCTGTCTTTGTTTAGCTCTTGGTGAGTCTACAGATATTCCGCTTCCTATACCTTGCCAAACCAGCTTATTGCTTTTCGTATCTACCAGGTCTACAATTAATGCTCCTTCATTATAGTTACTGGTCCATGTTCTGTTCATTCCGATACCCCATCCAAAAGGTCCTCCCCATCCCCACATTCCGTATGGTGAATAACTGTTGATATCCGTTACTTTTTTATGATTAGCTTTTACATTAACAATAAGATCCGGATTTTCTCCAGAAGAAAGACCTTTGCTTTGCAGCTGTTTTGATAATTCATTCAAAACCCTGTCTTTATCAATATCATTAAGTTTCAAATCATCAATTCTTATTTTGTATGTTTTATAAGAAGTGAAATTAGCAGTTTCGGCATAGTCAGAACGAACCTGAAAAGGGCTGCAGGAGGTTAAACCTAAAGTAGCCGCAGCTAACAAAATAAAAATATATTTTTTCATTTTATTTATTTTTTTTATCGTTTTTAATGAATGTATCAGTCTTTTTATCGTATCCGTAAGGACAATGTCTACAGCCACTCTTACAACAATATCCTCGCTTCAGATGAAACTTTTCTGTAAAGACTTTATATCCCTGTTCGTTATAGTAGAAGTCTTCATGTTCTTTGATGTCAAAATGAGCCATAAGTTAAATCTTGATCAAAAACTTTTATATTTGTTATTATGATAATTGTGTGCCAAAAACCATTAAAAAAATTAAAAATTAATGGTATTGCTCTTTTTCCTTTTATCTTCGTAAGAAAACCCGAAGATAAGGAAAATAATGTATTGATCAATCACGAAAAAATTCATTTAAGACAACAACTGGAACTGTTGATTATTTTCTTTTATATCTTTTATGTTATAGAATATTACTATCACTTTTTCAGGTTAAAAGATGCTTATCTGGCTTACCGGAGTATTTCATTTGAAAAAGAAGCCTATGCTATGGAAGATGATGGAGGTTATCTTAAGAGCAGAAAACTTTGGAGTTTTTGGAAGTACAGATAGATAAGATTTAAAAATGGTAATTTTGCCCTTAGTTCAGTCTTACTTTAAAACAAAATGATTTTACAGATTCCTGCAGAGCCTATTCCGATTGATGAAATAAAGATGGATAAGAATATCAGTCTTTTTCTTAAGAGAGAAGATCTTGTCCACCCACTGATTTCCGGGAATAAGTATTGGAAACTTTTTCATAATGTTAATACCTATCTTCAAAAACGAATTGAAAATCCACTCATCATCACTTTTGGCGGTGCTTATTCTAATCATATTTCAGCAGTTTCAGCGATAGGGAAGTTAGCAGGAGTTCGTACAGTTGGAATTATAAGAGGAGAAGAACTCTCTAAAAAATGGCGTGATAATCCAACACTTCTCTTTGCATTCAGGAATGGAATGAATCTGAAATTTGTTTCGCGTGAGGAATATCGTAATAAAGAAAAATTATCTGAGTTTTTGCAGCATGAATTTCCGGATGCCCTAATCATTCCCGAAGGAGGTACCAATGAAGATGCCGTTCGTGGCGTGAAAATGATGCTGAATCATGAAACAAAAGATTTTGATTATCTTTGCACCGCAGTTGGAACCGGAGGAACAATTGCCGGCATCTCTAATTTTTGTGAAGATAATCAGCAGGTTATAGGATTTAAGGTGGTTGGTGATTCTTCATTAGAGGATACCATAGCCCAATTAACCTTGAAGAAAAATTATCATCTAATAGATTCTGATTTTGGAGGTTATGGGAAAATAACGGATGAGAATATCCGTTTTATAAATGATTTTAAAGAGAAATACCAGATTCCGCTGGAGCCGATTTATACAGGGAAAATGATGCAGAAGGTTTTTGAACTGATAGAAGATGGATATTTTCCTGAGAATAGTAGAATTTTATGCTTCCATACCGGCGGTTTGCAGGGAATTGAAGGCGCAAATTTGCTTTTAGAAAAACAAAATAGAAAATTAATTATATAAAGTAAAAATTGAAAAACATGAAAAGACTTTTCTTACTCGTAAGCCTTTTAGTTTTATCAAAATTCTCAGCTCAGACCTGGGCTACTGAAGACCAATACATCCAGAAATTTGCACAATATGCAGTAGAAGAAATGGAAAAATATAAAATTCCTGCTTCTATTACGCTTGCTCAGGGGCTTCTGGAAACAGGGGGAGGGCAAAGCAGATTGGCTCTGGAAGGGAAAAATCATTTTGGGATAAAATGTAAAGAAGACTGGACAGGGAAAACAATGAAGCATACGGATGATGCTCCGAACGAATGTTTCCGTGTGTATGAAGATCCAAGGCAGTCTTATGAAGATCATTCCATATTCCTTTCAACAAGAAAGTACTACACCAATCTTTTCAAGCTGGATATGAAAGATTACAGAGCATGGGCGTACGGATTAAAAAAAGCAGGATATGCAACCAATCCGCGTTATGCTTCCATTCTTATTGGTAAAATTGAAAGATATAAACTGTATGAGTTTGACAATACCAATTCCAAAGAGGTTCTTTATGCCGTACTAAGCTTATATCCGAACCTTAAGGATGACAGAACTTTCATGGCACAATTAGAACCTTCTAAAGTGGCAAAAAAAGATCCTGTTACAGTGAATGTGCCTTATAAACAGACTTCTTATGCACAACAGCAGAAAAGGGTGGAAAGAATTAAAACAAAAGCTGAAATCCTTAATTCTATACTGATAAAAAGCCATCCTAATGACGGACTGAAATATATCGTTATTCCAGAGGATACAGATGTAAAATACATTGCCAACAAATTTAAGGTTAGCGAAGGCAGATTGATCAAATGGAACGAATTAGAAGGAACTGCTTTAAAGAAAAATGATATCGTATTTCTTGAATCTAAAAATTCCACAGGAAATACGGCCGTGTATAAAGCCGAGTCTGGTGAAGATATGCACGACATCGCGCAGAAATTCGGGATCAAACTACACAAGCTATACGCAAAAAACAGAATGGATGAAGGGCAACAACCTTCGCCTGGACAGTTGATTTATCTGATAGATAAAAAGCCGAGAAATTAAATAATAAAATATATATGCGCCGAGAGGCGCATTTCTTTACGTAACATGAGATATCAAAGAAGTTCAGCTTTATTCAATGAAGCATATCAATACATTCCGGGCGGAGTAAATTCTCCGGTACGGGCATTCAAATCAGTGGGAGGTGTTCCCGTTTTTATGAAGTCTGCAAAAGGTGCATATCTAACAGACGAGGATAACAACATCTATGTGGATTACATTAATTCATGGGGACCCGCTATTCTTGGACACACCCATCCTGAGGTATTGGAAGAACTTAAATTACAGGCAGAAAAAGGTTTTTCCTTTGGTGCTCCTACAGAGCTGGAAACGGAAATTGCAAAATTCATCGTAGAAAATGTTCCGAACATTGATCAGATAAGAATGGTTTCTTCCGGAACTGAAGCTTGTATGAGTGCAATCAGGCTGGCAAGAGGATACACGGGAAGAGATAAGATTGTAAAATTTGAAGGATGCTATCACGGACATTCAGATTCATTTTTGATCAAAGCCGGAAGTGGAGCTGCTACTTTTGGTAACCCAAATTCACCCGGTGTAACTCAGGGAACTGCTAAAGATACTCTTTTGGCCCGCTACAATGATTTTGAGCAGGTAGAAGATCTGTTCCGTCATAACCAGGGAGAAATAGCTGCCGTAATCATAGAACCGGTTGCCGGAAATATGGGATGTGTTTTACCTGAAAATAATTTCCTACAGAATTTAAGAAAAATCTGTGATGAAAATGGAGCTTTATTAATTTTTGATGAGGTAATGACCGGCTTCAGATTAGCTTTTGGCGGTGCTCAGGAGTTGTTCAATGTAAAAGCAGATCTGGTTACCTACGGAAAAGTAATCGGAGGAGGACTTCCTGTAGGAGCCTTTGCGGGAAGAAATGAGATCATGGATCACCTGGCTCCGAAAGGAGGAGTGTATCAGGCTGGAACACTGAGCGGAAATCCTTTAGCTATGAGAGCCGGATTAAAAACACTTCAGCTGATTAAAAATGATCCGAACTTTTTTGAAAGAATTAATAGAACTACGGAAACTTTAGATTTTGAAATTGGAAAAATTTTAAATGAAAAAGGGATTGCTCATAAAATCAACAGAAAAGGTTCTATGATGTCTGTTTTCTTTCATATCAACAGAGTGTCAAACTTTGATGAAGCGCAGGAAGCGAATCATTCCTTGTTCAATAACTTTTTCCATCAAATGCTAACCAATGGAATTTACCTTCCGCCAAGCGGTTATGAAACGTATTTTATCAGTGATGCGATCAAAGAGAAGGAAATCGATATGACGCTGGAAGCTGTAAGGAAATTTGAGTATTCTTAACTCAATAGAAACAAAAATAAAAAAGGACAGGATTTATCAATCTTGTCCTTTTTGTTTTTAAATACACCAGATACCGGTATACATAAAATTTTCCGCAAAATGAGTTTCACAATAAATTGTACAGACATTGTTATAAACTATACCTGTCCTTCATCTCTGTTATATTTATTTTTGTAATAAATAGATTGGATATGAACATCTCAGGCAATATAACCCGTAAAGACTTCATTAAAAGCTCTGCCTTGGCAATGGCAGGTTTAACAACATTAACATCCGGAACAATGAATGCTGCAAGCCTGCTTTTTGAAAATGAAACTTTAAGTAATGGAAAACTGAGCTTTAAAAATGTTCGGTTGGAAACCGGTTTTCAATATCAAGAAGGGGAGGTGATTTCTACGCAGACCCATCTGTTTTGTGTTGATATAGAAAATGGAAAAATAAAAAGCATTACTCCAAACCAGCCTAATGCTAAAGCGATTGATGCAAAGGGATTTTTAATGCTGCCTGCATTTAAAGATATGCATATTCATTTAGACAAAACATATTATGGAGATCATTGGCAGGCTGTAAGGAAAAGAACAGGCGGAGTAAAGGGAATGATTGCCCTGGAGCAGAAGATACTTCCGGAAATGTTGAAGAATTCAGCTTTTAAAGCAGAAAAAATGATTGAGCTCTTACAATCTAAAGGAACTTCTTTTGCGCGAAGCCATGTCAATATTGAGCCTACATCCAAACTGGATTCCCTGAAAAACCTTCAAAGAGCATTGGAGAATAAAAAGAAAACATTTGGAGCGGAGTTGGTTGCTTTTCCTCAGCATGTTGTTTTTTATACGGATTCGGTGCCTTATCTTAAAGAAGTAGCTGCTATGGATATTGATTTTATAGGAGGGGTAGATCCTTATACGATTGACGGAGCTATTGAAAAAACAATTGATTTTACAGTTCAGCTTGCCTTGGATCACGACAAAGGAATTGATATTCATTTGCACGAGTCCGGAGAATCCGGCTTAAAAACAGTAGAGTATCTTATTAATAAAGTGAATGAAAACCCATCTCTCAAAGGAAGAACCTATTTGAGCCACTGCTTTGTTTTGGGGAAGCTTGAAAAACCAAAACAGGAAGCAATTGCAGAAAAGCTGGCTGCCGCTAAAATAGGAATTGTTTCTACCATTCCTTTCGGAGGCCTTGTTATGCCGATTCCATTATTGTATCAATATGGTGTAACAGTTCTGACTGGTAATGACAGTATTGTTGATCACTGGAATACTTTCGGCTCAGGAAGCGTATTGCAGAAAGCAAATCTGATGGCGCAATTGTATGGATATTCAACAGAATTTTTACTATCAAGGAGTTTAAAACTGGCAACAGGAAATGTACTTCCGCTGGATGATAAAGGAAATCAGCAATGGCCTAAAAAGGGGGATGATGCCAATATGGTGTTTGTAAATGCGAGCTGTTCTGCTGAGGCGGTTTCAAGAATTTCCCTTATCGAATCTCTCGTTCATCAGGGCACGATTGTTTTTTGATAAAGGTTATGATCTATTCTGGCAGAATTTACTTATTTTAGAGAGTAAATTAAAAGCGGAATGAGCCATCAGTCAGATTATTTTCCCGTCTTAGGTATTCATGAATTCAGTGAGGACCAGTCAAAAGGTTGTCATCTGCTGTTTAATGAGTTGCATGGTGAAAGATCAATCGATGAGCCTCATAAGCATGATTTTTTCATTATTAACCTTTTTGAAATAGGTAAAGGTTTTCATACGATTGATTTTGTGGAGTACAAAGTTGAAAATAGTCAGATTCACCTGGTTTTTCCCGGACAGGTCCATCAATGGGTAATAGAGAAAGAGACAATAGGATATCAGCTGATGATCAGCCGTGAGTGGTTTGAGAATTTTCTTCCGGTATTACGGTTTTCAGCATCTTATTATCAGAATCATCCCGTGATTGATGTCTCTGAGGAAATCTTTCAGCAGCTCTTGTACGAATTTAAGGCTATTAAAGATTCTTTAAATAATAAGCCTGTATTTTGGGAACTGATTCAAAAAAGAGGAGAAGTGATTGGTTTGCTGATCAGTAAATCAGTAGAAGGAGCTTTTAATGATTTTGAAATTTTTAATTCCAATCCCGTAATTTCTAAATTTTTGTCATTTATTGACCAATATTTTAAAGAAGAACGTTCAGTTTCTTTTTATGCGGAAAAATTAAATATCTCTGCCAACTATTTAAATATAATATGTAGAAAGAACCTGAACAGATCGGCTTCCTCGTTGATCCAGGATCGCATTTTGCTTGAGGCCAAGCGTCTGTTGAAAGTGTCTGCAATGTCTGTAAAAGATATTGTATATGATCTTGGGTTTTATGATCACGCCAGTTTTTCAAAATTTTTCAAGGCTCAAACCGGAATGACACCTTCACAATTTAAAGAGTAATAATCCGTACAAAGCATCATATAATTGGTACACCTGTTTTAGAAATGGTGGGCTTAACTTTGTTATCATAAAATGAGAAGTATGCAGCCAGACTATAAGGTTATTGCCTCCGGAAACTATCTGTTGAAAAACGTCCGCCTGGAAACCGGATTCGATTACGATGAGAAAGACGTTATCAGAACAAAAACGGATTTGTTTTGTGTTGAAATTGAAAAAGGAACAATAAAAAATATCCTACCTGGTGATGCACATTCCGGTGGGATTGATGTAAATGGCAAACTGATGCTCCCTGCATTTAGTGACATGCATATCCATCTGGACAAAACTTTATATGGGCTTCCATGGCAGGCAATATCGCCGAAAAGAAAAACAGTGAAAGACATGATTGCTTATGAACAGGAAATCATTCCTGAGCTTTTAAAGACATCGGTTGAAAGAGGAGGAGAGCTGATCTCTTTATTGCAGTCTTACGGAACCACTTTTGCGAGGACTCATTTTAATGTCGATCCTACTTCAGGATTACAATCCCTGGAAAACTTAGAAAAAGCATTAGAACATAAAAAAGATCTTTTCAGTGCTGAACTGGTGGCTTTCCCTCAACATGGATTGTATTATACCGATTCGGCTCACCTGATGAAAGAAGCGGCTGCCTTAAAAAGTGTGAGCTTTATAGGTGGTTTAGACCCTTATTCAATTGATGGGAATATTGAAAAGGTAATTGATTTCACTGTTCAGCTGGCGCTGGATTATGAGAAAGGAATTGATATTCATTTGCATGAAATAGGTGAATCGGGGATGAAAACCATCAATTATCTGATCGATAAGGTTATTGAAAATCCGATTCTTAAGGAAAAAACTTTCATCAGCCATGCTTTTACCCTGGGGCATTTATCTTCGAAGGAAACAAATGAAATCGCTGAAAGACTTGCGAATGCTAAGGTGGGAATAGCCTCTTCTATTCCTTTTAGAGGAACAATTATGCCTGTTCCAGCGCTCAAAAAATATGGAGTGAATATTCTGGTAGGAAATGATAATGTCCAGGATCACTGGAGCACTTTCGGATCCGGAAATATGCTTCAGAAGGCTAATTTGATTGCTGAGTTATATGGATATGAGACAGAATTTGAACTTTCAAGGACTTTAGGATTTGCGACGAGAAATGTTTTTCCTCTAAATGAAAAAGGAGAAATGCAGTGGCCAAAAGCAGGAGACCAGGCAAATGCTGTCTTTTTAAATGCGAGCTGTTCTGCAGAAGCTGTAGCAAGAGTCCCTAAAATAGAGGGATTACTGATCCAGGATCATTTACTCTGGAAAGAGTTTTAATATAATTTTTTAATACTTGTTTTTGTAACCAGGCACCATTGTAATTTACTTTGGTGTTTTTATTTTATGTTGAAAAAAATACAGTTAAGGTAATTTTAATATTAATTTTACATAAGAATATATGTTTATTATTTAATAATGAAATAAATTCGCATTGTCATTACCGTGTACTTTTGCAGTATACAATACACACCTTACACACAAATATTTTTACGAAAAACTATTTTTTTACTTTCCCAACATTATTACTAATAGGGGGAAAGCCCTTATAAATTACTGTATATTATGAATGAATTAGAAGTAGATTACAAACAAATTCTTTTCTTCTATGCTTTTCTGCGGCAAGTGGATTTATCACTTGATAGAAGCAGGTGGACTTCCCTTAAAGAACTCCACGATTACTATCAGGAAAGAATATCCCCTGAACAAATGATTAGCTATCTGAAGATTAAGTTGAAAGTTCCCGATGGGGATTTTAACGACTTTCCTGCCCAGGAAGAGACCAGGAACAGTAAAGGTAAATTTAAGCTTTTCAACAAAAAAACGACTCTTTCAAAAGAAGAATTGATTCATTTTCATCAGCTGCTAAAATTATTTGATCAATGTCTTAAGTCGGGTGAAGAAAAATACAGCATAGAGACTGAAAGTTTAAGGGTAGACATTGCAAAATTTTACTCCTTACTTCTGGAACCTAAAATTACTAAAAGTGATTTGAAGAAGGTGATTGCCATAGAGCATTATGGACAAAACAGACTGCTCAAGACAAAGGAAATGAAAGAAGTAATTCCAAAAGATTTTTTTACGATCTGATCAACAACGAAACTAATTAACTATGACCAAACTTTACTAATTTAAACATGTTAGGATATATCTTTGTGATTTCCTAGAAAACAGAATTATATAAAAGGTATTGAAGATTTTCAATGCCTATTTTGTGTAATAAATTAAAAAAGCCATCAGAAAACTCTCTGATGGCTTTTAATGTGATATGAGAAACTATTACTTGCTTATTGTAATCCAGCTAAAAGGTTAACACCATCTACCGTAGCCCAAGCTCCTGGTACCAATGTAACTTTTGTAACTGTTGTTGCGTTTGTGAAAGTTTTTTCACCGTTTGGATTATATGCATATCCCCAAACTCCTGCATTGTCAGAGTTTAAATAAGTAAGAGGTTCTACTTTTACCTTATTATTGTTTACCTGACTGTTTTCCGTAGCAGCATCCTGAATAAGAACAGCGTACGCTTTTTGGGCACCAACATTTTTATATCCACTGATATAAACATTACTAAAGATTCCCGTTCCCTGCTTTTTGAACTGTATTGCTGAAATTTCTGCTGAGTTTGGTACTTCAGGATTTGTATTTGCAGCTCTAATTAACGTGATATTAGAAATTTTTGGAGCTGTATTGTCTACGTTACCAGATGATTCGATTTCCATTCCAAAGTTACCAACTCCTGTCTGGAATGCATACCAATTAGTGTTGTTTTGTCCGCTCCAAGCATCTTGCCAGTCAAAAGAGTCATCGTAATTACCATAAGATACAATGTTTTTAGCACTTACTGTTCCTCCAAAAAATTCATATCCGTCATCAGTTCCTTTATAAGTAACAAGATTTTCCAAAGTAGTTCCAGCTCCTACAGCGTAGAAAGTCATAGAATTGGTTTCTGATGTACCATCACCAATTTTTTTACCTGCATATTCTACACGAACAAATTTCATTGTACCAGAGTTTGAATTAGCATCATTTCCACCATAATACACAGCATTTCCATCTTCCGATTGTGCACTTGTTGTTCCGTTTATAGCTTTTATAGGAGCATTTCCGTATAGTGTAATTCCACCCCAATCACCTGGTGTTTTTGTAGTGGTTGTAAATACGATTGGTTCGTTAGCTGTACCAACAGCATTGATTTTTCCATCTTGAAGAATAACTAAGCTACTATTATCAGAAGTATCAACTGTGAAATTAGCACCTGCTTCAATTGTTAAAGTCGCTCCACCAGTTACTTTTACAATACCTTTTAGGGTATAATTTCCTTTTTTAAAAGTAGTGTCTTTATTGATTGTACCTGTAAGTACTGTCGTGCCAGGGTTAGGACTAACTATTTCATCTCCTAATCCATCATTTACTTCTATAGTACATGAGTTTAAGGCTGTTGCTAATACAAGTGTTAGCGATAATAATGATAAAAATCTTCTTTTCATTTTATATATGATTTATTATTTATTAAAAGTTTGTTTTAAAATGTATACCCTACAGTAAGGTTGAAATTTACTCCTCTGAAGTAGTCTGTATATGTGTTGATTCCGTTAGCTTCAACATTGTAATAGCTCTTATCTCCAAGCAAAATTCTGTATCGGTTGTTGAGAATGTTTTGAACCCCTGCTTTTACATTCCAGTTTTTGGTAATCTGTTCCTGATATACAAAGTCTAATTGATGAAATGGTTTTTCATAATAATTATCTGCTCCAGAAGTACCAACAGCATATATTTTCGATCCTGAAACATTATATACTAGAGAGAATGTTCTACTAAGATTATTTTTAGTTTTAATCTCATATTTTAAATCGGCATTGATGGTATATGGAGAAGCTCCCTGAAGTCCTCTCTTATGTAATCCCCCTTTGTAGTAATTTGGATTAGGCTGTTCAAGCTTTAACTGATTTTCACTTCTTTCAACATCAGTGTACATAAACGTTGCATTTGCTCCTAAAGTAAACTTATCAAGTGCGTCTGAGATTCTTCCCAAGCTCATAATTCCCTCAAGCTCGATTCCAGCGAGATCGGCCTTTTTTGCATTATAAAAAGTAACGGTTACACCATTTGCGTCTCCTGAAGAAACAAAAGACCTTTCAATGGCATTGTTTATTCTTTTTGCAAATAAGTTTACAGCAAACATTTCCTTATTACTAGGGAAATATTCCCATTTTAAATCAAAGTTATAGTTGGTGCTGTTTTCAATGTTTGGATTACCTCTAATGGTTTCATTGTCAGGGTTGATATAATCAATATCCATTGTTTCAATAAGAACAGGTCTTGTTACTGTTTTACTGAACGCAAACCTTAGATTATTTTTATTGTTAAGTGCTTTTTTGATAGAAACTGAAGGCAGAAATAAATCTCTTATTTTTTCCTTATTTTCTTTATTAGCTGCTCCTTGTTGCGAAAAACGAATCAAAGTCATGTCATTTTCATAACGAGCTCCTAATAAAAAGTCCCAAGTTTCCGAAGGTTTATAGTTAAAATTAATATATCCTGCATTTACAAACTGATACATACTGGTAAAAAACTTAGATACATCAGATTCCTCTTGAAAATAAAATAAGTTATTAGCTAAGTCTTGATTAAATTTATCTTGAGGTCTATCTTTATCAATTAAGAAAGTTTGCCCTGCCGTACCGTTTGGCTTTCCAAAGAGAAATCGGTAAGATGTTTTTCTAAGATCAGCGAAACCATTGTACCCAATTGATAATTGCATTGGATAATCTTTTTTATCTCCCTTCTCTCCTAAGAAAACAGAATATTCTCCATACGCTGAACCATAGAATCTTGAATTTACATCGAGATATTGACGGATGATATTGTTTCCTCCATAGGCTAAGAGAAGTTGATTATCAGGCAAATTTTTCCCATCAGTACCTAAACGGCTCCCTTCCAAAATTTTTCTGTCCGGTTGTTGGTAATTATTTATTACATAACTTCCTCCAGCTTTCAGTTGGTGTCTATCACCTAATTTTTGTGAAGCAGTTAATTGAAGGTTTAAGAATCTTGATAAATCCTGTTGATTCGTACGGAAAAAACCAGTCTCTTTATTTTGAACTTGATTGTTTTTGTATCCATAGTAATCTTCAACAATGTTATTTACATTTTGAAGATACATTGCATTTAAGTTAATTGCTGTTCCTTTATTTTTATATCCAAGACCTAGCAATGCTGAAGATTCTAGTTCATAGTTGTACTGTTTTCTTTGCAAGTCATTATTCAGGTTGATTACTCCTCCAAAATCTTTAAACTGATTTTTTGCTCCTTCCTTGTAAGAATATTCTGAACTTTGATTTAACGAGAATAGTATGCCTAAATTACCTGTTTCGCCGGCCTTCATTTTTTGTACGGTTGTAAAACCAATACTTGTATTTGGTAAAGCCTTTACATTATCTACATTCCAGCTGTCTTTGAATTGAGATAGTGATTCATTTGATGAAAATCTATAGTTATTTGGTCGAGAGTTTCTAATTGCTGAAGGCAACTTTTTATCATTTGAATTGAGTCCTAAGTAGCCATTAAAATCATTCGCTCCTTCAGAAATTTTGAATCCATCTTTAAAAGTACTTAAAGTATTGATCCCAATTCCGAATTCAATTTTCGAAAAAGCTTTATCAATCGTTAAAGTTTCGATATCAAAAGTAGCTCCGGCGAAATCTCCGTAAAGATTAGAGTTGAATGTTTTGTAGATATTGAGTTTACCCACAACGTCGGTTGGGAATTGCTTTAATGCAATGATTTTTTGGAACGGGTTATTGGAAGGAGAGCCAAGACCGTTAATTAAAAGATAATTATATCTTTCCTCCAGACCTCTTACGAAAAGCCCTCGTCCTTCCACTGTAGTAATTCCGGTTACCTTTGTAAGGCCTTGTTCTACGTTAGAGATTCCCTTTCTGGAAATTTCCTCAGCACTTACAGCCTGCTTCTGGATAATTGCTTTTTTCTGTTCTCCTAATACAGCAGTTTCAGTTTTTTTATTGCTACTTCCCTGGATGACAACACCTTCGATTTTCTTCTCTTTCTTGATGGTGTCCTGCCTGGTATCTTGAGCGTAAAACGCAGTCGATGAGGCGGTTAAAAAGATAACCGCTATACTAGCTTTTCTAAAATTCATTTTATTTTTACTATATTCTTTCGCTGCAAAGGAATAAAAGTTTATCGGTCTTAATGGTTTATTAAAATTTAATTTTTCCTTAACTAAACATTAACAAAACAATATAATTGTTAACTTTATATGAACGATGGATGATTTGTTATTCTATGGTACAAAAATTATTAACTTTGACACGTAAAAATTGAAAATGAACCAAAAGAAAATACTCTTAATAGACGATGAACTCGATATTTTAGAGATTCTGTCTTACAATTTAGAAAAGGAAGGCTACGACATTTATACCGCTACCAATGGTAACGAAGGAATAGAAAAAGCCAAAGAAATTGTTCCGGATCTAATTTTACTAGACGTAATGATGCCTGAAAAAGATGGTATCGAAACTTGTCAGGAACTTCGAAAGGTAAAGGAACTTCAAAAATCATTGATTGTATTCCTTTCTGCAAGAAGTGAAGAGTTTTCTCAGTTAGCAGGTTTCCAGGCCGGAGCCAATGATTATATTGTAAAGCTGATCAAACCGAAAATCCTTATTTCTAAAGTAAATGCTCTGTTACAGCTAACATCTCAGGTGTCAGACAATGCTAAGCTAATTGAAATTGGAGACTTGATTATTGATAAAGATAACTTCAGGGTTTCTAAAAGTGGGCAGCAGTTTTTACTTCCTAAGAAAGAATTTGATCTGCTGTATCTTTTAGCCTCCAATACGGAAAAAGTTTTCAAAAGAGAAGAAATTCTTGAGAAAGTCTGGGGAAATGATGTGATTGTGGGAGAAAGAACCATTGATGTTCATATCAGAAGATTAAGAGAGAAATTAGGAATTAATACCATTCAGACTTTAAAAGGAATAGGGTATAAACTGATCGTTTAATCGAAATAGCCTACCTTTACCTTATAACCATAAAAATTTGTAAAATTGAAATTTTACAGGCTTACTCTTGTAGCATCATGTCTTATCACATTGGTGATGTTTCTATTGGTGATCATCTTTGATTCGCTGAAGGATATTTATTATAAAACACCATTTTTTAAAATAGGGCTGATCATATGTCTCGTTGTTATATTTATTGTGAACTACCTCGTTCTTGAACTGCTGTTCAATTACTATGGTAAAAAACAGGTTCGTGGGCTTTCCCAGCTCCTGCCACAGGAAATTGTAAATACCAATGACGAGAATATTACCATTAAAGAATTAGGAGAGAGATTTTCAGATCTCAATCAGCAAAAAGTTTCTGAGATTGATATGATGAAGGAAATGGAAAGCTATCGTAAAGAATACATAGGAAATGTTTCTCATGAGCTTAAGACTCCATTGTTTTCAATTCAGGGATATGTAGAAACGTTGAGGGATGGGGGAGTAGATAACCTGACCATTCGCGATAAATATCTTGAAAGAATAGATATATCCGTAGAAAGACTGATTGCTATTGTTACCGATCTGGATATGATCAACAGGCTTGAGGCCGGAGAGATCAATCTTACGGTTTCGAGATTTGATGTTAATCTGTTAATCAAAGAAGTTTTTGATCTGCTTGATCTTGAAGCAGAAAAGCACAATACTACATTACAAATTCAGACACTGCATCCCCAGATCTTTGTGGAAGCTGATAAACAAAAAATCTCACAGGTTTTTATCAATTTGATCTCTAATGCTATTCACTATGCTAACAGGCAGGAAGCAAAGGTTGTAGTGAAAACCAGCGTCCTTAAGAATAAAGTTTTAATTGAAGTTATCGACAACGGTATGGGAATCAAGTCAGAAATTCTTCCGAGAATATTTGAGCGGTTTTACCGCGTAGAAACCAGCCGGAATCGTAGAGAAGGAGGCTCCGGATTAGGTTTGGCTATTGTAAAGCATATTCTGGAAGCTCATAAAGAAAATATTACAGTTGAAAGCGTGTACCTTGAAGGTACAAAATTCAGTTTTATGCTTGAAAAAAGTAAATAATCTGGGCAAAATGTAAGGAAAAAAAATATTTTAAAAAATCTTGAAATATTTTTTTGTGACATGTCATTTATTATATATTTGCAACAGAAATTTATCATAATAAATAAAGGCAAAAAGTAATTTAAAGACTGATATGGTTTACAAGATCCGCGTAATATTAGATGCGAAAGAAGATATTTTCCGTGATATCGAAGTGAAGGGAAAACAGACACTATGGAATTTACATCTGGGAATTAAGAGTGCGTTCAGCTTGCAGGGAGATGAACTTTCCACTTTTAATTTATTGGAAGAAGATGGTACGATAGTAAAAAGTGTTCCATTAGAAGATATGAGTGATGACGGTGATGGGGAAATTATGTCAGATGTTTATATTGATGAAGCTTTTGCAAGTGTAGGAAATAAAGCTCAGTTTCAATATGGACTTCTGGATCTTTGGGAATTCTTCTGTGAATTAATTGAAGTAATCGAGGAAACCAAAGGAGTTAATTATCCTATAACAGTATACAGATTTGGAAACGTTCCGTTAAAAGCTCCAAGCAAGAGCGGAAACGGGGGTGGATCTAAAAAGAAATCTGCAATGCCTCTTATCGATGATGAATTTAATTTTGATGACGATTTCGAAAGCGGAGGTAATTTTTCCGATGAAGACGACAGTTTTGATGATGAGGAAGAAGAAGACTACAATGACGATGTATTCGATGAAGATGATGACAACGATGATGAAAGATAATTGGTAACACAATAAAAAATATAGAGCCCTGGATTGATGTCCGGGGCTTTTTTGTAAATTATGCCAGGCGGAAATGCCGAAAAGCTAGAATTAAATTTGCTTTTAACCCTTTTTACGTTCTATCTTTCCTCTTTTAATCATAAAACAATCCTTACTTTTGTTAAAACCGGAATTAATGAAAAAATTAATTTTTTTGGCAATTATTGGCTTGGGAATTGTTTCCTGTGCTGTACAAAATACAAATAAGACTATGGATTTACCTAAAGATTGGAAACACTCTGCAAATATTTATGAAGTCAATGTAAGGCAATATACACAAGAAGGGACTTTTAGAGCTTTTGAAAAAGAGATGCCCCGTTTAAAGTCTATGGGAATAAAAGTTCTTTGGTTTATGCCGGTTACGCCGATTGCTCAGCAAAATAAAAAAGGAAGCTTGGGAAGTCCATATGCTGCTGCAGATTATACGTCTGTTAATCCTGAATTTGGGACACTTGATGATTTTAAGCACATGGTAAATGAAGCCCACAGATTAGGATTTAAGGTAATCATCGACTGGGTGGCGAACCATACCGGTTGGGACCATGTCTGGACAAAAACACATCCTGAATTTTATTTAAAAGATCCGGATGGAAAATTCCATATTGCATCGGGAATGGATGATATTATCGAACTTGATTATAAGAATCAGGAGATGCGTAAGGAAATGATTGGTGCAATGAAGTTCTGGGTTAAAGAAACTAATATTGATGGTTTCAGGTGCGATCTTGCTTCATGGGTTGAGGTTGATTTCTGGCAGCAGGCCCGTCCTGAGGTAGAGACCCTAAAGCCTCTTTTCTGGTTAGGCGAATTTGACGAATTGGAGAATCCAGAATACGGGAAAATTTTTGACGCAAGTTACTCGTGGACCTGGATGCATAAATCTGAAGATTATTATAAAAAGAACCTGTCATTACAAGATCTGAAAGATTTATTATTGAAATATTCCAACATTGGAGATGCTTCAATGAGAGCATGGTTCACGACCAATCATGATGAAAACTCATGGAACGGGACAGAATATGAAAAGTATGGTGTGATCACAAAGCCTATGGCTGTTTTTTCATCGACCTGGAATGGAGTTCCGTTGTTATATTCCGGACAGGAATTACCTAATATGAAACGATTGGAATTCTTTGAAAAAGATCCTATTGAGTGGACTGCCAATTATCAGGTGGCAGATTTTTATAAGACCTTACTGGCTTTGAAATCTTCAAATCCTGCCTTAAGAGGTGGAGACACTCATGTAACAACTTATCTTTTAAATACAACTGCCAATGACAAAATTTTAGCGTATGTCAGGAAAAATGGTAAAGATGAAGTTCTTGTTGTATTGAATATGTCTAAAGAAGATGTAAGTTTCAGCATCCAAGATGAAAATCTGTCCGGAGTTTTCCGAAACGTTTTTGATGGTACAAAAAGGGATTTCACCACAGGAAAAGATTTTAATTTTAAAGTTTCTGATTATGTGGTTTTTGAAAAATGAAGACCAGAGCCTCTGAGATTCTGGCTTAAAATCTAAGAACATTTTTATTATATTTAAAAAAAAATATACTTACAGAGGCGGGCCAAGGCCCGCTTTTCAATTCGGATAACGGCATTTAATTCATATGAATAAAGAAGGACTACTATATATTATTAAGGAAAAACTTTCAGAAAGAGCGCAAAAATTTGAATTGTTGATTGCGGAAACCCGCGCTTCAAATAATGATACTAAAAGCTCCATGGGAGATAAATATGAAACTGGCCGTGAGATGTTGCAACAGGAAATTAATCATCTTCAAAGGCAGCTCAATGAAGTGTTGAATCAACAGGCTCTGATTCAAAAAATAGTTACGGAATCATCTTTTAAAGTTCAAAATGGAGCATTAATAAAAACGAGTAAGGGATTGTTTTATGTTTCGGTTTCAATTGGAGAAATTACATTTGAAAATCAGAAGATCATGACCGTTTCTGCTGAATCTCCATTAGTAAAAGCAATGTTTGGCAAGAAAATAGCAGAGAAGTTTGAGATCAATAATGTTCATCAAACGATTGAAAATATCTGGTAAGCTATGAAACTAAAATACATTCTATTCGGCTTTTTATTCCTGATGTCAAATTCTTTATTGCTGGCGCAGGTAAGAGCTAACGTTTCGGGGAAATCCTATGATCTCATATCTGTGGATATTACAATGGGGGATATAATTATTACCATTAATGATGACGGATCAATTGCAGGATTTAATTCCATTTCAAATGGGAATATCGACTATTATGATGATCAATATTTCGACCGGGAGAAAATGGGGAAAATAAAAAAGATAGGAAATTCTAAAGTTGACTATTATGATCAATTTGATACAGATAAAGATGGCAAAGTAAAAAATATTGGAGATATTGCTATAGATTACTGGGATCGTTTTGATCAGGAAAAGAACGGAAAGGTAAAAAAGATAGGAAATCTGTCTATAGATTATTGGGATCATGATATTATAGATGATAGTAAGTTTGGAAAATTAAAGTCAATTGGAGATATATCAATAGACTTTGGTGGAAAAGAAATTATAGATCAGAGTAAGTATAAAAAACTTATAAAATTTGGAAATGTCACTCTGGATTATTGGAATGATACCATAATGGAAAAGAAAAAATTTGGAAAAGTCAAATCAGTAGAGGGAAACACAAAGGATGTTGCAGTAGTTATACGTTAATTACTTATTGAATGGCTGAAAATTGATTTCCTGTCATGAGATCTGGGAATCGTAAGCCGGATAAAAATAAAAGTTAAACAGTGTGAAAAATAAATTCACAACTGTTTTTTTATTAACTTTGACATCTGTTAGAATTTACTAAAAGCACAATAATTAAACTTTCACAATGCAAAACTACTTAGACCTTTTACAGCATATTCTGGATAACGGAACAGATAAAACTGATAGAACAGGAACCGGAACAAGAAGCGTTTTCGGATATCAGCTGAGATATGATTTGTCAAAAGGTTTTCCCTTGGTAACCACCAAGAAAGTGCATTTGAAATCTATAATTTATGAATTGCTTTGGTTCTTAAAAGGAGATACCAATATCCAGTATTTAAAGGATAACGGAGTGAGCATCTGGGATGAATGGGCGGATGAAAACGGAGACTTAGGTCCTGTTTACGGAGCGCAGTGGAGAAGCTGGAGAGGTGCCGATAATAAAGTGGTTGATCAGATCTCAGAAGTGATCGATCAGATCAAAAAAAATCCTGATTCCAGAAGATTGATCGTTTCTGCGTGGAACGTAGCGGAAATTCCTAATATGGCTTTAGCACCTTGCCATGCATTATTTCAATTTTACGTTGCTGACGGGAAATTGTCTTTACAACTATATCAGAGAAGTGCTGATGTATTCCTTGGGGTTCCTTTTAATATTGCCAGCTATGCCCTGTTGTTAATGATGGTAGCTCAGGTATGCGATCTTGAAGTTGGAGATTACGTCCACAGTTTTGGAGATGTCCACATTTATAATAATCATTTCGAACAGGTTCAAAGACAACTTTCGAGAGACACAAGACCTCTTCCGACAATGAAATTAAATCCTGAAATCAAGGATATTTTCGATTTCAATTTTGAAGATTTTACATTGGAGAATTATGATCCACATCCTGGAATTAAGGCTCCTGTGGCGATCTAGTACTATTTTCATACGTTACTGAATATGTAACAAATCTTCATATTTTATGACCTATTAATGAAATGTCATTAGTATGTTAAAAAAGATATTTCTTTGCGTTTCCATCGGAGTTTTCAGTTTCAGTTTTGCCCAGAATATTGATAAGGAAAAACTGGACAATTATTTTAAAGCTCTGGATAGCGAGCACAAGGTGATGGGAAGTTTTGCCATTGCAGATCACGGAAAAATAATTTATTCCAACGCGATTGGATTTTCTGATGTTGAAGCTAGGAAAAAAGCAGATCTTAATACGGTTTACAGGATCGGTTCCATAACAAAGACTTTTACAGCCGTTTTGATCATGAAGGCGGTAGAGGACAAAAAACTAACACTGGATACCCCATTAAGCCAATTCTTTCCTCAAATAAAGAACGCTGAGAAGATCAAAGTAGAAAATCTTTTAAATCATAGAAGCGGGATTCATAATTTCACTGATGATGCCTTGTATGCATCCTACTATTTACAACCTGTTTCCCAGGAAAAGCTTATCGATATTATTCAAAAGGCAGGCTCAGATTTTGAACCTGGTGCTCAATTCAGTTACAGCAACTCGAATTATTCTTTGCTGGGTTTTATTCTGGAAAAAGTTTATAAAAAGTCTTACGCAAAGCTTATTGAAGAGTTTATAGCAAAACCTTTACAACTAAAATATACAAAAGCAGGAGGAAAGATAGAATCTTTAGAAAATATGGCCCATTCGTACACTTATGAAAATGGGAATTATGTAAGAAGTGCCGAAACAGATATGTCTGTTCCCTTGGGCGCAGGAAATTTGGTTTCTACCCCTTCAGAATTGATTATTTTTATAAATGCACTGGTTTCAGGTAAATTGATTTCCAGAGAAAGTTTAGATAAAATGCGTAATTTTAAAGACCATTATGGTTTTGGCCTGGCTGAAGTTCCTTTTATGGGAAAAACAGGTTTTGGGCATAACGGAGGAATAGATCATTTTAGCTCTATATTGTATTACTTCCCTGACGGCGAGAAAACTTTTGCTATGATCAGTAATCAAAGTAATTTTGACAATAATAATATTTCGATCACCGCTTTAAGTGCAGCTTATGGAAAAAGTTTTGAAATTCCGAATTTTAATGTAGTGAATCTTCCGGAAAGTGAGCTTCAAAAATTTACCGGAACATACGCGACGGCACAAATGCCGACGAAAATTACCATTTTCATTAAAGATAAAGTATTAATGGCCCAGGCTACGGGACAAGGTGCTTTTCCTTTAGAAGCAACTTCTCAAACAAGTTTTAAGTTTGATACTGCGGGAATTGTTATTGATTTTGATGTTACAAAAAGGCAGCTTCTAATTTTGCAGGGAGGTAATAAAGTGAAATTTATTAAAGAATAATATAATGAAATATATAAAAATAAATACGGATCAAAAAGCAGATCTCGAAATGCTAAGGAATGCCATTCTCCAATTAAAAGGAGTGAATTCTGCTGAAATTATTGATGAAGAAAACCCTGAAAGCGAGTTGAAGAAAGCTTTTGCAAAAACAAAGGAACAACTTAAAAAAGGTGATTATGAAACATTAGTCAATGACATTTTTGAGATTTTAACTAAAAATAATTCTAAGTAATAATGAAAAAAGCCATTTTATCGATTGCGGTACTAGCGATTTTCTTTTCTGCAAACGTATCAGCACAAACTGAAACTTCAGGGAGAGAAAAAGTCTACAGGGCCACACACACTAAAGTAACAGAACTAAAGCATACCAAACTTAAAGTCAATTTTGACTACCAGAAAGAACAGATGAACGGAGAGGAGTGGCTTACCGCTTCACCGTATTTTTATCCTACCAATCAGCTGGTTCTTGATGCGAAAAGTATGCTGATCCATGAAGTCGCTTTAGATAACAATGGTAAGAAATCTCCTTTAAAGTATGAATATAAAGACGATGTGTTAACCATTACTTTGGATAAAACATATCAGAAAGATCAGGATTACACAGTGTACATCAAATACACTTCCCGTCCAAATGAAGTAAAACAAGAAGGAAGTGCTGCCATCAATGATGCAAAAGGTTTATATTTCATTAATGCTCAGGGCAAAGATCCGGATAAACCAACCCAAATCTGGACACAGGGTGAAACCGAATCTTCTTCCGCCTGGTTTCCAACCATTGATAAACCGAATCAAAAGACAACGCAGGAAATTTATATGACGGTTCCTGAAAAATATGTGACTCTTTCTAATGGATTATTAAAAGATTCCCAGAAAGAAGCGAATGGACTGAGAACAGATCATTGGGTGATGGATAAAAGACATTCAACTTATCTGTTTTTTATGGGAGTGGGGGATTATGCGATCGTGAAAGATAAATGGAAGAATATTCCGGTGGATTATTATATTGAAAAAGAATATGAACCTTATGCAAAGCAGATCTATGGAAATACTCCTGAAATGATCGAATTTTTCTCAAAGAAAATGGGTTACGATTATCCTTGGGCAAAATATGCACAGATATCCGGAAGGGATTATGTAAGTGGGGCTATGGAAAATACGACAGCAACACTGCATGGAAGTGATATTTTACAGAAACCGGGACAATTAATTGACGAAAATAAATGGGAAGATACAATTGCTCACGAATTATTCCACCACTGGTTTGGGGATCTTGTAACTGCGGAAAGCTGGAGTAATCTTACCGTAAATGAATCATTTGCCAATTATTCGGAATACTTATGGAACGAATATAAATATGGTAAAGATCAGGCGGACTATCATCAGATGAGCGATGTGAATATGTACATTCATAATCCGGCTGATTTTAATAAAAACCTGGTTCGTTTTAATTATGATTCCCGTGAAGATGTTTTTGATTTGGTAACTTATCAGAAAGGGGGTGGCATCCTTCATATGTTGAGGAACTATCTTGGGGACGACGCTTTCTTTGCCGGAATGAATGACTATCTGAAAACGAATGAATACAAAAACGGAGAGGCTCATCAGCTAAGACTTTCTTTTGAAAAGGTTTCCGGAAAGGATCTGAATTGGTTCTTCAATCAATGGTATTTTGGAAGCGGGCATCCCAAATTGAGTTATTCTTATACTTTTGAACCTGTTAAAAAACAGATCAGCCTGGTGATCAGTCAAAGCCAGGAACAGCCTTTTCAGTTTCCATTGGCAATAGATGTTTATGATAACGGAAAACCGAAAAGATATAATGTGTGGGTAAATGCTGAAGCAAAGAATACGTTTAATTTTGATGTTTCAAAAACTCCGGATCTGGTTAATATCAATGCTGACGGAATATTAGTTTCAGAAATTACGGAAACAAAAACTCCTGAACAGAATCTGATACAATTCAATGGGTCCAAAGAGTTTAAGAGCAGATATACAGCGCTAAAAGCCATTAAAGATCAGGTTGGTAAAAACCCTGCAGCTACAAAATTATTGTCTGCTGCTTTGAAAGACCCTTATTTCAGAGTAAGAATGAAAGCCTTGGAACTGATGGATCTTTCGAACCCTGAGCAAGCAAAAGCTTTGGCTGCTGACGTTGAAAAACTAGCAACAAATGACCCTAAAACATTAGTTCAGGGTGCTGCGGTTGCTGCTTTAGCAAAAACAAAAGATAAAAAGTATCTTCCGGTCTTTGAAAAAGGAGTGGGGGCTGTTTCTAATTCTGTACGCGGTAATTCCCTGTCAGCTATACTTACTGTTGATCCTTCCAAAGCCGGTACATTAGCGGATAAAATTGATTTAAAGGGAGCTTCTGATGAGCTTCTGGCACAATTGTTACCCATTGTCGTAAAGAATAAGGTTTCCTCACAAATGGCCAATATAGCTCCTATAGCGGCATTTTATCCATTCATTAAATTCCAGAATCCTGAATTAGGAAAATCTGCAGAAGAAGGTTTCAATTGGATCATGACCTCCGACAATATTGCGGCAACACAAAGCATTACCAAGTTGCTGGCGCAGGCAAAAGGTCAGGTAGCTCAGAATCCTCAGGCTAAAATGATGATCTCTCAAATGTTGAAAGATGGTCTTAGTAAAAAAATGGAACTTTTAAAACAGAACCCACAAAATGCTGCAAGCATTAATAAACAAATCGATGCCTTGAATAAAAGTATTGAGGATTACAAATAATCAAATAAGGGCTGCTCAGTATGAGCAGCCCTTTTATATTTTCTATCCGGACCGGAAAATATCCTGGTTTTCACGAATTTTATCTATTTCGTACAATAGATAATGGTTTCCTGGTCAGAAAAGCCCCAATAAGTATCTTTTTCATAAGTTTTTATCTCTGTCTGAAATCCGGAATCTTTTAATCGCTGAACCAATCCATTAACGGAATAGATTCGTACATGGTCTTTCTGGCCGAAGTGTTGAAGTCTTTCTTCTGATGTTTTAACTTCAGGGTTTTCGTAGATGTCACCTTCTTTAAACGGAGTCTGAATTAAAAGTGTTTTACCTGTTTTTAAAACCCTGTGTAATTCTTTCATTGCAGCACCATCATTTTCGATATGCTCAAGAATGTGATAGCATATAATAAGGTCGAATTTTTCGGCTTCCACATCAATTTTAGTAATATCAAAATGATAATCTGCTAAAAATTCATTTTCAAAATCTGTTGGAAAATACTTGATTTGCTTTTTATGTTTTAAAGCACGGAAGATTGCTCTTGAAGGCGAAAAATCTAAAATGGTAAATCCTTCTTTCAGATAATTTTCAGTCAGGATTTTATACAGCCTTCGTGATCTTGGTAAGCTTCCGCAAACAGGGCATAATAGATTTCCGTTTTCTAATCTTACAAACTCTTTAAGTCTGGAACGGCAGATATTGCATTCATAATCCTTTCCCTTGTAAAGGGGATACAAAGCTTTTCTGAAAAACATTTCGTTTTCAAAAAGAAATTTTTGAGGCAGTATTTTTTTTACAATATTTTTTGCAATAGCATACATCGGAATGCAAAGTAATAATATTAATCTGAAAATTAGGGGTGTTGTTATCAATAATTTCTAAATTTGCCTTTTATAATTTTACTGTATGACTTTTGGAATAGAGGCAGCTAGCTATCATGTGCCTTCTTTGTATTTGGAAATTAAAGATTTAGCTGAGGTAAGGGGAATTGATCCTGCGAAATTAGAAAAGGGCTTAGGTTTACATAAAATGGGCTTTCCTGATGTCCATGAAGATGCAGCTACTTTTGCTGCTGAAGCGTTACTTAAACTGATAAAAGACTATAACATCAATCCTAAGGATATTGCAAGAATTTATCTTGGAACTGAAAGTGCTTTGGATGCCGCAAAACCAACAGCATCTTATGCTATGCAGATGGTGGAAAAAGTGCTAGAGGAAAAATATGGAGAACGATGTTTTAGAAATTGTGATGTTGTGGACATGACCTTTGCTTGTGTAGGAGCTGTCGATGCATTACATAATTCCCTGGATTTTGTGAGGGTAAACCCTGAAAAAAAAGCTATTGTCATAGCGAGTGATTACGCAAAATACGAGCTGGCTTCATCGGGTGAATATACACAAGGAGGAGGAGCTGTAGCCCTATTGGTCTCTTCCCGGCCCAACCTCTTGGAAATTGAGAATCAATGGGGAGTTGCAACCGAAAGTGTTTTTGATTTTTTCAAACCCCGACGTCACTACAAAAAAGAAGATCTGAAAGATGCTCCGGACTCTTTTGCGGATAAGATAGAGGTTTTTACGGATGAGCCGGTTTTTGACGGACAATATTCTAACCAATGTTATCAGGATCGAATCAGAGAAGCTTATGATCATTATAAAGAAATCAGTGGTAAGGATAAGCCTTATAAAGACTGGAGATATCTGATTTTCCATCTGCCTTATGCCTTCCATGGAAAGAGGGTATTCACAGAGATTTATAGCCTGGAAAATGGATTGAGCTACGAAACCCTTGAAGAACAAAAAACAGTGGCTAAATCTGAAGGATATCTGCAATTTATCAATAATAAAATAGAAAGAACCCAAAGGGCATCCTCTGAAATAGGAAATATGTATACTGCTTCCATATTTATGGCTTTGCTTTCCGCATTACAGATATCATACAATGAAAATGAAGAATTAGAGGGTAAGGAAATAGGATTTTTAGGCTATGGAAGTGGGTCGAAATCCAAGGTATTTGCCGCTAAGATTTCCGGAAACTGGAAGACTGTTGTTTCTCAATGGAACTTATTTGACAACCTAAAGAAAAGAACACCTGTTAATTTTGAAACGTATGAAAAATTGCACAGAAAGCAACTGGATCAATCTGTTAATGAAAATTATGCAGGATTCGGATTGCAATCAGTAGAGCTTGAAAATCCATTGCTAAAAGGAGCAAGATATTATTCATATCAGAAATAAAATAGGAGTAAATTAAAAAACGAATTCATGAAAAACATCTCTTTATGGGATGTTTTTTTTGTTACGTACATAAATTGGTGAAAAAGAAGGGGTGTTATAGGTGTTAAATTACTTTAATATGCCTAAAGTAGTCTTTATTTTATTTAATATTTTAATATTTTAAGTTTATTTATTTAATATTATTTGATTTCTTTCTTAATAGTTGTGAAGTTTTTATTTGTCTTATTGATGTTTATTTTTTTTACTTAAACATTAATTTGTTAAAAAATATAAAGGTTATAAGAAGTTTAAGGATTATAATATTAGCTTTTTTTGTTGACAAAAATGATTTTTTTTATATATAATTAATTGTTTGTCAGTGTTTTAGTTTTGTTAATGTTAATTTTTATTAACATATTTACAGCCATAATACTAAATAAAAGAACATGAATGTAAAATTATGCATGATAACAACTGCTGTTTTATTTTTTACGGGACAAACTGTACATGCTCAGAAAAAAGCCAGCGATACCTTAAAGGAAGCAAAAATTGAAGAGGTTGTAGTAACCGGATATCAGAAAAAAAGCAAAGATGAGGTCACTTCTGCTATTACGGTGGTGTCTGGAAAATCTTTATCCAACTTTTCTGCTTCAACAATGGGAAGTAATGCGTTACAAGGTAAAGCTGCTGGGGTGGATATTTCTGCGTTGAATGGAAAACCTGGAGGAGGATCTGCCATTAATATTAGAGGACTAGGAAATATAACCACATCAGTTGGTGCTTCTAATCCATTATTTGTTATTGATGGTTTTATTGTTGGAAATGATCAAAGAGCACAAGATGTTTTTAATTCAATTAATCCTAGTGATTATGAAAATATCTCGGTTTTAAAAGATGCTGCAGCGGCAGCAATCTACGGTTCACAGGGGGCAAATGGTGTTATTGTCTTAACTACAAAAAGTGGAAAATCTGGAAAGCCTGTTATTACATTAAGCTCGCGTATGGGATTTTCTGAAAAAATCAAAGACATTAATTTTCGGATGATGAATTCGGCAGAAAAAATTGATTATGAGAATAAGATGGTTGGTTTGGGAATCCCCGGATATAAACAATGGAGTAATGAAGCAACCAGTGCTGCACTCGCATTAGACCATAATTGGCAGCGGGATATATTAAGAACTTCATTTATTGAATCGTACCAGCTAGGGATTAGAGGTGGTAATGATAAATCTAAATATACAATCTCATTAGGATATGATTCAGACAATGGAATTGTTCAAAATATTCATGCCTACAAAAGATATACTGGGAGGATGAAATATGAAGCTAATCCCACCGATAGATTAAGCTTTGGTGCATCAATGGGAGTTAATTACAGTGCATCCCAAGAAATAAGAGATCGAAATAATACTCAAAATCCATTTAGGGCAATGTATGATTATAATAGTTTTGAGCCGGTTTATAGAGCCGATGGAAGCTATAATCCTACCCGCCAGGGATTTCCAATACTAGAAGCTCTTAAGAATAACCCTGAAAATATCAATTCATTGATTTTTGACGGAAATATATTTGCTCAGTATAAAATTGCTGAGGGATTGAATTTTAAAAGTCAATTAGGTGGCTATTTTAATAATATCAGAAGAACATCAAAGGTTTTACGGGGCTCTTTTCTCGATAATATATTAGGAATTAATGGAAGTGTTGTTGAACAAAATCAAAACCGTTTCAGATATACTAATTCTAATACGCTTAATTACGTTAAGTCATTTGGTGAACATAATTTTGACTTATTGGGACTAGTTGAATACACTGAATTTAGAAATGATTATATAAGCGGTACAGGGAGAAACTTTTCATCTCCTTCTTTAAGTGAGTTAGGGAATGCTTCTACACCCTTTGCAGTAGCAGGCTATGATGAACTATTTAGGACATTTTCTTATGGAGCTTTTCTTACCTATGATTATGCAAAAAAATATATTGTAACGGCTTCTGTCAGACAGGATAAAGATTCAAGATTTGGAAGAAATAATGTTAAATCTGAGCCATTTTGGTCTTTAAGTGGAGCATGGAATGTTACAAATGAGAGTTTTTTGAAAAACAACAATATTTTATCTCTTTTAAAACTGAGAGCATCAATTGGAACTAGAGGCTACAACAATATTGGACTTAATTTAAATAACGTTTTAATGTCCGGTGGTGTTTATGGAAATTTTCCTACCATAACTACAAATGCTAATTATGGTAATCCCGACCTAAAATGGGAAGTTACTAAATCACAAAATTATGGCGCTGAATTTGGGTTTTTAAAGAATAGAATAAGAGGAACCGTAGACTATTTTATTGACCAGAAGAAGGATTTTATTTTATCTGTTCCTAATTTCAGTTCTGAAGGAGGGGCTTATTCCACAAATATAAACGCAGGAAACCTTTCTAATAAAGGTTTAGAGATTAGCTTATCTGCAGATGTTATAAAATCTAGTGGATTTATGTGGAGTTTAAGAGCAAATACAAGCATAATGAGCTATAAGCTTAATAAATTAAGAGATGGTGAAACTGAAAGAATTTATGGAATCAATATTCTAAGGGAAGGATATGAGCCATTTTCATTTTTTCTGGTAAGGAGTGCCGGAATTAATTCTGCAAACGGAAACGAAATATATTACACTAAAGATGGAGGCACCACAGAAGTTTATAATTCTAATGATGCGGTACTAATCGAAAATAAATCTCCACTTCCTAAGTTTTACGGAGGATTTGGTACAAGTTTATCTTATAAGAGCTTTGATTTACAGGCTGATTTTACTTTTAAATCTGGAAATTATACATATAATTATATGGCTCTTAATATGTTAAATTATAGTAATGGTACTACAAGCAATATGAGGGCTGATGCAGCGAACTATTGGACAGCTCCTGGACAAACAAATGTATTGCCAAGACCGAATAATACAACTAATGCTCCTGGTGGTATTACAGGTTTGCAGGCGACCGACCGTTTCTTACAAGATGCTTCATACATCAGATTAAGAAATGTGAGTATTGGATATACATTCGATAAAAGGACAATTGGTGAGTCATTACCAGTCAATAAGATACGATTATCATTAACAGGACAGAATCTTGCTACTTGGACAAAATTTCAAGGAGATCCTGAAGTATCAGTAGGTTCAGGTGAAAATCAGACTGGTGCCGGACAGACATTCATCAATGGGGCATTTGCTTTGTATAGCTATCCTGCTGTAAAAACATTTTTATTTGGAATTGAAATAGAATTTTAAACAATTGAAACATGAAAAAGTTACTAAATATATCAATAATATCTCTCCTGTCATTTTTTACTATTCAATGTAGTGATGATAGATTTAATGTACTTCCCAATAATCAGGATACTCCGGAAACCATTTTCACTTCTGAATCTAATTACAGAGTAGTAGTTGACGGTGCATATGATGCTTTTAAAAGTCCTACATATTATAATGGAGATACTGGAAGTTCAATTATACTTGGGGATGTATTAGCTGATAATCTTATATTAAATACAGAAGGCAGACAAACGAATAAGGCAGCCTATGAATGGTCTTACACTCCACAATCAACAGCTGTTACTGCACTTTACGGATCAGCCTATAATGTAATTTCTAAAGCTAATCTTGTTCTGGACAATTTAAATAAAGTTCCTTATAGTAATTACATGAGAAACATAGAAGGCGAGGCTAAAGCGATTAGAGCAATTGCACACTTCGATCTGGTACGGGCGTATGCAAAAATTCCCACACAAAGTTCTGATGCATCTTCTTCTATGGGAATTGCCTATGTAACGACCTTTAATCCTGCTATGAAACCAGCAAGAGATGCCTCAGTAAGTATGACATATGATAAGATTATAGCTGATTTAGAAGACGCTTTAAATAAAATTAATACTACCAATGGAGGGGTTGGGAGGCTTAATAAAACATCCGTTTTAGGCTTTTTATCTCGTATATACTTATATAGGGGTAATTACAGTAAGGCTATTGAATACGGAGAGCAATGCATAGCAGCGTCTCCATCTGTAGGAATGAGAAGTAATTTTGTAAATATTTGGAGGGATGCATCTGATGATGGAGAATTGTTCACCATTTTAAATTCTAATATATCTGCAGATAATGTTACGGTAGGAGTAGCTTATAATCAGGAAGTGTCGGGAATAAGATCGGAGTATAACGTAAATTATGATTTATTTACAAAGTACACAGATAATGATATTCGGAAAACAGCCTATGTTGTTACTGCTAATTTTGGAACGACACCATATAATCATGTTATCAAGTATAGAACAAGAGCGAATTCAACAGTAAGACAGGTTGTAGATATTAAGTTTTTGAGATCTTCGGAAGTGTATTTGAATGTCGCAGAAGCTTATATGAAATCTTCAACGCCAAATCCTGCTCTGGCGCTTGCATTACTTAATAAAGTAAGGGAACAGAGATATGAAACATTTGTTCCGGGAACCGAGACTGGAAGTAATTTGTTAAATGCTATTTATGAGGAGAGAAGGTTAGAATTGGCTTTTGAAAACGATAGGTTCTGGACTATAAAAAGATTAGGGCAGGCGGTTGTACGATCAGATTACGGTTCAGCAGCCAATGGTAGTGGGACAGATGCTCCAACCGGAGCTTTGAAAACTTTACCGGTAAATAGTCACAGATTTGTATTGCCAATTCCACAAGAAGCAATTAATCTTAATCCAAACCTCAAACAAAATCCGGGATATTAATCTTGTATCAATATTTACAAAGCCATGTCTCAAGCATGGCTTTATTTATTACTCATTTCCACCCACTCCCTAAAAAGACCCGGCCACGCCGCAACCTCGCTCCCTTTCTTACCCAATCCCCAACCATGACCACCAGTCTGAAACAAATGCATTTCAACAGGAACTTTTACCTTCTTTAGGGCGTTATTGATTAACAAACTATTTTCCACAGGAGAAATAGGATCGTTAATTGCTTGTGCTAAAAAAGTTGGTGGTGTTTGACTATCCACCTGCCTTTCCACAGAGAATTCTATTTCCTCGGAAGTTGATGGATTTTTCCCAAGAATACTCTTAAAAGCATGGGTCTTATTGTTGGGAGGAAGCATTGAAATAACCGGATAAATCAATCCTACAAAATTGGGTCTTGCAGATAAAGAATCTATATCGTCGACGGGTTTATAAAACATCTTATTAGGTTGCGTGGCAATCATTCCGGCTAAATGTCCACCGGCTGAGAACCCTAAGATGCCAATTTTATGAGGATCTATACCATAATTTTTGGCTGAACTTCTGATCATCCGCATAGCTCTTTGTGCATCTTCAAAAGGAACATTGGTAGTTTTCCAACCTTCTTGTGGTAATCTATAAATAAGTTCAAACGCAGTTATCCCTTCTGACTGCAACCATTTCGAAGTTGGTGTGCTTTCTTTTCCTAATTCGATGTGAGCATATCCGCCACCGCTAATAACTAAAATAGCTGTACCATTTGGATTTTTGGGTCTATGAATAATTAACCTTGGATCAGAAACATGAGTTACAGATCCTTTATTAGTTATCATTTCTGCATTTCTACTACCCAGTTGATCAGGCATATTGCTTTTTACCCATAAGGAAATTTGCTCCAGATCGGATGAAATCTCAAACTTGTTTGTAGAAGTTTGGGAATTGTATTTACTACTTGAGAAAAGTAATATGGTCGCGAAAGCGAATAGTCGTTTCATGTCATATTTCTAAAAGAAATAAGATTTTTATTCAAAGAATATAACCTTATTCTGATAAGTCTTTGGGGTTACTCCCACAAGTTGTTTGAATACTCTTGTAAAATAATTTGTATCTGAAAAACCTGTTTGATAAGCGGTTTCTTTAATGCTATTCTGAGTAGCCAATAATTCTTTAGCCCGGTTGATTCGCTCTTGTAAAATGAAATCATTGGGTGAAGTACCTAGTTCATCTTTAAACATTTTAAAGAAATTTGATTTGCTGACATAAGCAAGTTTAGCAATGCTGTCAATGGAAAGTTTCTGATGAAGATTTTTTTTGATATAATCGACGGCAAAACCTATTCTCGATTTATTTTTTGCAATATTCTTCTCTACCATACCTCTCGCCTGGGTCTGCATCAATCTTATCAAAAGTTCCTTCAGGGCAAAATCAGCCATGATGTCTTTTTGAGAATTATCATCCATAGCGATCCTCATGATATTGTTGGTAGCGGAAGCCAGAGATTTATTATTGAATAGAAAATACTCATCCAGCTGAATATTCCATTGAGAAGTTTCATCCACCTTTGGTAATGTGTAATTCAAATGGTTAAGCGAATCTTCTATAAAATCAGGATTAAGACTTAATGAAATACATTGTGATGGAGTTTCATCAGCCTCAGGAAAATCAATAATCATTGTTTCTCCTGGTGCTACCAGTATGCTCTCTCCTGGAAAATAATCAAAATATCCTGTTTTATTTTCCAGTTTCATATGCTTTTTTCCTCTTAGCATAGCGGTAAATGCAATGGTATCAAAATGAAGTTTTACACCAAAAGCAGTTTTATGGGTTTCATAGATACTGAACTCACAATTGTTGAGATTGAATTTCGTTTGGTTTTCAACAAGGCTCATCAGCTGATTTTCTTTTTTCACATCAGGAGTATTTAATAAAAACTTATTATCATTCATTTCTATACATTTTTAAAACCCATTCTATCAAATATAAGAAAATATAAAATCGAGGTATTGTTAAAAAAGTATAAAATTCCTGGTGAATACGATTTTGAAGTTTTTTTGTAGGATTATGCTATCTGTTCTTATTGGGGAAATGTAATTTGGCTTAACAGAAATTAAAACAATACGATATGAGCACAATAACAGAACAAAAATCAGAAACTGTTTTACAGTGGCCTGATTTCAAAAGTAAATATGATAATTATATTAATGGTCAGTTTACACCTCCGGTGAACGGACAATATTTTGATGTAGTTTCTCCAGTTAACGGAAAAAACTTTACCCAAGCGGCTCATTCCTCCAAGGAAGATTTAGAATTAGCGGTAGACGCGGCTCACAAGGCATTTCAAACCTGGAAGGATACCTCTTCAACGGAACGAAGTATTATTTTAAACAAGATTGCAGACAGAATAGAGCAGAACCTTGAATACCTGGCAACAGTAGAAACTATCGACAACGGTAAAGCTGTGAGGGAAACCCTTGCTGCAGATTTACCTTTAGCAGTAGATCATTTCAGGTACTTCGCTTCTGTAGTCCGTGCAGAAGAAGGCTCTCACAATGAATTGGATAAAGATACCGTTTCTCTGATTGTACATGAACCCCTGGGGGTTATCGCACAAATCATTCCATGGAATTTTCCTTTATTAATGGCAATCTGGAAATTGGCCCCTGCATTGGCAGCTGGAAATTGCGTAGTATTAAAACCGGCAGAAAGTACTCCTGTTTCTATCATGGTTTTAATGGAAATAATCGGTGATTTGCTACCTGACGGAGTAGTAAATATCGTAAACGGTTTCGGGGCAGAGCTTGGCCGGGCTTTGGTAACCAATCCTAAAGTATCAAAAGCAGCTTTTACAGGCTCTACAGCTACAGGACGTCTGGTGATGCAGTATGCAACTGAAAATATCATTCCAGTTACCCTGGAACTTGGAGGAAAGTCTCCGAATGTTTTCTTCAGCTCTGTAATGGATGCGGATGATGAGTTTTTAGATAAAGCTATTGAAGGTGCCGTTCTTTTTGCTCTTAATCAGGGAGAGATTTGTACTTGTCCTTCAAGGTTACTGGTTCAGGAAGATATTGCTGATGCTTTTATAGCAAAAGTAATTGAACGGGTAAAAGCGATTAAATTGGGAAATCCTTTAGATAAAACCGTAATGATGGGTGCCCAGGCTTCCCAGATTCAGAAAGATAAAATATTGTCCTATATCAAATTAGGGAAAGAAGAAGGTGCTGAAGTTCTTGTGGGTGGTGATGTAAATAATGTCGGGGAAGGTTTAGAAGATGGATACTACATTCAACCCACAATTTTCAAAGGTAACAATAGAATGAGGATTTTCCAGGAAGAAATTTTCGGGCCTGTTTTAGCTTTTACCACTTTTAAAGATGAGGAAGAAGCAATAAAGATTGCTAATGATACGATTTATGGTCTTGGTGCAGGAGTATGGACAAGAGATGCACATCAATTGTATAATGTACCCCGTAAGATCCAGGCAGGAAGAGTATGGGTCAATCAGTATCATTCTTATCCTGCAGGAGCACCTTTTGGAGGATATAAACAATCCGGAATTGGAAGGGAGAATCATAAAATGATGCTGGACCATTATCGCCAGACTAAAAATATGTTGATCTCTTACAACAAAAACAAATTAGGGTTCTTTTAATTTTTTTTAACATCAGGGCATGTCCGTTTGTTCCGTTATTTAAGCGGAGCAAAACGGCCGGCCTAATCTGATACTATCATGTTTCGATCCATTCCATAAGGCCCATTATTAATAAACTTATGAGGGAGAATTTTTTCGCCATCCTATGATTAATACTTAAGTTTAGGTAACCTGACATTTTTGTCAGGTTTTTTGAATAATTCTAAGAGTAAATGATGATCTTTACTAACAATCTTACATGAAAAATTGGTAGTTTATTGCAGTATAAAAATCAACTTAAAAACCTACAGAAATGGAACCCAAAATATCCAGGTTATCTGCTACGGAAAAAGCGCTTGAAGTTATCTGGCAGCTAGAAGAAAAATATGGAGACCTGATGTTTTATCAGGCAGGCGGTTGTTGTGAAGGTACTCAGCCTCAATGTTTTGAAAAAGGAGGTTTTTTTCCAAGAATGAATGATGCTATGATAGGTACGATCAACAGACATGAATTTTGGATCGATCGTGATTTGTTTGAGTATTGGAAATATTCTCACTTTACATTAGATGTTGTAGATGGTTTCGGACCAGGTGGTTTTTCTCTGGAAACACCTTTAGTAAAAACATTTAAAGTACATTACAAGCTTTTTACTCCTGAAGAATACAAAAATTTGGAACCGGTAAAACGCAGCGAATAACTCTAGCTGATCTGTAAAATCAGAGAGAGTGATAGAAACTAATTTTGAGTATTCCTCTTAAAAATTATAGTAACTTCTCAACCATCTACCTTTATGAACCTGTTTACAAACATGGCGGCCACAACATTTCCTACGGCATTTAGAACGGTAGCTAATGGATCTACCAATGTTCCGATAATCATTACGGCAGGAATCGCTTCATGAGGTAATTTATATACAGAAATCATCAGGAGCTCACCGATATAACCACCATTAGGTATTCCGCCCTCAACAATACTTACAAATATTGTAATTCCCAAAGCTAAAATCAGGTTGGAAGGCTCAAAAAAATCTTTTCCGATAATTAGAAATGCGACATAAATCTTGATGATTGAAGATATAGATGATCCGTTTTTATGTAAAGTAGTTCCAATCGGAATAACGAGATTCGCAATAGAACTTGGTATTCCGATCTTCGAAGCTGCTTGCAAATTTGCAGGCATTGTTGCAAAGCTACTGCAGGTACTTAGAGCAGTTAGCGTAGGATAGGGTGCATTTGTCCAGAAATCCTTGACTCCTTTTTGCCCGTTGGCCATGAAGGTATATAGTGTGAAAAATAAAAAGAAATAGATGGTTCCCACTATGTAGTAGATACCTAGTGGCTTTCCGTAAAAACCAAAAAGCTGTGGACCCACAGTAGCAACCTGATAGGCAAAATAAGCCCCGAGCCCGATCGGAGCAAGCTTCATAACCAGTAAAAGCAGCTCTTTCATGACCTCGTATCCTGAAGCAAGGAAAAGTCTGAATGGCTGGCCGGTTTCTCCCGTTTTTCTTGCCGCAAAACCTGTTAAAAAAGCAAATATTAGCAGGGCGAGCATATTCTTTCTGGAAAACAGCTCTGTGAATTCACCAACTGTAAAGAAACTCACAATCCTGTTTCCCCAGGTTTCATTGTCATTACCTTCAGAAATGATCTGTGAACTTCCTGAAATAGGAGACATAGGAAAAAGATAAACAGCAATAATGGTAAAAACAGCTGCTGTTAATATAAAAAATAGAAAGGTAAACGACATCATCGCAATAATCTTTCCAAATTTTGATTGTTGCTCTAAAGATGCTATAGAATTAGACACAGCAAAAAATATCAATGGAACAACGCTTACAAAAAGTAAATTAAGGAAAATGTCTCCAAGCGGTTTTATATAACCTACAAAATTGGGAGCAGTGATCCCGATAATACTTCCAACTATGATTCCCAAGAGTAAAAATAAAATTCCAGAGTAGTTTTTAAATACTTCTTTCATGTATTGCTTTTTACCAAAGATAGGCTTATTTTTAACATATTATTGTATAATTTTCAGGGTTAAATTTTTTAAATTTGAGTAAATAAACGTTTCTATGGCTTATATAGATTACTATAAAATTCTGGGGGTAGATAAAAAAGCATCGCAGGAAGATATCAAAAAAGCATACCGAAAGCTGGCTCGAAAATTACATCCCGATCTTAATCCCGATGACAAAGAGGCTGAGAGAAAATTCAAGGAACTGAATGAAGCGAATGAGGTTCTCAGTAATCCGGAAAACCGAAGCAAATATGATAAGTACGGAGAAAACTGGAAACATGGTGAAGAATATGAAAAGGCTCAACAGCAACAAAGACAATATCAAAATCAAGGGCAAGGTTACAGTGGTGGATTCTCCGGTGCAGATTTTGGAGAAGGAGAGGACTTTTCAGATTTTTTCCAGAGTATGTTTGGACAAGGCGGAGGTTTCGGAAGAAGCTCCCGAGGTAGTGCTTCCGGGAAATTTAAAGGACAGGATGTACAGGCTGAGCTTAATTTACATCTTAAAGATGCTGCCAAAACACATCCCCAAACCTTTGAGATTAATGGCAAAAAAGTACGGATTACAATTCCCGCCGGAGTTTATGATGGTCAACAGATCAAATTAAAGGGTCACGGAAACCCCGGTATCAATGGAGGTCCTTCGGGAGATTTGTACATTACATTTAATATCTCACCTGATCCGGATTTTGAGAGGGTAGGAGATGATCTTAAAACGAAAGTTACTATTGATCTTTATACAGCTGTTTTGGGTGGTGATGTAAAAGTAAATACCCTGGACGGAAGCGTTAATTTAAAGGTTAAACCTGAGACTCAAAGTGGATTAACGGTGAGGTTGAAAGGAAAAGGGTTTCCCGTATATAAGAAAGAAGGTCAATTTGGAGACCTGTTCGTAACATATGAAGTGAAGTTGCCAACAAACCTTACTGAGAAACAAAAAGAACTTTTTGAACAACTTAAAAATTCTTAGATCATGGAAGAAAGAATATCACGGGAAGAACTCGTAAAAATATATAATATAGAAATTACTTTCTTTGATGAGCTGGTAGACTGCGGCTTACTTGAGGTACAGACTGAAAATGATGTGCGCTATTTGATGTATGAAGATTTACCTGCTTTTGAAAGATTCACGAATTGGCATTATGATCTGGAAATAAACCTTCCCGGTTTAGAAGTTATTAATGATATGCTTCAGAAAATGACTGATCTTAAACAAAAAAATAGAGACTTACTGGCCAAACTTTCTGCAATAAGTGATCGATATGAGGATATTTAATTTAGTTTTGCAATCTGTAAACAAATTAAATTTTTTATACAATGGGTGACGAGAAAGTGATCAGGCTACATGTAAACAGAAAAGATTTTGAAGAGATCTACTTTAAAGGAAACCAGGGAAGTTTGTTTTTCTCATCGGAGAACAGAAGTAAAACCATTATCACTATTGTTGTCGCTCTGATTTTTCTGATTACATTTTCCTTAAAAGAAAATTTAAGTAAAGAAAGCTTTGGAATTCTGTATTTTATAAGTTTTGTTTTTCTTCTTTGTGCTGTGTATCTTTCGGTAAGCATCAATAAGGTGTCCAGATGGAAAAAACAGGTCAAAAGATATCTGAAATCACTTGAGAATGCGGGTATTTATGAAATAAGATTCAATAATGAAACTTTCAATGTTAATCTTAATGAGCAGCACGAACTCAGCAGGTGGAGTGAATTTGTAACTGCAGAAACCTATGAAGACTATATTTCGATGGAAGGTAAATACAACTATATGTTTCCTGCAAAGTCAATGAATAAACAGGATTACAGCGTATTGAAACAGGTAATAAAGAAAAATATTAAATAAAGAAATCAGAGCAGATCGCTCTGATTTTTTTATTTGCCTTTTAGTCTAGCCAGCCCATTTCCTTCATCCATTCATCATTGTAGATTTTACCTACATATCTTGAACCATGGTCATGGAGTAAAACAACAATCACGTCATCTTTGGTAAACTGATCTTTCATTTGTACCAATGCTGATATAGCACTTCCTGCTGAATATCCACAGAAAATTCCTTCTTCTTTTGCAAGCTTTCTTGCATAAATGGCACCATCTTTATCCGTTACTTTTTCAAAATGATCGATAACCGACATATCATAGTTTTCAGGAATAATATCTTCTCCGATTCCTTCAGTAATGTAAGTATATGCGTGATCATAGTGAAGTTCACCGGTCTCATGGAATTCTTTTAAAATAGAACCATAAGTATCAACACCAATTACTTTTATATTTTCATTTTTTTCTTTGAAGAACGTTCCACATCCTGTAATGGTTCCTCCTGTTCCGGCTCCGACTACAAAATGAGTAAGTTTTCCTTCTGTTTGTTCCCAGATTTCAGGAGCAGTAGATTCATAATGTGCTGCTCGGTTGGATAAATTATCATATTGATTCACATACCATCCGTTTTCAGTTTCTTTGGCTAATCTTTTTGAAACCGAATAATAAGAACGAGGGTCCGTAGGCTTTACATCTGTAGGGCAAACAATAACTTCTGCTCCTACAGCACGTAAAATATCACATTTTTCTTTAGATTGTTTGGAATTGGTTACAAAAATACATTTGTACCCCTTGATGATAGCGGCAAGAGCTAATCCCATTCCTGTATTTCCGGAAGTTCCTTCAATGATTGTTCCGCCCGGTTTTAATCTGCCGTCTTTTTCGGCATCTTCGATCATTTTAACAGCCATTCTGTCTTTTACAGAATTTCCCGGGTTGAAAGTTTCTACTTTGGCTAAAACTAATGCAGGGAAATCCTCGCCCAAAACTTTGTTAAGTTTTACTAATGGAGTATTTCCGATAGTTTCAAGAATATTTTTTGCGTATTTCATACATAATTTATAAGCCTTGCAAAGATACAGCTTTAAAATTATTTATGAAGTTTGGCCACATGTAAAATGAACTATTAACAGATAAAGTATATTACCTCAATTGGGAAGAATAAACAATCTGAAATTAATTGTATTTGATCGCTTTAACCGGTGAAATCTTGCTGATCAGATAACTTGGAACGATCAATGCCAGTGCCGAGATAATTAAAATTCCTACAGAAATTGAAATAATAGCAATAGGATTAAGGTCTACGGGAACTGTACTTACATAATAATTTTCAGGATTCAGCTTTATAATTCCAAAAAACTTCTGTAAAAGTAAGAGACCAAGGCCTATAATATTTCCGTATAAAAGCCCCGGAACCATTATTATTAGAGTATAATTAATGAATGTAGCCCTGATCTGGGAATTGCTAGCTCCTAAGGTTTTTAAGAGACCGATTGAATTCGTCCTTTCAATGATAAGGATCAAAAGAACCATGATGATATTAATGATGACCACAATAAGCATGATAATAATGATCAATGCAATATTGGTGTCGAAAATGCTGATCCAGTCTGTAATCTGTGGGAATTTCTCTGTTGCTTTTTCCGCGTAATTTTTATAGCCGATAAGCTTTTCAATTTCCGGGAAATCACTATCGATATCATTTACATTTTTAAAGAAGATATCCAGTCCACCAATATCATCCGGTTTCATATCCTGAATTTTTCTCACATGGTTGATTCCACCGATCACAAATTGTTCATCAATCATTTTAATGTCCGTTCGGTAAATTCCCACAACTTCAAATTTTCGATAAATAGGTTTCTGATCCGCCTTTGAAAATATGGTAACAATACTGTCTTTCACTTTTAAATGGAGGTCATTCGCGATCTTTTGTGAAATCGTTACCCCATGGTTATAGCCGACCTCCGTTACTTTGGGTGTTGTGCCGGCAACGAGAAATTTTTTAAAACGGGCACTGTCAAAGTCCTTGCCTACACCTTTGAAAATAATGCCTGCAAAATTATGCTCATTCCGCATAATTCCTGTAACCATAGCATATTTCTGAACACTTTCAACATCCGGAAGTGCTTTTATTTTCTGAATATTTAAACCCTGCTTATCAAGCACAGAAGTATTGTATGAAGAATTGGATCGTGTGGACTTTACGGTAATATGTCCGCTGAAATCTGCCAGTCTTTCTTTAATAGCTTTTTTTGAGCCAAATCCTGTAGATACGGTAATCAATGATACAATGATTCCTAAAGCTACAGAAAGCCTGCCTATGAAGATGATAACCCTTGAAAGATTATTTTTGTTATCTTTGGAAAACGCTATTTTTCTAGAGAAATATAAAGGAAAGTTCAAGCTTATGAATTTAGATTTCAAAATTAAAAATTTACTTCTTATTTGCCTAATTTTTTTAGGAGTATTCAATCAATATTATTCTCAGAATCAAACAAAAGATGGTTTTAAGACCGGTGCCGACCAGCCGGAAGTTTATTTACCGCTGCTAAAGGGAAAAACAATTGGCATTGTTACCAACCAAACGGGTTTGATGAAAGATCGGACTCACCTGGTCGATTTTTTAGTAAAAAACGGGATTAAGATAAAAGCTATTTTTGCTCCCGAGCATGGCTTTAGAGGAAATGCTGATGCTGGTGAAACTGTTAAAAATGGAGTAGACTCAAAAACAGGAGTACCTATTGTTTCTTTATATGGAAGTAATAAGAAGCCGAAACCTGAACAGTTAAAAGGAATTGACATTGTAGTTTTTGATATTCAGGATGTAGGCGTCAGATTCTATACCTATATTTCAACGTTAAGCTACCTTATGGAGGCCGGAGCTGAAAATAATGTTGAGATAATGGTATTAGACAGGCCTAATCCTCACGATGGATATATTGATGGACCTGTTTTAAAAAAGAAATGGGCTAGTTTTGTAGGAATGCATGAAGTTCCGGTTGTCTATGGTTTAACCATTGGTGAGTATGGAAAAATGGTCAACGGTGAAAAATGGCTGAAGAATGGAATGCAGGCAACATATATTTTGGTTCCTATGAAAAATTATCATAAAAAGCTGCGATACGCTATTTCTGATAAGCCATCTCCCAACTTACCTAATGATAAAGCAATAAATTTATATCCGAGTTTATGTTTTTTTGAAGGAACACAGGTTTCTGTAGGAAGAGGTACAGATACTCCCTTTCAGGTATATGGTTCTCCCTGGACAAAAAGTCTTCCTTATCAGTTTACTCCAAAACCTAATTTCGGGGCAAAAGATCCGTTCCTGAACGGGCAATTATGTTATGGAGAAAATTTATCTGAGTATCCGAATGATTTGAGGGAACTTAATCTGGAATGGGTGATCAAAGCTTATAAAAATTACAAGAATCCTCAACAGGATTTCTTTCTTAAAAACTTATGGTTCGATACTTTATCCGGAACTGATGAATTAAGAAAACAAATCATTGCCGGTAAATCAATACAAGAAATAAAGGCTTCGTGGAAGTCAGATTTAGAAAAGTTTGAGAAAATCAGATCTAAATACGTGGTGTACGAAAACTAATCGAAATCTTGTGGTGGGTTTTTGTCATTTTTACCTTTATTAAGGATAAAAAGCCCCACTGTTAATCCTATCACTCCTGCTGAAGCGGTCATTATTGCCCTTTGTAATTTGTCTGGGGCATCATTTCCAATGTAATTCATTAAAAAAAGGATAACAAAGGTGATAACCAATATAATAATGTGATTTTTTCCAAATAGTTTCATCGTGTTATTTTATTTTGTAAGAAATCATTATGCCGCCTCTATATGGTAATATTTCACCACTTTTATTAAATCCGGTAGCTACATCATAGCGCTTTCCTGTGGTGCGGTCATAGCCCTTATAAAAATCCTGAGAGGTTCCAACAGTTGCATAAACATCCAGATTCCAGTTTTCTGAAAGCTGAAACTGGTAACCCGCAGTAACTCCAATGATCAGTGAAACTCCTTTTTGATACAGATTGGACTTTTTGTATTTTTCGCCTCTGTCATTGGTGTATGTGCCAGAACCCCAGTAATTCCATTTTTGCAATACAAAAGAAGATGCTGCAAGGTTGGCACCCACATACCAGTGTTTGAAAGCTTCATCAAAATAATATCTACCCTCTAAGGAAACAGAATAATACTGAAATTCATGTCCGGCGAAAGATTTCCATGGAGAAACAAATACATCCCCCTGTAAAGTATATTTTTTACTAAGCTGATATTCTAATCCTCCGTTTAGAACTCCTATTGGAAGAAAAAGGGCATTGCCTTTTAGGTATAAACTTTTCCCCTTTTCTGTAGCCTGTTCTTGTTCCTGGGCGTTCAAATTTCCTAGTGAAAACAGACTCATAAAACTTACCAACAATTTATATTTCATTCTGAAGTTTATTTGATTTGTTTAAGCAATCCTTCGGCCAAAGTTGCGTCTTTATTGGATTGAACAGCCATATTTTTCGACATTTCAGCATACGTTTTTGCCATATCTTTATTTCCTGTTAAGAAATAGAGCTTTGCCAGAATAAAGGTGTTTTCAGAAGTCTCTCCTCTCATAACAGATTTCTCTGCCCATTCAACCGCTTTTTTTAATGAGGATGTTGTTTTTACATGCTCGGAGAATATCCACGCCGCTTTAAGTAATTGATTAGGCTCAAAGGAATCAGAATTTTTGTAATATGCTAAAGCTGCTTTTTCATATTCAGGAAAATTATTATTTTGTTCATAATAATTAAGTTTAGTCTGATTCAGCTTAATTTCAGCCTCATATTTCCCAACCAAGGGTTCTGCTGTTTTCAGAAAATAGTCATCATTTACCCTCTTATTTTTGTCGTCAATCGATTCGGCTACTACCTTGGATAAAATAAGCTGATGATCAAATTCTTTATAGGTTTCCTCAGGAAGATATTTGATGATTTCTGATTTTCTGGAAGCGAAAATTTTATAATTAGGATCCTCAACGGATTTTAGAAAGAATAAAAGAAATCCAATGTCATCTTTAGACAGTTCTTCAGTTTTCTTTTTATTTTCAAAGTATCTTTCAGAGGCTTTTTTTGCAAAATCAAAATCTGAAGTAGAATTTAATTTCATTACGTTGATCAAAAATTCAGGGTCTTTTTCACCCGATGCAAAACGATCTTTTAGGGATCCTTTTTTGTTATTGGGTGAATTGATATCCTGTGCCATCGTTAGGAAAACACTTTCTTCCATATAACCGAGATTTTGAGAGATCAGCTCCCCATCACCGTTCAGAAACAAGTAAGTCGGATAGGAACGAACTCCGTATTTGGCGGCAATTTCTCTCCCTTCTCCTTTCTCCATATCAAATCTTGCATTTACAAAATTGGCGTTATAATAATCTCCCACCGATTTCTTTGTAAATACATTTTTCTCCATCAGTTTACAAGGGCCACACCATGAAGCGTAAGCATCAATGAAAACTATTTTGTTTTCTTTCTTAGCTTTGGCAATTAGGTCTTTAAAAGGGATATCCTGAAACTGGATGGATTCCTGCGCAAAAAGAATTACAGTGAAAAAAACAAATAATCCGGAGATAATCTTCTTCATTCGATTAAAATTTGTAGGCGAAGATAGTTAATTTTCAAGAGATAGATTGAAAATGGGAAGGCCAGATAGAGGACATTAACTAATTTTAAGAACTAAATTAATCGATTGTAAAACTTGTTTTCTGTATCCTGTCTTATTTAATATCATTCAATAGAAGTTATTCTTTATTTTTGTGAATTAGATGATTATGATTTATTGCACCATTAACTAAAAAACTGAAGCTGTTTATGCTTTATCTTTCCGGGGTTTTTATTGCTTTCTTTTTGACATTTCTTTTGCTTACAAAACGGAATAAAAGCTCTGCTGATTTTATTTTATGTGGATGGTTATTTACAATTGGTGTCAATTTATTAACACATTATCTCTTTCTTACTCATCAGTATAAAGAATATCCTTCTTTTATACTTTTAGGTTTTACACTACCGTTACTTTATGGACCGTTTTTATACCTCTATGTAAGAAAACAAACTTCTCCTAAACCTTTTTCAGCAGTACAGCTGTTACATTTTTTACCTTTTGTGATATGTAATTTATCTTTTCTTTCATTTTATTTGGCACCCTTTGATGAAAGGGTTAGTATTTTTAAACATGAGGGAAGGGAATTCGAGATTGAATTGCTTTTCAGGCTATATGGTATATACATTTCAGGAATCATTTATGTGATCATTTCTTTATTTATTTTATATAGATTCCGCAAAAATATGGTCCAGCAGTTTTCAAATACAGAAAAAATAAACTTTAAGTGGTTGTTGTATCTTATTATCTGGATTGGGCTGATCTGGGGATTGGTTCTTTGGAATGACAACGCAAATATTATTTATGGTGCAGTTGCTGTTTTTATCATGTGGTTGGGATATTTTGGGATCAAGCAGGTACAGGTTTTCAATTATTCTAATTCATTTTTTACTGCCGAAGAAAGCCTGACAAAAGTAATTACATCTCCAATAGCAATTGGTGAAGATAAAAAGTATCAAAAATCAGGATTAACACAGGAAAATATTGATGATATTCATTGCAAATTACTTGAGGTTTTAAACGAAGAAAAACCGTTCACAAATCCCAATCTCACCTTAAATGAATTGTCTCAGTTGCTTAAAGTCCATCCGAACTATCTTTCCCAGGTAATTAATTCTAAGGAAAATAAAAACTTCTACGAATTAATTAATGAAAAGAGGATAGAAGAGTTTTTGCACAAAATTTCGAAACCGGAAAGCAGGCAATATACTTTTCTGGCTATTGCCTTTGAATGTGGTTTTAATTCCAAAACATCTTTCAACCGGAATTTTAAAAAATATATGGGTATTACTCCCACTGAATACCAAAAAAAGCTGTAATTCTTATCTTTTTATAGTTTCATCTTCCAGGGAATGGTTTCATGTTTCATATGATATTGGTAGTCAGATTCTTATATTGGTTGTTTTTCTTGGGTCAGCTTTCCTGTTGGGGCGTATAGCTTTTGGGTTTGATGAATCTTTGCATCAATATTTTAAACCCAAACTATGACAACATTGAGAAAAAAAAGAGGGTTACTGACCTCTTTTACAATTTTTGCATTACTGTTCTCCTGTACTGATGGAAGAACAATTGATGAACCCGGAAACTTAGTTCCTAAGACAGTTGATCAGGATTCTTCACTACCATCAATACGTGTGAATGGTTCTCTGCTCCATTCCGAAGCATTCGGTCCAGAAAATGGGACCCTAATTATTGCTATCCATGGAGGACCAGGAGGTGATTACAGATACTTATTAAATTGTAAAGATCTCGCTAATAAAGGATACAGAGTCGTTTTCTATGATCAGAGAGGTTCTGGTCTTTCCCAGCGTTTTCCTAAGAATTCATATAAATCATTAGGAGCGGGAGCTATTAATCTTATGTATGACGAATTATCTTCAGTAATAGCTTATTACCGTAAAAGCTCTAATCAAAAAGTAATCTTATTAGGGCATTCCTGGGGAGCGATACTGGCTTCAGGATATGTGGGAAAGTATCCAAATGCTGTTCAGGGTATTGTTTTATGTGAACCGGGCGGATTGAAATGGGATGATATTACTGACTATGTAAAAGAGTCCAGATCATTTAAACTCTGGAGTGAGATCTTGAATGATGCAGCCTATATTGATCAGTTTATATCGGGGAAGGAGGATCAGCACGAAATATTGGATTATAAAATGTCTATGCTGACATCGAAAAACGATATTACTGGTGAGGGGGATTTTGATCCCGGCATGAGCTGGAGAAGTGGGGCTGTAATTATGGATGCATTATTTGATGTAGGAGAGGAATACAATTCCGATTTTTCTAAGGGGTTGCAGAATTACAATGCTCCTGTGTTATTCTTTTACAGTGAAAGAAATAAAGCTTATCCTGATTCCTGGGCACAGAAAATAACTTCAGATTATAATCATGTGGAAAAGGTTAAGGTTTCGGGTGTTGGACATGATGGTATTATTACCAATCAGAATGTATGGAATTCCCAGACCAAACCTAAAATTATCAATTTTATCAACAACCTTTAACAAATGAAAAATAATAAACTATATATAAAAATAGCTTTTTTTATACTGATCTGTAATGTTGTGAAATCACAAACGGTTAACTGGGCTGGGCTTGAAAATGGAGAAAGACATATTCTTAATGCAAACATTGGTGCCGAATATGGTGCTGTTTTTGGGCTAGGATACGGATATAAATTTCATGGTAAGTTATTTCCCACAATTGTAAATATTGAGGTCTCCACACCGGCTGGTGAAGATTTATTTGATGATTTTAAAACAAAAGCAGGAGCTCATGTGAGATGGATAAAAGTTGGGGATTTCCATTTTTCAACAAAAGTTCAGGGAGTTTTCCGGAAATTTGAAAACGAGAATGTGCAGCTTCTGAATTTTGGGGTGGATATGTCCGGAACAATTGGGTATTACAGACGGAGATGGTTTGGAGCGTTAGAAATTGGGTTTGATAAAGCCATTGTTACTCATTTCAAACATTCCGATCACTATAGAGAAATTTATCCGGCAGTAAAAGATGGCTGGTATGAACCGGCGACGGGAGGAAACTTTTATGCTGCCATACAAGGAGGATATACATTCAGCAATCAGGAAATATATCTAAAAATAGGAGGGATTGTTTCTCAGGATTTGAAAACGAAACCACAACTGCCATATCTTTTACAGGTTGGATATAATTACAAGTTGCCTTTTTAAGTGTTAATGCCGGATTTTAATCCGGCATTTTACTATTGTCAGTAGCTAATTATGCTCCCAGTTCAAGTTGGTTTTTAACCAAATTAAAATAATCAGATTTTTTTTCCACCAATGATTGGTGGTTGCCTTGTTCTACGATCTCTCCCTTTTTCAAGACAATGATCTGATCTGCATTTTTAACAGTTGAAAGCCTGTGTGCAATAATTAAAACAGTTTTGCCTTTAAAGAATTCCTGTAAATGATCATGGATTACCTTTTCGTTTTCTGCGTCTAGAGCTGAGGTGGCCTCATCAAAGAAGACAAAATAGGGTTGTTTATAAACTGCTCTTGCAATCAGTATCCTTTGTTTTTGTCCACCGGAAATTCCATTTCCTGAAGCTCCGATCTTTGTGTTTAGTCCTAAAGGAAGTTCATCTACAAATGATTTAATATTCGCAGTTTTAAGTGCGAAATTGAGTACATCGTCATCTGGAATTTCTTCTCCTGTTGCAATGTTTCTTTCAATAGTATCAGAGAAAATATATCCGTCCTGCATAACCACTCCGCAGTTTTTTCTTAAATTTTTTGGAGATATTTCTTTTAAATTAGAGTGATTAAAATAAATATCACCAGAGGTCGGTTCATAGAACTTCAATAATAATTTCATTAATGTTGTTTTGCCACTACCGCTTGCTCCAACAACAGCGGTAACTTTTCCTTGGGGAATAAAAAGATCAATATCCTTGAGAACAAACGGTGATTGAGGTCCCTCATATTGAAAAGAAACATTCTTAAAATAAATTCCTTTTTCAATTCCGTTTTGGGTGGTATATTTTTCATTCATTAACGGAAGCAAGTCTTCCTGTTCTTCTTCCGGGTGATTTTGAACTTCATTTAAACGCGATAAACTTAGTTTAGCGTCCTGTAAAGATTTAAAAAAACTAATCAATTGGTTAACCGGAGAATTCATTTGCCCAATAATGTAGGATACACTCAGTAAAGCCCCCAGTGTCATATGTCCCTTCACCACAAAAGAGGCAGCGAGGAAAGTAACAATAATGTTTTTTAACTGATTGATGAATTCGAATCCTGAAAGCTGGATTTGATCAAGTTTTAGAATTCTGATATTTACTTTAAATAATTTTTGTTGGATTTCTTCCCATTCTTTACGTTTGTGCTCTTCGAACTGATTAAGTTTCATCTCAGAAATGCCATTAATGATTTCGTAAATGGACTCCTGATTTTCACTTTTTTCACGAAATCTGAAATAGTCTAACGATTTTATTTTTTTTAACCAATATAAGGACCATACAACTGATATTATGGTTAATATAAAATAGGTAGCAAGAATTCTGAAATCATACGTCCAAAGAACCACAAAAAATACCGAAAAGGTAATCATTGAGAATAATGTTGATAAACTTTGAGAGGTAAGAAAAAGTTCTATCCGCTCGTGATCCTGTATTCTTTGATTGAAATCACCCATGAATTTGGTATCAAAAAATTTGATGGGAAGGCTCATCAGTTTTTTAAGAAATTCGGAAATGATTTTAATATTTAATTTACTTCCAACACTTAACATAATCCAGTTGCGGAAAACTCCTAATATGATATTCCCAAGAAAAAATGCCAGTTGAGCGAGAAGAATGTAGGTAATGATGTTAAGGTTTTTCTTGTTGACGCCGTCGTCAATTAGCTTCTGAGTTAATATGGGAAAAGCCAGAGTAGCTAGTGTTCCAACAAGAAGGATAAAAGAAAGCCAGATAAATTGTTTTTTATGTGGGCTTAGGTATTGATAAATATATTGTAATGATACTTTTTTATCTTTAATATTGTTATTCTGGAAAAAAGTTTCTGTAGGCTCCAATAGCAAAACGATGCCTTTATCAGAGTTTTTCAGCCAGGCCTTTTTAAATTCGGTTTCAGGTAATTTAATGATCCCATGGGCGGGATCGGCAATTGTGTAAATTTTCTCTTTATTGTAAAAATATTTCGAAATTTTGGTGAGAACGACAAAGTGATTTTGGTTCCAATGTATAACACATGGTAAGAATTCATTTTTTAAATCCCCAATTGAAAGTTGTGTTACTAAAGTTTTAAACCCAAGTTTAGATGCTGCATTGTTCATGCTTAAAATAGAAACACCTTCCCTTGAAATAAAGCAATGGTCACGTAAGTACTGTAGTCCATATGCTTTGCCATAATAAGCCGTTATCATAGCTAAACATGATGGACCACAGTCCATTTTATCATGTTGAGGAATAAATTTCATTACTTTTCTTCTAATAATATATCCTCTGTTTGTTTCACTGTTCTCTTTTCGCCTACAATTTCAATTCCTCTTTTGTTATAGATCATGGAAAGGAAATAGAGTCCGGCTTCAATAGGCCAATCTGTTTCCAGATCTTTTAACAATTCGGAAACTCTCCAGTTTTTATGGGTATTTAGATTATCTACTATATTTTTTAATTCAGGATGATATCTCATTTCTATTTTAGAACCTCTCACAAAAAGATAGAATGTGTCTTTATTTTCATCCACATTATAAATCATTTTAAATGGTTCACAAGCATGAATTTCTTTTTCAAGTAAAAATTCGTAGTTATCTATATCATATTTATCTTCTAATTCTCTTGTTTGTGGAGGAGCCTGCCATCCTGCATTGCTAAGTAAACTGTGTTTGTATTCATCATACAGATATTTAAAAAACGATTCAGTAGATCCTTTTAACAAGTCTTCGTCTAGTTTTAAAAGGGAAAGAAACTCTTCAAATGTCTGATGATTTTCTAAATAGTTATGTTGAGGTTCAATAACGTCTTTATTAATATCCAGATAGTTGGTGTAAAAAGTATTGAGTACTCTGTCAAAAAATTTAACTTTCGACGGGTTATTAAACCAAAATGTTACACCAACGGAAAGATCATCACTTTTGCCGATATGAAATTTATTCCATGGCATAAAGAACAGGTCTCCTGCTCCAAAATCATATCTTTCGGCATGTTCAAGCAGGGGATCTATATCAAAATTATTGTGTTTTGTACCGGTAAGGTCTTTGTATTTTTCCTGATCCCATATGTACATTGTTTTTTCACCGGGACCTAAGTGGAAGTGTAGCACATTTTCACCTTTATGATCCTGATGTATTCCTAAGGGAGTCCATCCGTAGTTTCCTATAAATACTGTCACATCTACTCCTGTCGCTGGAATACCAATAATTTCCAATAAAGGTTGAGTAATGAGTCTAAGTTCCTTTGATATGTAATCTGAGTGTTTTTCAAGAAAATTGACGATTAGTCCGAACTTCTCTTTGAAAACCCGGTTACAATATTCTATAATTTCTTCATTTTCAAAAGGAGGATTTTTATATATTTCATCAACAAAATCATTGTTCTCCTTTCCTTTTCCTTGTGAAGGGAAGTAAAGTCTGAAGCCATCGTGATCTTTAGTTTTAAATCTGTTGATCAGTCCATCGACAACGGCCTCCTTCAGTTTTTTGATTAAATCTTCTGGGATTACATCTTTAACCACACATGTCTGTGTGAAATTTTTATTGATATTGATGAAATTCTCCCAAAATTCTTTGTTGAAATTTGTTTCCATAGTATTATAAGTTTTTGAAATAAAAAAGCAACAGAGAATGGATATCCTCTGTTGCCTGGTAATATTTAAGAAACTACCTGTACCACTTGCACTACTTGACGTACTTGACGTACAACTACGTTGTCAGCTTCTTGTGCTCCGAATCCACCTCTTACTTTGTTTTGTTCTAGTGGAGAAAGGTCTCTTACTTTCAAAAACTCTTTTGCGTTAAAATTTGCTTTTTTCATGATAATAAATTTTTAAAATGATTTTATGTGGCTCAAAGTTTATAGACATTAGTTCCTTCGTTGGTCTCTTCTTGCAAGAAAGTATTGTTCACATCCCTCTTTTAAAATTTAAAGAAAGACTGTTTTGCTTTTAATGATTATTTCTCTCTATAATTAAAAATATTCTGAAGTTATTTAATTCCTTTTTTATTGAAATAATTTCACATAATAACCTCCTGTTTAACAGGTAATTATTTTTATATAGATGTCTTTGTTGTGGGAATTATTTTTCATAAATTTATACGGATTGATTTAATTAAATACTACACTTTAGTGTAAAAATGATATTTAAATTAATCTTATATATGAAAAACAATAACCAAATTTAAATTTATGAGTGAAAATGTTAATGGCTTCTTTTTTGCTGAATCTGCAATGAAAGAGGCTTCAAATGAAGAGTCTTTACCAGTGAATAACTATCTCGAGGTAACAGATGCATTATCAAGGGCAATTTATATGAGCGTGTTCATTATTGATTATCAAAAAAGAAATTTTGAATACGTTTCTGAGAATCCATTATTCCTTTGTGGTAATACCCCCGAAGAGGTTAAAAAAATGGGGTATGACTTTTATTTTAAATATGTTCAGAAAAGTGATGCTGATTTGTTATCGAAGATCAACAGGCTGGGTTCTGAATTTTACGAGAGAATTCCTGCAGAAGAAAGAAAATACTACACGCTTTCATATGATATTCATCTGTTGAATAATAATAAAGCCATCCTGGTTAATCAAAAACTGACTCCTCTCTTTTTAACCGATGAAGGAAAAATATGGAAAGCTATGGGAGTGGTTTCTTTGTCCACAAATACGGATTCCGGAAATATAACTATTTCAAGGCAGGGGACAAATGATTATTGGTGGTATGATACTCAAAGAGAAATGTGGAGAAATGAGGAAAAGATTAAGTTAACAGAAAGGGAAATGGATGTTTTGCGATATTATGCACAGGGTTATACAATCAATAAGATTGCAGAGAAAATTTTTGTATCACCGGATACCATTAAGTTTTATCGAAGAAAGTTGTTTGAAAAAATGCAGGTAAGTAATATCTCAGAAGCTTTAGCTTTCGTAACGAATAATAAATTGTTGTAAAAGAATATCGAATTGAAATTTTATTATATCACACTTATCTTATTAATAAAAAAGATATTTTTAATAGTTGATTCTGCAGATATTAATTTAGTCTTTTAAAGTTAACCACAGCAAGGCTATTATTGAAAATGAAATTTTTTATTTGAAAGAGATTTATCTTGACAAAAAATATCAATGCTGTATTGCGGCTAATGAAGATATGAGGGAAAAGACGATCTTTGTCAAACGATTAAATGTAAACTTTTTATAGTAAAAATCATCCGGGGAAAGTTAAGAGTTGTTTCCTATATGAAAGATTAAAGAAAAGGAAAGTGCCTTTTGTTGTTTTAGGTTTTTGAAATCCTAAATAGTGATAATGGTATTATTTCAGAGTAATATTGAAATACAAAGCATAAAAAAACCACCTTTTTAAGGTGGTTTTGTGGTTTCTCCAGGAATCGAACCAGGGACACATGGATTTTCAATCCATTGCTCTACCAACTGAGCTAAGAAACCAATATGATAGTTTTGTGTTACTTCGTTGTTTAAAGTGGGTGCAAAAATAGTAATTTTTAGCTTACCATGCAATAAAACTGAAAATAAATAAAATAAAAAAGCCAGTTTTCGTTTTGTTTAAAACTAACTGGCTGATTATTTTTATGTTGTAATTTTAAGGAAGTGTCGAAAAATTGATATTCGGAGCCTGGGTGGGCGAAGTAACAGAAAATTGAGAACCGGGTGCAACAACAGTATTAAAGAATCCTCCATTTTGTAAAAAGAAAGCATGGCCACTCGTTCCTCCCATTGCATCTATTCTTTGTTGCGCATTGTAAGTATTGTCTACGCTGAATTTTGCTCCTGAAATAGCGATCCAGTTACCATCTGAAGTTCTTGCCCATTGATTTTTGAACTCTGCTTTTCGACCCTGATATCCATTCTCCGGATTAAAGTTTTCAACAAAACTGTAGAAGCTCTTAAGATAAGTACTGGTTTGAGGTCTCTTCCAGCTGGCAATAAGTTTCCATGTTGTGGTATCAGGCGATAAAAACCAGGCTGTAAAATCAGTTTTTCCACTACCATCCGGTTCTCCTTTTAACAGGAATTTATAGGTTTGTCCTGCTGTCCAGTTGTATTTATAATAGCTTTGGCCTCCAGAACCTTCATTGCCGAATTCTCCAACTGTTACTCCGGTTCCGGCTCTGTTTAAAATGATTTTATGATCAGGAGGAACATTATTCGGATCATCTGTCTCAAATGGACTCCATACAGAGAAGAGAATTCTCCTTTCTGTAGCAGAGTTCACCTGCATCCCAAAATAGCCGGCACTAAAGCCATTTGCCATAAAGTAAGAGCCTATCTTATCTTCTCCTACGGGAACTGTTACTTCATTATAGTAGTAACTTACATTATTGGTAGTCGGAACTGTATAGTTAAGATGGCAGGATGGCCCTCTGCGTGCCCAATAATAGTAGGAAGGATCATTACTGTAAATATTGGTTCCGGTAGAAGCTGCTCCACTGAAAGTAATATCCGTAACATCTGCAAAGTATCCACCTGTTTTGGTGACGCCCTGAAGGTCAACTTTTACATAACCCGGAGAGGAAATAGTAAAATCTCCAACAGGATAATCCGTATAAGTTGATCCAGTTAAAGTAACATTTTTGGATGTGTTACCGATTGTTACTTTTACTGTGCTGGTACCGGAAGGGACAGAAGCTTTTAATCCGATATGTAAGGCTCCGGTATTGCCCACCTTGAAATAAGTACTGATCACAGTGCTGGAATTAGTCCAGTTACCTAAATTGGAGGAGGTGATAACTTCGCTGGCTCCCGAAGGCTTTACTGTTATAAAAGAATTTCCTGCGACCGGAACATTGAAGGAAGATGTGGTTTTTAAAAATGAAGCGCTTTTTTGTGTAGTAACAGTGTCCTCCGCTACTACAGTGGTTTCTGCACACGACTGAAAAATAAGTAGGGCAACACCTAAAAAGGTATTTGTTAATTTTTTTGTCCTCATAATATGTTTGTAATTTGGTTTACGTCTACTAATTTAATTTTTTTATGGATATAATAAAAGTTTATTTCACATATTGTAGATTAAATAAAAATCTAATTTATAATATTAAAAAGTTGCAATTGTATAATTTTAAAGATTTTATACTTTGTCTTTTCAGGAATCAGACATGTATTAAAGAAGTTTAGAGGAGGCATTAAAAAACTCATTAGATATCCCCATAAACCACCGGTTTTGTAAATTTTTCTTTAAATAGAGGGCTTATAATAGGTTGTTTTCCAGAAGAAATAATTACAGTAGTAATTTATGTATTTTTTAACCATGGTTAAATCCCTTTGTTTTGTACAAAACAAAGGGATTACAACATAATTAGATATTTATTTCAACCATTTTAATGTGTTAATTTATCCAGTTTACTTACTGATGGCTATCATTTTGATAAAATTAATACAAAATGCTATAAGTTTATTTACACCAATTTTGTAATACTAACTATAAAGTGATATTAAATAAAAATTGGTATTTACTTATTTGCTGACAAGAATATGCTCGGCAGCATAAAAAATAAACTTTTTACTAATCAACAATCTTCGGCAATCGTTTCAATCATTCATTTATTTTTAAATATTAAAACTGTAACAATTTGCTGGATTATAAAGCTTATAAAGAATATTATTCTTTAATAATCTTAGATTGATAGGTATTGGTTCCATCATTTATTGAAACAACATAAATTCCAGTTTTCAAATCTTGAATTTTATCGTTAATTTCCTTATTTATCTCTCTTAAAGAGCCTTTTGCTAAAATAAGTGGCTTCCCAGTCAAATCGTACAATCCTGCTTTCAGATTTTCTTTTGAATTTTTAAAATCAATAACTAATTTTTGGCCATTTTTTAAAGGATTCGGATAAACAGTAAATTCATTATTATTTTTCTTAATATCATCAACAACTAATGTAATTGCCGGATAAACCAGTATTTTTTGTCCATTGTATCCCACGGCATACACCTTCATTGCGTTCGAAGGATAATCTACATAAGTATTTGTCAATGTAGTATCTCCTGTTCCTACAATAGAAACACTGATTAGCTGGCTACTTGAATTATAGGTTTCAAAGGCAACAGCATTATTCCATTTAGAATTATCTACCAATAAGAACTGTCCTTGTGTATTGGTTGTGATCTGTGCTCCCACACCCGTAACCCCCGAAACAGGCTGCATATTCTTGAATGCATTTACACTATTCGCTGAAAGATAATTGATGACCGGAGATACAGGTTTGGCATATCCCTTTGCCAGGACATAGCTTTTCACATCATCAATCATGCTTTGGGTAATTGTCATTTGAGCATTGGTGTAATCTGATATGGTACCGTTTATTGGCTTTAAAAAACCGGTGCTAGTGAAGAAATCCGTAAGGTCCTCTTGTACGGCGTCACAGGCATTTTTTACAAAATTCATTACCAATTGCCCTTGGGTAAACTGGCTTTCGTTTGTATTTCTTACTTTCTCAGCTACTGTAGCAAACCAATGTGCATAATCTACTCCCGGGCCTGTAGGGGTAACTGTAGGGGTATCTTCATCAGACATATCTAAATCAAATGCAAGGGTTGCAGCACCTTTTGAAGCACCACTCAATTGATAATACAATTCTAATTGCCAAAACGGAATAAGACTTCTGAAATTCGCGTCAGCAGGATTCACATAATCGGTTCTAAACTGATCCATAATACTCTTCCCGTTAATTTGTGTCTGAATAATAATTTCTCCAAATCTGTTTCCAGCCACTTTGGGAAAGGTTGTTTTATCGGCAATTTCACCTTCCAGCCTTGTAAATCTGTTACTCCCTGTAGGTGAGTACATATTATAATAGGCCCACAATGAGTATAAATTGTTAGTGATTTCTGTTGTACCAACCCATTTTAATCCTGGCCTTACCTGGTTGATATGACCTAATTCATGTCCCACACCCCAAATATCAAGTCCTGATGCTGAGGTTGAATTGGATAATCCCCAAGTAAGATCTAAATGAACTCCTAAACCTCCTGCAAACCATCCTCCTGTAGATTCCATATAAACAAGCTGCCTGTTTTTAAAGTTTTTATTGAATTTATAGAAGCCCATCATTTCTCTTTCAGACTTGGCAATTGCATCATACTTATCTATCAAAGGCTGGGCGGTTGTGAAATGGAAATTGCTTACTGCAGACTTATTGGTAACCAGTTTTGTATAATAACCTTCTATATCAATTTTTGGATAGACATCATTAGTCAGCATTTCTGCCCATTCTGTAGGGGTTGTACCTTTTTTATAAATACCATTTACAATACCTGCTGTGATATTTACAGTTACCGGTGCGGCATTTACATTATCAGTGTAATATGAAATATATCCCAAACCTGTATTAGCAATAGCGAGGATATTTATTCCATTTTTTAGTTCGTATGTTTTTTCAGGGGACGCCCCTTCAGTAGCAAAATCTCTTATTTTTAAGTAAACTTTGTTTTCAGAGGTAATATCTTTCGCAAAAACAATAGCAGTGGTATTAGGCTGAAATGCTATCCCTGTAGGGTTTTCATATCCGTTATAATTTCCAATTTTATATTGGGTATTTATTGATTCAATTGTCTTGTATGCCGTAAAAGTCTGTACCCTATATTTTTTATTGTAGGTATTATTAAATAAACACTGAGCTAATCCTTTTATGAAAGGTGAGGAAATGGCATCAATATCCTGCTGGGTTACAGTTGTTTTTAAAGCACTGAAAATAGAATCATTAAAAATATTTGAATAAGCTGCAGGATTAAAACTATTAGAACTCGTCTGAAAAAATTCCATTTCGGCACAGCTTGCAAAGTTATTTTTACCATCAAGAACTTCAATTTTTATAGTTAAAGGAGTAATGGCGGAAGGAAAATTTACCGTTTTTATTGCAGATGTCTGCCCAAAATTTTGAGTAGAAATAGTAATGTATGCTGGATTAGAAATTGTATTATAACTTATTTTTACATTTCCAAAAAGTCCGTTTGGTCCGCCATCCTGTCTGGGTGTGTACCTTAAATAATTTATAGCTGTTTGTCCATTAAACTTGTAAATCAGAGAAATAGGAAAAGTAGCTGCTGTTGCATTCCAACTACAATGATAAAGTGTACTTACATCACCATCAAAGGATTTCTCTATATTTTCTCCCGATTGGAAACTTGAGGCCGAAGATCCTGCCACCTGAGGCAATACTGGGATATCTGCATAAGCTGAAAACTCATTAGTTGCCAGTGTACATTCTGTTTGTACAGGATCCATCTGTTCTGTAGAATAAAATTCCATCTCAGCACAACTTGAAAAATTATTTTGGGCACTGAGGATATCAATCCTAATAACAGCAGGATGAACTATTGCTGTAGGCAAATCTATAGTTTTTGCCGTATTATCAGCTGCCCAGGAAATAACCCCGGTTGCTGTTATAAAAACTGTAGGATCGGATTGGGTAGAATAAGAAACTTTCACACTTGTCCAGATTCCGTTTGGGCCCGTTGTTCTAGGTTTGTAGACTAACCTTTTTATACTTTTTACCCGGTTGGAAAATTTGAAATTTAACTGGTCCGGAAGTGCTGTACTCAAATTGTATTGAGAATGATAAAGAGTATTCACATTATTATCAATACTCTGTCCAGCCTCCTGTCCTGATTGTGCGGGCTGTAACGAATTTACATATGCTACAGGCATCTTATACTGCTGTGCGAAAGCTGTCTGTAAAACGAGTAGAAATGAGAGAATAAAATAATTGTTTTTCATTTTGGTGTAGATTTTTGATTAAAAAATAACAAAGTAATAATCTATAGCTGTTAGACAAATCCAGCTTTGATTTGTTTTTGAATAGTAATTGTATTAAGCAATCTTCCCAGATGTTAATTATCCACTATTTGTGAGTTGATAGCTCAAAACTTTATCCTAAAAAGACTTTTACAGATAAATAATTCTATTACACTCCTGTTAAGTTTGCGATATATCTGAACTAAAAACCTCCTTTCCAAAATTAACAATTAAAGTAATTGCACAAACTAGTACCTACCTGTTTTTGAATGTTCACTACCAGTTGACTTATTTAAGACGCTTTGAAAATTAATTCTAAACTTGCTTATAAAGATTTTTAACCTTTAAAAAATTCGTTTTAATATTTGATAGTGATCCATGAATGACAAAGTGAAAACACTTTGTAATGGAAAAAATAAATATGTAAATGGGTTTTTCTCTTGAAAATAGAGAAGCAATAGGCATGGCTGCCAATTTATAACCAATTTCTAAGGGCTTCTTAATAAGGCCGTATTCAAATGATTTTCAAACTGGTGGTAAAGGGATAAAAACTGGTGGCTACCAGTATGGAGGTATGGTGTAAAACTATACATTTGGGTTACACAGGGTTAATATTATAGTAATAGTTAGTTCACATTCAGAAAAGGAAATAAGAAGAGGGTATATAGTGTATTTGGATATAATCGGGAGGTTTCACTTTACATATTTTCCAATTGTGCCGGATACTGTAAAATATGGAAGATCACCATTTTTTTGTTTTTGCCTGGAAAAAATGGTAAGTGATACGGTTTTAGAATTCAACATCATCTGGATAATATTGTTATAAAAGTCAATAAAATATGAAGAAAACTACAATTTGTATTTTGAGTGCAATTTTAATGTCATCTATCACATTAGTGGATGCACAAAAAACTAAAAACAAACCTTCGGACTCTACCTTTAAAAAAGTAAAAGATCTGGAAGAAATTGTTTTAGTAGGATTCGGAAAACAGAAAAAAGGAACTGTTTCCGGATCTATAGCTTCTGTTGATAAAAAGATACTACAGGATCGCCCAACAACAAGCTTAACAGCAAGTCTGCAAGGTGCTTTACCAGGAGTTACAATTAAGTCTTCTTTGGGAGATGTAGGTTCTGTTCCTACCTTGAATGTAAGGGGAAGGAGTGTTGCGGGTAATTCTCCACTCTATATTATAGATGGTATTCCCTCTAGTGCTGCAGATTTTTCCAGGTTAAGCCCGGCTGATATTGAAAATATAAGCATTTTAAAAGATGCTTCAGCATCTATCTATGGTGCAAGAGCTGGCTATGGGGTGGTTCTTGTTGAGACTAAAAAAGGCGGTGGAGGTAAGATGAGTATAGGTTATAATATGTATAATGGTTATCAGACGCCCACCTATTTGCCTAAGTATGTAGATGCTGTTGAATATATGAAACTGAAAAATGAAGCATATTATAACGCTAATAATAATGTTGGTCATTTTTCTCAATATACGCAAGATCAAATAAATCTTACAGCTGCCGGTACAGACACCGACAGATACCCAAACACAGACTGGTATAAAGCAACTTATAGAAGAATGGCAAATGTGCTTAATAATGAGATTAATATATCAGGTGGAGATAAAACTCGTTATTTCGCAAGTTTAGGGTATTTGAAACAGGAGTCTCTATCACCTACAAAGGGTATGGATAGATATTCTTTTAGGACAAATACATCCTCTAAATTGAGTGATAAACTTACAGTAAATTCTAATATATCATTTATCAAACAAATGATCAATGATCAGGGCGGTGTTATTAATACTGGAGAATTAGCAAGAATAACTCCTACTATGGTATTAAGACAATCCAATGGATGGTGGGGATCTGTTAATGCGGGTAAGGTAGATAATACATTTGCAAATACCAATCCTGTAAGAAACAATGTAGAGGGAGGAGATTCTAAGTCAAATGATCAAAAATTTATGGGGGCATTATCTGCCAATTACACTCCTGTAAAAGGATTAAATGTAAATGCTCAAATTAACTATTCAAATTGGAACTATCGTTTAGGGACTTTTGTAAATACACTAAACCCCGTATACAATTTTTTAACTAATGTTCCTATTAGTTCAACTGCGAGAGCAATTAATAACTATTCTGAGTCCTGGAATTCTGATGAATTACTTAATACTCAGGTCCTGATAAGTTATGAAAAAAACATATCATCACATTATTTTAAATTGTTGGGAGGTACTTCGTACGAAGACTATACAACCAGATCCATATCCGGTAAAAAATCCAATATACCAAAAGATGGATTACATTCTTTAAGTGCTCTTAGTACCCTTGACGGAACCTTGGATGAATTAAATTCTAATACTCAGCAATATGCTTTCCAGTCTGTTTTCGCTCGTATCAATTATAATTATCAGGAAAAATATTTTTTAGAAGGTATCATAAGGGCAGATGCATCCTCACGTTTTGCCAAAGAAAATAGATGGGGATATTTTCCTGCAATTATGGCTTCCTGGAGATTAGATAAGGAGAATTTCATAAAAAACCTGAGTTTTATCAATACACTAAAATTAAGAGGTTCTTATGGCAGCACCGGATCTATCAATACCATTGGTTATTATGACAATCAGACCTATATGGATAATACTTCTACAGTTCTGGGAAATACTATAGTAGGGGGTGTGGTACCGGGTAAGCTTGGATTTTTAGGCATAGGCTGGGAAACAATTGTTACCAAAAATATAGGTCTGGACGGATCTTTATTCAATAATGCTTTCACTTTCTCGGTAGATTTATATAACCGTCTTACAAAAGGAGCATTAATGAGCAACCAATTAGAATATGAAACTGGTGTAGCAGAAAACCAAGCACCGCCCATTAATGCGGGTAATGTGGAAAATAAGGGGATAGAAATTACTTTGGGATATAATAAAAATTTTGAAAATGGGGACTTTTACATCAATGCAAATTTTGCTAAAAACCAAAATAATATTCTTTCACTCATCAATAGTAAGACTTTATATAATGATTATTGGATAACACAAGTAGGAGGCTCAATTGGTGATTTCTACGGATATAAGACGGCAGGTCTCTTAACCCAAGAAGATATCAACAATAATTATCCTAAATTATACAGTAGTTCTCAAGTTGGTGATATAAAATATGTGGATATTAATGGAGATGGAGTTGTTGATGAAAAAGATAGAACAGTAATAGGAAATGATGTTCCAAGTCTTACCTATGGTCTAAGTATAGGGGGTAGATATAAAAATTTTGATCTTAGCGTAGTTGGTCAAGGGGTGGCTAATGTTAAGGTATATCTGGATAAAGAATCTTCTCAGGCATTTTTTAATGGTGCAGGTGCAAAACAATATGTTTCAGATAATAGATGGACTCCGGAAAACCCGAATCCTAATGCCCTGTATCCTAGAATACTGCCATCAGGAGGAGGAACTCAAAATATAGGTGTTACTTCAGATTATTGGCTTTTTGATGCAAGTTACTTTAGAATTAAGTCTATTACTTTGGGATATTCTATTCCTAAGGAAACAATTAGCCGCATAGGACTGACAAAATTCAGAATATATGCCAACTTAGAGAATTACTTTACATTGAGGGGAGATAAACGAATGAAAGATTTTGATCCTGAAATGCCCAGTAGCCGTTCAACATATCCATATTTAAAAACCATATCGTTTGGTATCAATGCAACTTTTTAATTTAAAATTAAACATCTGAAAATGAAAAAGATAAAAATTATATTACTATCAGCTTCCCTGGCTATAGTGACTAGTTCTTGTAATTTAGATAGGTTTCCGGAAGATAAAGTATCGGAAGAAACATTTTGGAAGACGGAAAAAGACGCAACCATGGCATTAAATGGTATTTACAAATATTTTTCTGATGCCGCTTACAGCAATTTATATAACGATAGTTTTACCGATAATTCATTTGCTCAATATCCCTGGGAAACAACTGCAGTAGATGCTTCTGCGGGAAACATACTTCCTTCTATAGATTTCGGATATGATTTTACTACAATTAGAAGAGCCAATACTTTTTTGGAAAAAATTGATGAGATCCCAATGGACAAAAATTTAGCTGGTAGATATAAAGCAGAAGCCAGATTTATAAGAGCTTTTAATTATTTTGATTTATCACAACGTTTTGGAGCTCTTCCACTCGTACAAAAATCAGGTGAATTGGATGGATCCACTCTAACTCCTATTTCTGAAACTCAAATTGATAATTTTGTAATCAGTGAATTAAATGCTATAGAAAATGATTTACCAACTGCCTACCCTTCCGGCCAGGATAAAGGCAGAATAACAAAAGGAGCAGTATTGGCATTTAAGGCAAGGATATATTTATACACAGGAAAATATAAAGAAGCTTATGAAGCTGCTCAATCAGTAATTAACTCCGGTACTTATAATCTTTTCACTACAACTTTAGTAGACACAAGTACAAATTATGATAGCTTTGTTACCTTTACCTCTGCAACAGATAAAGATAATTTTTATAGAGGATTGAGCAATTATCAAGCATTGTTCTGGGCTAAAAATAATGGCAACAAAGAATCAATTTTAGAAGCTCAATTTGTACCCGACTCTAAAGGAGTATTTAGTAATAGCATGGCTCTTTTCTTATTGCCAAATGAAGAGAGTGGATGGAGTTCTGTAACACCAACAATTGATTTAGTAAATGCCTATTGGAACAAAGATGGAACGGCATTTACACCTCCTTCTAATGCTACAAGAGCTTCAAATTATAATCATGGTAACCCAAATAATGCCTATCTGGATGAATTTAAAAACAGAGATACCCGTTTATATGCAAGTATAATGCATCCAAATGGGCCCTGGTCTTACTTAAAAGGTTTTGGGACAAGTACACTGTTCAAATGGAATGAAGGTGCAAACAATACGTCCAAGATAGGCTATAATTATAAAAAAATGGCGGATTATGGCTCATTGGACGAGAATTTAAATATGAGCAACAATTTTATGCTTATCCGTTATGCAGAAGTATTACTTATATATGCCGAAGCAAGAAATGAATTTTTTGGTCCAGATCCTTCTATCTATGATGCATTAAATCAGATTAGAGGCAGAGCAGGTATGGTAGGGGTTAACAACACACAGACAAAAGAAACCTTAAGAGAAATTATCAGAAATGAAAGAAGGATAGAACTGGCAAATGAAGGCCACAGATTTTATGATATCAGGAGATGGAAGATTGCCCCAAATGTAATGAAAACCGTTTACGATATTACCAATACGCAGGTTGCAACAAGAGTTTGGGATAACAGATTTTACAGATTTCCTTATCCTCAAAAAGCTGTGGATTTAAATCCGAAACTAAAAGAAGCTCAAGCAGCAAAAGGATATTAATTTTATATAAATGACTATAGTTATTACTTGATAAAAAACTATTTTTGAAATTCTTAATATCGCAGAAAGCTACAGTTAATTTTATCTTCAATATCGATCTTATTCTTAGAGTAGTGTAAAATGTAATTAATAAATAAATCAAGGTAAATGGATGCCGTTTTAAATTCAAAAATTCAAAAGATTTTACTACTGAGCTCTTTTCTTTTTTTCTTCATTGGAAAAATTCAGGCTCAAAAAATTGAAAATGTTTCTAAGAAAGGAGAAACTTCAGTAGAAGTTTTGCTCTCTGATAACAAAAAAATGACAATAGATTTTTATGGAGAAAATATTTTTCGATTGTTTTTCGATCCCAAAGGAGGAGAAGTAAGAAATCCTGAAGCGATACCTCCTGCTCAGATTTTGGTAGATCAGCCCAGAAGAAAAGTAAAAGAAATTGCTGTCAACAATTTACCACACACTGTTTCTATTTCCACCAGTAAAATTAAAATAGAAATTGAAAAAACAACTTCTTTATTTAAAGTATTCAACTTGAGCCTTAATAAAGAGATATTTTCTTTTGTTGCTCCCATTGAATTTAATTCTAAAGAAGCAGTGCTTACTTTATCTCAAGGAAAGGATGAATATTTCTATGGAGGCGGAGTACAAAACGGTCGATTTTCTCATAAAGGAAATACCATCTTTATTGTGAATCAAAATAACTGGACTGATGGTGGTGTTGCATCTCCAAATCCTTATTATTGGTCTACAAATGGGTATGGTTTTATGTGGCATACTTTCAAAAAAGGATATTATGATTTCGGTAAACAAAATAAAAATGAAGTGAAACTGGCTCATGAGATTAATTACCTGGATGTTTTCTTTATGGTAAATGATCAACCTAAATCTTTGTTGAATGATTTTTACCAGCTCACAGGAAATCCTGTACTTTTACCCAAATTTGGTTTTTATGAAGGACATCTTAATGCCTACAATAGAGATTATTGGAAAGAAGATGATAAAGGAATCCTATTTGAAGACGGAAAAAGATATAAAGAGAGCCAAAAAGACAATGGAGGGGTTAAAGAATCTTTAAATGGAGAAAAAAATAACTATCAGTTTTCTGCCAGAGCAGTGATAGACCGTTATAAAAATACAGATATGCCTTTGGGGTGGATATTGCCAAATGATGGTTACAGTGCTGGATACGGGCAGACAGAAACCTTGGATGGCAATATAGCTAACTTAAAATCTCTCGGAAATTATGCCAGAAAAAACGGCGTAGAAATAGGGTTATGGACCCAATCAGATTTGCACCCTAAAGATGGTATAAATGCTCTTTTACAGAGAGATATTATAAAGGAAGTAGGTGAGGCAGGTGTCAGAGTACTAAAAACGGATGTTGCCTGGGTAGGTCCTGGCTATTCATTCGGACTGAATGGTATTTCAGATGTAGCCCAAATAATACCGCGCTATGGAAACGGAAGTCGTCCTTTCATCATTTCGTTAGACGGCTGGGCTGGTTCACAACGATATGCAGGTATTTGGACAGGAGACCAAACCGGAGGGGAGTGGGAATACATCAGATTCCACATTCCTACCTATATAGGTTCTGGTTTGTCTGGCCAGCCTAACATTACTTCGGATATGGATGGTATTTTTGGAGGGAAAAACCCAATCGTTAATACAAGGGATTTCCAATGGAAGACCTTTACTCCTATGCAGTTAAACATGGACGGCTGGGGAACAAACGAAAAGTATCCCCATGCTTTGGGTGAGTCTGCGGCTTCTATTAACAGGAACTATTTAAAATTGAAATCCAGTCTGCTTCCTTATAGCTATAGTATAGCGAAGGAAGCCGTAGAGGGATTGCCAATGATCAGAGCAATGTTTTTAGATGAAGCGAATGAATATACCCTAGGAAAATCTACTCAATACCAGTATCAGTATGGACCTTATTTCTTAGTAGCTCCAGTATATCAGGCTACAAAAACGGATAAAGAAGGAAATGATATTAGAAATCATATTTACCTTCCTAAAGGAAATTGGATTGATTACTTTACAGGGCAAACTTATGAAGGAGGAATTGTTTTAAATCATTTCGATGCCCCAATTTGGAAACTCCCTCTATTTGTGAAACCAGGTGCTATTATTCCGATGGTAAATGCCAATAACAACATTCATCAAATCAATAAAAAATTAAGAATTTATGAGGTATATCCTTCAGGCAAATCCAGTTTTATAGAATATGATGACGATGGCGTAACCGAAAATTACATGAAAAAAGAATCTGTAAGCACTCTTATAGAAAGTAATGTTGTAAAAAATACTGCAACAATAAGCATCTCTTCTACTCAAGGTAACTTTAATGGCTTTGAAAAAGAAAAAATGACAGAATTTAGAATCAATGTTGCTAAGAAACCATCCGGTGTAAAGCTTTCTATTGGAGGTAAAAATATAAAACTGAATATAGTAAATACTTTAGATGAATTCAATAATGCTACAAACGTATATTTTTACAATAGTAAACCTGAATTCAATAATTTTTCTACAAAAGATTCTGAATTTTCAAAAGTTTCGATTTCTCGAAATCCACAATTGTGGGTAAAATCAGGAATCACAGATGTTAGCAAAAACAAAGTAGAGCTTGTCATTAAAGACTACCAATTTATTAATTCTAATCAACTAAAAAAGAATTCCGGAGCATTTGCAGAAGCTTTGAAACCAATCACTTCAGAAAATACAAACACCGCATATTCTATATTACCATCGTGGAATACAATTCCTAATGCTGATTATTATGAAATACTATATAATGATATGGTATACAGTAATATAAAAGATACCTCTTTCTTATTTGAAGGATTAGATCCAGAAACGAAATATGATTTCAAATTAAGAGCCGTAAATAAAACAAATACTTCTGATTGGGTTCCTTTTTCATCCCGAACCAATAAAAACCCTTATGAATTTGTAATTAAAGGCATAAAGGCCACAGCCACAATTCCAAGTCAAGAAGGAGAAGGACTAGAGAATCTTTTTGATCAGGATATGAGCACAGGCTGGCACTCGGATTATGAAAAAAGCAAAGTCCCTTTTGAGATAATTTTAGATTTAGGTTCTATTAATACCATAAGCAAATTAGAATATATTCCTAGAAACAGTGGTTACAACGGAATATGGATGAATGGTAAAATTTCGTATAGTGATAATAAAAAAGATTGGATAGAACTTGGCTCTTTTACATGGGATAGAAATAACAAAAGTAAATCTTTAGATTTCGCCACACATCCAACTACACGATTTATGAAGATTGTAGTAAGCAATGCTTTCAAAAACTTTGGAAGTGGAAACGAATTATATGTATTCAAAGTTCCAGGGTCTTCAAGCTTGCTTCCCGGCGATATCAACAATGATCAGAAAATTGATATGAATGATTTTACTTCATATATTAATTATACAGGTTTGAGAAAAGGAGATTCTGATTTTGAAGGATATATTAGCAACGGAGATATAAATAAGAACGGTTTCATTGATGCCTTTGATATTTCTAACGTCGCTACGAAAATAGATGGAGGAGTAAATGATGAAGAATTCAAACCACTGCAAGGTAGCATTACAATCTCTGCCTCAAAGCAACAATATGCTAAGAATGATATCATTGAAGTAGTAGTAAAAGGTAGTAATCTGCAATCTGTAAATGCATTGAGTTTCGCTATTCCATATAAACAGGAAGAATTGGAATATATAGGAATTACCCCATTAAATATCGGACAAATGGAAAATTTGACTTATGACAGACTGCATACCAACAAAGAAAAGGTATTATATCCTACGCTGGTCAATGTAGGACAAAAACTTCCTTTAGAAGGCACAACGGATTTATTCATTATTAAATTTAAAGCAAAAAGAAACGGATCATTTAATATAAAAGCGAGTAAAGGATTACTTGTTGATAAAATACTGAACTCTATTAACTTTTAATTACGAAATTATTTAAAAGCAAAAGAAAGAATTTACATTTTTTGACAACATCTCACAATATGAGTAAGTTAAAAAGTCAAGGCTTGGATTTTAGAATCTGAGCCTTTTTTCAAAAACAAGCATAAATTCGTTCAGAATGATGCCCTATTTAGCTTTTGTTTATATTTTTTTTAAATAATTTCAGGTAAAAAATATTAATTCAAATCATTTATAAGGAATTCCTGATAATTAGATCAGACGCATTTTCGATCCTTTCTTGTTTGGAATTAAGAATCATTTCTGCTAAGATCTTTCCCATTTGCCAAAAATCCGTGGAAATTGTAGTAATACCACTTTCTACAATACCTTTAAGAGGAGTTTCGTTGTAGGAGATAATTCCGAAATCCTTTTTAATCTTTAGCTTCTGCTTTTTAGATTGTTTAATAACATTTACCAAGTGTTTATCATCAGGAATTATGAATACATCTCCATCCAGTATTTTCTCGTCGGTAAAATTATTGATAACGATATGTTTCTTTTTATGCTGCTCACAAAAACTGGTAAATCCTTCTACCATACCTATAGGTTCTTTTTCTCCTGGAAAAATAAGAATCAGTCTTTGGTGTGCTTTAAGCAAAGCTTTCGCTTTTGATAGACCATTATACATGTCTTTTGCGAAATTCTGATAGACTGATGAATATTCTCTTAAATGTAAATTGGTTTGATCTAATATATAAACATCCTTCTTTGGAAGCATCTTAATAATGGGCGCCGTATTATTCATATTGCCCGGCATAATTATGTACTTTGTGTAGTTTCCATTATTTTCTTCGATTAACTTCTTGAAGACATCTATATTGAAGTAATGGAAAAAAACATGGATATTAGATCTTTGTTGTAACTCTTCCAAAAATGAATTATATAGTGTTTCCTTGAAAGCATTAAGCTCATCAAATAATAGAAAAATTCGCTCTTCAAAATCCCAATCAGTACTTTTTATGTAGTACCCTTTACCTAAAATGGCATTTACTATTCCTCTCTTTTTCAATGTTTCGTAGGCATATAGAACGGTGTCTCTAGAAATGCCAAATTCCATGCATACTTTATTTATGGAAGGTAGCTTGTCATTTTTTTTTAGCAGTTGTTGAGCAAGAGCCTGTTCAATGGAATTTATAATCTGTTGGTATTTAGGGATAACCGAATCGGGAGTTATTTTAATAAGTTTCATAATATTTCCAATTTTTTAAAACTAGTGGTGAATATACAAAAACTGGTAGGAACAAGTATGGATGCGTTTTCCAAATTTATATATTTGGTAAGATAATGTTTTCTTTTGTGTGATTTTGCTGCAAAAGATTCAATTTTATTTTAAATGATCTATTAGGGACGCTAAATTATTAAATACTTTAGAGTATATAAAAGTGCTAAAAAGTATAGAAATCTATGATAAACTTACTATAAAAATTTTTAAGCGTGGGAAAACTTTCGACTCTTGATTTTGTTATATTTCTAATGTATTTTTCGGTTGTAACAGCATATGGCTTATGGATATACAAGCGAAAGAAATCAAAAACGACAGGAAGTAAAGATTATTTCCTTGCAGAAGGCTCACTTACGTGGTGGGCAATTGGAGCGAGCTTGATTGCATCTAATATTTCGGCAGAACAATTTATTGGGATGAGTGGAGAAGGCTTCTTCATAGGAGTAGCTGTTGCAGTCTACGAATGGCTGGCTGCAATTGCCCTAATCATTATTGCAGTATGGTTTATTCCTATTTATCTCAAAAATAAGATTTATACGATGCCCCAGTTTTTGGAAACACGATATAATAAGTCTGTTTCCCTTATTATGGCTGTTTTTTGGCTATTTTTGTATGTAATTGTTAATCTTACTTCTATTCTTTATTTAGGAGCTGTAGCTATTGATTCATTGCTTGGTGGAGGCCACCTGCATATCATCATGATTGCACTTTTACTAATGGCTTTGTTTATTGGATTGGGGGGAATGAAAGTCATTGGCTACACGGATGTTATTCAAGTAGCAGTTCTTGTTATTGGTGGTTTTGCTACAGTTTATATGGCATTACAGGTCGTGGATCAAAGAATTAATGGTGCTGATATTGGAAATGCATTAACGGGTTTAGATACCCTTTTGAAAGAAGCTCCGGGACATTTCAAACTCATTCTAAATAAACTAAAAATAACAACAACTTCTTTATCAATGCCGGAAAATTTAGCGGTACAGAAATATGTGGTTTTGCCAGGCTTAGCGATGTATTTTGCTGGACAATGGATTGTACAACTTAATTATTGGGGATGTAACCAATACATTACCCAAAGAGCATTAGGAGCAGATTTGAAAACAGCAAGAACAGGAATTTTATTTGCAGGGTTTTTAAAACTTTTTATGCCTGTAATTGTTGTACTTCCTGGGATTGCAGCTTATGTACTCTATACAAAAGGTCATTTGTCAATTTTTAATGGAGTAAAAGATAGTGCTTATTCTGCAATATTGGGGTTGCTTCCATCTGGGCTTAAAGGTCTTGCGGTTGCTGCTTTAACAGCTGCAATAGTCGCATCACTTGCTGGAAAAGTAAATAGTATATCTACAATTTTCACTTTAGACATTTATAAAAAATATTTAAACACCAACACCTCTGAAATGCAAATGGTAAGAACAGGACGTTGGGCAATTATAGTGGCTATGCTTATTGCTTTGGTATTTACATGGACAGATATTTTGGGAATCGGTGGAGAAGGCGGTTTCACATTTATACAAAAATATACTGGCTTTATTAGTCCGGGTGTATTTGCTATGTTTATTTTAGGAATGTTTTGGAAAAGAACTACCGGAACCGCTGCTATAGTTGGAGTTATTCTTGGTTTTTTATTATCTATTTTCTTTAACAGCTTTGCAGTTGGCCTGTTTGGAAAAGAAACATGGATTTATACAGCATTCACTTATGAAAAATTGGAAAACGGTGTGGTGAAAACCATTACAGAGATTCCTTTCCTTATCAATATGGGCTGGTCATTTTTCATTACTGCAGTTGTAATGATTCTCTTAAGTTTTTTTGAACCAAAAGTAAATCCAAAGGCTTTTGTCACAAACAAAAATATGTTCAGTGTGGACAATAGAACATTATTCCTGATTGTCATTATTTTATTACTTCTAACTGCTATATATGTTCGTTTTTGGTAATAGAAATTTTGAGTTTTGTATTTGAGGAAAATGAGAAATGTTGATTTTTTGCTATAATTTATTACATAAACACTTTTATGGAAAGTAGTTTTTCATCTTTTAGCCTTGCTCAATGGAATTTATAATCTGTTGGTATTTGGGTAGAACCGAATAGCGAATTATTTTAATAAACCTCGATATATTTCCAAATTTTAAACTGGTAGTAAAGCTACAAAAACCGGTAGGAACTAGTATGGTAGTGTCTGATAAATTTATAAATTTATTTTATTAACTAAACTAGATTTATAATACATTACGATGAAGCTTATTAAAAATATAATTTTAGCCTTGTGCTTAGTAGGGGCAAGTTCGATAAATGCACAACAGAAACCTATTAAATATGAATCTTTCAAAATCGAGAATGGAGAATTTAAATTTAACGGACAGGCAGTTAAATTGCATTCAGGCGAGATCCATTATGCCAGAATTCCTCATGATTATTGGAGACATCGCTTAAAAATGGTTAAAGCGATGGGACTAAATACAATAGCTACCTATGTATTTTGGAATTATCATGAAATAGCTCCTGGAAAATGGGATTTTCAAACCGGGAATCGAAACTTACCTGAATTCTTAAAAATAGCAAAAGAAGAAGGCTTAATGGTAATTCTTCGCCCGGGACCTTATGTGTGTGCAGAATGGGAATTCGGAGGTTATCCTTGGTTTTTGCAAAATGATAAGGATATGAAAATTAGAGAATACAATACTCCTTTTTTACATTCAACAAAAGCATATTTCACAGAACTTTATAAGGTGGTAAAACCTTATCTGATTGTTAATGGTGGTCCTATTGTAATGGTGCAGGGAGAAAATGAATTTGGATCTTTCGTTAGTCAACGGGAAGATATTAAAATGGAAGATCATAAAAAATATAGTTCATCTGTATTTGATCAATTAAAAGAAGTTGGTTTCAAAGGGATGGAGTTTTTTACTTCAGATGGAGACTGGTTATTTGAAGGAGGTGCTTTGCCCGGCGCTTTGCCGACTGCAAATGGAGATGAAGATCCAGAAAATATTAAGAAAGAGGTAAAGAAATTTCATAACGGAGAAGGTCCTTTTATGGTAGCGGAATACTATCCCGGGTGGTTAGATCATTGGGCAGAACCTTTCCCTCGTAAAACCGCGGAAAGAGTAAAAAGCCATATTGAAAAATTCATGAATAATGATATTTCTTTTAATATTTACATGGTGCATGGAGGAACTAACTTTGGGTTTACCTCTGGAGCTAATTACGATAAAGATCATGACATACAACCGAGTATGACCAGTTATGATTATGATGCTCCCATTACTGAGGCAGGTTGGGAGACTGAAAAGTATTTGAAATTAAGAGAATTATTAAAAAATTCTTCTACGCCTCCTATTCCTGCAAAAATTCCAGTCATTCAGATTCAGGGTATTAAATTGTCTCAGGCAATAGATTTAGAAAATTTAAAAAATAATGTAAAGCCAGTAATTAATGATAATCCTTTGACTTTTGAGCAATTAAATCAGGGGTATGGCTATGTCTGGTACAGCAAAAATTTTAATCAGCCAATTAAAGGAACTTTAAAAATTGATGGATTAAGAGATTATGCGATTGTTTATGTGAATGGAGAAAAAGTTGGAGAGCTTAATCGTTACTATAAAAAATATGAATGTGAAGTTAATATACCCTTCAATGGAAAATTAGACATTTTGGTAGAAAACATGGGAAGAATTAATTACGGAGCTGATATTAATAAGAATACAAAAGGAATTATTTCTCCTGTATTTATTAATGACCGAAAAATCACCGGAGATTGGGAGATGTATGGACTTCCTTTTGAAAAGGCTCCGGTAATTGATGCAAAACAAAAATCAGATCTAAAAGAGAATAGACCAGCTATCTACAAAGGAAATTTTAATGTATCAAAAGTGGGAGATACTTTCTTGGATATGCGGCCTTTTGGAAAAGGAATTGTATTTGTTAATGGTATTAATTTAGGAAGGTATTGGTCAGTAGGACCACAACAGACATTATATTTACCAGGATGTTATCTAAGAAATGGTGATAATGAGATTATTATTTTTGAGCAGAAAAATAATAAAATTAATAAAGAATTAAGCACATTAACCGAACCTATTTTGGACAAGTTAAACCCTGAAAAAGGGCTAAACTGATATAAAGAAACTCAATATGAGTAGTTCATTTAACAGCAAAGATCATCCACATAGAAGATATAATCCTTTATTGGATGAATGGGTTTTAGTATCACCACAAAGAGCAAAGCGGCCATGGCAAGGACAACAGGAAGAACCATTGCCAAACGTTCAAAATCAATATGACCCCGAATGTTATTTATGCCCGGGAAATTCAAGAGTTAACGGAGTTCAAAACCCCCGGTATGAGGATGTGTATGTATTCGATAATGATTTTGGAGCTTTATTGAGCGAAGGAGTAACCTTTGATAAATCCGAGGATGAATTATTTAAAACTGAACCTGAAAGAGGAATTAATCGTGTAATTTGCTTTTCACATGACCATTCATTGACTCTTCCTGAAATGTCTGTAGAAGCAATTACAAACGTTGTGTCTGTCTGGAAAGAAGAATATCAGAATCTGGGGAGGCTTGATTACATTAATCATGTTCAGATTTTTGAAAATAAAGGGGCAATTATGGGCTGTAGTAATCCTCATCCTCATGGGCAGATTTGGGCACAGTTATCTATTCCTTCCCAGGTAGCCAGAACACAACAAAATTTGAAGAACTATTATGATAAACATGGAACAACCCTTCTGTCTGATTATCTTCAAAGGGAAATAGGAATTAATGAGCGAATTATATTAGAAAATGAAGCTTTTGTGGCCTTGGTTCCATTTTGGGCAACGTGGCCATTTGAAACAATGATTATTAGTAAAATGCCCTTAAATAGCCTACTGGCTTTTTCACATGAAGATCAAGTTTTATTTGCTCAGATATTGAAAGATTTAACTGTGAAATACGATAATATTTTCTCTACTTCCTTCCCTTATTCTGCCGGAATACATCAGGCACCTACAGATCTGGAATCACATGAGGAATGGCATTTTCATATGCATTTTTATCCCCCTTTACTTCGCTCAGCTAGTGTGAAGAAATTTATGGTAGGATATGAAATGCTGGCAGAAGCACAAAGAGATATTACTCCGGAACAAAGCGCAGACATTCTTAAAAAAAGTTCAACAATTCATTATAAAAGTAAATAAAATAGCTCTTAATAAAAAATAGACTGTTTTATAAATTGGATACAAATAAAATGTCAAATATTAAATATATTTATTCTATAATTAAAGAGGGTAATATCCCCCTTTTTAGAGAATTATATGGGCGGAATTCAGAATTATTACATCAGCAAGCAGTCCGATATACCAAAACATTATCCCGTTTCAAAGAAGTTTTTGGGGATAAAGAGATTTCTGTTTTCAGCGCACCGGGAAGAACCGAAATTGGAGGTAATCATACAGACCATAATCATGGTCGCGTATTAGCGGGTGCGGTAAACTTAGATAATATTGCCATTGCAGCTAAAAATAATTCAAATATAATCCGGATTGAATCTTCAGGCTATCAATCATTTGAAGTAGATTTAAATCATCTTGCTCCCAACGAAAATGAATTTTTAACTCCAGATGCTCTTGTTCGTGGAATTAATGCTCGATTAAAGGAATTGGGATATGGAATAGGAGGATTCGATGCCGTAATTGACGGATGTGTTCCTAAAGGTTCAGGATTAAGTTCGTCTGCATCATTTGAAGTATTAATTGGGGTAATTGTTAGTCATTTATTTAACGAAGGTAAAATAGATCCCATCTTAAATGCTCGTATAGGGCAATATGCAGAAAATGTTTTCTTTGGAAAACCTTGTGGATTAATGGATCAGGTAGCTTGTTCGGTAGGAGGATTGGTATCCATTGATTTTGCTGATATAGCAAATCCTATCGTTAAAAAAGTAGATTTTGATTTTGAATCTACCGGCTTTTCTTTAGTAATTACAGATTCCCGAGGGGATCATACCAATTTGAATAATGAATATGCTGTTTTACCTAAAGAGATGAAAGACGTTGCAACCCATTTAGGATGCGGTGTGCTGAGAGAAACTACTTTGGAAAAAGTAATGGATATTGCACCTTCGATCCGTCAGAAAGTGGGAGATCGGGCTATTTTAAGAGCAATTCATTTTGAATGCGAAAATGACCGGGTAGTAGATGAAGTAATGGCATTAGAGAAGAATGATTTTAAAAAATTTTTACAATTGGTAATAGATTCTGGGCATAGTTCATATATGTACAATCAAAATGTTTATGTATCAAGTAACATAAAAGAACAAGCAGTTTCATTGGGATTGGCATATAGCGAAGTAGTATTAAAAGGTACTGGAGCTTGGCGTGTGCATGGAGGAGGATTCGCAGGAACCATACAAGCTTTTGTTCCTGAAGATTTGCTTGAAAGATACATTACAACTTTAAATCATTTATTTGGTGCTGGTTCTTGTCATCCTTTATTTATCAGGCAAAAAGGAGCCGTCAAATTAGATTTTTGAAATAATGGGTATTATCAGTGAAGTGGCTTTTAATACAGTTCACAATAATCAGAAAGTACAATTATTCACTTTGAAAAATAAGAATGGGATGACTGTACAGATAACTAATTATGGTGCAATCATAGTTAGTATTAATGTTAAAGATAAAGAGGGGAAATTGACAGATGTGGTACAAGGATATGATACAGCACAAGAATATATTTATAATAATAAACTTTATCAAGGAGCTATTTGTGGTCGATATGCTAATCGTATCAAAAAAGGAAAATTTACATTAAACAGAAAAAAATACTCATTAACAGTTAACGATGGGAGTAATCATCTGCACGGTGGTTTGATTGGTTTTGATAAGAAAATATGGGATATTAAAGAGGCTTCTGCCTCAAAAGTGACCTTTCAATATACTTCTCCTGACGGGGAAGAGGGTTATCCGGGTACAGTAACTGTAACAGTAACCTATTCTATTAATGAAAATAATGAATTAAGATTAGATTATTCAGGAACAACAGATCAGGAAACTATACTCAGTCTTGTGAATCACTCTTATTTTAATTTGGCAGGAGAAGGTAGTGGAACAATAAATAACTACCAATTGCAGATCGATGCTGATTTTTACACTCCTCTTACAAAAAATCATGAACCAACGGGTGAGATCTTAACTGTAAAAAATACCCCGTTTGATTTTACCTCCCTGACATGTATTGGAGACAGAATTGATAGTGATCACGATCAACTTGCTATTGCTAATGGATATGATCATAATTTTGTTTTAAAACACGGTATATATAGTTTAGATTTAGTAGCTACCGCTATAGAGCCAGTGTCGGGTAGAAAAATGGAAGTATTTACCACTATGCCGGGCTTACAATTATATACTGCCAATTGGATAAAAAACGAAAAAGGAAAAGAGAATCACATATACCAGAAAAGAGAGTCGTTTTGTTTGGAAACGCAAAACTTTCCTGACGCAATTAATCAATCTCATTTTCCATCACCAGTACTAACTCCTAATAGTGTATATAAACATTCAACTATTTACAAATTCTCAATTATTTAACATCAAATAATTAGATTTATAGTCAAAATGGGTTGATGGATTTTTTGGGAAGCTTACTGGTTTCAAGAACAACACTTCAAAACCTTCTGTTCAAACTTTACAAGCTCAATCTTAATGCATATTTTGCTCAAGATATGAAATCATTAAAATTTCCCCTTTGTTTCTGGAAGGAGTTATTATAGGGGAAACGATATACTTCAGAATACTAAAAACTGAGCATTAGATAAAAACAAAAACCACCTTATAAAAGGTGGTTTGTGGTTTCTCCAGGAATCGAACCAGGGACACATGGATTTTCAATCCATTGCTCTACCAACTGAGCTAAGAAACCATTATATTTTTGTTTGTCTTACTTCGTTGTTTTAAAGTGATGCAAAAGTAGTAAGTTTTAGTATATGACGCAAGTATTAAGGCATTTTTTTTCTGTGAATAACAAAAACCTACTGATTCTCAGCCGGATTATTTTCCTGCTCTTTTCTGATTTGTTCACTCATTTCTTCCAGTACCGGCTTAATCGTGCTTTCCGGAAGATCACTGATTCGAATATACATTAGTCCATCAATAGCATCATTGAAGTTTGGATCCACATTAAATGCGATTACTTTTGCGTTTTGCTTTATGTATTTTTTGATCAGAACAGGTAATCTTAATTCCGGTTCAAGATCATCAATGATTTTGTCAAGCTTATTAAGATCGGATTCCATCTCCTCGAAAAAGATATTTTTGTCGCGGTCTCTAAGCTTTACCTTGTATTCGTTTCTTGGAGTGATGTATTGGGCAACGGCTCCGTCATAATAATTTGAGCGCATGAACTCAATCATTAAAGACTTTGAAAATTCGGAGAATTTATTGGAAATACTCACGCCACCCATCAGGAACTTATGATCAGAATTTCTCAGGCATACATGAACAATTCCCCGCCACAATAAAAAAAGTGGAAGAGGTTTCTGTTGATATTCCTGGCAGATATAGGCTCTCCCCATTTCAATAACCTTTTTGAAGAACGGATGGATATCCTGTTCAAATTCAAAAAGTGAACTGGTATAGAATCCTTTGATGCCATATTTTTTCATGACATCTTTACCCAAAGCCATCCTGTAAGCTCCGACAAGTGTCTCTGCCGTATTGTCCCAAAGAAAAAGATGGTGATAATGTTTATCGTATTCATCAAGATCAAAAGGGAGATTGCTGCCTTCTCCTACAGCACGGAATGTAAGTTCCCTTTGTCTGCCTATTTCCCTCATTACGGAAGGAATTTCTTCATAGGTTGTAAAATAGATTTCGTAATTGCCATTACTGAAAAGCATTTTATCCGTACCTCTCAGCTTATTGATGTCAGAAAGAATATTTTCTTTGGGAGTTTCATCAATAATATTCTGTACAATATTTTCTTCTTTAAGTAAAGGGAATTTTAATGATAGGTTTTGCAGGTTGATAACCTGCGCTAATGATTTTCTCTTTTCGTAGTAAGATTTCATCATATAAACCTTACGCTTTAAAAACTCACCCAACTCTTCGATGGTCTCCATTTCATCCATAGCCTTTACCGCAATCGGTTTACCGATCCTGATACGGATAGGTTTTTCCCTGTCATTCATCATTTCTGATGGTAACATCAGGGTTTGTAAATTAGCATGGATCTTTGCAACCTGATAAAATAAAGTACTGTTTTTTGCATGAAAATACATGGGCACAACCGGTACTTTTGCCATTTTGATCAGTTTTAGAGCGGGCTTTTCCCATTCCTTATCCAAAATCTCACTATAAGGATTGTTTTTATTGGAAACCTCACCAGCTGGAAAAATACCTACACATCCTCCGTTTTCAAGATGTTTTAAAGTTTCACGCATTCCGGAAGAGCTGCTGTAAGCACCTTTTCTGTTTTCAAATGGATTTACAGAAATTACATACGGTTCCATTGGTTTTATTTTCTCCAGTAGAAAATTACCCATTACTTTGAAATCCGGACGCACTTCTGTTAATATTTTACACATCAATATCCCATCAATTGCTCCAAGAGGATGATTGGATACCAAAATAAATGGACCTGTTTTGGGAATTTTAGCCAAATCTTCTTCAAAAGCAATATAGCTTAAGTTTCTTTCCCTCACAAATGAATCGAAAAAGTCTTTACCTTCCTTGTCTTTTAGTTTATCATATAGTTTATTGACTTCATTTATTTTAGCAACGCTCATGATAGCAGATGCCACAGGATTCTTTAGGAACCCTATTTTACTTAAGCCGGAAGCCTGGATTAAATCGTTTTTCGAAATTAAGCTCATATGTGTTTAGTCGCAATTATATTTATTGTGTTACCATCTGAAGCGTATTCTTTGAAATCTGTTCCAATAATACACTTTTTTCCTGGTAAAATTTATCAATGTTATCCATCTTCGCATTTCTTACAGTGAATAAGGACACATTTTTAACTACATCAGTTCTGAAATCTTTCTGTAGTTCTTCATTCAGCTCATCAATTGCATTGAATTTATCTTCCAAACATAAAGCTAGTGAAATTGCAGAATTCTGCATCAAGGAAACTTTAATTTTATGTCTTGACAAAAGACTGAAGATTTGACTCATGTGATCTTCTGCAATAAATGAAAAATCCCTTGTAGATATTTTTAAAAGATTCTGATTTTCTTTTAAAATATATGTTTCTTCGTGCTGGTTTTTTTCTGAAGCTCCTACTTTTGTTCCTTCTTTTGTAGGATCTACAAAAGATTTTACGTAGAAAGGAATGCTTTTTTGCTGTAGTGGTTGAAGGGTTTTCGGGTGAATTACACTCGCTCCGTAATAAGCCATTTCGATTGCTTCTTCATATGAAATATTGGAAAGAAGGGTAACATCCTTAAATTTTCTCGGGTCCCCTGTCATTACGCCTGGTACATCTTTCCATATGGTCATTGCCTCTGCATTCATACAATAAGCAAAAATAGCAGCAGAATAATCTGAACCCTCTCTTCCTAATGTTACCGTGAAGTTATTTTCATCGGATCCAATAAATCCTTGCGTTACATAACAAATTTCAGAATTCAGGGTAGAAATAAATTCCTCTGTTTTTTTCCAATCTACATTACCATCCCTGTAAGAATTATCTGTTTTAATATAATCTCTGGCATCCAGCCACTGATTGATAAACTGTATTTCATTCAGATATTCACTTACTATCTTTGTAGAAATCATTTCTCCACAGCTTACCACCTGATCGTAAACGAAATTGTAATTAGGCGACTTATTTCTTCTTAAAAAAGAGTCAAGGTCGTCAAAAAATAAATTGATTTCTGCAAATACAGGATGATTTTCCTGAAAAAGCCCTTCAGCAATTTCAATATGTTTCTGTTTAATAATCTTAATTTCAGTTTGATAGTTTTCCTTCTTGAAATAAAGCTCCACAACCTTTTCCAATTCATTCGTCGTTTTGCCCATTGCTGAAATTACCAGCAAACATTTGGCAAATCCCTGGCTTTTTAAAACCATTGACACATTCTTTACGCTTTCAGCATCTTTTACAGATGCTCCACCAAACTTGAAAATTTTCATTAAAATATTAAAAATAAAATTGTTAGATAAAAAATAGTTGAGTTTTTTACGGAGGTCAAAATTATAAATTTACAATGAGATATGAAATACCCGAAGGGTAGGATGAGATAAAGATTTTTATGATAAATGATAAGATGAATGGATTTTATGCAATATTATTCCAGATTTATTAATATTATCTCGACGTAATGATGCTATATTGTTAATAATAGTGTGAATTGATGAAATTTAGCTGGGAGCGAAAACGGGAATCAATTATACAAAGGTTAAAGACAATATGTTATGTTTGTTATGTTGTATGTGTTTGATATACAGTTTGTAATGGCTTTTGAAAGAATTTTTTTTAGATTGTAATAAATTTTACGAAATTTGGGCAAATCGTAAAAAGTAAAATATGTCAGATCAATCGTTGCAGACTTTAGGAGAATTTATTATAGATAAACAAGAAGATTTTCAGTATTCTACAGGGGAACTTTCCCGACTTCTAAGTGCTATAAGATTGGCTTCAAAAGTTGTAAACAGAGAAGTAAATAAAGCAGGAATTGCAGATATCATTGGAAAAGCAGGTAATGAGAATGTTCAGGGGGAAGAGCAGCAGAAGCTGGATGTCCTTGCTAATGAGATATTCATTACGGCATTATCGCAAAGAGAGGTAGTTTGTGGAATTGCTTCCGAAGAAAATGATGACTTTATTGATATTAAATGTGTAGGAAATGGGCATCTTAGCAAGTATGTAGTTTTGATTGACCCTCTTGATGGTTCTTCAAATATTGATGTGAATGTTTCTGTGGGAACTATTTTTTCTATTTACAGAAGGGTTTCTGAGCCGGGCACACCTGTTCAGTTAGAAGATTTCCTTCAGAAAGGAGTGAACCAGATTGCAGCAGGTTATGTAATTTATGGATCTTCTACAATGATTGTATATACCACAGGAAACGGAGTGAACGGATTTACTTTGGATCCTTCTCTGGGTACTTATTATCTTTCTCATCCCAATATGAAATTTCCGGCAACGGGGAAAATTTATTCTATCAACGAAGGAAACTATATCAAATTCCCTCAGGGAGTTAAAAACTATCTGAAATATTGTCAGATGGAAGAAGGTGACCGCCCTTACACATCAAGATATATTGGTTCTCTTGTTGCTGATTTCCATAGAAATATGCTGAAAGGAGGGATTTATATTTATCCTTCTTATTCACAAGCTCCTAATGGTAAACTAAGGCTGCTTTATGAATGTAATCCTATGGCATTCCTTGCTGAGCAGGCTGGGGGAAAAGCAACGGATGGATTCAGAAGAATTCTGGAAGTTGAGCCTACAGAGCTTCATCAGAGAATTCCATTTTTCTGTGGAAGTGTTGCCATGGTAGAAAAAGCAGAGGAATTTATGCGAATAGATAATGTGAAATAAATGATCGCAAAATACTTCAGATATTTATTAAAATTCAAACGCCCGAGTGGAACATCTCGTGGCGTTTTGCATGAAAAAGAAACTTTTATTCTTGAAATTTCGGAAAATGATAGAAAGGGAGTGGGAGAGTGTGCCGTTTTCAGAGGGCTAAGCTTTGACGACAGACCAGATTATGAAGAAAAACTCAAATGGCTTTGTGAGAATATCGGACAGACTCCTGAATTCTTAAGAGAAGAGTTAATAGAATTTCCATCCATCTGGATTGGATACGAGCAGGCTATCCTTAATTTAAAGAATGGAGGACATCTTTATTTTCCCAGTCAATTTACACAGGGGCAGATTCCCATTACGATCAATGGGCTAATCTGGATGGGAGATGTCGGGTTTATGGAAGAACAGATCCGGGAAAAACTTGAAAAAGGTTTCCATTGCATTAAATTGAAAATAGGGGTTGATTGGGAATCCGAACATGAAGTGCTGAAAAAATTGAGAAAGAAATTTCCGGAAAGCAGTTTGGAATTGCGGGTTGATGCGAATGGAGGATTCAATACACAAGAAGCAAAGACTGTTTTAAAACAGCTATCGGATTTACATATTCATTCTATAGAACAACCTATTAAGGCTGGAAATTGGAATGATATGGCCATGTTGTGCAGCGATACACCAACACCAATTGCTCTGGACGAGGAATTGATCGGAATTGTTGATACCGGCGAAAAGAATAAACTACTGGAAGCAATTAAACCGCAATATATTATTCTTAAACCGTCTTTGATTGGAGGTTTTTCGGGATCTGACGAATGGATTTCTCTTGCAGAACAAAATAATATAGGATGGTGGATAACTTCGGCGCTGGAAAGTAATATAGGATTAAATGCAATAGCCCAGTATACCTATACTAAAAATAGTAAAATGCCTCAAGGTTTAGGAACCGGAGGCTTATTTACTAATAATTTTGACAATCATTTGGAACTAATTGGGGAACGCTTGCTTTTTAAAGCATGATTTCAACATGAAATTGTGTTATTTTTCTGTTGGTGTACATTGATTAAACTTCATCATTTATGAAAATCGTTTTTTTGATGTTTTCTATTAAAATAGAAACCTTTTCTTTAAACTTTTTCATGACCGGAAATTTTAATTAATTCTCTATCTTTAGATATAAGCAATCTTCGTGCCAAATTAAATTTTTCGCAATTATTGTTCTGTTATTTTATTGTTAATTTTGTATAAGTCACTATTTTGATACAATTGTGAAAATATTTTCATAATTGCTTATTCTATTGGTAATGAGGTTTCTATCAACTCCGTTCAGGGTCTGAAAAATGTCATTTTGTACCTGTGAACTAGAGAGATATCCCCAGTGGTTTCCAAGCTCAAATTTTAAACCATCTTTGAGGTCGTTCTCAATAAAGGTACAGTCTACAATAGACACAATATCTTTAAATTTTTCAATATCACTGGGGCCGTTTTTTCCCAATCTCGGAGTGAGAATATTTTTGGTAAACTGGGAAATGCCCAGAACGGCATCTTTTCGGTTTAAATAAATTGAAACGCGATTGGCAAGTAAAGGAAGTTTGTTAAAGGAGTCCTCAGAGTCTTCAAATACTTTATAAGTTACATCAGCATTCAATAAAAGAACCTGATCAATTACTCTTAGAATATTTTCGCTTTTAAGACTGTACAGCATACTTTGAAGCACCCTGTTTCCCAAGGAATGAGCCATCAGATGAATTCTCTGGTTACACGGAGCTAAATCCCGGTTGGAAAAAATATCCTTTAGGAACTGAGTGTAAAAATAGAACAGCCTCATTAATGAGGTTCCGGAATTAATGCTGGATGCTTTATCGTCAAAGTAGGTAAGCGGAACAATACTGCTTGAAGCTGGCCAGCTCACAAACAGGATATGCTCAACTGGAGATTCCGGACTATCGATAAACAGTTTTTTCAGATCAATAATAGCTTCCAGTTCATCGTCGAAATCGTAGGCATAACCATGGATAAATATTAAAACGTCACTTCTGGATTTGGTAGAAGACATGTTTTTATACAATTCATAAAACATCCTTTGGGTTCCCCCCAGGTTATCGGCTGTAACTTTTGATTTTTTGATATTTTTTTCGCTTAATAAAACATCAAGAACTTCCTGGTATCCTTGTTTTTCAGGTTCTGAAAAAAGCTGATAATTTAATATATTCCTGTTGGTGTAATTTTTTTTTCTCTTTTCCTGAGCAGTTGGTTCCTTATAATTGGTAAAATCACATTTTGCGATTCTGAAATTAGGAATGGAATATTCATCATTGGAAAATGAATCAACGGTTTCGTTTTTATGACGGACGATCTTCCTGTTACTTAAGATATAAACAGCCATAATTATTTTGTGATAGGTTTTAGGGGTATAAATTTCGGAAAAAATATTGGATTTTTAGTCAATATGCTTTTAAATCAGCCCTTTCATAAACCCTAAATTTTCGCTAAATTTGCGAATGGGTTATATTTAAAATATAACTTTTAACTTTTAATTAAATAATGGAAGAAGAAAAAAAATCGCTCAATTTTATTGAACAAATTATAGAAGATGATTTGGCAAATGGTTTGAACAGAGATCAAATCCGTTTCCGTTTTCCCCCAGAACCAAATGGTTATTTACATGTAGGGCACACCAAAGCCATCTGCATCAACTTTGGACTGGGAGAAAAATACAACGCTCCTGTAAACCTTCGTTTCGACGATACAAATCCTGAAAAAGAAGAACAGGAATTTGTAGATTCTATTAAAAAAGATGTAGAATGGCTAGGTTTCAAATGGGATAAAGAATTGTACGCATCTGACTACTTCCAGCAGCTCTATGACTGGGCTGTAAGATTAATCAAAGAAGGAAAAGCATATGTGGACGAGCAACCGTCTGAAGTGATTACAGAACAAAGAAAAAATCCAACTGAACCCGGAGTGGAAAGCCCTTTCAGAAACCGTCCTGTTGAAGAATCTCTGGATTTATTCGAGAGAATGAAAAACGGAGAGTTTGAAGAAGGTACGATGTCTCTTCGTGCAAAAATTGATATGGTTTCTCCTAATATGAATATGCGTGATCCTGTAATGTACAGAATTCTGAAAAGACCTCACCACAGAACAGGAACAGACTGGAAAATCTATCCGATGTATGACTGGGCTCATGGAGAGTCAGATTATTTGGAACAAGTGTCACATTCTTTATGTTCTTTGGAGTTTGAAAATCACAGACCATTGTATAACTGGTATCTGGATCAGGTATATGAAGAGCCCAAAGTAGCTCCGAAGCAGAGAGAATTTGCAAGGATGAATGTATCCTATATGATCACATCCAAAAGAAAGTTACAGAGATTAGTTGCTGAAAAAGTAGTAACAGGGTGGGATGACCCAAGAATGCCTACAATTTCAGGAATGCGAAGAAAAGGATTTACCCCTACATCCATTAGGAATTTTATTGAAAAAGTAGGAGTAGCCAAAAGAGAAAACCTTATTGAGATTCAGCTATTGGATTTCTGCGTTCGTGAGGACCTGAATAAAGTAGCTAAACGTGTTATGGCCGTAGTTGATCCTGTAAAATTAGTGATTGAAAACTATCCGGAAGGTAAAGAAGAGTGGTTGGAGACTGAAAACAATCCGGAGCAGGAAAATGCCGGAACGAGAGAAATTCCTTTCTCGCGAGAACTATATATTGAACGTGAAGACTTTAAAGAAGAAGCAAATAATAAATTCTTCAGGTTAAAATTAGGAGGTGAAGTTCGTTTGAAATCTGCATATATCATCAAAGCTGAAAGAGTAGAGAAGGATGAAAACGGAGAGATTACGACCATCTATGCAACGTATGATGAAAAGAGCAAGTCAGGAAGCGGAACAGAAGAAAGCTTGAGAAAAGTAAAAGGAACCTTACATTGGGTATCAGCAAACCATGCAATTCCGGTGGAGGTAAGAATTTATGATCAGCTATTTACCGTTGAGCAACCTGATGCAGAAAAAGATGTGGACTTCCTTAACTTTGTGAACCCTGAATCTGTTTCTGTTATTCAAGGTTTTGCGGAGCCGGGCCTTAAAGATGTTGCAGTAGGAGAGCCGCTTCAATTCCAGAGAATCGGATATTTTACGAAAGATCAGGATTCGACTGAAGGGAACCTGGTATTTAACCGTACCGTGACACTTAAAGATTCTTATAAACCAGAATAAGTTTCTTATCATATAAAAAAAAACAGGATCTACAAAATAGATCCTGTTTTTTATTATTGTTTTATCCGGATAAGAATGAGAGAAACTATTTCAGGAAATTTTTTTTCCCGTACGCCGGATTGGGATAGTTGTAAAAACCTTTACCGCTTATGGCACCTAATTTTCCTTTATCAATATATTCCTTTTTTAATTTTTTTGATATTTTAAGCATTACAGGTGATCTGGAAGAATCTGCTGCAATTTTATTAATATTATAAACAGTAGTAATGCCTACAACATCCAGTATCCCAAAAGGACCCATTGGTGCTCCGGTGGCCACCATCCATGTTTTATCAATAGTTTTGATATCCGATACTTTATTTACCCATAATTCCAATGCAGAGCTTAGTAACGGCATCAACAATGAGTTGACAATATAGCCGGGTTGTTCTTTATAAATAGGTAATGCGACCATTCCAATGGCTTTTGCAAATTCCATGATATCATCAAACACTTTAGAAGAGGTCCCCGGATGTCCCATAACTTCTGCTGTGTTATGTTTCCAGATTTCATTGGCAAAATGTAGTGCAATAAACTTTTCCGGTCTTCCTGTTTTTTTAGCAAACTGACTGGGTAGTAATGATGACGAATTCGTTGCGAAGACGGTTTTTTCAGGAGCTAATTTTGCTACACTCCTGTAAAAAGCGATTTTAATTTTCGGGTTTTCGGGTACGGCTTCTATCAAAAGGTCTGCATTTTGTACAGATGCTGCCAAATCAGATGTATAAGTAAGATTTTTGAATGCTGTGTCCAGCTGGTTTTTTGTTGCTTTTAAGTCTTTTGTAAAAGCTTCACTGAGTATATTGAATTTTTCCTTTGCCTTTTCTAAAATTTCGTCACTGATATCATAAACGGTTACATTAAAACCATGGAAAGCTGCCTGGAAAGCGATTTGGTATCCCAATACACCACTGCCCGCAACAGTTACATTTTTAAAATTCATACAATTTTGTTTTGGTGGTCATTAATAATGGAATTAATTTGGATAGTGAAAAATTGTTGATTTACATTAGTATTTGTTCAAGAAGGTTTATCTGCAATTTACAAAATTTGTAAAGGAACCCGTTGGATTATCAATTGAATTATTTTTATATTGAATGGTTCCTGCAATCGGGGATTCAATTATTTTTCAGAGAAAATAAATTTAAGGACCATGCTCTGACTTAATTTGCCTAATTTTGTGTCTTCGAAAACCGTTCCCAAGAATTTATTCCCGTGAAATTAATTAAGATCTATACAAGTTCTTTTAAAGGACTGTCTCAAGAAAGCTGGATGCTGGCGTTGGTAATGCTCATCAATCGTGCCGGTTCAATGGTACTCCCATTTTTAGGAGTGTATATGACTGCGCATTTACATTTCAGCATAGAGAACTCAGGTGTTGTTTTGAGTTTTTTTGGAATTGGGTCGGTATTGGGTTCATGGCTGGGAGGAATGATCACGGATAAGATCGGAGAGTATAGAGTTCAAAGTCTAAGTTTGCTCCTGAGCGTACCTTTGTTTTGTATGATTCCTCTTTTTACGACCGAGGTTGGATTAGCGGGGATTATCCTTGCACAAAGTATTGTTAGTGAAACGTTTCGTCCTGCCAATTCGGTAGCAATCACCAAATATGCAAGACCTGAAAATATTACCCGGGCATTTTCCTTAAACAGAATGGCCGTAAATCTGGGGTTTTCTATAGGACCGGCTTTAGGAGGTATTTTATCGGCCATTTCTTATGAATTTCTTTTTTACAGTAATGCCTTGGCTGCATTAATAGCTGGTATCACTTATATTGTGTTCTTTAAAAAGAGAAATACATTAGCCCTGAGGAAAGCCCAAAACATGAAAAAAAGCACCGTTCATGTTAAAGAAGGATCTCCTTACCGGGACGGAAAGTTTCTGCTGTATTGTTTCTTCTGTATGTTGTTTGCGATATGTTTTTTCCAGCTTTTCAGCACACTTACGATATTTTATAAGGATACAGCTCACCTTAGCCAGGAACATATAGGATATCTTTTAGGATATAGCGGTTTCTTGATTGTATTGCTTGAAATGGCTTTTGTTCAGATTGCTGAGAAATATTTTACCTTGGGAATCACCATGCTGGTAGGAACTTTGCTCTGTGGATTTTCATACGCGATGCTTGCTTTTGATTACACAATGCTAACGTTGCTTATTTCCATGACAATGCTATGCGTCGGTGAAATTTGGACCTTACCTTTTATGTCTACGATTACAGCTTTAAGGTCAGGTTCTAATAATAAAGGTGCTTATATGGGATTGAACGGGATATCATTTTCTATAGCTTTTATTGTTACTCCCTATGTAGGAACTTTGATTGCAGAGAAACTGGGATTTAAGGTTTTATGGTTGGGAACAGGAACCCTCGCTGCTCTTATTGCAGTTGCTTTTTATTTTATTGTTCCATGGATGTTATCTGAAAAAAAATCGAAAGAAGAGGCTGATTAAGAAATCATTTATTAGATTTGTAGAATGGTGAGGATCAGTTTTTTATTCTTTATCATTTGCAGTTCATTTTTCTCTTCCCAAATAAGAGATTCTGCTGAATTGATTTCGGAAGTCAAAATTGATGCCTATAAAAAAACATCTTCATACTTACGTTCGACAAAATCTGTTGCTGTCATTACTCAGGATCTCTTGAGCCAGAATACACCCGAACGGCTTCTGGAATCGGTTAATCAAATTGCCGGAGCAAGAATGGAAGAGCGTTCCCCGGGAAGTTACAGGATTTCTGTTCGTGGCAGTACGCTGAGGTCTCCATTTGGGGTACGGAATATTAAAGTATATCTTGATGATTTTATCCTTTCTGACGCATCGGGAAATACCTATTTTAATATTATTTCTCCTGAACTTATTAACAGGATGGAGATCTACAAAGGACCGGAGGGTGGAGATTATGGTGCAGCTACAGGAGGAGCCCTTCTTCTTAAAACGAGATCTTCGGAAAATACATCAGCAAATATTTCAATAGGCAGTTACGGAACATTGAATCAAAGCTTTGATTTTTCAAAACAGCTTGGAAAACATTTTCTCGAAGTTTTTCAAAATTATTATCGGAGTGATTCTTACCGTGAGCAATCAGCTATCGAAAGAAAACAATTTTTTTTAAAAGACCGTTTTCAATATAGTGAGAAAGCGACTATGAATGCGATGGTTCTGTTTTCAGATCTGGACTACCAAACTCCCGGAGGAATTACTTTAGAGCAGATGCAAAGAGATAGGAAACAGGCAAGGCCGGCAACATCCACACTTCCCGGTGCCGTGGAACAAGACGCAGGCATACGGAATAAAATGTTACTGGCAGGTGTTTCAAATCAATTCAGCTTGAGTCCTAAATTTTCCCATTTTATAATGTTGCAGGGCTCTTATGTAGATTTTTCAAATCCTTTTATTACCAATTATGAAAGGAGATTTGAAAAAAACTTTGCCATAAGGACACACCTCAATTATGAAGAACACTGGAACAAGATTACAGCAGAATGGCGCTTAGGATTTGAAGGAGGTAGCAATTCGATAATGGTCAGAAACTATGACAATATTAAGGGAATAAAAAAAGACTTTCAAAATTTTGATAATCTTAAGAATATTTCCGGATTTTATTTTCTGTCCCAGAAACTAAATTTTAATGAGAGATTATATACGGATATATCTGTTAGCATGAACGCCAATTCTTATGAATGGGAAAGGCTTTATCCAGGAACAGGCAGTGGAAAAGTACATTTCAGAAAACAATGGCTTCCCAATATCGGGCTTACTTATGTTTTGGAAAAAGGACTTTCAGTAAGAGCTAAGATCGGGAAAGGAAATTCAGCACCTACTAATGAAGAAATCCGTTCTTCTAATCAGGAATTTAATCTGGACCTTGTTCCTGAATATGGATGGAATAAGGAAATTGGGATCCGTAAGCAGTTCGGTAATTTTTTATTTCTGGAAGGAAACTATTTCGATTTCCGGATGATGGATGCTATTGTAAGGAGACAGAATGAGAAAGGCGAGGAGTTTTTTATTAATCAGGGAAATATCAAGCAAAGAGGGGTAGAAGTATTGATAGAATCAAAAGGCTTTAATGTAAATAATACTATTTTTAACAGGTTTAAGTTCAGATTTTCAGGTAGTTTTTACCGGTTCAGGTTTGAAAATTATGCGCAGGGAAATCAGAATTTTTCCGGAAATGATGTAACGGGTGTTCCGTCAACTACGATAAGCAGTTTATTTAATTTTATTGTGTTAAGGAAAGTTTCTGTAGATTATTCTCATTTCTATACTTCGAAGATTCCTTTAAATGACGCCAATTCTGTCTGGTCTGAATCTAGTATCGTTGGAAATATACAACTGGGAATTCCCGTCTATTTTGAAAAGACTAAGCTGAACGTATACCTTCAGATTCAAAATCTTTACAATACAGATTATGTTTTGGGATTTGATACCAATGCTTTTGGAAATCGTTTTTATAATCCTGCTGCCCGACGGAATTTTATTTTGGGTGTAAAGGCTGACTTTTGAAATATTGCCGAAAATTTAAGCTATTAATTTTCCCTTGTTTTTAGGATATTCTTTATAATCATATCAGCGTGGATCCTTGAGTTTTCAATAAACCATAAATGCGTGTCTTTTCCACCACAAACCACGCCTGCAAGATAGAGGTTTTGAATATTTGTTTCCATGGTTTCAGAGTCGTATACAGGATTGAGACATTCTCCCTGGAGCTCAATTCCTGCATTGATCAGGAAGCCAAAGTCCGGCAGATATCCGGTCATAGCGAGAACAAAGTCATTTTGAATTTCATTGATCTCTCCGTTTTTATCTTTAAATACAACACTATGTTCTTTGATTTCTATCAATTCAGAATTAAAATGAGCGGTAATACTTCCTTCTGCAATCCTGTTTTCAATATCGGGTTTTACCCAATATTTTACACTTTTCGATATTTCGGATTGGCGTATGATCATGGTAACCTCCGCACCCTTGCGGTATGTTTCCAGCGCGGCATCTACAGCTGAATTGCTTGAACCTACAACAACAATCTTTTGCTTGGCATACGGATAAGGTTCGGAATAGTAATGTCTGACTTTCTGTAAGTCTTCCCCGGGAATATTCATCAGGTTAGGGATGTCGTAAAATCCGGTTGAAATGATCACATTCCTCGCATAGTATATGGATTTGGAAGATTCAATCTCAAAAATCTCATTTTTTTTAGAAACTCTGATTACTTTTTCATAAAGACGAATGTTGAGGTTCTTTTGTCTTGTGATTCCCTGGTAATATTCCAGAGCTTCCTGCCTGCCTGGTTTAGGGGCTGCTGATATAAACGGAATTTCGGCAATTTCCAGTTTTTCAGCTGTAGAAAAAAAACGCATATACAAAGGATAATTGTACAGGGAGTTGACAATTGTCCCTTTTTCGATAATAATGTAAGAGAGATTATTTTTTTGCGCCTCTAAGGCACAATTCAATCCGATAGGTCCTCCTCCGATAATGAGGATATCTAAAACTTCCATATAACAAATTTACTTATTTTTCTGGCATTAGTTTTGGTGATTTTCTGTAATTAACATTAAAAAAGATGAAGAAGTTATTCATTCCACTATTATTGATCATAAGCCTTGTAGCTTGTAAAAAGAATACAGTAAATCCTACCATAAATACAACAGACTCTGCTGGCCACGTGAAAACTGACACTGTTGCTGTTCCGAAAATGAGTGAGGCAGAAAAGAAAGATATCATAAAGAAAACAAATGATGAAATTCTGCAAGCCTTAAAAAACAAGGATTATCAGAAATTTTCAGAGTTCATCCATCCCCAGAAAGGGATTCGTTTTTCTATGTATGCTTTTGTAGATCTCAAAGATGATAAACATTTTTCCAAAGCCGACTTTGAAAAGTATGTTCAAACGAAAACGCAGTTTACCTGGGGATCTCATGATGGATCAGGAGAACTGTATAAAGAAACTATAAAGGATTACCTTGAAAAATGGGTTTTCTCAAAAGATTTTACACATTCCACTTATTCTTTTAATGAATTTCAGGGTGGAGGAAATTCTCTTAATAATTTAAAAGAAATTTACCCCGGTCATGATTTCACAGAGAATTATATTAAAGGAACAGAAAAATACGGGGAAATGGACTGGAAGACTCTTCGTTTTGTATATGAAGAGTTTGAAGGAAAATATTATATAATAGCTGTAATTAATGATCAGTGGACTGTCTGATCCAATATTTCAGATAAATTTTTAGCAAGATTTCTTCTTGAGAACTGTTCAATATTTTGAGTGTTTTCGAGAAGATTTCCTTTTTTCCACAACTTGTATTTTTCAAGTATAAAGTCCTTTATGTTGTCCAAATCCTGATAACTGAAGTGCTTTCCTGCATTTGTATCATCCAATATTTTTGATACATCAGCATCGGCAGGACCAAACGAAATGATCTGTTTGCCGGTAGCCAGGTATTCAAATATTTTTCCGGGAATAATTCCTTTGGAAGATTCGTTAGGAAAATTTGTGATTAAAAGCATGTCTGAAGATTTCATTTCTTCAATGGCTTTTTCATGAGAAAGGTATCCCAAATCATGAATGTGTTTTTTTAAACTGGAATTGTTTAAGGTTTCAAGAATCCTGTCATCGATTCTTCCTGCGAATTTTAATATAAAATGTTGGGCAAATGATGAATCTGTTTCTATAAGATGATCCAGGACCGTCCATAAATTTTCAGGGTTGCGAAGCTGTTCCAGAACACCAATGTAGCTCAAGGTGAAATGTGTTTGATTATCCTCGGTCTTAGTATTCTGTGATTGTGGAATTTCGAGATTTTGTTCAACAGATACAGCATCACTTTCATCGAATCCATTTGTAATGCAAACTGCATTAGCACCCTTTTTTCGGAAATTTTCAGCATCTGTATAACTGGTTGCAAGGGTAATGTCTGCATTTCTGAAAACTTCACTTTCCAGTTTTCTGTGTTTCTGATCAGATCTTTTGGTAAGTTTGAGATGCTTATAATAGGAGATTTCTGTCCATGGATCCCTGAAATCTGCAATCCATTTTAGTGTGGAAAGTTTCTTTTTAAGTTGTAAGCCTATAAGATGTAAAGAGTGGGGAGGACCTGAAGTTACAATGAAATCAATTTTGTTTTCTTTTATATAATGTTCCAGGAATTTAACCGATGGTTTTACCCAAAAAACTCTTGCATCAGGAATGAAAAAGTTTCCCCTTACCCAAATGGAAAGCTTAGATTTCCAGCTTTGGTTTTTGCCTACATCAAATTGGCCGGCCTTAAACTTCTTATTACTTTTATTTAGTTTTTCAGCAAGCTGGTAAGGTTCCCAGATTGTTGTTTTTACAATTTTCAGGTCTCTTGGAACTTCTTTCAGCAAGCTTTCATCCAATAAAGGGTAACTCGGATTTTCCGGAGTGTAAATAATAGGTTTCCACCCAAAATCAGGTAAATATTTTGCGAACTTCAGCCACCTCTGAACACCAGGACCTCCTGCGGGAGGCCAGTAATAAGTAATAATAAGGACTTTCTTCTCTTCCATGGATGGAAATATTGCAGAGATAAATGCCGGTCATCTTAATATGTTTTTTAACCAGCGATTAAGATGACCGGGTATAAGAATAATTTAAACTTTTTCCTCGGTTAGGGCTTCCTTCTTCTTTTTATTCATCCAGAAAATCCCAAAGGCACTTAATGCGATAAATAATCCGAAGCAAAATAAAGAAATCCATTTTCCTTTTTCGATCACTTCAGGTTCAAAGACCATTCTGATATGATGTTCCCCTGCGGGAACCTGAACCGCACGAAGAAGATAATCTGCCTTGATATAAGGGACTTCTTTTTCGTCGATAAACATTTTCCATCCGTGAGGATAGTAAATTTCTGAGAATACCGCCAATTGTGGTGTTTTAGATTTAGATTTAAACTCTAATTCGTTAGGCTGATATTTGGTTAGATTAATAAATGCTGTAGAATCGGGTAGGATAAATTTATCTCTTTCTAAAAAAGGTTTACCGTCTTCTTTTCCTACAATTGCAATTTTTTTAGTGTCAACCTCTCCGATCAGCTTTAGTTCTTCGTTCGGAGTATTGGCCACTTTAACTTCTGATACGAACCATGCATTTCCATTAGCTTTTGTATTAGGAATGACCTGAGGTTTTTCCGGTCCCCCTACAACCCAGTATTTTGCATTTAAAAGGTTGAGCATATTAGGAACTTTTACAGAATCCATAATCTGGAAATATTCATTGATCACATCATCGTATCTTCTTAGTTTTACCGCATGATAACCACCAATTGAAGATTTGAAATAAGAAGTATTCGTTTCACTGAAAGTTCCAAGAATATTATTGAAAATCCTGTAGTGTGTTTTGTCTTTTTCAGCAATGGTTTCCAATGTTTTGTTGACATTCACATTGGCCAGAATAGAACCAAGATTTGGATTTGCCTGTACTTTTTCAGCAAGAAGATCCGAGCTTTCCGTCTGAAAAGGATTTTCTGCAAATACTTTATCTACATAATTGTCGTCATTCAGATAGCGTTTGTTTACAGTCCATAGATCAAATAAGCTTACAACACCTATAATGACCAATGCGATATTCTGATTTAGCTTTTTCTTCATCGTGAGGAATAAAGCCACAGCAGCTATTGCTACATAGATAAATGCTTTTAATGCATCAACTTTAAATAATTTGAATCTTTCATCTACCAGATAGTCTAATAGGAAAGGAGGGAAATACAATTTTTCATTGTCCGTAGCAAAGCCAAGAATGCTCTTTCCAAAAATTAAAAGAATTAATAGCAAACCTAATGTCCCGCCACTCACATAAAAAAGAATTTTCTTTTTATATTCTTCTGTCAATTTTTCATCTGTAAAGAATTTATACAAACCAATAATTGCAATTAACGGGAATAAGAGCTCAACAATAACAAGAATGGAAGAGGGTGCTCTGAATTTATTGTAAAACGGAACGTAGTCTATAAAGAAGTCCGACAATGGCATAAAGTTGCTTCCCCATACCAGCAGAATAGTCAGTATAGAAGCCCCTAAAATCCAGTAGCGGTATTTTTTTCCGGCAAAAAAGAATCCTAAAATAGCTAAAAAACAAACAATAGCTCCCTGATAGGCAGGTCCCGAAGTTCCCGGCTGGTCACCCCAGTAGGTAACACTTGCAAATCCTTTGGAAATCCTGTCCATTTCTGCCTGAGAAGAAACATTTTCCTGAATCATCTCCTGAATGTGGTTCATTATCTCTTTAGCTTCAGGTTCCTGGCTTCCTCCACCCATTAGTCTTGGAATAAAAAGGTTTAGTGTTTCCAGTCTTCCGTAGCTCCACATTAGCATACTTTCTTTATCCATTCCGGATTTTCCGGCAGTATGACTTTCTGTATTTAAGATTTGTTTGCCGCGTACAGTTTCTTTAATATACTCGGAATTGGCCATGATCCTTTGCGAATTCATTCCCACACCAATGATACATGAAACTGCTATAATAGCCGAGGAAACGATAAAGTGCTTCATCGGGGTTTTCTTTTTGATAACCCGTACCAATTCAGATATAAAGAGGAATCCTAATGCAAGGAACAGATAGTAGGTCATCTGCGGATGGTTGGCAGCAATCTGAAGTCCCATAAACAGGGTGGTTACGATAAATCCAGTAATATACTTTTTTCTGATGTACACCAGTAATATACCTGCTAAAAGAGGCGCAAAATACTCAATCGTATTTACTTTACCATTATGTCCTGCTGCAATGATAATATAAAAATAAGTTGAGAGACCAAAAAAAGTAGCCCCCAGCAGAGCGTACTTCCAGTTTCTCACCACCACCATTCCCAAAAGGAAAAATCCTGCAAAAAGTAAAAAAAGATAATTAACAGGTCTTGGCAGGAAATTCAGATTACTGTCTATTTTTTTTATGATATCCCCCTTAAACTGGCTACCCATCTGGTAGGTAGGCATTCCCCCAAACATGGAATCACTCCAGTAAGTTTCTTTATCATTATTAGCTCTGTAATCAAGAAGTTCTTTTGCTCCTCCCCGGTACTGAACAATGTCATGCTGGAAAAGTTGCTTTCCCGTAAAAACAGGAGTGGAATATAAAAATGCTAAAACTATAAATACAACTAATGAAATTGCAATATAAATTAAGTTTTTATTTTTCGCCATGCTGGTTATTATCTTTTATTTTCTTGGAATTTTTACCTTTTATCCTTCGTTTCTTTTACTTCCTCGTAGTCCACAGTTTCTGCGTCCCAATTGATCTTTGCATTCTTTTTTGAGTTTTGTATATCCTGCTGCTGTTTATTATTGTTATTGTTGAAACGGTAACTGTAAAAAGTCTTAAAAAAAAGCCTTCTAAGGATATTCCAGACAAAGAAAAGAATAATAGCTGTAAGTACTAGCTCAAGAATCCACTTCATATTTTTTTATTTTATAAGCCTCAATTATTTAGCAGATGGATTTACCATTACAGAAGAATTGGAAACGCTTTTCATGGATTGAGATTGTTTTCCATCCGAAATGGTTTCTATCTGCGTTGTTTTTACTGTAATATTCTGGTTGTTGATCCATCCTGTATTTTCATCAAACTTTATAGTACCGTTCTGTACCAGCTCACTGCTGATGCTGTGAGTCATTGCTCCCTGGGCCTGTTTATCGGTCTTTTTAGGAATTCCACCTGTTACGCCAATCTCAGCAACCCCATTTCCAACACTTTTTAATACATAATTTGAAGTCACTTTAATCTTACCGTTAGGATCAGCATTTTCAGTATTGGTCCATTTTTCACCTATTTTAACACCCTTTTTAGGTATAATTGTAAGGTTTTTGCTGAACTGGTCTTTCAATACTTTTTCGTTAAAACTTTCCTTCAGACTTGCTACAACACTGGCTTTCTGATTGGCATCCTTTACGATAGTACCTACTGCATTGGAAACTTTTGTATAAACTGGTTCAAAACCGGTAATGGAAATTACATTTCCTTTTGTATCCATTTTCATGTTCAGTTTATTGCTTGTCAATGCCCTGTTGATGTTCCAGATCATTTTAAGGTCGTCTTCTTTAGGAATAGGCTGTTTAGTATCTACTACAATAGTTTTTCCTTCTGCAGTCTGAGAATTTCTTTTGGAAATAAGATTAAGTGTAATGTCGTAAATATTGTTTTTAACGTCATTTACAGTAAAACTCATCTCATCTGTGGATTCACTTGTTCCGTTCAATGTTTTCCCCTGAGGATCTGTCATTGTTTTTACATCCCTCTGATATGTTGTTAAAGGATAGGTTTTTCCTTTTTCAAGTTTAAAAGTCTGGGTATAAATTCCTGCAGAATCTTTAATTGCAGCATTTTCTGCAACTTTTGCAAGTGAATCAGCCGGAACTTCCACTGTAACGGTCTTTCCTGTTTTGGGATCTACTTTTGTAATTTTTGTTGTTTCCTTTTTACACGAAACCAATGCTATGGATATTAGCGCTATTGCTGCTATGTTTTTCATTTAATTTATTTTAATTTTTACTACTGTTTTTATTTATTTTGTCTGCAATATCCTTACAGTTACTCCTGGTATAGATATTATCATCCATTTTTCGTTATAGCCGGTTAATAAGTCAGCAGAGTTCGTGCCAACTATCGATTGCTTTATATTTAACGGACCGGTAATATATTCTGAAAAAAGATTTTCATAGTTTTTACGGTAAATCTTTTCGAATATTGCCGACAAATTGTTTCCCTCGCATTAGATTATCTGTACGCTGTTTCCGGAATTGTTTTCATGGATTAAAGATTTGGAGAGACAGCCATTTTCTGTCTTACCGCTTCATATAAAATCGCACCACAGGCAACAGAAACATTTAAAGATTGGGTTTTTCCTTCTATAGGTAATTTTATTTTTTCATCGGAATGGTGTAATACTTCCTTGGAAATTCCAGTTTCCTCGTTCCCCATTACAATAGCACAAGGCTCTGTAAAGCTTACATCATAGATAAGCTTTTGTGCCTTTTCTGTTGCTGAATATACAGCAATTCCGCTTTGCTGAAGAAAGTCTACAGTATGAGCAAGATTGGCCTCTTTACAAATTTTCACATTATAAATAGCACCTGCTGAAGTTTTAATGGCATCAGAATTAATAGGGGATGCACCTTTTTCCGGAATGATCACAGCGTCAATTCCTACGCATTCTGCTGTTCTGCATATAGCACCAAAATTTCTTACATCAGTTAATCGATCCAGGATTAACAGAAAAGGAGTTTTTCCCTCTTCAAATAATTGGGGTACTATGTCTTCTACTTTATGGAACGGAACATCTGAAATAAAAGCGACAACACCCTGGTGGTTTTTTCTTGTAAAGCGGTTAAGCTTTTCAATCGGAACGTAATTGGGACGTATTTTATTTTGAGCTAAAATTGTTTTCAGTTCAGCATAAATAGGGCCTTGCAATGCATTCTGCAAAAAGATTTTGTCAATAGTTTTTCCCGCTTCAATAGCTTCAATTACCGGACGCAGTCCGAAAATAAAATCGTCTTTCTTATCTGTCATTTTAATATTTTTCTCCTAAAATTGCTCTTTTTTGTGCCAAAAGGTAACCATAATGCAGGCTTTCATGCATATTATTAAAAATAATTGCATCCTGAATGCTCTTCAGATCCATTCCAAAACTTGTGGTATAAGGTGTATAGTCCGAAAAGAAATCACTGTCATAATCCTTCATTAAAATCTTTGAAGTTTCAGTTAATAGAAACTCTAAATCTTCAACTTCCGACTTTTGAACGTTCAGGTTAGGCAGCGTTCCTTTTTTATATGTTTCAATCCAGTATTTATCAATCCTGAAAGGGTTGCCACTCAGATAATAATGCAAAAGCTGCTGGGTAGCAACGGTATGTGCAATATTCCAATACATATTATTGTTGAAACCGTCCGGAATCAGCAAAAGATCTTCATGAGAGGTGTTTTGCAGTATATCCAAAAGGTTTCTCCTTACCTGTCTGTGAGCCTGAAAATGATAATTCATTTTACAAAAATTTTAATCTCCAAAAATAGTTTAATAAACTGGAAATGACAATTTTTTGGTCGGAGGATTAAAGCAAAAGTTTTTAAAACCTATTGAATATGGAGTTTATTATTTTCTACTTTAGAAAAAATCCTCCTTTAAAATGAATAAAGGAGGATTTTATTTTTTATTTTTATCTTTTTATCTTTTTATCTTTTTATCTTTTGACAATCTTATGGGTAAAGGCTGTTCCATCTTTCAAAGTGATATGTAAGAAATAAGCGCCGGATATAAGCCCGGAGAGATTGATCTTATTTTCTTCGTAAGCTTCTGATACCTTTTCACCATCAATACTGAAAACTTTTACTGAACTCACTCCAGATACTGATTTTATAATAACGAAATCAGCTGTAGGGTTTGGGTAAATGGTTACGTCTGTTGTTTTTACATCATTAATGTTTAAAGTGGTGTTGCTTTTTCCCTGAACGTACACGGAAAGATACACATCTCCTTGCTGCTGATTGAAAACGGCTGTGGGAATGCTATGTTTAAGCGTATGATTTCCTGCAGTTATATTTGGAACTGTAAACCCTCTTACAGGAACTGAATTGCCCGGACACCAGTTGTTCCAAGAAGTCCAGTCGGCAAAAGTTTTAGGAGTAGATCCATAGATTCCGTTGCCTTGTGTATTATATACTCTGTAAGGTTCACATGAAATTCCCCCCGGAGTGTAAGTGAGCATTTGTACATTATCCAGATAGGTATAATTTTGCCTTCTTACATATTCCTCGCCACCGCTATTGGCTCCATGAGGTGTAGAAATTATAAAGAACCGTGCATCACTAATTGGAGCTGGCAGATTAAAATTGACCAACCTAACCGTTTCACCAACCACATCGGTGCTGTTGTAGTTATTAAGTCTGCTATATGTCAATAGTGGTACCAGACTATTGTAATCAGAAGGAGTAGCTCCTGTATTTGTTGAGAAAAAAGTCAATGTGCCTGAGAAAACATCAATTCTACCTGCGCACCCTGCAACCTGGGTTTGAGCTGCATAAGGAACTCCAAATACATCCAGTTCCATATACATATCGTACATGTTGCGCAGAGAATCGTCATGAAATACACTGTACATATTACTTAAATCGTAAGTGTAAGGAACTTCCAGAGGAGAACGGTTTTTATTCATGAACGGAGTAATATATCTGCCCACTTCAATTCTTTTTACGTTGGTGTCATTTACCGTATAGGTCGGCTGATTTTTAGGAACCATGGCTAAATAAACACTTCCCAAACGATCATAGTTGTCGCATAAAGCACCTATGGTTACGCGCATTGCAATTTTGGCCTTAAAAGAATTAAGCTCGGTATCCGTAAGCTTTCTAGCGTATCGGGTATTGGATAATCTTATAAGTCCGGTAGGTACGGGATTGGATACAGGTGCAGCATAACCATCATAATAAACGGCCTGTGAAATCACATTGGTTACCGTTGTTGTTTGTGATTTAAGAAGACCCGCAAAAAGTAGGCTTAAAAAAAATAGTTTTTTGTGCATATGATTGGTGTTTACTACAAATATATTAAGATGTAAGGTTAAATAATCACATTTATTGGAAAAATTAAAACTTTAATGTTAAATTAGCAATAAATACCAGATTAACTTTATTAAATATGAAGAAAACTTTACTTTTCCCTTTGTTATTGGCAGTGTTGCTGTTTAATGCTCAGATAAATTTAAATATAGGAAGTACCAATGTGGGAACTGCACCAATAAGTAGTTTTTTTTCTTATTCGTATGTGCAGCAGCTTTACCCCAAACAGGAAATAAATGCCAATTCTGCAGGTAACATCACAGGGCTTGCTTTTTATTTAGACTCGTCAGCAACTATTGGAGATTCTTCGAACTGGACAGTCTATCTTGGGCATACGACAAAATCTGCATTCATATCTGGTACGGATTGGATTCCTGCTTCACAGCTAACTCAGGTTTTCGCAGGTACTGTAACTAATAATAATGGTAAGGTTGAAATCTCTTTTACTACACCATTTGCTTATAATAATGTTGATAATTTAGTTATTGCTGCAAAAGAGAATTCTCAGAGTATTGACATTAATAATTTTGATGAAGTTTTTCATGTTTATGACCATATTCCAAACTCAACCCTTTATTATAAAGGGGACCAGATGGTTATAGACCCTGTATCTCCACAAGGAGGAATAAGAGCAAATTACAAATCGGCAATAACAATTTTAGGATTAACATCCAGTACTACGCCTGCTTGCCCTTTTGTTGTATATCCGATAAATAATGCCCAATCCATTCCTTTGTCTCCGGCTATTAAATGGTTTCCTGTTTCCGGAGCAGATTCTTATAGAGTGTCAATAGGGACTACTCCTGGAGGTGTGGATGTTATTAATCAACAAGTGGTAACGACTACTGATTTTTCTCCATCAATACCGCTTAATCCAGGTATAAATTATTATTTAAGAGTGACCTCTGTTTCGGCCGGTGTAAACTCATCTGCTTGTACTGATATAGCTTTTAAAACAGTTCCTCCGATACCAGTAAACGATGCCTGTTCTGGTGCTTTATTGGCTTCTTCTTTTCCTTATACCTATACACAGAATGACGCTGTATCTGCAACTAACAATGCCGGTAATATAAATGTATGTTCTGATGCAATGAATGATGGAACCTGGTTTAAGTTTATAGGAGATGGAAGTCAGTATACAATTAAGGCAACAATGCCTTCGGGTAGTACTTTCGACCCTCAGATTGGAGTTTATAATGGAAACCGCAATAATCTTGTTTGCGTAAATACAGTTGATAATGGAGGTGGTGGTACTGCAGAAACAATTACGATCCCCACAGTCGCAGGAACAGATTATTATATAAACATAGGATCTTATGAAGAAACGATAGATGCACCTGAAGATATTTTTACCATTACGATTACCAAACTTTAGCACATAAAGATATTCTTTGGCAATGAATTAGATCAGAATTTGTAAGCTTGTATTGATGATTATTTTTCGTTATTTGTTTTAATTCTTTTTATGTAAAGTAAACATAGTTTGCAATTATTCTGAATGTCCCGTTAAATCCCGAAAATATTTAACAAACTTTAACTCAAAAATGGCATTCATTATGTTGATTAATGCAAGTATTTATTAGAAATTTACCAACTATTTTAAATTAAGCTATGTCAGATACATACCAGGCAGAAGATATTCGCCAGCTCACGGAGAAAGTAAAGGAAAAGAATTATTTGTTTACGCTTCTGAGACAGGAAATCAATAAAGTTATTATTGGACAGGGATACATGATAGACCGGCTTTTGGTGGGTCTTTTAGGAAATGGGCATGTCTTGTTGGAAGGTGTTCCTGGATTGGCTAAAACTTTAGCGATAAAAACTTTGGCTGATGCCGTTCACGGTGATTTTTCAAGGATTCAGTTTACTCCGGATCTGCTTCCTGCGGATGTGGTAGGAACCATGATTTTTAATATCAAAGACAATGACTTTTCTATAAAAAAAGGTCCGGTATTCGCCAACTTTGTGCTTGCGGATGAGATCAACCGAGCTCCGGCCAAAGTGCAGTCTGCTCTTTTGGAGGTAATGCAGGAGAAACAGGTGACGATAGGAGATGAAACGATGAAGCTTCCGAAGCCGTTTTTGGTATTGGCTACCCAGAACCCTATTGACCAGGAGGGAACTTATTTATTACCTGAAGCACAGAGCGACCGTTTTATGCTGAAATGTAAAATTGATTATCCTGAATTTGAAGATGAAAGAAAGGTGATGAGAATGGTTTCCACCTCTCACCAACCATCTGTTCAGCCTGTCATTTCACTGCAGGATATCGTAGATGCTAAAGAACTGATCAACCAGATTTATCTGGATGAAAAAATCGAAAAATATATTCTTGATATGGTTTTTGCCACCCGTTATCCTGAAAATTACGGTCTTGCGGATCTTAAAAACTATATTAGCTTCGGAGCCTCTCCAAGGGCTTCCATTAACTTAGCAATTGCTTCCAGAGCATATGCTTTTCTGAAAGGAAGGGCTTTTGTGATTCCTGAAGATGTAAAAGAATTGGCCAAAGATGTTTTAAGACATAGAATTGGTTTAACATTCGAAGCAGAAGCAGAAGAGATATCATCGGAAGAAATTGTTAACAGGATTTTAGCAAAAATTCAGGCACCTTAATATTTATGAATGATGTTGTGATCAGAAAGGCTGTCCTTGAAGATTGTGTTCCTATGTTGGAGCTGATCAGGGAACTTGCCGAATATGAAAAGGCTTTGCATGAAGTTACGGTAACTCTGGAAGAATTTATTGATGCCGGATTTGGAGATACACCTGTTTGGGGAGCTTTTGTAGCAGAGGTAAATGCTGAAATTGTCGGAATATCCTTATACTATAATAGATATTCAACATGGAAGGGAAGAAGATTGTATCTGGAAGATCTTGTGGTTACAGAAAGGATGAGAGGTAAACAGATCGGTAAAAAATTATTTGATGCAACCGTGGAATTTGGAAAATCCAATAATTACAGTGGAATGATGTTTCAGGTATTGTATTGGAATGAGCCTGCCATTAATTTCTATAAAAAATACCATCCTAAATTTGATAATGAGTGGCTGAATGTCTCGATTGATTTCAAAGACGGAAGCTGGAATAAGGAACAGGAAGTTGAAAATTAAATGCTGAAAATTTTATATTTTCTTCCAGGCCTTGAACGTTAAATTTTCTAGTATTGTATGCAGATAAAAGATATTGTAAAAAAAGTAAAACAAATAGAGATCCGTACCCGAAAGAAGACGGAGGCTACTTTGATGGGACAATATCACAGTGCTTTTAAAGGGCAGGGGATGACCTTTTCGGAAGTCCGGCCTTATCAGTTTGGAGATGAGATCAGAAGAATTGACTGGAATAAAACAGCCCGTTTCCGTGAGCCTTTTGTAAAAGTGATGGAAGAGGAGCGGGAACTTACTATGATGATTTTGGTCGATATTTCAGCTTCCATGGATTATGGGACAAAAACCCAGTTAAAGAGAGAATATGTGGCGGAAATCGCTGCCAGTCTGGGTTTCTCAGCGGCCGGAAATAATGATAAGGTAGGCCTGATCCTGTTTGCTGATAAAGTATACAAAGTCATTCCGCCGCAAAAAGGAAGAAAGCATATCCTTTCTATTATCAGTAATATTTTAACCGCAGATTATGTTCCTGCAGTTTCGAAAATAGATAAAGCTCTGGAATATATGATGGGCATTTTCAAGAGGAAATCCTTAGTGTTTCTTTTTTCTGATTTTGAAGATGCTTATGATTCTAAAATGCTTAGGGTGACCTCTAAAAAACACCAGTTGTTAGGAATGAGGATTTATGATGAAAAAGATAACGAGATTCCGGATGTAGGCTATGCATTATTTTATGATTCTGAAACAGGGAAGCAGGTTTGGGCCAATACTTCAAATGCAAGATGGAGATATACTTTTGCTGAAGCCCAGAAACAGAAAGTAAGGGCCATAGAAGAGGATTTTGCCAATAGTTCTGCCAGTTTTATGAATGTAGCTGCAGGTGAGGATTATTCAAAACTATTGTATAATTATTTTCAGAAGAAATAATTGAATTAAAGGGGCTCACAGCCAAAATTGAATTGAAATTGAAAAAAATACTTTTTATATTATGTTCTCTCATCTGTGTTAATGCTTTTTCACAGATACTTTCTTCGCACCTCGAAAAACAGACACTGGCTTTGGGAGAGGTTAATCACTTTGTGATCAAAATTGATAATCTCAATAATCAGCCGGTAGGTGCAGCTCCTAAAAATGAGCTCCTGCCTTTTCATTTTGAAGAGGTGAAGGACAGCATCGGAACGAATGCAAATACTTATGAAAGAAAGATCGAATTTGCGGTTTTTGAAGAGGGAAAATTTACTATTCCGGTATTGGAATTTAAAGTGGGAGATAAAATCCTAAAGACCATTCCCTATGAAATAGATGTTATTAATACGGCTCAAAAAGGAGATCAGATTAATGATATCATGAAGAATAAGGAAGTAAAACTGGAAACCAGGGATTACTGGGAGCTCTATAAATGGTATATACTGGCTGCTTTGGCATTAATTGCATTGATTATTGCGATTATTATGTACCTTAAATGGGGCAGGAAGTCAAAAAGTGAGCCGGTTGTAGCAACAAACCAAACATTGAAAGAGCTGGATTCACTTAAAAAGAAAAAATATATCGAAGAAGGCAATTACCGTTCTTTTTATGTAGAACTTATTGATATTTCCAGGAAGTTTATTACCAAACAATATCATTTACCAGCTGATGTATTACTTACGGATGATCTGGTGAATCTTATGAAACAGAATAATACCATATCTCTGGAAAATGAAAAGATAGTGGAAGAGGTATTTTTCAGAGGAGATCTGGTGAAATTTGCTAAAACATTCCCCGATCAGAAAACCATGGAAAGGGATCTTGCAGATATCAGAGAATTTGTAAAAAGATCTTCCAAAGATCTTGAATTTGAAAACTTAAGAAAGGATGTTTAATTTCGAGTTTTATAGTCCGTGGTTTTTGCTGCTTTTCCTGTTGTTTATTCCCCTTTTATTCAGGGATGTGAGCAAACAGAAGAAAAAAGGTATAAAAGTACCTACTGTAAAAAATATGGATAACAGCGGTGGTATTCTTGCTGTGCTTTTTTTACTTAAGATTTCAAAATATATCATACTTTCGGCACTTATTATTGCGATGGCAAGGCCAAGGACCTTTACGATTTCACAGGATAGAGATGATACAAAGGGAATTGATATTATGATGTCCGTAGATGTGTCTTTAAGTATGCTTGCTAAAGATTTAACTCCCGACCGTCTAACGGCACTGAAAGATATTGCTGTAAAATTTGTTGAAAAAAGGCCTAATGACAGATTAGGGCTGGTTACCTATTCGGGAGAGGCATTTACTAAGGTTCCTGTAACTTCTGATCATCAGGTGGTCATCGATGAATTGAAAAATCTCAATCCATTGGAGCTTCAACCCGGAACTGCTATCGGTGAAGGGCTTTCCGTAGCGGTGAATCACTTAAAAAACAGTAAGGCAAAGAGTAAGATTATTATTCTTATGACAGATGGTGTGAATACGATCGAAAATGCTATGCCTACACAAGTTGGTGCTGAACTGGCTAAGAATAATAACATCAAAGTCTATTGTATAGGAATTGGAACGAATGGATATGCACTGATGCCTACCCAAACCGATATTTTCGGAGATCTTGTATTTACCGAAACTGAGGTGAAGATAGATGAACCTGTTTTAAGGGAAATTGCTCAGACTACGGGAGGAAAATATTTCAGGGCTACATCAAACAGCAGTCTTGAAGAAGTGTATGATGAAATCAACCAATTGGAAAAATCTGATGTAAAGGTTTCCAAGCTGTATAATTACCAGGAGTATTTTAAAATATTTCTTTGGATCGCTTTGGGAATGCTTGTTATGGATGCATTGTTAAGATGGGTGTTTTATAAATTTTTGAGCTGATGGATTGGTATTTAGGAAATTATTGGTTTTTGTTGTTGCTGTTGCTTTTGCCGCTGCTCGGATTTTTATTGGTTCGTTATCTTAAATGGAAGAATAAAAGGAAAATCATCTTTGCAGACAATAAGTTTCATGAGGAGCTTTTCGAAAAAAAATCAGGCTTTACAAAGATTTTCCCGACGCTGTACCTATTAGGAACATTATTTTTAATCTTTGCGATCATCGATTTATTAAATGGTTCTGAGGAAATCAAGACCAATCAGAAATTGAATAATGTCATTTTTGTTTTGGATGTTTCCAATTCGATGAATGCGGAAGACATTAATCCTAACCGCTTGACTGAAGCAAAAAACCTCATGATCAATACCATGCAAAAAATGAGAAGCGATAAAGTGGGGATTGTAATTTTTGCAGGCGAAGCTACTTCCATTATGCCTCTGACCACAGATTATACTTCTGCTGAAACCTATATTAACGCTATTGAAACGAGTTCTATGCAAATCCAGGGAACGGATTTCATGAAAGCTATGCAGGCAGCCGTGAATAAGTTTAAAAATGTAAGTAAGGGAGCCCGTAAGATTGTTTTACTAAGTGACGGTGAAGACAACGAAGGAAATGATAACGCTGCGATAAAGCTTGCCAATAAGGAAGGGATTATGGTAACATCCGTGGGGATCGGATCCGACGAAGGCGCTCCTGTTCCGGAATATGTTTTCGGACAATTGATGGGGTATAAATCCGACAGGACCGGAGAAACTGTTATTTCAAAAAGACAGACCGGCGCTTTGAAAAAAATGGCTGAATCTACCGGTGGATCATATATTGACGGAAATAACGTTAATGAAGCTCCGGACAGGATTATTGATGCGCTGAATAAAAAAATGTCATCATCAGAAACCCTTGTGAAATCGCAAAACGCCAATCACTACTATCAGTACTTTTTAGGGGTATCTATATTGTTTTTTTTCTTAATTTACATTTTTAATCCAAAGAGAGATTTTAATGTTTAATTTTCTCCATTTTTTCCAGTATTTTTAAAAGATACTTTAACCGAATTTTAACAAATAAAAGCCTGTTTATTAACATATAAAGGAATAATTTTGCATATGATGAATACTAAAATCATTTTTTTATCGTTTATAATTGCTTTTCTCACATCAAATTCTCTGTTTGCTCAGGAAAATTACAGAACATTGGTGTATGAGGGCAATCAGAAATTCAACGGTAAAAATTATGATGGAGCATCTTCTAAATACATGGAGGCTATAAAATCCAATGATAAAGATTTTACGGCCCATTATAATTTAGGCAATGCGTTGTATAAAAGTAAAAAATATGAAGAGGCAAGGGTTGAATTTGAAAAAGCACAAAAGCTCTCTCAAACCCTGCCGGATAAAGCAGCGGCTCTTTATAATTTAGGGAACACTTATATGCAGACAAACCAGCCGGATAAGGCAGCAGATTTGTATAAGCAATCCTTAAAACAGGACCCCTATAACGAAGCTACTCGAAAAAATTATGAAATTGCGAAGTTGAAGGAAAAAGAAAGCCAGGAAAAGAAGAATCAACAGAATAAATCTGGAAAAGGCGGTGGCGGCAAAGACCAACAACAAAATGATGATCAGAAAGGTAATCCAAAAGATCAAAAGCAAGACCAAGGTAAAGGCCAGCAAAATCAGGGAGAAAGCCAGCAGGGAAATAACCCTGACCAGAAGAAGAATAATGAAGGCAAAATGCCCAAAAATCTTGAAAACGCAATATTAAATAAAGTAAGCGAAAAAGAAAAAGAAACCGCCAGAAGAATTTTAAATAAAGATTCTTATTCGATGCCCGAAAGCAACGAGAAAGATTGGTGATGCAACATAAACTGATTTACATAATACTTCTATTGACTTCCGTAATTTCTTACGGACAGGTTAATATTTCCGTAACTCCTGATAAAACGGATTATAGCAGCAAGGATATTGTAAATCTCACCATCGTTCTTGAATTGAACGGGAGTGAATATAACCAGCAGACTCCACTGCGTTTACCCGACTTATCCAAATTCAATATGGTGGGGAGCGGATCTGTTAGCAGTGGCTATATGGATCCCGAAACCAATACGGTTATTACACAATACGTTACAAGGGTAGCTTTGGAGCCTAAACAAAAAGGGAAAGTAAAAATCGGTTCCGTACTGGTTACCATCAACAATAAAATCTATAAAACCGAACCGTTCGATATTTTTGTAAGGGATGTTGAGAAAAAGTCCGTAGCCAGCGCTTCAAATGACGTATATCTTAATATGGAAATTGAAGACAGGGAAGTATATCAGGATCAGCCCACCATTGCTGTATTAAAGGTTTATTCCAGAAATATTGATAATTTCAGAAGGGTAAAAAATATTCGTCTTCCCAACCAGGGAAACATCAATGTTCACGCAATTAATTTCAACAGATCTGAAATTGATCCTTCTGACTATGGAAATATGGCTTCACAGGTTTTAGCCATGTTTATGATATTCCCTAATGAAGCAGGATATGTGGAAGTTCCTTCTGTTTCAGCCTCATTAAGCAGCTATGCCAATAAAAATAAAATACTTTCCAATAAAGTAAAACTTAATGTAAAAAGATTACCTGAAGGCTCACCGGAATGCTTTAAAAATGCAGTAGGAAACTTTAACGTGAGTGTTTTTAATGCAACTAAAGAAAAAGTTGAAGTTAAAAAACCGTTGAATGTGATCATAAAGGTTTCAGGAGAAGGGAATTTAACGGATATGAGTTTACCTACGATTGCAGAATCTCCGGACTATGAAGTTTTTAAGCCTAAGATTACAACTAAGGTAGTTCCCGGATTAGCAGGGATTAAAGGTGAAATTCTGGCAAATTATGTTGTTATTCCTAAGAAAGCAGGACCCATTTCAATTAAAACGGAACAGTTTGCATTCTTTAATCCAACAAGTAAAGAATATGTAGACCTGGGACAGGAAACATTATCGGTAAACGCTTTCTCCCATGACCAGATCATGGAAGCCCGATCTACGGTTGAAAGAGTAAATGAGTACACAAACAGTCTTTTAGAAACGGTAAATACACCAGTTCTTAAGACGACAACGTTTAAAGTTAAAGAAAAGAATAAGTTTCACTGGAACATTCTTTTAACGAACATTGCTATTCTTCTTACTTTGTTTGTTCTATATCTGTTATTCAAGACTTGGCAAAAAAAGCGTAAATTGATTAAAGAAACTGTAGCTGTAAAACCTCTGGGATCTGTAGCGGAAACAGAAAAGGAGATACGGCAAAGGCTTAAAACTGATGTTAATGATTATTTCAGTTATCTGGAAAATCTTAAAGACAGTGAAGACTACCAGAAATTCTTTCAGACGGTTGATGAACTGGATGCAGAAGTAAGGAAAGAGTATTTCCAGGGCTCTTCAAAAGATTTTGTAAGTTTCCTTGAAAGCTATAAAGGGGTGGCTGTTGCTGAAGAATACAGAACTTTATCACAAAAGATTCAGATAGAAAAGTTCTCTCCTGTGAAATCATCAGAAGGAATGGATGAGCTGTTGATCGCTATTGTTAATTTGTATTCAAAGATTAGCAAATAGTTATTTATTTTTCATATTTTTGCGAAATTATTAAATACGAAAGATGGAAATTTTTGATCAGTTTTCTTTGAAAGAAGTTCTAACCTGTTTTATGGTTCTTTTTGCTGTTATTGATATTATCGGGTCTGTTCCTATTGTTGTAAGTCTTCAACAGAAATTCGGACAGATTGAAGCGGGAAGGGCATCAATTACAGCAGGGATTATCATGATGGTTTTTTTATTTGTAGGAAATAAAATCCTCAAATTCATTGGAGTGGATGTTAACTCCTTTGCCATTGCCGGGGCATTTGTCATTTTCATTATTGCTATAGAAATGATCCTGGGAATTGAAATCAATAAAACAACGGAGGCCAAGTCAGCATCTATTGTTCCTATCGCTTTTCCTCTTGTTGCAGGAGCAGGAACATTAACGACGACTTTATCCTTGAGAGCTGAATTTCATGATATTAATATTATCTGTGGAATTATTCTCAATACAATTTTCGTATATTTGGTGCTGAAATCAGCTAAGTGGCTGGAGAAGAAAATGGGAGAAGCTACATTAGCTGTTCTACAGAAAGTTTTCGGTATTATCCTTTTAGCTATTTCAATTAAATTATTTACCGCTAACTTTGCCCAATTGGTGCAAAACTATTTTAATTTTTAAGAATTATGCAGAAGTTTTATAAAGTATTTTTAATACTATTTATCGTTTTCATCGCAATTAATCTTTACGCGTTGGACTGGCAGTCAGAAGTTTTATCTGAAGATAACCTGAAGTTTGTTTTTTCAATTGCTTCCGCGGTGATCGGACTCATTTTACTTTTCGTATTGAATACCTGGAGTAAGATAGGAGTAAAGAAATAATCTTTATCATTACAAAAAATATAAACCTCTTGGATTTCTGAAGAGGTTTTTTTATTGCTGTAAATGGAGTTCAATCAGGATTATATTTTTCTTTAAAAACACCGGGTTATCTATTAAGAGAAGACCAGGTTTTTAAGTACTGCCTCAGACTTTAGTTCCGTTTCCTGCCATTCTTTTTCAGGATTGCTTTGTGCCGTAATTCCACCCCCTACAAATAAATGCACTGAGTTACTATAAAGTTTCGCACATCTTAAATTCACAAAATACTGTATGGTTTCTTCAGTCTCGATTTTGATATACCCGGCATAAAATTCACGGGGGAATTTTTCATATTCTTCGATCTTTTCCCTGCAGAAGTCTTTAGGGATTCCACAAACGGCAGGAGTAGGATGCAGCTCTTTAATGATATGGTCTACATCTTCAGGTTTGATCTTTGCTTTAAAATCCGTTCTGAGATGTTTAATATTTCCTGAAATATGATCATATGTTGCAGATCTTTCTATATGACCCAATATAGCATACTTCTCAAAAATATCCTGAATATAGTTTGAAACCGGTTTTTGTTCCTCAATTTCTTTTTCGGACCAGCTTTCAGACACCGGTAGTGTGCCTGCCAGGCTCATGGTTTCAAAAGTATGGGTAGTTTTATCAAACTTTCCTAATATCTCTGAAAAAGCTCCCATCCAGGAAGTCTCTCCATTCACAAAAACATATCTGAAAGCATTGGGATAAGCATTGCATAGATTTTTAAAACTTTCCTTTACATTGATTTCAGAAAAGTTTTTAATAATTTTTCTTCTCGAAAGAACAATTTTTGGGAGATTGTTTTCTCTGATTACTTTAATGACTTTGTCCAGTTTATCCAGATACTCATCTTTAGTTTCGCCGGTATAACCATCGGGATCGCGGGGTAAAGAAAATTCTGTTATTCTACGATTATGAAAATCTTCTGCTTTGACTTCGATGATATCACCTATAAAACGGAGATGGCCTAAGTTATGAAATGGATAAACGGTTACTGAATTCTTTAAAGATTCTTTATTGGTGGTATATAGCTTTTCGTTGAAAGGAAATTTGAAGTAAATCATGAGTCTGCTGCTTTTAGAAAAATGCCTAGGAAAAATAAAAACGCTAAGCCGCTTTTCCTTTATGCAAAGGTATTGTTAGTCTGAGAAACGTCAAAATCAATTGGATTGTTTTTTGAAATTCTTGCGCTATATCATAAAAAAGACTCAAATATACTTGAGCCTTTGTATTTTTATTGGTAATGAAATTACCGGTTGATGATGTTATTGGTCATTGTGGTGTGGTTGATCAGTTGTCCTTTTTCGTCACGGATCTCAATTTCAGAAACATGCATTGTTTTTCCTTTTCTTATGAAACGTGCCGTGCCGGTAATAATTCCATCTTTTTTGCTTCTTAAGTGGTTGGAGTTGATGTTGGTACCGACACCATAGTATTTCTCACCATCGATAAAAATATTGGACAGGCTTGAACCCAACGTTTCCGCTAATACACAACTTGCTCCGCCGTGGAGAATTCCAAATGGCTGATGTACTCTGGGTAAAACCGGCATTGTTGCCGTAAGGACTTCGTTTTCCTGATCAATATCGATAAATTTTATTTCAAGTGCTTTTGCTAAGGTTTCTTCACCCCAGTTGTTAAGAAAGTTCAATAACTCCTCTTTGGTCATATCTTTCATATAGCGGTAATTATTTTATGATTGTGCTCCATTTTCTGTTCCCATGATATTGGGATTCCAGTTGGCAGGAACTTTCGGGACAATATCATTTTTTATATAATAATTCTGGATCTCATCCATAATTTCTGAAAAAGGAGCCGAAGCAATTCTTTCATAAGGGATCGTATATCCGAGATAAATAATCTTCCTTTTAAAATCCCCGGCAGCCAGAACAATAGGAACTTTTGCAGCTAAAGCCATATGGTAAAAACCTTTTCTCCATTTCGGAACCCAACTTCTGGTTCCCTCGGGAGTAATAACCAAACTGAAATCTTCCTTTGCAAATTGCTTGGCAACAAAATTAACAAGATCATTTTTCTGACTTCTGTCGATACCAATTCCTCCCAGACCTTTCACGATTCCGCCATACCATCCTTTGGTATGAGCATCTTTAATGATTATCTTCAATGGCTTTTCCAAAGACCAATAAGCAAAATTCCCTAAAATGTATTCCATGTTATGGGTATGAGGTGCTACTACAAGAATACACCTGTTAAGGCTGTTGACGTCGCCCTGAAGCACGACTTTCCAACCCATCAGTTTCAACATTATTTTGCCAATTAGTTTTTTCATAGATTTCGTATTAAAACAGAAAAAGTATAACCAAAAGGTTATACTTTACAAATATATTGAAATATTATCGCTCTTAAAATAAACCGCTGATTAAATCTACGATTTTCATTATAATTTCTAATGCTACTTGTACCATGGTTGAGGTTTTTTTAATTGATTTGGTTATGAATTAAATAACTATACGAAGGTATGACAATTTTTTAACATAAAGAACTAATAAATAATATTTTTTGTCACTTTTGAGAGAAGAAGAGTGTGAATTTCAAACTGTTGTCTTCCATTCACACCTTCTGCCACTCTCTGCAGTTTATTATTTGGTTTTTATGGAAATTTCGTCTTTTCCATCCTTGATCTGGATGTCTACTTTACCTTTTTTCTTGATGTCAGATTTTACGGAATCCATTATCTTTTCTGCTTTTGAGTTTGGAACTTTTTTTCCGTTGATAATGATGCTATCCTTATCATTGGAGTTGTACTCTATAGTAGAACCATTAACGGAGATCTTATTTTTCTCGATTCTGATATTTGCCTGATCATCATCAGAATTTTCATCATCGTCATCTATTCCGTCACCGTTCAGGTCCCCGTCGAAATTAATTCCGTCTTTTTTGATTGGAAGTACCACTACATTCTGTGGAACCACAAGTTCATAATCTACATTATAATCTCTGAAACGATGTTCGTATGGATATTTAATATAATTAGGCAGTATTACCTTATTATTTATTACTTCTACAGGAACACTCACATTTAATGGAATATTATATCCCTTTGCTTCTTTTTTAATGATTAAATAAGGTGTTTTTATATCCGCTTTTCTTGTTACGTCAACGTGGATCCAGTCTTTTTGGAAAACGTTTACTTTATCTGAATAAAGGTCATCATCATATCCCAGGAAGTTTTGTGGAATAACGATTTGCTTCATATCTACATAAACACTGTCTGATGTTGTATTGATAGATACCTCTTCTGTGTCTTCTTTGTGGCCTTTTAGAAACATGTCTTTTCTTGCCATGCTCACTCCGAAATAAGTAGATAATGCGATCAATCCAAGGAATAATGCTCCCAAAACCCAACCCGTATTTCTTAATTTTGTTTTAGGCGAAATTAATTTGATACTTAATAAGGCAAATAACAGGGCAGGAATTAAACTTCCTAAAATGATCATGGCCATAATGGTATATTTCATTCCGTCATTATCGAAATAGAAATTCATTTCGTTAATAGGAGGGAAATCATTAGTTCCCATAAATCCGAAGACTACAAATACTCCGATCAGACAAGAAAAAGAGATCAGTGCGAAGATTCCTCCGAGAACATATCTCACTACGTTCCATATCCCGCTTCCTGCATTATTAATGTAAGGTTTGTTTTCGATGTATATTTCTCCGACTCTTTGAGTAGATTCGTTGGCAAATTGTACCAGCTTATTCGATTCATTTTTAAGATTGTCGAAGTTCATAGGCTTTCCCTTCATTTTCAAAAAATCTGCAGCAGTTTCTGCTTTGGGAAGTACGATCCACAGAATAATATAAAGTAGTGCAATAAGTGAAGAGGATATAGCAGCTGTAAATATACCCAGGATAAATACTCCAAGCCAGATTGCTCTCATGGCAGTAATATCCATTCCTACATAATGGGCCAGACCTGCACACACACCGGCGATCTTTTGTCTTTCAGGATCACGGAATAATTGTCTTTTGTCTGAATATTCTGCGCCTGAGTGGCCTGTTCTTTTAGAGTTTTTCTCTGAATAATATGCTTCTTCCTGTTCTTCGATTTTTTCTGGTGTTCCGATTTGTGCAATTACTCCTTCTACATCAGTATCGTTGATAACTTCTCTTTTTCCTAATGAATCTCTGAAGATTTCAACCATTCTTATTTCTATGTCATGCATTACCTCATCTGCTTCTGAAGCATCCAGAGAGCTTCTTAGGGCATTAAGGTAATCGCTTAGCTTTATGTATGCGTGTTCCTCTATTGTAAAAGAAAAACCTGCGAGTCCTATTGAGAGTGTCTTGTTCATAGCTTTGTTTTTTAATTTTTTTGAGTGATTTGGTTTACTGAATCTGTTAATTCGTTCCAGGTATTGAGAAGTTCACCTAAAAACAACTTTCCTTTTTCTGTAATCTGGTAGTATTTTCTCGGTGGGCCTCCTGTTGATTCTTCCCATCTGTAAGAGAGAAACTCACCATTTTTTAATCTTGTTAAAAGAGGGTAGAGTGTGCCTTCTACTACATCCAGTTTTCCTTTTTTTAGTTCATCTATAAGGTCGGAAACATACATTTCACGATGATTGATAAGACTTAAAATACAGAATTCCAGAATCCCTTTTCGCATTTGCGCTTTGGTATTTTCAGTATTCATCTTAATAAGGTTTTAATTAGTTATATTTAGAATCCGGTTCCTAGCTAGTTGAACCTATTCTTATTTTACATTACAAAGATATGTAATTAAAATGGTATTATGCAATACAAAGTAGTGAAATTTTTATTTATTTTTATTTAATTAACTGATTTTCAATCAAATAAATTTCATCTATTTTTTTAAGAAAATCAAAATCAATTAAAATAGAAGATAAATGATGGTCATTCTGAACGCTATTCTTATTTTTGTTATGGAAATTTCAGTCACCTGTATACTGAGCAAAAAAGTTAATTTTGAATAGTTCTGTAATCTTGATCATCTTTATTGTTTTAGGATCTTTTTGCTCCGGTCAGCAGCATTTTGAAATTAAAGATGGATCCTTATTGTATAATGCAGAAATCACTGTTCAGGATTGCGATGCTGATAAATGTAGTGGAAATGGTACAATTGTACTGAAAGATAAAAGGACCTCGCGGACTTTACAGGAGTTCACGTCTGATGATCTTTATTTTTACCTTGGTAAGAATCAACAACCTAGTGTTAATGTTATTCAGCTTTATGATGAACAGAGCCCGCTGATATTTAGAGATTTTAATTTTGACGGTTTTGAAGATATTGCTATCCGAAATGGTAATGAAAGCAGCTATGGTGGTCCTTCCTATGATGTATATGTCTATAATACGACAAGAAAGCAATTCGTGATCAATGAGGAATTAACTGATCTTGCCCGCGAAAATCTGGGAATGTTTCAGACAGATCCAAAAAGGAAAAGACTCATAACATTTTCTAAATCCGGTTGTTGCTGGCATTTAACCACAGAATACAGGGTGCTGCCCGGAAAAGGGCTTGATAAGATCTTTGAACTGGAAGAAGATGCCATGAATGGTGAATCTGTAAAAGTAACCCGACGCGAAAAGATTAAAAATAAATGGATCATAAAAACAAAGAGATATCCAATCAAAGAATATTATAAAGAATAGGAAACATGAAAATACAAAAGGAAATTGATTTTATTCTTGCTGTAGATGCATTAAAAAATGTACAGAGAAGGAATTATAATGCGGATGATTCAAGAAGAGAAAATACTGCTGAACACTCATGGCAGATCATTATTTTAGCACAGGTACTTTTCCCCTATGCTAAAAACAGGGCTGATATCGATCTGTTAAGGGTGATACGGATGCTTTCTATCCACGATCTGGTAGAAATAGAAGCTGGAGATACATTTTTATTTGACGAAAAAGCCATGGCGGGCAAATTTGAAAGAGAAAAATTGTCTGCCCAGAAGATTTTCGGGATTCTGGATGAACCTTTGCGTTCGGAATTCTTTAATTTATGGCTGGAATTTGAAGAAGAACAGACCCCTGATGCTATTTTTGCCTGTGCAATAGACAGGATCATGCCGTTTATCCTGAATTCGCATACTTCAGGAAAAAGCTGGACAGAAGCTAAGGTAACAGAAAGCCAGATCAGGAATATGCTGGAAAATGCCATCAGCCGGGCTTCTGATGAAATGGGAGAAGCATTCCAGCTTTTACTAAGTAAAAGTCTAGAAACAGAAAAAGTTTTAAGATAAATAAAAACGCAAGCCGAAGGCTTGCGTTTTTTCTGATTATAGTATCTGTACAGGCTTTTTAAATTCGTCTATAGCTACGAAAGTGAAATCTCCTACAATAGCTCTTTCTCTTTCATACGAATACATCTGTTCTGTATAAATTTCTACGTTTACCTTCATACTGGTAGTCCCGACATGGGAAACTGTTCCTATCAATTCTACAATAGTTCCTGCAGGAATAGGCTTTTTAAAATCAATTTTGTCGCTGCTTACGGTTACCACTCGTTTTCTTGCAAAGCGGGTAGCGGTAATAAATGCCACTTCATCCATCAATTGCATCGCTGTACCACCAAAAAGGGTATCGTAATGATTGGTTGTGTTGGGGAAAACCGCTTTAAAGATTCTGGTTTCAGATGCTTGAATTCTTTCTTCTGTAGTCATATTTCATTATTAAATTAAAGCGGGATGAAATTATTGAAATAAACAGAATAATCCAGGAATTAGTATATTCCTGAAAACATCCATCAGATCAATAAACTTCAGGCCGCGAAAGTTTCTTGTTCGAAGAAAAGGCAGGTCTCCTGACTTGTAACATCTTTAATCCCTTCCCATGCATGGCACAGTGGATCCTACATAAAGACTTTTGTTACTTACAGTTGCGCGACAGCTCGTGATTTTCACACGATTCCCTTTTAATCTGCGTTAGGCAGAACCCATTCCTGTGATGAATAAGTGGTAAGACTTTTTCAGGTGCAAAAATAAGGATAATACAGAGAAGTAAGGTGAATTATTCCGGATTTTTAAAAATAATCTGATGAGCCACCCGGCCCTGTTTGATTGTCCAGAGTGTGGTATACCTGTTTTCACCTGATCCGTTCACCATATAAAGGAAAATATTATCATTATCAATAGCAGCTACACTGATGTTATTGAAATCCATAGTAGGCTGGAACATATTTTTGATGGCTTCTCTCACAAAAACAGAGCCACGCCCCACCTGCTGTACCCGGATCGATTTGATTTCGGTCATCCCTTCCGGAAGTTCTTTGCTTATTCCCCAGGGTTTAACTTTATCAATGGTTAATATCGTTCCATCCGTATCTTTTTCCTGTTTACGGTAGCTGGCATTAGAAGGATAAATATCGATGATTACTTTACTCCTTTGAGCGGTAGGTATTTTGGGGTTGTTATTATCTGTGAAAATGAGTGATCTTCCGTTTTTGGATTTGGAAGGTGTGTATTGAGGCAACTGATCAATAAAGGCTACACGGTCTTTATTCACCATACCTTCCTTATCAAGATTTTCATATCTCACAAAAGGCTTTTCAGTATCCTGCTTATCGGGATATTTGATCCATAGCCATTCTGTTTCTCCGGGAGCCGGTTTTACATAAAGAAAAACATCCCCTTTACGCATTCTGATTTTGTCTACAATTTTTCTGTAATTATCCTTTGCCACCCGTACATTGGCATAGCCTTCTTCTGCTTTTACAACTCCAAAAGGAATTTTTTGCTGCCCTTTTAGGAAGGCTAATGAAAATAAACTGAAGGCAGATAAATAGAATGCTTTGTTTACAGAAATCATCATGAAAAATTTTTGATACTTCAAATATATAAATTAAAAGTATTTCGGAACATAATTATAGCTTCCTAAAATCTTCTTTATTTGCTAAAGAAAGTTTTTACAAAAGAAATTTATTCTATTAGGTTGGAGGGGATAGAAATTCGGTAAGGCGAAATTTTTTGGGAAGAAGGAAAGGGCAAGAGTAAAGAATAAAGAATAAAGAATAAGAGAGTGCTTTTAGCACTCTCCTTTATTATTATTAATTTTTAAATTCTTTCAAGCTCATCGGCATCAATGGTTGTTTTAAAGGTTCCATAATTGACAATCACTTTATTTCTTGAAATTTTTTCAATCGTGCCGACACTGGTACTTCCTGTAATACGCACCCGTTGTCCCACTTTCATCCAGATCTCACGATCGGTTTTGCGTTTTTCCTCTATTTTTTCGTTGGTTTCTGCGATTTTTTCAATAACCTCTTCTTTTTTCAGCTGCTGGGTGATCTTTCTTTTTACAATCTGAAGACGTTTGGTTTCATCTTTATCAGCACCTATTTTTCTGAATTTTTCCTGTTCTAAAATCTTCACGAAATCTTTTACCACATCCTTCCTGGATTTTCCCTTAACGTAGCTTTCGATAAAAGATTCTATTTTGTTCCCGAACTGAAGCTTCCGATGTTCTTCTTCATAGAGCTTTTGAAAATTGAATAATTTTTGCTGAAGTTGTTCATTCAGCTTTTGAAGGTTATCCCGTTTATCTTCTACCGATTCCTTTCTTTCAGCCAGATCTGTTTTAAGCTTTTCAACTTCAAATTTTTCCTGCTGTAGCTTAACAATGGTTTTATCAAGGTTTACAATATCGTGTTCTACCTTTTTCTTTGCAGAATGGATAATGAATCTCGGAATTTTATTCTTTTCGGCAACTTCAAAAGTAAAGGAACTTCCTGCCTGGCCTACTTCCAGCTTGTACATCGGTTCCAGAGTTTCTTCATTGAATAGCATCGCCGCATTTTCAGCATTAGGGAGTTGTTCTATCACCAGTTTGATATTGGTATAGTGTGTGGTGATAATCGCGAAACTTTTTTTGTCGTAGAAAAATTCAAGGAAACTTTCTGCCAGGGCACCTCCCAGTTCCGGATCGGAACCTGTTCCAAACTCATCAATTAACAGGAGCGTATTGGCGTCTGATTCCCTGATGATTCCAGACATTTTCTTTAATCTCGAAGAATATGTCGAAAGATGGTTTTCTATAGACTGATTGTCTCCAATATCAGTCATGATTTTGTCAAAGAAAAACATTTCGGATTTCGGGTGAGTGGGAACAAGGATTCCACTTTGGATCATCAGCTGTAGTAATCCTACCGTTTTTAAGGTTATTGATTTTCCCCCTGCATTGGGACCGGAGATACAGATGATCCTGTTATGTTCCGTCAGACTCAATGTTTGTGGGTGGATCGTTTTGTTCTCTGCTTTATTCCTTAGCCATAACAATGGATGAAAAGCTTCTCTTAATCTCAGGGTTTTATGGCGGTTGATTTTAGGCAGTACTCCATGGATTAATTCTGCAAATTTGGCTTTTGCCCTCGTTAAATCAAGATCAAAAATGTATTTTTGATACCTCCAGAGCTGAGGTTGAAATTCGGCTAATTCAGCTGTAAGTTTCCTCAGGATCTTATCAATTTCTTTCTTTTCCTCCTCTTCAGCTTCCTTCAATTTAAAATAGTGGCTGACTACGCTGTTCGGCTGTATATAGGTAATGGATCCGGTTTTTGAAAGTCCCAAGACTCTTCCGGAAACCCTTTTTTTATACGCAGATTTTACTGCTAAAACTCTTTGGTCCTCTATAATACTCTCACGGATGTCATCCAGAAAATCACTTTGCCCATAATTGAACAAGGCCCGGTTGAAATTTTCCTGAATTGCTTTTTTGGCATGCTGAATTTCTGTCCGTAATGTTTTTAGAACGGGTGAAGCTTCGCTTTTTACCTCTCCAAAACGGTTGAAGACTTTATCAACCTTATCAATGATCTCTTTTTTAAATTCAAGAACTGAAACATTTTCCAGAAGATTGGGAAAAGTATCCGGCATGGTGGGAAAGAACTTTTGTAGCTTTCCGATTTGTTCCGTGAGTGTTTTTATCTTGATGAATGCGCTGTTTTCCAGTCGATAGTTCTCAATCAGCATTAATTTCAGTTCCGCTTCAATATCTTCATATTCATCAAATGGGATAGCATTTGAACTTTCAAAACTTGAAAGATATTCCGAAGTTTTTTTCAAAGAAAGCTCTGCTTCGTCGATTTCCATAGGACGAAGTTGAAGAATTTTTTCTCTCGTTTTCGGAGAATACGCAAAAGGAGAAATTTCCGCGAGCAATTGCGGAAATTCTAATTCGTCTAAATCTTCTTTATTTATATACACAATGCAAATTTAGTGAGAAATTGTGAATTTGATGAGATGATAATTTGAAAATGAGATATTTTGAAAATTTTATGGTCCTGATCTTTTTTAAATGAATGTTTTAGTACATTTGAAATATGAGAATAGAAACCAATCGTTTGATTTTAAGAAATATTGAAGAAACCGATGTTGAAGACATTCTTAGGATCCGTAGCAATGAAGAAATCAACAGATACATCTTGCGTAATTCACCAAAAACGAATTATGATGCACTGGATTTTATTTTAACGATAAAAAGAAATACCCAAAATAACGAAACTGTATATTTGGGTATTTCATATAAAGATCAACCCAACCTTATCGGAACGATATGTTTGTGGAATTTTTCTGAAGACAGAAAGATAGCAGAAGTAGGCTATGAGCTCTTGCCGGACTATCACAGACAGGGAATTATGTCTGAAGCATTGGATGCTGTTTTACATTTTGGTTTTAATGAATTAAATTTGCAGGAGATTATAGCTACTACCCATCAAGATAATAATAGTTCAAAAACCCTGCTTTTAAAATATAATTTTGTTTTAGAACAGGATAAAAAAGATGAAGATTTTCCTGAGGGAATTATTTTTAGCTTAAAGAAATAATTGACCTGTAGCGGAGTAATTAGCCAATAGGCATCTAATCAATAAATTAACCCATTTTCAAATTATTGAATTGAAACAATGACCTGGACAGAAGTTTTAGCACCTATAAAAAGTACTGAATATTTTAAAAACCTTTGGGAGAAGGTAAAACAAGAATATGCAACCACTAAAGTATTTCCCCCAAAAAATCAAATTTTCAGAGCACTGGAAATTACACCTTTTGATGATATTGAAGTGGTGATTATCGGGCAGGACCCTTATCATAATGATTACCAGGCTAACGGATTGTGCTTTTCTGTTTCAGAGCAGGTGGCAGCTCCACCTTCTCTAAAGAACATTTTTATTGAATTGAAAGATGATCTTGGAGTAGTAAGGACTTCTAAAGAGCTGGATGATTGGGGAAAACAGGGAGTACTGTTGCTAAATGCAACATTAACAGTACGTGCTCATTCTCCCAACTCCCATAAAGATTTGGGATGGGAAAAATTTACAGACTTTATCATTAAGGAGATTTCAGATAAAAAAGAAAATGTAGTCTTTGTGCTTTGGGGAGCTTTTGCACAAAAAAAAGCCGAACTTATTGATCCGGCCAAGCACTTTATTTTGAAATCTGCGCATCCTTCACCTTTTTCCGTATACAGGGGTTTTTTTGGAAGCAAGCCTTTCTCAAAAATTAATGAATATCTTATCTCAAAAGGGAAGAAACCTATTTCGTGGTAGTTTTTTCGCCTGTTTTTTTGATGGTAATTCCAATTTTGTATTTTCCCGGAAGTCCTTTTGTTCCTTCCTGTGCAGTCGGGTAGGGGGTAACATCTTTTAATGAGATGGTATATCCATTAAATTCTGCAGATTGTACATAGTTTCTTCCCGGATTATCCATTGTGGCTAATGTTAAGGTTACAGGTCTCGTTGTAGTCCCCATAACCAGTACATTGGCCACCGCGACACCTGCCCAAATGCAATTAACGCCTTCCGGACAACGGCTGTCTTCGGAAATATTGGTAAAAGTAACATTCATCTGATATTCTTTGAGGAATCTGTTTTCTCCCTCATTGAAGTAAATAATGTCTCCTTCCTTATTCATTGTTTTTTCTTTTGTGTTGGTTGCTGCGGATGGTTTAGACCCCTTTTGTGCATTACAATTGGTAAGCACAAGCATTCCTAAACTGAGTACAATGGTTTTGTATATCATGGTATTTCTTTTTTAAATATAATCAAGCATATTCAATATTACTACCAAAAACATTGCCACACCTACCACAAAACTGAATCCCGTACCGTATATGAATCCAATAAAGGCTCCTTTTGTGGATTTCAGGGCCTTATCCATGTCCTTACTGTCGTGAAGAAGTTCTCCAATAAATACTCCTGCAAACATACCGATCAGAAATCCTAAAGGGATGGGAATAAACATACCTGCAATAGTTCCGACTACTGAACCGATGCTTCCCCATTTTGTGCCGCCATATTTTTTATTGGTTCTGGCCGGGATCACATAATTTAGAACAGCAGAAGCTGCGGTAAGAATCCCGAAAACCCAGATATACAACATCGGTAGATCCGCATCTGTACCGAATTTGTAAATCAACAATCCGCAAAGGCTGAGTAGCAGTCCAGGCAGCACCGGGAGAAAGGTGCCCAGTATACCCAGGACAAGTAAAATAAGACAAAGAATATTAATTAATGTAGTATCCATTCTTTAAAAATATAATGCAATATAAAAAAAGTGGCCTTAAAAAAGCCACCTTTTCATATAAGTTGAGAATTTTCTATAAGTTTAAGATTACATATTGCAGAATCACACCTGCGTTGCCGATGTTTCCTGAAGCATGATTATGGAAAGTGGTATAATAAATATACCCGCTGGTTGAAGACCCCGAGCAAGGCCCTACTGTGGCCCCTAACGCTACCAAATAAGGAACCAGTACCTGAGGAACTGAAATACTGATCTGAATGTTGCCTGGTAAAGTAATACAAACCGTTACAAATGTTGAATTGGGAGCGTTTCCTATTGGCGTGGTAGGAATACCTGTTGCGGAGAAATGATTGGTTCTGATCATCAGGGCATCGTTTGATGAGGTTTCTTTAACCAACACTTCCCAGTAAGCCGGATCGTAATTAATTATTTTTTGCCATGACCCTAAATCATAGTTGATGTTAAGTGTATTAAATCCTAAAGCCGTTGTAAGTCCGGCATTGTTTACCGTAGCATCCAGGGTACCTGTGCTTCCGATGTTTTTAGAACATAACTTGGTATCAGGAACAAACCCTCCGGTCATTGAACAGTTACTCGTATTGCTTGTTCCACCTACCAGATAGGAAACATCCCAATCCGAAGCATAGATACTCCCACCATTAGCAACAAAAGTGGCTAGATTAGCATCAATTACAGTATAGAGTCCAGGATTTGAAGAGTAATTATTTCTTGAACCACAGTTGAGAAATATAATGTCATATTGTGCAATAGCAGTTAAGTTGGCAAGATCGGCATTGGTAATTTCGGTGGCATTATAGCCTAAAGTCTGAATGATATCCTCAATTTTATCATACGCTCCCTTTACATAAGCTATTTTTGCAACCTGATTGAGCTTGGTTTGGCTGACATCGAGATTTAAGGTTTCATGATCTTTTACAGTTGCAGCAATTTCCGTACGGAAATTACTACCATTACCCGTCTGAATATGGATAGTCCGATTTCCAGCCGGAGCATCCAATGTAAAGTTACCGTTGGCATCTGAAGTGGTATGATAAATTTTATACTGATCGTCAAATGTAAAAACTGAAGCACCTCCAATAGGTTTAGTGCCATTTTGTGACATCACTTTACCGGTAAGTTTTCCTGTCTTTATAGCAGTTGGGCCAACGTTTTCGGAAGGTGTTGCAGAATCATCTCCTCCGGAGCAGTTGATAAACAGTGTGAATACACACAATAAAATAAATAAGTAGTGTTTTCTCATATCTGATTGATTTTTATGGGGTTAGTTTGAATCAAATTTAATAAATAATTAAATATAAAATAATGTAATATGATAAATTTTGAGTATTATTTTTATTATAAATATTATTTTATATTTATTTTTTTAATTATTTGTATTTATTTTATAGTAATTAATAAATGTTACAATGTTTATAATTTATTAAAAATAAAAAAGCAGAATTTAGATTTGTTTTTTTGTAGTCAATCTTTAACTTTGATGAACAAATCTAAAATATTATACTATAAAAAATTTGTTATTAAGCCTAATGGCTTTTACTATGATGTCATCTTTTATTTATGCTAATACAGGGTATGGCAAAAATAAAATTGAAAATTCCGGAAAAAAAGAAATTAAAAAAGAACCGAGAGTAGATAGCTTTAAAATCGTAGGAGAAAATTTTGATGATGTAAATAAAGAATGTAGTATTACTGTTAATTACTATAGTCTAGGACAATATGTTGGACAACAAACTTATTCTGGAAATACAGCAGCTCTATGTGGAGTTAAAACATGTGGACAATGGCGCGATACAATGATAAGCGCAATAAATTCATGGGTAAATACTAATGAAGCCATGTATCCCAGCTGTAATGATTGTGCCTGTTAATATTCAAAATATCTCAAAAATGCAGTTTATATTTAAACTGCATTTTTGTATTTTTGCTTTCAATGAAAAATGAAATACAGGATACTAAAAGTTTTTTACAAGAGATAAGTGAGCAACTATATATCTACATTAGTCGCATATCTCCCCCTGGGCTTGATTGGGTACTCCATATTATTGTAAAGCTGGCTTTATTAATTGCTATTTTCTTAGTAATTGATTTCATTTTAAAATTTGTAATTAATTATAGCTTTCGTATTTTTCATAATCAGGAAAAATATCCTATTATGAATTCTATTAAGAATTCAAAGATTACAAATTCTCTTGCACATTTTGTTGCGTTGACTATTGTGGGAGGACTACATGAGTCCATATTTGCAGGTGCTTTGCCACAAACCACAATTTTTATTATCAGGTCTGTTAATTTGGGACTGGTATTAATTTTAGCCGGAATGTTTTATAGATCCCTAACTGCATTCAGAAATTATTTTGTTATCAAACAGGATTTTTATAATATAATGGCACTTAATGCGATCTCTGAAACGGTTAAGATTCTGGGAATTTTTATTTTTTCAGTCGTGGGAATTTGTGTTATTTTTGGCATCAAAGGAACAACAATTGTTGGAAGCTTAGGAGCAATAACTGCTGTTTTAGTCCTTGTTTTTAGAGATACTATTTTAGGATTTGTAACCGGCATTCACGTAGCAACTTCTAAAAGTCTGAAAGTGGGAGACTGGGTGAGTATTCCTAAATACAGTATCGAAGGTAATATAGCAGATATCAGTCTTCTAACCACAAAAATCAACAATTTTGATAAAACGGTTTCTACGATTCCTACTTACGATCTGCTGACTACCGAGATCAAGAATCTTCAGATCATGTCCGAATCGAATACCCGAAGGATAAAAAAATCAATTTATTTTAATATCAATTCTTTTAAGTTTTTAAACGATGAAGAAATCAATCGTCTAAAGGATATCAATCTCATCTCCGAATACCTGGAAGGAAAAAGTATAGAAATCAGAAAGGAAAAAGAATCATTGGCTCATAATGATAAAATTGTGAACGGACGACAATTGACCAATATCGGAGTCTTCAGGTATTACGCCCAAAAATATATAGAAAATGACCCGGATATTGATCAAAAAGGAGTGGTAATGGTTCGTCAGCTGGATATTACTCCGCATGGGCTGCCCTTGGAAATATACTGCTTTGCCAACGACTCCAAATGGGAGCGTTTTGAGCAAATCCAGGCAGATATTTTTGACCATCTGTTGGTTGCTTCAAAAGAATTTGACCTGCAGGTAATGCAGGTTGCAGTGAAAGTTTAATAAATAAGAGATTAGACCTTACATGTTGGATATTCAATGGATTTTATCTGACATACAGGATCTAAGCTCTAATATCTACTTATAAAAATGACAAAACTAAGTGTAAACATTAATAAAATTGCAACTTTAAGAAATGCAAGAGGAGGCGAATTGCCAAGTGTAACAGAAGCTGCAATTAAAATTCAGGAATTCGGAGGACAGGGGATTACCATCCATCCTCGACCTGATGAAAGACACATTACCAGAAAAGATGTTTATGATCTGAAACCTTTGGTAACTACGGAGTTCAATATTGAAGGGAATCCACACCGTGCCTTCATCGATATGGTCCTTGAAGTGAAACCCGAGCAGGTAACATTGGTTCCTGACGCAGATGATGCCATTACTTCTAATGCCGGCTGGGATACAAAAAAACACTTAGATTTTCTTACTGATGTTATTGCCGAATTTAAAAATGCAGGAATCCGTACTTCAATCTTTCTTGATCCTAATCCTGGATTAGTAGAATACGCTGCAAAAACCGGAACTGACAGGATAGAATTGTATACGGAAGCTTATGCAAAAGATTATGTTGCGAATAAAGAACAGGCAATAAAGCCATATCTTGAAACGGCTTTAGCTGCCGGCGAATTCGGCCTGGGAGTTAACGCGGGGCATGATCTTAGTCTTGATAATTTAAAATACTTTGCGGATACGATACCAAATTTGCTGGAAGTTTCCATAGGACATGCATTAGTTTCGGAAGCTTTGTATATGGGTATGGAAAATACGATTCAGGCTTATTTGAAGAGATTGGCTAAGTGGTAAGATTTCCTGTGTTTTGGGAATTAATAGAATATTCATCATTTCACATTGCAATTACCACCTAATATCTAATATAAAAATTATGGAAATTTTACATTCAAAAATATTTGGCGAGGATAAATCGTCTACTCCTTTATTGGTCTTTCACGGATTGTTCGGAATGCTTGACAACTGGGGAAGCTTTGGAAAAGATTTAGGGGAATATCTTCCTGTTCATTTACTGGACCTCAGAAATCATGGAAGAAGTTTTCATTCGGAGAGTATGTCACATGATGATCTGGCTGATGATATTGCGCATTATATGGATCATTACGGAATAGAGAAAGCTCATGTTCTGGGACATTCTTTAGGCGGAAAAGCAGTAATGCAATTTGCGATAAGGTATCCGGAAAAGGTAGAAAAGCTTATTGTAGTTGACATTTCTCCAAAAGCATATCCTCCGCACCATCAGGGAATTATTAAAGCATTGGAAACGGTGGATTTCAATAATGTAGGCTCGAGAAATGAGGTGGAAGCAGTTCTTAGTCAGTATATTCCTGAGAAATCGACCATTCAGTTTTTAACAAAGAACTTATATTGGGACGATAACAAAAAACTAAACTGGAGGTTTAACCTTAAGACTTTATCCGAAAAATATAATGAGTTTGTATCCAATGCAATAAAATTTGGAGTGTTTGAGGGTGAAACTTTATTTATTTCCGGGGAAAAATCCAATTATATTCTCCGACAGGATGAATTTGCCATTAAACAACAGTTTCCTAAGGCTAAAATTGTCGTTGTTAAAAATGCAGCTCATTGGGTACAGGCTGACAACCCTACAGAGTTTAGTCATGTAGTGAAGAATTTTTTGGGTTTGGATTGATTTGATTCTCTGTTTGTTGTATTGTTAAAATTTTCTTAAAAGAGTGATATATTTTTTTGCATAAGGGAAATTTTGTACTTTAGATTTATCAAAAAAGTTAAAAATATTTACTTATGAAACCAAAAAAACTAAAAAAACCATTCTTTGCTTCTTTTTTGGAGAAGCAAATTCAAGAGCCTGAGAAAGTAACCGGAGGTGGGGAAGTTATTACTTCACCCAATTCAGACAATATTACGATTCCTTCCAAGGATAATATCACTTCCGTTTTGGTTGACAATGTTACCACAGTAAGAAATGATAATGTAACCTTGAAATATCCTTCTGATAGTGATGAAGGTGGACCTTTAGATCATATAGAATTATAGATCAGATCCATTTATATCAATCGATCATTTTTAATAATTTCAACAAAATACTAAGTTAAACCAAATTAAAACATTATGAAAAACAAGAGTTCAAAGAAAAAACCATTTTTCGCAGCATTCCTTGAAAAACAACTGAAAGATCCTCAATCTGTAACAGGAGGTGGACCAGATATCACAATTCCTGAAAGAGATGTTGTTACTAAGCCAACTTTGGATATGGCTCATACATTGAAATATCCATCAGATGGAGATGATGATTCACCAACAGTGCCATTATAGTGAATTGTTTTAAAGAAAAATAAAACATACTAAAATCATAAGAAAGGAAACTTACACTCTAAGTTTCCTTTTTTAATAAAAAGCAAAAAATGATTCTTTGTATCACGCACTCCAATGACTTTTATACTATAGATATTTTCTTTGAATATCTTACTTCTAAAAATATTCCCTACTTCAGGTTAAATTCAGACCACCTGAATTACCTTCAGAAAATTAGTATTACTGACCATTCGTTTGAATTGACTGACGAGTTTGGAAATACGTTCCGTTCCAGCGATATCAAGGCAGTGTGGCATAGAAAAGGATGGCGTATCAGTATTCCTGAAGAGCTTGATGATGACTATGTGAAAATTTTCATCAATGAATATGGAAATCTTCGTTATAATCTCTACACGGCTCTTGAAGATGTTCCCTGGATCAATCCTTTTGAAGCTGAAAAGAAAACGGATGGAAACAAATTATATCAACTGAAAATTGCTAAAAAAAATAAATTAACGATACCGAAAACACTTTTCTCAAACGATGAAGAAGAGATTACAGCCTTCTTTCATACATATTGTAATGGAAAAGCTGTGGCAAAGCTGCATGGAGTTATTGCCAAATCTATGGGAGGTGAAAATATGCTCTCCACAACGATTATAAGAGAAGATAATTTAGAATCACTGGCAGATATTGCATATTGTCCTATGATTTTTCAGCCGTATATAGAAAAAGAATATGAACTAAGGATCATGTATGTTGATGGTGAGTTTTTTACGGGTAAAATTAATAATAGTGAACATGCCGACTGGCGTGTTAATCAGGGAAATTATACATGGTCAGCTTACGAATTGCCGGAATATATTAAGTCTTCTCTTACATTAATGATGAAAGAAATGGGGCTCTATATGGGAGCGATCGATATGATCAAAGGAAGAGATGAAAATTACTATTTTCTTGAAGTTAATCCACAAGGAGAGTGGGGAATGTTACAAAAAGAACTTAACTTTCCCATTGCGGAAAGAATTGCCGATAACCTTATCAAAAGAATGAAAACCAATGAATAACAAAATTTTAATCATCACCCATACCGGGGACAATTTTTCAATACAAAAAGTAACGGAGTATATTATTAAAAATAATTTTGAGGTCATCCGCTTTGATGTCGATTTATATCCCTTACAAAATAAACTGTCGACTACTTTCCAAGATGGAAAATGGATCAGTATTCTCGAAACTCCGGATGCTAAACATCGTTTAGATGATATTGCTGCGGTGTGGTACAGAAGAGCTTACAATATGGGAGATGGACTAAAGGAAGAGTTAGATGCCAAATTCTATGGTGCTGCGATGGGTGAAATACGAACAACCCTTTTTGGATTTTTAGAATCCATAGATGTGTATGCTCTGGGTAAGCCAAGTGTTTACAGAAGATTAGACAGTAAAGAGGAGCAGTTAAAAATTGCGGATAAGATAGGATTTAAAATTCCGGAAACCTGTATTACCAATAATCCTGAAGAAGCCAGAAATTTTATCCTGAAACATCAGAATGTTATCGGAAAGATGCAATCGGGTTTTGCTATTTATGAAGATGGGGTAGAAAGTGTTGTATTTACCAACGTGATTAAAGAGGACAAGCTGGATGATCTGGATTCGCTGTTGTATTGCCCTATGCAATTCCAAAAGAAAATTGAAAAGAAAAGAGAGTTAAGAGTAACCGCAGTAGGGCAGGATGTATATGCGTTCGAAATTGATTCGCAACAGTTTGAAGATGCAAAAGTAGACTGGAGAAAGGATGGTGTAAACCTGATCGATAAATGGGTAAGAACAGATCTTCCCAAAGATATTGAAGCTAAAGTTTTAGAGCTTCTGGATGTATATAATGTTGATTACGGAGCAATGGATATCATTGTTTCTCCTGAAGATGAATATTATTTTATTGAAATTAATGGTGCCGGAGAATTTTTCTGGCTGGATAATCTTACGGAAGAAAATCTTATTTCGAAGAGCATTGCTGATGTTTTATGTGATAAAGCACCACGAAGAAATAATATGGTCTTAGCTTAGAATATGTGATTACTAATGTAATCACTATTTATCAATTTGTCATCACATGTTAATTCATTATATAAAAAACGGGCTAAAGCCCGTTTTTATCATTTTAATCAAACAATTGGCTTTATCCAAAACCTGAAAAAGAGTATTTTTCAATAACCTTATTATGTTTGAGTGTAATTAAATAACAAACTAAAGTAAAATTGTCCTTTAAAAATCGCAAATTTGCATTATATGATTTTACATGATTTTTCAATACATTGAAGAATTGCTGAATCAAAAATATTATTATAATTTAGTCAACAACCAAGTAGGAATATAATTGATGGTTTTTGTAACGGGAGCAACCGGAATTTTGGGTCGTGTAATTATTTTGGAACTTTTAAAAAAAGGAAAAAAAGTACGCGCTGCCAAAAGGAGAACAAGTAATTTAAACGAAGTAAAGCATTCATATCAGTTTTATACAGAAAACTCTGATGATTTTTTTAATAAAATTGAATGGGTAGATGTAGATTTTGATGATATGAATTCTTTAGAAGATGCCCTGAAAGGCGTAGAAGAAGTGTATCATTGTGCTGCAAAAGTAAGCTTTCATCCACAAGATGAGAAAGAAATGTACCATACGAATATCAAGGGTACAGAAAATCTTTTATTTGCTTGTGAAGGTTCGTCTGTTACTAAATTTCTTCATGTGAGTTCTGTGGCTGTTTTAGACGGTTATAATGAAAAAGGGGAACTTGACGAAGAATCTGATTTTAATCCGAAGATTGACCATCCTGCGTATGCCATTTCAAAACATTTATCTGAAATGGAAGTATGGAGAGCTTCAGCCGAGGGCCTGAAAACCATTATCATCAATCCTGCAATTATCATAGGAAGTGGAAACTGGAACCAAAGCAGTGGTGAACTTTTTTCGACTTTTGAAAAAAATAATTTTACCTTTTCCGGGGGATCGTCTTACGTGGATGTCCGGGATGTTGCCCGGATTTCTGTAGAGCTGATGGAAAATAATATTTTTGGAGAACGCTTTATTCTGGTCTCGGAGAATAAACGATATGCCGAAACAGGGAATTATATTCGTAAAAAACTGGGATTGAAAAATGCCAGAATATTGTCTAAAGCAGAACTTAATGCCGGAAGAATAGCCAATATCCTTTTCGGGTGGCTGATTCCACAATTAAAGCTGGTTACAAAATCTAATATTGAATCCATCACATCCTTTAATACCATTTCCAACGAAAAAATTAAGCAAAAGCTGAATTATCACTTCATTCCTATTGAGGAAAGTATTGATTTTCATCTCAATAATTATATTAACGACAAAAAGGGGAATAAATAAATGAATCTTGCAGAGGCTATTATCAGTAAAAATATAGAAAAACACCCGTTAAAGTCAGCGATTGGTTTTAAAACGAAAGAGGTTTGGAAAGAGTTGAGCTGGAAGAAATTCAGTGAGATGATCTTTAAAACAGCAAATGCACTCAAAGAGGCGGGAATTCAGGAGGGTGACAGGGTCGCTATTTATTCCGATAATTCTGCAGAATGGATGGTCTTTGATCTTGCCTCCCTGTCGATCGGAGCTATTACTGTTCCTATTTATTCTACCAATAATGCTGAGCAGGCAGAATACATCATCAATGATTCTCATTCTAAAATTGTTTTAGTAGGGAATCAGGCTCAATATGATGCATGTTTTGAACTTCTAAACAAAGAGGGCAGTAGCCTTCAGGGTATTGTGGTTTCTAAAAAGTCAGTGTGGATTAAAAAAGAAGATGCTTCTTATCTGGAAGATTTTATTGCGAAAGCTGCTGCAAAGCCGGAGTTCTGTAAAAAAGAATATGAAGATGTTGCCACACTGATCTACACTTCGGGAACAACGGGAACGCCCAAAGGAGTTATGCTTACCCATGGGAATTTTATAAAAGCTTTTGATGCCCATTTTGAGTTTTTCAGGTTTAAAAACTTTGAAGAGGAATTGTCATTAGCCTTTTTGCCGTTGAGTCATGTTTTTGAAAGAAGCTGGAGCTTACTCTCATTATATGGTGGCGCCAGAGTATATTTTCTGGAGGATCCGAAAAATATAGCAAAAGCCTTGATTGAAGTAAAGCCGACTATGATGTGTGCGGTCCCAAGGTTTTTTCAGAAGATCTATGCGGGAGTGAATGATATGGTTACAGAAAGCTCTTCACTAAAGAAAAAGATCTTTAACTGGGCTTTGGAAACCGGTAAGCAGACTGCCGAATTAAGGAGAAATGATCAGCCTGCACCATTAGGACTTAAAATAAAAGAATCTATTGCCAATATGCTTGTTTTTAGTAAAATCAAAGAGAAGATGGGTGGCAGATTATGGTTTTTACCTTGTGGAGGAGCCTCGCTTTCTCCGGAAGTAACACGCTTTTTTGAGTCTGTAGGAATTCATGTAACGGTTGGTTACGGGCTTACTGAAACGACTGCTACTCTGACGCTGTTTCCTTTAACGCATTTTGAGCACGCAACAAGCGGAAGACCTTTACCGGGTGTTCAGATCCGCATTGGGGAAAATGATGAGATCCAGGCAACAGGAAACGGAATTATGAAAGGGTATTACAATAAACCGGATGAAACCAGAGCTGTATTTACATCAGATGGATGGTTCAAAACAGGAGATGCCGGAAAGATTGACGATAAAGGGAATCTGATCATTACCGACAGAATCAAGGATCTGATGAAAACCTCAAACGGAAAATATATTGCCCCGCAGCAAATTGAAAATCTTCTGACCAATAACAATTATATCCAGCAGATTATATTAATTGCTGAGGGAAGACAGTTTGTCTCCGCTTTGATTGTTCCAAACTTCGAATTTTTGGAAGATTATATCAAGAAAAACAATATTCCTTTTACCAGCTGGGAGGACATTGTAAAAAGAGAAGAAATTATCAGTCTCTATAAAGATAAAATTAAAGAATTACAGGAGCCGCTTGCGGACTTTGAGAAAGTGAAAAAGTTTACTTTAATGCCGTCTGAATTCGATATCAATACCGGTGAAATTACTCCGACATTGAAAATTAAAAGGAATGTGGTTTTAAAGAAATACGAGGATATTATTGAAAAAATGTACTAGATGAAATTTGATCCTATGAAGTTTTAATACTCAAATTGATCTTAGAACTTTTTCGTAGGGAATAAATCAGGCTTCATCATTTTGAATTAAATTATGACAACACAGGAATTTCTAGGAAAAGAAAATTATACAGTTACTTCACAAACGGTTTCGGAAAGCTGTCCGTCAAATATTGCTTTGATTAAATATTGGGGGAAATATGCAGATCAGATTCCAGCCAACCCAAGTATCAGCTATACCCTTAACCATTGTAAAACAAATACAATATTAGAGTTCTTAGCGGATCAGCCCTTTTCAGTTCAAACTTTTCTGTCAGGAAATGAAGAGGTAAAATTCGGAGAAAAAATAGAAAAGTATTTTAAAAATATAGAACAATACTTACCTTGGATTTTAAGAGGAAAGTATATTATTAAAACAGAAAATACTTTTCCACACAGTTCAGGGATTGCAAGCTCGGCTTCGGGTTTTGGAGCCATTGCAAAATGTCTTATGGCGCTCGATGAACTTTTTTCAGGGAAAGGATCGGAAGAAGAATCTTTAAGGAAAGCGTCATTTCTGGCCAGACTGGGAAGTGGAAGTGCATGCAGAAGTCTGTATAACGGATTGGTCGTATGGGGAAGTTCTGATGTGGTTGAGGGAAGTTCCGATTTGTTTGCAGTCCGATACACTGATGAAGATATTCATGCTATTTTCAAAGATTTTAATGACTGGGTCCTGCTGATTCATGAAGGACAGAAAAGTGTTTCTTCTACAGTAGGTCATGGTTTGATGAATACAAATCCTTATGCAGAAAGAAGATTTCAGGAAGCAAGAGAAAACTTTATTCCGATGAGAGAGATTCTTAAAAACGGGGATATGGAAAGGTTTATTACATTGGTTGAACATGAGGCCCTTACCCTTCATGCAATGATGATGATGAGCGATCCTGCATTTATCTTGATGAAAACAGGAACTCTGGAAGTCATCAATAAAATATGGGATTTCAGAAAGGAGACGGGGTTACCTTTATTTTTTACTTTGGACGCAGGAGCAAATGTTCATCTGTTATTTCCGAATAATGGTGCTGAAGAAAAGATCAAGACCTTTATTGAATCTGAACTATTGCCACATACCCAAAAGAACGGAGTGGTAAAAGATGTGATGAAGTTTTAAAATATATCATACAAAAAATGCCCGGAAGTAAAACTTCCGGGCATTTTTTATATATTAATGATTACTCATTTTTTTATCCTAAATATGGATATTTGTAATCTTTAGGAGAAACAAAAGTTTCTTTGATACTTCTTACGGAAGTCCATCTCAGAAGATTCATTTTAGAACCTGCTTTATCATTGGTTCCTGAAGCTCTACCTCCTCCGAAAGGCTGTTGTCCTACTACAGCTCCTGTTGGTTTATCATTGATGTAGAAGTTACCTGAAGCATTTTCTAAAGCTTTGAAAGCTTCATTTACCGCATAACGGTCTTGAGCAAAAACAGAACCTGTTAATGAATATGGAGATGAAGAATCCACCAGCTGTAAAGTTTCTTTCCAGTCTTTATCTTCGTAAACATAGATACTTAAGATAGGGCCAAAGATTTCTTCAACCATACTTTCGTATTGAGGATTTGTAGTTTCAATAACGGTTGGATTTACAAACCATCCTTTTGAATCATCACATTTTCCTCCGATCACTACATTAGCTTCATTAGAGTTTTGAGCTCTCTCGATATATCCTTTACATTTTTCGAAAGAATTTTTATCGATAACAGCATTGACAAAGTTTGAAGGATCTTCCGGAGAACCGATCTTAATTGTACTCATCTGAGCTTCCATTACTTTTTTTACATCTGCCCAAAGAGATTTTGGAATATATGCTCTTGAAGCCGCAGAACATTTCTGTCCCTGATATTCGAAAGCTCCTCTTACTAAAGCTGTAGCTACTGCTTCAACGTTAGCAGATGGGTGAGCGATAACAAAGTCTTTACCTCCAGTTTCTCCAACGATTCTTGGATAGGTTCTGTAGTTATGGATATTATCTCCGATCATTTTCCACATTCCCTGGAAAACTTTTGTAGAACCTGTAAAATGAAGTCCTGCAAAATCACGGTGTGCCAATACTTTCTCAGCAGTTTCTTTACCGTCTGTAAAGATCATGTTGATTACCCCTGCAGGAAGACCTGCCTCCGTTAATACATCCATGATTACTTTTGCAGAATACACCTGCTTATCTGAAGGTTTCCAAACCACTACGTTTCCAAGCATAGCCATACAAGTAGGAAGGTTTCCTGAGATTGCAGTAAAGTTGAACGGAGTTACTGCAAAGCAGAATCCTTCTAATGGTCTGTACTCTACACGGTTCCAGATCCCACTGTCAGAGATAGGCTGCTCAGAATACATTTCCGTCATAAATTCAACATTGAATCTTAAGAAATCTATGAATTCACAAGCTGAGTCAATTTCAGCCTGGTGTACATTTTTAGATTGTCCGATCATGGTTGCTGCATTGATCACGTCTCTGTATGGTCCTGCCAACAGATCAGCAGCCTTTAAGAAGATTGCAGCACGCTGCTCCCATCCAAGCTCGTTCCATTCTTTTTTTGCAGCTAATGCAGCATTGATCGCATCATCCACATGTTGCATTGTTCCTTTGTAGTAAAATCCAAAATCGTGAGCATGATCCTGTGGAGACTGAAGCTGAACCTTCTCGTCGGTTTTTACTTCCTTTCCATTGATGACCATTGGGATTTCTATCTTTTCAGCCCACATTTTTTTGTATGTGGCAATAAGGCTTTTTACTTCAGCTGAACCTGGTACATAAGAGTTTACAGGCTCATTTACTGCAAGTGGAACTTGCGAAATTGCTTTTGACATATATTTTAATTGTTTTAATTAAGTCTGTACTACAAATTTACGATAATTCAGACAAAGAAAAAATAAACCATAGTTTTTATAAATTATCCTTTACATTCATATACTCTATAATAAATGCGGTATTTTACCAGCGAAAATAAATCGTTTTGTGGTGTTTTTGTTTCGATTTTATAATGAGTGAAGGATCTGTATCTCATTTGAATATTAATTAATATTGCCCGGATACAGCTTATACCAGTTTGAAATAATGCAGAATCCTATGATTGAATTCAGTTTTTACAAAAAGATAAACCCGTATAAGAGAAAGAATAAGTATATTTAATGTGTTTTAAGGCAGTAACTTATGAAAATAATATTCTTTATCGTTTTATGCTTTTCCCAGGTTGTTTTTGCTCAGCAAATCAAGAAAAATGTAAAACAGTCTGGCACTTCATCTTCAACAGACGAACTTCTGAATAATGTTCTTAAAAAGTCAAAATGGAATTTTGATTTAAAGGATCTTGATAATTCTCACATCCTGTTGGATCAAGATAAGATGAAGCCTGATGTTTTATACTTTGTTGATGCTAAGAATTTCCAAATGAATATCAATCAGAAAGACTGTAAAAGTATCGTAAAAGGGACTTATCAGATTCTCAGGAAAACTGAAGAGATAGCAGTCACCTTTGGTCATCGTCCGTTTGTAGTAAATTCCCAAACAAATCAGAAATGCATGGAAAGCCTGATCACCTTCCTAGAAAGTAATCTGGATGTTCTATATGATGAAAAAGAGTCTGTTATTGAAATTAAAGAGTATGATTACCCGCCGAGTACTTCTGTTTCTCAATAGCGGATTACATTTTTTCGTTCTCAAGAATTTTCAGCACTAATTTTTCTTCTTGTGTTAAATCCGCCTTGCCATCATTTACTTCAATGTCTTCCAGCTCGTCAAGGTATTTTTTAATCGTATTATTTTCGTAAAGGTTGATCACCAGTGGATGAACATAGTATTTTCTGCACACCGTGCTGGTGTTGCCCAGGTGTGAAGCTACAATATCCAATGCCTCCTTTACTTTTCTTTTGTATTCCGTATTGCTTTCCGCATAGCCTATTTCTTTGAATGCGATTAAAGCACTGACGGTCCCTGACCAGGTTCTGAAGTCCTTAGCCGTAAAATCTTCGCCGCTGATCTCTTTAATATAATCATTCACCATTCCGGAATCAATGGAATGTCTGTTGCCCTCATCATCATAATACTGGAAAAGTTCTTTCCCCGGAATATCTTTACATTTCTGAACAAGTCTTGCCAGCCTTTTACTTTTCAGATCGACATTGTGCATTACCCCTTTTTTTCCTTTGAAAGAAAAGGTCATTTTCTGCCCGTTGATCTTTACGTGTTTATCTTTTAAGGTGGTTAAGCCGAATGATCCATATAGTTTCTCATATGCATTATTACCAATCCTGATATTTGTACGTTGCATAAGGCTTACGATCAGAGCCAGGATTTTTCTTTTTTCAAAATTTCTCAGTGCCAGATCTTTTTCCACATGCAGGCGGATTTCAGGTAAGGCATATCCAAACTGAAGCATCCTGTAAAATTTGGTGTGGTTCCTTAAGGCACTCCATAAAGAATGGTATTTATACTGTTTTCGTTTCTTAATATCAAATCCTGTAGCCTGCAGATGTCCATTGTCCAGGGCACAGATCCAAACATTTTCCCACGCAGGAGGAATTACCAGTTTATTGATCCTGGTGATCTCATCTTTGTCTTTAATGCGTTCACCGTCTTTAAAGTACGAATACTTTTTTCCCCTTCTTTTACGAATAATTCCGGCGGTTTCTGTATCGGAGGTGTAAATAAGATTTACTGCCTTTGCAGAAGCCACCGGATCTTTCATGATCTTAACAATCTTAGAAGGTTTAAGGTGGGAGATCAATTCAAAGTCGTCATTATCCATAATAAAGCATGGTTAAGAGTTTTTACCCTTCGAAAAAATTAATAATAGAATAACGACAACCGCTACAACGAGCAAAATTCCCCACCACATTCCAGCCTTAAAGATAGTCTCGACGGCTTCACAACTTGTTAGTAACAATAAACTGAATATTGCAATACTGTATAAGGGTAATTTTTTCATATTGATTTTTTTAGTGTTTGATTTAAATTCTATGGTGATCAGGTCTCCAGTTTTTGATAGACTTCTTGATCTGATCTCCGGAAATATTTTCATTCAGAGCCTTATACAAAAGCTCTTTAAATTCATCGTCATCAGCGAACCTCAAAGCGGCGATCTGGTCGAAACTTAATTTTTCATAAGCCTCATCGGATCTTTTATTAAAAATTTCAAAGTACCGTTGTCTGAATTCAAGTCTTACAATACGGTTTTGATTGCCGAGTGCATAGTGCTGCCGCAGCATAACGGCTAAATAGAGAATCAGAAAAATGACTATAGAAAATAGGATCCAGGTAAGTTTGTTCTCACCATCATTCCAGATATTATAAATTCCTACGCATTCCAATATAAACAGCAGAGGAAGATAAATGAAGTGATGTGGAGGATAAAATTTTCTGTGGTTTTTATAATTCTGCTTTCCCATAGGATATGATGTAGCAAGAATCTTTCCAAAATAGAATATTTTTAATAATAATTGTTGTTTTCATGCTTTAAAGTATTTGTTTTTGGCTTAAATGATTTATTTTTTATGTATTCATTAAATTCTTTTTTTTCTTACATAAATTTTTTTAGCAGTGAATCATTCAGATGTAGACGGGACATTGAAATTTTTATGTCTAGCGAATGAGAATCTCTCAGTTTTATGATCAGTGAAAAAATAAAAAATAACCTTTAATTCGGGAAAAAACGGTTAATAATTTGAATCCGGAAGCTCAAATTTTTTGTAACTTTCGGTTTTAAAAAATTAAAAAATGACTTCAAGGGAAAAAGTAGCTGCGCTTCGTGAAGAAATGCAGAAAAATAATGTTGATGCATTTATAGTATATTCTGCAGATCCGCATATGAGTGAATATTTACCGGAAGAATGGCAGGAGAGAGCATGGCTCTCAGGATTTCTCGGGTCAGCAGGTTTTGTGGTGGTTACCCAAAACAAAGCCGGACTTTGGACGGACGGACGGTATTTTACCCAGGCTGCAATAGAACTTCAGGACTCGGGGATTGATCTTTTTAAAGATGGAATTGAAGGGACGCCTAACTATATCGACTGGATTATTTCCGAAATTCCTGCGGGCGGGAAAGTAGCTGTTAATGCAGTAGCCACATCCAACGCCAATTGGGAACTCCTTTCTCAAAAATTAAAAAATAAAAATATCGTTCTTGCAGACGCTCCTTTACTGAAGGAAGTATGGAAGGACAGGGGAACACCTTCAAAAAATCCGATTTATACTCAACCGGTAGAAAGATCGGGAAAATCCGTGACTGATAAGCTTTCCGCCATCCGTCAGAAAATGGAAGAACAGGAAGTTACCTATCATATTATTTCCAGCCTTGATGACGTAGCATGGACGCTTAATCTGAGAGGAAGTGATGTACAAAGCAATCCGGTATTTTTAGGCTATATCATCATTACAAAAAATGATGCGATCCTGTTTACCGATCTTGAAAAATTGGAGGTAGAAGCGAGAAAACAACTGGACGATTCTTTCGTAAAAATGATGCCTTATGAAGAGTTTTATAACTACCTTACAACAGTTAAGAACGAAAAAATCCTGGTATCTCCAAACAGCAACCAGTCTATTTTTGAAACACTAAAAGCAGATAATCAGTTTGTAAAAGCTCCTGTTCCTGGTAATTTAATGAAGGCTCAGAAAAATGAAACCGAACTGGAAGGTTTCAGAAAGGTGATGGTAAGAGATGGAGTCGCAATGGTGAAATTCCTTTACTGGCTCACTCATAACGCAGGAAAAGAAGCAATGACAGAATATTCTATCGGTGAAAAACTCCTAGGGTTCCGTGCAGAAGGAGAAAATTTTGTCGGAGAAAGTTTCGGAAGCATTGTCGGGTACAAAGATAATGGAGCCATCATGCACTATTCTGCAAAAAGTGAAGGAAGTAAAGAAGTAACGAATGATGCCAGTATCCTGGTTGATTCCGGAGGTCAGTACCTTGAAGGAACAACTGATATTACAAGAACTTTTGCCTTAGGAAATGTTTCTGAGGAATTTAAGAGAAATTCAACTTTAGTACTACAGGGAATGATCCGTTTATCCATGGTAAAGTTTCCAAAGGGAACTAAAGGCGTACAGCTGGATGCCATTGCAAGACTTCCGCTATGGATGGAGGGAAAAGATTTTAATCATGGAACCGGACATGGGGTTGGAAGTTTTATGAATGTACACGAAGGACCGCAAAATATCAGAAAGGACCTTAATCCGCAGGAACTTCTTCCGGGGATGGTTTGCTCTAATGAACCGGGATATTATCTGGAAGGAGAGTACGGAATCCGTCATGAAAACCTTATTGCAGTAAAAGAAGCTGAAAAGACGGGATCAGGAACTTTCTATGATTTTGAAACCCTTACATTCTGTCCTTTCTTCAAAGATACGATCGTAAAAGAAATTCTTTCTGAAAAAGAGATTGAATGGCTTAATCAATATCACAGCACATGTGAACAAAAACTGTCTCCTTATTTAGAAGGTGACGTTAAAGAGTGGTTTTTACAATTGGTAAGCCCGCTTTAAAAATTGTTAGATCAACTGAAAAGCCCTGTGAATATTATTTACGGGGCTTTTTTATAATTATTTATCCCGGTCTTATTACCTCCCGTTGTAAATCCTGTCAGTAATCTCAAAAAGCTTCTCCGTATTTTTACGGGTGCATTTCTAGGGATTACCCTGAAAATTAGAAATGCCATCCCGTCTATTTTTGTATCAATTAAAACAGACACCACTTCATTTTATATATTTTCAGAACACAAACAGTTGAATCATCTCGTTCCTGAGATGATTTTTTTATGACCGTTGAGATTTAAAAACCCTTCCGCCAACAGCAATCGTAGCCAAATAACCCGTCAATGGCCGGATATTTACCATGTATCAATTTTGCTTTTCAAGGATTTTCCGGAAATATAAAATAATATCTGAATTACACCACCGTATTTTTACGGATATATTTCTAGGGATTCCCCTGATGATTTTCGAAATGATGAAAACTATCTTTGAAATAACAAAAAGAGACACCATTTTCATATCTTCATATATACATTTAATAAATTTAAACGGTAAATCATCTCAGTCATGAGATGATTTTTTTTGTTGAGTATAGGAATAATCAGGTTTTCATTACCTTTGAGCTGTAATTGTAATGACCAGATAATCAAAAATGATACAGGAATATTTTCGAAGCTTTAATTTATTTACCGAGCTTGAAATTGAAGGCATTTTGCAGCTTTTTGAAGTGAGAAGGCTCAATAAAAATGATTATTTTGTTTATGAGGGAGATCAATGCAAGGAAATAGCTTTTATAGAATCCGGTATTTTCAGGTCTTATTATACTTCAAGTGAGGGAAAAGACAATACATACTGCTTCAGGTTTCCTAATGTGTGGATCGCTTCTTATTCTTCATTTATTTCGGGAAATCCGGGCGTTGAAAGTATGCAGGCTATTTCAGAGGCTCATCTTTTAGTTTTGAAAAAAGAGAAGATAGAAAAATTAGTTAACGGGAATCCGAAATGGGTCTTATTCCTAAAAATGATTGCTGAACAGGAATACCTGGAGCTGGAAAAACGTTTTTTCGAACTGCAAAGGGATAATGCTAAACAAAGGTATCTTTCTCTGCTGAAGAACCATCCTAATTATATCCAGGATATTCCTCTTCAATATTTATCTTCTTATCTTGGAATTACACAAAGGCATTTAAGCCGTATCCGAAAAGAAATTTCTTTTTAGACATTTGTCCTGTTAAATGATCCTCCAGCTCTCTAGTTTTGTCAAAAAAAATCAGAGATGCAGTCAAATATTTTAATTATCGGCGGGAATGGAACAGTAGGGAAAACCATTGCCCGTATTTTCAAATCCAGAAATCCTCACCATCAAGTTTTTATAGGAGGCCGAAGAACAGGAAAATCCGCAAATGATTTATTGGTGGATGTTACCAAGCCCGATACTTTTCAAACGATTCTGGATCATCAGATCCATTTGATCATTCTTTCCGTGAATGACCAGGAGGATTATATTCTCCGGTTTGCTATAGAAAATAAAATTGATTACCTGGATATTACCAAACCTACACCGGACCTTATGAATGCCTATGAACTGGCGAAAAAACAAAAGATCAACAGTCGGATCGTTTTTAGTTCAGGCTGGATGGGAGGTATAGTCAGTGGATTAACCAATACATTTTCAGGTCAGATAAACAAGGTGCAGCTTTTCGTTTATTACTCTATAAAAGATCTTGCCGGAGAGAGTTCAGCCCATTTTATGGCTGAAAATGTGGCTAAACCCTTTTTTATGTATAAAAATAACCAACCTTTTTCTGTCAAACATTTTTTAAACTCCGAATTGTTTGAGTATTCTTTTGGAATAGGGAAAAGAACTGCCTACAATTTTGACGTGCCGGATTTGTATATTTTAAATAAAATTGAGAAAATACCGGATGTAACGGTTAAAATGACCTATAACTCAAAGTTTGTTACCTGGCTGTTGGGTGCTTTTCAATCTATGAGGATCTTCAGTATTTTATCGTTGAAAGAACGCAGGATGATCTTTGGATCAAGCGGAAAGGGAGATCAATCTGTTTTCGATATCGTAATCTCAGGCCATACGGGTAATAAAATAATCAGCCTGAAAAGCACAAACGGCCAGGCAGAATTAACGGCATTATCTGCGGTTCTCCATGCTGAAAAATTGCTAGGAAGTGAAAAACATGATAACAGGATTTACTTTAGTCACCAGCTGCATGAACCCCATGATTTAATGAACTCATTAAATGCTTACGAAAGTATCCATATACAAACAATCGGATGAAAAAAATAGTAATTATCAACGGGCATCCTCACATGAGTTCATTTTGTTTTGCACTTTCAAGTGCTTATAAAAAAGGAGCTGTTAATTCAGGAGCCGCAATTAAAGAAATTGTTATTTCAGATCTGGAGTTTAATCCTAATCTTACATTCGGTTATCAGAAAAGAATGGAACTGGAACCGGATCTGCTGAAAGCATGGGAGGCGATACAATGGGCGGATCATCTGGTTTGGATTCATCCCGTCTGGTGGGGAGGTCTGCCAGCTATTACAAAAGGGTTCATTGATCGGCTTTTTCTTCCGGGTATGGCTTTTAAATACAGAGAAAATTCGCTGTGGTGGGATCAGCTTTTGAAAGGAAAGACGGCACACATTATTACCACTTTAGATCAACCGGGCTGGTATTACCGGTTGATGTATGGTCGTCCCAGTGTGAATCAGCTCAGAAAATCAACATTGAAGTTTTGTGGAATAAAACCTGTTAGAGTGAGCTATGTCGGAATCATCAAGACCTCTGATGAAAAGCAGCGTGCCCAATGGCTGAAAAAAATACAAAAGGCAGGACAAAGGCAAAAGTAGCATGTATATTAAATATTTATAATAAAGCTTAAATGATTCTGATAGGTTAAAAACTGAAAATTATACTTAAATTGCTGTCCGTTAAAGAAAAATGATAGCAAAAACAGTAGAATATAATGGAATCATTTAATGTATGCGTCTTAAGAAGTTTTTAACCGGATTAACAGCTGTTTTTTCCGTTTCATATATCCATGCCCAGGAGATCGATTCATCGTACATCAAGTCCTATCCACAGAAATACAGGATATCCGGATATCTTTCTACCAGTTCTTTAGAAGTAGACGATACGGATAGGCATTATACTCCTAATTATCCATTGAATACAGGCATCGGTTTCGCGATTAAAAATACGATCGTAGGAATTCAGCTGGGATATGGTTTTATTCCTTTAACGGATAAAAAGAAATACGGAAAAACGAAAACGCGTGATTTCCAGATCCATCACTATGGCAGGAAGATGATATTCGATATATTCTTCCAGGACTACAGGGGATTTTATGTGGAGAAAGACAAAGACGAGAATCCCGATATCTATCAGCAAATGTCCGTAAAGCAGATCGGTATGGAAGCGACCTACCTTTTTAATGGGAAACGCTTCTCATCCAAGGCTGCTTTTGACCTGGACGAAATACAGCGGCATTCTGCCGGAAGCTGGCTGGTAGGAGGCGGTGGTTATTATTATCAGTTGAAAGGAATGGAAAGAAGCGGCTCTGAAGGAACGTACGGATTAGAAAATTTTCAATTGGGAATTAATGGAGGATATGCTTATTCCTGGGTCATGAGTGAGAGTTGGATGATGACAGGAACTATTCAGGCAGGGGCTAATTTTGGGAATGCCCTTAAATCATTGAAAAAAGGCAGGGTTGAAGTGTATCCTACTGCATTTGCCCGGATTGCCAGAAATTATCATAAAAATAACTGGGGTATTTCTTTTGCGATCCTCATTAACAATAAAACCGTCTATCCCGTAAAAAAAGAAGAGCTAAGCCTTACTGCCATTACCATGCAGCTTTCCTATGTTAAACATCTGGATCATATTTTTAAATCCAAAAACAAATAAAATCTTTGCTGTTTATGGCCGTGGTTTCAAATCGTTATTATAGACAATCCGTATAAGCATTTAGCATAAAGATTTCCATTAAAAAACGTAAATTTGCAGCATGAATAACGATACCATTTGTGCGTTGGCTACGGCCAATGGAGTAGGAGCTTTAGGCATTATCAGAGTTTCGGGTAACGATGCTTTATCTGTGGTACAGAAGTCTTTTCCCGGGAAAAATCTTGGGAAGCAAAAATCGCATACCATTCATTACGGATATTTTATGGATGGGGAAGAGGCTATTGATGAGGTGATGTTATCTATTTTCCTGGCACCCAAAAGTTTTACAACTGAAAACTCTGTGGAAATAGCATTTCACGGATCTCCGCATATTGGAAAACGTATTCTTGAAACCCTTACCAAAAACGGAGCAAGAATGGCAAAAGCTGGAGAATTTACACTTCGTGCTTTTATCAACGGAAGAATCGATCTTTCCCAGGCAGAAGCTATTGCAGATGTTATTGCTTCTGAGAACGAAGCATCCCGGAAAGTGGCCATCAACCAGCTGAAAGGAGGAATTACCAACGAGATATCAATTCTGAGAACTGATTTGCTGAATTTCGTTTCGTTGATCGAGCTGGAATTGGATTTCGCAGAAGAAGATGTGGAATTTGCAGACCGGTCAGCCCTCAATCAGCTCTTAAGCAAAATTGAATTAAAATTAAACTCCCTCATCGAAAGCTTTCAGTACGGAAATGCTATTAAAAACGGGACTGCTGTTGCCATCATTGGTAAGCCGAATGCAGGTAAATCCACATTATTGAATGCCCTCCTGAAAGAAGAAAGAGCGATCGTCAGCAGTATTGCAGGGACCACCAGAGATACAATCGAGGAGGTTTTACATATTAAGGGACATGCATTCCGTCTGATCGATACCGCAGGATTACGTGAAACCGCGGACGAAATTGAAGCAATAGGCGTTAAAAAAGCCAAAGAGAAAGTTGAAAATGCCAATATTCTCGTTTATCTTGCAGATGCCGCTACAGAAGATTTTACAGAAGATATTGAAATGATCCGTTCTTTGATAAGAGAAGATTTAAAGTTGATTATTTGTGCCACTAAAATTGATGAGGTTATTCCTACAAAATATGAAAATGTGGAAAATGTTTTCAGAAAGGAAATCAACCATGAATTTGATTTCATCAAAATCTCAGCAGTAGAGAATCAGAATATCCAGGACCTGAAAAATGAATTGTCATCCTATGTTGAACAATTGAAATCCCTCGAAAATAATGTGGTGATCACCAACCAGCGTCACTTCGAATCGTTACACAAATCTTTAAGTGCAGTACACAAAGTAAATGAAGCAATCACTTTCCGGATTTCCACAGAGCTATTGGCGTATGAACTTCGTAATGCATTGGAACATTTAGGAGAGATCTCCGGAGAGGTTACCAATGATGAAGTGCTGGGGAATATTTTTTCTAAGTTTTGTATTGGAAAGTAAATTCATTTTCTTTTAATTCCGTCCCTTGTCTTTTATTTGATTTTCAGTAATTTACGTAAAATGTATTTTCTCTTTTTGGAGTTTGTTATTATATTGGTACATCTGATGTACGCCTCAATATAAATTATGAAATAACTTTAAAACAGAAAAACTTAGCTGATGGAAGGATTAGTCTTTTCATCTAATATCACAAAGGTTCCTCCACTAATAATCAAAAGAAAAGAATACATCCGCGAGATTTTGAATATCTAAAAGTGTATTTACATCCAGAGCCGAACTCTGCTAAAGAAGTTAATTGCATAATCATTAAAATGAGAAAGCTGAAATACATTGATATTTATTATGTGGTTTAAAGGATTGTTTAGTATATTGTTAAAGAGATCTCCCATAAAAGATGAGAGTTTGATTGCTATTTGGTTATTTTTTGCTCCCTGTCTAAGAGAAAATACACTTTAGGAATAAAGAGCTAAGCCCCCCTGTTTTCTAAATTGAATAATAGCTATTTCTGAGCTTGGGACGCTCTTAACGTTTATTCCAAAAAATTTTCTTTGTAAATTTTCTGCCCATATTTTTTACTTACAAACTCTATTCTTTTCTGATATTCGGAATTGCTCTCTTCTATGGAAATAAACTCACCTTCATTAACAGGAGTTCCTATTTCTTTAAAAAATTCTTCAAAACCAGCGGGAAAAACTGTACAAATTACGTGTGCGTTACATTCAGACATATTTTTAAAGCAATGGATTGCTCCCCCTGTTGGTACCTCTACAAAATCACCAGCAGTTACAATTACTTTTCCTGATTCTGTTTTATATAGGAGCTCACCGCTTATAATAAAAAATGTTTCTGTAAATTTTGGATGAGAATGTGGCATTGGTCCTCCACCCGGAGGAATTATCATATCAATAACTGCATATTTTCCTTCTGTCTCTTTACCTGATATTACGACACGATAATTATCGCCTGCTAATGCGAAATATTCTTTAGAAGCATTTTGTTTCTTTATATTGATATTTTTTTTATTCATATTTTATAATTTGTTTCAATATGACTTATCTCATTTTTTACAAATATAAGCACTTTTACAAATAAAAGTATTTATATTTGTAAAAAAAAACAATGAAATTTTTGTTTCGAATAATCATTATTATTATAAGTTTTATGATTTCCTCTAATATTTGTGCCCAAACTTTAATTAAAGGGAGAGTATTAGATGAAAGTGGAAAGAGACTTGAGGGAGTTAATATATTTGTGAAGGGTACAGTTGATGGGACATTTACTAATAGTAATGGCGATTTTGTAATTAACACCACATCTAAAGATATAATTACTATTGTATTGAAACATGAATTAATGGATGAACTACAACAGGAAGTCAATATTGATACTAACTCAGGTTTCCTTCAGTTAATAATGAAGAAAAAGGATAAAGAAATAGAGGAGGTCGTTATAATGGCTGGAAATTTTGGAGTGGGAGATAAAAATAAATCCTCTGTTCTTAGTTCAATGGATGTTGAAACCACGGCAGGTACTGATGGTGATATTACAGGTTCTTTACGTACACTTCCTGGTACACAGCAAATTGGTGAAAGCGGAGCGTTGTTTGTAAGAGGAGGAAGTGGTGATGAGACCAAGGTAATGATTGATGAACTAAATATCTTTAATCCTTTTTTAGCAGGTGTGCCAGATATAGCACAAAGAAACAGATTTAGTCCACATCTTTTTAAAGGTATAATTTTTAACACAGGAGGTTATTCATCTAAGTATGGAGATGCTCTTTCCTCGGTATTAACTTTGGAAACAAAAAGTCATCCTCTGAAGTCATCTTCAGTTATAGCACTTTTACCATATGGTGGTCAGCTGGGACATAACTTTTTAAATAAAAAAAAGGATATGTCTGTAAATATTGATTTAGGGTATTCAAATTTCAATTCTTACTATAAAATGATTCCTCAAAAAGTTGAATGGTTAAAAGCACCGGAAAGCGGTACTTTAAATGTTAATTTTCGTAAGAGTACAAAAGGAAATGGTATGATCAAATGGTATGGCTATGGAAATTGGATTGACCAGTCAATAAATTATACGGATATAGAAAATCCGGAAAATAAATTTCCTTATCAAGCTAAAAATATTAATACTATATCTTTATTAACCTACACCAGAGACATTACAGATAAATGGAAAGTTTATATGGGGTATGGGCTTAATTTTGATAATAGTCAGATTACTGAACAAAATTTACGGCTCAAAACTAAAACGGTTCAGCATCAACTTAGATTTTCGCTAATTGGCAATCCAAATAAATGGATGAAACTCTACTTAGGAGCAGAAGGCTTTAATACTAATATTGATACTGATACTCTAAAAAATAAAAAACAACTAAGATTCAGAGATCAGGAGATTGCTTTATGGTTGGAATTAGATATTAAGTTTAGTAATAATTTTATAATTAGACCAGGTCTCAGAACTGAATATAATGAGTTCCTTAAAAGATCAGTATACTTACCAAGATTATCCTTGGCTTATAAAACAAGCCAATATACTCAATTGAATGTATCTGTAGGGGAGTATGCTCAAAAACCACAGAGTCAACTTTTAATCAATAATTCCGACTTAAATTTTATGAGATCAACTCATTATATTATTGATTTCCAGTATATGAAGGCTAAACAAATTTTCAGATTAGAAAGTTATTATAAAAATTATGATAAACTCCTAATAACATCTCCGAAAACTGAAAATAGTGGAAAGGGGTATGCTACGGGAATAGATATTTTTTGGCGAGATAGTAAAACAATAAAAGGACTTGATTATTGGATATCATATTCGTGGCTTAATACAAAAAGATATTTTATGGATTATCCAATATCAACGAGACCTACATTTGCGTCACCTCATACAGCACATATTGTTACAAAGTATTTTTTAGAAAATATAGGACTTTTCATAGGAGGGACTTATTCTGTCGCTGCGGGAAGAACTTATTACAATCCTAATAACCCTGTCTTTTTAGGAGATAAAACTCCTTCTTATCATAACCTTAATTTTAATATAGCTTTATTACGTAAATGGGGGTTAACATTTAACACATTTGTCCTTGCTGTTAATAATGTTCTGGGTAATAATCAGATTTTTAACTATCGTTTTTCTCGAAATGGAAAATATAATCAAGCGATAGAGTTGCCCTATAAAAGAAGTTTTATGATCGGATGGTTTATTAGTATTGGCGAAAATCGGTCAAAAGAAGTATTAGAACAGCTACCTTAAACTCAAAAAAAATATATTATGATACTAGTTAGAAAAGTTTTTTTTTCGTTTATTTTACTTGGTAACGTAACGACATTTTATTCTCAAACTAAAAACGATACTCTTATTATTGCAAGCATTACTAAATTAAATGAATGTGATACAAAGCAAGATTTTAAAACAATTGCTGGTGATTTTGAACGAATTATTTATATTGACGAAAAAAATTGGTTGCCATATTACTATACAGCATACTCCAAGGTAAAGCTTGCATATTTGTCTAAAGGAGAAGATATTGACAGATATTGTGATGAAGCGGCAAATTATCTGAAAATGGCAGAAAAAATAAATCCACAAAATTCCGAGATTTATGCACTTTATGCATACCTTTACAGTGTAAAAGTTAATGTTGATCCCAGAATAAGAGGAGAGGTTATGGGTAGAAAGAGTGCTGATTATATCAATTTATCTATAAAAGCTGATCCTACAAATCCACGGCCATATTTAATACGTGCAGTGGGAATTTATTACACACCTAAAGTATTTGGTGGCGGTGAAGAAAAAGCACTGCCATATTTGCAAAAAGCTCTTGAAAAATTTAATACATTTGTACCTCGGTATGAAGCGATGCCTAGTTGGGGTAAAATACAGGCGGAGCAGTTATTAAATAATTATAAGAAATAAATAATGAATAAACTTCGCGAGAAAATAGAGTGTGAAGGAAAGATAGATTATATATATCACACATTAAAACATATTGGTCAAATTGAGAAAAATAGTGGATTCCACTATATGGTTTGGGGAACAGCAATTGCCTTAGCTATGATAGTACATTTTATACTTCTTTTAAATTCTGTACCAGATATTGCCATTTATGGCTGGATAAGTATAACTATTGTAGCATCTATTATGTCTGTTATTTATTTTTTGAGTGAACGAAAGAAAAATAAAATAAGAAGTTACGAAACAGACCATAGCCGCTCAATTTCTCTTGTATTTCATCTCTTTCTTTTTTTACTTTTATTTTTTATAGGCCAAGACAAAGAATATTCTATACCTATCATATATATGGTATACGGTGCATGGCTTTTAATAACTGGAAGTATAATGAAATTCAGGCCTTTTGTTTTAGGTGGAATTCTTAACTGGATATTGGCATTAATTTTTATTTATGCTTCTTTGTCGTTATCAAATCAATTATTATTAGGAGCTATAGTATGCTTATTAAGCTATACCTTACCAGGATATCTTTTAAATAAGAGAACTATTGAAAATGCTTAAAGAATTGGACCCATTGTTACATAATTCCCAATTACGGTTAGGAATTATGTCAATACTTGTTGTTGCTAAGCAAGCTGAATTTTCTTTTATTTGTAAGCAGACCAATGCAAGTGATGGAAATTTAAGTATTCAATTAAAAAAATTAAAGGAAGCAGGTTATATCGAAATTATTAAAGGTTATAAAGGTAATTTTCCGCTTACAACATGTAAAATAACACAAGTTGGTATTGAAAAGTTTGGACTTTATATAGAAGCTCTAAAAAGTTACATTAATTTTGGAAATAATTAGAATTTAATAAATTTGTAATCTATTCAATGGTCAGATATAGTTATTTGATTGGTTTTTCTTTTTTTAACAGCAGTACTAAATCCTATTTTTTATACAAAAATGAGTAATGAATTTGTGCAAAAATTCAGAACAATTGTCTGCTCTTATATTTTTGAACGTCCATATGATTATCCACAACATGGAGTAAAATAGTTCATTTACTGATGAATTTACTTCACAAATATAATTTTAAGTGACCCTTGGTAACTCTAAATCCATCACATTAGTCAAAATATAGTTTCATAAATCAATCTAAAAGATTTCTTTTTGTTAGAGATTATGATCTTTAATTAATCCCTGAAGAAATGTTGAGTTTGCGTTTTATTCTTAACTTTAATTAATATTCAAAATGGACTCAAAATACCTTTTTATGTTTAAGAAAAGATTAATTAGATCTTTTATAAATTTTTAATACTAATTTTTGCTTAAAAATAGGGTTTGTTGGTGGATAGTGTGAAAAGATAGAATTTTATGTACCGTATTGAAGATAGGTATGGAAAAGTAATGACTCAATTATTTTGAGACCGAATGTGTGCCGAATGAAGAGGTTGTGAAGTAGAAAAAAACTGATTCAATATTTGAGAAATTTACATAATTGATACTAAGTATAAATTTTCAGTGAAAGTCAATATGATTAAAGAACTCGGGCTAGCAATTCAGTGCGTAGTAACATAATTATCCTATATTTTTTAGATCAATTTTTTTTTACACTGTGTGGCTATACTCACATTACTCTGATAAACCATACAAATTGTATTTACTTAATTTTTCTTTTTCATATAATCCGATTTGTAATTCAATTAAAAATAATATCTTTTTGCAATTTATATTTGAATAAAATAAATATTGCTAAGTAATTGAATTTTTTTTGTTCATAATTGACTAAATAAAAATGCCGGAATTTTAAATTCCAGCATTTTTAAAATACAAAAGTGATTTCTATAGCAAACGCGTTTTATATATTACCAATTCCTTATCAAGCAATGGATAGCTTCCTTCGTATCTTAGAGGAGAAATACCAAATCCGTAGAACATATCTGCTTGAAGTTTTGCTTTTAACTCAAATGGTATACTTCTATTAGGTATCAACTCTAATTTAAGAGATGGCATCGCGGAAACACGTCCTCTAAGACCAGAATTAGCTATTGAAGCTGTTAAAAATTGTAAGCCAACAGCTCCTTTTATCTCAAAGCCTGCTTCTGTAAATACATCACCTTCTATTTTAGTGATTTGTGGACCTTTAATCAATTGAAAATCTAAATTTAAATCAGGCTTCAAACCTACCTTGAAGTTTGCTTTTCCAGTAATTGCAAATAAATTTATTTGTGCTATTCCTGTAGAGCTTGCTGCGACAAAAGGGCCAGCAGCTACTGATGGACTTATAATAAGTCCTGTTGGTCCCAATACAATCGGTACTATTGGAATGTTAAGATAATCGGTTACACTTAGTGTGTATCCAAGTTTTCCTTGAACATTTGCAAGTGTTTGTAAGCTTATATCATCCATAATAAAATCAATATAATAACTAGATAAATGTCCAAAAGAAAATGAAATATTGTATTTAATTTTTGGAGTAAATCCACCCTTTAAATTAAAAGAAGCTGCTGCTGTAACCGGACCAACTTGTTGTGAAGGTAAATTAATGGTCTTATCAAAGCTAAAATGGCTGAAGCTAATAGTGTTAGTCGCTTTTTTTCTTGTAATTTCTAAATTATTTATTTTTGTATTAGTTGCCTGAGAAATAAATCCTTTGATAGGTATATAGCTTGCAGTTCTACCATTCACCTGAAATGAAGATTCTTTAGTGGGATCATATATCCCACTAATATTCCCACTAAAAATAACTTCTTCTAGCTTTGCACTTTCTGTTTTGTAGACAATATGATTATTCATTTTAGATACTGCGACAACCTTTGCTAGTATATTTCTGATTTTTTCATTTTCTACTTTAGTTCCTACTATAACAGTTCCTTCTTTTATACTATCAATTTGAGGTGTTACAGAATTGAATGTTATTTGCTGGTTATCTTCCTTAATAAATTGTATAGATTCATCATTCAGGATAATTACATTTTTCTGTAAAAGTAAATCACCTGCCATTTTATAACTGCTGTTATTTGTTGTGTTTTCAGGAAGGTCATTTTCCGCTAAATCATCTTTCGAGCAAGAGGTTAATGCAAATGATAGGAATAAAGAAAACAATACAAACTTGTATGATTTTCTAATAATTAAAAACTGTTTTTTTTTCATAGATTATAATTTAGTTGACAATTTACTATCTGCAAGACATAAACGTCTGCTCTTAAAATTTTTTAAATAAATTAACTTTTACAAATATAAATAAAAATATAAATCAAAATTAATTTAACTGTAAAAAATATTATATATATAAAAATACTTATATTTGTAAAAGTAAATTGAAAAGTAATATTATGATTCATTTTATTGATGTCAGTCAAAAAAGAGAATTGAAAACATTATATACTCATCAACGGATCGATGACATTTTTTGGATTCTTAGCAGTTAATAATTTTAATAACTTATAATAAAATGTCGGTACACAAGGAAATCAAAAAGAAAGTGACCACTCTTCAACTAAAAAAAATGAAAAAAAGTGGGGAAAAAATAAGTGCACTAACTGCTTATGATTTTACGATGGCGAAAATAATAGATGAAGCTGGAATAGATATGATAATTGTTGGTGATTCTGCTTCAAATACAATGATTGGGAATCAAACGACATTATCAATTTCTTTACAGCAAATGATGAATTTTGCACGTGCAGTAGTTAATGGTGTAAAAAGGGCATTGGTTGTAGCTGATATGCCTTTTGGCACGGTGTCAGGTAATCCATTCAATTCTTTGGATGCTGCAATTGTTATGATGCGAGAAACAGGCGTTGATGCAATTAAAATTGAAGGAGGTGCTGAAATTGTGGATGATGTTAAGAAAATAATTGATGCAGGAATTCCTGTTATGGTACATTTGGGCTTAATGCCACAATCCATTAATAAGTATGGCAGTTATGGAGTTCGCGGAAAGGAGGAAGAGGAAGCTAATAAATTAATCTTGGACTGTAAGTTAATGGAAAAAATAGGAGCGTTCGCTTTAGTGCTTGAAAAAATTCCTTCTGAACTAACAGCAAAAATTTCAAAGGAGGTTTCAATTCCTATCATTGGTATTGGAGCTGGTGTCGAAGCAGATGGTCAAGTATTGGTTATTCAGGATGCTATGGGTATGAATAAAGATTTTTCGCCAAAATTCTTACGACGATATGCTGATTTATATGCTATAATGACCAATGCCACAAAAAATTATATCAATGATGTAAAACTGTTAAAGTTTCCTAATGAATCTGAATCATATTGATATATTCAGATTCTAAGATCTGTTATCGGTCAATTTTAATAGTTTATTAAGGTTAATTTAAAAGATAGATAATAAAACTGAGTCATTAACAAAATGACTGTTTCTAATCCTAATAGAAAAATTATGAAAGATGTTCAAATATATGATATCTATGCTGATGCAGAAAAAGATATTGAAGGACTTATTGCTCAAGCAAAGGTTGAGAAAAAAAACATTATGATACAAGCTGGTGGTAATTGGTGTATTTGGTGTATACGTTTTACAGAGTTTTTAAATAATTCAATGGAATTGAAAGAAATAATTGACAAAAACTATATTTACTATCACCTTAACTTTTCGCCTGAAAATGAAAAAATTTTTTCACGGTATGATAATCCTGATTATTTTGGATTTCCTGTAATTATTATTCTAAATGAAAATGGTGAAAAAATTCATATTCAACGGACAGATGTCTTAGAGCAGAACGATGGATACAATAGGGAGATGGTTATGAAATTTTTAATGTCTTGGATTAAATATAGTTAACAAGGAAATATTATAACCTTTTTTGGTAGGGATTTAAAATGTTAAAAAGCCAATACGAACACTAGCAAGAAATGCTTTATTAATGCTGTTATAAGAGGACGAAGATTGTGGAATCTTTCTGAAAAGATGTTGCAGTTTTTTAAGACTGTACTATTTTTGTCCATCTTGACCTATGCCAAACCTAATTAATAAGGACTTGTTTAGATTCTGTATCGGGAAGTAAAAGTTTATAACATACTTGATTATTCTAATAATGGATTTAGGTTGCTTGATTTATGTTTTTAACCACACGAACGAATTAATACACTAGCAAGCGCACAAGTATTAAACTACTAATATCTTCCTCTATTTCATATCATGACTATATTTTTTCGGTTTTTTACCCATATGCTTTTCAAATACCCTTGAAAAGTGACTTAGGTTTTCAAACCCCATTTGATAGCCTGTTTCTGATACCGACAGTTTTTCATCCCGCAAAAGCCGGGCAGCTTCTTTCATACGTAGGTGCTGATAGTAATCGTAAATTCCCATACCAAAGACCTGCTTGAATATCCGGCGGAGCTTAAGCTCGTTCATTCCGGCCATTTGTTTCAGTTCTGCAATACTGGTTGGCCGGCTTAATGAGGAAACAATTTTGTCGCGTACCTGATAAATAGATTGTATTTCCTTCCGACTTAGTTTTTGGTGGGTAGAATTTTCCCGCTTTCGTAAACTCTCAAATAAATAAAACAGTAGCTCCATAGCCTTGATTTTATAGTAATAGCTTCTCATTGTGGCCGGAGTTTCTTTTTTTACAATATCATTTACGGTGCGCAAAATGTCATCGGTCATCAATTCTTCAACCAGAAAGCTGTTGGTATTATCGAAAAGAAACTGAAAATATTCGGATTCTTCTTTTAAAAAACTCTTCAAATACTCGGCACTGATGCTAATTGAAACATAGGTAGCCTGTGTATTTTCTGTGAAATGAATTTTTTGCGGTATCGTAAATGGGAATATACGTACAAATGTAGTATCTGAAGGCGGTTTGATTGTACCGGACGTATTTTGATTATGATCTTCAAAGATGTTGTAAAATAAAAAACCGATACTGTCTTTAATCACGGATGTTGCAGTTTGTCGTGTAAAATTCTTTTTAGCGATTAGTGAACCAAAATGCAGCGCCATATCGGGTAAAAAAATAAAGGCTTTAAATAGTTTGACCTCGAAATGCTGTAGCTCATCTTTTGTCGTCAGTCCTACCTTGCTTGCATACTCAAGAATTCTGCTGTCTATAGCTTTATGACCTTCGTCTTTCATATTTTTACGACTATTTTTAGTAGTTATTGAGGTATTTTAATCGTAAAGTTACCGGTAATTTTGATATAACAAATGTTACAGAACAATTAAATTCTTAAGTTATGAAAAAACAAGTTTTGATATCAGGTGCAAGTTTCGCCGGATTAACTTTGGCTTATTGGTTAAATAAATATGGTTATGAGGTAACTGTCGTAGAAATAGGTAAAGGTCTTCGGAAAGGAGGTTCACCTATCGATGTCCGGGGTAAAGCACTGGATGTGGTAAAAAAAATGGGAATATTACAAAAAATTAAAGACCGTGAATTTATCCATACTGACGAGATTGTAGATGCGAAAGGGCAAACATTGAGTCGTTTTTCAATAAATGCAATGGAAGAATATCTTGGTGATATTGAAATCCACCGCAGTGACCTGATAGAAATTATTTTTGATATTGTCCCTAAGAAGGAGGTAGAATTTATTTTCGGAAACAGCATAAAGACATTAGTCCAAAATGAAGATCGTGTTGAGGTATCCTTTGAAAAGGGGGAGAACAGAAGTTTTGATTTTGTATTTGGGGCAGATGGCACCCACTCAATAGTAAGAAAACTGGTATTTGGTGCTGAAGAAAATTTCAAAAAGTTTTTCGGTGTTTACTTTGCTTTTACCAAAGCAGATCATATACAAACAGGCAGGTCAGGAAATACGGGAATCGTATATCGTGAGCTGGGCAAGCAGGCTGTAATATACCATTTCAAAGATGGAGCTAATGCAATACTGATGTTCAGAGCTCCGGAATTGGATTGGAATTACAGAAATACAGAACAACAAAAACAAATTCTGAAAGAATATTTTGGGAATAATACGAATTGGAAAATTCCTGAAATTTTAGATTCCATGCTTTATTCCGACGATTTATATTTTGATGAGGCGAACCAGATCCATATGCCGACCTGGATTAAAGGACGTGTAGCCCTGGTTGGTGATGCTGCGCACGCGCCAAGTTTTTTTACGGGAATGGGGACAAGCCTCGCATTGCAAGGCGCAACTTTGTTAGCAAAGGAGCTTGATGCAAATGATGATTATAAAACTGCTTTCAAAAAATACAATGAAACCTTCAAACCTTTTGCGGAAAGCATTCAGTCTCGCATTACACGGGGTTTAAAAGTTCAGTTACCTGAAACAGAAGAAGAATTACAGGCATCTTTCATGGCGTTTAGTAATGATAAAAAAACACCATAATGGTTATGGTTGAATGTGTTCAAATATGGTCTTTAGGCCAATCCCAAGAGAAAGATTTTTTCTTTTTCGTGGGTATTTGTCCGTTTTCATGATAAGTCATAATTCCGGGAAAATACAGTTTCGTAGTTATGGATTGTTGGTTGTAATAACAAACATGATCAAAGGTTCATCGCCTGTGTTTTCGATGGAATGATAACCTATTGAACTGATGGCTGTAATATCACCTTTCTGAAGTGTTTTTTTACGCTCGGGTCCGTGAGTTCCTGTTCTTTCCCGGTATTCTCCTGTTCCATGAACAACGACATAGAGTTCTTCTTCATTTCTTGCATGGTGGGTATGATATCCGGATTCATCTCCTTTGTTCAGCAAGACCATATAAGCAGCCAGGCGATTATTGGCCAGCTCTTTATCGCCGAACATTTGTAACATATAAACGGTTCCTTTTCCGCCATACATACCTTCACGTTTATCAACGCGGGTAATGGTTCTTTCATCTTTTTGGAATGCCATTACATACAGGTGGATATACTTTGAAACTTCTTGTATAACGTGGTCAAATTCTGCTCCTTCAGATAGTATTACGGTATCGGCCATTGTGAGGTCATGATTAATGGATAAAATAGGATTTCAAGGTACCAAAAATTAAGCAGCATTGCAAGCAATTCAGTATGTATCATTATATGTTCCGGATCATAAAAAGAGATTCGTCAATATCAATAACGTTCTCAGCAAATAAGAAGTAAGCGGTATTCGCCATCTTTTTCAATGGGAGCCCTGTGAACACAAGGAAGAACTTTTTGTTCCGGATGATCTACTGCCAGTCGCCAAAGATGTCCTGATCCAAGACTTACGGGTTCTGCATTAAGCTTTGGCTGATAGTGCAGGTCGAAGAAGTATTCTTTCAGGAACTCTTCAAATTCTGCTTCCGGACCGTCATGTAATTTTCTAAGCTTTTCCCTGATTTCGGGGATCATAATTTTTTGCTCCACCTGGTCATTGGGTATAATTTCACTGGGAGCACCGTGATAAGTACACAAAAAAGTATCGGTACCAATGGGGGAACGGTCTACGTGATATGAATACACATCGGTTGAGATAAAATCCAGCTCCTCGTCCCGATCATAATTTTTAAGCAGATTGAGGGAAGGCAATGCCCCGAAGTCTTCCAATAAACGTAAATCATTGAGAATCGTTTCCCTCGCACTAATTCCTTTTTCTGAAAGTGGTAATGCCAAAAGATCGTCAGTGGAAACTTCCGTAATATGATCTTTTAAATGAAGCTTAGAGACAATTTCTTTAAAGTCTCCGGTTAAATTCCTGTGCCAGCAGATTGCATTCATAGTTCCGTAAAAATCGGTATCGATGAGTTCTGAAAAGGAAGATACCACTTCAATTTGTTTGCTGCTGGAAAATATAGGATTCATGTGATGGAATAAACTATTAAGCCGTTTAATACTTTACAAAAGTAAGGAATTGAAGATAACTCTAAATTGACTTTTCTTCAACAGGGCTGGATATGAAAATTGAAAAGCAGGTTTTTATACCTGCTTTTTATAATGTGATGGAAAAGACACTAGTCTTCCAAAACAGGTGCCTCTTCAATAAGTGCTTTTAAAGATTCAGGAAGAAAAGGCCTGCCACCGGTTGCAGGCACGCAAGTTCCGGTAAAAGTTGCTTTTGTCGTTACCTTACCATTCAGGATAATGGATTGCTTAAAATGAATCTTAGGAGCATCACCTTTATCCCTGAACAGTTCACAGGTTACCGTAAAGGTATCTCCTTTTTTGAGAGACCTGAGAAAACTGATCGTGTATCCTGATAAAACCATATTAACCCCATTTTTTGCTTCATTTTCAAGGTTAAACCCCAAAACCTCATCAATATACTGGTGTCTGCAATATTCCATATAAAACGGATAATATAAACCGTCCATAATTCCCTGTACATCAATGTGCTCTTCTTTAGTCACATATTCTTTTGAATATTTCATAATGATAATTCTATATTTAATACATAAAGCTAATTATAATTGGCGCCAAATCAAAATTGAACGAAGAGATCTTAACCAACACAAAGAAAATTTAATAATATTTTAATGTGTTATATTTCTCTATGTATTGATATATTGTGATTTATTTATACTTTTGTTTCCATTATTTCATCCTGATTGTACCCGCTTATTTCCTGAAATAGATGACAGATCGTTGAAGATTCCTTTACCATTGGAATTCCGGTCACGTCATGATGGTAGCCAATAAACAGATCATTTTAATAATAAAAATAAAACATGAAAAAAGCAATTTTTATCCTGCTGGCATTAAGTACACTGGCTTGTGCTCCTGAAAATTCTGATGATGCACTGGTAAAATCGGGCAATGTTTTCCAAAGTTCCGACTTGTCCGTCACATCCAAAACCTCAAGGCCCCAGACCTGGGCTCAAAAAGTTTCAGGTTCTCCTTTTGATAATCTGTATAAAGTAAATAATGATGTATATAGAAGTGAGCAGCCTGACAATGCGGGCTTTAATTTTCTTGAGCAAAAACATATTGCTTCGATACTTAACCTGAGGGAAGGTCATACAGATCATGTGGGAGGAACTAACTATGCTGGTAACCTGTATAATGTTCCCATGAATGCTTCATCGGTATCAGATGTTGAGATCATTAAAGCTTTGCGGATAATAAGAACCGCCCCGAAACCTATTGATGTGCATTGTGCTCATGGTAGTGACAGAACCGGTGTTACGATGGCGATGTACCGTATTATTTTCCAGAACTGGAGTAAAGAGGATGCCACTGAAGAAATGACAGAAGGGGGCTACCATTTCCATTCCCAATATACCAATCTTATCGATTATATCAGGGATGTGAATGTTGATTACATCAAAGGACAGGTATTTAATTAATATCGATCTATAAAATATAAGGTCCGGTATCGTAAGATAACCGGACCTTATCGTTATGATACTATTTTTCTTCGGAATTGTAATGGTAACAGGAAATCCATTAAATTTGACTATCCTGCTATGATAAACAGGACATAACCAATGTAGTCATTACACCGGCGTAATTTTAATATAAAACGATCCATGGAAAGAAGAGAATTTTTGAAACAGTGTTCAGTTGCTGCATCCGGCTTGGTTCTTGCAAATATACTACCATCCTACGCCAGTGCCATGTTGCGGGAAGAACATTTACGGTCAGGTAAATCACTGTTTGAAGTTTTCAGTAATCCGGAAAATCGGTACCGCCCATTTGTACGTTGGTGGTGGAATGGCAATAAGATTGAAAGATCAGAACTTGCCAGGGAGCTCAGGATTTTAAAGGATGCGGGAATAGGAGGGGTTGAGATCAATCCGATATCATTTCCTTCGCGTACGGATGACATGGGGAAGCAAAGTATTGATTGGCTAAGTGACGAATGGATAGACTTATTGAAATTTACGCTGGAAGAAGCTAAATCTCTGGAGATGACCTGTGATATATTGGTGGGTACGGGTTTTCCCATGGGTGGCGATTTTTTAGAAAAAGAAGAGTGCTCACAAATAGTGGTAATCGCCGTAAAAAAATTAAAGGGTCCTCTCACCACAGAATTTTCTCTTTTTGATCTTTATAAAGAAGCCGATCCGGCGATTACCAGCCCATACAGCGGAAGGACAATGGAAATGCTGGACGTAAAACTTGTGCCGGATCCGCTCAATACGATAGACGAAGTGATCGATCTTTCGAACCAGATTAAAAGCGGAATGATAAAGGTTTCTATACCCAAAGGTGATTATGCGGTTTATGGATTGGTGAAAATAGAACGCTTTATGCGGGTGATCCAAGGAGCCCCAGGTGGGATGGGACCTGTTCTGAATCATTATAATTCTGCTGCCGTGAAAAAATACCTATACAGGATGACTGATACCATTCAGCGGAAAACAGGACCTCTTGCAGGCTATGTCCGCTCTTTCTTTGTGGATAGTCTGGAAATAGAGGGGGCCAACTGGAGTGAGGATATGATGACTGAGTTTAAAAGAAGGAGAGGATACGATATTTATCCTTATTTGCCCTTTGTATTGTTTAAAATTGGAGCAATGGGAAATACCACCGGGCAGAATATCCTATATCCCGTAAAGATGGGCGAGGCGTTCAAAAAAATGACAGACCGTATGCGGTATGATTTTGAGCTTACCAAAGCAGAACTTTTTGAAGAAAGGTTTGTTACTCCCTATGTACACTGGTGCAAAGAGAATAAAATACAATCGAGAGCGCAGGCCTATGGAAGAGGCTATTTTCCATTGGAAGGAAGTTTTGAAATTGATATTCCAGAATGTGAAACCTGGCTGAAATACGGTATCGGGGAAGATATCAGTGAAGAGAAATTCACACAATATCCCTGGCATCTTGGCAGGGGAAACACGATGATCAATAAGTTGGTTTCTTCTGCAGCCCATCTAAAGGGTAAAAAACTGATCAGTTCCGAAGAGCTAACCAATACTGATATGGTGTTCAATGAGTCTCTGGAAATTTTCAAAATAGCGGGGGATCAGAGTACGATATCGGGAGTTACACATCCCGTTTTTCATGGATTTAATTATTCTCCGCCGGAAGCAGCTTTTCCGGGTTGGATTACCTATGGTGGATATTTTAATGAAAAGAACACGATGTGGCCTTATTTTAAACATTACACAGATTATCGTGCCAGGTTATCGGCGGTATTGCAGCAGGCTACCATGTTTGCCGACATTGGGCTGTTAGCTCCCTTTGCTGATCAGTGGTCGGAATACAGTGCCCAGATGGAACCTTTTCCGGTTATCGTATCGCCGGCATATCAGTCTTTGATCTGGGAATCCATTCATCAGAATGGTAACGCTTGTGATTATGTTTCTGAACGCGTGATCCAAGACTCGGAAGTGAAAAAAGGATTCCTTACGTATGGAAGCAGAAAATACCATACTCTTTTTTTAATTGAAGTGCATAGTTTGGATACAGCCACAGCAAGCAAACTGTATGATTTTATAAGGGACGGTGGAAGAGTCTTTTGCATTGAAGCAGTTCCCGAAAGATCAACGGGTTGGAATAATTACGAGAAAAGAGATCAGGAGGTGAAGGAATGGGTGAAAAAGATGGAGGCTTATCCTGACCGTTTCATTGTATTGCATAAACCGACGGCTGACTTTTCAGGGTGGTATAAAACCGTACAGGAGAAATACAGCCTAAAGCCCTATATGAAAATCCGGAAACCTGAGTCCTTTATAACTCAAGTGCGTTATCAGACAACAGATGCAGAGCTGTTCTTACTGACCAATTCGAGCAGCAGGCATAGTGCTTCACTGGATATTCAATTTGATCAGGAGATCATTAAGCGTAAACAGGCGTGGTTATGGGATGCGACAACAGGCAGGAGAAGTAAGCTGGCAGTAGAAGAGGGACTTTTTCATATAAATTTAGGTCCTGCAGACTCAAAACTGATTGTTTTTGATCATCATAGAAAAGGAACCATGTGGAAAGCTCATCCGTTAACAGGAACTCAAGTAAAAGAACTGAGCACTGCATGGGATGTGGAGTTCAGGCATTATGACGGGACCGTCAACAAAGAAAAGCTGGATCGTCTTACTGATCTTAAAGAGCTGCCTTCTTACAGTCATTTTGCCGGAACTGTAGTCTACCGTACTACATTCCAACTTGGAGATCATGATACCAAGGATTTCCTGAATCTTGGAAGTGTATATGGAATCTGTGAAGTAAAGGTGAATGGAACAGAAGCCGGAACCCAATGGTTCGGCCGAAGGGTGTATGCTCTCGATGGCTTGCTCCATATCGGTGAAAATGAAATCGAAATTAAGGTCATTACCGTTATGGTAAACTATATGAAAACGCTTAAAGATAATGAAGTGGCTCAGTACTGGACCAACCAGAAAAAGAAAGACCAGCCCCTGCAATCTTTGGGGCTGGCAGGACCTGTAACGATTTACTGAGACCTAAGGTAAAATAAGTCTGTTCCTTACATTATTGTTAGTATCTTACATTTAGCCTTTCTTATTCATGATCCCGAATCTCTGTTTTACCTTTGTCTGTGATGAGTCAGGAATATCCTGATCTAAAGTAATATAGGCATGAAAATAGTATTTATAACATTATTGATGATGGGATCAACTGATTTTTTATCTGCTGTCCGGTCACCTTATTATTTATCAGAGCATCATTTTAAAAGTAATTTGAATATGGACAATAAAACAGTACTTGAAAAGGCAAATCTAGCTATCGCTAAAGGAGATTATGAAGGTTTTCTTTCCTACTGTACCGATGATACACAGTGGACATTTGTAGGTGAACAGGTTTTGAAAGGAAAGGAAGAAGTGCGAAAATATATGGCAGTTGCTTATACAGAACCACCTGAATTTAAAGTAGAAAAATTAGTAGCCGAAAATGATTATGTGGTGGCTATAGGAACAATAAGCATGAAGAATAAAGAAGGGAGAGCTGTTGATTATTCTTATTGTGATGTTTGGCGATTCCGTGATGGAAAGATGGCAGAATTGAAAGCATTTGTTATCGAAAAGACCTGATCATAAAAAATCCTCCGTTTCGGAGGATTTATTATTGATACGCTTACCTTAAGATGAATAAGCGAAAGCTTTAGTTACGGAAAAAAGGGCTTACCCCTGAAGAATCAAAAGTAAAGGCAGTCTGATTTTCAGATTTGTCCAGTTTTTTGTTAATGGTAAGCGCCCATAAAACAAGCTCCTTACAGAAGTTCTGATCTTCTTCACTTAATTCGGAGGCGTTTTCCTCAACCACCTGCACCAGAGGAGCAATACTGTTAAGCTTGGAATAGAACTCTTCATCCGTATCCGTGTAGTTCAGTTCCAGCTGATTTTTGTTGAACCATTTGATCAGGTCCGTATAAGGAGTTTTGATGCCCTCTTTCTCCAGCTTGGAAATGCGTGGGAAAATCGTTTCAAACTGTACCATCACGGCTCTGTCGATTAATATTTTCGCTACATAATCTGCTCCTTCCTGCTCCCCTTCATACACAAGTTCGATTTTCCCTGTGATCGATGGAATGATGGACATAAAATCAAGCAGGCGAACCGTTGTTTTTTCTGCATCGGTTTCTATTAAGCGCAGTTTTGCGGCAGCCACAAGGTTTTCCATTGCACTGATGGTCAATCGGGCACTTACCCCGCTTTTTTCATCCACATATTCACTGTCACGTGCTGCAAAGGCAACACCTTCCAACAGATCTTTTGCAAGACCCGGAACCTGTATCCTTGATTTGTCTTCAGGTGATATAAGAGCTTCCTGCTCCGTAATTTGACGGGCAAGATCAATGGTTCGGGGATAATGGGTGAAGATCTGCGAACCGATCCTGTCTTTAAGAGGAGTTACAATGCTTCCTCTGTTGGTATAGTCTTCAGGGTTTGCAGTAAATACAAACTGAATATCAAGAGGCATTCTCAACTGAAAACCTCTGATCTGAATATCTCCTTCCTGTAAGATATTAAATAACGAAACCTGGATGCGGGCCTGTAAATCAGGAAGTTCATTGAGAACAAATATCGAACGGTTGGCACGCGGAATCATTCCGTAATGCAGCACGCGTTCGTCAGAATATGGAAGCTTCAGGGTGGCCGCTTTAATGGGATCGATGTCTCCGATTAAGTCGGCAACATTTACATCCGGTGTGGCCAGTTTTTCAAAAAAACGGTCTGAGCGGTGTACCCACGAAATAGGGGTGTCGTCTCGCAACTCATCAATAAGGTCTCTGGCAAATTTCGAGATCGGATGAAATGGACTATCATTAATTTCAGATCCTTTTACAACAGGCATGTATTCATCCAGAAGGTCTACCATGCTTCTCGCAATTCTTGTTTTTGCCTGTCCGCGTAAGCCCAGTAAGTTAATATGATGCCCTGCTAGAATGGCTTTCTTCAATTGAGGGATTACGGTGTCTTCGTAACCCAGTAACCCTTTAAATGCGGGTTCTTTAGCTTTAATCCTGGCAATAAGGTTCGCCTGAATCTCCTGACTAATCGTTTTATGGGTATATCCGGAATCTTTTAACTCTTTGAATGTAATATCGTTTTTCATTGTTTTTTTTAAATAAATAATCTATGTACTGTATAAAAGAATGAGAATCTATATATCTAACCTCTAACCTCTAAATTCTAAGATCTAAAATCTAAAATCTAGCATCAAACTATATTCTCCTTATCCTGTTTTTTTCATAATCTTCAAAAATCATCTGCCCCAAACCAGACAAGCCTGTAAGAAACGCCTTCCCTTTATTCTGTGCTGTAAATACTTCCACAAATTTACGGAGATAGGGATCCTGGGCAATCATAAAGGTTGTAATGGGAATTTTCAGCTTTCGGGCCTGGGCCGCTTTATGCAGGCATTGTGTAACTATTTTTTCGTCAAGACCAACACTATTCATATAGAACTCACCGCTAGGCAGCTGAATGCAGCTCGGTTTTCCGTCGGTGATCATAAAAATCTGTTTATTGGTATTTCTTTTTCTGCGGAGAATATCCATCGCAAGCTCTAGACCTGCCACCGTATTGGTATGATACGGTCCCACTTTTAAATAAGGAAGATCTTTGATCTTAATGGGCCAGGCTTCATTGCCAAACACGATAATGTCAATGGAATCCTTAGGGTATTTTCTATTGATCAGCTCAACTAATGCCATGGCTACTTTTTTGGCAGGAGTGATGCGGTCTTCACCGTATAGAACCATGGAATGGCTGATGTCAATCATCAATACGGTGCTCATTTGAGCTTTATGTTTTGTTTCCTCTACGATGAGGTCATCTTCCGTCATGCGTAAATCAGAAATGCCATTATTGATCTGTGCATTTTTTAAGCTCTCCGTCATATTAACCAAAGATAGTTCGTCTCCATATTGGTAAGATCGGTTCTCACCATCTTTTTCATCACCGATTCCCGTTTTTGAAGTGCGGTGATTTCCGATTCCCGTTTTCTTCAGTTTACCGAAAATCTGGTCCAGTGCATATTCTCTTAATGCAGACTCTAATTTGGCGGTTAATATATTTTTCCCTTTACCGGATCCTGTATTGCCGTCTTTCGGATCATCTTCCTCTTTGATGTACCCGCGCTTTTTCAGATCTTCCTCAAAGTCCTGAAGCGTATATTCATTATTGAAAATGTCATACTCCTTATCGAGAAGATCAAGCCAGTGAAAGGCTTCCTCGATATCTCCGGAAGTGTGGGTGAGCAGATCCTTAAAAACATCAAAGACCCGGTCAAAATCTGATGTTTCTTCCGGAATATGTTTACTGAAAATAAAACCTTTTTGAAAATTTAAATATTTGTTTGTCATAAGACACTGCGGTTTTTCGGTTAACTGCTTTTTTCTGTTTAGTAAAATTGTAATGTAATAAAGGAACCAAGTGATTGTTTCAGTCCTGAATCAAAGCGAAATGTATTTGCAATATTCCTTAATTTTTTATTGAATTTAAAAAACTACAAGTTATGAAAATATCATTTCAACATACCTGTTGGAAAATAGAAAATACTAATGGCTTTGATAAGCAATGAAAATATAATCGGTACAGATATTTTCGTGCTTCCCTTTTGATTTGCAGAAAGTTTTTAATGGATATTGTAATGATATACTAAATTATAATAAATTATTTTTAATAATTTTTCCTTTTATAAAGCCATTTTGGCAAAATTTTTATATCTATATATTCGTTTTATTTAAAAGGAATTTTTCGTTTACAGAATTGGGAGGAATATGTATATAATAACGGATCAGTTAAAAGATAATGGGTTTAGTATCAACCGGTTGGATTATATCATAAAAAGAAATAACAACAAAAGGGAGATGAACACGCTGGAATACTTTTGTATCTATATTGTTTTAGAAGATATTACATTAACGGTGGAAGATGTTGCGTACGGCATTAAAGCCGGTAATATTGCATTTGTAGGTCCCCAGAAGAAAATCGTTTTTGGCAAGACAAAAAGATCCGATGTCTTCGCGATCGTGTTTTCTTCAACCTTTTATGAAAGATCGACAAAAGACAGCCTGTTTATCAATTCCCAGCTTTTCTTTAACTATAATTCAGATGTTTTTGTTGCTCCTTTTATCAATATAGAACAGATGCGTGTGGTATTCATGGAAAGAATGGAAAGCTTTCAGCGTAAAGATAAAAGCTTATATATTTCCGCCGCCCATAATGCCATTGAAAGGCTTATACTGGATGCCTTCTTACATATTCCTACCGAAGAAATAAAAAATGATTTTAAATTCGATTATATGTATTATGTCAATCGGTTTAAAGTGATTTTGCAAAGGGATTATAAAACGGCAAAAAAGGTTTCTTACTATGCCAATGAACTCAGTATATCTTCAAGGAGATTGACGGAGATGACTGAATACATGCTGGGAAAAACTGCAAAACAGGTGATCATTGAAAAACTGGTGAACGAATGTATAAAAGCCCTGAAGTTTTCCAATTGTACGATTTCCGAAGTTTCTTATGAGCTGGGTTTCAGCGATGAAGGGAATTTCAGCAACTTTATCAAAAAACATACCGGTAAAAATCCCTCCGAAATGAAATAATTATCGAATTTATTGTAGGTGGGTATAGAATTTATTGTATATTTACCTATGTAACCGATTGGTGAAAAATCCAGGCAATATGCTTTTTAAATGGTTTTTATTAATTGTTTTATTTTTTGCTTGTGCAAAATCTTTTGCTCAGAACTCTGATGCTTTGAGATTAAATGTACGGTTGTACCCGGCACAGATATTTTCTATCAATAATGATGAAGAAGATTCCGGAGCAACAACGTCTCGATTACCGGAATTTAAATCCGTGACCGTATCGAGTCCCTCAGGTTTTGAAGTAAAAGTACATCATGAGACCTTTAATGAGGATAGTGCAAATCTTAAAAACAATGATAACTGTTACAAAGAACATAATCTGATTGATCGTCAAAAGGGAGTAATTCAGAAAGTTTATAAAATACATGAAAAATTAGAAGCTGTACTAAAAAAATCAGGTTGTGACTCGGGTTTTAAAGCTGATCACGTCGTGCTTACGCTAATTTCTCAGTAAAATTTTAATAAGACTTGTGAAAATTACTACACAATACGTGGTATTTTTTTAAAATACCTTTTTTACCGATATATACGTAAAAGTGAATTATTTGAGATTAAAATAATAGCGCTTTTACGGAATAACGGTTCTATCGTTTTATGATTTGACGCTTTTTATGATTTTTTCATAAAAGGCTATTTCTTTTTGTGAATAATTCACTACATAAAATTACAAGTTATAAGTGTTTTTTCACAAGAATGCAGGCTTTCTTTCTCTATACATTTGCAGCGAATTTTAAAAATTAATACAAACATCATTTTAAACTATGAAGAAATGTGTCTTAGCTTGTTTTGCTTTAGTAGGATTTGCAACATTGAAAGCTCAACAGAATGTAACCCTAAACGTAAGACTGAAGCCTATTCAGACCCTTGTTGTGAATAATGCACAGAAGGTTGTTAACCTAGACTATGTAACCAAAGACGATTATGTAAACGGAGTTTCTTCTGTGAATGCAGATCACCTGAGCATCTACAGCACCGGTGGATTTCAGGTAAAAGTAAAAAGTGCCAATGCTGCTTTACAGAATGCGGGTAAAAATATCCAGGCCAATACCATTCAGATCAAAGCAAGTGCCGGTTCTGAGGCAGTAAACGGAGCTCAATATGCACAAAATGTGCAGCTATCAGCGAATGAAACAACATTGGTAACATCTTCTAACGGAGGAGTGGATAAGAAAATCAATATTGAATACAAAGGTGCCGGAGCTAACGCATATCTTGATAATTATATCGCGGGTCAGGATCCTACAGTATACACTACAGAGCTAACGTATACTATTATTTCCCAATAAGATAATGTAAATACGATTACAGGATAAAGTGCTGCAGGTCTATTGCTGCACTTTATTCTTAATATGAAGTATCTGTAATGAAAAAATTTTCTTTCTTCTTTTGCTCCTTGTTCTGTGGCTTGTTTTCTACAATTTTTGCACAAACAGGAGTCTCTGTATCTCCACCACGACTGTATTTCGAATCTGACCCGGGACATAGCAATACTCAAAAAGTAACTGTAACGAATGTAAGCGCAAAGAACTCTCTGGATCTGGCCATAAGCCTAGGTGACTGGGAGTATGATGAAAAAGGGGAAAATATGACCTATGGAGCCAATACAAGACCTGCATCCTGTGCAAGCTGGGTGTCTGTGAAAAAAGAAGAAAATTATTTTACGCTCGCTCCCGGCGAAAAAAAAGACATTGATGTTACCATTACTGCTCCCACCACCTTATCGGATAATTTAAAAGCTCATACTGCAGTGTTGTATGTCAGTCAAATGAATCCTGTGGATGATGTAGATAGTAAGGGGGCTCATATAAAGGTCAGCATACGATCCGGAATCAAGCTTTTTCATAAGCTGCCATTACCGGGGACTAAAAAAATTGAAATTCAGAATCTTGTCTACGGGAAATTGAGCAACAAGCTGGATCTGTTTTTTGAAAACCAGGGAGATGTGTGGATTGACGGAAAAGTATATACGGATCTTGTGAATGTGGAAAACGGTAAGAAAACGGCACTTGATCCTGTTATCTTTTATACAATGCCGGGAAATAAGAGGGAAATGAATATTTCTTTGCCTTCCACCCTTGAAAAAGGAAAATACACTGCTTCTGTAATGATCGATTATGGAGACAGTAACAATCTTGAACTGGGAGAGCTAAGCTTCACTTATGAAAAGTAAAAAGCTCGTCCTCTTCTTTGTGCTGATTTCTGTGGGTTGTTTTTCGCAAGTAACATATACTTCATGGATAAACAGCTATTTACAGATCAATTCTTATGGTGGTAATACCAACCCGGATGCCTATACTTTTACTTTGGCAGGGAATGGTCAATTCAATATTCCTCATTGGAGGGTATCCATGAGACTAAAGCAACCTATTACTTCCAATGACGGAAAATATGTAATGCCTGCCAATAAAATTTCTTTTCAGCCGGTATCTTCCTCAGGTCAGGCCTATCCCGGACCCGTTCCCACGATTCCCCAGATCGGAATGCCTTTACATGTTTTTCTTCAGGAAGGACAGGAGGTTTTTATAATCCCCCAGTCCAATGCACCATTGAATAATCAGCCTGTACAGCCTAACGGATATTATAATCTTCAGGTGAAATACAGCCTGAATGTAGCGGGAGGATCTTACCTTGGAAATTACCCTTCATGGATCACTTTTACGGCACCTGTACAGTTCACGGCCTATGATCAATACAATAATATCATAGGGAAAATGGATCATAATTTCCAGTTTCAGATCGGTGTTCTTTCAGGAACCCCAACGGAAGTTCCGGAACTTTCACTAAAATTTTCTGCGAATGCAACCAATGGATCGCTGGAGTTTAAAAGTATGGAAGATTACATAAAAGGCGTGAGTGTATTGTATACCAATGCTTTGATTGTAAGCAGTAATACGAATTATCAGATCAGGATGAAGTCTCTTCAGGGGCAGTTTAATTCTCCAACGGGGAATACGATTCCTCTGGCGACCGTTAAAATGGGTCTTACGCCTGTTGCAGATAATAAAGGAAATGTATATCCGGTTACTTTAAGTGCTACACCTCAACTGATCGCAACGGGAGGTTCTACAAAAGGCTCTAATGTTTATTACGATATCAGATATTCCACGAATGCTAATGATGAACGGTTGATTAATGCCAGATCGGAAGAATATACCACCACAATTCAATACGAGATAATTCCTCAATAACCATGCTATATAATCTTTTCAAAAGGACATTTTCTGTTTTTTTGATACTTATTGCTGTTTTGATTCCCGCACAGAATAATGCAGGGGTTATTTTGGAGATCCGTAATGAATCCAGGGCGGATAAAGGGAATATAATAGATCTTATTGTAGTGGTAAAAAATACCGGAAACGATCCATTCAGCGGAAAGGTTGAAATCACCACGCCTTCAGGGTTCAGGAACATCTCACCTGGCAAAACGGAAGTACATATGAAGCCGGGTGAAAATTTATATCTGCCGGTAAAGATCCTGGTGAATAATAATGTTGTTGCCGGAGAATCTCATATTGTATGTAAACTTACGGATGGACAAAATTTTGTGATCGCAAAGCAGGAGATACCCTACGTGGTATCCGAAAATAATATGATGCGGATCACTCCTGAAAACCCGGTTGTTTATATGAATAATGTAAATGATTCTGTAGAAGTGAAAGCAAGGGTTTCTAATCTTGGTAATAAAAGGCAAAACGTCACGCTGGTATTTAAAATTCCGGAAGTTTCCCAGGGAAGTATTTTTATCGAAAAAAGCGGTACCATTGAAGTACAGAAAGATTCAGTATTTGTGTTTCGTTTTTTCCCTTCTAAAGTGTTGATGCGGAGCTCACAATTTACAGTCCAGATTGCAGGCTTCAGAGAGCCGGATAAGGAAATATTCGGAAATACTTCTGTTTCGGTTCAGAATATATCTTCCACCCAACGTTATGAAGACAGGGAAACCGATATTTTCTCAAATTTCAGTAAGAACAGTATTACAGCCAGTTACAGGCGTGTGGGTGAAAACCTGGATATGTACCAGATGATCGGGTCGGGAGGCTTTAATCTTCCGTCGGGATATCTCTACATAAGAGGGAATATCTATGCAATGAACAATCATAGTGATCCCGTTGTGAATAATACTTATATATCGTACCACCGGGAAAATAATGAATTTACCCTGGGTAACATGAGCAAATTACTTGAACTCTCCCTCTTTGGAAGAGGAGCAGAGTATGCATTTACATCTTCTGATAAAGATAAGAAAATAGAGGTAGGTTTTGTAGATCAAAGCTTTAGTCTGATTGAAAGGAATTCATTTTTAAAAAACGGCTATGGTTTTTATACCAGAGGAACCCTGGGAGCACAAAATGCATCGCGAAGCATATCGGGAACTTATATTTTCAGAAACGATCCTTATGACAAAGCAAGGCATCATCTTGCAGGTACAGATGTACAATATGCTTTCAATCAGGACTGGAAAATGAATGCTAAAATGTACAGTGGACTTAGCTTTTATGAAGATATCAATACCACTAAGCCTTCTTTAGCACTGGAATCTCAGTATTCAGGAAGGATAAAGAAGGTGAACCTGAACGGAAATTATTTTTACAGTACCGATTATTATCCTGGAAACAGGAGGGGAATGCTACAGATTCAGCAGAATTTTTCCACCTATATTTTTACCGATCATTATGTGTATGCTAATGTAACGGTGTCTGATTTTTCTCCAAAATTTTATTTTTATAATACAGCCATGCAGTCTGATAATATAAGAGTGGATACCGGAATCAATTTTCCTAAGAAAGGTAATTTTGGGTTAGGGGTAGGATATCAGTATCAGGAAGAAAAGTCCAATTCCTATAATAACTTTTTTAATGTTCCGGGTAACCAGGAATCAAAACAGCTGAAAGCACAGAGGCTTACTGAATACATAACGTGGTTAAGTCCGGATAAAAAGCATTCTTCCATTATTGGGATTGAGACCGGACTTGTTAATTATCCTAATGCAGATCACCTGGATTATCAGATGAAAATTAATGGGAACTACAATTATAAGTGGCTTAATGTAAATTGTACGTACCAATATGGAAGCTATTTTCTTTCAGAATATGCTTTTTCAAAAATGATGAATGTAAATATTCCCTATGAAAAGCTTTCTCTTTCTGCTTTTGTCAATAAAAATCTTTTCCGGGAAAAAGTAAATATAAGTTCAGGAGTATCTTATACCCATGATGTTTTATATGGAAGGTCGCCATCCGGTTTTGTCAACCTGAAATATTCTAAGGAACGCTACGGGCTGTATCTCAACTCTTCATGGTTTAACTATTCTTCTAACCATTTTACCAATAACCTTTTAACGATCGAAGCAGGTGTTACCATAAATTTTCAGACCAGTACACTAAATCCCGGAAAAAAAGGAGAAATAAAAGCATTTGTCTATTATGACCGTAATAATAACAATGTATATGATGGGGAAGATCAGGAGGCAAAGGATTATTTAATTATGCTGAATAATATTTCATTCAAAACAGATCAAGAAGGGAATATCAGGTATCAATCAATTCCTTTTGGAAAGTATGCTTTAAAACAGATTATCCAGCAAGGCTGGTACTATGATGAGGCATCATTTGAGGTGGATAAACACCATTATTCCCTGGAAATTCCCCTTCATCAGAATGGGACTTCGAAAGGAAAAGTTATCTATCAGTTTGATGCAAAAACAGCTTTAGAATTCAGTCCTAAAATCGGAGGGATTATTCTTAATATATTTCATAACGATCAGTTCCTGCAACGGGTAATGACTGATGATAACGGAGAATTTATTTCTTTTCTTGAATCAGGAAATTACAGGATCGAACTTAATGGGAATTCATTGCCCGCCAATACTTATTGTGAAAGCATGACCGCTGATTTTACAGTGGAAGCAGGAAAGATCGTTAGTCTGGAACCGTTCATTATTAAGGTGAAAGAAAAAAACATCAGGGTTAAAAAGTTTGGGAATTAAATTTGTGATCAACTACCCATTGTACGGTTTTCTTCTTTAATTTTAAGCTTATAAAATATTTCCTGAGCAGGAGCTGTGAAAACATTTTGATAATGGGTGCCAATACGCTTGTGGAAATTTTGTAAGACATTAATAATTCGGCAGAAGAATGGAAAAGAAATATACCGATATTACTTTTAAGACCTTTACCCAAACCTTTATCAGGAACTTTTCTGACGGATTTCAGTATCAGGAAACACCTGTTCAGGTTTACACCCTGGAGGAACTGTATTCCAAAAATATCGCAACACCATTACCATTGTTGAAAGCTGATTTTCATTATATTGTTATCCTTAATAATGGCAATTTTGAACAGCAGGTAGGTCTGGAAATAAAAAAAGTGGCTGCAGGACAGGCTCTGTTGGTTGTTCAGGGGGAAGTTTCTGCCCTCTTAAGAAAATCGCAGGATGTACAGGGCTTCTATATAATATTTGAAGACCGTGTTCTGCAACAATTTAAAGAAAACACCTATTTTTTGAAGCTATTTACCACTTCACCGTCCATTCAGCTTGGTCAAAATGAAAAGATGATGGTGAATGATATCAGCAGGCTGATTATACAGGAATTTAAAACAGGAAAAGCCAATGCATCAATTGTTCTGCTTCTTTTGCAATCCTTATTATTGAAACTCCTTCAGTCTTCTGAATCTAAAAAAGGTTTGTCGCGCCAGTTTGATATTGCTGTTTCGTTCAGAACATTAGTGCTGAGGCATCATGGGGAGGAATTAAGTATAGAAGATTATGCAAAGCTGATGAATATTTCGTCCAATTATTTAAACAGATGTGTTAAAGCAGTTTGGGATAAATCAGCAAAGTTTCTTACCCAGGAGATTATTATTATCCAATCTCAGAATCTGCTCGCTGATTTTTCCAAATCCATCTCCGACGTAGCCTATCAGATGAACTTTAATGACCCTTCTTATTATGGAAGGTTATTTAAGAAAATTATTGGTATTAGTCCCCAGGTTTACCGGACCAGGATCATGCACGATTCGTCCGGATGATAGAACCGTCTGTCCGGTTGTTTCTCTTTAAAAGCTGCCAAATTTGTATAAAGTAAAAGTGACATGAAAAATATATTCAACTTTAAAAACAATTTGGCAATGGCTGTCATCATTTCTATGATACTTCCTTTCCTTGTATCTGCACAAAGCATAAATAAATTACAGAATACTATGAAAACAGCTTCATTAAAAAAAACAATCTCAGACATGTATGAAACAGTTCTTAATAAAAAACAATCTGATCAGGCAGGAAAATTTATTGATGAACGGTATATAGTAGAATTCAATAACCAGAATAAACCTTTATTCGATGCATTTCCAGATATACACTTCACTCTAAAAGATATTTTTGAAGAAGGAAATAAAGTGATCACTGTGTATGAGTGGAAAGGAATCCATCTTCATCAATACAAAAATATCGCTGCTACACAAAAAACGGTAACCATTGAAGGGGTAAGTGTTTATGAATTCAGGGATGGAAAAATCGTTAGCAGCACAGCAAGTCCAGATAAACTGTCATTTTATCAGCAATTGGGAGTAGTTCCGGATCTGCTGGTAACGAAGGAGGTGAGCCGGAAAAATGCAATTTACTTTGTTGATGAATTCCAGATTCCTTCCGGAGTATATGATGAATTTAAGAAAAGGCTGGATTACAACAGGAACTATATCAGAAATCTAAAGGGTTTTTTAGGTGATGAGATCATGCAAAATAAAGATTTACAGTCAGGTATTTTTACCATTATTACAATAGCCGTATGGAAAGACCGCGAAAGCCTGAATAACGCAAAAGAATCTGTCCATAAAGAGTATGAAAAAATTGGATTTGATCCTGCTGAGTTTAGCCGAAGACTTAATATAAAAATGAAAAGGGCAGAATATTACCAGGCTGAGTAACATCATGTTTTGATCATAATCCATACTAAAATCCGAAGGTTTTTAAACCTTCGGATTTTTATGTTATATCCTCTTATGAATTTTCCCGGAGGTCTTTTTTCTAAAAATACTATCTTTGTGAACAATAAAAATAGCATGATGAAAAAAGTAATATTTCTGGCTTCAGCGGTTCTTGTACTCAATTCTTGTGTCGTTTCTACTGCGGCAAAAGTGGTGAAGGGAGCTGTAAATGTAAGCTACAAAGCGGTCAAAGGAACAGTAAACGGAATCAGCTGGGCAGTGAGCAAAGCAAAAGGAAAGATTGATGAAGACCGTTTGGATGGTACCTGGAAAGTAGTAGGGGTTTACAAAGGTTCTTTTGAAGACTTTTCAAAAGATCAGAATCCTGAAAGCTCATTTACATCAGAATGTACAGATGGTTTTGATCAGATCATTTTCAAGGCTAAAAAATCTAAGTTTCAGCCGGTACACTGCAGCTCTGAGAAGGAAGACTGGGTGAAGTATTCAATGGAATTCGGGAAAAATCCTGTAACTAAGGAAAAAGAAAATTATATAGAATATAATTCCAATAATTATATCTCAGTTATTGACGTGAATAATAAAACAATGGTTCTGGAAGGAAACCTGATGCCTAAACTGGCATTTACCGGAGCTAAACTATATCTTTTGGAAAAAGTAAAATAAGGTTTTTCAGGATATGAAAATAAATAGTTCTTTAATTCCCGGAAAGGGAATTTTTCTTGCCCTTTTCTTTTCTTTACACATCGGTGTAAATGCCCAGAAAACGGAAGATATTTCCACCATTTCAGAAAAAGATCTCACCCATATTTTAGAAAAGAACAGATCGTTTTATACACAGGGAAAAGTAGCAAACTACATTCCCGAATTGGGAAAAATGGATGCGCAGTCTATTGCTTTATCCATCGTCGGAAAAAACGGAAAAGTATTGAATGTAGGAGATGCAGGCAAGAAATTTACGATGCAGAGTATCTCTAAAATCATAGCATTAATGATTGCAGTTAGTGAAAAGGGAGAAGCTCATGTTTTTGATAAGATGGGATATTTCGGGACAAGTCAGCCCTTTAATTCTTTTTCCAATCTGGAAACATCCGGAAAACCTCTTAATCCTATGATGAATGCAGGAGCCATTCTTACGACTTCTTTAATTTCAGGGGATGGAGAGAAACCTTTTCTTAAGATTTTAGACATGGTTCGGTACATTACCAGAAATCAGACACTGGACTATAACAAATCCGTGTATGAATCGGAAAGATCTACCGGTCACCGTAACCGGGGAATGTTCTATCTGATGAAAAATAACGGGTTGATTTCAGGAAATGAAGATCAGCTTGATAATTACTTCAAACAATGCTCCATCGAACTCACAGCAGAAGATCTTGCCAAAATAGGATATTTCTTTGCGAACGGATGTGTTCGTTTTGATGGTGATTCTCAATATAAAAATGCAGAGATAGCCCAGTTGATAGAATCCCAAATGCTTATTGCAGGGATGTATGAATTCAGTGGGGAATATGCAAGAACCGTAGGTTTGCCAAGTAAATCAGGAGTTGGGGGAGGTATCGCGATAAGTGTTCCCGGAAAAATGGGTATCGGGGTTTTCAGTCCTGCCTTGGATCAGCATGGTAACTCATTGGCGGGTTATCATATGATTTTGGATCTGGTGAGGCAATATCATCTCAGTATATTTTAAAAAAATATTTTATCATGTATTGGATGGACCTTTCATCAATACGTTGATTTGTATTCAACTCTGATTGTATTTATATCAAAAAATATTCATTGGAATATAGAAAATAGGTGTAATTTTATCTAAGTGATTCATCATGAGTATGGTCTATGGTGTGGGAGTCATTTTTTAACCTATTCCCAATTTGTTTATGAAAAATACTTTCACCACCACGTCCTCCATCAAGAAAAACATCCTTACTTATCTTGGATTTACCCTTCTATTCTGTTTGCCGGTTTATTATATGTGCATCCGTACAGGTAAATTAGGCGGAGGAATCATATCTTATGCTACCATTGTTATGTGGTGTCCGGCTATCGCTGCCTTACTTACATGTCGTTTACGTGGTATTCCCATTTCATCACTGGGCTGGAAATGGGGGCTTACAAAATACCAGTTACTGGCGTACGGAGTTCCGTTTTTATATTCGTTTGTGCCCTACGTGATCATCTGGATCAGCGGGGCAGGAGGTTTTTATAATCATCAGTTTATAGAGGAAACAGGAAAAGGGATGGGCTGGGACCTGCCCGATGGAGCGGTTCTCGTCTTGTATATCCTGTTGATGAGCAGTTTTGGGATGGTGCGATCTGTCGGTTCTGCTTTAGGTGAAGAGATCGGATGGAGGGGATTTCTCACTCCTCAGCTGGCAAAAATCAATTCCTATACCGCTACTTCACTCTGGATGGGACTGATCTGGTCATTCTATCACTATCCATTGTTGCTCTTTTCAAACTACAATACGGGAGGGCCTAAATGGTTGGCACTTGTCTGTTTTACCGTTATGATATTTGCAAGCTGCTTTATTTTTACATGGATCCGGTTGAAGTCGGGAAGCCTCTGGACGGCAGCCATTATGCATGCCAGCCATAATCTTTTTATACAATCGATTTTCACACCTCTTACAGTGGATAACGGGAACACCAATTATTATATCGATGAATTTGGTATTGCGGTACCGATTGCGACAGTGGTGGTGGCTTATTTCTTCTGGAGGAAGCGGAACGAGCTGCCAAATCAGGGAAAGGAGAAAATCATTTCATCTGAGATTTCCTGATCATTCCGGGTGAAATTATCAATAGAATAAACAATGCCCTGAAAATAATCAGGGCAAAGTTATTTTTTAATTTAATTTGTTTTGTTAAAAGCTTAAGTCCTGCCATTTACTTAGAATAGCATCTGCAGCAGATGCATAAGTTGGGCTGCCGCTGAGAGTTGCTCCTCCCAGTATGCCAACCAGTTGAGGACTATCTCCTGTAGTAAAAATAGCAGATCCTGAATCTCCCGGTCTTGAAAAGAGTCCTGAATTTCCCTGAATCATCACCAGGTTATTGGCAATCACCTGATCTCCGTTAAAGTCTGTTAGTCTAAGAGAGGTTGTAATACTCGTGACGTTTCCGGTGGTGATATCACTGGTGATCCCACTTTTACGAACTTCCGCTCCTATAAGAAATGCGTCAATCTGTGCAAATCCGCTAATGATTTCCTCTGCTCCAAATACTTTTCCTATCGTGGCATTTCTATCTTTTCCTTTTCTGGCAATGGCACCATCTAACCAAACATTGATCGTTTTGAAGTCTCCGCGTGGTACCAGAACATTTTCATAATAATAATCCTTGAGAGTTGCACAGTTGTGGCAGTAATTTAAAGCGGTTCTCCATTTAGACTGTTGACAAACATCAGAATCCAATTCGGTGCCGACACCCGCAAGAACATGGGCGCATGTCAGCATATATGGATGTTCGTCGGGTCCCTTTTTTACCATTACCCCCAATGTACCACTGCCTGCCATTTTTTTACCGTTTTGTCTGAGTGTCCCATTGGCTGAGATACTGATTCCGCCTATCAGGGGATCGGTTTTTTCATTTCGGGTGGTTACTTCGGTTACTTCATAAGATAAAGGTTCCGGATCTACTTCCAGTTCAATAACATCTGTAGGGCACCCAAAGATGGTCAGGGGAATAGCCTGTGAAACCTCTGACAAAGGGAGTTTATTTTTCACTCCAAAGGTATAGCTCAGTGTTTTGGTAAGGCTGTCGTTAACGGTTTTCAGAGAAACCCCAACCGAGGTTATTTCAGGTCTCTGGAAATATTCTTCAATAAGTTCGGGTAATTTTTCGGCCATTTTATCGTGTAAGGCCACTTCTTCGTTGCTTAATTTCATGATATAGTTATTTAGGTTGTTATATAAATGCTGACGTAAAGTCACCAGGAGGTATACGTATGTGTAATTAATAAATTTACAATCTGGCTTATCTCATTTTCTAGAGTCTTGCGTAGCCATGGCTGCTTGATTTTTGAAGATAATCCTTCAGGTCTTCATAGGAAAATGGCTGACTGTATATTCCCGGTGCGTAATCTTCTGCAGGATCCATGACTTCATGATAGGTATGAATCGGGGTAAGACTTTTAGGATAACCACCATATTCGTTTGGTGCGTTCCAATAAGCGAATATTCCATAGGCTATTGCCTGTATTCTCCTTTTGAAAAGTTTATGTTCTTCTATTGAAGCGTTTGATGCAGGTTTTAAAAGAGAAACCATTTCAAAGAGTCTTGCAGCCGTATGGGAACGGCCTGTTTCAATAGGCATTCTTGCTCTTCTTGCCATTATGGTGTCCGGTGAAGCTTCGTTCCTTGTTCCTGCTCCTAATCTTCCCTGATCCCATTTGATTTCTCCTTTGTGTTTTTTAGGGTCTTTTGAAAAAGGAGTAAGATTCTTTTGGAGTACTGCTACGCGTTCGTAATCAAAATCCTCATTTAATTCCCATCTCATGGGTCTGGGCGGGCTGTTTTTACCCTGGTAAGGATGTGGGATTAAGACAGGATGTGCCGTAGGTAGCGCTCTGCTGTTTCCCCGGGGGCTAAACAGTTCTTTAATATCATGAAGGATAGCAATATTTTCACTCACGGTAAAATCCTTTTCTGAAAAAGCCAGACTGATCCTGTCTGTTTTTATGAACATCATTTCTAATAGTGGTTGTATGCTTCCAATATCATCTATGGTAGGCTCGGTCCGTAATCTTGGATAGGAATTGGCAAGGTTGTAGCTGCCGCCCATATTCGGGAACAGGTTGGCAATAGGGTTTGTGGTCAGGTAATAACTTAGCTTTCCACTAATACTTTCTTTTTTCCATAATTCAGCTGCTATGGCCCTTCGTAATTCATTGAGAACGGCAGCAATTTTCTCATTACTTAAAATTTTTATGGCGAGCTCAGTTTCCTTTTGCTTATTTTTCCGCAAAGAAGGATGTGAATCGTAAATGAGCTGCCTGTAAAAAGATGGCTTGTCCGGAAATGATTTCCAGTAAGCTTTTGGCTGGTCGTCTTCTAATCCGATCGAGGGTTTTACGGAGCCCAGCATGATTCCTGAAGGCAGTTGCCATGGCTCAGACCGTATCCATTCATTAAACGTTTCCTGAAGATAGGTTATATTTAAATCTCTGGGCAGAAGATGCATTACTTTTATCCCATACTCATAAGCCTTTAAAGGTAATATCTCTTTTTTCTCGCCCGGTTCTAATAGTTTCTGGTAATTTAACATTTTGTATAATTTGGTGATGATCTATGATCTTATTTACATCACAAAGTTCGAAGGAATAGTGAGCCTGTAAAAGAGAGTAAATACCCATTTTTAGAAATTGGGGGTATACCCTGATTGATTATATGGATGCATATAATAATGTGTTTAAAACAAAAAAGATGAGCTGTGAAGCTCACCTTACGGGTATAAATGATATGATTGAAAAGGGTATTGATGAAAGAGCATACATGCATAAGAGGAGCATGTATGGATTCTTACCATTTTTGTCTTATTCCGGATGAACAGCTCAAAGTAACAAACAAAAAGAGATGAATTTTAGAGTAGAAATAACCAAATATGACTTTCCGTACAAATACTTACCCCATACTTTGCATGCGATTTACAGAATAGGTAATCTTACCCAATCGATTGGGTATAATAGTACATGAAAAAGCAGGCTTTTTAAAACCTGCCTTTATGTTTGTTAGCTTATTAATGGGATGTTATACTAAGTATATAATTGCTTGAAATATTTCACATGTAAATAAAACGGAATCAGTGATTTGATGGACGCTACATGAATGTTTTTTTCTTTTAAACGTGCAATATCAACGACAGGTCTGTAAATCATGACGTAAACGAAGAGGTAAATTACAAAATAGACAGAATTTAAGCTGTTGATAAAAAGAAGTCCTAACAGAGGCATCAATATAACAATATAATAAACTAATGCATTTTTCATAGTGAACAATTTTTGATGGCACAAGCCGCGGTAACTGCAACAGAGTTCTGTGGAGTTAAGGTTGTTTCAACCCATAACCTTACACTCAGTCAGTCCGTATTCACGCAGGTATCTGCAATACAATGTGTAAGTATTTTTGAATTTTATTAAGGATTGTAATACAAGATTATAGGTATTAGTAATTTTTCTGGATTATTGTGAAGAAATTAAAAGTGTAGTTTTATGCCATATATTGTAGGGTTAAATGCGTTAAAAGATGTATTTGTTATGTTTTTCACATCTCTATTTGTGCAAATTGATAGTCGTTTGGGATATTTATGCAAATGATTTGATCATACGGTGATAATCCTTGTCGCTGATATTGGATGCTTTCACTTTAATGCGAACCGGAGATTCTTTCTGCTGGCTGTTGACTTCGATTACAATCTTTTTTGCCATTAAGGATTCTTCAATTTTAAATGCACGAAGACGGTTGACCGGATAATCAACACTAGGGAATATGACTCCTTTTTTCAGCGGATGATAATATTTAATTGAAAAGACAGCTCCGGTGTTTTCAAAATGAAAGACTCTTAACCTGATGATACTGGTTAATGTCAGCACGAATACAACAAGAGAAGCAGACAGTATTGTCCATAAAATACTTTCTTCTATAAATGATTTTAGGATGTAGCTGCCAATGGCTAAGAATACATCAATTATCAATAAAGCCATCAGAATTCTCATCTTGAAAATGACTTTTTTTCGATTAGTTACGACCATGTTTGTTTTTATTAATTAATCTTAAAAATTTGTTTATTTTGTAAAAATAATAAGATTATTTTATTTACAATATGTTAAATTGTAAAACTTTAATGGAAAATATTTTTTATATGGCGGGCGGTTCGTAACTCTATGTTTTTCAGGTTAAAATAGGCATTATTTTATTTTTAATTCTCTATTTTGTGATATTTTAAAATGAGGATTTTTCCAGTGGGAAAATGATATTCATCCAAAGCATAAAAGTACCGACAAAACTGAATGGCTAGAGATATAAATGATGATTGCCCTGATAGAAGGCATTTCGGGAGATTTGAGAAGAAGAAAAGAATATTTCTTAAGAATTTCTGAACTCGGAAGCATTTTTTCCGGAGTACATTTTAAAAAACCGGCTGAAATGAGCTGAACTTTCAAATCCGAGTTCGTAAGCTATTTCTTTTACGGATTTATCTGAATAATGAAGATAACGTTTAGCTTCCAGGATAATTCTGCTCTGTATAATCTTTGACGGTGCGGGTTGTTTCAGGATAGCAAAGATGTTGCTTAGTGTTTTGGGAGATTTGTGAAGGGCTGCTGCATAAAAATTGACACCATGTTCCTGTTTGAAGTGCGCTTCAAGAACCAGCATGAATTTCCTTACCAAATCCATTTTTTCATCGGGAAACAACTGATAACTTTCAGATTGCTGTTTTGCAATCCGGGTTGTTTTAATAATAAGCTGTTTGAGGAGTGTTCGCAACATTTCCCCCTGGAAGTTATCTGTAGATTCCCATTCTTCCTGAAATAGTTTTTCGAGCTGAAGCATCGCTCTTTTTTCGGAAGAATTCAGCCGGATAAACATCGGATGTTGTATTCCATAAAAAAGAAACCCTACGCAGCCCACCTCAGCATCGTGATCTACAATGCAGTAAAATTCACGGTTGAACTGCCACGCAACGAGCTGATCCGGACGTTCGAAAACAAAATGTAAACTGGCAACCAATGGTAAAATACAACCTTCCGGCAGCGTATATTCTATTTCATCTATGGTCACAGTTTGTGCCTCGCCTTTGTTGTAAACAAATGTGTTGATAGGAACTGGTGAGCCATTTCGCAATCCGATCCCTTTTAATTCCTCATTATTGATATGCATAATAAAACGGGCGAGGGTAGATTTGTCTTCGTATTTCCGGATCATTTTATCTTTACATTATGATGTCAGTATTCTGTTTATATAGGTAATCCTGGTTACTAAAATTAATTATTTTTTTTCTAATGCTTCCTTTCCTAATTCTATAAGGCCTTTACCATCTACATATCCTATTTGCCACAGCACAAGCTTGCCATTAGGATCGAAAAACAGTAATGAAGGATAAGAGTTTACTTTCCAGTCCTTTGCCAGTTCAATACCTTCTCCTTTTTCCATATCAATCGTATAATTGATGAAATTTCTGTTAAAATAGCCGGCTGCCATCTTATCTTTGAAAGTCTTTGATTTTAATAGCTTACAGGGGCCACACCAGCTTGTGTAAGCATCTACAAAAATGGTTTTACCACTTTTCTTTGCTTCGGCACTGACTTCTTTCCAGCTGATGTTTCTGAAATTGATTTCTTCCGGAGAAATGTTGGCTTTGGCTGTTTTTTGTTGAGCCGTACAAAAGTTTACCGTGAATAAGAAGGCCAGAAGGCTGTAGAGTAATTGATATTTTTTATGGATAATCATGTCTATAAATCGTTTATAAGGTGATGGGCTGCTGATCTTAATAGTTCGGGATTAAGCCGCTGTTTAAAGTCGGGATTTATATATTCAAAATGAATAGTTCCTTTTCTGTCTAAAATAAACACGGATGGCACGGGAAGTAGCAGTTCGGTATTCTTTCCACCTGTCGTTTTCGGAAGCATTTCCCAATACCCTTTCGGTGCCTTAAAAGCAATCCCGAACTGTTTGGAAAGCTTCAGGTCTGCATCTGATAATAGGGTATAGCTTAATTTTTCCTTAGTGGCAGACTGCATAAGTCCTTCAGGCTGGTCCGTACTGATCGCTATGATCTGGTATCCGGTTTTTTCAAGATCGGGTGCAATTTCCTGTAATCCTGAAAGCTGCTTGGAGCAATAAGGGCACCAGCCTCCTCTGTAAAATATCAGGACAGTCGGTTTTTGGGATACTGCAGCATTGAGATCGAAACGCTTTCCGTTTGCGTCCGGTAAAGTGGCCACAGGAATTTTTTCTCCATTAAGTAGGGGACTGATATCTTCAGGTTTTTGAGGAATGGTGTAAGAGGATGATTGCATTTCGCTTTCCGTCATTTCCATGTGATTCTGTTGTTTCTGTGCATGGAATGATGAAGGGATAAGAAAGAACAATGAGCCTAATGTTCCTGATATGATCGTGCGCTGTATTAAATTTTTCACGTTGAATTATTTTTTTAATTGGGAAAATTGGACACCTGTAAGTGTCCAATTTTTATTGATTTTTATTTCTTCTAAGAGCTCAATCTATTGCAGGGTTACCTTAATGATATTGGAAATCGATGGTAAGGTTGTAAATGCATTCGGATTAGGTACTTCCTGTATTGGTTTACTTTCCGTAAGTGGAGTACCTGCCAGGTTGAATTGCGTTATACCTGCACCCGGAAACTGGTTGAGGGCTGTTCCATTATCATACAGAGCTATTGAAGATGAAATATCACCTTTTTGCGTAGCATCCACACCACTTCCTTTGGTCGCAAAGAACCAGTCATTAGAGAAGCCGTACATGGTAGCGACTGCAATTTTATCGCCTGGTGATACATTCAGCTGCTGGGAAACTTTCCCGCCTGCTTGTCCACCTATTTTAGGCAATAATACGGTTGAACCGGCTGCTGCTAAAACATAGACTTGTTTAACGCCGGGCACGTTTTTCAGATATCCTGCCAAAATACTTGCATCTCCTTTTTGTGCCAGTTCTTTTAATCCCTGTCCTCTGTCATTTTCTCCGTTTTTGTAGATCGGATTGTCTATACCATTGTAAACGACTACAAGAATAGGGGAAAGAGGAGTGAAAATTCCGGTTTGCCCATTGATGTAATTTCCGAGATCAGTAGGATCACCGGCTTCTGCGATTTTGGTTAGCCCGTTAACGGATGGCATTCCTTTTTTATAAAGGGGCTCCGGATTCAGAAGATTCCCTCCTGCAATGTAAGAGATGGCCCAAACGCCGGGACTGAATGGAGTAGGATTGGTGGTATTTCCGGATGTATTGGCAATTGTTACCGTGAACGTTGAGTTTCCATCGTAATGTAAAGATACTTTCATTAAAGAAGAAGCCGGTGCATAGGTGTGTCCCTGGGCATCTGTTCCTGCTACTTCCGTGATATTTTTGGCGGTCGTCTCTGCCTTTCCCGGATGCATTAGAGTTGCTCCCGGTGTCTGGTTGATTCTTGTTCCGTTATCCCATAATTTGATCTGGGCCGAAACATCCCCTTCTATAGGAGTGCCGTTATCCTGATATAATTTGATTCCTGGATTTTCCGGTGCGAAAAAAAGGTCGTTGGACCAGCCGTACATCGTAGCAAAGCTTAAAGCTTGTCCTTTAGCAGCAGAAAACTGGAAAGAGATAGATTCTCCGGGCATAATAACCGGTGAGGCTCCATTGTTTTTAAACGTTCCGGATTCCACCAAGGGTCTTGAGTCCAGAACATTTTCAACTGTGATCGTTGATGGCATTCCATTTTCCATAGGGCTGTCATCATTGTCATTGCACGAAAGCAGGACCAAAGGTATTGCAGCTAACGTCAGCCAACTGGATTTTAATTTATTCATTTTCATTTGCTTAAGTATTTTTAATTACAAAGCAAAGATATTGGGACATCCGTTCAGAAGTGGTACCTGCATTTCCCGCGGTGTTGACGATATTTCCCGAAGTGTATCTGGTGTCGGTTATTACACATGGAGAACAGGAGGTAAAAAATACAGATGCGTAATTAAGAATCTTCATCCTGAATACCGGTTAATAAATCCTGAAGAAAGAAATTAAATGGATTTTACTATTAAAATTGAAATTTTTTTAATGTTTCCAAAGAACTTTATAATCCTAAAACAGTATCAAAAGGCTTATAGGAAGGGCTTTTTATGCAATGTATTCTGCTTTTAATTTCACCTTTAGGAGAATACCCTCATTTTTAAAAATCAGTTTTTTCCCTGAACGATGACTTCTTTTAGTTTATGAAATTTGTATCAGACAAAAGAGAGAAAGTAACGAAGTACTTACCATTTCAGTCGCAATATAAAACAAAAGACTGAATGGAGATGAGAGAAATCTTATAGAATGTCAAAAAAAACTAAAACTAAAATAACCATTTAAACGAAAAATATGGCAGATACAGTAAACAACCAGACTACAGATGCAGTTACGCAGACGAATGTTACCGTGCTTGGTGAGTCTCCGGCACAGGCCATGAGTATGCTTTATCAGATGGCCACACACGCCAGCGGGATTTCTATCCAGAACTCGGTATCCAATCAGCAGAACCTGAATCAATTAAACCCTGCGATTGTTGCGGATGCCATAAAGATTTTAAAAGGATAACCTAAAACCTTATAACCATGGCTGAGAATGATAAAGATGCAACAAAAAAAGCTGCAAAAGCTGATCCCACCACTCCGGAGGAGAAAGCAGTAGTGTTTGTGAACACAGAAGTTTTATCGCCGCCACCTACCGACCCGATGTTAGGCGCTGCGAAAATAATGATTGATCAGTCGACCGGGATGATGGTGCAGGATTTACAGTCATTTTTAAAAGGATTTGAACAGGTGGGTCTGGTAGCTCTGAGTAAACTGGCTTTCAATTATTTAACTTATGGGAATTACTATCCCGGCGGGAAAAAAAAGAGTCCAAAGGAAGAAGATGATGAAGATATGGAAGTACCGGAATATGATCCGGCAGGAGGAAACGGAAATGCAATGATGAAGGACCTTTTCAAAATAGTAAGTGATTATGCAGAAGCCAAGACAAAGCTCTCCGGGACCATTTACAACAGCAACATTACTCCTTTTTCAAACGGAAACACAGACCTTCCCCCTTTGGCAGATGTAACCGTGGAAAGTGAGGATTCCGAAAAAAAAAACGGGTAACGCTGCCGGCAGCGGAAGAAACCCCGATACCGGAAGATCCTATGAAAAAGAACTTTACCGTGGCTGACGAGCAGGGAGGGGGAGTTGTGCTGAAATCTATAAAATTAACGGAGCCATTAGTAAAACCGGAAATCAAAGAAGCGGTAGTTCCTGTTGAACAACACATCAGTGAACACACCAAAAAAACTATACTAACAAAACTAATCGAAAAACTTAAAAAAATAAGAGATGAATTATTCAATTGAACCAAAACCAGCGAAGGTTTTAAACCTGCGTACCCTCAGGGAGCTGAATGAAAGCCTTTATCTTACCAGAACGGATGACAATGCCTATTTCAGCGTAAAGAAGCCGGAAAATAACAGCGATCGTGATATATTCGGTCTGCAAACCTCCAATGTCACCATTCAGCCTACGGTAAGGCCGGTCATTAGTATGAAAGGCAAAAGAACCAACAACTATCAATCGTTTGTTATCGAACCTAAAGACAAAGCGACCGGAATTGTAGTGGTGATGATTAAACTGGAAGAAAATCAGACTTTTTTCTGTAATATAAGGATCCTTCCTCTGAGCACCCTGGCAGATATTACCGAACCGGAAGTAGATTCCAGGCTTCTTACCATTAATCTTGAAAAATCGAAATGTGTTCTCAAGACCGATATTACGATCACCGCATCCAATACAGGTGAAGCCCTTTATTCAGTGCATGATGTAGATGTGAACGCAATTGCTAACCTGGTGACTCCGGAGGAAATTATAGAATTAAAAAGGGAGCTGGAATTCCAGGGATCAAAACTGATGGCTCATTATTTCCAGGAAATCCTTGATATTATCCTTAATGAAGCTGTTCCCGTGCATGGCAAGCCGCCGGTAATTCCGGACGACTATATCCTGAGCCTTCCCAACGACCAGATCAAAGAAATGATGACAGCGTGTGCGATCACGGGATGTATTGCCCTGGAAATTATCGGAGCCAATGTGATTCTGGACCTTAACAGGGACTGGACGACTGCAGGCGCTTTTCTCGGCTATTTGCTGTAGGAGATCATTCCTGCGCGGCTGTCTCTTTTCATTCACCATCAAAAAATAATACCTATGCGAAGAAGAATCAATCACAGGTCTTCCAAACCTGCGCGTACCCCTGATCCTGCCCCGATTCCGATAGAAACTGAACCTGTAGAAATCATCGAATCTATACAGACCATTGAGCCGGAAATTGTGGAAGAAGACTTAATGCCTTTCGTGATCACGAACGAGGATGAGATCATTAATTACATCAAGGAGAAAGCAACCAAGGAAACGTTGAAATCTTTAGCTCCTTTGCTGGAAAAGCTTGAGGAAGCAGTTAAACAGCAGCAGGCTTATCAGGCTGCAGCGCCGGCCACAGGAAATCCGGTTGCGATGACCTATGAAGAACAGCTGAAAAAACTTCAGGAGGCTTCCACAGGAAAATTAAAAGAGAAAGAACTGAAGATCGCCGAAAGGATGACCAAGCTGCAGGCAAGATTTGCCAATATCCGTAAATAATCAAATAACCAAAAATTAATAGTTATGATACACAATCAAAATGAAATCAATTTGGAAGTTGTAGGAATGGCTCCCACTGTACCTACGGCGATATCTATGCAGGTGAATGCGCACTCTACAGGATTGATGTACGAGCAATCTGTATCGCACCAACAAAGGGATGCCCTGATCGGTTTAAGCAATTCAGTTATGGGAATTAAAAAAATCGGCTCCCGGAAATTAAAAAAAGAGCTGCTGAATTTCAGAAAAGGACGTTTTAATTTCTGATCAGTCTGAATACTCAGATTACGGATGCGGTTTTCTTCCCTGCAGAAATAAAAGCTGGTGACCTCAACATATATATTAGTCAAAATTTTTCATCCTCCCACCCGCTTTTAGAATGTTGCCGATGCCCCCAAAGAGCAAATATCATGTGGAAATGCAATCTCTCGCTCAAAATGTAAACACTGTACAACAGCCTGCAGGAGAAGAATGGTTTCTTTCATATAGAGGTAAGAACCAAAGAAGGGACCGCATCCTTTTTTTAAATAACAATGTATATATACTATCTGCCCCGTCCGCAAGATCCGCGGAAAAAAATAAAAGTAATATAAAAAACACATCAGGTCGTGATAGTTAGTACCCACGTGTTTATCAAACCAACACAGAATTTTAATTTCTGCCGGTTTCGCGGATAATGCAGATAAGATTCATCAAAAATGGTGATTGTAAAGTTCTTGTTGATTCAGCAGGTATAGCAGATAATCAAAAGATCTGCTCCATCTGTCTGATCGGTGAGATATGAAAAAAAGATCGCAAAGATCAAAAGAAACAGAAAACTAGTTTAACAATCAAATAATTATTAACCGGGATTTAAATCTCAAAAAAAACAAATTACAATTATGGCAACAACAGTTAATTCACAAATCACAGATGCGGTTACTCAATCGAATGTAAAAGTAGTAGGAGAAGCTCCTGCAATGGCTTTGGGTAATGTTTATCAGACTGCGGCTCACTCTACGGGAATCATGTTTGAAAATGCGGTGAACACGCAAAACCAACAGAATATTTTAGGACAGGCAGCAACTACTCAGGGAGTAATGCAGATCTATAGCCTGGATACCGTAGCAGATGCGATCTCTATTGCAAGAATGTTGAATCCTAATTCTTAATAACCTGTTTCTGCTTTAGTAGAAAAACGATAACCATAACCGGAATATCAGGTTAAAGAAAACTCTAATCAACAACAATCATTATGGCAACAGTAGTTAATGAACAAATTACGGATGCCGTTACCCAGGCGAATGTGAAAGTAGTGGCGGAATCTCCGGCTATGGCTTTGGGTAATGTGTATCAGACTGCCGCTCACTCGACGGGAATTATGTTTGAAAATGCGGTGAATACGCAAAATCAGCAAAATATTTTAGGACAGGCGGCTAATACGCAGGGCGTAATGAGGATCTATAGCATAGATACCATTGCAGATGCTCTTTCTATTGCAAAGATGCTGAATCCGGCATAAAAGCTCCCACGCGTAAAAGTAAAATATAACCTTGTAACAACCGGATCATCCGGTTGTTATTCAAAATCAAATTAAAAATTAATAATATGGCAACAGTAGTTAACGAACAAATCACGGACGCGGTAACGCAAACGAACGTAAAAGTAGTGGCAGAAGCTCCGGCAATCGCTTTAGGGAATGTATACCAGACAGCGGCGCATTCAACAGGAATCATGTTTGAGAATGCAGTAAATAATCAAAATCAGCAAAATATTTTAGGACAGGCGGCTACTACACAAGGTGTAATGCAGATCTATAGCCTGGATACCGTAGCGGACGCAATCTCTATTGCAAGAATGCTTAATCCGAACTCTTAAAAATCAATAACCATGATCGGATCGACTGATCATTTTTTAAAACTCTAATCAACATCAATCATTATGGCAACAGTAGTTAATGAACAAATTACAGACGCAGTAACCCAGTCCAACGTAAAGGTGGTAGCAGAAGCTCCGGCAATCGCTTTAGGAAATGTATACCAAACGGCGGCGCATTCAACCGGGATCATGTTCGAAAATGCGGTAAATAACCAAAACCAGCAAAATATTTTAGGACAGGCTGCAACAACACAAGGGGTGATGCAGATCTACAGCATGGATACCGTAGCAGATGCAATTTCTATTGCTCAAATGCTTAATGCAGGATCTTAATACTCATTTCTGCAATAGCGGGAAACACAATACAACCACGGCCGGAGAGTCCGGCCGTATAAAATCTAATAACAATTATCATTATGGCAACAGTAGTTAATGAACAAATCACAGATGCTGTAACGCAGTCCAACGTAAAAGTAGTGGCAGAAGCTCCGGCTATCGCTTTAGGGAATGTGTATCAGACAGCAGCGCACTCTACCGGGATCATGTTTGAAAATGCGGTAAATACGCAAAATCAACAGAACATCCTAGGTCAGGCAGCGACTACACAAGGCGTGATGCAGATCTATAGCGTGGATACCGTAGCAGATGCTATTTCTATCGCTAAGATGCTGAATCCATCTTAATCAGAGCGTGTTTTTAGAATTATATTGTTCAGGGAGAATGCTTTATTGATTCTCCCTGATTTTTTTAATAGGATAAAACCTTAATAACCTAAAATAAAATTAATATGGGATTTTTAAAAGATGGAGTGGTGCTGGTAACAAGAGCTATGCGCGTCCGTTGGGATAATGCAACACCGGTTTACAGACACATCTTGCGTTTGTCGCAATTTGCCCCTCAACTTCGTTTTGTTGATCAGATCGTATCACCCGCAGGAAGAATAGGATCACCGTTCATGGAACCTTTCCGTATTCTGGGGAGAGCCCTGAGCTGGAAGATCTGTTACGACGAACATAAATTTAAATTTAAAATACTGGCAGGACCTACGGATTACGATTTGAATGCGCGCTTGCTTTTTGAACATTCAAAGAATTTTGTAGGGCAAACAGTACCAGGTGCGATGAGAGGGGAAGGAGGGGTCTTCATGGGAAGAAGAGGTCAGAACGTAGTCACAACGGCTATGTTCGGCGGACAGGTGAGAATGACTCATGATGATGAAAACATGACCATGAGAAACTATGCTGAACCGGGACACGTTTTCAGTGAAGGGTATTTGGATCTGGCATTTGTAGATGAGAATGACGGGAATACATATGTTATCCTTGAAGGAGGTGGATACAATAATTTTTCTACGATAAATCAAGGTTTTGGAAGCTGGGTATTTCCGAATATGGGAAGAGCCAATATAGAAGCATACAGAGAATACCGTAACCTTCCCCGTATAAAGCATACGGTTGAAGAAATCAGTAATTAGTGCTCCTGCAATATAATTTCAGGGCAAATTTCAAAAATGATCTTTCAAAACAGATAATACTGAAAAAGAATACAAATTGTATAACCGGTAAACATAACCATCACAAATTTGTATTCTATTCAGTATCAATCATCACTCATCAATCATCACTCATCAATTATCACTTATCAACTCTCAACTCTCAACCACCGTTTTCCAGCTATTTATCCAGCAGTACGATCTCATGAGCATTCACAAAATTATTCTGTACCGCATAGATCACCAGCCCGGCCATATTCTTCACACTGGTTTTGATCATCAGGTTGGTTTTGTGGGTCTCCACTGTTTTGGGAGAGATGAATAAATGATCTGCAATTTCTTTGGTGCTGAGCTGCTGGCAAACCAATCGCAACACATCAATTTCCCTTTCCGTAAGATCGTCTTTAGAGTAGGCATGAAACTCAGGAAGTTTGTTGGACAACTGTCCGCGCATCACATCCACCTGTTCATCGGAAAAATAATGACCATGATGATGCACTGCATCAATCACCTTTAAAAGCTCATCAAGCTCAATTTCCTTGGATAAAAAAGCATGGGCTCCCATTTTCAGCATTTGTCCCATAAATGACCGGCGGTAAAAGCTGGAAAGGACAATGATTTTTACCTCCGCTTCCTTTTGTGGCAGGGCGGACATGACTTCAATACCGTCCCCGTTAGCCATTCTGAGGTCCAGTAAAAGGACGTCCGGCAGATCAATGTTCGTTTCATTCAGAAAATGATGACCGCTTGTTGAGGTCATTACCACTTCGTAACGATCATCCTGATCGATATAGTTTTTTAAAAGTTGTACAAACAACAGGTCATCATCTACGATGCCAATTTTAATTTTTAAGTTTTTCATTTTTTCATTTTTATTTAGGAAAATGGCAAATAGGCGAATTTACTTTTTCGTCTTTCATCCATTTTACAATTTTACGATTTCACGTTTCCGCATTTTAGCCCTTCAGCAATTCTGCATTTTCAAAGTTTTCCACTTTCGATTTTCCACTTTTCCTCACTCTCTCACCCGCCCATCTCCAAAACCCTCAAACCCCCAAACTCTCAAACCCTCCAACCTTAGAACTCTCATCACTCTATCACCACACACGCTATAAACTTTGTCCCTTTTTCCGGTTTCGACTTCAGCTTATACGCTGCGCTGATCTTTTGTGCCCTGGACTGGATATTTCTGAGGCCGATCCCGTTGTAATTGTTTTCCTGGCGGAATCCGTTTCCGTTATCTTCAATGGTCAGCATCAGGTATTCCAGTGATATCCTTAGTGATACATCAATCCTGGTGGCATTGGCATGTTTTAAAGTATTGGTGACCAGCTCCTGGACGATCCTGAACATATTTAATTTTACCGGACTGCTGATCGATGCATCGGTAACCCTGTGACGGTAATCGATCTCTATGGTTTTACTGATCTGGTCCAGGTAATCGGCGATCAGATCCGTTAACGTAATCTCCCCCAGATCCGGAGGCGTCAGGTTGTGGGATAATTCCCGGATCAGCTGCATCGATTGTTTCAGATCCAGGTTCAGTTCGTCCCTGTTTTTATGATTGATGTTCAGGCGGATCAGGTTCAGGTTGGAGATTATGTTATCATGAAGTTCTTCTGCAAGACGTTCCCGGTCCTTTTCCTGGATGTGCAGGGTGTTTTCCCAGCATTCCGTCTGAGTATTGCGGACGAGCTGCATTACTTTCTGCCTGTTTTTCCTGATGCTTTTCAGGTAGTTCACCACCAATACGGTGATCAGTATTGTTGTTAAAAGGAATAAACCAATGCCAATCCATATCCATTCAACTACCAGGCCCGGATTTTCCCACTGCAACATCCCAGATTAATAAGAGCAAGATAAAAACACCATAACAGGATCCCTCTGAAAAGCCAGATCGGAGCCACCCATTCCAGGTGATTGCTGATCAGGAAATCAAAAGTAGTGGAGATCAGGCATTCAACAGAAAAAAAAAGAAAAACAGAGATGTTGAGGATCAACACGCTTTTTTCTACGCTTCCTCTTTTCAATACCTTCAGAAAATACGCTGCCGCAAAACTACAGATGATAATACTGCTGATGATGTTGGAATAAAAGGTAGCGGGTGTATGGTCCCGGACATTCACGATATTGATGACCAGGAATACCGCAGCATAGAGGTAGATCACCCACCTGAGCGGTTGGGGAAGCTTGATACAGTATTTGCTGTAGATCTCGGTGAGCATTATAAGGCCAAAAGACTGGCTCAATGCATAGTTGTAGGTGTTCAGTGTGTTTAATTTCAGCAGGCGGTCCACGAGGTCCGTCAGTTCCAGGGCCAGTTCACCCAGCAGGAATAGCAGGATCGCTTCCTTGAAGGTTATCCCCCTTCTTACCAATAGGATCAGCCCGGTGAATAGGGTGAGGTTGATCAGTACCTGTAAACAGAGGGATAGGTCATTATAAGAAAGCACCGCTTTTTTTCAAAAGTTGGTAATTGTCAACAGGGTCAGCAGCAGTAAACGGAGGTCGCGGAGTAGAGTAGTTCTCTGCGGTTTTACTCATTTCGCTGATCGTAAGGTCTTTTACGGTAATGATCTCAACATGATAGGCGAAGACAGAGGCATTCTCAGGATCATCCGTAAGTCCGAAGAAACAGGTGCCGGATTGATCATCATCCAGTCCCAGGCGGTCAAAATCTGCAAACGGAATTGCTACTATCTGGACGAAGTCCTGAACTTTCTGGGCCTTCAGCCAGGTCGTACAATACATATTCCATCTGAAATTGCGGTTGATCGCTGATTCCGAAGTGATCGGCGGATCGATTTCGAGATTGGTGGTGTTTTGTACGGTGACATTGGGGGAATCGCGGGTGAATTCCCTGATGACAATATCATTGAAATCTGCGGTCTTATCGCTTTCGGAATCGATCAGGAAGAACTTAAGCCGGTCCTCTTCAATACCCAGGTACGCATGGATCTTTGGGTCTTCTGAATTTTCAAGATTAATTTTCCATTGGTCAATCTCCTTTCCGGAAACCGAAAAGTGGGTACCCTGGTTAAGATAGCCCAGGATTTCCGCCTCGCTTCCGTCAATTCCGCTCTTGTAAGCGTCAATTAAAGTTTTCCATTTTTTAATGGATTGGTAAATACTTTCAGTTGTCATGGTATTAGTTATTTGTAAATAATAATAAATTATTTTTGAAATTTACAAAAAAAATGGTTTTTAAATCACGCGGGTAAGAAATAGGAGAAATTGTGGCGCAGGATTGTGAATTATCGGTCGAATGAGGTAGCTTTGAGAACGGTGTTGTGTTGATTAATGTGTTGATATGTAGTTGTTTATAAATATTGAGAATTCCAGCTCTAATGTGAATTATTTTTGCTTTTTTAATCGTTTTTCGGCTAAAGAGGTTGTTTTCTTTCTGAAAAAATCAGTTTTTCTACGGATTGCTGTTCCTGTTTTGTTGAGTACATTTGTTGGGAATACCCTGGAGTGAACTGTTGGGGAGTGAAAGTTTGTTGGAAATAAAGCGAGTTTTCATCAATAAAGTTTTCTCAAAACTAAATAAATACCAAAATATAATATGGATAACGAATGTCATTCTCAATCCGGTAAGATCAAAGACATGAGTTCTTTGGAGAAGTTAAAGAGTTATTATTTTTAAGAAAGCAAAAAGATACTTCCTAATATAAGAATGATCTAAATAACAACCATCATTTTGACAAATGCTATATACTGTTTGTCAAAATGTAATTATAGTTCACATTAAAGTTCATTAAAATATTTTCAATTACAAATCTTGTTATTATATATTTCACAATATTAAATACTAACTGCTTGTTTGATCATATTATAAAAAGCCTGATAAAAAGAGGAATCTTGAGCATATAATTTGTAAAGCTCTAGTTCCTGTTTTCTTTGTTGAGACATTACTTCATCAAGAATTTTTTTCAATGCCAGATCTCTATTTTGTTCATCTGTATTTTGGGCAACTTTCATAGTAAAATCAGGATGTGCCTGAACTGATTTACTTAAAGAAATAAATTTGACTCTTTGATCTTCAGGAGTAGCTTCCCAACCCTGAAACCACTTTTCATTGAAGCCATTAATAATACTTTCTAATTCATCTTTCTCAGCTTCCCCATGTGCACCTCTAACGTTTGGATTCTGAGGAGTTAACTCTGTTTCAGAATCGTCCAGAGATATAGAAGTATTCAGTTTTACCCTTTCCAAACCATACGTTGATAAGTCGACAGATTCTAAAAGCTGATCTAGAGCATCCTGCTCCTTATCTTCAATTTTTAATTTTGGAATAAGAAACTTTAAAAACCAAAAAAGTTTTTCCCAAGCAACCATTTCATAAGGAAGAATAGCTGCAATTTGTCCGTAAATCTTTACAAACTGTTTAGCTTTTATTTTATAATCTGCTTTTTGGTTATCATCCAATTCCAGATCTGAAATAAATCTTTGAGCCGCCACATCTATAATAGGACTTAAAAACTGTGCATCAACTTTATTAAAATATTTTTCATTGAAATCCTCTACTTCTGCTTGTTCATAGATTCCCGAATCATCTAAACTGTCTTTTAATTCGTGTAATACATTAATATCAGTTGCACTGTTTAATGTAGTAGAAGTATAAAAAGGATCAAAAGAAGTTTTAATATCTTCTACAGAATTAAAGAAATCCAATACAAAAAGATCTTCTGTTCGCTTATCTAATTTATTGGCAGAGCGATTCAATCTTGATAAAGTTTGAACAGCTAAAACACCTTGCAGTTTTTTGTCTACATACATAGCAGAAAGTTTAGGCTGGTCAAATCCTGTAAGATATTTATTAGCAACCACTAATATTCTATATTCATCTTCATCAAACTTATCTTTAGTTTCGCTTTCTGCAAAACCATTCATTTGAGCTTCGGTATATTCTATACCATCTACTGTTTTAGTTCCAGAAAATGCTATCACAATTTTAAAAGGATTCCCTTTCTTCATTAGCAGTTCAGTTAGCGACTTATAATATCGAATAGCAGATTCTATACTTTGTGTCACTACCATTGCTTTTGCCTTTCCCTTCAGCTTTTTTGTATTTACCACTGAGCTTGTAAAATGATCAAGCATTATTTCTGCTTTCGTACCAATAGTTTGCTTATGTTTTTCTACATAAGCTTTTAATTTTTTTTGAGCTTTTGAAGTATCAAACAACGGATTGTCTTCTATAGATTTTTCTAATTCATAATAACTTTTGTAAGTTGTATAATTAGCTAAGACATCTAAAATAAATCCTTCTTCAATAGCCTGTTTCATTGAGTACAAATGAAAAGGCTTAAAGGATCCATCCTCCTGTTTCTTTCCAAATTTTTCTAAAGTATTGTTTTTAGGTGTTGCCGTAAAAGCAAAATAAGAGGCATTTTTAGTCATTTTCCTGGCTTGCATCGCCTGAAGTATTTTGTCCTGATAGTCTTCATAGTCCTGATCCTCTCCTTTATTTCCAATAGCTTCATTCAATTTATCAGCAGAACTTCCAGATTGCGAACTATGTGCTTCGTCAATTATAACTGCAAATTGTTTATTGCTCATATCAGAAATATCTTTTACGATAACAGGAAATTTCTGTATAGTTGTAACTATAATTCTTTTGCCATTTTCCAATGCAGTTTTTAGGTCAGCAGAACTATACGCAGCCGCTACAATATTCTTAACTTCAGAGAATTCTTTAATATTATCTCTCAACTGCTTATCTAACAAGCGTCTGTCTGTTACTACAATCACAGAATCAAAAATCGGCTGATTGGTTGATTTATTTCCTGCAACCACATCATTCTCAGGATAAGCTTCTATAAGTTGGTATGCCAGCCAAGTAATAGAGTTTGATTTACCTGAACCTGCACTATGCTGAATAAGATAAGTTTCTCCAGCTCCTTTTTGAATAGTATCCTTCATTAATCTTCTAACTACATCCAGTTGATGGTATCTTGGAAAAAATAAGGTCTTTTTGTTTAAAGCATCGTTTTCATTGCCGTCAAATCTGACAAAATGCTGGATAATATTAGCAATACTTTCTCTGCATAAAACATCCTGCCAAAAATAGGAAGTTTTATGACCAAAAGGATTGGGTGGATTTCCTTTCCCAAAATTATTACCTAGATTGAAAGGAAGAAAAAGGGTTTTAGCACCATCTAGTTTGGTGGTCATATACATTTCATCAGTATCTACAGCAAAGTGAACAATGCACCTTCCAAAATTGAGCAAAGGCTGTGTCGTATCACGCTTGTATTTATACTGATCAACCCCGTGCACCTTAGCGTTCTGGCCTGTCCACTGGTTTTTAAGTTCTATTGTAGAAATAGGAATACCATTGATGAAAATCACCATATCTATTTCTTCGAGAGGATTGGCAACTGAGTATCTCAATTGTCGGGTAACACTAAACTGATTACTCTCAAAATTGTCTTTGATGCTTTGACTGCTATTTTGTAAAGGTGCCACATAAAACAGCGTAAACTGTGCATCATCAACTGCCAAACCTTTGCGAAGCAGTCTCAAAATGCCATATTTTTTGACCAACTTATCAAAACGATCAAGAATCTTAATTTTCCAATCCGACTGGCGTTTTAGTTTTTCCAGTTCTTCTTTTTGTGTGGTTTCAAGAAAATCCCAAAAGCGAACTTGATCCAAAGCATACTTTGCATTGAAATCACTTGGATTTCCAATATGGTAACCATTACCATTGTAAGGAGCATTTGAATCTGCTACAATTCCATTTTTTATATCTTCTGTTGAAATACCACAGAGCGCTTTTTCTATAGCAGTTTCGAGTGCTAGTTCGTTAGTTTGTGATGGCATAATTTAAATTATTTTCGGTTATTAGCTTTTCTTTTTTCAACTTACCCGCAACCTCCCCATCACCACATTATTTATAAGTATCATTTTGTATTCTTTCAACTTTTCTATTTCTTGCTGCTTAAGCAAGATGACTTTGGCTATTTTCTCTTCCATTTCTTCTAAATATAATCCAATTTCAATTTGTTCCTTTATTGGTGGCAAAATGACATTTAGCGATTTTAAAAGTTCTTGGCTCAATGAAGCTCTTGTAACAATATTCATTTCTTGTGTAAAAAAAGAGCCAACTAAATCTGTTCTGAAAAAGAATTTTGAATAACTTTTTGCCAATTGATTTTTGTGAGGTCTAAATCTTATCAAAAATCCCGCAAATGTTGCATTTTCAACATCTTGATAACATACTGAAGAAACACCTATATCATCTTTAGTTTCAGATGTTCGGGTAAAAAAAACATCTCCTTCTTTCACAGAATATTGTTTAATTTCATCAATTGTAGACTCCACTAAACCATTTAGTTTTTGTGGGATTTGTGAGTTTTTGTAAACATCTCCATAACTCAAAAAAGGATTTCCTCTTCCGAAAAAATCTCCACCTTTACTTATACCATTTTGAGTTTGTCCTAAATAACGTAACTTTCTTACCTCCCAATGCTCCGGAATCTCACCAATCCATTCCACCTTGCTGTCTTTCATTTTTACAGTATCATCCAAACCTTTGGTAACGGCTTTTTGGATGAGAATTTGGCGGCGTTCTTTAAGGAGCTCTATTTCTTTTTGTTTGATGGCAATAGTTTGGTTAATTTTTGAAGTTTTGTCATTCAAAAAGTTAACTATTTTCGTTTGTATATTAAAACTTGGCAATGGTAAGAGAATTTTTTTAAATTCATCTTTATTTAATGATTCTCGTAATTCCATTATCCCTGTACAATATTTTATTAAAGATTTATAAAATGTTGAATTTGAAAATATATATGAGTAAAAGTTAATATTAATATTTGATGTTTTTGGCTTGTAGACGAGATATACTTGACTGAAAGCTCCAAAATATTTAGACATACCTAAGGAGCCAATAACAACATTCATTTTATTAATAACGAAATCTCCTTTATAAACAACTTTATATCTTTCAATATCATCAGATTTATTATTTCCAATAGCTCCTTTTTCATCATAAGGTATAACACCTCGGTCTTTAGTAACAGATAAAATAAAATCCGTTTTTGGACCAATATTTTTTTCATTTCTTTCATCAAATATAGCCCTGATTGGCAGCATATTCCAGTCCTCTGGAATCTCTTCAATCCAGTCTACACCACTATCTTTATATTTTCCGTATCGCTTCATTGCTTAAAAATTTAAGATTTCAGCCAATAATCCATCACCTTCCTGTTCTAATGCCAGAATATCTTTCGTTACTTCCTCCAAACTTCGTAATGGTACAGGTTGATAAAAATATTTATTGAAGCTCAGTTCATAGCCGATCTTTACAGAGTCCAGCGCAATCCAGCTTTCTTCTGCATAAGGTTTCACTTCTCTCAGAAAATAATCCTGTATATTATCTTTTAAAGGAATGCTTTCACTGTCACGTAGGTCGCTTTCAGTTTCGTAAATTGTATATTCTCCTTTCTTAGTTGTTTGGAAATAGCCATAATAAGGTAGGTCTTTTTCGGTACAACCTAAATAGTCAAGTAAATCAGACAGTTTTTGACTGTTAAATTTTTCTATTTTTTTAATGACTTTATCAGCTTCTTCATCATACCAGCTTACAGTATCAAGAATCTGTTTTTTTTCAGAAGCAGAAAGTTTGGTTTTATCCAGCTTCAGAACTTCATCTACTTTGGTGACAAATTCATTAAAATTGGTATATACTTCTGTTCCTAATACTTCCATCAAACGATTTGCTGTTTGGTAAAGTTGCTCCTGTTTGTTCCAACTTTCTTTTTTTAGATAAACAGTCAGCTGCTTAGCATTGATATTGAGGTCGTGCTTTTCTATGTAGTTTTCGATTTCTTTTTTATATTTCTCTAAACCTTCATAAACTTCCATCGCATATTTATCATAAAGCTCTTTTGAGAATGCCGGTTGGGATTTGTCCCATTTCAATGCTTCAATTTTCTCTGAAGTAAATTGAGATTTCAGTCTTTTTGGTCTTTCTATATTGACTTTATAATATCCAAAGTCAGCATTTTCAAAAACTTTACTGGCTATATTTCCAGTTTCTTTTTTATCAAGTTCTTCTAATTTAAGATAACATTTGACAATTTCCTGAATATACTGTTTAGTGAGTTCACAGTTTTTGTTACCCAGGTTTTTTCTCAATTTCTGATACATTTCACTCGCATCAATCAACTGAACTTTACCTTTACGTTGAGAAGGCTTGTTGTTGCTGAGAACCCAGATATAAGTGGTAATTCCCGTATTGTAAAAAATATTATTGGGAAGCTGAATAATCACATCCAGCAAATCATTTTCAATAATGTATCTACGAATATTGCTTTCTCCACCACCTGCATCTCCTGTAAACAGACTCGATCCATTATGAACAGAAGCAATACGGCTGCCTATATTATTTTTTGAAGTAACGGTTTTCATTTTATCTACCATTTCCATAAGGAAAAGCAATTGTCCATCGCTGCTTCTTGGTACAGCATCAACAACTTCTTCTTCACCCCAGTAATTTTTTAGCTTGATAAGAAAACGGTTGTCTATGACGTCTTTTCCGTCTTTAATATATTTTTGCTCACTGGCCCAGCTTTTTCCATATGGAGGATTAGACAGCATGAAATCGAATTTCGTTCCGGCAAACTCATCTGTAGACAAGGTAGAACCCACTTTGATATATTCAGGATTTTTACCCTTAATCATCATGTCCGATTTGCAGATGGCATAGGTCTCATCATTTACCTCCTTTCCAAAAAGATACACCGAAGTATTAGTAGCTTTAATTTCGCCCTCTCCATCTGTGATAAAGAGTTCAGATTCTGTTAGCATTCCACCCGTTCCGCAGGCTGGGTCGTAAATGGTAATCACTGATGGTATTTTATCCTTAATTGGTTCAAAAACCAAATGCGTCATCAGATCAATGACTTCTCTTGGGGTATAATGTTCTCCGGCTTCTTCATTGTTCTCTTCATTAAATCTTCTGATTAATTCTTCAAAAACATAGCCCATGCCAAGATTGGTCAAAGCAGGTAGTTTTCTTCCCGAAGAATCCAGTTTTTCAAAAGGCGTAAGATTGATGTCTGGTGACGTGAACTTCTCCAACACATCCAGCAACACATCCTTGTTTGCCATATGCTTGATTTGCGCCCGAAGTTTGAACATCTCAATAATTTCCTGCACATTGGCACTGAAACCATTCAGATAATCTTCGAAATTTCCAAGCAGGATCTGCTGGCTGTTAGTTGCTGAAGCATAAAGGCTTTGCAAAGTCCATTCGCTGGTGTTATAAAAAACATATTTAGAAGCGGCAGTCAAGCCTTTATCATCAAAGCCTGAATAATCATTTTCTTTTTGATATTGAGCCTCCTCAAGTACATCAAGTTTAGTTGGCTCCAGCAATGCGTCTAATCTTCTTAAGACTACCATCGGCAAGATAACATCCCTATATTTCCCTCTTACATAAACGTCTCTTAAACAGTCATCTGCAATACTCCAGATAAAAGAGACCAGCTTGTTGTGTACAGCGTGATTCATTCAAAAATTTTAAAAAGCACAATTTACAACTTTTGTGGCTACTGCTAAGTAAGGAAAATCATAAAAAGATAAATATTAAAATTGTTTAAATAGAAGTGCTCTTTTGTTCTTTTTAATGCCAATTGTAAAACCAAATTTTCTCTATATTTGTACAAAGCACAACACAACCACTATGGAAAAGCTAAGAAGTCTAAGAAAGAAAAGAGGATACACACAGGAATATATGTCTAACATCCTATCAACGGATGTTTCCAATTATTGCAGAAAGGAAAGTGGAGATGTAAGAATATTTGACGATGAATGGGAAAAGCTGGCCAAAGCTTTAGATGTTCCAGTGGAAGATATTAAAGAAGAGCGAAAGTCTGGCGGAGTTCATAATGAAAATTTTACTCTTAGCGATAGTGCTACTGCTGGGAACTATTATGAACAATATTATAACATTCCAAATCAAGTAATGGACAACCTACAGGATTACATTAAACTCCTGAAGGAGCAAGTTGAAGCTTTGAAACAGGAGATTGAGAAATTAAAATCAGAAAAGTAATCTTCCTTATGTAAGTATAATAGATCATAAAAGAATAAATACTGCTTCAATGAAGTGGTATTTTTTATGATAAGAAGAATGAATTAAAGAAACCACATGAATCTACAAGAATTAATCAACTACTTCCGCAAGGGAGGATCCTATAAAGACTTTTGTCAGGAACAATCATTGGATCAGACTTCCGAAGCGATCGAAGTCTATATGGAACAACCTTTAGAGCTGAACAATAACCTGGCATTTTTCGAGATTGAGACCACAGAAGGAAGTCTGGAGTTTGTAAAAGATGGGATAAGATATTACAGCTTATTTGGGTTTCCTTATTTTTTGAATGTGCTTAAGGAAATCAGGGATCATCAGGAGCTGAGTGATAAAGAGGTTGCGGAGCTTTTGTTTGATCATGTGATCAGCAAAGAATGATCTGTTGTATTTTCCGTTCATAAAAAACCGGACCTATACGAATAATTACTATCTTTAGTTTCACAACCCGATCCTTTGGAAAAGTACTCCAACATATCGCTTCATCACCGCCAGCTGCAGGATTTTGGAATAAAGCTGATGCCTTTATCGGTTTTATCTGAAAAGGAAACCGGAATTCACCGGGACGATCATTATATGTTTATCCTTCAGCAAAAAGGAGATTTTACGCTTGAAGTAGATTTCAACACCGTAGAATTGAAGGGGGCTTTCCTGTGTTTTGTAGCTCCGGGACAGATTCACCGGTATGTACATCAGCAGGATACGGAAGGTTGGTTTTTGTTTGTTGACATAGGAGCCATTACTCAGCATTACCGGGAAGTTCTGGAAACCTATCAATGGATCCGCCAATCGGTGGAGGTTAATGAAAGGGATGTCGTCTTTGATATTCCGGGAATACTTGAAAAGATTGATGAAACAGATAGCTTGCATACGGTTTCCGTGAAACAGTCTTTGGTGGAATCGGTTATTGGAATGATGGTTTCCCAGATCATGAAATTTCAGGTTTCGGAGCAGACCAGTACCGGACAGAAGTATACCATTACCCGGCAGTTCAAAAAACTGGTGAAAGAAAATTTTAAAAAGATCAAGCAGGTACAGCAATATGCACAATTCCTTGTCATTACGCCTCTTTATCTGAACGAAGCGATCAAAGAAGTAACCGGCTATCCTGCCAGCTACTGGATCCAGCAGGAGGTGTTGCTGGAAGCCCGCCGGCTTTTGTTTTATACGAAAATGAGCGTTAAGCAGATCGCGGTTGAATTAGGCTATGATGATCCTGTTTATTTTTCAAGGTTTTTCAAAAAAGGAACAGGGATGACTGCCCTTCAGTTCAGGTCCCATCACAAAGATTTGTCTCATAAAGACCATTAATCCGCTATAGGAATCCCCTTTATTACCCGATAATTTTGTATCCGTCAATCATCAAAAAACGAGAACGATGAATCATGGATATAGAATGAATACAATACCGGCACAGAAGCAAATACGAATTGCTATTGCAGGTGCAGGATTGGGAGGTTTATGCCTTGCCCAGGGACTGAAAAAGAAAGGAATCCAATGTGTCCTTTTTGAAAAGGACGGAGCAATGGGCACACGCACCCAGGGATACCGGATCAGGATCAATGAGCAGGGCAGGCAGGCACTGGAGGATTGTCTTCCGGAACCGCTGTATCAGCTTTTTATGGAAACTTGTGCTGCCCGTACCAAAGGCCTGAAAGTTTTTACTCCCCATCTTGAAAAAACAGGAAAAGAGCTGGTCGATTCCTGGAGTGACGGCATCCGGGAAGTTCCCGACCTGAAACCCAACCGGCTGACTTTACGGGAAATATTGGTACAGGGTCTGGAAGAGAAGATCCATTTTGGAAAAGCGGTAACAGATTATCGCAGGCTGGAAAGCGGGGAAGTATTGCTTTCTTTTGCTGACGGAAGCTCTTATACTGCTGATCTCGTTATTGCGGCAGATGGCGTAAATTCCCGGATCGGCACTGAATGTTGCAGAGACCAAAAAGTAAATACCGGAAATATAACCATCTACGGAAGGACGTTCCTAACGGATGAAAACCGCGAAGCAATTGCTGCCGAATTGCGGACCGGGACTTCTGTGATTCTTGGAGATCAGTTTTCATTAATTGCCGATGCGATGCAGTTTGATTTTTTGAAATACAATAGCTCATGGGATGCATTAAGTCCGTTGCAGGATTATTTCTATTGGGCCTTTATCGGAAAGCCGGCTGCTTTTGGATGGCCTTTGCAGGATTTTTATACGCTTTCTTCACAGGAGATTTTTAATCATATTCGAAGGGTTACCGATAATTGGCACCCCCAATTAAAAGCCCTCCTGAACTTCGGGGATCAGCAGTCTTTAGTCATGGGCCCGATCAGATCTTCATTGCCTAAAGAAAAATGGGTGTCCGGGAATGTTACGGCTTTAGGGGATGCCGTGCATGCGATGAGCCCCGCCGGCGGAGTAGGAGCCAATACAGCATTCAGGGATGCCGCATTATTGACAACTAATATCAGTGAAGCCGTTTTCGGCAATACAGAGCTTGCTTTAGCGATTGAAAACTATGAAGATGCAATGAGAATATACAGCAACGAAGCCATTATCATGTCTCTTGAGGGTGGAGAAGTATTGTATGGAAACCCGGTGAATGGAGAATAGCTCCGAAAAGGATAATAATAAACCCAGTGTAAAGCCTGCTACTGCAGGCTTTTAAATTTTTATATATTTTTTTACCTGGTATTCATTTTATTTATATATTTGATATATCAATTATATTTATATCAATTAAATAATTAATGATGGCTCAATCGGAACATACTATTTTTTACAGCATAGAGGAATCGATCAAATCTTATCGTCAGTTTGCCCAGAAGCAGATCAATGACAGGGGATTTGACATTACGATCGATCAGGGATTAGTCCTGAGTATAATTAATGAAAATCCAGGAATTGCCCAGAAAGATATTGCGAGGCGGGCTTTTAAGGATCATGCTTCGGTAACCCGGATCATCGAGCTATTAGTGAAAAGGAATTTTTTGAAAAGAGATTCTTTTGAAGAAGACAGACGCCGGTTTAACCTCATCCTTACCGGGGAGGGAAAAGATATTTTAAATGATATTCAGCCCATCGTGAACGCAAACAGGAAAAAAGCAGTTGAAGGCATTTCTCCGGAGGAGATTGAACTGCTGAGAAAGCTTGTTAATAAGATTACAGCTAATTGCAGAAGCTGAAACAGTACAGATGAGTTGTAAGGTTCCACATAAAAATCCATTCCATGAAAATTTCGTGTAAATATGCTATCCTGAAGGTGGGTCTTATGATCGTTTTTCTGGTTTCCTTTGCTCATGCACAGGTGAGTGATACCATAACGAGCAAAGGCCGTTACCGGAATTATCTGAAGTTCCATTCCCTGATCCGGGATACCTACATTATTCCGCATTGGTACAAGGATGGAAGCCGCTTCTGGTTTGCGGTGGGAACTCCTGAAAATACGATGGTGTATGAAGTGGATCCGGAACACAATACAAAGCGTCCTTTTTTTGATCAGGACCGTTTAAGGAAATCACTCACTCCATGGTTAGATAAGGAACCGGAAAATAAGGGGTTACCGTTCAGTGATTTTGTTTTTGTAGAGGATGATAATGCTGCGGAATTTTTTGTTGAACATAAAAAGTTTAGGCTGTACCTGAACGATTACAAGATCTTAAAAATTGACGGAAAGGAAGAAGTAAGACAGCCATTGGCAGGCATTATGTCGCCTGATGGGCAACAATCTGTTATTATGAAAGATCACACTATATGGCTGATTAGCCATTCCGGCCCAAAAGAGCAACAGCTTACTACCGGCGGAACGGATGATTATCCCTGGACCGTCGAGAATGGGTGCTGGTCAAAAGACGGTAAAAGGCTGCTGTTGAAGAGGTCTGATGGAAGGAAGGTTCATCACTTGCCTGTCATAGATTATTCGGAACCTGAGGAATCTGTAACATACACTGTCTATGCAAAGACAGGCGGGGCTATTGAAATTCCAGAACTGTATGTACTGAACATTGATTCCGGAAACAGCATTACCATAAAAGAAGGTTCCGGCACTCCCCAATATGTATTTCCGGTAGGATGGACACAGGAGGGTTCAGAAATTCTTTTTATGCGCCTGGACCGTCTTGGGAAAAAGCTGGAGTTTCTGGCCACGAATCCTGACACCGGAGCAGGCAGGACAATTCTGAGCGAAGAGGCTAAAACCTTTGTATCCGGGTTGAATTTCCTGACCGGCAACTGGAAACGTCAGGTCACCCTTTTGAAGGAGCGCCCTTCTTTTATATGGATGTCGGAACGTGACGGATGGAGACATCTTTACCTGTATAGTATGGATGGAAAACTGGTCCGCCAGCTGACATCAGGAAATTTTCCGGTCACCGGTGTGATCAGAACGAATGAAAAATCAGGACTGATTTACTTTACGGCGAATGCCGAAAAAGAAGTGTATTCTACCAATGTATATCGCGTCGGTCTTAACGGAAAAAATGGTAAAAGATTAACGCCCGCTCCCGGAATCCATACCTATTCCCAGTTTTCACCTTCCGGGAAATATTTCCTGGATACCCATTCCTCTCCGGATACAGCTCCCGCCGTTGAGCTCAGGACAACGGATGGAAAGTGGTTGCAACAGGTTCATCAGGCTGATATCACCAAGCTGCAGAAAATAGGATTCAGGGCTCCTGAAATTTTTAAAGCTAAGGCAGCTGACGGAATTACGGATCTTTATGGAATCATGTACAAGCCTTATGATTTCGATCCATCTAAAAAATATCCTGTCGTAGAAATGGTGTATGCCGGCCCTTTTATCAATATTGTACCGCATCGGTTCGGGCCTACAACATCACTTTCGGTTCAGGCACAGGCATTGGCTCAGCTGGGATATATCACAGTAATGATGGACACAAGAGGAACGGTTGAAAGAAGCAAAGCTTTCCAGGATGCTGTTTACAGGAATATCGGAAGATATGAAATTGCAGATCGTGTGGCTGTTTTCAGGCAGCTTGGGGAAAAATATTCCTATATGGACATGAAGCGTGTTGGTATTTGCGGCCATTCATGGGGTGGCTATTTTGCCATCCGGGCTATGCTGATGGCGCCTGACCTATACAAGGTCGGCATTGCTTCGGCACCGGGTGAACTGACAGAAGGCGCAGAAATTAATGAACCTTATATGGGACTGCCGGAAGATAATAAAGAAGGATACGAATGGGGAACGAATACCCATCATGCCGCAAACCTTAAAGGTAAATTGCTTCTTATACATGGAACAAGCGATATAAATGCCCCGCTTTCAACAACCATCCGGATGATTGATGCGCTAACGAAAGCCGGAAAAAGGTATGACCTCATCCTGGTTCCCGGAAAAGGACATGATATAGAAAATGAAGACTACGTAAATGATGCAATCCGACGGTATTTCGAAGAAAATCTGAAAAACACAGAGAAATAAAAAAACGGTCGTTGAAGGCATGACCTCAGCGACCGCTTTTTTGAAAAAAAATATATCAAGAATTTAATCCTGTATGATAAGCTTTTTGGCATCAGTTACTTTGCCGTCTGCTGTCATTTTATACACATAAATGCCGGACTGAAGTTCTGATCCGGAAAGTCGTATCGTTCCGTTTCCTTTCTCACGAAGAGGAACAGATTTAATAAGCTGTCCGGAAATATTGTAGATGTCCAGTGAAGCGATTTTTATATGGTGAGGTAAAAAATACCGGATACTTGTTTCATTCTTTGCCGGGTTAGGGACATTTTGCCCCAGGAAAGGGGTATCCGAAAGGGAAATATCAGTGATGGTATTTTTGCTTACAAGAAGTTGCTTGAGTTCTTCAACAGTATTTTCAAGGGTTTTGATACGGTCTTCAAGCTTTTGAACAGTTTCATCAGAAGGGGCCGTTCTGGAGAGAATTGAGTTGGATACCATGACGTTACCGTTAGAATCCACAACCAATGCACGTCCGCTTCCTACGGGCAGATCCTGAAGCCTTACGGTTCCTACGGTATGGAAATTAGCTGTAGGGGCGTTGGTCCGTATTCCAACACTCTGATCTTTGATCAGCATTGTTGAATTACCGGACATTCCCAGCATAATAGAATAGGGGATGGTATTGGTAAGCTTGGCTCCGCCGGTTCCTGCTCCGATAACGAATGAACGGTTACCTGTGGCTGCAAGATCGATTCCAAATCCTCCGGAATACTCTTCGGTAAGATCGATTCCCACTCCTAGTGCAAATTCATTATGGTTCCTGATGATGTTCTTCCAACCCAGTGCAACCGATTTGCTGGCATTGTTCAAAACAGCATTATCCTGTCCGCCTACGATATTAGCTCCTCCCGCATTACTAAGGTTATTGGTCCATCCACCAACAATGCTGCTGCCGGCCTGGCCTCCCAAAGTATTGGATATTCCCGCAATAATGCTTCCTTTGGCTTTTGAGGCATTGGTATTATTCGTTGTTTCTACGATAAACGAACCGAATTCATTCAGAAGTGCCTGATTGGGATTTGAAGTGGCGCCGTTTGTTCTCAGATACAGAATTCTGCTGTCTACGGTGCCTACGTAATTGTTGGGTGCAATTCCGCTGTTTCCATTGACCAGCCATTGTTGGGCGCCAGCCATACCCGTTAGAAATACCATAGCCGCTGCTATGCTATTTTTCACGCATAATAGTGATGTTCTCATAAATTTGAGTTTTGATGGTTATTAGTTGTCACTAATTTAGGAAATATTATGGTGTAAATAATATTTTAGTCACTTTTGTGGGATGTATTTTAGAGCTGTAAGTGTTTGGAATATAGTACTGAAAGGGTTGTGTTGGATTATGGTTAATATCTATTCTATTTATTTATGCCATCTAATTATCTGTATATTTACGATGCAGAGCTTATTGGCCTGGATCTGATCATCAAAAAATATCCTTCAAATTTTTTTTGAAGGATATCATGATAGAGAATTATTAAAAAAATGGTTGCTTTATTGTTTAAGCTGTTCAGCCTTGATATATACTTTGCCCTGATCATCTTTCCAGGAAGGGCCTTTTACATAGATCGAATCACCTACTTCATAACGTTTGTAGGTACTGCCGCTTTTCTGAAGGTTCACAATACTGATCGTTGCCACGTATTCTTTCCCGTCAGCATCCTGAATGGTGGCCATATAGCCGTCTTTTCCATTTTCAATTTTCGTGATCTTTCCTTTTGCTTCGATCGTCATATCTTTTTCCTGATCTCCTGACTGTGCGGATGGCTTTGCCGTACAACTGTTCATGTTGAATATTCCTAATGTTAAAATCGCTAATGCTAGTATTTTTTTCATTGTATGATAGCTTTTTGTTGTTATTTTAAGTTTTTAACCTTGTTTTATTATATTGTTTTCTTGTTCAAAGCCCATACCAAAGCAGGTTTCGAAGTAACATCAGTTGGTTTATATCTTAAATCCGGTAATCCGAAAATCTTGCATCTGTTTTAAAATATTTTTGTCTTTTGATTTAATTTATTTTTTAATACGGTGTCCCATAAGCATATACGATAATTATAAAGTTTCGGATTTATTTTAAATTTTCATTTTAAAGCCTTCATGGGAAGCGGTGAACCCAAGCTTTTTATAAAACCTGAGTGCCTCAGTTCTTGTTTTATCCGACATCAGCTGTACGACATCAGCTCCGTTTTCTTTAGCCCGTTGAATCACCAGGTGAAACATTTTTTCACCCAAACCCTTTCCCCGCATCGACGAATGGATACGGACAGATTCGATTAATGCACGTTTACTTCCTTTGTGGTTGAGGTATTGAAGGTACGTGACCTGCAGGGTTCCCAGGATCTCATCATCCCGATTGACCAGAACCAGTAAATCCTGATAAGGGTTTTGTTCGATGCTTCTGAAGGCTGAGATATATTGTTCGTTCAGGGGATCCGAAACTTCTTCTCTGTTTTTTCCCAGTACATCATCAGCCAGCATTTCTATAACCGTCTTTAAATCGCCGAAGGTTACTTTGCGCAGATGAAGCTCTTTATTTTTTTCTTCCATAGAGTAAGATTCTTTTAAATGCATAAATGGCAGGAAGCTTGGGGAAACTTGTAGCAATGCGGGCTTTAAACTCGTGGATAAATTCTTTTTGTTGTTCTTCATCCAGCCTTTCCAGATAGGGTATTAAAGCTGAACCGGAAATAAAATTGAACAAAGTATCATGATCTTCAGCAATGATAGGATACACTTTTTGAAAAAGATTTAATTCTTCAATTCCGTTCTCGAATAAGATCTGAGCATATTCATCTATCGTGAGCACTGCAGAAGGCCGGTTCCATCCCTGTAAATAGCTTTTAAAAGGTTCTTCTCCGGCAAGAGCAGTTAAGATCTTATTCAGGGTGTTTCCCGGTTGGTAAGGCATCTGGATGGCGAGCTGTCCGTTTGTTTTAAGTTTTGAGATCAGCTTGGGGAATAACTGAGGGTGATCATCAGACCATTGAAGGGCTGCATTGCTGAAAATAAGGTCCCAGGTTTCATTACCCGTGAGCATCTCTTCCGTGGTGGACATTCTGAAATGAAGCCGGTCATTTTCCAGGGTTTTGGATTTTTCAAGCATTTCCGGAGAGGAGTCGATTCCGATAAACTCGGCTTGGGGAAATTTTTCTGTGAGAATAGCCGTTTGTTCTCCCGTCCCACAGCCTAAATCTATGGCCTTCATCGGCGTTTCCCCGGTAATGAGTTCCGCAAGGTCGAAAAAAGGTTTGAAACGGATATTTTTAAATTGATTGTAAACGTCAGGATTCCAAGGCATAACAAATGTTTTTAATTGATCACCTGAATTTAGCTATTCCTGATTAAATGGGAGGATAAATTTGATTAAAACTTTCTTAAATTAAAATGGAAAGCGTTGATTATAGTATTTTTTAAAATAGAATTTTTATGTGTAGGTTTTAAAGGTGGTGAAAGATGGCTTTAATTGCGATCTGTATTTTATACAAAAATATTTTTTTCTTTACATGTACCGGTGATTGGAATCTTGTAATTTAAAACCTGACCTTCAAAAAAGAATGTCTTTGGGCTTACAAAACTTTAAATGATCTGAGTGCTTTCTTTAATACTGTTCATCACAAAAATACTTTTTGTCTGCCCGATCCCTTCAATCTCCGAAAGTTTATTCACAAAAAACTCATGAAACTCATCCATATTGGGAGCCAGGATCTTTAGCATAAAATCAAAATCACCACTGATGTTATAAAACTCAACAACTTCTTTTAATTTGCAGACCTCTTCGATGAATTTTGTAGCCATCTTTTTATTATGGGCGTTCAAAGCGATCATACATATGACCATCATCCCTTTATTGACTTTTTTCCGGTCTAAAACAGTAGTGTATTCCTTAATAATTCCTGATTTTTCCATGCGCTTAATCCGTTCATGGGTGGGTGTCGGACTAAGATTGATGCGTGTGGAAATATCCCTTACACTTAGTTTGGCATCTTTTTGCAGTAAACGCAGGATAGAGAGGTCTTTTTCGTCGAGGGTATATTTTTCGGGTTGCATTTGTTCTGTTTTTTTATGGTAATATTATCTTAAAAGAACATTTGTTCTTTTATTTGTCTTGTATAAATATTTTGTTCCAAATTTAAAACTAAATTTTTACATACGTTCTAATAATTTTAATTTTGCAGGAAATTTGAATAGTATGGGAACAAGAAGAAATTTAATATTAATACTCGCATCGATCGGAACGTTCGTGGAGGCTTTGGATATTGCTATCATTAATCTTACCATTCCTGCTATTCAGAAACAGTTCAATATCGGGGCAGAAACTGTTCAGTGGCTTCAGACCTTGTATGTTTTATTTTTCGGAGGCTTTCTGATTATCGGAGGGAAACTGTCTGATCAGATCGGACGTAAAAAAATGTTCTTACTGGGAGCGTTAATTTTTATGCTGACATCATTGGGAGCAGGACTTTCCACTCATTTCGAAATGCTGGCTATATTCAGGGCTTTACAGGGACTTGGAGCGGCATTTATCATGCCGTCAGCATTATCTATCGTTACTCATACTTTTACGGAAAATCAGGAAAGGAATAAAGCATTGGGTGTTTTCAGCTCTTTTGCTGCGATCGGATCTGGAAGCGGCTTGTCAATAGGAGGGATCATCAGTACTTACCTAAGCTGGCATTGGGTATTCCTGATCAATGTACCTATCCTTTTGCTGACGCTTATTTTTGCTTACCAATATCTTCCGGCAGATGAAAAATCGGAAGGTACGCAGAAAACAGATGCCGTTTCAGGAATATTGCTGGTTTTAGGCCTTTTAAGCCTTACCTATGGAACACACGAGCTTATTCTGATTATGGAACAGCCTTTTTTAGTCATCGGATCAATTGTGGTTGCGGTTATACTTTTAGGTTCTGTAATCTACCGTCTCAGAACCATCAAACAGCCGTTGATTGATCTCAAATTATTCCAACACAGATCACTCATGGCTTCTAATATTGCCTTTTTTACACTGGGTGCATTTTTCATTGGATTTTTATTCCTGATCTCTTTGATGCTTCAGAAAGATATGGAATACAGTGCCGCCTCCGCAGGATTGATGTTGGTTCCTTTCAGCGTTATGTCTGCGTTAGTGGCTAAATTTGTATTACCTGCGATTTCCAAAAAGCTGAATCCTGCACAAATGGGAATTTTCGGATGGTCTTTTATGCTGGCAGGAGCTTTATCTTTGTTGGGAGCTATTTATTGGGGACATCCATTAACGATCGTATTATTGGGTGCCGCATGCATATCCGGAATAGGAATGACCTTTTGCTTTACAAGTTTATCCATTCTGGGAATCCGGGATGTGGAGGCATCGCATTATGGGATTGCTTCAAGCTTAACGAGCACCAACTATTTTCTGGGAGCTGGAATCGGTCTGTCATTTATGACTTTAATGGGACAGTTGTTCCCGTCAGATCTGGCAGTTGGCAGTTTAAGTATCATTATTTTATCAGCTTATGCAGTATGTGCACTTGGAATTCTGGTATATTTGATCATCAGGGAGCATAAAGTGAAAAGAGAGCAGGTTGCCGTTTTATAAGAAGTGTTTGTACAGATAATAATTATTAAAAAAGAGAAATCATGATAAAGAGACTAACCGTATTTTGTGGATCAAGTTTTGGAAACGAATCGGTTTATGAAGAACAAGCTTATGCGCTTGGAAAGAAACTTGCGGAAGAGCATATAGGTTTGGTATATGGCGGTGCGATCAGCGGATTGATGGGAACAGTAGCTAACGGGGTTATGGAAAACAAAGGGGAAGCAATAGGGATACTTCCTCATTTTCTGCAGGGGAAAGAAATTGCCCACCTGGGATTAAGTGAACTCATTCTGGTAGAAACGATGCACGAACGTAAAACGAAAATGAACGAATTATCCGATGGGGTTATTGCTCTGCCGGGCGGTTATGGAACACTGGAAGAACTTTTTGAAATGATGACCTGGGCACAGCTTGGGCTGCATCAAAAGCCAATTGCTGTTCTGAATGTCAATGGGTTCTATAATGACCTGTTACAGATGTCTCAGAATATGGTTGATAAAGGTTTTTTAAAAGAAACCAATCAAAAGATGCTGATCGTAGATGACAATATTGATACCCTTTTAATGAAAATGAAGAATTACGAGGCTCCAAATGTTGAAAAATGGATCTCTAAGGATGAGGTCTGATCATAAGTTTTTTATAAAATCACTGGGCCTGTATTGCATGACCGACTGAAAACTGTTGGTGTAGGCTTGCAGGCTTTTATATCCGACCTGAAAAGCGATTTCAGAAATGGTCCATTCATTGGCACTTAGTAATTCCATACTTTTGATGATGCGAAGCATCTGCTGATACTTGATCAGCGTAAGTCCTGTTTCTTTTTTAAAAATTCTTTCCAGGGACCTGAGTGACAATGAAGCAATATCGCTCAGATCTTCCATTTTAAGATCTTCGGTATAATGGGTATTCAGGTAATTGATCGCCTGTGTTAATCTTTTATCCTGAGGAAGGCTGATGTGAAGCTGAATAGAATCGGCCACAAAGTTACGAAGCTCGTTATACAGTGCTTTTAGGAAAATATTTTCATCGTTATTTTCGGTAGTATTCATCGACCATTTTTCAGCGTACCTGATCATTTCTCTCAACACTGCTGGTACTGAAAATACATGAACCTGATGGTAAAAAGGATCTTCTGTATCAACATCAAAAAACATAATCATCAGCCGGATACTTTCAGAATGAGAATTGGTTTTATGCAAAGCCTTCGGTGGAATCCAGGCCGCATGGTTTTGGGGTAAAAGATACATTTTCCCTTCTACTGTAAGATATTGAAATCCGCTTTCCACATAGACAAGCTGTCCTTTTTTCTCATGAATATGAAGAACATCATCATGCCTCCAGTTATCTTCAAACCAGACAAAATATGGTTTTTGCATTTCATCGACATTCAATAAGGGTTTGGAAGAGGTCATGTCGTTTTAGATTAATATTATGGCAAATGTATGCAAATTAACATGATTAATTTTGCTGTAATAATTTTAATCCCCATTATGAAAAACGAAACAAGAAAAGAAGCTTCCTATATTCTGTTGTTAATCAATGTTTTGGTTGTTGTCTTGGTGTCGAGTAACCTAAGGTCACCCATTACTTCTGTAGGACCGGTACTGAACCAGATCAGCCAGTCTTTGCATCTTGATAATTTTCAAAGCAGCCTGCTTACTTCGATACCTTTACTGATGTTTGCCGGTTGTTCTGTTCTGGTAAGCAGGTTTTCACATCGGCTTAGTATCAACAGGTTTCTATTGTACGCGTTGGTTATTCTGAGTTTTGGATTATTCCTGAGGGTTTTCGGATCGGTCTGGACCTTATTTACAGGATCCGTATTGATTGGTTTAGGAATCTGTGTAGGAAATGTGATTACACCCGGCTATATTAAAAATAATTTTCCAAAACAGATCGGGTTAATGACCGGTATCTTTGCTGTAGCCATGAATCTTACTGCCGCTTTGGCTTCGGGATACAGCGTGAGCCTTGGAGAATGGACGGGATATGGATGGCGTGGTTCCCTCGGAATATGGCTGGTGATCGCCCTTTTGGCCTTATTGGTCGTTCTTTTGGAGTTATTATTAAATAAAAACAGCGTACGCCAGGCTGGTAATTCAACGGCGAAGTCGGATTTTAATATGTTTAGATCGGCTCAGGCCTGGAATATCAGTATTTTTATGGGGTTACAGTCTTTGGTATACTATTCTTTAATTTCCTGGTTGCCTGCTGTCCTTAATGATTACGGAATGAATGGGAATGCTCCCGGTTGGGTGTTGTTTGTGATTCAGATTTCTATGATTCCGATTACTTTTGTGGGACCCATCATTGCCAACAAGATGAAAGATCAGCGAATCATGATCATTTTCCTTTGTATCCTTATGTTTGCAAGTATTGTCATGTTTGCCTTACTGAAATCACAATGGATCTATGCGACCGCAATTTTATTAGGTCTGTCGAACGGATTATCATTTAGCTTATCGATCTTATTTTTCTCTTTACGGACAAAATCAAGCGCCAATGCCATTAAAATTTCAGGAATGGCCCAGTCAGTAGGTTATCTGATTGCAGCTTTCGGGCCTGCTGTTTTTGGAAAGCTGCACGATTGGGACGCGTCGTGGCAATACTCATTTGCTTTCCTTGGAATTTCAGTCATTCTGATGTTTTTCTTCGGAATGAGAGCGGCGCAGAGAAAATTTGTTGAAGGTTGAGAGCTGTAAGTTTTTGTTTGTTACCGGATATGACGTAATCTTGTTATCTGGCAACCCGAATCAGAAATTCTTATAAATCCATTCTTTAGTCGGATCAAGCCAGACATCCAAGGCCTTAAATAAAAAGCCATGCTTCATTCCAGTGTTGAGCTCTATTTCTCTAAATGCCCCTAATTTTGAGTTTTGATATCTTTTTTCGGAAGATAAAGGGACATGGCCTTCATCAGATTTTTCCGTGATGGAAAGTATTTTCCCGTACAGTTTGAAACCAGCAATTTTATTTAACGAATCATCCTTGAAGCTCGAGCCGATAATTACAAATTTCAGATCCTGATTTTTAGCGTAATAAGAAACATATTGGGCAATATAGCCACCCTGTGAGGTACCAACTATACTGATATTACGGGAAGAAACTCCTTTTCTCTGCAGGCTGTCAATCTGGGCAATAACCTTTCGGGCATAGACTTCCGGATCGGTCTGATCGGCTCTTTTTTCTGAGATCACTACAGTGTTTTTGCTTTTCAGCTTATTCAGGATCGGAGTATATTCGGCAATACCATATTGCGGGTGCTTTTCGGTCAATGAATGGCCTTCTAGAAACTTGTTATGGAGAAAGAAAATATACTGTTTTTGTTGAGCCTTTAAAAAATTTGCTGTGAGAAGAAAAGCAAAAAGAATGGTTGTAACTGTTTTCATAGAATTCCCTTCATTAAAAGGATAAAGGTAATTATAGTTTTTGATATTGTCGTATTTTTGTTAATCGGAAAATTATTCTATCTCAACTTAAAGGTTTGAAAATACAAATTATCAGCGATCTGCACCAGGAGTTTGGTTCTACTGAATTATCATTTGATAGAGCAGATATTGTTGTATTGGCTGGTGATATTAATTTAGGGACTAAAGGTATTGAATGGATTAAGGGTAAGATTCCTGATAAACCTGTTATTTATGTACTTGGTAACCATGAATATTATAAAGGTTCTTATCCAAAAACATTGAATAAGATAAAACAGGCAGCAGAGGATTCTACAGTTTTTGTGCTTGAAGATTCTTTTGTAGACTTTGAAGGAGTCAGGTTTCATGGATGCACATTGTGGACAGATTTTTCGATCTTTGGAAATCCGGTAAAGTATGGAATGCTTTGTCAGCCAAGAATGAATGATTACCTTAAAATCCGCAGGGATCCTTCCTATTCAAAGTTGAGAACAATTGATACTTTTAAAATTCATCAGCTCTCGAAAATAACATTAAAGGCGAATCTGGAAAATTCAAAGGGATTAAAAAATATTATAGTAACTCATCACGCCCCAAGTATTCAATCAGTTCCTGAAGAATATAAGAATGATCCTTTAACCTCAGCGTATGCTTCCGATCTGGAAGATATGATTAAAGAATATGAACCACTTTATTGGATTCATGGCCATATTCACACGCCTTGCAGATATGTGTTTCAAAAAACTGAAATTATTTGTAATCCGCATGGATATATTGACGAGAAATATAACGGGTATGAAAAAGAGCTGATTATTGAGGTGTAATATTGTAAATGTTGATGTAATACTTAAATAATTTGATAATTTATTTGGAGTTGATTTCACACGAGTAGATAAATTTCAGGTGGAATTGAACCTTGCTTTCTGGTTGTTGCCATTGCCTCACCCCGATCATTATATGGCGGGTGAATAAAGTAAAATGAAACTTGTTACGTCTTTAGATACAACAGGTTTTTAAACTCAACATCATGGATGCAAATATACAAGAGGGTATTATACTGATTCCGGATTTCAATGGATTTACCGAATTTGTATTGAACACGAAATTATACACGGGAGAGTATATTGTACGACAATTATTATCTATTCTGATCGATGTTAATAACAGGTATTTTGAAATTTCTGAAATTGAAGGGGATGCCATTTTATTTTTCAGATATGATAAAAACCCATCTTTTAAAAAAATCTCCAATATGCTTCAGAATATGCAGAATGCATTTAGCAGAAAAGTAGCTGAGCTCAATGAAGCATTAAGCATTTCCATCGATCTATCGTTAAAATTTATTGTTCATTACGGAAAGTTTTCCCAATATAAAATTGGAAATTTCAGAAAGTTGTATGGAGCACCTGTGGTAGAAGCTCATAAGCTGTTGAAAAATGATTTTGCAAAACAACCTTCTTATGCCTTATTCAGCAATTCTTTCCTTGAAAGTACAGAGAGCAGCAGTAATTTTTATACTGATGAGGAACAAAACCTGCCTGATGTTGGAGTGATCCATTATTTTGAAGGAATAGAACAGCATATTTAATTTTTTCCTTGTAAATGCTATAGGTGTGCCCGGATTAGTCTGCGCATTTTATTTTAATATTGATTGTAATAAGTTGATGGTTTTGGAGGGTTTTATTATACAAAATCTTGATTTTATATAAAAAGAAAACCTCCCTTTCGGGAGGTCAAAAAACACAAATGATGAAAAAAAAATTATCTACTTTAGAGTGAATTTCACTTTAGTTTTAATGGCATCTGAAGAATTTCCAATCAGGGCTTCAAAATCTCCCGGTTCAGCTACCCAGTCATGTTTATCGGCATCGAAATAGCTTAGTGCTGTTTTGTCAATGCTAATGCTTACTTCTTTCTGCTCTCCGGGATTTAAAAATACTTTTTCAAAACCTTTGAGCTCTTTTGCCGGACGTGGAACAGAGGATTTAAGGTCACTGATGTACAATTGAACGACCTCAGCACCTGCTTTCTTCCCTGTATTTTTTACCGGTACGGTAAATGTAATTGTATCATCCTGGGATATCGTTGTTTTATCCGCCTTAGCTTTTCCAAACTCGAAAGTCGTGTAGCTTAGTCCGTGTCCGAAGCTGAATAAAGGTTTGATGTTTTTTGTATCATGCCAACGGTATCCTACGAAAATTCCTTCATTATAAGTAATGTTGATCGGATTCTTTTGATCTTTTCCTTTTCCTGCTGCCAGTTGATCTTTTTGGCCCGGATATTCCCCTAATTGGTGCGCAGAATTGTCTTCCAGCCTAACCGGAAAAGTAAATGGCAATTTTCCTGAAGGATTTGCGTCGCCTGCTAAGATAGAAGCGATGGAATTTCCTGCTTCAGAACCCAGATACCAGGATTGAACAATGGTAGGTACTTCTTTAATCCAAGGCATCGCTACTGCATTTCCGGAAACTAAAACAACCGCAAGATTTTTATTGGCTTTTGCCAACGCAGAGATCAGATGATCCTGGTTGTATGGAAGTCCATAGCTTTTACGGTCATTTCCTTCGCTGTCCTGGAAATCACTTTTATTTAATCCTCCAATGAAGATAACAACATCAGATTTTTTAGCCAGCTCTACAGCTTCATTAATTAATTCGGTTTCAGAACGGGTATCTTTCAGGTCCTGTCCGGATTTTACCCCGTTGTATTCTCCGCCGATATCTCCAACATATCCTCTTGCATACTGCACATCAACCTGCTTTCCGAATCTTTTTTTGATTCCGTCTAAGGGTAATGTTTCATATTTTACTTTTAATGATGAAGAACCACCACCAACAGTCATGATCTTAATCGCATTTTCACCGATTACTGCTATTTTTTTAGTTTTGGTGAGATCGATTGGTAATACGTTCCCCTGGTTTTTTAATAAAACAATTCCTTCTTCACCGATTTCCTTGGCTACAGCCTGATGTTCAGCGGAAGCAATATTTCCGAAAGGTTTGTTTCGGTTCATTGTTGTTTTATAAGCCAGGTTTAAAAGTCTGCTCACTTTGTCATCCAGTTCTTTAGTTCCCACTTTTCCGGATTTAATAAGGTCCAGATAAGGTTTAGCTAAATAATAGTTATCGTATGCATTTTTTGTTCCTGCCGATAAACCGTTGGTCCAGCTTCCGAATTCAAGATCCAGTCCGTTATGAATCGCCTGTTCGGTATTGTTTACCGCACCCCAGTCTGAAACGACCACTCCTTTATACTTCCATTCTCCTTTCAGGATATCATTTAAAAGGTATTGGTTCTGGCTGGCATACTGGTTTTTATACATATCATAAGCGCCCATGATCGTCCATGAATCCCCTTCGGTTACTGCTGCTTTAAAAGCCGGTAAATAAATTTCATACAGGGCTCTGTCGTCCACGGTAACATTGCTGGTATGGCGGAACATTTCCTGGTTATTTAAGGCAAAATGTTTTACACTCGTTGCTACTCCGTTCGATTGCACTCCCTGGATATAAGGAACTACCATCTTGGAAGTCAGGTAAGGGTCTTCCCCCATATATTCAAAGTTTCTTCCGTTGAGTGGAGTTCTGTAAATATTAACTCCGGGTCCGAGAAGGATATCTTTTTTTCTGTATCGGGCTTCTTCTCCTAATGCTTTACCGTAATTCCATGACATTTTTTTATTCCATGTAGCGGATAAAGCAGTTAATGCCGGATAAGCAATAATTGAATCATTGGTCCAGCCTGCCTGATTCCATTCATCCCACATAACTTCCGGACGTACCCCATGAGGTCCGTCTGTTGTCCAGAATTCAGGAATTCCCAATCTTGGAACACCTGGTGAACTGAATTTTGATTGTGCGTGAAGCATGGCTACTTTTTCCTCCAGTGTCATTCTGGAAAGAGCATCCTTAACACGTTGTTCAACCGGTTTCGATTCATCTAAATAGATCGGGAGGGTAGTATTCTGAGCCATTGAAGAAATTGAAATAAGAGTGAATAAACTTACTATGGCAGTTTTCTTAAACATAAAACCTTTTTTTGATTCGTAACAAAAATAGGAAATTTATTTATTATCTCAAATTGAGATAATGAAAATTTTTAAGAAATAATCAATTATATCAGGTTCTTATCCAAACGAACAAATCACAAAGCTCCCTGTTGTAAGGGTTTTTGCTACTGAAAAAAGATACATGATTTTTTTTCACCCGGAAAGGATAAAAGCTAAAAATTGTAATGCCATAGTAGCAATTGAAAAATTAGGATGCTATATCATCGTTGCATTGTTCAATTGCTATACTATTAAATCAAAATTACCATCCTTTCACAGCACCCCCTTTAAAGATCTCTGCTGCTTTTTTCACCACTTCATCAGACTGGTAAGCTTTTAAAAAGTTTTTTACCTTTTCCTCATCTTTATTGTCATGTCTTGCAACCACTACATTTACATAAGGTGAATCTTTATCTTCTTTAAAAATTCCGGATTTTGTTTCGTCCAATCCTGCCTGTGCCGCAAAATTATTGTTGATGATTGCGATCACCACTTCTTTATCATCCAGCACTCTTGGTAATTGTGGTGCTTCAATTTCCAGGATTTTCAGCTGCTTTGGATTTTCTGTAATATCAGTGACTTTAGGAAGAAGTCCCACACCTTCTTTTAGTTTTAATAAACCATTTTTCTGTAATAATAGTAATGAACGCCCTCCGTTCGTTGGGTCATTGGGAATTACAATAGTACTTCCATTCTGTAGCTGACTGATATTTCTAATCTTTTTTGAATAGGCAACAATAGGATAGACAAATGTATTTCCTACAACGGCCAGTTTATAGCCTCTTTGTTTGGACTGTTCATTCAGGTATGGAACATGCTGAAAGGCATTGGCATCAATATCACCATTGTTCAAAGCTTCATTTGGAACTACATAGTCATTAAAAGCAACCAGCTCAACTTCAAGGTTGTATTTTTCTTTAGCTACTTTTTTCGCTGTTTCAGCGATCAGTTGCTCTGGTCCTGAGGTAATTCCTACTTTGATGTAATTAGGATCATCTTTTTTAGCTGAATTACATGCATTAAATACCAGCAAACCTGCTGTAAGAAGTCCTAAGATTTTTAATTTCTTCATTATATACTATTTTTTATTTAAAGGCAGAATCGCGAATTGCGGAACTGCAAAATTGTTTAATTGTGGGAGTGGAGTTGTTAGTCGCATTAAATTCCAACACATATTCTCTCCAACTCTTCAGTAAATTTTTAAAGCAAAACTGTTTAATTGTGGGAGTGGAGTTAATGTTGGTCCCATTGAACCCATATACGCTCCAACACAAACACGCTCCAACTCTTTACCGGTGATCAAATCTCTTTGCCAGCTTATCTCCAGAAAACTGAATGATAAAAACCAAAGTGACCAAAAGCCCCAAAACAAGGTTCATGATCACAGCATCATAGCCGATGTATCCATACTGATAACCAATTTGTCCCAATCCACCGGCACCAACAGCTCCTCCCATGGCAGAATAGCCTACTAAAGTGATCAGCGTGATGGTTGCATTGTTGATCAGTGAAGGAAGCGCTTCCGGCAGCAGTACTTTTTTGATGATCTGAAGTGGAGTAGCTCCTAAAGCTCTTGCTGTTTCAATAAGCCCGTAAGGGATTTCGAGAAGACTGTTTTCAACCAATCTGGCAATAAACGGTGCCGCTCCTATGCTCAACGGAACCAATGCAGCATTAACTCCAATAGAGGTTCCCACCAAAGCTCTTGTGAAAGGAATCATCCATACGATCAAAATTATGAATGGAATGGATCTAAAAATATTAACCAGTATGGATAAAATTCTATTATAGATCTTATTTTCAAGGAGCTGTCCTTTCCTCGTAAGAAACAAAAGAATCCCTACCGGAAGACCTAAAACAAAACCAAAAAAACCGGAAACAAATGTCATATATACTGTTTCCCAAATGCCCTTTGATAAAAGGGAAATTACCGAATCACTAAGCATAGCCCTTTACTGTATTTTGAATTTTATTTTGATTAAAATAATAGATCGCCTTTTGATTTTCTTCGGATTCTCCCTGAAGCTGCAGAAGAAGCTTCCCAAAATTGGAATCTCCCAAATATTCTACATCAGCTTTCAACAGCTTATATGGAATTTTATATTCATCATAGATCTTTGAAAGCAGTTTTTCCACTGTAATATGTTCATTAAGCTCTATTTCCACAAGCGGAAACAGACCGTCTTTTGGCTCTTTTTGCAGCTTTTTGTTAAGCTCCTGAGGTATAGTCATGATGCCTGGGTTTATAAATTGTTTAATAACCGGATGTTCTTTATCCGAAATAATTTCCTGCAGGGTTCCTTTGGTAAGGAGTTTTCCTTTATCAATAACAGCGACGTGGTTACAAATCGACTTGATTACATCCATTTCGTGAGTGATCAATAAAATAGTAATTCCTAATCGTTGATTGATATCGCGTAATAATTGTAAGATCGACTGGGTTGTAGCGGGATCTAATGCACTTGTTGCCTCATCACAAAGCAGAAGGTACGGATCATTAGCTAATGCCCTCGCAATGGCTACTCTTTGTTTTTGTCCTCCGGAAAGGCTTTTAGGATACTCATTGGCTTTTTCTTCAAGCCCTACAATTTTCAAAAGTTCGTTGACCTTACTTTGAATTTCTGACCGGTTCACATGATCCAGTTCCAGTGGCAATGCTACATTTTCAAAAACAGTCCTTGAAGAAAGCAGATTGAAATGCTGAAATATCATTCCTATTTTCTTCCGCTCTTTAGCCAGTTCTTTAGATTTTAGCTGAACGAAATCTTTTCCATTGATAATAATCTGTCCCTGGTCGGGCCTTTCCAACAGATTAACAGTTCGTATTAATGTACTTTTTCCGGCTCCTGAAAATCCGATGATTCCGACAATGTCTCCCTGCTCAATACTGAGACTGACATCATCCAGTGCCTTAAAGGCCTGTTTCTTCTTGTGAAAGGTTTTTGAAATGTTCTTGATCTCTATCATTATAGTTTAATTACGTTGAAATTTTATATGGGCTGATACGGCCTGTTGTTCCTTTTTGTAAACCGTAACACCCTTCTGATCTTTACTTTTGATCGTTTTGAAAGCTTGAAATACTTGGTGATATTGGTAAGCAGGACGCCGGCTAATATAATGGTCAGTCCAAACAGCTGGTTTCCATTGATGGTCTGATTAGCGATAATCCATCCGGCCAATACCGTTACAATTGGGTTAATATAAGTATGCGTACTTACCAGAGCCGCAGGTTTTACAGATAATAACCAGATATAGGAAAGATAAGCGATGATTGATCCGAAGAAAATCAGAAATAAAACTCCCAACCAAGCCGATAAAGGAATTGTTGTTAAGGAAAAATTATTCCATTCATTTCTGAAAAATGCAATAACAAAGGAAGCTACTCCTGCGATAATAAGCTGCTGGGCAATATTCATAAAAGTAGACTGACTGGCAGGATTCTTTTTTGAATATAACGATCCTAGAACCCATGCAACCGAACTTAATGCAAGTACAACAAATGCCGTAACCCGAACAGAATCACTGACGGCAGCATGATGAACATTAGCGCTAACGCTTCCTTTTAAAAATAAAATCAGTCCGATGAAGCCTATAATAAGTCCAATAGGTATAAACTTATCTGAGAAATAATATTTCCAGTTCTTTTTATCAATAGCAATAAACCAAAACGGTCCCGTTGCTATCGTGATGGCTGCTTCAGAAGCCGTCACATATTGTTCGCCCCAGGCCACAAGCCCTGTTCCACCGGTAAGGATGAGAATTCCGGTAATGCCGTTTTTTTTCCAGTTACCCAAAGAATTGGCTTTTTCTCCTTTGGCCGACAAATAGCCCAGCATAAGTATTCCGGCAACCAAAAATCTGAAACCTGAAAGGATAAAGGGAGGAAACCCCTGTAATCCGAAAGAAATAGCCAAAAATGTAATCCCCCAGATTACATAAATATTGGTAAACGCTATTGGGATCAACCAATTATTTTTAGAGCTAGTTGTACTCATTGTATGTTTTTTTAATGTTGTTCATGTAAATAAAAAAGGCCTTACAATGTGGTAAGGCCTTATAAAATATGTCATAATAAAAGTAAGGTCAACCACGGCAATGTCGGAACATAGGCATACTGCACTGCATCATTACAGAAGTGATGGCTTGTTTATTTAGCGAATAGGTATGTTTAAATTCCGGTTTCATTTTTTTATTTCCTGAATACGTTTGCAAATATAGAACATAAATTTTTAAAAGTCTACTAAAAAAGTAGACTTTTTGTGAAAAATAATTTTATGCTAATTTTATCTTGTTGATTTATAGAGCTTTATTGTTTGTTGTAGATGGTTTTTATGATGATTATCATCTTGTCTTATCGATAATCTCTTGACGGATTGGCTCAATTGCAGTATTGATGAAAAAATTGTACTTTACGCTGTTTAAACAAAATTAATACCCATATCTTATGAAAACATTTTTATGTTTTATTCTGTTATTTCCCTGTTTTATTTTTTCACAAAAGATTCAGTTGAAGAAAGATAAACTACTGTTTAATGAAAAAGAAGTTGGATTTCTGAAATCTCCTTACAGGGACCACTTTGAATTTTATAGTCTCAATAATGAAAAAGTCTTTGATACAGATTTAAAAGGAGTTGCACTCGCTAAAGATGAGTTTCTTTATTATTTAGATATGAAGTCCACAGATGGAAAAACTACCCAGATACCTTATGAAGTATTGATTACATCGTTTAAACCGGATAGAATTGTTGCCTATCAGTTAGCTGTAAAGTACAATCTTTTCAATGAAAATGGCTTTAATAAACCTGAAATAGAGAAATTCTTTGACACGCCCAGAGAAAATCTGGCAGATAAATATCTTAAGGCTAAAACCAATAGTATAGCTGAAAATAATGAAAAAAAAAGCCAGCTAGACAATATTCGCAGTCTTTATAATCCAAGAATGGGTTCTAATGGAGAGATTCTTATCAATAACGGAAATCATTCTGCAAAAATAATTGGTTATGTCAGAAGCTTTAATTGTATCGGTTTCAACAACAGTGGACCATGTCTTGAGGTAAGTGACCTTGATGGGATCAAAGTGGCATCTATGTTTCAGGCACAGGGTATTAAAACTTATGGTGTAAAGACTTTTGATCATAATGAATTTACCTTTACAGCAACCAGGACTTATGCTCAATCTGATTATGCTTTTGTGAATGAACTGGTCGCTAATCTTTTTGTTCAGGGATATACCCTGGAGCATCAGGCATATTATAAGAACCGGGAATTACAGCAGGCAAAAGTAAATGATGCTATCAACCGTAGTATTAATTTATATGATGTACCGGGATATCTGGTTGAAAAATCAGGAAAGAAAACAGAAGGAATGATAACCATCTGGTTTGAAATGCTGGATACAGAAAGAACCGGCCGGAAACTTCCTGAAGGAGGCGTGGACTTCTTTGGTCAGCGTGTTATCCTTAAAAAACAATTGCCGGGAATGAACAGTATGGCAACCAAAATCTATGATGCAGATTCCGGTGTTCATTTCTGTGTTTCTCTCAATGGAAGTGAAGACTGTTACTATGGATTGGATGTAAAAGGAGAGTTCATGAAAAAATTGCAGAACTATGGAAGCATGCACGGCAATAATTCTTATTTCTACAGGCTTATTGCTAAAGAAAATAAGATTATGCTGCTTCAGGATCCTGTGGAATTACAGAAATATGTTGTCAAAACAGACCTTCAGCCTAAAGGGCAGATGCTTGATAACAGATCAAACGATAAACTTTCAGAAAAGCTGGCTGATTATCTTAAAGATTGTAAAAGCCTTTCTGATCAGCTGAGAAAAGAAAGTCTGAATCTTAAAAACCAGGAAAATCTGATTCAAATTATTTCTGATTACAGTAAATGTAAAAAGTAATTGATAGAAATCTATCAGGGTAAATCCGGCAATAGCTTACGCTGTTGCCGGATTTATTTTATAGGGATTAAATTATTTAAAAAAGAAATTAAAACGTCAAGTTTTGACGTCTTGGACATTTACTTTTGTTTCAGAATAAGAGAGCAAGCTATAATTATGAAGAGAAAGATTACCCATATGAATTTCAAAAATCTTTTACCTTTTTTTCATAATTAATATGACACGTCGGGTTTTGGCGTTATATACCAATAGCTTTGTCCTACAATTAAACACTCAACCACAAAATATTAAGATCAACCATGGACACACCAAGTCAGAATAAAATAAAAAAGCTCCATCCATTGGTAAGGGAAGAAGTCACACAAATCGTAAAAGATTGTGATGAAGCCCTTACCGGGAGAGCAAAAGTAAGAATTACCCAAGGGCTTAGAACCTTCAAAGAACAAGATGTATTATATGCGCAGGGAAGAACAAAAGCCGGAAAAAAAGTCACCAATGCCAAAGCCGGACAGAGTATTCACAATTACGGATTAGCGGTAGATATCTGCCTGATTATCGACGGAAAAGTAGCAAGCTGGGACACTGCGAAAGACTGGGATAATGATGGCGTAGCCGACTGGTACGAATGTGTAAAGATCTTTGCCAAACACGGCTGGAACTGGGGCGGAAACTGGAAAACCTTTAAAGACCTATCACACTTTGAGCGCAGATCTATCTGGAAAGGAGCGCGTAAGATCAACGCCACTTGGAGAAACTTACAAAATTTACCAAAAGATAAAGACGGATATGTAGTTTTCACCAAATAATCCCGGAATTATTTCAGTGTGAAAATCAATAATATGATTATCGAAGATAATCGTACAGGAAGAGGTATGGCTTTACCGGAAAAAACAGACCTATCCTTATTGAAAAGACGTTAAAATCTGAAAATTTGAATGAAAAAGCTATTGAAGCTCCCAAGATACAGGAAGAGAAAATAATACGATTATAAGAAAATGTTCTTTCAAAATTACAAGGCTTACTATTCTTATGGGCTATTAATCCTCATCATTCAGCATCCAGATTTTATTACAGTTACTATTATCACCGTCTTGTCTTTATCTAACACCAAAAATTACAAAAATGCCACAAACTATTCCATCGGGAAGTTTATCAACATCTCCCGACAGCAAAGGGCTTAACGTAAGGCCGGACCTGTTACCGGAATCTTTTTTCTTTGCAGAGAAAAGTGCGGTTCTCAATCAGGAAATGTCCGGAAAATTTGGAGCCAATGGGACTGTATTCAGGACCACCTCTAAAGTAAGCTTTACCGGCAAAATATATACTATTTGCCAGGGACAGGTATTTTTACAACCTTGTGGTACAGATGCCACTAAAGTAAATGCGATCCTGAAGCCTTTTAGTCAGCCGATTAAAGGATTAGCGATCAAATATATTGTATACAGAGGTCTGAACATATCAGATTTCTTTCAAGGTGATTTGATCACATCAGGAACACCAACAGGCTTTGTAGACGTTATCAAAAAAGAGTTTACAGGTCTTTATAATATGCTGGGAATTAGTGTACCTCCGTTTACCGCTCAGCATATCGGGTTTCCGGTAGGGAATTCCCAATTAGAAACGGATCTTATTGATGATTATTTCCTTAAGATTTCTAAAGTTCAAACTACTGGAACAACCACCACTGAAACGGAACCTAAAAAAGCTTTTGAATTGCCAATGATTCCAAGAGGAACTCATCTTGGAAATATTTCGGGAAGCGTGGGTATTGATATTGTATTGAACGAAGGAGACTATACAGTAGCCAATGACCCGAATCCATTTCAGTTGAACCTGGCTTTTGCCCGTAGTGCAGACCATGTTTTAGACCAAGCGATAGGTAATACAGCTTTTAAAAAGAAACTGATTAGAGAAACAGCCACCCAGTTCCTTGATATTGCAGCCTTTTATGGCTTACACACGCAGGGAAAAGGAAAAATTCATATGAGTGACAATTCTGTCCTGCAAACGGTAGAAGAAATTGCCAGTCAGATTTCAGGTTTTAAAACTGCTGAAACAACTTATTTGTATATCCAGGGAAGCAGGCAGAGGTCATATAATTTTTACGGAAATCAAAATCTGGAAGGAAGCACTAATAACATTAGAATTGGAACTACCGTTAACAATATGTCCACAGGGCAATTTGAAGAAGGTTGGCCAGTAAGAGAATTCAATGGGTATCCATCGCTGGTGATCCAGCCGACCACTGATAATAATGACGCCGCTGCTATGTACGTAAAACAAGGTGTTTTACATGCAGATACCCGAAATGAGGATTATTTTATCAGAGGGAAAAACTTACTTCAGGAGGAAGGAAACGGAGCAGATACCAATTTCACAAAACCTATTACTTTCAAATTAGATAAAACAAGTGCCGGTAAAACGGTTGCTTCTTTTATACAGTTGATTTATGAAGGGAAAACAGTGAAAATTACTTCTGAAACTCCTGGTCCGAATCCAGGTGATCCTGTTGTAAGCACAACGTATGATCTGAAAGACATTGATGACATCTTCGGATTAATTAATGTGACTCCGAAAATTCAGTCTAAAGGAGGAAATGAGCTTGTTTATGTAATTGATCAGAATTTATTATTGATCGATTTTGAAAATAAAGCAGGAGGAAAAGATATTGCAACGGTAACTACCAAAAAGGTGGAAGATCTGATCATGAAGAATGATACGGAAAGTTTGAAAAGGGTTACTTATGAGACGTTGTTGAATAATATCCGACAGAATGTAGGTGGTTTTTTTGAAAGTAGAGCTGCTTACCAGGATAATTCTAATAGTGGAACAATTTCCTATAGTGATAAAAGGAATAATTTTTATCAGCCTGAAGAACCCTATTATTTTAAAACGGAACAATATAGTACTCCTGATGGAGTATCTATAATGGCCCTATCATTAGGTTTAAAACAAGGTGAATTATCAAGTAAAAAATTACTTGGAATTACCGATGATGAGAATAAAGAATTGATTAAGGTGATAAAAGACAATCAATTAAACAATCCTAAATTTTATTTTAAAAATGAGCTAGGTGATGAGGCTAATTATTTTGTCTCAACTGAAAATATAGAATACAAAAAATATAATTTGTGCGTGATTGGTGAAGATCAAGAGGGAAAATTAGCAATAAAGTTTCCTTTGATTAATGTTAATGTGACTTCTATTGATAATATGGTATATGTTTCTGACAGCTATGCCAGATGGTTACCTGATTTATCTATGTCTAAAGTATTTGAAATTAACGAAACGTATAAAAAATTAACAGTATAAAATATGAGCAATATAGTAGTTTTAACTCCTCATCTTCCAAGACCTGTCAGAATTAAAACAAATACATATGAGTTAACAGATCAGGTATTTGATATTAATGGTCAATTAAATGGATTTAAGGTAAATAACGTAAAATACATTTTTATTGATAAAACAAAATATTTGAGTGTTGATCAGGTTCCTGGTAATGATGATACTATTGTAACTGGATTTGTAAAATACGATTCATATATCAATTATATGAACGATCCTAATAAAGGGGTATATAATTATACATATATTATTGATCCTGTTCATTGGTTTGATTTAATATTGGAATCATCCCAAAGAGGGGATTTATTTAAAATTAGCAAGCTTGAAACATCTTCTGATAGCAATAAAACAGATAATTATACTAAATATTTTATTTTCTATAATTGTGAATTTAAAATAACAAATCCCAATTTGGTTTTTTCTGATTCAGCAAATTATCCTCCTATCCAATTAAATGATACTCTACCGACTTACTGTAAAATAGACTGGGATGATAGATCGTCCTCTGTTGTAGATAGTAGTAATAGGAATTTTTTTAAAAAGAATTTAGGAAGTAAGGTAGCAACATTTCCAACAACATTTACAAGCCAGGACAAAGAAAAGTTGTATATTGGTATGGTTAAGATTTGTTGGAGAATCAAAAATCTTTTTGAAGATGTATTGGATATGCTGGCAATCAAGAAATTAAGTGAAATTTTAAATATTGTACAAACAGCTAATCCACCTGCTGGTACTGATATTAGATCATATATTTATAATAGCACACCTACTTTATCTGAGATTGATAAGGCGATTGCTATTTTATTAATTGATTGGGGATATAGAAACTATAACGATACATTAGAAATATTTCCTTTGAATTCCTTTGAATATAGTGATTTTGAAAATGATTATTATATGCCTTTTCAAAATTATTACAATACTCTTGTTAATATTTATGTTAATATTGCCTATTCAAAAGAGGAATATTTATTTGGAGTAACCTCTGATCCATCAGGATGGTCACAAGAATTTACGAAAGCACAGAGTAACTTGCGTTTAGAGATGCTGGTAAGTATAATTCCCGATGGTGCTGTAAATTTTCTAACTTTAGATGCAAAAATTAAAATTTTAAGAAAATTTGCTGAGAATAGTATATATGAATCAAGAGAAGATTCTGTAGTAAAGATTGTAAAATCAATACAGGTAAATGATGCGCTTGCATTCTTAAGTAGGTTAGAAACCGAAAAAATATTAATTAACGGTAATCAAAAGACACTTTTCGAGTGTTTATACCAGAGAATTAATGATAGAATAGTTTTCTTTGGGAAGAATAATAGAAGAGAATACATGAACCGTCTCTATTCTCTATGGTATGTTTCCATGTTAAATCCTTATCAATCTTTAGCTATTGGACTGGGGGGAATTGATTACAATACCAGTCAATATTATTTTGAGCAATTTTATAAAAATAAACCAATCATTTTAAATTATAATTCAAAAAAGAATTTTTTAGGTTTTTTTGTCGATAACATGGATTTTGAATTTAATGGAGAGTTTATTACTGTAAAAGAGGAAAAAGTAACAGGTTATACTATTTCTGGGGGAGAACCTATTCCCGATACAAATAAAGTAAAAGTAGGTGATTATGGTTTTTACACTGCTATTTCTTTAATGCATTATGACGAAAAAGATGTAGCCGTAAAATTACCTTCCATAGCCTTGCAACCTAGCGGTAGTGATTTAAGTTACGTGATTCCGTTATTTTATTTAAAGTATTTAGATGATTTTGGAGATAGTGAGGATGTTTGGACAGCCGTAGATTTGACAGCAGACGTAGCTCTTAGTTTTACTGGTATTGGTAATATATCAAAGCTTAGACATTTTAGACATCTATCAAAATTGGGAAGAATTGCTTTAGGTGCTTCAATTACTACTGGTGAACGAATTTTAGCTTTAGAAGCTTTATCAGGTGCAGGAGCATTAATTGAGCTTACTTCAGATGTAGCAAAATCAATTTTGAATTATTATTCTAATGGATGTGAAGTATATATAGATAAAGTTAAGGCAAATATTAATGACTCTACTCCAGATGGAAATATTCCTGATAATCCGGGAGGTAATACTATCCCTAATTATGATTGGTGTAAGAACTTAGATAATTTTTTATTCTGGACCCAAATGGTTTCAAGTGGAGGTGGTTTTGCAGCTGAATATATGATGAGAGATGCAGCCGTAAAACTGATGGCTGTAAACAACAATAATTTTCCTAATGGGTTTCCACAAGCTGCTGCGGATTTTATTAGAGATATTGCAGATTTGGATGCAGCATTAAATAATTTTTATGCTAAAATACAGCCTACTTGTCCAACAGTTGTAAATAAAGTAAAAAGCTTTGTTCATAAAGAAGATAGATATGCGTTTATGCTTGAGTTTAGAGATCATGGGATTCCATATATTCAACAATTACAAAATGAACCAGATTTGATAGATGTTTGGATAAAAATTACGACAAGTGTGAAAAAGCATAGATATAGTATCAATTTATTAAAAGCGAGGAAGTTTTTAAATACTCCTTTAAATACTCCCCGTATGGATCATGTTTTTCATGGTGAGGTTGATACTAGTTTTACACCTCCTAAAGCAAGTGGTTTTCATCATATCTATGGAGTAGGTGTGAACGCTAATGCTTATGGGAAGATTGTGAGGACATTAGCTAAAAATCAAGGATATGCATTAACTAATGTTGAAGTATTTCACAGTGGAACATTTTATCCTAAACAAGCTTGGAATAATGCTGCAGGCACCTACCTTCCTACTCTAAACGATATGTTTAGGCAAGATTGGGATAGGGAGGAAATAATAGATAATATTGCTCTTGCTTATACTACCTTAACTTATTTATCCGGAAATAAATTTGTAGGAGCTATGAGTGATAATAAACATATTATAATTTGCATCCGAGGAGGAAATGACGGACTTGTTGGATTTTTAACTAAAGGTGTGATGACTAGTTGGCCATCTAGATAAATAGAAAAGATATGAGCATTTTAAAAGATTATAAAGTAAACTTTCTTGTAAAAAGAATTAAGAACTCAGATTATAAACTAATGAAATCAATAAGCCCATCATTAGATGAATTATTTTTCGAATTTAGGTATGTAGAAGAGTGTGATATGTTATTGGGGATTATAGATCAACAGCTTAGTAATCTACAGTCAGGAGAGTATTTTTTCCCAACTCAAGGATTACAGCTTATAAAGGTCACTCATTCCATGACCAGTATTTATAATGATGTTTATGAATATAAAGCAAATCCTAATATGACACCAAATTATAAACTTCCAACAGCAGATTTAAAGGAAATTACAATATCTTGGAAAAAATTTGTAAATGGAAATAATTTGCTATTATAGATCTGAGGTCAATAATAACTTTTATATTTCCGTAACAGATTTAAAAACAAATCTATTGATATGCAGATTAAATATTAGTAGTATATAAGAATATCTTAATATTTAAAAACATTGCGTCACCACGAGAAATTAAGTTAAGTAAACCCTACTTAATAAGGCTTTTGTTTGCCTAAACGAAAGCCTTCCACTCACCCAAACACAAAATTATTTTTATGTCAAATCAAACACCGGTAACACACAGGTATTACCCGAGGTTATCCTCTGTGGTTACAAAAGACGACATCCCGGACCTTCTGGGATTCTTAAAACCGGGGATTACGAACCTCCTCGATAAAATCTATTATAAAGATTTACAGTATAGTAAAGGACCGAAAGGGGATTCGGCTTTTTACAGCTTATCTGTCGTTTCCAAGAGAATCGATATTGAAATTCCGGGAACGGGGATTTCATTGGTTCTGAACGGAACAGATGACTCCGCTATCTCCGCATTTCCCATTACCGTTGAATACCAATGGAAGATCCTGGCGTATTTACGCTATTTCAGTTTAGGAAATTTTTCCTTTGAGCCTCAGCAGATCTTCGAGGTGGCATTGAGAGTGCTCAACGTAACGGAAGAACAGGCCATTGCACACTTTGTGAATACATTTGTCACTCCAGCTAATCAGAATACCACACCTCTGATGCAGTTTGCGACTGATATTAATGCTAAGCATAATTTAGGACTGGTAGTAAACGAAGCAACTACAATAACAAAAATTGTAGAAGATATCTACCAGAACTCAAATCAAAAATACGCATCCCTTGTTGCTTTTGCAACTTATTTACTTTCAAACGATCTTCAGGATACCGCAGAAAAGGTCAAAACTTTCTTCAAAGCATTAATGCCGCAGGATATTGATGAGTTCATCAAAGAGGTGGCCATTCCGAAATTTAAGGCAACCTTAATGTTGTCGGCAGCGATTGAGTTTCCGAGAAGTATTTTAAAACCGGTAAACCCATTAAAACACCCTACTGCTCCCTTAGAGGTCATTGAAGATGAAACTAAAAAAGTAACCCTCAGCTTTGGGGAAGCTTTATTCTATGCGGATACTGAAAAAGGTTTCGGATACAATATGGATCTGGTCCTGAATATGAGTAATCCTGCTCAGATTGGAAACACAGGTTTTATCATCGATATTCACAATCTGAAAATAGACCTGAGCAAAACGGAAAATATTGCTGAAGCCGACGCAGACGGAAGACCTAAGGAATTTATGGGAGTCTACATGGAATACACCGAAATTTTCCTTCCTAAAAAATGGTTTAAAAAGAAAAATCCTGAAGGAAATACCCAACAAACCATAGGTATTTCAGCCAATCATATGCTGATCGGAACCGGAGGACTCTCGGGAAATATTGCCATTAGACCTACTTACGCCGTAAAAACAGTAGGAACAGAAACAAAAGTCGTTGATTATTTCAGCAAGTTTTTTACGCTGGATTATAATAATCTGAAAGTGAAATCCATGAGCAGTTCTAATGAAACAGATATTCATAGCATGGATGAACTGATGACTTTCATGAACGGTTTGGCATCCCCTTCTGAACTTAAGTTCGTTTATCCAATGGGATTAAGAACCGTTGCAGGAGATTACAGGGAATTCCAGAAAGAAGAGGACTATTATAAGTTTCTGGCAAGTCTGTCTGTGGATAGTCTTGATGATGCTAACCGTACCCTATGGTTTAATCTTGGGAAAGATACCGAGAAATCATGGGAATTAGGATTCAGCAAATTTGATATTGATTTCCACCAGGGACAGGTAGTGCATTCCTCATTACATGCCGGACTGAAAATCAAAAAATTCAAAGATTATAACGGCCTGGATATGGTCATTGACGTTGTAGGAGAATGGGAAAGTAAAGAAAATTTCAAACTTTCTGCTGCCATTCTGCCTTTTGGTCTGAAAATGAATCTTTTTAACATCCTTACCTTTTATTTGCAAAGAATAGAAATCGGGAAGAAAAATGATAACTTCTATGTAGAAGCGGATACTAAGATCACCTTCCCTGAAGATTCATTTGGAGAAAGATTGTTAGGAAAAGAAGGAATTGATCTGCCGGCTATCCGTTATTATGCTAACGGTAAATTTGAAATTGCAGGCGGAAGTTCTATCATTCCAACCAATCTTCACCTGAATTTAGGTCCGGTCCGTATGGCGGTTACAGCCATCCATATGGGAACCATACAGCGAATGTATAAAGGGAATATGCGGACCTATAATTATATCGGATTTGATGGTGGGATCAATATCAATCCACTAGGTCTTGATGTAAGAGGTAATGGGGTAAAATACTATTATACTGCTGATAACGATGAGTTCGGTGGAACTAAAGATGATTACTTCCATATTTCAACCTTAGAAGTAGACCTGGTAATTCCGGGAACAGCAAGTGCAAGTGCCGCCGTAGCCATTATCAAAGGGGCTCTTACCATTCCGGAGCCGGGAAAATCCACAGAATACAGAGGAAAAGTTTCTCTTCAGTTACCGAAAATGAATATTTCCGGTTCTGCAGAAATGGCTTTTGATCCTAAATATCCGGGATTCCTGGTAGATGCAAGTGTTGAACTGCCGTTCGTGATCCCATTAGGTTCATTTGGTATTTTCGGATTCCGTGGACTCATCGGATACCGATATGTAGCTGAAAAAGAGGCGATCGGAATGACGGAAAATGACACTTGGTACGATTATTATGTGCATCCGCAGCGAGGAATCAATACAGATAAATTTATCGGGCCTCAGTTTACTCAAAAGTATAGTGCACCGTTCTCCTTTGGAGCAGGAGCTTCCCTGGCCACCTTAGATGGGCGTCTTGCCTCATTACGAGCAATGGTATTGCTTTCAGTACCAAGTATGTTTGCGATTGATGCCGGATTAACGATTATCAGTGAACGTCTTGGATTAACAGAAGATGACCCTAAAGTTCCGCCATTCTACGCATTTGTAATTGTAGGTGATAATTCACTGGAAATTGGAGCAGGAGGTAACTTCCAGCTCAACAAAAATAACGGATCATTCATTGATATTAAGGCCGAAGTTCAGATGGGCTTCTTCTTTAAAAACCAAAGACCATGGTATGTTAATTTCGGAACAAGGGATAAACCGATCAGGGCCAGTCTGTTTAAAGATTCGGTGAATATTAAGGCAGAATCTTATCTGATGATTGCCGCTAAGGGAATTGAAGCCGGAGCAAGAGTAGATTTCAACCTGAACCTGATCATTGTAAAAGTGTATGCCGCTATTGAAGTGGGAGCGCATATCAGTTTTGAAAGGCCACAGGTAGGAGGATATATTTATGTGGAAGGAGGAGCAGAGATCAATCTTTTCATTGTAAGTGTTGCTTTGTTTATCTCTATCTATTTCAGAGTAGAGCTTGTATTTCCGTTCCTGATTCTTGCGGAATTTAAATTCGAGCTCAAGATCAAACTGGCCATTTTTAAAATTAAACTTAAAGTACACTTAAGCATCAAATGGGAGAAAAACGATAAGGTAGATACAAGTGCTGTACCGCCTCTTACTTACGAATCAGACCCACCAGAGATTGATTATCCGAAAGAAGAAAGGTTGAAAAATGCGGTGAAAGGAGTTCATATGTTGACCAGTGAGACCTTCGATCTTCCAGTTGTACAGGTTGGCGATGTTCCGTTACCGGCAATTAAAGATCACGAAAAACTGCCTACCATTCCATTGGATACCTATATCGATATCAAAATTGAAAAAGGACTTATTCCAACTTCTACTGCAGGCGAGAAAATCGGAGGACATACCAACGGAGCAAGTGAATTTACAGATCTTATTCCGCCTCAGAAAACCCAGCCTGGAGGTCACGTCCTTCGCCAGGTGAAACACCAGTATTCCATTGAAGATGTTGAGATTAAAATTCTTAATAAGCAGGGAACTGCATGGAATAAATACAATCCTTACAGAGCCGTGCTGACTCAGAATGAAGCAAACAGCATTGCTAATCTGGATAAATTTAAATTAGGATTCTGGCAGAAGACAAATGATAAGTATGATACCATCAGGATTTTGGCATCTACGCCATTTTCATTCTTAGACTCTGCACAACCGGGATGGTTTATTCCTGAGCAATATGGAATTACACCTTCATCATTATTCTGTACCGAATCTGAAGTTGTATGGCATGAGTCTAATGTAAAAGATAAAGCAGTAGGAACTGTATATTATTCACCTGCAGGAGCACCCTATAACTTAATTAATGGAGCGTACTACAATCTTTTAGGAACAGTATCAGATGCTACTGATTACCTTATGGTTTCCAATGCATCCAATCCACATAACTATCCGAGATCATTAAAGATGACCAATGGAAATACGATGGTCGTTTTACTTCCTGAAGCATCAGCAAGGCTACGATTATTACTTTCTACGATGGCAAGCTCGGTGAAGATCAGATATTATAAAGATGTATTCTCGACTGCTATTTATCAGAGTTATGCTTTGATCGATGAAGTCACAAAGACAAAAGCAGAACTGGGAACAGAGCTGATTTATGAAGCGGCTGATTATGCCGGACAATATGTAAGTAAGATAGAAATTATTCCATATAACGCCAATCAACAGGATATTGACAATATCAATGCACAGATTGATCAGATCTGGGCTAATGCGACTGCAAATACAACCGGTGAGGTAATCAGTATAGTTTTATCGCCTGCAGAACAGGCTGAATACGATGCGCTTGTTGAACAGTTGAAAGAACTGAAAAATGGAGGATGTACTACTTCTCAATGCAACGAACTTGATTTCAATGTGATGCATGTAGAAAATGGATACAACGGAATGTTTGGGGTTCTGAATTTTGATATGTCTAATGTGGCGAATGACTGGACAGATTATGATGTACAATATAGAACGATCACAGGAGAAACGACCGTACCATATGTTGATTTTAATACACATTCTGTAATATTCCTGTACCTTCCTCACGGTCCGTTAAGTCAATTCATTAAGCACAATTCTGTGATTACTAAAATCTCAGATAAAGGAACTGGAGTAGATGTTTGTTATTCAAGTGATTATCCTAAGGAGACAATCAATAAAGCAGTTATTATTAAGATTAACAAAATCAATCAAAAGCCTGTTAGTCTGAAATTTACACCGGATTGTGGCTGTAATTCAGAACCGGAACCATGTGATAAAGATACCAGACTTTGTAATTTTCTTACCGAACTGATGTATAATCTTAATCAGTGTATTGTTTATCAGGGAGTTGATGGGGTCACACAGCTAAGATACAGCAGAAAATGCTTTATTACCTTCATGGATACGATCTTTAGTTTTGATAAAGACTTCCCGGAATATAATCTTATTCAGGGGATTGGATATGTAAAAGATCTTATCGGAAAACTGGAAGCCTATCTGAATATGGAGGGAGCTACCATATTCGGTGCATTACAATTAACAAAAGAAATCCATGATGTTATTTTTAATCTTGGAAATTGCGGATGTAATAATGATGGTGATGGAGGCGCAGTGTCGAATTGCTATACATTGTTCCACAAAGTGAATTGGATCACGGCGGAAGAATATGAATATCAGCAGACCATCCCATCACAGGATGCTGTAACAGAAGATATGAAGCTGATGCAGGAGGCAATGAGCAAAGTGGTACAGCCGGTTTGGAGACCAAACAGTGTATACTATATCAATCTTAAATTGAAAGATAATGTAAATGGAGATACGCCCCATATCATTAACTATTACTTCGCATTTAAAACAGCAGGCCCTATCGGACACTTTGAAAAGAAAAAGGAAAGCTATATTGAAAATCTTAAAGATGAACATGGAAATCCAATTCCTAATAAGAAGAAAAATATAGATGAATACCCGATTACTTCCCTGAAATCATATATCGATATGAAAAAATCATATCCTAATGTAGACGGAGACCTTCTGATGGCAAAACCATTATTCTATGGTAATGAGCAGAGTAAAATAGTACTTTCATTTACTAAACCTTACATCTACAATATGCTTAAAACATGGGCTGCTCATAATGTAAATGGCATGGACGTAGGTGAGATCAAAGGAAGTGTTAATATCGTGATTAAAGATCCTGTAACGGGTATCAGTGTTCCGTATCCTTTACCTCAAAACTGGACAAAACATGAAACAATACCGGTAACTAAAGAAAGCTGGGAAGAAGACGATCCGAATTTACCATTGGGAATTCAGCAGATGCTTAACTATGTGAATCACGTTAACCAGGGCAATACAGGCATGGCTTGTACTGTTAATCTGGGACAACCTGTACCACCAAAAGCATATAAATATTCAGTTAAATTGGAGGATCTGACTCCGGAAAAACTGTATACAGCCATTATTTATAATGCTTTTGATGATGACGGGGACGGAAATTATAATCCACAGCCCACACCAACACCGGAAGATCCTTACAAAGTGTATGAAGAAAACCAGAAAATTCATGAGTTCGTATTTAGAACTTCAAGATACAGGGATTTCAAAGAGCAGGTAGAAAGTTATAAGCTGAAAGAATATAATGATAAAAATGAAGTAATAGGACAAAAGGATGCTATTTATGAGATAAAAGCAGATCTTAAACAACAGCAGCTTAATGACCTCTATATTTTAGCTTCGGAAGGCATTGAAAATCCAAACTTAAAAGGGCTTGCCAATACCTATTCAGAGGTATTTGACCGCGCTTTTGAAGGAGTAATGGGATTAAAACCATTAAATCCGCCAACTAATACGGAATTTGTTAAAATAGTCAACTCCAATAATGACGTAGTTGCCTTACTCATAAGGAACCCGGAACCGTTCAATGATCCTAGAATTCCATTGGAAGAGGTGAAAAAATGTCTTGTAATTCCTAATGCCTTAGGAAACCATATTGAAGATTTTCAACTCATTTATGCTAAAGACTATTCTCAGATTTTAGTGGTACATAAGAGCAATAAAATCAAAGATCTGAAATTAAAACTACAGTTTAAGTATAAATCCTGGGATGGATCAGCTTATACTGAATTTCCGGGAAGTGGAGTGACAATCAACGAATTACAAATAAACAATTAATTAAATCTAAAATGAGTTTTTTTAAATATCATAATTATAATACTTCGAACGCTAAAATCAACTTTACCCATAGAGATAATGGTAATGTTTTTCATGCAGGAGATTTAGAAAAGGCGGGAGTAGTTACTGTTCTTAAAGAAAACGGAAAACTTCTGTGGAGTAAAAGTTATTCTAATCCCGACAGAGAAGTAAGCTTTAAAAAAATCATTTCAGTCTCAGGTAACTATGTTATCCTGGGGCTGGAAGATCAAGTGACCCCTTTTCTTTTATGTATCAACATCAAAGGTGATGTGATCTGGTATAGGAACTTTCCTGCAAATCCTACCCAGGAAGATGCCTTATTTGCAGAAGCATACGGAGATCTCACTTATCTTGCTTTTTTTGATCTTAAATATCAGAATAATTATATTATCGCAATAAATGCGACCGGAGATATTGTAATCAGCAGAAATATTGTTGATACTATAGGAGGTGCAAATATTCAGATTTCAGGTCTAGCAATTTATAATGGTAAAATTTATATCTGTGGTAATGAAAATGGACTGGGAACTGTTATTAGTACAAATCCGGACTTTACCACAACTACATCAAGGTATACCTATCATTCGAACGGGGCAACAGTTTCCTTGGACGGAATATACTTTCAGAATAACAAGATCTATGCATCAGGGGTATGGAATAATGGTCCTGCTCTTGTTCTTCCGGACCAAAATATTGGATATTTCTACAAACCTAATACAGGCCTGAAAACGCGTTTTTCATTTGGACAAAATAACTTCTATATATGCAATGAAAAGAGCCAGATTGCATGTTCCAACTATAATCATTCAATTGAATTTATCAAGCAACTGAGTGTAACCACCTCTGTAATAGACAAAGTGGATGGAGACACCCTATTAATTCATGGAAATGCAGATTCACACGAGTATTCAGGTTTTATTCAGGGTGATATTACAAACTGTAAATCATTCCCCATACAATTGTGGCAGCCCGATCTTTACAATATGAATATGAAAGGAGCCAGCTATGGTTTCAAGAATATCTACCTGAGTATGGATACCAGTGACTTGAAAGTTAATACCACCTCCTATACGAATATGAGCATTTGTGATGACGATGGAAGCGGAATTAATTTTGATGAATTTTCAGGACTTCAGACTCCTAATTTTTATCTCCAGGCAGCCGGATCTAAAGGAGATGATAGTACAAAAGGGATTCACCTGAGATGGGGGTTTGGCGGTAAGCTAGGTGAAAATCACCTTCCTAAGGGGAATTTGGCATCATCAGATTACAATTTCAATAAACCTGAAGATTTTGTGAAAATTTATAGGACAGCCTATAAAAAAGCAGTTTTTACATTAGACTTTAATACTCCTCCCCAGCTTGTTGACGATAACCAGAAGATGTGGGTGTATAAATTCAATAACAACAAAAGGATTTTTTATGTCTATTTTAAGAATAAAACAAGATACAATCAGGTAAGACAGTCGGTTGATCCATTGGCAGATCCGCTTAAATTTATAAGTGTATATGGATATGAGCTGATAGAAATTCTTTGTAAAACTGATATTTTCTTTGCTGCAGAGCTTGAGGTAAATAATCAACAGCAAGATTCTGTTATTGATATGGAAGCACTTTCTGTAGCTGAACAAAATAATCCTTCCCAACAGCACCTTTCGTATAGAATTAATTTATATGGAAGTGAAGTTTCTACATCGTATTTTAATGCAGAAAATGCAAAAACACTGAGGTTTAGAGCTGACAAATGTCTTGTTTCCTTGATTAAATTTGAATTTTATTCGGACTTTATTATCAGCAGAAATCAAGCGAATGCCTGGACAGAATTAGGACAGTTTTCCCTGACATCAGAACCGGATGAAGCATTTTCCAGATTAGATCCTCTTCCTCAGGATAACCCGGTTCACGGCGCATGGTTACGATACAACGATGGAGCTTATGTAAATACGGAAAATTACAAAAGAAAATGGGAACATCCGTCTCAAGGACCACTAGACAGGGACATTCAGACTGTTATTAAGAGATACGTAGAGCTTAGCGATAATCAGCCGAATCCAAAAGCGAATGAAACGATTTCGATTAACCTTTCACCTACAGATTCTCAACAGGTTGTTGATATAAGTACCAATCTTCCGGAACAAGGCGATATGGAGGTTTCCAACCTTGATATTCTGAATATTGCAGCCCTTGATTATCATGTGGCCAGAATGCTGGGATTAGGTCATCTTGATATCAATAGTGATGTTTTCGGAAACGAGTATATCTATATTGCAGAATATTATACCAATCAAAATCTGGATATTAATACGTCTGACAAGACCTATCAGTTGCTTTCCATGTCTCTTCCTGTCTCTACAGAAATCGAAAGGCTTTCATTGCCTGTAAAACTACTGAAGCTTAATAAAGGAATGGACTCTGATAATCCGCAATCTGCTGGCTTATATGATAGTGAAGGCTATTCTCATAATGGAAAATATCGTTATGTCAGTATTTATAATATACAGATTCCTGATCTTGAAGTAAACCCGACATTCTTTGGATCCTCTCAAAGATTTGATGCCTCTTCATTCACGTTTCCAGTGTATGCAGGTCTGGAATACCGTTTGGTAGAACCTGAGAAAACAGATGATTTTATCTGGTTCAAACCAGAGTTGTGCCATGATACCAAGTACTCAAACATCGATACGACGGTAAATTCTTTTGAAACGTTGCCGATCCAGATTCCGGACACTTATACTCCATTGTACATGCATAAGCAGGACAAAAGCGGAACTTATTTTTATAAAGGGTATGGGATCAATTGGTTCTCCAGGGCACAAACAGGAGGAGAAGAACTATCAATTGATACCAACATCAAGCCTAACAACAGGCTATTACCTCCAACGGCAACAACAGCTTTCCTTATCCAGAAAGAATATCCTGTGACATTAACTTCTCAGAGTGAGCAGGATCGTAGACAGGCTATTACAGATTCTGATAAAACATTGGTAAGATTGGGCTTTGACCATCATATTTATCAGGACGAAATTGTATACCCTATTTCATTTGATTCCACATTGCCGGATGATTATTATCTGAATCCGGATACCATATTTCCAGATAATAAAGAAGTTATGGCAGATGAAGTAGAGATTTTCTATAGAAATTATACAATGAGAGAGATTTCTGCGAAAGTATCCGGTATCAGTCATCATCCGAATAATCAGCTTTTAGCAGAAATTAAAACGGTAGATTATATCCTTCCAAGTTCAGGAGGAACTATTGCTCCGGGATCAAGTATGCCTGCTCAACCTTCAATTCCTTTACATATTTTAAAATCGGAAATCCCGGCAGGAACAACCATTAATGATTTTATCGGAGGAATTTTCTTGCTGGACGGTGAAAGCTATATCATTAACGGAATCGAGGTGGAATCTTCAGGATTAAAGTTTACAGTATTTAAAAAAGCACCAAGTGCGGCTATTATAGCGGGTACTTCACCGGTAATCGATCAGAGCAGTCTTGTACTTCCTACATTCAGTCCCGGAACTGAAGGATTGTTCAGTGCTACCGAAAATATGCAGAATACACCAACATGGGGACCAAAAAATCCTAACTCATTAAAAGTGAAGATTGGGACTAATGACTGGGGAATCCACAGAGAAGTAATCAGCACACATCAGTCGGATGGATCTGTACAAAGATTTTTAGAAAAGAGCAGAGGTTTTTGGAAAAATGCTCAGGTTCATAGACATTATGAGAAAATTGCAAAATATCAAAACAGTATGGGTGTCGTTACTGACGATCCTGCTCAGGGTAAAGAAGTACATCGCGGCGTTTATAAAATTACCTTCCCTGGTTTTAAACTTGCACAGCATTCACAGTTTTCTGCAACTTCCGACTCTGTAGAGTGGTTCAACGGAATTGTCAGAATGTTTACTTATGAACATTTTGGTGCGGCACCAAGCGATTCACGTTCTATATTCAAAGTTGTACGTACGGAAAATATAGGAACCAATAAAGATCTGGTACTGTATGTTTATGATGAAAATTTTGAAATAAAAGAAGATAGCCAGCATAAGCCAGTATTCGTATTTAACGATGGAAACGACTTTCCAATGAAGTTGTCTGATCCTTTAATGGGGAATGATGTTGAAATTAATTATTATCCTTCTTACAGAATATATTTATATAAGAATGAGGCCAATAATTTGAAAGAAGAAGTTATTCTTCCGCCTGAAGGAGAAGATGTGAGATATTCTATGTTCGGGTTTAAGAGTGTTGACAATGACAATGTGGACATGCAAGGCGCTAAGTACAAATCCAAATTCAGCGTACCGGCTATAATGTTTGCCAATAGAATTGTAGATCCTAAACCACCAAGGAAGCCAAAAGGTTCTATGTATGCAACCAGACCGGATAAATTCGGAAAATCAACCTACAGCTTTATTACGGAGTATGAGCATAAACCATATTCAGTACAGTTCTTCAGAGCGAATAATGCAGTATTGTTAGCTTCTTTATATGAATCGTTAAAAATTGAGGAAATAAAAAATAACCTTAATGCTCTTGGAGGTAATGATGAAGAGTTTTTTACTGATAGGTGGATGAATTTTGTGGATTTTGAAATGCTTCTTAATACAACAAAAACAGAATTTGAAGCATTCCCTCCCGATAGCCCTTTGAAATATGCTCTGCCACTTCCGAACAGTACCGTATTATTTGATGCAATTAATTATTTTATTGTGAATCATAACAAACATTTTGGGCTACAAACAGGACAAAGCGGATATGCTAACTTATTAGATGAAACCAAATGGAAAAATGGTCAATATCCAATTAATTATCGTGTGATTGAGGCTATTCCTGGCCAATCAGATGAATTACGTTTAGGGCACTTTATTAAAGAAGCGATGATTAACTGCTTCCTGCCCCTTACAGAAGTACCGATTATTTATCAGCAGATTCATAATTTTAATTTCAATGATATAACAGGTCACAGACCTAAAAATAAAAAACAGAATATCAGGGATGCTTCAGGATATTTATTGCCTACCAGTCATGCGGATTTTGATATGGCTCCTATGGCAGCTATATACAACCAAGGTCAGGGAGGAGCTGCCCATTCAACTCTGTTTACCGATTTTACGATTGATGGTGCCTCCGATAACTTCTACTTCTATGGAGTAAGAGAATTAGGAAACCAATTGCAGATGGGAGAGTTCAGTAAATTCCAGGGACCTATTAAACTGGTTAATACTAATCCTGCTGAACCACCAAAGATCTTAAGCTTATTACCAATAGTAGATAATGCTACATTAGGAATTCCTGCAAAAGTAAGGATTGAAGTGAACTCTTATACTGATGTACACAAGATCAATGAAATTTCTATTTACAGGGCAACCAATAAGCTGGATGCAGATTCCATATTGAGTATGAAACACATCAAATCTGTAGAAATTGCTGATGTGGAAGTGAATCCTGAAAATGGTTCATGGACGGTGTATGACGAGTTTGAAGATCTGGATGAAAAACCTTACGGTGATCCACTTTTCTATCGTGTAGTTGCTTCCAGAAAAGTAGAGTACAACACAATAGATTATAACGTATCACCACCTGCTAATAAACTGGTACAGGAGCAGGCACCATCATTACCTTCAAAGACAACGGTAACCATGTTAGTGGAAAATTATAATCCACCGGCACCTGTACTGAGATATCATTCTGAACCAGTAGATTCTGATATGATCAACTGGGTGATCTTATCCTGGGATCAGATTTGCTATAAAGGAAAATACCATCTTTATAAAATGAGTCCTCTGGGTAACTGGAAGGAAATTGCAAGAATAGATACGGATGAAAAAGATACTACAAAAGCAAATCTATACGTCTTTGGCAATAATCCGGCAACTAATACTGAAGAATGGTTCTTTAAAGAAACATTCGATATGACCGGAAATGAGTTTTTCCTTCCTGTAGAAAAATTAGGACTAGATCCTATGAAGATTAAAGATGCAGAAGGAAGGGTACTTTATCATCACTTCAAAATGGTGTCTCAGAATACATCGAATATGTTCAGTACCGAAGAAAAAATTCTGACAATCTATAAAGAAGAGACCTGGATGGATATCAGTGGAATTTCTCACGACGGAACAGACGGAATGATCTTACAGGGAACTTTCATTGTGAGACCGTAATTAATCCTTCAATTAATAAAGATTCAACAGTTTCTCCTTACCCGGTAAGATAGGAAAGGGGAAACTGTTTATCAAAAAATAAAAAATATGGCAAAAAAAACAATAGCAGCTTTAAAAGAATATTTTAAAGCAGGAAAGCGGCCGACAGAAAACCAATTCGGGGATTTACTGGATAGCTTTGCCAACTTAGACGATAAAACTATTTTCCCTGATAATTATAAACATAAAGATTTATACTTCGAATTTCCTCATCAGCAAGGTGATATGGCTGTGGATGTTCTTTTAGGAAATAATTATCTGAATGGAAGTATTGAAGTTGAAATTACAGGTACATTTTCACATCAGACAAGTGTTGGTATTATAAAAAAACAATTTGAGGTAGGGCTTAATCCTGATGGAAATGTTTGGTATCCTACTACGGCCAGAGTTACAGAAGCAGCAGGAACTATTTTAGAAAGTATTTACATTGGAGATATTGTATGGGACTCCGCAAGAAATGAATATAAATTCACCATTTATCATACAAGTCCCAATCAAAATCCATATGCTGTAAGAATCAAACAGTTTTCTTATGATAAGGCATTTGTAGATCAGGCAAGGCTTTCTGATATATATGTTAAACCATTAGTTGAGCAAAAAAAGCATTCAGTATATTATAATGGAAACATTGGAATAGGAACTGATAACCCAAAATCTAAACTGGATGTATGGGGTAATGTTCAGGCTGGTAGAAGTGATGCTACAGAAGGGATCAATGCATTTTCCATCCGTTATGAAAATGGATCTGTAAACAATTGGGGATCATTAAGAAGTGGCGCAGAAACTTACATGGGTTATGGCGTTAAAGCTGATAATCAGACGGCTTATGGCTGGCTATCAGGTAATGGATCTTACGCTGGTTATAAGACAGCGGTGACGGTTGGTGGTGAAGGAATTAAATTTTTATCTTCTAACTATGTGCAAGCTGCCCAGGATTCTCCCGTTGCGATGTCAGAACTTATGAGGATAGTCCCGAATGGAAATATAGGAGTTGGCACAGATAACCCACAACAAAAATTAGATGTACGCGGAATTATGGTATCCCAGGTTAGTAGTAATGAAGGCGGTGCTCTTCTCTTACAAAACCCATCCAAAACAGCATCCGGTACAGCTCACCAATGGGCAATTTATAATATGACAGGGGGCTATGGTAATGGATTACAATTCTGGAGCTATTCTACGGATGGATCCTATGGACCAAGGTTGTTCTTATCAGATGCGGGTAATATGGCCTTATATGGTAAAATTGAAGCAAAGGATGTGGTCATTACTGCGACACCCACTGCGGACCATGTATTTGCATCGGATTACCATTTAAGAGAGATCGGTGATCTTGAAAAATTCATCTCCGAAAAAAGTCATCTTCCGGAAATCCCTTCTGCAAAAGAGATGACAGATAATGGACTGTCAGTAGGAGACTTCCAGATCAAATTGCTTCAGAAAATAGAAGAATTAACATTATACATGATCTCAATGAAAAAAGAGATCGATGTTTTAAAAACAAATTAATCATGGCGAAAAAAACAATTACAGAATTAAAAAATTATTTTAAAGCTGGAAAAAGACCTACGGAAGCGCAATTTGGTGACGTCATGGATAGCTTTGCCAACCTGGAAGACCCACAACTGTTTCCTAAGAATTACATTAAAAAAAGGCTGGATCTCAATTTTCCTCATGATGTATCGGATCAGGCTGTGGATATTCTTTTGGGCAACAGGGGCATGTCAGGAGCTCTTGAAATAGAAATTGTAGGAACATGGATGTATGTCAATAGTGTCGGAAATATCAAAAAATTGTTTCAGGTGGGTTTCAATCCGGATAACTCGGTGTGGTATACGCCCACCTCAAGAATCGTGGAGGCGGGAGGTCCTATTATTAATCACATTTATATTGGGGATGTAGTATGGGATGCAAATATTAATCAATATAAAGTAACTATTTATCACACCCATTATGCCGGAAATATATATGATATCAGAATTACTTATCATTGCCCTTTTGATACGCAGGATTTTAGTGAGGTAAAGCTGTCTGATATCTACACTAATCCTCTTGCAGGGCAAAGAATACATTATACCCATTATAATGACAATTTTGGGGTAGGTGTTTCACTACCGGAAGCAAAACTTCACGTAAAGACCCTTCCTGGTCAAGGAGATACTAATTATACTTCAGGCCTGTTTGATCGAAACGATGCTGCAGGAGGAAGCAATAAATTATCCATCAGATATCATTCGACTGCTGATCTTGAAGTTAATTCAGGTTTTACCGGCTCGGGCTTCAGGTTTGGTACATACAGTGACTTTAATATTGTAAATAACGGTTTAAGTGATACATACGGAGCGATTAATTTTGTAACAAATGCAGCTGTAAGGCTATCTGTACAGCCTAATGGAAATGTAGGAATAGGAACCTCAGCTCCACAGGCCAAACTGAATATTGTATCATCTCCAAAGAACCCTGATCAAGAAGGTACTTTGATATTAGGAGATGTTTCTCAGGTGAATATGAGGTTCGGAAGTAATGAGCAGTACAACTGGATACAAAGTCATGCATCATCACCACTATATATTAACCCTCTTGGGAATAATTTGATTCTGAACAGAGACGCCGGTAATGTGGGAATTGGAACCCAGAATCCGGATCAAAAGCTAACTGTAAAAGGAAAAATACATGCAGAAGATGTAATTGTAGATACCAATGTTCCTGCCGACTATGTATTTCAAAAGTATTTTGATGATACTTCTTCCATCAGACCGGATTACCAAATGCTTTCTTTAAACGAACTGGAATCCTTTGTAAAAGAAAATAAACATCTTCCGGAAATTCCATCCGGGGATAATATTCTGAAAGAGGGAGTTACGGTCGGAGACTTCCAAATGAAATTGCTTCAGAAAATTGAAGAACTTACTCTTTATATAATCTCTCTGAAAAAAGAGATTGATTCAAAACTTAATTAATTATGGCAAAAAGAACAATAGCACAATTAAAAAATTATTTTAAAGCAGGAAAAAGACCTACAGAAATCCAATTTAGCGATCTTATGGATAGTTATGCACATTTGGATGACCCTGCAATATTTCCAAATAGCTTTAAATATAAAGACTTCTCTGTTAGATTTCCTAATCAGGAAAGTAATTTGGCGGTAGATATATTATTGGGAACCACCATCAACGGGAATGTAGAAATACATATCGTTGGTGCATGGAATAGTGAAAATACCGTAGGTATTATTAAAAAACAAATTATTGTTGGTGCAAATCCTAGTGGTGGTATCTGGTACCAGCCTGTATCGAGAATCATAGAAGCTTCAGGCCCCATTACAGATCATATTTATCTTAGTGATATTGTATGGGACAGTTCTATAGGGCAATATAAAGTAACGGTATATCATACACGCCAATCAGGAAACGTATATGCGATAAGACTTATCCAGCATTGTAATTCAACGGCTTTAATTGATAAGGCTGTATTGTCCGATATTTATACCAATACACTGACGGGACAAAATAAACATTATGTCAATTATAATGATTATGTGGGAATAGGAACCAAAAAACCACTTGCTCCACTGGATGTTCAGGGGCGGGTTCTATTAAATGCCGGATCCGCTGTCGTAAGTGGTGTAGGAATTGTTGGGTATACGACCCAATGGTCAAGGGGATATCATTTTGTGTCACCTGATAATACACAGCATTTGGGAGGTTTTGGAGCTTTAGGCACCAATAATCAGATTGATCATTATTATATAGGAAAGTATGGAAGCAGTATTGCGAAATTTTCCGTTGGTGATGATCGCGTTTTCCTTAGAGGGAATGTAGGAATCGGAACAGAAGCGCCTGCAACAAAACTGGATGTCGTAGGAGAAATTCAGGCCGGAGCAAAATCTGCCACAGAAGGAGTAAATGCTTTTGCGATAAGATATGAGAACGGATCTTTTAATAACTGGGGGTCATTAAGAAGTGGTGCTGAAACCTATATGAGTTACGGAGCAAAAGCATCACCTACCACAGCTTATGGCTGGGTATCCAGCAATGGTAGTTTTTCAAACTATAAAACGGCTATTACTCTCGGAAACGAGGGAATGAAATTCCTGGGAAGTGCCAGTGCGCAAAGCAGCCTTAATTCACCTGTTGTTATGAATGAATTCATGAGGATCAGCACTAGCGGAAATGTAGGAATAGGAACAAAGAATCCTGATCAAAAGCTAACCGTAAAAGGAAAAATTCATGCTGAAGATGTGATCGTAGATACCAATGTTCCTGCAGACTATGTTTTTCAGAAGTATTTTGATAATAAGTCTTCTATCAGACCAGATTATCAAATGCCTACGATCAATGAGCTGGAATCCTTTGTAAGAGAAAACAAGCACCTTCCTGAAATTCCATCGGGGGATAACATAATAAAAGATGGAGTGAAAATCGGAGATTTCCAGATGAAATTACTTCAAAAAATCGAAGAACTTACGCTCTATATGATTTCCCAGAACAAAGAAATTGAAAATTTAAAAAACATGATCAATTAGTTAATTTTCAAAGAAGTCAATTTGAAGATTTTTTGAATAGATAATTGATGTGAAGTAATTTATTAAACTATAACCTTAATTCTAAATTCTATTAGAAGATAAACCTAATCCCTTTTAAACTTCGGTTTAAAGGGATTTTTGATTTTGTAAACCCATTTGGAATACAATAAATATAAAATACAGAGAAGTTATCATAGGATATGACGTAGTACAAACAATCATTCTATCTTTACTTTATTAAATAGTAAAACAGATAAAAAATATAGAAATGGAAAGAACAGAAGTAATTATTAATACACACAACAGGGGAGAAGTTCAGTTATTTTCTGATGATCAGAAGATAGGAAAAATGGATATCTCAGTTATTGGACAAAAATTAACCGTTTATCATACAGAGGTAGATCCTGAACATGAAGGAAAAGGTTTTGCTAAAATACTATTGGAGAAACTTGTTTCTTATGCCAGGGAAAATAATTTGAAAATAGTTCCTCTATGTCCTTATGTTTTTGCGCAGTTCAAAAGACATCCGGAAGAATATAATGATGTCTGGTTGAAAGAATAAATATAATAATTGATTAAGCTTCCTGTGGGAGCTTTTTTTGTACTTTATAATGATCAGTTACCAATGTTTAATCTTTTCCCGGTATTGATTAGCTATAAGTTTTTTAAAGTCAAAAAAAATCCCGATTTTTGCAACCCTTTCAATAATCCCGAACATTCATGAAACTTTGTATTGCCGAGAAACCCAGTGTTGCCAGAGATATCGCCAAAGTTTTAGGTGCTACTACACCTAAACAGGGCTATATGGAAGGAAACGGCTATTGTGTAACCTGGACATTCGGACATTTATGTACGCTGAAAGAACCGCATGATTATGGTCCGCAGTACAAATCCTGGAATCTGTTTTTATTACCGATCATTCCCAATAACTTTGGAATAAAACTGATTCCGAATAAAGGAGTTGAAAATCAGTTTAAAGTAATTGAAAAACTGGTGGAAGAATGTGATGAGGTCATTAACTGCGGGGATGCCGGACAGGAAGGAGAATTGATCCAGCGTTGGGTATTGCAGAAGGCAAAGTGCAATAAGCCGATTCAACGATTATGGATTTCGTCCCTAACCGAAGATGCGATTAAAGAAGGATTTGCTAACCTGAAACCTGCGGAAGATTACAAAAATCTGTACCTGGCTGGAAATGCCAGAGCTATCGGAGACTGGTTGCTGGGTATTAATGCAACACGCTTATTTACGAAAAAATTCGGAGGGAATAAAGCCGTTCTTTCTATCGGCCGGGTACAAACTCCAACCCTGGCAATGTTGGTTCAGCGTCAGAAAGAAATTGACGCTTTTACCACAGAAGAGTATTGGGAACTTAAAACGAAATACCGCGATGTTATTTTCAATGCTGCGATTGATCGTTTAAAGACACTGGACCGGGCTGAAAAAGGATTGGGATATCTTAAAGTAAATCCCTTTGAAATCGTTTCATTTGAGATCAAAGAAGGAAAAGAAAAGAACCTGAGGCTTTTTGACCTTACGGGACTTCAGGTGGAAGCGAATAAAAAATACGGATATTCAGCCGAAAATACGCTTAATTATATTCAAAGCCTTTATGAAAAAAAGCACGTGACTTATCCGCGTGTGGATACTACGTATCTATCTGAAAATTTATATCCTAAAATAGAAGGAATCCTTCGGAAAATGTACTTTTATCAGGATTTAATTGCTCCGCTATTGGGAGCTCCTATACCGAAATCCAAAGCTGTTTTTGATGATTCGAAGGTAACGGATCACCATGCAATTATTCCCACTGAAGTTCCACCATCCCAGAACCTGAGCAGGGAGGAAAAGCTTATTTATGATCTGATCGCCAAGCGTTTCATCTCTGTTTTTTATCCCGAATGTAAAATTTCCAATACATTGGTAGAAGGAAAAGTGGGAACTATTCCTTTTAAAACAAGCGGAAGACAGGTTTTAGAGCCGGGATGGAGAGCTGTATATGCCAAAGAACCGAAAGAAGAGTCTTCAGATAAGGATAAAGAAAAAGAAGAAGAGCAAACCATTCCTGAATTTACAGTAGGAGAAACGGGGCCGCATGATCCAATAATCCATCAGGGAAAGACATCCCCTCCAAAACCATATACCGAAGCAACGTTGTTAAGGGCAATGGAAACTGCCGGAAAGCAGGTTGATGATGAAGAGCTGCGTGAAATGTTGAAAAACAACGGGATCGGAAGACCTTCTACCCGGGCCAATATCATAGAAACTCTTTTCAAACGAAAATATATTGAGAAGAAAAGAAAAAATCTTATTGCGACGCACACCGGAATTCAACTGATCGATACTATTGAAGATGAATTGTTGAAAAGCCCTGAACTTACGGGAGAGTGGGAGTTAAAGCTTAGGAAAATAGAAAGTGGTGAATATGAAGCCAATCAGTTTAAAGAAGAACTGATCCAGATGGTCTCTGAACTTACAAGAAAAGTAGTGGACGGGAAAGGAAAAGTGATCACTTTACAGGAAGAAGAGAAAGTGGTTGAAAAGAAAAAACGAGAACCTGCTCCTAAAAAGGAACTTCAGTCTTTTGAGGAAACAAAATGTCCGAAATGCAAAGAACACAATCTGATTAAGGGGAAAACCGCAGTTGGATGTTCAGATTTTAAAAATTGTGGTTTTAAAATACCGTTTGAGCTCTTTGGAAAAAAGTTATCAGAAAAACAACTTCTGGATCTTATTCTTAAAGCAAAAACATCTAAATTAAAAGGTTTCAGTACGCATCCGGATGCCCTTACGGAAGGTGTCCTGTCATTATCTGATGATTTTACGGTGCAACTAGGTTAACTCAAATTATCATTGTGAACTAAAGATTGTTGATTAATCACAAGAGGACAAGGTCTTTCTGATCTTTGATTTTTGTGATTTGATATTTTATATGCGTTTACCTTAAAAAGTGCTGATGGGATTTTCAATCCTTTTATTACATTTGTAAGAATCATATTTCAATCCATGACACCTGAGAAAAAACAACTGATCATAGACAGTTTCAACCGCTCCGAAACCTTAAAATTCTACAAAGCGGAGCTTCTTGAAGTAGAAACCGATTTCATATCCATTAAAATCCCAAAGATGGAAATGATGACCCGTAAGGCAGGAATGTTTAATGGGGCAATGATCGCTTCTTTGGTTGATGTTTCTTCGGGATATGCTGCGGTAAGCAATTATAAAGATGATTGTTACGTAGTAACCATAGAACTTAAGGTTAATTATTTAAGGCCTGCAATGGGAGATGCTTTGATTTCAAAATCATACGTAGTAAAAGGAGGTGGGAAGATCAGCGTGATCAGAACTGAAATTTATACAGTGGACGAAAACGGATCATCCGAAACCCATGTTGCTACATCACTGGTGACGATGATGAGACTTAAATAAGATTTAAAAAGAATAAGCCTGAACAGAAAACTGCAGGTAAGCATTATTTCCTACAGGGTTAAACATTCCCCAGATTCCAACCGGAAGCTGATAACCCGCAATGGAAAATGTTTTGGTAATGATCAGACTTATCTCATTAAAACCTGCTTCTTTAGCAAAAAAGTTTCCTTTTTCACCTGTGGGATTATGTAAGGCAAATGAATATCCGATCCTCCCTCGTACCGAGAGGCTTTCTTTTGTATAGAAAGGATATTCTGTTGAAACAAAAGAAGAATATTTATTGTGTGTATTGTCCCTATCCCGGTCCCGGCCAAAGACTACAGTATTCCAGCTTAAGACTAAGGGAAGTTTCTCACTTATTGTATAATATGACCTGAAATCCCAGAAGCGCCCTGTTTCACTTGCATTGTAATTAAAAAATTCTTTGTTGTTATAAGTGGCACCAGGTGAAAAATTATAAATATCCCAGAGTTCCACCATAAGGTGCTTATTTTTGTATCCAATATAATTGTCAAACTCTTTATAGGAGCCATTTGCATTTCCTCCGGCCCAGAATCCTCCGTAAAAATTCTTACCATCTAAATGAACATCACCGGTATAGATGAAACCTGAGGAAACTTCCTGACCTCGCCACAAATGACTGTTTCTGAGCTGCAATGCAGAATGCAGTTTCTGGCCATAAACCAATGAATTTCCAATGATGATGGAAATAATCATCAACTTTTTAATTTTAATCATAATGCTGAGTGTCTTTTTGATTACAACATTCCTGTCCGGTAAATGAATACCGGAAAAAAGGAATGTATAAAAGAAATGAATGGTTAGTTAATAATATCTTTCTCCCGGATCTTAGATCCGAAGAGTGCATAAGAAAGCATAAGCAGTTCACAGATGACCGTTAATATCCAGGTCCATCTCCATGAGCCGAAAAGATCAGCCAGTCCTCCTTGAAGTAAAGTAAATACCGCACCGCCAAATACAGCAGAAATGAATACACCGGATGCTTTTGAGGTATATTTATTAAGACCCTTTATAGAAAGTGTATAAATACAGCTCCACATAGAAGAATGCAAAAGACCGATGGCAACAAGGAACCAAAGGTTCTGGGTGATCATTGAAGTAATCGCCAGGATGGTAGCAAGAACTGTTGTCGTTGCAAGCTGTGTTCTCGCTGAGATCTTACTGAAAAAACTGGAAATAGATCTTCCAACAAGGAAGCCTCCCCAATATAAAGTAGATAATAAGGCATGAATTCCAAGGTCCATTCCGCCGATAATAATATCCGTTTTTCCGAAGAAAGTGATCGGCTTTCCCGATTCCATAAGCTCAAAAGCATTCAGGTTGATATTGGCTCCGATGGCAACTTCGGTTCCTACATAAAAGAAAATGGCAACTACACCCAGGGCAAAATGGCGGAATGACCAGATGCTTCTTTCCAGTTTTTCTCCTGCAACGGCTCTCGTATTTTCAATATCAGGAAGATGCAGTCTCTTGGTGATAGCCATCACCGTAACAATACAGATGATCAGTACAGAAAGAGGTAGTAGCAGCTGTTTTATTTCAATATTTTCAATGGAGATACCACTGAACATCACGATGGTCACAAAGAAAGGTGCTGAGGTCGTACCAATAGAATTGATGGCTGTTAAAATATTCAGTCGTTGTACGGGCTGTGTCCCCTTTAAAGGATAAGAGGCAGCATAAGGATTTACCACCACCTGAATAATTGCTGCAGAAGTTCCCATTAAATAAGATCCGGCTACAAAAATGATAAACCCAAAGGGAATAACGGCATCACCGATCCTGAAATCCACCGAAGGAAACTGATAACCCACCCACGAAGAACATAAATACATCATCAATCCGGAGATCATAAAAAATAAACCTCTTAGGATCGTATTTTTATATCCAAAGGCATTGACCCATTTGCTTCCTAAAGTGCCGTTTAACAAATATCCTAAAAAGAAAAAGAAAGAGATGAGCGTAGTGAAGGTATTTTTCAGACCTCCCGCATGAGCCAGAAAAGTAAATTTTAAAGGAGCCTGCAACTGTTCATTAACAGTTGTCAGAAAACCAACAATAAAATAAATGAAAGTAATAATAGCAAATGGAAGGATACTGCTGTCAGACTTTATTTTCAAAGCTTTTATTTCGGAATTTGTTTGCATAATACTTTAGTTTACAATAGTTTCTAAAACAGGTGCGATCCCCTGATTTTTAATATCATCAACAAAATGTAAGTACAGACCGGTAAATGCATTTACCTCTCTCAAATCGATGCTTTTAAAGGCAGAAAGATTTAAAAAATCAATGGGGTTATCACTTTGGATTAAAATTTCATCTTCCGAAGTCAGCCATGGCTCGCCAATTTCATATGTAAAACCTTTATCGTCTGTTTTGTATTTCAAATAATGCCTGTAAGAAGCTATAAGAAATGCCGGACGCATAAGATCTTTTCCATCACTGATTATTTTTGCGAGATTGGGCATAATATATACCGGAAATTTAGAAACACCGTCAAAGCATAATCTGCTCACCTGGTCACTTACGCTATGATTGGAAAACCTTTCTATCAGTGTACGTTTGTAAAGATCTAAATCAGTATCGGCAGGTGCCGGAACATATGGTGTAATATCTATATTCATAAAATCCCTGATTAGCTTTACAATACTTTGATCCTGCATGGCCTCATCTACCTTGCGGTAGCCTTTTAAGAAAGAAGGGTAGGATAATAGGGTGTGCGAAGCATTCAGGAGACTGAGTTTCATGTTTTCAAAAGCAGTGACGTCATTCGTGAATTCTACGCCGGCTTTTTCCCATTCGGGTCTTCCTGCGATAAATTGATCTTCTATCACCCATTGGATGAAATCTTCACAATAAACGGGGGCTTTATCATTCCAGCCGCTTTTTTCACTAAGCCTTTCAATATCTTTGGCTGTGGTAGCAGGTGTAATTCTGTCCACCATACTGTTCGGAAATGTAACGTGGGATTTGATCCAGTTTCCAAGATCTTTATCCTGAGCTTCTATAAAACTGGTGAATGCCCTTTTAGCGGTATTGCCATTATGCTGAAGATTATCACAAGAAAGGATCGTGATACTTCCGGCTCCATTTTTTTTACGCAATCGCAGACCTTCTGCTATAAATCCAAAAACCGTTTCAGGAGTACCCGGATTCAGTAAATCGTTTTGTACGTGGCTGTCATTCAGATTAAACTCATTCGTTTCTTTATTGAGATTATATCCTCCTTCCGTAATGGTAAGACTGATGATCTTTATCGCCGGATCAGCGATTTTAGCAATTACTGCCTGGGGATCTTCCACTCCCCATATCAACTCTGTGAGTGAACCTATGGTATAGATTTCATCTTTTCCATCCCTTCCACAAACCGTAAGGGTATAGTCCAGATTTTGGGATCTTAAATCACGTACTATTTTTTCATCAGAAGAAAGTAAGGCAATTCCGCAGATTCCCCATTGCTGTTGATTTTTGTCTCCCAGCAGAAGGTGGGTGTAATACTGCTGATGGGCCCTGTGGAAATTTCCAACACCAATATGTACAATGCCGGTTTTAATATTTTCACGGTGATAGGGATAAGAATTGGGAGTCATATATTATAGTTTTTAATTGAATGTTAATCGTTTGCTAAACTTATATTAATAAATCTATTGCCCGGTATTTTTTGTTATGAAATTGATAATGGGAACGTTCCCAGAATTTGGGAACGTTCCCATTTGCTTATTTTTTTGTTATTTTTGATAAAAAAGAGTCCCTGATGAAGCGTGTAACCATTAAAGATTTGTCGAAATTTTTGTCATTATCTACCTCTACCATCTCAAGAGCACTGCTTAATGATAAAAATATCAACCCGGAAACTCAGAAGAGGGTATTGGAAGCAGCAACGAAATTGGGCTATAAACCCAATGCAACAGCTTTGAATTTAAAGTATGGAAAATCCAAAAATATTGGATTGGTGGTACCGGAAATGATCACACCGTTTTCTTCAAAAGTTCTGAAGGGGATTCAGAATATTTTGGATCCGTTAGGGTATCGTGTTATCATAACACAATCGGATGAAAATCCATTGATAGAAAGAGAGAATCTTAAGCTTTTAGAAGAATTCAATGTGGACGGGATCATTATTAATCTTTGTCATGAAAGTCTTAATGAAGAAGTTTACAAAAAGCTGATCAATAATGATATTCCCATGGTATTTTTTGACAGGATACCCGGGAAATCAATACAGGCTTCGCGGGTGATCGTAGATGATCAGATCAAAGCATCATTAGTAGTGGAGCATCTGATTAATACGGGACGAAAAAGGATCGCACACATTATGGGGCCTTTAACGATAAGGAACGTAACTGAAAGAGTGAACGGATACAAACGTATTATGGAGAAATATAGTCTTACTGATCCTGATCTGATTGTTTCTACAGAGGGAATGACTTTTGAAGATGGCAGAAAGGCAGTACAGGAACTATTAAACAGAAACATCCATTTCGACAGTATTTTTGCCTTTTCCGATACATTAGCTATTGGTGCAATGAATTATCTTCATGAGCAGAATATAAAAATTCCTGAAGAAATAGCGATTGCAAGTTTTTCAGGAACAGAACTCGCAACTATTGTGCATCCACAGCTGACAACTGTACAGCAACCATTAGAAAAAATGGGAGAAACCGCTGCCCGTCTCGTGCTGGAAAAAATACAAAATGCGTCATCACCTGATCAGACGGTTATTATGGAAACCGAATTGATTTATAGGGCATCCACCGTTATTTAAATCTACTCGCTTTGGTCAAGCACAAGAATAAGAGATAAAATAAAAACCACGGAAAGAGCACTAATGACCAACAGATTAACCTGCACTATCATTGATATGATTAATAGTAGGATAGAAGCAAGCATAATATATCTGAAATAATGGGTGTATTCTTTTTTCATATAAGATTATTAGCTGTTATAAAATTAAAAAAAAGACACGTAACTTTTACTTCAGCCGTCTTACTTGCCAAAAAAACAAATGCCTAAGGATACCTTAGGCAATTTGTCCATTTAAAAAAATTGATTAATCATAATTCTCTTCAATCCATCTAAGGCATTCCTGGTAATAGCGGTTTTGCTCATCAGATTGTAGATAAGGCGCATTAATAAATGCGTTGTCTGCAATTTTTTGCATAATTTTTTCAAGGCTCCGTCCATTAAAGTCCACTCTTGTTTTTTGAATATTGGAATACTTCAGGTGATCCTTGTGAATGTGCCAGGATGAATCTTTTCCTGCATTAACTCTGGTGAGATTGGTTGTGTGTGTTGCGTCCATGATCATAATTTTTAAGGGGTTTGCAGACTTAAAATTCAGGAATAAAAAGATCATAACGCAAAGGGAAAATACCCATTTTTGAAAAATCAGTGTTTTCCCTTATTGTATTGAAAATATAAACTTTAGCAATTCGTGATGGATAAAGACTTTTATTAATCATTCAAACCGAGATCCGATGGAATGAGTTTTGATACTTGTATACAAACTATTAAAAATATTAACATATGAACTTAATTATCCGTTTACTGATTACTGCGCTTGTTGCGTTTCTTTTAACGAAAATTTTACCTGGAGTACATTTTGAAGGCTTTTCATCTGCGATTATTTTCGCGATTGTTTTGGGACTTTTAAATTTAATTGTAAAACCTGTTTTAAGTCTTTTGGGACTTCCTTTAACGATCATCACCCTAGGATTATTTGCTTTAGTAATTAATGCATTGATCATCCTTCTGGCAGATTATTTCATAGACAGTATGGTTGTAGATGGATTCTGGTGGGCATTCATTTTCAGTATCGCCTTATCATTGATCACTTCATTGGCCAACTCTATGTTCTCAGATGGGGACTAAGCTCACAGAAGTATAGCATAACAATATAAATCCGTCAGTTGAGCTGGCGGATTTTTTATTGGGTCCATCAAAAAGGATATAAATAACATAAATAGCAACTGTACAAGCGTCTTATCATCAAATGTATCACAGGTAAATCAATTCATCACTTTAACAAAAAACAAGATAATTGTTAATTCCTTCGCATATTTTTATTTTAAGTACTAAATTTGGCAATCTTTGAATTAAAAAGCAATTTATGAAACTTAAGTACAGCCTGCTGGCTTTAGCAGCCCCACTTTTAATGAATGCACAACAGTTAATGACGCCTGAAATTCTTTGGACTTTGAAAAAAGTGGGAGTACAGGCAGTTTCACCTGATCAGTCTTCACTTATTTATAAAGTAGGACAAGTAGATCTGAAAACAGAGAAAACGAAAAACGAAAACTATTTCCTTAATGTTATCAATAATCAGTCTTCAAAATTAGACTTAGGTAAAAAAGCTCTTATTCAGTGGGATAAGAATGGAATTTACGCACAGGAAGGAGATAAGATATTCCTTTCTAAAGATAACGGAAAAACCTGGACGGAGTTTTATACCATCGGTGAGGTTGATAATATTGTAATTTCCCCTGATGGAAAGAAAATCGCTTTCAGCAAGCAGGTTTTAGTGGAGAAAGTAATGGGGAAAGATAAATACAGCGATACTCCTAAAACAACAGCACAGGTGTATACTGACTTGAACCACAGACACTGGGATTATTTCAATGAAGGAAAATACAATCATGTTTTTGTAGTAAATACTTCAGATAAAGTGGAATCATCAAAAGACTTACTGGAAGGAAAGACATGGGATTCTCCGCAGAGGCCGTTCGGTGGAGCTGAGGATTTCATCTGGAGTCCTGATTCTTCTCAGCTTTTGTATGTTACCAAGCCTAAAAGCGGGAAAGAGTATGCTACAAGTACAAATACGGATATTTTTGCTTATGATCTGACTTCCGGTGCTACAAAGAACCTTACAGAATCAAATAAAGGTTATGACGTAAATCCAAAGTTCAGTCCGGACGGAAAATCACTGGTATGGCAGAGCATGGAAAGAGATGGCTATGAAGCGGATAAAAATGATGTGAAAATCATGGACTGGAAGTCCGGAAAAACAGAGAACCTAACAAAAGGTTGGGACGAAAGTGTTTCCGGTGATGTTTTCTGGAGTGGTGATTCCAAAACCATCTATTTTACGGCAGCATTCAGAGGAACAAAACAATTGTTTTCCTTAGATCCTAAAAATGCAAAGGTTCAACAGATCACAAAAGGAGATTTTGATGTAAATGAAATCTTTGCTGATAATAAAAACACCTTATTGGTAGGCAGAACCGATGTCAACCATGCTACAGATTTATTTTCTGTAAACATTAAAAACGGTGAAATGAAACAGGTTACGGAAGCCAATAAAGATACTTATTCCAAACTGGCTCAAGGGAAATCTGAACTAAAAATGGTGAAAACATCGGATGGAAAAGAAATGGGAGTATGGTTCCATTATCCGCCGAATTTTGATCCGAATAAAAAATATCCTACTTTGGTATATTGCCAGGGTGGGCCTCAATCTGCATTGACTCAGTTTTTCAGTGTACGATGGAATTTTGCTCTTATGACGGCTAACGGATACATTGTAGTTGCGCCGAACCGTAGAGGAATGCCGGGCTGGGGAACAAAGTGGAATGAAGAAATCTCTAAAGACTGGGGTGGACAACCTATGAGGGATTATCTTGCCGCTACAGATTATGCTAAGACATTACCTTATGTGGACGGACAAAGAGTAGCTGCAGTAGGAGCAAGTTATGGAGGATACAGTGTATTTATGCTTGCGGGGATTCACGATAACAGATTCAAGACCTTTATTGCTCACGACGGGCTATTTGATATGAAATCATGGTATCTGACCACTGAAGAGCTCTGGTTTGCCAACTGGGATTTAGGGTCTCCATGGGAGAAGCCGCTTCCAAAAGCTTATACAGAATTTAACCCTAGCAATTTTGTTGAAAAATGGAATAAGCCGATCATGATTGTCCAAGGAGGAATAGATTACCGTGTGCCTTATGAGCAAGGACAAGAGGCTTTCCAGGCAGCAAAATTAAGAGGCCTTAAAACAAAATTAGTGTATTTCCCGAACGAAAACCACTGGGTGCTTCACCCGCAAAATGGTTTGGTATGGCAAAGAGAATTCTTTGACTGGTTAAAAGAAACTTTATAACAAACAATAAAAACGAAAACGGGCTTTTGGCCCGTTTTTTTTATATTTGAATTATGCAAAACCGTATTTCTTCATTTCCTCCTATTATTGATGTCCATTCCAGAATTTTAATTTTAGGTTCTATTCCCGGGGTCAAATCATTGGAAAAACAACAATATTATGCACATCCTCAAAATAAATTCTGGAAGATTATTTTTGAGCTGCTTCATGAAAAATTTACGGAAGATTATACAGTAAGGATTGAAACATTGAAGAAACACCACATCGCACTTTGGGATGTGATTGATTCCTGTGAGCGAAAAGGAAGTCTTGATTCGGAGATCAGAAATGAAGAAGCCAATCAGATTGAAGAACTTTTAGAACAATATCCGAATATCACTGCCATATTTTGTAATGGAGGAAAATCTTATAAAAACCTACAGAAAGTTTTAGGAAAAAAATATCGGCTTCCTGTGATTCTGCTGCCTTCGACAAGCCCGCTGCATACCATTTCGTTGGAAAAGAAATTAGAAGGATGGTCAAAGATCATGGAATTTCTAAAATAACCTCCTTCCTTATTTCCTTTATGCTCCAGCAACATCATCATAAGATGTGCACTTTAATCTACTTTTAAATAACTGCGTAAACCCCTGAGAAGCTCCAGCTGGTTCTTCGTACGGTCGAGATTATGCTCCGGATAGGTTGTAGAATAATAAGTGCTTCCATTTAAATAATCTGTAAGAAAACGAAGCCCCTGAATGTAGATAGCCACCTGTGCGGAATAATCAAGATTTTCAAACTCGTCTGGAGTCAATAGATCCTTAAGATGAAATAGAAAGCCCTCTTTTACCGATTCGAAAATTTCTGAATTGAAATTATTTTGAGCTGTTCCATCATCTTCATTAGTGGTATTGGTGTATGATTGGATCATGGTTCCAAAATCATAGAGAATAGTAGAAGTCATGATTGTGTCCAGGTCAATTATAGCCATCGGGTCATGGTTCTGATCAAAAAGAATATTACTGATTTTCGCATCTGCATGAACAATTCTTTTAGGAAGTTGGCCATTATTTTGCATTTTGATCCATTGATCAGGTAACCACAACAATTGGTTCATCATTTCTATTTCAGCTTTTGCATTTTCTTTTAAAGAAGATGATCCGCTTTCTAATGAAATTTTATAGTCGGTAAGTCTCTTTTCAAAATTGAGAAAATCGGGTAGTGGATCTTCAATGATGGGAAGACTTTGCGTGTTAATGATGCTAAGAAAATAACCCACAGCTCTTGCTGCCTTGGAAGCTGTTTCTGCTGAAGGAACAGTAAGAAAGGTAATGCTGTTATCAATGAAGCTGGTCATTCGCCATGAATCTCCATTTCCATCCCTGATTAAAAACTCCTCTGAAGACGAAGCAATCGGTTGTGTCATTTTGAAATGATATTGACCCTCTTTAAGAATCTTATTTATTTTCAAATGATTGTTGATAACCTGCTCCGGCCTTTTAAAGACTTGTGTATTAATCTTCTGTAAAATATACTTTTCCCGGTTTTGATTATTTTCTACACAATAGGTAGTATTGATCAAACCGTTATTGATCTGAGTAACTGTACAGTTGTCAGTGCCTATAAATTTTGAGATAATATTCTTCAGCTCCATAGATCTTCAGGGTATCGCTGGTTTTGGATTTCTTTTTCAAGGTAACTTTTTAGAATAATTTTATCATCGGGATAGGTCATTCCCAACCAATGAGATGGCGAGGTTCTGACTGCAATTTTGATTGTATTCTCCTCGTTCATTTTCTGCAGAGCAGTAGGAATATAAAATTCTTCTTTGGGTTGTGGATTGGATGTAATAAAATCCTTAAAATAGATTTCTAATGAATCGAATATAATGGGATGGAAAATAAAATAATTCATAGAAACCAAAGTATCTGGTGCTACTTCTATGTCTTTCCCGTTTTCATCGGTATAGACAATAGTATTATTTTCTTTTCGGATGGAAGTCTGCTCTTCTACTTTTAGCAAAAAATGATCATCATCCACCGTGCAAATACCTCTGGCTACCGTACCATTGTTACTTAACGTGGTAGAAAGCGGATAGGCAATGAGTTCAAATTGGGAATCAGAAACATTTTGATTGTCGATTTCACTCGATGCTAACTGATAAACTTCTTTACCGTAAAAATCGTCTGCATTGATCATTACAAAAGGTTCACTAATATATTCTTTTGCACAAAGTACGGCATGGCCTGTTCCCCAAGGTTTTTCCCGGGACGAATAATCATACCCTGAAGGAATGTATTTATCCATATCCTGATAGACCCATTGCAACTCAAAGTTGTTGGTTTTGGAAATGTTTTCCAGCCTTTCTATATAGCTTTCAGGGATGAAACGATTAATAATAATCACAATTTTATTGAAGCCGACCATTAGAGCATCATAAATAGAATATTCCAGAATAGGAGAGCCATTGCCCAATATTCCATCTACTTGTTTAAGGCCTTTATAGCGGGTGCCTAAGCCTCCGGCTACTATGAGAAGTGTTTTTTTAGAATTCATCTGTCATTCCGAATATAGGTTTACGATTTTTCCATTGTCCTTTTGTGAAATCAGGGATCTCAACAACCTGTCCTCCTTTAGCAATTGATTTTTCGCTGAGCGGTGTGATTGCATACCAGGTGGCAAGATCATATACATCCATAGGGAATTCTATATTACGTTTTATACATTCAATAAAGGTGTTCATAACGAAAAAGTCCATTCCACCATGTCCTGCGCCAGTTGCTTTGCTTTCAAATTTCTTCCACATCGGATGGTCGTAATCTTTGATCCATTTCTCGGTATTATCCCATTTATGGGTGTGATTCATTATCTTTTCAAAATAAATATGTCCCTGATCTGCGCCTCCTGATCCGAAGTCCTGCCAGATTCCGTCAGTTCCCTGCACTCTGAATCCAAGATCATAAGGTCTCTGTAAGCTGGTATCGTGTGTCAGAAGAATAGTTTCTCCGTTAGCACAAGCTATTTGTGTCGTAACGATGTCTCCCTGGTTAAACTTCACTTTGGCATTAGGATGGTTGGGACCTCCTTTCGGATGTTCCACAATATACTGATGCAAGCCGAGGGATTTTGAAGAAAATGAAGATAAGCGTGTTAATCGGTTTCCACGATTAATATCCATCATAACGGAAACCGGACCTAGGCCGTGCGTAGGATAAAGTTCTCCATTTCTTTTTACATAATGTTCCGTTCTCCATTTTGCTTCGCTAAAACCCTTTTCCCCGAATTCGGCTCCGGAATTGTAAGGCGTAACACCGTCATTAAATAAAACCCCGCGAAGATCATGCTGATAGCCTCCTCTTCCGTGGACCAATTCTCCAAACATTCCTTTACGGACCATATTCAGGATAGCCATGATATCTCTACGGTAACATACGTTCTCCATCATAAAAATGGGAACTTTTGTTTCCTCATAAGTTTTTACGAATTCCCAGCAGTCATCCAGTTTAATGGCACCGGATACTTCCATTCCAACAATTTTCTTAGCCTTCATCGCTTCAACTCCCTGTGTAAGGTGCCATTCCCACGGAGTAGCGATAACAACCGCATCGATGTTGCCAAGTTTCAGGAGATTTCTGTAATCATATTCACCATTTGAAAATTCACGGGCCTCCGGTTTACCATTGCTTTTTAAGATTTTCTGGCTGGCAGATAACATAATTGGACTAGGGTCTGCAAAAGCAACGATCTCAACATCGTCCCTTTTAGCCAATAGCTTCACATGCTCCTGTCCCCGTAATCCGACTCCTATAAAACCAACTCTTACTTTTTTATCAGATACAAACCCTTTTGAATAGGCAAATAAAGAATGAGGTAAAACAAGTGCTCCGAATGAAGCTAATGCAGTTGTTTTGATGAAGTCTCTACGTGAATTATCCATAAATGATATTTTTGATTAAATATGTTATTTAAATTTAAAGATATTAAAATATCAATAACCAGTGAATCATTTTACTCTTAAAATTGATTTTATTTTTATTTATTGTCCGTAATATGCACTTATTAGCCTCTCTCTCATTTTGTTGAGGTAGTTGATGTTTTTGGTATTGGACAGAATAATCACCGTCAGGTTTTTTTCAGGTAAATGCACCCAGTTCGCACTATGTCCATAACCTTCACCCTGACGTTCTACAAAAAGGGTGCTCATATTTCCGAATTTTTTAGGATAAACCCAAAAGCTAAAAGCAGTATCCCCAAGCTCCTTATAAGGAGTAAGCATAGTGTCTACAGTTGATTTTTTTAATAAAACATGATTGAAAACGGCCTGGTCAAAGGTTAAAAGATCTTTGGGAGTGGAGTACATGCCCCCGGCCGTATAAAAATTGTCGATATAGGTGTTGGTTGGGGTATGAAGAGCAAACGGGTCCGAATCTGTTTCCGAATATCCGTCATCTATACTCTGGATAATATCATTGTGGTGCAAAAGACCTGTATTATTCATTTTAAGAGGAACCAGGATCTGCTCTTTCAGAACTTCTTCAAAAGATTTACCATATATATTTTCAATAATTTTTCCAAGCAGGATATAATCACCATTGTTATAGCTGAATTTTGTTCCGGGTTTATCGATTAGTTTTTCAGAGAGAAAGGTTTTGATAAAATCATCCAGGTTCCAAATTGTATTGTCATATGCCTCGTGAATGAGTTCCGGAGAACTGATGTCCTTATTAAATCTACCACTGCTATAGGTTAGAAGGTTTCTTACGCTTGCTTTTTTAGCGGCTTCCCCTTTGTAATCCGGAAGATAAGTTGCAATGGGAGCGTCCAGGTTGATTTTACCTCTTTCATATAGCTGCATGATCAGGACGGCAGTAAATGACTTGGTGAGAGAAAATATATGAAATCTGGTTTCGTCCGAAAAGCTGATGTTATAATGTCTGTTGGATAATCCTTTATACGAGAGTAATTCGGTCCTGCCATTTTGGGCAATCAGAACTGCTCCGTTGAAATTATCATTTTTCACACTGGTATCAATTACTTTTTCCACATTTGAAATTTGAGAATAGACCACATTTATTGCTAATAAAAGAAATGTGGTAAAGGTTTTTTTCATAGTAAACAGTTTTAATAAAGAACAATTTTTGAAACTCAATATTTTTAATCCATGAGGAAAAGTATTTTCGGTGAGTTTACCTATATACAGTTTATTGGCCGATCCAGGCTTTTCTTAATGCGATTTGCTTCGGATCAGGATGAGTTAAGGCGGTAATTTTTCCCGTAGTTTCATCATAGGCGAAACCGGCTTTGGTAAGGTATTCTTTTAAGGGAAGTGGTTTTGTTCCTTCTACATAATCCCTGAAAAAATCCCGGATTTCCGGAAAAGTCATTTTTGTAATTTCATCAAATAAATCATTGTCATTGAAATAGCGATCCTCTCCATATTTTTGCATAAGGCGTTGCATCAGATCCTGGGTTCCCGTTTTTCCACCCGAAAGCTCACGCAATCTTATGTCCAGGCATAACCCGATTAATGGGCCTTTCTGATAAACGTTCATGTACTGGTCCTGTTTTTCCATAGCGTTTTTACTCAGATCGGTAAAGGACAAATGAGGATCAAACTCCTTCATACCGGCTATCTTTTCTTCCAGCTTTTTTTCGAATTCAGGAATACCGATCATCTTTTGCTTTATGGGCATGTGTATCGTTGCGTATTCCGTCATACCTTCATACAGCCAGAGATGTTTCGACATCGAAGGATTTAAGAAATCATAATGCTGGATTTCCCCTGAATGAATATGAAGCGGAGTGATAATGTGGAAAAACTCATGAGAGGCAACCCTGTCCAATGCGTCCGGCAGATAGCCTATATTCCCGGAAAGATAAAGACATACGGTCGACCTGGAGTGTTCGAGGCCATCTCCCATAAACCCATTTTTATCTGAAGATTCGTAATAAATCAGAAAAGCATACTTTTCAACAGGCAATTTTCCACCCAGGTAGGCCTGTTGATTTTCTAAAATCGTCTTTATATGATCTGCTATTTTTTTGGAATAATGCCGTTCCTTTTTATTGTAAAATGATACAAGCACCTCAGTGGTACCTATTTTTAACCAGGTCGTATCAGGAACGCAATACAGTACAGGAGAATCTACGAGGCTTCTGTAATTTTTTGCCCTAACGATGTCTGTACTGTCATTTTTTCTTTCATAATCCAACGCAGAAGAAGCATAAAAATCTTTATTTTTCTTAATGCTGATTTCATATGGTTTATCCTTTATTTCCTCAAAGTAACCTACCAATGAATTATAATTGATCACAAAAACACTATCTTTTTTAAAAGTACTTCCTGCTGACTTTGCTCCTTCTGTATGCTCCTTTAGGGAATCCCAGCCATCGGCAACACGATAGGATATCTTTTTTACATACCTGAGATCGTGGATTAACCAGCTGTTGGTATCTAAGCGTTCCGTAACCACTTTTTTCCCTTTTTTATCGATTGCTGTAACATCGGAAACATATTGCCCGAAATTCAGGGGCTGATAAAATCCGGGAACGAGTTTGGGTATAATAAACTTACCTTTTTCCAGCTTATTTTTGGGTGGAGTAAAAGAAACCGTCACCTGGTCATTATCTGTATGAATGAGATCGATATTGTATTGATAGTTTTTCTTTGACGATTGGGCAGTTGCCAAATTGGGAAGAAGAATCAGTGCAAAAAATATTTTTAAAAGTTTTTTCATTTTATTTTCGGCGTTAAAGCTTAATAAAAATATGAAGTTAATTTTGGTTATAGCCGATTGTGGACATTATTATTTTTCGATCGCATATACTTCTTCATAGGGCTGGATAAGAACCCATCCGTTTCCTGAAAACTTCATCTGAAATTCTTCACCACTTCCTCTACCCATCAGGCTTTTAAAAGAAACATTTGTTTTAAGTTCAGGAGTTAAATTCCCGGACCATGCAACTGTGGCATTAGGATCTGTGAAAACAGGGTTTTCAGGAGTTACCATAAGCGTTAAAGGTTCTCCGTGGGTTGTAATAGCCACATGTCCCGTTCCGGAAAGTTTTACCTGAAATAATCCGCCCGACAGCATTCCTGCAATACTTTTAAGCATGGTAATATCACTTTTTATACTTTGTTCATGGGCCAGGACATCGTTGCCGTTCACACACAATGCTTCATTATTCAGGTAAAGGATACGTACTTTTTTTCCTGAATCAGCTACATACAGTTTTCCTGTGCCTTCTGCTTTCATTAATCTCGTACCTTCACCACTGATTGCTTTTTTCAGAAGATTTCCGATACCTCCCGCAAGCATGCCTTGCCTTTCAAAATTTATATTTCCGATGTAGCCCACCATACTTCCCCTTTTAGTCCAAACCGATTGATTGGTAAGGTTTATCTCTAAAAGCTGAGGTTTTTCAAGTTCAAAATAGTCCCGTTCTTCAGGATTCTCTTTGGTTTCTTTAATGAATGATTCTAACGAATATTTGCTCATAATTAATCAATTTTGTGCGACCAAATTACATCTTTTTCAGACCAAAATACATAGTGATTATTAACCATTTGACAGCTTTATCAAATAAAGCTTGACAAAGGGGGGTTCAATGTCGTATATTTGCACACCGAAAATTACACCAGTAATTTCAATAATTTTTAAACCGTAATTTAAAAAAATGAAAACATCCGATTTTAATTTTGACCTTCCTGATGAACTATTGGCAGAACACCCGTCCGAGCATAGAGATGATGCCAGACTTATGGTTCTTAACAGAAAAACCGAAACTATAGAACACAAGTTGTTTAAAGATGTAGTGGATTATTTCGATGAGAAGGACTTGTTTATTTTCAATAATACTAAAGTTTTCCCTGCGCGTCTTTATGGAAATAAAGAAAAGACAGGTGCTAAGATTGAGGTATTCCTTTTAAGAGAGCTTGATAAAGAAACACGTGTTTGGGACGTATTGGTAGATCCTGCAAGAAAAATCAGAATTGGAAACAAATTGTTCTTTACAGAAGATGAATCTTTGGTAGCTGAGGTTATCGATAATACCACTTCAAGAGGAAGAACTTTAAGATTCTTATTCGATGGTTCTTATGAAGAGTTCAGAACAAAATTAAAAGAATTAGGAGAAACTCCGCTTCCAAAATATATCAAAAGAGCTGTAGAGCCTGAAGATGCTGAAAGATACCAGACGATCTATGCAAAAGTAGAAGGAGCAGTAGCAGCACCGACTGCAGGATTACACTTCTCCAAACATCTGATGAAGAGATTGGAGATCAAAGGAATCGATTTTGCAGAAGTAACTCTTCACGTAGGCCTGGGAACATTTAACCCGATCGAGGTTGAAGATCTTTCCAAACACAAAATGGAATCTGAAGAAATCATCATTGATGAGAAAAATGCTGCAATCATCAACAGAGCAGTAGAAGGACACAGAAGAGTATGTGCTGTAGGAACTACAACAATGAGAGCATTGGAAACTTCTGTTTCTTCCAACAAAAAAATCTCTGCGTTCAACGGTTGGACAAATAAATTCATCTATCCGCCTCATGAATTCGGAGTAGCCAACTCAATGATTACAAACTTCCACACTCCAAAATCTACATTAATTATGATGATTGCGGCATTTGCTGGAAGAGATTTTGTAATGCATGCATATGAAGAAGCCGTAAAAGAAAAGTATAAGTTCTATTCTTACGGGGACGCAATGCTTATTTTATAATAATTTTAAATGATAGATTATAAATTTTAGATTAAGCCCTAACTTCGTTTGGGGATTTTAATCTAAAATTTATAATTTAAAATCTATACTCAACTCTATTTTGAAAGATATTCGAACTTTATCACTGGACCAGCTTAAAGACTACTTTTTGACTTTAGGAGAAAAACCATTTCGCGCGAAACAGGTTTATGACTGGTTGTGGAGTAAAAACCTCCATTCTATTGATGAGATGACCAATCTTTCAAAACAGCTTCGTGACAGAATTTCAGCAGAATATACCATCAATCCGGTATCTGTGGACCTGCTTCAGAAAAGTAAGGATGGAACCATTAAAAATGGGGTAAAACTTCACGATGGTCTTATGGTAGAATCTGTTCTGATTCCTACAGAAACAAGAACTACCGCTTGTGTTTCCTCACAGGTAGGATGTTCGTTAAACTGTGAATTCTGTGCTACTGCAAGACTAAAAAGAATGCGAAATCTTGAAGTTGCCGAGATCGTAGATCAGGTTGCACTTATTGACAGTCAAAGCAAAATGTATTTCGACCGCCCTCTTACCAATATCGTTTTTATGGGAATGGGAGAGCCAATGATGAATTACAAAAATGTGGTAGAAGCGATCCGGAAAATTACCCAGCCTGAAGGTCTGGGGATGTCTCCAAGGAGAATTACGGTTTCTACTTCCGGGATTCCAAAGATGATCAAGATGCTTGCCGATGATGACCTTAGGGTAAAACTGGCATTATCGCTTCACTCTGCAATAGAATCCAAGAGAAACGAAATCATGCCTTTTTCAGATAAGTTTCCTTTAACTGATATTATGGAGGCTCTTCAATACTGGTACAAAAAGACCGGTAACGTGATCACTTTTGAATATTGTGTGTGGAAAGGCATTAATGATGGTGATGAAGATATCAAAGCGCTGATCAAATATTGCAAGCAGGTTCCTTCCAAAGTTAATCTTATCCAGTACAATCCGATCGGTGATGGTAAATATGACCAGTGCAATAAACAGGCAGAAGAAAATTATGTTCGTCAGCTTGAAAATGCGGGTATCACAGTAATGATCAGAAAAAGCAGAGGTGGAGATATTGATGCCGCATGCGGACAATTGGCCAATAAGACGACCGATTAAAATTTCCTTAAAAAATTATCCAAAATGGGACTCTGATTTTCAGAATGTCCTACCTTTGTACAAAAATTAGTAACGATGAATTACTTTTTGGGTGAAGATGGACTAGAAAATGTCTATGCCTGGGCGATTCCCTTTCATGCCACCGTAATTTTAGCTGAAATGATTTATAGCCACGTTTCCGAGGCTAAACTATATAATAAAAAAGATGTAGCAACAAGCGTTTTTTTAGCTCTTCTGAATTTTGGTTTGGATCTGGTAATGAAGGTTTTTGCAATGGGAGTGATGTTTTTCTTTTACAATCACCGTCTTTTCTCTTGGGATTTCACCATCTGGTACTGGCTGATCTGCTTTGTTATCACGGATTTTGCATATTATGTGCTTCATTATGTAGATCATCATTCCAGGGCTTTCTGGGCAGTTCATATTACCCACCACAATTCCGAATACTTTAACCTGACAACTGGATTCAGAAGTCCTGTTTTACAACCGCTGTACCGGTACCTCTATTTTTCTCCGCTTGCCTTTTTAGGATTCAATCCATGGCATATTATGGTAGTGTACGCTATCGGACAGGTATATGGAACATGGGTTCATACGCAAACGGTAAAAAAGATGGGTTTCCTGGAACATATTCTGGTGACTCCATCCCATCACCGTGTACATCATGCATGCAACATCAAATATCTCGATAGAAATATGGGAATGTGCCTGATCATCTGGGATAAAATGTTCGGGACTTTTGAAAAAGAGGATCCGAATATTCCTGTGAAATACGGGATATACCCTAAAATGCCCGATGACAGACCTGATACGGTACTGTTCTATGAATGGCGAAAAATATGGAAAGATATCAAACAACCGGGATTGAAATTCTCAGACCGGATCAATTATATTTTCAATTCTCCCGGCTGGAGACATGACGGTACAGGAAAGACGGTAAGGCAATATCAGAAAGATTACTTTGCAAGGAAAATCCGCAAACAACATAAAAAGTCAGCATAAATTTTTTCAAACAACTTTTTTAATCAGTAAAACGGGCCCAAAAGCCCGTTTTATTTTAGCAATATGATAAGTGCACCGTTTACAGCATCAATTTTGCTATGCTAAACCGGTAAATTAGTATTTTTATTCAATGAAAAAGGTTATCCTCATCTTTGTATTTCTGTTTTTTCAGACTTCATTTTCCCAACAGACAGATTTTCTTAAAATAAAAAGGTACAGGACAGCCTTTTTGGAAGATGGGGTTAAAGAAACATCCGGATTGGATTTCTTTAATGGTCAACTTTATACTTTTAATGATAGTGGTAATAGCCCGGAGCTTTTTGAAATAGACAAGGACTCAGGAAAGGTGTTGAATATCCTGAAAATTAAAGCTAAAAATAAAGATTGGGAAGCGCTTACTCATGATGACTCTCATTTCTATATCGGAGATTTTGGAAATAATACAGGAACAAGAAAAGACCTTGAAATTTACAAAGTCCCTTTTTCTAATGGCAGGATGGAAAACGACTCTATTAGAACCCTTTCTTTTTATTATCCTGAACAAAAAGAATTTGTCCCCAAAAACACCAATAATGATTTCGATGCGGAAGCGATGATTTATTTGAATGGTAAACTGCATATTTTTACCAAAGAATGGTCCGCAAAAGCAACCTCACATTATACCATCGATCCTGAGGCGGATGAACAGCAGAAAGCTGAAAAAATAGAAACTTATAAAACAGGTTTTGTAGTAACGGATGCTGCTTATTTTGATCATAAACTCTATTTGGTTGGATACACCAAAAAAACAGAAGTTTTCCTTGATATTTTTAATGAAACTGAGCCGGGAATCTTTTTTAAAGAGAGATTAAAGCACTATTATCTGGGAAGTGCTACCTCAATCGGGCAGATCGAAGGAATTGCCGTAGATGAAAAAGGCGTCTATATTTCCGGGGAGAAATTCCGTTATCCACTCGGAACTGTAAAGCAGAGTCTGTATTTTATTCCAAAAGAAGAATTCAAAGATTGAATTTTCTACTAAAATTGCCTGAAAAAAATTATCTTTGTGAATATTAATTATTATTTACCCATCACTCACAGATTGTGGCAAACATCGTAGAAGAAATCAAGCAACCGATCAATGAAGAAATGAAACTTTTCGAACAAAAGTTTTATGAATCTATGCAAAGTAAAGTTCCTTTACTGGATAAAGTGACACGTTTCATTGTTACGACCAAGGGGAAGCAGATGCGTCCTATGTTTGTATTTCTTTGCGCAAAACTGGTAGGTGAAGTTACAGAAAAGACCTATCGCGGAGCCTCGATGATAGAGTTGATCCATACCGCAACATTGGTCCATGATGATGTAGTGGATGAAAGTTTTAAAAGAAGAAATTTTTTCTCTATTAATGCTTTATGGAAGAATAAAATTGCAGTATTGGTTGGGGATTATCTCTTATCGAAATCAGTTCTGTTGTCTACCGACCATAAAGATTATGATTTACTTTCTGTTATTTCAAGGACCATCAGGGAAATGTCTGAAGGAGAGCTTCTTCAATTGGAAAAAGCCAGAAAGCTTGATATTACTGAAGATGTTTATTATGAAATTATCCGTCAGAAAACAGCAACCCTGATTGCCGCCTGTTGTGAAATAGGTGTTTTGTCAAATAACGCTGATGAAAAGCTCGCAAAAAGAATGCAGGACTTTGGAACTTATACCGGAATGGCTTTTCAGATTAAAGATGACCTGTTCGATTATCTAAGTTCAAATGTTATCGGCAAACCCGTGGGGATTGATATTAAGGAACAGAAAATGACACTTCCTTTGATCCATACCCTTACAATAGCAAGTGAAAAAGACAGAAAATACTATCTCAATACGATCAAACGCTATAATAATGATCAGAAGCGTGTAAAAGAGCTTATCGCTTTTGTTAAAAGCTCGGGTGGTCTGGATTATGCTATCAGTGTAATGAAAGATTTCCAGCAAAAAGCGAAAGACCTGCTTAATGAATTCCCCGATTCAGATGCTAAAAGATCACTCCACAGCATGCTGGATTATGTGATCGAAAGAAAATTCTAAAAGGGTCGGTACTTTTTTATCTCCCGTAAATAATTAATCCTTAAAGCGGTTTTTTCCTGTTATTGTTCTCTGTAATTGCCATCCGTTGGGAAATTCTATAAATGCTTTTATAATCAGATTATCTTAAAATAAAGTGAATTTGATTATATGGCCTAAATATTCATTTATATTCAACTCTACTTAATGTTTATCTTTCAATTCGGGATAAATGATTACATTATTCTTATGGTTACGATAATAACTGCCAGGACTATGCAGAATAAAGCGATTAAAAATAAATAATCCGCAATGTTCTCAAACTTGGTTTCTCTTTTTTCATTCTTCGTTCTGATGGCCAGAAATGAAAAAAAACAACTGCAGGCAAAAAGTATACAAGCAACACCTGCAAATTCGTCCAGATACGTACTACCACTGATTTTAGTGATTTTCAATGAAGTGATTATAATCAGAGAAAATCCTAAAAGATTGCTAGATGCATTTAATATATGAGGTGATTTTTTTTCCATTTATACAAATTTATTTAAAATAAAACACAATTTGCCTTATTATCAAATTTTTAAAAAAGATTATTAAAAATTAAAATTAATTTAAAAAGTGTATATTAGCAAAATACTTCTAGAACTAAAAATTTTTATATTTGGCTATGCAAACAACCTATATTGAAACACAGAAGATTTCCTTTCAAGATTTTAAAAATCAAATACTTGAAGACTATAAATTAGGGAGAATCTCTCGTGAAATGTCTTACCTGGGGAGAAGAGAAGTTCTTACAGGAAAAGCTAAATTCGGGATCTTCGGTGACGGTAAAGAATTACCACAGCTGGCAATGGCGAAAGTTTTCAGAAATGGCGACTTCCGTTCAGGATATTACAGGGATCAGACCTTTGCTTTGTCCGTCAATGCGTTAACGGTTGAAAGCTTTTTTGCACAGCTATATGCAGATACCAGCGTAGAAAGAGAGCCGGCATCAGCAGGAAGACAGATGAACGGGCATTTCGCAACGAGAAGCTTACATGAAGATGGAAGCTGGAAAAACCTTATGGCTCAAAAGAATATTTCTTCTGATATTTCTCCTACAGCAGGACAAATGCCTAGATTATTAGGGTTAGCTCAGGCTTCTAAAATATATAAATCAGTACAATTTGAAGGTTCTGAAAAGTTTTCAAACAATGGAAATGAAATAGCTTTCGGAACAATTGGCGATGCTTCCACAGCAGAAGGCCATTTTTGGGAAACTCTGAATGCGGCTTGTGCGCTTCAGGTACCGATGATCGTTTCGATCTGGGATGATGGGTACGGGATTTCTGTTCCTACTAAAAACCAGAGAGCAAAGGCGGATATCTCTGAAATGCTAAGTGGTTTCCAGAGAAAAGAAGGAGAAAACCAGGGATGCGAGATCATTCAGGTAAAAGCATGGGATTATCCTGCATTATTGGATGCCTATGCAAGAGCTGAACATTTTGCAAGAACTGAAAGTGTTCCTGTAGTTGTTCACGTCATTGAAGTTACGCAACCACAAGGGCACTCTACTTCAGGATCTCACGAAAGATATAAGAATGAAGAACGTCTTTCATGGGAAGCAGATTTTGACGGGTTGGTCAAGTTCAGAGAGTGGATTCTCAACTATTCCATTGAAATTGAAGGTAAAGAAGAGGTGATTGCAACCGCAGAAGAACTGGATGCCATCGATGACGAGGCTAAAAAGACAGTAAAAGCCGGACAGAAACTGGCTTGGGAAAACTATCAGAAAACCATTTCAGACCTGTCAAAAGCAGTTTTACCTTTGGTGGAAAATCTTAAAGGTCAAAATGCAGAAATAGAAAATTACATCACTCATTTTAATAAATTAGTCTCAAAAGCTAAAAAAGATATTTTCCACTTGGTAAGAATGTCTTTACTGGCAACAAGAGGAACCAATACTCCTGAAAGAAACCAGTTAATACAGAAGTACAATGAGATCCTGGAAGTAGAAAAAGACAACTATTCTTCTCATCTGTATTCTCAGTCTCAGTGGAAGGCCGAAAACGTTAAAGAGATCAAGCCTGTATATTCAGACAGCTCAGAAGATGTGGACGGAAGAGTAGTGGTAAGAAACAACTTTGATAAAATTTTTGAAAAATATCCTGAAACCCTTGTATTTGGAGAAGATGCCGGAAACATCGGTGATGTAAACCAGGGACTTGAAGGCATGCAGGAGAAATATGGTGAAGTTCGTGTTGCAGATACGGGAATCCGTGAAGCGACTATTTTAGGCCAGGGAATCGGTATGGCAATGAGAGGTCTGAGACCGATTGCCGAGATCCAGTATTTAGACTATATCCTATACTGCCTGCAGGGAATGAGTGATGATCTGGCAACAGTTCAGTACAGAACAAAAGGAGGGCAGAAAGCACCCGTAATTATCAGAACAAGAGGGCACAGATTAGAAGGGGTATGGCATTCAGGTTCTCCGATGGCAGGAATTCTTAATCTTTCAAAAGGGATTCTGGTACTAGTACCAAGAAACCTTACAAAAGCTGCAGGATTCTATAATACAATGCTTCAGAGTGATGATCCGGCAGTAATTGTTGAGTGTCTGAACGGATACCGTTTAAAAGAGAAGCAGCCTGATAACCTGGGAGAGTTTACTGTTCCTGTCGGGAAGATTGAAGTAACGAAAGAAGGAAAGGATGTAACGTTAGTAACCTATGGGTCTACATGGAGAATTGTAATGGAGGCAGCAGAAGAGCTGGAGAAATTAGGAATTTCTTCAGAGGTTATTGATGTTCAGTCTTTAATTCCTTTTGATTTAACAAACGAAATTGCTGAGAGTGTGAAGAAAACCAACAGATTGGTGGTGATCGATGAAGATGTGGAAGGAGGAACTTCAGCATTTATTCTACAGCAGATTTTGGAGAAGCAAAAAGCTTTCAGATATCTTGATTCTGATCCTTTAACAATTGCCGCAAATGACCACCGTCCTGCTTATGCAAGTGATGGAGATTATTTCAGCAAACCTTCTGCAGATGATATGGTAGAAAAGATCTATGCGATGTTTAATGAAACCAATCCTCAAAAATATCCGGCGATATTCTAAGGACAAAAAAAATATACAAAAAAGCTTCCGGGTTACCCGGAAGCTTTTTTTTGCATTATTGATTTCATTTAATTTTAATTCAGAATTTATTATATAAAAAATCCCCGGAAAATTTGGGGATTTTAGCTGTAGAATCAATTAATCTTCAGGACAACTGCTTGATCCTGCATTACATGTCCAGTAACCCGGAAATCCGTTTTTGGGACGATGATAACAAGCTATTCCTTCTGTGCAGTCCGGTGGATTTCCACCACTAATTCTTTTTAATTCAGATTTGGATAATTTTTTTGAATTTTTCATATTGCTTTAATTTGTTGATTAGATTACAAATATAACAGTTTTGGTTTCACTCTTATTGGATTTATGACTAATCAAATAATTATTATACATAAAATAAAACAGCTTCTGTAAACCAGAAGCTGTTTTTTAACCGAGTAAATATTTAAAATTGTCATCAAATGACAAAGTGATTTTGTTAATTATAAACCGATGTTTTTGGTAGGTTTTAATTGTCTTAAAATATTTTTTGGAATGGCATTCTTATGTACAAGAATAGCAGTTGACTTATATTCAACGTATGGTCTTGTTACATAGATATATCCTTCAAAATCATTGGTAACACCCCATGAGTTCTTTACCATATAATATTCTTTTCCGCTTTGATCTTTTGCTAAACCTACGATATGCATACCATGGTCATCCGTGGTTGAAAGGTTGTTAAGAGCTTTCTGACGCATATCTTCTGTGATCGCTTTGTCTTTTTTAGGCTCTGTAAACAATTCTTTTTTTACTTCAGGAGTGATCTGGTCAAGATCTACATCCGGAACATAGGCCACTCCGTTTTTATATGAAAAATAAGGTTCAGATACATCTGTTGCCCAGCCTACAGAATATCCTTTTGAAATTGCATTGTCAACAATTGCAGTCATATCTGTCATCGGAATATTCCAGTCAGAATCATGGCTCCAGTTATCAGGAATTGGGTTTACAAATTTCTGGAAATAAGGATAATCTTTGTAAGAAGATAATTCTACATAATCTTCAGGATTGATTCCTACGACCTCCTTAGCAAATGTTTTCGGAGTGTAGGATTTCCCCTCATATGTAAAGTTAGTCGGAACTTTTCCAAGGTACTCATCCAGAATAACATCCACAGAAGACATCCAGTTGTCGGAAAGTTTTCCTTTAGATGAAGCCTGAACCAAACTATCTAATACAGTCTTTAATTTACCCTGCATTTCCTTGAAGTTGTTGGTCGTTTGTCCGGCTTTCAATCCTGTATACACTTCCTGAGGAACTGCACCGTACTTTTTGTACATATTGATTACATCGTGCAATTCACCTCCGTCTCCCCAACTGATAGCTCCGTTATTTAAAACATATAATTTTGCTTTGTCATGGTAAGAGTTTCTTGCGGTAAAGATTTCTGCCAGGTCTACAGGTTTTTTACCCATACGCTGCATTTCAGACTCAAGAAAAGAGTTCCCCGAGTAGCTCCAGCACGTTCCTGAAGATCCCTGGTTTTTTACTGAAGTAGCACCAACATCTTTAAGAGTCGTAAATTTAAAGTTAGCATTTTGGGATTGATTGTTTTTCAACTTGTTGATCAAGTCATCCTGTGCGAACATCATACTTCCTGCAGACAAAACAAAAAGTAATGAGGCAATTTTGTTATATTTCATTACTAAAAAGATTATTATTGAATAGTCGTTGTAATACAAGATTTGTTACAAAGGAAAAGGTTAAATTTTAAATTGGAGTTATTTGGGTGAAAAAGCAGGAATTCTATGTTACCATAATCAAGATAAAAACTTTAAATTTAATTTTCAAAAATTATTGAAAGTTCGAAAATTATTATTACATTTGTAATAGAAATTCAAAAAGAGATCAATATGCAACTTTCAGAGGCGAAGGAAAAATATATTCAGACATGGGGAACATTTGCTACCAATTGGGGGATTAACCGGACAATGGCGCAGGTTCATGCATTGCTTTTGGCAAGTGGAAAGCCATTATCAACAGATGAGGTAATGGAGCAGCTTGAAATTTCAAGAGGAAATGCCAATATGAATTTACGGGCTCTCATGGACTGGGGAATTGTAAAAAAGGAATTTGTAAAAGGAGACCGGAAAGAGTATTTCATTGCTGAAAAAGATGTGTGGTTTCTGTTTAAGCAAATCACAAAAGAAAGAAGAAAAAGGGAAATCGAACCGGTAATTTCTTTTTTAGAAGAATTAAAGAATATTGAAGACCGTGATTCTGATGAAGCCAAAGAGTTTATTAAGTTGATGGAAGATTTTAGTTCGGTTACGGGAAAGATTAATAATATCATGGATCTCGCGATAAAAAGTGATGATCATTGGTTGGTAGGAAAGATCACGAATCTATTAAAATAAGGCTAAAAAGGACAGTGTTCCTTTTTTATTTCAAATAAACTTTCAAAAATTATTGAAAATATAATAATTATGAAAAATTTAATCATTCATTTGTTTTTGATTTTGTACTTCTCGAAAAGAAAATCATTTTAAAATTAAGGATATGAAAACTCTAAAGAACCAGACCCTCATCTACGACAATGAATGTCCTATGTGTAATATTTACTCTAAAGGTTTTATACAATGTGGAATGCTTGATGAAAATGGGAGAGAGGCTTTTAGTGAATTGAGTGTTAAGAGCAGATCGGTTATTGATTATAAGCGGGCAAAAAATGAAATTGCGTTGATTGATCATAGCACAAATGAAGTGATATACGGTCTGGACAGCCTGCTTGCTATTATTGGAAACTCATTTCCGGTATTGGAGAAGATAGCGAGAATACAACCTTTTTACTGGTTTTTCAGAAAGTTATATTCTTTTGTGTCATATAACAGAAAGCAGATTATTCCATCATCTAAACCTTATACAGAAGAGTCATGTGTTCCCGATTTTAACATGAAGTACAGGATCGGATACATCCTGTTTGTGGTGATTTTTTCCTCCTGTATTTTAAGTGTATTTGTTACAAAAACGGGATTTGGTTTTAGCCGGAATTTTTTAAGGGAATTGGCCATTTGTTTAGGGCAGATCGCTTGGCAAACTGTTTTTTTAAAGGCCTACCTGAAAGATAAAATATGGGATTATATCGGAAATATGATGACTGTTTCCCTGATCGGGACTCTGCTTTTATTGCCTGTTCTCTTTACAGAATTCAATTCTCTATTTTATATTTTTTACTTTGGAATTGTGGTTTTCATGATGCTTCTAGAGCACATAAGACGTTGCAAAATATTGGAATTGAATTTTATTCCGTCCATAAGTTGGATTATTTACAGAACTATTGTCTTGATCACTTTATTGTATTACTATGTCTAGAATTTATTTAAAAACAATCATTAAGGCAGACATCTGTAAAGTTTTTGATCTATCAAGGGATATTGATATGCATCAGCAATCAACATCCAGTACAGAGGAAAAATCTATTGCCGGACGTATGCACGGACTTATTGAACTGAATGAAACGGTAACATGGCGTGCAAAGCATCTGGGAATATATCAGACGCACACTTCAAAAATAATCAGTATGGAAAAGCCTCTGGAGTTTACTGATGTTATGCTGAAAGGAACTTTTAAATCATTAAAGCATCAACACCTTTTCAAACAGGAAGGAAATTACACGATCATGACCGATATTTTCGAATTTCAATCTCCTTTGGGAATGATCGGTATGCTGTTCAATTATTTTTTTCTTAAAAATTACCTCAAAGATTTTTTAGTAAAAAGAAATGAAATCATCAAAAAAAATGCAGAATTATGAACTTTTTAAAGGCTGAATGGCGCAAACTGGCGATCATCAATTATGAAATAGATCCTGAAATACTCATAAAATACCTTCCTGAAGGTACGGAACTTGATTTCTATAAAGGGAAATGCTACATAAGTCTTGTCGGATTTATGTTTTTAAATACCAGATTACTCGGTTTACGCATCCCTTTTCACCGCAACTTTGAGGAAGTTAACCTTAGGTTTTATGTGAAAAAAAGAGAAAATAATGCATGGAAAAGAGGAGTGGTCTTTATTAAAGAGATTGTTCCGAAACCGGCCTTAAGCTTTATTGCAAATGCTATCTATAATGAAAATTATAAAACGCTGCCGATGAAAAACGCAATAGCAAAAAAGGAACACGAAATGTTGGTTACATATTCATGGAAAGATAAAACATGGCATTCTATGGAAATTACTGCAGATCTTCAGGCACTTCCTATGGAATCTGATTCTGAATTTGAGTTCATTACCGAACACTATTACGGATTTACAAAAAATGATAATAAGACTTCCGAATATGAGGTTTGCCATCCTCAATGGAAATATTATCTGGTAAAAGATCATCAGTTGAAGATAGATTTTGAAAGAATCTACGGAAAAGATTTTAAATTTTTGAACATTCAGGATCCTCTGTCTGTAATGCTTGCAGAAGGTTCCGAGATTAAAGTGAAAATAAAAGAATATATTGTCTGAAACGAAGTTCAGAATAATTAACCCTCTAAAAACCTAAATTTATGAAAATCATTATTGCAGGCGGTACAGGATTTCTTGGTGAAAACCTGAAAGAGTATTTCCGTACGAAAGGAAATCAGGTCTATATTTTAACCAGAAAGCCTAAACATGAACACGAAATATATTGGGATGCAACCCATATCGGCGAGTGGTCACATAAGCTTGAGAGCTGTGATGTCCTGATCAATCTTACGGGGAAATCTGTTGACTGCAGGTATAATGATAAAAACAAAAAAGAAATTTATTCCTCAAGAATTGAAAGTACAAGAGTTCTTCATAAAGCGGTAGACCAATGCATTGACAAACCGAAAATATGGCTGAATGCAAGTTCGGCAACCATTTATGTGCACTCTGAAAAGAATCTGAATACAGAAGAAAACGGAGTTATAGGAGATGATTTTTCGATGAATATCTGTAAAAGCTGGGAAAAGGAATTCTTTGCCGTGCATCATGATGAGATAAGGAAAGTGGCGTTACGTACTTCTATAGTAATGGGGAAAAACGGAGGAGCTTTCCCAAAACTTTGCCAGGTTACAAAACTAGGGTTAGGAGGAAGACAGGGAAGAGGGAATCAGCATGTTAGCTGGATTCATATTGAAGATTTTTGTCGTGCCATTGAATGGACCATACATCATGAATACATTTCAGGTTGTGTTAATGTGACCGCTCCTCAGCCTTTAACTAATGAAGAATTAATGAAAAAACTACGGAAACGTTTACGAATTCCGTTTGGAATTAATTCCCCTGTGTGGCAACTGGAACTGGCGTCTGTATTTCTCAATACAGAAACAGAATTATTACTTAAAAGCAGAAATGTATATCCGGAAATACTGATGAAAAATGGCTTTCAATTCCTCTATCCTGATATTGATTCTGCTTTACAGAAACTTATCTAGGTTTGAAACCCCATAAAGTATTAGTTTTAATAAGCTAAAAACAGAAATTTCATCCGCGGGGAGAAAATATTTTTAAAACCCTGAATGTTTAAAAGCTCTGGAGTTACTCATCAGGACTCATACAGGGAAGTAATTTTTGCGAGTTTACAGCAGGATGATTACATTAGCAAAAAGTATTTTTTTATGCTGATTCCACAAAAAACTAAAACCTTTTTTCTTTCATCACTTTTCATATCGGCAACCTTTCTTTCACAGGCCCATAATGTTTCAAAAGGCTATGAGAAGCCAACGGACCCTTTGGTTGTGAAAAACCTGGAAGAATGGCAGGATCTTAAATTCGGACTGTTTATGCATTGGGGAACCTACAGCCAATGGGGAATTGTAGAAAGCTGGAGTCTATGCCCGGAAGACGAATCGTGGACTCAGCGTAAGCCCGAACACGGAGAAACATATAATGAATATGTGAAGAATTATGAAAATCTTCAGACAACATTCAATCCAATTCAGTTTAATCCCCGGAAGTGGGCTGATGCAGCTAAAAAAGCGGGAATGAAATATGTAGTTTTTACAACGAAGCACCATGATGGATTTTCCATGTTTGATACGAAAGAATCTGATTACAAAATAACATCTGCTAAAACTCCTTTTTCTAAAAATCCCAAAGCAGATGTTGTACAAGAAATTTTTACCACATTCCGTAAAGAAGGATTTAAGATCGGAGCTTATTTTTCTAAACCGGACTGGCATTCCGATGATTATTGGTGGCCTTACTTTCCTCCAAAAGACCGGAATGTAAATTATGATCCTAAAAAATATCCGGAAAGATGGGAACGCTTTAAGAAGTTTACCTGGAATCAGCTCAATGAGATTACTTCAAATTATGGTAAAATAGATATACTGTGGCTGGATGGTGGCTGGGTGCGTCCCTTTAAAACAATTGATCCTGCTGTAGAATGGCAAAGAACCATTAAGGTGGAACAGGATATCGATATGGATAAGATTGGTAATATGGCCCGGAAAAACCAGCCGGGAATCATAATCGTAGACCGTACGGTTCCCGGAAAATGGGAAAATTATGTAACTCCGGAACAGGCAGTGCCCGATCAGCCTCTTTCAATTCCCTGGGAAAGCTGTATTACCATGGGAGATTCTTTTTCTTACGTACCTGATGATCATTATAAGTCTTCCCAAAAGATCATTGAAACCCTCATTAAAATCATTTCAAGAGGAGGAAACTATCTGATGAATATTGCTCCTGGTCCTAATGGGGATTATGATGCTGTGGTATATGAAAGGCTGAAAGAAATATCCGGTTGGATGGATAAGAATGGGGCAGCTGTTTTTGCAACAAGAACCTTGGCTCCTTATCATGAAGGGGACTTTTACTATACCACGAGTAAAGACGAAAAAACGGTGAATGTATTCCATACCGATGAAAAAACAAGTTATGCAGCTCCTTCTGACCTGAGTTTTTCAGTCCCTGAAAACTTTACCCCTAAATCCCTGAAAATTCTGGGTATTGATTCGAAGGTACAATGGAAGCAGAAAGGAAACAGGATTGAGGTACACCTGCCTTCAGAACGTAAACAGCTTATGTATTCAACTGTAATTCAACTACAGAAATAATGAAGTTCCGTTTTCAATTTCCAGGAATCGCTTTGCTGTTAAGTCTAAGCTTTGTTTCCGCTCAAAAACCACTGTATAAAGATTCAAAACAACCTGTTGAGCTAAGGGTTCAGGATCTGCTCAAAAGAATGACGCCTGAAGAAAAGTTCTGGCAGTGTTTTATGATTCCCGGAGACCTGGATCATGTTTCCAAAGATCAGTACCGGCATGGAATTTTTGGATTACAGGTGAGTGCCACCAATCAAGGGGATGGTGCAGCCGGACAAATGCTAAAATATAATGCAGATGAAGATGCAGAGAGACTGGCGAGAAAAATCAATAGTATTCAGAAATATTTTATTGAAGAATCAAGATTGGGAATTCCGATTATTCCATTTGATGAAGCTTTACACGGTTTAATGAGAGAAGGCGCTACGGCCTTTCCACAAGCCATTGCTTTATCTTCATCTTTTAATCCAGGGCTGATGAAGGAAGTCTCCATGGCGATTGCAAAAGAATCGAAACTGAGGGGAATACGTCAGATCTTAACTCCTGTAGTTAATTTGGCCAGTGATGTGAGATGGGGCAGAACAGAGGAGACATATGGAGAGGACCCGTTTTTGACCTCCGTGATGGGAACCGGTTTTGTAAGCTCATTCGAAAATACAGGAATCATTACAACGCCTAAACATTTTCTTGCGAACGTGGGGGAGGGAGGAAGAGATTCTTATCCTATCCACTGGAGCAAAAGATATCTGGAAGAAACCCACCTTATTCCGTTTTTTAAAGCATTTACAGAGGGAAAAAGCAGATCTGTAATGACTTCTTATAATTTGCTGGATGGAAGACCTGCCACGGCAAACCACTGGTTGTTATCAGAAAAATTGAAAAAAGAATGGAATTTTAAAGGATTTGTAATCAGTGATGCAAGTGCAGTTGGTGGTGCCAATGTATTGCATTTTACGGCAAAAGATTATGAGGATGCCTCAGCTCAGGCAATTAATGCGGGTCTGGACGTAATTTTTCAGACGGATTACGAGCATTACCGATTATTTATTCCACCATTCCTGGACGGAAGAATATCTCAGGAGAGAATAGATGATGCTGTTTCGCGGGTACTGAGGGCTAAATTCGAACTCGGACTATTTGACGATCCATACATATCCGATAAAGATATTGAGGGCTTAAAAAAGCTTAATTATGCAAGTCTTGCAGAAAAAGCTGCAATAGAGTCTTTTGTCTTGCTTCAGAACAAAAACAACACACTCCCTGTTTCCGCAAATGCAAAAAGAATCCTTTTAGTAGGTGCTGATGCGACGGAAGCCAGATTAGGCGGGTATTCAGGACCGGGAAATCATAAGGTGAGTATATTGGAAGGCATTAAGAACTTTTGCTCAAAGAAAGGGATTGAGGTAGTATATGCTAAAGGAATTGAGCGGAATGTGAAAGATGTACTGACTGTTCCTGCTGAATTTTTATCTTTTGGAAATCAAAAGGGCTTGAAAGGATTTTATTTTTCAAATAGTGAATTCAAAGGAAATCCTGCATTTGAAAGACAAGATGAACAGATTAATTTTCAATGGACTTTGTATTCTCCTGATGTGGAAAAGCTTCAGCCGGATAATTACAGTGTGCGTTGGATCGGGCAATTAAAAGCTCCGGATTCAGGCAAGTATCGATTGGGCCTTCGTGGAAATGATGGTTTCAGGTTATATCTGGACGGCAAACTGGTTGTAGATCAGTGGGAAAAGCTAAGCTATTCCACTCAAACCACAGAAATAGATTTTGTTAAATATAAAAGTTATGATCTTCAGATCGAATTTAAAGAAAACAGGGGCGAAGCTCATATAGAACTGATATGGAATTATGGTGTAGAAGATCAGAAAAAGAATTTTAATGAAGCCTTGGAACTGGCAAAAACGGCAGATCATATTATTGTCGCCGCAGGAATTCATGAAGGCGAGTTTCAGGATCGCTCATCTTTAGCCCTTCCCGGAAATCAAGAAGACTTTATTCATCAGGTGTCAAAGTTAAGTAAACCGACTACCGTGGTCTTAGTCGGAGGTTCAGCAATAAAAACAACAAAGTGGAAACATGAGGTTGGAGCTATTTTAGATGTATGGTATCCTGGAGAGCAAGGGGGAAATGCAATCGCAAAAGTTCTTTTTGGGGACGAAAACCCATCCGGAAAACTGCCGGTTACGTTTCCACAGGAAGAAGGGCAGCTTCCGTTAACGTATAACCATCATCCTACCGGCAGGGGAAATGATTATTATGACCTGAGTGGCGAGCCATTGTATCCCTTTGGATATGGATTGAGCTATACGACTTTTGAGATTTCGGATTTACAATTGAATAAGCCCCAATATCACACAAACGATACCATTATTGCGAAGGTTACTATTAAAAATACCGGAAAGGTGAGTGGAAGCGAAGTTGTCCAACTCTATGTAAGAGATAAATTGGCTTCAGTTTCCAGACCTGTTCTTGAATTAAAAGGATTTCAGAAAGTATATCTGAAACCGGGAGAATTAAAGAAGGTATCTATAGAAGTTCCCGTAAAAGATTTAAAGTTTTTGGATGAGAAAAAGAACTGGACCGTAGAAAAGGGGACTTACCGTATTATGATTGGGAACTCTTCCAAAAATCTGACTTTAAAGCAGGATGTTGAAGTTCAGTAATTTAAGATTGTGGTATGATATATGTAATATTTACTCCAAACCTGAATGAAGTTAATTAATTATATTTTTTTTTATTAAAATCATTCACAAAAATAAAGGTCATGAACAAGTTTTTTATAACAACAGTAGTATTAATGGGTTTATCGATGAATGTCCAGGCTCAGAGGCGTCCGGCGCCTCCGCCACATCCTTCGAGAACTGAACTGATAGAAAAGAAATCGCAAGAGCTGGAAAGAAAATACAATCGGGAAAGGAAACTTATTTTGAACCATCCGCTGGCTACCAAAAAGATGAAAAGAGACCAGTTAAAGGCTTTGGATGAAAAATACAGGATTGAAAAAAAATTATTGAAAAAACTATAGTACTCCGGAATTTATATACGACTCAAAAGAGCAGGAAATACCTGCTCTTTTTTATTATGTTATTTTAAAACTCAGTATATCGGATCGTTATTAATTAAACCAATCGGCACGGAACTTCCAAATCTTCCGTAAGATAGTAACTGCAGCAAAGGCGATGATAGCCATCTGCGATGATCAGTTCATTTTGGCCTCTGACAAGTAAAATTGGCGAGAGCTTCTTATTCTTTAGCACTTTTTTCAGATTCTCTTTGACATGGATGTTGCTTTCAGGAAGAAGAGGAAGTTTACTTGCTCTTAGAATATCTTTGGATTTTTTAGTGATGGTAGGTGCTTTTTTAAGTTTATCTACTGTTTTTTTAGCGAGCTCCGGTTCGAAAAGAAGTTCCAGATAGTCCTGGGCTGCTGGGAAATCATGTTCTTCCGGTTCTTTGATCCAGATATTGTCTCGGCTTAAGCTTTTTTTCATAAAAGTATGTTTTAATAGTATGATCCGGGATTTGAGATCATAGATGATACGATATTATTACTACATAAAGTTACCAAAAGATCGCATATAGTGCACGCATTTTTATTGCCTGTTTCCTATAAACCAGCTAATCACGAATTAGCTGAGACTATGAAAGTACCGGTGATTATTTAAAAGCTGAAATAACAGGGATTTTTTAGGATTATTAAAATTGAAATTGTTTCGGGAGAAGATTTTGTATTGTGAAATTTTTTGTATAATATAATATTTGTTATGAATATTTTGTTGTGTTATGTTTTTTATTAATTATAATCAAATGAAATTTTCTATATGATTCATTATTGGATGAATTTGCATAAACGTGAATCATCCCATATTTTTTCCTTAAATTCGCATAAAAATTTTAAGCTAATGAATTACGATATTATTGTCATCGGAAGTGGTCCTGGTGGATATGTTACAGCGATTAGAGCGGCACAGTTGGGTTTCAAAACTGCAATTATCGAAAAAGAGAATTTAGGTGGAATTTGCCTTAACTGGGGATGTATACCAACTAAAGCTTTATTGAAATCTGCTCAGGTTTTTCATTATATTAATCATGCTGAAGATTATGGTTTAAATAAAGTAGAGCCAAGTTTTGAATTTCCAAACGTAATTCAAAGAAGCCGTGGTGTTGCCAACAAAATGAGCAAAGGAATCGAGTTCTTAATGAAAAAAAATAAGATCGATGTTATCCTTGGTACGGCTAAAGTTTTAAAAGATAAAAAAGTATCTGTTACAGATAAAGACGGTAAGGTTACTGAGTATACAGGAACTCATATTATCATTGCAACAGGTGCACGTTCAAGAGAATTACCAAATTTACCACAGGATGGTAAAAAAGTAATCGGATACAGACAGGCATTATCTCTTCCTGAACAGCCAAAATCTATGATTGTTGTAGGTTCAGGTGCAATCGGAGTAGAGTTTGCCGATTTCTATAACACGATGGGAACAAAAGTGACTATTGTTGAGTTTATGCCGAACATTGTTCCTGTAGAAGATGAAGAGATCTCTAAACATCTTGAGAAATCTTTGAAAAAATCAGGAATCGAGATTATGACCAATGCTTCTGTAGAAAGCGTGGATACCAGCGGAGAAGGTGTAAAAGCAAATGTAAAAACTGCTAATGGAAACATTACCCTGGAAGCTGATATTTTACTTTCAGCGGTTGGTATTGCTGCCAATATCGAAAATATAGGATTGGAAGAAGTAGGAATCCAGACAGATAAAGGAAGAGTTTTGGTTAATGAGTGGTATGAAACTTCAGTTCCCGGATACTATGCCATTGGTGACCTTATCCCGACTCAGGCCTTAGCACACGTAGCTTCTGCAGAAGGAATTACATGTGTTGAAAAGATCAAAGGATTGCACGTAGAGAAAATTGATTATGGCAATATTCCTGGATGTACTTACTGTCACCCTGAAGTTGCTTCTGTAGGTCTTACAGAAAAGCAGGCTAAGGAAAAAGGATATGAAATCAAAGTAGGTAAATTCCCTCTTTCTGCAAGTGGTAAAGCAACTGCAAACGGAAATACAGATGGTTTCATCAAAGTTATTTTCGATGCTAAATATGGAGAGTGGTTAGGATGTCATATGATCGGTGACGGAGTAACTGATATGGTTGCCGAAGCTGTTGTTGCAAGAAAATTAGAGACAACAGGGCACGAGATCATTAAGTCTATCCACCCGCACCCAACTGTTTCTGAAGCAATCATGGAAGCAGCTGCGGCAGCTTATGGAGAAGTGATCCACATTTAATCTATAATACAGAAATATTTAAAAGCCCAGATTATTCTGGGCTTTTTCAATATAGTTTATGCAGGAATATTTATTAAAATAATTTTAAAATTAGAATATTTCAAAAAAATAATCAGATTTTCTCGACCTGTTTTCTTAATTTTATTCTATGAATCTTGAGAAAGTAGGGCTTGTTTTATCAGGTGGCGGTACCAAGGGTATTGCACATGCCGGAGTTTTAAAATTCCTGATTGAGAAGAATATTGATATTGATGTATTGTCTTGTTGCAGTGCAGGTTCTATCGTAGGATGCCTGTATGCAGTCGGTAAAACACCTGAAGAAATTCTGGAATTCTTCAATTCGGTTTATTTTTTTAACTGGAAGCATTTTACATTCAACCAGCCCGGGCTGGTTTCCTCCATTATTTTTACCAACTATTTAAGACCCATTTTTCAGGATATGAAACTGAAAGATCTGGATAAAGAGGTTAAGATCGTAGCTACAGAACTGGTGTCCGGGACGCAGAAAATTTTTGATGAAAATTTTAAAGTTACAGATGCAATTATTGCCTCATGTTCTATTCCCGGGATTACAACGCCTTATATCATCGGCGAAGAGATGTATTGTGATGGAGGAGTATTAAATAACTTTCCTGCAGATATCATCAGGGAGGAATGTGATAAGCTGATCGGGGTTTTTGTATCTCCGCCCCATGAAATCGATATTAAAGATTTAAAATCCATTAAAGCTATTGTTTCACGCTCTTATGACCTTCTTTCGTACAGAATAGAGAAAGGAAAGTTCGATTATTGTGATTGGTTCATTACCTCACAGGATCTTTCCAATTACGGAACTTTTGAAAGGAAAAAGGATCGTCTTGAAGAGATTTTCAATATAGGCTATAATTCGGCAAAAGAAAGTTTTGCAGAGAGTAATTTTTATACCCAGATCAAACAATTAGGTACATAAAATAAAAATTCCCGCATTCAATGCGGGAATTTTTATTTTACTTTTTTACCACGATTCCATCCTGTTGTACCACAGTATTACCACTTTCATCACTTACAACGAGCGTATAGGGTGCTTTCGTTGCTGAATCGGTGAGGTAATTTCTCCAGACCTGGTAATGAAATCCTTTATTTACGAAATCATAATAATAATTACCTCCGGAACCATCTGGAACAAGCTCTCCGTCACTGATGATCATATTAGGTTTCGAGGTAAGTTTGGAATTGGCTCCCCATGCCTGATAAAGGTATTTTCCGTTAGGTTGAAGATCGATCCGTATTTTAAATTTCTTTGTTTTAATAATAACGGTTTTGGGAACCTGCTGGATATATTCTGAACTGTTTTCAGTTTTTATAACCGGATTTTCATTAGCAGCGTATGCATAAGCTGGAGAAGCTAATGCTATAATAAATGTGCCCATTAAGATTGTTCTGATCATGGCAATAGGTTTTAAAATTAGATTACCTGAATCTAATCAAATATAAAGCCATTAAACAATCAATACAATTTAAATCTTAGCTGGTATGGCTTGCAAAAGCTTCTTCCAGGCTGCCGAATTTTCCTTTGAATTCTTCAATCGGACAATCCTGAAGGATATTTCCTTTATGGATAAGAATTACCCGTGAGCATAATGCTTCAACCTCCTGCATAATATGGGTTGACAGCAGAACGGTTTTTTCTTTACCGATCTCTTTTACCACATTTCTTATTTCAATAATCTGATTAGGATCCAGACCGTTGGTAGGTTCGTCAAGAATGAGAAGATCAGGCTGATGTAGAATAGCCTGTGCCAGACCAACCCTCTGCTTATATCCCTTGGAAAGCTGGCTGATTTTTTTCGATTTTTCAGGAGTGATCCCTACAAGCTCTATTACTTCATTAATCCGTGTTTCAGGGATTTTATGGATATTAGCCACAAACTGCAAATATTCTTTAACATACATTTCCAGATACAGAGGATTATTTTCGGGAAGAAACCCAATATTCTTCTTAGCTTCTATCTCATATTCCGAAATATCTTTATCATTAAAGATGATTTGCCCTTCATCTATTTTTAAAGCTCCGACAATGGATTTCATTAAAGTAGATTTTCCTGCGCCGTTAGGTCCCAGAAGGCCAATGATTTCATTTTTATCAATGGAGATGTTAATCTGGTTAAGGGCGGTTTGGTCACCAAATTTTTTGGTTAAATTGATTATTTGAAGCGACATAGGGTGTAATGATCTTTTTGCAAAAATAAAATAAAAAAACTCATTCTTAGGAATGAGCTCTGCTATATTGTAAAAATAATTATTATTTTTTCGTTTTCTTATTTTTATTGCCGGAATTATAAGATGATGCTGAAGTGTCCGGCTTATTGGAATGAACATTGTTCATCATGGCAGTCCTCTCATACAGAGATGATTTCCCATTTGTTTTTCCGAAGATTTTATCGACCTGCTTCTTATTTAAGAATTGAGATTTTCCAACATATTTTCGGTTTTTATTAATGAACTGGATAAACTGAACGGTTGGCTGGCCATAGTTTTTCTCGTAATGGAGTTCAATGATATCGTTTGGAAGCTCCAAAGCGATGTTTCCTTCAGGAAGGGAAATAAACCCGTCCGTAATCAGTTTATATAGATCAGAGACATCTCCGTTCAGGTTTTGAAAAGAAAAAGATCTGAAAGTATTGAGGTTGCTGGTATTAAGATCCTGGTAATTGATAGTGAATTTATCCTCCTTTTTATATAAGCCAACAGAGTTATCTTTACCAATTTCCACTAGAGTCTCATTTTTTAACACTTTAATTTGTGCAAAAATTGAAATACCGAACAGACAAGTAAATAGTAAAATTATTTTCCTCATTGGATTGATTTTTAACATTTTATAATATGGCGTCCTTGCAATTCCGGGATGATATAGCATTAAAAACTTCGTCCCTAAAGCAAAAGTAACATTTTTTTTTGATATTTATTTTTGAAATATGCGCTATGTTATGCGCAACATCTAACTCTAACGCAAAAGAGTTTATTCCGAATCACGCTGAATTACCCGGCTGTTCACGAAAATGTAAAGAGTAATATGATTTTGGATAACAGAAAGTTGCGGGGAACAGATCACCCGGAATAGATATCCGGTAAGAAATGGGTAAAATAAATTTTTCATGTGTTTTAATTGTGTTACTAAGACAAATCTATGATATTAAATTTAATTAATTCAATTTATCCCAAAAGTTTGGAAAATTTTTGAACAGTGACCCTACAATGGCAGGTCTTTATGTTTTGAATAGACGAGTCTGATAAGCACGGAATTTACTATTCAATTATTCTGAAGTGTTTGCTGGAACAGGTTTATACAGGTATTTCCTTAGTTTATTAACGGGTAAATAGACGGAAAGTACAGACAGTATTCCTGCAAGTGCTCCTACGAGTATGGCCATTGCCATAGCATCGAGCTTGTAGTTTGTTGAAAATTTGTACTGAGCAAATACCAGAAGGGAAAGTACAAGAAGCCCACTGACAACACCATGTAATATACTGAATTTCGTCATGAACTTTTTTGTATTCAGCTTGTTATCTACCATGAATTCTATTGTCCCCTCTTCTGCAGCGGCAGTCACTCTTTTGGTGATATCGATCGTGAGGATAACCGGCAGGAAAATGGCCATTGGCAAGGTTAGCCGGGCCAGATTCTGGGTACCCGAGAAGAAATGAGTATAGCCCAGCTCGTGAAAGCTTGCATAGGCAATAATAAAATTAAGAAATGCATTCGGAAGAACATAGTAGATCGTCCGCGTTAATAAAAAGCGTTTGAGAGTGGTTTTCTTTTTTATTGTAGGGTATTTATCCGTTTTCATGTTTAGTTCTGTAAAGATACAGTAAGTAGTTCAAGGGCCTTATCTTTAATTTCTGTGGCTTTCTGTCTAGATAGGAAATCTTCATTCGACATAAGCGTAAAATCCATTTCCTGCTTGTAGGTAGTGGTAACCAGGGTGTTCGAATTGAGCCAAGGAAAAGCAACGGTGGGACTCATAATCGTTTCGAGCTCAAAACGCTGATATTGATCCGGAATATTAATTTTTCCCATGTTGGATAGGGTAATATCATGTCCGCCATGGGTTGATTTAAGCATGCTGATCATGCGTTCGACAAGCGGGTGCATCTGTTCACCCATCCAAAGAAGTTCCCGTGCTTCTATTTTTTCTAATTTCTCAAGAAGGTCTTTTTTGATGTGTCCTGCCTGATCAAATATCCCATGATTTCCTTTTTTCAATGATAGTTCTATGGTAGGAGCAAAAGCAAATACATGATCCTGCTTTATTTCCGGAATAAAATGGCGCACGTCCACGGGGCTGATCACTTTTCTTTTAGCCTCAGCTCCCCGGATTTCCTGAAACGCCTGCATGAATGAAGCACACAACAGCGAGTGTACAGAAACACCATGCGCTTTACACTTACTGGTGATCTGGTTCGTTATTTCCGGGTTCAGTTTCCAATGGATCACATAGTTTTTTCCAAGATTTCTTTTTTTACTTTTCTTTTGCATCAGAAAGAAGAGCCTGGCCATGAGCAGATATAATCTTGCTTTGCGTACTTTCTTTTTGGTATTAAAACCAGATGGCAGAAAGTCATCAACTGAGCTGAATGCCTGGTATGTATCCAGTTCCATAGTTGGATCATCCAGCAGGCAGAGAAGCTCCCGCATCAGGGTTACCTGGGAAGTTCCATCACAAATGCAGTGGGGAAGTACCCAGAGAATTTCGGAAACCTCATTTCCTTTAACCCATACCAGTTGAGCCAAAGGTTTCCGATGATCTTCAAACATGCGGAACCATTCTTTTTCAGACTCACGCAACCAATCTTCATCGGATTCCCGGTCTATGATCCGAAGGGGAATGGCTTCCATCTCTCTTTCTTCTATAAAAAAGGGATATTGTTCAGTATCGGTATCGATCCTGGATCTGAGCAAAGAATGTTTTTTCTGGATTTTTTCTAAAGCTGTTTTAAAATCTGCTTCATGAAGTGTTCCTTTGATCTTTGCTGTAAATACGCAATTGAGGGGTGTTCCGGAATCAACATACATGATTCTCTCCACCATCATTAGTTTTCTCTTGATCATGATACTGCTGAATATTCAAGTTTTAATTTTATAGTATCAAGGATGTCCTTACGAATGGCCTGTGCATCTGAGTAAGGTAGATATCCTTCACTACCGATAAAGCAAAAATCCATTTCTCCCTGAAAGGTTGAAACTACAAATCCGGTAGTCTGGCCCAGAGGGCCCAAAGCTGAAGGGCTGAAAACGGTATCTACAGTAAAGTTCCTATACTCATGGGATACCTGAATAAGGCCAAGATTAGAAAGCATACAATCATTGGTTGCTTTTCCATTTCTCAGGATTCTTGTGAAATTATCCAGGGCATAATGCCATGATTCAATGATCATCATCTTGGTATATGGATCCAGTTTTGAGGTCTTACGCTTCACGTGCTTCTGCATCTTCCGTACATTATCCAGAAAATTCAATTTTTCATTAATCGAAACTTCAACCATCAGCCCGAAGGCAAAAATATGATCATGTTTGATTTGTGTTGTTAGACGTCTGATATCCACAGGGCAGCAAATTTTATTCAATGCAGCTTTCCCCCTTATTTTTTTAAATGCCTGAAGAACAATTGCACAAAGAAAAGTATTCACGGTAAAACCATTGGATTTACAATAGGAAATTACTTGTTGAGTCACTTCCTTGTCAAACTTCCAATGGATCATATAATCGTTTTGCCTCTCTATTGGTTTTTTGTTTACAGGAGCATATTTAATGATGGTAGATGCCACTCTGCCGAGTACTTTTGCTTTAAGCTTATGTCTTCGGCTGTTTAATATGTTTGCAGGAACAATATCCTGGATTCCGAGGATAGGATTCTCTACACCAATATCGGCGGAAGGGTTGTCCAATACCTGTAAAAACTCATACAATAGTGTCATTGCGGAACCTCCATCGCATAAACAATGGTGAAATGAGAAAAACATGTCTGAAACTTCTTCTCCTTTGATCCATACAAACCTTATTAGGGGGAACTTTTCATGATCGAAAGGCATATACCATTCTTTCATGGATTCTTTCTGCCAGTCGTCTTCTCCCTGCCGGATCACAATTCTTATAGGAATGGGTACAACTTTCTGGGGCACTTCAAACCATGGAAGGTTTTCTTCGTCATGGGTTACATGTGCTTTTAACCAGGGATGTTTATTTTGAAGCAAAGCCAGAGCCCGCTGAATTTCTTCCAATTTGAACGTACCCCTTAATCTGAACGGGATAATGCCATTAAAAGCCTCTGTTCCATCTCCTAATATCATTCGTTCTCCAAATAGTAGTTTTCTTTTCATAGGTTATATCAAATTAATGTTTTCTTGTTTTTTATGCAAAAGCTTTCTGATCATTCCAACCTACATTCTTGCTGTCTGCTGCAAAGAGATCCAAAATGGATCTCTTTAGTTTTATATCATTTCGTTTACTTCACCTGCTTCCCGAATAATACCGGACAAGAAGTAACTTTATCAATCTTTTAGTTCATATCACTGATTTTTATCTGATCATAATACTTCGTCATATTCCAGTTTAAGTTGAATGGACTCAATCATCTCATCACGTATGGCTAAAGCTTCAGTGTATGGTAAATATCCCTCACTACCCATAAAAGAAAAATCCATTTCTCCCCTATAGGTAGATGTTACCATGGTCGTTGTATTGCCCAGAGGACCGATTACAGAAGGACTGAATATGGTTTCAACGGAAAATTCTTTATAGTTCTCAGGAATCTGGATCCTTCCCAGATTGGAGAACATACAATCATTGGTAGACCTTCCTTGTTTCAGAAGCCTGGTGAAGTTTTTCAGGGCATCGTGTCCGGACTCCATTACCATCATTACCATGTACGGGTTAAGCTTGGATGTTTTACGTTCCACATCTTCCTGCATAAGCGTCAGATTGTCTTCAAAGCTCACTTTTTCATTGGATGACAGGGTAATCATCAGCCCGAAAGCAAAGATATGATCCTCTTTTATCTGTGAGGCAAAACGCCTGATATCTACAGGACAGGAAACTTTATTGAAAGCCGCCGGACCTTTTACTTTCTTAAAAGCCTTAAGCAATGAAGCGCTCAAAAAAGTATTCACGGTAACCTTCATGGCTTTACAGTAAGAGATCAGTTGGCTGCTTGTCTCACGATCAAATTTCCAGTGGATGAAGTAGTCATTTTTCCGGTCAATGGCTTTTTTGTTCACGGGTATGTATTTTATCGCTGTGGCAGCGACTCTCCCGATAAATTTTGCTTTCAGCCGCTGTCTCCGGTTCAATAAAATAGCTGATGGAACCACATCCTCAATTCCCAATATCGGATTCTCTGTTCCAATATCTGCCAAAGGATTATCCAATACCTTTAAAAATTCATCTAAAAATGCCATTGCAGAACCACCGTCAGAAAGACAATGATGGAAAACAAAAAGCATATCTGATACTCCTTCTCCCTTGATCCATACAAACCGGATAAGAGGAAATTGGTCATACTTAAAAACGGTTTGCCATTCCTTTATGGATTCTTCCTGCCAATCGTTTTCCCCTTTTCTGACCACAGTCCTTACAGGAATAGGAACAATAGGATCCGGTACTTCAAACCACGGTACTTTCTTTTCATCATGTGTGATGAGTGCTCTCAGCCAAGGGTGCTTGACCTGGATCTGATATAAGGCATGCCGCACGTCTTCTTCCCTGAAATCTCCTTTTAACCGGAAGGGAATAATTGCATTGAAGGGTTCCGTTCCATCCCCCAGCAACATGCGCTCACCAAATAACAATCTTCTTTTCATGACTTAAACAGAAACTAATGTTGATTGTTCTTGTTGTACAAAATTCTCCAGTAGCTCTACAGCCTTATCATTACCTCCGGCAGTAAGGAATGTTGTCTGAACTTCTTTTGCTGCATTGCGGTAAGCAGGATTTTCCAGCAATTCAAAAACCGTTTCACGGAGCGAATCTATGCGTAATCTTTTATAGCGGATACTCTTGCCACAACCAGCCTGTTCGATGAGTTTTGCGATGTGGAAATGATCGTAGGCAATCGGTGTGATCAGCATTGGTAATCCATTACGGAATGTATCATTAACTGTATTAAAACCTCCGTGGCAAATTACCATATCCATATGAGGCATTAATGCCGATTGAGGTACAAAACTGTTTACAATGAAATTAGAAGGCCATTCTTCAAAAATATCCGGTGGCGTGGCCGCAACGATAGTTACCGGCTGATCCGCGAATGCCGCAATGATCTTTTCGAAAAAGGCTTTTCTGATGTCTACAAGGAGTGTTCCTAATGATACAAATATTTTAGGTGTAGTAGCCGCATGCAAACGATCCCAGTCAAAAGGAGCATCATTGGGACGTCCTTTCACAGGACCTACAAATTTCATATGGTCAGGTACTGTTTCAAAACCTGCGAAAGCCTGAGATGTAAATACAAGGTTTAATTTATGGGAATGGATGAAAATTCCATCATCATCAATCCCCACTTCTTTTTGGAGATCTTTGATGAGGTTTTGTTGCCATTCAAATATTTTTGGAGCACTTTTTTCTGTATCTCCCATAACATCCGGGGGTACAGGAGTAGTTGTTACACATGGAATATTGTGTTTATGAGCAAAAAGGGCACCTCCGAAAGTAATACAGTCATTAACGATAACATCAGGTTTCCAGTTTTCAGTAAGACGGCTTAATCCCGGCATCATCATTTTGGCAAAAGGAACATAAGTTTCCTCTAATGCCAGTTTCATAACTTCAGGCCCGGAACAGGCGGGTCCGTCATCCTGTCTTTTTAAAATACGTTTGATCTCATCCTGATAGGGAATAAGATCTTCTTCAGGGTAGAAATACGATCCTCCTTCCGGAATGTGTTCATCTCCTAGCGGGGTAATCCCGAACCATTTTACTTCGTGCCCTCTTGCGATAAGGCTTACACCGACGCTCAGAGTAGGACTGATATGTCCAAAAAAAGGAGGGATAACAAACAGGAATTTCGAACGGGATTTTATCTTTTGTGTGGCATCGGTAATAGCTTTTTCCAGTAAATTGGCAGCTGTTACCGTACCTCCGGCCTCAATAAAAGACTGACGGATGATTTCTGCTGCTTTACGATAATCAGGATTGTTAAGGATCTGCTGTACAGCCTCTTTTAAATGGTTTGATTTGAAGCGGTTAAAATTAAGACGCTCACCAGCTCCTGTACGTACTACACGTCCTGCTACATGGGACTGGTCATAGGCAATCGGAATAACAACCAACGGCAGTCCGTTTGAAAGCGTTTCGGATACCGTATTATGTCCCCCATGGCAAACGACACCATCAAGATGCGGCAAGAGATCCAATTGAGGAACCTGCTGATATACCATGAAATTTTCCGGCCAGCTGTCGAAAAGCTGAGGATCTGAAACAACTACAACCGTTAGGTCTTCATCTTTAAATGCATCAACTACTTTTTGGAAAAAAGCTTTTTTATGATCATGATCGAAAGTCGTACCGATGCTTACAAGAATTTTCTTTTGAGTGCTGCTGTTAAACCTTTCCCAGTCGAACTCACAGGATATCCGGCGTTCCGTAAGAACAGGACCTGTAAACTGGTAATTGGAAGGTAGTTCCATTTCACCAAAGAAATATCTGGACGTTAAAACCATTGTTAAGAGGTCTGAGGAAGCCAAAGAATGGTCTTCCATTATTCCCAGTTCCTTTTGCAGTTCAATGATTTTATTTACTTCCCACTCATGAACCTTTGGTAATTCATCCATGATTTTGATGGCAGCGGGTGCAGTAACAGTAGTACTGTAAGGAAGGTTTAGCTTTTTTGCAGCAATAGCAGCTGCAAATAGCTGATGATCACCGATTACAAGGTCAGGTTTATAAGAATCGAGTAAATGGACAATACCATTATAGCAATGCCTGTTCAGTGGGATAAGTACATCATCATAAAGAAATTTGATGCTGTCTATTCCGTATACTACTTTTTTGGAAATAATATCCAGGAACTGTTCGCTATCTCTTTTTTCTTCGTCAGTTTGATCGTATTGGATAAGCAGGAGCTCTCCTCCTGACGGAAGTTTGGTATTAAGATTTTTGTCAAGACTGATCCATGCCACTTCATGTCCTCTGTTCAATAATTCAGCCCCGATACTCAGGGTAGGGTTGACATGGCCCGTCAACGGTGGAACAACAAATACAAATTTAGCCATGATTTTGTGTTAAGGTGTTAGATTTAGATAATGATTTGGATAAAAAATGCACAATAGCCTCAGCGATCTGAGCGGGTTCCTGTATCGGGATATTATGATCTCCTGGAATGAGTTCAAGTTTTGCCTGGCCGAGTTCTTTCTCTAGCCATTCTCCCGTAGGACGACAATTGGACTGATCCCCATATAAAAGCAATACCGGAACATTTATCTTTGTAAGATCGGTTTCAGTAAAGAAATCTTTCTCTCTGATCATATCCGCTTTGATACTGGTCTCATAAAACAGGAATTCATACATTCTGTGATTTTTTTCCATTTGCCTTTTGCCCATCTGCACTTTTGTAGTGTCTGTAAAATTGGCTACATAATGTACCAGGAATTCCTTACTGTACTGATCGATAATCCCCCGGGTTTCTTCATCCCTGGGATCAGGAGCTTCCATAATTACAAGCTGATTTATGCGGTCTGCATATTTCAGTGCTGTTTTCAAAGCAATAAGTCCCCCGAAACTATAACCTACCAAATGAACTTTTTTCAGGTCAAGGAAATTAATAAGGCCAAGAAGATCGGAAGCCATATTTTCAAGATCGTATCCATCGAGTATACGTTCACTCATTCCATGGCTTTTTAAATCATACATGACTACGTGGTAATGCTGTGCCAGGATGGGTGCTATGTTAAAATAGTAAATGGACAGATTGCTGAACATCCCATGGATAAGCACAACCGTTTCCCGGGCACCTTTATTAAGTTCCTGAATATGAATTTTCCTGTTATCAACTGTAATTATTGGCATTCGTAAATATAATTGATGATCATACGGAGATCCAGGTTGATCAGCTGGTCGAGGTCCATAGAAGACAACCACCCTGTAAAATCAATCTGATCGCCAAAATGTGCTTTTATTTTTTCTGAGAAAGAGACAATTTCTATACTGTCCATTTCAAGATCTTTAGTAAACGAACTCTCCGGAGTGATATCCATCTCTTCAACAAATTCCTCTCCTATAACTTCAGTGATAAAACCTTTCAAAAGAGTGAATAATTCCTCGTGATTCATTTTTAATGTGTTGTTCATAGTGTCCATCCGATAATATAATTTTGATGTTTTATGGTTTTTATTTCAGTTTGGTTGATCCACAAATGATCATCCTTTATTAGTTGTACTTCATATGCTTTAGGATTGCCTTGCAGTCCTTTTCCCAGGAACTTTCCATAGGCTTCTTTGGCAACCCAGAATCGGGTCGTCCATTCCGCCTGATCCCTGTCCTTTAATAATTCCAGCTCTGAATCTGTGAATACCAGATCATAGAAACCGGAACTTCTTTCCTCGATCGTTTCCATATCAATTCCTACGGACTTTCCATGGCGTGCGATAGCTACAGCCTCTTTTCCCTTATGGGCAAGGGACACATGGATATCCTGTGTGAAATCGCTGATGAGGTAAGGCTTGCCCAGTTCATCTGAGCCTATTTCAAATGTAATAGGATAGCAGGCGTGATTCTTTTGTTCACGGAGTAAATTCCTTACGGCGTCTTTTACGGCAACGCGGCTCACCATCCAGTTTTTCTTCTTGTTGGGTAGTAGTTTTTGGTGGTATTGTTTTTCCGTCTGGTTGAAATATCGCTTCAGGATAAAGTCCCAGGAAGCCACTCTGGTATAAGCCTGATGGAAGAAAAATACCTGAGGTGCTATTTCTTCTGAAAGACGGTTGTGAAGAGGAGACATGGAAACATTCCATAATGCTTCATCGATTTCAAGTCTTCTGTTCTGCCAGCCTGTAATGGCACACCACACCTTTCCATCTCTTTTCAGTATAATGTTGGCGGTGGCAAATTCCTCATTTAAATCGGTAAGAATACATGTACATTCGAATAATCCGTCCTGGTCTTCCATGTTTCCGAAGAATTCAATATCCCTTATTTTTACCGGAAAAGCAATCCTGTCTTTAGTAAGGGTAAGCTGCAGCCACAAGCCAAACAGTTGTCCTGCATTATCCAACAGGGAACCTTTTCCGCCATTTCCTTTAATCGTTCCTATAATACCTTTACTTCCAACGGATAAAATTTCTGTAATTCCCTGATAAGCATCTCCATGGAACATATGTTTATCATAGATTTCCTCAGGAGTACGATGGATGGGTAGCAGATCTCCGATCGAAAGATCAAAAACCGGTACGGCAGGAGTTGAAGATCTTAATATGACTTCAGCATTGGCGAAATTTTCTATATCAAGATAAGCGTGGGTTGAAGAACGCCATTCTCCATTCACTGTTTTTTCAAATGGTTTGGCTACGTTCATCCATTGGAATACGCTAATGTTCATTATTTTATGGACCTGCATTTCCGGGATCTCAGCCTGGGCTATTTCTGCCAGTAATTCAAAGATCATGGTCATGGGAATCACAGGTTCCATATCCGTTACATCAGGCCAGCCTGCAGGTTGTCTAAGCAGACTATGGTCGATGAGGTATGGATGGGTATCAAGATTCACATGCAGGGATTTTGAAAAATTCTTGCTTACAGGTGCTTTAGGTTGAGTAATTACCGGACTTTGAGTTGTCGTCTTTGGTCCGTGCTGGAATAGCGTTAAAACTTCTTCCTGCATACGGATCATATCCGCAATATTTTCCTGGAAAGCCTGCACAAGAGGATGCCCGCTTTTCGTTGCGATGGCGGAAGTTCCGTTTTGTGCTGGTACATCAAAAGATTTAGCCAGTGTTTTGGCTTCTTTAAAATTACGGATGATAGGTGATCCCAATTCCAGTTTAATACCTTTACCTGATGATTTTTTAGAAGCGTGATGTATTTCTAAAAAGTCGAGTGAAATATCTTTACCCTCCACAAATAATGCGGCAACGACACGTTGCAGCTGGGCAAGAGAAGATCGGGTAGCGACACTTGATGCTAATGTACTGAATGGTCTTCCTTTCAAGGTATCATCTATAAAGCCGATCAGTCCTCCGGTACCTATCTGGATAAAGAATCTGGCTCCTTCTTCATACAATTTCTCCGTCAGTTCCCTGAAGCGTACAGGCTGAACCAAATGTTCCGCACTTAGTTTTCTGATGGCCTCCTCGTCCGAAGGATAAGGCTCCAACGTCGTTGCAGACCATAACGGGATTTTCGTTTTCTGGAATTGTGCTTTTTCCATTCCCTGCAGGATTATATCCAGTTTATCTGCGATAAAAGGTGAATGGAATCCTGATTGGAAGGGAAGTATCTGATGAAATATCTGCTGGGCTTTTAATAAAGGGACCAGTTCTTCCAGTGCAGCATTACTGCCACAAAGGATTACCTGATTCGGGCAGTTATCATTGGAAATATAGATATTCGGAATTGTTTCAATAATGGGGGTGATGATATCAATACCTGCCCCGATCGCAATAAACTTAGAATCTTTTAGTTCAAATGTTTCAGGATTCAGAACATCGATCAGTGCTTTTACAGAATTCACTTCTGCCAGCTCAGAGGAGTAGCCGGCCAGCCATTCTCCCAAACTGTGTCCTGCATTCATATCCGGTATTATGCCTAGTTTTTTCAATGAATTATCCAGGATGCTGCAGTTGTTGAATATATTTAATGCGTCCGTAAGTAAACCTTCGCCCTCTGTTTGTATTGGTTCTGTTAATCCGAAATAACGGCTTACACTTTCTACTTCGCCTTTTGCCAGTCCATCCAGTCCAGGGAATACAAAAGCAACTTTTCCTCCATCATGAAGCAACGGAGTATTGGTGTACCAGATATCCTGTTTATTACGCCAAGGTTTGTCCTTGGATACAATTTTAATAAGTTTTTCTATTCTTTCAGGAGTAGGATCAAACATGGCCACTCTGTAGTTCCCTTCTCCGGTTGTACTTTCGTTATTCTGTAAAGCTGAAAGTAACTCCTGATGTGTTTTTCTGGCCAGTAGCAATACGCGATCTTTTTTAGGCATATCGTATCCTTCAAGAACCACATGGGCATTGATTCCTCCAAACCCAAATGCATTAACAGCGGCTACCTTCGGTAAGCCGGTTTTGGACCAGCTTGTAGGTTCCTGTACCGGTGCGAATCTGGTTTGCTGCATATCGGCAATAGGATTTTCGCAATATAATGTTGGGGGAAGGATATCATGATGCAGGGCCAGACACGTTTTTATTAAACCTGCAATACCGGCTGCCGGCATGGCATGTCCGATATTGGATTTAACGGATCCGATACCTGCCGTAAGAGCAGATTCTTCTTTTCCAAAAAACTGAGCGAGCGTCTGAAGTTCTGTTTTATCTCCAAGCGGTGTCCCTGTGCCATGGGCTTCAAGATAACCGATTTTCTTTTCATCAAGGTCTGCATTGATCCATGCCTGTTGTAGTGCCTTCAGCTGGCCTTTTGCAGATGGGCTCATAACACTGGTGCCACTGCCGTCACTGCTTACACCAACTCCTTTGATCACGGAATAGATCTTATCCTGATCCCTGATGGCATCTTCCAGACGTTTCAGGACAACAAATCCGCAGCCTTCTCCAATCAATAATCCATCGGCATCCATGCTGAAAGGTTTGATCTGCTGTTGGCGTGACATGGCGCCCAATTGGGCGAAAATACTCCAAAAAGCTGCATTTTGTCCGGTGTGTACGCCTCCGGCAATAACCATATCACAACGGCCCCTGTTAAGCTCCTGAACAGCGTGGTCTACTGCAATCAGGGAACTGGCACAAGCGGCATCTACTGTGAATGCGGCTCCTCCCAGATTGAACCGGTTGGCCACTAAAGAAGCAACAAGGTTAGGGATCAGTCCCATTGCAGTATCTGCAGCAAAGCGTCCTTTTCTTTCCTGGAAAGCATGTTTTACTTTTTCAATTTCTGCAGGAGATATTTGTGGAAGCAACTCCTGAAGCAATGAAGATATTTGTTCCCCGGTCCTTACGATTTCGATAGCACGGGTAGCTCCCGGGCCTGTATAATTTCCTTTACCAATGATGATTCCTGTTTTTTCGAGCGAAACCTGTTTTTTGAATACACCGGCATCGTCTAATGCTTTTTGCACCAGATCAAGGGTTAGCAAATGATCAGGTTCGGTGCCTTCTACAGCTAACGGTAAAATACCATAGGCGGTGGGGTCAAATTCATAATCGGGAATGAATCCGCCACGCTGACAATAAAAACGGTCAACCGAACCTGGTGTATCGCTGAAATGGATCGGATCAATACGATCCGCAGGTGCAGTTTGGGTAGAATCTACCTTATTAATGATATTTTGCCAAAAGGTGTTGGCATCCTGTGCTCCGGGGAAGACACAGGATAGGCCAATTACAGCAATATCTGTTTTTTTCATAGTTATCTGATACAGCGATTTACCAATTATTTCCTGACATGATCAGCACCTGGCTTTCCGTTCCGTACTTGATCTCATTAAGGAAGATCTCTTTTCCCTGATCCAACGGAATCAGAGAGATTCCACGACGTTCATATTCTGTTTCCAGGGTTGAGGAAACCATACCGGCACCTTTCCATGGTCCCCAGTTGATGGAGATCACTTTTCCTGTTAATTTTTTATCCAGAGCTTTGGCGTAATCATCCAATACACTATTGGCTGCTGCGTAGTCCGTCTGCCCTTTATTTCCATATACGGAAGCAATGCTTGAGAAGAGAACTACAAACTGGCATTCCGGACGAAGCTGTTCTGCTAATACACGTAACGGTTTTACTTTGGTATCAAATACACGTCCGAACGAACTGGTTGTTTTCTGTTTAAATAGTTTGTCTTCCAGAAGGCCTGCACCGTGGATCACGCCATCCAGCTGCCCATATTTATCATAAATAGTATTGATAAGATCGCATAATCCGTCTTCGTCACAAAGATCCAGGGAATGGTAAACTACCGTACTTCCAAGTTGTTCCATATCTCTGATAGTACGCAGGATCTGATTGTTCTTAAATACCCTAACCGTTTCTTTTTCTATTTCTGAAGGAGAAGTAAATTGTCCTGTTTTAATCAGGTAACTTCTGATTTCTTCTTTCGTTTTCAGGGTTTCCAATTCTTTAAGATCAGACGTTCCTTCTCGCGGATCTGCAGACCGGCCAACAAGGATATAGGTGCAAGGGTAGGCTTCGGACATGTGTTTAACAAGTTCAGCCGTGATGCCCTGTCCACCACCTAATACAAGCACTACAGATTCTTTGTTCAATTGGATGTGTGCTTCCTCCAGGCTGGTTGATAGAGGAGATGGTATAATATCTACCTTGTGACGTTGGTCATCTTTATAAATAACTTCGGATGGCTTGTCTGTCGTAAGTATTTCTTTTAAGGCAATATCTGCAATTTGATCAAGATCCTGAGGAGTACTCAGGTTGATCAGTCTGCATGATGTTTGCTCATACTCCCTGGCAAGGCTTTTAAAGAAGCCTGGATATCCCTGATAATGGCGTAATACTTTAATATCGGTCAGTTCCTGAAGATGTGCAGGAATATCGGATATCAGGTATACCCATTTTACTTTATCGAAGTCCAGCTTCTTTATAAGGTCAACATATTCAATGATGCCGTTTTTTACTTCAGAAGAGAAGATGTCAAGAATGATAAGCCCGTCAAAATCTTTAAGGTCCGTTTCCATATCGATCACTTCACCGATGGCTCCGCATTTTTCAAGTATATTTTTAATGGCTAATGTTTCTATAATCGTAGCAGGAGTAATGGCGAAACGCTTTCCTTTTATTGTTTCTGTATTTTGTATTGCAGAAACATCACTTGGTGTAAGGTCAAACCTTAGACGTGATAACATGGCCTGTTCCTGAGCTTCTCCTGATATCTGTTCAGTAATTTTAGCTTCTGCTTCATGGCTGGCTTCACTGCTTTTTCCATTAAGCTCACTGATCCATGATGCCAGTCCCCGAAGGGTTTTAATCGCTGCCAGTTTCTCCATGATGTCATCTGCCTGCTCTAAATCTTGTCCGAATCCTATCTTGGTTTTCAGGTCTCCGATAATTTCCATTCTTTTGATGGAATCGATGCTTAAATCTGCTTCAAGATCCAAGTCCAGACCCAGCATTTCTTTCGGATATCCTGTTTTTTCACTTACAATATCCAGGATTGCATTTTGAAGATCTTCCAGGGAAAAAGAAGGCTGATTTTTCGGTTCTGCAACTTCTACGGCCTCAGTTTTTGTATTCACTGCAGCAGGAGCTCCCATAAATTCCGTAAGCCAGGAAACCAGTCCGTTTAAAGTTTTGATAGAGGCAAGTTGCTCCATTACAGTGTCTTCATTAGAACTGTCCATAGATAAAGCACCCAGCTCACTTCGAAGTGTTCCTATGATCTCAACTCTTTTGATGGAATCAATACTAAGGTCCGCTTCAAGATCCATTTCCATACCCAGCATTTCATGCGGGTATCCGGTTTTTTCGCTTACGACCTGTAATAATAAAGTTTTAACGTCTTTTGTTGGGGCTTGTTTTGTCTGAGTAACAACTGCCGGTTTTTCTGTAACGATTTGCGAAGCTGGTATCGTAACCACGTTGTTAGCCCCGTTGGTTCCATTGGTTGCGTTTGTTACCGGTGCGTGATACACGGGAGCAGAAGTAATTTGAGGATTCTGACCCAGGAACGAAAGCATTACATCCCTTTGAGCCTGTATCATCATCTTCATACTATTTAAATATTCCTGCAGCATACGCTCGGCGGCTGGTAAATTCTCGGTTGCAGGTGCTTGATTATTAGTAAAGTTGTTCATTTGGATAGGGTTTAAAATGGGTAGTGCACCATTGGCAGGCAAATTACCTGTAGTAGGGTGTGCTGTTTGTCCGTTAACACGCCAGATGGCTGGGTTTTTCTTATAAAGATCAGGTTGGTCAATCTGAATAAATCGAGTATTGCGGCCATCGAAAAGCTTGCTGATGTCAAAGTTTCGACCCGTACCTAAGTACTGGGCAAGCATGCACAGAAGATGGCTGAATTTATTACGACTGTTGTCTTCCACAAACAAGGTCAACTGATCTTTACCTAAGGAAGATTGCGTTAATCCGGTAAGTACTTTTCCTGGTCCTACCTCGATGAATATTCTCGCTCCGTCTTCGTACATCGCCTGAATTTGCTCTACAAATCTCACCGGCTGTACAAGATGGTCTGTTAGTCTTTCCTTTATTTCTGAAGATCCTGTCGGATATACTGTTGCGGTAGTATTCGACCAGACAGGAATCTGCATTTCCTCAAATGGAATATCGTTGAGTACCGTTGTATACAGATCTTTGGATTTGGCAACAACAGGACTATGGAATGCACAGGCAACCTCCAGCTTTTTAGCAGAAATTCCTTCCTGTTTAAGGATTGTTATCAGGTTATTGATTGCATTGGTACTTCCTGCAACCACACACTGGGAAGGTGCATTATAGTTTACGGGATAGCAGCCTTCAGTTTTTTCAAGGATCGGTAATAAACGTTCTTTTGTTATGCTTACAGCTACCATGGTACCCGGATCTCCGCCTTCCACAGAGTCCAGAATAGCATGCGCCCTGCGTCTGCTAAGGTCTACAAGTTTTTCTTCTTTAAAAACACCGGCAAAACATAATGCAGGCAGTTCTCCGTAGCTGTGACCAGCGAGCATATCCGGAACAATTCCCAGGGATTGAAGGAATTTAGCCAGTGCAAGATCCACAATTCCTAAAAGAGGTTGTGCCAGGCGGGTATCTTTAATGGTTTCTTTTTGTTGCTTTAAAGTTTCCGGATCGAAAGACGTAGAAGGGAAAACTACTTTTTCGAGCTCAGGGTACTGGTCCAGAAGTTTACGCATTGCAGGGAATACGACAAACAGATCACGCGCCATATTGATACGCTGGCTGCCTTGTCCCGGGAATAAAAAGGCTACCTTACCGGCTTTCTTATTAACGGTAAAAGTGTCTTTGGTTTCGATGCCGGACAGGATCAGCTCGATCTTCATCATCAGATCTTCAGCTGTGTCCGCTACAATACTCAACTGGACAGGCTTTTCAGAACCTACGCTTAAGCTGTATGCTATATCTTTCAATGAGATATCATCATTGATTTCCAGTAAAGAAGTGATCTGGCTTAGCTGGCTTTTTGCTTCTTCATAAGTATCTCCACGGAATACAAATAATTCCGATGGCCATGATTGCATGGTCACAGGCTCTTCCTGTTTCAAATGATTGGCAATCACAGTATGGAAATTGGTTCCGCCAAATCCAAAAGCACTGATTCCCGCATAACGGTTTTCATCGCCCCACAATCCGCTTTCTGCATAGAATGCAAAAGGACTGGTTTGTGCATTATAATAAGCATTAGGCTGCTGAAGGTGAAGGGTAGGTGGTTTTACACCATGATACACTGCTAATGATGCTTTGATCAGCCCTGCTAATCCTGCCGCGCATTTGGTATGTCCGATCTGGGTTTTTACAGATCCCAGGTGAGTCTGGCCCGGTATCGCTCCAGAGCGGCTGAATAGATTGGTTAATGCATTAAGTTCGGTCTTATCTCCGACTACGGTTCCTGTACCGTGAGCTTCTATTAATCCTACAGCTGCAGGACTAATACCTGCTTGGGCATAAGCACGTTCCAGTGCTCTTACCTGGCCAATTTTTCGTGGAGCAGTAAGCCCTAAAGCCTTACCATCACTGGATCCTCCGACACCTTTGATCACCGAATAAATGCGGTCACCATCACGTAAGGCATCTTCATATCGTTTCAGGACAAGAATAGCAACCCCTTCTCCTAGGGCAATTCCGTCGGCTTCACTGTCAAAAGTTGCACATCTTCCTTTTCGGGAAAGTGCATGTGTGCTTGAAAACATAAGATAATCGTTGATCCCGTTGTGCAAATCTGCTCCACCGGCCAGCACCATATCCGATTTGCCTAATACAAGCTCCTGGCATGCTAGTTCTATTGCGGCCAGAGATGATGCGCAAGCGGCATCTACCGTGAAATTTCTTCCACCAAGGTCCAGACGGTTGGTGATTCTTCCGGCGATTACATTGGCTAAAATACCCGGGAATGAATCTTCTGTAGTATGTGGGAATGCTTCTTTTACTTCGTCATGAAGTTCCCCGAAAACCTGTTTGTAATACCCTCTGAAACTGTAGCTGTTCGCAAGGTCATTACCACCTTCAGCTCCTATGATTACAGAGATATTTTCTCTGTTGATATGTTTCTCACCATAACCTGCATCTTCCATGGCACGTTTGGCCACCAGTAATGTTAATAATTGTGTAGGTTCAATAGCGGCGAGAGATTGAGGAGGTATTCCGAAGGCAAGCGGATCAAAATCAATTTTCGGAATGAATCCACCCCATTTGGAATGGGATACATCCGGTCCATCTGAATCCGGATGATAATAGAGCTCTTTATTCCATCGTTCATCGGGTACTTCTGTTACACTGTCTTTTCCTAAAATGATATTACGCCAGTATTCTTCCAGATTTTTTGCACCCGGAAATATACATTCCATACCTATGATTGCTATGTCAAGCGGTTTTTCATGAGAAGATGGTTCTTCCGGTAAAGCGGCATCCTGTATATATTTAAAATTATCTACAGCAACATCTTCATGAAGGTCCGAAATCGAAATAACTCGGTCGTGCATGGTAGCGATCTGACCAATCATGTACATCCCAAGATCCAGCTGTTGATTTTTAGGAATATTAACGAGTTGGTCCCCCTGACGATCTACTCCTTTTGCTGCAATCCTCAGACGGCCTACGTTGAGCTTTTCAAGCTGTTCCCAAACCTGTTTTTTATCCATTCCGGCTGCCAGAAGTTTTGTTTTTTCAGCACTGAAATGTTGAGCAAATGCCGTGTTCAGGCAACGCGTTTCATGTCCCGGTGCGGTTTCCAATAAAACGGTGTCTTTTGCCTGCATGGCTTGTATCTGGAATTCTTCCTGGATAGCACCCGTAAGTACGGCTTCCTGGGTATAAAGATATGCTGTACCCATCAATACTCCAACCTTTACACCTCTTGCTGCAAGAGGTGCTGCCATGATAGAAACAAATGCCGTTGAAAATGCATTATGGATCCCACCTGCAAAAAAGACGCTGATATTTTCCGGGTGTTCTTCTTTTAATATACGTTCAATTTGTTTTTCCCAAAGAACAGTGCTTGAAAGCGGTCCTACGTGTCCGCCACATTCGCGTCCTTCAAATATGAAATTTCGGGCTCCTTCTTTTAAGAAAATGTCCAGCAAAGCCGGTGAAGGAACATGAAGAAAGGTCGTTATTCCCGCTTTTTCAAATATTTTTGCCTGGGCAGGTCTTCCTCCGGCAATTAAAACTACAGGAGGTTTTGCCTCCAATATATAAGAGGTTTGCTCATCTCGTAATTCCTGGGGAGCAAATCCTAAAATTCCTACACCCCAAGTTTTTTCTCCCGCAAGCTTTTTAGTATCCATAACCAAATCTTTAGCCTGGTTTCCTTTAAGTAAAGAAAGGGCAACGAAAGGCAAGGCGCCTGCATCAGCTACAGCGTTAGCGAACGAAGGAACATCACTGACACGGGTCATTGGGCCCTGAGCAATAGGGTAACGAAGGTTTAGCTCTTTCGCTAAAGCATTTTCCTCGTCAATTACCTGTAGGGCTTTTGCCTGTTTAAGGTGTCCATACATGGCTTCTTTAAATCCAAAAACCATTTTCTTCAGGTTTTTGAAGTCTTCAAAGAGGTCTGTTGCTAATGAAATATCTTGTCCCATTGGGATATAGCTGTTAGCCGGGTCAAGATCTGTGAAAAATTCTTTAAGGTCTTCTTCGGTGGCATTTTCCGGTAAAGAAGGTGAGTTGGGTCTTACCAAAACACGATGGTTAGCAATGATTTTTGTTTCGGTTCCGTTAAGCTTTGAGCAGAGATCTTTTAGATCCTGTGGAACAGAGCTTTCCGGAAACAGCGAAAGCTGGCTGTCCAGTACAACACCGGTTGCTCCCAGTGCTTTTGCAGCGGCAGCGGTATGAAGTCCCACGCCTCCCTGGATCCATACCGGGATAGAGGTTACTTCTTTTATGATTCGCTGAAATAAAACGAATGTTGACTCATATCCTACAAGTCCACCGGCTTCATTTCCTTTAATAATAATACCTGCAGCTTCCATACGCTCAGCTTCTTTGGCTTCTTCCAGACTGCTTACCTGATAAACAATCGGTAAATTCGGGAAGAGATTGGCGGAAGTGCCAAATGGAAGGATCACAAATTCTACTTTTTCAGAGATTTGAAGGGATTCGAATTTATCATCGGAGGAATAAATACCGTAAGAAGGTATATCGGTCTGGTCTAATTGATGAAGTGCTGCCTGGGCGATTGCTGACTCATGTCCCAAACTTAAAACAGCAAATGCACCTGCCTGGTGTAGTTTTAATATAAGATGGGCATCCGGCTTCTCGAAAGGAGTAAGCCCAATAATAGTTATGTTTTTCATGGCGTTTTTATATTGAGTGATCAGGATTCCTATAACCAATCGGTAAAACGTTTAATGTTATATCCGGTTGTTTTGTTATGGAGGAATAAAAATAGTAAAATTATATTATATATTCAATAATAAATAGTATTTAATGATTATTCTTTAATTTTAAAAGAATTGGTTTTCCAAAATGCTATTGAGCGGTGCTTATAAGGCATGCATTCTACATTGCTCTTTTCATGGGGCTTTAAGTCGATGGTGATTAGATTTTTCATTACATTTATAATTTTGAGATAAACGGCGGGAAATGTCATAGCAGGATGCTGAACGTCCGATATATAGAACGATCGTCTGTTATGATGGAATAAAAATAATTAATTCTGTGATATGTTTAATAATAAAGGCGATTTGGTAATGATTTTTTAACAATGACTCTTTTTAGCCTTCAAATATCATTAAACACCTGAAACTTATATTTTTATTCTTATGAAAAAACTGGTACAATCTATGTGATAATAATTATAAATATTTATAATTATTTAGCAATATTAAGCAAATATATGAATAAAAATGTGATATTTCAATAGGTGGAGATTTGTTTTTTTAATATTACAAAAAGATAACATACAAATAGGGGTATATTTGGAAAAAATGAGCAGACTGAATTGGTAGAAAATTCAGTTGATTTTGTATAAAGATGGTCACATCCATATCATAAAATCCGTACTCCAAATAATGCTAATTATCTGTTTCTTAAATTTTTATTCCGGTCATTAAACGGGTACAATCTGTGTTACTTCAATTGTAAAATGTTTACAATTATCCGATAACGTCACGCAAATGTACAAATAAAAATTAAATATTTCAACGGGTAGGGATTTGTTTTTTGTATTACAAAAATATAATATTAAAAACGTTGTCTTTTTTACAAAACGAATGAGAATCAATTCGATGAATTGCTTCAATAATTTTGTACCAAGCTGGTCAGTTTAAGTGCTGATAATTGAACAGGGTTGCAGCAACAATATGACAAGATTATTGATAATAGGGATGATCAGGGAAAATGGATTGATGGTAAGTGTTTAAAATTTTAAGTAATTTATATGTGTAGCGTTGCTGTATTTAATAAATTAGCGGACTAAATATTTAAATTATTAATGAAAAGTTTGGTAGTATGAAAAATTATAAAATTAAGTTTAAAAGATTTAGGAAAAACTTAGAAAGGGGAAAGTTGTTTCATAAGAATAAGATTATTGGTCAAATTATGGTAACGACCTTCCTGTTCGTTTGTAGCTTTAGTTTTAGCCAGACCCATAATTCTGAATTTAATAGTTTGTATGCGCAAATACAGACAAAAAACTTCTTCAGTGCACGTGAAATTTTTGCAACAGCCGTGAAAAAATTGCCGGTAGAATACCAATACTTTACGGAAGCGATTCTTAACAATGCATTCAATAAGCCCCGGGAGTCCGACCTGAAAATTTTGAAACTGGAAGAGTTGAAAACAATAACGCTACCAGATTCACTACTGTTGAAAATATCTCATCTCAAAGAGGATAACAGTATGAAGCAATATGATTATGCGGGAGCAAAAACTGCGGTACAGAATACCCTGAAAAAATATGATCAGATATTGACAGAAGAAGAGAGGAGTGATCTGAAGAATAACCTGAAAATCTGGACAGCACTTGAAAAGGAGCCTCGTCAGAAAGTTACGATGAAAGGGAGTACAAACATGAAAATGGAAAAAGATGTGGCTAATTTAAAAAATCTCAAAGTGCAGATTGGTGACGATTTTATGAATTTTATTTTCGATACGGGAGCTAATATATCTACTATTTCAGAATCTGCGGCTAAGCGTTTGAAAATGAGGATTATTCCCGCAGGCATAGATGTGGATGCAATTACCGGTATATCCGTAAAGGCTGACCTGGCGGTTTGTGAAAAGTTTAAGCTAGGGAATGTCATCATAGAAAATGCTGTTTTTTTGGTGTTTGCTGATACTGCGCTTAGCTTTCCGCAAATTAAATACCAGATCAATGGCATTCTTGGATTTCCTGTTATTGAAGCACTTCGTGAAGTGCAGCTGACACAGGATGACTATTTTATTGTACCGGAGGCTGAAACCAAAATAAGTAGTCCTTCCAATATGGCGATCGACGGTCTTTCACCTCTTATTTTTATAGATGGAAAACACTATAGTTTTGATACGGGAGCAGATCAGACGATGTTATATGCTCCCTTTTACCAGGAGAATAAAAAAGAAATCGATGAGCATTATAAAGTAAGTAAGATCGACATGGGAGGAGCTGGTGGAAAAGCCGAATACGATGGATTTAAAATAAATCATACTTTCCATATCCTTGGAAAAGAAATCGAATTAAGGGATATCCGTTTACTAAAAGATAAGATCAATAAAGAAACCGTGTATGGAAATATAGGGCAGGATGTTATCCGAAAATTTAATAAAATGACGATGAATTTCGATCAGATGTTCATTAAGTTTGATTAATATAAATTAGAAAAAGATTTAGAAAATAATCCCTCCGGAAAACATCAGGAGGGATTATTTTTTTAGATCAATTATTTCGTAACATTTTGTTACAACGGGTAACAAATAGCTAAAATCTAAAGATTTGAAAAAGACAGATTTAGAATTAGAGTTTGAGCTCAGGCTAAAAGAATATAAACTTTTAATCTATAAGGTTTGCAGGATGTATAGCAATGATCCCAATACTATTCAGGAGATGTATCAGGATATTATTATTCAGTTGTGGAAATCTTATCCGAAATTCAGAGGTGAGTCAAAATTCAGTACCTGGCTCTACAGGATTGCTATTAATACGGTTCTGATGAGTCTTTCCAAACCGAAACGTTCTATTCAGATCATTGATATTGAACTGCAGTACGTTCAGGTCTCCTATGAAGAAGATACGGGATTGAAAGAAGAACAGCATCAACAGTTGTATGTAGCGATACAACAACTGAATGATGTGGAAAAATCGGTTGTAATGTTGTACCTGGAAGATAAATCTTACGATGAAATGGAAGAGATTCTGGGGATCAGCAATGCAACGTTGAGAGTAAAGATGAACAGGATTAAAGACAAATTAAGAACCTTAACAAACAACAAATAAGATGGAATTAGATGTATTGAAAAACAACTGGAAAACAATTTCAGTCAATGTAGATCAGAACGAATTTGATATTATTTCTGCTACTAGAAGAGGGATAGCCTCTCCACTTGATGCCCTCAAAAAAAGAACAAAAAAGCAGCTGATGATTTTACCCGCTCTTTTCGTTTTTTTAATAATTGCAGGCATAAATGCAAATAAAACGGGAAACAGTTTTTTTATATGGGTGGCGGCCGCCATTCTGCCTGTAATGATCATTTATCATTTTTTCAATTTAAAACTGATCAATGGTTTGGAAACGTTTAATGGCCCGGTAAAGAAAGATATTGAAATAAAGATCAGGAAACTTATCAAAAGCAATGGTCGTTATCTTATAGCAACAAGGTTCCTTTTTTTATTGCTGATCATTTCTTCGGAAGTTTTACTCAGATATAATAGGGTGGATTGGATTCAGGGACTTGACCTGCTGGCTAAAATTGATTTTCCTCTCAGATTATGTATATATGTGGCGATATTCGGATTCCATTATCTGATCAGTGAATACACATTTAATAAATATTTTGGACAATACCTTAAAAAACTGAAGGATGTATTAGCTGAAATGCAATAAGGGTAGCCCTTCTGAAATACAGAAGGGCTATTGTTTTCTTTAAGAGTGAGACTGTCCAATAATTATTAGCTGTAGCTATTGTTGTAAACAAGATCCACAAATAACGGCTGGTGTATATCAAAAATCTTAATAGTTATTGTCCAGAATTCTTTGAAGAACTAATTGGGCTTGGTTGGTTTTTTTGTTCTTAATCGCTTTAAATAATTGTTCATGCAAATGATGATTCATTGCAAAACGGCTGATTCCTTGCTTTTCTCTTGCAAGAAAAAAATTACGCATGATTAAGGTGAAACTGTAATATAAATCAGATAATACTGGGTTTGAGGAAGCCTTGGCAATCGCTATATGAAAAGCAATATCTGTATCGGCACAAAGCTGAGCGTCTTCAGCATGAATAGCCAGTCTGCGATTTTCTAAATATTGTTCGATCTCCTGAAGTTGTTCCTCAGTACGATTTTGTGCGGCCAATTTTACAATTTCCTTCTCCAGAAGTCTCCTTACTGCATTGACGTCATCAAAATCTGCACGTCTTAAGCGCTGCTCAATGCTGACCTCCTGGAAGCTGTTATTAACAAAAGTCCCGGATCCCTGCTGTACTTTCAGAATCCCTGAAATGGCCATGGTTTTAATCGCTTCTCTGATCGTGGAACGACCTACGCCATATAACTTCATCAGTTCAGGTTCGGAAGGTATCTTTTCCCCCGCTTTGTATTTCCCTTGAGAAATATCTTTCTTTATCAGACTAATTACCTTTTCGTAAAGTTTCATGATTCGCTAACTCCTTTGCAGCAAACATACGACATTTCTGGTAAACATCATATAATTCCTTAGAATTCTGAGGTAGTTGGACTCGTTGAAAATGTTATTTTACCAGCAAACGCCTTTCAATACAGTTATATAAGTATAAAAATTAAACATATGATGTTTTTTAAAAACATATGATGTTTTGCTTTGAGATGTCATATTTAAATTTTACATTTGTTTTAATATTAATATAAAAAGATATGGCAACAACAAGACGTGGATTTCTTTCCGCAGTATCTTTATCAAGCTTTGGTTTGGTAACAGCATCAACAGGCCTAGATTTATTAATTCCAAAAAAGGCCGAAACTTCAGTAAAAAATGGGTCAAACGATCCCAAGGTAGAAGAATTGGAAGATTTTGTATACGACATTGAAAATGGTAGTAAGGGCTGGGTAGGTCCCGGTGGTACAGCCAAAGAAGCGACTGTAGAAGAATTTCCGGTATCGCAAAGTATTGCAGGAGTAATTATGCGGTTAAACCCGGGTAGCTTCCGTGAATTACACTGGCATTCAATCGCAGCAGAATGGGCTTATGTGTTAGAAGGAAGTGTACGCACAACTGTTGTTGCTCCGGATGGAACTACGGCAACAGATGATTTCGAGAAAGGTGATATCTGGTATTTCCCGAAGGGCCACGGACATTGCCTGCAGTGTATTGGTGATCAATCATGCCTGTTTTTATTAGTCTTTGACAATGGTCACTTTTCTGAATTTGGAACTTTCAGTTCCACAGACTGGATCAACCATCTCTCTCCTGAGATACTGGCACGCAATTCCGGATTACCGGCAAATGCATTTGCATCCTCTCCTCATAAAGAGCTTTATATTGGTACGGGGAAAATAGCCACAGCCAAAAAACCACAAAACATAGATCCCAATATACCTCCAAGTTATGCGGCCCATAAATTTCGCATGGAGACCGATGGTGTTTATGAAAAATATCCTGGTGGTTCTACTATAAAAGTATCTGCTCAGGAATTCCCTATTCAAAAGACTTTAACTGCTTTACGGATGGATATCGAACCAGGAGCAATCCGTGAACTGCACTGGCATCCTAATGCCGACGAGTGGCAATACGTTATGAGCGGACAGGGAAATCTGAGTATTTTTGGTTCACATGGACGGGTAAAAACAATGCCTTATAAAAAAGGTATGGTTTCTTTTATCAAGCAAGGTTTCGGTCACTATATAGAAAACACCGGCACTGAAACCCTTAAATTGATTATTGTTTTCAATTCTGACGAATATCAGGATATATCCTTGAATGACTGGCTGGCCTCTAATCCAGCGCAACTTGTTGAAGATCATTTTGGAATTACCCCAGCCCTGACGGCTAAAATAGCAAATCACAAAAAAGGAATTTTTTAGTTTTGGAAAATATGGAAAAATAAGGCTTCTGAAGTATAATCTCAGAAGCCTTATTAATAAGATGCTGTTTGGGGTTCATTCAGGTTGAAATAATTTTGATGATCCTAAAAGAACAAAATATAAATCAGGAGTATCAAAAATAAAGTCGTTGAGACTCAGTTCTTAGCGGCTGCATTCCTTTATTTTATCTGAGATTCTGCCAGGTTGAAGTTGTTTTACTCAAAAAATTAATTATATTTTTGATAATAATTAATTCTTAGGCATGCCGAATTATGCCATATAACCCTCGATATTATGATGAAAAAATATATTACTTATCTGTTATTTTTTGGATTTCCTTTATTTGGATGCCAAAGCAAAGTGGCTGAAAATTCTGCATATCAACAAAACTGGATGCAGCTGGAACAGCAGAATAAAGCAATTGCTTTCGATGCTGATGTAAAGTTATCTGATGCTGAAATTGCTTTGGATCAAAAACTATTTCAGATAAGAAAAGATTTCCTGGCCGGAGCAGAAAAGCAAAAAGTATCTTTATATAATAGCTCATTTAATGAATTAAAACCTCTGATTGAAAGCAGTAAATTATTTGAGATCTTCCAATCAATGCCTAAAGGAGGATTACTGCATACGCATAGTGGCGGGATCACGGATGCTAAATGGGTAATTGCTGCAGCAAGAAAATATAAAGAATGCTATATCTATGATCAGGCGGATACCAAAGATTTTATTTTCGGGCAGCTGGCGTTTTTTCAAGATGGGAAAGTCCCAAAAGGATTTGTCAGCCTTGATCAAAAATTGAGTTCCGAACCCGGCTTTGAAAAACAGTTGACAGAACTTCTTCTGCTGAAGCGGGAATCACTCTGTACGTATTCGGATTACTGGATTGAATTTGAAAAACGCTTTACAAGGATAAGCCTCCTGTTACCTTACCGTCCTTTTTTCAAAGAGTATTATAAAAAAGGATTTGAAGATTTAGCGGCAAATAAAGTACAGCATGTAGAAATAAGATATGTTTTTGATGAATTGTACGATTTTCAGCATGGAAAATGCCCTCTGAAAACTTCAGTCACAGATTTGCAGGAAGTAGTGAAAGAGATACAGAAAAAGTACCCGGAATTCAGTCTGAAATTAATTTACTCAAGTTTTAAATTTTTAGATCCACAGGCTATAGGAAAACAACTTGAAACAGCTTTTGAACTTAAAAAAGAATTTCCGGATGTTATTTCAGGTTTTGACCTTGTGGCCGATGAGGCTGCCGGGAATAGTATTTACTCTTTTCGGGAAGATTGGGCGAAACTGAATGAACTCAGTAAAAAGTATGGCGTAAAGATGCCTCTTTTCCTTCATGCAGGGGAAAGCGTTTCTGTCTTTAATAAAAATATGATCGATATTGCATCACTGGACAACCCAAGAATCGGACATGGTTTGAATCTGATCTATTTTCCCAAAACTATGGAACTGATCAAAAAACAAAATAAGCTTGTTGAGGTTAGCCCGATCAGTAACCAGGTTTTAGGATATGTGAGTGATCTGAGAAATCATCCTGCAAGAGTTTTGCTAAGTAACGGAATACAGTGTTCCATTAACAGTGATGATCCTAGTGTTTACGGATACGAAGGTCTTGGATATGATTTCTGGGTCGCGTATATGTATTGGGAACTTGATGTAAAAGCCCTGAAGAAGCTTGTTTTTAATTCAATTAATTATTCGTCTCTGAATGAAAGTGAAAAGAAACAGTCATTGACGTATCTGAATAAGCAATGGGATGATTTTGTTAAGGAGATGAATGGCAGGCTTAAGTAATCAGATATACTATAAATATAAGAAAAGCATCATTATTTTAATGATGCTTTTTTTGTGAGCAGATCTCAATATTTCATTACTAGTCCGGATCCGGATAGAGTGGTGGACAGCTGTTAAGGCGGTCACATTTCATATCAAGCGTCTCGCATTGTCTTGGTGTACACATCGGATAAGATAGATCCGGATCATTTCCTCCTGTAATTTTTTTCAGTTCTCTTTTGGTGAGCTTTTGGGGTAAGTTTTTTAAGTTTTTCATAAAATTGGTATTTAGTTTTTATTTTTTTATAAAAAATACATATCCAATATACATAAATAAACTTTATTAAAATATGATGTGAGGAGCGAATGAGAATTCCGTAAATTCCTTTTCAAAGTATTTAATAATGGATACAACAATATAGGATTAATATTCACTTTTATTATGTATGATCCGATGATTCTTATGTAGTTCTCACTTTACTAGTCTTCTTTTTCCATTCCTCATATTTTTCCTTCATGCAGTTTCCGCAAGGCCTATAGTTATATGTAAGCGCTTCTTCTTCGTTTTTAAAGAAAACACGGTTTTCGGTCTTCATTCTTTTACCTGAAGAACACGAAAGTAAACCATAAATCTTTGCTTTTTTATAACCACCAAGTGTTATAACGCCATTACGGATCAGAGAGCTGAGCGCTTTTTTTCTTTCCTCGGAAGTCTGGCCGAGATCGGTATGCTTTATCATCTTATTGCTTGATATTGGTTTCCAGATTTATTTTTATCTCAAAAAGTCTTTTAAACCGTTTTGATGGAGGTAAGACTTAACTCAATCCATCATGGAAAATAATACCCAGGCTGTGCCTGTGTCCACTGTAAACAGGACTTACACCATGTTTCATATGAACCCGGTAATACCCTTTAGACCCTTTCACCGGACGGAAATTGGTTGTGAGTATCAGCATATCGCCCCGGTTGGGTTTTAATACATTAGCTTTGGATTGCGCACGGGGAATCTGCTCTGTTATAACAAATTCTCCTCCTGTATAATCCTCCTCTGTCTGATCTAGCATAAAAACGATCTGCATCGGAAAATAAATTTCACCATACAGATCCTGATGCAAGGTGTTAAATCCACCTTCACTATATTTTAATATTAATACTGTTGGCTTTTCCTGGTTATGTTCCATACAGAGTTTTTTCATCTCCTTATGTGTGGAAGGGAATGTTTTTTCGATAGCAAGTTCCTGCATCCACTGATTGGCCACCGGTGCTATTTCAGCATATACCTGTTCCCTGATCGTGGTAATGAGTTCAGGTAAAGGATATTGGAAATATTTATACTCTCCCCGGCCAAAACGATATCGTTCCATATTGATGGTTTTGCGGTACGTGTTGTCTGCATTGTATAAAGCAATTAAATTGTCACATTCCATTTTGCTTAATACATCCCGGACAATCACAAAACCCTTATCGTGCAGTTCTCTTTTTACTGAATGCCAATCCTTCGCAGCAAGCCTCTTTTCTATATCTTTCATATCATGATCTTTATGAAGTAAAATTAGCTTTACACAGAGAAATAAGAAATCCGAAACTTGCGGTATTGTACTAAAATTGATGTGGATTTTCTTTAACGATGCTATTGTTGCAGCCATATGCATATCCGCATCTTACTATCGCAGTATATGGTCAGTATCTTTTTATTTAAATTTCAGACCTATCATGAGTATCATTGTGGTATCCATAGCGACTTGCTCGTGTCCACGTTTTACATGTTCAAAACCATATGCCTGATTGAGAAGAGCTGTACGTTTTATAGCAACATCCTTTTTACTATAAGGATGAGCTTTGTCCTCCTCATTGTTTTTCTTCTTGGCATGATTATACATTAGCCCTTCAGATAATATACGATCGCTTATTAGGAACGATCTATTACTCTGTAAGCGCATGTCGGTAAGCCTTTGTCCTGTGCTTGTGTCGACTGGTGACATAAAAGCAGGTTCCGATAGGGCACACCTCGCACAGGTATATTTAAGTAAAAGTTTTCCTTCAGACAAATAACCTTCAAAAGGTACGGACAGGTAAATATCAGCCGGCCGGCTGTACATTTGGTAAATGGCCGTCATAATAGCTGGTTCAGCACAGTTACTTGGCATCCAGTTTTCAAGCATAGTGATCCTGTTTTGTCTATTTTTATTGTCCCTATATTCGGGAGTTTGCAGGAAATATAAGCTGGATTGCATTGAAGGTGGTTTTATGCCAAGGCGTTGCATAATATCCACGTGCTTAAGTAACCTTTCGACTGTTTTTTCATAAGAATTACCGGCTGCATCTATGGGATCGGGGACTCCCATACTGATATAACTATTTCTTTCAATCTGTACTTCTTCTAAATTAAATTTTTCACCATAAGGTCTGATACCAGAGGCTCCAAAGACAGGTCTGAAAGTTGCTCCACTACGATCTTTCATGTGTCCCTCTTTAATGTACATAATACAAATACATCCTTTCCTGCTACCAGGTAATATGCCTGTTTCTCCTGTAAACAAATTATGCTTCATTAAAAGTTTGCGCGCATGCTGATGCATGATTTCATGTCTGTTAATTTTGTTGGAACTGTTGAATGTGAGCCACCGGCTTTTTGGGAAAATTGCTGCCAGGCGTGAGTCACTAGGCAATAACATAACACCTGATTTTATAAGCGATATATAACGTTCATCAATTTTCAGAAACTGAGTAACTTCTTTGAACAGCTCTTTTTCTTCTTTTTTTATCCTGATAGCTGTTTCTTTTTTCTCATCTTCGAGGTCTTTTTTTGTTTTTTTTATTTTTTGATCATATGATCGCTCAGACTTTCTAATTATTTTCCTCTTGTATCCTTCATGGGTACGTTGCCTGAAATGTATTGGTCTGGAACGTTCATATTCCAGCTGGCGAATTTGATCTGAGTATCTTTTTTCAAGTTTAGCCAATTCAATCTTAGGCTTATCCACCATATCTTTCAGGTGAGACATAATAGTCAGATAATTGATCTTATAATTGTACATTTTTTTCATTCTGCTTAACTCAGCTTCTAAGATTTTGTGCTCTTCCGTATCGGGTGTAGATGAGATGTAATTTTGCCTTATACGGTTTATGTAATACAAATCCTCTTTCAGGTAAAAGCTGACATCTTTTTTTACAATCTTTAAGTCATATTCATAGTCCTGTAGTGATCCTTCTGAACCCCATTGAAATCTTTCATCGTTGTCAATATCCAGGCTTTGCAAAATAGTTTGTATCTGAGATAGGTCTTCCTTTTGCTTTACAAGTTTTTCTTTCATAATATTATTTCTTAAGCGATATGTAATATTTTCATTTCTCCATTTTTGTGGTTTTATTTTCCATCTTATGGGACATTATGATTCTGGAATTCTATTGAACTGAATCCCGAAACATCTCCATAAACCAGGTTTGTATTGCTAATTTCCTATGAAAATTGAATTTGTGGGTCAGGGCATACCCCTATTTTTTGTAAATCAGGTGTTGGGTTGGGGTATTGTTTTCTTTTTTCTTAATGAATTGAGCATATAGGTTTTAGACTACAGAGGTATTGGTTTTACAATGTTTTACCATAAGAAAGATTTACCCCTTGAGAAACATAAAAAGATAAAAAGTGATTGATGAATATGATTCAGGTCATAAAGTATCCGGTTTTACTTTTCTAAATTCGATGTGAAACAGAAATGATCTTCTCCGGTGTAAGGGATGATTTTTTTTATTTTACTGACCAAACCAATTTAATTATATTATGAAAAATTCAATTTTAACCCTTCTTGCAGTTTCCACGATGTTGGCCTGTAAGAAAAGCGAAACAACGACAGTTAATCAACCGATGGACAGTACAGCAGTGGCTCCCTCCGTTGATTCACCAGCCGTGACGGCCGATTCTACCACTGTAACAGGCACTACCAATACCAAAGTCTCTCTTTCGGATCAGGATAAGAAATTTGCCGATGGAGCAGCTCAGGGAGGTTTGATGGAGGTAATGATGGGGAAGCTTGCCGCGACGAATGCTTCCGACAAAAATGTAAAAAACCTGGGTGAAATGATGGTAAAAGATCACAGTAAAGCGAATGAAGAACTAAAAAGCTGGGCGTCAACAGTTGGTTATACTTTACCAACAAGTTTAGATGCTGAAAAACAAAAGAAGTACGATGAGCTGAAGTCTAAAAAAGGAGCAGAATTCGATCGTATGTATAGTGATCTTATGGTGAGTGACCACAAAGAAGATATTGCAGAGTTCAAAAAAGAAGCTGCTGATGGTCAGGAAGCTTCACTGAAGTCATTTGCAAGCAAAACCTTACCAACTTTGGATCACCATTTAATGGAAGCACAAAAAACAAAATCCGGAATAAAGTAAAAATAAAGCCACAAATTGTAAGAAACGTAAATCTTAGAATGATGTGTGAACCGTTTTTTTCGATCCTGTGGCTTTATTTTATTAATCTTACGGATTAACAAATAATAGAAGATTCGAAAACTGCACGTTTTCGAATCTTTTTATTTGGAGATAGATAAATACTATTTAAACACCCTGTTTTCATACAGAATATTGTCATCTTCATCAAAACTGATGATCAGTACCTTATATTGTTTTGCGGTGTCGTTATTGAAGAATTTAATTCTTGGAGGAACATAATCACTGTCATACAGATTAGGATTCCAGTAAAGCGTTTCCCGGGTGTCATTTTCAATTTTCTTTGCAGGATCATCCGTATCCAGTGTTTCAATAGGAAATTCTGATGGTTTGTCGTATCCCTTTATAACCGATAGGTTGTTCTTTTGAGGATCCTTCTCGTTACTTTTAGATTTCATATTGCCTCTCATTGTATAGATGAGTACTGCGTTACCGATTAGTCCGGAACCCTTAATAATTTTCACCATGGCAATATTGTTGACCGGAAGGCTGGTGATCATACTTGCATCGGTAGGGGTTTCATCCAGGTAAAGCTTGGCTTGCTGACCACGGATATAGGGTACATTGATCGCTGAGTTATTTCTCTGGAATGTTAAACCGGCAGCTCTTCCCTGCAGCCAGTCCAATATATTGGTTGATCCGGCGACATGTTGGTCCTCGTTAACGAAATCGAATATAGTGGAATTCACGGAACTGAACATTCCCGAGGATAGTTGTTTGTTTAATTCTTCTTTGGGATCCTTCTTTTTTCCTGTTAATTGTACTTCTTCAATTTGGACATCAATATGTTCCAGCTTTTTAATATTTTTCTGAGTGTTGATGGCTTTTGAAATGGCCGGAGGAAGTTTTTTATTCTCAGTGGCTGTTACCAATGTGTATTTCGTAGCCGGCAAGCTTCCTTTAAAGGGTGTTGGGGTAACCAAGGGTTCTACCGTCACGAATAAATGATCATTTTCTGATTCCTTACCCTTCTCAGAATTTGCAAATACGGAAACGTTCAGGGGTTCATCAAAACTAAGATTGTTCAAATAAATATATCCCATCTGATCGGTTCTGAACTGATTGATACTGGGTTCGTTTTCCCCTAATTTCAGAACTACGTTTACATTGGTATCTCTCATCAGGGCGTTGTCTTTAAGGGGTTTTATCCTGTAAGAAAGAAATTTCTGAGAATTGGCTTTAATGACGGGAACCGTTCCGCTAAGTACTGAATTCCAGTCAAACCTTTTCCAGTTTTCAGAAATAAGCAGGGCATCCAAAGCTTCGGTATTGGCATTTTTAGAGAAGTATTGGGCTGGACTGTCTATTTTTGAAGAAAGATCTCCTGTTAACCAAAGGCTGCTCAGGATATTCTCTTCTTCAGTTGTGTTACTTCCGTCATCCTCACTTACCAGAACCGTATAATTTTTAAAATAAGACTCCGGTGAAAGGTCGATACTGTTGAAGGATCTTGGTGTCTCTTTTAAATTCTGGCCAACAATTTCTGCTTTCTCAATCTTTAAATTATTCGGTTTGATAAAGCAAAGTCTTTTTGCGACCAGATTGTCCTGTTCATCAAAAATAGCCAGCTGTAAAACACCATTGGCCCCATTGCTGATTTTTGTAGGGATCGTGCTTGAGACTTCACTGGTTGATTGGGTAATATTTGCCTTGTAAGCTAAGTGATTATTAATGGTGCCTACAATTTTATAATTCTGAAGCTGTTGTTTTAAATTGACTCCTTTTAAACTGTATTTTATCCCTTCATTCGAGCTGGAAACTTCTACATGGAGACCACTGTCTGCAACTTCGGGTAAATTGATGGTTTGTTTTTTTCCTGTATTATCCTCAATGATGACCTGGTATTTTTTTCCTGATGCCGGCGTTATTTTAAAAGAAGCTACATTTTTATCAAGCGAGGTGAAAGTGGTTATAGGAACATTTGGATTTTGTACGTCTATTATTTTTCCACTCCATTTTTCCGGAAGAGAAACATTGCCATAAAGTCTTACAGCAAATTTTGTAGGTGTACCATTAATGAAGTTTCCACCTTCAGGAAACGCTTTGGCTGACCAATCTGAATTTTTAGCAACTTCTAATGCTTTAGTTGAGGTAGGATTGTAAACCGGAAGGGTTTTAACAATTTGGAAATCATCGCTGAAATTCGTCATGTACGGAGTATAGGCCCTTACAAAATAAACCTGCTCCGGAAGGTCTGCTTTAAGCTTGAAATCTCCGCTGCCTTCGCCATTGGTAAGAAGTACTGTTTTCCAGTCTATTAACTTCTTATCGGAATCGTACAATTCCACAAACAGGGTGGTGGATAATGTCGAACGGTTGTAACCGTCAAATACAAAACCTTTAAACCAGATCTGGTCTCCCGCTGCATATTGAAGTTTATCGGTAAGGAGGTATACTTTTTCCTGTTCGTAATTATTTTCAAGATTAGTGATTGCTTTTTCCAGTTTGGTTTGTGATAATAAGGGTTGAACCGTTGAAATCAGCATTAAAAAGAAGATATTTTTCATAAAAATCTTAGTGCATTTGTCCAATGCTAAATTACTCAATTAAAGATTCCGAATTTGATATTTGTCTTTTAACTTAAAAAATTAATAAGATTTTAATTAATTATGAGATTTATATATAAAATTTTGGTTATAAGCTTGTTTATAGTTTATTAATATACATTTTTTTTTCCTCTCTTTTTATTCTGTTCCTTGGTGTTTTAAAATTGTTTAATTAATTGTTTATTAAAATGTTATTGGATTTTATGATCATATGATATTCTTTAATTTAAATGCTCTTACCGATTGGCTTATACGACTTTTAACAAAAATAAAATACAATAAAGGTATATTTATATTCTTTTATAAGTATATTTGTGTACTAATTTATTCGATATGAATTATGATCTTATCAAAACAGTGGTAGAGCTTATTCAGCAATTTATGGAGCAAAATGAAGACAAAGCTCTATACAGTAACGACATCCAGGGTTTTGCGGAATGGTTAATTATTTCGCATCCTGAGGATTCTGAATCAGAACCTGGATGGCTGCGGATGGAATCAGGAAGGAGCACCGACAGTATTATCAATACTTTATTGACAAGGATGGGGAGATATGCAAAATCTTACTCGCGATCAACAACCTACCACTCCGTTTTTTCAAGCCAGGATGATTTCATTTACCTTATAAGCCTGAAGTCTGTAGGACCCATGACCAAAATGGAATTGATAAGACGTAATGTGCATGAAAAATCTTCGGGCATTCTTATTATTAATCGTTTGATCAGAAATGGCTGGGTAAAACAGGAGATTTCTCAAAAAGATAAAAGAACAAAACATGTTCAGCTAACACAGGAAGGCCTTACTGTATTAAATGAGCATATGGATGAAATCCGTAAAGCCTCAAGGGCTGTAGTAGGAAACCTTACCCATTCTGAACAAATGCTGTTCATTGCCATACTCTCTAAATTGGATGAATTTCATCATTCCCTTTACCGTATGAATCTGGAAGCCCAGGAATTACTGGACGCTGTCTATAAAAAGCTGAACTGATGAAGTTTAAAAGTCTGTGTTAAAATGATTAAATAAATGATAACGAATACCAATAGCTTAAGAAAAAGAATTGCCGTGATAGGCTCGGGATTTTCCGGACTTTCTGCTGCTGCGTATGCTGCAAAATCAGGACATGAAGTACATGTATTTGAAAAGCATAACCAGCCTGGCGGACGGGCAAGACAATTTAAAACGGAAAACGGGTATGTTTTTGATATGGGACCAAGCTGGTATTGGATGCCTGATATCATTGAAGACTTTTTCAGTGATTTTGATTATAAAGCATCCGATTTTTTTCAATTGGTATCGTTAGATCCTCAGTTTGAAATGGTTTTTTCAAAAGAGAAAGTCTCAGTTCCCGAGAAAAACAGTGAAATCCGGGATTTATTTGAAAAAATAGAACCCGGAGCTGGCCGGCGTTATGATCAGTTTATGCAGTCTGCTCAATTCAAATATGAAACGGGGATGAAAGACTTTGTGACAAAACCATGTTACAGCTGGCTTGAATTCGCTTCTTTAAAAATAGCGGGTAGTGCTCTGAAACTTGATCTTGTAAGTAATTTCAGAAAATATGTTTCGGGCTACTTTTCGGATCCGAAGCTCAGATCACTGATGGAATTTCCCGTTATATTCCTCGGTGCTTCACCGCAACATATTCCCGCATTGTACAGCCTGATGAATTACGGAGGATATGTCATGGGAACAAAATATCCTATGGGAGGATTTTATCAGCTTGTTCTTGCCATGAAGAAGGTGGCAGAAAAACAAGGCGTAACTTTCCATTTTAACCATAACGTACAGCAGCTCAATACTGAAAAAGGCAAAGTTACTTCCATCAGGATCAATGGGGAAGACCATGAATTTGATGCCGTCATTGCCTCATCAGACTATCATCATACCGAAACATTAATTCCTGAATCCCTCAGAAACTATACCGATGCCTATTGGAAAACCAGAACCTTTGCTCCTTCATGTCTCATCTACTATCTCGGTGTTAAAGGGAAAATTCCTCATTTAAAGCATCACACCCTGTTTTTTGAAAATGAGCTTGACGATCATATAGATTGTATTTATAAAGATAAGAAGTGGCCGTCAAAACCCTTGTTTTATGTATGCTGTCCTTCAAAGACAGATCCGGATGTAGCACCTCAGGATGGCGAGAATCTTTTCTTGCTGTTGCCTCTTGCTCCGGGAATACATGACGAAGAGTCTCTAAGAGAGCAATATCTGATGAAAATGCTTGCAAGAATTGAAAAACATACGGGAGAAAGCGGTCTCCTATCCAGAATTGAATACAAAAGAAGTTATTGTGTCAGCGATTTTATTTCAGATTATAATGCTTATGAAGGTAATGCCTACGGATTATCCAATACATTATCCCAGACGGCTGTTTTAAAACCTAAAATAAGAAACAAAAAGATTAAGAATCTTTTTTATACAGGACAATTAACTGTTCCGGGACCGGGTGTTCCTCCGTCAATAATTTCCGGAAAAATTGTAGCGGCTGAAGTTAGTAAACTAAAAATAAATTAATATGAAAAAATTGTTTGATGAATTGTCTTACGAAGTCAGTAAGAGCACCACACAAAAATACAGTTCCAGTTTCTCACTAGGAATATTGGCATTGAAGCCATCCATCAGACCTGCTATTTATGCTATTTATGGTTATGTACGCCTGGCAGATGAAATTGTTGATAGTTTTCATTGCTATGATAAAGAGAGACTTTTGAAAAGATTAAGAGCTGAAACCTATCGGGCACTGGAAGAGGGTATATCGCTGAATCCCATTTTGCATTCCTTTCAGGAAACAGTTCGCAGGTATGATATCGATACAAGGCTGATCAGGCAGTTTTTACACAGCATGGAAATGGATCTTCATAAAATTGATTATAACTCGGAACTCTATGATGAATATATCTATGGCTCTGCTGAAGTGGTGGGTTTGATGTGTCTGCAGATTTTTACTGAAGGTGACAAACAGCAATTTGAAAAGCTGAAACCGTTTGCCATGAAATTGGGCTCTGCTTTTCAGAAAGTTAATTTTTTAAGGGATTTGAAAGATGACTATCAGGTCCTTGGACGAACCTATTTCCCGTCTGTAAATATGTCTGTCTTTGATAACACCGTGAAAGGGCAGATCGAAAAAGAAATTGAAGGAGAATTTAAAGAAGCATTACAGGGAATTAAAAAATTACCAGGTTCCTCTATGTTCGGAGTATATCTCGCATACAGATACTATCTGTCATTGTTTGAAAAAATAAAGAAGACAAGCTCTCATCGTATTTTACAGCAAAGAGTCAGGATCGCTAATTCACAGAAACTTTTTGTTGCGTTCAAAAGCTATATAAGATACAAAGCTGCTTATTTCTAATTAATAAAAAGAATGTTACACAGATTATACAGGGAGCAACAATTAAATTGTACTATCGAATCGGTCTGGAATTTCTTCTCATCGCATGATCATTTTTCTGAAGCAACTCCTGAAGTAATGAATTTTCTGGTTGTTTCGGGTATTCTGGACCGGCCGGTTTTTAAAGGAATGGAAATAGAGTATAGGGCCTTTTCTTTTTTAGGAAGCCCGATCAAATGGGAAATGATGATCAGCCAGGTAGAAGATTATAAAAGCTTTACCGGCTTCCAGAAAAAAGGTCCGTATAAGTATTGGAATCATTTTCATGAATTCATTCCAAATGATAAAGGAGTATTGATGAAAGATACTGTAGATTATGAACTTCCCCTGGGGATCATAGGAAGAATAGCCCATCGGTTATTTATAAAGAAAAAGCTCGAAAGTATATTCGATTTAAGGTCCGGCGTTTTAAATGCTCTTTTTAACAATAATGATTATTAACATGAATTTTCTGATCGTCTTAGGTGTTTTTATTTCAATGGAAGGCGCAACATGGCTCATCCACAGATATATTATGCACGGTTTTCTCTGGAGCCTGCATCGCGATCATCATGACCATAGTCATGATGGAAAACTGGAAAGAAATGACCTCTTCTTTTTCATTTTCGCAAGCCCGGCCATTGCTCTATTATACCTTGGAGTAAAACAGGAATTCAGTTATCTTTTTTTTGTAGGCCTTGGAATAAGCCTTTATGGAATGGCCTATTTCTTTGTGCATGATATTTTTATTCATCAAAGGGCAAAGGTCTTTACTAAGACAAAGAATCCGTATTTCCTTGCCATCAGACGTGCCCATAAACAGCATCATAAACATCTGGGAAAGGAAAGCGGGGAGTGCTTTGGTTTTTTGTGGGTTCCTGTAGAATATTTTAAAATGTATTTCAATAAAAAATGATGCCTTATACTTACATACTAATCAATTTTTTCACTGTTATCATTTGCTTTTTGGCTTCTTTTGATAAGAGAATACAGTTTCATAAGCTTTTCGGAAAGTTTTTGATTTCCTCTGCTATTGTAGCCATTCCTTTTATTGGCTGGGATATATGGTTCACTGCAAAAGGGGTGTGGTGGTTTGATCTCAGGTACACTATGGGATTTAAGATGGCCGGACTTCCTATTGAAGAGTGGCTGTTTTTTTTCTGCATTCCCTTTGCGTGTGTTTTTACCTACTACTGTCTGGACAAATTTTTTAATCTGGACTGGGCCAATGCTTTCAATAACCTGATCGTATTTGCTGCCGTTATTATCCTCAGTGTTACAGGACTTCTTTTTTATGACAGAATATATACCCTGGTAACGATCATTGTTACGATTTTCACCCTTTGTTATCTCCATTTTATAGGTAAAAAAGAATGGATAGGGAAAGCAAGCTTTGTGTATCTGGTCTTAATGCCGGGATTCTTTGCTGTAAATGGAATACTTACCGGTTCTTTGATTCAATCTCCAGTGGTGAATTATAACGCTGATGAGTTTATGGGGATCAGAATGGGGACCATTCCTGTCGAAGATGCTGTGTATGGTTACAGCCAGTTTTTGCTTATTATTTATTTCTTTAAAAAACTGACTGAAAGTAAAGAACAGAAAATTCCCAGCTATTAAACAAATACTATACTTTAATTGTAAAAGATACCTCATGGAGAAAGTAAATATTTTTTGGTTCAGAAGAGACCTTAGGCTGGAAGATAATGTTGGGCTTCATCATGCCCTTACCTCAGGGTTAAAGGTTGTTCCTGTTTTTATCTTTGATACTGAGATCCTGGACCGTCTTCCGGATAAAAATGATAAACGAGTAGATTATATTCATCAGGCTTTGCAACGGATGCATCAGACTTTGCAAAAATACAACAGCGGACTTACGGTTTATTATGGTAGTCCCGTCGATGCCTTTAAAAAACTAACGGAGGATTTTACTATTGATACGGTTTTTTGCAACAGGGATTATGAACCTTCAGCCATACAAAGGGACCAACGGGTAGCTGATCTGCTGCTGAAAAGTCATATTGATTTTAAAGATTTTAAAGATCAGGTACTGTTTGAGGGTAATGATATTGTGAAGGATGACCTTTCTCCTTATACCGTTTTTACTCCGTATTCTAAGAAATGGAAGGCAAATTTGAAAAACGTAGAAACTTTTACCATACAATTTGATCAGTTTGCAGATTATAACGGGCCTTCGGAGATCATCTCACTGAAAAAAATCGGATTTAAGAAAACAGACCTTGAATTTAAAGAACCTGAGCTGAAAAAGAATATAATAGATTCTTACGGAAAATACAGGGATTTTCCAGCTATGGATCATACCACACACCTTGGGATCGCACTGCGTTTCGGTACCATTTCGGTAAGGAAATGTATACGGTACGCTGTTAAGCATAATGAAGTCTGGCTTAATGAGCTTATCTGGAGGGAATTTTTCATGCAGATTCTGTATCATTTTCCAGATGTTGTCCATCATTGTTTTAAAAAGAAATATGAAGATATTAAGTGGAGGAATGATGAAAAAGAGTTTAAGGCTTGGTGTGAAGGTAAAACAGGATATCCTATTGTGGATGCCGGAATGAGAGAGCTCAATCAAACCGGATTTATGCATAACAGGGTAAGAATGATCACTGCAAGTTTTCTTACCAAACATCTGCTCATTGATTGGCGATGGGGAGAAGCCTATTTTGCTGAAAAATTATTAGATTATGATCTCGCAGCCAATAACGGGAACTGGCAATGGGCTGCAGGTTGCGGTTGTGATGCCGCACCTTACTTCAGGATATTTAATCCATATGAGCAGGCTAAAAAATTTGATAAAGACACTAAATATATCACAAAATGGCTTCCCGCAGATTACAAGGAAGAACCGATTGTAGAACATGCAAAAGCCAGAGAAAGAGCATTAAAAATTTATAAGGAAGCATTAGCAGAATAACGAAAAAGACATGGCAAAAAAAGGAATTTTATTAATCAATCTTGGTTCACCAAGATCAACGGCGGTAGAGGATGTAAAAGAATATCTGGATGAATTCCTGATGGATGAAAAAGTGATTGATTACCGGTGGATTTTCCGGGCACTTCTGGTTCGTGGAATTATTTTAAATACCCGCCCGGCGAAATCAGCAGAAGCTTATAAAACCGTCTGGACAGATGAAGGCTCTCCACTTATTGTTATAACAAAAAAGATACGGCAAAAGCTGCAAAAGCTCGTGGATGTTCCCGTTGAAATAGGAATGCGGTATGCTGAACCCAGCATTGAAACAGGCATCAGGAACCTGGCTGAAAAGGGAGTTACTGAAATTATTTTACTTCCGCTTTATCCCCAATATGCGATGAGTACCACCGAAACTGTGATTGAAAAAGCTGAAGAAATAAGAAAGACAAAATTTCCCCATATAAAGATCAATTACATTCAGCCTTTTTATCATCGGGACCTGTATATCAATTGTCTGGCAGAAAGTATCCGGGAGAAACTTCCTGAAAATTTTGATGCCTTGTTGTTCTCTTATCATGGGGTTCCGGAAAGACATATTTATAAAACGGATCCAACGAAGACCTGCAATATGAATGATTGCTGTTATAAAAATACCCTTCCGAGCCATTCGTTTTGTTACCGCCATCAGTGTTTTAATACCACCGAGCAGGTGATCAAAAAACTGGGATTACCTAAAGATAAAGTGATTGTCTCTTTTCAGTCCCGATTGGGAAAAGACAAATGGATTGAACCTTACACAGATCATACATTAAAAACGATTCCCGGAAAAGGAATTAAAAATCTTGCTATTGTTTGTCCTGCATTTGTTTCAGATTGCCTTGAAACCCTGGAAGAAATTTCAGTTGAGGGAAAAGAACTCTTTCTCGAAGCAGGTGGTGAAAATTTCAATTATATACCTTGCCTGAATGATGAAGACCGGTGGATCGAAGTCATCCGGACACTTTGCGAAGAACAGCTGAATCAATTTTATTTGGTCTAGCTCATAATGGTAAGCTATAGACTTGTATGAGGAATTTGGTATATTTGTAAACTATTTAATTAAAATGAATTACACGCTTATTAAAGATTGTATAGATCTGTTACAGGAGTTTGAAACGGAAGTCCGTTCCAATCCTGATTTATATCCGGGCAATATCCAGGGCTTTAAAACATGGATTTCTGCTCAGGGAAATATGGGGTCAAATTCTTTAGAGGAGCCTTATTGGGAGGGTAAAGAGAACGGAAGGACGCCGGAAAGTGCTATCAGTACACTGCTCGTTCATCTGAATCGGTATGCAAAAACCTATTCAAAATCTGCTATTCTGGATTCTGAATTTTCCACCCAGGAAGATTTTATTTATTTAATTAATTTAAAGGCGTTCGGAGAAATGACAAAGATGGCTCTTATCAAAAAAAATATTCATGATAAACCGGTAGGTATGCTTATTATTGCAAGATTGCTGCGCCAGGGACTTATAGAGCAGACCGAATCCGAGATCGATAAACGCAGCAAATTGATCCGTATCACGGAAAGGGGATTATCGATTTTAGAAAAACAAATGGAAAAGATCCGCCAGGCAACTAATATTGTGGCAGGAAACCTTAATTATAACGAAAAGATGGAACTTATACGTATTCTCAATAAGCTGGATCGCTTTCATTATCCCATTTTTTCACGGAACATCCATTCCGATCAGCTGATCAATACTGTATATGAAGAGTATATATTGAAAGATTAATAGCTTTTTTACCAGATAATGAGGGGATAGAAGATCAATATCACTTACTTGGTAAGTTTTAATAACTCTATTACGACCATTTATCGTTATGCTCATCCCTTTTTAGTTCTCTTTCCACCTCGTTCACTTCAGTTAGTGGAAGGTCGTAAGTTTCATCAATATATTTAAGAATATTTTGATGGATCTCATGATTTAACTTTCGGATAAAAAGCTGGTTAGTGGTTTTTAATAATCCGATAAGATGATTTTGGGATTGATCCCTGTTAAAAAAAGATTTTTCAATAGATGCCCTTTTATCATCATTTACAATAATATCTTTAAAAACTGTATTCATGAGCACAGTCTGAAAAAATGATTCTGCAGGTAAGAGCGTATGTAAATAATAATCCTCAAAATCCATTACCCGCTTGTTATTGGTTAAAAAGGAACATGTTTCTCGGGTGAACATAAACCATTTTCCGCCGATATAAGGAGTAACACCGTCCATGAATGCCCTTTTATAAATCATAGAGGAGATTTTATGGGTGAGTTCCGTGAAGTGGTTCTGTATCCTCTGAAGCGTAGCAGGTCTGTAAAACTTCTGATCATAATAAAAAAGATAGTTCCTGCCATTATTTACTGTGAGAAACTGACGGATAATATTTTGTGATTTAAGCGGATAATCTTCTCCGCTTAGGTTGACAAAATAATCCCATTCTGCGTTCACATTAAGTAAGTATTCCATGGCATTAAGTTCTGCCTGAATCATACTGAATCCGCCAGCTACGATATTTATGCTTTCCAGAATATAAACGTTGGGAAAATGTACCAGATACTGCTGGATTTCCTCGGTAAACTCTTCTTTGGCTTTCCGATCTATATGAACCAGGTAAAACTGATCACGGGTGTAAATTTTTTCGAACATTGCCTTAAATATTTCCGGCTTGTGGTGTACCATGATAAAATAAGCAATTCGGATCTGGGAAGACGGGTTACTACCTGATTTGTGGGATAAGGGCTGCGGTACTGCGGTGGTTTGCATATGTTGGAATTATAAAATTATCCGCTCTATGCAAACAATTAGATTTATGGGGGTAAGGTATGAATATATTTTTGATAATCAGTTGATTAATGTATGTTGAATGCCTCCCTCAATAAATCTTAGCAACCAGGAACCATGAAATTTTGACAGTATTTCAGAAAAAATATCACAGCATATCGACTGGTATTTTTTTTGTTGACTTTCCACATAGCCGGCCAGCTACCTTTACACTGTCGTTTAAACGGATTTTACTTGTTTGAATCTAAAGATTGAAATATTTAAACCCTAATAGTTATAGAGATATGCTTTGGACAGTATGTGTTTTGTGTATGACAATTTTAGGTCTGATGTTTTTGCTGAAAAAACTTAAGCAGCCCTATCTTATCGCTTATATTATTGCCGGGGTATTGTTGGGACCCTATGTTTTCAGAATTGTAGATAAACCAGATGAAATAGAAGTTATTGGCGAGATCGGGATATTGTTGCTGATGTTCTTCATCGGAATGGAAATCAATATTCCGAATAAAAGAAGTCTTATTATTAAGCCTGTGATGGCGCAGAGTATTAAAGTGTTGCTGAGCTTTGTATTTGCCTATCTCCTAGGAAGGATACTTCACCTGGACTATAAAAGTATTCTCCTGATTGCCATCCTTTTCATGTTCAACAGTACAGCAGTTGTTGTCGATTTTATGAAGAGGCATAGAACGTTAAATACCGCCTTTGGAATAATTATACTCAATATCCTGTTATTGCAGGACCTTCTTCTTGCTCCAGTACTGACCCTGCTGAAGTTCTGGAGTGGTGAAGAATTCAACATCTTTAACTTTGTGCTTCCTTTAGCTTTATGCATCGGTATTTTTTTAATATTCAGGAAGGTCAGAAATTTAAGGGAGATCAGAATTTCAAGTACTTTTCTTGAAAATGACCATGATCTGCAGGTTTTTTTTGGCCTTTTTATCTGTCTTGGCTTTGGTCTTATTGCGGAAACCATTGGTCTTAGTGCCGCATTGGGAAGTTTTATAGCAGGAGTTCTGGTTGGAAAAATACAGGCATTCCACTGGCTTGAAAACTCTTTGTTGCCCTTCAAGGTTTTCTTTATTTCACTTTTTTTCGTATCCATTGGTCTAAGACTGGATATTAATTATCTTTTATCCAATTATATGCTGATTGGTATCGGTACTTTAGTCGTTTTAATAAGCAATAGTATTATGTCATCCGTTTTCTTTCGGATTCTGAACTTCAGCTGGAAAGACAGTTTTTATGGTGGAGCATTGCTTTCTCAGACCGGGGAATTTGGGATCCTGGCACTATCTATTGCCTATAAATCCGATATGGTAGAATATGATCTGTATAAAGCCGGATTAGGTATTACCTGTTTGTCTCTATTGCTATCCACCTTTTGGATCAGTTGCGGTGCATTCGTTAAGATTCGTAAATCTGTACGCACTTAAAATAAGAAATGAGAGATATGGGATTGAAATCAGGACTCATTTTGTGTCACAAAAATGAAATTTTGACAGAAATTCTGAAAAAATATCACCATTTATCCGGTGGTATTTTTTTTGCTGGTTTTTAAGTACAGCTGGCCAGCTGATGTGTTATTAAATAATTGTTAAACTTATTTAAAAAGAGATTACTATGAATAATCTAATGAAAAGAAACGGAAACAGCAATTTAGGCATTTCAAACATCTTTGATGATTTTTTTAGTCGTGAACTTTTTAACTGGGGTAATAACAATTACTCATCTACCAGTACAACCGTACCATCGGTAAATATAAAGGAAAACGGAGATGCGTATGAGGTTCAGGTTGCTGCACCTGGAATGGATAAGAATGATTTTGATATCAGCCTTGATGGTAACCTGCTGACCATTTCATCCATGAAACAGGACAGTAGTGAAACAAAAGAAGAGAACTTCACCCGAAGAGAGTTCAGTTATCAGTCCTTCCAGCGTAGTTTTGAACTTCCGAAAAATGTTGTTGACCAGGATAACATTAACGCGAAATATGAAAACGGATTGCTTATGCTTACTATTCCTAAGAAGGAAGATGCAAAGCAGAAACCACCAAGAAGGATTGAAATATCATAAAAATATTTAAAAAAATGGCTACCCATGGTAGCCATTTTTTATTAAAAGAGAATGAATAGCAGTATTTATAAACCAAAAAGCTGAAGTGAAATCTCCAGCTTTAATTAATTGTATCGGTTATTATATTAACCGGTTACTTTCAATGATTGAATATATCCGTCAGACAATTGAAAATGATACTTCAAAACAATAGGGCTGCCAGGAAAGTCTCCTAAAACTTCTGCCGATAAAATATTTTCATTTTCATTATAGTCTAAAGGCTTCATAGTAGCATTGTAATCTTTGTTGGCTTTATCAATCCATTTTTCAATTTCGGTTTTTCCGTTATGAGTTTTGCCTTCATCAAATACTTCTGCATTTTCATTAAAACAATTGGCATAAGCAATACTGTCAAAATTGTTTTGGGCTTCGATTAAATCTGTGATAACTTTTGGTAGGTTCATTTTTTATTTTTTTAAGATGATTAAACTGTTGGCACTGTGCCACCATCGATTACAAATTCAGTTCCGGTTAAATAGCTGGCTCTTGGTGAAACTAGGAAACCTACTAATTCAGCAACTTCTCCCGGTTCTGCGGGTCTGTCGTAAGGTATTCCACCCAATGCATCCATAACACTTTGCATGGCCTCTTCTTCTGTACTATTTGCATTTCTTGCAATCTCACCCAGCCACGCTGTGGATGCCGTTGTATTGATCCATCCCGGTGAAACAGTCAGCACGCGGACACCTTTGGGGGTTACTTCATTTGACAAACTTTTACTGTAATTGATCAATGCTGCCTTTGCAGCTGCATACGGCAAAGTAGAATCATACAACGGCAGTTTACCCTGGATTGAAGCAATATGAATAATAACACCGCTTTTGCGCTCTATCATTTGTGGTAAAAACCCTCTGTCCAGTCTGACCGGAGCAAGCAGATTGGCTCGAAGAGTTGATTCCCAATCTTCATCGTTCAGTGCAATGAAGCCTCCCGCAGGTGTTGATGAAGAACCAAGGTTGTTCACAAGAATGTCGAGTCTGCCATAAGTAGACAGCACTTCGCTGATGACATTTTGTGTTCCTTGAGCTGTACTTAAATCGGCCGAAATAAAATGCAGGTTTTCATTTTCTTTTTCAGGCTTGTTTCTCGCTGTAATAATAACCTTTGCACCGGCTTGTAGCAATCTCTCTGCTATGGCTTGTCCGGCCCCTTTTGTTCCTCCTGTTACCAAGGCAATTTTACCTTGAAGTTCATTGTTGTAATTAAATTGATTTTCCATTGTCTAATTCTTTGATACAAATTTCCGAAGTATCACTATTTTAGGCAATAACGGAAAATCGAATTGCATAGGGATAATTTATTCCCCTATTGTACAATTTGGTACATTGAGCTACATTTGTATATGCATGAAAGAAAAATACCTTTGAATTTGAACTGTGGCCTTGACCTTATTGGTGAAGTCCTTTATGGCAAGTGGAAAATCCGCCTGCTATGGTTTATCTATCAGGGACATCTGCGTCCAAGTGAATTACAGCGTAAAATTCCTGATGCATCAAGGCGTGTATTAAATATTCAATTAAAAGAACTTGAAGAGCATGAACTTGTCACTAAAAAAATCTATGCTCAGGTCCCTCCCAAAGTTGAATATTCACTCACAGATTTTGGTAAGACACTAATTCCTGTAATTTCTGTATTAGGCGGTTGGGGCGACGAGAATGAAGATAGACTAAGAAGAGTGATTCTGTCAAGAATGGGAGAGCATGATAAACATTCATAGCTTGCTTGATTTAATTATTAACGCTCAAAACAACGTTAACTATTTAATTGGTGATTCTTATTAAATTTTTCTCAAATCTATTTCTGTTTACGGATACGGCTTAAAGTTTCTTTTGTAATTCCCAAATACGATGCAATAAGATGTTGTGGAAATCTTTGTAAAAATGCAGGATGAGTTTTAAAAAGATTATGATAACGTTCTGCTGCGGAAAGGCTTATTGCATTATTGATGCGATTTTGCATCGCTATGCCGTGGTTCATATCCAATCGTTTTGTCAATTCATTTAAAGCCGGAACTTTTGTCATTTCGTTAATGTCTTCTTTTGAAATCATCAACATCTCAGTATCCTCATAGGCTTCAATAGTATAAATGGACGGTTTTGAGCCTAATAGACTTTCTCGATCAGCTACCCACCAGCTTTCCAGATAAAGGTTGATGACGTTTTCCTTTCCAGAGTCGTCCACAGAATATTGTTTCATTGCTCCCTTAATGATGAAACCGCAGTATTTGCAAATTTCTCCCTGCTTTAGAAAAAACTGTTTTTTTTCAATTTTTTTGTAAACAAATAACTCTCGTATAAATTTTTTGTCATCAGAACTTAATGTGGATGAGCTGTGAGCTTCGATATAACTGAAAAGAATTAAAAAACTGTCCTGATTGATATTCATAGTTAGGTCCTGAACTGATTTCTTGATTTACGAATTTAATGAAAATTATCTGGTCATTAAAAGTTATTATCAAATCCGTTATCAAAATAAATCATTGAATCATTTTGATGCAAAATATTTATTATCAAATATCAACAACTTCCAGACTTGGATGCCTGTAAATTTGCGATATAAATAACCTTTAAAATATAATTACAATGGCTACAAAATGGAACCTAGACCCGACACACAGTGAAATAACTTTCAAGGTAAGACATATGATGATTTCAAATGTCAAAGGAAATTTCACCAATTTTGATGTGCAGCTTGAAGCAGAAGACGATACTTTTACCAATGTAAAAACAGTAGCAACTATTCAGACAGATTCTATATCTACATACAATACCGATAGAGACAATCACCTGAAATCGGCAGACTTTTTTAATGTTGAATTACATCCGGTAATCACTTTTGAAGCTTCTGCATTAAGCAATGAAGTAAAGGGTGATCTTACCATTAACCACATTACAAAACCAATTACTCTTGATGTGGATTTCAACGGAATTAAAACAGATCCTTACGGAAATACGAGAGTAGGATTTTCTTTTGAAGGGAAAATCAATAGAAAAGATTTCGGACTTACCTGGCATGCTGCGCTTGAGGGCGGAGGAGTAATGGTAAGCGATGAGGTGAAACTTGCGGGCGATTTACAGTTTGTAAAACAGCAATAAGAATCAAATAGCAAACAATAGAAAAGCCTTTGAGGTTCCAAAGGCTTTTGTTTATTTATGATCGGAATTTTAATGGAATTTACTTCCATTGAACTTTCTTTATACAAAACTAAATAATGCAATCATAAAACTACGATATTTCGTAGTTTTTTTATTATGATATTTTAAATAATATTCTGTAAATCAGGTGTTTTGTTGTTTTGGGCTATTTTTTGACATTATGCTCATAAGTTTAATTCAAAAAATAATACAACAATGAGCACATTAACATTAAAAGACGGAACAGAAATTTTTTACAAAGATCAGGGACAAGGACCTGTCTTGATGTTTCACCACGGGTGGCCATTATCATCTGATGACTGGGATGCACAGGTAATTTTCTTTTTACAGAAAGGCTACAGAGTGATTACCCACGACAGAAGAGGCCACGGACGCTCGAGCCAGAATATCTACAATCATACTATTGAACAATACGCTTCTGATGCTGCAGAACTGGTTGAATTTTTAGATCTGAAAGATGTTGTACACATCGGGCATTCAACAGGAGGTGGAGAAGTGATCCGTTATGTTAACAAATATGCAAACGGAAGAGCTAAGAAAGCGGTTCTGATCAGTGCCATTCCGCCGGTAATGGTTAAGAGTGAAAATAATCCTGACGGTGTTCCGATGTCAGTTTTTGATGATATCAGAGAACAGACGATGAACAACAGAAACCAGTTTTATTATGATCTTACTTTCCCTTTCTATGGCTATAACAGAGAAGGAGCGAGTGTAAAGGACGGAGTTCAGAGAAACTGGTGGAGACAAGGATTGATGGGAGGAATTGTTGCTCATTATGACGGGATCAAAGCCTTTTCAGAAACAGATTTAACGGAAGATTTAAAAGCTGTGGATATTCCTGTTTTGGTGATGCATGGTGAGGATGACCAAATCGTCCCTATTGCCAATGCGGCATTAAAATCAATTAAATTACTAAAGAACGGAAAACTGATCACATATCCGGGGTTCCCTCACGGAATGCCTACTACAGAGCATCAAACCATCAATAAAGATATTTTAGCTTTTATTACAGAATAATCAGCATTCTTTACCAATGAATACGATACAGCCAGCTTTTGATACGTTGACTGAGGCCGTTCAGTGGCTTAATCAAAACGGATATACAGAAGATTTTAACCTTAAAAATGATTGCATCAGGCTCAATAATTTTCTTGATGTTTCTCCGGAAGACTTTAAAATACGATATACATTCCGCTTTGAAGGAGATACCGATCAGGGAGATGAAGAAGTAGTCTACGGCATCGCTTCCGACAAGTATTCTGTAAAAGGCATCCTGACGAGCGCTTACGGAATCTATGCCGATACTGTAAGTACAGAACTCATCAGAAAACTATCATCCAATTAACGTAACCCCAATTATTTAATAAAATAAACTTTATGAAACCATCATCAAAACTTCTTTCCCCTGAAAATCATGCACTGGTACTTATTGATTTTGAAGGACAAATGGCATTTGCAACCAAAAGTATCTCTATGAACGAACTGCGTAACAATGTAGCAGTACTCTGTGGAGCATCCAAAATATTCAATGTTCCGACCATCATTACTACGGTTGCAGAACAAAGTTTTTCAGGTCCTGTTTTCCCGGAAATCGAGGAAGCATATCCTATGGCAACCTCAGGCTATATCGACAGAACAACGATGAATACATGGGAAGATGAAGCTGCTTATAAAGCCATTACAGGAACCAAGAAGCAAAAACTGGTTCTCGCAGGATTATGGACAGGCGTTTGTATTGTGGGGCCGGCATTATCTGCACTTGAGGAGGGCTATGACGTGTATGTCATTACCGATGCCTGCGGAGACGTAAGTGATGAGGCGCACGAAAGAGCGGTACAGAGAATGATCCATTCAGGAGTAAAGCCCATGACTTCCATTCAGTATATCCTTGAACTTCAGAGAGACTGGGCACGCCAGGAAACCTATGGTCCTGTAACTGACCTGATGAAAAAATATGGTGCTTCTTACGGATTGGGAATCCACTATGCTCACCATATGCTGAATCACTAAAATTCATATACCATTTTCAATGTTGAAATCTGCACCTTCAATACTGTTCTTAAAAGCTTTTATCATAACAGTTTTTTTATATTCTGAAACGTTCTCATCCCAGAGCTTTAAACTTCTGCGGTATGAAGAAAATTATGAATATCTGAAAGATTCCACCAAAAGCTTTTATGATAACATTAAATATCTCCCTCTCAATGAAAAGAAAGACATCTATCTCTCATTGGGTGGCGAGGCAAGGTATGAATATGTGGATTTCAACAACGAAGATTGGGGAAGGCTTAACATAGGACACAACGACTTTTTTCTCCAACGCTATGATCTTCATGCAGATTGGCATTTCGGGAAAAACTTCAGAATATTCTCACAGATCAGAAGTGCTTTACAAAACGGAAGAAAAAACGGTTCAAGAGGCATTGATGAAGATCAGCTGAATATTCAGAATCTCTTTCTGGATGCAGGTCTGGTGAATAAGGAAGATCAGAAGCTGACAGTGAGACTGGGAAGACAGGAGATGGACTACGGTTCCGGTAGATTAATTTCTGTAAGGGAAGGGCCGAATGCAAGGTTGTCTTTTACAGGAGCCAAAATCATGTATTCCTATAAAAATGTTTCTTTAGATGCTTTTGCGATGATGGCAGGCTCTGTCAGGACCGGAGTTTTTGATAATACCGTTTCAAAGCAGCTTAATCTTTGGGGACTTTATTCCAAAATTATTATTCCTGAAGCCGGAAATCTGGATCTATATTACCTCGGAATCCGTAGAGATGAATCTGTTTTTGAAGCCGGAACAGCCAGAGAAAAGCGCCATACAGTTGGCGGAAGGCTGTGGAAATATGGCGGCGGATTTATTTATAACCTGGAAGCTGCCTATCAGTTCGGACGTTTTGGAAACGAAAAGATCAGTGCATGGACGGGCTCTGTGGATGTAGGGTATCTCTTTGAAAACCTTACATTCAAGCCAAGCATTAATCTGAGAAACGATTATATATCAGGAGATCATTCTAAAAATGACGGAAAGCTCAATACATTTAATCCTTTATATCCGAAAGGAGGCTATTTCGGCTTCAGCCCGCAAGTGGGGCCTGTAAATTTAATTGATATACATCCGTATATGACCCTTGATCTGGCTTCCAGACTCAAAATGCAGATGGATGTTGTCTTCAACTGGCGATATTCCCTGAACGACGGTGTCTACCGGCCAAGCGGAGCATTGAATCGTCCCGGAAGCAGCTCAGATAAAAGGTATATCGGAACGGCTTATTTAACCAGCTTTACCTATAATTTCAACAAACATTTCTCTTTGGTGAGCGGACTTCAGTATTTCCACAAAGGACCTTTTATCGAAGATATCATTCAGGATGCAAAAAGCGGTGTTTTCTGGAATATCAGGCTGGGATTCAAATTTTAATCATTACTAAATCATTTATTATGCAAAATTCAATTTCAAAATACATCAATTGGTCAAAAACAATCTTTACAGTATTGGTGTTGGCAACTGCGGGAACCCAATTCGTTTCAGCACAGGCTGCTGCAGAAAAAACAGCTATCGGGACCTCAAAAACATGGGGAACTGTTGACGGGATTTCTGTCATAGGTATGGTACAGGGGCCATCTGCGGCCAAAGCAGATTTACAGATCGCCTGTGTTTTCGAGTATACGGAAGGAGATATTTTCAATCCTCCTGCGCTTCCCAAAGAACTGAACGGTATGGTTCATCTGGATGAAGCATTAAAAGGAATTATTACAGAAGTCCGTAAAAAAGGACAGTTCAAAGGACACGCTTTGGAAACCTTATTAATTAATCCTCCGAAAGGAAGCCTTGCCTCCGGAAAATTGCTGTTGATAGGCTTGGGTAACAGAAATTCTTTCGATGCCGAACTGATGAAAGAAGTAGGAAGTGTTGCCATGAGAGAAGCTTTGAAACTACAGGTACATACCGTATCCTTTGCCAGTGATATCAAAGATGCCGGAATTGATTCTCCGACAGCCCTGGTGGCAGAAAATGTGGTTTTGGGCGCTTTTGATGCCTACCGTACGCAGTCTTATTTAAAAGCTCAGCATTTATCCGATACAATGAAACTAAAAAAACTGATTTTGCTGGCCGGACCGTCTTTTTTCACCGTTGCCGGAGGAGGAATTCAGGAAGCTATATCGAAGTTGAACACCAAATAATTAAAGATGAAAGCAGACCTTATCGTATACAACGGAAAAATCCACACTTTCAATAAAGAAACTCCGGAAGTTTCTGCAGTGGGCATTAAAGACGGGAAAATTATTGCGGTTGGAAATGACGGACTGGCAGATCAGTTTGCAGATGAATCCACAGAACTGATTGATCTTAAAAAGAAAAGAGTTGTGCCGGGAATCAATGATTCTCACATTCACCTGATTCGTGGCGGATTGAATTACAATCTGGAATTAAGATGGGACGGTGTTCCCTCACTGGCTGATGCGCTCAGAATGTTAAAAGACCAGGTAGACCGTACGCCTTCTCCGCAATGGGTTCGTGTCGTAGGAGGATGGTCCGAATTCCAGTTTGCGGAAAGAAGGATGCCAAACCTGGAGGAAATTAATGCTATCGCCCCCGAAACACCAGTTTTTATTCTGCATTTATACGACAGGGCATTGATGAACAGAGCTGCATTAAAAGCAGTAGGATTTACCAAAGATACTCCGGCTCCGGCAGGCGGACATATTGAAAGAGATGCTAACGGTGAACCCACAGGGTTGATTATTGCCACACCCAATGCCATGATCTTATACTCAACACTGGCAAAAGGCCCGAAGCTTTCTTACGAACACCAGCTGAATTCCACAAGGCATTTTATGACAGAACTGAACCGCTTCGGAATTACCAGTGTCATTGATGCCGGCGGAGGATTCCAGAATTTTCCAGATGATTATCAGGTGGTGAACGAACTGAATGAGAAAAAACAGCTTACCGTAAGGATTGCCTATAATCTTTTTACCCAGAAACCTAAGCATGAATTTGAAGATTTCAGCGATTGGATCGACACGGTAAAATTATATCAGGGGGATGATATGTACCGCCACAACGGGGCAGGAGAGATGCTGGTATTTTCTGCAGCCGATTTTGAAGATTTTCTTCAGCCAAGACCTGACCTGCCTGAAAACATGGAAGCAGATCTCGAAAAAGTAGTCCGTTTACTGGTAGAAAACCGCTGGCCATTCAGACTTCATGCAACCTATAATGAAAGCATCACCCGTTTTTTAAATGTTTTTGAAAAAGTAAACCGGGATATTCCTTTTAATGGTCTTCCATGGATTTTTGATCATGCAGAAACCATTGATGAAAAAAATATAGAACGTGTAAAAATGCTTGGCGGAGGAATCGCCATCCAGAGCAGAATGGCTTATCAGGGAGAATATTTTGCAGACCGTTATGGTTCCGGCGCCGCAGAAAGTACACCACCCGTAAAAAAAATGCTGGAAATGGGAGTTCCTGTAGGTGGAGGCTCAGATGCCACAAGGGTAAGCAGCTACAATCCGTGGGTTTCCATGTATTGGCTGACCGCAGGTAAAACTGTTGGCGGACTTCAATTGTATCATGAAACAAAGCTGGACAGATCAACAGCATTGGAACTGTACACAAAAGGCAGCGCATGGTTTTCTCAGGAACAGCAGAAAAAAGGTGATATCAGGGTAGGAATGTTTGCCGATCTGGCAGTTCTTGATCAAGATTATTTTACGGTTGATGATGAAGATATCAAAAATATTGAAGCGGAAATGACCATTGTAGACGGGAAAATAGTCTATGCCAAAGGAACATTCTTATCTTATGCACCACCATCTATTCCTGTGCTTCCGGACTGGTCTCCCACCAATCTTTACAACGGATATTACCCTGCAGGCGGACATTTTCAGAAAGAAATTGAGAAAAATGCGAAACAGGATTTAAAAGCCCCGCTAACCTCACAAATTCACAGCTGTGCAGGAAGCTGCGATATTCACCATCATAACCATAACCAGGCAAGAATGAGCAATGTGCCCGTTAATAATTACCACACATTCTGGGGAGCTCTAGGCTGTTCGTGCTTTGCCTTTTAAATATCAATACATATGGAAATTTTAAAACAGATCCTTTCATCGGATTTAGGTTCACCATGTAATGATGCTTCATTCTTGGTTTTCCGGGTACTCCTTGCGATTCAATTGTTCAGAGTGCATGGCTTAAAGAAATTCAGACTGGAAAACGGGCAAAGGGAAGTCATTCCAAACCCTCTGGGATTGCCTGATCAACTCAATGCCATAGTCGCTTCATTTGCTGATCTGATAGTTCCGTTTCTGATTATTTTAGGATTGGGAACCAGGCTTGCGGTTTTACCGACAATCGGCGTGACGGCTATCGGATATTTTGTGGTTCATAGAAAGGATTCATTGGAAGTGCGGGATGTTCCTTTTATGTACACCCTTTCCCTGTTACTGATTCTTGCATTGGGTGCAGGAAGATATTCACTTGATTATTACTTACTAAATATTTTATAAAATGAAAACTTCAATCGGAATTAAAAACGAAAATTTAGCAAAAGTTGCTGAGGTACTGGTTACCACTTTAGCAGACGAATTTGTATTGTATACCAAAACTAGAAAAGCACATTGGAATGTCGAAGGACCGGATTTTTACAATAAACACCTGTTTTTTGAAGCACAATACGGGCAGCTGGACGACATCATTGATGATCTGGCTGAAAGAATCAGGACGCTGGGACATTATGCACCGGCTACTTTAAGGGAATATCTTGAATTAACCCATTTGTCTGAGCACCATCTTGAATCGAACGACAGCCTGATTTACATCAGAGCGCTTCTTTCCGACCACGAAAGTATCATCATTCATCTTCGTGAAAATATTGAAAACTTCGCTGTGGAATTCCGTGATTCAGGGACAAGCGACTACATTACAGGATTACTGGAAACCCATGAGAAAATGGCCTGGATGCTCCGTTCACATTTAAAATAGGAAAATGGAAGTAAAACATAATATCGGCTTTGTCACCTTATTGTTAACCATGATTGCCGGATACTGTGATACTGTGACATTTGTAGCGGCAGATGCCCTTTTTTCGGCACATGTTACAGGGAACTTTATTGTATTTGCCTATCAGTTTGTGAAGGGATCGGATATTCATGCCTGGGTAAAGCTGCTTACTTTTCCGGTCTTTATTCTCGCGGTTATGGCAGGAGGGAAGATTGCCGGGAAAGTTATCAATCATTACACGCTGTTATTCTGGGAAGGAACATTGCTTTTTTTAGCCGGAATTATTGTTGCCGTTCTCAGTTACTACGGAACGTTTTCAGAAGTTATGATGTATACTGTGGCTATGATGACCGTTTTTGCGATGGGGCTTCAGAATGCTTTCGGGAAACTCTATGCAAAGGAAACTCATGGTCCTACTACCATGATGACAGGAAATGTAACCCAAGCTTCCCTGGATTTTGGAACGCTTCTGTCAAGTGGCTTTCAACACCCTGAAGCCTGGGCAAGCCTGAAGAAGCAGTTGGTTACCATACTTGGATTTCTGATAGGCTGTTTTTTAGGGGCATATGCGGGAAAACAATTTGGACTCGAAACATTGATTTTACCGGGGCTGGCCATGATCATCTGCTATTTTTATCACCGTAAAAACTAGTACGGGACTATGGCAAAATACGGTATAAAATATTACCTTTAAAAAATGAATTTCAGGCTTTATTTTTTATCTAAAAATCTATTTAAAGTAGTATATTTTTCATTGGTTTTTATGTTTTCATGGAGTATAAAAGCACAAATCCAAGAAAATCCTGCACTGTTGAGAAAACAGATTTCCTCTTCCCCCAATACTGCTCAGAAAACCGCTTTATTGTTGCGGCTGAGTAACTATTATATTAGTAAAAAAGGAGAGTTGAAGGCTGATCTCGACAGTGCCGCTATTCTGAACAGACAGGCAAAAGCACTGAATATGAAATCCGGAGATCCGATGTCTGCCGGAAAGCTCATATTTCTGGATGCTAAACTAGATAAAGAAAGAGGCAGTAAAAACATTGCTTTATCCAAAATGAAAGAAGCACTTGCTTATTTTGAAACCCATCAATTTAAGGAACAGGCCGGAGAGGTATACAACGAGTTATCGTATATGTATGACAATAAACCCGAGTATTTTGATACTAAAATTAAACTGAAAGAAAAAGCATTGGAACTTTTTAAAAATTCAGGATCAAAACTGAATCAGGCAGGCGTCTTAAAAGATCTTGGAGAACTATATTATATCAAAGAAAGTCCTGATAAAGCGCTCGGTTTGCTCAGGCAATCCTTTTCTGTTTATAAGTCGTTGAAATTCAGAGAATTACAAAGTGTGTACAATCTTATTTCCCAGGTTGAAATTCAGAAGGCGGATTATGGGGAAGCGCTCCGTTATGGTCTTCTGGCAGAAAAAACAGCAGAAAGGGTGAATGATTATTCTTTGCAGATGTGTTCTATTTACAGCAATATCGGAATGGTGTATTACTATCTTCACCAGAACGACGATGCTATGAGATATTGGGAAAAATCCTTAGCTACTGCTAAAAAAAATAAAGATAACAGCTACATCAGAACCGTTGCCAATAATATTTCTACGATGCTGATCAGGCAGAAAAAATTTAAGCAGGCTATTACCATGATAGAAGAATACAGAGAACGTTACCCTATCGTAGACCAGGATTTTGAAATGTCAGAAAATTATATCCTGTTCAGCACCTATACCATTTTAAAGCAGTTTAATAAAGCCGAAGCCTACTACAAAAAACTGGTCGCCTATTACGGTGAAAATGCAGAAAAGAACAATCAGCAGGCTTCATTGCTGCGAAGCTTTGTTTTTTATCATTACCAGACCCGTAACTTTGATAAAATGTACCGCAAAGCGAGGCTTTTTGATTCGATAGCTAAAAATAACGGAAATGATATGCTTCGTTCGGAAAACCATTTAATGTGGTTCAAAGCAGATTCTGTACAGGGAAAATACCTGGATGCCATACAGCATTATCAGCTGTACAAAAAACTTTCCGATTCTGTTTTTAACGGCGAAAAAAGCAAGCAGATCAATGGCCTTAAAATTCAGTTTGAGACAGAACAGAAAGATAAAAACATTCAGCTGCTGACCCAGAAAGCAAAACTACAGGATATTAAGATTGCGAATGATACCTTTATCAGATATGTTTTCATTGGAAGTATTCTGGCACTGATCCTTTTTGCTGCCTTGTTGTATAACCGATCAAGATTAAAAAGCAATGCCAATAAAAACCTGGAACTGAAACGTAAGCAGATTGATGAACAGAACGAACAGCTGAAAAAATTACTTGCCGAAAAAGAATGGCTCTTAAAAGAGATCCATCATAGGGTCAAAAACAATCTGCAGATTGTGATCAGCCTGCTGAATACGCAGTCTGCTTACCTGGATAATGAAGATGCCCTGATGGCCATCCAGAACAGCCAGCACAGAATGCATGCTATGTCCATTATCCATCAGAAACTTTATCAGTCCGATAATCTTTCGATGATTGATATGTCATGGTATATTTATGAGTTGATCACTTATATCAAAGAATGTTATTCGTATGACAAAAAAATTAATTTCACAGTGGATACTGATAAAGTGTTACTTGACGTCGCTCAGGCGGTTCCTATGGGATTAATTGTTAATGAAGCAGTCAATAATACGGTAAAATACGCGTTTCCGGATGACCGGAAAGGTGAAGTTTCCGTCTCATTCAAAAATACGGATGACCATCTTTGTGAACTGATTATATCAGATAATGGAGTAGGGCTTCCCGAAGATTTCAATATTGAAGAAACGGAATCCCTGGGAATGAACCTGATGCGGGGGCTTACTGACCAGTTAGACGGGACCTTCCATCTCGAAAATAAAAGTGGATTAAAAATTACAATTACATTCAGAAGAAATACAGAAATAACTCCTTCCAACTAAAGGCTGACTATCATGAAAGAAAAAATATTAATTGTAGAAGATGAATTTATTGTAGCCAATGATCTGAAGCTGATGCTGATGAAAGCCGGTTACCAGATCACAGGAATCGCATCTTCGGTGGTTCAGGCCAGAAAACTGATTGCAGACAGCAAGCCGGATTGGGTACTTCTTGATATCATCTTAAAAGGAGACCTCACAGGAATTGATCTCGCCTGGGAACTGCGTGAAATGAATCTGCCTTTTCTTTATATTTCAGCCAATACCAACCAGTCTACTCTGGAAGCAGTGAAAGAAACGCAGCCCTACGGATTTATGGTAAAACCTTTCCGGGAGCGTGATATGATTGTTATGCTTGATATTGCCAGATACCGTTATGATATGGAAAGAGGCTGTGAACTGTGCACAGATAACGGAAACAACGAAGTGATTGAAGGAATTATCGGGAAAAGCAAGGTACTTCAGGATGTCGTTGAAAAAATACGGGTAGTAGCTCCTACAGATACGTCTGTTCTGGTGGTCGGAGAGAGCGGAACCGGAAAAGAAAAAGTGGCACATTCTGTCCATGAGCTTTCAGACCGCAGCGCACATCCTATTGTTGTAGTCAACTGTGCCGCACTGCCGCATGCGCTTATCGAATCCGAGCTCTTCGGGCATGAAAAAGGAAGTTTTACGGGTGCCAATACATTGAGGATCGGAAAGTTTGAGCAGGCCAACGGAGGAACCGTCTTCCTGGATGAAATAGGGGAACTGCCACTGGATTCACAGGTTAAATTACTGAGAGTTTTACAGGAAAAGGAAATTGAGCGGCTTGGTGGAAATAATATAGTTAAAGTAAATGTAAGAATTGTTGCAGCGACCAACCGCTCCCTGGAAAAAGAAGTGGCGGAAGGAAGATTCAGGCTGGATCTGTATTACCGTTTGAATGTTTTCCCTATTGAACTGCCTCCGCTGAGAGAAAGAAAGGAAGATATCGTATTGCTGGCCCATTTTTTCCTGAATAAATATGCCGCTGCTTCGAGAAGAAATATCACTTCTATCAGTGAAAAAGCATTAGAACAGTTGCTGAATTATCACTGGCCGGGAAACATTCGTGAGCTGGAGCATTTGATCGAACGAAATGTTCTGTTGGCCAAAACCGCAGAAATAGAAAGCTTTGATCTGCCCAAAATCATTGAAAAATCTTCTGAAATGCCAGGCCAGCTGAAATCATTGGAAGATATGGAAAGAGATCATATTATGAGTGCGCTTCAGACTTCCAACGGAAAAGTTTCCGGACCTGGCGGTGCTGCAGAGCTGCTGAAAATACAAGCTCAGACTTTATATTCCAAAATGAAAAAATTAGGAATTGACAAAGGCTATAAATAATCACGGGCAAAGCTAACCGGAGACCATATTTTCATTCTTTTTTTTAATCATAATTCTTCAAATAATTGAGGACAAAATCATTATGCCTTTACGCAGAATATCAAATAATAAATCAATCAGGTAATTATGGAAAAAGAAACACTCAGAATAGAAGGATTCAGTGATGGCGTCTTTGCAATAGCTGTTACGCTTTTGGTATTGGATCTTCATTTCCCTGAAGAGCATTCAATACAGAACGGGAACGATCTGCTGGTCTTTCTGAAGAATCAATGGCCGGCATTTCTGGCATTTATCCTTTCATTTTTCAGCATTTTCATCATGTGGGTAAACCATCATAAGATCTTCAAACAGATCTATAGTCGGAATTCCGCAATTATGTTTGCGAATGGACTGATCCTTTTTCTGGTTTCAGCAGTTTCTTATCCTACCGCTTTGCTGGCAAGGTATTTTGACGGTGAAGCTTCCTCTGTTGTTGTGGCACTTTATACCGGTATTTTTGTTCTGATCAATCTTGCTTATAATTTATTATGGTTTCTAGCCACCCAGAATAAAAAACTTTTGCGTCCCGGTATTACCGATGCTGCTATAAAAAAGATCCATAATAATTACCTTTACGGGCTTCCGATTTATGTGATTGCATTAATCCTGTCGTTCTGGATCCCGGTCTTGTCGCTGCTGATCATTTTAGGCCTTTGGATTTTCTGGGCTTTGTCTTCCGGGAAAATAGAAATGGAGCTTGACAAACATTATTCAGATCCCTTGAAATAGTGTTTTTTTTCTATTCCGAGTTTCTGCATTTTGGAAATCAGCGTGGTTGGCGGTAATCCCAGCAGCTTTGCAGCACCTGTTTCACCAAAAATACGGCCGTTACATTTTTTGATTATTTTTAGAATATATTCCTTTTCGAATTCCTGGAGCGTTTTGATCCGGAAATCCTGATCCGTATTTTGAGAGTTAATAACTTTCGGAAAATCCATTTCCCTGATCATATTTCCTTTTGCCGTCAGCATGCTTCTTTCAACCATATTTTCTAGTTCACGGATATTACCGAGCCATGGATTGGCAATCATCATTTTTGCCACGTTCTGAGAAAAACCGGTAATCTTTTTGCCTGTCTTAGGATAGAGTTTCTTAAGGAAGTAGTTTGCCAGTAAAGGAATATCCTCTTTTCTTTCCCGCAAGGCAGGAAGATGGATAGGAAATACATTCAGCCTGTAAAAAAGATCACTTCTGAACCGTCCTTCCGCGACTTCTTTTTCAAGATTCCTGTTGCTGGCCGTAATGATCCTTACATTCACTTTTATTCTTTTGTTTCCCCCGATCCTTTCGATTTCTTTTTCCTGAAGAACCCTCAGAAGTCTGGCTTGCAATTCCAGGGGAAGTTCACCTATTTCATCCAGAAAAATGGTGCTGTTGTGCGCCTGTTCAAACTTTCCTTTCCGCTGTTCGGTTGCTCCGGTAAAGCTTCCTTTTTCGTGCCCGAAAAGTTCGGATTCTATCAGATTGGCAGGAATGGCCGCACAGTTTACCCTGACCATCTTCTTTCCCGAAAATTCTGAAAGTTCATGAATAGCCTTTGCTATAAGCTCCTTTCCTGTACCCGTTTCTCCAAAGATGATGACATTGGATTGTGATGGAGCTACCTGTGAGATCTGTTCAAAAATAGTCTGCATTACTTCACTTTGTCCCACAATTCCATGGAAACCATACTCACTTTTCTTTTCTTCTTCAGTTTCTTTAGGAAAGTTCTGGATATTTCCCTGAAACGCTTTCAATTGTTCCTGAACATCAATATTATGAAGAGTAATGGAAACCTGGGTAGAAACGCTGTTTAAAATTCTTTCCGGAATAGCATCTCTTGAGATAAAATTTCTGTAGAAAAGGAAAAGCACATTTTTATTTTCATTAACAGCAGGCAAACCTAATCCCACAGCCATTCGCATTCCCGAATTTCTAACTTCGGTAAAACAGGAAGGAAGTGATGACAATTCTTTAAGATCAAAAAACAGGGGTTCCGCGGAATCAAGGCATTTTTTTAAATACGTATCAAGTGCATGATCTATAGTGTAATTTTGATTTTCAATCCCACTGATGAGCATTTCAATAGTCCCTCTGTAATCCCTGATGATCATACAATCATTAAAGCCCAGTTCAGTTTTGAAAGAGGTATTGAGAACAGAAAGAAATTGTTTTTTGTTTAAAACGGTAGAAAAGTCTTTGGTTAAACGGACAATGATAAGCTGTTCTTTCTGCATGTCCTGCAGGCGTTTCATCATTTCTGCATTAGGATCAGAAGGCTTGCTCATAGAAAATTCTTACTTGAAAATTTAAAGATAGGAAAATTGAGAAAAAGATCTCATTTAAAGAAACAAAAAAGCAACTTCGAAGAGTGAATCTTTATTTGGTGGTTTAGCCTTTACAACCGGTGTCGGTCCGGGAATAGGCGATTTAAGGAGATCATGGTTTAAACTTCACGTAATTCTGGATCTAGTCGAATGCTTCAGTAATCTCGTCAATGTTAGAATTTTTATATTGAAAGTAAAGATTAGAATGAAAATCATTAAGCTTTCTGAGTAATTCCAGAAACTCATTTTTTTCATTATTTTCAAGCTTCCCGGCAAGAATTCTTGAAGTTATATTTACTTTTTTAACAGAACGGTGGAAATAATCTTCTCCTTTTTTAGTGATGTTCAGACGTTTGCTTCTTTTGTCTTCGCTGTCGTTTTTTTCTTCAATTAAACCGTATTCCAATAAACGCTTGATAATTTGAGTCCCTGTCTGTTTCTCATGTCCGTTTCTTTCAATGAGATGAATTTTAGTCAGGTTTGGTTCATCTTTCAGTCTATACAGATAGGTGAATTCTTCATTGGCTAATTCAGGAAAGTCATTAAGTCCTTTTCTAATAAGTTGCTTGGAATATCTTGCCAAAAGCAGAACCTGTTTGCAGATTTCATTTTCGGTAAAAGCAACCTGATGCTCTTCATTTTTAAAAAGCTTTGTAGGGCTTTCTTTTCTGTATTTCTGATCATTGAGCCAAAGACGGAAATCCTCAGTGGTAGAATGAGGTTTACAAGCTTCGGAGTTTTCAAATTCTTTTACCTTATGAAGCAAATCAATGAAAAAATCGGTATTCATGGCACAAATTTAATCTAAAAATATATCTTTTTACGTTAAAGTTTCACACTTCCCATTCCACCGTCGATTCCAAAAATCTGGCCCGTAATCCAGGAAGATTTATCGGAAATTAAAAAAGCTGTCATTTCCGCAATTTCTTCGGCATTTCCAATTCTTTGCAGAGGATGCCTTTTAGCGGATGCTTCCTTTTTTTCAGGAGTTGATAAGAGGTTTGAGGCGAGCTCAGTATCTGTCAAAGAAGGAGCAATGGCATTTACCCTGATTTTATGCGCCGAAAATTCAGCCGCTAAACTTTTGGTAAGACCTTCCACAGCGTTTTTGCTGGCAGCAATTGAAGAGTGAAACGGCATTCCCAGTTTTGCCGCTACAGAACTGAAAAATACAATAGAGGCACTTTCAGATTTTTTAAGATTCGGTAAAAGCTTTTGAATAACTTTCACTGCTCCTATCACATTAATTTCAAAATCATTCTTGAACTCATCTATGGTAAGCCTGTTAAACGGTTTCAGATTAATGCTTCCGGGAGAGTATACCAGTCCGTCTACAACTTCAGGAAAAGTAATTTCATCTAAATTTCCGGAAAGAATATCCATTTGATGGAATGTTATATTAGCGTGATTTACCCCGGGATGTATTGTTCTTGAAATTCCTATGATTTTATTTTGTTCGGAAAGGATTTCTGCTGTTGCATGTCCAATTCCTTTTCCACATCCGACGATGACAATATTTTTCATGATTACTCTATTATCTTTTAGAAATTTTATTGTTGCTAATGGTTCTTTGTCTACTGCATTTAAAGCGAATGATATCTTCATTTCGCTTTTTTAAATGTTTTTGACTCACGCCGGAATTCACCCTCGTTCTCCAAAGTTTAAAACTCGATTCTTTTAATTCAGCACGCATTATTTCAATCACTTCAGATTCTCTGATCCCAAACTGAAATGCTATAGCTTCAAATGGAGTACGGTCTTCCCAGGCCATCTCGATAATCCGGTCCCTTTCCCGTATATTGAAATTTTTATTCATTATTTCAGATTTTCAATAAATTCTTTTGCTCTTTTTATATGCTGTTTCCGTTGCTCTTCCGGCATTTTTTCAAGCGTTCTCAACATCATGCCCAGCCTTGGATTTTTGGCGAAAAAATCCTTGTTATCATTGATGAAGTTCCAGAAAAGTGCATCCCATTGTTCTGCCCATTCTCCGTTGGGATAATCGCTCATTTTTTTGATGTAATTGCTGCCACTGATGTAGGGTTTCGTACTCATTTTGCCACCATCCGAAAAGGTGCTCATTCCATATACATTCGGAACCATTACCCAGTCATAAGAATCAATGAACATTTCCATAAACCACTGATATACTTCATCAGGATCGAATTGGCAGAGGTTCATTAAATTAGCAAAAATCATCAGCCTTTCGATGTGGTGTGCATAGCCGGTTTTTAGAATTTTCTGAATTGAGCTGTCAACTGGCTGGATTCCCGTTTTAGCGGTATAAAAAGATCCCGGAAGTTTTTGCTTGTGTTTCCAGTAATTTTTATTCCGCTGATGCACACCCTGATAAAGATAAACGCCCCGGACAAATTCTCTCCATCCTAAAATTTGTCTAACAAAACCTTCCAGTGAGTTTACCGGAATATCATTTTCCTTTGCAAAGGAAATGGCTTTTTCCATAACATTTTCCGCAGTTAAAAGTCCTACATTCATTAATGGAGAAAGAACACTGTGATGCAGAAAATATTCTTTCTCCACGATGCTGTCTTCATAAATGCCAAATTCCGGAAAACGCATTTCCAGGAATTGCTCAAGCCATTTTTCGGCTTCTTTGAAAGTTGTAGGATAAAGCTGTTCATCTGTAAGAATTCCGTAATTTTTTGAAAAATGTTTTTCGGTATATTCTTTCGCCTCCTCATAATATTGATTGTTTGTCGGGAAATATATGAAAGGTGCTTTTTTATTTTTAGGATATTTTCTTCGGTTTTCCGTATCATAGGTCCATTTTCCTCCCAGCGGTTTTCCTGCCTTCATCAGGATATTCCGGGTGATTCTCTGCTGCTTGTAAAAATCAGTCTGATGGTATGATTTCTTCCCTTCAAAGTAATCTTTCAGCTCTTCTTTGGTATTCAAAAAAAGAGAGCTGTCATGAATTTCAAGATCTAATTTGGTTTGTCTTAATCTTTTTTCCAGCCAATTATCACAAACATCTGTCGTTTTTATAGTTTTAAAATGGTCTTTTTCCAGTTTCAGAATTAAGTTTCTGATGTCTGAGTATTTCGATGAACTTTCGATATATTCAACCTCAAAACCGGATTTTTTCAATGTATGTTCATAGAACTTCATTGTCGCACGATGAAAAGCTATCTTCTGTTTATGAAACGCATATTGCCTGAAAAATAAGAATTCCTCTATCAAAAATACCGGCTGATCTTGGATAAGGTAATCAGTATCCTCAAAAAGCTGATGCGGAAAAATCAGTTGAGCGGTATGTTTTATTATTTTAGCCATAATCGTCTGAATTCTTGCTTAGGGTTGTAAAGTTTTGCCTGTTCTCTGGATTAAAAGGCCGGTTGTTATTTATCAGTGCTCAATTTTATTTTATTTCACCTTGTCAAAAAAATTAATTTCGAAAGGTTGTAATTAGTGAAACATTGATCCGGGACTTCTCTTTCATTTATTATAACTTTTTGGTATTCAATATATAATTCAGTTTTTTTTCCTGTGTGATATTGGATTTTCCTGCATAAGAAAATGTATTTATCTACAAATTTAGTAAATAATTTTATTTTTATTTAAAATAAAGTATAAATTTGTACTATATGATTTTTTAATTTTTAAATTATGTTGACAATACAAGCGCAATCGAATATTCCAACTGATTTTGGAATGTTTACTGTTTATGCATTTTCAGAGTTCGAAGATGATTGGAATCCGAATCTGGTTTGGGTGGCAGAAAGTACAGATTTTAGTACTGCGGTGAACGTGCGTTTTCATTCGGAGTGTATCACCGGCGAAGTTTTTCATTCTAAAAAATGCGAATGCGGGCAACAGCTGGATGCTGCTATGAAATATGTGCATGAGAACGGCGGAATGATTATTTATCTGCGTCAGGAAGGTCGGAATATCGGAATCATCAACAAATTGAGAGCTTATGCACTTCAGGAAAAAGGCTTTGATACGGTAGAAGCTAATCTGAAACTGGGATTACCGGCTGATGGCAGAAATTTTGATATCGCGATAGAAGTGCTGAAGATTTTGAAAGTAAATGAAATTAATCTGCTGACCAATAATCCTGAAAAGCTGAAATCTCTTGATAACAGTGGAATTAAGCTAAAGAATAGAATTCCGCTGGAAATAGAGTCGAATGAGGTCAATGAAAGTTACCTGGCAAAAAAGAAAGATTATTTCGGGCATCTTTTAGAAAAGGTATAATTTTTTCTTTCACCGGCAAACATTGTCAAACCACCAAAGCCTAATCCTATGAAAAAAATTCTGCTCACCGGCGCAACCGGATACATCGGAAAAAGAATGATCGACGTTATCGCTGCTCAGGGTTATCGGGTTATCTGTTGTTGCAGAGATAAAAATCGTTTTTCCAAAAGTGTCGATATTAAAGATAATCAGGTGGAGGTAGTGGAAGTAGATTTTTTAAAACCTGAAACCCTGGAAAATATTCCGAAAGATATTTCAGGAGCGTATTATCTTATGCATTCGATGAGCAATAGCAATGATTATGCTGAAAAAGAAAAAGAATGCGCTGTTAACTTTTCCAATTTTATTGAGAACACGGAATGCAAACACATCATTTATCTTTCGGGTCTTGTCAACGAAAAAGAATTATCCCAACATTTAAGTTCCCGGTTTGAGGTTGAAAAGATTCTTATGCAATGTAAAATTCCTGCCACGGTCTTAAGAGCCGGAATTATCATTGGATCAGGAAGTGCTTCTTTTGAAATTATAAGAGATCTGGTAGAAAAATTACCCATAATGATCGCTCCAAGGTGGCTTCACACAAAATGTCAGCCGATAGGAATTGCCAATGTTCTTGATTTTCTGATTTTTACATTATTTAAAGAAAAGGCCTATCGCAGAAATTTTGATATAGGTTGTGATAATGTGTTGACTTATAAAGAAATGCTCTTGGAATTTGCTAAAATCAGAGGGCTGAAAAGAAAGATTTTTACAGTTCCCGTAATGACACCCAAACTGTCCTCGTATTGGTTGTATTTTATTACTTCGACATCCTATAATTTGGCTTCCGCACTGGTTGGAAGTATGAAAATTGAGGTGGTATGCAGGCCAGAAAGCTTACTGGAAATAAAACAGATTACGGGTGTTCAGCCATTTTCATATGATACAGCCTTAAGAAGAACTCTCGCTAAAATTCAGGATAAGGAAATTATATCAAGCTGGAAGGACAGCTTTATCAGCAGCAGAAGTGATTCCAATCTGAAAAATTATCTTGATGTCCCAAAATATGGATGCTTTACGGATCTAAGAACTGCAGAATACGATGATCGTGAAAAATGTCTGAATCGGGTTTTTTCTTTAGGAGGAACAAACGGCTGGTACGGGCAAAGCCTATGGAAAATACGGGGGTTTTTGGATCTATTGATTGGCGGACCCGGATTGCGGCGTGGGAGAACACATCCCGATCAACTTCACGAAGGTGATGCTTTGGATTTTTGGCGTGTTTTATATGCAAACAAAGAAGAAGGAAAACTTATTCTCTTCGCAGAAATGAAACTTCCCGGTGAGGCATGGCTCATGTTTAAAACTTATAAAGGAAAGCTTTGGCAAAAAGCGGTTTTCCGGCCGCATGGACTGACCGGGAGATTATACTGGTATTCTGTTTTACCATTTCATGGGATTATTTTTAAAGGTATGGTAAAGAGATTAGCAAAAGAGTGACTGTTTTAAGTTATCAACTCACAACGAATATTGTCGCTCAATCTGTCATTACAGCAACGAATTTTAAAATTAAAAAACGGCATCGAAGAATGTAATCTTTGCATGAGTCTTGTGGCCTTGATGAGATTGTTATCAAATAATTTATTGTTAATCTTGTTAATTTGTTGAAATTTATAAAGTCTACTTAAATCTTATTATGTCACTGTTTTTTGATTTAATTTAGGGGCGAATTTTCGATTGTTCATTTCATTACTTGTTGATATATTGTACATTAATATTTTAACTATTTTACCTAACTTACTGTAAAAAAGTGAATAATAAGAGGTGTTGTATGCTAATGAGAAATTAATTTTTTGTTAAATTCAAAATTTAGTGACATAATTTAAATGTTTTTTTTTTACATTAGCAACTCAGAAAAACTAAACACTAAGAATCGAAAAAATCAAAGATTAAAAATATTATCATCTAAAGTCTCTTTAATAATCTCTCTTTTTTTTAGTTCTTTAATATCTCTTTTGTCACAAGAAACTGTGACTTAAGTGGCGAAGCTGTAATAACCGTGATTGCTTAACATTATGAACTTTATCAAAGGTTGGTATGTAATCTATACCAAATCCCATCTCCAAAGAAAAATAGCTCAGAATTTAGCTGAGCGAGATTTTACGATATATCTATCTCTCAATATAATAATGTCACAATGGAGTGACCGTAAAAAGAAAGTAGAAAAGCCTCTTTTTAATTCGTATGTCTTTATTTATCTGGAAATAATAAAAGATTATTTCAAAGCACTTATAATGGATGGGATTGTATTATTTATCAGATCTGGAGGCAAATTAGTCCCGATTTTAGATGAAGAAATAAATCGCATTAAAGTATGTCTGAACCATTATTATGAGGTAGAATGTAAAAGGATACATGAACTGAATATAGAAGAAAAAGAAGTTATAATATCCGGCCCTTTCCAGTCTTATCCATGTAAAATTCTATAATAAATAACAATCAAAAGATTTGTGTAAGAATAGATTCTTTACAACAAAGTCTGATCGCTGAAATCCAACCTTATCATTTAATATAATGCTAAACACATCCTCTTTATCAAATATTTTTTGGCTAAATAAGACAAAAAATAAAGAAACTGTTGTCTTATCTGAAGATAACACTGCATCTTTGGAAATCGAGATTTTGAAGTGTGATCTGGATAGTTTTCTGAAAATTTCAAAAAACAGTTCTTTATCCAAATTAACCATTCTTTCATCTATTTTTTCTTTTTTACTTGATAGATATTGCGAAGATTTTCAAGGTGTTATTAAGGTGTTTGCATCTGATCATATTCCATTAAAAAATAAAATATTATTGGATGTTGAGAAAAATACAGAGATAACATTTAAAGACCTTTTGAAGAGTTTTGCAAGCAATATTAAAGAAGCTGTTTCTCATTCTGATTACAATAACAATGATCTTGATTTAACGAAATACTCTAATTTTTCGATTCAGTATGGGAAGAGTTCTGAATCCGTACAGGATAATCTTTCTCTTTTGTATAACGAATCTGAAGAAAAGGTTGTTTTAAGTATTTATTATAAAGATATTTATAGAGGATATTTAATTGAGAATTTATTGAAGAGTTTAGTGCATATTCTTTCCAATTATGATCAATTACTAGATACAAGTCTCACCGATTATGCCCTTGTTTCAGAAGAGGAGGGAGTAGAAATGCTTAGCAGGTTTAACTTGACAACTGATTACCCTTCTGATCAGACAATTATTGATTTATTTGATTCTCAGGTAAGGAAAAATCCCGACGGGCTTGCAGTAATCTATGGAGATGTAGCTTTGAGTTATGCTGATCTTGATATGGAATCCAATAGGTTGGCTCATTATATTAAAAATCAATATGATATAAAGGCTGATGACCTGATCTGTATTCAACTTCCCCGGAATGAAAAGATGATCATATCCATACTGGGTATATTAAAATCTGGAGGAGCATATGTTCCGATCGATAGAGATTATCCAAAAGAACGGATTGACTACATTCTATCTGATACTAAAGCTAAAGTGAATATAGATGAAGTATTCCTGGCCAAGTTTAATGAAGTTAAACATGCATATTCAGCGGAAAGCTGTGGTTGTGCAATAAAAGGAAATCATCTGGCATACGTTATTTATACATCAGGAACTACGGGAACCCCTAAAGGAGTAATGATCGAGCATCAGAATGTATTTCATTCTACGATCAACAGAATTGCTTTCTATGATATTGAAAGTATGTTACTTGTCCCTTCTTTCTCTTTTGACTCTTCGGTAGCCGTAATCTTTGGAACACTGTGCAGTGGCGGAAGATTATTTATTGAAAGCAATATGAATATTAAAGATGTTGAATATATTTCGCATCAGATTATAAAAAATAAAATTGAGGGAATATTATGTGTTCCCAATTATTACTCCAGTTTGCTTACTTATCTCAATGAAAACATTTCAGGAGAAAGTACGCTGAAACATGTCATTGTTGCAGGCGAGGAATTAAGTAAAAATTTAGTATTAAATCATCAAAAACATAGCGATGCTATTCTGTATAATGAATATGGTCCTACAGAGTGTGCAGTATGGTCATCTGTTTCCATTGTCAATGATCCAAATGTAAATATTGGAAAGTCTATTTCGAATACACAGATTTATATATTGGATGAATATGGACATTTGTTACCAGTTGGAGTTCATGGAGAATTGTATATAGCGGGAGCAGGTTTAGCAAGAGGTTATTTAAACCGTGAAGATCTGACAGAAGAGAAGTTTATAGACAATCCGTTTGTTGAAGGTACAAAAATGTACCGTACCGGAGATTTGGGAAGATGGTTGCCAGATGGTACAATAGAGTATCTGGGAAGGATTGATGATCAGGTAAAGATCCGTGGGCATAGAATAGAGCTTGGAGAGATTGATCATCAGGTGCTTTCTTTTAGTGAATCTATTAAATCTGTAGTTACGGAAGTTAAAGAACATGAAGGAGACAAAAAGCTAGTGGTGTATTATGTCAGTAATTCTGTTATTGACAAGCAGGAACTAGCTTATTATTTAGAGAGTAAGCTCCCCCAATATATGCTACCTGGTTTTTACGTTGAGTTAGCGCATATTCCACTGACCAGTAACGGAAAGATCGACAGAAAGAGTTTGCCAGAAGTAAGCACTTCAGATTTAATCAAGACTGAATATGTAGCTCCAGTAACAACGGAAGAAAAAGCATTGGTAGAAGTCTGTGAGCAGGTTTTAAAATACAATCCCGTCAGTATCCGTGATAACTATTATAACTTAGGCGGAGATTCTATTAAGTCGATCCAGATCGTATCCAGATTACGTCAGCGTGGCTATAGCTTAAAAGTAGAACATATTTTACAATATCCTGTTTTAGAAGAGTTGGCTCGTTATATGACAAGAGATATTGCAGTGATCGATCAATCTGTAGTAACGGGTTATAGTATTCTGACTCCTATCCAAAGGTATTTCTTTGATAGCGAGGAACTGTCTGATAAAAACCATTACAACCAGGCTGTTATTTTAAAGAGCAATGAAAGACTTTCAGGTTCTATCTTGGAATCTTCGATCAAACGTCTTGTAGAACACCATGATGCCTTAAGAATGGTGTATAGCCAGAAAGAAGGTGAGTGGAATCAATATAATGCAGGATCAGAAGGTCATCATTATCATTTTGAATATTTTGATATCAGAGAAGAAGGCTCTTTTGAAAACGAGCAGAGTTCTTTACAAAAAATAGGAGATCGCCTCCAAAGCACCATCAATATAGAATCCGGAATATTATTCCATATAGGATGTTTCGATGAGTGATGGTGACCGAATCATATTGGTTATTCACCACCTTGTGGTTGACGGAGTTTCCTGGAGGATTTTGCTTGAAGATTTAGGAAGCTTATATGAATCGGGAATGAAGGGAGTATCTTATGAGCTTCCTTCCAAAACAGATTCTTTCCAGAGTTGGGGAGCAGCATTGAAGAAGTATAGCAATAGTTCTTCTTTATCCCAAGAGCGTTTGTATTGGGAAGGTATAGAATCAGAGATTTATCCGGTTATTCCAACCGATTACCCTGCAAAAGGCAAACATATTTTAGATAGCAGCATCAGCTTTTCCTTAAATGAATCGTCTACGAAATTATTACAGGGGTGTGCAGGTAAGAAATACAGTGCAGAGATTAATGATGTTTTATTGACGGGATTGGCCTTATCCTTACAGGATCAGTTTGGTATTAACAAGACCAAGGTGCTGATGGAAGGCCATGGTAGAGAGGTGATGAGTACAGGCCTTGATATCAGCAGAACAGTAGGATGGTTCACCAGTGTGTATCCTTTTTCGTTAGATATCAACAATAAGAACCAGCCTGCATTGGTGAGTATCAAAGAAAATTTGAGAGGTATTCCACATAAAGGGATTGGTTACGGAGTATTAAATTATTTAGGGGATTCATTTTCTTCAACAGGAAGTCCTACTATTCAGTTCAATTATCTTGGAGATTTTGATGATACAATAGGATCAGCATTTAATTATAGCTCAGAGTCTATCGGGAATCCGGTATCTGAAGAAAACCTAGGAACCGATATTCTATTGGATGTTTCAGGAATCACGATAAGTGGTGCCATGACTATCAAGATCCGTTATTCAGGAGATCTCTTTACTGAAGCTACGGTTCAGAAATTGATGGATAGCTATCAGAATCATTTGGAGAAAATGATTGGTGAGAGTGAATGCTCAGAGGTGATTTTAACACCATCAGATCTTACTTATAAAGGATTGTCATTCAATACGATTCAGGAGATCAATAAGAAAGGGGATATTGAAGATATTTATGAGCTTTCGCCAATGCAGCAGGGCTTGTATTACCATTGGCTTGTGGAACCCAAAGGAGCCACGTATTTCATGCAGACTTCGTACAGGACAAAATCCGAGGGTCTTGATCTGTCGGAAGTAGAAAAGGCATTTGGAATCCTTGTCAATCGCTATACGGTTTTAAGGACTTCTTTTGATAATCGTTATGGAGAAGTTCCTTTGCAGATCGTTCACAAAAAAGCACAAGTTGACTTTAAGCATTTAATCTTAGAATCAGAGCTTGAATTAGATACTATAAAAGAAGAGGATATAGCCCAAGGATTTGACCTGGGTGTACCTACCCAAATGCGCCTGACGGTTATCACGCTTCCTAATGGAGAATATGAATTCATTTGGAGTCATCACCATATTATCATGGATGGGTGGTGTCTGAGTATCCTTATCAATGATTTCGCTGTTATTTTGAACTCCCTGAAGCAAGATGTGGAGATTAATTTGCCGGAATCTAAAAAATATTCGTCTTATATCAACTGGCTGAAAACAGTAAATAAAGAAGAAGCCTTAAGTTACTGGGGAAATTATCTCAAAGGGGTGGTTTCTCCAACACTTATTCCTTTTAAAAAGAGTACATCAGAAAAGGATCCTCACTTTATTACCGAAATAATAAAAGTAGAAAATGAGGAATTCGCTGGTATTAGCAATCTTTGTAAGAATCTGGGAATCACTCTCAATACATATGTCCAGGGAGTTTGGTCTTATTTGTTAAGTTGTTATAATGCATCTGAAGAAGTAGTTTTTGGGAGTGTGGTTTCAGGAAGACCGGCAAATATTGAAGAGGTTGAGCATATAGTTGGACTCTTTATCAATACTATTCCTGTATGTGTGAATGTAAGTAAAGATGAAACACCAAGAAATTTACTCGAAAAATTACATTACGATTCTATTCAGGGTACCGGATACCATTTTACCGGTTTATCCGATATCCAGTCTCTATCTTCATTAGGAAAAGAGTTGATCAACAATATTATCGTTTTTGAGAACTATGCAAAGCGGGATGTTGATAATCATCTTTCGATCATGGGAATGGCTGATCAAAAAGCAGATACTTTTGAACAGACGAATTATGATTTTAATATTATTGCCGTTCCGGGAAAAAATAGCTTATCAATAGATTTTAAATACAATTCATCTGTATTTTATAAATCTTTAATAACATCTTTAGCCGGGCATTTTAAGAATATATTGGGACAGTTTGCTGCTTTTCCTGATCAGGCAATCAAAAACTTCAGCTATTTAAGTAATCCGGAAGTAAAGGAATTATTGGAAGACTTCAATGGTGCAGAAACTTCATATTCTTCTGAAAAGACTGTTGTAAAATTGTTTGAAGAACAGGTTAATAGCTGTGCGAATAGTGTAGCACTAACATATGATGATGTAAAGCTTAGCTACAATGATTTAAATACAGAATCTAACCGTCTAGCTCATTACCTGAGAAATCATTACAATATCAGGTCTAATGACTTGGTTTGTATTGAACTGCCACGTAATGAAAAGATGATTGTTTCGATTCTTGGAATTCTAAAATCAGGAGGAGCGTATGTTCCGATTGATGTGAATTACCCTCAGGAAAGAACAGAATATATTATAAAAGACACCAAATGTAAATTATATATCGATGAGTCATTCTGGAAAGAGTTTGATTCATTGAAAGAAAATTATTCAATAGAAAATCTTTCTACAGAGATTCATCCTTCAGATCTGGCTTATGTTATTTATACGTCGGGTACAACAGGAAACCCTAAAGGAGTTTGTATCAGCCATTCTAGTTTGATGAACTATATTTCCTGGAGTAATGGATATTATTTTAATTGTGGAGACCGAGGCAATTGGGGATTATTCACTTCAATATCCTTTGATCTTTCAGTTACTGCACTATTCTGTTCTCTGACGAGAGGATGCTCTTTATGGTTGGGAGAGAATGAAGCAGACATTTTAGCTGTTCTTATGAATGCGTTTGAAAATCCGGATATAGATATTTTAAAATTAACGCCTTCTCATATTTCATTATTAAAGAATGTAGAAATCAATAATACGGGTATCCGAAAAATTATTTTAGGAGGAGAAAAGCTTTATAATGAGCATATTCAGATTATTCACACTATCAATAAAGATATTGAGATCTATGATGAGTACGGCCCAACAGAGGCAACCGTAGGCTGTATTGCCCGAAAAGTTGAACTATCTGTTAACACGATCGGAGGTCCAATTTCGAATACACAGATTTATATATTGGATGAATATGGACATTTGTTACCGGTTGGAGTTCATGGAGAATTGTATATAGCGGGAGCAGGTTTAGCAAGAGGTTATTTAAACCGTGAAGATCTGACAGAAGAGAAGTTTATAGACAATCCGTTTGTTGAAGGTACAAAAATGTACCGTACCGGAGATTTGGGAAGATGGTTGCCAGATGGTACAATAGAGTATCTGGGAAGGATTGATGATCAGGTAAAGATCCGTGGGCATAGAATAGAGCTTGGAGAGATTGATCATCAGGTGCTTTCTTTTAGTGAATCTATTAAATCTGTAGTTACGGAAGTTAAAGAACATGAAGGAGACAAAAAGCTAGTGGTGTATTATGTCAGTAATTCTGTTATTGACAAGCAGGAACTAGCTTATTATTTAGAGAGTAAGCTCCCCAATATATGCTACCTGGTTTTTACGTTGAGTTAGCGCATATTCCACTGACCAGTAACGGAAAGATCGACAGAAAGAGTTTGCCAGAAGTAAGCACTTCAGATTTAATCAAGACTGAATATGTAGCTCCAGTAACAACGGAAGAAAAGCATTGGTAGAAGTCTGTGAGCAGGTTTTAAAATACAATCCCGTCAGTATCCGTGATAACTATTATAACTTAGGCGGAGATTCTATTAAGTCGATCCAGATCGTATCCAGATTACGTCAGCGTGGCTATAGCTTAAAAGTAGAACATATTTTACAATATCCTGTTTTAGAAGAGTTGGCTCGTTATATGACAAGAGATATTGCAGTGATCGATCAATCTGTAGTAACGGGTTATAGTATTCTGACTCCTATCCAAAGGTATTTCTTTGATAGCGAGGAACTGTCTGATAAAAACCATTACAACCAGGCTGTTATTTTAAAGAGCAATGAAAGACTTTCAGGTTCTATCTTGGAATCTTCGATCAAACGTCTTGTAGAACACCATGATGCCTTAAGAATGGTGTATAGCCAGAAAGAAGGTGAGTGGAATCAATATAATGCAGGATCAGAAGGTCATCATTATCATTTTGAATATTTTGATATCAGAGAAGAAGGCTCTTTTGAAAACGAGCAGAGTTCTTTACAAAAAATAGGAGATCGCCTCCAAAGCACCATCAATATAGAATCCGGAATATTATTCCATATAGGACATGTTTCGATGAGTGATGGTGACCGAATCATATTGGTTATTCACCACCTTGTGGTTGACGGAGTTTCCTGGAGGATTTTGCTTGAAGATTTAGGAAGCTTATATGAATCGGGAATGAAGGGAGTATCTTATGAGCTTCCTTCCAAAACAGATTCTTTCCAGAGTTGGGGAGCAGCATTGAAGAAGTATAGCAATAGTTCTTCTTTATCCCAAGAGCGTTTGTATTGGGAAGGTATAGAATCAGAGATTTATCCGGTTATTCCAACCGATTACCCTGCAAAAGGCAAACATATTTTAGATAGCAGCATCAGCTTTTCCTTAAATGAATCGTCTACGAAATTATTACAGGGTGTGCAGGTAAGAAATACAGTGCAGAGATTAATGATGTTTTATTGACGGGATTGGCCTTATCCTTACAGGATCAGTTTGGTATTAACAAGACCAAGGTGCTGATGGAAGGCCATGGTAGAGAGGTGATGAGTACAGGCCTTGATATCAGCAGAACAGTAGGATGGTTCACCAGTGTGTATCCTTTTTCGTTAGATATCAACAATAAGAACCAGCCTGCATTGGTGAGTATCAAAGAAAATTTGAGAGGTATTCCACATAAAGGGATTGGTTACGGAGTATTAAATTATTTAGGGATTCATTTTCTTCAACAGGAAGTCCTACTATTCAGTTCAATTATCTTGGAGATTTTGATGATACAATAGGATCAGCATTTAATTATAGCTCAGAGTCTATCGGGAATCCGGTATCTGAAGAAAACCTAGGAACCGATATTCTATTGGATGTTTCAGGAATCACGATAAGTGGTGCCATGACTATCAAGATCCGTTATTCAGGAGATCTCTTTACTGAAGCTACGGTTCAGAAATTGATGGATAGCTATCAGAATCATTTGGAGAAAATGATTGGTGAGAGTGAATGCTCAGAGGTGATTTTAACACCATCAGATCTTACTTATAAAGGATTGTCATTCAATACGATTCAGGAGATCAATAAGAAAGGGGATATTGAAGATATTTATGAGCTTTCGCCAATGCAGCAGGGCTTGTATTACCATTGGCTTGTGGAACCCAAAGGAGCCACGTATTTCATGCAGACTTCGTACAGGACAAAATCCGAGGGTCTTGATCTGTCGGAAGTAGAAAAGGCATTTGGAATCCTTGTCAATCGCTATACGGTTTTAAGGACTTCTTTTGATAATCGTTATGGAGAAGTTCCTTTGCAGATCGTTCACAAAAAAGCACAAGTTGACTTTAAATATCATACAATAGGATCTAAAGATTCCCTGGAAAACGATCTGGAGATTATTAAAGAAAATGATATTATCCGTGGTTTTGCTCTGAATCAACCTACACAATTACGTTTGATAATAGTAGAATTATCAAATGATACATATGAGTTTATTTGGAGTTATCACCATATCATTATGGATGGATGGTGTCTGAGTATCCTGATCAACGATTTCTCTGCAATATTAGACTCGCTTAAACAAAGTCTGGAAGTCAATTTACCAGAACCTCAGAAATATTCTGCTTATCTTAAATGGCTAAGCGGGATTGATAAAGATTCGGCAATGTTGCATTGGAAAAACTATTTAGAAGGAATTAGTGCTCCAACGCTTATACCTTTTGAAAAGAACTCCAAAGAAGAACCTCCTCATTTTGTTACCGAAAAATTTAGTGTGGTGGGAGATGAATTTAAAGAAATTGATCAGCTGTGTCAGAAACTTGGAATTACTCTCAATACTTATATACAGGGTGTGTGGTCTTATCTTTTAAGTAAATACAATTCCTCAGAAGAAATCATATTCGGAGCTGTTGTGTCAGGAAGACCGGCAGAAATTGAGGACGTAGAACGTATGGTCGGATTGTTTATCAATACCATCCCTGTAAGGATTTTGGTTAACAAAGATGATACACCGCGTAGCCTTTTGAAAAAAGTACATCAGGATTCTATACAGAATACAGGATATCATTTCAACAGTTTGGCGGAAATTCAATCCTTATCTTCTTTAGGGAAAGATTTGCTAAGCAACATTATTATATTTGAAAACTACGTAAAGAATGAACCGAATGAAAACTTTGAAAATGTAAAAGTTTTTGATCAATCCAACTATAACTTTACATTAGTCGCAGAACCATATGAGGATCATTTAAATATGGATTTTGAATACAATGCATCAGTATATTCTTCTTTTATCAAGATTCTGGTTTCTCACTTGAAAAATGCCCTTAACCAATTTAAAACGTACATTGATACCCCTCTTTCGGAATTAGATTATCTAAGTTTCTCTGAGCGAGAGTTCCTGATCAATGAGCTTAACACTACAGAAGTTGCTTATCCTGCAGATACAACAATTCTTAGTTTATTTGAAGATCAGGTGAATGTTACTCCTGACAATATTGCTGTTGTTTTTGATGATCTTAGCTTAAGCTATACCGAATTGAATGAAAAAGCATCCAGCCTTGCTCTTCAGCTTCAAAGTGCTTATGGGATCAAGAAAGGCGATTATGTAGGAGTAATGCTTAATCGTGGAGAAAATCAGATCGTTTCTATTCTTGGGATATTGAAGCTAGGAGCAGTTTATGTACCTATAGATGCGAATCTTCCAGAATCCAGGAAAGAAGTGATGACTTCCGGCTTATCTTTATTGATCACCGAATCTTACTATTTCTTTGACCTCGATTTCTACTCTGGTGAATCTTTTTCTATAGATTTAGAATTTACAGAAGAAGATGCCTCAGGCTTTACATCAGAAGTTTTAGAAAGAGATGATATTGCATACATCATCTACACTTCCGGTTCTACGGGAGAACCAAAAGGAGTTTTGAATACTCATGGCGGTATTTTGAATACAATGTTATTCCAGAAAGAATTCTTCGAAGTTCCCTCTTATGAGAATGTTGCTCAGTTTGCTTCTTTTTCATTTGATGCTTCTATTTCAGAGATTTTTATGACGTTGCTAAGTGGTAAGAGTCTTCATATTTTGAGTGATTCAGTTAGAAAAGATGTTTATGCCTTTGAAGAGTATGTAAACAATCATTCCATTGATCTGGTAACACTGCCACCGGCATTTTTCAGTTTACTGAATGTTGAGAGACTTCAGGGATTGAAAGGTTTAATAACCGCAGGAGAATCAGCCGTTATCGGTAAGACGAAAGAATATTTAAAGTATGGAACTTTTTACAATGCATATGGTCCTACAGAGACGAGTATCTGTGCTACCGTACATAAACTTGAAAAGGAAGTGATTTAGCTTCTTCTACCATACCTATCGGTCAGCCTATCGCCAATACGCAGATTTATATTTTAGATGAGAATAAACATTTGGTTCCTGCAGGAGTAAGCGGGGAGATGTATATCTCTGGATCTGGATTAGCTCAGGGTTATTTAAATAATCCAGAGCTTACCGAGAAGTTTGTAGACAATCCATTTATTCCGGGTACGAAGATGTACCGCACAGGAGATTTAGGAAAATGGCTAGCTGATGGTACAATAGAGTATCTAGGAAGGATTGACCATCAGGTCAAGATCCGTGGTCACAGGATAGAGCTTGGAGAGATCGACAGCCAGGTGCTTTCTTTCAGTGAATCGATTAAATCTGTTGTTACAGAAGTAAAAGAGCATGAAGAAGATAAGAGTTTGGTGGTGTACTATGTAAGTGATACCCCGATTGACAAGCAGGATCTGGCGAGACATCTGGAGAGCAAGCTTCCACAATATATGTTACCCGGTTTTTATGTAGAGCTTGACCAGATTCCTTTAACAAGCAATGGAAAGGTTGACAGAAAGAGTTTACCAGAAGTAAGTTCAGAAGATCTTATTACCACAGAATATGTTGCAGCTACCAGTAAAGAAGAAAAGGTATTAGTCTCTGTCTGTGAGCAGGTCTTGAAACACAGTCCGATCAGTATCCGTGATAACTATTATAATTTAGGAGGAGACTCCATAAAATCCATTCAGATAGTTTCCAGACTTCGTCAGCAGGGTTATAGTCTGAAGGTAGAACATATTTTACAATATCCTGTATTAGAAGAGCTGGCTCGGTATATGACAACAGATGTTGTGAATATTGACCAGTCTGAAGTTACAGGAGAAAGTATTCTAACTCCTATCCAGAGGTATTTCTTTGAAAGTGAAGGGATCACCAATAAAAATCATTATAATCAGTCTGTTATTTTAAAAAGCAGTGAAAGACTGTCGGCTTCTGTTTTAGAAACTTCCTTAAAATGTCTTGTAGAGCATCATGATGCTTTAAGAATGGTGTATAGTCAGAAAGAGGGAAAATGGAATCAGTATAATTCAGGAATTGATGGCGTACATTACCGTTTAGCGTCTTTTGATATCCGGGACAGTGGCAGTGAATCAGAAGAATTATTCCAATTACAACAAATAGGAGAGGACCTTCAGAGTACAATCAACATAGAGTCCGGAGTTTTATTCCATGTGGGTCATGTTTCCATGAGTGATGGGGACCGTATCATTTTAGTTGTTCATCATTTGGTAATGGATGGGGTTTCGTGGAGAATTTTGCTGGAAGATTTAGGTAATTTATATGAGTCAGAAATTAGAGGACAACAATATTCTCTGCCCTCGAAAACGGATTCTTTCCAGAGTTGGGGTAAAGCCTTGGATGAATACAGCAGAAGTTTGGAACTATCCAAAGAGCGTTTATATTGGGAAGGCGTAGAATCTGAAAACTATACAGCTCTTGTTACAGATTATCCTGTAGAAGGCAAACAGGTTTTAGATAAAAGCTTAGGCTTTAGTTTAAGTACTGATGCTACTAAATTATTACAGACTCGTGCAGGGAGGAAATACAGTGCAGAGATCAATGATGTTTTACTGACCGGTTTGGCATTGGCATTACAGAATCAGTTTGGGGTTAGCAAGACCAAGGTATTAATGGAAGGACATGGTAGGGAAGTGATGAACACAGGACTTGACATCAGCCGGACGATAGGTTGGTTTACCAGTGTATATCCTTTTAACCTTGATATCAGCGATAACAGTCAGCCTGCTTTGGTAAGTGTAAAAGAAGGTTTACGAGGTATTCCAAACAAAGGGATTGGTTATGGTATTTTGAATTATCTGGGTAATGCATTTTCTTCAACAAGTAATCCTTCCATACAGTTCAATTACCTTGGAGATTTTAATGATACAAGTGGTAATGATACCGGAGATAAGGAATCATTTTTCAAATATAGTTCTGAAGATATTGGAAGCCCTGTGTCTAAAGAGAATCTGGGAACTGATATGCTATTGGACATCTCAGGGATGACAGTAAATGGGGTAATGAATATCAACATCCGCTTCTCGGATAAGGTATTTACAGAAAATACGATACAAAAACTTTTATCCGCTTATCAGTCTCACCTGGAAGCTATAGTGAAAGAGAGTGAAGACTCACAGGTGGTTTTAACCCCGTCAGATCTTACTTACAATGGCTTATCATTCAGCACCATTGAGGAGATCAGTAAAGGGAATGATATAGAAGATATTTATGAGCTTTCCCCGATGCAGCAGGGCTTGTATTATCATTGGCTGGTAGATCCTAAAGGATTAGCATATTTTATGCAGACTTCGTACCGCATTAAAGCTTCTGAGCTTAACTTATCTTTGGTAGAAAAGGCATTTGGGATATTATTAAACCGTTACACGATTCTTCGCACTTCCTTTGAAAACCGTTATGGAGAAGTGCCTTTACAGATTGTTCATAAAAAAGCTCGAATTGACTTTAAGCATTTAATCTTAGAATCAGAACTTGAACTAGATAATATCAGACAAGGTGATATAGATCGTGGTTTTAATTTGGGTGAACCTACACAGATGCGTTTGCTGGTTGTACAATTTCCTAATGGTTATTACGACTTCATCTGGAGTCATCATCATATCATTATGGACGGCTGGTGCCTCAGTATTCTGATCAGTGATTTTTCTACAATATTAGGCAGTCTTCAAAATGGTATTGCTATTCCATTACCGGATACTGAGAAATACGCTTCATATATTAAATGGCTTGAAAGCGTAGATAAAGAAGAAGCTTTAACCTATTGGAAAAATTATCTCAAGGGAATCGATTCCCCGACATTAATTCCTTTTATTACTACCAATGAATCATCCCACAACCATTACCTTAATGAAACCCTTACCATAGGAGAACATGATTTTGAGGCTATTGAAGACTTCTGTCAGGGTTCCGGTATTACGTTGAATACATATGTCCAAGGAGTGTGGTCTTACTTGTTAAGCTCTTATAATGCATCCGAAGAAGTAGTCTTTGGGAGTGTGGTTTCAGGAAGACCTGCTGAAATTCCTGGAATTGAGAATATGGTGGGGTTATTTATCAATACAATACCAGTATGTGCCCGAATTGGTGAGGAGGATACTCCACGTAGTCTGTTAAGCCAACTTCATCAGGAATCTATTCAGAGCAGCCGTTATCATTTTAATAGCCTGGCAGAGATCCAGTCTTTATCCTCTTTAGGTAAAGAGCTGATTAATCATATTATTGTTTTTGAGAATTATGTAAAGAATGAACAAGGGAATGCAGAAGCAAGTTCATATGCAGGCTTATCGTCTGAGTCAGCAGGTTCTTTTGAACAGACGAATTATCCTTTTACCATTGTTGTGGTTCCTGATAATGGCAGTCTGCATATTGAGTTCCGCTATAATTCTTCCGTATTTGCTCCATCTTCAATGACGTCTTTATTGTCTCATTTTAGAGAAGTTTTTCATCAGTTTATAAGTGCAGCAGATACTCCTTTAAAAACAATGGATTATGTAAGCCTTGAAGAAAAGGCAGTTTTAGAATCATTCAATAATACAGAAGTTAATTATCCTGTTGATGAAACTATTGTAAGTTTATTTGAAAAACAGGTACTAACGAATCCGGATCATGCAGCAGTTGTTTACGAAGATATTTCGCTGACCTATGCTGAACTCAATGCAAGATCCAATCAGTTAGCTCATTATTTACGTGAGAAATATTCTATAGAGGGGGATGATTTGATTTGTATTGAGTTACCTCGTAATGAGAATATGGTGATTGCAATATTGGGGATACTGAAGTCGGGAGGAGCTTACGTGCCAATAGATGTTGATTATCCAAAGGAAAGGATCAATTACATTTTGACTGATACCCAGGCTAAAGCTAGTATTGATGAATCTTTCCTTTTAGAGTTTGATTCTTTAAAAGAAAAATATTCCACAGAGAATCCTGAGACAGTAATCAGACCAGATCACTTAGCTTATATTATCTATACTTCAGGGACCACAGGAAATCCAAAAGGGGTAATGATTGAACATAAAAATGTAGTTCGTTTATTGTTCAATGACGAAGCATTGTATGATTTTAACAGTAATGACTCATGGACTTTATTCCATTCCTATAATTTTGACTTTTCGGTATGGGAATGTTATGGCGCCTTACTTTACGGAGGCAGTCTGCATATCATCTCAAAGCAGACGGCTCAGGATCCCGGAGCCTTCTTAAACTATCTGATTGAGAACAAGATCACGATATTAAATCAAACTCCTGCTGCTTTTTATAATCTTCTGGAATTTGACAGTGAATTTAATAATGAGAAACTGTCGTTACGCTATGTCATTTTTGGAGGAGAAGCTCTTAATCCTGTTCTATTGCAGGATTGGCATCGTAAATATCCGGAAATCCAAATGATCAATATGTACGGGATCACGGAAACTACTGTCCATGTTACCTATAAAAAGCTTAACACTGCAGACATGACCCGTTCTTTATCTAATATAGGAAAACCTATCCCAACGTTGGGCTGCTATATTCTGAATCCACACGGTCATTTGCTTCCTGTAGGAGTGATTGGAGAGATGTATGTTTCCGGTGATGGTTTGGCCAGAGGTTACCTTAACCTTGAAGATTTAACTGAAGAGAAATTTATTGATAATCCTTTTGTAAAAGGCGGTAAAATGTATCGTTCCGGTGATCTTGGAAGATGGTTACCAGACGGTAATATCGAATATTTAGGAAGAATTGATCATCAGGTTAAGATCCGCGGCCATAGGATAGAGCTAGGAGAAATAGACACTCAGGTACTTTCTTATGGAGATTCTATCAAAAATGCAGTTACTGCCGTTAAAGAACATCAGGGCAATAAGAGTTTGGTAGTGTATTATGTTTCAGACATATCGATTGATAAACAAGACTTGTCTCAATATCTGGAAACAAAGCTTCCGCAGTATATGCTGCCAGGTTTTTATGTGGAACTGGATTTTATTCCTTTAACCAGCAATGGCAAGATTGACAGGAAAAGCTTACCTGAAGTGGAAAGTTCGGATCTAATCAAGAACGAATATGTAGCACCTCAAACGGAAACGGAGCAACTACTGGTTGAATTACTAGCAAAAATTTTGAATTATCAGAAAGAAGAGATCAGTATTCAGGACAACTTCTTTGATATGGGATTAAATTCATTGTCTATTGTAAAGCTCTCCCAGCTATTGCGTAAAGATTTTGGTTTAGAAATAGAAATTGCCAAATTCTTTTCTTACCCAAGTGTATCAGAGTTAGCACACTTCATACAAAGCATGAACTCATACACTGAAGAAACGACAGCAGAAGATCAAAATCTGTCGGATCACGTAGATAACCTTATTGATAACCTGTTCGATTAAATTTTACTATGCAAAGAGAATCCTTAAAAAGAGACATAGCTATAATAGGTGTTTCCTGTATGTTTTCAGGTTGCGATAATCCCCATACATTCTGGGAAAAGCTCGCCAATGGAAATGAGCTGATTGAGTTTTATACAGATCAGGAATTATTGGAAAGCGGAGTAGAACCCAAGCTTATTCAGGATCCCAATTATGTGAAAGTAAAGACATTTATTGATCATTCTGATACTTTTGATTATACATTTTTTGGCTACACAAAAGATGAGGCTAATAGTATGGATCCACAAACCAGAATTTTACATCAATTGGTTTGGGAAGCATTTGAAGATTCATGTTATGATCCATCAAAAATTAACGATAAAGTAGGTTTGTATCTTACTGCTCCCGATAATTTCAACTGGATTGCCCATACCACCATTAATAAAAAAGATACAGTGGATCCTTTTTATTTGTCACAAATTAACAATAAAAACTTTTGCAGTTCTTTAATTTCTTATAACCTGAATCTAAAGGGGCCAAGTATTTTTATGGATACGGCATGCTCAAGTTCGCTGGTAGCAATGCATACTGCATGCAGGGCTTTGTTATTAAGGGAGTGTTCCATGGCGGTGGCAGGAGGAATTGCTTTAAACACCAAAGATGAAAAAGGATACATGTACGAAGAGGGAATGATTTCTTCTAAAGATGGACATTGCAGGGCGTTTGATGAAAATTCAAGTGGAACAGTAGGTACAGAAGGCGGTGGTATAGTTGTCTTGAAGAGGCTGGAAGATGCTATCAATGATAATGATCATATCTATGCTATTGTAAGAGCAACTGCCGTTAACAATGATGGAAAAAGAAAAGTAGGGTATACCGCACCGAGCATAGCAGGACAATCTGATTGTATAAAGCAAGCCCATAATTTTGCAAAGGTTTCTATTGATGAGATTTCTTATATCGAGACGCATGGTACCGGAACAAAATTGGGAGATCCTATTGAAATCGAGGCACTGAATAAGTCATTTAACTATGACCAATCTTTGAAATGTGCCATAGGAGCTGTGAAGTCAAACCTTGGTCATACTGGTAATGCGGCAGGAATTACAGGAATTATTAAAACAGCCTTATCCTTAGAGAAAAAGGTCATACCACCATCTTTACATTATATAAAATCTAACTCAGAAATAAGTTTTAGCAAAGGTCCATTTTATGTTAATACTCAGGCAAAACAATGGGAGACAAAAGACAATCGTCCATTAATTGCGGGAGTAAGTAGTTTTGGAATTGGGGGAACCAATGCTCACGCGATTTTAGAAAATTTTGTAGCTGATCATTCAGACGATCACCATAAGAACAAACAGGTAAGTAATGTCATAACCTATTCTGCCAAAAGACCGGAAGCGGTAAGACAATATTTTATAAAACTAAAAAAGTTCATCACCGAAAATCAGGAAATGAATCTTTCAGATCTTTCGTATTCCTTAAATATAGGCAGAGCTCAGTTTGACTATAGAAATACAATTGTTTTCAAAGACAGAGAAGATTTATTAAATGAGTTAGAAGCTAAAAAAGATTTTTACCAAAAAGCAAAATCTTCCCAACATATTGTTTTTGTTTTTCCAGGCCAGGGAGCTCAGTATTTTAAAATGGGGAAACATCTTTATCATCAGGAAGAAGGTTTTAAACAGTATATAGATAAAGGGCTTTTAATCCTGAAGAATAAATTCAATGCAGACTATTCTCAGGTCCTGGGATATGGTAATACTCAAACTTCTGATCCGTTAAAGATTAATGAAACTCAATATACCCAGCCTTTATTATTCCTTATTGAATATGCATTAGCAAAATTTCTTATTGAACTTGGAATAAAACCTTCATTAATGATAGGTCATAGTTTGGGAGAATATGTTGCTGCTTGCGTTTCCGGAGTACTTTCTTTTGAAGATGGACTATTGCTGGTTGCAGAAAGAGCTTTATTAATGAGTAAAGTACCAACCGGAAAAATGGTTGCTGTAAATGCCTCTTTTGAACAGATAAAAAATGAGATCCCGGATAGAATTTCAGTAGCAGCGATCAATTCGGATCATACAACAGTTTTGTCTGGAACAGAAGAAGATATTCAGGAATGTATTAATGTATTTAATGAAAGCAATATTACAACCACTCTTTTAAAAACTTCACATGCATTTCATTCCCGAATGATGAATAGTATTGCCGCAGATTTTGAAAATTTATTTTCTGATATTCAGTTATCGGTACCTGAGATTCCGTATCTATCAAATCTTACAGCCAACTTTATTTTAGGGGACGAAGCTAAATCTCCCCAATACTGGAAAGAACAAATGTTGAATACTGTTCTTTTTGAAAAAGGAATTAAAAATATTCTTAAGGATCCAAAAGACTATATATTCATAGAATTAGGACCTTCTACACTAACCAATGCAATTAAACAAAACGAGTTCTATAATGATAATACCATTATTCGCTTATTGCAAAGATCCGATCAAAATGAGGAACTGCAATTTTTAAACAAAGCTTTGGGTGATTTGTGGCAATCGGGTATTGAGATAGATTGGAAGAAATATTATCAAAATCAGAAAAGAAAGAAAATTTCATTGCCCACCTATGCATTTGAAAAAAATAAACTGGATTTTCATGTCAATCCTTTTAAAAGATTTACGGTAGATAACAATCGTTCGTCTTTAGACCTTTTTTATCAGAAAAAATGGAAGAGCAGCCTATTGTCTAAAGGCGAGAAGGAGGAAAAGGCAACATTTATTATTTTTTCTGAAAATAGTGCTGTATCGCAAAATATCATTAACGAACTAGGAAGCAGGGAGATAGGCTTTATTGAATTAGAAAAAAATGAATTTTTAAAAGCAAATGGGGAGATAGAGCTAGGAAGTATTGCAGATTATCTGGATAAAATTAATATTTCAGACAATACTAATTATCAGATTATTTTCACCTGGAATATACAGGATGATCAATTAAGTTCCATGGTCTCTGTTTTCAGATTGTTTAATATCATCGGGAAATTCTTAATCTCTAATGATCTTACAGCAAATTCGAAGATTACTTTGGTAGGGGATTTCAATAATATGGAGATCAATAAAAAGAGTAACACCACATTGCTGTCTTCATTTGGTCAGCTGTATGTCTGTGCGCAGGAAAATAAAAATATCTTCAGTTTTCTTTTAGATATTCCATCAGGGAATGATATTGCTTATGGAAAGATCATTGATGAAATCGAATACAACTTTTCTGATCCTCTTGTAACCTATAAAGGAGATCAGAGATATGTTCCGTTTTATGAAAGATGGAATGAAGATAGAGGTGATGTTCAGCTCGATTCCAAAGTTATCGTTGTCATTGGAGGTTCAGGTAAGATCGGAAAAGTTTTGACCGGTTACCTGTTAGAAAACAAAGCTAAAGTTGTCGTTGTAGGTAGGAAACTAATTGATCAACTGGATGAAGGATTCAGAAACAGAATAGGAAATGAATTGTCTTACTTTACTTCTGACATTTCAGATCTGACATCTTTAGAATCAACGATAGCTTTCATAGAACAGGAACATGGAAAAATCCATGGTGTGCTGAATTTAACAGGAAACCCTTCAAATAATTCTTTAAAATTAGTAGAGCATCTGGATATGGAAATGATTCAGGATCAGTTGTCTCCTAAGGTGCAGGGAATCATTAATTTGTATAAAGTATTCTCCGGCAAAAACCTTGATTTTGTATGGATCAGTTCCAGTTTATCAGCAATCCTTGGTGGTCAGACTTTTGGAGCGTATTCAGTAGCCAATTCTTATATGGATTATTTTATTGGAAAATCCAAACCTCAGAATTGGGTCAGCGTAAATCTGGATGGAGTTAGTGACGGTGCAATAAATGAGACTGAACTCGTCGATATTTTTAAGGCTACAGTGCTTTCCAATGTTCAAAATCATCAGATCATTGCATCGGCAAAAAATCCCAATCAATACCTCACCTATAATTACAAAACGATTAACAAAGCGGAAGTTCAAATTTCGGGAGGCATCCTATCCAGTACTGAATATGTGGCCCCTGTTTCTGCAACAGAAATTAAGCTGTGTAGCCTATTTAATAACTTTTTTGAACCTAAAAAGGTTGGAACTACCGATAATTTCTTCGAATTGGGCGGGGATTCATTAAAAGCGATGAGCATTTTGAAGAATATCAATAAAGAATTCAATCTGGAGCTAGCGCCACAGGATCTTTATACTTCACCTACTATTAAAGGTCTCGCCCTGCATATAGAAATGATATCATATGTTTCAAAAGCAGAAGTAAGCAGTGAGCCTAATAGAAAGACCATCATTATATAAATCCTATTCTTTATATGTTAAATTTATTAGAAGAATTAAAAGATAAAAATATTCATATATCTGTAAAAGATAATAACCTTGTTATTGATACCACAGAAGATATTGAAGAAAGTCTTATTAAAAGAATTAGAGTTTATAAAGAGGAAATCATATCCTATATTTTAAAACATAATTCTAACAGTATTGCCAAACATACCTCTACCGGAGAAGATCATCCTGTTTCAGATGCTCAGAAAAGGTTGTGGCTGCAAAGTCTTACTGAAGAAGGATCCAAATCATATCATATCAATTTTCCTATTGAATTTCCTTCCTCTTATGATCCGCATGTGGTGAAGCTTGCTGTTTTACAATTGATCAAAAATTTTGAGATCTTCAGAACGGTATTTCATCTCAATGACCAGGATGAAGTAAGGCAAATCATTTTGGAAGAAAATAATGCCGCACTTGATGTTGAGATTATAGATCTTAAAAGAGAATTCGCTGATATTAGATCCATAGCAGACCTTGTTAAAAATCTGAATTCACAGGCTTTCGATCTGGGTAAAGGTCCTTTGTTTAGATGTAGAATTTTTGAACTTAAAGATAAGATCGTCACCTATTTTATCTTTCATCATATTATTATCGACGGAGTATCTCTGAATGTTGTGAAGCAAAACATTTTAAGTTATTACCATGCAATAATTCATTCAGAAGAAATAAGCGGTCCAAAGTTCCAGTATCTGGACTATACGTACTGGAAACTTGCGGGAATTAATAATGGAAATTACAATGCTGCACAACGATATTGGATAGATCTATTATCAAAGAAAATTCCAACGATCGATTTACCTTCTTATGCTAAGAGGCCTTCTGTTAAAACATTCAACAGTTACACGCTAAAAACAGTTATTTCATCAGAACTTACTCAAAAGCTTGATGCTTTTGCTAAACAGAACATGGGAACTTTAAATGTAGGTTTACTGAGTGCTGTTTATGTTTTATTAAATAAATATACTTCAGAAAATGACATTACATTAGGAACTTTTACCTCCGGAAGAAATCATCCAAGCCTTAATGAAATGCCCGGACTTTTTGTAAATACCATTGTATTAAATAATATACTGGACCAGAAAGACACCTTAACAAATACATTCAGAAAGGTAAAGGATTCTTTTACAAAAGCATTTACGCATCAGGATTACCCTTTTGATCTTTTAATTGAAGACTTACACTTATCCCAGGATGCTTCGAGAAATCCGTTATTTGATATTACGGTGGTTTTCCAAGACTATCTGGATAACGAAGCAGCTGAAGTGTACAGTGATGAAATAGAAGAAGTTGGATTTACAAAAAGGGCTTTTGATATCAATTTTGAATTTATAAATAAAGGTTCATTTTTAGAAATGATTGTTGCATTTAATGCAGACATTTATGATAAAGGAACTATTATTTCATTTATAAATCACTTCAGGCAGGTTCTTCAGCAATTTGTGAGTGCTTCTGATATCCCTTTACAATCTCTTGATTATATAAGTGCTGAGGAAAAAATAGCTTTAGATTCATTCAACCATACAAAAGTTGATTATCCCTCAGATGAAACTATTGTAAGTTTATTTGAAAAACAGGTGTTAATAGCTCCCGATCACACGGCAGTTATCTATGGAGGAGTTTCTCTTAGTTATTCTGAATTAAATGCAAGAGCAAATCAACTGGCATATTATTTACGGGAAAAGTTTTCTATCAAAGGAGATGATCTGATTTGTATCCAATTATCCCGCAGTGAAAAAATGCTGGTATCTATTTTAGGAATATTGAAATCAGGTGCAGCTTATGTACCGATCTCTCAGGATTATCCACAAGACAGGACCGATTTTATTTTATCCGATACCCGGGCTAAAGTTAATATTAATGAATCTTTTCTTTTGGAGTTCGAATCTTGTAAAGACCTATATTCAAAAGAGAATCAAGAGTCCGTAATACGACAGGATCATTTAGCTTATATCATCTACACTTCAGGGACAACGGGAAATCCAAAGGGAGTAATGATACAGCATGGTTCTCTTGTCAATCGTTTGATGTGGATGCAATCGCGCTATCCTTTAGCTGATAAAGATGTACTCATTCAGAAAACACCTTATACATTTGATGTTTCTGTGTGGGAGCTTCTTTGGTGGTGTATATATGGTGCCACGTTATCTGTTCCTGAACAAGGAGCCGAAAAAGATCCGTCTCTTATCATAGAGACAATAGAAAGGGACCACGTAAGTATTATCCATTTCGTTCCGTCTATGTTTACCGCTTTCCTGAATCACATAGATACCTATCCTGAAGAAAAACAAAAACTGACAAGCCTGAAGACCGTTTTTACCAGTGGTGAGGCGTTATCTGTTTATCAGAAAGAGTTTTTTTACAGACTGTTCCCTGAAAATATTTCATTGGTTAACTTATACGGACCTACAGAAGCATGCATAGATGTTACTTACTATGATTGTAAGAAAGACATAAAAAATACAATAATACCCATCGGTAAACCTATTGATAATACCCAGATGTATGTTTTAGATGATGCGAATGGTATAGTACCAATAGGGGTGACCGGAGAATTATACATTTCGGGAGATGGTTTGGCTAGAGGTTACCTGAACCGTGTAGACTTAACAGCAGAAAAATTTGTAGAAAATCCTTTCATACCAGGTGCTAAAATGTACCGTACCGGAGATTTGGGAAGATGGTTATCAGACGGAACTATAGAATATTTAGGAAGGATTGACCATCAGGTCAAGATCCGTGGTCACAGGATAGAGCTTGGAGAGATCGACAGCCAGGTGCTTTCTTTCAGTGAATCGATTAAATCTGTTGTTACAGAAGTAAAAGAGCATGAAGAAGATAAGAGTTTGGTGGTGTACTATGTAAGTGATACCCCGATTGACAAGCAGGATTTATCAAGATATCTTGAGAGCAAGCTTCCTAAATATATGATTCCCGGTTTTTATGTGGAACTTGACCAGATTCCTTTAACAAGTAATGGAAAGGTTGACAGAAAGAGTTTACCAGAAGTAAGTTCAGAAGATCTTATTACCACAGAATATGTTGCAGCTACCAGTAAAGAAGAAAAGGTATTAGTCTCTGTCTGTGAGCAGGTCTTGAAACACAGTCCGATCAGTATCCGTGATAACTATTATAATTTAGGAGGAGACTCCATAAAATCCATTCAGATAGTTTCCAGGCTTCGTCAGCAGGGTTACAGTTTAAAAGTAGAACATATTTTACAGTATCCTGTATTAGAAGAGCTGGCGCGCTATATGACAACAGATGTTGTGAATATTGACCAGTCTGAAGTTACAGGAGAAAGTATTCTAACTCCTATCCAGAGGTATTTCTTTGAGAGTGAAGGGATCACTAATAAAAACCATTACAACCAGTCTGTTATCTTAAAAAGCAGGGAAAGACTTTCCGAAAAGATACTTGAATCCTCTCTAAAGACTTTGGTGTCACATCATGATGCTCTGAGAATGGTATATAGCAAGAAAGAGGGAAAATGGAATCAGTATAATTCAGGAATTGATGGTGTACATTACCGTTTAGCATATTTTGATATCCGGGAGAGTGGTAGTGAATCAGAAGAGCTATCCCAATTACAACAAATAGGAGAGGACCTTCAGAGTACAATCAACATAGAGTCCGGAGTTTTATTCCATGTGGGTCATGTTTCCATGAGTGATGGGGACCGTATTATTTTAGTGGTTCATCATTTGGTAATGGATGGTGTTTCGTGGAGAATTTTGCTGGAAGATTTAGGTAATTTATATGAGTCAGAAATTAGAGGACAACAATATTCTCTGCCCTCGAAAACGGATTCCTTCCAGAGTTGGGGTAAAGCCTTGGATGAATACAGCAGAAGTTTGGAACTGTCCAAAGAACGTTTGTATTGGGAAGGAGTAGAATCTGAAAACTATGCTCCTCTAGCTACAGATTATCCTGTAGAAGGCAAACAGGTTTTAGATAAAAGCTTAGGTTTTAGTTTGAGTACTGATGCTACGAAATTATTACAGACTCGTGCAGGGAGGAAATACAGTGCAGAGATCAATGATGTTTTGCTAACTGGTTTGGCATTAGCATTACAGAATCAGTTTGGAGTTAGCAAGACCAAGGTTCTCATGGAGGGACATGGTAGGGAAGTGATGAACACAGGACTTGACATCAGCCGGACGATAGGTTGGTTTACCAGTGTATATCCTTTTAACCTTGATATCAGCGATAACAGTCAGCCTGCTTTGGTCAGTGTAAAAGAAGGTTTACGAAGTATTCCAAATAAAGGAATCGGTTATGGTATTTTACGTGATCTAAAAAAAGAGATCGATTCACAATCAATGCCTTCTGTTTTATTCAATTACCTTGGGGACTTCAATGAAGAAGGAGATAAAAAGGACGATGCAACACAGAAATTTTCTTTATTCCGTTACAGCTCTGAAAATATAGGCTCTTCCGTCGATCCTTCCAATTTATCAACAGATATTTTATTCGACGTATCAGGGATGACGGTGAACGGAGAAATGAATATCAGCATCCGTTACTCAACTAAGGTATTTAAAGAAGGTACCATAGAGAATCTTTCATCTGCTTATAAGACAAATCTGGAAGCTATCGTGAGAGAGAGTGAAGATTCATCTGTAATTCTGACGCCATCAGACCTTACTTACAAAGAATTATCCTTCAATACCATTACAGAGATCAGTGTTGGTGATGAAATAGAAGATATTTATGAACTTTCCCCAATGCAGCAGGGATTATATTTTCACTGGCTGATGAACGCTAAAGGGTCAGCATACTTTGTCCAGACCTCATATAGAGTCAAGTCTGTCAATCTGGATCTATCCTTGGTAGAACAGGCTTTTGGAATGTTACTAAACCGTTATACGATTCTTCGCACTTCCTTTGAAAACCGTTATGGAGAAGTACCGCTTCAGATTGTTCATAAAAAAGCCCGTTTAGATTTCAGGCATTTGATCCTGGAATCAGAAATTGGATTGGATAATATCAAACAGGAAGACATAAATCAAGGCTTTATTTTGAATGAACCAACCCAGATGCGTTTGGTTGTGGTAGAATTACCGGATGATTACTACGAATTTATCTGGAGCCATCATCACATCGTGATGGACGGATGGTGCCTGAGTATTCTGATCAATGACTTTGCTGCCATTTTACAAAGCCTTCAACAGGAAACTATTTTGTCATTACCAGAGGCAGAGAAATATTCTTCATACATCCAGTGGTTGAAAAATATTGATAAGGATGAAGTCCTGGCTTATTGGGAGGATTATCTTCAGGGAAAAGATTCTCCGACCCTGATTCCTTTTGCAAAAGAATTTCACGAAGATACCATCCAGTATGATCTGTCGTCCCATATTTCATTTGTAGACAAAGATGTATATAAAGAGATTGTGCAGTTTTGCAAAAACTCAGGAATTACATTAAATACGTATATCCAGGCAGTATGGTCTTATCTTTTAAGTGCTTATAATGATTTTGAAGAGGTGACTTTCGGAGCAGTAGTATCAGGAAGGCCGCCAGAAGTACTTGGCATTGAAAGTATGGTGGGGTTGTTTATTAATACCGTTCCGGTGCGTGTGGCGATCAATAAAGACGAAACCCCGCAGATCCTTTTGGATAAAATGCACCGTGAGTCTATAGGAAGTACAAAATATCATTATCTGAGTTTAGCGGAAATACAGAACAAAAGTACTTTGAAGAGAAATCTCATTAATCATATTCTGATCTTTGAAAATTTCTTAATGGCTGAGCGTTCAGTTGATCCTGAAAATGATAGAGATCCTGACTCTATAAAAATTGAAAAATCTAAGTTTCAGTTGCAGACAACTTATCCTTTTAATTTCGAGGTCTTTCCTACAGATGAAGATTTAAGGATCTTGGTTGATTATAATAAAAATGTTTTTGATGACTATTCAGTGGTCAATATTGTAAGGGTATTTAAAGAAATCCTTGCATTTTTCAAAGAAAATATAAATGTCCCTTTTGCTGAAATTAACGATGAACTGGAGAAACAGAGCATATATTTTAAAGCAATCAGACAAAAGGACATTAAAGAAATTGTCAACACTACAGATTCCGATCTGATCAAGCAAAAGAACTCAAACAAGCTTAGTGCATTTATAAAAAATAAAAAACAATAATATTATGAACAGATTAAACAAATTAAAAAATCAAAACAGTGCTCCGGTATCTTCGGAAGAGCCTGCTTTAAAGGGATTTTTTAATGAGAATAAATTTCCTTTGCTAGTTCAGTCTTCAAACCCCAATACAGGTTTAAAAAACTGGCTGATTGAGAATAATGAATATTTTAATACCTGTTTATCAGAGAACGGAGCCATATTATGCAGAAATTTTGAAATTGATACTGTGGAAAAATTTCAGGATTTAGTTTCTGTTTTTGATCAGCCTCTTCTGGAATACAAATTCCGCTCTTCCCCAAGGCATTCTATTATGGAAAATGTTTATGTATCAACAACTTATCCTAATAGCTATAGCATCAATATGCACAGTGAAAATTCTTATGCTCCGGTACCACCTAATAGAATTATATTTTGCTGCATTATTCCGGCAACCTTAAAAGGAGAAACACCTATTGCGGATAACAGAAAGGTATTGGAATATATCAGTGATGATCTTAGGAATAAATTCCTTGAAAAAGGGATTCTGTACCGAAGAAGAATGAATGGGATGTTAGGATTATCCTGGAAAGAGGTTTTCCAGACTGAAAATAAAAATGAGGTGGAACAAGAGTGTGAAAAGAATGGAATCACCTATGAGTGGCTGGATGATAATGATCTCGTAATCAACTGGAAGAAAAAAGCCATTATAGAGCATCCTGTGACCAAAGAATTAATATGGTTTAATCACGGAGTATTTTTTAATAAATACAGCTACGATGAGGTTCTTCTTTCAGCCATAGAATCAGATGATGAGCTTCCTAATAATACCTACTTTGGTGACGGACAGGAAATCACTAAAGAAGAATATTCAGAGCTTTATGAAGCTTACCAAAAAGCAACGATAGATTTTCCGTGGGAAAAAGGAGATGTATTATTCCTTGACAACTATTTGTCTTCTCATGGAAGAAATGCGTATGAAGGCGAGCGTAAAATAATTGTTTCTATTTGCTAATTCCCAAAAAATACTAAATAAATGGAGAAAATTGAAGGATATAAATTATCTGAGAATCAGATTAATTATGTGTCAAATCAGGCTTATAATGCCGACTGTCTTTATAATCAGGTTATTATTAAAATAAATGATGAATGCTCTGACGAAAAAATTACCGCTTATATTAATGAAGCCATAAAAGGACATGAAGTATTGTTTTATACATTGTTTTCAAATAATGATGTAAAGAGTGCGATCCAATATAAAGATACCAAAGAGCATGAAATAAAACATTGGTATTTTGATACGGAAATTGATCAGGACCACTTTATAAAAGTGGTTGATAAAGATTTTGATTCTTCTTATCATTATCATGAAAATAAGGCACTTAAAATCGGAGTCGGTACTTCCGGAGAAGCAAGGTATATAGCGATTAGAATATATTCATTATTTGGAGACCTTTATAGTTGTATCTATTTGGCTAATGAAATTATACAAAGGATAAAAGGAAGTTATGAACATCATGAAAAAATAGAATTCTATAATTATTGCTCCTGGCAAAACGAGCTTTTAGCAGAACCCGAAGAAGAAGCAAAACTATTCTGGGAAACCTATAATGCAGATCCTGAAAACAAAATTATTCCTTTTGGGAAAAAGTTCGAAACTTTCAAACCTGTAAGGGAGAATATCATTTCCGTTGATAAGGAAAATTATGAGAAATTAATCAAAGATTTAGCGGAAAACGATCTTACTACTGAATCCTATCTGTTGTTGTGTTTAAGTAATTATTTTTCACAATTTTCAACAGATGATAAAGATCTGACCATCGGTTATGTAACTCAGGACAGGCCATACGAAGAACTTGCACATACCATAGGGTACGTTAACTCTAAGGTAGCATTAAATCTTAAGGTACATTCGGGAAATCTTGTTTTATCAGAAGCTATTGCAAAAATCAAAAAAGAAGTGGAAGCTGTAAAAAGCTGGGCTGATTACTTTACCTTAAACCGAAAAAAGCAAAATACAGTTTATTTCAAATATTGCTTTGAATACGTTAATACAGGAAAAATCCTTAGCGAATCACATGCTGGTATCATTAATGCTTATTCCGTACAGGATATTTTTGATTACAAGTTGACAGTAATTGATTCCGGTGAAGCTTTATCTGTAGATATTTATTACAATAGTGATGTTTTCTCACCTGTAGAAAAAGAAATTCTTGAAGAGCAGTTCAAAGGAATATATGATACATTATTGTACCAGCAAAAACAGGAATTGACCCCGGCAGACAAGAAAATTATAGCACTTACCAATTCTACGGCAGCTAATTTTGAAGACAAAAACAGTATTGTCCATCTGTTTGAATCACAGGTTACAGCAACCCCAAACGCTGAGGCAATTGAGTGTAATGGAATATCATTAAGCTATGAGGAACTTAATGAAAAGTCAAATCAGCTGGCACACTATCTTAAGGCTCACTATAATATCCAGCCTGATGATTTAGTTTGTATTCAAATTCCCCGCAGTGAACAAATGATTATTTCTATCATGGGGATCTTAAAATCCGGAGCCGCTTACGTGCCTGTAGATTACGATTATCCTGCTGAAAGAATACAGTACATTATTGAAGATAGTAATGCGAAAGTAGTTATAGACGATGCTTTTTTATCAGAGTTTGATAAACAGAAGGAAGGTTATTCAAAAGATAATCCTTCTGTGACAATTGGTTCTGGCGATTCTGCTTATGTTATCTATACCTCAGGAACTACAGGTAACCCAAAAGGAGTCGTTATCACGCATGCTAATATCCTTAATTATATACTATGGAGTAACGATTTTTATTTTACTGCAGGAGACAGAGGTAATTGGGGGTTATTTACATCAATTTCGTTCGATTTATCGGGGACCGCTGTTTTTTGCTCCCTTACAAGAGGAGGAAAGCTTTTCCTTGGCAATTCGCAGGAAGATAATGTAGCGTCTTTACTTTCAATGCTTGGAAATGAAGAGGTGGATGTTCTTAAGCTTACTCCATCTCATATTTCTTTATTAAAAAATACAGAAGTGACATCTTCCGGTCTGTCTAAAATTATTTTAGGTGGGGAGAAACTTCATGCAGACCATATTCAGACTATTCGTTCAATCCGTGAAAACATTGACATTTATGATGAATACGGTCCTACAGAAACAACCATAGGCTGCATAGCCCGTAAGATAGAGCAGGCGGGTGAAAATATTGGACAGCCGATATCCAACACTCAGGTTTACATTCGTAATGAGAAAAATGATGTTGTTCCGGTTGGAGTTCCTGGTGAAATATGCATAGCCGGAGCAGGAGTAGCTAAGGGATATCTGAATAATTTAGAACTCACCAATGAGAAGTTTATCGAGAATCCTTTCTCTTCCGGAACAAAAATGTACCGTACCGGAGATCTTGGACGTTGGCTTCCTGATGGAAATATAGAATATCTGGGAAGGACTGATGATCAGGTGAAAATAAGAGGGCACCGTGTAGAATTGGGTGAAATAGACAGTCATGTGCTTTCTTATAGCTCTACGATTAAAACAGTAGTAACTGAAGTGAAGCATCATGAGGGAGAAGCCCATCTTGTGGTATACTTTGTATCTGATGAACAGATTGATAAAAAAGAACTGACAGGTTATCTTGAGAAGAAGATGCCGAATTATATGCTTCCGGATTTTTATGTTCAGTTGGAGAATATTCCATTGACGAATAATGGAAAGATAGATCGTAAAAAACTTAGGGATGTATCTCCTTCAGATTTGATAAAACAGGAATATATAGCTCCGAGAAACGAAACTGAAAAGCAGTTAAAAGAGATCTGGGAGGAAATACTGGGAATAGAAAATATTGGAGTTACAGATAATTTCTTTGGATTGGGAGGACATAGCCTGATTCTTATAAGAATTATCAACAAGATTAAAACTACATTTAATAAAACCATCTCAATAAAAGATTTCATGGAAAACCCAAGGATCGATCTGGTAGCCCAAAAAATCTCAGGAGATGTAAATGTTGAAAACTTTGAACCCATTCCCAATGTTGCAGAAGCGAAATATTACCCAATCACTGCTGCTCAGTACAGATTTTGGGTGATCCAGCAAAATTATGAAGCTTCTGCCACTTATAATGTGAGTGAAGCCTATAAATTAAAAGGAGATCTGGAAGCATCTAAACTTGAAGAATCATTTAGGGTACTGGTTAATAGATATGAAATTTTAAGAACAATTTTCCTTAATATCAACGGAACTGTTTTTCAACAGGTTTTACCTTTTGATAATATTGATTTTAAGATTGAGAATATTGATTTATCATCCTCTCAGAATAAGGATCAGGAGTTAGCTGAGCTTTTGAATACCAAAAAGATCAATTTTAGATTAGATGAATTTCCTTTATTCAAAGTATATCTTATTAAAGTTGATAATGATGAATACATTCTTTGGTTCAATACCCACCATATCATTTGCGATGGATGGTCAAGCAATCTTTTTGCTTCAGAAATTATAAAAACGTACAATTCTTTAGTACGAAATGAATCTCCCAACGTACCGGATCTTAAAATACAGTATAAAGACTACGCAGATTGGGTAAATAAGAAAAATGTTGAAGAGAGCAGGGATTTCTGGATCAAAACGCTTTCCGATGATATAAAAAGAGTTGAGCTGCCTTTTTCAGGAAAAAGAAAGAAGTATCAGACTTTCAATGGTGATAAATTTGCATTTGTAATTGATGGAGAAAATGTAAAAAAAGTTAAACATTTTTTACAGGGAAATAACATCTCCTTATTTACTTATTTGGTAGCCTGTACCAAAGTATTACTGAATAAATATACCCATCAAAATGATGTTATCATTGGAACAACATTCTCCGGCAGGGACCATCCGGATTTAGAAAATCAGCTTGGACTTTTCCTAAATACTCTTCCTTTAAGGTCAAATGTTGATAATAATGACTCATTCAATACGCTCTTGATGAAGGAGAAAAAAAATATTATAGATGCATTTTCTAATGGAAATTATCCTTTTGATCAAATCCTTAATGATATAAACTATCAAAAAGATATTAGCAAATCTGCTCTTTATGATGTGTCTGTAGTATTGAACAATCATAATAACATGGCTTTATTTGAAGGGCCGAAAGAAATGGATGATCTTGTGATCGAAAGCTATCCGTATGCCTATAATATTTCTAAAAACGATATTGAATTTAACTTCTCTGAAGGTGATCATGAATTATTAGGAATTGCTACCTATAATACTGATTTATATGACAGAGAGTCTGTTGTGAAGTTTGTTGATCATTTAAAGAACATGATAGAAAGTCTCGTTGATTCCCCGGATCAGCCCCTTTCAGAATTGAACTATTTAAGCTCTGCTGATCAGGAAATATTATTAAGAGAATTTAATGACACCTCTGTTTCATACCCTGACAATCAGAGTATTCTTAGTTTATTTGAAGATCAGGTGAATCTTACTCCTGACAATATTGCTGTTGTTTTTGAGGATCTTAGTTTAAGCTATACCGAATTGAATGAAAAAGCATCCAGCCTTGCTCTTCAGCTTCAAAGTGCTTATGGAATCAAGAAAGGCGATTATGTAGGAGTAATGCTTAATCGTGGAGAAAATCAGATCGTTTCTATTCTTGGGATATTGAAGCTAGGAGCAGTTTATGTACCTATAGATGCGAATCTTCCAGAATCCAGGAAAGAAGTGATGACTTCCGGCTTATCTTTATTGATCACCGAATCTTACTATTTCTTTGACCTTGATTTCTACTCTGGTGAATCTTTTTCTATAGATTTAGAATTTGCAGAAGAAGATGCCTCAGGCTTTACATCAGAAGTTTTAGAAAGAGATGATATTGCATACATCATATACACTTCCGGTTCTACGGGAGAACCAAAAGGAGTTTTGAATACTCATGGCGGTATTTTGAATACAATGTTATTCCAGAAAGAATTCTTTGAAGTTCCCTCTTATGAGAATGTTGCTCAGTTTGCTTCTTTTCATTTGATGCTTCTATTTCAGAGATTTTTATGACGTTGCTAAGTGGTAAGAGTCTTCATATTTTGAGTGATTCAGTTAGAAAAGATGTTTATGCCTTTGAAGAGTATGTAAACAATCATTCCATTGATCTGGTAACACTGCCACCGGCATTTTTCAGTTTACTGAATGTTGAGAGACTTCAGGGATTGAAAGGTTTAATAACCGCAGGAGAATCAGCCGTTATCGGTAAGACGAAAGAATATTTAAAGTATGGAACTTTTTACAATGCATATGGTCCTACAGAGACGAGTATCTGTGCTACCGTACATAAACTTGAAAAGGAAGTGATTTAGCTTCTTCTACCATACCTATCGGTCAGCCTATCGCCAATACGCAGATTTATATTTTAGATGAGAATAAACATTTGGTTCCTGCAGGAGTAAGCGGGGAGATGTATATCTCTGGATCTGGATTAGCTCAGGGTTATTTAAATAATCCAGAGCTTACCGCAGAGAAGTTTGTAGACAATCCATTTATTCCGGGTACGAAGATGTACCGCACAGGAGATTTAGGAAAATGGCTAGCTGATGGTACAATAGAGTATCTAGGAAGGATTGACCATCAGGTCAAGATCCGTGGTCACAGGATAGAGCTTGGAGAGATCGACAGCCAGGTGCTTTCTTTCAGTGAATCGATTAAATCTGTTGTTACAGAAGTAAAAGAGCATGAAGAAGATAAGAGTTTGGTGGTGTACTATGTAAGTGATACCCCGATTGACAAGCAGGATCTGGCGAGACATCTGGAGAGCAAGCTTCCACAATATATGTTACCCGGTTTTTATGTAGAGCTTGACCAGATTCCTTTAACAAGCAATGGAAAGGTTGACAGAAAGAGTTTACCAGAAGTAAGCAGTTCAGATTTAATAAAGAACGAATACATCGCACCAACCAACGAATCAGAACAACAGTTGAAAGAAATCTGGCAGGAAATATTAAGAATTGAAAACATAGGAGTTACCGATAATTTCTTTGAACTGGGTGGAAACAGTATGAATGCCATAAGGATCATTGGAGAAATACAAAAGAAAATGAAAAAGGTGGTGAAAATTAATGTTTTCCTTGAGAAACCTACCATTAAGGAGCTGGCTGAAGTGATGAACGAAATAGAAAACAAAGAAGAAAACACATTTAGAACTATTATTTAACCTAGTAAAGACTATAAAAATTATTAAAAAATGGAAAATTTAAAAAACGATACCTATTTAAAACTTAATGTCGTAATTGAGCCATTGGTAGATCTATGGTATGCATGGTCTCACCTTATATCTCCGGTTACTGCAGCAATGAATATAAAGCATAGACACCTGAGAATTATGTCCTCTTATATTAAAAATGCAAAAACACATAGTTTAGCGGTTAAAAATCCTAAAATGCTGGGAGGTCCGTTCATCGATTATCAGACGGAAAGGGTAAATGAGGTTTCAAGATTACACGACGAGACCATCGAAAAAAGAGCACATTTATTAGAATTGGACAATGCCTTAAGAGAATTAAATGAGATTTTGCAATCAGAAGTTCAGGGCTTCTCTCTCAATAGTATGTATGAAAAGATTCCTGAAATTCTAAAAGGATATGTTGAGCTTTATTACGATTTAAATAATAATGTCAACTACAGATTAATAGAACCATTATTATATGCGAGTAAGTATTACGATGAGTCGGCTCAGTCTATAAGCTTACAATTAATTGATTCCGATGATTCAAGATCATTTGTGTTAAGTACTCCAAGATTACCGGATGAAAATGTTATTCATCTTGATATTCCTTTTAAATCTGAAGTAATAGATGAGCTGTTTACAATGAAAAAAATTCCGGGGGATTATAATAGAATCAAAGAATTATTAAATATTCCTGCTGAAAAAGAAGAGCTTTTCAAAACCTTTTTTACTAAAGAAAAACCGGCAGAATTCCGAAAATATAACGGGCCGGGAGTTAGAACCAGATATTTCGGACATGCCTGCGTTTTGGTTGAAACCAAAAAAGTATCAATTGTGGTAGATCCCGTTATAAGCTATGACGGATATGAAACAGATGTGAACAGATATACCATTAATGATCTTCCTGAAGAAATTGATTATGTTTTAATTACTCACAACCATCAGGATCATATTCTTTTGGAAACGTTATTACAATTACGCCACAGAATAAAAACGATTATTGTTCCAAGCAGCAGTAAAGGAAACTTACAGGATCCAGATCTTAAGTTGATGTTTAAGAAAATAGGCTTTAAGCAGGTTATTGAATTGAATGAGTTGGAAAGCATCGAAATGGAGAATTGTGTAATCACAGGACTTCCATTCTTAGGAGAACATGCAGATCTTGATGTTAGAAGTAAACTGTGTTATCATTTTTCCCTACACAATGGCATCAGACTTTTATTTGCAGCAGATTCTTGTAACATCGAGCCAAAGATCTATGAAAAAGTAAAAGGAATCGTTGGAGAAGTGGATGTGTTATTCCTGGGAATGGAATGTGAAGGAGCTCCTTTATCCTGGCTGTACGGACCATTAATGTATAAAAAATTAGAAAGGGATAAAGACCTTTCCCGACGTCTGGCCGGATCTGACTACAATCAGGGAATAGCCTTTATCGATATTTTTAATCCTAAAGATGTATTTGTATATGCAATGGGAATGGAACCTTGGCTGGTATTCATCAGTTCTATTAAATATACAGATGAATCCAAAGCTATTGTAGAATCCAATAAACTGCTGGAAGAATGTATATCCAGAGGCATCGAGGCAGAAAGATTATTCGGGGAAAAGACAATAGAATATGTATAACGGAATTACTGAATTGTAATGTAAAGTTAGATTTTAAATCAATGATCAATTATAAACTTTGCATTTGGTTTAAATAAAAATGCAAAGTTTTTAAATGGTCTGCTTGAATCCCAACGATATTTCTATGTAAACTCAATATTGTCTCCCTTAACAGATTGATATTGTTTTATATATTAAAAAATAATCAAAGATTATAAGCTGCATTAACTAAGGATAATTTTTAACAGAAATATCAATTATACCAAAATTTATGAAAAATTTTATTGATAAATTAAAAGAAAATAATATAGAAGTTGTATTGAAGAATGATGATTTAGAAATCATTTCCACGAAAGAGAATATTCCAACTGAGCTTTTGAAGGAAATAAAAATAAATAAAGATTCTTTAGTTCAATTTTTTAAAAATAAATCACTCTCAAATGTTTCTGTAGATGAACAAGGTAATATCCATTACAGAACATCTCATGTTCAAAGGGAAATATGGATAACATGCCAGGACCCTACAGCATCCATAACCTACCACTTACCTTCAAATTTCTATATTCGGGAAACTTTAGATCTTGAATTATTAAAAAAGGCATTGAATTTTGTTCTAAACAAATATGAAATTTTAAGAACCAATTTTAAATTAAATGCTTCAGGAGATTTGGAGCAAATAATCCATCATAAAGTAGAAGCGGATATACATGAAGTCGATTATACTCATGGTAATTATGGGGACGGGATGGATTTTATCAATAAAGATAATCTTGTAAATTTTGATTTAGAAAACGGTCTGCTTTTACGATGTTATTTAATTCATCTTCCTGAAGGAAATAGCATTTTCTATTATAATATACATCATATTATAGCGGATGAATGGTCCGTTAAGATATTTGAAAATGAAATATTCTCAGTATATAAGGCCTATTTAATCGGGGCTGAGCCGGAAAAAGAAGTAAAATATCAGTATAAGGATTATATTGACTGGACCTATGAACAATTGTCAGCTTCAAAGGATCACAAAAAATACTGGCAGGATGTTTTGTTACCGTTACCGGAAGTAGTTCAGTTTCCTACAGATAAGATAAAACCATCTTTCAAAACCTATGACAGTGTAGCTTTTCAGATGTTTTTATCCCTTGAGAATACCAAGCTGCTTAGTAATTTGGTGCAGAAAAGTCACGGAAGCCTTTTCATGGGAGTTCTTACAGTGTTAAAGGCATTATTGTACAAATATACCCACCATGAAGATATTATTGTAGGATCCCCGATGGCTATAAGGGAAAGAGATGAATTTTCTCAGCAGATCGGTTATTTTTTAAGAACATTGGTGTTAAGAAATAAAGTAAGTTCTACAGATAGCTTTAATACTTTCTTTGAAAAAGTTAAAGAGAACCTGATCTCCGCTTATGAGCATTCCATATATCCGCTGAGTGAGATATTGAATGATATTGATTTTAAAAGAGATCAGTCTAAAAGCTCAATTTTTGATATTTCAATTACATTTCATGAAGCCACAACAGATCCTTATTCAATACATGAAATAGTAACAGATAATATTCAGGAATTTAAAGGAGGTAACTGTAAGAATGATATTGAGTTTCACTTTGGTGTTATTAATGACCAGTTATATATCAAAGTAAATTATAATAAGGATCTGTATGATTCAGATATTATTCAGAACTTTATAAAACATTACAAAGAATTACTATTAAAATTTATTGACTCTCCCAATACTCCTTTATCAGAATTAGAATATGTAAGCTCTGCTGATCGGGAAATATTATTAAAAGAATTTAATGATACTTCTGTTTCATACCCTGACAATCAAAATATTGTTAGTTTATTTGAAGAAGAAGTGGCCAAAAATCCAGATTCAAGAGCTGTTGTTTTCGAAGATACAGTATTAAGCTACGAAGAGCTGAATAATAAAGCGAATGCTTTAGCTTATCGTCTTCAGGTGGATCATGGGATCAAGAAAGGCGATTATGTAGGAGTAATGCTTAATCGTGGAGAAAATCAGATCGTTTCTATTCTTGGGATATTGAAACTAGGAGCAGTTTATGTACCTATAGATGCGAATCTTCCAGAATCCAGGAAAGAGGTGATGACCTCCGGATTATCTTTATTGATCACCGAATCTTACTATTTCTTTGACCTTGATTTCTACTCTGGTGAATCTTTTTCTATAGATTTAGAATTTACAGAAGAAGATGCCTCAGGCTTTACATCAGAAGTTTTAGAAAGAGATGATATTGCATACATCATCTACACTTCCGGTTCTACGGGAGAACCAAAAGGAGTTTTGAATACTCATGGCGGTATTTTGAATACAATGTTATTCCAGAAAGAATTCTTTGAAGTTTCCTCTTATGAGAATGTTGCTCAGTTTGCTTCTTTTTCATTTGATGCTTCTATTTCAGAGATTTTTATGACGTTGCTAAGTGGTAAGAGTCTTTATATTTTGAGTGATTCAGTTAGAAAAGATGTTTATGCCTTTGAAGAGTATGTAAACAATCATTCCATTGATCTGGTAACACTGCCACCGGCATTTTTCAGTTTACTGAATGTTGAGAGACTTCAGGGATTGAAAGGTTTAATAACCGCAGGAGAATCAGCCGTTATCGGTAAGACGAAAGAATATTTAAAATATGGAACTTTTTACAATGCATATGGTCCTACAGAGACGAGTATCTGTGCTACCGTACATAAACTTGAAAAGGGAAGTGATTTAGCTTCTTCTACCATACCTATCGGTCAGCCTATCGCCAATACGCAGATTTATATTTTAGATGAGAATAAACATTTGGTTCCTGCAGGAGTAAGCGGGAGATGTATATCTCTGGATCTGGATTAGCTCAGGGTTATTTAAATAATCCAGAGCTTACCGCAGAGAAGTTTGTAGACAATCCATTTATTCCGGGTACGAAGATGTACCGCACAGGAGATTTAGGAAAATGGCTAGCTGATGGTACAATAGAGTATCTAGGAAGGATTGACCATCAGGTCAAGATCCGTGGTCACAGGATAGAGCTTGGAGAGATCGACAGCCAGGTGCTTTCTTTCAGTGAATCGATTAAATCTGTTGTTACAGAAGTAAAAGAGCATGAAGAAGATAAGAGTTTGGTGGTGTACTATGTAAGTGATACCCCGATTGACAAGCAGGATCTGGCGAGACATCTGGAGAGCAAGCTTCCACAATATATGCTTCCCGGTTTTTATGTAGAGCTTGACCAGATTCCTTTAACAAGCAATGGAAAGGTTGACAGAAAGAGTTTACCAGAAGTAAGTTCAGAAGATCTTATTACCACAGAATATGTTGCAGCTACCAGTAAAGAAGAAAAGGTATTAGTCTCTGTCTGTGAGCAGGTCTTGAAACACAGTCCGATCAGTATCCGTGATAACTATTATAATTTAGGAGGAGACTCCATAAAATCCATTCAGATAGTTTCCAGACTTCGTCAGCAGGGTTATAGTCTGAAGGTAGAACATATTTTACAATATCCTGTATTAGAAGAGCTGGCTCGGTATATGACAACAGATGTTGTGAATATTGACCAGTCTGAAGTTACAGGAGAAAGTATTCTAACTCCTATCCAGAGGTATTTCTTTGAAAGTGAAGGGATCACCAATAAAAATCATTATAATCAGTCTGTTATTTTAAAAAGCAGTGAAAGACTGTCGGCTTCTGTTTTAGAAACTTCCTTAAAATGTCTTGTAGAGCATCATGATGCTTTAAGAATGGTGTATAGTCAGAAAGAGGGAAAATGGAATCAGTATAATTCAGGAATTGATGGCGTACATTACCGTTTAGCGTCTTTTGATATCCGGGACAGTGGCAGTGAATCAGAAGAATTATTCCAATTACAACAAATAGGAGAGGACCTTCAGAGTACAATCAACATAGAGTCCGGAGTTTTATTCCATGTGGGTCATGTTTCCATGAGTGATGGGGACCGTATCATTTTAGTTGTTCATCATTTGGTAATGGATGGGGTTTCGTGGAGAATTTTGCTGGAAGATTTAGGTAATTTATATGAGTCAGAAATTAGAGGACAACAATATTCTCTGCCCTCGAAAACGGATTCTTTCCAGAGTTGGGGTAAAGCCTTGGATGAATACAGCAGAAGTTTGGAACTATCCAAAGAGCGTTTATATTGGGAAGGCGTAGAATCTGAAAACTATACAGCTCTTGTTACAGATTATCCTGTAGAAGGCAAACAGGTTTTAGATAAAAGCTTAGGCTTTAGTTTAAGTACTGATGCTACTAAATTATTACAGACTCGTGCAGGGAGGAAATACAGTGCAGAGATCAATGATGTTTTACTGACCGGTTTGGCATTGGCATTACAGAATCAGTTTGGGGTTAGCAAGACCAAGGTATTAATGGAAGGACATGGTAGGGAAGTGATGAACACAGGACTTGACATCAGCCGGACGATAGGTTGGTTTACCAGTGTATATCCTTTTAACCTTGATATCAGCGATAACAGTCAGCCTGCTTTGGTAAGTGTAAAAGAAGGTTTACGAGGTATTCCAAACAAAGGGATTGGTTATGGTATTTTGAATTATCTGGGTAATGCATTTTCTTCAACAAGAAATCCTTCCATACAGTTCAATTATCTTGGAGATTTTAATGAAATTGGAGATTCTGAAACTGAAGGGAAGCGCTCCTTATTTGATTACAGTTCCGAAAATATAGGCTCTTCTGTAGATTCTGCTAATTTATCTACAGATCTCTTGTTGGATGTCTCAGGAATGACGGTGAACGGAGTGATGAGTATCAATATCCGTTTTTCAGATAAATTATTTACAGAAAATACGATACAAAAACTTTTATCCGCCTATCAGTCTCACCTGGAAGCTATCGTGAAAGAGAGTGAAGATTCATCTGTGATTCTAACTCCATCAGACCTTACTTACAAAAGATTATCATTCAGCACCATTGAGGAGATCAGTAAAGGGAATGATATAGAAGATATTTATGAGCTTTCCCCGATGCAGCAGGGCTTGTATTACCATTGGCTGGTAGACCCTCACGGCTCAATTTACTATATGCAGACCTCCTATCGTATTAAATCATCTGAACTGAACTTATCTCTGGTAGAAAAAGCATTTGGAATGTTGCTCAACCGTCATTCTATTCTTCGTACTTCCTTTGAAAATCGTTATGGAGAAGTGCCTTTACAGATTGTTCATAAAAAAGCTCATGTAGACTTCAAACATTTGATATTAGAATCGGAACTTGAACTGGACAATATAAAGCAAGGGGATGTAAACCGCGGCTTTGTTTTAAGTGAACCTACACAAATGCGTTTGGTTATTGTGGAGTTACCGGATGGCTATTATGAATTCATCTGGAGCCACCATCATATCATTATGGACGGCTGGTGTCTTAGTATTCTGATCAATGATTTTTCAGCAATTTTAAGTTCTTTGGAACACGGAACAGAAATAAATCTGCCGGAAACCAAGAAATATTCCTCTTATATTGAGTGGTTAAGAGAAGTTGATGACCAGGAAACAATGAAATATTGGGAATCCTATCTTAGCGGTGTTAACGTGCCAGCAGTAATTCCGTTTGAACGAGACCGTGCTTCTGCCAACGAACCTAAGATAATTGTAAGCAATAAGATTAAAATTGAAGGAGATTCTTTCAAAGGAATTGAAAAATTATGCAAGAATATTGGAATTACGATCAACACCTATATTCAGGGAGTCTGGGGATATCTGCTTTCCAGATATAACGGATCAGAAGATGCTGTATTTGGAGCAGTAGTGTCTGGCCGCCCTCCTGCACTGGAAGATGTTGAAAATATTGTAGGACTATTTATCAATACCATTCCGATCAGAGTAAAATATAAAAAGGAAGATACAGTTAAAGAATTTTTCCTTGATTTACATACCAAGTCCATTCAAAGCAGTCCTTATCATTATTCTAAACTTTCAGATATCCAGACAATTTCGGGGTTAGGAAATAACATGATTAACAATATCATTGTTTTTGAAAATTACCCTGTTCAGGACTCTATCATGGACAACTATGTGGATAATGAAAGCAGCTCATCAATTGAAGAGATCAAAAACGTAGAAGTAGTTGATGAAACCAATTATTACTTTTTGATTACTGTATTCCCATCAGAAGACTCGGTAATGCTTGATATTAAATATGATGCTTCTGTATTCAACAGGGTATTAATGGATAATATCGGAATGCATTTTACTAATTTGTTAAAAAATATATTCATTGATGGCGAAAGAAAAATTTTAGAAGCTGGTTATTTAGGCGAGGATGAGAAAAAACTTTTATTAGAAGATTTCAACAATACCACTTCTTTTTATCCTGAGAATCAAAGTATCGTTAGTTTATTTGAGGATCAGGTAAAGCAGACTCCTGATCATACTGCAATTATTTATGAGGATCTGAAATTAAGTTATGCCGAGTTAAATGATAAGGCGTCTAGCCTTGCCTGGGAATTGCAGAATACCCATGGAATAAAAAAAGGTGGCCATGTAGGTGTGATGCTTAACCGTGGGGAAAATCAGATCATTTCTATCCTGGGAATATTAAAACTGGGTGCAGTGTATGTGCCGATTGATGCCAATCTTCCTGAATCCAGAAAAGAAGTGATGACCTCCGGTTTGTCTTTACTGATCACTGAATCTTACTACTTCTTTGATCTTGATTTTTATTCCGGTGGATCTTTTTCAATAGATTTAGAATTGACAGGAGAAATTAATTCAGAATTTAATTCTGAAGTTTTAGAAAAGGATGATATTGCCTATATCATTTATACATCAGGCTCTACTGGGGAACCAAAAGGTGTGATGAATACCCATGGAGGTATACTCAATATGACACAGTTTCAAAAGGAATTCTTTGGAGTCTCTGCTTACCAAAATGTAGCTCAGTTTGCCTCTTTTTCTTTTGATGCATCTATTTTCGAGATTTTTATGACCTTACTTTGTGGAAAGTCCCTTCATATTCTTAGCGATGTAGTTAGAAAAGATTCCTTTGCCTTTGAAGAATATGTAGAGAAGCATTCTATTGATATAGTAACGCTGCCTCCTGCATTCTTTAACTTACTCAATGTAGAGAAGCTTCAAAACCTGAAAGCAGTAATTACAGCGGGAGAATCGGCAGTTATCGGGAAGACAAAAGAATTCCTTCAACATGGTACTTTTTACAATGCTTACGGGCCTACCGAGACAAGTATTTGTGCTACTGTGCATAAAATAGAAAAAGGAAGTGATTTGGCATTATCAATAATACCCATTGGTAAGCCCATAGCGAACACACAAATTTATATTCTGGATGCAGATAAGGACCTGGTGCCTGTAGGAGTAACAGGGGAGATTTATATTTCAGGAGCAGGTTTGGCAAACGGATATTTGAATAATCCTGAACTTACCTCTGAGAAGTTTATAGAAAACCCTTTTATATCAGGTACTAAAATGTATCGTAGCGGGGATACGGGAAGATGGCTACCTGACGGAACTATTGAATATTCTGGCAGAGTCGACCGCCAGGTAAAGGTTCGCGGACATCGTATTGAGTTGGGAGAGATCGACAGCCAGGTAATTTCTTACAGCCATGCCATTAAGACTGCCGTTACTGATGTGAAAGAGCATGAAGGAGATAAAAGCATTGTGGTATATTATGTAGCAGATACTGAGATTGACAAAGACGAATTAACCAAATATCTGGAGGAAAAATTACCACAGTATATGGTGCCGAGCTTTTATGTCGAGCTGGAAGATATTCCTTTAACCAGCAATGGGAAAATTGACCGTAAGAAACTGCCTGATGTTTCTTCTGCCGACCTTATAAAGAATGAATATGTTGCTCCTGTTACACCAGCACAATCTGCTTTGGTAGAAGTTTGTGAACAGATTCTGAAACACAGTCCTATCAGTATGAAGGATAATTATTATAATCTTGGGGGAGAATCCATCAAATCAATTCAGATTGTATCAAAATTAAGACAAAAAGGATATACCCTGAAAGTAGAGCATATTTTACAGTATCCTGTTTTAGAAGAAATGAGTAAGCATATTACAAGCGAAGTCTCAGCAATAGAACAGTCTGTTGTAAGTGGAGAGATCAGCCTGACGCCTATTCAGCGTAGTTTTTTTGAGGATGAAAAGATCGTTAATAAAAATCATTTTAATCAATCCGTTGTACTAAAAAGCACTGAAAGACTCTCAGGTTCAATTTTAGAAAATTGTGTAGAGCAGCTGGTCAATCATCATGATGCGATGAGGATGATGTATACTAATGAGGAAGGTAATTGGAGACAATTCAATTCCGATATATCCGGTAAACATTATCGATATGAGTATTTTGATATCACTTCAAGCACATCAGAAACAGAAGAACTTGAACGTTTAGAAGATATTGGAATAACGCTTCAGACTTCAATAGACATCACTTCAGGGATTTTGTTCCATGTAGGACATGTGTCTATGAGTGACGGCGACAGAATTCTGTTAATCCTTCACCACCTAGTTGCGGATGGAATATCCTGGCGTATTCTATTGGAAGATCTGAACAATCTGTATGATTCGGCTATATTAGGACATGTATATATCCTTCCAGCTAAAACACATTCCTTCCAAAAGTGGAGTAAAGTGTTGGAGGACTATAGTACCAGCCCTTCTCTAGGAAAAGAACGTGCTTACTGGGAGAGCATAGAATCCGTAGATTATCAAATGATTCCTACAGATTATCCTTTAGCAGAAAATCAGGTTTCTGATAGTAGTGTGGGATTCTCTTTTGATAAAGAGCAGACGCATTTATTACAAACTAATGCAGGCAAGAAATATAATGCTGAAGTTAAAGATATTCTGTTAACAGCAATGGCTATGTCTCTGCAGGAACATTTTGGGATAAGCAAAACTAAGGTGCTGATGGAAGGACATGGTAGAGAGAACATTTCTGCTGATGTAGATGTTAGTAGAACAATAGGTTGGTTTACTAGTGTTTATCCTTTTTCATTAGATATTGGTGATCAGACCAAACCTTTTATATTAAGTGTAAAAGAAGGTCTGAATAACATTCCTCAAAAAGGGATTGGATATGGAGTTCTTCACTACCTGAATGAAAAAATTAAATCCTCATCGGATCCGAGCATATGCTTTAATTTTATGGGAAGTTTTGATGATGCAGGAGGTGTTAACAACAAAAAAATGAGGCTTGATTTCTCATCAGAAAGCATAGGTACAGCGGTTTCTGCTGACAATTTGAAAACTTCTATTTTACTGGATGTTTCAGGGATCATAGTTTCCGGAGTGCTATCTGTAAATATCCTTTACTCAAAAAACATATTTCATGAATCTACAATCGAAAAACTATCTCAATTGTATAAGAAAAATATGATAAAGATTCTGGAAGAAAATGAAAATGAAAGCATCAATGAATGGCAATATGGAGATACAATGACGTTGTCTCCTAACCAATATCATCTGTTCAGGAATAAATATTCATCAGTAAACTTTAATATAGACATACAAAGATTTGATGAAAATAATTTTGAACATACCCTTAGAAAGTGCTTTTCCAGATTTCCTTCTTTGATGACGAAATATGAGCAGGATCAGCTCCAGGTTTTACAACGATATATCTCCGAAACAGAAGTAGCTATAAAAATACATATTGAAAGCTTACAGGTGAGGTCAGAAGAGGAGATTAAAGCTATTGGAAAAGAGTTTATATTCCAGCCGTACGACTTATTTGAGGGCGAACTGATAAGAGTTTTTGTTGTTAAAACCGAAACTTCCGCTACTCCACAAGCTACGTTATTTTTTGGAATACACCACTCCTTATTGGATAATTATTCATCTAATTATTTAAAACATGAATTGGAGGCTTACTTTAATTCTGGTAAAGAAATTAGTATGCAACCTCACCATTTTACCTTTATTGATTCTCAGGAGAAATTTTTAAAATCCGATGACGGGATTGAACTTAGAAATAATCAGGTTAATTCCTTATTGACAACTCCTTTGTATGAAAATAAAGATTCCGGTAGTGACCATGTTTTCTTCCAGAATTTTATGATCAAGGAAGCTTTTATTAAAAATGAAGATTTCGTACATCTTAGGGTAGTATCTAAAAAAGCGTCTGTTCCTATGAATGCTCTATGCCTGTCGGTATTTTCCAGAATTATGACCGATTATAAAGGTCCAAACAAAAATTTATTCGGAATGCTAAGCAGTAATAGAGAAAGTTCGGAGTATGGTAATATGATCGGGGTATTAACTAATCTTGTTATGGTTTCACATACTGATTCTAAAAATTATTCAATTGAGGAAATGATGAAGAACTATGTAAGAATGATTGAGTGCAGATCAGTGCAAAAAATTCCATATCAAGTCATTAGACAGGATATAGAATCCATGGAAAGTAAAGATATCGAAAAAAATATTTTTGGATTTTATAGCTATTTAAGCCAGAATGAAGAAAAGGAATATGATTATTTTAATGAATACATGGAAGAAATGACAGAATTTGACGGAATTAATCTGAAAGCCTTTGAATATTCTAATGGAGTCTTAATTCAATTATCACAACCCGCATCTACTGCCAGTATTGATTTTTCAAAGTATATTAAAGAATTCACAGACTTTTTAAAAACGCAGTAATTACATATTTATGAAAAACGTTAAACTACTACATCTTTTAATTTTACTATTTCCTGTTCTACTTTATTCTCAATATAAAATAGAAGGGAGGGTATTAAACAAAGAAAAAGAACCTGTAAAAAATGCAGAACTTCTTTTTAAAACTACTCCTTCAAATAATAACAGGAAAGTAATGACAAATGATGGAGGAAACTTTAGTATAGAGCTCATAAAAGGTAAATACATACTGACCGTTAAAAACTCCGAGTATACCTCTTTTGAAAAAGAAATAATCATTAATTCGGATACTAAATTGGCTGACATAGAGTTGGTAACCGTCTCTAAATTAATAGAAGAGGTTAAACTGACTTCTTCACCCAAAATGATCATCCATAAACTGGACAGGACCGTGTTTAATGTTGAAAACAATGCTCTTGCAAACAAGGGGAATATTTTCGAGACGATGAAATCTGTACCGGGGCTTGTTTTGAAAAATGATCAGATATCAATGCTTGGAAGGGACGCTGTTAAAGTAATGATTGACGGGAGAATGATCAATTTAAGCGGAGATGATCTGAAAAACTTTTTAAAATCTATACCGAGCGAAAACATTAAATCTGTAGAAGTCATTAGTAACCCATCAGCCAGGTATGAAGCCGAAGGAAACAGTGGAATTGTGAATCTTGTTCTTAAAAAGACCAAAAAGAATTCATGGAATAACAATACTACTTTGACAACTGATGTTGCAAAAACAAAATATATCTTACAGACGGTAAATAACAATTTTACCTATCAGAAGAATAAACTCAGTTTTTTACTCAACACGGGATATACCTATGGTGACACCTTTACAAAACAGATGTCGGATATTTTCTTTTCGGATCCCTATTTCTTAACGACAGAGCAAAAGTGGAATTATAATCAGTTCTCCGGGAGGTTTTTGATAGATTATGACATAACGCCCAAAACAAAGATTGGATTACAGTATCTGGGAGGAGTATACAACAATTACGTTGACGATAATGTAAATACAGCTGTAGTTAACAACGCAAACGTACCTCTTTATTTTCTGAAAGGAGATGGACATATCCGTGATAAAAATAATAATCACTCATTGAATCTCCATTTGGAACAGAAGTTAGATACCGTGGGAAAAAAGTTAAATATAGACTTGGATTATCTTAGCTATGTAACAGATAGGAATAATACCATCCTTTCCAATCAATATAATCCGGATTACAGTTTTGAGGGAATTAATTTCTTTAATAGAGGGATTTCAAACCAGGATATTAATAATTATAGTTTAAAATTTGATATTGAACATCCCGGAAAATTTATGAATCTTAACTATGGAGGTAAAGTAGGATTTACAGGAACCAATTATTTACTCAATAATTATGATCTTTCTTCCAATAATACTCTAACTCAATCAGATCAGTTCAAATATGATGAAGCGATTCAGGCTCTCTATTTTAATGCAACAAAGAAGTTTTCTGATAAATGGGAGGGACAAATAGGATTGAGAACAGAATATACACAGACCAAAGGACATTCTGTCATCTTAGATCAGACTGATTATAATAAGTATCTGAAATTATTTCCGTCAGTATTTATCAAAAATACAATTAATGAAAATAATAGCTTACTATTAAACTATTCCAGAAGGATACAAAGACCATCTTATGGGCAGCTAAACCCGGCAAGATCCTATATCAACAGCCAGATTTCTTCTATGGGTAATCCATATCTGAAGCCATCTTATGTAGATAATATTGAACTTTCCCATACTTATAAGAGCCTGACTTCCAAATTGGCTTTTAATGTAAATTCAAATGCATACAATGTGTTCTTTAAAATGAATGATGAAACTAAAGAGCAGATCGTAACCTTTGATAATTATTTTAAAAGTTATGGCTATTCTTTATCGGAAACGTATGAATTTAATGCCCTTCCATGGTGGAAAAGTTATGTTACTCTTTTCCTGAATTATTCCCAGTCAAAGAAGACCCAGGATATTAATCTGGTTTTGAGGAACGGATTTGAGTTTTTTGGAGCCCTTAATAATTCATTGACTCTTAATCAATCAAAAACCTTGACCCTGGATATCAATTACTGGTACGGATCATCATCTAATCAAAATTTGTTTCATTACTCTGATGCCAATTCATTAGATATGGCTCTTTCTTACAAGACGCCCTATAAAGGATTAAATCTAAGCATTGCAGCGTACGATATATTTAATTCCAGTCCACGGACCATGCTGTCGGAAATTAACGGGATCGCACAGACTTATAAATCGTTCGCCAATAATAGATTCTTTAGATTTTCCATCAACTATAGTTTTGGAAATGATAAAATTTCCAAAGGAGAAAGAGCACTTGGAAATGAAAGTGAACGAGAGAGAAGCAGATAACCATAAAAACAATAACCTTATGAAAAAAATATTGGTTTATACGGATGCATTTAGAGGAAATATAATTCCTACGCTGGGAATCAGTGAAAAACTTCATCAGATGGGGGCTCATGTTCATTATATCGGTGTACCTGATGTGACAGAAATTATATCCGGGACATCATTTCCATCTACATCTATTTTTGGGGATTATTATCCGAAAGGCAGCAAATATGAGTCTGGTAAAATCAATGCGGATGTTATTCGTACAATTATCGATGGTGGTCTTGATGAGCTAATGCAGGATTTTAATCCGTCAGCTATTCTTTTTACAGCCTATAATCCAATAGAAGCAGCCACTTTCTATTTGAAATATAAGATAAAAACATTCCTGGTATATTGCCACTTTCCTGTTGATAACGATTTCAGTAAAACATCATTTACAGAAAAGGTAAAAGAATGGAGCATCAATATGCTTATGGATGATGCCAACCTGGAATCTACTAATCTTCTGATTAATTACCTTATCGATAAAGGATATGCAATGAATTCTCTGAACGATGTTTTATGTGTTTTTGAAAACTTCTATAATGTAGTACCTGCCTCAAAAGAATTCTTAATAGAAAATGCAGTGGTTAACGGAAATGATATGTATGTAGGACCTTGTATCCCTGAGCAGAATATATTTCACTTACATTATGATATGGATAATCTTGAAAATGAGATTTCTAAACAGAAGAAATCTGGAAAAAAGTTGGTTTATTGTTCATTAGGTTCATGGGCCGAACAAATTGATAACGAAAAAGCACAATACATTACGCAAACACTTATCGATAGTTTTCGACAGGAATCTATGGAAGATTATATCCTTAATATATCGGTCGGAAACTTATTTGATAACTATAAATCTCAGGCTTCAGATAGCATAAGAATTCACCAGTGGCTTCCTCAGGTGGCCATGCTTCAACATTCAGACCTTGCCATCATACATGGCGGAATGGGGGGGGTTAAAGAATGCATCATGCATGAAATTCCGATGGCTGTTATTCCATTAGGGCTTGATCAGTTTGAAAATGCAGATAGGGTAGCTGCCCACCAATTAGGAATAAAAATAGAAACTCATTCGATAAATAATTCAGGAATCATTTCAGTAATCAACAAGCTTCAGAATGATACCATTATAAAAGATAGTTTATCTAAAATGAAATCCAGTTTTGAAAAAGCATCGCAAGATGATGCATGGACAAAGTTTAACCCCTAAACACCAACCCCTAAATAATGAATAAACAGCTTTTTTTACTACATTTTGCAGGCGGAAATAAATATTCTTACAATTTTTTACAAAAAACAATAACCTCCGACATCGAATTTATTCCGATAGAACTGCCGGGTAGAGGAGAAAGATTTAGAGAGAGTTTAATAACCGGAAAAAAAGAAGCAATTGATGACCTTTTTCTGCAGATAAAAAAAAAGAGGAACGGTTCTCCTTTTATCGTATTAGGACATAGTATGGGAGCCTTGCTTGGCCTTTTTGTTACCCGGATGCTTGAAGAACATCATGATTTCCCGGAGTTTTTAATGGTATTAGGAAATCCGGGGCCTTTAAAAAATCATAAAATTCCTACCAGATACAATTTAGATGATGATACTTTCAAAAAAAGAATATCAGAGATGGGTGGAATTCCAATCGAAATCCTTGAAAACCAGGATGCATTTTCTTTTTTCGCTAAAATCATGAGGGCTGATTTCGAATGCATAGAAAAAGAACAGGGTTTTGAAAATGATGTCGTCATTAAAACACCCATTTATGCGATGATGGGCAGCGAAGAATCACTCAATACAAAAATTGAAAATTGGAGAGGATTTACAGAGTCTCAATTTCATCATTCAATATTGCCTGGAAATCACTTTTTTATTCATGATAACGGACCAGAAATAGGAAAACTCATTAACCATTGTTTTAAATTAAAAGAATCAAATTATGTTAAAAATAAAATCTAAACACATCATCTTAATATCCCTATATGCGGTTATAAGCAGTTTACTGAGTTTTGCTATTATTTATATAATAAACAATACACTGTCTAATCAGCTTTCGGCAAGCAGCTATATTTATATAACCTTTTTTGCTTTTGTTGTCTATGCTTATTTATTAAGTATCTTTTTTCAGAGAGAGCTCAATAAAATAACCTTTGAATTGCTTTCCCAATTAGAAAAGAAATTATTCCAGAAAATACTGGATACACCATTGATAAAAATCGAGAAATTAGGAACTCAGAGGTTTTATACAGCTGTGGAAGATACAAGAACATTTTATTCACTGCCGGCTGTGGTAACTGCAGCATTCTCCTCTTTACTGATGGTAATATTATGCCTTTTCTATCTCGTCAAATTATCTCCGGTATCTGCGGTAATTATTCTTGTTGCGATTTTGATAATTGCTGGAATCTATTATTTAGTAATGAATTCCTTATCAAAGTCGATAGAAAAGGTGAAAAAATATAATGAGCATTATTTCGGGTATGTACAGGACGTGATCAGTGGTTTTAAAGAATTAATGATCAGTGATAAAAGAAGAAAGAAACTGCTTGAAAACTATGTATATGAAAACAGGACTGCATCCTATGCGTTGGATTTTAAAATTAGTTTTTCCTTTTTATCAATAGGGCTTATCAGTCAGTATGGGATGTACATTATAATGGGTATTATTCTTTTTATATTACCTGAATTAGGATGGCTGAAAAGAGAATTTGTAATTCCATATGTACTGGTTTTATTATTTATTGCTGGTCCTATTAATAACCTGATCAATCTTCAGGATGTGGTCACCAGACTGTTTGTAGCGAACAAACGTCTTGAAACATTTTATGAGGATTTTAAAAATGAAAAGATTGTTAATGTACATAATAAAGAACTGGCGGCCGACTTTTCAAAATTAAATTTTAGGAATATTCATTTTAACTATAAAAATGATAATGCAGATGCTAATTTTGAGTTAGGGCCTATCAACCTTGAAATTAACAAAGGAGAAGTTATCTTTATTGTAGGAGGAAACGGAAGCGGTAAAAGTACTTTTATCAATATTCTTTCAGGTTTGTATGTTCCTGACCAGGGGGATATTTTTTTTGACGGGGAAAGAATAAGTTCAGAGAAGGAAATCCAGAATCTTATTTCTGCTGTATTTACCAGCAATCACCTCTTTTCACAAAATTATGATGACTATATACTGGAAAATAATCCAAAATATAAAATATTACTTGAAACATTTAAACTTGAAAATATCGTAAAAGACGATTCAGAAGAATCTGCCAGAAGAAGTTTTTCAAAAGGTCAAAGCAAAAGGATGGCGTTGATATTTGCTTTATTGGAAGACAAACCGATCGTAGTACTGGACGAGTGGGCGGCAGATCAGGATCCGTATTTCAGAAAATATTTCTATGAAGAATTGATTCCCAAATTGAAATCACAAGGTAAAACTATCATTGCTGTTACTCATGACGATAGATATTTCCATTACTGTGATAAGCTTTTGAAATTTGATTACGGTAAAATCGTGAAAGAAGATATTCCTGCAAATTTTCAAAATGCTTACTTTTAATACCATAGGTTTATGAAACTGACACTTCCCCAACTGGATGTTTTCTTTGAACAACTGCTGTATCCCGATACTCCGATCTATAATATAGGGGCCAAAATAGAAATTAAAGGTGAAATTCAGATTGAAACTTTTAAGAAGGCCTATCGTGAGATGATCAATCAGCACGATGCCTATCGAAGTTTTTTCAGACAATCTGAAGATGAGGTAAAAAAGCATATAAAAGAAGAAGAACCAAGACATTTGGAATGGATCGATTTTTCAAATGAAACTGATGCTGTGAGTAGCGCTGAACACTATATGGAGAGGGAGTTTTTAATACCTTTCAATGTGTTGGAAGATGATTGTCTGTATCGATTTGTTCTTATTAAATGCAGTAATGTTCACTATTACCTTTTCTCAGTGTACCATCACATCATCACAGATGGATGGGGAACCTCTCTTATGTTCCAGAGATTGATTAAAAATTATAATGACATCCTGAAATTTGATATGGTTCAAGACCAATACCCTTACGAATATAGTACGTTTGTAACTCACGATCTGGCTTATCAGGATTCCGATGAATTTTATAAAGATAAGCAGTATTGGGCTGAAAGATATTCAACACTACCTACGGTTGTTTTTAACAGGAAAGATAATAAAGAATACGCTGTTCATGAAAGCGACAGGAAAGAACTAATAGTTCGCAGGGAAGATTATAACAAACTCATAGAATTGGGTAAAAAGCATAATTTCTCTACATTTCACGGATTTTTAGGGTTGTTTTTCTTGTATTTTGGAAGAATTAATCAGAGTGATGATCTAGCCATTGGAATTCCTGTGCTGAACAGAAACACCAAAGTCTTCAAAAAAACAGTTGGATTATTTATGGGAGTTTCACCCTTAAGGATGAGACTGGATTATCAGGCTAATTTGTTGGATCTGATCAATAGTACAAAAAAGCAACTGATGTCCGACTACAGGCATCAAAGATATCCGTTGGGAAAAATTGTAAGTGACCTGAAACTTTTTAATGAAAAAAATAAGCTTTTTAATATTACCCTATCTTACGAGAAACATAATTATGCCGATCACTTTGAAGGTACTCAAACTACAGTGATTCCGCTTACCAATAAATCTGAGAGGTCTGCTTTAGCCTTGTTTGTAAGGGAATTCGATGATAATGAGGATATTAAAATAGATTTTGATTACAATACCGATTATTTTGATGACCAATCTATTGAACAGTGCGTACGACATATTCACTATATGATCGTTAACATCGAAACATTAGCAGCTGAACCTCTGTATAAAATTTCATTTTTGTCTGAGGAAGAAAAAGAAAGTCTCTTCTTATTTAATGAAAGATTCTCATCTAAAGATGAAAATCAAGACCACAATAAAACATTCCTTGATCTATTCAATGAGAAGACTTTAGAATTTCCTGATAAAGTTGCAATTGCCGATGAAAACTTTTCTTTATCCTACACTGAGACTAATAAGATCTCTACACAGATAGCTGATTACCTTCTCCATCATCATAACGATGAAAAGACGGTTGCTGTTTTATTGAACCGGTCGGCTTATATGATTTGTGTTTTGCTGGGAATAATGAAAGCGGGGAAGGCTTATATACCTCTCGATCCTGAATTTCCTGTACAAAGATTGCAGTATATTTTACAGGATAGTAAGGCGCAGCTTTTAATATCTGAGGAAAATATTTCTCTTAATCTTACTGATATCGAGAGTATTTTAGTTTCAGATATTGTAAACAAAAGCCTTAGCAATAAAGAAGTATATGTTAGTCCAACAGATACTGCATATATTATTTATACATCGGGATCTACAGGAAACCCTAAAGGGGTTGAAATTGGGCATGCTTCATTGTTAAACCTGTTAGAAAGTATAAGTGAGAAACCGGGAATCGACGATCAAGACACAATGTATTCAGTAACTACTTATTCTTTTGATATTTCTATTCTGGAGTTTTTTACCCCTCTGATTAATGGTGCCACACTATACATTGCCAGTGAAAAGACCTTGAGAGATCCAGTGGCTACAATACAGGAAATTGTCGAGGTGAAACCCTCTGTTATTCAGGCGACCCCAAGTTTTTTCAAAAGACTTCTTAGTGTAGGCTGGGAACCAGATTCGGAATTAAAAATAATGTGTGGTGGTGATTTGATCAATAATGATCTTATTGAGGAATTGCTTGCATCATGCAAAGAACTTTGGAATATGTATGGACCCACAGAAACTACGATCTGGTCCTCAACAAAAAAGATTGAACCCGGAACGGTACCTCAGAATATTGGTCAACCTATTAAAGAAACTTCTTTCTATATTTTAGATACAGATTTAAATTTACTTCCGGTAAATACTGTTGGTGATATTTATATTGGAGGTAAGGGGATTGCCAAAGGATATTATAATAATGAAGACTTGTCCCTTGAAAGGTTTATAAAAAATCCTTTCAGGAAGGAAGAATTAATGTATAAAACAGGTGATGTAGGCAAATGGAATGAACAAGGTGAAATCTTGTTCTTCGGAAGAAGTGATAACCAGGTTAAGGTAAAAGGATATAGAATAGAGTTAGGAGATATTGAAAACCATCTGAATACGGTGGAGAATATTGAAGATTCTGTTGTAGTGGCTAAAGAAGTGGAGGGCGAAAATCAACTGATAGCATACTTGAAAACTTATGCACCAATTGAGATCTCTTCTCTATATGAGAGATTGCATGAAAAGCTCCCCTATTATATGGTTCCCCAATTTATTTTTCCAATAGAGGAATTTCCCCTAACTCCCAATCAGAAAATAGACAGGAAATCTCTTTCAATGAAAGACTTTCCTTCTCAAGAACCTGCTACAATCCAGATCATTAAAGATGCAGAAATGATGCAAGAATTAAAGGATGTATGGCGGGAAATCTTAAACTATAAGAAAGATATTGAAGATAAAGACAATTTTTTTGAACTGGGAGGCCATTCTTTATTGATTTCCAGACTAGTGAATGTGTTAAACAAGAAGTTTTCTGTCCATCTGACTATGAAGGACGTATTTGAAAATCCTGATTTATCTTCTTTATGTCATACTATTTTAAAGAAAAATGACAGGAACAGTTTGATCTTAAAAGCACAAGATCAGGATCTATATTTGGCAACACCTACACAAAAGAATATTTGGTTGGCCTGCCAGAGAAAAGAAGTTTCTCCTTCGTATAATATGTTGATGGAGTTCGATGTAGCCGGAACCATTAATGTTGTAACATTTGAAAAAGCAGTCAGACAAATAATATCTGCTTCTGAAATTGTAAGAACAAATTTTATTCTGGAGGATGAAGCTGTGATTCAGAAAATCCACTCTTCTGAAGATATTCATTTTGCATTAGAAATTAATGAGGTTGCAAACGAATCCGGATACAGGAAAGTTATTGATGACTATAAAGGCTATTGTTTTGATCTTGAAAAAGAATTATTACTCAAAATGATGATTTTGAAAGTCAGGGGAAAGTACAAAGTTATTTTCCTTGTTCATCACATTATTTTTGATGGAATATCAACAGGAATATTTATAAAACAATTGATATCTCTTTATAATAATCATTCAAATCAAACAGCGGAACTGCGGCCTGAGATTCAGTTCCGGGATTATTCAAATTGGTATTACCAGAATGCAGATCTTGAAAAGAATGACATTTTTTGGAAAAACTATACAAAAGGATATCAATATGAAGCTTTTGTAAAAAAAGAAACTGTAACTGCTGATTCGTATCAGGGAAATATATTTACAATTCCTCTGGATCTGGAAGTAACACAAGGATTATCTGATTTAGCAAAAAAGATGAAAACAACACCTTATCTGCTTATGTTAACATCTTTGTTGATATTTTTACGTAATATTTCCGGGAAGAGAGATATCTGTATTGCTACAATAGATTCAGGAAGGTCTGTACCTCAGGTACAATCGCTTTTAGGTGTTTTCATTAAAAGTCTCTTAGTACGGGTAACATTCGGAGAAGAAGAATTAGGTGAAGTGCTTCATAAAGTGACTCAAGAATTTTTAAAAGTCACAAAATATGAAGAAGTTTCAGACCATTCTTTCGTGAAAAATAATATTGATATCCTTTTTGTAACCCAAGATCCTGAATTAAGTTATAATACAATAAGTGATTTTGCGGACTTTTCTTTACAAAATGTTTCGCAGGATACCACCTACAATAAATTCCCGCTTATCATGAATATGATTAATGAACCGCAAGGCATTCAGCTTGAGATAAGCTATAACAAAAGTCTGTATAAAGAACATATCATTGCAGATTTTTCACAGGCCTACACAGATTTTGTGAAATACCTGTCAACATTGAGATCTGAGGCTGAGCTTGGGTATAAGGATTTTTTCCACAGCAATAATCCGGTAGATATTGATTTTGACTTTTAAAGTTCGAAGATGTTGATACAGTGACTCTATAAATAATAAAAAAATAAAAATTAATAATTCTATATGAAGACCCAAAAAGTAATTTTTTTACTACTCATGATGTTATCCTCATTTTTGTTCGCTCAGAAATGGGAATACACAATTACAAAAACAAAACCATTTTTTGACGTTGAAAACCTCAAAGATGATCAATCGGTTGAATGGGGATACCTCTCAGTTCCTGAAAACTGGATCACTCCGTCAAGCAAAATAAAAATAGCATATGTTGTTTTAAAGAAGAAAAAACAATCCATTCAGAAACCTCTGTTATATATAGAAGGGGGGCCAGGACAATCAGGCATAGGTGCATTCGGGTATTTTAGGAACCATCCATTGAGGGATTACTCAGATATTGTATTGGTGGATGCAAGGGGAGTCGGGAACTCTTTACCGAAATTATGCCCGGAACTTGGAACGGAAATATTTAATATTTTATCTTCAAACGAATCTTCAACAGCAGATGAAAAAAACAGGTCATTTGCCGCAATGAACTGTAAAAATGAACTCATAAGAAAAGGCATTGACCCAGCTAACTATAGCAGTATCAATATTGCCAATGATCTTCATGCGCTTAAAAAGGCTTTACATTATGACAAATGGAATGTACTTGGAGTTTCATATGGGACCTATATTTCGCAGGTATATGCGAACTCATTTCCTGAAGATTTCAATAAAATGATTCTGGATTCTCCGGTTGATAATATCTCTGAATATTACAATAAAATCAACGATCATTATGTGAAAGAACTAAACCTATTTTTTGCAAAATGTAAGCAAAATCCGGCTGTAAATAAAAAATTCCCAAATCTTGAAAAGACCTATTATGAAGTAATAGAAGATCTGGCTAAAAATCCATTAACGGTAGGAGTTCCTAAAGATCTTCTGGAAAAAGGTAGCTTTACTTTTAATAGCGAAGATTTTAAAATTGTAATTCACCAGGCTTTATACACGAAGCAATTAATAGAGGTATTACCCGTTATCATTACCTTATTTCATAAAAGAGATGCGGAAACACTCAGCTCAATTGTAGGTGTATTTTCTGGCGTTTTTAAAGCATTGGACTTTGGGACCTATTATAGTATGGTACTTAATGATGCGGTTCCTTATAATTCATTGAAGTATTATGATGAGGATGCAGCGAATTATCCCGGATTAAAAGGGGGATTATCATTTTACAGAGCCGACTTTCTTGTGGGCAGCCAGTGGAATAATAATAAACAGGTTCCGCAAAATATATTAGACTATGGAAAGATGTCTAAAATTCCAACGATGATCATAGGAGGAGAATTTGACCCCATTACTCCTGTTTCAAATGCACAATCTCTGGCAGGATTACTGAATGCCCAACTGATCATCTTCAAAAATGAAGGTCATGCTCTCTTATTTGGAAAAGAAGGAAGTGATTTTATCAATAATTTCATTAATGATAAAATGCCTTTAAATTCAGGAAGTACACGAGTTATTAATTCTCCGGAAGTGAGGTTTATCACAGATATTCATATTAACTCAGGGATTACCAAATTAGCCATGTTATTATTTGGTGGTTTTGATATCTTGAAAGTTGCTCCGTTGATTCTGGCTTATGGAATTTTATTAGTTGCTATTATTTTCTTTTCTGTAAGTATATGGAAAAGACGAAATGTAGACAAGCTGATCATGAAAACTTTCTACATAATACTAATTATTAATTGTATGATAGGAATAGTACTTATGGCAGGGCTTATCTATGCAATAGTTTATTCTAATAATACTAATTTTTTTATATGTGCTTTTGGTATTCCCGAAAAGTTTGTCAATTTATTTTATTTGTTAAAAGTACATATGATCGTATCCGGGTTATCATTTATATTATTTTTTGTGACCTACACACGACTTAGATACAAAATCATTGTCATTTCAGTACTATTTTCATTTATTTTAATCCTTTCCTATTTCTACTACTGGGGGTTCTTTAGTTAATATCATTTCTAGCCTCTAATTATTATCCTAATTATTATGAAAAAAATAGCATTTATAAATTGTTTTTTCGGGAAAGCCTGGCCGGACTATTTTGATTATTTCCTGAAAGGCTGTGAGTATAATCCAACTATTGATTTTTACATTTTCACCAATATTGCTCCTCAATATAAAATAAAGAATGTCCATTTCATTAAGTTTGATTTACAAAAGTTTAATGAAATGGCAACGGAAAAATTAAAAATTCCGGTCAATATAAAAGATGCCTATAAATTATGTGATTTCAAGTCTTTGTATGGGGTGATACTGCAAGAATATATTTCAAAGTATGACTTTTGGGGATATTGTGATGTCGATTTAATATTTGGTAACATTCGTGCTTTTATTACTAATGAAATGTTAAATCAATATGATGTCATTTCTCCTGTTGATAAATATCCTGCCGGATTCTTTACCTTATATAGAAATACTCCTTTTATAAATAAAATATTCCGGTTAAGTAAAGATTTTAAGAAAATAGTACAAAGTGACCGTCACTTCTGTTTCGATGAATGTAATTTTGAATTTAATACCGTTCAGACTCAAGACATACAGTATATTGATTCTGAAATAGAAAGTATGGCCTTTTTATTAAGGAAGTTGGAACTAAGTAATAAAATCAAATATTTTCATGTAGACATGGCTCAGGAATTTTTATACAGCAGAAATACTCATATATGGAGAGATGGAAACATATACGATTTTATTACAGAAAAGCCTTATTTATTAATTCATTTTATTAATATTAAAGGTTTGCCCACCTTCCATATAGAAAAATACACAAAGACAGAGGTAAACAAAACAGAGGTATTTTATATATCGCCTCAATTTCTTGGCCGGGATTTAAAACGAAAATTTAATTTTCAATTATTTATTAATCCATATCAACGAAGAATTAAAAATATAATAACAAAGGTCAAAGCCATTACATTCGGAAAATCATTTTCTTTTCCTTTTGTAGAAGACTCTCCCTATAAGTCAGCTAATCGGGAAGTGTTCTTCTATAAAAAATCAGATAGAAGTGTTATCATGCTTACTTCAACTGGTAGTATAGATAATTATATATACAATGAAATTTTTCTTTATCAAATAAAAGGAAATCATTACTTCTGTTGGAATAAGATTGATAATATTCAATATTTCGCTAAGTTTCATTACTTAAAAGGTGATGAAAAAGCTTATAAAATTGAGATAGAAGATCTCAAATTAACAGAAAAAGGAACAATGTATTTACTCAATAAATAAAACTAATAGAATGCTACCTGCAGATTACAATAAAACAAAAACACAAGAAATTTTTAAGACCTTTTTTCAATATTATAAACCGCAAAAAAATATTCAGAATGTCGATTGTGAAAATTTGGATTTTATAACCTTACATTCTATTTTGTCATCGACTTTTAAAATAGAAAATGAAATAGGAAAAATAAATCTTGATGATTTAATCAATAGCCCCCTGCCTGCAATTACATTTTTACATATAAATGGAGGTTGTTTTGCTGTAATAAAAGAAATAACAGATCAATATGTAACATGGAAGTCTCCACAATATGGGGAACAAAAAAACAGTATGAACTTATTTAAGAAAATCTATAGTGGTTTAGCATTACGTATTGTCTGATAAGAGAAAAAATAAATTCAAAAATTTGATGCTGATATTTAGAAAAAGATAAACTTTCATTAATTGATATCAATGAAAATGTAAACATTTCAATTATGGAGTTATAAAAAATTATCTAAAGTATTTTATCCATATCTCGGATATGAAAAGACCGTACATGATCTTAAAAAATTACTTTAAATATCAAGCTGCTTGAAACGTACTTAATTAATCTAAAACTTATGTGCGAGTCTACAATTTAAATAAATCAGAGTAAATTTTTTACTCTGATTTTTGCTTTTTTATAGATTTAATATTGTCTTAACGTTCAACAGTAAAAAGGCTTTTCAATTTTAAAAAAGAAAATTATCAAGTAGCTCTATCTTAAAAGAAAACACAGACGGGATTGTTATCAAATAATTTTATCGATAATTGGCTCCGATTGAATGAGTTAAATCGGAATGGAATTGTAATATTCATTTTATCAGATATTTTTATTGAAGGCTAAATTTTCCGGAACTGTAATTTTGAATATTTATAATCGTAATGGATTATTAAATATATTAATTGAATATACTGACGATGTTGTAAAAAAATAGTTTCCCATAATGATTTTATAACTATATTTAACATAAAACAAAATATTAGTTAATGTTATGGGGAATTATCCAGTGCCTAATAATGAACAGGGGAGAGTAAAAAAACTGGAACTATTTGATCTTCTGAATCTGCCGAAGGATCCTCAATTAGATATTTTTGCAGAAACTGCTTGTCTGGTTACCGACTGTCCCAGCTCTCTTATTGCTATTATGGAAAGTGATATCCAGATGATACAGAGCTGTATTGGGATTTCTTTGGATAGCGTGGAGCGTGAAAATACACTTTGCCAGTATTCTATTGCAAACGGAGATGTGTTGGTGATCCCTGATACGCTCGCTGACGACAGATCATCCGGGAATTCTATAATTCTGGAAAGTGGTATCCGCTTCTATGCAGGGGTACCGCTGATAGATGATGAAGGATTTGCATTGGGTACATTGTGCGTTATTGATTTTAAGCCTAAAAACCTATCCGAAAACCAAATAGATACTCTGAAAAAAATTGGAGAAGCTATCACCAATTTATATATCGGCAAAAAAAAGAATAAACAGGCTGAATATTTCCAACAGACCTTTGATATTTCTAATAACCTGATTTGCGTTCTTGATAACAAATTTATCCTTAAAGAAGCAAATCCCACCTTTGAAAAAATATTCGGCATAGCTCCAAAAAAAGCAGTTCATCAGAGTTTTTTAACGATTATAAAAAAGCAGGATGACGATTGGCAACTCAAACTCGAAAGCTTTCTTAAGACAGATGAGGAACTGGTTTTTACTACCTCTACAAAAACTGATGATGCTGGTGCTATAATTATAGAATGGTACCTGAAGCCAAACCATGACCATTCAGAGATTTTTTGTTTCGGCATTAATATTACCCAGCATATCGAAGAAAAGCGCCAGCTTGAAAGTTCCGAACGCCGTTTTAGAAGCTTCTTCGAAAATGCCATTGGGTTGATGAGCATGCACGATATGGAAGGAAATATTCTTGAGGTGAATCAAAAAGGTAGAGAAACCCTGCATTATTCTGCGGAGGAAGTAAACGGATTAAATCTGAAAGATCTCGTTCCTGAACAAAATAGTTCTTTACTGGAAGAATATTTAGAACGCATCAATCAGAATAAGGAAGATTTCGGAACAATGATCCTCAAGTCAAAAGAAGGTGAAGAACTGTTTTGGATGTACCATAATCTTGTGGAAATTGATAAAGACGGAAAACCGTATGTGGTAAGTACAGCGTTGAACGTAACGGAAAGAATGAGCCTGGAAAAGGATCTTCTTTATGCCAAGAAAATGCTTGAGCAAACTAGCTCGGTCGCTCAGGTGGGTGGCTGGGAAGTCAACCTTAAAAATAAATCTGTAATCTGGTCCAAAACAGCAAAAGAAATCCATAAAATAGATCAGGAATTCCAGCCCGACTTTGAAAATGCAATCGGTTTTTATAAAGAAGAAGATAAACAAAAAGTTGAGTTCTTATTTAACCGGGCTGTTTCAGAAGGTATTCCTTATGATGCGGAATTTCAGCTTATCCGCAATGATGGAGTTACGATCTGGGTAAGAGTAAAAGGAATTCCGGAGTTTGAAAACGGAGTATGTACCAGGGTGTACGGAATCATTCAGGATATTGATGCTTTTAAAAATATATATCTGGAACTGGAGAAGAAAGAAGCAATGATGCAGTCTTTTGCTACTTATGTTCCCGTTGCAGTAGCGATGTTTGATAAAGAACTTAATTATGTTTCGGTAAGTACAAGCTGGAAGGAAGAATTCAATATGAATAATATGGAACTGATGGGAGAGAATATTTATACCATTTCTCCTAACGTTCCTGAAGAAAGAAAGGCCATCTACAAAAATGCTTTAGAAGGCAAGGTCTATAAAAATGATGATTTTGCCATTGAAGTTCCACATAAAGAAGGCATCCAACATTATAACCTTGAAGTAGGACCGTGGTATCTTTCTGATGGTGTAATAGGTGGCGTAATTGTTTCTGTACAGAACATTACCGATATTGTAAAAACTAATGAAGAACTCAAAAATGCAAAGAAAATGGCGGATATTGCAAGCAAAGCAAAATCAGAATTTCTTGCCAATATGAGTCATGAGATCCGCACGCCTCTGAATGGAGTGATCGGATTTTCAGATCTGCTTTTGAAAACTCCTCTCAATGAAATACAGACTCAATATCTTAATTATATAAATGAATCGGGGGAAAATCTACTCAATATAATTAATGATATCCTGGATTTTTCGAAAATAGAATCTGGAAAAATGGAACTCCTTATCGAAAGATCGAATGTTTATGATTTAGTTAGCCAGGTCATCAATGTGATCCTTTATCAATCACAGAAAAAAAACATTGAGTTGCTACTCAATATTGAACAGGGATTGCCGAAAGTAATTTGGCTTGACGAATCCAGAATGAAACAGATTCTCATTAATCTGTTGGGTAATGCCGTTAAATTTACACATCGTGGCGAAATTGAGCTTAAAGTAGAAAAGCTGAATATAACAGGAAAAAATATATCATTAAGATTTTCCGTACGAGATACCGGGATAGGTATTCCGCTTGAAAAGCAGCAGCATATTTTTGATGCCTTTACCCAGGAAAACAGTTCCATCAGCAAGCATTACGGGGGAACGGGACTGGGACTAACGATATCCAATAATATTCTGGCCTATATGGGAAGCCATCTTTCCCTGAACAGTATACCGGAAAAAGGATCCGTATTTTTCTTTGACATTGAAGTTCCCTATGAGGAATCTGAAGGTATTGAAGAAGAAGAACTGAAAATAGAAAAAGTTCTTATTGTTGATGATAATGAGGCGAACAGGATCATTCTCCAGCACATGCTGGCCTATAAAAATATTGGGTCAAAATTAGCAGCCAACGGGATGGAAGCTTTGCAGATTTTATTGGATGGAGAACATTTTGATGTTATTTTGATGGATTATCATATGCCCATTATTTCAGGGTTGGAAACTATTGAGAAAATTAAGGAATTATTTGCTCAAAAAAATGAAACTTCACCCCTGGTTATCCTTCATACTTCTTCGGAAGAGCATGATGTGCTCAACTCTTTCCGGCAAGAAGAAAATTCTTACTTCCTGCTAAAACCTATAAAATCAGAAGAACTCTACCGAACTTTAAAACGTGTAGTACATGATCATGTAAAAGAAATACCGGCAGCTGATGAGCAGGAAGCAGAAAATTTTTTATTCCCACCGCATCTTAAGGTTTTACTTGTTGATGATAACCCTGTGAATATGGTTCTTAACAACAAAATGATGAAATCTTTGATTCCCGATGCTGAGCTTACAGAATCGGTAAATGGACTGGAAGCAGTGGAACGATGTAAAAACAAACATTTTTCGGTGATACTGATGGATGTCCAAATGCCCGTAATGGATGGTATTGAAGCTACTAAACAAATTCGTCTTCTTCCAGGATACCAGGATGTTCCGATCATTGGTGTAACAGCAGGAACCATCATCGGGGAAAAGGAAAAATGCATCATATCCGGAATGAATGATTTTCTTCCGAAACCCCTGAGACAGTCGGATCTTTTGGAAATGCTAGAAAAATACATCTCCGTTCAAACGATAGAAACCGAAAATACTGTAAAAACTGAGAAATATCTTGATCTGAATCTTCTCAATGATCAAACGGGGGACGATGATGATTTTAGAGCGATTTTCCTGGATCTGGTAATCCAACAGCTCTCTGAGGCGGAAAATAATATAAGAACTGCATCGGCTGAAGAAAACAGAGATGAGTTGAAGAAAGTCCTTCACAAACTAAAAGGTACAGCCGGAACTGCCGGATTGATAAAGCTGGCAGAAACTGCTTTATACTGGGAAAAGAAAGCGGATGAAACTAAGGATTTCACCTCTTTACAGAAGCAAATTATCAATGAAATAACAATCGGATTAAATTTAATAAAAGGTTTAATACAATAAAAACAAAAGACTATGTTGATTCTGATCGCTGAAGACGATGAACTGATTCTAAAAACGATAGAACACAAATTACTAAAGGAAGGGCATGAAGTAATCCTTACCCGTAATGGTAAAGAAGCCATCGAAACCTTAAAAGAGAAAGATGTAGACCTTGCCATCACCGATATCATGATGCCTTTTGCTTCAGGAATAGAAATACTTTCTGCCATACAAACCATGGGAAAGGAGATTCCTGTCATTATGCTATCCAGTATGGGGCAGGAAGAGGTGGTACTAAACGCTTTTGATCTGGGAGCTTCTGATTTTATTGTAAAGCCGTTCAGTCCTAATGAATTGATGTTGAGGATAAAAAGATTTACCCCTAAATAATAGAACGATGCTGTTAGCCACTTCTGTACATTTTCTGTTTCTTATCTTCCTTGGGATGTTGTCTCTCGTATTGTTATTGATTACAGGGATTCTTGTTTACAGTTTTTTTCGGTACAAAGAATCTGTGAGAATCTCGGGGTGGATGAAGGTTATTAATCAAAAAATATCGGAAGTTATTGTTTATGAGGATGAAGAAGTTGCTCTTGATCAGAATTTTGTACTTCTTTCCAGGAGTCCTTCATTTAGAAATCTATTCCTGCAAAAACTGGTAGATTCCGAAAAGAAATTTTCAGGGGCTGCAAAAATTAAAATTAAAAATCTGTTTAAAGAATACAATCTCCGGCAGGAAGCCGCTAAAAAGCTTGATCAGAAAGAAAGCCAATATAATCCTGAGCACTTTTCGTATAATAGCGTACTGTTCCGGTATAGGAATGCGAGATATTTTTGTTATCCGGCGTAATGTAGGTTCTTATATTAAACCAGAAATTCTTGTAATATTTTCCGATAGATGCTGTGTACATCCAGATGCTGTTGCTGAAATAAAGCTGTCTGTATCCGATTTCTCCTTCGAAACTCTTAGGAAGATTAGCATAAAGGGATACCCCTGTACGGTATTTCGGGAAAAGCCCGACATCATTGGAATAGGCACCTCCCACATACAAGTAAAATGTTTTTGATAACCGTGGATAAGCTTCCAGCTCAATCTGGGTACCGTCTTGAGCAAATTTGTTGGCATAATTCCCTCTGATAATCACGGCTCCAATAGGGGTAGCCCTTTTATAGCTGATCCCTACAACATGCCAGTCGTCATCAAACTGCTTATCAAAATGGGAATAGTTATAAAGAATGCTTATCGCGTTTTTAGAAGTAAACTCTTTCACTTTTACGGCAAGGCTATTGGCTTCCGTGTTTTTCGGATCGATGGCTAAAATGGATTTAATGGCTTTTTCGGATTCAATATAATCTTTGTCCGTATAATTTACTTTCGCTTTTAAAAGTAAAAGTGCTTTAGATTGCGGATGAAAAGATAACCCTTTGTCGAGGATCTCTTTGGCTTTACTATACTGGTCATTCCAATATTCTAAGGAAGCATAGGCAATAAAGTAATCTTCATCCTGTATATTTTTTTTCCTAAGTGCTTCAAAAACGGTTCTTGCAGACTCCGGATCCTTATTCCACGTATAAACTCTTCCTAAAAAAATTGAAATATCGGTATAATCGGGGGCTTTTTCCAGGGCTTGTTTAGCCAATACAATAGAGTTGGTATAATCCTTATTTTCAAATGCAGCAGTTCTTGCTTTTGCAAATAATTCGTCGGCTGACAGATTTTGCTGCGCATGTATTTGTAACGGAAATAATATCAGAAGAACTAAATAGCCAAAATATATTCTCATTGAGGTGAAATTCTTAATCAATATAAAGACGAATTGTATCTTTAACAAATATATTAAACTTTTTTAAGTAATTCATTGTAATTATTTCCATTAAATAAGGGCCGTAAAGTTGATAGGAGCTCCTGTCTCTCCATCTTATTACTACTATGAGATCAAAGCATTCATAAGATTCTTGTAAAGAAAGATAATACAGAGAAGTTACAATACATATTCAATAATGTATTTTAGTTAAAATTCAAAATAATTAGATTGTTTTCAAATACAGTTCCTTCAGTTCTTCAGCTGAAAACGCTTTGGATGGAATATTTTGCACCAGTTCTCCCTGTTTCATAATTCCGATATTCGTAGCGACACTTACCGCGTTGAAAATATCATGGGTGGCCATTAAAACAGTTCGTCCTTCTAAGCCTAGCATTCTTACAATTTCTGTAAATTCAGCGGTGGCAATCGGGTCGAGTCCGCTGGTCGGCTCATCAAGGAGCAGAACTTTGGCATCTTTAGCGAGAGCGATAGCAATTCCAACTTTCTGCCGCATTCCTTTTGAATAACTTCCTAAAGGTTTATTATGAGCAGTTTCTTGTAAACCGGTTTGTTGTAAAAGACCAGAAAGTTCTTTTTTATTATAATTAAATCCCGCAATTTTTGAAAAGAAATCAAGATTTTCAATTCCGGTAAGATTCGGATAAAGTAATACAGTTTCAGGAATATATGCCAGGTGTTTTTTAATTTTTTCGGGATGATCTTTTACTGAAATATTGTTAATGAACGCATCACCGGAAGTAGCTTTAATCAGGCCTAAAAGAATATTGATAGTTGTACTTTTTCCGGCTCCGTTCTGTCCGAGAAGGGCAAAGATTTCCCCTTCCTGAATTTCAAGATCAAGAGATTTTAAAGCGGTAAAATCGTTGTATTTTTTGTGAAGTTTGATGGTTTTTAACATAGCTTTCTGAATTTGTTTTGTGAAAGGATTAGCAATAAAAAAATTAAAATGAAATAGGGAAGAAGTAAGCTGAAAAGATTAATTATCTCAGAATCCGTAAAGATTTTTACAGTCTGTTTTTTCCAGTCGATCATTTTTCCGTTTATATTTTCAAAAATATAAGGATAGAAATACAGCCTTTGTTTCTCGTGGAAATTTTTCAGGCTTTCTGCATAATTTAGCTGATTTTCCATTCCTGTTCCGGCAACATTGCTCTGAATCCATTGTGTTTGAATATTCGGTAAAATATACCCTAAGTAAATGGCTGCATTGTTTCTGCTCTGCATTTTTTCATGATATTTTTTTGAAGAAGCCGCTGATTCCACATCCGCCATGTGCTGCATTGCGTAATACCAGGCGTAAGAAAAGTCACTGTTTTCCGCAATCTCGTATTGGCTGAACTGGGGATAGATTTTATAGAATTTCTGCATTGTAGGAACTTTCGGTTCATCCCACTTGTTGTGATAACCTTCCCGTTGTTCGATTTGTGCCTGCAATCCTTCTTTTACAGGAATCAATTTCTGTATCATCATATTTGCAGTCATCGGAATTACAAAATTCATGCTCAGCCAGAAAATCACCAGGGTTAAAGCATTCCACGAAGAGGACTTCTGATAACCAATAATCCATCTACATAAGGCAAACCAGAAAGCCAAATATAGAAAACCGGACAAAGCAAAAATAGTGAAGGCCAGGTCTACAGGAATTTTAATGTAAAAAAGGGCAGCAATTAACAATAAAACATAAACCGAGCTTACGGCCAGGAAACGGAACAGCAACTTAGCATCAATCAGCTTTCTTACATTTTGACTTTGCACTGAGAGTAATTTCCAGGTTCCTTTTTCTTGATCTTCGGAAATGATATTGTAGCACAAGGCAATAATCACGAGTGGAAAAAGAAATATCATCACAAAAGAGAAATCGAAATTTCCAACCGCTGCATTCGCAGGGTTGAAAAAATCGGAATTGTTTTTTTGTTCTTCCAGGTTTCGTATTGTAACGCCCTGAATGGAAGGATTCAAATCTCTCATACCGATATTTAAAGCAGCTAGTCTGGGTATTTCATTCACGAGATTAAATTTCACATAATAGAGTAAAAGACCGATGTTATCGCTGTGTAATTCCACATTTTTAGCGATGCTGTTTTTTTGATAGGTTGCACTTTTAGCCATAATTTCTTCATTCCTGTCCAGAAATTTTTTACCGGTGTACAAAGAGCATAAACCGGCGAAAAGAAGAATCAACAAAGAAATAATGTAGGCTTTGTTGCGGTAAAACTGTTTAAATAAATAATGATTCATTAGATTAATTTTAAATTTTTTGCACTTAATTCAATCATCAGAACACAGGCAAGGAGCCAGAAAAGAATAGCAACCAGAGGAAGAATCTGGTTACCCAGACTTTCTTTAACTGACGTAAACTCATAATGAAAATCAGGAAATTCCTGCCAGTTTTTTTTGCTTACCATTGCCTGTTTTTCACCTTTTTTGGGTGGAGTGTTGCGGATGTGCTCAATCTGTAAATCATTCATTCGCTGGGCGAGTGTGTAGCGGTATTCCTCTGCCTGATTCTGAAATTGCCGGTACGCAAAATAATCTGTTCCCGAAGCGGTCACTGAAAGATTTTTAATCGCCATCACAGGATTGATGAAACCGAAAATTTCATTCAGTTTTTGCTGTTGATCGTATTGATCCTGAAGTCTTTTTAAATGATCAACATAGAGTTTTGCACTTATTCTTTCTCCTTCTTTCATCACAATTCCACCGTAATTAACCGGAAGTTCATCCGTTGTTTTCACATTGTATTTTGCCAGAAGCGAATCTTTAATGTGTTTAAAATGCGGATCGTTGGGGTTGTGGCTGTCGCCTACTTTCATAACATCCTCTTCTACCTGGGTTTCAAAGGCAATTCTTGATGGAGTAGGATAGAGATTCTGCGCTGCAAACTGAATTCCTTTAGGTAAAAAAATCGACAGGATTATCCATGAGCCAATTAAACTGATTAAGGCGGATGACGAAGCTTTGCTTTTTGCAGAAATTAAAACCGTCAATGTACTGAAAAAAAAATAATAGATCATATACGCCGGAAAAAGGATCAGTATTCTTGATAAAATATCAGTAAAATGGCTTGATTCAACCATAAGTCCCGCCATTAAAACGATGGCAATCACAGGAATCAGAAACAATAAAGAAAACTGCCAGAGACCAAGGATTTTTCCCCATATAATAGCTCGTGCGGAGGCCCCCTGAACGGTAAGGATTTTCAGTGTGGCGTCTTCTCTTTCACGGACAATCAGGCTAAAACCGAGAAATAAAATAATCAAAGGAACAATTGCCTGCAGAATGAATGCTGCACTGAACGCTCCGAAACGTACGAGAATCCCTGAACTTCCGGCTTCCGAAAGGTTAGCGGTATTTTGTTTATGGGCTTCAAGGAAAATAACATTTCCAAGGTAATCGTCCAATCCGTTATCAAAAATACTTAACGGATGCCCGATTCTGAAAACGAGATAACCATAGTGGGCCATCCTGTGCGGATGCTTATCAGGCCTGTGTTCCCAGTTTTCACGGGTTTCTTTACGGTATTCCCTTATTTTTGAATAGGTTTCACCGTATTTTGTAAACCCTATTCCAATGCTTATAAAGCAGAACAGGAGAACAGTAATGGCAATGAGCAGGTTTTGTTTACTTTTAAATAAATCCTGCCGGGTTTTTCTTACAATGAGTTTCAGGTTTGAAAAAGCCATGGTTTAAAATTTATAAGTTGCTGTAAATAGATAATTTCTTGGGGCTCCCGGGAACAGTCTCAGGTAGTTCTGAGCTCCTACCCAGTACGTTGTATTGGTCATATTGTTCACATTCAAAGCCAGCTGAAGCTTAGTTTGCGGTACGGAATAATAAATTGCCGCATCCACGGTAGCATAAGCGGGAAGTTCGAAACTTCTGGTGAACCAGGGAATTTTTTTACTTTGATAGAGCATTCCCGCACCCATTCCGAAGTCTTTTAAAAGCTGAATTTTGGTGAAATTATACCTCGTCCAGATATTGACGGAATTTTTTGATGTATTTTCTTTAGCTAAACCAATTAAAGCAGGATTAGAATCATCCAGAACTTTTGCATCAATATAGCTGTAACCAGCATAAATGTGCCATTGCGGAAGAATATGACCCGTAAACTCAGCCTCAAAACCACGGCTCCTGTCTGCGCCACGCTGGATCAGTTGATCGGGCTCCGCAGGATTATTGGCGTTCATCAGGATATTTTTCTGATTGATTTCATAGATGGAAAAAGTGGCATTAATTTTTCCAAAAAGCTTGGTTTTGACTCCGAATTCTTTCAGATCGGAAAGCAGGGGTTTGTACAATGATGCGGAAATTGCACCTGTAAAATTGGCTGTTTGCGGCATCAGGGTGACCGTATTGGATTGTGGCTGATACCCTGTAAGATATGTTGCGTATATGTTTGTATTTTCTGTGATGCTGTACGTCAGGCCGACCCGGTAAAGCATCTTCTGATTTCTGAAAGAACTTTCTTCCGCTTTCTTATATTGGGTAATGTCCTGAAACCATTCCTGTCTGAGTCCCGCCAGAAGTTTAAACTTTTTCCACGTCAGTAAATGTTGTACATATGCTGCATGAGTAGTTGTTAAAGCCGTTGGTAACGGGTTGATGATATTCAAAACAGTATAGTTATTCCCTTGATGGTTTGCCGCTCCGGGCGTCAGGTCGAATGGGCTCACATTGGGGGTGGGAAATATAATGCCATTATAAACCGATGTCTGATATAAAGCAGCATTGGCTGGATTATAAGATGAGCTTACTGTTCCATCCTTCATCATGAAACCTCTTGCCGCATCTTGTTTTCCGCCGCTTTTTTTCTCCCAGATATGACTGTCATATCCTACTAACGTCTGATGTTCAAGGGATCCTGTTCTGTAAGTAAAATTAAAATAGGCATTAATATTATCTACCGACCAATGCTGAATTCTTTCCATATACTGCATCATCACCAGGCTTGAAATCTGGTTATTGCTGATATCCGGCACAAAAGAATTTGTCGTCCTCGTTTCATGGATGTCTTCGTTCCAGAACTGTTTCATATAAGAAGCATTAAAACTGATGTTTTTATTGAAATGATGGGCTAGACTTCCCATCAGAGTAAGGTCTTTTGTTTTAAAATAGTCACCCGGAGCCCCCAGATTTAAACTGACAGGAGTACTGTTGAGATCGGTTTTTCCGGCAACTGCTCCAAAGATAGGCTGTCCTCTGTCGAGGTTTCCGTTCATTTCGTTGTAAATCATTTCTACATTCACCGATGTTCTATCATTAGGGATAAAGGAGATCGAGGGAGCTATTAAAATTCCGTTATTTTTTACATGATCCCGAAACGATTTGGCATGCTGATGGGCACCGTTGAAACGGTATAAAAGCGTTTTACTGGTATTCAAAGGTCCGGTTACATCTGCGGAAAGGCGATAGGTATCAAAGCTTCCTCCCGATAAACTTACTTCGTAACGGGAATTTGCCAAAGGTTTTTTAGTTACCATGTTGATGGTTCCTCCTGGGTCTACGCTGGACATGGTAATACTTGCCGGACCTTTAAAAACCTCCACACGCTCGATGTGTGAGGTCATCGGCTGAAGAAAATAATATTGCCTGGTGCGCATTCCATTAATGATCTGGCCTTCTTCATTCTGGCTGATTCCCCGGATGCTGTACTGATTATAAAAACTTACATTGGAAACGCCTGCAACATTTTTCAGTACATCTCCCAGCCTGAACGCCTGCCTGTCGTTGATGAGTTCTTTGGTAACCGTATTGAGCGTGAGCGGAAGATCTTTGTTTTTCATCGCAATCTTAGTGGCCGCAAATGAATAATCGGAAATATAATCTTTGGATTTTCGCCCTGTAATTTCTACCGTCTGAATAGTGACGGGAATTGAATCTTTTTTAATTTTCTGAGCATGGATCGCACCTGAGAATATGATACAACCTAAGCCTGCTAAATGAAAAGTTTTAGTGGGAATAAAATGTATGATTCCAGGATTATAAGCATTAAATGACATAAATAGAGAGTAAAATGGGTATAATTAAATACCTGGTGAGTAAAGAATATCTTATTCTGCTTTTAAAATAAAATATCCCAAAAAGACAGTTACTGCAGATAACAAATCTGTAGCTAAAAGAGTTTAGTTTGAAAAACTAGAAATCAGGAGAGAACGGGAGGAGCCCTGGAAGAGAAAAAATCAAGGAGACAACGGTATGATACGGCCTTTGGCTGAAGTATTTCGTTATCATTTGAATCGTTTATGGCAAAATTTAGATTCTGAATTTCCGGAAGAAGACTTGTATTCATCTGCAAATGGAGTGCACATTGGCAGTCGTCCTGGGAAACTGTAGGGGCTTTTTCCTTTTTAGAATCTTTTTTGTTGTCAATTTTGGTTGTTACATGTTTCGCATGTTCAAGACATATGCTTATTCCACTGACGTTCGAAAGAAAGATCAGTAACAGAGAAAAGGTAAAAAAGATTTTCAATGTTTTTTGCATAAGAAGCGGTAAAAGTAAGGATAAAATTTTATAAAATGAAACTTTGTTGCAATATTGAATGTCGCCAACCCAAAAATAACAAGCAAAACATAAACTCTATGTTTGAGCAGTTAGCTTGTTGGATATGGGAAAAGAACTTCTTATAGCAGTATTAAATGCTATAGGGGATAATAGTTCTGAAGAAGGTAACGCACAAAACCGTAGAGTAGAGCTTGCGAAAAAATAATATAAATGCTGCAATATCGGAGAATTGTAGCTATTTGGCTTAAAAAATCCCAACGAAAGCTGGGATTTTTTTATTGAAGTTTTATTAAAGAATAATTCTTATCATCCGGTATTATTCGCTTTTAGGAATATCAGGTTTAATAAAAAAGACACATGCGCCGGCAGTCAGAAATAATATTCCGGAGACCATAATGGCTGAAGAAGGATTACTATTCAGAAAGAAATTAAAAATAGTCCCGAAAGACAGGGTCTGAATCAGCATGGGAATAACGATCATCATATTGATAACTCCCATGTAGATTCCCCTTTTCCGGTGAGGGATAGAAGGGGAAACGATGGAGTAGGGCAAGCCCATCATGGAAGCCCATCCAATTCCAAGAGCCACCATTGGGATAAGAATAGCATATTCATTCCTGATAAAAGGTAACGTCATTATTCCCAATCCTGTAAGGAATAGACAGAAAATATAAGTGTTTTTTGAACTGAACTTTTTAGCAAAAGGTACCAGGAGTAATGCGGAAATCATGGTCACAATATTATAAGAACCATTCATAAGTCCCGTTTGTCCTACTGCTACTTCTACCTGGTGCAATATGTTTTTTGCCCAAGTCAGGTCGGATGCTGCAATGGGTATTCCGCTTTTAGTGCTTTCCAGAAGATGATGGGCTTTCATTTCATCAGCTTCGGAAACGCCGTACAGTGACCATTTCAGCATGGGCGTGATAAACTGCCAGTACACAAAAAGGGCATACCACTGGAAAAGGTACACCAGGGCCAGTTGCCAGAGAACTTTCGGCATCTCTCTGATGGCAATGATTATTTCTATAAAAGGAGTAAAAAACGTGCTGCTTTCTTTGGCTTTTTTTATGTCCTTAAGCTCATCTTCGGTGGGCGGAATCTCCGGTGTCTTATACACAGACCAGGCTACCGATGCAATGGAGCAGAAGGAACCTAAGAAAAAAGAATAGTAAACCCAGACCGGAATACCGCCGTTCGTAGAATTTCCTGCGAGATATTTCTGAAAAACAAACAGTGAAAGATTTGCCAGGGTAATACCCGCCCCTACAAACAGGCTCTGCATCTGAAAGCCGAATGTCTGCTGGTCTTCAGGGAGCTTATCACCAATAAAAGCACGGTAAGGCTCCATAGCTGTATTATTCGCCGCATCCAGGATCCATAACAAACCCGCTGCCATCCAGATGGTAGAACTGAAAGGGAATAAAAATAGAGCAATGCTGCAAAATAGAGCACCGAGCAAAAAGAATGGCTTTCTTCGTCCCCACCTAGGACTCCAGGTCTTATCACTGATGGCTCCTATCAGAGGCTGTATCAGTAACCCTGTGATAGGCCCGGCCAGATTCAGGATAGGAAGCTGCTCAGCATGGGCACCCAAAAAAGAATAAATAGGATTTACGGCCGTCTGCTGAAGTCCGAAACTGTACTGAATACCAAAAAATCCGACATTCATGTTCCAGATCTGCCAGAAGCTCAGATGGGGAATGATTCTTTTTGCTTTCATAAACGGGTATTTAAAAGTTCATAGTTTTTCCCCAGAATAAGATCTGCTTTATTTTTAAAATTTCTGATAATCTGATGTTCTATTTCCAATACTTTTTCTATAAAATCACTTTGTTCATCCCGGTTACGGTTCATCCGGTTTCTGTAAGTATCCTTATAATCCCTGTCTATGAAAATTTTAAAATCAAAAGCTTCAATTTCAAGGACGTAAGTGCCTTCTGCAATAATAATACTATATTCTGATGTATCCGCTATTTCGTTGCTTATAGTGTTTTCACCGTAGTTCACCAAAGGTTTTTCTATTTCCGGATCTCCATTTTTAAAGTCCCTTATATTTTGAGAAAGTGTATCGAGATCAACTTCAAGTATGCCTACGTTGTCCAGAGACTGCAAACGGTTTTCGTGATTTGTTTTCGGGGGAAGTTTAAAGTAATCATCCATTTGCAGAACGATGCTCTTCAGGTTTTCCTGTTCCAGGATCTTCTGAACGGCAAAAGCTGTTACGGACTTTCCGCTTCCGCTTTCTCCTGCAATTCCTATCGCTATTTTCTGGTCTTTATGTAAAGTGAAACGTTTTTTCAGTATTTCTGTGATCTCTCTGGCAGTTGCCAGATGTTTTTCTTTCAGTTCTATAATATCTCCAATCATTTTTTTAATTTTTTGAACCTATCTTGGTTATTTGAAACAATGCTTTACAGCGACATGAAAAGATATCCGGATGCAGAAAAACAAAGCTGCCCGGTTCCCAGTGGCAAGAGCTTGTCTGTTGAATAATATTCTCTGAAATGCTCACCCTTTTCATGCATTAATGTTTCGTATTCCGTCATAATTTTTTCAGGAATTTCCCTGATTCCCTTTTTCTTAAGCCCCAGGCACAGCCATCCTAAAAATATAGGCCACGATCCTCCGTTATGAAAATGGTAGGGTTGGTTTTTAAAGCTGTAACTGTAGTTGTTTTCCAGTAAACGCCAATCGTCATCTCCCGGAAAAATAACCGGGTAAAAGACAGGAAGCATCCAGTGCTTAAACTCATCACGGATACCCTTTAGAAATTCTGAAAAAGCCTGTATATCCATTTCAAAATCTAAAAGTAGAGCCAGTGCATTCCCGGCCAGATCAAACCGTTCGTCGTATCCGTGTGCATTCAGTGACGCCCACAAGTAGGGTTTTGCTGAAGCTTTTGCGTAGGCTGTTTCATGATACCTGGTTACATTGGAATCATTTTTATAAAAATTCTGCTGGATGAGATTTTTTGTGTTTTCCGATACTGCTTTTAATTCGGGATCATTATAAACTTCTGAGGTGTTTTTCAATGCCCAGTATCTCAGAACATTATCATACAGCGTATATCCTGATGTCACATATTCATCTGCCCAGTTTCCTCCAAGGGGGCTGTAGACCAAACCTCTTTGATTGTATTCCCAGGTCTTAAGGCATGAAAGCGCCTGATATATCTTCTCTTTCAGGCTGCTTTTAAGCGTATCATCTGATGTTGTTTTAAGGTATTCACAGGTCGTAACAATCCACCATGCCGTAGCATCCGTTCTTCCTACATGTGTTCCGTAACTCGCTTTGCTATTCACCACATTGGAAGGAATCTGCCCGTTTTCTGCCTGATGTTCGGCTAAGGTGAGAATAGATCTTTTAAGCCCGGAAATGATCTGCTCATCATGGATTAAAATTCCGGCATATCCTGTCATCATCGAATCCCTTGACCATACTCTTGCATAATTATCTTTTTGCTGTGCTGAGGCCAGAATACCCTCTTTTGTAATGGCTTTTCTGATGATCTCTATGGCTTCCTGTTTAAACATATTTTTTATTTTTTTTAAATACAGAGCGGATTAAAAAAAATCGTTCCGTCTATAACCAACTATTAAAAATCAAATTTCACACTTGCGCTGTAGCTGCTTCCCGGAAGTGTTCTGGCTCTTACAATTCCATTTCCGCCTGCGATGGATCCTTCTTCGGCCTCCGTAACTGCAATGGCGTTAAAGATATTATTGGCATTCACATTTACTGAAAGGTTTTTCATAATCTGATAAGAAATGTAAGGATTTACAATAGCATATCCCGGCATCACCAGCTTATTGGAATCCTGGGTGTATGCTTTTGTGGTTCCGATCAGATAAAACCCGACATTCACTTTACCCATATTGAAATTCGGGTTTACGGAATACATCAGCTTTGGGGTTCTTCTCGGCGTGTTCCCAATAATAGAAGGGTCAAGTGCATTTTTGATCTCAGCGTGGGTATAAGTAAGCCCTGCTTTTACTTCAAAACTTTTTGTAATTCTGTAATATCCATCCAGCTCTACTCCCAGGGACTGGTATTTATTTTCTGTTTTCCTCTGGGTGGTTGCTTCGTAATTCGCTTCTTTTGTTCCGGCGTAGAAAAGTGTGGTATTCAGGAAATATCCCGCTCCTCTGAGTTTGTATCCCGCTTCTATCTGGTTAACTTCATTTACTTTTACAGCATCCAGTGCAGGATCGTCATTATTAGTATAATTATATCCTGAAAACAGGATTCTGTCTGCAGAAGCGCTTCCACCCTGGCTTACTCTTGCAAATACAGCATTTTTACTGTTGAGTGCATAATTGGCGCCTACCGAATATCCGAAAATGCCATATCTGTAGTTGACCGGAACATTAATGTTATCATTGGATCCCACCATTTGTTCAGGAATATCAATGACGCCGTTTCCATTCATATCAAGGCTGGTATAGGTAACAGTGGCGCCTGAAAAAGTTCCCGTTACTTTTCCGATATCGTATCTTGCTCCGGCATCTATCGTCAGCTGATCTGTTGCATTGATTTCAATCTGGGCATGGGGTGCGGTGATATCATATTTGGTATTGTAATCCCTCTTCAGGTTTCCCCAGTCTTTCATTCCGTAATTCAGTAAACCATGGTCTGTGATCAATGCTCCGGTCGTATCTTTTACATCAACCAACCGGGCATTGCTGTCATTGACTTCCTGAATGTAATTGTTCCACATCCAGGACATATTGATGTTTTGTGTAGATTTATATAAGCCTGCATTCAATTTTAATCTGTTCCATTTCTTGTTGATATTCAAGTCATTCACGAAGTTGTTGAAGTTGTTCAGCTTTACATTAAAAAGGGCCAACTTCATATAATTGGCATTCATATCTACCGGAGTATTCGTCCCTGCATACACAGCACTTCCGAAATTGGTGAAATTAGCAGCAGTAAAGAAATCACTGCCTTTGCTTACACTGGCAGGAAAAGGGGCAATAAACTGTCCGCTGTTGGCCGCATAACGAATTTTTTCTTCCAGCTTCCAGCCTTCTCCAAGGTCATAATTAAACTCTGCCCCGATCACCTTTGAAAGGGAATGCATTCCATCCGAAACATCGCTGTTAAAAATATTTCCGTCATTTCCTAAGGTTCTGTCGTGTTGCAGATTAATGGTTTGTAAAGCACCTGTGAGAATATTGTAATTCGGCAGGGAAGACCATTTAGGATCTCCGTCGGTTCCTGTAACGCCTACCGGCATCGGCATATAAGCGGCTGTTCTGTCGTCAAGGAGCTTTGCATATATTCTGAAGCTTCCTTTATCAAACTTTTTCAGTAAAGAAAGTCTGAACTGTCCGCCGTTATTGGAATTAAATCCGGTTTTTCTCGGTCCGTCCGATATCCTGTAAAATCCTCCTACTGCGATATAGGTATTTTCCGCTATGGATGTTCCGTAATCGAAATCTGTTCTGTAGTTTTTATAATTAAGACCAATCTGTTGCGTAATGCTTCCACCTTCTTTTTCTCCGGTTTTTGTAATAAAATTGATGATCCCTGCCGGAGAATTGCTGGCAAAAACAGAGGCAGATCCTCCTCGTAAAGCTTCCACCCTGGAAACAAAAGAATCAAATCGGGTAAACTGGTCCTGCGTTCCGAAAGCAATGTCTCCAAACTGCATCACCGGTAAACCGTCTTCCTGGATCAGAAGGTATCTTGAACCTCCTGCCGAAACCGGAACTCCTCTTACCGTAATATTGGAATTTCCTTCCCCTCCTGATGATTCCGAACGGATCCCCGGAATAGTACGGAAAATTTCCGCAGTTGTTCTTGGAGCAGCATTTTCTATGTCTTTCATTTTTAATGTGGATATAGAAGTACTGGTTTTAATGGAAGCTTTAGGATTTGAATTTCCTGTGATCACCACTTCATCAATGGCCTTACTTTTTACAATCGTATCATTTTCTGTACTTTGGGAAAACATGAATGCAGCTGTATTCATCGTACCCAAAATAAGCAGTCTGGTAAAAATTTTTGATTCCATATCGTTTCGGAGTTTTTTGTTATGATCCAAAAGTATTTTTTTTACCCTATGTAAAATGAGCTTTATCCCGTATGTTAAATGATAATTAAATTCAAACGTTTGCGCAATCGTTTGCGGTGGATAACTTATTTGAATTTTAACTTTTTAATAACATTTTTATGGTTAAAATTAACGTTTTTTTAACTTAGATTTGCTCCGAAAACAGTCCTGAATTAACCCAAAAATGGCCTCAATTAACTTATAATGAAAAGAGTCACAATAAAAGACATTGCCGAAATGCTGAACATCAGTGTATCTACAGTATCCCGGGCACTGAAGGATCATCCTGATATCAGCAATGCCGTAAAGCTTAAAGTAAAAGAGGCCGCGGAGACTTTTAATTATATCCCTAATGATTTCGCCATCAACTTCCGGAAGAAATCATCGAAAGTGATCGGGCTTATCATTCCTGAAATGTCAATGTTCTTTATTCCTTCTATTATTAAGGGCATATCTTCTGTGCTTCACAGTGAAGGATATCATTTCTTTCTGTTGTCTTCGGAAGAGTCTTTGATGAGGGAAAAGGAAAACATTATAACCTGCATCAACTCCCGGGTAGATGGAATCCTGATTTCTCTTACGCGATATACGAAAGATCTATCCCACTTGCAGAGAGCCAGAGACATCGAGCTTCCTGTTGTTATTTTTGATAAAACGATCTCGCAAAATCATTTCGATGAAATTATTTTCGATAATGGACGGAATGCCGGAATGGCTGCCGAAAAACTGATAGAAAGCCAATGTAAAAGCATATTGGCCGTTTTTGGGGATGAAAACCTGGAAATAACCCAAACCAGAAGAGATTTCTTTCTTGAAAAACTAAAAAACCATTCAGGTATTAAGTGCAAAGTAATCTACTGTAAATCTGCCGATGAGGTAAAAGACAAGCTCAGTACCATTGTGGAGTATGAACATTTCGACGGCTATTTTGCCATGAGTGACGAAACGCTTGCAGGATTGCATAGTTCATTAGTTAAAAATAAATTACAAACCTCTGCAATAAAAGTAATTGCTATTACGGAAGGTATTCTTCCCAAGTATCTTGATGATTCTTATGAATGTATTATTAATGATGGATATAGCATGGGAACAATGGCAGCATCAAAAATTTTGGAGATAATAAAGGGGAGTTGAATTGGGAGTTGTGAATATTTTTTAGTAATTGTAATAAAAAAAGTTGACATAAGACATTTAATTTCTTCTGTGTAAGCCTCCAGTTTATTCTATCTTGGTTTTTTGTTTTTCATAGAAATTCTTACATTGATGTCAAAATTCATTTTGATTCCTCGAAAAATTTTGAAAATTAAATAAATGACGGCAATGATTTGTATTTCATAAGTATTTTTGAAAATACTATTGCTATGGTATTCTTGATGAAAATTTATTAAGCTGTCTTCTTTAAATTTTATCTGACTTTTTTCAATAGTTTTAATTGTACTCATTTTCAATATTTGTTAAATTAATAGTACAAAGATTGATTATTGTCGAGTATGAATGTTATCCAAACCATTATCCAGTTTATCCAAAAAATACAATAATTAATTGTAAACTAAGTTGTTATTTTTTTAATCTGTATTGATGATTCTACTGTGAGGAATCTTAAATTGATTTTGTTTGTCAGTTGAAAGTCTATTTTCAGTAAAAAGAGTTTTGCGTATATCTTCAGGCTTTGGTTGCTCTTCTTTATCAATAAATTCAAAATGGTCTAAAATCATTCTAGATATGGCGCTGGTATTATCTTTTCCATTTCTTTTTGGAGCTTCAATAAAACCTTTTTCGATTAATTCGGAAAATAAATAACCAATAGATTGAAGACTACCTTTAATTTTTATTTTTTGTAATGTAGAGAAAATATCATTGTCTTCAACTAGTACTTTTTCAAATTTAATTTTTGAGGTAATTAATTGAGTTTTTTTATCTAGAAATTCTAAAATTTTCTTTGTTGTAAATTTAAAATTTATGAATTTTTTACTGTCAAAATCTAATTTATTTGTATAATTATTAAAAGTAAAAAAGCCTTTTAAATATTTGTGTTTTTCGTCGTCAATTATTGCACTATTTTTTCTAGTTCTAACATTGCAATCTTCCCAAAAATCCATTACATCAATATCAAACGGAATTTCTAAAATGTCTCCATCAAAATTTGAAAACCCATTATTGAACAAATAATCTATTAGTTTCTTTTGTATAAACTCATGATATGCTATGATTGATAATTCATAATATTCAGGATATTCACTAGAAATCCAATTTGAGTTTATTGTAAAATCAGAATTATTCTCATAAAAAAATAATTGGTATTTGTTTCTTAGTTCATTTAAATAATCAATTTCATCAGCATCAGGGTAAATTTCACCCCAATTTTTAAAATCAATATTATAATTTTTTTCAAATTCTTTGAAAGAATAGTAAAATGTTATTTCCATATACTGAAGATTTGTATTTGGCTATTATCAAAAATTTATAAATTAAAATGCTTTATAAAATTATTTAGATTAGAAAAATATTTCTGCTGTACAAAGTCTCTCGAATTTGAGTTAGTTTAAAGGAAATTATATTTCATTAATCTCTTTGACTGTTTTTGTAATTATATCAATTGCTTTATTATAACTTACATCAAAAAATTCTCTTCTAGGGTCTATTCTATAATCTTGTAAAATATTATGTATATTTTTTTCTGCCAATATACAATCTTTTACTAGCCATTCTTGGGCTTTATAAAATTTGTCTGGAACACTAGTTTTTGATAACTGCTCAACTCTATAATTTACTTCATTCCTAGTAAGTCCAATTTTAAAAATATTTTTTCCCATAACAGGATTACGTAAAATATAAATATATCCAACATTTGGTCCTTCTAAAATAGTTTGCTCTTCTTCTATTATTAAATCGTTTTCGGATGCTTCAAACCAAGAAGAACTTTGGCTCACCCAAGTTCTTCCATGAATTGTGTTACCTTTTTTATCTAATCCAATCTCTTCTGGCAATAAGGTTTTCCAATATCCAGATTTTTGTACTTTAAAAAGATCATCTCTAAGTATTATTTTGCTAGGAGATAAAATATCTTTCTTATCTAAGTAAAAGATATTTTTAATTGGAGTTTTATATCCAAGTGTATTTGTAAATTTCCTTTTTTTAAGGGGATTTTTAATTAATTTTTTATATTCTGTATCAATATCTTCATCTTTAATATAATTTTCATTTATGTTAAAATAATGAGGTAGATATATCAAATAATTTATTAGATCATATATGGCATCATATTTAAAAATTTCATCAATATTATTTTTAAATAATTCTTCATGTTCTTTACTAAGAAAATTACCATTATTGTCAATAAAAATAGTTAAATCATCAGTTGTGATATTAAACATCATATTTGTTTCTTTCGCAACATATCTTGAATCAATGGTTAGTGTTTCAAGATCTAATCTAATTGCAATTATTGTTTTAATATAGCATTTATCTTTATCTAAATATTCAAATTCTAAATCATTATTTTTTAAATCATTTTTAATTTTCTCAACAATCTTAACCTTTTCAGGATTTGCTGGTCTGAAATCTTTGTAAATATTTTTATCTATAAAGTCTGTTTCTGTTTTTCTTTTTCCAGTTATTAATGATAGGGTAATTTCACTTTCTCTACGAATCATTGAAACTCCTTTAATTATAAAAATCTGATCGTTAGAGTTTTTAAATGTTATTTTTTCAAAATCTTTATTAAACTCAAAATTGTAGATTATATTTTCACTAATAGTATTTTCTAGATTAATTCCATCTAATACAAATTTATCCGATGTAACAAATTCGAGAAAATCAAACAATGTAACATAATAATTTTCTTCTTCGATTAGTTCAAAATAAATTTCTGGCTTTTTATAATTAAAAAAACTTTCCATTATATTAAACATAGTAGGCATAGACCATAAGCCGGTTTGCCATGCTCTTGAATTAAATTCTAGTAAAAAATGGCGTAAGTTTTTTTCTGTTGTGAGGTTACAGCTCGATGAATACTGTGCTTGTAATGATAAATTTACTTTTTCCCAATTTTTCTTCGCAAATTCAGTATGTTGTGGTGTGCTTTTTTTTTCTAGATACTTAATTACTGTATTATAGTTTTCTGTTCCTTTTTTGGGGAGAATTCCAATAGCAATTTCTTTCTTTCTATCAATATGAGTCATGGTGTTTTGTTTGAAAAATATTATTGTAAGTTAATGTAAAAACTTTTAATTAAAATTATTCAATAGTTATAAATAACAAATCCTAACTCTCGTCAGGATTATTCAATTATATTTTTTTGCCGTAATCTATATTCCAATCATCTTAAAAAAGTTGGCAAGAGTTAAATTTCTAGCGTGGCAAATTCGCATTATTGTAAGAAGAGCAATTTGATAATCTTTATCGTCTCTTATTCTTCGGACGGTCTTTTCATCTATGTTATGATCAACTGCAAATTTGCTGTTATTGTTCATAGGGATAACCCATTCATCCCTTATAAATTCAACAATTTTTCTATTTGCTTCTGTCATGGAAACAAATAAATTACATATTCTTATAAAAATCTCGGACTTAAATCCGAATATTTGTAATTTTTCATTACATTTATAAAAAAATACAAACAATGAAAAAGATAAAAACACATTTCGATTCCCGGTTTTGGCCGGGCAAGAACCCCTCCGGCTTACAGCTAATGGAAACCTTCTTTCAGCTCAATGAGCTGGATGTTTCCAAAGAAATACTCAGCAACTTGTTGAATTATGCTGTAAAGAGAAATAGCTGGATCCATGAAGATCCGGCGGTCATCTTTGAGTTTTACCATTCGATGAGGTCACTGATCCGGGCTGGCTATCTCATCATGCTGAAGGAAAGGAAATGGACGGTTGATACGCGGCCGGAAAAGATTTCCCCGTGGGTTCTTGGCCTGCTTTCAGAGAAGGAATACCGGAATCCGTTGCTGGTTTTCAAAACAGCATTCAGGGAATACACCCCCAAAGAATTTGATTATTTTATGTCCGGAATCGTCTATTTCTCAATGGGAGTCTATGAAAATCTACCGGAAAGGAATATCGTGATGCCGTATATCCATACGGTTAAAATGCTGGATGCGGCACACCTTATCCTTGAAAGAAGGAGAGAAAAGAAAATGGCGGGTACAAATTCAGGATAAGAAGACTATGCGAAACTTCTCAAAATATCATTTGAGTATTTTCTTGATTATTTACACTTCAAAATTTAATGCGTCAATTTCTGTCGCTATACTGCAATATCTTTGTAATATTGAAATCGTAACATTTTGTAAATGAATAATCAAACATGATGTAATTCATATTAAATCTTTTTAAAGTGAAATTAACAAGTCATAAAAAGCGTTAAATTTGCACGCTTTTATATCAGACGGAATTCAACTAAAAAATATATACCATAAAGGATGAAAAAACTCTACTTCAGTGTACTTTCTACGTGCATTATTTCCGGGCTATCGGCCCAGGAAGTGGTTTGGCAAAAAGATATCAAATCTTCTACCCAGGATTTCCTAAGCCAGGTAACCACAACAATTGATCAGCAGTATCTGATAACAGGAAGTGTCATACAGGCAGGAAACCAAAAGAAAGATGCAGGAAGCAATACCCAGCAAAACAATGGATACGACTTTCATTTGGTGAAGCTGAACCAGCAAGGAGACCAGGTTTGGGAAAAATATTTCTCCGGAAACAATCATGATTATTTGTCTTCTACCGTAGCTACCCAGGAGGGAGGCTTTTTGGTTTCGGGAACCTCATATTCCGGAAAGGGAATAGATAAAAAAGATGACTCCAAAGGAGGATCTGATATCTGGCTCATTAGAATTAATGAATCTGGAGATGAATTGTGGCAGAAGACCTTGGGAACAAGTGCTGATGAAGAAGCCAGGGCAGTTATCCAAACCACAGATTTAGGATTTGTTGTAGCCGGAAATGTTCAGAATGCATCCAAAGGTTACGGTTCAAAAGATATCCTGATTATCAGACTCGATAAAAACGGAAAAGAACTTTCACAACTTATTTTAGGAGGAAGGGGATTAGATGAAGTGGAGAAGATGATCCCCACAAGAGACGGAGGAGCACTTCTGGGAATCTATTCAAGAAGCTCTGAGTTTCGTGTTTCCGATTCCGGGAATCAAAACTCAGCTACAGGAACCTCAAATCCTATATCCCGCTATGCAAAAACCACTGAAAACTTTGGTGAAGGAGATTACTGGATCGTAAAACTAAACAAAGAGGGAAAGGTAGAATGGGAAAAGAACCTGGGAGGAAAAGGAGATGACCATCTAAGAACACTGGCTTTAACCTCAAACGGTTATATCATCGGAGGAGAATCCAGAAGTGAGAGATCCGGAAACAAAACAGTAGGAATAGAAGAAGGAACAGATTTGTGGTTGGTTTCTTTAAATGAAAGAGGAGATGAACAGTGGCAGAAGTCCTACAATTTCAAAAACAGGGATGTTTTGATGGGTATGACCGCCCTAAATCAGCTATCAACTGACAACTCTCAACCCTCAACTAAAGGAATATTGTTGGGTGGATATACTCAGGCAGAAGGAAGAATAGAAACAGATGATGAAACATTCTGGATGCTGTATCTGGATCATAATGGAAATGAACAGTGGAGAAAGCATGTGAAGGGAGAATCCAGAAAGAGAGAGGAGAGATTATCGGATATTAAGCTGAACAGAGATGGTTCCATCATTTTAGCAGGAACCAGTGCAGAGGAGCTAGGGAAGGAGAACTGGAAGATCCTGAAGCTGGGAGATAAACAACTGGATCAGTTGATTGAAAAACAGGATATCAAGATCTATCCGAATCCGGTGTCTGATTATGCATATGTTGAAATAGGTTTTGACTTCAAAGATGCAGATATCACTTTATATGATATTGGTGGAAGACAACTACAGACTTTGAAAACAAAGAATAGAGTAACGAAGATAAATACTCAACCTTTGATTCAAGGAGCTTACCTGGTGGTGATCAAGACGGATACGAATAAAACAGCTAATGCTAAATTGATTAAGAAATAAATAATGGAGAGATTAAAAATAGACTTAAAAGATCCAGTTATAACAACATCCTATATAAACATTAATAATATAGATTTGAAAAAGATATTACTATTACATATATTTTTTATATTTTTTAGCGCTCAAGGTCAAATGTCAGAATATCGGGCTAAACCTGTTGATATTAAATCTCCGCAGAGCTATGAAATGGAAAGATTTGGAAATATTCCAGTAAATCTCTATTCCGGAGGTATTGATGTAAGTGTTCCGGTTTATTCTACTGAAGTGCCTGGAACCGGAGAAAATTTCAACATTAGTTTAGCCTACAATTCCTCAGGATTTATACCTGCTAAACAATCCAATTACGTGGGACAGGATTGGTTTCTAAGTTATGGAGGTGCTATTACCCGTACTATAAAAAATCTACCAGATGATGTAAAGCATTATGAAAATACAAATGGTCTTTTTGATGGAGGAGGTTATCTGGTAGGTGCAAGAGCTGCTGCAGGATTGGGGTTGACAAACCAGAAGATTTTTGATGTACAATATCCTCGTGCTAAATTAAGTAATGGTTCATTGCAAGATTATTTCCCCTATTTGAGTCCCACACAACAGATAGGTTATTTTTATGAATTAGAACCCGATAAATTTAATTTTAATTTTATGGGAATCTCCGGTTACTTCTATATAGGTATTGACCTCAAACCTGTAGCGGTATCTAATGATCCTAACTTAAAAATAGATATTACAGGAATTTCTACTCAAAATGACCCCAATGCAGGATGTAAGCCAGCTTCTTCTGAGATTATCATTACAGACGGAAAAGGAAACAAGTATTATTTTGGAGGTGATTCCGATAATCTGGAAATATCATATGATCTTGGGATTTTAGGGGAAACGCCTCTCCAAACGCCTGCTTACAATATGAAAATAATGTCTTGGTATCTAACCAAGATTGAATATATGAATGGACGGAATGTTATTATTGAAAACAAAAAGTACGGTCCTGAATGGACCAATTTTTGTCATGGTAACTATTTTCCCCCTCAAGACTATAACAGTACTTCATCTACAGGAATAAAACAAAGCTTTTTTGATTTGAATTTTTATGTTTCAGGACAAAGAGAAATAAGACCTGGAAAATACGGTTCTAACTATTACAATGGTCCTGAAAATAATTTCAAAGGAGCAACCAGCATGAATTTAGTTAAAAAAGTATTCCCTCAGAAAATAACTATTGATAATGTTGCAACCATTATGTTTAGCTACACGGAGTTTCCTGCCTACACTTCCTATGTTGATAATCATGGTACACCGTATGCATACGGATACAAATCTTTAAGGTTGAACAATGTATCAGTATCTAACAATCAAAATAAAGAAATAAAAAGTATAAGTCTTAGTTATAACAGAATAAAAGATTATTTCTTCTTATCTTCAGTAACGGACAGCGATAAAAAATATTCATTTGATTATTATAAAACTTCTAACCTTCCAGAACATACCTCCTTTGGTATTGATTTTTGGGGATACTGGAACGGAAAACCAGAAAATAATCAACTTACGCCCAATTATCTATATAACAATTCCCTTGGTAGCTCAACCATTGTTGGAGATCAAAGAAACCCCAATCCTGAATTATGTGATGTCGGATTATTAAGAAAAATCGAATATCCTACAGGAGGGTATTCCTCTTTTTATTATGAGCCAAATACTTATTCAAAAACTATCTGGAGAGATACTAACTCACATTTCCTACAATATCTGAGAAATCAGACTGGAACCACTGGAGGTGCAAGGATAAAAAAAATTCTTGATTTTGATGGAAATAATCAAAACATCCGTGATTTCACGTATGATAAGGATGCTGACGATGGTTCTATTTCTGCAAAAAGTAGTGGGATCAATAATTCTTTTTTTATTTATGTTTATGACGGTTACTCAGACGAAATTTATAATTTTCTTAATCCTATTCTTCATATAAGGCCAAAGGAATTTATTAATAGTATAAATCCCAATACGTACACTAATAATCCAGTTAATTATTCGCAAGTGAATGAGTGGGTTAATAATAAACTTTATAGGAAATACTATTTCTCAGACTTAGAAAGCATTCCTGACAGCATTCCCGATAAACAGCTTAAAAGGGAATTTTTAGATCCTCAGGAAGTTATTGATAGTTATAAGAATTTAACTATGCCTTATCAGGATTATGGTTATTACCGGGGAAAACTACTTAAAACTAGTTATATAGGGGAGCAAGGAATTCCTGTTAAAACAATTGAGAATCAATATAGCTTGCTAAAGTTTCAAAATAAAGATCAATTTGTAACATGGGGTTCTTTTGAACATTTGGTGTATGATCGCTATTATAAAATTAATCTTAATCAACAACGTCTTACCTCTACAACCACAACAGACTATTTTAATGGAAATACAATAAGTACAAAAACCAATTATTTCTATGATACAAATTTGACAAATAATCTTACATCAGAAGAAACGACTTCTACAGACCAAACGAAATTAAAAACTACTTATAAATTTGCTAATGATGTTTCGGGTTCAGCTGATCTCATTCAGAATAACTTGTTAAGCATTCCTTTGGAAACGACCAGATATAATAATAACATTGCCATATCCAAAACAAAATTAAACTATTCTAATAACTGGAGTGGACATACCAAACTCTTACCCAAACAGATTCAATCCGTCTTGCTTAATACCATTGACAGCACTTCTGAAGTTATGGATAATGAAATTATTTATGACCAATATGACAATAAAGGAAACCTATTACAATATCACACAAAATCTGGAGTGAATGTGAGTATTGTATGGGGGTATGGCCAAACTTTGCCTCTCGCGAAAATTGAAGGTATAGATTATAATTCATTGTTGGCCTTGTCTGGTATGTCTACCATAATTACTGACTTGCAAACCAAATCTATAGCAGATGTAGACGATTCTACAGAGCAAACACTTAATAATGCTTTGGATATTTTTAGAAAAAATCAGTATCTAGCAAGCTATCAGATCACTACTTACACTCATAATCCATTAATAGGTGTTACTAGCATTACTCCCTCCAATGGAATTCGTGAAATATATAAATATAACACGAGTACTAATCAACTCGAAAAAATTATTTCAAAAGATAATGAGTTGTTAAAAGAATATAAATACAAGTTTAAACAGCCTGTCAGCGGCCTCTTTTACAATGATGAAATGTCTAATTATTATATCAAAAAAAATTGTCCGTCAGGCTTAGTTGGGGAGCGATATTTATATATTGTTCCTGAGGGAAAATATAGTTCTACCATAAGTAAGAATGATGCTAATCTGAAAGCAATAGCTGATTTAAATAACAATGGCCAATCTCAGGCCAATCTAAATGGAAATTGTGTACCGGCTACTTGTACTTTTAATTCGGCAGATGCAATTCCGTATTTTTCCATAGGTGTTTCTAAAACTCCTCCATCAACAGTACAACTAACATTTGATGGCGTATTTATAAATGATGATTTGGTTACTAAAAATTTGTTATTACAGGGAGTAATAGTTGGAAAAATTACAGGAAGCTGTGTACCTTCTTCACAAAGGTCTACTCAGGTTACGAGCAGAAATAGGGTATGGTCTGTTTCTATAGAGCCAAACGGCGATGTAATATTAAAGTATCTTTATGAGACTGCAGCGAACACTCCTTCTTCTGTTGTAAATTTCTCAATTAGTTATGATTTATATTATTACAATGTAGAACAAAAACAAGGCTTTATAAAAAATAATTGTCCCGCTGGAACATCAGCAGATCTTTATACTTATATAGTTCCTGCTAATACCTATACATCTGAGGTTTCTATCGCAGATGCTAATCAAAAAGCATTAAATGATATTAGTACTAACGGACAGAATACAGCCAATGCCAATGCTATTTGTCTATTTTTTAACATAGAAAAAAGTAAAACTTTTAGTAAAAATTGTCCTCCAGGGGGAACAGCAAGCTATACTTACATTGTACCAGCCAAAAAATATTCTTCAAATATCAGCCAGGCAGATGCTGACCAAATGGCACAAAACGATATCAATACTAACGGACAAAACCTGGCTAATGCTATACCATGTTTTTATAGTGCTGAAAAAAGTAAAGTGTTTACTAAAAATTGTTCTCCTGACGCTATATCAAATACGTACACATACATCGTACCCGCTAAAAAATACTCTTCAGACATCAGCCAGGCAGATGCTGATCAAAAAGCGCAGAATGATATTGATGCCAATGGTCAAAATGAGGCTAATAACAGTCCTTGTATGTACAATGGTTGCGATATAGGCTCATTAAACGGAATTACGCTAGGAGCTAGCTCTTATGTTAATCAACCAAACTCAGGACATTTTAAAGGAAATTTAAGTCTAATTGCACCTAATAATACTTATTGGTATAATAGCAATGCAGCAAGCATTCCAGCTTCCTGTAGACCTAATACTACAAAAGTAATCACTAATGTTATTGAATATGGTACACAAACAATATGGAAAATAACAATAAATACCGATGGAAGTATTATTCTAACGCCAAGTATCACAAACCATGGACCTGGTGATGGTGGTGTAGCAGTTGCAGGTAAAGGAGCTTCTTTCAGTTTTGAATATGATAAAAACTAAAATACGATGAAAAAGATAAAGCAAATAATATCTGTAGGTGCTGTGCTTGTAGTTAGTTTAGTACATGCCCAACTTTCTCCAACGGAAAACTATGTATATTCAAAGACGATTCTTGATTATGATACCAATAATCAGCCGACCAAAACCTCAGAAACAGTTCAGTATTTTGATGGTCTTGGTAGACCTAAGCAGATTATAAATATAAAAGCATCTCCGACAGGAAAAGATGTGGTTACCCCTATTGAATATGATGGCTTCGGAAGACAGGTAAAAGATTATTTACCTATTCCCCAGGGACAGACCTTAAACGGAGGTATTGTTTCAAATCCTTTAGCCAATGTCATAAATACTCCTTACGGACAGGAGAAGATCTATGCGGAAAAGACATTAGAAAACTCTCCTTTGGACAGACTATTAGAACAAAAACAAGTAGGGACGGCCTGGAGTGATAAACCTGTAAGGTTTGAATATGGAACCAACACCGCAACAGAAGTTAAAAAATACGTAACAGTAACCGGTTGGGCCAGTGGAACCACGTCATCTGCCATCAGCCAGTCCGTGAACTATGGCGCGAATCAATTGTATAAAAATACAATCACGGATGAAGATGGCAATAAGACCATTGAATTCAAGAATGGAAAAGGTCAGACTATTCTGGTTAGAAAAGTTATTAGCCCTACTGAAAATGCAGATACTTATTATGTTTATAACGAATTTGATCAGTTAGCTTTTGTCATTCCTCCTAAAGCGGCTGTGGTTGCTGATGTTAATACGCTACTGGGAAGCCTGTGTTATATTTACCGGTATGATGGAAGAAACAGGCTTATTCTTAAGAAACTTCCGGGTAAAGATTATGAGTTTATGGTATATGATAAACAGGATCGGCTGATCATGACCCAGGATGCTGTAATGGGAGCTAATAAACAATGGCTTTTTACCAAGTATGATCAGTTTGGAAGAGTTGCTTACACCGGAATCTACACCTCTACAGAAAAATCCGGAACAATAGGGAGGGCGGCTGAGCAAGTAAAAGCCGATGCTGTGGGGAGTAACAATGTAACGAGAACTGCTTCCGTAGGATTTATTGTGGGAGGCCGTGGAGCTTATTACACGAATAATGCTTCAAGTTATCCTAATACCATTACCACTCTTTTAAGTATCAACTATTATGATACCTATCCTGTATACAGCTTTAATCCAACATTTCCAACCAATATTTTAGGAACGCCTGTTATTACTGATAATTCCACATCAAATGCAGTGAGTACCAAAAGTCTTCCTGTGATGAGTCTGGTAAAAAATATAGAAGATAATAACTGGACCAGTAATTATACATACTATGACAGCAAAGGAAGAGTGTTAGGAACTCATTCCGTTAATCACCTGGGAGGATACACCAAAACAGAAACTTTACTTGATTTTGCAGGTACTCCACAGAAAGCGATCACAACTCATATGAGAAAACCGGGTGAGGCAAGTGTTACCATCAATGAACGTTTTGTTTATGATAATGGAAACAGGCTAAAACAACATTATCATCAGGTTGATAGCAACCCCGAAGAATTATTAACGGACAATACCTATAATGAACTTTCGCAGTTAAGCAATAAAAAAGTAGGAAACAATCTCCAAAGCATTGATTACAATTACAATATCAGAGGTTGGCTAACAGACATCAATAAAAACCAGATGTCCGTGGCTGATTTAGGAGGGAAGCTTTTTGCTTATAAGATCAAATACAATCAGAAAGAAGGAATCACTAATCCGGATCCAGTCTTATTCTCTGGAAAAAATGTTGAGGCAAAATACAATGGTAATATCGCAGAAGTAGATTGGAGGGCAGTGGAAACAATCGGAGCCAATCCTTCTCTTACTCCTAAGAGATACGGATATGTTTATGATAAGCTGAACAGATTAACAGCTGGATATTATCAAAACCCAAATAACCCCAACAGCAAAGAAAATACAGAATCTTTAACCTATGATTTGAATGGAAATATCACCAATCTTTATAGAACCTCAGTTCTGCAAGGGACAATTGCCACAAAAATTGATGATTTAGAATATACTTATTCAGGAAACCGGGCCACTACCATAAAAGATAACAGTGGTAACAAGACTGGTTATGAAGGAACAACAGGACTTCCCATAGGATATGATGTTAATGGGAATATGATCAATATGGCAGATAAACAAATCAATGGAATAGTGTATAATTATTTAAATCTGCCCAATGCAATATCTATTGGTTCAAGTCAGGCATATACTGATATTACTACAAAGTATGGATCAAATGGGACAAAGCTGAGAAAACAAGTCGTAAAAACACTTGTTGGAATAACAGGCACTACTTCTTCTACGGAAACTACAGATTATCTTGATGGATTTCAATATATAAATATAACAGGATCCGGAAATAATGGAGGAGGTACGGAAATGTTTGCTGCTAGTCTGGAAACGAGCAAAGCTTTGGAAATGGAGGCTTATTCTGCAGAGACTTTAAATGTTGTTCCCGGTTTAGGGGCAAAGAATCCTGAGCTTCAGTTTTTCCCAACCGCAGAAGGATTTTATGATTATGGAAAAGATCAGTATATTTACCAGTATAAAGATCATTTAGGAAATGTAAGGATAAGTTTCGTAAGAAACAGCACAGGCGCTCTTGAGATTACAGATGCTAATGATTATTATCCATTTGGAATGAACCATTTAAAAACGGGATTCTCCTTTTTTAGTCCAAGTGCCTATAAGAATTACAAATACAACGGCAAGGAACTTCAAGAGACGGGTATGTATGATTATGGGGCGAGAATGTACATGGCGGACATTGGAAGATGGGGGGTAGAAGACGAATTGGCAGAAAAGTCGAGAAGATTTTCACCTTATACCTATGCATTAGATAATCCTATAATGTTTGTTGATCCAGATGGTAGAGAAGCACAACAGTGCTGTGGAAAATTATGGGAACTTACTAAAGCGTATTATTCTGGTTTATATCAAGGAGCAAAAGCAACAGTTCAAGGAACCGCTAATTTTGTCAGACATCCAATAAACAGTATAAATGCAGCAAGCAAAGCAATGGCAAAAGATCCTATAGGAGCTCAAACCAATATGCTAAAAAGCGTAGCCAAAACTTTTTCACCAATGGTATCTGCAGCCAGTATTGGATATACAGCAGCTACAAAAGGAGTTAATGCAGCGGGAAGAGAAGCCGGGAGTGATTTGACACAAAAAGTAATTGATGCAACTGTCACTGCGGGATTGAAGGGTGCTGGAAATTTAATAGGTAAAGCAACTGCAGCTGGAGAAGCATCCACTTCTAAATCAATAACAGTAACGCAGGAATCGGTTACTCAAGCGCTACAAGATTCAAGTTTGAAAACAACACAAGGGGTCGTTTCAGGACCCGTAGTTGAAAATTATGTAGGAAGAATAATGAACGGAGATGTAGCACCTCCTATAAAAGTTACAAGTGAAGGTGTTATAGTTGAAGGAAATCATAGATATGTTGCAGGGAAATTAACAGGTGTGGAACCAGAGCAAGTGCCAGGAACTTTATCCCCAAGTCAACAATCTAGAGTTGCTCCTGTAAAAGATACCAAAGTAGACCCAACTGATTGGGGGCAACGATAAAATTATAATTATGAAAATTTATTGTGAAAATAATAATGAAATAGATGTTCCTTATAATAGCTTAAAAGGTGCTATTTTGGATAATTTAGATTTACATAGAGTTAAGCTTGAAAATGTTGAATTGAAAGGTGTGATTTTTCATAAATCCAATTTACGAGGAGCACTTCTTTATAATTCAGATTTGAGAAATGCAGATTTATCTTTTGTAAATTTAATTACCGCGGATTTACGTGACACCTTATTAATGAATGCAGATTTATCAAATGCAACAGCTTACAGATGTGATTTTAGACACGCAAAATTACAAAAAGCAAATCTAAATAATGCCAATATTAATTCTGCGGATTTTAGTAATGCAAATTTATCCGGAGCAGATATGTGTTGTTTAGAAATAGAGGAAGCAATATTTAGAGGAGCGGTATATAATGAAACTACAATTTGGCCGAAAGGATTTAATCCTAAGGATTTTGGCTGCATTTTACTTTAATAAATTTTGTTATGAGGCTTTTTTTAGACATTGATGGTGTAATGGTTCACGCTAATCCATATAAAAAAGTGGAGATGGAAGAAGATGGATTTTATAAATTTAATGCAAATGCTATTGATGTTATAAATTCAATTGATGATTTAGAAATAATTTTATCAACTTCACATAGATTTAGATTTGATATTCAAGAATGGGAAAATATTTTTCAGAGGAGAAATATTAAATTTAAAGAAATATCTATTATGAATTTAAAATTAGATTCCAAATTTTCAAGAAGAGAGGAAATAGAAAAATGGATAAATGATAATAAAATTGATCCTGATGATTTAATTATAATAGATGATGATAAGTCATTAAATGGGTTACCAGATAATTTAAAAAGAAGATTAATTTTAACAGATCCTTATATAGGTTTGAATAACGCTGCTCTCCAAAATTTGCAACTTCGGAACAGATAACAAAAAAACTTCCCCCTGCTGGCGCGAGCGTCACGCTCGTGCCCGAATAAAGACTAACAATCTATATAAAAATCCGAGAAGGTACACTTTCTCGGATTTTATTTTAGTATTTAAGATTAATGGGCCTGAAAGTAGCCTTATAACAGAAATATACAAATGGAAATATGGTAGTGTAAGAAACTACTGTAATGATGACCAGAAAATTCTGGAAATAGATTTAAATTTGTGATGTGAATGGCAACGAGCGTGACGCTCGCGCCAGCGGAGGATCCTGAAGCTGTCGGAGCTGCGGTTGTTATGGTTGCAGCTGGGAAAGGTCTTGCTAAAGCTGGAGGAGCGAAAGCTGCTGTTGTTGAGACTGAAGGAGCCGCAATGAATGGAGGGACTCCACTTTCAAGAACACAAATGAATTCTATTGTCGGAGGAGGAGGAGCTGAAAGAGCAGCGCAATATTCCTCTGAATGGCCCAGTGCTAGCTTGTCAGAAACCATACAGAAATTTGCACCTGAAGCAGAAGGTGTAACCACAGACACAGGAAAAACAATCTATACTAATTCTGAAACAGGATTGCAAATTGTTTATGATAATAACGGTAATTATTTTAGAATTCAAGATACAAATATAACAGGAAGACGAAGCTATTTAGATATGGACGGTAATATTCCAAATAATAAAACTGTAGATGGAAAACAATTGGGAAGAAGTCAAGGTGAATATAATCAAGTAACTCATTTTAATAATAATGATTAACATGCCAAAAACAATAATTGTTCCAAAGAATAAAGAAGCAGAAAATGCATTAGATTACGATACAGCTACTAAAGAACAGATAGTAGAATTAAATTTATCCGAGCAGGAATTTGAAAAATTATGGAATGAAGGTGTGTTCTCCTTAATTAATAAAGTTTCAGAATGTAATATAGATGATTATGAAGACGAACATATCACAGATTTAGGTCTTATATCTAACACATTAATTGAGTTAAATAAAATTTTAAGTGGTTCAGAGAATATTATTAAAATGTTTGAATTTGCTCTAACATATAAGACTAGTATACATTTTTATTTTTAGGATATTAGTTAAAACCTTGGTTACCATATGAATACTTTCGTATGGTCAAGTAACATAACCATTGCTATTTTTGCAGTGGTTTTTGTGTTAATGACAATCCTTAATTGCGATGAGGGTTTTGAGACATCTTTAACCTACATTGGTTTGCTTTCATTTACCATAACAAGTGTTTTATTAATTGAGATCACATTCTTACAAAAGAATAATAAAAAAAGGATTTTGGAGGTAGTTTTTCACAAGGTTTTGTATTTTTTTCTTGGTTTTACTATGTTCTGTATTTTCTTTTTTGGAATAACATATGTTTTTACAAACTAGGAATTTTATAGTTTTCTGATATTAAATAAATCGTAATTAACCAATATTAAAAATTAAAATAAAAAGCCTTTATCAAATTCGATAATGAAGTTGTTTATTATATTGTTGATATGAAAATCAATTTAGAAGAACTCAAACAAATTATTCCCAATATTAAACTTGAAGAAGATAATAGTTACTTAATATCTTATCCGTATTATTAATTATTTCAAAAAGGACATATTTACTGAACAAGATTTGATTTGTGGTGCATTTATGATCTATGGTTGGATGCCAACGATCTTAAAAAACATAGACTGTACTGATATAGATAAGATTGTTGACTTGTTTAATAAAGCAAAGTCAAGTGATAATATTCTAACCGAAATTGAGATTGAAAACTTGAAACCTTTTACAAATAAGTCGTTGGTTGGATTATCTAAACTTCTTCATTTTATAAATCCTAATGTTTATCCTATTTGGGATAGTAAGATTTGTAAATACTTTTTTTCGAACGGTTTCTATTCTAAAATAGGTAATATCTCAATTTATTTAGAATATATAGATGCAATAAAAGAAACTATAAAATCTGGCTTACCCAATGAATTTAATAGTATAAAAAAGCAACTGGGATATGAAGTTACTGATGTAAGATTAATTGAATTGGCTATCTTTTTAAAATCAGTTTGACAGTTGGTTTTTATGATGGTTAATGGTTTGTTTTAAGTTTTTCTTTTAAAGACAGAATGAATAGAATTTAATGAGAGTTTTGAAACATCTATATCCCACATTGGCTCATTTTCATTTACCACAATAAGAGTTTTATCATTGAGATCAAACTCCTCCACAAAAGAATAATAAAGTAGTCTAGTAATTGTTATACGAGATCTTTTACCATTGTGACTTAACAGTGTATAAAAATAGTAAGCTTTATTTTTTGGTTGTACATCAAAGCGCAGGGATATGATATGTTCATTTAAGAAAGTTTTGATTTTGTTAGTAGTCCAAGTATTTAATCGCTTTATTCTTCCTTTATTAGAAATGGCAAATTGCTCTTCGAAATCTTTTATAGGTTTCCACTGTTCATCAGGTAGGTCTTTAAGTGACAAATTCATACAAGCAGGTGGATTGTTTTTGTCAATTAGAGGATTGCCTAGTCTTTTCCAAAGAGACTTGTTTAGTATTTTATTTGGTTTTTCTTTTGTGCTGGGTGCAAAGTCTTCTTTTGTGGGAGTATAGCCTTTTAAAAACCATCGAAATCTCGTGCCCGAATAAAGATTAACAATCTATATATAAATCCGAGAAGATACACTTTCTCGGATTTTTATTTTTAGTATTTAAGATTAATGGGCCTGAAAGTAGCTTTGTAACAGAAATATACAAATGGAAATATGGTAGTGTAAGAAACTACTGTAATGACGGCCAGAAAATTCTTGAAATAGATTTAAATTTGTGATGTGAACGACAACGAGCGTGACGCTCGCGCCAGCGGAGAGGAGTTATTAATAATCATTTAACCTTATAATTTGTAAAATCATGAAAAAAAAACGTTTACTAATATATCTTATTGTTGGACTGACTGTAATAGGCTATCTCATATACAGAACAGTTCTTTTTTCAGAATATGATAATAAATTAACGGTAAGTAATTCAAAACCAGAAATTAAATTGGGGGATTTGCTTAATAAAAATGATATAAAAGTAGATTACCTAAAAAGCTTTAAGTATGATAATACTTCTATAGGGTTTGATGCAATAGTTAATAATAAGTATTACGTTAAAGTTACAAAGCTTGGAAAGCTCCGTAATATCCCGTTTGTTATTAATAAAACAAATAAAGATTTTATTATTAATTATGAAATAACACGTTTTCCAATTGATGTTGATGTTCAAATTGCACAATATTTTAGTTTTTACGACTTTCCTTTTCATATAAAAGAGGCAAAATACTATATAGATGGTAAAGAATTAAAACGAATTGATGATCAATTTGTAGAAATTATTTTTCAAGGTAATTATATTAATTTTTCCTTTAATAATAAAGGGAAAGAAGATTTCGGATATCTTACACCTAATGAAGAAATGTCAGTCAGCTTTATCTTATATAATAATGAAGTATATGCAATTAATACCAAAATGTATAAAGACTATCCTTTTAAAAGTTTACATTCATTATTAAGTGAAAGTGGTCAGTAGTAAAAAAAGATAATTCCGCTCCAGCTGCTAGTGCAAACATCTTGCTAGTGTTAAATAAATTAAATTCGCTGCTACATCATTAGTTTATTTTGGTAGAATGGCCGTTTATGAACATTATTATAACGATGACAAAGCAGCATTTTAAAATGATTAGATTTATAAGGTTATTGTTTTATCATATTTATATATGCTATGATAAATCAGAGAAAGGAGGAAAAGCTTTAACTAAATTTTCCACCTTTGCAGTTTTTTTAGTTGTATTATCTCTTTTAGTGTATGGCTCCTATAGTTTAATTTACCAATGTATTGACAAAAATTATATTGGTACCTCTAAAATATTATATGTTTTTGGGTGGATAGTTATTGGAATTATTATAGCATATTACTTATATAAAGAAGGATTTCATGATTTAGATAAATTTAAGGATTATCATGTAAAATATTATTTTTATTTCTTTTTAATAGCAGGATTTGCTTTTGCTTTGGCATTTTATTCAGCTAGTATTAATAGGGAAAGGATTTCTAAACAAAGAGAAATACAGAGTAAATCTATTGAAACAGGAAAGTGAAATGATTTAATTTATAAGATTACTTTTTATAATAATTATATATACCATGTTAAATCCCCTTCTGGCGCGAGCGTCACACTGATGTCCGAATTAGGTAGGCTGACAACTTATAAATAAATCCGAGAAAGTACTAATTTCTCGGATTTTTATTAAGGTTGTTTTAGAAGTGGTTTTGTAACAAAACCTTATGAATGGCAATATAGTAGGGCAAAAAATTAATATAATGATGATTAGGAAACTTTGGAAATAGATTTAAATTTGTAATATATAAATGGCAACGAGCGTGACGCTCGCGCCAGCAAGGGGCGAGCGTCACGCTCGTGTCCGAAAAAAGTAAAATCAACAATTTATAAATAAATCCGAGAAAGTATTAATTTCTCAGATTTTTATTTTAATATTTGAAAGACTGAAAGTACTTTTTTTGTGGAATCTTATAATTGAAATTTAATAGTACAAAAAATTACTATAAAGGTGATCAGAGAATTTTGGAAATAGGTTTAAATTTGTAATGTATGAATGGGCAACGAGCGTGACGCTCGCGCCAGCGGGGTAAATAAACCAATGCCCATTAATAGTAAAATTAATTTAAAGACATTAAGAAAATGAAAATAATAGTATTAATGCTAATGTCTGTATTATTATATTCTTGTAAAAAAGAAGTAAAAAATCCCTACTTTACATCTGACGAAGTTTATAATAAAGTTTTACAGAGTACTGATATTATCCATCAAGAAATCTCAAAAACTGACGGAATTTTTTATGTATTAAATAGATATGATACACTAATTATAATGTCTGTAAAATATGAGAATGTTATAAAGCCTTCTTTTATGATAAAAAAAGAAGGCACATTTTATACAAATTGCTGTAAAATAATTGTTACAAAACCCTATCATCCTATGTTTCAAATTATACAACAGCCTAATAGTTTGAAGAAGAATGATTTTGATAAAAATTTAAGTCATTATAATGGTAATGATTATCAAAAAGGAGTAATGTATAAGATAAAAGATTTAAACCATCTAGAATTGATTGCAAAAGGAGATTTAAGAAAGTATTTTTATCCCATTAAAGAATATAATTTACCAATTATAAAGCCTCCAAAAGAATATTTAGGAAAGCCCTATAAAAAATAACTTGCTCGCGGATACAAATCCCCCTTGCTGGCGCGAGCGTCACGCTCGTGCCCGAATAAAGATTAACAATCTTTATATAAATCCGAGAAAATCTTCTCGGATTTATATTATTTAATATTAATGGGTCCTGAAAGTAGCTTTGTAACAGAAATATACAAATGAAAATTTGCTAGTGTAAGAAACTACTGTAATGATGACTAGAAAATTCTGAAAATAGATTTAAATTTGTGATGTGAATGGCAACGAGTTTGACGCTCGCGCCAGCGGAGGAAACTTCTCATAGAGTAATTGTAGATAAAAAGAAAGGTAAAATTGTAACTTCATTTCCTCAAAAAGCAAATTAATATGTCAGTTAATTTTTTAGATATAGATAACAAAAGTCAGATTTTATTTAATATTTCTGATTCTGAATTTTTAAAATTTGAAAATATTATTAAAATTTTCAATAAGAAATATGATAATCTGTTTGATATATATGGTGATTTTAGATTATATCAAAACCATATTAATTATCTGATTGAATTATTAGAGCAACAAAATGTTAAAGAAGATTTATTTTATAGATTTTTATTAATGGCAAAAAATAATAATAAAACATTATTAGTAATTGGAAACTAAAAGAATTGAAACAGGTCAGATTTGGTCTTTAAATGATGATGAAAATGGATAAGCATTTGTTATTGATATAGATAATGATCTTACAATAGAATGCAGATGTTTTCATTTTCGGAATCAAGTTTTTTGATGTCGCTAAAACGGTTGAGCATTGCCGGATCTTTAAAGATGTTTATTTCCTCGGTTTCTCCTAGAAGATAACTGATAGTAATTCCTAAAATCTTAGCAATATTTTTTGCTACTTCCATAGAAGGATAAGGAAGCTTTTTGCCATTGAATTTACTAATGCCATATTTTTTCTATATTTAGAAGAAGTATATAGTAAGACAATGCTGATAAACTTAATACCTCCGGATGGAGGCATGTTATATAAAGAAACCGATATGGCTCAGTTTTTTCCTGAGCCTTTCAATGCAATAACTGCTGTATTTTTTTTAGCCATAGCCATTTTCTGGACCATTAAATTGAAGGGTCGTTTTAAAGAATATCCTTTTTTAACCTACTGCTTAATTTTATTGTACATTGGTGCCATAGGCGGAACTATTTACCATTCTTTCAGGCAATGGCCGGTATTTATCATGATGGATTGGATGCCCATTATGCTGCTGTGTCTGTCTGCCGGATTTTATTTTATAGCAAAGAGCACCAAATGGTACTATGCTGTTGTAATGGTTATTGTCTATGTGATCCTTATGTTGGGTTTGAGAAATTGGATTTTGGTCGATAACTTTGCTCTCTTTATCAATATCAATTATGCGATCATGGCTTCATTTGTGCTTTTTTCGGTAGTAAGGTATTTGATGTATACAAAGTGGAAAGCCGGAAAATGGGTGGGTTTTGCTTTATTGTCGTTTGTTTTCGCACTTATTTTCCGTATCGTTGATCAGTGGGGATGGTTGAGTTTCGGAACCCACTTTTTATGGCATACTTTCGGGGCGGCAGCCACATTTTGCATGTTTAATTATATTTATCTTACGCAGAATACAATGAGAAAAAAATAAAGAGTTTACATTTTCTTTGAATTCTAATTCATTCATAAGTGTGTTTAAACTTAACCACAAAATCACAAAAGTTTTATTATTTAAACCCCTTCGGTTTGTGGTTTAATAAAAATTTAAACATTTTTTTATGAAATTCACAGTGTGATTCTTTTACGTTTGCAAGAAAGATGATTTACTTATATTTGTCGCAAAGCAAATTTAAATGTTCAAAAAAGTAAGCGCTGTATTTATTCTTGGCTTTTATACGGTTTTTTGTTCGGCCCAACAGGTTCGACCTTCCCAATCTTCTGAAATTTACCGTGAACTCAAAACAATTAAACAGCTGCCTAAAGTTTTATACCTTGCGGCTCATCCCGATGATGAAAATACAGGATTGCTTTCCTGGTTAATCAACGATCAAAATGTAGAAACGGGCTATCTGTCTTTGACAAGAGGTGATGGTGGTCAGAATTTATTAGGCACAGAGCAGGGGGCAGCATTGGGTTTAATCAGAACGCATGAGCTTTTGGAGGCAAGAAAATTAGACGGTGCCCAACAGTTTTTTACCCGGGCCATTGATTTCGGGTTTTCTAAAAATACGACCGATACTTTCAAACAATGGGATGAAAAGAGCATTATAGCGGATGTTGTTTGGGTGATCCGTCAATTCCGTCCGGATGTTATTATTTGTCGATTTCCTCCAACTGCAGCGGCAGGCCACGGACAACATGCGGCTTCGGCCGTGGTTGCGGAAAAAGCCTTCAGGCTGGCAGGTGATAAAACTGCTTTTCCGGATCAATTAAAATATGTGAATGTATGGCAACCCAAACGCGTATTGTGGAATACTTTCCGGTTTGGTGGAGTTAATACAACCGCTGAAAATCAACTGAAAGTTACCGTTGGGCAATATGATCCGCTGCTGGGAATGGGCTATGGTGAACTGGCAGGATTAAGCAGAAGCCTACATAAAAGCCAGGGAGCAGGAACACAGTCTGTAGCCGGAATCAAAACTGAATATTTTTCTCATGTTATCGGAGAGCCTGCAAAAGCAACACTTTTTGACGGAGTCGTTAAAACCTGGACTTCAAAAGGAAACGCTGACATTGACCTGGCCTTAGATCAAATTATTTCCACCTTCAATTTCAATAATCCTGACCTGAGTTTACCCGCTTTGCTTGCCTTACGAAAAAAGGTTATGGCACTTCAGGATGCAGATCTGAAAAAGGATAAAATTAAATCTCTCGACCATATCATTCTGAGCTGTGCCGGATTTATGGGCGAGGTGGTGACGAATCAGGCTGAAGCCGTAGCCGGGGACCATTATAATTTCAGGTTAAATCTGATTTCAAGAGCTGCTGATCCTGTTGTTTTAGAAAATGTACAATGGTTACATCAATCAGAAAGCTTCAATAGAAAACTGTCAAAAGATTCTTTAATTACCATTCAGCATAACATTCAGATTCCTGCAGATGCGGCACTTACAGAACCTTACTGGTTGGCAAAACCTCCCGCCAACGCAGCAACTTTCTCTGTTCCGAATGATACTTTAATTGGTTTGCCTGAGGCGGAGTCATCCCTGAATGTGTTGCTTGGTTTAAAAATAGGCTCTGAAAAATTTCAGGTTAAACTTCCTTTATCTTTTAAGAAATTAGATCCGGTGCGTGGCGATGTGGTCGAAGGCCTGCGTATTGTTCCAGCATTGGAGCTGAAATTTATACAACCCCTGTATGTGGTTAAAGGAAATGAAGATTTACATTTGAGTTTAAATGTTAAGGTGAATTCCAGCAAAAACTTCAATAAAGGTATCCTCAATCTCATGTATAACGGAGAGCGAATAGGTAGCGCGGATATTAGTTCGCTCAATGGAAAAGATACTACCATCGATTATGTTATTCCAAAAACGAAACTGGCTTCAGTTAATTCATCCCGCTTGCAACTGGAAGCCAATTTTGTTGCAGATGGAGTTACGTATAATAAAAAGCAGATATTAATTCAGTATCCGCATTTACCTTCTTTACAATATTTTGCACCTGCCACTGTAACCATCATGAAAGGTGACATTCAGGCGAAGGTTAAAAAAGTGGGGTATATAGAAGGTGCGGGTGATTTCATTCCTGACTTCCTACGCATTGCAGGTATCCAGGTAGACGTCCTGAAAGATGAAGATTTTTATGGCAATATAGATGAGTCTGCCGGAGACGGGAGTCAGAGCAAGCTATCGCAGTATGATGCCATCGTACTTGGGGTTCGCGCTAATAACACAGAGAAAAAGCTGGGTCGTTGGATGCCTTTTCTATGGTCTTACGTAAAAAAGGGTGGTAATCTGGTAATGCAGTATAACACCAACCAGGATACAACCGTTGATAAATTGGGGATATACAATTTCAGTATTGCCAATAAACGGGTTACCGAAGAAAATGCTGCGGTTACGTTTTTAAACCCTGATCATAAATTACTGAACTTTCCAAACAAAATTACTCCTGATGATTTTAAAGGCTGGGTGCAGGAGCGTGGTGCCTATTTCCCTGCACAATGGGATGCAGCGTATGAACCGCTTTTTGAAATGCACGATACTGATGAAGAGCCTCTTCAGGGATCTACTTTATATGCCCAATACGGTAAGGGTAATTTTATCTATACGCCGTTGGCATTTTTCAGACAGCTGCCTGCGGGAAATGTGGGGGCGGCACGTTTATTTTTTAATTTTTTAAGTGCACAGAAAAACTGATGAACAAACAACTTAAAAACTGGAATATCTGGTACATACTATTAGCAGTAGCATTAGTATTCCAGATTGCATTTTATTATTGGTTTACTAAATTCTGGGCATGAGTAATATAGATTGGACAGTTCTCATTTTTACACTGGTTGCAGTGGTGGTTTACGGCGTATTCATCGGCCGGGGCCAAAAAAACAACGAATCCTACCTGAAGGCAGATAATAAAATGCCTTGGTACATTGTGCTGATAGGTATTATGGCTACGCAGGCTAGTGCCATTACATTTCTTTCAGCACCGGGCCAGGCCTATACGGACGGTATGCGTTTCGTTCAGTATTATTTTGGTTTGCCTTTGGCGATGATCGTTATCTGTATCACCTTCATCCCTATTTTTCAGCGCCTGAATGTGTATACGGCCTATGAATATTTAGAAAACCGTTTTGATAAGAAAACAAGGGTACTCACTTCATTGCTTTTTCTTTTTTCCAGGGGTTTGTCAACAGGAATCAGCATTTACGCGCCGAGCATCATCTTATCAAGCGTTTTAAACTGGAATATTTATTTGACCAATGTTTTAACGGGCGGCATTCTGTTGATTTATACCTATGTTGGCGGTGCAAAAGCGATCGCTCACACGCAAAAATTGCAGTTTCTCATTATTTTGGGAACAATGGCTTTTGCTGGGTATCTGCTTATCGAGAATATGCCGAACGGAATTGGTTTTAAGGATGCGTTGTATCTGGCGGGGAAATCAGGCAAGCTCAATGTCATTACCACAGAATTCGACTGGAAAGACAAATACAATATCTGGAGTGGATTGATTGGCGGTTTTTTCCTGGCGCTTTCTTACTTCGGGACGGACCAGAGTCAGGTCGGCAGGTATATTACGGCCAAAGACAACACCAATGCAAAAATGGGTTTGCTGTTGAACGGATTGGTTAAAATTCCGATGCAGTTTGCCATTCTCCTGATCGGTGCCCTGCTTTTCGCATTCTTTTCTCTGAAACCGGCTCCGATTTATTTTAATGAACGTTCTTATCAATATTTAAAGGAAACAAAACCTGAACAGGCTGCGGTTTTTGAAAAAGAACATCAGGATTTGCAAATAAAATTTAACGCAGAATCAAAAGAAATTTTAAAGCTAAAAGAAACTCATTCCCCCCGGCTCAACAAAACAATTCAGGATTTTAAAAATACGCAAACTGAGGTAAAAGCATTGCACGGAAGGGTAGAGGAAGCAATTAATAAATCAAATTATAATGCAGAGAAAACGGATACGAATTACATTTTCCTGTATTTCGTAAAAAATAACCTGCCTGTAGGAATGATCGGTTTACTGTTTGCCGTCATTTTTCTGGCAAGCTGGGGGTCCATTTCAGCAGCGCTGAATTCCCTTGCCGCCTGCTCATTAAAGGATGTTCATCTGATATTCAGAAAAGATATTCCTGATGAGAAAACCGAATTGAAATACAGTCGCCTGCACACTTTGGCCTGGGGTATTTTCTCGATTGGGGTAGCTATGTTTGCCACGCAAATGGGCTCGCTTATTGAAGCGGTGAATGTATTGGGGTCTCTTTTCTACGGCCCGATTTTAGGGATTTTTCTGGTTGCATTTTATTATAAGAAAATCAACGGCGCGAATGTATTTATTTCTGCCATTGTATCAGAAATTACGGTAATTGCCGTTTACCAGTTGGATATCATTTCTTTCCTCTGGCTTAATGTAATCGGCGCAGCGGCAGTCGTTATATTTTCTGCAATTGGTTTAGTATTTTATAAGCCGAAAGATGTAAATTCGTAAACAACAAATAAACAAACAAATTATTATGAAAACAATGATTAAATCTGTTACTGTAGTTTTTGCTGCAATGACGCTTTCAGTAAATGCCTTTGCACAGGACACTAAAAAGCCTGCCAGCCCTCCGGCTACTGCTACGGGAAAAATTAAAGATGCCACCATTACCATAAACTATAGCAGTCCTTCTGTTAAAGGGCGTACCATCTGGGGTGGTTTAGAAGCTTACGATAAAGTTTGGCGTGCGGGAGCTAATGAAGCAACTACTTTTGAAACGGATAAAAATATTACCGTTCAGGGTAAACCGCTGCCTGCAGGGAAATACAGCTTCTTCCTGATTCCTAAAGAAAGTGGAACATGGACTGCGATTTTCAACAAAGAGCCGAAACAATGGGGTGCTTACAAATACGAAGAGGCAAAAGATGCTTTACGTGTTGATGTAAAAACAAAAGCTTTACCGGCAACACAGGAAAATTTAGTGTATAAAATCAACAGTAATGGATTCACAATGGATTGGGATAAAATCTCGGTTCCTGTGGAGATCAAATAAATTGAGATACAACAAAAAATCCCGGATCATCCGGGATTTTTTGTTATTTATAGTATAATTTCTGTAAGCCAACTTCACACTTACCAATTTCTCAATGATCTTTATAACTATGTAAAAACTCATTTTAACTTTAATTTTCTTTAGTTGTTATTTTTTTTATGTACTGATTTTTAGTGATTTAGATTGTTATTTTCTTAATGATATTATTTTTCTTTTTTTGTTTGGTATGAAAATTGTCATAAGTAATAATATCACATATATGTGAGATAATAAAATAAGACACTGTTTAAAGTGAAACAAAAACTATAAAGGTTTCATCTTTTTCAGTAGGGCTTTATTACATCGGTTAATGTATTAAATTATCAATACTACTATTGATTAACCTTTAGCCTATTAAATTAAATATTTTGATGTAGACTAATTCTACCAACTTTATTCTTGGCAGTTCTTTTTTACGTCTATATATCAACCAACAGATAGCTAAACTATTATACTAATCTTTATATAAAATATTATGAAACAAACAATTAAAACTGCTAATGATCAATCTGTAATTGGTGTTATCAATCGTTTATCATGGACTTCCATTTTTGCTGGTGTCATAATAGCTATAGCGGTTCAACTATTATTGAATCTATTAGGTTTGGCAATTGGCCTGGGAAGTATAAATCCTCTTGAAGAAGCAAAACCCTTTAAAGGATTAGGAACCGGAGCACTTATATGGTGGATTGTCACTATGCTAATTTCATTATTTTGTGGCGGCTGGGTTGCTGGTTGGTTTTCTAACCAGATTAATAAGATAGATTTGTCATTGCATGGGGCAATTACATGGTGTCTACTTACTATTTTAAATCTTTATATAATTACGAGTTCAGTCGGTAAAATTGTTGGAGGTGTGGGAGCTGTTGTTAATAAAGGACTTGATGTAGCAGGTGAAGGTGTGAAGGCAGTAGCGCCAAAAGCAGGTGATATGATCAATGATCAATTAAATATCAACCAGAACTCCATAATGAAGCTTAAAAGCGAAGCAGAGTTACTGCTCAAGCAAACAGATAAAAAAGAATTACAACCTGGAAATCTTGAAAACAAATCAAAGAAAGCTTCTGACAATGTAAAAGGTACAGCAAATTCGATATTAGAAAACCCTCAGGAAACACAAGCTAAGATTGATTCATTATTCTCTAAACTTTTTCAATCAGAAAATTCTACATTTGAAGCCGTTGACCGTGATGCCTTAGCTAATATTGTTATGCACAGAACCGGCAAATCAAAAGTAGAATCTGAGCAGATCGTTGACAATTGGATAAAAGTAACAAACGAGACTAAGGCAAAGATTAAAGAAACTAAAGAAAAAACTGAACAGAAAGCAAAAGAAGTAGGGCAGGATGTGGCTTCAGGTCTTTCAAAATTTGCATTATTTTCATTTTTTGGACTTTTGCTGGGAGTTATTAGTTCAGTCTTTGGCTCAATAGTAGCAGGAAAAAAGCAAAGAGATTTGTTAGTAATTGAAAATACTAATGAGTAAACAAACTTTTAAATAAATAAACTAGGGTAAAACTTCTTATTAAAGAAGTCTGAAAATAAAAGAAAGCTGTTAACTTGTACAGCTTTCTTTTAAATTTATTTTGATTACAATAATCTTAAATAAAATGCAATGAGAATTAATTTAAAGACAATCTTTTTTTCATTTTGTTTATACCTGAAAACTTATATAAAAGGAAGGATTATATTTTATAATTTCGAATAATTTTTTCCCATTAACTTGTAAGAATTTTCGAATATGAATAAAAAAATGGTATGTTAATTGTACCCTTTTATACTGAATTACAAATTATTTGAAAAACGATTAATATGTGCAAGAAAAAAAATAACACGACAGGATTACTTTTAGCATTGATTGGTGGAGCAGCAGTTGGAGCAGCAATAAGTCTGTTATATGCTCCTAAAAGTGGCAAAAATACAAGAAAGAAAATCAAGAAATTAGCCAAGAATGTTAAGTATCAAGCTCAGAATAAATATGATGAGGTTACTGACAAAGTGAAGGAGGAGTACAACAATATTTCTTCAAATTTAAAAGATACAACGAGTAATGTTGTGAATACTATAACTGACAAGTTTGATTAATATAATTAATATAAGAGTAAGGATTTTTAGCCAAGGGCTATAAAGTTTTTAAATACTAGAGTGGTTAAGCTTTCCTTAACCACTCTGGTATTTTATTGTTAATAGGTAAAGTTTTACAGTATCTAACAGGAAAATCTTATTAGAATTAATCTTATAGATTATTATACTTTTTTTTACTTTCCGTCAGCTACCCCCAATATCCACCGAACCCCAAAAAGATCTGTTATTTCGATGAACCGTTGTTTTTCCGCTTCCGGAGAAGAACTTTCTTTATCTTTAGCGAGCCACATTATAAGCCTAGACCGTTCGGATGCATCCTGACAGGGAAAATAAATTGCAAGTTGGTTGCCCGTTTGGTAACCTTCATCATGAACAAGATCGGAACCATGAAGAACGATGCGTTCAGAAATTAGAGAACCACTAATCACCGGTTTATTGTAATATTGATTCAGAGGTATTTCCAATAGTTCAAAAAAAAGTTCTCCTCCAAAACAGGATTGATAAAAGGTAAATGCTTCTTTACAGTTTCCCGTTAACGTTATAAATACTCCAAATCTTGCAGATTCATTTTGATGGTTAAGCATATAGTTACATTAAGCATCCGGAATTTCAGGCTCCACAAGCCTTTTTAATTTTTCAAGGGATTCCTGCCAGCCCAGATAGCACATTTCTGCAGGTATCTGTTCAGGAATACCAGTTTGTTCAATTCTGATTTCTGTTCCGCACGATACTTTGCCGAATGAGACTGTAGTAGTCATTTCTCCCTGCAAAGCCGGATTATCAAAATGCTCAATATATTTAAGAAACTGCCCTTCTCTGATCTCAGTATAGGTACCACCGAAAGAATGTCCGTTACCGGTGCTGAAATTAATAAAAGTCATTTTAAACTGTCCGCCTTCTTTAAAATCTGCCTGCTGCACAGTGCATATAAATCCATAGGGCGGAATCCAGGAAGCATAAGCTGTTACATCGGCAAATGCGCGGAAAACTTTTTCCGGAGCTGCCTGGATTATTCTGTGTAATGAAACGTTGTTGTTTGTCATTTTTTTGATTTTAGAGGTTTGAATATATTTTAGTTTTTTTTTAATTATCCAAAGATTTATTGTACTGACGGGATTTTATCATAGGAAGCGGCTGATTCTTCTTTTCGGACATTCCATTTCCGGAAGCGATAAGAGACCATCAGTACTGCCAAAAATACAAGTGGCATCAACATATATCCCAGATTACCGTCAACACATGCATGGCTTATAAAAGCAAATATCAGGTTAAAAGCCAGACCGGCATAGGCCCATTCTTTTATTTTATCAGGTACCTTATTAAATGATATGGCCACAATTCCTAATATCTTGCAGATAATTAATGCGTAGGCAAAATAGTCCGGATACCCCAGGGCTTTTGTTCCTGCATTTACATATTCGGGTGCAAACAATAAAGTTGCAGCAGGCATAACGCCTTCCCAGAGGATCAGTACAATGGTAGCTGTCCAGAAAATTATTTTATTCTTTTTCATATTTAAGGATTTAGTAATTATTAATTATTTGATGATTCTGCATATTTTACAAAATTGTCCAGAATAGCCTGCCAGCCCTGTTTCTGAAATTCGGGATCATTCTCGGTTTCAGGATCAAAGCTTGTTGTTATCAATGTTTTTCCGTTTTGTATATCGAAGATGGTAGAGGCTGTTCTTCCATCAGCCATGGTATAACTTATTTCCCTGTTTGGGTCAACCTTATCGTAAGTACCGGAGAAATCGAAACCGAAACTTCCATCCCTGGCTTCCATTCTGTTTGTAAATGTACCTCCGACTCTGAGATCATTATTACTACTGGGACAATGCCAGCTTGGGTGTGCCGAATTCCAGTTCATAATATCTTCCGGTGAATTCCACATTTTCCATACTTTTTCCACAGGAGCATTAACTTCGGCCTGTACCTGAATTTTTTGTTCGTTTTTCATTGTTTTAATTTTTTGTTGTTATTGTTATGACAAAGATCGAACAGATAATAAAAAAACGGGTGTTGTAAAAACGACAACCTAAGGGGTGGATTACGACAAAAATTATAAGTATATTTACACCAAAATAAAAGGTATGCAGATATCAGTTTTTGTTCCTCAATATGGTACCATAGAAGCCATAACCCCGGCATTCAGGACTTTTCATACTGCGAATGAGTTTCTTTCCGTATTCGGGAAAAAGCCAATCTTTAAAGTAGAATATGTAGGATTAAATGAGTATGTTCCTGCTAATAGCGGAGAGTATACGATAAAGACAAACAGGCTCCTTCAGAATGTTACCCATACGGATCTGCTTATCATTCCTCCTACCTTTGGGGATATGGAGGAAGGCATAGCGGCAAATGCAGATGCAATTCCCTATTTCAGGAAACTTTATTTCGAAGGAACAAGCCTTGCCAGTTTATGTGTCGGTGCCTTCCTTCTTGCAGAAACAGGTCTTCTGGACGGCAGTAAATGTTCTACACATTGGGCTTATATTAACGAGTTTAAAAATAGGTATCCGCAGATAGAAGTAGAAGACGGGGCCATTATAACAGAACATGATAATATTTACAGCAGTGGTGGAGCGAGCAGCTTATGGAACCTGATACTTTACCTAGTAGAAAAATATTCCGACAGGGAAACTGCTATTATGATCTCAAAATATTTTGCCCTGGACATAAGCAGGGATAACCAATCGCAATTTGCCATTTTCCGTGGTCAAAGAAGCCATACGGATGAACAGATTAAAAGTGTTCAGGATTTTATAGAAGATCATTATGAAGATAAAATGACAGTTGAAGATCTTGCTGCCTATGCCGGTATAGGACGCCGTACGTTTGAAAGAAGGTTTAAGGATGCCACAAACAATACTCCTGTAGAATACATACAGCGGGTACGCATAGAGGCTGCTAAAAAGTTTTTTGAACAATCCCGGAAAAATGTTTCGGAAGTAATGTATGATGTAGGCTATACGGATACAAAGGCATTTCGTGATATTTTCAGAAAAATCACCGGACTTACCCCCATTGAATACCGGAATAAGTTTGCCAAAGTTTATTAAGCCTTAGCATCAGGTTTTTTTACAATAAGCCTGCAAAAGGTATTGATTATAGATACAATTTCAAAAGAGATTAATTTGCTCAACGAGAAAGTTACTAGTAAGGAGTTTAAGATTATAATATGAAATAACTCTATCAGATTGAATATCTTTATGATAATACACTTAATAATGAAAAAGTCTTGGTAATGTCATATAATGTTATTAGCTTTATAATGAATTCTGAATTCTGAATGACCATATTATTACACCTCACTAAATTTATTTAATCATGAAAAAGCAAATCTTTATCGTTGCGTTGTCTCTGGGAGCAACTGCCTTAGGAACCCACCGGGCTATGGCACAAAATTCAGAGCAGGTGAGTACATCAGTCAATATTATTTTATCAGACGTTATTGCAATGGATATTGGCTCTGCTGCTTCAGAAGGCGCCGTAGATTTTAATTATGGGAGCACAAAAGATTATAGTTCATCTAAAAATGTGACCGTTCCCAATAGTTTAGTCATTATTTCCTCTAAAAATTTTGATGTAAAAGTAAAATCTGAAGGGCCACACTTTGTAAATGGCGCAAACGTTATTCCTGTAGATATATTACAAGTAAAAGCGATACCAGGCGGAAGTTTGGTGGGAACTCTTAATGAGGTCACTTTATCTCCAAATGATCAGGTGTTGGTGAGTAATGCAAGTTTGGGTACCAAACAGTCTTTAAATATTGCTTACTCTATTTCTGCGGAAAATGCATCCAAGGTACTTTTAGGAAAACCACAAGGAACTTATACACAAAAAATAACTTATACTGCCACTGCATTGTAAGTCAATATTAATTTTAAATAGAAAAGCCCTCGATACTACAAAAGTATCGAGGGCTTTTCATTTATCATATGAGTAAATCTTGTAGTTATTTTACTACATGAACTTCCGTTTTCCACTACAAAGAAACTTTTAGCACCACTATAAATTTGCAGTATACAAAAGATAACAATTAAGTAAAAAATAACAATAAAATATTACCACCATGAAAAAACAAATCGTAATCACAGCCTTAACTTTTGGAGCAATCATATTTGGAACTAACAATGTTCAAGCTCAAAATACAACTGCAACTACAACCGTAAACATTACCCTGAACGATGTAATATCTATTGACGCAGGAAGTACAGCCATTGGTAATACGGTTGATTTTAACTATGTTACTGCAGCAGATTATAATTCTGATCAGACGATTACTAAAGCCAACTCTTTAAAAGTAACTTCAACGAAGAACTTTAATGTTAAAGTAAAAGCAGGGGGTGCTAATTTCATGAATGGAACGAACTTAATCCCTGTCAATGTTTTGACCATCAAAGCAGCTACAGCTGCCGGAACCATGGGGGGAACAAAAAATGCTGTAGTTTTATCTGCAACGGATCAGAATTTAGTTACAAATGCCCCACTGGGAAGCGCATTAACACTGAATTTGGATTACACTATTCCAGCTGCAAAATCATCATCATCTGATATTTTAGGTAAACCGGCCGGAACTTATACTCAAACAGTAACTTATACTGCAACAGCTTTATAAATTAATTTTTCATATTAATATTTTGTGATTTGGTGTTTCGAAGGCTTCCTCAGGAGGCCTTTGATTTTATATGTATTGTACCGGTATAAATACAATTCAAAATCCGGGAATATTTTTTGTGAAAACCTAAATAAAAATTATACGCAAACGGTAGTTTATATTGCGACAGCCTTATAATAGAAATTACAGGAATTTATATACGCCCTCAATAATTAGAAAGTGTTGAGGGCTTTACTATTTAAGTTAAATGAATAAACCTTGTAGTTATTTTACTACATGAACTTCCGTTTTCCACTACAAGGAAACTTTTAGCACCACTATAAATTTGCAGTATACAAAAGATAACAATTAAGTAAAAAATAACAATAAAATATTACTATCATGACAAGACAAGTCGTAATCACAGCCTTAACTTTTGGAGCAATCATATTTGGAACTAACAATGTTCAAGCTCAAAATACAACCGCAACTACAACCGTAAACATTACCCTGAACGACGTAATATCTATCGACGCAGGAAGTACAGCCATTGGTAATACGGTTGATTTTAACTATGTTACTGCAGCAGACTATAATTCTGATCAGACGATTACTAAGGCCAACTCTTTAAAAGTAACTTCAACGAAGAACTTTAATGTTAAAGTAAAAGCAGGGGGTGCTAATTTCATGAATGGAACGAACTTAATCCCTGTCAATGTTTTGACCATCAAAGCAGCTACAGCTGCCGGAACCATGGGGGGAACAAAAAATGCTGTAGTTTTATCTGCAACGGATCAGAATTTAGTTACAAATGCCCCACTAGGAAGCGCATTAACACTGAATTTGGATTACACTATTCCAGCTGCAAAATCATCATCATCTGATATTTTAGGTAAACCGGCCGGAACTTATACTCAAACAGTAACTTATACTGCGACTGCTTTATAATAAAAACACAATTATATATAAATATGCCCTCAATACCGGTAAAGTGTTGAGGGTTTTCTATTTAAACCAGATGAATAATACTGTAGTTATTTTACTACATCAACTTCCTCTTTCCACTACAAAGAAACTTTTATCGCCACTGTAGATTTGTAGTGTTCAAAAGAGAGCAAATAAACAAGAATAAAAATTAATAGTACTACCATGACAAAACAAATCGCAATCGCAGCCTTAACTATTGGAGCAATCATGTTAGGATCTAACAATGTTCAAGCTCAAAATACAACCGCAACCACAACCGTAAACATTACCCTGAACGATGTAATCTCTATTGATGCAGGAAGTACTGCAATGGGAGGGACAGTTGCCTTCAACTATGTTACTGCAATGGACTATAATTCGGAAAAAACAGTGGCTCAGGCCTCGGCTTTGAAAATCACCTCAACGAAGAACTTTAATGTAAAGGTAAAAGCAGGTGGCCCGACTTTCGTCAATGGTTTAAACTCCATCCCTGTAGATGTTTTGACAATCAAAGCCGCAGCAGCTCCTGGAAATATGGGCGGAACAAAAACTGATGTGATTTTATCAGCAGGAGAAAAAACTTTAGTAGCAAACGCTCCTCTCGGAAGCGCATTAACACTGAATCTGGACTACACCATTCCAGCTGCAAAATCATCATCATCTGATATTTTAGGTAAACCGGCCGGAACTTATACGCAAACAGTGACTTATACAGCGACTGCTTTATAATAAAATTTTTAGTTTGTAAAGGTCCATTTTGATGCGTTTTCAGTAGTTTTGGGAATCTTTATTATTAAACTATTTACACCATGCACAAGTTCATTCATCTTTTCATTTTCTTTATCCTCGCGGGATATTCCTCACTTCTGGCACAAAGTATTTCTATGTCGCCTACACGGTTGTTTTTCACAGGTAATCCAGGTGAAAAAGTAACAAAGACAGTCACGCTTCAAAACAGCTCCGATAAGGATTATGTTTTTAATCTCAACTATAAAGATTGGGTTAGAGAAGAAGACGGAAATAAGGTTTATCTTGAAGCAGGCAGTTCAAAAACTTCCAATGCGTCCTGGATATCTACTTTAGAAAATACTGTAACAGTTCCTGCAAAAAGTACAAAGGAAATTGTAGTAACCATGCAGATTCCTGCAAATGCATCAAAGTCTGCCGTCACAAACAGCATGTTGTTTTTCACCCAACTTCCTCAGCAGGCTGATAAGGCACGTATTCAGAATGGTATTGGTATTATCACCTTATTTGAGGTGGGACTTCACATCTTTTATACTCCACCGGGTAACCACGTAAAAAGTTTGGATATTACCAATATTTCAGAAGCGAGTAATGAAAATGCAGCGAACAGAAAAGTCGCAGTAAGTATCCATAATGATGGAAACACCATCAATGATGCCACCGTTGAGTTTGAACTCACCAATACAGACAGTGGTAAGGAAATAAAATTACCCGCAATTTCCATCTCTATGCTTCCCGATACCAATCAGGTCGTTCAATTTTCCTTGCCAGAGAACATTTCAGGGAACTTCCTTGGCGTGGTTATTATCAAAATGGCAGAATCAAATGATTTACGTGTAGGAGAAAAAAACTTTAAATTTTAAAATTTAGTCTTGAAACCACAGAATGGAATACCGATATCATTGCTAAGAAGAACAATCTTATTTTTTGTAATTGTTTTTCTGCACTTTTCGTTGGCCTTTGCGCAGGAAAAGAAGGATATTCAAATCCATTTTGAAAATGACAGCGTAGCTGTTGAGAAAGGTTCTACTTTTAGCAATTTCCTGGTTATTGAGAATAAAAGTTCTGAAGAGATTACCATTCAGAATATTATACCCAAGGAAAAATATCCGGGATTGCTTTTCTATCCTAAAAATGATTTTATCTTAGGTGCGGGCCAGTCTAAAAATCTTCCTGTGAAACTGATCGCCAACGTGGATTTTATGAAACTTCGATCCAATGAGATCCAATTCCAGATTTCGTACGTTACCCCGACGATCACCAGAACTGAAAATGCCTCTTTCTTCGTTACAAAAGGCGAGAACAAAAATATCGCAATTTATACAGCTACATATGAAAATTTCATTAACCCTGCTGTGCCCGAATCCTCAATCCTGCTGACTGTAGAAAACCAAGGGTACAGTAAACGAACCGTTAAGATTGATTTGCAATCCATTCCCGATGGTTTGGAAATGATGCCAAAACAACAAACCGTATCTCTGGAGGGCTTAGAAAAACAAACGATTGAGATCAAAATTGCGGTCAGAAAACAGAATACAATTTATCCCGAATTTAATATTAATGCAATAGTCACAGATCTGCTTGATAATAAAATAGTAGGAAGCAACACGCTCTATCTGGTCGTTTTATCGCACAACAGACAAATTGCCCGGGGAAACGAAGCGATGGGCGGAAGTAATTTTGCGGAAATTAGTTATAATGAAAACAGTTCAGGTTTCAATTATTTTCAATTGAGAGGAAATACAGCGTTTCGTGTGACAGATAATTTGAGATCGCGTTTCAATATTAGTGCAGATTACTATCATGAAGACGGCCGTTATAACTTCTATGATACCTGGCTGGAATTGGAGAGAAAAAATACCGTATTACGGGTGGGAAATGTTAATAGCAATGATTACGATTACCCGATTTTCGGTAGAGGAGGGAAAGTTTCTACGAAATTTGGTAAAAACAATCAGATTGAAATTCTTGCGCTTGAAAATAATTATAACTTGTATGGTACTTATTTCCAACAAACAAAAGGATCTACCATGGTGGGTGCAAAATATGGTTTTGGGAATGCTAAATCTTTCAACGGGAAAGTATCCTATATTTTCGACCATGATCCACGCTTTAACATAGATACACAGGTAGCGAATGCAGTAACTTCATTGCTAATTAATGACAAACACACCATCCGCATGGAGATGGGCCTGAGCCACGAAGAAGGTCTTTCGAATAAAGATGAAAATGCTGGAGCTTTAATGGGAGCCAATTATGAGGGGAAAATAGGGAGATGGGATATACAATCTTTCAATTCCTTTGCCACTAAAAGCTATGCAGGGATCAAGCGGGGATCTTTTTTCTCAAATCAGCGAATCGGTCACCAATTTTCCGCTTCTCAACGCGCTTTTATACAATATCAGAATTCGCAGGTAGAACCTGAGTTCCTAAGTTTCCAAAGTGAGCCAATCCAACCGGGGAATACCGCTAATTTGCGCTATTATTTCAACAGTACAGAAGCTTTGGGGTTAGGCTATCAGTTTTCTTTAAAGAAGTGGAATTTTCTACTTTCTCCAAAGGTTGAAAACCAGAAAACAGCTAATTTTTATACATCACAGGAGCTTTTTTCATACAAGTTGGAAGCCAATATAAGCACGACATTAGGTGCTCATGGATTCAACCTAACGGCGGAATATTCTTATTCAAAAGAGAACAATAAACAGGACTGGTTCAATAGTCTAAAAACAACTTTATCTTACAGATATAAATCATTTTCCCTTAACGGAACTGCCCAATGGAATGCTACCAGTGTCTTTGATTTAACTTCTTATTACAATGCAGACCGTAATTTTGCCAACTACAATGTATACGCCTCGTATAATTTCCAGATGCTCAATCATAATCTGACCGGATCTTTTTCTGCCGGAGCCTTCTATTCGGAACTTTATAAAAATTTAAACAGCAATATTACCGGTAATCTGGAATATAAGATTTCGCCTTCCTGGTCCACCACTGGTTATTTTAATCTTTCCGGTTATAAATCTACGGCTGAATATGCAAGCAGCGGCAGTTATTACCAGTTCAGGGTGGGAATTAAAAAATATTTTACCACCGCTACGGCTCTAGGAAATCATAAAGTGGCATTCCAGTTCTTTGAAGATAAAAACTATAATGGACTTCTGGAGTCCGGTGAATCGGTACTTGCTAATGAAATTGTAAAACTGGACAATTATGTAGCGATGACGGATAAGAATGGAAAAGTAGTTTTTCAGAATGTTCCTGAAGGTACTTATACCCTGAAGGTGAACGAAAGTGCGGGCTCCCGGTTGATGACGGATCCTGTCATTATGGTGCACAATAATATCAACCGCAAAGTGGGCTTGGTAAAAAACATCAGAGTAACTGGGAAATTAACGGAGATTAAACAAGCTTACGATACTGTAGAAACAGATGTAACAGGGATTGTAGTATATGCAAAAGGGGAAGATGGTAAAATTTATACCGCAGTGGTTAACCCAAAGAATGAGTTTGAGTTTTTCCTCAAAGACGGCAAGTATGATCTCTATATTGAAAATGACAAATACAGCTATACACAACCCACCCAAACCATTTTGGTGACAAAAGAAGGTTACTCAAAAACCGTGGTTTTTGAATACAAGAAGAAAGACACCATCATTAAGGTGAAAAAGTTTTAAATTTAAAAGTATGAAAAAGAAGAGGGCTTTTTTAATAGGAATTTTTACTGTACTTTGCGGATCTACAGCTACGAAAGCTCAGGATGTGTACCTTTCGGTTCCTGAAAATAATATTTTTAACAGGAGCGAATTTACCTCAGTACCTACAAGGGTAATGACGAACGCCAACAGAACAAACTGGGATTATGCCTTTTTAGGGATACTCCCAACAGCTCCTACATTTACCTCTGTTTCGGGACCAACTTTTACCCACTCTTCTTCCTCGCTTACTTTACCCGCTTCCATTCTTCTGTGGCAGTTGGAAAGTATGGGTGGGCAGCTGCCATATACAGGATTAACAGGTTATTTGCCAGGTTTTCAGTCGTTCAGTACAAGCGCCATAAAATGGTTTGAACCACCATCGACCAGTCTCGGGGGAGGGTTCAATCGGGGAAATATTAATTTTACATTTAAAATTCCTGCTTCACAATTTACTGCCAATACCTTTCGGGCTGGGAATTACTCCATGGAAATTACTCAAAATTATAATGATTTTACACCACGCAATTTTAAAACTATCTTAGTGATTCCTTCATCTATACGATGGATTACAAACTCTTTAACAAAATACATAGAAATATCTTCTTTGAATGACTATCGCAATACGGGCACGCGGGTATGGGATTTGGGGAATACGGAAATCGCGCATACGGTCGATTTTAATTTTTGGGCAAAAACTGCTTCCACTAACGTTCAGTTCACTTCCTCTAAAGGTGTTTCAGGAACCAGAAATATAGCAAGCATTAAATTGGCTAGCAATGGCTCAGCTCTCACGACCAAAGCCTTATCTGCCGATTTTCAGAATTTTTCCACGGCTAATTTCAGTGTTGTAGCGGGAAACAGAAATAGCTTCATTCCAGAGCTTCATGTGTCTGCTGAAGATTTTAAAAACTATTTTTTTGAAGCTGGAACTTATACGTTTGAATTGAATTTCAATGCCAGAAGCATAGATAGCTCAATCAATAGTTTACAAAATACGGCTGTTCAGATAAAGGTGCTCCCTCTGTCGGAGATTACCATTCCCAGTTCCGGCCGAAATGTAAATTTCAATTTTAATACCGCTGCCCATTACACCAATGGTCAGTCACAAATGGTTCCAAACCAAATTATGCTTTCCAACAATGAAAATTTCGAGCTCTATGTAAAATCGGACGAAAATTATTTCAAGAAAGGTGGCCTCCAGACCGATATCAATTCCAACATATTACAAATAGGCGTAGATGGAAGTTCTGTAAATGTTCCCTTATCCAAAACTCCTCAAAAAATACTTTTTAACGGAGCACCGGTTTTGGACCGGGAACTGAACATAAGATACACCATACCACCTGCAGGTGCTCAAAGTTTGGTAGGAAAGGAAAATACCACTTACTCTATCAATGTTTATTATAGCTTTACGGCAATTTAACAATACTTTAGAGTAGTCAATATTTTAGAATTTCAACTTCAATTTCATCTCTTGTTTTCAATGCCGGCGGAATTCCTTAAAAAGCTTCATAAGGCATAAATAAGCTTTACACCTTCAAATAATTCTTTTTCTGAGTATTTCATTCCAATATTTCATGGCTGAGGGTCAATTATAGCGGTTGGTCCAAACACAAAACTGTCCAGGATTCCCAATATATTTTGGTCTGGCTATCAATTATTGCCGCTTCAGGCACCTATTTTTAATTTGCATCATTGGGCTAGATTCGATCAGCAATCTGATGATATTGTCGCATGCTCCATCTTTTACCATTTCCGGTAGTGCCGGTAAACGGTTTTACAGAATAGAAACTCTGCCGAAATATCACGTCATGCAAAGCAAGTTTTAGTTAATAAAATAATGCATTTATTGTTTTCAAATAGATACTATTTCATTTTTCTTTTTACTAATATGATATTTTTTATAACTTGCTAACTCCTGGAAGAAAGGGCTGAACTGTATTTTTTAATCATATTGAAACAATATACCTTTCTGCCCTCTTCAAAAAAGTAATTCAAAAGCTTCTAAAACTGTGATACTTAATTTATGAATGATTTTATTAACGAACTACAATTGAAAATTGAAAGACTCGAAAACGAAATCAATTTTAAGAACGGACTGATCTCGATATTGTCTCATGACTCAAAAGAACTGTTTGGAACCTTTCTGTGGCTGATAGAGGAGCTAGAGCAGAAGACCATAAGTGAGGAAGATTTTTTTAAGTTGTTGCCGCAGGTAAAAAAAGATGCCCAGAAGAATCTGCAAACTATCCAGGACAGCGTTGCCTGGCTAAAAACGCAATACGGGGAATTTAAGATTAGACCCGTTAAAATTATGGTGATAGATCTTTTTCACTATTTAAAAGAAAAATACGCTGCTAAATTAAAAGAAAAAAATATTCAATTTTATTTTAAGGGAGATCATAACGCGTTTCTTACAAGCGACCGCCTGTTGATCGAATACGTTTTAGATAAAATTTTTAACAATGCGGTAAAATATTCCTTTCCGGGACAGGATGTTTATTTACAGGTAATTACAGAGAGTGATCAGGTTGTGCTTTCTGTAATTGATTCCGGAATGGGAATCAATGAAAAGTATTTACCTGCGATCTATACGTATGGTAATCCTATATTCCTGGGGACTGCCGGCGAGAAAGGAGCTGGGTTAAGTTTGAAAATTGTAAAAAATTTTATATCCTTGCTGCATGGAAACATCCAAATCATTTCCACTGAAGATAATGGCACTACGGTTTCCCTTTTTTTACATAAATTTATAGAATAATGGGTTTAAAAGTAAACATTCGTATTGTAGTAGCAGATGATCATGGTATTGTTCGGATGGGCTTGATACAAACGATCAAACGATTGATTCCCGATGCCATCATTTCAGAAGTAGAGGATTATAAATCGCTGTACAAATTAATTCTGAATGAAAAGCTGGATCTGGCCATTATGGATGTTAATATGCCTAATGGTACTGTTCAGGAAGCAATAGATTACATAAAGATTCACCAGCCTGAATTAAAAACTCTAATATTTTCTTCACAGGATGAAGAGCTGTATGGGATGCGCTATCTAAAAATGGGGGCAGGAGGCTATCTAAGCAAGCTGAGTTCCGCTGAAGTAATTGAGACCGCTTTAACGGCGATGGTCAGTAAAGGCCGATATATCAGTGATAATATAAAAGAAGCGATTTTTTTTGAATCATTAACCGGTTCAGGAAAAAATTCTCCCCTTGAAGCACTATCAGACCGGGAATTGCAAATTGCCAATAAACTTGCAGAAGGCCTTCCCCTTAAAGAAATTTCTAATCAGTTGAATCTCCATTCATCAACGATCAGTACGTATAAAAACAGGTTGTTTGAGAAGCTGAAGATACGATCCATACCTGAATTGGTGGAAATTCTCAGGCTATATAATCAGTAAATATTCTATCATAAATTGATTGTCATTCAATGAAATGATGCAATATGCTGCTTTTCTTTCTCCTTATCAGCTTCTTCGTACAAAGCAGCAGTCAGATCGAAAGAATGACGCATCAATTTTCATCCGAAACTGGGAATTTTCGGAATTGATAATAAGCATTTTAATATAGAGTTTCTCTCCGGAATATAGGCTCATTATGATCTGTACTCATTTCCAATATTTTCCGACAAATTTCTAAATTAATTTGCTACTAATATAAAATGACCTATTTTTATTACAAAATACTATTCCATGCCGAAAAAAATTATAAGAAATCTTAAAATTGGTGTAGTGATTTCTTTGGTACTTCTGATTGCTAGTTCTATAGCATCTTATATCAGCATACGTAAGCAGATGGAGAATAGGGAAAACCTCATAAAAAGTAAAGAATCTATAAGCTTAGCAAAAGATATATTAAATACTCTTTTAAATGCTGAAACGGGAAATAGAGGGTATCAGCTTACCGGCCGGGAAAATTTTCTTGAACCTTTCAATAAAAGCAAGGATGAATATCCGTTGCTCGTTTCGAATAAAGATAGACTTAATCTTAAAAACAAAGATCAGATTAAGGTCTTAAATGAACTGCTAGACGCTTCACAAATGATGATGAAGGAATATGCCTTACTTATTAAGAATCGGCAACAAGGAATATTAATGAGTCCGGAAGAACTTGTACAAAACAAGGAGGCTATGGACAGATGTCGCAGGCTCGTTCAGAAATTTGTAAAACACGAGGAAGTCCAACTTGCTATAAAAAATGAAGATCTGAAAAAATCTTCCCAGTGGACGGTTTTGTTCATCATTTTTTCAGCCATTGCAGCCATTGGTGTAACCGTTTTTGTTTATATACAACTAAAATCTGACCTTATTCGTCGTGGTAAGTTAGAAAAAGATCTTTTTGATACTAAAGAAATGCTTGAGGAAACAAGTTCAGTAGCCCAAGTTGGAGGTTGGGAGGTCAATATGAAGACCGGAAAGATCTTTTGGTCTCAAAGTACAAGAGAAATTCACAAACTGAAAGATGATCTCCAGCCTACTTTTGAAAATGCCTTGGGATTTTACAAAGGAGAAAGTGGAGAAAGAATAAAATATTTGTTTAACAGGGCAATACAACAAGGAATTCCTTTTGATGAGGAGCTTCAGCTTTTACGTAATGATGGAGTTACGACCTGGGTAAGAGTAAAAGGTATTCCTGAATTTGAAGATGATATTTGCAAAAGGGTTTTCGGAATCATTCAGGACATTGATGCATTCAAAAAAATGTTTCTCGAGGTTTCCCGGAAAGAGGCAATAATGCAATCTTTTGTCACTGATGTTCCTGTTCCTTTGGCCATGTTTGATAAAGACCTTAACTATATTGCTGTAAGCAGCAGATGGAGAGAGGAATTCCGTATGAATAATGTAGATCTTATCGGCAATAATCTATTCACGATATCACCTAATATTCCCGAAAAAGGAAAAGAGATCTATGAGAATGCACTATTGGGGAAAACGTATATTAACGGTGATTTTACGCTAAAAGTAGAAGGAAAAGAAGAAATCCAGCATTACGATCTTAAAGTTGGACCTTGGTATCTTACAAAAGATGAAATAGGTGGTGTAATTATTTCTATACAGAATATTACAAATGCTGTAAAGATAAATGAAGAATTGAAAAATGCCAAAGAAACAGCAGATATAGCCAGCAAGGCAAAATCCGAATTTCTGGCCAATATGAGTCACGAGATTAGGACTCCTTTAAACGGAGTTATTGGTTTTTCAGACCTTCTCCTTACGACACCGCTGAATGAAACACAGATGCAATATCTGAATTACATCAATGAGTCAGGAGAAAACCTGCTTAGCATCATCAATGATATATTGGATTTTTCTAAGATAGAATCCGGAAAAATGGAGCTTTTGATTGAAAAATGTGATGTTTATGATATGTTAAGCCAGGTAATAAATGTGATCATTTATCAATCCCAGAAAAAAGATATCGAACTACTTCTCAATATTGAGCCGGGCCTTCCAAAAATACTTTATATGGATGAAGCAAGGTTAAAACAGATCTTGATCAATCTTCTGGGGAATGCTGTGAAGTTTACAGAAAAGGGAGAGATTGAGCTAAAAGTAGAGAAGTTGCACATGAATGATCGTACAATCGCTTTGCGCTTCTCGGTACGAGATACAGGAATTGGCATCCCTGTTGAGAAACAGAAATACATTTTTAATGCCTTTACTCAGGAAAACAGTTCCATCAGTAAACGATATGGTGGCACGGGTTTGGGGCTTACCATTTCTAACACTATCCTGGGATATATGGGAAGTCATTTGTCGCTGAACAGCGTAAGGGAAAAAGGGTCTGTATTTTTCTTTGACATTGAGATTCCTTACGAGATTCCTCAAGTGAGAGAGGAGGAGGAAATAACTATTAAAACGGCCTTAGTGGTTGATGATAATGAAACCAACAGGATTATTCTTGAGCACATGCTTACCTATAAAAATATCAAGTCTACCTTGGCTTCTAATGGGATGAAAGCCTTAGAGATCTTGTTGAAAGGTGAGAGATTTGATGTTATCCTGATGGATTATCATATGCCTATTATGTCCGGATTGGAAACAATAAATAAAATAACAGAGCTGTTCAATCAGCGAAAAGAGACTTCACCATTTATAGTACTTTCTTCTTCTTCTGAAGAACTGAGCATACTTAATTCAGTTAGAAAAATTGATAATGCTCATTTACTTTTGAAACCCATCAAATCACATGATTTATACAAAACTTTAAAAAAAGTAGACCAAAGCTATTCAGTAGAAATTACTAAGGATTATTCTGAGAAAGTTACGCATGTATTTACCTCGGAATTAGAAGTGCTTTTGGTTGATGATAATGTAGTAAATATGGTCCTGAATAATAGGATAATGAAATCTTTTGCTCCCAATATACATCTGACGGAAGCAGTCAATGGACTGCAGGCTTTGGAGGAATGCAGGAAAAAACACTTTTCCATTATCATGATGGATGTACAAATGCCAATAATGGACGGTATTGAGGCAACACGCAATATCAGAATGCTGCCGGGATATGAACATATACCTATCATAGGCATTACGGCAGGAAATGTGTTGGGTGAAAAAGAAAAGTGCCTTGAGGCCGGAATGAATGATTTTCTTCCCAAACCTGTAAAGCAGGCAGATCTTCTTGAAGTACTCAAAAAGTATATTAGTGTTTAGAATCTATGAAAAAAGGAATCAATTTTTTGTAAATATTAGGGGACAATATATTTAACATACGGAATATATAACGGATTAGGACATAAAAAAACCGACATCGAAGAGTGAAATCTTCAAATGTTGGTCTTGTGACTAAGACAAGCGTATCTTCGAACACTTTTATAGACGATTTGGTTCGTTTGAGTCAAATTAACCAAGAGTTGCAAAATTCATTTTTACAAATAATTTCTATTAATTTTTTGTCTATGGCTTTTCATTCTACAAATCAAAAAAATTAGTAGAATAGTAGGCCTTACATTGGATTCAACGGTCTTTTAATTATAAATGAAGATTTAATTAAGAAATAGGAAATAGTATGATATTACTAGATAGTTAGATTGGAAAATATAGTTTGGTACATTAAAATATCAAATAGTATCAGACTCATATAAAAGCCGGCTCTGAAGAGTTTTAAACTACCCAGAGCCGCTTCATATGTATTAATTATCATTTTTTACAAAACTAATGTAGGTGCTTTTCCAAATTTCTTTTTAAAAGCATGGGAAAAATGAGAAAGGCTTTCAAATCCCAGGTCAAGATAAATGGAAGATGGACGTTGGTTTTTACTTTCGATGAGATGTCTTGCCTCATTCAATCTTTTATCCTGCAGCCATTTTCGCGGGGGCATTCCAAATGTTTTCTGGAAGTCTCTCTTAAATCCTGAAAGGCTTCTTCCTGTCAATTGGGAAAATTTTTCAACCGAAATATTAAAATGATAATTACTGAGCATAAATTTTTCAAGATCTATTTTGTAAGGCTCAGAAAAATCGAATAGAAAGTTTTGTAGTTCAGGCATGGCAAGAATCATAAGTTTAATGCCTTCCTTCACTTTTAAAAGTCCCATTTCGTCGGTCATTTGAGCACCTGAGTTTCTGGCATAGGGAACAATAGACTGGAAATATCCTTTTAGAAATTCATTATGAGGGATTATCAAATTAGGAAGTCCAATGTATTTACCAGCCGCTTCCATTCTCTCCTCCAAAATAATCTTACGCATTAGATCTTCCTGCAGAGATATAACGATAGTTTCATAATGTCCGCCGGGAAGAGGTGTTTTGGTAAGGGTTCCCAATTGATTTTTTCGTATTAATAAAACCTCTCCCGCAGAGATGGAAGTATTCTGCTCTGAGGTCTCCAAGACAAGTTGACCTGAAACCTGTAAAACTAAGGTATGATGATTCCAAAAGCAGACCTTTTGTTTCTGCTCCGAAGAAAGATAGGAATAAAATATAACGCCGGGTAAAATCTCTGCTGGACTTTCCATTATCTTTGAAGATAGGTACCGCCTTTTATGGCGCCTATTGCAAATGTAGTGTTTAAAATGTTCATTTCCTCAGGAGTGAATATAATTTCCATTGCAGAAATATTTTCAGGTAGTCTCGATCTGCGGCTCATACTTACGAGCGGCATTATATTCTTACCTTGTTCCTTTACCCATGCAATAGCAAGCTGTGTCGGTGTGAAACCTTTGCGTAGAGCCATCTGTTTGAGCACTTCTACTTTTTCAAGATTATGAATCAGGTTTTCACTCTTAAAACGGGAGAAATGATTTCGGTAATCATTCTCTGATAATGGTGACTGAAGATCCCCGCTCAAAAGCCCTTCCGCAGTATTTGCGAAGGCGATGACACCGATTCCTAATTCTCGGGCGGCTGGTAATAAATCTTCTTCTATCTGGCGGTCTGCCAAAGAGTATCCGATTTCCAAAGCATTGATTGGATATATATTATTAGCTTTACGAAGCTGATCCGTTGTGATCTCCGATACTCCGATATGACGTACCTTCCCTTCTTCAACAAGACCGGCGATTGTTCCAATAATATCTTCTATCGGAACACTGCCATCCATCCTGCTTGGCTGATAAAGATCAATGGTCTCAATTCCCAGACGGGTAAGAGAGTAATTGACAAAATTTTTGATTGCTACAGGACGAAGATCCATTCCAATCCACTGGCCATTGTGGAAAATAGCGCCAAACTTGACACTGATGAATGCATCTTCACGTCTTCCCTTAATTGCTTTTCCAATGAGCATCTCGTTATGACCTGCACCATAAAAATCTCCGGTATTGAGAAAATTTATTCCATTATCCAATGCCTGACGAATAGTAGCAATACTTTCTGCTTCATCAGGTGTCGAACCGCCCCAAACTGATGACATTCTCATGCATCCCAAACCAAGCTTTGAAACCATAGGTCCATTTTGACCTAACTGTATTTTTTTAATTTCTGACATTTTGATTTATTTAATAGGACAAAGTTCAGGTATTAATGGATATTCTACTTTTGTGTACGGTTCAATTTACTTGCTTGTGTGGTTCAAGAAAAGTATTGATCGTTTATACTTAAATCTTTGAGCAGAAAAAATAACATAACCTGGTTTAATTTTTTCGTCCGCTTTTTTTTATTTGAATGAAGAAATATCGAAACATTTGCTAAAAGTTTTAGGAAGAACTTTACAATTTTGAAGCTATGAAAGCCTTTAATGATTTAATATCATACAACAAATATCTGAATCTTTCACTTCCTCTTCATCCATTAATGGACAGCAGAGTGTGCAAACAGGCTTTCCTGGTGTAACACCTGTTCAGTATAAAAAAGAAGCAGTTAAGTAAGTTCAGGATTATAATCTGAACTTTTTTACAAACTCACATTGAGCTTTTTTACAAAGTTTACCTTTCATTTCTCATCTAACTTTGTCCTATAAAATTTTAGAAATGAGAACAGTAAACAAAATTTACATCAATGGTGAGTTTGTAACGCCTCACGGAACAGAAACTTTAGATTTAATCAATCCGTCTAATAACCAAAAAATAGGAGAGATAACTCTGGCAGACGAAGTTGATACCAGAAACGCCATTGCAGCAGCAAAAGAAGCTTTCAGAACCTTCTCAAAATCTACAGTGGATGAGCGAATTTCCTATCTTGAAAAGCTTAAAGATGCGGTAGAGAAAAGAAATCAGGAGCTCATCGACGTAATGATCGAAGAATACGGAGGAAGCAAACAGTTTGTTACTTTAAGCAGTAATAACACCAACAGTTGGTTCGATTCAATGATAGAATCTATCAGAAATTTTGAATTTGAACAAACCATTAATTCTTCAAAAGTTCTTTTACAACCTGTCGGTGTTGTAGGAATTATCACCCCGTGGAATGCCAGTAATAGTTCGGTTTGCAGTAAAGTGGCGACAGCGATTGCGGCAGGTTGTACAGTGGTCATTAAACCAAGTGAAATGAGCGGTCTGCAGACTCAGGTTTTGATGGAAGCCTTTCACGATGCTGGTTTGCCCAAAGGAATTATCAACTTTGTGACAGGTTTGGGAAATGTAGTCGGAACGGAATTAACTATTAATCCTGATGTTTCCAAGATTTCGTTCACAGGTTCTACGGCGGTAGGGAAACTTATTGCAAAAACTGCGGTCGATACAATGAAAAGAGTAACTCTGGAGTTGGGAGGAAAATCACCCAATATTATTTTGGATGATGCCAATCTTGAAGAAGTTATTCCTACAGCGATTTTCGGAGCGTATATGAACAGCGGACAGGCCTGTATCGCACCAACAAGACTTCTTGTTCCTGAAAATCAGATTGATAAAGTGAATGAAATTGCACGAGCAACGGCAGAAAAAGTAATTGTAGGATTGCCACAAAGTGAAAATACAAATGTGGGACCGATGGTGAGTGTAAAACAATTTGAAAGAGTTCAGAATTACATAAAAATAGGGTTGGAAGAAGGGGCAACTTTATTAGCCGGAGGAGAAGGCAAGCCTGAAGGACTGGAAGCCGGGAACTTTGTAAAACCGACCATTTTTACCAATGTAAACAATACAATGAGAATTGCTCAGGAAGAGATTTTTGGTCCTGTTTTATCCATTATCCCTTACAAAACGGAAGAAGAAGCGATAGAAATCGCGAACGATACGCCTTATGGTTTAGCGGCTTACATCAGTTCATCTGATGTGGAAAGAGCTCAGAAAGTGGCTTCACAAATTGATGCGGGAAGAGTATGTATCAACGGTTTCCGCCACGACCCAATGGTCCCGTTTGGCGGTTTCAAACAGTCTGGAATTGGCAGAGAATACGGTGTGTATGGTTTGGAAGCTTATCTTGAACCGAAAGCAGTTCTGCAATAATATTTTGTACATTTGATAAAGCGTTGTTTCAAAAAATGACGCTTTGTCTTTTAGCATCAATTAAAATGGAAAAATCTGATATTGTCTATTCCTGCTATCACGAGGTAAGCCGAAAAGGCGAAAATTTTGTTCCTCAGCACGTCCTTGCTTTTCAAATTTCGGGACAATTTGTGCTGTCTGACGGTAAGGAAAAATACATTGCGAAGGAAGGTGATTTTAATTTAATCCGGAAAAATCAGTTGGTGAAATTTACCAAATGTCCGCCCGAAAAAGGAAGTTTTGAAAGCATGAATATTTATCTGAATCAGGAGGTTTTACAGACTATGGCGAAAGAATATCATTTTTTATCCAACCATTCTGAAGCTTTAAAGCCTTTGGTTTCAATAGAAGTGAATGCTGTGCTTCAAAATTACATCACCTCGTTGCAAACCATTCTTGAAAACCCGAAACTGCTGACCAAAGATTTTATTGACCTTAAAATTAAAGAGTTATTATTTATTTTAATCGAGATTCAGCCTGAGCTCAAAAATATTCTTTTCGATTTTTCAGAGCCTTTTAAAATTGATTTGGAATCTTTTATGATTCAAAATTATAAATATAACGTCAATCTCGAACGTTTTGCTTATCTCACAGGAAGAAGTTTAGCAACTTTCAAACGCGATTTTGAGAAGATTTTTCACTCTTCTCCACACAAATGGATCTTACAGAAACGACTGGATGAAGCTTATTTTTTAATGAAGGAAAAACAGCAGTCACCTTCAGAAATTTATGTAGATTTGGGCTTTGAAGATCTTTCTCATTTTTCATATGCCTTTAAAAAACAGTTTGGATTTAGCCCGAAAAATATCGCAGCAATATTTTAAAGACTTAATTTAATTCTGCTCAGAAAACTGCTTTTTGAAGTGCAGTGGAGAAATTCCGGCTTTGGTTTTAAAAATTTTGATGAAGTGGGAAGGATGTTCAAAACCGGGTTCGTAAGCAATTTCGCTTATCGGTTTTGTGGTTCCTAAAAGGATATTTTTTCCTTGTCTACTCTCAACAGCTTAAAGATTTAGCAAAAGTAATAAGTCTTGAAGAGCTGTCCGAATATGTTGATATAAAATACAGCGGGAAAATGAAGGGGAGAGCGGTGGTGAAACTTTAGTAATTGAATTTTTAGGCAAGTTAAAAAAGATTAATCTGGATTCTGGAATTAAAAGCAAAAAAAAGGCGCCAACTGTCTTCAGCTGGCGCCTTTTGGCTTTGGTGACCTCGACAGGATTCAAACCTGTAACCTTCTGAGCCGTAATCAGATGCGCTATTCAGTTGCGCCACGAGGCCATTGTATCCTTATCGTTTAAAGGTTTGCAAATATAGCACTTTTTTCTTTTCTTTGAAATATGAAACTAAGAATTTTACTACTATTTGCGTTTTGTACTCTAATTTCCTGTAAAAGAGAGCAAAAAATTTCGTCCGATGATTGGACGGTTATCTCAAAAAAGCTTCAATACAAGGATGAAGCTAATATTTTACACATCAAGTCGGGGAATTATACCTATGATTTCAAAAATAATCAGGTTCCATTTAAAAAAGTGGTCCTTCTCAACGCCAGTTTGATGGGATATGTTTCAGCTTTGGATGCGGAAAATCTGGTCGTAGGGATTTCAAGTCCCGAATATATTTATTCGGAAAAAATTCAGGGATTGCTTAAAGAAGGGAAGATCCAGAATGTAGGAAGTGATCAGAAATACGATGTGGAGAAGATTATTTCCTTACAACCGGATGCCGTTTTCACCAACTATATTGCAAGCTTCGAAAATACCTATCAGTTATTAAAAAATAACGGAATTCAGGTTGTTTTTTTTGATGAGTATCTTGAGCAAAAAGCACTTGAAAAAACAGCATATCTGAAAGTGTTCGGAAAACTTTTTGGAAAAGAAAGAGAAGCAGAAGCCAAATACGCTGAAATTGAAAAGAACTATAACGAATTAAAAAAACTTGCCTTAACCGCTAAGGATAAACCGGTAGTTCTTGCCAATGAGATGTATGGAGATGTTTGGTATTTACCCGGAGGAAAAACGTCTGTAGCGAACTTTATTTCAGATGCCAATGCAGAATATATCCTGAAAAATAATAATGAGGAAAAAGCTGTGACCATGAGTTTTGAGGAAGTTTTCTCAAAGTCTGATAAAGTTCAGTATTGGATCAATGCAGGAAACCATACTTCAAAAAAAGAAATGCTGAATATAAATCCTTTTTACAGTAAGCTGGGAGTATTTTCGAAAGGGAAAATATACAGTATTTCGGGAAGGGAAATCAAAAAAGCCAATGACTTTTTTGAAAGTGGTGTGGTAAGATCGGATTGGGTACTGAAAGACTATATTAAGATTTTCCACCCCGAACTTTTGCCGGGATATCAGCTGGTCTATATGAAAGAATTGCAATAACTCGAAGGATTTGTTTATTTTTGTAGTGCTTTTTTTAAAGGTATGTGGAAAAAAATAAAACAACTGTTGTTTATCATTCTGATTTTGAATGTGGTGTTCATTATATGGGGCAGATTCTTTAATCCACCCATTACAATTACTCAGATCGGAGGCCTGTTCCAGTATGGAAAATTACAAAGGGATTACATTTCCTATGATGAAATGGGTAATAATGTGAAGAAGGCGGTCATTGCTTCTGAGGATCAGAAATTTTTTACGCACAACGGCTTCGATTATGTGGCTATTGAGAAAGCGATGAAACATAATGAAAAAGGAAAAAAAGTAAGAGGCGGAAGCACCATTTCCCAGCAGACGGCTAAAAATATTTTCCTCTGGCAGGGAAGAAGCTGGATCAGGAAAGGATTAGAGGCTGTCTACACCTTTATCATTGAGAAAGTATGGGGTAAGGACATTATTCTGGAAAGATATCTTAATTCCATTGAAATGGGACGTGGGGTATTTGGAGTAGAAGCTGCATCCGAATATTATTTCGGGAAATCGTCTAAAGACCTAACAAGTTCGGAAGCGGCCTGGATAGCGGCTGTTTTGCCAAACCCTAAAGAGTATGACCCTAAAAATCCTTCAGCCTACCTGACAAGGAAACACAACTGGATTTTAAGACAAATGAGAAATGTAAGTTTGAAATAGTATCTTTGTACTAATGAAATTTTTCAATTCCAGCACAAATTTTGAAACCGTCCTTAAAAAATATTTTTCTTTTAAGAACGAAACTCTTTCCTTAGAACCGTTTGCCGAGTTTTTGGAAAGCATTAAGAGAGCTGATTTTACAGATGTCCTCAATTTCTTTAAAAGTAATCCGGATTTTACAGCCAATTTTAAACATTATATCTACAATATTTTTGAGGGGAGGCCTTTTAACCTTTCGCTTACAGAAGCGAATATCCTTTCTGAAAATGCCTTTTTACCGGAACTGAAAAAAAGAATTCTTAATAAAGTTCTTCCTCCTGTAGAAAAGGAGAAAACGGTGTGGTATCTTATTGATAATATCAGCCTGAGACCAAAGAAAGATCTTGAATATCTTCACAATCTTCCGGAAAATGAAATCAATGAGTTCCTTACAATTTTAGGGATTTCTGATTTTATTATAAAAAATAATGTTAAAAGAGAGCTTATTTTCTCGATGAATATCCTTTCCTGGCGTGTTACAGGAATGGCTATGGAGGTGGAAGTGGTGAGAATGGCTCCCGAATACAGGAATTTTGACAATCCTTTTTTAGCTTTACAAAACGAGCTGGAAAGCCTTGCTGCGGAACTGGAAGCCGACCCCGGATTGCAGCTTCACTCAAAAGACAGCAGCTACAAGCAGATTAAGATCTACATCCAGCAATGTCATGAGTTTGTTAATATAGCTTTTAAAAACTCTTCAAAATATGGAATTTCAGGGAAGATCAATCAGTCACTTCTGAAAATCCGTCAGCAAATTGAAAGAATTAATGAAATCATCAAGCTTCTGGTCATCAATGGTGATGAAGATGTGATTATCAAATCCAAACAGCTGATGTTTAATATTCTCCGGTATAAATCCCATAAGAATAATATCGCAGAGCTTATTAATGACAGTACAAGACTGATTTCCCATCTTATTACAAATCATACGGCAGAAGCCGGATCACATTATATTACCTCCACCAGGAAAGAATATATGAAAATGTTCTATAAAGCCAGTGGTGGTGGAATTATCGTAGGAGCACTCTGTGTGTTGAAAATGTTGTACGGATATATTCCGGGAAGTGATTTTTCCCACGCATTTTTATATTCTATGAATTATGCCATGGGATTCGTTATGATCTACCTGATGGGATTTACTTTAGCAACCAAGCAGCCGGCGATGACTGCTGCAACTATGACTAAAGTACTTGCTGAAGAAGGCAACAGCAAAAGAAATAACACGGAATTTGCACATCTTGTCTCTAAACTATTCAGAAGTCAGTTTATTGCTTTTGTGGGAAATGTAGCGTTATCATTTCCGATAGCTCTGGCTATTATTTATGGGCTGGATGTTTTTTTCTCCCAAAACCTGGCTGTCGACAGATCCGACAAGCTGCTTAAAGACCTGGATCCTTTTCAGTCAAAAGCTATTTTGCATGCAAGTATTGCAGGTTTCTATCTTTTCATCTCAGGAATTATTTCGGGAAATATAGGAAACAACTCCGTATTTTACCAGATCCCTGAAAGGATAGCAAAAAATATATCCATCAGAAAATTATTCGGGGTTAAATTTGCGAAAAACCTTTCTAAATACTATGCTAAGAACTGGCCGGGAATTATATCTAATTTTTGGTTCGGGGTTTTCCTCGGTGCTACTGCTCCGGTTGGGTTATTTTTTGGTTTGGATCTGGATATCCGGCACATTACCTTTGCTGCAGGAAATCTGGCACTTGGATTATATGGAAAAGATTTCTCTGTGGATGCCTACACATTCTGGATTTCCTTCTTTACGGTATTCTTAATAGGATTCTTTAACTTCCTGGTAAGCTTCGGGCTGTCTATGTTTTTAGCGTTCCGTTCCAGAAAACTGAATTTCGGGCAGGTAAGTGAGATTTATAAAGAAATATTCAGGTATTTTTTAAGTCATCCGTTTAAGTTCTTTTTCCCTTTAAGTTCAAGGCTGGATAAACATGCGGATGATCTGATGAACAATACCATATCTACAAAATCTGAAGATCATTAAACTTCTCTTGACCAAATTTATCCTGGAATTTCTTCAGGTAAAAACTTCTCCGCATCTTAAAATCATTTTTTAAAAGAGGGGAATCTATTTTGATCACAATACATTGGTCATGGATCCCTACACTTCTGATTTCCTGAAAAAGACTTTCATCAAGATAATCTTCCAGAAAATCCTTGATTTCAAATGCGATCAATTTATCCTCAAAACCGTGTATTCTGGCAAAGGATTTAACAAGGTCGGATGATTGAAATTCTCTTTTTTTTCGTTTCATTGTTTTAGATCCGAGGTTCGGATTATGTATTAGAAATTGTGGATTAAATTTTTATTTTTTGCAGGTAATGTATGGTACGTTTTGGTTTCTGTTCTCTCTAATACCTTCATGTTTGATAAAGAAAAGTGAGTTTTTATGTGTTTTTAAGAAGAGATCAAAAGCAATTTTATTCTAACTCGTACTCTGAACTTCCTACTTTGTTTCCCACATCAGATTTCAAAAATTATACTTTCCTCATTTATTTTCTTAACTACACTTTCCGTTCTTTCCCTATGGGTATCTGTAATAAAAATCTGCCCGAAATTTTCTTTATTGACCAACTCAATAAGTTGTGCCACGCGATGGTCATCCAGCTTATCAAAAATATCATCCAGTAAAAGAATGGGCGTTTTACCGGTAAGCTCTTTTACGAGACTCATTTGGGCAAGTTTGAGCGAAATAAGAAAGGATTTTTGCTGGCCCTGGGATCCTATCTTTTTAATCAGTGCGGCATCCATTTCGAAAAGCAGGTCATCCTTATGAATTCCTCTGGAAGTATACGTCAGCATTCTGTCTCTTTCCAGGCTTTCCTTAAGTAAATTTTCGAATGAAGATTCCAATAGATGAGATTCGTAGATTACGGATACCATTTCCTTACCTCCGGAAATAATCTGATAAAAGTTTTGAACAATAGGATTGAGTTGGGAAACGAATTCTTTTCTTTTCTCAAAAATTTTAGTTCCGTGATTATGGATAGGAGCATCATAAATCTCGAGGGAATCTTTATCGAATACTCTGTTCTTGGCAAAATACTTTAATAAGGCATTTCTTTGCTGGATGATTTTCTGATACTGGATGAGGTCAAAAAGATATCCCGAATCAGTCTGGCAGATCATAGAATCTAAAAACTTCCGGCGGCTTTCCCCGGAATCCGAAATCAGATTGGAATCATAAGGAGAGATCATTACACTTGGCAGGTAACCGATATGGTCAGACATCCGGTCATAGCTTTTATCATTTTTTTTAATGATCTTTTTAGCCTCTTTGGGCTGCGATATTTTTAAAGTATCCTCACTATCATCATTCTGAACTTCGGCATCAATGGTGAAAAAGTCTTCCTCCTTTTTTATGTTATTAAGATCGGTATTCCCTAAGAAACTTTTTCCCACGGATAAATAGTGGAGGGCATCCAGGATGTTGGTTTTTCCCACACCATTGTTACCTACAAAACAGTTGATTTGAGGGGAGAATTCAAATTTTTTCTCAGCATGGTTCTTGAAATTGTACAGAGAAAGTTTCTTAATAATCATTTGTCAAAAATACTTCATTATTCCCAAAAATAAAAAGGGAAGTGCAGAACAGGTTTCTACCCCAAAAGAAAAATAAGCCTCATCTCTTTTGTTTTCAGAATAGTAGATCAGGATATAGGTGATCACACTGGCCAGAAAAAAAGAAACTGCGTAGGGCGGATCCAGATAAAAAGAAGCCAGCAGGCTACTTATAAAAACCAAAAGATAAGCTATGTATTTTGTATTCTGGGTACCGATCAGTTTGGGAAAGGTTTGCACCCTGTCACTTTTCATATCCCTGATATCAAAAGGAAGGACAAGCGCCGTAATAAAAAAGAAGCTGATCAGAAATATGGAAAGGCTGAATTCCGGTAATGTAAGCCAGCAATTTACCAGTGCCCATACCAGTCCCACATAAAAGACCTTCAGTAAAGGGATTTTTCTTATATAAACGTCCAGAAAAAAGCTATTATATAACAATCCGAGGACGACTATGATAAACCATTTGATTAATCTTATTTCATTGTGATTATGGATGATGAGAAATGCACAAATTACGCCGGCTATAGCATTTAAAATTAATATTTTAAAGAAATGCTTAGTGTATTGATACTTAGTGTAAAGATAACCACTGAAATACGTGATAAAAATTAAGAAAACGGAAGGGAAACGGAATGTGTTTTGCTCTTTCATGAAAAATACTGCAAAAAGAGTTCCCATTACGGAGACATAAATTTGACTGTCTATGACATATTTTTTCAGTATTTTTAAGAAATTCATTTATCAAAAATAACATTTATGAAAAGATTTTCCAAGGTTTTTATGCTTTTGCTTTTAATGCTGAATTTCTCAGCAGTTTTTGCACAGAAATACTACGACGATCAGTGGAAAAAAATTGCTGACAACAGCCAGAAAGGAGCGTACAAATCGAATCTTCCCATTGTTTTAGACATACAAAAACAAGCTATGAAAGAAAATAATACACTGCAGCTGATCAGATCCCTCAAAGCAGAATTTAGTATTGTAAATCAAACGACTGACGATGATCAGAATAATTCCGCTTCTAAATTCTTCGGTAAGCTTCAGGATACACAAAAGCAGCTGAAAGGTGATGAAAGGGTGGTGTATGATGTACTCTTAAGTAGTTTTTTTCAGGATTATTATAAACGGCATTCCTGGGAGATTAATGGACGGACGAACCTGAACTCTCAGGACGTTTCTCAGATTGAAACCTGGAGCAAACTGGATTTTAAAAATTATCTGACGAAGAACTTCAAAGACCTTGACCAGCAGAAAGAGCAAATGAAAAAAATCTCTTTGGATAAATATAAAAGTGCATTTTCAAATACTAAGGATATTATCTATTTTCCAACATTGTGGGATTGGTATTCTCTGAGGAAAATCAACTTTCTGGGGGATAGCGAAATTTTCACAAAAAATGAGCTTGCCGAAAACAGGACTCAGATCAATACAATTTTTGATGAATTAATTGCACAGAATAAAGGAAATGCAAAGTTGTATTTTATGCACCAGAAGCTTTCTGAAAACTGTGATGCCAATCAGTGCAAAGATAAACTGGTGCAACTTCAGAATCTTTTGGAGACTGATACCGAAGGAGATTATAAGGTATTGATCATGGAAGGGATCATGAATGAATACCTGATAAAAAAGCAAGCAAAAGAAGCTTTAGCAGTTGCTGCCCAGGCAAAAAGCCAGTATCCGAAATCTCCGTTTCTTGAGAATATAAAAAATAAAGAAGATCAGATTCTTAATCCGAATCTTACTCTCAAATATGAAGAGCAAACCCAGGCCAATCTTCCTATCCACCTGGTTGCTGAATATAAAAACGTTTCAGAATTTTCATTGAATATTTACGAAGTAAAAGATGATTTTACTTCTTTCATGCAATATATCAGGAACTCATATGGAAATACATTTGGACAGGTGAAAAAAAGCCTGGTAAGAAAAGAAAGCTATCAGCTTCCGGATCCTAAAGATTACCAGATGCATAAAACCTCAGTGGAAATTCAGCCTTTACCTTCCGGTATATACGTTGCTGAGTATCTTGTTGCAGGAGCTGACGCCAGTGATAATGATGCCAAACAGAATTTTTACTTTCTGGTTTCAAACAACAAGGTGATCTACCAGTCGAAAACAGACAGAAATCAACTTTCAAACGAATTGAAACTGGTAAACAGCGAAAACGGAAAAGCTGTAGCTAATGAAAATCTTACGTTCTACGAATTTGTAGCCAATAAAACTTTAAATAAAGTTGATGGAAAAACCAATGATAAAGGTGTTTTCAAATTTCCTTCAACATCAAGTAAGGATTACTACAGGACATTTTTGATACAACAGCCAAAAACCAAAGATTATCAAATCATGCAGGTGTATGGGAATGATGATTATTCCAATTATGATCCTAATAAGCAGGTCCGTTCGAAAGCTCAGATCTTTACAGACCGTGCAATTTACAGACCAGGTCAGACGGTCTATTTTAAAGTGATCAATACAAAGATTGATAAAGAAACGGAAGGGGTGGTATCAGGCCTGAAACAGAAAATAACGCTTGTGGATACCAATGGTCAGGAAGTCTCTGCACAAAATTTTACAACCAGTGAATTCGGATCATATCATGGAAGCTTTATTTTACCAAAAGGACAACTCAATGGGGTGTTCTATTTGAATACCGACGGCAATACGCAGGGATATAAAGATATAAGGGTAGAAGAATATAAGAGACCAAAATTTGAGGTAACCTTCGATCCCGTAAAGGATGAGTATAAATATGGTCAGACCATAGAACTCAAAGGAAAGGCAGCGATGTTTTCTGGTGTTGCCTTAAGCAATACTACGGTGAGTTATGAAATTAAAAAACGCAACATCCGTTGGAGATATTTCTGGTGGTATCCTGAAGGGGATGATAATGAAAATTCAATCCTGGGTGAAGCAAAAACAAATGAAAAAGGAGAGTTTGTTATCCGCCTTGACCTTAAAAAAGATGAAAAACTGGAAGGTATCCAGATCGATAATTATGAGATCAATGCTTCTGTAACGGATATTAACGGAGAAACGCAGACGGCGAATACACAATTGAAGGTAGCTTCCGTATCCCATTATATCAAGGCAGATGAGATTAATAATGCTTTTGCTGATGAGAATGTGAAAGTGAAAGTAGAGACAAGAAACTATAACGAACAGGATCTTAAAAAATCGTATCAGGTAAAGCTTTCTAAACTGGAGTCTCCGGACAGGATCTTCAGGGATAATTTCCTGAGAGAAGTTCAGAATCAGCCAAAATTGAGCAAAGAGGAATTCATTAAGAAATTTCCGCATGATTTATTTGACAAAAATGATGAATTAAAGAATTGGAAGGTCGGAAAAGTTGTTCTTACCAAAACACAGGAGCCATCTGGAGATCAGAAACAATTGGCAACCAATCTGGATCTGGGTAAACTGGAAACGGGTGATTACCAGCTGGAATTGTATAATATGGAAGGAAAAGATACCATAAAATCCGTACAGAATTTCAGTGTTTGGGATAAAGGAGCATTAAAGCCTGGTCAGAAAACATTCCTAAAGGTTATCGGACCTAAAAATGAATGGGGAAGAGGTGAAAAAGCAAAGATCTATGTGTACTCGGCTGTTCCTGATGCCATAGTCAATGTATTTGTTCAGAATGGGTCAGGAAGCACCCTTTCTGAAAGCTATAAGCTGAAAAACGGAATGCTGGAGTATTCAGCAGATATTCCTAAAGATAAAAGTGTATCTGTTTTAAATGTTCAATTTCAGATTGTTGCATTTAATGATGTGCAGACTGAATCTGTCAATTTAAAAATTAAGGACTCTGAAAAGCCTCTTAAAATAGAGACGGTGACTTTCAGAGATAAACTGGAGCCTAATGTAAAGGAGAAATGGTCTGTAAAAGTTTCAGGGAATGATAAGGAGAAGATCAATGCTGAGGTTCTGGCCAATATGTATGATATGTCTCTTGATCAGTTTGCAGCCAACAGCTTCGATTGGGAAAAATTATATATTCCGTATACCATCATAACCTCTTACGATATCAGGGAGAATCTTCTGCAAAAATATTATCAGAAGAGACTGAAATATATGAATGGTAAATATGTGGAAGTACCGGTATTTAACTGGTTTGACAATTCGCTTTATTATGATGGTGCTGTTCTTCAGAGTCTTGAAGGAAGAGCAAGTGGAATAAGAATTAGGGGTAATGCTGCTTACAGTAAAGCGTTACCTGCCCCGGCCGTTGCTGCTAAGGAAGTCGCTGCAGATGCGATGGCTGAAATAAATGAAGTCGTTGTTGTTCGTAAAGGCACAAGTAATCAAGAAGGTGGACAGTCAAAAGAATCTCTGGAAAAAGTTCCGGTTCGACAAAATTTGAATGAAACAGCATTTTTCTATCCGGATCTGAAAACGGATGCAGAAGGCAATGTGAATTTTGAATTTACTTCTCCGGAAGCGCTTACGAAATGGAAGCTTATGTTTCTGGCTCACACAAAAGATGCCAGGTCGGCGACATTGGAGAAAGAAGTAGTTACACAGAAAGAATTTTCCGTAACTCCAAATTATCCAAGGTTTTTAAGAGAAGGTGATGAATTAAACCTTCAGACAAAACTTTCTAATTTAACGGATAAGCGATTAAATGGTTCTGCTGTTTTACAAATCCTGGATGCATTTACTAATGAAGACATTTCTTCAAAATTTGGATTGAATGCAGGAACCCAGAATTTTGATGTAAGTGAAAATGGAAATTCGGTTGCAACATGGAAAGTAAAGGTTCCGGATAATGTTTCATCTATTATCCTTAAAGTAGTGGCTAAAGCAGGTTCTTTCTCAGACGGGGAGCAGCAGGCAATTGCTGTTTTACCGAACAGAATGCTGGTAACAGATGCAGTCCCTGTTTTTGTAAAAGAAGGAGAAACTAAAACTTTTGTTCTGGACCATCTTAAAGATGCGAATTCAGCAACAATAACGAATGTTTCAAATACACTGGAGCTCACAACCAATCCGATCTGGGAAATTATGTTTGCCCTTCCAAGCCTGAAAAATGATCAGAATAGTTCAGCTGATGTAATCTTTAATAAATGGTTTGCTGATGTTTTGGCATCTGAAATTTTCAAAGCAAACCCAAAGATGAAAACCATTTTTGAAGAATATCAGAACAAAGGATTATTGAATTCTAACCTTGAAAAAAATCAGGAATTAAAGCAGTTACTATTAGAGGAAACTCCATGGGTACTGGAAAGTAAAAATGAGCAGGAGCAGATGCAAAAACTTGCATTATTGTTTGATGCCAACACAATGAAAAATTCAATCAATCAGGATTGGGATGATTTCAAAAAACTGCAAAATCCGGATGGAGGCTTTTCATGGTATTCAGGGTATCCTAGCTCTTACGGAGTGTCATTGTATATCCTTAAAAATCTGGGTAAAATCAATTTATGGTTAAAAGGTAATGCCAAGGATTATCAAAGTTCAACGCAAAATGAAATGGTAACCCAATTGATAAACTATGTAGATAACGAGATCAATAAATATGTGGATACGAAAGAAAATGTTTGGAACAACTGGATTCTGGATTATCTGGACACACGTAACTATTGGGAGAAACAATATCCTCTGAAAGGAAAAGGGGCAACTTTAAAATCATTGGTCAAACAAAAAGCAAAAACTGCAAAAATCACTGATTTTACATTCTTCGGACTTCACCGGGCAGCTTTATTGATGAACGATTATGGAATGAAGGAAACTTCTGATAAGCTTATGACCTTTCTTAAAGAAACTTCCACAGATACCAAAACCCAGGGAGTGTACTGGAAGCAGAATCTTAATGACTGGGGTTGGTTCAATTCAAAAGTTGTGAACCATGCCGGTGCATTAGAAGCTTTTAATACCTTAAAACCGAACGATCAGAAGTTTATTGAAGATATGAAGATCTGGCTGGTAACACAGAAGGAAGTTAATTCATGGGGAAGCTCAAGGGGTACTTCAGAAGTGATTTTCACGATATTAAATTCAGGAAAATCATGGACCAGTGCTGAAAGTGATAAAGCAACCATTATTTGGGGCGGAAAAGAACTGGCACCGCAAACACAGGCAACGGGGTATGTAAAGTCAACCGTGAAAAAGGATGCAGTAGACAAAAGCCTGAGTACGGTTACCGTTACCAAGCCGGGGCCCGGAATTGTGCAGGGAGGATTGTTCTGGCAATATTATGAAGATCTGGATAAAATAAAATCATCAGAAAATTATATCTCCGTTACCAAAGAGCTTTATAAAAAAGTGAAAACAGTAAATGGTGAAGAGCTACAGAAAATAGGTGTGGGGACACCACTGAAAGTAGGGGATAAAGTAACAGTAAGAATGATTTTAAATACCGACCGTGCGATGGAGTATATTCATATAAAAGATATGAGAGCAGCCGGATTTGAGCCTCTTAATGTATTATCCGGATATCAGTGGAAAAATAATTTAGGATATTATCAATCTACTAAAGATGCGTCCACAAATTTTTATATTCAATATATGCCGAAAGGGAAATATGTATTTGAGTATGATTATGTTGCTAATGCATCCGGAAAGTTCTCAAATGGTATTACAACGATGCAAAATTACTATGCTCCGCAGATGAATGCTCATACAAAAGGAGACAATGTTCAAATTTTGGAATGATTTTTGGCTTTAGAGAATCAGTAAAAAATAAATACAAAAAATATGAAATTTTCAAAGACACTAATTGCAGGATTAGTCATGATGGTTGGAGTAAATACTTTTGCTCAAAAGAAAGCTGAAAAGTTTGAAAAATTGGAAATTGAAATGTTCCCAAAGGCTAAAGACGGATACAAGCAGGTATACATTCAGCTGCCTGTCGCTAAAAATGAAAAAGATCTGAAAGTTGAATATTTTGTGGGTAAGGAGAAAATGGTTGATTGTAATAACTATTTCATGATGGGGAGCGTAAAATCTCAGGATCTTCAGGGATGGGGCTACAATTATTATGAAGTAGAATCCAATGGAGAGACGGCCGGAACTTTAAAGGGATGTTTAAATAAAAAGGAAACAAAAAAGTTTATTTATATCAAACCGGAAATTGTAGGCTATAACAGTAAATTACCTTTGGTATTTTATGTACCTAAAGACCTCGAAGTACGTTACAGGGTTTTACGTCCGGACGCTGGAATGAAGAAAGCAGTTCAAAAGTAATTTTCAACTTCTAAATATAAAACTCCTCAGTTTTCTGAGGAGTTTTTTTTGTGAAGTACTAAAAAGAGTGGATTATAGGAAGGATCCTGATACAGGTTGTAGAAAATTATTTTATCCTTAAACTATATTTAAACAATTGTTTAATAAATACTGTTGGAGGCCGATTACCATTGAACATCTTTTAAATTCACTATACAGGAGAATTATTCTACGGGTTTTAACATTTTTTTGCATTATATTTGTTGTAAACATGAACCATGAAAAACAATTTATTGATTTTTGCCCTTGGTTTTTTTGTACTTCCAGCTTTTGGTTGGGCACAATCGGCGCCGGACTTTAAGGAACTTTTAGATAGTGCAATGGTTCGGGATTCGGATCTTAAAATGCAGATCACTCAAAATAAACTTACCGATCTTGACGGTCATAAACTGAAAGATATCTTCCTTCCGACGTTGGAATTAAGCGGGCAAGCCGGCTATCTGAACGCAACGGCAAGATTAACTTCTCCTGAAATTAACCTACAACCTTTTTTAACAATTCCTGAAGGAAGGTATAATAACAACCTTAATATTTCCGGTTTCTCGGGTATTGCAAAGGCAGATGCCAAAATGTTGGTGTATTCGGGAGGTAAAGTGAAATATCTTAAAAAGGCGATTGAAGAGAAAAAAGCATCAGAGGACATCCTTCTTGAAAAGACCAGGGATGACGTGGTAGCTGCTGTTTCTAAAGCATACGACCAGCTCGCCCTGATTCATCAGTCTAAAAATGTGTTGGATGAAAGTAAAAAGAGGCTGGACATCAACAGGAAAACAGCCGATAAAGCTCTAGGATACGGATTGATCACACCTTACGATCATAAAAAGATAGAGCTTGCCCAAGCAACCCTGGATGCTAAGATTGTAGAGTATGAAGGAAAAAAAGAGCTGCTTCTTACCCAGCTTTACATTTTAACCGGTATCAATAAAGAACGCCTCCGCCTGATAGAACCCGTTTTAACTCCTGTAGAAATGCTTTCCCGGGAAAATGGAATCGAGCAGAGAGCCGAAATCAGAGCATTGGATCACGGAATTGTAGCCGCGGATTACAAAATTAAAGCAGAAAGAACATGGATGATCCCAAAAATTCAGCTTATGGCTTCTGCATACTATATCGGGTTATATGGAAGCAGAGTCAAAACATCTGAAAATGTAATCCCCGCAATCCCTGCCCTTGGATATGAAGGTGCGCGATTGGATTGGAGGCCCACGAATATTAACATTCTGCCCTTATTTACAGCCGGTATAGGTTTTAAATGGGAAATATTTGATGGAAGAGAGGGAAAGCATGCCGAAGAGACGGCGCGGATAGGTAAAGAAGTTTTACAAAACAAAAAAGAAGATGCCTTGAAAAAACTGACCTTAAACCTCGCGAATAATCAAACGAATTATGATATTGCCACGGCGCAAATAACCCTGAAAAGTAAAGAAAAAGAATTGGCAAAAAATGCCCTTGTACAGGCTGAAAAAGAATTCAGGTATGGGATGAGCAAATCTTCACAACTTATAGAAGCGGAAAGTGACCTTGAAGTTGCGGAACTTGAATATCAGAATGCGGTTTTCAACCAGCGCAGAGCGGGAATTGAACTGATGAGGTCCACGCAGGAGCTGGATATCACGAAATTGTATTAACCCCACTAAAATTAAAATGATGCAAAAAAATATCTCTATACTATTTGGCTTTCTGATTTTATTGGGAAGTTGTGCACAGAAAAAAGAAAACCTCAATGATTCGGAAGGAAAAACCAAAAAGGATGTTGTTTCATTTGCTCCTAAAGTAACCGGGAGGATCCTCAAAATTTATGTTACAGAAGGTCAGACCGTAAAAAAAGGTGACACCTTGGCATTGCTTGATGTTCCTGAAGTTTCAGCAAAAATTGCACAGGCTCAGGGAGCCGTAAGTGCAGCAACGGCACAGGAACAAATGGCTAAGAACGGAGCTACCGCAGATCAGCTGAGACAGCTTCAGGCTAAATATAAAGGATTAAAAGAGCAGTATGATTTCGCACAGAAATCTTTCAAAAGAGCCTCTAATATGTTTAGGGATAGTTTGATGTCTCCGCAGGCTTATGATGAAGTATATGCTAAATTACAGGGTGCCAAAGCGCAATATGACGCTGTAGTCGCGGAACTGGATGATGTAAAAAGAGGAACCCGTTTCGAAAAAGTGGAGATGGCTGCCGGACAGGCTTCGCAAGCCAAAGGAGCTTTACAAGAGGCGAATGTTGCTTATTCTGAACGTTACATTATTGCGACAAACGACATGGAAATAGAAACCATCAGCCTTAATGCCGGAGAGCTTGCGACCGCAGGTTTTGCTCTGTTTAACGGTTACATTCCCGAAAGTACGTATTTCAGGTTTACCGTTCCTGAGAGCGAAATAGCAAAATATAAAAAAGGGCAAACCGTTGCGATGCAGGTCGTTTATAATAAAGAAAACATTGAGGGGACTATCCTGTATATTAAGCAGCTGACAAGATATGCGGATATTACTACTGCCTATCCCGATTATCAGCTGCAGGATGCCATTTATGAGATCAAAGTAAAACCTAAGGATATGAATAAAGCTAAAAATATCCTCGTCAACGCCAATGTGATCCTGAAATAATAATGAAATACAGTCCGATGGCATTTTTGAAATTCCATAAGGCTGTTTAAACAGATATAAACAATGAAAGAATTTTTCCGTCTTTTAAAGCGCGAGTTTAAGATGTTCATTAAAAACTCCACCTTAAGAACCGTATTCTTTGTGGCGCCTTTATTCTATGCCACATTGCTGGGTTTTGTATACAAAAGCGGGAAAGTAGAGCATACGCCAGTTATTGTTATCGACAGGGACAATACTCCGTTGTCGAATCAGCTGGTGGAAATGTTGCAGGACAATAAAGGGATCCGGGTTTTGAAGTATGTTCAGGAACCATTAAGCATAAAAGATGAGGTCATTAAAAATGATGCGGCAGCCGTAGTAATCATTCCTTCCAAGTTTGAAGCTGGAATGCTGCAAAAAAAATATCCGGAAGTCAATGTTTACATTAATACCGGAAATGTTCTTACAGCAAATTTTGCCACAAAAGCCCTTCAGCTGACGATTGGAACTTTCTCTGCAGGTGCATCGATAAAGGCCCTTCAGAAAGCCGGAATGCCGGCAACAAGGGCAGCTACCCAGTTTGAACCCTTTAAAACCAATTATATTACCCTTTTCAATACAACCAGTAATTACCTTATTTTCATGTGGCCGGCCATGTTGGCTGTAGTTTTACAACAGGTGATATTGCTGGCTATGGCCGTAAGTTTTGCTGCAGAATTTCAGGGAGGAACCTTCGTGAAAGAATATTATGGAATGAGGAAATGGGCATTTCCTACAATGCTGATCAAAGTGATACCGATCTGGATATTTTCTATACTGATCGTAGGAATGTATTATTTCATGCACATGATTTTTAAAGTGCCTATGCCTCAGGGGATTTTTAATTTTATAGTTCTGACCTCTGTTTTTGTGAGTTCAGCATCTTTCTTAGGTGTTTTTATCAGTATTCTGATTCCGGATGCCTTGAAGGCAACTCAAATTCTTATGGTTATTGCTTCACCTGCGTTTATTATCAGCGGATTCACCTGGCCATTGAATGCAATGCCTGCTTTTGTACAGTTTATTGCGAATATTATTCCTTTAACCCCATTCTTACAGGCTTTCAAAATATTATTGATTCAAAAAGGATCGGTAGAACTTACATTTCCCTATTTAAGGCACTTGGGAATTCTTTTACTTGTCTATGCTTTTTTAGGGTGGATTGCCCTGAAGATCAAATTATGGCTGGTATTCAGGTACGTAAAACCTGAGAATCCAAAAGAAGAAGATTCCTTCGAAGAAATCGGATAAATTTTTAAGCAAAATATAAATTGACCAGATAAGTTCATCGCATCAGTTGCATCCCAAACTTAATCCATACCACGTACTTTGTAACCCCTTAACTTATACCTCAGACCCGGTATCCATATATCATCGCCCGGGTTTTTACGGTTTTTAAAAAAGGATATAGAATCATCAGAAAAAACTGATATATTTGTTTTCCGAACAATTAACAAACAATGGAAAACGTATTTGATGCAAAAGTTGCTCAGAATTACATCAATAGGATCAATAATCTTATTGAAGATACTCACGGTATTTGGGGAAAAATGATGGTGGATCAGATGCTGGCTCACTGTTGCGTTTCCTATGAGATGGTGTATGAACCGGAGAAGCATAAGAAGCCCGGAGCTATAGCAAAATTTATCCTGAAAAATTTTGTGAAACCTAAAGTCGTTAGTGAAAAAGCCTATCCCAGAGATTCTCCTACTGCACCCCAGTTTATGATTGTGGGAAGAAGGGATTTTGAAGAAGAAAAAAAGAGGCTGATAGGATTTATCCAAAAAACGCAACAACTGGGAGCTGAAGCCTTCGATGGAAAAGAATCATTCTCATTTGGTAAACTGAAATCCCATGAGTGGAGCAATATGTTTGCGAAACATTTAAATCACCACCTGGCTCAGTTCGGAGTATAACTTCGGATGAGTTAGAACCTGTAATGATAGGTTAAAATTACTCAAGGAAATATTGGCCTTCCCTATGCTGTCACAGAATTTCCTTTTATTGATATTGCTTACGTAATACTCAATTAAAAACAAAAAACAATATGAAAAAACTTGTACTACTCCTCATTCTTATTTCCGGTTTTGCTTTTGCTCAGATGCCTAATATTTCAAATGTATGGCTCAACAACAGTAAAGCATACTCCGGAACCATCGGAAATGATAAACAGGCCATAAAGCTCAAGATTAATATTTCAGAACAAAACAGAAAAAATGATCAGGAATATTTTGTTTCCGGATATTCTTTAGTGGATAAAACCTATTCTAAATTTGAAGGAAATCTGACGATTACAAAGTATAAGGATACGAAAAGAAAAGGAACTGTGTATGGTGAATACGAATTGGCAGAGGAGAATAAAGGCAAACATTCCGGTATTTTCAAAGGTAAATTTGTTTATACTTTTAAGTGGAATAAAGTGACTGAGAAAATTGAGTCCCCTTATATCGAATTCATTGGTGACTGGAAAAGCTATGATGGAACAATGGACTTCAAAACCCATATAACCAATCAGTAAAACTGAAGATAAAACTTGTTAATAAAATAAATAAGAAATATGAAGCTAGGAGTATTCTCGCTCAGTTTAAGTGTAAAAGATCTTCAAAAGTCTAAAGACTTTTATGAAAAGCTGGGATTCAGTGCTATGGGAGGAAACATGGACCAAAACTATCTGATCATGAAAAACGGAAGTACATTGATCGGATTATTTCAGGCTATGTTTGACGGGAATATGCTTACCTTCAATCCGGGGTGGGATGAAAATGCAGAGAATCTGGAATCTTTCGATGACGTGCGTGAGATTCAGAAACATTTAAAAGAAAATAATATTCATCTGGAAAAAGAGGCTGATGAAACCACCTCAGGGCCGGAGCACATCTTCCTAAAAGATCCCGATGGGAATATGATTTTAATAGACCAGCACAGATAGAAATACCTATGAAGATTTTAAAATGGGCCATGATCGTATTGGCCGCAATACTGATAGTTTGGTTGGTAATAGCCGCCTTAATTTCCGGGGATTTCAAATATGAAAAAACCATAACAATTAATGCTCCTGTAGAAAAAGTATGGCAGAACACCAACACTTTAAAAGCAATGGATCTCTGGAGTCCATGGAACAGGCTGGATGCGGGAATGAAAAAGGAATGGGCCGGAACCGAAGGGCAACCGGGCGAAAAAATGTGCTGGAGCAGTAAAAATGATAAAACGGGAAAAGGGTGCCAGGAAATAAAAAAAGTAGATCCTTCCCTAAAAAGAATAGATACTTCAATTAAATTCATGACTCCTTACGAAAGTGAAGCAGATACTTATGTTATAGTGGCTCATGAAGGAAACGCAAGCAGGGTGACCTGGGGGTTCACCTCCCAAATTCCATACCCTTTTACCATAATGAAGCTGTTTATGAATATGGATGGTGCCATTGGAAAAGACTATGAACAAGGGCTTTCCATGTTGAAACGAATTTCCGAAAAGCCTTAAAACATCAGACAAACTCAATTTTAAAAAATACTTTATGGCAACAGTAAACGTTTATCTTACATTCAATGGGAACTGCAGGGAAGCATTTGATTTCTATAAATCTGTTTTTGGCGGCGAATATCCTTATATCGGAACTTTTGGAGAAATGCCTCCAATGGAAGGAAAAGAAACTCCGGAAGAAGATAAAAATAAGATTATGCATGTTTCTTTACCCATTTCTAAAGAAACAGTCTTAATGGGAAGTGACACCGGCGGAGAGTGGGCATCTCATTTTGTGGCAGGAAATAATATTTCTGTTTCCATTAATGCAGAGTCAAAAGAAGAAGCTACAAAATTATTCAATGGACTTTCAGAAGGAGGACAGGTGACAATGGCACTTGCAGATACTTTCTGGGGTGCTTATTTTGGTATGTTTACAGATAAATTCGGAATCAACTGGATGGTAAATTATGATGATCCGGCTAAAGCTCAGGTACATCCGTAACATTCATTTTTTGTATACGAAATATAGTTAAAAAGAACCGGCAGGAATTCCTGTCGGTTTTCATTTTATTATACATTTGCATTCCTGTTTTTTTAATTTTACAAAGAGCACTTTTTCGGAAGATTAAATAAGGAATTCATAACTTTAAACCCATTAAACAAAAGATGATGAATTTAACAATTATGATATATTGGCGGTAAAATAAGTGCCATCCGGATAAATCAGGTTCCTTCTCAACAAACTTTAACAATTAAAAACACAACATATGATTTTAAAAATACTCACCATTGCATTGATTGTTTTTGCAGTGTATATGGGCTTTAAACAAGGGATAGCAATGGTTTCCGGGAAACCTGAAATGCTACAGATGCTTGGCAGAATAGGAATGAACAATACCGCTATCATGGTTTTGGGGATAATTACCATAATCAGTGCGGTGTTGATCGTAATTCCACAGACTTTTTTCTGGGGGAATTTTTTAATGGCGGGAACGATCTTGCTTATTATGGGACTAGAGCTTTTTCACGGGGATATAAAAGGTGCTTTGATAGAGCTTCCGTTCATGGGTTTGAATCTTCTTATTATTTTCTTAAATTATCCCTTTAAATTCTCATGAAAAAAATTATTTATTTACTGACGGTATTTTCCATGTATTGCGCATGTGCCCAGAAAAATGATGTTAAAACAACCCCTACTCAACAACAGACAAAAAATGATATGGATACAACAAAATTAAATGAAACGGTAAAAAAGGCTTTTGATGCATGGCAAAAAGGTGATGCGGAAAATTTTACTTCTTTTTTTACTGCAGATGCTAAATTATATGACGATGGTAATCCAAGGGATTTTAAGAAATTCGTAAAAGATGCTTGTGGACACGAGAAATTTACTTCGATTGATACTATTGAAAATGAAGGTAAAACCATCTATGGCCGGTTTCACACAGAAAGCTGGGGGGATTTCAGAACTTTTTTTAAATTTAATATCAACAGTGACGGAAAGTTTGACAAGTTGGAAATAGGTCAGGCTAATTAATTAATAAAATATAAACGTAGAAGATTAGTATGGAGATTATAAGGTCGGTATCCCTCGTCATTTTTATTTTTGCAACAACACTTTCATTTGCTCAGAAAAATGATTTGGGAGCCTGGTATATGTATTTCGGGAATAATAAAATCAATAAAAAATGGAACTGGCACAATGAAATTCAGTATCGTAACTTTGATGCGGTTGGAGATCTTGAGCAGCTTTTAATCCGTACAGGGATCGGATACGATCTGTCGGAAAATAACAATAATGTTTTATTAGGTTACGGATTTATTTTAAGTCAGCCCTATGTAAACGGCGAGAAAAAAGAAAATATTGAACACAGGATTTTTCAGCAGTTTATCACCAAACAACAATTTGGAAGATTTTATCTTCAGCATCGTTACCGTTTGGAAGAACGCTTTCTTGAAGAGGATTTCAGAATGAGGTTTCGTTATTTCCTGGGGCTAAATATTCCGATCAATAATAAAGAAATGCTTCCGAAAACTTTTTATGCTTCTCTCTATAATGAAGTTTTTCTTCACTTTGATAGCCCGGTATTTGACAGGAACAGGGTGTACGGAGCGTTGGGATATGTGATCAGTAAGAATTTAAGAATCGAAGCAGGGTATATGAATCAGCTCCAGGAGAATAGAAACAGGGGACAGATTCAGATCGGATTTTATAACAACATACCATTTAACAAAAAGTAAAAACACATTTATGCACTCAGGAAAAAGATTTGGAGCCCGTGAATTTGCTATGTGGACAAGGAGAAGTATCTATGTCCTTGCCGTTTTAGCAGCAATTCCTACGGTACTTTATCATTTCGGTTTAACATTCGTTTCATTTCCCTGGCAGCCCATTGCAATCATGGGAACAGCGGTAGCTTTCATTGTAGGTTTTAAAAATAATGCAAGTTACAGCAGGCTGTGGGAAGCAAGGCAGATTTATGGTTCTATTATTAACAACAGCCGGAGTTTTGGATATATTCTCAGGGATTCGCTCTCTGCTAAAGATCCTGCTAAAGTAAAAGAAATGTTCTCACGGCATTATGCATGGTTAACGGCATTACGTTTTCAACTAAGGGAGCCAAGGGCGTGGGAGAATATGAATACGGTACAGTTTGACGAATACTCAAAAAAATATGACATTCCGGAAAGGCTTTCCAAGCTGGATGAAGAACTGAAACTTTATCTTTCTGAAAGTGAACTTCATTATATTCTCAGTAAAAAGAACAGGGCTACACAATTGATGGCTGCCCAAAGCAAAGAACTGTCGGAGGCTTATGCAAAAGGAGAGATTAATGATTTTCAATGGACACAAATCAACCAGCAACTGGTAAAATTCACCGATGATCAGGGAAAAGCTGAAAGAATAAAAAACTTCCCATATCCCAGGAATTTTTCATCGATTACTACTTACCTGTTGCTGCTGTTTATTGTTTTTGTTCCTTTCGGATTGTTGAAAGAATTTGATAAACTGGGAGAGGGAACTTTATTAGAAGGGTTTACCATATGGTTTAATATTCCGTTTTCACTTTTGGTAACCTGGTGCTTTCATACACTGGATAGTGTGGGAGAGGCTTCTGTAAATCCTTTTGAAGGAAGTCCTAATGATGTTCCTATCACACAGATCAGCCGGACAATTGAGATCGATATGAGAGATATGCTGGATGAACATAACCTTCCTTTACCAATAAGTCCGAAGAATAATATTGTTCTGTAGGAAATAAAAAACACAATGACAAAAGAATTTATTTAGATTTCTAACCTAATATTAATTAAATAAAATCATAAATAAATGATTCACAATTACGTAATAATATCAATCGCAGTATTGCTGTCTGTGATGATATTAGTAATGATCGGGCAAAAGCTGAAAGTAGCGTATCCTATTTTCCTTGTTATAGCAGGATTATTGATAAGCTTTATTCCGGGTATGCCTCACATTGAAATAGAACCGGATCTGGTCTTTCTTATTTTTCTTCCTCCTATTTTATTTGAAGCCGCCTGGTTTACCTCATGGCAGGACTTCCATAAATGGAGAAAGCAGATTTTTTCGATGGCTTTTGGGCTGGTATTCCTTACTTCAATAGTAGTGGCGTATCTATCATCATCAATCATTCCGGGACTTACTGTTGCGATGGGATTCCTGTTGGGAGGAGTAAATTCTCCACCAGATGCTGTGGCAGCTACATCGGTACTCAGAAATATGAAGATCCCGAAGAAGATTACGAGTATTCTTGAGGGAGAAAGCCTGATTAATGACGCATCGAGTTTGATCGTATTTAAGTTTGCTTTAGCGGCCGTTATTTCGGGGCAATTTATCTTTAGAGATGCTGTCCAGGATTTTTTCATTATGGCTATTGGAGGGATTGCGATAGGAATTGCAGTAGGTTTCCTGTTCGGAGCTCTACTTCGTATCATTCCTTCCAATTCCAATATAGACACTATTATCACACTTATTGTCCCATACATTATGTATGTTGGTGCTGAACATTTTCATTTTTCAGGAGTATTATCTGTGGTAGCCGGAGGTTTACTGATGTCTTATAATTCTCATTGTTATTTGAGCCATACTTCGAGAATTCAGTCGGGTAATGTATGGAGTGTTCTTATCTTTTTGATGAATACCATCATTTTCATCCTCATCGGTCTTGAATTACCCATAGTAGTTGCTGCAATGCAAGATTATACCATCTCTGAAGGAATCTTCTATAGTGTGGTGATCGGTGGTGCCATTATTCTGACAAGAATTATCTACAGTTACGCATTAATGTATTTTCCAAGACTTTGTTCAAAAGAACTGAGGCTGAAGGTCCCCAAACCAGATTGGAGGGAACCCTTTATCATCAGCTTTGCAGCAATGAGGGGAGTTGTTTCCTTAGCTGCAGCATTGTCAATCCCTGCATTTTTACCTAACGGAGATGCGTTCCCACATCGTAATATTATTTTATTCGTAACTTTCGTTATTATTTTAATTACTTTAGTGGGGCAGGGGCTTTTGTTGTCTCCTATTTTAAAGTTGTTGAAAATAAGTGATGCAGGAAGTGAAATACCTGAAGAAAAGCAGGAGGTTATTTTAATGAGAAAATTAAAAGAAACCGCTTTGCAAAAACTGGATACTGATTTCTCAGATCTTGCAGAAAGAAACAGTCTTGTACGTCATCAGAAACATAAACTGGAAAATGAAATGATGATGATGGCAGATAAAGCCCAATGTATGGCTTCTACTGGAGATTACGTTTCTGCCATGAACGAGAATAAGGATGTTTTAAGACAGGTAATACAGGCGCAGCGAAATGAATTGCACCGTATGAAACGTGAAAAGATATTTGATGATCATGTGATGCGGACGATTGAAATGCAGCTGGATTTTGATGAAGCTAAAATTACCGGGTTTACCCACGGATAGATTTGAGAAATAAAAAAATAACATGAGTACACCTATTATTGTTCAACAGAAAGTGGATGCTTCACCTGATAAGGTCTGGATGGCATTGACAGATAGAGATCAGATGAAATCCTGGTATTTTGATATCTCTGATTTTGAATTGGAAATAGGAAAACGGTTTAATTTCTATGAACCCGGAAATGAAAAAAAATACCACCATCAGGGAAGTATTTTGGATTTTGCCATCAATGAACGACTCAGACATACATGGTCATATCCCGAATTTTCCGATGCTGAAACTACAGTGATCTGGGAACTTCAGCCGGAAGATGGAGGAACAGTGATAACGCTGACTCATGAAAACACGGATCTCTTTAAAAACCTGGGAGAGGGATTTTCAAAAGAAAACTTTACAAAGGGATGGAATGTGATCGTTGGAGAAAGTCTGAAATCCTATCTGGAAAATAAATAACAAAAACGCAAAGACGCAGATTGAGTGTCTTTGCGTTTTGCTTTATAAATTAAAAATATGATAAAATATACTTCTCTTCGTCCCATACTCTGGACACAAAATCTTGATGAAACCCTTGGCTTTTATCTTCATATCCTTGGGTTTAATCTGGTGGAAAGGAATGATGAATGGGAATGGGCAACGATCCGTAAAGATGACGTTGAGGTAATGCTCTCGAAGCCTAACGATCATGAAAAATTCAATGGAATAGGATTTACCGGCTCATTTTACTTTAACGTCGACAGTGTAGATGATTTATGGGAAGAATTAAAAGACAAGGCTGAAATTTGCTATGAAATAGAAACCTTTGAATGGGACATGCGGGAATTCGCTATTTATGATAACAATGGGTACATATTACAATTTGGTCAACCCGCCAATCAAATTGGCAGAACGGAATAAAATTTGCTATTTTTGGGGAAATATTTAGAAATTCAATGAAAAAAAATATAATACTTGGTTTTGCGGCGATTTTGATGTTGGCGTCTTGTAACAATGATAAAAAAATATTGAATAGTTTAAGTGATTATAACAATTCAATGGAAAGCAAAGGATATCACTTCGGAGATAAACTTGAACTTCCGAAAGATGTTGCAGATAATGCAGAAAGTGTAACCATCAGTTTTGGAGATAAGGAGACCTCAAACCTTGTGATTGATCCTAAATTTTTCACATTAGGAGATAATGCCGTTACTTTTAATATTAAAACAAAAGGAGGAGAAACATTAAATCAGGATGCTACGATCAATGTTTTTGCAAAAAATCCTGAAAAAAAGATCTCTTATGAAATCGTTGCGGAATACCCGCATAATCCCGCCAACTTTGTGCAGGGATTTCAGATCGAAGGAAACACGATCTATGAAAGTGATGGGCAAAACGGGTCTTCACAAATTCTGAAGTATACTCTGGGCACAACAACTCCTTTAGCTTCAACAAAGCAGGCTCAGGAAGACTTCTCTGAAGGAAGTACGATTGTAGGAGATAAAGTATATCAATTGACATGGCAAAGCAAAAAAGGATATATCTACGATAAAAGTTCATTGAAGCTTTTATCTGAATTTGCATATCCGAACGTATTAGGAGAAGGATGGGGACTGACATATGACGGACAAAACTTGATTGCTTCCGATGGAAGTAAATTGTTGTATTTCCTTGATCCGAAAGATCCTTCAAAATTGGTTAAATATATTGCTGTAGCAGGAAGCTCACAGGCTTATGATCAGTTAAATGAATTAGAATACCACAATGGGTTTATTTATGCTAACGTATGGCAGAAACCTATTATTCTTAAAATAAACCCGGCAAACGGAGAAGTGGTGGGAACATTTGATTTTACAGATATTGCCAAGCAGAATACCAAGGGAAGTGATGATGTATTGAACGGGATCGCTTTCAAAGGAGAAAATATGCTGGTAACAGGAAAGAACTGGCCAAAAATATATGAAGTTGCCATTAAGTAATACAGACAACTCATTTAAAATTATATTTGAATAGCGCTCCCATCGGGCGCTATTTTAATGGAAAACAGAAACGGAGGTTTTAATAATTAAATTTCCATATAACAAATACGCGTTACAGCATGATGATGCCCAAAATGAAATTAGTACAAAGCAATAAATTTTGCTACTTTTGAGAAAATTATTTGGAAACTCAATGAAAGTAAATCCGATAGCCGGTCTTGTAGCGGTTGTATTATTAGTGTCTTGTAATAAAGATAAAGAGATTTTAAATTCTTTAAACGACTATAATCTTTCCATGGAACAAAAAGGTTATCATTATAATGATAAACTGAAAATTCCAGGGGATGTCTTAGAAAATGCAGAAACTATTACCATCAGTTTCGGGGATAAAGAAACCTCAGATTTAACCATTAATCCAAAGTTTTTTGGTCTTGGGGATAATGATGTAACATTTGTTGTTAAAACAAAAGGAGGAAAAACACTTTATCAGGATGCCACGATCAATGTCTTTGCAAAAAATCCTGAAAAGAAAATGTCCTACCAGATTGTAGCGGAATATCCACATGATCCTGATAATTTTATTGAAGGATTTACTGTAGAAGGGAATACGGTGTACGAGAGTGTAGGGTTAGAGAAATCATCTAAGCTTTTAAAATATAACTTGGGAGGAACCATACCCGGTAGTGTAACAAAACAACCAGCGGATATTTTTTCCGAAGGCTGTGCCACTGCAGGAGATAAGATATTTCAGTTAACCTACCGAAATAGAAAAGGTTTTGTATATGATAAAAGTTCTCTGAAACTGATTTCTGAATTTCCTTTAGCATCAGCGATGAAAGAAGGATGGGGACTAACCTATGATGGTAAGAATCTGATAGCGACAGATGGCTCAAAAAACCTGTATTTTCTGAATGTAAATGACCCTTCTATAACATTAAAAACAATGCCTGTGGCAGGAAGCGCTGAAGTGTATGATCAGCTTAATGAACTGGAATACCACAATGGATTTATTTATTCAAACATCTGGCATAAACCTATCATTTTAAAAATTAACCCTGTGAATGGAGAGGTTGTGGGTACATTTGACTTTACGCAACTGACAGCAGAAAATTCCGGAGATAACACTGAGCATGTTTTAAATGGAATTGCCTTTAAAGGTGATAATATGTTGGTAACGGGAAAAAATTGGGCAAAAATTTATGAGGTTGCTATTAAATAATTTAAAATAATAACAATTGAATCACGATTAAAATAAAGTGTGTAAATTGGTCATATTCCTTCGGGAAATCATATTAGTAAAAGAACATTGAAATTATTACCCCTGATATTTGCTTTTGTTTTCTGCTCACTTTCTGCGCAGAAGGCTTTGCCACTGGATACCTTGAAATTAAAAGAAGCAAAAGACCTTTTTGCAGACGATTATGGAAATTTGTACATCTATAAGAATAAAGATTTCAGTTTAACCAAATATGATTCTTTAGGAAAGCAGATTGGGAAAATGATGCTTACGGTACCATTTAAAATCCAGGGGGTTCAAAATCCACTTTCAGTTCCCTTGTTTTCAGAAAATGCCCAGGAATTAAAGTTTGTAGATCAGAATCTCAATGAGATCCAGAGAATAGATTTCAAACAGAAGTTTGCATTTATAAAAATAGCATATGCAGAAGATCTTCAGCAGATATGGCTTTTGGATGAGAGCTCAAAACGTCTCATTCAGTACAATTTCAGAAATGATACCACCATAAACTCGTATCCTTTTGATGCAAGCTTTGATGATCTGATGGATCTTCTGGTTTATGAAAATAAAGTATATATCCTGACAAGAAAGCATTTCAGGATCTATAGTCTGAAATTTGAAAAACTTATAGAGATTCCCATAGAAAACGGGAAAAGATTCAGAAGGGAGAATGAGTCTATTCTGATCATAACTAATAATTCAATTCTTAAATATATTCCGGAAAAAGGATTGGTGAAAATTTTTGAAGATCCTGATGCACAAATTGTGGATAAAAACACGCTTGCTTATTTTGAAATCAAAGCGAACAACCTTTATCTTTACAACCTTGAAAAAATTAAACAGGCAAAACAGGAGTCTGAGCCTGAACCTGGAAATACAGAAAAACCTGTTCAGAAGACACCAGAGCAAACTGGAGAATCAGCGGACAAATCATTAGAAAAGGTTCAGGACAAGTTTATTAAAGACCAGTCTGTGGAAAAACCTGCAGATACTACGTTGAAAAAGCTTCTTGAAGAGACTGCAGAAGTTCAGACTGTTGGTATTTAATAATTTTTTCATGGACATCAATAAATAAGGGAAAATAGAATATGCACATTGCAGTTACAGGAAATATCGGAGCTGGAAAAACGACATTAACGACGATGCTCTCCAAGCATTATGGATGGGATGCACAATTTGAAGATGTAGACCATAATCCTTATCTGGAAGACTTTTATGCAGATATGAGCAAATGGAGCTTTGCTTTGCAGATTTACTTTTTAGGAAGCAGGTTCCGCCAGGTAAAAGAAATAAGAGAAAGTGGAAAGAATATCATTCAGGATCGTACCATTTATGAGGACGCCCATATTTTTGCGGAAAATTTAAATGATATGCACTTGCTTTCGGACAGGGATTTTAAAAATTATCAGGATGTTTTTAATTTAATGAAATCTTTTGTTTCAGCCCCCGATTTGTTGATCTACTTAAAATCTGATGTACCCAATCTGGTTAAAAAGATCTATAAAAGAGGAAGAGAATATGAAGCTTCGATCAGTATTGAATATCTTTCAAAATTAAATCAGAAATACGAAAAATGGATTTCCAATTATACCGAAGGTAGATTGTTGGTCATTGAGGTAGATGATCTTGATTTCGTTGAAAAACCTGAAGATTTTGGGTTTATTCTGGAAAAAATTGAAGCTGAACTGAATGGATTGTTTTAATTAACAATACTTTAGGATCTTTTAGGATTGATGTAACTTGGTTTTTATCTAAATTTGTTACATACAAGTTTAATTGTTTATATTATTAAATATGTTAGTTAAGGTTTTACATAATGGAAGTTGTTCAAAATCAAATGCTGTTTTAGAGTATCTTGATGAGAATGGAGTGCCGTTTGAGATCATCAATATTGTGGAAGACCCATTAAGTATTTTAGAGTTAAAAACAGTTTTAAAAAAACTCAATCAGAGTGTTTTTCATCTGATCAGAAAGACGGAAAAATTATATCTTGAAAAATTTGCAGGGAAGAATTACTCAGAAGAAGAATGGTTGGAAATATTGTCTAAAAACCCTTCTTTAATTCAAAGGCCAATCTTAATAAAAGGTTCAGTTGCTATGCTGGGAAGGCCTATTGAAAATGTAAAATATTTTATTGAGAAATAAACCAGAATGAAATAATAAGAAAAGTCAGCTTTCGGCTGACTTTTTTATTTTTATAAAAGGATCACTCCTTCTATTTTTCCAACTTCTTTATAAATATTTACGACCTGATCAGCGTCTAAGACAAAAGCATTGATATTGCAGGCTGTATATTTTCCATTTTTACTTTCTCTGTTTCCAAGCGTAAATTTAATGCCGTCAAAAACCTTATATATTTCTGTAAGTTTTGCCTGATCTGTAGGAATTATAAATTTAAATAAATAATCTTCCGGAAAGTCGTGGTGGCCTTCCAGTTTTTCCTTTAAAGAATTATAAAATTCTTCCGGATTCGCGTGTTGATTTCCTTGAATGATATCCATCTAACAATTTTAATTTATATATAAATTTAACGAAATTTTTTCTATTTTCCAAGTGGACCTAACAGGGCTTGGGAGTTCTTTATTTCGTAATCTTCAATGATATTAAACAGTCCATTAACCAATTGTTCAGAGGCCAGCTTACTTAATCCTCCCGAATTGACAGTATTGCTGTTTCCACCCAGTAGGTTACCCAAGAAGTTACTTCCTGCCAAGGCTGTATTAATCGTTTTTACAATACCATACCGGTTAAGCTGTTCATCAACCTTTGGAGTAATAGCAGCCACAAGCTGATCCGAAGTTTTTTCCTTCAGAATTAAAGTAGCTGTACCTTTTTCTCCCTGAATGATCCTCGTTACATCCTGCGCATTCAAACTGTTAACTGCATTCTGAAGAATTGGTTTCGAAATATTTACAGTGTACGAAGCTGCTTCTGCAACATATTCCCTTTCCTTAGCAACCAGTGAAGGGGAAATTTTCTCCAGCATCGAATTGATATCTCTTAATTCTTTTGGTAACGCTTTATCCACCAGATTATTTTGTAGAAATGCATCTTTATTGCCATAAATATTCATTCCTTTATCGATTCCGTTCAATAAAAACTTTTTAATGATGGATAATCCCAGATCAGTCGTCGCAAGACTTGTGCAGGATTGTACAGAAGTTGTGATTACAGTAGCAGTTCCTGCAACTAATGCTATTGCCAGAATATATTTTTTCATTGATTTTTATTAATGGTTGAATTTTTCAAATACCGGGCCAAAGGTAAACAGGAAAATCTGTTTAACAAAATATTAATTTAATGTTAGCGATTTGGGGAGTTATTCTATAAAAACCCTTTAATATTCATTGTAAATTAAATGTTAAATTAAATTTATTTTTAGTGATAATACGTTAAAAAATTAACTTTTCACATATGATGTGTGATGTATCATGTTAATTTTAGAATTATTACGATATATTAACAATGTTTCATATATTTTTATAATTTTGGATTAATGTCTTTTTTTGAGAAATACAATATTTATTTAATTAAAGACAGCTTTGCAGTTTAAAAATCTGCTAAGAAATTTGATTGTACGAAATAAAATTGAACTATATGAAGCAAAGTGATTTAAAGTATTCATCGCTCATTGCTGTTTTATACTTTGGTATGAATGTCAATGCGCAGGTGACACCGAAAGATACTGTTCCGAAAGAGCATAAGATCGAAGAGGTGGTGATGATTGGATATGGCTCCCAGAAGAAAGAAAATATTACTGGAAGTATAGGGCTAGTGACAGCAAAAGATCTTGCAGATAAACCGAACGCTAATCCTATAAGCTCTATTCAGGGAAAATTAGCAGGGGTTCAGATTTTAAATTCTGGAACACCAGGAGGATCTCCCAGGGTAGACATCCGGGGAATTAGCTCTCTCACCGGTAAAACAGTTTTTATTGTTGATGGAATGATTACTGATGATATTTCATTTTTGAGCCCACAGGATATTGAATCCATGAGTGTATTGAAAGATCCCTCTAGTTTAGCAATCTATGGAGCAAGAGCATCAAATGGAGCAGTTATAATTAAAACAAAAAGTGGAAGAGGCAAAAAGCCTGTCTTTAACTTTAATTCTTATTTGGGAATCAAGACTGTCACGAACATTCCCAAAATGGTAAATTCTGACCAATACATCGAATTATTTAACGAAAAGTTACGTAATGAAGGGGTAACTGATCCTACAAAGTTTCTAAACAGGTCTAGCTATCCCGCGGACACTGATTGGTTTAAGGAAATTTTCAGACCAAGCATTATCAATTCTAATGATATATCCGCTTCAGGAAATGCTGGAAAATTAAATTATTATTTAAGTGCAGGATATTTACAGGACGAAGGAAATCTGGCTGCCGGACAAGGTATTAATTCTGGAAGTGGCTTTAATAGATTTAATTCTAAAGTTAACCTTATATACAAGATTACGGATAATATAACGATCGGAAATAATTTTACATTTTCTAAAATGCGTACCGATCAGGCACAGAATCCTTTGCAGGATGCTTATTCAGCGCCACCTGTGTATGCCCCGATTAATCCTGGTACAGGAGGATATCAGTATTTTTCACTTGTCAATATTTCAAATCCCCGAGCTAAACTTGACTTGTTCAGATCTCAAACTAGAGAAGAAAGGTTATTGAATAATATCTGGGGGGAATATAAATTTTTAAAAGATTTTACTTTAAGAATCAGTTATACCTCTGATAATATTAATTCGAATAAATATGAATTTACACCATCATTTACATATGCTCCTGATCCCAAACCAACGAAACTCATAACAAGAGATTCCAGAACTAGAAACTATGTGTGGGACAACACATTAAGCTGGAAAAAGAGCCTTGGAAAACATAATGTAGAAGTACTTGCTGGTTTTTCAAGAACAAGAAACTCTTATGCTCAGGAATATGCAGATGCTCTGAATATAAATTATAACGGAACAAACGCTTCACTAGATATTGCCAACGGAACTGACATCGTTAGAACTACTTTTGATGAAAAACGTACTGTTGTTCCATATCAGGACAGAATAGAATCGTTTTTTGGACGACTTAATTATGATTATGGAGGAAAATATTTGGTAAATGCCTCGATCCGTAGGGATGGAACTTCCAAATATTCCAGTAATGACAGATACCGTGTATTTCCAGCTGTAAGTGCTGGATGGGTAATTTCCAAGGAAAATTTTATGAGTGAACAAAATGTTTTTAATCTTTTAAAATTAAGAGCAAGTTGGGGAAAACTGGGAAACCCAGATGTACAAAGAGCTTATACTCTAAACACGACTATTATTAATGGAGGGGCCTACTATGGTAATACAGGCTCTCCGGCACAGACCATAGATCAGATTATAGACCCGAATATTGGTTGGGAAACGACAACGGGTAGGGACCTGGGATTAGAAATGGCATTGTTCAATAATAAATTGAAAATTGATGCTACCTATTTTGATAAAGATACCAAAGATGTTGTTTATGGTATTGTTCAGGGAACTGTATCAGGTGCTGGAAACTGGAATAATTATATTACCAATGCTTATTCTTTTAATAACAAGGGATTTGAAGCATCTGTAAACTATGATACAAAGATTAATGACAATATAAAGTTGGGAGTATATGGTAATATTACCACATTGAAAAATAAAATTACTTCTGTTGCTAATGGATCATATTTACAGACAGGGGCTAATTTGTATGGTAATGCAATCATACGATTACAAGAAGGACAACCTGTTGGTTCGTATTATGGTTATCAGGTAGAAGGAATTTTCCAGACTCAAGCGGAAGCGGATGCATGGGCTACCCAAAATGGTGCTAAAGCCGGAGGATTTAAATTTAAAGATATCGATGGAAATGGCGTAATTGATGCAAGAGATAAAACTTTTCTGGGAAGCCCTATCCCGAAAGGAACCTATGGATTCGGTATAAACTTAAATGTTTATGATTTTGATTTTGCCATTGATTTCCAGGGAGTGTTTGGTAATAAAATATACAATTTTAATAGGGAACAACGCTTTGGAAATGAAAGCTGGGACCTAGATTTTTATAATAACAGATGGCATGGTGCTGGGACATCTACTGAATATCCTATGGCTACAAATGATCAGTCTATTATTTTACCTAACAGTTTTTATGTAGAAGATGGAAGCTACATTAGAATTAGAAATATCCAGGTTGGGTATAATTTACCAAAAGCATTTACGAATTCAATGTCTATAACTAAATTAAGACTATATGTAAGTGCACAAAACCCTTGGACAAGTTTCAAATACCATGGATTTTCTCCTGAGATTTTGAACACCGATAAAGTACAAATGGGTATAGATAATAATATCTATCCGATTTCAGCAATTTATACTATCGGTATGAACCTAACATTTTAATAAGAAACCATTATGAAAAAGATATTTTTAACGGTCGCTTTATTTTCACTTGTAGTAAGTTGTAAAGACGATTATTTAGATATAAAACAAGAAGGGCAGACAGAAGCATCTTCTTTTTTTAAGACACAAGATGATGCAATGCAGGCAACCAGTGCTATTTATAGTTTCCTAAGAAGTTGGGAGAACTCTGCTTTTCCCTATCAATTCGTTTTTGGAGTGCCGGCTGACGACGTAGTGAAAGGTTCCAATCCAGGAGATTCTGCTTTTATTAATGTATATGATAATTTTACCTATACTGTAAGTGATGAAGGAGTAAGAGGTTACTGGATAGGACAATGGCAGGCAGTGAATAGAACAAATCAGGTAATTACTCATGTCCCGGCAATTCAAATGGATACAACCTTAAAGAATCGCCTGATTGCAGAAGCAAAGATGCTAAGAGCCTATTTCTATTTTAATTTAGTAAGAATTTATGGTGGAGTTCCTATTTATGACAAAGTAGAAACTGTATATGAAAAGCCAAGAAATTCTGTAGAGGAGGTTTATAATTTTATCATTTCTGATCTCACTGCGGCTGCTGAGGTACTTCCGCAAACGTATCCTTCCTCAGATCTTGGAAGAGTAACAAAAGGAGCAGCTTTAGGATTACTTTCAAAAGTTTACCTTTATAAAAAAAACTGGCAGAAGGCATATGAAACCTCTAATCAGGTAATTGCTATGGGATATAATCTAGATCCAGACTTTAATCATTTGTTCAGGCCTGCGGGTGAATTTGGTAGTGAATCTGTATTTGAAGTGAACTGTCAGTGTTCATCTCAATATGGAGGAAGTCAATATGCCCAGGTTCAAGGTGTTCGAAATCAGTTTGGATGGGGTTTTTTTACTCCTTCTAATGCGCTTGAAAATGCGTTTGAAGCTGGTGACATTAGAAAAGAACTTACCATACTTAGGAATGGGGAAACTACTCCTGAAGGTGATTTGATTGCTATGGGAGATCCCTTATCTGTAACAACATTTAATCAAAAAGTATATGTTCCGAAAGCATTGAATAATAATGCTTGTGACTACGGTTCTATTCAGAATATCAGAATATTAAGATTTGCGGAAATTTTATTAATCAATGCAGAAGCAGCCAACGAATTAGGAAATATATCAGCTGCTACTATAAATCTGAATAAAGTAAGAACAAGAGCTGGTTTAGCTGGAACTACAGCGTCAAATCAAGCAGCTTTAAGAACGGCAATCTGGCATGAGAGAAGAGTGGAACTGGCATTAGAAGGTGACCGTTTTGTTGATCTAGTAAGAACGGGACAGGCAGCAACAGTTCTAGCGCCATATGGATTTAAGGCAGGGAAAAACGAGGTGTTTCCTATTCCTTTGGATGCGATGGACCAAAGCCATGGTGCTTTCATTCAAAATCCAGGTTATTAATCTATAATCACATAAAAATAGCCAAAGTTTAGCTTTGGCTATTTTTTTAATTAACTCTATGTAAACGTATATTTTATGAAGTTAGGAATCATTTCTATTCTGGCAGTGGCGTCATTATTTTCCTGTAAAAATGCCCAGATGGGAAAACAGGAAATAGTAAAAAAAGAAGCTGTAAAAAGTACTATGAGTGATGAACAGCTGATGGACAAGGTTCAACGGGATGCTTTAAAATATTTCTGGGATTATGCAGAACCGAATTCTATGTTGGGAAGAGAACGTTACCATGAAGATGATATCTATCCGGATCATGATAAACATGTAATAACTACAGGTGGATCAGGATTTGGCTTAGCTACAATATTGGTCGGAGTGGAAAGAGGTTTTGTTCCCAGGAAAGAAGCGGTGAAAAGATTGACCCATATGATGGATTTTCTTGCTAAAGCAGATCGCCATAAAGGAGCATGGTCTCACTGGATCAATGGAGAAACGGGCAAAACAGTTCCTTTTGGAAAAAAAGATAATGGAGGAGATTTGGTGGAAACAGCATTTTTAACTTCAGGAATTTTAATGGTCCGTGAATATTTTAAAAATGGAAATGATGAAGAAAAAGCTCTGGCAAAGAAATGTGACGAACTATGGAAAGGAATTCAATGGAACTGGTATACCAAAGGCGGAGAGAAGGTTTTGTATTGGCACTGGTCTCCGGAATACCAGTGGGAAATGAATTTTCCATTGGAAGGATATAATGAATGTATGATTACTTATATTCTGGCGGCATCTTCTCCAACCTATTCAATTGATGCAGAAACTTATTATAAAGGATGGACCAGAAACGGAACTTTTCTTTCAGATAAAACGAAATACGGTCTTCCGATGTATGTGAAGCATAACTCTGCTGAGGAGTATGGCGGACCTTTATTCTGGGCACATTATTCATATATCGGGTTAGATCCCACCGGCCTTTCAGATAAACTGATTAAAAATTATTTTGATTTAAATAAAAACCAGGTCCTTATTGATTATAAATATTGTCTGGAAAACCCAAAACAATGGAAAGGATATGGTCCGGATTATTGGGGGCTTACGGCAAGCTATTCCAGAAATGACGATGGAACTACCGGATACAACGCTCATTTTCCTCAGAATGACCATGGGGTTATTTCTCCAACTGCAGCTTTAAGCAGTTTTCCTTATTCACCGAAAGAATCAATGGACTTTTTAAAATTTATTTATATTAAAAAACCTGAATTTGTGGGTTCAGCAGGACCTTATGACGCGACATCTATCCATTATAACAATTGGTTTACCCCACGGTATCTTGCCATCGACCAGGGAACAATTGCCCCGATGATTGAAAACTACAGGACAGGATTTTTATGGAAGCTGTTTATGAATGCTCCTGAAATTCAACAGGGTTTGAAAAAATTAAGTTTCAAATCTGAAAAATATGGAATCAAATAAAAGATAAAAAATGGACTTTGTTCCCATTTATAATAAGTCAAAATCTCACTAACAATATGAAATTAAAACTTAGACATGCTTTGTTTCTGCTTCCGCTTTTTTCTTTACAGATCAATGGTCAGGAGATCAAGGCAGAACTCAACAAGGAAATCAAAAGAACAGAAAAGATATCTTATATTTTGGACTATCCCCAAAAAGTAAAAGGAAATCTTCCGTTAATTGTTTTTCTCCATGGATCGGGAGAAAGGGGAACTGACCTTGAAATGGTAAAAGCCCATAGTCCCTTTACCTATAAAAATCTGATCAAGGAACCTGTCGCTATTTTAGCTCCTCAGTGTCCTGCAGATAGCTGGTGGGATACGATTACCGTTTATAACCTGATTAAAGAAATCCAGAAAAAATATAAAATCGATGCTTCCAGGATTTACCTTACGGGGCTTTCACTGGGAGGTTGGGGAACCTTAAAACTAGCAATGGAGCATCCTGAAATGTTTGCTGCTGTAGTCCCGGTATGTGCTCCTACAGATCAGATTATGACAGCAAATGTCAATCGATATAAAGATCTGAATATGAAAATTTTTCACGGTGGAATGGATGACATTGTTTTGCCTGAAAATGCGTTCAGATTATACCAGAAGTTACATCCGGTAAACCCTGGTGCGGAATTAATCATATTCCCGAATGATAATCATAACTCCTGGGACTCAGCTTATTCAGACCCCGGATTATACGAATGGATGTTGTCCAAGAAGAAGTAAGATAAATAATAACGAAAAGTAAGAATCCGGATTAAGAATCTGATGTTCACAATTACTATTAAAAAATGAAGATAAAATGAGTAAAAAGTTAGTTTTAATAGCTGCGTTAGCACTTTCGCCATTGTTTTCGGCTCAGGAAATGGTTACAAGACCTGTTCAGTCCTACCAGACGGCCCAATATCAGGCAAAGAAAAAAGCCTTTGTAGATCAGCTTTTGTCAAAAATGACCTTAGATGAAAAAATAGGACAGTTGAATTTACCAAGTTCGGGAGATTTTACAACAGGATTGGCTCAAAGTTCCGACATAGGTAAAAAAGTAGAACAAGGTTTGGTCGGTGGACTATTCAATATAAAAGGAGCGGACAAAATAAAAGCAGTTCAGAAAGTTGCAGTAGAAAAGAGTAGATTAAAGATTCCGTTGATCTTTGGAATGGATGTTATTCATGGTTATGAAACAACTTTTCCTATTCCTTTGGGCTTGGCAGCTTCATGGGATATGAACCTTATTCAGCAATCTGCGAGAGTTGCCGCAAGAGAAGCATCTTCTGATGGAATTAACTGGACATTTTCCCCAATGGTGGATATTTCTCGTGAACCAAGGTGGGGGAGAGTCTCTGAAGGTTCGGGAGAAGATCCTTTTTTAGGCAGTGAAATAGCCAAAAATATGGTATATGGCTATCAGGGGAAAGACCTTTCTGTGGGCAATACCATTTTAGCGTGTGTAAAACATTTCGCATTATATGGAGCCGGTGAATCAGGGAGAGACTATAATACCGTAGATATGAGTCATGTGAGAATGTTCAATGAATATTTCCCTCCTTACAAAGCTGCTGTGGATGCCGGAGTTGCATCAGTAATGGCATCATTTAATGAAGTGGACGGAGTTCCTGCAACCGGAAACAGATGGCTTCAGACAGAGGTTTTGAGAAATAAATGGAATTTCAAAGGCTTTGTGGTAACGGATTATACCGGAATTAATGAAATGGTAGATCATGGAATGGGAGACCTTCAGCAGGTTTCGGCTTTAGCTTTAAAGGCCGGGGTTGATATGGATATGGTGGGAGAAGGTTTTTTGACAACCCTTAAAAAATCCTTGTCAGAAGGAAAAGTTACGCAGGCTGAAATTGATATGGCAGCTAAAAGGATTCTTGAAGCCAAATATGATTTAGGATTGTTTGATGATCCCTATCGTTATGGCAATGCTAAATTAGCAGCAAAAGAGGTTTATAACCTCGAAAATCGTACGATTGCCCGAAATGCCGCTGCTCAATCAATGGTTTTAATGAAAAATGATAATCAGGTTCTTCCATTGAAAAAAACAGGGACCGTAGCAGTCATTGGTCCTTTGGTAAACAATTCTTTGAATATGGCAGGAACCTGGAGTGTCGCAGCAAAGCATGATCAATCTGTTGCTTTGATGAAAGGTCTTCAGGACAATTTTGGAAAAGAAGTAAAATTTATTTCAGCAAAAGGAGCTAACATTGATTACAGCGCTAAATTAGAAGAGATCTATGCAGCTCATGGAAAGAAAACAGATAGAGATAACCGTTCAAAAGAGGTGCTTTTAAAAGAAGCTGTGGATGTTGCCAATAAAGCGGATGTCATTGTTTTAGCCATCGGGGAATCGGCAGAAATGAGTGGTGAATCTTCTTCGAGAACGGAAATCACCATTCCACAGTCTCAGGTTGATCTATTAAACGAGTTGAAGAAAACAGGAAAACCTATTGCAATGGTGCTTTTCACGGGTAGGCCATTAGCCCTTACGAATGTAAAAGATGTTCCTGATGCCATTCTGAACGTCTGGTTTTCTGGTTCTGAAGCAGGTAATGCTATTTCTGATGTATTATTTGGAAAGGTGAATCCTTCCGGTAAATTACCTATGACATTCCCAAGAAGTCTTGGACAGGTGCCTATTTATTATAATGCTAAAAATACAGGACGTCCGTTAAGTCAGGATCTTGTTGATAAATGTGAGTATCAGCGATTTCGTTCCAATTATATGGATGAGTGTAATACCCCTCTTTATCCGTTCGGTTTTGGTTTGAGCTATACCCAATTCAACTACTCTGATCTTACCGTATCTGATCCTAATCCGAAAGGTAACCAAACGGTTCAGGCCTCTGTTACGGTAACCAACTCAGGGAATTATGACGGAGCAGAAGTCGTACAATTGTATATCCGCGATATGGTAGGAAGCATTACAAGACCGGTAAAAGAATTAAAAGGATTCCAGAAGGTTTTCCTTAAAAAAGGAGAATCTAAAAAAATTACTTTTGATATAACACCGGAAAGCTTAAAATTCTATAATGGGGATTTAAAATTTGACTGGGAACCGGGAGAGTTTGATATTATGATCGGAACCAATTCAGAGGATGTAAAACACTCTAAAATTAATTGGAGCAAATAATTTTAAGCCATTCATTTTGAATGGCTTTTTTTGTATCTTAGAATTAAATTAACTAATACCCTATTTTTGGCATACTTTTTACCAATCTGAAAACATTAAAAAATTAAATATGAAAAAAACAATTTTACTTAGCGCAATGTTCCTGGGTTCTTTCACTTTTGCACAACAAAAAGCTCCGGTTTTAGGAGGGGACAGAGATGTCCATGGCTGTAAAGGCTCTGCGGGTTACACTTACTCACAGATCAAGAATGATTGTGTACGGGTTTTCGAACAAAAAATCAAATTAAAAGAAGTCGGCTCGGATAAAAGCTATACCACAATGACTGCCGTTATTTTTAGCAAAAATATGAAACAGGCGGAAATTTTTATTCCGGATGGTAATGCCAAAAGTATTATTCTGGAAAGAGAAGGGAAAGGAAACATCTGGAAAAGTGGAAAACATATAAAAGAAAGCTATGTCCTGGTTCCTTATAAGAAAAAAGGTTATCAGATCAAGAAAGATGATGTTGTTATTTACCAATAAATCAGGAAGGCCATTCGAAAGAGTGGCCTTTTATTTTGATACCAGAAATGTTTACCATTATGGAAAAAAGTTACGTATTGGTTTTTATTTGGAGCTTTTTCCCGCTTTTCGTTTCAATCTTTTTTTCAAAAAAGGATTTCCTCTGCAATCGGGGCTAGCATTGTCTTGAAATTTTCAATGATCACTCTGATTTATTTTTGAAAATAATCAATAGAAATAATTAGTGTTCTTTAAAATTACCCATAGTTTTTAATCAAAATCTAAAACCTCCGTAACAATTTTTCTCTCTCACTGAAAATCCGTATTTTTGTGCATCTAAAAGTAATAAGAAAGAATGAATTCCTACAAAAATCCATTGGAAGAACGCTACTCCAGTGAAGAAATGTTATTTAACTTCTCGCATAATAACAAATTCCAGAATTGGAGAAAGCTTTGGATAGCTCTTGCTGAAATCGAAAAAGACCTTGGACTTGAAATTACAGACGAGCAGATCGCTGACTTAAAAGCTAATGCTGAAAACATCGATTATGACAAAGCAGCAGAGTACGAAAAAAAATTCCGTCATGATGTAATGGCTCACGTTCACGCATATGGTGATGTAGCACCTTCAGCAAAAGGAATTATTCACCTGGGAGCAACTTCAGCTTTTGTAGGAGACAATACAGACTTAATTCAGATTCGTGACGGACTTTTAATCTTAAAGAAAAAGTTGGTTAACGTAATGAAAAACCTGGCAGATTTTGCAATTCAGTACAAAGACCTTCCGACTTTAGGGTTCACCCACTTTCAGCCGGCTCAGTTGACAACAGTTGGAAAAAGAGCTACTCTGTGGTTACAGAGTTTGGTTCTTGATATTGAAGAATTAGATTTCTTCCTTGAAACACTTCGTTTCAGAGGAGTAAAAGGAACTACAGGAACTGCTGCAAGTTTCCTTGAACTTTTCAACGGAGATTATTCTAAAGTAAAACATTTAGATAAAGAACTTTCAAAAAGATTCGGTTTCGATAAGGTTTTCGGAGTTTCCGGACAGACTTACGATAGAAAAATTGATGCGAAAGTGGTGGCTTTATTAGGAAATATTGCACAATCTGCACATAAATTCACAAACGATTTACGTTTACTTCAGAACCTTAAGGAAATTGAAGAGCCATTCGAGAAAAACCAGATCGGTTCATCAGCTATGGCTTACAAACGTAATCCGATGAGAAGCGAAAGAATCGGGGCATTGGCAAAATATGTAATGTCTCTGACGACAAGTTCTGCCATGGTAGCTTCTACACAATGGTTTGAAAGAACATTGGATGACTCAGCCAACAAGAGATTAACAATTCCTCAGGCGTTTTTAGCTGTGGATGCAATCTTGTTGATCTGGAATAACATTATGAACGGAATTGTAGTTTATCCGAACAGAATCAATAAGCACATAATGGAAGAACTTCCTTTCATGGCAACAGAATATATTATCATGGAAGAAGTAAAAGCAGGAGGGGACCGTCAGGAAATCCACGAGGTCATCAGGGTTCACTCTATGGAAGCTTCTAAAAAAGTGAAAGAAGAAGGAAAAGAAAACGATCTGATTGAAAGGATTCTGAATGATGATTCTTTAAAGCTCGATAAATCAAAATTAAAAGAAGTTCTGGATCCTAAAAATTTCATTGGCTTTGCACCTATTCAAACGGAGGAATTCATTAAAAATGAAGTTCAGCCGATACTGGAGGAGAACAAAGACATGATTGGACTGGAGGCTGATCTTAAAGTATAATACCATATGCAGTCTTTTCGGCTGCATTTTTTATTTCTTTGCAGGTATGAACAGAATACTATTTTTCCTTTTGATACCCACTCTTTCCTTTTCACAGGGAAAAGATGTTTTAACCTACTTTAAATCAAAAGATTCTTTGGTAGGGGTAAAAGATCATACCGGAAAAATTATTGTTCCTGCGCAGTTCAAAGTCTTTTCATTTCTAAAAGACGGCGATCCTGTAAAAGAAGAAACCATTTATTTCGACGGGTCTAAAAAGGATGAGATAAAAGAAAAAAACGCCTGGGGATATGTCTATGATAAAAAAGGGAATTTCCTTTACAGACCTTTCCTGTACGATAATGGTGCTGATTATTTTTCTGAAGGAGTAAGACGGTTTGTTAAAAATGGGAAGGTAGGTTTTGTAGACAGAAACGGTACAACGGTAATTGAAGCCAAACACGATTTTGTTTCACCATTTAATTACGGATATGCTGCCTATTGTGATGGATGTGATTGGGAAAAAACCAATGATGAGCACAAAGCAATGGTAGGAGGAACATGGGGAGTGATGAATTTTAAAGGAGAAGTGATCCAACCTGTTGCGGAACAAACGAATTCCGTAGAAGTTAATGGGAAATTTTATCCAAACCCATTCAAATATAATGAGAAGGAGAAACGTATTCTTCAATTTTTTGAAAAACAAAATACAAAACTTTCGGAAATCTATTATGTCAACTGGTATAATAAATTATCCAAAGAGGAAAAAAAACTTTTTTTTGAAATCGTTGAAAGGCCAAAAGAAAACTTTCCTTTTTATCAGGTAAATACATATGATTACAGGAAAATAGATGTGGGATTAACATTTGATTTCAAATTTTTAGTCTCAGCAGAGGGCCAGGAAATTTTTGCACTGGACTATGATAATGAAAAGGTTCCTTTTGAAAAATGGCTTAAGAGAGAAATCGGAAAAGCTCAGAAATATCAGGAAGAACATCCTGATAATCCTAATAAAATAAGTAAATAAGTCTAATAATATAATATCTGACATCTAATGTCTAATAACAAAAGAATTTTCGTAGAAAAAAGAGGTATTTTCGATGTTGAAAGTCCAAAAATTTTTGATGAGGTAAAAGCGGTTGTTCCGGCTGTTCAAAGCGTGAAAGTATATAACGTGTATGATATTTTCAACCTGAATGACGGAGAATTTGAAAAAGTGGTCAATAACACTTTTGTAGACCCTGTTACTGATATTTTGCATACAGAGAACCCTGCAAAAGCTATTCATTTCGGAATGGAATTTTTACCGGGACAGTATGATCAGAGAGCAGATTCTGCACAGCAGTGTATCGCCTTACTGACAGAAAATGAAAAATCAAAAGTAAGAAGTGGAAAACTGATTGAATTTGAAGGAGTTTCTGAAGCTGATTTGGTTAAGATCAAAGATCTTCTAATCAATAAAGTGGAATCTCAGGAAAAAGATTTATCTATTCTTGATATTCCAGCTGATGAAACACCATCAAAAGTAATCATCCACGAAAACTTCATCAATTTCAATGATGCGGAACTTGAAAACTTTTATAATAATCATGGTTTTGCACTAGGATTGGACGACCTGAAATTCATTCAGGAATATTTCAAAACTGAACAAAGAAATCCTACGGAAACAGAATTAAAAGTATTAGATACCTATTGGAGTGACCACTGTCGTCATACAACTTTTGAAACAGAATTGTCAGACATACAGTTTGAAGGTCAGTTCAAACATACATTGGAAACTATTTTCAATGATTATATCGAAAAAAGAAAATTCTTAGGGCGTGAGCTGAAGCCGATTTCATTAATGGATCTGGCAACGGTATGCGGAAAGTATTTCCATAAAACAGGGAATCTTGATAACCTTGTTATTTCTGATGAGATTAATGCATGTACCATTCAGATCGAAGCAGAATACGATGGTAAAAAAGAACCTTGGTATTTATTATTCAAAAATGAAACGCATAACCACCCGACGGAAATTGAACCTTTCGGAGGAGCATCTACTTGTTTGGGAGGAGCGATCAGAGACCCGTTATCCGGAAGATCTTTCGTATTTCAGGCCATGAGATTAACAGGTGCTGCCGATGTTTTAGAGCCGGTTGATAAAACATTACCGGGAAAACTACCTCAGAAAACCATCACGAAACAGGCTGCCAACGGATATTCATCTTATGGTAACCAAATCGGGCTTGCGACGACAATGGTTTCTGAAATCTATGACGAAGGCTATAAAGCCAAGAGAATGGAGGTAGGTTTCGTTACCGGAGCTGTTCCTGTAGATTGGGTAAGACGTGAGAAGCCTGCTAATGGTGATTCAATCATTATCTTAGGAGGAGCAACAGGTCGTGACGGAGTAGGAGGAGCAAGCGGAAGTTCTAAAGAACAGGACGAAACCTCTATTCACACCATGAGTTCAGAGGTTCAGAAAGGAAATGCCGTAGAAGAACGTAAAATTCAGAGATTATTCAGAAACCCTGAAGTAACGAAGCTGATCAAAAAATCAAACGACTTCGGAGCAGGAGGTGTTTCTGTGGCAATCGGTGAGATCGCAGACTCTTTAGAAGTAAACCTTGATGTATTACCATTAAAATATGAAGGATTAAACGGAACCGAACTGGCTATTTCTGAATCTCAGGAAAGAATGGCTGTGGTGGTAGATCCTCAGGATAAAGAAAAATTCATTAAATTCTGTGAAGCTGAAAACATTGTGGCTGTAGAAGTGGCAAAAGTGACAGATTCCGGAAGAATGCAGATGTTCTGGAAAGGGGACAAAATTGTAGATCTTTCAAGAGCATTCTTAGATACCAACGGATGTTCAAAATCTCAGGAAGTGAAAATTACTCACCTGGAAGAAGTAAAACAAGAAACAAAAGCTTTCATAACAGAAAACTTCCTGAACATCTTAAAAGATAAAAACGTAGCTTCTCAGAAAGGACTACTTGAAATGTTCGACTCTTCTATCGGAGCCACTACGGTAGCTATGCCTTTGGGAGGTAAATACCAGCAAACCCTGATGGAAGGAAGTGTGCAGACACTACCTATTTTAGGTGCAAAAGATATCAAAACCGTTTCTCTCGCAAGCTGGGGATTCGATGCTGAGATCTCAAAACAAAACTCACTGTTAGGAGCATCTTACGCTGTCGTGGAGAGTGTGGCAAAGATTGTTGCCATGGGAGGTGATTATAAAAATATCAGGTTAAGCTTTCAGGAATACTTTGAGAAATTAGGACAAAACCCTGAAAAATGGGGCAAACCTTTAGCCTCTCTTTTAGGGGCTTATGATGCTCAGATCAAATTGGGTCTGGCAGCAATCGGAGGTAAAGATTCGATGAGTGGAACATACCAGGACCTTAACGTTCCACCAACCCTGATTTCTTTTGCATGTGACAACGGAGATAAAGAAAACATCATCTCTCCGGAATTGAAAACTGCAGGAAACAAATTGTATTTCTTCAATCACATTGCTCAGGAAAGCGGACTTCCAAACTATGATGCTTTAAAAGAAGTTTTTGAATTCATTTTCGAAAATATCAAATCCGGGAAAATTGTTTCTGTAAAAACACTAAAAGAAGGTGGTCTTGCCGTAGCTTTGGCAAAAATGAGTTTCGGAAACAGATTAGGAGCTGAGATCAGTGCTGATGAAAATGTATTATTAGCAAAAAATATCGGAAGCTTAGTTATCGAGGCGAAAGAAGAATTAAGCGCAGCTTCCCTTCAGTTAATCGGAGAAGTAAAAGACTCAGGAACCTTAAAAATTAACGGTATTGAATCAGACATTACAGATCTTGTAGCGGCCAATACTAATACATTTGAAAATCTTTTCCCGACTGTAGAAAAAGAAAAGATCACGGTTGAAATTGATGCAAAACATAACTCGGTCAACCCAAGAAATATCATCATTAAAAAACACGGAATCGCACAACCGAAAGTATTTGCTCCGGTATTCCCGGGAACCAACTGTGAATATGACACACTGAATGCATTCCAGAAAGAAGGCGCTGTAGTAAGCAGCTTACCTTTAATCAATATCAATCACCAGTTACTCGATGAAAGCATTGATGCATGGGTGGAAGAGATCAGAACATCTCAGATCCTTGCATTCTCAGGAGGTTTTTCTGCGGGTGATGAGCCGGATGGTTCTGCAAAATTCATTGTGAACGTTCTGAAAAACGAGAAAATGAAAAATGCAGTTCACGAATTATTAGACAGAGACGGAATGATCATCGGAATCTGCAACGGATTCCAGGCGCTAGTGAAATCGGGACTTTTACCTTACGGAAGAATCAAAGATCTGGATGAGAATTCTCCGACATTAGCTCACAATGCCATCAGAAGACACATCTCCCAGATGGTAACAGTGCAGGTAGTAAATGACGAAAGCCCTTGGTTAAAAGGAATGAAAGGACAGACTTTCACCATTCCGATTTCCCACGGTGAAGGACGTTTCATGGCTTCAGAAGATGAAATCAGGAAATTATATGAGAACGGACAGATTGCTACCCAGTACATTGATCTTGATGGAAACATTGCCCACGGGATGCCTTTCAACCCGAATAACTCATTATTCGGAATCGAAGGAATTACCAGTCCATGTGGGAAGATCTATGGAAGAATGGGACACCCAGAACGATTTGCTGAAGGTCTCATGAAAAATATTCCAACAGCGAACTATCACAATATCTTTAAAAATGGAGTTGAGTACTTCAAATAACAATAATAAAAAAATGATCGTCATTAATGGCGGTCATTTTTTTGATCTGGCGGGCTTCTATGAAGAAGTTTCAGAAGTACTGATGAAAAACACTGACTGGAAAGTCGGAACTTTGGATGGTTTTGATGATATCCTGTATGGTGGATTTGGAGTTTTTGAACTCCATGAAGAAATTGAATTGATCTGGAAGAAATCTGAAAAATCAGAACATGATTTGGGTTTCGAGGCCACCCGCGAGTTTTATGAGAAAAAAATAAAGCAGGGAAAACCTTTTAATACAGAAATGATCAGAGAAAAACTGGACGAGCTGATAGCACAAAAGGGACAAACTTTATTTGATATTCTAGTAGAAATTATTGAATCACATCAAAATATTAAGCTAATTTTGGATTGAAATTAACAATCCATTAAAGGGGATAAAGATTATGGTTAGGTAACTTCTTACCGCTTTAAAATCTTAGTGATTAAATTATAAAACTTAGAAATGAAAAGAATGATTTATGCGCTGTTCTTTGGGGACAGTATTACATATGGTGAATATGACGGAGTATTTGGTGGATGGGTGGATATTTTAAAAAGATATGCATTACAGAAATTCCATGAAGGTCACAATGAATTGATTGTTTATAATTTAGGAATCGGAGGAGAAACAACGGAAGGTCTGATAAAGAGGATACCCCATGAGCTGGCTGCAAGGAATTCCGCAGATGGGAATGTTGTTTTTATTGCCTATGGAGCAAATGACCTAGCTATTAAAAACGGAAATAAAATGGTAGCGCCTGAGGATTTTAAAGCTAATATTGAGGAGGCCATCAGAATTGCAAAACAATTTACTACAGATATATATCTGGTGAGCATTCTTCCTTTTTCTAAAGATGTAGATGGAATTGAAGTTGCTTCCGGAAAGCTGAGAACCAATGATGAGGTCCTTACTTACAATAGTATTCTGAAAGGCATGACAGAAAAGCATTCTTTAACCTATATTGATTTTTATTCTGCATTGGTAGACGATAAAGAAGTTCTTCTTTCCCAGGACGGCGTACATCCTAATGAAAAAGGCTATGGAATGATGGCCGAAATTGCAATTCCAACCATTGAAAAATATTTATAAATGCCTTATTTATTTTCATACGGAACTTTACAGAAAGAGCAGGTACAGACCCAAACCTTTGGAAGGTTGCTCAAAGGTGATAAAGATGTTCTCACAGGTTATACATTAAAAATGCTTGAGATTACAGATCCGGAAGTTCTGAGAAAAAGTAACCAGAAATACCATCCTATTTTAACGTTTTCAGGTCATGTCGAAGACCATGTAGAAGGGATACTTTTTGAGATTACAGACGATGAAATTCTGTTGGCTGATGCGTACGAAGTGGACGATTATAAAAGAATCGAAACGATTTTTAAATCCGGAAGGAGGGGCTTTATTTATGTTGCAAGATAATTCTAGGCAACAGTAATTATTCTAAGCAAAGCACGATTTCGGCTTTCTCTAGCTGAATAGATACTTGGGATAAACCAAAATCCCTACAATTAACGATACAATAGCCATAAGAATTACAGCACCTGCTGAAATATCTTTAATAAAGCCTATTCTTTTGTCAAATTCAGGCTGAATGATATCGCAGATCCTTTCAATGGCAGTGTTAAGAATTTCCGTACTTAAAACCCCAAAAGAAACGATGAGAACGAGGGCAGTATCGAATTTTGATAACTGTAAATAAAAAATAAGGAAAATGTTAATCAGCAGAGCAATACACTCGATCTGAAAATTTCTTTCTGTTTTTATCATTAAAAAAAGACCTCGAAAAGCATTCCGGAAACTTGTATGAATAGGAGGTTTACGCATGATAAAAAAGATTATGTACAAATATAATTAATTGATCAAAGAAAATGCCTATCTTTAGTCCTTAATGATGGTTTATCCATTAAAAAAGTATACCGGAAGTAGTTTTAAAAATCTTTTACTCGTTGTTAATAACTCTCAGAATTATATTTTTTAATCTATTTTCTATTTATTATATTTGTAAAAATTTATTTTTAAATCTATGAAATTTATTATTTCAAGTGGTGAATTGCAGAAGGCTTTGCAAACTGTAAGTGGCGTAATATCAAGCTCTCAATCGAGACCGATCTTAGAAAACTATCTTTTCGAATTAAACGAAACCCAGGTTACCATTACAGCATCTGATGGCGAAACAACTCTTGTAACTTCTTTGGAAGTAAAGTCTGATGATTCGGGTAAATTTGCTGTTCCTGCTAAAATTTTTCAAGATTTTATCAAAACATATGGTGAACAACCGCTTACATTTTCTGTAAAGGATAATGCTGAGGGAACGGGTAGCCAGCTGGAAATTTTGGATGAAAAGGATAATTTCGCAGTAGCATTGGATAATGCGGATGATTATCCGGAGCTTCCTGAATTTGATGCTTCACAAAGTGTGACCATGTCCGCAGGTATTTTATCTGAAGCACTTACCAATACTCTTTTTGCAACAAGTAATGATTCTCTTCGTCCGGTGATGACAGGAGTTCTATTCCAGTTCGGGGAAAATGAGACGAATTTTGTTTCTACAGATTCTCACAGACTGGTTGTTTACAAAAGAATGGACCTGATGAACGTAGAACCTATGGAGTTCATCATGCCTAAAAAACCTTTAAATATTTTCAAAAATATATTGGCAAGTTCCAACGAAGACGTTACTATCGATTTCAATGAGAACATGGCTAAATTTACTTTTGGTAAACATATCTGGATCTGTAGACTGATTGACGGAAAATATCCTAACTATACTGCGGTTATTCCAAAAGAAAATCCGAATGTATTAACAATCAACAGAAACCTGCTATTAGGTGCGATCAAAAGAGCATCGATCATGTCTAATAAATCAACCAATCAGGTAAGATTTAAATTATCTGCCAACATCCTTCACCTTCACGCAGAAGATACGGAATATGCAAACAAAGCAGATATGCAGATCCCTTGTGATTATAACGGAGAAGATATCAACATCGGGTTTAGCTCTAAGTTTTTAACAGAAATGTTGACTATTCTTGGTTCTGACGATATCACAATGAAAATGTCTCAGCCAAACAGACCGGGAATCATTGAACCTCTTGACGGTCTTGAAGAAAACGAAAATATCTTAATGTTATCAATGCCGGTAATAGGACTATAAGATTAAGCTCAATTAAATAACAGAGGTTTTGAATTTTCAGGACCTCTTTTTTTTTGTTTTTGAGTTCAGTTGGGAAGTTAAAAATTTCGTTATTTCTTAAAAAAACACGACCTTTGTAAACGCAAAATTCGAAGTAAAAATTTTCAAAATAAAGTGAATGAAACCTTATAGGTTGGCATTTAACCGATAAAAAATAGATTTAAGCAGATGAAAATATCAAATAACTGGCTGAGAGATTACATAAAAACGGAATTGAAAACTGAAAGAATCGGTGAGTTCCTTACAGATATTGGTCTTGAAGTTGAAGGTATAGATAAATTTGAAAGTGTAAAAGGAAGCCTGGAAGGAATTGTAGTAGGTAAGGTCTTAACCTGCGAAAAACATCCGAATGCTGACAAACTTAAGAAAACAACTGTAGATGTAGGAAACGGAAAGGTGCTTAACATCGTTTGTGGAGCTCCTAATGTGGAAGCCGGACAAACTGTTCCTGTTGCAGTGGTGGGAACAAAAATCTACGATAAGACCGGAAACTTTTTTGAAATTAAAGAAGCAAAAATCAGAGGTGAAGTTTCACAAGGAATGATCTGCGCAGAAGATGAGCTAGGCCTTAGTGAGGATCATGGCGGAATCATGGTTCTTGACGAAGCAGAATATGAAGTAGGAAAGAATTTTGCAGATTATTTTGAATTGGCAACTGATGAGGTAATTGAAATTGGTTTAACGCCTAACAGGACCGATGCCATGTCGCACTACGGTGTAGCAAGGGATCTTTATGCTTTTCTTTCAACCAATCAGCAAAAAGCCCAGTTCGAAAAGGTAGCTTCGGAACCATTAAATAATGAAGGTGCTCATAACTTTACTTTAGAAGTAGAAGATGCTGAATTATGCCCTAGATATATCGGAGCTGTTATCGAAGATGTAAAAGTAGCAGAATCTCCGGCATGGTTGAAAAACAGATTGAAAGCAATCGGTTTAAGCCCGATCAACAATATCGTGGATATTACCAATTATATTCTTCACGGATTCGGACAACCGCTCCATGCTTTTGATGCAGACAAAATTGCTGATAAAAAAGTAAAAGTAGGGACCGTAAAAAAAGGAACAAAATTTACGACTTTGGATGGTGTGGAAAGAACTTTAAACGGTTCTGAAGTCATGATCAAAGACGGAAAAGATAAACCGATGTGTATTGCCGGTGTTTTTGGTGGTGCCAATTCCGGAGTTTCTAATGAGACAAAAACAATCTTTTTGGAAAGTGCTTATTTTAATCCGGTAGCGGTAAGAAAAGGAGCTAAACTTCATGGATTGAACACGGATGCATCATTCAGGTTTGAAAGAGGAGTGGATCCTAACCTTACAAGAACAGCTATTACCCACGCTATCAAAATGATCCAGGAAATTGCAGAAGGAAAACTGGTAGGAGAGTTGCTGGAAGAATATCCAAAGAAAATTGAAGACAGCTATGTTATCATCAGGTTCTCTAAAATAGAACAGATTCTTGGAACTAAAATTCACAGAGAAAAAGTAAAAGAGATTTTAAAAGCTCTTGAAATTAAAGTTTTGAACGAAATTCAAAATGGTTTGGAAATTTCTGTTCCGGCTTACAGAGCTGATGTGACGAGGGAAATTGATGTTATCGAAGAGATCTTAAGGATCTACGGATATAATAAGATTGATGCTCCACAAAAGATATCATTTACACCTGTAAAGCTAAGCGCTAATGATCAGGATGAATTGGAAAACAATTGGGCAAGAACTTTACAAAGTTTAGGTTTTAATGAAGTAATGAACAACTCACTTACTTCTGTAAAAGATGAAACGGATGCTGTGAAACTTCTGAATCCTTTGAGTGGTGATCTGGCTTTCATGAGAAAATCCTTGTTGGAAGGGCTTCTTCAAAATTCCATCTATAATATTAACAGAAAGAACCAGGATATTAAATTCTTTGAGTTTGGAAAGATTTATCACAAAAGAGCTCAATATGAAGAAAGGAAACAGCTGGCTATTCTTGTTTCAGGAAGAGAGGTTGCTGAAAACTGGTTACAACCGAAATCAGCAACGGATTTCTACAACCTGAAAGCTTATGTGAAAGTATTGCTGGAAAGATTGGCAATCGATTATAAAGAAGTTGCTTTGTCCGATAACAGATTCTCGGATGCAATTGCTTATGAAGCTGATGGAAAAGTATTGGTAAGAATTGGAAAAGTGGCTCCGGAATTATTGAAAGATTTCGATATTGACCAGGACTGTTTCTATGCCGAAATTGAACTTGAATTGGCCCAACAATTACGATCTGGGAATGAATTGAAATTCAGGGATATTCCTAAATTCAATAAAATCAGAAGAGATCTTGCATTGCTGATTGATAAGAATATAACATATCAGGAGCTGTATCAGACTGCCAAAAAGAATAAATCTCCTTTCATTAAAAACATCAATCTGTTTGATGTATACGAAGGAAAAAATCTTCCGGAGGGAAAGAAATCCTATGCGATGAGTTTTGAGTTATTAAATGATGCAAAAACTCTTGAGGAAAAAGAAATTTCCGAAGTAATGGATTCTTTGATTAAATCTTTCCAGAAAGAATTCAACGCAGAATTAAGATCATAAATATAAAGAAACGGGCTAAAGCCCGTTTTTTTGTTATATACATTGATAACGGACAGGCTTTAGCCTTCTAAGAATAATAAAATTCTTTCAAAGCCGTTTAAATAATATAATTTCCGTAAATTTGGTTAAATCAAAAAAGAAAAAAATGAAAAATCTTTTTTTAAGTATAAGTGCAGCCGTGATTTTGGCGTCGTGCGGAACTATGTCAAGCGCATCTGCTTCAAAAGTAGGAAAATCTCAGCCTTCATTGGTCAATACAAAATGGACCTTAGCGGATAATGTAAAAGGGAAAGTTCCTACATTGAATATCGAGGGAGAAAAGATCAATGGAAATGCCGGATGTAATAACTATTTTGGTACGGTAAAGCTTGATGCTTCTACAGGTAATTTTTCAGCAGGGCAAATGGGTTCTACAAAAATGGCCTGTGATAATATGAATGTGGAGCAGAACTTCATGGATATGATGGGAAAAGCAAACAAGTACGTAATTTCAGGAACAACTTTGGAATTGTATAAGGACAATCTTTTATTATTGAAATTTAATAAATCAGAATAAAAAAATAAAAGGAACTCAAATGAGTTCCTTTTTTATGTTTTAGGGTTTTCTTATTCTTCCTCTTCTTCGTCGTATTTAGCTAATTCTTCGTCACACCATTTGAACGCTGCTTCTACCACTTTAGTAGCTTCATCTGCCATGGTCTCTTCATCGTCTCCTTCCAAATCATCCAGCCACTCAACTTCTTCTTCCTCAACGTTCAAGATAAATCTTGGGTATTCTGTATGAACCACGAATAAATCCTCAGGAAATTCCGAATTGTCTGCTAATAAAAACTTTGGTAATTTCATTTTTTTAATATTTTAACTTTCTCAAAGATAATAAAATTATTGATATTTGTTCTTGTCGATCCTAATTTTTTGTAAAACTTTGTACTGGGTAAGTGTAGTTTTCTGTAGGGTATCTTGAGGCTTGAATGTCAGGCTTATATTGGAATTTACTGTGCTTATTAATTCTGCTACCTGTATTTTTTCCAGGTCCTCGGTCGTTTCCAGATAAAATGTGATAGGTTTATCCTTAAGATTTTCAGTCTCTAAAAATTGACTGATATTTTTTCTGTTTTCCAGATAATTGCCTTTTGAAAGCCAGGTAAAGAGTATTCCTGACAGCAAACTTAATGCTCCGATTGCATACACTTTTATATTGAAGATATCAAAGAGTCTTTTGAAGTACATTAGCCACAGAGGTAAGCTGAATGGAGCTAATAACCGATAATCTATAGGATTGACAGGATAAAAATACTGAACAAAAAAGGAACATATGATTCCTGAAATTCCAATAACAAGAAAGAACAGATCACTGTCAGATAACCGGATCTTAATAAAAAGAAATACCATCAGACAGATATTCAGAAATCCGATACCATAAATCGCATTATTGATCAAACCACCTCCTGGATCTGCAATATGAATAAAAGGATTAAAAGTAGTAGCCAGGCCCTGAAACAATTCAACCAACAGCTGTGAAGTAGGGTGGAGACCCATTTCTAAGGATTGCTTAATGTAGTTTTCATTAAAATAATCCAAAAAGGTAAACTTGTATAAAGCTACAAAACCACAACCAATGAAGCCTGAAATAATGAAAGTACGGGCATACTTTTTTTTCCATACCAATAATCCGAAAAGTCCTGTTCCCCCCATAATAAACAATGAACTATAGCGGATATTATATAAGGCAATTAATGATAACGAAAGATAAAATACAGCTTTTCCTTTTTCCAGTTTTCCAGTAATAATTAAATGTGCCGTATACAGGAATAAAAATACAAATGGAAGGATGAGCGCTTCACTCATCGTAAAAGAGTAAATTGACACGAAACTAAATAAAGCACTGACGATAACAGATTCTTTAAAGAAAAAGTTTTTTTTCCAGGCAAAGGCCACAATAAAAAGAAAAGACAGAATCCCGATTACTTTACTGCTCCAGAATTCGTCCATCCCCAGATATGTAAAAAGCTTAATACTTAACGGATATCCTACAGGTGTTGTCGTATTATCAATAGTCGGGAATACATGAGCAAATCTCATATACCGGATTGAATCCGGGCTTACCCTGCCTTTCTCATTGAGTAAAAAACGTAAAATGGTCATCATTACAATAATGATGACCAATGATATCTGAATATTTTTTTCTTTAATTTTCATTAGGGTTGTGATCAATGATAACAGCCAGAACAGACCGTTGTTCAAATGTATAACTTATAACTCACAACTGATAATCACTAGAATTATTTCGAGAACATTTTTGAAACTTTTTCAGCTTTTTTGCTTTCGGAGTAGTCATAAAAACCTTCTCCTGATTTTACTCCCAGTTTTCCTGCCATTACCATATTTACCAATAGAGGATTCGGGGCATATTTTGGATTTTTAAATCCGTCATACATCACATTAAGAATAGCAAGACAAACATCAAGACCAATAAAATCAGCCAGCTGAAGAGGTCCCATTGGATGAGCCATTCCAAGTTTCATAACCGTATCAATTTCTTCAACGCCTGCCACGCCGTTATATAATGTTTCAATAGACTCATTGATCATAGGCATTAAAATTCTGTTAGCAACGAAACCAGGGTAATCATTCACTTCCACAGGCACTTTTCCTAACGTTTTACTCATATCATAGATGATGTCAAAAGTCTTTTTGGAAGTAGAGTATCCTTTAATGATTTCAACCAGTTTCATAATTGGAACAGGATTCATAAAGTGCATACCGATCACCTTATCAGCTCTCTTAGTTGCAGCGGCTATCTTTGTAATGGAGATAGAAGAAGTGTTAGTCGCAAGAATACAGTTTTCCGGAGCAAATTCATCCATCTGTCCGAAGATTTTCAGTTTCAGATCCTGATTTTCAGTAGCTGCTTCTACAATTAAATCAGCGGTTCCCACGGCTTCTTTCAACTCTGTAAAAGTGGTGATATTTCCTAAAGTTTCTGCTTTTTGCTCCTCTGTAAGGTTGCCTTTTGCAATTATTCTGTCGAGGTTGGTGGTAATGGTTTTTACTCCTCTGTCTAAAGCATCCTGAGAAACATCTACAAGATTTACTTTAAATCCGCTTTGCGCAAAAGTATGTGCAATACCATTTCCCATGGTTCCAGCTCCGATAACTACAACGTTTTTGATCATTTTTCCTTTAATTAAATTATTTTTTATAGATAGTTAAATTTCTTGAATTGGCTAAATCTGCTTTTGTGACGATCTGCGTTTCATCAAAGTTCACATTTCCGCTGTTGCTTTTTCTTACTGCATTTTGAGAAGATATAGCAGCCTTAAGTCCGGATATGAACTTCTTTTTTTTAGTTTTTGCTAAGGAATCGATCCCGATATAAAGATTAAATTCCCCCTCTCTGCCCAGTCCGCTTTGTTTGTAAATTTCAAAAGGTTTTGTCTTATTCTTTTTTTGAAACTTTGATATGTAATTAATCACAGGATCTTCGGAAGGTGTTCCGCAACAAATGCTTGCGTAGCCTACCTGTAAATAGTTCTGGCTCTTTTGAGAAAAAAAGAAGCTGAAACAAAAAATGCTGAAAAGTATTGCTATTTTTTTCATTGTAATAAATAAGATTAGGTTTAATCACGCCCTAATTGAGCGCTTTTTATCTCGCTTAAAGTTAAGCTTTAATATTTACTTACTAAAATCATCCCAAACTGCTTTTGAAATATCTGAAATGATTTTACAGTTTGCAGCTTCTGTTTCCATAGAGTTGCTTACAAATACAGCTATGGCATAATGTTTTCCATTCGGAAGGGTTACAATTCCCATGTCGTTTTCAGCACCGGTAAGCCCATCTTTATTTTTACCTGAAGAGCCTGTTTTATGAGCCACAGGTGTGTTTTTAGGAAGCTGCTCAATCAGTTTGTTTGTTCCTGTTTTGGTGCCTAGCATTACCTTCATCAGGTAATCTGTGGATTTTCTGGAAAGTAACTGTCCCTTATAAAACTTTTTCAAAACCTGTACGATGGAGTTTGTTGAACTGTAATTTTGATATTGTGCATTCCAGTCTTTATGCATTTCTTCTTCGTTAAAGCGGATCTGAAAATTTTTTATTCCTTTGGTATCCATAAATTTTTGAACTGTATCCGTTCCGCCAATTAACCTTAAAAGGATATCACACCCATTATTATCACTCTGCGCAACGGTGAAGTCTATAATTTCACTTAAAGGAATTTCAATATTACCATTGGGATATTTTTCTCTAAGTGGCGACCATGTATCCTCAAGAAGATCTGATTTTTTAACTAAAATCTTCTGATGTAACAACAGTTTTCCTTCATCTACAAAATTGAGAACAGTGGCAGCAATATGAAACTTGAAGACACTTTGCATTGGGAGCTTTTTATCTCCGCTTTTGCTATAAAGTGATTGATTTTCCATTCCCAGTACAGAAACTCCTACAGTGGCATTTTTGTCATTGATGATAGAATTTATTTTTTGCTCCAGGGCTGTATGCTGGGCAAAAGTAAATGTAGAAATCAATAGAAAGAGAAATTCTGCTTTTTTCATAATGGTCAATTTATATCGCCGTAAATTTAAAAAATAAATCCCTTTAGATTCTAAAGGGATTTTAATTTAAAGATAATTAGTATTTCAACTCAAAATAATTAATATCAACGCCGTCATTTTCAAAAATGATTCTGATCTTGTTTTCCCCTTTTTTAAGATTAACGTTCTTCACTGAACTAGTTTTCCATTGATTTTTTCCTCCTGTTGATGCCAGTGAAACAACTGCAAGCTGTTTTCCTGCGGCGTCTTCAATTCTCAATTTCGAATCATTACCAGCGGCATATCTTATATCAAAGGTATATGCTTTGTCTGCTTTACTGTTAATTGTGTATTGCAACCATTCTCCTTTTTCGGTTTTTCCTACATAATACGCATTAGTTACTTTGTCATTACACAAATAAATATCCACTCCGTCATTTCTCATCTGGTGACCTGCATTCCATTCAGATCTTTTGGCAGGATCACTAACCCACAGATTGATGAAGTCTTTATCCAGATATGCTGAACCCATTCTTCCCAAATCATATTCGGTAGCAAAGATTCTTCCCGGTGCCTGATGATTTTTAAAAGGTTTTGTAGAGTCATCGGTTACCTGTCTGAACATAGCATCGATAACGTCTCTTTTTATTTCAACATTACTGAATTTATAATTATCTGCAATTTTCATTAAAGCTTTTGTTGCAAATTCTTTTGACGGTTTTTCACCTCCGTTTTTCCAATAGTCTAACAGTTTCTGATACTCGGGTGTAATTTTTACATTGGCAATTCCTGCAGTATTATCGATCTTTTTCATTGGCCAGAAAGCATAGCCAATATTGTGTTTATTCATTAGCTGGATCAGTTCCGTAAACCATACATTAGAGTTTTCCCCTGTTTCTCCCAACCATATCGGAATATTATGCTTTTCTCTTAAATCCAGAATTCCTTTTACTGTCGCGTCATCATTGTTGTTCCAATATTTATGGAAGCTGAAGACCAGATTATTATCCCAAAGAGGAGTCAGGCCGTTATAGTTGTTTCCCCATCCGTTTCCTTCCAGAATAATGATGTGTTTTTTGTCCACCTCACGGATGGCTTCTGTAATTTCTTTCTGGAATTTCCATAATGGGGCATTTGACATTTCATCTGTTCCGTTGGGATTTTTTCCTGTGAAATTGATGTTAGGCTCATTGATGAGGTCATAACCACCTATCCATGGTTCATCTTTATAACGTTCTGCCAGCTTTTTCCAGAATGCAATGGTTTTTTTCTGATTTTCTTCACTTTCCCAAAGTGACGGTTTAGATTTATCGTTGTCTGATATGTTTACATCATTTCCCTGGCCTCCAGGAAGAGCATGAAGGTCAAGAATCAGATACATTTTGTTATCAGCGCACCATTTAAGAAGATCATCCGTCATTTTAAAGCCTTCTTCAAGCCATGTATTCTTTCCTTTTACGGGCTCCTGCTCAATTGGCAATGTGTACAGGTTATAATGCATCGGAAGCCTTATAGAATTAAAGCCTGCTTTTGCAAGCAGATCAATATCCTGTTTGGTTATTCCGTTTTTCCAGTATGCTTTATAAAATTCTTTCATCCCATCTTCACCGATCAATTCAGAAATCTTCTGCTTGATTTTATACTGGGGACCTGCGAAATCTGCTGTTTTCAGCATGTATCCTTCCTGCAGCATCCATCCTCCCAAGCCTAGGCCTTTTAGCTGGATATTCTCACCTTTGTCATTAACTATTTTTTGACCGTTTGTTTTCAATAATTGTGATGTCCCAAATTGAGACAATAAAAGTGCGGATATTAGGATGGTTCGTTTCATAGTTGGATTTTATAAGATTATGGGATTGATTTTAGAATTATAAGTTTACTAATCACAAATATATTTAAAAATTATTGAATTAAAATTAAAATTCCTCTTTAAATATATAAACAATTTAAAGAGGAAGTATGATTGTATTTTTACCACAGCCATTTAAACTGAAAGGCTTTCTTGGATTTAACCTTATTAAACAGGTTTTAAAATAATATCAGTGATTAAATGTGAAAGTCCAAAGTGAAAAGAGTAGTTATTTGCTTGTGATTAATTTCATAATTTCCAATGCTACTTTTAGCGCTTCAGTTCCGTCTTCCAGTGATACTTCTACATTTTTATCTTCAGTAATGGAATCGGCAAATGAGTTGAGCTCATCTAATATGGCATTGTTGGGCTGGATGTTGGGATACTCGAATAAAATCTGATTCTTTTCTCCTTCGGCATTTTCGATGATCATGTCGAATGGAGTAGGTGTTTCCGGAGCATCTTTCATACGGATTACTTCTGCTTTTTTCTCAAGGAAGTCAACAGAAATGTAGGCGTCTTTTTGAAAGAAGCGACTTTTTCTCATGGCTTTCATAGAGATTCTTGAAGTGGTAAGGTTGGCAACACATCCATTTTCAAATTCTATTCTGGCATTCGCAATATCTGGAGTTTTACTTACGACACATACACCGCTTGCATGGATGCTTTTTACCTTAGATTTAACGATACTCAATAAAATGTCCAGATCGTGGATCATCAGGTCCAGGACCACAGAAACATCGGTTCCTCTTGGATTGAATTCAGCCAATCTGTGGATTTCAATGAACATGGGATTTTTAATATAATCCTTAGTTGCCATAAAAGCAGGATTGTACCTTTCTACGTGTCCGACCTGTGCTTTTATTCCATTTTCACGGCACTTATAAAGGATTTCTTCGGCTTGTTCAAGCGTTTGTGTTACCGGTTTTTCAATGAAGAAATGCAATTTTTTTTCAATGGCCTTTAATGCATAATCATAATGATAAACCGTAGGCGTTACAATATCCAGCATATTAATCTGATTCAACAGATCATCAAAATTTTCAAAATAGGTATAGCCAAACTCGGCTTCCAATTTTTTTCCGTTTTCTACATCTTTATCATGAAAACCTACAAAATCATACTTATCTGATTGATTGAGAAGCTTTAAGTGTATTTTTCCCAAATGTCCGGCACCTACCAAACCTGCTTTCAACATAGCTTTTTTAATTTGTGTAAAGATATAAATTAGGTATGATATTTCAGATATAAAGACTTTTGACTTTAATCATCAAAAATTAAGGTGGCTTCCTGAAATCTGAAATCTAATTCTTACTTTTGTGTGAAACTAGCACTAGCAATCTAATAACTACTATCTAAATGACGCAAGATTCGTTTGTACATAAAGGAAAAAGAAAGATTTTAGTTGAATATCTTCAACAGAGAATTGGGATTACGGATCAAAATGTACTTTCGGCAATGAATGAAGTTCCGAGACATCTTTTTATTGAAAGTATTTTTGAAGACTTCGCTTACGAAGACCGTGCTTTTCCCATTCTGGCCCATCAAACCATTTCGCATCCTTCAACGGTTGCAGAGCAATCAGAGCTTTTACAGGTAATCCCGGGAGAGAAAGTTCTGGAAATTGGAACAGGATGTGGGTATCAGACTGCTGTGTTATTGGCAATGAAAGCCCTGGTGTATACTGTAGAAAGACAAAAAGACCTGTTCGATTATTCTAAGAAAAAATTAAGGGAGCTTAATCTTTTTCCAAAATTTCAGAGTTTTGGTGACGGTTTTGCAGGATTGCCAACTTTCGCTCCATTTGACAAGATCATCGTTACATGTGGAGCTTCCGTGCTGCCCGTGGAATTACTAAAACAATTGAAAGTAGGAGGGAAAATGGTGATTCCACTTGGACCGACAGATGAGCAGGTACTGTACAGGTTTACAAAAGTTTCGCCTACGGAAATTGAGAAAGAGGAATTCGGAGCCTATAAATTTGTACCTATGCTCAATAATACCAATTCTTAATTAATGATAAATCCTGAAATATCAGATTATAATAACGCACAGTCCCCATCAGATCAGGAGATCTGCACAATGCTTTCACTTGTTATTGATCAGGAGCTGGAACATGCTGAAAATAAGATATGGCACAGGCATCCTGTGTGGTTTCTGGAAGGGAATCCGATTGTAGGTTACAGTAAGCTTAAAGATTCTGTACGGCTGATGTTCTGGAGCGGGCAATCATTTGATGAAGACGATTTAAAGACCGAAGGTTCATTCAAGGCAGCAGAAAAAAGATATACGTCTCGTGAACAAATCAATACAGCTGATCTGAAAAGATGGCTTATGAAATCTCAGCAAATTCAGTGGGACTATAAAAATATTGTTAAAAGGAAAGGGGAATTGATAAGATTAAAATAAATTCGTAATTATGATTCAAAATTTCTATAATCGTTTCTAGGCTTTTCGTGACGGAGGATTGAAAGAAAAATGACAAATCGGCACTGATTTTCGGAACAGAAATTGAAGCTTTTCTATGACGAAATCACTTAAATCTTATGATTATGGACACAAACAGATTTAAATCGTCACACGACTTTAGTAATATTCAGAAAAACATTTACAATAATCCGGGATATAATGTAGAAAGTCATTCTCAAAAAGCAAAGGATTATTTCAATGAAATGAAGAGCCGAAATCAGGAAGCAACAAAACAGGGTTTTATAAGTCAAGCACAGAAATCGGCGAAAGAGGTCCGCGATGAAATTCAGAAAATGGCTTCCGAGGTCGGCGATAAAAATAGAAGAGAATCAGAAGAGAAGAAGTAATTTTTATATTAAAGTTAAAGCCTCACTTAGACAATGGGTGGGGTTTTTTATTGAAAAAAAGTTAAGATAATGAAAGTATTCATCAATAAAAGAATTCCTGAAGCAGGAATAAAAATGCTGAAAGAAGCTGGAATGGATGTTACTATCCCTGAAAATGATCAACTTTCACATGAAGAGTGGATAAACTATTGCAAGGATACCGATACCATTCTCAATGTAGGAACCCATTCATTTGACAAGGATTTTTTTAACGAATGCCCTAATGTGCAAGCAATTGCTTTATATTCTGTTGGTTTCGATCATGTGGATATTCAGGAAGCGACCCGTAGAAATATACCGGTTGGAAATACACCGGACGTCCTAAGTAAAGCTACCTCTGATGTTGCGTTTTTGTTAATGCAATCGGTGGCAAGAAGAGCAAGTTATAATTATGGGAAGGTAAAGGAGGGGAATTGGGGAGATTTTGATCCCCTTCATGCATTAGGACAAGAGCTATACGGCAAAACCCTGGGGATTTTCGGTTTGGGAAGGATTGGTTTTGAAATGGCACAGAAATCCCTGAAAGCTTTTGATATGAATATCATTTATCACAACAGGCACCATAACGAAGAAGCTGAAAGGGAGTTGAACGCACAATATGTTTCTTTTGATAAATTGATCAGGCAGTCTGATGTTCTGAGTATTCATGCCAGTTTTATTCCTGAACATAAAGAACTTTTTAACCGATCGGTCTTTGAGAAGATGAAACCCGATGCTATCTTTATTAATACGGCAAGAGGAGGTTTTCATCATCAGGGTGATCTCTATGAAGCTTTGGTTTCAAGGGAAATATGGGGAGCGGGACTGGATGTTACTAATCCTGAACCTATTGTAAAAGACGATCCGATCCTCGAACTTTCCAGTGTATGTGTATTGCCGCATATAGGATCCGCAACAGTTGAAGCAAGGAATGGAATGGCAAAATCAGCAGCGGAAAATATTATTGCTTTTTCAAAAGGAGAAAAAATGCCATATTGTGCTAATCCTGATGTTTATTCTGAGCAATAAACATAACTTGGAATTATTTTTGTTCTCTATCAGTAACACTAAATACAAATACTATGATACCAGAAGATAACATCAGCGAACAAAACAGAAAACTGAGAGAGATGGATTACAATCCTAATGAAGATTTCTTCAATAAGGAAAAGCATGTTCCTTTAGACGGGGACGGAAATCCTATTCTCGATGAAAATGAAGACAGTTATGATATGGAAATGGATCTGGACGTTCCGGGATCTGAAGAAGATGACGATATGGAAGAGATTGGATCCGAAGATGAAGAAAATAATTACTGGAGTACCAGTGATAACGATGATGATCATGAAGAGGAAAATGATGATGTCCTTACATAATAAGATAAAGATTTGCATTCATATATTTAAGATGGTAAAATACACCTTACTCAACCGGGTAAGGTTTTTTTATTGCCTTTAGATTGGTTGTTATACTTCAAAACACTGATACATAATAAAACAGGTTAATGGCTTTATTTTTTTTGGGTTGATCTTAAAATTGATATAGGTTCTGGTAATAGCTTTCGGAGAAAGGGAATTTTTTATGTTTTCATTGCATTATATTTTCTATTTTGAATATCTTTAAAACTTTGAATTTTAAACGAAGAATTTACTCATTGCTATGACATTCCAGGAACTTATACAACAAGGTATACCTAGCGTATTGCCACCATTCAAACCATACGAAACCAATATAAATCACGCTCCCAAACGTAAAGAAATTTTGGGTAAAGAGGAGAAAAAGTTAGCATTAAAGAATGCTTTACGTTATTTTGAGCCTAAATTCCATGCAGAATTATTACCTGAATTCAGAGAAGAGCTTGAGCAGTATGGCAGAATTTATATGTATCGATTCCGTCCGGATTATGAAATGAAAGCAAGACCTATCACTGAATATCCGGGGAAATCAGAACAGGCAAAATCTATTATGCTAATGATTCAGAATAATCTGGATTATGCGGTAGCACAACATCCCCATGAGCTGATAACATATGGTGGAAACGGAGCTGTTTTTCAAAACTGGGCACAGTATCTTTTAACGATGAAGTATTTGTCTGAAATGAATGATGAGCAAACCCTTGTCATGTATTCCGGACATCCGATGGGATTATTTCCTTCGCACAAAGATGCGCCACGGGTTGTGGTAACGAACGGAATGGTTATTCCAAACTATTCTAAGCCCGATGATTGGGAGAAGTTCAATGCTTTAGGGGTTTCCCAATATGGGCAAATGACTGCAGGAAGTTATATGTACATCGGTCCGCAGGGAATTGTTCATGGAACAACAATAACAGTACTGAATGCTTTCAGAAAAATAAATAAAGAAACAAAAGGTGGCTTATTTGTAACTTCAGGATTGGGGGGAATGAGCGGAGCACAACCAAAAGCTGGAAATATTGCAGGATGTATTACCGTGTGTGCTGAAGTAAATCCTAAAATTACAAAGATTCGTCATGAACAGAAATGGGTGAACGAAATCCATGAAAATGTAGATGAGCTGGTAGCAAGAGTGCGAAAAGCGCAGGAAAATAAAGAGACTGTTTCTTTGGCTTATCTAGGAAATGTAGTTGAGGTTTGGGAAAAGTTTGATGAAGAAGGTCTTAAGATTGATATCGGTTCGGATCAGACATCGCTGCATAATCCATGGGCGGGAGGATATTATCCTGTGGGACAAAGTTTTGAAGAATCAAATACGATGATGGCGGAAAATCCTGAATTATTTAAAGGAAAAGTTCAGGAAACTTTAAGGAGACATGCAGCTGCCATTAATAAACATACAGAAAAAGGAACTTACTTCTTTGATTATGGTAACGCCTTTTTATTAGAAGCTTCAAGAGCCGGCGCAGATGTAATGGCCGAGAATCCGACATTAGGAAGGGAATTCAAGTTTCCAAGTTATGTTCAGGATATTATGGGACCAATGTGCTTTGATTACGGTTTTGGGCCATTCCGTTGGGTTTGTACGAGTGGAAAGCCGGAAGATCTTCAAAAAACAGATGATATCGCCTGCAGGATATTGGAAGAAATTCAGCAAAATTCTCCGGAGGAGATCCAACAGCAGATGAAAGATAATATCCAGTGGATCAAAGGTGCACAGGAAAACAAATTGGTTGTGGGTTCACAGGCAAGGATACTATATGCAGATGCAGAAGGAAGAATGAAGATCGCTGAAGCCTTCAATAAAGCCATAAAAAACGGAGAAATAGGTCCGGTTGTATTAGGAAGAGATCATCATGACGTATCGGGTACAGATTCTCCGTACAGAGAGACTTCCAATATTTATGACGGTTCAAGATTTACAGCGGATATGGCTATCCACAACGTAATTGGTGATAGTTTTCGGGGGGCGACCTGGGTTTCTATTCACAACGGCGGTGGTGTCGGTTGGGGAGAAGTAATCAACGGAGGTTTCGGAATGTTGCTGGATGGGAGTGATGATGCTGACAGAAGGTTAAAGTCTATGCTTTTCTGGGACGTAAATAACGGAATTTCAAGAAGAAGCTGGGCGAGAAATGAAGGAGCTGTTTTTGCTATCAAAAGGGCAATGGAAGTAGAGCCGAATTTAAAAGTTACCCTTCCTAATATAGTCGATGATAATTTATTATAATTTTTGAAAAAATATTCAATAAAAAACTTTGCAATAAGCAAAGTTTTTTTATTTTTATATAAAACCATGATGAAATGAAAATTTCAACTGCTAATATTTGTGATGAGGTTTGGAATGAAATGCAACCCAATCAAAACAGCCTGTTTTAAAGGGTTCACAGTAAAGAGATTTAAGACTTTAGTAATTTTTCCAATGAAGATCTGATCACGAACTTGAATAAGGATAAAGATGCATGTAGAAAATTTTAATGAAAATTAGTTAAACAGAAATTTAAATTTTTCATCGGTTAACAAAAAATAGCTTTGGGATTGCCACAACACATGGAGATTGTTATCTCAAGCAAAATAAAATAAGAATAGGTGTAGATAATTATTTATTAAGTATAATCCGTTTAAATTTAAAGTAAGCCTTTGAAAAGATATACCGCAAAATTTGAAAAGAGGCAGTTGGTCTTGTTTTCAGAAAATAATTCAGAGATCGGAAAAATTGTGGAAGCAAACAAATTGATCTCATGGAAAAGATACATTGTATGTGATTCTAAACGATATCATATTAAAAATGTAGGATTTTTATGGAATGATATTGAACTTTCGGATGGCAGGAAAGTGATTTATTACACAGATTTTGGAAAAGATCTGATTATAAAAGCAGATGAATCGGATATAAAGATTTGTCGTTTCACATCAGATAAAGGAATGCAGTTGTACGAACAAAAGAAATTAATCATTGATATTCAAACCCACAGGAAATGGTTTGGAAATCCTGTTTTCAGCATTGAGGTAGATGATTCAGTTGATGATGCATTGGCATTATTGTTTTTGTATTATTCTTCAGCGAGCTTAATGAATTAGATTCATTATTTTAAATAAAAAACCTCCACCAATTCTAATTGACGGAGGTTTTTATCCTATACGATGAAAACTTAATTTTTCACAGCTTTAATAGCTGCTTCGTAATCAGGTTCTTTTGAAATGTCTGCTACCTGCTCTTCATATACAATTTTTCCTGAAGGATCAATTACTACGACGGCCCGGCTTAAGAGACCTTTCATCATAGAATCGGTGATCTCTACACCGTAAGTTTTTCCGAAATCAGAGCGGAAATCAGAAAGCATAACCACATTTTTTATTCCTTCGGCTCCGCAAAATCTTTTTTGTGCAAACGGCAGATCTTTAGAGATGCAAAGCACTACAGTATTGGGAAGATTAGCTGCATCCTCATTGAAATGTCGGACTGAAGCTGAGCAAACACCGGTATCTACACTCGGAAAGATGTTAAGAATAAGAAATTTTCCTTTGTAGGAATCCAGGGTCTGATCTTTCATTGAAACATCGGTAAGGGTGAACTTTGGCGCTGCTTTGTTTACGGCCGGTAGTTTGGAATACGTTTGTACCGGTTTCCCTCCCATCATAATGGTATTGGCATTGTGGGAGTTTTGAGCAAAAAGGAATACGGAAACTGATAATAGCGTGGTGAAAATTAATTTTGAAAACATTGGATTTTATTTTAAGACAAAATTATTCTTTTTTTGGATTGAATATTAATTTTAATTCAAACAGTCTTTAAATAGACCGAATCTATTAGCTGACTATTTTTATAATCATTTGTAAGGTCTACCTTTATTCTAACAAAGTGGACACTTAATTATTAAAAAGATAAAAAATATGAATTCAGCACAGAACACATCATTCCATGAGATTTTTAAAAGCGAAAATGAAATACCGGAAGAATTCAAAGTTCCGGAAATTCATCAGAGAACCTATTTGCTTAATGGTGAACTTATAGAGTGGAAAGGTGATGTCACGGAGATTTATTCCCCAGTTTGTATTCCTACAGAAAATGGGCTTGAGAGAAAGTTACTGGGAAGTATCCCTAATATCAGTCCTGCAGATGCTATGGAGGTTCTTGAGGCTTGTGTAAAAGCGTATGATAATGGTCTTGGGGAATGGCCGACCATGTCTGTAGAAGGACGCATCAAATGTATGGAAAAATTTGTGTATCTCATGATTCAGCAACGTGATCTTGTGATTAAGCTTTTGATGTGGGAGATCGGGAAAACCCTGGCCGATTCTACAAAAGAATTTGATCGTACAGTAGATTATATCAACCAAACCATAGACGCACTGAAAGACCTGGACCGGGAATCTTCCCGTTTTCAGCAGGCAGAAGGAACGATTGCACAGATTCGCAGAGCTCCTCTTGGTGTTGTTCTGAGTATGGGACCTTTTAATTATCCTTTAAATGAAATATTCACAACCCTTATTCCGGCTCTGATCATGGGGAATACCATTCTGTTTAAACTTCCCAAACATGGTGTTTTAGCCCACTATCCTTTATTGAATGCCTTTAAAGAGGCGTTTCCAAAAGGAACTGTGAACACACTTTATGGGAAAGGATCTGAAATCATCACTCCTATTATGGAAAGTGGAAAAGTGAATGTTCTGGCGTTTATAGGATCCAGTAAAGTGGCTAATGGATTGAAAAAGTTACATCCGAAAGTAAATCGTTTACGTGCTATTTTAAGTCTTGATGCAAAAAATGCAGCGATTATTACTAAAAATGCCAATCTGGATGTAGCGGTAAACGAGTGTATTTTGGGAGCGCTGTCCTTTAATGGTCAGCGATGCACAGCGTTAAAGCTTCTTTTTGTACAGAAAGAGGTTGCCGCCGAATTCACAGAAAAGCTGAATAAGGCTGTCTCTGCTTTGAAGCCCGGATTGCCTTGGGAAAAAGATGTGAAAGTAACACCGCTTCCTGAAGTCAATAAACCGCCTTATTTGAAAGAATGTATTGATGATGCCATTGCTCATGGTGCTAAAGTATTGAATGAAAACGGTGGCTATACTGAAGCTTCTTTTGTATTTCCTGCCGTAGTATATCCGGTAACAAGTGAGATGAAGTTATACCATGAGGAGCAGTTTGGTCCCGTGATACCTGTTGTCCCTTTTGATGATATTGAGGAGCCTATTGAATACCAGGTGAATGCTTCCCATGGAATGCAGGTAAGTATTTTCAGTGAAGACCCACATGAAGTTTCAAAACTTATTGATTCATTCGTTAATCTGGTTAGCCGGGTTAATATTAATTGCCAGGCACAAAGAGGCCCGGATGTTTTTCCGTTTACGGGAAGAAAAGATAGTGCAGAGGGAACGCTTTCTGTATTTGATGCGCTACGGTCTTTCTCTATAAGATCTTTGGTAGCTGCAAAACTTACAGAATCCAATAAAGAGCTCCTGAATACAATTGTCCGGGAACATGATTCTAATTTCTTAAGCACAGATTACATATTCTAACTAGTAGGTTGGTCTAAAGTAAAAAACCGTACTCAATTTAAATGAAGTACGGTTTTTTATTTAGTTCAGCTTAAAACTTAAAATATGAATCCTTTAAACCCTATGCTGAAAATTGCATTCTTTTTTAAACTAGCACCCCGCCGCCATCTGCAACTATTGTATTACCCGTCCCGAAACTTTGCTCCATCAGGTAAATATAAGCAAGAGCAATATCTTCAGGAGTGGCTACTTTTCTTACCAATAATGCCTCCGCATATTGTTGATACATTTTCTCCCGTTCATTTTCCGGGATAGCTCCCCATAGATCTGTTTTTACTATGCCAGGAGATGCGATATTAACTCTTGTTGGAGCAAGTTCAACTGCCATTGCTCTGGCAAAACCTTCCATGGCTGAAGTAATGCTGGCTGCAATACCCCAACCTTTTCCCGGCCGGTTGCCTGCAATTCCACTCGTTAAAGTAATGGATCCGCATTGATTTATTTTCGGAGCACCATATTTTACAGCAGCAAGAGCACCCCAATACCGGATTGTAAAGAGTTTTTGCGCTTCTGAAAGGGAAGTTTCATCAATATGGTTCAGTTGAAGGTTTTCACCGGCGGTGTATACCAGATGATCAAAAGAGGATTGAACAGCAAAGAAATTTTTAATATTTTCTTCTTTGCTTAGGTCTGCAACCTGACCTTTTGCATTCCCGGGAAGTTGCTTCAGAGCGGAATCTATACGTTGTTGATTCGAAGCAACAATAGTAATAACAGCTCCTTTTTCAGCGGCAGCTTTAGCGGTTGCAAAACCTATTCCTGCACTGCCTCCCATGACAATGACATGTTTTCCTTCTAAGGGATTTGTTGTTGATATCATTTCTATTTATTTTATGATACAAATTTCCCATAACTGTATTTTATTCGATTTACCAAATGGTAAAAAGAAAATGTGATATCAAACTTTTTATTGATCTATTAGATTTCACTATTTTTTACAAAAGATTGTAACATTTTCTATGAAATGTCACTAACTCCATAGAGCCAGGAACCATGAGCATACTAGAAAAAGAATTTTTAGAAAGAATCGAAAGGCATAAAGGAATCATTTTTAAGATTTCTAAAATGTACATGGATGATAAAGACGACCGCGATGATCTCTTTCAGGAAATTACCTATCAGGTTTGGAGAGCATATCCAGGATTTAAAGGGCAAAGTGAATTTTCAACCTGGTTGTACAGAATAGCCCTAAATACGGCCATTATCTTTCTAAAATCCGAAAAGAAAAGAAGCTTTATAGGAAATGATGATTTTGCCCATTACAAAATCGAACAGGAGGAATATGACCACGAAAAAGAGGAAAAGCTGGCGGCTATGTATCAGGCTATCCATCAATTGAATCCTATTGATAAGGCTTTTATATTTTATTATCTGGAAGATTTTCCCGGACGTGAAATCGCTGAACAAATGGGAATTTCAGAAGGTAATGTAAGGGTGAAAATGAACCGCGCCAAAAATAAGTTAAAAGATATCTTAAACACAAATAAGTACTAATTTTAAATCAATAACAATGAATATAGATGAATTGAAAAATACCTGGAATGATGATGTTTTTGAGGAAACACCGGAAATCAGTATTGAAAATAAAAACAAGATTAGCCTTCCTTTGGAAAGGATGCGTAAAAATATGAGAAAGGAATTCTTCTCCACAATTGGGATTTTTATTTTTGGATTTGCCATTGTCTGGTTATGTGGTGCTCCTTTTAAATTTAAGTTTTATCTCACGATACTTTTGGCTTCTATGGCCATAGTTACATTTTTCTTTTTCAGTAAATTTTTTAAGCTTTACAAGGACATGAGTAATCCGCAAATGAAAACTTACGATGGATTAAAGGACCTGCTTCATCAATTTGAACTCAATAAACAATATTACCTTTCATTTTATCTCAGTTTTATCCCCTTTCTGGTATGTGAAATTATTATTGTGCTTGAATTTATTCCAAGACCACAACCGTTAAGTGATCTTAAGATTGCCGGAATCCTTATAGGTTCTGTATTGTTTGGATTGTTTTCTTTGTATTTACTTGGGAAATATTGGTTTCAAAAGTTTTATGGTAAGTATATTGTAACAATAGAAAATCTTGTGATAGAATTTCAGGGATAAATTTTCGGCGGGCAGAATGCCCGCCGAAAGTTTATCTGCTTAAAATACTTTTTGCTGAGTCAGAAGCTATTACCAATCCGGCCCCCAACATGATCATATCTTTGATCACCAGTCTGCCGGCTCCTGAGAGGAAAGGAAAACCATGATCAGGCCCTCCGAGATCCGGAACCCATGTTTCGGGAGTTGTAATCAGAAATGAAAGCGTTACTATTGACATTCCCGCGGTTAAAATCCCGGATAATAAACCAATCTTTGGATAGAATATACCCAATACAACAAGAATTCCAATGCCAACAATGAAACTTCCCAATGCATAGGAAAACACGTAGGTACCATTTGCTTCATGCCATTTTACATTGGCTGGAATCCACTCTCCTTCTTTGTTTTTATGGAATTTGTAGTTATCTGCATCTGAAGATTTCGTATTAAGGAAGAAACTCATAAAAGGAGAATTGGCTACGAAAGGAATAATACCTTCCGCTTCATAATGAAATGCTTTTAGTCCTCCGATCCAGGCCATAACGATAAAAACACTAATCCTTAGAATATGGATGAAGTTTTTCTGTGAGTGTGCTAAGAATTCAATCATATTATTTTTTTTGACAAAATTAGATTGAATGTCTAACCTATAAAATGGAGAATTGTGGACGTTATTTGTACAAATCTGCAACGATGGAAATTCCTGCTTCTTTCCTGAAATGAGTAGGGGAAACGCCGGTATGTTTTTTAAAATATTTACTGAAATAAAATTCATCACTGAAGTTAAGTTCTGCTGCAATTTCTTTCATGGATTTCCGGGTCAGGTGAATTTGTTTTTTAGACTCCAGGATAACTCTTTCCTGAATAATCTGAGAAGGTGTTTTATTAAATCGGGATTTGATCTTTTTGCTTAACGTGTTGGGAGTGATATGTAAAAGATCGGCGTAAAACGATAGATTTTTTTCCGTAAGGAAATGAATTTCTACCAAATCCTGGAAAGATTTTAACTCTTTGAAATCATCCTTTATCAGATCCTTGTCTGGGAATATTTTATTTTTTTCTTTACTGCAAATTGCCAGGATTAACTGCAGATAAGATTGTAAAACGGCCTGTGAAAAATCCTCCTCAGGATCTACTTTCCGGATCTTAGAAAAATAGCCTGAAATTTCTTCAAAGACCTCTGCATTCAGTTTGAAATAAGGAAAGAGGTAAATATTGTTAAAAAGCAATCCGTTACAGGCTACTTCTTTCTTATGAAATTCTATGCAATAAAAATCACTGTGGAAGCTGAGATCATCAATCTTAAGAACGGTCTCAGTGACGATCCGGATATTCTGGAAAGGGGAAGAAAAAAGAACAATGTTTCCTTCAAAATCATATTCCACGAAATCTACAATGATTTTTCCCACTCCTTCCAACAGGAAGATATGATAAAAAGAATCGCTGGTGATATTTTTATAATATTCCGAATCTCTTTTTTGAACGGAAAAAAATGCATTTTTCATCTGAAGATCTATTTAATCTTTCTGGCTTTCTCTTTTTCAATCTCCTTTTTTACCCATGCAAGCTGTACATCATTTTTGTTGATAATATCCTGTAAAGTTTCTGTGATCGTTACATCCGGGATCACCCCTCTCTGAGAGTTGGTGAGTGTTATATTCGGATTTACCAGCAGTAAGCCGATAGGCAGTGTAAGTTTAGAGTTAGGAAGGACCTGATAAGAATAAAATCCGGCTACGGTTCCGTCATTTGCCCCGCCTGTTTCCTCTCCAACGAGGGTTGCTACCTTATCAAACTTGAGTTTTGAGCTGATAATGGAAGATGCAGAATAACTTCCGCCATTAACCAGTACAAAAATTTTTCCATGAAAAGCATTTTTATTGGGTTTTGTTACATTGTCTGCTTTTATCTTATAATAGAATTTGCCGTCGTTGCCTTTATAAGTATGAAGGGTTTTAAGGAAAAAGTATGTTGGATAGGTAATTCCTTTTAATGCATATTCCAAAGGGCTGCTCTTTTTGAAATAATTTGTTTTTAATGGGGTATAGCCTGAATTGAGTCTCGAAGGTTTTATTAAAGTGAATGGTTCTGAAACAAGATAGGAATAAAGATTATTAATTTCCTGTAAAGAACCTCCGTAATTATTCCGAATGTCTAATATCAGATAGTCTGATTTAGCTTCTTTAATTCTTTCGAATGTATTTTTATAAAACCTGTCAGATTTATTGTTTGAGAATTTTTTTATATTGATGTATGCAATTGAATTGTTCTCATCCAGAAATTTGAAATTTCTGTTCATAGGACAGTGAAAATTTCCGTTAGCCTGGGTTTGGGATTTAGCCTTTTCTGCTTCGCTTTGCTTATCCCGTTCGATAATGAAAGTTTGTTTTTTATTGTTATACAAGGTTTCAATTTTCACCTGTTCCAAAAAGCCGTTTTCCATGCTGAAAAAAACAAAAAACATATCTTTCAGGTAATAGGGTGTAAATGTAGTATTTCTGCCATCGCTGCTGATCAGCTTTCTGTATTTGCTGATATAGAAAGATATCGGAACATTATTGATACTCAGTATTTCGGTGCCTGGTTTTATATTCTGAATGGAATCTTTATTCGAGACGATATAAAGATGGTCATCCTTAATGTAATATTTGAAGTACGTAAATAATTTTCTTCCTCCATATTCACGCTTTAATTTTTCAAAAGGAATCATCAGTGAGAGATGCCCTTCTCTGATGCTTGTAATAACGGGTTGTAATTTGAAATAAAACTGTGTTGGAGTAAGAGGTTCGTTGATGGTTTGCTTAATGCTGTCGATTTTAAAATCCAGATCTTTTCTTGTAATATATCTGTAGAGCTGAGGATGCATTTCTTTTAATTTAGTATATGCATAATCCACATCTTTTTTGAGCAGCTCAGGCTCAATAAGTGTCCCTTCCTGCCTCTCGCTATTGGTGAGAGAAGAACAGGACCACAGAAAAATAAGTCCAAATAAAATAAATGTAATTTTCAAAATTTTTGTGTTTAAAACCTACAAATTTAGGCGTTTAAAATCATCCTGATATTAAAATACTAATAATTTTTTAAGTGTGAACTATAATATTGCGTTAAATAAATGATTTATTTATTAGGTCGGCCTACCAATTCACACTAAAAGTTAATACATTTGAACTTTATTTATCAAATGATGTATTTATTTATTGCGATTGCCATCCTGCTTATATTAGCATATTACATAATAACAAGTCGGGAAGTTTTTGGTGCCGAACCTGCTGGAAAAAGACTGGAAAGAATGAAGCATTCAAAGCTTTATAAAGATAAACAGTTTCAAAACCTTAGTTATACACCATCAATTGCTGAAGGCTATAGCATGCCAAAGGTTCTGTATGATTTTTTTGTGGCTAAAAAAGATCCGCTTTTAAAACCACTGAAAAATATACCATCAGTTCATACTATTTTAAAAGAGATCCCAAAAGACCAGGATGTATTTGTCTGGTTAGGGCATTCATCTTATTTCATTCAGACAGATGGAGTATCATTTCTGATAGATCCTGTTTTGAGTACGTATGGCTCTCCATTTAAATTTTTTAACAAAGCTTTTCCAGGGTCTGATATTTTCAAACCCGAGGATATCCCGGATCTTGATTATCTTGTTATTACCCATGATCACTTTGATCATTTGGATTATCCTACTGTCAAAAAGATAAAAGACATGGTAGGAAGCGTTATTTTACCATTGGGAGTCGGAGCACATTTTGAAAAATGGGGTTATCCAGAAAATATGCTTATTGAAGAAGAATGGGGAGGAATGGCATATTTAAAGAATAATATTAAAATTACTTTTACTCCGGCAAGACATTTTTCAGGAAGAAAAATAAAGAGGAACGGAACATTGTGGACTTCTTATGTTCTGGAAACTCCTACTAAAAAGATATTTTTAGGAGGGGATAGCGGTTACGATACCCACTTTAAAATGATCGGTGATCAATATGGTCCTTTCGATTATGCAATCATGGAAAACGGCCAGTACAATGAAGCATGGAAATACATTCATGCACTTCCTGAAGATGTTATACAGGCGAGTATAGATGTTAATGCAAGGAATATTATTCCTGTTCACTCTTCGAAATTTGCTTTAGCCTTACATCCATGGAATGAACCATTGCAAAAAATAACAAGTTTCGGTAAGGAAAAAAATCTACGTATTCTTACTCCTATGATCGGTGAAATAGTTAGCCTGGATGAGCTGGATCATCAGTTCAAAGCCTGGTGGGAGGATTGATATCAGGCGTGCCAGATGTCGTTATATCGTTTCGGGTGATTTTCAAACTGTTGTCTTACAAAATCACATTCAGGGTCTATCAGCAGGTCCTTTTCTTCTGCGTACCGTACCAGTTCATCTAAAAGCATCTTGGCATATCCGTGTCCTTCGAGTTCTTCATTAAGCTTTGTATAATATACAATTAATTGTCTGCCATCAATTGCTATGGACATATAGCCAGCCTTCTTGTCGTCAATTAATATCTGCAATTCATCCTGATATGGAGATATTTCAAATTTTATATTTTCCATAAGTATTGAAATTAGATTGAGTAATAAATGATCTTGAGAGCCTGAAAATCAGATCTCTTCTTTAAAATTACAAATTATAATCATACAATTCACCAATTTATAAGAAGTTAATCGTTATTTATATTCTTTTCAATTAAGCCAGGCAATAGTTGGTATTTGAACATAATGGTCAGTAATCCTACTTATTCTTTCTATAACGGATTTCATAACCTGCAATCCACCGACAAATTTATCCGTTACATTTTCAGCTGCTTATGATCCTTTAACAAATATTAATAAATGATTTCTTTTGCTTTGGCATTTTAATTGAAATGACATGAACACCGTATTAATCACATTTCACTATATATTCAAATTTTTCTTGATGGCTGTTCGTAAGATCAGTCATTTTTTGTGTAGTAAGAATAAGAAGGAAGTTATTTTGTTTTTGTTTGAATTTTATAACTTTGTCTTATGGAATCATCAGAGTCATTACAGGAATTTTATAACCGTACGCAGGTAAGGGTTTATCCTTCCTGCCTTTCTAATTCCGGACTGGGACATTTTAATGTCTTTTCACGGGATAATTGTGCATTGGTTACTCCTTACAGCAGGAGGGATTTTTATAAAGTATCCCTGATTATCGGGAAAGGAAAACTTCACTATGCGAATAAATGGATCCGTGTGGATAGGCCTGCGCTGCTGTTCTCCAATCCGGTAATACCTTATTCCTGGGAGGCGGATGATGATAACCAGACAGGGTGGTTTTGTCTGTTTACAGATGAGTTTCTTCAAAATGGAAGCCGGTTGGGAAACCTCCAGGATTCACCGCTTTTTAAAATAGGGGGAACACCTGTTTTCTTTGTTAATGAAGAACAGCAAAAAACAGTTTCTGACTTATTTGTAAAAATGATGAAAGAAATTGATTCTGATTATATTCATAAATATGATATGCTTCGAAGCTATTTACATCTTTTAATCCATGAAACCATGAAGATGAACCCTGCCGAAAACTTTGAGTATCATCAGAATGCTTCACAAAGAGTGGCATCCTTGTTCATGGAATTATTAGAGAGGCAGTTTCCTATCGATAGTCCCGAATCCTATTTAAAACTAAGAACCCCTAATGATTATGCGGAGAGTCTTTCCGTACATGTGAACTCCCTTAATCGCTCCGTAAAGGAGATTACAGGTAAAACAACCACACAACAGATCACTTCCAGGATTATTCAGGAGGCCAATGCTTTGCTGAAGCATACGGATTGGAATATTTCTGAAATTGCTTACGGGTTAGGATTTGAGGAACCTGCTTATTTTACTAATTATTTTAAAAAACAAACAGGAAGAACTCCCAATGCACTGCGAAGTAACTTAGTTTGAATTTTATAATTCTTAGTTTGAATTCTATATGCAATCATCATTGATGTTGTTGTAATTTTGTTTCAGTAATTTAAAACCACAAAAAAATCATGAAATTTAGAAAATTAGGAAACACAGGAGAGCAGCTATCTGCAATAGGTTTGGGATGTATGGGAATGAGCTTTGCTTACGGACCTGCAGATGAAAAGGAAAGCATTGATACATTACACAAAGCATTGGATCTTGGAGTTAATTTCTGGGATACTGCAGACATGTATGCTAACGGAGAAAATGAAAAACTAATTTCCAAAGTGCTTGTTCCGAACAGGGATAAAATATTCATTGCCACAAAATTCGGATTCAGGTTTAAGGACGGTAAAGCTAGTCATAGTGGTGCTCCCGGGACTTATTTTGATGGTTCGCCGGAATGGATCAGACAGGCTGTGGATTTAAGTCTACAACGATTAAAAATCGATACGATAGATCTTTATTATGCACACAGGGTAGATCCGAATGTGCCCGTTGAAGAAACAGTGGGAGCGATGGCTGAACTTGTAAAGGCTGGAAAAGTAAAATATATAGGTTTGTCTGAGGCTTCAGCAGAATCTATCAAAAAGGCAAATAAAATTCATCCCATTACTGCGTTACAATCGGAATACTCCATTTTAACAAAAGATGTAGAAAAAGAAATTTTGCCAACCATAAGAGAGCTGGGGATTTCCTTAGTTCCTTATTCTCCACTGGCAAGAGGGCTCTTTGCTAACATTAATGAGGTACAGAATTTTGGAGAAGATGATTTCAGAAGGTCTTTACCACGTTACCAGGAAGAAAGTCTTGAGAACAACAGAAAGCTGGTTCAGGAATTTAATGAACTGGCAAACTCCAAAGGAATCAAAGGAACCCAGCTGGCTTTGGCCTGGGTACTTAATCAAGGGGATGATATTATTCCTATCCCAGGAACCAAGCGTATTAAATATCTCGAAGAAAATATCGGAGCGATTGATGTAGAGCTTTCACAATCTGAACTTGATACTATTGATACGATTCTGAAGAAATATCCAAATGTGGGAGAGAGATATAATGAAGGTTCGATGAAACTGGTTAATAATTAAATAAAATTTTAAGTTTGGATTTCTGATTATTCGGAAATCCAGATTTTTTTGAAAGAAAAATAAAAAGAGGAATGAGAACTCTTAAAGAAAAGAATCAATTGATAGCTACTGTGCTGGCTTTTGCAGTAATTCCGATGTCTGGTCTGGCAACGGATATTTATTTACCTTCTATGCCCAGCATGGCAACAGAACTTCATTTACCTGAAAGCAGTATCCAGCTTACACTTTCTATATTTTTGATCAGCTATGGAATAACGCAGTTCTTTGCCGGGAGTGTTGTAGATTCATTTGGACGTTATCCGGTGTCCATTTTTTCACTGGCCTTTTTTGTGATCACCTTTTTAATTACGGCAACGACTAAAAATATTATGGTAATCTATGCGATGCGTGTCCTCCACGGTATGTTATCCGGTTTTGCCGTCGTTTCCAAGCGGGCCTTTTTTGTAGACGTGTACGAAGGAGAACAGCGAAAACATTATTTGAGTATCATGACGATCGTATGGTCTGTAGGGCCTATCATCGCTCCGTTTATCGGAGGTTATCTCCAAAAGAGTTTCGGATGGCAATCCAATTTCTACGTTCTGGCGGGATACAGTTTACTGCTTCTTATTTTAGAACTGGTATTTTCGGGGGAGACTTTAAAGGTACGGAATCCTTTTCGCATCAGTTTCCTGATCCAAGAGTATAATTCCATGTTTAAAACCAAAGATTTTTTCTATGGGATGCTGATGTGTGGGCTTAGTTATGCGATGGTAATATTCTTTAATCTATGCGGGGCCTTTATTATCGAGCATAAAATGGGATATTCTGAGGTTACTGCGGGATATGTTTCTCTGATTTTGGGATTGGCCTGGATGACGGGTGGGTTTTTGGGAAAAGCGTTAATCAACAAGGCCTTTCTGCCTAAGATCCGATATGCTAATTTTATTCAGTTGATTTTAATTATTTTAATGTTCATTTTTTCTTACTATGTAAGTAATCTGTACAGCCTTGTTGCTTTTGCTTTTGCAATTCATGTGACAGCCGGATTTATTTTCAATAACTATTTTTCTTATTGTATCGGACGATTTCCAAGTTCGGCAGGTATTGCCGGCGGATTAACCGGAGGGGTGGCATTTATCATTACTTCAGCCATAAGCTATGGTATTGCAAGTCTTATAAAACCTCAGTTCCAGCTGCAGGTAGCAGAAGGTTACTTTGTGCTGGGGATTTTGGGGCTTTTTATTTTAAGTATGATCAAAATCAGAAAAGCACACATTTAATCATGAATAGAAGAGAACTTTTAAAAAATGGAATTTTAGCAGGAGCTTTTAGTATAATTCCTTTTTCCAGCTCGTTGGCGCGGGAGAAAAATTCCTTCAGTATAAGCGCAGAAGATGATCTTTCCGGAGTGAAAAAAATAAAATTGGACGATCTGGACTTATTTATTCTTACAGATGGATTAATCCATGAGGAAAATCTTAATTCCTTTGCTCCACGTGGAAATATATCTGAATTGAAAGCAATACTCAAAGATAATTTCCGTCCGGAAAATTCGATCGACATGGCAATGAATGTACTGTTGGTTAAAACAAAAGACAGATTGATTCTAATGGATACCGGGATGGGAATTTTTGCCGATAGCAGGACAGGATTTTTATTGAAAAGCCTTAAAAAGGCTGGTTTTTTACCTTCTGATATTACAGATGTATTTCTTTCTCACGCTCATCCTGATCATATAGGTGGAGTAGTGGATAAGCAGAATCAATTGGTTTTTCCAAATGCCCGGTTATTTATTTCAAAAGTTGAATATGATTTCTGGATGAAAGCAACAATCAAGGATTTTGCTAACAGCGCACTAAAGGATCAACCCGAATTTCTTAATCAGATTATTCCTGGCATTCAGAATATTCTTAAAGTGATACAACCTCAATTAAAATTTTATGATCTTGAAAAGATGCTGTATAATCAATTCAGTTTTCAGTTAGCTCCAGGACATACACCAGGTCTTACTTTGGTGACGATTACCTCGGGTAATGAACAACTTCTATATATTGCAGATTTAATGCACTCGGATGTCATTTTATTTCCGCATCCTGACTGGGGATACTTTGGTGATACGGACCTCGATATAGCCATTGCTTCAAGGAAAAAAATACTTGAACAACTGGCGGAAACGAGATCCAGAGCTTTTGCGTACCATTTACCATGGCCCGGTTTAGGGTTTACTAAAAAGAAAGGGAACACATTTGAATGGGTTCCTGAGGTTTTTATGAGCTAAAAAGAATAAGAAAATCCTACTGAGAACAGTAGGATTTTCTTATTAAGGAGAACTTTGAATTAAAATCCGGGTTCATCAAAGATCAATTCCGGACTGTACATTTTTCTGAACATAAGATATGTAACGGAAAGGACTGAAAATGCTATGATCGCATCGATCGTAGAAGGAAATCCTAGAACGGCAATTTTGGAAAAGAATGCGAAAATAATATCGAAAAACATTCCGGCGAATACCCATTCTTTTAATCTCAGTAATTTGTTTGGAATTAAAAGTACGGTAACTCCTGCCAGTTTAAAAACACCAAGGATATAAATAAAGTGAGGAGGGTATCCTAGCTGCTGGGTAATATCCCATACTACAGGATTTTTAGTCAATTCAAAGAAGCCACTTGCTCCAAACCATAATGACATAAAGATAGCGCCTGACCAATAGATGATTTTTGTTGTTTTTGTTTTCATTTTTTTATTGTTTTAAATTGTTATGTATTGTTTAATGTGTATGTTATTGAAATGTAGCTTTTGATGCACCTGAGATCTGGCCGGTTTTTGTATTTTGAACAAATCCTATAATTTCCCAGTCTGTGATATTGAAGTTTTCAGGTATTGAAAAAGTAGAAACACCTTCAGAATTATTTTGTAATGAAATCTGAATTTGCTTGTGAACAATTTGCCAGTGATTCAGGTGTCGTCCTTCATTTTCACCTTTTGCAACGTTTGTTGATGCTTTTTTCTGTACCAATGTAAGTAAGAGTTTACTATGAGACTCATTTCCTGATACCTTATAGTGAATATTTATCTGCTTAGAATCGGATTCAGCTTTAAGGTCTATAGAACTGCTTGCTGTGTGGCTTACAGCATTGATAATGGAGTTTTCCACGGCTTCCCTGTCTGATCCTACAAATTGTTGTTTTCCGTTGACAACGAGCTGTGGGGTGTATACCTGGGAATCCAGTATTCTGCTGTATTGCTGTTGGCGCTCTGAATTTTCAATGCTGCTGAATCTGTCTTTCCATCCTAGACGGTTCCAGTAATCCACATGATACGCCAGAATATAGACAGGCTGATCTTTGTTGTTCTCTTTAATTTCTCCCATCAGGGCATCTGCCGGAGGGCAGCTTGAACATCCTTCAGAAGTAAAGAGTTCAAGGACCGCAAAGCCATTGCTTTTACCTGATGCAATTTTTTTAAAGCTTTCATGCGGTTTATCTTTCTGCATAAAGGCAGAAACAGTAAATAGTAAAGCTACAAATGCTCCTACTATGAAAAGTTTTTTAGATATCATTTCTTTTAATTTTTATTCAAAAGTAGATACCTGTGGGATGCTAAAAAATGAAAAAAGGGCTCAACTAGACAAATCGAAAGGTGAACCCTGAAAAATATAGATTTAAGAAATTTGCTGTTAACGATCTTCCAGCCAGAAAAAGAAACTATGCGTTTTTTCTTTATTGATAAGAAGCTTTTCCGGTGTGTCGATAACTAACTTTACATAGATTTTACGTTGGAAATAATGCTCCATTTCTTTAATAGCGCTGAAATTCACAATATACTGCCTGTTCACCCTGAAAAATTGTTTTGGAGAAACCTGCTCAGCGACCTGTCCCAGCGATTGTGAAAGTGAAAATTGTTGTTTATCAAAAGTAACCAGATGGGTCATTTCGTTGTGAATGTAGAAATAGGCTATGTTTTCGGTAAGAATAGTGGTGTATTTTTGATTTTTAAAGACCAGGAAACTACTTTTGGTAGCAGTTTGTGGCTGAGCTATTTTTTGTAAAAGTGCTTCCAGTTCCGGGATTTCCGTTTTCTGGAAAAACTTTTTGAGCTCGTCCACTTTTCGTAATGCCTCTGCAATATCTTCACGTGAAAAAGGTTTTAAAACGTAATCTACCCCTTTACTTTTGAAAGCGTCCAGCATATACTGGTCAAAGGCAGTACAAAAGACCACGGGGCAGGTAATATCTGCCTGCTTAAAAATTTCAAATGATAACCCATCAGAAAGATGGATGTCCATAAAGATCAGGTCGGGCTTTGTATTGTTCTGTAAAGCTGCCACACTGGACTCTATGCTGTCATAAACTCCGGATATAACAGATTCCGGTTTTAGTTCTTTAATTAAATTCTGTAAGGATTTTGCGGCTCTGAACTCGTCTTCAATGATGATGATATTCATGGATAAATGGTAGTTTTATTTGGAAAATTTGATTGTTATCTAAAATGTCGATTTCCTGGTCCAGAAGATGTTTGTAACGCATATTGACGTTATTCAGGCCAACTCCTAATGAATCTTCCGGAACCAATTTCCGCTGGATAGGATTTTCAATAATGATCTTTTGATCAGCATCATAGATGCTGATATGAAGAGGTTTACTCTGGGAAACAATATTGTGTTTAATACAGTTTTCCACCAGCAATTGCAGGGTAAACGGAGGAATAAGGGTTTTGAGCGTTTCTTTACCGAGAGTATCGGTAAAGGTAAATCCGTTACCAAATCTGGCTTTTTGCAGGAAAAGGTAAGAATTAAGTATTTTCATTTCTTCTTCAACGGTGATGAGGTCAAGTTTTCTGCTTTCCAGGGTGAAACGGTAAAAGTCAGAAAGCTTGATAATGAAATCAATGGTTTCCTCATCATGCGTTTCCACCATGGATTTAAGCGTATTTAAACTGTTGAAAAGAAAATGGGGATTTACCTGTTGTTTTAATAATTCATATTGAGCACCTAAATTATCGCTTTTTACTTTTTCTAGTTCCAGATGAACCTGCTGGCCGGCGTAATTATGCTGTACAAGATTTAAAAACATATAGAAAACAAGGTTGATAAGGATTCCTCTTACTTCCACCATCAGCATAACAGGTCCGAAATTAATATGGGATAAAATAAGCTGCTGGATCCAGGCCAGGCCAAACATTACAACCATTCCCAGGGCAAGGACAACCAAAAGCCGGGAGTATGAAATTCCCTGACGTTTCTTTGTATTACGATTGAGTAAAAAAATGTTGAGGTACCACATAACAACTGCAAATGCTGAAGTAATGGCTGCATTAACCACAGCTTCCATGAGATTAAAATCATGGGAAGCAAGCTGAGGAACTGAGGAAAGCACTCCCAAAACAATAGAGCTTATCCAGATAACAGCCTGTGATATTTTTATTTTTTCTTGTTGCATTAAGAAGAATTGGATTTAAAAATGTGAAATTAATATTTTTTAATGATAACTATTAAATAAATACAATCTGAGACTGCTGGTGAATCTCAGATTGCATTATTTTATGGCATAACGACCGGTTGATAGCCCATCATATACTGTATTCTTTGTTCTTTAGTCTGAAAGATGCCGGGTTCCTTTTCGTTATCCAGCTCTTTCCGGTAAGAGACTGATCCTTTTATACCGGTTTCAACAGTTTCTACACTCACCAGCTCACCAGTGATAGTACCTCCGGTATATTGCGGGTTTTCATGATATTTCCAGGTGACGAGTTTCATTTTTGTTCCGGGCAGCGGCTTATCATTTTTATTGGATAAAGATTGAAGGGCCTGACTGTTTCCGTATAGGGCGGACATCGTCTCTTTTTTCGTATTTAAGGATGAGGCAATGAACTGTAGCCCACCTGCATCAAACACAAGACGGACATGCTCCCGGTCCTTGGAATTTTCAGTTTTGCATGAAATTAAAAAAAGAAAACTTCCTATCATGGCTATAATTATTTTATTCATTTTGTCTGTAGTTTTTCGATTAGATTTTTGGTGTTTACTTTCATCGGTACGTCGAATAAATATCCTGTAGGCTCTGCCAGCTGACGATGACAGGCAATACATGATTCTCTGGCAAATGATGCTGTCTTTCCGGTAGGGTGAAGATCTTTACCCGAGAATTTGGCGAAACCCCAGCCTTCGGTATCGGTGTATTTTTTTGAATCTTTTACCATAAACTGGGCATTAACAAATTCGCCAGGTCTGATTTCTCCATCAGGAGCTTCTGTCTGTTTCCATACTGCTTTTACTACGATGCTGCCGTCCGGCCATGGATGGAAATTGTCTGTTTCAACTGCTTTTACGGCAATGCTGTTTCCATAGATAACGCGGATGGAATTATCAAATAATGTACTCATACTGATTACTTTCCAGTTTTTAAACTCCGGTGTATATTTTACTCCATTTGGTGAAACCGGAAAACCGGAATGGCTGACAGAAGCTGTTTTTATATCTTGTTGAAGGGGTTTTACCTCTTTTGTGTTTGCCGGTGAAGGACTTTTTCCTGAAAGAGATAGTGTGTATTTTCTGATAACTTCAATATCCTTTGCAGAAACTTTTGCAGATGCATGCAGTAAGGTATATTCGTGAAGAGGCATTTTTCCGGCTTGCATCATATTCAATATGGAATACATTCTGCCTTTGTGTTCTCCTGGTGAAACCTTTGACCATTCAGAAAAATTCATGACTTCCCTTGCTCTTTCAACATCCTTTTTTACACCCCATGATATGGGAGCAAGCTTATCATACCAGCTTAGTTTCTGTTCATTAGAATGGCAGTTGAAGCACGATCTTTCCAGAACGGCAATTACCTCGTGCGGTGCTTCAATGGTGCCGGTTACAGGTTTACCTTCAATAGGAGAATTGAAAAGCTGTAATCCTGCAAAGACTCCCACAATAGCTATAAATAATATAGCAATGGGTTTTGTTGTTCTCTTTTTCTTTACTGAATCCATAATCGTTTTATTTTTATGATCCAAAAATAGATTGCTGGCAAAGGAAATGAAACCTAAAAAAAGGTGAACCGGACAATTTAAGGGGTGAAGTAGAATTTATGCCCCGGAATATAAAACAAAATACCGGAAGTTCTTCCGGTATGTGATATGGAGAGTGTTTAACTATAAAATCATTCCTCCGTCAATAATAATTTCAGTACCTGTCATAAAACTTGCCACATGCGAATCGGATAAATAAACAACAAGTTTTGCAACATCTTCAGCAGTTCCCATTTTCTTTAATGGGATAGCATCGATGAGCCACTCATTTATGCCTTTTAGTGTTTCGTCATCGAGACCGGCTTTGGTCATAATTTCAGTTTTTGTAGGACCCGGACTTACCATATTGACCCTGATCTTTCTTGGTGCTAATTCAGCGGCAGCTGTTTTCGCAATAGAATTGAGGGCTGCCTTACTTGCCTGATAAACGGAACTGTTAGGTTTATAGGTTGTTGCAACATTTGATGATAAGAATACCACAGAAGCACCATCATGTAAAATAGGAGTGAACTTACTCAATGTGAAATAAGCTCCTCTGAAGTTGATATTCATTACATTATCAAAATTATCGGCATCCATATTCTCAATAGAGGTCAATGTGCCCGTAATTCCTGCATTGATAAATAAAATGTCAACTTTCCCGTTTTTTTCTTCAATCTCTTTTTTCAACAGATCAATATCTTCCAGTTTGCCCTGATCTGCAACGAATGGAATTGCCCCCAGTTCTTCAGCTGCTTTTTCAATGGCGTCTTTCCTTCTGCCGGTAATAATTACTTTTGCTCCTTCAGCTATTAATTCCTTTGCTGTGGCATATCCGATCCCACTATTTCCACCGGTCACTACTGCCAGTTTGTTGTTAAATTTATTCATTTCTTAAAATTTTTGACAAAGTTATAGTGAAAATGATATACTTTTGTAATCAGTATCACAGAGTATATCAAAATAAAGATTATAAAATGGAAAGAGATCAGACCGAAGAACTCAGAGCGTTGCAGGATACCCTGTACTTTATAGGTGGTAAATGGCGTATTCCTGTTATCAATTCAATTTGCAATGGTAACAGGCGTTTCCGTGAGATTGAACGCAGTATTCCAGGTATTACAACAAGAATGCTTTCAAAGGAGTTAAAAGATATGGAGATGAATAAACTGGTGACCAGAAATGTATATCCCGATACTCCGGTTTTAATAGAATATGTACCCACGGAGTACTGTCGCACTTTCGGGAAGATCATTATGGAAATGATCAACTGGGGGAGGGAGCACCGGAAGGTAATCGTAGACAGGGATGTTTAGCGTATGAGATTAAAAGATTAAAAGATTAAAAGATTGAAAAATTTAAACATTAAAAGATTTAAAAGATTGGGAGCGATTGAGGGATTGTCTTTGTTATTCAGAACAAAGCGTAAGTGAAGAATCTCAGCAGTTTTATTTAAAGATTAAAGAATTCAAAATGAAAGAATTGGTAAACATAGTGCATTTTGTTTATAATTCCTAGCAGTAGAAATGGGCTTTAGCGTTTTCAATACAAGACATTCTTCCTATGGTTTTCGTCAAAACTAAACCAAAATTTTTATATCATACAAAGATAAGATATCGCACTTATTTCAATAAAAAAAAGCTCCTTAGAAAAGGAGCTTTCATTTATAGTCAATGAAGATTAAATTCCATCAATAATTTCATTTAAAACAGTACTTGGTCTCATAGCTGCATAGGTCTTGTAGGTATCAGTTTTGTAATATCCGTCAATATTTTGAGGTTTACCCTGAGCTGCAATTAATTCCTGGTTGATCACTGCTTCATTCTCTTGCATGCTTGCAGCAACAGACTTGAACTTCTGAGCAATTTCAGCATCGTTGGTCTGATTAGCTAAGGCTTCTGCCCAATACATAGCAAGGTAGAAGTGAGAACCTCTGTTATCGATCTGTCCTACCTTTCTTGCAGGAGATTTATCGGTTGCCAGGAATTTAGCATTAGCTTCATCCAGTGCATCAGCCAACACCTGAGATTTTGTATTCCCCTGAGTTTGTGCCAAATGTTCCAAAGAAGCCTGAAGTGCTAAGAATTCTCCTAAAGAATCCCATCTTAAATAACCTTCTTCAAGAAACTGTTCAACATGCTTAGGAGCAGAACCTCCGGCACCTGTTTCAAATAGACCACCTCCATTCATTAATGGAACGATAGAAAGCATTTTTGCTGAAGTTCCTAATTCCAGGATTGGGAAAAGGTCTGTCAGATAATCTCTCAATACATTTCCTGAAACCGAAATGGTGTCTTTACCTTCTCTTGCTCTTTTAAGAGTTTCAGTCATGGCATCTTTTACGTCAAGGATTCTGATATCTAATCCTGCAGTATCATGATCTTTTAGATATTTTTCTACTTTTTTGATGATTTCTCTGTCGTGAGCTCTTCCTTTATCCAACCAGAAAATAGCTGGTGTATCGGATAGTCTTGATCTGTTTACTGCCAGTTTTACCCAGTCCTGGATCGGAGCATCCTTAGTCTGACACATTCTGAAGATATCATTTTCTTCTACTTTCTGAGAAAGAAGAACGTTTCCTGCTTCATCCTGAACTTCAATTGTTCCGTTAGCAGTAGCCTGGAATGTTTTGTCATGAGAACCGTATTCCTCTGCTTTCTGAGCCATTAAACCTACATTCGGAACAGAGCCCATAGTTGTAGGGTCCAGCTTACCATGAGCTTTCATATCATCGATTACTGCCTGATAGAAACCTGCATAAGAACGGTCCGGAATGATCGCTACTGTATCTTCTTCCTTACCTTCTTTATTCCACATTTTACCTCCACCTCTTACTAATGCAGCCATAGATGCATCAACGATGATATCCGAAGGAACATGGAAGTTCGTAATTCCTTTATCTGAATTTACCATTGCTACTCTTGGTCCGTTTGCCAAAGCCGTTTCAATAGCTGCTTTAATTTCAGCTTCCTGAGCATTTCCTTTGATTTTCTCAAATAGATCAGCAAGACCGTTGTTAGGATTGATATCTAAAGATTTGAAAGTGTCTGCATATTTTGTAAATACATCTTTGAAGAAAGTTTCTACAATAGCCCCAAAAATAATCGGATCAGAGATTTTCATCATAGTTGCTTTCAGGTGAGCAGAAAGAAGAACATTTCTGTTTTTAGCCTCCTCAATCGCTTCCTGTACAAAAGATTTCAAAGCGTTCAGGTTCATCACTGAAGAATCAATAACTTCTCCTGCTTCAAGGCTTGCAAAATCTTTCAGGACTTTTTCAGAACCATCATTTCCTTTGAAAACGATTTTGTATTTTGTAGCATTTTCAAGAGTTGTTGAAGTTTCAGTACCATAGAAATCTCCGTTATTCATATGGGCAACATCAGTTTTACTGTCAGAAGCCCAGTCTCCCATTCGGTGAGGGTTTGCTTTTGCGTAGTTTTTAACAGCTTTTGGTGCACGTCTGTCAGAATTCCCTTCTCTTAACACAGGGTTTACGGCACTTCCTAAAACTTTTGCATATTTTGCTTTAATCGCCTTTTCCTCATCATTTTTAGGCTCAGAAGGATAGTTTGGAACCGCAAAGCCTTTGGATTGTAGTTCTGCAATAGCTCCATCAAGCTGAGGTACAGAAGCGGAAATATTCGGTAACTTGATAATATTAGCATCCGGTGTTGTTGCAATCTGGCCCAATTCAGCCAAAGCATCACCAATTCTTTGATCTTCTTTTAAGAACTCCGGAAAGTTGGCAAGGATCCTTCCTGCCAAAGAAATATCCGGAACGGCGATTTCAATATTTGCTGATTTTGTAAATGCCTTTACGATAGGTAAAAACGAGTGTGTAGCCAGCATTGGAGCTTCATCCGTTAATGTGTAGTAGATTTTTGATTTTTCTGACATTATACTGTTATTTATTATTTGATTTTTTAACTCCCACAAATTTAGTTAAAATTTAATTTTTTTGGATTAATCCTATATAAGTTTTTATACTTTAAGAATTATTTAACCTTTATTTGAACGAAAAAAATGGCATTTTTAACTAAATTTGAAAAACCGTAAAAAAATAAATTATGTCCAATATAACGTTAAAAGGAAACGCAGTTCATACATTAGGTAATTTACCAGCTGTTGGAAATACCATTAAGGATTTCGCATTAGTGGATTCAGGATTGAATATTAAAACCCTGTCAGACTTTGAAGGAAAGAAAAAAATATTTAATATTTTTCCTAGTATTGATACAGGAATATGTGCGGCTTCTGCCAGAAAATTCAATGAAGAAGCTTCAAATTTAAATAATACAGTAGTAATTAATGTTTCCAAAGATCTTCCATTTGCCTTAGGCAGATTTTGTGCAGCTGAAGGTCTGAATAATGTTGAAACACTATCTGATTTCAGAAGCAGCTTCGGTGATGATTATGAGGTAACTATTACAGATTCTCCTATGAAAGGTCTTTTAAGCCGGGCAGTGATCGTTACTGACGAAAATAATAAAGTAGTATATACGGAGCAGGTTCCTGAAATTGGAAGCGAACCTAATTACAATGCTGCTCTTGAAGCATTAAAATAATTAAGAATTTATTTCTTTAAAGAGCCTTGTGGGATTTATTTTTACAAGGCTTTTTTGAATTCAAAATACACAAATAACAAATGAAAAATAAATTATGTCCGATAACTACACTAAGTATGGTGCACTATTCCAAGTTGACCAAGAACATTTCGGGGAGTTCTTTTCCCTCCTTAAAGATACACATCTTTTAAAGTCTGATTTTTTTCTTAAACAAGGAGAAAAATGCAAATACCTGGGCTTTATTAAAAGCGGAACGATAAGAAGCTTTTACATCAATGATCAGGGCCGTGAGATCAACTTCGGTTTCTATTTTGAAAATGAATTTTTTACGGACTATGAAAGTATACTTTGCGATACGGTCTCCAATATGAATATTCAGGCTATAGAACATTGTGAGATCTTACTTTTAAGTAAAGATGATCTTCAAAATCTATATAAGAAGGAAGCTTACTGGCAAAAGTTCGGAAGGATGATGAGCGAAAAGATCTATCTTGATGCAAAAAAGAGAATTGATGATTTACTATGCTATTCTCCTGAAAACAGATACCTGAATCTTTTAAAAAGAAACCCTATGCTTGTTCAGAAAATAGTCCAGAAGCATATCGCAAGTTATCTGGGGATAACGGAACAGTCATTAAGTCGTATAAGATCCCGGATTATTAATTAACTTAAGTTAACGTGTATTGGTTTTTAAGAACGTAGTTTTACTAGTGTCAAACTTAAAAATAGCAATTATGGATCAAAAAGATTTAACCATTATTTTGGTACACGGAGCGTGGGGAGACGGTTCCCACTGGCAGTATGTTATCCCTGCACTTACGAAAGCAGGATATAAGGTAAGAAGTGTTCAAAACCCTCTCACAACTCTGCAGGATGATATTGACAAGACTAAGGATTTGATAGATGCACAGGATGGGAAAGTTCTCCTGGTTGGTCACTCTTACGGAGGGGCTGTCATTTCAGGAGCCGGAAATCACGATAAGGTTGTAGGTTTAGTATATATTGCCGCTTTTGTACCGGATGCCGGTGATAGTCTGGGCTCGCTTTTAGGAAGAAGAGAGTCTCCTGGAGGAGCAAGCATTTACCCGGATAGCAAGGGCTTCCTTTGGATCAAATATGATGAATTCCAATCAGCATTTTGCCAGGATCTCGATGATGAAAAGGCATTGGTCATGTCATTATCCCAAAAACCGATTCATAGCCAATGTTTTGGTGATACAGCAGGTGAACCGGCATGGAAAACAAAGCCGAGCTGGTACCAGATTTCATCAAAAGATCGCATGATACCTGCTGAAACAGAAAAGGAAATGGCAGAGCGAATGAATCCTAAGAAAATTATTTCTTTAGATGCTGGGCATGCCTCCTTAGCGTCTCATCCCAATGAAGTAACACAATTGATCTTAGAAGCTGCAGCGGCCTTGTAAGACAATTTAGTAAAAATAGCTATACGCCTTGTGATGATTCTGTGTATCTTCACAAGGCTTTTTTATTGATAAGAACTTCAAAAATATGGTAAAAAGAATTGTAGCTAACATTAAGGCAGAAGACTTGTCCATGGCAGATCATTTCTATCATGGTATTTTAGGTCTGGAAATAATAATGAATCACGGATGGATCAAAACATTCGGAAGCAATGAAGAATCAAAGGTTCAGATCAGTTTTGCAATGCAGGGAGGAGATGACACGCCGGTTCCTGATTTGTCTATTGAAGTTGATGACGTAGAGGCTATCTATAAAAAGATGAAAGATTCAGGCTTTGAGATAACTTATGACCTTACAGATGAGGAATGGGGTGTTCGTAGATTTTTTGTCAGAGATCCCTTTGGAAAGTTAATTAATATCCTTTCACACGAATAATTTAATTATCAAACATGAGAGCAGAACAAGTAATACCGGTCCTCAGAATTTTTGATTATAATAAAACCATAGAATTTTACATTGATTGGCTTGGTTTTGAAATTGTATGGGAACATCGTTTCGAAGAAAATACCCCTGTTTATCTGGAAGTAAAGAAGGAAAACATCATCTTTCATTTAAGTGAACATCACGGAGATGCAAGTCCTGGAAGCAGTGTTTTTATCTGGGGTGAAGACGTGGCACGCTATTATAAAGAACTGATTGATAAGAAATACAAATACAACAGGCCGGGGTTGGAAAAAACATTTTATGATGCAGTAGCTTTCACAGTTAATGATCCTTTCGGAAATAAAATAATTTTCAATGAGAAATTTGATGCAGAGAAACATAAGGAAGTGGAGTTTATTTGATAAAGTAATGGTAAGTGTGAAGGATTAAAAGATTAAAAGATTTAAAGATTTGGATAGGTTACGCGTATTATTGTTTGTCATTCAAGACGAAGCGTAAGGGAGTAATATTTTTTAATATTATTAAAAGCGGGATTCAGTCCGTTTTCAACAAAACTGTCCAATGGCTTTAGCCAAATCTTATTTATTAAACTCGTCCTAAACATTAGTGTCATGTAAAAAAATAATGATTCAAATCATTAAAACCTTATTAAATAACCTCTAACTTTACACCTTAAATGAAACGTTCAGGAACAGCAGATCTCCCTTTACACTATGGCAAAGTGCCGCCATGGCTGTATGAGCGTATGTATACTCTTGGATTGTCCATCATTGAAGTGATTTTGATGGATTATGGTAAGGATGAGGTTTTGAGAAGACTGGCCGATCCGTTTTGGTTTCAGAGTTTTGGAGCCGTTATGGGAATGGACTGGCATTCATCAGGCATTACAACCTCTGTAATGGGAGCTTTAAAACGCTCTATTAATCCGAATTCAGAATCACTGGGGCTTTATATTTGTGGGGGAAAAGGGAAATTTTCAAGAGAAACTCCTTCGGAACTTCTTCAGATTGCTGATAAAACAGGCTTGAACGGTACTGAGCTGGTAAAGGCGAGCAAGCTCTCTGCGAAAGTGGATAATACAGCAATTCATGATGGGTATCAGTTATACCTGCATAATTTTATCCTGGCAGACAATGGAAGCTGGAGTGTTGTTCAGCAGGGAATGCATGAATCTGATGGAACGGCAAGGCGCTATCATTGGCATTCGGAAAATATAAAATCGTTTATTGAAGAACCGCATACGGGAATAAATGGTGTTCATAGAGGAAAAATTCTTAATCTTACCGATGCGCAGGCTTCAGAAAACAGAAAAGGAATTCTCGAGATTTCTCATACGGATTCCGCAGAGATTATGAACGATTTTTCCCGTCTGATTCTCCCTGATTATCACGATGTCCGCGCTTCTGACGTAGATTTAAAAAGATTGGGGGCTCTTTTATATGTTACCCGTGAACAGCAGCCTCAAAATTTTGAAGATCTTTTAATGCTGGAAGGGGTGGGACCAAGGACGATGCAATCTTTGGCTTTGGTAAGTGAGGTGATTCATGGGGCACCGTCAAGATTTTCGGATCCGGCCAGATTTTCTTTTGCACATGGCGGAAAAGACGGACATCCGTTTCCTGTTCCTACGAAAGTGTATGACCAGAGCATCGATATCCTTCGAAAAGGTATTGAAAAATCTAAGCTGGGAAATTCAGATAAACTTAAGACATTAAATAAGCTGCATCAGGTAATAGCAACAACGGAAAAAGATTTCACACCAGATTTTGATATTCAGCAGGTTATAGAAGAAGAAAGGCAGAATTCGTGGAGATTTGGAGGGAAAACTGTTTTCGGAGATGCTAAAAAACCAATCAAGCCTAATGATATTCAGCTTTCTTTGTTCTGAGAAGGCAATCACCATATCAGGTGAAATTATTTATAATATAAGCAGAAAGTGATTTGATTTCGGGCTATTTACATTTTCAACAACTTTTTTGATTCAGTTCCGATAAAAATTTTAATTTTAGAATCTAAAAAATATTCATCTTATGAGCAGTAAGTCCTTAGAAATTTCATATGATTTCCCTTTTTTTATGCACGAAGAGCTCGATGAGATCTTTCAGGCGCATGAAAAAATAAGTTTTCAGAAAGGAGATTTTATTCTTGAAGAAGGAAAAATGGCTAATGAATATTATATTTTAGATAAAGGGCTTGCAAGATCCTTTGTTAATGACTTTAACGGGAATGAAGTAACCACTCATTTTTTTACGGAGAATGAAATTATCATAGAAGTATTATCTCTTTTCCAACGAATTCCCTCTCAGGAGAATATCATCTGCATTACCGATTGTGAATGCTGGAAACTGGATTATGATACTTTTCAGAACCTGTTTCATAAAATTCCCAACCTGAGGGAATGGGGGAGATCGTGGATGTCCCAGCAGCTCTTTGCTTATAAGCAGCGTTCTGTAGAAATGTTTACCTTATCTGCTACCAGAAGATATCTTAATCTCCTGGAGGAGAAATGCCAGGTGATTCAGTATGCTCCTTTAAAGCAGATTGCTTCTTATCTTGGAGTAACAGACACTTCTTTAAGCAGAATCCGTAAAGAATTAGTTTCCCATCCAAAGAAAAATTAAATCTTGCCATAAGGCAAGATGATTCTGATATCGACTTGGTAATTTTGGTTAAAAGTTTAACACTAAAATTACAAAAAATGAAAGTCAATCAAATTTACGTAAATCTTCCGGTAAAAAGCGTTGAAGATACAAGAGCATTCTGGACGAAGCTTGGTTTTGAAATCAACGAGCAGTTTTCAGATGAAAAAGCTGTTTGTGTGATCATGAAAGAAGACAATATTTATGTCATGTTCTTAATGGAAGAGTTTCTAAAAACCTTTACAGACAGACCTGTTGCAAAAGGCGATACCACTCAGGTACTTCTTGCCATAGGTGTTAACAGCAGAGAAGAAGTAGATCAAATGGTTCAGACAGCGCTTGCCAATGGAGGATCCAAATACAGCGAGCCTCAGGACCACGGATGGATGTATCAATGTGCTTTTGCCGATCTGAACGGACATCAGTGGGAAGTAATGTTTGCAGATATGTCCAAATTACCAACGGAATAGTTTAATTCCCAAAAATACCTATTATGGAATCGAAATCAAACGACATTGAAATCATCAATCTACAGGTTCTTAGTAACTATAAAGTGATTCTGATGAATATCGATGGCATCAGCAACGAAGAAGCGATGGTTTTTCCCAATGGTGATGCCAACTGTATGAACTGGATTTTAGGACATTTAATCTATATACGAAATGCATTTATTAATGTTCTGGGAGGAGAATCAGTATGGGATGAAGAGAAATATTCTTGCTATAACAGGGGAGAGATTCCTTTACAAAGAAAAGATGAATTTGCGGATTTTGAAACATTAAAATCCTATCTGGATGAAACCCAGGACCGGCTGATACAAAAAATCAGCCACCTAGAAAGAATCAACCCCGATCAGGTTAACGATATAGCTACATTATGTCTTCATGAGATTTATCACAGTGGCCAGTTCGGTTATCTTCGGAGAATTCTCGGAAAGCCGGGAGCTATCAAGTAATAATATGCTTTAAAAACATGTTTTACAGCAGACCTTTAAAGATTAAAAATTAAAACCATATCGTTATGGATACACCAAAATCAAAAAAATTAGAAATTGTGATTCCTGCCTACAGGATGCACTCACAAAGCTTTTTAAATGTTTTAGAGGGCATTTCAGAGGAAGATGCAATGAAAAGAATTGACGGTAAAACGAATCACATTGTCTGGATGGCAGGTAATTTTCTTAATATGCGCTATGGACTGGGATCAGTTTTAGGTCTTCAGGAAGAAGATCCATACACAGACCTTTTCTTTCAGGGAAAAGCATTGGATGAAAATTTCAGCTATCCTAGCATTGCTCAATTAAAAGAAAGCTTTCACCATATTTCACCAAAGGTTTATCAAAAACTATTAGAGGCAACAGATGAACAATTGGATGAGATTTTTGAAATAGGGATGAATATTTCTTTTTACTCAGAAACAAAACTCAATTTTACGGGAATGTGTATAGGCCGGGAAGATTATCTGTGCGGACAAATGGGATTGATGAGGAAGATTTTAGGATACCCGGGAATGAGTTATACTACCGATGAAAATTTAAAATACTAACCCATGGATCTTAAAGAGAAAGGCTATAAAAAAGTCAATGGAATTCAGATGTATTATGAAGTATATGGAGAAGGAAAACCTTTGGTTTTAATCCATGGCGGGGGTTCTTCAATTTTATTTGACTACAAGGAAATTATTTCCAGGCTTGAATCTCAGTTTCAGTTAATAGGAATTGATCTCCAAAATCACGGGATGAGTGAACACCGGGATATTCCTGAAACATTTGAGCAGGACGCTCATGATGTAGCTCAACTGCTAAAAGAACTGGAAATAGGAAAAGCTTCATTCTGGGGTTTTAGTAACGGAGGAAGTACAGTAATGCAAATCGCTCATCATCATCCCGGTTTGGTGGATAAACTCATTGTAGCTTCTGCGTTTTTTAAAAGAAGCGGAATGATAGAGGGCTTTTTCGATTCCATGTCCGAAGTCACTTTAGACTCAATGCCGGAACCTTTAAAGATCAATTTTCTGGAATTAAATCCTGACTTCTCAAAGTTGGAAAATATGTTTCAGAAGGATAGCAAGAGAATGCAGTCTTTTGAAGACTGGGATGAGAAAGTTTTGAAATCTATTGAATCGCCGACTCTTTTTATCTCGGGAGACCGCGATGTAATAAGACCTGAACATGTTGTCGAAATGTGGAGGTTGGTTCCTTATTCTCAGCTTATGATCCTTCCTTCTACTCACGGTTCTTATATGATGACTGATTTTGAGGGTAAAACCGATAGCAAGCTCATCGATTTGACTGTGAACGAAGTAGTCAAATTTTTAAATCATTAAACTTTAACATCAATTGAAGTAAATCATTCTGACAAAACGGTTGCTTCATCTGTTAGTAATGATCTCTTTTACAATATAAACATAATTATAACTTTAAAAACCAAACATCATGGCAAAATTAAATCCGTACCTTAATTTTAACGGTACAGCAGAAGAAGCTTTCAATTTTTATAAATCAGTTTTCGGGGGAGAGTTCAGAGGAGAAGTTCATAAGATGGGCAACGCTCCGGGAACGGAAAACCTTTCTGATGAAGAAAAAAACAGAGTAATGCATATTGCGTTACCTATCGGTGACGACCTTTTAATGGCATCAGATATTGTTCCCGGATTCGGACAAACACTTACCGTAGGAAACAACAATTATGTTTCCATATTTCCTGAATCAAGGGAAGAGGCAGACCGTCTTTTTAAAGGTTTGTCTGAAGGCGGAAATATAGAAATGCCTATAGAAGACCAGTTTTGGGGAGATTATTTTGGAAGCTTCCAGGATAAATATGGTGTTCATTGGATGGTGAACTATAATGATGAATCGGCAAAATAATCCTATATTTAACTTCATTATCTTAGGGCAGCTGTAAGTTGGTTGCCCTGTTTTTACAACAATCACAAAAATATAACTATGGAACCCATTAAAATAGACATTACCATTTTAGCTCCAGTTGAAAAAGTTTGGGATTATTTTAATACTCCCAACCATATTACAAAATGGAACTTTGCTCATGAAAGCTGGCAATGCCCAAGTTCTGAAAATGATCTGAGAGTAGGAGGCAAGTTCAAAAACAGAATGGAAGCCAAAGATAAAAGTTTCGGATTCGATTTTGAAGGTACTTATGATGTGGTTATACCGAATCAGAGGATCAAGTATCATTTGGAAGATGGCAGAAATGTGGAAGTGATCTTTGACAGTATTGATGCCAATACAACAAAGGTTACCGAAATTTTTGATCCTGAAAAACAAAATTCTGTGGAAATGCAAAGGGATGGCTGGTATGCGATCCTCGATAATTTCCATAAATATGTTGAAAATCATTAAATTTCTTAACAATCATGATCAATTTAGTCATAATGGCAAAATGTTTAAGTTCCATTTGTGCTGTTAATCATGTTGTTCCCGGAACTTTTCTGCAAGGCGTTCTTTCCATGCCTGCAAGACGTGCCTTAGAAAAAGAGAAAATTGATTCCCTGGAAAAATTATCAGATTATTCTGAGGAGGAAATCCTGCAGCTTCATGGGTTTGGAAAGAACACTTTAAAAAAGCTTAAGATTTATATGCACGAGCATCAGATTTACTTTAAAGAGTTTAAAGAATAATAGCTGGTCTTACGGTTCATATTTTCAATCCGAATAATAATGAACTTTTTTATAAAAGTATATTTTCATTAGATTATAACGTCATCGATATACAGTTGGCCGTTAAAAAATGATATCGAAATAAGGATTTGTTTTAGTTCGATAAGACAACAGCATATCCGTTATTACAAAATAAAACAATATCAATCACCCTAAAAAAATTAATTATGAATAACGATATTTTTCCGTGCCTTTGGTGCGACGGAGAGGCTAAAGAGGCTGCAGAATTTTACAGCAAAGTATTTAATGGACGAATTACAGCAGATACACCAGTTGTAATGAATGTAGAATTATTCGGGCAAAAGTTAATGCTGCTTAATGGTGGCCCTCAATTTGAAAAAAATCCTTCCATCTCTTTCATGGTAATCTGCGAAACAGAAGATGAAGTACAAAGATATTGGGATCATCTTATTGACGGTGGTTCTGCTTTAATGGCACTGGATTCTTATCCATGGAGCAAAAAATTCGGATGGTTGAGTGACCGTTATGGGGTGAACTGGCAATTGCTTTTCGGCGAAAAGGATGGTGATCAGAAGGTGGTGCCGACATTAATGTTCATGCATGATAATAATGGTAAAGCAATGGAAGCAATGGAATTTTATACCCATACTTTTCCCAATTCAAACATTGTAAATGTCATGAAATATAAAGATGGGGGCGAATCCAATGAAAATCCCGAAAACGTACAACATGCCAGTTTTAAAATAGACGGATACAGCTTGTACTGTATGGACTCTTCTTATGATCACAAATTTGATTTCAATGAAGGGGTTTCTATGGTGATTATGACCGACGACCAACAGGAGACAGATCATTTATGGAACACCTTGATTTCAGGAGGTGGAAGAGAAAGTATGTGTGGATGGTTAAAAGATAAATACGGTGTCAGCTGGCAAATTGTACCCAAAAGACTGATCGAATTAATGAATGATTCCGATCAGGGTAAAGCTCAAAAAGTAGTGCAGGCCATGATGCGAATGCAGAAAATTATTATAGAAGATTTAGAAGTGGCTTATAAATCATAAAGTGTTTTCGGCTTGTTGTTTGATGCTGTTTATAAAAGATCGGCGTATGAAAACACAGAACAAATCACAATCCAAATCTAAAGTACCCAAAGAGGGCATGTTTCCCGAGATCATTCGTGAAAACTATTTGGGAAGTAAAAAACTTCTGAATAAGAAAGCCGTGATTTCGGGTGGAGATAGCGGAATAGGACAAGCGGTAGCGGTGCATTTTGCAAGAGAAGGAGCGGATATTATCATTATTTACAAAGAAAGTGATAAAGATGCCCGCGAAACTTTAAAGCTGGTAGAAAAAGAGGGACGGTCATGTATTTTACTCAAGGGGGATGTTTCCAAAAAAACTTTCAGAACTAAATGTCTTGAAAAGGTAAAAAAGGAGTGGAAGACCCTTGATATTCTCGTCAATAATGCCGGAATACAATTTCCTAAAGATGATATTGAGAAAATATCCGACCAGCAGATCCTTGAGACCTTTAATGTAAATATTATTTCAATGATTGCTTTGACGAGGGATTTTCTATCAGTCATGGAAAGCGGAGCAAGAATTATTTGTACCACGTCCGTCACTGCTTACCGTGGAAGTGATCACCTGATTGATTATTCTGCAACAAAAGGAGCTATTGCAACATTTATACGGTCATTGGCAACCAATCTTGCTGACCGGAAAATTTTGGTTAATGGAGTCGCTCCGGGGCCCATCTGGACACCGCTGGTAAAAGAAACATTTGATGACCTTTCTACATTCGGTAAAGATAATCCCCTGAAAAGGGCTGGACAGCCTTCTGAAGTTGCACCGGCTTATGTTTTTCTGGCTTCTGAAGATTCAAGTTTTATTACCGGAGAAATCATTCATATCAACGGAGGGGATTTTGTAGGAGGTTAATGAATGCTGCCAATTTTAGAACAATCACTTAAATATTATATATAACATGGAAAAATTATCGTACGAAATACAAATCAATGCAACTCCTGAAAAAATATGGAGTGTACTTTGGGGTGAAATAACCTACAGACAATGGACAGCAGTTTTTGCTGAGGGATCATTTTATCAGGGAAATCTTGAAGAAGGAAGCATTGTAAAGTTCCTCGATCCCAATAATAATGGAATGTTTAGTAAGGTGGAAAAAAATATACCTAATAAAGAAATACGGTTTCTTCACCTTGGAGAAATTGTTGCCGGAGTTGAAGCTCCTCAGGAATGGGGGGAGGCAACAGAGTCCTATTTCCTGAAAGAGATCGATGAAGGAACATCTTTAAAATGTGAAATTCAGACTCCTGAAGAATTTAAAGGGTTTTTTGAAGAGAAATTTCCTAAAGCATTGGAGATTATAAAAAATCTTTCTCAGAATCAGCTGTAATTTTATGATCTACTAAAATCACCTAAAAATATAATATGGAAACTTTATCATACGAAATCGTTATTAATGCTCCCTTACAAAAGGTCTGGGATATTTTATGGGGAAAAGAAACCTACACTGAATGGACTCAGTTTTTCAGTCCGGGATCTCACATGAAATCTGACTGGAAAGTCGGTGGAAAAACGTATTTCCTGGATCCTAATAATGAGGGAATGGTATCTACTATTGATAGTCTCAATGAGCCGCATGAGGTTATATTTAAACATCTGGGCATGGTGAAAGGTGGAGTGGAAGATACAGAGAGTAAGGAAGTAAAAGAATGGAGTGGCTCTTTTGAAAAATACATCCTTATTGATTTTGATGGAAAAACCAAACTCCATGCTGAAGTCCAGGTTGAGAAAAGCTGGAAAGACCATTTAAATATGGGTTTTACAAAAGGACTGGAAGTTGTAAAAAATCTTGCAGAGAAAAATTAATTATGAATTAAATAGTTTCCCCGTACAGGTAGGATGAATATAGAGGATTTTTGTTTTATTTTTATGTAACTATACAGAAATAAATTTTGAATCTGTAGTACCTTAAAAAATGAAACTATTATCTATTCTTTTCGTTACGTTTATTATAGCTTTGGTCGGGACAAAGCTACTTCAGGGACAATGGAACTTTCTTTTTTCCGGTAACCTGGGAATGGCTGTTTTTATCCTGTTTACCGGCTTTGCTCATTTCAAATTCCAAAAGGGAATGGCAATGATGATTCCTGATTTTATACCTGCTAAAATGTTTTGGGTATACGCTACGGGAATTATTGAAATTGCTGCCGGCATCGGTTTGATGATACCATCGTTACGTGAAACTACGGCAATTTTGCTGATTATATTTTATGTATTGGTTTTTATCGCCAATATAAATTCCTCAAGAAAAAAAGTTAATCTTTTCAAAGGCGATTATACGGGGCCGGGAGTGTCTTATTTATACAAAGAAAGGCTTCCCATGCAGATCATACTGATTGCCTGGACATGGTATTTTGGAATTTATTTAAATTAAAAATATAGTGTAATTATATAAAATAACGGAGATAAGTTAGTCTTCGTTATTTTTTTTCACATAAAAGAGAGAAAAAATGTAACATTTGCGTTAGATTAAACGTCTAATTTATAGAGCATCTTTTTTTGCTAATGTTTTTAATTCAAATCAATCCAAGCCATGAAACTAAAAACCAAAATTATAATAACCGTTCAGGTTGCGATGTCTACAATTATGATCAATGCACAAAACACAACTGCCAAATTACCGGGTGATGCCACCCTGCCAACTGCCAAAGCGAACCTTGATAAGCTTATCTCCTATGATAAAGGAACATTTAAGTACAAAGTAGAGGATTATTTTGCAAGGCCAAAAGCGTCACAATTTAAAATTTCTCCCGATGGTAATTTCCTATCCTATAAAGAGAAAGACAAGGATAGCAAGAATCATGTTTATGTAAAGAACTTAAAAACTGGAAAAGTTACGAAAGCTATTGAGGAGAAGGAAGATCTGATCAAGAGCTATGGATGGCTGAATAAAAACCGACTGTTCTTTACCCAGGATAAAGGAGGAAATGAAAATATTCATTTGTATGCTGCAGATCTTGATGGAGGTAATCTGAAAGACCTTACCCCTTTTGAAGGAGTAACACTAGGTATGGTTAAATTAATAAAAGATACGGATTTCGTGGTAGTTACCATGAATAAAAACAACAAACAGATCTTTGAACCTTATAAGATTAATTTCGTGACAGGAGATATGGTTCAGCTGTATGAAAATAAAGATCCTAAGAACCCTATAGATGATTATATCTTTGATAAAGAAGGTAATTTAAGAGGCTATACAATCCTGGTTAACGGTTTGACTACCCATACTTATTATAAGGACACACAGACCGGCAAGTTTAATCTGATCAAGAAAACCGACTGGTCCGATACTTTTACTATTATTGGATTTAATGACCATTCAGAAAATAAAGATGATGCTTATGTTGTTTCTAACCTGGATAGTGATAAGGCAAAAATCGTATTGTATGACCTGAAAAAAAATTCCGTAATAAAAGAAGTTTATTCTAACCCTGTTTTTGATGTAAGCTCAATAAGCATTGCAGGTAAGAACAGGAGTTATGAGCTGGATTACATCAGCTATACCGGAGATAAAAATGAAACGATTCCCGTGAGTGCATTTTATAAAGATGTTCATGCTCAATTGACATCAGAATTTGGAGATAAACAGTTTTATGTTGTTTCCTCAGATGATAATGATAACAAACTTTTGGTTATTGTGAGCAGTGATAAATTGTACGGGACCTATTATGAGTATGATCCAAAAACGAAAAAGACAACCCTTCTTTATGATCTTATGCCTCAGCTGAAGCAGGAAGATATGGCTGAAATGCGTCCTATACAGTTTAAAAGCAGAGATGGACTGACGATTCACGGATATATAACACTACCGAAAGCTGCCATAGAAGGAAAAAAGGTTCCTTTAATTGTGAATCCTCATGGAGGTCCGCAGGGAATCCGTGATGAATGGGGCTTCAATCCTGAAACACAGCTTTTCGCGAGCCGCGGGTATGCAACTTTACAGGTTAATTTCAGAATTTCGGGTGGTTATGGAAAAGGATTTCAGAAAGCCGGCTATAAGCAAATCGGCAGAAAAGCAATGGATGATGTAGAAGATGGAGTAAAATATGTCATAGAGCAGGGATGGGCAGATAAAGATAAAATAGCCATCTATGGAGGAAGCCACGGAGGATACGCTACTTTGATGGGATTGATAAAAACACCCGACCTGTATACCTGCGGAGTGGATTATGTTGGGGTTTCAAACATCTTTACATTCTTTGACTCATTTCCGGAGTACTGGAAGCCTTATAAAGAAATGGTAAAACAGATATGGTATGATCTGGACAATCCGGAGGAAGCAAAAATTGCAAAAGAAGTATCTCCCGTTTTTCAGATTGATAAAATTAAAAAGCCTCTTTTTGTAGTTCAGGGAGCGAATGATCCAAGAGTAAATATCAATGAATCTGATCAGATCGTGAAAGCACTTCGTGCAAAAGGATATGAAATTCCTTACCTGGTAAAATATGATGAAGGACATGGCTTTGGAAAAGAACCCAACAGATTGGAACTATACAAGTATATGCTGGGATTTTTTGCCGAGAATTTTAATAAATAATTACAACATAGATAAACTTTTATAAGAGGACGGAGTATATTTTAGCTCCGTCCTTTTCTTTTGCTCAGGATAAAAAGTATAGAAGTGTAAAATGAACCATGTTTATTAAGATCTATGAGTCAAAATATGATTAGCAAAAGAAAAGTGAATATTTGATAAAAAATATTTTAAATTTATTAAAGTAAAACAAAACAGATGATCGTCATGTGAGTATGGAGGTTGTCGAAAAAATAACAATGCCACAGAAAGAGAAAGAAAGTATCATCTCACAAACCGTTTCGAGCTACGGAGGAAAACTGATGTCTTTCATTCGTCCGAAAGTGAAAAATACAGAAGATGCAGAAGATATTCTGCAGGAAGTCTGGTATCAGTTCAGCAGTATTACCAATCTGTCTGAGATTGTAAACGTTGGTGGATGGCTGTACAGGGTGACTGCCAATAAAATTACCGACCGTTACCGTAAAAAGAAAACCGAGAATCTTGAAGATTTTGTATACGAAGATGAAGATGGCGACTTCTCCATCAAGGATATTCTATTGATGGATGAAAGTGCCGGTCCGGAAGTGAAAATGTTTCAGGATGAAATCTGGAAGAAATTATTCGAAGCTTTAGAAGAGCTTCCGGAGAAACAAAGATTGGTATATACGGAAAACGAGCTGAATGACAAGACCCTCCAGCAAATCGCGGATGAACAAGGGGAAAATATAAAAACCATCATCAGCAGAAAGAACTATGCAGTAAAGCATTTAAGAAACAGATTAAGAAAATTATACGAAGATTTAAATAGTTAGAAAGAAGATATTATGAATCATAAACACAAAAAAGGCTGGATTTTTTTAATTCTATGTCCACCATTAATTCTCTTAGCCGTTACATGGATTGTAATGTCGCTTTGGAACTGCCTTTTGCCTGAAATTTTAGGAGTAAAATCAATTAGCTACTGGCAGGCGATGGGGATACTGATATTAAGTAAAATTCTTTTCGGAGGTTTCCATTTCGGAAAAGGAATGCGGGACTTTAAAGAAAGAAAGATGAGAGAAAGAATGCAACATTTGTCTCCCGAAGAACGTGAAAAATTTAAAGAAGTCTGGAGAAGCAAATGCGAAAACGGATTCTTTAACAGACATAACAGAAATAACGAATAGTTTGAAATTTTTAAAGAAGTAGTAAAGTAAAATTAAAATTCATTCGTCTCTATAAAAAACAAGAAGTAGTAAAATTTAAAATTTTGAAAAAATGAAAAATTCAGTATTAAAAGGTGCTCTTGGAGCATTAGCTGTAGTAGGCGTAGCATTAGCAGTCAAAAAAATGGCAGAAAGAAAAAGATTTATCAGAGGTATTTTTGATGAATACGGAATCAAAGAAAGATCACCTTTCGGGCTTGCAGATAAAATCAGAGAAATGAATAATGAGCAGTATGAGGAATTAAAAGGAAAATTCAAAAAAGAATTTAAATCCAGATGCCACAGAAGACATGAAGCAGCGAAAGCTTAATCATCATTACTCAATTGAAATTGTTTAATTACGGCGCGGGAAGCAAAGCTTCCCGCGCCGTAATTTTTTAATGAAATTTTGAATATACGGATTGACAAAGCAGGAGATTTCGTCTCTGCAGATTGGACGATACAAAAGTCTTTTATTTTCCATCATCTTTAAACCAACCTGAGCTTTGAGACGTGTCCAGAGTATCTTGAAAGTGAGGATAGAGAAATAATCCCTTAGTTTACAATGACAAAAATCGTATATGATTAAGGGTATTTAGAAAAATAAATTCTTACTTTTGTAGGGTTCTACATGAAAGATTACTACTATTTTCTCGGTATTTCTCAGGATGCTTCAGAAGAAGACATCAAAAAGGCTTATAGAAAATTATCATTAAAATATCATCCGGATAAGAATGAAAATGATGATTTTTTTGCAGACCGGTTCCGTGAAATTCAGGAAGCCTACGAAACGCTCAGCGATTCTTCAAGAAGACGGGCCTATGATCAGAATTTGGAGAGTCATCAGAAGAGTTTCAGGTATAATGTTCCACCGGCGATTAAAACGTTTACCTCTAATAAAATTCATGCTAAAAAAGGAGAAGAGATCATTATCAACTGGCAGACAAGTAATGCTGATGTGGTAAAGGTTCTTCCGTTTGGACTGGAAAAGGCTTATGGTGAAAGGACGTTTAAGATTACGGAATTTAAAGATGGTAAATTCCAGCTTTTGCTGCACGCAACCAATTCATTATTACACAAAACGGTGGTGCAGGGAATTACGATTACGGAAGTGTTTGAAAGTAACACGGAGAAATTTAGAAGTGGCGCCGAAGATCTGTTTAAGAGTCAGCCACGGACAGCCGTGAATCCTAAGGGACAGCCGAAAGTTATTCAGATTATTGCGGCGGTTATACTTTTGGTTTTAGCCGTTTATTTTCTGATAAAAAGTTTTAGTTAGATTAAGCCATTTTTTTCCTTCCCGGACACTTTTTACATCTTTTTCCTTTTTTGAATTTCTTGCAACAGGATTTTTTTTCGCAATACATATCTTCATTATTAAAAGAATATACAGGGCTTAAGGGCGGTACTTTAAAAGGGGTAATCATATTCATGTTGCAAATATATTAATTTAGAATAAATATAATTAATAAATTTTCATAAATAATTTTATCACTGAAAATCAGTTTGTTGAAATCTTTATGATTACCCCTTTTTAACAGTGTTTTTTAAAAAGAAAGAGAAGATGAAAGCTGGATCCGGAATATATTTGCTTTTTGCCGGCCAAAGTTTTTCAGCATTCCGTAAGTTCCTTCGATACCCATTCTTAGTTTCTTACGAGGTTGAAAGGCCAGGTTAATTCCTGAATTCTGAAAATTATGGATCATCGTATCCGGAACAAAATCCTTCCTTCCCAATTGAGAGAAGCTGTAATAAATGACCGAGCTCAGTTTTGGATTCCACCAATGTTCATAGATGCCTACAATATTGAATAAATTCAAAGCTACCAGCCTGTTGTTGGCCATATCAGGGATCGCATCATATTTTTCACCGTTTAAAACTACATTATAGCTGGAATATCCTTTTCCGTATGAAGACTGGAATCTGAAATTATTTAATGTTCCACTATAAAGCCGGGCAGAAACCATTCCGCTATATCCGAGAATTGTATTGGCATCCGTGTGCTTTTGTTCATCATTTTTTATTTCATAGCTTATGGGGGAAACCATTGTTCCCAGCTTACAGTAGTCTCTTGTATTGCCATATCTGTATACAGCTGTGAAGATGGGAAGGATAGATTTCTTCTTCCAGTTCGGAGCGTTATTAGGAAGAAATATGCTCGCCGCATCAGGATCTTCCAGAGAAAGGGAAAGACTTTCTTTTTTCGATAAAGGTGTTGAATAGCGGATCTGAACCGTTCTGATGAACATGGTTCCGTTAGGCCCTACAAAATCAAAAATATTGGGGAAAATATCAAAATCACTGAAGTTACTCCAGGTTTGTCCGATCAATAATTTCTTCCATTTGATATACCCTTGGCGAAACCTTGGGGCAGTAGTTCCGTTGGGACCCAGGAAATCGATTTCTGTGTAAGCCGACAGATCCGAATTTCCATTTTCATCCATCTGTTTTATTCCAAAGCCTATTTGCGATTGTTTAATGCTGAAGTTACTGTTTACCGAATTGTTTTGGGGTATTGCTATAGAAGGAGCTATGAATCCGTCTTTAAATCCCATTTCCTGAAAATCGAACATGGCATCGGTTTGAATAAAGCCTTTTACATAGGCAGACCATGTATCACCCGAATTTTCAGGAGATGATCCTCCTGACTGCCGGGTTATTATTTTTACCTGGCCTTTTACGTTGAATAGGGATATAAAGATAAATGAGACCATCAGCCTTTTGTGTTTTTTTTTCGTCATTGTGTTGTGTTTTTGATTTTTTAATTGTGTAGTTTATGTATTCATAGGAGCTGAATGATATTGATTGGTGTAGGGTTTACCTTCTTATCGGAATTGTATTTCTAAATTTTCGGATGAAACTACAAAATTATTTTCTGTGGGTATTTATTGATAATTTTAGTCCTTGTAAAAATGAAAAGTATAAATATTCTATGAAAAGGAGTTTTACCCATTAAGTATTCCGTATTTTATTAGAATTATGAAATAAAAATTAGAAAAATGGCGTGAAATTTTTCTTGTATTTTTTGTATTCGTGCCCTTGTTTTTTTAAACACACGTTTATGGAATAATAGTAATTATCAATATCTGTCAGTAATTTTTGACTATTGTAGAATCCCTTAAAAAATTGTAATTTTACCCATCTTTTTTACAAACAAAATCTAATAAAAAAAATGAATACAGAACAGTTTGTGAGCCGTCACATTTCTATTAATGAAGCCGATAAGCAGGCGATGTTAGAAAGAGTCGGCGTTTCAAGTATCGAAGAGTTAATTTCTCAAACCATCCCTTCTTCTATCCGTTTAGAAAAAGACCTTGATATTTCCGAACCGCTTTCAGAATATCAGATGCTTATTCATTCAAAAGAATTGGCCTCAAAAAATACTGATTATACAAGTTATATCGGTTTTGGATATCACAATACGCTTTTACCATCGGCTATTCAAAGAAATATTTTTGAAAACCCAAGCTGGTATACAGCTTACACACCTTACCAGGCGGAAATCGCTCAGGGGAGATTGGAAGCTCTTTTGAATTTCCAGACTGTTGTCTGTGATCTTACAGGTTTTGCTTTGGCAAATGCTTCATTGCTGGATGAATCTACTGCTGCTGCAGAAGCAATGCATATGTTCTTTAATAACAGAACAAAGGACCAGAAAAAAGTCGATGCAAATAAGTTTTTTGTTTCTGATCTTGTTTTGCCTCAAACGGTTTCCGTTTTAAAGACAAAGGCAGAAGGACTTGGTATAGAAATCGTAGAAGGTGACCATAAAACCCACCAGTTAGATGGATCCTATTATGGAGTTCTGTTGCAATATCCTGGTAAAAACGGGATTGTTCTGGATTATACAGAGGACATTGTAGAATACAAGAAATTAGACCTTCAGGTTGCTGTGGCTTGTGATCCAATGGCTTTGGTTAAGTTGAAATCACCGGCTTCAATGGGAGCTGACTGTGCCGTAGGGACTACTCAGAGATTTGGTATTCCATTAGGCTACGGAGGACCTCACGCAGCATTCTTCTCTTGTAAAGAAGATTATAAAAGAGATATTCCGGGAAGAATCATCGGAGTTTCTCAGGATATGTATGGAAAGCGTGCCTTAAGAATGGCTTTACAGACCAGAGAACAGCATATTAAGAGAGAAAGAGCAACTTCCAATATCTGTACAGCTCAGGTACTTTTAGCAGTAATGGCTGGAATGTATGCCGTATATCATGGTCCTAAAGGATTGAATTATATCGCTGACCAGATTCATTTTAAAGCCAATGCTCTGAAAGGAGGTTTAAAAGCTTTAGGGTATCAGACTGTTGAGGAGCCTATCTTTGATACGGTAAAAATTGAGATGAGTGAAGATGAAAAAGGAAGATTGTCAAGAATGATGCTTGACCATAAGCTTAATCTGAACTATTTCACAGAAGGAGTTGTAAGCATTGCTATCAATGAAAGTACAACATTGGAAAAACTAAATGTTCTGATGGCTTCTTTCGCGCAGTTCAAAGATAAGCAGACGTTCAAACTTGAAATAAAAGAAGGATACAGTATTCCTGAAGAGAATTTGAGAAAAGATGAGATTCTTACGGAAGAAGTATTCAATAAATATCATACAGAAACAGAGTTGATGCGTTACATCAAACGTCTGGAAAGAAAAGATTTATCATTAACGCATTCAATGATTTCACTGGGTTCTTGTACAATGAAACTGAATGCTGCAACTGAAATGCTTCCGCTTTCGTGGGATAACTGGGGAAGTATCCACCCGTTTGTACCGGTAGATCAGGCAGGAGGGTATCAGGAAATGATCCGTGAATTAGAAAAAGATCTGGCTAAAATTACCGGTTTTGCAGGAACTTCGCTTCAGCCAAATTCTGGTGCGCAGGGAGAATATGCAGGATTGATGGTCATCAGAGAATATCATATTTCAAGAGGAGAAGGTCATAGAAATGTAGTATTGATCCCTCAGTCTGCACACGGAACAAATCCGGCCTCTGCGGCAATGGCGGGAATGAAGATCGTAGTAGTTAAAAACCTTGAAAGCGGGGAGATTGATTTCGACGATTTAAAAGCTAAAACAGAACAGCATTCTGAAAACCTGTCATGTGTAATGATTACATATCCGTCTACATACGGATTCTTTGATGCCAACATTATTGAAATTACCAATCTTATCCACCAGCATGGCGGACAAGTATATATGGATGGTGCCAATATGAACGCTCAGGTAGGATATACAAGTCCTGGAAACATCGGAGCGGATGTATGCCACTTGAATCTTCACAAAACTTTTGCCATTCCACATGGAGGTGGAGGACCTGGAGTAGGACCAATCTGTGTTGCAAAACATTTGGTGCCGTTCCTGCCTACCAATGCCAACATTAAAGTGGGAACTAAAGAAGCTATTGAAGGAATCTCTGCAGCTCCTTACGGTTCAGGATTGATCCTTAATATTTCTTATGCATACATTAAGATGCTTGGAGCTTCAGGATTGAAAAAAGCTACTGAGCATGCTATTCTGAATGCCAACTATCTGAAAGAGATTTTAGCAGAGCATTTCCCTATTTTATATTCAAACAAAAATGGAAAAGTAGCTCACGAATGTATCGTAGATTTCCGTCAGTTTAAAACTTTGGGAATTGAGGTGGCTGACGTAGCTAAAAGATTAATGGATTATGGTTTCCATGCTCCTACCGTATCTTTCCCTGTTGCAGGAACATTGATGATTGAGCCTACTGAATCTGAAAGTAAGTCTGAAATTGACCGTTTTGCAGAAGCTTTAATTGCTATCAAAAAAGAAATTGATGAGATTGCCAACGGGGAAGCTGATCCGGCAAATAACGTGTTGAAAAACGCTCCGCACACAGAACAGCTTGTTATCTCTGATTCATGGGATAAACCATATAGCAGAGAGAAAGCAGCTTATCCTCTTGACTGGGTAAGAGACCATAAGTTCTTTGCTTCTGTTTCAAGAGTGGATGAAGCTTATGGAGATAGAAATCTGGTTTGTACTTGTGAGCCTATTGAAGCTTATATGTAATAGAAAGTTCTAACCAATAAATATAAAACCCACTCATCTTTTGAGTGGGTTTTTGTTTACATTTTCTAATGTTTCCTTCTTGTTGATGTATACGCTATCAGAAGCGCTATCGCCATAATGCTAAATGTAATAATTGAGGTTATTTCAATTGCATTTTGGCTTTCATTACCGTGGTAACTATTATTACCTTTTTCACAGGAAAATAGGAATAATGCTGCTATTAATAAGCAAATAGAGGGTAGTTTTTTTATCATGTGTATATATGTTTGGTTATTAGTGGATTATCATCAATAAATATGCCGAATGTATGTGAATTATTATAGAGTTATATGTTTTGAATAATATATAATTCAAAACTATAGCTGTACAGTGGTTTTACAGATATCAAAAAAATAGAGGCGATAAAAAACTGATATGATGAGTCTTTATATTTTGGCGGATTCTCTCTGTGCTTCCAGCTTTTTAATAAGGTTTCCTTTAACAATAGTAAATGCATAATCTTTAGCTTCGGCAAAGGAAATGTTGTATTGGCGCTTAATATCCTTAATATCCTCTGGAAACCGTGCTAAGAGGCTGTCATAAAATTGATCTAAAAATTCTTTGGAAGGCATTTCGTAATTGATTTTCAATTGGAAACGTCGCAATAATGCGGTGTCAATAATTTCCGGATGGTTGGTTGCACAAAGCAATAAAGAATTTTCCGGGTAATAATCAATAAGCTGGAGTAGGGTATTAACAAGTCTTCTCATTTCCCCTACATCCTTATCATCACTACCTCTGGCTTTTCCGATCTGATCAAGTTCATCCAGAAAAAGAACCGATCTTTCGCGACCTGCTTTATCAAAGATCATTTTTATGTTCTGCGAAGTTTCTCCTATCCTGGAGGATACAATGTTACTGAGATTGAGCACAATGATATTTTTACCCAATGCATTAGCAATAGCTTTTGCTGTCATTGTCTTTCCGCACCCTGAACTTCCCTGCAGTAAAATTTTATTATTAACAGGAAGTCCATATTCCTGGAGTTCTTTGATGTATGTATGTTCTTTAATCAGCTGTACAAACTGTTCCCTATTGGAGGTTTCAAGAAATACATCATTAAGGGTAACTTCTTCTTTGTCTTGAATAATAAGGTTGTACAGATTCATGCCTTTGAATAATTTAAAGATGGGTTTTACCAAAATATACTGAAGTGCAAAGATAAATATTTCAAAGTGTATTAAGCGTGATGTGAAACAGATAAAATTTCCCGGATTCTTTCCATATGGTCAGTTTCTGAGAAGTCAATGAAAAATTTTTCCTGCCAGCTTTTTGTTTTTGCAGCCTGTTTGTTGACCGGGATGTCCCAGTTCGGATATATTCTGAATCCGCGTTTTCCTTCTTTGGCGGAGGATGTTATTATATGTTGTCTTGCAAGAATTTGTTTTGGAAAAAAGGAAAAACCGGCCTTGTCTTGGAGTTCTGTGTAAATCATGTAAAAATCAAAAGGATCGGAAATGGTAAAAGGTCCGGTTTGTTGGGTCTGTTGATTTCTTTTCCACAGCGTAACAAACTGGCCTCTTTTTATCGGAGTTATCTTAGCCTTTCTGAATTTGATATGATATTGATTAAGTCGGAAGTTATACCCTAGGTATTCTTCGCTTTCTAAATCGGGGTGTAAATGTGAAATTGTTAGATTCAGTTGAGTGAAAACTGATTTCTCTATAAAGGTAAGTTCTTGAATCATTGGGTTTATGTTTGGGGCTCTTTTACTCTTACTGAGTAAAAGAGCGGCGATCTGACAGAATCAGATGGCAAACATAAACAATACAATTAATAAATAGTGTAAAACTGAATGCAGTATAACTCTTTTATTAATTTCTTTCTCTTCTAACTGTTGTAAAATAAGAAGCGAATACTACTATACATGTTGCGATAAAAGCGTAGGTTACCATTTTTGTTTTTTTAAAATTTTAATTATACTTTCTTTGCTAATTTTCTAATTGCAATATTACAGCTTTCAAATGACATGCCAAATAGAATAATTGTGATGTTTATCAGGTATTTAGGTGTTAGCTTGGTGTTGTTTTTGTGATTATTTGTTTACATTAATTTAATATATTTTTGAAAAAATATGTGTATTATTATTATGTTATTCGTAAAAATTATTAATTTGATAAAAGATTTCCGTTCTGTATTTAAAGATTGATAAAAGGAATGCAGTGCATATTATCGGAAAATCGAAAAAGAGATAAGCCACTTTAAAGTGATAAATTAAAAATTAAATATTAATAAAATTTATTTTTCAAACTGTATAGAAAATAGATCATTACGAAGATTTAATAATGGACAAAAATTGAACTGAATTAAGACTGTCACTTTTGCTATTTTTGTGACTAAAAGATTTTTTAATGGGACGCAGTTATCTCTTTCTTATCCTTGCCATTGTTTTTGAAATTATTGCCACAACGTTTTTAAAGAAATCCGAGGAGTTTTCGAAGCTTATACCCTCCATTGTTACTATTGCAGGGTATTCGGCGGCTTTTTATTTTCTGAGTCTTACACTTCGTCATGTCCCGATAGGAATTACGTATGCGATCTGGTCAGGTGTTGGAATTATATGCATTACCATCATTGGAATGGTAGCATTTAAGCAAGTTCCTGATTTGCCTGCTATTATTGGTATTGCCTTGATCGTAATAGGAGTAATTGTGATTAACCTTTTTTCTAAAATGGGTGCACACTAGCAGAATGGGTTACTGTTAAGTCATAGGTATTTCAATAAACCATTTACATAGGGTTATGTAATTTCGCTTTTGCAGATTATAAAGTTTCTTTTATTTGCAATGATTTGGGTAGTGAAAGAAAGACTAAGAAGAAAAGAATTAATTTTTACTGATCAGCCTTTACCTGTTCGATAAGTTCCAGCCTTCTGACAATACTCTCTTTAGGTAATATAGTTCCAGGAGATAATACGGCATTCGCTCCGATCCGTGAATCATCACCTACGAGAGAGCCCAACTTATAAGTCTGGGTTCTGATGATCTCATTATTAAAAAGAACCGAAATCTCTTTATCTTTTCTTTCATTATAATGATTTGCACAGATGGAACCTGCTTCAAAATTAATCCGGTTTCCGATAATGCTGTTTCCTATATAATTAAAATGAGCAATGGCAGTATCATTATATATGATGCTTTGTTTGATTTCACATCCGGGACCGATTTTGGAATTTTTTCCTACAAAAACAGGACCTCTGAGATATGCATTGGCTCCAACAAAAGAGTTTTCTCCGATGATGATCCTGTCTTTGAAAATAACATTTTGCTCTATTGTAGCCGTTTTGTGAATAGCAATATTACCCGAAATTTCATATTCATCAGTCAGTTGATTGAATTTTTCTGCCAGAAGATCATCCAGATGGTTGATAACTTCCCAGGGAAAAAGATGGGTGTTGGCGGTGAAATCAAAAAACTCATCAATAAAATCGTTGATATTAATCATAGGAAACTCTTGTATTTAACCGTTATTGGCGGATCACAAAATTAAAATTTATGTTTGTGATTTTAAAATATTTCCAATGAAATGATCACTAATTTTTTGTGAAATAGAATGCCGTTAATAATTAAATGATAAATTCCATCAAAGTATGGATGACAAGAAGCAATGTTACCTGATTTTGTTTAATGATATCCTGGGTTGTTTGTTTTAGCTTCCAGTGTTCTGCTTTTTTTTCATACAGGAAGAATTTTCCCAGCTTATATTTGAATTGTAGATAACCTCTGAACTCAATTCCAGGAAATAATCTATAGGAGATATTTGAATTTTCTTTCAAACTCTGGCTGATTGCTTCGCTATAAACCGTTGGGCGAGTAGTAGCATGGATATTGTGGGGATATCGGTGGGTTTCGATATTGTCCAGCATAAGGTCCAGAGTCTTTTTTAGGAAAGGGTGATTTTTATTGAATATCAGTGCCCATTGAACAAACAAGCCATCATGTCTTTCTCTGCTTATTACAGCATCATCATCATCTTTAATGAGATCCCTTAAAGGTCTTGTGATGGCACTGTCTACATCAAGATAGATTCCTCCTTTTTTATATAAAACAGCATATCTGAAAAAATCAGCTTTTGCCGCGCCAATGGTTAGCTTATTGTAATTTTCAATATACTGGGGAGGAAATTCCTCCGTGATGAATTTTTGGATATCGTTATCATCATAGAAATGATATTGGTATTCCGGATTTTTTCTCTTCATTCGCCAAATGTGCCATTGAGTAATTAATGGTAATTTTTTAGACTTGAATGTTTGAAAAATCTGTTTTGGAATGGACATAATTAAATAATTAACAAGTTTTGATAATGCACAATAGTTCACCTGACCACCATTATTTTGGCGGCAATTCAATATTTAATGTGAAAAAATTTGCTGTGTTGGGAGTTGGATAATGATTTACCCACTAAGTTAAATGAGATGCACTAAAATTTTAATTATTTATTTTAGGACTTCGCAAATGGAAAAGGCTTTTATTTGAAGACAGAATGTCGGTTTTGTTGTAGTTTCGAAATTAAAGTTTTGGGATTAATACAGTTTTTGATCTTTTTCGCAATAGAAGCTACGCCTCTTACCTAGACCAGTTTGCTTTTTTATAAGTTTACGTCCACACTTCGGACAGGTGCTTTTGGTGTGAACCAGCCAGTGCTTTTTCAGCACGAATTCCTTTTTCCATTGTAAAAATTCAAAACTGTAATTCCGGGCTTCATGAATAAGTTCTTTACGTTTTCTGGGAGGAAGGTTTCCGATAAGGCTTTCAGGCTGAACTCCGATTCTGAAAAGAACTTCGTTTTTGATAATATTCCCGACTCCTGAAAAAATATCCTGATTCATCAAAGCATCACAAACCATCATTTGTGGATTCGCTTTTAGTTTCTTTTCTGCTTTCTTAGGATCCCATTGGTCACTCATAACATCGGCTTCCCAATCTATGGTGGACAGGAATTCTGAATCCACCATTTTTACAGAACAGGTATAAAAATACATGCTTCCCGTTTTGAAGGCTAACGCTAAACGTAAGCTTTTGTCCGGCTTTGTTTGTTCGTTAATTTCATAAGAACCGAACATCAACAAATGAATACGCACACTTACTGTATCAAAAACAAGATAGGTTTGCTTTCCGAAAGTTCTTATTTCAAGAAGAGTTTTTCCTACAAGTGGCTCTTTTTCAAATTGAGCATTTCCCCAGGCTTTGGTAACTTTTTTTCCTGTAAATCCCTGGAGATTCTCTTTCATAATGAGTATAGACGGACCTTCTGGCATAGCTTTAATTTTCTATAAAAATTCAAATAGTATTCCGTAAAAGTAAAATTTGAAGTAATTTTGAAAAATGATGAATTTAAATCAGATTTTCACCAATCAACGTACGGGAAATAATCCACATACTATAGCGTCCAGAACAGATTTTCAGAGGGATTTTGATAGAATTATCTTTTCGGCAGCCTTTAGGAGATTACAAAATAAAACACAGGTATTTCCACTTCCGGGAAGTGTCTTTGTTCATAACCGTCTCACCCACTCATTAGAAGTTTCATCAGTTGGAAGAAGTTTGGGGAGTATCATAGGAGAGTTTATTTCTGAAAGTTTCAGTCATGATCTTTCAGAAGAGTCTAAGAATTTTTATCTGCACAATTTAGGTAATGTAATAGCAGCAGCATGTTTATGTCATGATGTGGGAAATCCGGCATTCGGACATTCCGGAGAAGATGCTATTGCCAGCTACTTTGAAAGAAATGAAAAAGATCTGAAACCAAAATTTTCTGAAAAAGAATGGGCGGATCTGGTGAATTTTGAGGGAAATGCCAATGCGATCAGGGTTTTGGCTCATCAGCAGCAAGGCAAGGATGAAGGAGGAGTTCAGCTTACTCTAACTACCCTGGCAAGTATTGCCAAGTACCCTTGTGAGGCAATTGCAAGACAAAAAGGAATCATCCATCGGAAAAAATTCGGTTTTTTCCAGAATGAAAAGGAAACTTTTTTGGAAATCGCAGAAAAAACAAACCTGATCTGCGAAAGCAACGAGCCGCATATTTTTAAAAGACACCCATTTGTATGGCTTGTGGAAGCTGCAGATGATATTTGCTATAACATTATTGATATGGAGGATGCCCATCGTCTGGGGATTGTCTCTACCTCGGATTGTGAAAACCTATTCTTTGAACTGATTAAATCTGAGAATCAGGATGTCAGAAGAGTAGAACAGAAGTTGGCTTCTATTTCGAATGACAATGAAAGGATCTCCTATCTGCGGGCAAAAGTTATTAATGCTCTGATCAATAAATCAATTGAAACCTATAAAGAGAACTTTGAAGATATTCTTCGTGGGAACCTGGATAAAGCGTTGCTGGATATTTATAAATCCAATAACAAAACATTGCAGGATATCGAAAGCTTCTCGATCGAAAAGATATACAACCATAAAGCTGTTGTAGAAATTGAAAACGCAGGGTATAATGTTATGTACGAATTGCTGGATCATTTCATTCCTTCCGTTTTAAAATCAAAAGAAGAAAGAAAATCATATGATAAAATGGCTTTAAAACTTCTTCCTAACCAGTTTTTATATGATAGTGGAACAGAATACCAGAAGGTATTGGGAGTGATCGATTTTGTTTCGGGAATGACCGATAATTATGCCACTGATCTCTACCGAAAGATCAAAGGAATCGACATCGGCATGACCATGTAATTATAATTGATTTTTTTGTTAAAAAAAATATAACAAAACCGTATCTTATACGACCTATCAATTAAAATTATTAAACTATGACATATTTAGGCATTATTGTTTTTATAGGGCTTGTAACCCTCTTTGCTTCTTTTTTTACGGTAAAACAGGAAACTGCAGCTATTGTAGAACGTTTAGGAAAATTCCATTCTGTGCGCCATGCGGGTTTGCAGCTTAAAATACCATATTTAGACAGGATTTCTAAAAGAATGAATCTTAGAATTCAGCAACTGGACGTTATGATCGATACCAAGACTTTGGATAATGTTTTCGTGAAAATGAAAATTTCCGTTCAGTTTCAGGTGATCAGGACACAGGTTGCCGACGCATTTTACCGTTTGGAAAGTCCACACGACCAGATCACCTCATACGTTTTTGATGTGGTACGCGCTGAGGTTCCGAAGTTAAAGCTGGATGATGTTTTCTTAAAGAAAGATGATATTGCAATTGCTGTAAAAGCAGAGCTCCAGGAAGCAATGCAAAGCTACGGATATGATATTATCAAAGCTCTTGTAACGGATATTGATCCGGATGAACAGGTAAAACATGCGATGAACAGGATCAACGCGGCTGAAAGAGAAAAAACAGCTGCCGAATATGAGTCCGAAGCACAAAGAATCAGGATTGTAGCTGTTGCAAAAGCAGAGGCAGAATCAAAAAAATTACAGGGTCAGGGGATTGCTGATCAAAGGAGAGAAATAGCAAAAGGTCTTGAGGAATCTGTAAGAATGCTGAACAATGTGGATATCAATTCCCATGAAGCATCTGCTCTGATTGTAGTGACGCAGCATTATGATACACTCCATTCTGTGGGGGCTAGCAGCAGAAGTAATCTTGTGTTGTTACCTAATTCTCCTACAGCAGCGAGTGGAATGCTGAATGATCTTGTTGTTGCTATGACTACAGCTAATACAGTGGGAGAGGCAACCAAGGGAAAATACCCGCAACCTCCAAAAGATCATGAACATTAGAATATAAGTCAACTATACAAAAATGCCTCCCTTTAAGGAGGCATTTTTTATTTTTTAGTTTTGGAAACTTGTTGGATCAGTGTGTATTTTATAGAAGATCCGTCTGCAGGAGGGTTCTCTATTTTTTCAGTCTTTACCTTCAAAACATATTCGTATCCTGGTTCAAAGGTAAATCCTTCAATATTGCTATAAAAATTCGTCCAGCTTTCTGAAGCATTTTCTTTTACCTGAAGACATTTCATAGGTGCCACTCCCGTACAATCAGCAGTCTGAGGCCCAACAATAAAAGTCTTTTCATTTCCGTTGGAAACTTTTGCAGAAGTTGTACATTGTGTTAATACAGCCAAAGCTAATACGGGAAGCGCTCCTCTTACAATCGTCATCATATTTTTCATAAATCTAAATTTTAAAACTTACTGGCAATTATTGTGCCGAAAGAATGTATGCAACAGTCGTAGTTCTACTCTTGCTTTTTATGTATTTATTATTTAATTTACGCTCTGTTAATTATTTTAACCAAAACATTTTAAATAGCAAATAATAATATGGATAATCAAATTCACATTGAAAATTACAAAATTCAAAAACCTGAGTCGTGGGCGGGAAGTGTAGACGATCAACAGCTTATTGAAAAGATAAGAGAATCGGATTTCTCTAATAAACAAATTAATGAAGGGCGGGATTATTGCTATTTTCTGGACAAGATTTATTACACGAGCAATTCGGAAAGCAATGAGTATGTATGCATGGCTTACACTCTTAATGAACCTTCCAATCTGGAGAGGGCTTCAGTAATGGATGTAGTGGTCGAAGAAAATGAAGTTTACCATATTCATAGAATCAGTGTATTACGAGAAGGCGTTTTGATCGATAAAATACCAGATACAAAAATTAAGGTTTTGGATAGTGAAAATCAAAGCAGCGGAGGTATCTTAAGCAGTAATAAGAAGATTAATATTACAATAAAAGATCTGAGGCTTTATGATATTCTGATCCTTGAAGATTCAAGGGTAAAGGCTTTTACCGATCGGGATTTTTTAAGGAAGGAATTTTCTAAATACGTATGGGTAAGCCCTGATAATTATTGGGCTTACGGAAGTTATCAGTTCACTTTTGTTAATGAACGTGAAGAGCCGGTTGCCTATAAAAAAGTATTTTTCAGAGATGAGCAGGGAAATGTTTTAAAACCTGAAACTCATCATCTGAAGAAAGGGGAGCGTTTTGTGATCCGGGAAGAAAATTACATCAATCCTGTAGATGCCAGCCGTGAGATTTTTCCTTTCATTGATTTTGCAACAGAAAGCAACTGGAAAGATCTTTCCAATTATATCGCTCCTATATATGAAGAGATCTATAATAAGTCATTATTAAAAGATTTTGCTCCAAAACTTGTCGAAAAACTGGATGCAATTAGTAATCAGGACGAGAAACTCCAGTTTGCCATTGAATACGTTCAGAATAATATCTATTATATATTCAATGCTGATGAAATGAATGGTCACAAGCCTCAGGAACCGTCAGTAACTTACGAGAATAAACAAGGGGACTGTAAGGCGAAATGTGTTTTGCTGAAAGTTGTTTTGGATTATATTGGGGTCGATTCATCCGTTGTTTTGGTTAATTATCATACGGATTATTATATCAAATATTATTTGCCTTCGTTGCTTTCATTCAATCATGTGGTTGTGAAAATCAATTATAAAGGAGAGGAATATTTCATAGATGCTACAATCCGTGATGAGTTCGGGATGATTGAAAACAGGGGCTTTATTTATTTTATGCACTATCTGGAAGTGAATCGAGATCAGGAATTACAGCAGAGAAAACCATTCCGCTATCCATACTATTGTATAGATGAAAAAGTAGAGTTCAATGCAGAAAATAAGACCGGAAAATTAAAACTAACAACGGTATACAAAGGCAACAGGGCTAACGCTATGAGAAGGTATTTTAAAAATACCAATAAAAGAGAGGTGATAGACAGCTGGAATAATTTCCTGTTTTACAGCCTGAATTATTCCAATGACAGAAACGGAATGGATGTAAGGAATATTTTTAAGGACGCTTCAATAGAAATTATAAGTGATGACAAAAAGCTGAACGAATTCAAGATCGAATATCAGGCAACCGTTGAAAATCCTTATTATGTAGATCCGCAAAACAACCGGTTTTTAATGTATTTTGACCGGAATGTAATCAAAGCCAGTGCCAGGGATTTCCTCCATAAAGATTTGCCTTTCTGGCACAATTTTGATACGGAAAAATATGAGATCAATCTGTATACGGATCAGAAAATAGATACGGAGGAAAAATATACGGTTCAGGAAAGTACAATCAATAACCCTTATTTTGACTATACAAGCCGTAAGAAGATCACCAAAAACGGAGCAACTGTTTTCATCGACTATAAACCTTTGGTCAATCTTGAAATCCCGCAAGAAGAATTTGAAACATTCAGGGCTGCACATCACACAGTTGCTGATAGCAATTTCGGACTTGGAATTGATATTATCGAACCGGGACTGATGAACCAGTTGAAGTTTAGTTTTAAAAAGAGGTTTAAATAGAGAAAAGTAATGGTTGAAAACTAAAAGTTTGAATCAGCCCGGTTTTGCAAAGCAAAACCCGGGCTGATTATTTATTATACGTTTGAGATAGTGCATGAAATGCGACTATTTTGTGATAAACTTTTGTTTCCCGATCAGAAGTTCAAAAAATAAGCGGAAATCTGAAATTAATGACCATATGGGATATTTGAAAGTTGCCGGTTTATTTCTTTCAATCAATGCGTGACTGAACCAGGCAAAACCATATCCAAAAATAGGAATGTACCATAAGAACCTTTCCTTTCCTGAACTGATAACGTAAGCAATAACTAAAAATACCAGAAGGGTTCCCAGAAAATGAAAAATACGGGTTCCGGTTTTACTGTGCTCGGTAAGATAAAACTGATAAAATTCTTTGTATGTTTTTATTCTTTCAGACATGGTATAATGGTTTTTAAGTTTCCAAAAATCTAAAGCAATAAGTTCGCCAATTTTGGTGAGAAATCAAATCGCTGATTTATGAATGGTGAAACTGCCCTGAACGTGATTTAATTTTAAAATTTCACAATTGAAAATACAGGAATGCTGAATAGACTTCAGGTCTGATCAATCACTAGCATTTAAGAGTAAAATAAAAGGCAAAACTGCGGAATCGCAACTTTGCCTTTTAGTATTTTTTGCGATTTAGCCATTGAGCCTTTTCGCTTATTTGTAATTAGTCTCTGGAAGATTCCTTTCCCAGCTTACTGTTTTTATATCCGTAGCAAAAATAGATCACTAAACCTATAGCGAACCATAATCCGAACCAGAACCAGTTTTCATGGCTCATTCCAGTAAGAAGGTAAAGACATGAGCTTAACCCTATCAAAGGAATTAAGGAGAAATTTTTAACAAAAGTAAAGAAACAAAGGATCAGATTAATAATAATGAACACAAAGATTGAAGCCCTGAATTCACCTTCTTTAGGATCATTCCAATCCATGAGGTTGTGGAAGAACTGAGGCTGCCACATATAAAAACCTACTAATCCACCAATAAATATTACGGGGAATATAATTTTCCCGTTAATATAAGGAAGGTGGAATCTGCCCTTGATCTTTTCCTTTGCCGGAAGCATTAAAACTCCTGCACAAACAAGAACGAATGCAAAAATGGTCCCTATACTGGTAAAATCAAGAATGAATGTCTTGTCCGTAAAGAGGATAGGAACTCCTACGGCAATACCTGTAACAATCGTTGCAAATGATGGTGTTTTGTATTTAGGATGTACCGTTTTGAATTTTTCAGGCATCAATCCGTCGCGGCTCATCGCATACCAGATTCTTGGTTGTCCCATCTGGAAAACTAGTAATACGGTAGTAATGGCAACGATAGCAACAAAGGAAACGACAAGTTCCATCCACGCTACATTGGCATTGGATTTTTCAAAGATGAACGAAAGAGGATCGCCGATACCATCAAATTTTCTATAATCTACCATTCCCGTCAGGACTAATGTTAAAGCAATGTAAATCACTGTACAAAGAACCAGGGAAATGATCATTCCTTTCGGTAAAGTTTTTTGAGGATCTTTCGTTTCCTCAGAAAGAACACTTAAGGCATCAAAACCAATGTAGGCAAAGAAAACTCCGGAAACAGCACTCATAACCCCTGCAAAGCCATTTGGCATAAACGATGGAGTTTGTGTTTCGGGGCTTATCGGAGTCCAGTTATCGGTATTGATATAAGAAAACCCTACAAGGATTACTAAAACAATTACTGCCAGTTTTAAAATAACCAATGAATTATTGAAATTTTTACTTTCCTTTACTCCCACATAGCAGAGCCATGTTATAAGACCATTGATCACAAGGGCAGGAACATCAACGATGAACTTTAAGCTTCCTATTAATGGGGCAGATTTCCAGGCGTTGAGTAACTCCTTATTTTCTGAACCGCTGAGGAATGCTTTTTGGGCTTCCGTATAGCTGCACGTAAGATAATCAGGAATATGCATACCCAGACGTCCCAGGAAACTTGTAAAATAATCGGACCATGAAAAAGCTACGTAGATATTTCCGAAAGAATACTCCATGATCAATGCCCAACCAATGATCCATGCAATTAATTCTCCGAAACTTGCGTAAGCATATGTGTAAGCAGAACCTGCTGTAGGAATTCTGCTGGCAAATTCAGCGTAACAAAGCGCTGTAAAGCCACAAGCAAAACCACAAATTAAATATAAAAGAATAACTCCGGGGCCCCCTCTGAAAACAGCTTCGCCCAAACTGCTAAAACTCCCTGCTCCAATAATGGCTGCAATACCAAAAAAAACGATGTCCCAAACACCTAAAACTCTTAAAAGACTGGTAGATGTATCTGTTTCTGAATAGTTTTTCCTCCTGAAAAGTTGATTCATTCAATATTTATATTTGAAGTTGAAAAAAAACAAATGTAATGATAATTATAAAAGTATGTTAAAAAATAGCTAAATTTTCTATATTTTTCCATAAACTCCCGCCCGGGATTTGCCTAAGCAATAAGTTTTCAATACTTTCGTTGATATAATAGACTAATTTTTTTATTCCATAAAGAATGAAATCAAAAAAAATACTTTTAGCGGCTGCTGTGATCTATTTCGGAATCTCCGATGCTCAACAGTCTCAATACTTTACACAGAAAGAAAATTACAGATTCAATCTAGCTGAAAATCTTTACCAAACCAAAATATACAACGCTTCTCAATACGAATATGCCCGACAATATTTTTACAATCAAAATCTGTCGAGATCCAGGAAAGAAGCAGCCCAGTTTTTTGATAATGTGATCGGAGTTATTCTTCAGAAAAATCATGCTGAAGAAGGTTTAACGGCCTTTATCAAAGAATATCCGCATTCAGCATATTTTGCTCAGGCTAATTTACCTCTGGCGGATTATTATCTGGCTAAAAAAGATTTTGATAAAGCGCTGGAGACTTTGAAAAATGTGAATCAGTATCAGCTTTCAAAAGAAGAAAATACTCAGTATATCCTGAAATTAGGATATGCAAAATTCATGACCGGAGATTCTAAAGGAGCAATAGATGCGCTGGAAGAAGCCTATAAATCGGCTGATGAATCTCAAAAAGGGGATATTGCTTATATGCTGGGACATTTGTATTACTCAAACAGGCAGAATGATAAAGCATTCCAGTATTTTGATTCTGTAAAAGATCAGCCTAAATATTCAAAGCTGGTTCGTCCTTATTACGTTCAGATGTACTACAATGACAAGGACTATGATAAAGCAATTTCTGAAGGAAATCTTTTATTGAATGAGAATATTTCTGATTCCTATAAAGCAGAAGTTCATAAAATCATTGGGGAAAGTTATTTCATGAAGAATGATTATGCTGCTTCATATCCGCACCTGAAGGATTACCTGAGTGTTCAGCAAAGTCCTTCTGAGAACGATTTGTATGAAATGGGATTTGTAGCTGCTCAGCTGAAGAAATATGATGAAGCGGTTTCTTATTACAATCAATTGCTGAACAGCAACTCTGCATTGGCTCAAAATGCTTATTACCAGTTAGGGAATGCTTATCTGGCAGTAGATAAAAAACAGGAAGCATTGTCTGCATTCCGATCGTCTTACCAGATGAATTATGATGCAAAAGTAAAGAAGCTGGCGCATGAGCAATACGCAAAATTAAGCTACGATATCGGAAACCCTTTTGAAAGTCCTTCAGGAGTTATCCAGAGTTACATCAATGAAAACCAGAATGCAGATAATGCTTCAGAGATGAGGTCTTTGCTGGTGAAATCCTATTTGTATTCAGGGAATTACAAGGAAACATTAAATGCAATCGACAGGTTGCAAAGCTCTTCTCCTGAAATTGATAAAGTAGATCAGGAGGTTTCTTACCTGTTGGGAACAGAGGAGTTCAACAAAGGAAATTATGATGAGGCAGAAAAATATTTCTTAAGAAGCCTTGCGTTCAATATCAATAAAGAATTCAACAGCAGGGCACTTTACTGGCTGGCTCAGACTTACTATCAGAAAGGAAATTATCCATCAGCAATTGTGCGTTATGAAAAATTACTGACCGCTACCTTTCCAGAGAAGCAACAGCTGCCTTATGATCTTGGATATGCCTATTTCAAATCCAAAAAATTTGATCAGGCCCAAACCTACTTTAAACAATACCTTACCAACCCTAAACCGGAATTTAAAAATGATGCGGAACTTCGTTTGGCAGATATCCATTATGCAAATAATGAGCTGAATGATGCAATCGCTATCTATGATAAAAATGAGGATTCTACGGACTATACCTTATACCAGAAGGGGATGGCTTTAGGATTTAAAGGGGATACGCAGGCTAAAATTAATACGCTAAAATCCCTTCTGTCCAAATATCCGCAATCCGATTATTACGATGATTCTCAATATGAGATCGGAACAGCATATGCGGCACAGGATGACTTTACAAACTCTAATGATTATTTTACAAAAGTAATTAAAACCTCTTCAGATAAAGACCTTGTTGCTAACGCATCTATTTACAGGGCACAAAATTATATTGATCAGAACCAGAACGATAAAGCGATTGCTGAGCTGAAATCGCTGGGAGAACAGTATAAGAATACGGCATACGCCCAGAAAATTGTTCAGGCGGCTAAACCTGTATTTACTAAAAATGGAGATGTTGCAGGGTACGAAAGTTTTGCAAAAAATATTGGGGTTAATGTAGATGCCTCGGAGATCGATGAGATCAACCTTTCTACAGGAAAACAATATTTCTCGAAAAAAGACTATAAGAATGCCATTTCTTATTATGAGAAATACCTTACACAAAATCCTACGGGAGAAGGACTTTTCCAGGCTAAATATGAACTGGGAGAAAGTTATTATCAAACGAATAATACAACAAAAGCGTTATTGGTGCTTCAGGAAGTTGCTAATGTTCAAAATGATTACCAGGATGATGCACAAACCCGTTTAGCCCAGATTTATGTGTCGCAGGGGAACAGTGCAGAAGCTAAAAAATATTTAGAGAATATTAAAAACTCTTCGGATATCAATATTAAAAACTACGCGAATGTGGAATTAATGAAGATGTATGCTGAGGAGAAAAACTTCTCTCAGGCTGAAAAGCTGGCCAATGATGTTATTGCTAATACTAAAAACTCTGCTGCTGTTATTGAGACGGCAAAAGTAATCAAGGCAAGAAGCCTCATGAACTCTTCGAAAGATAAAGATGCCCAGGCAGCTTACGCTTCTCTTGAAAAATCCTCCAATACTGAGGTGGCAGCAGAAGCATTATATGCAAAAGCATTTTACCAGAACAAAGGAAAAGCATTCAAATCTTCCAACGAAACCATCTTCAAGCTGGCTAATAACTATTCTTCTGAGGAGTATTGGGGAGCTAAAGCATTGGTGCTGATGGCGAAAAACTATATTGGTTTAAAAGATAATTACCAGGCAAGTTATACTTGTGATCAGATCATTGCGAACTACAAGGACTTCCCGGAAATTGTTAATGAAGCTAAGGAAGTGAAAAAACAGATCAAAAAATAAAGAAAATGTACGGTCGTATCGACGGGTATTATTTCATTAATACATGCCGTAGATACATAAATACAAAGCAATAATGAACAAGAAAATTCAAATATTATCCATATTATTTTTAGGGGTTTCGCAGATTGCGTTTTCCCAGATCAAGGAAGAAAGGCTGATTCTTAATAAAAAAAGAGAACCGGAAGTTAAAAAGATCGAAAAGAAAAAGACTTCAATAGAAACTATTAAGAACTATCCGCCTGAAGAGAAATCTCAGAATCCTGTACAATACAGGATTACAGATGTTCCTGCTGTTTCAGACTTTAAAACTTCCACAATTCAGGGTCAGGATGTAACGCCGAAATTTGAAGGATCTGCTCAAAATAATTATCTGCAATTTGGGATGGGGAATTTCGGAAAGATATTAGGAGATGCCAATATTTCCAAAACCCTTGATAATAAGCTTGAAGTAGGGGCTGATGTGCATTTTCTGTCAACATTGGGACTGAAAAGAGAATATGCATGGGATTCCAAACAGAGTTCTGCCACTATAGGGGCTTTCTTAAACTCCTATGGAGAAAAAGGAAAATTCAATTTGAACGCCCAATATGGATTGGATAACAACAGGTATTACGGAATCTATGCTCTGGAACCTGCAGCAGATGTGGATCTGACGCAGAGGGTAAACCAATTTAAAGTGAACGGATACTATGATTTCTATTCAAATGAGATCTTAAATGATGTAAGGGTTAAATCCTCTTTTTTAAAGGATCATTTTGACGCTCAGGAAAACCAGGCATCCGTTTTGGTGAATTTATCAAAACATGGTGTAGAATTGTCTAAAAATGACATTCTCATGAATGCTGATTTGGGAGTAGGATTGGAAACCGTTAAAACCGATTTCGAAATCAGGGATAAAAATTCATCCAATTATTTCAACGCTACTTTAGATCCGAAAGTTACTTTCACTAAGGGAGAGTCTTATTTAATGGTGGGTTCTTCATTTGCATTTCTGAATGGTAAAAATTCAAGTGCCATTATGGAGCAGGTTAAAAACAATAAAAGCTACTGGTTTCCAAAAGCTGAATTCCAGGTGGCTGCTTCAAAAGAATTCAAATTCTATGGAGGGGTAGACGGAGGTTTAAAACTAAACACTTACAGTGACCTTTTGCAGCAAAATCCATTTATCCTTTCCGATCAGATGTTGAAGCCTACAGAAACCAAATATCATTTTTATGCAGGTTTAAGAGGGGATATTGATGAAACAATCAAGTATGATTTCTCAGCTGGTTTTGGAAAAATGAGAGATATCCTTTTCTTTAAGGCTAATGATCTTTTCAATAATGATTTTACATTAAACCGTTCTGCATATAATTTTGCGAATACATTCTCTGCTATTTACGATGACGGTAATGTAAGCGATATCAAAGGAAGCATTCAGTATTTTCCTCTGGCAAATCTTGTTTTAGATGCTGAATTGAGATTCACAAAGTATAATTTGAAGAATTACGATAATATTTATAACGTTCCTTTATTTAATGCCAGCATTGGTGCGAAATATTCAATGCTTGATAAAAAGTTATTGCTAGGGTTCAAGGGAATTTTTGCAAGTGACAGAACGACAAACTCTTACTCTATCGAGGGAGTGGCAAATCCTGCTATGATGTATCAGTCTACAGAGAACACTAATGATAAAGTTGGTGGTTATGCAGATTTAAATCTTTCCGCAGAGTATAAATTTCACAAAAATTTCAGTATTTTTGCAACCGGAAATAATCTTCTGAACTCAAACTACCAAACCTACAAAGGATATAAAGTATTGGGAGCCCAGATTTTGGGTGGTGTAAAGATTACTTTCTAGTAGTACTTTAAAGAATAGGAGTAAGAAGGTTTAATTCCTTCTGATCTTGTTACTTCAATCTATTACGGATCGGCTGCATAGTTTAATGGATAGAACTTCGGATTTCGGCTCCGACAGTGAGGGTTCGAATCCTTCTGCGGTCACAAAAAAAAGGCAACTATTTGATAGTTGTCTTTTTTTTATAAATGTAAAATCTCTTTATCAACTCTTATGTTTAATCTGTTGTGTTTGATATTTTAGTCTATTTAAAATAAACATTCTGGAAGTGCTACAAATACTGTAGATAAAGTTTGCATAATACTCAATAATGGCTCTGCTCAACTTGCAGCCAACAAAATCTTATGTTATAATTTTTTTCCATCATATTTTAGTTTTTTGTGGTTATATGGTATTCTTTGGACAGTCTATCATAAGGGATATTTTAATAACAATTAATCATCACTCACTAAATAATTGTAATAAGATTATAATTATTAAACCGAATCAATTACAATCTTTTATCACTGAATATAATAGAGTATATGGCAATTGAGCAATCAGTAACATGTTCAATAATTCGCACTTAATATTGGCGTGTCCTGCTGCTTATTTTCAAATCATAAATTCTTTAAACACCAAATAAATCGTATTGATATGGAAAGTAAAATAACAAGGAGAGATGCTATCGGAAAAATAGCTGCAACTGTTGCAGTGGCAGCCGTTGCTCCCGGTGCTTTAGCGCAGTCACAAAGCACTACTACAAGAAAAACGAATGCGAAGGAGCTTACGGATCCCCGGAACAAATATCCCAAGCCGCCTTTTAATAAGCAATCGCAACCTTTTCCCGGATTGGCAAACAAAATGACACCGGTACCCGATCATGGAGAGAAGAGCTACGTAGGTTCTGGAAGATTAGAAGGAATAAAAGCACTGATCACCGGCGGTGATTCAGGCATTGGTCGGGCTGCAGCTATTTCTTATGCAAGAGAAGGAGCGGATGTAGCAATTAATTATCTGCCTGCAGAAGAGGAAGACGCGAAGCAGGTGATCAATAGTGGGTTGGGATAAAATTTTTGCTAATAATGTTTAAAAGTTGATGTTTGTAATCATAACAAAAGGCCTCTTAAGAGGCCTTTTTTATATTAAATGACATTGATTTTATTCTTTCATCACTTTTTGCGATAAGGAAGTGCCGTCTGCAAATTGGATATTCAGCATATAGATTCCTTTTGTCAGTGCTGAGACATTGATCTTTTGGGATGAGGCGGTTAGAATGATCCTCCCTGTCATATCAAATAAAGTACATAATTTGATCTTTTTCTCTGTTTTTATATTGAGCTCGTCTTTTACAGGATTTGGATATATGCCGGAATTTAGAATTGAGGTTTCTTTGATACTCAGTTCTCCTGCATCGTAATACCTGGCAAAAATGCCATTAGATGCCGATAAACTGTATCCTACAATTATTTTTTTATTGTCCGGGCTAATAACAAGATCAACATTATAGTTAACCCCTCCTGCTGAGAACCCCGGTGTACCTATAGTTACCCAATTGTTGTTATCGAATTTTTTAACGGTAGTTTTCATATTGTTAGTACCGTCTGCATAAGCTATGTAAGGAATGCCATCCGGTGCTATGGCAAGGTTGGTAAAAATGGCTGTGCCTGCGGAAAATTGTGCCGGACCTACTGTTTCCCAACTGGTACCGTTAAATTTCATAACAGTTGTTTTTTCACTGTCATTGAAATCTGAATAGCCAATATAAGGAGTACCATTAGGTGCGATTACAAGACTTACATACATGGCACTGAGATCTACCGAGAATCCGGATATTCCTACCGTCTCCCAGCTGTTACCATTAAATTTTTTCACGGTTGCTCTGCCTCCGCTAACAATGTCTCTGTACCCTGCATATAGAGTTCCATTCTGTGCTACAGCAAGATTGACATATTGGGCATCTCCAGCTGAAAAACCTAATGTTCCCACTGTTTCCCAAATCGTTCCGTTAAACTTCATTACAGTAGCTTTTTTATTGTTATTATTATCTGAATATCCTACGTATGGTGTTCCATCAGGGGCAATAACTAAACTGATAAAAATGGGACCACTGCTCGTAAATCCTTGTATTCCTACTGTTTCCCAGCTGATACCATTGAATTTTTTTACCGTCAATTTACTACCATTCGCATAATCCTGATAGGCAATATACGGAGTGTCATCCGGGGCTGTAGTGAGATCTATCTGAGATATAATGCCATCCGAAAATCCTTCTGTTCCTACGGTTTCCCAATTGGTACCATTAAACTTCTTTACAGTGGCTTTACTATTGTTCACATAATCTCTGTATCCAAAATATAGGGTACCATTTGGTGCCATCGTAAGGCTGGTAACGTCAGAAGTTCCGAACGAAGGTTGGCTGGAGTCATCGGGACCCAGGGGCTGCCAGGTATTATTTTGACCGAATAAAAAAATAGAAAGGGAGAATAAATAAAGAAAGATAATCTGTCTAAAGAATAATTGTTGTTTCATTTTAGTTAAAAGTTTGCTTTAAATATACATAAAAAGCGGTATAGAAAATTAAAATGAAATAGCAAGTCTTCATCATTCCACAGCATATAAGGCTAGCTTTTCCCTTGATGAATACGTAAAGGAATAGTTGTCCGACAATTCAGTATTGCCTGAGCCTAATAAATCCGATAGGTATAACCATAGGAATACCTCTTACAGATTTAGAATAATGTGCAATAAAAATTATTGTAAGAATACAAAAAATTAGTTGAGATCGTAATTTGCAATTACCAGACTAAGGATAAAGTGAACGTAATCCTGTTCAGCATCTTTTCTGTTGATCAGTTTATTTTTATATTCATAAGAATTTAGTTTCTGAGATAACTTCTGATAATCATCAAAAGTATCTCCCTTGATTTTTACCCTCATATTCCCATCTCTTTTCTGGATGATATTATCATCCAAAGTTCTCACCTTGAATAAAACTTCACACAATTTCGGCCGAGCATTCATTGATCCAGCATACCTCTCAACTATATTGATCTTAAAAGAATCAAACATAATTGTATTAAAAACAATGTTAGAGTTAGGCTCCTGCGTATTAAGCGCAAGTTTGTAGTTCATGAATTTAAATTTTGGCAAATATATGATTTAATTACACAAAATAGTATTCATTTTTCAATAGATTATTTTCATAATTATCAGGTCCTAGTCAAGCAGGAGAGGAGAAATGCGAAATAATTTTATATTTATTCACGTTATACTGAAATAAATAGACTGTTATTCAATAGTAGGGATCGTATATCTGTAAAATTTCGAATAAAGGTGAATTTTTTTCCTTTTTAAAAATCGGAAGATTATCCGTAAAAATTTGTTTTAAACTATCTTCTTATAAATGAGGAAGATGAAAAAAGTCAGGGAATTTTTCTATTCTTTTATTTTTTTCCTCATAGGCTTTGCGTAAATTTATTCTTTGTATAATAAATACCAATACAATGGAAGGATATAGTTATGGGATGGTCGGCCTTGGTGTAATGGGGAGAAATCTTCTTTACAATATTGCTGATAACGGTTTTTCAATCGCAGGATTTGACCTTGATGTAGCGAAAGTAAAAGAATTAGAGGCTGAGGCCACTTCAGAAATGAAAATAAAAGGGATAAGTTCTCTGGAAGATTTTGTTTCCGCATTGGAAAGTCCGAGGAAAATTATTCTTATGGTGCCGGCGGGCAAGCCTGTAGATGCAGTTCTTGAAAGCCTGACTCCGCTTTTAAGTAAAGGCGATATCGTTATTGATGCAGGAAATTCTTATTTTGAAGATACCAACAGACGTATTGCCGATTTGGCCTCAAAAAATCTGCATTTTATGGGGATGGGGGTTTCCGGCGGTGAAAAAGGTGCACGATTTGGACCGAGTATAATGCCAGGAGGAGATTTGGAAGCATTTCGTCTTCTTCAGCCTATGTTGGAGGCCATTTCTGCAAAAGTGGATAATGAAGCCTGTACCGCATATATGGGGAAAGGATCAGCAGGAAATTATGTGAAAATGGTTCATAATGGGATTGAATATGCCATTATGCAACTGATCAGTGAGGCCTATGACCTGCTAAAAAGAGGAGCTAAGCTTAACAATGATGAGCTATATCAGGTTTTTAAAGAGTGGAATAGCGGCGAGATGAACTCATTTTTAACAGAGATCACCCGGGATATTTTTCAACAGAAAGATTCTTTAACCGATGGATACCTGTTGGATCAGATTTTAGATAAAGCAGGGGCAAAAGGAACAGGAAAATGGACTTCTGAGCAAGCCATGGAAATCGGAGTTTCCATTCCGACGATTGATATTGCTGTTACTTCAAGAATATTATCAGCATATAAAGAAGAGAGGGTTCGCGCTTCTAAACTGTATTCAGACCGCGAAATAACAAATCCGGAAGATACTAAAGCATTTATTAAAGAAGTAGGAGATGCACTTTATCTGGCTACCCTGATCAGTTATGCGCAGGGACTGGCTTTACTGGTTAAAGCATCTGAGGAATATGGTTTTGAAATTCCGTTAAAAGATGTTGTAAAAATCTGGAGAGGAGGTTGTATTATTCGTTCCGTGCTGTTAGAGAAATTTTATCTGGCGTACACCCAAGACCCTCATTTATCCAATATCTTACTTGATAAGGATATTTCAGTTATTGTTAAAGAAAAAATAAGCTCATTAAGAAAAACAGCGACTTATGCTGCCTCTAATGGAATTCCAAGCTTAGGGCTGCAGACTGCTTTAGGTTATTTTGATGCCTATACCACAGCATCTCTTCCTGTAAATCTTATCCAGGCTCAGCGTGATTACTTTGGAGCACATACCTATCAGCGAACCGACAGAGAAGGAGTTTTTCATACTTCTTGGCAAAGTCTAAATCAATAAATTCGGAAAAATGAATGAAAATAAAATCTTGCAGCCAACAACCATTATAATTTTTGGTGCTACAGGAGACCTGGCAAAAAGAAAACTTTTTCCGGCTTTTTATAACTTGTATATCGATGGCAGAATGCCAAAAGGCTTTAATATTGTTGCACTAGGAAGAGCAGACAATACTGATGAATATTTCAGGAGCTATATTAAAGAAAATCTGGAGCGTTTTTCCAGAAAAAAAGTGACTTCTGAGGACTGGGCAGGCTTTCAGGCACATATTACCTATTTTCAGCATCAGCTGGATGAAGAAAGTTCATACCTGTCGTTGTATGAGAAGCTGGAGGCTTTTGATAAAGTGTACGGTGTACGGGCCAACAGATTGTTTTACTTATCAATAGGACCTAATTTCATAGCTACCATTTCAAACCATATTAAAAATACAGCTTTAGCCGGTGATGCTAAAAAAGACCGCATCATTATCGAAAAACCTTTTGGCTATAATAAACAATCGGCAATAGAGCTTAATAGTCTTCTGGCACAGACATTTGAAGAAGAACAGATCTATCGTATCGATCATTATTTAGGAAAAGAAACCGTTCAGAATATATTGGCATTCAGATTTGGGAATTCTATTTTTGAACCTTTATGGGATCATAAATATATAGAATCTGTGCAGATCACTGTTGCCGAGGAAGTGGGGGTAGAGACGCGTGGAGCTTTCTATGAGCAAACCGGAGCATTACGGGATATGGTTCAGAACCATTTATTGCAAATCCTTTGTATGGTTGCTATGGAACCGCCTGCATCCCTTGAATCCGGGGAGATTAGAGACCGGAAAGTAGATGTTCTGAAAGCAATCCGTAGAATTTCTCCGGACCAGGTCGATCATTATGCGGTGAGGGGCCAATATGGAAAGAATATTATAGACGGTGTAGAAATAAAGGGATACCGCCAGGAAGATGGGATTGCTAAGGATTCCAACACAGAGACTTTTGCGGCTGTAAAATTCTACCTTGATAATGAAAGGTGGCAGAATGTTCCTTTTTATGTCCGTACCGGGAAAAAAATGAAAGAAAAGCATTCTTATATTACGATCCAGTTTAAACCTTTGCCGCATTCAACGTTCTCGGATAGTCCCCATCTTTTATCAGCAAACAGGCTCATCATCAATATTCAGCCGCTAATGGATATCAGACTTCAGTTTATGACCAAAAAACCAGGGCTTTCGCTGGTCCTAAAACCGGTAGAAATGATCTTTGATAACTTTGTCTGTCAGGAGGATACCCCAGAAGCCTACGAAACTTTATTATTGGATGCGCTTATCGGGGACCTTACCTTATTTATGCGTTCCGATCAGGTAGAAGAAGCCTGGGATGTAGTTACTACTATACAGGAAGCGTGGGAAAATAATAAAGATGCCTCTTTCCCTAATTATAAAGCGGGGAGCTGGGGACCGGATGACAGTATTTCATTGGTTGAAAGACAGGGGCATAGCTGGGTGTAGCAAGTATTAATTTAAAAAGAAAAAAATGAATATTACGATATTTGAAGATCTGGATAAGCTGTATAAAAAAGCAGCAGATACCTTTGTTGATCTTTCAAAAAAATCAATAGAGAAAAACGATAAATTTGTTGTCGCGCTAAGCGGAGGCTCTTCTCCTAAGGCTATTTTCAACTTGCTGGCAACTCCCGGATATGCAGAAAAGATTGAGTGGAATAAAGTGTATTTCTTTTGGGTTGATGAACGATGGGTTCCTTTAGATGATGACAAAAGCAATGCTAAAATGACTTTTGAAGCCTTACTCAATAAGGTTCCGGTTAACAAAGATCAGGTTTTTCCAATGTATAAGGAAGGTATAGCACCTGAAGAGTATGCTAAAGACTATGAACAACAGATCCGAAAAGTTCTTGGGCCGGACGGTATTTTCGACTTCATTCTTTTAGGAATGGGAGATGACGGACATACGGCTTCTTTATTTCCGGGAGAAAATGTTTTGGATGAAAAAGAAAAGTGGGTATCCGCTTACTATCTGAAACCTCAGGAAATGTTCAGAATTACTTTAACGGCACCATTGATCAATAAAGCGGATAACATAGTGGTTGTTGCATTTGGGGAGTCTAAAAGGCATGCGCTGAATGAGATACTCAACGGAGAATATAATCCCAAATTATATCCGATGCAGCTTATTGAGAAAAAAGCAGGTTTTCAGTTTTTCACAGATGAAAAAGCAGGAGGTTAAAATCCGGCTATTTTAAAAATATGCCAATTGGAATATAGAAGTTGGCCTCACTGATCACCGTAATTTTATGCAATGTTTTATAAAAGGCGGTCGTGAATTGATACCTAAGTATTTGGACGGACAAATCACAAAATGTGATTTGTCCGTTTTTTTGATACGTATAATAATCTTTTTTTTCTGATTGTAAAATTGGTTGTTGCAGGTTCAAGTTCTTAAAATTACTGCAATGCTAAACAACATCAGATGTAATGAGAAAAGTATGATAATTGTCTATATTTAATAAATGGGTAATCCCAAAAAACGAGAATAAATATTTCCATGAAAAAACTCCTGTTAGGCCTAATTTACCTTAGTGTTTCTGCTGTTTCTGCACAAAAACTGAAAAAGCCAGTAATATCCAACTCTAAAAAAGAGTTTTTTTCCCATCAATCTATTCAGCTCGAAACCGACAAAATTTTTCAAAAACTTGTTGAGATCCGAAGAGATTTTCATAGAAATCCGGAATTGGCAGGTCATGAAATTCGGACTCAGAAGATGCTAAAACAGTATTTGATTGCCTTAGGACTTGAGGTAAAAACAGATATATATGGATATGGAGTAGTAGGAATTTTAAGAGGCGGACGAGAAGGAAAGAAAATAGCCTGGAGATCCGATATGGATGCGCTTTCAAATGATTTTCCGGATCCGCAGCCTTTCAAATCAGAAACAAAAGGTATTCAACATGGCTGTGGTCATGATGTTCATATGGCGGTCGGCTTGGGAATCGCTGAAGTTCTTGCTAAAAATAAAAAATATTTAAAAGGAACCGTTTACTTTGTATTCCAACCGGAAGAAGAAACTTTTATGGGAGCTAAAGGGATGATGAATACTAATTTATTTTCCAAAATAGCTCCTGATGAAATATATGGTCTGCACGTAACCGCTCTCCCGGTCGGAGAAATAATAGTGAAGCCGAATGAAGTATTTGCTTATCAGAAAAGAATACGAATTGAATTACAAAAAGAATTATCAAAAGAAGAGATAAAAAATTTAACCAATAAAATCCATACCTCTTTGTCCCGGATGAACACAGGAAGTAAACCATGGGAAATCAGACATATAGTAGATCCGGATATAGGATTGATAAACCCTAATACTATTTTTAAGGATTATCGCTTCATGGACGATAAGTTGAGTGCCTATTCTAAAAAAGACCACTTCTTTCTCGAAGCTTATTTGTATGAGACCAATGCGTCATGTATCCCGGAAATAATTCCTGAAGTTAAAAGATTGGTGGAGGATATTTATAAAAGTCAGCTTATTTCAGTTTCATTTATACAAGAAAATCCTACGGTCATCAATGATGAAAAACTGACAGGTACTGCAATAAAAACCATTCGTGATATTTACGGGATCAATGCAATTTCTCCTGATTATGGACAGGTTCCGTTTTTTAATGATGACTTTGCCTATTTTCAACAAAAAATACCGGGTGTATATTTTCTTCTTGGAGGTTCCAACTTTGAAAAAGAAATGATTGCTATGAATCATTCTCCAAATTTTCAAGTGGATGAAGAAAGTATAAGAACAGGGGTGAAGTATTTTTCATCACTGATTATTGAACGACTTTATAAAAACTAAGTTCTTTCAGGAAACTTCCTGGATATTGTAGGAAAGGCTTAATGTATTTTTTAACATAAAAAACGCAATACAGTATGTGTATTTCATTTAAAAGTGAATTAATTAAATTATATAATCATTTATTAATGGGATATTAAAGGCAATAATTTGTCACTAATTAATGAATTTTTGTAATTTAGCCAAAACTTAATCAGTAAGTAAACTGAACGAATTTGCTAAAAATTTAGATTGTCGGGGGTATTTACTAATAACCAATACAAGAGGTTGTCTTAAATGGCAGCCTCTTATTATTTATTATGAGTAGCCCGAAATGGGAAACAGTAGGGCGATAGACAATAAAAAAGCCTTCCGGAGAAGGCCTAAAAAAAAACACAAATGTGATTAAATCACAAGAAGTTCAAATATAATAAAAAAATCCTCAACCTAAGTTGAGGATAAAAACTAATAACCATGAAACTCAAACATGAGTCACGTGCATAGTAAACGGAGCAAATGAAATAATATTTTGTAAAAAATAAAGAAAATACAGGAAAATCTGTGTTTAAAGTGGTTGTGAGGTGTATATTTTTTTATTTTTCTGTTTTTTTATCGAATATTTTTTGAATAATAAGGGATTTAACTATATCAAATTAAGTATTATAACAAAAGTGGTCCCTTTCTTTTGTTATATTTTTTACTTCTAAATCCCAACTTTTACACCATTAAAGTCCTTTATCATATTATATTCAAAACATAATAAAAGTAGAATAAAATTAGTAAAGCTGAAAATAATTGACGCTCTATAATGTTAAAATCTATTATCTTAGTTAATAGAATTTTGTTACACTTACCGCCAATGGACAATGAATTTCAACCAGATGCAATTATCGTAGGTTTTGGTTTGGCAGGACTTACTGCTGCTATGGAAATAACGAACGCCGGAAAAAAAGTATTATTGATCGATCAGGAGACAGAACAGAATATCGGAGGACAGGCATTCTGGTCTTTTGGTGGTCTTTTTCTGATTAATTCTCCTCAGCAGCGAAGAGTAGGAATTAAGGACTCTTATGAACTGGCGAAACAGGACTGGATGGGAACAGCAGGTTTTGATCGTAAAGAAGATTACTGGCCGAAACAATGGGCAGAAGCTTATCTGAATTTCGCAGCTAACGAAAAGTATGATTATATTTCTAAAATGGGAATTAAGCTGATGTTCATGGTGGGGTGGGCAGAAAGAGGAGATGGCTCCGCGGATGGGCATGGTAACTCCGTTCCTCGTTTTCATGTAAGCTGGGGCACTGGGACCGGAGTTGTAAAACCTTTTGTAGAAAAGGCTTACGAAACAAAAGCAAAAGGGCTTCTTGAAATGAGGTTCAGGCATCGCGTTACCAGCCTTATTACAGAAAATGGTAAGGTCACAGGTATTGAAGGAGACATTCTTGAAAATGACAATAAAGAAAGAGGTGAGGCAACCAGCAGAATTGTTGTTTCACAATTCAAGTACAGTGCACCCCATATTATTATTGCTTCCGGAGGAATAGGAGCTAATCATGAACTGGTGCGCAAAAACTGGCCGCAACGATTAGGTAAAGCTCCTGAAAAAATGGTATCTGGAGTTCCTGCTTATGTAGATGGGAAAATGATAGGGATTACTGAAAATGCTGGAGCTGATATCATCAATAGGGATCGGATGTGGCACTATACGGAAGGTCTTCAAAACTGGAATCCTATTTGGCCGGATCATGGGATCAGGATATTACCGGGACCTTCATCCCTGTGGTTTGATGCGAATGGAAACAGGCTTCCAGCGCCTTTCTTACCTGGGTTTGACACATTGGGAACCCTGAAATACATACAGGATACCGGGTTTTCTTATTCGTGGTTTATTTTAACACAAAAAATCATTAAAAAAGAGTTTGCCCTTTCTGGCTCCGAGCAAAACCCTGACATTACAAATAAGGATTACGGTCTTTTTTTTAAAAGAATCTTTGGGAAAAAAGCACCAGGTCCTGTGGAAGCTTTTAAAGAACATGGAAAAGATTTTATTGTATCGGATAATCTTCAGGATTTGATTAAAAGGATGAATGAACTTTCCGGAGATCATCTTTTGGATTATGAAAAGGTAAAATCTCAGATCGAAGCCAGGGACAGAGAATTGGATAACCCGTTTTCAAAAGATACACAGGTAAATTACATAAGAAGTACCAGAAAATACCTTGGAGATAAATTGGGAAGAGTAGCCACACCACACAAGATACTGGATCCACGAAACGGACCTTTAATTGCGGTAAGGCTTAATATTCTGACAAGAAAAACGTTAGGAGGGATTAAGACCAATCTGAATGGACAGGTTTTAAGAGAAGATGATACAATAATAGAAGGACTTTATGCGGCTGGGGAGGTTGCAGGTTTCGGAGGAGGAGGAATGCATGGCTATCGTGCCTTGGAAGGAACCTTTTTAGGAGGCTGTATTTTTTCAGGAATGAAAGCCGGAAAATATATTGCCGGGCTGAAATAAGATAAAGAACAATATCATGAGCACCTACTTTGATGATAAAACAGTTTGGATCACAGGGGCTTCTTCCGGAATAGGAGAAGCATTGGTAATGGAGCTGGCAGCAAAGACTACAGCAAAAATAATTCTTTCATCCAGAAAAGAAGATCAGCTGGAAGCAGTTGCGCAAAAAGCAAAGCTGTCCAAAAATCGGTATGCGGTATTACCACTGGACCTTTACAACTATAAGAATTTGGCTATTGTTGCAGCAGAAGCGGCAGGAAAATTCGGAAGTATTGATGTTCTTATTAATAATGCAGGATTGTCTCAGCGGTCTCTGGCAATGGAAACTGATATTGAAGTTGATAAACGTCTGATAGACATAGATTATATTGGGACAGTGGCCCTTACCAAAGCAACAATTCCTTACATGATCAGGAACGGAGGAGGACAGATTGCTGTTGTTTCAAGCCTTATGGGTATTTTCGGGGCTCCGATGCGGAGTGGTTATGCGGGAGCAAAACATGCTTTGCATGGTTTTTTTGATGCTCTTCGGGCAGAATTATACAAAGAAAATATTCTGATAACTATTATTTGTCCGGGGTTTATACAAACCAATATTTCAATGAATGCCGTAACCGGAGACGGATCTTCACAGGGAACCATGGATAATGCAACCCAAAATGGTATGCCGGCTCACGTTTTTGCCAGAAAAATGCTTCGTGCGATTGAAAAGAAAAAATACCAGAAAGCGATAGGAGGCAAGGAAGTTCTGGGTGTTTTTCTTAAAAGATTTTTCCCTGCATGGCTGGCCAGGATTACCAGAAAAGCGAAGGTAGTTTAAAAAATCGTACAGGCAATTCCAATTGATCAAGAATGTATATGAGGTAGACTATATATCCTGTTTCATAACAGGTGAGATAAATTCTTTGTAGTAATCCAGAGTGGAAGTAGTCAGTTTTATAAAACCTCCCGGGTAAGCGAGAGGTATATAAACTGTTGAGATTATAATAACACAGGTTATTAGACTATAAAGATATAAAGATTTTAAAATTAAATGTCATTATTTTTGTTAATTATTCGTTATCTGTAGAATAATTATGGCTTTTTTTATTAAAAAAACTATTTTTCGGCTTGTATTTTTAGATTTCTTAACCATTCCTGTAAAGAATGTTCCAGATGGCTCTGGAATTTTTTATGCATCATGGTAACAAGCCATCCTTCCATACTTTCATCTACAACAACGGTCGTGTTTACACCATTCGGAACAAATGTCCAGTTGTGAATCGCAAAAGCACCGAATGCCGGACCTGACCACCCGATTTTGCGGTAAGGAATTGCAGTGTGTAGGGTGGATCTGATTGTAAGACCTCCACTTTTCCAATCGAAACTGTTGTCTTTTTGAAAAGGTACCGTCATTACCGGATCCTGGATGTCTTTATTCCAGGCAGACCAATGATTAACATCACTCATGATCTGATATATCTTTTCCGGAGAAGCATGGATAGTGATATGTTGTTGTGTCTGAACAGGAGCATTTCGGTTGATATCTTCTGAAACTTTATAAGAACTGGTAAGTTCTAATATGCCAATGATCAGGAGCAGCGCTGTTAATAAAGCTAAAACACTAAAGAGAAACTTTTTCATAATGTTGTTTTTGAATATTTTGATACACGAAGCTATCGATTTGTTGTTCACGTTTATTGTAAGAAAACGAAATAATACAGGTCTGCTTTTGATTTAAAGAAGAATCATACATTATTATTTAAATAGTCATTAAAAAAAATCCTGGACCAATTGGTCCCGGATAAAAAACAGTTTAAAACTATTAACACTAATTAATGATTATCTTGAAGTTTCAAAGAATAATCAATTATAAAAACTGACTTATTATTACTTTTTCTCATCATTTGTGTTTTTTGCTTATTATTAGAAAAACTATATATCTTCTTGAAATTTTTTGATGACCAGTAATTAAATGTATTTTTTAGCGTTTAACTGCAATTTTTTTTCATTTTGTGTTTTTTTTAAGTTAAATTAAGAGATTGTGTTAATTTTTTTAAAAGTGATCTTTATTGAAGTTGATCTTTTGTTGTTTTATTTTATTTTCTGATTTAAATAATTTCCTGTCACAAAACTATAATGAAAAAACTTATAAACAAACCTTAAAGCGCCTATTGTGCAGAGATGTGTTAATTTATGTATATTTGTGTAAGTGCATTTTTTTATATGATTGATTGTGGTCATAAATGTAAATTGGTTAAATGGAAAAACATATAAATACACAAAATATACAGGGATTGAGTTGTACTGAAAAGCAGTCAATAGTCCTGTAAAATAATTACCAATTGTATATATTTAATTAATTTAGAAACATGCTAATAAATAAAGTATTAAAAACATCCACATTCTTTATTGTTTTTTTTATTTTTTGTAGTAATACCGGGGCACAGAATAGCAGTAAAGAAATTGATAGTGTAAGCCGGTTGTTGGAAAAAAATTATATAACAGGAGATAATAATCCAGGACTCACGCTTAAGAATGCTATAGTTCTTTATTATCTATCCCGTGAAAAGAAATTTTACCCTGGGCAAGTTTATTCAATATTTGAAGAAGTTAGGATATATCAACTTAATGGTGATTTTGATGCGGCTTTGGCCAAAATTAATGAAGGTGTAGATCTGGCGATAAAACAAAATGATTACAATATGATATGTCGCATTTTGTTATCTTATCATAAAGTACTCTTACAGCTTGATCACCTAAGTGCTGCAAAACAAATTTTAAATAAATGTGAGGAGTATAATAAACTTGTTACTATAGAGAATGATAAGCTGGTTAATGATATACACATCACAGTGGCAAAGGCTGAGCTATTGACGATTAGTGAAAATTTTAATGAAAGTACCAAGCAAGAGGTTGTCATACTTAAAAAACTTGCTTATTCACAATGTCTAAAAATAGGTAATGAAAGCAGATTAAAGAAGGTAACCACAATCTGTACACTTGAGTCCCTGGCCGGTTCCCTGGCACGCTTTAAAAAAGTAGATGAAGCCAGAAAGTATATCGCTATCACAGATCAGTTTCTTGCTTCATTTCCGGACGATAGATTTATCATCCAGAATTTAATAAATAAAGGAATCGTTGAAAAAGAATCCGGGAATTATCCTGCAGCTATTAGTTATTTTTCAAGGGCTATTATGGACTCCCAAAAAGATCATAACCGATATGAGCAGTATGAGGTGTATGCCATGATGGCTGAATCATATGAAGGATTGAAAGATTATGAACAATCTACTTATTTTTCAAAAAAGTATAAACGGATCATAGATAGCGTTGATCTGGTAAAGAAAAAATCAGGGGATGTAAATTTTATTAATAAAATAAATGGTAAGGTTTCTGACAATGTAGAAGAGGTGTCATCAAAACCAACAAATATTGCTATTGGTGCAGGTGTTATTCTCTTAGCAGCTCTTTTTGGTTTCCTTTATTATAAAAAGAAACAAGGAAATAAAGAGGATAATTCTATTCAGAATAAAATACCAGATGAAGTGCCGGCAGATATCATTAACTTCGAAAAAGCTGAAACGGAAACTGTAAAGGATAACATTTCAAATGCAAAATCAGAAAATACAAAAGAACTGATACTTTTAGCTAAAGAAGATATCAATGCATTTTACATAGAGTTCCAGAAAATATATCCTAATTTTTATCCTACCCTGAAAAGTAAATACCCTGATCTGAATATTTCCGATATCAACTTCTGTACACTTCTGAAGATGAATTTTGGAATTAAGGAAATATCTCAATATGCCAATTCTACAATCAGAGCAGCTGAAGCGAGAAGATACAGGATCAATAAAAAGATGGAGCTGAAAAATCAAAATGAGCTATATATGATACTATCATCTATTAATTAAAGGAACAGGTATTTGTATCAAAATCCGAAGCCACAGGTGACTTCGGATGAAAACAATCTGAATTGTTTATAGTGAAAACGACTATTTAAACGATAAGGAGAGCTTTATCATATAGACGGCTGGCTCTACTGGCTTCACGTGCTTTTCATTGTTTTTTCTGGGGGACGTTTATTAATTTTCGGACATTACTTTTCCTGCAGTTTTGTTGTAAACTGTTAAATAATGTTGAACGATTAAAAAAATAAATGAAAAGCAGCTAATCTTTAGAATAAAGCCTGCGAAAGAAGCCAGAGGAGCAGCCTGATAAGAATAAAGGACATTTGGCTTATTTATACTTAATGAAAGTAGCCTGTATCTTTTTTACTTTCATGTTAGTGGTTACCGAACCACCGGTATAAGTATTATTTTTGCTTCCTTTCTTCATGTTTCCAAAATCACTTTTTGAACTTCCCGTAACCTCTTCTGTCAGCTTCATAATAACACCGTCTGCACCTCGTGACTTGCCTAATTCAATCGCTTTTTGCTGCATAGCATCCATGGAACTGAAGCCTTGATTGATTTCTGTTGTCCCCATTGTTTCATGTTCTCTTTTTACATCAGCAGCATCAAAATAAACATCTACGTTTTGGGTGGCAGCATATGTTTTCCCAAAATAGGAAGGTGCACATGATGTTGCCGCTGAAAGGGCTAAAACTCCAACGGATTGGATTAATAATGATTTTCTCATTTTTTTGATTTATAAATTGATTGTTTGTGTATATATTGGTTTATTGTCTGTAATCCTATTCCGGGCCTTCTTCTTTTTTATTGGTAATTACTTTACCTAGCATTTGATTCATAAAAGATTCGCGGTAAGTCTGCCCGATTGGTATCTGGTTTTTAGTAAATTCGAGTTGGACTAAATTTCCATGGATCATCATAATAAAAGGGACTGCAATAATGAATGATTTATGTATTCTGAGAAAATGATCACCTGGTAATTTATTTTCAAGTCCACCGATATTTAACAATGCCAGAATCTGTTCCCCGTCTTTGGTGTGAAAGCATACATATTTTCCTTTTCCTTCTATGTATACAATATCCTGGGTTTTAATTTTTATTAGTTTTCCTTTATATTCTGTCTTAACCATGATAAAATCGTCTTCTGCATCTTTTGTAGATAAAGAAATAATTTCCTGCGCCCGTTGTACTGCCTTTAAAAACCGTGGAAAGAAAATTGGTTTAAGCAAATAATCTACAACATTATGGTCGAATCCGTCTAAAGCATACTCTCTGAAAGCGGTAGTGAGGATGACTTTATACCTGTCATTTAGTAATGGTAGAAATTCAACTCCTGACATACCCGGCATTTGAATATCGAGAAAAATGAGATCCACTTCCGTAGTATTCAAAATTTGTAAAGCTTCTGCCGGATTCATAGCAGAACCTACAAGTTTCAGAAATGGTGTTTGCTCAATATGCAATGCGAGTAATTCTATTGCGTGCGCTTCATCATCTACGACAATACAGTTAATCATAATTTAAAGATTAATGGTTATTTCATTTAAATAATAGTTTTCATCTTCCTTAACAGCAAAGGAATGCTTATCACCGTACATGAGTTGTAAACGTTGCTTCACATTGCTTAATCCTATTCCTTTTGAGGGTTCTTTGGGGCCTTTCTTCTTTTTATTGCTGACAAGGAAATAGATCTTATTTTTTGTGGCTTCCAGCTCAATGGTTACCTGGTTTTTTTCATCATTCAATTCCCCATGCTTAAAAGCGTTTTCCACCAAAGTAACCAATGCCAGAGTCGGGACATAAGATATGTAAGCTTCATCGGTTTCAATATGTTGATGATACTTTACTTTTAGCATATGATTGAACCGGATCTGATTCATTTCTATTACTTTTTTCATATGATCAATTTCCAATGCAAGAGGCACTGTTCCAAGTTCATCCCAATCATCCAGAGCATAGCTCATAATCTCTGAAAGAAGATGTACCGCATGGGCTGCCTCCGGGCTTGTTTTAAGGGTTTTTGTATAAATAAAACTTAGCGAATTGAAAATAAAATGAGGATTGATCTGATATTTTATGGCAGCAAGTTCGGCTTTTAATTTTTCCTTCTCCAGCTCTTCTTTACGCTTACGCATTTCATTGGAAATTATTATCGTGGCAAAAAAGACGGCTATCAAAATGATAACAAGATCAAGTAATGCAGCAGTGAGAAAGAATACGTTGGGTGAAACGTAACTTGGATCTGTGGGTTTGGGGTTTTGAATCTGGAAATTCCATATGTATTCATAAATGGTCAGTATGGTAAAGAATAAAAGCCCTTGTAAAATTGCTTTCTTCCAGTTTCTGGTTTTTATTAGAGGGATCAGTAACTGATAAATAAGAATATAGTATACAATGGTTCCCTTTACAACAGTATGAATAAAATTAATATAAAGCTGACTTCCTGTTCCGAATTGTTTAAGGGTGGTCTCCAATCCCTGTAATCGGATCAGAAATAGAAATGCCGCCACACTCCACGTCGTATAGATCATCAGAATGATCATTATCTGTTTCCATTGTTTTTTGGCGAACGTTATCATGAATATACTTTATTTTGAGCTTTTTATAATTAGATTTTAATTAAATAGGGAAATAAGAAATATAAGTTTCCGTATTCTCTATGAAATTACAATAATTTTATTTTGACAGTGCAATATTAACTCATATACTCTTTAGCATAAAACATTATCCACCAACAATTGTATTCCCGGCATCAACAATTTGATTCGGGTTATTTTATAATCAGCAGGTATGAAAATAAAAAAGCAGAGATCAATTCTCTGCTTTTTCTTTTTGTAAAGTGTGGTTCATGGTAAGAATAATACCCAGAAGGATTATTGCAATAATTAGATACCGCCAGGAAAGATCTTTCTGTAAACTAACAGTTCCGCTTACGGAGATAATGAAACTTGTAACCGAAGTAATAATATACACCAGTCCTCCCATCAGTCCACCGGCAGTCCCTGCATTCTTAGGGAAATAAAGCATACTTGTTGTGAAGAATGAAGTAAATAGAATCCCCGAACAGATATGAATAAAAAATGCAAAAGGGATCATGATATATAAACTTTCAGAAAAATAACTTATAATAATGAGTCCCGTAATGAGAGTTAATTGTAGTATGATAGGCTGCAGTATTCTTGCTTTAAAGCCTAATGATACTCTTTTTTTACCGATAAACCCACCGATCATCCAGGAGAACCCAAGGATTAGTGTACAGTATCCGATAACAACAGGGGTAAAATGGAAAGTATTTTCGATAATAAAGGGACCCGTGATATTGAATAGCATAACAATCGAGTAGCTTAATCCTAAAATAATAATGCCCAGCATAAAAATACGGTTCCGGAGCATCATTTTATACAAGCTGATGTTTTCGGAAAAATTGAGTTTCTTTTTTTGTGGAAGACTTTCTCCACTGAAAAACCATTCAAATAGCAGTATGGCTCCGGCATAAAAAGCCAGAAAGTAAAAATTAGCATGCCAGTTGAATAATTTTTCCAGATATCCACCAAGAAATGGAGCGAGAATCGGACCTAAGGACCAAACAATTGTAAAATAACTGAGATAATGTTTTACTTTTTCCGCATCATAAATATCAACAAAAATAGCCCGTGTAGCGACCACCAGTACTGATACGGCTATCCCTTGAAGGATACGGAGAAGGCAAATCAGTAAAATACTATTGGTCATGGTGATTAGAATACTTGTAATTACCAATAAAAACAATGCGATTAACTTGGGGCGATACCGGCCGATGCTATCCAAAATTCCTCCCACGAATAGTTGGGAAATTCCGTAGCTCAGCAAATAGGAGGTAAGGGTAATTTGTATATCTTTTTCAGAAACATGCATTCCTTTAGCCATTGAGGGGAAGGAGGGCAGATATATATCTGTAACAAACCCCGATAATGGAATGGATATAAAAGCCATAATGGTGATCAATCTGATCCTTTGTTCAGATGCTTCTCTCAACATAATTCATCTCTTTTTTTAATGATACAAAAATAAGCCGGGAATTTTTGATATCAATTTTAAAAGACAAAGAAAAAATTACAAAATTCAAAGAATTAAATCGCGTGCTTGAATTTGAGCGGCGAGGTATTTGAGTATTTTTTGAAGAAATTATTAAAATGAGAGGGTTGATCGAATCCCAAAGTGTAACCGATTTCAGCAATATCCCAGTTGGTGTATTTTAAAAGGTTTTTAGATTCCTCAAACATCCTTTCCTTAATAATATGTGTGGTAGTAAGCTGGGTTACAGATTTTACAGAAGAATTTAAATGATTGACGTGTACATTAAGCCGTTCGGCAAAATCTGATGCGGTTTTCAGGGCAAGCGGATAGGCAGGAGAATCTAAAGGGAACTGTTTGTTGAGCAATTCGTCAAAAAGACGGTACAGGCGTACATTTGCGGGAAGTTCATCAGGATCAACGTCTTCTACGCGGTTTTCTAGGACAAGATGAAGGACAGATGCCAGATGACTTTTAATGCTTCCGCAGCGAAACGGATAATTTGAATTATTGAGCTTGTACATTTGTTCAAAATACACCGTTGTCAACTGAGTCTGTTCTTCTGTCAAAAATACAATAGGCATGCTCCATTCCTTAAATAATGATGTTTTCTTAAATAGCTTGAATTCCGAACTTCCGTTAAAGAATTCCTGATTGAAAAGGCAGAAGTAGCCTTCCTGCAGATCCCCATCGCATTCCCATGAATAAGGAATATTTGGAGAGGGAAAAAACAAAGCAGGACGGTCTACATACAATTCCTGTTGTCCATATTTAAAAGTTCCTTTACCGATGATGAAGCTTATTTTGTAATAATCACGACGATTGTACGGGCTTTTGAAGCTGCAGTATCTTCGCATAGAGATATTAAAGTGTGATTTCCCCAATTCAAAATCGTGAGAATCAAACATTTTTAATTGGTTTTCTCTGATATTTCTGTAATAGTCTTCAATGGTTTCCAGCCGATCGCTCATAACTTTAAAATTATAAAAATCAAAGATACGAAAACCTAACGACAGATATTGCAAGCAATGTGTATTGTGTAAAATTAGAAAGGAGGTTGAAGAAAATGCCGTCAGACTATTCTAAAATTTCCAGCAAATCTGCTTTACTGAAGCCTTGTAATTTCGATTCTTCTGTTTTTATCAGTCCTTGGGCCAGTTTACTTTTCTTTTTCTGCAGGTTCAGTATTTTTTCTTCAATCGTATGGGTACAAACCATACGGACGGCTACTACATGTTTTGTCTGCCCTATTCTGTAACTCCTGTCAATGGCCTGGTTTTCGGCAGCCGGATTCCACCATGGGTCTACCAGATATACATAATCAGCTTCTGTAAGGTTGAGTCCTACACCACCAGCTTTCAAGCTGATGAGGAATACCCTCACATTGTCATCGGTCTGAAATCTATGAACTTTGGTACCTCTGTCCCTGGTCTGTCCTGTAAGATACTCGAAGGGAATATCTTTATTTTCAAGTTCTTTTTTGATGAGGTCCAGCATTCCTACAAATTGTGAAAATACAAGGATTTTGTGCTCTTTTGATTTATTTTCAATCTGTTCCGTTAATAATTGGATCTTTACAGCGTGATCGCCTGAGTAGCCTTCTTTCAGTAATACAGGAGAATTGCATATCTGACGGAGTTTAGTAAGACCTGTCAAAACATGCATGCTGTTTTTTAGTGTTTCATCATCTGTGGAAGCGGATATGAAATCGCGTAATTCACGCTCATAAAGGTCATAGATTTTACGTTGCTCTGCATCCATTTCACAGTAGATTACCATTTCTGTTTTTTCGGGAAGCTCTTTGGCAACCTGCTTTTTTGTTCTTCTTAAAATAAAAGGATTTATTTTTTGTTGAAGTTCAATAGTACGTTTGCTGTATTCAAACTTATCGATGGGAATGGCATACGTATCTTTAAAATATTGTTTGCTCCCCAATAATCCGGGTGAGGCGAATGAAAGCTGGCCATACAGATCAAAGGTGTTGTTCTCAACGGGAGTTCCTGTAATAACAATCCTGTTTCTGGCTTGTAAGAGACGTGCAGCTTTATATTTTTCTGAATTGGGATTTTTAATTGTTTGTGATTCATCAAGGAAAATATAATCAAAATGAAATGTTTTAAGAAAACGGATGTCCGAAAGGAGCATTCCATAACTTGTCAATATGATATCATAATCCTGAAAAAGGTTTGTTGATTTTTCCCTGTCCGGACCATAATGCATCAATACCTTAAGAGAAGGAGCAAATTTTTCAATCTCTTCCTGCCAGTTGAACAACAGGGAAGTAGGAACGATGATCAGGTGGGTTCCGGAATGATATTTCTCTTTTCTATATAGAATAAATGCGAGGATCTGTATAGTTTTTCCTAATCCCATATCATCGGCAAGACAGCCGCCGAAATTATAATGGTCGAGTAACCCCAGCCAATTGAGGCCTTCTTTCTGATAATCTCGTAGGGTAGTTCTCAATCCTGCAGGAACGGGAATTTCAGGTGCTTTTTTCAGCACAGAGAATTGCTTGGAGTAAGAATGAATTTCAGTCTGTACCTCTTTTGATAAAACCTCTTTCTCAAACCAATCCGAAACCTCCGAAAAGCTAACTTTTGGAATTTTAAGCAACTCTCCTTCCATATCACCAATCTGAAAATACCTGTCGATCTTCTTTATCCATTCATCAGGTAAAATTCCCTGGGTGCCATCATCCAGTTGTATAAACTTTGTTTTATTACGAAGGGCCCGGTGTACCTGTTTCAAAGAAGCTTCTTTACCTCCGAAACGCACACTTAGTTTAGCATTGAACCAGTCGATACCACTTGTCACCTGGATGTTGATTTTCGCAGAGTGAGGGTTCAGTTTGTTATTTTTGAGTTCATTAAATCCAAGGATGGTTATCCCTTCATTTCTCCATGCTTCAAAAGTTCTTAAAAACCAATCGGCATCCAGAAATTTATCTTTGTACAAGTAGAAATATTCATGTCCCTCCAGTTGGTCCTGAAAATCCTCATGCTGTATCATGACAATGGATGTAAGTGCTGCTTCAGCTTCGTAATTGCGTTCAATTTTAAACAGATTCCCATTCTGATCCCTATCATATAATTGCTTCCGGGAGTATACTGCCACCTCTACAGATCCGTATTTCATTACGGGTGTGATGGAGATATAGTTGCCTTCCTGGTGAAGATAAATGATCTTTTCCATTTGGAAATCCTTTTCCTGAAGCTGTACCGGACTGGCAGTACGAATGTAGCTGTAATTGATTTGGACATGAGTCTCTAAAGGAGATAAAACAGTATGTAAAAAGTGTTCATACTTTGATGCATGAATCAGCAGAATCTCATTATTGGACTTAAAAAATCTGATCACCCTAAGAAGATCAGGATTGTCAATGAGATTCAATGTATTCTGATGATAGATGAAACAATCATGGCGGATTATTACATTTTTAAAAGAAAGGGAAATATCATTAAATAGTAATTCTCCCGTAATCTCATAAAAAGGTTCTTTTTTAAACACTGTAAGCAGAATTTCGGCTTTCAGCAGATTGAGCTTTACGGGAATCAGGGATTTGGAAGAAATGGCTTCTGAAATAGTATGATCGTGGTAATAAGTATCAAGTCCCTGTGGGTTCCGGATAATTAACTTCAGGGCTTCCATTTCCGTTGCGTCCGCTTCTTCGTTAAATTTATTCTGAAAAGAAGCGATTGCCGTATAGAATTTGATCTCAGCAGGTTGATCCGCTTTCCAGACGAGTTGCATAGGATGAATAGGGGTCAACGGATTTTTGATCTTACCGCTTTGGGTAGTATCAGCTTCCATTAATGAAAAATTGAGATGATTATAATACCGGTGCTTGCCAATAACCAATATTCTTTTTCTCTCAGTTTCTTGTATAGCAAGTTCCTTTAAAACCGATTGCCTCGTAGGAAGCAGATTTTGTTTAAAGCCTGGTTCACCTATCAGGAGAAGTTCCTTTATCCTGGATTGAATGTTGAGTTTTCCGTTCTGTAATTCCAACTGGAAATAAGTGTCAAGGTCAGGTTCATTTTCCAACCCGAAACTTTTAGCATGTGAAACCAATGTCCTTTGTCTTAGATTGGCATCGTAGAATATTCTGTAATTTTTCTGTTCAAGAATACAATAAATAATCTCTGCCTGATGCTCACAAAGTTTTTCTCCGTATTGATCACAAGAGCATGCCGTTACAATTGAAGAACCTACCTGGCTTACGGAAATATTAGGAAAACCTATTGTCGAAACAGATTTCGTAAAAACCCCCGAATTAATCTCCAGGGCAACAGGTTCAATATCATGGAAGTTTTTTTCTTCCATAAATTTTGCCGTTGAAGTATGCTTTAAAAGTTCATAAACTGAAAGCGTGCTGATATGGGTATTCCGTAATATATATTCTTTTGGCAGCTCCATGGTTGGGACAGGCAGATAATTTATAAAAAACGAAGGTACATAAAAACAGATAAAAAGAACTGTGTACTCTTATTATAAAATTGAGATTCCGTTTCTTTTCCTATTGAAAAATGCTTTGCAATTTTATACCGTATTAATGATGTATGGTCTTTGAATTTTTTATGTTATAAACCCTTAAGTTAAAAAGGATATTGGAAAAAATTTAGCTTTAAATTAAAAATTTCACCCGCCTTCTAAAATTTGAATTTATATTGGACATTATAAAGGATTATTTTTTTCAAATTTTTGTAAACTTTTTTCATCACAGTTAGGCTGGAATCACCATAAAACCTATATTTGCACCCTAAATTTTAAAATAAATGAAAGAACTAATTGAAAAAATCAACGCGGAATTTGAAGCATTCGCAACTGAAGCAAACCAACAAGCTGAAAAAGGAAACAAAGCAGCTGGAACAAGAGCTCGTAAATCAGCTTTAGAACTTAGCAAATTGTTCAAAGATTTCAGAAAAGTTTCTGTTGAGGAATCAAAAAAATAAATTTCCTAAAAGCCAGCTTTTTAAGCTGGCTTTTTTGTGCCGGGATTTTTCTATGGATCCTGCTTTCAGATATTCAATCTCTTTGTTTTAGCGAATTTTGAAAATAGAAGCTAAATAGTACTAAATTTCATCAAGGTATTGTCTTATTTCCCTTTGTGGGTATATTTGTGTAGTTAGTTGTTTTACATTAATCACCCGTCATATGAAGCATTCTTATTTATATTTGATTCTTTTTTTTGGTCTTTTTTCCGCGCAAAAAGTAAAAGTCATAGATTCAGAAAACGGGAAAGCCATATTTCATGCGAGGATTGTTCTTAATAATCAGGTTGTTTACACCAATGAAGACGGCTATACTCCACTTGGGCAGAACGCAGGAAACTTTGAAGTATCAGCTTTCGGATATCAGAAAAGAAAAGTATCCGGTTTTAATTCTTTTATCAAATTGAAACCTTCATTCAAAAATATTGAAGAGGTAAAAATGGTAAGTATAGATATAAAAAAACTTTTTAATGATATAAGAAAGAATTATGAAAAAAGATATTATAATGAGCCTTCCTTGTATAATGTGGTATTCAAAGAAAAAAGATCAGATAATGATGAACTTTGCTTTTTAGTTATTACGGAAGCTAAATTATGGAGCAAAAGTAACCATTACAATTATAATGACGGAATTCGTAAAAATTATGACAAGATTCTCCAGATGCAGCTGAATAATGTAAAATACCTGAAAAATTTAAAGTCAGACAGTATTTTTTCGCCGGGGAGTAATGAATTTTCTCATGAGTATATGGGAAATTACTTTCTTAGCTTCGAACTGAACCGTACACTTAATCATATTAACAGTATTAACTCAAAATATTCAGGGAAAATAATCTCTGAAGAAGGGGATGAGCAGCTGATGACTTTTAAGGTTAAATCCGGTACGGGTATTGAGCTCATAGGAGATCTTAAGTATAACAAGACTGATAAAGTGATTACTTATTTTGAAGTCAATTATCTACAGACAAATTATCCGCCAATCAGAAGAAAAATGGCAGGAGGAATAGAGTATGATTACCAATTAGGGGATGCTTCACTTACTTTTGATTTTTATAAAAGAGACGGAATGTATCTGCCCGCCTTGGTAAGACTTAAAGGTGAAAAATACTCTGCTTTTTACCAGGGAAAGAAGCATGAAAGAAAATTCAGCAGAGAAATTATTTACAATACTTTTGAAAAGTCAAATAAGGAGGGACTTTCGTACAGAGTAGACTTCAGTAAAAACATCTGGGAAAATGTTCCGGTAAAAGAGGAGAAAGAAGATGCTATTATACTTTCTGCTGAGGAGCAGGCTTTTATTAATGAAAAGTAACAAATTTTGGAGAAAATTTAAAACTGTTGTTTTAAGCTGTTTTTTTAATTGTTATCCATTTAATTTCTTAATTATTTTCCTATAAAGGCTTTTCTTCCTTTATTTAGTTCTGCTTTTCTTTTCAATTTTCGCTGAAATCTATATCTTTATTCCAATCAATAATGCTATGAAGATAAATACGTTTTTTGCAATGCCGGCAGTTGTTCTGGCAACGCAGTTTTCTTGGGCACAGGCTCCCGCAAAATCTCAGGAAAAGCTTAATCCTATTGTGGAAAGTTTTGTGAATGAAGCCAATAATAATTCTCAACTCGAAAATATGGCCTATGAGCTGCTTGATGGTATCGGACCCCGTTTGGTAGGAACTCCGGAAATGCTTGCCGCCAATGAATGGACAGCTAAAACACTTCGCTCATGGGGAGTAGATGCAAACCTCCAGCAATTTGGAACCTGGAAAGGGTGGCAGAGAGGAATTACCCATGTAGATATGGTATATCCCCGTGTGAAATCATTATCTGCCACACAACTTGCATGGAGCCCTGCAACTAAGAAGGCAATTGAAGCTGAGGTTGTAGTACTTCCAAAGGTATCTTCCAAGGCCGAATTTGATCAGTGGTTGCCTTCTGTAAAAGGTAAAATGGTATTGATTGCGCAGTATCAGAAAATCGGACGTTCTGATGATCAGATCAAAGAATTCGCTACTCCGGAATTATATGAAAAGCTAAAGGCGGAAAAAGAACAAGCTTCCAAAGATTTCCGTGATTATGTAAAGAATATAGGATATGACAATAATACACTTCCGGAAGCTCTGGAAAAAGCGGGAGCAGCAGGGATTGCCATTTCCAACTGGACAGGAATTATGGGAGCAAACAGAATATTCGGAGCGAAAACATCTAAAATTCCCATGATTGATATTGATGTGGAAGATTACGGCATGTTGTATAGAATGGCAGAAAAGGGAGCTAAACCCAAAATAAAGCTTGAGGCCCAGTCAAAAATACTTCCTGAAGCTAAAAGCTTCAACACGATAGGAATGATCAAAGGAAAGGAAAAACCCAATGAATATGTTATTCTTTCTGCACACCTGGATTCATGGGACGGAGCGCAGGGTGCTACGGATAATGGAACCGGCACACTTACCATGCTTGAGACCATTAGGATTCTTAAAAAATACTACCCTAATAATAAAAGGACGATTGTAATCGGACTTTGGGGAAGCGAGGAGCAGGGATTGAACGGATCGAGAGGATTTGTTGCTGATAATCCGGAAATTATGAAAGGAACTCAGGCTGTTTTCAACCAGGATAATGGAACTGGCCGAGTAGTAAATATCGGAGGACAGGGATTTCTGAAATCATATGATTATATCGGGAAATGGCTGAATGCAGTTCCTAAAAATGTACGTGATAATATTAAAACCGATTTTCCGGGAATGCCGGGAGGAGGTGGATCTGATCATGCATCGTTTGTGGCAGCGGGTGTACCGGGATTCTCATTAAGTTCATTGAACTGGGGATATTTTGGATATACCTGGCATACAACGAAAGATACATATGATAAAATCGTTTTTGATGAACTTAAAAATAATGTGATTTTAACAGCTACCTTAGCTTATATGGCATCTGAAGATCTTGAGTTTACCAGCAGAGAGAGAAGGGTAATGCCGCAAGATGAAAAAGGGGAGGTTGTAAAATGGCCTGAAGCAAAACAGCCGAGAAGAGATTCAAAGGATTATAAATAAACAATAAATGAAACCGCCACAACACTAGGGCGGTTTTTTATTTAAAAAAAGCTTTACAATAAAAGGTTCTGATCACCCTGATATTTCAGGAGATCCCTGATTTCCGGAATTTTGTTTTCTTTTACAATATAGGTCTTACAGATCGTGTTGTTCATATGCATGCTGAAATTCACCCGCGTTCCGGTTCGCCTTCCCATGGCAATTGTTCTGGTCGTGTGTTCGGAGAAGACAGGGGAAAAGTTAGCAAGGCATAAAAGATTTCTTTGGAATGATTTTAAAAATCCGGGATAGTTTCCGTAATCATCCAGGACTTTAATTTTAAATATTTTCTTGCCTAAAGTTGTTCCCCAAGACCATTCCGTTATGGTTCCTGCAATGATAACACAGGGTATGGAAAGCAGAATGCTGATAACAATTACTTTATGAAGGAGAAAGTAGAAAATTAAACCAAAAGGAAGCATATCTATCCACTTGGCAAAAAGTCTTTCGGTCTCGTTTCCTTTATAACCTGGATTATAAGGTAAATGATACTCGTATGCATGATAAATTCTTTGGCCGGACTCGTCAAAATAACGAGTCGGCCGGTGAATGACTTTTCTTTCTTTAATTTCCGAGATTTTCAAATTAAATCCTTTATAAGATCATGCTCAGCTGAATTCTCTTTCTTACCTCGTCTACTTCTGTTACTTTTACCTGAACATGCTGATGCAGCTTCACTACCTCATTCACATCTGAAACAAAACCGTCCTTGAGCTGAGAAATATGGACTAATCCACTTTCTTTAATCCCCAGGTCAACAAAACATCCAAAGGCTGTAATATTATTAACGATTCCAGGAAGGACCATTCCTATTTTCAGGTCTTTTACACTTTTCACATTGGGGTCAAATTCAAAAATTTTAGTTGCCTTTCTGGGATCCAATCCCGGTTTTTCAAGCTCTTTTAAAATGTCCCGGATCCCAAGGATACCAATTTCTTCGCTAATATATTTTTCCGGCTGGATTAATGCAATTTTCTCTTTGTTAGCTATAAGTTCATTCAGCTTTATTCCCAGGTCTTTGGCCATTTTTTCAACGATACCGTATGCTTCCGGATGCACCGCTGAATTATCCAATGCATTTTTTCCGGTGCTTATTCTTATAAATGCCGCTGCCTGCTGAAAAGCTTTTTCTCCTAATCTGGGAACTTTTTTCAATTGTTTCCTGTCTTCAAAAGCTCCGTTTTCCGCGTGGTAATTGACAATATTTTCTGCCATTTTCTCACCAATTCCGGAAACATAGCTTAAAAGTGATTTGCTGGCTGTGTTCAGATTGATCCCTACGGAGTTTACACATTTCATAACCGTAGAATCCAGTTCGTTTTTCAATTGAGTCTGGTCTACATCATGCTGATATTGTCCAACACCAATGGACTTAGCATCAATTTTAACGAGTTCAGCTAATGGGTCTGCAAGCCTTCTGCCAATGGAAACAGCACCACGTACTGTCACATCATAGCTGGGGAACTCTTCTCTGGCAATCTTACTTGCAGAATAAACAGATGCTCCGGCTTCTGAAACAACAAAAACCTGCAACGGTTTGTCAAATGCAATTTTTTTAATAAAGAACTCTGTTTCACGGCTTGCTGTTCCGTTTCCTATTGAAATAGCTTCAATATTATAGGCGTTAACCATCGAGCGTATCTTTTTCATTGCCATTCCCGATTCATTCTGAGGTGCATGCGGATAAATGGTTTCGTTGTGCAGAAGGTCTCCTTTTTCATCAAGGCATACCACTTTACACCCGCTTTTGTATCCAGGGTCTATTGCTAATATTCTTTTTTCTCCTAAAGGAGGAGCTAATAATAGCTGGGTTAAATTTTCAGAAAAAATCTCGATCGCTTTTTTATCTGCCTTTTCTTTTGCTTCCTGTAGTGTTTCATTGGAAATGGCGGGTTCCAGTAACCTTTTATAGCTGTCTTTTATCGCCAGAGCAATTTGTTCACTACTTTCATTTTTAGATTTAATGATGGCATTTTCAATAAAATCGATTGCCTCTTCTTTATCAATTCCTATATTTACTTTTACAAAACCTTCAGATTCTGCTCGTAGCATAGCCAAAAGTCGATGGGAGGGTGTTCTGCCAAGGTTTTCTTCCCATTCAAAATACTGAGAAAATTTTTGTGCACCTTCCTCTTCTTTTTTGGCTTTAACAACTTTAGAAGATATAACTGCTTTGCGTTGAAATAAACGACGGAGATTTTTGCGGACATACATATTTTCATTGATCCATTCAGCCATGATATCCCGTGCTCCCTGCAAAGCTTCCTCCGGAGAAGAAACTAAATCGTTAATATACCGGGAAACTACAGAATCCAGATCATGGGATTTCTGGCTCATAATGATTTTAGCCAGAGGTTCAAGTCCCTTTTCCTTCGCAGCATCGGCTTTCGTTTTTTTCCGTTTTTTATACGGAAGATAAAGATCTTCAAGTTCCTGTATGTCGAAACTATCCTGGATTCTTTGCTGAAGTTCAGACGTTAAAGAATTTTGCTCCTCAATGGATTTGAGGATCGATTCCTTTCTTTTAATGATTTCATCAAACTGCTTGCTGAGTTTTGAAATTTGTTCAATCTGCAATTCATCCAGATTTCCGGTCGTATCTTTTCGATATCGTGAGATGAAAGGAATAGTACAGTCTTCTGACAATAATTGTAAGGTATTCGTAATGCTTTTTTCAGGTATATTAAGCGTTTGTTGTATATAGCTGGTTGTATTCATTCTAAATTTTAGACTGCTAAAATAGGCAATTTATATGGTGAGTGAAATATCTTACACCTTACATATTTGTATGGTTTTAGGACTTTATGATGGATATCTGAAAATAGAAACTTAATTTCTTGATGTATGATAAGAGAATAAGTAATAAGGTTTTTCTACTTTTGAATTTCAGAATTAAGGAATCAATCCTGATCAGTTCAAAAACTTTTTAAAAAAATAAAATATGAAAAAAATTAGTGTTATCGCGTTAGTAGGAGTAGGATTGCTTATGGCATCATGTACTAAAGAGAAATCAGCGGAGGCTTCTGCTGCTGGCCAGGAACAGGCTGTTGCTGAAAGCAAAGGAGAAGTGCTTGCCGTAGATACAGTAGCTTCTGTGGTTAACTGGAAAGCTTACCATAAAGGAGGTTTTGCTCCACGTTGGGGAACTCTTAATGTAAAATCAGGTGACCTTAGTGTTGAAGGAAATCAGGTTTCTGCAGGAAATTTTGTTATCGACATGACTTCTATTAAAGTGGATCCTGCTTCAGTAACTGAAAAAGACAAGAAGCCGGAAGATCTGGTAACGCATTTAAAAACGCCTGACTTCTTTAATGTAGAGAAGAATCCGGTTTCAGATTTTAAAATTACAAGTGTAGCGGACCTTAAAGAAGCTCCTAAAGATGCTGTGGCAGGTGCAAATAAAACAATAAGCGGTAATCTTACGCTATTGGGAAAAACAATGAATGTAACTTTCCCAGCGAAAGTAGAAGCAACAGCTAATTCCGCTTCTATAGATGCTAAATTTACTGTAAACAGAGCTGATTGGGGAATTAAATTCGGAACTTCCGAAGCAGACCCTGCTGAATGGATGATTAGTAAAGACATTGAGATCGGCGTTAATGTGAAAGCAAAAAAATAATTTGTTAGATATATTAAATAGGGAGCTGCTATTAAGCAGCTCTTTTTTTATGTTTAACTTTTTTTAGTAATTGATAACACGGGCTCGGCATCATTTTTTCTTCTTCTTAATTAATAACACCAAAAATTTTAATATTATGTCGAAAAAAATTGCAATTCTGGCAACCCATGGTTTTGAAGAAAGTGAGTTACAATCACCAAAAGAATTTTTGGAACAACAAGGTTGGACCGCGCATATTGTAAGCCCCGATTCCGGAACCATAAAAGCATGGGCCGAAAAAGACTGGGGTAAAGAATACACTGTTGACAAAAATCTTAATGAAGCAAATGCTTCAGATTATGATGCACTGGTATTACCTGGAGGGGTGATCAATCCCGATCAGTTAAGAACAAATGACAAAGCACTCCATTTTGTACAAGATTTTTTTCAGCAGAAAAAACCCGTTGCGGCGATTTGCCATGGTCCACAAATCCTGATCAACGCAAAAGTTGTAGACGGAAAAAATATGACCTCTGTGAATTCAATAAGCGAAGATCTAAAAAATGCAGGAGCTTTGTGGGAAGATAAAGAAGTTGTAGTGGATAATGGTCTTGTTACAAGCAGAACACCGAAAGATTTGCCAGCATTTAATGCTAAGATGGTTGAGGAAATAAGAGAAGGAAAGCACGGTTAATTTATAATTTCTGATCAAATATAAGATAGGGCATAGTGGTTAAATTTTAATTACTATGCCTTATTTTTTACAATGATCGTACATTTGCAGGATATGATCTATTATTTGTTGGCTATTAATCTGGTGTGCTTTTTTATATTCGGAATCGATAAACGAAAGGCTAAAATGCATCAAAGAAGGATTTCTGAAAACATACTTTTGGCATTGACCCTGTTTGGCGGCAGTGTAGGAGGAATATTCGGAATTTTTATCTTTAGACATAAAATTTCGAAAAAATCTTTTTTATTAAGATTTTGTGCGGTTCTTGTTATTCAGATGGTATTGGTTTATTTTTTTAGAAAATACAGATGAAGATATGATGTAATGAACGCCTAACAGCTGGATGGTCAGGTATATGTGTACTTTGGAATAAGGAGCCGGGGAGCCCATTGCCATGTGATTTATTTTAACTTTCTCATTATGAATTTGTTAAATAATGTATAATCATACTGATTAATTAATTAAAAAACACTATTTTTGCACCCGTAAAAATCATTCATGCAAAACATTAGAAATATTGCGATTATCGCACACGTTGACCACGGGAAGACGACTTTGGTTGACAAGATTATTCATGCTACAAACATTTTCAGAGAAAATCAGGAAAGTGGAGAATTAATAATGGATAATAACGATCTTGAAAGAGAAAGAGGGATTACCATTTTATCTAAAAATATTTCTGTTACTTATAAAGACGTTAAAATTAACGTAATCGATACTCCTGGTCACGCCGATTTTGGTGGTGAAGTAGAGAGAGTTCTTAAAATGGCAGATGGTGTAATTTTGTTAGTTGATGCTTTCGAAGGGCCTATGCCACAAACAAGATTCGTATTGCAAAAAGCATTGGAATTAGGGTTAAGACCACTAGTGGTTATCAATAAAGTAGACAAACCAAACTGTCGTCCGGATGAAGTACATGATCAGATATTTGATTTATTCTTCAACCTGGAAGCTACTGAAGAGCAATTGGATTTCCCAACCTTCTATGGATCTTCAAAACAAGGTTGGTTCAATACTTCACTAGAGCAAACGGAAGATATTTTACCATTATTAGATGGTATCTTACAATATGTTCCTGCTCCAAAAGTATCTGAAGGTAATCTTCAAATGCAAATTACTTCTCTTGATTATTCTTCTTTCCTGGGAAGAATTGCAATCGGAAAAGTAACAAGAGGTGAGATTAAAGAATCTCAGTGGATTGGTCTTGCTCAGGCTGATGGTAAAATTGTAAAAGGAAAAGTAAAAGAATTATACGTTTTTGAAGGTTTAGGAAAGAAAAAAGTAACTGAAGTACAAGCTGGAGATATCTGTGCTGTAGTAGGTTTCGACTCTTTCCAGATTGGTGATTCTTTTGTGGATATGGAAAATCCTGAACCATTACCAAGAACTGCAATTGATGAGCCTACGTTGAACATGACGTTCTCTATTAACAATTCACCTTTCTTCGGAAAAGACGGTAAATATGTTACTTCAAATCACCTGAAAGAAAGATTAACGAAAGAATTGGAGAAAAACTTAGCATTAAGAGTTCAACAGACTGATGATGCCAATACATTCCTTGTTTTCGGTAGAGGTATTCTTCACTTATCAGTTTTGATCGAAACAATGAGAAGAGAAGGTTATGAAATGACAATCGGTCAGCCACAAGTTATCTTAAGAGAAATTGACGGTGAAAAATGTGAGCCTTATGAATCATTGGTTGTTGATGTTCCTGAAGAGTATGCTTCAAGAGTTATCGATTTGGCAACTCAAAGAAAAGGAGATCTTCACATTATGGAAACTAAAGGAGAAATGCAACATATGGAATTTGAGATTCCTTCAAGAGGTTTGATAGGATTGCGTTCTCAAATGTTAACTGCTACAGCTGGTGAAGCTATTATGGCACACCGTTTTACAGAATATAAGCCATTTAAAGGTGCTATTCCTGGAAGAAACAATGGTGTATTGATCAGCAAAACTCAAGGTCCGGCTACTGAATATTCTATTGCTAAACTTCAGGATAGAGGTAAGTTCTTTGTTGATCCGGGTGAGGAAATCTATGCAGGTATGATCATTGGTGAACAAAACAAACCAGGAGATTTAGTTGTAAACATCGTAGAAGCAAAACAGTTGAACAACATGAGAGCTTCTGGAAAAGATAAAGATACTGGTGTTGCTCCGAAAATCTTATTCTCATTAGAAGAATGTATGGAATATATCCAGGGTGATGAAGCAATCGAGGTAACTCCAAACTTCATCAGAATGAGAAAGAAAGTACTTTCTGAAGAAGAAAGAAAAAGACTGGAAAGATCTGCGAAAGCATAATGAAATTCAATATAAGTGAAAGCCTCGATTTTCGAGGCTTTTTTTATATATAAAAGTTGAATTAATTCAATTTATTATAATATTTTTAAAAAACTAAAAAAATAATTTAATGTAGTTTTGCACCCTATGAAAGTTAGTAATTTAAAATTGATCATATTGCTGGGGGTACTGGCATCTTGTGGAAGTTCCCGTACCGTTCAGAATAATACGGTAAAACCAACCAGAAATCCAAATATAGCCAATCCCGTTAAAAATATATCAAAGCCTCCTGTGGCTAATACTAAACCAGTTCCTGTACCACCAGCCGATGAGGTTTTTAAAGTTAATCTTCCGGCTATTAACAGGGAATTCCGGGGTGCATGGATTGCCAGTGTTGCGAATATCAACTGGCCTTCAAGAAACGATTTATCTATTGATCAGCAAAAGGCCGAAGCCATCAGTATGCTGGATATGCTGAAAGATAACAACTTTAATGCTGTCATATTTCAGGTACGTCCCTCTGCGGATGCATTATACACCAGTTCTATTGAACCTTGGTCTTATTTTCTGACAGGAGAGACCGGGAGATCCCCTTATCCCAATTATGATCCGTTGCAGTTCTGGATTGAAGAGTCCCACAAAAGAGGTCTGGAGCTTCATGTCTGGCTTAATCCTTACCGTGCACATCATACAAACGGAGGAGCTGTGAACAGCCTTTCTATGGCCAATAAGCTTTCTGACATTGTGGTAAGACTAAAAAACGGGATGTATTGGTTTGATCCTGCGAATCCTAAAACACAGGGACATGTTTCTAATGTGGTAAAGGATATCGTGCAGAGATATGATATAGATGCGGTGCATTTTGATGATTATTTTTATCCTTATGCAACTTATAATAAAGGAGGTGATTTCCCTGATAACGCTACTTGGAATGCATATGTAAGCAGTGGAGGAACTTTATCCCGGGCAGATTGGAGAAGAGATAATGTCAATAAATTTGTTGAAAGAATTTACAAAGAAGTTCATGCGGAAAAAAATTATGTAAAATTCGGAATCAGCCCGTTCGGGATCTGGAAACCGGGTTATCCTGCGGGAATTACAGGATCTTCTCAATATGACGAATTGTATGCTGATGCTAAATTATGGTTAAATAAAGGATGGGTAGACTATTTTTCTCCCCAACTGTACTGGCCTATTGATTCTAAAGGGCAGGGTTTTGAAGCTTTGCTGAATTGGTGGGAATCTGAAAATACAATGAAACGCCACCTATGGCCGGGATTAAATACAGTGGAAATCAGGACTTCTGATCGTCCTTCCGAGATTAAAAACCAAATAGAACTTTCCAGACAGATTCTGAAAGGTGATGCCGGTGAAATCCATTGGAGCATTGCAGGGCTTACGAGAAATCCTTCGATGTTAAGCACCCTGAGAAACGGGCCCTATAAAGAAAAAGCTTTGGTGCCAAAAAGTCCATGGATTAAAGCTGCTCCTATCTCAACCCCAACATTGTTTGTGGCCGATAACGGAAGTTTTGCTCAGGCAAGCTGGAGTAATAAAAATCTGAAAGATGTATTTCAGTGGGCATTATTTAAGCAATATAATGGCGTTTGGGAAATTGAAATTCTGACTTTAGACACACTTTCAAAAGATATTCCTAAATATAAGGATGGAAAAACTTTAAATGCAATTGCCATTAAAGCAATTGACCGGCTGGGAAATGAAAGTGATTACATGGCAAAAAAAATAAAATAATAAAAGGCTTCCAAAACTATAAAGCAAAGAATAAATGATATGTTATTGGTGCCGATACAATAAAAGCAGCTCTTGTAGAGCTGCTTTTATTTTAGAATAACTATAAATTATTAGCTTAAAATATTGTTTGCTAGTATTTTATGTTGTGATTTTAGTTTTTTTTTAAAAGAATAAGAACTTTATCGGAACCATTTTTGCAGGATTATATTCATAATCACTAAAAATAAAATATTATGAATACGAACAGACTTTCACCTGCGGTGGAAAAAGCCTTGAGCGATCAGATGAATAAAGAAATTCATGCAGCACACACTTTCCTTTCTTATGGAATATGGGCTGATGACAAAGGATACCAAGGTATTGCTAACTTTCTATACAGGCATGCGCAGGAAGAGAGAAATCATTCTATCAAATTTATGGAATATGTACTGAACAGAGGCGGAAAACCTAAAGTTGATGCCATTCCTGCACCTCCAAGTGATCCTGAATCTCTGACTGCTTGCTTTGACGGCATTTTTAATCACGAGGTAGACAATACCACATCGATATATAAAATTGTTGATCTTGCCCTTCAGGAAAAGGATTGGGCAACCTGGAATTTTATGCAATGGTTCGTTCAGGAACAGATTGAAGAGGAAACTTTAGCTCAGAACCTGATCGATAAATTAAAAATTGCTGGTGGAGATCGTGCAACGGACGAATCTCTGTTTACATTAGATAAGACATTAGAAAAAACACCTGATGATGCTCCCTTAGCTCAGAACGCTACAGGTGCAAATCCTTAAGGTGAAAATAAAATGGAAAAAAAATCTGCCGGATTCCCGGCAGATTTTTTTATTATGAAACTCGTGTTAAAATCACTATCTTTGCAGACCTTTAAAAATAAAATAGTTTCATTATGAAATGTGGAATCGTAGGATTGCCGAACGTTGGTAAATCAACTCTGTTTAACTGTTTGAGCAATGCAAAAGCTCAATCTGCCAATTATCCTTTCTGTACTATCGAACCTAACCTGGGTACGGTATCAGTACCGGATCAAAGATTATTCGAGTTGGAAAAATTAGTAAATCCTGAAAGAGTTTTACCGGCTGTTGTGGAGATTGTAGATATTGCAGGTTTAGTAAAAGGAGCCAGCAAAGGAGAAGGTTTAGGAAACCAGTTTCTTGCAAATATCCGCGAATGTGAAGCAATTATCCATGTTTTAAGATGTTTTGATAATGGAAACATCATTCACGTAGAAGGTTCCGTAGACCCTTTGAGAGATAAAGAAATTATTGATATTGAACTTCAGCTGAAAGACCTTGAAACAGTAGGAAAAGCAGTTGATAAAGCTAAGAAATTTATCAAATCAGGAAAAAAAGAAGACATTCTTACTTATGAAACGCTGCAAAGCCTTCAGAAGTTTCTTGAAGATGGAAGAAATGCAAGAGAGTTTCCTGTAAATGATCTTACAAAACCAATTATTGACGATATTCAGCTATTAACAAAAAAACCTGTACTTTACGTTTGTAATGTAGATGAGAATTCTATTAAGAATGGAAACGAATGGGTGTCCAAAATTGATGAAATGGCTCAAAAAGAAGGATCTGAAATTGTGGTTTTGGCTGCTCAGATTGAAGCTGATATCAATGAGCTTGAAACTTTCGAAGAAAGAGAAATTTTCCTTGAAGAGCTGGGATTAGAAGAACCCGGAGTTAACAGATTAATCAGAAAAGCATATGATCTTCTCAAGCTTCAGACGTATTTTACTGCGGGTGTAAAAGAAGTAAGAGCATGGACTATCGGACAGGGATGGACTGCTCCTCAGGCAGCCGGAGTTATCCATACTGATTTTGAAAAAGGATTTATCCGTGCAGAAGTAATCAAATATAACGACTACGTACAATATGGTTCGGAATCAAAAGTAAAAGAGGCTGGAAAACTATCTGTGGAAGGAAAAGAATATATTGTTCAGGATGGTGATATTATGCACTTCAGATTCAATGTATAAAGTATAAAAGAAATATTAAAGTTATAGTAATTAAAAAACGCTTCCATAAATTTGGGAGCGTTTTTTTTATAAAAATTGTATGTCAATTGCTTTTACAAGCGACATCTTTTTGTGCACAGCTTGGAGAAATGGTTGTACAACCGTTAGGGTAGTCCGGAAGCGGAGGGTCGCAGGGATAAGTAGGACATGCGATAGGTTGTTTACAGTCTAGCATTCCTCCGATGATTGTTCTTAATTCTCTTTTTGCCAATTTTTTCGCCTTTATAAAGCTTTTGTTTTTCATGCGGTTGATTTTTAATTGTTTAGTGAAAAATAATGATCTCTAGAATAAGTACAAAGTAGAAGTGTAAATTGTATATGTATAATAGTCTAAATTGTTATTTTACAGTGATTAGCTAAAGTAAAACCACCCTTGTGCAGAATGGTTTTATGTGAAAAAGTTTACAGCTGATATTATGGAATCAATTCCGGACGGCATTCAGGTTCTGCACATCCCATTGAAATGATTCTGCAACCATTGGTTTTCGGATCACGGCACTGCATAAGGCCTCCTGTAATTGTTCTCAACTCTTTTTTATTTAACTTTGTTCCGTTTTGTAGATTTTGTTTTTTCATAATGATATTGTTAGTTTTAGTAATAATTTGCGATCATGATATTTCCTTATTTTGAATGATTGGTCAGGTAAGATATTTAAATACTGTGACCGGATGATACAAAAAACCACTCTTTGGAAGAGTGGCTTCGTAAAAAATATCAATTTAAGGAATGTATCTGCATTGAAATTCTGCACACTGACGCCCGTAAGCGATGCATTGATTGGTATCCGGATCCACACACATTTGTAGTCCACCGGTAATTGTTCTTAACTCTTTTTTGTTTAATTTTTTTCCTTTTTGGAGATTCAGATTTTTCATATTATGATTTTAATAAATTAGTTTAAACTAAGTTATGAAAAATATTTGTTGTATGTCACTATATTATGAAAAATATTTACATTAACAATAAATGATTGGAATTCAATATTTGTGTAACTTTATATATTTGAATTTTACAAATACTCAATTATGGAAAAAATAGGGCATGCTTCTCTGGAAGATTTTTATAGAGAAATGACTGCAAAGCTGGGGAAGGATATTGAAAGTATTTTTCCAAAGGGTTTGCATAAAGATATTGGTCATTTTAATGTATTTGATATTGCTCAGACCATTGAAAAGGTAAAGGCAACTTCTGAAATGCCATATAACAGAAGAAAATATTATAAGATAAGCCTGATTCGGGGACGAAATAGAGCAGAATATGCAGATAAGGTTATTCCCATAAAAGAGAATGCGCTATTATTTGCAACGCCTAAGGTTCCTTATCACTGGGTTCCTGAAGATCCTAATCAATCGGGTAGCTTCTGTGTATTCACCGAAGATTTCTTCATTAAGGATAAATCTCATAATACGCTTGAAGACTTGCCTATATTTCAACCGGGAGCATTCCCCGTATTTGAAATCGATGCTGCGTTAGCAGATGAAATTGAGGTACTTTTCAGGAAAATAAAAACTGAAATTGAGTCTGATTATATTTTTAAATATGACCTGATCCGCAATTATGTACTCGAATTGATTCATTACGGACAAAAGTTACAGCCGGCTACAAAATTGTCGACCTCCAATGATGCTTCTTTACGAGTTGTTTCTTTGTTTATAGAGCTATTGGAACGACAGTTTCCCATTGAATCCTACGATCAGAGACTCCAGCTTAAAACAGCAAAAGATTACGCAGACCGCCTGTCTGTGCATGTTAATTATTTAAATAAAAAACTTAAAGAAAATACAGGAAAGACTACGACGGAATTTATAGCTGACAGGCTTATCCAGGAGGCTAAAATACTATTGAAGCAAACCACCTGGAATGTTTCTGAAATATCGTATGCGTTGGGTTTTGAGGAAATTGCTCATTTCTCAAATTTCTTTAAGAGAAAAACTTCATACAATCCATTACAGTTTCGTTCCTGATTTGAATTTTGCAAATTTCAGATTGATTGAAGCAAACATCTGTGTCTCGAAATACCAGAACTTTGTCCCATTAAAAACAACGAAAAAATGAATTCAAAAACAAAAATTGCCTTAATAACCGGTGGAAGCCGTGGAATAGGAAAAAATTCAGCCTTGAGAATAGCTGAAAAAGGTCTCGACGTTATCATTACTTATAAAAGCAATAAAGAAGAAGCTGATGCTGTAGTCAATGAGATCAAGGCATTGGGTAGAAATGCAGCTGCTTTCCAATTGGATACAAGAGATGTGAAAAGTTTTGATGTCTTTATAAAAAATGTAACAGATCATCTACAGGAGCACACCGCAAGTCCGAACATTGATTATTTAATTAATAATGCCGGAACTGCTTTATATTCTCCGATTACTGAAACCACAGAAGAGCAACTGGATGATATCATAGATATCCATTTCAAAGGAGTATTTTTCCTTAGTCAGAAGTTCTTGCCTTTTATGAATGATGGAGGTGGAATTATCAATATTTCATCCGGTTTGGCAAGAGTAGCGCTTCCGGGATCGTCAGTATACGGATCTATGAAAGCAGGGGTTGAAATGCTTACAAAATATATGGCGAAAGAATTAGGTGCAAGAAAGATTAAAGCTAATGTCGTGGCGCCCGGAGCTATAGAAACCGATTTTGGAGGTGGCAGAACACGTGATAATAAAGAGGTTAATGCTTTGGTTTCAAACATCACAGCTTTAGGAAGGGCTGGACTTCCGGAAGATGTAGGTGGAGTAGTCGCTTTTTTGTGTACGGAAGATGCAGGATGGATCAGCGGTCAGAGAATCGAAGTGTCGGGAGGAATGGCGTTGTAAGATAATATCAAGGATATAATAATGAATAAAAGCAGTAGGAATCTACTGCTTTTTGCTATCTTTAATGTAGAATAATAATTGTATGATGAACGATCTTACAGGTTATGATTAAAGAATTTTTAAGCCAGTTTCCTTACATTTTACCTGCGATTGAAATACTCTATCTTGCAGGGATCTTTTTTCTTGCGGTGAGAATTATCATGGATACCAGAAACACCAGCAAAACGTTGGCTTATCTGCTACTGATCGTCTTTTTACCCATAATAGGGATCGTGATTTACTTTGTTTTTGGTGTTAATTACAGGAAGAATAAGTTCTATACATTCAAGATTGAAAGAAACGAGGAAATCTATAACAGGATTAAAAAATATATCAAAGAAACGCATTATGAAACTCTTGGTATCAGAAAAAAAGAGCTGGAGGATTTTATAACGACCGTTAATTTTCTTTATCATGGTGGACACTCACCCCTGACCTGTAAAAACAAGGTAGAAGTATTGATCAACGGAGAGGAAAAATTTCAAAAAGTTTTTGAGGTTCTTGAAAATGCGCAACACCATATTCATCTTGAATATTATATTTACGAAAATGATGATATAGGTAATAGGCTTGCGGATTTACTGGTGAGAAAATCTAAGGAAGGTATTATTATCCGTTTTCTTTATGACGATATGGGAAGTGGTAAAATCGGAAAGAAACTGCTTGCAGGATTAAGAGAAGCCGGAGTAGAAGTTTCTCCTGTCAACAAAATTACTTTCAGGGTTCTCGCCAACAGGGTCAACTACAGAGATCACAGAAAAATTATTATTGTTGACGGAACAAAAGTTTTTACTGGAGGAATCAATGTTTCTGATAAATATATCAATCCTAACCCTACACAATATTGGCGCGATATGCATTTATATATCCAGGGAAACGGAGCTTTTTATTTCCAGTTTTTATTCCTGAGCAATTGGATATTTGCAACCGAAAAAATTCCTCCTTTGTCTGAAGACTATTTCAATTATAAGGATAATGAAGAAGGAAGCACAATTATTCAGGTAGCCGCCAGTGGACCGGATTCCAAGCCTTCCATCATGCTGAGTACAGCTTCTGCTATTCTTTCGGCCAAAGAAAAAGTATATATTGTTACCCCCTATTTTATTCCCGTAGAAACAGTTCTCAATGCCATCAAACAAGCTGCTATTGCCGGACTTGACGTACGGCTTATGGTTCCTGAATCCGGAGATTCTGTTGTGGTAAATGCAGCTGCTTATTCCTATTATGAGGAGTTACTGGAAAGTAATGTGAGGATCTTTTTTTATAAAAAAGGGTTTATACATGCTAAAACGATGATCATAGATGATCTTTTTTCATCAGTAGGTACTGCAAATATGGATGTGAGGAGTCAGGAGCTGAATTTTGAGGTGAATACTCTTGTATTTGATAAGGAAATAAACCGGGAGATTGAGCAGGTATTTCTTCATGATATGAATGATTGCTCTGAAATTCATCTTAATGAATGGAGAAAAAGACCTAAGCTAAAGATTTTCTTTGAACATTTAGCCCGCTTGCTTTCTCCACTCATCTGATCAGGTACCTTTACCGATGTGCTATATTTTAGATAGATTTTCAATTGCCCTTTCTAACGTTTCCTCTTTTTTTGCAAAGCATAACCTGATCACGTTTTCGTTCACCTTGTTTTTGTAGAAAGAAGAGAAGGGAACACTGGCTACTTTATGGGTCACTGTCAATTCGCTGGCAAAGTCAAAATCATTTTTATCCGATATCTTATCATACTTTAAAGCCTGAAAATATGTTCCTTCACAATCAAGTAATTCGAATGAAGTAGTCGAAAGCCCTTGCCGTAGAAAATCCCTTTTTTTCTGGAAAAATTCATTCAGGTGGTTGTAATGTTCATCATCTTTCATATATTCGGCTAGCGCCAGCTGAATGGGTGTGTTCACGCTAAAAACATTGAACTGATGAACTTTTCTGAATTCGTCGGTCAGGATTTTTGGAGCTGCACAATAGCCCACTTTCCAGCCTGTGACATGAAAAAGCTTTCCAAATGAAGCTATCAGAAGGCTTCTTTCCCTTAGTTCTGGATATTTGCAGATACTTAAATGCTGTTTTCCGTCGAAAACAATATTTTCATACACTTCATCACTTAAAATGAGAATCGGTGTATCTTTTACGATATGAATAAGCTCCTGAATATCGCTTTCCTTTAAGATCCTTCCCGAAGGATTATTAGGATTATTAAGAATGATCATTTTGGTTTTTTCATTAACCATTCCTTTTACAGCATTCCAATCGATCACATAATCCGGGGCCTTCATTTCAAAACGCCGGATAACTCCTCCAAAAAGTTCTACGGTCGGCTCATAACAATCATAAGCCGGTTCAAAAATAATCACTTCATCGTCTCTCTTGATGAACGTGGCTATGGCTGTAAAAATAGCCTGTGTTCCCCCTGCCGTTACTGTAATTTCTGAGTCGGGATGATAAATGGACTGATGGCTGTTTTCAATTTTCCTGGCAATTTCTTCCTTTAATCCAATCATCCCTCCCATGGGAGCATATTGATTAAAACCTTTTTTAATGAAATTATCCACGTAATTCAGTAATTCTGGATCCGGCATAAAATCCGGAAATCCCTGAGATAAATTGATGGCTTGATTTTCATTTGCCAATTGAGTCATCTGACTGAAAATAGTGGTTCCAACATTGGAAAGCTTGGAAAGAGGAAGCTGTATCATTGACTGTATTTTATATACTTCGAATTTAATTTATTTTTTCCAATACAGAAGTATGGATATAAGAAAAGGTTATCCATTTCGATAACCCTGATGTTTATTATTTGTGATTTTATTTTTTTGAGTATATATCAAAGATTATTTTATCCATTCAAATATTTTGATTACTTGATTACTATTTTCAAAGCCATCTACAGGGAAATAGGTAAGGGTATCTTTTTTTAAAATCTGGCTCATCATTCCGACGATGTTTTTTTTATGATCAGACATGATTTTTATATTATTTTTCTCCAATATTCTTACGATAAATTCCGAGCAATAATAGGCTTTGTTGTTTTCCTCAAACTTAAAATCAAAATTGATATTTTCTTTTTCAGATTCGTGAAGGGTCTGTTTAATATGCTTAAAACTTGCGGTATCAATATTTTTAAGTTTCCAGATAGACAAATAATTCAGGTCTTCAGGACTGATGAATTCGTCTATACTATCAATATAAAGATTGTTATTGTTTTTATTTTTGTCCACATACACATGATAAATGGTTAGGATATTATTGTTGACAAAACCAATTCCCAAATGAGAAGCATATTTATTATTGATATTAAAGTCTTTTGCGACATTTCCCAGTTTTCCTGTTGTACCTCTTTGTATTAAATAAATGGCCTCACTATTCAGTTCAATATTTTTAATTTTATATTTTAAAGAAGGGTCTTTATGAAAAGAGAAAACTGCTATTATGAGCGCAAGGCCCATAACAGCAATTAAGAAATTTATTTTTTGATAAGGAAATGCAATTCTCATAGTTTACTTAGCTCCTAGTATAGCTCCTGTTATAATACCACCAACCACACCTATTCCTGCTCCTACAAGTGCTCCAACAGGACCTGCTACTGCAAATCCAATGATACCACCGCCTACCATACCGATCATACCGCCTGTAATCCATAACGGTTGTTTACCGGTTGGAATTCCTGTAATCAGGTAATTTCCTTGTTCAGCATTGTATTTGTAGTCATTGATATTCTTAATCATTGATTTTTCATTAGCCGGAAGATTGTTATATGCTGCATTCGCCTCTAAATGAATGATTGAACCGTTATTAATTGTTATCGCTAATGATTTTGCAGCACTTGAAATATTTAATTGTTGAACAGCCTGTGCAAAAGGTACCTGCATTAAACTTACTGTTTTGTTAATAATATTATTAACCTGATCAAGTGGTAATCTTTCATCCGTTGCAATTTGAGCTTTTTCGTAAAATGTATTCAGATCCTGCTGATTTAAAACATAGCCCGGATTTTGAGCAAACTTACTTCGGATAAATTCGAATCCTGCATTTACAGCCTGAGGATCTGTAAAATAAGTACCATTGGTAAAGCTTAGAGCTGTTTTAGGTAATGATTGGGTTGATTGGTAGTTTTCATTTTGCAGGTTTGTGTTGTCTTCGCCACAAGAATTAAACATACATTGTGTAGTTGCCAGTCCGGCAAGGACCAGAAGCGTTTTTGTTTTCATAGGTTAAAGTTTTTGTTTTTTTTGGTAGACTAAAAGTATCATGATAGTAAACATCCCGATACTGTGAATTTGTAAGTGTTGGTGTTTTTTTAATAAGTGTTGTTAATCGGAGGTTAACTGTAACCAACATGAAAATGAATAAAGAGCTGTTCGGATATGAACAGCTCTTTTTAAAAACTTTGGATTTTATTTTGAAATAATCAATTTTTGAGAATTTATTTTATTGGCTGATTTAATTTCAACAATATAATTCCCCTGAATAAGATGCTCAGTATTTAGTTTTATATTCTGGCGGCCGCTTTCAAGGTTTTCTGATTTTTCCAGCACTGTTTTTCCCGATGTATCAAGAACTCTTATGGAAACAGGTCCTCTTGAGGATAGATTTGTTTGAATATCCACATAGTTTTTAGCGGGGTTAGGAACCAGTCTGTACTCATTATCCATCGCTGTTAACTCTGCCTTGCCAATAGCTTTGATATCAATCTGAGGTGCTGTATTACCAATATTAGCCTCTCTGGAAGGGACTGTTGATTTGGAATAACAGAAAGTGAAGCATCTTGTACATACCAGTAGTTTTCCTTGCTTTTCAGTAACACATATCGTATATGTACCAGGAGTGGCATAAGTATGGGTTAAAGTGGAAAAAACATAAGGAGATGTTGTTCCGTCACCCCAGTTTACAGTGTAGCTACTGCCCGGATTATTGGGTGTTGAAACAAGAATTGGATTGGTAAGAGTTAAATTCACAGTTCCTGTGTTATTACCTTGTGTACTGAATGATGTTTCAAGTTTAAAGTCTGCTGTACATCCGTCACATGATTTGATGCAAATATTGTCGAAGTATACTCTCTCGCTTGGGCTTGAAGTAATGTCTGGCGATATCATTACTGCTGTTGAATTGTTCAATACATTATTGAAGTCAGTCCATGTACCTCCCGGCATGCTCCATGTACCTTCTGAATTACTTGGAAAAGCTGAGCTCGTAGCTAAAGCTAATGGAGCACGTACTCGGACCCATCCGCTATTAGGGGTTACTGTAGCATTGGCAACAAACGTAATCGCCTGATTTCCTGAAAGAATGTAAATAGTAGGATGGAGTGGGGCATTAAAACCTCCGTCTTTTTCAAGATAAAAATCGAAATACAGACATTGTCCCAGGAATTTTTGGCCTATGTTTTTATAGTCAACAGGATTGATGAACCAGGACCCACCGGAAAGATCATCTAGTATAAGATATTGTGAACCGTCTAATGTATTGGGGCTGCCAAGGTTGTAATTGACAGCGTTGTTTACAGGATCCAGCTGCCAGTTTCCTAAAGGATTACTGGTACCGTTAAAATCAGAACAAGGAGCTTGTGCATTCATCAGAAGGCATCCAAGGAACAAATAAATCGTTAAAAAATATATTCTTATCATAATGTGCTACTGGTTTTATCAATCAAAAACCAGAAAAAACTTTAGTTATTAGTAATTTGTTTATGAACTTGTCATAAATGTATTACGATATCTGATGCCAGGGTATTGTGATTTAATAAGTGTTCCTGCTTCACTAATATGTGTTATATAATTTCTCTTAATTGTGATTTAGCGTCTGGATTCAAACGATATTTTACATACATATAAAATATTCCTCCATCCAAAATATTATGTTGGATGGAGGGATTTTGCTTTTTGAAAAATCGGATTAGGATTTATTCCAATTGTTCAATTTTATTTAAGAAATCATTTTTCTTACGGACGGAAACATCCAGAACAGAGTTGTCAGTCATAATCACCTGTCCTCCTTTTCCTTTGATGTATTCTTTTAAGTGGCTCAGATTGATGAGGTGTTTATGATGAATTCTGAAAAAATTATAATCGGAAAGAAAATCTTCAAATTCATGCAGTGTTTTCGATACAATAACCTTTGTTTTATCACTCATATAAAATGTAGTGTAGCTGGAATCCGCTTCGCAACGAACAATATCTGCGATATTTGTAAGCTTGAATCCCTGCATAGTAGGTAGGCTTATTTTATTCTGGTGAACAGCCGGTGTAGAAGTTCTGTTCTTTTTGTTGATTTCCAGAGCTTTATTTACAGCGATAATAAAATCCATCTTTTTGATAGGTTTCAGAAGGTAATCCGTTGCTCCATTTTTTATGGCCTGGATCGCAAAATGTTCAAAGGCGGTAATAAATATGATCTGCGAGCTGATCTCCTTGAATTTTGAAAGCAAATCGAATGCGGTACCATCTTTTAACTGGATATCTAAAAATAAGATATCCGGAGCGTTTTTCAGAAGATTAACATAGGCTTCTTCTACGCTTGAGGCCTGAAACGAAATCTGTATATCCGGAAACTCATTCTTCAGCAGGAGAGAAATATAATCTCTTCCGTCTTGTTCATCATCAATGATGCAGGCTTGTATTTTGGTTTTCATAGGGGGTCATATATAGTTTAATTTGTGTACCTTGTTTTCCGTCCTTTTCGGAAAGATTATTCAGCTCCAACGTTATATCAGTCTCAAAAAGCTGCCTGAATGTTTCAATCCTTTTTTGAGATAATTTCACTCCGAAAGAATTGGCTTTTGCAGATTCCGGTCTTTTTTCTATTCCCACGCCATTATCCTCAATAGTAATACAAAGAAGTGAATCGGTATAATCAAATGTAATCCTGATATTTCCTTTTCGATCCTTTAAACCGGAAACACCATGTTTTATGGCATTTTCTACAAACGGCTGTATCAGTAATGATGGGATCATCCAGTTTTCATCTGTATTTTTTGAACGTGTTATGGTGTAGTCGAACTGATCCTTTAAACGTAATTTTTCCATATTCAGATATAGGGAAAGGTATTCAATTTCCTCTTTGATCTGCATAAATGTCTTTTCAGAATAGTGTAACGTTTTTCGTATCATCTGAGCAAATATGTTTAAATAGTTTTCAGTTTCCGCATAATCTTTTTTGTAGAGCAAAAACTGAATAGAATTGAGACAGTTATAAATGAAATGTGGATTTATTTGTGCCTTGATGGCCTGTAACTCAAGTTCGGCAATCTTCTTTTCATAATAAAGCGTTTCGAGTTTTTTGTTTCTTTTTCTCTGAAAGTAAATAGTAACCACCACAAAAATAAGTGAGCATCCTATTATAATGATGAAGAATTTAAACCACCAGGTTTGCCAGAATTTGGGCTTAATTTCAAATGCTATGGACGAAAATGTATAGGATCGTTTTCCATTATAACCGAGCCCGAAAACTTTAAAAGTATATTTCCCCGGCGGAATTGAATTAAACATGATTTTAGATGAATTGCTTATTTGCCATTCATCGGTCAGACCTTCGACTTTATACTTGAATTTGATCATACCCTGAGAGATATAATCCGGAAAGCTGAGGTCAAAAGTTATTGTGTTGTCAGGTGTTTGCCCTTTAATTTCCTGATTGAGATCAAATATCTCTTTATCCCCTACGGTTACAGAATTAATGACTACTTTTTTATTGATAAACTTCTGCTGGGTTAACAAGTTGTGAATAGGTAAGATACCCAGCCCTTTTGAAGTTCCGGCATAAATGGTGTCGTCTTTTATAACGCATCCGGCGACTACGTTAGAGGGAAGCCCATCGGTTTGTGTGAAATTATCGATGGCCAGTTTTTTCCCTTTTATTTCTATCCTGCTCAAACCGGAATTGGTACTCGCCCAGAAAACGTTTTCATTTTCAACTTCGATTTTTTTTATCTGGTCTGTGGACAGACCATCTTTTTCAGTGATTCTTTTGAGGATCTTTTTGTTATTAAAAATAAGGACTCCATTGAGATTGGTTGAGCCTACATATACATGAGGCTTAAGTTTTTTGATATCTTTAAAATAATATCCCTCAATAAATAGTTGTCTTTTATTTGTTTTTACATTCATTTTATACACATCCTTAAAACTTCCAACAAAGACACTGTCTTTGTCGTAGCGTAGGGCTGTATAGGCTCTTTCATTAAACAGGTCAGATTTGGCACCGGTAATGAAATTATAAAGTGTAAGACCCTGGGAAGTACAGAGGAGTATTGAACTGTCATTATAAGGGATTATATTTTTTAAGCTATAATCACCAATGGTTGTAATTTTTTTATTATCGGTATTGTATTGGTACGTTCTTAAACTAAGCCCCAGTATAACACTATTCCCTTTTGAAAACAGGGCCTTTGTTTCAATTTTCCTATTTTTTTCAAGGGATACATCAATGATGGTATTCGATTTTAAAATGCCGAATTTTGCCTCATTGTACCCCATGATAATGTTTTTACCACTTTTTCCGATAGCTGTAATGTAGGAAGAATTATTCTTTACAGGAAGATGGATATAATTGTTGAAAAACTTATCTGTAATAAAGTAAATACCATTGTTTCTGGTGGAAAACCAGATGTTTTTATCCTTGTCTACGAGGATATGATTCATGACAAAATCATTCATGATCTTCATGGGCCGGGATAGGTTCCCATCCCGTAAAGTATTTTTGTAATAAAGAACTCCTCCTTTATCTAAACATACCCACAATCTGTCGTTACGGTCAATAACAAGCTGATGGATCGGTTCTACAACAGAAAACGACTGCGTTTTAATGAATTCAAATTTGTTTTTTCGTTTGAAGATATCAATAGTATTTCCACGGTAAGCAACTAAGAAGTCCCCCTTTCTGTAGATGGCACTTTTTGGTAATGAAATATTGCATAGTATTTTCTTTCTTGTGAGGATGTCATATGCTATAACTTTTTGGGTATCATCTGTAAGGTAAAGCAGGTGGTTGGCTACATCCATACTGAATATATAAGGATTACGACCCACTAAGGGAAAACCTGCATGTAAGGAAAGAGGAATTGTTGTTACTTTTCCACGTCTGTATATATAGATATCTTTTGGATTGTTGGCTGTATATATACAAACTGAATCTCCACTGCTGTAAGTATGGGAGGTGTCACGGAATTTAAGTTTCCTAAGCTCTGTGTTATCATCCGGATTGATGATTTTGCCATTTTTCAGATAGGCAAAATCACTCAGGTAGGTTACGATGAAAATCTCACCATTAGATAAAGGGTTGCATCCAAGGATATCAATGTTTTTAAGCCCGCTTTTTTTATTGTATTGTTTAAATTCCTTACCATCAAACCTGAAAAGTCCATTATCGCTACCAATCCAGATAAGTCCTTTGTCATCCTGACTCATAGAATAGGTGTAGGAGCTATTCAACCCGTCTTTCTCACTATAATTTACCAATCCCGGGATTTGAGAAAATGAAAGAAATGGAAAAAATAGTATTACTAAAAATAGAAGAAAATCACGTAGGTTTTTCACTTGATCTTGAATAATGATGTAAATATAAAATTTGCTTGATAATAATGCAAAACATATTACATAATATTGAAAAAAATGAATTAGAAAAATTCGGATAATTTTAAGCATTTTCGTACTTTTGTGTGTTTGCTGAAATAACTTATGTCACAAGAAATAAATCCAATCTATTCAGAAGATAATATCAGAACCCTCGATTGGCAGGAACATATTCGTTTGCGTCCCGGTATGTACATCGGAAAGCTTGGAGATGGTTCTTCCGCCGATGATGGTATTTACATTTTACTTAAAGAAATTCTGGACAACTCTATCGATGAGTTCAGGATGAAATCGGGTAAGAGAATTGAAATAAAAGTAGATGACGGAAAGGTAACCATTCGTGATTTTGGCCGGGGTATTCCACTTGGGAAAGTGGTGGATGCCGTTTCCAAAATGAATACCGGAGGTAAATACGACAGTAAGGCCTTCAAAAAGTCCGTAGGATTGAATGGTGTTGGTACAAAAGCGGTAAATGCGCTTTCCGATTATTTCAGAGTAAGATCTTTCCGCGACGGAAGAATGAAGGTTGCGGAATTTTCACGTGGAATCATTTCGGAAAACCATGAGGAAAAGGATACTTCGGACAGGAACGGTACTGAAATTTCCTTTATACCCGATGGAGAAATCTTTCTTCATTTCAAATACAGAAAAGAGTATATCGAAAGAATGCTCCGGAACTATGCATATCTGAATCCGGGACTGAAGATCATTTTTAACGGGGAAACCTATTATTCAGAAAATGGACTTAAAGATCTGCTAGAAGAAGAACTGGAAAGCGAAATTCTATATCCGATCGTACACCTGATGGATAATGATATTGAAGTAGCTATTACGCATTCGGATAAATCACAGACTGAAACCTATTTTTCTTTTGTGAACGGGCAGAACACAACGCAGGGAGGTACCCATCTTAATGCTTTCCGTGAAGCATATGTGAAAACAATCCGTGAATTTTTCAACAAAAACTTTGATGCTTCGGATATCAGAAAATCAATCATTGCTGCCATTTCTATTAATGTAGAAGAACCTGTTTTTGAATCCCAGACCAAAACAAAATTAGGATCTAACGATATGGGCCCTAATGGTCCCACTGTAAGAACCTTTATCATTGATTTCTTAAAAAGCAAACTGGATAATTTCCTGCACAGAAACCCTGAGATTGCAGAAGCCATTCAACGGAAAATTTTAATTTCAGAAAGAGAGCGAAAGGAACTTTCGGGAATTCAGAAACTGGCAAGAGAGCGGGCGAAAAAAGTATCGCTTCATAATAAAAAACTGCGTGATTGCCGTCAACATTATAATGATCAGAAGGCAGAAAGAAAAGGGGATACACAGATCTTTATTACCGAGGGAGATTCCGCATCGGGATCCATCACGAAATCAAGAGACGTAGAAACGCAGGCTGTATTCTCACTGAAAGGGAAACCATTGAACTGCTACGGACTGACCAAGAAAGTAGTGTATGAAAATGAAGAATTCAATTTATTGCAGGCCGCTTTAAATATTGAGGAAAGTCTTGAAGATCTGCGATACAATCAGGTTATTATTGCAACTGATGCGGATGTCGATGGAATGCACATCCGTCTTTTAATGATTACATTCTTCCTGCAGTTTTTCCCGGACCTGATCAAGAACGGGCATCTTTATATCCTTCAGACTCCTTTATTCAGGGTGAGAAATAAAAAAGAAACCCGGTATTGTTATACGGAAATGGAAAGGGTAAAGGCTTTGAATGAACTAGGAAAAAACCCTGAAATTACACGATTTAAAGGGCTTGGAGAGATTTCTCCCGATGAGTTTAAACATTTTATAGGTAAAGATATCCGCCTGGAGCCTGTAGTTGTTGGAAAAGATCAGACCATAGAACAGCTTTTAGAGTTTTATATGGGTAAAAATACACCGGACAGGCAGGTTTTCATTCTTGAAAATCTTGTTGTAGAAGACGGGGATATTGATAGCAGAGAACTAATAAGCGAAGTAGAAAGTTAAATAGATCCCTCCAAAAAACTTTCCTGTAATAATTAATCTTTAAAAAACTTAAATGATATAACCTTTAAACTTAAACACAAATAACAATGAGATTAAGTAACCGTAATAAAGCACCGGGCTACAACTTTATTAATACCCTCTTAATAATGTTTTTAATAGCCGGAATTGTGTCCTTCTTTTTAGAAGAATATAAATTTAATATTTTAGGATCAGAAAGCTATCTGCTGATTATTGTACCGGTAATTATGTTATTAGCTTTCCATCTTACCGGAAGACAAATATTTGAGTATGATAGTGATGGAGAGGCTCTCAATTTCAAAAACAGGAATATCATTCCATTTTTAGATAAACCTTTAAGTGATGAATTTCCAAAATACAAATTAATAAAATACGAGATCGTCAATTTACTCTTTGTAAAAAGATTATATATTACAATTTCAAGTAAGAATAGTGGTTCAACCATGTTGAAATACGAAATTTCTTACCTGACGACAAAAGAAGTAAATGATTTGAAATTCTCTTTAAATAAAGTAGTAAAAGCGAATAACGAGAAAAACGTTAAAAACGAATAATGACAGAAGAAAATTCACATGAAGGCGAAAGCCTGAAGAAAGTTTCCGGACTTTATAAAGACTGGTTTCTGGACTATGCTTCTTACGTGATTTTAGATAGAGCGATTCCATCGGTCTACGATGGATTAAAACCCGTTCAGCGAAGAATTATGCATTCCATGCGTGAGCTGGAGGACGGGCGGTACAATAAGGTAGCGAACATTGTAGGAAATACAATGAAATATCACCCCCACGGAGACGCTTCTATTACTGATGCCATGGTACAGATCGGGCAGAAAGAGCTTCTGATTGACACTCAGGGAAACTGGGGGAATGTCTTTACCGGAGATTCGGCTGCAGCAGCAAGGTATATTGAAGCCAGATTAACCCCTTTTGCACTGGAGGTAGTTTTCAATCCTAAGACAACGGAGTGGGCAAAATCTTACGATGGACGAAATAACGAGCCAATAGATCTTCCCGTAAAATTTCCTTTACTTTTAACGCAGGGGGTAGAAGGGATTGGTGTAGGATTATCCACGAAGATACTTCCTCATAACTTTAATGAACTGATCAATGCTTCAGTAGCTCACCTTAAAGGAAAAAAGTTTGAACTTTTCCCAGATTTCCTTACAGCAGGGTATCTGGACGTTTCTGAATACAACGACGGACAAAGAGGTGGTAAAGTACGTGCAAGAGCCAAAATTACACAGACCGATAAACATACTTTGGTTATCTCTGAACTTCCCTTTTCCAAAACAACCAGTGATCTGATAGATTCTATCCTAAAGGCTAATGAAAAAGGTAAGATCAAGATTAAAAAAATTGAAGACAATACGTCCGATACCGTAGAAATTCTGATCCATCTCCATAATGACGTATCACCGGATAAAACAATTGATGCGTTATATGCCTTCACAGATTGTCAGGTAACAATTTCTCCGAATGCGTGTGTAATTGTGGGAGATAAACCAATGTTCCTGAGTGTTTCTGAAATCCTGAGAATGAATACGGATCATACCGTTTCATTGCTGAAAAAAGAACTGGAAATTGAACTTCACGAACTTCAGGAAAGCTGGCATTTCTCCTCATTGGAAAGGATTTTCATCGAAAACAGAATCTATCACGATATTGAAGAAGTAAAGACTTGGGAAGAGGTAATCAAAACTATTGATGCAGGATTAAAACCACATACCAAGCATCTTTTGAGAGCCGTTACTGAGGAAGATATTCTGAAGCTAACAGAGATCAGAATCAAGAGAATTTCCAGGTTCGACTTAGATAAATTTAAAGAAAATATTGCTGCTCTTGAAGGTAAGATAGAGCAGGTTAAACATAATCTTGCTAATCTTATCGCTTATGCTATCGAGTATTATTTAAATATTCAGAAGAAGTACGGTAAAGAAAAGCAGAGAAGAACCGAATTAAGAATTTTCGATACCATTGATGCTACAAAAGTAGCCGTGGCTAACGAAAAATTCTATGTAAACCGTGAAGAAGGATTTATAGGAACCTCATTGAGAAAAGATGAATACCTGTTCGACTGTTCCGATATCGATGATATTATAACTTTCAGAAAAGACGGAAGTATGAAGATCGTCAAAGTAGAGGCAAAAACCTTTATCGGAAAAGATCTCCTGCATGTGGCTGTCTGGAAGAAAAACGACAAGAGAACAGTGTATAATATGATTTACCGTGAAGGTAAAGAAGGTCCGTATTATATGAAACGTTTCTCCGTGACGGCGGTGACAAGAAATACAGATTATCCTCTGGCATCTGATAAAAAAGGCTCCGAAGTGCTTTATTTTTCCGCTAATCCGAATGGAGAAGCTGAAACGGTTACTGTTCTCTTGAAACCGAATCCAAGAATCAGAAAAAATAAGATGGATATCGATTTTTCTGAATTGGCAATTAAAGGCCGCGATTCCAAAGGAAACCTGGTGACCAAATACTCCGTGAAAAAAGTAGATCTTAAGGAAGAAGGTATTTCAACCCTGGCTCCAAGAAGAATCTGGTTTGATGATACGGTACGAAGATTAAATGCTGATGGCAGGGGGACTTTGTTAGGGAATTTTAAAGGAGATGATAAAATCCTGACGATTAATTCCAATGGAGAGGCAAAGCTGGTAAGTTTTGACCTTGGAAACCGTTTTGACGATGATTACCTGATCCTTGAAAAATGGCGGCCGCAGCAACCTGTAACCTGTATTTATTATGACGGGGAAAAAGAGATGTATTTTATTAAAAGGTTCCTTCTCGAAAATAATACCAATCCCCAGAATTTCATGCCTTCGGAGCATAACAAATCCTTTATTGAGAATGTGATAGTAGCCAACGGATCTACTGCAGAAATCATTTTTTCAAAAGATAAAGGAAAAGAACGTGATCCCGAAACCATAAATATTGATGATTTTATTATGGTGAAAGGTATAAAAGCAATCGGAAATCAATTTACCAAATTCAAGGTAAAAGCAATAAATATTACCGTTCCGGAGATTGAAGAAGAGGAACCGGAAGTATATGAAGAGCCTGAACATACTGAAGGCATTGATGAAGACGGTGGGGTTATCGGTGATCTTTTTGAAGGAGATACTGATAGTGACGAAAATTAAATTTTAAATTAATCATGAATATCTTATTATTAGTTATTATAGCTACCAGTATTATCAGCTTTATTGCTTTTAATAATCATGGTATTTTCGAAAAGTATAAATTTAATGTAGGAGCTATTCAAAACAGGAAAGAGTACATCCGTCTCCTTTCTGCAGGTTTCCTTCATGCAGATTTAATGCATCTTCTGTTTAATATGATGACTCTTTATTTCTTTGGGCCTATCGTAATGGAAGGTTTTGGAAATCTGGGTTTCATAATTGTATACTTTGGTTCTATACTGCTTGGAAACATGTTTTCCCTCTTTATCTATCAGAAGCAGCCATGGTATTCTGCTATTGGAGCGAGTGGAGGGGTTTCAGGGATATTATTTGCCGGAATTGCACTTATTCCTGATCTTAAAATATATATATTCTTTATTCCTATCGGAATTCCGGGCTATATTTTCGGGCTTCTTTATTTCAGCTATTCCGTCTATATGATGCTTAATCCCAGACAACATGATAATATAGGTCATGCAGCGCATCTTGGCGGAGCCTTTTTTGGTTTGCTATATGCGGTGATCAATCAACCTGAAAGAGCAATGGATAACGGTTTGTATATTGGCATTATGGCGATTCCGCTCCTGTACTTAAGCTATGAAATTTTTGTCAGGAAAAGAATAGGATAAAAAACCTATCTTTAAATAAAATATCAAAACCAATGAATACAATAGAGTTGAATCGTTTTATCGTCATACTTATCTATGGTTCATTGGTTTTGCTTTCTTTGTTAAAACTGGCCAATCCCCTTAAAGTTAACCGAAAAGCCAACCTATGGTTTGGTTTGTTTCTTTTTTTGTGGTCTACGTACTGGCTGGATGAAATTTGGTCACTGATCAAAGTTTCTCAGATAGAAATTCATTCAATTCTTTTTGTTCAGTTCGTTCAGTTTTTTACACCCATTATGTTTTATTTCAGTGTTTTATTCTTTACAAATCCTTCATTTAGGTTTAAGAGGTCGGACGTAAAATATGCTGTTTTACCTGTTATTTTTCTGATCAATTTGTTGTTACAACGTTACGGAAACTTTAAAAACCAATCTTTTTTTGAGTTTACATTTATAGGATTGATATTATTTCAGGCGGTATTTTATACAGGGCTTTCTTATTTTACCATACGGAAACATCAAAAGAGAATTCAGCAATTCTCTGCTAATACGGAAGGGATCAATCTTAATTGGCTGGAGTATATTATTCTCATTCTTTTGATTATCAATATAGTATATGTTATCTACAATCTTTTCTATGATTCTACATCATTAAATGCTTTCATCAATATAGCTTTTCTTTTAGTGGTTTATTTTGTAGCGTATTACTCGCTGAAGCAAAAAGAAATTTATCCTGTTGAGGAAAAACAACGGGATGAGCTCATATCCATTAATGATGAAGCAGAAAATGAAGAAATCAAACGAAAGCTCATTTCTGATGAAGAATTATCCCGGCTTAAAACAAAGCTTGAAAATGTAATGGAAAAAGAAAAGCTTTACCTGGATAGTGAGCTGAATTTAATTAAGCTTGCAGAACACTTGTCTGTTTCTACTCATCATTTATCGTATGTGATCAATACCGGCTTTCAAAAAAATTTCTTTCAGTTCATTAATGAATATAGAATCGAGCATGCTAAAAAGTTGCTGAAAAATAATGACGCCAATAAGCTTTCCATTTTAGGGATTGCTTTCGAATCCGGATTCAATTCCAAGACCTCATTTAATACCACCTTCAAAAAATTCACTGATCAGACCCCTTCTGAGTTTAAAAAATAAGTTCAGGTTTATAAATTTTAACCTTTTTTACTTTTATTATATTGATTTTAAGTTGTTTATGATTTGTGCTTAAATGTGTTCAGTCATATAAGATGGAACAGAAAAGGATCTTCATAAAGATACATTTGTACCATAATTTTTATCATGGATACTAAAGAATCATTTGCTGTTGTAACGGGAGCAAGTCAGGGATTAGGCAAGGCGTTTGTCGAGCATCTGGCTAAAAAGAAGATCAATGTTATTCTTATCAGTCTGCCTGGTCAGAATGTGGCTTATTTAAGTAAAAAAATAGCAGAAATCTATGATGTAAAAACCCATTATTATGAAATTGATCTTTCTGTAAATGAAAATGTAATGCAGATAACAGAGGAGCTGAACAGGTCTTTTAATATCCATATTTTAATTAATAATGCCGGTCTGGGAGGAACCCGAAAATTTGTGGATGCTACGCCTGATTATATCAATACGATATTACAGGTCAATGTTATGGCTACTTCTTTAATGACCCATCAGCTGTTGCCTAATCTTTTGAAACAACCCAAAGCTTATATTTTAAATGTTTCTAGCATGGCTGCATTTTCACCGATTGGTTTTAAAACGGTTTATCCCGCCTCCAAAACATTTATCCATTCCTTTTCCAGAGGATTACATGAGGAACTGAAAGATACCAATGTTTTTGTGAGTGTTGTGAATCCGGGAGCAATGAAAACCAATAAAGATGTCTGCGAAAGAATTGAAAAACAGGGTTTTTTAGGAAAGCTGACTTTGCTTGATCCTAATAAGGTGGCTGCACGATGTGTCAACCAGCTATTCAAAAGAGATTCTGTCATCATGGTTAATCCTATAAGTTGGCTGGTAATGAAGATATTGCCCATCTGGATTAAATTACCTTTGATGACGAACGCAATAAAAAAAGAAATAGAAGCATGAAAAAAGTTTTTGTTACCGGTAGTACCGGGCTTTTAGGAACTCATGTTGTTAAAAAATTATTAAGAGATGGTTATTTTGTTATTGCTTTGGTGCGGCAGAAAAGTCGCTATTATGGTCAGGAAGATGAAAACCTCCGGTTAGTTGAGGGAAGTTTGTTTTCTGATGTTTCCTCGCATCTTAAACTGGTGGATTTCGTCATTCATATTGCTGCTGAAACTGGGCAGGATCTGCTTTCCTATGGGGAATACAGAAAAACAAATTATGATGCCGTGGTTCATTTGTTTTCACAGTCAGTTGAAGCCGGGGTTAAAAAGTTCTTATTTGTAAGTACTGCGAATACGATGGGATATGGGAATCTTGACGAATTAGGTCATGAAAGCTCCGATCAAAAATATCCCTTCACAAAATCTTATTATGCCCGAAGTAAATCAGAAGCTGAGGGTTTTCTTTTCCGAAACAACAAAACCACTGAAGTTGTTATTCTAAATCCGACGTTTATGATCGGGCCTTATGACTGGAAGCCCAGCTCGGGGAAAATTATTTATTGGGTATGGAAGAAAAATCTGGTTTTTTACCCATCCGGAGGAAAGAATTTTGTTCATGTGGAAGACGTTGCCTCTGGAATCGTTAATGCCATCGAAAGGGGAAAAAATGGAGAGCGGTATCTTTTAGGGCATGAGAATTTAAAATATAAAGACTTCTTTAAAAAAGTAAATCTGATTACCCATCAAAACCCTTTATTGCTTCCACTTCCGGATTTCATTCTGATACTTTTGGGAATAACAGGGGATTTACTAAGATGGCTGAATGTAAAGACGAATCTAAGCTCACCCAACATGAAAGCTTTGAGAATAGATAATTATTATACCAACTGCAAGTCAATAGAACAATTAAACCTGGAATACCAGTCCGTAGATAAAGCAATTGCCGATGCGATAGATTTTTTTCAGAATAAAGAATATACTACTTTGAAAACTTCTCCAAAGCCTCTTTCAACGTTTCAACAAAATTAATATGCCTGGTTTTATTGCTTTCAAAAATAAAATCTTTCATACTTTTACTTTCATATTGACTAAAATCTCCTATAATGGCTAATCCCATTCTGTAATTGGAGAACTTCTGGAGAATATCGCCGGCAATTTTAGTTTTGAGGTCAAAGAATTCCGGGGTTATATTTTTCTCATAGATAATCACCTTATCAAACCCCTGATAGTAGGCGTTACCTAAGAGATCGATACCGTCCTGAGCCGATTGTATAATCGCGTTATCGGAAATCACTTCCGCTACTTTGATACCATTGACCTGGTGAGTTTTAAATTCCATGATTATTTAATTTTTGACGTAAAAATTTGCTTATTGATGTAAAGGAAAACAAGTATTATGCTAAATATTGTTTCGTTTAAAAAATATCAGTGACCAGGAAAGTGTCTGTCCTTATTCTTATTTTCAGGGTTGATTAAAGATTTATTGCAATAAGTTGCTGCTTTAAACTCCTGTATATTAATAGACAGAATAGGTATATCCGGAAACATCAGATTCAGCCGTTCTATTATTTGTCTGGATAAGCTGGTCTTTTGTTCTATTGTTCTTCCTGCCATAATATTTCCGAAAATATGGATAAAGCTTTCCTTTCCATCATCCATCTTATAATATTTAAAAGGCTTTAATCTCACTTTGATATCTCCTTTTGCAAAAAGTCCGGAGTTTTCTGCAGTCTCGTAAACTGCATTCATTATTTCACCGGGAGATTTCTGATCTAAAATATTTTCTGAGCAATCTATGATAAAATGTGGCATGGTTATTTGAAATTTGAGCTAAAGATACAGAACTAATCGAAAATACCGGAATCCTATCTTTTTCCCGTTATAAACCTGTCATTTCCAGACAAATCTTTTACCAGATGAGCCTCCGAAAAGAAAGAATAAAGCTCCAGGGTTTCGGATCCTAATTTTTGATTAATTTCTAAAAATAACAATCCGTTTCCGTTCAGGTTTTTTTTCGAATCTTCAGCGATTTTCCTGTAGAAGATCAAAGCATCAGAAGTAGGGGAGAAGAGCGCCATTTGTGGTTCAAATCCTTTCACAGAGTCTTCAATTTCAACTTCTTCTTCAATCCCGATGTAAGGAGGATTGGAAATAATGACATCATAATTTTCAGTAAGCTTAAAATTCAGATAGTCACCATACATAAAACGAACATCCAGCTCATGAAAAACAGCATTTCTTCTTGCTGTTTCTAAAGCTGCTTCTGAAAAGTCTATAGATGAAACATCGGCATCCGGAAAATGTTTTTTAAGAACCAAAGGAATAACTCCGCTTCCTGTACCAATATCAAGAATCTTAAGATCTTTCTGTTCAGAAAACGAACTTTGGATTGTATCAATGGCTATCTCAAGCAGTTCTTCTGTTTCGGGGCGTGGTATTAAAACATTTTCGTTCACAAAAAATGTCATCCCGTAAAATTCCGTTTCACCTAGGATATGTTGGTAAGGTTTACCGGTTTTTAGCTCTGCGGTTATTTTCTGAAGCTCCTTTTCATCATCAGATAGCAACTCCTGATGAGAAAACCGTCTTTGCTGGAACTGATCAAATCCGATTAATTTTTCAACAAAAACAGAAAACAGGAAAGCACTTTCAGATGCTGAATACAGATTACTCAGCTCTTTTTTGAAATGGATTTTAAATTCTGAAATTGTCATTTATCTTGTAAAAACCAATTTGGTATCTGTAGATTTTTCTTCGTCGATCATATAACCTTCATAATTAAAGGCTTTAACATCGTCCAGCGTTTGGGCATTGGTTTCAGCACAGAATCTTACAACAAGACCTCTGGCGTGTTTGGTATACACAACAATCGTTTTTAATTTTCCGTCCTTTAATTCATAAAAATCGAAATCAATTACTTTATGGTTCAGTTTTTTCCGGTCAATTACTTTTCCATATTCATTACTTGCCAGTTGAAGCAGAATCTCATTTTTCTTCATTTCTGAGTTCAGCTGATCTGTAATTTTCTCTCTCCAGAACTCATATAGATTTTTGTATTGATCAAATTCAAAATGACGGCCCATTTCAAGTCGGTACAACATGACTTTATCAGAAGGTTTTAACAAGCCATAAAGACCTGAAAGCATTCTGTAATTTTTCTGCAGATAATCCACGGCACTTTTATCCAGGGTTTTGGCATCCAGCCCTCTGTATACTTCTCCGGTGAACGCAAACATAGCTGGTGCAGATTCTTTAGGCTTTGGATTTGCTTTCCAGTTTTGATTTCTTTCCCAGTTTTCATCTGCCAGCTTAGGAGAGATCTCCATGAGTTCGGAAAGATACTTAGGTGATTTATGTTTTAAAAATGATTGTATAAATTCTGCCTCTTCAATGAATTTCGGGGTAGTGGATCTCAACAGGTCAGTTGAGTTTTCTACGTTCATTAATTTAGCCGGTGATGTAATGATTTTCATAAAATAATATAATAAGAACCTCAGTGAGAGGTATATAATAAACAATATATATTTAATGTTGGATAATAATCGTTATTGGGGAAATCCGGAAATATATCCCATTTTTAGTTTCTTCCTAACCTCTAACCTCTAATTTCTAACTTCTATTTAGAAAGCTTATATAATCCCTTTTCCCTGTCTGATTACTTCAGGTTCTCCGGAAGTAAGATCTACAATAGTAGAAGCTACATTGTCTCCGTATCCTGAATCAATGACAATATCGACCAGATGATCGTATTTTTCAGCGATGAGTTCCGGATCGGTAGAGTATTCGATCACTTCATCTTCATCCCTGATAGAGGTAGAAGCAATCGGATGTCCCAATTTTTCAACAATCAGTTGAGGAATGGAGTGGTCTGGAACACGGATACCTATTGTTTTATGTCCTTTATAAGCCAGAGGAACACTTTTGTTGGCATCCAGAATGAATGTAAAAGGTCCGGGAAGGTGGCTTTTTAAAAATCGAAATACGGAAGTATCAATGGGTCTTGTAAAATCCGAAAGGTGACTAAGGTCGTTACAAATAATTGAAAACTGGGCTTTTTCCAGCTTCATTTTTTTGATCTGAGCCAGTTTTTCCATGGCTTTGATGTCAAAAATATTACAACCCAATGCATAAATAGTATCAGAAGGATAAATAATTAATCCACCATTATTCAAGGTTTTAACCACCTCATTAATAAGATTTTCCTGAGGATTGTCAGGGTAAATTTTTAATATTTTTGCCATAAAACAAAGATACAAATAAATGTATAGTTTTTATAAAACTCCTTTATTTAAAAGAAAAATTAGGAATTTTAAAAAAAAGTCGTACATTTGCAATCCAATATCGCGGGATGGAGCAGTAGGTAGCTCGTCGGGCTCATAACCCGAAGGTCATCGGTTCGAGTCCGGTTCCCGCTACTAAGTAAGTGTTTTCGGTAAACACTCTAAAAAATACATCGCGGGATGGAGCAGTAGGTAGCTCGTCGGGCTCATAACCCGAAGGTCATCGGTTCGAGTCCGGTTCCCGCTACTAAGCAAGTGCTTTCGGTAAGCACTCTAAAAATACACCGCGGGATGGAGCAGTAGGTAGCTCGTCGGGCTCATAACCCGAAGGTCATCGGTTCGAGTCCGGTTCCCGCTACTAAGCAAGTGTTTTCGGTAAACACTCTAAAAATATACCGCGGGATGGAGCAGTAGGTAGCTCGTCGGGCTCATAACCCGAAGGTCATCGGTTCGAGTCCGGTTCCCGCTACTAAAGCAAAAGAGAATCACAAAGTGATTCTCTTTTTTATGTTAAAAAATCCCGCATAAAGCGGGATTATATTATTGTGCTAGTTCAGCATAAGGTTTTAATTTAAGATCATCTGCCATTGTCTGACCCAGAAATTCTTTCTTTTGATTTCCTTTCATTCTGTTGGAGGCATCATCACCATTAAAATAAGCGTCATTTAATTTTGTAGTGATTTCACTAGGATTAAAATCAATTTTAGTATCACCTTCCACTCCAAGATATCCATTCTTTTTTGTGAGGTAAGTAATATAGTTTTTATAGTTGATAAGCGTATTTCTCAGGTATTGGGTGTGGTATTCCATGCACTTTTTAGCTTTCTTTGAAGAATTATTTAAAATGCAGTTGTTCATATTTCCTCTGTATAAGTACCATTCAGATTCTAAAATACCATATTCTTTTCCCAGTGCTGCTTTTCCGTTGGTAAGAATATTATTGTCTCCTTCTTTGGTAGCGATCGCTTGTAAATGTCCGATAACCGCAGGAACTGTATTTTCAATTTTAGTTTTTGCTTCCTTTAAAGCGCTGAAATCTGCAGCAGGCGAACCTTTCTTTTGAGCATTAGTAATGTTAAAAATAAGTAGTAATAGTACAATCAGTAAATTATATCTTTTCATGAGAAATTTTTAAAGCACTAAAATAAATATATTTTCCCAGTTTAAGCATATTCATTTTAATTTTATTTAATAAAAATTAACAAGTTTTAAGAATTTATATTGTAATTAAAGAATTTTCTATTGATAATTCAGTGGAATTTGATTACTACTTATAAATTTAACATATTTTAATAAAAAATATTATGTTGAATATCAATTAGTTAGGCGCTTATTCTATTTATCACTAAAAAAATAGTTGTTTGAATGTAATTTATTTCTACATTTGTATAACTAATTAAATAGTGATATAGAATTTAGCGACGATATATCATTCAAGATAAATGAACAGGATATGATAATTCAGACTTTAACAAAAGCAGAAGAACAGGTAATGCAGTATTTATGGAAAATAGAAAAAGGATTCCTCAAGGATATTCTTGATTTGTTTCCTGAACCCAAACCTCACACAAATACTGTTTCAACTATTCTAAAAGTATTAAAGGATAAGGAATTTGTTGATTATAATGTTTATGGCAGACAGCATGAATATTTTGCACTGATCACAAAGGAACAGTATTCGGGAAAGACGATGAAAAGTCTTGTAAAAAATTATTTCAAAGGATCTTATAAAAGTGCAGTCTCTTTTTTGGTAGAAAAAAATGAAATGACGGTAGAAGATCTTGAAATGCTGCTCAACGAACTCAAAAAGAAAAACTGATATGGAAACTCTACTTCTATACTTTGGGAAAGTAATTGTATGTTCTGGTGTAACATTTTTGTATTATCAGTTGTCTTTAAAGGACAAGACATTTCATCATTATAACAGATTCTATCTGTTATCGGCTATATTACTTTCATTGTTATTACCTCTTATGAGGGTTGATGATTTTACTATAGAAGTGAATAATGAGGTGTATGTGCTGCTCAATAAATTACAGAATTTTAATTCACATAAAAACATAAGCAATGACCACATTTATTTTAGAATTATTTTTTCAGCTTTGGGACTGGTTTCTTTCTATTTTTTAGGAAGGTTTATCTATGGGATCATCAGGATCCAACAGCTTAAAAAGAAATTTCAAAAAGAGAGTTTTGATGGTATAAATTTTTACCATACAAACCTTACTGAAGCACCGTTTTCATACTTTAAAAATCTATTCTGGAAGAATTCAATACAGTTGAATTCTGATATTGGGAAACAGATCTTAAAGCATGAGATGGTACATATTGAACAGAAGCATTCCTTTGATAAAATTTTTATCGAAGTGATTACTTCAGTTTTCTGGTTCAATCCGTTCTTTTATATGATGAAAAAAGAACTCGGTCTTATCCATGAATACCTGGCTGATAAAAAAGCCGTCAAACAATCGGACACAAAAGCATTTGCGCAGATGCTTTTAGCAAGTCACTTTTCCGGAACACAGTTACCTGCAACCAGTCCGTTTTTAAGTTCAAATTTAAAAAAACGTCTAAAAATGTTACAAAAACCCAAAACCAAATTCGGGTATGCGCGAAGGATTTTTGCATTACCGGTTTTATTTACAGTGGCTTTTGCCTATATGGTAAATGCGAAGAATAAAGAGATCAAAGAAACCAACATAGCGATCCGGGAAGCAGTATCCAGAATGGAAGAACAGCCTGAAGCCAAAATTCAGAATGTAACTTCCATCATAAAAGACACCATTCCTGCCAAAATCGGTAAAATTGATGATTCACAACAAAAGCTGTTAAGAAAAAAAGAAACAGAGAAATTAAAAGATCTTGGAAAGAAAATCCAGGAAAAAAGTATGGCTCTGAAAAGCCTTAAGCCGGAAAGTAAAGAGTTCCAGAAGAATGTAGATGAGCTTAATGATCTGTCAGCTGAAATGGGAAAAATTACAAGTTCCGATGATTTCAGAATGGCTTATACCATTAATGGAAATGAAATTAAAAGAATTAATGACTTTTTCAAATCCGATGAATGGAAGAATAAAGTGAAAGAGCTCAAGAATATGAACGTTGAGATTCCTGAAATACCTGAAATTAATTTCGATTTCCAGGATATGCCAACGCCTCCGGTTCCTCCGACAGCTCCTCGAATGAAAGCATTCAAGTTCAGTGAAATTAAGGATATGAAATGGGATGCAGCAGAACTTGCCAAGGCTTCCGAGAATGCAAAAGGAGCTATGGAAACGGCTGCGAAACGAGCGAAACTCGATAGAAAGCGTGCCAGGCTTAACGAAAAAAGAGCTAAACTTGATGCAGAAAGAATGAAGCTGGATGCAGAAAGAAGAGCATTGGATGGCAACAATAGAAGAGTTTATGTGTATACATCCAGTTTTAGCGATTCGGATAATCCGGTGACAGTGAGGCTGAACTCTAATTTTAAAGATGTAAATACTTTTACAGTTCCAAGAGTAAACGGATCCGCTAATAATTACGGTAACATGAAATTATACATTAACGGAGTAGAGGTCACCAGAAAAGAATTTGATGCTATTAATCCAAAGGATATTAAAAGTATGAATGTGAATAAACGCACAAAAGACGGAGATCCTTCAGGAGAGATAAGAATTCAGACAAAATAATAAAGTTCCAATTGGCTTTGTCAATCCAGAATTGGCAAAGCTTTTTTATGTCTCAATAACCTATGAAAAATAATATTTTACTTTTTTTACTTTTGAGTATACTTACTCATGCCCAGGCAAACAGGTTTTATTATGATTATAAATATATCTCGGATTCCACCAACAGAGCGGATATAAAAAGTGATGTAATGCTCCTGGATATTGATAAAAATGGCTCAAAATATTACAGCCGTGAAAAATTTGTCTCCGACTCTACAACAAAAGCGGATATCGCAAAGCAAATGAAAGGCGGTTTTGGAGAAAGTATTAATATCAAAAAAAATATGAAACCGGGTGTGATTGCTACAAGCGTTACCAAAACATATCCCGACTATAAGGTTGTACTTTCAGAAAAAATAGGGAACACAATCTATAAAATAGCAGAAGATCAAAAACCTGAATGGAAGATTCTTTCTGAAAAACAAAAAATAGGAGAGTATAACACCCAAAAAGCAACAACAACCTATGGAGGCAGAGAATGGACTGCCTGGTTTAGTACCGATATCCCTTTTCAGGACGGACCTTATAAATTCTATGGATTGCCCGGTTTAATTGTGAAGCTTGAAGACAAAACAGGTTCGCATATAATGACTTTGATTGGAAATAAAAAGACAAACTTAAGCCAGGACGAAGACATACAAATGCCGGGAGTAACCATGATCGGTTTGGGGGGCAAAGATATCGAAGTAACAAAAAAACAGTTTAAAAAAGCCTGGAAAGATTATCAGGCAGATCCCACAAAGGACATGAAGCAAACAATGAGCACACTTCCGGCCGGAGCTGTCGTAAGAATGAAAAATAAGGATGGGAAAGACATTGATATGAATGAAATGTACAGGAATATAGAGAAAAGGGCGAGAGAAGAAATGAAAAATAACAATAATAAAATAGAGCCTGATCTTTATAAATAAAATAAAAAATCCCGAATTCATTTCGGGATTTTTTATGCAATATGGTTAAGCTGTTAAGCCAATTTCTGAGAATCTGCAATAAACTGAGCTAATCCACTGTCTGTAAGCGGGTGCTTTAACAGGCTTAAGATTGGAGCCAGTGGCGAAGTGATCACGTCAGCACCGATTTTAGCACAATCAATAATGTGCATAGAATGACGGATAGATGCTGCTAAAATCTCAGTTTCGTACATATAGTTGTCAAAAATCAAACGAATCTCCTGGATAAGGTTAAGCCCGTCCGTAGAAATATCATCTAGTCTTCCCAGGAATGGAGAAACATAAGTTGCTCCTGCTTTTGCTGCTAAAAGAGCCTGTCCCGGAGAGAAAATCAATGTACAGTTCGTCTTGATCCCTTTGTCCGAAAAATATTTTAATGCTTTGATACCATCTTTAATCATCGGAATTTTTACCACAATGTTTGGATGGATTGCTGCCAATTCATCTCCTTCTTTGATCATTTCCTCATATGTTGTAGAAAGTACTTCTGCAGAAATATCACCATCTACAATTTCACAGATCGTTTTGTAGTGGTTCTTGATTGCTTCAGCTCCCTGGATACCTTCTTTAGCCATTAATGAAGGGTTAGTGGTTACACCATCTAAAATTCCAAGATCTTTAGCTTCCTTAATTTGCTCTAAATTAGCAGTGTCAATAAAAAATTTCATTTTGTTACATAGATTTATTCCTGCAAAGATAAGGAATACTTTGCGAGTGGAAAACTTAGTTGCTGTTTTGTTGGTTTGAGACTGGAAGGTAGATATTAGATATTAGATATTAGAGGTTAGAAGTTAGAGGTTGGAAAACATAAATAGTCTGTCGGATATCTATTGATTGTCTACTATTTTATCCTATTAAACTATTTTCTAAATTTGTGATATATGGAAAATAATCTGTTTACAGCACGGCTTGAAATTATAGGAATTAATCCTTTTGTTTTCATTCCTGAAGAAATATTAAAAACAATTTTTGAAGTTTCAGGAAGAGATAAGAGCCCTATTCCTGTGAAAGGAACAGTGAATGGTGTGGAATATAAGCAGAATTTAATGAAGTATCTCGGAGAATGGAGATTGTATATAAATCTTGTCATGTTAAAGAATTCTCCCAAAAGAATTGGTGAGATAATAGAAGTTTCAATAGAATATGATAGCTCGGACAGGAGTATTGTTATTCATCCTAAACTTGACCAGGCGATCAGGGAAGATCCTGTTACCCTGCGTAATTTTGAAAGTTTAATCCCTTCAAGAAAGCTGGAATTGGTCCGTTATATCAATAACCTTAAAACCGAGGCAAGCATTGAAAGAAACATTGATAAAATTATAAGACACCTGAAAGGAGAAACCGATTTCTTCGGTAAAATGATCAAATAAAATACAGAAATAAAAAATCCGGAAATTTTCCGGATTTTATTTTTTATGAATTTAAGGTTTTGCTAAGTTTTAAAGCATCCTGATTGGTGGGGTCATACTGTAACGACTTAGCTATATGTTCTTTTGCTTTATTACGGTCGCTCTGCTGTTCTGAAAAGGCCAGATAGAAATAAGCATACGCAAGGTTTTTCTTGTTTTGCTCTACTTCCTCAGGTTTTACAGTTGCTATATACTTTTCATAAGCAATTTTAGCATTGGCATCATCTTTAGCAGCCTGATATGCGTAAGCCTGGCTGTAATATGCCGGAGCCCAATCGGGTAATAAAACAGATATCTTTTTCCAAGTCGCCACTGCATTGGTCCAATCTGAAGCATCCTGATAAGCTGCAGCTAATTTAGCTAACGATTCTGTATCCTTTGGATTGGCTTCAATTTGTTTTTTAAGACCCTCAATACTGGAATCTCCAGCTTGAGTTGTTGCAGCTGTATTGGCTGTTGTTTTGGTGCTATCTACCTGTGCATTAACCAAACTCATTCCTCCTACAAATAATAAACCTAAAAATAGATTTTTGATATTAATTTTAACGATTTTCATAATCTTATATTTTATAATTCTACATTTTGAAATTCAATAATAATTCCATAAATGGCTAAATTTTAGAGGCTTTAAGTTTTTTTAGAAAATATTAACGGATACAGCTATTTTTTTTAGCTTAATTTTTGATTCGTTGTGGTTTCAGTTATCTTTGTACTTCAACTAGTTTTATAACCACAATAATTTCATTGTATGAATATCATATTAGCTTCGACATCAGCCATTTTCGGTGGCGAATACCTGGAATATTTAAGAGAAGAATTAATACAATTATATAAGGGTGTTGATGAAATCATCTTTGTTCCTTATGCAAGGCCTGGAGGGATATCCCATGACGATTATACGGCAAAAGCCCGTTCTTTTTTTGAAACAATAGGTATTAAAGTAAAAGGCCTTCATGAATTTGACGATAAAGCCGCTGCTTTATATAATGCGAAAGGATATTTTACAGGAGGTGGAAATACATTTTTATTGGTTAAAACTTTACATGAGGAAAATCTGATGTCGGTTTTAAAGAATAATATAGAACAAGGTAAGCCTTATTTAGGATGCAGCGCGGGAAGCAATATCGGAGGACAAAATATGAAAACAACGAATGATATGCCTATCGTTTATCCTCCAAGTTTTGATTGTATGGGCTTGGTCCCTTTTAATCTGAACCCTCACTATCTGGATCCAAATCCGGAATTAAAACATAACGGCGAAACCCGGGAAACCAGAATTCTTGAATTTCTAACCCAAAATGATTTAAAGGTAATCGGGTTGCGTGAAGGAAACTGGATCAGGAGAATTGGTGGAAATATAACGGTTGAAGGAAGCGAACTGACAAGGATTTTTGAGAAGGGAAGGGCACCCTATGAAATTGAGGCAGGAAGCTCATTAATCTGATCCCACTATCTTTTTTTATATTTGAATAAAGAATGGACTATTCAGCAATGATATAGTCAACATAAGTTGCGAAATAATCAATCACCATAACAATGATGCAATGAAAAAAACACTTGGTGTTCTTATATTATCTACACAAATAGTTTTTGCTCAGGATATCGCTCAAAAATTAGACGATGCTACAAATGATCTTATGAATTCTTCAGGAGGAATAGCATCCAGTTTATCGTTTTATGTAACCGATGAAAACGGGCGTTTGATTTACGATTATCAGGGAAATAAAGGACTTTCGACTGCTTCCACGCAGAAAATATTTACGGCTGGGGCAGCATTGGAAACATTAGGGAAAAATTATACTTTTAAAACAACAGCCGGTTATTCGGGTACGATTTCAAAAGATGTTCTTAACGGAAACCTATTGATCAGTTCTAATGGTGATCCTACTCTGGGAAGCTGGAGATACGAAGCATACAAACCTGAAAATTTTAAGAAAAAGCTTATCGAAGCAATCAAAACGCAGGGAATTGCAAAGGTTAACGGAGACCTGGTGATCGATGATTCATATTTTGACCATCAGACGATTCCCGGGGGCTGGCCCTGGGATGATCTGGGGAATTATTACGGCGCCGGAGTTTGGGGGATCAACTGGAGAGAGAACCAGTTTGATATCAACATCAACGGCACTACTTTTAAAAGCTTTTCATATCCGCTGGAAGGAGTTCAATGGTTAAATGACCTGAAAGCCGGTGGAAGTTCGGATCAGAGCCTTATTTTCACGGCACCACACTCGGATGTGGCATTGATTAACGGAACTTTACCTGCCGGTAAAACGGTTACTGTTTCAGGATCAACTCCAAATCCTCCTTTACAATTGGGAGTAGAAGTAAAACAGTGGCTTAAGGAAGCCGGAATTAGCTTTTCAGGGAAGGTTATTACGAATTCCCAACTCGAAATTGAGGGGAAACAGATATTTGAAGTTCCTAAGAAAAATATATTTCTTACGTATCAATCACCGACGTTAGATAAGATTATATACTGGTTTCTAAGAAAGAGTATTAATCTGTATGGAGAAACTCTTATTAAGACGCTGGGGAAAGAGAAAAAGGGAAATTCAAGCTTTAAAAGCGGAGTTGCCTATCTTAAAGAGTTCTGGAAATCCAATGGGATTAATCCGAATATGATCAATTTTGCAGACGGTAGCGGGCTTTCTCCTCAGAACTATGTATCGGCAAAAGCAGAGGTACAGGCTCTCTTGTATGCTAAAAAGCAACCATGGTTTGATGCCTATTATGACGGATTCCCAACGCAGGAAAACGGGATGAAAATGAAAAGCGGAACTATGAGGGATACAAAATCTTTTGCGGGATATCAAACGGCAAAGGATGGAAAAAAATATGTATTCTCCATTATCATCAATAATTATCAGGGAAGCGGAAATACGGAATTACAAAAAATTCTGAATATTTTAAAATAAAAAAGGTATGAAGAATCGTCCGTTTTTATCGAGAATCAATAACTGGTTTGTATTTACGTTACTTACCGTGATTGTTATTGCTTTGATTGTTTCATCTAATATTCTCATTAAAAATTTAAGGGAAAAAGAGGCTGAAAGAATTAAGGTTTTCGCTACTGCGATAAAGATTCTCCAGGACAATAAGCAGAAAAGTTCTGAGACCCAGGAGCTTTTGTTTGCGATATTAACGGAGAATGATCAGATTCCATCAATTTTGACGAATGAAAATAAAGAACCTTTTATATTTGAAGGGAGTTCAAGAAATATTGCCAAAGAAATTCTTGAAAATCCCGGAGAACTAAAAAAGCTAATCTCAAAAATGGAAAATAATTATGCTCCATTTGAGATTGAAGTGGCAAACGGTGATAAGCAGTTTGTATTTTATGATAACTCTTCATTGCTTAACAATTTGCGTTACTATCCTTATTTCTTAGGGCTATTTATCCTATCCTACCTGTTATTTTCATTCTGGTTTCTGAGGACGATTAAAAAAACGGATGAAGGGTATGTATGGGCAGGTCTGGCGAAGGAAACCGCACACCAGATCGGAACTCCGCTTTCATCCATGATAGGATGGATGGAGATTATGAAACTGGAAAATCCGGATTCTGAAGGAATTGAAGAGATAGAAAAGGATATTGAGAGACTGAGAACCATTTCTGAACGATTTTCAAAAATCGGATCTGTGCCGGAGCTTAATGATATGAATTTTAATCAGATGATTCAGGAGAATTATGAATATTTAAAATCCAGGATTTCAAGTAAGATAAGTTTTACCCTGCAGCTACCGACATATACTATTCTGGTTCCGCATAATAAGATCCTGATGAGCTGGGTTATTGAAAATCTGGTGAAAAATGCCGTAGATGCTATGAAAGGGGAAGGATCTTTGCAAATGTCCGTATTTGAAAGAAATAAAAATATCCTGGTAGAAGTGAAAGATACGGGTAGCGGCATGACAAAGCAGCAGGCAAGAAATGCGTTTAAACCGGGCTATTCAACAAAGAAGCGGGGTTGGGGATTAGGATTGTCGCTTGCAAAAAGGGTAGTGCAGGAATACCATAACGGTGACATAAAGATTTCACAAACAGAATTGGGCAAGGGGACTACTTTTAGGATAACAATTAAGAAAGGATAAGAAAGTCTGTAAAAATAAAAAAAGCGGGGAACAATCCCCGCTTTTTCATTAAGTATTGTTTATTATTTCTTTCCTGTTAACCACTGATCCTGCAGTTTTTGTTCTGCCGGTGTAGGATTGGCTTTGTATTTAAGCGTTTCCATAGTTAACTTATCAAGGATTGCTTTTCCTTTCAGCTCTATTTTATCAGTCTTATCTCCATTTTTTCTAAGAACTGTTACTGTCACGGGTTGTCCTTCTTTGATGGTTTTGGTATAATTGATAAATGCCTGTATATTTTTCACATCAATAGTTTTTCCGTCTATTGCATAGATCTCATCCGTAATTTTAAAACCAATGCTCTTCGCAAAAGGAGATAAAGGAGAGTTTTCATCAAAAATGAAAGTATTGTTTTTCTCGTTAAATCCTGTTTGGTTTGGGTCTTTAATAAACCAGAAGATTGGTGGAGTTTCCTGTTTTGTTATTTCCACACCTACCTGGTTTAAATAGTCAGCATAAGGTGTTGGCTGATTTCCTGCAATATATTTGTTGTAAAAATCTTTAACTTGCGGGTAGCCGGTAACAGTTACCAGTTCATCGATCAGTTTGTCGTCCTTAAACGGTTTGTTTTCACCAAATCTCTGTGATAATTTTCTGATCATATCACGATACCCCATCTCACCGTTGGATAATTTTCTAAGCTCAATATCCATACACATCGCCAGTAAGGCTCCCTTTTCGTAAACATTTCTGTACTGATCCTTGTAAGGCTCTACAAGAACATTTTTACTCATTACGGTAAACGGCATTGTGTCGTCATAGTTCTTAGAATTGGTGATTTTTTCACCTATTCTCTTCAGGAATTCATCCTTGTTGATCAATCCTTCCTGGATTTGGAATAAATTTGCGAAATACTCTGTTCCTCCCTCATACATCCATAGATGTTGAGACATTTTAGGATCTGCATAATTGAAGTAATGAATTTCTTCAGAGTGGGTTTTCAGTGGGTTTACCGTATGGAAGAATTCGTGTGAAACAACATCGGTAATGGTTTGATCGATAGCTTCTTTAGGCATGGCCTCCGGTAATACAACACTTGTAGACTCATGGTGTTCCAATGCCCCGAAACCTTTAATCTGGGGTCCTTCTCCACCTGAAAGGTAAAGCATGATCGCATACTTTTTATTGGTATTCATATCACCCAGGAATTTCTTTTGGGCAACGACCATTTTTTCAAGGTTGGTTTTAAAGTCAGCTGCTTTATACTTTCCTGTCGGAGAATAAACGCCTAAAACCAGATCCATACCGCCTGCATTAAAAGTAATATAATCCGGTTTGGTGTACATTAACGGAGAATCTGTCACTTTTGCATAGTTAGCCAGCGTAAAAGTGTCTGTAGCTTCTGATTTATCCTGATCTACGAGGGCGGTGGTTCCATAGAAATCAGCGGGCTTCTGAATGACCAACTGGTAAGGAACATCCTGCATATCATCTATATATCCTATAAACCCATGGGTATTGATTAAATATACTTTTCCAGCTTCAATATCAGTTCCAGACGGAGAAAATACCGCTTTGTGTTTTTCAGTATTCAATTCATCATCAAAACTGTCATTGACCAGATAAGTTACCTTTGATAAAAACTGAGCATTTTTAAGTGCATAGGAATTGTCATCCACTTTCGTGTAGGCCAGCTCTCTTCCTTTGTTATCGAAGAATTTGATACCTTCTATAAATCTTCCGTAGTCATCCACGGAATAAGTTCCGGGAACTGTTTTAGGAAAATGGAATTTTACATTGCCGGATTTCATTTTAGGAAATTCCATTGTTACCACCACCTTATCGTCTTTTACATTCACCAGGTCAATATTGGTTTTAATAGACTGGGCATTGGCCAGAACAGTGGCTAATATACCTAAGCTTAGTGCTATTTTTTTCATTGATTAGAATTTATAGTTAAGTAGTTGTTCTAAAAATGATTTTGTTACAAATAAGATTCCATTGTGGTATTAAACTTTTCTTAAAATGAAGAAAGCGCTGAAATGCAGAAGGGCGAAAAAGCGAATTTGCAAATTAGCTATTTACTCTATCAGCCTTTTCGCTTATTGTACCTTCTTATAATTCACGTAATAATTTTTATTAAACTCAACAGGAGTACCTTTTTTCAATTTTACCGTTTGCCATACCTCTGTTGGATTTATAGTTTGCTCTCCGTCAATTCTGATAGGAAGCTTGAAGTTCTTAACAACATTGGTGTATCTGAACTTCAATGCTTCTCCTTTTTGAGAGTATTCCAGTGTCGGAACTTTAATAGTTCTCAAATACTGGTTGAATACACTGGAAAAGTCAATGCCTGATTTCGAATTGATGTAGTTTTCAATTTGCTGAGTAGTTACCGTCTGGTGGTAGAATTCCTTATTAAGACCTCTTAGGATCTGTCTGAACTTATCATCATTGTTGATAACCTGTCTGATCGTGTGGATCATGCTGGCACCTTTAGGGTACATGTCACCGCTTCCTTCATTTCGAACTCCGTATTTACCGATAATCGGGATGTCATTGCTTATGATATTGCGTATTCCGATGGCATATATATCTGCTGATTTTTTATCCAGGTATTTTTCTGTAAAAAGAACTTCCGAATAATTGGTAAAACTTTCATGGATCCACATGTCAGCCTGATCTTTTGCGGTGATATTATTGGCAAACCATTCATGTCCGCTTTCATGGATAATGATAAAATCCCATTTCAATCCCACTCCCGTACCGGACAGATCCCGTCCCAGATATCCGTTCATATATTGATTACCATAAGCTACGCTACTCTGATGTTCCATCCCCAGATACGGAGAATCCACGAGTTTATAAGAATCCTCATAAAAAGGATACGGACCAAACCAGTACTCAAAAGCGGATAGCATTGGTTTTACCTGCTGGAATTGCTTTTTTGCTTTTTCTAGATTGTAATCCAATACCCAATAATCCAGATCCAATTTCCCTTTTTCCCCGTTAAAAGTATCTTTAAAATTGACGTATTTTCCAATATTAGGAATAATGGAATAGCCGTTGATCGGGTTTTTAACTTCCCAAGTATATATGGTTTTATCTCCGTCCGCTTTTTTATCGATTAAACGTCCGTTTCCAACCCCAACAAGACCTTTGGGAGCAATGATTTTCATAGTAATGCCATTATCCGGCTCGTCACTCCATATATCCTTTGTAGGAAGCCATACAGAAACCCCTATGCCTTCATCAGCAACGCTCATCCAAGGATTTCCTTTTTCATCCTTGGTAAAAACCCAGCCTCCATCCCAGGGTGCTTTTTTGGCAATCACAGGATTTCCGGAATAGGTGATATCAATGGTGTATTTTTCGCCTTTTTTGAAGTTTTTATTTGTGGTGATGAAAATGAAATCCCCATCCTGTTTGGTGTCGGCAATCGGAAAGCTGGCCTCCACTTTATCGGCTTTCATAGGTTTTTGAAGATCGATCTGGAAAGTAGGGTTGGTGACATCTTTGATGATTTCAAAACTGATCTTGTTGGTTCCTTTAATGCTTTTCTGATCAAAATCCGGTTCTACGGAAAGATCATATCTTTTTACATCCCAAAAGTTCCGGAATTTGGTGTTAGAACCTTTTAAAGTGTCCTGCTTTGTAAATGTTTCCGTTTTTTCGAAGAATTGTCCAAAAGCAAGTCCTGATGCAAGTAAAAGTGAATATGAAAGTTTTTTCATCTGATATCAAATTATTAATCTATCAAAAATAGAAAATTAATTGAAGATAAATTGTGAAAGCATAAAATAGTTCTTAAAACTAATATCGGTAACAGTGAGCAAAACAATAGCCCTGATTGAAGTGAAAATACTTTTTATAAAAAAGATTGTAACGAAAAGCAGGATTAAGCTCCTGAAAAAAAATATAAATCGAGTGGTTATATCCATAAAAAAATCCCGCAGATCAATCTGCGGGAATATAGTAAGAAGACGTTTTCGGTCTTCGTTTTTTGCTGACACTACTTCTGAACGACAGGCAGGTTTCCTTCACGTTTCTGAACCTTCTTATAGGTATAAGAACACATAACAATACTGAATTCATACAGCAACAATAATGGCAGGGCAGCCATAATCATACTTAAAACATCAGCAGGAGTAATAATGGCTGCAACAACCATGATGAGCACAATAGCATGTCTTCGGTATGTTTTCATGAATTTCGGGCTCAGAATTCCGATCGTCGTAAGGAAATAAATAAGGATAGGAAATAGAAAAACCACTCCCATACCTAATACAACCTGTAAGAATAACGTGGTATAATCACTCAGATCATAAAGAGGAACGATAATATCGGAAATTTTGAAAATCACCCCAAAGTTGACGGCAAAAGGAAGAATCAGAAAGTACCCTGATAAAACCCCTGACATAAACAATATCCACACCGCATTGATAATGAAGATCGAATTTTTTCTTTCTTTTGGATGTAATGCAGGACTGACGAAACGCCAAAGCTCCCAGACTATATAGGGAAATGCCAGAACAATCCCCCCGAAAATAGAAACCGCCATCATGACATTGAACTGCTGATAAAGCCTTTGTACACGAACAGGAAATTCTTTTGGAAGATGTATGCTGTCTTCTCCGAGGATCATCCTCGAAAAGTGATTAACAATTTTAAAAGTGGGAAAGTCATTTCTGGTAGGACCGAAAAAAATATGGTCCATAATCCAATTGATATTAAAGCCAATGATAAAAGCGGCAATAATAATAGCAATAATTGAGCGAATCAGATGCCCTCTTAATTCTCCAATGTGCCCAAGAAAGGACATTTCCTTTTTTTCTTCCATTATATAGAATCTATCTAGAATATTAAGGTCTTACAAAGTAAAAACTTTATAATATATAAGCATGCAAAACTATGAAATTATAATGAGTAATTGTAATTATTGATTATGATTTTGCTGTCCTTTTTATATAATCACTGATCCCGGTAAATTTGTACCGGGATCAGTTTTTAGATTTCTACTTTTCTTGTTTTTCCAATATTTCCAGCACTTTTTCACCAACCGCTCCTCCTGATTGAGGATTTTGGCCTGTAACCAGTCTTCCGTCAGCAACGGCGAAAGAAATAAAATCTTTATCGGCTTTTACATAGTTGGCACCATTGCTTTTTAAAACGTCTTCTGTCAGATAAGGCATATGGTCAGCTAACTCAGCTGCTACCTCCTCCGAATTTGAAAAACCGGTAAGTGTTTTCCCCTTAATCAGTAATTCACCATCTGAAAGCCGGATGTTAAATAAACCTACAGCACCATGACATACCGAAGAAACAATTCCTCCGTTTTCATAGATCTTTCTTGAAATATCCTGTAACTCCTTATTCTCAGGAAAATCCCATACAACACCATGTCCTCCGGAATAGTAAATAACTTCATAATCTTCTGCATGAATATTCTTAGGCTCTAAAGTATTTGCCAACTTTTCCCTGAAGGATTGATCTGCATAATATTTCCAGTCCACCGGTTGTACAAACATTTGGAGGGAAACAGGATCAAGAGGAGTGTAACCACCCCGCGGGCTTACAAAATCGATTTCATATCCTTTTTGGGATAATTTTTCATAAAAATGAACTGCCTCACCTAGCCATAAACCGGTTGCACGATCCATTTCAGGGTATTTTTCCACACTTGTGACTACGATTAATGCTTTTTTCTTCATGTTTTTTTGTATTTGTTCTTACAAGATATGGATTTTAAAAAAATTGGCAAGGGTAAAAATAAAGTTCCGGCTTGCGAAGCAAGCCGGAACTTTATTTTTATAAGATGTTATTTTTTAGATAATTCCTTCGTCCAACAATTTGTGAAGGTCTATAATTCCAAAGTATTTACCATTTTCGGTTACAATAAGCTGGCCAATATTGTTTTCTTTTAAAACTTTCATCGCATCTTTTGCGAGAACATTTTTTTCAATGGTTTTAGGATGGGCAGACATGATATCTTTGGCCAGAACCTTAGATACGTCTTCATCTTTTAACAGCATCCTTCTCAGGTCACCATCCGTAATCACACCGATGATTTCATCTTCTTTTGTAACCACAGTAATTCCATGACTCGATGCGCTGATTGAGATAATTACATCCCGTACAGGTGCATTTTCGCTTACCTGTGGTTTTTGTGATGAAAGGAATTGCTCAACCCTTGCGGTTAAGTTTTTTCCTAAGCTTCCTCCGGGGTGGAATTTTGCGAAATCGTTCTCTTTAAAGTCGTTGAGTTCCATCAGGCAGATTGCCAGCGCATCTCCCAGTGCCATCTGTATGGTAGTAGAACTGGTCGGAGCTAGTTTATTAGGACAGGCCTCAAGGTCCACTTGGGTATCTAAAATGATTTCAGAAAATTCTGCCAGTTTGCTTTTTCTGTTTCCTGTCATTCCTATTAATGCTGAAGAATAATCTTTTAAGAATGGAACAAGATTGGCAATTTCAGGTGAATTTCCGGAATTGGAAATGCATAAAACCACATCCTGTTTCTGGATAACTCCAAGATCTCCATGAATGGCTTCCGAAGCGTGAAGGAACTGGGAAGGAGTTCCGGTGGAATTGAGCGTGGCAACAATTTTATTTCCCACATGAGCAGATTTTCCTATTCCAACAACAATTAATTTTCCTTTTGCTGAATGAATAACCTCTACTGCTTTTACAAATTCATTGTCTATTCTGCTTTTTAATTTTTCAAGTTCTGAAATCTCTATTTCTAATGTTGTTTTTGCTATTGAAATGATATTTGCTCTTTCCATTTTTACCTTTACAATTTGTATACAAAATTCTCCCGATATAAATTTATACTTTAAAAAGAATATTTAATATAAATTTTATTTTTTATAAATTCGTTCGCTTTTATTATAAGCAAAAATTTTATAACTTTGGATTAGATGCAAATTTAGCAATAGAAAATTAGATGAGCGCAAAAAAAGCCAATTTATCAGGCGAATTGAAAAAGTATTTCGGGTTTTCTACTTTTAAAGGTCAACAAGAACAAATTATAGAAAATCTGTTACAAGGGAAGGATATATTTGTTTTGATGCCGACAGGGGGAGGTAAGTCATTATGTTACCAACTTCCGGCACTCATTTCTGAAGGGACGGCGATTGTAGTTTCTCCCTTAATCGCATTAATGAAGAATCAGGTAGATGCCGTAAATGGTCTTTCATCTGATGATGGAGTAGCACATGTTTTAAATTCATCATTAAATAAAACCCAAACCAAGCAGGTCTTTGATGATATTAAAAGCGGGAAGACAAAATTACTTTATGTTGCTCCTGAATCATTAATTAAAGAAGATTATCTGGATTTCCTTAAGGAAGTTAAAATTTCATTCTTTGCTATTGACGAGGCTCACTGTATTTCAGAGTGGGGACATGATTTCAGACCGGAATACAGAAATCTGAAATTGATTATCGATAAAATTGCCGACGTTCCCGTTATTGCACTTACAGCCACGGCAACTCCTAAGGTTCAGGATGATATCCAGAAAACATTGGGAATGACGAATGCATTGGTATTTAAGGAAAGCTTCAACCGTGCTAATTTATACTACGAAGTACGCCCGAAAGTCAATGTAGATCTTGAAATCGTAAAATTTATTAATCAGCATAAGGGAAAATCAGGAATTATATATTGTTTAAGCAGGAGAAAAGTAGAGGAATTTGCGCAGCTTTTACAAGTGAATGGAATCAATGCATTACCATATCACGCCGGTCTTGACCAGAAGGTAAGAGTGGCTAATCAGGATAAATTCCTCATGGAGGATGCTGATGTTATTGTTGCAACCATTGCTTTTGGGATGGGAATTGATAAACCGGATGTGCGGTTTGTAATCCATTACGATTTTCCGAAGTCATTAGAGAGTTACTACCAGGAAACGGGACGCGCAGGAAGAGACGGTGGAGAAGGACACTGCTTAGCCTTTTATGATCCGAAAGATATCGAAAAGCTTGAAAAGTTCCTTGCTCAAAAGCCGGTTTCAGAAAGGGAAATCGGATTACAACTTTTAAATGAAGTGGTAGGTTATGCTGAAACATCCATGAGCCGGAGACAGTATATTTTGTATTACTTTGGTGAAGCTTTTGATCCTGTTAATGGAGAAGGAGCTAAAATGTGTGATAATGCATCAAACCCTCCAAAATTAAAGGATGCTACAAAAGATCTGAAGAAAGTTCTGGAACTGATCAGGGAAACTGGAGAAAAGTTTAAATCCAAAGACCTGATCTCGGTGATCTCGGGAAAAGAAAGTGCTGTCACCAAATCGTACAAGCTTGAACAAAGTTCATATTTCGGTTTCGGGAAAGATCAGAAAGATAACTATTGGAAAACGATCTTAAGACAGGCTACTGTTCAGAATTTTCTGCAAAAAGATATTGAAACGTACGGTGTTTTAAAGATTACGGATAAAGGCCTACAGGTTCTGGACCATAATTTAGATCACGTGTTTATGATAGCAGAAGACCGCGAATTTGACCTTACACAGTCAAAAGCGGAAAGTGATCAGGTGCAGATGCAATCCGGAGGAGGACTGGACCAGAATTTATTTGGTCTTCTAAAGGAACTGAGGAAAAAAGTAGCTAAAAAATACGGAATTCCCCCTTATACGGTATTCATGGATCCTAGTTTGGAAGACATGACGGTTCAGTATCCGATCACAGTGGAAGAAATTGCCAAGATTTATGGAGTAGGGGAAGGAAAAGCCAAAAAGTATGGAAAGGAATTTGCCGACTACATAAAAACCTATGTTGAAGACCATAATATTGAACGTACTCAGGATATGGTACTGAAACAGGTAGCGAATAAATCGAGCCACAAAGTATTTATTATTCAGAGTACCGATAAGAAGATCGATCTTGAGGATATTGCAAGAGCCAAAAATTTAACAATGAATGAATTGTTGAAAGAAATGGAAAGTATTGTATACCAGGGAACGAAGCTGAATATTGATTATTATATTGAAGATAATTTCGATGAAGATATTGTAGATGGCTTCATGGAATTCATGAATGATTCTGAAAGCGATAGCATGAAAGTATTGCTGGATGAATTCGGAGACGAGCTTTCTGATGAAGAGGTCAGAATGTTAAGGATAAAATTCATTAGTGACGTAGCTAATTAAATTAAAAATATGAACCTTATCCGATCATGGGTAAGGTTCTTTTACAATGATGAAAAAGATTTCTGTTATTTTTATTCTGCCGGATTTGGAAACCGGAGGTGCAGAAAGAATTATTACCACAATTGCAAATCATCTTTCGCGGGATCGTTTTGAACCTAAGATTTTGCTTTTACGGAAACAAGGAGGTTATCTTAGCTTTCTTGAAAAAGATGTTGAAATTATTGATATCAATACAGAAAGAATCAGACATTCATTAAAGCCTATTTTATCGGAGATCTATAAAAGGAAACCTGATATTGTATTTTCAGGATTTGGTGAGGTAAATGCTTATTTATCACTGTTTATAAAGCTTTTTCCAAGGACGAAGTTCATTGCCAGAGAAACAAATGTGGTAAGTGAGCATGTGACGCGGAAAGAAATTAAATTCTTTTATAATTTTTATAATAACTATCAACGGATCATCGCACAAAGTGATGACATGATGAGGGATCTGATGAAGAATTTCAATATAAAATCGGATAAGATTGTCAAGATCAATAATCCGGTGGATTTTGATTTTATCAATCAGAAACTTGCCGTTTCCCAAAAACCGGAATGCTTTGCGTACAATTACAAAAATGTTGTGGCCATTGGAAATTTATCTTCAAGAAAAGGATTCGATAACTTACTGAAAGTTTTTTCCCGATTAAAAAATGAAAATATTCTGCTCCATATTCTGGGGGACGGAAAAGACAAAGAAATCCTGCATCAGATGAAAGATTTTCTGGGATTAAAACATGTATTTTTCCATGGAAGACAGGAGAATCCTTATCAATACTTAAAATACGCGGACCTTTTCATTCTTTCTTCAAGATATGAGGGATTTCCTAATGTATTATTGGAAGCCGGTGCTTGTGGAACTTATGCTCTTGCCAACAACTGTCCCGGAGGTATTAATGAAATCATCCAACATCAGGTAAACGGTGAGATTTCGGATATCAATAATCATGAAGATTTTTCCCAAAAGATCATGAGTATCCTGCATCAGACCTATGATAAAGAAGCCATTAAAAGTTCTATTAAATCAAGGTTCTCCAAGAATATTATTCTCGATAAATACGAAAAACTTCTGTTGGATGTAGTTCGTAATTCATAATAAAAATTGTTAATAGGTTAATTACTAATTATTAAACCAAAGGTAATCATGGAGAAAATAATTAAATCGTTTGCAATAGCTATTTTGATGGTAAATTCTGTAGCTCTTATGGCTCAGAACACCCAGCTTTCCAGAAAAGAGTTGCTAAAAACAGGTCTTGATCAGAAAGTTAAAACTGCGGAAATTCAGGAGGTCACAATAGCTGCAGGCGTAGCGGCACCGGAGCATCTGCATCCTTGTCCGGTATTGGGAATAATAAAATCAGGAGATGCTGTTTTTCAGATAGAAGGACAGCAAAAAATAATACTCCATGAGGGGGATGCTTTTTATGAACCAAAAAACGTTAAAATTCTTCATTTTGATAATGCATCAGCTGAAAAACCACTCATTTTTTCAGCTATTTATTTAAAAGAAGGAAATGAAGAAAATATCAAACTATTGAAATAACTCCTGTGAAAGATAGGATGTCCTGTTATCAATTCTAAAATTGATAAAACTCACTTTGGTGCTTGGTAATTTATCATTAAATTTGTAAGACTTAAGATAGATAATAATAAACAAATTCATAAAATAACATGAGTCAATTCGATGTTACCGTAATAGGTTCTGGTCCTGGTGGTTATGTTGCTGCAATTCGTGCTGCGCAATTAGGCTTCAAAACAGCAATTATTGAAAAATATTCAACTTTAGGCGGAACTTGTCTTAACGTTGGATGTATTCCTTCTAAAGCACTTTTAGATAGTTCCGAGCATTTCGAAAATGCAAAACATAATTTTGCAGGTCACGGAATCATTATCAATGATCCTCAAGTAGATATTGCAAGAATTATCGAGCGTAAAAATGAAGTGGTAAAGCAAAATACAGATGGGATCAACTATCTGATGAGCAAAAACAAAATTACTGTTTTTGAAGGTGTTGGAAGTTTTGAATCAGCTACTCAGATTAAAATCAGCAAGAAAGATGGTTCTTCAGAAACTATCGATTCCAAATATACAATCATTGCAACAGGTTCCAAGCCATCTTCATTGCCTTTTATTACGCTTGACAAGGAAAGAGTAATTACTTCTACTGAAGCTTTGAATCTTAAAGAAATTCCTAAGCATTTGGTAGTTATCGGAGGTGGTGTAATCGGTCTTGAGCTAGGTTCAGTATATTTAAGATTAGGATCTCAGGTTACTGTTGTTGAATTTATGGATAAGATCATTCCTGGAATGGATGGAGCATTAAGTAAGGAATTACTGAAAGTTCTTAAGAAGCAGGGAATGAAATTCATGCTTTCTACAGCTGTTTCTGCTGTTGAGAGAAATGGAGACTCTGTAAAAATTACAGCTAAAGATAAAAAAGGAGAGGAAATTACTGTTGAAGGAGACTATTGTTTGGTTTCTGTGGGTAGAAAGCCTTATACAGATGGTTTAGGTCTTGAGAAGGCTGGAGTAGAGCTTGATGAAAGAGGCAGAGTAAAGGTAAATGATCATTTACAGACCAATGTTGCCAATATTTATGCGATCGGAGATGTGGTTAAAGGAGCTATGTTAGCACATAAAGCTGAAGAAGAAGGCGTATTTGTTGCTGAAACTTTAGCAGGTCAAAAGCCACACATCAACTACAATCTTATTCCTGGTGTAGTATATACATGGCCTGAAGTTGCCGGAGTTGGTAAAACTGAAGAGCAGTTAAAAGAAGAAGGTGTTGCTATTAAAGTGGGTTCATTCCCAATGAGAGCATTAGGAAGAAGCCGTGCAAGTGGTGATATTGACGGATTGGTAAAAATCATTGCTGATGAGAAGACAGATGAGGTTTTAGGAATGCATATCATCGGAGCAAGAGCCGCAGATTTGATTGCTGAAGGTGTAATTGCTATGGAATTCCGTGCAAGTGCAGAAGATATTGCAAGAAGTTCTCATGCTCACCCAACGTATGCTGAGGCTGTTAAAGAAGCGGCATTGGATGCTACAGGGAAGAGACCAATTCATATGTAGTATTTACTGAAAGATTAAAAATTTCAAAATTGATATAAAAAGAGAAACCAAAACTTGGTTTCTCTTTTTTTTGGCATAAAAATAGAGATGCTGATATAAAAGTAAAATAATGAAAAATATATTTATTGGTTTAGCGATGTTTACCGGAATTTATTCTTTTGCTCAGGAAGCTGGAAAAGCAGGAGAACTGTTAAAAAATGAAGCTTCTGTGACTGAAATGAAATCTTCAGCGGCCAAAGGAAATCAACAAAATAATACGACTAAAAGCAATTCCGGCTTTCGAAACGGTAATCAAAATAATGGTTTTAAAAATCCCAATTATCATTGGAACCAAAATTATGGATATGCAGAAGTTTTTCTGAGGATTCCTGAACTGGGATATTTCACTGTTGAACTTGGTGATCAATCCATTTCGAACAATTCGGGAAAATACCGTTTCTTTGATTTACAATCCGGGAGATTGCCCATATCAATTTATGATAATGGATTTTTAATTTACAGATCGACTCTGATGTTAAGGAATAACAACAGAATGGTACTCGATTTTTTTACCAATGAAGGTTTATATTTATTGGATTCTTACCCGGTTCAGAACGAATCTTATGGCTTCAACGACTGGAATGATATATGGAATAACCCTTATGGTAATCAATCCGGAAACTGGAATCAACCGGGCAATACTATGGATGCCCGCACCTTCAGCCAATTTTTTGAAATGCTTCAGAATAATGAGAAATTTGATGACGGTAAAATAGCATTGATTAATCAGCAGATGCGTACTTCTTTTTTTACTTCACAGCAGATAAGGGATCTTGTAAAGTCGTTGAGTTTTGATAAGAATAAATTGGCCCTGGCGAAATCCATGTACCGAAAATGCGCAGATAAGAACAGGTATTTCATGGTGTATGATGCTTTTGATTTCGAAAGCAGTAAGAGGGAATTAATGGAATATATAGCAAACTCATAATAAGCATCTAGACAACTTTAATCTAATTATGGAAAGATCAGAATTTGAATTGTATTTAAAACGGTTGGGAACGTACTGGAACCATGAAGATAACGGCGAGCTGAAAGGCTTGCAGAGATTACATCAGTTGCATCCTAAACATATTGTATTTGAAAATATTGATTCTTTCACGGGCATCGTTCCTTCTTTAGATAGAGGTGCCATTTTCCATAAACTGGTTACATTTCAAAGAGGTGGATACTGTTATGAACAAAATTTACTGTTTAAAAATATCCTGACGAACTTAGGATTTACTATCCAAATGCATCTGGCCAGAGTCCTGTGGAATAGTGCCAATGGTAAAGCAACGGCAAGATCACACATGATGCTCACTACAGAAATTAAGGGTCTAAAATACCTTGTGGACGTGGGGTTCGGTTCAATGACGCTTACTTCGCCCATATTACTTCAGGCAAATATAGAACAGGAAACTCCAAATGGAGTGTTTCGATTGGTTAACAATGACATTTTTTATCAGTTGGAAGTTTTGAAGGAAGAATGGCTTCCGATCTATAAATTTTCACTTGAAGAAGTGGAGCAGCCTGACCTGGAAATGGCAAATTGGTTTGTGGCTACCGGGCCTGATTCTGTATTTGGTAAATCTCTTATGATTTCCCGTGTAGATGAAAAATCCAGATATTCCCTTTTTAATCATGCATTCACTATACGCGGAAATGATGGAAGAAAAGAAAGTCTTGAAATTACAGAGCCTGATCAACTAAGATTTATCCTGGCCACACATTTTAATCTTGACAAGCTTTCGGATCAATTATTAAGCACAATGTATAACAAGCTGAACGAAATCCGGACTCGTTTTCAGACAACTTAATAACCGGTCGATGAATAATCAACTTTGTAGCTAAGTTCTCTTTTAAAACAGACCTCTTTATAAACTGGTAAAGGAATATTGGGTATTCGGATTAATAGAATTAAATCAGGAAATTCAGGGAAATAGAAGTTGACGGAATTATTTCTGAATGAGTCATTTTATATTTCCGTACCTTTGCAGACTAATTTTATCATCAATGCAACTCGGAAGAACTCAAACTTTAAAAATTTCAGAAAAAAATAATTCAGGATGGATCCTGATCGATGAATCGGGTGAAAAGGCTTTTTTACCAAAGGTTTTCGCTCAGGAAGATAAGGAAATTGAGGATGAAATTGAAGTTTTTGTGTATCAGGATGATGGTAAATTAAAAGCCACTACTGAAATTCCATTGGCTGAAGTAGGAGAGTATGCAGTAATGACAAGTGTTCAGAGTTTACCTAGTGGTGCTTTTATGGATTGGGGAATTATTAAAGATTTATTCATTCCTTATAAGCAACAAAAATCCAAAATTATTGAAGGCAAGAGATATCTGGTATATCTTTATGTAGATGAGGATCTGGAACTGATCACAGGAACAACAAAGTTTAAAAGAAACCCACAATATGAAAATCTGCCCTTCCAGAAAGGGGATAAAGTAGATTTGATCATGATGAATGAAAGTGAACTGGGGTGGAATGTTGTCATTAATAAAAAATACATAGGATTGATCTATGCTTCTGATGTTTTCAAAAAGCTATATCCGCTATCTGAAGAAAAAGGCTATATTAAAGCCATTCGTGAAGATGGTAAGATTGATGTTTCCTTACAGCCTGAAGGTTTTGAAAATATTGATGAGTTTAAGCAAAAAATCCTTACCAAATTAGAAGAGAACTATGGTCTTCTTTATCTATCTGATAAATCTACTCCAGAGGAGATCAAAGATGAAATCCAGATGAGTAAAAAGAACTTCAAGAAAGCAATCGGAGGTCTTTATAAAGATAAGATCATCGATATTATGGAGGATAAAATCAGATTATTATAAAAATATAAAACGAGCAGAATTTTCTGCTCGTTTTTTTGTTTTTATTCTCTGTTCTTAATCAATATCCAACCATTGTATAATCGCCCATCTGAAACCCTTATAATGTACCAATAGCTTCCTGTAGGCAATGGTAATGAATTGTATTTTCCGTCCCATTCAAAAGATTTTTTACTGATGATATCTTTGAATACCGGAATACCTCTTCTATCATAGATGCCGACTTCAGTTCCTGTAAATGAACACTGATAAAAGAAATAAAATTTTCCGCATCTATTATTAATTTCCGGCAAATATATAAAAACGCCTCACTTTATCGGGATTAATAATCATTCATCTGTAAGTGTTTGTTTTAAAACATGATGGAAATCATGAGATTCATTTAATTATTTTGTTTAACAATTTTGTCAAAAAAAAATTTTGATCTACATTTGCACAAATTTGTTTAACAAAAATGTCAAATCAAGCAAAAAAAGACCAAACACAAGAATTGATCAAAGAAACTGCGAAGCACCTATTCTTTGTGAAAGGGAAGTTTGATGCTACTACGCAAGAGATTGCAGATGAAGCCGGAGTGAATAGAACGCTTATTAATTACTATTTCCGTTCAAGAGATAATCTGATGCAGATTGTATTTAATGAAGCGCAAAAAGTAGAACAAGAGAAATCTAAAATTATACAGAATTCCGATCTGCCTTTTAAAGAGAAAATAAGCCAGTTTATAGAAGGCAGCTTATCAACAAGCCTTCAGTATCCTTATCTGGAAACTTATATTGTTTCACAGATCAATAAAGGGAATTGTCATAAGAAGGATATAGAGGAAGATGATTTGAAAAAGATGTATGAAGACATTGAAACGGAAATGGAAGCAGGAAATATAGAGAGAATGAAGCCTATCCAATTTATTCTGAATATGGTTTCTTTATTGGTATTTCCCAGCGCAATACGTCCTCTTTTGATGGAGAATCTAATGATCAGTGATAAAGAATTTGATAAGATCATATCAGAGAGAAAAGAGATCATACTGAATATTTTATTTAAAAATTAGTTAAAAGCTTAAAGTATTTTTAAATATGATCCGTCCTTTAGGAATAAAGTATTTGAAGAAGAACATCTATTAAAAAAATAAACGAAGTAATAAAATTATGAAAAGAAAACGTATAACTGCACAAAAGCTAAAAATAGGGATAGCTGCAGCATTTATGATTTTCGGTTACTCATCGGTACATGCTCAGCAACAGGTTTCTTTAAAAGAAGCCATTCAGCAGGCCCTGAAAAATAAGGCAGAAGCTAAGAAAGCTGCTTTACAGGTAAAAAAAGCTGAATATAAGATTGATGAAGCCAGAGCCGGTGCTTTACCGCAGATCAGTGCTAATATCAGCAATACCTTTAATCCTATTTTACAGAAGTCTGTTCTTCCTGGTGAGATTTTAGGAATGCCGGGACAGATGATTCCGGTGACATTCGGAACAAAATGGCAGTCTGTAAACTCTTTAACGCTTAACCAGAATATTTTTGACCAGAGAGTATTCATCGGTTTAAAAGCGGCTAAATCTACCCGTGAGTTTTATATTCTTAATTCACAGCTGACCAATGAACAAATCATTGAAAATGTAGCGACAGCTTATTATCAGGTTTTTGTTCAGGAAGAAAATCTTAAGACGATTGAAGCCAGTTATGCTAATACGGAAAGGGTAAGAAATGTGATCAAAAGTTTAGTTGATAATGGCCTTGCTAAATCTATAGACCTGGACCGTACCAACGTTCAGCTTAATAATATAGGATCGAACAGGCAACAGCTGATCAACGGAGTGGAAGTGGCTAAAAATTCATTGAAGTTTTATATGGGAGTTCCTATTGAAACACCGATAGAGCTTGAAGAAAAAACAATCGAACCCAATCCGCAGCTTTTAGCAACCAATGTGAGCCTGGAACAAAGATCTGAATTAAAAGTACTAAATAAACAAAGAGAGTTATTACAGTTTAGTAAAAAAGCAACAGAAGCTTATCTTTATCCTACCGTGGGATTAACAGCCAATTACGGATGGCAGGGATTAGGAAATAAATTTCCTTATTTCACAGGATCTTCTCAGGGAACCAACTGGAGTGATTTTGCTTCCATAGGTCTTGCCATTAAAGTTCCGATTTTTATGGGTGGCCAAACCAAGGCTCAGATTCAACAGGCTGAAATCGATATTCAGGATCTGGATCAGGATATTGAGAAAACTAAGCTTAGCCTAAACCTGGATTATAAAAATGCGGTTTCCAATATGGAAAATGCGATCATCAATATCGAAAGCATGAAAAATAATGTAGGACTGGCAGAAAGGGTTCAAAGCAACACACAATCCAATTATCAGTATGGTTTAGCAACACTTACAGAAGTTCTGGATTCTGAAAATGCCCTTACTCAGGCAAAGCAGAACTATGCGAATGCATTGCTGGATTATAAGCAGGCTGAGATAAAACTGATCAAAGCTAAAGGAGAATTAAATACATTAGAAAACCAATAATAAACTAAAATGAAAAAAACTTTAATATATATCATCGTAGCGGCTGTACTTATTGGTTTAGCAGCTTATAAGATTGCGGGAAACAAAGAAAAACAGACACAGGAAGTAAAAGAAGTTGCCAAGCAGGTTGATAAGATCAACGTGAATGTGGTAACCGTAAAGAGAGAAAATATCGATACGGATTACTCAGCGAATGGAACGTTTCTTCCAAAGCAGGAAATGAATCAGTCTTCTGAAATTGCAGGACGTATTGTAAGTGTTCTAGTAAAAGAAGGTTCAAGAGTTTCTGCAGGTCAGACTTTAGCAACTATTAAAAGAGATGCTATTGAGGTAGATGTATCACAGGCTCAGAATAACTTACAAAACGCAATTATCGACAATCAGCGTTATGAAAATGCTTATAAAACAGGAGGAGTTACCAAGCAACAGCTTGATAATTCAAGATTACAGCTTAAAAATATGCAAGCTGCTGTAAAAGCTCAGGGTGTAAGAGTAAATGATACCAGCATCCGGGCAGGGATCAGCGGTACAATTAATAAAAAAATGGTGGAGCCTGGAACTGTAGTTTCAGTGGGAACTTCCATGTTTGAGATCGTTAATATCAATACCTTAAAACTTTCCGTTCTGGTGGATGAAAGCCAGGTTGGGAAAATCCAGTTAGGTCAGGTAGTTCCAATTAGCGTAAATGTTCTACCTGAAGATTCTTTCAGTGGAAGAATTACATTTATTGCTCCTAAAAGTGATGCTTCTTTAAATTTCCCGGTAGAAATTGAAGTTCCGAACAAAGGAAACCTGAAAGCCGGTATGTATGCAACTGCAGTTTTCAAAACAAACAACGGAGCTGAAACTCAGAACATGCTTACTGTTCCTGCGGAAGCATTTGTAAACGGGGTGAGCTCTGGCCAGTTGTTTATCGTTCAAAATGGAACTGCCAAATTGATCAAAGTAACGATCGGGAAAGTGTACGGAGATAAAGTACAGATTCTTACAGGTCTTACCGAAGGTCAACAGGTAATTACCAGCGGACAGATCAACTTGGATAACGGGTCAAAAATCAATATTGTAAAGTAGTAGACTTATGAAGTTAGCAGAAATATCGATCAAAAGACCCTCGTTGGTAATTGTATTATTTACAATTCTGACACTGGGAGGTATCCTGAGTTATACACTCATGGGATACGAATTGATTCCGAAGTTTGAAACCAATATGGTAACAATTTCTACGACCTATCCGGGAGCTTCGCCTGCAGAGGTGGAAACTTCCGTAACCCGGAAAATTGAAGATGCCGTAGGTTCTTTGGAAAATGTAAAAAAAGTAGAGTCTTCATCATATGAAAGTTTATCCGTGATCATGGTTCAGCTGAACGATGGTGCGGATGTGGATTATGCTTTGAATGATGCTCAGCGTAAAGTAAATGCAGTTCTTAAAGATCTTCCGGATGATGTAGATCCGCCTTCACTGAATAAATTCTCATTGGATGATTTACCTATTATTACGATGAGTGTTTCTTCGAATAAATTGAATAACAAAGAACTTTATGACCTTTTAGATAAAAAAATAGAGCCTATTTTCTCCCGTGTAAACGGAGTAGCACAGGTTGATCTTGTAGGTGGACAGGAAAGAGAGATTCAGGTGAATCTTGATGAGAAAAAATTGCAGGGTTATGGACTTTCCATCGGAGATGTTCAGCAGGCTATCCTTTCATCCAACCTGGATTTCCCTACAGGAAGTTTGAAATCGAGAACGACAAAATCTACGATCAGATTATCCGGAAAATATAAATCGATCCAGGAAATGAACAACCTTGTTGTTTCCAATAAAGATGGAGCTCAGGTTCGTTTATCCGATATTGCTACCGTTTTCGACTCTCAGAAAGATGTTGAGAAAGTGGCGAGATTTAACCAGTTTCCGACGATCTTAATGCAGGTTAAAAAACAGTCTGATGCGAATGCGGTTGCTGTATCTGAAAGTGTTCAGAAAACCATAGCAAAAGTAGAAGAAGCGTATAAAGTTCAGGGGATAAAAGTGAAGGTAGTAAATGATACTACGGATTTTACTCTTGAATCTGCCAACCACGTTATTTTTGACTTGTTCCTGGCAATCGTCCTTGTAGCTATTGTGATGTTACTATTCCTTCACAGTATCAGAAATGCCTTTATCGTAATGGTCTCTATTCCGGCTTCGTTAATTGCAGCCTTCATTGGAATGAACCTGATGGGGTATACACTGAACCTGATGAGTTTATTAGGACTATCCCTGGTGGTTGGTATCCTTGTGGATGATGCGATCGTGGTATTGGAAAACATTTACCGTCACATGGAGATGGGTAAAAGTAAGATCAGGGCTGCGTATGATGGAGCGTCTGAAATTGGATTTACCGTTGCTGCAATTACATTGGTAATCGTGGTGGTATTCCTTCCGATTGCAATGAGTTCAGGTCTTGTAGCAAACATCCTTGGGCAATTTTGCGTCACGGTTGTTATTGCAACCTTATTATCATTGTTGGCATCATTTACCATTATCCCTTGGTTATCATCAAGATTTGGTAAGCTGGAGCACTTAACAGGTAAAAACTGGTTTGAAAAATTCATTCTTTGGTTTGAAGGACTGATTGATAAATTCACACACTGGATCACAGGCATTCTTGAGTGGTGTCTGAAGTCAACGTTAAGAAGGATATCAACGGTAGTGATCACCTTTATTATTCTGATCTCTTCGTTCATGTTGGTAGCATTTGGTTTCATTGGTGGTGAATTCTTCCCTCCAATCGACCGTGGTCAGTTCTTAGTTCAAATGGAATTATCAAAAGATGCGACCGTTGAAAAGACCAACCAGTTAACTTTAGATGTAGAGAAGTTTTTAAGAAATGATAAAGATGTTGTGGATCTGATTACCACTGTTGGTCAGCAGTCAACAGGTTTTGGTGGAGCTCAGGCAACGACTTATCAGTCTGAAGTTCAGGTAAACCTTACTGATAAATCTGAGCGTGCTGAAAGTACGAACATCAAAGCAGCTAAAGTAAAAAGAGCATTAGAAGAGAAATTTACAGGAGTTGAGTTTAAAACGGCTCCAATTGGTATCCTGGGTGCTGAAAATGCACCGATCGAAATGGTTGTAACAGCTCCTGATAATGCTACAGCAGTAAAAGAGGCAACAAGAATTCTGGAACTATTGAAAAAAGTTCCCGGAGCAGTAGATGCAGAACTATCAACAGATACCGGTAACCCTGAAGTTCAGGTAAATATTGACAGAGATAAAATGGCTTCTTTAGGCTTGAATCTTCAGAGTGTAGGACAAACAATGCAGACAGCATTCAACGGAAACACAGATGGGAAATACAGAGCCGGAGAATATGAATATGATATCAATATCCGTTTCGGTGATGCGAACAGACAGTCTATTGATGATGTTAAGAACCTGATGTTCACAAATCCTAGAGGAGAAAAGGTTCGTTTGAGTCAGTTTGCAGAAGTGAAAATGGGTTCAGGACCAAGCTTACTTGAGCGTAGAGATAAATCTCCTTCCGTAAAAGTAAGAGCAAAGGCGGTAGGTAGACCGGTGGGGGATGTTGCGAATGAATGGGCAGACCAGTTCATGAAGAGCGATAAAAAACCTATCGGAGTGGATTACATCTGGAGTGGTGATATGGAAAACCAGCAGGAAGGTTTCGGTACTTTAGGTATTGCCTTATTGGCAGCTATCGTATTGGTTTACCTGGTAATGGTTTCCTTATATGACAGTTTTGTTTATCCGTTTGTGGTATTGTTCTCGATTCCGCTTGCGATGATCGGAGTTATGGTTATCCTTGCTTTAACAGCAAATTCATTGAACATCTTTACGATGTTAGGGATGATCATGTTGATTGGTCTTGTGGCGAAGAATGCGATCCTGATTGTTGACTTTACCAATGCTAGAAAAGCTGCAGGATCAAATACACACGATGCCTTGATTCAGGCTAACCATGCTCGTCTTCGTCCTATTCTTATGACAACCATCGCGATGATCTTCGGGATGTTGCCAATTGCATTGGCGAGTGGAGCAGGAGCCGAATTTAATAAAGGTCTGGCTTGGGTAGTTATCGGTGGTTTAACATCGTCTCTATTCCTTACCTTGATCATCGTACCAGTAGTATACTCTCTGTTTGATTCAATTCTAAGAAGAATGGGTCAGCATGAGAAAACAGACTATGAGGCTGAAATGAAGGCTGATTACGAGCACAGAGAACTAAGTGATGACGGATTTACTCCTAAACATTTAGATTAAAATAACAACCTTAATTAACCGAAAAAGCGTATCATTTTTGATACGCTTTTTTGATTGTTCCCTGTGCTGCCAACAAAATTTTAAACTCTATTCTCCACAATAAAAAAGGCTTCCAGAATAAACTGAAAGCCTTCGCTTTTATTTTATGCAAAAAATTAATCTGCCATGGCTTCACCTGACTTTCTGTAGATGAAGTTTCCGTAAATGTGTCTTCTTGCAAAACGGCTTGGTGAATCAGCATTTACCATTTTAATAAAGGTGTTTCTTGGTACTCCCAGGTATTCATACATCATTCCGTTTAAATGCTGGATCTTCAGAACCTGTTTCTCAAAATAGAAATCGTGAATATTAGATTTTGTAGTTGTTTCTACATATTCCTCTTTATACTTTTCCTGTGTTTCCGGGTTAATGCTCACCAAAAAGTGGTAGGCTTCAATCACAGATTTGCTTTTTTCTTCAGCTTCCAGTTTCCCGGCTTCATCATTGATGAATTTATCAGGATGAGAATCTTTCATCGTATTCCTGTAAATGGTTTTTAACTCCTGTAATGTTACTGTTTTATCTACCCCAAGAAGCTTTCTATGTTCACCAACTCTTTTCATATTTATATATTTTATTGATTTTAAGGATTCTATGTAATTGTTATATCCATAAGTATGAATGAGTACAATGCTATTTTAGATTCCATAGTATAATCCTTTTTTTGGGGTGCAAAATTAGGTAATTAATTCCAGAAAATCATAACTTATTCATTATTAATTTATTTGAAGCTGTTTGTTATAATAAGAAGATAAGGAAAAGAATTAATAATCTTCATTTTTTATCATATCTAATAAATCTTTGACATTTTTAAACCCGGGAAGATCATTATTATTTTGTTTTAAATCAAAAAGTTTAGTTTCTGTTTTTACTAATGAATTATTTATTAAAGTCTCACTTGTATATTTTGCTAGGTCAGGTTGAGAATCATCATAATAAATTGTGATTTCGCGAATTATACTTTTTTGTGGATTTTTATGATCTTTTATATAATGATTGGATTCAGATTTTAAAATTCGAATAATTTTACCATTACTATCTTTAGTTATTTGATGGAGAATCCTATTGCACCTACATTTCTGTTTTTTTTATTTTTTATTAATCCAGATCCCTCGACAAGTTTGGTGGGATAATCTTTTGAATAAACATCAATAGTATCCAAATGGCTGTAGTTTTTATGTTTTAGTTCTTTTGACTGACCTAGTAATGATCCTGAAATTGTAATTAAAATAAATAGAATTTTCATATTACTTCTGTAGTTTGGAATTTACAATTTTAATAATTCTAACAGTTCCAATTAACTGAGATTCTTCAAATCTTAAATCCCTGCTGTTTTTAATTTTCTTTGAAAATATTCCTACGGTAAAATATTAACTTCTGCATTTACCAAGTTCCCATGAAAATATAGCTCCTAAGTTTTAAATATAACAAAACATAAATATATGATATTTTGTTTTTCGTGATAAAAATTTCCTACGAATTCTTCTGTAGTCATTGATTTATTTTATTAAACAAAAAAAGCAGAAGCTTACGCCTCTGCCTTACAATATAAAAAAAATAATAATCAGTTCTATTATACTTTCTCAGTCGAATAAGCTGCAGCCACTTCTTTCGAAGCTGCTACCATAGCGATCAATGCTTTTTCTGTTTCCTCCCAATGACGGGTTTTCAATCCGCAATCCGGATTTACCCAAAGCTGTTCTGCCGGGATTACGGCTTGTGCTTTTTTCAGCAATGTGACCATTTCCTCTTTTGATGGAACTCTTGGAGAGTGAATGTCATATACTCCGGGGCCGATCTCGTTTGGATATTTAAAGTCTGCGAAAGCATTTAATAACTCCATTTGGCTTCTTGAGCATTCTATCGTGATGACATCGGCATCCATATCGGCGATATTGTGGATAATGTCATTAAACTCGGAATAACACATATGAGTGTGGATCTGTGTAGCATCCTCGACACCGCTTGCGGAGATTCTGAAAGCTTCTACAGCCCATTGAAGGTAATTTTGCCATTCTGCCTTACGCAAAGGAAGACCTTCTCTGATAGCTGGTTCATCGATCTGGATAATTCTGATTCCTGCTTTTTCAAGATCGTTTACTTCATCACGGATTGCCAAAGCAATCTGCTTACAGGTGGTCGAACGAGGCTGATCATCACGTACAAATGACCATTGAAGAATGGTTACAGGGCCGGTCAACATTCCTTTTACCCATTTTTGGGTTAATGACTGGGCATATTGCGACCAGTAAACCGTCATTGGCTGAGGCCTGTGAACATCTCCATAAATAACCGGTGGTTTTACACAGCGGCTTCCGTAGCTTTGAACCCATCCGTTTTGAGTAAATGCAAATCCTGCGAGCTGTTCCCCAAAATACTCGACCATATCGTTGCGTTCAAATTCTCCATGTACCAATACATCAATTCCGATTTCCTCTTGCCATTGGATGGTTCTCTGTGTTTCTTCTTTAAGCAGCTGATCATATTTCTGGGCAGTCAGGTCTCCTTTCTTGAATTGAGCTCTCCAGCTTCTTACTTCTTTGGTTTGAGGAAAGGACCCAATTGTTGTTGTCGGAAATAAAGGAAGCTCCAATGCCTTCTGCTGTGCTTCTTTTCTCACATTAAAAGGACTGTTTCTCTGTGCGTCACTTTCTGTAGTTACGGCAATACGGTTTTTCACATCCTGATTGTGAATCAGTGTTGAAACTTTTCGGTTTTCAATAGCTTTTTTATTTTCAGCTAATTCCTGTAAAGTATTGTAATCCGGGTTTTCTGAAGCTAATTTTTTTAAGGTAACAATTTCATAAACTTTTTGCCTGGCGAAAGCCATCCATTGTTTGATCTCCGGAGATAGTATATTTTCATTTTTCTCCAGGTCAAGATCGAAAGGAGAATGAAGTAATGAACATGACGGTGCAATGAAAACTCTTTCAGAACCTAATGCAGCAATAGCTTTTTTGATGAAAACCAGAGACTGATTGAAATCGTTTTTCCAGATATTTCTTCCGTCTACGACTCCTAATGAGAGGATTAATGTTTCAGGAATTGCATTGATGACCTCATCCAATTGTTCCGGGGCTCTTACCAGATCAATGTGTAGTGCATCAACAGGTAGAGTAGTGGCCAATGAAAGGTTATCTTTTAACCCATCAAAATAGGTGGTCACAATGAATTTAAGGTTCGGAAACTGTTTGGCAATTTCAGCATAAATGTTCTGGTAAACTTCTTTTGCTTTCTGATCAAGGTCTAGTGCTAAAAACGGCTCATCCAGCTGGATCCATTCTGCTCCGTTTTTTTCAAGCTCTTTTAAGATCTCGACGTAAACCGGAAGAAGATTTTGTGCTAAATCCAATTTATCAAAACCTTCTTCTTTTTCTTTTCCTAATAATAAATAGGTTACCAATCCAAGGATAACAGGCTTTGTATGAATTCCTGCTTCCTTCGCTTCAATAAACTCATTGACGATTTTATGGGAGAATAATTTGAATTGCTGATCTTTTTGGAATTCTGGAACGATATAATGATAATTGGTATCAAACCATTTTGTCATTTCCATGGCTGTAATATCGTGTCCTTCTTTCTGATAACCTCTGGCCATAGCAAAGTAAAGATCTAGCTCATTTGATGTAATATCCTGATAACGGGAAGGAATAGCTCCAACAGATAATGTCATGTCCAATACCTGATCATAAAAAGAAAAGTCATTGGATGGAATCAGATCAATTCCTGCTTCTTGTTGTAGTTCCCAGTTTTGCTTTCTGATCTTTTTTCCTGCCTCTAAAAGTTCCTGTAACGATGTTTTACCTGCCCAATATAGTTCGCAGGCTTTTTTAAGTTCTCTGTTGCTACCGATTCGCGGATAGCCAAGGATGTGTGTTTGCATTTTCTTTAAACTTTTAATTAAATTTTGGTTTTAAAAGTTCTTATAATGCTTCATGACGCAATCGGGAAATAGTTTTTAGCAATAGAGAAGATACAATATAGACGTAATTTTTCCAGTGAGGGATAGTTTGTTGAGTAGCCTGAAATTAATTTTCATAAAAAACATTACGTTTAAACTCAAATAAATTCTGAGTTTAAAACCCAATTCAATACGTTCAAAAGTATCATCTGTATGACCAAAAGCTTCAGACCGCGAAAGCATTGTCAATTCGGAACAGGCAGGTCTCCTGACTTGTAACAGTTTTTGTCATCCTTCCCGCTTGTGGCAGTGGATATTCGGGGACAAAAACCTCTGTTGTGTTACTTACAGTTGCGCGACAGCTCGTGATTTTCACACGATTCCCTATTAATCTACCTTAAGTAAAACCTTTTCCGTTTGATGAAGTATGTTAAAGAACAAAATAGGGTGTAAAGGTATTAATTTAAGATGTTTAATTGGCGTAAATGCAAAAATTAAGGATATTGTTTTGTTTGAATTGAATTTGTGAGTTATTTATTCTGTAAATTTGAAAATATAAATCGAAAAAAGAATATTATCCTGTGGAAAGACTAGACGATAAAGACCTTCAATTGTTAAGAATCCTTCAAAAAAATGCAAAATTGACCGTTAAAGAATTGGCAAAGGAAATTAACCTTTCTCCATCTCCTGTTTTTGAGCGTGTTAAAAGGTTGGAGCAGGAGGGTTATATCAAACATTATGCAGCTGTCTTAGAAGCTGAGAAACTGAATCGTGGTTTTACAGTTTTCTGTCAGGTTAAATTAAAGATCCACGACAGGTCTGTGGGAAATGATTTTGTACAGGAAATTACACTGATAGACGAAGTTGCGGAATGCTATAATATTTCGGGCGATTTTGATTTCCTTCTCAAAGTTCAGGTACGCGATATGAAACACTACCAGGATTTTGTATTTAATAAATTAGGTTCCGTCGACTCGATAGGTAGCACACACAGTACTTTTGTAATGGCAGAAGTGAAGAATAACCATGGAGTTACTATATAGAGTACATCTCTTATTAGATTTTTTTTCCTCTGATCCTGCTTAATGATACAGACGTGATACCAAGATAAGATGCAATATAATACTGAGGAACCCGGCGGAAAATCTCGGGGGATTGCTTTATAAGCTCATTATATCTTTCCTCTGCAGAATCTTTTATACGGGAAATAAAGAGCTTCTGATATTTAAGTAAGCGTTCCTGTAGATAGCTGTAATAAAGTTCCTTGCTGTCCGGATTATTTTCAATTATTTGTCTGAAATCCTCAATAGAAGTGCTGTATACAGTACAGGGTTCTATCGTTTCGATATTATAAATACTTGGAGAATTATAAAACAAACTTTCCCACGACGAAATAAAGTTTCCTTCAAACAAAAACTGAAATGTAATTTCCTTACCGTCATTATTAAGCCAACCTCTGGCAACTCCTTTTTTGAGATAGTAAAATTTACGTGCCATCTTACCTTCTTCCGTTAGCAAGGTTTTGTTGGGTAATTCTTCCTGTTCAAAATTACTAAGGATTTTAGCCAAGGCGTTTTTATCTGGGGACATGCTCACGAAGATTTTAAATATAATTACTCACTTCAATCAGGTTCTGATCAGGATCCCGGAAGTAGACGGACCTTATTTTGCCTGTTGCCCCGGTTCTGATAACAATACCCTCGATGATTTCGATGTTTTTTTCTTTAAGTTCTTTTAAAATATCATGTACATCTGTTGTGGCAATAAAGCACAGATCTGCAGAACCGGGAGTAGCATGTAGTGCCTTTGGCTCAAATTCATTGCCTTTCTGATGCAGGCTGATTTTTTGGTTTCCAAAAGCAAGCGCTTTCCGGTTATCTCCGAATGAGACCGCTTCAAATCCCAGGATGTCTGTATAAAAAGAGATGGTTTTTTCGATATCAGCTACCGTTAGAACGATATGATCAATGTTTTGAATTTCCATGGTTTTGTTTTTAATGTAAAAAGATCAGAAGGTAAGATTTCTCTGATCATCGGTTATAATGCACAATTATAGACGGAAAAAATGGTAAGAAAAGCAGTGAAAATATTATTTGGGATGTTGATATTTATATATCATCCAGTGCTATTTTCTAGTACCATTTATATAGATTATCTCAGGCTTTTTTCCGTCTAAATCCCTTTTATTCCGACCAAAAATACCTATTTCAATATCATTTGGGTTTTTATTCTCAATTTCAGAAGGGCTTACATAAGTATACATTCCATATCCGTGACCTGAAACGATCCAACCCTCAGTTTTATTTAGGTGGATAGTCCCAAAATCTCCTGCCGGCCCACCTGTAAATACAGGCCCAAATTCTTTCATTTGATTTATTGCTTCATCTTTTACGCTTTTTATAGTGTCAGCATTATCAAAAATAATATATGTGCCATTTTTAAAAAGAACCCAATCCTGAAATTTGGGGTTTATTGCCAATTTAACATTCTTAATTAATTCAGCCTCACTCATTACATTACTATTTTTGCTTTCTTTTGAATTAGGTTTATCACTACAACTTAGTAAAAATGAAATTATAATTAAAAGGAAACCTTGTTTCATTGATTAGTATTAATTGATGTTTAATCTAATCTCTGCTGCTGCAGGTAGGTCAAAGTTGAATTTTTAACAAACTCTTCCATAGAAGTTTCTTTATCTGCATTTTTATTCGTCAGTTCAAAAAGATATTGAATTAAATTGCCCAGTTTACTATCCTTGCAGGTCACTCTGAATCTTTTGGCCTTTGGGCTGGATTCGAGGAACGTTAGTTCTGTGGTATTGCTTAATTTTACATTATTGACATCGAAACCGGCACGGGGATTTTTCTGAAGACGCAGAAATCTTTTCTGGGTTTTGTCGGTACTTTCCTCTATGAATTTTTCCATTTGATAATCGGTCAGGAGTTGCGGATAGATAAGTCCTTCCCGTAAAATTAAACTTGTTAGTTTATCCGATTTATCATAGAAAATGGTTTTATCATCAAATTGTATCTGATTATCTTTTACAACGATCTTTCCTTCAAATTTGTTATAAGTCTTCTTTTTATAATCATTTTTGAACTGCTCGGTAAGTGCTTTTTCCTTAATGCTTACACTTTCCTTTTTTTGACCAAAGGCAGCTAATGATAATGATAATAAGATAATTAATGAAAATTTCCGTTTCATATTTTTAAATTTTAAGTGTACTTCTCACATCCTTTTCGGGAAATTCTAAGGCTAAGAAACCAGGAATGAAAAATACTTATTTTATTTTAAATTCAGTTTTTATGATATTAGTTTTTTAGCAGCAAAGATGATGCTACAAAATATTTTTTACACGAAGATATTGAAGGAGCATGATTGTTTTTGCATCTTTGATCTCCCCGTTATCGATCATTTGCAATGCTTCACCGAAAGATAACTCCAGCACTTCAATATCTTCACCTTCTTCTTCAAGGCCACCACCATCTGCTATTTTCATTTCTTTAGAATATTCCGCAATGAAAAAATGAAGAATTTCAGTTACTGACCCCGGAGACATATAAGATTCAAAAACTTTTTCTACCCTCGAAATCTGGTAGCCTGTTTCTTCTTCGGTTTCTCTTCTGATACAATCTTCAGGATTGTCATCATCCAGTAACCCTGCACAGGCTTCTATAAGCATTCCTGTTGAATTTCCATTAATAAACGTAGGTAATCGGAATTGCTTTGTCAGAATAACCGTATTTGTATTTTTATTGTAAAGCAGGATTGTGGCACCGTTTCCTCTGTCGTAAGCTTCTCTGCTTTGGATTTCTACTGATCCGTCGTTTTTTATCTTTTCATAGGTAACCTTTTTCAGGGTGTACCAGTTATCTGATAAGATTTCAGTCTTTATGATTTTCACTTTACTGTTCTGCATAGGGAATATCTTCTATATGATAATAAATTTTCAGTCCTCTTTCTTGAGCAATTCTTACATCCTCATCAGCTCCTTTGGATGCTCCTTCTATCCGTAATACAGCATCACATTTTTCCAGAATCCTGTGGGCAATCGGATATTGTATTTCCTGCCAGGCTTCATCACCTATCTTTGTTGAACCGGCAAGGTGTATCAGTGGTAATGCCACCCATTCACCGATCATCGGGATATGACCTTTCCTGAAAATAGGTAATGCTGCTGATTCTAGTTTATTCAGATTTTGTTTGATGAGTTTTGGATCATCGTGGGTACCACTTCGGTAAGGTCCGGCAATTAATATTAGCATTATTTTTTATTTTTAAGTAAAATAAAGAAAGAAACCATGTAAAAAAAATAAGATAGTTTAAGAGTATTCACTTTTTATTTTTATTGGTTTTTATGGTACTTAGAAATTCGGGCGTGATCCCAAGATAAGAAGCGATTTGCTTTTGGGTAATACGTTCTGCCGCAACAGGATATTTCCGGATAAAGGCATTATAACGTTCTTCTGAAGACAGGGAGAGATTCTCAATAATCCTGAGCTGTTCCCTGGTATAAGCATTCTGCATCATAATTCTGAAGAATCTTTCAAATTTCGGAACCGTATAGTACAATTTGTCCAGATCTCCTTTTTTCAATTGAAAAATAAAACTATCCTCGAGTGCTTCAATATTCAGCATAGCGGGTTTTTCATTAACGAAACAATACATATCAGTGATCCACCAATCAGGAAGGGCAAACATAATTGTGGATTCTTTACCTGTCGCATCCAAATAAAAAGCACGCAGTAGGCCCGAATGAACAAAGCTGATTTCTTTACAGGGTTCCTGCTGTTTCAGGATACATTCTTTTTTTCTGACCTTCCTTTCGCGTAACAAAGAATTGAAGTAATTGGCTTCATCATCGCTGAGCGATATATGTCGGGATATATTCCTTAAGATTAAGCTGTTATTCATGGTTATCAGATGACCTTTAATTTCTCTGTAATGTACGGGCTAAATTAATATTTATTTTCCAACAAATCCTGTAAAATGCCTTTAAATTGAGAGATTTTGATCGATATAGATCATATCTTACTATTTTCCATGGAGATGTTTTTTCAGATATTTAGACGTTTGGGACTGGGAAGCGGATAAAAGATGTTCTACAGTCCCTTCGAACATAATTTTACCACCCAACTTTCCGGGTCCGGGACCAATGTCAATAATCCAGTCTGCCTGAGCAATAATATCCAGATTATGTTCAATGACGATAAGGGTGTTATCTTTATTCACAAGCTCCTCAAAAAATAAAAGCAACTTTTCATTGTCGATAGGATGAAGTCCGGTGCTGGGTTCATCCAGAACTATAACCCTGGCAGTATGGTTTAATTCTTTGGTTAATTTTAGACGCTGTCTCTCACCGCCGGAAAAACTGTCGAGCCGTTGGCCTAAAGTAAGGTAATCTAAACCAAGTTTGATCAGCAGGGTAAGCTCATGTCCGAATCCTTGTTCGGGAAAAAAACTTAGCGCTTCTAAAACGGTCATATCCATCACTTCAGCAATATTTTTTTTGTGATAATGATATTGAAGAACTTCGGGCTTGTATCCTGATCCCTGACAAACTTCGCAAGGTTGCTCAATATCATCCATAAATGCGAGGTCCACTTTTTCTATTCCGAGACCTTTACAATTGGGACAGGCGCCCTCTCCGTTCCGGCTGAAAAGCTTATCCGAAACATTGTTTGATTCTGCAAAAAGCTTTCGGACCGTATTGGAAAGATTGAGATAAGTAAGCAGGTTGGAACGGCTGCTGGCCTTAAAAACAGATTGATCAATGACGGTTAATTCAGGATAAAAAAGAGGAAGTATTTTATTGATCAGCGTGCTTTTACCGGAACCTGCAACTCCCGTTACAACCGTCATAACTCCTTTCGGAATTTTTATGTCAATATTTTGAACATTAAACATACTTCCGTTTTTTATTTCAATAAATCCTTTTGCTGATCGGGGATTTTTATTGTAATCTGGAATTTTGCTGAAATAGATTCCGGTTTTGCTTTTAGCCGTTTTTAGATTCTTAAAAGTTCCCTGGTACATAATCTCGCCTCCATTTTTTCCGGATGCAGGTCCCATATCTACGACAAGGTCTGCTATTTTAATAAGATCAGGATCATGTTCTACGATCAATACTGTATTTCCTTTATCTCTGATTTTCTTTATAATGTCTACAATATGATCAATATCTTTGGGATGAAGACCAATACTGGGTTCATCAAAAATATACAACAGATCGACAAGACTGTTTCCTAACTGTTTTACCATTTTTACCCGTTGAGATTCACCTCCGGACAGAGTATCTGTCTGCCGGTCCAGCGTGAGATACTGCAATCCTATATCGATGAGATTCTGAAGTTTTTTTTCCAGCTCCGATAGGATGGAAGAGTAGGTTTTGGAGGGAATGGACTGGAGGAATACCAGAAGTTCATCCACTGATAGTGCTGTACAATCGGCAATGTTTTTATCAGCAATTTTACAGGACAAAACTTTTGGATTCAATCTCTTTCCTTTACAGGCCGGGCAATCTTTAGTAATGATTACTTTTTTCAGCGTTTCTTTTCTGGTGATATTCTCTTTTGAGTCCTTTTTTAAAAATGAGTTTTCAATCCTTGGAATTACTCCTTTATACTTAACCGTTTTCCCCCATTCTTTTGAAGGATGTTTAGGAGTGTGCTCTTCAGCATTCAGTAATAATTCCCATTCATTTTTTGTATAGTCCTTTAATTTTTTATCATTGTCAAAATATCCGGAATGAATATATCGGGTCAGCCGCCAGCCACCGGGTTGAAAAGTAGGAAACCGTATAGCACCTTCGTTTAGGGATTTATTTTTATCAAAGAGAGTTTCAGTATTTACCGTCTGTACAAATCCAAGACCTTCGCATTCAGGACACATTCCCTGGGGATTATTAAATGAAAATACATTGGAATATCCCACAAAAGGCTCACCGATTCTTGAAAAAAGTAATCGTAAAGAAGCATAAATATCGGTTGCGGTTCCCACTGTAGAACGGGCGTTACCTCCTAGTCTCTTTTGATTAATGATAAATGGAACATTCAGATTTTCAATTTTATCTACATTCGGAACACCAAAATGTTGCAGGCGGTTTCTGATGAAGCTATTTTGGATTTCATTGATCTGCCTCTGAGCTTCAGCCCCGATCGTTTCAAAAACAAGGGATGATTTTCCTGATCCCGATACTCCAGTGAAGACTGTGATTTTGTTCTTAGGTATTTTTAAGGAGATATTTTTAAGATTATTCTGTCTGGCTTTGGTAACAATGATGTCTTTCATAATGTGGTATTTAGATATGAAATCAGATACTTCAATATTAACAGATACTTTCTCTTCATGTATCCTCTGAGAAAAGACCGTGGATCTTATTTCTTCAGTAAATCTTCCAGCGAATCTCTCAGATCAGGAAACTGAAACCGATAGCCTGCATTCTGAATTTTTTGGGAATCAACCCTTGAGCCTTCCAGTAAAGCAACAGAAAGCTCTCCAAAAATGATCTTCAGTACAAATGCAGGAACATTAGGCATAAACAAAGGTTTGTGTAAAACCTCTGCAATTTTTTCCGTAAACTGTTCGTTGGTTGTATGTTGTGGTGATGCAGCATTATAAGCTCCTTTTAGCTGAGGATTTTTTAGAGCAAATTCATATATACCGATGATATCTTTCAGATGAATCCACGGCATATATTGTTTTCCGGTTCCAATGGGTGAACCGATTCCCAGCCGCACGGGAGTTGCCATTTTTTTTAAGGCTCCGTCTTTTTCAGATAGTACGATGGATGTTCTTACTTTAACAACTCTTTCTGCAACATTCTGACTAAGAAATTCATCAGCAGCTTGCTCCCAAAGCATAACTACCTTTCCAAGGAAATCATCGGCTTTTTCATCTTCCTCTGAGAAAATTTTCTGTGAAGTATAAGCTCCATAAATTCCCGTGGCGGAAGCTGATATAAAAGATTTTAATTTGATGTTTTTCTTTTTTAAAGTATCAAGAATAAGTTTTGCAGAATCAATCCGGCTGGAAATAATCTCTTTTTTTCTGTCATCCGACCATCTTTTTTCAGAAATATTGGCTCCAGCAAGATGAATAATATGACTGATATTTTCAAATGCCGAATCATCAATTGTCCTCTTACTAATATCCCATTCGTATTCATTGTCTTTGGTCTTTTTCCGGGTCAGCAACCGGACCGTATATTCCGGATCTATTTTTTTTGATAGCTCTCGGGCAACCATTCCATTAGCTCCGGTAATTAAAACAACTTCTTTCATAGATATTAATTTTGGTGGTGTATTCTTAGGTTTGATTTTTTACAATCAATACAAAATCATCTTCCAAAAGTTTATAACCGTAATCGTAAATAAATTTATATTCCGAACCGTTTTTATAAACTTTAATGTTAGTGATGTAATCGAAATCAAAACCTAAGCCATCCAGCTTTGAACGTGAAATTTTTGTTTTACCTTCCACGTTTATTTCCGTAAGAATACGGTAGTTTTTGCGGAGTTTATTATTAATGTTCCGCATCAGGTTATTGGAGTCTTTATTCTGCTTATTATTATAGGCGTTGCGGCAGGCGTCATTGCAGAATTTTTTGTCTGATCTTCCGATGATCTTTTCGCCACATTCTAGACAATTCATAATATTATTTTTTCATTTTGTGTTGATGCTTTTTCTTTAACAACCGCAGAAATCTTGTATGGTTGGGATAACTTCTGTTGGAAGTAATATTATTGAAAAATAAAGCAACAAGAAGCAGGATGATACACCCCGATAGAACAGGAGATAATGCATACCAATATCCCAGTTCCGGAATTTTTCCTGATGAGGTAACGGCGATCAACGCTGTAGCACCACCGGGTGGATGCAGGGTTTTCGTATACTGCATCAGAACGATTGAAAACGCAACAGCCAACGGAGCTGACAGCCATAATACGTCGGGAACTATTTTATAAATCGTTACACCCACCAATGCTGAAAGAACGTGACCTCCTACAAGATTCCGGGGTTGTGCCAACGGACTTTGAATGGCTCCATAGATTAAAACGCTGGATGCCCCGAACGAACCGATCAGAAAAATGTTCTCCTGTTCCAAAAGATAGTGCGACTGGATGAATGCAATGATTCCGATTCCAAAAAATGCACCTAAAAAAGACCAGAAATGTTCTTTGTAATCGACGAGCGTTTCTTTATAAATTACATATTTCGAAACCCTTAGTGTTCTTTTTATTTTCTGCTTCATGAATTCTTCTTTATTTTTTTATTATCTGGGTTAAATTTTCAACAAATGCCTTTGTGTAGACGCCTTGCTTATCGTAGTCAGGGTCTAATATAGTAATTTCTATTCCAAAACATTGGTCATTCTCAATCAATGGAGTCAGAATTTCCCGGAGGTTATTATAGTCGATTCCATCTTCTGTTCTGCTGTCAACAGCCGGCATAATCTGATCATTCAATACATCAACATCGAAATGAATGAAAAAACCATCCAAACCTTTCTGTTGAACCATTTTTAAAAAATCTTCAGCAGTTTTGCTGAAACCATTTTTACGTAGACTTTCCAGATCATAATAATGAACGCTCGAATTAATCACCTGGTTTACATAGTCTTCATCGTCTGTTTCTGCATTCCCTACACAGAAGATGTTTTCTTCAATAAAATAGGGCCTCAGGCCACGAATATTGGTGAGTTTTTGATGTCCCATTCCTGAAACGATAGCCAGATCCATTCCGGCTACGCCACCACTTGATGAAAGTTCAGGTGGAATATAATCAGTATGTCCGTCAAGATAAAACAAACCAAAATTTCCCAGCTTTTTAAGGGCGATTGCAGTTCCTATTAAAATACTGCAGTCACCGCCAATGATTACATTGAGGGTGCTTTTATCATAGTTTTTTAGGATCAGGTCAGATTGCTTTTGGGCATATTCAATGATTCGATCTGGATTTTTTACCTGGGTTTCTTCATCAAAATCCATTGCATAGTCAGGACCATTAAGTCTCAAAATATTTTTAGGATGGAGCTTAGCATGAAAATTATGTTTTCGAAGCCAATCCGGAAGTTTTCTTACTCCGGGCTCTGTTTCATGTTCTTTTTTAGTAAGGCCTAGATTAAAAGGAAATTCAAAGATGTTGATCTCTTTTTTCATACCATGAATATTTAATCAAAGGTACGGATTATCCGTTTACAAACGACTACAAATGAATTTAAATAGTTTATAACCGACTTTAATGGGCTGGGATGGCAATCTTTGCAACAGAGATTTGAGAAAGCAGTGAACGTCTCTTATCTGATAATATTAATCTTTAAAATTTATAGTTATGTCACTAAGAAACAAAGTAACATTAATCGGTTACACAGGAAAAGAAGTAGAAATGATCAACTTCGACAGTGGAAATGTAAAAGCAAGTGTGTCTTTAGCAACGAGTGATCACTACACCAATGCAAAAGGTGAAAAAGTAGAAGAAACACAATGGCATAATCTGATTGCCTTTGGAAAAGTTGCGGAGATCCTTCAGAAGTATGTTCCCAAAGGAAAAGAAATTGCTATTGAGGGAAAGCTTACCTACAGATCTTACGATGATAAAGATGGTGTAAAAAGGTATATTACAGAAATCAGGGTTGATGAAATCCTGCTGTTAGGGGGTAATAAATAATACAAAAACACAGATGATGAGAGTAAAAGTTTTTAAAATAAGGCTGCCCGAAGAGTATCTGTATACAGATCAGCAGGCATTGGACGATTTTCTCGGAAATCATGAAATTATTAAATCGGAAACGGCTTTTGTACATGACGAGCTTTACTGGTCAGTTGTCTTATACTTCGAAGAACTGAAAGCAGGAGTATCTGCTGTAAAAGAATCCAAAAGTGTAAAATATTCGGCAGAAAATGAAATGCTGAATAGAGATGAAGAAAAAATTCTCGATGCCCTGAAATTATGGAGATCGGAAAAAGCAAGAGAGCAAAATCTCCCAATTTATTTTATAGCCAGTAATAAAGAGCTGTTATCCGTAGCAAAATATAAACCGGCCAAAAAAGCAGAATTATTAGACATCAAAGGTTTCGGAAAACATAAAATAGAAAACTATGGTGAAGAGATTATAGAAATTCTGGAAAGTATCTGATTTACTAATTGATCAAACACAAATTGTGAAACAATGAAAAGCTGGGGGATCTGTATTCCTTCAGCTTTTTCCATACCTATTTTATGTTATGAAACCTACCGGTAAATAATGGGCATAAGCACTGAAAACTGATAATATTTTTTTTATAAGACATTTGTAAATAAAACAAAAAAATAATAATTTGACATAGGCAAAAAAAAGATAAATGATTAGTATAAACGATATACTCCCTATAGTATTTTCGATTGTAATTGGAGGAATCATCGGGATCGAAAGAGAGTACCAGTTAAAATCTGCAGGACTTAGGACAATGATATTAGTGACATTGGGTTCGTGTATGTTTACCATGCTATCTTTGAGTCTTGGTGTCGAAGGAAGTCCGGATCGGATTGCAGCTAATATTATTACAGGAATCGGCTTTGTAGGGGCGGGAGTTATTTTTAAGGAGGAAAACAGGGTATCGGGGCTTACAACAGCTGTGACTATTTGGATTTGTGCGGCACTGGGTATGACGATAGGTGCGGAATATTATAAGGAAGCTCTGATCGGTTCCCTATCTGTAGTTTTACTTTTGGTCCTTTTCAAATACATACAGAACGTTATCGATAGGATTACAACCCGCTATACTTATCAGATTACCCTTTCTTATAATGATGAAGTGGTGGATAAATATGAAGCCCTTTTCAAAGAATACGGACTAAAATCGAGCAGGGGTAAACAGATGAGGATCGGAGAGAAATATACGATCATATGGCGTGTACAGGGAGCTTTGAAAAATCATGAGGCTTGTACAAAAATACTGTTTAATGATGAGGGAATCGATGAGTTCAAATTTTAAATAATTAAAATCTTCCGGAATTTAAAAAGTCCTTTCAATTCCTTATTTTTGCAAGACTTATCAATTATTATTTATCATTTACCTATTATAGAATGAAGCCAAGCTTAGCAAAAGGAACGAGAGATTTTACCTCACAGGAAGTTTCAAGAAGAAAATATATCATTAATATTTTACAGAATAACTTTCAATTATTTGGATTCCAGCCTTTGGAGACACCAAGTTTTGAAAATCTTTCGACATTAACGGGGAAATATGGAGAAGAGGGAGATCGGTTAATTTTTAAGATCCTGAACTCGAGCATCAATGAAGCTAAAGAAGATAAAAAGACACAGATGCTTACCGATTTTCAAAAAGCATTGGATAAGCCTTTCAGTTCAGAAAGTCTTACGGACAAAGCTCTTCGCTATGATCTTACCGTACCTTTTGCGAGATTCGTAGCAATGAATCACGGGCAATTAACATTTCCATACAAACGATATCAGATTCAACCGGTTTGGAGAGCTGACCGCCCTCAAAAAGGAAGGTTCAGGGAATTTTACCAGTGTGATGCGGATGTAGTAGGCAGTGAAAGTCTTTTACAGGAAGTAGAGCTGATTCAGCTGTATCTGAAATCTTTCTCAGACTTGAAAGTTTCGGTAACGATTCATGTCAACAACAGGAAAATCCTTTCAGGATTGGCAGAATATGCAGGAATTACAGATAAACTTATTGATTTTACAGTGGCCCTTGATAAATTGGATAAGATTGGAAAAGACGGTGTAATCAAGGAATTGCTTGAAAGAGGAATTTCCCCGGAATCTATCGATAAACTGGATTTCTTATTCTCTCAATCGGATGATGCTTTGGAAAACCTTCTTCAGCTGAAGGAAAAATTTGTAGGAAATGAAATAGGATTGAAAGGAGTAGAGGAACTGGAGTTTGTTCTTACGCAATCTTTAAGTCTTGGCGTAGACTTGCAGAACCTTGTTTTCGACATTACATTAGCAAGAGGGTTGGATTATTATACAGGAGCTATCTTTGAAGTGAAAGCCGATGAAGCTCAAATGGGTTCTATCGGTGGTGGTGGAAGATATGATAATCTTACGGCTGTATTCGGGGTTAAAAATATTCCGGGTATCGGTATTTCTTTCGGATTAGACAGGATTTATCTGGTTATGGAAGAGCTAGGTCTTTTCCCGGAAGAGGCTTCGTCGAAAGTAGAATATTTGTTTGCTAATTTCGGAGGGGAAGAAACACTTGAAGCTTTAAAGCTGATTATTCAACTCAGAGCAAAGGGGATTTCTGCCGAGCTTTATCCTGAAAGTGCAAAAATTAATAAGCAATTCACTTATGCAGAAAAAAAGGGAATTAAAAACCTGGTATTCCTGGGTGAAGAAGAGATTAAAAACAGAACAGTGACTTTTAAAAACCTTGAAGCCGGAGAGCAAAAAACAGTTTCTTTGGAAGAGTTTTTGGGATAGTCTAGATTAATAAATAAAAAGAGTCTTCTTATCGAGATAAGAAGACTCTTTTTTTATTTTATCTTAGCCTTTATTTCATCATATATTTTTTGAGTAAAAGGTACCTTGATTCCGTTTTCATTTCCGTATTTGATAATTGCTCCCGCAAATAATTCCAGTTCACTTTCTCTTTTTCCGGAATTAATATCCAATTGAAGGGAAGTAGGAGTTTCATGAGTAAATGCTGATGCTTTTTCAAAAGTATTCTCGATGATATTATCTTCAAGTAAAATCCCCTTTTTATCTGCAATTGCTTTTATTTCCTTCATTATTTCTTCTGCCTCATTTTTTTGTGCAGGATCTGTACAAACGGTACCAATAGAGGAGTTGTATTTAGCTGTTACCAGTCCGAAACTTGCTATAAAAGTAAATTTGGTCCAGATATCAGTTAAGGCATCATCTTTAAAATCAAAATCGATCCTGCTTTCTTTGAGAACATTGATTACCCAATCTATGTTTTGGGAAAAATTTTGTGGATCCCTGCCAATAATCAACTTTCCAGTTTTCCCTTTATGTTCTACAACTCCTTTTTCTTTTATATGAGAAGCTACATAAACACATGAAGGCAATATAACATGAGCAGGAATTATTTTTCTTATTCTGTCATAAATATCAGCACCATTCATCATAGGTAATAAAATGGTATTTTCAGTAATGACTTCTTTCAGTTCTTGACAAACTCTTTCCAGGTCGTATTCTTTTACACAAATCAATACAAGATCAGGTTTTACAATTTCCCCGATATTTTCATAAACTGAATTAGCCCATGTTTTACTATATCGGTGTTCAGTGGAAATTAAGGTCAAGCCCTCCGCTTTCACTTTTTTATAGGTTTCACCTCTTGCAACAAATGATATGATATATTGGTGGAAAGTTTCATTATTCTGGCTTATTTTAAAGCCAAAATAGCCCCCTACACCTCCTAAACCTATGATTACAATATGTTTTTTATTCATGAAATTATTTTTTATCTGTTTAAAACCTGGCCTTTAATAATACACTATGTTAAAGATGGTGATTTATTTTAATATTTTGAGATGTATATAATCTATATTTATTGTGAGATAAGATCAATCAATTATTATATTTATGTCAACATTTTTAATAGCCTTATCATGAAAAATAAAGCTTCAGCCGAAATATTAGGAAAGTGGTTGAAAGGATGGTCGTTATCAAGAGAATTACCTTTACCGGTTCCATATAAATCCGGTTTTACTGTTGATGTCAATGCTCCTATGCAGAAAAAGCGATATCTGTTTTCTGAACCTAATGATGATTTTATTCAACTGTCGAAAATAATTGATGAACCATGGGTATATCTGAAAGTTTCCTCACCTTTTGAAACTTTTAAGGATAAAATCCCCTCAAAATGGAAAATTCAGGGTGACCAGTATATGATGTCATGTTTTCATCCCATGGTTGCTTTAAAGCGTGGTCTCCCAGATGACTACACGATTCATCATGACGTGTATAATTCTACGCATGTTGTAAGGGTAATGACCAAAAATGGAAATGAGCAGGGAGCGATAGGAAGAGTTGCTATTGTTGATGATATGGCTGTGTATGATCAGATCATTACAGATGAGAAACACAGAAGAAAAGGACTTGCTTCTTTACTAATGAAAGAGCTTGAAAAAATAGCACTGTTAAAAGGCGCCCGGAATAATTTTCTGGTGGCCACTACAGAGGGTAAATCATTATATGAAACTTTAGGGTGGGAGATTTACAGTCCTTGCACTTCTATTGTGATTCCATCCGATGATTCTCTGGATGACTGATTCGGGGAATTATAATTAAGATTGTTTACAATACACATCATAGCACTTATATGTTCAATCATGGAAAAGAATTATTTAGAAATTAACAGAAACTCCTGGAATGCTAAGGTGGAACCCCATCTTAAATCGGGTTTTTATTTTGTTGATGAGTTTTTAAATGGAAGAAGTTCACTCAATTCCATAGAACTCGAACTTTTAGGAAATATTGAAGGAAAAAAGATCCTGCATTTGCAATGCCATTTTGGACAGGATTCAATATCATTATCAAGGCTAGGAGCTGTGGTTACCGGAATTGATTTGTCTGACAAAGCTATTGCTACTGCAAGAGATTTGACGAAGAAGTGTGGAACCGATACTGAATTTATTTGCTCTGATGTTTACGATCTTCCCAATGTTTTAAATGAAAAGTTCGATATTGTATTTACAAGCTATGGAACCATAGGATGGCTTCCCGACCTGGATCAGTGGGCGCAGGTTATTGCTCACTTTTTTAAACCGGATGGGAAGTTTATCATGGCAGAATTTCATCCTGTTGTCTGGATGTTTGATGATGACTTTAATAGGGTTGCTTATAATTATTTCAATGAAAAACCGATCATTGAAACATATAACGGAACGTATGCAGATCCGTCAGCCGATATTACTCAGGAATATGTGATGTGGAATCATTCATTGGCAGAGGTTATCCAGAATCTAATTAAAAATAACATGACCATAAATGACTTTCAGGAATTTGACTGGTCTCCCTATCCTTGTTTTAAACACATTGTAGAATCTGAGAAAGGTAAATGGAGAATACCGCAATTTGGAAATCATATACCTTTGGTATTTGCATTGGAAGCACAAAAAAAGTCATCGTAAATAAGTATTACGATGACTTTTCTGTATATGAATGTTAAAAAAAACTTGTTTTAACTTAAAGAGTCCTGAGCTTTTGTTTTAGCCTCATCAACTTTGTCCTGAACCTGGGATGCAACATCATTTGCTTTGTTCTTAAGATCATTTCCCCACTTGTTTACATTGTCCTTAACGTTGTTGATTTTGTCCTTTACAGCTTGTTGTTCTTCTGGTGTGGATTTTTTGTACTTCCAATATGCTAAAGCACCTAAACCTAATAAAGCTAATAATCCGTTTGTCTTATTTCCCATGATTTCTATTTTTTAAATTAATATTAAAAATTTGTTGTTTAGTATCATGTAAATTGCGTGCCAAAAAAATGAAAGCAGTAATAAAAAAATGTTAAATTAATTGAATATTTCAAAATTTTCACCATCAAAACTTGCAAAAACCATCGTAGGATAAGAGTCCTGATGATAGATATTTCCATCTTTATCAATAGCAATCGCACCTGCAAAGCCATCAATAGTTTTTAATTCCTCAAAGGTTTTATGAAATGCATCTTTCAATTTCATTCCATCAGTTACCCGGGTCACAATTTTGGTTGCTGTAGCATTGCTTACAATATCTTCACCTACACCAGTGCAGCTTACGGCACAAAATGAGTTGGCGTAATTTCCGGCAACAGTAGCTGAATCAGAAATTCTTCCGGGAATTTCAAACCCTTTTCCACCGGTTGAAGTGGCAACAGCAAGTTTTCCATCCTTGTCTATGGCTACGCAACCTACAGTTCCTTTTCCTCCGTTATTTATTTTTGCTTCGTATTCTTTTCTTCTTTGGGGAATTTCTGTAGAGAAATCTTCAAAACCATGTTCTGAAGCATATTTTTTTGCACCACTACCTCCTAAAACACGATCTTCCTCCTTCATTAAATCCTTTGCTACAAATACGGGATTTTTAACATCCTGAATATTAATAACACCACTTAATTTCTGTGTTTCTGCATCCATGATCGCTGCACTCATCCGAATGATACCATCACTTTGGATCTGAGAACCGATTCCTGCATTGAACAGGGCATCATCTTCAAGAAGAGATACTGCATACGCTACGGTATCAAAAGCTGAATTGGATTGCAGATAATCAAATGCTTTTTGTGCAATATTTTTTAATGAATTTTGTTTGGCAACTTTTACTTCATGGCTTTGGTCACTTTCGGAAAAGAAACCGCCGTGGATGATTATTTTCATATTTTATTTAAATGAAAGTTGTAGGTGGTAAACTTACGATTATATTGACTATAAATTATAAGGTTTTTAGTTCATATACACTAAAAACTTTTAATTCTTCACTCTCAATTTTTCGGGATCAAATTATTTGTCCTGTGGGATAGGATTGAATTGTGAATTCTCAATCGTTAATGTTCTTGTGGTAAGGTCATAATGATCGTTCATCGACATGACATGCACGGTAAGGTTATCAATGGATATAGGTTCGCCTAAGTTGATATTGGTAAGATTGGTATCTTTAATAAAACGTCCATCCACGATAATTACAAGACCTGAACCTACAGCAGTCATTACATCATTGTGTATAAAAAGACCTGTATCTTCTCCCAATCCGATTCCTAATGTTCTTGGATTATTAACAACTGCCTGGAAAAGTCTTCCGATGCGTCCTCTTTGTACAAAGTGGGTATCAATGATTACATTATCAATAAGTCCTAACCCCTGAGTGGTTTTTATTTCTCCTTTTAATAATGCTTCCGAGCTGCTGCCCTGATAGATCATGTTTTCTGAAGCTGCAGCAGCTCCGGCAGAAGTTCCGGAATAGATGAAATCCTGCTCCTGGTATTTTAAAAGAATGGTATCGTGGAATCTTGTCCCGCCAAGGATAGATGTAAGCCGCAATTGGTCCCCACCGGTAAACATCACCACGTCCGCTGCATTGGCTCTTGCTACCATAGCATCAGAATTGGCTTCTTCCCGGTTATGGATATCCAGAATGTTGACATTTTTTGCGCCCAGAAATTCGAATGCTTTCTTATATTCCGTTCCTACAATCTGAGGGATCTGTGAAGCTGTAGTAACGATTTCTATTACAGAATTTTCTTTGAGCTTAGACTCATTAATGATCTTTCTTAAAATACCTCTTTCAAAAAAATTAAGGTTTTTTTCTATGTTCTGATCATAATCGGTTTCTGCAAAACTTCCTTTATTTACAGCACCTCCGATAACAATTAATTTTCCAACAGGTTTCATCATGTATGCAAATTTAAAAAATTATTAATACTCGAGGAAATATCAATTATACATAAATTGATTTTGAGGATTTTAAGATTGTTAATAATATTTAATTTTTTTGGGAAATCTTTAAATGGTCTATGGTTTTGTTTATGGTTTTACATTATCTTTGATTTTAGAAGATGTTATTATTAATCAAGAAAAATGCAAATTGACTATGAAAATTGAGAAGATACAGGCCTTACGTGGTCCAAATATTTGGAGCATCAGAAGGAAGAAGCTGATACAGATGCGGTTGGACCTCGAAGAGATGGAGAATTTTCCTACCAATAAGATTGAAGGGTTCAGAGAGCGTATAGAAAAATTGATACCTTCCTTGATTACCCATCGCTGTTCGGAGGGCGTAAGAGGAGGCTTTTTTCATAGGGTAGAAACGGGAACCTGGATGGGACATGTTATTGAACACATCGCTCTCGAAATCCAGACTCTGGCAGGAATGGACACCGGATTTGGAAGAACCCGTGAAACAAAAACTCCCGGAGTTTACAATGTAGTATTTGATTATATTGAAGAAAATGCAGGAATTTATGCTGCTGAAGAAGCCGTAAAAATTGCTGAAGCCCTGATCGAAGGAAAAGAATACGATATCAGTGAATGCGTTCATAAATTAAAGGAAATCAGGGAACGTGTTCGTTTAGGTCCTTCTACAGGGAGTATCGTAGAAGAAGCCGTTTCCAGAAAAATTCCATGGATCAGATTAGGAACCAATTCTCTGGTACAATTGGGATACGGAGTTAACCAGCAAAGATTCCAGGCAACGATTACCGGTAAAACAAGTTCAATTGCGGTAGATATTGCATGTAACAAGGAGCTTACTAAAAAGATGCTTCATGATGCGGCAATTCCGGTTCCCATAGGTGACCTTGTGACGGATGAAGAAGGCTTGGAAAAGGTTATTAAAAAAATAGGATATCCGATTGTTCTTAAACCATTGGACGGTAATCATGGAAAAGGGTCTTCTATCAATGTAAATGATTGGGAAAGTGCTAAAATTGGTCTGCAACATGCCCAGAACTATTCTAAAAAAACGATCGTTGAAAAATATATTACAGGATATGATTTCAGGGTTCTGGTCATTAATAATAAAATGGTTGCAGCAGCCAGACGGGTACCTGCCCACGTGGTAGGTGACGGAGAACATGATATAGGAAAACTGATTGAAAAGGAAAACAAAGATCCGAGGAGAGGTTATGGTCACGAAAATGTTTTAACGGAAATACAAATTGATAAGGATACGATGGAGCTTCTTGAAAAGCTTCAGTATACACTGGAGACGGTTCCTCAGAAAGGAGAAGTCGTTTTCCTGAAATCTACTGCCAATCTTTCTACGGGAGGTACCTCAATTGACGTAACGGATATGGTACATCCTGAAAATATTACCATGGCCGAAAGGATTTCTAAAATCATCGGTCTTGATGTTTGTGGTATCGATATCATGGCTGAAAATCTGACTCAGCCACTCAAAGAAAGTGGTGGGGCCATTATTGAAGTAAATGCAGCTCCTGGATTCAGAATGCATCTTGCTCCAAGTGAAGGTCTTCCGAGGAATGTGGCTGCTCCTGTTGTAGATATGCTGTATCCACAGGGAAAACCTTTTACAATTCCTATTATAGCTGTAACGGGGACTAATGGTAAAACAACCACGACGAGACTGATCTCCCATATTGTTAAAAATAACGGATACAGAGTTGGATTTACAACTTCAGATGGAATCTATATTCAGAATACCATGCTTACAAAAGGAGATACCACAGGTCCGCTTTCCGCTGAATTTGTTTTAAAAGATCCGACTGTAGAATTTGCGGTATTAGAAACTGCCAGAGGAGGAATTCTGCGTTCAGGGTTAGGTTTTTCACAGTGTGATATTGGCGTTTTAACCAATATTAAAGAAGATCACTTGGGGATGAATGATATTCATAATCTAAAAGATCTTACCAGAGTAAAGAGAGTAGTATTGGATAGTGTAAAGAAAAGTGGCTGGAGTGTAATGAATGCCGATGATGAATATTCAATGCGAATTGTAAATGATCTGGACAGCAATGTAGCAATTTTCAGCTTGGACGAGAATAATTCGTATATTAAGAAGTTCGCGAAAGAAGGAAAAATTACCTGTGTGTATGAAGAAGGCTTTGTAACCATTAAAAAAGGAGACTGGAAGATCCGCATTGGAAGGGCTAAAGATTTTCCTATTACAATGGAAGGTAAGGCAAAATTCATGATCGCAAATGTTCTGGCAGCAAGTTTAGCCTGCTACCTGTACGGTTTTGGTATTGAGGATATTTCAAATTCACTTAGAACATTTATTCCAAGTGCACAGCTTACACCGGGAAGATTGAATATATTTAAGTTTAAAAATTTTAAGGTATTAATAGACTTTGCCCATAATCCGAATGGCTACGAGGCGATTGAAGATTATCTTAAAAATGTAGAGTCAACCAAAAAAATTGGAATTATTTCAGGGGTAGGAGACCGGAGAGATGAAGACATACGGTTATGCGGCAAGATTGCGGGGAGAATGTTTGATTACATTATCATAAGAAATGAAAAACATCTTCGGGGAAGGAAAGAAGAGGAAATTAACGGTCTGATTATAGACGGAATTAATGAAGCCGGAAGAGATGTAAGTTATGAGATTATTCCAAAAGAAATTGAGGCATTGAAACATGCTATCGGAATGGCTGAAGAAGGAACATTTATTACTGCCCTGAGCGATGTGATTTCAAATGCGATTGATCTTGTCCAGGAGTATCAGGCTAAAGAATTGCTGGAAGACGATAAAATCTGATTAAGAATATAATGAAAAAACCTCCATTTGGAGGTTTTTCTTTTATAAGCTTGTTCATCTCTTCTCAATCTCCCTCATTTTCATCAGATAAAAATAGAGAGGGATTAATTCTAGTCTAATGGTGAAGCTGATGTTTGAATTAACGAAAGGAATAACTACCATCATGACAATGCAAACTATAATACCTATAATAGCATCAATAATTGCTGTTTTTGGACCCCATTTTTCTTCAAACCAAAGTCCATAAGCTACAATGGCCTTAAAAATTAAAAGAATACAAACGATGAGACCAGGAATAGTATAAGGATGATTGGCTTTGATTCCGTAAATTGATAATGATACATTTGTCAGGAAAAATCCTGCAATTAGTATCAGGGATGCTACAGATCCTCCAATTAAGAAAAACCAGGTAAAGATCTTGATCCATACCGGTAATAGGTCGCGCCTTTTAGTGGTATTATCAAACTCTTCAAAAGCGGAATTTTGTTCCATAAACAGATATTGTTTTAATTATTTTTACATTTCTCCAAAGAATACATTAGAACTACCGATCCAGATGGCATCTTTTTTATTAAAATCTACATTCACCATGGCAGCTTTGGTCATTCTGCCCAGATTCTCAAGTAAGATAGGACGTTCATCATTTTCCCGCCAAATATACAATAAACGGATCTCTGCTTTTGAAAATTCACCATTGATATCTTCAAAAACAGGTTCGTATTGTACTTTCCGTTGTAATATATAATTTTCCTTATCTGTAATAGAATCTGTTATTTCAAAGGTAGGATTGAGTTCTACACCACTACCTGCAAATGAAAATAAAGGTTTTAAAACATAATTTTCAAGATTCTCATGCTCGGGAAACTCATGGAGGAAGTAGCTTTTAGGAACAAACTGATGTCGTAATAAAGGTAAAAGGTATTTTGAAATTTTAAAAAACCAATTGGGATGGGTGATCCATTTAACATCTGCCTCTTCTCGAAAATCGAATTCAAGAGTAAGACCCGGAATTCTGTCCAATTCATCAAAAATAACACGATTATAAATCCTTTTTATCTGAATTTGTCTGCCATTATCCTCATAGTATAGTTTTCTTCCTTCTTTTTTTACTTTAGTAAGGCAAACTGTTTTTATACCGAGTAATTTTTCAGTCAGCGCAAAATCTATTGCCGTCTTTTGTTTGTCGGGAAAAATTTCCAGAAGAATTACATTTTCCGGATTTTCATTTCCGATAATTAACTCTTTCAAATAATGAGTGAACTGGTCAGCAGACATGGGATTCTTAATTGCTGAAAGAAAGGGATAAACTTCACAAAAAGTATTTTCAAAAGTTTTCTGAAAAGCATATAACGATGGAAAGGCCTGTAGTTCTATCAATTGTGGCTCAATCTCTCCATTTTCATTTTTACAAACACCAAAGTCAATGGTGAAGAAGTGAGGCTGATCTGTATCATTGGGAACTTTACAATTCTCCGGGATAGCTTTCTGAAGAATTTCTTTAGGTAAAGCCTTTATCTGATCGATAATGCTTTCACTGGCGTCAATGAGTTTGGTTTCAAATTCTTTAGTAAGAAAAAACGGACTTTCTGAAATTCTGAATGCAGGCTCAATACCGCTTTTTTGCGTAAGAATATCTTTAACTTGATTGTATTTTTCCTGCGAAAAATCTTTATTAAATTGCTTTCTGTATTTTGGGATCATATTTTTTTCTTTGTGATTTTAAAAAATCGAGCAATTTTGCTCGATTTATGGGATTGCGTTTATTTACTTTTTATTTCAAGCAATTACACCTGTTCTTTTCAGAATATTTTTTTTCGCAAACTGTAAAAATGCCGGAAGGATCTGGGCTCTAGTCAAAACAATTTTGTCTTCATCATCAATGCGGTCAAGTGTTTCAAGATATTTCTCTCTTCCGAAATTTTCTATCATCGCAGCTCTGTTCTTTTCATCTTTTAGATTTTCAAGCATGCTCGCCGGATCTGCTTCGGGATGAAACTGTGTTCCAAATATCTCTTCTGAGAAGCGAACTGCCATAACAGCCCGTTCAAGGTCTATGTGAGGTCGGAATTTTTCTATTGCAACGATCTTCATTCCTAATTCCTCAAAACGATCATGGTCCGGTTCTATAAACTGAAATGCCCGCGAATCTACACCATAAAAAGGATTCGAAAGATTTTTAAATAAGAATTCACTTTCTCCTTCCTCTGTCTTGTGGATAGGCATTACTCCAAAAGAGTAAGATTTTCTTGGACATACATTTCCCAGATTCCAGTGAATACTTCCTATCTGAAACGAATGGCATATGAGAAACAAATATTTCTTATCCTCCTTTTCTTTATTATGGTTATATACGGCATCTAAAAAATCAGCGTACTTTATTTCCCAGTCCAAACCTTCTTTATGAGGATTTCCCGGCCCTCCAGATGAAATAAAAATATCAAAATCTCTGATATCCGGAATTTCATCTTTGTAGCGTACATCAAATACCTCAATGCTTACATTTTCTTCAGAATTTTGCCTGAAGGCTTCAGAAATTTCTTTAATATTTCTAAATCCTTGGTTAACATGATTGTTGTTCATATCCAACAGAGCAATTCTAATATCTTTCATACATCATATTTTTGCAAAGTTACCAAAAATATCATGAAATGATTTCGCCGTGGGTAATGCCGTATTCTGTTTCGGAGATCATATAATCTACCACTTTAGTAAGGTCTCCTGTTTCCCTGAAGATCTGAAGCTGCCTGTCTGCACCGGTTCCGTTTTCCAGTATTTTCCATGCGTATTCTACTTCTTTCCTGCATCCTAACTCATCAACTACATCATCTATAAATTCCAGCAGTTCTTTCAGGAGATCCGGATATGGCACCGATTCCTCTTTACCAAAGTCGATAAGATGTGCTTCTATACCACTCTTTGAAGCGCGCCATTTATTTTCGTTTAATAAAAGCCTTCTATAGCTTCTGAAACTTAAATTTTGCTTGTGAAGTTTATAAATTTTGGCTACTAAGCTCTGCATAATGGCAGCCAGACAAACCGTTTCATCAATCCTTAACGGCATATCACAGATTCTGAATTCAATAGTAGGGTAGAATGGATGTACCCGAAGATCCCACCATATTTTTTTGGCGTTATCAATCGTTCCTGTTTTCACCAGAAGGTCTACATAGCTGTCAAATTCAGCCAATGAGTTGAAATAGCTTGGTATCCCTGTTCTTGGGAATTTGACAAAGATCTCTTGTCTGTATGATTTAAAACCTGTATTTCTTCCGATCCAAAATGGAGAATTGGTTGATAGAGCGTAAACATGGGGAAGAAAATATCGCATTACGTTTTGAATTCTTACTCCTTCTTCACGATTGGGAATACCAATGTGAACATGAAGACCGAAAATAAGATTTTCCCGGGCTACATCTCCCATATCATCTACAATTTTTACATAACGTTCACCTTGGGTAATGGAATTGTCCGACCAATGGGAGAAAGGATGGGTTCCTCCTCCTGATACCCTGAGCCCCTGTTCATGTGCAATATTGATGAGATGCCTTCTTAAATTCGTGAGCTCAGTTCTTGCATCCTGAATATTCTGGCAGATCCCTGTTTCCATTTCAATCATGGATTCATGCATTTCGTGTTTTAAATTTTCACTTAAAACAGCTTTCCCACCTTCAATAATTTTAGAAACATGAGAAATAAGATCCCTGCTTTCAACATCAATTATCTGATACTCTTCTTCGATTCCTATAGTAAACTGGTGCATCCTTTTAGTGTTTTTTTATTTTCTCTTTCACTGATCTATCGTATGGAGTCTTTTACAAAATTTCCCCAGGAAATATTAGGCTTTCCTGGAACATATTCTTTGGCTTTTTCAATCGCAAACAGAGCAGCGTGTTCCACAATCCATGCAAAATTTTCTTCTCCTACAGAATTTCTGTCGGCATCAGGCGCAGGATTACAAAAATCAATAGCATAAGGAATTCCATCCCGTACTGCAAATTCCACGGTGTTGAAATCATATCCTAAGGCCTCATTCATTGTTATGGTATAATCGTGAATGGTCTTCAATAGTTTTTCCAGTTCTTCACCATCAGTCTGATGATTGGTTGCATATCTTAAATGAGGCTCATTTCGAGGCTCATAAGGCATGATATGAACGTATTTCCTACCCAGGCAATATACCCTGTAGTAATCATCAAAAATAATCTCTTCCTGAACCATCATCACGAGTTGTTCTGTTTCACCCAGTTTATTCCATAAATCTTCCGGATTTTCAATTCTATACACATTTCTCCAGCCTCCTCCGTCGTGAGGTTTCATATAAGCGGGAAAACCTACATAATCGAATATATATTCCCAGTCATGAGGAAATTTTAAGTTTCTGAATGATGTTTCCGTAGTATTGGTTGGCCTTTCGTGAGAAGGTAATAATACCGTTTTGGGAAGAGGAATTCCCAGTTTTGTCATCAGTGCATTATTGAAAAATTTTTCATCAGCACTCCACCAGAACGGATTATTGATAATATAGGTCCCATTCAGTGCAGCATTTTTGAGGTATGCCCTGTAGAAGGGAACATCATGGGAAATCCTGTCTATAATAACAGCATAACCATAATCAGCCCCTTGTTCAAGTTTATCAATATGGACAGGTTCTGCTATAATCTCGCCATTTCCCAGCTCATTTACTTTATCGATAAATGCCCAGGGAAATGTATCCTCCATACCAAATAGAATTCCCACCTTTTTTTTCATAATTGTTATTTTTATTGTTTTATACTAATAAATGATTGTCAGAACCTGATTTTTCAGGAAAAAAATGTGCTGATGAACGTCGGGAATACCATTCTCCACAACGGCCAGTCGTGATTGATCCATTTTCTTTCATCATACCAGTAATCTATTCCTTTTGATTGGAGGATTGCTGCCATTTCAAGGTTTTTATCCTTACAAATGTCCTGATCAGAAGTACTTAAGACAATATGCATATGTTTATATTTCCAGGCCTCATCATTTTTGACGAACTCTCTGGGGCAATTATAATATACAAGATCATCAGAATATCCGTCCATGAAATTCCGGATCGTAAATGCCCCGGAAAGACAGAATAAATGTGAGATGACATCAGGAAACCGGAATGCAAAATTTGCAGCATGGTATCCTCCGAAACTGGCACCGGCTATAGCAACCCGGTGTGTTTTATGTAATTTCTGAATATAAGGGACAAATTCCTGAATAAGAAACTGAACATATCTTTCATAATTTTTTATTCTTTGCTGCGGCGATATATCATCATCATAAAAACTCCAGCTGTCAATAGTCTGAAGGTTATACAGCTTTACTTTGCCCTGCTCTACAAACCAGTTGATGCTTCCGTTGAGGTGGAAATCATGATTCTGGGTATACAATCCCTGCGAAGTAGGGAACATGATAATAGGATAGCCGTAATGTCCTGTTACTTCTACCTTAATGCTTATTCCCAATATATTTGAATAATAATCAGTATGTTCTATATGTGGCATGCTTGGAATAATTATAATTTGAATACAGACCGAACTAACTTGTGGGTTTACCTTTCGGAGGTAAAATATTCAGTAATCCGGTATTGATCTTCTCTGCAGCGAAGTCGAGTCTTTCCTGTATAATATCGGCGTTTCCGGATTTATATACTATCCCGACATGATAGTCTATAGGAAGGTACTTAACTATTTCTTCACATTCGAACGGACCGTAATCAGGCTTTTGATCCTTAATCAAAGCAATGATCAACCCGGAATGGTACTCCACGGGTTTGGCTACTTCATATTTTTTTGATCTCAGAAGTGCGTCTTCAATCTTTGCCCATTCGCGCCAGATATTGATATCGCTGGAAGCTTCAACAAGATCAGGAATATGTGCACCCCCTACACGTGAAGAGGTTTCCAGAAAATACCATGTTCCGTCTTCTTTACTCCTTATAAATTCAGTATGGGTGGCTCCATTCAGTAATCCAAAATTTGAGAGGAGTTTTGCATTAATTTCTTCAAGAGCTTTGAATTCATCAGATTGCCTGCTTAAAGTTTTGGTTCTGAAAACACCTCCTTCATGGGAAACCTGCATCGGCGGGGCCAGATATTGAGATGCTGATGTAAACACCACTTCTTTATCAAAAGTAAGGCTGTCTACATGGAAAACATCTCCGGGTTTAAAGCTTTCCAGTAAAAAAAGATGGCGTTCTTCTCCCAACTCATTTAAGGCTTCCCAAAGCTGTTCCTTAGAAGTGATTTTCTTTATCCCCGATGCAGAAGCTTCGGAACGGGGCTTTAACACCCACGGAGCAGGAACGTTTTCAATAAAAGTATTAACCTCATCATTGTTAAAGACTGCTGTAAATTCCGGCACGTTGATACCCGAATCTTTGGCTTTTTGTCTCATTGCCAGTTTATCCCTGAAATAGCGGTGGGTAGTTTGTCCCATCCCTGGGATACGGAAAGTCTCCCTGATCAGTGCTGCTTTTTCAACGTCATAATCATCGAGAGCAACGACAGCATCAATTTTTCGGGTCTGCATAAGATGGGAGAATCCCTGAATAAGATGTTCAAGATTCCATACGGACGGCTTTAATTCGGGCATATAAAAAACCTCATCGATCGCATGCCACGGCCAGTTCTTTTCTCTGATATTTTCGGATGTAATCAGGATTATTTTATTACCGAGCATCTTCATTTCGTCCATGAAATCATAGCCCTTGTAATAGCACGAAATACATACTATAGTTTTCTCCTCCATACAGTGTTTTTAAAAATTTAATGAATTATCAAAAATAAAAGCAATTTTTTATTAACTAATTAATATTAAAAATTAGCCATTGCTGAGATTTTGAAAATCCTAAATCAATTATACAGAGAAATTTTGTAATAAACTAATTTTTAATGATAATTTTCGATTAAATCCGTCAGCAATTGCACTCCAAAACCTGTTGCGGCTTTTTCTTTGGCATAACCAACACTCCCGAAAGCGACTCCCGCAATATCCAGGTGAGCCCACTTCGGATGATTTTCTATAAATTGTTCCAGAAATTTGGCCGCTACAATACAATCACCAATCGGCTTCAAGGAAATGTTTTTAAGATCTGCTACATCAGATTGTATGTCTTCTTTCCATACATCCCACAAGGGAAGATTCCACAGCCTTTGATTGGTTCTGTCACCTGTTTGCAATAACATATTTTTCACTTCTTCATTGTTTGAGAACAAAGCACCACAGGTATCTCCAAACATTCTTACTGAACTTCCTGTAAGGGTTGCCAGATCAATAAGAAGATCTGTTTTGTAGTTTTTAGCCAGATAAGAAAGAGCATCGGCTAATATCATTCTGCCTTCTGCATCAGTATTCAGAACTTCTATAGTTTTTCCGTTGTAAGCTGTGATGACATCACTTGGCAGAAAAGCTTTTTCAGAAATAGCATTATCGGTAATGGGTAAAATTACAACAAGGTTTACAGGAAGCTGCATCTCTGAAGCATAAATTAAAGATCCTATAACAGCAGTTGCTCCGCCCATATCGGATTTCATATAATGCATGTTCTGATGATCTTTTAATGAAATGCCTCCGGTATCAAAAACCACACACTTTCCAATTAATCCAATGGTCTTTGCTTTTTTTACGGTTGTCCGATATTCTAATATAGTGAATGCAGCATCATAAGCGCTTCCCTGATTAACTGAGAGATACGCTCCAAGACCTAATTCCTCACATTTTTTTCTGTTGAATACAGTGTATTTAAGCTGATGTTTTTTTGCCAGATCCTTAAGGTATGAGCCTAAAACGGGTGGGGTCTTAAGGTTTGCAGGTTTATTTAACCATTCCTGGCAAGCTGTCTGACCATTGGACAGCGCTAATGCTTTTTGGTTGATATTATCCAGTTTTTTCTGGCTTATATTTTCAAAGTGAATTTCAAATTCAGGGCTCCAGAAAGGATGGCTTTTATCAAATGGGTATTTGTATGTTCCTAATAACAGTCCTTTGATAAATTCTTCAAATTGTTTTTGGCTGATGAAATCGCTCATCAACAGAGTAGGGACAGCTTTTAAATTATTTTTTTGTGTTTGTGAAAATTTTAATGCCACCTGCTGGATCTCAAAACTTTGAACAGACGATTTTCCTAATCCGATAAAATAAGTAATGCTATCTTCACTAGTGCTAATGAAAACTTCATTCTTTTTTCCTGTAAAAAAGGTGGAAATATTTTTGTTAATGCTTTTATTTTTTTTGATCCATTCTTCTTCTGTAAATAATTGAAAAACCTGAATGTAATTTTTATTTTTTTTATTGATTAGTTTCATAATTTTTACGGTTTGATTGATTGTTGTTGTGGTGCTACTTCTACAGGATTTTCTGTATTGTCATAAAATAGCCATTCGATGGCCCTCGGAAACTCCTGCGACCAATAGAATTCACTGTGTGTACCTTCGGGATTGATACTGGTTTTAAATTCGAAATCAAAAAGATTTTTTTGTTCCCATTTTTTTAAATATTCTTCAAATATGCGGATTCTTTTTACCATTTTAGATCCTTCCTTTCCTCCTCCGTATAAATAGATTTTAGTCTTGAAGGGAATACGGAAGTTCATCATTGGAAAATTATTGTTAGGCTCTACCCAAAGCGAAGGAGAGAAGATCAGTAATTTTGAATATACTTCAGGATATAGAAATCCACTGTAAATACTAATAAGGGCACCTAATGAACTCCCGCCGATACCTGTATTTTCCCTGTCTTTTTTGGTCCGGTAATTTTCATCGACAAAAGGTTTCAGCGTATCTGTGATGAAGCGTATGTATTTCTTGCCTTCGGAACCGTGAGCAACATGATCATTGTCGAATATATATTCCTTTATCCTTTCCTGACTTCCGTGTTCAATCGCGATGATGATTACATCCCCACGTCCATATTCTGCAAGAATAGAGAGTTTTTTATCTATTTCCCAATTGCCGTATTCACTTCCTTCGTTGAAGAGGTTCTGTGCGTCCTGAAGATAGAGTACAGGATAGCTTTTGTTGGAAATATAATAATCGTAGGGAAGTAACGCCCATACTTTTCGGTATCTGTCGAGTTGTGGAATGTAAAATTCTTCTGAGATGATTTCAATAATGGGAAAAAATTCATCTTTAAAAGGTCCCCAGTTAAGCCTCCATTTCTTTACAATGTCAGAGACTTCTCCTGTCGATTTGTTTACTTTTCTGTTGAGAGTAATATTTCCATACTGGTCAAGCTCTACATTTTCCCAGCCTCCTTTTGTGAATTTGTATTCTATTGCTGAGGGCAAAAATTCATCGCTAATGTCAATACTATAGTTGTTAGCATCTATGGAAGTAAGCTTGTATTGATCATCTTTAGGGTTCCAGTTATTAAAATTTCCTGTTATATAAACAGTTCTGTCATCACTTTCATCAGTGTAAAGCTTAAACTTCATCATGCGTTTTATAAAAAGTTAAGGCTAAATTTATAAAAAAACTTTAGATATATAAACGTTGAAAATTTCTGGTAAAAAACAATCAGAAGACTATTAAATTTTATATATTTGATAGGGAGGTGGATGAAAGAACTTTTATAACAATTATTTGAATTATAATTAATTGTTTCTATCTGTATTTTTCGTAGTTTCAAAGCATATAAAATTAAACACTAATGAACTCTGTTAAAACCTATACACTTTTTACGGATCATGATGTTTATCTTTTCAAAGAAGGTAAGCATTACAAGCTTTACGATAAGTTTGGGGCACATTCCGTAGAGAAAGACGGGGTTTCAGGAGTTTATTTTTCTGTCTGGGCACCCAATGCGAAAAAGGTTTCTGTGATTGGGAATTTTAATAACTGGAATCATAAAGAGCATATTTTATATCCCCGGTGGGATGGATCCGGGATCTGGGAAGGCTTTATTGCTGATCTTAAATGGGGAACTTTATATAAATATGCTATAGAAACGGCTTACGGTGATCTTTTGGAAAAAAGTGATCCTTATGCATTAAGTTGGGAGCAAAATTTACAGGCAGCATCTCTGATTTCTACTACATGGTATGAATGGAAGGACCAGGAATGGATGGACAGCCGATGGAAAAAGAACCGGTTGGAAGCTCCGATTTCTGTATATGAAATGCAATTAGGTTCATGGGTAAGGGAAGAAGACCATCCTGATAAGTTTTTAAATTATCGTGATATAGCCAAAAAGCTGGTGCCTTACATCATAGAAATGGGATTCACACACGTAGAATTTATGCCCGTCATGGAGTTTCCTTATGATCCTAGTTGGGGATATCAGATCACAGGTTTCTATGCCGCAACTTCAAGATTCGGATCTCCTCAGGATTTAATGTTCCTGATTGATGAACTTCATAAGAATGATATAGGCGTAATACTGGACTGGGTTCCTTCTCATTTCCCGGGAGATGCGAATGGACTCCATCGTTTCGATGGGTCTTTTTTATATGAGCATGAAGACCCGAGAAAAGGATTTCATCCGGACTGGAAATCTTACATTTTCAACTACGGAAGAAATGAAGTAAAATCTTTTTTGATCTCCAACGCCATGTTTTGGCTGGAAAGATATCATGCGGATGGATTGCGGGTAGATGCCGTAACTTCCATGCTCCATCTGGATTATTCCAGAAATGAAGGAGAGTGGGAGCCAAATCAGTATGGCGGGAATGTAAATCTTGAAGCAAAAATATTTCTTCAGGAATTTAATACAGCAGTATATAAAGAATTCGGAAATGCAATTATTACGATTGCTGAAGAAAGTTCAGATTTTCCAATGCTTACCACGCCGGTGCATGATGGTGGTGTGGGTTTTGGAATGAAATGGATGATGGGTTGGATGCATGATACACTGGATTATTTTAAACTTGATCCCATCCTCAGAAAAAATAACCATCACAAAATAACCTTTGCGTCCATGTACATGTATAACGAAAATTACATGATGCCTTTATCTCACGATGAAGTTGTACATGGGAAAGCAAGTCTTATTTATAAAATGCCGGGAGATGAATGGCAAAAGTTTGCCAATCTTCGTGCCCTTTATGTATACATGTATACGCATCCGGGAGCAAAACTGCTTTTTATGGGAGATGAATTCGGTCAGACTGCTGAATGGAATTTTAAGCAAAGCCTGGATTGGCATTTGTTACAGTATCCTGTTCATAAAGGATTGCAGACATTAGTCAAAGATCTCAATCATGCGTACAGATCAGAATCTGCTTTGTATGAAAACCAGTTTAATCCCAAAGGATTTGAATGGGTGGAAGCCGATGATAAGGATAATTCTGTCTTTGTATATTTAAGAAAGGGAAAACGGAAGGATGATGTTTGCATGGTCGTTCTTAATCTTACACCCCGTATTGTGGAGTATACAATAGGAGTGAACGAAGGAACACATTGGGTAGTTATTTTCAATTCCGATGATGAAATATACAGTGGCAGTGGTGTAGATCCTGTTATTATCAGGGAAGAGAAAGGGGATTGGATGAACAGACCCCAATCCATAACTTTAAAACTGCCGCCACTCGCCGGATTGATTTTAAAGCAGAAAAAAGATAAAAAGTATAAATTACATAGAATTAAATTACATAAAAAGTAAAATGATTGTTTATCATCTTAGTACGGAATGTTATCCGATAGCAAAAGTAGGCGGTTTAGCAGATGTTGTAGGAGCTTTGCCAAAATATCAGAATAAAATAAAAGGAGTGGATGCAAAGGTTGTAATGCCTTGGTATAATAAATCTTTTATTTACGATCATGAATTTGATGTTGTTTTTGATGGTTTTATTCATCAGGGGCCCAATATGCTTCAGGTTCAGGTAATGAAAGAAAAAACAAATGTTTTAGGCTTTGAGTTATACCTGGTGAAAATTCCAGGGCTTTTAGACAGGGATAATCCTTACGGTTACCAGGATGAAAGTTTCCAGTTTTTAGCGTTTCAGCATGGTGTCTTGCATTGGCTGAGTGCCATGGAAATCCGTCCTGATGTTTTGCATTGTCATGATTATCACACGGGCCTGGTTCCTTTTATGATTGAATATTGTCCTGAATTCAAATTTCTTAAGGGGGTTAAAACGATTGGGACAATTCACAATGGTGAATACCAAGGGATGATGAGCTGGAATATGGCACAATATATGCCTGTGTTTGATAACTACAGATGGGGACTTTTAGACTGGAACGGATTGATTAATCCTCTGGCGTGTATGATCAAATGTGCATATGCATTCACCACTGTTTCGGAAGGCTATCTGGAAGAGCTTTTTATAAGTTTCCGCGGACTTGAAAGCCTGGTTCGCGAAGAATTCGGAAAAGCATACGGAATCATCAATGGTATTGATACTGAAGTATGGAATCCTGAGACTGATCCTATGCTGGATTATAACTTTAGTATCGAAGATGCCGTAGAACAGAAGAAAAAGAGTAAAGCCAAACTTTGCAAAGAGTATGGTCTGAAGCCGGAACTTCCTTTGTTTGCATTTATTGGAAGGTTTGCAACCGAAAAAGGAGCCGATCTGCTGCCCGATGTTGTATGGAGAAGTATAAGACAGAGCTATGGTGCTTTAAATGTCATCATTCTGGGCTCCGGTAACAGATATATAGAAGATAAGTTAAAAGAATATGAACATTTGTACAGTAATTTTGCTCTTGATCTGGGGTATAAAGAATATCTGTCCCATAAAATATATGCTTCAGCAGACTTTTTGCTGATGCCTTCAAGGGTAGAGCCATGCGGATTGAATCAGATGTATTCCATGAGATACGGAACGGTTCCCATTGTAAGATACACCGGTGGATTGAAAGATACTGTGCAGGATATATCTACAGGAGGAGCGGGATTAAATTTTTCCTATCCGGGAGTTGATGATGTAATTCACGCGATGAACAGAGGGATGCATATATATTATCAAAAAGGTGTGATGGAGGACCTTATCACTGCCAATATGCAATTTGATTTCGCCTGGGAGAAGTCTGCGGAGAAGTATATTGCGTTATACAATAAATAAAACGAAGTATAACCTGTTTTGTTTTCTGTAGTGACATAATGAGGAAAAGAAGTATTGTAGAAATACATAAAGTGAATAAAAAAGTAATCAAAACTAAATTAAACGCAAGATATTTATGAATCGCAACGTTATTTCCATTGTTTTGGGAGGAGGTAGAGGAACGAGACTTTTTCCGTTAACTTATTCAAGGTCAAAACCAGCCGTTCCAATTGCCGGAAAATACAGACTGGTAGATATTCCTATTTCCAATTGTTTAAACTCGGGACTGAATAAGATCTTGGTTTTAACCCAGTTTAACTCTGCTTCTTTAAATTCTCATATTAAAAACTCATATCATTTTGATATCTTCAGTAAAGGATTTGTAGATATTTTAGCTGCCGAACAGAATGTTGAAAATGAGAGCTGGTACCAGGGTACTGCAGATGCGGTTCGTCAGTCGATGAAACACCTTGAAAAATATGATTATGATTATATCCTTATCCTTTCTGGGGATCAGCTTTATCAGATGGACTTCAGGGAAATGCTGGATTATCATATTAAAAAAGGAGGGGATGTAACTATTGCGACTATTCCTGTAAATGCCAAGGATGCAACAGGGTTTGGTATTTTGAAATCCGATGATGAAGGAAATATTACTTCATTTGTTGAAAAACCAGGGATGGATATTTTAGGAGATTGGAAGTCTGAAGTTTCTGATCATAACAAACATGAAGGGAAAGAATTCCTTGCATCTATGGGGATTTATATTTTCACAAAGAGTATTCTTAAAAAGATGTTTGATGAAGGTGCGGGGGATGATTTCGGGAAAGATATTATTCCTAATTCAATAGGAAAATATGCTACATTAAGTTATCAGTATGAAGGATACTGGACTGATATTGGAACAATTGAGTCTTTTTACGAGGCTAATATTGATCTTTGTCAGGATTTTCCACAGTTTAATTTATTTTCTTCGTCACCGATTTATACGAGAGCCAGAATGCTACCTCCATCCAAAATTAATGGATCTTACGTTAGTAAAGCTGTTTTTGGAGATGGATGTATTATTATGGCGGACAAAATTGAAAATTCAGTGATCGGAAACAGGACCCGTATCGATAAAGGAAGTACGATCGTAAATTCTTATGTAATGGGATCGGATTTCTATCAGAATACTACTGAAATTGTCATGAATGACCGGAATGGCCGTCCCAACATGGGAATAGGGAAATACTGTTATATCGAAAAAGCAATTCTGGATAAAAATTGCTATATCGGAGATAATGTAAGGATTATCGGAGGGAAGCACTTACAGGATGGCGACTTTGGAACCCACTCCGTTCAGGATGGTATTGTTGTGGTGAAAAAAGGAGCTGTATTGCCTCCGGGAACTCATATTGGATAATTTTCATAAACTTAAAACTAGAGTGATCAATATATTGGTCACTTTTTTTATTTGTTTTACTTTTGTACGATGCGTTTTTTTAAAATAATAAGTGTAATTGTTGTTTTACTGGTAGGGGCTTATGCTGCTTCCATGTATTATTTTGTGGATGAAAGTAAAGATTTTAAAATTGAAAAAGAGATAGATTATCCTTTGGATAAAGTCTTTCACCAATTCAATAATTTACAGAATTTTACCCGTTGGAATAATTTTTTTACAAATTCCCAAACTATTGATATTGATTATTATACTCCCTACGAGGGAATGGGAAGCGCTATAAGTTACGTTGATCCAAAAAATGATAGAGACGGAGAGATGTTTATCCGGTATGAAAACCCTAATCAAACCCTTAAATATCAGCTTTTTGAAGATAAAAATGAGAACCCAACGCTTGTCGATGTTAAATTCAAAGCATTATCTGCAGAAAAAACAAAGATCACATGGTATGTTCATACCCCTAAACTTTCTGTGCTGAGGAGAGTGGAGAATTTTTGGACGGAGGACCGTTTTACAGAAAATATCGATAAAAGTATGGCCAACCTTAAGAACGTTCTCGGAAATAAGGTGGAAAAAGATAACCAGATGGCTGCAATAAAATACGATAGCTTAATGGTAGAAAATGAAGAGGAAAAGTTATTGCTGGGAATTAATGTAAGCACCTCCAACAAGAAAGATGCTTTGTACAAAAACATCGTTATGAACTACAATAAAGTTTACAATTATGTAAGCATGGATCTTGGAAAAAAAGAGGATGAATTCGGGTTTCCCATCCTGATCACTGACGCCGATAATTATAAAGATAAGGAGGTTTCCTATTTCCTGGGGATACCATTGTCAAAAAAGATAGGAGTTACAGATAATAACTTTAGTTTCAGATCTGTAAATCCTACGCAGAATTATGTGATGTATTACAAAGGACCTTATGCCGGAAGAGTAAAAGCAATTCAGCAATTGATTCAAAAAGCAAAGAAAGATGAGATGCGTTTTGGTGATATTCGTCAGGTTTTTATGGAGCGCCCGATGGATGATCAGGACGTGAACATGAAGCTTTCCCTATCTGTCTTTAAGTAAATTATTGGAAATTATATATTTTATGTTTTTTTTAGTAATCTGAGGCTGTCCCAAGTCGGTTTTTTTTATTAAATTTGAGGATTAATTATACAAACAAATTTTAATAATAGATAAACTGTAATAATGGACAGATTTTCATTCCTAAACGCAGCTCATTCTCAGTTAATTGAGGATTTATACCAACAGTACTTAAAATTCCCGGATTCTTTAGAGCCATCATGGAAAGCCTTCTTTCAAGGCTTTGATTTTGCTTTGGAGAACTACGGTGATGAAGATAACATCCAATACATTCAAGCTCCAGCTACTACTGCTCCTGCAGTACAGCAAATATCTCAGGCGGTATCAAACGGAGAAGTTCCTGAGCACATCAAGAAAGAATTTAAAGTAGTAAACCTTATTGAGGCTTACAGAACAAGAGGGCATTTGTTTACAAAAACAAATCCGGTAAGAGAAAGAAGACACTATACACCTACTCTGGATATCGAGAACTTCGGTCTGAGCAAGGAGGATCTAAATACGAAATTTAACTGTGCTGTTGAAACAGGGATGAAAGAGCCTGCAACATTGCAGGATATCATTAAGCACCTGGAAAACATTTATTGTGACTCTATCGGTGTTGAATATACTTATATCAACAATGTTGAAGAGAAGGATTTTATCAAAAAATGGTTGCAGGTCAATGAAAACCATCCAAGTCTTTCAGCCAATGAAAAAACTGAGATCTTATTGAAGTTGAATCAGGCTGTAGCTTTTGAAAATTATCTTCACACGAAATTTGTTGGTCAGAAAAGATTCTCACTGGAAGGAGGAGAAACATTGATTCCTGCTTTGGATCAGTTGATTTCAAGATCTTCTCAGCTTGGTGTAGATGAGGTGGTGCTTGGTATGGCTCACAGAGGAAGATTAAATGTACTATCCAATATTTTTGGAAAATCTTACAAGCAGATCTTCTCTGAATTTGAAGGAAAAGAATTTGAAGAAGATGTATTCTCGGGTGACGTTAAATATCACTTAGGATCTTCTAAAAAGATCAAAACAGCTTCAGGTGAAGAAGTTTCTATCAATCTTACTCCGAACCCATCTCACCTGGAAACAGTAGCAGCTTTGGTAGAAGGGATCTGCCGTGCTAAAGTAGATGATAAATACAAAGGGGATTATTCTAAAATTTTACCAATCGTTATCCATGGGGATGGAGCTATTGCAGGACAAGGAATTGTTTATGAAGTAGCGCAGATGATGACCTTGGAAGGATACAAAACAGGAGGTACGGTGCATATTGTTGTGAATAACCAGGTTTCATTTACAACCAACTATGCAGATGCAAGATCATCCACTTATTGTACGGATATTGCAAAAGTAACTGAGTCTCCGGTAATGCACGTAAATGCTGATGACGCGGAAGCAGTAGTTCATGCAATCCACTTTGCAGCTGATTTCAGAGCGAAGTTCGGAAAAGATGTATACATCGATTTACTGGGATATAGAAAATATGGTCATAACGAAGGGGATGAACCAAGATTTACTCAACCCAATTTATATAAACTGATTTCCAAGCATCCGAACCCAAGAGAAATTTATAAGGATAAATTAATTCAGGATAGTATTGTTTCTAATGATATCCTGAAGAAAATGGAAACTGATTTCAAAGAACTTTTGGATAAAGATTTCGATGCTTCTAAGGAGATTGAGAAAAATGCAATGGATGTTTTCATGTCTGATGACTGGACAAACTATCCTATTGCAAAAAGAGGAGCAATGCAGTCTCCTGTAGATACAAAATATGATTTAGCTAAGCTTAAGGAACTGGCTATTAAAATGTCTACGCTTCCTGCTGATAAGAAATTCATCAATAAGATTACAAGACTTTTCGAAAACCGTGTAAAAGCTATTGAGGGAGATTCTTTAGATTGGGCTTTAGGAGAATGGTTAGCATATGCTACATTACTTGCTGAAGGACACAACATCAGAATTTCAGGGGAAGATGTGGAAAGAGGAACTTTCTCCCACAGACATGCCGTAGTGAAAACAGAAGATACGGAAGAAGAGTATATTCCATTAAGACATATTTCTGAAAGCAGATTTGATGTTTATAACTCTCACCTTTCAGAATACGGAGTTTTAGGTTTTGATTATGGATATGCTATGGCTTCTCCAAACACGCTTACAATCTGGGAAGCTCAGTTTGGGGATTTCGTAAATGGTGCTCAGATTATTGTTGATCAATATCTGGCTGCTGCGGAAGAGAAATGGAAGATTCAGAACGGATTGGTAATGTTATTGCCACATGGTTCCGAAGGACAGGGAGCAGAACACTCTTCTGCAAGATTGGAGAGATTCTTGACACTTTGTGCGAACGAAAATATGGTGGTAGCCAATATCACTTCTCCAGCTAACTATTTCCACTTGTTGAGAAGACAATTGAAATGGTCTTACAGAAAACCGTTGGTTGTAATGAGTCCTAAGTCATTATTAAGACATCCTAAAGTTGTTTCTCCATTAGAAGATTTTGCGAACGGAACTTTCCAGCCTATTTTGGATGATGCTACTGCAGATCCTAAAAAAGTAGAAAAAGTTGTCCTTTGTTCAGGTAAATTCTATTTCGAATTATTGGCGAAGAAAGAAGAACTTAACAATGAAGATATTGCTCTGGTTAGATTTGAACAATTGTATCCATTACAAACAGATGCTATTGAGCAGATTTTAAGCAAATATGATAATAGAAAAGAATTGATCTGGGCTCAGGAAGAACCTGAAAATATGGGGGCATGGTCTTATATCCTTAGAAACTTCAGAGATACAGGTATTCAGGTGATAGCTCCGGTACCAAGTGGTGCTCCGGCTCCTGGTAGTCACAAGATGTTTGAGAAAAATCAGAATGCAGTAATCAACAGGGTTTTCAACACAAACGATGCGCCTGCAAAAAGACCTGTAACAGCTTAATCAATAAATAATAATTAATAAAAAAATAAAAAATACGATATGTCAGTTTTAGAAATGAAAGTTCCTTCACCGGGCGAATCAATAACAGAAGTTGAAATCGCGACTTGGCTTGTGAAAGATGGTGATTATGTAGAAAAAGATCAACCAATCGCTGAGGTAGACTCAGACAAAGCAACTCTTGAACTTCCAGCTGAGCAAAGTGGTGTAATTACTTTAAAAGCAGAAGAAGGTGAAGTTGTACAAGTAGGTCAGGTAGTTTGCTTAATTGATGTAGATGCTCCTAAACCAGAAGGGGCAGCTGCTCCTGCTGCTGAAGCTCCTAAGAAAGAAGAGGCTCCAAAACCAGCACCTGTTCAGGAAGCTCCAAAACCGGTTGCACAACCTGCGGCTGCTACACAGACATATGCAACGGGAACTCCGTCTCCTGCTGCTAAAAAAATTCTTGATGAGAAAGGAATAGATGCAGGACAAGTTGCCGGATCCGGAAGAGATGGAAGAGTTACTAAAACTGATGCAGAATTAGCTGCTGTTCCTGCTATGGGAAGTGTATCTTCTACTAACGGTTCAAGAGCGACAACGACTACTAAGCTTTCAGTTCTAAGAAGAAAAATCGCTTCAAGACTGGTTTCTGTAAAGAATGAAACGGCAATGTTAACTACTTTCAATGAGGTTGACATGTCTGAGATCTTCAGAATCAGAAAACAATATAAAGAAGAGTTTGCCCAAAAACACGGAGTTGGACTAGGTTTCATGTCTTTCTTTACAAAAGCTGTTACAAGAGCTTTGCAAATGTATCCTGATGTAAATGCATCTATCGATGGAGATTTCAAAATCAACTATGATTTCTGTGATATTTCAATCGCGGTTTCAGGTCCTAAAGGATTAATGGTTCCTGTATTGAGAAATGCTGAAGATATGACTTTCAGAAGTATTGAAGCAAACATCAAAGATCTGGCTACTAAAGTAAGAGACGGTAAAATCAGTGTTGATGAAATGACTGGTGGTACATTCACAATTACAAATGGTGGTACTTTCGGATCTATGATGTCTACTCCGATTATCAATCCTCCACAATCTGCAATCCTGGGAATGCACAACATTATTCAAAGACCTGTAGCAGTAGACGGGCAGGTAGTTATCCGTCCTATGATGTACGTTGCAATGTCTTATGACCACAGAATTATTGATGGAAAAGAATCCGTAGGGTTCCTTGTAGCTGTAAAAGAAGGTATCGATAATCCTGTTGAGATTTTAATGGGCGGTGATGAAAGAAAAGCTCTGGAATTATAAATTTTAAGAAAATTATAATATAAGTTACGATCTCGCCTCAAAAAAGGCGAGATTTTTGTATTTATTTAAACAAATGTTAAGTGATGTTTTCAAAAATAACTTCTAATATCAAAGTTTCAGTCATACCTGAATATGATAGTAAAAACAGTTACCCCTCAGAAAACCGTTATGTTTTTAAGTATAATATAACCATAGAAAACGACGGTGGTTTTCCCATTAAGATTCTGAAAAGAAAATGGTTAATCTTCGATGTAGGTTTCGGATATACTGAGATCATCGGAGATGGGGTAATCGGATTGACTCCGGAGATCTCAACAGGTGAAAATTTCGGTTATTTCTCTAACGTAATGCTTCGTTCAGGAGTAGGGAATATGAGCGGAAAATACCTGGTTAAAAACATGGAAACTCAGGAAAGTTTTGAAATAGACATTCCTAAATTCAACCTGCTTTCAGAAGTATTGAGCAATTAGAATCAGAGTTGTTTGATTTTAGGCCGCAGGTAATCATAAATTTCTTCATTTGTACTTAGAAATAACTTTTCAAAGGCCAATAAAGAGATTTTAGCACAAGCTTCGGCATCATCTCCGGCCCTATGGTGATTAAGGCTGATCTGATGATATTCTGACAGATGTTTTAATCCATACCTAGGGAGATAATTCCAGGACTTTTTTGCCAGCTGGATACTGCATAAATAATTCAGTTTTGGTGTAAATATACCATAATGTTTAAGGCACCCTCTTAAGACCCCTGCATCAAAGCCTGCATTATGAGCAATCATAAGCGTTCCATACATCATTTCTTCCACTTCATACCAGATTTCATCAAAAGTAGGAGCATCCTTTACATCTTCTGGTTCTATACCGTGAACCGCAACATTAAATCGGCTAAAATAAGGAAAACTGGGTGGTTTAATAAGCCAGGTTTTGGTTTCAACAATCTTGGAATCCTGAACAATACAGACTCCAAGTTCACAAGCAGAGCTTCTGTCGTTGGTTGCCGTTTCAAAATCTATTGCACAAAAATCCATTTTTATTGATAATATGATAAGTTATGAATTATAATTGAAAAGCCAAAGCTTATGAAGACTTTTTACCTCCAATAAAGTGTTTGAATATAAGCCATTTGCTTTGATAGAAAATATTCTTTTGATTTTTCTGACGGAGTTTCCAGGTTCCGGGAACCTGTGCATAAAAGCCAAAATGTGCTCTTACAACAGCCCAAAGATGAGGAAATCCATTTTTTAATCCAAAATAAATACCCGCAATACTGTCTAAGCAAAGTCTGAAAAAAATAAGCCAGATCAGTTTTGGGAAAGGAAGGTTCTTAAGCATCATGGAAAGGTTATTTCTGATATTCAGATAAGTCTTCTGCGGACTTTGCTTATTTAAAGTTCCTCCTCCTACATGATAAACAGTAGATTTCCCTGTATAGTATATTTTTTTTCCCGTGTTGATCAGCCTCCAGCATAAATCGATTTCTTCCTGATGAGCAAAGAATCTTTCGTCAAATCTATTTTGTTCCTGAAAATCCTTTGAACGGATAAAGAAACAACATCCCGATGCCCAAAATATTTCTGCTTCATCATTATACTGTCCTTTGTCTTCTTCTACATCATCAAAAACCCTTCCTCTGCAATATGGATATCCTAAATTATCTATTAATCCCCCGGCAGCACCTGCAAATTCAAAATACTTTTTGTTCTGATAGGATAAAACCTTGGGTTGTATAGCTACAATTTCAGGATCTCTTTCAAAAAGGTCAAGGACAGGGGTAATCCAGTTTTCTGTTACTTCTACATCAGAATTAAGAAGGCAGTAATAGTCTGCCCTGATATTTTTCAATCCGACATTATATCCGCCCGCAAAGCCATAATTTCTGTCATTGTAAATAATCTTTACGGTCGGAAACTGTGATTTTAGATAATCGATGGAGTTATCTGTAGAAAGATTGTCAATAACATATATATCCGCATCAGCCGAGAAGCGGACAACGCCAGGAAGAAACTTTTCCAGCCAGTCCTTACCATTCCAGTTTAAAATAACAACTGCTAATTTTTTAGACATCCTGTATTATTCTTTTTCTGAATCAAAGTGTTTAATAGAGTCCTGATATTTCCACTTCCTGTGTGACCAAAGGTAGTTGTCGGGACGTTTATGAAGGGTGTTTTCCAGTAATTTATGAAACTTTTTTACTACCTCGTGCTCAACAAACTTATCACTGTCCGGATAAATTCTATGGTAGTTTACCTGATAAAAACCACGTTTTACTTTTTTCATTTCACAGTAAATGAAAGCCAGGTCCATTCTTGTCGCCAACTTATCATATCCTATAAATACGGGAGTTCTCTGGTCCAGGAATTCCAATCCGTAGTTGACATGAGAAACATGAGGTGTTTGATCGGCAACGAACATATAAATGGAGTCGCCATCATTTTTACTCCTGAAAATATTGAGAATAACCTCATTGGCTTCCAACGCCTTATTTCCAAATTTATTCCGGACCTTTTTCATCTGGTTTTCCCAGAATTCACTGTTTACTTTGCGGTATACAGGATGGCAGTTTTTCTGGGGAACGATAGTGGCCAATGCATTGATCCATTCCCAGTTAAAAACATGTCCGGCCAATAAAATAACATTTTTACCTTCCTTTTGGACTTCATGAAATACATCCTGATTGATGTGCTGCATCCTTACCCTGGCCTCTGTTTGTGAAATACTAAAGGATTTTACAGTTTCTACCAGGTAGTCTGAAAAGTTACGATAGAATTTTTTTCTTATCTCTGCGATCTCTTTTTTTGATTTCAGGGGAAAAGACCTGGTTAGATTCTGGGTGATTACATTTTTTCTATAACCTACAATGTAGTAGTTTAAAAAGAAAATGATATCCGAAAAAATATATAATATTTTCAACGGGAGCTTAGAAATCAGGTATAGTATCTTGATCAGGAAATTCATAAAACATGCAAATTTAGTGATAATAAAAATATGGTTCTATTTTTGCTTGCAATAAGTATTATTTTTTTACTTTTATATTATGAAAAAATTATCAATAGCAGCTTTCCTGATCGCAGGTACTTTTGTTTTTTCACAGGAAACAAAGAGGACTGAGGATGTTAAGGATTCAAGAGATAAGGCATTAATTGTAAAGACTGATCATGCAGAACTGGATGCCAAAAGAAAAGCCGCTGAGGAGAAGGCTAAGTTACCGAAGCCATATGATCCGAAAGCGGATGCTCAGAAAGATATTAATAAACTGATTGCTCAGGCAAAAAAAGAAAATAAAAATATTATGATCCAGGCCGGTGGAAATTGGTGTATCTGGTGTTTACGCTTTAATCAGTTTGTACAAACCACACCTGAATTAAAAAATATTGTTGATAAAAATTATTTATACTATCACCTTAATTTCTCTCCGGACAACAAAAATGAAAAAGTTTTTGCTCAATATGGTAATCCGGGAGATAAATTCGGATATCCTGTGTTTATTGTTCTGGATAAAAATGGTAAAATGATTCATGTTCAGCAAAGTGATGTTCTGGAACAGGATAAAGGATATAATCTTGAAAAAGTAAAAGCATTTTTCAACGAATGGATACCTAAATCATAAATAAAAACCGGGAATTTCCCGGTTTTTTTGTTTTATAAAAGTTTCTTAATCCATTTTAGTTTTTTATCAGAATATGGCGGATATTTTATATTGGGTTCTCCCCATGTTACCCTTTCAAGGATCGATTTCTGGTGCGAAAAAGTTTCAAACCCATATTTACCATGATAATGGCCAATTCCTGAATTTCCTACTCCTCCAAACGGCAGATGGTCGTTACTTAAATGCATTACCACATCATTGATACATCCTCCGCCAAAAGTGATCTTTTGCTTAAAAATTTCTTTTTCTTCTGGGTTATTCGTAAAGAGATAAGCAGCGAGAGGTTTCTCTAATTCTGTAATCGTATTGATCATTTGGTTATAGTGGGTGAATGAAATCACGGGTAGAATCGGACCAAAGATTTCTTCTTCCATGACAGGATCTTTCCATTCAATATCCGTTAGGATGGTTGGTTCTATATAAAGTTTTTCTTCACTATAATTACCTCCGAAATATACCTTATCCTTTTGGATCAATTGAATAAGCCTTTGAAAATTTCTTTGGTTAATGATTCTTGTGTATTGTTCTGATCCGGGTTCATATTTAAATTCTTTAATGTATTTCCGGAGCATTTCCAGAAACTGCTCTTTCACGGATTCTTCTACAACAAGGTAATCCGGAGCAACACAAGTTTGTCCTGCGTTTAAAAACTTACCCCAAACGATTCTTTTGGCTGAAACTTCAAGATTTGCTTCTTTAGTAATGATGGCGGGTGATTTTCCTCCCAATTCTAAGGTTACTGGCGTCAGGTTTTCCGCAGCAGCTTTATAAACAATCTTTCCTACTTTGGTGCTCCCTGTAAAAAATATTTTATCAAACCTGAGTTTCAAAAGATCTGTCGTTTCATTGATTCCACCTTTATAGACATAAACATATTCAGAAGGAAAGTTTTCATTGATAATTTTAGCCATTGCTTCCATTGTATTTTCGGCAATTTCACTTGGTTTAAGGATACAGCAGTTTCCTGCTGCTAAGGCGGCAACAAGTGGAGAAAGGGATAGTTGATAAGGGTAATTCCATGCACCAATTACAAGAATACATCCTAAAGGTTCAGGATAAATGAGACTTTTCCCGATCTGATTAGCAAGGTTGGTTGAAACCTTTTGGGGTTTTGAAAGCGTTTTCAGATTTTTTATATAATAATCAATATCCTTTAGAACAAAAGATAACTCTGTAGTAAATGTATCAAATCTTGATTTTCCAAAATCTTTCTCTATTGCTTTATATAAGAGCTCCTCATTCTGTGTGATGATTTCTTTAAGCTTTTCAAGGTACATTTTCCTGAACTTTAAACTTTTTGTTTTATGTGTTTTGAAAAATGCTTTCTGAGCTGATGAGATTTCCTGAATGTCCATGCTTTCAAATTTGGGAAAGCAATGCAAATTTTTTGCCTAAAAATTACATAATATTTCTGATTGCAATTTTAGCGGGATGATATAAAAGCAGTAAAAGTGCCGTAATAAATGCCAGCCAGAATAAGCCGGTAAATATTTCCATATTGGAAAGTAAAATAGCCTGTGATGTAATTTTTGCTTTAAACGCTCCGGCTGTCAATGATAAAGATTCATTCACCGGTAGCTTAGAGATATTTGCTCCGAAAATCTGTGTCCACTGCGAATAAAAAACAGGATTGGTATCTGTCATGTTATAGCTTAAGGCATCAGAATGTTTTAAGGTAAGAAAGAGCATTAAATTCTGCATTAAAGCATATCCTATAGCAGTCGTCCAGAATCGGGTAGTGGTTCCCATTGCCGTGCCATTTGCTACATAATCTTCCGGAAGCCCTGCTATTAAAAAGAAAACAAGAGGGGTGAATAAAAGCCCCTGGGCTATTCCCTGTAAAAATAACGGAGGGCAAATGGTAGAAAGTGTTGTATCGGGATAAAAAGTATATGTGAACCAGGCACAATCAATGGCCAGTAATAAAAACCCGGTAAAGAAGACCATTCTGGAGGAAATACCTTTCATTAAACAGATCCCGGATAATAAAACGCCAATAAGCGTTCCCGCCACATTCCAATACTGAACATCTACAATATAATCCCAGGGCCATTTCCATACGGTAGCCATGATACTGTATACATTATTTAAAGCTGAACGGATCAGATAAAAAACAAAAAAAAGGACCATACCCGCAATAACATTTTTAGAATGGAAAACTTCAAAATGGAAAATTGGGCGTTTTGAATTTCTCTGTTTTAAAATAAATAATCCTCCCGATATTAAAAATATGAATAAGCATAAAATAATGATATGGGACTCAAACCACATAAGGCGTTTTCCATAGATAATAGCGTAAGCTCCCGCCTGCAAGCAGGTCCACAATAAAAACCAGCTGGTAATGTCAAGCTGATATAGTGGCTTTTTGGGAAAGAATCTGTTTTTGTTGAATAACGCAATTCCGATAACCAATACAAAAATGTGAAAATAAGCGATCATCAGAATCATATGCTGAAAATCGTAATCCTGAATGCTTGATTTTAATAATGAGGTGGTAACTGTTCCTCCGGTAAGCATTATGGTGTACATGAAAAGATAAGCAATTACTTTAGCATGAACAGTCTTCAATTCCGCTATAATAAGGGGTAAAAAAATAGCGCCTTCCAATAATCCGAATATCCCTTCCAGGAAGCGGATGACAAGAACAATATGATAATCATTGGTGACTGATAATACATACAGTATAATTACTGAAATAGAGGACATCAGCAAAATATAGTATTTTACGCTGAAATAGGCCATAAATCGCTGCAAAACTAAAAGGGTAACCACAAATGTCCCGTACATCAAAATCAATAAGTATTGGATATCATCTGGGTCCACATCCATAAAGGAAGCCGTGAAGGCACTATTGGAATGCAGAATAGACAATAACATCAGGTGGGGAAACAGCGCCAGAATAAGGAGCGGCAGTTTCAGCCATTGTGGTACCCATTTATAATAAACTGAATTATGTTGCATTTTTTTAACTTAGATAGTAGATTTGGAATTACGGATAGTGGGGATTAAGGATGGATATAAGGTCTCAAATTCCTTTATATCACCGCATGCATGGTGAATTTTTCGCTTTCTATAGTTTTTTAGCGCTGACCAGTACATTCATTCCTGAAAGTAATTTTTCATTGTCCTGGCCATTCTCTAAAATAATTTTTACTGGAAAACGCTGTTCTATTTTTACGAAATTTCCGGTTGCATTATCGGGCTTAACCAGAGAAAACTGAGAACCTGATGCAGGGGATACGGAAACTATCTTTCCTTTAAATTCAATATCCGGAAAAGCATCCGCTTCAATAATAACTTCCTGCTTCTGATCAATCTGCCCCAGTTGGGTTTCTTTATAATTGGCAATGATCCATTTTTCCTTACTGACGATCTGAACCAAAGCTTGTCCTTCTTTAATCAGCTGGCCTTCCTGAATCGTTTTTTTTCCGACCCATCCATCATAAGGGGCAGTAACTACTGTATACGAAAGAAATAATTTTGCATTACTGAGATTAGCGGAGCTTTGCTGAATCTGACTTTTTGCGGGAGCCACTTTGGTCTCTTGTTCATTAGCACCAGCTCTAATTGCTTTCTTTTGCTGTTCTAATGCCAGCAGATTGGCTTTAGCCTGATCATATGAAGCCTGTACATTTTCAAACTGTTGTTCGGTGGCAGCATCTTCAGCCAAAAGATTTTTGTATCTTTTATAATCCTGTTCCGTTCTCCATATATCAATTTTTGCTGAAGCTATTTTAGCATCAATGATTTTAGTATCACTTTCTTTAGTATTAACACCACTTTGGATGGTTGCAATATTTTCTGAATTTGCATGCAGGTTGGCTTCGGCCATTTTTACCTGGTTGATGAATTCCCGATTGTCAATTACAATTAAAGTGTCTCCTTTATGGACAAACTGATTTTCATTAAACCGTATGTCTTTAATAAAGCCTGAAACTTTACTTGAAACCGGTGTGATGTATTGTTCGATTTGCGCATCATTTGTTGTCACATTCTTTCTGGAAAAAAGATAGAAACTTATCATCCCTGTAATTCCGCTTATGATGAGAATCCAGGCTAATAAAGTAATCGATTTGTTGATTCTTTCTTCTTTTTTAGTCAATTGCTTCTTAGTCATAGTTTTATAAGTTTCCGATAGTATATTGGAGTTGATAGTATTTTAATTGTCGGTTGATCTTCACAGAAATAAGATTGGATTGAGTTTCCAGATATGTATTATCAGCATCAATCAATTCGGTGATAAGGCTTAATTTATTTGCGTATTTTGTTTTAACGATCCGATAGTTTTCTTTTGCCTGATTAATAGCTTCCTCTGCTATTTTTACTTTTTGTTCAGTTTCTTCAAATTTTTTATACGCTTCATAAACCGAATGTTTTAAACTTTCTTCCTTCTCTTCAATCTGTAATTTGGCAAGGTCTACATTTTCCTTTGCTTCCTGCATCTTATATTTATTCTTATATAAGCTCTCTATAGGATAGGTTAGGTTTACCCCAATCATTCCTAAACGATAAGCATAAGGCTCAGGGGGAAAGAACATCATATTGGGATATTTTATGAAATATTCACCTCCGGCAGTAATCTTGGGAAGATAATTGGCTTTTACGATTTTTTGATCAAGCTCTTTTAAAGAGAGATTTTTCTTGGTGATTTCAACATATTCATTTTTAATTAAAGCTGTTTCGGTCAGCTCATTGATATACGGAATTTCTGCATTTTCAGAAATAAGATCTTCTGTTTCAGCATGCATTTCCTGAGTGTCCGGAAGTAAAATTGTTTTTAACTGGTGTTCCGCGATCTGGATGTCATTATCAAGTTCCGTCCAGCTCATTTTGTGATTAGAAAGTTGCAAAGATGTTCTTAGTACTTCATTAAAAGTAACCACTCCGTTTGCTTTTAAGGCCTTTACCTGTTTTATGTTTACAGAATCTTCCTTCATTTTTTCAGCAATAAGTTCTTGTTGTTCCTTTAAATGGTGAATCTGAAGAAAAGCGGTAATGATTTGCATTTTCAATGATCTTTCATCCAGATGGGTTTGTAATTTCGAAATTTCAGTGTTTACAGATGATTTCTTCTCTGTATTTTTAATTCTTCCACCCATAAATACCGGAATGGAAGCGGAAAGGGTAAAATCATACATCCCGTTAATAACATTATATCGGGTTGCTTTTCCCAAAATTCCGTTTTCATGCTGAAAAAGATCAGATACCTGAGTGTAGCTGGTATGAAATTCAATGTCCGGCAATCTTTCCATTTTAAGATCTTTCTCTTTTGTTTCAGACATGCTTTGTTTGAGGTGGCTGATCTGAATGTTTTTATTATTCTTCAGACCTAATTCTAATGCCTGTTGAAGGCTGAGATGTTGATAATCGATCACTTGTGAGTGTAGGGACATGCTTATCAATAATAAGCACAACGCAATCCAGTGATTTCTGCGTGTGCTAAATATCATTTTCATAAATTAATTAAAGGTTTTTTGCTAAATTGATTTTGATAGTGCAAAGGTACGAGCAGTATGTCTAGACATGATTTGTTAAAGCAGAAAAAGATTTGCTCATTTACGCCAAATAGAAATATTCTCAGTACCTTTATCTCATGAATGATAGTCACTTTAAAGCGGTAGAGGAAGAAGACGCAGAATTTTATGTATATCATGTACTTACCGGTAATGTAAAAACAGATATCCATAATCACAGTTCTGCCCAATTGGTGTATGCAGAAGGCGGTATCGTACATATCTTTACTGAACTTAAGCACTGGTACCTTCCTGCGAGATGTTTTATGTGGATCCCTGCCGGAATTCCCCATTATATATTTACATCTAGCCCAAAAGTGGATTTATACAATTTTTACTTTAAAAAAGATGGAGGTGAAAATGGCTTTTTTGATGAAATCAATATTTATTCTGTGAGCCATTTACTTCGGGAAATGATTTTATATACAAAAGAATGGGATGGGAAAATCACAAAAAATGACGGTTCTAAATATTATTTTCTCAAAGCACTTAAGGGAATTTTACCTGAAAAAAGAGATAAAAAATTAGCGTTTCCTGTACAGCATCCTTTCCCGGAAGATGAAACATTGCTAAAGGTAGCCAAATACATCCATGCCAACCTGGAGAAGAACCTTACCATTGAATCTACGGCAAAAGAATTTGGAATGAGTACAAGAACATTGTCCAGAAAATTTAAAGAGATTTTGGGCATGAATTACGTTCGTTTTTTAAGAGCTTTAAGAATAACCCGTTCATTGGAACTTATGCTTGAAGGGAAATACAATATGTACGAGATTGCAATGATGGTAGGGTATAACAGTCTGTCTTCCTTCAGTAATATCTTTAAAAAAGTAATTGGGATACCGCCGACAGAATATCTCCAGAAGTTGAGAGGAAATGAATAGGGCAACAGATATCAGGGCATAAAAAAACCACTTCGAATGAAGTGGTTTATATGGTGTGAGAAATAAATTCTCTTTTTATTAAGCTTCTTCTTCAGTTTTAGCTTCTTCTTTTTTAGCCGCTGGAGCTGGAGCTACAACAGGAGCATCAGAAACAACGTCAAACTCGAAGTTGTACTCTACGTTTCTGTGTAATCTTACAACAGCAGTTACTTTACCAGTTCTCTTAATAGTGTTCCCTGGAATTTTGATGTATTTCTTCTCAACTTCAACACCAGCTTTTGCAAGAGCTGCAGAAAGGTCAGCATTGTTGATAGATCCGAATAATTTATCACCAGATCCAACTTTAGCAGGAATAGTAATAGTAGTTTTTTTCAATTGCTCAACTACAGCGTTAGCAGCAGCAATTAATTTAGCTTCTTCTTCTTTTCTAGCTTCTAAAGTTGCTTCTAAAGTTGCTTTGTTTTTAGGAGTAGCTAAAAGTGCGTAACCTTGAGGAATCAAGAAGTTTCTTGCATAACCTGGTTTTACGTTTACTGTATCAAACTCAAGTCCTAAGTTTTCTACGTCTTTTTTTAGGATAATTTCCATTGTTGTTGTCCGTTTTTTAGTTCTAGAGAAAAGAACAAAGAAAAAAGAAAAAAGACTGGTGTCTTAGAAATTATTTCTTTCCTTTAATCTAAAAATCGTTAGAATTAATTATTTATTCAGCAACTTAAAAAAAGAGAAAAAGATCTCCATCTTTTCTCTTTCTTCTTGTTTCTTTATATCTTATTTTAATAAGTCAGCTACGTAAGGCATTAAAGCAAGGTGTCTTGCTCTTTTGATAGCAGCAGAAACTTTTCTTTGGTATTTTAAAGAAGTTCCAGTGTATCTTCTTGGTAAAATTTTACCCTGCTCGTTTACGAATTGTAATAAGAAATCAGCATCTTTATAATCTACATGCTTAATTCCGAATTTTTTGAATCTACAATATTTCTTTTCAGATTTTGTATTGATATCAAGTGGAGTAAGGAATTTTACTTCTGATTCTCCTCCAGCTGAGGCTTGTTTAGCCATTTCATCTATTGCCATGTCTTGTCTTTTTTAATAATGGGTTAATAATTAAGCTTTAGCTACTTTTACTTTAGTTCTTCTTGTTACAGCATAGTCAATTGCATGCTTGTCAAGTTTTGTAGTAAGGTAACGGATTACTCTTTCGTCACGTTTGAAAGCTAATTCTAAATCAGCAACGATAGTACCTTCTCCTTTAAACTCAATTAAAGTGTAGAATCCGTTCTTTTTTAATTGGATCGGATAAGCTAATTTTTTTAATCCCCAGTTCTCTTTAGCAACGATTTCGCAGTTTTTCTCTTTTAAAAGAGTTTCAAATTTTTTTACTGCTTCCTCCACCTGTGCGTCAGATAGAACGGGAGTTAAAATGAAAACAGTTTCGTAATTGTTCATAATGTTAAATGAATTTATTAATTATTTCGAGGTGCAAAAGTAGTGAAAGTATTTTAAGTATGCAATAGATATGGAAGATTTGTTTGTGGGGAACTGCCCAAGATAAAAGTGGAAAGTCTGAGTTATAAATTATTTTTGATAATATTAGACTTCTTCATTGCTTCTTATTTCACTTAAAAAATTCATCTTTATCACGTCATAGAGTGAATGTCTGCTTACTAAAATAGAAGCAATAGACGATACCATTCCGGCCAGCATTAGATGGAATATTAATGAGTGTCTGTCGGTCATTTCAAGGACGATAATCGCCGATGTAAAAGGGGCTCTTGTAATTCCCGTAAGAAAAGCAACCATTCCCGCAAGAACGACAACATTCGTTTCGTTTTGGGTAAGATGAATCACTCCTGAAATGACGGAGCCAATACTTGCGCCTGCGGAAAGAGCAGGAGCAAAGATGCCGCCGGCTCCTCCTGATGTAAAGGATAAAGCTGGTCCCAGCATTCTTAAGATGGGCACATACCAGTCTTCATGTTTGTTTTTTGTGAAAAGAACTCTTTCCATAATTTCTTTACCGGATCCTAAGATCTCTCTGTTAATAAAATAAGCAATAGAAGCAATGATAAGCGCACAAATAACAAGAAATAAAATATTTGATTTATCCGTTTTCAGATTTTTCTTTTTCCACTTATTCATGGTAAGCATGATAACAGACAGCTGACTTGCGAGAATACCTGAAACACCCGCTACAAGGATGATCGGGAACATTACCATCAGCGAGACATCATGCGTTTTGGGATAACCAAGATATAAATAAGATCCTGCCAGAGTTTGCGCAGTTAAGCCTGCAATAATAACAGCTGTAAAAAGAGCTGTTTTAAAATAATTAATATGAGTTTTTGATAGTTCTTCCACCGCGAATACAATTCCCCCCAAAGGAGTATTGAAAGCTGCTGCAAGACCTGCGGCCGCACCTGTCATAATCATATTTTTTTTTGATATTTTCGGCCACCATTCGGGAAGATATTCATTTACCTTTCTGAAAACAGAACCTGCGATCTGGATGGTTGGTCCTTCGCGTCCCACAGCACCACCCCCGATTACCAAAATGACAGAAGAAATAATTTTAAAGAATATGATTTTAAGACTCAAAAGGCTTCTGATCTTTTTGTGTTCCTTGGGATTAGCAAGCTCTACGGCAGCCATTACCTGTGGAATTCCGCTTCCTTTGGCATTCGGTGCAAATTCTTTTACCAGCCACCAGGACAAAACAAAACCAATGGGAGCAATAATGAAGATCATCCATGAATGCCAATTGAAAATGATATTTAAAAGACTTTCACCCCATGCAAATATTTTAGCATACATCACTGCAAAAAATCCCGTAATCACCGAACCAATCCAGAAAGGAATTGCCTGAAGCAAATTGTACTTCAGTTGTTCATTGCGGATATTATCAAAAGATTTTTTGAGACTTCTGCGGAGGTATATAAAAACTGAGTACATTTTATAGTCTTGTTTTACCTTGAAGAGCAGATATTGTTTTTATTCCTAAATAATAGTTGTAATTATTTAAGCCATAGGATAGCAAGAAGTTAACGTTATTGTATTTCAATTTCATCATTTAAAGTTTGTTTTAAAAATAATATTATTTAATCACAAATGCAATAATAAAAAACCTCCGAAATTCATTTCGAAGGTTTGTATCATATAACAAGCAAAATTTATTGCTGCTTTAATTTTTAAATTTCTGTATTCAGATCCCAGTTTTGAAGGTAATCATGAACATGTTTTAAGAACATTCCACCTAAAGAACCATCTACAACTCTATGGTCATAAGAGTGGGACATAAACATTAACTGGCGGATAGCGATTACATCACCGTCTTTAGTTTCAAGTACTGCCGGTTTTTTAACAATAGCACCGATGGCAAGGATAGCTACCTGCGGTTGAGGAATAATAGGGGTTCCCATTAAGTTTCCGAAGCTTCCTACATTGGAAATAGTGTAAGTTGCACCTTGAGTATCTTCAGGTCTTAATTTCTTGTTTCTGGCTCTATAAGCTAAATCATTAATCGCCTTTGCAAGTCCTGATAGTGAAAGCTGATCTGCATTTTTGATGACAGGAACGATAAGGTTTCCGTCCGGTAAAGCCGTTGCCATACCAATGTTGATATTTTTCTTTTTGATGATATTATCTCCATTTACAGAGACATTGATCATTGGATAATCCTGAATTGCTTTTACGATCGCTTTTACGAAAATCGGCATAAAGGTAAGTTTTTCACCTTCGCGTTTTTCGAACAGATCTTTATGCTTATTTCTCCATTTTACAACGTTGGTAACGTCTGTTTCAATGAAAGAAGTAACGTGAGGTGCAATGTGTTTTGCTTTTACCATATTTTCAGCAATGATTTTTCTCATTCTGTCCATTGGAATGATTTCATCACCAGCTGAAACTGATACAGGTGTTACAACAGGAGTTGTTGCAACCGGCTGTGGAGTAGAGGCAACTTGCTGAACAGATGCTGTCTTTTGTTGGTTTCCTCTGTTATTAACAAATGCTAAAATATCTTCTTTGGTAATTCTTCCTTCTAAACCGCTTCCTTTAATAGATTTTAATTCAGATTCAGAAATGTTTTCTTGTTGTGCAATAGATTTTACAAGAGGCGATAAATAAAGATCTCCTGAGAATTCAACTGTTGAAGTTCCCGTTTTTAATGGTTCTTCAATCGTTTTTAAAGTTTCAGTATCAGGAGCTGATACCTGGGCTTCAGTGATCGTTTCTTCTGTAGCTGTATTTCCGCCTTCTCCTTCAATTTCTAAAATAGCAATGGCTTCACCAACTTTTGCAACTTCATCCTTTTGCTTTAAGATTTTCACAATTTTTCCCGAAACTGGTGTCGGAACATCTGAATCAACCTTATCTGTTGCAATTTCTACTACGGAATCATCTTCCTTTACCTGATCACCCTCATTGAATAACCAAGTGATAATTGTAGCTTCCATAACACCTTCTCCCATGGAAGGAAGCAATAATTTGTACTCTGCCATTTTTATTTTTTAGATTTTGACAAATATATAAAAAAAATCGGTTTTTTTACGGAATATATAATTTTACGAAAATTCTATATAAATATTCCCGCCTACATTCAGTCCAAATAAACTTCTTGCACCATTTTTCTTGCTTCCTTTATAGATGGTAAGTTCCAATAGTTGGCTGTCATTAAAAATGGCTGCGGATTGCCCATGGAATTCAGTTTCCCTGTTCCAGTCTGAAACAACTTCCGTGTGGCTGGAAAATACTTTTGAAAGACTTAAATTCCTGAATTTGATCGTGAAATTTTCATGTCCTTTTCCTGCGGCTTCAAAAAAATCTTTGTTGATATTTGATATTATGTTTCCGAAATTATCAATATACATCACTTCCCCGATAATCATCTTTTCAGTCTCATTATAGACAGGTTTCGGGAATAGAAGTTCTTTTACACTTTTTATTTTCCGTCCGATTACTTCCGGAAGGCCACCGTTGGCTAAATGTACGGCAGCAGGAACGAAAATATCTGTTGAAGTGAAATTAATGATATCATCAAACCTGTTGTTCAGAGTAATTTCATAAATAGCCTCAGGTTTGATATCAAAAAAAACAAGGCTAAGTAAACCATTATCTGCAGCAAGAAAATAAGAACCATCTGCTTTATAGAGAATATTTTTTCTTGACTTGTGATAAAAACTGTCTACAGACAGAATATGAATAGTTCCTTTTGGAAAATGTTTATAAGCGTTCCGTATGATATATGAAGTCTGGATAAGGTTATATGCCTGAATTTCGTGGGTAATATCAATAATATTAACCTCAGGATTTAAAGAAAGAATTTTGCCTTTCATAGCCGAAACCCTGTAATCTAAATTTCCGAAATCAGAAGTGAGTGTAATAATTGACATTTTTGTAGTTGTGGAATAATACTAGTCCTGCAAATTTATTTAAAATAAAGGAAAACTTCGTGCTTATAACTCATAAAAAATAATTAAAAAAGAAGCTTACATGAGTTTAAACCTCCTTTTATTACATTGAATATAATATCTTTTAATACTAAGAAAAAGAATTAAAAAGGTACCACATTATACCTGTTACAAGTGTTTATATAATCTATATTGCGGTACCTTTTAAGAGAATTGATATTTTATATAACTAAGAGTTAGCTAATTGTATTATAAAGGTGTTTAAATGAAAATTGTGGATAACAAAATTAATATAAGTATGAAAAAAAACTTTAAATTTAGATTCTAATAAAAAAATGCTTACATGTTTGAATTAACATATGATTTGGAAGATATCGATGTGAAAATCTTCTATGGAGTTAATAACCAATATTTCAATTTATTAAAATCAAGCTTTCCGACACTAAAAATTACAGGCAGAGATCACTCTATTTTAGCTAAAGGAAATCAGGAAGCTCTGGATATATTTAAACAAAAACTTGATGATATTGTAAAATTTATTTCAAAAAATAATTCTATTGAACTGAAAGATGTAGAGAGTATTCTCAATATTAAGGATGAGAATGAAAAACATCTGATTTTTGATCAGGATATTATTGTAAAAGGAGTCAATGGTAAAATTATAAAAGCTAAAACGACTAATCTTAAAAAACTGGTTAAAGAAACCGAGAAAAAGGATATGGTTTTTGCTATAGGACCTGCAGGAACAGGGAAAACCTATACCAGTGTTGCTTTAGCAGCCAGGGCTTTAAGAGATAAGGAGGTTAAAAGAATTATACTTACCAGACCCGCTGTAGAAGCAGGGGAGAGCCTTGGATTTTTGCCAGGGGATCTTAAAGAAAAATTAGATCCTTATTTACAGCCTTTATATGATGCTTTAAGAGATATGATTCCTCACGAGAAACTTGAAGGTTTTATGGAGAAGAAAGTTATTGAAGTGGCACCTTTAGCTTTTATGAGAGGAAGAACCCTGGATGATGCTTTCGTAATTCTTGATGAAGCACAGAATACAACCCATGCCCAGATGAAAATGTTCCTTACCAGAATGGGTATGAACGCTAAGTTTATTATAACAGGGGATCCTACCCAAATCGATTTGCCAAGAAATCAGCAATCCGGACTAAAAGAAGCAATGAGGATTTTGCATGGTGTAAATGAAATTGGTTTTGTGCATCTAACTGAAGAGGATGTTGTAAGACATCCGGTTGTAAGGAAAATTATCCTGGCTTATAATGACGAAGAGAAAAGGCTTCGAAACGAATAATCAAACATTGGGTTCGATTTAAATTTGATGGAAATTAATAGGTTTAATTATTCAGCAAGATTAATTACGTTCACCCTAGTTTAAAATAATTTTAAGCACTTACCTGGTAAGTGTTTTTTTTATCCGTGTTTTAACGGGAGGTAGAATGAAAAATAAACGTTAATTTTGCAGCATCAATCAAAACTATTTAAAAATGAAAAAACTATTATTAATGGGCGCTTTTGCGCTTTTAGGAAGTGCAGTAAATGCGCAAGAAGGTTTTAAACTAGGAGGACATATCGGAATTCCTGTTGCTGATGCCAGTGATGTTTCATCATTTACTTTAGGTGTAGATGCATCTTATATGTGGAATATTACAAAAGGATTGGATCTGGGAGTTGCTTCAGGGTATTCACATTTCTTTGGAAAGGATAACTTTGATGATTTTGGATTTATTCCGGTGGCTGTTTCAGGAAAGTATAAGTTCTCAGGAGCTCCTGTTTTTGTAGGATTAGATCTTGGTTATGCTATTTCTGTAAAAGACGGAATGGATGGAGGTTTCTATGCGCAACCGAAATTTGGATATCAGATGTCTAAAGGTGAATTGTATATAGGGTACCAAAGCATTAGTAACAGACGTGATTTTGGAAGATACAGATCAAGCTGGACAATAGGCGCTGTAAACATCGGATATAATTTCTATTTAAGATAAAATTATTAAAAATTCCGAATTTTAAGGACTCCAATTGCAGAATTGGAGTTTTTTTATTCAAAAATTTGTGAAAAAAATAATATAATATATTAAGTGCATTTTTTTCCTGTAAAAAGCGAGTATTTTTGGATGATATTAATCACGTTAACAAATTTTAATATTAGAGGGACCCACTGTAAATTTGCTCTCAGAAAGTATTAAAATTTTTTAAAATGAAAAAATTATTATTAGCGAGTGCTATTGCACTTTTCGGTTTATCTAATGCTCAGATTGCTAAAGGTACTACATATTTATCAGGATCTGTTGGTTATTCTCAAGAAGAAACTAACAATGGTAATCTTAAAACAGAAAACTTCAACGTATTACCTACAGTTGGATATTTTGTTAACACAAACTTAGCAATTGGTTTAGGTGTTGGTTACCAAACTGAAAAAACTACAGCTACTACTACTACAACTATTCTTAACACTACAACTGTAAGTGAGAATATCACTAAGAAGCCAGCTTTCGTTGTTGCTCCTTTCGTAAGAAAATACTGGACTTTGTCTGAAAAATTATATATCTTCGGACAATTAGCAGTACCAATGGAGTTCGGAAAAACTAAGTTAGAAAATAACTCAGTATCTACTTCAGGAAATACTACAGTTTCAAACTCTACTTCTAGCGAAGCTAAATACACTCAAATTGGTGTTACTGTGAAGCCAGGTTTAGATTACTTCTTGAACAAGAACTGGTCTATCGAAGCTACTATCGGTGAGTTCGGTTACAACAACTACAAGCCAAAAGATGGTGATGCTACAAACAACTATAACTTCGGGTTGAATTTATCTTCTGTTACTTTCGGAGTTAAATATGTTTTTGCTAAGTAATTAGTACATTATTTTACAATAAAAAAAGGTCTGAGCTTGCTCAGACCTTTTTTTATCGCTTTAAATTCCTGAAAACAATGGTGTAAAAGAGATTATAATATTGTTTAATTAAATATTAAATAAATGATAAATTTATGTTAAATTTGCCGCTTGTAACTTTTTATATCAAATGATAACTAATAATGAGTTCTATTTCCACAAATAGAACCCTGTATAAATTAAATTTTAATAACTATGAAAAAACTATTACTAACTGGTGCTGTTGCACTTTTTGGATTATCGAACGCTCAGATGAGTAAAGGAGACTGGGTGATCAGTGGAAACACTGGTTTAGGATTTAACAACATTACTACAACAATTAAAGCTGGCGGAGAATCGATAGATGGGCCTAAAGTGAGCACTTTTTCTGTATCTCCTTCAGTGGGGTATTTTGTAATTGATAAGTTAGCCGTTGGAATTGACTTAGGTTTTATGAGTGCCACAACAAAATATCAGGGAATCAAATCTAAAACCAATAATTTTTCTGTAATGCCAACTGCTACTTATTACTTTGTTAATGATAGCAAGTTTGTTCCTTTCCTTGGAGCAGGGATCGGATATTCGTCTGTTAAAAATACAGGTGAAGGAAATTTTGGTGATGGTTCAGTTTCATCTGATACTACTACAGATGGTTTGGCATGGAAGGTAAAAGGAGGAGTAACGTACATGGCGACACAATCTTTAGGGGTTAATTTAGGGGTTTCATATGATCAGTTTTCTAATAAAGAAACAATTATGAATACCGATGTAAAAACTAACGTTAAAACTTTTGGAGTTAATATTGGTTTTTCTTACTTCATTAAATCAAAATCTCAGAAATCTGATAAATAATAATCAGTCAGACTAAAAAATAAAACCGGCTCAATTGAGCCGGTTTTTATATTGATTCATGGATTCCTATTTTCCAAACATTCCGCCCATTCCAGGCATATTAGGCATTTTACTCATCATCTGCATCATTTGTTTACCCTGAGGTCCCTGCATCATCTTCATCATTTTACCCATTTGATCAAATTGTTTCATCAATTGGTTTACATCTTCAATCTTTCTTCCTGCGCCTTTTGCAATTCTTTGTTTTCTTTGCGTATTGATAATAGAAGGTCTTCTTCTTTCTTCCGGAGTCATGGAGTAGATAATTGCTTCAATGTGTTTAAATGCATCATCACTGATTTCAACATCCTTAATAGCTTTTCCCACCCCAGGGATCATTCCCATCAGGTCTTTCATATTACCCATCTTCTTGATCTGATTGATCTGCTTTAGGAAATCGTCAAAACCAAACTCGTTTTTAGCAATTTTTTTATGAAGTTTTTTAGCTTCTTCTTCATCGAATTGTTCCTGAGCTCTTTCTACTAAGGAAACAACGTCTCCCATTCCCAAAATCCTGTCCGCCATCCTTTCCGGGTAGAAAAGATCTAGAGCTTCCATTTTTTCCCCTGTGGAAATGAATTTAATCGGTTTTTCAACTACAGAACGGATCGTTAAAGCAGCACCCCCTCTTGTATCACCGTCTAATTTGGTAAGAACAACACCGTCAAAATTTAATGCATCATTGAATGCTTTTGCAGTATTTACAGCATCCTGACCCGTCATAGAGTCTACAACGAACAATGTTTCATGAGGCTTGATGAAATAATGAACAGATTTGATCTCATTCATCATTTGCTCATCAATCGCCAAACGTCCTGCAGTATCCACAATTACAACATCATGGTTTTTTTCTTTTGCAAACTTGATAGCATTTTCAGCAATGGTAGACGGATTGGTAGCTCCTTCTTCTGTATAAACAGGAACCCCGATCTGGCTGCCCAGTACTTTTAACTGATCGATTGCAGCGGGACGATAAACATCACACGCTACCAATAAAGGTTTTTTATTCTTTTTAGTATGTAAATAATTGGCAAGTTTTCCGGAAAATGTAGTTTTACCGGAACCCTGAAGACCTGCAATAAGGATTATCGTAGGTTTACCCGAAAGATTAATACCTTCCTGGGATCCCCCCATTAGATCTACCAGCTCATCGTGAACAATTTTAGTCATCAATTGACCCGGAGTAAGAGAAGTGAGAACGTTTTGTCCTAAAGCCTTATCCTGAACTCTTTTAGTGAGATCCTTTGCTACTTTATAATTAACATCGGCATCTACCAATGCTCTACGAATTTCTTTTACGGTTTCCGCAACATTGATTTCCGTAATTTTTCCACGTCCGGAAATATTATGAAGCGCCTTGTCTAATTTATCCTGTAAACTATTAAACATATGTGTTATAAATTATAGTCTGCAAAAATAAGGAATTAATTTTAAAATTCTCATTTATGCTAGATATATAAATGCTAAGCTTTTTTATAAAAATGACTTAATAGTTCATCCGTATCAATTGTATTATCTTTAACGATATTTTGATTTCTGATTTGTTGTATTTTTTCAGGAGTTAATTTTTCTATTTCGGCTTCTTCTACAAGTTGTTTTGGTAATCGGTCTATTATTCTATTTTGAATATGCGAGATGAGTTTTTCTAGGTCTGAACAGTATATAGACGGATTGTCAAAGCCACTTTTGGAAGAATATCTGTTGGCTAAATCCCCACCACCACATGTTTCATTAATAGGGCATGATCTGCATTTTTTACATAAATGCTTGTGACTATAATGGTAAAGTTTGGCTAAAGGTGTGTCTAGGGCTTGGTTTATAGAAGAAGAGCTAACATTGGCACCTGTTTTCGTAAAGCCATTTCCACAAGATTTTAAACCATCTACGGCCTCCATTGTTCCATCGGTTTCAATTACAAGTACTTCATTATTTTTATTTCCCAAGTAATCTGCCATAATATCATTTCCTAATATTGAAGTTGTAATATCTCCAAATAGTCGAATAGATGGTCTTGTTGTTTCATCCTCGTTATACCATGTATCAAAGATGTTAATAAGCCAGTCAGCATAATATGTATTTTCTGTGCTTTCAGTTTTCCCTAAAGGAGGGTTGTCGTATGTGCCATAAGGAAATAGAAAGTCACCCCCTTTTACTTCCATGCTTTTGATATGATCATATGTTTCAATAGGATCAGAATCTATATTCATTACTGATAATAATCCTGTGCGCTCCTTATATGATTTATTGTTAAGCAAAACTTTTATACCTTTTATTACATCATCATAAGATCCCTTACTATTATGATAAAACCTATATTTGTCATTTACCTCCTTAGGTCCATCAAGGCTTACACCAATGTGAACCCTTAATTTTTCAAGAGAATTCACAATATCTTCATTAAGTAAGATTCCGTTGGTTTGAAGATTGTATCTGAAGTGTACCTTGCCTCTAGCCATTCTATTTCCGATATTTACGAAGTCTTCGATGTATTTTTGCCCTGCTAACAATGGCTCTCCACCATGTAAAATGATTCCAAAATTTTTAATATTATGTTCTTCACAATGCTCAATGATTCTATTATAAATATTTTCAATTGTTTCTTTGCTCATCACTTTAGGTTGATTTTTATAAGTTTTATCACCTAAATTATACATATAACAGTAAGAACAATTTAAATTACATCTACTTACAATTTTTAATACAACTATTTTAACTTCCATCTCTTCTTTTTTATAATTAAAAGGTCTGTTAGAAACAGACCTTATAATGATATAATTTTATCAGCTAATACCATTTCTCCAAGCATTACTCCAGGATAGATTTGACCAATTGTTTGACCATTCTGGCTCAAAAGATTCGTTAGGATTAGAATTTCCACCTTTAATTGTTTTGCTTACTTCTCTTTTTAAGAATTTGTCTTGCAATAAATCAGAATATCTTTCCATTTTTTTTGCATCTGATTTCAAATCGAATTTAAATTTCATAATATGTGTATTAAAAATATTCCATTTTTTATATCAAGGAATTTTATCGATAGTTATTTAATTCCGTCCAAATAACAGACACTCTAGCCTTATAGAAAAGAGATGGGATAAATCTATTAAAAAAATATATATAAATATGTTTTTGGTAATTTTTCATTGTTAATTGTTTTTATTTGTTAATAATTTTTACTTTCTTATTGGGATATCGATTGTTTTTTTGTGTTTTTATTTATGTATTATGAAAATAAGAAAGACTGCTTTTTGTTATTTTAATAATTTTATTTTTGCAAAATGAATATTTGGAATAGTTTAATTATCGTATTTTTAATAATAGTCTTTAATTTCATAGTATATATAGTATTTAAAAAATATCTTTACAATAAGGATAACACAGCCATGAGATTTCTCTGGTTAAATATTTCTAAAGATATTTTGTGGTTTACTATTTCTATGTTTTTAATTGATAAAACCAAAAGCAATTTTGTCTTCCTTGTTATTTGCTTTGTGATATCCTCATTCTTCATGTACTTTGTTATAATAAAACAGATTAACAAATCTTGATTTTTTTGATGATAAAAATCAATTTTTAATATTGGTAAAGTTTAATAAAATCAATATATTTGCACACGATTAAAAAAGAGATATGAACAGAAAGATTTCTTCATTATTTTTCGCATTTTTATTTGTGTTTATTAGCACTTTAGCTAGTGCTCAGCATGAGTCTGAGGGTGAAAAAGTAGCTGAAAAAGTAGAAAGCAAAGAAGCTAAAGGCGGTTTTAATGCTACCAAAATGATCATGGAGCATATTGGTGATTCTAATGAATGGCATTTATGGACTACCAAAGACGATAATGGGGAAGAACATCACGTTTCAATTCCATTACCTGTAATTATTAAAGATAATGAAGGATGGCATACTTTCCTTTCTAACAAGATCGCTCACGGTCATGAACATGATGGGTATACATTAGAAGAGGGACAAGTGGTTTCTACTAAAGGAATTGAAAAAGCAACTTTGTTTGCGTTAATAGGTGGGAAACAAAAATCAGATAATGTTTACTTTGATCTTTCCATTACTAAAAATACAGCGTCAATGTTCTTATCAGTGATTTTTATGCTGGTAATATTCATTGGAATGGCAAGGAACTATAAGAAATCTCAGCTTCCGACAGGTTTTGGGAAAATAATGGAGCCGGTAATTGTATTTATCAGAGATGAAGTTGCAATTCCGAATATTGGATCGGTGAAGTATAAAAGATATATGCCTTATCTATTAACAGCATTTTTCTTCATCTGGTTTAATAACCTTTTTGGATTAATTCCTTTCTTCCCTGGTGGATCAAACCTTACTGGTAACATTGCAGTTACTGCGGTTTTAGCTATTATCACATTATTAATAACAGTGTTTAGTGCAAACAAAGATTACTGGAAACATATTTTTATGCCACCAGTTCCATTATTGTTATATCCGATTATGATTCCAATTGAGATCATCGGAATTTTTACAAAGCCGTTTGCTTTAATGATGCGACTTTTCGCTAACATTACAGCAGGTCACATTATGATCTTGGCAATTATATCCTTGATCTTTATCTTCAAATCACCATTCTTAGGATTTGCATCTGTGCCATTAGCATTATTTGTTTCCGTATTGGAATTATTAGTTGCGGCATTACAAGCATATATATTTACAGTATTATCAGCACTATTTATCGGTATTGCTGTAGCAGAACATGAGCACGAACATGGTCATGAAGAACACGCTCATTAATAGAGCATTATTTTTAAAATAATTTTAACTAATATAATTTATTTATTATGGATTTATCAACTGGAACAGGATTAGTTTACGTAGGAATCGGTTTAGCAGTACTAGGAGTAGGTCTTGGTATCGGTAAAATCGGTGGACATGCAATGGATGCTATCGCTAGACAACCAGAACAAGCTGGTAAGATTCAAGGAGCAATGCTTATTGCTGCTGGTCTTATTGAAGGTGCTGGTCTTATCGCGATCATCTTTGGTGCTTTCATCAAGTAATTTATCCTCAAAAGAGAATATTCTTAGCAGTGAAGCGGTTGGCTGCTGCTAAGAATTTTAAAAAGATATCCATAAAATTATCACATTAAAAAAAGAATTTACAGATATGGGAATTATTGAACCTGGAATTGGACTTTTGTTTTGGATGACGCTTACTTTTGTTATCCTGTTGTTTCTTTTAGCAAAATTCGCTTGGAAACCAATCGTTAATGCAGTAAATGACAGAGAAACTTCTATTGTTGACGCATTAAATCAAGCTAAATTGGCTAAAAAAGAAATGGAAGATCTTAAAGCTGATAACGAAAGAATCATTCGTGAAGCTAAAATTGAAAGAGATGCTATCCTGAAAGAAGCAAGAGAAATTAAAGATAGAATTGTAGGAGAGGCTAAAGATGTTGCTAAAGCTGAAGGAGATAAAATGATTGAAGCAGCTAAACAAACTATTGAGACAGAGAAAAATGCTGCAATGGCAGATATTAAAACTCAAATTGGTGCTTTATCTGTAAATATCGCTGAGTCTATCTTAAAACAAAAATTAGATAACAACGAAGCTCAGAACGAGTTGGTTCAAAATTATTTAAACAAATCTAACCTTAACTAATAATGCTTACATCTAAAGTAGCTAAAAGATACGCACAGGGTTTGCTTGATTTTACTAATGAAACAGGGCAAACGGCTACTGTATTTTCTGAAATGAAAGATGTGGTAAAGCTGATGTCAGTATCTGCGGATCTGAACAAGTTTTTCCTTACACCTTACATTGATGCTAAAAAGAAAATAGAAGTAGCTGATGAGATTTTCAAAGGTTTGTCACTTTCTTCGCAGAATTTAATCAAATTGGTTATCAGACAAGGTCGTGAAAGCCAGTTGAAGAATATCGCTCAGGAATTTATCAATAAAGTAGAAGATGTTAATGGTGTACAGAGAATCACTTTAACTACTGCTACTGAGCTTTCAAAAGAAAATATTGATCAGATCTTAGGATCTACAAACCTGGTAAAAAATACTTCAAATTTTGATTTGAAGGTTAATGTAAATCCTAAGATTTTAGGGGGTTATATTTTAAGAGTAGGAGACCAGCAGATCGATGCATCTGTTAAAAGCAAACTTAATCAGGTTAAAAAAGATTTTCAATTAAATTAAGACAAAAACAACCATACAATGGCAGAAATAAATCCGGCAGAAGTATCTGCGATCTTAAAACAACAATTGGCCAACTTCGACACTCAATCTAACGTTGAGGAAGTAGGTACAGTTTTAACCATCGGTGATGGTATTGCTCGTGTATACGGGTTAGAAAACGTACAATACGGAGAGTTGGTTAAATTTTCTAGTGATGTAGAAGGTATTGTACTTAACCTTGAAGAGGACAACGTAGGGGTTGCACTTTTAGGAGAAAGTAAATTAGTAAAAGAAGGTGATACAGTAAGAAGAACAAACAGAATTTCTTCAATTAAAGTAGGGGAAGGTATGCTAGGAAGAGTAGTTGATACTCTTGGTAACCCTATCGATGGTAAAGGTCCTATTACAGGGGATTTATACGAAATGCCATTGGAAAGAAAAGCTCCTGGAGTTATCTTCAGACAGCCTGTAACTGAGCCTCTACAAACAGGTATCGTTGCGATCGACTCTATGATCCCTGTAGGAAGAGGACAAAGAGAGCTTATCATTGGTGACAGACAAACAGGTAAAACGACTGTTGCTATTGATACGATCATCAACCAAAAAGAATTTTTTGATGCAGGGAAACCTGTATATTGTATATATGTTGCAATTGGACAAAAAGCATCTACAGTAGCTCAGATCGTTAAAACTCTTTCTGATAAAGGAGCTTTAGCTTATACTGTAATTGTTGCCGCTAATGCATCAGACCCTGTTCCAATGCAGGTGTATTCTGCTATGGCAGGTGCTTCTATCGGTGAGTATTTCAGAGATACAGGTAGACCAGCTCTTATCGTTTATGATGACTTGTCTAAACAAGCTGTTGCTTACCGTGAGCTTTCTCTTCTATTGAGAAGACCACCGGGACGTGAAGCTTATCCTGGAGACGTTTTCTACCTTCACTCAAGATTATTGGAAAGAGCTGCAAAGGTGATCGCTGATGACAATATCGCAAGCCAGATGAATGACCTACCTGAATCTTTGAAGCCTTTGGTTAAAGGGGGTGGTTCATTAACTGCACTTCCTATTATCGAAACTCAGGCTGGTGACGTTTCTGCATATATTCCTACTAACGTAATTTCAATTACAGACGGACAGATTTTCCTTGAATCTGATCTATTCAACTCAGGGGTTCGTCCTGCAATTAACGTAGGTATCTCCGTATCAAGGGTAGGGGGTAACGCTCAGATTAAATCAATGAAAAAAGTGTCTGGTACATTGAAACTTGACCAGGCTCAATATAAAGAACTAGAAGCGTTCGCTAAATTTGGTTCTGACTTAGATGCATCTACTTTAGCTGTAATCTCTAAAGGGGAAAGAAACGTGGAGCTTCTTAAGCAGCCGGTTAACTCTCCACTTCCGGTAGACAGCCAGGTAGCAATGATCTATGCAGGTACTGAGAACTTGTTAAGAAACGTTCCTATCAGAAAAGTGAAAGAATTCCAGGCGGAATATATCGCTTTCTTAAGATCTAAGCATCCTGAAACGATGGCTGCTATTAAATCTGGAAAAATTGATAACGAAATTACAGACGTTCTTAAGCAAGCTGCTAACGATCTAGCTTCAAAATATAATTAAAAAATTAGTTGATGGTTTTTGGTTGATAGTTGACAGAAATTTCTAAAACTAGCAACCAACAACCGACAACCAACAACTAACCCAATATGGCAAACTTAAAAGAAATACGAGGAAGAATCAGTTCAATTTCATCTACGATGCAAATTACACGTGCTATGAAAATGGTTTCTGCTGCGAAACTTAAAAAAGCACAGGATGCAATCGTGATGTTAAGACCTTATTCCGAGAAACTACAAGAAATCATTCAGAATGTAAACTCTAGTTCAGATCCTGATCAGGTTTCTATATATGCTCAAAAGAGAGAGGTTAAAAGAGTGCTTTTTATCGCTGTAACGTCAAACAGAGGTCTTGCCGGTGCATTTAACTCATCTATTGTAAAAGAGCTTAATATTCAGTTTCAGAATAATTCTCAATACGATATTGAAGTTCTTACAATCGGTAAAAAAGCATATGATGCTGTAAGAAGAAGCCGTACTGTATATGCTAATGAAAGTGCCGTTTTTGATAATTTGAACTTTGATGCAGTTTCTAACCTTACAGAAGGGGTTATGAACAGCTTTAAGGAGGGTAAATTTGATGAGATTTATTTAATTTATAATAAATTCATTAATGCTGCTACTCAGGAAGTAACCAAAGAGCAACTTCTTCCTATCCTGATGCCTGAAACTACTGAACCACAAGTAGAAACAGATTATATCTTTGAACCTAACAAGAATGAAATTTTGGATAACCTTATTCCAAAATCTATAAAAACTCAGGTTTTCAAAGCTGTTTTAGATTCAGTAGCATCTGAGCATGGAGCTAGAATGACTGCGATGCATAAAGCAACAGATAATGCCCAGGCTTTGAAGAATGATTTGGTAATCTTCTATAACAAAGCGAGACAGGCTGCTATTACAAACGAAATCCTTGAGATCGTTTCGGGAGCAGAAGCTTTGAAAAATTCATAAGAAAAATATTTAGTAAAATATTAAAGCATCGAGTATATCGATGCTTTTTTTTGTTATTTTTATTTTCTATATCTTTGTAAAACTAAATTTTATATAATTTTCTAAATGGACTCGGACATAGTCAGGCTTTTGCTAGCCTTGTTTCTTGTATTACTTAATGGCTTTTTCGTAGCCGCTGAATTTTCAATTGTTAAAGTTCGTTATTCGCAAATTCAAATTAAGGCCGCAGAGGGGGACTCAATGGCTAAACAGGCAGAGCACATCATAAAACATCTTGATGAATATCTTTCTGCAACACAATTAGGAATTACATTAGCTTCACTTGCCCTAGGTTGGGTAGGAGAAAGCGCATTACACCATATTGTAGAGAATATCTTTATATCTATCAATTTTCAATTAAGTGCTGCTTCAGTTACTTCTATATCGTTAATCATCAGTTTTGTTCTTATTACGATTATGCATATAGTGTTTGGAGAATTGATTCCTAAATCCATTGCAATCAGAAAATCAGAAGCTACCACGATGGCAACTGCTGTTCCTTTGAGGATCTTCTATACGATTTTCAAACCTTTTATCTGGTTGATGAATTCCATGTCGAACGGGGTTTTAAGATTAATGAAAATCCATCCCGCATCTGAGCAGGAAATCCATTCTACAGAAGAACTTCAGCTTTTGGTAAAACAAAGTGCTGATAGCGGAGAAATAGAAGAGGAAAACTATGAGATTATTAAGAATGCGTTTGATTTTACAGATCACTCTGCAAAGCAAATCATGGTTCCCCGACAGAATATTACATCAATAGATTTTGAGGAAGATATCAACGATATTATCAATAAAATTATGGATAGTGGTTATTCCAGAATTCCCGTATATATAAACTCTATTGATAACGTGATCGGTATTCTCTATACAAAGGAGATTATCAGAGAATTTGTTAAAAGAAAAGGTGAGCTGAATCATGAAGATCTGAAAACCCTTATGCGTGATGCTTTCTTTGTAGTGGGGAGTAAAAAGATTTCCGATCTCCTTAAGATCTTCCAGCAGAAAAAGCAACACCTGGCAATTGTTATTGATGAATTCGGTGGTACCGAAGGTATTATAACACTTGAAGATATCCTCGAGGAGCTGGTGGGAGAAATTCAGGATGAGGAAGATGACGAAGATAAAATTGTTGATAAGATTGGAGACAACATCTATTGGGTTCAGGCTACACAACCTCTCGAAGAAATTAATGAATTCCTGCCTAAAAAATTGGCTCCTTCTGAAGAAAGCGAATATAATACATTAGCAGGATTTATTCTCCACGCATTAGAAGATATTCCTGTGGAAAATCAGGAGTTTGATATTGAAAACTACCATTTTAAAATTCTAAAAATGAATAATAAAAGCGTTGAGCTGGTAGAATTGGTGTATGAAGGTCCAAATGTTATCAATGATTTGGCAGATAAATTAGGGGAAGTTTAAATAATTCTAAAATGATTTTTTATAACAGTATAAAGGATTACGAAAATCCAAAACGCCAGTACGAGGAAGAAGTTCTCGTGTTGGAAGAAACGGATGATGTGTATAAGCTGATTGTACATAATGATGATGTACATACTTTTGATTATGTGATCGACTGCCTTGTGGAAATTTGTAAGCATACATTTGAGCAGGCTGAGCAATGTACGATCCTGATTCATTATAAGGGCAAATGCACTGTAAAAACAGGCTCTATGGATGTACTGAAGCCTATGCATGAGAAATTGATTTCAAGAGAGCTGACAAGCGAAATAGTATAACAAAAACACCGGCATCATTGCCGGTGTTTTTATTTGTATGTGCTTTCCATATAATTTAAAGATGGATTACTTTACTTGCATTCAAGTAAAATAGTATATTTGTACCAACTATATAGAAACTCAAAAAGAATGCTTGTAATAGGAATTGCAGGAGGAACTGGATCCGGCAAAACTACAGTTGTGGATAAAATACTCCAACAGCTTGATATCGAAGGAATGAACATCTTGTCACAGGATAATTATTATCATGATAACCATAATCTTACATTGGCTGAAAGGGAAGCTTTGAATTATGATCACCCGAAGTCTATAGATTTTGAACTGATGTTAAAACACGTCAAAGCTTTAAAAAATAATGAGCCCATTGAACAGCCCATTTATAGTTTTGTTACGCATTCCAGAACCGGAGACCACGTGACTGTAGAACCTAAAAATGTATTGGTTGTGGAAGGTATTTTAGTTCTTACTAATAAAGAGCTGCTGAAAGAATTTGATTTGAAAGTTTTTGTTCATGCAGATTCTGATGAGAGGCTGATCAGAAGAATTAGAAGAGATACCCAGGAAAGAGGTAGAGATTTAAGTGAAGTTTTACATCGCTATCAAACTACTTTAAAGCCAATGCATCAGGAATTTATTGAACCTTCAAAAAATGAGGCTGATCTTATCATCCCTAATATGAAGCAAAATTCTGTAGCGATTGATTTTTTAACTACTGTGATAAAAAACTCGTTGAGAAAACACTAAAATGGCAAATAAATTAATTAAAGACATCCAACCGAAATCCGAAGTCGTTAAACTGCTTCAGAAATACATTGTAAACAGGTATTTTATTACTATCTGTTTGTTTTTAGTGTGGATGATTTTCTTTGATAAAACATCATTTCTGGTAATTAATGAGCTCAATGGTGAGATCAGTAAATACCAGGAACAATTGCAGTATTATAAAACGGAATATGAAAAAAATGATACGTTTTATAAAAAGCTCATGAATAATAAATCTGAAAAAGAAAAATACGCAAGAGAAAATTATTTTATGAAAAAACCTGATGAGGAAATCTTCATTCTTGTTGTGGATAGCACTAAAATATCGAAAAAATAAAATTCATAAAATAAAAGCTCTTAATCCTATAACTTTCCACTAAATGTCAAATATTAATACCCTTCCTGATTGGGAAAATTTAGTAAAAAAGCAACTTAAAACAGAAGATATCTACACAATTCTGAAAAAAGAAAATTTAGAAGGAATTGTAGTAAAACCTTTCTATGATTCTGTGCCACAGCTTTTGGTTAATCTTCCCAAAGTTGAAGAAAGCACTCATTTGGTTGCCCAGTACCATGAAAGTCTGGAAGATGATGTTTTTGCATTTCTTTTAAATCAGAATGTTGAAAATTTAGAAGGAAAAACCATTTTCGTTAATAATAAAGATCTTGCAGAGCATATCAGCCCAAAGGATGAAGATCAATACTTTTCGCTGATTGATGTATTTAATGAACAAAATGGAATAATTAATGATCAGCTGGCCAGGGAGCTATTAGCTAAAGATTTCAGAAGAAATATTTGTATAGATATTTCTCTTCATCAAAATGCAGGAGCTGCAATTTATCAGCAACTTGGAATAGCATTAGCAAAAACGAAAGAACTTATTGAAGTTTTTGGAGCTGAAATCTTGGATAAATTGATTTTTAAAATTGCCGTAGGAGGAAATTATTTTTTTGAAATGGCAAAGATAAGAGCATTTAAACTCATCTTTAACCAGCTTTCAAAAGAATATAACCTTAACGAAATCCCTTATATTTTTGTTGAAACTTCATTAAGAAATAAAGCAGTTTCGGATAGTGAAAATAATCTTATCCGTTCCACATTGGAGCTTGCCGCAGCAATGATTGGTGGTGCTGATGCGGTTTATAGCAATAATTATCTTGTAAGCAGAAGTACGGATAATTCAGAGGAAATTTCTTTCAAGCAACAGATCGTGTTGGCTTACGAAAGTATCATTAATGTTTTTGAAGATGCTGCCAATGGGAGTTATTATGTTGAAGATCTCACACGACAAATTGCAGAAAAATCCTGGGGTCTGTTTTTGGAAATAGAAGACGGGGGTGGCTATCTGGAATTAATCAGACAGGGAGTTATTCAGAAAAAAATCTATCAGCACGCTATTGAAGAGCAGAAGTGGGTGGAAGAAGGAAAGATCAAATTAATAGGAGTGAATCTTTATCCAAAATTGGAAGCTAAAAGATCAATTGATGAATTGTATTCTGAAAAAGAGATAAAGCCTGTACGTTGGGCGGAAATGTTTGAATTATGATCGATAAGCTAGTTGATTTATTTGAATATACACATCATTATAATCAGAAAATAATTAAGCTGGTTAAAGATTATACGCCGAAAATAGATGAAAGAACTATTGCATTAATCAATCATACGATTAATGCTCAACAAATCTGGAATGCAAGGATATTGGGAGAAGAAACTTTCGAAGTCTGGCAGGTCAATCCACTTGAAGATCTGGAAGAGATCAATCACCAGAATTTTTTAACAAGTATTCAGATTGTTCAGAATTTTAATCTTGATAACCGAATAGGATATCAGAACTCAAAGGGGGCAAAATTTGAAAATAGTGTCTTTGAAATGCTTTTCCATGCAATCAATCATTCTACTTATCACAGAGGGCAGATTAATTCTCTATTAAAACAAAACGGTATTGAGCCGTTATTAACAGACTATATCTTTTATAAAAGGTAATTTTATATTATTTAAAGCTGTAGTGTTCTTCTCTATCGATCTACTTGAAATTAACAGGCTTAAAACTCTAAATTTTAGTTGGTTTCAATACTGATTGCATTGCTAAAAGGATATTTAGAAAAATAAATGGAAATTTAGAATATTAAGAAATTAAACATAAACATCTTTGTAGATCAGGTAAATCTGTGGTTGAAATATTAAAAAAAGAGGTTCAAAATTTTATAAATGCAAATCTGACTACAGATTTACATTCATTATTATTGAAAAAATCGCCATTTGATGAAGTTAGCATGCAGGAAATCGTTCATCAAATAAAGGGAAGACAAGTTGCTTTAAAGAAATTTCCTTTTTTATTACGTGATGAAATTATATTTCCTCCTCAGCTCAATATGGAACAATCGTCTTCTGAAAAAACAGCGATTTATAAATCAACTTTGATAAGTGGGAAAAAATTCATTGACCTTACCAGTGGCTTTGGAATTGATGCCTACTATCTGTCACAAAATTTTGATGATATAGTCTTAGTAGAACAAAATACTGAACTTTTAAAAATAGTTGAACACAACTGGTCGGTTTTAAATAAAAAAGCCAAATTTATTAATCTAAGGCTTGAAAATTTTCTTGAGCAGAATAAAGAAGTTTTTGATGTTACGTATTTGGATCCGGCCAGAAGAGATAGTAGTAAAAATAAAGTTTTTCTTTTAGAAGATCTCTCACCCAATATTCTTGAAATCCAGGATCATTTACTATCCATTTCAAATAAGGTAGTAGTAAAACTATCGCCACTGATTGATTTAAAATATCTTCTCTCTGTATTAAAGAATATTTCAAGAATTGATATTATCGCATTAAAAAATGAGGTAAAAGAGGTTGTCGTATTTCTAACACATGATGAGCCTGAAAAAGTCATGTGCCATTGTATCAACTTAGATAGTGGAGAGTCGGACTTTGTATTTCAATTGGGTAATGAAGAATTTGTTCATTCAGAATATTCCGAACCAGAGCGTTTTATATATTTGCCAAATAACTCCATTTTAAAAGCAGGTGCGTTTAATCTTATATCTGAAAAATTTTCCCTAAAAAAGCTTCATCCCAACACTCATATCTACACTTCAACAGAGAAAATTGAAGGCTTTCCGGGAAGAGTTATGGAAATGGAAGTTATTGGAAATAAGCAGATTAAAAAGAAGGAGCAATTTAATATCATTTCAAAGAACTATCCTTTGAAACCAGATGAAATCAAAAAGAAATACAACCTGAAGGATGGTGGAGAAAGATATCTTATTTTTACACAATCCAAAAAAGGTAAAATTATTTTAAAATCAGTATAAAAATGTTGTCAAAAGGAGCAGGATTTCTTAATTTTGGGCAATCTAAAATTTAAGCATGAAATCGCGGCTGTTGGGATAATTTAGAATAGACTAAAATAGAGCGATTCCATATGACCTTTTAAAAAAATAAATCTTACATATGAAAAAATTAATTATATGTTTAGCCATTGCAAGTGTAGCAGTAAGCTGTAAAAAAATACAAGCTGGAGGAAATAAGAATACTTTAAAGCTAGAAGAGGGAGCAGAAAGATATTCAGATGATGTGCAAAAAGGTGGAGAAACTCATGGTCATGATGCTACAGCTGAACATAAAGAAGCTGCTGTTGCTGAAAAACATGGAACAGAAGCTCCAAAAACAGACAGTACTGCTACAGCAAAACCCGTAGAAGCTGAAAAAGCTAAAGCTGAACACTAATTATTATTAGAAAATATAAAAATGTCTTGCCAGGTTGCAGGACATTTTTTGTTTTTGGTTTGTAGTATTGGCCGATTCTAAATAAATAATTGGCTAAAGGAAAATTCTTTGTTTTTGCTTGCTGCTGCAGACCATTTTCTTTAATTTTAACAAAACAAATTTTTACAATGCAAGAGACATTAAATTACATCAACGAAAACAAACAGCGTTTCGTGGATGAATTATTTGAGTTATTGAGAATTCCTTCTATTTCTGCAGATCCCGCGTATAAAGATGACGTATTGAAATGTGCAGAAGTATGTGCAACACATTTAAAAAATGCGGGAGCCGATAATGTGGAAGTATGCCAAACAGCTGGTTACCCAATTGTTTTTGGAGAAAAGATCTTAGATAAAAATCTTCCTACTGTTCTGGTATATGGTCATTATGATGTTCAGCCTGCTGATCCTTTAGAATTATGGAAGAAACCTCCTTTTGAACCATATATAGAAAAGACAGAGCTTCACCCGGATGGGGCTATTTTTGCCAGAGGTTCTGCAGATGATAAAGGACAGTTTTTTATGCATCTAAAGGCATTTGAAGCGATGATGAAAACCAATACTCTTCCTTGTAATGTTAAATTTATTTTAGAAGGAGAAGAAGAAGTAGGATCCGTAAGTCTTGGTGATTTTGTTAATGAAAATAAAGAAAAATTGGCTTGTGATTGCATTCTGATTTCTGATACTCATATTTACAGCAATGAGCAGCCAACTGTTACAACGGGTTTGAGAGGTTTAAGTTATGTAGAGGTAGAAGTAGAGGGGCCAAACAGAGATTTGCACTCCGGATTGTATGGAGGTGCAGTTCCAAATCCAATCCACGTTCTTTCAAGAATGATTGCAAAATTAATCGATGAAGATGGACATATTACAATTGACGGGTTTTATGATAATGTAGATATTGTTTCAGATCAGGAAAGAGCTGAAATGAATAAATTGAAAGATAATCCTGAGGAGTTTAAAAGAGCTATCGGATTAGGTAACATAGAAGGAGAAAAAGGATACACGACTTTAGAAAGAACATCAATCCGCCCAACATTGGATTGTAATGGAATTTGGGGTGGTTATACCGGAGAGGGAGCAAAAACAGTTATTCCTTCAAAGGCTTTTGCAAAAATTTCTATGCGTTTGGTGCCTTATCAGACTCCGGAAGAAATCACTGAAAAATTCACCAGATATTTCGAAAAAATTGCTCCGGATACAGTAAGGGTAAAAGTAACTCCGCATCATGGAGGGATGCCTTATGTTTTACCGACTGATACCAAGGAATTTGCAGCTGCTAAGCAAGCAATGGAAACGGCATTTGGAAAAGAGGTATTACCTTACAGAGGAGGAGGAAGTATTCCTATTACCTCAATGTTTGAGAAAGTATTAGGTGCAAAGTCTGTATTGATGGGCTTTGGATTGGATTCTGATGCCATTCACTCGCCTAATGAACACTATGGATTGTTTAATTTCTATAAAGGAATCGAAAGTATTCCGCTCTTTTTTGAAAATTATTCAAAATAACAGAACAGTATGAGAAGCTAGGTGCTTGCACATATTGCAGTAAACAAAAAAATAGGATACCCCACTAGGTATCCTATTTTTTTTATTTTCACTAAGGTATTTTTACATTAAAATGTTATTTATGGTTTATTTTATTAATGATTTATTTTTTTTAAAAAATACATATTTTTCACTATTATGTGGATTAATTTATCTTATTTGTTATTTATATGATTGATTATTTTTGATTGTTTTATTTATTTGATAAAATTTTTTTTAATCAATAAAATGAAATATCTTTACGGTGATAACTAAAAAATTATATCATGAAAAAAATCTACATTCTGGGATTATTACTTGGAGTAATGAATCTAAACGCTCAAACTGTTATTTTCTCTCAACCTACAACTACAACTAATGGTATTGTTGCCGATGTGCTCGCCAATGGGAATTTTGTTGCAGCTGCTGATGACTTTACGCTTGCTAGTCAAAGTACAATAACAAAAATTTCTATTTCTGGTTTTCAGAGTTCTGGAACTCTTGAAACTACTGTTGGAACTGGTTTAATGTTATACATTTATGCTAATTCAGCGGGTAGCCCTGCAGGAATTCCTAACAATCCGGCTGTAGCTCCGATAGCAGCTATTAATATTGCTAAAGGTGCTCCAGGGTATGGCTTGGTAAAATCTGGAACTTCCAATTATACTTATAATATTGATGTGGCAGCTGCGCTATCAACACCTCTTGTATTACAACCTAATACTGTTTACTGGTTAGTATTTGCGGCAAAAACAAACCTAACGGCTTATACGGCAGGTCCTCGATTTAATTGGTTTGCAGGAACAATAAATGGGAATCCAGCTAAGTTAGTTGATCCAAGTGATGCTTTTGGAGCGGGAGCAACTGATTGGACGGATTTATTTGACTTAACAAATACTGCAGCACTTAATGGTTTGGCTTTTTCTATTGAAGGCACAACGACAACACTAGGAGTTACAGAAGTTACAAATTCGCAAGATTTTCAAGTTTTTCCAAATCCGGTTAAAGATGTTTTGAAATTCAGATTTGGTAACAATTTAAAATCTGAAGGAATTGATATTTATGACATGAATGGAAGAGTGATTACTTCAATTTCTAATAATAAAAATGTTAATGAAGTAAACGTATCAAGCTTTACAAAAGGAACTTATATCTTAAAGGTTAAGGCAAGTGATGGAAAAGTATATGTTCAAAAAATCATTAAAGAATAAAACTAATAAACTTTAGTATAAAAAACGCTCCAATCCGGAGCGTTTTTTTATTGCCAAAATATTTCATTGATTAATTTTAAAAATACCTAAAACTAGGTAGAAATAATTACCCTTTTCCTAGTATTGGTAATCTTTTAGTATCAAGATAGTTTTGTAATATAAAATCGGTCAGGCTCAGAATAAGTCATCACGAAAAAATCAACAAAATGAGGTCTGCGGATATACCCGTATCACATCATGATTTTTCCAGGTTGATTTATTTTTTTATTTCATGAGCAACCTTTTCAGATTTTAGTTGTCTTAATAATGAATATGGATTCTAAAGGAATTTGTACTAAAAAATTAATGTTATAATACTAAAAAAATTATGTTATGAAAAAAGTTTTATCTATTAGTGTATTTTTATTTGGTTTATTCCAAACATGGAATGCTCAGTCCTTACAAGGTGATAATTTTAATTCCTATACCATAGGAAATGTCGGAACTACTATTACTCCAAACACTTTAGGGCAAGGTGGATTTCGTACCGATTTTGCAGGAGGGTTTAATTCAGATGCACAGATTGTAAATATCGATGCTTCTCATGATAAATCTTTGCAGCTTACGGGAAGTGCTACTGCAACAGGGACAAGATATATGTGGAAAGACGGTTTACCGGCTGCCTGGGCCGCTAGAACGCCGGGAAATGATATTTTAAAATTGGAATTTAATTTATATACAGGAAGTGCTACAGGAGGTTCAGGCAGGGGAACTGTTTTAGTTTATGATACCACGACCCATAAAACGCTTCTTGGAGCAGGATATGATTATGCTTCACAAAGAGTTGTAGGCATAGCATATTATACCAATACTACGACAAATGTAACGGGTAATATTCTTTTTTATCTGGAGCCTAATACATATACCTATCCAGCAAATACGTGGATTACATTAAAATGTACATTTAATAAAACTACAGGGGTGGTAACATGGTTAAGTCCGGGCGGTATTGTTTCTAGTCCTCCGGCTACCTACATTCCTGCCGCCCCCGGAGTAGATCCTTTTGAAATGGATTTCGTTTCTGTTGTTGGAGCGGGAAATACGGTTGCTCATATCACTTCTTTTGATAATTATACACTTTCAGCTACAAATAATGGAGTATTAGGAACAAAAGAAGCTTCCGTGTTGGACGATAGTGTTTTGGTTTATCCAAATCCTGCAACTGATTTTGTTGCTATACAATCCAAGTCAACTGTAACTAAAATTGAAATTTTTAATGCTGCCGGAAGAAATATGCATGCGCAATTTGATGGAGATAAAATTGATGTAAGGCATCTCGGTTCAGGTGCTTATATCATCAGTATTGAGACCATAGATGGGAAGATATCTAAAAAAATTATTAAAAAATAAATAACTGATTAATCTTAGCAAGAATTAACGCTTCAATTGAAGCGTTTTTTTTATTTTAGGGAATTAAAGTGAAATGTATGATCGAAAATAAAGTAGCCTATATAACAGGAGGAACCAAGGGGATAGGTTTTGGAATTGCCAGGATTTTATTGGAAAACGGAGTATCAGTTGCCTTTTCAGGACGTAAAAGAGAAGATGTAATGAAAGCAGAAAAAGAATTGCAGTCATATTCCGGACAGGTTTTAGGGATTGTTTCAGATGTGAGAAGTCTTGAAAGTGAAGAGGAAGCTATAAAATACACTGTACAGAAGTTTGGAAAAGTAGATTTTGTAATTGCGAATGCAGGACTAGGGATATTTAAGCCCGTAGATGAACTTACTGTGGAAGAATGGAATACTATGATAGAAACGAACTTAACCGGCCCTTTTTATACGTTAAAAGCTTCAGTTGAGGAATTAAAGAAGACGGAAGGATATTATATTACAATTTCAAGTCTGGCAGGAGCTAATTTTTTTGAAAACGGAACTGGTTATAATGCCTCAAAATTTGGGGTTGTTGGCTTTACACAGGCCGCAATGATAGATCTAAGAAAATATAATATTAAAACAACAGTCATTATGCCGGGATCTGTAGCGACGAATTTCAACGGGAATGTTGTTTCAGAAAAAGATGCATGGAAAATTCAGCCTGAAGATATGGGAAATCTGGTGTTGGATATTTTAAAAATGAATCCACGGGTTTTACCTAGTAAGATAGAGTTCAGGGCGACTAAACCGGCAAAATAAATACATTTAATGTATTGAATAATAAAATCATAAGTATTATGCATGCATAATATATTTTTTATTTATATTTACAGAAATTAATCAAACAAAATCTCTGCATAACAACACCAGGCTTTTATGCAATAAAGAGAAAAATAAAATAGTACACATGAAAATATTAGTTTGTATTAGTAGTGTTCCGGATACTACTTCCAAAATTAACTTTACAGCAGATAAGTCTGCTTTCGACAAAAACGGAATTCAGTGGATAATCAATCCATTAGATGAATTTGCGTTGACAAAGGCAGTTAAACTTCAGGAGTCCCAAGGAGCTACAGTGACGGTTATTAATGTAGGAGATGCTGCAACGGAACCGGTTATCAGAAAGGCATTGGCAATTGGTGCAAATGATGCAGTTAGAGTAAATCTTGATCCAAAAGATAGTTATTCAACAGCTAAAGAAATTGCTGCTGTTGCTCAAAATGGAGGTTACGATCTTATCCTTTGTGGAAAAGAGTCTATTGATTATAATGGAGGTTCTGTTCCCGGAATGGTAGCACAGTTGCTAAATCAGCCGTTTGTGAATGCATCTGTTGGTTTGGATGTTAATGGAAGCGAAGCTACTGCAGTAAGAGAGATTGAAGGAGGTAAAGAAACGATTTCTGTAAAACTTCCTGCTGTGATTGCCGGACAGAAAGGTTTGGTGGACGAAAAAGATCTAATTATTCCTAATATGAGAGGGATTATGTCTGCAAGAACAAAACCTTTGCAGGTTGTTGAGCCTACTTCTTCTGAAGTGAAAGTTCAGGGAGTTTCTTATGATAGTGTTCCTCCAAGAGCTGCTGTGAAAATGGTTTCTCCGGACAATCTGGATGAGCTGGTAAGATTACTTCACGAAGAAGCTAAAGTGATCTAAATCTTTTAATTATTAAATTTTTTAATCTTTTAATTCAAAAAAAATGGCAGTATTCGTATACGCAGAAAATATAAACGGAGTTTACAAAAAAGCAGCTTTTGAAGCAGTTTCGTATGCTAAAGCTATTGCTGATCAGGCGGGAGATACCGTTACAGCAATTTCTGTAAACCCTACAGATTCTTCAGATTTATTATATAAATATGGAGCATCTAATGTCATCAATATTAAAGACGAAGGTCTTAAAAACTTTTCAGCAAAAGCATTTGCTCAGGCAGTGAGTGAGGTGGCGAATGGAAACATAATTGTTTTTCCTCATACTACCGATGCTTCTTCCGTAGCTCCTATGTTGGCTGTAATGAAGAATTTTTCTTTAATTACCAATGTATTGGCAGCTCCTGAAAGTATTTCTCCGTTCCAGGTGAAGAGAAGAGCTTTCTCAGGAAAAGGATTTATGCATGCTAAAGCTGAAGGGACGGGAGTAATTATTACTGTTTCTCAAAATGCTTTCGGAATTAAAGAGAATCCGGTGTCAGGTTCTGAAGAGGTGAAAAACTTATCAGTGGCTAATGAAGATACTAAGGTGGTTTCTCATGAACAAAGCTCAGGGAAATTAGATCTTAAAGAAGCTGAAATTGTAGTTTCAGCGGGAAGAGGTTTAAAAGGTCCTGAAAACTGGGGAATGATTGAAGATCTTGCCAATGTTTTAGGCGCGGCTACAGCTTGTTCCAAGCCTGTTTCCGATATTGGTTGGAGACCTCACACTGAGCACGTAGGGCAAACAGGTAAAGCAATTTCTCCTAACCTTTATATTGCAGTAGGTATTTCCGGTGCTATCCAGCATTTAGCAGGAGTAAACTCTTCTAAAACAATTGTTGTGATCAACAGTGATCCGGAAGCTCCTTTCTTCAAATCAGCAGATTATGGGGTAGTTGGTGATGCATTCCAGATTATTCCGGCATTAACTGAAAAAATTAAAGCAATCAAAGGATAAAATTTAGTTTTATACTATATAAAAAATGAAAGTTCGGGTTTTTCCGAGCTTTTATTTTTGTCCAAAAAGTAAAACTTACATTCAAAAATTACTTTATCTTTGTAGCTATGGATTATAAACAGCTAATTATTCGAGGAATATCGTACAGCCAGACCCAATCAGGGGCGTACGCTTTGTTATTGGAACATGAAGAAACACACATAAAGTTACCTGTTGTTATAGGAAATTTCGAGGCACAATCCATTTCTCTTGGTCTGGAGAAAGATATTCATCCACCACGTCCTCTTACCCATGATTTATTTACAAAATTTATAGTTTCGGCAAATTATGAATTGGTGTCCGTGATTATTTATCAAATTGTAGATGGAGTTTTCTTTTCCAACATAAACTTCAAAAATAAAATAACGGAAGAAGAACTGATTTTAGATGCCAGAACTTCTGACGCCGTTGCTATGGCAGTACGCTTTGACGCACCTATTTTTACCACTCAACAAGTCTTAAATGAAGCAGGAATTCTTTTGGAATTGGAAGATGTTTCCAAGGAGGAACAGTCATTTTCTGAAACAGTTCAGACAGAAGATAATTTAAGATCTCTCTCTATGGAGGAATTACAGAAATTATTGGAAGATGCTGTAAAGGAAGAAGACTTTGACACCGCTTTGGAGATTCAGGAAGAAATCAAAAGGAGGAAAAAGAAAATTGACTAAAGAGATACTTACAATTAAACTATGAATTTAAAATTACGACTTACCATCCTCAGCTTTCTGCAGTTTTTTGTTTGGGGTGCATGGCTGATTACGATGGCTAATTTTTGGTTCGGTACAAAACATTGGGATGGAACTCAGTTTGGAGCTGTTTTCGGAACAATGGGGATAGCTTCTATCTTTATGCCTACCATAACCGGGATTATAGCAGACCGTTGGGTAAATGCAGAGCGGATTTTTTCGGTTTTACAGATTCTTTACGGAATTGTCTTATTTATCTTGCCACATACAGGCGATCCTAATTCATTCTTTTATGTCATGCTGGCTGCTATGTGTTTCTACATGCCTACTATTGCTCTTGCCAACTCTATTTCATATACGATACTGAAAAATAGTAATCTGGATGTTGTAAAAGACTTTCCACCTATACGGGTTTGGGGGACAATAGGATTTATTGTAGCCATGTGGATAACAAATCTTACAGGAAACAAAGCAACCGAAGGACAATTTTATATCGGAGGCGTTGTTGCAATTTTATTAGGAATTTATGCATTAACTTTACCTAAATGCCCACCTCAAAAACTGATTGATAAAAATGCTCCGTTATCAGAGCAATTAGGACTGAATGCCTTTAAACTTTTTGCTAATTATAAAACAGCATTATTCTTTTTATTTTCCATGCTTTTAGGGGCTGCCTTACAGCTTACCAATGCGTATGGTGATGTATTTTTGAGTGAATTTGCTCATTTTCCTAAATATGCAGATTCTTTTGTGGTGCAGAGATCAACAATTATTATGTCGATTTCACAGGTTTCGGAAACACTGTTTATCCTTGCAATTCCTTTCTTTTTAAAGAAATTCGGTATAAAGAAAGTAATGTTGATGTCTATGCTTGCCTGGGTTTTAAGGTTTGGCTTTTTCGCATATGGAATTCCTGAAGGATATGGGCTTGCACTGATTATTCTTTCCTGCATTGTTTATGGAATGGCATTCGATTTCTTCAATATTTCAGGTTCCCTTTTCGTAGAGACCACAACCGATAAAAAGATCCGTTCTTCTGCACAGGGTTTATTTATGATGATGACGAATGGTTTTGGAGCTGTTTTTGGAAGTTATATGGCAGGTTGGGCGATTGATAAATTCTTTACACGTGAATTTACTAATGTAAGTGATTTATCTGCTTATCTGGAAACAACTCCCGATAATCCGACATTTTTAGAAATTCTGAAAAATTCTTTTAATGCAGCTGTTAATTCCGATGGGACTTTATCCTCTATTGTGATGGTAAAAGACTGGCAAAATATCTGGTTATCTTTTGCAGCATATGCATTAGTTTTGGCTATTCTTTTTGCTCTTTTATTTAAACACAAACACGATCCAAAAGAAGTGGCTCATATCAATCATTAAAAAATATAGAGATTATTATCAACATATTATATGCACCTTACTCTGAGGTGCATTTTTTACTTTCAGACAGCCTTTTAAATCTTTTCAACATTAGTTTGTCTGTGAAAAAAGATCTTAGTCTGATTTTTACTAATGATGCGCTAATAATGAACAAAAACGGAATACAAATAGGTTTAGAAATTTTCAATTTAATGTTTTGATTTTTAATAGGATATCATGATATTGAACACGCTTTTATAAGTGTGTTTTTTTTTGTATTTTGGCATTTTAAGAATTATGAAAAATATTCAGTTAATAGGATCATTATTAGTAATCGCAGGAAGCTTTTTACCGCTGGTTCATGTTCCTGTAATTGGAAACTGGAATTACTGGAAGCTGGATCACTCACTGGCAATAATTTGCTGGATTTTGGGTGTTTGTGCTCTTTTTGGAGTGGTTAACAATCGTTTTAAAATGGGGCAAATTTTAGGCTTTTTACTTATCCTTTTGTTTATATTTACCCTGGCTGCCATTAAAATGCAATCTTTGAATTATTTCAGTTTTCTTCCTTTTGCATCATGGAGAGAGACATTTGCGGGTGTGGTTAAGCTCAAATGGGGATGGATTATAGAGTTTTTAGGAGCTTTTTTATTATTAATTAAAAAAAACACAACAAAAATATGAAACATCTCAACATTTTATTCATTTTGCTTTTTGTCTTAAGTTTTTCACAGGTAAGAGCCCAGCAAAATATTTTTCTGACCTCAGATCAACCTGCAAAATGTCAGAATATAAAAACAGGAAAATTCTTACGTGTGGATATGCCTATTGATGAATGGGTAATGACTGTACAAGACAATATTCAAACAGAATATTATAACAAAGGTAAAGACTATATAAAATCACGATTAGATTTCGTAGATGATTGTAATTATAAAGTTACGCTGATAGCCAAATCTGAAGAAAGCTACCCTATGAAGCTGGGAGAAGTAATGGTAAACAGGGTTGTAGAAACTGATCGTAATTTTATTAAAATTACTTCAGAATATAATAATAAAACGACAGAATTTATAATTAGTAAAGTCGAAGAAATGAACTAATTACTATCAAATAAAATGAAGCCGTAAGGTTACATATATCAATAAAAAAAATAAATCATACACATGAAAGAAGTATTCATCGTTTCCGCAGTAAGAACACCAATGGGGAGTTTTATGGGAAGTTTATCAACTGTTCCTGCTACAAAGCTGGGAACTGTTGCCGTAAAAGGAGCATTAGACAAAATTGGTCTTGATCCGAAATTGGTTCAGGAAATTTACATGGGGAACGTATTACAGGCAGGAGAAGGGCAGGCACCTGCCCGTCAGGTGGCATTAGGAGCAGGACTTTCTATCGAAACTCCGTCCACAACAGTAAATAAAGTTTGTGCTTCAGGAATGAAAGCCGTAACAATGGCGGCACAAGCTATTAAAGCAGGTGATGTAGATATAATCGTTGCCGGAGGAATGGAAAATATGTCTTCAGTACCTCATTATTATAACGCAAGAATAGCAACCAAGTTAGGCGATGTTAAAATGCAGGATGGAATGGTTTTAGACGGTCTGACAGATGTTTACAATAAAGTTCACATGGGTGTTTGCGCAGAAAAATGCGCAACAGATTATTCTATCTCAAGAGAGGAGCAGGACCAGTTTGCTATCGAATCTTATAAAAGATCAGCTAAAGCATGGAGTGAAGGTAAATTCAACGATGAGGTTGTATCTGTTGAGATTCCTCAAAGAAAAGGAGAACCTGTAATTTTTGCTGAAGATGAAGAGTATAAAGCTGTTAATTTTGACAGATTGCCAACACTTCCAACAGTATTTAAAAAAGAAGCAGGAACTGTAACTGCAGCTAATGCCTCAACTTTAAATGACGGTGCTTCAGCTTTGATTCTTGTGTCTAAAGAAAAAATGGAAGAATTAGGACTTAAGCCTTTAGCGAAGATCGTTTCTTACGCTGATGCAGCTCAGGAGCCTGAAAACTTTACAACAGCACCTGCTAAAGCTTTACCTATTGCTCTTAAAAAAGCAGGGTTAGAACTTACAGATATTGATTTCTTTGAATTTAATGAAGCATTTTCAGTAGTTGGTTTGGCTAATAATAAGATCTTAGGATTAGATGCCGCCAAAGTAAATGTAAATGGAGGGGCTGTTGCTTTAGGACATCCACTGGGAAGCTCTGGTTCAAGGATTATTGTTACTCTGATTAACGTTTTAAAACAAAACAATGCTAAATATGGTGCTGCAGCTATCTGTAATGGTGGTGGAGGTGCTTCAGCTATTGTTATTGAAAATATCTAGTATTCAAATTCTTTTTGAATATTTGAATTGGAGCTTTAAAGGCTCCAATTTTTGTTTTAAAACCTGTAATTATTATTCAGGACCTCTACATATCAATAGTATTTAAAGAATTGATAATATATCTGGATATTCTAATTAATAAAAAAAACTGCTGAATATTCAGCGGTTTTTCTATTTTTGTGCATCTAATATATTTGAAATGTCCGAAACAGAGAATCAACGACCAAAAAATATTAAGAATAATCCAAAGATAATGAAGGCCTGGGCAGTGTACGACTGGGCCAATTCTGTTTACTCTTTGGTTATTACTTCTACCATCTTTCCTATTTATTATTCTATTCTTACTACCGCCTATGAAAAGAAGGAGTATGTAACTGAGACAAAACAATGGATTGATGTCCCTGTAAGGCATTTAATAAAGATTTTTGGAAAAGAATATCAACCTGATGCAGTGTATGGATATTCACTTACCATATCGTTCTTTATCGTAGTATTATTATCTCCATTTTTATCTTCTTTGGCAGATACGATCGGAAATAAAAAATCATTTTTGCAATTCTTCTGTTATCTTGGAGCTACTTCATGTATGGGATTGGCTATGTTTACAGGAATGCATAATGTATTTTTAGGATTACTTTTCAGTATTACTGCAAGTGTAGGATTTTGGGGAAGTCTGGTATTCTATAACTCATTTTTACCCGATATCGCAACTCCGGATAAGCAGGATGCTCTTTCAGCAAAAGGTTATGTCTACGGTTATATTGGTTCTGTAGTTTTAGTTGTTATTTGTTTAGTTCTGATTCAGGTTTTCGCTAAAGGTGCTGCCCAACAACTTTTATTTACAAGAATAAGTTTCTTATTAACGGGAGCATGGTGGTTTGGTTTTTCCCAGTATACTTTTAAACATTTGCCACAATTTGGAAATGTAAAAGATAACCTGCCAAAGGATCTGGTTTTATTAAATTATAAGAATATATTCAAAAAACACGCAGAACAAGGAGGCTTTTTTGAGGTACTTAAAGATAATATGAGCTTTTATAAGGATATTGCCAAAGAAAGCTTTCATGAACTTTTTAAGGTAGGAAATGAGCTTTTTAAAGATAAAAATCTGAAATTTTTCCTTTCGAGTTTCTTTTTTTATAGTGTAGGAATGCAAACCATTTTCCTCATGGCTACGCTATTTGGTAAAAGTGAAATTAATCTCGCACAGGATAAACTTATAGGGACTCTTTTGGTAATCCAGATCGAGGCAATTATAGGAGCTATAATTTTCTCCAGATTATCAAAGAGAATAGGAAATAAAAATGTAATTTCTATCGCTATTGTGTTATGGATTGTAGCCTGTCTATGGGCCTATTTCTTAAATAAAGAAAATCCAAATGTTGAATATCAATTTTATGGAGTTGCAGCAGTTGTAGGTTTAGTGATGGGCGGGCTTCAGGCGATGTCCAGATCTACATATTCAAAACTGTTACCTGAAGATTCAATGGAAAATACAACCTATTTTAGTTTTTATGATGTATTGGAAAAAATAGCCATTATTATCGGAACATTTATTTTCGCAACATTGATTGAGCATTTTAATAATATGCGTATTGCTGCCCTTTCAATGACTTTATTCTTTGGGGTTGGTCTTATACTGATTAGGTTCCTGAAGGTCAAAATGCTGAAAGATCGTGATACATTGTAGAAGACATAAATAAAAAAGACGCTTATAAGCGTCTTTTTTATTTAAAAGGTCTAAAAAATGATAGAAGCATATTGTTAATTAAATAGCCTTTTTGTTATATTGTACTTATCATTTTAATAATTTTCATGACGATTAATCACTAGGTGTAGATTTTTTTGTTTATTTGTATAAAAATTAATAATGATAAAGAAAATTCTACTTTTTAGCATTTCGTTATGCTTTATCTTAAATTTTGCTCAGAATTTAAGGCCTGTCTCGCAGAAAATATCAGAATATCATAAACAAGGTAAACACTTTGAGAAATATGATCTTTTCAATATTAATAGAACTTCACCTAAAATAGAGGAATATAAAAGGGCAGCCACAGATATTACTGCAATGACTATTTATTCTGTAAATCTAAAAAAGTTGGTCAGAGACAAGCCTGAATCTATTGAAATTTCATTCCCTTTCGAAGGAGATAAAAAGCTTACCGTAGAGCTTTACAAGCATCAGATTTTTACAGACAATTTTAAAGTAACCACCAATACAGGGGAAATTGTGCCATATAACCCTGGAGCGTATTACAGAGGTATCATTAAGGGAGATAATTCTTCGATCGTTGCTTTTAGCTTCTTTGAAGATGATGTAGTTGGAGTAGCTTCATCCTCTGAATTAGGAAATGTTATTGTCGGAAAAATAAAGAATTCGGAAGATTTTGTAAGCTATTCTGAGTCAAAACTTACAGGCACGAACCCTTTTGTTTGTGGAGTAGACGAGTTAAAAGAAAATCAGGTTCAAAAGACAGCATTTGATCCTGCTACTGTTAATAAAGCTGTTACTGAAAACTGTGTCCGGATTTATTATGAAGTTTGTTTTGCTCCTTATCAAAATAACGGCTCTAATACAACAACGGTAACGAATTGGCTTACAGCTGTTCATAACAATATCGCAACACTTTATAATAATGATGATATAAAAGTAGCCCTTAATGAAATTTTTATCTGGACTACTGCGGATCCTTATACAGGAACTCCTGGTGCTAATCTTAGTAGCTTCAGAACAAACAGGCCTACTTTTAATGGAGATCTTGCTCATTTAGTAAATGCTCCGGCTACAACGAGTATTGCCTATCTCAATTCACTTTGCACGGGAAACAAATATGCATATTCGGGCATCTCTCAGACCTATTCCAATGTGCCTGTTTATTCATGGACTATCCAAGCAATGACTCATGAGATGGGACATAGTTTAGGTTCTCCCCATACCCATGCTTGTGCATGGAATGGTAATGGAACAGCAATAGACGGATGTGGTGCACAAGCTGGGTATAGTGAAGGCTGCACAGGCCCGATTCCGGCCACCACGGTAAAGGGTACGATCATGAGCTATTGTCACCTGGTTTCAGGAGTGGGAATAAGTTTTAGTAATGGATTTGGCCCGCAACCTGCAGCACTAATCAGGAGTACCGTAGACTCCAAACCTTGTCTGGGAACCAACTGTACAACACCTTGTGCGCTTAGCATTACGACTATGAATATTTCTAATGTTACCACAAATACAGCAAATGCTACTATTACGGATGGAACTTCTACTTCATGGAAGTATAAATTGACAACAATGGACGGGACAGTTGTAACATCAGGAAATACAACCACTCAAAATATTAGCTTAGCGAACCTTCAACCGGCCACTTACTACAGACTTTTTGTAGGATCGGGTTGTTCGGGATCAAATGCTTTTCAAAGATCCCAGTTATTTCTAACAGATGCCAATTGGTGTGGAGGTATATTATTTACAGATACAGGAGGGGTGAATGGTGCTTATGGTAATAATGAAACTATTGTAAAAACCTTTTATCCGAGTTCCGGTTCGGCGCTCAGCATGACTTTTACAGAACTTGAACTGGAAGAAGACTATGATTATATGTATATTTATAATGGTCCTTCAACGACTTCACCTTTGTTTTCTAATGGGACTTTAACTGGGAATACATTGCCGGGAGTATTTACTTCTACTCATGCTACAGGTGCTATTACTGTAAGGTTTGTATCGGATCCTGCTGAAACAGGAAGTGGTTGGAAAGCAGGCTTTTCCTGTGCTGTTCTAGGTATCGAAGATGTTAGTACAAAAGACAATACCGTAAATATTTATCCTAACCCAGCAAAGAATATGATTGTCATTTCAGCTAAAGAAAATCTCAGGTCCTATAAAATGTACGACGAAGCAGGAAGGTTAGTGTTGTCATCCGATTCATTAAAGGGAAATAAATCAGAAATTAATATTTCATCAATACAAACAGGAAACTATGTAGTTTCTGTAGAAACGGAAAAACAGACAGTAATAAAGAAATTAATAAAACAATAATACCCAATAAAAAAGCCTGATCAAATCAGGCTTTTTTATTGGGTTGATCAGGTTGGAAGTATGAATAAGGCTTATGGTTACAAATCCATTATTGTTCAAAAAATATTGTAATTCGGCCCGGATTTTGATTATATTCAGCAGAATAATCTTAAATTTGCAAAAAGATTTATTGTCAAGATGACGAACCCTCTATTTTACGCAAAAATAATTCTGTTTGGAGAATATGGGATGATAGAAGATTCCCAGGGGCTTGTGGTACCTTATAGTTTCTATAAAGGAGCTTTAAAGTTCTCTGATCTGAATTCTGAATTTGAATTGAAATCAAATCAGCATCTGCAGAAATATTCTGATTTTCTTGCGGATCTTAATCTTTCTGATGACTTCCAACTTAATATAGAAAGTTTTAAAAAAGATATTTCAAATGGACTTTTCTTTGATTCCAATATTCCTCAGGGATATGGGGTAGGAAGTTCAGGGGCTTTAGTAGCTGCTATTTTTGAACGTTATTCTATGAATAAGCTTAACCCGGAGAATATTTCCAAAGAAAATCTTAAAAAACTGAAAGCTGTTTTTGGAGAAATGGAAAGCTATTTTCACGGCAAAAGTTCAGGGATGGATCCTTTAATCTGTTATATGAATCTTCCCATCCTTATCGAAAACAAAGAAAATCTCGATAGGGTTGCTATTCCTGAAGGGGAAGAAGGAAAAGGAGCAATCTTCCTTATAGATTCCGGAATGACCGGAGAAACCGGCCCGATGATTCAGATTTTCTTTGAAAAAATGAAGACAGAAGGTTTCCGTAAAACATTAAAAGAAGAATTTATCCGTTATAATAATGCCTGTATCGAGGCTTTTCTGAAAAAGGATATGAATCCTTTCTTTAGAAACTTGAAAAAACTTTCACACTGGGCATATGAACATTTTCGACCAATGATTCCGGAAAGTATTTTCAACATATGGAAGAAAGGTCTGGATTCCAATGCCTATTATCTTAAGCTATGCGGAAGCGGTGGCGGAGGATATATACTTGGATTTACCAAGGACTATGAAAAGGCGGAAAAAATGCTTGATGGTTTTAACAAAGAGGTTATTTACAGATTTTAAACAGATTGGGAATGAATTCTGAAAAAGAAACTTTCCAATCAAAAAACTATATATCTAAATCTTTATTTTATAGATTCTCACAGTTCGTGGGCTTTCTTTTAGGCGCAAGGTTTTTTGTAGCGATCTTGCTTACATTTGCGCTTTACGTATCTACTTTTTTCTTATTTAATCAGGAGGAAAGTCTTCGAAATTTTGTCTTCGATTTTAAGGTTCACGGTATTATTTTCTGTACGGTACTGAGCATTCTAGCGGGAGGAATTATCAACCAATTCTACGATTTTGAAAAGGACCATGTGGTGAAACCTTTTCGTACAAGAATTCAAAGTTTTATTGCCCAGAAATATTTCTTGTACGCGTATCTCGCACTAAGTGTTATTTCCCTGGGAGTTGCTTGGTTTATTTCACATAACGTATTTATTTTTTTTCTGATCTATCAGTTTTTTATGTGGTTTTACAGCCATAAGTTAAGCCGTGTATTGCTGCTGAATAACCTTACTTTTGTAAGTCTTACATTATATCCTTTCTTTGGGATGATGGTATACTATGAAACTTTTTCCAAAAAGGTTCTTTTAATGGCTATTTTCCTTTTTTTGATCCTTTTATGCATTGATATTGTAAAAGACACGCTGACAAAGAGTGTTGATAAAGCGTTTGGATATACTACAATTCCTAATTATTTCGAAAATAAAACAACTAAAATTATTATCGTTTCTCTGCTTGTTGTAACGATGGTGGTGTCTATGAAGCTAATTATGAGAACCGGGGTCTCCGGTTTTATGGCTTATTACTTTGTCGGCGGGATGTTTATTATGATTTTATGTATTTATTTACTCCTCAACTACTCCCGGAAAAGCAAGTTCATAACATTGAATATATTAAGACTTTGGGTCTTTGTAGGAATTATTGCGATGCTTTTGAACGGGATCGAAAGTAAATTTTAAAAAATATTTTTTAAAAAGACTAAGGTTATTATTACCTTTGCAAAATTAAATTTAATAAAAAGGAATGCCCATTTTTAACGATACTAAAGTTGCATTTGCAGACAAAACAGATGCCCAATTAAGAAAAGCATATTGGATGTTTAAAATGATTGAACAACCGGCTTTAACCAGTGTTGGAACTTCTATTCTTAATTTTACCGTTCATCATAACTTTCCGTTTGTAACCGGGATTGTAAAAAATACTTTATTTGAACAATTCTGTGGTGGCGAAACACGGGAAGAAAGCATGAAAGTGGTAAAGCAATTATTCAAAAGAGGGGTTGGAAGTATTTTCGATTACTCAATTGAGGGAAAAGAAGATGAAGAAACTTTTGATGCAGTATGTAAGGAAATCAAGGATATTGTAAGATTTTCCGTAGGAAATCCGGCAATTCCATTTATTGTTTTTAAGCCTACAGCTTTTGGAAGAATTGATCTGTATGAAGCAGTTGGTAAAAACGCAGAGCTAACGACCAGCCAGAAAGAAGAATGGGAAAGAGTTGTAAGAAGGTTTGATGAGGTTTGTAAGCTTTGTCATGAGAACGATAAGAAAGTAATGGTTGATGCAGAAGAAACATGGATGCAGGATGCTGCAGATCATCTTTGTGAAGAGATGATGGAAAAGTACAACAAAGAAAAACCAATTGTTTGGAATACGATTCAGATGTACAGAACCGGAAGGCTGGAATACATGGAAAGCCATTTGCAAAGAGCCCGAGAAAAGAATTATTTTATCGGATATAAAATAGTGCGTGGGGCTTACATGGAAAAGGAAAGAGCCAGAGCAGAACAAAAGGGATATGCAGATCCTATCCAGCCTAATAAAGAAGCAACTGATAGGAACTATAATGCAGGAATTGATTTTGTAATGAATCATTTAGATAAAGTTTCAGCATTTTTTGGAACCCACAATGAGATCTCTTCCGAGTTGGTTATGGATAAAATGAAAACAAAATCTCTGGAAACGGGTAATCCTCATGTGTATTTTGGGCAACTTTACGGGATGAGTGATAATATTACATTCGCTTTATCAGATAAAGGCTATAATGTGGCTAAATACCTTCCTTATGGTCCAGTAAAAGACGTAGTTCCTTATTTGACCAGACGAGCTCAGGAAAACACTTCTGTGGCCGGGCAGACCGGTAGAGAACTGGGACTGTTAAAGAAAGAATTAGAAAGAAGAAAAAACAGTAAATAATTAATACCAATTATTTAAAAATAATAAACCTCACCAATTGTGAGGTTTTTTTATTCGCAATACTAGAGAATCTCAAGATAATAAATGATTGGCAATGCTTTTTTATGGCTCAAAGCTTTCGAATTTTCCGTTTTCATAAAACAAAACGATTCTTTTTATCTTACTTTGTTGATTTTCAATTACTTGATTAATAATTCTCTCATTTGAATTCTCTAATCGCTGAGAATCGTTTATTTTTTCCTGAGCTTTAACCTTGTACGGTATAGGAGATTCTCGAAGGGGTTGTTTTTGGGGAACAATTTCATCTTCATCAATGCCGAAATCTTCATCATCATTCATCATGGTAAACAGATCAGGGAGGGAAGTAGGCTTTAACTTTTCTTCATCCGGTTCATCTGGTTCGGGAACTGAAGTTTCGGGTAAGGCTGATTTGAGCATTTCACCTTCGCCATTGACTAACCAATCCCAAAGGATCTCAGGGAAATGAGATTTTATTTTTATAATAAATTCCAAAGAAGGTTTGTTCCTTCCGGAAGTGATATGAGAAATGGAAGATCGCTGTACATCGATCTCATCTGCGAATTCAGAAGGAGTAAGTCTTGAATACTCGATAACTTTAGAAATTCTTTCATTTAAACTCATAAAAATAAGCTTTTAATTGTTTTACAAATGTAAATAATAAATTTACAAATGCAAAATACAAATGTAAATAATTATTCACATTCATAATATACAAAAGTAAATAGGTATATTGTTGATAAACAACATATTATATTACTCATAAAATTCTACTGTAATTTTTATTCAACAATTTATCCTCATATCTGATTTTAGTGATATATACTTAAAATAAGAAGTCAATAAATTTCCTGTTAATAGGATGCTGTTCAAAAATTAGTATTAATCTTCTGATAAGGCTCTATTCATCACTATTTATTGTCTTTTTGAATGACGCTGGAGTAGGACCAATGATAAATGCCTGATTTCAACCATATATAATATGAAGTTATACTCAAATTTAAACGCTAAGTGTCTATTAATGGCTATTTCTTATGAGAAACTGATTAAGATTAATCTGAAAATTCCTCAATGCATTACTATATGATAAAATGACTTTTTATCTGTCCTATTTAATGACGGAAATCAAAAAAAATAAGAAAATAATCCACAATTTACATTTGTATACAAGGCAGGAAATTTATGTTTTCCACATCTTACTGTGTTTAATCACATTACCCTCAATTGAGGATAAATAGGGAATTGATCACTTCAAGTAAATTTAAAATAAGCATTTAGATAATCGTAGTAAATATTTGATTTTAAATTACTTAATAATATTATATTAAATTATTAGCAATCCACAATTTTATCCACAGACATTATGGCAATTTACATTGTTTAATAAAGTTACAAATGTTAATTTTATTTTCTCTTTAAAAATGGCTAATTTTGACTCATGTAAATTATTATGAAATGAACTTTGAACAGATCTATCTTCAAAATCCAAATTTCCCTAATCGCTATATTTCCCCTGAAAAATTATTTTTTTTCCTACAGACGAATCTCAGCGAATATATTACAGAGATCGGAAGATCGTATTTGGAGAAGCCCATTTATAAATTAAGTATTGGCAGTGGACCTATTAAAATACTGGCATGGTCGCAAATGCATGGAAATGAATCAAACGCTACCCATGCTATGCTTGATTTGCTGGTAAGTCTTGATAAATATCCTGAAATGAAGGAAGATTTATTCAACAAGATCAAACTTGACTTTATCTTTATGCTAAATCCTGATGGCTCTGAAAGATGGACAAGGCTAAATGCAACGGATATAGACCTTAACAGGGATTTTCATAATGAGGCCAGTAAAGAGATTAAGTTCCTTAAGAATATAGTATCTGCAAACCAATATGATTATGCTCTGAATTTACATGAGCAAAGGACTATTTTTACAACAGATGGAATCCATCCAGCCACACTTTCGTTTTTGGCTCCCTCTGAAAATGAAGAGCGCACCGTTACGGACAACAGAAAAAAATGTATGGCAGTGATTGGAAGGATATACAATCATTTAAAAGATTTAATTCCTAATCAGATTGGAAGATATTCTGATGAGTTTTATCCAACATCAACCGGTGATAATTTTATTAAAGCAGGAATGCCTACGATTCTATTTGAGGGGGGACACTTTGTAGATGATTACACAAGGACAGGAACAAGAAAATATTATACTATAGCATTATTCTATGCTTTAAAAGCAATCAGTGAACTTAATTCTGATATTACAGGCTGGGAATCTTACCTCGATATTCCGGAGAATAAGGAAAGCCACTACGATATTATCTACAGAAATGTAAAACTGAATACAGATCATCATTGTATTTTAGATATCGCTGTTCAGTATAGAGAAATTAAACAAGAAGGAAAAGATGATTTGTCTTTTATTCCATTTGTTATGGAGGTGGGAGATGTAAAGAAAAGAAAGGGATGGCTTGAAATAGATTGTACGGGAAAGAAATTTGTGTGCGCTACCAAATATCCTAAGCTGGATGAAAAAGTAGATTTTAGTATTGAAGATTAAAAAATGAAAAATAAAAAGCAGAACATTTGTTCTGCTTTTGTTTTATTAGATGAGGTCTGCAGGATTAATTAACAACTTTGATTCCATTAGCTACAAATCTCACTTCCTCTTTTGGTTTTGTGATAGCGTCAATCTCTGATTGTGGTTTTTTAGCATCTTCAGCATAATGCTTTTGTTCATCTACAGAGATTACTTTTCTTTCGGCATTTCCTTCCAAAACAACGTTTTTCCCCTTCAGAGCAGTAGGAACGAAGAATGCATAATCTTTCATTTTTACAAAGAACTGAGAATTATCTTCAGTCTTAATAGTTAGCCAGCATCCTTTTTTCTCACATACATCGGTTACTTTTCCTTTGATGGCTACATTCTCAAGTTTTTTATTTTCTTTTTTCAGTTTTTTACCAAGTTTTTCAACCGTAATCGCCTTAGATTCTACTGATGAGTCAACACCTGCACCATAAGTATCTCCCACGATAGCATTTCCCGCCGGCGGAGCAAACTTTTTCTGTGATGTCTCCTGAGCGAATGCTACAGCAGAAGTACTGATTGCAACCGCAAGTAATATGGATTTGAATTTCATTTTTAATATTTTTTTCAAAAATAACAATAAAAATTGAATTAATAAGTTAGATATACTTGATAAAAAATAGGTGTATTTGTAATTTTTGCATAAAATTCAAAATCAGAAACTTATTTGTTTATATTTGGAAATTCTAAATAATCTATGCAGAAAAAATTAAAACTTTGGGATGCCATTATGTTGGTAATGGGTTCTATGATTGGGAGTGGAATCTTTATTGTAAGTGCTGATATGATGCGGAATCTGGGATCCGGATACTGGTTGATCGTAGTATGGGTTATTACAGGAATAATGACAGTGGCAGCAGCAATAAGCTATGGGGAACTGTCTGCATTGTTTCCTAAAGCAGGAGGGCAATATACTTACCTTAAGGAGATTTTCGGTAAAAGGATGGGGTTTCTATATGGCTGGGGGCTTTTTACGGTTATTCAGACGGGTACTATTGCTGCCGTTGCAATGGCTTTCGGTAAATTTACTGCTTACCTGATTCCAGCACTTAATGATGCCGAGGCAATTTTCCAGAGTGGCGAGTTTAAGATAACGTGGATCCAGATATTAGCAATTGCCGTTATTCTTCTTCTTACATACATCAACACAAGAGGAGTAGAAAGCGGGAAGATTTTACAGAATATCTTTACAGGCTCTAAAATTATAGCATTAATAGGTCTTATTGCAGCCGGATTTATTTTAGTTGATGTTTCCCATCTTTCTGAAAATTTTGGATTTGGTTATGACTCATTTAATAATCTGAAAAAAGATATTAGCGGAAATTTTCTTAAACATGGATGGGAGCCTATTGGAGGAATGACCTTACTTGGAGGTATTGCCGCAGCTATGGTAGGTTCCGTTTTCAGTTCCGTAGCCTGGGAGAGTGTTACTTTTGTATCCGGCGAAATTGATAATCCTAAAAAAAATGTGGTTAAGGCAATGATCTATGGTACTTCTGCCGTAATGCTTCTGTATATAGCAGTTAATTATGTATACCTGAATGCTTTGGACCGGGATTCCGTTGCTTTCGCGGCTAATGACAGAGTAGCGGTAGCTGCTTCGCATCATATATTTGGAAGTGGGGGAACAATTATTATTGCTTTACTGGTCATGATTTCTACTTTTGGATGTAATAACGGACTGATCCTCGCAGGAGCCAGGGTGTTCCAGACAATGGCGAAAGACGGTATGTTTTTCCAGTCGGCAGAAAAAAACAATAAAAATGCAGTTCCCGGAAATGCACTTTGGATGCAGGGAATCTGGGCTTCTTTATTATGCCTGAGCGGACAGTATGGAAATTTACTGGATATGATTTCTTTTGTGATTGTTTTATTCTATATGATTACTGTTTTTGGTGTAATTTATTTAAGATTTAAACAGCCTAATCTTGAGAGACCTTATAAAACCTGGTTATATCCTGTTACTCCTCTTATTTATTTATTAATAGGAACCGGATTTTGTATTTTACTATTGATCTATAAGCAACAATATACCTGGCCGGGGTTTATAATGGTGATATTAGGGCTTCCTGTCTATTATTTTATCAACAGGAACAAAAAAAGGGATCAGTAGTACGATCTATTTGCTAAATAAAAAACATCCTGGCAACGGGAGGTAAAAAAATAGTTTACGGCTTTCAAGATTTTTTGAAAGCCGTAATTTTTTAAATGATATTTTTATTTCTTATTATTTCCTGAAAATGTTTAAATTGGTATTTTGTTTTATGCGAATGAAATAATACTGTCAAAACAAAAAAGTTGATATATGGACACACCAAATTACAGAATGCCTTTTGTTCCGTCAACACTAATGTCCGAAGGAGGAAGTATTGATACCTGCGACATGGGAGAGAGTATAGCCCATAACATTATGTTGCTGATAACCACTAAAAAAGGAGAAAACAGATATGATGAAAATTACGGAAATGATGTTTGGAACCTTGAATTCGATAATGGAGTTACAAGCGCTGTTTGGGAGAATATATTCATTAAAAGTCTAAAAAGACAGATACAGGAATATGAACCAAGAATTGTTCAGCCACAGATTGACGCCCACATACAAATTGTAGAACATAGCTACGATACCAAAGAGCACACGGAAATAAAGAAAAAAGTAAGAATTGCCATTAATGCCAAAATGGAGGCAACCGGTGAGCGGTTTAGCTTTTCTACAGAACTGTTCCTGAGCCCTATGTCTATTGATTAATGCTTATTGTAATTGAAATTTATGAATCTAGATCAAAATATATATTCCAAAGAATCTGTAAAGGCAAGAATGCTTCAAAACGCAACGAAAGTATGGGGACTGAAAAGTCCACAATCTTTGGACCCGTTTGTGAAATTACTGATAGATGCCTTCAGTACTGAAATTTTTAAAGCAAATAATGAAATACAGACGGTAAATGCCCGTATTTTAGAGAAACTGGCAAAATTACTGACTCCTTCTATTTATACACATCCAATTCCGTCGCATGCTATTGCCTTTACTCAACCTTCAGAATCTTCAGAAGTATTGCTTGAGCATACGGAGTTTTTCTTTAGAAAGCAGATGACCTCTACGGTTAAATCAGAATCGGATAAACAGGTTAACATTCCTTTTACGCCAATCGGTAATGTAAGAATCAATAGAATTCAAACTTCTATTATGTTTGTAGGGAATACATGCTATAGTATCGATGACCGACTGAATAAAATACCTATTTCAAGATTTCAGGGAAAACCGGAAGATTACCGTAAGGTAACCATTGGAGTGGATGTCTCTAAGTACGTTAGTGAGAACTTTCCTAAATATTTAAGTATATTTTGTTCCAATCCTGCCTTTGAACATCTGGACTTTGTTTATAAGCTATTGCCTTATCTTACGGTTACAAGTGATGGCAATCCATTATTTGTGAGGGAAGGCTTATCATATCTTAAAAATGCGCAGGCAGAAGGATATGAACAAATGTTCCGTGAACAATCGATCAGGACAAAAACAATTGAAGATATTAAAAGCATCTACCATCACAAATTCATTGAAATAACAGGCCTATCAAACAGCTTATTTTCTGAATCCGGTAAACTCCCACAGAATCTGAATTTCCTTGAAGGAAGAGAAGAGATAGAAAAATATATTGATGGAAAACAATATCTATGGCTGACTTTTGAATTTCCGCCACAGTTTTCTTCAGAAATTCTGGATAATTTCTCATTTGTTTTCAATGCTTTTCCTATTTATAACAGAGGATGGAAAAAAACGGAATACAGCCTTGATATCATGGGAAATAACATTCCTTTGGTAACAGATGAGGGAGAACATTTCTTATATGTTGATGAGGTACAGGATGGAGAGGGAAGGAGATATACGGAAATTCCTTTTACTCCGACCGACGACCTTAAAAAAGGACTTTATACGGTAAGAAAAGGAGGAATGGAACGCTTTACCAACAGAAATGCAGTCGATATGATTGCCAATGTTCTGGAACTCACAAGAGACGAGATTGCAGCATTTTCACTTTTAAACAGGGATAATGTAAAAGGAATGTTGAGCGAGATGTCTGATAAAATGAAATCAATGGTACAAAAGGTTAATAATGCTAAAAGAAGTATCAAGCAGGAACTGAATTATGTTATTATGGAACCTGTTGAAAAGACTGATCATACATATGCATCCTTTTGGATTACTCATTGTACTCTGGCCAATCATATGCGTCCGGGAACCGAATTATCCAATCAGCTGAAATCACAGTCTTTAGTGCTTCTTACGGAAACAATCGGAGGAGCTGAAGAACAAAAAGGAACAGACAGCATTCAGGCCTATAAATATGCACTTACAACCCGTGATAAGATAATATCATTGGAAGATGTGAAAAATTATTGCAGAATGGTTCTTAAAGATGAACTGAAAGAGGTAAGGGTGAGAAGGGGAACTATGATCAGTAATAAGCCTAAGGAAGGTTTTGTACGAACAGTTGAGATTGAAATTATCCCTCAGAATTATTCTTTTTACGGAAGAGCGTATTGGGAGAATATGTCCAACATGCTTCGGAACCAGATCATTTCTAAAGCAATAGATGGTATAGAATATATTGTCAGTATCAGTAACGAAGATGTTGACTTTTTTGAAAACTAAAATAAAAAATTCCGGAAAACATAATTTCTGGAATTTTAATTTTATAGATGCATCATACAATTTTATCCATAAGGATCACTTCTCTGTTTTCCAGTAAAGGAACAATTTGTTCCAACACCAACTTCTTAAAATATTCAGAATTACGATGTATCTCTACAGCCTCCGAATTTTTGTATCCCTCAAATAAAATCAATGTATTCTTATCCGATTGACTCTGATGGAGTTTATAAAATAGATTTCCATCTTCCCGGGAGCTTTGTTCAGCAACTTCTTTCATCATATTCAATACGGTAAGTAATTCTCCCTCTTTTACCTGCCATCTCGCATATACATAAACTTCTTTCTGGCTCATTTTTTTAGATTTAATTAGATTATTTATCTTCTAAAGCAGCAACTATTTTTTCACCCACTCCTTTTGCGGAGGCGGGGTTTTGTCCTGTAATCAGATTCCCATCAGCAATGCTGTTGGCTGACCATGGTTGTGCTGCGTGGAAAATAGCGCCTTGTTCCGTTAAAGCAGATTGAAGGTCAAAGGGAACATCTTTTCTCGCATAGTTGTCTTCTTCTTCTGTGGTAAAGGATGTAATATTTTTTCCGGCTACCAAATAGCTTCCATCGCTTAATTGTACGTTGAGAAGAGATACAGGACCATGACATACGGCTCCTACAATACCATTTTTTTCATATATCTCAGCTATAAATTTCTTGAGAAGAGGTGCTTCCGGCATGTCTACCATTGGTGCTAAACCACCGGGTATGAACACAGCATCATATTCATTACTATTAAAACCGGATAACGAAGCTGCTTTTTGCATATCTGACCATCCGATACCTGTAAGGAATTTTAAATTATCAGGATCATCAGCTAAATTTAAGGCATCTAAAAATGGTGTCTCTCCTGTCAGACTGGCAAAATCAATCTGATAACCGGCTTTAAAAAATTCTGCATACGGATGTGCTACTTCCGGAAGGAAAGTTCCTGTTCTTCTATTTTCCGGCCCGATTGAGCTGGCGTTGGATACAATGATTAATACTTTTGGTTTCATGACTTGAATTATTTATTATTTTGCTTCGTCGGAATTCTTCCGATTGATATAGCAAATTTATGGTGATAAGGCATGCTAAAAGAAGGATCGGAGTCACAAAAAAAGTGTGATTTCGATCACACTCAGTACTTGTTATCATTGGTATACAATCTGCTTAGAGTCTCCCTGCTTACGCCCAGATATTCCGCAACATATTTTTTCGGGATCTGGAGGATAAGATCCGGGTATAATCTTGAGAATTCTTCATATCGCTGTTGAGGTGTACTGGATAATAGTAATGTAATCCTTTGCTGTAAAGCAATATATCCATTGGTAAGTTTTACTCTGAAGAAATGTTCCATTTTATGAAATTCAGCCGCCAGTTTCTCTCTTCCTTCAAGGGTCAGGCATAACACTTCACCCTCTTTCAGGCATTCCACAAACATAGTTGCATTGTTTTGCTTAAAAAAACCGATGTAATCGGTCATCCACCAGTTCTTTTTGGCAAACTGTACAATATGTTCTTTTCCATTTTCACGATGTAAAAAACTTTATAAATCCCATCTAAAGCCAGGAACTCAAATTTTACTTCATCACTTTCGTGAAGCAGGAATTGATTCTTACGGACTTTCCTGAGTGTAAAAAATGTTTTGATATATTCGAATTCTTCATCAGTAAGGGACATTATCTCTTCAATATGGTCGCGTAGTCTTTGCATTGATTAGTTAGGGTTAAAGCAATGTAAATTTAAACTTTAAAAAACAAAAACAGGACTTTTAGAGTTAATTAATCTAACACTTTTTAACATAAAAAATTCCATAAAATTCCGTAATTTTGCACATTGTGATTTTCAGGTAAAGTCACGCCAAATTATGAGTAAATCAACAGAATATATAGAAATTTACGGCGCACGCGAGCACAACCTTAAAAATATCAATGTCAAAATTCCACGCAATGAATTAGTGGTTATTACGGGGCTTTCCGGTAGTGGAAAATCTTCATTGGCTTTTGATACCATTTTTGCAGAAGGCCAGCGTCGTTATATAGAAACATTTTCTGCTTATGCACGACAATTTTTGGGAGGATTGGAACGTCCTGATGTCGATAAGATAGAAGGATTATCTCCCGTAATTGCTATCGAGCAGAAAACAACAAATAAAAACCCACGATCTACGGTAGGAACGGTTACGGAATTGTATGATTTCCTTCGTCTGTTATATGCAAGGGTTTCTGACGCTTATTCCCTTTCTACAGGAAAAAAATTGGTTAGCTATACGGAAGACCAGATTCTTGAAACCATTAAAGAAAACTATAAAGGGGAAAAGATCATGCTTATGGCCCCTGTAGTCCGTTCAAGAAAAGGGCATTATCATGAGCTTTTCGTACAGATGGCGAAAAAAGGGTATGGGCAGGCAAGAATTGATGGTGAACTACAGGATATTGAATATGATCTAAAGCTTGATCGTTATAAGACACACGATATTGATATCGTTATTGACCGTTGGATCATTGGAGAAAATGCATCTGAAAGCAGAATGGAGAAGTCACTCAGAACTGCTATGGAGATGGGAGAGGGAATTATCGGAATTCAAAAATTAGGAAGTACGGAAATTGAGTACTTTTCAAAAAACTTAATGGATGCAGAAACAGGACATTCATTAGCATTGCCGGAACCCAACACATTCTCCTTCAACTCACCGAAAGGAAGCTGCCCGGACTGTAAAGGTCTTGGTACTATTAAAAAGATTAATACGGATTATTTTGTGGAAAATCCTAAATTATCCATTAATCAGGGAGGTCTGTTGCCTTTAGAAGATATTAAATCGAATAAATGGATTTTAGCACAGATTAAAAATATCCTGGAGATATTTGGTTTAGGTCTTACAACTCCCATGAAGGATATTCCTGAAGAAGCTTTGGAATATATATATTATGGATGTCATAAAGAATTTAACAAAGACCTTAAATATGCAGGGATCACTAAAAAGATAAAGATTAATTTTGATGGATTGATTCCTTTTATGGAAGAAATTATTGATGAAAAAGAATCTTATGAAGGGGTTTTATTGGAAAGACATTTTACTACTGAGGAAACATGTCCTGAATGTAACGGAACCCGCCTGCAGCCATCAAGTCTGAGCTTTAAAATTGATGGTAAAAATATTGCTGAGGTTAATGGATTGAGTTTGGCTGATCTGAAAGATTGGCTCCATGATGTTAAAGATAAATTCTCAGAAAAAAATAAAATTATTGCTTACGAAATCTTAAAAGAAATCGAAACCAGGCTTCAGTTTTTGCTGGATGTGGGATTAGACTATTTAAGCTTAAGCAGAAGCTCAAAAACGCTTTCAGGGGGAGAATCCCAAAGGATCCGTCTGGCTACACAGATCGGTTCTCAATTGGTTAATGTTCTTTATATCCTGGATGAACCCAGTATCGGACTTCACCAAAGGGATAATGAGAGGCTGATCAATTCATTGAAGAACCTGAGAGATATCGGAAACTCTGTTTTAGTGGTAGAGCACGATAAAGATATGATCCTTGAAGCGGATGAGGTTCTGGATATTGGTCCTAGGGCCGGGAAGTTTGGAGGTGAAATTCTATGGCAGGGAAAACCTAAAGATCTTTTGAAAGCAGACACTATCACAGCGGATTACATTAATGGGAAAAGAAAAATCGAAATACCAGCCGAAAGAAGATCTGGAAATGGTAAGAGCATCGTTTTAAAAGGAGCTACAGGAAACAACCTTAAAAATGTAAATCTCAATATTCCTTTAGGAAAGCTTGTGGTGGTAACAGGAATTTCGGGAAGTGGTAAGTCTTCTCTGATTAACGGAACATTATATCCTATATTGAACAAGCATTTTTACAGAGCGGTTCAGGAACCTTTGCCATACAAAAAAATAGAAGGGCTTGAGAATATTGATAAAATAGTAGATGTAGATCAAGCTCCGATTGGAAGGACTCCTAGATCTAATCCAGCAACCTACACAGGAATGTTTACTGATATCAGAAATCTTTTTGCAGAGCTGCCGGAAAGTAAGATTCGCGGTTACAAGCCGGGAAGATTTTCTTTCAATGTAAAAGGTGGAAGATGTGAAACATGTCAGGGAGGTGGATTGAAAGTAATTGAAATGAACTTCCTTCCGGATGTGTATGTACACTGTGAAACATGTAATGGGAAAAGATTCAACAGGGAAACCCTTGAAGTCCGGTATAAAGGTAAATCAATTTCTGATGTACTGGATATGACAATTGACGAAGCAGTAGAGTTTTTCCAACCTATTCCTAAGATCTACAGTAAAGTTAAAACCTTACAGGATGTAGGTTTAGGGTATATTACAATGGGACAGCAATCAACTACACTATCAGGAGGAGAAGCCCAGCGTATTAAACTGGCTACTGAGCTTGCCAAAAGGCAAACCGGAAATACACTCTATATTCTTGATGAGCCTACCACGGGTCTGCACTTTGAAGATGTTAAAATTTTGATGGATGCGATCAATCAATTGGTAGAACTCGGAAATTCATTCATTATTATTGAACACAATATGGATGTAATCAAATTGGCCGACCATATTATTGATGTGGGACCTGAAGGAGGAAAGCATGGCGGACAGATTGTTGCCCAGGGAACTCCGGAAGAAATCGTGAAGTCTAAGAAAAGTTTGACCGGTAAATTTCTGAAAAAAGAACTATAGGTATCCAATATTTATACTTCATTGGAATAGATATTTTAATTACGGAATTCATTTTATAAAGAGAGGATAGTGTACTATCCTCTTTTTTATTCCTAAATCTAAAAGATTCTTGATTATCAAAGCCAATTGGATAGGAAAGATTTCGATAAAATAGGGTATAAAAAGGTGGTTTTCTCAACTCCAATATTAAATTTTCACATTGTTAATCTATTTAAATGTCTGTTATTTAGTGTTTTATGTTTTAATATTAACTGAATGTTAATTAAATATGAACTAAATATGAATTATTTTTAATAACTTAGAGTAGCAATTATAAATGGAATATTACAATATTTAAAATCAAATAGTTATGAAAAATAAAATTCAAATAGGTTCCCTATTCCTGTGCATTATAGGATTTGTTTCATTGAGTACTTTAAAAGCACAGACTACAGATGGTAATGTCATTCCTGAAATTCAGCTGAGCAAAAATGATACGTTCAATAAAATACGAAAAGAGCTTATCAATAATTTCGACTTTACTAATTATGAATATAAACAAGGTGTTGTGAATTCAGAAGTGAAATTTGATATTACAGAAAATGGAAAAATTGTGAATGTACACTCAACAGGTGATTGCAAGAATGTAAGTAAAGAGATTGAAAATGTTTTAACGAATCTGAAAATAAATCGTAAAGATTTTAATAACAACATTATTGCTTATACCTATGTAATGCCTGTAACAGTTGAGATTGATAACAGGTAATAAATCTTTTCATAAAAGAAGTTTTGATAATTTTTAAGTGTAAATAGTGAAAATTTTCTGCAAAAAACTGTAATAAATTAATTTGTTCTTCGTTTTAAATTTACCAAACATTAAAATTAAAAAGTATGAGAAATTTAAAGAAACTTAACAAGGAAGAATTAAAATCAGTGTATGGCGGAGAACCTAAAAAATACTGCGTATACTGTGAAAGATTGAATAAGACAGTATGTAGCGAAGTTCCAATCGCTCAGTGTCCTTAAAATAAAAAAAAGCTGCTTGACGAAGCAGCTTTTTTATTTCTTATAGCACAGGGCCTTTTTTGTTTCGATAATAAAAGCCTTGAGTTGCTCTTTGAGGGTAGACCTTTGAGTAAAAATGATATTGTCAATTTTCCAGCCCTTATCATTGATCAGTTGAATTGTATTTTCCCAAACCAGAGTAGGATATATTTTATCGTCTGCTTTATATTCACTGATTTCCATTTCCACAATGGCTTCTGCTGTATTTCCGGTTACATTTATGCTTTTTATTTTTTGATTTGTAGCATCAGGTACTCCTGTGAAAATAAAGCTTTCTACTGCTGCAGGTTTATCAGTGGGATAGTTGCTGTTTTTTATTCTTTGGGCATCCGCATCAGCTATCCTGTTTGCTTGATCAAGTATATTTTTTAGATCAGGAGAAAAAAGTTCCTTTGAAGAAGTAGAATTGGACGGTGAAGTGTATTTATAGAGTTGGTCGATTTTAGCTGTTATTTCCTTTTCATTGCTGCTTTTGCTTGTTACACAGCTGTTAAAAAGTAGCAGTAGAGAGAGGAAAAAAAGCAGTCGTTTCATAATATTGTGTTTGATGCTAACAGATGCTCAAACTTTATGCCAATCTTTTATAATTTTTCATAATTGAATTTGATAGGACTCTATTAAAAAATACTCATCAGAATTATAAAAATTTATACATTTGATAGATATAAATATAATTGGTGAATCCTATCCTAGATGTTGTAGTCCGTTCGCTTTGCGTATACCTGTTTATGGTCGTAGCGATCCGTCTGTTCGGCAAAAATCAGCTATCTCAGCTTAACGCGGGAGACGTAGTCTTGTTATTATTAATCTCCAATGCAGTGCAAAATGCAATGGTGGGTCAGGATACTTCCTTGCAGGGTGGTCTCATTGCTGCACTTGTTCTTTTTGCCGCCAATTTTATACTAAAAAGATTAATGTTTTCTAACCGTTCTTTTGAAACGTTTATGGAAGAAAATCCTGTAATCCTGGTAAAGGATGGTAAGATCGATGAAAAAGCTTTAAATACAGTAAAAATTACCAAAGATGAGCTGGAGGAAGCGATCAGGGAGCATGGAGTAGAAAGAATAGAAGATGTAAGGTTATCGATTCTGGAAGTGGATGGGAATATCAGTGTTGTTTCGGAAGATAACCAGACAAAGCAGACTCATTATTCGAGGATAAAAAGAAAAAATAAAAGAAAATATCAGTAATAAAATGAACTACGAGATCAGAGAAATGCTTCCCAGTGACGAAGTACGTGTATTAGAAATATTTCAACAGGGAATTGATGGTGGGATTGCCACTTTTGAGACAGAGGCTCCTAACAGAGAAGTTTGGAATACGGAATTTTTCAATGATTGCAGGTGGATATTGGAGAATGAAAATAATGAAGTAGTAGGATGGGCGGCTTTGAAGCCTGTGAGTAAAAGAGAATGTTTTAAAGGTGTTGCTGAGGTGAGTATTTATTTTGATAATCAGTACCAGGGAAAAGGGCTGGGATCTGTGCTGCTTAAAAAGATGATTCTGGATAGTGAATATCATGGATTCTGGACTTTACAGTCTAATATATTTCCGGAAAATGAAGCTTCTATAAAATTTCATCAGAAGAATGGATTCAGAACAGTGGGAGTTCGTAAAAAAGTGGGAAAGCTCAATGGAGAGTGGAAAGATCTTGTCATGCTTGAAAAAAGAAGTGAGACAGTTGGGTTTGATTAGGCAGTGTCCGCTTTAAAAAACGGCAACGCATTCCTAAACTTTAACTTTGTCCTCTAACCTCTAACCTCTAACCTCTAACCTCTAACCTCTAACTTCTTTTTGCTTTTGGCATCAACCTTGTTTATATACATTTCGAAATTCGAAACAATGAAAATATGAACGGTTTGATAAAAATGCTAGGTGTGGTTTCTTTGACTTTAATGCTAAGTAGCTGTACAGTGCAGGAATACCACCATGGAAGGAGAGGATTACCTCCGGGCCAAGCTAAGAAAGTGTATGGCGGGAGTGCAAGATACTATGCACCGGGTCAGGTTAAAAAAAGAGTGTACTATTACGAATATGATGATGATAGAGGACGAGGACACAAGAAACATAAAAAACATCACAGAGATTAAGATCTCTTGAAAAATTAAAACCCTGTAAAAGCAGGGTTTTTAATTTTATAAGGTGTTTTAGAATTTATTATGTATAAAATAAACATCTGGCATTCAGATTGTTGTTGTTATGGTAATCATAAAAAGAAAAAATATGAAAACCCTGACTAAAACTATCGGCATACTGGCGTTGGTTTTCCTGCTGACTTCTTGTCTGCATCATCCACCTCCACCGCCAAGACCACATGGGCCTCCGCATCATTCGAGGTAATGAAAGAGATTTATAATTAATTTTTAATACAACAAAAAAGCTCTGAAATCTCAGAGCTTTTTTATGATTACATTCTTGTTTTTTTAGGGTTCAAGAAAGTATTGAATATCATGACCTCTTGCCCGAACTGTTTTTCAACTCTTTCTCTAATGTTTAAGAGCTCACTCTCGATAAAATCTGTCCGAAGCTCATCATTATCAAAGATCAGCAAGAGATTATAATTCTTCCCTTCGTCGATATAATCACTTTCGATCTCAGAAAGAATATATTTGTTTACATCCATAAGATTTTCAGTCATTAAAACCAATGTCTCATCCATATAATTTTCCCACTCTTCAAGATTATTTTTTGTGCAATGGAAAGTTATACTTAATAGGCTCATATTTTAAGAATTTTTAAGATTTTGTGGATAAATTCTACCACAAAAATCGGTAAAAATTTCGTAAATTAGCCCGTTATTAAAAAACCAAAATAAATAATTTTCAGACTCACAGCTAAAAGTCTGACTGTCATTATAATAAAATTTGTTTATGCAAAAAGAAGGAGAAAGACTAATTCCTATCAACATTGTTGATGAAATGAAGTCATCTTATATCGATTATTCGATGTCGGTTATCGTTTCAAGGGCGTTACCTGACGTAAGAGATGGCTTAAAACCCGTTCATAGAAGAGTGCTTTATGGTATGTATGGATTAGGGGTTTTTTCTAATAGAAAATACTTAAAATCTGCGAGAATTGTTGGGGATGTTTTAGGTAAATATCACCCTCACGGAGACTCTTCTGTATACGATGCAATGGTAAGAATGGCGCAATCCTGGAGTTTACGTTATCCACAGGTTGATGGTCAGGGGAACTTCGGTTCAATGGATGGAGATCCACCTGCAGCAATGCGTTATACTGAGGCAAGATTGAAAAAAATCTCTGACGACGTTCTTGCTGATCTTGACAAAGAAACAGTTGATTTTCAGAATAACTTTGATGACAGCTTACAGGAACCTACTGTAATGCCTACTAAAATTCCTAATCTTTTAGTTAACGGAACTTCCGGTATTGCCGTAGGTATGGCAACCAATATGGCTCCGCATAACCTGTCTGAGTCTGTTAATGCTATTGTTGCTTACATCGATAATAAAGAAATTACCATAGATGAGCTGATGCAGCACATCGTTGCTCCGGATTTTCCAACAGGAGGAATTATTTATGGATACGATGGAGTAAGAGATGCATTCCATACAGGAAGAGGAAGGGTAGTTCTTAGAGCAAAAGTTAATTTCGAAGAGATAGGAAACAGAAATGCTATTATCGTAACTGAAATTCCATATCAGGTAAACAAAGCTGAAATGATTGCCAGGACAGCTGAGCTGGTTAAAGATGAGAAAATTCCAGGGATTTATGAGATAAGAGATGAGTCCGACAGAAACGGACTTCGTATTGTATATGAGCTGAAAAATGATGCGATTCCGAATGTTGTATTGAATTTATTATATAAATATACTTCACTTCAGACATCTTTCAGTGTCAACAATATTGCTTTGGTACACGGAAGACCGGAACAATTAAATTTAAAGGATATTATCCATCACTTTGTAGAGCACAGACATGATGTTGTTATAAGAAGAACTCAGTTTGAGCTTAAGAAAGCCAAAGAAAGAGCACATATCCTTGAAGGATTCATGAAGGTGATCGGTACGCAGGACTCTCTGGATAAGGCAATTTCTATCATCCGTCACAGTGTAAACCCACAAGCTGCTAAGGAAGGATTGATTCAGGAATTTGATCTTTCTGAAATCCAGGCCCAGGCAATTCTTGATCTGCGTTTGGCTCGTTTAACGGGAATGGAACTGGATAAGATCCGTGATGAGTATGACGCGATCATGAAAGAAATTCTGAATTTAGAAGATATCCTTGCTAACGAAAGCAGAAGGTTTGAAATCATTAAAGAGGAATTACTTGAAGTAAAAGAAAAATATGGTGATGAAAGAAGAACTGAAATCGATTATTCAGGAGGTGAAATGTCAATTGAAGACATTATTCCTAATGAAGCGGTAGTTCTTACTATTTCTCACGCAGGATATATCAAGAGGACTTCCCTGTCAGAATATAAGATCCAGAGCAGGGGTGGTGTAGGAAACAGAGCGGCAACAACAAGAGATGAAGATTTCCTTGAATATATTGTTTCTGCGACCAATCACCAGTATATGTTGTTCTTTACAGAAAAAGGAAGATGTTATTGGTTAAGGGTATTTGAAATCCCTGAAGGTTCTAAAACGGCAAAAGGAAGAGCTGTACAAAACCTTATCAATATCGAACCGGATGATAAGATCAAAGCATATATCAGAACCAATGATCTGAAAGATGCTGAATACATCAATCAGATGAGTGTGGTTATGATCACTAAGAACGGTACGATCAAGAAGACATCTCTTGAAGCTTATTCAAGACCAAGAGTTAATGGTATTAATGCTATTGAAATCAGAGACAATGACCAATTGTTAGGAGCATGGCTTACGAACGGAACTTCTCAGATCATGATTGCTACTAAAAATGGTAAATGTATCCGCTTCCCGGAAGAAAAAGTAAGAGAGGTAGGTAGAGGATCTATCGGGGTTCGTGGTATTACCATGGAAGATAATGACGAGGTAATTGGTATGATTGTTGTGAACGATGTAGAGAATGAAACCGTTTTAGTGGTTTCTGAAAAGGGTTACGGTAAAAGAACTGCTGTAGAAGATTACAGAATTACCAACAGAGGAGGAAAAGGAGTTATTACGCTAAACATTACCGAAAAAACAGGAAATCTTATTGCCATCCAGAATGTAACGGATGAAGATGGATTGATGATCATCAATAAATCCGGTGTTGCTATCCGTATGAATATGGATGAAATGAGGGTTATGGGTAGAAATACACAAGGGGTTAGAATGATCAACCTTAAGAAAAATGATGAAATTGCGGCGATTGCAAAAGTGGAGATGGATAAGGATGTAGAAGAAGAGTTAGAGGAAGGAGAAGAAGAAGCAGAATCTACACAAAGCACCGATGCAGATGCAAATGTAACACCACAATTAGAAAATAATTCGGAAAATGAAGAGTCTGCCGATGAAATCGGAGATTCAGATTCCGAAGAATAAATGTAAATAAAATAAATTCTGATTATGAAAAAGCTAATTTTAAGTATAGCGATTATTTCTTCAGCTTTTGTTTTCGGACAGAAGAAGGATGTAAATGCTCAGCTACAAGATGCTAACAAAGCAGCTATGGATGCATATAATGCGAAAAACTATGCTGTTGCGGCTCCTAAGTTTTTAGAGGTTTATAACCTGTTAAAAACGAATGGCCAAGATGATAAAGTGTATATGTATTATGCAGGACTTAACTATGCTTTGGCTAACAACGTTGATGAAGCCATTAAGATCTATACTGAATTGATCAATTCAGGATATACAGGAGTTCAGACCAACTATACGGCAAAAGATAAAAAAACAGGTCAGGTTGCTACTTATGATAAAGGAACTTGGGAGATGCTGAAAAAATCTTCAGATTATTCAGACTTCAAAACAGAGCAAACTCCAAGTGTAGAGCCTGATTTATATGAGACTTTATCTACATTGCTTTTAAATGCCAAGAAGAATGATGAGGCTGTAGCTATCATTGAAAAAGGATTAGCTAAATTTCCTAATAATGCTAAGCTGAAAGACTTCCAAAGTACGGCTTATTATCAGTCAGGAAATACAGATAAATTTGTGGCTACTTTAAAAGAGCAGTTAGCGAAAAATCCTAATGATGCTACCAACTGGTATAATTTAGGAGTTATGCAATCTAAAAATCCTGCTACCGGTGCAGATGCTGAAACTTCTTTCAAAAAAGCAATTGAGTTGAAGCCTGATTTTGCCAATGCTTATCAAAACTTAGTGTATACAATAATCGGAGAAGATGATAAAGCGGTAAATGAAATCAACACGCTTAGAAAAACTAAGCCGGATGATGCAACGAAGCTTATTGAAGCCAGAAAAGAAAGATTTAACAAAGCTTTACCTTATGCAGAAAGCTGGTATAAGGCTCTTCCTAATGATGTAAATGCGGTTACTATGCTGAAGGAGATTTACAGCATTACTAAGAATCAGGCTAAGATGGCTGAAATGAAAGCTAAAGAAGCTGAACTTCAGGGAAAAGCTAAATAATATTCTTTAAAAGAATTGATATAGAAAACCGAAACAAAATTGTTTCGGTTTTTGTTTTTTAATCCGAAAATGAGCTTCCTCAGTTTCTATGTTTTTTTACATGATAATCCTTGTTTTTGGAACGTTAAAATTCTTTGCAATTCCGTATCTTTGAGAAAAATTTTTACAAGATGATTGAGTGGAAAACCGCTAAAGAATACGAAGATATTACCTATAAAAAATGCAATGGTGTAGCTCGAATTGCTTTCAACAGACCGGAGGTTCGTAATGCTTTCAGACCTAAGACAACTTCAGAATTATATGATGCTTTTTATGACGCTTATGAAGACTCTTCAATAGGTGTTGTTTTGCTTTCAGGAGAAGGACCAAGTCCTAAAGACGGAGGATGGGCTTTCTGTAGTGGAGGAGACCAAAAAGCAAGAGGACATCAAGGGTATGTAGGTGAAGATGGAAGACATCGTTTGAATATCTTAGAAGTTCAGCGTTTAATCCGTTTTATGCCTAAGGTAGTAATTGCCGTTGTTCCGGGTTGGGCAGTAGGTGGAGGACATTCGCTTCATGTGGTTTGTGATCTTACGCTAGCAAGTAAGGAACATGCTATTTTCAAACAAACGGATGCTGACGTTACAAGCTTTGATGGTGGTTATGGTTCTGCATATCTTGCAAAAATGGTAGGTCAGAAAAAGGCCCGTGAAATTTTCTTTTTAGGAAGAAACTATTCTGCCCAGGAAGCTTTGGAGATGGGAATGGTGAATGCCGTTATTCCACATGAAGAATTAGAAGATACAGCTTATGAGTGGGCACAGGAAATTTTAGCCAAATCTCCGACTTCCATCAGAATGCTGAAATTCGCAATGAACTTAACTGACGATGGAATGGTGGGACAACAGGTTTTTGCAGGAGAAGCTACCCGTTTGGCTTATATGACTGAAGAAGCTCAGGAAGGCAGAAATGCATTCCTGGAAAAAAGAAAACCTGACTTCGGGGAAAATCAATGGATATCATAAAAATATAAATGATAATTGATAAATGATCACGGCATCATTTATCAATTATTGCTTATCAATTATAACTATGAAAGATTGGATAAAAGCCGCAAGGCTAAGAACTTTACCGCTTTCTTTGAGCGGAATTATTATGGGTAGTTTCATTGCAAAATGGAAATTATACGGTGAAGGAGGGACCTGGGATTGGAAGATTTTTGCTTTAGCCCTGCTGGTAACCCTTCTGTATCAGATCTTATCAAACTATGCCAATGATTATGGTGACGGCATAAAAGGGACAGATGCAAAAAGAATCAGTGAGGCCGAAAGTCGAGCAGTAGCTTCAGGAAAGATTACAGCAAAGCAAATGAAAAATGCAGTGATCTTATTTTCAACCTTGTCCTTTATAGCAACTGTTGTTTTGCTGTACGTTGCATTCATTCCCGATTATATGAATGAGTTTTACATTTTTATAGGTCTGGGAGTTGCAAGTATTTTAGCGGCAATCGGCTATACTGTAGGTAAGAAACCTTACGGGTACATGGGATTGGGAGACGTTTTTGTATTTATCTTTTTTGGTTTGGTTTCTGTTTGTGGAAGTTATTTTCTGTTCACAAAAACATTCAGCTGGGATATCTTATTGCCGGGAACGGCAGTTGGAATGATGAGTATGGCTGTTTTAAATCTTAATAATATGAGGGATATTGAAACGGATCGATTATCTGGGAAGAACAGCTTTGCTTTAAGATTAGGTTTCAGGAATGCAATGATTTATGAGATGATCCTTTTGCAGCTTCCTCTGATTTTAATCCTTATCTTTTTAGGGATAAACGGTTTCATACAGTCGCAAAATTACTATGTATTCATTGTAATGATCCTGTTAATCCCGTTTGCTAAACTGAGAAGGAAAATAATGTCTGTAAAGGAGCCTAAAGAACTTGATCAGTATTTGAAACAAGTGGGTATCCTGACGTTTACTATGGCTGTACTGACAGCAATCGGACTTAATTTTTTTAACTAAACAAATTAATCAGTATGAGTAATTCTCCTGCATTCGTTGAAGCTCAAATGCTTATCAGAAAACCTGTTCATGAGGTGTTTGAAGCATTTATCAATCATGAACTAACCACTCAATTTTGGTTTACGAAATCGAGCGGAAGACTTGAAGAAGGCAAAACAATTACCTGGGAATGGGAAATGTATGGAGTGAAAAATAATGTCACTGTTCATAAAATCATTCCCAATCATCTTATCAAAACAGAATGGGGTGATCCCTCATCTAATGTGGATTATGAATTCAAAGAAATGGAGAAAGGGACTTTGGTTGTGATTAAAAGCTATGGATTTACCCAGACAGGTGAAGATCTTTTAAAGACAATTAATGATAATACGGGTGGTTTTACGACAGTTTTAGACGGTTGTAAAGCATATCTGGAACATGGCATTAACCTCAGACTGATTGAAGATAAATTTCCCCAAAAATAAGTGATGTATTCTTTGTTTATTCAATATCAACAAATCTTTGAAACATTATTTAGAAATACTTGAAAATTATATTTAACATAATTAAAATAAAATCAAAATGAAAATACAATTCTTAGGACAAAATTGTTTTTTGTTCACATACAAGGATAAGACTATTTTAAGTGATCCTTTTTATAATTATAAAAAAGCAGAGTCCGGATTTGATATTTCTGCCCGGAAAATCGATTATATCCTGCTGACCCACGCTCATGGTGATCATATAGCAGATGTGGTGGAAGTTTTGGAATATCATCCAGAAGCTACCGTTATCGGGGTGCCTGAAGTGTGTGGATACTTCAAGGCTGCAAAAAACAAAGATGATGTGAACTTAGGAGGATCGGCAAAAATCGACGATCTTAAAATTTCCATGGTTCCGGCTCACCATACTAGTTCTTTCCCTGATGGAAGCTATGGAGGTGTTCCTGTGGGATATATTTTCAGATTACCTGAAGGTAAGAATATTTATCTGGCAGGGGATACAGGAGTAATGGCAGATATGGAATTATTTCCAAGGCTTTACGGAAATATTGATTTGTCCATTTTACCAATTGGAAGCCATTATACAATGTGCCCGAGAAAAGCGGCCTTTGCAGCTTCTGAATTGCTAAAAACACCAAAAGTAATAGGATGTCATTTTGATACTTTCCCGGCTATTGAAATAAATCATGAAAGTGCCTTAAAACATTTTAGTGATAAAAATGTAGAGCTTGTTTTACCGAAATTGGGAGAGGAGTTTGAATTTTAAACTAAGGGAAATAAAAAATGGCAAGCTACCTACATCACACCGCTACGACCGATTACCTTTGCTGTGTTCCCACCCTGGAGGATTCTCAGGAGCTGGTTGTGTAGGACTTGCCGGTGCAAAGATAGGAATTAATTATAAATTTGAAAATAATATTACAGAAAAATGAACGAAAAAAAGCTTTACTGGTGCTAAATTGCTGAAATTTAGGGTAATAATTTTTCTAAAATTTTTCTAAAAATAAGAATATGACGAAAAGTCCATCCACTATAGGAATTATACTATTTATCGCTACAATGATTGTTTTTTTTGTAGCATACTACTTCTTCTCAGGAATTCATTATTTTGATACATCCCTCAAAATCAATGCTTTCGTATTGCCTGTTATTTATGCAGGAGGAGCATTCTGGTCTGTTAAATCACGTTGGAATACCCATAAAATGGGTTTCAGAGAAGCATTCAAGAGATCTTTTGTACCAATGTTTATTGGTGGGATTCTTTCCATATTTAGCATTTACCTGTTCCTGAATTTTGTTGATACAGATGCTAAAAAACTGTTAAATTACCAGTATGTTGAAAGACAAAAATCTGAATTAGATTCTGAATATCAGTCTGCAAGAAAGATTTTGAAACATCAGAAAGACATTGATGAATTAGATCAAAAATACAAAGAGAGAAGTCAAAGCTTTTCTCCACAAGCTGTAAAAGGAAAAGATATGCTTACTGCAAGTCATTTTTCAGGATATTTTGCAGCAATTCTTATATTTTACGTAGTTTTGTCCCTGTTTTTCGGAGCGTTTTTCAGAACAAAAACGATTCATCAATAAATCTTTATAAAAATTAAATGAACTTATCTATAATTATTCCGCTACTTAATGAAGAAGACTCTCTGGAAGAGCTGTTTTCAAGGATTGATCTGGTTTGCGCAACGAACAATTTATCCTATGAAATCTGGTTTGTAGATGATGGAAGTACGGATTTGTCCTGGAGCATTATCGAAAATCTGAAGGTACAGCATCCACAGATTCATGGAATTAAATTTTCCAGAAATTATGGGAAATCCCAGGCATTGCATGCAGCGTTTGAACGAGCACACGGAGATGTGATCATTACAATGGATGCTGATTTACAGGATTTTCCCGAAGAGATCCCTGATCTTTATAAAATGGTCGTTGAAGATAATTACGACATTGTTTCAGGGTGGAAAAAGAAACGGTTTGACAATGTAATGACCAAAAATGTTCCGTCTAAACTTTTCAATGCTGCTGCTAGAAAAGTTTCAGGAGTGGAGCTGCACGATTTCAATTGTGGTTTGAAGGCATATAAAAAACAGGTCGTTAAATCTATTGATGTATATGGAGATATGCATCGATACATTCCAGTTCTAGCTGCGAATGCAGGATTCAAAAGGATTACGGAAAAAGAAGTCCGTCATCAGGCCCGGCCTTACGGGACTTCCAAATTTGGTACCGAAAGGTTTATCCGGGGATTTCTGGATTTAGTAACACTTTGGTTTGTAAGCCGTTTCGGAGGAAGACCTATGCATTTTTTTGGAGCGGTGGGAACCACTATGTTTATTTTTGGATTCCTTTCGGCATTTTGGCTGGGTGTTTCGAAATTAATTGATGTCTCCAGGGGAATTTACGGCCACCTGATTACCAATAATCCATGGTTCTTTATTGCTTTAACCATGATGATTATGGGAACATTGCTTTTTATTGCCGGCTTCTTAGGAGAAATGATCATCAGGACTAATAGAGAACATAAGAACTATAATATTGATGAAGTGATATAGTATGGAAAATAATCTGCCAAAAATATATTCTAAAAAGGCCATTTTCGGTTTTTCTGTTTTGATGTCAACTCTTTTTGGGGGTATTTTATTATATCAGAATTTAATTGATATTAAGAAGAAAAGAGAGGCTTATATTGTATTGGGTCTTTCCATTTTAATAACAATAGTAACTATAGTTATAGTAAATATTCCGGAAGAACCGAAAAGCTCACTTGCTTATGTCTTTGGTGCCGCTGGAGGAGGTTTGCTCTCAAATTATTTCGTTCCCAACTATTTTCCGGATGAAGAACATTATCCTAAAAAAGAGATTTGGAAGCCTTTGATCATTGCAGCTATCATAACAGTATCTTTTGTTGGCTTAATTATTTATGCTGGATCACTTGAAAATACTTAATATAATGTGATATTTTTCCATGAATAAGAAGAGTTGTTTGAACTGCGGTTATACAATCTCCGGTGAGTTTTGTGCTCATTGCGGACAGAAGACCGACACAACAAGAATAACTCATATCTCACTTATTAAAAATGACATCTTAGGATCCATCTGGCATGTAGAAACCCGTTTCTTTAAAACAATAAAGAGTATTTTGTTTCGGCCCGGGAAAACAGCAATGGATTATATAGCAGGAAAAAGAATCAGATATTACAACTTTATTTCGTTGTTGCTGATTCTTTTCAGTTTTAATGTCCTGACCTTACATTTTTACGAAAAATTTGCAACGAAAGAAGCAATTCCTGAATCTTCTGAAGTAAGGACTTTTTTTGCAAGATACTCCAAAACAATCCTCTTTGTTATTATCCCAATGCTCGCAGTTAACGCTTTTTTTATTTTTAAAAAGGTAAAATTGAATCTTGGTGAGCATTTTATCCTTGGAACAGTAAGTCTGTTAGGAATTTTAGTTATATTTTTGCTAGATGATATCGTAAGTTTTATGGGTTTATGGAAGCCTTTATCAAAAATTACTGATATTGCTGATAAAATTTTATTCGTTCTTTTTATTCTCTTTCCTGCAATCACTTATTGGAATGCTTTTAAAAAATCATACTCAAAACCAGGTTTAATGGTGAGAGTATCAATTCTTTATGTGGTAATGGGAATAGAAAGTCTTGCAATAATTGCTGTTTTATATAAAATATTTTAAGTAAATATGAAAAATATATTGTACACATTTGTGCTTGTAGCCGTAATTTCTTGTGGAAAAGTTTCCCCAAAAGGAAATATTGAGAGAAAAGATGTGGATGTTTCAGAATTTGTCAACCTGGACCTTAACGGGAAGTTTAGGGTATTTTATGCGAGAGGTCCTAAAAATTTTGTTGAAATAGAGACTTATCCAAATGTTGCCAATAACTTAGATGTAGATGTGAAAGACAAAACTCTTTCAATAAAAGAAAAAAGAGGAACAAAGGGAGTTGATTTTTATAATGTGACCATTTATTCAAAATATAATCTTGAAAAAGTTTCCATTTCAGATTCTGTAGAAATGAATATTTCGAGTGAAATAAAAACAGATAATTTTAAGCTTAATTTAAAGAATAACGCTACATTTATGGGTTCAGTGAACACAAGAAGAGCGGAAATAGAGATGGTGAACAGGAGTAGAGCCAATTTTTTAGGAGAAACTAAAAATGCAGTAATAAAGATTTCTGATACGGCTAGCCTGATTGCTCCGTATTGGAAAATCACCAACCTGAATATTGATTCTAAAAACGGGAATTATGCTGAAGTTAATGTAAAAGATTCTCTTAAAGGACATATTCAGAATACAGCAAAGTTTTTATATTATAATGATCCTATCCGCGCTTTCAAAATTGATAAAACAACAAAAGTTGAAAATAAGACGCTATAATAGAAGCTGAAAGTTAGGAGAGGATGTAATTGTTTATAAAAAAGAATAGAAAATATATTTCTGAATAAAGTTGTAAAGAAATATATACAGAAATGCAATAAAAGAATAATAAATATACGCTGCAAAAGTTGATATGGAGACAGCTGAAAGGCCTCCGACATAAGACTTCCAGCTTAAATAAGATACAAATATGACAACATTAGAAAAAGCGAAACTTTGGTTAAGTGAAACGTTTGATCAGGAAACGAGAGATGCTGTGCAATTATTAATTGATAGTAATTCTCCTGATCTGGAAGATTCTTTTTACAGGGAACTGGAATTTGGGACCGGAGGTATGAGAGGAATTATGGGGGTTGGAACGAATCGTTTAAATAAGTACACTTTAGGTCAAGCTACACAAGGACTTGCGAACTATATGTTAAAGCAATTTCCCAATGAGGAAATTAAAGTAGCTATCGCTTATGACGTTCGTCATAATTCCAAAGAATTTGGAAAACTGGTGGCTGATGTTTTAACGGCTAATGGAATTAAGGTATTGCTTTTTAAAGATCACAGACCTACGCCGGAATTGTCTTTTACCGTTCGTGATAAAAAATGTAACGGGGGTATTGTACTTACGGCTTCTCATAATCCACCGGAATATAATGGATATAAAGTATACTGGAATGATGGAGCTCAAATTGTTCCGCCTCATGATGAAGCAATTATCAATGAGGTGTATTCTGTGAAATTTGATGAAATTAAATTTGACGGGAACGATGATCTTATTGAATGGATCGGGGCAGAGCAGGATGATGTTTATATTGATGCCTGTATTGAGAATTCCACGTATCAGAATGTTGGAAAAGAGAATCTGAATATTGTCTTTACATCCATTCACGGAACAACTTATACAACGGTTCCGAAGGCTTTGGAAAAAGCAGGATTCAAAAAGGTGGATCTTGTAAAAGAACAGATGATTCCTAGCGGAAACTTTACTACTGTAGCTTCCCCGAACCCTGAAGAGCCTGCTGCATTGGAAATGGCAATGGATCTTGCAAAAATCACCAATGCTGATATTGTGATTGGAACAGATCCGGATGGTGACAGATTGGGAATTGCAGTGAGAAACCTTGATGGAGAAATGAAACTGCTGAATGGTAATCAAACCAATACTATTCTTACCTATTATATTCTAAATGAATGGAGAAAACTGGATAAGATTACTGGAAAAGAATTTATTGGTTCTACGATCGTTACGTCAGATATTTTCTTTGATATTGCCCAAAAATTTGGGGTTGCCTGTAAGGCAGGTCTTACCGGGTTTAAATGGATCGGGAAAATGATCCGTGAAGCTGAGGGAAAAGAAAAGTTTGTTTGTGGAGGAGAAGAAAGCTTTGGTTTTATGACCGGGGATTTTGTTCGTGATAAAGATTCTTGTGGAAGTATTCTTTTGGCGTGCGAAATTGCAGCATGGTGCAAAGCCAATGGCAGAACGATGTATCAATATATGATTGAGATATATCAGGAGACAGGAATGTACTATGAGGGATTGGTGAATCTTGTCAGAAAAGGTAAGGACGGAGCTGAAGAAATTCAGAACATGATGAAAAATTTCCGAGAAAACCCTCCAAAAGAAATCGCGGGGTCTTTGGTTGAAGATATTAAAGATTTTAAGGAACAAACCCATTTTATTGTTTCTAAAAATGAAAAACAGGTTATGAATGAGATTCCAAAATCCAATGTATTGATTTACTATACTCAGGATGGAACTAAAGTTTGTGTAAGACCTTCCGGAACAGAACCAAAGATCAAGTTTTATATTTCGGTCAAAGATATGATTACTTCCGAAGCTGATTTCAGAGATAAATTAAAATCTTTGGATGAGAAAATTGATCAGGTAAAAGCAGATCTTAAACTAGACTGAAAATGAAAGTTATAAATTTGGTTTATACATTTATGAATGAGAGTATTAGGAAAGAGCTCTCTAATTAAAAACAAAATTTATAACTTATACTTAATAACATATAACATTAGTCAAAAACAATAAATATTTAAATAAAGTGAAAGTTTCAAAATTAGCGGCGAACCTGATTGGTTCTGAAATTGTAAAAATTGGTAATGAAGTAAATGATTTAAAGGCAAAAGGAGCGGAGATAGCCAATCTTACTATTGGTGACCTGAATTCTAATATCTATCCGATACCTGCAAAGTTAAAGGAGGAGATTCAGAAAGCTTATCAGAATAATCTGACGAATTATCCGCCTGCAAACGGACTTTTATCTTTAAGAAATGAAGTTTCAAAAGATCTTAAATCAAGATGGAATCTGGAGTATTCAGCCAATGATATTTTAATTACTGCAGGATCTAGACCTTTGATTTATGCAGTGTATAAGACGATTGTGGATGAAGGTGATAAAGTTATTTATCCTATTCCTTCTTGGAATAATAATCACTATGCTTATCTTACTTCTGCAGATGCTATTGAGGTGAAGACAACTCCTGAAAATAACTTTTTACCTACTGCTGCTGATCTTAAACCTCACTTAAGTGGTGCTGTTTTATTAGCGCTTTGTTCGCCATTGAATCCAACAGGAACGATGTTTACAAAAGACCAGCTTTCTGAAATCTGCGAACTCATCATCGAAGAAAACAAAAAAAGAGGCGCTGATGAAAAGCCTTTATATCTGATGTATGACCAAATCTACTCGAATCTTACTTTTGATGCTAAACATTACGATCCCGTTTCTCTATTCCCTGAAATGAAAGACTATACGATTTATATTGATGGGATCTCAAAATGTCTTGCTGCAACAGGAGTGCGTGTAGGATGGGGGTTCGGGCCATCTCATATTATCGATAAAATGAAAGCTTTGCTTACACACGTAGGAGCTTGGGCACCTAAGCCGGAGCAGGAGGCAACAGCTAAATATTACCAGAACTCTGAAGATGTAAATACTTTTGTTGATGAATTTAAAGGAAAACTGGAAGAAAGCCTTAAAGTCCTTCATAAAGGAATCCAGGATTTAAAAGGCAAAGGATTAGCCGTAGAAAGCATTGAGCCTATGGGAGCCCTTTACCTTACGATCAAGTTGGATTATATCGGAAAAACGAAACCGGATGGGAACACTATAGAAAATTCATCTGATCTTGTTTTTTATCTAATCAATGAAGCGGGTGTAGCTTTAGTTCCTTTCTCTGCCTTCGGAGAAGAAAAATCTGAACCTTGGTTCCGTGCTTCTGTAGGAGGATTAGCAGTAAACGAAATTGAAGTAATGATGCCAAAATTAGAGCAGGCATTAAGCAATTTAAAATAAAATAAATACCCGCAATCAGTTGTTGTAATGAACTTTTGTTTCTGTTGAAAGTCTCATGAACCGGATAGCTGATTGCGGGTATCAAAAAAAACACAAAGTGAAAAAAATTAAATGGCTGTTATTACCCATATCAATAGTGGTATGGTCGCAGAAAAAAGACAGCACCATCGAAAAATCGTTAAAATCACAGAGCTATATTCTCAAAGATGGTTCTGTGCGAACCTATCATAAGCCTAAGCTTTTCGAATTTATTACCAGGGCTCCGAAAGATTTTATAGATACTAATAAGGACTTTGTTGCAAAGGATCATGCTTATTACTTAGGAGGTGCAATAGCAAGTACTTTGGTGCTTATTCCATTCGATCAGAAATTGATTGATAATTCAAGAGAGCTGGGTGAAAAATGGGGGATGAGTGCCGATAATAATTACAGTAAAATCGGAGGAGTTATAAAAATACCGAAAGATATCGGCTCAGGTTTATATCTCATCGGTAATGGCTCTACAGTTGTATTGTTAGGGATAGGTTTTGCGACGTATGGTTGGATAAAAGATGACTACAGGGCTCAGGCAACCGCCAGTGGTTTAATGGAAAGTTTATTGCTTTCCGGTGTTTTTTCACAAACAATAAAAAGGATTACAGGAAGGGAAAGTCCTTTTATAGCAATAGAAAATGGTAATCCCGGAGGACACTGGACTCCTTTTCCAAGGTTTGCAGCTTTTGCTAAAAATACATCAAGTTATGATGCGATGCCATCGGGACATTTAACAACATTTATGTCGGCTATCACGGTGATTGCAGATAATTATCCTGACGCAGTATGGATTAAACCAGTAGGATATACATTGGCAGGAGCGATGGCTTTTCAGATGATGCAAAGCCAGGTTCACTGGGCATCGGATTATCCTTTAGCCTTGCTCATGGGATATTTTATAGGGAAAACCATTTCGAAAAACAGATATACAGTTTCAGGAGCAAGTACAGGAAAAGTAAAATATAAATTGAATTTTATTGCTTCTACGAATCTAGGCTATAATATGGTGGGAGTAAACGTTTCTTTTTAAGAAGAAGTCCATATTTTGCTTATATTTAAAAAAAATTAAAATAATAAGAATCGTTCAATGAAGATCATAGCAGTTATTCCCGCCCGTTACGAAGCAAGCCGGTTTCCCGGAAAATTAATGCAGATTTTAGGTGGTAAAACAGTAATTACGACCACCTATCAGAATGTTCTTGAAACGGGTTTATTTGATGAAGTTTTTGTAGCGTGTGATTCTGAGATTATTTATAATGAGATTATTAATAATGGAGGAAAGGCCGTAATGACCGGGCAGCATGAAACAGGAAGTGACCGTATTGCGGAGGCAGTTCAGCATATAGATTGTGATATTGTGATCAATGTGCAGGGTGATGAGCCTTTTTTAAAGACAGAACCTCTAAAACAGCTGATTGAAGTTTTTAAAGAAGACCAGAATCAGGAAATTTCATTAGCTTCCCTGAAGATAAAGCTGACTGAAAAGGAGGAAATTGAAAACCCAAATAATGTGAAAGTTATCACAGATAATAATGGTTTTGCATTATACTTTAGCCGCTCAGTTATTCCTTACCACAGGGAGATCTCGTATGCTGTAGATTATTTCAAGCACATTGGAGTATATGCATTCAGGAAGCATGCACTGCTGCAGTTTTCTAAACTGGAAATGAAACCTTTAGAAATTTCGGAAAAAATAGAATGTATCCGTTACCTGGAATATGGGATGAAAATTAAATTAATAGAGACCAACTTTATTGGAGTTGGAATTGATACACCTGAGGATTTGGAAAAAGCAAGAAAATTGATCAACTAAATTGCCAACAGGTAAAAAGGAAGAAGGGCTGAATTGCTAAATAGCAAATTTGTAAAATTGTTAAATGAGTACGATTTTACATTTTCACAAATTTGCTTTCTTACAAATTCGCCTTATATTTGAATTATAAATTGAATTAATGAAGAAATTACTTTTAGTATTCGTACTGATTTATTCACAAATTACTTTTGCACAGACCGCTAAGGAAATTATCGATAAAAATATTGAACTATCAGGAGGACTGACAAATTGGAAGCTGTTAAATTCAGTATTACTTCAAGGGAAAGTAATTTTGGGGATCAAAGATGAATATCCGATAAAAATTTATCAGCAACGCCCGAATCTCACTAAAACAGTTCTTACCATTAATAATAAAGAAACTGCGATTGAAGGCTATGACGGAAGTAAAGGATATGCAATGAACTATGCCACAAATAAAGTTCAGGAATATCCGAATTATATTCCCGAAAGTTTTGATAATGATTTCATTGACTGGGAGAATAAAGGTTTTGAAGCTAAATATCTGGGAAAAGAGAAAGTGGGAGATATTTATTGCCATAAAGTAGAATTAACAAAAAATGTCAATAAAAATTTCTATTATTTTGATACCAATACCTATATGCTTCTTAAGGAAATAAAAAAAGATGAAACATTAACGTATTCGGAGTATAGAAAAGTGGGAAATCTATTAATGCCTTTCAGAATTGAATCTTCAAGTCCTAAAAAAGATGGGGATTTTGTAATGCAGATCAATAAAATAGACATCAACAAAGTTTTTCCTGCCAATATCTTTAAATTTTAATAGTCTATATAAATAACGCAGTGAAAACTGCCACTAATCATATTACTCATGAAAAAGATCTTCTTATTGCTACTTTCTTTTGTAGCGTTCTTACAGAGTTGTACCAACCAAAAAAGTGAAATTTCTAAAGCTAAAACCAATGAACTTATGGGAAAAACAATATATGATTTCAAGGTAGAAAGCCTTGATGGCAAAGAGATCAATTTTGCAGACTTTAAAGGGAAAAAGATCCTGATTGTAAATACGGCTTCGGAATGTGGATTTACCCCACAATATGCGGATCTGGAAAAAGTTTATGAAGAATATAAAGATAAATTGGTAGTAGTGGGTTTTCCTGCCAACAACTTTGGAGGTCAGGAACCGGGAACCAATACCGAGATCGGTGCATTTTGCCAGAAAAATTATGGGGTAACTTTTCCATTGGCTGCTAAAGTTTCTGTAAAAGGGGATGATACAGCACCTATTTTTAAATATCTGACAGAAAAAGAACTGAATGGAGTTAAGAATACTACAATCCTTTGGAACTTCACTAAATTCCTGATCGACGAAAACGGTAAATTAGTAGATAGCTTTGTAAGCACTACGAAGCCAACTGATCAGGCGATTACAAAATATTTTAAGTAAACAAAAAAAAGTATATTTTTACAAAGTGGGTGTTTTCACCCACTTTTTTTATATGGTTAAATAAATAAAAACGTAACTCATGAAAAAGATCATTTTTGCGCTTTGCATTCTAATTTCTTTTATATTAGGATTTGCCTTTAAATCTGCTACTGATGGCAGTGAGGACCGTCTTAAAAGAGTAACAGGGATTGGTGGAATTTTTTTTAAATGTAAAGATCCTAAGAAAATGAGAGAATGGTATAGCGATCACCTGGGGCTTCACACCAATGAATATGGGGCGGTATTTGAATGGTACCAGGGGGCTGATAACTCTAAAAAAGGATTTAGCCAGTGGAGTCCTTTCAATGAAAAAACAAAATATTTTCAACCTTCAGAAAAAGACTTCATGATCAATTATAGGGTAGAACATCTTGATAAACTGGTTGAAGAGTTAAAAAAAGAAAATGTAACCATCGTGGATAAGATCGAAAGTTATGAATATGGAAAGTTTGTACACATCATGGATATAGAAGGAAACAAAATCGAGCTCTGGGAGCCTAATGATGTTGAATATGAAAAATTAGGGAAAAGTATGAATAGTAAAACGACGAAGTAAAGTCTGGACTTCGGTTTGAACCAGAAAACATAAATTTCCACCCTCAAATTGTTATCTTCCTCTAACCTCTAACCTCTAACCTCTAATCTCTAATTTCTAACTCTTAACCTTCATTCATTCGTTTTCTCAGCAAAACAAAATATATTTCCCAGTTTTATACTGGAATACCCATAGCTTTTGATTTTAGAAGAATTGATCATGGCTTTGGCTAAAATATGAGTTGGCAATGGCTTCTGGCTTTCCAAAAGTCCGATTTTGTTGGCAAATTTTATAATTCGGCTTCCGAGAACTTCTCCCGTTCTGTCGGAATCCTTTCTTTCCAGCATGCCAGGTTTAAAGATGGTTATTTTATTAAAATGCAGTTGCTTAACAGCTTCTTCAAGCTCGCCTTTCATTTTGGAGTAGAAAATTTTGGATTTAGGATTTGCCCCGTATGCAGAAACAAGAATGTAGTCATCCACATTGTTTTCCTTCGCAGCTTTTGCAAATTCATACTGATAGTTGAAATCTACTTTTCTCTGGGCTTCTTTACTTCCAGCTGTTTTCAAAGTGGTTCCCAGGCACGAAAAAGCAACATCACCTTTTACTGCTTCTTTCCATTCTTCCGGTGCATCAAAGTTTACGATGTGAACGTTTAATTTATCACTCCTGATATCAAGAGGTTTTCTGACAAATACATCAACTTCATCGAATTCCTTATCGTTAAGTAATTGATTGACTAAATCTTTACCGGTAGCACCTGTAGCGCCAATTACCAAAGCTTTCATAATAAATGTGATTAGTGATGATGTTGTGAACTTTTCTTTCCTACCTAAATTTACTAAATTTGAAATTAATAATAAAGATTAAAAGATTAAAAGATTAAAAGATTAAAAGATTAAAAGATTAAAAGATTAAAAGATTAAAAGATTAAAAGATTAAAAGATTAAAAGATTAAAAGATTAAAAGATTAAAAGATTAAAAGATTAAAAGATTAAAAGATTAAAAGAACTTGATAAACACTAATTTTGCACTATCAACTATCAACTATCAACTATCAACTATCAACTATCAACTATCAACTATCAATTATCAATTATCAATTATCAACTATTAAACTCTCACTTTCATCTTTTAACTAATAACCCATTAAAACAATCAGCTATTAAAAATGGATGCCAACGAAATATTGGATTACTGTCTTGCAAAAAAAGGAGTCACCGAAACTTTTCCTTTTGACAATGAAACGCTTGTGATGAAAGTAGGAACGAAAATGTTTTTATTAATGGGACTGGAAAGACAGCCTTTAGCAATCAACGTAAAGACCGATCCTGAATGGAGTGCCGAACTTCGGGAGCAATATCCGCAGATTACCGGTGCTTATCATATGAATAAGACCCATTGGAATTCAGTTTCTGTGGATGGGTTAAAAAGAGATCTTATTTTTAAAATGATTGATCACTCCTATGATCTTGTTTTCTCTTCATTAACGAAAAAAGCCAGAGAAGAAATTCTCGCTGATTAGAAAGCAAAATTTTCAGTAAGTCTTTTATCTTCATCCAATCTTTCGATCAATTTTTCAAGACCTTCGAATTTGATTTCTTCATGAAGAAAATCCCTGAATTTTACAGTGATCTCCTGATCGTAGATGTCTTCGTTGAAATTTAGGATATACACTTCAACCGTTAGTGCGTCGCCGTTTACAGTAGGATTGGTTCCTATACTGAGCATTCCTTTATATGGCTGTCCTTTAATATATACTTCAACAATATATGCTCCTTTTTTAGGCAATAACTTAATGGATTCGGTACTGATATTAGCGGTAGGATAGCCAATAGTTCTTCCTATTTTCTTGCCATGAACTACTTTTCCTGAAACAGAGTAGGAGTAGCCAAGCATTTCATTAGCTTCTACAATATTTCCCGCTAAGAGAGCATTTCTGATTTTGGTAGAACTGATATTATTTTCGTGGATATTGATGGCTTCCATTTGTTCCACTTCAAAATCCAATTCTTTAGACAGTTTTTGGAGAAGTTCAAAATTTCCGCTTTTATTTTTTCCAAAAGAATGATCATATCCTATAATAAGGTATTTTACATTCAGCTTATCTATAAGGACCTGGCGAACAAAATCTTCTCCTGTAAGATTTCTGAATTCCTCATCAAATTCTTTTAAAAACAAATTATTGATCCCATATTTATCAATCAACAATTTTTTTTCTTCCAGGGTATTTAAAAGTTTTAAATCTTCATTGGGATTAAAAACAAATCTCGGATGTGGCCAAAAAGTAAGGATAGCAGTTTCCAACTGGTTTTCTGCTCCTATTTTTTTTAGTTCATCGATAATGCACTTATGTCCCAAATGTACCCCGTCGAACATTCCTAAAGACAGTGCTAAAGGCTTTTGCGCGGAATAGTCATTAAAATTCTTGAAAACTTTCAAAACGGAAAAAATTTGACTGCAAATATAAAACCTTTAAAATTATCTATTATTATATAGTAAGAGTTATTTTCAATGAACAATTTCGATAATTTGCTGTCTGAGAATTGTTGTCAATTTTAATTTTTGTGAATGAATAACAGTATAAATTATCAATTATTAAATTTTAATCAGTCTGTTTGAGATTTTTAACAGTGAATTTTGTACCTGAATTTTGATTTCCGATTCTGTTCATCTGATCAGAAAAGCATGATAAAAATCTTTTTTTTACCAATTGTGGGTTTATGAAGAATCATTATATTTGCACCAAGAAAAAATTTAGCAATGGCAAACCAAATTAAAGGAAAAATTTCTCAAATTATTGGTCCGGTAATCGACGTAGTTTTTAATAATGTGGAAGCAGTTCCAAGTATTTATGACGCGTTAGAAATTACTAAAGGAAACGGTGAAAAAGTAGTCTTAGAAGTAGAACAACATATTGGTGAAGATACGGTAAGATGTATCGCAATGGATGCTACAGATGGTCTTACAAGAGGTCAGGAAGTAATCGGATATGGAAATCCTATTACAATGCCGATTGGTGAGGCTGTAAACGGAAGACTATTCAACGTTGTTGGTGATGCTATCGACGGGCTTCAGAATATCTCTAAAGAAAATGGATTACCTATCCACAGAGAAGCTCCGAAATTTGATCAGTTGTCAACTTCTGCAGAAGTTTTATTTACAGGTATTAAAGTAATCGACTTAGTTGAGCCTTATGCAAAAGGAGGTAAAATTGGATTGTTCGGTGGTGCCGGTGTTGGTAAAACAGTATTGATCCAGGAGTTGATTAATAATATTGCAAAAGGACACGGAGGTCTTTCAGTTTTTGCCGGAGTAGGTGAAAGAACGAGAGAAGGAAATGACCTTTTGAGAGAGATGTTGGAATCAGGAATTATCAAATATGGTGATGATTTCATGCACTCTATGGAAAATGGTGGTTGGGATCTTTCTAAAGTAGATTTAGAAGCGATGAAAGATTCAAAAGCTGCATTCGTTTTTGGACAGATGAACGAGCCACCAGGTGCAAGAGCGAGAGTAGCTCTTTCTGGTCTTACATTAGCTGAGTACTATAGAGATGGAGGAGAAAGCGGACAAGGTAGAGACGTTCTATTCTTCGTAGATAATATCTTCCGTTTTACACAAGCTGGTTCAGAGGTATCTGCACTTCTTGGACGTATGCCATCTGCGGTAGGTTACCAGCCGACGCTTGCTTCTGAGATGGGAGCGATGCAGGAAAGAATTACATCTACTAAAAACGGATCTATTACTTCAGTACAGGCAGTATATGTACCTGCGGATGACTTAACTGACCCGGCTCCTGCAACTACATTTGCTCACTTGGATGCAACTACAGTACTAGATAGAAAAATTGCTTCTTTAGGTATCTATCCTGCGGTAGATCCATTGGCTTCTACTTCAAGAATCCTTGCACCGGAAGTTATCGGAGAAGAGCATTATAACTGTGCTCAGAGAGTAAAAGAAATTCTTCAGAGATACAAAGCTCTTCAGGATATCATTGCGATCCTTGGTATGGAAGAACTTTCTGAAGAAGATAAATCTGTTGTTTACCGTGCAAGAAAAGTTCAGAGATTCTTATCTCAGCCTTTCCACGTTGCTGAACAGTTTACAGGTATCCCTGGTTCATTGGTAGATATTAAAGACACCATCAAAGGATTCAACATGATTATGGATGGAGAACTTGATCATTTACCAGAAGCCGCTTTCAACTTGAAGGGGACTATCGAAGAAGCTATTGCAGCAGGACAAAAAATGTTAGCTGATAACGCTTAATAAGTTAGACATGAGATATCAGATACTAGACATGAGACTTTAAAGGTTGTCTGAAATCTGAGATCTGAAATCTTTTAATCTAAATTAAAATGAATATAAAAATTTTAACACCAGAATACGTAGTTTTTGAAGGCGAGGTAAACTCTGTTTTACTTCCGGGAAAAAATGGTGAATTTCACATCATGAAAAACCACGCAGGAATCGTTTCTTCATTAATTAATGGTAAAGTAAAGCTGTTTGTGAATTCTGTCGATGAAGCTTATGCCAAGAATCTTACCAGAGAGAATGAAAAAGATTCTGTTTTTTCTTATTCTATCAAAAGCGGTGTTGTAGAATTTAATCATAATAAAGGAATTATCCTTTGTGAGTAATTAAATGAAAAGCTAAATATATTTTCAAGAAAGTGTAACTTTGGTTACACTTTTTTTTATGTAATGTAAATCTGATTTTATGAGGAGTATGATCATGTTGTTTATGATGATGGGAATTGTGTTAAACGCCCAGAATTTTAAAACCAAAAGGGGTATTATAAGTCTTGATGGAGTACATGTTGCTAAAATTTCAAATAAATCAAGTGAGTACACTTTTATGGACCTGAAGGAGACGCCTATTTATACAATAGAATTTGTTGATAAAAGCGTTGTGGATTCTGTAAGGGACAGTTACATAAAATTGAACAGAGTATACAACAGGGATAAGACCATTGAGTTGGATTACAGCTCTCCTTCGGCCTTTTCCGGTGAAGAAAGATCTGCAGTATATACTTGTATAAAAGACCTCAAGATCATTGATAACAAAGGTATTAATGTTAAGAATTTAGATGAGCTTTTTCAAAATACACCCAAAAGAAAACTCGATACTAAAACCAAGGATGCTTATTCCATACGGAGTAAAATTGACAAAATGAAAATTGAAGTCAACAATGTAGGGGAAATTCTCAGCAATGGTGTCCCGGTCGGATATTTTACGAATTTGCCGGTAAGCTTCGGATCTGATGATAAGATTGCTGAGAAAACATTTGTAGATATTGAAATCTATGATGCCAAGAGCAAATATATTGGCAAATACATTACCACTACCAAGCAGATCAAAACAGCCGGTGGAAAAAGTTTTACATTGTACAGGGAAATGTCCGGAAGGGCTTCAATTTTAAAATTTCCGACTTATAAAGCTATTGCAGAACGGATGGCAATTTTAGATCCGAATTTTATTAAAATTCAGGAAAAGGTTGTTGTAGGACAGGTCGTAAAAGATGGTGTAGAGAAATAAAAGTTTAGTGTTTAATAATTTAATTGTCTATGGAATGCCAGGTTTGATTCATTTATAAAAATCAATCAAAATTTGGATCAGCTAAAGATCCCGGTAGACTTCTCAATTAGAAACTACAAACTTAAAATGACACCATTATCTTTAAGTTGCTGTATAGGTTTTGAAAACCAGAACAGTTCAAAATCCTCGAAGTTCTCTTCAAACTGAATTTTAAGCTGTTGCAGGGTTGTCTTTTTTGCATTTTCAATGGCGTTTTCCGCAAGCACTTTCATGAGCCATTCTGCTTTTGGCTGCTCCAGATCTATTTTTACGATATTTGTTTTTAAATGGAATGTCAGTTGTGTATATGCCCACGAATTTTGTTTCTTTGTTTTTATGTAATTCTCGGCAACAACATTTCTGTCTATAAAAATAACCTTTGAGTTTCCTTTAAAAACAAAATGATCTTCTTCTAAAAGGCAATCGTGGATATAATCGGGGTGAATGGTTGTTTTGGGAATTTTAAAATCAAACCAATCCTGTAATGGGATATCAAAATTGATTCCGTGCATATAATTGAAAAGCGATTTTTTTAATCCGAAACTGAATTTACTATGGTCAATTCCTGTTTTATCTGTAAAATCAATATCGTTATTGGCAAATAAAATTTCCTGTTTAATAGGAGTAACGCCAAATTCTTCAGGATGTAAACCCACCGGAGAATGAGCCGTCATGGCAAACTGATGCCAGAATCCACTTTGCAGAATTCCCATTTCAAAGAGCTGCCGCACCATTTCCAGTGAATCAATTGTTTCCTGTACAGTTTGGGTAGGGTAGCCGTACATAAGGTAAGCATGGATCATTATACCGGCTTCAGTGAAATTTCTTGTAACCTGAGCCACCTGATCAACGGAAATCCCTTTATCAATCAATTTTAAAAGACGGTCACTGGCTACTTCCAATCCTCCTGAAACAGCAACACAACCTGAAAGCTTCAGTAAAAAACAAAGATCTCGGGTAAAACTCTTTTCAAAACGGATATTGGTCCACCAGGTCACGACGAGATTCCTGCGCAAAATTTCCAGCGCAACTTCTCTCATTAAAGCGGGTGGGGCAGCTTCATCCACAAAATGAAAACCGGTTTCTCCAGTTTCTTTAATCAGCTCCTCCATCCTGTCGACCAGGATTTTTGCAGAAACAGGCTCGTAGATTCTGATGTAATCCAGCGAAATATCACAAAAAGTACATTTTCCCCAATAGCATCCATGAGCCATTGTAAGCTTGTTCCATCTTCCGTCGCTCCACAGACTGTGCATTGGGTTGGCAATTTCAATGACTGAAATATATTGATCGAGTAAAAGATCTGTATATTCAGGTGTTCCGACCTGTGCCTGTTTATAGTCGTGTCGTTTAGAGTTATTCTTATAAGTTACCGTATGGTTCTCAATGAGGAAAGTTCTTTTAAATTCGGCTTCTTCAGTTGGGTTATTTAGATGGTTATAAAGAAGCTCAATTGGGAGCTCGCCATCATCTAAAGTAATAAAATCGAAGAATTCGAAAACCCTGGGATCTTTTATTTCCCTTAGTTCCGTGTTTGGAAAGCCACCACCCATCGCTGTTTTAATGTTTGGGAAATTTTTCTTGATGTATTGGGCACATCGAAAAGCGGAGTACAAATTCCCCGGAAAGGGGATAGAGAAACAGACAAGTTTGGGTTGTACGGTCTGTAGCTTTTCCGCTAAAATTTCTAATGTGATATCATCGATAAATGTTTGCCGGTCTGATAATTTGGAATATAGCTCGTCAAAAGAATTGGCACTTTTCCCCAGGCGTTCTGCATACCGGCTGAAACCAAAATCGGAATCTATATTTTCAACAATATAATCAGATAGATCCTCCAAATACAATGTGGCCAAGTGTTTTGCTTTATCCTGAAGCCCCATGTTTCCGAAAGCATATTCCATATCATCCAGCTGATTGAACCGGGAAGCTTCCGGTAAAAAATTCATGCTACAGATCTGGCGGGCCAAAGTGGCATTTTTACCTTGCAGGAAATGAATGACCTGATCAATGGTTTTTACATATTCGTCCCTTAGAGCGAAAATCCTTTGGGTATTTTCTGACAACTTCTCAAGATCAATTTTCCTGGAAAAAATGTTCTGAAGACCCTCTTTTGAAAAAAGTTCCAAAATAACTTCAATCCCCAAATCGATCTGATAACTGGTAATATTTTTGGTATTTAAAAAACCTTTAATATAAGCCGTGGCAGGATAAGGAGTATTAAGTTGGGTAAAAGGCGGAGTAATCAGAAGAAGATCTTTCAATAGGAATTTTTTTGCAAAATTATCACATCTATATCATACAAAAAAATTAATGGCCTGTAAAAGATGAATTGAACTTATTTTTGTAAGCCGAATTTAGCAATGGTAGAATTTATTTTCTTTATCCATTCATTAGGTTTGGTAGAATAACCTGTGGAAGCAATAGCTTTAACCCAATCGTTACTGTTATTATTATCTTTTAACCGGGTATAGATTTTCTTTTTGGAAAGCATACGGCAAAAAGCTTCATAGCTTTCGCGAACGGTACTAAAGCTTTTAAATTTAGAATTATTCACATCGTTCTTTCCCAAAATACCAAAGTGATTATTAAGGGTTTTGCTAGCCTTGCTGGTTCCGGCTCCGGACTCCACAATAGCTATCGCGAGTATGATCGAGCTTGGAATCCCGTATTGTTTTGAGAGATCTGCTGCAATATCTTTATGGTTATCTATATAAGAATGCTGGGCATTAGCTGTTGTAAAGAAAAGCGTAAAAAACAGGCCGATAATTGCTGTTTTAATATTTCTGGAATTTCTCATATACATCTATTTTGATATCAATCTATTAGATAAAATAATGACTTTTAAAAAATTAAAAGACAGATACTTACCACCCATTCAGAAGTGGATTATAGATAAAAAGGCCATTGTATTTCAAATGGCCTTTTGTATTGTTTTAAATTTCTTTAAACTGAACGTTGTTCTCCTTCAGATAATTATCAGCTTGCTCCTTATAATGACCACCCACCAGTTTATCGTGAATAGCTTCAAAGGCAGCTAATGTTTCATTGATCTCAGCATCTGTATGAGACGCTGTTGGAATCAATCTTAGTAATATCATTCCTTTAGGAATTACCGGGTAAACAACTACAGATGTGAAAATTCCGTAAATTTCTCTTAAATCTTTAACCAAAAGAGTTGCTTCTACCGGTGTTCCCTGCATCATTACTGGCGTTACACAAGTATTACTGTCTCCAATGTTGAAACCTCTTTCTTTAAGACCGTTTTGCAGTTTATAGGTATTTTCCCAAAGTTTAGCTTTAATTTCAGGTCTTGTTCTTAAAAGCTCTAATCTTTTAAGCCCTCCGATAACCATTGGCATCGTCAGGGATTTTGCAAATATCTGTGATCTTAAGTTGAATTTTAAGTATCTGATGATTTCTTTATCTCCGGCAATGAAAGCTCCGAAACCTGCCATTGACTTAGCGAAAGTAGAGAAATATACATCGATTTTATCCTGACATCCTTGTTCTTCACCAGCTCCGGCTCCTGTTTTTCCAAGAGTTCCGAATCCATGAGCGTCATCTACAAGAAGTCTGAAGTTATATTTTGATTTCAGGTCACAGATTTCTTTAAGCTTCCCCTGCTGACCTCTCATTCCGAAAACCCCTTCTGTAATTACCAGAATACCACCACCGGTCTCTTCAGCTACTTTTGTTGCTCTCTGAAGGTTTTTTTCAAGACTTTCGATATCATTGTGTCTATAGGTAAATCTTTTTCCGGAGTGAAGTCTTACCCCGTCTACGATACATGCATGTGAATCTACATCATATACGATTACATCATTTCTGCTAACCAAAGCGTCAATGGTAGAAACCATTCCCTGGTAACCGAAATTTAATAAATAAGCAGATTCTTTCTGAACAAAATCAGCAAGCTCCTTTTCCAGTTGTAAATGCTGTTCTGTTTCCCCTGACATTGCTCTTGCTCCCATTGGATAAAACATCCCGTATTCAGCAGCGGCTTTTGCATCGGCTTCCAAAACTTCAGGATGATTACATAATCCTAAATAATCGTTAGCACTCCAGAAAATGACTTCTCTTCCCTGAAACTGCATTCTAGGTCCGATTGGCCCTTCAAGTCTCGGGAAAATAAAATAGCCTTCTCCATAATCTGCAAATTGTCCAAGAGGTCCTGGATTTTCTTTTATTCTTTCAAAAATATCCAACATTTTATAAGTGATTTTATTTAATTAAAAAAAGCCTTTTGTGATCTACAAAAAAGGCTTGATTTGTATGGTAATTATTTCTATTTGATGAATTCTGTCTTGAAAACTTCATCGTAGTTGTGAACACAATTGTTTACAAAACCTTGTTCCGCCATCCATTTGTCGCTGTATACCTTGGTAATGTATCTTGATCCGTGATCAGGATAAATTAATACAACCAGGTCATCTTTTGAAAATTCGTTAGATTGGGCATATTGTATAAGCGCCTGGGTAACAGCTCCGGTCGTATAACCTCCCATGATCGCCTCTTTCAGAGCTATTTCACGGGTTCTGTAGGCAGACATTTCATCATTCACTCTTACAAACTGGTCTACTTTATCAAAAAGTAAGGCGGCAGGAATAAGATTTTTTCCCATTCCTTCAATCTGATAGGGGTGAACATCTTCTTTATGGATTTCTCCGGTTTCATGATAACTTTTCAGAATAGATCCGTCTGCATCTACTCCTATTATTTTGATATTCGGATTCTTTTCCTTTAAAAATTTTGCTGACCCGGATAAAGTTCCCCCGGTTCCTGTACATGCAAAAAGATGTGTGATTTTTCCTTCTGTCTGCTCCCATATTTCCGGTCCGGTAGTCTGGTAATGGGCATCAATATTCAACTCATTAAAGTATTGGTTGATATAAACAGAATTAGGTGTTTCAGAAGCCACTCTTTTGGCAACCTCATAATAGGATCGGGGATCATTCGCAGGTACGTTAGCAGGGCAAACATACACTACCGCTCCAAGAGCTTTAAGATAGGCAATCTTTTCAGGTTTTGTTTTGTCACTTACAGCAAGAATGCATTTATACCCTTTGATAATGCAAACCATTGCAAGAGAGAATCCTGTATTCCCTGAGGTGGTCTCTACAATTACAGAATCTTCTTTTAATAAACCTTTTTTCTCAGCGTTTTCTATAATGTGAAGTGCGATTCTATCTTTAGTGGAATGTCCAGGATTATATGATTCTAACTTGGCATAAACAGTTGCAGGAATATCTTTCGTTACAGTATTTAGCTTCACCATAGGAGTGTTTCCTATTAGGCCAAGGATATTATCGTAAACATTACTCATTATTTGCTATTTTTCAATAAAAATCTGAGGGCAAAAATACAAAAAAATAAATAATTTCTAAACTTTTGTTTGATTTCTAAGCTGTCATTACTTAAATCGATATTTTTCCTTCCTCAATGGTTACAGACTTATTAACGCAAATACCACACCAGTATTTTAAAAATTTGTTAAAATCGATATAAAATCATATAAAAGCCCTATTTTCGCGTAATTGATTTTATACTATGAAAAACTGGACTTTTAGGCAATGGAACACCGTTTTAGGATGGGTGATTTTCGTCATTGCATTTTTCACGTACTTATCAACGATAGAACCCAAGCTGAGTTTTTGGGACTGTGGTGAGTACATATCTTCTGCAGTAAAATTAGAGGTAACGCACGCTCCCGGGGCTGCTTTATTCCAGATTGTGGGCGCTGTAGCGGCCATTTTTGCATTAGGAAAAGGCGAAAATTATTCTATCGTAATCAATGCAATGTCTGCTACGTTCAGTGCTTTTACGATCTTGTTTTTATTCTGGACCATTACGCATTTTGTAAGACGATTACTGAATAAAGATTTTGAAGAAGTAACCAAACATCAGGAAATTTCGATTCTTTTTGCCGGTGTGATAGGCGCGTTGTGTTTTACATTTTCCGATACTTTTTGGTTTTCAGCGGTTGAAGGAGAAGTGTATTCTATGGCTTCAATGTTTATTGCGCTTTTGGTATGGCTGATCACCAAATGGGAAAATGAGTATAACACTTCGGACAATGAAAGATGGATCATTCTTATTTTCTTTATCGTTGGACTTTCAGTAGGTGTACACATGATGTGTATGTTATCTCTTCCCGCAATCTGCCTGGTATACTACGCCAGAAACTATAAGTTCACGTGGAAAAATTTTATCTGGGCAAATCTGATCACGTTGGGGATTCTGATTATTGTATTTAAAATTATCTTCCCACTCATCATGACGATGTTTGGTAAACTAGAGATATTCTTCGTCAATGGTTTGGGACTTCCTTTCCATTCAGGAACAATTGCGGCTTTTATTCTTATGGTAGCAATATGCTATTTCATGATTAAATATGCGAGAAGGACGAGAAAGAATATTTATCAGACCGTAGCATTATCAATTGTTTATATGGTAATCGGCTTCTCATGTTGGATGGTCATTCCAATCAGAGCTAACGCAAACCCTCCAATGAACCTGAATGATCCCGATACGGCTATCGGTATGCTCGATTATTATAACAGAGAACAATATGGAGACTGGCCGACAATTTACGGGCAAAACTATACCGCTTTCCTTGATGCCAACGGAATTGAGAAAAATGAAGACGGAAGTTTTAAAACGAAGAAGACAGGCGACATTTATGAAAAGGATGAAAAAACAGGAACCTATAGAAAGACAGGAGAGCGTTTTAACTATGTTTTCAGTAAGTCCCAGGTAAGTTTAATGCCGAGAATGTTCAATGAGGACAAATCGGTGATGGCGAACTACATTTCAATGTATGGGGCTCCTGATTTTACCTTCAATTATGGAAATGAAGATGTGGCAGATAATCCTCAGGCAAAAGAGATCTTCAATGAATTGAGAAAGAAATACGAAGATAAAACGATTACGGCAGCAGATTACCTGAAAGTAAAGCCATACGATCTTATTAATGTTCAGAAGCCTTCTCTGGCTCAGAATATGGATTACTTCATTACTTTTCAGAACGGATATTACTTTGTAAGATACCTGATGTGGAATTTTGTAGGGAGACAGAATGACCTTGAGGGGAATATGGAAAATACAAAAGGAAACTGGATTTCCGGATTTTCTTTTATAGATAATGCCATGTGGGGAAATCAGGATAAGATGCCTGCTAAATTTAAAAATGAAAGTACGGTTGCCTTTTTCTTCTTACCCCTTATTTTAGGATTAATCGGATTCTTCTTCCAGCTTAACAGAGATTTTGGAAGATTCTATGCTATATTATCATTATTCGTTATTACCAGCGTTGGAATTATTTTCTATACAGGTGTAAAACCATTTGAACCTAGGGAGAGGGATTATGCGATGGTAGGCTCATTCTATGCTTTTGCTATATGGATAGGTTTAGGAGCGGGTGCTATTTTATGGTTCTTACAGTCTAAAGTAAAGTCCGGTGCAGCGAATATTGTTGCGGGAGTGATTTTACTGGGTATACCTTTTATGATGGGATTCCAGAACTATAATGTACATGACAGAAGTAACCGGTATACAGCATATGATTATTCTTATTCCGTATTAAAATCATTGCCAAAAGAGGATATTTTATTTGTATACGGTGATAATGATACATATCCGGTTTGGGCGATTCAGGAAACCGAAAATTTCCGTGATGATGTAAAAGTGGTCAACTTTACTTTGCTATCAACACCATGGAACATTGACCAGGTAAAGAGAAAAACCTATAATGCCAATGCTATTCCTAGCCAGTTAACTCACGAAGACTACAGGGATGGTGTGAATGATCAGATCTACCTGATGAAAAAAGAAGACTGGCAGAATATCTTCAATAACCTTCAGGAACAAGGAGCCTCTTCTACGGAATTCCAGGCTTTTAGAAAGTATCTTACCCAGGATTCCATTACTTTAAAAGAAGCAATCAATTTCATCAAAATGAAATCCCCTGAAAAGGATGAAATTCTTAAAATGATCTTTGGAGAGGCACGTTATGAAAAATACAACTTCTTACCGGTGAGTAAATTTATTTTACCTGTCAACAAGGAGAATGCTTTAAAAGCAGGGATTATCAATCCAAGTGATCTTCCTAATACTGTTAATCAGATTATGATCGATTATAAAGCCAATACTCTTTATAAGAACAACCTGATGATGTTTGATATTCTGGCTAATTTTGATTGGAAAAGACCGATTAACTTCTCCTCAGGCGGAGTATATGACAGCGAAAATATTTTCTATCTGGATGATTATTTGCAGTTGGATGGTTTTAGCTACCGACTGATTCCTATTCATACGCCACCTAGCAGCGATGGAGATATGGGAAGAGTAGACGCCAACTCTCTGTACAATGTGGTGAAAAACTTCAAATGGGGTAATTTTAAAGACTTAAATGCTCATTTTGATGAAACCGCAACTTCCAATATCATCAGCTATAGAAGTGCAGCGAGCAGAGCAGCGGCAGCCCTTTCTTTAAAAGGTGAAAAAGCTAAAGCGATCGAGTTACTGGACCTTGCTGCTAAGGAAATTCCGGTAGAAAAATACAATGATCCTCGCTCATTAAGTTCAATTGTGTACGGATATATTGTAGCAGGACAGGAACAAAAAGGATTGAAACTGGCAGAAGTTCTTAAGAAAGGGATATTCGAAGAATATGATTACTATTTAAGCCTTAGCCCTGGTGATCAGAGATACCTGAGAAGACAAATGGGAGCTAAACCTATGGAATATTCTCTTGTGGTTTCTGCTGTAACTACAGCTTACAACGCTATTGGGCAGAAAGATAAAGCATACGACTACCTTGTGAAATCTATTGAGCCTATTGATAAAAAGTTCAATGTGTTCATCAAAGATCTTCAGCAAATGGGTAAAGAAAAAGCGATGAATGAATCTGAAAATGTACAAAGAATCACTCCGTTCTATCAGTACTTATTTGATATTATGGAACCTTTTGATTCTACTTATTCCAAAGAAAAAGAGCATCAGATTACAACAGCGATTATGAAAGCGACCCAATAAAATACTTTCAAAACATAATTAAAAACGGAACTTCGGTTCCGTTTTTTTTTGCTTTGGATGTAATAAAATTAAGTGGTTAAATGTCTTACAGAGAATAGCTATATTATTAAAGATATCACTGGAAAATAATCCTTGACCGCTTAATAATTTGTAGGCAAAGATAAACTGATATATTATATGAAAAACTGGACTTTCAGGCAATGGAACACCGTTTTAGGATGGGTGATTTTCGTCATTGCATTTTTCACGTACTTATCAACGATAGAACCCAAGCTGAGTTTTTGGGACTGTGGTGAGTACATATCTTCTGCAGTAAAATTAGAAGTAACGCACGCTCCCGGGGCTGCTTTATTCCAGATTGTGGGCGCTGTAGCGGCCATTTTTGCATTAGGAAAAGGCGAAAATTATTCTATCGTAATCAATGCAATGTCTGCTACGTTCAGTGCTTTTACAATCTTATTTTTATTCTGGACCATTACGCATTTTGTAAGACGATTACTTAATAAAGATTTTGAAGAAGTAACCAAACATCAGGAAATTTCGATTCTTTTTGCCGGTGTGATAGGCGCATTGTGTTTTACATTTTCCGATACTTTCTGGTTTTCGGCGGTTGAAGGAGAAGTGTATTCCATGGCTTCGATGTTTATTGCGCTTTTGGTATGGCTGATCACCAAATGGGAAAATGAGTATAACACTTCGGACAATGAAAGATGGGTCATTCTTATTTTCTTTATCGTTGGACTTTCAGTAGGTGTACACATGATGTGTATGCTATCTCTTCCCGCAATCTGCCTGGTATACTACGCCAGAAACTATAAGTTCACGTGGAAAAATTTCATCTGGGCAAATCTGATCACGTTGGGGATTCTGATTATTGTATTTAAAATTATCTTCCCACTCATCATGACGATGTTTGGTAAACTAGAGATATTCTTCGTCAATGGTTTGGGACTTCCTTTCCATTCAGGAACAATTGCGGCTTTTATTCTTATGGTAGCAATATGCTATTTCATGATTAAATATGCGAGAAAAAGTAAAAAAAGCATTTATCAGACCGTAGCATTATCAATTGTTTATATGGTAATCGGCTTCTCATGTTGGATGGTCATTCCAATCAGAGCTAACGCAAACCCTCCAATGAACCTGAATGATCCCGATACGGCTATCGGTATGCTCGATTATTATAACAGAGAACAATATGGAGACTGGCCGACAATTTACGGGCAAAACTATACCGCTTTCCTTGATGCCAACGGAATTGAGAAAAATGAAGACGGAAGCTTTAAAACCAAGAAGACCGGCGACATTTATGAAAAGGATGAAAAAACAGGAACCTATAGAAAGACAGGAGAACGTTTTAACTATGTTTTCAGCAAGTCCCAGGTAAGTTTAATGCCGAGAATGTTCAATGAGGACAAATCGGTGATGGCGAACTACATTTCAATGTATGGGGCTCCTGATTTTACCTTCAATTATGGAAATGAAGATGTGGCAGATAATCCTCAGGCAAAAGAGATCTTCAATGAACTGAGAAAGAAATACGAAGATAAAACGATTACGGCAGCAGATTATCTGAAAGTAAAGCCATACGATCTTATTAATGTTCAGAAGCCTTCTCTGGCTCAGAATATGGATTACTTTATTACTTTCCAGAACGGATATTACTTTGTAAGATACCTGATGTGGAATTTTGTAGGAAGGCAAAACGACAGAGAAGGACATATGGAAAGTACCAATGGAAATTGGATTTCCGGATTTTCTTTTATAGATAATGCAATGTGGGGAAATCAGGATAAGATGCCTGCTAAATTTAAAAATGAAAGCACGGTTGCTTTTTTCTTCTTACCCCTTATTTTAGGATTAATCGGATTCTTTTTCCAGCTTAACAGGGATTTTGGGAGGTTTTATGCATTGCTGTCATTGTTTATTCTCACAGGTGCCGGAATTGTTTTTTATACGGGAGTAAAACCTTTTGAGGTTAGAGAAAGAGATTATGCGATGGTAGGCTCATTCTATGCTTTTGCTATATGGATAGGTTTAGGAGCGGGTGCTATTTTATGGTTCTTACAATCTAAAGTAAAGTCCGGTGCAGCGAATATTGTTGCGGGAGTGATTTTACTGGGTATACCTTTTATGATGGGATTTCAGAATTATAATACGCATGACCGTAGCCGTAAATCAGCAGCACACGATTATGCCTACTCATTTCTGAAGTCTTTGCCCAAAGAGGATATTATATTTCTTTATGGAGATAATGATACCTTTCCGGTTTGGGCGATTCAGGAAACCGAAAATTTCCGTGATGATGTAAAAACAGTCAACTTTACATTGCTTGCTACTCCCTGGTACTGTGATCAGGTAAAGAGAAAAACCTATAACGCCAATCCAATCCCTGGGGAACTTACGCGTGAGGATTATAAAGATGGTGTGAACGATCAGGTTTACATTATGAAAAAAGAAGACTGGCAGAATATTTTTGAAAATCTTAAAGAACATGGAGCGCCTGAAACGGAATTTCAGGCTTTTAGAAAATATCTTACCCAGGATTCCATGACTCTAAAAGAAGCAATCAGTTTCATCAAAATGAAATCTCCTGAAAAGGATGAAATTCTTAAAATGATTTTCGGAGAGGCACATTACGAGAAATACAACTTCTTACCGGTGAGTAAATTTATTTTACCTGTCAACAAGGAAAATGCTTTAAAAGCAGGGATTATCAATCCAAGTGATCTTCCAAATACTGTCAATCAGATTATGATCGATTATAAAGCGAATACTCTTTTTAAGGGAAACCTTATGATGTTCGATATTTTTGCCAATTTTGATTGGAAAAGACCGATTAATTTCTCCTCAGGTGGGATTTATGAAAGTGAAAATATTTTCTATCTGGATGATTATTTACAATTTGATGGTTTCAGTTACCGATTGGTTCCTATTCATACACCACCTAGCAGCGATGGAGATATGGGAAGGGTAGACGCCAACTCTCTATACAATGTGGTTAAAAACTTTAAATGGGGTAATTTTAAAGATCTTACCAACCATTATGATGAAACTGCAACATCCAATATTATATATTACAGATCAACAGTCAGCAGAGCTGTAGGAGCTTTATCATCCGCCGGACAAAAAAATAAGGCAATTGAATTGTTAGATCTTGCCGCAAAAGAGATCCCGACGGAGAAATACAATGATCCTCGCTCTTTAAGCTCAATTGTGTACGGATATATTGTAGCTGGACAGGAACAAAAAGGATTAAAACTGGCAGAAGTTCTTAAGAAAGGAATATTTGAAGAATATGATTACTATTTAAGCCTTAGCCCTGGTGATCAGAGATACCTGAGAAGACAAATGGGAGCTAAACCTATGGAATATTCTCTTGTGGTTTCTGCTGTAACTTCTGCATACAAAGCTATTGGGCGGAAAGATAAAGCATATGATTATCTTGTGAAGTCGATAGAGCCTATAGATAAAAAGTTCAATGTATTCATTAAAGGCCTCCAGCAAATGGGTAAGGAAAAAGCGATGAATGAATCTGAAAATGTACAAAGAATCACTCCGTTCTATCAGTACTTATTTGATATTATGAAACCTTTTGATTCTACTTATTCCAAGGAAAAAGAACAGCAGATTACAACAGCAATTATGAAAGCGACCCAATAAAAGGCTTTCAAAACATACTTAAAACGGAACTTCGGTTCCGTTTTTTGTTATTGTATTCATAAATTTTTAAGGTTATATTTGTGGCATTAAAGAAGCACAATGTCTGAAAGAACAACTAAACTTCCAATCTATGCTGTAATTTTTACAGTGGTTTTTAAGCTCCTTTTCTTACTGACGCACCATATTCAGGAGGATGCATTCATCACCTGGCGGGTCGCACAGAATTTAATGGATTATGGAGTAATAGGGTTTAACGGAGATACAAAAATATCGGCATCTACAACGCACCTGTATGTTTTTGTTTCCTACCTGTTCAACCTTATTTTCGGTAAAGAATACTTTATTGAACCTCTTCTTATTTTCAACTCCATATTATTTACAATAGGAAGTTTATTCTTATCTCATCTGCTTTTAAAAAATCCATGGCATAAAGCTGTTTTTATTTTTCTGTTTGGAATTTTACCACCTTCAATAAAAATTTCAATTCTGGGAATGGAATACGGGCTTCTCTTCTTCCTTGAAATGGCTTTGCTGTATTATGGTTTTAAAAAGGAAAAGAAATGGGCATTTATTATACTTCCTATCCTTATTTTATTTACAAGAATTGATACTGTTATTTTTTTAGGTATTGTATTCCTGGTCGATATATTCTGGAATAAGAAAATACGATGGAGCTACATTTTTGGTGGAATACTGGGTATTTCCTTTGCCCTGGCGTTCAACTGGTTTTATTTTGGAGAATGGGTTAACAATACCATTGTTGCTAAAAAACTACTCTATGATAAGAATTTTACATTCGGGCAGGACGTGGAATATTTTATCTCTAACTACGGAAATTTCTGGGGAATGCTCAAATTACCCGGCGATTTTAATCCGTTTACAATTGTTGTGCTGCTTTTTGAGTTGGCCTGTTTTGTTTTTCTGGTCCGCCAAAGAGAAAAGAGGAATTATTTCTTATGGATGATTTTCATTTTTGGATGGGTGAAGCAACTGGTCTTTCTTTCTCAGAAAAGTTTATTCGACTGGTATTACTGGGTTCCTCAGATTTTACTTTTTGTCCCGGTCCTTATTTTTGTGCTAGAACAAAAGGTCAAAAGAGATCTATGGCTGTTTTTATTGATTATTATTTATATCGTTCCTATGATGATTTTCCAGACCATACATTCTATTGCAACGGGCAACGGAGAATGGAATTACAGAAGATCGATCGGAACTTCCTTAAACTTTTATGAAAAAGATAAAAATCAGTGGATCTTACTAGAACCAGCAGGATATGTACCTTATTTTTCTGGGTTGAAGACAATTGATGAAGTAGGTTTGGTAGACAAACAGATTCAGACCGAAATCAAGAAAGATAAAGCCAATTACTGGATCAACACCGTTAAAAACAGAAAACCCAAATATCTGCTTTCTTATAATGACTTATTTAAAGGAAAAGATGCGGAATATTATAAAGCTCACTACAGATTATTGGAAGAATTCAGGATAAAAGACCATCTAAAAAGTGAGAATACAATTCTGGAAAAGATTTATCGTCTTAAACCTTCCGGGACGGATTATAATTTGTACGTTAGGATAAGGTGATAGGTAGTTGCTCTCAACTTTGACCAACCTGTAATAATCAAACCTTAAAAAACTAAAACTATGAAATACTGTGCTTTTCTTCGAGGTGTGAATGTAAAAGGAACGAACATGAAAATGGCCGATGTTTGTAAAGTCTTTGAAAAAGCCGGAATGAAAAACGTAAGCTCTATTCTGGCTTCCGGAAATATTGTTTTTTCTTCCGATAAGAATGTGGCGGATCTTAAAAAAATTCTGGAAGCAGCAATGTCTGAACATTTTTCTTATGATGCTTTTCTTTTCATCAGGTCTGGTGCTGAAATTGAAAACTTCTGGAACGGAAATCCCTTTGAAAAAAACGAAGATTTCCATAGCTATACTTTTATAGGAAATGAAGGTGTAGAAACTATTTTAATGAAAGAATTTGAATTGTCTTCCAAAGCTGAAAATGAGAAGGGTGAGATTATCAATGATATTTTTTACTGGCAGGTTCCTAAGGGGAATACATTAGACTCCAGCTTTGGGAAAATTCTGGGAAAGAAAAGTATGAAAGACCAGTTTACCAGTAGAAATATTAATACTTTTGAGAAAATTCTTAAGAAGATGGAGTCTTAATATTATTAATGTTTTGGAAAAAGACCTTGGAATTCCAGTAATATTAAGGCTTTAAATAATTTCGGATTCTGAAACATTATAAGTATTTTTACTGAACTTTTTAATTATAATAAAATGATTCAGTATTTAGATAATATCCATCACAAAGATTCAAAAAACCTTTTTCTTACAGCAGGACCTTGTATCATCGAAGGCGAAGATATGGCATTGAGGATTGCTGAAAAAGTAATAGAAATTACCAACAAATATAATATACCGTATATTTTTAAAGGAAGCTTCAAGAAAGCCAACAGAAGTAGAGTAGATTCCTTTACTACGATCGGGGAAGAAAAGTCTCTTGAGATTCTAAAAAAAGTTGGGGAAACTTTTAATATTCCTACAACAACAGATATTCATGAAAATGAGCATGCAGCTTTGGCTGCCCAGTATGTAGATGTTTTACAGATTCCCGCATTTTTAGTCCGTCAGACGGATCTTTTGGTGGCAGCAGCGAAAACCGGAAAATGTGTGACCCTGAAAAAAGGACAGTTCCTGTCTCCGGAATCTATGAAATTCGCTGTTCAGAAAATAACAGATTCCGATAATCAGAAAGTAGCAATTATTGAAAGAGGGAATTCTTTCGGCTATACAGACCTTATCGTTGACTACAGAGGGATTCCTACTATGAGGCAATATGCCCCTGTTATTCTGGATGTTACCCATTCTTTACAACAGCCTAACCAGAATTCAGGAGTTACTGGAGGAAGACCAGACCTGATTGAAACAATTGCAAAAGCTGGAATTGCAGTAGGAGCGGATGGACTTTTCATAGAAACACATCCTACACCGGAAACGGCATTATCTGATGGAGCTAATATGTTAAGGCTGGATTTATTAGAAGATTTGTTACAAAAATTAACAAGAATTAGAGAATCGATTTTGTAATTGTTAAAAAATACTTAATTTTAGAAATTCTTAAAACATTTCTTTTGAAAAAACTAGTTTTACCGCTGAGCCTTATGGTTCCCATGTTAGTGTTCTCTCAGACAAAAAAGAAGGATACTGCAAAATACAGAGATATTGAGGAAGTTGTGTTCCAGAAAAAAGTCGTTGGTAAAACCAGTGATCTCAGTACTGTAAAAATCTCAGCCAAAGATGCTAAGAATGTTGCAAGTATTTCGGGAGGAATAGAAGGAATCCTGAAAACCTTACCTTCCGTAAACTCCAATACAGAGCTTTCTTCACAATATATGGTTCGTGGTGGAAACTATGATGAAAACCTTATCTATATTAATGATATTGAAATCTACAGGCCTTTTTTGATCAGAAACTCTCAACAGGAAGGGTTAAGTATCATCAATCCCGATATGGTTTCAACAGTTAATTTTTCTGCAGGAGGTTTTGAACCGCGATATGGAGATAAGATGTCCTCTGCGCTGAATATTTATTACCGGGAACCTGAGAAATTTGAACTGTCCGGGGAAGCAAGTTTGATCGGAGGCAGATTAACGACCGGTCTGGCTTCAAAAAATAAAAAGTTGACTGCTTTATTTTCCGGCCGGTACAGAAATACCAATCTGGTTCTGAATACCTTGAAAGAAGATACCAATTTTAATCCTACCTATTGGGATTTTCAATCGTATATCAATTATCATTTCAATCCTAAGCTTAGCCTTTCATTTGTAGGATATTATTCCAAGAATGATTATGAAATGATTCCTAAAGAAAGGAGTGTGGATTTCGGAACGCTCCAGAGACCTCTTAATCTGACTGTTTTTTATGCCGGAAAAGAAAATGACCAGTATAAAAACATGATGGGAACACTTTCGATGAATTTCAAGCCATCGGAAAAGTGGAGGTTTACATTAGATGCTTTTGCCTATCAAAACAGGGAGCGAGAATATTATTCTATTCAATCCCAATATATATTACAAACATTTGATCCGATCACCGGAGCACCTATAACGACCTATGATACTGGAGGACAGATAGACCATGCAAGGAATGATCTTTTCGTAAGAACCTACGGAGCCCAGTTCAGAGGACGTTTTTCTCCGAATGTGAATACTGATATCGAAGTAGGATTTAAATATGAAAAAGAAAACCTCAAGGATCTTACTAATGAATGGAAATTAATTGACTCTGCCGGCTATAGTATTCCAAGGCCTATAGATGATCCAAGATTCGGAACACCGGGAGATCTTAAATTATTATACAGAATAGCAGGGCAGAATGCTATTGAGCCAACACGATTATCAGCCTATGCGCAGTATTCCCAGAAATTTTATTGGGGAACCAATAAGGTTTTCATCAACGCCGGAGCAAGGGTTGCCCATTGGAGCTTTAATAATGAAACCATTTTCTCGCCCCGCGTTCAGTTTGCTGTAAAACCTGACTGGGATACGGATATGTTATTCAGGCTTTCGGGCGGGATATACTATCAGGCACCTTTTTACAAAGAGATTAAGGACCTGGACGGGAATTTCAATAACACCATCAAATCCCAGCGTTCCATACAGCTGATTCTGGCAAATGATTATGAGTTCCAGATGTATGATCGTCCGTTTAAATTGACTACAGAAGCTTATTATAAAAAGATGGATGATCTTATTCCATACTACATGGATAATGTAAGGATCCGTTATTCAGGGAAAAATAATGCTTCCGGATATGCCTATGGACTTGATGCCAGGTTATTCGGAGAATTTGTTCCCGGAATTGATTCATGGCTGTCTGCAAGTTATGCGAGGGTGTATGAAAATATCGATGGGAGAGGGAATATTCCCCGACCTACTGATCAGAGGTTAAGATTTGCGATGTTCTATCAGGATTATATGCCTCAATTTCCTTCAATGAGAGTGAATCTTACTTTAACCTATGCAATGGGATTACCGACAGGATCGCCGATCATATTGGATCAGAATGGTGCACCGGACGTGAATGCCCCGTATAGATATCAGAGTACCTTACCGTCTTATAAAAGAGTGGATATAGGACTATCCAAAGTATTCATTGATTCAAAAGATAAAAAACAGACATATGGTTTCTGGGGCAATTTTGAGGAGCTTACTTTAGGAGTACAGGTATTCAATGCATTTAACATCCGGAATACGGTAGCCAATCAATGGATTACCGACGCGAATACTAATCTGATGTATCCGGTACCGGTACGTCTGACAGGAAGATTTTTCAATGTAAAACTTGAATTTAAGCTTAAATAAGATTTTCCCTGAGATGACCGTCTGATCATTAAAAACGGTTAATCTGAAATAGATAACATATAAAAAAGCTTCTGAAATCTTCAGAAGCTTTTTATTTCACGAATTTTATAACAACGTTACATAATTTTATAACAACAAAATCAAAGATATTTTTACCTTTGCTTCAACATATGAAAAAGATTCTGGCCATAGTGTTTTCTATTTTCTACTTCGGATTTTCTTCCGGAGCTGTTTTTAGGGTGCATTATTGTATGGAAGAGCTGGTTTCTGTAAGCCGAAAAACCGACGACATATGCTCTAAATGTGGTATTAAGTCCAAAAAGGACTGCTGCAAGACAGAAATTAAGGTTTTAAAAGTTGATGATTCGCAAAAGTCAGATTTTTTGAAAATCAAATTACTCAAAGCGATTCCAAGGCTTCAAAGTGACGAAACTTTTTATGCAGACCGATCTTTTTCAGCTGAAAAATTTTCTCAAACCACTGTCAATCCACCACCTGATAGGAGATCAGTTCCTATTTTTATTGAACATTGTAATTTCAGAATTTAAAATTTAATCTTTCGTCCAATGGTTTTTATTGGATGAACAAAGATGATTATCACCATCTGTGATATTCCAGGACCTTATTAATATTAAAATTTTCAATTCTAAATTTAAAACAATGAAAAAGTATATCATTACAGCAGTACTTTCTATATTCTCAGTACTGTCTTTATCTGCACAGTCACAATCCAACCCTCAGGTTTCAAAATTATACCAGGATTATATTTCTGTTAAAACAGCTTTAACAACGGACGATGCTGATAAAACATCAAAAGCCGCCGCAGAATTCGTTAAGACAGCTGCTGCAATAGATCCTAAAGTTATTTCATCAACTCATTTGTCTGCCCTGAAAAAGAATGCCGGTACTATTTCCGGAACCAAAAGTATAGATACCCAAAGAGAGGCCTTTCTGAATCTTTCAAAAGATATGATCGCGCTGACAAAGCAGTTCAAACTATCCGGAAAACCTGTTTTTGTAATGTATTGTCCTATGGCTGACGGAAGCTGGCTAAGTAATGAAAAGCAGGTTGTAAATCCTTACTACGGAAGTAAAATGCTTTCATGTGGGAGTGTGAAGTCGGAAATTAAATAAAAGTTATAACTGTTTTTAATATAGCGAATTGTATAGTTTTAGTTAAAGCGTAATTTAATTAAAACTATACAATTTTTTTATTCTGTTTACTGACCTAGCGGAAGAGGATTGCCGACTCTATAATGGTTATAGCTCCAGATATACCAGTTTTTCAATCAGTTTTTTATTGGTACTTTCAGGGATTTGCCTCATTAAAAAGTTCCTGAATCCTGTGCCATATTTCCACAGAGATATTTTTCCAATCATCCGGCTGGTATTGACAACATAGTCTACTTTTTTTCTCCTTATTTTTTGAAAATTTTCGAAGACCCGGTTAAAATCTTTATTCTCTACGAGCAATTTTCCGATGATATAAGCATCTTCTATGGCCTGGCATGCACCCTGCCCCATATTAGGAGTTGTTGCGTGCGCGGCATCACCTATCAGGCATAAATTGTCAGAATACCATTCAGGTATGGGAGAGAGGTCTGTAATATCATTTAAAATGATATCCCCGGGAGAAGTTGCTTGTAGGATTTTTGTTACCAATGGATTGAAATCACTGAAAACAGAACAGAGATCAATATCCGGTTTAAAGCTTTTATCACTTATTACGGCATACCAATATACTTTTGTAGCTGACATCTTTACAAAACCGAAACGTTTACCTTTTCCCCACATTTCCAGAGCTTCATGATGGTACTCTTCAGGTAGATCGTATTTAACGAGGCCCCGCCAGCACTTTTGTCCTGTATTTCTGATGGTTCCTGTTTTTAAGATCTGATTCCGAACTTTGGATTTTATTCCATCCGCTCCAAAAACAACCATGCTTTCTACGGCTGTTCTGTTTTCAAAATGTAACGTATAGTTATCATTTTTTTCTATACTTTGTAGATTATGACTTAGCTGAATGTTTTCGAAACCTATGTTTTCAGCAAGGATTTTTTGCAGCTCCGCTCTATGAATGGCTACATTGGAGACATTCAACTTTCTTTCAAGATCTGAACTATGTGTTCTTGAAATAGATCGAAATGAACCGTCAGTAATAGAGATTCCATGAATTTTATTCCCTGCATTTTCAACTTTTTCTTTGAGATTCAGTTGTTCAAATACTTTCATTGCATTCATGGCCATCATAATTCCTGATCCCACTGGCTTAATTTCAGGAGCTGATTCATATAATGTAACATCCAGCTGACGTTGTTTAAGGATATTGCCAAGGGTAAGACCTCCGATTCCGGCTCCGATAATTGAAATTGAATTCATATCAGCTTGATTATCTGCTTACAGGGTTAAAATATAATTTTCGGAAACTTTTCTAAAACCATATTTTTCAAAAAAATGATGAGCTCCTTTATTATCAATGCCACTTTCCAAAAGGAGAAAGCTGATATTCCACTTCCCGGATTCTTCGATCGCACTTTCCAGGAGGGTACTTCCGATAGATTGCCCGCGGTAAGACTGATCTAAGAGCATGTCTTCAAGCACTGCATAATTTTTAAAACCACTGTAAATCACATTAAAAACCAGCATCCCAATGATTTCTTTTTCAGCGTTTTCTGCAATTAAAATCTTGACCGCTGAGGCAGAAGGACTTTCAGCATTAAAATCACTGTTAAACTGCTCCGTCAGAATGGATTCAAGATCAGCACTCCATTCTTCCGAGCTTTCAGCTCTTCCTGAAATTATTTCTCCATGTGAAATGTATGACTTTGTTTTATGGGTAATAAAAAAGTCAACAAGTTCTTTAATCCGGCTTTTATCAGTAAGCCATTGAGTGGTATATTGCATCATTTGGATTTTTATTGTATTCTGAATTATTTAAGGTTTTTCAGCTCGTTTAATAGCTTATTTTGCTTATTAATGAATATGTTCAGTTGGTCTGTTTTCAGAGGATGAGCCTGCTGGTATTTTTCAATTTCAGGAAGTGTCTTTCTGATCTTAAAAGCGGTGTAAAGATCATTCATTTTCTTTTCATTGACATCGATCTGACTAATAAGATCCTTTATGTTTTTGACTTTTAAAGAATATTGATCAGAGCTTGCTTTGATGGATTTGGTTATTTCATTTTTCAGAATGGAATCGCTTATTGCATCAGTATGGTACTGAGCATCATGGTAGTATGATTCAGATTTGTCAAGGACTTCTTTATACTTAAAAATAACTTGAATGGCTTCCCTGTTGGCATCGCTTATTTTATCATCCAGTACTTTCAGATTGTTGTCATTCTTAATCAATTCAGAGTAAATCTGGTCGATCATATCACCACCCCGACCACTTTTAAAAGATCCTGAAACAGAAGATTCTGCATGATCCACTAAATTATCTGCAATAGGTGCATTCTCCGAATTATTTTCTTTGCAGGAGATTAGTAAGGCAACAAGGGATATGATGTAAAGTATTTTTTTCATGTGTTGTTTTTTTCAGTTGATATTTGCTGACTACAGAATTTTTCCGAAGATCTGATTATTTAATTTGATTAGTTGAATATATTTTTTGTATTGTTACAAACATTGAATTTATAAAATGGAATTGATATCAATTCCTTTATTTTTAAAATTTATGAAAATTTTAAAGTCCTGATTTAAAATTCCGCGGTTGAAGTAGCCTTTTATCCTGTGGCTTTCGCCGGCTTTTGATTGAGAGTAAAAAAAATCTCGATCATAAATACAAAGATAAAAAAAGCGGAGTCTGAAAATCAAACTCCGCTGCTAATTGTTTAGGCTAAATTATTTACCCAGGTAAGATTTTAAAATCTTACTTCTTGTATTATGTTTTAGTCTCTTGATCGCCTTTTCTTTGATCTGACGAACTCTTTCTCTCGTCAGGTCAAAAGTCTCACCAATTTCTTCTAAAGTCATTGGATGTTTTCCGTTTAATCCGAAGTATAATCTTACAAGATCCGCTTCTCTTGGAGTTAAAGTGTTCAATGCTCTTTCAATTTCAATTTGAAGAGATTCAAGCATTAAATCTTTATCCGGGCTTGGAGATTCTCCGGAACGCAATACATCGTAAAGATTAGAATCTTCACCTTCTACTAAAGGTGCATCCATAGACAGGTGTCTACCGGAGTTTTTCATAGATTCTTTAATATCCTCTTCGCTCATATCAAGAACTTCAGCCAATTCTTCCGGAGAAGGTGGTCTTTCATTTTCCTGTTCAAGGTGAGCGTATGCTTTATTGATTTTGTTAATTGAGCCAATCTTGTTTAGTGGCAATCTTACAATCCTTGACTGTTCTGCCAAAGCCTGTAAAATTGATTGACGAATCCACCAAACTGCGTAAGAGATAAATTTGAAACCTCTGGTCTCATCATATCTTTTTGCAGCTTTCATTAATCCTAAATTACCTTCATTGATCAAATCGGGTAAAGAAAGTCCCTGGTTTTGGTATTGTTTAGATACAGAAACTACGAAACGAAGGTTGGCTTTGATTAATTTCTCCAGTGCGGCTCTGTCACCTGCACGTATTTTTTGTGCCAAATCTACTTCTTCGTCTGCAGTAATCAATTCTACCTTACCAATTTCCTGCAAATACTTGTCTAATGAAGCAGTTTCCCTGTTGGTTACCTGCTTAGTAATTTTTAACTGTCTCATTTATTTTATCCTCAAACTAGAGTTACTATATATTATACGCTTGAAGAGGTCAAAAGGTTACACCAGTTTTAATTTTTTTTAAACGTAAACTGAATTTTGCGCAAACAAAAAGGCGAAACCGAAGTTTCGCCCTATCTTTTTAATCGTTGGAATTTTTAGAATCACACTTTAGAGGTTAGATGTTGAACAAAAATATAATTCAACATACAACCCTGAATTCCAGCACGATCAATCCTGTTAAAACAGGTCGTTCAACAATTTGGCCAGTCTTAAACCTCCGTAAAGAAGTTGCCTTTCCAGAGTATCGTTAAACTTATACTGGTAGTCAAATGATAATTTGGATCCATCCGGTGTTTGCGCATATATTTTATTGGCAATTTTATGCGAATCGTACAACCAGTCTTCTAATGTCCCGTACTGAATTTGCTTCACTTCATCTTTTGATTTGATATCCAGTAATCTTGAATATTCCGTGTAGCTGTATTTTTGGGAATCAACCAATTTTCCGTCCCAGACAGAGTGCAGGTTGGTTTTTTCTCCGAAATAAGTAACATTAATCTTGTTGCCTCCCAGATCTTCCGCTCTTCCTACGTGTAATGGCTGTGCTAAATCTCCCATAATATGGATCAAAAAGATCAATGCAATTTTTCTGTCTTTCTCAGGGGTTTTTTCATCTTTTACCTGTGCAGATAACGTATTTACCTGAGAATAAAGGCTTGGTCCCGCCTGTGCTTTTAAATTTTGCTCAAAGGTTTTAAAATCAGTCTGCGGATCAATATTTACATAATGCCATGCTGAAGCCTGCTTCCATACCCCTGTTGTATCCGATTTAATAAAGTCCGGCCAGTTAGCCCAATAGGCCAGGCGTTCCTTGCCCATAATTTTTCTGATTTCTCTTCTTGCCTTTCCGGAAAGATGATTCTCTGCGATTTCTGCAATAATTCTGTGTCCCGTTAATCCCCACGCAAATGAATAAAGAGAAGAGGAAATGAATGCTAAAATTAAAATTTTAGAATAAATACTTTTCATTGTAAATAACATTTTCAATCTGCAAAGATAACTTAGCTTTTGGTAATAAGGCGTAAAAAAGTGAATTTCTTATTATTATAATAAGGTTAATAAAATTTAATCATATTCATGGATTAAACCATGTTCCAATTAACAGGTAGCTACGTATTCTTTTATTTTATATTTTTTATCCGGAACCCGCTTTGATTATACAAAATTTTTATATTTTTACTGCTGTTATCGATAGTATTGTCGTAGAAATATAAAAATTGAATAATATTTTTTTTCATTGCGATGAGATATATTATCTTTACAGGCCATAATCACAGGAAACACTATGTATGAGAATAATATTGTAGATATGCATTACAATAAGCTGCAGACAGATTTTAAAGCAGAGTCTGTAGCCGTTAATCTTTTGAAATATCACAGGAGTGTAAGCAATATTTTCATTGACCGTATCGGCATCAATGACAGGGCTTATCTTAAAGATATCAAAAGTATTTCAAGTAATTATCTGGGATTTGATGAAGAAGTATTTACGATAGAAACTTACAGGGAAGGGATATACGACTATCTTCCGGAAGGTTTGTTTCATCCCCCTTCATTAAGTACCTCAAGAAAGAATGTAGAAAGCGTTGTTAAGGAGATCCGCAAACAAAAAAGGATTGAGGAAGACGCGCGCAAATTTTTTCGTCCATTTGAATTAGAAATCTTTTTTACCGAAATCAGTGCTCTGTCTAAGGAGTTTGACTTTGATGTATCAAGCGATACCGACACATTGCTTGAAACGATCAGTGAGCTGTGGCCTATTGTAAGACATCTGGATACAAAGAATGCCTATATTTTTATGCATATTTTACCTTTTTTCCATAACATCCGTGGAGATAAAAGGTGGTTTGAAAGATGCCTGACTGCCTTCCTTCAGGTACCGGTAGAAGTTACCTTCACTCCTAATGTTATCGAGGATATAGAGGAAAATGACGACTCTATGCTTTTAGGAAATTCCCGATTGGGAGTTACTTATATTCCCAGTGGCAGGCATATGGACGGACAGCGTAACTGGGTTGTGAATATAGGACCCATTCCGTATGAAAAAATGAAAATGTATATTCCCGGAAATCCATTCAGAAAAGTTCTCCAGGCGTTATACGATTATTTTCTTCCTGTAACGGTAGATGTAGTGGAAAATTTTATCACCGAAAAACAGGAATATTCATTTAAGCTGGAAGATGATGAAAGAAATGCAAACCGCCTTGGATACTCTACATTTCTGTAAAATAATTTAGCTATATTTACAAGCACCAATACATTATAAATTTGAAAAACAACCAATGGAAATTTCTTCAGTAAAGGGAATCTTTTTAAGATATATTTTAATGCCTTTAATAGCAGTAATCATGATGGTTATACTCGGTGTAATCAGAAGAAATAAACCTGCAATTAAAATTAAGGTCATTATTATTTATGTGCTGCTATGCAGTTTATGTTTGGCTTTGCCCGGCTTTTTTGGGTTTGCCGGAAATCTATTTAACCCGTATTGGTATCTTATAGCACAAATCATTTACCTTATTTTTGGAATTATTCATGTCAACCTATTGGATAAATATTTCAAAAAACACATTGACTCATTGCCGATGAGCATTTTATTTGAGTCCATACTTTCATTAACGTGTATTGCTTTCGGAGGATATCTTTTTGTATTGCTGTTCAAATGGATGAGTGTGGGAACCGGTAATGCGGTCATGTCTGCAACGAGTGTTATCATATTTCTTGTTCCGATGGTGTTTCACTATTGCTATGTTCAGTTTATCAGTATTCCGGTGGATATTTATAAAACATGGCGTTATTCTCCAGAGCAGAGGCTTCCGGATTTTGAAGGCGCGGATTTTGATAGACTTATGGTATTGAATGTGGAATTGAGTAAAAACTTAGAAGATTCCAACAGGTTCAGAATTAAGGCCAAAACTTTGCCAACCGGAGTAACATTTGGAGACTGGTTTTATAGGGTAGTGGATGACTACAATCACAAAAATCCTAAATCGATCATTCACCTTACGGATGCAGACAGAGAATCTTATTACTGGATCTTTTATACTAAAAAATCATTTTTCAGCTTTAGAAAATATATTGATTTTAACCAGGATATTAATACAAACGGGATTTCTGAAAACGAGGTCGTAATTTGTAAGAGGGTTATTCAGCATGAAGAAGAAGGAATAACAAGAAAATCATAACCACACAAAATTTAAAAGTATTTAATATGATACAGCCTATTAAACATTTTGCAATCAATTGGGTTGACGGGATGAAAGTTTCCCAGAGACACCTGAATGATCAGGATAATTTTTTAATTGATACCATCAGGGATTCCAATTCATTGGGAATCACTCCTTATAATTACGGGCTTCTTCCTATCTCAAATGAATTTACAGATAAAACCATTTTTGATGTTCACAATACCGCGACGAATGATGTACAGCTGGTTATCAAACGTTGCAGTGCTGTAACGCTGGCCGGATACAGAATGGAGCTGTCGGACAGGAGGGTAAGCGTAAAATCATTGGCGAAGTCCATGAATGAAGAACAGGCTGATGGAGAATATTACATTCTGATTTCAGTAAATCCGTTTGATAAAGTACCTTTTGGAGATATCGATCCTGAAGAGATCCCTCCAAGACACCCAAATGCCCAGCCGAATTACCATATTGAACTTCTTCCTGTAACTTCGCTCAACAGCAGCTATTCCGGAGGAAATTATCTGATCGTGGGAAAGGTTGATCTTAAAGGTAATATTGCCCAGGTTAATTCCAATTTTATTCCGCCATGTACTTCTATTCAGAGCCATCCTGTTCTTATTGATTACTATGGCAGTTTTGCTAAATCTATTGGAAATCTACAGCAGTATGCGTTCAAGATCATTCAGAAAGCTTCTCATAAAAATCAGAATACGGCACTGGCACAAAACGTTAAGTTTTTGTGTAATGCCATGATCAATACGTTCGGGGATATGTATTTTCAGTTCAGAAATGTGATTCCCTGGCAACCACCGGTATTTTTAATTGATTGTTTCGCAAAGCTGGCGCTTCGTCTTTATAATTCTACCCAGGTTCTGGTTCCTGCCGAGCTGGAAGAAATGCTGAATTACAGTTTGGAATGGAGTGAAATTGCCCCTCATACGTTATTGAATCAGCTTTCTATTGTTGCTGAAACCAATTATGATCATCACAATTGTGGTGAGCCTTTGCTTTATATCCAGCAGATGCTTAGAAGTCTTGAAATTATTTTCTCTAAATTAAGTGAACTTGATTATATCGGTCAGAGAAAAGAAAATATCATCGTTAATGAACAGGAAGTTTCTAATAACGCTAATCCGAAAAGAGGTTGGAGCGTATTGGATTAATTGATCCATATTAAAATATAAAATCCCGTTTTACGGGATTTTTTTTGATGAAACAAGCTCTGTAAACATGATTAACACAGCAGAAAGTATGTTTAAATAAAAAAAGCCCAGGCAAGTTGCTTGGGCTTTTGCTATTTTTTATTCAGGAGATCTATTGTATGTTCTACATGACCTCCACCTTTCCATTCATCATGTCCCGGAATAACCATCGTTGCTCCGGCATACCTGGATTTTAATTTTGCCATTGTCTGAGGCCACGCTTTTACATTAGCTTCTCCTGTATATCCTAAATCTGCCGCCATTCTGCTTTTTACCAGACATCCTCCATCTAATATATGGTATTTGGGGAACCATACCACTACATTATCTGCAGTGTGTCCCTCTCCAAGAAAATCAACGATAAACTCTTCTCCTCCAATGCGATAGGGTTTTCCTGTTTTTATAATTTCAGTAGAGGTTGCTTTTCCATTCTTCTTTAAGATTTCGTTGGTTTTTTCCGTAGCATAGGTCTTGATGCCCTTGTTATTATAAAAACTGAGATCTCCTGCTCTGTCCTCATGGGAATGGGTGGCAAATACAGCAATAACAGGAAGATTATGCCGCTTTTGTATTGTATCTATCAGGCTTTGATACTGTGTTTTCTGCCATGGAACATCAAATAAAACGACTCCTTTTTTAGTAATAAGATATACTGCGTTGGTAGAATATTCCTTACCACCAAATACTCCAAAAGTTTTGTAGATATACAAATTGGGCTTAATAGGTGGTTCTATTACAAAATCTCTTACCTGGGCATGGATAAACTGGCTTAGAAACACAATGGAAATAATCAGAAACTGACTTCTTTTTTTCATAATTTTTTAGAATAATAATTTAATGATACTGCTTTTAAGAAGAATAAAAGTTGAAGCAGAAAGATTTGCAAACCTAATTAAAATAAAAATATTGACCATTTACTGAAGAAGGTTTAACCCTTTTTTAACGATTATCAGTCACCATCATTCACCATCATTCTGTATGAGGTAAATACTTGCTCGCAAATTTATCTGCATGATAATGTTGTGAAATCTCCATAATGGGTTTTGAACAACCATTTTCACTTCGTCTGTGAAATTAACTTTATTACTTTAAGGTAGGATTCCAGAGTAATGAGAAGAATATGATAAATAATTAAAGCAACATTGTTGCGTTAATTAAAATTTTTATACTTTTGCCTTTGTTCACGAAGAGGCTTTTTAATGTTTAGCCATAGCCTTTGATGATCATGGTTTAATACAATGTATATGAATTTCAGATTTATGCTGTCAGCATCCGGTATTTTTACTATTTCTATAGTAGGTGCCCAAAATGCACAATTAAAAGGAAGGGTACTTTATGAAAACGGAGACTTTCCGAATACCGAAGTAATACTCAAAGGAACAAAAGAAAAGACGGTAGCCGACAAAACCGGTAACTACATTATGAAAAATCTGGTTCCGGGTAGTTATCAGCTTGTTATTAAGGCGAAAGGGTATGAGGAAGTGCAGCAGGACATTTTTGTAGAGAAAGCTTCTACGGCTATTCCGGATATTTTATTGTTACGTAATAGCAATACAATTGATGAAGTGGTTATTACAGGGGTTTCAAAAGAAACTTTAATCAAGGAAAATCCTGTTGCAGTGATCAGTATTTCTTCTAAACAGATTGAAAAATCAGTAGCTACCAATATCATAAGTGCCCTTGTAAAATCTGCACCGGGAATGAGTGTGGTAGAAACGGGACCGAATGTTTCCAAACCTTTTATCAGAGGATTGGGATATAACCGGGTTTTGACTTTGTATGACGGCGTACGCCAGGAAGGTCAGCAATGGGGAGATGAACATGGTATAGAGATCGGTCCCTATATGATTGAAAGGGCTGAAGTTATAAAAGGCCCTGCAAGCCTGATGTTTGGTTCCGATGCATTGGCCGGCGTTGTAAGTCTTTTTCCGTATATTCCGAATCTGGATGATGGAGTAGTACATGGTAAAATAACAAATGAATACCAGGGAAATAATAATCTTATCGGGAACGGAATGCAGGTGGGATACAAAAAGAACTCTTTTATAGCAGCCTTAACCGGCTCTTACCGAATGGCTAAAAACTTTAGAAATTCTATTGATGGAAGGGTCTACAATACCAATTTTGAAGAAAAGAACTTATCTTTTTTATTAGGATATAAAACAGACACCCGTTTTTCTAAGATCAATTTTACATTATATGATAATCTCCAGGGAATACCGGATGGTAGTCGAGATCCAAAAACCGGAAAATTTACTTATCAGGTAGGAGAGGGAGATGATGATGATATGGAAAAAAGACCTATTGTGCCGGAAAAAGAGCTTAACTCTTATGCTCTTTCCCCATTGCACCAGAGAATTCAGCATTACAGGCTATATGCTCAACATACCGAACAGTTGGGAAAAGGTGACCTGGATATTCAGCTGGCCTTACAACAAAATATCCGCCGTGAATACAATCATCCTACATTTCCCTCGCAGGCCGGGATGTATGTACGACTCAACACTTTAAATTATGGGGTACGCTATAATTTTCCAAAATTTTCTTCTTTTGAAATTTCTGCCGGAGTGAATGGTATGATGCAGAATAATAAAAATAAATCAGCAACTGATTTTCCTATTCCGGACTATGATCTGCAGGAGGGAGGAGTTTATGCTTATGTAAAATGGAAATACAAAAGACTCAACATCAGTGGTGGTGCGCGGTATGATCTTCGGAATATTAGATGGAGTGACTTTTATATAGGAACAAATCCTATGACCCAATTTGAAGAACACGTCCCATCATCATCTGCCAGTGCCGAACTTCGATTTCCCTTGTATCATAAAACATTCGGCGGACTATCTGCCAGCATAGGATCAGCGTTTCAGTTAACGAAGCACATCAGTCTTAAAGCAAATATCGGAAGAAGCTACAGAGCTCCTAATATCACAGAAATAGGTTCCAATGGATTGGATCCGGGAGCTCATATTATTTACAAAGGAAACAGGAATTTTGATCAGGAGTTTTCATTACAGGAAGACTTGGGAGTCAGTACACGCTTTAAAGATTTTTCTGCAGACGTGAGTTTGTTTAACAATAATATTCAGAATTATATATATCTTTCATTGCTTATAGACAGTCAGGGAAATCCTCTCGTCGATTCCCAGGGAAACAAAACCTACCAATATCAGCAGGCTTCTGCCCAACTTTATGGTATGGAAGCATGGTTTTCTCTTCATCCAGAGAAGTGGAAGGGATTTAATTTTGAAACCAGTTTTTCGGTTATTTATGGATTCAACCGGGAAAAGATGTTTAAAAACCAGGGAATCAACGGCGAATATCTTCCATTGATCTCTCCGCTGAGATTATCAGGCAATATATCCCAGAAAATAGCTACAGGTTCCACAATTATTTCTTCGATTACTCCAATGGCAGAAATAGAATATTCAGCTGCGCAGAACAGATACCTTAACCTCAATGGTACTGAAACTGCAACATCTGACTATACCTTATGTAATATAGGAACGTCCATGGCTATCAACTATTCGGAAAATCATTCCGCAGTCCTCCAGTTTCAGGTGAATAATGTTTTTGACCGTGCCTATCAGTCGCATCTTAGCCGTTTGAAGTATTTAGGCAATATTTATAATATGGGAAGGAATGTATCTTTAAAACTTATTGTTCCTTTTTAAGGATATAAAAAAGGTGGCCGGATTTTTTCCAGGCCACCTTATTTGTGTTATACTTAGGGTTTACTTTTTTACCAGTATTTTCTCCGTCGCTTTTTTACTTAGAATTTCTTTTTTTCCTTCGATTTCAATTGTTACGGATTTATCGAAACTCTCAATTTTAATGATCTTTATCTTTGTATTCAGTAATAACTTTCTCTCCGTGAGATAGCTTAAGAAAGCATCATCAGAGAGTGTAACGGAAGCAAAAACTACGGTTTCACCGACTTCGCAATTACTCAGCTTCTGCAGATCCTGAGCAATAATATTTCCATCTTTATCGGGAATAGGCTCTCCATGGGGATCGAATTTCGGATGATCCAGAATTTCATCCATTTTATCAAAAAAGATCTGGGAGTGTACGTGTTCCAATTGTTCTGCAATTTCATGCACATTTTCCCAGCCAAAGTTCATTTTTTTCACCAGAAACATTTCCGTCAACCTATGTTTACGCACTACCAAAGCTGCTTCCCGTCTTCCTTTTTCGGTAACTCGGAGAGGTTTGTAGGTTTCATAAACAACCCAGCTTTTTTCTGCAAATTTTTTCATCATGTTATTAACGCTGGGCATTTTTACATTTAAAAATTTACTCAGTTCGTTAATCGTTACTTTCCCTTCATTATCAACCAAATGAAACAAAGCCTTCAGATAATTTTCTTCTGTTAATGTTGTTTTCAAAATGTTAGACGATTTTATCTACAAATCTAACAAAATATTGTGGAAATGTTGCGCTTGTTGTCTTCAATTTTTTTAATTTTGATCTATGAAATTTTCATTCAAAAACGATTATTCAGAGGGATGTCATCCCAATATTCTACAAGCACTTTTACGTTCTAATCTCGAGCAGGAAGCCGGTTATGGGGAAGACCGTTTTTCTTTAGAAGCTAAACAACTGATCAGAGAAAAAATAGGAAAAAAAGATTCAGAAATTTATTTCGTTTCAGGCGGAACACAAGCTAACCTGATCGTTATTTCATCTATTTTAAAACCCTATCAGGCTGTAATTTCTGCTTCTACAGGTCATGTTTTAAATAATGAGACCGGAGCTATTGAAGCTACAGGCCATAAGATTCTAGGCATTGAAAAAGCAGATGGGAAATTAACACCGGAAGATATCATAACGGTTTTGGAAAGCCATACCAATGTTCCACATCAGGTGATGCCTAAATTGGTTTATATTTCCAACTCAACAGAATTAGGAACCATTTACACCACCCGAGAACTGGAGGATCTTTCCGCATTTTGCAAAGAAAGAGGCTTGTATCTTTTTATGGATGGAGCAAGGCTTGGACATGGTTTAACGGCAGAAGTAAGTGACCTGAGTCTTGAAAACGTTGCCCGGCTGACTGATGTTTTTTATCTGGGAGGAACTAAAAACGGAGCTCTGATAGGGGAGGCAATTGTGATCAATAATCCTGTTCTTCAGGAAGATTTTGGGTTCAATATCAAACAAAAAGGGGCTTTGCTGGCAAAAGGAAGGTTGCTTGGAGTCCAATTTCTGGAACTGATGAAAGATGATCTGTACTTTGATCTGGCCAGACATGCGAACCGGCAGGCGATGAAAATAAAAAATGCCCTACAGGAAAAAGGAACTGCCTTTTTATCCGTGACTTATACCAATCAGATATTTCCTATTTTGAGTAATGAGCTTATCGATATTTTATCCCAAAAATTTGAGTTTTACATCTGGAAAAAGATCGATGACCAGTATTCTGCAATCCGGTTGATTACTTCTTGGAATACTCCTGACGAAGGCATCAATGATTTTATTGAAATTATAAACAGAGATTCATAACTAAAAAAACAGCCATATGGCTGTTTTTTTAGTTTGTATCACGGCTGATTAACCGTGGGGATCTTGCCTAAGTATGCGCTTTATACCCGCAACCACTTCATCTTCAAGATGTTTTATTTTATCTTTTTTCATTCTGATATAAATAGCGATCGGAAAAGAGAAGATAAAATAAAATAGAGGGATATCACTGTTGGTTTGTGTAGTAACGGTACCTATTCCCGGATTGGTCGTTATTTTTACATTTCCGGTAAGAGTAAAACCACTTGTACGAACCTGTAATGTTCCAAAACTTGTCTGAATTTTATATTGAGGAAATATTCTCCTTAAATCTTCAATAAATTCGGACTGTGAAAAAGGCCTGAATTGAAGTGTCTGCATAGAATATGATTTAGGTTTGTATTCGTGGAAAGTCGCTAATTTGATGAAAGAAGCTGTATTATTTTAATGCTTTGGATACAAGCGCACAATCAGCAACATTCATTTTCGGTCCATCTTTGTAAGCAACTTTCTTTTCGTCGGCATACTTACTTTGCCCGCCTTCTTCTTTATGGTCTCCAATTCCTTCAATTAATGTATTGTCTTTCTGAATAAAGAAAATATCGCGTTTACTTTTAGTACCTTCCGACTGGAATTCATAAGTGAGTTTTAATGTATCTCCTGATTTAAAGCCTGTTATATCTCCTTTAGAACTGTCCTTTTCGCTGTTTTTATAAGCTAATTTACCTGAGATGGTTCCCAGATTATCATCAATAGATGCAAAAACACTGTCTTTACCTATTACTCCTAAATAGCAAAATGACTTTGTTCCTAATGTATCAACCACTGGCTCTTCAACTGCAACAGAATCGGTTTCCACTTTTGGAGTTACAGGTTCCGGTTTTTTATTGCAATTCATTAAAAAGAATGATAATGAACCCAACATAATTAATTTTTTCATATCCTTAGAATTATATTAAATCAAATTTCGATTTTGCTAAATTAACCAAACTATTTAAATCAAAGATATATTTAATGGAAATAAAATTTATTAAAAAAAGTCCCCGAAATACTTGTGTATATCAAATTTTTCCTAATTGCCGAGAATCGCTTAAAAAAAACTTTCCCGGATATTTTCCCGTATATCAAAAACTCATTTAGGCATAAAAAGTGCTTATAAAAGGATAATAAAAATCGGATATGATAAAAAGTTTTAAAATATTTTGTCTTGCTTTCATTTTCTTTGGAGCAAGTTCTTTCAAATCTCAAAAACCTCAAAATTATATTTATACTTCTTCAGGTGATCTTCATGATCTGGAAAAAAAGATAAGAAGCAAAGAGATCGGAGGAGTTCAAATTGTTTATAATTGGAAATCTTTGGAAAAAGAAAAAGATGTTTATGATTTTTCCCGGATTGAAAATGATCTCAATTTCCTAAGCCAACTCGATAGAAAGTTGTTTATTCAGCTTCAGGACCGCTTTTTTGAACCCGAAGCCCAATACGTTCCGGATTATATATTAAAAGATAAGGAATATAAAGGAGGATTGGTTCCGCAATATGATAACCCTGGTGAAAATAAGCCTGTTGGGAATGGTTGGGTCACCCAACAATGGAATCCCGAAGTTCAAAAAAGATTTCAAAAGCTCATTGGCGCTTTAGCTGAAAAATTTGACGGAAGAATTCAAGGTATTAATTTACCGGAAACATCTATAGACATTGAGATGAAAAAAGATAAAACCGGTTTCAGCTGTGACCGGTATTTTCAGGCAGAGATCGATAATCTAAAGTTTGCAAAAGAGGTATTCAAAAAGTCCAACGTTTTGCAGTATGTCAATTTCTTTCCATGTGAATGGGAAAATGATCATCAATATATGTCCAGGCTATTTAAGTTTGCCAAAGAAAATAATGTGGGTTTAGGCGGTCCTGATATTGTTCCCAACAAAAATGCCCAGATGAAAAATTCCTATCCCTTCTTTAATCAGTATAAAGGACAACTTTCTTTAGTTGCAATGGCAGTCCAGGAGCCAACACTCACATATAAAAATCCAAAAACGAAGAAACCTTTCACAAAAGAAGAGTTTGTAGAATATGCCGGAAACTATCTGGGTGTGGATATTATCTTTTGGAGCGTGGAAACACCGTGGATAAGGGAATTGAAAGTTGAAGAATAAGGGGGAGTTGTATTTGTGTTTGAGAGTTTGAGAGTTAGAGGGTATGAGAGCTGCAATAAGGTTCAAGATGTAAAGTTAAGTTAAGAGTTGAAAGTTGAGAGTTGAGAGTTGAGAGTTATTACAATAAAATACTCTCAACCTTAACGATATCTAGAACCACCTACCAAATCAAACAACCTCATACCAACCCAGTATTCTACAACCCTAATACTCTCAAACTCTCATACCCTCAGACCCTCTAACTCTCAACCCCAAAACTCTCAAACTCTCAAACTCCCACGAAATCCTCTTGCAGCGTAGTATGAATCTGCACCGTTGTGATACATGAAAACCATATTGTACCGGCGGTCGCAGAAGATGGCGCCTCCCAATTCACGAATTTCAGGAGGTGTCTTTACCCAGCTGGATGTTTTCAGATCAAACTTTCCTAATTCCTGAAGTTGGCGGTATTGTTCTTCAGTTAGTAATTCGATTCCCATTTCTGACGCTTTGTCGATGGCGTTACTTTCCGGCTTATTGGCTTTACGGGATTCCCAGGCCTGATAGTCGTAACATAGGCTTCTTCGTTTTGGACTTTCCGGAGAGCAGTCGACAAAAATGTATTCATCGGATTTTTTATCGTAACCGATGACATCGGGCTCTCCTTCAGTATCTTCCATTTCAGAAAGTGACCATAATTTTTCAGGTTGTGCTTCAAGCCTGGTCTGGATCTTATTCCAGTCAAGGCCTTTGTGGCGGCCGGTATTTTTTTCAAAACGCGTCTTCAGAATTTTTAAAAGCTCCTGACTCTGTTGTGAAGTTAATTTTTTCTTATTCATATTAATTTGATGTTTTTTGTTATTCTTTAATGGGATGTGATTTCGTATAATACGTATTCCTTAAGTTCCTGATTATATGTGTTTTATGTATATTTTTTAAAATTTTTGTCTAACTGATCATGCAGATATTTTTAACCAGATTAAAAAACTTACAATACATTATTATTACCTATCCAACTTTTCGGTCAGCAGGTCTGAAGTAATATGAAATCAGAGTAAGTACCAAAAGCAATAGTGAAGCAAAAATTTTACTTGAATTGTGATCTGAGGCAAGGTGGGAAATAATAGCTCCTGACATCACGAAGAAAAATCCTGCATAAGCCCATTCTTTTAATAAAGGATACTTAGGTATAAGTACGGCGATGACACCCAGGATTTTCCATACTCCGATAATGGTCATGAGGTAAGCCGGATATCCAAGGCTGGTAAAGTTTTCCACTTCATCTTTATTTTTTAAAAGCTGAACCGCAGCGGTTGATACCATTCCCAATGCCAGCCAAAGGGTAAATATCCAATAGATGATCTTATTTCTTTTTTCGGATTTGTTTGATTGTGTTTCCATAGTATAATTTTTTTGTGATTAGTCGTTAATTCCTTTACCGTCAAGAATTTGAGGAATGCATTTTTCAATTCTTGATTCACGGGTTTTACTTTGTTTAGCAGAGGAAAAATGGAGTAGGTAGGCCCTTTGTCTTCCCGGTGTTAAGGCTTCAAAGGCTTGTTTTAAAACAGGATCTTTATCCAGCTTCTGTTGAAATTCTTCCACCATTTCGAATTCTTTGGTCTTTTTCATTTCAACTTTAATTCCCGATTCTTCAATTTCAACAGCCTCAAACATGTATTCCCGAAGAATTTTTTCAAGGTCATTAATCTGTTCCAGATCTGTAAAGCGGATTTGTCTTGCGGCCTGTACATTTTCTGTCTGTTGGATCAGGAGTTTATCAGGATCCTTCATTAAAGCACCTTTAAAAAAGAGTAGGGCGCAATAGTCTTTGAACCCGTGGATCAAAAAAATATTTTTCCCTTCATAGGTATAACAGGGACATCCCCATTTTAAATCTTCTACAAGTTCGGTACTTAGAGCAATGGTTCTTAATTTTTTAAATTCTTTTTGCCATTGGCCGGGTTCGTTAAAGAAAAAGTCTGTTTTTGGATTCATGGTGTTTTGTGTTTTAGGGTTTGGGAGTGGGAGAGTTTTAGGGTTTGAGAGTGGGAGGGTTTGAGTGTGTGAGGGTGAGGTTTGCAGGATCCGAATTTTGGGGCTAAAAAGTGAAATGATTATTTTTGCTCTAACCTCTAACCTCTAACCTCTAACCTCTAACCTCTAACTTCTAATCTCTAATTTCTCAATTCCCTTAACCACTTCCTGAAGTCGATTATGGGCCATATTGATTCCCTGGGCAAATGGTAATTTCAGGTGCTGGTCCCTGAAGTCTACGGATTTATAGATGGTTTGGATGGTAATTTTGCTGGTGGTGTCAGTTAATTTTTCAAACTCTAAAAACTCGATCTGAGCGGGGAAGGGCGTATTTTCCATTTGAAAGGTCCTGGTTATTTTGAGATCGGGAATGATCTCATGGATCGTTCCGTTGGCACTGAAGACTACGTCGCCCTGTGGATTTGAGGTTTCAAAACGGTAACCGCCATGTTGTCTGTTTTCCATCTTTACGACTTTTGCTCCCATCCATTGTTCTACCAATTCGGGTTCTGTGTAAGCTTTAAAGAGAAGATGGACAGGAAGATCAAATTCCCTGGTGATGAAGATTTCCTGCTTGCCGTCTTCGGCGTGAATTTTTGTTTTTAGTTCCATGTTTTTGGTTTGAGGGTTTTGGTGTTGAGAGTGGGAGAGTAAGAGTTGTTGGGTATAATTATTCATTGCCCATTACTTACAACTTATGTTTTGATATGCCTTCATCACACTTTCCAGCTTATTGAATTTCTCATCCCACATTTTGCGGAAGGGTTCTATAAAATCGGCTATTTCTTTCATTTTATTGGGATTGAGGTGGTATATCATTTCGCGGCCGTTTTGTTCCTGGGTTAAAAGTTCACATTCCGTAAGGATCTGTAAATGCTTCGAAACAGTAGGGCGGGCAGTATCAAAATTAGAAGCAATGGCTCCCGCGGTCATCGATTGGGCCGCCACCAACATCAAAATAGATCTTCGGGTAGGATCTGCTATTGCCTGGAATACATCTCTTCTTAAATTCATCGTGTAGTTATTTGACTACAAATATATATGAAGTTATTTAGCTACGCAAATATTTTCCAAAAAAAATTGAAATTGTTTTATAAAAATCTTTTGTAAAACATTGGATTGCGGCTTTGAGCCCGGAGACAGGGTAGTTGTAAAGGTTAGGAAAAATCATATTATTCTCAAAAAGGAATCGTAACGAATAAAAAAATGATCAAATAATCGCTGTTTACAAGAGATTGATTATATTTATATCACAAATCAATGATCATTGAGAACCATTCTTAAACTTATAGCAGCTTAAAATCGGCCTTATAAACCACAGGCTGATTATTTCTTTATTTGGGTAATTCTATACCCGAACAGGTTTTTCATTTAATCATATTATTTATTGGGTTGCTTACAAAGGCAATTGCATGAATTATTTCTACAGTGTCCTGATCATCTTATGGATCAAGACTATAATATTATTAAATGATATCCCAAAATTAATGAAGAATAATAAGCATACTTTAAATGATACAATATATTTGGGAGGTAAAAATAATAAATACTCCCTTTTTAAAAAGAAAATGCAGTCATTGCAGCAGCGACAGATTTTATTGCAGTGAGAAATTCAGGATGAACGCTCAAAAAAAGAATATCGATATATGGTTAATTTACAACTGTTTAAAATGTGGGAGCTCCTATAACATGACGATTTTCTCTCGGATAAAACCAGAAAACATAGATAAAAATCTTTTTAATAAGTTTTCGGAGAATTGTACAAAGACAGCCTGGGATTACGCGTTTTCCAGGGAAACAGCATGGAAAAATAATGTTGAGCTGGATTATGAGAGTGTCCGGTATGAGCTGGAATATGAAAAGATTTCAGCAGAAGATATTCTGAATGGTGACCATGATATCATAGCCTTTGAAATTAAATATCCTTTTGATTTTAATCTTAAATTTTCATCTGTTATAAAAAAATGCTTACAGCTTTCGACAAATAAACTGAACCAATTGATCACGGAAGAAGCAATACATATCCCGCAAGGGCCACTGCAAAAGAAACATAAGATCAAGAATAAGGATATAATACAGATAAACAGAGCAAGATTGAAAAGCATGTACGATAATTAATTTGTCACTATTTTGTGATTTAAATTGATTTTAAAACCCTCTTACCATAAAGGAAGAGGGTTTTGTATATATTATTTTTTCCTGATCGAAATGATGGTCTGTAATACAACAGAAGTAATGATCAGAGAAAGTCCAATATAGAATGAATGATTTACCTGTTTGCTTTCATTAAAGAATAAAAAGGCCATGATAATTGCATAAACAGGCTCCAGATTGAAGGTTAAGTTCACTGTAAATGCAGGGATCTTTTTTAAAACCTCTGCAAATATAACATAGAGACCCACTGTACAAAAGAGAGCCAGGATCATCAGATAACCGATATCTTTCATCCCGGGAATCATACTTTCCACCGGGAAAAAATAAAGATAAACCGGTAGGACGGTACCCAGGCAAACAGTTCCACTAAGCATCTGGTAGTAATTAATGACTTTGGTGTCATAATGTTGAACCAGGCGCTTGTTGAAAATGGTATACAAAGCGCCAATAGCGGATGAAATAACACCCAAACCAATTCCTAACTGATACGATGTATCAAAATGAAAAATCAGACTGATCCCAAAAACCGTTAATAAACTTAACAACAGCTCGGAAATCTTAAACCGTTCCTTATCGATAAGAGGTTTGAATACGGCAGTAAAAAAACTGGTCAGACAATAACATACTACACCTATGGAGATATTAGCGTATTTGATACTTGCGTAAAAAAATAACCAGTGCAAGGTAATCAGTATTCCAACTTTGGCTATATGGAATTTTCCCCGGGTTGAAATCATATAAGGGAATCTCAGCGATTTGAGAATCACGAATAAAATGAGAGTAGAGAATAACAGCCGGTACCAGACCAGAAGACCTTCGTTAAGCGAGATGAGTTTTCCGAATATTCCTGTAAATCCAGCCAGTATAACGGCCAGATGTAATAATACATATGATTTTTTCATAAGACAATTTGCCTGTCTGTAAAGACAAAGATTTTAATTAATAAGTCATTGAATCTGAAGCATTAGAAAATAGCCAATAAAATTTTATCAGCGTTAATACTTCAGTTACACTTTAGAAATATTAAAATCTTGGAGGAGGCAAACAGCTTGAATGGTTCATATTGGATTGTATTACGGCAAATATAAGAATTAAATCCAGGAATACTACATATGGAATACATTAAAGGTATGGCCGTCAGGATCCGAAAAAACAAATCCATAGTAATTATCTCCGAAACTTTGAGGCGCAGAGACAATGGTGCCACCGGCTTTTTCAACTTCTTTAGCCCATTCATCTGCCTGATCTTTGCTTTCTGCAGATAGCGTAAAAACAATCTCATGGACTTTCTGGGTGTCGCAGAATTCTAACGGCTTAAGATTGGACTCCAGGATATTTTTCAGGAAAAAATGGATCACAAAATCATTGTCACCAAAGAAAAAGCTTACCAGCTGATCAGAGGTGTGCGGACCATTAGGTTTAAATCCTAAGTCTGTATAAAATTTGTGGGTACGTTCAAGATTGGCTACGGCCAGATTTGACCAGATCATTTTAGGTTTCATAATGATTTTATTTTTTGGTTAGGATAAAGGTATAAGGTTTATAAAGAATTTACATTGCCATATGACAAGATTTGTAATGGCTGAGAATCGGATATTTGAAAAGGTGACAGAAAGATGAGCGTATGAAGGATAATTACCCCTATTCGGAATGAATTTTAAAAGTCCTATAATTTATATTATGTTAAATTGTATATGCTAGTATAATTTCATGTATCTCTTTATAATAAGCATACTTAATAATTTCTTTGAATTATAAATGCTTCAGAAATATTTTTCATTCCAATTTTTTCATAAAATTTAAATGCATTTGCATTTGAATGCAAAATTAGTTTGCATTCATTGCCTGCACTTTCTTTTGTGAGTTCAATTAATTTTTTTCCAATATTCAGATTTCGATATTGTAAGTCAACGCAAAGATCTGAAAGATAGCAACAATAACTAAAGTCGCACAAAGAACGAGCAATTCCAACAAGTTTTGTGTTATCCCAAGCAGAAACTATCAGATTTGCATTAGTGAACATTTTTTGTAAACGAATTTTATCATTCATATCTTCGAGTGGCAAATAATCAGAATCAAATAATAGGGCTATTATTTTTTCAATTTCTATTTCTTTGTTTAATTTATATATTATGTCTTTCATATAATTCCCTATAACGAAGTGTTGTCAAATGCCTTGTCAAATTTATCTGTAAGTTGGCAGAGCCGATTTGTTTTAATTCTTACTAAAGACTTTATGTAAGCCTGATTTTCAATTTTATTTAAATATATACCAGGAGCAAATTTGCTCTTAGCTAGATGAATACTTCACCTTGTACTATTTTACAAACATCCCCTTCTACAAAAACATGATCCATTTGTTCATTTTCACCGGTGACCATAACTTTAATCTGGCTTGGTCTTCCCAAAAAATGCCCCTGCTCAATAATGATTTCGTTATTTATTTCTGCAATTTTATTCTCAACTAAGTAGGGACCTACAGGACCAGCTGAGCTTCCTGTGGCAACATCTTCTACCGAACCCTGATTATCCCAGGTTCTCCCCTGCTTTCCGGCAACATCCAGAACAAATATGAATTTGGCACCAATTTCATTAAGCTTAACTTCTAAATCAGGAATTATAATTTTTGATTTGCCTAATGCACTGGCTTTTACAGGAACTATTAAGTAAGGTAAACCAGTAGAAACCACCTGAAATGGAAATTCTTCGAATTTGTCCTCCATGCTCAGATTTAAATAGCTTAAAAATTCATTTTCTTGTTCTTTTCTTAATACCGTTTTAAATTCCGGAATTCCCTGATTCATTCTTGCTGAATAATAGTGTGGTTTTTTTGTTGTTTCCACAACAACCGGTTTTTCATTAAGCTCAATAGTCCAGCTGTTTCTCTCCTTTTTCGGGGAATAAAGATCGTGAAGCATTGCAGACAAGCCGATTATGGGGTGTCCTGCAAAATCCAGCTCTTCTTCAACTGTAAATATGTATGCTCTGAAAGTGTTCGGATTGATTTTATAATAAAAGATACTTTCAAATTGCTTCATTTCCTGCGTTAGAATATGCATGCTCTTTTTATCAAATTCCTCATTAATCTCAAAAATGGTCAATCCGTTTCCAGAAAATTTCTTTTTTGAGAAAACATCTACATGGTAGTACTTCATTATATTTAATTTTTATTCAGTTTGTTGGATATATTATTTTATCTCTTATAAAGAATCCTGTTTTTTGCCTGATGTTCTTTTCTTGTAATTCAACAGATAAGTTCCTTTGTCCGAATTTTTAGAGAAATTACTACCGAACTCCCAAAGGAAACGGGCATTTGCTCTCGCCTCTTCGTTGGTGAAATTTTCATATTCAATTCTGTACAGTGAGCTGAATAAACGCGAACGCCCAACACCATGATGACAATGGATCAAAACAGGATAATTTTTAGGGTCATCCATAATAGATAAAAACTTTTTTACCGTGCTGTCCTGGGGAATCTGATCGGTGGGCAAATTGAAATAATGAATACCTGAAAGCTTATCTACGGCATTTTCTTCCGCATTTACCTGTTTCTTTGTTTCCGGGTTGAGTTCCGTTTGCTGCAGGCCATCCCGTAGGTCAATAACCGTTTTTATATTGTGACTCTTTAATACCGCCGGTAATTTGTCAGGAGGAATAACTCCTGAATTGTACACCTTGTTTTCTGAAATGGTGACTAAATTATACCGCACCTTCTTTTGATAAAGGGCACCAACTAAAAATAAAAAAGCTATTATTAAAAGCGGAATTAGTATTTTTTTCAGCGTATTGTTTTTAAAATTCAGGCTCATGATTGAAGGGTTAAATCTTGTATCGTGGAAAGCTCTAATTTATTTAAAAATATTCATTTTTTCTATAAAAATGTTTTACGTAAAAAACATTTTTGATCTAAGGGCTATCCGGGATTTATTTGACTTTTTGAAATGCAAATTACTGGTAGTTAGCTTTTAAATATAAAGAAAAGGAGACCAGAAGGTCTCCTTTTTATTTCAACAATTTTCTGTAAATGTCTAAAAGAACCGATGTATTATGCATCAAATGAATTCTACTGATCCGGCAGATCACTCGGGTCTGCCGGATTTTATTATTTACAGGCAACGTATTGTACCGCCGTCTACCCGAAGAACAGACCCACTGATGTAGTTGGCAAAACGACTACAAAGGTATACTACAGCTCCGGCAATCTCTTCGGGTTCACCAAACCTTCCTGTGTCATTAGGGATAAGCTCCTGGACAGCTTTGTACTTGATCTCCTCCATATCTGTTCCCCAATTAAATTTCGGGGCTGCATTTTTGAGCCAGTCTTCCACCATTGGATTGATAATGGCACCCGGCGACACCACATTTGATGTGATGCCGGTATCTTTTAGTGTTCTGGCAAGCGAAACAGACATATTATGACGGGCAGCCAGGGTTGCATTGTAATGAGGCTGCTCTTTAATCGGTTGTATGCCAAGGCCTCCTCCGATATGGACTACCCTTCCCCAACCCAGATTTTTCATCTGTGGCACAATACGTTGAATCATCCGTACATATGAAACTACATTTGTATTGTAAATATTCAGCCAGTCATCGGCTGTCGCTTCACCCCAGGACTTATGGGAAGTTGCACCTGCATTATTAATCAGGATATCTATCTTTCCAGACTGGAGTGCTTCGGCGGCTACCTGATCTGCTCCTTCATCAGTTGAAAGATCCCCTATAGCAATTTCTGCAGACCCTCCTTTATCGATTATTGCTTTTGCAACGTTCTCGGCACGGCTTTTATCACGGCCATGAATAATTACCATAGCACCTTCATTTGCTAGCATTTTTGCAATAGCTTCGCCGAGGCCGGAGCTTGAACCTGTAATTAATGCTCTTTTTCCTTTTAATTGTATATCCATTATTATTGTATTGGTTTTTATTGATATTATTTTTTATTGGGAGCGTACCCAAATGCTTTTTTATAAGCATATGAAAAATGAGAAAGATCTTCGAATCCCAGATCCAGGTATATATCAGAAGGCCTTTTTCCTTTTTCCTCTATTTGATATTGAGCATCTTCCAGTCTTTTTCTGACGAGCCACCTGCGGGGGCTCGTCAGAAAAGCTTCTCGAAATCTCTTTTGAATCCGGCCAGACTTCTCCCTGTAAGAAAAGCAAAACGTTCAATACTGATATTATATCTGTAATGACTATTCATAAATGCCTCGAGATTAATTTTACCGGGCTCTCTGAAATCAAAAAGGATATTCTTAAACTGTGGATTGTTTTTGATCAGTAACATGATCAGCTCCCGGGTTTTTAACATTAGAATATGATGATCAATTTCAGGCTCCTGCAGATAGGGAATCAGAGATTCTGTAAATCCTTTGAGAAGATTATCGGGACTGATCAAAAGCACTTCTCCGGACAAATTCATTTCATCTGCTATCCATCCGTATTGGTGACTCATTTCCTTTAAAGTGGTTTGGTCAATATGGATAGCAATTGATTTAAAGCCCTCAGTACCGGTATTTTTAACGTATTTAGCCAGCTGATTCCTTCTGAAGAATCTGAAATCTCCCTGTTGAAACGAATATTTTTTATTGCCAAGCCATACCTCATGTTTTCCCTGCAGGATATAGCTGAAAATATGGTCGGTTACAAAGGCCTCTCCTTCTACATCAGCTCCCTTATAATCATTTAATATTAATCTTGGTCCTAAAACAGTTGGGTCTTTCTTTTTCATGCTTGTATCATTATTTGCATGGACAAAGTTATGGGGGAAATCAGAGTTTAACTTTGCAGGAAAGCTCAAAATACTTTGTTGAAAAGCTCGGACTGAAGAATGATATGATAATGGGTCATATCATTTTTAATATGAGCATTATCGGAGTTTCTTTTAATAGTATGTTATAGACGATTACTAGGGAAAACAAGACAGATACTAGACCAGTTTGCTCAGTTGCTAATTGTTTGTTGGCTGTACCTTATTTTAATCTCAATTTTATTAAAAATATTTTACTAACCTAAATTTAATTGCATGAAAAAACTAATTCTATTTTTATCCTTTATGTCTTTCTTTCAAAGTCAGATAATTGCGCAGATAATTGCTCCTGTAAGAGATACCTATAACATTACTTTTACCAGGGATGACAATTTTATAGGTGAAACCGTACCAGGGCACGCCCATACAAATGTTACCCTGGATATAAAAATTGGCTCTAATATAAGAACAAATACTTTTCTTCCAGATGTTGTTTCCTCAAAGGATTATAATTTTCCTGTGATCTATCTTCTTCCCGGGAGCCCGGCCCCTGTCACCTATGTTAATGTAACTTTTAGTACTCCATCCTTACAAAGCGGATATTATGAGCTTGGAACCCATGTTGGAGATGAGACTATAATTCCTCCTGTGACCTACTATACCGGTCAATTCGGATACGGTGTTGCGATTACCTGTATTGCTACCAATAAATATCTCATGAGAATTACCCGTTTTGAATGTAACCTATGCATTCCGGGAGGTGGTATACCGGTTACAAAAACAGCAAACCCTCAAAATACACCACTAATAGCTCCAAATCCAAGCATGGGACTTACCGAATTGTATTATACGGCTGCAGGTAAGGAAACAGTTTCAATAAACATAGCAGATATTAATGGTAAAACAATAAATGCTTATTCTAAGGATTTAGAAGCCGGTTTACAAAAGCTTCCTATTGATATTCAAAATCATTTGAGCGGTACTTATATTGTTCAATGGAGATCCAGTACCGGTAAAACCGGAAGTTTGAAACTGGTTAAAAAATAAATCAAAAAAAAAGCTCTCAATAGGTATTGCTCCTGCATTTTGCAGGAGCTTTTTTATTCAGTTCCAACAGAAAATTCTTAATTGGCTTTTTTATTATTATTTTTACTTTCAGAAACCAAGCAGTTATTAGTTTAATTAAAGTATCATCAACCATATGGAAAGAAAAGAATTCATCAAAACAGGAGTATTATTTTCTGTTTTGATGATGAGCCTCTTCACTCAGCTTATATCTGTTACAGGATTTTTAATTATAACGTTGTTTGCAGCTTTGGTCTATCTGTATACTGTGCTGGCAAAGAACCTGAAATACAGCAGGTTTTTATATCATACTTTGGCATTGGTAATTCTGGCTGTTTCGATTATCATTTTTCAGCATCTGTTGCCGGGGTTTAATAATGTGCTCATTTTCGACAAAATACAGGTTTCAAAAGACGGTGTTCCTTTCACAATGTACTTTAATATAGATAAAACGTTGGCAGGACTTACCCTGTTGTTATTTGTAGTACCGCCTGGAGCTGGTTTCAGGTCCGCTTTGAAGAAAAGCTGGTCCCTGATTTTGATGACCATTCTTTTGCTGATGGGACTCACACTATTATTTAGTTTTGTAAGAATTGATATTAAATTTCATCAGTATTTCTTTGTATGGGCTTTGAATAACGTGCTGTTTGTCGTCATGGCCGAAGAGGTTTTGTTCAGAGGTTTCTTTCAAAGGCATTTGTCTTTGCTGAATATTAAAAACAGTCAGATAATTGCTGTTGTTATTGCCGGATTAAGCTTTGGAGCGTTGCATTGGGCGGGTGGAATATTGTATGTTCTGTATGCTGCAATAGCCGGGATTATGTATGGTTTAATTTACCAGAGATCAAACAATATACTGGTGAATATATTGAGCCATTTTTTATTGAATATCATTCATATTCTGTTTTTTACCTATCCATTTTTAAAATAAAAGTTTGTCCGTAAATCTCCGGTTCCAAACCCGCTGATTAATGTTACGGAGCGTTGTATTGTTTATTTCTGGACATAAAAAAACCGCCCTTTTCGGAGCGGTTATTAGTCTTTAATTTTTATTAGTGGCAAGTGTTTGCTCCACAGCTAACAACAGTAATGTGTACTACGTTGTTGATTCCGCACTGCACCTGGCAAAGTCCGTTTTCAAGATTTTTGATCACTTGAACAACAGTTCCTCCAACTGCACCACCAACAGCACCGATAGTACCGCCAACGATAGTTCCAACACCTCCTAATACACCACCTACTAATCCTAAGATTGGATCAAGGAATCCATCTCCTGAAATAGTTTTCAATTGCTCTCTGTCTAATTTTTTTAAATTTTTCATGATATAATTTTTTATGATTAATACATCACTAAGATATGAAAAATTATAATATGACAAATTTTTTTTGAAAAAAATAATTAAATATTCTTATAATTTAATATTCGATTAATATATAGGGTGTTTAGTAAGGATATCGTTTTTGTGAAAACACCCTTTCTGAATGCATTTTAACGGATATTAGGGGGCCTTTTTTCCGGAATGAATATTTATTTATAGATCCTGGTTGTAGCGTTGCGTTATTTTAAAGTTGTATTATTGTTACAGCTCGCTCCTGTAAAACAATAAATTTCTAAACAAATGTTTGACCCCAGGAGGTGCATGTACTGTTGATTAGAGATTATAAATATTTTTTTCGAAATGAGAAATTGTTGAAATGGCGTTTAGCATTGTCTTTTTATTTTTACAAAAGTAGAATACGGTATTATTTCCTTATATTTAAGATGAGAATAACCATTTATTCATTCGTGTATGCATCATCAACAGGAAAAACATTATGTAAACAGGGTTGGTTGGCTGCGGGCAGCCGTTTTGGGAGCCAATGACGGTTTATTATCTACAACAAGCATTGTTATAGGAGTTGCCGCTGCAGAATCACAGCGTAACACGATCATTCTGGCTGCATTAGCCGGGATGATCGCCGGTGCCTTGTCCATGGCTGCAGGTGAATACGTATCGGTGAGTTCACAGGAGGATACCGAGAAAGCTGATCTTCTGCGTGAGAAAAGGGAGTTGGAAGAAATGCCGGAAATGGAACTTAAAGAACTTGCCAAAATATACGAAGAAAGAGGTGTGAGTAAGGAAACAGCAATGCAAGTTGCCGTTGAATTAAGTGAGCACAATGCCCTGGAAGCCCATGCCCGGGATGAATTAGGAATTAATGGGATCAGCCAGGCCAGGCCATTGCAGGCTGCCATTGCTTCTTTGGCATCATTTGCTGTGGGCGCCATGCTTCCTTTTCTTGTATCTCTTTTAGCTCCTATTGACCAGATGGTTTATTTTCAATATGGATTTTCCATTATTTTTCTGATGATTTTGGGAGCTGTTTCTGCAAAAACAGGAGGTTCAAAAATCGGAATTGCTGTGGTAAGGATTTGTTTCTGGGGAACTGCTGCGATGGGGATAACGGCACTGATAGGGCATCTTTTTGGAGTAACCGTTTCCTGATATTTGTCAAACAGTGATCTCTGTCCTATTATTTCTTTTTGATTCCAATCATTTTTAATGCCGTAGGGCTCAGATAGATCTCATCAAAAACAGTAAGGGATTCAATATCCGTAAACGTTTGAAATTTTGAATCATTTTTATTGAAAGATAATTCTATCGATTCATCATAGGATGCTGTAATGCGTACGACCGAATACCCATTGTAGGCCACTTTAAAGCCTTCAAAAAAGCAGTTTTGTTCGGCTTTCTTATAGACATTATATTCTTCAAATCCGCTTACAGCAGGAGTATCATCGGAAAGAACTTCATTGTGCTTAAGCGATTTCCAGGAAGAATAGTTTTTAGGTTCCTTCAAGACATTCCCATTTGGATCTACAGGAACAAACAGGGCAAGCGTTAAGGGATGTCTCAGAAAGTTAGCATAATTTTTCATCAGATTTAATGTCTGAAGATCGGCGTATCCTTCGTTTGAATAATACTCAATGACAAAATCGGTCATTGGGATAAGCTTATGGGAAGCATCATTTGGCATCATTAATATTCTCTTTGTCTCGAATGAATTTGATTGTTGGGCAAATATACAAGTTTAGCATAAATACACCTCCTTCACAACGTTCAAGAATGCGGATTAGTACAGGAATTTCCGGTATTTTTTCTTAGAATAAATAAGGTTAGGAATGGAATTGGGATTTGTCATTATGTTAGAATGATCAACACCTGTGATTGAAATATGTGTAGGGCAACAACAGAGATTATGTTACAAATTCAGGTGATCGGGATACAATTTCATTCAGATTATGCCCGAATTTTGCATAGGAATATAAGTCAGAAATAAATACCCATAATTATGCAAACAATATTAGGTGCTAATGGCCAGATTGGCGAAGAACTGGCAAGGGAGCTAAAGCGGAATTTCACTTCCGATATCAGAATTGTAAGCAGAAATGCAAAAAAAGTAAATGACACGGATACCGTCTTTTCAGCGGACCTCTCTGTTAAAGAAAATGCGATTGAGGCGTTGAAAGGAAGTGAAATTGCTTATTTCACACTAGGGCTTCCGATGGACTCGGATCTTTGGGAAAAACAGTTTCTCCTTATTACAAAAAATATAATTGAGGCTTGTAAAGTAAACGGAACCAGGCTTGTATTTTTTGATAATACCTACATGTATCCTCAAAATGGTAACGTTCTTACGGAAGAAACACCGTTTGCTCCTGTGGGTAGAAAAGGAAGAGTAAGGAAGAAAATGGCAGAAATGCTTTTAAAAGAAATGGCAGCAGGAACTATGGATATTGTCATCTGCAGAGCTCCGGAATTCTATGGCCCCGGAAAAACACAGAGCATTACCAACGCTTTTATTTTCGATGCTATTAAAGAGGGAAAAAAACTAAAGGTTCCTTTAAGAGATGATAAGTTAAGAAGCTTAATCTGGACACCCGATGCGAGCAGAGCTACCGCTTTGATTGGTAATACACCCGATGCCTATGGTCAAACCTGGCACTTACCTGTTGATGATCATCGGCTGACTTATAAAGAATTCATTGCTTTGGCTTCGGAAATTTATGGACAGGAATTCAGATATTTTACAATTCCTAAATTTGCTTTCAGGATTGGAGCCCTGTTTAATGAGAAAGCAAAAGAACTGCAGGAACTTTTTCCCAGATATGAATATGATAACCTTTTTGATGATTCAAAATTCAGAAACAGATTCCCGGATTTTGAAGTAACCCCATATCGAAAAGGCATAGAACAGATAAAAAAAGAGCAGTAAAATACGGTAACTTATAAAACAACAAACGATGAAAACTCCTGAAAAAGTATCTTCTATTACAGCAATGCATCATTATCTGAAGCTTAAAAAACCTACGAATCCATTGATCAGTGTTTTTGATTTTAATGAAGTGTCTGTGTCTCCGGACACCATTCTGAGTGCTATTACAACGGAATTTTACGTTATTGCGATTAAAAGTGATTGTGCGGGAAGATTCAAATACGGTCAGCAATATTATGATTTTGAAGATGGAATCATGTACTTTATTGCTCCCCATCAGGTGGTGCAGTTTGAAGATATTCTGCTTTCTGACGTTAAAGGAAGTGTATTGGTGATTCACCCGGATTTTTTGCAGGGCTATCCTATTGCTTCTTCCATAAAGGATTACGGTTATTTTTCCTATTCTGCCAATGAGGCTTTACACCTTTCCGAAAAAGAAGAAAATTCTGTTACGGAAATTATCGCCAATATACGGAGGGAAACGGAAAATAATATGGATGTTTTTACCCAGGATTTACTCATCTCCAATATTGACCTGCTTTTGAAATACTGTGACCGTTTTTATAACCGTCAGTTTTTAACCAGAAAGAAAGTAAATAATGATCTCTTAACGCAATTGGAAACACTGCTTGATGAGCAGTTTAAAAATAAAAGCCTCATCATCAATGGAATTCCGTCAGTACAATTTATAGCAAACGAATTGCACATCAGTCCTAATTATCTCAGCGATATGTTGCGTGTCCATACGGGACAAACAACACAGCAGCATATCCAGAACCGGCTGATTGCAAAAGCTAAAGAATTGCTGTCTACGACTTCAATGTCGGTTTCGGAAATTGTCTATCATCTTGGTTTTGAGCATTCGCAATCTTTTCACCGTTTGTTTAAGAACAGGACTTCGCTTTCTCCACTTGAATTCCGGCAGACTTTTAACTGATTATTCTTTTGCGGCCTCTTTTTCCAGTTCTTCCTGAAATTCAATAAGGGCTTTGGTGGTTCCGGATTTTAAGCTTCCGTTCTTTTCTCCTTCATCCCAGGTTTTAAAAGCTTTTTCTTTTAATCCTAATGTGTAATAATAGCTTCCCAGAACCGTATACCCTTCAGGCTCTCCCATGCTTATTATTTTCTTTGACAGGGCAATTAATTCAGGATGAGGTTGTATTTTTTTTGAGGCGATTTTCTCCGGTTTGGTCAAAAGTCCGGGAGTATACTTCATCATTTTGAGCCCAAAAAGATTCATGCAGGCCTTTGCTAACCCTTTATTGCAAAGTTCTTCATTCACTTCATCGGTTTTTCCTGAAAACAGGGCTTCAAAATCCAGATCTGAACCTGAAGGACTTTTTGTCTTATCATAGTATTCTGCTAAAAGCCGGGCTTTGTTTTGAGCCTCCAGAGGACTCTTTCTGTTATTGACTTCGGAGCTGTCTTTTTTCTGAACCCAGACGCCTTTTTCAACCCAATTGGAAATCCCGAGCAGTTTTCCTTTTTTAATTTTAAAGATGAAAATGCTTTTATCAGGATAAATAATTAAACTGTCATTTCTTGTAAAATAATCTCCATAATCCATATCACCTATCGAAACTTTCCCGTTTCCATCGAAGTTAAAACTGCTGTAAAGTGTATCGTCACTGCTTGCTTTGTAATATCCCTGAAGGGAATTGTCGGCATTTTGTGCCGAAAGAATATAGCTTGATAAAAAACATAGTATTGACAGGATGCATCGTTTCATGGTGCCTAATATTTTTGGTGTGATTTTTCTTTGTGCAAAACTATTAAATAAAAAACAGTTATAATAATTGATAAATATCACATCTGTAGTGAATGGATGTAAGAAATTTCACCCGTAAATATTTTATTACCTTTGTCTGGTGTAAGGAAGTGCTTATGGTGAAACAAATCGGTTTATGGCATTATATAAAGGTATTGAGTATATTTTTGATGCTTGCCCATTTGTTGATCATTCAGTCTGGTACAAATTCTTTTACGGCTCCGACCACTGTCTTTTTTCACATCAAGGAAACTTCCCATAAAGAATGTGATAAAGTTATTCTCAAAGAAAACAATACAACGCCTGTAAAATGTAATGGCAATTATTGTTCAGGTTTCTCATCATTGTTTACTGCACCATTTTCATCTTTTACATTCGGTAGATTTGAAAAGGATGTAAAAAACCGGTTCTTTTTATATGATGATCCATCCTACTCTTCTTTTTTTAATTCGATTTGGATTCCCCCAAAAATAACAGCTTAATTTCTGATTGTCTTTGGTCTTATCAAATAGTGACAGGACCTTATTATTGCTTACAATAATACTATCCGGGATCTATATGCCGGAATATATGCACATTGCTTTATTCCTTCATAATCTGTGATCTGGATTTTAATAAAATGCAAGGCCGGGATTTCTGTACCTTCAATAATGTTTAATTAAAATGAATTAAAAAATATAATGAAAACAACCATATCAAACTTTGAAAAAAACAGCAATACCATTTATATTATCTGTAGAATCCTGATAGGGCTGTTCTTTTTTATCGCAGGGTTTAATAAATTATTCCACCCTATTTTCCAGGGATATATGTTCAATACCATCAGTAGTATAGGTTTTCCCTTTCCGGCGTTCACTGCTCATTTTACAGCTTTTTGCGAGTGTGTATTTGGCTTATTTTTAATGTTGGGTTTCTGGACGAGAATAAGTTCTATTATTCTGATCATCATAATTCTGGTAGCCTTATTGACACATGATCTGAATTCAATTCCTAAAGAGCTAATTCCGATTAAGCCGGAAACCGGAGTTTATGAAATGGATCCTTTTACCTGGCTGAGTTATTTTCTTTACCTGCCTCAAACCCTTTATTTACTTTTTCTTACCCTGTTCTTATTCCGGGGATGTGTGGGATTTGGGATTGATACTTCGAAAAAAATAAATGCGTAAATATACCTGAAGGTCCATCTGAAGGATATTGCCCCTATTGGAATGCCAAGATGAAAAGAAATTTTTAATTTTGCAGGAAACAAGTTTATATCCGTAATTATGAAATTAGAATTATATCAGATAGATGCATTTACAGATGAGCTTTTCAGAGGAAATCCGGCATGTGTTGTACCATTAAAAGAATGGCTTCCGGATGAAACTCTTCTTAAGATTGCTATGGAAAACGCGGTTGCCGAAACAGCATTTTTTATAGACCTCGGTTCAAGAATACATCTTCGCTGGTTTACCCCTGAAATTGAAATGGATTTATGCGGACATGCAACACTGGCAACGGCCCATTGTCTGATTTCAGTTTTAAACTATAACAGGAATGAAATTATCTTTGAAACAAAAAGCGGTGATTTAAAAGTTACCTACAGGGATGGGCTATATTATCTTGATTTTCCTTCGAGAATGCCTTCCCCGTCCTCTTTACCGGATTTGATTTCAAAATCATTGAATATCCAGCCTAAAGAGGTATTTAAATCCAGGGATTATGTTCTGGTATATGATAATGAAAATGATATCAGAAACATCAAAATCGACAGGCAAATCTTTGATCAGATCAATCTGGACCCGGGTGGCGTGATTGTAACTGCAAAAGGTGACCACAGCGATTTCGTTTCAAGATATTTTACTTCGCAGGCAAGTATTCTTGAAGATCCTGTAACAGGGTCGGCTCATTGCTCATTAATTCCTTTCTGGTCTGACAGATTGGGGAAAAAAGATCTTTTTGCAATGCAGCTTTCCGAAAGGTTAGGAAAGTTATATTGTGAGGATCAGGGTGATCGGGTGATCATTGCCGGAAAAGCAAAAACGTATGCTGCCGGACATCTGTGGACGGAATGATTTTTATAGGAAGTAATCATTACATCTATATTGTTAGCAAAAAAGCTCCCGTGAGGGAGCTTTTCTGTATAGGTAAAATCCTGGTTGCTAGATTATTGATTTGATAATTGTGGTAAGGCTCATTGCAATAACCACTATTCCTACAACCACAAACATTTTCTTTGTAGGAAGCCTGGAAGTAAGCATTGCTGAAAAAGGAGCAGTGAAAACACCACCCAGTAAAAGTCCAAGCACGATATTCCAATGATGGATACCAATGGTAAAAATAAAAGTAACAGCACTGGTAAGGGTTAGAAGAAACTTAGCAACAGTAGAGCTTCCTACAACATAACGCGGAATTCTTCCTTCTTTGATCAGGGTTCCTGTAACCAACGGCCCCCAACCGCCTCCGGCGAATGAATCTATAAAGCCCCCAACCAATCCAAGAAGCCTAAGGTTGGTTCTTTTTTTTGTTTTTATACGATCTTTTGTTTTTTCCTTGAAAGCATTCCTAAGAATATTCAGTCCCAAATACAAAGTATAACAGGCGATAATAGGCTTTACGATATGCGCATAATATTCGCCGTAATGGGATAAGGTTAATGCACCGATCACAGAGCCGGCAATGGCCAGCGGAAACAGAACCCAAACCAGTTTTTTATTGACATTTCCCAGTTTATAGTGGCTGAAACTTCCGGCTGCAGTAGTAAATGATTCTGCAGAATGAATGCTTGCGCTTACTACGGGTGGCGGAACATTGAGCAACAAAAGTATAGTGGTGCATATTACTCCGTACCCCATACCCATTGATCCTGCTACAATTTCTGCCAGAAAACCAGTAAGAAGCATCCAATAAAAAATGTGGCCGTCCTTATTAAGGAACACCTGAATGTCATCCGAAAGGTTAAACTGATAAATAATAATTCCTAATACGCCTAAAAGAAGTAAAACTCCGATGACAGCGAGATAAATGTTTGCTCTTCTCTGGGCTATTTTGGTAATGTGGATCAGCTTTTCGATTTCCAGATCTGAATTCGGAAAGCTTTTTTTTCCATCAGCAAGATATTCTGTCGTTACCCGGTTCAGTTCTTTTACTTTATAATTAAAATCTCCCTTTAGCTGGTTACGAATATCCTGCATATTGTCCAGTACCGTATCCATTTCATCAGGAATGATTTCGGTAAATGTTTCCCTTAATCTTTTGGCAATGGTTGGCGATTTTCCGTTGGTTGAAATGGCAATTTTCAGACTTCCTTTCCTGACAATGGAGCCTAGATAAAAATCGCACAAATCCGGTTTATCCGCAATATTCACCAATAGATCATGATTCCGTGCCTTTTCCCTTATCTGACCTGCCAACTCAAGGTCATTTACGGCAATAATCGCAAGATCTGCATTATTAAAATCATTCTCATTATACGGTCTTTCATGTATCTGTATATTAGGGAACCGGGCTTGTAAAGCTTTTACTTCCGTAATAATTTCCTTGGCTACCAATTTAATTGAAGTTTCAGGGGAATTACCCAGTACCGATTCCAGCTTTTCAAGGGCAACCCTGCCACCACCGATAATAAGGAGTGACAGCTGCTCCAGCTTTAAAAATATGGGATATAAGGAATTGCTCATTTAATTATAGTTTTAAATCATAGGTAAAAGCCAGATAATACAATCCGCCTATTTCAGGCCCGGCTGCATATTGAAAATAACGCCTGTTAAAAAGGTTGGTAGCTCCAACCTTTACATTGGCATGGATCTCAGGAAGCTTCCATGTTGCCTGTGCATCTATAGTGTAATATGCCGGAATATTCCCCGAGGCCAAAGGACTTTCCCATAAAAACTGATTCTGCCATCTTGCCACGACTGTAAATCCGATATTTTTAATGATCTCCCTGTTTCCTATACTTACATTTACCATCCATTTTGGGGTGTTGAATGAAGTAATGAACAGGTCGGATGCATTGTTCGAAGCCAGATCATTATAAGAGACGTTAGCATTGATATTGTAGTTTTTAATAATATTATATCTGATTCCCAGAGAGGTCCCGTAACTTTTATAAGTACTATTGCTGTTGGTATATACCCGATAACGATCCTGCTTGCTTCGGTCGGTCATATCCAGCACTGCATTATTGCTTCCCACCTGACCGTTTTTAGGTACGGCCACTTCTACCTGTCCCAGAAAACCTTCGTAGATATTATAATAAAAATCCCAGTCCAGTACCAGTTTACTATTAAAGAAAACCGATTTGTATCCTACCTCAAATGAATTGATCTTTTCAGGTTGTAACTTTTGAAGATTGGCAACGGCTAAAAGATTCTTATTGTCCAGGGCCGCCTGGTTAAGGGTTTTCCCTCCGTCTACATCTGCATTCACAGCAGAAGTAAACTTATCAATTGATGCTAACGTGTAAGAATTTTCGAGATATCCTAATCCTTCGTTGACCTTTGAAAGTCCTCCGACCCTTCTTACATTTCCGTTGTTGACGAAAGACAATGCTTCAAATAATGAAGGAAAACGGTATCCATTCTGAAATGATGCTCTGAAGTTGTGCTGGTTTACAGGAGAATAGACGATACTTATCCTCGGATTCACTTTAGCTTCAAATTCAGGATTTCTGTCCACCCTTAAGGCGGCATTAAGTTTTAATTTATCGTCAAAGAAAAGCTTGGTAATCTGGGCGAAAATCCCATATTTCTGATAGATAACATCCTTACCAAATGTTCCGTCAGCTAATGGGATGTTTCTTTCTTTAACCGGCCTGTTAAAATCTACAAAATTGTTTCCATCGGGAGTAATGCTGTAAAGACGATAATCGATACCCGCAAGGAGATTGAATATTTTTACAAATCTGCTGAAATCATAGGTTAGCTCTCCCTGATAAAAACGCGATTTTTGCTCCAGTTTTGCTCCTCCGGTTGCAGGTGCTCCTGCCACTCCTCCATTGGCCGAATCCCAGTTATTAATCCCAATAATTGTATTTTTTAATTGTTCAAAAGCCGGGGTTCCCGGGACTACTCTGTTTTTATCGGCTTCCCTTCTGGCAAGAATAAAAGCTTCATTAAGGCTTACACCGGCATTAATACTGTTCTGCAAAGCCGTCTGAAATGCATTTCTCCAGTTGCTGTTAGAAAGATTCGTAAGATCAAGATTATCGGCTAATGGTTTCAGATTATAGGAATCTCCTGTATTTTCTATAGAGACATACGCTCTGAATGTAAGCTCCTTACCAGTCAGTTCAACTTTGTGATTCTGCACCGTCGCATTTTGGAGGCGGATTTTATTTCCCCTCTGGAATGTTCCGTCCAGCAATCCGTACCGGTATACATATGAAGTCTTCCATTGGTCTCCAAAACGGTAATATAATCCCGCATCAAATTTAATGTTCTTTACTTCAGGACTTACAAGGTCTTTTTCAAGATACCCTGTTCTCGATACATTGAATGTGGTAGGTTTGCCGTTATAATCTACTTTTACGGCAACCCGGTTGTTTCTTTCATCTCCGTATTTGTTCCAGAGATCCTCTGCAGGGTTATTAGCTAATGAAAAATTGGGATTGGCCGTAATCAATGGATTGGCGTTCTGATCGGTTTGATTATTCGAGATCCAATCGACTCCGCTGAAATAAGAGGCATTAACTTTTACCGCCAGATTTTTATTTAAAACTTTTGCAAACCGTATTGCACTCTCCCCCAGAGAACTTATTTTATGATTAACGTTGTCTACATGATTCACGCCGCCCCGGAAATAAACGCTGAGCCCTTCGGAGGTAAAAGGATCTTTTGTCTGAAGGCTTGCCAGTCCGTTGATGGCATTCATTCCGTAGAGCGCAGACGCTGCACCGGGTGTAACCTCCATAGACTGTATATCCAGCTCTGTAGGTCCGATTGCATTTCCTAAAGGAACACCCAATGTAGCAGATTGTACATCTACCCCATCTACCAGCTGCATAAACCGGAAATTATTGGGAGAATTAAATCCCCTTGAGTTAGGAATTTTTAAAGTAAGGCTGGACGTTAATAGTTGTAACCCTTTTACATTTTCAAGGGTTTCATAAAAAGATGCAGCAGGGCTTTCCCTGATCGCCCGGATATCAATCTTTTCAATAGCTATTGGTGATTTTAAAACTTTTTCCGGAACTCTTGATGCAGAAATGACCACTTCATCAATGATGGCATTCTGCGGATTAAGTTCCACCGCAATTTTATTGGATAGGGATAATATTTCCACCGTTTGGGTGAGAAAACCTTCTTTGCTGATGATCAGCCTGAAAGGTACTTTTACCCTTGTACGTATTTTAAAATTACCCTGTTGATCTGTTAATGAAGTATCCTCAGTGTGTTCAACCTGCACCTTTACGGTACTGATCCCTTTCCGGGTATCGGTATTTTTTATCGTTCCGCTTAACTCTACGAGCTGCTGCTGCGCTTCTGCAAGAGTACAAAATAAGAAGATCAATAGAAATACAGCTGATCTCTGCAGAAAATATCCCTGCTTATTGTTTTTCATTTTTTCATTTTTTAGGTTATGTGAATGAGCCTGTTTAAACTTTTAATAAGGGAGGATTCAGATATGTTTTTAAAAACAAGCAACATTAAAGTCTTTGTGGCTTGCGATTTAAATAATTTAAACAGTTAATGCTATCATTGATTTAAAATCAACAACACATACACATTCGTTTACCTAAAATAGAATGGTTTTGTTTTTTAGTTTGTTTCTGACGATAAAATGGTTGTGTCATATTTTCAATTTAAGTTTTGTAAATAACGATAAGAGAAATCACCGAAAGTTTCTTCTTCTAGTTTATCTTGTATGTAAATTCCAAAAAGCTCATCAAGCGTTTCAATGATTTCTTCCTCGCCGATATTCTCTTTGAATTTCGTGTTAAGACGGGTTCCTAAGCGGTCTCCCCCAATGTGAAGGTTGTATTTACCATAAGCAGTACCCACAAAACCGATCTCTGCATTAGGTGATCTTCCGCAACCATTCGGGCAGCCTGTCATCCTGATCGTGATATCTTCCTCCAAAAGGCCATATTTTTCGAGTACGGGTTCTATTTTGGTTACCAGGGAAGGCAGATAACGCTGTGCTTCTGCTAAAGCCAGGGAACAGGTATTTAAGGCTACACATGCTACAGAGTTTTTGCGCAATGCGCTGGCTCCGGTTGTATACCCAGAAATACCATATTCTTTCAGGAGACGTTCAATTTCAGGTTTATCAGCTTCTTTAATATCCGCAAGAATAAGGTTTTGGTTACAAGTAAAGCGGAAATTAACCTTGCCGGTTTCTGCAATTTTTAATAATCCTGATTTTAAGGGGTAATTATCCGTGTTGAGAACTCTTCCATGTTCAACAAATGCGGTGTAGAACCAATTTCCTTCATGGTTTTGTGTCCAGCCGTAACGGTCTTTTCTTTGTTCAAACTTAAATTCCCTGGCGGGTTCGAAGGCAAAGCCTGTTCTTTTTTCAACCTCCGCTCTGTATCCTTCGATTCCCATTGTATCGATTGTATATTTTAGCCTGGAAAGTTTTCTGTCACTTCTGTTTCCGAAGTCACGCTGTACAGTGATGATTTCATATACGGCCTTTAAAGCTTTCTCTTCGGTATCCACAAACCCTAATACTGAAGCCAAACGTGCATAGGTGGCCGCATTTCCATGCGTTGCACCCAAGCCTCCTCCTGCTGCAATATTGTAGCCGGCGATTTTATTGTTTTCAATGATAGCGATGAGTGCAATATCATTGATAAATACATCCACATCATTATTAGGTGGAATAGCAATTCCAATTTTCAGTTTTCTCGGAAGATATCTGTCCTGGTACAGAGGATCTTCTTCAACTTTCCTGTCGACTATTAATTCATCATCGATCCAGATATCATAATAGGACTTGGTTTTAGGAAGACACATTTCACTTATTTTACCGGCTAATTCATAAGCTTCCTGGTGCAATGGAGACTCCGAAGGATTCGCAGTACAGGTTACATTTCTGTTCACGTCCCCGCAGGCTGCAATGGAATCGAGATGCTGTATATTGAAATTCTGGATCGTAGGTTTTAAATGTGATTTTAAAATGCCGTGCAGCTGAATGGTTTGTCTTGTTGTAATTTTTATCGTGCCTGTAGAATGATCTTCGGCAATGCCATTCAATCCGATCCATTGTTCCGGGGTTAAAAATCCACCGGGTAGTCTCAGTCTGATCATATATGAATACAACCACTCCAGTTTCTTGCTTACCCGCTCTTCCCTTCTGTCCCTGTCATCCTGCTGGTACATTCCATGGAATTTGATAAGGGTCTGGTCATCTTCTCTTATAGATCCTGTGAAATCATCCGCAAGACTTTCCTTTAACGTACCTCTGAGTCCGTTGCTTCCGGTTTTTATCCTTTCTACCGGCGAAAGGTTATCTTTATTGCTCATTATTATTTTCTTTTAATTGGTGATTATTTCCGGCAGATTTTAATAAACATCTTTCGCGTACCTGCCACTAAGTTCCATTTCCTCGAGATAGCTTACTGCTTCGGTTCTGCTACGTCGTCCTTCATCCTGTATGATATCCAGAAGAGTTTCTTCTACATCACGGCTCATCGGGTCTTTGGTTCCGCAAACGTAGACGGATGCTCCCCCTTCCAGCCAGTAAAATACCTCCTGTGCTTTTTGTTTCAGTTTATGCTGGACATAAATTTTTTCAACAGTATCCCTTGAGAATGCGGTATCCAGATGCGTTAATGTTCCTGTTTTCAGGAAATCAATCAGTTCCGATTGGTAAAGGAAATCTGAAATGAAATTTCTGTCCCCGAAAAATAACCAGTTTCTTCCTTCCGCTCCCGTGGCATCCCGTTCCCAAAGAAACGACCTGAAAGGCGCAATCCCGGTGCCGGGCCCTATCATAATGATATCTTTTTCCGGTTCAGGCAGTTTGAAGTGTCCCGCGTCCTGGATATAAAATTCAAGCTCTTCGCCTTCCTTAAATTGACTTAAATAACCACTGCATAAACCATTTTGCTTCTGGTCATCAATGAAAAATTCTGATTTCGCTACCGTAATATGAATTTCAGTATCACCATGCGCTTCCAGTGAAGAAGAAACAGAATACAAACGTGGGGATTGGCCTGTCAGTATCTTAATAACCTGCTCAAACTCATCAGGTCCCTTTACCGGATAGATCCTTAGAAGATCCAAAAGACCTAAACGGACATCCGGAATTGAATGACCAGTGATCTTGGCATATTGTGCAACGACAGACTTTAATAAATAACTTATATTAAGGTGTTTATGCAAAAGCTCCTGCACGCTGGCCGTAAGCTTTGTAGTTTGTATCTGCTTTTGGGAATTGATTCCGGTAAGCCGGATGATCTCGTCCACTGCTTCCTGTGAATTAAAAGGCATAATCCCTAAAGCTGCACCCGGTTGATAACTAAGGGTTTCTTCGGTTTCAATCTCAATATGATAGGTTTCTTTTTCTGAAGTGATATCGTTGAGGTTGATGATTGCAGATATTTTTCCCTTATATTTTCTTCGGCCGGAAGGTTGTTTTGGAGCTGAAGCATTTTTTAAGCTTCCTTCTGATGCTTTTTGTACAGCTTCAAAAACATGTTCTATCCAGGTTCCGGCTTCGCTTTCATAATCAATATCACATTTTTTTAAAGGAACAATACGTTTTGCTCCCAATAGCTCAAAACGGTAATCCACGTCTTCTCCTGTTTTACAGAATAAAGGATAACTGCTGTCTCCCAATGCCAGAACCCCGAACTTAAGATTGCTGAGATTGATTTCATTTTCATGGATATAATCATAGAATTTTTTTGCCAGAACAGGTGGATCTCCTTCTCCTTGCGTACTGATGATCACAAAGAAATAGTCTTCTTTACCAAGGTCTTTAGGCTTATATTGGGAGAGATCGGCTAATTTGACCTGAATTCCTTTTTTCTTGATAATCCCTGCAAGTCCTGTTGCCAGCTTTTTACTGTTTCCCGTTTCCGTACCGTATGCCAGGGTTATTTTCCTTGTAGTGATGGGATCTGGCTGGTCTGTATGGATAGGTGGTAGCGTAGCCGTCAAAGGAGTTCCTGCAAGACCGGCTAAATATCCGCTTGCCCATATGGTTTCATCCCTGGAGAACTCCCCGGATATTTGTTTAAGGACATTTAATTTTGTTTCAGACAGCATATTCGAAAAAGTTTTGAGTTTTTTGTATTAGGCTTCCATTTTCAACCGATTTAAAATAGAGACCTTCTTCTGCTGCATTTTCCAGCCACGAGAACTCTTCATGCAGATTCACGATCTTGCCGATAATCACCAGTGACGGTGAGGCAAATGTTTTACCTTTAAAATTATTTTCAAAGTCATCAAAAGAAGAAGTATATACCTTTTGATAAGGTGTTGTGGCCTGCTCAACGACAGCTATTTTTTTCTCATCGGAAATGTTCAGCCTGATGAACTTCTCAACCAGACCGGCAAGATTACCTTTGGACATATAAAAGACAAGAGTGTCGTCGGTCCCGGCCAGTTCCTTCCAGTATTCATCTGTAAGAATTTCAGATTTATAATAGGTTAAGAAACGGACTGATGTGGCGTATCCTCTGGCTGTTAAAGGCATGCCTGCGTAGGCTGCTGCTCCTAAAGCTGCAGTAATACCAGGGATGATTTCATATGGAATATGATTTTCTCTTAAAGTCTGGAGTTCATCCAGGATATTAGAAAATACAGATACATCTCCCCCCTTAAGCCGTACGACGGTTTTGTTCTGGCGAGCATAATCTACCATTAGAGAATTAATGAACGATTGAGGGGTAGAAGCATTTTTACTGCATTCTTTACCTACATATATTATTTCTGCGTTTTTGCTGACATAAGTCTCTAAAATTTCAGGACTTACAAGTCGGTCACACAGAATAACATCTGCTTCAGCAATAATTTTTACTGCTTTTACAGTGATCAGATCAGGGTTGCCGGGTCCTGCACCGATAAGATATACCTTGGGTGCTTTGATACTTGTATTCATTTAAAATCGGTTTTTAGTTAAAGGATTTAGAAGAGTCCTTCAATCGAAAGATACCTTTCTCCGGTATCATAATTTACGGTAAGAATTTTTGCTCCGGGTTGTATTTCAGGGAGATGTTTTGCAATCGCTGCCAATGCAGCACCTGTTGAAATTCCTACAAAAAGTCCTTCCTGTTTTGCTGCTTTCAGTGTATATTCAAATGCCTCTTCCTTACCTACAGTAATGACGCCATCCAGAAGTGTTATATCCAATATGGAAGGAACAAATCCAGCTCCCAGTCCCTGCAAAGGATGAGGCGCGGGACTTCCGCCGCTCAATACGGGAGACAGCTCTGGTTCTACAGCAATTACCCTGATATTGGGAAAGGTCTCCTTTAAAACTTTAGCAATTCCAGTGATATGTCCTCCGGTGCCCACTCCTGTGATTACATAATCCAGTCCGTCGGGAAAGTCCTTTATAATTTCCTGTGCCGTAGTTTCTGTATGTACTTTTACGTTGGCAGGGTTATCGAATTGTTTAGGAATCCATGAGTTCTGGATTTCCTCTGCCAGTTCGTTAGCCTTTTCAATAGCACCTTTCATTCCTTTTTCCCTTGGAGTGAGCACGAACTCAGCACCGTAGGTTTCCATAATCTTACGGCGTTCTATACTCATGCTCTCGGGCATTACGAGAATAAGTTTATATCCTTTAACTGCAGCAACAAGTGCAAGTCCTATTCCTGTATTGCCACTGGTTGGCTCTATAATGGTAGTATCTTTATTTAATAATCCTTTTGCTTCTGCATCTTCGATCATTGCTAGTGCAATTCTGTCTTTGATACTTCCGCCGGGATTGCTTTTTTCCAGTTTGATCCAGACTTCATGATCTGAATTAAAAAGTTTATTAATCTTTACGACTGGCGTATTTCCAATCGTTTCTAATGCGTTCTGAAATTTCATACCAATACAATTTTTATTTTTCTCTTTTTATATGACGAAGTTCAGCGACTCCGGTAATGTGTTGTTATCTTTTATTCTTATTTCCCCTTTATTATACACCAGGGAATTAGACGGAACGCTTTGAGTGATCCATACGTTTCCACCGATAATGCTTTCCCTGCCTATTGTTGTATTTCCGCCGAGGATAGTCGCTCCGGAATATATAATAACATGGTCTTCAATATTCGGATGTCTTTTTTGGTTGGCTTTTTCCTTCGAAACATTCAAAGCTCCCAAGGTTACCCCCTGATAGATCTTCACATGGTTTCCAATGATGGCTGTTTCCCCGATCACGATTCCTGTTCCGTGATCAATAAAAAAATGTTCCCCGATCAAAGCTCCAGGATGGATGTCGATCCCTGTTTTGCTGTGAGCATATTCAGAAATGAAACGCGGTAAAATTCTTACTTCCTGTTTCCATAACTGATGAGAGATTCTGTAGACATACGTAGCAAAATATCCTGGATAAGCAAGAAGTATTTCTTCAGGAGAATCCGCAGCGGGATCAAACTCAAGTATAGAACGGGCATCCTTGATGAGGTGATCATAAATTCCCGGGAGTGCATCAAAAAAGCTATCCGTCTGCACTTCTGCAATTTCCTCATCACCGGTTATGCTGTTGATCAGGCAAAACAGTTCGCCATATAATCTGGCAAAATTTTCTTCCAAGTGATCTTTTATCTCTTCTTTTTCGGGAAGAAAAAGAACTTCGTACAGGGTCGTAACAAAATTTTTGGCTTTTGCTTTATCAAAAAAAACATGACCGCTATTTTGTTTGTTGTCCCGGATTCTATCGATTAAATTACTAAATGCTGTCATTTTTTATTGAATTATGCATGCCGCCACCGTAGAATTAGATGTTTCATCCACCAAAATTGCAGATCCGGTTCTTTTGTTATTAATAAAACTATCGTAAGCAAGAGGTTGTGCTGTTCTCAGGGTAACCTTAACGATCTCATTCAGCTTTATCTCCCCATCAGCCTGTTCCTGTACCAGCGTATTGACATTGATCTTATAGTCTACTGCTTTTACTACTGTTTTTACAAGTCTGCTATTCTGTTGTAACAGGTATTTATTACCGGGCTGTAATGATTTCTGGTCGAGCCAGCATAAGAGTACTTCCAGATCTTTTTCTATAATGGGAAGCTGTTCTTCGGTCGCAAAAAGATCACCTCTCCCAATATCCAGATCATCAGCAATGTGAATGACGGCAGGTTGTCCTTCAAAGGCTTCTTCAACTTCTTTTCCATTAATTTCAATTGCTGTGATTTCACTTGATGAAGCAGCCGGAAATATTTGAATTTTGTCCCCTTTTTGAAATTTTCCACTTAATATCTGTCCGGCATATCCCCTGTAATCATGTAATTCCTCTGTCTGTGGACGAATTACATACTGTACCTGGAAACGGCTTCCACTATTCAATTCTTCATCAAGGGTTACCTGTTCCAGGTATTCCAGAAGAGCGTTTCCCTTATACCATTCCGTTTTAGAAGATAAGCTTACAATATTATCTCCTTTCAGTGCTGAAATGGGAAAATAGCTTACGTCATGTAAGTCCAGATTATCGGCAATCTTGGAATAATCGGATTTAATGCTTTCAAAAACTTCTTCCGAATAATCGACCATATCCATTTTATTAATGGCTACAACTACTTTTTTCAGCTTGAGTAATGAAGCGATGATAGAATGTCTTCTTGTTTGTTCAATGACTCCTTTACGTGCATCAATAAGGATGACCATCAGATCCGAATTGGAAGCTCCGGTGATCATATTCCTGGTATATTGCACATGGCCGGGAGCATCGGCTATAATAAATTTTCTTTTAGCTGTTGAAAAGTACCTGTAAGCGACGTCAATGGTAATTCCCTGCTCTCTTTCAGAACGTAAACCATCCGTTAAAAGCGCCAGGTCCACTCCATCTTCATTTTTATTTTTAGAATGTTTTTCAAGGACTTCCAACTGATCCTGTAAAATACTTTTGCTATCGTACAACAGTCTTCCGATAAGGGTACTTTTACCGTCATCAACACTTCCTGCTGTTATAAATCTTAAAATATCCATATCTGTTAGTTATAAATGATTAGTTATAAATGATAGATGATAGACGATTAAAAGTAGCCTCCTTTTTTTCTATCTTCCATAGCGGCTTCTGTTACACGGTCGTCGATCCTTGTTTCTCCGCGTTCGGAAATGCGGGTTGCAACAATTTCTTCGATCACTGCATCTATGGTTACAGCATGAGATTCAACCGCTGCGGTACAGGTCATATCGCCTACCGTACGATACCGTATTTTTTTTGTAGTAATAAAATCGTGGCTTTCTAAGGAAGCATGTTCTGAATTGGCAATCCATTGTCCGTTAAAATCTACCACCTCCCTGTCATGCGAAAAGTAAATTGATGGCAATTCAATTTTTTCTCTTCGGATATAATTCCAGACATCAAGTTCGGTCCAGTTGCTGATTGGAAAAATTCTTACATTTTCTCCCTTATGAATTTTTCCATTGAAGATATTCCATAGTTCGGGACGTTGGAGTTTAGGATCCCATTGTCCGAATTCATCCCGCACAGAAAAAATTCTTTCCTTCGCCCTTGCCTTTTCTTCATCTCTGCGGGCACCTCCTATGCAGGCATCAAATTCAAATTCTTCAATGGTATCCAGTAAAGTATAGGTTTGCAGCCAGTTCCTGCTTGGAAATTTACCTTTAGGTTCTGTAAGGCTTTTAGCTTTTATCGTATCTTCTACTTTTCTTACAACAAGGTCCACTTCCAGCTCTTTCACCAGCTGATCCCTGAAATTAAGGACCTCCGGAAAGTTATGTCCGGTATCCACATGAACAAATGTAAAAGGGATCTTCCCATGACGGAATGCTTTTGAAGCAAGATGAGCCAGAACAATACTGTCTTTTCCTCCACTGAACAGCAATGCGGGCCGTTCAAACTGTCCCGCGACCTCCCTTAAGATATAAATAGACTCAGATTCTAACTGGTCGAGATAATTTAAATGATATTTTGACATATTTTTTTTCTTTATTTATGGATATGTAAACCGCATTCTTTTTTACTGGCATCTTCCCACCACCAGCGGCCTGCCCTGAAATCTTCACCTTCTTTTACAGCTCTTGTACAGGGCTCACAGCCAATGCTGACGAATCCTTTTTTATGCAGATGATTATAGGGTAAGTGGTTCGTCTGAACATACTCCAGGACCTGGTCTGAAGTCCAGTGAAGCAATGGATGGAATTTGATGATCCTGTTATCTTCGTCCCATTCCAATTGCGGCATATTTTGTCTGTTGACAGAATGTTCGGATCTCAATCCTGTGATCCATACTTTATAACCCTGTAATGCCTTTTTCAAAGGGTGTACTTTACGGATTGTACAGCATGCCTTCCTCTGCTCCACCGATTGATAAAATGAGTCCGGTCCGTTTTGTGAAACAAACTCTCTTATTTCTTCCGTATCGGGATAATAGGCTTTGATGTTCTTTTTAAAGAAAGCCCTGCTGGCTGTCCATGTTTCATAGGTTTGTTCAAAGAGCCTCCCGGTATCCAACGTGAAAATATCAATATCAAGATTTTTTATCAGGTGAGTGATTATTTGATCTTCGTAGCTGAAGCTTGTTGAAAAAATAACCTCACCCGGAAACCTTTCTGCAAGTAATTGTAGAAACTCAGTATTAACAGCATGGTCAGAGACTTCTTCAAGCAGTTTTTCGAATTCTTTTTTCAGATTATTTTCCATTTGAGATTGAAATTATTCCTGCAAATATATATAATCCTATTAATCCTACCAAATTAGTAGTATTTAAAATTAAAAAAAACTAATTTTTTTTCATAAACGTAGTCAGAGTGGCCTCCATCATGCTTTTTCTTGTTTTTTCCCTTACGATAATAAATTCATTTCTTAGATAACAGGTTTCTTCATCCACACAATCATCACAGGGTTCATAAAAGTTTAAGGAAACACATGGCGCCAATGCAATAGGACCGTCGAAAATCCTGTAAATATCAGCCAGAGAGACTTCGTCAGGAGATTTCAGTAAATAATATCCTCCTGTTTTTCCCTGTTTGCTGTTCACCAGTTTTACCCTCTTCAGCTCTAAAAGAATTTGTTCTAAAAATTTTCTGGGAATATGCTCATCTTGTGCTATAACAGACGTAGGCAGAAAGCCCTGATTGTAATTTCTTGCTAACCTGACCATTGCTTTTAAAGCATATTTGCAACGTTTGGACATCATAATGACTGCAAGTTATAACATTTTCTTTTATTAATGAAATGTTTTTCAGGTGGGAATATATAGCCATTTTGTAAAATTGTTGATTGGCCACCCGTCAGGACAGTAATTATTTATTCTGAAGAGATCTTGAAAAGCTGCATAGAGAACTTTTTTCATAGTACATATTAAGTTTTAAAAGACCCCTACTCGCTTTAAGATTAACCTGTTATCTTTATGATCAAACTATTGATATGAGACAAAGATTAGAGTTCTTAAATATTTTAATGGTACTTATTTTTCTGGTTGGCTGCCAGCAATCCCTTCAAAATAGAGTGTCTTCCAAGAAAGGAACGATAACTAAAAAGATCATATATACTACACCTTTATATCCAAGCTATAATGCTAATTATGTGCCTCCTGTGGGATTGAAACCTTTTGAGCTGAGCCAGGACTATCCTAAAGAATTGGTTTTAGAAAATTATCCCTGGCAAAGTATTGATTTCACCAAAGATCCTCAGCTTTACATGCATACGGTTTTACACTATTGTCTGGAAGGTAATACAGACGTGAATTTCAGAGGTCAGGAAAACCGGATCAGAAAATGGTACCATGCTCCATGGCTTCACGATGATGAAAAATATGCAGGTACTGACTATATAGGAAATGGTCGGGAGTATATCCATGGCCTGACAAGAGAATTTGCAACCCCAAAATACAAACTGCACGATCTTCAGGATGTTGAGCTGGAAAACTGGGCAGTCGGTATGTATAATTCTCCGGGAGGATATACGTTAGGGCAAGTCTGGCCGGGAGCAAAACAAAGTCCTGATCCCGGGAAATCCCATTTTCCAGAAGGAACGGTAAGTTTTAAGCTGCTGTTTACAGATGCCGATACCAAAAAGCTTCCCTTCCTGAACAATACGCTTGAATGGAAAGCAAATATCTATTTGTGCAATCCCAATGCCGAGTGTGCCAACAAAAAAAGGATTGATCGTACTGTTCGGTTACTGCAGATCGATATTGCTGTAAAAGATCATAGAGCATTAAAAACGGGTTGGGTATACGGTACGTTTATGTATGATGGATCAGAGAAAGGAAAAACAGTCTGGGAGAGAATGGTTCCGGTAGGATTAAGCTGGGGGAATGATTCGGGTGTGGTGAAGGATCTTAACCGGGATGGTGCATTTATCAACCGGGAATTAACGGAATCATTTATTAATCCTGCATTGATCGGGTCGAAAGAAAATTATTATGCTGCTTTTCTCAAATATCATGGATTGGGTGGAAGGCTTAATGGTCCGATTGATAATCCTGTCTCATCCTGTATCTCTTGTCACGGAAATGCAGCAGTAAATGATAGAGGCGTTACTTTGCCTCTTGGTGATTTTAAAAGTTCTACAACACGGCAGAATTATTCCCCGGAATCATTCAGGCAATTTTTTAAAGATATCGCGCCGGGTGCAAATGGGATCAGCTACAAAGGAGAAAATTATGTAACCACCGATTATTCATTGCAGATTTCAACAGGGATTAGAAATTACTATGCAAATAAGAAATCTCTGAGTGGGAATGAGAAGTGAGATGTTTTTCCGCAAACCGGGCAGAATTAAACAAACATACTTATTTAATTTTTCTGAAATATAAAATAGGCCAATTCCTCATTTTCCCTTGCCAGGTTTTCCATCCTGTTAAAGCCATTTTTAACAAGAACTTTTTGTGATGCGATATTATCCAGATCAGTTACGGCAACGATATCTTTTGTTTCTCTTAGTGAAAGACAATACTCGACAAGGGCTTTGCATACAAGAGTTGCTACCCCTTTTCCCCAATAATTTTCACCAAGTACGTATCCGATTTCGGTTTGTTCCGGATGATCTGCAAAGATTCTGGCAACCCCCATTCCTATAAAGTCATTATTTTCAGCATTAAAAATTCCCCATCTGCTGAGTGAACCTTCTTTATAATCTGATAAAGCTTTTTCGAACATTTCTATATATTCCTGATGGGTTTTATGAGGCAGAAAACTGGTAACGTTTTTATTTTCGAAAAGAGAAAGAAAAAGAGGTAATTCCTGAGGGGTAAACTCACGTATGATGATGGTATCGTCTTGATAATGCATAAGAATATTTTAACGATTATAAAATTACATAAATAACTGTAAAATGGGTAATGATATTAATCAGAAAGGGCTTAACGCCATTGTTGGTCATTAAGCCTTTTCAACATTCAACTATATACTTATTATTTTTAATAGACCACCCGTCAAATCTTTGATTTGTAACCCTTCAGTAGGAGGGAAATTTTAGGTTGTTTTAAATGGTGGTGTTTTGTTTTAGAAATGTGTCAATTAAAAAGTTTTGAACCAATCTGTTACTGCTTTGAAGTAATAATCTGGGGGTTGGTGACCAGGAAGACTGCCACTGCCTGAGTATTGTCCGGTTTTATAAAGGCTAAGCTTTACGGCTGCTGTGCCCCCACCATACGTTTTTGTAACATCAGTACTGCTTCCAATTGGTGTAGATGTGGGGGTACCGCTTGTTCCGTTTTTCAGTCTCCAGAAATCAGCTTGCTGTATTCCGAAGAGCCCATTAGGGCTGATGTTACCAAAATGATCATCATTAAGCCCAAAGAACACCCACACGGCCGTGTTTCCGTGATAATTGGAATTAGCAACATAATTACCATTGCTATTTTCAAACCAAAATGGTCTATTGGATGCTATGGGAGCAATAGCTGTGAATACTCCATTTAAGAAATAAGCTGTAACATTGGTCATATCACCGCCCCAGGAATGTCCGGTAGCAAAAATACGGTTGTTATCAATGGTATATTCATTTTTGATCAATGCAAGAAGTTCTTTTGTGAATTGAATATCATGCATTCCTCCATATTGTCCGGCATAGCTTCCAAGAGCCCAACCTGTTCCAGTACCCCATATGTATTTCTGATCAGGATAAACAAAAATAGTATTGTCCATTAATTTTTCCAGTCCAGGAGTGTTGGAATTCCAACCTTGTCCCATCCATTCATGCATAAATTCTCCGGTCGAATCTGTTCCTGCAAAAACAAAAACTAAACGGTATTTTTTAGTATCGTCATAATTTTCAGGAATCGAAATGTAGTAACTTCTCTCTCCACCTGCTTCGGGTGAAAAAGTGTATTCTCTCTGTTCGCCGATTAAAGAAACATTCTTAGCCACAGTTGTGGGTTTTGCCTCTGGCCGGTCTGTTATGGTCTCCAATTCTTTGCTTTCACATGAATAGCAAAGCAGGAAATTGAGTAATAATAGCATCATTGTGATAGGTGTTGTTTTCATTATTAATTATTTATGGTGTGATTTTGGTGTTGAATTGTAAAATGTCGAATGTAAAATGTAATTTTTAGCTAAATCTTTCGGGATTGAATTTACTGATATCGGCTGTTGGTTTTTGACCATTGGCGATTTCGGAAACTGTTTTTCCAAAAACGGGTCCAAGACTGAGTCCCATCATTCCACCGCCACCTGCAATAATTAAATTGTCAAGTTTCGAAGATTGTCCTAAATATGGAAGTCCGTCTGGAGCACAGGGTCTGTATCCAAACCAAACATCAGATTCTTTTGGTATTTGTACCTGAAAGTCCGGCATATACTTAGGGATTGATTGTACAATACCTTCTACTCTGTTCATGTTCTTTTTATCACGATGAGGTGCAAGCTCCATGGTACCCCCAAAGCGTATTTGTCCTCCCATTGGCGTTACTGCTACTCTGGCTTCCAGTAATAATGCAGCGTGTTCCAGTTTGTTGGATGGGTTGTCTGGTTGATGCATGAATGAATATCCTTTACCAGGCATTAAATGGATTTTAATTTCTGCTTTTTGTGCCAGTTCCGGAAGAAAAGACCCTCCCGTCATTACATAATGATCTGCAGTGAATTTTTTGCCATTTGCAATAATGCCTTTAATTGTTCTTCCTTGTATTTCAAATCCCGTTACCTCATGTTGAGTATAGAAAACAACCCCATTGTTTTTAAGATATGAGATCATCTGACTCATCAGTTTTATAGGATTCATGTGACCATCACATTTATAATTAATTCCACCAATGACATCCAGCTTAGCATGCGGCTCTAAGCTTTGAATTTCTTTCTGATCAAGAATCTCAACAGGCAGTTCTAATTTGATAGCAGTATGAGCAAGTTCAATTTCTTCTTCAGCGACTTTTTCTGTTTTATAAAGCATAAGGATTCCATTCTGAGTAAGCTCAAAATTAAATTCTTCTTTTTTAGCGAGCTCATTATAAAGCTGGCTGCTTGCTAAATTAAGATCCCGGATAGCCGATGCAGAACGATCTACATGCTTCTGATTGGAATGTTTTAAAAATTTCAACCCCCAGGATAGTAGTTGTGAGCTTAGTGAAGGTCTTACATAAAACGGACTCTTACTGTCAAACATCCATCGGATACCTTGTGTCACTACTCCTGGTGCAGCTAAAGGTGTAAAATGACTCGGAACAATCATTCCTGCATTGCCATAAGAGCAATTGTTGGACAGATCATTCTGTTCCAGAATTTCTACCTGCCAGCCTTTTTGTAAGAGGTAGTATGCAGAGCTTAATCCTACGATTCCTGCACCAATAACCAGTGCTTTTCCTTTATTTTGTGTCATTTGTCTGTTTACATAACCTGAAATCCTAACCAGTATGGATCTTCGTCGTCAATAATAATATGATTATACCCTGTAATTCTCGCCCAGCCTTCAACTGAAGGGATAATGGCTGGTTTTCCGGCAACGGTTGCGGTTCCTTCAATTCGGCCTATAAATTGGGATCCGATATAACTTTCGTGAATGAATTCCTCGCCTTCTTTTAGTTTTCCTTTAGCATACCATTGCGCCATTCTTGCAGAAGTTCCCGTACCACAAGGAGAACGATCCAGAGCATTTTCACCTACTAAAACTGCGTTACGTCCATTTGCTTTAGGATCTGTAGGCTTACCTGTCCACTGAATGTGGCTTAATCCTGTAATGTTTTCATCTTCAGGATGAATGAAACTATATCTTTCATTCAAAAGCTTTCTGATCATTTTTCCATAATGGATTAACTGGCTGGCTGTAAAACCCGAGATATCTTTGAAATTTTCCTGAGGATCGATAATTCCATAAAAGTTACCACCATAGGCTACATCTACTCTTATAGACCCCAAACCCGAACAATCTACTTCCAGATCTTCGGCGTACAGAAAAGATTTTACATTCGTTAGTTTTACAGATTTTACTTTCTTTCCTTCCTCAACATAATCAATAAGAATAAGGCCAGCGGGAGTTTCGAGTCGTAATTTCCCGGGAACCTTTGGAACAACCAAGCCTTCTTCTATAGCGATGGTGACTGTTCCTATGGTTCCATGCCCACACATGGGAAGGCATCCACTGGTTTCAATATATAAAACACCGACATCATTAGCTTCATCAATAGGTGGATAAAGGATACTGCCACTCATCATATCGTGCCCCCTTGGCTCAAACATCAATCCTTTTCGGATCCAGTCATATTCTTTCATAAAATGAAGCCGACGTTCCATCATCGAATTCCCTTCCAGCATTGGTCCACCACCAGCCACAAGGCGTACAGGGCATCCACAAGTATGGGAATCGATACAAAAAAATGTTCTGTTCATCTGTTATAATTTTATTGGTCCTGAATGAATTTTTCCATCAACAATTCTGTTAATTTGTAGTGAATTTTCATTCTTTAATTCTTCCGGCAGAAATTCATCCGGCCAGTTCTGAAAAGAGATCGGACGGACAAATCGTTTCACGGCATCCGGTCCTACTGATGTAAAACGGGTATCTGTGGTAGATGGAAATGGTCCTCCGTGCTGCATGGCATAAACAACTTCAACACCTGTTGGCATTCCGTTGAATAATAATCTTCCGCATTTATCTTTTAAAAGATTAATCACATCAGAATTTTCACGTACATCTTCAACTGTAGCTGCTACGGTTATGGTTAACTGTCCTTTTAACTGTTGAGCAATTTGAATAATTTCTTCATGACTCTCACATTCGACAACGATACCAAAAGGCCCGAAAACTTCTTCACTTAAAAGATGATTTTTAATGAAGTTTCTGCCGCTGGTTTGTATCACACTTGCACGTCCTTGCCATTCCTGGGCTTCCGTATGAGATTCGGCAATAAGGTGAACCTCTGGTTGTGTTGAAGCTGTCCTTTTATGTTTTTCAAAATTTTCAAAGATTCCTTTATGAAGCATGTTGGCAGGAGTAATCCCTTGAATTTCTTTTTTTAGTGCATTGACAAATCTATTCAGTCCCTCTCCTTTCAACGCTATAAATACACCAGGATTGGTACAGAATTGACCTGCACCTAATGTTAAAGAAGCAGCATATTCCTTTGCTAATTCTTCTGCTCTGTTTTGGGATACGCTCTGAAAGGCAAATACAGGATTGATGCTTCCCATTTCTGCAAATACAGGAATAGGTTCCTCGCGCTGATTGGCGAGGTCAAATAAAGCTTTCCCACCAGCAAATGAACCGGTAAAAGCAACAGCCTTAATATCTTTATGTTGAGTTAAATAAGCTCCAACATCATTGGATATTCCTGTAATATCGCTGAATATACCTTCAGGCCATTCTTGTTCCTTTATCACTTCTGTTATAGCCTCTGCCATGATCTGCGAAGTTTTGGGGTGTGCAGGATGTACTTTTACAATAACAGGATTTCCTGCACCTATTGCACTGGCAGTATCTCCTCCCGCAGTAGAAAATGCAAATGGAAAGTTACTGGCTCCGAAAACCACTACAGGACCCAATCCTATATTGTATTTTCTCAGATCTCCTTTTTGTTTATCCGGTTGAGGAAGATCAATTCTTGGTTCGGTGTAGATCCCTGTTGCTACTGCTTTAGCATAACCTCTCCATTGTCCTATTGTTCTTGCTTTTTCACCTGCAAGTCTGGTCATAGGTAATGAAGTCTCAGCATGTGCTGTCTCCAGAAGTTCATCTCCCAGGGATTCAATTTTATCTGCTATAGCGTTCATTAACGCCGCACGTTCCTTTATCGTTGAATTCTTCAGGAACTGATAAGCCTCAGTTGCCTTCTGAATTTTCCTATCAATAGTTTCTTTTGATGTTTCTTCAATCATAACTGTATCTATGACATTAATCTAATGAGGGACGATTCGCTATTCCATCTGCAATAATTGTATTGATTTTTTCAGCTTCTTCGCCTTGAAGTTCTAATCTTGGAGCTCTTACATAAGGATTGCTTATCCCTTCTGCGGTTGCTGCAAGTTTGATGTATTGAATAAGTTTAGGATGAATATCCAATTCCAGTAAAGGCATGAACCATCTGTAGATCGTAACTGCTTTATCATAGTTTCCAGCTTTAGCATGGTTATACATTGCCATTGTTTCATTAGGGAATGCATCGACCAAACCCGCAACAAGACCGTCAGCACCAAGTATCAGAGTTTCAAGGCAAATGGTATCTACACCACCAAGAATTTTAATTCTTTTGCCAAAACGGTTGATCATTCTGGTAACATTGGCCAGATCTCTTGTAGATTCTTTAACGGCCTGGATTGTAGGATAAGCAATAAGCTCTTCAAACATATCAAGAGTTACATAAATTCCGTAATCAACAGGATTATTATAAATAAGAATAGGAAGATCAGTCGCAGTTGCTACGGCTTTAAAATATTCTACGACTTCACGGCTGTCCGCTTTATATCTCATAGGAGGAAGTAACATCAATCCATCTGCATCTAGTTCTTTAGCTTTCTTTGCAAAGTTGATTGCATTTTTTGTAGTATTCTCAGAAAGATTCAAAATGACAGGGATTCTTCCAGCTGTAATCTTCTTTGCATATTTTAATAGTTCAAATTTTTCCTCTGTTTCCAAAGCGCTTGCCTCTCCTAATGTTCCAGCCAATATGATTCCATGGACACCCGCTTCAATCTGAGCTTCTGTATTTTTAGCAAACATTTCAAAATCTATATTCCCCTCTTTTGTGAATGGAGTCAACACTGCCGGATAAATACCTTCCCAGTTAAGTTTTGTATTCATAATCAAATTATATTTTTCTCCAAAACTACCGGAATTTTAAATCGATGAATGTTAATATTTTAATGAATTGTAACCATATTTTAACATGGTGTCTTTTTAATCCAAAATGGTATCTTTGTACCGCTTAAGATATTCTTTGGGAGAATGCTTCATAATTGATTTAAAAACCCGGTTAAAATTAGTCAGGCTCGTAAAACCACTGTTAAAAGCTACTGACGAGATATTGTACATGGTGGAAGAGATCAGCAGTTTGCATGCGCGTTGTACCCGTAATTCATTAAGGAATTCAATATAAGTAATTCCGGTCCTCTTTTTAAAAGAGCGGCAAAAAGCCTGTGGAGTCATACATGCTTCCTTCGCAATACGATCAAGAGTCAGCTTATTCTGGGCAAAATTTTTTCTGATATAGTTTTGGGCATCTATGATGCGTTGATCATAATTAGAAATCTCAACAGGCATATTTTTTTCTGCTGATAATGGAATGTGTAGATTTCTGTTTTGCATCAAATGAGTGAGGATCTTTATAAAGCTTAGAATTTGATCTATACCCTTCGATTTTTTCAATTCGTTGATGCTGACGCTTATCTCGGCTTTTACCTCAGAAGCGATCTGGAAGCCCACTTCAGAGTGATCCATAAAATGTTTCAACTCTTCAAATTCGGGTAGGTTAAAGATGGGAGATAATTTTTTATGGGGATCAAAGAAGATGGATACGGCATGAACTTTTTGTTTTTCTCCTTTATTAAAATCACCTTTGAAAACATGTGACTGATTGGCTCCGATATAGAAAATATCACCGGCTTCAAAAGCGAAAAGGTTTTGTTCTATGGCTAATGTTCCATGTCCTTCAATGATCCACATGATCTGGACTTCGGTATGCCGATGAAAATGGGGGTAGAAGTTAGGCATAATATCCTCTTGAATACGGATGCTTTTGCTGGTATCAGCAGGAACTGAAAACTGAAGACTTTTCATACAGGATCAGAATTTTGTAATGAAAGAATATGGTGTTAAAATATGGTCGAATTTAAGCAAAATATAAACACTGTATATCATTTTAAAATCCAAACTTTACCTGCTATTTATTTTTCGTGAACAAATCCTTTAGAAATATAACAAAATCGTAACTTTAAACCTTACCAAAAAATTGTATTTATCATATGTTTTCAGCACAGACTTATCAGGATAGACGAACTGCATTACAAGGCAGTATAAAGAACGGGATTCTTTTGTTTTTAGGGAATATAGAGAACCCTGTCAATTTTGAACATAATCCTTATTATTTCCGCCAGGATAGTACTTTTCTGTATTATTTTGGAATTCAGGAACCTCGCATTGCCGCTATCATTGACATCGATGAAAATAAAACGATTATTTTCGGCGACGAGTTGAGCATCGATGATATCGTATGGATGGGAAGACAGGAAACACTGAAAGAGAAAAGCCAGAAATCAGGAGTATCAGAAACTTTACCCTACAGGGAACTTTCCCAATACATTCTGAAGGCAAAAACAGCTAACAGGAAGGTGCATTATCTTCCACCATATCAATCTTTCAATAAAATTTTGCTAAGTGATCTTTTGGGAATTAAAGTAGCAGAATTACAGCCCTCTGTGGAGATGATCAAATCGATCGTAAAACAACGTTCGGTAAAGGAACCTCAAGAGATCCTTCAGATAGAACAGGCTGTAAATGTATCCAATGATATGCATCTGCTGGCAATGCGTATGGCAAGACCCGGAGTTAAAGAATATGAAATTGCCAATGCAATTCAGCACCTGGCAGGAGATAAAGAATGCCAGATGTCCTATCCGCCAATCGTAACGATAAACGGAGGCATCCTGCACAATCACTACCGCCTTAATACTTTGAAAGAAGGAGATCTTTTCCTGAATGACTCGGGAGCTGAAACAGCAATGGGATATGCCGGGGATCTCACCAGAACATTTCCTGTGAGTACAACTTTCAGTACCCAGCAAAAGGAAATCTATGAGGTGGTTCTGAATGCTTTTGAAAATGCCCAGCGTCTTTTAAAACCAGGCGTAAAATTCAGGGATATTCATTTACAAGCGTCCCGGCATCTGGTAGATGGACTTGTCGATTTAGGATTAATGAAGGGAAATCCGGAAGAAGCAGTAAAAAATCATGCCCATACCCTATTTTTTCAGTGTGGATTAGGACATATGATGGGGCTTGATGTTCATGATATGGAAGACCTTGGGGAACAATATGTAGGATATACCGAAGATGAACCAAAGGATACAAAAACATTTGGGCTAAAATCTTTACGTTTAGGTAAATCTTTAGAAACCGGGTTCGTGGTAACAGTTGAACCGGGTATTTATATGATTCCTGAATTGATCGATATATGGCAGGCTGAAGATAAAAATGCAGAATTTATTAATTACGATAAAGTTAATGAATACCGGAATTTTGGAGGCGTACGTATCGAAGATGATTTCGTGATTACGAATGAGGGATACAAACTTCTGGGGAACGGATTGATTAAAACTGTGGAAGAAATTGAGAATTACAGAAAAGAACATATATCTTAATTAATTATTATATGAGAAGCATAAAAAAACTGATTAACATTGCACTGTGTTTCCTGTGTCTGTCGCCTCTTGCGGCGCAAAAAACACAATGGACGCCTGATGGCAATGCTTATTATTCATTTACCAAAAACGGAATTGAAACCGTAAATTTATTAAATCCCGGAAAGAACCAGACATTTTTAAGTTCGAGCGAATTAATTCCACCAGGAAGTTCAGAAGCTCTGGATGTACAAAGTTTCGAGGTGTCTCCGGATGAAAAAAGCCTTTTGCTTTTTGCCAATACCCGGAAGGTATGGCGGGACAATACCCGTGGTGATTACTGGATTTTTGATAAAGCCAGTAAAAAGCTGACACAGCTTGGAAAAGGATTACCCGGTGAATCCCTGATGTTTGCCAAATTCTCACCGGACGGGAAAAAGGTAGCTTATGTATCTAAGCATAACATATACATCGAAGATCTTTCCAACAACAAGTACAGTAAAATTACGAATGACGGAACAGACAGGATCATCAACGGAACTTTTGACTGGGCCTATGAAGAAGAATTCGGGACTCAGGATGGATTCAGATGGTCTCCGGATGGAAGTAAAATTGCTTATTGGAAACTGGATGCGCGTGGAACCAAGAACTTCCTGATGATCAATAATACCGATAGCTTATATTCTTTTACGATTCCCGTAGAATATCCTAAAGTTGGAGAAAATCCCTCTGGTTGTAGCATCTGGTTATATGATTTGGCTTCAAAGTCCTCAAAAAAAGCAAATATTGCAGGGGATGAAATGCAAAACTATATTCCGAGAATGGAATGGGTGTTGGATTCCAAATCTATTATTTTACAGCAGTTGAACAGAAAACAAAACCAGAGTAAGGTAATTGTGGCCGATGCCAATTCAGGAAACAGTAAAACCATTTATACCGAAACGGATCCTGCGTGGATCGATATCAAATCCCGTTGGAACGACAATGATCCGAGCGGATGGGACTGGATCAACAATGGTAAAGAATTTTTATGGTTATCTGAGAAAGACGGATGGAGACACATTTATAAAATAGACCTGAACGGAAAAGAAACACTGATTACAAAAGATGATTTTGATGTGATAAAACCGGAATTTTTTGATGTTCCTAACAAACTGATTTACTTTTTAGCTTCACCAAAGAATGCCACTCAGGAATATTTGTACAAAGTGAGCATGAACGGTGGGAAATCCGAAAGGGTTACGCCTGAGTCTTATCCTGGAACTAACAAATACAGCATTTCATCCAATGGAAAACTGGCGATATTTAGTAACAGCAGTGTTAATGCCCGTTCCAATGGTTCCATTATATCGCTTCCTGATCATAAAGAACTGGTAGCTGCAAAAAATTCCACCAAAGCAGACCCTTCGAGATCTAAGGCAGAATTTTTCCAGATTACAACACAGGATGGAATTACCCTGGACGGATGGGTGGTAAAACCTAAAAACTTTGATCCGAATAAAAAATATCCGATCGTCTTTACAGTATATGGAGAACCTGGAGCCCAAACCGTAACCGATAGCTTCTATACGGGCTGGAACGGCTTATATATCGGAGATATGGCTCAGGATGGCTATTTATATGTTTCACTTGAAAATCGTGGGACTCCGGCTCCAAGAGGTCGTGAGTGGAGAAAATCTGTTTACCGTAAAATAGGACAGCTGAACATCCGTGATCAGGCAATGGGAGCTAAAGCTTTATTTGCAAAATGGCCTTATATTGATACTTCCAGAGTTGCCGTATGGGGCTGGAGCGGTGGCGGTTCTTCTACACTGAATCTTTTGGGACAATATCCGGACATTTATCAGACAGGGATAGCGATTGCTCCGGTGGCTAATCAATTGTTCTATGATAATATCTACCAGGAAAGATATATGGGACTTCCACAGGAAAACAGAGAAGATTTTGTAAACGGATCTCCTCTTGCTTATGCTAAAAATCTGAAAGGGAACCTTCTGCTGGTTCACGGAACAGGAGATGATAATGTGCATTATCAGAATACAGAGGTCTATGTGAATGAGCTGATCAAGTACAACAAGCAGTTCCAGCTGATGTCCTACCCTAACAGGACACACTCAATCAGTGAAGGAGAAGGAACTTCGCTTCACCTGGCTACATTGTTTACCCAATATTTAAAAGAACATTGTCCTCCCGGACCTAGATAAAAAGAATCCCACAGTAATGTGGGATTTTTTATTTCTTTTTATAGCAGATGTAACCTAAGAGCTATTTTCTTTTAAAAACCAATGTGCAGATTCCACGGCTAACCTTGTTATTATGCACTAATTTTATTTTAGTGAATAGGTAAGGATCTTAAAAGTTCAAATCTACTAAGAATCTACAGACGATTAGCAGATTGCTGTTTATATCGTTAATTTTGTTGTATTAAATTTTAAAACCCATTGTTTTGAAACTACCACTCTCCTATTATCAGAACCAGGACGTTATATTTCTCGCTCAAAATCTTTTGGGAAAAGTGCTTTTCACACAGATCGGTGATCAGGTGACGGCGGGTATTATTGTTGAAACTGAAGCTTATTTCGGTGCTCTTGACAAGGCTTCCCATGCCTATGGAGGACGGCGTACGGACAGAACAGAAACACTGTATCATGAAGGAGGTGTTTCGTATGTATATCTGTGCTATGGAATTCACCATCTCTTCAATATTGTAAGCTCGGTACGGGATGAGCCGCACGCGGTATTAGTAAGGGCAGTCGAACCATTGGTAGGAAAAGAAATTATGGAACAAAGAAGAAATATGCCTTTTACAAAAGCAGCAATCTCTTCCGGACCAGGTTCAGCAGCCAAAGCTCTGGGAATTGACCGCACATTCAACAAAAAAGATTTGACGGGGGAAGAAATCTGGATCGAAGATCATGGTATTCGTTATTCGCCTGATGATATCGTAGCATCTCCACGTGTAGGAGTTGCTTATGCCCAGGAAGATGCCCTTCTGCCCTGGAGGTTTTTTGTGAAAGGCAATCAATATGTAAGCAAGCCAAATAAAATATAAAGATTTATATTAGTACTTTTTACTTTTGAATTTCCTGATACAATTCTGAATAAGAGTGAACAAGATCTTCAAAGGTAAATCCACGGTTCAGGCCACTTGGATTTGGTAATATCCAGACTTTAGCTCCGCAGAAATCCTCGGATTGTTTTCCCCATGAGATTTGTTTTTTTCCAGAAAAGGCCTGATAAGCTGCCTTCCCCAAGAAAGCTACATATTTGGGGTGGAAAGTTGTGATTTTAGATTTAAAAATTTCAAGAGACTGGTCGAATTCCTCCTTTGAAAGCTCATCTGCCCGCGATGTGGGTCTTGCTACAGCCGTAGTGAGACCATATCCAAAATCCAGAATCGTGGTATCATGTACTGCTTCAATTTGGTAGGGAGTAAAACTGGAGTGATGAAGAACCTTCCAAAAACGATTGCTTCTGCCTGAAAAATGGTGGCCATCGTCCGCAGATTTTAAGCCCGGATTGATTCCACAGAAGATAATATTGAGATCTTTTGCTATAATATCGGTCAGCATTGTAAGAACTGGATGTTATTGTTTGATGATCGCAATTTAGAAATTTTTAATGGTCCCGTCCTGTTTTATATAAAACAACCTCCATAAAAAGCTTGCTGGTTTATGGAGGGTCTTGATAACTTAGTTTTTTATCCGGGAAAATCTGTAGAAAAAGAAATATCTTTCCATCTGCTCATTTCCTGGGAAAGCTGTTCTATTTTACTTTGAGCTCTGTTGAAAGAATCGCTGCCCAAAAATAAATTGACAGCTGGTGCAGGGTTATTAACTACTTCTAAAAATACATCTGCTATTTTATCCGGATCTCCCGGCTGGTTTCCGTTCAAAGTATTCATTCTTTCATGAGCCTCCCGAAGGTAATCATAATCCTTTATGCTGTTTTTATTATAAGCTATGGAATCTGTATTGGCAAAGTTTGTCCGGAACCATCCGGGAAGTACATTCGTTACATGGATGCCAAGAGGTTTAAGGTCATTCGAAAGCGCTTCAGAAAGTCCGCTAACTGCAAATTTTGCAGCACTATACATCGACCAGCCTGTTCCGGGAGCAAAGCCGGCTATAGATGAAATATTAATAATATGCCCTGATCTCTGACCTCTTAAATACGGTAAAGCCTGCTGAATAACTTTAACGACAGCAAAAAAGTTAACTTCAAAATTGTCATTAATTTCCTCTGACGTAAGTTCTTCCAACGCACCGCCAAGTCCGTACCCGGCATTATTGACCACAACATCCAGTCTCCCAAACTTTTCATAGGTTGTCTTCAGGGATTGAGCAATAGAACTCTCTTTTTTAAGGTCAACTTCCAGTGGAAGAAATTTTTCTCCATACTGAAAAAGTGGTTCTAATGAGCTTACAGACCTGGATGTAGCGGCAACGCAATGGCCTTTAATTAATAATTGTTGAGCTACTGCAACCCCCATCCCTTTTGAAGCTCCGGTGATATACCAGATTTTTGTACCTGTCATGATTTCTTTTTTTTACAAAGGTAGATCCCGTTACCCGGCCTTACTTTGTGATATTAAAACCATTTTTTGTCAGATTCAAACCTGTCTGAAGGCAGATGGATTCATACCCGTTTGTTTTTTTAAAAAATTATTAAAGTGAGCCTGGTCTTCAAACCCCAGAACATAGCTTATTTCTGCGATATTCCATTGAGTATGTTTTAGCAGGGATTTAGCCTCTGCAGTGAGCTTAGCAAAAATGTGTTCCGTAGTTGTAAGGCCTGTTACAGTTTTTATAGCTCTGTTGAGTGAGTTGACATGGATTGAAAGCCTTTCGGCAATTGTACGCGGAGATCTTAACTCGAACCGGTCTGTTTTGGATTCTATCGGGAACTCTCTGTCGAGCAGTTCGTGGAATAGAGCCGTAATGCGCGAATTTGAATCGGAATGTAAAGAAATATCTTCACTGGGACGGAATTGCATGGCAAGATAGATCACTTCACTGATATAGCTTTTGATCAGTTCATGTTTGTAGATGTATTCTGTATTATTTGCTTTATAGATTTTTTCGAAGATCATACGTATTTCTTCAGACTCTTCGGAATTGAGTTTAAATACCGGATGGTCTGCCCCTGAAAATAAAGGCAGTTCCCTGAGGTTGATCCGCTGGGTATCCTGAAAAAACTCTTCTTTAAAGACACAAAACCATCCGCTGCTTCCGGGTTTCAAAGGATCGTAAGTATAAGGCATTTTAGGATCAAAGAATAATAAGGTATCTCCTTCAACTGGTATGCTTTTGTCACTGTAATGGAATACATTATTCCCTTTAAAAAGCATGATCTTGTAAAAGTTTCTCCGGATATAGCTTGGTGAACTTGTTCCGTTAATCATATTTTCTTCAATACTAAAAATATTGAATAGACCACTGTCCTTTCCTGGACTCTTGGAAAGATGCGTAAGCTTATGTTTGTAAAATTCCTCAAGTGATTCCGTTGATTTTCCCATGGTAATGCTAAGAATGAAAATATCTACCTAAAGATAAGCTATTCTCTCTAAATCTGCTATTGTGTAAAAAGGAAGATCTACAGTAAAATGTATATGTGACGTTTCATCCGTTGAAAACTACACTTCGCCTGCACATTATGTCAGATCACTTTATTTAATCTGTTGAAAACTAGTATTTACTATTACTTTTACAAAGTAAAAATGCTGTACACTTCATTACTCAAAGTTTTCAGTTTTTATGATTGGCAAACATGGTTAAGAATCAATAAAAATCTGTACAGTCTATCCTTTCATGCCGGAAAGGTTCATTCTAATTTAATCATGTTTGGTAGGATTGGTATATTTCCAATCCTACTTTTTGAGAACAGTATAACAGATGAAAAAATAATAAATTATGAACTGGATTGCATTAATTATTGCAGGGATTTTTGAAATCGGATGGCCTTTGGGAATCAAAATGTCGCAACAGCCTGATAGCAATAAATTCGGGTGGATCTTTCTATCTGTCATTTGTATGACGATCAGCGGTGCTATGCTGTGGTATGCACAGAAAACCATTCCTATTGGAACAGCCTATGCGGTATGGACAGGAATTGGTGCGGTAGGCACTTTATTGGTAGGGGTTATATTCTTTCAGGATTCGGCTAATATCTTCAGATTGTTGTCTGCATTGCTGATCGTAGTTGGAATTGTAGGACTTAAATTGTTTTAGAGTTAAAACTCTCTCGAATTTATAGATTTAAAAGTACCTCTTAGAGGTACTTTTTTGTTAAAATTATTGTAAACTTTCATAGATCATATAAATTATAATTTGATTGCAATCTATTGTTGTAATTATTTGTTTATTAATGTATTGTTGTTTTTATAGTGAAGTATTGGTTTACATATTTGAAACAATGCTTTAATGATGAATGGCTTGATTTTAGATGGTTGTTAATTATTATTTACTCATAAGAGGAAAATAATATCGAAATCAAAATTATAATAGCAATTTTATGGAAAAGTTTATAAAAATAATTTTGAAAGTTTTGAAATGGCTGGGAATTTCTATAGCATCCATTCTTTTTCTGATGTTCATCATCCCTATATTGTTTCCGGGAACTATCTCCCAGCAGGTAAAAATATTTGCCAATAAACATCTTGCGGGTAAACTGGATTATAAAAAGACCCACCTCTCCTTTTTCAGGCATTTCCCATCGCTAACGGTTTCTGTGGATCAGCTTATCCTGAAAGGTTCAAAGCCATTTCAGGAAGATACTCTACTTGCCGCTAGAGAAGTGGCCGTGGGAATCAATCTTAAAAACCTGATCTTTGACCGTGAGGTGAAGATTGATGAAATATATGTAACGGATGCCAACGCGAATGTTTTCGTCAACAGTAAAGGAGAAGCCAACTATAATGTTTATGTTTCCAAGCCCTCACAAACACCTAAGGATAGTACAGAAGAAGGAGCATCTATAAAGCTGGACCTTATCAAATTCAGAAACTGGAATATCAAATACAATGATCATTCTGCCAGAGTGCTGGTAGATGCCAAAGGCTTGAATTACACAGGTAAAGGTGGATTCAGCAAAGATATTTTTGATCTGCAAACCGATCTGGAGATCAATAAAGTAGACTTTGCCCTCAACAGAATCTATTACGCCAAACAAAAAAGTTTGCGTGCAGATCTCATTACGCGGATCAATACGAATGCATTAACTTTTGTATTAAGGAAAAACGAATTAAGGATCAATGATCTGCCCTTAAAATTTACAGGTTCTCTTAGTATTTTGAAGGACGGATATAATCTCGACATCAATGCTGCATCTGAAAAGACAACGATCCGCGATATGATCTCGGTACTGCCGCCGCAATATCTGGACTGGGCAAAAGACACTAAAATTGAAGGAAACAGCGATCTGTTTTTCAGCCTGAAAGGAAGATTCAGTGAACCCAAAAAGCTGAAACCAAGGTTAAATGCCAGACTGCTGGTAAAAGATGGATTTGTCTCCAATGGAAAAGCTCCTGTTCCTATGAACAACCTGAATATGGATCTTATGGTAGATCTTCCTTCATTAGATACGGAACAAATGAATCTGAATCTCAGGAATCTGAGTTTTGATCTGGGTAAAAATAATAATTTCCGTGCGGTTGTAAGAACGAAAGGACTTAATGAAATGATGGTGAATGCCGATGTAAAAGGCGCTGTTGATCTTCAGACTCTTGATCAGGCATTAGGTTTGAAAAATATTGATGTTCGTGGGCTTATGGATACGAATATCAAGGCAAACGGGATTTTCAGCCTGGATAAAAAATTATTCCCAAAGACGGAGGGTTATCTTCATTTAAAAGACGGTTGGCTGAAGACGAAATATTACCCCAACCCTATTCAGAATATCAACCTGATCGCCAACATTAATAATACAGACGGAACGTTTAAAAGCCTTGGAGTGAAATTGGATCCTTTTAGTTTTGATTTTGAAGGGAATCCTGTCTATGTTAATGCTGATCTGCATGATTTTGAAGATCTGCTTTATAAAGTTAAAGCAAAAGGTGTTTTGAATGTGGGCAGAATCTATAAAGTTTTTGCAAAAGAAGGATTTGATGTAAGCGGACTGATTATGGCGGATCTTTCCCTGAACGGACGTCAGAGCTATGCAACTACCGGCCAATACAGTAAGCTGGATAACAAAGGAACTTTGATTCTTAAAAATATAAAGGCTACTACATCATATCTTCCCAAATCATTTTATATCAAAGAAGGAAATTTTCAGTTTGAAAATGAGAAAATGTGGTTCAGAAAGTTTTTGGCCACTTATGGAAAATCGGATTTTGCATTAAACGGATATCTGCTCAATACCATCAACTATTTTATTGAAAGAAAGGGGACCCTTCACGGAAAGTTTGGGTTAAACTCCAATTATATTCTTATTGACGAGTTCATGGCACTTAAGGATGGAGATAATGCAGATAAATCGATTGAAGTGGAATATGCAAAAGTTGAAAATCCTAAAAGCAGCGGTGTGGTAATTATTCCGAAAAACCTTGATGTCTCTTTGGAAGCCCATGTTAAAAAAGTCGAATTTAAGGGACTTGATCTCAATCATCTTCAAGGTCTGGCTTCTGTAAATACGGGTCAGGTGTATCTTAAAAATACTTCTTTTGATATTATTGGAAGCCGCATGAATATTGATGCACGTTATCAGGACGAATCTCCATTAACGGCTAATTATGACATTGCGCTTAAGGTACTGGATTTTGATGTACAAAGGGCTTATAAAGAAATTGATATGGTCCGGGAAATGGTTACTGCTGCTAAGAATGTAAAAGGGATTGTGTCTCTTGATTATAAACTGAAAGGAGATTTTGATAAAAATATGAGGCCTATTTATCCGTCCCTTGAAGGGGGTGGTATCGTAAACCTTCGGGATGTAGAGGTAAAAAATCTTAAGATGCTTTCGGTAATTGGTGATAATGTTGGTGCAAACGCTTTTAATAATCCGGATATGAAAGGAGTTAATATCGAAACCGTGATCAAAAATAACCTGATCCACGTTGATAAATTCACCTTTAAAGTATCTGTCCTAAGACCTTCTATCAGTGGAACAACAAGTTTCAACGGTTTACTGGATCTGCGGGTAAGAATAGGTCTTCCTCCGGGAGGATGGATCGGCTTTCCGGTAGTTGTAACGGGGACCCATGACAAACCTAAAATAAAAATCTTCAGTAAAACCGGACAAGGAATCGTTGATGCTTTGTATAATACGAAATCGAATAAAGTAATACGCCAGGAAAGGCGTGCTGAAAAAAAATCCAGAGTGCAGCAGCGTAAAGAGAAAGAAGCACAGGAAAAAAAAGCTGAAAATGCTGAGAAGCAGATTAAAAAAGATCTTAAAGAAAAATAAATAAAATCAGAGCCCGTTATAAACAAATAGCGGGCTCTGGTCATCAACAGCCTGACCGGCAGGCTTTATTTTTTTAAATACTGTAAATGATTTTCTTACCTTTCCTGAGTGTATAACTATCCTTTTCTTTATTCAGGTTATACGTTCCTTTTTTACTTTTATACACCGATGTGTTTAAGTATTCAAGGGTTCTGTTGAGAATGATACTTCCCTTGGATTCAGGAAGGAACAATTCCGCCTTTTTCTTGTCCTTACTCAAGATAACTACAGCATTGGAAACGTAGGATTTCTGAGGATTAGCTTCTCTCAGCTGTATCTTTTCTTCAAAAAGTTTTACGCAATCATCTTTTAGAACGGAATAGGTATAACCGGCTGAACCGATGCACCCGTGTTGGTCTTTATCTCCCCCTGCTACTTTTGGAGTTGTTTTCTGAGCCCATCCTGTAGTGGTAAACGTCGCAGTGATCATTACTGCCAGTAATAATTTTGTATTTTTCATGTGTTTGTATTTTATAAAACGTTCTATAATATTACGAAAAATCTTTTAACTAAAATTAAAAGATTTATTATTAATATGCCTGGAATAAAAGATAACAGGAAAGATAGGGTTATTGTTTCCCTTCTTTTTCTAATTCTATCCACACCGGGGCATGATCACTGCTCTTTTCCCAGCCACGAACATGCCGGTCAACACCGCCCGATTTTAACCTGGATGATAGATAAGGGCTCAACAGAACGTGATCAAGCCTAATTCCGGCATCGCGGTCATATGCTTTGTAGAGGTAATCCCAGAACGTATAGATCTTTTCTTCAGGAAACAAGGTTCTGATAGAATCAAGCCAACCTTTTTTAAGCATTTTCTCAAAAGCTTTTCTTACTTCGATCCGATATAATGCATCATTTTCCCATCGTTCGGGTTTATGTACATCAAATGGCGTTGGAATAATATTAAAATCACCAATAACAACGGCGGGCAGGTCCATTTTTATAAGCTCATCTGTTCTTTTTTTCAAACGATGGATCCATGCCAGTTTATATTCGAATTTTGGTCCCGGATAAGGATTGCCATTGGGGAGATACAAACAACAAATAACAATCTGATCAATGATTGCTTCAATATAGCGGCTTTGAATATCTTCCGGATCCCCTGGCAAAGCCCTCTGAACCTCTGTGATTTCATATCCTTTTGAAAGTATGGCTACTCCATTCCAGCTTTTCTGGCCATGCCAGATGGCATTATATCCTGCATCATTTATTTCTTTTAGGGGAAAACGTTCCTGTGGCGCCTTCAGTTCCTGGAGGCATACCACGTCCGGTTGTGCTTCTTGTAACCAGCGAAGCAGAACAGGCAGCCGCCCATTTACTCCGTTTACATTATACGTAGCTATTTTCATGGTCCTTATGAGTTGTTGAATAGTATTTATAAGTTAATCCTTTTTTTTATAATCCTCAATTTTTTTAAACTGGGCGTAGGACTGTTTTATGTTGTGCAGTTGTTCTTTTACGGTCTCCAGGCTCTTATCATAAAGGTGTCCGCTATCGATAGCTTGTTGATAGGCTTCTATTGCCGCTTTTTCTCCAAAAGCAACATTTTCCAGGGTAGATTCTACCTTATCCCCTATGAGAAAAGAGTTTTTAATGTCAATCCATGTTCTGTGAAGTGATCCTGCAACAGAAGGTGAATCTTCGGGAGTTCCTCCTTTTTCGGTAATCAGATTGATCAGTTCATTTTTCATGATTTTTGATTGGGTGATCATCTTATCGTAATCATCTTTGATGTCCGGATAAGACTCCCATACCTTTCCTTCTACTTTTTCAAATCCGGCAATCCGGTCGTTGCTGATGTGCAGCAGATCGTTAAGGACTGCTACGGTTTCTTGATTTTCCATATTTACTTTTTTTTGTGGTGTATTCAATTCGTACAAGAATTATGCCCCAAGGGTTAAAATATTCTGGATTTCAGGCATATATTCATTCAATAAAAACGGCTCGGGAGCTTTGCTCCCGAGCCGTTTTGTTTTTAAAGTACCATCTTTAATAGTTTAAGGTAATACCTGCTCCAAAGCCCATATCACTATCGTAATGGGTTCGGATGTTGATATTTTTGTTGATGATATAGCTGAGCCCTGCCATATATTCCCTGTCTGTATTTATCATGAAGTCTCCTCTCAATCTTCTGGAGATCGGAATGTCTTCACGCATGAGCTGCAGACGCACAATACCATCATGATATACTTCTGCCTGAAAATTAACCAACATCGGTAAAGTGTACATAAAACCTAAACTGAATGCCCTACGGCTATCTTTTTCGTTTTTTTGCCCGAAGATATTGGTTTCGTGTTCGTCGATTCCCATTTTTCGGTAACGGTAGTCAAAACCAATAAATGGCATAAACCACTGCATTTTACCTATATATCTGCCCAGATGAGTTTCTACCTCATAACCGTGCATGCTGTTGTATCCCAGACGCCATTCCGTTCCTAAAGACCATCTTGCATTCTGCAGCATGGCCTGTCCGTCATTACCATTGGTAGCAAAATCATTCTGCGCCATAAAGTGTGGCATATTGCTTTCCATCTGCAAAGCCATATAGGCTTTTTCCTTGTCTGGGAGTAAAGGATTTTTATAATCACCAACAGCAAATACCCTGTTCATTCCGGACATCATATGGTAAAGAATATGACAGTGGAAGAACCAGTCCCCTTCTTCATTGGCCAGGAATTCGATGGTATCGGTTTCCATCGGCATAATATCGAGAACATTTTTCAGAGGAGATTTTTCCCCCTTACCATTGATCACCCTGAAATCAAATCCATGCAGGTGCATCGGGTGTCTCATCATGGAATTATTATAAATCGTAATACGTAGGATCTCTCCTTTTTTAACCGGAATTTTATCTGTTTCGGAAAGAACTTTATTGTCCATACTCCATACGTATCGATTCATATTTCCTGTAAGCGTAAACCTGAGTTCTTTCACCGGGGCATCTTTGGGAAGCGTGGTATCGAAAGGAGATTGTAGCATGGCATAGTTTAGCGTCTTAATATCACCCAAAGCATTGGCATTATACCGGTTGGGATCATTATCCATATTCATGGTATGTTTGCTGTGGTCTTCTTTGGGTTCTTCCTTTTGCTTGCCTTTTTTCTTAGCTTCTCCTGTAATTTCGGGATACATCACGACATTCATATCCATTTGGTTTAAGCTCATTTTCATGCCCATATCATTCAGGTCTCCGTTCATTTTCATCATCCCGTTCATCATTTTCATTCCTTCAAAATATTTTAATTTCGGATGTGGTGAAATAAGCTGTTTTATCCCATTTCCAATGTAATAACTGGCTGACTGGGTTCTGTCTTCAGTAGTAGCTAAAAACTCGTAAGAAACACCATCTTCAGGAATTGTTACAACTACATCATAAGTCTCGGAAACGGCAATGATCAAACGGTCGACTTCTACCGGTTCAACGTCATTTCCATCGTTGGCGACAACCGTTATTTTTCCTCCTGCATAGCGAAGCCAAAAGTAAGATGATGCACCACCGTTTGATATTCGTAACCTTACTTTATCGCCGGCTTTTAATGTTTTACCATCAACGGTTTTTAAATCTGTAGCGTTATTCCCGTTCATTAATATTTTATCGTAATACACATCACTTACATCCATTGCTGTCATACGCTTCCATTCATTGGCGATTTTGGTTTTAAAATAACCTTCCTTGATAGCTTCGACATAAGATTGTGTTGCATTCTTTTTTATTCCTGCCCAATCATTTGCGTTATGAAGCATTCTGTGAATATTGTCCGGATTAAGGTTTGTCCATTCACTTAAAATAACAGGAACGGTTGGCAAATCGTCGATTCCTTTTCTAAATCTTTTATCCTCTTCACGCTTTTTCAGGGTGAGGCTCCCGTACATACCAATTTGCTCCTGCATTCCTGAATGGGAATGGTACCAGTGGGTACCGTTTTGAATCACTGGAAAGCGATAAGTGTAGGTTTCACCTGGTTTTATTGGATTTTGGGTGAGAAAAGGCACACCATCTTCCTTATTGGGTAAAAAGACTCCGTGCCAGTGCAGTGAAGTATTTTCTTTTAACTGGTTGTGGACCACTATTTCAGCAATGTCACCTTCCGTAAAGGTCAATGTAGGCATCGGTATTTGCCCGTTTACTGCAATGGCTCTTTTTTCTTTACCTGCGTAATTAACTATGGTATCTTTTACATATAGCTCGTAACGGACGACTTTTTGTGCGAAAATAGTCTTCGAGCACAGGAGTATAAATACTGTCAGAAGTACCTTTAACGAGATATTTTGGGGTATATTCATTGTATATTTCTTTTATATGAAACTTATTCTTGCTTTTCCAGCCAATCTGTTATCAGCTTTATCTGCCGGTCATTCAGTTTTGCATCTTTATGCATAAGCGTGTAGGATGACATTGGCATTTTTTTAGTTTCAATCTGTTTTTTAATTGAGTTTATTAATCTTTCCTGCTTTCGACCCGAGTAAGTGGCCCATTCGTTAAAATTCAAATCCTCTTTTGCATCTTTAATGTGCTTGTCTACTAAACTTCGTGCAGGCTGTATGTAATCGTACCATTGATAATTGGTATTGTTACTATGACAATCATAACACGAGGTCTGTAATAGGGTTTTTACTTCAACGGGCATTGTCTTATGGGTCTTTATAAAATCGGTTTTGTAAACCTGCCCTTTATCTGCATTCCGGGCAGGCTGATAAAATTGTACAGCAATAAAAACCAGCAGCATAATAGCTGCAAAAATCTTTAGTACTATCTTCATTTTAATATTCCTTTTTTACGGAACCACAAGTGAGCATCTTATTACCGTAATAAGGGTTTTTAATTTCTTTTGCTTCGCTGATCCAGATGGCACCTTTTCCATCGTTGAACATCGGGCAATAATCCTGATACAATTTTTGGGTCGTTCCAAATGTTGCAATAAGATCAGCCATGTCATTACTTAATGACATCATGTGTTCCCTTTGGTGATCTATTTTTCCTGCATTATCTCCAATATGCTCCGCATTCTCTTTAGCGTCTTCTGCAATTTCCATATATGCTTTATGCTTATCTGCAGGGATAGTTTTCATATCTACCTTCTCTAGGGTAGCTAATAACTGTTTTCCGGCAGTAGCAACAGCTTGATCGTTATCGGCAACAAGTGCATTTTTTAAAATTAAATAATCTTTGATTAAAGGATCTATAGAAAAATTGTTAACAGGGTCTTTGACAGCTGTCTTTTCATTTGATTTATTGTTGATTTCTTCTGCTGTATTGGTATTTTCTAATTGGGCAGCTGACTGTGTTTCTGTTGCAGAAGCATGGTCCGTATGTTGTTCCGCATTTTTATCCGGTGATTTTGTACAGGAGAATAAAGTAATTGCCATCATTGAGACAGCACTGATTGATAAGAATATATTTTTCATGGTATATGTACGATTAAATTTTTTTGATTTCATAATTGTTATAATATGAGTTTTACCTTATTTTTTGTTGAGTTCTTCCAGCTTCCGCTTCATGAGTTCGATTTCATTGGCCTGGGTTTCCAATATGTTTTTTTGGAGTTGTATCAATTCCGGGTCAGTAAGTTTTGTCTTTTCAGACATAAGAATAGCGGCCGCATGATGAGGGATCATTCCCTTTACAAATTCTTTATCATCCACCATAATCTGTTCTCTGATTCCGAACCAGGAAAAAATGCCTAAAGCAAGAGAAAATACAATGATGATCCCATTGATTTTCTTGTTTTTATACATATCCTTCATGATCAATAATTCAATAATTAACATGACGGATACCATAAGCAAGGTCATATAAAAGTTATTGATATTGGGAATGAGATTTTGTATTCCGTCGATCATTGAATACATAATGAAGTACATGGCAACAAACATAGCAACAGCCATCATGATAAATCGTTTATACATTCCTGTATGGTTTTTATGTTGCATTCCGTGATGATCTGATTGATTATCCATAACTGATATTATTTATTAGTTACCAAGTGTTTCTACTGTGCTGCCACAAGTTATCATCTGAGAACCAAAATAAGGGTTCTTGATCTCATTTTCCAGGCTCAGCCAATCAGCTCCTTTCCCATTATTGTACATAGGACAATGCTGATAATATATAGGATTACCCTGTTTGGATACCTTTGCGAGGTCGTACATATTTTTAGATAATACAGCAAATATTTCTCTTTGTTTGGCAACATCTTTAGCAGAGGAAATCTTTTCTGCATTAAGGGTCAGGTCCTTCATTACTTTCATCCAGACCATATGTTCTTCATTTGAAAGTTGGTTCATTTCCACTGCTTTAATTGCTTTTGACAGTTCAGAAGCTTTAGTTGATGCATTATCGGCATCTGTTTTAACCAGTGCATTTTTTAAAGAGAAGTAGTTGTCGAAAACAGCTTTTAGCTGAGATGTATTCTGGGTAGCTATCATGTCGTTTTCTTCCGTTTTTTTCTGGTCATGGTTCATATGGTCAGTCTTCATATTCATGTCCATAGCCTTATTTTGAGAAGCGGGTTTTAAATCCCTTTTGTAATGACAACATTCCGGTAATGCAGCATAAGCATTGTCAGGAGCTAAAAAATTTTCACTGTCATACCCTGCCAGAGCTATTCTTTTTAATATTTCGTCCTGACTGGTCTTCTGAGGATCGTAGGTTAAAGTAGCCATTTTGGTATCTTTGTTCCAGCTTACTGTGGCTATTTTTCTTAGGTTTCCCGCTTTTTCTATATTCGCTTTACAGATGTCACAATTCCCATAGATCTTTACGGTTTCTGTTTTTATATTTTGAGATTGGGCATAGATTGCTAATGAAAACAGCAAGGTGAATGCTATCCATATTTTTGATATTGATTTCATTGTATAGAGTATTTTGTGAACAAAAGGAATATTCCTGTTGTTTCAGTTAATAAATTGAATGGAAAAAAATTGAAGTGTATCCTTACAAAAAGGCACACTTTAGGCTATAAAATACAGGATCTAGCCTATTTTAGGGATTAACCAAATGGATTGAAAGCCTTTAGAAACAGCACTTTCATAAGTTAAAAAAGAAACAGGAGAAAAGACTTCTACTGTAAGAAAACTAAAATCATGTCTGTCCGGTAAAGTTGGATTTAAATTGGATGCCGGGCATTTGCATAAAGGATTATTGCATTTTCCGGGACATTTTTTAGAACCACAGGAATTACACTGATCTTTTTTAATAGATTTTGAAATATTGAGTTCACAACGCGATTTCTCTTGTAAGGAAATTTTTACAGCACATGCATAGATTTGCTTGGGCATGAATAAAAATCCCAATAGAATAAAAATCAATATGTACTTACGTTGAAACATAATAATATACAAAATTAATGTTTTTTTTTAATCGAACATCAATTTATGCCTCACATGTTTGTTTTTTTACTCTATGGATCATGAATTATTACAGGACAAAAAAAAGGCTTAAGAGTCTGAAAACTCATTAAGCCTTAACGATTCACAGCGTGAATACTAACCTATATATTGTTATGTTCTTTGGAAAAATAAGGTATGATAGTGTTTTTGCCAACCCTGATTCACAGTTCAAAGATGATCAATTGGTGTGTAAAAAAATAAAATGATCTACGAATACAAGAGTCCGGTCTATAAAAGTTTTAATAAAAAACCTGCATGAGTCATGCAGGCTAAAATCACAACTGAAAAAATTTAATATGAAGTTGATTGTGTGAATTTATAAATGCTGTTTAATGGATATCCCAGAAGATTTTAGTCGTTAATTTATCTCCTCCGATAGCGGTGGCGGCTTTGGAATAATTGGTTCCGTTCGTAGTTGCTTCAAGCGATGGATATTGCAGTCTTACAGGGACTTTTCCTTCTGCATTGTTAATGGCGGTAGGAGGAGCCTGAAGAGCGGGATAATCCAGCCTGCGGTAAAAATTCCATGATACTACAGGATGATTATATAGAGCAATCCATGCCTGTTCTCCGATTGATTTTTTCCAGTTGCCGGGGTTATAAGGGTGGGCTGTCAGGTAAGTTTCAGCCTCCTGGGCAGAAAGTTCCCATTCCAGGAATGAGGCCCGGACAGCATCTTTATAAAGCGTCTCCGGATTTCCTCCGATTCCAAACCGGGCAGCTGCTTCTGCAAGATAAAATGTTACTTCTGTATGCGTCATCAGGTTTCCCGGAGTCACTGGAATATAAGCAAAGATTCCGGGAGAGGAAAAGGCGAAAAAGTTTCCGGGAGCTCCAATGGTCTGTCCCAGATAAACTCCGTTTACATCTCTGAAGTACTTGGTTACCCTTTGGTCGGAAGTAGCATTGAGATAATCTATAAAAGGTTTTCCTCCAATAAAATCGTTTCTTCCATTATTAGCCAGATTTTCGAATATAGGGCTGAAATTGGGTGTCTCCGCAAGGTATCTGAAAATACAGTTCTGAGACTGATCCGTAATTACTCCTCCGGAAATCGCTGTATTGATTGCTGTCCTGGCCAGGTTTGCATCAATATCGGAAATAGCGATTCCCAGTTTCAGAAGTAACGAGTTCCCGAATTTCTTCCATTTTGCGATATCTCCACCATACAAAATGTCTCCGGAGCCAAAAGTCCCTTCTCCTTCCTTCAGTCTGTTGATGTCCGCCATAAGACGATTGATTATGCTTTCATAAATTTTTTGGTCATCGTCATAAACCGGAAGCGGGTATTTTTCATTGTTGAGAGCCTGGCTGTACGGAATATCTCCATAAGTGTCTGTCAAAGTCTGAAATGTATAAACTGATAAAATATCAATAATGGCAAGCTGATTCTGCTTTTTGGCCTGCCAGCTGGTCACTTCGGAAGCGGAAGGCTGGTACTGCTCTATCAGTTCCTTAGCTTTATTGAGGCTGTTAAGCACATTAACATAATTATCGGTCCATACATTATTGGAAACATTTCTTGCTGTAAAATTATAGTTGCTTTCATTCACATAAACGGTTTCCTGCCAATACTGCATAATAAGGCGAAAATTATTTTCGTTCACACTGGGAGTGTTCATATAATCGCTCAGTTCCTTTTCTGCATAAGTAATAAGAGTTTCCGGGATCGTGTTATAAGTGACATCGGGATCATTATTTACATCCTCCGATGTGCAGCCCATTAATACCGAAAATAGTATAGAGCTTATCATTATTTTATTTTTCATTTTCATAGTTTTTAAAAATTAACTTTCAGGTTAAATGCAAAATTTCTGGTTGCAGGCATCACTCCGGACTGATATCCCTGAATATTTCCCGATGACAAACCCGCTTCGGGATCTGAATAAGGAAGGTTTTTGTGGATGATCCAGAGGTTACTTCCCACAACACCCAATGTGAGACTCTGAATACCTATGTTTCCCAGAGATTTCTTATCGAAAGTATAAGAAACGGATACCTGGCGGAGCTTTATAAAGCTGGCATCATAAACAAAGGCAGAAGAAGGTGGGTCGGTTTCAATGATCTGGCTGGATCTGGAACGATCCAGACGTATCGTGTTGGGAATATAATGTCCCGGATTATTAGGATCCTCCATCACTCCGGGTAATATGACTCCTCCTCCATTAGATAATGTGTTTCTTATAGGATTACCTAAATCATTCAATCCCACAGAGTCGGGATAAAGTCCTGTTCCATAGCCGAAATATTGGTCCAGTGAGAAGATCTTTCCTCCTTTTTTCCAATCGATCTGAAAGCTTACATTAAAATTTTTATAGGTAAAAGAATTGTTGAGTCCGCCAATAAAGTCAGCCTGGAAACTTCCCAGGTTGTGATTGGTATCATCCGTGTGAAGGTAAGCACCGTTTTTTCCTATGATCTTATTTCCATTAGGATCATACACAAAATCTGCTCCCCAGATGCTTCCATACTCCTCATTAAGTGGTGCGTTGATAGAAATCCCTCCCGGAAGCGTTCCTATTGAAATGTTTTCTGTCCCTTCTCTTAAGGCGGTAACTTTTGTTTTAGGATTGGACCAGTTGATGCTCATATCCCAGTTGAAGTTGTTCAATTTTAAAGGAGTTATATTGAATGAGACTTCAAATCCTTTGGTGGTAAGCTCCCCTGTATTCTGAATTTTGCTTCCGGAGCCATTGGCAAGAGAAATAGGAAGTGGTAAAATCTGATCAAAGGCAATATTTCTGAACCAGGCAACGTCAAAACCTATTCTGTTTTTAAAGAACTGCATATTGGTACCCAATTCAAGGTTTTTAAGCTTTTGCGGAAGCAGGTCGGCATTCCGCAAGACCGTATTGTAAGAATATACAGGGTTGTTTCCAAAGGATGACTGAACAATGAACCTGTTTCTCAATTGATCTGCATTGGTGTCAGAACCTACTTCTGCGTAGGCAGCCCTTACCTTTCCAAAACTCAGCCATTTTTGTTGCAGCAGATTGGAAAATATCATGCTGGCTGAAACGGATGGATAGTAGTAAGCTTCTTTTCCTTTAGGCAATGAACTGGATTGGTCTCTTCTAAAAGTCCCTTCAATGTAATACGTGTTTTTATATCCTAAGGAAGCCTGGATAAACGCTCCGTAAACATATTTTGATGTATCCGATATCAGGGGTTTTGCAGGTGTTGCTGCAGAATTGGAAATGGTGTACAGGTCATCGATGTACAATCCTCCGGATGTGGTCTGGGCATTGGAATAGCTGGACTGGACATTGATATTTCCCCCGATCAGTGCCTGGATATTAAAATTTTCTCCAATATTCTTTTTGTAGGTTGCGATAAGGTCGTAATTGGTTTCTGTAAAGCGGAAATCGGTAATAGCATATCCGGAAGGCTGTTCAATAGGATTAAAACTAAAGAATGCAGGGATTGAGCCTTTGGCTCTCCGCTCTTCTGTGATCATCGTATATCCGTCGATACCTACCCTTCCCAGTATATTGATGCTTTTGGAAAGATCATAGCTCAGGCTGAAGTTTCCTGCAAAACGATCCCTTTTATCGTTTTGATAATTCTTATAGCGTGTAAAATAAGGATTATCCCAATAACCCGGACGTAAATCATCAGGAGAAAGGATGTTCCAGGTATAGTTTTTATTAAATGTTTCATAAAGATATTTTTGGTATTGAATATCGACATTGGTAGGCCACCACTGCCTAAAATTACCCATAATATTATCCCCGTAACCCGTAGAGTTCCGGCCTTTTGTATTTTGGGTTACATAATTGGCAAAGATTGTAGTGGTAAGATTATCCGTTATTTTATACGACGCATTGCCCCCGAAATTATTTTTGATCAGGGAAGAGTTGGGAAGAATATCTGTTGCATTGATATTGGAATAGCTTAATCTGAAGGTAGCACGGTCATTTCCCCCGCTTAGTGCGATATTATTGGTTTGATTAATCGCTTTCTCAAAAAAAGTTACCGGTCCGTTTTTGGCCATTACCCATGGTGTTCTCTTTCCAAAGTTGCGTGAACCGGGAATAAATGCATCATATTGCCACACCATAAGGTTAGGATCAAATGGCGCTCCATAGGAAGAATCTGAAAAAGAGGAAATCGGATGCCCCTGGTAAGAATTGAAAAAGTTTCCATCATATCCCTGCCCGTATTCTGTCTGATATTTTGGAAAGGTTGACTTATCCACAGTAGAAACGGAAATGCTTCCACTGTATTCCAGACCGATCCCCTGGGTATTTTTCCTGCCTTTTTTCGTTGTGATGATTATGGCTCCATTCTGTGCCCTGGATCCGTACAATGCGGTGGCTGCAGCTCCTTTTAATACATTGAGTGTTTCAATATCATTGGGATTGATATCGGAAACCGGGCTGCCGTAATCATAGCCTCCAAAGCCATTAACCTGAAGCGGGGAATTGATATTCCTGTTGATGACGGGAACTCCATCAACCACAAATAAAGCCTGGTTATCTCCAAGGATAGATTTATATCCCCTGGAAACAGCATTGACTGATCCTCCGAAATTGGTAGACTGCTTGATCTCAAGACCAGCCACTTTACCGGATAGATTATTAATGAAATTGGTGGTAGGATTTTTATTGATTTCTTCGCCTTTTACTTCCTGGGTAGAATATCCTAAAGATCTTTTTTCTCTCTTTATTCCTAAAGCAGTTACCACCACACCTTCTATATCGTGGGTTTTAATGGTATCTTGCTTTCCCTGTGCAAAAACAAGCCCGTGTCCTATAAAAAAGACGACACCTGCGCTGAGAAGCTTTATCCGGTAATTCATAATTATTGATTTTTTTAACTGTTATGAGTCAAAATTCAATAATTGGTGAATATTTTAATGAAATGTATATATCAACAGCTGGATAACGTCTACTAAAACTGAAGGCCGGAAAAATAATACCATTACAGAATAAAGGCTTAAAGAATGCTACAATTCAACAAATGGCTTATACGTTCTGCCTATGGGAAGCTTTTTACCGTTTATCTGAATCATATTGGCTGATTTAACTTCTATTTTTAATTTAGAAACAATATAGGATTTATGAATACGGAAGAATATTTTTGAAGGTAGGCTTTTTTCAATTTTACTGATGGGCATTTTAAAGGTGAGCGTTTCTGCTTTTGTATGGATATTAATATATTCGCGCAGACTTTCAATATAAAAAATGTCCTGAAGTGTGATCTTAACCTGTTTTTTTCCGCTGTTAATGAAAATATAATCACGGTCGGCAATTTCCAGTAAAGCTTCTTCGGATTCCATAATGTGTCTGAATTTACTGATGGCAGTAACAAACCTATCGTAAGGAATGGGCTTCATCAGGTAATCCACAACATCGAGCTCATACCCTTCTACCGCATATTGATGATAAGCTGTGGTTACAATGACAAAGGGAGGATTCTTTAATTTTTTCAGAAAATCAAATCCTTTTATAACGGGAAGGTTGAGATCCAGAAACATAAGATCTACATCATGAATGTTTAAAAGGCTGCTTGCGTGTACAGCATCGGCACATTTTCCGACAAGGTTGAGTTCTTCGTTCCGGATTACAAAATTTTCCAGAATTTCAGCTGCAATAGGCTCATCTTCCACGATAATGCAGTTGTATTTTTTAGATGCTGAATGTATCATTGAGGTCAATGGTTAGTTTAACGTTATACCGATCATTTTTATCTTCCACAGAAAGGATATGTTCCGGATACAATAATTCCAGTTGTCTGCGGATATTTTTTAATCCTATTTTAGTAGAATCACCGGCTATCTGTTCTTTGGAGTTTTCTACAGAATAATGGAGGATGCCGTTTTTCAGGCGAATATCTATATGTATAAATGAGTTGCCCAGACTTTCGGATACGCCATGTTTAAATGCATTTTCAATAAACTGAATCAGTATCAACGGTGAAATTTCCTGCGAGGGATTATCGATGTCTTCTTTAAAATTAACAAAAAGCCGACGGTGACGGATTTTCTGAATTTCAATAAAATCTTTAATGTTCTCAATATCTTTTGCAATGGAAATATGCCGTTCAGCTGCTTCATAGATATTATAACGCATGATTTTGGAAAGCTGGAGAATGACGTCTGGGGTCTCATCGGCCTTTTTCAGGGCCATTCCGTAGATGTTATTAAGCGTATTGAACAGAAAATGCGGATTGATCTGGGCTTTCAGCATGGTGAGTTCCTGATCCAGTTTTTCCGATTTCAGCATGGATATCTGGTTCTTGAGAAGGTTCTTCTGCCGGGTAATTTCAACTCCGAATACCAATCCGACCATAAAAATAAGATCCATGAATGAATTGAAAGCAACAAGTCCGTTGATAAGCCCCGAAGGTTGTTTCCCGTCAAGGGTTTCCGTAACTCCGTATATGTAAGGATAAATGATATAATGCGTGAAAAACCGATGTCCCAACACGGCAAAGATCACAATGAGAATAGAAAAAAGATACTTGAGAAGCTTACTGATGCCTGTTTTTTCGTAAACATAGAGTAACGCATAGGCAAGAGGGACTTTGACAAAAAAATATCCCAACTCAAGAGTCAGTGTGTTCTGAAGCCTGATTTGCCATTTGAAATCCGGAAACTGATACCGGGACCAATAGAAATCAAGATAAGCCTCAAGGATATAATACAATATCCAAAAAACCAGATGGGTATATAATTTCGATTTTATATTGGTTTTCAAGCTGTCGATTTAAAACTACAAAATACTATTTTTCAAACCAATATAAAAGCAGAAAAGCTATGAAACGAAACTTTTTGTCTATGAACGACCTGCTTCTTTCTTTCTAAAGGAAATTTTCGGAAACATAAGATTCAGAAAACAAAAGATCAAAAGGAAATTAAATTCAATTCCGTTGGTACCGCCTCCTACCACAAACCAGCCGTTTTGTGCATGGACATAATAGATCCCTGATATAAAGATCAATATGTTGTATATCGCGACCGCTTTTATATATTTGTTCAGAACCAAAAATGGGACGGATAAAAGATGGGTTAATTTAACCATCCACGCGATATACAAGCCCCAGGGACTAAAACCAATGGTATTCAAAAAATGGATGCCAAATTTATTAACATCCCCACTCACAATGGAATCAACACTGTGCATCAATAAAATCACGGATAACGCAAACCTAAGGAAAAAAGACTTTTTCATATAACCAAAAATAGGTCATAGGAAAAAGTCTGGTTTTATTTCAGGTATCAACAACCCTGAAGTGCATACAAAAATGGTTATGGCTTGTTACTATAGTTTTTTAACCATAAGCTGACCTTAACTAATAGTATCAGAACCGGAACTTCAACCAAAGGTCCTATCACACCAACAAATGCCTGCGGAGAATGGATTCCGAACACGGCGATAGATACGGCGATGGCAAGTTCAAAATTGTTTCCTGTTGCAGTAAATGCGATGGCTGCATTTTTATCGTAAGGAATATTCAACAGCTTATTGATAAAGAAACTCATCATAAACATCACTATAAAATAAACGATAAGCGGAATGGCTACTTTTAGCGTATCTAAAGGGAGCTCCAAAATTTTGTCCCCCTTAAGGCTGAACATAAGGATGATGGTAAACAATAAGGCATATAGCGTTAAAGGAGATATTTTAGGAATAAACTTTCTCTGGTACCATTCCTTTCCCTTCAATTTTGTAAATAAATAACGGCTCAGAAAACCGGCAAAAAACGGGATGCCCAAATATATCAAAACACTTTCTGTTACTTCTGATATGGATACGGTGATATTAAAATTAGCAAGGCCGAGTTTTCCGGGTAAGACATTGATGAATAACCAAATCATAAAACTGTAGCTGAATACCTGGAATATGCTGTTAAGAGCTACCAACAAGGCTGCATACTCACGGTTACCTTTTGCAAGGTCATTCCAGACAAGGACCATTGCAATACATCTTGCCAATCCTATGAGAATCAGGCCGACCATATAATCCGGTTCATTCCTTAAAAATAAAACAGCTAATATGAACATTAAAAAAGGGCCAATCAGCCAGTTCAGCAATAGTGAAACACCGATAACCTTCTTATCTTTAAATGCTACAGGGAGAAGGGAATAATCCACCTTTGCCAATGGCGGATACATCATTACTATTAGGCCGACGGCTAAAGGAATATTGGTTGTTCCCACTGATAATGAGGTGATCATATCCGGGATTCCGGGAAATATATTGCCCAGGATAATTCCTGAGATCATGGCAATGAATATCCATAAAGTGAGAAACCTGTCCAGGAATTTTAATTTTGGCTGCATAGTATTGATCTTAATGGAGTTGTTTTACCTGGGAAAAAACATGCCACATTTCTGCCCCTATCTCTAGACTTCTTTCATCATAAACTTTGGACTGTTCAGGAGTATTGTCTGAAATTTTAGGATCTTCAAAAGTGATGGGGATACGCTTTTCTGCACCTGGAATAAAAGGGCAGCCTCCATCTGCCTGAGAACAAGTCATGATTGCTGCAAAACTGTTGGCCGGATTAAACGCACTGTCATATCTTTTAGAAAAAGCAATAATGGGTTGGGACTCTTCATTATACCTGATTGAATAAACAGGATTTCCGTTCTCAGCTATTTTCAAGATCCGGAATCCCTGTTGTTTAAGAGTTTCTATAACCGTAGGAAATACAGCTGTTTCTTCCGTCCCTCCCGAATAGCAAGTTACTTTTGGAATGGAAAAAAAATCGGCTGCTGCTTGTGCCCAGACCTGTGACAAATGGCTCCTTCTGGAGTTGTGTGTACAAATAAAGTTTAGATGTATTGGATTTCCGGCATTGAATTTTGCCTGGATGAATTCTGTAAGAGGTTGTAGCAGGACTTTTCTTTCCTGGGTAATTTCAAAGGCCTTTAATTTTTCTATAGTTTCTAAAACGGATGGATACATAATTTTTGTTTATTTTTAAGATGAGACAGTTGATTAGCAGCATCCTGATTCTGGTGTACAGCAAGCGCTTGATTGGGAAGAAAGGTCTGATAATTTGAGTTTTTTCTTTTCAGTTGGTAGCCCACAAGCTTCCTGAGCCAGGCAGGCTGTGGTTTTATTTTTAAGGACAAAGGTTTTTCCATTGAAATCCAGATCATACTTTCCGATGGTAACGTTCTGATATTCCACTTCTATTTCATGGTCTTCAATTCCTAATTTTTCCTCGGATAGCACGATGATATTGAGAAGCTTTCCGGGTTTTAAGCGATGTTCATAGTCATTGGCATTCCAAAGCTGGAAATTGACTACTTTTTCATTTCTTATGGTTCCTCCGCAATCAATAAAGGATTTTGTTATCGTTCCGACCTCGGTAACATGAAAATGCTCAGGTACAAATGTTCCGTCTTCCAATTGAAATTCAACATTATGTAATGTTGGTAAGATGTTTTTGATTTCAGATAATTTCATTGTTTTTATTTTATTTGTTTATTGCAATATTGCGATTGAAAAGGTCAAAAAAATGCATTAGCAGCATTTTTGTGTAGTAACAGTGGAAATAATCCCCGAGAAATATTCGTTCAAAACTTCAAAAGTTTTTTCATCAATGCAATAGCAAATTGCAGTTCCTTCGATATTTCCTTTGATGAGCCCTGCATTTTTTAATTCTTTTAAATGCTGGGAAACCGTAGCCTGTGCCAGCGGAAGTTCATTTACGATATCCCCGCATATACATGCGTTTACTTTTAGCAGGTATTCTATAATTGCAATCCGTGCAGGATGTCCCAATGCTTTGGCAATAGTGGCTATTTTATTCTGTTTATTCGTAAAATGGTCTGTCTTGGTTGCTCCCATAATGATAACTTTATATTGCAATATTACGATAAATATGTTACACTAAAAATATTTTTTCCATTTTAACAATTGATTATTAGAAATATGAACAAAATAATTTTACAATTGTCGTTGATTTTCAGTACTTTCAACTCGTTTTCCTGTAGTTGTAAATTGCCAGTGAATTCAGGAGCAATGCGAATCCCAGCAGGTAGAAAAACTCGGTTTTGATCTCAGAGAATCCACTTCCCTTCAGTACAATAAGCCTTACGACTTTAATGAAATGGGTAACAGGAGTGAAATTGGATATCTGTCCCGCCCAGTCGGGCATACTTTCGGTATTGGTGAAAAATCCGCTCATCAGCATAAAGATCATCATGAAGAAAAATGCAATGAACATTGCCTGAAGCTGTGTATCGGCAAAAGTAGAGATCAGGAGGCCCAACCCTAATAATGCAATAAGGTAAACTGCTGCAAAAAGATAAAGGGTCAAAAGGCTTCCTTCAGGAAATATGCCGTAAATAATGTACATTACAATCAATCCGATGGTAAAAACAGTCATTCCTACAATCCAGAAAGGAATCAGTTTCCCCAGGATAAATTGCCATTTTTTTATAGGAGTAACGTTAATTTGTTCAATGGTTCCGATTTCTTTTTCCTTGACAATATTAAGAGCCGTAATGAATCCTCCGATCAGTGTCAGAAGCAGGACCAGTATTCCAGGAACCATATAGTATTTATATTCTGCCCTTGGATTATACCAGTTGGTACTTGCCACTTTAATGGTTGCCGGAGATACAGTGGTGGTTTTAACCGGTGATTTAATATTAATATCCAGATTTTTGTTAAAATCTCCGATAACCGATACCAGATAACTTCCTCCCAGAGAAGACTTTGTCCCGTTGATCGCATCTACCGATATATTTATTTTCTGGCTTTCCTCGCGGACCAAATTGCGTTCAAAGTGAGCAGGGATCTCCAGAACAAGATCGGCATCACCGTGTTCAATCATTTTCAATCCTTTTTGGTAGGAATCCGGGTTTCCTGCAATTTTAAAATATCCGGATGAAGCAATTTTGTTGATCAGTCTGTGGGAATAGCTACTTTGATCGTGATCAACATATGCAATATTAATATTTTTTACCTCAAAGTTAGCCGCCCATGGCATGATGATGAGCTGTATTGTTGGCATTATGAACATCATTGCCAGGATAATCTTATCCCTGAAGATCTGACGGAATTCTTTTCTTAAAATAAAGCTTAGTACTTTCATGACAAGCGGATTTTAAATTTCTTTAAGGCAAGCGTTAAGAGTCCACCCGCCATAATGAGTAAAACAAGAGTTTCTTTCCATACATAACTAAAGCCCAGTCCTTTCAGCATAACTGCTTTTACGATATCATAGTAATATCTTGAGGGAAGAATGTGTGATACGACACGGAATATCCAGGGCATATTTTCTATAGGGAACATAAATCCTGTAAGCAATAATGTAGGTAGCATCATTCCCATCATAGAAATCAGCATGGCTGTCTGTTGGGAGTTGGTTACATTCGAGATAAGCAATCCCAGGGAAAGACATGTGATAATGAATAAGATGCTTTCTCCAAATAATAAAAGCAGGCTGCCCCGGATTTCTACATCCAGCAGATACACAGATAGCAGCAGGATGATCACAAAATTGACCAAAGACAATACAAGATAAGGAATGGCTTTGGCCATCAGGACCATAACGGGCTTAAAAGGAGAAACCAATAAGATTTCCATGGTTCCCATTTCTTTTTCACGAACGACAGACACAGAGGTTAAAGCCGTACTCACAATCATAAAAATTAAAGCAATCACTCCCGGAATAAAATTCAGTGATCCGTTTTGTTCTTCATTGTATAACAGCCTTATTTCGGGAATTATTTTATATGTGATTTTGATATGGGGATTAAGTTGTTGCTGATAATCATTAATGATATTGTTGAGATAATTGGTTAATATCGTTGCGGTATTGGGATCTGATGCATCCGCTATAATCTGAATTTGCGCTCCGCCTGTACGATAGAGATCTTTTCCGAAATTGACCGGGAATATAACTGCACATTTGATGCTTCCTTCTTTAAACCTTCTTTCCACATCCGGATAATTCAGGATGGGTCCATGCATTTTAAAATAGGGGCTTGCCTGTATTTTGGAAATGATCTGGACGGAATGGATGTCATGGGCATTATCCTGTATGGCAATGCCTATATTTTTTACCTTGCTGCTTAATGCATATCCAAATAAGATGATTTGAACGACAGGCAAACCAAAAAGGATAAGTAAGGTTCTCCGATCTCTGAAAACATGGTAAAATTCTTTCCTGATAAATACGAGTAACTGTTTCATAACTAATCTCCTGATCTTTTGGCACTTCTTGCCAACTGGTAAAAAACTTCGTCCATCGAGTGGGTTCCAAACTGGTTCTTCAGGTTGGCGGGGGTATCCATGGCTTCTACTCTTCCGTCCACCATTACAGTAATCCGGTTACAATATTCTGCTTCATCCATATAATGGGTGGTCACGAACACCGTGATCCCATCCGCTGCTGCCTGATAGATCATATCCCAGAACTGCCTTCTTGTAATGGGATCTACTCCACCTGTGGGTTCATCCAGGAATACGATTTTAGGCCTGTGAAAAACAGCTACTGAAAAGGCCAGCTTTTGTTTCCAGCCCAGCGGTAAGGAACCCACCAGTTTTTTAGCCTCGTTTTCCAGTCCTAATCTGGAAATGAGTTCATTGCTTCGTGTTTTTATATCTGAACGCGATACGCCATATACTCCTCCATAAAACTCAATATTCTCCAATACAGTAAGATTATCGTATAAAGAGAACTTCTGACTCATATAGCCTATATTTTTCTTGATCTCTTCCTGTTGTTTGTATACATTATAACCGGCTACTATTGCTTTTCCTGAGGTTGGAAAAGAAAGGCCACAAAGGATACGCATGGCGGTGGTCTTCCCTGCCCCGTTGGCTCCCAGGAAACCGAATATTTCGCCCTGATCTACATCGAAGGAAATACCGTCTACGGCCTTAAAATCTCCAAACTGCTTTGTCAGATCTTTACATATAATTGCTTTATTTCCCATGGTTAGTTTCTCTTATTTCTTTTTGTTCACGCATCAGACGAATAAAACTATCCTCAATAGTGGGGGTAATTTTTTTGATCTCAAATTCATCAGGATGATACGATTGGGCTAATTCTGTCACCTCCTTTTCAGTTGCCGTATCAGAAACCATAGTAAGATGAAGATATTCTCCGAATGCATAGCAACTTTCAACAGCTTGGTCAGATCTCAGGTTTTCCAACAATTGGTACATATGGGTGCCTTTGGCTGCAAAAAGGGATTTGGGAAAATTGGAGACGATTGTTTCGGGTTGATCTACAGACATGATCTTTCCTCCCTGTATCAAGGCGATCCGGTCACAAAGTCTGGCTTCATCCATATAAGGTGTAGAAACAACGATGCTTATATTCTGCTCCTTTAATCTTCCTAGCATTTCCCAAAACTCTTTTCTTGAAACCACATCCACACCGGTGGTTGGCTCATCCAGAAACAGCACTTCCGGTTTATGGATCAATGCGCAGCACAAAGCGAGTTTTTGCTTCATTCCCCCTGAAAGCTTACCGGACCTTCTGTTGTTGAATGGTTTGATCTGCTCATAAATATCTTTAATGAGACTGTAATTTTCCTCTATGGTTGTTCCAAATAAGGTAGCGAAGAAGTCCAGGTTTTCTGCCACGGTGAGATCCTGATATAGTGAAAATTTTCCTGGCATGTAGCCTACTTTATTTCGGATAATCTGGTAATCGTTTACCACATCATGTCCTTCCACAGTGGCTGTTCCACTATCAGGAAGTAAAAGTGTGGTAAGAATCCTGAAAATAGAGGTCTTACCGGCACCATCAGGACCTATTAACCCAAAGAGTTCCCCCTTTTTTACTTCAAATGAAACCTCATCAATGGCTTTTATATCGCCATAGGACTTGGTCAGGTTTTTTACTATTACTGAATTCATTTTTATTTTGAATTATGAATTATGAATTGAGGGTTGAGAGTTGAAAGAGGAAAAAGATTGAACTTTTTAATTTTCCATTTTTAATTAAAAAACTACCTCACCGTACATTCCAATTTTCAAATAACCATCATTCTTTACACGTACTTTTATAGCGTAAACGAGATTGGCTCTTTCGTCCTTAGTCTGAATATTTTTTGGAGAGAATTCGGATTGAGATGAGATCCATTGTATGCTTCCTTTGTATTCCCTGAATCCATTCTTACCCTGATCGATTCTTACTTTTACCTGCTGCCCTATTTTAACCTGAGGAAGCTGGACTCCCGTTATATAAGCCCGTAAATCAAGGGTACTGATATCGGCTATTTTATACAAGGGCTTACCGATCAGCTGCATTTCTCCTTTGAGGGCATAATTAACAAGCACTACTCCATTAACAGGGTTAATGATCTGTCCTTTGTTAATCTGTTCCTGAAACTGGGCCGCTGTTTTCTCCAAAGGAGCTTTTTCACTGAGAATACTTCTGTTTTGGGTATTGACATTGGAGTTATTGACTGATCGTTGCTGGCGGGTGGCTTCAATCTGTTTTCTTAGTTGATCAATGGCGGCATCGATATCGTCGAGCTGTTTCCTTGTAGCAGCATCTGCTTTCAATAAGTTAGCTGTACGTATTCGTTCACGGAGCTGTTGTGCCAGTTGAGCTTCCTGTACAGCAAGCTGCTTTTTGATCAGCATATTCTGCTCATCTGCATTATTGGTTTTTTGGGTTAGGGCTCCAATGCTTGCTTCGGCCTGCTCTTTCTGAAGAGTGGCTACTTTTACATCTATTTGTCCTACTTTACTTCCTGCATGAAGTTGCGATCCTTCCTGAACGGAATAAGAAATCAGCTCACCGTTTTGCTGTGCGGATACAATAACCTCATCGGCTTCAAAGTTTCCTGAAGCGTCAAAATTATCTTTTTGTTGACATGCCGTCAAGAGTAAAGTATAGGCTAAGGGGATGATTATTTTTTTCATTGTAACAATGGATTATTAATTTCCGGTTATGAATTTCTGATTGTATCTGGCCTGTAATAATTGAATCTGATGAAGAACCAGGGTTTGTCTTGCAAGATGTTCAGCATTGAGTTTCTGAATGTATTCGTGGATGGTGATTACTCCGTTATCAAGCTGTGCTTCTGCAGATTGTTTTACAGATTGCCGCAGGGCAATGATGTTTTCATCCTGTGTGATCAGTTGAGTGTATTTTTTTACCTGTTCATCCTGCTGCGTAAGATCCAGTTTTGTGTTCAGAAGGAATGTATCTCTGTCTGCATCCGCAGTTTTTTTGTTTAACTCCAGTATTTCTTTTTTGTTGGATGAGGTATACAAACTGTCAAGAGACCAGCTAAACCTTACTCCTGTAATAAACCACGGACCGAACTTATTCTCAATGATATTAAGTGTAGGCCTTCCATATGCTCCCTGGAAGAATGCACTTACCCTGGGGAGAAAATCGGATTTCAACTGTTTTTTCTGGAGGTCGTAAATGGAGTTTTGTAGATCAAAAGCTTTGAGCTCAGGCCTTCTAATTTCTGTTTGAAAATAATCACTGTGGGGAGTGTCAAGTTTCGTAGAATCTGAAAGTTCTTTTCCAATGAAAATGGAAAGCATCTTAAGATAGGCTTCCCGGTTAGATTTATACTCTGTTGCCATCATATCGATATTGATGATCTCTGCTTTTAGTTCATCCAGATTGCTTCTGTACGCAACACCATATTTTAATGCGGCTTCTGTCTTCTGGATCTGGGTATGAAGGTTGGATTTGTTGAGGTCGTTTTGTTTTAGCTGTGCATCCATAAGCAGGATGGAGAAAAACAGATTATTGACCCTATGCTTTAATGTATAAAGGCTTGTTTCAATGTTTTGTTGCTGTAATTCAGTATTGGCTTTTATCAGTTCCTTCTGATTGTGAGTGGTGCCTCCATCGTACAATACCTGGTCTATCTCTCCCTGAATTTTGTATTGGTCTTTACTGAGTGAAGGAAGTGAGGCATTGATCGGGAGTACTCCCAGTGCATCCGAAAAACTGATGGTTTGAGACTGGTATGTGGCCTGGCCGGAAAAAGAAACCTGGGGAAGATATTTCTTATTGGCGTTTTCAATATTGTAACCGGCTGTTTTTGCAATCATCCCTTTTTTTCTGATTAGCGGGTAATTGTCTTTTGCCAGCTGATAACATTCTTCAAGACTAAGGCTTTGAAGCTGAGATTTAAAAGAAGTTGTGGAGGCACAACCCAGAACGAAAACCAGCAGGTATTTTTGAGCATTTTTGTACATAATCACTCATCGTTTATAGGTTAAAAATCATTTTTTTATTTTTCAATTCTTGTTTAAAATTTCGTTTTAATCATTTGATTAAATTAGGGTCAAAAAAAATTAGCCTGCCGCCATCATGGCTTTTACCCAGATCGGGATAAGCTTTTTACGTTGAATCATTAAGGTATTGAACTCTTTATCGTTCAGTTCACTGCTTCCAATCAACATAGGTTTTGCTATGAAGGGAAATACGGTAAGCCCTAACAGGTTAATTAGAAAATGTAAAGGATTAGGCTCTATAATACTACCCTTTTTCACCGCTTCTTGATGTTGCTTTAAAAAGACAGAAGATTGAATCACTTCTTTTAAAGGGATTTTTTGCAATAGAAGATTAGGATTGTTACGAAGCTCACTGATGATGAATGTCGGAATTTCCGGCTCTTTGATGATCAGGTCGATATACTTCCCTACAACCTCTTCTACTTTCTTTTCGAGAGTTGTTTTCTCTGTATTTAGCACCACTAACAAGCTTTGAAAGAATCCAGCCATAGTTTCGAGCATGATAATCTCAAATAATTTGGCCTTGCTTCTGAAATAATAATTGAGCAATGCCAGGTTGATATCTGCTTCTTCAGCAATATCCCTGGTTCTGGTTGCAGCGAATCCCTTTCTGTAAAATACGATTCGTGCGGCTTCCTTTATTTTTTCTTCCGTTGAGGTATCTATTTTTTTAGATTCTTCTTTCATATTACAATCGTTCTTCTGTTGCAAAGGTAGAAAATATTTTTTAGGTTAAACAAGTAATTTAATCAAATGATTAAATTTGTTTTTTATAAAGATATAACCTGAGTTGCGTCAACCCAGGCTATATCTCTTTATGCAGAAGGTTATTGTTATTCAAAAAGCTGTAGAAAAGAAAAATCGGGATCGCGCATTTCTGCCTCGTTAACGGCTGATTCCTGTTGGGCTCCAGCTGCATACTTTATCATTTTCAGTTCATAATCTTTTATAGCTGCTTCTACAGTTTCAAAACTACCTTCAGTAAGATTTTCAGATAAGGTAAGGGCATCTACCAGGCCAATGTTTACCCCCTGTCCGGCAAAAGGAGGCATCAGATGGGCTGCATCACCGATCAAAGTTATGGGAAGCGGTCTGCTATCTTTCCACTGTTTTAATGGTAATTTTCGGGTTGGTAATCCAACGAAGAAGGAAGTTGCCTGAAATACTTCCTGATAAGGTTTGCCCCAATCCGGTAATCTTTCGGAAAGAAACTGAATTACACTTTCTTTATCCTGAAAGTCCAAAGCATGGCCCTGATCCCATTCTTGAGGTTTTTGTATAATTAAACCATAAGTGAGCGAACCATTGTTATAAGGAGTGGCAACGAATAAGCTTCCTTGGTTTGAAGTCATGAGCCTGCTTCCATCACACAGCCCGTACATTTGAGGAGAATTGATCTCAGGCTGCGGAACATCACCCTGGATAATAAAGCTACCGGTTTCTTCGATTTCGGCATCGGTGACATAGTTTCTAACTTTTGACATTCCTCCGTTGGCAACAATCACTAGATCAGCTGTTGCATCGGGCTGGTTTTCGAATTGTAGCAACCACTTGCCATTATGTTCTGTGAGGTTGGTCAGCTTTCTGTTCCAGATAACGGTATCTGGAGCTAAGCTTTCCAGCAGGATCTTTCTTAGCTGATTTCTGTTGATTTCAGGGTTATCATACCGGTTTTCCGGAGTTGGCTTTCTGATATGTAAAGTATTACCTTGTCGATCGGCAAATATAATTCCCATGGGAATTGCGGTTGTATAGTAGTTTTCAAGCAGTCCGGCCTTTTTAATGGCCTCCTGTCCTGAACCTTTATGAAGATCGAGCGTCCCACCCCATATTCTGGTTTGGGCGTCAAAGTCTCTTTCATAAACGGCTACATTGACTTCTTTTTGCTGAAGTAGTCTGGCCATAGTTAAACCTACAGGTCCGCCACCGATGATCGCTACTTTTTTGTCTTTTAATAAATATTGCATGTCTTTTAATTTGTATGTTAATTTCCATACAAATGTCAGAAATGCAGTAAGCTTAGGATTGTACAAATGCGACAAAATCATTGCTTACCACTCGTTGTCTTTTTTTAGCTTTTTTAGCGAACGCAGCAGGAGTAATACCGGTATACCGTTTAAACTCTCTGCTTAAATGGGATTGGTCCGTATATCCAAGATCAACAGCCAACCCGGCTAGATTAACATCAGGATGCAGCCATAAATGATTTCTGGCCTGCTCAAAACGCATCAGACCCGATACATCCTTAACGGTGTGGCCGGATGATTCTTTAAATTTTCTTTCTAAAGTTCTTACTGTTGCATGAGCCGCTTCAGCGACCTGGCTGACGGGTAAAGTACCTTTGGCCTTTGTCATGGCAACTCCTGCTTTGAATAGCATGCTTTCGGTAGAAACATGTGAACGCAGTGTAAGGAAATATTGTTTTAGCTGATCTATAGCTTCTTCTTTTCTACCTTGCTGAATCAATGCATCCAATGTGGAATGAAGCTGTGCTATTGGGTGTTCAAAAGTATGTACCCCTACTTTACCGGAAGGAAGTTCCAGCAAATCGAAAACCGTCCATGGGAAACATCTTACCGCGATGATCTCCAGCCGGTTGGCCATATGGAAATGAACAGGTTGATTGAGCAGCCCCATCATAAATGGCGAAGGTAACGGATGAAGAATTCCGTTTTGAGCAACGCTGCATTCGCCACTGAAATAAAAAATAATTTCAGCATAGCCATCAGGAGTTACTTCAAAGATGGATTGAACTTCTGTTGAATCCCTTCTGTTGTACCAGAAACATTTTATAGTATCCTGTAACTGTTCCGGGACATCAAATTCCTGATGATACATTTCGGGAGACATAATATGGATGTTGGTATTAAAGCTATATTTAAAAAGTAATACTAAATTAAAAATAAAATGGTCACGATCGGCCATAACCAAAGAAGAAATGTTTTAATTTAATGAATGAAAATTTTAAAAATATGAATGAAAATAAGCAATACGTAACTTATACGGTATCAAAAGACGGGATCCGTACAAAGATTGATGCCGAATCGATTATCATACAGATCGAAGAGGAAGAAATTGAAATCGCCCTGATTCCTCCGCATCCTGTTTGGAAAGGGAAACTGACATTATCCACGGGATCAGCCATTGACGGACGACATGAGGAAAGAGAACCCGGAGTACAATTTGTTATAGAACCCGGAGCATCTAACGTTGTACACATTACGGCAAAGAAACCAGATAAAAGCTTTTAGAACCGATATCAAAAAATAATCTCAATACAATCTTTTTCTGTAGAATATTCAGAATAAAAACTGTATTGAGATGAGGAGAAAAAATTTATTTATTTAGTCAAATAGGATTTATTCGCAAACTGCAGAAGAAATTGTTATTTCTTCTTTTTCCTCAGCTTCTGATTCTATTTCTATTTTTTTCGGAAAAGTAATAAAGCTGATGGCGAGTGTAACTCCCAATAATGCAATGCTGATCCAGACAATTTGATGAATTCCATATTTGGCAATAATTAAACCACCCACAAGAGCTCCTAATGATATCCCGATATTGTAGCAGGAAGTCAGCAGGCTGTTGACAAATTCAAGGGCGCTGTGCGGGACTGCCTGGGTGGTACGGATATTAGGAACCAGGAAGCCTCCGGTGTGTATCATTCCCCAAAGGGAAAGAATCAGAACCATCGCCACAAAAATTCCCCCGAAGTAATAGGCTAATATCTGAACGGCAATCAGAGACACAAAAAACAATCGTACGGTAACAAGTAAATTTCTGTTCAGTGCAATCCCCATAAGCCAGTTCCCCAGAATTCCCATACCTCCGAATAAAAGAAGCATTACACTTATTTCTGCTCCATTCATCCGTGTAATTTTTTCCAGATAAGCAGCCAGATATGTATAGCTTGAAAACATAGCAGCCAATGTAAGAATAGTCGAGATCAGATTGACCCAAAGTTGTGGACTTTTTAATACGTATAATTGATTTTGTGATGTTTTATCTTTACTTGCGGGCATGGACGGAACAAAGAATAATAATCCTAAAAACGCAATCAGGCTCACAAAACTTCCCATATAAAAAGAGGCTTGCCAGTTATTAAAGAAATCCGCTGCATAAGTGGTAAGCGGAACTCCTAAAACGGTAGCCAAACTAAGTCCTGCCATTACCACAGAAACGGCTTTAGCACCACCCTGTTTAAATGCAATTGCCATTGAAATATTCCAGAACAGCGGATGCAAAAAGGCAGGTAGAACCCGTGCTACCATCAACATGGTAAAACTGGTTGAAATAGAAGAAAGAAGATTTGATAATACAAATACACCAAGCACCATACATAATAAAAGCTTACGGTTGATCTTAGTGGTAAATGCAGTGATAAATGGAGATGAAACAGCCACAGTAAGTGCAAAAGCACTTAACAGCCAACCGGCTGTATCTATAGATACATTAAATTCCCTGCTGATGTTGGGTAGAATTCCAATTACCCCAAATTCTGTAGTAATGATTCCAAAAGCTCCCAGAGCCAAAATATAAATCGATCGTTTCATGATGAGTCTTAAAATTATTCCACAAAATTGGACAGATTTTTTTTAATAAATCAGTATATTTTAATGATAATTGAGTAATTTTGCAGGATGAATAAAGAAAATATAGACCGATTGGTAGATGTAGAGTACTGTAAAACAGAAAAGTGCCCCGTAAGGAATCTGCAGTTTTCTTTTTTTCAGATGGTCTATGTTATTTCCGGATCAGGATTTTTAGAAATCAATGATAATAAAGTTACCTACAACAAAGGTAGCCTGATCATGCTCACTCCTAATGACCAGCATTATTTTGAGATTTCTGAGATCTCAGAATTTTTATTTGTTAAGTTCAGTGAGAATTATGTAAGAGAATACAATTGGAAAAGCATAAACTGTATTGAATGCTTATTGTATCATGCTTCACATCTGTCAGGCTGTGTTTTAAAAAACAAGCCGGATGAATTCCTGGTAAAATCAATCGTAGATTCACTTCTGCACAATATGAAGCATAGTGATCTTTATCAGGAGGATCTCACACTTCATTATGTAAACGCATTAATTGTGATTGCAGCAAGAAATATTTCTAAGATGAGGCCCGTCAATGCAACGGTGAATGCAGACAAAAGAATGTTATCGATCATCGGTCACATTCAGACCCATATCTATGACCCACAACAGCTGAAGGCCTCTGTGATCAGTCAGAAATTTGGATTATCTGAAACTTATTTGGGAAGCTATTTTAAGAATCAATGTGGAGAAACCATTCAGAACTATATCTATAACTACAAAATGCGATTGATTGAACACAGGCTGATGTTCAGTGATATGCGGATCAATGAAATCGTGAGCGAGTTTGGTTTTGCGGATGAAAGCCATCTCAATAAGTTTTTCAAAAAGCGCCACAAGATCAGTTTAACCGAATTTAGAAAATCTAAACAGAAGGTTAAAGAAATGGTTTAATAGAAGGAGATATAAAGCATTGTGATCCATTAAATTATAATTTAGTACCTTTAGGCCTACGGAATTGATTCAATACCGAAATATAATAACTCCAAAACACCGAACACATGCCAAGTATTAGTATTAAAAATTTTCAATCTAAAAATGATCTTGTAGTTTATGAAACTGATGTTGAAAGCTCAGCTGATCTACTGGTCTATAAAACAAACTCTAAACTGAAAGCTCTGGAAAATGAAGCGTTCTGGTATATTGAGAAATTGGAGAACAGCTCGGATCGTTCCATTTGTTTTTCCAATTCCAAAGCCGCAGCAGATTTATCAATTCATTATGTGGGTAATGATGCCAGTGCCGGATGGCAGGGCGAACACCCGTTGAAAGGTAAGCTTAAAAGCTGATCCATTTACTGAATCATAGAAATTATATTTTTATAATAGAAAACCACTGTATTGCAGTGGTTTTTTGTTGGGAACAGAATGAATTTTTAGAGCAATATTTCTTAAACCAGTTTAAGCATATATCATGTTTTTATTTCCAGTTTTGCTTTAGTAATAATCAAAGAAAAAACTGGATACAATGAAAAAATCAGCAATCATTCCTATTGCCTTTTGTTTTGCTTTTGTGATGAATGCAAAAGCACAACATTCCGGGGATTCAGCACCTGAAATCCCACCACGTGTTATCTTCAAACAATTCATAGAAACTTCCGGGCTTAAAGAGCAGGAAGTAAAAATGGTTATCGTTAATTTTTCTCCGGGTGAAGTCTCTGCGCCACACCGGCATCCTATTCCTACTTTTGGTTACGTTTTAGAGGGTGAACTGGAATCTACCTTTGATGGTAAAGTATATCATTATAAAGCCGATGATGCCTTTTATGAAAAACCAGACGGACTACATTCAGGAACGAGAAATATGAGCAAAGATAAGCCAGCCAGGCTTCTTGCCTTTTTTGTCGGAGATAAAGGGAAACCATTTTTAGTTCCGGAAAAAAAATAAAGTTTCTCAATCTGCATTCCACTTGTGGAGAAGGACATTTTACAAATTTGATAAGCCTCATTTTTAATTTTTAAAATGAGGTTTTTTATTATTTTATTCTGCTGAGATTATGAATCCCATTTTGTACAAATCTGAATGGTTAGCATTTTCTTAAACCAGTTTAAGCAGATATGGCTTTTTTATTTCCAGTTTTGTTGTATTAATAATCAAAACAAAAAAAATGAAAATTGTAATCATCGGAGGTAGCGGACTTATAGGAAGTCAGCTAACAAATATTCTTAAAAATGAACATGAAGTTATCTCTGCTTCACCAAGTTCCGGCGTTAATACAATTACCGGAGAAGGTCTTGATGAGGCCCTTAAAGAAGCTCATGTAGTAATTGATGTATCGAATTCACCATCATTCGCAGATGATGATGTGATGACCTTTTTCAAAACTTCCACCCATAATTTGTTGTCCGCGACAAAGAAAGCCGGACTGCAGCATTATGTTGCGCTCTCAGTAGTAGGAACAGATAAATTGCAAGAGAGTGGATATTTTAGGGCTAAGCAAACTCAGGAAGATATGATCAGGGAGTCTGGAATACCATTTACCATTGTTCATGCCACACAATTTTTTGAATTTGCGGGAGGGATTGCAACGATAGGAACATCAGACGGAAAAGTATGGCTTTCAGATGCATTTGTTCAGCCTATCGCAAGTGCTGAAGTCGCTGCATTTATGAGTAAAGTCGCAGTTGAAAAACCCGTCAATGAAATGATTGAAATAGGAGGTCCGGATCAAATAAGACTGGATGACTGGATAAAGCAATATATTGTATCAACCGGAAAAGATATTCAGGTTGAAACCGATGCCGCTGCACCCTATTCAGGAGCTATATTGGAAGAAAAGACACTTGTTCCGGAACATCCTGCTTATGTAGGAGTGATCAAATATTCTGAATGGATTGCAAAGCCCGAAAACAGACGTTGATTATCCGGAAGACCTTACATTATCTCAGAAAAGCAGCTATGAACTATCAGAAAAATACCCTGATCACAACTTCCATAGGAAGAAAAGTTGTAATGGCATTAAGCGGTTTATTTCTAATCAGCTTTCTTATTGTACATGCTTCGGTTAATGCGCTTATTTTTTATAATGATCATGGGGAAACATTTGGGATCGGAGCCCATTTTATGGCTACCAATCCTATAATCAGGACGATTGAGGTATTTCTGGTTATTGGATTTATTATTCATATTGTCCAGGGATATATGCTGTGGTATAAGAATAAAAAAGCCAGGCCGGTTGGTTATGCAATAGAAAAAAGGCTGTCAGGAGTTACATGGTATAGTAAAAGCATGACTTTATTAGGGACATTGCTTTTGTTATTCCTGGTTATTCACACCCGAAATTTTTGAATTCCCAATCGAATTCATCAGTTTCAGTCGGGCGAAGAACTTCCCTTGTATCAAATGATGATTGATAAATTCACGAATCCTGTTGAAGTGGTTATATACCTGATTGGATGTTCATCCCTTGCCTGGCATCTGGCCCATGGCTTCCAAAGTGCATTCCGTTCTCTTGGTGGTAATCCCAATAAATTCAATTCCCTGATTCTCAATTTGGGTTATGCTTTTGCCGTTATAATACCATTTACACTGGCGATGATGCCCATTTCGATTTATTTTGGATGGATAAAATAGAGAGAAGTGTGCTCCGGAATATTGATAACAAAATCAACCTGCTATTGAGCGGGTTGATTTTGTTAATAATTAAAATAACCAAATTCATATAATTATTCACCTCCAAAATCTCTCTCCTTCATGAATTTTATTTTCTTATTAAACAAAAAAAATCCGTAATAACTTATTATAACTCCCAAAAATATTATTACCCAATAATTAAATGAAAATCGATGTTTAAAAATCATAGTAGTAATATCAGGCAAGTAATAATTAGTAGAATACGCAACAAAATTAAGAATTGAATGAAAAACTATAGTATATTCTATCTTTCTGGATTTAAGAAAAATATAGCCTAAAAATACTCCCATTATTAATGCTGGGATGATGTCTGCCATATTCATATGAAATAACGAGAATAAAATACTTGAGATAATAATAGAGTAAGTTGCAGAATACTTAGTATTAAGTTCTTTTAAAATAAACTCCCTAAAGAACAACTCTTCAACAATAGGAGCAATTATACATCCTTTTATTAATCTCAATATATAATAAAAAATAGGGATATGATATACGAAGTTATTTTCCTTAATATCTGGTCTAAAAATTAAATCATATAAATCAACGAAAGGTTCCTCGATAATTAAGCAGGATAATACCAATATTGATAAAGGTAATAAAATACTTTTCTCATTTTTACGAAAATTAAGCTTTAAATTATAAACTTGAAAATAAAGTTTTTTAACTATTAAGAAAGAAATAACTTGAGATAGTATATTTATAAAAATCCAATAATATTCATAAAAATCTTTAGAAAATGTGATGAAATATTTTGGTAATATTAAAACTGAATAGATAATAGAACTTATACCACAAAAAACAAGGGTGATCCAAAATGCCTTCCAAATATTCATTCTGTAATGAGTATATATTGCTGATTAAAAATAATAACTTAAAGAAATAAGAGATTTATAATTGTTTACTATTCATTAAGAAATAAGAATTACTTTTACTTTCATATCAATGTTATTTATCGCAAATTTACATAATATCCCCACTACAGCACTAAATCCTTTCGTGTGATTAAAAATCATAAATCAAACATCTTAAAAATGACCATATCATCCAAAAGTCCTTTTTCATCGGAATAGTTAACAGTACTGCTGTATTTATGATCTTCTCCTCGAAAAACTAAGCCTGCTTCAACCGGATTTTGATGAGTATAGTTAATTTTTTGGTTTATAACCTTATTACTGCTTACTACAGTAAAGCCTATAAAATATAACCTTCCTTATTATTATGAAATTTATAATTTCTACTCATCACTATATGTTTTAAGTAAAGATAGAACATGAGATCGTTTATTGAAAGAAATGAGATAAAATGCTAAACGAAAGGATTCGTGCAGCAGCGGGGGAACTTTGCTTATTATTTAAATATAGTATTTTCTCTTACAAAAGCTATATCTGCAGAATTTGTGATAACATACACATCTCCATCATCTTTAGATTTTTGCATTTGCATTTAATGCATTTATATTTGCATCATAGACATAATTTCCTTGTTTATCTTTATACCAATCTTTATTTTCTCTTCTATCCGGATCAATAAATCTTATCGGATTATTATAAGCATAGGTATAGGTGCTCCATCTTCTAGAAGTTTCCGCCAGCGGATCCACGACGCCCCATCTCCCAATATCCGGCATATACATTCTCGCTCCATAATCATACATACCCGTCTCCTGCAACTCCTTTCCGTTGTACTTATATTGATACGTAAAATTCCCACTTAAATTATTATACCGCTCATGCTTTAATAATTATCTTCTTCTATTGTTACGTCAGATTTACTATCATTATTCTTCTATTAGTAATTTTGGAAAATCATAATAATGAATGTATACTGTTTGAGATTTTTCATTATGGCAAATTGTTATATAATCATATCCTGGTTTCTGGGATATTGAAAAGGAAATTCCGTTAGATAATTCTATATTAATTTTCCCTAGACTTTTTGAAAAATTAACAATACTCTGTCCATAATGAATTTTATCAGCTTTAGGAAATTCTTTTACATAAGTATTATTAATATTAACCTTTTTATTAAAAAAACAATTATATTGAAACATTAAAGCGATCTCATCTGTTTTTTTAGAAATCATTTTTTTCGCATCAGTAATATATTCATCAATCTCATTCTTCTTTTCTAAAGGTAAATCTTCGTATTTAGTAGAACTAATAATTTTTTTTGTTTGACAAGAAGCTAAACTGAATATTATAATAGTTACAAAATATAATAATTTATTAATTTTCATTTGTATTAGGAATTAATTTTTGTTGTTCTTTTTCTTTTCTTTCTCTATTTTCATTAGTTATTTTGACATAATTTCTAATATCTGTTGTTTGAGAAGTTGTTAGATTAGTTCCGCTAGTATCTTGTAAAGTATCCGTAGTATTTGCTCCTGAGTTCATCAGATTTTTTTTGTTCTCTTTTGTATTCGATACTTTACTTGTTTCATCAAATATATGTGGTAAACTTGCTTTGTGCCCCAATTCATGGGATAATGTTCTTGGGCTATCTTTTGACACTACACTTCCATCATATACATTACCATCCATTTCAGTTTGACCATTTATAAGTATGATTCCATCAGAAGTATTTTCTATTATTGGTTTAGTTAATTCAATAGTAAACTTTGCATTAGGATCTTCAATAATATTTACAGTTAATCCATTTTGACTTAATATACCACCTGCATCACTCAAAAGAGTTTTACTATAATCACGACCTAATTTATTATCAATTTTCACTTTCCATTCAATTGTATTTTCATTGATTAGCACTGCCTCAAGTCCTTCTAGTTCTCTTGCATCTATAACTCTATTTTCAGAGAAATTGTAATGCGATTGATAAGCATATTTTTCAGAAAGTGGATCTATATTGAAAAACCGCCCCATTGTAGGGTCATAATTTCTCCGTTTAAAACTATACCATCCCGTCTCCTGTTGCAATTCCTTACCATTATTCTTTTTAATATAGAATCAGCTTGCCTACCAAATTTCACACCATCAGTATTAAATCTATTAATCATTGAATCCTTTTGACTTCTTGAGATATTAGTTTTATAAACATCTTGAGTTTTAACACCAACACCGGTTATTCCGCCGCCGTTTCCTTTATAAATATTAATACCAACTGCTTGAGTACCAGAATGACTAAACGTATTCGGTTCTCCAATAAATCTAATTGGGTTATTGTAGGTATAAGTATAGGTGCTAAATCTTCTCGAAGTTTCTGCAAGAGCATCAAGCACTCCCCATCTGCCTAAATTCGGCATATACATTCTTGCCCCATAATCGTACATACCGTCTCTTGCAATTCCCTTCCATTGTATTTGTACTAATAGAATAGAAAGCTCCAGTTAATCCATTTATTTGATTTATCCAATAAAAACACTAAACAAATTATAAATAAAATGGATCAATATAGGATATAATAAGTTTCTTTCTTTGATGTATACAATAAATGATACCATAGCAGTAAGCTGATGCCAAATCGATACTCATTCACAATTAAATTATTTAGGATTAAAAATTTCTATATGATATATTTTTTTAATTAAAAATATGAGAAGACATAAAAGAATATTTACTCTTTATTAATTCTACAATAAATACGTCATCTCATTTTCCTCAGTTTAAAATTTTTTCTTATTTCTAATTATTGTTTTGTTAACATAGGACGAATCACCAATTATTTTAAATATCAAATCGTCATTAATACTTTCATCTTCATTATAACCCGTATGACGGCCAAATCTTAAAAGACTTTTAAAAGCGATCTGTGGACTAATATTTTTTTTAAATCTTAGGGGGCCTTTATATCCGAGTTTTCCATTATCAAGAAAAAGTACATGAGTACCATAAAAATATTTTCCTTTAGAGCTATCAATAGTAATATAATGTTGTTTTTGATCATAGTAATAAATTGTGTCAATAAATTGATCTTGTTTAAATTTTAGTTTCATCATTAATTTACCATCTTTTGCATAATCATAAATTGTTATAATGTCTCCTTTGGTAGTATACATTTGTTTCAACCTATTGTCAGGACTAAAAACTTTTTTATAATTCTCTTTTTTTGTACACCCAATTAAAAGTAATAGTATATAACTTAATAGTATATTTCTCATTTCATTAAAGTTTGATCATATATTTTTTCATTTATAATCACTGATGAATCATTGATAATTTTATAATATGTTTCCCTTGCTAATTTACCTTCAGGATTATAAAGAGTTTCTTTTCCAAATAATTTTGAACTTCCTAAAATACTATCTAAATCTTTTCCTTTTCTAAATCTTAAAGGTGAAATTTTTGAAATATTTCCTGTTGAATAATGTGAGATGTAAGAACCATAAAAATATTTATAATCTGAGCTATCCACTTTTATAAAATAATCATCTTGGTCATATACAAAAATAGTGTCTATTAACTGATTATTTTTAAACTTTGCGACAAGTACTAGATTTCCCTTTGTATTATATCTATTTATAAAAAAAATGTCATTTTTCCACGTATTTATATATTTAGGTTTTCCATTGGAATAATATATTCTTTCCTCTTTTTTACATGAAAAGAATAATAAGAAGATTGATGAATAAAAAGCTGCAAATGGTCTCATATTTATTTTTTTTGTAGCATTGAATCTAATAGGGAATTGACTCTTTGATGTGCTTGCTTAGAAAAATAAGCACTGTCATTTTTGTTTTTATTTTTTACAGAATCATATTGGGTACGAGTTAGAAAAGGAATATATTTGCTTTCTCCAGTTACTCTTGCGCCAATTGTTCTATTATCAATTTTAATATCTTCAATCCCTGTGAAAGTATTACCATAAAAACTCATACTTTTTTGATCTTGTTTAATTCCTTTTATTGGATCTATCATACCAAAGGCCTGTACTTGAAGCCCTAAAGATGCTTCTAGTCTATTCATGAGAGGATTAAATTGACCAATTGTCAATGAAGAAAGCATGCCTCCTCCAAAACCTTGCAAATCGACTACCTTATCTATATCTGATCTGAAAAATGGACTGTTCTGACCTATTCCGCTTCCTCCAGCATTAGAGTAATAATCTCCTCCTGTATTTCCTAAACGAGAAATATCTCTTTCCCATTGAAGGCCACTAGAGACAGTTCCTCCGAGTGTCTCATTTGAAAAATTTACCATGGCTGTTGACAAATTATCCGGCATATATTCCGCTGTTCCGCCGGCATTGAGCCTTACATAACCTGCTTCTCCATTAGCTCCAATCTTAGCATTTGAAACTACCGAACCATTTTTAGCAAATGCATCTGCTCCGGCTGCTGTTGCCTGAGCAGCTGTTGTAATATTTGCATCATAAGTCCATTGATTATCTTTCTTAATCCAGTCTGTTCCTTGTCTTCCGTCCGGATCAATAAACCTAATTGGGTTATTCATAGCATAGTTGTAGGGTGACCATCTTCTAAATTCTTCACTCAATGGATCGGGGCTAAACCATCTTCCTAAGTCTGGCATATACATCCTTGCTCCATAATCATAGAAACCTGTCTCCTGAAGCTCCTTGCCATTGTACTTGTACTAATAGAAAGCTCCAGTTAATCCATTTATTTGGTTTATCCAATAAAAACACTAAACAAATTGTAAATAAAATGGATCAATATGGGATATAATAAGTTTCTTTCTTTGGTGTATACAATAGAACAGATTATACCTAATAAAAATGTAACAATAACCTGAGGCCAATTAGGTAAATGAACTAAACTAAAAAATAATGACGTAAAAAATATAATCCAATTTTTTGGCACTTCTTTTTTTAAAAGGTATTCTATTGGAATAACTCTAAAGATTATTTCCTCTGCAATAGGTCCTATCAATACAACACTTAATACATTTGATAAGAGAAATGAGTCAGGTGATTTTAAATAGAAGCTACCACCATAAATTTTTATAAAAATAAACTTAGATAAAATTGAAAATAGAATTCCCATCAAGAAATGTAATCCAATTTTTTTTCTAGAAAAGTTTAATTTACTTATATATTGCTTTGTATGCTCTCTGAGTACAATAAATAAAACTACGAGTATTAAAATGTTAGCAAAAGCTACTTTCCAATCATATTCTATAAGTCTAAGATTTTTATTTAGCCCGAATAAAACTATAAAAACACCTCCTGTTATTTCTTGAATTAAAAGATATAATAATAGATATAAAATATATTTACTGTTTTTTCTCAAACAAACTCATTTTGTTATTTATCCCAACTTATATGGTTTTTTAATGGAGCAGCATTAAATATCTTATTATATCCAACAGGCTTATAAAACATTAAAGTTATTATTAAAGGTTTTTTTAAATTATTACTATCATTTTCTTTTTTAATTATGTATTGAACATATTTCTGTTTATTTTCAGCAAACATAACAGTAGTATCTTTAATTTTTATGTTTTTTACTAGAATATCATTGGGATTTATTTTATCATAGTTTTTACGAAGAAAATAAAAGTCAGCCTGAATACCACCAAAAAAAGTCTCACTATCATCAAAAAGATTTTTATAGCTTTCTGAATCATCATCTTTTATGGTTTTCCAAAATTTTTGAACTGTTGTTTTAATTTGCTCTTCATCCTTTTTATTTTGGTTTACACAACAACTTATATTCAATAAGAATAGTATTCCTAAAATGTATTTAATTGTTTTCATTATTGAGGTATATTTCTATTTTTTGCTGTCAACTGTTCATCAAGTGGTTGAATAGGAATGCCATTTGATCTCATAATTTCTGTCCCGTTCTGGATGATTAAAGAGTTTGGCATTAATCCGGCATCAGGATCAGGTAATGTTCCATCAAATATATAGTTTATTACATCATTTCTCGTTTGTGAGCTCATATTAATTCCACTTTGGTCAACATAATTAATAGCATCGTTCATTCTCATTGCTTGACCTTCGATTGCTTTAACATCCTTTGTTGCTTGTACATAATCGTTTGTACTTTTAATAGCATCAGGAACACTTGCTCCCAATTTCACTAATTTAACAATCTCTTTTACTCCACTGCTTGCTGAGATTGCTTGGTCCGCTCGGTATTGCTTAATATTCCACATTTCCGAACCTGTTTTAGTAGTTTTAAAGCTCTGGCGAACTTTATTAGATATTTTATCTCTTGTATTCTGCATTTGTACAGCATCAGGTACTGGGCCGCTATATTTATAAGAATTAAGCCTTAGACCCGTACTGCCTGAACTAAATCTTGCTTCATCAGGATTATATCCAGCTGTTGATAATCCAATATCTCCTGCTGTAAATGTTGCCTGACCGCTACTATTCGTTTGAGAAACTGGTGCTCTTTTCACTTTCATCGCATTGCCATTAATGGCGAAAAATCCTGTATGGTTTTTCAATAATTCCAACCCTTCCAGCTCTACACCCATTCCCATTTTATTCTCTTGGAAAGCATAGGTAGAATTATATGGATATTTTTCAGCCAAAGGATCAATATTAAAGAATCTTCCCATTGTTGGATCGTAATTTCTCCACTTGAAATTGTACCATCCCGTCTCTTGTTGCAATTCTTGCCCTTGATACTTATATTGATAAGCTAGATTTCCCGCAAGACTATTATATCCCTCGTGTTTTAATCCAAAAGGATAATAATTGTTTTCCTCAATAATTTCTGTTCCGGATCCGGATTTGGTATAACTTAATCTCACATTCCCTAGATGATCGGTGTAGTTGTAAATATACTTATTTTTTACAAAATCATAATATCCCTCGCTAGTTGGGATAAACTGTAACTTAATAGAGGATGGATTGTTAAAAGCAACTATAGGTGCATATTGGAATCCATCCAAATAATCTGTAACTATTTCCATTGTTTCATATCCCACAGCACCAACAAATTTTTGTGTATATTTTTTACGAGTCTTTGTACCGTCCGCTCTGTAGGTATAGTAAATTTGATAAGGTTCGACTACTATGGTGTTGCTTGTAATTACTTCATTAGGAAGATTTAAAAAGTTATATTTTATCTCATTTATTCCTTTATCTTTATGCTTTGTCATATTCCCATTATTATCATAATCAATTACATTTGGAGTTGCAAAATAAGGATATCCTGATGAATTTTTAGAAGCGTCTTCTACTTTAAATAATCTGTTCCCAATGTACGAATACTTTAGATTATCTATCTGCATGGCTAAGCCATTGGTTGTGTTTTTTGTATTTCTGTATAATCGTGTAATATTTCCATTTAAATCATATTCCAAAGATTCCCCGAAATGATTTTCCTGTGGGACTGTTCCATTAGGCTCAGAATAATGCCCATAATTAAGCCTGTTTAAATTATCATAACTATAAGAATATCGTCTTAATACGTTATCTACAGAAGTTTTCCAGTCCACTTCTGCAATATTTCCATTGTATCTTGAAATAGCAAATAATGTATTAACTGGATTATTATACCTAATCTCATACCCAAAAAGTTTTCCATTGAGGTTTGAAAGATCATTAATCTGGGTCATCCAACCGCGGATGTTGTATTTATAATCTACCTGCTGAAGCGGGGTGCTTACAGTAGCTCCTCCTATCTTCTTACTTTCCAGCTGGGAAAGTTCATTGTAGGTATTTTGGCTCAGATATTCAATAGGGCCGCCATTAACCTGGTGGGTATGTGTGAGAAGCCTGTCATTACTATCATAAGTAAAAAACTCCCGGGTGGATGTCTCCGCATCTGTTTTTAATCTTTTATGCCTTGTGGCAGTTTGCTTAACAAGCCCGGCAAAGCTAAGCTGGTAGCTCGTTCTTGTATATCCATCCAGGTGGTTGATCGAGTGGGTACTTATGAGTCTTCCTTTGGTATCATAATAATTATAGTTCTTTGTCCAGTTATCATCTTCAATGTTTTTTATAAAGGTCATTACCGGAAGACCTTTTGTACTTATATTATTTCCTGAAGAATTATCTGTTAGGACGGGTTGGGCAAAAATATCAGCAGAGAAGGACGGGTTAAAACTATATGCGGGATAAGTATCATAGTAATTTACACTTAGCAACTTAAAATTCGATTGAGGATAAGTAGAATTAGTATAATAAATATCCATTCCACTATTATTAAAACTTGAAGAGCTTCGTACTTCATTAAAAGAACTGAAACCATCAACCGTTGCAGCTTGTGCGGACCTTCCTGAATAGCTGTCTAAAATACCTGTATACACAGGCCGTGAAAACTGATCATATTTAGTAAAAAGCCATTGTCCTTTTGCTTCTAAATTAGCATCTCTTGTTAAAACGACCCGATCTGCCTTATCATATACCATAAATTCCCAACCTTTGCCTGGTAGTTTTTTCTCAACCAGCCTGTTTTTTCCATCATATCGATATTGATAACAGAAATTATTTAATGCGGTATCATCTGGTGTGGCAGGGGAACCCGGTGGAATAACAAATACTAACTGGTCATACTCATTATACACATAATAAGTATCTGCATTTTCAGTAGAGCTAATGACTTTTCTAACCAGCACAACTTGTCCCCTTCCATTTTTGAATTCTATGGTTTTATTTCCATCTTCATCATTAACTGTATTTTTATAGAGGGTATTCGGTAAAAAATACTCAAGCAACTCAATCTTAGTGACTGTCATTTTTCCTATAGGATCCCATGTCGTTGTAGGTTTATATTTTCTAACATAATCCTCATGGACGTTGGCATCATATTGAAACTTTACAGGTTTATCACTCCAGGCTGTCCCTACTTGTTTTTGTTCTAGTAGCCTGTCCAAAGGAGAATTTTCTAATGTCTTTTCAGCATAGATCTTTTCCTGTCCATAAATCCCTACCTGAATAGAATTATTTAAAGGATTAGGAACAATGGCGCCATTGAGTGTCTTATCCTGGGGAACCGGTAGATAATCTTTTACCTGTCTTCCAAATCCATCGTATTCGATTTGGGTTACTACATCCCTTCTTTTAGGTGATGCTTTTATATTCACAACCTGCTTAGGTCTTCCCAATCCATCAAAATACTCCACGGTTTCTGAAATTCTTGCGGGTTGGTTACTGGCACTGTATTCTAAATATGTTTTAGAATACACATAATTTTCTGTTGGAGAAAGCTGTGCATGAGCTATTCCTGCCATTAGTACTCCAATAGGAATAATTATCTTTTTCATCGTGTGTTAGTTTTTGTAATTGTATTTGAATTCTTTAACCGTCTTGTATGTTATATTTCCGGAGCTGTCCACTTCCTGTTGGCGGATCTCTTTCAATCTGTTGGCAGTATCGTAGATATACACCTCTCTGATCCCTGATGGTGGAGTAATACTGGTTACTCCGATTAAAGGATCATAAGTATACGTGGAAACCTGGTAGGAAGATGTGCCTGTATTTTTTCTGAAGGTATCCAGGGCCGTCATCAATAAATTTTCTTTTGCAGGATCGGAAGCATCTTCATTAGAAGCATTTACAATAGCTGTAATCTGTGATTGTGGAATGTCAGATAATTTTGCACCTTCAATTTTTGCAATAGGCTGTGTCTGGTTATATCCCCAGATGATTGTTGTGGGAATACCTGCTTTGGTAGTGTATTGCTGGATATTTCCTTTAGAATCATACTGATCATAAGTGATTTCTGTAATGCCCGAAGAAAGGTTTGAAATATCATAAGATAGCATGGATGTGGGTACTGTTAATCCTTGTGTTTTAGTATCAGCATCTGCCTGAGTTTTTGGATAAATCGTTTCCACTTTGGATATAATTTTAGTATTATTTCCAATGGTTTTACTCGTAATCGTTTCCAGCGGAATACCTATCATATTTTTATCTATCATCAATTGATTGTTTTTTTCATAAGCGTAGCCTAAACTTACTTCAATTGTCAGGTCAGAGAGTGTGTTTTTCTGTCTAACAGGATTTAAGTGGTTATATAAATTATCATAGTAATAATCTGTAATTTCATTTATTTCTTTGTCACCGAGATAATTAGTTACTTTAGTCTGTGTGTTTTTCATCCAGGCTGAAGTTATTTCATAGCGGTTTGTTTCAAAAACAGGAGTATATGAAATTGGAATATTATTCACATAAAGACTAGCATATATTCCTATGATATTTATTTGATATGGTCTTATTACTAGTTGTGGAAATTGGCCTACATAATCAGCGGACTTCTGATTAAAAAAACTATCCGAACTGTAATTGTTCTCTATTCTTCTTACAATTTTATTATTAGTGTCAAAAATTTCTTTTTTAATTAAAAGGCCTCTGGCAAACTGGTTATTAACAAAAGTAAGATAGGGTACTTTGCTATTATATGCATTTGTAGATCCTATATTATAATAGCTATCTTCCGTTTTCCATTTTTCATTATTGTTTACATTTATTCTTTCTGTAATAACCTTATTGTACACTACTGGTTTTCCGTTTATTGTCGCTAGATTGAAGTTTCCTGAATTACTGACAATAAGTTTTTCGCAGTAATTTCCATTATAATCATCAGGAGACTTTACTGAATAAAAATAGTTGAGAGGATCTCCCATAAATACTCCTGTGGAAATATTATTTTTATCAGTATATATATACCTTTCTTCTATAATATTGTTATTAAAATTTTCTTGTTTGGTAATTTTTTTAACGCGAATTCCTCCAACCGATTTGTTATATTTTTTATTTTCTGAGGTAACTTCATACCATTCTACCATCAGACAAGGAAGAGGCTTTGTAGTATCTAGATTTTCACTTCCTTGCTTGCGAAATCTGATTTTGTATAAGCTTTTCTTTTCTATAAAATACTCATACTCTTTACTGATTAAGAATTGTTTTAAAATATTATTATTTTGGTCAAGGAGTTCAGCTACAACATATGATCCTATAGGAAGACTTCCTGATCCATCATCATTAGGACTATATGGACTAGTGAAGGTAAATTTGAACTTTATATTGGCGCGAGTTGAATTTACTGTGAATTCTCTTCCTCCAATTGTTCCGTTTCCGCATTCCATAAACCCTTGACGTGAAACATTGATTTCTGGTCCTTCAAAATTAAAGTCATCCAATTCATAATCAAGTTTCATTTTACCCCCAGTGGGATATATAATTTCTTTTAAGCTTCCAGAAACAGCATAGGTGATATTGGGTTTTTTATCGTCCCCTAATCCATATACTTCATCTTCCATTGTAAAATAGGGAATTCCTGCATTATTTGTTTTTCCATTAGAATATCCCAAATAGTCGGTAGCATCAGATAACCTGTTAGGAAGAGGATTCTCCTCATAATATGTTAGTTTAAAAGAAGAGTTATCAACGGTATTTTTTACTTCATTTAATTTTAATCTTTTTGTTATTGAATTTGTATGATTGGGGTAGCCATTAATATTTTTAGTATCAGAGGTGGTGAAATAGCTTTTATTAAGAAAATAATTATAAATTAACTTATTTGCTTTATCATAAGTTGAAATTTTTTCTAATGAAAGTCCGTTTAAAAGGTCTTCTCTACTATTATTATAAGTGAATAGTACGGAGCCTTCGGGATAGATAATTTTAGTGAGGTAATTTTCGGACATTACTTCTGTTAAAGATGCATACTCGTTATATTCAGAGCTTTTACTTTGTATACATGATACCGGATAGGAGAATCCCTTGTAGTAATTGCTTAAATATTGATATGGAGTATTTATTGATGAGTATTCAAATACGATTTCTTTTCCAGTATTAAGAATAATTTTCTTTATAATAAAATCGGTAGTTATAATATCATCATTAGAAGGAATTTGTCCTCCAGTTGTTCTCATTTGGTTACCCTCTGAAAAAAAATATTTGTTACCATTATTATCAGTCAATGTAAAATAATCCTCTATTTTTATATCAGTTTCTGGTATTTTTATAATTTTTCCTGTACTATCAAAATAAAAGTCTCCTGAACTACCTTTTACGGAATAAGAATAGATATCTGGCTGGGTATCCTTTTTATTATCTTTGAGTGGATTTTCTGGACCAAAAGAATTAAATCCTGTTATTATTGTCGCAAAATTCTGGTCACCGGAGTTTGTATTGGGTTCAAAGCCTCCATCCACCTGATTAATATTAGGAATTGCTCCCTTATCTTGATTTCCAAATATTTGTTTGGAAAGAATAATATCTCCAATAGACAAACTCCACCCAAGCCCTATTTTAGAAGCAACTTCTTTCACTTTTATACCCGATGTATGATATTTTAGGGAAATAGGAAGAGTGTAATCTCCCTCTTGGATTGTATAAATGGGAATTATAATACTTGTAGTGCCTGTATGGGTGCTAGGAGGAATATCTGTAAATTTAGATAGTTGGCTTGCGTCAGGAGACTTAATTGTTAAATTGTACTTATTTGGTGCTACCTGATAATTTTGGCCCCATATCCAGGAGTTTAGAAATAAGGATATTAATAAAATTTTATTTTTCATCATATTAAACTATTGAGTTATTATGTTTTATTTTTTATTTTTTAATCAGTTTAGTACTTGCTGTTTTATTCGTATCCATCTTGATCACCACCAGGTAAGCACCTTGTATTAGCGGCTGTGTATTAATCTTAGTCACCTTATTCTTCGTTTTTAGATTCTGAAGCTGTCTTCCGCCCATATCATACAAAGTAATATCCGCTTCCCTGAAATCAAAGCCTATTTCAACATAAGCATAATCTGATACCGGATTCGGATAGATCTTGATGTCTTGTTTTTCGATTAACTGATCCAGTTGTTTGTCTCCCAGCTTCACGATCTTCCAGTTCTCCTTCCCTAATTCCTGAGGTTCCTGTAGCTGAGTTTTGATTTTCGGAATCGGAAACACGAAACTCGGAGCTTCTTGAATAGATTCCCAGAAGTGCTCCTCCGTCTCTTGTGGGGATCATCTTTTCCACTTCGTCTAATCCTCTTCCTCCTAGAATAAGCTGTGAGAGTTCTTTTCCGTTTTTATCCAGTCTGATAACCAGGATATCTTTTGAACCATAACCTTTGGATGCATTCTGAACATTTCCGGCTACAACAAATCCTAAATCTGTGGTTTGGATAACCGCTCTGGCTTCTTCATCAGCACTTGTTCCTAAAATCTTCTGCCACAATTCATCTCCAAATTCATTAATTCTAATGAGCCAGATATCAGATCCTCCTTTCGAATCATCTTTTTTATCTATTCCCTTTCCGGAATATGAGGTTCCTGAAATTAGAAAGCCTCCTTCCTGGGTAGCTACGGTAGACGACAAATAATCATGATTGTTTCCTGAGAAATATTTTTCCCAAACCTGGTCTCCCTGTTGGTTCAGTTTCACCAGATGAAAGTCGTAACCATTATTTTGCTGGGTATTGTTGCCTGCATCCTTCTTTTGATTTCCAGCTTGTATGACACTTCCTGTTATCAAATACTGCTGATCGATTGTTGTGGTTACCTGGCTCAGGAAATCCTGGGTAGAAGATTTGATATCTTTTTGCCACATCAGTTCCTGAGCGCTGAGGCTTAAAATAGTACATACCGAAAATGCACTGAAGTAGAGTTTCTTCATTGATAGATATTTGTGTTTTTAATGGCTGCTAATCTAAATGATTCATTCAGATTCGTCAAGAAATTATTTTGTTTATTTTATTTTTAAAGAAAATTTTAGAAGATCGAATAATGAATTTAATTTTATCTATTGGATTGTAATTGATTTATTTCTAAATAAAATTTATTTTAATGAATAAAAGTTATATGCAATATTAATTTATATGTTGATTTTATTCTTTGTTGAATCCTCTATAGGCATATTAAAATTTTTAAATATTCTAGAAAATCAAAGAAATATTCTTAATAAAAAAGAAACGCCTTATATAAAATAAAGCGATTAAAAAATACATAATATTATACATAAGTTTCTAGATTGATTTTTAACATTCAACCGTACAGTTTATAATCCTGTTCTCTATACAATCTGAAGATTCAATCTCCTGAAAGATTCCAGTTCATCATGATCGGCAGATAGATCTGTAATTAATACATCAAGATCTTCTATATCACAGATTTTAAGGGGCTCTGTACGTCGGAGTTTATTTTGATTGGCGAGTGCAATTGTTTTTTTTGATGATCTGATCATGGTTCTTTTGGTTTCCGCATCAGTCATAGAAGTTGCCGATACACCAAAATCTGCATCTATTGCACAGGTTCCCATGATGAAAAGATCTGCAATAAACCGGGACGCTTCATGACAGGTTGCATTTCCTGTAGTAACGGCTAAATCATTATCATAAATTCCTCCCAACAGAATCAGTTCTACCCTTTTGAATTTACTAAGGATAGGAATGAGCGAGGTGTTGTTCGTTATAACCCGGATATTGATAGTTGCCGGCATATAATTCGCAACTGCACAGAGGGTTGTTCCCCCATCTAAAAAGAGAGTCATTCCATCCTTAATGAATTGCTGAACTTTTAAAGCAATTACATTTTTCTCCTCGGCCAAAAAAGACTGTCTGTCATGAAAAGAAAGCGGATCTTTCTCTCTTAAAATAGCACCTCCACGAACCTTGGATAAAAGACCATTGCGGTGAAGCTGCTCTATATCTCTTCGTACCGTGTCTTCAGAAACATTAAGATCTGAGGCCAGGCTCTCAAACATAACTTTCTTTTTTTTCTTTAGCTGGGTCAGGATGACCTCAAAACGTTCTTCTTTTAACATGATGACGAAGTATTTCTGAATTTATATATGATGGCGACCACAACAAATAGCAAAGCTATAATTTCAAATGCAGCAGTCAAAGAAAAATGATGCGCAATAAAGCCTAGTAAAGCAGGACCTGCCAGTGATCCGGCATAACCTATTGTCGTAATTGCAGGAATGGCAACCGTGGAAGAAATTCCTGAAATCCTCCCGCCTTCACTGAAAAATACAGGAACAATATTGGCAGCTCCCAATCCGAGTAATATAAAGCCAAAAAGAGATAGCGGTACCCATGGACTAAACGTTAAAATAATTACTCCCGCTGCAGCAATAATACTTCCGCCTATGACCACTATCCTGCTGTTTAATTTGCTGATAAGGGAGTCCCCCGATAATCTCATAACAGCCATGGCTACAGAAAAAGCAGCATATCCTATCCCTGAAAATTCAGACTCTACGCCTTTATCATCTCTTAGAAATACGGCACTCCAATCCAACATAGCTCCTTCGGAGAGAAAAACCATAAAGCACATGATCCCCAGAATCAAAACTCTTGAATCCATCCATTGAAAACGGGAATTCGTTTTACTTTCAGGATCCACATGGGAAAACTGGATAATGCTTTTTCTTTCCGTGTCTCGATCAAATAAATATCTGAATTGAATGATCAAAAGGAAAATAAGCAAAACGGATATACTTACTGCCGCATAAATCGGATTTAATCCCAGCTTCATAAGAAAACCCAGTCCTAAAGAACCGAAAAGCCCGCCAACACTAAAGAGTCCGTGTAGGGATGACATAATAGGTTTTCCATATTGATTCTGCACCTGTACTCCATGAGCATTCATAGCTACATCAATCGTTCCTATGCTGCACCCGAATGCGAAAAGAACGGCTCCCATAATATAAACATCCGATACAATCAATAGAAAAGGAAGAAGTAATGCACTCAACAAAACGCTTACAGCTATAATTTTCCGGCTCCCTATTTTATTGATCAGGAGTCCTGATAACGGCATCATCAACAAGGCTCCTCCTCCCAGCAAAAGCAAAAGTAAGCCTAAATCGGCTTCATCTAATCTAAGCCTGTCTTTAGCAAAGGGAACCATAGGTGCCCAACTCGCAATTCCCAATCCACAAACTAAAAATATAAGCTGGGTAGCTATTTTTGCTTTCTTTACCGTTTCAGAGACCATTAATGTAATTATTTGTTTTGCAAAAATATGCAAATTTGCATTATATTGCAATATTAATCTTGCTTAATGCATAAATCTGCATAAATGAAGCGGATCATTTTGCTGTATAATCCTTAAAGTTGAAAAAGAATTTAAATAAAGATTTATTAGATATGAGAATTAATCTCAGTTATCCCTTCAATCGTTTTAAACTCATCTAATGCTGAAAGTATTTGAGATGGAGGGGAATTGTAATCAAAGGTAACCTTTAATTCATCGGATGAGCTTTCTTTACTGCTGTGTATGAATATTTCACTCGTAACCAATTCATATTTAGTGAATATACTTTCAATCTGAGCAAGGCTGATCAGTCCGGAATTATAGAACAGGGTCATGGTTTTACCTTTTGTACTTTTAAAAAGCTTTCTTTCAAATGGTTTTAAAAGAGCCAGAATAACAAGGATGATCACCGTGGCAATGAAGGCTGGAAAATACAAGCCACCCCCAACGGCTAATCCGATACCTGCAACAGCCCACAATCCAGCCGCTGTAGTAAGTCCGATTATAATTTGTGGTCTGAGAAAAAGAATGGTACCGGCTCCCAAAAAGCCTATTCCACTGATGACCTGGGCAGCAATCCGTGAAGGGTCGAGCACAATAGAAGGTTTTCCCATAATATCATTAAAGCCAAAAGCAGAAACAATCATAATTAAAGAAGAACCTACACAAACCAACATATGGGTTCTTAAACCTGCCACCCCCTCTTTCCTTTGTCTGTCCCAACCGACAAGACCGCCGAATACAGCAGCAACAAGCAGACGGACGGCTATTTCCTGATTAGCTAAGTTATAATTAAGCATAATGTTAAGAATTAAAGTGTAATGAATATTTCAGAGTGTTTTGCTATTGGACTGAGTTTCAATAAGCAGAAATAAAACAACTCATAGGGATATGGTCGCAAAAAAGATACCATTTTGAAGTATTGTTACATCGCGAAAAAGCGAAAAGCCGGAATCGAATAAAGCTGGAAGGTAAAATTGCAGATTTATTGAATTGTAAATTTTGTTTTTTGAGAAGCTGGTTTTATGCAATTTTGCCTTTTCGCCATTATATCACTTTACTATTCAGCAACTTTATGGTGCAGTTCTTATATTTTTCACATAGACGGATCCCAAAGCAAAGAGACAGAGAATCCCTACAATAAATCCGCCTAAAACATCTGTAAACCAATGTGCTCCCAGATAAATACGGGAAAAAGCTCCTGCAAATATCATCAGCAGACATGTGGCAACAAGGAATATACGCACGGTATATTTTATGGTCTTCATATGAAGGAAAATTAGAATCAGCGCTCCGAAAAAAGTGGTATAAAATAAAACGTGTACGCTTGGAAAACTCTGGTATTGGGTTTTTTCTAAAAGAACGACCAGATCCTGGGAAGGACGCGGTCTATTGATGATGATTTTAAGGATTAAGCCTACAAGTCCTGATAACAATGTGGATACAATAAATACGGCTTCTTTTCTATACCGTAATAAAACCAGTACAAGGGCAGTAAGGAAAACCATAACCACTGATACCGGGGTTCTTCCCAACCAGCTGATACCTATCATTAATGCGTCAAGATTCCTGGTTTGATTCTCCTGGATTTCTCTGGAAATATGGAGGTCCAGATATTCGGGAGAAATAAAAGTAACAAAAAGGCTCAACAGAATAAACAGCACCACTAAACTCATAAGTATTGCTTTAAATAGAAGTTTTTTATTGGCCTCCAGATAAGTTAGGAATTTCATATTTTAAAAATTAATCAGGATAAAATAAGTACACCAATTTCAAATTAATTTTGAATTGACCAGAGATCAATTAATTTCATTATGGTAATACTGAGCATCTATCATAACAAAATGTGTGCTAATGCGAGGCTATAATTTGAATTGCCATAGAAGTAGTATACAAAAAAGCCGGAGTGAAAATACTCCGGCTACAAATTGCTAATAATTTGTTGATATGAATGAATGTGTGTTGCTAGTCGTTTTGTTTGATCTGTGGATTGTTATTGATCTCTTTATTAGGAATCTGGAACCTGAATTTATCGGGTGAAAGATTGAATCTGCCAAACGTATGGTTGGTTCCCGGATATATTCTTTCCAGAGGAACATTCAGTCTTTTCATGTCAAACCAGTCATAGCCTTCACCCCATAATTCTATCCTTTTTTGCAGGATAATTTCATTGATCAGTTCATTTCCGGTTTTGGTAGATAACGTGTAGGCACTGTTTCTTTTCGAAGTGATTTCATACAATACCTGTCTGGCTTCTGCTTCCCTTCCATGTCTGGCCAGTGCTTCAGCCTGTATGTAATATAATGATGAAGCCCTGATATAAATATAATCCCCTTCAAAAAAAGTAGGGTCTTTAAATTTCCAGCTCACATACGCAGGATAATTTCTTGTTTCTCCATTAAAAGTATAGGCAGTGCTTTGTGCTCCGTTGAATATTTTTTTGCGATAATCCGTTTCTGGAATAGCTTCATACAACCTTTTGTCGATAAGCTTATAGATACCGGCAGCACCGGCATATCCTTTATTGGTATTATCAAACATAGAGAAGAAAGAAGCATAGTAATTTCCAATACTCATTGTGGAGGTCGTATTGTGGAAACCCCACAATACTTCCGGATTATTGATATTGGAAAACCCGGTTGTCGTATACTCATTTTCGGTCATCAGCGCTATTCCCTGCTTGCTTTCTTCAGCATATTTTGCTGCTTTTATGTAATCTCCTGTCTGTAAATAAACTTCTGAGGCTATAGCTTTTGCCGTTCTTTGGTCTATCTGGGCTCTGGATGGGCGGGCATAGCTATCCAGAAGTATAATAGATTCTTCAATATCACTGGCAATCTGTTTATATACATCCGATATGATTGCTCTGGGAAGTCCCTGGCTCGGGTTGCTGCTTGTTAAGACCAAAGGAACTCCCGGCTCCGATTGATGACCTTTGTAATCGTTGGCGTAAAACCGCACCAGATAAAAATAGGAGTAAGCTCTGAGGGCGAGAAGTTGTCCTTTAATGGCTTTATTATTATCGTTACCATTTTTCTGCAGACCATCCAGAAGTTTGTTGATGATAAAGATTCTCGCATAAAATGTAGTCCATACAAATTCGGATGCAGAATTATTGGCATTCGTTGCATCATAATTGTAAAACATTCCCAAATGCTGGTTTTTAGCCTGGATAACGTCATTAGACATCAGATCTGATCCTGCTTTTATCGCCATAATTCCAAAATCCGAATGTAAAGTTGTTCCTCCGGCTCCGTTACTGCGGAGATCAAGGTATATTCCACCTAGTATTTTTTCAGGTGATGACTGATCATTATTCAACTGTTCACCGGAGATATCTCCATCCGGATCTGTATTCAGATCATTGGTACAGCTTGTCATCATAACGCTTATTGACAGGGCTGCTATAAAGTATTGTATTGTTTTCATATTTTCTTAAAATGTTAATTTAAAACCTAGGGAAACACTGGATAATAAAGAGTACCGGTATGGATCGGATACGCCGGTTAATGAAGCTCTCGGATCATAACCTTTTCTTTTAGACCATAGGTAAAGGTTGTTTCCTGTAACGTAAATTTTCAGCCCCGATAAACCTGCCTGCTGCGGAAATCCGTCCGGAAGCTGATAGGATAATGTAACATCCTGAAGACTGATATAATCCGATTTTATAAGATAAAGCGTGGAGTTTCCATTCTGATTCGTAGAGGTAAGATCTACCCTTGGAAGCTCTGCACCCGGATTTTCCGGTGTCCATGTTTTGCTTAAATCTGTAGAGTAATTAGAAGCATAGCTGTCGGAATGGAATAAAGACCTGTAAATATCATCATAGCCGTATCCACCGAACTGATAAGAGAAATTAACAGCCAGGTTAAATCCTTTATAAGTAAAATCAGTTCCTAAACCACCATATACTTTTGGAATGGCGGATTTACCCGTATTGTAATCTGTTGCATCCTTATAATTCCGGGTAACAGTTGTTTCCTCTTTCTGGGTATTAGGGTTTAATGCTGTACGGTACCATAAAGCATCTCCGTTAGAAGGGTCTACACCTGCAAATTTTTTAAGATAGTAAGTATACCTGTCGCCTCCTTCCGTAAGGATAAAAAGTCCGGAAACAAGGCCTGTATTCCTTTGTTCGGCCGGTAATCTGGTGATTTTATTTTTGTAATGGGTGGCATTCGCATATACATTCCATTGGAATTGATCGGAGTGCAGGATTTCAGCGCTTAGATTTACCTGGACTCCCTTGTTGATCATGTCACCGATATTGCCGTACTTTATGTAGGATCCGGCATTGGAAGGCGGTAATGGAAGCGTATAGATCATATCGGATACTTTTCTTTCGAAATAATCCGCATTCAGGCTGATCCTGTTTTGTAGCAGGGATATTTCAAAACCTGCATTCAGGTTTTTGGAAGTTTCCCATTTTAAGTCCTTATTTCCCTGTTTTTTAAGGGAAAGAACGGGCTTGTCATTTCCAAAGTTATTGATGCCATAGATGTCCTGGTATGCATAATAATCCCTTGTTCCGTCATTAAGTAATATGTTATCATTACCCTGCTGACCGTATGAAGCTTTTAACCTTAAGGAGCTGATTACTTTATTATCTTTAAGGAAATCTTCTTTGGCTACATTCCATGCAGCTCCCAGACCATAAAAGGTACCCCATCTGCTATCCGGCGAAAATACAGACGATCCGTCTCTTCGGATATTGGCATTGAAAAAATACTTATTATCATAGTTATAAAGTAATCTGGAAAAGTAGCCTTCTACAGCATATTCATAGCCATTCCCCGATAAATCTGTTATTTTTACAGCATTGTCAAAAGATAACGAGTTGGGTAATAACAGTTGTTGTTTTGATCCGGAAAACCCTTCATTTTTTATTTTATTGAGTTCATGCCCAATAAGGATATTGAAATTATGTTTGTCCAGTTTTTTCTGATAAGTAAGGAGCTGCTGATGGTTTAATGTATGCTTGAATGTGGAGCCCATATTGATGGTTCCCCCGACGGATGATGAAGTTCCTCCGACGGTATTGCCATATCTGAGGTCTTTAAGATTTTCCAGATATGCTCCAAAGTTATAGGTGAAATCCAATCCTTTGACAATTTCGTAATTGAGGCCCAGATTGATGTTGGTGAGATTGCTTGTTGTCCGGAATTTATCCTGCTGAAGATTGGCTACCGGGTTTTCATAGACAGCATAAGACCTTCCTGCTCCGTTTGGACCACTGGAATCCCCGTAATCATAGAGTGGATTTCCATTATTGTCATAAATGATCTGATAATTATCATTCCTAAGGAAAACAGGATAGAAAGGAGCAATATTTCTTGCAAACTGGAACGGATTGGAAAACCCTCCCGATTCACCAAAATCCTGCTGGCTGTAAGTATAGGACAGGCTGCTGATCAGTTTTAACTTTGAGGTGATAGTATAATCCAGATTGGATCGTATTCCGAATCTTTCAAAACCGGAAGAAATAAGATATCCCTTATCATCTAAATAATTCAGGGAGGTATAGGATTTTATCTGGTCATTATTGGCGCTGATCCCTACATTGGCTTCTCTTCTTAATCCGGGTTTAAAAAGAAGTTTTTTCCAGTTGTCCTGGTAGATAAGTTGGGCACTTTTGTTAAAGGTACCATCCTGCCCTATCATTTGACTGAAAGGGACATTGTAGGCGTTGTATCTCAAGCTGGTCAGAGCAGTTATTCCAACTTCATGAGGGTTAGTACCGGAAGGAACTGCTCCGGGTTGTGTTAATCTGGCAATTTCACCGATCCTTGCCCGGTTATAATAAGCGGTGTAGTAATCCTGTGGTGAAGTATACACTGAATAATCTTCAACAGATCTGAAATTAACCCCTGTTCTGATATCTGCTTCTATATGAAGTCCTTTGGATTTACCCCTTTTGGTGTTCACAATGATCACACCATTGGCTCCCCTGGAACCATATAATGCGTTGGAAGAAGCATCTTCAAGAAAGGAGATGCTTTCAATATCAGATCCCGGAATGCTGTTAAGGTTTCCGTTATAAGGAATGCCGTCCAATACGATTAATGGATCACTTGAAGCATTGATCGAACCTATTCCCCTCATTCTGATGACAGGCTGTGAACCCGGCTGACCTGAGGATACTACCTGTACCCCTGCTACTTTACCCCCGATTCCCTGTAAAATATTTCCGTTTTGGAGATTAGCAATATCTTTTGTCTTTAAAGACTGTACGGACCCTGTTATTTCTTCTTTTTTCTGTTTTCCAAAGGCAACCACCACGACTTCTTTTATAGACTGCTCTTTGGTGGAAAGGCTGTCCCTGTTTTGTGCAAAGCCAAATTCTGCAATTAAGATCATGGCCAGTGCACCAATTTTACATTGGTTTTTCTTCATTATATATTAATTTAAGTAGGTTAAAAAATGAGATGGATGCTTACTGTTTTTTTTCGGTAAGAAATAATAATCCTCCTCCCTCCTTTTCCGGGAAGGCTATAATAGAGTCGTTAAATTGTACGGGAATTACTTCTGTTTAAAACCTGTAATTATTGGGTTTTAATTTCTACAGTAAAGGTGGCTTATGACTTCATCATCATGTAGCACATCATAAAATCAAAACACATGTATTGTAACATAAGATCGTGTTGTGAAAGACAGTTGCCTGTACTCCATTCGTCTTGAATGGATACCGTTGCTGTCATCGTGCATAAATAAGGATGAGATGAAGTTTTATTCATGAGAATAAAGTTTATTTTTTTAACTGTGTCAAAAGTATTTAATTCTTCACAAATCTTAACCAAGGAGGGACATGAGATAAATCATATTAGTCTATTAATTTTGTAGACTAATTGAAATTATAACATGGATTCCAGAATTCTTCCAGATTTTGTCCCGATTTTCGACACTTTAAAAGTCATTTAAATAATACGTGGAGTTAAAAAGCCTTTAAATTTGTGATAATGAAGAATGTTTTATGGGAACGACCGTTGAGATTAAAAAAAATTGCCGGAGCCTTATTGCTGTTCGGAAGTCTCTTTTTACAAGCCCAGATCAGCCCGCCGGGTTTAGGGGAAGCCAATACAGCATTCTGGGGTGCATTTGGTGTTCGCCGCAGACTGGATTCATTAGGGAAAAAGCAAACTTTAAGTTATGTTGCGATAGGCCGTAAAAGTGAACCGGACCGGAATAATTTGTTTTCCAGGCAGGCGATCCTGGTATTGAATCATGAGGTGTATCATTCGTTTGCCCCGCACCAGCAGTACAGTTATGCATTCAGTTATCGTCGTCAGCCTCAATATGATGAGGTCTCCCCTTATGAAAAAGAAGGTATAGAGCAGGAATTCAGGATCTATGGGAGGTATGCATATACTTTTAATCTCGGAGAAAGATGGAAGCTTAAAAATACCGTGCGACAGGAATTCAGAAAGTTTTTTGATCCTGACTTCCATAATGTGGAAGAAGATTTCCAGTTAAGGACCCGTCTTAAAAGCCAGATCACCTATAGCCTGCCATCAGAGAATAGCCAGAAATTGATGCTTAGCGTAGAAGGATTATTTTCTGTGAGCCATCTTAATGAGCCGGATAAAGAATGGACTCCTTTTGGATACCGGGAAATGCGTATTGCTGCTTATTATATGTTTGATATTCCCAATTCTCCTTTTACGGTAGATATCGGTTATATGGATGACCTGATCAGAGACAGCCACAGCATACATAAGGGTGGTGTCCATTATCTTGCCGCTGACCTGATCTGGAATCTGCCTTATAAAAAGAAATAAATATTTATTTCAGCTTGTTTCTGGGGAGTCCGATTTCGTGGGCTTGGGGATAAGGAAGCCTGTTTGTCATACTGACGTCCTCTCTGATCTGTTTATGAATATCGTATTGCATTTCTTTGTCATATGCATATCTTGGATCAGGAATGAATGGCATTTTGGCCATTTTGGTAACCGTAATGGTCGGAAAATGAAAATCAACTTCCACAGTTCCTAGAAGAAGATAGCATCCCCCACCCTGAAATGCATACTTTTCAAGACTGTCCGGAAAATGGGCAGTATCAAAGTAATCGCCATTCACATCGATCCAGGTTCCGAAATACATCGTTCCTTTTTTGGTAGGGACATGTTTTCTGGAGATGAGGTAGGCCAGCATTTTTACCTGTTTTTTATGGTACTGTAGCAGGTCTTTCACAAAAACGGAACCTCTGTAACCGGTCTTCAGCAAGTCAAAAGGACTGCATGATATGGTAAACCCCAGAATTTCAATTTCATCGAAAGCATCTTCAAAAGTCTCCCTTTTCAACCGGGGAAGCTTGTATTCCTTAACAGGTTCTTCGATCAGCATCAATCCTCTGTTTTCCGGTTTGAAATTAACCAGGAGCATCCTTACTTCCACCAGTAGTTCGTTTTTCTGTTTTCCGGTAAACCGGAAAGCTCCGATGAAAATAAGTATTTGTGCGGTTTCAAGTCCGACAGGGACTCTTCGTATAAAATCCTCCAGGGATTTATAATTCCCGTTTCTGGCTCTTTCCTCAACGATAAAATGGGCAATCCTGGTTTCAAGCCCCTGTAAATGCATTAACCCGAGATAAATTTCTTTTCCGTGCAGGGTGGTTTGAAAATCACTGGTGTTCACGCAAGGGTTGCAGACAATTCCACCCGACATTTTGGTTTCATGAATGTACACCTCGGTGCGGTAAAATCCACCCATGTTATTGATCACGGAAACCATAAACTCTAGAGGGTAATATACTTTCAGATATAAACTCTGATAACTTTCTACCGCATAGGAAGCAGAATGAGCCTTACAGAATGAGTACCCGGCAAAAGACTCGATCTGGCGATAGGCTTCAGCAGTAAGCTGTAACGAATGTCCTTTTTCTTCACAGGATTTGAAAAAATTAGCTTTTACTTCCCGAAGCTTTTCAATAGAGCGACCTTTCCCGCTCATCGCTCTCCGGAGAATATCTCCATCTGCTAATGATAATCCTCCAAAATACTGGGAAATTTTGATCACATCTTCCTGATACACCATGATTCCATAGGTTTCTTTCAGATGTTCTTCAAATACGGAATGAAAATATTCAAACTGGTCAGGATGGTTATGCCGGAAGATGTATTCGCGCATCATTCCGCTTTGGGCAACACCGGGTCTGATAATGGAAGAAGCCGCCACTAAAATTTTATAGTTATCGCATTTCAACCTTCGCAAGAGCCCACGCATGGCAGGACTTTCAATATAAAAACAACCTATCGTTTTCCCCTGAGCCAGATATTCATTACACACTTCTTCATCTTTGGAAATTGAGGTATCCCGAATATCTATATCAATATTCCTTGTTTTTTTGATCAGCTTAACGGTATCATTAATGGTTCCTAAACCTCTTTGGGAAAGGATATCAAACTTTTCAAAACCGATATCTTCAGCAACATTCATATCGAACTGGACAATGGGAAATCCTTTAGGAGGCATTTCAAGGGCTGTAAAATGGGTAATAGGCTCTTCCGAAATCAGAATTCCGCAAGCATGCATACTCCTTTGATTAGGAAATTTTTCTAATAATTTACCATATTTATGAACATGCTCTATAACCAGGTTTTTATCATGCAGTTCCATCCGTTGGCTGGTCAGCTCGTCCAGTTCTTCTTTTGGCAGACCAAAAACCTTTCCTACTTCACGCAATATCGATTTGTACTTAAATTCAACATTAGTTCCGCAAAATGCGATATGTTCCTTGCCGTAACGGTCAAAGATATATTGCAGAATAGCATCCCTTTCCTGCCAGCTCCAGTCAATATCAAAGTCTGGAGGGGTCTTCCTATTCAGATTGAGGAAGCGTTCAAAATACAGATCCAGTTCCAGCGGACAAATATCCGTAATTTCCAGGCAGAAACTTACGATACTGTTGGCTCCACTTCCCCGCCCTACATGCATAAATCCCATTCTGTTGCTGTATCTTATAATATCCCAGACGATCAGGAAGTAGGAGCTGAAATTGAGTTCATCAATTACTTTAAGCTCCATTTCAACTCTTGCTCTGGCAATTTCATGATCTAAGCCATAGCGTTTTTTTAATCCTAAATAGGCCAGTCTGGTCAGCATTTTAAGGTCTCCTTCTTTGGACCGGGTGTAATGTAATTTATTTTTAACTCTCTTATAGTCAAACTCAAAATGACAGGAATTGAGAATATGCTGTGTATTTTTAATAATTTCTGGATACTGATAAAAAGCATCACGGATACTTTGTTCCCGTTTGAAATATTCCGTTTTATGGCAGGTGTCATCTTCAGTCAGTTTACTGAGGAGTGTATTGTTATCTATGGCCCGAAGAATACAGTGCAGGTTATAATCCTTTCTGGTGGCGAATGTTATCGGATGCAGTACCACCATTTTATGGATGAGGTTCTGATATTCAGTACGGATAAGAAGTGTCAATTCTTCCTCCCGGATCCCTATAAACTCATTTTCTCTAAGTGTTTCAGGAATATTTTCTTTAGGATAGATCACAAATACATTGGCAAATTGCGGAGCGGCTTCCGTGAGGTCTTTTCCATTGCAGTTATAATCCGTAATCATTTGGTTGATCTCTCCAATCCCGCTGAATTCCTTTGCAATAGCGATATAAAGAAGCCTACCCTCTTTCCTTATTTCAACTCCGGCGATGGGTTTTATACCACATTGGTCACATAACGTTTTAAATTCGTAGATTCCGGTAATGGTATTGATATCGGTTAAAACCAATTCCCGGACTCCTGATTCCTGAGCTTGTTTTACCAGCTCTTTGATGGATAGTGTGCCATAACGAAGGCTGTGGAAAGAATGACAATTGAGAAACATAGCGTTAGAATAATCTGTTTTTATTTTCTAAATCAAATCCGGAAGCTCTGCCGACAGCCTGGGCTCCAAAACGATTTTTGATGTAATCCATCGACTGATAAAGATTCATCAGCTCTTCAGTATCTTCGAAAAGATCCATCTGATGGTTTCCATGAACCAGTCCTGTGAAGCGTAGCCCTACCAGACGAAGGCGCATTCTTCTGGTGTAAGCTTTTTGGAATAATTCCAGGGCAACCCGTGAAAGGGTGTGATCTGCAGAAGTATAAGATACTTTACATTGTTTGGTCTCCGTATCAAAATTGGAATACCGGATCTTAATCGTTACCGTTGAAGTCAACCATCTTTCTTTCCGGAGCTGATAGGCCAGCTGCTCAGCCATTCCCGATATCAGCCCTTTTAAAGAAACCATATCCATGGTATCATTCGAAAAAGTTCTTTCCGTTGAGATGGATTTCCTTTCCGAATAAGGAATGACCGGATTCTCATCAATTCCATTGGCTTTTTTCCAGAGTTCAATCCCGTTTTTTCCGATCATCTGTTGTAATACCAGAACAGGCATTTCAGATAATGTATGAATGGTGCGGATTCCTATTCTTGAAAGGAGCTGAAAAGTAGCATTTCCTACCATCGGAATCTTCCTTATTGATAAAGGGTTAAGAAATCCCTGCATATTCTGCGGCTTTATTTCGAGCTTTCCATAGGGTTTAGATTCCCCACTTCCGATTTTTGAGACGGTTTTGTTGTTGGATAATGCAAAGCTGATGGGAAGCCCCGTTTCTTTTGTGACGGCAGCAGCAATTTCTGTAGTCCACTGATAGCATCCGAAAAACTGATCCATTCCGGACAGGTCGAGATAAAATTCATCAATACTCGCCTTTTCCATTACCGGAACCTTACTTTGAATGACCTCTGTTACCAGATGGGATAAGTTGGAATACATTTCATGATCTCCACGGATCACTTTAGCATCAGGACAGAGCTTAAGTGCCATTCTTATCGGCATGGCAGAGCGTACTCCAAACTTTCTTGCTTCATAGGAACATGAGGCTACTACTCCACGGTCCCCACCTCCTATGATCAGAGGGATTCCGTTAAGTTCTGAGTTATTAAGACGCTCACAGGATACAAAAAATGTATCCAGGTCCATATGTACAATCGATCGTTCCACGAAACAAAATTAGCTACGATTTGTATCAAAATTATTATATTTGTTGATATAATTTGTATCAATGTCAATTTTAGCAGAAAATATAAGGTATTTACGATATCAATTGAAATTATCTCAACAAGCTGTAGCAGATGAGTTATTAATAACACGCGGACGGTATGCAAAATATGAAGATGGCGCTTCACAACCTCCGATAGAGCTATTGATTAAGATGTCCAGGTACTATAGGGTAAGTATCGATCTGATGGTAACGATAGACCTTAAGAAATATCCATTAAATGATATTATTAATCTTCCCGATAACAGAATTGTGCTTCCCGTCGTAGTTGATCAATCAGGAAATAACAGCATTGAAATTATTCCTCAGAAAGCATCGATGGGATACCTGTCCGGATATACCGATCCAGGGTACATTGAAAGCCTCCAGAATATCTCCCTACCCTTTCTTACAAATGGAAAATACAGGGCTTTTCCTGTAGAAGGAGATTCGATGCCGCCTTTTAAAGATGGTTCTTATATTGTCGGAAAATACATTGAAAAAACAGAAGACCTGAAGCCTGATAAAACATACATCTTCGTAACGTTAAATGATGGAATTACTTATAAAAGATTTAAATCCAGAAAAGAAAATGCACTTCATATAGCGGCTGACAATCCATTTTATGAGCCTTATGATATTATTTTGAGTGATTTACTGGAAGTTTGGGAATATGCCTGTGGAATTTCGATCCGGGAATTTGAAAATGAAGACCACACCCAAAGTGTAAAAGATATGTTTCTGGAATTGCGGAAAGATATCAAAAATCTTAATCAAAAGGTATCAGGATTGTAGTGATGATAAAAGAAATCCGTTTTAAGTTGAATTACCTTATAAATGATTGATTATCAAAATATATGAAATCCTGCAGATATGCTATTGATAATGGGATTGATTGCTGTGTTGTATGTTAAAAGTGAAAAAAAATAACATATTTGTAAAAAATGGCATAATTTATTCTTTATATAAACCGAATTCTTATACACTTTATATCATGGCACATCGAAATTTACATAAAGAAGATTTTGTACCCACTGATGACGGACGATATCAGATTGAATACAAAAAAACAGAAATTGGGGAAGGCTCGAATCTTACTGTAGAGAAAAGAAATGAAGATGGAAGTTATGAAGTTATACAGGCTATGATAAGAAGACTGAACGACTGTATTTTTATCAGTTGGAGTGAGCCGTTTGAGGGCAGACTTATCTTTGAAAAGTAATAAAAAAGCAATATGGAGTACAACGAAGCAGTTCAGCATAAAAAAGAATCTTTAAAAAAGCTGATGAAACGGTATTGAAGGATTATCATATCATTATTACCCCAGCTAATACGGAAGAAAGTCAAAAACACATTGAGGCTTTTCTGAAAGCTCCTGATAAATTTGATGATGAAAGTTGTAAAAAGTTTTGTTCGGATGGTGAATATCAGGTTGTAAGTTTTAGAAAAGAGGAGTAACCAACGAAAGAAACGTATTGAGGTTCTGAATTCAGGATAAGAATTGAATAACAAAAGGCATAAGGTATGCTTTAATAAAATAAATCACTTAAAATATACAGTTATGAGAAGTTTATTATGGTTAGTCGCAGTTATTTGTATTGTTGTTTGGCTTTTAGGAATGCTAAACGTTATACCCGGAATAAGTACCGGATATTTAGTTCATGTTTTATTGGTTATTGCCATTATTGTCGTTCTTTATAATATTATTTCAGGCAGAAAGCCTCTTGATTAAAATTTAAAATATTAAAATATCCTTTACCGGATTATTTACCGGTGAAGGATATTTTTTTTAATTTCTTACAATGGACCAGCTTAGCTTATTTGATGCAGAAGAATATTACCAATTTCCTAAAGAGTTATTGGAATATACAGATCATTTCCTATCACAACAGGAAGCAAAAGAGCTTCAGGAGTTTTTAATGGAAACTGCCCCATGGATCCAGACGACTCAGAAAATGTATGACAAAGAAGTTTTGACGCCACGCCTGACCGCTTGGTATGGAGACGAAGGGAAATCTTATCAGTTAAGTGGTACCCGTGTTGTGGTTAATCCATGGTTCCCTGAATTACTGGCATTGAAACACCGTTTGGAACAGACAACCGGATATACATTCAATTCAGTATTACTGAACCTGTACAGAAATGGCAATGATTCCGTTGCGTGGCACAGGGACAGAGACAGTGAGTTGGGGAACCGGCCTGTAATCGCTTCTCTGAGTCTTGGACAGGTCAGAAATTTTGATTTCCGTAAAGTGGATGATCATCATTTAAAATACAGCCTCCCTCTTTCGCATGGATCGCTGTTGATCATGAAGGGTAATTTGCAGGTTAACTGGGAACATAGAATTGCGAAATCAACCAAGCCTATGCAACCCCGGATCAACCTTACTTTTCGATTGATTAAAGAATTGTAATCTTACTTTTGCAACAGTTCCTCCAGTTCTGAAAGGAACAATACCTGCGCTGGATTAATACGTATTTTTGCTTCTTCTGAATCGAACCATTCCCATTGGTCTACCTCCGGTATTTCCATACGTTTTCCTGATCTTGGCGGCCATTCTATTTGTAAAGAATTGCTGAAAAGCTGTGTCGTTTCAATATCTGTTTCTATTGCCCAGGCATGCACTGTTTTACCTCCTTTCTGCCGGATGGGAGTCAGTCCTATGAATTCTCCTTCTATAGATTGTCCGGTTTCCTCTTTAAATTCTATGCGGGCCCGTTCCAGGGGATCTTCCCCCTGTTCTATTTCTCCTTTGGGAATGGACCAGGCACCTTTATCTTTATTCTTCCAGAAGGGGCCTCCCGGATGAACCAGAAAATAAAACAGATGGTTATTTTCTTTTTTAAATAATAAGATGCCTGCACTTGTTTTCATTCCATCGTATAGTCCGGATTCCGGAGATTAATTATTTTTTAAATAATCCCGTAAAACGTACTGTAATATTCCCTGGTTTTTATAATATTCAATTTCTATTGCCGAATCTAATCTTGCCTTAACGGTGAATACTGTTTCTTTTCCTGAAGGGTGTACAGCTTTTACATTAAGCATTTTATGCGGAACCAGATTTTCCTCTAAACCGGTGATGGTATACGTTTCCGTTCCGTCCAATCCTAAAGAGGCTGCATTTTCTCCATCATTGAAAACCAATGGTGCCACACCCATTCCAACCAGATTGCTTCTATGGATACGTTCAAAGCTTTCAGCGATCACCGCTTTTACACCTAACAGGAAAGTTCCTTTTGCAGCCCAGTCACGGGAGGATCCTGATCCATATTCTTTACCCGCTAAAATAATCAGTGGTGTCTGGTCTTTTTGGTATTGCATCGCCGTATCAAAAACCGTTTTAACTTCTCCTGTAGGTAAATAACGACTGTATCCACCCTCTCTGTCAGCTATTTTATTTTTTATCCTTACGTTGGCAAAAGTTCCGCGCATCATCACTTCATGATTTCCTCTTCTGGAACCATAAGAATTAAAATCTTCTTTGTTTACATTATTGGCTTTCAGATAACTTCCTGCCGCAGAGTCTTCTTTAAAAGATCCGGCCGGTGAAATGTGATCGGTGGTTACAGAATCTCCGAGATACAGCAGCACTTTTGCATTTTTTATATCGGTTACAGGATCCGGCTGAGCCTTGATATTTTCAAAAAAAGGAGCTTCTTTGATATAGGTTGAGCTTTTGTTCCATTCGAAATTCTGATCCAGGTTAACTTCAAGATCCTGCCAGTCTTCTGAACCATCAAAGATTACATTATAAACGTCTTCAAAATCTTCCTGTTTCATGCACTCATTGATCGTTCTTTGGATCTCTTCGCGTGAAGGCCAGATGTCTTTTAAATAGACAGGCTGCCCATTCGGATCATAGTCCAGAGGGTCTGTAATTAAATTGATATCAACATGTCCAACCAAAGCATAGGCAACAACCAACATTGGTGACATGAGAAAATTCATCTTAACCTGCGGATGCACTCTTGCCTCAAAATTCCTGTTTCCGGAAAGTACCGAAGCTACTACCAGCTCGCCATTATCAACTGCTGTTGCAATAGCAGGTGGAAGTGGTCCTGAATTTCCGATACATGAGGTACAGCCATAGCCGACTGTATGAAAGCGAAGTGCCTCCAGATCTGTATTAAGTCCGGATCTTTCAAGGTATTTTGTAACGACTTTGGAACCTGGTGCCAGAGATGTCTTAACCCATGATTTTGTTCGAAGTCCTTTTTCTATGGCATTTCGGGCTAAAAGTCCTGCTCCTACCATAACAGCAGGGTTTGATGTGTTGGTGCAACTGGTAATCGCTGCAATAACAATGCTTCCGTCACTTAAGACAAATTCAGAATTATTTTGTTTGATCCTTACAGTTCGTAAAGAGTCCTGAATAACTTCCGAATGAAGTTCTCCTTCAATAGGAACTTTTCCAAACGTAAATTCCGTTCCCGAACCTCCGTCCGCTAACCAGGCATATTCTGTTCTTTTGGAAATAGGTTCGTAATTACGATGATGCTCGTCTTTTAAAACTTCAGAAAATCTCTGGCTAAGATCTTTAACTAAAATTTTATCCTGAGGACGTTTAGGCCCGGATACCGTTGGTTCAAGGGTCGACAGATCAAGTTCTGCGACGGATGAATATTTAATTTCTTCCGTTCCGGTTCTCCATAAAAGATTTTCTTTGCAGTATTCCTCAACAATTTTGATCTGTTCCGGAGAACGGTTGGTAGCATGCATGTATTCCAAAGTACGTGAGTCGATAGGGAAATAAGTAACCGTACATCCGAATTCCGGAGACATATTAGAAATGGTAGCACGGTCGGTAACCGTTAAATGATCCAGCCCTTCACCAAAGACTTCCACAAATTTCCCAACTACTCCCTGGTTTCTAAGGATCTTTGTGATTGAAAGAACCATATCGGTAGCAGTACAATGATCAGGAATTTTTCCTGTCAGTTTTAAACCTACTACCTCAGGACAGGTAAAGAAAATAGGCTGTCCCAGCATAGCTGCTTCCGCTTCTATCCCACCAACACCCCAGGCGATAACCCCGATTCCGTTTACCATTGGCGTGTGTGAGTCTGTCCCTACCAATGTATCAGGAAAGAGCCATCCGTCTCTGCTGATCACTCCTTTTGCTAAATATTCCAGGTTAACCTGATGGCATATTCCCATTCCGGGAGGAACTACGGTAAAATTATTCAACCCATGTTGTGCCCATTTCAGAACTTCATACCGTTCCTTATTCCTTTCAAACTCCAGTTCTACATTCCGGTCATAAGAATAATCGGTTCCGAAATAGTCTACCTGAACGGAATGGTCGATAACCAGATCTACCGGAATAGCTGGATTGATCTTTTGTCCGTTTTTTCCCTGCCTCACAAATTCTGCCCTTAAAGAAGCCATATCTACTACTGCCGGTACTCCGGTGAAATCCTGCATCAGGATCCTGGCAGGTTTAAAAGGTATATCCTTATCATTAGGAGCAGGTGTCCATTGCAGTAAGGTATTGATATGTTCGTCTGTAATACCAAAGCCGTCATAATTCCTTAAAACATTTTCTAGAAGAATACGGATACTGAACGGAAGATGATCCACACCTCCCGGCAGGTTTCTTAAAGAGCTATAAGTATAAGATTTTCCATCAATAGTGATTTGTTGTACAGATTTTGCGTTTGGGGTGTTCATTTCAGGTGTTTTTTATTATATATACTAAGTTACCTCAAAAAAAGAAATATGAAAAGAACATTAGGATATATTAACATTAAAGAACCTTTTTTTTCTTTAGTCTACTTATATTTGACCCAAGACAAATGATAAACTATTAAAACAGAAGCCTCTCACAATGAGAGGCTTCTGTTTAATAATATTAAAATTCTACCTGTAATCTGGGATCTGAGCTTTCTCATAGATCAATCCCTCAGATTTTATCTCATTCCAGAAATCAGGAGGAATTACGGCATTTAGTCCTTCTACATTGTCATGCACCTGATCCGGCTGACTAGCTCCGGGAATAATGGCCGCAAATTCATCAGCCGCCAAAACAAATTGCAGGGCTGCATGTACAATGTCTGTGTTGTATTTTTTTGCTATTTCTGCAATCCGGTCTCTTTTTTCTGTCATCCCTTTGGGAATGACGTCTTTATAATTATAGCGGTTTCTCCCCGCAATAAATCCTGAATTATAACCGGCTCCGGAAACCAGTTTTACCCCAGCTTTTTTTACGGCCGGAAGTAATCTGTCTACGGCATCTTCATGTTCTAAAATAGAATATTGGGTAGCAGAAAGGCAGATGTCTGGGTCAGCAGCTTCAATGCAGTCCAAAATAGGCTCTATTTTATTAACACCCATTCCCCAGGCTTTTATAATCCCTTGTTCCCTTAACTCTGAAAGTACTTTAAAAGCTCCTTCCTTTGCCTGTTTCAGAAAGTAAGGATACCGGTCACCGACCTGATCTTCAGAAAGGTCATGGATGTATACAATATCAATACGGTCGAGCCCTGATCTTTCAAGGCTTTCATCGATTGACTTTTTTATAGCATCTGCTGTATAATCATGCCGGAAGTCATAATTTAATGGATTTTTCCACATGGTGGGTGGAACCTCAGATTTAGGGACTTCCTTAAATAATCTGCCTACTTTTGTAGAGAAAACAAAGTCATCTCTATCCTTACCCTGTAAAAACTGTCCAAATCTTCTTTCGCTTTTTGTCAATCCGTACCAGGGTGAGGTATCATAATACCGTATGCCCAGGTCCCAGGCCTTTTGCAGGACTTCGTGCGCTTCTTCATCCGTAATGTCAGCAAAAGCAGTTCCTATAGCTACTCCTCCTAATCCTAATTTGTGCTTTTCTGTTAGAATGTCTGTTTTCATATTGTACTTTTTATGTTGGGTTATAGTAAAGCAAGCAAACATTGTGCATTTATGACTTTAATTTTTTTGGTCTTATTATTGGACTCTTACTGTAACCACTCAAAATAGTAAGTATGAAAAAGCACATCATCATTGTAGGCGGAGGATTTGCTGGGATTAATCTCATCAAATCACTTAAAAATGACGAACGGTTTGAGATCACATTGATTGATAAAAATAATTACCACTTCTTTCCTCCTCTCATCTATCAGGTAGCCACTTCTTTTATTCAGGCTTCAAATATCAGTTATCCTTTCAGGAGAATGATTTCAAAGTTCCGAAATGTACGGTTTCACATGGGCAACCTTATTAAAGTGGTTTCAGAAACCAAAACCGTAGAAACAGATACCGGAAATTTAAACTATGATTATCTGGTTCTTGCTTTAGGAACCGAATCTAATTTTTTCGGGATGGAAAATGTTCAGAGATGTGCACTTCCTATGAAAAGTATTAAGGAAGCTCTTTATCTTCGAAATCATATGCTTCTGACGCTGGAAGAAGCGACAAGAAATAAAGATATGAAAGCAGCAGGCCGTCTTCAGAATATTGTTATTGCCGGAGGTGGACCCACAGGAGTGGAACTTGCTGGGATGCTGGCGGAAATGGGAAAATATATCGCTGAAAAAGAATATCCTGAAATTAAAATGGGTCTTTCCAACCTGTATCTTATTGATGCCCTTCCTACCCTTCTTTCCCCGATGAGCGAAATGGCCCAGAAAACTTCTTATGAGACACTGGAAAAATTAGGGGTAAAAATTATTCTGAACGTCTCCGTGAAAGATTATATTGACAATAAAGTAATCCTTTCTGATGGAAGATCCATTGAAACCGAGACCCTGATCTGGACATCCGGTGTCATAGGCCGGGAAGTTCCCGGTATTCCAAAAGAAGCTATCGGTCGTGGACGAAGAATACTGGTAGACGGATATAATGAAGTGGAAGGAATGAGAAATATTTACGCTGTAGGCGACATTTGTCTTCAGCTCACGGAAAAAAAATATCCTAACGGGCATCCTCAACTGGCGCAGGTAGCCATACAGCAAGCGCATAACTTAGCTGATAACTTTAAATATATTGCACAAGGTAAACCTTTGAAACCTTTCGAGTACAATGACAAAGGAAGCATGGCTATTATTTCTAAATACAATGCGGTAGTAGACCTCCCAAAATTTTCTTTTAAAGGGTTTATAGCATGGCTTACCTGGTTATTTATTCATATTATTCCTTTGATAGGATTTGGAAGTAAAGTCCGCCTGGCTTTTGATTGGCTTCGGTTGTTTATTACCAATAACCCTTCTATCCGTTTAATACTCTATCCAAAGAGGAATACGGGGAAATAACGGTTTTATTTATACCGCTGATTACAGGCTGGTTTTGATTGCTCATCAATTGATATTGAATGGGTGGGAGAAGCTTCTTTTTTAGGTAGTTTTCCCAGTTTTTCATAGAATTTATGAAGCTGGTCCAGTTCATCTTCTGTAAGGTCTTCAATATCTACGATCCGGTTACTGGCGTGCTCATGAGCAGCAATTAGTTCGTTAAGCTTAATCTGTATGGCTTTGGAGTCCTTATTTTGTGCTTTTTGGATAAGGAAAACCATGAGAAAAGTAATTATTGTGGTTCCGGTATTGATCACCATTTGCCATACTTCCGAAAAATTAAATATAGGTCCTACGGAGGCCCATATGATAACGAGGATTGTTGCTGTGATAAATGCAGCAGCACTGCCTGTAAAGTAAACAGCTTTATCTGCGAATTTGTCAAAAAGATTCTTTTTCATAATAATATAATAGTGGATTGAAGGACAGGCATCATTTAGGAATGTTTATTATCCTTTTCATTATTTATGTCCAATATAAAGATTCAACAGTAGTCATTTTTATGATCGTAGTCATAATGAAAATTAGTAATTGCGTATTTAATTCTATTTATTTTTGTTTAATATTTTGGTTTTAAGTTAAAGTAATGTTAAATATTTAAATAATTTGCAGTTTTATTATTGTGTTTGGCTTTATTATTGTAACCAGTTAATGCATAAACCACAAAAAATATTAATATGGCAACGAGTACAAAAACACCAGGAAAAAAAACGGCAACGTCTTCAAGAGCCAGATCGGCATCAACCCCGGCTAAAAAAACAGCCGCTGTAAAAACTCCGGCAAGAAAGGTTCCCGCTAAAAAGGATGCGGCAAAGGAACTCAAGGATCTGTTTGAAGATGGGCTTAAGGATATTTACTGGGCTGAAAAAGCACTAACGAAAGCTCTTCCGAAAATGGAAAAAAATGCTGAAGATAAAGGCCTGAAGAAAGCGATATCAAGTCACCTGGCTGAAACCGAAAACCATGTAAAAAGATTGGAAGAATGTTTTGCTGCTTTGGGCAAGAAAGCTCAGGCAAAAAAATGTGATGCCATGCAGGGATTGCTGGATGAAGGGAAAAGTATTATGGAAGAAACACAACCAGGCTCTGTACGGGATGCCGGAATTATTGCAGCATCACAGAAAGTAGAACATTATGAAATTGCAGCCTATGGTACGTTAGCAGCTTATGCTAAGGTTCTGAAGCAAACCAAATGTCTGAAAATTCTATTGAAAACATTGGAAGAAGAGAAAAAATGCGATGAACTCCTTACCAGTATCGCAGATACTGCTCTGAATAAGAAAGCAATGAAATAATATGATTAATACAACAAAGAATCCTCAATTTTAATTGAGGATTTTTTTATAAAAATTTAGGTATTATTTTATTCCGAAGGAAGTTCTGAACTCCATCGGAGCCATTTTTGTTTTCTTTTTAAATAGAGTGCTGAAAGACTGAGCGTGTTCAAAGCCTAATGCATAGGCAATTTCACTCACAGACAAATTAGTGGTCGACAGTTTTTCTTTGGCCTTTGCTATTAATTTTTCATGAATATGTTGTTGGGTATTCTGCCCTGTATGAATTCTTAACAGATCACTGAGATAATTAGGAGATAGGTTCATTGCTTCAGCAATAAGCTGAACGGTTAACAAACCCTTATCTACAGATTGTTCATGATCAAAATAATCATTCAGAAAACGCTCGAATTTTGTTAGGAGCTGATGATTGCTGTTTTTGCGGGTAATAAACTGCCGTTCATAAAAACGATTGGAATAATTAAGCAAAAGATCAATCTGAGATAAAATAATCTCCTGGGTATGACGATCGATATGCTGACATTCTTTATCTATTTTTTTGAGTATTGCAATCAGATCATCTTCCTCATCTTCCGATAAATGTAAAGCTTCATTTACCGCATAGGAGAAAAAACCATAACCCGTAATCGAAGATGCCAGAGGATGTTTCAATAAAAAATCAGGATGAAAGATCAATAAGTAACCTGATCCGCATTCCATATTTTGCAAGTCTAAATACTGTACCTGGTTAGGTGCAGTAAAGCTTAATACTCCTTTATCATAGTCATAATGCTGCTGACCGTATTTGATCTTGCCTTTTGCTTCTCTTTTCAATGCAACACAGTAGAATCTGTTCACAAAACCTTTCCATATTTCATCTTCCAGAAATATAGAATGGGACAGATTAATAACACTTACCAGCGGATGTTTAGGTTCCGGTAAGGATAATAGGCGATGAAAAGCTGAAACCGACTGAATAGCATTCATAAAACAAATGTAATAATTAATCTAACAGTCCCATACTGAATTCATCATATTGAGCTCCCGTATCAGTGCCTAAAGGAATAATGCCTTCCAGTTTTAAAATTTCCTCTTCTGTAAGCTGAATATGAACAGCATCAATATTCTGTTCCAGATATTTTCTGCGTTTTGTTCCTGGAATCGGGACAAAGCCTTTACTGATAATCCATGCTAATGCCAGTTGGGAAGACGTAATGTTCTTCTCTTTTGCCATAGACTCGATGGCTTCTACCAGTTTAATATTTTTATAAAAATGTTGTTCCTGAAAACGAGGGATTGCGCGTCGGAAGTCATTTTCAGGCAAGTCATCAATGGAACGGATTTGTCCGGATAAAAAACCGCGTCCCAGCGGAGAATAAGGCACAAACCCTATTTTCAGTTCTTGTAATGTTGTAATCACTCCTCTTTCTTCTACTGTACGCTCAAACAATGAATATTCACTTTGTACAGCTGTAATGGGATGAACAATATGGGCTCTTTTGATGGTTTCTGAAGATACTTCCGATAAGCCGATGTATTTCACTTTTCCTTCTTTTACCAGGTCGCTCATTGCTCCTACAGTTTCCTCTATAGGTGTATTTTTATCCAGCCGATGCATATAATAAAGATCAATATAATCGGTCTTTAAGTTTTTTAAGGAACGTTCTACTGATTTCTTTACATAATCCTTCTTTCCGTTGATGGCCCAGGTAACATTATCCTGGTCATTGATTTCCCAGCCAAATTTGGTAGCAATAATATATTGGTCCCGATTGTTTTCCGTAGCTTTGGCAATAAGCTGCTCATTTTTAAACGGACCGTAAAGATCTGCTGTATCAAGAAAATTACCTCCTAGCTCCAATGATCTGTGAATGGTCGCAATAGCTTCCTTCTCATCTGCTTCACCATACATATTTCCATCTTCAAAACCTGTCATGCCCATACATCCTAAACCTATAACAGGAACTTTCAATCCCTGATTTCCTAATTGTATTGTATTCATTTTCATACTGTTTATTTAATGATCCAAAATTCGTAAGAAATAAAAGACAGCATGTATGCAAAACACTGAACAACGTATGTAAATCAAGGTATATAGATCATAAAAACAAAAGCCTCGTATGAGGCTTTGTTTTTATTTGCTTGCTTCATTCAGAAGCTGTACATCTTCATTACTCAGATGAAGTTCAGTCGCTTTAAACAAGGTTTGTAATTGAGACTGGCTGGTTGCGCTTACGATAGGTGCGGTAATAAGTGGATTGGCTAATAGCCATGCTAATGCCACAGAAGCCTGGTTGGCCTGATGTTTTTCACTTACCTGATCCAAAGCTTTTAATACTCGCTCCCCTTTTTCATTCAGATATTTGCGGACACCTTCTCCCCTGGCACTTTTAGAAAGATCTGCTTCACTGCGGTATTTTCCGGTTAGAAAACCTGCCGCTAAAGACCAGTATGGGAATACGCTCAAATCATATTTTTCCACCAAAGGAGCGTAATTTTTTTCAAATTTTTCACGCTCTAATAAATTATAATGAGGTTGTAAAGCGACATACCTGGGTAAATTATTCTTTTCTGAAGCTTCAAAAGAAGCGGTAAGCCGTTCCGGAGTAAGATTGGAAGCTGCAATATAACGCACCTTTCCGGCTTTTATAATTTCGTCATACGCCGCAAGAGTTTCCTCAACCGGGGTTTTATGATCATCAAAGTGGGTATAATAAAGATCTATATGATCGATCTGTAATCTTTTCAGAGATTCGTCAACAGATTTCAGGATATGTCTTTTACTGATATCAAAACCATGTTCTTTGGTTTCTGATCCTACTTTAGTCGCAATAACAAGATCGTTTCTGTTGCCCCGGCTCTTCAACCATTTTCCGATAATTTCTTCAGACTGTCCCCCTCTTCCATTTACCCACCAAGAATAGGTATCAGCAGTATCTATAAAATTGAATCCGGCTTCTGTAAACTGATCCAGGATGTCAAAAGATTGTTGCTCATCCAATGTCCATCCGAAAACGTTTCCTCCGAAATTAATCGGTGCGACCGATAAATCCGTATTTTTTATCATTCTCTTTTCCATACATTAAAAATTAATTTTTTAGTCATAATCATTGATGTGGTGTTCTATGAACCCACAATTGAAAACTATTAAGATAGTTGATCTCCTTGTTTTCTGAATTGTTTGAAGATGTCGAATTATCTTCAGTAGTATAAAATTAAAGAAAAATTTTCTTAAGAATAGCGGACAGAAGATTATTTAAGATAATATTAATACAATACGGTTGATCATAAGAGTTTTATTCTGTCTATTAAGATTATGATTTTAAATACAAAGACGCAAAAGAATTTAATGATGATACTTTTTAAGGGGCAAAGATTTTTGGAAAGTATGGGGTAATAAAATTTTAGATTCTTTCAACACTGTATATTTAATTGACCTTAAAGATTTAACTCAGTATAAGATCATTTAAAAGCTGCAAAAACTTGAAATTCGGCTAAAAAGTTTGAGCTTAATGAAAAGCAATTGAAATAAATCATAGAAAATTATGAAGCATAAATAATGTTTACCTTTTTCGCATTCTATACAAGCAGAAAGTTTTAGTAAATAGGGCTTCCCGTAATGGGGAATAAAAATAATTTTGTACTATTGTAATGATTGCAATCACAAAAAAATATTAAAATTAAAAACGATCAAAATGCAAAAATTAATTCTTATTTTAGGTATTGCTACATCAGGTATATTGTGTGCCGCTTCCCCAACAAAAAGTAATGTAAAATCTGCTGAAACGATTAATGCAGCGCAAAATAGTATTAAAAAAATTAGCTTTAATGGGTTTATAGCTTATGATACTACCTGTTGTGGCACATGCTATCAATACGGAACTTATACAGAGCAAACTGTGGGAGGTATTACATATTGGGAATTTGAGTCAGCTAGTCAAGCTACATCATCGACTGTTATCACACCTCCTTGTACTGGAGCAGGATCATACATGGGTTAATATTGAAATTAATATGAAAAACTTACTTATTTTATCTACTTTCTTTTTACTTTTTTCTTGCAGCAGAAAAAATGCTCAAGCATTAGAATTTCAAAAATTACCAATTGTTGATTATAATAATTCTGATGAATTTTTTAAGAATTCCGGTAAAGTTAAAGGTTACTTTGACAAACAAAAAAAGCAAACGGTAATAATTGCTAATGATAAGGTTATAGATTTTGAAACCTTTCATAAATTAATGGATACAGAAGAGGTGCGTACAATAAAAGTAATTGAGGACAGTACAGAAATAAGTAAATTAAATTACCCGTATAATGATGTCAAAAAAATTATTATTGTAACCAAAAAATAAACTATCCAGGTGGCTGTTATATCAGCCACCTTTTATATAATAAAATATGAAAAAAATACTCTCCATTGTTTCTATATTTTTATTTGGGATTATGCTTTCACAGAATAAGAAATTTAAAGTGTTTAAGTCTCATACTCAAATAATTTACAATGTTGATTTTAAAGCAGATTCAACACTAAGTACTAAAAGTGATGATATGCTTACTTTATATATTGGTGATAATGAATCAATTTTTCAAAATGATAAAAAATATAAAGTTGATTCAATAATAGATAGTCAACCGTTTTTTCAAATGTCATCAAGACCAATGTTCAAGGTGTCTCATGTAATAAAAAAAGATTATCAACAACCTGATTTGATATATAGTGATAAAATTGAAAATATAAACTTTGGCTACAAGGAAAAAAGTCCTGCGATGCAGTGGAAACTTATTGATGAGAAAAAAAATGTTTTAACATACGAATGTTATAAGGCAGAAGCTACATTTAGAGGTCGAAAATTTATTGCATGGTACACAAAAGATATCCCAATAGCTGATGGCCCATATAAATTTGCTGGTTTACCGGGGCTTATTCTTGAAGTATATGATGACCAGGAAAACTTTCATTATAAACTTTTAGCTATTACAAAAAAGTCCCAAAATATTCTGTACGATGAGAATATCAATTTTATTGACCGTAAGAAAATGATTGAGGCTAGAATGAATGTAATCAAGAAGTTTACAAAAGGAAATATAAAAATAAATCCTATAGAAAAAAATTAAAAAGACACCCATTATGGTGTCTTTTGTTAAAAGCCATCATGAATATTTTCTAGTATTTGGATTTGAATTTATCCTTATTATAGAATTACAGGTATGTTAGTTTTTATTTTTTTATCTGTGGAATTATAATTTGTGAGATCATTACTTTACACTCTTCAAGTTGATGTTTCATATTTTCTTTTTCTTTATTAAAAAATCCTGTGGTACAGAACAGGTTTTCGTAGTAAGCAATGCCTTCCAGTAGATTTTTTCTGAAGATATTCCATTTCTTTGTTTGGGAAAGAGTAACCGTGTCAGTTACCGCTTTGATTTCCTTTTTCAGGTGTTCCACATACATTTTCAGCTCATTAATGAACATATTCGGGCGATTATTGTCCGGAAGGATATTGCCGTTGCCATAAATGTGCTGAACCATTTCAATGAGAGAAACCTCTTTATCAAAATAAGCCAGATTAGGTCCCGGACAAATAACTACACCTTGATCCTCTCCTTTTATTTGAATCTCCTGTTCCATATAGGCTGCATTTACAAGACCCACGCATAAGCAGGCCTTATTAGTTATTTCTTTTTTCCTGTTGTTAAACTCTTCTTCACTGAGGGTTTCTTTTTCTTTCTCAAGCTCTTTTAATTTGATAGCTTGGTATTTCCGTGATGCCGTGCAGTTTCCTTTGGAGGAATATTCTTTGTTTAGTGCAAGCAGTTTTTTGGGACAGGAACTACCGTACTTTCCGTGAGCCTCTTTTTGATGTTTAAGAAGTTCATTGGAGGTTCCCCGGACAGTGTTAAAAGGAACTCCTAAAGGTGAAATCGTACTGAGATAAAAATCACTTTCTTTAGATCGGGCCAGGAGATCGCGGGTTACTTTATCTACAGATGTCGCTTCAGGAACCAGTAAAAATGGAGAGCCCCATCCTACACTGTCTGCATGATAATATTCAAGTAAAAAATCATGTTCTTCGGAAGTTCCTACTCCTCCCTGAACGGTAATTTTTACTTCCGGCGGTTGAGTAGCCGTATATCTGTCTTTTTGTTCTAAAGCTGCAATCATAAGAACATAAGCAGAATTTATGAGTTCATTCTTTTTCTGTTTGAATTCTTCCAAAATGGGACCTAATAATAAGCCCTCCGTTGCAAAAGCGTGACCACCACAGTTGAGCCCGGATTCAACTCTGTATTCTGAGACCCATAATCCTTTTTTTGCCAAAAAATTTCCCTGGATCATGGCGGAACGGAAATCACTTACCTTAAGGATGATCTTTTTTTTCAGATTTCCATTTTTGTCCGGAAAAAAATCATCAAATTCTTCGAGGTAGCTGTATAAACGTGGATTCATTCCTGCGGAAAGTACCACAGATGAAGAGAGTCTGCTATGAGCAAATCCCCGTAACGACGCGTGGGCGTCATTATGCATTACAGGAAGCTGTTCATTTTTCGCGAAATTATCCTTATCTACTTTTGTCATAATATTCACATCTATATTCCCGGGACTGAGATGAGCGTCAATAAATTTTCTGATACCGGAACCTACATAGTCTTTTTGATCTGCAAAATCCTGCAATCTGCTTTTAATAGAAGAAGTGTTCGGTAGCATGCCTATAAATTCTCTGAGTGTTTCTGTATTCTTGATAATCTCCTGCTTAAAGGATTCGAACTTTTTATTAACGATGTCATCTACCATATTAAGGTAGTCCGTTATTCTTTTAGCTCTGTAATCTTCAGTTTTTGTAGAAATGAATGCATAATTGAGATTGAATTTTCCAGCGTAAAAATTTTTCATTTTTTCTATAAGCTCGTCATCTATAATAGAAATAACGGAGGAAATTCCATACTGTGCAACCCGTATCGGGCTGTCAATAGTATAGGCTAGTCCCATCACCGGAATATGGAAACTGTGTAAGGGTTTATTTGTCATTTTGTTTTGATAAAAATAGGATGGAAAGATAGCCTGAAATAGTGGGTTATTTTATACCCTTTTCTACTAAAGTATACGGATATGGTATATTATATTTTCCTTTATTAAAAGGGTAAACAGAGAATTTATTCATGTCGACCTTTTATTTATGAAAAAAAATAAAAAGAACACTTGTTTTTTAAAACTAATGACTTAACTTTTCCCTAAGGACTCAAACTTTTAAAATTAACGATACAAAATGGTACATCAACTTCAACGTGAACAGCAGCTTTATTGTGATCTGGAAACAGCATGGAGGTTTTTTTCTTCAGCCAATAATCTTTCTAAAATTACTCCAAAAGATATGAACTTTATTGTCCTGACCAAGCTGGAGAATGATGAAATTTATGAAGGGATGATAATTGATTATTATGTTTCTCCATTGCTGGGGATTAAGATGAGCTGGCAAACTGAGATCATTCAGGTTTCTTTTCAAAAAAGCTTTACTGATTTTCAGAAAAAAGGACCTTATAAACTGTGGAATCACTTTCACGAATTCATTCCCAACGAAAAAGGTGTTTTAATGAGGGATACCATTAATTATGAGCTGCCAATGGGTGTTTTAGGAGAAGTAGCCCATGGGCTTTTTGTGAAAAAGAAAATTGAACATATTTTTAATTATCGTTATCAGATTCTGGAAAAAATGTTTAATGAGAAAAAGTAATCTGACTTTTAGTTCATGAATTTGTCATCAATACCATGAAACATAGTTGTTTTATCCTGTTATTAAATGTATTGCTTATTTCTTCCTGTAAAAAGAAGGATGATGAATACCGTATTATAAAATATCAGCTGGAAAAAGTATTGGTTGATGATCAAAAGTACAGGGCGCCCGTATACAATCCACAAAAGCAAAATCCGATAGATCGAAATAATTTGATGATCGTTACAAAAATTATTGATAGTCTGGGTTGGTTGGGAAAGGATAAGATTGGAAATGATGCTAATCTTGCTTTGTTCGTTACGATACAACACGCGGGGAAATTATCTGTAATGGAAAAATATCTTCCCATAATGAAGGAAGCTGTTAAAAGAGGAAATGCTGAAAGGTCTCAGCTGGCTTACCTTATCGACAGGGTTGAGATTTTAAATAACAGAAAACAGATATATGGAACCCAATATTCTATAGATGACAAGGGCAAGGTTTTTTTTAAAGATATTGCAGATTCAAGCCACGTAAACGCGAGGAGAAAATTCATGAATTTAGGAACTATTGAAGAGTATATAAAGATGATTGATTCTGACCGGTAGATTATTTTCTTTGTAGCTTGTAAAAGGTATCAATTGAAAAAATAAAAACTGCCTCATTTTACAAGGCAGTTTCACAAAAGTAATCGTATTTTGAGTATCAATTAACCCCTCCTCCTAAAGACCGGTAAAGGTCTACTTCTGCATTTAGCTTTTCCAGGGTAATGTTTACATACTCAAGATCGTTCTGGAGCTTGTTATTCTGTGCAGTGATTACCTCCAGATAAGTTGCCATACCACTTTTATATAATTTAAGCGCATCATTGATTCCTTTGTCCAGAATAGCAGTTCTCTGTTCCAGTAATGTGAGCCTTTCTGATGTTCCTTTAGATTTGGCCATTGCATCGGAAACCTCACTTACTGCTGTCATCATGGATTGCCGGAATGCTATCACCGCTTTTTCCTGTTCAATAATAGCTGTTTCATAAGCTGTTTTCAGCTGCCTTTTCTGTAACAAAGGCATGGCTAAGTTAGCGGCCAGGGTCTTGGTGATGGATCCCGGGAGGTCAAACCATGTATTAAACTTATTCGAGTTGATTCCAATCTGTGGAGTAAGGCTTATGCTCGGATACATGGCGGCTTTGGAAAGACCTGTTTTAGCATTCAGGCTGATGACAGCCAGCTCTGCTGCTTTCAGGTCTGGACGTCTGCTTAAAAGCTGGGCAGGAACTCCTTCTGACAATGTATTTTCGGGGATCATATTTTTCATGGAGTTTCCCCTGTCGATTTTTCCAGGATATTCGCCACACAAAATACTTAAAGCATTTTCCTGTATTGAAATATTCTGCCTGGCCAAAGGGATCAGAAGTTCAGCAGTTTTCTTTTGGGCTTCAGATTGCTGAATTGCCAATGAATTGATCTGTCCTGCTGTATATTGCAGCTTCATCATTTTTAGGGTATTATCACTTAGCTCAATATTTTTTTCTGCTATTTTCAGCTGTTCATCAAGGCTGATCAGATTGTAGTAGGCCTGAGCTACCTGTACGATGATGCGTGTTTTAAGGGCATTCATATTTTCTTTTTGAGCAAAATAATCAGCTGCAGCGGATTCTTTCTGCATTTTGGTCTTTCCCCATATATCCACTTCCCACGACAACCTTAACGTTGCGCTGAAATCATCAATATACTTGGTTCCGGTAAACTGTTCATTAAGGGAACCATTCAGGCTGTTTTTTGAAGCCCATGCCCTGTTGGCCCCTGCACTGAAATCTACAGTTGGCATAAGGTTGTTTTTGGCCTGCTTGTAGGCGAGATCAAGCTGCTCCATATTTTTAAGCGCGGTATGGATCTCATTATTCTTCAGGAGAGCTTTATCGATAAGGCTAATCAGCTGAGGATCCTTAAAAAATGTTTTCCAGGGAAGTATAACCGTATCTCCGGTTACTTTCATGGACTCTTTATATGTTTGAGGGACATTAAGGTCCGGTCTCTTATATTCTTTTCCTACGGCGCAGGACAACAGGAGTATTGCTGCCAATCCCGATAAAAGGAAATTTTTTATATGAAATGTGTTCATTTTTATTGATTTAGTGATGAAACATTAGAAACATTAGCATTCTTTGCCGAAATCTTTTCATCGATATATTGAAAGAACATATATAATACTGGAATCACAAATACTCCCAGAACAACCCCGCTCAGCATTCCCATTGCCGCACTCACGCTGATGGATTTATTTCCTGAAGCCATTCCTCCGGAGGATAACATCAAAGGAATCATTCCCACAATAAATGCCAGTGAAGTCATAATAATAGGGCGTAATCTGGACTTCGCCCCTTCAAGAGCCGACTCGAGAAGAGACATTCCTGATTTTCTCCGCTGGACAGCGAATTCAACGATCAGAATGGCATTTTTGGCTAAAAGTCCTATCAGCATGATCAAGCCAACCTGTACGTAAATATTGTTGTCGAATCCTATTGCTTTTATTCCAAGGAACGCTCCAACAATTCCTGTAGGAATGGAAAGCATTACAGCTAATGGAAGTATATAACTTTCGTATTGGGCAGCAAGGAGGAGATAAACAAACAATAGACAGAGACCGAAGATTGCAATAGTCTGATTTCCTGATGACTTTTCCTCTAAGCTCAATCCCGTCCATTCGTAACTGTAATCAGATGGAAGTTTATCCAGTGTTTTTTCCAGGGATGTCATTAATGCCCCGTTACTTACTCCCGGTTTTGGGGTCACGTTGATGTTCAATGAATTGTACAGGTTATATCGTCCAACAGATTCAGGGCCATACACTTTCTTTAAAGTGATCAAGGTGTTAGCGGGAACCATTTCACCTTTATTGTTTTTCACGAAGATATCATTAAAGGCTTCCGCATCCATTCTGAAAACTCCATCCGCTTTAATATTTACCCGGTAGAATTTCCCGAATCTTGAAAAGTTTTGAGACTGGTCTCCTGAAAAATAAGTCTGTATACTTCCTAAAAGATTGGAAATGCTTACGCCCAGCTGTTTGGCTTTGTCTTCATCCACTTCCAGCTCCATTTGCGGATAATCTGCCCGGAACATGGTGTAGGCAAAAGCTACGTTGGGATTTTGCATCAGCTGTCCGATGAGCTCATCAGCTTTAGCCTTTAAAATCTGTGGGTCACGTCCCATGCGGTCCTGAAGTACAATTTCCGCATCGTTGGTCATACCATATCCTTCCACCGGAGGCATTCTGAATGTCATGACACTTCCCTCTTTGATACCTGAAAACTTCTCGTTAACAATGGCCATGATTTCATCAATATCCTGGGTTTCTCCTCTTTCTTTTTTAGGCTTCAATTTTACAAATCCCATAGCATAGGCCGGCCCTGAACTGTTACTCAATAAATTATAACCTGTGATAGATGTATTTTCCTGAATAGCATCCAGTTTTTTCAGCATGGCATTCATTTTATCAGATACTTCTGTTGTTTTCGTTAATCCTGTTCCTGGTGGCATGCTTAGAGTATACATAAACAGTCCGTCGTCTTCCATAGGCACAAAACTTTTGGACGTAGAAGTCATCAGCCATGCGGCTCCTCCGATAATCCCTATGATCAGACCTCCGGCAATCCATTTTCTGTTGATCAGAAAGCGTACACCTTTTACATATCTGCCCGTTAAATTATTAAAGCTGGCATTGAAAGCGGTAGCGAATCTTTTTCCAAATCCTTTCTTCTTACCATTTTCCTCATGGGAATGGTTATTTTTAAGAAAAACGGCACATAATGCAGGTGTTAATGTTAATGCATTCACTGCCGAAATAATAATTGCAATAGCCAGCGTATAGGCAAACTGTTTATAAAATAATCCTGCTGAACCCGACATGAATCCAATCGGAATAAATACGGCAGACATAACCAGGGTAATTGAAATAACAGCTCCGGTAATTTCATTCATGGCTTTGTGTGTTGCTTCCTTACCGGTAAGGCTGGTTCCTTCCATATTACTGTGTACCGCTTCTACGACAACGATTGCATCATCAACGACAATACCGATGGCCAGAACCAATGCAAAAAGTGTCAGTACATTAATCGTGAACCCTAGTACAAGAAGGAAAAAGAAAGTTCCGACAATCGCTACGGGAACCGCAATAGCAGGAATAATGGTAGACCTGAAGTCCTGTAAGAAAATAAACACAACAATAAACACCAGAATAAATGCTTCTATCAACGTAGATTTTACCTGTCCCGTTGCTTCGTCCAATCTTTCTTTGGTACTGATCACTTTAGAGTATTTAATTCCGGGAGGAAAAGATTTGGAGAGCTGTTCAATGGATTTGTTGATTCCAATTTCAATTTCATTGGCATTGGATCCCGTAGTCTGCATGATAGCAACAGTCACGGCATTTTTACCATTTGAAAGATTATCCCCGCTGTAAGAAATTGATCCGAATTCTACTCTTGCTACGTCTTTAAGGCGGATCAGTTTGGTTCCGTCATTTTTAACAACGATGTTTTCAAATTGTTCAGGTTTGTTTTTCTTTCCTTTGTACCGGATAACATATTCAAGGGAAGCATTGGATTCCTCACCCAGTTTACCGGGAGCAGATTCCAGACTGTGATCAGCTACAGCATTTGAAATATCAGCAGGTTCCAGTCCGTAAGATGACATTTTCTGCGGATTAAGCCAGATTCTCATTGAATAATCTTTAGCTCCGAAAACCTGTGCCTGCCCTACACCCTTTACTCTTTTTACCTGTGGAATAAGATTGATGTTGGCATAATTCTGTAAAAAGGTTTCATCATACTTTTTATTATCGTCAGTATAAATGTTAAACAGCATGATCATACTGTTTTGCTGCTTGGAGGTGGTTAATCCCATTCTCACAACTTCCTGAGGTAAAATAGGGGTTGCCTGCTGCACTCTGTTCTGTACATTTACGGCAGCCTGATCAGGATTAACTCCCTGTTTGAATATAATTGAAATGGAAAAAGTTCCGTCATTACTGGCATTCGACTTAATATATTGCATGTCTTCCACTCCATTGATCTGCTCTTCTAAAGGCGTTACTACGGAGCGGATAACGGTTTCACTATTTCCTCCCGGATAAGATCCGGAAACCATAATGGTAGGCGGCGAAATATCCGGAAACCGGGTTACTGCAAGTTTGCTGAGGCCTATGATTCCCAATATGACAATAATAAGGGAAATTACAGTGGCCAATACCGGTCGGTCTATGATCTTTTTTAGCATGTCTTAATTTCTTTGGATGAGTACATTGTGTTTTTAGAATCTATTTTGAAGGGATGATTTTAGGGAGTACTGATGCTCCTTCGTTAAGGGCATCAATCCTGTTGATGGCTATTTTATCTCCCGGCTGCACTCCTGATGAAACGAAATAATCAGAGATGGTTCCTCCTGAGATTTCAATTGGAGTCATAACAACTTTGTTCTGTGCATTCAGTTTGTAAACAAAAAATCTGTCCTGAATATCCTTTACAGCTGTTTTAGGTAATTTAATGACATCATCCACATACTGATGAATCTTTACCCGCGCTGTACCTCCTGCACGAAGAAGTTGATCAGGATTTTGAAATATTGCTTTCAGCTGCATACTTCCTGTCATCCGGTCAAAATTTCCACTGGCATTTTCCAACTTTCCTTTATATGGATAGGTAGAACCATCCGGAAGGATCAGTTCAACGTTTCCGGTTTGATCTTCGGAGGCCATTCTTGCTTTGGTATAGCGAAGGAAATCGGCTTCGTTCATTGCAAAATAAACATTCACTGTATGGATATCGGAAAGTGTGGTAAGCGGAGTGGCATCAGAAGGGGTAATCAGATTTCCGGTTCTGTTGACGATCCTGCCAATATATCCCGATACAGGAGCTTTTATATACGCAAATCCGGCATTGATCTTTGAAGAGCCTAATGCAGATTTAGCCTGTGCGACCTGAGCTGTTGCTGCTGCATAGCTTGCCTGAGCTGTTTTCAGCTGCATATCGGAAACCACATTTCCTTCCACCAATGGTTTCAGTTTTTCTACTTCAAGTCTGGCACTCGCCTGGTTGGCCAATGCTATTTTTAATGCAGCGTCACTATTATTTACCTGTTCATTATAGACTGAAGGATTGATCCTGAAAAGCGTCTGCCCTTTTTGTACATATTGCCCTTCTTTTACGTATACCGTTTCCAGATAGCCTGTGACCTGGGCTTTGATATCCACATTATCCTGTCCTTCGATACTTCCCGGATATCCGGAAGAAATATCGGCATTTCCTGATTTCAGCTGTATAAAATCGGTAGGAAGTGCAGACATTTGCTCACCTGTTTCCTGGCTTTTTCCGGAGTTGCAGGACTGGAGAAAAACAGCTGCTGTCAATAGCAGTACGAAATAACCTTTTTTACAATTCATAATATACGATTTACTATTTGTTGACTACAAAATAATCGCAAAAAAAGGGCATTGATAGGGAGAATTTCAGTGAAACGTAATTATTCGGGGATGAAGCGTTTAATAGCTGAAATGAAAAGAAAAGGGCATAAAACCGGATTTTCATTATTGCTGAAATGATAAAAAAATATTACCCCGAACAAATGTTTGGGATGAAGAATTTTAAATTGTATGATAAAAAAAGATTTCCACTATCGTAGAAATCATATAGGTGATCTAATAATCCATCCAGGACTTCAGTGCCGAAGCTTTTTCCCTGCTTACAATGACTTCAATATCCGGATGCCTGACCAGGTCGAGTTTCAGTTTTCCGTTAAAGTAATTGGAAATATGCTGTACGGAATCTATGTTGATGATAAACTGCCTGTTGGCTCTGAAAAACATTTTAGGATCCAGCTGTTTTTCCAGTTCCTCTAAGGTCTGGGGAACAATTTCTGTGTTTCCGTTTTTTACAACAGCCCTGCTGACGCCCAGTTCGGTAAAAAAATAGAGGATATCTTCCGAGAGCAGGGTTTTATAACCGTCTCTGTGGGCTAAAAGGAAACGCTTCCTGTAATCTTTGGGCTGGATGTAGTTCAGCAGTCCCTCTATAGCAGTTCCTACATATGGAATGGTTTCCATAAAGGTTTCATAATTCTTTAATGCGGTTTCAAGCTCCTCTTCCTCAACAGGTTTTAAAAGATAATCGATGCTGTTGTATTTAAATGCTTTTACTGCATATTCATCATAAGCGGTGGTGAAGATCACAGGACATTTAATTTCTGTCTGATTGAAAATTTCAAAACTTAAGCCGTCTGCCAGCTGGATATCCATCATAATGATATCAGGAGCCGGATTTTCTTCCAACCATTGTACTGCTGATGCTACGGAATCTTCAACAGATACAATTTCAGCGTGGGGCCGCAATTTCAGCAATAACCTTTTTAGGCGGTCCGCATTAGGTTTTTCATCTTCTACGATTAAGATCTTATTGAGCTTCATAATAATGGTATTTTGGCAAGGAAATCTTTTTCTGTTTGAAGGATCAACGGCTTTTTATCTCCAAGCAATTCAAACCGGTTCATGATGTTTTTAATACCCACCTTGGAAGATTCGGCTTTATTGATGAGAGGGATCAAAGTGTTGCAGACAACAAGATTTTTGCTGGTTAATGTATAAATTTTTATTTGTAGAGGATTGGATCTGAGTGTTTGATTGTGTTTGATGGCATTTTCTACCAAAAACTGCAGAGTTAAAGGAGGGATCATCATATTCCTTAATTCCGGATTAATAGAGATCTCGAAATTGACTCCGTCACCGATTCTTTTTTTTATCAGGAAAATGTAAGAGTCTAAAAATTTCAATTCTTCGTCTAAAGAGATCACATCTTTTTTTGAATTAATAACAAGATAGCGGTAAACTTTAGAGAAATTTTCAGCGTACTCATAACCTAATTGCTGGTTTTCCAGAATAAGTTCCGATAAAACGCTTAGGTTATTAAAAATAAAATGAGGGTCTATCTGTAGTTTCAGAGCCTGTAGCTCTGCAGCCATTGCAGCCTGTTTGTGTTTAGAAGCCCTTAGCTTGTGCTGGGTTACTTCTATGGCAGATTTTTTCCAGTTTTCCAGTAAATAATCTCCTGTATTTACGGCACTGATGAGCAGGGAAATAATGATATTGGTAGCTACCCATTGCCCCAACAAGGTCATTTCTTTACGATAATCCATTTTGGCTATGTCGGGAGTATTGGAAAAAATATTAATGATAATGGCCACAAAAAGAATGCTTACGGCAATTTGCAGAATGCCTTGTATGCATAAGCGTTTTATTCCCCGGTTACTCCATGGAAGCAACTTATTAAGCTGGCTATCGATCAATATGCTTACCTCCGAAATAATAACTGAAAAAAGAAGCACCCACAGAAAATCACTGATCAGAAAATCCAACGGATCTTTAACATAGTCTTCCCATACCGGATCAAAAGGATCCATAAGATAAGAAAATAAATAAAATGAAATGATTGCCACAGCCCATATGACCAGGCGTTTTTTAGTGGCAGATAATAATTTTTTTTTCCTTATTTGGGTTTTTCTCATCATAGAGCAAGTAGGTTTTGGAACCATTAATTCTGTAAATATAAATATTGATTTTCTAAATGCGCATCTGTTTTTTGAGTCAAGCAGGAAAAATTTAAGATGAAATGTAAAATAAATGGTTTAAAACGAATGCCTCATATTACCATATATATCATATGAAAGAAAGTGTTGCTTTCATTAAAATATCAGGCAATATGATTACATTTACATGCTCTAACAGCCCAATGTTTCAGTGATGGCAAAATCGAACATTTTACTCCATACAAACGAACTCAACAGTACCGGTATAGAAATTTGTCCTATGGGTGAACTTGAAGAATCTGTACAGGCAGCTCACCGCGATGAACATTTTATGTTTGTTATTCAGCAGGAAGGATATTCTTCATTAGAACTGGATTTCCGTAAGGTTGAACTTCATGGAGCTGCAGTGTTATATGTTGCACCAGGACAGGTTCACCGGTATATAAAAAATGAGCATTGTAAAGGTTGGTTGGTATTTGTGGAAACGTCACTGATTCCTAAAACTTATCTTGAGATTTTCACTACTTACCTCAATTCTAACCAGGCTGCAGAAGTTGAAAAGAATGACAGTCTGTTTTCGTTTATTCCGGTTTTTGATGCTGTATTGGCTCATAATGAAGTTCCTTTTCAAAATAATCTTATCAATTCATTTACGGATAGCCTGGCAGGTCTTATGGTAAGAGCGTTGGTCAGAAACAGGCATTCTGAAAAAGTCATTGGCGGACAGAAATATAAGACAGTATTGCTTTTTAAACAAATGATTCAATTGCATTACAGGGAATTGAAACAGGTAAAGGAATACGCAGTGAAACTTCATATCACCCCTCTGTATCTGAATGAGGTGGTAAAAGAAATCACAGGTTTTGCAGCCAGTCATTGGATACAGCAGGAAATTATCCTGGAGTCTCAGCGTCTTTTGTACTATACTTACATGGATATTAAGGAAATCGCTTTTGACCTTGGATATGATGATTATACTTATTTTTCGCGCTTTTTTAAAAAGAATACCGGCTATACAGCATCTGAATTCCGGAAAAGAAAACCATTATTTGTCCAATTATAGCCATTGAATAGCTATCGCTAATTGTATGTTGCCGATCTACTTTTGTAGTCGAAAAATAACTAAAAAAACGATGCAATATGGCAATCAAAAGTACAACTATGGTAACTCCTAAGATTGGAGATACTCATCATCACAACAACATACCTTTAAAAAAAGTTCTCGCTCCGATCGTAATTTCCGTATTTGCGGTATATCTTACGATTGGAATTACACTGGGAGCTTTACCAGCTCTGATTAAAAATGAACTGAAATTCGACTCCTTTATCGTGGGGGCTGTGATGGGGCTTCAGTTTTTAGCTACTTTATTAACAAGGGCTTACGCCGGTAAAATAACCGATACACTTGGGGCTAAAATCAGTAATCACAGAGGTATATTTATGGTTTTTGCAGCCGGAATTCTTTATATTGCAGGAAGTTCCTCTGTACATTTCCCAATTTTAGCATTAGGATTGCTGATTCTGTCAAGAATTATTCATGGTATTTCTGAAAGTATGATGGTAACGGGAGCGCTAACCTGGGGAATTGGACTGGTAGGAGCACACAATTCCGGCAAAGTAATGACCTGGAACGGAATTTCAATGTATGGAGGAATCGCTTTAGGAGCCCCGTTAAGTATATGGATGGGAAGCCAATTCGGTAGTGTTGTTCCTTTTACATTAATTCTGGTCCTTTCTGTAGTGAGCTGGTTATCAACAGCCCGGCTGCCAACCCTTGAAGCGGATCCTACTCATATAAGAACTCCTTTTTATAAAGTGATTGCAAAAGTTTCCGATCAGGGATTGGCACTGGCTTTCTCTTCCATAGGATTTGCATGCATAGCTTCCTTTATCGCTTTGCTTTTCGCTGAGAAAAACTGGGAGCATGCTTCTCTGGCTTTTGTTTGTTTTGGTGGATTTTATATTCTTACCAGAATATTATTTGCCTCCCTTCCCGACAAGTACGGTGGTTACAAAGTAGCCTTAGGGTCTTTTGCTATTGAGGTCATAGGACAGCTATTGATAGGTTTTTCTCATTCGGGATGGATGGCAATCGTAGGCTGTGCACTTACGGGAATTGGTTTTTCCCTGGTATTTCCATCTTTGGGAGTACTCGCCATTAAAAAGGTAACTCCGCAAATGAGAGGAACAGCACTGGGAGCTTATTCAGCTTTTTTCGATCTTTCACTAGGCTTGGCTGGTCCGATAGCGGGGATTATTGCAGGCTGGCTGGGATATCAGTCTATTTATTTTTTTGGCGCGATCAGTGGGCTTCTGGCTATGCTGACTTTAATGGGCAGAAAAAGCGGACATCAATAATTTCCATTTTTCTCCATACTAAATAAAAAAGACTAACCATTCTTCGGTTAGTCTTTTTTATTTTTTCGATGAATAGTGCTACTTCTTCATCCAGGATTGATTGTCTTTTTTATCAGAACGTTTTTTCCCGTTATCAATATTATAGGCAAAACCAACTCCCAAAGTCTGTTTCAGCTGTGTTCTTCTGATCTGGTTGTGATCATATAAAAGATCCAGCGTTATGTTGGTTGAAATAAATTTGTTGATCTTCATATTTAAAATTCCGCTGTAAGACAGGACCAGTCTTTCAGGATGATCTAAATAATTGGAAAAGACAGAACCTGTATTCGTAAGGTTGATGTTTTCCATGATCTTTATTTTATAAATGGCTGTTCCCAGGAAACCGAACTGAAATAGTGAAGAATCTCCATCATTCTTTAAGCCGTAAGTTCCTGCATACTGAAGGTCTTTATCCAGTACAAAAGTTACCCTTGCATTTGCCGGACGTAATGTCATGGTGAAATTATCATTAGGTCTGTATGTAAAACCAGCACCTACATTAAGGTATCCCGGAGCCATAAAGTTGGATATCTTTTTCGCATCAGGATTATTTCCGTCCTCATAGCCCGGAGCAAATTGAGTTTGTAAACTTACACCACCGGATGCGTACCAATTTTTAGCGATCTCCCTCCCATAGTTACTTGAAAGATTAATTACATCCTGGGTCTTTCTTGTTCCTACGCCCTGGGTATTGTTTTGTCCGTATCCAAGGATAATAATATTTTCCCAAAGGTCCTTCCCTTTTTCATAGGTAAGGTTATAATTCACACCGGCAAGCCAACCCACGTTGTTTGCTCCACCACCTACCCAGTTCGAGAATGCCGCCTGGTTCAGCATTAATGTGTTTTGACCTTGAATGCTCCATGCTTTTGTCGTATCAACAGCCGGAGCCTCTGTTTTTGCTTCTTGTGCTGCAGCAAAAATTCCCAAAGAAAGAGAAAGGGTTAATAAAATTTTTTTCATAATTTATAAGATTTGGTTGCAAAAATAGAAATATAAATTTTGTTAAAAAATATTAAAAAAATCTAAAATCACCTAAAATTAAGATTTTTTATAATACAATTTTAAAAAGTTATAGAACAATATTTTACAGATCATTCACTTTTGTATGAAATATATCGTATTGAGCGGTATTTCTGATAGAAATCATTTTTTTTATGAGTTAACGCAGGCTTGTGATTCTTTATCTGTATGATAAATTATTAAACGGGGATTTAATTTCTTAATTTTGAACTACACAGAAATAATACCGATTGAATGAAAAAAGAAATCCTTTATCTGAAAATTGCCGGGATCATTGAGCAGCAGATTCTCAGTGGAACGTTAAGGCTTGGTGATAAATTGCCTTCTATACGGACCTTACAGAAAGTATATAATGTAAGCATCAATACCGTTCGGCAGGCATTTCTGGAATTAGAAAGTAAATCGTTGATAGAACCACGACCTAAATCCGGCTATTATGTAAGTAAAGCTTCACAAAGGAAATTTTCTCTTCCTTCTGTTATTATCCTGGAATCCCTGCAAAAAGAGCAGTACCCGGAACATCTTTTCCTTAAGACATTTGCTTCTTCGGAAAATACGGACATTACCCATTTTTCCCTCGGGCTGCCGGAAAAAAGCCTGCTGCCCATCGCCCAGCTTAATAAGAGCGTGACTACAGTTATGCGAAGCCTGGCAAATGGCGGGGCAACCTATGAATCTGTTCAGGGAAATCTCAATTTTAGAAGAACGGTTGCCAGATGGGCATTTATGCTGGAGGGTAAAGTTACAGAAGATGATGTGATAGCAACGTCCGGAGCGATGAACGGAATGTTTACCTGCCTGATGGCGGTTACCAAACCCGGAGATAAGGTTGCTGTAGAAAGTCCCGCTTACTTTGGTATTCTTAAAATGATAAATGCCATGGGACTTGAAGCTGTAGAAATTCCTTCAGACCCTTCCACAGGTTTAGATCTCGAAGCATTGAAAAAGGTTTTGCCTGTCATAAGTGCATGCTGTTTTGTGGTTAACTTCAATAATCCTTTAGGCACAATCATGCCGGACGATCATAAAAAGGAGCTTGTAAAAATGCTTACGGAATGGGATATTCCATTAGTTGAAAATGATATCTTCAGGAATGTGTATTATGGAGCCGAGAGGCCGAAACCCTGTAAAGCATTTGATGAAGCCGGTATTGTGATGCTGGTGAATTCCATATCCAAAACACTGGCACCGGGTTACAGGCTCGGATGGATTATCCCGGGCAAGTATAAGGATAAAATTATCCAGCAGAAGCTGATACAAACGCTTTCTACTCCTGCTTTGTATCAGGAAGCCATATCCCATTTTTTAGAAAACGGAAGATATGATCATCATCTTCGTACATTCCGGAAAATAGTACAAAATAATTGTCTGAAGCTTCAGCAGGGCATTGAGGATTATTTTCCTGATAATACTAAAGTTTCCCAGCCGGAAGGTGGATTTATGGTATGGCTGGAACTTGATAAAAAAATTGATACTGTCAAACTGTTTGATATGGCCATCAGGCGGAATATTACTTTCGCTCCGGGAAGAATGTTTACCCAATACAATCAGTATAACAACTGTATGAGGCTGAATTTTGCGATGGAATGGACAGATAAAGTTAACTCCGATCTTAAGACTCTTGGGGAAATTGCCAGTAATTGGTAATCTGTGCCCTAATAAAAAACAGCAACTGTATCTGTACCTGTCGTACGGATTGCTCTAAATTTGTACCAACAAAACCAAATGATTGAAAAAATTGATGAGGCTATAAGTAATAATTATAGCTTCGTCTTTTTTTATGTCCTTTTCTCTTAAAAAAATTAACTTCTTTTGTTTTTTTCTGTTATTTTCCATTGATCAATCTGATATATCTAATTTCGGAGAAATAATTTGAACCTATAGCCCTTTATTGATGGGGGTTAACCCAATTTTTTTAAAGCTGTAGGTATAAATACTGAACAAAAAAAATGGTGTTTTCTACTCTAGTGTTTGTTTTATTATAGTTGCACCTTTGGTATGTTAAAACATAAAAAAACAAACACCATGTCAAAATTCAAAATCAACATCGTTGCAGGTCCGCTTTGGAGCAACGATCAGGCTCAGAAATTAGGAGGTCGTATTGCTGCGGCACATTTAGGAAAATTTACCGGACAATGGTCTACCATTGTTGAGGGGGAAATGAGTGTAATCGAAGTTGAGTACGATACGGTTCCTACAGGAAGCACAGAATATACATTGGATGTTCTGGCAGGTCCTATCTGGAGCAATGAAGATGCAAAAGAAATATGCCCTTCCATTTGTGCCTCTTACGGAGGTACCTGGAACGGACAATGGACAACAGTCGTTGAAGGTAAAATGAGCGTTTGCGGCTGTGTATTCAAATTTTAGTCAATAAAAAGTTTCAAACCTCCGGGATTTTTCCCGGAGGTTTTTTTATGGATCTGGAATACTTCCTGTATGTTTAAATAGAAAAAACTCCTCTGAAAGAATTATACCTATATTTAAAAATATATTAATAGTATGTATGCATAATATTAATATGTTATTTAAAATTGAATTAAAATATTAATAAAATTATAATGTATTACATAATATATTTTATTATATTTGCACTTCGAAATAATTTTTTTTCATCATTTGTGTTTTTTAAGGCCTCCCTCGGGAGGCTTTTTTATGGAGTGGAAATTCCGGCTGATTGCTTTTTGAACGCCAGAGGTGAAAGTCCCGTTACCCTTTTGAAAAAGCTACTGAAATAAGCAACATCTTCATATCCTAATTCATAAGCAATTTCTTTGGCTGAGCTGTTGGTAAAGAGAAGTAATCTTTTAGCTTCCAGTATAATCCTTTGCTGAATAATTTCAGAGGGAGTTCCGTTATTATAGAGATTAAAAAGATTGGAAAGGGTTTTGGGAGACTTATGAAGCTGATCTGCATAAAACTTTACGGAATGTTCCGACTTATAATTCTTTTCAACCAGTAAACTGAACTGCCGGATAATATCCAGTTTTTGTTCAGGAAATTGATCTGCAACAAATTGTTTTTTTGCCGACCGTGTAATCAGGATGATCAGGCGCTTCAACAGCATCCGGAGCATGTCCTCCTGGATATCATCTACATCCTGGAATTCTTCAATAAAAATACGCAGTAGCAATGTGAGTTTATCACGGACCTGATCCTCCACGGAAACAAACATACTTTGAGACAAACCATAAAAAAGAAATCCTACACACCCTACTTCGGAATCATGACTTTCAATGCAGTAGAAATCTTTATTAAACTGCCATACGATGATTTGTGAATTGTCGGGAAAATCAAATGACTGATTGACCATTAAGCAAAGTATGCTGCCTGATTTGAATAGATAGGATATTTTATCTATTGTAATAAAAATGTCCAGACCCTGGTTCCATGCCAATGTCAGAAATTTGTCTTTACGGTCTTTTCCGTAGAAAACCCTGTCAAATTTTTCTTCATGGACAAGAAGCCGGCAAGCTGCTTCCGTCTGTTTATTATAGAAATTATAGATCATCTTTTATCTCACTAAATTTTTAATAAAAGTCTTATTTGAACAAATGTATCATTTGGAAAGGGAAAAAAGCATACATCTTCGGGAAATTGTTCTATTTTTTTGAGGTCAGGGATCACTGAACTTTGTCGTATTAATTTTAAACAACAATTACAAATGGAAAATTTTCAGATTCCTCAAAAAGAGCAGCTTTCAGAAGCAAATCAAAATATTTTTAACCAATTAGAAAAAGGGGTTGGCTTTGTTCCTAATCTGTATGCAACTTTTGCACATTCGGAAAATGGGCTTGCCACCTATCTTGCCTTGCAAAATGCCAAGTCATCCTTAAAAGCAAAAGAAAAAGAAGTAGTGAACCTTATTGTCAGCCAGTATAACAATTGCCTGTATTGTTTAAGTGCTCACACTGCTATTGCAAAGCTGAACGGATTTGATGATGATCAGATCCTTGAAATCAGAAAAGCAAAAATATCTTTTGATCCAAAACTCAATTCCTTAGGGCAACTGGTTTATGAGGCAGTAAGCAATAAGGGTGAGATTTCTGAGGAGACAAAAAATCAGTTTTTCAACGAAGGATATACAGAAGGACATTTGGTAGATGTGATTATTGCGATCGGTGATAAAACAATAACCAATTACTTGTTTGCAGCTACAAAAATTCCCGTAGACTGGCCATTAGCTCCGGAACTGTAAATAATTACAAAAGGCAATCTCAAAAAGGGATTGCCTTTTTATTACCTGTTGCATACATCCCGATAAAAGATTCCAAAGCTTGGGATTTGGGAATGCTTTTCAGGTAGATGAGAGAAGTAGATATGGTATTGATCTCCTTACTGAGCTTAAAGGTTTTCAATTTCCTGCCACCGTAATACTTTTCAATCAGCTCAAGCGGAAGCAAGGTAATTCCCAGGCCTGCTTCAACGAAATTAATGATCCCTTCAATAGAATTCATTACCATGCTCTTGTATTGTATCACTCCCCTTGCATTGAGCAAAGTTTCAAGCCTTGCCCTGTAAACGCAACCCTGGTCAAAAACAACAATATTCAGATTGTCCTTTTTAAGAATTTGATTGACTGATCTTTCATCCAGAGAAGTCACAATAACCAGCTCATCCTGCTTGATGTGGATCTGCTCGAGTTGTGCGGAATGAATAGGTGCAGAAACAAACGCCGCATCCAGCTTATAATTCAGAACATCATCAATAAGCTTTGAGCGGGTGTCCGATTTAAATTCCAGCTGGACATTAGGATAAGCATTCATAAAACCCGAAAGGATTTCCGGGGCTTTAAATACCAGTGTTGTCTCTATACATCCTATGCACAGGTTCCCTCCTATCTGATCAGAATTTTTAATTTCCCTTTTGGCTTCTTCTATGGTATTTGAAATCTTACGGGCATATTGAATAAATGCATGTCCGGCCGTGGTTAAAGAAACTTTTCTGGAAGTACGCGTAAAAAGCTGAGCTTCCAGTTCTTCTTCGAGCGTTTTTATCCTTGCGGTAACATTGGATTGTACGGTACACATAACTTCCGCAGCTTTTGTAAAACTGCCGGAAGCAGCTACTGCTTCAAATATTTTTAAATCATTTAAATTCATGTATCATTTTTTATGATTATTCATATCATAATTAATCGTTTTATGTAATCAAATGTATGGCGTAATTTTGAAATAACAAAAAAATAAAACAATTATGAACCCAACCATTTATTACAACAATACAGACGTTGATGGTCTGAATGTTTTTTACCGTGAATCCGGGCCTGAAGATGCTCCTGTTCTTTTGCTTCTCCATGGATTTCCTACGTCTTCACATATGTTCCGCAACCTGATTCCTAAGCTGAATGATCAATATCATATCATTGCACCTGATCTACCGGGTTTCGGGTTTAGTGATGCTCCGGGTTCTGACCACTTCAGCTATACGTTTGATAATCTTGCCAGGATAATGCAGGGATTTATTGATAGATTGGAATTAAAAAGATTTGCCCTTTATATTTTTGATTATGGTGCTCCTACCGGTCTTAGGTTAGCTTTAGCCAATCCCGAAAAAATAACGGGAATTATTTCTCAAAATGGGAATGCCTATGAAGAAGGACTTAGTGACAGCTGGACTTCGATAAGAAAATACTGGAAAGATCCCACTCCGGAAAACCGTAAGCTCTTAAGTGATTTTACTTCTGAAAAGATGACCAAATTCCAGTACCAGGAAGGTGTTAAGGATCTTTCGCTTATCGCCCCTGAATCTTATGCTCTGGATCAGCATTTTCTAAACCGCCCGGGAATGGATGATATTCAGATTGACCTGATGCTGGATTACCGGACTAATGTGGCACTATATCCTGAATTTCAGGCATATTTCAGAAAATACCAGCCCCGGTTCCTGGCTGCATGGGGAAAATATGATCCTTTCTTTTTGCCTCCGGGAGCGGAAGCTTACAAAAAAGATATTCCGGATGCTATTGTAAAATTTTATGAAACCGGACATTTCGCACTGGAAACCCATGCAGAAGAAATAAGTAATGAAATCAGGGAGTTTTTAAAAGCCCTGCCTTCGTAAGCCTGGAATATTGTATTCATAAAAAATGTCCGGTCATTCATCTGACCAGACATTTTTTTATGGAAATTAAAAATACTTTAGCTATATATTCATATTTTCGATAACCATAGCGGAAGCTCCTCCACCACCATTACAAATCGCAGCTACACCATATTTTCCCTTTTCCTGTTGAAGGACATTGACAAGGGTCACAAGAATTCTGGCTCCGGAAGCTCCTATCGGATGTCCGATGGCTACTGCGCCGCCATATACATTCACTTTTTCACGATCAAAACCTAATATCTTCTGATTGGAAAGTACAACTGAGGCATAAGCTTCATTGATCTCAAAATAATCTACTGCTGAAAGGTCAAGGTTGGCACTTAAAAGAGCTTTTGGAATAGCAAGAGCCGGAGATGTTGTGAACCATTCCGGTGCCTGGGCGGCATCTGCGTAACCGATAATTTTGGCAAGCGGTTTCAGCTGATATTTTTCTACAGCTTCTGCCGAAGCAAGAATCAAAGCTGCGGCACCGTCATTCAGATTACTGGAGTTGGCCGCGGTAAGCAATCCGTCCGGTTCAAAAACAGGCTTCAGCTGAGCCATTTTTTCAGGAATAAGCTTAAAAATATCTTCATCTTTATCGATGGTAATGGTTTCTTTTCCTTTGGTGAATTCTACAGGAACAATTTCATTTTTAAATTTCCCCTGTGCAGTTGCGTTTTGTGATTTCTGATAAGAAGACAATGCATAATCATCCAGTTCCTGCCGGGTATGTCCATATTTTTTAATTCCCAGCTCTGCCGCACTTCCCATATGGAAATTATGATAAACGTCCCATAAACCGTCTTTAGTCATCCCATCAGTAAGGGTAAGGTCTCCTAATTTTTTTCCGCTTCTTATGAAGGCATAATGTGGTGTATTGCTCATACTTTCCATTCCGCCTGTTACGATGAGATGTTCAAGGCCTGTCTGGATTTGCTGTGCTCCCAATGAAGTTGCCTTCATTCCTGAAGCACATACCTTATTGATGGTCGTGGCATCTTTATCATACGGGATATCAGCAAAAATAGCAGCTTGTCTTGCCGGAGCCTGTCCTATTCCTGCACTCAGTACATTTCCCATATAAACACTGTCCAGTAATTCCGGTTCCAGAGAAATGTTTTTATAAGCTTCCCGAATGGCCAGAGCGCCCAGCTGTGTGGCTGTAAAAGTGGACAGATTCCCAAGTAATCCTCCGACGGGAGTACGTTTTGCTGATACAATGAATACTTCTTTCATGATATTGATTTTATTATATTTTATATGATTCTGTTTTAATGGTCTGCTGATACGATTACTATTTTTTTATTCTTATTCCTCTTCAGGAAAAATAATAATAAAGGTAAGACAAATATAAATGCCAGACCAATAACCATATAGGCATCGATATAGCTTAAAAAAAATGATTGTTTCACCACAATTTTTTCCATCAGACCTATTGCTTTTTGCTGTGCTTCAGGAAAACCGAATCCCTTGCTCTGAAAAAGTGAAGTGTAGGTTTGAAGACGATCCATTACCGAACGGTTATCCGGAGTAAGGTTGGAGATAAGGTCGGTACGGTGAAGGGCAACCCTTCTTGCGATATATGTATTGATAATGGATATTCCAAATGAACCACCCAACTGGCGCATCATGTTGTTAATAGCGGTTCCCTGGGGCATATCTTCAGCTTTTAAAGAAGAAACGGCAAGTGATGCAAGCGGAACGGTAAGTAAAGCCATTCCCAGTGCTCTGAATATAAGGTTAATGGAAATTGTAGCAAAAGAAACATCCAGGTTTACCTGTGCCATAGACCAGTTAAAATAAATAAAACAACAAAAACCAAGCAATACCACCAATGCAGGAGGAACTCCTTTTTGCAAAACTTTCCCGGTAATGATCAGCGCAAATACGGCAATAATGGAACCCGGAAGCAGTAGAAGACCAGCCTGAGCCGGGTTGAATCCTAAAAAGCGTTGTGCCAGTACAGGAGTGAGGTAAATGGAAGTAAACATTCCAATCCCGGTTATAAAGGTAAGTACGGCAGAGATACTGAGTGAAGGGTGCTTAAGAACCGATAGCTTTACCACGGGATGTGGTATAGTGAGCTCCCTGTGAACGAAAAGAACGAGTGAAAGGACAGCTGCTACAGTGAGGAAAATAATATAACGGGCAGCAAACCAGTCTTCCGTTTCCCCACGCTCCAAAACCGTTTGTAAAGAGCCTATACCAATAATTAAGAGAATAATTCCTGGCCAGTCGATCTTTTTAACCTTTTGCCGGGTCGGAGATTCGGGTAATAATTTTAAACATAGAATAGCGGCCAGTATTCCTAAAGGAATGTTGATGTAAAAGATCCATCGCCATGAAAAGTTATCCGTAATAAATCCACCGAGTGTAGGCCCGATCGTGGGTCCTATGAAAACCCCGATCCCAAATAAAGCGCTGGCAATATTCTGTTTTTCTTTTGGAAAACACTCGTATACAACCATGGCAGATACCGATAATAACGCTCCACCTCCAATTCCCTGCAGAAACCGGAACATGACGAGTTCCCAGAGGTTTGTGGAGTTGCCGCACATAAAAGAACAAAAGGTAAACAGGATAATAGAGCCGATGTAATAATTCCGCCGGCCAAGGTTATTAACCAGAAAGCTGGTCATCGGAATAATAATAACGTTGGCAATCCCATAAGCTGTAACCACCCAGGAAATGTCTTCTAATGTTGCCCCCAGGTTTCCGCTCATATAATTGAGGGCAACATTTACTATGGAAGTGTCTATAAGCTCCATAATGGCTGCGGAGATTACCGTAATAATAAGAATGATTCTTTTCATAGCATTTTACTATTTAATATACCGATCGGTATATTTTGAATTAAAAAAATTTATGTTCGAAACAAAAGAATAAACCGCCTTTAATTCAGTAGTTCCAATTTTTAAATGGCAAAGATATAAAATAAATATACCAATCGGTATATTTAATTTCGGAATCATAAAAAAGCCGTTCAACCGTTTGAACGGCTTTGTGTTAAAATGATTATTCTGCTTTATTTTTAAGGATCATCAGGAGATCGTAAGCTCCTTTTTGTACCAGTCTTTTATTTTTTAACGATTCAGATTTGAGAATTTCCGTAAATCCGTTATCTGAAATTCCTGTGATTACGGGGATCATTTTATACCGGTGATTTCCAAGGTCTTCAAAGATATAGTTCTTATTTTCAAATGATACTATAGATTCGCCGGGTAAGCCGGTCGTATTTCTACCACTAATGCTTACTTCTGCATTGATGTACATTCCGCGCACAAACTCTGTGCTGGATGCGGACAATTTGGCTATAGCTACCGATGATCCTCCATTTTCGATATTGGGAACAAGGCTTATAATTTTGGCAGGATATTTCTGGTCCGGGTTCTGATTATTATACACCAGGATCTCCTGCCCGGTTTTTATATCATTTACGTCATTTTCAAATACTTTTAATTCCAATAACAGACCAGCAGGATCAATCAGTTCAAATAAGGTATCGGAAGGATTGATATACTGACCATTATTAACCCATATTTTACTTACAAAACCGCTAAAAGGGGCATAAATGCTTATTCTGCTTTTAATATTTCCAGAATTTAGTCCTTTCGCATTGATGCCTATGATCCTGAGTTTTTCTTCCAGTCCCTTCAATGTAGCGTTCAGTGTGGAATAATCCGCCTGGGCGGTCTGTAATGTTTTGTCACTACTGGCTTTGCTGGTGTTGAGGTCTTTTTGCCTGTTGAAGTTCAATCTTGCTGATTCAAGCTGGGCCTTTGTAACGAGATAATCCTGCTGAAGCTGTATGAACTGAGGATCTTCTACTACAGCCAGTACCTGTCCTTTTCTGAAATGACTCCCGTTAATAACATTGATCGATTTTATATGTCCTCCCATAATACTGGAAAGAGAACTGATATGAGACGGAGCTATGTCTGCTTTTCCGTTCAGCCGTACCGTTTTTTCCATGATCCTGTTTTGAATACCTGTCAAGGTAAGCCCTGTAATTTTGATCTGCTGATCACTTAACTGAACGGTATTCTGGTTTTTTGATGCCAGTTTTTTATTTTCATAGACTGTGGTTTCCTCTTTCTTTCCCGAACATGAGGTTAAAAATAAGGCTGCAACAATGATGTATAATGATGATTTTCTGAAATACATGATATTATTATTTTGAAATTAAGAAATTAAGCTCAGCCCCCGTTTGATTGAGTCGATCTAAATTTTCGATATAATCAACCTTTATTTTAACAGCCTGATTGGTTAAAATAACCCAATTGAGGAAATCGATCTCTCCTGCTTCCATTTGTTTTTGGGCTGCTTTAAGAATCGTTTCAGCTTTGGGCAGTTGCTTCTGTTCGTAATTTTGTATGATCGCAAGCTGGTTAGCGTAGGTATTGGCCAGCTGTTCATACCTGTTTTTCAGTTCGGTTTCTTTTCTTTGGTATTGATTTTCTGCAATGGCCACTTTTGCTTTTGTTGCTTTTGCCAGTGCTCGCTGTCCTTTTGTAAATAGAGGGATCCCAACACCGACCTGAACGGAATTGAAGCGGTTGTTATTGATATTCTTCATGCTCTGATTAGTGTATCCTACAAGAAGATCCGGAAGGAGTTTGCTTTGTTCTAAACGGGCTTCTGCTTCATTCACCTTGATTTGCTGATTCAGATACTGGAGCTGCGGATGATTTCTTAAGACATCCCCCGGAATCTGAAAGTCAACATTCAGGACGGGTTGATCAGTAAGCGGCTGATATCTTTTTTCCGACTGAAGCAATACCTGAAGCTGAAGCTGTGCAATATTGAGGTCGTTTTCAAGAATATTCAGCTGCACTGCGGCCTGTTCCCTTTGAATTTCGGCCGTTGACTCCTCGAGAATATTGGCTTCTCCTTTTTTCAAACGTAAACTTGCTTTGTCGGCAAAGCCATTGTACAGCTCACTGATGTAATCCAGCACTTTTTTCTTTTCCTTTAGAATAATAATTCTGTAAAAAACTTCTGAAACTTCTTTAGTCAGTTGGGCTTTGGTGAGCTGCTGATTCATAAGACCTGAAGCCCATTCCGCATCCAGCAATTGTTTTCTTCTGGAATAAACAGTCGGAAAACTAATGCGTTGGGATACGGAAAACGAATTATCGGTTTCGATTCCCTGTATCTGGCCGATACCTGCTGTCACTTCCAGTTGAGGAATGTCGAGATAGCTTGATTTTAGTTTTTCCTGATAGGCTGAAATGAGTCTGGAATTCTTATAGTTTCCGTTTTGCCGGAAGGCAACTTCCAATGCCTGATCCAGTGTAATGTTTTCCTGTGCCTGAATGCTTCCGAAAGAAATGAACAACAGGAATATGGTTAGTTTTTTAAAGTTTCTTTTTTTTGAGAATTTCATTTTATTTTTATTGATTCGTTCAAATAAGACATACAAAATAGGCAGGACAAATAAGGTTAACAGCGTAGCAAGCATTAAGCCTCCTATAACCACGGTAGCAAGAGGTCTCTGTACTTCTGCCCCTGCACCACTGCTTAACGCCATAGGAAGAAAGCCCAGCGAAGCGACAAAAGCAGTCATCAGTACGGGACGAAGCCGGATTCTTGTGCCCATTAAAACAATTCTGCTGAGATTGGTTATTCCATTATTTTTTAATCGGTTGAATTCTGATATCAAAACAATTCCATTAAGTACCGCAACACCAAATAATGCAATAAATCCTACTCCTGCACTGATGCTGAAAGGCATTCCCCTGAGGGCCAGAAAATAAACTCCACCAATGGCTGATAGCGGAATTGCGGTGTAGATCAGCAAACTGTGTTTTACGGAACCAAATGCGAAGAAAAGAAGCAAAAAGATCATTACCAATGAAATAGGAACAGCGACACCTAATCTTGCTTTAGCTTCATTTAAGTTTTCAAAGGCTCCACCATAAGAGATGGTATAACCTGAAGAGAGTTTCAATTCTTTATCGGTCTTTTGCTGAAGTTCCTCCACGATACTTTGAACATCTCTTCCACGGACATTAAATCCGACAACAATTCTTCTTTTGGTATCTTCCCTCTGGATTTGGTTGGGACTGCTTTTCAATTCTATGCTGGCCAGCTGGTGTAAAGGAATCTGCTCACCAGAAGCAGTCGGAACCAGAAGATTTTGAATACTTGTTATATCTTTTTTATGCTCATTGTCCATTCTTACCACGACATCAAATTTTCTTTCACCTTCATACAAGGCCCCGGCAGTTTGTCCGGCAAAAGCCATATTGATCACCCTATTGATTTCCATTACGGAAATATGGTAACGCGAGAGCTCGGCACGGTTATAACCGATAACTACCTGTGGCGCCCCGACAACAGGCTCCAGATAAAGATCTTGTGCACCTTTTACTGTATTGATAATCCCACCCAGTTTTTTGGCATATGCAGCAAGGCTGTCCAGATCTTCTCCATAAATTTTACACACCACATCCTGTCTTGCTCCGGTCATTAATTCATTAAAGCGCATTTGTACCGGGAACTGAAAACCTGTTTTGAGCCCGGGAATAACCTGCAATGCTTTGCTCATCTTTTCGGATAATTCCGGGAATGATCGTGCAGACGACCATTCTTTTTTAGGCTTCAGAACAATGATCATATCACCCGCATCCATTGGCATCGGCTCTGTGGGAATTTCGGCACTTCCGATTTTAGTGACTACCTTTTGCACCTCTGGAAACTGTTTTAAAAGAATGTGCGCCGCCTGGGTGGTTGCCTTTTTCGTTTCATTAATATTACTTCCCTGCAGGATATGCATTTCTACAGCAAAATCACCTTCCTCCAATGATGGAATAAACTCTCCTCCCATCCGGGAAAGGGTGAAAACAGCTCCTGCGAAAAGGAGAAGTACTGTGATAATAATGGTTTTTCTGTACTTCAATGCTTTTATCAGAAGCTTTTGATGCCCGGTTTCTACCCTGGTCATCACCTTGTCTGAAATATTGTCTTTGGTCTTTTTCTTTTTGCTAAGAACCAGGGAACTCATCATTGGAATATAAGTAAGGGAAAGCAGGAAGGCCCCGATCAATGCAAACGCGACAGTCTGAGCCATGGGTTTGAACATTTTACCTTCAATCCCTTGTAATGTGAAAATAGGAAGGTATACGATCAGGATAATAATCTGCCCGAAAACTGCACTATTTACCATCTTGGTAGCGGAATCTGAAACCTGTGTATCCATTTCTTTTTTGCTGAGGATATGATCTTTCCCGAAATGTTTTTTATGAGCAAGCTGATGCAATACAGCTTCTACGATAATAACAGCCCCATCAACGATAAGTCCGAAATCAAGAGCACCGAGGCTCATGAGGTTTCCTCCGACTCCAAAAAGGTTCATCATGATTATGGCAAAAAGCATTGCCAGTGGAATTACAGAAGCGACAAGCAGACCGGCACGGAAGTTTCCTAAAAAGAGAACAAGAATGAAAACAACAATCAGGGCTCCTTCCATCAGATTGGTTTTTACGGTACTGATAGTATTGTTAACCATTTTCGCACGATCCAGGAAAGGCTCAATAACAACACCTTCCGGTAAGGTTTCCTGAATTTTTTCCAGACGCTGTTTAATATTACCAATCACTTCGTTGGCATTTTCTCCTTTAAGCATCAGTACAATAGCTCCCGAGACCTCTCCTGTGTCATTATAGGTCATTGCTCCATACCGTGTGGCATATCCCGTTTTTACTTCCGCCACATCCCTGATAAGAACAGGAATCCCCTCTCCTGTTGCTGATACTTCGATATTACCTATATCTTCAGTACTTCCCAGAAGACCCTCTGTCCTAATGAATAATACAGTCTCCTTCTTTTCGATATAAGCCCCGCCGGTATTTTGATTATTCCGCTCCAGGGCATCAAAAACGTCATTGATGGTAATATCAAATGCTTGTAATTTATTGGGATTGATAGCAATCTCATATTGTTTCAGTTTTCCTCCAAAGCTGCTGACATCCGCAACTCCTTTTGTTCCCAGAAGCTGGCGGCGGATAATCCAATCCTGGATGGTTCTCAGTTCGGTCTCATCGTAGATGTTCTCGTAGCCTTTTTTTGCCCGCACCACATATTGGAATATTTCACCTAATCCACTGGAGATAGGTCCCAATTCCGGTTTTCCGATTCCTTCCGGTATATTATCCTGGACTATCTGCAGACGTTCCTGAACCTGTTGTCTTGCCCAATATACATCGGTATTATCATTAAATACCACCGTAACAAGGGATAAGCCGAACCGTGAAAAACTTCGGAGCTCTGTTATGCCATTGATGTTACTGGTAGCCTGTTCAATGGGAAAGGTCACCAGCCGTTCGATATCAGCTGCTCCATATGAGGGTGCGACAGTGATAATCTGTACCTGATTATTGGTAATATCAGGCTGGGCATCAATTGGAAGCTTTGTTGTTTCATAGATTCCAAGAAGAATCAGCCCCATTGTAAAAAGGGCAATAATGAGTTTATTCTTTACAGAAAACTCAATAATTTTATTTAACATGAAAAATTAATTAATTGATAGATAACAAGATTAAGCTGCTCTAAAAAGTATTTTAAAGCATAGTTATTGTGCAGAGATTAATTAAGAATAGCGTGGAGGCTGGAAAATCCTGGAAAGATAGAGTCCGGAAAAATCTTTTTCCTGATAAAAAGTGTTTTTTTGCTGAACCGGAAATTCTTTTATTTTTTCAATATGAAATAGGGTTTCCGGAAGTTGTGCATATACCATAAGCACAACAGGAGGATTGATGAAGGGCAGTTTCTGATCGGTATCCCAATCCTGGTCTTTTTTATGATTATCATAATGTTCTACCAGAAATTCTACACAATTGCCGTCATATTCAATCAGATGTTCTATAAAGACCGGAGCCTTCAATACTTCCGCCATATTTGTTGTCGCAAATACGTAAGTCATAGAACAAAATATAGAAATCCATTTCAGCATAGGTGACAAAGATAAGGTTTTTTGGTCTTTTTTACGTGAATTAATTGTTAAAAAATACTTTATTCATGCATGTTTTACTCTTTTTACTAAAGTTTGATTAATACGATAACAATCAAAGTTAGAGTTTTATAACCTTATGTTTTTTGAGATGATAATTTTTGATTTTTAATATTTTACATTTTTTTGCTGCTGTACCTGAATCATCCGTTTTTTGGTATTTAGGTATTATTGCAATTGTTTTCTTTACCCTACTAAAATTAGACTGAAGCTCTTCTTAATGGATAAGATAAAGTTAAGGACCGCTTTGGGGAAATGTTTTACATTGTATATTTGTAATTCAATTAAAAAATTGATGACCCATCCTAAAGAGATATTACAGCAACATCTGTCACAATTTGTTTCTCTCAATGAAGAGCAACTGGATTATGTATTTTCGCATTTCACCCTGATCAGTCTGAAAAAAGGACAGATGCTTTTGTCGGAAGGAAATCCTGTAGATCACGAATATTTTGTCCTGGAGGGTTGCCTTAAGGCGTTTTATCTAAATGATGCCATGAAGATGTTTATTTTACAATTTGCAATGCCAAATTGGTGGGTTTCCGATTATAATGCACTGTACAGTCATCAGAAGGCAACCATAAATATTGATTGCATTACCCATGCAACCGTATTGGCCATATCCAATAAAAACAGAGAAAAGATATGCAGCGAAATTCATGAAATGGAGCATTTTTTCAGGTGGAGAACCAATAAAGGCTATGTTGCAGTACAGAAACGCCTTCTTTCACTAATGAATAACGATGCTAAGTTCAGATACGAAGAACTTTTATCAATGTATCCTCAATTGTATAATCTTGTCCCTAAACATCTTATAGCTGCTTATCTCGGTGTTTCCAGAGAAACCTTAAGCCGTTTGTATCAACCCTGATCTCTTAATTTACTCATTGCTTTTCAGTAAAATTAAATTGTGACCCAGGTCACGTAACTTTTTAACGTCCCCTTCTGAACTTTGTGTCAACATTTAAACATAGAAAAAATGAATACACAAAATTTTAAAGTAGACCATGAAAAAAGTACAATAGAATGGACCGGAAGAAAAATAACCGGTGCTCATAATGGGACCATCGGAATCAAAGAGGGTTCATTTACTTTTAAAGACAACCAACTATCTTCAGGAACATTTATTATAGATACCCGTTCTATAAAAATTCTTGATATCAAAGATGCTGAGACCAACGCTCAGTTTGCAGGTCATTTAGCTTCCGATGATTTCTTTAATTCGGATCAGTTTCCGGAATCTACCTTTGAAATCAGGCATGCAGAGCCTGGTGATGATCATCTGTACTATGTAAACGGAGATCTTACGATTAAGGGAATCACCCATCCTATTGATACTGTACTAAAAATCGAGAACAATCCAAACTCAGCAACTATTCAAAGTAAAATTGTTCTTGATCGTACTAAGTATAATATGAAATTCAGATCAGGTAATTTCTTCACGGATTTAGGGGATACCTTGATATACAACAATTTTGACCTTACCATTAATCTGGTTGCTGAATCAGTTGAAAATAATTAATAACCTTAAAAATTTACAATCATGCCTTATATAAAAATAGAAGTTCTGCGTGACGGAGTTACAAGAGAACAAAAACAACTTTTAATAAAAGGAGTAACAGAACTGGTAATTTCAGTTTTGAATAAAGATCCACATCTTACCCATGTGGTGATTGATGAAATAGAAGATGATAACTGGGGATATGCCGGAGAGCACGTATCTGCGTTGAAAGAACAGGGATTTTCCACCGATAAAAAATAGAAAAATGGAGAAACAAACGGTCATCATAACAGGTGCATCCTCAGGAATCGGATTGGAGATCGCCAGGTATTTTCTGGAAAAAGGAAGTAATGTAGTTATTAATTCAAGAACAGAATCTAAATTGCAGGAGGTTTTTAATGAATTGGGAGGTGGAGATCATTTGGCAATGATTGCAGGGGATGTTGCCGACAAAGCTATTGGTGAATTACTTGTAAAAACAGCTATTGAGCGATTTGGTTCAGCAGATGTTCTGGTCAATAATGCAGGAATTTATGAAAACAAACCATTTCTTGAAGTAACAGAAGATCATCTGGACAGGTTTTTAAGAACAAACCTTAAAGGGACCTTTTTTACTACACAGTCGGTTATTCCTCAGATGCAGAAGCAGAGAAATGGAGTTATTATTAATATAGGTTCTCCATTGGTATATCACGCCATGGCAGGGTCTCCTTCTACGGCTCCGATATCGAGTAAGGGTGCGATCCATGCTTTAACACATCAGCTTGCCGTCGAGTTCGGAAAAGATAATATCAGAGTAAATACCGTTGCTGCCGGGCTGATCAGAACCCCTATGCACGATGAAAATATCGATCAGGCAGCAGGAATTCATCTACTGAACCGTATCGGTGAACCGGAAGAAGTTGCACAAATGGTTTACAGTATTGCCTGCAACAAGCTGATCACAGGAGCGATAATCAATGTGGATGGCGGCATGGGAGCCGGCCATTACCTATAATGAAAATTGTATTACTAATAGCATGGTTGCTGTGTATTCCACTAAGCAGCCATGCTCAAAAAATCAACACTATGAAAAATAGTACAGAAGAAACCGCTATAAGAACCGCACTTGAGCAATATTACTTCAAAGGCATTTTTGAAGGGAATACAACACTTTTGAAGGAAGTCTTCTTCAAAGACGCCCTTCTATTCGGAGATATAAAAGGAGTAGCGTATTACAAAACCGCGGAACAATACATCGAAGGTGTAGGCAATCGGGTCAGCCCGGAAAAGGCAGGGGCACCATTTCATCCGGAGATTATTTCCATCGACGTGATCAATTCTATTGCCTCAGTAAAGCTCAATGTGAAGATGTACGATTATAATTACTATAATTTTATTACTTTCCATAAAATAAACGGGAAATGGCTGATCGTAAACAAAACCCTTACGGATGTTGAATAATTGGTAACCCAATCAAATCACTTATTATGTGGAATACAAACAGAATTACAGATTTACTTGGAATTGAATACCCTATCTGGCAGGGACCTTTCGGAGGAGGTTTATCTACAGTAGAACTCACTTCACGGGTAAGCAATAAGGGTGGATTAGGTGGTTTTGGAGCATATACCCTTAGTCCGCAGGAAATTTATGAGGTGGATCAGAAAATAAGATCTCAAACGGCTCAACCCTATAATCTTAATCTTTGGGTTTCCGATACAGATTTTGTAAGTGCGGAAGACAATGAAAAAAGCTATAAAGAAACTGTGGAGGCTTTTAGACCTTATTTTGACCGGCTGGAAATAGATGTTCCCGCTCTTCCACCCTCTTTTGAATCCAGGTTTCAGAATCAGCTGCAGACGGTTTTGGATATTAAACCAAAGGTTTTCAGCTTTATGTTTGGGTTGCTGGATCCAACTGTTGTAGAGGAATGCCATAAAAGAGGAATTCTTTTGGCGGGAAACGCAACGACATTGGACGAAGCGATAGCTCTGGAGAATATTGGAGTAGATATTATTGTTGCTTCAGGGTTTGAAAGCGGCGGCCACAGACCTTCATTTTTGGATAAGGCTGAATACTCAACTATGGGCACATTCGTTCTTGTCCAGTTGATAAAAGATAGGATTAAAATACCGGTCATTGCTGCCGGTGGAATTGCTAATGGGACGGGAATTGCAGCTGCGCTTACATTAGGAGCGGAAGGAGTTCAAATCGGAACTGCGTTTCTGGCTTGTGAGGAATCCGGTGCTTTGCCTGTTCATATAGAGGCTCTTTTTTCAGAGTCGTCAAAAAACACGAGGCTGTCAAGAGCTTATACCGGACGTTTAGGCAGAGGAATAACCAATGAAATTTTAAAGGATTTTTCAGAAAAACCGATTTCCCACTTACCTTTTCCATTACAAACTACTTTTATGTCATCTTTGCGTAAGGCCGCTCTGGAACAAGGGAAAAATGAAATGTTATTTTTCTGGGGTGGGCAGATCGCACCGGTTCTTAAGCATAAAAGCGTAACGGTATTGATGGATAGTTTAATTACTGAAGCCTCAAAAATACTTCCTGAATGATAGTTTCCTTAGGCAACTTAGATCTAAGAATTTGAGCACAAAGACGCTATAGTTTTATAGAATTCTATATGCCGGTTTTAGCAAGTTAATACATTTTGGAACTAAAATAAGCCGGGTTTTAACCCGGCTTTAACACTAATTTAGAAATAAATAATCTACGATATAAGATGATCGTATTGGATTAAAAGGAACCAAAAAATATATATAATTTCTTTGTGTTTTTACTGTCCTGTTGTAGAACTTTGAAATTTTGATTCCTTTTTGCATTATTTATAAGAATGATATGATGTCAGGTCATATGCTAAAGAAAGCATAAGTCCCCGGTTGTATATTTTAATTTTATCTTTTTTAGCATTGCCGTTTGCTGAACTGTTGGCATTCTGAAAAAGATCTGTAAAACCATGTGTGTATCTTAGACCTACCGACCATCTGTCTTTTAGTTGGTAGTCCAGACCGATATTCATTCCAAAATCAAATTTCTGAAGATAATAGCTTTTGCTTTCATCATTGGCCGCATCTCCGAAAATGCTTTTATCCCGGAAAACGTTACCATTTTCATCTTTTCGTTTTGTATTGGCTGCTGCTAAAACACTTACATACGGCCCCGCATAGAATTTAAATCCGGACAGGCGGTATTTCATGTTCACAGGAATAATATCAATATAAGAACTGTTGATCACTGAGTTATAAGTTTTGTCAGAACTATCCTTATAGGAGACACCTACCCTTCTTTGGCTGAAAATCAATTCATGGGTAAGTTCTATATTTTTGCTTATCCGGGTGTTAACAAATACGCCTGCATGGAAGCCCGGTTTGAATTTTGTGTCTGGATTTGCAAAAATAAAATCCCTCTCTTTGCCGTAAAAATTATAAGAATTAATACCCGCTTTCACACCCCAGCTTACTTTGTTTGTGTTTGATTCTATGGAATCTGTTTTTAACGTATCAGAATTCTGTTGAGCATATATAAAATGTCCTTCAAGTATTATGATCAGTATAAAAAATATTTTTTTCATTGTTTTTAATTATAAATTAATATCCCATATTCCGGCAGCTCTTTCAAGTTCCACCAATGCAACGGCATAGTTGTAAAGTGTTCCGTAATAATCGTGCTGTACATCATTATAGGTACGTTGTGCATTCAGGACTTCCAGTAAGGAAGACTGACCTCTCTTATAGCTGTATATTTTGCCTTCAAGGATAGCTTTAGCTTCTGTAAGCAAACCGGATTTAAACTGATTCACCTGCTTTTGAGCTGCGATATAGGTGTAATATGCCTGGGTAACTTCGGTTTGAATCTGGAGCTCAGTTTGTTTATAGGTTGTTTCTGCCTGTAAGGTACCATATTGTGCTGCTTTCAGATCTCCCGATCTGTTGTTTGAAAATTTCAGGGGAACACTGATTCCTGCATTTACAGTAGTCATTGCAGGTGTGGGAGCGATGGTATTTCTCACGTAAGAAGCATTATTAACACCAAATGACAGTCCCAGGTCAATCGCGCGGTCAGCCTTAGCTTGCTTAAGCAGACTTTGAGAAACGGTTTTGTTTTGCAGGGCTGCTTTTAAATCTGCCCTGTTGTTTTGGGCTTCAATAACCAGATCCGATAAGGAAAATTGACGTTCAAACCCTGAAAAATCGCCCTGAGGATACCATAAAGAATCACTTTTAGCTTTTCCCGACAAAAGTGAAAGGTTAGCTAATGAAGCTTTCCATTCTGCTTCTGCAGAAAATACATCGTTCAGCATAGTACCTGCTTCCAGCTTTGATTGCCGGGCATCTACCTGGGTGATCACACCTAATTTAAAACGGATACTGTCGGATTCCGCCAGTTTTTTCATCTGCAGATAAGAATTGGATTCTACATCCAGCACGATCCTGTTCTGGATAGCAGAGAGATACGCCAGTGTAGCATCTGCCCGGAGATTACGGAAATAATCATCCAGAAGAAGACGGCTAAGCTGTGCCTGATTTCGAGCAACTTCTATGCGGGCTTTTCTTTTGCCCCCCATTTCCAATGTCCAGCTTACTTCAGAGTTAAAACCATAGCCCATCTTCATTCTTCTTTGTCCGTTATCAAACCATCCGAAGCCTAATTGTGGATCCGGAAAAATCCGGGCGGTTTGTATCGCGGCATCGGCAATATTGATATTGAATTTTTCTGCAGAATATGCCAGATTGTTTTTTCCGACCAGATTGATATAGGTCATATAATCAATTGGTATTTTAGCGAATGCAGTATCAATCTTCTGGGCCTTTATATTAAAGGCTGAAACGAGGAATATTATGATAAAAAGCTGTGTATATTTTTTTATTGTGATCATTTTAATCTTCTTTTGGTACATTAAAATTCTTTCCCCATTTATTTTCTATCAGATAGTAAAGTGCAGGAAGTGCAAACAGGGTAATGATGGTAGAAAACAGGAGTCCATACACAATTACAGTGGCCAGAGGTCTTTGTACATCAGAGCCAATACCTGTAGCCAATGAGGCAGGAAATAACCCCAATATGGCGACAGTAGCGGTCATCAGAACCGGACGGAAACGATGGAAAGCTCCTTCTGTTACTGCTTTTTTCAGGTCGTACCCTTTCTTACGCAGGTCATTGATGTGGGAGATCATGATTACCCCGTTTTGTATGGCGACTCCAAACAAAGCAATAAAACCAACTGCTGATGAAATATTCAGGGTCATACCCCGAAGATTGAGAGCAAGCATTCCTCCGAAAAGAGCCAGCGGAACTATACTGATTAAAAGCCCGGCCTGACGGAATGACTGGAAAGCTCCATACAACAAAATAAACATAATGGAAAGCGCGAGGGGAACAATAACAGAAAGCCTTCCGTAGGCACGGTTCTGGTTTTCAAACTGGCCACCCCATTTGATGCTGTATTTTTCGTGATCATATTTTACATTTTTTTCGATGGCATTTTCTGCTTGTGATAAAAATGACGTTAAATCGGTACCACGAAGGTTAAGGCGTACGGTGAGATGACGCTTGTTCATTTCACGTGCGATCATACTTTCCCCTGTATTCAACTGTATATCTGCAACCTGGGATAGTGGGATTTTCGCCCCGGATTCATTGGTAAGCATCAGGCTACCTATTTTTTCCGGCGTATTTCTGCTGGTTTCGTTATACCTCGTAATAATATCGTATACTTTGATTCCCTGATATACTTTTGAAACAGCTTTTCCCCCGATCGCTACTTCTATAAGATCTGAAACATCAGATACATTGAGTCCATATTGGGCGATTTTTTCGCGATCTACCTTTATCTGTAACTGGGGCAACGGAGGCTCCTGATCTATAGCAAGGTCCACGGCTCCTTTTACCTTTTTTAAAGTAGCCATTACTTCTTCTGCTATTCGTCTTGTTTCTTTAAAATCATTTCCATATACCTTAACAACGAGTTCACTATGGGCTCCGGAAATTTTGTCCATTACGCCATCGATCATCGGTTGGGTGAAAGCAATATTGTATCCCGGCATAGTTGCGTATTCTGCTTCAAGTTCTTTGATAAGATCCGCTTTACTTCTTCCCCATTTCCATTCGCTATACGGTTTTAGTCCTACACTCACCTCAAAATGGGAAGGTGTCCAGGCGTCAGTTCCGTCGTCATTTCTTCCAGCCTGTACCATTACATACGTTACTTCTTTGTGCTTAAGAGTACGCGCCCGGAGCGTATCACTCATTTCTCTTGATTTTTCTACTGTAATGCCTGGTGGTAAAGAAACCTGAAGCCATATTGATCCTTCATCCAGCGGAGGTAAAAAGTCTTTTCCTACCAGGGCTGTTAAAACGCCTGTCGTCAGCAGGATAGCAATCAATGGAATAAATATCCGTTTAGGACGGCTCATGATCTTTTGAACTCTGTTATGATATGCCGTCCCTATTTTCTCAAGCCAGCGGTTGTGATAAATCTTCCGTGGTTTCCGGTAGATGACAAAAGCCAGTCCCGGAATGAGGAATAATGCAACAGCAAGTGCACCAAGCAATGCGTAACCTACTGTAAATGCCATTGGTGTAAATAATTTCTTTTCTACTCTTTCAAAAGCAAACAATGGCAAATAAGCGGTAATGATAATGATGGTGGCAAAGAATATGGGTTTGGCTACTTCTTTTACTTTTTGAGTAATGGTTTTTTCTTCCAGTTCCTCTTCAGGATGATCTTCCCGTTTCTTTAAAATCGTTTCAAGCATTACAATAGCGCCATCTACAATAATCCCGAAATCGATAGCCCCAAGGGATAAAAGGTTAGCCGGAATATTGGTGAAATGCATTAATATAAATGCAATAAGCAAAGACAGGGGAATGGTAATGGCCACAAGCAGGGCACCGCGCCAGCTTCCAAGGAATACAATCAATACGATGATAACCAAAGTCATTCCTTCAAGTAAAGTTTTAGATACGGTATGTAATGTATTATCAACAAGATTGGTTCGGTCTAATACAACATGGATCTGAACACCTTTTGGAAGGATGTTTTTATTAAGATCATCAACAGCATCATTTACTCCTTTTAATACGACAGATGGATTTTCTCCTTTAAGCAACAGAACAATACCTTCTATGTTGTCCGGGTAATTAACACCCCGCTGATCTGAGTAGCCTAGCGCTCCTTTACGTTCAAGGTTCCCATATTTTATTTTGCCAATGTCATTCATGTATATAGGAGAGCCATTAACTGATTTTACGACAACCCTGCCCATGTCTTCGAGAGATTTAACCAGGCCGATTCCACGGATAACGTAAGACTGGTCTCCCCTGTTCATAACACTTCCACCTGAGTTGGCATTGTTGGCCTCAAGCTTTTCTGCCACCTCTTTAAGGCTAATATTGTATTGTTCCAGTTTTACCGGATCGAGTTCTACCTGAAACTGGGTGGTAATCCCACCAAAATTGGTAACGTCTGCCACTCCTGAAACCTGTTTTATTTTCGGGATGATTACAAAATTCTGAAGATCAGTAAGCTCACGTAGATCATGGGTTTTACTCTCAATGATATAGCGGTAAATCTCTCCTGTTGGAGAGGTGAGCGGATCCAGCCCAGGAGTTACTCCATACGGAAGTTCGAGGTCCCCCAGCCTTTCTTTAATTCTGGTCCTTGCCCAGTAATCATCAACCCCGTCATTGAAAACAATGGTTACCATGGATAATCCGAAGGTACTTTTGCTTCGCATGACATGCATTCCTGGGAGCCCATTTATTGCCTGTTCAATAGGTATGGTAATTTGCTGCTCAATTTCCTCGGCAGCTAAACCGGGTACCTGAGTAACAACCTGGGAAGTAACATCCCCGATATCGGGATAAGCTTCTATAGAAAGTTGTTTCCATGAATAATATCCGAAAAGAGCAAGCAGTGCAAACAATGCCAGTATCAGCCATCGTTTAGCAATGATATTGTTTAATATGTTTTTCATTGGGTTCCTTATTTAGCATCCAGAAGATAGAAAGCTCCTTCACTGATGATCGTTTCGCCAGGTTTCAGCCCGTTGAGGATCTGTATTTTATCATTTTCCGTAATTCCTGTTTCTACATACCTTTTTACATATTGGTTACGAGAGGTCTGTACCAGCACATAATTTTTATCATTGAACTGAAGGACAGCCTTAGCAGGAACAAAAACTTTTTTCTCCACGGTGTTAATGAACTTTACATTCACAAACATCCCGGGTTTTAAAAGACGGTCATCATTTTCACACTCCACCAGGACTTCCACACTTCGGGTTTCTTCATTGACAATTTCATTGATATGATAAATTTTTCCCATAATTTTTTTATCCGGTAATGCGCTGATATTGACTTCCACCGAGGTTAAATTTTGCAGAAAACGAATGTCCTTTTCTTTTACCTGTCCTGCTATCCATACTTTGGAAAGCTCTGCAATTACGGCAATTGGCGGAGCATCTTCTTTCAGGTATTGTCCCATAACAATATTATTCGTTACCACTTCTCCTTGTATTGGAGATACAACGACAAGAGGAGTATTCGGCGACATATTTTTACCATTTTTAAAAATTTGCAAAGCTCCGGATGCGTTGTCGAGTGCTGTTTTCTTAATCTGGAATTCTGTGGCAGCTTCTTCCGTTTCACGCCGGATACCCACGCCGTGGTGTAATAAATCCTGTTGACGCTTAAGGTTCAGTTCGGCCTGACGGTATTCCTGCTGGGCGTCACGGTATTCTTTTTGTGCAGCGAGATAGTCTCTGGAACTTATTGAAAATAAAGGCGATCCGGAATTTACCTTCTGCCCTAGTTTAATGTATGATTTCAATATCCTTCCGGCAAATGGTGAGGCAACTTCTGCATAGGTATTGGGAATCGCTTTAACCGTTCCTACGGTAAGTAAATTGGGATTATATTCCTCTTCCTGTACTTTATGCAAAACAAGTTTGGAAAGTATCGGAGTATTTTTCTGCAAAATGATCGTATCTCCTTTTGTGATATACGGTGCTGTGTTTTCAGACTGTTCTTTCTTATTATTACAGGAATAAAGAAAGATTGATGCAGTTGTCAGCCATAACATTGCGGACATATTGCTTTTCAATCGTGCTGATTTAATAGTCATTACGTTTATAGTTTTAATTGTTTTTTTGAAATTGGATCGATAAATACTTGAAAAGGAATTCTTTTTCTTACAACCAGGTATTGAATTTTCTGATAAACCAGTTTTTCACCCATTGAGTGAGCAGGCAATAACAAGTGAGTATACCTAACAGCCATGGGAAATAGCTTAATGGTAAAGGCTGCATTTTTAAAGCTGCTGCAAATGGTGAGAAAGGTATAGCAATCCCTATAATCATGATTAAAGTTGTTAAGGCAACTACCGGAGCGGTGGCCCAGCTTTGTATGAAAGGAATTTTCCTTGTACGGATCATATGAATGATAAGGGTCTGCGAAAGTAAACCTTCAATGAACCATCCGCTTTGAAACAGGGTCTGATGTTCTGGTGTATTGGCTTTGAACACAAAATACATCACGGCAAATGTGGCGAAATCGAAAATAGAGCTTATAGGTCCTATAAAGAACATAAATTTAGCCACTCCGCCTGCATCCCATTTTTTTGGTGTTTCAAGGAATTCTTCATCCATTCTGTCCCAGGGAATAGAAATCTGAGAGATATCGTACAATAAATTCTGGATCAGCAAATGAACAGGCAGCATAGGAAGGAAAGGCAGAAATGCACTCGCTCCCAGCATACTGAACATATTCCCAAAATTACTGCTCGCAGTCATTTTAATATATTTGATAATATTCCCAAAGGTTCTTCGTCCGTAGATCACCCCTTTTCTGAGAACCATAAGGTCTTTTTCAAGAAGGATAATATCTGCGCTTTCTTTTGCCACATCCACTGCCGTATCTACACTGATCCCTACATCCGACTCTTTAAGTGCCGCTGCATCATTAATTCCATCTCCCATAAAGCCCACCGTATGTCCCTGATCGCGTAAAATTCTTACAACCCTTACTTTTTGTAAAGGATTTAGTTTGGCAAATACAGAAACAGAATCCATTCGCTCTGCCAGAACTTCGTCTGATATTTCATCCAGATCCCTTCCGTTGATAATATGGTGAACCGGAATTCCTACATCTTTGCAAATTTTCCGGGTTACAATTTCATTATCACCGGTGAGTACTTTTACCCCAACACCCAATTTATGTAAGGCTTCTATTGCCGGCTGAGCTGATGGCTTGGCAGGATCAAGAAAACCGATGAATCCGGTAAGGGTAAGGTCTTTTTCACTTTCCAATGTATAAGTAAGCGGATGAGAGGCATCAAATTCCCTGATGGCAACAAGGATCACCCGGAGTCCTTCCTCATTCATTTTTTTTGAAGTTTTCAGCACGATCTTACGCATGGCGTCGTCCATGGGAACGGCTTTATCATTTTCAATATGAATATTCCTGTTATCTCCCGGATCGAAAGTTTTACTGCATAGTTCCAGCATTTCTTCTACGGCTCCTTTGCAGATAAGGAGATGGTTTCCGTTGTGCATTTTAAGGATAACAGACATTCTGCGGCGCTGAAAATCAAATGGTATTTCATCTACCTTCAGGTATTGTTCTTCCACTTTTAAATAATCGTGAAGCTCAACATGCTCAAGAACAGCTTTGTCTAAAAGATTCTTTAGTCCTGTCTGGTGATAGCTGTTCAGATATGCCCACTTCAATACTTCGTCATCCTCTATTCCATGGACATTAAGGTGTTTTTCAAGGACAATTTTATCCAAAGTAAGGGTTCCGGTTTTATCTGTACACAGGATATCCATAGCACCGATATTCTGGATGGAATTCAGGCGCTTTACAATCACTTTACGTTTGCTCATGTTTACAGCTCCTTTCGCCAGGTTAGCTGTAACGATCATCGGAAGCATTTCCGGAGTTAATCCCACGGCAACGGCAATAGCAAACAACAGTGCCTCCAGCCAGTTTCCCTTTATAAGTCCGTTGACCAAAAAAATCACGGGAACCATAACCAGCATAAAACGGATCAATAGAAAGCTCACTTTATTGATTCCTTTATCAAAACTGGTTTCAGGACGCTCTCCAGTGATGGATTTACTGATGCTACCAAAATAGGTATAGCCTCCGGTCACCACAATAACTGCCGTCGCTGAGCCGCTTACCACATTGGTTCCCATAAAGCACAGGTTATTAAGTTCTATGACCTGTTTAGTTTCTGCATCGCGGATCGGAAGATGGTTCTTTTCGACAGGTAATGCTTCGCCTGTAAGCATACTTTCGCTGACGAACAAATCTTTACTCTGTACAATCCTGCAATCTGCAGGAATCATATCTCCGGCAGACAGATAAATAATATCGCCCGGAACAAGCTCGCTGATGGGTATTTCCTGTTTAGATTGAAATTTCCTGAGTACAGTAGCCGTTGTTTTTACCATGCTTTTCAGCTTTTCAGCAGCAGCATTGCTCCTGTATTCCTGCACGAAACGCAATAGCGTACTGACCAGGATCATAACCGAAACCACGATTACCGTCTTAAAGTCACGTTCTTCTGCGGGAGGGAGCCATACATCAATGATAAAGGATACTGCAGCAATAGCCAGCAGAATATAGATGAAAGGGTTGGCAAAAGCTTTTAACAGCTGGATGTACCATTTGGGAGCTTTCTGATGTTGAATTTCATTGTGTCCGAACCTGGCTTTACGTTCATCAGCCGTTATCTTTGTTATACCTTCTTCACTGGTTTCCAGCATAGCATATACAAATTTATCATCCTGGCTGGATGCATTTTGCAGCTTGGTAATGGTTCCGATATTCATTCCGTCTGAATTGATTACAGAATGAAATGGGTTTTTAATTTTTTCTTTTAGTTTTATCATGACTCATGGTATTAATGAGTTAAAAAGGAACAGAATATCCTGCATCACAGGATGGATGCGTGTTTAGTAGATCATTACCCGAAAAGGTAATTTTGGTTAAAGAGAGAGATTATAATTCCGACTGGGTACCTATAATCTCCCAACTGACCTTATGTACTTTTTCCTCTATGGTAAGACGGCTTGCCGTACGTTCTATAAGGCTGTCCTGAGGCGTTGCGGTAACGATTACAGCGGTGATGATAACATTATCATCCACATCATCGCTTGACAGGGATTTCAGTAACAATTTTTCATCATTTCCCAGCATCTGCATGAGCAGTACACGAATATGGTTTTCCACTTCGGCCGTACATTTTATTGTAAAAAGATAGTCTGTCTGTACATTGCCGGATTTTACGAAAGTGAATCTGTTTAGGTGAATACCTATAGGACGAAGGATAATGTGGGTGAACATAACGGTAACAGTAACTACCGCGGCTTCCATCTGAAGGCCCATTCCGCTAAGAGCACCTACAGCGGCAGAACACCATATGGTTGCAGCGGTATTCAACCCCTGTACATTGAGTCCGTCTTTCATGATAACTCCGGCACCGAGAAAGCCTATACCGCTTACAATATATGAAGCAATCCTTCCGGTGGCATCGCCACCGATTTTAATGGAAAGAAGAATGAAGGCTGTAGCACCCAGGGAAACCAGAGCATTGGTACGTAAACCCGCACTTTTCTGACGCCAATGTCTTTCGATACCGATGGCGGAACCTAATAACATTCCGCTTAAAAGTCTGATTGTAAATTCCAATAATCCCATGATTCCTCTTCTTTTATTTTGCTGGCACAAAGGTCTTTACAATCTGCCACAAACACGGTTAGAGAACCACTAGAAAAAAATTAGAATTTTATTAGAAATTTTATAAATGCGGGAGCTCTACCGTGAAGGTTGTCCCTTTGTTTTTTTGTGAAGATACGGTGATGCTGCCTTTATGCAGATCAACTATTTTTTTGGTAAGAGGGAGCCCTATTCCGTTTCCATCCGCAAATTCTTTATTTTCACCTCGATGGAAAGGAGCAAAAATAAAGTTCATATCTGTTTCTGAAATACCAATTCCAAGGTCTGAAAATGTAAGGATAATTTTTTCATTACTGAATATAATGGAGACTGTACTTTTATGGTCATCGGAGAATTTACATCCGTTTTCAAGGAGGTTTACAAATGCCACTTTTAAAAGATACTCATTTCCATTTACCGTAATCTGGTTTTCATCATCAATATCAGCTTTGAAATTGAGGTCAATCTTATAATCATAGTTATAATTCTGAACCTGCTGACGGGCATCCAGCAATATCTCATCGATCCTTACAGGTTTAAAGGAAATTTCCGTAGGATCATAACTTGCTTTGGCAAAATCCAGAAGACTGTTTGATAAACGGACCAGCTTTTTGGAGTCGTCTAATACATTGCTGATCACTGTTTTATATTCGTCATTGGTCCTCTCCTTATTAATGGAAAGTTCCAGTTCGGTAATGATTGCGGCCAGAGGGGTTCTCAGTTCATGGGAAATATTGGAAACAAAATTTTTCTGGGCATCAAAAGAGCTTTCCAGACGATTGAGCATGTCATTGAATGTATTGGCCAGTTCCGATAACTCATCCTTATTTCCTGTAGTTTCCAGTCTAAGATCGAGATTTGTTGCTGAAATATTCCGCGCTTTTTCCGTCATTTCATTTACGGGCTGAAACGCCTTTCTTGAGAAGATTCTTCCTGCCAGAAAAATGATAATGATTGAAAATATAAAAACAATGACAATCGTTTTCAATAAATTACTGACTTTGCTGTATCCATATTGGTCATACGCTGCCGCCGTAACCAGATATTTTTGTCCCTGGTACATATAAGTAACCCCAATCACCTGCCAGTTATCCTGATAAAACTGAATGTTTCCTTTGGAATTGATATCATCAAGCATTTTTGAGGTTTCCTTTACGAAATCAATATCCACTGCATCATGATATAAAAGCTGATGATCTGTATTATAAATAGCTACTTCAACCTCATTCAGGGTTTTACGGTTATTGTGATAGATTTCCTGGAGGGTATGTTTGTCTACTTTAGCATTCAGGAACAGATTGGCTTTGGTGTAAGCTTCTTTTTTTAAAAGCGCATAAAATTCGGTTTCCCTGCTTTGGCTTGCGGAAAAATAGATTACAAAAGCAAATACCAGCAAAATAGTTGCTGTAATAATGGTGAATAATATGGTAAGCCTGGTTTTGATTTGCATCACTCCAATTTAAGAATAAATCCCATACCGGATTTGGTATGGATGAGTTTCTGATCAAAATCTTTATCTATTTTCTTACGAAGGTAATTGATATAAACATCGATAAAATTAGTTCCCGTATCAAAATGGGTATCCCATACTTTTTCGGCAATTTCTACTCTTGACAGCACTCTTTCCGGGTTGTGCAGCATGTATTCGAGCAGTTTGAATTCTTTCGGAGTGAGGTTGATATCTTTTGTATTCCTTTTAACGATCTTGGTATGAAGGTTCATTTCCAGGTCAGCGTAACGCAGGATAAATCCCGAATTCTGAGCAGCTTTGTTGTTGCGTTTCAGTAAAGCTCTTATTCTTACCAGTAATTCCCTCATTTCAAACGGTTTTACAAGATAGTCGTCTGCACCGGCATCAAAACCCTCTACCTTATCGTCTGTTGTTCCCAATGCGGTAAGCATAATGATCGCAAGGTCAGGCTTGATCAGGCGTACTTCCCGGCAAAGGTCGATTCCATCCATTTTAGGAAGAACGATATCCGTTATCACAAGATCGTAATCATTCTGTAAGGCTAATTTCTTTCCGGACAACCCGTCATAAGCCAGAGTTACCGTAAATCCCTGTTCTTCCAGACCTCTTTGGGTAAGCTGGGCAACTCTCTGATCGTCTTCTATGATTAGGATATTCATGGATACAAAGATATCAAATATTGTTTCTTAAAATAAAAGGATTCTAATCGGAATATTCCTTCAGCAATTCCCTGTAGCTCATTAAAACGGTAGATTTTGATATGAAGCCGATAAAACGGTTTTGAGCATCCACAACAGGTAAATTCCAAACCCCTGTTTCATCGAAAATCTGAATGATCTTCAAAGGCTCATCTTCGGGATGAATAACTGCCGGCGGAGCTTTCATAAGCTGCTGGATGGTGAATGACGCATCTTTATCCCTGTTAAAAAGCAAAGGCCGGATATCGTCCAATGTCAGAATTCCTTTCAGCATTTTTTCATCATCCGTTATTGCAAATATGTTCTTTTTTCCATTTTTGATCAGTTCATAAAGATCATTAATGGGAGCATCCTGGCTGATAGTCTGGGAGTCCCGGTCTATCAATTCTTTTGTACGAAGTGAAGACATCAGGTTTTTATCATGCTCATGGGTAAATATTTTGCCCTCATCAGCCATGTTTTTTAGCTCCGGAGATATCGGGGAAAACCATTTTGCCATTAAATAAGACATTACAGAAACAATCATTAACGGAATGAACAGATCATATCCGAAACTGGATTCGGCAATAAGAAATATAGCCGTAAGAGGTGCATATAGTACGCCACTCATCGCGCCTGCCATTCCTACAAGAACCAGATTGGTAACAGGAACATCCTCAAACCCTATTTGCTGGCAGATCATGGCAAAAAGAAAACCGACCGTACCTCCCGCAAAAAGTGAAGGTGCAAAGTTCCCTCCGTTCCCGCCGCTGAAAATGGTAATAGAAGTCGCAAAAGCTTTTAACAGGCATATCAGGACCAGAAAAATAATGACCGTCCAGTTTCCGATTTCAAAGTATCTGAAAAGACTGTTTTCAATTATAAAATGGGTATTTCCATTGGTGAAATCCTTTACTGTTTCATAACCTTCACCAAATAACGGAGGAAACAGGACGCAAAGTAATGACAACGCGGCTCCTCCGATCATTGCCTTGCGGATGCGGGAAACTTTCAGCTCCTTAATAAAATGCTCTACTTTCTGGGAGATGATCACAAAATATCTGGCATATAAACCTGTAACAATACCTAATATCAGATAATACGGAACATTGTGGTAATTAAATGATTCTCTGGCGTGAAACCTGAAAAGGATATCCTCCTGAAGCAATATCCTTGATAAAAGACTTCCGCAGACCGCAGCAACTACAAGCGGAATAAAATCGGAAAAGACAACTCCCGTCAACAGGATCTCAAATGCGAACATTACTCCTGCTATCGGGGCATTGAATGCGGACGCAATACCTGCTGTTGCTCCTGCAGCTAAAAGCAAAGTTCTTTCTTTATATCCTAAACGATAAGTCTGCGCATAATTTGATCCTATGGCAGCACCGGTAACGGCGATAGGGCTTTCCAGCCCTGCAGATCCTCCCAATCCTACGGTAATGGCACTCTGAACAATCTGCGAATACATTTTTACTGAAGAAACGATACTGGAGTTTTGAGCTATCTCATAAAGAATAGCCCCGATTCCTTTCCTGTCCTGCCCTTTAAATAAAGTAAGAACAATACTGGTGGTCAGTACAATTCCTAAAAAAGGAAAAACAATATAAAAAAGGATCTGATATTCAAAATGGACTTTATTGACAATGAAATAATGGATGGTATGAACCAATGTTTTAAGGATCACACCTGCCAGTCCGGCAGTGCATCCAACCAGGATACCCGAAAGAATAAGAAACTGGTTGCGGCTGAGTCTGTTGCTTAGCCAATGAAGGACAAGTTCATAGCTGCGTACTTTCTCGAGACCATATTTCTGAAAATCTCTTTTAAACTTAAGAAAACTGAGGTATTTTCTTTTATTGTGAATCTTCACGTGTAATTATCGGGTATTTGAGTGTTTTTTACAAGTATTCTTCCATTGCTTTACACAGATATTACCATGTAAAGAGGAAATTAATGTTATAAAAAGGGTTAATGATTAATGAGACTTTTCACAGTTTTTATTTAAAACTGATACTTGGGATAACAAATATAAGGAAAAAAGAACACTTAGATTTTAGGAAACTTTAATTATCATGAGATGATCAGGATTGTTTTTTTTTAAGTTTGCCAGGAGTACCGCGATTTATAAAGATTGCTAAATAAAAAAAAGTTTTTATTAGAACTCAATTTTTACAGTTTAGGAATTTTTTTAAACTTCAATTGATGTTTATGTCACTCTTTTCCTATTGCTTGCCAATACCCATTCATCTTTTTTACAAACCGGACAATCTCCTGCGTTTCCCTGATTTTTCCTTTCCGTATGCCCACAGAAAGTACATGAATAATATCCTTCTTCATCGATGTACTTTACGGTTTTTTTTAAAGAGTCCGGCATAATAGGAAGGCCATATTTTACCTGGGTATCTTCAAAATAAAATACGCTGATTTCTCCTGAAATTTCTTCAATAGCTGTTTCGATCTGTCCCAGCTGTGATATGCCTTTTAATCTTAACTCTGCAAAAAATTCATCGCTTCCCAGATTTTCTTTTTTGAAGTTCTCAATAGCAAACTTTCCATTTTTAATAAGGCAGATAGAAGTTCCTTCAATGATTTTTTCAACGTTTTTGTATTTTCCGATCAGATAGGTAATGATGCTGTACATAATGATGATCACGAGGAAAACAATGATGGAAGAAATAATTCCGACATCTTTATTGAACATGGGGTCTCCGGCGGCAGAACCTAAACCGATAATCACAACAAGTTCAAAAATTGAGAGTTGTTTTACACCCCTTTTGCCTAGAACCCGGAGGCCAATAATGATCGTCAGAAACATAATAGCCGTACGAAGAATGATTTCAAGAATAAATGACCATTCCTCATGTCCCATTAGTAATTCTTTCCAGTTGAGTTCTAAGAGCAATATGGATATCATAGAAATTAATTTAGAATGAACATCCAAAAAATAAGCCATTTCAATAGGAAATGAAATGGCTGTAAAAGATTAGTTTGCTTTATATAAGGCTTATTCCATACTTTATAGTAAGTGCGATTTCTTAGATTTTTGAAATCACTATCTCAAATTATTTTTGATTATTTGTTCTCAAAATATTTATTGAATAAAGCCAGTTGATCTGATAATGATCTGCTCCAGTATTCCGTAGTGTGGCCGCCCAGTGATTCTGTGTACAGATGCTGGATTTTATTGGCTACGAGTTTTTCATGAAATTTCCTGTTCATCATGATCATTTGCTGATCTTCAGTACCACAATCAAGAATATAGGTTTGATTGGCGCCGATCATTTTCTCTATTTTACTGTCCGTAAGAAACTTTGGATCAAGCTTTTCCAAAGGGCCTAAAACCTCATTAACTTTGTATTGTTCATAACCTTTTCCAATAGATTTAAGGTCTAAAGCTCCACATGAACTTCCCACAATCCCAAAAGTGTCCTGATAAGTTACGCCGATGTTTACCGCACCATAGCCACCCATACTCCATCCTAAGATACCACGGTACTTTTTCTCTTTTTTTACAGGATAATTCTTATCGATATAGTCTACCAGCTCTTTTCCGATAAAAGTCTGATATTGTGAGTCTTTTTTCAAAGGGCTGTCTACATACCAACTGCTGTAATTGTCGTCAGGCAGGATATAAATGGTGTTGTAGGTTTTGGCTTTGTCAAGCAGATTAGGCAGGTCTTCCTTTACCAGCCTGTCCGGATTGCCACTGAACCCGTGGAGAATATAAACTGTTTTATACGTTTCTTTAGGCTTAATATTGGGTGTAATGATAATGGTTTTAATATTTTTGTTCATCCGTGGGCTGAAAATTTCTTTGTGGATGAGTTTTTGTGCGGGTGTAAGCCCGAAAGTGATCAATACCAGAAGCAGGTTTACCAAATTTTTCATGCGCTAAAAATATTTAATTAAATACGTAGTGATATTGTGAAATAGCATGGCAAAATTGTGCCAGATATATTCAAAAAGCTATTTATTAAGCCATTCTTTTTGTAATAAAGCAAAAACGAGATCATCAACCCAAACACCATTTATATATAAGCTTTCAACAAAATGAGCTTCTTTTCTGAAACCTATACGATTCATAAGATCAATTGAACTTTTGTTTGCGGGGTCAACAGAGGTTGTAATTCTATGCTTGTTAAGGTCTTTGAACATCAAATCAATCAGGCTTTTCAATGTTTCTGAAGCATACCCTTTATGGTGGTGTTTTTTGTTCAGGGTAATTCCAAATTCAACCTGTTTGTTTTCACTGTCTATAAAATGGATGCCAACATCCCCGATCACGTCATTTGTCTTCCTGTCCGTAATCAAAAGCTGATACCAGGTTTCCGGCTGATTGAATTCTTTAGGATTTCTAAGAATAAAAGCTTCCACTTCATCTATTGTTTTGGGGATCCAGCTTTGGAATTCATTGGTTTCAGCATCTGACCGGTATTCGAAAAGAGCTTCTTTATCACTTACATGGAGGTCTCTGAGGACTAATCTCTCTGTTTCAAGAATCATTGTAATAGTTATTATGAGGAGCTAATTTAAGAGTTTAAGGGGTAAGAATCAATATTCATGGGAAAAATTGATCATTAAACTTTAAATTTAGACAGCGTGGAATTAAAGATTTACTTTTCTTCAGTATCTCCTCCAATCAGCGAAAAAGGATGCAAAAATATACTCCCGCATACCATGCTTAATGTAACAGATCATAATTTTGTGTTTTTTTAAATCTGTGTATCGTTGCCGGCAGCGAGAGTATGGGCTATTTCATTTTCAGAAATAGGTTAAGAACGTCTATGATATTTTCATAAATGAAATCAAGCTCTTCTGAGGTAATGCAATAAGGAGGAACCAGATACATCACATTTCCCAGCGGGCGCATGATAATTCCTCTGGACAGAAATTCATTGTAGATCTTTTTTCCGGTTTCATTAAAGTATGAAGTTCCCTGATCCGTTTTGAGCTCCCAAGCCAGAATGGTTCCCATTTGGCGGACATTTTCCACTTTCTTATGCTGCTGAAGGATTTTTGTAAAATCAGCATGTTGTTGGGAGATTCTTTCAATGGCAAGTTGTGTATCTTGCTGTAATAAAAGCTCCATACTGGCAAGTGCCGCAGCACAGGCTAAAGGATTTGCTGTAAAGGAATGCCCATGGAATAAAGTTTTATACTTATCATCGGATAAGAAAGCATTGAAAATCACTTCCGAGCAGGTTGTAATACCCATTGGCATTGTTCCGCCTGTTAATCCTTTTGAAAAACACATGATATCCGGTTGTTCGGACAGGTGATTCGCCGCAAAAAGTTTTCCCGTTCTTCCGAATCCTGTAAAAACTTCATCCTGAACCAGGATGATTTCTTTTTCCCTGCAGAACTTCATAAGATTACTAAGATCTTCAGCATGGTGTACCAGCATTCCGGCAGCTCCCTGGATCAATGGTTCGTAAATAAAACAGGCCACATCACCGGCAAAACCTTCAATCCGGATTTTTAATTCCTCCAGATTTTCAGAATTCGGAGTATCTATGAAGATCACTTCAAACAGCATTTCGCCAAAAGGCTGGGTCCAGATGCTTCTTCCGCTCACTGACATCGCTCCAAAGGTATCTCCATGATAAGCATCTTTAAAAGCAAGTATCTTTGTTTTTGATTTTCCCTGATTATAAGCATGCTGGATGCTCATTTTTAAAGCAACTTCTACCGCAGTTGATCCGTTATCTGAATAAAAAACCTTCTCCTGATTATCCGGTAATAGCTTCAGGAGGTTTTCAGAAAGCTGTATCGCCGGTTCGTGGGTAAATCCGGCAAAAATAACTTGCTCTAATGTATTCAGCTGACTGTAAACACGTTCGGCAATATGCTCATTAGCATGTCCGTGCAAAGTAACCCACCATGATGAAACAGCATCGATATATTTTTTACCTTCATTGTCATAGAGATATACTCCTTTTCCTTTGACGATAGGAATTGCATCGTCAGCTGTTTTCATCTGAGTATACGGATGCCAGTTCACGGCCCGGTCTCTTTTTTGTAATTCGTTCGGCATAGATTGATTTATATTGTGTGTTGTTTTAGTGTGTATGATGAAGGGGAGAAAAAGAGGAGAAAAGAAAAAAGAACAAAGAATAAAGACCTGGATTTATCTGTAATTTTGCCTCTAACCTCTAACCTCTAACCTCTAACCTCTAACCTCTAACTTTCACTATTCACCAAGGCTTCTTCTCTTTTTTTCATCGGTTTCAATCCGAGGGTATTGAGCATTTGCATATCTTCCGAAACTCCTGGGTTTGGGGTTACTAAAAGAGTTTCCCTTTCTCCGGTAAAAATGGAATTAGCTCCTGCCATAAAGCACCATGCCTGTTCGGTTTCGGTCATCTCGATGCGTCCCGCGCTCAAACGAACCATTGATGATGGCATTACAATTCTTGCGGTAGCGATCATTCTCACCATTTCCCAGGTATCTACTTTGGGGTTGTTTTCAAGAGGGGTTCCGGCTACTCTGGCTAAGGCATTGATCGGAACGGATTCCGGGTGTTTAGGCATTGTAGCTAATGTCAGCAGCATGGAAATACGATCCCCATTGGTTTCCCCAAGACCGATAATCCCTCCGGAGCATACAGTAATTCCTGCTTTTCTAACGTTATTAATGGTATTGATCCTGTTATCGAATGTACGCGTTGAAATAATTTCTTCATAATACTGTTCAGAGGTATCCAGATTGTGGTTATAAGCATATAACCCTGCTTCCTGTAAACGTATTGCCTGTTCTTCTGTGAGCATTCCCAATGTACAGCATACTTCTAATCCGAGCTCGTTTACTCCTTTCACCATATCGATTACGCGATCAAAATCCTTGTTGTTGCGTACTTCACGCCACGCAGCAGCCATACAGAACCTTGAAGATCCAGAATCTTTGGCTTTCTGGGCATGTTCAATTACTTTTTCTGTAGGAAGTAAGGCCTGTACTTTGATATTCGTATGATAGCGTGCAGCTTGTCCGCAATAGGAACAGTCTTCCACGCAACCTCCTGTTTTTATTGATAATAATGTTGAAATCTGTACTTCTTCAGGGTTATGCCATTCCCGGTGAACGGTCGCAGCTTTGTATACAAGTTCTAATAGAGGCAGGTTAAATATTTCCTCTATCTGCTCTTTCGTCCAGTCATTTCTAAGTTTTGTTGTTTTATCCATTGTATACGTGTTTTAAATTGTTTGATATTGTTTCTATGTTTTCTTTTGTAATTGAATCCATCTCAGGTATTCTGATGATATGGGTTTCTTTTTCTATATAGTTGATGATCACCCGTTCTGTATCGGTGGGAAAAGATCCGTTAAGGATCAGGTATTTTAATGAAAGCCCTCTTTCTCTTAAAGCCATTATGGATAACAAAGTGTGATTGATACATCCTAAATAATTTCTGACTACCAGGGCAACAGGTAACTGCAGTTTTTCTATCAGGTCAATCATAAATTCATGATCCGAAAGTGGTACCATTAATCCTCCGGCTCCCTCTACGACCAGGGTGTTTGATGTATCCGGTAACTGAAAATCGTCAACACTGATTTGTTTTCCTTCTGCTGCTGCAGATTGATGAGGAGAAGCCGCGAGGTGTAAACGGTAGGTTTCGGGATAACAACAGACCTCATGTCCCACCCAATTATTAATTTTCATACTGTCCGTATAATGAAGATCTCCGGATTGAACGGGTTTCCAGTAATCTGCTTTAAAATGGTTGGTTAAAATTGCTGAACAAACTGTTTTTCCTATTTCGGTTCCTATTCCGGTGACAAATAATTTCATAGGTTTAATATTGTTTAAAGGCGAAATCGCTGAACAGCTTACTTGCTGAATCTTAAAATTGTGGATTTATAATGTTGTTAAAAAGTAGAAGGCTTTTACCTCTTGATAATCAACTACAAATCCTCAATTCTGTGATTTCGTTATTTTATATTCACATAATTTCTCTGATTGTTGTGGCAAGCTCAATAATCTCTTCTTCGGTATTAAAATTGTGCAGACAAACCCTTAATCTTTCTGTTCCTTCTTTCACGGTTGGACTGTAGACTGCATAGGTGAGCATTCCCTTTTCCGATAATGTTTTTTGCAGCAATTGTAATTGGTGGTTATCAGGAATAACAATAGCCTGTACCGGGCTGCTTTCTGATGAAGGGCTTTGAAGTCCTTGTTTTCTAAAAAGGGTGATATTGTGCTGTAGTTCTAATGCTAATTCAGGATGGATTTTCAGGAAATTATATCCGGCTTTTACAGAATTCCATTGAACATCCTGTGCTGATGTGGTATAAATAAAAGGAGACGCAAAATTAATGAGATAGTCTTTGATCAGCCGACTGCTTAAAATAGCTGCTCCATGTGCCCCTAAAGCTTTACCATAAGTTATCACAGTAGCCAAAACCCTGTCCTGTAATTGATTTTCATTAACTAATCCATATCCTAAAACACCAAAACAATGAGCTTCATCCACGATGAGATGGGCATTGTATTGTTCTGCCAGCTCAACAATTTTTTGGATCGGAGCAAAATCACCTTCCATCGAATACAGGCTTTCAATGCCAATGTAACAGTTTCCCTGAATTTTGCTTAATTTTTCTTCTAAGCTGATAAGGTCATTATGTTTAAACTTGATCTTTTTTGCATGGGTGATGCAGCAGGCATCGTGTACCGATCTGTGGATGTGTTCGTCTACAATAATAGTATCCTGTCTTCCTGGCAGGGCAGAGAACAAAGCCAGATTGGCATTGTATCCGGAAGAAAAAAGCAATGCTGAATCGTATTGATGTTGGTGGGCAATAAATTCCTCCGTGTGAACGGCTACTGCACTATTACCACTGATTAGTCTTGATCCTGTGCTGCCTGCTAATAATGCAGGATTATTCTGAACCTGCCCGAGCAAATAATGCTGAAATGCTTTATTTTGTGCCAGACCCAGATAATCATTAGAATAAAAATCTGTTCCTTCAAGCTTAGGCCGGAGAGACCTTAAGATTCCCTGCTCTCTTCTTTTATCCAATGCCTGATGGAAATGAGCTAATTGACCCTCTCTCATTTTTAATTCAGCTGTATTACTTCTTTTGTAATGGAACTGATCCATTGTTCATGTAACTGATGTTCAATTTTAAGAATCTCTTCTGCATGAAGCTGCCAGTCTGGTGAAAACTCATTCAGTTGATTGATCATTTCCTCTAAGTGTCCTTCTTCTTCAAGAATGATTGACTTTACCATAATTTTAGAAGATTCTTTAGTCAGGATATCCTGATATACGGGATATAGCTCATCGGCACGTACTTCAATGGCATAGGTTACAAAAAGGTAAGCCGCATATTTTAGCTCTTCTTTGGTTAAGGAAAATGCTTTTTGTAAATATTTACACGCTTTAATATCCAAAGAGTGCAGATATTGACGGGTTGCCAATGAAGCCAGAAGCTCCTCTTTTTCATAGGTTTTACAAAAGTCGGGATTAAGCTTTCCGATCTGCTTTTTCAGATAGTAGGCATGGCGGTGTTCTTCTGCTGCATGTTTTAGCTGGATCTGGCTCACCTGGGTAGGATGCTCACAGCTGGAAATTTTTCTGGCTCCTGCATTCTCCATAAAAGATAATGTATTCAGCCATTTGGCATGAACCTCATTATTTTTTACAATACGTTCTAATAGATTGTAAAATTCCATGTATTTTTATTTTGATTCAAATGTAGTATATTGCCGGATGGTTGAATGGTGCCAGTTTTAATATTATGGATAGTCCGGTTGAAATTCCTTATCAGAGTTTTGTCAAAATTAACAGAAGTTCAGACGCTTCAATATATATGCAGATTGCCAATCAGCTGATCAATGCGATTCAGCGTGGTTACCTTCCTTTTGGGACCAAACTTCCGGGAACCAGGGCTTTAAGTCAAACCCTTGAAGTACATCGTAATACGATTGTTGCCGTATATGATGAGCTGTTTGCTCAGGGCTGGGTGGACAGCATCCCGAATAAGGGGACATTTGTTATCGGGAAAAATAAGGATGAGCCTACAAAGGTTAAAAATTTTGAAACCAATGACCTTGAACATTATCCGAAAACAACAGGCTTTTCTTTTAAAACGTCCAATATCCTCGATAACCCATTTGAGCATTCTGCATGTGAATATCTGTTGAATGATGGGGTACCGGATATCAGGTTAACACAGATTGACCAGCATTCCAAGATTTACAGTGCTATTCTCAAGCGTAAAGCACATCATAAAATGCTTGGCCATTATAATCATGACGGAAGTGAATTCTTTAAAAAGAACCTATCTCATTACCTGAATCTCTCAAGAGGGCTTCCTATTTCCAAAAAAAATCTGCTTATTACAAGAAGTACGGAAATGAGCATCTATATTGTCTCGGAAGTACTTTTATCAGAAGGCGACACTGTATTGGTAGGAGCACTGAGCTATTTTTCGGTTAATATGATACTGGAGAAAGCCAGGGTTCACATTGTTCCTGTTCCTATCGATGAAGAAGGAATTATGGTGGAATATGTAAGGGAGGCTTGTGAAAAGCAAAAGATACGAATGTTATATCTCACTCCTCACCACCACTATCCTACCACGGTAACGTTAAGTGCTCAAAGAAGACTAGAGCTGCTGAACCTGGCGAACGAATTTGGATTTGTGATCCTGGAGGATGATTACGATTATGACTTCCATTATGATAAGAGTCCTATCCTTCCTTTAGCAAGTGCAGATACAAACGGAATGGTTGTTTACACCGGTTCTTTCGGAAAATCACTGGCCCCGGGATTCCGGACAGGATTTATTGTGGCTCCGGAAAACCTGATGACTGAATTGCGGAAATATTTGGGAATTATAGACCGTCAGGGTGATATTCTTATGGAGCAGGTATTGGGTGAAATGATTGCTGAAGGAGAAATTCATCGTTATCTTAAGAAATCGGTCAAGATTTATCAGGAAAGAAGGGACCAGTTCGCTCTTTTACTGGAAGAATATCTTGGGGAATATATACGGTTCCAAAAACCATCAGGCGGCTTAGCGATCTGGATTGAGTGGAATGTTCCCCTGAACCTTATGCAGCTCAGCAGGAATTGCGCTCAGAATAACCTATTCATTCCTAAAACATTATTGTATCAAAACAAAAATCTTACGGCAATGAGGCTGGGATTTGGAAACTTAACTTTCGAAGAAATGGAACAAAGTATCAGAATTTTATCTGAAAATGTAAAGAGACTGATTTCATAATTTTTGAAGTCCATAAAAAAGAGTACCATTTTTGTTACTCTTTTTAGTGGCTATTTTGAAAAAAGGAATGTCTTCGCTTATGAATTTTTGCATGACTCCTTTTTGTTGGTTTCTTTTTTTTCCTGTTTAGATAAATCATAAATCCTGTAATGGGAAGTGATGCTGCAATTAAACCAGCAATGAGATATAAAATTCTGCCTGCCGTACCCAGAATACTTCCTGTATGCAGATCGTAATTTCTTCCTCTTAGAGCGGTTCCGTTCCCGATATTTTTGTCATTATACAATTGATGTTTTAAAGTTTCCCCGGTATATTGATCAAAATTGAATTGCTCATTCTGGTATTGTTTTTCACCATATGTTATCTCTGCATAGTACGTTCCCTCTTCTTTTTTGGGAAAACTGATCAATGCGGATTTTTTACCTGCCAGACTTTTTTCCACTTTATTCCCTACGATATCCAGGATCATTTTTTGATTGGAGAACCCGGTGGCGGGTACTGTACTTTTAGCTTTTTGTTCAGTGTGGGCCTTTCCGTTTAAAGTTTTCTTTACCCATTGATCAATATTTTCAAAATTCCATATCACTGCGGAATAGCATATCAGAAGCAGAGGGATCACAGCATAAAAACCCAGAACATTGTGACTGTCATAATTAATTCTTTTCCAGTTAGCTGATGTTTTAATAAAAAACATGCCTTTCAATGCATTTTTATTCATTTTACGGGGATACCAGATCACTAAGCCGGAAAAAAGCATGATCGCTAAAATCAGTGTGGAATATCCCGTAATGGTCTTTCCTATCTTTTCTCCAAGCAATAATCTTCTGTGGAGATCCATCACAATTTCAAAAAAGTCGGTTTTGGCGTTCTCAACTGCAAGAACTTTTCCGGTATAAGGATCTATATAAACCCTGTAATAATAAATATAAGTTCCCCAATATGTCCATGCTTCGTCATTCATTTTCAGGGAACGGAATGCATAACTGCGGTAAGGATCGGAAGATATCTCTACCCTGCTAAGTTTTAAGCTGTCAGGTAATGCCTGTTCAGCTTTCAATTTTAGTTCCGAAAACGGGAGCTTTTCATTTTTAACTGATCTGACAAAATATTTTTCAGGATAGAACGTATGTTTTAATTCTTTTTCAAATGCCAGGATGCAACCGGTAACTGCCATTATTACAACTATAAGCCCGGACATTAGTCCGAGCCATAGATGTAATTGATATGTGATTTTTCTCAATTTAGAATTCATTATTAAAACTTAAGGCTAACCTCAGCAACAAAATTACGAGGCATTTGGGCTACTACAACACCTTGCCCTGCAAAATATTGGGCATTCCCTAAATTATTCATTTTAAATCCTAGTCTGTATCTTTCTTTTTCAAGAGAGACAGAAGCATTGATCAATGTATAGGCAGGAAATATAAATTGTCCTGTAGTTGCATTATCCACTGTTATTTGTTTACCTACACGATTAAGTCCGAAACCTATACCTAATCCCTGTAGTCCGTTGATTGGGAGTATGTAACTGATCCATGAATTGAATACATTTGCAGGACCCGAAGATGAAGGACGGCGGCCTTCCACATTTGCCGCGGATCTTACAAATTTACTGTCATTGTATGAATATCCTGCCATAATATTTAAACCATGGATAGGGTTTAAAATGGTTTCAATTTCAATTCCTTTACTTCTTTGTTCTCCATCCTGAATGGTTACATTATACCCTTTTCCATCTCGAATCACAACATCTGCCCTTAGCATATTGTCGACAAGGATATTGTAATATCCGATCGTGAAATTCACCTTGTTTCTCCACAAATTTCCTTTAATTCCAGCTTCCCATTGATTAGATCTTTGAGGTTTAAAATCTCCGCTATAATCTGGAAGCGGCTGAGAGCTCGGAGCTACATAGCTAAAACCATTCATATAGTTGGCGTATGCAGACAGGCGATCTTTAAATACCTGGTAAACAATACCCAGTTTCGGTGACCAGGCATTCTGATTGAATGCACCTGTATTCGTATTGGTATTAAGGTCAAGTTGACCTTTACTTTCATAATGATCAAAACGTAAACTTAGCAATGTAATTAAACGGTCGGTAATATAAACGGCATCAGAAATATAAGCCCCATACATATTACTTGAAATTGTATTTCTTTCCAATGGCGATTTTCCTGTTTTAGTAATAGCATTTTGTGTGAAAATCTGTATTTTCTGAAGTGCCAGATCTTTTGATATTGCACCGTATTTACCCGTAAGATCCCTTCCGTTGATCGTATCATACTTTACGATTGGAGAATTATTATTGTTCAGTGACTGATTTAAATAATCCAATCCGATCAGGAGTTTATTTTTAATTTTCCCAATTTTAAATTGTCCGTTAAAATTCTGCTGGATACTTGTGGAAGCTCCTTCGGAATTCTGCCATTGTACGTTACGCTCCAGCATATCGTCTCTTTTAGGTGATCGGATAAATTGATACTGGTATAATCCCTCTGTTTTTCTGTAGTTTCTCGAAATCAAAGTCTGCGAACTCCAGTTGTCGGAAATTTTATAATTAACCTCAGCTTTTACATTGATAGACGGAGCTTTTAAACTCATATCATTGTTGGAATATGATCTTTTCCAGTCAAATCCAAGCTCCTGAGGAGTATGTGCTTCAAACGGGCGTGTTCTGGCAAGGAAAATAATCGGCGTATTCGTTCCTTCGTAGGTATAAATCTGCGCTCCAAGATTGAACTTTAATCTGTCATTAACCTGGTAACTCAGTGTAGGAGCCACAAACATAGACTTTCTGAACTCAGAATCCCTGAATCCGTTCTGATACTGATATGCTGCATTTAATCGGAATAACGTTTTTCTGGAATCGGTGATCGGACCATAAACATCAGCTGTAACACGATTCAGGTTATAACTTCCCAATAAATAGGAAACTTCTCCCCCGAAATAATCTTTTGGTTTTTTGGTTACAACATTGATCAGTCCGCCAAATGATGTTACCGCTCCACCGTATAATGTTCCGGAAGGTCCTTTGATTACATCAATACGTTCAATATCTGAAGGATCAATTTCAGAGTTGGTGGTTGCCGGGACACCGTCTACCATCGAAACTCTTGTTGGAAAACCTCTTAAGTTATAGTAGAAACTTCCGTCTCCTGCTCTTCCGGCGCTTCCTTGCATTTTCACAACACCAGGAACGTTTTTCAAAGCATCTGAAACATCATAAACAAGCTGTTCTTTAAGGATTTGTTGATTGATGCTGGTGTACATCTGTGGATTTTCCAGGTTTTTCAACGGCATTTTAGCAATTGAAGTACTGTCCTTATCGAGAAATTTATTTCTGCTTACGGCATATACGGTAATTCCTTCAATAACATTGTTCTCCACCGCGGTATAAATAACCGGGATTTCATAGACATCTTTCTCAATACGAATGGTTTCACGTGTGAGTTCGATATCATTTAAAACCACCTGAAGAGTATACTCCCCAGGCGGCACGTTGTCAAAATAATATTCTCCTGAATTATTGGTTTTTGCCTGATAAGGCGTATTTACTAGTCTTAAAAGCGCGTTTTTTACCGGTGCTTTATCAGACAGCATGATCTTGCCGTTGACACGTTCGCTCTGTTGTGCAGAGACAATTACGGGAAAGCTGACAAGAAGTAAAAGTAATATAAGGGTTCTAAATGTTTTCATGCTGAAGGTTTTGTAACAGAGGATAATTTATTTTGCCGTTTTGTGATAGTGGAAATGTCTCTATATGTTCCGTGCGTACATATTGAGGATTGATGCGTAATTTATTCTTTATGGTTTCAGTGATAATCTGAGGATCAATTTCATTGTTGTCATATAATACAATGATCTTTTTGTCATTGGAATTCAGGCATACAAATGTGTTTCCCTCCAGTTCATTTTTAAGAATAAATTCAACCTCATCCAGGTTGAGACGAATTCCGAATAGCTTCATGATGCGTTTTATTCTTCCTGTAATATAGTACAGTCCATTTTGTCCTCGCCTGGCGGTGTCTCCTGTACGAAGCACTTTGGGTTGCTCATAAGTTGCAAGATCATGGAGTGTATTGGCATATCCTCCACATATACTTTCATGGAAGAAAAGAAGTTCATCTGTTTCCGGATCGATCTCAAAGCTTGCGCCGTGTACCGGGCTACCAATAGACGTTTCTTCTTCAAGAAGTCCATCGGTACTGAGGTAAGCCATTCTTCCTCCGGCTTCTGTCTGTCCATATTGGGCAAAGAATTGTTTTTCAAATTCATGACAGTAATTGAAGATCGTTTTTCGAAGTTCTCCGTTGATAACCCCTCCTGTATGGGTCATGTATCGTAGGCTTTTACTATCTTTTCTGAAGAAGCCTATTCGGTTCAGATTTTCATAAAGGTATGGTACGCCACCCAGTGTACTGTATCCGTACTCTTCCATTTCATCCCAGAATGCCTTTTGCATAATATCTTTATCCGTGCATACTATTTTCCCTGCCCGCATACAGTTGGTAGTGAAAATCGAAAAACCATACACGAAATTAATCGGGACATTTAACGGAACTACATCCGATTCCAGGATAGGCATGTATTGCAGAATACTCACCGCATTTTTATAAAAACTCTCATCCGAAAGCTTAACCAGCTTAGGAACTCCTGTTGTTCCCGAGGTGCTTAAAAGAATCTTAATATCCGGATGAATAGAAACTTCCGGTTTATAATCTTCTCTAACAAAGATTTTAATGGTTTCTGAGAATTCTCTGGATGAATATCCCTGAAGCTTTTCCCTTGACGGATCAAAGATGTATTTCGGACGGTATTCTGCTTCCAGGCGTTCTTTGAAGTCCGGGTGAAGCTTTTGTCCCAGAATTGCAATGGCATGAGCCGTACCATAGAAGTTCAGTAAAACTTCAATACTGGACAGCTGATTGTCATTGTATAAAAAAATCAATCCTTTTTCTACAGGATTCAGGCCTAATGACCGGTACAATGTTCCTACCGGAACACTTTTGCCACTGGAAGCCTCTATAAAAGAGAGGCTTCTGTTGGCAATTACATTTTCTAAAATTTTCATATACTTAGTTTTCTACGAGTACATCGTATTTTTTCATTTTGTCGCGGATCTTTCCTACAGTTCCCATTTCAAGAATATCATTAAAATCAAACTTTATTTGGTAGAACTGTTCCAATGCTTCTACTATAAGAAGATGGGACATAGAATCCCATTCCGGGATTTCCTGGTAGGTAAGGTTTTCATCAATCATTTCTTTTTTTACTGCAATTGCTGATGCAATAATTTCATAAAATTCGTCTGTTGTGTGCATTTTAAATTTTTATAGTTTTCCATTTACCATTTCTGAAGATCATAAGGAAAAGTACAGCCAGTACAATTTCCGAAGAAACGATAGCTGTAAATATTCCTTTCAGTTCCCATTGAAGCCTTACTCCAAGGAGATAAGCCAAAGGAAGCTGAATAACATAAAACATGATCATATACAGCAGGGTTACCTGCATGATATTTCCGGCAGCATTAAGTGCGCGGCTGATCACCATTGTAAAGCCTAATAACAAATAAGCCATTGAAACCACGTGGATATACTGGACTGCATACTGAGCGACCTGGGCTTCCGAAGTAAAAAAGGTAACAACATATTCCGCTGCCAGTTGCCAGAATAAAGCAACAGCCACGAGATATGTCATATTGATTCCTCCTGCCCTCCATACGGTTTTTTCCGCACGATCCGGATTTCCTGCTCCCAGATTCTGGCCCGTAAGAACTCCCGCAGCATTTCCTATTCCCCAGGCAGGCATGGTTGCCACAGAAGCTATCCTTTGGGCAATAATGTAACCTGCAAGTGCGGTGGTTCCAAAGGTTGCAATAATCTTCACCATAATCAGCCAGCTGGAGGCAGGAATAATATACTGAACCAGTCCGCCAAATGTAATTTTGAGGATTTTCTTTGTTAAGGAAAGGTCGAAGTGAAACTTCGTACCAATCTTGATACTGGTTTTTCCTGTAAGGAGGATAAAAAACTGGTATATTACCGCAAGCAGGCGGGATAAAACAGTAGCATAAGCTAATCCCATCAATCCGTAAGCAGGAATAAAACCAAGTCCGAAAACAAAGATGACCGCGAATACCATACTCGATATATGGCAAAGCCAAAGGGATTTCATGGCAAGGGAGGCATCTCCGGCCCCTCTGAAAAGCCCGTTAATGGAAAGCCTCAGAATAACCAATCCGATACTTAAAAATACCAGTTGGGAAAAAAGGACTCCATGATCAATACTATCGGGTTTAATCCCGAGAAAGCCGATGATATCGGATGCGAAAATAAATGACAGTCCCCCAACCAAGAGGGCAAATCCAAACGCAAGCAGTATGATATACTGTGCCGTTTGTCCCATTCCTTCCTTGTCTTTTTCACCTGCTCTCCTGGCCGTTAATGTAGCAGCCGCTATCCCAAGACCGATGGCAATCGCGTTGGCAAAATTGATGTAGTTATCTGTAATACCAACAAGTCCGAGGACCTTATCTCCAAGCTTCGCAATAATTAAAAGATTGATACTCACGAAAACAGATTCCATAACAAGCTCCATCACCATAGGAATGGCTAAACTGAAGATTGAACGGTTGATGCTTCCGCTGGTAAGCTCGGTTTTTCTCCCGGCTAATGCTCCGTACGCAAATACAGAACCGTCTTTTACAAGATGCAGGAACTTTTTCATAGTGCCACGACAGAATTTTTATTGGCTATCTGGTACAATGGGTTTGGTAAAGCACCATCTTTCTTTGGAATAGCAAATGCTTTGTTTTCACTGTAACCGTTATTTTTCAAGCGTACACTGTTGATATAGAATCTTTTGAATGACGGAACATACAGATCATATTTTGCATAGCGGTCCTTTAAATCAGGGTTTTGATTTTTGTAGTGCTCTATGCATTCATGAACAAGTGTCCAGAACTCTTCTTCTTTAAGATCCGAATAGGTATGAAGAACGTTTGATAAATATCTGAAAAAGGCATCAAAAACCCCAAGAAGAATGGACAATGGAACATTTTCCTTGTTTGAAGACTGAATCAGGCCGTCTGCCAGATGATCCGGTAATTTTTCTCTGGCTTCTGTCGTTAAAACAATGTCATCTACAAAATCTTTAATAACAATCCTTTGTGGAAGCCCGTTTCTCAATACCACCATAATGTTTTCTCCGTGAGGTGTTACGCAAAGAGAATGGGTGTAATAGATATGAAGAAGAGGAGTAAGATAAGCATCCAGATAATCTGTGATCCATTGTTTTACACTAATTCCTGCTTTTTCAGCAAAAGCTTGTACCAGGGGAACTCCGTTTTGATCCACATAGAGCAATGAAGCCATGGTAAACATTTCTTCGTCTTCCTTTAAATAAGATCCGGCACTTTCACGCCATAATGCTCCCAGGAACTCATTATATTGATATGGAACGCCTGTAATAGCACCGTATTGCGGATGGTGGTAAGCGATTGAAGCTTCTTCACCGAGAAATATGGTTCCTTTATTTTCCAGATAAGCATCCCCTTTGATCAGTCCTTTTACCCAATCTGTAATAGAGGGTGCTATTTTCATCTGTTTAGGGGAAAGTCCTCTGATGTTTCCGGTACTCAGAATGGAGACAGCCGTTTTTAAGTATCTCTTCTCAGGATGATCTGCATTGAATAAAGTACGGATGCTCTGTTGCGGGCTGTAAACGTCATTCCCTTCTCCCAGAGGAATTAGTATTCCGGAGACAAGATCTCCGGCAAAATGGATCTTTAACTTATGTTCCCATTGCCAGGGATGCACCGGGATGAAATGATAATCCTCAACTGATTTTCCTTTATTGATCAGTTTTTGTTGAAAATTCTGATATAATTCATCCCCGATTTCAGAGCGGTAAAATTCTTCCTGATCGATATGCCCTAAAGAATGAAAAGATGATCTGCTCTTATGAGCGGCAAACCAAAGGACTTTTAAGCTCTTATCCGCTTCCGGGGCAAAGGTTTCAAGGTCAGTAGGTGAAAAGCCTAATCTGCTTTTATTGACGATAACCCATGGGTGACCTGTCATCTGGTGCTCTACTGTCTGGTAATTACTGGATGCCAGATCCTTTGAAGTCATAATCCCTCTGGACAAGATCAGGGAATCACAATATAAAGTATGCAGTAATTCTTCTGTGTATTTTGCTAATGTATTGGAATCAAGATCAAAAACCGCCTGCATTTCAAGGAAAAATTGAGGGATATTAAGGATGTCGGTTTTTTCGCCATTCTCTGTTTTTGTAATACTGGCTTTATCAATATGCCAGAAATCCATCATTCTTTCCTGTCCCCTGAAGCTATATTCTATGTTTTCAAATCCTGTCTCAAGTCTGAAGATGGTATATCCTTCTTCATCTTGATATACAGCGACAGGCTTTAATCGCTCCTCATGCATTAATTCGGCGATTGTTTTGGCCATAAGGTCCCTGTTAGCCTGTAGCCAGTGTTTCTGGTTAATTATCGTATTATCGTTACTCATTATTCATTATATTTTGGCGGTTGGCATTGCGTGTTTTTCAACGTCAAAATCCTGGAAGGCTATTTTCTTTTCTATTTTATAATGCTCCCTTCCCAGAATATCATTGATGATATAAGAATTACGGTAAGCCGCCATTCCAAGGTCGGTAGAAATATAGCTGTGGGTATGGACTTCTGCATGAAGCACATAAATTTCACCTCCGTTATGATCTATTGAGTAATTCCTGTTCACGGCAAATAACCCGTTGGAATCCCTTTTAATTCTTGATTCAATATTTTTTAAGAATGAAGGTTCATGATAACGGTATCCTGTTCCAATTACGAGATAATCAGCTTCCTGTTCATAAGGGATATCCTGTTCCAATTGTGTAAATTCAAGGGTAAGACGTTCTGTATTGCTGTTATCTACCCGATCCAGCTGGCTGTTGGGAATGATCGTAAGCTTTGGATCGGCATTATCAATATTCAGATCATAGATAAAATCATAGATCTGGTTGATCAGGTCATAATTGATCCCTTTAAACTGTGCCTGTTGCTTGCTTAAGATAGCTTTGCGGGCAGCTTCGTTTCTGCTGTAAAAATAATCTACGTAATCAGGGGAAGTAAGCTCTAAGGTAAGTTTTGAATATTCCATCGGGAAAAACCTGTCAGGTCGGGAATACCATCCTAATTCCGTATTTTCATTGCGGCTTTGAAGAAGATCGTAAAAGACTTCCGCAGCACTTTGCCCTGAACCAATTACCGCTATTTTACGGCCTTTAGATAAAAGCTCCTCTTTTCTGTACAAATAAGAACTTGTATGAAGGATCCTGGAATCTTCTTTCGGAATAAATGAAGGAATATGGGGCTGTGTCCCGGTACCGAGGATGAGTCTTTCCGCTTTAAAAACTACCGCCTCCTTGGTTTTGGTGTGAAGTGTGGTAATCAGATAAAGTCCGTCTTCATAAATAATATCGACAACCTGTGTGGAAAAACGGCATTGTGGCAATTGGCTGACTACCCATTGACAATAGCGGTTGTATTCTTTTCGGGGAATGAAGAAATCTTCCCTGATAAAGAATTTATATAACCTGTTGGTTTCTTTAAGATAATTAAGAAGGCTTAAGGGATTGGTAGGATCCGCCATCGAAACACAGTCACACAAAAACGGTGTCTGAAGGGTTACGTGGTCTATCATTAATCCCGGATGCCAGTCGAAGCCATCCCTTTGATCAAGAAAAAGTGTTTTTAGTTCAGATATAGGATTGGATAAAGCAGCTAGCCCTAAATTAAAAGGCCCGATACCTATTCCTATTACATTATATATGGTTTCATTAGTCATGTTCAGCGATTTTTGCGGTGATTTGTACATCTTTGTTTTGTGGGAATTTTTCCCAATACCATTCTCTGTAGCAGAAGTTCAGATTGGCTTTTTTGTGTGGCATTTCAATGATTTTTTCTATTTTGAAGCCTACATGTGCCTTATTCATCATGGATGCAAAAGAATCTACAGAGCCTTCTCCTACCATTTTTCCAACTTCCGGTTGGGCAAAAACGTAATCTACCATAGATTGTGTGGAAGGAGAAACATATTTCTTTTTAGGATCTGTCGGAGCTATAAACTGATGCGTCCCATAGTCTGTAGGTATTACTTCATAATAATCTCCCACAATATCCCGGCATGGCCAGTAAACTTCAATATTGCAGGAAGGTTCATCATTACTCGAAATAATATAGCTGTGGGCTTCATCACCCGGTAACATCAGTCGGTAATAGGTTTCCAGCTCGTCAATCGGCCAGTTCATCTGCCATATTTTTACAGCATGCTCCCGATTGAACCATTCATGAAGCATTTCAAGATCCTCATCAAGGTTAATAGGACGCATACTGATTGTAACATCTTCTTTCTGAAAATAACGCCTGAAGAACACATCGTTTCCTTTTGGATTGATCAGCTGATCCGAGAAGAAATATTTGTAAAGAAGGTTGGGAACCCTGGCATAAGAAATAGCCCCGGCACTGGTAATTCCATCAATCTCATTGGCTACTGCCTTAAAGTTTGTTTTGGTTCCCCAATACCTGTTTTGAAGGGCATAGTTGGTAAACGCTGAAGGCATCTCATGGTGAACGGCATCAAACTCCCGGTATAATATATCAATCAGCATTCGTTCACTTACCCACCCTGTTTTTCCTAATGAGGCGATAAGTGCTGAAAAATTGCTCACCAGTACATGATAAGAAATGATATCTAAAAGACGCTCATCTTTGATAAAGAGATCCTCAATCTCCGGATATTCTTTAGCCAGCCCGGTATACTGGTCTCTCGAACTTTCTCTGAGGAGATAACCCTGTGCATCTCTTACAAAAAGTGTTTGAGGAAGCAATTGATCATCCAGCTGAATCAACAGGTTCTGCTGATGAGCTTCAGGAGCCATTCCATATTGGCTGTATAAGTGGTTTAATGGAGCGATTAATAGTTTAATATACTTTTCGAACCATGTGGTTATGGATTCTTCAAGACCCATTCCCAGGACATCTGAAACATCCGAGAAAAATTTCTGTATAAAAGTCTTTCCGTCAGCAGGCTCATCCTGGCATAACCTGGCGAGTAAAAGTATTTTATCTTCAGGTAAAAACGGATTTTCGCGAACTAATAAATTAAGACTATCAATGTTTTTATCATTGTGGTAGACTCCCAATGCTACAGGTTCTAAAAGAAGTTTGAACTGATTAAAATCCTTTTCAAATGCTGAAGCTGCGTGCTTTCGCCATAGTGCTGAAGCATAGCCTCTTTTTAAATCTTTTTCAGTGTTGATCCTGATCGAACCGGTTAAAAGAACATTCAGGGAAAACTTTGGCATCCATGGAATATGAGGGCTGTACATGCTTCTTATAGAAGATGTTGAATAAAATCCTTCTCCCAGGGCTCCGATGTGAATTAATGTCCTGTTTTCTATCATTTCCGAGCATTCTTTTATCGATAAAAGATAACTGGCTTCCCAGGGATGACATGGAACGATATAGAAGTCAGACAGGCTTTCCCCTTCTTTAAGATCATTTTTTCCAAAGTCCGAAGGCAGAGAAACGATGCTTTTCAGAAATTCATTGTAGGAGATCTCTAAAACAGAGTTTTCTACAACATTGTTTTTATGCACTAAAAAATACTCAAGCTGTATCTCTTTATTGAATTCAGGACCATATAAAAGCTGTTCTTCTTTTGAAAATCCCATCCTTGCTTTGGTAAAAGGATGAAGATTATGCCCTGCCGGAAGCCTCTGCTCAGATTCCAGAAAGGAGTAAGACACAGGATCATTCTCCTGAGCACCAGCATTCATGATCAGTTCCAGGTTTCTGAAGCTGCTTTGGATTCTTTTGGTAAACAATTCCAACCCTTGTTCACTGAATTGCTCAGAAAGCTCTTTATAAACCAAAGCTGTCAGCTGGTCGATATCCACCTCAAAAATGCTTTCATTTTTATGATCAACGGCCCATAAAGGCATTGCATAATCGTGAAATGAACTTTCGGAACGATAAGCAACAGGGGCGAATAAAAACAGATCGCTCTTTTTTAATTCAAATCTTATGTATAGCGGGTAATTGCTGTTTTGAAGTGCCCGGGCAGTAAGGGTATCATATTTTGGAACTCCTTCATAAAATCTTCCGTTCCCCAGTTCCCGCAACATACCATTCAATAAGATTCTGCTTGTAATGGTAAGCGCTTTTTCTGCAACATTAGTTTGTTGTTCCAAAATTTTCTCCATGCTTTTTTATTGTGTTTAATATTTGATGAATATCTTCAGTCGTAGTAATAGGATTCAGGAAAGTAAATTTCAGATAGAAATTACCATCAACCTTGGTACTTGCTACCAGGATCTCTCCACTGTAGAACAATTTCATTTTTATATGTAAGTTCAGTGCATTCAGATCTTCAATATCGTCTCTCAGATAACGGAATACCAATACACTAAGGTCAGTATGCGATAGCAATTCAAATTCCTGGTCTTCAGTGATCATTGCTGCTGCATCTTTAGTAAGATCAATCACCCTGTCGGTATATTCAGCCAATTGTTCCTGCCCCATCATTCTTAAGGTAAACCAAAGTTTTAAGGCGTCAAATCGACGGGTACTTTGTATAATAGACTTATTGATCTGTGCAGGAATCTCTTCCTCATCCATTTCTGCAGGATTCAGATAATCGGCATGATGTTTAAGAATTCGAAGTTCTCTCCTGTTTTTAACAATGAAAGCACTACTGCTGATCGGTTGGAAGAATGATTTATGATAATCTATTGTTACAGAATCTGCTTTTTCAATGCCGTTTAAAAGATGACGGTATTTCGCGCTTAAAAGTAAGGCACAACCATATGCTGCATCTACGTGCATCCAGATATTATGTTGAGCCGCGATATTCGCAATATCCTCCAATGGGTCTACATTGCCAAAATCTGTTGTTCCGGCCGTTGCTATGATCCCGATAGGAATATTTCCTAATTCGATCTCACGCTTCATGTATTTCTGAAGCAATGTAATATCCATCCGGAATTCATGGTCAGTGGGAACTTTTATTATGGATTTTTCCCCTAACCCCATAATAGATGCATTCTTTGAATTGCTGAAATGCGCTTTATCGGAAATGAAAATTCTAAAACGGCCGGCTTCAGGCGGTAAGCCGTCTTGTTTGATGTTGTGATGTAAGTTTTTTTGAGAGAAGACATCCCGCATCATCACCAATCCCATCAGATTACTTTGTGAACCTCCTGCGGTGAATACACCATCACTTTCAGAAGAATACCCTAATCTTTCTGCTGTCCAGTCAATCAGTTTTCTTTCCATAAAAGTGCCACCGGCACTCTGATCATAAGTATCCTGTGAAGAGTTGATAGCGCTCACAAGGATTTCTCCGGCTAATGCCGGAATTACAATAGGGCAATTGAGATGGGCTACATATTGAGGAAGGTGAAAGGCTGTGGCATGCTTTACGTAGATGTCATCCACCTCATTCAGGAGCTCTTCATAAGAAGAGAGTTTTTGGTTCAGGTCAATGTGCTGAACCTTTTGTTTCATTGTTTTAGCTTCTATTCCGCTAAATGGTTTGTCGTTTCTATGAAGAAATGTTCCGACCAGGTCTAAAGTGTCATTGATAGCGGAACGATAGTGATCATAATTATCCTGATGAAAAATGTTTTCAAATTTCCCCGAAAAGTGATTCAAAGTGTCGTTTATCACTCCTTCGTGAGGCAAAATTTCGTTGTTCATATATTTATTTATAACGTTGATTAAAAAAAATGGTGTTGACTTATTTTTATTTGGACATAGTTTATCTATCTCGTAATCAATACGTTAAGTTTTGTTTTTTTGCATTTTTTATTTGGTACTTAATTAAAAATTCATAAATTTGACAACGCAATTGTTATTTAGAATAATTAAAAACAAATATAATAATTTAATCCTAACACAAAATTTTTTTTAATGAATTCTCTAAAAATTCTTGAAGAAAGCAGTTTGACTATGGAAAGAGTACTTCCTGTAGCCATTCAGATTACAGATAGCGAGCGCAGGATGATCAAAGACGCGGTAGATCATCTCGAAAGAAAATATGGAACTTTTGAAAACAGAGAGTTTGTCATGCAGGTTCATCAACTGGCCTCTTATTTTTTACCGGAAAGATTATTAAAGGTTCTGGCGTCATTTGCCAGCGATTTTTCCAGAGAGCAGTATGGTGCATTGATTTTCCAGGGCCTTTTTGATATTGACCAGGAAAAAATAGGAACGACTCCACCCAACTGGCAATCGGCGGATTACTCAAAATTCAATCAATACGGATTTGCCTGTGCTTTGTTGCATGGTACCCTTCCATCGAAACCGGTACAGTATTATTCACAGCGTAAGGGAGGCGGGCTGATCCATGCGATCATTCCGGATGAAAAAATGCGGGATACTCAGACGGGATCAGGATCAGCTACAGATCTGTATGTCCATACGGAAGATGCTTTTCTTAAACATCAGGCAGACTTTTTAAGCTTTATGTATATCCGTAATGAAGAGCAGGTACCTTCTACCCTTTACTCTATCCGTTCCCATGAATCTATTCATGAAGATTACAAACCTTTATTTGATCCGATCTTTAAGATTCCTAAGGATGCAAATCTAAAAACCGAGGCAGAGGAAATCGATACTTTAGATGCTATTTTATACGGAAATAAGGAATTGCCGTTTATGAGATTTGATGCCGCAGAGCAATTGTTTAATCCGGATATTAAGCAAACAGATATTGCCCATCATGCGCTCAGTAAATTCTGGCAGGAAGCAAAACATCTGATTTATTCGGATTTTACTCCTCAGGCAGGAGACGTTATCGTCGTTAATAACCATTTATGTGCCCACGGAAGATCCGCTTTCCGCGCGGGAATAAAAAATATTAATGGTGTTGAACATACCTGTGAAAGAAGGATCATGCTTCGTATGATGAGTAAAGTAAGTCTTATAGATATGAGGGGACATACCCTTAAAGAAGATCCATTCTTTGTAATAGAAGAACATTTGGGTAAAAACTTCAAAGACTTCTAATCATTTAAAGATTTAAATTTTACTATAAAATCCTTTCTGAGCATTTGTGCAGAAAGGATTTTTATGATGTATTACAATTTGGAAAATATAAGCTTAGAAAATTGCCATCTTGCTTTTCTCATTTTCTAATTTCTCAATAAGACTTTCCAGTTCATCCCTATTTAATTCTGTTTGTATTTTACTGTTCATGATCTCTTTTAAAGCCAGAATATATGCTGTTTTTAAAGCATTTTCCGATGTGGTTTTTATATCCGGGGAAACACCTGTGTGTTCCCAGTTTCCATGGGTTATTGTGGCTGTAATTTTTCCGACTGGAATAACGGTGAGGTATTGATCTGCAATAATAAATTCGTCTACAGGATTTGCCGCCCCTCCGGTATTTTCTCCAATGATTTTGGCGAGTTTATAGTTTTTAAGAAAGTAGGCTAATCCTTCCGCAGCAGAAAAAGAAGACCTGCTCGTAAGGATATAGACATTTTTATCAAGGTATTTTTTTCCTAAAACTTTTGTTCGGGTAGTATTTTGAACCGTTTTTTCTTTGTCTCTGAAATAGGTAGAATACAGATTGGTTTTTTCTTTGAAAAAATAACTGCAAAATAAGATAAGCATTCCGTTATCACCTCCTCTGTTTTCACGAAGATCAATAATCAAAGAGTTGGTATTCGCAACAAAATCCATTACTGATGCAAGTGTTTTTGCACTTGAATGGGATTCTGCAAACCCTTTGAAATTAATATAACCAATGTTCCCTTCCAATCTTTTTACATTTTCGAATCCGAAATTTTCAAGGCTATTAAGGAAATTATTTTCAGCGGCGGTTTCCTTTGCATTTTTCTTGTTTTCAGATGTTAGACCGTCCTTGTATTTAATAAAAAAATGCTGATCACCGGACACAGTCCTCAATTTTTCAGTAAGCTTCTGAGCCAGTTCTTTTCCGGTCAGTGTATCCCAGTCTTCCGGTTGAAATTCCGTTTCAAGCTTTTTATAAAGATCTTTATCCGTATAGTGATCTTTGACCTTTTCCAGAATATCTTTCACAACAGGGTTGTTTGTTTTCTGGCAGCCAAATGATAAAGAATATAATAATGAGATGAGGACAAGTGTTTTCTTCATGAGATATAATTTAAGTTCATGACAAAAGTACGGGGCAGGAAATATTGAGAATTGTAAAAAAGGAAACAGATTAAATAAATAACCAGATATTATTTTGTTCTGTATTAACTTTTTTGAAGAATGTTTTTGGAGTTATTTGAGTAAGTTCCTTAAAATCTTTGATAAAATGAGACTGGTCGTAAAAAAGATTTTCATAGGATAATTCCGTAAGATTTTTCACCTGTTTGTTTTGCAGCAGGGAATTTCGAAACCGGTTTATTTTACGGTATTCGGAGGCTGGTTTTGCTGCAAACCGTTTGGTAATTTTATTAACGTATTGTCTTGTAATGCCATTCTTTTCAGCAATGTCCAGGATACTGATATCATTCTCAAGGTCTTTGATGATGTTTTCGGCTCCAGTCAGATGCTTATCAATGAATTTAGATAGCAGGTAATCTTCCAGGGCTTTTATTTGTATTTCCTTCCCGTGTTCATTCAGTATCTTATCCATAGCCTCACGAAAGTCCGAAGATAAAATTTTATCTTTTAGAATTAAGCATTTGTCAGCATTAAAAAAATGATAGATCCCCAAAGGTTTAAAGTAGATGGTAATTTCATTAATGGGTTTCTCATAAAAGATTTCCGTAGATCCTGTGCATCGGGAGACCAAATCAATCACTATATTTTTTATGGGAGAATGATAAATTTCCATACTGCCTTCATCCGATCTGATCTCGGCATCCTGACAGGCTGAAACAATGAAAAAATTGTTTGGAAATGTCAGATATCTGATAGACGAAGCAGATTCATCTTTATCCATAAAATAATATCCCTGGATATATTTTTTAAGAACAGGATTTCTTGGTTGGTAAAAATGGATATCCATAATCTGACAATAAATAAGGGTATAAAATTACAAATACAAAAGAAAAACCTGAAGAAAATCTCTTCAGGTTTTTCTATATAACATAATTTAATTGTCTTCTGAATATTATATCAGTTAAATGCTGCATCCATCGGGGCCACAGGCATTTTCTCCATTAGAAAGATCTGTGAATGGAGAAACCGTTTCTTTATACGTTTGCTGGAGTGCATTTTCAAAAACTTCAACAGGTTGAGCGCCCGAAACAGCATACTTCCCATTTAAAACAAAAAATGGAACGCCGGTAATTCCATTATTTCTGGCTTGTTGGATGTCTTCATTGACTTCTGATGTCAATTCCTCTGAAGTTACTGCATGCTTTGCCTCCTCTTTATCAATACCCAGTGATTCTGCAATTTCTGCCAACGTATCAACATCCCCCACGTTTTTGCCATCAATAAAATGGGCGATGAACAGAGCTTCCTCCATTTCATTGGACTTGTTGTATTTTTTAGATAAATGCAACAATTTATGTGCAGGAAACGTATTGGTTATAAGCGCAGTTTCAAAATTGAAATCAATACCAGCCCCTTTTCCCATTTGAGTAACCTGGCTGATCATTTGCGCAGCCTGGGTCTCAGGAAAGCCTTTTTTCTCTCTGAAGTAGGAAAGTGTATTCTTTGTTTCACCTGTATTTAAGGTAGGATCCAGCTGGAAGCTCTTCCACTCTACTTCTACCTGATCTTTGAATGGCAATTTTTGAAGAGCCTGTTCAAAATTATTTTTTCCTATATAACAAAACGGACACATAACGTCCGACCATATTTCTATTTTCATTGTAATTCTTGTTGTAATGTTCTGCAAAGTTACCATTTAATTTTAATGTAACAAAATTTATTACATTTAACTTGAATCTACTTTGTTTCACGAATAGAAACGCGGATTACAATGTTTTACTTACTTTCCTGCTAAAGATCAAATGAGCGATTAAAGCTAAGAGACCAAAGCTTGCCCCAACGAAGCACACCCCTTCCCACTGTGCGTAATGCCATGCAACCGATGCCAGCCATGTTCCTAATGATCCACCGATAAAGTAGCAGACCATATAAACCGTATTCAGGCGGTTGACCGCATTGGTTCTGATCAGAAAATAACTGGTTTGATTCATAATATGACTGGATTGTACTCCCAGATCAACCAGGATGACTCCCACAATCAAACCCCAATACGTGTATCCTGCAAAATAGGTAAAAGCCCAGCTGCCTAAAACGATTAGTAGTGAGTAGAATATGATCCTGTTGATATTCATGAACTTTTGGAATGCCCCGACTTTGGCTGCGGCTAAAGCACCTACTGCCCCCGCCAGACCAAAACTCCCTACCACAGATGAACCGGCATTAAATGGAGGTTTCTCCATATGAAAAACCAAAGTGGTAAATAAAGCACACATAGAGCCAAAAGCCATTGCGCCCCGGAAAGAGGCCAGTTGTAAAACAGGCTGTGTTCTTGCGAGATGAAATACAGAACGCATCAGATCTTTGTAAGTCCCCTTAAAATTTGGTGAGAGCTCAGGAAGCATTTTATACACTGAAAACCAAACGAGTATCATCAAGCCTGCCGCAATACCAAAAACGGCCCTCCAACCCAGAATTTCTCCCAGGATTCCCCCTACAAACCTGGATAAGAGAATACCCAAAAGTAATCCGGACATTACCAATCCTATATTGGAAGATTTCTTTTCATCAGATGAAAGTTCTGCTGCGATAGGAACAAAAAGCTGCGGAATAACAGAGGTCATTCCGATCAGTAAGCTCGCCGCATACAGCATCCATAGTTGAGTAGCAAAGGTCATCCATAAAAGTGATCCGAAAACCAAGAGAAGATCAATCAAAATCAGTTTTTTACGGAAAAATTTATCACCCAACGGAACGATAAGAAGCAATCCCAGTGCATATCCTATCTGGGTCAGTACGGATATTTTGCTGGCAGCACTTTCTGAAATCTGTACGTCATTTGAAATGAGTGCCAATAGTGGCTGATTATAATAGTTGTTGGCAACTACCAACCCTGAAATAATAGCCATCAGCCATATCACAGTTCTGGAAATGCCCTGAGAAGAACTCGCCTGCATACTAACGTTTTAAATTCAAAATTAATTATAGAATAATGAGATAAGTATCTTTCCTGATTTCCGGAATCAAATCGAGGATTTAAATTCCGGTCAGAAAGAAAAAGAAACCTTTTAATTACCTGCAAAGATAATTTAATTACATTAAAATTATTCGTTACAAATCCAATTGTTTTTGAAATTCTTCAAAGTATTTTGCCAGATGAAGACCATCTGCCAGACCGTGATGAGCTTCTATGGAAACCGGTAAATATTTCCTTCCGTTACGGATGCTGTATTTTCCAAATGTAATTTTCGGAATAGATTCCGTCTTATCAAAATTCGTAGGATGCAGCAATGCACTGAAAGAATTCCAGGGAATAGTAGAATGTCTTATTAAAGCTTTGGTGACGGTATCAGTACTTAATCTTAATCCTGTGGAGTTTTGTACAGCCTGAATTTCTTTTTGTAATTCTTTATTGAAAACGTCAAAGCTTTCTGAAAAAGGGATGTAAGAAAAACCAAAAGTTCCGTCTGCCCTGGCAATTGTACTTCCCGCATCGATGACATCGAAAATGACCACCTGATCATCAACAATTCTCATTTTCAGTTCTTCAACAGAATTCACGGCAGCCATTGATTTATGAAGGTAATAGGCAAAAAAAGAATGACCGTTAGTTTTTACAGTATCATAAGCTTTTGTACAATCCACTTCTGCTGTAAAACCAAAATAAGGACTTGCCATTTTTGAAAAAAAATTAAAATGTTCTTTTCTGTTCCACTTTTCAACATCAATGATCTTCATTTTTATACTGCTTATTTTTTCTGCAAATTTCTGTAAGTTTTCTCATTATAAAAAATGTAAGGGTAATAAAATTGAATTTGGAATGCGTAATTTTGATACGTTGATTGTTGTTTGGATAGAAAAACACATTGTAAGGCTTAAGAAATAAGAAGTAAATTATGAATCCCGGATTTTAAATCAATGGTTACAGGATATGAAATCTGAGGCAGTTATGAACAACCATACATAATTATCATTATTTATCTAATCTTTAAGCTGCATTTTCCAACTTTCAATTCAGTATTAATACTTTTTACATTTTACAAAAAATAAAAATATGGAAGACGCAAAAATTGGATTCATCGGATTAGGAAATATGGGGCATCCCATGGCTAAAAATTTAGAAAAAGCAGGATTTCCTTTGTCTGTCTATAACAGAACCACCGAAAAAGCAAATGATTTTAAGGAGAAGTCAACCGTATATACCAAAGTTACTAAGCTGGTAAAAAACAGTGATGTTATTTTTACAATGCTGACCAATGATACAGCAGTGCGCCAGGTATATGAAGAAATTCTTTCAGAGGATATTCATGGAAAACTTTTCGTCGATATGAGTACCATTTCTCCACAAGCGACCAATGATATTTCCTCTGCAGTTAAGATAAAGGAAGCCGGTTTTATCGATGCACCTGTAGCAGGAAGTACCAAACCTGCAGCTGATGGAACATTGATCATCATGGCAGGAGGTGGTGAAAAGGATCTTGATCGTGCTGAACCTTATTTAAAAAAGCTGGGAAAGATCAGACATTTAGGAGAGAACGGAAAAGGAATCGCGGCTAAGCTTTCGGTGAATTATTTTCTGTCTACGCTCTATCAGGGCCTTGCGGAAACGGTCTTATTTTCAGATAAATTGGGAATCGACAGGAAGGACATGCTTGATATCATTAATGAAAGTGCAAGTGGAAGTGGTGCCACAAAAGTAAAAACACCACTACTGATCAATGATGATTATGCACCGGCATTTGCCCTGGATCTGATGTTAAAAGATATCCTTTTAGCCCATAATGCAGGAGCTGATTATCCTTTATCAAAAACGCTTATTGAAACCTATCAATCTGCCCATGATGAAGGATTTGGAAAAGATGATGTTATCGGGATCATCAATTATCTTAAGAAATAATAAGTGTAAACTGAAATATGATGAGTACGAATACTGCTATTTTAAAAGGAAATAACTGGACTGCTAAAAAAGTAAATTCCACTTATATTGTGAGTCTGAAAAACCATTCAGGTATTGTGGAAGCGTTGACCGATTTTGTAATAAATCAAGACATCAAATCGGGAGAAATAACAGGAATTGGTGCTGTAAGTGAAGCGACACTTCGTTATTTTGTGCCCTCAACAAAGAAATATGTAGATAAAACTTTCAATGAACAAATGGAAGTCTCCAATATTTCCGGGAATGTTTCTGAGCTCAACGGTCAGCCACTACTCCATTTGCATATCACGTTAGGCAGACAGGATTATACAGCTCTGGCAGGACATCTTTTGGATGCAAAAATTTGCGGTGCCGGAGAATTTATTTTTTATCCGCTGGATACCAGAATATTCAAGGTCAAAGATGTAGAAGTTGGGATTAATTTTTATGACTTTGAAAAGGAATAAGCTGAATCGATAAAAAGCAATTGATAGAATGACAAAAATTACCATAAAACATATTGCACAAAGTTTGGGACTTTCTGTTTCTTCAGTTTCTAAAGCTTTAAATGATAGTTATGAAATCAGTGAGGAAACAAAAATAAGAGTTCGGAACTACGCAAAAGAAAATCATTATAAGCCCAATCGCTTAGCCAAAAGCTTAAAGGGAGGTCATTCCAATACGATTGGAGTAGTCGTCTGTTCCATCAACAATATTTTTGTTTCTCAAATTTTGGATGGAATACAAAAAGCTTCTTATGAGACAGAATATGATATTATCATCATGCAGAGTCATGAAAATGTAGAAAATGAAAAATCATGTATTGAGGCATTATTGAATAAAGGGGTGGATGGCATTTTACTAGCCCCTGTCAGTGAAACATCCAATACAGAATATTTGCGTCAAATCAATTCGGAAGTTTGTCCTGTTGTTTTGTTTGATCGTTTCAATCCTTCTTTAGAAACGATGAAAATAGGAGTTAATGAATATAAAGGAGCCTTGCAAGCTACTCAGCATCTCATCAGGATTAATCGAAAGAAAATAGTATTTATTACAGGATGTCAATTTGGAGAAAATAATCCACGAATTCAAGGATTTAAAAAAGCACTAAAAACCTTAGATATTCCTTTTTATCCCAAATTTATGCTTACCTGTAATCTTGAAAATAGTGAAATGATGGATCAACAAATTTCGCAGGCACTCACCGAATTATTAAAATCCAAGGTAAAGCCTAATGCTATATTTGGGGCTACGGGTGTGATTACAATCCGTGTCCTTGGGATTTTAGCTCAGATGAAGGTGAAAGTACCGGAGGAAATTGCCGTGATTGGATTTTCAAATTTTGATATGCCTTTTGCTCTTAATCCTTCTCTTTCAAGTATACGTCAACCTACACAAGAGATAGGTTTTACGGCTCTTACTAAACTTGTTGATTTATTAAATATGGAACAACATAAAAGACATAGGGCTTATGAAACTATTTTATTGGATACTACAATTCATTTTAATAAATCTACAGATTTGTGATTTCTTCTATTCTGATGATTTTTGCTTTTGGGACAAGCAGTTTCATAATGATCCATGCCACAAGATAGGCAACAGCACAAGCTGAAAATACTAATGTATATCCTAGGTTGGGATCTTCGATACGGTGATAATAGTCAAAGACTTTTCCTACAAAAAAAGAAACGAGTGCTCCACCCATCCCGCCTGCCATGCCTCCAATTCCTGTAATACTTGCTGTTGCTGCTTTGGGAAATATATCCGAAGCAGTAGTGTATACATTTGCTGACCAGGCTTGGTGTGCAGAAGCTGCTAATCCGATTAAAATAACAGGAACCCAATACGATATTCCGGATAAAGGCTGAACTAAAAAAAGAACGATCAATGGAACTAAAGTAATATAAAACATTGCTTTCATCCTGCCATCATAAGGAGCAAATCCTTTATTGATAAAATACATGGACAGCCATCCTCCGCAAATGCTTCCGATCATGGTCATGGTATACAATACACTTAAAGGAAGTATAATATCCGAGCCTGAAAGATGGAATTTTTTGTTCAGGTAGGATGGCAGCCAAAACAAGAAAAACCACCATACCCCATCTGTTAGGAATTTGGCTAATGAGTATGACCAGGTTTGTTTAAACGTCAACAGCTTTAGCCAGGAAACTTTATATTTCTTTTCTTCTTCAGTTTTTATGTCAGAAGTCGAATCTGATAATATATAGTTTAGCTCCTCAGGTGACAATCTTTTTTGTTTTACCGGGGTATCATAAAAAATCAACCATAAGATCAACCAGAAAAACCCTAAAGAGCCAATGATAATAAAAGCACTTTGCCAGCCATAATAATATGCCAGCCACGGAACTGTGAGCGGCGCGAGTATAGCTCCGACATTTGAACCTGAATTAAAGATTCCGGTAGCCAAAGCACGTTCTTTTTTTGGGAAGTATTCCGCGGTTGCCTTAATGGCTGAAGGGAAATTTGCGGATTCTCCCACACCAAGAATCAGACGTGCAATAATGAATCCCGTCACCGAAATAGAAAGTCCGCTGAAACCTAATACCCCTAATATTTGGACTGAAACCTCACCCATTGGGATTGCAAAAGCGTGAATAATAGCTCCGACAGACCAAATGACCAAAGCAATCGCATATCCTTTTTTCGTTCCCATTTTATCTACAAATCTGCCTGCCAGCAACATGAAAAAAGCGTAAGAAAGTTGGAAAATAGCTGTGATGATCCCATAATCTGAATTGGACCATTGAAATTGTTCTTCCAAAATAGGATGAAGCAAACTCAGGACCTGACGATCGAGATAATTAATGGTTGTTCCAAAAAATAGTAATGAACAAATAACCCATCTATAGTTTTTCACCCTATTGCTTTCCATAGCTTTTATAAATTGAAATAGTTTTTAATATTTTGATAACAAATATCTTTGATGACCGATCCGATAAAAGGAATATCATGAGGAAGATATCCCTTTCTGATATCATTGGCTAATAAATTACACAGTAGCCTGCGAAAATAATCGTGTCGGGAATACGAGACAAACGATCTCGAGTCTGTAGTCATTCCTATAAAAGTGCTTAATAAACCAATATTAGAAAGTTCATTCAGATGTTGTGTCATTCCATCGAGATGATCGAGAAACCACCACGCAGACCCTAATTGTATTTTTCCCTTAATTCCATCCCCTTGAAAATTTCCTATCATAGCTGCAAACAAAGCATTATCAGAGGGATTAAGATTATAGATGATCGTTTTAGCTAATTGTGCCTCTCCTTCCATGTGGCTTAGGAAAAAAGAAAGTTGTGTAGCCTGGGCATAATCCCCAATGGAATCATATCCTTGATTAGAACCTGCAATCTTAGCTTTGTTAATATTTCCATCACGAAGAGCACCGAGATGGAATTGTTGTACCCAGCCTTTGTCATAATATAACTTGCATAATTCTGTTAAAGCATAAAATGTGAAACTCGTATGAACTTTTTCTGCCTGGGAATCATCGCCATTCATTACCTGTTGAAAAATCTGATCGGCTTCTTCTATAGTGAAATGCGGAACCGGCATTGAGGGAAAGCTATGATCGGATGAGACACAGCCTGCCAGATGAAAATAATCAATCCTTTTTTTTAATGCTGCAATCAGGGATTCAAAATTACTGATCTTCGTGTAGCTGACTTGTTCTAATTGTTGGATATAGTTTCTATAACCATCCCCCTGATTGATATTGAAAACTTGATCTGGTCGAAAAGAAGGAAGTACTTTTATGCCAGATTCTTCTTGCCTTAATTGTTGATGGTCCATGAGCGAGTCAATAGGGTCATCTGTGGTTCCCTGCATTTCCACATTAAAGTTTTGCAAAATTTTCCTCGGTTTAAAATCTTCACTTTGCAACTGCTCTAAAGTCTGGTTATAAATTCGATCTGCCGTATAAGGATTTAATAATTCTTTGATTCCAAAAGGATTTTTAAGTTCCATATGAGTCCAGTGGAACAAAGGACTTCTTATAGTATAAGGTACTACCTCTGCCCACTTCCTAAATTTTTCCCTTGGATCTACCTCTCCGGTAATAAATAATTCCTCTACACCAAAAGCCCTCATTGCCCGCCATTTGTAATGATCATCCTGAAGCCATAGTTTAGTCATATTTTCAAATGGTTGATTACAGGCTAAAATATGCGGTGATAAATGAGAATGATAATCAATAATAGGCTGCGGAGCCGCGTAATCAAAATAGAGCTTTTCTGCTACAGATGATTCCAAAATAAAATTATTTTGCAAGAAATATTCCATATAATATTGATTATTGTCCTAAAATTCCCATTTCGAGTCCCCTTAGTTCTGCCAGTCCCCGCAATCTGCCGATCGCAGAATAGCCCGGATTGGTTATCTTATTCATATCATCCATCATTTGATGGCCGTGATCCGGCCTGAATGGAATTGGAATGCTTCTTTTTTGATTTTCAGTAATAATCGCTTTCATAATATGATACATATCTACATCACCATTCAGATGATCTGCTTCGTAAAAATTTCCGATTTTATCATTTTTGACATTGCGGAGATGGATAAAGTTTACCCGGTCTTTTACCAAATCAAAGATCTCAGGAATATTATTATGGATACCGGCTCCTAAAGACCCGGTACAGAAACAAACACCATTGAACTCATCATTTATGGTGTTTAACAGATACTCAAAGTCTTCTTTATGACTTAAAATTCTTGGCAATCCCAGAATAGGATAAGGAGGATCATCAGGATGAATGGTCATTTTTATTTTCTCTTTCCGGCAAACAGAAGCGATAGATTCTAAGAAATGTTTTAAATTGGCCCGCAATCCTTCAGTTCCGATATTTTTATAGACGTCTATACTCTTTCTGAGGCTTTCCAGAGTAATGTTCTTTTCTCCTGGTATTCCCATTAAAATATTTTCAGACAATACTTTACGCTCTTCCGCTGTTATGCTTTTCTTTTTTTTATCAACCGCTTTTAAGATCGGGTCCGAATAGTCATTGATGGCGCCTTCACGTTGTAACAGGTGTATATCGAAGTAAGCAAGATCAATCCAATCGAAATACAATGCTTTTGAACCATCTTCCATTTCTAAATCCAATTGGGTTCTTGTCCAGTCTAAAACCGGCATAAAATTGTAGCAAATCGTTTTGATATGGCAGGCACTTAGATTGGCTAATGTTTGACAGTAATTTTTTATATATTTTTCTGAATCTCCCGACCGGGTTTTTATGGATTCATGAACCGGAACGCTTTCAACAACCGACCAGGTTAATCCGGAGGATTCTATCATTTCTTTTCGCAGGATAATTTCTTCTTTTGTCCATATTTCCCCATGAGGAATGTGGTGCAGTGCTGTTACAATTCCAGTAGCACCTGCTTGTTTTGCATGTTGTAAGGATACAGGGTCCTGAGGACCATACCATCTCCATGTTTGTTCCAATTTATTCATTCCTAATTTTATTTTAAATACCGCTCCATGCACTAAATCCACCATCTACAAATATCGTTTCTCCATTCACAAATACCGATGCATTACTGAGCAGATAAACCAATGTTCCTTGTAATTCTGTGGGGAGTCCAAGCCTTGAGAATGGAGTATGATTGATAAATTTTTGCGCCCTCGAAGTATAGTTTCCATTTTCATCAGTCAGGAGATTCTTATTTTGGATCGTAAGAAATACACCAGGAGCAATGGCATTCATGCGAACCTGGTCTCCGTAACGAAGTGCCAGTTCTGTTGCCATCCATTTGGTGTATCCTTCAATACCATGTTTGGCAACAGTATAGCCTAATACACGGGTTAAAGAGCGGTCTGCTGCCAAAGAGGAAATGTTTACAATAGCTCCTTTGCCTTTTTCTGCAATCACCTGACCCAGAATATGGGTTGGGATCATAGTCCCATAAAGATTGAGTTCAATAGCTTTTCTGATATTATGCAGATCTAAAGAAAACAGATCCTGTTCAGGTTCTAATGTTGAACCGGCAATATTTCCTCCCGCGGCATTCACCAATCCATCTATTGTCCCAAACCTGGTAAGAATTTCTTCTCTTGCTCTTACCATATCTTCTTCATGTAAAACATCCCCTATGACAACCAATGCTTCCGAACCTAGACTTTCGGCCAAGATTTTCCGCTCATTTGCTCTGGCTTCAGACTTTCCCATGATGACAACCTTGGCACCGGCTTCCGCTACCGCAGTTACAAAAGCCTCTCCCAAGACTCCTGTTGCTCCGGTTATAACAATTACTTTATCTTGTAATGAAAATTGATTTAATATTCCCATCGGCTTGCATATTATAGAGGGTGTAATGTAAATACAAATTTTTATTTCAGATCTATTTTTTTAAATTACCTACTAAAACGTATTCGTAACTTTTTGCTGTCATATTTTTAAATAGCGTTATAGATCTTTATTTTTACTTTATCAATATTTGAATTTTTATGCACAAAGTACTTTCGTTGGGTGAACTGCTTTTAAGATTTGAGACGTATGCAGATCCGGAAATATCGGAAGCCTCCTCTGGTTTGTTTAAAATGTATCCCGGGGGATCAGAAGCCAATGTTTCTGTAGTATTATCCACATTGGAAATCCCGGTTTCTTATTTTACGGCAGTTCCTGATCATATATTAGCAAAAAATGCTTTGGAAGTACTCGAACATAAAGGGGTTGATATTTCTAAAGTTTTAATTCAGGGAGATCGGATAGGTTTATATTTTTTAGAGGGATACAACGGTCTCACCACCGGCGAAGTAGTTTATGATCGAAAGTTTTCTTCATTTTACAATATAGATGAAGAATACCTTGACTGGGATCAATTATTCGAAGGATGTACATGGTTTCACTGGAGTGCCATTACTCCTTCTCTATCGGAAAGATGGATTCACATCATGAAAAAAGTTTTAAAGGAAGCCAAAAAGAGGAATCTGTTTATTTCAGTAGATCTAAATTATCGCAACAGATTATGGGACTTTGGAATAGATCCTAAAGAGGCAATGCTCGAATTGGTCACATTTTGTGATGTTATTATGGGAAATATCTGGTCATCCCACCTCATGTTGGGAACTTCAGTACAAGAAGATTTTGATAGAAATACCTCTAAACAAGATTATTACATTTTTTCTGAGAAAGTAAGCCTGGAAATCTTCACTCAATTTCCACAATGTCAACATATTGCTAATACATTCAGGTTTATGGATCATCCAAAACATAACCTCTTCTATGGAACTTATCACACCCGGGACGGAAACTGGATTTCTGAGTCTTATGAAACAATGGAGGTGGTAGATAGAATTGGTAGTGGAGACGCTTTTATGGGGGGATTGATTTATGGAATTTGTCAGAATAATAACCCCAAGGAGATTATAGACTTTGCAACACTCATGGGATTTGAAAAATTATTTATTCCCGGTGATTTTTATAGCAAGATAATATAAGTAACAATCCTTTCATAATTATGAATACCATTATCAACACGATCGAAGCCTACCCTATTATTCCTGTATACTATCATAATGATCCGGCACGATGCATTGAAGCGTTTAATAGGTCATATCAGGCAGGAATCCGGGTTTTTGAATTTGTCAACCGGGGAGAGAAAGCAGAAGAAAACTTTAAAAAAATAGTGGATTACCGCGACAAGTATGCTAAAGAAATAGTTTTGGGGGCTGGTACCATTACATCACGAAAGCAAGCGGAAACCTTTATCGGCTTAAATGCTGATTTCCTTGTTAGTCCTGTAGTACTTCCCGAGATCGCGGAAGCAGCAGCTATTCATCATAAAATATGGATTCCGGGAGCTATGACACCCACAGAGATTGCTATATGCTCGAATCTTGGAGCAAAAATGATCAAAATATTTCCGGCCAGTGTTATTGGGACTTCTTTTTTAAAAGGAATCAAACCTTTATTTCCCCATTTAAAATTTATGATTACAGGAGGAATCCCGTTAGAGATTGAGGAGATAAAAAAATGGTTCGAGGCGGGTGCTTCAGCAGTAGGGTTAGGAGAAGCTTTATTGAAACTATTAGAATCCCCTGACGAATTCCAAACATTGATCAATACTCTAATTTATAATAAATAAATGCAATTTTTGGTAAGGATTAAATGATTATCCTAAGCCCTACCAATTTAAAAAATCAATTTTCTTACATCAAAAAAAGGATTCCATATCTGTTATTTTTAGTAGGTTAATACTTGTATCATAGTAATTTACAGTGGTATTCTTTCCATATTATGATAACTATAACGTTTTCGTGAAAATATTTTTAAATAATATTTCGTAAGTAATTAATAATCATACGATTGTGTTTAGGTGAGCGTTTTTAAAGACATGAAACAAATGTTAGAAAATAAGGGTAAAGAATAACAACACTCATAATAATTGTATTATTGATAATTAATGTTTCGTTTACGAATCAAAAAACCAATTTATTATGAAAAAAAATGTATTTTTTACAATTTTGCTATTTTTGTTATTGGCCAAAGGAAATGTTGTATTTGCTGAAAAAAACAAATTAAATAGCATAGAGAGCTTTACAATAGAAAGTTCAGATGTATATAATAACAGTATTGAACTAACGCAAGTTACAAGTACAGAGGTGGAAATAAAAAGGTTGAGACAGGTACAGAAAAAATTTGACCATATAGTTACAGGCTTTTATCTTCCGGCAGGCAAAACATTGAAGCTTAATGTTGAGATTCTAACTCCGTCTTCAGACAACCGTATGCCTGCTCTGGTTATTGGAACGAGAATAAAAGACGGTTCCAATGTAAAAGAAATCCCTTTACAGCTTGGTCTCAATACCATTTCTTCAAGTCAACATTCTGGTGGAATCATCTACCTACGCTATATTACTAATGGAAACAATCCTACAGGAAAGGCCAGAGTTACTTTTGCTCAAACAGGAAGTCAACATGTAAAGCATCCCTACTATGTTTTAGGGACCAGTACGATCGATGAGTTTAAACAACAATTGACAAACTATGGCTATACAGATGTGGTATTTGCCAATAGAAATGCGATCATTGTTGTTAATAAAGCAAATGTAGAGAAATACTCTCTTACCAATTATAACAACAAGCCTCATAATATAGACGAATGGCTTAAATCTGTAGAAAGAATATTTGATGCTCAGAGGGATATAAGCGGCGTAAGCAGTGACGATCCTAATTCGCTTCACAAGCCGATGAATACTAGTCATAGAAACCTTATGGTTGAAGCGAACAGCGGATACATGTTTGCCACAGATTATGGATCCGGATATAATGGGAGTAATGACGGGGCTATGCAAAGATTGCTTACCCAATACCAAATAGAAAATAACCCTTGGGGAATTTCTCACGAGTTAGGTCATCAAAACCAGCAAAGTGCTTATAAACCTGGCGAATATACAGAGACTACGGTTAATTTTTATTCTATGGCTGTAATGAGAAGTTTTTTTGGAGCCAACTGGCAAAAATGGGATCAGTCTGTTTGGGATAAAGTACATAATAATTGGTTTCCGCAACCCGATGCTAATCGTAATTACTGGGGAAATGAAATTGGAAATGTTTACAAAAATGTTAATGAAAGTCGTTTGATATTTTTGGCTCAATTACAATATATTTTTGGGGATGAGCTTACCAAGCTATTGCACAGAATAACAAGAGAAGAAAAAAAAGACGGAAGTAGTAATGATGAAAGAAAGTTTTATTTTTTATATAAAATCATGGAAATTTCGGGTTACGATCTTCGGGATTTATATTACAAATGGGGACTGTTTATTCCAGCCTATTATCAGGAGAAGATAGATAAGCTTGTTTCCGATAAGCAACTTCCTAAACCTCCTTACAATGATAATCTATACCTCACAACTCCTTTCTCTTCTCCGGATCCCGGCATGACCTATCCATTACCTTTAATAGGAATTAAAAGCTCTTCTCCAGCATCAGCTGATGTACAGCCTGGCAACCAACTTGCCTCTAAATTAAAATACTGTAATTACGATAGTAAAAATGGTGAGGTTACCGACGTTAGAGATGGTAAAAAATATGCCTATAAGCGTTATGGGAATACCGATTGGTTTATGGAGAATCTCAATTGGAATGGCTATGATGGAAATAATGCAGCAACCAATAATACGGTGGGGGTAGCAGTTCCAGGAGATTCTGAAGGAAAAGTATATGGAAGATACTACCCTACCAATGCTTTCAATGCATCAAAAAGCTGGTGTCCTAGCGGATGGGATGTTGCCAATACCCAGGACTGGAAAAATCTGTTCACCAGTATTAAGCAAGAATACAATACAACTGATGAACAACTTGCTCCCATGATGAAATGTGGAGAAGACCGGGATCGGGTAAGTGATGGACTTTGGGCAAAAGGACCAATGACAATTCAGAATGCCAATGCCAATACAGTAGGCTTCAATGCTCTTCCTGCCGGTGTTTATAATAATGATCAACAGTCTTACGATGGCGGAGATCAGATGGGAATGAAAGCCAGTTTCATAGACGAATCGTCAACATGGTATCATAACTTCAGCACTGCTGAATCCAATATATGGGAAAATGGGAACAAGAATTCCAGACATTATGCATCTATTCGTTGTGTAAGACCTACTCAATCTGGTACCGCGAAACTCATATCTGCCAATGAAGAAGCAGAGGTTTATCCGAATCCCGCAAAAGATGTGATCAATATAAAGCTTCCGGCTAAACAAAACGGGACCGTGAAAATATACAATACATGGGGTAATATTGTGAAATCTATGAAAACCAATCTGAATAGTAGAACTATAAGCTTTGATGTGAGCACTTTACTTCAGGGCACCTATTTTATTCATATAGAATCCGAAACCGGCACTACAATCTCAAAGTTTATTAAAAACTAAATAACTGGTCATGAAATCTGCATCGAATTCTTTATGGTATAAAAACGGAGTGTTTTTCTTCCTCTTTCTAGGTATCGGAAGCCCTTTAATGGGTCAGAAGCTAACAGAAAAGAAAAAAGACACTCTAAAATCCAAGGACATAGACGAGGTAATTGTAGTGGGCTATGGAAAGCAAAAAAAACTTACATTAACAGGAGCCGTGTCTACGGTGGGCCCGGAAATTTTAGAAGACAGACCCGTGACAAATATAGGCCGGGCACTTCAGGGAGCATCTCCTGGTTTAACCATCACACGGTCATCAGGAAGACCAGGGAATGAAAATATAAACATCGAAATCAGAGGGGCAACAACTGCAAATGGAACAGTTGAACCACTCTATATTATTGACAATGTGGTGGCCTCTCAAAATACCTTTCTAGCTTTAAACCCTAATGATATTGCGAGCATTAGTACATTAAGGGATGGTGGAGCTGCTGCTATTTACGGATCAAGAGCTGCAGGTGGAGTTATTATTGTAACCACAAAAACGGGTAAAAAAGGAAAAATGCAGGTTTCCTATCAATCCTCAATGGCAGTCCAGTACCCTATCAATCTACCTAAAAGAGTATCATTACTACAAGAGGCAGAATATGCAAATTTGGCAAGAGCCAATGCCGGACTGCAACCTGAATATTCTTCCATAGACATGGATTATATAAGAAGAGGAATTGAATATGTTACAGATCCAAATAATCCTAATAGATACATCACTTATAATCAGAAGAACATCCCGGATATGATTCTGAGGAAATCCTATAATATGTATCAGAATAATATTGATTTTAGTGGAGGCTCGGAGAAAATCACCTTTATGGCTTCGGTAGGCAACCTTTTACAGGATGGTATGATAAGAATCGGAGAAGATAATTATAGCCGATGGAATTACAGGTTAAACCTCAGTGCACAGCTCAACAAATATATTACACTGGACTTAAGGTCTTCCTACACGAGTCAATATCAGAAAAAAGCTGTTGATGGTGGTTATGGACTGGAGACCGGCGGAAATGGAATATTCCGTCAGCTTTATACAGCCAGGCAACGGTTTCCGGTGTACACGGAAGATGGCAGGTATTATATCAGCGGCACTTCATCTATTTTCGCTTATGCATTATTAAAGGACGGAGGATTCGACAGGTTAACGCAGAATACATTATCTAATGTGGGAACAATTACCTTTAAAAATATGGTAAAAGGATTAGAGCTAAAAGCTATTTATGGGCGCGAAAACTTTGACTCTAATGAAAATATTTTCAGAAGAACGGTAGTTTTCTATGATAAAGGACCTGCAATTGTGGGAAGACAGAATAATCCCAATTCCTATGAAGTACAAAAACGTAGTGATATAAGACAAAATGTTCAATTCCTAGCAGATTATGACCTTAAGCTCAATAAACATCATTTCCATTTTATGGGCGGTTTTCAGTACGAAGATTACAGATATGATTTGTTAACTGCCAGAACCAGCAATTTATATGTCAATGATAATCCAGCCCTAGGTTTCACCGGAGATCCAAAAAACAAAACCAATAATCAAAACATCAATACATTTGCTCTTCAGGCATTTTTTGGAAGGTTTAACTATAACTTTAACGAGAAATATATCTTTGAAGCAACATTAAGAAGAGATGAAAGCTCCAGACTGGCACCGGGAGCAAATAGAGCGAAAGCATTTCCTTCCTTCTCTTTAGGCTGGAATATGCAAAAAGAAGACTGGTTCAAGAATACATTGGGATTTATTAATGAATTTAAGCCAAGACTTACATGGGCTAAAGTAGGCAGCCAGACAGGAATTTCTTATTACGACTTTTTGAGATCCTTGTCTTCAGGAAGTGATATTATTCTGGGAGTAGACAGGACAACCTATTTGTATCAATCAAGAATTCCATCGCCTACCTTGGCCTGGGAAACGATAGAAACCAGAAATATAGGGGTAGATTTTGGTTTATTCAATAATAAGCTTACCGGTAGTTTTGATTATTATAATAAATTCAACAAAAATATGCTGGTAGGAATTAATTTACCTGGAACAATAGGTATTTCTACCCCGCGTGTCAATGGCGGAGAATTAAAAACCTGGGGTTGGGAAGCGTCCTTACAATATAAAGGGAAAATTGGACAGGACTTCAAATTCAGTGTAATGGCGAATGTGTCTGACAGTGATAACAAAGTAATTCGTTATGATGGTGGAAAAGACATCATTCAGTTAGGATTAAATCGGGTTGATGTGGATCAGAATATATATAATCTTATTGAAGGATACTCTCTGAATACAATTTGGGGGTATAAGACAAACGGCTATATACAAACTGCAGAACAGCTTAAAAATGCACCCAGTTATTCGAATCTGAATAATATGCCGGGAGTGGTACCGGGGCTGGGAGATATTCTCTATGTAGATCAAAACGGAGATGGAAAAATTAGTCCTGGTGGTGGAAGATTGGGAGACAGAGGAGATCTTGTTTACTTGGGGAACACCAATCCAAGGTATTTGTTTGGACTTAATATATTCATGAACTGGAAAAATATTGACTTTAGCCTTTTCGTACAAGGCGTGGGTAAACGTAATATTATGCCCAGCTCAGAGCTTATCTTCCCTCAGCAGCAACCATGGTATCAGCCATTGTCTATCCATATGGATTATTGGACACCAGATAATCCTAATGCAGCATTTCCAAGACCTTTCCTTAATGCAGGACAGAATAATATCCCATCAGATAAATGGGTGGTTAATGCTGCTTATGCAAGACTGAAAAATGTTCAGATTGGGTATTCTTTATCACAAAATGATCTCAAAGGAATGCCTGTTAACAGGTTAAGAGTTTATATCACGGGAGAAGACTTATTGACATTTTCCAGATTAGGAGTGTTTAAAGGTGTTATAGATCCGGAGCAACCTTACAATGGTATTAATTACCCTTTTTCGGCTTCAGTAGCACTTGGGGTAAATGTTGATTTTTAACGATAAAAAAAATTAATATGAAATTCAAATATAAAATAATAATAGGGTGTTTTACAGCTTTTATGCTGATGAGCTCATGTAATATTGACAGGCTTCCGGAGACCAGTCTTGTGGATCAGAATTTCTGGAATAATGAAAATGATGTTAAACTGGCAGCTAATTATTTCTATAAAAAATTACCGGAACTTAATGCCAGTCAGAGTATAGAGGACGTATGGGGAGATAATCTGGCAAGGAATACAAGTGCTGATAAAATTAGTGATGGCTCGCGGGTTACTCCGGCAACATCTGAGGATTATGATTATAGTCTGATTTTTGCGACTAATAATCTTCTGGAAAAAGCTCCGGGAGTAATTGCAAAAGGAGGTAAAGAGGCGGATATTAATAATTATGTTGGTGAGGCCTATTTTTTTAGAGCATTTGCCTATTACAAAATGTTTATAAGATTTGGAGGAGTGCCCTTAATTCTGAAGACTATGAATATTGATGATCCTGATATATATCTGCCGAGAGCTACAAGAGATGAAGTATTGGACCAAATATACAGTGATTTGGATAATGCTATTTCAAAACTGAAAACAATAGATCAATTAGGCACTGTGGATTATGGAAGAGTATCTAAAACCGCAGCACAGGCATTGAAGGCCAGAATAGCGCTGTTTGAAGGAACGAGATGTAAATTTCATGGTTACGGAGACGCTAAAAAACATTTGACTATTGCAAAGGAAATGTCAGCTGCTGTAATGAATTCAGGGTTACATAGCTTATTAAATACACCTAAAAGCGGCCCGAATGGTGAAATTCAGAATGATGCCTATTATAATCTATTCCAGGAAGCTGGAGATGGCAGGGCAAATAAAGAAAATATATTGGTCAGAATCTATGGGAATGACCCAACAAATAATATTACATCCACTACTATTCAAAGAACTTTTGAAGGTGGAAATGCAGGGCCTACACAATCTCTCGCTGCATCATATCTAATGGCAGACGGTTTACCAATAGATAAATCCCCTTTATATACAGCTCCGAACTCAACAACAAAACATGCGGAATACTTTAATAAAAAAGATCCAAGAATGTCTTTCTCGTTTATGAAAAGAGGAGATGAATTTACCTCCAGTGAATATACAACACCTAATGCGACGCTTTCCAGAACAGGATATACGGTTAGAAAATATGCTAATGCTATAGCATGGAAGGATCAAAGGTCTTTTATCGACCGTGCAATTATTCGCTATGCTGAAGTATTGCTTACTTATGCGGAGGCAGTGTATGAGTCAGACGGAGCTATTTCAGACGGGGATCTTGATAAAACCATAAATCTGCTGAGGGCAAGATTGCCACAGATCAATATAGGGACAACAGCAGCACCTAATTATGTATCTATGCCAAAGCTGACTAATATATTTGTTGCAAGTAACGGATTAAGTATGAGAGAAGAAATCAGAAGAGAGCGCAGAGTAGAGCTTGCATTCGAGGGATTAAGATATTGGGATTTGCTCAGATGGAAAACAGCTGAAACGGAGCTACCTAAATCGGTTACCGGAAGTTATTTGTTCACAGAAATGCTTAACCCCGGTACGGGAGGCTGGGCTCCTAACACTGCAGTAGATGCGAATAATTATATTCTGATTCAAGCCGCAAGCAATAGAACATTCGATCCGCAAAAAGATTACTTGTGGCCATTGCCCACTTCAGAGATTGCCAAAAATCCTAAAATCAAACAAAATCCCGGCTGGTAAAATATGTTCTATGAAATCAGGTACCCAATACAAAATACTATTATGTTTTTTTTATCTGCTCTATGCTCTTATTCCTGCCCAAAAAATAAAAATGGGCGCTCTCATAGAAGATAATTTTAAACAGGCTGCAAAACAGTATAAGATCCTTATGAAAGTTATTCCTGAGGACAAACTTCCTCAAACTTATGACTCTATCAATAAAAAAGTCGTTAGTTATGAGCGGACCTGGTGGTGTACAGGCTTTTATCCTGGCTCTTTATGGTATATTTATGAGCAGACCAAAGATCCTGTTATCAGAAAAGAGGCGGAAAGAGCACTCAACATTATAGCGCCTAATCAAACCTACACCGGAAATCATGACCTGGGTTTTATGATGTTTTGTAGTTTTGGAAATGCATACAGGTTGACGGGAAATCCAAAATATAAGGAGATCATCTTTCAATCAGCTGCTTCTTTATCCAGCAGGTATAAACCGGCAGCAAAAGTTATCCAGTCATGGAATAGCAGCAAAAAATTTGACGGGCCGGTGATCATTGACAATATGATGAATCTTGAACTTTTGAATTGGGTCAGTCAAAACGGTGGAGATTCAAAATATCAGGAAATAGCGGTTACCCATGCCAATACTACATTAAAGAATCACTTTCGTCCAGATTATAGTTCTTACCATGTAGTAGATTATAACCTGAATACAGGTGAAGTCATTAAAAAGAAAACTTTTCAGGGATATTCTGATGAATCAGCGTGGGCAAGAGGGCAAGGTTGGGGATTGTATGGCTATACCATGATGTATCGTTTTACGAAGGATCCAAAATATTTGAAGCAAGCTCAAAATATTGCCAATTTTATATTGACGAATCCGAATTTACCGGAAGACAAGATTCCTTACTGGGATTTTAATGATCCTAAAATCCCGGACGTACCACGGGATGCTTCAGCAGGAGCATTGATCGCTTCTGCCCTGCTGGAGCTTGGTCAATACACACCAGAGCCCGAAAAAGCAAAATATCTCGATGTTGCAAAGCAAATAATTATATCTTTATCAGGCCCGAAATATAGGTCTGCTATAGGAGAAAATGGAGGCTTTATCCTCAAGCACAGTACTGGAGCACTTCCATTACACTCAGAAATTGATGTTCCGCTCATCTATGCAGATTATTACTTTTTGGAGGCCTTAAAACGTTATCAAGACTGGTATCTTTAATCATCAGTAATTATGAGAGAAAGAATGGGTATTATCCTTTTTTTGCTTGGAATTCTTCTGTACCGGGGCAATGATTTTGAAGTCATCAGACTGCGTATAGTGGAGGAACAGTGGGAAAACATAAATAATAGAAGTCAATTACTTAACGATACGAAAAGCTTTAGTCAATTGCTCCAGAATGGATTTTGGAAAGATATAGACTATACCAGTAAGGTACGTAGTCCATGGCCTCCCGCACAACACCTTCAGCGAGTAAAAATGTTAACCATAGCTTATACTGCTCCCTGGAGTAGCCTTAAAGGGGATTTTTCTATTTTCGAAAAGATTTCAACGGCTTTATCGTATTGGAATCAGCATGAATGCCGCAGCACCAATTGGTGGCATAATGAAATTGGCACTCCAAGAACATTGGGTTTGATTCTGGTTATGATGCAGCAGACAGGAGCACAAAAGCTAGCTCCCGTTCTTCAGGATAGCCTTATTGAAAAAATGAATGTCAGACGATTCAATGGAACTACCGGAGTCAATAAGATAGATTTTGATATGCATCTTTTTTTCATAGGAATACTTAAGCAAGATCCTGAAATCACTATGAAAGCGATCGAGGGAATGTATAGTGTCAATGTGACTACGGATAAGGAAGGAATACAACCTGATTTCTCTTATGCACAGCACGATATTATGCTTCATATTTTTGGATATGGCTCTGAATATTTCAAAGGGCAGGCTTCTATTGGCTATATCACCCGTGAAACGGCTTTTAAGATGAAAGAAAGACATCTCCGTATCTTATCCAATTTTGTTCGGAAGGGAATATTGGCTCAGATTCGCGGACGTTATATCAATCATAATACCTTTGGTCGACAAATAAGCCGGAAAAATTTTACTGATGCCATAGATTTAATTCCTTATCTGGAAAAAATGAAAAGGATTGATCCCGAATATAAGAGTACTTATGATGACGCTTTGGCAAGAATTTTAGAGAAAAAAGACCCCGGTTATCATATCAAACAAGTATTTTCAAACTATTGGCGTACTGACTTTGCCTCTGTACAAAATAAAAGATTTTTATTTTCTGTCAAAGGTTCTTCTATCCATACTGCCCAGGCAGAAACTGATTACTGTGGTACCTATGGCCATATGGGAAATGGTGAAAATAACAAAGGAGGATATCGTTCTATAGGCTCTACTACCCTCTTGATTGATGGAAATGAGTATTATAACATCTATCCGATATGGGATTGGGCTAAAATTCCAGGCACTACTGCTCCACAAAAGGAGATTATCCCAGCTACCGATTATATCACGTATGGTACTTCTACTTTTTCAGGAGGAGTAACCAATGGGAAAATAGGAAATTTTGTTTTTGATATGCAAAACCAATTTAAAACAAATGCCCGAAAATCCTGGTTTATGTTCGAAGATAAAATCGTAGCATTAGGAACGGGGATTTCTTCTGACGCCAAAGAGCGTGTGGTTACCAGCGTCGAACAAAACTGGGCAAAGGGAGATGTTTACCAACTGGGACCAAACTCTATACACAAAATAGAAGCACAAGATGAGAAAATACAACTGGAAGGTTCCGGTTTGTATCATAACAATACCGCTTATATTTTTCCTAAAAAGGAAACGATTTTCTTTTCTCATGCAATACAATCCGGCTCATGGAATAGCATTGCTTGTGGGAGTAAAGATCCTGATGATATGGAGGCTCAAAGCAAAAAAGTTTTTAAATTGTGGATAGACCATGGTGTACATCCTAACCAAGCAGACTATGAATACATCATCTACCCTCAGATCAGATATAGAAAGGCTCGAAGGATAGCAGGGCAACAAGATATTTGTATTTTAAAAAATGACAATGAGATACAAGCAGTATATGAAAAATCTACTCAAAGCCTGCAAGCGGTTTTTTATCAACCCGGAAAGCTCCAGTTAAATGATCGTACTATTACCGTAGATAAAGCCTGTAATCTGATCATCGAACATCTTAATAATAAGCATCGCAGGAAAATTTATGCCTCGAGTCCCGATAAAAAAGAAAAAACAAAAGATACAATCATGGTAGATGTCTTATAAATGGACAGAACATAAAATAAATGGAATTGCATATCAGAAAATATATACGCACGATTAAAAAATTGAAAATGATGTATAGTGTAGAAAGACATTTTAGAAAATTTGCAAAAAAAAATACAACAGAGTTACCAATAGTAAAAGTACACTTTATGATCAGAAAAATCATGTTAGGCATTCTTATAGGTTTAATGATTTTAAAAACTGTGCCCCTTTTTTCACAAGGCCGCCAGGTTATTTCATGGAATACCGATTGGAAATTTCATAAAACTGACATTCAGAAAGTTAAAAAGGTTTCAGATACGGTTTGGTCTCAGGTCACGATTCCTCATACCTGGAATAGAGAAGATATGCAGTTGGGCAAAGATTTTTACCAGGGTAATGCTGTTTACGAAAAACAGTTCAAAGCAGATCCGGCGTGGAAAGGTAAACGGGTATTCATCCGTTTTGAGGGAGTGGGCAATGTGGCAAAAGTTCTGATTAATAATAAAATGGTTGGAGAGCATAAAGGAGCCTATAGTGCATTTTCTTTTGATATTTCATCATGGCTTCGATGGGATGAAATCAATACCTTACAGGTAGTGGCTAATAATGAAGCTAGACCGGATGTGATCCCTGTTAATCACCAGCTGTTCGGAATATATGGTGGCATCTACCGTCCGGTTTCGTTAATTATTACTGATCCTCTGAATATAAGTGTCGATAATTATGCAGGACCGGGGATTTATATTCATCAAAAAAATGTTTCTGAAAACCAGGCGGATGTATCTGTTTGTACAGAGCTGAACAATAAGACCGGGCAGCCACAACAAGCTGCTTTATTAGCTAATATTCATAACCGGGAGGGACAAGTTATTCAATCAGCTGAACTTCCTGTAACAGTAACTGCACAGGGTTTACAACGTTATTGTCAGAATATACAGATGCAAAAGCCCCATTTATGGAATGGTTTGGAAGATCCCTATCTCTATAAAGTAACCGTACAGGTTAAAAAGCAAGGGAATGTAATAGATGAAGTTTCTCAGCCTCTTGGTATCCGTCACATTGAGATCAGTAAAGAAAATGGCTTCTCCTTGAATAATAAAAAAATAAAGATTCACGGAGTGACAAGACATCAGGATCGTTGGGGTTTCGGGAGCGCATTGAGTAATAAACAGCATGCCGAAGATCTCGAAGACATCCGTGATATAGGAGCCAATTCAATTCGATTGGCACATTACCAACAATCTGAATATGTGTATGCAAAAAGTGATAGTATTGGTTTTTTGATCTGGGCAGAAATTCCATTTGTCAATACAACGACTGGACAGGAAAAAGACAATGCTTTGCAGCAGATGAAAGAGCTTATCCGGCAAAACTTCAATCATCCTTCTATCTATGTTTGGGGAATGCATAACGAAGTTTATGAAAAAAATGCCGGAGGCTATGTAAGCCAGGTAACCGCAGCATTGCACGATCTGTCAAAAACAGAAGATCCCGGACGGTATACGGTAAGTGTAAATGGATATGGAACCATGGAACGACCGGAAAATGGAGAAGGAGATTTACAAGGAATGAATCGTTACTATGGATGGTATGAAGGAGCAACCACTGATCTGGAAAAATGGATGAAGAAACTTGAGCAAGACTACCCTTCTAATAAAATAATTTTATCTGAGTATGGTGCTGATGGTAATATCTTCCAGCAAGCTGAAACACTACCGTTGGAATTTAATCCTGTAAATGGAACGTTCTTTCCCGAACAACGGGAAACACGAATGCATGAAATACAATGGGGAGCAATATCCAGATCCTCTTACCTGGTCGGCAGCTATTTGTGGAATATGTTTGATTTTGCAGTACCTCTTTGGAGCCGCGGAGGTATTCCTGCCAGAAATATGAAAGGATTGGTCACCTTTGACCGGAAAACAAAAAAAGATGTTTTTTATTGGTATAAAGCCAACTGGAGTACACAGCCTGTATTGTATATTTCGGATAGAAGACTGGTCGAACGTACAGAAGCCACTACAACTATTACTGTATATTCTAATATTGGAGTTCCCGCTTTAAAGATTAATGGACGAAAAATATCAGATCCTGAAACGGGTACGACAGCTGTCCATTTTCTATTCAAAAATGTTTCTTTAAAAAAAGGTAGAAACAAAATCAATGTTCAGGTAAAAAAAGGAGGCAAAACATATACCGACGAGGTATATTGGAATTTGAAATAGCAATGGACTCTTATTCATTCGTATAATCTTAAAAAACTAATGAGATGCAATTACCTAAACAATATCTATTGATCTTTTTTTTAATAGGATCTCTTTCATTAATAGGACAAAATCATAAAAAGAAGTTGCTTAAGTACGGAGCACAATATGAAGGCAAACGGACAGATGCAGCTATGCAAAAATGGCGGAGCAATCGTTTTGGGCAATTTATTCATTGGGGTCTGTATGCTATTCCCGGAGGAGAATGGAAAGGTAAAACATATACCTATGCTGCAGAGTTCCTGAAATCAAGTGCCCATATTCCTAATTCGACCTGGGATTCACTACAATATCAATTTAATCCCGTAAAATTTGACCCGAAAACCTGGGCAAAGATGGCAAAGAAAATGGGTGTTAAATATATGACTATTACCACAAAACATCATGAAGGCTTTTGTTTATGGCCAACCCAATATACCAAGTTTAATATTGGAAACACTCCGTATAAAAAAGATATTATCAAAGCATTAGTGGATGCCTACAATTCAGAAGGGATTGACGTTAATTTCTATTATTCCGTCTTAGACTGGCACCATCCTGACTGGAGATATGATATTAAAACCAAAGAAGATAGTATCGCATTTTCGAGGTATCTTACTTTTGCACAAAACCAGCTCAAAGAACTTGCAGAGAATTATCCGAGTGTAAAAGGATTTTGGTTTGATGGAACCTGGGATCAATCCATAAAGAAAAATGGATGGTGGACATTACAGGTAGAACAAATGCTCAAATCCATTCGTCCGGAGGTTGTAGTGAACAGTCGATTAAGGGCTGATGACTATGGAGCACGTCATTTTGATTCCAATGGAAAGATGATGGGAGATTATGAATCAGGATACGAACGAAGACTACCCTCTCCTACAGATACTCAGGTTATTCACCGCGATTGGGAGGCTTGTATGACCATTCCCGAAAATCAATGGGGATATCATAAAAAATGGGATATAAGCTATACTAAAACGCCCCTTGAGCTTATTGAAATGTTGGTGCAAACCACTTCATTAGGCGGAAATTTTCTTTTGAATTTCGGACCAAAACCAGACGGAACGATACGAATAGAAGAACAACAAATAGCTGAACATATTGGAAACTGGATGAAAATAAACAGTGCTGCCATATACAATGCCGGACATGCAAAAGGCTGGCCACGACAGGACTGGGGATATTTTACACAAAATGAAACAACCGGAAAACTGTATGCTGTTGTTTTTAATATTCCCATTTCAGGAATTCTAAAAATTCAAACTCCGGAAGGCATAACAATTAGTAAAGCTTCATTCTTAGAAAAACCTGATGTTCCCATCACTGTTAAAGAAATAGCCAAAAAACAGGTTAATCTTTATTTGCCACAACAATCGTTCTCAGAACCTTTTGTTATTGTTCTGGATACAATTAATGAGAATAAAAATAAATACATCGATGCAAAAACATAGTTTTTCAATTGTTTAAATATTGATCTTTTCGGTTAAATTCAATTAGAAATAATAAGATATTTCTCAAATTATTGGAAAGGACAATCCTTGAAAAACCATACTCAGTCGTTATCAGCTACGAATCATCTTCGATTTCAGAAGGAAGCGAAGAATCTAAATCAATAAAAATTACCATTCACTATTTGATTACATTTTTAGTTGATCGGGTTATCTTAAATTTTGATTTCCTTATGATCTTTGTATCATCAATTAAGATCAAAAAAATAAAAAAATGGAAACAAAAAAAGTATGGTTTGTTACAGGCGCTTCAAAAGGTTTGGGGCTTAGTCTGGTAAGAAAATTATTAAGTGAAGGATACCGCGTTGCAGCGACAAGCCGGAATGCCGAATCTTTGGTTAAAGAAATAGGTGATGCCTCTGATGCATTTTTACCATTGGAAGTTAATTTACAAGATAATTCCAGCGTAAAAGAGGCTGTGGAAAAAAGCATTGCACATTTCGGACAATTGGATGTTATTGTCAATAATGCAGGATATGGCCAGATAGGTACTCTGGAAGAATTATCGGACGAAGAAGCCAGAGAAAATTTTGATGTGAACGTATTTGGCTCCTTAAATGTGATCAGAAATGTTATGCCTTATTTACGGAATCAGGGTTCCGGAAATATATTTAACATTGCTTCTGTAGGAGGTTTATTTGGAAGTTTTCCGGGTTGGGGAATTTATTGTTCTACTAAATTTGCTGTTGCAGGATTCACTGAAGCGCTTGCTGAAGAAGCTAAAGCTTTCGGCGTAAAAGCTACAGTGGTTTATCCGGGCTATTTCCGCACAGATTTTCTTGCTAAAGGTTCTGTAAGGACACCTAAAAATACCATTAAAGCATACGAAGCAGCCCGTGAATCTGAGCAATTACACCTTGATACGATTAATGGAAACCAGGCCAACGATCCGGAGAAGGCTGCTGAAGTGCTTATTGCCATAAGTAAGGAGGCTCAGCCACCAGTGCATTTATTGCTGGGAAATGATGCCTATGATATACTTAAAAATAAAATAAATATGATTAACCAAGATGCGGAACAGTGGAAAAATTACACATTGTCTACCGCATACACAGAACTTTCATAATATAAAAATGAATAAGACCATCGAAGAAACAAAAGAATACATCGGAATGTGGGTAACAGAGGATGGGTACGTCCGTCATGAATTGCTGCCGGACAACCGGTATGATGAAGCACGTGGCTCAAGAGAAAGTGCTTATCAGGGAAGTTATATCGTTTCAGGTAATCATATTGATTATAAAGATGACACAGGATTTACAGCTGACGGAGAGTTTAAAGAAGGGATATTATATCATGGAGGTATGATTTTGTACAAAGAAAATTGATTCACTAATTTAGCATCATAGTATAAGATATGGAAAAAACATTTCGCTTTAATTCGATTTCCGAGTTTCATCATTTTTGTAATCTTGAAGGACCTGAACATCCGCTGATCAGTCTGATTGATTATAGCAGGGTTTCTTACCCTGTGAAGGATGATGAAATGAAATGGATTCAGAATTTTTATTCTATTGGTTTAAAGCGGAATGTTAATGCTAAATTTAACTACGGACAGCAGGAGTATGATTTTGATTCCGGGGTTTTATCATTTGTTTCTCCTTTACAGTTTTTAAAGGTGGAGATCAATCAGAATGCTAAAGTGGAACCTACAGGCTGGATACTTCTGATCCATCCCGATTTTCTGTGGAATACGTCACTTGCCAAAAAGATCAAATCTTATGATTTTTTCCAATATGCAGTGAATGAAGCTTTATTTCTTTCAGACAAAGAGGAAAAAGCTATTGTAGAAATTCTGCTGAATATAGAAAAAGAATACCGGTCTAATATCGATAAATTTACCCAGGACCTGATCATCGCACAGATAGAACTACTTCTCATATATTCCGAACGTTTTTATGAAAGACAGTTCCTGACCAGGAAAAAATCCAATCATGAAGTCATAGAACGTTTTGAACAAACAATTTCTAAATTCTTTGATCATGAACGGATCATTAGCAATGGTTTGCCTACAGTGAAAGCTATTGCTGAAGAAATGAATATTTCTCCTAATTATCTGGGAAGTCTGTTGCGTATTCACACTCAGCAAAGCACGCAGAACCATATTCAGAACAGGCTTATCGACTATGCAAAGGAACGGCTAAGCACAACCAGTCTGTCCGTTAGCGAAATTGCCTATGAATTGGGTTTTGAGCATCCGCAATCTTTCAGTAAACTTTTTAAACAGAAGACAGCCCAATCCCCATTGGAATTCAGAAAGTTTTTTTCATAAAAGATTGTTTCTATGTTTACCTTTTACTTGCTAAGTTCTTGTAAAAAAGAAAGATAAACATTCAGCCTGGCATGAAATAAGGTATCTGTAATCGATAAAGTTAAAAACAGAATAATACACCCTGCTGAAAAACCTTTTATATACATACCGCTTGCCAGAAGGTAGATTATAATGGAAACCAGCAGCAATGAACTCCAGATTGTTTTAAAAACGACATAACTTTTACTGTTGGCTTTTCCTTTGGAATGCTCTTTACTAATAATTCTCTTTTGATTTTCTAAATATTGCTGTTCTATTTTGCGAACCTCTTTGTCTTTTGTGATCAATAAATAGCTACCATACCCTAAAAGCATGATGGCCAGTAAAATTAATGGAATAATGAGACCCTTATAAAAGATTTTATTGATTTTAAAACAATAGCAGATGAGCGGTATACAAAAAATAAAGGCCCAGGCCAACATGATTTTAGCCTGAAGCAGATCCCCTTTTGCCCAATGATGAAGTTGCTGAATATAATTCATCATAATACATCAGGATACTGACTGTGGTGAAATTTCAGAAGTAGTAAGACCATATTTTTCTTTAAATGAATAATAGAAATGGGACAGGTTTTCAAATCCAAGATCCAGATAGATGTCAGCCGGTTTTTTATTTTTATGTTTGATAAGATAATACGCTTCCTGTAACCTTTTTTCCTTAAGCCATTTTTTAGGAGGCATATTGAATGTCTTCTGAAAATCACGCTTGAAGCCTGAAAGGCTGCGTCCTGTCAGCTTTGCAAAGGCATCTATAGAAAGATTAAAGATAAAATTCTTATTCATAAATTCCTTCAGGTCCGTTTTATGGGGATCGGAAAAATCAAAAAGCAGATTTTTAAAATCAGGATTGCTCTGTAAAATAAGCTCAATAGCTTCTTTCACTTTTAAGGAAGCAAGATTGGAGCTAATTGTTTTTGTTTTATCGATGTAAGGAGTAAGCGAAATAAAATAATTCGAAAAGAATGCATCCGATTCAAAGAATATTTTCTTGTTATTATGGAATACATCGTCTGTTACTACTTTATTTTCAGCGGCATATTGCCGTAAAGTTTCTTTATCCAGTGTTATAGAAATAAATTGGTATTTTGCACTTTTGGCAGGATATTTTATGGTCCTGATCAGCTGGTTTTTTCTCACCAGAACCACTGTATTTTCCCTTATAACGGTTTTCCCCTGATCATGGAAAGCGTGGGTTTCACCAGACAGCTGAAAACCAAGGAAATGATCAGGAATAAATTCCTCATGTCCCCTGTGTGTTTTTCAAATGCACAGGAATACACCAGTTGATTAAATAATATTTCAGATTGTGGAGCCATTATACAAATATGCAAAATTTAAAAAATAGAAGAGGCTCCTTCAAGTGCTATTTCTCTATCCTGCTCCACAGTACCTCCTGAAGACGCGATAGCACCTATTATATCCCCTTTTTCATTCCTGATGACTACGCCGCCGGCAATCGTAAGGAGACCGCCGTTTGAATTCAGCATACCATATCCGTGAATGTCTGCGCCAGCAATGATGGTTCCCATTACCTCCGTGTCTACTCCGAACATAACGGCCGTTCTTGCTTTTTTTATGGCAAAATCTATCACTCCGTATACACTGTCTAAGCGGGCAAAAGAAACCAGATATCCTCCGGTATCTACAACGGTGATGCTTACGGGAATACCAAGTGTTTCTGCTTTTTTAATTGATTCGTTTAACGCTTTTGTTGCTTCGTGATAAGTAATATTCATGTCGTTTAAATTTAAATGGGAGAATGAATGCATGAACAATAATATTCATGCATTCTATAAGTAACTGTGTTTTTAGCTCTTTGCGCTCCAGGCTTCAGTTTGTAATTGTTTTACAAAATCCTCGGTTTCCTTTGGATGTAAATTTCTGAAGTTGCTATGGTCATCCAACGTAACATTTACAATAACATCTGCCATAGATTGAGGATCCAATTGATGGGCTAATGATTCTTCAGCTCCTGCAAAAGCAGATTCCGGAGTGAAGTTTTCTTTAGGATCATACCAATGTCTTATGGAATCCACTCCCCTGTCGTTAAAACCGGTTCCGAATACTCCCGGATTGCATGTTGCAATTTTGATGTTAAAAGGAGCCAGTTCTGTCTTTAAGCCCTCAGCTATAGCTTCCAGAGCATGTTTTGATGCACAGTATGCTGCCACGTACGGAACCGTCCACAAACCTCCCATAGAAGAGGTAAATACTATTTTTCCGCTTTTCTTTTGAACGAATTTTTTAATGAATCCCTGAGCGAGTTCCAAAGCCCCGAATACATTCACCTCAAACATTGAACGGATAAGATCCAAAGGCTGTTCAGCAATAGGTCCGCCTTCCATAATACCGGCGTTGCTTATTAAAATATCAATATCATATTTTTTTAAGATATAAGCGATATCTCTTGAATTGGTAACATCCAGTTTATCAACAGTCATTTCTACCCCTTGCTCTTTGGCTTCACGGATCATGTCGCTCATCTGGGGGTATACCTGTGTTGTAGCAATTACATGGTGTCCTTTTCTTGCTAAATCGAAAGCTGCTATTTTTCCAAATCCGCTTGCTGCTCCAGTAATTAAAATTGTCTTATTCATTTTGTACTTTTTATGGGTTAGTCATAAGGCAAATTTCAGATTTATACAGTCTTTGTTTATTGGTGAAAAGTCCAATGTTTTATTGCTGGGAAGTTCACACTGAAAAATGATTATTTTTCATGATTTAATGATAATTGGTCAGCTTTTTGAATGATAAATTAAACCAAATCGCTATAAAAGCATTATATCTTTTATCGATAACAAAATATACCTCATTTGAAACTAATTACATTCACAAAAAAAGGAATATACTGCCCCCAGGGTCAGTTTTACATAGATCCGTGGCGTCCTGTAGATCTTGCGGTTATAACGCATGGCCATGCTGATCATGCCCGTTGGGGAATGAAGAAGTATTTTTGCCATGATTTTACAAAACCTATTTTATACCAGAGAATTGGTCCCGATATCGAATGTCAGAGTGTAGGATATGGAGAAGTTACCACGATCAATGGAGTAAAAGTTTCCCTTCATCCTGCCGGACATATTATCGGCTCTGCCCAGGTCAGGTTAGAATATAAAGGATATGTAAGCGTGATTTCCGGAGATTATAAGGTTCAGGATGATGGATTAAGTACACCCTTTGAATTGGTAAGGTGTAATGAATTTGTTACTGAGAGTACCTTCGGACTTCCCATCTATAATTGGCTGGATATTGAAGATCTTAATAAAAAGCTTCAGAACTGGGTGTTGAGAAATAAGGAAAATTCCAAGACTTCAGTTTTTGTAGGATATTCTCTTGGAAAAGCTCAGCGTATCATGAAAGCTGTAGAAGGTCTGGGGAAAATACATGTCCACTACTCTATCGGAAAGCTTAACGAAGCATTTGAAAGTGCCGGAATCGTCCTGCCTGAGTATGAAATCCCGGATTTCAGAGAAAGCATAAAACACCTGCAGGGTGAAATTGTCATTGTTCCGCCTGCTTTACTGGATACCAATATTATCCGCAAAATACCTGATGCCGCTACGGCAATTTGCTCCGGCTGGATGCAGGTTCGGGGGGCCAGAAGATGGCGGAGTGCTGATGCAGGGTTTGCAATGAGTGACCATGCGGATTGGGGTGGATTGTTACAAGCTGTAAAAGCTACTGAAGCTGAAATAGTACATGTAACCCATGGCCAGACTGAAGTTTTTTCAAAATACTTAAATGAAATAGGAATTAAGGCGGATGTGGTAGCCACCCAATTTGGCGACGATGAAGAAGAGGCTGAAAAAGAAATCATTGAAAACCCCGAATCATGAGACATTTTGCAGAACTGATCAACGCTTTGGAAAGCACCAATAAAACCAATGCCAAAATTGATGCGATCATTGATTATCTTGAGCGTGCTCCTGATGAAGATAAAGTTTGGTTTATTGCCTTATTTACAGGCAAAAGACCCAAAAGGAATGTCAATACAAATTATATGAAAGAATGGGCTTTGGAGATTACAAAGCTGCCTTTCTGGCTTTTTCAGGAAAGCTACTCTTCTGTCGGGGATCTTGGAGAAACACTTTCTCTGATTCTTCCGCAACCTACCGAAAAAATAGAACGAAGTCTTTCACAGTGGATGAATGATATTGTGAACTTAAAAGAAAAGACAGAAGCTGAGAAAAAAGAGTTTGTCTTAGAATCGTGGAATGGGCTGGATTATACGGAACGATTAATATTCAATAAATTACTGGGCGGAAGCTTCAGGATCGGCGTATCGGATAAAACACTGATTAATGCGCTTACCAAGTATTCCGGACAGGAAGCCAGTGCACTAATGCACAGTATGATGGGGAAATGGAATCCCGGTGAAGTTTCTTTTCAGGAACTGATCTCTGCCGAAAAAGTAAATACAGATAATTCACGTCCTTATCCATTTTGTCTTGCCTATCCTTTGGAGAAAGAGCTTTCGGAATTGGGAGATCCGGATGAATGGCTCGTCGAATACAAGTGGGATGGAATCCGCGGGCAGATCATCAGGAGAAATGATGAAGTATTCATCTGGTCCCGGGGTGAAGAGTTGGTAACAGAACAATTTCCTGAAATTGCAGAGTCTGTAAAGGCCATGCAGGGGAATTTTGTCATAGATGGAGAAATACTTGCGGTAAGGGATGATAAAGTTTTAAACTTTAATGAATTACAGAAAAGGTTAAACCGTAAAAATGTCACCAAAAAAATGCTTACTGATGTTCCTATCGAAGTATTTGCCTATGATCTTATTGAGCTTGAAGGAAATGATCTGCGCGAAAAACCTATCTCAGCCAGAAGAGCAATGCTCGAAGAATTATTCCTGAATGAAAATCCCGAAAAATTAAAGCTGTCAGCAATCGTTGATTTTGAAAAATGGGCGGAACTGGATCAGATCAGGGAAAGCTCAAGGGATATTAATAGTGAGGGTTTAATGCTTAAACAAAAGGACTCTCCGTATCATTCAGGACGGAAAAAAGGAGATTGGTGGAAATGGAAGATCAATCCCATGACCATTGACGCAGTGCTGATCTATGCTCAAAAAGGAAGTGGCCGACGAAGTGCTTACTATACCGACTACAGTTTTGCAGTTAAAAATGGAGATTCACTGGTAACAATTGCTAAGGCTTATTCAGGATTAACGGATAAGGAGATCATGGAAGTAAGCAGGTTTGTTAATAAGAATGCGATTGAAAAATTCGGTCCTGTCCGGACTGTAAAGGCTGAACTTGTTTTTGAAATTGCTTTTGAAGGAATAGGTTTCAGCAGCAGGCATAAAAGCGGGGTGGCTCTACGTTTTCCGAGAATCGTAAGATGGCGGAAAGACAAAACGGTAGATGAAATTGATGATCTTGAAGAAATAAAAAAACTGATACAATAGTTTGAGTGCTTTTGAACATACCAACGGATTTAAGGTTATCCAGCAATGGATGGCTGAAAAAGGCAATACCCCATTTAAATTCCAAACCGATACCTGGTGGAAATTTGGAAACGGATACAGCGGAATGGTTATTGCGCCTACGGGATTTGGTAAGACCTATTCCGTGTTTTTGGCGTTAATTACAGATTTTCTTAATCATCCTGAGAAATTTAAAAAAGGACTTAAAATGATCTGGATCACTCCTCTCCGATCCCTTTCCAAAGATATTGCTAAAGCCATGGAAGAAGCTATCAATGAAATCGGGTTGGATTGGACAGTAGGTGTCAGAAATGGTGACACTGATCCTAAAACCAGACAGCAGCAGGTAAAAAATATGCCTGAAATCCTTGTCGTAACACCGGAAAGTTTACACCTGCTTCTGGGACAGAAAAATCATGTCAGGTTTTTCCAGAATCTTCATTGTATCGCTGTAGATGAATGGCATGAGCTGCTGGGATCCAAAAGAGGTGTGATGGTGGAACTGGGAATTTCACAGGTCAGAAAATACGCTCCAACACTAAAGATCTGGGGAATTACCGCCACAATAGGCAATCTTGAAGAAGCAATGGATGTTCTGATACCGTATGATGTAAAAAAAGTGAAGATCACGGCCAAACAACATAAAAAGATCGATATCATTCCTGTTTTTCCGGATGAAGTTGAAATTTTACCGTGGGCTGGACATCTCGGGGCTAAACTGGCAGATAAAATTGTTCCCATCATTCTGGAATCCAAATCTACCATTGTTTTTACGAATACCCGGAGCCAGAGCGAAATGTGGTATCAGCTGCTTTTAAATGCATATCCTGATTTTGCCGGGCAAATTGCCATTCACCATAGTTCCATAGATGCTCATTTAAGGATCTGGATTGAAGAAAACTTAAGTAACGGCAAATTAAAGGCTGTTGTTTCTACTTCATCTTTAGATTTAGGTATCGACTTTAAACCTGTTGATACAGTGATCCAGATAGGATCAGCAAAAGGAGTCGCAAGATTTCTGCAACGGGCAGGAAGAAGCGGACACTCCCCTTTTGAAACTTCAAAAATATATTGTGTTCCTACCCATTCCCTGGAGCTGATTGAGGTGGCAGCATTGAAGGAAGCCGTCAAACAGAAAGTTATAGAGCCCAGAGAGCCTCAGGTTTTGTGTTTTGACGTATTGGTTCAGTTCCTGATGACTTTAGCTGTAGGTGATGGTTTCTACCCTGATGAAACCTATCAGAGAATTAAAAACATTTATACTTTCCAGGAAATAAGGGATGAAGAATGGCAGGCTATAATAGATTTTCTTACCATTGGTGGCAGTGCTCTGAAAAGTTATGAGGAGTTTCATAAGGTAGTTATTATGGAAGATGGTTTGTTTAAAGTTACTTCCCGCAAAATAGCTATGCTGCACAGAATGAACATGGGAGCGATTGTAAGTGATGCCATGCTGAAAGTGAAATTTATTTCCGGAGGCTATATCGGAATGGTTGAGGAATATTTTATTTCAAAGCTTAAAAAAGAAGAGAAGTTCATTTTGGCTGGAAGAGTTCTTGAGGTAGCAATGGTGAAGGATATGACCGTTTATGTACGGTTGGCAAAGGGAAAAGCTCTGGCTCCGAGCTATCTGGGAGGAAGGTTGCCTTTAAGTTCAAATCTGGGGCATTTCTTAAGGGAAAAACTTTCCGGTGCATTGAATCCTTCATCTTCGGAAAAAGAGCTTAAATTTTTACATCCATTATTGGTTAATCAGGAAAAAAGGTCCCATATACCGAGAGAAGATGAGTTTCTGGTAGAACTTATTAAAAACAGAGAAGGTTATCATTTGTTTATGTATCCTTTCGAGGGACGTTTAGTGCACGAAGTGATGGCAGCCCTGATCGCTTTCAGGATTTCAAAACTGGCTCCCATTTCATTTTCAATGGCCATGAACGATTACGGATTTGAATTGTTCAGTGATAAGGAGATTCCGATACATGAAGGTAATCTGCAAAAGATCCTGACCCGGGATAATCTTATGGTTGATGTAATATCGAGTATTAATTCGGCTGAAATGGCCCGGCGAAAATTCAGGGATATTGCTGTGATCTCCGGAATGGTGATTCAGAATTTTCCGGGACAACAAAGATCGAACAAAGCTTTGCAAAGCTCAGCAGGCCTTATTTTTAAAGTATTGGAAGACTATGATCCCAATCACTTCCTTGTTCGCCAGGCCTATACTGAAGTCTTCAACATGCAGCTTCAGGAGCAAAGGCTCGTGGAAGCTTTTAAGAGAATAGAAAAATCAAAGATTGTTTTAAAATATTCCAATACTTTTACCCCTTTAAGCTTTCCTATTAAAGTTGACAGTCTTCGTCAGACGCTTTCAAGTGAAGGGTTAGATACGAGGATACAAAAGCTGATACAACAGGCGACTAAGGGAAGAAAATAGAAAAAGAGAGTAAATAGAGCAAAGAAAAAAGAGAAAAGAGAAAAGAGAAAAGACCGGAATACTCAATAATCTTTAACTTTGCCTCTAACCTCTAACCTCTAACCTCTAACCTCTAACAAATAAATGAACATCGCCACAAAAAACGTAACCATTCTATCTGAAATCTTCACCTTAACCAATCAGCGCGCTGTATTTTGGAAAAAAGAGAAAGCACTGATTTTATCCGATCTCCACATCGGGAAAACAGCCCATTTCAGAAAAAATGGAATTGCTTTGGCGAACCATGTAATGAAAAGTGATCTGGAGCGTCTTTCTGTGCTGATTGCTTATTTTCAGCCTGAAAAATTTATCATGGTAGGCGATCTGCTTCATGCCGGAAATAATTCTGACGTGGATGAATTCTGTGCATGGAAAAATCAATATCCGGATCTGAAATTCTATCTTGTGGAAGGAAATCATGACCGGATTTCCAAAGTGCTGGATGAAAAATTATGTCTTGATTTTAAAGCCGATGTGCTTGAATTAGGAGATATCCTGTTTATTCATGATTTCGACAATTCGAATCCGAAGTTCCAGATTACAGGGCATATTCATCCGGGATTTGTCATCAGCTCTCCGGTTAAAAACATCCGTCTTCCATGTTTTGTAAAAACATCCGGACAGTTGCTTCTTCCGGCTTACAGTGAATTTACCGGTTTAGACACAAAGAATCTTCCTAAGGGAGGAAAATTCTTTGTTTTTACCGATGCCGAGATCTATGAAATTTAAAATTGTTTATTCAATGTTTTCTTCATCATAAGATCTGTCTGCTCTTCATTGCCTAAACGGAAAATATGTTTGTCGAATTCCTCAAAACCGTTCTTCTTATAAAAACTAACAGCTCTATGGTTTTCTTCCCATACGCCAAGCCAGATATACGCCTTATTTAGCTCTTGGGCAATGTTTAATGCTTTTTCATAAAGAAGCTGCCCCACTTTTTTACCGTGATGGCTGCTCTTTACATAGATTCTTTCAATTTCAAGTGACGAATGGTCCTGTAACTCAGTCTGCGCAGTTCCAGAATTCAGTTTCAGATATCCGATCGGGTTATCTTCTTCCCAGGCAATAAAAAAATAAGATTCGGGATTATTCAATTCATCAGTCAGTTTTTCTTTATTAAAACTTTTTTCAAGATAAAGATCCATCTCTTCTTTGGAATTGCTTGCTGCAAAGGTTTCCGAAAAAGTTTCTTTTCCAAGGATCTGAAGGATATCCAGATCTTCCAAAAATGCTTTATTGAGTATTATGGAGCTCATATTTACTGTTGCTTATTACTAATTGTAAAATTACAAATAGATTATAAAAAGGGATGGATACAGAGTTGATAAAAATTGACATTTTTGATAATAACATTGGTTTTACCGATAGTTTGTATTGAAAATAAAGTTTTCAATATTTACAAATATTCAGGAAATTTGCAACATGAAAATCATTCCACTAAAAGAAGGTAATTTTGTAGCCAGCCCAACTAAAGACTTCAGTCTTTTAACCACGGGGAAAATTGATCTTACCCAAGGAATAAAAATGGCTGTGCAACCTTTTCTGATCATTACTAAAAACGATTATATTCTGCTTGATACCGGATTGGGCTGGAAAAATCAAACAGGAAAAATGGTTATTTTAGACATTCTGGAGAAAGAAAATATCAGCCGTCATCAGATTACCAAAGTTCTGCTCTCCCATTTACATAAAGATCATATCGAAGGAGCGATCCTGCACCTAGAAACCGGCTTTGAGGCTACTTTCCCCAATGCTGACCTATATATTCAGAAGCGTGAATTGGAATATGCACGTGAAAATACCGGAAATCCATCGTTTAATTTTGATACCTTGGATAAGCTTGTTCAATTACCAAACATCGTCTGGATGAATGATGATAAAGGCAGCATTACCAATGAAATTTCTTACGAAGTGGTTGGAGGACATACTCCTTTTATGCAGGTTTTCTGGATCACTGAGGATGGGCAAACGACCTTTTATGGTGCTGACGATCTGCCACAGGAAGCCTATCTGCACTATCATCTTGCTTATAAAAGCGATTTTGATGGCAGAAAAGCTATGGAATTACGACAAGAGTGGCAAAAGCAAGCCGAAGAAAAACATTGGAATATATTACTGTATCACGATCTTGATAAAACGTCTATACAGTTCTAAATCCTCTTATAAATCATTAAACCACTTGTAAATGTCTGTTTCAGAGGGAATGAATAGCTTTTTTCTGATTCTGTTTTTTCTGTTCTGGATGGCTTTTGGCGTTACAAAAGTATAGGTTGCAATCTCTTTTGTTGATAAATTCAGTTTTAGATAAACACAAAAAATCAATTCCGAATTTTTTAAATCGGGTTGTATAAGGGATATTTTTTCAAAGAAATTGGGATAAACTAATCTGAATTTATTCAATAGACGTGGAGAATTTTCTTTGGCTAATGCTATAATTTCGTCTTGAGCAAAAATTTTTTCGTTTAAATCTTCTAAATTAAATCCAGGTTTTTCGTTTTTCATAATATTTTTCTCATCTCTACTAGTTTCTGCAACGGTATCATTTTATTACACTGCTACAGAGTTTAATACGCTTTCTCACTATTATTTTTAATACATTTAGAATCTTCTGATTGTTATTGAAAACAATAGGAACACCATTAATTTTTTAGACTGAACTATTTTTTACAATTCCTTCATACCTTTAAAAATAAAGTTTGCTTTAACAAAGACAAAGAAAGAAAAAATGATTAAATTTTTGTTAAATTAAAATACCACATAGATACCACGCGACTCTCTCTATAGTGCCAGTCAGATTTATTTTTAGTGTTTTTTCCAGATTCCGCATTTTTTAAATGAGAATTCAAATGTACACCGCTTCACTCATTACTTTTTATGATCATGATCAATGTTTTTCTATTTTGTTATAGCAGCATGTTTCCACATACCGACAAATAAAATGCGTGGTACTGATGTGGTACGTGATTTTTAGGAAATTACCAAAAATTAGTCTCTCTTTACTAAACAAAGGTAGCGGCTACCTTACCAGCATATTTAATTTTTAACCTTATAAGCTGATATTACCATGATAAATGAAGATCTATTGCTTTCCTATGGAGCAGAAGTTAAAAATTATAAATCAGGCGACACGATATTCCGGGAAGGAGAACTTGCACTACATTACTACCAAATTATTAAAGGAAAAATAAAACTCAATAATTATAGGGAAGACGGAAAAGAATTCATTCAGAATATTTTTTCGGATGGGAATAGCTTTGGAGAATCCATTTTGTTTGTCGATAAGCCCTATCCCATGAACGCGGAATCCCTCACCCCCTCCACAGTCTTCAAACTCTCTAAATCGGATTTTTTAATTTTAATGAAAGAAAATCCTGAAGTGTCCAACAATATTTACCAGTGTATGGCAGAACGGATGTATTACAAATATGTTATGTTGTATAATCTTTCCGTTCAAAATCCCGCTTCCAAATTAAAACTCTTAATGGATTATCTTAAAAGCTATGACGAATATAAGACACCGTATTCTTTTCAAATCCCTTTAACAAGGCAACAATTGGCTTCTTTAACAGGGCTTCGTGTAGAAACTGTAATTCGTGTTATAAAAAATATGGAAAAAGAAAATGAATTAAAAATTGTGAACCGAAAAATTTTCTATTAATTTTAAGCAAAACTAACTATCATGAATTCACAAATTGTTACCGGCAATCTATGGACCGCTCACAGAATTGAAGATTACTACATTGTAAAGCTTCAGGACAAAGCAGATGTTTTGGATGCTTTAAATGATTTTGTCTCGTATGAAAGGATCAAATCAGGAAATTTTTCGGGTGTAGGAATCGTCAAAGAGATGACCCTTCGCTTTTTAGAGCCTATTGTAAAGAAGTATTTATATACCCATTTAAATAATCCCATAGAAATTCAGAATATTTCAGGAGCTGTTTCAGATCACGAAGGAAAAATATCCGTTTCCTTGAATGCTACCCTCGAATGGAGAAATGAAACCACATTATCGGGTCAGCTGATTGATGCTAAAGTGCATGGTTGTACGGAATTCCTGTTTTATTCTGCAGATGACCGGATAATCACCGATGAGTTTCTGGACCTCTGCCATACCAGCTTCTGGAGTTTTAATTAATTGTATTATCCAAAAATACTTCAGATCCTTATTGAATAGGGATCTGATTGTGCTTTCGGAATCCATTGCCAGCCTTTTTCGGTTTTCCCGATATATCCTATCCCCGGCCACGGAAGATGGCAGGTGGTCACTAAAGTATTATTGGCAGAACAACTTTCTAAAATCCGTTTTCTGGTAGCAACTCCTTCTTCAAAATTAACATCCCATTGGGTGCCCCACTCCGGATGAGCAATGAGCAAAGAAGAATGAACCACATCTACGAGGTGTGTGATAGACTGGTCACCGGAAAATACATGCAATATAATATGCCCGGGTGTATGGCCGGGTGCCAGTTCTGTTTTGATGCATGAGAATAATACATCGCCGGGCTCAAAAATAGTAAGCTCATTTTTAATCGCTCCAAGGATATCGGTCTGTATTTTTCCTGTTGGATAAACAGTCATTTTGCTTTTGGAGAAATCTTTTGCTTCGCTGTTCCAGAAGTTATATTCCGGAGCCGGTATGTGATATTTTGCATTAGGATATCTTCTTCCGCCATCTTCAAAAAGGATTCCTCCGATATGGTCCCTGTGTGCGTGCGTGATCAGGATGTCCGTAACGTCTTCCGGTGAGAACCCTGCTTCCGATAAGCTATTTTGAAGCCAGCCAGCGTTTACGGGATCATGATACCCTTCGCCGGTATCCACAAGGATATGATGGTCTCCTCTCTTGATAAAAAGGGTGGTAATAGGCATCTCGTATTCAGATCCGGGTAAGTGTAAAGATTTTAAAGCATCCTGTACATTCTCTTCTTCAATTTCAGGAGCTAAAATAGGTTGTGGATTGCCTATTCCAAAATATCCGTCCGATACAATATAAACATCCATTTCCCCCATTGGAATATGGATCGATGCGCTATTTTTTGATTTCATTCGCTTTCTGAATTAATATATTCCTATATCAGTTTTCAAAAACTGTTTTAAATAAGAAACACCAGATCATAAGAACTGGTGGTAAATTGATTTACTATATTGCAAAATTAAATAATTTTATAAATAAAAAAAATACTTTAAATTAAAATTAATCCTTTCTGACAGGCAATTTCTGTTATTTAAAACAACAACTTCCTGAATGCCTCGGCAGCAAGATGTACCTGTACCGACCAGTCGTCAGCAGCATCACTTCCAGCATCATCCGAAATATATTTCAAACTTAGAAAAGGAATTTCCTCCTTCATCGCAATCAATGCCAGAGGATAAGCTTCCATATCCACTACATTATAATCTGTTTCTATATGATCCATTTCAAAGCTGTCACCACTTCCGCATATCCCCTGTTGTACTCCATCCATTTTCAATCCGTATTCGAGGACAGGTGGAATTCCCGATAACGGAGTCTCATATTTTTTAAACCCAAGACCTCTTACGTCCATATCGCGCTGGATAAATTTTGTGCAACAAACAATTTCTCCTTTACCGAATGTTTTGCTCCCTGCGGAACCCAGATTAACAATTAGCTTCGGCTTTCTGGAATGGATTTCCCTGGTGAGTGCTGAGGCAGCATTCACCTTTCCTATTCCGGTGATCAGTTTATGGGTATCATTAAAAAGATCTGCGGCTTCAGATTCCAGTGCGAAAACAAAAAGGGTGCCTTCTAACGGATATGTATGCTCAGAATTAATTGCTATCATGAGTAATAATTTTTAGAAATAACGGATGCAAATGTATTTATTAAAAAGCATATAAAAAATCTGTGCAGCTGGTTTTTTGCTCACACTGTTCAAAAACATAGTTAGATTTGGTGTTGTACGTAAAGACTTATCCCAAAAGGGTTGAGTCTTTTTATACGGATAAACATTTAATCGTTTTTCAACAGTTTTTTTCCAAGACGAATGCTGTATAATGTAATCATTACTGTAATCACAAGGAATAAAGCTCCGATCCATGGTGTACTTCCAATTCCTAAAGATGATGTTACAATAAGCCCACCTGAATAGGATCCGATCGCAATTCCGATATTAAATGCGGCAATATTAATGCCTGACGCCACATCCTGTGTTCCCGGAAGTTCTTTTTCTGCAATCTGAACGACTAAAAGCTGTAACCCGGGAACACTGGCAAAAGATAATGCTCCGAGGAAGAATAAGGTTATAATACTTAAAACCGGACTGTGAACCGTAAAGTAAAAAAGAAATAAAACCAGACCTTGTGCTATAAACATCCATAATAATGCTTTCAGGGGATTTTTGTTAGCTAACCTTCCTCCGATAAGGTTTCCCAGAGCAATAGCAATTCCATAAATCAGTAAGATCAACGTTACAGCAGATTCTTTCAGCCCTGTAATTTCCTGCAGAATTGGTGATAGATAAGTGAAAACGACAAAGGTTCCGCCATATCCCATAGCTGTCATTAAAAAGGCAAAAATTAAACGTTTATTGGTAAGTACTTTTAACTGTTGTTGTAAAGAAGCTGTTTTTCCATTTTGTAAATGGGCAGGCACAAGAATCATACTGGCCAATAACCCGACAATTCCTAAAATAGCGACTCCGATAAAAGTTGCCCGCCAGCCAAAATGCTGTCCGATAAATGTTCCGAGTGGAACACCGGTAACAATGGCTAAAGTGAGGCCTGCAAACATAATCGATATTGCCGTAGCTCTTTTTTCCTCAGGAACTAAAGATGCTGCGATCGTAGATCCGATAGAAAAGTAGACTCCGTGAGCAAATCCTGTTAAAATTCTGGCTAAAATTAATGTAATAAATCCCGGGGCTATTGAAGCTAATCCATTTCCGATAACGAATAGGATCATAATGGAGATCAAAAGCGTTTTGCGGGGTACCTTACCTGTTAAAGCTGTCAAAACGGGAGCTCCTATGGCGACTCCTATAGCATACAAGCTTACCAATAAGCCTGCTGAAGGAATGGAAATACCTAGATCTCCTGCTACTGTTGGTAAAAGACCTACGATAACGAATTCTGTAGTTCCGATTCCAAATGCACTGATCGTTAATGCCCATAGCGCAGCAGGAAGACCTTTTTTTATCTTTTGGATGACTGTTTTGTCGGAAACATCTATTTCATTCTGATGATTCATTGTATTATGTTTTTGGTTGTTCTTTTAACAGGACAAAGTTCCGATGAAATTTCGTATTATGAAAATTAGTTAAATTGTAGTTATTTATTATAATTATGATAGTTAGAAGTTGAATTTAACCGGAACCGAATTTGTAATGATGAAAAAATATTGTTTATTTGCAGAAAAATACCGGTTAGTATCTAATGAAAAAATCTGAAGCCACCCGACTAAACATTCTCCAGAAAGCATTTGAACTGATTTATTCCAATGGATATCAGACAACAAGCGTAGACGAGATCATAGCAACCACCCAGGTTACAAAGGGAGCTTTCTATTATCATTTCAAAACAAAAGATGAAATGGGGCTGGCCATCATCAATGAATTGATGAAAACTACCTTTCAGGATACTTTTATTACCCCCTTTAAAAATACGGATGATCCATTGGATGCTGTATATCAATTGATGCATTCCCTTCTGATGGATAATGAATTTTTAAGAGTAGAATACGGTTGCCCTGCTTCGAATTTCACACAAGAAATGGCTCCATGGAATATAGAATTCACAAAAGCACTGAACAGTTTGTCGGGCCAGTGGGAGGAGGCAATGATCCAGGCAATTGAGAAAGGCAAAGAAAATGGAACGGTTAGTGAAAAAGCAGATGCTAAAGGAATTGCAGTTTTTGTAATGTCGGGCTATTGGGGAGTCCGTAATTTAGGAAAATTAGAAAACAATAAGTCAGTTTATCTTATTTATTTAAAGCAACTTAAGGGTTATTTACAAGGCTTTCAATAATTTTTTTACTTAAAAACATACTAATTAGTATGTTTTATTATATCTTTGTCTGCGTATTAAAAACTACACATGTACCAGACGCTTACTTTTCTGCATTCCATCTTCCGGTGGTTGGTTTTAATAAGCCTTATATATGCAATATTCAGAGCTTATAAAGGATACCGTTCAAACAGCAAATTCTCTAAAACTGATGATTCCGTGAGACACTGGACAGCAACGATTGCCCATATCCAGCTTGTTCTGGGAATTATACTATACTCCAAAAGCCCTATTGTCTCTTACTTCTGGAAGAATTTCAAGATAGCTAAAGATACCGGTGACCTGTTATTTTTTGGACTGATCCACATTTCCCTAATGCTGATTTCTATTGTTATGATTACGATTGGCTCTGCCCTGGCAAAACGTAAAGAAACCGACAAGGATAAGTTTAGGACTATACTCTTATGGTTTGGCGTCGGATTACTTATCATTCTTATCGCGATCCCGTGGCCTTTCTCCCCTCTTGCAAACAGACCTTATTTCAGATAATTATGACAGATTTACTTAAAACCAAAATCGGACGCCTGCGGATCCTTGCTATTCTTGAAGGGATCTCGTTATTAACCCTCGTGTGCATTGCTGTTCCTATGAAGTATGGAATGGAAAATCCTTCTCTAGTAAAAATCATGGGACCGGTTCACGGTTCTCTGTTTCTGCTTTTCCTTTTTAATACCCTGAGCGTGGGAGTTGAGCAACACTGGAAATTTAAAGAGACAACATGGAAAGTCTTAATAGCTTGCTTTATTCCTTTCGGAACCTTTTATATTGATAAAAAAATACTAAGTAAGCTATGAAGAACCTTCTTATTTTCTGGGGAATTTTGCTTGGGATTTATGTCATCTACCGGGTCTACAGATACCAGACTCTGAACAATGGTTTGTCCCAACTTATTAAAAACGGAGCCGTTATCCTGGATGTACGGACGGAGAAAGAATATGAAACCGGCCATATTAATGGTTCCGTCAATATTTCTTTAGGAATAATAAGGGAAAGGTATATCGAATTAGATCCCAATAAAACGTATATCACCGTATGCTCGCATGGGCTCAGAAGTGTAAAAGCTGAAAGTATTTTAAAAGAAAGGGGATTTCTAAAAGTTTATAATGGTGGAGCATGGAGTGACTTGGAGAAGACCTTGAAACCGGACTAAAAAAAATCGAAAAGGCCCAAAAAGATCTTTTCGATTTAATATTTTAAAATCTTTATACTTTCTGCTTTGCCTCAGATAAGGTAACCAGTTTTCCCAAAGCACCGAATTCATGAAGGTCGCCAAATACTTCTATCCTGATCGATTGATCGATCCCTCCTACTCTTAATGCATCATAGCCGGTATCATGAATTAGCTTTTCTACCTGAGGATCGATACTGGTATCGTCTGTAGCATAGAATAAGACTGCTTTTTCAGGAGATTGATATGCTGCGTTGGACAACGTTTCGGCACCTAAGGTTCCCAGTGCTTTAACTAATTTTGCACCATGAGGAAGATAAGATGCATTGATTTCTCCTGCTGATTCATTTTCTCCGATAACCTTCTTGAATCCTCCACTTTCTGCGGGAGCAATCGGATTGGACGGATCAACGATGATTTTACCCTCCAGATCTGCGGAATAGTCTTTCATAAATCCACTGATGGTCCCAAAAGGAATAGCAAGAACAAGAATATCTGCATTTTTTACAGCACCTGGAATATCACTTGGTTCAGCATTCCATTTTTCAGAAAGTTCCTTTGCTTTTTCTAAATTACGATCTGCAGCAATAAATGAGGTATTGGACTTTGAAAGATTTCCTGCTACTGCCTGACCGATATTTCCCAAGCCGATTACGGCTACTTTTGATGATGTTGTCATGATGATTTCTTTTTAAATTGATAAGACAAATATCCCCCGAAAAATGTTCTGTTTCCAATGAACTGCATCAAGAAATACGATTGATCTGGTTTAAGATTTTGATTTTACCAGTCTGTTTCTAAGTCTGCTGAGAAATTCAGGTGTAATCCCTAAAAAAGATGCAATCTGTGTTTGTGACAGACGATTAGATAAATGGGAATACGTGTGCATAAAGAAAAGATATCGTTCTTCTGCCGTAGAACTTATGCTTTGCAACAATCTGTTTTGTAATGTAATAAAACTGTTTTCCAGCAAAACCCTGAAGATTCTGTCAAATTTAGGAGCATTTGTATACAAAGTAACTAAATCCTCCCGGGTGATCTGCAAAAGCATGGTATCCTCCAAGGCATCAATATTAAGTTCTGAAGGCTGTTTCTTATGAAAACTTCCAATATCATTGATCCACCAGTTTTCTGCAGCAAATTGGATAATATGAGTATGGCCTTTTTCGTCTACCTTATACATCCTGAGGCATCCCCGGACCACAAAATTAAAGTGAGTACAATGATCTCCTGCCTGAAGAACATATTGCTTTTTCCTGTATAATCTGGGCTTGAAAAGTTCAGTTACAAGTAGGCGTTCCTCAGCATTTAAAGGAATGCGTTGGTTAAAATAATCAATTAATGGCTCTACTGAATCTTGTCCGGGATTTTCTTTCATAAAATGGATTTGTATGACAAATTTACTATTCCTTTGCTAATTTTATCCATTGATCAGCAATATTTAAGGAAATCATAATTCTTATTCAGTGAGTCCCGCATATTCCGGCAATAATACAACTGTGCAAATCCGTAGATTTTAGTCATTTTCAGGATGTAACCAGATTACTTTCTGATCAGGCTGATGCTCGCGTCCAATGATATCCCGGTACAGATCGGGCCGTCTCGCTTTAATATACCGGTATCCTCCTGCCTGGAAGAGTTTTTCAGAAGTAATCAAAGCGGTTGTAAAGCTATCTTCAAATGAGCGGCATTCTGCCAGAACATCTCCAAAAGGATCAATGATCATGGAGCAGCCATTTTTCAGCTGGTCATCATCCATTCCTATGGGATTGGAGAAAATAACGTAGATACCATTGTCATAAGCTCGTGCGGGCAGCCATTTCATAAGCCAGTCGCGTCCTTTCATTCCATCAAACTCAAGGCGTAATGAAGTGGGGTCGGCTTCCCGGTTTTTCCAAAGTTGAGCATCTACAAAACCGGCTCCCGGTCTTGAGGAGGGTGTACACATGGTAACATGAGGCATAAAAATAATATCTGCTCCTAAAAGTCTGGTAGCCCGTACGTTTTCAATAATATTATTATCATAACAGATCAAAATTCCGCATTTCCATCCATGAATATTAAAAATACAGTATTCCTGTCCCGGACTAAGATGGGGATTGATGAAAGGATGCAGTTTCCTGTATTTCGCCATCAATCCGTTCTTATCGACACAAACATAGGCCTTGAACAGGTTATCATGCTCATCTTTTTCAAAAAGACCGGCTAATATGGTAATGTTAAATTTCCCTGCGATTTCCTTTAGTTTCTGTATACTTTTGCCTTTCGGAATGAATTCGGCAATATCGAGCATTTGTTCCCTGTTTAGTTTTCGGGCAAATGTATATCCTGTGATTGAACATTCGTGAAAGGCAATAACGTGTGAACCTTTATGAGCAGCTTCCTCGCTTAGCTTTTCTATGACTGAAAGATTGTATTCTTTATCTCCACTTTTGTTTTCGAATTGCGCGCTTGAAATTTTTAGATTGGTCATATTTTTTTTCAGCAAAGCTATAAGCTTGAAATATTCCGGAATTGTAAAAATCCGCCATTTTCTCTGTGGCGTTTTTATCTTAAAATAAAATTAATAGTTAAAAAAAACACGTTCATTATATCCAGCGAATAGAAATGAATTGTTACTGTTTTTTATTTATTGTGCTTTAAATTGCTTTCAATGAAGCTCTATAAAATTAACAGCTAATTTATTCTTCGTTGTAAGATATTGTCCGGGAGTCAGGCCAATGATGTTTTTAAAATCTTTGATCAGGTGTGACTGATCCGTATACCCTGCTTCATAAGAAAGACTTGTCATGGTAGTGTTTTTAGTGGTATTCTTCATAAGACCCAAAAAGTGATGAAGCCGTATGATGGTATTGTATCTCTTAGGGGATAGCCCAATATGGTTTTCAAATGTTCTTTCGATATGCCTTTCGGAATATCCTGTAAAGCGTTCGAGCTTTTTTAAAGATACCGTTCCTTTATTTTGTAAAAGATATTGCTGGGCTTTTATCAGCCAAAGCTCAGACATATTTTTTTTGGAAATCAGTTTTAAAAAGAAGAGATCCAAAGCATTGATTATCGACTGCGGATCATCTTTTTTATAAAGACTTTCCTGGAATGGTAGGAGCTGATTTTTTAAAATATCAGTTGCAGAAATGATTTCATTTTTAGTTTCTTTAGCAGACACACCAAAAAGAAGATTGAAAAAATAGGGCTGAAAAACGACTGCCAATAAAGAAAACTCCCCTTTTGTATAAAGATCTTTGTAGACAGTTGGCTGACCATAAAAAAAAGATGAGGGCAGGTTTTGCTTTGAACTATCGGACATATTCATATCGGGTGATAGGATAAGCCCTGTATTCCCGTCAGCAAATAAACGCAGGTCTTTATGATCTTTTTCAGTGTTTTTTAAAAAGATGTAATGTTTGATAAAACCGGATAATTGACTGGAAGGAGAAACCTGCATGATCCAAAATTAGGTAAAAATAACTAATAAAATATGCCATTCCGGAAACGGGGTATTCAATTTACATAGTCTGCTGCAAGAGTTTGAATGATGAAAACAAGCAATCAAAGCCTTTATTTGAATATGCTTATACCATTTCATTTATAATTTAAACTTTTTAACGATCCATGGTAACGTTAAACCTTGTCCTAATAAGGAGATCAAAACCACAACGACAGATAAAAAGATAATTTCATTACGCATCGGAAACGGTTCTCCTCCATTAATCGTTGTTGGAAGACCTAATGCAATGGCTAAAGAAACGATTCCGCGCATTCCCGACCAGCTAAGAATAAAGCTCGTTTTGGAGTCGAACAAAGCTTCTTCGCTGATTTTTCTTTTACCCTGAAATGCCTTTTGAAGGTTAAATTGCTGCAGATATACCCTGGCCATTCTGATCAGTAAGGTTACAATCACAATAATAGCAGCATAACCCGCATAGGTCCATACCTGGATTTGAGGCATTTTCTTCAAAATAACAGGGAATTCCAGTCCAATCAATAAAAAGATCAATCCATTGAGTAGAAAAATAATGATATCCCAAAAATTACGGGATTGTTCCTTTACATGATCAGGAAATTTAATCCTGCTCAGTTTAGACATTCCCAAACCTAACATAACAACAGCAATTACCCCGGAAACTTTGAAATGTTCAGCAATAAGATAAGTTACAAACGGCATTAAAAGGATCAGGCTGTTTACAACCATGGCATCTTTACGGAAGAAGGCAATAGCGAATCTTAATGCTATAAAAATAATCCAGCCAATAAGAAATCCTCCTCCTAGTACACATAAAAATTCAATGGACGCTTTCCAGGTTACAAAAGCTACTCCTGTTACGGCAGCTACGGCAAAACGATATGCTACCAACGCAGAGGCATCATTGATCAAACTTTCTCCTTCAAGTATAGTCATTGTTTTATGGGAGAGACCTAATCCCTTTGTTACGCCTAAAGCTGCCACAGCATCGGTTGCAGATAGAATAGCACCTAAGACAAAAGCCAATGGCCAGGTCATTCCGGGAATTAGGTAATAAGCCAGCACAGCAATACCTGCAGTAGTCATAAAAACAAGTCCTATAGCCAGTGTACCTATTGTATTGAGATTGGTTTTAAACTGCTGAAATGAGATATTAAATGCTGCATCATACAATAAAGGAGGTAAGAAAAGCAACATAATGATCTCCGGATTGATCTCAACCTCTGGCATAGCGGGAACAAACCCGATCATCACCCCGGCAATTAAAAGCAGCATGGGGACGGGAACCTTAAATTTACCGGCTAAACCGGACACCCCGATCATCAGGGCCATAATTACTAAAATGACTGCATAGTTCTCCATCAGGTTTGTTGTATTTCAGAAAATGTATCGTTTTAATTGTTTGTTGAGTGTATAAAAGTAACAAATATTATTTCTGCTTATCAAAAGTCCTTTCATTTTCTTTGTATTATCCAAGACCAGAGGAAAATTTATTTTAGAAGAAGGGGAAAAAATATACCACAAATACAAGTTTTTAATAGACTTGATATCTTGTATTGGAAATTATGGTTAGGTTTTTGAAGTGTAATACCTGAAATGAATTATCATTTTATTCAATTTTCTTAACCAATCACTTAAAATATAATATTATGTCAACAAAAGATCTTGTCCATTTAGAGGCAATCAAAAAGATTCAGGAACTTTCGACGAAAGCAAGAATTTGTATGTTTTGTACCGAACTGGAAACTGTTCCTGTTAATTCTCGTCCTATGACTTTACAGGAAACGGATGACAGCGGGAATTTATGGTTTATAAGCAGTGAAACCAGCAATAAAAATTTTGAGATCAAAGAAGATCGAAGAGTCCAACTATTCTTTATGAATAATGATGATTCCCAGTATCTTTCCGTATACGGTGAAGCATCTGTATACAAGGATAAAGCTACAATTGAGGAAAAATGGTCTGCAATGGCAAAGGCCTGGTTCGATGGTAAAGATGATCCTAATGTGACCATTATCCGGGTGGAACCGAAACAAACCTATTATTGGGACACTAAGGCTGGAAAACTGGTAAGTTTGTTAAGCTTTGTTGCTTCTGCCGTTACAGGAATCAAGACCAATAATGCTGATGGTGTGGAAGGCAACGCCAGCATTTGATCATAAAAAAGCAGACCGATTTGTCGGTCTGCTTTTTATTATTTTCCTTCTCTATTAATACAGGTTTTAACCTGTTTTCATTTTATTTTTTCACATCTTCCAGCGATGCTCCGAAATTAATATGAAGTACATTCCCGTTAGGAGTAATTAAAGCAGGTACAGACTTTACACCAGCTTTTTCTGCAGCATCAATTCTGTGCCTTTCCTCTCCAAGATGTACAACTTCTATATTGTCTTGACCGATCAGGTTAATGATATCGTGCTCTGCACTGACACATACAGGACATCCTGCATGATAAAAAACGGATTTTTTCATTTGATCAATTTTTAAGGTTATTAATAATATTTTTTAACTCTTTTATTTCATTTTCCTGCAAGGGTTTTAGAGGACTTCTTAAGCAGCCTCCATCTTCACCCAGGATATTTAAACCAGCTTTAATCGCTCTCGGAAGTCCTTTGGAAACAATAAACCTGAGTAATTCCACCTGTTTATAAAAAATATTCTGAGCCTCCTGTAATTCGCTATTTTCAATGGCTTTATACAAATCTATATTCAGTTCAGGAATTAAATTAGGAGCTGCAGTACACCATCCTCTTGCACCAGCCGCAAATGCAGCAAGCGCCAACGGGTTCGATCCGTTATAAAAAGCGACATCTTCTCCAAGCTCTTTTCGCAGGTAATGCATTCTTTGGATGTCACCTGTGCTTTCTTTAATCATAGTAACATTGGGGATTTCCAACAACCTTTTCAGTAAGGCCGGGGACATATCTACTCCACCGGTTGCCGGATTATTATACGCCATAATGGGTATTGATATTTTACCGGCTACTTTATCATAATGAGCAACGATTTCGTCATCTGTTAATTTCCAGTAACTCATTGGAATGATCATTACAGCATCGGCTCCCGCCTTTTCAGCAAATTGTGCATGATACGTTGTTTTTTCAGTGGTTAAATTAGAAACACCCACCAGTGTCGGGATCCTTCCCTTTACCTGCTTTAGTGTTGCTTCAGTAACGGCCTCTTTTTCTTCATCTGATAAATACGGCAATACACCGGTACTTCCCAAAGGTGCAATACCGTTACTTCCGGAAACAACAAGTCTTTCGACTAACTTTTTGAAAAGAGGGAGATCTACTTTTTCATTTGTGTCAAATGGGGTTATAGGATAGGCAATGATCCCTTTAAATGGAACATTTTTCATGTATTTCTTCTTTTTAAATGGTAATTTGATTTTACAAATCTCTTCCTTCTTCCTCTCTCAATGCTACTCCCAGGTTTTGTAATTGCGGAGCATTTTCACAGGCAATGTATTTTGCAGGTTCGGTATCACTGAGGTTTTGATGCTTGTGCCATCCCCACGATGGAATATATACAGCATCTCCGGCCCGCCATTCCACTTTTTCGCCTTCTATTTCCGTCCACCCTTTTCCCTCTATAACATACAGAACGGTTTCATAAGTATGACGGTGCCTGTTGGTTTGCTGCCCGGGTAATAATCCTCCAATAGTCATGCTTACATTTTTACTGGGCAGATCCACAAAGAAAACAGGATGTTTTCTTTCCGTTGAAAACTGATTATGCTCACCAGCTCTTTCTACATTTTTATGAATGAGATGACTGGGTTTTTGGAATTCTGGTCTTGCAAAAGTTTTATGAAAATCTTTTGAACTGAATTTTTCATTGTCCATGATGTAAAATATTTAATGTTTTTTGCATTATTGCATGACAAAATTATTTTATATTTGGACCAGTTAACTGATTCAGTTTTTATAAAAATAGGTAGTCCAGATGTTGCGTCCTTGGAAATTAGAATTTAAAATCGATAAAAAAAGCTCAAAAGCAGTATATCTTCAGATTGCAGATACCATCATAGCAGATATCCGTTCCGGAAGATTAAAAGCCGGAGAAGTACTTCCGGGCAGTCGTATTCTGGCTTCAATGCTTGAAGTGAACAGAAATACAGTCGTTGAGGCTTACCAGGTTTTGATTAATGAGGACTGGGCAATGTCTAAAGAGCGTAAAGGTATTTTTGTTTCTGACAGATTACCTTCTTCATTGGAAATTTATCCCGTTGATACCAAAGCCCGTGTAAATGATCATATCCCTTATGCAGATCCTTTTATCATTGATTTTGATGACGGACATCCAGACAGTAAAATAGCTCCTATTACTGAATTGGCCAGAGCTTACCGTCAGATATTCGACAGGAAAGCCAGATGGCAGATGATGGGATATACAGATGTTCACGGCGACATTGAATTCCGGAGAGCAATTTCCCGGATGCTTAATCACCAAAGAGGAATGGATACCACTGAACATGAGATTTCCATAACCCGGGGAAGCCAGATGGCCATGTTTCTTACTGCAAAAAGCCTTCTAAATCCCGGAGATTATGTAGTGGTCGAAAATCCAGGATATAAACCTGCCTGGAAAGCAATTGAGCATACAGGAGCCCAACTTTTGCCCGTATCCGTAGATCAAGAAGGTATAATCGTGGAAGATCTTATTCAAATTCTGAAAAAGAACAAAAAGATAAAAGCGATATATTTAACGCCTCACAGACAGTATCCTACAACCGTTACTTTAAGTCTCGCTAGAAGGCTAAAATTAGTAGAGCTTTCCAATGAATATGGCATTACGATAATTGAAGATGATTACGATAATGAATTTCATTTTGGCTACCGGCCCATCCTTCCCCTTTCAAGTTTTGCGGAGCTAGGCAATTATGTATATATCGGGACTATGAGTAAAGTTGTTGCTCCGGCTTTAAGAATTGGTTATTTAGCAACCAAGGACACTTTATTGCTTGAAAAGATCGGAGAATTAAGGAAGATCATTGATGTACAAGGCGATGTGATTATGGAACAGGCTGTTTTGGAGCTGATCAAGGAAGGAGCGGTACGAAAGCATATTAAAAGAGCTACTATTCATTACAGGAATAAGAGAGATTTTGTATACCGGCTTTTAAAACAACATATGGCGGGTTGTGCGGATTTTAATTTACCAGATGGAGGACTTGCTTTCTGGATTGTACCTAAAGCAGAATTAAACTGGGATATAGTAACTGATTTGTTATTAGATCATAAAATTAAAATAATTCATCCCAAGCATTATGGTTTTGATCAACATATTAATGGATTCAGACTCAGTTACGGTTCTCTTTTAGAGGAACAGCTGGAGCAAAGTATCAAGGTTATCGGGGAAATATTGTCCGGACTACATCAACAAAGCTCTCCCGTTTAGGAAAGCTTCGATGATTATTGATTTTTAAAATGCTTTTTTAGAAATTTTTAACTAAACCTATTCCCACATTTCCCTGCTGATAAAATGGCATTACCATGGTTTGAGATCTTTCACTTTTTCCTCCTAAAAGTTTATTGATTTTAGGATAAAGCCAATAGGCCAATTCTGTAGATATAATACCAAAACCAGCGCCACCTACCACATCTCCGAACCAATGCTTATTATTGAGCATCCTGTAAACTCCCGTAAAAACAGCAAATGAATATCCGGAAACTCCCAACCAGAAATTAGTATCCTTATATTCCCGGAACATAAACTGGGCCGAGGCAAAAGCCATTGCAGTATGGCCGGACGGAAAGGACAGGTTGTTCGACCCGTCAGGTCTTTCTTCTTTTGTGAGATGTTTAAGGGGCAATGTAAAGGCGGAGGAAATAAGTAAGGAAGTACCATAAATAATACTTCTGTCCCTGAAATTATGCTGTCCTCTAATTCCAATGGCATTTAATCCGTATACCAGAGCTGCTGGTGCAAACTGGGAATAATTGTCCAGTTTTATAGGATCAGGCTTGTGCTCACTGATTTCATATTGTGTTGAAGAATTAAGCTGTTTGAGTCCTTTAATACTTAAACTGGCTACACCATAGGTAATTAATGTCGCGGGTATGATTAGTTTTTTATAAGAAAACTGATGATTGGCCTGATCCGTATTCAATGCAACAGGAGAAATTATACTGTCTTTAACTTTGTCTACAGCTATACTATCCTGAGCAACAACATTCTGAAAGCCTATGAAAATTAAAATGATGCCTGCAATTAAACCTTTCATTTGAATTATATTTGAAATTAAAATTTATAACTATAGCCTAGTCTGATGACCTGAGTTTCATAATAATCGTCACTTGTATACCTGAATCCACTACCCTGGATTTGTTTTTTCATGACGAGGGTGTTAAAAAGATCAGTTGCATTTAGAAAAACTTCTCCTTTTCCGTTTTGAATGGATTTTTTTACTCCAAGGTCCATTGAAAAACGACCTTTGACTTTTCCTTGTGGAATAATATCCGGTGCAAGATAAACTGCTGTAAGCTGAGCATTAATGCCTTTAGAAAATTTAAAGATGTTATTGAATTTTATATTCCCTGAAACAGCAGTTTGTTTCTCCGCTGAAAAAGTATTGGGTTGAGGATATAAATTTTCCACCGTAAAGGCGTTGATCTGATTCCTGTATACATTTCCATTGATATTGAATGAATAAACCGGGGAGATCTTCTGATTCCAGATGGCTTCAATCCCGGAATTATAACTTCTTCCTGCATTCTGAAATACGGCATAAATCAAATTACTTCCGGGAACAATACTGGAGATCCTGGTAATTGTTCCGCTTGAAAAACGATGATAGACTGAAGAATACAAATACCCACTGTCCCAATTGTATTTATGCCCCAGTTCAATTGAGTTCGTAAATTGCGGGCGTAAACCTGGATTTCCAACCTTGATAATTTCAGCATCATCATACTTTGGAAATATCCTGATGTCAACCTCATTAGGACGGTCTACCCTTCTGTTATAGAATACAGAAAACTTATTGTGATCATTAATCTTATAAGCCAATCTCAGATTAGGAAAAGGCTGGGTATAATTATATCCGTTACTTGAATATGTAGGATGATTGGGATTTACATCATACCGAATTTTTACATACTCCATTCTTAAGCCCAGTTCTGCTTCCCATTTTTTATTTTCAAAGACATAGTTACCATATACTGCCGGAATCAGTTCTTTATAGTTTGCCCAGCCTCCTGCATTGGCATCAATTACAGAATTTATCCCCGGGATAAAATTCATATTCGTCGGTATATTTCTGTTTCTAAGCTTGATTCCAGCCTCAATATGTCCATATTTCAAAGGTTTCACATAGTCGATATTGAAATCATAAACCTGTTCATCGGAAAGAAGTTTAAATGCATCTGTTCCTGCTGAAGAAGGCAGAAAATTACCATAGAAATATTTTTCATCTTCCCTGTGGAAAGTATAATTGAAACCTATATTAAGCAGGTGACCAGCTTCTTTAAATTTATGCTGGTAAGAAGCCGTAGCCATTACCGTAGTTTTTAATTCATCCTCTAAAAATTGCCACAAGCGTAAACGCTGTGAAAAGTCTCCGTTAAAAAAAGGCTGATCTCCACGATCTTTTATTTTTTCACTTCCGTAAAGCCCCGAAATTGTCAATGTATTCTGGCTATTGATATTCCAGTCTATTCCTGCTTTTGTAGTCAGAAAATTGGTATTTCTGTTTCTTTTCAACTGTGAGTTGATAACCTTTCCATCATCATATATTCTTCTTACATATTCATTTTTGTTAAGGGTCTCGGTATAAAGGTTATCCGCCTGTAAAAAAACATTGATCTTATCTTTTCTGTAATTCAGGGAAATCGATGGATTGATCTTGGGAGTGGTTTTGTATTGTGGGCGTATCGTAGGAAGATTTTGTTTTCTTTCCCATAAAGATCCGAGCCCCAGTGTAAGACCTGCTTTTCCATTCCAACCATTCTGTTTGTTTTTCTTCATGATGATATTAATGATCCCCGCATTCCCGTTAGCATCATATTTTGAAGAGGGATTATTAATGATCTCAATCTTATCAATTGCCGAGGAGGGAATATTATCCAATCCGGTCTGGCTTCCGAATCCCGTTAAAGCAGTTTGCTTTCCGTCAATCAGAACAGTCACCCTATCATTTCCACGAAGCTGTACTTTTCCATCCTGTACTGTTATTCCCGGGAGATTCTGCATGCTTTGCAATACAGAACCTCCGGCTTGGCTGATATTATCCGCAACAGAATAAGTTTTCTTATCAAGCTGGTTGCTCACTTCATTTTTTTTATCACTTGTAAGCACAATCTCTTCTATTTTTGTTTCTTTATCATTAAGATGCTGTCCAAGTTCAACGGGAGGAATATCCAGAAACTCTGAAAGGCTACCCACAAAAAGAGGCTGACTATACGTATCATATCCGGATATTGAAACTTCAATCTGATAATTTCCGGGTTTTACTTCCGTAAGGGAATATCGTCCTTCTTCATTGGTAATTGTTCCCGATACAAATGCATTGTCTTTTGATGATTTTAAAATAACGCTGGTGTAAGGTAATGCAGCTTTCCCGGTATTCGTTACGAGGCCGGAAACAGTTACAGATGACACCTGGGCTTTGATCACTGAAGAAAACGATAGAATGATGAACAAAAATAACAACCTGAATTTTCCCATTATTTCTAGTCTTTAATTTCCTTTAAAAATTTACCGTTGGCGTCAAAGATGATGTCCATTCCATTCACTTCCGCTTCGTAAGTAACCACCCCTTTTGAATCTGTTATTTGAGCAGCTTCTTTTATAGAGGATTCCGGATATTTTTTAATGATAAACTGTTTAATGGGAGCAGAAAGTGATTGTGGATTGATCAGCTTTTCAGTCTCAATAATGTTTCCTGTTGCATCCAGCAGAGCTGAATAAGAAGTTCCTTTAGATGTAAATCCCGCTTCAAATTTCCCTTTTTCCTTTTCCCATTTTACATGATGAGCGTCTGGGAATTTTCGGGTGAACGAAGATTGTACCTGAACCGGGACATCTTTTGTTTGGATCTTTTGTGCATGAATCATGGCTGCACCTACTATAAATGCTATTAAAATTCCTGATTTTTTCATTGTATGATAGTTAATTAATGATACAATGATCGGGTATGATTTAGAATAAATTTAGAAGATGGAATTACAGGGGTTTATTTTCTTGCTTTTTATGAGAAATAAAGATCATGAAAAGTAATAGTCCCAGGGAAACCAATGACGCATTGAGTGTTCCCAGATCAAGTCCTCCCTTTGAAAGAGGTTTGGTCAGGAAATCACCAAAGGTAGCACCAAACGGTCTTGTAAAAACAAATGCAATCCAGAATAGCAAAACATGATTGATTTTGGTATGATAATGCAGGAGAACTACGACCAGGATAATGATACCGGTAACCCAGGCTCCCGTTAAATAACTCAATCCCAGATTGTCACTCAGGAAGTCACCGAATGCCGTTCCGAGACTATTTGAAAAAAGAATACTAATCCAATAATAGATCTCTTTGCTTCTTTCAAAAACAGGATAAACCTCAAGATTCTTATATTTTCGGTACCATAAGAAAAGCGTCTTTAATAGTCCTGCAACTAAAATTAAACTGCCTGCAAGGTATCCTGCTTTTAAAGTCCGGTCAATAAAATCAGAAATTTCAGTACCTAAAGTAGTGGTTCCTATGATTACCAGCCAGTAAACAATGGGAATATATTGCTTAACCGTTAATTGGATTGAAATAGTGATGATAAAAAGACATAAGGTAACAAGAATACCCATCGTATATCCGAGATTGAGGGTCATGGATATAAAATCCCCGAAAGTTTCACCCAAGGTCGTAGCCGTTATTTTCATCAGCCAGAAAAGAAGCGTGACAGAAGCTACTTTATTAATCGTTTTCATTTTTTCATTCAAAGTTCCTGATCAATTTGGAAGAAATTTAGAATGAAAGAATAGATTTATGGCATCCGCATCATACCTTCGGGATTATTAGAAATTTACAGAAAAAATGTGATGATGATGCTCAAAATGATATGTTATGGTCCACCGTTGATGATTACAAATCTCTTTCACAATAGCCAACCCAAGACCACTTCCATTAGTGTCTGTGGAAGCTTTTGAAAACCTTTTAAATAGAGACTCTTTCTCCAGTTGAACAAATCCTGAATTGGAAATGACCAACTGTTTTTCGGAAAGCTTTACATAAGCTGTTCCATTATTTGGGGTATGCCTTACCATATTGATCAGAAGATTATTGATCAGCGTTTCAGCTAATGTATGATTTCCATCAATATATACTTCTTCAGTGATTTCTGAACGAATATGTATCTGCTTTTGATCAAAATACTCCTGAAACATATCTAAACTCTGGTGGAGAATTCCACTCATTTCCAGGTTTTCTTTTTGAGCAAACTGACGGTTTTCAATCTTAGCCAGTAATAAAAGATTTTGATTGATTCTTGAACTTCTGGTCAAAGCCCTGTTGATTTCTTCTATGATTTCATATTGCCTTTCCGTAAGATCCCTGTTCTGCAATAGAACATCCAACTTATTTTTGATAATAGCCAAGGGGGTTTGCAGCTCATGAGAAGCATTTTCCGTAAATTCCTTCTGAGTTTTATAAGCTGAAACATTATGTTCTATCAACTTCTTTAAGGATTCGTTCAGTTCTTCAAATTCTGTAATATCAGTGCTGGTAAAATCGATGGTATTCTGACTATTCAGATTGAAAGTTTTTAGTTCTTCCAATGTATTTCTGAAGGGCTGCCAGATGGAACGAGAGAGTCTTCTATTGAGGAATAAGAGTCCCACAACAATAAGAACAAAGAAAAACACAGTAATGGCAGCAATAACAGCTATTGTTTCATGTGATTCTTCAATATTGGTTTCTACTGTAAAAAGAAATGGTTTATGATTGATATAAACCGTTTTTTTTAAGCACCGGTAGCGTTCGACCTCTGGCTTTTCAGAAAAAGTTTTCTTTTTCTCTACTGTAAATGTAACGTCTTTTTGCGCGTCATTATCTGAAACATATTCAATATCAGTTCCTGGCTGAATCTTGTTCCAGAGGGCAATACTTTTTTCCAGCTCACTATCCGAAAGTTTTAAGCGGTTAAAGCTATAAGCCGTTTTCTCTACGATGGTTATATTATGCTCATCCAGCTCACTTTTCCAAATAGTATCCACTACCCAGTAATAAATGGGGATACTGATGACCAATACGATAAGAACGTAGATCAGGAAAGGTTTTGTGGTTTTACTTAGTAAAGGTTTCAAAGTTCGGGGAAAATAAGCATTATATTATTAATCATGAGGTTTACTTTATCTGGACCGAATTTCAGAATCCGGAAAATTTTATATCATATTTTTAATATCTAAGTTCTAATTTCTGTCTCCTAATCTTCCTCTTCCCATTTATAACCTGTTCCATATACTGTTTTCAAATAATGATTACATCCTGCATCGTAAAGCTTCTTCTTTAAATTTTTAACGTGGGCATACACAAAATCGTGATTATCAAGCATATCAGCAAAATCACCTGAAAGGTGTTCAGCCAAAGTACTTTTGGAAATTACTTTATTTTTATTACCTATAAAATAGATTAAAAGATCAAATTCTTTTTTGGTAAGCGACACGACGGTATTATTAATGGATACTTTTTTAGCCAAAAGATCGATAAGGAGCTCACCTTGGCTGATAACATTAGAATTATTAAACTGTTTTCTGCGGATAATAGAATATATCCTTGCCAGAAGCTCGGAAAGATGGAATGGTTTCGTCAGATAATCATCTGCTCCCATTTGTAATCCGTTGATCTTATCATCCAAAGCATTTTTTGCAGAAATAATAATGACTCCGTCCTGTTTGTTTTGCTTTTTTAGTTCTTCTAAAATTTTGAGCCCATTACCATCGGGAAGCATGATATCCAAAAGGATACAGTCATATTGAAACATTTCTACTTTCCTTGTTGCTTCAAGAAAAGTAGTGGCAAACTCACATAGGTAATCCTCTTCCGACAGATATTCAGAAATGCTTTTGGCCAGCTCGGTTTCATCTTCTATGATCAGAATTTTCATGGGACTAATTTACATATCCAATTTTGAAGAAATTTTGAATAAACTAAAATAGTGCTAAAAATCCGAAAAAATAGAAAACATTAATCAGGGATTTTCGTCATGAGCCATGTCAACGGGTTTAGATTCTGGAGATCCTTTCTCCCTAAGCCAGATGGATAGAATAACAAGAGAAAAAACAGCTAGAAATTCGCTTTGCCAATTCTGAAATGATTCAAACCAGAAACGGGATTCCGTTATATAATCAAATGCTGTAATTACTGGTTTTTCCTTGGAGATCTGCTCCGTATTGTACTCTTTGAGACTACCGTAAAAATGCAGTGCAAAGCTTAAAAGAAATAAAATGGCAAAGGCAATGGATAGAGAATGCTTATATATGGTTAACCAAATGCCTCCTTTCTTCACAGGCCATGGGGCTTTTGGATGTGGGACAGGCTCTTTGTCCACATCTTCTTTTTCTTCCAGGGATTTGGATTCACTGGAGCCCTTTTGTCTAAGGGAAATCGTCAGTAAAACATAGATCATCATCTGGAGGAATTCACTTTCCCAGTTTTCAAAAGTCGCCTGAATGAAATGACCGCTGTATACATATTCGCTCAGGCTGAGAGTAGCATTTCCTTCCTCCAGTAATTCTTTATTCTGAGTATTCCAGCCAGTTAAAAACTGCCCCAAAAGACAAATGAGCATTAAAGAAATTAAAACAATACTCAGACTATTCCGGTAAAAGAAATTATTTTTTGACATGACCGTAAGTTTTAAATTTAAGATTCTATTCTTTGCAAATCCTTTACGGCAGGACCCGTAAGAAGCTTACCATTAACATTAAAACGGGATCCGTGACACGGGCAGTCCCAAGTGATCTCTGCACTATTCCATCTTACTTCACATTTTGCATGCGGACAGGTACTCTTTACCATATGTAAACTCCCTCCTTTCTCTTTGTACAGCGCATAAGATTCTCCTTCGTATCGGATCACCTTGGCTTCACCGTCTTTAATCTCCGAAAGTGAAGTTATTTTTTCAGTAAGTAATTTGTCTTTAATAAAATCAAACACTACAGTTGCCTGCTCCTGTACAAAAGTTGAAAATCCAGCGATAGGTTTGATCCTTCCGGGAGAAAAAAGCTGCTCATATTTATTAGATCCTTTTACAATTAAATCACTTAAGATCTGTGAGGTAATCGTTCCGAAGATCATCCCATTTCCCCGAAACCCCGTTGCTGTATAAATACGACCTTTACTTCCCGGCAATACTCCGATATAGGGTAAGCCATCTACCGGCTCGTAATACTGACTGGACCAACTGTATTGAGCTGTCCACACGTCAAAATACTGACGCACATAATTTTCAAGCCTCGAAAAACATACTCCTGTATCATCAGAATGTCCTGTTTTATGGTCTTCCCCTCCTGCAATTAGAAGGTTTTTCCCATCGATTTCCTGAATCCTGTAATAATGATACGGATCTACCAGATCATAACCAAGATCTTTCGGGTATGAATCACCTTTTAAGGTAAATGCAATGGCATAACTTCTATAAGGTGCATTCATAAAATGAAGCTGGTTAATCCCTGGAGGAATGTGAGTGGCATAAATTACATGTGTGGCATTGATTATGCCTTTCGATGTATGCAATCTCACCATATCGTCAAACTCCTCATGGCTTTCACAAAGGCACTTTTCGATAAACGCACCACCGGCGGCGATAAAAGCTTCGGTAAGTTTTTTTATATATTTAACCGGATGAAATTGCGCCTGATCAGGAATAATTGCCGCTGCTTTAAACGGGATGGGAAATGGAATATCGTTAATAGAATCAATACGATGTCCTACTTTTGAAGAGCCTTCTATAATATCAGCGAGTTTCTTCTCCTGCTTTTCATCCAGAGCAAAAAGATAGCCGGTTTTCATCTCGAAATCGCAATCAATATCAAACTCATGGATATTGTTTTTAATAATATGAAGTGCTTCTATTCCTACATTTTTTAAGAGTATGGCATTATCTAATCCAAAATCTTTAATAGCTTCAGCATAGGTGGTATCAAAGAAATTGTTCAGGTGAGCAGTGGTGCCTCCTGTTGTTCCAAAGCCAATATTGGAGGCTTCCAGGATAATGCACTTTTTGCCGGCCTTTTGCAGGCGCATTGCTGTTGAAATACCAGTAATACCGCCACCTACTATGGCTACATCATACAATGGGTCTGTATGGATTTTAGATGGGAATTTCCTGATTTCTTCCTGCCATATACTTTTTCGTACGCCGTCTCTAAACATAATAGATGTTTTAAGTTGTTATTCCAAATTACTTTTAATGCACCCTACTTTTTAAGAGTGATGGTGTCATTTTCGACATCCGGACTTTTATATTTTGCCTTTGGCTCATCTTCTTCAAGATTGCATCTGCATGAAACCGTAGAAAAGAGACAAAAAATACCTAAAAGGATCGTTGCTGTTGTTTTCATAATACAAGTATTTGGTGGTTTATATTATTTTTGAATTCAGATGCTTACAGAGCGGGCATTTACTTTAAAAACGGCCCTTCCGTTCTCATCTGATTTTATTTTATCTTTTCTCTGTTGAAGAAAATCGAAATATTCGGAATTAGCATTTTCTTTCCCCAGATCAATTTCTTTGGCCCTCTCACCGTTGTTAGAAATGATGATGATACATCCTCTGTGTTTTTCATCACCTTTTCTCATCCATGCAATGCAGTTCGGATCATCAAAATAGTTGATCTGCTCACCATGGGCAAATTCCTGCCGGGCTTTTAAAAGCAGTGGCAAAAGCTGAACTTTAGGCATAGAAACTTTAATTTCTTTGCCCTCTGACAAGTTAGTATATTCAGCGCCGTATAGGTCCGGATAGAAAATACATGGATAAGCATTTTTGTTCATAAGGATCAATGTGTAGGCAATCGGTTTAAACCAATCTTTAACGACAGATTCCAACGCCTGAAGTTTTTGGGTATCATGATTTTCCACAAATGAAACTGAGCATCTGGGGTTCTGACTTAAAAGAGTGCCATCCAGAATATTTCTCAGATCATATTTCTCCTCTTCATTGGAGGCATTATAAAAATGGTAATGCAACGGAACATCAAAATAGCATAAAAGGTCTTCCATGAATTCAGAAAAGTCGTTGATTTTTACTACCTCATCTTTCCACAATTCCCCCATAATAAAAATATCAGGCTTAAGCTCCGTTTTTATGTAGATAATCCATTCTTTTAAAAAATCATAGGAAATATGTTTTAACGCATCAAGACGAAGTCCGTCTACTTTAGTCGTATCCACATACCATTTAATCCATCTTTTCATTTCTGTAACAACCTCCGGATTCCGGTATTCAACATCAGCACCCATCAGATAATCGTAATTTCCAAACTGATGACTGACAGAGTCATTCCATTCTTGCCCCGACGTATTGTGGATTTTAAAAACTCCCTGCTTTTCATTGTTGTCCTGAACAACAGTATCTATACCACTAAAACAGTGAAAATCCCATATGAAATCCGAGTATTTTCCATTTCTCCCGGGAAAAGTAAATTTCGTGAAAGCCGATGCTGAAAAAGAATCTCCTATCATTTCATTTCTGTTTTCTCCGTTTACTTCATGTACGATAATATCTTCTTTTTCATCCCCTCCTATCCTGTGGTTAAGAACGATATCCGCATACACCGACATTCCAATATCATGCGCTTTTTGAATTGTGGTAAGGTATTCTTCTTTTGTTCCGTATCTTGTCGCTACTGTTCCTTTCTGATCGAATTCTCCCAGGTCGTAAAGATCATATACATCATAGCCTCTTCCCCCTTTGCCCAGTCCGCCTTTTACAGCAGGAGGAAACCATACCGCAGTTATACCCAATTCTTTTAGATCATCGGCTTTTTCTAAAAACTCTTTCCAGAGGTTTCCTTCATAATACCAATGGAAAAATTGCATAATAACCCCATTCATATCATTTATCCATTCACAATAAGTCCTCCATTAGGATGTAAAACCTGCCCCGTAATCTGCGCAGATTCTGTAGTGGCAAGGAATAAAAAACTGTAGGCAACCTCTTCGGGAGTTGCATTTCTCTCAAACGGGGGTTTGCTGGGATCCTCCTCTTCTTCACCAAAAGTTTCCTTGGTAAGAGGTGTTGCTACAGGTCCCGGTGCAACAGCATTGATCCTGATTCCTTTGGATTTCGACTGTAATGCCAGGGAACGGGTAAAAGATACGATTGCCCCTTTTGTAGCAGAATAGTCTACCAGTTCTTCGTGTCCCTGATAAGCCACCGCAGAGGTTGTATTAATAACACTTCCCCCTTCTTTCAGATAAGGGAAAACTACTTTTGTAAGCAGGATCATTCCGATGATGTTGGAATCAAATGTTTTTCTGATATTTTCTTCCTCCAATTGTTCGATATCCTCTGCAGGAAACTGAACTCCTGCGTTATTCACGAGGATATCTATGCCTCCGAATTCTTCAGCAACTTTCGCGGCAGTTTTTTCACAAAATTCATAGTCATTGATATCTCCCCTAAAAAGGATTGATTTTCTGCCAATCATCATAATGTCATTCTGTGTTTTTTCTGCATCCTCATCATCAGCATGGTAAATGATGGCAATATTAGCTCCCTGCCTTGCAAACAACAAGGCGACCGCTTTTCCAATGCCACTGTCAGCTCCTGTGATAAGAACCGACTTGTTGTTTAATCTTAATTCTCCCATGATCTTTAGTGTTTTTCTGAAACCGGCTCCTGCATGGCACCCATTCTCTGAGCAGCCATGCTGTCCGTTGATACATTAAGCATCGCAATGTTTAACTTATTTCTTGTCCCTGAAATGATCTTATCATCTCCTTTCATCAGAGCATTGAATCCATCCATGGCTACATCTGCCGGAGAGGAAAAATTTTCTTTATCTTCCATGATCTTGCTCCTGGTCATATCTGCTTTGTTAAAGAAATCCGTATCTGTCGGTCCCGGTAAAAGGGCTGTTACAGTAATTCCGGTATCCTTCAGTTCTTCACGGATAGCTTCAGACCATGATAATATAAATGCCTTAGTACCGTGGTAAACGGAATGCCAGGGCCCGGGAGATTTGCTTGCAATGGATGCCAGGTTAAGTATTTTTCCGCTTCCTTTGGATATACGATCTTTTAAGAACAGTTTAGTCAGGATCACCACCGATGTGATATTGAGGTTGATGATGTCTATTTCCCTGTGTATATCGGTATCCTGAAATTTACCATAAACTCCCTGGCCTGCATCATTAACCAAAATTTCCGGACTAATGGCGTTGGCTTTAAGTTCAGAGTACAAAGAATAAGCTTCATCCTGCAGGAAAAGATTTTTGGAGATAGGGATCACATTCACTCCGTAGCTTTTAAATTCTTCTGCTTTAATTTTTAACTGATCATGATTTCTGGAAACAATAACCAGGTCATATCCGTTTTTGGCAAAAATTTTGGCAAGCTCATAGCCTATTCCACTTGTAGCCCCTGTAATGAGTGCATATTGATTTTTACGTTCCATAAGTTTATTTTAATATTAAAACCTGGTTAAGCTCACTTTTAAAGCACCCTAGAATAAATTCGGTATAATATAACTGTGCATCCAATGCCTGAGTTTTAGGATGAAGTTCAAGCTTTTTACTCAGAACGATTTCTCCTTTGTATGAAAATGCGAAATATGAAAATATTTTATAGGATGAACTTCTCACCGGTGTACAATAACCTGTAGTTGCAATGGACCAGTCCGTATCAAATAATCTTGCGACACTCAGGGCCATGGTTTTGGCAATATTTTCAGATACACAATCACATTCTTCAGCTTCTTTCTGATCCACATCCAGAAATATAACTTTCTGTGGTAAAGTGTAGGCGGTGATACCACCGTTATAAAATAGAGAAGCGTTTGGCATTTGTGAAAATGCAAGCTGTAATAAGCCTGATGTTACACTTTCTGCTACAGCAATTGTTTCTCCTGTTTTAAGTAAGGACTGGCTTATATATTGAAGCAAATTTTCTTGAAATTTCATAATCGTAAATTTTTAAGTGATTAATTGGTGTACCATATGGTGTTTCATACTTTCCATGGGTCCAGGACGACTTTCACACAGCCATCTTCCTTTTTGTCGAAGATTTCATAGCCTTTGGCCACTTCATCCAGCCCGAGACGATGGGTGATAATATCATCGAGTTTTACTTCCCCATGTTCTACATATTTCATCAGTTTGTCTATAATGGGATGTACAGGAGCTTGTCCTGCTTTTAAAGTGATTCCTTTATCAAAGATCTGTCCGAGTTTAAAATTATCGTAATTCACAGGATAGACCCCCAGAATAGAGACGATCCCTCCACGTCTTACCGCACTCATACAGGCCTCCAGTACCTTGATTGATCCCTTTTCAAAATTCAGGACGGCTTTTGCCCTGTCCAGCAAATCTCTTTCAGGTTCGAAACCAACAGCATCAATGCAAAGATCGGCTCCACGTCCGTCCGTCATATCCCTGATCTGTTCAATGGTATTTTTGGCATCTTCCCATAAAATGGTTTCACAGCCCGTCAGCCTTTTGATCTGATCCAGCCTGTACTGTAAAGTATCAATTACAATGACCTTTTTGGCATTATGAAGAATGGCGCTTTTTACCGACATGGAACCAACGGGTCCGGCCCCAAAAACCGCTACTGTTTCTCCACCTTTTAATTCGCCCCACATAACGCCGGTATAGCCTGTCGGGAAAATATCGGTAAGAAATAAAACCTGTTCATCGGTAAGGTTATCGGCTACTTTTCTGGGGCCGAAATGAGCATAGGGAACCCTAACATATTGTGCCTGCCCACCATCATAACCGCCATAAAGATCCGTATACCCGAATAAGCCGCCTCCTTTTTCGGTAAGGATTCCGCCTTCTGGTCCATAATGTTCCGGATTACTGTTTTCACAAGCACCCGGCAGATCGTGCTGGCAAAAAAAGCAGCCTCCACAGGCAACGGGGAATGGAACAACCACCCGGTCTCCAATGTTCAGATGGGTGATTCCTTTACCCAGTTCCTCTACAATTCCCATAAATTCATGTCCCATGACCATAGGACGAACTTGTGGTAATCCTCCTGAATACATATGAAGATCACTTCCGCAAATGGCTGTAGAGGTTACTTTTAAAATGATATCATTTGAATCCTGAATAACGGGATCGTCTACTGTATCGCAGGTAATTTTACCTGGTGCGTGAAAAACTGCAGCTTTCATAATGTAATATTTTGGTGTGATGGTGTTGTTTGTGTGTAGTATGAATTTTTAAGAATTCCTTTCCGTTTCCAGATGCCACACCCTATGACGGGCAATAGCGTCGATAAACCGGTCTTCTGAATTCTGATCCGATGCTTTTATAATCGCAGGATCTTCATGTTTTTTATGAGCGACATTAGAATGGGCATAAAGGTTATCCGTTCCAGCTCCAAAATAAAGAGCTTTACAGTGTTGATACGCTTCGTTTATAAAGGTGAGGACTGCATGTTTGTTTTCAGGGCTCAAAAGCTCTTTTTCAGACAGTTCTCCCGGACAAAGCAATAACGCATCAAAACATACACTCTTTGTACTGGTGAGAGAATGCTTGGGAATAAAAGAAGTACCATCATCAGCTGTCACGGGTGCTACGCTCGGACCTATGATCTGTACCTGAGCACCATTCTTTTCAAGAAGGTTTTTCAGCCGGGTTGTTGATTTAGCATCTGTTCCGTTCCCCATTATAAATCCTATTACCCTGCTTTTAATGGTGTCTTTAACCGTGTTTTCCATACTTAAGGCGTCCGATTTCGCAATTTCAGGTTCCTTTTCTTTGCTTTGCAATTCTTTTGGATCCGCATCTGCCGGTATACTTTGATTCGGCTGCTCAGGTTTTTTAACTTTTACCCCTAATTTATTTGCTACAATGGAAGCCAGCTTTTTATCAATATATGCTAATTGACCCACTAACCTTTCCCTGATTGCAGGAATGGTTACTTTAGAAAGTTCAAAAATAAGAGCATTTTGCAGATGGCGTTGTTCCGGATCAGATTGACTGTTATAGAATAGTTTTGCCTGAGAATAATGATCAACGAAACTCTTACTTCTGGATCTTATTTTAGCTCCTGATACAGGCTCCTGATGAGAAACAAATCCTCCATCCTTCATCATAGCCTGGAAAGGACATCCACCTCCTATAGAATTGGGTTCGTAACTTACTTTTCCTTTAACGATCTGTTGTCTCATATGGCCGTCACGCTGATTATTGTGTACGGTATTTACAGATCTGTTGATGGGAATTTCATGGAAATTGGGTGAGCCTAACCTGGATAACTGGGTATCTGTATATGAAAACAACCTCCCTTGAAGCAGAGGATCATTACTGAAGTCTATTCCGGGAACGAGGTGTCCGGGATGGAAAGCGACCTGCTCTGTTTCAGCGAAAAAATTATCAGGATTTTTATTTAAAGTTAAAGTTCCTACAATCTCTACGGGAACAATTTCCTCAGGAATAATTTTGGAAGGATCTAAAAGATCAAAATCAAAACGATGCTCATCTTCTTCAGGCACTAATTGTACCCCCAGATCCCATTCAGGAAAACTTCCCGATTCGATGGCCTCCCAAAGATCTCTTCTGTGAAAATCCGGATCCGCACCTGAAATTTTCAAGGCTTCATCCCATGCAACAGAATGTACTCCCAACCTTGGCTTAAAGTGGAATTTCACGAAATGGGATTTCCCTTCGTCATTAATGAGTTTAAAAGAATGGACACCGAATCCCTCCATCATTCTGAAACTTCTTGGGATGGCTCTGTCGCTCATCAGCCACATGATCATGTGCATGCTTTCCGGCATTAAAGAAATAAAATCCCAGAAAGTATCGTGTGCTGAAGCAGCTTGCGGAATTTCGTTGTCAGGTTCAGGTTTTACCGCATGGATAAGGTCGGGGAACTTCATAGCATCCTGAATAAAAAATACAGGCATATTATTCCCCACCAGATCATAGTTTCCTTCATCAGTGTAGAATTTAACAGCAAATCCTCTTACATCCCTTGCCAGGTCTGTGCTTCCCCGGCTACCAGCAACCGTTGAAAACCTTGCAAAAACAGGAGTTTCTTTACCTATCACACTTAGGAATCTAGCTTTCGTGTATTGGGAAAGACTTTTTGTTAATTTAAAAACGCCATGAGCTCCTGAACCTCTCGCATGAACTATTCTTTCGGGTATACGCTCATGATCAAAATGAGTGATCTTTTCCCTGAGAATAAAATCTTCCAGTAAGGTGGGTCCCCTTTCTCCTGCCTTTAGCGAATTCTGGTTATCATTAATTTTAAGCCCCTGGTTCGTCGTTAACATTTCGTTGTCGTTAGAGGTACTTAATGATTCCAGTTGTTCAATCTTTTGATTATTTTGTGCATCTTTTTTCATAATAGTGTAATTGTTGATTGGTGTTACTCCGAAGAGCTGTTATTCTATGTGATTTATTTCTCTGTCCAGACTATTGATAAGTTTCTGAAGATATTCTTCTTCTTTTAAGACCTTATAATAAGCTGTTTTAGCATATAATGTAAAATTCATATTCCCTGTTGTTTCATGAATATTGGGATGGGTTATTGAACTTTCATTTTGGTATCGTGTGATGGAAGCAATACATTCTGTTGTATAATTATCCAGTGTTGTTTTCAATTGTCCACAGCTGGCATTATGCTTTATTTTTTCCAAAGATTTCATAACAAATGCACTTACCCCATAGGTATTAATGATACCGGGAAATAAAGATTCATTCTCAAGGATATTATTTTTATCATAGAGGCCCGAATGTTTTAATGTTTCATTTTCAAATATCATAACCGTGGATGTTTAAATTTCTGGGACTTTCAGATACTTGTCAAAATAATGCAGATCTTCTTTGTTCTTTATGGAAAGATAGAACATGATCTGTTTCGGCTCCTTTAATCCGATGCTGTTAAAGTCTTCAAAATGGCCAATCATGGCTCTGATGCTTTCGGTATCAATATCCTTTACCGTAATAAAAACAAGGAAAAGATTTTGTCCGATTTCTTTGGCATATACATCAGCACTGTCTTCCAGCCATTTCCCTTTATTGGTAACCTCTTTAAACTGATCACATTGTATTGATTTGATTATCGCCTGGTAATTCATTTTGCTATAAGGTATTAAATAAGCCAGATCAATAGAAGCATCCATCTGGCTTATATAGGTAAATGTTTAATCTTCCTGCTCAGCATCAAAATTGATGTAGGTCTCAGCGATCTCAGTTAAGGTATAATCTGTATCCTCTTCTTCTTCGAGGGTCTTTTCCAGAAGATCCGCTGCCTTATCATGTCCCATTGTTATAGCGAGCTGAGCAAGGCCACCATAGGTTGCTATTTCATAATGTTCTACTTTCTGCGCTGCAATAATTAAAGCGGCATCCCGGGTCATCGATCCGTCTTTGGTGGATTTTATAATCTCTTCTCCTTCTTTAATGATCCCTTTTATAGCTTCGCATTCTTTCTTTTCAGGCTTCTCATCAATTAATTTAAAAACCTTTTCAAGGCGGCTTACATGTTTTTTCGTCTGTAACTGATGATCTTCAAAAGCATCTTTCAGTTCCTCTGTCGTAGCGGCTTCCTGCATTTTTTCGAGAGCATCAATAATTGCATTTTCAGCAAAATAAATATCTTTTAATGCACTTACGAAAAATTGATGGAGGGAAGAATCTTTCATCTCCTTTTCATTAACAGAAGCGTTTCCTACTGTTATTTTCTTTTGAGGAGTTGTTGTAGCTGTATTGGTTTCTGATGTTTTCGTTGCCATAATGTGTGGTGTTTAATAGTAAAGATTGCCCCTTCTATCAGGGAAGGGACAATCTGATTAATAATATAAATTATGAATTACGTCTGCCTCCGAATCCTGATCTTCCGGAACCTGATCCCGAACCCGAAGATCTTCCACCTCCATGAGATGCCTGACCTCCCATACGGGCGATTCTTGTACGTTCAGCTTTGCTCATGGCAGCAAAACCTCTTCTTGAACTTCCGTTTCCGGAATTTGTCCCACGTCCAGAGGAGTTACCACTATTTGATCTAGAACCTGAACCTCTGGAACTACTATTGCTTGATGATCTGCTATTGGAACCGGAATTACCAGATCTGGAACCCGAAGAAGACCTTCCACCTCCATGCGAAGCTTCACCACCCATACGGGCAATTCTTGTACGCTCAGCTTTACTCATAGATGCAAAACCTCTTCTTGAAGTTCCATTTCCTGATGAACTCCTTCTTCCTCCGGAACGTGATCCGGAATTAGAGTTGCTACGGGAACCAGAGCTACCTCCTCTTCCTCTTCCTGATGTAAATCGCCCCTGACTATCTCTTTGCTGATTTCCATTTCCTGACCTACCACGATCTCTGTTGCCACTGCCATTGTCATCGTCGTCGTCATCATCATCATAATCCTCATAATCGTCATCTTCATAATCTTCATCTTCATCGTCGTAATCTTCATCATCATACTCCTCATCGTCGTCGTCATATTCATTATCATAATAATCCTCATAATCTGAGAAGTCATCATCATAATCCTCTTCTTCGGATGCATCGTTATAACCATGGTCATAACCTAATTGATACACTTCTTCAAGTGTTGATCTTGATTCATTGGATGAATTACCTCTTGAACTTCGATTGTTTGAATTTCTGGTGTTCATAACTTTAAATTTTTTTTAATTAATATTGCGTGATGTTATTAATTATTGGACATGACTAGTATTGAACAACAATTAATGATTTGATGTTTTAAATAAATTGTACAGCAAAAAAAGGAGTAATTATTTTACTCTGGAAAAGGAATTACATTCCTTAGTTGTAAATTAGTATATCAAAGATAGGAGATTAAAATACCTATTCTTATGACTTGAATCATGTTACTAATATAAAATTCGTCTATTTTCGATTTTAATAGAATTTTCTTTTTCCATTTTCTTTAACGTTCTGATAACAGTCTCTACACGCAACCCGGTAAGGTTGGCAATCTGCTGTCTTGTCAGCTCTATAGGAAATTCAAACTGGCAGTCATTTTCCGAATAGCTCTTCAGGTACTCCATGAGCCCTTTCAATCTAAATACAGGATTCTGATATGCCATATACTGGGTCATCAGTATTTTATAATATAACCTTTGAGAAAGGCAGGCGTTCATCATTAAAGAAAGATCTGGATTTTTTTCCAGTAATTTCAGAAAGCTTTCTTTTGATATTCTTATAATTTGTGTAGATGTTAACGCCGTTGCGTTTGTTGGATATAATTTATCTAGAAAGAGTAATGGATCTCCAAAACTCTGGTTTTTTCCTAATATATTCTGGATAAACTCTTTTCCCTCTTCATTATAATTATTAAGCTTTACTTTTCCTTCAGCAATCTGAAAATAGTAAAGCGCATGGTCACCTTCTCTGAAAATCAATTCTCCTCTTTTATATGTTTTATCTTCTGCACCAAAAGAATATAAAAGTTCCTGGTCAATGTTCATGCAGCTTATTGTTTTCATTCTGTTTCCATTTGTACCCAGAAAAATACTAAAACTAAACCTTAGTACAAAATTTTTCTGTTTTCAATCTGCACGGTGCATTCTTTTTCCATTTTTTTAAAAGATCGTATGACTGTTTCTACACACAAGCTTGTAAGGTTGGCCATCTGCTGTCGGGTTAAAGGAATAGAAAACGAATAAGGGCTTTTGTCATTATGAAAACTCTTCAGATAATCCATCAAACCTTTTAGGCGTGTTATAGGATTAAGGGAAGATATATTCTGCATCATTACATATTTATAATAAAGCCTTTGGGATAAAAAGTTGCTGATTTCAAGATAGAGCTCAGGAGATTCCTCCAGCAATTGAAAAAAAAGATTTTTAGAAAGTCTCAGGATATTACATTCCGTCAATGCCTCGGCATTCATAGGATAAGGTTTATCTATGAAGAGAATAGACTCGCCACAGCATTGTCCTTCTGATAAGATGTTCTGGATAAATTCCTTACCATCTTCATTATAATTATTCAATTTCACTTCACCCTCTACAATCTGATAATAATAGTGTGCAAAATCTCCTTCACTAAAAATAAAATCCGAAGGACTATATTGTTTTGTCTCAGCTCCCATAGAATATAAGACGTTTTCGTTGATTACCATAATATTTAGTTTTTGGTATTATTATATAAACAAAGTTCACAAAAACACCCTAGTAAAATATTTTAATGGACCAATGCTTTTACAAGTGCAATTATTGCACCTATTGATTATTTTTTATGTTAATTGTGATTTAATTAACTGATTGAAATACAAATTATTATATAGAAATATTTTCGTAAATCTATCAACAAAAGGCATTCGTGAGATATCACGAATACCCATTTACTTGAAAGAATTTTTACATTAATTTGAAGAATTATCTCTTTTTATTTGTGGTAGAATCCTGTGCAGGCATAGTGGTTGTGCCGGATTGGGCAGTACTGTCTCTGGAAGGCAATGATGTAGTCATCGTGTCAGAGGCTGGAGGAACAGCTCCCATCGTATCCCCCGGAACTGTAGTTACCGTGTCAACGCCGTTATTCATCTGATTTTCCTTTTCTTTTTTGCAACTCAGGATAAGTAAACCCATGATGCTTAATGATAAGATCAATTTCATAATATTTTTATTTTGTGGTGTGTGGTGTATATAATATAATTTTAAATAAAAATCAATCATATTTATATATGAACGATTATTTAATAATTATATTTCAAATCTACAGATAAAACATTCATAAATTTATGACTTCAATCATAAGGTTTTTTGTGTGAAAGTTTAATTTATATACCATAAAACCTTACCAGAGTGATTTATATACAACAAAAAAGACTGCCTTACAGCAATCTTTTCTTGTTATAATATTTTTAAACCTTTTATTTTGCAAATTTTTTGGTCCCGGCAACACATAAAATCACACCAATTGTCACTCCCAGCATTCCTATACTTACAGGTTCATGAAGCAGGTAGGCGGCCAATGCAAGTCCAAAAAATGGTTGTAAAAGCTGTAATTGCCCTACATTCGAAATTCCTCCCTGCGCAAGTCCTTTATACCAAAAAATAAACCCGATAAACATACTGAATAATGAAATATAAGCTAGGCCAAACCATCCCTGTCCGCTCACGGTTTCAATATGGTTGGGAAAATAGATGAAAAATAAAGGGATCATAAGGGGTAAGGCCAGTATCAGCGCCCAGGATATCACCTGCCACCCTCCCAGTGTTTTTGACAACTTAGCACCTTCCGCATAACCAAGCCCACATAAAACAACAGCGGCAAGCATCAGAGTATCGCCAACAGGAGAAGCCGATATCCCCTGCGAAACAGCATATCCTATGACCAAAAGGCTGCCGGCAATAGAAAAAAACCAAAATACAGGATGCGGTCGTTCACCACCTCTGAGTACCCCGAATATAGCCGTTGCAAGAGGAAGCATTCCTAAAAACACGATAGAATGTGCAGATGTAATATATTGAAGGGCCAGAGAAGACAATAAAGGAAAACCAATAACACAGCCCAATGAGACCAGAGCTAATGGGAATATCTGTTCCTTTACCGGACGTTTTTCTTTATATATCAGAATGACAGATAAAGCCAATACACCGGCAATGGTTGCCCGGGCGATCGTTACGAAAATTGGGTTCATATCCATTACGGCTAATTTTGTGGCTGGCAGCGAACCGCTGAATAGCAATACTCCGATAAATCCGTTGATCCATCCGCTAAGAGCCTGATCTTTTGAAATTTTATTCGTTATCATTTTATATTTTATTATAAATCAAAATTAGAGAGGAAAAATAAATAAACACAGTCTCAGTTTTGTATATTTGCATGAGCACAGTTTAAGATATGAGTAAAAATTTTTTGTACACAGAGATCACCAATGGTTTTGTTTCACAGATTACAAGCGGCGTTTTGAAGCCTGGTGATAAGCTTCCGTCGGTAAGAAAATTATGCCTTGAGCATCAGATTAGCATGAACACGGCAAAGCGTGTATTCCTGGAACTGGAATCCATGTCACTCATTGAATCCAAACCACAGTCCGGATATTTTGTAAGTCAGTTACTTTCGGTAAAGCTTCCGCTTCCTGAAGTCAGCAGGCCATCACTGATTGCCAATAATAACGAACCCGATGAACTCATCAGTAAAGTGTATGAAAATATGGGAAAGAAAAATCTTACCCTTTTTTCCATAGCAATTCCATCCGGAGAATTATTACCGCATGCAAAACTTAAAAAGGAAATCATCCATGCCACACGGGAGCTTGAATATGGAGGCGCAGAGTATGAGGAACTCCAAGGGAATTTAAAATTAAGAAGAATGATCGCCCAAAGATCTTTATCCTGGGGCGGAAACTTTAGCGAAAATGATCTTGTGACGACCAACGGTGGAATGAATGCTTTGTCATTTTGTCTGATGGCTTTAGGAAAACCGGGAGATACTATAGCTATAGAAAGCCCGTGTTATCCTGGCATCTTACAACTGGCTACCGGCTTTGGACTGAAAGTATTGGAATTGCCTACCCATCCTGCCCATGGAATTGAAATCGAATCCCTGAAAAAAGCTATTCCCAAAATCGACATCTGCCTATTGATCCCTAATTTCAATACTCCTTTAGGAAGCTGTATGTCTGATGAAAATAAAAAAGAAGTCGTAAAACTTCTTGCCGAAAATAACATTCCGCTTATTGAAGATGATGTGTACGGGGATATTTATTTCGGAACACACCGTCCGAAATGCTGTAAGTCCTTTGATACTGAAGGAAATGTTTTGTATTGCAGCTCTATCTCAAAAACGCTTGCCCCGGGTTATCGTGTAGGATGGATTGCTCCCGGAAAGTACAAAGACAAAATCCTCAAACTCAAACTTCTTCATTCCACCTCTTCTATTTCTATTGTAAATGAAGCCGTTGCTAATTTCTTAAAAACCGGGAAATACGAAAAACACCTTCAGGAACTACGGAAAACCCTGCAGGCTAATTATCAGAATTATGTCCACACCATTGCGCAGCATTTTCCGAAAGGAACCAAAACAAGCAGGCCACAGGGAGGGCTTTCCCTCTGGGTGGAATTCGATAAAAAAATACAGACCCGGAAATTATACGACCTTGCCATTAAGCAAAGTATAAGCATTGCACCGGGAAGAATGTTCAGTCTCCAGGATCAGTTTGAAAATTGTATGAGAATGTGTATCGGACTTCCCTGGTCAGAAGAAACCCAACAAAAGCTAATAGAGGTAGGAAAAATGGCTAAAATGATTGAGAGGGAATCTTAATCAACAACAAAGTTTTTCCTCGCTAATTCCTTCCTTACACGGCTCAGGCTTTCAGGGGTAATTCCTAAATAAGATGCGATCATCCATTGTGGTACCCGTAATAATAAATCCGGGTACATTTTAATGAATTTAAGGTATCTTTCTTCCGCAGTCTCGCCTAATAATGAGCTGATCCTGTCCTGAAGACTTCTGACGTGCTTTTGTAAAAGAATATCCCGTCTTTCTGCACTGTCCGGAAACTGGGAGACCAGTTTGTTAAAAAAGTCCGGATGAAGAAATAAAACTTCGGAATCCTCCACAGCCTCTATATAATACACCGATTGTTCGTTAAAGTAAATACTGGTGCGGTCAGAAATCAGCCAGCTTTCAGGGGCAAATTGTATGATGTGTTCTTTTCCGTTCTTATCGATAGAATACATCTTTAAAAGCCCTTTTTCTACAAAAAATACATAGCGGCAAATTTCGCCGTATTGCAGAAGGAACTGGTTCTTTTGAACTTTTTTTACTTCATAGTGCAAGCTACAGCCATTAACCTGTTCTGTGGGAACATTTAAAACCTGAGCTAGGTAGTTATTAATATTCTTCATTGTGCGATTTGGGTTATTGATATATTCTGATGCGAAGCATTATTTACGGCTTTTCCGTTTTCTACTACAATCAGTTGAGGACTTTGATGGGTTACATCAAGATCTTCTGCAATCTTATTGGAAATAGGTCTGTATGCCAGCAAATCAAGAAAATATAAATCTGCATTGGTACCGGCATCCTTAATTTCCGATTCAAAATTCCTGAGCACCGTCTTACTGATAAAACAACTGGTAGAATGTTTGAATATGGCAACCTTGTTATGGTATGATCTTTCTATAGCTTCTGCGAGATCTTTCTCGGATTCTATTTTTTTCCAGAAAGATTTCTGTTCCGGTTTCTCTTCTTTTCCGCCAAATATTTTATCAAAAAAACTCATACATTAAATTGTTTTAGGTGATGATCGAGATGTTTATACTCCAGAAAACCCCAGTCTTTCTCTTTCATTTTTCCAAATAGAACATGCTTTTCAGGCAGGTTATCTTGGGTATAACATTCCCAGTATTCATTCATTGTTTCTAAGAGTCCTTTTCTGGCCTCAGTAAAATCACATTCAAAATTAACGATAAGTTTTCGAAAAGTAGGCATATTTCGGGGAATTCCGTTATTAAAGACCTGCATTTCTATTTTAGTGAGCACTCCTATTGTCTCAAAAAGGGGATTGATAGTGGAAAGCCAGGTTTTTCCCAATGCAATGCCAAGAATAAGGTCACAATGTTTTAACATTTGAGCAACATTCATCTTACCCCATTTTCCTGGAGAATTTTCAGTAAGCATAGAAATCCTGTTGAGGATCTCATCAAAATAGATTCGGTTATGCAGACTCTTTTTTACCAACCTCTCTCCTTCTTCAGATTTTCAATATGAGTAAAATGATGATTGCAATGCCAGCTATAAAATGCCAGATAGCTTCTAAGGTCATAATCCTGATGGTTTTCAGGATGATGAAATGTTCTTTCGAATTGTTTATTCGTGAGTGTTTTAAGGAGGATATACCATCTTTCGTGAGTTCCTTTGATCATTCTCATTGCAGGTTTCACAGGAGAACTTCTGCTATCCTGAAGCTCAGCCCATTTTGCCTCTTCATAAGGTTTGATGGTTGGATTATTTTCCGTTAAAGCCAATTTAAAACGAATGAAACTATTAATATGGCTGTCTGCAATGTGATTGACAAGCTGTCTTACTGTCCAGCCTCCTTCCCGATATGGGGTATCCAATTGATCATCCGAAAAGTTTTCAATCAGATTTTTCAGTTTGGCAGGAAAGTGTTTGATCACTTTTATATATTCATCCAATTGGATATCATCGATGCTTTCCGGCTTTTCAAATGGTCCGATCGGATATTTTTTTAATTCTAAATTGCTCATTTTTAATTATCGTGGTTAATATGTTCTTCATCCTTTAAATAAATAACACAAAGTTTTTTACCCTTCCGGAATTTTTTCTAAAATTACTACAAGAAAAGCTATCAGCCAACAAAAAAATAGGGATTAACGGGATAAAATAAAACGCCTTAATTCTTAAAAAAAATTGAAGCGTTTTTATTGTTTCTAATAACCGTGAAGATCGATTCCTTCCGTTCTTTGCAATGTCACTTTTTTACCCATTTTCTTTTGAATAACCCTGAAATGTTGCAACTCATCATCCGTGAGGATTGAAATGGCGGTACCTTTTTCATTGGCTCGTCCCGTCCTTCCGATACGGTGAATATAATCCAAAGGTGAACGTGGTAGCTCATAATTGATCACACAAGGCAAAGACTCAATATGAATGCCTCGTCCCAGTAAGTCCGTAGCAACCAAAATCTGAGCACCGTTTACCTTGAACTCTTCCAGATTATTTCGTCGGGCACCCTGTGACTTCTGACTGTGAATGGCTACTGCTTTAATTTTATTCTTTTTAAGCTTTTCAACCAGATTATCTGCTGACTTTGTTGAAGATACAAATACCAAAGCTTTTTCAACCTTTTTCTCTTTGATTAAATAACGCAGGAAAGGCCCTTTATGTTCAGGAGAAACATGATAAGCCAGCTGCTCGATATTATCAATTTCAACCGCTTCCTTTTTTATTTCAATAATAACGGGATTATGAGATAAACGTTCTTTTATTTCAGAAACTTTATCATCTACAGTTGCTGAAAACATAGTCGTTTGTTTCATCACCGGCATTAAAGCAAAAAGCTTATTCATTTCATCACCAAATCCAAGCTGGAACATTTTATCTGCCTCATCAATCACCAGGTGCTTTATTTCTGAAATGCTCAAAGCTTTATGTTCTATCAAGTCCAATAAACGTCCTGGGGTCGCAATAAGGACTTCTACTCCGAACATTCCTTTCATCTGAGGGTTGATAGAAACTCCACCATATACTGCCATCGTACGGATGTCACGTTTCAGGTTTCCGGTAAAGGCTCTGAAAACTTCATCAATCTGGATTGCCAGCTCACGCGTAGGAACCAATATTAAGACCTGAATATTACGGTCTTTCTTAACTTCTGCATTCTGTAATTTTTCTAAAATAGGCATCACAAAACAAGCTGTCTTTCCCGAACCGGTTTGTGCAATTCCCATCAAATCCTTTCCCTGTAAAATAACAGGAATAGCTTGCTCCTGAATTGGAAATGGCTTTAAATAGCCTAGCTTTTTGACAGATTGAATAATATTGTGTGATAATCCCAAAGACTCAAATGACATAAATACATATTTACTGCAAAGATAAACTATTGATATTTGGTTTGCACCCGAACCAGATTATTAATTTTACAGGTGAATGAGTCTGTTGGGATGGAAATTAATTATTTAAAAATTTAATCTATAATCAAGGACCATTTTCTGGGATGAACTCATCCATTGACAATGGTGAATTCTTTTATAAAGTGTCGTTTTGTCCGATAATTCGTGTTTGGACGAATTTTTGAGTAGTTTTTATAAATTTATAAAAAATTTGAGATTTAAATATGAAAAAAGCACTAATAATAGTAGATGTTCAGAATGATTTTTGTGAAGGTGGAGCTTTAGCGGTTCCGGGAGCTAATGAAATTATTCCTTATATCAATCTTTTAATGGAGGAAAACGAATATGACCAGATTGTTTTAACCCAGGATTGGCATCCCGCAGACCATAAAAGTTTTGCCAGCAACAACGGAAAAAAAGTAGGAGAAAGTATTATTTTAGGTGGTGTTCCGCAATTTATGTGGACGGATCATTGCATCCAGGGAACTTTCGGGGCAGATTTTCATAAAGATCTTAACAGGGATAAAGTAACCCATATTATTCAAAAAGGAAAGAATACCGAAATTGATGCTTATAGCGGTTTTCAGGACAATAATCATTTTATGAAGACAGGATTGGATGACTTCTTAAAATACCATGACATTCAGTTATTGGAAATCGTCGGTCTGGCAATGGATTATTGTGTAAAGTTCACCTGTACAGATGCTGTAGCAAACGGCTATGTTACCTGCCTTCATTTTAACGGAACACGCGCGGTTAATGTAAAACCGGATAACGGTAGAGACGCCATTTACGAAATGATCCAGAAGGGAGTTACTGTTTTAGGATAGTCTTTTATTATCATAAAAATAAAAAGCACAGTTAATTACTGTGCTTTTTGTGTATCGATTACACCGGAATGAAATCAGTATAAATGACACAAATAGTTTTTACTGAATGGTACTAAATAAAAAAGCGTGATAATTCTTTTACCACGCCTATATTTTTCAGTTTAAAAATCTTTTAGATCAACTAAAAAAATTAATTTCTAAAGCATTTTTAAATTGTTAACTTCTAATTCCGTAAGAATTCTCCAATGACCTCTTTTGATGTTTTTCTTTGTTAAACCGGCAAACATCACCCTGTCTAAAGCTTCCACTTCATACCCTAATCTCTGGAATATTCTTCTTATAACACGGTTCCATCCGATATGGATCTCAATTCCTACCTCATTTTTAGGCTTTCCTTCAATAAACGAAATCTGATCTACCTTAGCAACGCCTTCATCCAGACGGATACCTTCAGCAATCAGTTTCATATCTTCATGTGTCAGTTTTTTGTCCAGTGTTACATGATAGATCTTTTTAGCATCAAAAGACGGGTGTGTCAGTTTTTTGGTCATATGTCCGTCATTTGTTAAAAGAATAACGCCTGTTGTGGAACGGTCCAGTCTTCCAACCGGGAACACACGATAAGGAGACGCATTTGCAACAAGATCCATTACCGTTTTTCTCGCTTTATCATCTTTTGTAGTGGAAATATATCCTTTCGGTTTATTCAGAAGGACATAAACAGGTTTTTCAGGAGTAATGTTTTGTCCGTCAAAAACTACTTTATCACTTTTCTGAACCTGATAGCCCATTTCAGTAACCACTTTTCCGTTTACTTCTACAAGACCCTGTGTGATCAGTTCATCTGCTTCCCTTCTGCTGCATATTCCTGAATTGGCTATATATTTGTTAAGACGGATCGTATCTTTATGGACATCTTTTTCGATCTTGCTCAATCTTCTTTTCTGTACAAAAGATCTTGCCTTATCTTCATCTCTGTCATTGCCCGATGAAGGTCTTCTACCATATTTTAAGCTACCTCTCTCATATTTATCTCTTGCATCAAAACTTTTCCCTCCTCTTTTAGGACCTGGTTTTCCATAGGTCTTTTTTTCTCGTCCTTCACTTTGATTGGTAATATAAGGTGTTCTCTCAGGTTTTGATTTACCTTCTTCAGCACGTCCTTCAAAACTTTCCTCACTCCTCTTAAACTTCGAACTGCTGCTTTTGTGATCAAAATTTCTCTCTCCTGCTTTAGGAAAAGATTTCTTGAAAGAACCTGATCTTGAAGAATTTCCAGATTTAGAAGCACGAGAATCATCAGAATTTTTTCTGGTTGAAATTCTTGGTCTTTGTGGTTTCCCTGATTTATTATTATCTCTGCTCATTCTAAATATTTTTGCAAAGATAGTAATTTAGTTACGAGTTAAAAATTAAGAATCATAACTTTGCAATATTGTTCTACAATTAAATATATATTATTCCAGAAATGATAACACTATTAAACGATCAGTTTTCCCAGCTTAATGATTTTTTGCATGGAAAATCTTTCAGCAAAATTTTCATATTGGTTGATGAAAATACACATGAATATTGCCTTCCGGTACTTTTGGACAATATGGAAACGGATCTTGCTTTTGAAATCCTGGAGATAGAAGCGGGTGAAGAAATGAAGAATATTCAGACTGCCAATCAGCTTTGGGAGATTTTAACGGAAATGCAGGCAGATAGAAAAGCTCTGGTTATAAACCTCGGTGGTGGTGTTATTACCGATATGGGCGGATTTGTTGCCTCAACCTATAAAAGAGGGATCCAGTTCATTAATGTTCCTACTACTCTATTATCGATGTGTGATGCCTCTATTGGAGGAAAAACAGGTATTGACCTGATGCACTACAAAAATATGGTAGGTACCTTTACCTTTCCTGAACAGATTTTTGTATACCCTAAGTTCTTAGAAACACTTCCCTTCAAAGAATTAAGAAGTGGTTTTGCTGAAATGCTGAAGCACGGGTTAATTGCAGACCGTTTACATTGGGAGAATCTGATCAAAATACAAAAGCTGGATGTAGAATCAGTACTACCACACATTCAGACCTCGATGGCGATCAAACAGGATGTTGTAGATCAGGATTTTCATGAAAAAAATGTCAGAAAAACTTTAAATTTCGGACATACAATCGGTCATGCTATCGAAAGCTCCTGTCTTGAACAGGGAAATCCGGTTTTACATGGAGAAGCAGTAGCTGCCGGAATGATCTGTGAAGCACATCTTTCTCACCTTGAAAAGTTAATTTCAAAAGAAGATTCGGAAATGATCATTGACCATATCAAAAGGTATTATCCATACCTGGATATCAGTGATTTTAGCGATGAAAATCTGATGTCTCTATTATTAAACGACAAAAAGAATACGGAAAAGAAGATTAATTTTTCTTTGCTTTCCGGAATAGGATCGTGTGTTTTTGACCATGAATGCAGCCAGGAAAATATTGAAAAATCACTGCATTTTTACAGAAAACTGAATGATGCATAACATGCCTGTTTACTTTTTAGATAAAATTAAGAATCCTGATTGTTTGATCAGGATTTTTTAATGATCAGATCACCTCTACAGTGTATCATGAGTAGTGAATTGAATATGCTTTATCAGCCGATGTCTGATCATTTGAAATACCTTTTCCAGGTCCTCCACATCATCATATAGAAAGGGTAAGTAAAAACCGATCCCTTCAATATAAATTTTTATTTTGTCTCCGTTCCAGGTGTTATTAACCTTTTCAACAGAAATCTGATCTGTAAAATAAGCTTTACGCATTTTTTTCTTAAAAAATAGAGATAGCGCACTTATGTTTCGGGTTGCAGTTCCAAAGTCGTAAACAGGGAGAAATTCGATGCTGTCATCATTGATAATTAGCTGTACGATTTTCTTTCGTCTGATAAAAAGCTTAATTCCTGTCAAAAAACAATAAATAGATCCTATAAATAAAATAACGTATAATAGCATCAGGACAATTACTATTACCGAAGGTTCCATATAAATTTCTTCAATAATTTCAGGGAATAGCTGAGTAAAAAGATAAATGAAAATTGAGGACAAAAATATCATTGACATACTTAGCAAACTTGTCCGGAAAGTTGAAATATAGAAGATCTTTTGTCCAGGTTCATCGACGTATTGTCTGGATGATAAAGATTGATCTGTTTTGGATAGAAATAGATTATAGATTAATTTTAAACTTAATGCAATGATTAAAATACCCAGGCAGATCATTACCCATACGTTTAATGGATAAAAAGTTTTACCAGCCACCATAGTCAACAGCAGCAGAATAACCAATCCCAGAATAGGAAGTATAAATTTCAACTGCTTGTTTTGTTTCATTCCCAGATTAGTTTATTTTTCATTTAAGGTTCAATATAAATCCTGATCCTTAAGTTTTATAATCAAAATTACAACTTATATACTGTATTGTATTACAGACGATTAAAAATATATTAAAAGAATGATTTAAATTACTATTCATTACAGGCCTTATGGTTTTTCATAAAGGAATTTTCATCCGGCCTTGATTTTAAAATAAATTCCACTTATTTCAAAAAAGGAGTAATATATATCAATTACGTTCAAGTCATTTGAGTATTATTTTCCTCGAAATAAGCCTAATCTAGAATTTAAGCTGTTTTTAAGGAATGTTAAACAAATGTTTGTTTACCTATCGTAATGATATGATTTTAAGCATTTTATAGTAGTTTTCAATAGTATTTGCGGACCTGACTTTTGTCATATTTTATGTTTTGGCATCTAATTTGAAAGATACTCTGCGTCAAACGAAAGTTGACAAGTAGTAAAATTTAAAATTAAGAATAGTAAAATATTAAAAAAATTAAGTTATGAAAAAGTTAATTTTAGGATTAGCAGTAACTGCAAGTTCATTAGCATTCGCTCAGACAACTTCTACTTCATCTTCTAACCCGGTTACATTTGGTGTTAAAGGTGGTATGAACGTTTCATCTCTTTCAAAAGGAGCTGACCTTAGTGACTCAAAATCTAAAATCGGATTCAATGCAGGGGTTTTTGCAAACATCCCGGTAGCGAGCTCATTCAGCATTCAACCGGAGGTATTGTATAATGACTTGGGTTCAAAAGTAACCAGAGAATATACAGTATTAGGTAATAACTTTAAGGATGAATCTTCAAGAAATTTAGGTTATATAGCTGTACCGGTAATGTTCCAGTATAATGCAACTCCTGAATTCTTCTTGGAAGCAGGTCCTGAATTCGGATTTCTAGTAAGTGCTAAAGATAAATTCAAAAGTTCTACGAATGATAATACAAGCACAAGAACGAGAAGTCTTGACAAAGATGCTTTCAACACATTCAACTTTGGAATCGGTATTGGTGCAGGATATTATTTCACACCAAACCTAGGAATTACAGCTAGATATACTGCCGGATTAACAGATATCTACAAAAACAACAATGGTGATGCGATGAGAAACAACGTATTCCAGGTTGGTTTAGCTTACAAATTCAAATAAGCATAAAACACATTCAGATAACAAATTTTGATTTCAATAAAATGGTTAGATTTAATGGTTAAATCTAACCATTTTTGTTATTTTAACATAATTTGGCAAGAATTTTGCATCAAAACAGTACAAATTAAAATTAAATATAATCATGAGAAAATTATTATTAGGTTTGGCGATCGTTGCTGGTTCATTAACGTTTGCTCAAACATTTGGAGTAAAAGCAGGTCTTAATATCTCTACAATTTCAGGTGGTGATTCAAAATCAAAAGCAGGATTCTATGGTGGAGTTTTAATGAACGTTCCTGTAGCTCCTAGCTTTAGTGTACAACCCGAAATCTTATACAATGGGTTAGGCGCAAAGGCTGATGGAAACACTGATCTTAAAGTAAATTTAGATTATATCTCTGTTCCTGTGATGTTCCAGTATAATGCAACTCCGCAGTTTTATCTTGAAGCAGGACCTCAGTTTAGTTTCCTGATCAATTCAAAATTTAAATACAAATCTTCTTCTGTGGATGGAAAAGATTTTGTGAAAGGTTTTGATTTTGGTGTAGGTCTTGGTGCTGGATATTTCTTTACAAAGAATATCGGTGTAAATGCAAGATATGTTGCGGGTGTTATAGATATTGCTAAAGAAGTTAATAACGTACAGGCAGATGGAAAAAATAACGTATTCCAGATCGGTCTTACTTATAAATTTAATAAGTAATAATATACTTTAATAACAAGATAAGCGGTTAGATTTGATAAATCTAACCGCTTTTTTATGCCCTGCTCTCCGGTAATGTTCTGTTTTCATATTGAATAATCAATGCAATGCATCCATTAATCAACAAATGATGATCATAAAAAAGTATAAAAGTCTGATAAAAATGTTCATCTGGCATTTTTGTACGCTTCAATTCATCTGGAAAGTTGGGTAAAAATGGTCATAACTAACGATGAATAAAGGGTGTTGAATAAAAAAAATGAAAAAAGTTTGCATTTTTTTTCAAGCAATTTTAACTTAAAAATTAAACAAATTAGATTGTTTTAACTAAAAAAATCCCACGTATGTGGATTATCACTTATTCTTTTAAAGAAGTGGCTCGCAGCTTATCTTTCTGCAAATCATAAAATTATAATTATGGCAAGCCTTTTGCAAAATACACCCCATCTGAATGAATAATTCGGATAACAAGAAATAGTACAATTTAAAAAATAAAATTATGAATAAGTTATTTCTAGGACTAGCAATAGTTGCTGGTTCATTAGTATTTGCTCAGGAAACACAAACAACAGCTACTATTACTACTGTTAACAAAGAAAAAGAACCAATCAGATTTGGTATTAAAGGTGGAGCTAACTCCGCTCAATTCAGTCAGCAACAATTAAGTGCAAACAATCAGAAAATAGGATTTAATGCCGGTGTTTTTGTAAATATTCCTCTTTCCAAGCAATTCAGCATACAGCCTGAAGCATTGTATAACCAATTAGGAGCAAGAAGTGTTCTTTCTTCTACTGAAGTTACAACGGGAGCTACTACTGTAAAAACTCAACGTGATTACAAAACAACATTGAATTATGTTTCAGTACCGGTAATGGTTCAGTTTAAGCCAGCGGATAACTTTTATGTAGAAGCAGGTCCTGAATTCAGTTATTTCATCGATGGAAAAAACAAAGGTGAAAATACTGTTACAAGCACTACAAACGGTATCGCTACCACTCAGAAAAATTCAGTTTCTGAAACGATCAACAAAGATGACATCAACAAATTCAACTTTGGTCTAGGTTTAGGTTTAGGATACTACTTCACACGTAATCTGGGAATCAACGCAAGATATGTAAATAGCTTGACTAAGATTGATAAAAGCAGACCTGCTGCTGAAAACAACAACAGAGTATTCCAACTAGGTTTGAATTATAAGTTTTAATAACAACAACCAATTTTTTAACCATAGAATGTAGTTTTCTGCATTATAAAATGGCTGGAAGAATAACTTCCAGCCATTTCTATTGGATGAGTAAGGCAAATCTATTCGAAAATTCGCGGGTCATCGCTAATCACACCATCTATTCCCATTGCTTTTAATTCCTGCAGTCTTTCTTTCGAGTTTACTGTCCATGGTATGACTTTCATTCCGAGTTTGTGACATTCCTGCACCAATCCGGGTGTGACAAGAGATTGATCCGGACTGTAAATTGTAGGAGTAAAACTTAAGAATTTCATATCACCCGATACTCCATTAAGATGATCGGGATACATTCTGAATTTTTCGACAGGGATATTTTTAAAATAATTCCGCTGCTGGGCAAGCTTTTTATCATCCACCTTCTCTACCAGTAAGGCAGTCATTATTTTAGGATATTGTGCATGGATAAGCTCTAAGGTTCTTGGATCGAAGGATTGAATAATAACCCGGTCCTGGATATTTTTTCCTACAATGATCTTCATCATCAGATCGACAAATTCCTTAGGTTCAGGATGGAAAATATCGTCCGAAAAAGGTCGCGTTTTAGTCTCTATATTATAAAACGGCAAAGGCCTTTTAAGTTCCCGGGCATAATTCTCACAGGCATCTATAACATCTGAAAAGAGCGGTTTTTGTACCCTCATTTTCTTTTGGTCAGGATAATTGGCTAGTGTTTTCATCCCTACATCAAAAGTTTTGATCTTTGCATAAGGCATTTCATAAATTTTGTAATAAAATCCGGAATCCCGGGGAATAAATGTTCCGTCAGGCTTTGTTACCAGTTCAGGTGAAAGAAATGCATCGTGAGAAAGAATCACCTGCTTGTCTTTTGTGATGGCAAGATCCATTTCAAGTGTCGTAACACCCATTTTTAAAGCATTTTTCATTGCAGGGATGGTGTTTTCCGGATATAAGGATTTTCCACCCCTATGCGCCTGGTTATCAAAAGACTGAGCTGAATATAGCTGAATAAACAGAAATAAAATGCCTGTGATAAATGTACTTTTCATAATCCTGATCTTAATTACGCAAAATTAAAGGATACCGGCATATCCTGTACGACAGTAATATTAAGCTTTTGCTACATTTATATCAATTATTTTTTTCGAAATAAAACGAAAAAGACCTGATATTATGCTATCAGGTCTTTTTTTATGTATTGATTGTTGAGACAATTAATTAAATAGCTCTACTTCCTCCCCTTTTGCTACAGGATATTGTTCTGTAAAACATCCAAAGCAGTGATTGGAAGATCCTAAAATTTCTTTAAGGTTTTCTGTACTGAGGAACTCTAAAGAATCTACTCCAAGGTAGTTTCTTAGCTCTTCAGTCGTCATATTGGCTGAAATCAAATCATCTTTTGATGGAGTATCAATCCCAAGATAACAAGGTGCAATGATCGGAGGAGAAACACTTCTGAAATGGATTTCCTTTACTCCGGCATCCTTTAAAATCTTAACCAGTCTTTTAGAAGTAGTTCCCCTTACAATAGAGTCATCAATAATAACTACTCTTTTGCCTTTAATTTCAGATATAATAGGATTCAGCTTCAGGTTAACGATCCTTTCTCTCATTTCCTGAGTCGGAACAATAAAACTTCTTCCGATATATCGGTTTTTAATTAAAACCGGACGGAAAGGGATCCCTGATGCTTTTGAAAAGCCAATCGCTGCAGGTACTCCTGAATCCGGAACTCCGATAACGATATCTGCATCCACAGGAGCTTGTTCCCAGATTTTTTCACCCGACTTTTCTCTGATCTCATACACATTAATGTTTTCTAATGTCGAGTCAGGTCTTGCAAAGTAAATATATTCGAAAGAACAGATTCTTTGTTTTCCTTTTTCATTCACCATATAAGACTGTAATCCGGTCTCATTTTCGTTGGTGTAGATGATCTCTCCAGGTAAAATATCACGAACATACTGTGCTCCCACTGCGTCCAATGCTACGGATTCAGAAGCCACTACATATGATTTTTCATCAATAGCTCCTAAAACCAACGGTCTGATCCCGTTGAAATCCCTGAATGCAAAAAACTTATTTCTCGTCATTCCTACTACGGAATAAGCTCCTTCGATCTTTTCCATTGTTGCTTTGATCGCTCCTCTTAATCCCAGATCAAGGTTTTTCTGGATTAATCTTAAGATAACCTCAGAATCTGAAGTTGCTCTGAAAACAACACCTTCTGCCTCCAGTTCGGCTTTCAGTTCTTTTGCGTTCGTTAAATTACCGTTATGTGCAATCGAAAGTATAATCTGGTCATATTCATTTTTCGCAAAAAATGGCTGGAAATTGTACTTCTTTTTATCTCCTGCTGTAGTATAACGTGTATGCCCTATTGCAGAATTCCCCATAAAAGCTTCAGGATCCTGAATATCTTTATAAACGTCTAAAACCAACCCTTCGTCTTTCAGATTATTGATCTTCCCGTTTTTAAGAACGGAAATACCACAGGCCTCTTGTCCTCTGTGCTGTAAAGCAAAAAGTCCGAACTGAGAAAGGGAAAACGTATCCAGATCATTGTCAGAATACAATCCGAAAATACCGCACTCCTCATTAGGAGCATCAAGTCTTTCCTCTTCCTTTGTTCTGAAAAGGTTTCTACCGTAAGTCTGGTTTTTAAACTGTTTTAAATATTCACTTTTATGAATGTCTAAACTTTTCATTTCTATTTTTTCTAATCTAGATTTTATTTTGATAGATTCTACAATTAGATGTGAAATTCAATATTATGTTAAATACAATCTCAAGTCTGATTATAAATCTTCCGTATTACTTATTTATTAAGTAAAGCTTTCAGTCTGTTATAGATTTCGACATACGCTTCAGTTACTTCACCTAAGTCTCTTCTGAATCTGTCTTTATCTAATTTTTTCATGGTGTCTTTATCCCATAATCTGCACGTATCAGGAGAGATTTCATCTGCCAGGATAATTTCACCATCTGATGTTTTCCCTAATTCGATCTTGAAGTCAACCAGGATGATATTCATTTTATCAAACAGATCGATAAGGATTTCGTTGATATCAGAAGTCAGCTCGTACATTTCATCAAGCTCTTCATACGTAGCTGCACCTAAGAAAACAGCGTGGTGATCATTGATCAAAGGATCTCCCAATTCGTCTTTTTTATAGCAGATATCAAAAATAGTTACCGGAGATTTTATACCTTCCTCTACTCCTAATCTCTGAGCCATACTTCCGGCAGAATAGTTTCTTACAACCATTTCCAAAGGAATAATGGATACTTTTTTTACCAATTGTTCTCTTTCGTTCAATTGTTTAATGAAATGAGTTTTAATCCCTTTTTCATTTAAATACTCGAAAATTAAAGTGGTGATCGCGTTGTTCATTTCGCCCTTAAGATCAACCTGTCCTCTTTTCTGAGCATTGAAAGCCGTAGCATCATCTTTGAAACGCACTACTACTTGATCAGGATTATCGGTAGCAAACACTTGTTTAGCCTTACCTTCGTACAACATTTCTTTCTTTTCCATTTTCTAAATTGTCTTTATAGTTAGATTTATAATTATTTTATTAAAATTCCCGTTAAAACAGCCATTCCAAAACTTAAAAGCGTTCCTACCAATACATATTCAGTCAACTTTCGTTGTTTTGCCTGTGCAAGGTCACTGAATCTGAATACAGATTTGGCAGCAACCATGAAACCTACCCCTTCCCAGTGGTTTACCAGAATAAAAATAAATACCAGTAAACGTTCCAGGATTCCTATATATTTACCTGCACTCGTTAAAGATTCGGTTTGTATATTATTCTGAGCTTCAGCAACCGGAGTCCATGAAGACAGTAATATTTTAATGATAATAGATGAAGGCGTCGTTAAAAATATAACAGCCATTACTATTTTCAGAAATTCCTGATTTTCAAATATCGTTACATCAAATTCTTTAAAATAAAATGAAACACTTAGAATGACCAGGATATGAAGAACCTGATCAATAAAAAACCATCTTTTCTTTGTTTTAATGTTTTGGAAGATAAGCTTAGCTGCATCAATGATAAAATGAGAAATACCTACCAACGCTGCCACCCACCAAAGTTGAAGGTTCCAAAGGAAAATAAAAGTTAAAACAGTATGTATGAGAACATGCAGGTACAGAAACTTACTTTTAAGTTTACGATTTTCTTTATCAGCAACCCATGAATTTGGCTGAAGAATAAAATCTCCGAGTAAATGTGCCAATATGAGTTTAGTGAAAATCATGTTACAGTTCTGAAATTTTCTTTCTAAAATATTGATTTGTCTCTACGATAAGGTCATAGTTCGCCCGTTTTAGCCTCTGGCTTACCGAAGATTGCGATATGGCAAACTTCCTGGCAAGATCTTCCTGGGTGATATCTTTATTCATGATCATTTCATGAATAATTTCGGCGGTAGCCATTGTCCAGTTATCAAAATCTTTTGAAGCCCACTTTAAAAGAATATTGAGGTCCCTGTCTACCGTTTCGTTCGATGTTTTAATAGCAACAGTATCACCATCACTCTTTAATCCATTCAGTAATCTTCCGGAATTAACGTAGGCCGTTCCATTGGATTCGGTAATCTTTTCGGATGAAAAGTTTTCCTCACCAATACCGATGGCTATCCTTACATCTAAATTTTCCTGACTTTTTATAATAGATTTTATGGCTAGAAAACGCCAGAAAACTTCATCGATAGTACACTTAAACTGAAATTCATCTCCTCTGTAAATTTCCCATGTGAGGGGTGAGCTCCCCCAATTCTCCAGGAGATTCTTTAGTTTGGTAATCCAAACTTCTGTGTCTGCATGTTGCGAATTTATAATATCACCGGTGATGACCGCTATCATTTTGCAAATATAAGCATAATTACTTATAAATAAAAGATATAAGCAGAAACACTTATAGATATTAATTATTAGTGAATCTGCTTATATCAATATCCTGTAAAACAGTAGATTCTACGGGATATGAACTCTTTAAAAATTAATTTCCAGAACTATAATTTCATTACTTTTTAAAGTGAAAAAATCTATTTTCTGAATTTTATAAAGTTATTTCTTGATAAATTTAAATACTTTGTTATCCAGTTTTAAAAGATAATGACCGGATTGTAAATTCTGCAATGAAATATTATTTTTATTTAGGAAAGGTGTTTTTTCAGTAATCAATACCCTTCCGGACCAGTCGATGATCTGTGCCGTTTCTATGCCTTCTGTTTTTCCGGTTACAAATATATTTTCACTGACAGGATTAGGATATATTTTAAGCTCTTCCTGTCCGGCATACTGAATATCCTGTAAAAATAAAGTTCCCGTATCTTCACAATGATCAGCAGGATGTACATCCCATTCATTTATATTAAAAGAAGTTGTGGGCTGAGTAACATTAGCTTTTCTGTAAAGAGAAACGTCAGTCAATTGAGATGAATTGGATTGGGACTTCATACCAATAGCATCAACAGTTGCAGATTTATAGCTCAGCTCAATATACTGGCTTCCTGAAAATGTCATTTGCGGGGCTGCAGTAACAAACTTAGCGCTTTCATTGCCAAAGCATGAAAAACTGGCGTTAGGATTTAAAATCATAAAAGTTTCATTATTCTGTACGGTCCCCTCCAGCTCATATGGAGCGGGAAAATAATAATTGGTACTACTAGGAAACTGAATAGCAAGCCTGTAATTGCTTAAATTCACCGCATGCCCCGTTCTGTTGGTAATCTCAACAGCTTTATTATTGGATGTTCCTTCTAAATATTTAGAAACAAAAAGGTCTTTGGAATATACATCGGAAGCAAGAGTGGTTACTGAAACAATATTACTGTCTGGTGAAAAAAGATATCCGTTATCATAGGCTTTAACCGTATAATTGTAGTTGGTAGAAGGAGAAAGATGATCGATGCTTATCGAGGTATTTCTTGTTGATGCCACCAGCGACCCATTCTGATAAATCTTATATCCGATAACATCTGAACTTGTACTTGGCGTCCAGCTCAATGTTGTAAAGTAGGCGCTTGTCTGACTCACAGTTAGATTCGTTGGTGATTGAGGAGAAATCGTGTCAGGAACCTGTCCCCAGATATCATTTACCCATTGCGGATGATCAATAAATGGATTTCTGTTCTTTTGTATCATGTAAACAGAATTATTTCTGTCAATTTCTCTTTGGGAAACAGGATCCTGGGCATGCCACTGGAGAAGCATAGCTATATACGCATCATCAAATGCTTTTTCTTCCGTACCATCCAGAGGATTGGTATCCGAAGCCGGATTTGCATTATTGTTGAATTTAAAAGTTCCTAATTTTCCTTCATACCTCACTGCAAAATACAATAAGCTCCTGGCAACATCTCCTTTGAACTCATCTATCGGTTCGTAAACACGTCCTGTATAAACATAATTGGGAATGGCACTTCTTCCGATTTTGGAAGAATTGGTAAAGGTGTAAAATACATTAGAAGGTGTTGTAGTAGAAATTCCATACGGATAATTACTTCTCAACTGATTGATCCTTGCATCTGTTGGTACTACATAAAACAAATCCGAATACATGGGATAGTTACTGTAAAATGTACTTTGAGGCATCATATGCTCTCTGTTCCATCCGAGTCCTTCGGCCGACGAACTTCCTATAAGATTAGCGGTCGTATATTCGTAAACATCCGGTCCTGTCGGAATTTCAGAGTACATATCCAATAGTATCGTCGTGTTGCTTGCATCATGATCATAATAAATATCGAGATCCGTCTGATTATAATAATTGGTGAGATCACCATAATGCCAGCTTATGTTCTTAGTCGAAATAATGTCATGCAATCTGGACTTCAATGCAAATCCGGTAAGTCCCGTTGTTCCGTCATAATATCCGGCCGGAGCTTGTGCTGAAACAAAAGAGGAAAATAAGATAATAGATCGTAAAAGTTTTTTCATATTCTAAAATTTGGTATTGTAAAGTAGATAAATAATCAATATCTCTTTACACGATTTTTATTAAAAAATTATTAAATTATATTATGTAAAAAACTGATAGTTAATTTATTGTAGACAGAATATTACGCAGTGGATAATTTATTTTCGTATTTCTACAATTTAAGTATCTTTGAGAACTAACTATTTACTTATATAATGAATACCGAGATTGTTGACAACATCAAAATGATAGCAGAAACAGCAAAAGAATTTGCTGAAAAAAACATCAGACCCCATATTATGGAATGGGACGAGAGCCAGACTTTTCCAAAAGATCTATTTCATCAATTAGGAGAAATGGGTTTTATGGGAATTGTTGTTCCTGAGCAATATGGAGGTTCCGGGTTAGGCTATCACGAATATGTTACCATTCTTGACGAAATTTCTCAGGTAGACCCTTCTATCGGACTTTCTTTAGCCGCACACAACTCATTGTGTACGAACCATATTTACGAATTTGGAAATGAAGAGCAAAGACATAGATGGTTGCCTCAGCTTGCAACAGGAAAAGTACTTGGAGCATGGGGATTAACAGAACACAATACAGGTTCTGATTCAGGAGGAATGTCTACAACAGCTGTGAAGGATGGTGATGAATGGGTAATCAATGGAGCTAAAAACTTCATTACTCATGCTATTTCCGGAGATATTGCAGTCGTAATGACAAGAACGGGAGAAAAAGGAGCAAAGAATAATTCAACTGCTTTTGTTTTGGAAAAGGGAATGCCGGGTTTCACTTCTGGAAAGAAAGAAAACAAACTGGGAATGCGAGCTTCTGAAACGGCTGAATTAATTTTTGATAATGTGCGTGTACCAGATTCTAATCGTTTAGGAGAAGTTGGAGAAGGCTTCAAGCAGGCTATGAAAATCCTGGATGGTGGAAGAATATCTATTGCAGCATTAAGTCTTGGGACAGCAAGGGGTGCATATAAAGCAGCATTAAAGTATGCTAAGGAAAGACATCAGTTCGGAAAATCTATCGCGAGCTTTCAGGCTATTAATTTCATGCTTGCTGATATGGCAACCGAAATTGATGCTGCTGAACTTCTTATTCACAGAGCTTGTACATTAAAGAATGCTAAACAAAAAATGACCAAAGAAGGAGCAATGGCGAAGTTATTTGCTTCTGAAGCTTGTGTGAGAATTGCAAATAATGCAGTTCAGATCTTTGGAGGTTATGGATATACTAAAGATTTTCCTGCAGAAAAATATTACAGAGATTCTAAACTTTGTACCATTGGTGAAGGAACTTCAGAAATCCAGAGATTGGTAATCGGAAGAGATATTACACAATAATTTATTTTCTACTATCATGATTAAACAGGCTCTTTTAGGTGAGTTTCTCTATGAAGCAGAGAATACCCGAAAAATTTTAAATGCAATTCCCGACAGTGTTCTGGATTGGAAACCTTCCGATAAAAGCTGGACCACGGGCCAACTGGCTTCTCATATTGCAGAGATTTACAACTGGTATGAATATACTTTCAATCAGGATACTTTCGATATGGGAATCTACCAATATGATAAAGGGGATATTTCCACAATTCAAAATATTGTAGCAAAGTTTGAAAATAATGTCAGTAGAGCCCAACAAGTAATAGAGGGCTCTGATGAAAGTACATATTTTAATGAGTGGAAAATGGAAATGAATGGAAAAATTCTTTTCGCTCCTACTCCAAAAGTTCAGGTAATCAGAGGCTTTTTATTTAATCATTTATATCATCACAGAGGAGAACTGGTTGTTTATCTGAGATCAACGGGAAATAAAGTTCCTGGATTGTATGGCCCTACGGCTGATGATAGATTGTAATGTAGAGTTAACTTATCAATAAATGAATAGCATGCGTATTTTACGTATGCTATTTTCTTTTTTTGATACAATATGAATTTTATTATTCTTAACATAATGCTTAATATATTTAAAATATAATCAAAAATTTTCTTAAAAAATTTTGTTTTCTGTTGTGAATTTTTTATTAGCTTTGACATTCCACAATCAAACAAATATTTTATGAAAAAACAATTAACTCTGATTGGAGTGCTTTTTATGACGGGCATTTCTTTCGCTCAGACCGATCGTCTCTGGTCTCAAAGTTCACAGAAAACATCTGCAAATGTTTTCGAGAATAAAACGAACATCAATAATCCAAAAGTCTATACACTGGACATAGACGGTTTGAAAAACGCGCTTTCAAGAGCTCCCAAAAGACTGGCTGCCGGCGAAAAATCACAAGTCATTATTTCTTTTCCTAATTCCGACGGGAAAATGGAAAACTTTAAAGTAAAAGAAAATTCAAATTTTGATCCACAACTGGCAGCCCGGTATCCGGACATTAAATCTTACGTTGGTGAGGGTCTTGGAGATTCTAATTCCACAGTTTATTTCAGTATTTCGCCCTTAGGATTATCCTCGATGGAAATTTATGGTGATAAATCGGCTGTGTTCATCGAGCCTTACACCAAAGATCTTTCAACGTATGTGGTTTATAAAAAATCAGACAAAAAAGACAATCTTAACAAATTTGAATGTACTGTTATTGATGTTGCCCAAAAAGGGATTGATAATACCAGTCTCGCTGCAAGACCTAACGCTGATGATGCCAAGCTGAGAACTTTCAGATTAGCACTTTCCTGCACAGGAGAATACACTACTTATTTTGGAGGAACAAAAGCCAACGCTTTAGCTGCAATGAACAATACAATGACCCGTGTAAACGGTGTTTTTGAAAAAGATTTCGCAGCAAGAATGGTTTTAATTTCTAACAATGATGCTGTAATTTACACTAATGCTTCTACGGATCCTTACTCCCCTTCAAGCAGTATGAATAACTGGAATTCGCAACTTCAAAATACCCTAACTTCTGTGATTGGCGAGTCTAATTACGACATCGGACACCTTTTCGGGGCTACCGGAGGTGGTGGAAATGCCGGATGTATCGGATGTGTTTGTACAAACGGCTCGAAAGGAAGTGGCTACACCTCCCCTGCTGATGCAATTCCTTCAGGAGATAATTTTGATATTGATTATGTAGCGCATGAGATGGGGCATCAGTTCGGAGGAAACCATACATTCTCTATGAGCAATGAAGGAACCGGAGCTAATATGGAACCTGGTTCAGGATCTACCATCATGGGATACGCAGGAATTACCTCTCAGGATGTACAACCCCATTCTGATGCATTTTTCCATGCAATAAGCATCCAGCAGATCACTAATAATATTAAAGCTAAAACATGTCCTGTAAGTACAGCAACAGGAAATGCAATTCCAACCGCTAATGCAGGATCTGATTACACTATTCCTAAAGGCACACCATTTATGTTAACAGGAACCGGTACGGATTCAAACGGAGATTCCTTAACCTATATATGGGAACAAATGGACAATGCTTCTTCGTCACAGACAGGAGCAAGCTCTGCAGCCAGCGCAACAAAAGCATCCGGACCTACTTTCAGATCATGGACTCCAACAACTTCTCCAACCAGATATTTTCCAAGGATGGCTTCTATCCTTGCCGGTGCTACCACAACCGCAGGTTCAGAAATTACTGTAGAAGCTTTATCTAATGTAGCAAGAACACTGAACTTCAGATTTACAGTTCGTGATAACAGAGCCGGAGGTTCAGGAAACAATTCTGATGATGCAGTGATTACGGTAAATTCTACAGCAGGACCATTTGTGGTTTCTTCCCAAAATTCAGCAACGACATATACAGGAGGAACTTCCCAAACTGTAACATGGGATGTAGCAGGAACTACAGGAAATAATGTAAATGCTGCTAATGTAGATATTCTTTGGTCAACTGACAGTGGAAATACCTGGACTACATTATTGGCCGGAACACCTAATGATGGAAGCCAGGCTGTTACCATACCTAATGCCTCTACGACAACAGGGAGAATTATGGTAAAAGGTTCCAATCATGTATTCTTTGATGTAAATAACGCTAACATCACGGTAAATGCAGGTTCAGGAGGAACTGATACTGTAGCGCCTACAGCACCTACTCTTGCTGCTTCCGGTACTACTGCAACCACAACCAATTTATCATGGAGTGGAGCTACGGATAATGTAGGAGTTACCGGATATGATGTATATCAGGGTGCTTCATTAATAGGATCTACTGCTTCTACTTCTTATACAGTAACAAGCTTAAGTCCATCTACCACTTACAGCTTTACCGTTAAAGCAAAAGACGCCGCAGGAAACACTTCAGTAGCCAGTAATTCCGTAAGTGTAACAACTCTTGCAGGAAGCACGGTAACCTATTGTTCAGCAAGTGCAAACAATACTGCTGACGAAAGAATAGGAAATGTGAAGTTTGGAACGATCAACAACACTTCTACGGGAACTGCAGGATACGAGAATTTCACATCTGTTTCCACTAATGTTACAAGAGGAACTGCCTATACAATTTCTATTACTCCGGTATGGACTTCAACCGTATACAGTGAAGCGTACGCAGTATATATTGACTACAATCAAAACGGAGTCTTTACAGATAGCGGCGAATTGGTATGGACCAAATCAGGATCTACTACAACACCGGTAACGGGAAGTATAACGATTCCTGCCTCTGCTGCACTTGGCTCTACAAGAATGAGAGTAATGATGCAGTACAGCTCTATCCCATCATCATCTTGCGGAACTTATACGTATGGACAAGTTGAGGATTACACAGTAAATATCGGATCAACATCTAAAGGAGACATATTAGCTGGCAATAATATGCTTACAGATATCAAACTTTATCCTAATCCGGTAAAAAATATCCTTAATGTTTCCAATACAACATCTGAAGAATATAAAATCTTCGATATGACAGGAAAATTAATCAATTCAGGAAAACTCGAAAGAGGATCTGTTAATGTAAATAATCTCGTAAAAGGAGCTTATATGATACAAATTGGTGAAATTTCAAGGAGATTCATTAAAGATTAATAATATTAAATCAGGATTAAATGAAAAAGCTACCTCACTAGAGGTAGTTTTTTTATTTGTTGATTTAGAAAAAAATTAATCATTTATTTTGTTTTAATTTATTTTATTCATTTTTTATTAAAAAATTAACTATTATTCAATTCGTAAATGAAAATAATAATTAATACCTAGTAAAAATATGAATTAAGTACGTTTTTCGTAATATTATTTTCGTTAGCTTTGGTATTCCACAATTAAACAATATTTTATATGAAAAAACAGTTATCCATGATTGGGGTGCTTTTAATTTCGGGCATCTCTTTCGCGCAGACCGATCGTCTCTGGTCTCAAACTTCACCAAAGACAGCATCGCAGGTTTTTGAGAACAAAACCGGCATTACTGATCCAAAAGTGTACTCACTAAATCTTGATGCACTCAAAAGCGTCCTTTCAAAAGCTCCAAAAAGATTGTCTGCGGGAGAACCATCAGAAATTATTATTTCTTTTCCTAATTCAGAAGGAAAAATGGAAAATTTTAAAGTAAGGGAAAACTCAAACTTTGATCCTCTTTTAGCTGCAAAATATCCGGATATTAAATCGTATGTTGGACAGGGAGCAGAAGATAAAAGTTCGACTGTGTATTTCAGTATTTCTCCTTTGGGGCTTTCTTCTATGGAAATTTACGGTGACCGCTCTGCTGTTTTTATTGAGCCTTACACGAAGGATCTTTCTACGTATGTAATTTATAGGAAGTCTGATAAAAAGGATGCACTTAATAAATTTGAATGTAAAGTGATTGATGTTGCACAGAAAGGGATTGATAAAACAACCGTTGTTGCAAGACCGAATGCTGATGATTCAAAGTTAAGAACCTTTAGATTAGCCCTTTCCTGCACCGGTGAGTATACGTCTTATTTTGGAGGAACTAAAGCAAATGCCCTGGCTGCTATGAATAACACAATGACCCGTGTAAACGGAGTGTTTGAAAAAGATTTTGCTGCCAGAATGGTCCTTATCTCAAATAATGATGATGTCATTTACACCAATTCATCCACCGATCCTTATTCCCCTTCATCACAGCTTGATAATTGGAATTATGAACTTATGCAAACCTTACATTCAACAATTGGTGATGCCAATTTTGATATAGGACATTTATTCGGAAAAGATGGTGGTGGTGGTAATGCAGGTTGTATAGGCTGTATTTGCAGCAATGACGATACAACTTATGTAGATGGAGGAGTTACATATCCTGAAAACTATAAAGGAAGCGGATACACCTCACCGGCAGACGGTGTTCCTTCAGGAGATAGTTTTGATATAGATTATGTAGCTCATGAGATGGGACATCAGTTTGGAGGTAATCATACATGGTCTTATCAGACCCAAACCGGATTGCAACCTGTAGAACCGGGATCCGGATCTACCATTATGGGCTATGCAGGGATTACAAGTTATGATGTGCAAGCTCATTCGGACGCTTTATTCCATGCTTTAAGCATTCAGCAGATTACGGACAATATTAAAGCCGCAACCTGCTCTGTAAATACAGCTACAGGAAATTCCATCCCAACAGCCAATGCAGGTCTTGATTACACTATTCCTAAAGGCACACCCTTTATGTTGACAGGAACCGGTACGGATGCTGACGGAGATACATTAACTTATATCTGGGAGCAAATGGATAAGGGAACTTCTTCACAAACAGGATCCAGTTCTGCAGCCAGTGCTACAAAAACCGCTGGTCCTACATTCAGATCATGGACACCAACTGCCTCTCCTACCAGGTATTTCCCAAGAATGGCTTCTATCCTTGCAGGTGCTACAACCACCTCAGGATCCGAAATCACAGTAGAAGCATTATCTAATGTGGCAAGAAAACTGAATTTCAGATTTACAGTTCGTGATAACAGAGCCGGTGGATCAGGAAATAATTCCGATGATGCTATAATTACAGTAAACTCTACAGCTGGTCCATTTAAGGTGAGTTCCCAAAATTCTGCCGTAACTTATGCCGGGGGAAGCTCTCAAACCATAACATGGGACGTTGCAGGAACTACAGGAAATAATGTAAATGCGGCTAATGTGGATATATTATGGTCAACCAATAGTGGAACTACCTGGACTACTTTGCTGGCGGGAACTCCAAATGACGGTACCCAGGCAGTAACAATTCCTAATGTTGCAACAACAACAGGAAGAATTATGGTAAAAGGAAGCAATCACATTTTCTTTGATGTGAACAATGCCAATATAAAGGTAACTGCATCTTCAGCCAAACAAAAAGACATCACTAAAGACCTGATCACCGAGGTGAAGCTCTTCCCTAACCCGGTAAAAAATATCTTAAATGTTTCAAACGCTACTTCAGAAGAATATAAAATTTTTGATATGGGCGGGAAACTAATTAATTCAGGAAAACTTGAAAGAGGAGCCATTAATGTAAGTGGCCTTATTAAGGGAGTTTATTTACTTCAGACTGGAGAAACAACAAAAAGGTTTATTAAAGAATAATTATCTTGATAACAATGATCTTAAGGCTACTCTTTTTAGAGCGGCCTTTTTTTATTCAATTCATCTTATAGAAAAGTAATAAATTCTAAAATTAAAAACTAAAAAAGTAAATAATTCATTAATTATTAATTTTTAAAATAATTTATTCTTTTGTTATAGTTTTTTAATTTAAATTTATCGAATCATTGTACCGCCTGCCATCGGGTATTCGGGTCGAAGATGCTATTAGTAAGCATTGCCTGATTCATATCACTTTGCATTCCATTACTTTGGATAAAGTCTTAATAAGCGCCTTATTTTACATCCAAAGTGAACCAATAAATTTATTCCGAAGATGACCGCCAATATTCACTAGATGAATATTAATGAAAAAGATATGCCTCCTGACACTAACTTAATTATAAATAAAAAACTAATTATTATGAAACATTTACTGAAGTATTTACTTTTTTTATCCGTTATTTTTTTCTCGACTGCTTGTAGTTCGGACAGGGATGATGAAATTGATAACACAAACGGAGTTACCCACGTATTTTATAAGAACGCTGATGAATTTGCCTTAACTTATGACACCGCGGGACTGGTTAACCAGGATATCCGGAATCAGGCTTTCGAATTATACAAACAGGGAAAATGGAGTGAACTGGAAGCTCTTTTTAAAGCCAATAATCTAAATGGAGGCTGGCCCCCTGCCAATGGGGGATACAATATAGTTGATAATGTTCCCTTTCAGGCCGGGCAAAAGTTTGACCGGTACAGCGGAGCGATTAATTATAGTGGAAGCGGAATTCCTACGTTAGGAGGCAGTTTTACAAGTCCTATTATAAACGGGTATGTGTATACTTTCTCTCAAAGAGCATTAAATCAACCTGAAAACACCTATGATTTTTATTATGAGATCGATGTTCTGAATAATTCATTACCTTTCACTTCCCAAACAGCTGATGTAATTCCCTGGTTCAATCAGGTAGGTGGCGGAAAACAAACGATGTGGAAAATCCCTATAGATCCGGCAACCGGTTATCAGAAAACCTGGAATAAGTTGGCGGAGGAAGGATATGTGAAAATAACCATAAAAAAAAGTCCAAGCGGTCATTACAACAATTTAGTAGGTACAGTGATTCAATAAAAGACAGATCCTGATGTATTCAATATCAAAAAAAATAAGAATTGGCAGAAAAGCTCTCGTAGCAAAAGCAGTTTTTACCAATGATGAAATTATCCCATCTGCAGTCACAACATTTACCTGTTGTGACTGCGGTTATGAAAATAAACTCGAAATTATCCCTTATCAATCAGGGTTCCCGATCCTTCAGATTTATCAGGGTGACAAAGTTCTTTCGAAAAACGAATTAACAGATAATGGTATTGTTGCTCCCACCCTCCCCAGCATATTGCATTTTGGAGAATTAACGGTTTCTAATTTACCTACCTTATACTTTGGTACGGATTGTCCATCCTGCCACTCCTCTTATATCTGTGTTTTCAGTTATGGTGAAAAACAACCGGGAGCAACGGTCTTACATATTTCAGGGGTCTGGAAATTTGAAAAAATGGAGTAATCTGTTTTTAATCATCATTTTGATAATTTCGCATGGTTATTAATGAACATGATTACCTGCAAAATCCGCCAGAGGATCATGAAGTAGATTACGGAGAAGTAGTCTATATTCTACCGTTTTTAGGTACATTTTGCGTTGTACATTTTACCATTAGCAAATCGTTTTCTATCTTTGCTTTTAAATAAAAAAATTCATGGATAAAATTGATAGTCTGAACCAAGTAGCAGAATTCCATACTACTTTTAAAGCCCCTATTTTAGAAACACCACAAATTCCTTCTCCTGAAAGATGTAATCTTAGAGTTGAACTGTTACAGGAAGAATTAAACGAATTAAAACAAGCAATCGCAGACAATGATATCGTTGAAATTGCAGATGCTTTATGTGATTTACAATACGTTTTGAGTGGTGCTGTTTTAGAATTTGGTCTTGGCAACAAATTTGTAGAGCTTTTCAACGAAGTTCAGCGTTCCAATATGTCAAAAGCATGTGACAACGAGGAGCAGGCAAATGAAACTGTTGAATTCTATAAAGAAAAAGAAGTAGAATCTTTTTATGAAAAATCAGGAGAAAAATTCAACGTTTACAGAAAAACGGATCACAAAGTTCTGAAAAACAAATACTACTCTCCTGCTGATTTGAAAACGATCATCGAGAAATAAAATATGAAAAAATTTATTACAAATACCGTTGCTATTTCAGGATTGTTCCTGGCTACCCAGCAGCTCAGTGCTCAGAAAGTGGTTGTAAACCGTGAGGTAGAAACCCAGAATGATGGCAAAATGCTTTTGGGTAACCAGTTAAAAGAACAATTTTTAAAGGCACCTTATGCAGATTGGTATGTGAAAGAGCATGATGAATATGCTTTAGATCAGAAGGCCATTGCAGACTTGAAGAAAGCTAAAATAAGTTCTTATCACATTATCGTTTTCATGGGAACCTGGTGTGAGGATAGCCACAGGGACTTTCCGAGACTGATGAGAATCCTGGAAGAAGTAAATTTTCCGGATAACAGGCTGACCATTATTGCAGTCAATCGCAAAAAGGAATCTCCATCAGGAGAAGAAGGTATTTATAATATCCAGAAAGTTCCGACTATTATTGTTGAAAAATATGATAAAGAAATCGGAAGAATTATTGAAATGCCCAAAACCGGTTATGTAGAAAGGGATCTGGTAGAAATTCTGAAAAAAGATGACAAATCGGTACTTAAAGAAATATTTAAAAAGTAAATATTGAAAAATAATAAGCTTATACTATCTTTTGTAGCAGGAATTCTTGTGATGCTTTTCCTGTTTTTCGGTCTTAAGTCCTGTTTTAATTTTGGAGGCAAAACGGAAAAATCGGATTATTATATTCTGACGAACCAGATTTCCAAAATGAATAAAATGGTGGTTTTGGAACAGAATATTTCCAGCATGCAGAAAACCAAAATGGGTTATGAAGTATTCGGAAACGAAGTATCCAGTAACAGTATAATCACCTATACCAAGACCAATGCCCAGGTTTCCTACGATCTTAATAAAATGAAGATAGAGGTGGATTCGATCAATAAAAAACTGGTTATTACTCAGCTGCCTAATGCCGATATCCGAATTACTCCAAGTGTGGAAATACAGTCGCTTGACGATTCTTTCTTTAACAGGATTTCTGAAAAAGACATTAAAAATGTAACCAACAAAGCAAAAGAAACAGCTATTAAAGCTATTGATGAAAATAAGCTACGAAATGAAGGACGTAAGCAATTGATGGAAAATCTTAATAATATTTTTGTTTTGGCAAAGGCTTTGAATTATACCATTGAAGACAAAACAGGTCAACTCGGTATTTTAGAACTTTAAAATCTAAGCTATGAATTCAAAAGATAATGCTAAAAAGAAGGAATCTGCCAATGCTGCAGAATCGAAAAAACAAAACCAGGATTTCCCGGATATTCCTGCATCATCTAAGAAAACCAATCCACCGGATATCGATAAAGAGGATATTGAAAAATCTTCGAAGAATAAGTCCGGAAAAACAGATAATACCCGTCGGTAAAATAATGAAAGGTCTGCTTCAGAAGAAGCAGACCTTTTCAATATAAAAAAAATAAAATCAAACTCTTGGTTATCACTATACAATAGTGGATTTTCCGATCTTGATATTCTCAAAATTGTAATATGATTTTTCGGAAAATCTGATATAATCCGCAATGAAGTCCCCTACTTCGCTTGTAGAATAAGATTGCTTCGCATTAAGATCTACGGTTACATATTTGTTTTCAATGGCATGTTCTACCGATTCTCTCAATTTATCTGCTGCCTGATTCAATTTCAGGTGATCCAACATCATTGCCGTACTCAATATTGAAGCTACAGGATTAGCAATACCTTTGCCTTTTGCCTGCGGATAAGACCCGTGAATAGGCTCAAAGAGTGCATTTTCATTTCCTATAGATGCGGAAGGCAGAAGTCCTATGGAACCACCGATTACACTCGCTTCATCAGAAATGATGTCTCCAAACATATTCTCCGTTACGATAACATCAAATTGTTTAGGATTAAGGATCAGCTGCATCGCAGCATTATCTACAAACATAAAATCCAACTGAACTTCAGGATATTCCTGGGCGATTTCCTTACAGATCTTTCTCCACAATCTTGAAGTGTCCAGGACATTAGCTTTATCAATAAGCGTTAATTTCTTTTTACGTTTTTGGGCTTCCTGAAATGCCATATGCACAATAGGTATAATATCTTCCCTGCTGTATTTACAAACATCATAGGCATAAGCTCCTTCTTCATCGGTAAATTTTTCACCAAAATAGATCCCACTCACCAATTCCCTGAAAATCTGAATATCCGCTCCTTCAATGATTTCTCTTTTCAAAGGACTTTTCTCAATCAATGAAGAATAGGTTTTTAACGGCCTGATATTGGCAAAAAGCCCTAATTCCTTACGAAGCTTCAGCAATCCCTGTTCCGGTCTTACTTTTGCGTCGGGATTATTATCAAAAGCAGGGTCGCCTATCGCTCCAAAAAGCACGGCATCTGATTCTTTACAAATGGCCAGTGTTTGTTCAGGCAACGGATCTCCTGTCTGAAAAATTGCTTCTGCTCCCATCAATCCATAGGTAAACTGGAAATTGTACTGGAACACTTCACCAATTACTTTAAGGATTTTTACACTCTCACTGACCACCTCAGGACCAATTCCGTCTCCGGGAAGTACAGCTATTTTGAAATAATTATTGTTCATATACTTTTTGTGTTTTTAATTCAAACTCTTTTATGGCTTCTTTTTTACTGATCAGAAAATCAATGTCGTCATATCCGTTAAGCAAACAGATTTTCTTATAAGAATCCAATTCAAAATATTCTGTTTTACCATTAAAACTTATAGTTTGCTGTTCAACGTCTATGGTAATTTCCTTTTCAGGATTTTCTGTAATGTCCGTTAAGATTTCCTGTAAGAATACATCAGAAACCTTTACAGGCAACAAACCGTTATTCAAGGCATTTCCTTTGAAAATATCCGCAAAATAACTGGATACAATCACTTTAAACCCGTAATCGGTTAAAGACCAGGCAGCATGCTCACGGCTACTCCCACAACCAAAGTTATTACCGGCTACTAAAATCTCACCGCGGTACTGGGGTTTATTTAAAATGAAATCAGCATTTGGCTGATTGGTATGAACATCATATCTCCAATCTCTGAACAGATTATCTCCAAACCCTTTTTTGTCTATACTCTTCAGAAACCTTGCCGGAATGATCTGATCAGTATCTATATTCTCTACAGGCAAAGGAATTGCACTTGATTTTATTATAGTTAGCTTTTGCATTGCTTTAGTTTACTAGATTACAATATGTTTTGGTTAAAAGCTGCTTTATTTAAAATGTATGAGAAATCAGTTCAAACAAAAGCAGCTATTTTTAACATCCTCTATTTGTATGTCTTATTATTAATTTAAATTTTCAAAAATATTGATTCTGCCTTCTATGGCGACTTTAGCAGCAGTCAACGGACTTGCCAAAATAGTTCTGGCTCCCTGTCCCTGTCTGCCTTCAAAATTTCTATTGGAGGTCGAAACGCAATATTCACCTTCAGGAATCTTATCATCATTCATGGCCAGACAGGCTGAACATCCGGGCTGCCTGATCTGAAAACCGGCATCATTGAATATTTTATCAAGACCTTCTTCATAGATCTGTTTTACCACAAGCTGGGATCCTGGAACAATAAGCGCTTTAACATTTTGAGATTTATTCTTTCCCTTAATATATTGCGCTGCAGAGCGAAAATCTTCAATCCTTGCATTCGTACAGCTTCCAATAAATACATAATTTACCTTAATATCAGAAGGAGACTGACCGGCTTTTAATCCCATGTATTGCAACGCCTTTTCCTCGGATTCATTTTGTGGAACAGGAATAATCTCATCCAAAGAGATACCCATCCCCGGGTTTGTTCCATAGGTAATCATAGGTTTTATTTCTGACGCATCGAAACTAAATTCAGCGTCAAATGTGGCATCTTCGTCCGTTTTCAGACTCTTCCAATAGGCAAGTTTTTCTTCCCACTCCTCTCCTTTTGGTGCAAAAGGCTTTCCTTTTACATAGACAAAAGTCGTTTCATCAGGAGCAATCATTCCTCCTCTGGCTCCCATTTCAATACTCATATTGCACACCGTCATTCTTCCTTCCATCGACATTTCCTCAAAAACAGACCCCGCATATTCACAGAAATACCCGGTTCCTCCATTAGTCCCTACTTTAGAAATAATATACAGGATAACATCCTTGGGCTGAACATCTTTTTTAAGCTTTCCATTAACCGTAATCCTCATTGATTTTGGTTTATTGAGCAATAAACACTGGCTCGCAAAAACCTGTGCTACCTGGCTGGTTCCGATACCAAAAGCTATTGTTCCGAAAGCTCCGTGTGTAGAAGTATGACTATCTCCACATACAATGCTCATTCCCGGCTGTGTGATACCCAGTTCCGGTGCAATAATGTGGACAATTCCCTGATAGGGATGTCCAAGGCCATACAGTTCGATATTATTTTTGGTACAGTTTTCAGTAAGTTGTTGTACCTGGTTTCTTGAAGACTCATCGCGGATAGGTTGCTCCTGATTTAAAGTCGGTACATTGTGATCCGCTGTAGCTACAATCTGATCAGGCCTGAATATTTCAAGATTTCTGGATTCCAGTTCTGCAAAAGCCTGAGGGCTTGTTACTTCATGAATAAGATGTTTATCTATATAAATAATTTGCGGTCCGTCAGGAATTGTTTCCACCACATGAGCATCCCAGACCTTATCAAAAAGTGTTTTCTTATTATTGTTCATTTTTTTGTTTGATTTTATTGAGAAATGATGTAAAATTCCTAACTGATTTTTCTCGTTAATGCATTCATCATCAGGCTAAGATCATCATTATCCACTTCTTTTTTAGCATCTGCAATTTTTAAAAACTCCCCATACAAAAAGTCCAGCTCATTTTTGGTAACATCAAAGCCGATATGCTTAAAACGGTATGCAAGAGCAGAACGTCCGCTTCTTGCTGTAAGAATAATCGAAGATTCGGTTACTCCCACATCTTCAGGATTCATGATCTCATAAGTTTCCCTGTTCTTGATCACACCATCCTGGTGGATGCCCGAACTGTGGGCAAATGCATTGGCTCCTATGATCGCTTTATTAGGCTGAACAGGCATTCCCATAAGGTCTGACACCAAAGAACTCATTGTATTCAACATTCTGGAATTAACATCTGTATGAAGTCTAAGGTCTTTATGTTGCTTCAGAATCATGACGACTTCTTCCAAAGCCGTATTTCCTGCTCTCTCTCCCAATCCGTTGATCGTACATTCAATTTGTCTTGCCCCGTTCATTACTCCTGCAATGGAATTAGCAGTTGCCAATCCCAAATCATTATGGCAATGGCATGAAAGGATTGCTTTATCAATGCCTTTTACATTTTCTTTTAGATATTTAATTTTCTGTCCGTATTCCTCCGGCAGGCAATATCCTGTGGTGTCAGGAATGTTTAAAACGGTTGCCCCGGCTTTTATTACAGCTTCACAAACCCTGGCAAGGTATTCATTATCAGTTCTTCCTGCATCCTCTGCATAAAATTCAACATCTTCCACAAAGCTTTTAGCATATTTTACAGCATCCACTGCCCGTTCAATAATGTCTTCTCTCGTAGAGTTGAATTTATATTTAATATGTGAGTCTGAAGTTCCTATTCCTGTATGGATTCTGGGGCGTTTTGCATATTGCAATGCTTCGGCAGCCACTTCGATATCTTTTTTATTGGCCCTGGTCAGTCCGCAAACTTTTGCATTTCGTACCAACTTGGAAATTTCAGAAACGGAATGAAAATCTCCCGGACTTGATACCGGAAAACCGGCTTCTATTACGTCAATCCCTAGCTTATCAAGCCTTTCGGCGATAATTAATTTTTGTTCTGTGTTTAACTTACATCCCGGAACCTGTTCCCCATCACGCAAAGTGGTATCAAAAATTTCAATTTTTTCGGAATTCATAATGAAGTTTTTACTTAATTTTGATCCAAAACTAAGGCTTGCATATTTTTTACATTTTCAATTTTAATGAAAATTACAATATTCAAATAATGAAAAACTAAACGTAAGTATAATAAAATCAATAATTTAAATTATTAAATTTTACAATGGCAGAATTGCAGAAAGACTTCTTATTTGTACTCATTAAATCATTAACCACTTCTGAGAAACGGCAATTTAAGCTTTATGTTAATCGTTTAGGAATTAATGTAGATGCTAAGTTTCTACTACTTTTCTCTGAGCTTGACAAAATGAACGAGTATAACGAGTCTGTCATCATAGAGAAGAAAATTTCTACCAAGCAGCAGCTTTCTAACCTGAAAGCGCATCTCTATAAGCAAATCTTAGTAAGCCTTCGTATGAACCCGAGCCATCAAAATTACAGGATTCAGCTTCGGGAGCAACTTGATTTTGCCAATATTCTGTATCAGAAAGGACTATACAAGCAGGCTTTAAAAATATTGGATAAAACGAAGCAATCTGCCCTGGAACTGGATGAAAAAAGCATTGCTTCAGAGATTATTGACCTTGAGAAGGTAATTGAATCCCAATTTATTACACGAAGTATAGACGGAAGAGCCGAAGAACTGATAAGAGAGTCTAAAGAAATAAGCAAACAAAACCAATACACAACGGAACTTTCCAATCTTTCATTGAAGTTATACAGTGAAATGCTCACCCATGGGTATGTGAAAAACGATGCGGACAGGCAACAGATACTGGAAATCTTCAATTCTCAGATTAAAAATATAAAACCTTCCAGTTTAAATTTTACCGAAAAACTTTGGTATTATAAAGCGCATGTCTGGAAAAATCAGCTATTGCAGGATTACAAATACACGCTGAAATATGCTTATCAGTGGGTGGAGCTCTTTCATCAGAAACCCGAAATGATTTTTAGTCATCCGGTGTGGTATATCAAAGGCAATACCTATTTACTGAAGATCCTTTTCCTTTATGGTAATATCGATATTTTAGAAAAACAATTTGAAAATTTCACTAAAACGGTTTCTTCACCCGGATTTGCCCAAAATGAGAATTTACAAGCTCTTACATTCCTTACCTACTCCAATACTTTAATGAATATCCATTTCGTAAAAGGAGAATTTTTCAGTGGAACGAAGCTTATTCCAGAAATAGAAATGAAGATGGAAAAGCTCCGGGATAAAATTGATGAGCACCATTTTATGATTCTGTATCTTAAAATGGCAGCTATGTTTTTTGGAAGCAAGAAGTATAATGAATCGATGCGCTACTCTATGAAGATCATCGAGTCAAAAGGCAACGTACAGGAAGATCTTTTATTTCATACGAGGATTCTGATCCTTATGTCCAAGCATGAATCCGGAAATGACGAAGATTACGATGAGTTTATTAAAGCTACTTTAAAGTTCGCTTTAAAGATGAAAAAGCCGGAAGAATTTCATTTTGAAAGCATCGATTTTTTTAAAAATCTCAATAACCTTGTTTTGGATGAAAGACAAAAAGCATTTGAAGCATTTGACCGGAAACTGGATCAATATGAAAACAATGAATATTACAGACGTTCACTTTTTTATATCGATATCCATGGCTGGATACAGTCAAAAGTTCAGCATGTGGATGTAATTGAAATTATAAAGAAAAAAGTGAAGTATAAAAGACTGAAATAATAAATAACACCAGATGGTAACCGACTCTTAAAGCCACCATCTGGTGTTTATTTTAAAGCTTTTTTATAAAATCCAGAGCATTTTTATGGCTTATTTTTTCCATTAGCTCAACGGAATAATTTTCGGAAATCTTTTTATTAATTGCTTCATAGGCGGTAGCATTCTCGAACTCCTGAAAGAATATGGGAAGCTTTGATGTATCCGGATAGTTTTTGCAGTAGTAAAAATCTGCACCAAAAGCAATTGAATTTTCTCCACCAAGATCAAGTCCATATTGAAGATGTTCATATAGCTTGTAAGGATCAGTTTCATCAACACAATTCCTGATAAAGTTAAGTCCGATAAGACCTTTTCTCCTAATCACTTCTTTTGCCAGCTCATCAGGAAGATTCCTCTTTTTATCATAGATAGTGCGGTAATTGGAATGGCTTGCCAGAATAGGAATATGATAGCTTCTCTGATCGATATAATTAAGAATATCATAGGCCAGCTGATCGCTTGTATGGGAAAGATCAATGGCGATTTTGCGGTCCGAAATATAATCCAGAACTACTTTTCCGTCTTCTTTTAATCCTGTTCCTGAATTATTTCCGCCCCCAAATCGGTTTTCAGTATGATGCGTAAGTCCTATATAAAGGACTTTCTGCGTATTATTAATAATAGCTTCCAGGTTTTTAAAACCTGTTTCGAGGTCAGAATCCTCTTCACAAAATGAGGATGCATTTTCTATGGAAGCAAGTACCCCTGCCCGATCCTTATTTTCGTCTGCTTCATAATTTGAAGGATTAAACAGGAAGAAATCATCAGTATTCAATAAATCAGCGAATACCTCACTTTGCCTGACTCCTTCGGCCGTGCTGTTCTTAGCTGTAGCCGTGTAAATGGCCATTACCTGTAATTTTACATTTCCTTCTCTTAAATAGGGCAATGAACACCCCAACTCCCTGTCATCTGGTTTTGAATTTTTTCTTAGCAGATAATACAATAAATCACAGTGTAAATCAAAATTCATTTCATTCATTATATTTTATCTTTATTTATGTCGAGTTCTTTATTAATCCACTTAATATCACTATTTTCAAATACTTTTAAGAGTTCCGGAACAAAATCTCCGAATTTCTTATATTTTTTTCTGTTAGCATTGTATTCCTTTATCTTTCTTTCTAACTGAGGGAGAAAAATAAAATGATTTTTCAGATGATAGGCCTCTAGTTTTTTAGCACGTTCAAGATCATTCTGTATAATGGCTGTTTCAATTTCCCCCAACCTTACCAGATGTTCTACCACGCAAGTCTGATAATCGGCAACGCCACCTGTTTTTGTCATGATTTCTTTTAAGTTTGATTTTTCAAACAAATCCTTAAACATATTGAGGTTATCCTTATTCTGATAGACTTCCTTATTTACAAATGCATGACCAAACTCATGAATAGTTAAAAACCTCGCCTGAAACTGGTTGTTATATCCAAATTCCCCTTCTTTTGCCACTCTCATAAAAGGGCTTGCAACTTCATAAATACTTTTCTTTCCTCCCGAATGTTGTATATCAGTACCAATGCCACGACCTTCATTATCTTCTATTGGCCACATCATCATTGGTGAAATGAAAACAGTATAGCTGCCAAATCTTTCTCCATAGTAATGTTCCATTGCTGAAACAAAATTCGCGGGAATCTGTTGGTAATATTCTTTAATTCCACCGTCATAGAATGTTTTATTCTCTGAAAAGAAATCCCCAATTTTTTCCTGTATATAAAATTGCTGCAATTCCGAGATGTAGTTTTTAATAAGGAATGTTACTTCATCATTTTGTACTTTGGTCAGCGTATTTTTTTCAAATAAATAGTCATCATTCCAGCCTTTTAAGGGGAATTCTTTGTGTGATAAAAGCGGTTTCATGATTGCGTCATTTCCAATGCCATATTTACTGAGTAGCGTATCATTAATCTGTGCAGTAAGATGAGCGATTTTAGAATTTTTCAGATGCCCATATTTTTCCAATGCTCTTTTTACAATAGGCTGGTAGGTTGAGCACTCTTTAATCTTGAATAATTCAAAATCTTTATTGATCTTCCTATGCTCAGCTGAAAGGATCTCAGCTAAAAAATAAGTATCTATATTTTTGCTGTAAGAAACCTGAAATTTTGGGGCTTTTTTTTGTGAAAAAGAGAATGTGAAAAATAAAACAGTAAATACCGTTAATAGGTTTTTCATTATTTTGAATTATTTATTTATTCAAATATACGTTAATATACCATTTTAAATAAAAAATGCGTATTTTTGCATCTTAAAATTTCATAGTAAACAATGATAAAAATTACACTTCCAGACAATAGTGTCAAAGAATTCGAGGGAGAAGTAACTCCTTTAGATGTGGCAAAATCTATAAGCGAAGGATTGGCTAGAAATACCATTTCCGCAGTCGTAAACGGCAAACAAGTAGAGATTACCACACCTATAACGACGGATTCTACGGTACAGCTATTGACATGGAATGATGATCTTGGAAAGAAAGCTTTCTGGCATTCTTCTGCCCACCTTCTGGCGCAGGCCATCCTTGAATTTTATCCTGATGCTAAGCTTACTATCGGCCCAGCCATAGAAAATGGATTTTATTATGACGTAGATTTTGGAGACGAAAGTTTATCTGAAAAGGATTTTGAAAAGATTGAAAAGAAAGTTTTAGAGAATGCTAAGAAAGGTTCTACATTCTCCCTCTATCCTGTTTCCAAAGAAGAGGCATTAAAAACTTATGCAGATAATCCTTATAAAGTAGAACTGATCTCCAATCTTAATGACGGAGAAATTACTTTTGTAACTCATGATAATTTCACGGATTTATGCCGTGGAGGTCATATTCCCAATACAGGAATTGTAAAGGCCGTAAAAATATTAAATGCAGCAGGAGCATACTGGAGAGGTGATGAAAAGAACCCTCAATTGACAAGGGTTTACGGTATTTCTTTCCCAAAACAGAAAGAGCTTACAGAATATCTGGAAAGATTGGAAGAAGCAAAAAGAAGGGATCACAGAAAACTTGGAAAAGAATTAGGGATTTTCGCATTCTCTGAAAAAGTGGGTGCCGGACTTCCGCTATGGCTTCCAAAAGGTACTGCATTAAGAAGAAAATTAGAAAACTTCCTTAGTGAGGCTCAGAAAAAAGGAGGCTATGAATTCGTGATGTCCCCGCATATTGGTTCAAAAGAGCTGTATGTGACTTCAGGACACTGGGATAAATATGGGGCAGACAGTTTCCAACCTATTAAAACACCGAATGAGGGTGAAGAATTTTTGCTGAAGCCTATGAACTGTCCTCACCACTGTGAAATCTACAAAACTTCACAATGGAGCTACAGGGATCTTCCAAAAAGATATGCAGAGTTCGGTACTGTTTACAGATATGAGCAAAGTGGAGAGCTTCACGGCTTGACAAGAGTACGTGGATTTACTCAGGATGATGCCCACTTATTCTGTACTCCGGATCAGCTTTCGGAAGAATTTGAGAAAGTAATAGATTTAACACTTTATGTTTTTAAATCTTTAGGATTTGAGGATTTTGTTACACAGGTTTCTTTAAGAGATCCTGAAAACAAGGAAAAATATATCGGTTCTGATGAGAATTGGGAGAAAGCTGAAAATGCCATCATCAATGCAGCAGAGAAAAAAGGATTGAAAACCGTTATTGAATATGGTGAAGCTGCCTTCTATGGCCCTAAACTGGACTTCATGGTTAAGGATGCGTTAGGAAGAAAATGGCAGTTAGGAACCATTCAGGTGGACTATAACCTGCCGGAAAGGTTTGATCTTCACTACATCGGAAATGATAATGAAAAGCACAGACCGGTAATGATCCACAGAGCGCCGTTTGGTTCTATGGAAAGATTTATCGCTATTTTATTAGAAAATACAGCAGGAGATTTTCCTTTATGGTTAAGCCCTGATCAGTATATAATTCTACCGATTAGTGAAAAATATGTAGATTATGCAAAAAAAGTTTCACAATTTTTGGAAAATCACGATATTAGCGGTCTGATTGATGACAGAAATGAGAAGACCGGAAAGAAAATCCGTGATGCAGAATTAAAGAAAATCCCTTTCATGATTGTGATCGGTGAAAATGAAGAAAAAGACGGAACCGTTTCAGTAAGAAGACGTGGAGAAGGAGATCTTGGCGTAATGAAGATGGAAGATTTCGTCAATTATTTTAAAAAAGAAGCAGCCATATAAGAAAGCTGTCAATAGAAAGTTAACCAATAAAATTTAAGACAATAGCACAAAGATTTAACAACAGAGGCCCAATGCGTCGTCCGGTACAGGAGGATTTGCATCAAATTAATGGTAAAATCAGAGCCAGAGAAGTTCGTTTGGTAGGTGACAATGTGGAACCTGGAGTTTACCCATTAGATAAGGCTTTGCAGATAGCCAAGGATCAGGAATTAGACCTGGTTGTGATTTCAGACAAAGCAGAACCTTTTATTGCAAGAGTATTAGACTATAAGAAGTTTTTATACGAGCAAAAGAAAAAACAAAAGGAACTTAAGGCAAAACAAATAAAAGTGGTTGTAAAAGAGATCCGTTTCGGGCCTCAGACAGATGACCATGATTATGAATTCAAGAAAAAGCACGCTGAGAAATTCCTGGAAGAAGGTTCGAAACTTAAAACCTATGTATTTTTCAAAGGACGTTCAATTATCTTTAAAGATCAGGGAGAAATTTTACTTTTAAAACTTGCACAGGAACTTGAGCATGTAGGTAAAGTAGACCAGCTTCCTAAATTGGAAGGTAAAAGGATGATTATGATGATGAGTCCTAAAAAAGCAGCTAAATAATCAAATTAAATTCTGAATTTAATTTCCAATATAAACCTCAAAGAAATTTGAGGTTTTTTTTTATTCAATTCCGAATAAAATATCCTATGTTAAGAGTTGTGTTTATTAATAAATTTAATTTTGAATTAGAAATAAGATTAAAATATTATAGGTACTAAAAAATTAAATTACTAATCATAAAATTAAAAACAATGAGTACAATTCAACTAAAAGACGGAACTGAAATTTATTACAAAGACTGGGGAAAAGGACAACCTGTATTTTTTCATCACGGATGGCCATTGTCAAGTGACGACTGGGATGCTCAAATGCTTTTCTTTTTGGAAAAAGGATACAGAGTAATTGCTCACGACAGAAGAGGACATGGAAGATCCACCCAGACTGCGGAGGGACATGATATGGACACGTATGCATCAGATGTTGATGAGATCGTAACGGCACTAGATCTGAAAGATGTGATCCACGTAGGACATTCCACAGGAGGCGGTGAAGTGATCAGATATGTAGCACAGTATGGAAAAGGAAGGGTTGCCAAAGCTGTTTTAATAAGCGCTGTTACCCCGATTATGGTTCAAAATGAAAATAACCCGAACGGTGTCCCGATTTCTGTTTTTGATGATATCCGTAACAATACGGCACACCACAGGCAGCAATTCTATATCGATATTACCTTCCCTTTTTATGGCTATAACAGAGAAGGAGCTAACATTTCCGAAGGTATCCAGAGAAACTGGTGGAGACAGGGAATGATGGGATCGATTAAAGCACATTATGACTGTATCAAAGCTTTTTCAGAAACTGATTTTACAGAAGATCTTAAAAGTACAGATGTTCCCGTATTGGTGCTTCATGGGGAAGATGATCAGATTGTACCTTATGAAACTACAGGTGTGGTAGCCGCAAAATTAGTTAAAAATGGAAAGTTGATCACTTATCCGGGATTCCCTCACGGTATGCCAACGACTGAAGCTGAAACTATTAACAGAGATCTTCTTGCTTTTTTCCAATCATAAAACCTTAATTGAAATAAAAACTAAAAGGACTGATTCACCAATCGGTCTTTTTTTTGTTATAAATTTATCTTCCTGAAAATGCGATTAATAAAGAGAAAATCAAAATATATTAAGTCTTATCATTGTGAGTTAATTTGATTTTTTATTATTTTTGCGGCTCAAAAAAAATAATATATGAAGATAAAATTATTGACTTTTGTAAGTCTTTCAATGCTTTTAGCATCTTGTGGTCAGGATGATACTCTTGATAATGTAATTGTAGAAAATGGAAAGGTACAAACAACTGCGAATGCAAATAAATCTATTCCTGGTGGTGGTCTTACCACATTAACATTTATTTCGGAAACAACCAATCATCCTCAGGTATTAAATGCCGGCGAATCAATTAGTTTAGAAAATCAGGGTGTTACTTACCGTCTGGTAATGCAAGGAGATAGTAATCTTGTCCTATATGCTGAAACACCTAGCAGCTACAGAGTACTATGGGCATCTAATACGGTAAGAAGCGGAGGTACCCCAAAACTTATTGCACAAAATGATGGGAATCTTGTTATTTACAATAACGATACTCCTCTTTGGAATTCAGACAGCGCAGTTGCAGGGAACGTTTCCAACCCACATATTAAGCTTCAGCTTTATTCAAGAACCGGATATTTAATCGGTAGTGGTTTTAGAGTTAAAGTTATTCTGGGTGGAAATAATCAGGAAAGAAGAGAAATAACTCATAAGGATATCTAGTGAGTAATTTAATGATTTGTAACCACTTTTTATAGAAGTGGTTTTTTGAAAATACTATAAAATCACAATTTTGAAAATTCGAATTGATATTTTTTGTATCTTTGCACACTATTATTCCTAAGTGTCTTTGGGAAGAAAGTAAATCAGATATTGATAACAAAATAATAAAAAAGCAAGACAATGCCAAAATTAAAAACGAAATCAGGTGCTAAGAAACGTTTTGCTCTTACCGGAACTGGTAAGATCAAAAGAAAAAATGCTTACAAAAGCCACATCTTAACTAAAAAAGAAACTAAGCAGAAGAGAAATCTTACTACTACTTCTTACGTAGCTAAAGTGGATGAGAAAAGCGTTCAACGTCAATTAGCAATTAAGTAGTTTTTATAAATCTATATTCGGTTTATAGGAATTAAAACAATTCAGAATTTTTAACCCTGAAACGGAGCAGATAAGTGTAATGAAACAGTTTACCGCCCTTTTCAAAAAAACAATTTAAATTATGCCAAGATCAGTAAATGCAGTAGCTTCAAGAGCTCGCAGAAAAAAAATCATGAAACAAGCTAAAGGTTTTTTCGGTAGAAGAAAGAACGTTTGGACTGTAGCTAAAAACGCGGTAGAAAAAGCAATGCAATATGCTTACCGTGGAAGAAAAGAGAAAAAGAGAAATTTCAGATCACTTTGGATCACGCGTATCAACGCTGGAACAAGAGAGCATGGAATGTCTTACTCTCAATTTATGGGAGCTCTTAAAAAGAACAACATTGAGCTTAACAGAAAAGTTTTAGCAGATTTAGCAATGAATCACCCTGAAGCTTTCAAAGCAGTTGTAGATCAAGTAAAATAATGTAAAATTTTTTGTTATCAATATTAAATCCTGAGTTTTTTGCTCAGGATTTTTTTATTATATACATTTGTTTCATTAAAAATATAATAATTCTGTAATTCTTTTATCAAGTGAAAAAAATAACTACTCTACTTCTCTTTTCCATTGCTATTTATAGCGCAAAGGCACAAAGCTTTATTCAGGCTTACCAAAGCAGAGCAACTCAGGTTTCACAAACCAATATTACAGCTAATTTACACGAGTTTGAAAACCTGGGTGTAAAAACAACAGGTTCTGTAAATAATACCAATACTTTAAACTGGATCAAAAATAAATATACGTCTTACGGATATAGTGCAAGTCAGATGGTTGAGGATCCTTTTACCTTTGGAAGTACCAGTTCTAAGAATTTAATTATTACCAAAACAGGAACTGTTTATCCTGATACCTATGTAATTATCTGTGGACATTATGATACCATAACCGGTTCCGGAGTTAGCGACAATGGAAGCGGAACGTCTATTATATTGGAAGCTGCAAGAATCTTAAAAGATATTCCAACAGAATATTCTATTAAATTCATTCATTTTTCAGGAGAAGAGCAGGGACTGGAAGGAAGCTATCATTATGCAGACAATGTGGTTTTTCAGAATAATATCCGTCAGATGAATATAAGACTGGTATTTAATATAGATCAGGTAGGTGGTAAACTTGGCAATAACAATAATACGATAAAGTGTGAGAAAGGCGTTAACGGAAGCTCTGCCAATAATGCAACTTCAAGTGCGTTTACACAACAGCTGGCCACTTGTACAAGTCTTTACTCCCCTCTTCAGACTGTAATTACTAACGCGTATTCCTCAGATTATATACCTTTTGAACAAAACGGAGATATCATTACAGGTTTTTATGAGAATATCAAAAGCAATAATGAACATACGGTAAATGATACCTTTGCCAATATAGATCCTGTATATGTCTACAACGTAGGTATGGCAGCGGTTGGTGCTCTTCAACATTTTGCTGTAGCAACAACTCTGAATTTGGGAACAAGCGAAACAGAAGGACAGAAATCATTAGAATCTGTAAAGATCTACCCTAACCCGGCAAAAGATGTATTGACAATTGACCTGCCAAATACGATTAATGATTTTAATTTTGAATTAACAGATCTGCTAGGCCACACTTTAATTAAACAGAATAATAAGAAAGCGATCCAGGTTTCTTCTCTGACAAACGGTGCCTATTTAGCTATAATAAAAACTGCTGATCATACCGCTGTACGGAAAGTAGTAATCAGCAAATAACTCACCGCTAAAAAAATAATTTAAAAATGCTTTTATTACACGTTATAAAAGCATTTTTTATTTATACTACAAAATTAATATTCTTTCATTGTGATTTTATTATTACTTTTGCAAAAATCACCAACTAATGAAAAATATAATTACTTTTCTAATTTTTTGCCTGCTATGTCAGCAACTATCATCTCAAACATTTATTCAGGCCTATCAGAACAGAGCCAATCAGGTTACTCAAACCAATATTACAACGAATTTACAGCAATTTGAAAACCTGGGTGTCAAAACTACAGGTTCCACGAACAATGCGAATACTCTGACGTGGATAAAAAATAAGTACCTGTCTTATGGCTATACAGCCAGTCAAATCGTTGAAGATCCTTTTACATTTGGAAGTACGAGTTCAAAGAATCTGATCATTACGAAAACAGGGACAACATATCCCAATACGTATGTAATTATTTGCGCCCATTATGATACGGTAACAGGATCCGGCGTAAGTGATAACGGAAGCGGAACTTCAATTTTATTAGAGGCCGCAAGAATTTTAAAAGATATCCCTACCCAGTATTCAATAAAATTCATTCATTTTTCAGGAGAGGAACAGGGACTTTACGGGAGCTACCACTATGCGGATAATGTAGTTTTTCAAAACGGAGTTCGCAAACTTAATATAAGACTGGTCTTCAATATTGATCAGGTGGGAGGTAAATTAGGAAATAACAACAATAAGATAAAATGTGAAAAGGGAGTTAACGGAAGCTCCGCCAATAATGCAACATCGAGCTCTTTCACCCAGCAGTTGGCAACCTGTACAAGTCTGTACTCTCCTCTTCAGACAGTGATGGCTACCGCATATGCTTCAGACTATATTCCTTTTGAAGAAAACGGAGATATTATCACAGGTTTTTATGAGAATATCAGGAGCAATAATGAGCATACGGTAAATGATACCTTTGCCAATATAGATCCTGTATATGTATTCAATGTAGGTAAAGCTGCTGTTGGTGCGCTCCAACATTTTGCCGTTGCATCTACAACCGCAGCAATGGTTCTAAACACAGAAGAAACAAAAGCTCAGGCATCAATAGAATCAGTAAAGATCTATCCTAACCCGGCAAAAGATATTATAACTATTGACTTACCTGATACCATTAAAGAATTCAACTTTGAGCTGACAGATCTTTTAGGACATATTCTGATCAAAAAAGAAAATCAAAGAAAAATCGATATTTCCGGTTTGCAGGAAGGAGCTTATCTAGTCATTATAAAAGCCAAAGGTCAGACTACAACAAGAAAAATTGTTATAGAAAAATAAATCATCAAATATCTCTCAATTACAAAAATGCTTTTATTATCAACAATAAGAGCATTTTTTATTTATTACATAATATTTTTATTCTTTCATTGTGATTTTATGATTACTTTTACAAAAATCACCTAACAATGAAAAATATAATTACTCTTCTTTTTTGCGCTTTATTAGGCCAGCAATTACAATCTCAAAGCTTCATTCAAGTTTATCAGGACAGGGCAAACCAGGTCACACAAACCAATATTACAACCAATCTGCAGCAGTTCCAAAATCTTGGTGTAAAAACAACAGGTTCTACCAATAATGCCAATGCGCTTACGTGGATCAAAAACAAATATTTATCGTATGGCTACACAGCAAGCCAGATTGTTGAGGATCCTTTTACCTTTGGAAGCACAAGTTCCAAAAACCTGATCATCACCAAAACAGGAACAGTATATCCTAATAAATATGTTATTATTTGTGGGCACTTTGATAGCATCGTAGGTCCGGGAACCAATGATAACGGTAGTGGTACTTCAATTATACTGGAAGCTGCCAGGATCCTTAGAAATGTTCCGACAGAATATTCTATCAAGTTTATTCATTTTTCCGGAGAAGAACAGGGATTAAGAGGAAGTTCCCATTATGTAAACAATGTAGCTTATCAAAATGGTGTTCGAAAGCTGGATATAAAATTGGTATTCAATCTTGACCAGGTAGGTGGAAAAATGGGGAATGTAAATAACAGAATATACTGTGATGAGGATCAGGGAGGAGTAAGCAGCAATAATGCGGCATCAAGTGCGGTTACACAACAGCTGGTGACCTGTACTACTCTATATTCTCCACTACTTACAGGGATTGATCCGGCAGAAGATACGGACTATATCCCTTTTGAACAGAAAGGAGAAGTGATTACAGGATATTTTGAGTATAAGAGAAGCAGTTATCCGCATACTGTGAATGATACCTTTGCGAATACAGACCCTGTATATATTTTCAATGTAGGAAAAGCAACAGTGGGGGCACTTCAGCATTTTGCAGTAGCATCCACTACGGCATCTTTAGTTTTAAATACCAAAGAAACCGCTGCAAATACGCTTGAATCCGTTAAAATTTATCCCAATCCGGCAAAAGATATTCTGAGCCTGGAATTACCATCTTCCGTTAGCAACTTCAGTTTTGAAATCACCGATCTGTTAGGTCGGTCTTTACTTAAGCAAGAAAACCAGACAAGAATTAATGTTTCTAATTTGCCAAAAGGGGTTTATTTAGGAAACCTTAAAGCCGATGAGCATACAGTAGTTAGAAAAATTATGATTGAATAATCACTTATACTATATATCTTAATACAAAAGCTTTCTAAAAATAGAAAGCTTTTGGTTTTTATAATTCTTTATTTTTTTGTGATCTTTATTACGTAACCTCCTCCTGACGCCATTGATACGGTTAATTTTCTATTGGCTGGAATGTCAATGACTTCCTTTTTGTAATCTTTAGCAACACGATTCGCGTTGATTCCATCTTTAAATACTTCACCTTTGAAATTGCCTTTTCCTAGGAATGATAAATCTAATTCTACAGTACGTGCATCCCAGTTGGTTAAAGCACCCATATACCAATCATCTCCTTTTTTACGGGCTATTGCTACATATTTTGCGACCTCACCATCTAAAGCTATGGTTTGATCCCAAATGGTAGGAACCTTAGCAATAAATTCTGTACATTCCGTTTCTGCCATATAATTTGACGGGCTATCACAAAGCATATTTAACGGAGACTCAAAGACTATATATTCTGCCAGCTGACGGCATCGTGTTCCCTGACTCATAGCTTCACTATCAACACTTTTGAAATTATCTTTGGTTGCATTACGCATTGCTCCCTGAGTATAATCCATTGGACCTGCTATCTGTCGGATAAATGGAATGGTTACATCATAGGTCACCTGGTCAAGATGATCTGCCCATTTCATTTGCTCCAATCCGTTTACCCCTTCAAAATTAATAACATTAGGATAGGTTCGTTGTAGCCCTGTAGGTTTATATGTCCCATGATAATCTATCAACAACTTATATTTTGAAGCCATTGCTGCCCCTCGCCGGTGAAAGTCAACAATGATCTGATCATCCCGATCCATAAAGTCTACTTTAAAACCTTTGATTCCCATTTCACTATAATGTTTACAAACAGCTTCCATATCACGATCAAAAGCATAATAACCAGCCCAAAGAATAAGCCCTACTTTTTTGGAATTTGCATAAGCAATCAATTCCGGCAGATTGATTTCAGGCACTACCTGAAAGAGGTCTGCTTTCTTATTGACTGCCCAACCTTCATCAAGAATCACATATTCTATTCCATATTGAGCAGCAAAATCGATATAATATCGATAGGTTTCATTATTAACCCCGGTCTTAAAATTTACATTGTACAAATTCCAATCATTCCACCAATCCCAGGCTACTTTTCCTGGTTTCACCCATGAATAATCTCCCTGAGAAGGAGTTGCCAATTTATAGACGATATCACTATCTGTCAAATCTGAGTCTTTCTCGGAAATAATAATGATTCGCCAAGGAAAGTCTGTCCCTTTATCGAATTGGGCAACAAAGTTTTCACGAGATTTTATGAGCATCTGCAAATTATTATGTCCCCCTTGCTGAACTTCTTTCGGGTAAGGTGCAAATACGCCTTTTAAACTATTGGATTTATCTCCCGGATATAAGAACATTCCCGGGTAATTGATCAGATCAGACTCGGCAATACAAAGCTTTTTACCCTTTACCCCTTCTACAAGTAAAGGATTGATAGCGAGTCTTTTCTTATTCCATTCGGATAAAGGATAATGAAAATAAGGTTGTTCAAACGAGTTGAAAAATTGTTTTTCCAAAGGAGCTGTTTCCGGTTTATTGGTATAGTTGATAAAAGCTTTTTGATCTGCAGGGAAATTAAATTCAGCTTGTTCAGCCATTATTTTAAATGGCTTTTTAGCTAAAGACACAAATCTGTAAGCAATCCCTTCATCATAAGCTCTAAAAATAATATGATAATCTTTAAACTCTAATATCAGTTCATTATAATAGTCTTTAATTTGCTGGCGTTTATATATCCGCACATTGAAAGTCTGGTTAACTTTTTTTTCTGACGATCTTAAAAGTTTTCCATTTTTCCCATAGAAAGATCCATCATCAAGTGTCATGGAAATAGCAGATTTGTCGAGCATTACATCTCCATTGTGTAGCAAGGAATACTCTACTGTTTTACCTACGTTGATGAAGGTTTTCAGTTTATTATTAGGAGAAGTGAGTATTAATTGTTTTTGAGCTGAAACCCCTGTAGGCAAAAGTATCAGACAGAATAAGATGAAAATAATAAAATCATTTTTTTTCATAAATATTACTGGGTATTTGTACAAATTCTGTTTATGACATATTCTTTAAGGTTGTTTTGAAAATAAAATGTAAATTATGAAAAATGTTTTGAAAATTTCATCTGCTTTATAAGTTTTTTATGCCTAATACTGCTATGGCGCTCAGAATGCAAAAGATTACATGGACAAAGAGGATTATATTCTTTAAAACACAAAACCCTATCTAAAAGCAGATAGGATTTCATTATTCATATAGCTAAAATTAGTCTAGTAATTAAAATTCAGAGACAAGGTATAATACCTTCCGTTTCCTCTTACATACTCTGCATCTCGTGCAGTGTACATTGAAGTTGGAGTATAATAGGTTTTATTCAAGACATTTTCTATTCCTAATCCTACCGTAATTACATTATTAAATTGGTAACTCCCTTGAAAATTAAAAAGGTTAAATTCCTTTACAGGACCTTCTCCTTCCTGATATTTTCCGGATACCGGTTCAAATTGTTCTCTTTTAAAGGAGTACATATGATAAACTCCCAATTGAAGCTTCTGGGATTTATTATTCCATTTGATATAAGAATTAAGTCTGGCTGGAGCGATCCTCAATCCGCTCAAATATTTATCGTAGCTATTATCATTTTTCACGTCTACTTTTCCTTCCTGGTAAGTATAATTAGCTCCTATACTTAATCCTCTGGTCGGATATACGTTCATTGCCAGCTCTACTCCACTAATGTATTGTGGCGCTCTCAAAGGAGTCCAAAATCCGTTTACAGAGACCAAGTCTGCCCCCAATTTTGAATAATTATAAAAATAACTCGCTGAGAAATCAACAGCCCGGCCAATTTTACTGTTAAATCCAATCTCGTAATTATCAATAACAACAGGATCCGTATTGATTTCATTTAAAACATTAGTTTTAGCATCTCTTAGCACTCGTCCTAAATCATAAATATTAAATCCTCTTGAGTAAGAGGTAAAAGGCTGGAAAAAGTCAATTGCAACATAACTTACTCCTACATTATATGATATATTGGAATAATTTAACCGGCCTCCCTGCACATTAAATTCAGAGGCATTTCCAGAAGGTAATGTAGTATAATCCGGAACTTTTACAGACATCTTATCCCATCGTAATCCTGCTTTAACAGTTAAATCTTTGGTGATAAACAATTTACCTTGTACAAAAGGAGCAGCCGCCAGCATACTCATTTCAGGAACCCATATTCTTCCGCCTACCAAAGGCTGGCTTGTTTTCTCATTGAGTAAATCAAGACCATAGGTTAAAGAACCTATCAGCTCATTTCCTTTTTTAAATTCAGTATTAAAATCTGCCCTGAAACCGTATTTCTTTTCCAAAATAGCCGATTGTCCCCCTGTTTTCCATCTTGGTGGGTTACGATAATCATAGATTGTATAAAAGTCCTGAAAATAAAGCGTTGTATTGAGGGAAGTCTGATGGAAAATATTTTTATTGATATATTTTAAATATCCGTTATGATTATATCTTGTTCCCTCTTTCACCCCTTCTCTGTTTCCTAATTTTCCTGTAGAAGGTCTTTCTCCATACTTTCCGATATCAAGAATATATTTAGAATCCTGTAAACTGGAATAATAATTATACATTAACTCCACCCTATTATCATCATCTATATTATATCCTATTTTTCCGAATATGTTTCCTACACCGGTTTCTCCTAATCCATATCTTGGATTTTGAACCAAATCATCACCGTCTATTTTCACTCCATTCTGAGTGATTGTACCGTTAATCAGGTAATCCCACTTTCCTAAGTTTCCAAAAAAACTCTGGGAAACCCTGTAGCCAGCACCACCATCCGATTTGAACATATTACTATTGAATAAATCATGACTGGTAAAGCCCAAAACTGTTTTTCCGGAAAATGGTTTGTTCTTAGTATTTTTCTGAGTGATATAATTGATGATACCGCCCTCTGCACCATTTCCATAAATGGATGTTGCTCCTTTAACAACTTCAATACGTTCAAGTACTGACGGATCAATACTTCTGATCTCCCTGTCATTATTTCGTAACGGACTTGATTGAGGAATACCATCGATCATGATCAGTACATTTCTACCCCTTAGGGTTTGGCCTCTATTTCCTACGAGATTATTACCAAAAGCAAGTCCCGGAACTTTATATGCTAATATATTACTGAGATCTGGAGATATCAGAGACTGCTCTTCAATTTCTTTTTTATGGATAATATGTACTGTAGAAGCCGTCTTTTTTACAATTTCGGGAGACCTTGATGCTGTGATAATAACTTCTTCAAGTCTCCTTTGATCAAGTGAATCTTTTTTTTGTGCATGTATTAAGGAAGCTGCGATTATGCTTCCCAAACAAAAAATATTTTTTTTCATCTACGTGTTCTTATTTAGAATAATTAAAAGGCAAAAGTAATGCTTTTAATATTTTACTAAATCAGACAGATTCAACCCAATCAGATAAAATGAAAAACGATTGACCTATAAAAACTTATTTTAATGTAAAAAATCCAAAAATTCAATTAAGTAATTTTATTTTTTACACATTAAAAGATAAATGTCATGTTTACTAGCTAACACAGATCTAATATAATGTGCCAAATGTTTTCATTTTCCATTCCTTTCCAACAAAACGCGTTCAATGTCTTTCAGGGAAAAGTTTTTGGCTTTCAACAGAATTAAAAAGTGATACATCAGGTCCGCAGCTTCATCCTTAAACAATTTTTCATTATCGTCCTTTGCTTCGATTACCAGCTCTACAGCCTCCTCACCTACTTTCTGGGCAACCTTGTTGATACCTCTCTGATATAGTGAGTAGGTATAAGATCCCTCTGTTTTATCATCAATTCTTTGTCCTATTTTTTCCTCCAGCTCATATAAAAATCCCTTGGAATCTTTTTCACCAAAACAGCTAAAGCTTCCGGTATGACAAACAACATTTTTAGGAGTAGCTTTTATCAAAACAGTATCCTGATCGCAATCAATATCGATACTTTTTACCATTAAAAAATTCCCTGACTCCTCTCCTTTTGTCCATAATCTGTTTTTTGACCGGCTGAAAAAGGTAACAATTCCTTCCGCCCTGGTTTTGTTCCATGCTTCTTCATTCATATAGCCGAGCATTAAAACCTGTAAAGTCCGTGCATCTTGTATAATAACCGGAACCAAGCCGTTTGTTTTATTAAAATTGATCATTTCTTACCTGTATTTTTTTATATAATAATTCTTTTTTTACATCCTGAATATGAATTTCTCCAAAATGGAAAATACTCGCAGCCAAACCACCGGTAGCTTTCGTTTCCTGAAATACTTCTGTAAAATCTCCTATTGTTCCTGCCCCTCCTGAAGCAATTACGGGGATATTGACAATTTCAGACACCGCTTTGGTTATCCTGATATCAAATCCCTTTTTAGTTCCGTCACCATCCATTGATGTCAGAAGAATTTCACCGGCACCTAAAACTTCAGCTTTTTTAGCCCACTCCAGAGTTTTCAGCTCTGTTGCTTCTCTTCCTCCTTTAATGTGTACCCAATCTTCATTATTCACCAATTTTGTGTCAATGGCAACCACAATACACTGACTTCCGAATTCATTGGCCAGATCTGTGATAAGCTGTGGTTTTTTGACAGCAGAAGAATTGATACTGATCTTATCTGCTCCCGCTTCAAGAAGTTTTCTTACATCTTCAATAGAATTGATTCCTCCGCCAACTGTAAAAGGAATGCTTAATTCTTTTGCGATATCCCGGACAAGTTCTACAAAGGTTTTTCTTTCTTCAATAGTAGCTGTGATATCGAGAAAGACCAGTTCGTCCGCACCGTCAATTTCATATTTTTTAGCCAGGCTGATCGGATCTCCTGCATTTCGGAGTCCTTCAAAATTAATTCCTTTCACGGTTGTCCCATCTTTAATATCAAGACATGGAATAATTCTTTTTTTAAGCATTTTCAATAAAGTTCTGAAGTTCTTTTAATTCAATTTTCCCCTCGTAAATAGCTTTTCCAATGATCGTTCCGGAACAGCCTATTTCTTTCATCCTATATACATCCCCGATACCTGAAATTCCTCCACTGGCAATCAGATTAACAGGAACATTCCCTAAAATATCCTGATACAGATCGATTGACGGTCCCTCCAGCATTCCGTCTTTAGAAATATCCGTGCAGATTACCTGCCTAATTCCTTTTTCTTTATATTGAAGGATAAAAGAGAGTACATCAATTTGACTTTCTTCAAGCCATCCGGAAGTTTTTATTTTTCTGTTTTCACAATCAGCTCCGAGAATAATTTTTTCAGGACCGTATTTGCTGACTAAAGTGTAACAGAGTTCCGGATCCTGAACTGCAATGCTCCCGATAGTCACCTGACTTGCACCAGCATTAAGAGCCATCTCAATATCTTCCGGTGTTTTTAATCCTCCTCCAAAATCAATTTGCAAGGAAGTCTCGCGAGCAATTGATTCCAATATTTTCTGATTTACAATATGCCTGGATTTAGCTCCGTCCAGATCTACCAGGTGGAGATACTGAATACCGGAATCTTCAAACTCTTTTGCCACCTCAAGGGGGCTTTCGTTATATATTTTCTTTGTGTTGTAATCTCCTTTAGAAAGACGTACACATTTTCCGTCAATAATATCAATAGCGGGAATGATCTTCATAATTACAGATTTAAAAAATTTTGAAGTAATCTTGCACCCACTTTCCCGGACTTTTCAGGGTGAAACTGGGTAGCAAAGAAATTGTCTTTTTGTAATGACGCACTGAATGGAAGTATATAATCACAAACAGAAGTCGTATACTCAGAAAGCTCACAATAGTAGCTGTGCACGAAATACAGGTCATTTGCTTTTTCAATACCTGAAAAAACAGGACTCTTCAAATCGCTTACCGTATTCCATCCCATATGAGGAACGATATCATTCGCCGGAAATTTTTTGACATTGATATCAAAAATTCCCATTCCTGTAGTATTTCCTTCTTCATTATCTTTACACATCAGCTGCATTCCCAAACATATTCCCAATACCGGCTGTTTTAACCCTGGGATAAACGTATCAAGTCCTTTTTCCTTTAAAAGTTCCATTGTTGAAGATGCTTCTCCTACGCCAGGGAAAATCACTTTGTCAGCCTGTTGAATAATAGTAAAATCATCACTGATCACTGATTCCACGTTTAACCTACCCAAGGCATTCTGAACGGATTGTACATTTCCGCCATTATATTTAATAATTGCAATCATCTTATAAGCTTCCTTTAGTTGAAGGTAAATTAAAATTCTGATCGGTCTGATTTACAGCCATCTTTAAAGCTTTGGCAAAAGCCTTAAAAACAGACTCGATCTTGTGGTGTTCATTGCTTCCTTCTGCTTTAATATTCAGGTTGGATTGAGATGCATCGGAAAATGATTTAAAAAAGTGGAAGAACAATTCAGTAGGAACATCTCCTATTTTTTCTCTTCTAAAATCAGCATCCCAAACCAGCCATGGTCTCCCTCCAAAATCCAGAGCCACCTGGGCCAGACAGTCGTCCATCGGAAGTAGAAAGCCATATCTTTCAATCCCTTTCTTATTTCCTAATGCTTTAAGAACAGCCTGCCCCAGAACGATGGCCGTATCTTCTATCGTATGGTGTTCATCTACCTGCAGATCTCCCTTCACCTTAATACTTAGATCTAAATTTCCATGCTTTGAAATTTGCTCAAGCATATGATCAAAAAAGTGTAGTCCTGTTGAAATACTGGAGTTGCCTTTCCCATCGAGGTTAACTTCAATTTCTATTTCTGTTTCATTAGTCTTCCTTGCAACTTTTGCTTTTCTTGGCATATCTTTTAAAAACTGATAAATTTCCGACCAGTCTTTGGTTGTCAAAGCAGCTTTATCATCAGCCGTTTCACTGATAAAAATTGCTTTTGATCCTAAATTTTTGGCCAACTGAATATCTGTCAATCGATCTCCGATAACGTATGAGTTTTCAAGATCATAATTTCCATAGATGTATTGACCTAGCATCCCGATTCCTGGCTTTCGGGTAGGAAGATTTTCACGTTCAAAACTTCTATCAATTAATATATCATTGAAAATTATTCCTTCATTTTTAAAAGCATTCAACATTTTTTCCTGAGGCTTGATAAAGTTTTCGTAAGGGAAGCTTTCAGTTCCCAATCCATCCTGATTGGTTACCATTACCAATTCATAATCCAGTTCCCTGGCTATTTTGGAAAGGCTTTGAAAAACACCCGGATAAAACTCCAGTTTCTCCAAAGAATCAACCTGAAAATCTGTAGGTGGCTCAATAATGAGTGTCCCGTCACGGTCTATAAACAGTAATTTTTTCATAATTACACTCTATTTAAAACAGCAATTAATTTCATATTTTCTTCTCTTGTTCCGATATTGATGCGTATGCAATCAGGAATGGCCGGAGCCCTTTTATTGGTAAGTACCTCATTGGCCAGTAACTTTTGATGAACCTGGTCTGCATTGGTAAATTCAACCAGGAAAAAATTGGCATCAGTAGGGAAAATTTTGGTCACGCATTGAAGCTTTTTGAGCTCATTGTTTAACCAGGCTCTTTCAATTAATATATTTTCAACATTCTGCTGAAACACATCTATCTGATCGATGCTTTTTAAAATCAAATCCTGGCTTAAAGAATTAACGTTATAAGGAGCCTTCACTGTGTTGATGAGATTAATGATTTCTTTAGCAGCATAGGCGATCCCAACTCTTGCTCCCGCTTTTCCCCAAGCCTTTGAAAAAGTTTGAAGAACAATAAGGTTTGGATATTTCATCAGCAATTCCAGGCTGGATTTTTTATCTGAAAATTCAATATAGGCTTCATCGACTACTACAATTCCATCAAAATTCTGTAAGTAGAATTCAATATCATCGACACTGTTCCCCGTAGGATTATTAGGCGAACAAAGGAAAAATATCTTTGGTCGGTTTTCCATGGATATCTTGAGAAAGTTTTCCTTGATAATCTCGAAGTTTTCATCAAGATCCACTTTGATCACCTTGTTTTCATTGATCGTAGCATAAAATGCATACATCGCAAAAGATGGATTCATCATCATGATGGCATCTTTTTTGGGCTCACAGAAAATTCGTATGATCAGGTCTATAAGCTCATCACTTCCGTTTCCGATTGCGATCTGCTCTGGAGATAGTTCCTTGAGATCTGCAATTTTATTTTTAAGCTTCTTCTGGGTAGAATCCGGATACCGGTTAAACTCTCCAAAAGGACTTTCATTGGCATCCATTAGAACCGGTGATTCAAATTCATTATGATCCCTGAAACTGATATAAGGTTGTAGCTCTAAAATATTCTTCCGTACAAATTGACTGATCGTTAATTGTTTCATCTATTTTTTATTTTTTAATCGTATTGAAACGGCATTCCTGTGGGCAAATAATCCTTCTGCCTCTGCCATTATTTCTATTGTTTTTCCCAAATTCTGCAAGCCTTTTGCTGAAAGCTCCTGAAAAGTGATTTTCTTTACAAAACTGTCCAATGAAACACCGCTGTAATTGCGTGCAAATCCGTTGGTAGGAAGTGTGTGATTGGTTCCACTGGCATAATCTCCGGCGCTTTCACAGGAATAGTTTCCTAAAAACACAGACCCGGCATTTTGAATTGAAGAAATAGATCCTTCAAAATTTTCTATTGCCAGAATAAGGTGTTCCGGACCATATAAATTGCTGAATTCTATTGCTTCTTCTACCGTATTCAGTAAAATAAAATAACTGTTGTTTAAAGACTCTTCTGCAAATTGATTCCTGGGAAGTTTTTTGATCTGGTTATCTATTTCTTTGATCGTTTCAGTAAATATTCCAAAATCTGTAGAAATAAAAACAACCTGACTGTCACTTCCGTGTTCTGCCTGGGAAAGAAGATCAGCCGCACAGAAAGCAGGTACTGCCTGTTGATCTGCAATAACCAGAACTTCACTTGGTCCTGCAGGCATATCAATGGCTACCCCATAGTTTTGTGCATATTCTTTTGCTGCCACCACAAACTGATTTCCGGGCCCGAATATTTTATATACGTTAGGTATACTTTCCGTTCCGATAGCCATTGCTGCAATAGCCTGTGCTCCTCCTGCTTTAAATATTCTGGTCACCCCACAAATCATTGCGCTATAAAGAATGGCAGGATTAATATTTCCATTTTTATCCGGAGGAGTGCACAGAATAATTTCTTTACATCCGGCTAAACGGGCAGGAATAGCCAACATCAGAACCGTTGAAAATAAAGGCGCAGTTCCTCCGGGAATATAAATCCCTACTTTATCAACCGCACGATTTTCCCGCCAGCAAATCACTCCTTTTGTAGTCTCTATCTTTTTCGTTTCCGGTTGTTGCAGAACATGAAATTTTGTAATATTTCCGCTCGCCTCCTGAATTGCCTTTTTTAACGCTGGGCTGACCAAAGATTCCGCCTGTTCAATCTCGACTTGGGAAACTTCTATTTCTTCAATATCAGCAGAATCATATTTCTTCGTAAATTCAAGCAATGCTTTATCACCTTCCTCTTCTATCTTCCTGAATACTTCTGAAATAATTTCTGAGATTTCTTCTTTTTTCCGGGCAGGACGCTTAACCAGCTCCTTCCATGTTTCTTTTTTAGGATATCTGTGTATAAACATAATTAAATTACCATTTTATCGATTGGAATTATAAGAATATCTTGTGCTCCGTTGTCCTTGAGTTCATCAATGACGTCCCAGAACCTTTCTTCGTCAATAACGGAGTGAATACTGCTCCATCCTTTTTCAGCCAGGGGAAGTACAGTAGGACTTTTAAGAACCGGAAGCACTCTGGAAATATCTTTGATCTTATCATCAGGTACATTCATAAGAATATATTTGGAATTTTTTGCTTTGAGCACAGCCTTGACCCTGAATAAAAACCGATTCAGAATGTTTTCTTTTTCCTCATTCAATTGAAGGTTTTTAGCAAGTACCGCTTCAGATTTCAATAAGGTGATGGTCTCCCTTAATCCGTTTTTAAATAAAGTGCTTCCCGAACTTACAATATCACAGATCCCGTCTGCCAATCCTATATTGGGAGCAATTTCAACAGAGCCTGAAATAACGTGAATATCTGCTGATACAGCATTTTCTGCCAGGAATTTTTTAAGAGTATTGGGATATGATGTAGCAATTTTCTTTCCCTGAAAATAATTCAGTTCATCGGTTTCTACATCTTTGGGAACTGCTAGAGAAACCCTGCATTTTGAAAATCCGAGCTTCTGAACAATTTCAATTTGCTTTTCTTTTTCTACCAGCAGGTTTTCGCCTACAATAGCGATATCCACCACACCATCTTCAAGGTACTGAGGGATATCAGAGTTTCTGAGATACATGATTTCAAATGGAAAATTGTCTACAGAAACTTTTAGCTGGTCTTTTCCGTTGTTAACGAAAATTCCACAATCTTTTAAAAGCTGTAAAGAATCTTCATAAAGTCTGCCGCTCTTCTGGATGGCAATTTTTAATTTACTCATTGTTGCACATATTGGGTCTGAGTAAATGAAAAGTATTTTTGAAAAGTTTCCAGGAAGAATTTGAAACAAAAAAACCGTCTGTTACTCAGACGGTTTTTAATTATTTTTTGATTTTAACACAGGCTACTATCAATCAATTCCGTCTTAGCAGAGATGATGATGATAATGATGTAGTGTTAAAAAATTCGGTTTCATGTTTGAAAATTGTGGTACAAATGTAGGACTTATTTTTAAATAACAAAATTTTTTTACAAAATTTCATGATATAAATTCATCAGTTCCTGTGCAATAGGTTCGTCATTAAACTTCTGAACAAACTCAAAACCCAGATCAGCACGACGTTTTCTTTCGGCCTGATTATCCCATAAAAATTGTATTTTGGATTGAATATCCAAATGATTTTCCGGATTAATATAAACAGAGTTCTTTCCTCCCGCTTCCGGCAGACTGCTTATATTACTCGTTATGGCAACGGTTTTTGAAAAAAGCGCTTCAATAACAGGGATTCCAAATCCCTCAAATAAGCTGGGATAAATAAAAATATCAGCAAACTTATAGATAACGGCCAGTTCATCCATAGAAACTCCTTCTAAAAAGTGAACCTGATTTTCTAATTTATTCTTCCTGATGAAGGTTTCCAGTTTCTTATAATATCCGGTTTTCCGCCCTATAACAACCAAAGGAATTCCGGTTCCATTGATAGCCTTTAAAACATTTAAAAGATTTTTACGCTCCTCAATAGTCCCTACATTTAAAATAAATCTTTCCGGGAGTTTAAATTTTTCTTTTGTAGCTTTAATCAAATCTTCGGGCTGCTGTTCTTTAAAAGCCTTGTGACAACCCTGATAAATAACTTTAATTTTATTTTCAGGTACCTTCAGATATTGGATAATATCGTTTTTGGTCTGTTCTGAAATAGCAATAATCTTGTCTGCACTTTGCGCCGCCTTTTTAAATTTCCATAAATGAATCTTGCGGTCAAAAAATGAGTAATACTGAGGATATCTTACGAAAATAAGATCATGAATCGTTACAACCTTCTTTATTGGTTTTTTGTCCCATTTTAAAGGCAATTCCCCGGATAGACCATGAAAAATATCGGCTCCGCTTTTCTGGGCATCCTTTCCCATTTTGAACTGACGGGACATACTTCCTTTGGAGGTTTCAACAAACTGAACATGAGGGTCTTGAAGTATATCTGCTCCCCTGTCGGATTTATTTTTATTGAGTAACAGGTACTGATTATCAGGAAAATATTCTGAAAGAATTCTTACAAGATCCCTGGAATAATTACCCAGCCCGGAAGTATTATGGAAAAAACGTTTAGCATCAAAAGCAATCTTCATGATTCTATCTTTTTTTGAAATTCCTGAAATGTTCCAAAGCTGTACTTCTTATTTTTCAGCCATCCTATGAATTCATCAAACCTTTCGACCATATCAATTCCGGAATTTTTCACTGTAAAGCCGGGAAGTTTAAAGGCTTCATCCTTAATTTCAGCAAACTCCCATGGGTGAAAGTATATATTAAGGTACTTATCTTTCTTCAGGCTATCTGAAGCTATTTTTTTATAGATGGAAAGGGGAAAATTATGGAAACTCAGCCAGAATAAAGGAATCCTGAAATTTGGAGAAACAGAAGCCGGAATCTGGGTAACATTTCCCTCTTTGAAGTAAGTCCTGGATACTTTCAGGTTATTATATCTTCCAGGTAAAAAGGTTGGATTAATCGAAGAATTATAAGAATAACCCGCTTTTTCCACTGCCATTTCATTAACAGGCATCATCCTTGGCATCCGAAGGCCGGTAACTTTTGCTGAAAATAACTCTTCAAGTTTCTCCCGGGATTCTTTTAAATGCTTTTCCTCAAATTCAGAATGAAACCATGTATGGGAAGCCAGTTCATGTCCTTCGCTTAACAATCTTTCGATTAAATGTTTACTGTTTTCTGCAAAGACAACAGTTGAAAAAAAAGTCGCTTTTACCTGATGTTTTTTCAAAAGGTCAAGTATTCTTTCCAATCCTTTCTGAGAAATAGAGATCTGCCTATCAAAAGGAATTTCTCCTTTATACTCTAATGGCATATCAAATTCCTCGATGTCAAAACTTAATAAAACCATTTATAATTTTTTATTTTTAATAATGTAATTAGGCCTTTCTTTAACCTGTTTAAAAATTTTGCCCAGATACATCCCGATAATTCCAAGGATGATAAGCTGTAAGCCACCAAAAAATACGATTGTCATAATCAAAGAGGCCCAACCTGAAATTTCTGTATGAGACACAAAAGAATGAATCACATAGATTCCATAGCCGATCACTGATATTGCAGAAAACAGGAAACCCAAATAAGCCGCAATATAAAGAGGTTTTACGCTGAAAGCTGTTATTCCCGTGAAAGCAAAAGTTATCATCTTCTTGAGATTATAACTACTTTTACCAGCCAACCTCTCATTAGCCGTGAAATTAAGGGCTGTTTGTTTAAAGCCCATCCAGCTTGTCAGTCCTCTTAAAAATAAATCATCTTCATTGAATTGCCTCATTACTTCCACAGCACTGGCATCCAAAAGTCTGAAATCAGATCCTCCGCCTTTAGTAAGGTTTACATCAGAAAGATTGGATAACAGCTTATAGAAAAAATCGGAGGTTTTCCTTTTAAAGAAAGAAATTTCTTTCGGATAGGTCCTTACCGTTAATACAATATCATAGCCTTCTTCCCATTTTCTGATCATATCAGGAATCAGCTCCGGAGGGTGTTGAAGATCTCCGTCCATAGAAATCACAGCATTTCCGTAAGCCTGATCCATCCCTGCTTTTACTGCCGGCTGATGCCCGAAATTCCTTGAGAATTCAATAAATTTCACTTCATCATACAGCTCGGACAGTTCTTCAAGTTTTTGCTGTGTATTATCCCTGCTTCCGTCATTTACAAATATAATTTCAAAATCATAAGCCTTTAACCCGGAAAAAACCTCTTTGATCTTCTGATGGATCATAGCTACGTTTCCTTCTTCGTTATAGGCTGGTATTACAATAGAAATTTTTTTCATCGGATCAGTTCAGGCTATAATTTTTTTCAAAATCTTTGGTTAAAAGTTCATATACAACTCTTAGCCAAACAATAATGCAAGGTACCGCTTTTAATGAATATTTGATGATATAATCATTTTTGACTGATTTAGGAAAAAGATCTGAAGTTGAAAAACAAGTAAAAATGATCACAAAAATCAACAATCCAATGACAAATGGTGTTCTTTCTTTCTGAAGAAAAAACCAGATCATCACTCCTACAACAGCAATGATATACGTAGGTGATTCTGAACTTGAGCTGAATAGCACCAAAAACAATAATGTAGAAGCTAGAATCATTAGCTGAAAAGCATAATTTTTATATTGTTTTATTCGCACATATGGCAAAGCAAATAATGGTAAGCCAAAAGCTAAAAATATAAGATTGGAAATGGAGGCATCCCCAAGAACTCTTCTTACAAAACCCATTAATGAAATATCCTGCATATTTCCCAATACCTGGTTTTCATTATTCTTCTCTATAATAGAATGAAACCAATCTGCATAGCTCTGTATGACAAACTGAGGAGTGGAATAGATCATAGGAATGACAAAAAACAATGCGGCAATTACAATCCCCGAAATAATAAACTTCATCTTATTTTTGATGAAGAAAAACTGGCTCAATCCTACAATACCATATATTTTCACAAAAACACCAATGAGAATCGCTGTAGCCGAACGTATTTCTTTTCTTTCATAGATGTATACTGCAGATAATATCAAAAGCCCTGTAAGAGCTACATTAAACTGCAAACTTAATGCAGCGGTAATATACTCCTGGAGGCACAGCAATCCGAATATCGCCTTTTTGGAATCCGAAAACGGAAGCTTATAAATGGCAAATACAAATACAAAAGTATTAATCAGATTCCAGAGTGAAATTCCCAGCCAATCCGGCATAACGGCAAACGGAGCAATCAATAAGCTAAAAAAAACTCCATAATGATTCAAATCAAAATAGAGGTCAGGATAATGGATAAATAAATTTTTCTGATGAATGGTATTAAAAAATACATTTTTAAAAATCAGATAGTTGTTGATGGCATAATCTCCTCTCAGATATTTGGAAATTGCAGTAACTACCGATATAATAAGATAAACCCCAAATATATATTTAGGGTTTAGTATAAATTTTAAAACTTTATCTTTCAAAATTGTGCAGTATTAGATGGATAAGCGCTTATACAGCTACATTATTTTCCCTTAATGCATCATTAAGAGAAGTCTTCTTGTCTGTAGATTCTTTTCTTGTACCAATAATCAAAGCACAAGGAACCTGATATTCCCCTGCCGGATATTGTTTAGTGTAGCTTCCAGGAATTACCACTGAACGGGCAGGTACTCTTCCTTTGATCTCAATCGGTTGATCTCCTGTAACGTCGATGATCTTTGTTGAAGCAGTTAATACTACATTCGCTCCCAATACCGCTTCTTTTTCCACATGTACTCCTTCTACCACGATACATCTTGAACCAATGAAACAATCGTCTTCAATAATTACCGGTGCAGCCTGTAATGGCTCTAAAACACCACCGATGCCAACACCACCGCTAAGGTGAACATTTTTACCGATCTGTGCACAGCTTCCAACGGTTGCCCAGGTATCTACCATCGTTCCTGAATCTACATAAGCCCCGATATTTACATAAGAAGGCATCATAATTACTCCTGAAGCAACAAAAGCTCCTTCTCTTGCAATAGCATGAGGTACAACACGTACTCCTTTTTCAGCATAATTTCTCTTCAAAGGAATTTTGTCATGGAATTCAAATGGTCCCACTTCAATGGTTTCCATTTTCTGAATCGGGAAATACATTACTACAGCTTTCTTCACCCATTCATTTACCTGCCACCCGTTTTCCGTAGGTTCAGCAACACGAAGTTCCCCGGAATCCAATAAAGAAATAACTTCTCTTATCGCCTTCTGGCTATCTTCATTTTGTAGTAAGTCCCTATTATCCCAGATGTTCTCAATAGTTTGTTGTAACGACATGTTTCTAATTTAAATTAATTTGAATAATTATACCGGCCAAAGATACAAAAAAGTTCAGCAAAACCTTTTGAAACTTAGTGAATGCAAAATGATTTAAATCAATCTGCCATCGTATAAAAACTGAAATGATAACAGAAAGATAATACAGAATATTTACTCATTACAAAATCCTTCGGGCATGCAGATACGCTTTATTCCAATACTTTTCATTTAAAGAAGAAATCATCACCCCTTTTGAGGTTGAAGCATGGATAAATCTGATTTCGCCATCGTTTCCGATATCATGAACAATGCCAACATGCGATACCCTGCTTCCACCTGCAGTTGCAAAAAACAGCAAATCCCCGGGTTTCACTTCACTGATGTCAATTTTCTTTCCCGTATCTGCCTGATCAGAAGATCTTCGAGGTAATTTCTGGTCGTTTTCTTCAAATACTTTTACCGTAAAACCGGAACAATCGAATCCTGAAGAAGTACTGCCTCCAAATTTATACGGAGTTCCAATGTACTTTTCAGCATCTTTCAGAATACTATTGATTGAGCCAGACACTTTCCCATTGAAATTTGAATCCAGACGTCTGAGGTTTTCAGATCTTGCCACTGTTTTTGTGTTACTCTTTTTTGAAGAAACACTTTTACTGCTTCCGCATGAAATCACAGTAGAGGTTACAATCAGCAAAGCAGCAATCTGCTTTATTCTCATTTTTCCAATAAATAATCCTGTTGTCATATCTGCTTGATTTTTACCGAGGTACGTAATTATCTACAAATATACATTTTATATTTTAATTCTATATATTCTATACTACAACTATATTATAAATATATGTTAAAATTTTATATTTATTTAATTATCACTATATTTGGGTTTAATTTTGAGAAAATGGCCACATATGAAAGCATAATTAAAATAACAGGATCAGTTGGTGACCTTGTTTTTTACACTTTGAACGGGAAAAATGTCGTTCGGAAGAAAAGTGGGTTTAATAAAAATGCTTTCAAAAAAAGCGCTTCCTACGAAAAAGTAAGACAAAACAGTTCCGAATTCGGACATTGCTCAAAAGTGGGGAAAATAATACGCCAGGCCCTGGACCATTACGTTAAAGCTGCTGGAGACCCGCTACTCTATCAAAGTTTCGCGAAAACAATGACGAGAATTAAGGATCTTGATCAGATTTCAGTAAGAGGAAACCGTAATGTGAAACATGGATTGCCTTTGGAAGAGGGAAAAAAACTGCTCAAGGAGTTTCAGTTTGGACAGATCCCGGTTATTTCAGACCATATTTCTGTCTCATTTGACCTTTGGGAGAACAATCTTCACATTCATAAAAAAAGTGAAGCTGATGAAGTTACCATTGTTACTTTAAAGGTAGATACTGACTCGTATTCGATTGAAAAGTTTGAACAAACCGAGGCTTTGAAACCTGACATGGAAATGATCAGGTTTGAAAAGCATTTTTCTGACGATGATCTTCTCCTCTATTTTATGGTTTTGAAAAGAAAAGGTGAGATTTTAAATATGGGGTTTGTGTAATGTAAACCATTCCTTTATTTATTTTTTCTAGCTCCCCTTTACGTAAAGGGGTTTATTTATATATTAAGTATACATCACGTCAGGATGTGACAAAAGCAGCAACCTAAAAAGCTATTGAAATATATTCAGCAACAGTAAAAAAGGAAACAAAAAATCCCTCATTTGAGGGAAGTATTTCTTAATCGTCACAGTGGGTAGTAACACAATAATTACCAGTTGGGTGATAACAACATTGATATTCTGCAGTTGGACAATGTGATCCTCCGCATGCTGGACCTGTTGGATCTGTTCCGATTCCGGTATCTGGTTTATCAGGGCCCCCTCCGTTAACTTGCTTTAGTTTCGCTCTTGAAACTTTTTTTAGATTTTTCATAGTAGTTTTATTTTATGAATTGTGAATATAATAAAAATAAAGAAATATACAATGCGAATAAATAAAATAAAGCTAATTTTAAATATGAAATAACAATTGTAAAACTTTATAAGTGCTTTTAACAATTTCTTTATGATGACTTTGTTATCAGTTACAATAAATAATCTATTTGCTAAAACGGTAAAATACTTTAATGGAAAACATACCAATGTATACGTAAAAAACTTAAGCAATGAGCTATTTATGAGTTTATAAAAAATAATTGTGCTTTTGTGTATCAGGCTTATTATTGAAATAAAAAATCCCTTTATATAAAGGGATTGCTCATTGTTTGTGGAGAATACGGGGATCGAACCCGTCACCTTTAGACTGCCAGTCTAACGCTCTAGCCAGATGAGCTAATTCCCCATTTTTGTGGACTTCATTTTCTGAAGCGGTACAAAAGTAAGTATTTATAGCGCATATACAAATATTTTCTAAAATTTTATTTATAAACTTCTGTAATGAACTGAATAATAAATACAAAATTTAGTAAGATCAGGAATAAATATCTGTACCAGGATTACAATTCATTTTTTCCAAGGTCTATTTTTAACTTTTTTCTATCATTTGCAGTCTTTATGACTGCAATCATAAATGTATTATAAGAGTACACTTAAATTTATACTTATAATTTTTCATCGTTTTTACAGTCGTTGAGCTTCCCGATATGGGAAGCTTTTTTTATTGAAAAAAATATAGAAAATGACGTCTACATACCACACGGAGGTAAAAACTGGTTTGGAATTTGCTGAGAATTTTTCATCAATCTTTATAAAAATTATTCTTATAACCTAAAAGCTTACAATTATGATAATACGTGAAGATTTATTGCTGGCACATGGTGCGGTTTACAAGGAATTTCAACCAGATGAAATAATATTTGAAGAAGGCAGTCAACCTAAATATTATTATCAGATATGTACTGGTACAGTGGAGTTATTTAATTACCACTCAAACGGAAAAGAATTTATTCAGAACATTTTAAATGACGGACAAAGTATTGGTGAATCCCTGTTATTTACAGACAGACCTTATCCAATGAACGCAATTACAAAGACAAATTGCATCCTGTTATGTCTTGGCAAAAATGATTTTAATAATCTTGTAAGCCAGGATGCTAACATAATGCAGAATTTATTACAATGTTTGTCTGAAAGGTTGTATTACAAATATTTAATGCTTTTTAATTTATCAGGCATTGAGCCTGCTACAAAGATTAAAACAGTTCTGGATTATATTAAAGATTATAATTTAAGAGAGGTATCTGATACTGTCCAGGTTCCGTTTACCCGTCAACAGATTGCAAACCTTACCGGCCTGACGGTAGAAACGGTGATAAGAACCATAAAAAAAATGGAAACGGAAAATATCCTGAAAATAGAAAGAGGAAAAATCCATTATTAATGGGTAAAATACCTAATGATAGGAAAAAATAATCTGTGGAGTCTTTCAAAAAAGAAAGACTCTTTTTTTATGGCTTGAAAAAGATTTAATAGAAAATCTTCCCATTTACGATTGAAAGCAGATTACGGCTCTCCATCCTTTTAACTGTCCTTATGACCGATTCAATAGTTAACCCCGTCAACGATGCCAATTGCTGTCTGGTATAAGGTATAATAAAGGGGCGGGTATCATTTAATGTATAAAACTCTTTAATATAATCTAATAAAATAGTTAATCGCTCCTGAGAAGTGACACATCCCAGTGTTGATAGCATAAGATTTTTATAGTGGATCCTTTCTGCTGTATAGGTATATAAATTAACTAAAAGAGAAGGAATATTTTCTATAAGTTGTATAAACTGATTCTTTTCTACGCGAATGATCTTACAATCTGAAATTGCTATTGCACTAAAAGGATATTTTTTATCAGTAAATAAATAAGATTCTGCAATACAATGCCCATTGAAAGGCAGGCCATAAAAATATTCTTTACCGTCAAAATGAACTGAATTCATCTTTGCTGTACCTTTTATAATCTGTAAATAATATTTTGCGCAAGTAGCCTCTTCTACTATACATTCATTAGCCCGATATTCTATTACTTCTCCCCCATTTTGAAGTAACAGATTTTCGCATATTATCATTTCTTAATGTTTGGTCATTCAAAATTATAGGTATATTATCAATAATTAGTGAAATGTGGTATCAAAAAGTACAACTGAAGGCATTCCGGATAATTTATATTCTTTAAAAATAAGGCATTACGAATAGCAGTTACCATCCGATTATCAACAAGAAGAAATTCTCCTGATAAAAAGAAAAAAAATACATACCACATTCCTCATTTTCTCTTTACTGTGGCACATTGCTTGATAATGGATAAACATATTTGAAAATAGCAATGGAACCTAGTTTAAATCAAGAAACATTAAGCAATGATGAAGTGACTGTAATACTTGCTCTTTTGGATAAAGATTTACAAGAAATGATGCTTTATTGTGTTGAACATCAATGGAAATTTGAAATGATTAATTCACATAACCTACAGCTTCGTATTCCCAAGGATTCTATTCATCTGCTTTTTTATTTAGGGCATAAAGTTTTATCAGGAGATAAGCCATCAATTTACAATTGATAGTTTAGATTTTTTATCTTTTTATTGATCTCGGTTATTAGATCCTGCAAAACAAATATTCAATTATTTGTTTTACAAAAAAAACACAAAAAGTGCGCAAATTAAATAAAAAATTATATATTTGCGCTCAACAGAAACGAGGATTACTAACGATTTTAACTAAAAAGGAGAAAATGAAGATTCCCATATTCTCCACTCTTGTAAAACTATCAAAACTATGAAGAAACTTTTTTTTCTTTTATTAGCAACTTTTGCACTAATAGGATGTAGCTCAGATGATGATACGATCTATGATTACATCGGAACCTGGTCAGGAACTTATGATGGAAGCGATAAAGGGGTTTGGAATATTGTAGTCGCAAGTGATGGAACCGTAAATGGAACAATGCATTCTGATGTTAATAATGAAAATTACAAGATTGCGGGTCATTTAAATGATTCAGGGGAATTAAACGCTTCAGTTGGTCTTCCGTCTGATGGTTCTTTCAACGGAAACCTGGGTACTGATAAAAAAGGAAACGGAAGCTGGACAAATGCTGTTCCTACTCCTACAAGATCCGGATCATGGACTGGGGAAAAAGATAAAAGTCAATAAGGTTTATTACTACATATAAAAAGGTGGCCGGTGGTCACCTTTTTTTGTTTCTTATTTAAAACGTAAAAAATCTCCGGTAGCATACCGGAGATTTATCTTAATAATATATAAAAAAATGATGTGGTGTGTTGCTTTTATATAATCAATTTTAAGGAAAACCTTAATATTTATCGTATGTAAAGCATGATTTGCGTGTGCGCTTTTGTTATCTGCAAATACTGTACCCTATGAAGTGATTTTTTTAATAAAATTTGAAATTTAATGCCAACTTATAGAATATCAATAGATTAAATTTACATCATCTATCATATAAAAAAAAGCCTGCAAAGCCCATTAACATTAAAAAAACAGAATTCAAAAAAATCCTGCGTAGTGCAGGATTCATTTTATTCATATGCATTAACTGTAAAATTGAATACTGTCAGAAATTTTACTTAGTATTTTTCAATTGCAAAGCACGTTGTAAAAAGGACTGATTTGCCAGTTTTTCTTCTGCTTCATCAATGGCTTTTAATAAGTGATTGTTATTGTCGGCTATTTCTCCCAAAACAGTTGAAATAAGTTCCCATACAGGTTTCATTTTTTCGATGAGTTCAAGACCTTTGGGTGCTAATCCGATCAAACGTTTTCTTTCATCCTGCTTATCCTTTTTTGAAATAATCATCTTCTCCTTTTCAAGTTCTTTAAGTAAGCTTATTGTAGAGGGATGGGTATACCCTATTTCATTGGCCAGCTCCACAACACTCAGAGGCTGTTTATGATAAAGTGTAAAGATAACAGGAAACCACTTAGGCTCAAAATCAATATCAAATGCCTTATAAACCAAAGCTCCATCTTTACGGAGCTGTTCACTTAGCCTTTGCAGTCTTGTGGATATCGCAAGAATTCCGGATTCGTTAATAACATTCATTAGATCTCATTTAAATTAAGAATATAAAAGACGTTATCAGCACTCATCAGAGGAAATGAAGAAGGGAGATCTTCTTTGGCAATTTTCTGAAACCGGTTACGTTCATAAAAATGCATGGCCGCATTCAGCACAGAAACTGTCCCCAGCATAATTTCTTCAATTTTATTTTCCCAGCAATACGAAATCAGGATATCTAATAATTTTTGTGCGATCTGATGTTCTTTTCCCCTGAATTCTTTCTTAACAAACATCTTTCTAATGGCTGCAGCCTTTTCGTCAAATTTAACTAAAGCAATGGTACCTACCAACTCTTTATCCAGAAAAGCGCCCCAAAAGTTTCCGCCCCCTTCTCTATAAAAGCTTTCAATCTTCAAAAGATCCGGCTGGTCTTCGATCGTGATAGGAATATTAAATTCTTTTTGCTGAATATTCAGAATCAAATCTATGACTTGTTCGGAATAAGTATTACCGATAGGTTGGATTTCTAATGTCATAATTTTTATTTAATGTACAAAACTACGTAGTTAACTACATAAAAACAAATATATTTAATCAATCAACAGTAATTTATGTTATCAATAAAAAGACGCATACAATAACTGCATGCGTCTGATCTATTTAAAAAGTGGCGGAGGAATTACTTCCAACCACCACCTAGTGCCTGGTATAAGTCAACTGCAGCTTTCATTTTGTTGTATTCTGCATTTGAAATATTCAATTCTGCATTCAATGAATTTACACTCGCATTCAACACTTCAAGGTAATTGGCCATACCATAGTTAACCAATTCCTGAGAAAAATCTACAGATTTTTTATACGCGTCCAGTTCCTTTCTTTTAAGTTCAATAAAAGAATCCTGCACTCCAAATACCCGTATTGCATCAGATACTTCCTTTCCTGCAGTAAGAACTGTTTTTCTAAAATTCAGATAAGCCGTTTCCTGATTGGCCAGGCTCACGTCATAATTCGTTTTGATCTGTCTTCTGTTGAGAATAGGTTGTGCCAATCCTGTTACTACATTGGCAAATAACGAATTCACACTGAATAAATGATCAATATCTACAGACTGTACTCCACCGGTTCCGGTAAGTTTTAGTGTAGGGTAAAACTGTGCTTTCGCAGAGTTGGTTAATTCGAAAGCATTCATCAGATTGTATTCCGCACGCATTACATCCGGACGGTTGGCCAGTAATTGAGCCGGATATCCAAGCTTGATATCCTTCGGAAGGCTCTGGCTTTCTAGTGTTGATCTTTCAATGGCATGAGAAGGTTCTCCCATCAGCAGACTCATTGTATTCTCCAAAGACTGGATTTGAGTATCAATATCAATAAGTAGAGATTTCGCATTAAAAACCAACGCTTCACTTTGCTGAACCGCCACTTCAGTTACCGTTCCTGACTCTTTCAGAGCTTTTGTTGTTTCAAGATTTTTTTCCCGGACATCAATGGTTTCCTGGATAATTCTTTTCTGCGAATCGAAAGTCAGCAGCTGGTAATAGGCAGAAGCTACTGAGGCTACCAAACTGCTTTTTACAGCCTTGTGTGCGGCAACTGTTCCTAAATAAGTAGCAAGCTGAGCTTTTTCCTGAGCTTTTAATTTACCCCAGATATCCGCTTCCCAACCTATAGTCGCTGTAATATCAAACTGATTTACATAACGTCTTTCTCCAATGATCTGACCAAACTGGGTATTGATGGATTGGGTTTGAAACGTGTAATTGGGCCCGATTGAAACCGTGGGCTGATATGCTGCTTTACTTTGTTTAAGATAAGCTTCGGCAGAGGCAATACTCTGTAATGCAATTCTGATATCTAAATTGTTTTCTAAAGCTTTTGAAATATGCCCTTGCAATATGGGATCCGTAAAAATTTCTTTCCAGGAGATATCAGCAATACTTGCACTGTCCTTAGGAAGCATATCAGTACGGAAAAGCTTTTCGTCAACGACATTTTTCGGTCTTTCATACTCTTTTCTCGCCATACATGATGAAATGGCTCCCAGTATGAAAACTGAAAAAGTTATTCCTTTTATGATGTTTATTAAACTTTTCATTGTTAAAAATTGGAAGTTAGAAACCAGAGGTTAGAAGTAAGATCGGAAATTCAATTATTCTTCTACTACTTCTACCTCTCTGGTTTTTATTTTTATTCAGCTAAATTGATGTCTTCTCTTTTAATCGGTTTGATTTTTTCCTGCAATGTTTCAAAGATCACATACAATACAGGAATTACGATAAGCCCTAATACTGTTCCTATCAATAATCCAATGGCAGCACCTGTTGCAATAGATCTGTTTCCTACCGCCCCGATTCCACTTGCCAGCACCAATGGTAATAGACCAAATATAAAGGCAAATGAGGTCATCAGAATCGGTCTTAATCTTGCCTTCGCAGCATTGATTGCAGACATGACAATGGTTTCACCATGATGTCTTCTCTGAACGGCAAATTCAACAATCAAAATGGCATTTTTAGCCAATAATCCGACCAACATGATCAAGGCAATCTGGAAATAGATATTGTTTTCCAAGCCCATGATTTTTTGTCCAAAATAAGCTCCCATTACCCCTAATGGAAGTGAGATCACAACAATCAGCGGAAGAATATAACTTTCATATTGCGCAGAAAGGATAAAGTAAACAAAAATTAAACTTAGCCCAAAGATTAATACGGTTTGAGATCCGGAGTTTAATTCTTCTCTTGTCAATCCGGTAAACTCAACATCGTAATTCTGATTCAGGGTTTCTTTCGCTACCTGCTGTACCGCAGTAATAGCATCCCCGGAACTGTACCCCTGGGAATTACCCCCTGTAATTTTTACTGATGTAAAAAGGTTATAACGACTTACAGACTGTGGACCATATGTTTTGTCTAATGTCACAAATTGCGAAATAGGAGACATTATACCCGAACCTGTTTTTACATAGAGATCGTTAAGATTATCGATGTTCTTTCTGTTTTCAGGAAGAGCCTGAACCATTACTCGGAATTGTTTTCCGTATTTCGTAAAGTCAGCTGTATAAATCCCTCCGATGTATCCCTGCATTGTACTTAGAATGCTGTTTACAGAAACTCCCAATTGTTTTGCCAAAGGAACATTAATTTCCATTTGATATTGCGGGTACTTTGTATTGAACGAGGTCTGTGCAAACTCTATCTCGGGTCTTTCCATAAGCTTACCGATGAATTCATTAGTTTTATCATCAAGCGCTGTATATTCACCACCGGATTTATCCAGCAATACCATCTCAAATCCTGCACTGTTACCAAAACCTGGTACACTTGGTGGCTGAAAGAATACGACTTTGGCATCCGGCACTTTCCCTGAAATTCCAAATAGTTTTTTCGTAATATCTTCAGAGGTTAAATTATCTTTTTTCCTTTCATCAAAAGGTTTTAATTTAATAAAGGCAAGACCATTATTACTTCCGTTTCCGGATAAGAAACCTCTACCGGTAGAAATGGTAACGTTTTGGACTCCTGGAATTTTCATTGCGTTAGCCTGTAATGTTTTCAATGCATTATAGGTCCTTTCCATAGATGATCCCGGAGGAAGCTGCACATCGGTAAAGATAATTCCACGGTCTTCAGTAGGAACGAATCCTTTTTTCATCGTTGAACTTGCCCAGAATAAAATTCCTCCTGTAATGGCAAAGATGATCAGGGTAACCCATTTATGTCTTAATAAGAAAACAAATCCTCTTCCGTAACGTTCAGTGGTTGTTCTAAATGCTATATTGAATTTATAGAAGAACTTCTGAAGGATATTCATATTCTTGTATTCCTGGTGATGCTCAGAATGAGGTTTTAGGAATAGTGAACATAAAACCGGACTTAACGTTAATGCATTGATTGCCGAAATGATGATCGCTACGATAAGTGTAATACCAAACTGCTGATAGAATACCCCTGTCGGACCGGTAATAAAAGTTACCGGAATAAATACGGATGCCATTACCAATGTAATTGAAATAATTGCTCCTGTAATCTCATCCATCGCTTCTACGGTAGCCTTTTTAGCATCGGAAATACCATGCTCCATCTTAGCATGAACGGCCTCGACGACGACAATGGCATCATCCACTACAATACCAATAGCAAGTACTAACGCGAATAAGGTTAAAAGGTTGAGTGAATATCCAAACAAATTCAGGAAGAAGAATGCTCCCACAATAGATACCGGAACTGCAATAGCCGGAATCAAAGTAGATCTGAAATCCTGTAAGAAAATATACACTACAATGAATACCAGAATAAATGCTTCAATTAAGGTATGAACAACCTTATCAATAGAGGCATCAAGGAACTCATTCGTGTCAAAGTTGAAAGTATATTTTATCCCTTTAGGAAAACTTCCCTCTGATGCTTTTAAGTATGCTTTAATATTCTTAATAATGTCTTGAGCATTGGAACCTGGTGTCTGAAAGAATCCCATACTGATGGAAGGATTATTTCCATTCTCCCCAATTCCGGTATAAGATTGCCCAGCCAATTCAACTTTGGCAACATCTTTAAGCATCAGATTCTGGCCATCGGCAAGAGACTTGATAATGATGTTATCATATTGAGATTTCTCGTTGAATTTCCCTACATATTTAATAATGTATTCAAAAGAACTACCACTGTTTTGTCCGATGGATCCAGCTGCTGCTTCTCTACTCTGCTCATTAATAGCCGCTGTAACATCATCCGGTGTTACTCCATAGGCTGCCATTTTCGCAGGATCCAACCATATTCTCATCGAATAGTTTTTCCCACCGAAAACCTGAGCATCTCCAACTCCATTAATCCTTTTGATATTAGGAATAATGTTAATATTCAGGAAATTTTGAAGATAAACGTCATCGAGATCCTTATTTTCGGAATAGAAAGACATATACATCAAAGCACTGGTTTGCTGCTTCTGAGTTACAACCCCTGAACGGGTTACTTCACTTGGAAGTAATGGTGTTGCTCTTGTAACACGGTTCTGTACGTTTACCGCTGCAATATCCGGATCAATCCCCTGCTTAAAGAAAACCTGGATATTGGCAGATCCATCGTTTCCTGCAGAAGAGGTGATATAATCCATTCCTTCTACCCCGTTAATCTGTTCCTCCAAAGGAACTACCACACTTTTCATCACCGTCTCCGCATTAGCTCCCGTATAGTTTGCTGTAACACTCACTGTAGGAGGTGCAATGTCCGGGTATTGGGTAACAGGCAATGAAATAAGGCCTAAAACACCGAGTATAACAATTAATATTGAAATAACAGTGGATAAAACCGGTCTGTTAATAAAGTTTTTTATCATTAGAATTTCGGTTTTATAGATTGAACGAGGCTATCCATTTTTATAGGTTTCGGCTTTACAGGAGTTCCGGATTTCAAACCACCGATACCTGCTGCCACTATAGTTTCTCCTTTATTTATTCCTGATTTTATTAACGCCATGTTGTCAATTCTGTCAATTACATTTACTACTACATTTTTAGCAGTATCCTTTTCAACTTTATACACATAAACAATTCCCTGTTGTTCGTATGTTGCACTTTCCGGAACAACTAAAACGCTATCATACGCTTTAGGTAACCTTATTGTTCCACTGTTCCCGTTGCTAAGTAACTTTTGGGCATTTGAAAATGCTACTCTGAACTGAATGGTTCCTGTAGTGGGATCAATTTGTCCTGTAATAGCTTCGATCTTCCCTTTTTCAGGATAAATACTTCCATTAGCCAGCTGTAAATCAACCATAGGAAGATTTTTGATTTTCTCAGGCATTGTAGCTCCTACAGATTTCTCCAAAAAGTTGAAATATTCTTTTTCGTTCATCGAAAAATAGGCGAAGACCTCGGAAGTATCTGAAATTGTCGTTAAAGGAGTCTGATCAGTAGGTCCTACCAAGCTACCCACTTTTAAAGGAAGTTTTCCAACAACTCCCGAAATAGGTGCGCGAATAATAGAATATTCGATATTAGCTTCTACCCCTTTGTAATTGGCTGTCGCCTGACGTTTTGAAGCAACCGCCTGCTGAAGCTGTGCCTGAGCCTGAGCCAGGTTAGCCTGTGCTGTTTGAAGCTGTACGTTACTGATGATATTCTTAGCAACCAGAGGTTTAAGTTTATTCACTTCCACCTGAGCTGCATTTACCGAAGCCTGTGCAGCAGCCACCGTTGATTCAGCAGCACCAATACCTGCCTTTGCAGCAGCTGCATTTTCAGTAAGTATATTCGTTTCAAGACGGAATAAAGGTTGTCCTTTGGTTACATATTGCCCTTCGTCTACTAATAGTTGAGTAATATATCCCTGAATTTTAGCCCTTACATCATTATTTACTCTACCTTGTATGCTGGCAGGGAATGTCTGGTATCCTACGATATTCTTTTGTTCCACCGAAATTACAGGGTAAGGTTTTGCACCATCCTGTTTTGGAGCTTCTTTTTTGCAGGCCGTCAGTGAGATAGCTGCAACAGAAAGTATGAATAGTTTATTTGTCATTTTAAATTATAGTTTATTAATAGATTCCTGAATATTTGAAATGTTTTTATTCAACAGCGCCTTATAAATACTAAGTTTTTCATTGTAATGTTCATCGTGTACCTTTCTAAAGTTATTTAAATCGTCTAGTAGTTTTAGTTCATCCTGTAATTTCTGGAGAATTTTTTCAAACCTTATCTTCATATGCTCATCATTGATAAAGAAATACCGCTTCCTCTCATCGATCTTATTATGGTCGACAATAAGCTGAGAGTTGAGTAATAATGAAATACTGGTGGAAACGGAACTTTTACTGGCTGAGAGCACTTCTACAAATTCGTCAAAAGTAATTCCTACTTTTTCAAAATCGAAGATGAGATAAGCATATATTTTTGAAGCTAATGGAGGAATATTCAGGTTGGTACCATAGAATTTTACGGCATCCTGAAAAATTTTTTCATCAACTTCTATACTTTTATGCATAATATACAAATTTGAGCAAAAGTATAAATTAGTTCAGAACTAAACGAACAAACGCAATAGAGTTTATAAATATATAGCGTTTTAAAAATTCAATGGAAAAGGATTTAACCTTTCGCTCAAATTATAATCTTCTCGAATGCTTTTCGGACTCCTCCGGCAAGAACTACTTCACCGCAATAGGAATAACCTTGCTTTTCAAGAATCTTCAGCATGGCAATATTATCATAATTAGTGTCTACTTTTACACTCAATACCCCCTGGCTTTTTGTGTAATTTTCTATATGATCAAATAGTTTTTTTACGAGTCCCTGTCCGGCAAACTCTTCGGAAACAGCTACACGGTGAACAACAACAAACTCACCGTAACTAAGCCATGCCCCATCAATGGTGCTATAAGCAGGCTCGTCATTAAATATCAGGGCAACATAAACGGCAATAACATCATCTACTGTAAGAACAAAACCAAAACCTTTCGAAATATCACTCTCTATAGTATCTTCATTCGGATAACCATTTTGCCACTGAGTACTCCCGTCCAATCTTCTCCTTTCGATTGATTGCTGGATAATGTCCCAGATGATATTTTTCTCTTTAATTTCGGCCTTTCTGAACTTAATTTGCTGCGTCATAGATTCTTAATTGTTGTCAGGATTTAAAAGAAAGAAAATTAAGATTATTTTCAACCTTATATATTTCTTTAGCATTAAATTTAAATAAAAAAACCGAAAATTAATTGAATTAATTTTCGGTTCGAAGTAGTAAAATTTAAAATTATGAAATTGTTTTATTGGTTTGCACTTTGTTGTATATAAGTGTCAATAATTTCAAATGCTTTTTTCTCATCTTCCAGATCCACCATGAGCTTTAGCGATGTTGCCGTTGGCGTTGTTGTAAAAGTGAGATAATTATTTTCAACTGTGTTTGTGATTTGAGCGTCATCTAATTTAGACTTGATCAATTGAATTTCTGAAGGATTATCACTTTCAAAAACTGATACTCTCGTACTTCTTTCCATATTTTATCCTTTTTTGAATATCTAAATATAGTAAGATTTTTCCTAAATCACAAATACACCGTTTTAAATTTTGTTAATATTATTTTCAATTTTATCGAGAGCCAATTGAATTTCTTCTCTCGAAACATTCAAATGTGGCCTGAAACGAACGGATTGATCACCGCATGGTAAAATTATTAATCCATCTTTGAAAAGTTCATTTACTAAAAGATTTCTTTGTCCTCCGGAAGGTAAATCTACTGCACACATCAATCCTCTTCCTCTTGCATTGGAAATCTTTTCAGGATATTTCTGAGCCAGATTTTGCAACCCTTCCAATAGATATTCTCCAACCTCCTTAGCATTCTCAACAAGGTTTTCTTTTTCGATCACTTCCATAACCAATTGAAAACGGAGCATGTCTATAAAGTTTCCTCCGAATGTAGAATTGATTCTTGAACTCTCTCTGAAAACATTGTTCGCAACTTCATCAAATTTTTCTTTATTTGCTAAAACACCACAAACCTGTGCTTTTTTACCAAAAGAAATAATGTCCGGCTTAGCCGTAAAATGTTGGAAAGCCCACATTTTTCCGGTAATTCCAATACCTGTCTGAACTTCATCAAAAATCAGCAGGATCTCATTATGATCACACAGCTTTCTTAGTTCAACGAAAAATTCATCCCTGAAGTGATTATCTCCTCCTTCTGCCTGGATCGGCTCAATGATAATGCATGCCACTTTATCAGGATTGGAAAGAATTGCCTCTTCGATGTGCAATAACGCCATTCTTTCATTTTTAATGGTCTCTTCAAGATTTTCCTCTGTAATAGGAAAGCTTAATTTTGGATTAAGGATTCTTGGCCATTCAAACATCGGGAAATATTGATACTTTCTTGGATCGGAAGTATTGGTTAGGCTTAAAGTATAACCGCTTCTTCCATGAAATGCCTGTCTGAAGTGAATACAAATTCCGGCTTCTGTCTGAAGTCCTTTAGCAAAATTTTTGCGGGTTTTCCAGTCGAAACATGCCTTCATTGCATTTTCAACACCTAATGTTCCCCCTTCAATAAAAAACGCATATTGCAATTCTTCCGGAATAACCACTCTTTCAAAAACTTCTAAAAAATGAGCATACTCCTCAGAATAAACATCTGCCAGGGTAGGCTTATTAACCGCCATTTTACCTAGCCAATCTGATTTACTTACAAGATAAGGGTGATTGTATCCTATAGATCCTGAACCGAACATAGAAAACATATCCAAAAATTCTCTGTCAGTAAGTTTGTCATATAACCATGATCCATGAGATTTTTCGATATCCATAACGAAATCAAAACCATCTGCAAGTACATGTTTCCCTACTGTTTCTTTAACTTTATTTGCTTTTATATCAATTGTTTGTTCCATAATATTTTGATGTGATTTAAAAATTGAATGATTAAAAGGTTTAAGCATTCATGGGTATTAATTTTTAAATTCTTAAATCTTAAAATGATTTAAATGTTGTTTTTTTATTAAATATCAAATTTAATCCCTTGTGCCAAAGGAAGGTTTGTAGTATAATTGATGGTATTTGTTTGTCTTCTCATATAGTATTTCCAAACGTCAGAACCGGATTCTCTACCTCCTCCTGTTTCTTTTTCACCACCGAAAGCTCCGCCGATTTCAGCACCTGAAGTTCCGATATTTACATTGGCAATTCCACAATCTGAACCCGCATGGGAAAGGAATAATTCTGCCTCTCTTAAGTTTTGGGTCATAATTGCAGAAGACAATCCCTGAGGAACATCATTTTGAATAGCGATGGCTTCGTCAAGAGTTTTGTATTTGATCAAATAAAGAATTGGTGCAAAAGTTTCATGCTGCACAATCTCGTATGAGTTTTTTACTTCCGCGATACATGGTTTTACATAGCATCCTGACTCATATTCTTTACCGCTTAGAACACCGCCTTCAACGATGAATTTACCGCCTTCTTTTTTACATTTTTTTATTGATTCTTCGTATTGGGTAACAGCACCGGTATCGATCAATGGTCCCACATGATTGGATTCATCTAACGGGTTTCCTATTTTCAGCTGTCCGTATGCTTTTACCAATCTGTTTTTCACTTCATCGTAAACGCTTTCATGAATGATCAGTCTTCTTGTAGATGTGCATCTTTGTCCTGCAGTTCCTACAGCTCCAAATACAGCCCCAATGATAGACATATCAAGATCAGCATCTTTAGAGATAATGATGGCGTTATTTCCACCTAGCTCAAGGATTGATTTTCCAAATCTCTCTGCTACTTTAGAAGAAACCATTCTTCCTACTCTCGTAGAACCTGTAAACGAAATTAAAGAAACGCGCTTATCTTCAACTAATTTTTGCCCGATCTCATGATCTGAAACCAATACACTTGAAATCCCTTCAAAAAGATTATTTTCTTTAAGAACTTCTGCTAAAATATTTTGACATGCAATTGCACAGAAAGGTGTTTTTTCGGAAGGCTTCCAGATCGTAACATTCCCACAAATCCATGATAATGCTGTATTCCAAGCCCAAACAGCTACCGGAAAGTTAAAAGCCGTAATGATTCCCACAATCCCTAGTGGGTGATATTGTTCGTACATTCTGTGACCTGGTCTTTCAGAATGCATCGTATATCCATGAAGCTGTCTTGATAGACCAACCGCAAAATCACAGATATCAATCATCTCCTGAACTTCACCAAGACCTTCCTGCAGGGACTTTCCCATTTCATACGAAACAAGTTTTCCCAAATCATCTTTATATTCTCTTAGTTTTAGACCTAATTGTCTTACGATTTCCCCTCTTTTAGGTGCCGGGATTAACCTGAATTCCTGAAAAGCCTTTTGAGCAGACTGAATTACCTTTTCATAATCACCTTCATTCGATGTTTTTACTTTAGCAATTAATTTTCCATCAACAGGAGAATAACTTTCAATTACTTTCCCCGATGCAAAGTATTTCCCCCCTACAGAAGTTCCTTTGTTGTCATCTTTAATACCTAGATTTTTTAGGGATTTCTCGATACCGAAATCCTTGACTTTTTTAGACATAAAATATTCCTTTTCGTTTTCTCTAAAGATAAAAATATTATGCGAACCGCAAAAAATTAATTTTCATAACGTTTTTATTTGGACTAATTATAAACATACCTATCTTTGTCATATCAATAGTTTAATTTCGGAAATGGAAAATAATAAACCACTAGACGAGCAGCCTGTAAAAGAGAATACTTCAAAATGGAAACAATGGGTTAAGCGTTTTGGGATCGGAGGGATTATATTCTTTACCGTAAAAGGGATTATTACGTCTACCCTTATCTATTTTCTCGGAAAAAATTTCTGGACTATCATCAGCAATTATTTTACCGCTCTATTCGATTAATAGTGTGTATTATTAAAAAAAAGCAGAGAAAATTTCTCTGCTTTCTTTTTTTGGAAGTTTAACTAAAAGCTAATGATAAGTTGGCAACTGGTACAGTTACTATCTATTCTATTGAGCTATCAAACCTATTGGTTACATTATATGTTTTATCTTTTACTATAATATCATAACCTCCTTTATCCAGAATAAGATATCCTGAGTCTTTATCACTCTGTAATTCTATCATATCCGCAGGAACACCATTATTGTCAAACTCTCCTTTTCTATAGGCAAAAATTAAAGAAGGATAACTTTTAATCTTTGATTTTGGTACTTCATAAAGTTTCCGGTTTTCATTAAGCATCCAACAAGGTCTATCTTTGATATATGTTGTAACGGGATGAACCACTTTTATATCCGTAAAAGGTTCAATTTGACTTCCTTTGAATGCCTTGTTATTTTCGTCCAGCAAAACGACAGGATCCTTCCCCTTTATAATTTTTAATAGTGGACTATTACGTTCGGTAACACTTTTTTCAGAAAACTCTGTTTGGTCAATTGTAAATGGGTTGATTTTTGTTAAGTCGGAAAGTCTTCCTGCCATGGTTTTTTCCCAATATGGATCTTTTCCTTCATATGCGTGCCCATAACCGCAGTAAATAATATATTTTCCATTTTTATTTTCCTGCATAAATTTATAGATGTTATCCGCTTGTTTTATCTCTCTGTCTTTTCCGTTTTCTCCTTGTACTGCTTCATATTTAAAGAGAGTAAAACCCAGATCTAAAGCTGTTTTAATAAAACTACCAAATTGTGGTTCAGAGGTGTAAAAACCACTTTTTGTTGTAGGAAACTTTCTAACATTTATTGAATCATCTCCAATAGCTTCCAAGCCCAAATATCGATAACCGTTTTCATAAAGTCCTTTTAAGAGGGATGTTGCAAATGTTCTATGACTTGCGTAATGATGTGCTTCATTAAGAATTACTATTTGCTCTTTTTTTGTTTGGTCTAAAATATAGTTTTTAGCATTTTCAACTTTAAGCTTTACTAATTTCAAACTGTCATCTTTAGATATTTTTTTTCTTTTACGTCCAAGTTTATCCCAGGTTTGTAAACCCTTAATGTAATAGTTCGAAACGGAATATTTCATTGCTCCCACCTGATATCTGAAATCGTCTCCATTTTTATCATTCTGGATGTCATTTTCAATATCATTTGAAAATTTATATTGCTCTTGGGCGAAGGATTTTGTTGAAAATAGTATTACGAATAAGAAAAATGTCTTTTTCACCATATTGCTTTATGTTTATACTGAAAATATTATTTGGAGTAGTTCATTACTTTATCACTCTAAAATAGTACTTTTATCTATAATTTAAGATTTATATTTTCATTATTAATATACTTATCCCTAATCCTGATTTTATTTTCCTTAGAAAGATTGTTTTACAGTGCAGGAAATCAAAAGCTGTCAAAGTTCCAGCTTTCAATTCCTTCACAATTATTAAACTTAGCAATTTTGCCTTTTAGCTATTCCATCGCTATTCCTTTTTCTTTCTTCCTGACTCGAGAAGGCTCTGATGAAGCAAATACTCAATTTGTCCGTTTACACTCCTGAACTCATCATTCGCCCATTTCTCAAGAAGTTTATACGTCGATTCTTCTATCCTTATCACAAAGGATTTTTTGCCTTTTTGAGTGCTTTCAGAAGAATTTTGAAATTTTTGAGATTTCATTTTTTACTTTTAAATTTCATGATAAGATCGCCTATGGTTTCAGGTCGATTCTTTAACCAAAAAGAAGTTTTAATTGTATAAGGTTCCTGCATTAAGAACCGGAGTTGCTGCCTTCTCACCACAAAGAACGACCATCAGATTACTCACCATTGCAGCTTTTCTCTCATCATCCAACTCTACGATGTTCTCTGCCGAAAGTTTTTTCAATGCCAGATCAACCATTCCTACCGCGCCCTCCACAATTTTTGTTCTTGCTGCAACGATAGCTGTAGCCTGCTGTCTCTGAAGCATGGCACCTGCGATTTCGGATGCATAAGCCAAGTGTGATATTCTGGCCTCCTGGATTATAATTCCGGCTTTAGAAAGACGATCAGTAAGCTCCTGCTCAAGAATAGAATTGATCTTGTCACCACCCTCTCTTAAAGTAATTGGTGCATGATCATCTTCTAAATTATCATAAGGAAAGCTCATAGCCAGGTGACGTACCGCTGCCTCACTCTGCATTTTTACAAAATCAGAATAACGTTCTACATCAAAAGCTGCTTTATAGGTATCCCCTACTTTCCATACGATGACAACAGCAATTTCGATTGGGTTACCCATTTTATCATTCACTTTTAATGTTTGTCCCTGCAAATTCTCGGAACGAAGCGACATTTTCTGGGATGAGTATAATGGATTGATAAAGAACAGTCCGTTATCTTTCACTGTTCCTACATATTTTCCAAAGAAATTCAATACTCTTGAGTGATTAGGCTGAATGATCATCAGGCCTTTTAAGAAAAAACATGAAGTCAGAAAACAAAGCATGGCTAAAACAACATAAGTAATACTCTGATCTACTCCGCTGATGAAGAAGTAAACTGCAGCTATAAATAAACCCAAACAAATAACAAGGGTTAAGTAGCCGGACATAGGTTTTAAGATTTTTTCCATATAGGTATTAATTTAAAATGATATTATTTTGATATCATAAAGTTATAAATAAGTTTTGAATTAAAAATGATAATCTTAAAATTTTTTACTTAGTAATAATACCTAATTCCGTTTGCCTTAAAGACAAAGAAAAATCCCGAAAACTATCGTTCCGGGATTTAGTATGTGTATGTATTTACGCTTATTTTTTGTTCAGCATTTTAAACTTAAAGTAAGAAGCTGCAGACAATAATATCATTACTGAAAGTCCGATATATACCCAAGCCGGTACTGGTACCGGATCTCCTGCTGCATACGAGTGAAGTCCCGTTAAATAATAATTAACTCCAAAATAGGTCATAACCATTGAGCAGAAAGCGAACATTGTTGCTACATGGAACGCCCACTTGCTTCTTAATCCGGGTACCAATCTCATATGTAACACAAAAGCGTATACCATGATAGATATAAATGCCCATGTCTCTTTAGGATCCCAGCTCCAATATCTACCCCATGACTCATTCGCCCAGATTCCTCCTAAAAAGTTCCCTACCGTTAAAGCAAACAAACCTATAGTAAGAGACATCTCAGAAACAATAACCAGCTCTTTTAAAGTAGTATCATGATGAATTTTGTATGTTTCTTTACTCGAAATAATATAGAATACCAGTGATATGACAGCAATAATCATCGACAGGGCAAAGAATCCATAACTCGATGTAATGATTGCTACGTGCACAATCAGCCAGTATGATTTTAATACAGGTACTAATGGTGTGATCTGCGGATCAAGAGCAGATCCTCCGTGAGCAAATCCCATCATAATAACCGCTACCATAAATCCGGCTGCAGGAATCAAAGCATTGGAATTTCTATACAATAACAATCCGGCTGAAATACCTACCCATGAAATGAAAATGATTGCTTCATAACCATTACTCCATGGTGCATGCCCGGAAATATACCATCTTGCCACTAATCCAAGGAAATGGAATATATATCCTACCAGACCTAACACAATAATCACCTTGATGATCTTGTTCAATATCTTATTAGGCTTGAATAATTCAACAAAACCTAAAATCAGTAATAGCCCTCCTATCAGTGTATAGAAAATCAGGAGTTTAAAGTTGATATTCACTTTATTCATGAATACCTCCAGATCAACTTTAGATTTAGCCGGAACTACACTTTTACCCCATTTTTGCTGGTATTCTGAAAGTCTTGCCAATTGAGTATCTGCTTTTCTCCAGTCTCCTGTTTTCTGAGCAGCTAATGCTTCAGCAAAATAAGGTCCCATTACCTGTTGAGATTCCATATCCGGTTCAAATTTCTGGTCTAGCCATGAATGCCATGTGTGGTTCGGATCATTTTTCACAGGCACAATTCTCATAAATTGCCCGCTGAAAAATTCATTGAAGATCTGAACTCTTTCATTTACAGAAATAACTTCTTTATCATAATTGGTTTGCTCAGCCGGTTTTTTACGGAAAGCAATGTTATAGTCATGCTCAAGGATATAGGTAAGGTTACCGTTAGCATCCGCAGGAAACAAATTCATCAGGGAAGTATAACCATCTTCATCAGCCTTGGTTTTGTTCTTCAGCTCATCTCCTCCTTTAGAACCTACTTTAATGATAGGAACCATTGTCCAGCTAGGAGTGTCGGTGTTAATGGATAAAAACCACTGATTTGCAGTAAGGTATTTTCCATCCGTTCCTTTAAATTCGTCTTTTTTATAAAGCTTTCTTAAAACATCAAGAGCTTCAGTATTGATCGGAACAATTCTTCCTTCAAAATTCTGTACCAAAAGATATCCGAATTTATCTGCATGTTCCTTGCTTATTTTGTTTCTAGCGATGATTTCATCTGCAGAAATTAATCTCATTTTAGAAAATGGAGCTGCCAGAGAATTTTGTCGCGGAGCAGTTTCCGTCTGTCCCATTTGGGAAGCCTGTGCATGAGCGTGATCATCGCCTTCTACATGGATGTGCTCTCTGCTTCCGTCAGTTGTTCCATGGGTTTCAATTTTTTGGGCATTTAAGCCTAAACTTAGCAACAATAGAACAACCATGGTGGCTCTTTTCTTATTGACATCAGTCAGTATTTTATTTAATTTCCAGAAGTGAGATCCTTTCCAGAAGAAAATTAAAAACATACCTAAAAACAAGAATGTATATCCGATATAAGAAATTAAAGTTCCCCAGAAATCATGGTTCACTGACAATACAGTTCCCATTCTGTCCGGATCAAAACTAGCCTGGAAAAAACGGTATCCTCCGTGGTTCAGAACGTGGTTCATATAGATTTTATAAGGTGTCTGCTTACCTCCGTCAATGATCTTCACATGACTTTCATAAGCACTTGGCGAAGAACTTCCCGGATATGTTTCCATTACAAAGTCGTCCAGTTTCAGTGCAAAAGGAGTGTTGTATACTTTAGGACCAAAACCTGCCATGATATTCAATCCATCCATCGAGATCTGCTTGAATGCATTCGGATTTCCTTTTTCTACAGATAGTTCAACCAACTGTTTTGTTTTAGGACCCTGGATTTCTATTTTCAGCATATCAGGAACTGCCTGATCTTTCTTTCTGTCTCCTTCAATCGCTATCAGTTTTCCTTTTCTTAAACCTTCAGGAACAACCAATTTCAGATCATTGATGCTATATAAACTTCTCAATGCCAAAGGTTGGAATTCATCCTTCTTTGTATTTCCGGTCGCCTGAGTTGCCATCGTCATATACGTTGCATCAACAGGAGTTTTAACAAATAGTTTCCCTCCTTCATTTTTAAATTCCACAGCTCCTTCAATCGCTCTGTTAAAAGTAACAAGCGTTCCATTAATGGATTTTGTTTCACCTGGCTTGATGTAGATATTCTGTCTTCCGGTTTGCCCCGTTGAAACCAAGTGAAGGTATTCAGTACCACTTGGGTCGGCCACAAGACTGTCTTTTTTTCTTTGAATATATTCTTTGGCAAAAATCTTTACTTCTTTTCCGTGAAAGTCATAAGTTGCGCTGAAATCTTTGTGCAAAGGAGACATCAGATAAGGAATATCCTGGTAGTTAAGCACATCTCCCTTCTCTTCAATCTGAATCTTAAAGAAGTTTTTATCCGTAACTATTTCATTAGAGGTTTCTCCTTCCCTGATATGCATAGTTCCTTCAAAACTCACATACCTTGTAATAGCTCCCCCGATAAAAATGAAGACAAATGCAAGGTGAAAAACCAAAACCGGCCACTTCTCTCTTTTCCAAAGTCTATATCTGCCGATATTTCCGATGAAATTTAAGATCAGCAATACCATGATCAGCTCAAACCATTTTGCTTCATAAATTAATGCTTTCGCCGTAGGGGTTCCATAATCGTTTTCGAGAAACGTTGCATATGCCATGGCAAATGCAAAGACCAACAGCAAAACCGCCATTGTTCTGGTTGAAATAAGAATATCTTGGATCTTCTTCATGATTTATTTTACTTGACATGCAAAAATAAGCATGATTAAGTAAAAGGTCGATAAAAAAAGATGTTTTTTATCATTTTAAAGCCTATATTACTTATTTTGAATTATTCTTAATAAGCCACAAAACGTTAAAGAAAATTTAAAACTAAAAACTACGATTATAAGAATGAAAAAAAGCTATACAGGTCATTGAGTCTGTCTATTTTTGAAGGCTCATTTTTTTCCTTATTTTACTTAAAAATTCATGGGTGATACCAAGATATGATGCGACCTGTTGCTGTGTAATTTTCTGTTCGAGACCAGGGTATTTTTCAAGGAATTCAAGATATCGCCGATCTGCCGTCTTACCGGTCAAAGAAAGAATCCTTCTCTGTAGTGCCACTGAAGACCTTTGATTCATGATTCTGAAAAGCTTCTCTACCCAGGGAATGGTTTTGTAAAGATGTTCTTTATTTTCTTTTAAAACCATAAGAACTTCACTATTTTCCAACGCTTGAATATTTAAGATACTGGGAACACGATTGATCATACTATCTATATCCGTAATCCACCATCCTTCCACTGCAAAATATAATGTTTGCTCCATCCCTTTTTCGTTGAGATAGTACACTTTAAAACAGCCGCTTGTAACAAACCCTTCAAAAAGACAGTAATTTCCCTCTTTCAGTGCAAAATCATTTTTCTGAAATTGAACTTTATTAAAAGATTCGGAAAATCTTTTAAATTCATCCTCAGAAAAATCGACATATTGCTTGATGTAATGATAAAGTAGGTCAGACATCGTATAAAATTAAAACATAAAGATACCGATATTATGACCGGTATCCTTATTTTAAACTAATCTTATTTACTTTCCAGCAAATCCTCTGTACTTATGATTCTGCTGTATAAATTTCCTAATGAAGAAATACCCGCCAGAAAAGATTTCTGAATATCTGCTGCTTTTATAATTTCTCCATCCAGCTCCCTGTTCTTTGTTGCCGTTGCATCCCCCACAATCGTATTACTAAAACCCAGATCAAAAGCTGCTCTTGTAGTAGATTCCACACATACATCGGTCATCATTCCGGTGATAATTAAATTTTTAATGTTATTCTCTTTTAAATAGGCAAGAAGTTCTGTTTCTCTGAAGCTATTTGGAAAATGTTTGATGATTACTTTCTCATTCCCTTTTGGTAAAACCAGGTTATGAATTTCAGCACCCTTTGTGTGCGGAAGGAAAAAATCAGCTCCTTCATTGGTTGCTATATGTTTAATATGAATAACAGGCAGATTATTTTTCCTAAAGTATTCCAACACCTTACTGGTATTTTTACCTGCAGTTTCTGCCCCTTCTAAAACCATTTTTCCTCCGGGAAAATAATCGTTTTGTACATCGATGATTAATAATGCCGTGTTTTCCATTGTCATGTTATTTTGTTGTGCTCTGGCAGAAAATAGTATAAAGAATATCATACATATCGTCAGCGTTTTTTCGATTTTATTTTTCATTTGTTATAAAATTGATGGTACAAAATTATAAGGAGGATTATTAATAACATTTGAACTAGTTCAAAAAAGTATTATTTACAAAATAAAAGCGGTCCTGAGTAAAACTATTTAAATAAAATAAGGGCATAAATTATCCTTCTATAGTTCACTTTGAGACCGCTAAAAAATATAAATGAAATACTACTTTATTTCCAATAACTCCATTTTAATCCATCAAATACAGCTAATGTCTTACTTGCTGTATCATAGCAAATCATTCCCGGATATGGATTTTTGACCGAGGTATGCGGAGTTGCTATTTTAGGTAATATCAGTGCCTTGTCAGAAGATTCCAATACAAGTACGCCAGGTGCGTTCGTTCCGGCTGCCCCTATAATTATTCTGTTAGTTCCGCTTAGCTCAGGATTTACATTAAAAGTAGCGTCTGCAATACTTCCAGCATCGCTCAACGAGGCCCATTCAGTTCCCGTATTCATTTTTAAAGTTTTATCATTTTTATCCATCAAAAGTGTACCGGCTACTGCATTTCCGGGAAGAGTTTCTACAATCGGCAGCAAAATGCCATTGGTTGTATTTTCTGCAAAATCAAGGAGACCATCTTCATCGGCCATTTCTTTTTGAATGGCTATCTGTGCGTGGGCCAGCCCTGCATACGATATTGCGAACATTATTAATATTGATTTCATATTTTTGTTTTTTTTTATTATTTTTCAGTCATTGCAAGTTCTCGTTATACAATTCCAGGTCGATCCATTATATAATTTAAAGCACTTGTCATCCGTATCAAAAATTAACATTCCTTCTACAGGTTTACCTATTTTATCAGAAGTGGTTCTTGTAATAACAAAGCCTTTATTTTTAGACTCTAATGCAATAAATCCATTGGGAACAGTAGCAGGCCAGTTAGCCTGAAGATTCGTATGTCCGCTGATTCCTATTCTTGTAATATCGTTTGGAATTCCTTTTGCCGGGTCTTTTGTACAAATTCCTTTACAAACAGGAAGGAATATTGGTTCTGAAGAAATTGTAGAACTCCCGCTACAAACACTGTCCGGATCCAATTCTATAATAAACTGGCTGAAGATCGGTGAATTATTATTGTTAGTATAAGAGTCCTGAATGTCTACTACCATATCAATGGTACTCGTTCCCACGGGTATGTTCACATCATTTAAGTGAAATATTGTTGATCCTACCGGATTTACTGCCGGGGTTCCGGTGATTCCGTTCATGGTATAACTAAGTATTGTTTGGCCGTCTTCAAGATTTTCTTCGAGATTAGCTCCTGCTATTGCCGCACCGGAGTTATTTTCAATTGTCAGCTTATAAGTGATTTTCTGGTTATTGGCCCCACAAGATACATTGATCAATTTCGTTAATTTAAATTTTGAAGCATCGATTTCTTGTCCGGCAAGAACTTCTAAAGGTGAGGCTTGATATCCAGGAATTGAAGCATCTCCATCACTTTTATAGGTGTTTCCGGTATTTGATACTGTAAAATCAGCTTGTGTCTGATACGTGTGATCGATATTATTAGAAGGTTTTACATTAACATACAAGGTATGCTGGCCGGTAGGAACAACCAGATTGTTTAATACAAATGACTGGTTATTATAAGCAGGTTGCGGGTTTCCCGGAAGTTCTGAATCGTTATAGCTATTAGAAACATAATTCAAACCTGAAGGAAGATTATTGATAATGCTGATCGTTTTATTCACGGAATTATTATTCACAATTTTCATAATCATTGTTGTTTCATTACATGAATACACAGGATTGGTTGAAAAGGACTGATATATATATACATTATCTTCTGACGGTTCAGGATTGGCGGCACACTCTACTGCTATATCACCCCATGTTAAAGATCTTAGTGTTCTTCTTGCATTTACTCTGTTTACCCTGCATTCGACTTCAATCTTCTGTACCGGACGATCAAACACAATATTTGCTGTAGAATACAAATAGGTAAAGCCTCTGAAAGGACGTATACCTGTCAATAAATTTCCATCGATCTTAAATGTTGTTCTGTTATTTACCGGGTAGCCGTAAGTTATTTTAGGATATACAACTTTTCCATCACAATACCCTTTTACAGTAAACAGGTTACCATTTCTCAGATAAGTGTTGATGTTTGATATCTGAAATCTTGCCTTCACGGACTGATTAAACTCCACAAAGTGTCTTGCTACAGCATTTGTGTTGTCATACCTTCTGGTAATTACCCAGGTTCCTCGGTACATTCGTGGATATACCCTTGGCCTGTATTCTATAGATGGGTTTTCTGTATAATCTGAAACCATTCTTACCACTCTAAGCGGGCCCTGGCTTGTATTTCCTAGAAGAATATTGGATATTTCATTACTGCTTCTGCCCGACTGGCCGGCTTGCCGCCAGGAAAATCCTGTTCTGAACTTAAAGGTTTTACCTCCTGTACATTGTATACAGTTTCCTTCAGCAACTTCTCCTCCGAAAGTAATATACCTGTTTTTTGTAAAAGCATAATTAAATACTACTTTACCGTCACTATTAGTTATTCCCGGAACAATGATTAAATTTGTTTGGAAATCTTCATCATCAGCTACCATCATAAAAATATTGGTATTAATTGCGTAAGCTGCTAAATCTGCCTGAAGCCAGATAGAACCACTTTCATTTGTTCTTTCTACCTGCCACACTCTAGGTATTCTTTTTCGATCGCCATTTGGATTGATTGCTTGAGGAGCATTAATAACACTGGTTGCCGTATTATTGTTATCTCCGAACATTAAAAAAGTTTTATCTACAGCTAGGGCCCTTCTGCTCCCTGTTGCATTAGGAGAAGCAAAATCATTACTTGTTGCTACAGTAAGAATATTCCCATTATTAATGCTATTAGATATGTTTTGATCTAATGCTGTATTAGTGTCTTTAGCTATACCGAATATATTATTATTAAAGTTTTGATTTCTTCCGGAATTCCAAGATACTGTTAATCCGTCTGAAGCAATGTAATTCTGTGGCTGGGATAAAGTAACTCCATATTTAACAGCAAGATATGAACGAATTCTGTTTTTTTCTGACTGAGATAACTCTCGCTGAAAACTAATAACTTCAGAAATATCAGCGGCGGCAACTTCTGGTTGAGATCCTAAAATCGCACCACTCCCAAGCCTGCTGCTACGTGATGGCATAGAAGGTCCGGAATTGTTTCTACCATCCAAACCACTTGTGATAGTTCTTCCAACGGAATAGGAAAAATCTACAAGGTGGTTTTTATTAAGTGTTCTTCTAGAAGTTTGGGCTCTTGTCGGATAAAGCTGAACTGATGTATCACTTTGGGAATTATTGGTAACAACCGGCACATTAGCCTGAGTTAATCTGGCTGTTGTAGTAGTTCCACCAAACCCTATATAGTCATGATAGCGTCTAAAATCTTTTGCGCTAACCATTAATAGTACTGTATTGGCTGCATTATTGATATAAGGCCTTCCGCTTGGAACAACCATAAATCTTCCGTCGCTACGGCTATTGGTGCCAAAATCAACTGACGGATTAAAATTATTTTTAGGTGAAGGTTTTTGTAGAAATGGTTGTCTGCTATTATTGGATTGTGTAAAAGTGTTTCCGGCTCCTGAATGGTCAATCCATGAGCCAGGTGAAAATCCTTCATTTGCTTTTAACCAGATACGTAAACCCTGGTTTACTCCACCAGGAGACTGTCCCTGAATTGTAAAATTAATAATAAGATAAATAAGAATAAATAATCTTTTCATTTTGTGTATGTCTATGTTAAAAAAGTATTTTAATGACTAAACATTAGCAATGTTGCAAAGTAAGAGTTGATCATACACTAAAATGTATGATATAATCGTAACAAAATATATTGCATTTTGCAGAGAGAATTTAATAATCCCTACTTAATTAATAATTGTCAGAAAATTTGTATAGTATCTATTGATAAATAATAGTTTTTTTCCATCGTGTTTGTTTGTGTTTGTTTGCTAAATCACGGTTATTGAATAACCGGCCTTGTAATAAAGCTAGAATAATAGATTACAAAATTACTAACAAATATTTAATGGCAATTATGTGTGTTTTTTATCAAAAATAAGGGCTGGTATAAGTTATCAAAGCTACATCATTAATGCTAATAAAAATTTTATCTCATTAATGAACATCGGTTTATATTTACCTTTTATCAAGAAAGAATATAAATTTGTTGTATCAGCATATTTTAGAATTTAATATTTTCTACTTGGTCTGCTGATAATATAGTCTGGTAAGCTAAGAATACGTTGATCAGTAGACAAATTTGAAAAGCTTATAAATGTTTTAATAATAAAAAAAACACTAAATTTGCCCACATTGATATTATGGACAAAAAGACACAAACAAAGCAGCAAGGCATGTCTGAAAAAGGCAAAATCCTATCGAAACCCCGTATATTTTTTGGGCTTACTTTTATACTTTTTTCTGTCGTACTTATGTTTTCTTTCATTTCTTATTTAATGAACTGGAAGGCAGATCAAAGCCAGGCAGGAACTATGCTTGATAAAAGCATACAATCCTCTAATATTTTTGGCAAGGTTGGAGATTGGCTCGGGAATATTTTCATATTCGAAAGTATAGGAGTGGCTTCATTTATTATAGCATTTCTTTTCCTTGTTTTCGGAACTTTAATTTTAAAAAAGAAAATTTTCAAGCCCTGGAAAACAATAGGTCATTCATTATTTTTTATCTGCTGGGTTCCGATTTTCATGGGAGCTGTTACAAAAGGGCAAGGTGTTCTGGGAGGCGTTTATGGCTACCAGATTATGGATTCGCTTAATGCAATCATAGGAACTGTTGGTCTTTGGTTGGTACTGGCCTCGAGTATAGCTTTATATTTTATCCTTGAGTTTAACTTACGTCCGAGTTCCATCAAAGCAAAACTTAATAATATTAATGAAAATACGATCGGAAAGGTAAAATCCATGATGCCTAGTTCTGATGAAAACTTTGAGGCTGATGAAGAGCTGGAAGAAGAAGCACTCGACAATCATCCTAATATTTCGGTTACGGATATGAGTGAGCCTGTGAAACAACAGGAGCCGGTAAAGGTACCTAAAGGTTTTCCTGAGGTCCCGGTATCCACAAACCTGGAAACCATTACTACACCTAATCATACTTCATTTGAAGATGATGATAATGCTAAGCCGATCAACCTTAATCTTAATACCAAACCTAGTCTTCCGGTTTCGACTCCGGAACAGGCCTTTGATCTTACACCATCTACTCCATCACAGGAAAATATTAAGTTCAATGTTGAAATTGCTCCTGTAATTGATGTTTTAGATGACACAGAAAAGCAATCTCAGGAACTAGTAGAAAAACATGGTCTGTATGATCACAAATTAGATCTGGCCAAGTTTCAAATGCCTCCGGTGGAATTACTAAAAGATTATGGTAATGAGGAGATTTCCATCAATAAAGAAGAATTAGAAGAGAATAAAAATAAGATTGTTGGTCTTTTAAAGAACTTTAATGTAGGTATTGCTGAAATTAAGGCAACCATCGGACCTACAGTAACCTTATATGAAATTGTTCCTGAAGCAGGAATCAGGGTATCCGCCATTAAAAAGCTACAGGACGATATTGCCCTGAATCTTTCAGCTTTGGGGATCAGGATCATTGCACCTATGCCTGGAAAAGGAACCATTGGAATTGAAGTTCCAAGAAAAAATCCTACCATGGTTTCTATGCGCTCTGTAATCGCTTCGCACAAATTTCAGAATACAGACATGGATCTACCTGTCGTTTTTGGAAAAACCATTTCCAACGAGATCTTCATGGCCGATTTATCAAAAATGCCACACTTACTGATGGCAGGTGCAACCGGCCAGGGTAAATCAGTAGGTATTAATGCAATTCTTACTTCTCTCTTATACAAAAAACATCCAAGCGAACTGAAATTCGTAATGGTTGACCCTAAAAAAGTGGAACTTTCTTTATATTCAAAAATTGAAAGACATTATTTAGCAAAACTTCCGGATACGGATGATGCCATCATAACGGACACCAATAAGGTAATCAATACACTGAATTCTCTTTGTATTGAAATGGATAACAGATATGACTTACTTAAAAATGCATTTTGTAAGAATTTAAAAGAGTACAATAAAAAATTTGCTGAAAGAAAATTAAATCCTGAAAACGGACACCGTTACTTACCATACATCGTTCTGGTGGTTGACGAATTTGCCGATTTAATTATGACAGCAGGAAAAGAAGTAGAATTACCGATAGCAAGACTGGCACAGCTGGCAAGAGCGGTAGGAATCCACCTCATTGTTGCCACCCAAAGACCTTCCGTAAATGTAATTACGGGAATGATCAAAGCTAACTTCCCCGCAAGAGCAGCATTCAGGGTAATTTCAAGTGTAGATTCAAGAACAATTCTTGATTCTACCGGTGCTGATCAGCTGATTGGTAAGGGGGATATGCTTTACTTTAACGGAAATGAAATTCTTCGACTGCAATGTGCCTTTGTAGATACGCCTGAAGTGGAAAGAATTGCAGAATTTATTGGCGAGCAAAAAGGATATGCTTCTGCGTTTCTTCTTCCTGAATACGTTTCTGAAGATGCAACAAGTTCAGTAGGTTCTTTCGATCCTAACGAAAAAGATGCACTGTTTGAAGAAGCAGCCAGAATTATTGTTTCTACTCAGCAGGGATCTACTTCCATGCTTCAGAGACAGCTTAAATTAGGATATAACAGAGCGGGAAGAATTATGGACCAGCTGGAGGCTAGTGGTATTGTAGGAGGCTTTAATGGCGCAAAGGCAAGGGAAGTGATTATTAGCGACCTTCATTCTTTGGAACAGTTTTTGGAAGATTTGCGTAAATAAAGGAAAACATGCCATAATGTTTAACTTTTGAAGTGGAAAAAATGTCTAAAGAATATTAAAATAAAAAAATGAAAAACATAGTTTCGAAAATTATATTAGGAGGATTTGTGGTAGGAGCTGTTGGATTATCCAATGCACAGAAAATAGATGCAAAAGCTAAAAAGATCTTGGATGATATCACCTCCAATTATAATTCTAAAAAGAATACCTATTTTAAATTTTCTTTTGGAAGCGGTGTCAATGGCAAGGTTGCTAAAACAGAGCCTGGCATCTATTACTCATCGGGAGATAAATATAAATTGAAAATCATGGATACAGAACAGATTTTCGATGGTAGCAAGATCTACAATATTAATGCTGACGACATGGAAGTAACGATTGCCAAACCTAACGGAAGCAGTACTATGTTCTCCCCTATCAATTACCTTTCTACCTACAGAAATGATTACAATGTAGTTTATGGAGGAAAGAAAGTGGTCAATGGTGTAAGTGCTGATCTGATCAAGCTTACTCCGGTTAAGCCTAATGGATTAAGTTATGTTTATCTGTTTGTAGATTCAGCTAAGAAACAAATGGTGAAACTTGAACAGCATGGAAGCAACAAAGATGTTGCAGTAATTGCCATAAAAGAATACAAGGAGAACCAGGAATTAGATCCTAATATGTTTGTTTTCGATAAGAATAAATTTAAAAATTACGTTATTACAGAATTGTAATTAAAAAAGTAATAATTTATAAAGTCACAAAGTAAACTTTGTGGCTTTTTCATTAATTTTGGCGAATGTTAAAAATACTAGACCGATATATCATAAAAACCTTTTTCGGACCATTTTTCTTTATATTCAGTGTATTGTTTTTCATATTTATTGTAAACATTATCTGGGTTCAGTTAGGGCAGTTTATGGGAAAGGGATTAAGCTACTGGCAAATTATTAAGCTCCTTTTTTATTTGGGGGTAAGTGTTATCAGTATGGTTTTGCCTCTTACGATCCTTTTAGCAAGTATCATGTCTTTTGGTGAGTTTGGGGAGCGTTACGAGCTTGCAGCTATGAAAGCCGCCGGAATCTCATTAACCAGGGTTATGGTTCCTCTTTTTGGGGTCACCACCATATTATCTATAATGCTGTTCTTTTTCTCTAATAATATTATCCCGGATTTTCAAAGAAAAGCGAAAAATATGCTTTTCAATATTGCTCAGACAAAACCCGCTCTTAACTTTACTCCAGGGCAGTTTATTGATCAGATACCCGGTTATATGGTGAAGTTTGATAAAATCCACGAAGACAATAGTATTGAAGGTGTTTTTGTTCACAGAAAAGCTAGCACATTCGAAAACCAGCAGTCTATTGTCGCTGAAAAAGGGAAATTTATTCCCGCAGCTAACAACCATTACTTAAAACTTGAGCTTTATAAGGGCTATGTGTTTGAAGATAATTTTGCAGGGAAAGGTGAAAATGTGAGATTAAAGCAACCGGATCAGGCTATTAAATTTGATACTCTTGTTTCGCATTTTGACATTAGCGAGCTCATCAATAAAGCAATCGAAGAAGAGCAGATCACCGATGATTACCGTTTTCAGACATTCAATCAGCTTAATAAAACTATTGATCTTAATAAAAAAGACAACGAAAGATTCTTTTCCACCGTCACGGACGATGTTTTGAACCAGACCAACTCCACCGTCAGCTATATGGATAAAAACAATAAATCCAAAGCTCCGGTTAAACAACAACTAAAACTGGATACGGTAAAAGGAAACAGGAAGATGGAGATTATCTACAATGCCTATACGAGATTGGATAATCTGAAAACCACCCTAGACGGTAAAGCCAATGATTTCAAACCCAATGTTAAGTATTTCAGTAAAGTTGTTATTTATCAGCAAAGAATACTCTCCTATTCATTTACCTGTATCATATTCTTCCTTATCGGTGCCAGTTTGGGTTCCATTATCAGAAAAGGAGGAATGGGAGTTCCCGTAATTATTGCCATCGTTATATTTATTATTTTCTATGTGATTAATGTGGGAATGGAAAACCTTGCCTGGGCAGGAACATTAAATCCATATCTGGCAGCATGGCTCCCTAATATTATACTGTTCCCGTTTGGAGTGATTATGACCTATAAAGCATTAACGGATTCGCAACTCTTTGACGCTGAAAAATACAAGGCATTTCTCAAACCTATTACCAAAAGGTTTTCTAAAAACAAAGAACATAAAAGATATCAATAACAAAACGCTCCGGAATTCCGGAGCGTTTTTAAAAGGGAAAGGCTCCGGTTTCCAAATCATTCTAATGATTTTATTTTCAGATAGTAGAAATACCTTCAACCTTATTGACAATAAAAAAACAGGCCTCATTATGAGGCCTGTTTTAGTATATGTTATATGTTCTAAAGCGAAAGTTACACTTTCATAATTTCAGCTTCTTTTGTTTTAAGGTGGTCATCACAAGCTTTCACATACTTATCAGTAAGTGCCTGGATGTCCTCTTCAACGCCTTTAATAACGTCTTCAGAAACACCTTCAAGTTTTTTAAGTTCTTTCAAACCGTCCTGTCTTGCATTTCTTACGACAATCTTTGTCTGTTCGGTTTCTCCTTTAGCTTGTTTTGCCAGATCTCTTCTTCTCTCTTCTGTTAAAGGTGGAACATTCAAAATAATATTCTCCCCGTTGTTAGAAGGTGCAAAACCTAAGTTTGAATTAATAATAGCTTTTTCAATAGCATTGATTGCTGTTCTGTCCCAAGGTTGAATAGAAATCGTCATTGCATCAGGAACCGAAACATTAGCAACCTGGTTGATCGGAGTTGGAGCTCCGTAATATTCAACCATCACATCCTGAACCATTGAAGTAGAAGCACGTCCGGCTCTAATTCTTTGAAATACATGTTCAAGGTGCTTAATAGCCGCTTCCATGTCCTGTTTTACAGACTCTACTATTAGATCTAATTCTTCCATTATATATTTAAAATTTGATAAATTACACATTTATAAACGATGATCTTTACCTAGTGGTATGTGATCAACAATAAATAATTTTTAAATCTCTTTATCTATTTACTTTACTGACTATAAATCCACTAAAGTACCAACGTTTTCTCCGTCTACAATCTTTACTAAATTCCCCTCTTTATTCATGTCGAATACGATGATAGGAAGTTTATTTTCGTGACTTAAAGTAAATGCAGTCATATCCATTACTTTAAGATTCTTTTCGAAAACTTCATCGAAAGATAAAGAATTATATTTTACAGCGTCCGCATTTTTTTCAGGATCACTGTCATAAATTCCATCTACCCTTGTTCCTTTTAAAATAACATCAGCACCAATTTCAATGGCTCTTAATGTAGCTGCAGTATCAGTTGTAAAATAAGGGTTTCCGGTTCCTGCTCCGAAAATAACCACTCTTCCTTTTTCCAAATGTCTTACTGCACGTCTTTTAATGAATGGTTCAGCTACCTTGTCCATTTCTATAGCAGATTGAAGTCTGGTTTTAATACCGGCGTCTTCCAAAGCACCTTGCAAAGCCATTCCATTAATCACTGTTGCAAGCATACCCATATAATCGCCCTGAACTCTGTCCATTCCCTTTGCAGCACCTGCTACTCCACGGAATATATTTCCTCCTCCAATTACAATGGCAACTTCACAACCTTTATCTACTACTTTTCTTATTTCAACAGCATATTCCTGAAGTCTGTCATTGTCAATACCATATTGTCTGTTCCCCATTAAGGCCTCACCACTAAGTTTTAGAAGGATTCTTTTATATTTCATCTTTAATTTTTAATAAATTTTAAATAGGGTTTATATCCCTGAAATTTGATTTTGCAAATATAATCATTAAAAATATTGAAAAAAGAAAAATATTTAGCTGTAAATAATGTTAGAAATATTTTGACAACTACAAAAAAGGATTATTTTTGCAATAATTATAAATTGAATTGAAGAAAATTATCATTCTTTCATTATTTCTGTCAGGAATTGTTTCTTATGCACAAACGGGAACAAATGTTTATCCTTTCTTAAACATTCCCGTATCTGCCAGACAGGCTGCATTAGGTGGCGATGCAATTACTATAAGAGATTATGATGTTTCCTTTGCTATAGCAAATCCGGCCTTACTTAATAAAGATTCAGACAAACAACTTTCTGTGAACGGAGCAGCATATCTTGCGGATTCCAAATACGGAACGATTGCTTTTGCTAAAGATTTTGATAATGGCCACATGGCTACAATCAACGCCAGATATATGAGTTATGGTGATATTCCAAGGACTGATGAAAGTGGTTTTGAAAACGGACAATTCAACGCATCCGATGTTGCCATCGGAGCTGGTTACGCCTATCAGTTTGAAGAAGACTGGACCATTGGAGGAGGAGTTAATTTTATTACTTCAAAAATAGATACCTATACTTCTTCTGCTATTTCAGGAACTGCCGGAATTACTTACCATAATAAAAAAAACAAGGAAGTTCTCTCTCTTGTCGCAAGAAATTTCGGATATCAGTTCAAATCTTTTAATGGCACCCGTGAGAACCTTCCGTTTCGTATTGATCTGGGATATACGAGAATCTTAAAGGCTATTCCACTTGCCATTACAATTACGGCCCATGATTTACAACAATTCGATATTTCATCTCCGTTTAACGTAGACGGTCAGGAAGTGAATGTGGGAAGAAAAATTGCAGATCACTTTTCTATTGGAGCAGAATTATTTCCGGAAAAAAACTTTAATATCAGATTAGGATATAATGTGAAAAGAGGAAATGAACTGGCTGTAGCTGACCAAAGAAATTTCTCTGGACTATCAGGAGGATTTGGAATTAAAATTTCAAGATTCCGTGTAGATTACGCTCATGTAAGATACCATAACTCTTCCAATGTGAATCAAATAGGAATATCTATGGATCTTAGCGGGCATCGCTATTAAACTTTTTCAATATTTAATTTTCCATTTCCTTGATTTTTTAAAAAAAATCTTGAACTTTGCAGTATGAAAAAACCTGTAATAGCTATCGATGGATACTCCTCTACCGGAAAAAGTTCAATATCAAAGGTCATTGCCGATAAATTAGGACTTATTCACCTGGATACCGGAGCGCTTTATAGAGGAGTTACCTGGTTTGCCCTGCAAAATTGTAAGGACGAAAAAGGTTCTATTGACCTTAATCGACTTTTCTCATCATTAGATCAGATCCAGCTTGAATTTAAAAATGATGAAGGTGAACTGGTTCTTTATCTGAACCATAATGATATCTCAAAGGAGATCCGAACTAATGAAGTTTCTGACAATGTAAGCCTTGTAGCTAAACAAAAGGAAGTAAGGGATTTCTTATTACAATCCCAGCGTTCCCTTGCCGAAAAAGGAGGTATTATAATGGACGGCCGTGATATCGGGACCGTAGTTCTTCCCAATGCTGATTTTAAGTTCTTCCTTACGGCAAGCATCGATGAAAGAACCAAAAGAAGATACAACGAACTTTTGAGTTTAAATATCGAAGCAAACGAGCAGCAGGTAAAAGAAAATCTTATCGAAAGAGACAAAATTGACAGTGAAAGAGAAATCGCTCCGTTAAGACAAGCTGAAGACGCCATTGTTATTGACAATACCGAACTTTCTAAAGAAGAAACCATCGAAGCCATACTGTCTTATATCCAAAAGATTTAACAATTTTTAATAGGACCATAGGCTCATTTGGTATATTAATTGTAATATTTAACAAAGTAAAAACTAATATTATTTAACTATTAAAAAAAACGAAAAATGTCTAGAAAAGGAAACAATACAGCAGGTATATTAGCGGGACTTCTAGCTGGAGCAGCAGCAGGTGTAGTACTTGGAATGCTTTATGCGCCAGAAGAAGGAAAAGAAACGAGAAAAAAGATTAAAACAAAAGCTAACGATCTTAAAGATCAGGCTAAAACAAAATACGGAGAAGTTTCTGAAAGAGTAAAAGATCAGTATGACAATATATCTTCTACTTTTAAAGAAACAGCAAACAGTGTTGCTCATACCGTAAAAGATGGATACGATAAATATAAAGATCAGATTGTTTCTAAAACTACAGATGTAGTAAAAGATGTAGAAGCAGAATTAAACGATCTTAAATAGTAATAATTTCAATTAATTTTTAAATTATGAAAGGGACTTTTTGCATTAAAGTTCCTTTTTTTGTAACTTTAAAGAAAAACAGATGATAGAAACTCTTAAAGAATATGCATCTAAGAGAATAGATCTACTTAAAATAGAAGCTACCGAAAAGTCATCACTCTCCGCAGGTATGATTACCTATCTGGTCATATTGCTTGTTGCTTTTGCTTTTTTTATTATTCTTTTCAACTTTGGAATTGCATTTCTTATCGGTAAAGCGTTGGACAACTACTCCTACGGATTCCTTATTGTAGCTGCATTTTACTTATTGATAATGATTCTTGTTGTTCTCTTTAAAAAGAGAATTGTAAATACCGTAGCGGACCAGGTTATTAAATTTTTAAATCATTAAACTATGAGCAGAAACTATGAAAGTCTGAAAGAATTAAGAATAAAGAAGAAGTTACTGAAGGCAGAACTTGATGATTTGGAAAACCTTCTTACATTCAAGAATACAAAAGAAAGTTTAAGCGCATTTACCAATGGTTTAACGGATCAATATCTTCAGGAAAAAGTAGATGAAGACGGTGATGAAAAAATAGTCCTGAGAAAGGATGTGATTGCTAAACAGCTTACTTCTGAGGTGAAAGATATGTTTATCAGCAAAAATACAGCAATGGGTATTGCAAGCTCAGCGCTCAAGGGTAATGCACTGGATGGTATCATCAGGTTAGGTGCCACTGCCCTTGTTGGAAACTATGCAAAGAAAAATATGCGTAGTTCTAATTGGAAAAAGAAACTGCTTGGTGTGGCTATGATTTATCTTGCGCCAATTGCATTAAAATTTGTCAGAAAAAAGCTTGAAAGTTATCAGAAAAATAAAAGTGTGTCCAGCATGGAGCAATTAATATAAAAATAACAAACCAGAGGTTAGAAGTTAGCTAAAGGTTATCTTTAAAATTTAATCCGGCTAACCTCTGACTTTTGGAATCTATTTAGAAAACAATTGTCCCAATATAATTCCGGCTGCCATAGATACATTAAGACTTTCCGTTGACTGAGAGGTACCAAACCTAGGAATACTAATACTTTTATGAAGCAACTTTTCCGTTTCCGGTCGCATTCCATTTCCTTCATTTCCTAAAATCAGGTTTAGTTTCTTAGGCTTCTCGAATTGGTATATATTTTCTCCCTCCATATCGGTTCCTATGTTTACATTCTCCGTATTCGAAAGATAATCGATAAGATTACAGTACACCATGTTCACTCTTGTAAAAGATCCCATACTTGCCTGAATCACTTTGGGATTATAAAAATCCACCGTATCTTCACTGCAAATAATTTGTTCTATCCCAAACCAATCCGCTAAACGGATTATAGTTCCCAGATTTCCGGGATCCTGAATCCCATCCAATACAATCTGTATATCCGGGTCTGCCATCTTTTTCTCAGAATTCATATAGCAAACGGCAACGGAATCTTTAGGTGTTTTAAGAAAACTGATCTTTTTCAGCTCATTTTCAGATATATGGATAACAGGAACGTCAGAAAATTTAATTTTCTCTGGATCTGTAGATAATATTTCTTTAATTTTAAAGTTAGAATTGGGAAGTTCACAAATGATTTTATTACCCTCAACCAAAAACAAATTGTATTTTTGTCGGAACTTCTTTTTATCTAAAGACTGTAAAATTTTTATTGTATGAGCTGTAAGCATTATAAGAATTCTCCTCAAAAATATTATAAAATTATATCATTTGCAACATTTGTTACTCTTCTTTATGCTTGTAGCACCACAAAGAAAGTTCCCGATGGCGAATATTTGCTTACGAAGAACACATTCACTTTTACTGATAAAAAAGAACCATTTGATGGAGAGCTAAAGGGTTATGTTCAGCAAAAACCCAATAAGAAGCAATTCCTTTTTATGCCTTTAGGCTTATTATTATACAACGCCGCCAATCCTAAATATGACACTATTCTTAATGAATACATGACCTACCCTAGCGAAATGCGAACGCAAAAGCTCAGGGATTCGCTCTTCATTAAATACAATATGAAAAGTAGTGTGGGAAAAAGCCTTTTATTAGACAGGTTATACCACAACTGGGGTTCACCTCCTGTTATCCTGGATCAAACAAAAGTGGAAAAAGGAGCCGAATCCATTGAAAAACGACTTACTTACAAAGGGTACTGGGATGCAGAAGTAAAGTTTAAAACCAAAATAGATTCTGCAGCAAAAAAAGCGGCTGTTACGTATTTCATTACACATAATGATCCTACTTATATTAAAGAATATTATTACAATATTCCGGATCCGGTTCTCCATAATCTTTACCAGCAGAAAATTAACGGAACCCTCATCAGATCCGGACAGGTACTTGATCAAACGGTTCTTGAAAAAGAAGTTACCAGACTTAATGAAATCATGAGGGATTATGGGTATTACAGATTCAATAGTGCCAATGATGAAATTTATTTTGTCGCCGATTCACTAAAAAGCAGAAAACAGGTTCCTCTGACCCTTGAAATTCATAAAGATTCTATTGACACTCCTTATAAAAGGGCAACTATTGGTAATATAGACGTAGCGATCGTTAATGAAGCATCAGAATACCGTAAAAATACAACCAAAGACAGCTTAAGAGGAATACGGTTCCATAAAGTTGATAATAAATACACAACCCGTTCTGTATGGAGAAATATCATAGTTGGAAACAAACAGATTTATGATCAGAAAAAGCTTGACCTTACCAAAAGGAATCTCCTCTCTATGAATAACTTTAGCATTCTGAAAGCAAAAGATTCTCTAAGACACGGAGGTGAAGGCTCTCCTAATGATAGTATTATTGATGTATTATATATACTTAAACCGCTTCCGAAATATGAATTAAAAGTAGGAACGGATATCAATTATTCGCAGTTATTAAATCTTGGGATTTCTCCCTCCATAGACCTTACTACCCGAAATGTTTTTAGAGGAGCAGAAAACCTTTCGACAAGTCTGGCGGGTACTTTTGGTTCTATCAGAAGCACCAAAGATATCAGTCAGCGTATATTAGCCTATGAATTATCAGCACAGGCTTCCCTGAATTTCCCAAGACTTTTACTACCTTTTGATTATTATAAATTGATTCCTAAAAGATACAGCCCTACATCATCAATTGTTCTGGGGGCTACTGTACAAAATAATATCGGTTTAGGAAGAGTTAACTTCAATACCGGCCTTAATTATCTCGCTACGGTTAATGATAAAGTATCCCATAGGCTGACCCTTTTTAATACACAGTTAAGTTTAACGAAGAATAAATCGGCTTATTATGATTACTTTACAAACGATCGTGATCTAAAAGATGAAATATTCGAGAATTACTTTCAAAACAGCCCGCAAGGTGCAGCAACGAAAGCCAAGCTTTTATCCGGACAGCTTTCAGTAGATGAAGTATCTCAACAGATTGTTACCGATAATGCCTACCGTAATTCTTTAGATCAGGCAGGTGCGGATCTTTTTACTGCATTTACAGGAATTCTTGTCAATAAAGACAGGCAAACCCAGGATGTTCTGATTTCGTCCATGATCTATAATTATGTGTATAACGAAATCGGTAAGAAGGATTATCCTAACGCTTTCTACTTTAATGGAAAGGTAGAGTTGGCTGGTAATATATTAAGCATTTTTAATCAAAAAAGAAATGATGGCGGAGGTGTAATCACAAGTCCTCAAAGAACAATTTTTGGAGTGCCTTATGCACAGTTTGTAAAATTTGATATTGACGTAAGAAAGTACTTTAAGTTTAACGGGAATCAGACTTTAGTACTTCGTCAGTTCGTAGGAGTAGGAATACCTTACGGAAACTCTTCATCGATGCCGGTTATCAGGTCTTATTTCAACGGAGGATCCAATGATATCCGGGCGTGGGTTGCTTTTGGAGGCTTAGGTCCTGCTGACTCTCAGATTGATGAAAGAGTTCGTACTTATATGACAGATAATTTAAAGCTTACTACAAATATTGAATATCGTCTGCCTTTCAACGATATGTATGAAGGGGCGCTGTTTACCGATATTGGGAATACCTGGAGTCTCAGGGATTATAATGATGGATACGGCGATGAGTTTAAATTCAATAAATTTTTAGGCCAGGTGGGTATCGGTAGTGGATTCGGATTAAGGGTAAATATTGCATACATCACTTTAAGGCTTGATTTTGCATATAAAATCTATGATCCTAATAAACCTACCGGTGACCGATGGAGATTCAAAGATTTCCAGCCTTTTAAACCTACATTGAATGTAGCGTTTGGATATCCTTTCTAATCAGGAGAAATTCCCAACAGGAAATAGACTACAGCGATCATTCTTGCGAAAATCTCCCTGAACTGATTTCTGTAGTAGCTTTCGGGTTTATTTACATCCTGTGCATCAAATCCCAGTGCATTCATATTATTGTTTCTTGCGAAAAATAGGGCCCGAAGGTTATGAAATCCCTGAGATACTATAATAACATTACTTTTTTTGTACACATCCTTACAACGTAAAATACTCTTATATGTATTGAAGCCTTTCGGATCTTCAATAATGATTTCTTCAGGAACTCCTTCCTGATAAACAAGATAATTTTTCATCGCAGCCGGTTCATTATAACCTTTGCTTTTTTCACCGCTTACAATTATTTTACGGATTTTCCCATGATGATACAATAATGCAGTAGCATCCATTCTTTTCGTAAAATAAGGATTGGATAGTCCGGATCTCATCTTAGGTGAAGTACCTAAAACCAGAGCGACCTCACGAGGTGGTATCTTTGATATTTTGGTATAGGTCCTCCCATTAGTAAGGGCAAAAACCCAGGCATTAGCCAAACATATCACTAGAATTCCAATTTCTATTGATGTGAGAATAAGATTGAATATGTTTTTTACAGCTCTCAAATGAGATCAAAGTTAAGCTTTATTTTCTTTGTTTTTGCTATAGACATGCATGCTAATATTTTCCCTTGCAACTCTTCTTTTTCCGTTAAATATTCATTCTCTAGTAATTCAACTTCTCCTTCTTCCAAATAACATTCACAACTTCCGCAAATTCCGGATTTACAGGAATAAGGAACAGGAAATTTCTGAACCAGCAATTGCTGCAGAATTTTATCCTTGTTATCCGGAAGATGGGTACTGTAGTCTTTTCCTAATATTTTAAAATCGATTTCCACATTTTCAATCAACGGAAACTCTTTTTCTATAGGATAAATATCATCATTAAACTCTTCAAAAAGTTCAAAATGAATATTTTTTTTCGGGATTCCATGATGGTAGCAGGCATTGGCCAGTGTTTTTATCATCTCCCCTTTTCCACAGATCAGAACTTCATCTACTGCATCCCAGATGGTGGATTCTTCGTCTGTATCATCAAGGTGCAAAATCTGATTGATAATCAGGTTTAACTTTTTCGCATCTAGCCTTCCATAAAAAAGCTGATCCGGTGTTTTTTCCTGCGAAAAGAAATAAAATATCTGTAATCTGTCGCCATAAGTTCTGGCCAGATTATCCAAAAGATCCCGGTAGATTAATTCGTCAGAATTTTTATTTCCGAAAAACAAAAACAGTCGCGTTCTGGGCTCATTATGAAGAATATTTTTGAAATGGCTTAACACAGGGGTTATCCCGATTCCTGCAGCAAAACCGACTATCGTTCTGAATTCACTGGGTTTAGATATTAAAGTAAATCGACCTCCCGGTTCACTTACCAATAGTTCATCTCCAACCTTATAATTTTTAAACAGTTCTGCTGTTGCTCCTACAGGAGAATTTACTTTTATGCCCAGGCTTATTTTTTTCTCGTAAGGAGCCGATGTCATTGAATAATCATTGATGATATCTTTTCCATGGGACTGAAATTTAATACTGACAAACTGACCCGATTCAAATTCAAAATTCTTCTGTAAATTCCCGGGAATCTCAAATTCCAGGGAGAAAGTATTTTTGGTCAGTTCTTCCTTTTTCGCTATTTTTAACCAATGAAACGTTGTAAGTTTCCCTTTATAGATTTGTTGTTCCATACTTCAAAATCAAAAATACTAAAATAATTATGAAGAAGATCATTTTATCAACCCTAGTTATATTTGTGCTGACCAGTTGTAAAAAAGAAAGTTCAAAAACTGATGACAAAGGGATATCCCAGGATTCAGTAGCTGTTGCAGAAAATACTACTTCTGCTGATCACACAGCTTATATTTCAAAAGAAATTTCTCCCGAAAATATTGGAGACTATCTGGCAAAAAATAATGACACACTGTATGTTACTAATTTCTTTGCCACTTGGTGTGGGCCATGTATTCAGGAAATTCCACATTTCAGAAAAAAAATGGAAGAACTGAAAGGAAAACCTGTAAAGTTTACTTTTGTTAATCTGGATAAAAAGTCTGATTGGAGTACTGCAGTTAAAGATTTTGCAGAAAAAAATGATCTTGCAAAAAACATAATCTTACTGGATGGCCAAAAGCTTGATGAGAATTTCTTTCCGAAAAATTTTAAAAAATGGGACGGTGGTTCTATCCCTTTTACTTACATGAGAAAAGGAGCGAAAACTGATGAATACCTTGGAATGATGAATGAAGAACTTTTAAATTCTAAGATCGATTCATTCTTAAAATAAATTGTACAGAATCACTTCTGAAAATGTCAAAAAAATTCAAAATCCTGTGTTTTTTATTTATAATCGCCATTATTCTGGCTGCGGTTATTAATCTGAATACAGGATTTTTAAGTTTAAACCTAAAGGATTTTTTTTATAGCTCAGCCAACGGCCAGATTGCAGATATTCGTATCAACAGGGTTTTGGTAATGCTTTTAGCAGGAATTTCCATTCCCACTTCAGGGTTTCTGATGCAGGAATATTTCCAGAATCCATTAGCAGGGCCGGATATATTAGGTATTACTTCCGTAGCTAGTTTATCTGTTTCATTTTATATTTTCTTTTCACATGATATTCTGCTTCCGGATTATCTCCAGAACAGTTTCCTGAGCTTATCAGCGATTATCGGCAGTTTCTTCCTGATGATCGTACTTTTATCCATTTCTAAGAAATTTCAGGACAAATCTTATCTTATTATCTTCGGGTTTTTAGTTTCCGCACTGGCCGGAGCAATTGTTTCTTTACTTCAGTTGTATGCAGAAAATCAAAGTCTGAAAAATTATATCCTATGGTCTTTCGGCGCAAATAATATGGTCACCAGAAACCAGATCCTTGTATTATCTGTTTTGGTTATTGTCGGCTTATATATGTCTTTTAAAACCATTAAACCATTAATTGGAAATTCCTTGGGCAGTTCCTATGCACAGAGCCTTGGAGTAAACTTGCATCATTTAAAGCTGTTCATCATCATAGCCGCTTCGCTCCTATCAGCATCTATAACGGCATTTTTGGGGCCTATTTTGTTTATAGGCATTATTGTTCCTCATTTTTGCAGACTTATTTACAATCCTGCAAAACTCTGGCAGCAGTGGATCTTGAATATGATGCTGGGAATGCTGATGATGTTACTTTTTTCAATTATTGCAGAGAAAAGTCAAATTCCGTTGAATGTGATAAGTTCTATTTTTGGAATCCCCGTTATCCTTGTGATGCTTTTGAAGCAGAATAAAGTTTAATTCGTTAATTGCAAAAGACACAAAAATTAAGATAAATACTGTATATTTTTAAGACGCATGAAAACTGGATATAGATAAATTTCATTGCTTCTATACAAATACCAAAAACAAAAAATGCATCTACAAATCAAACAAGCCCATATTGGTTATAATACCACCCTGATTTCAAATACTAATACCCATTTGAATTTAGGAGACGTATGCTTGTTGATTGGAAACAATGGTGTAGGAAAAACCACTCTGATTAAATCAATTTTACATCAGATACCACTATTACAAGGAGAAATTTTAATAAATGGTAAGAATATAAAGAAACTGTCTGTTAAAGAAATTGCAGAGAATATTGCCATTGTTTTTTCTAAGGCGGTTATTCCACAAAACTATACGGTGGAAGATCTTATTTCGTTAGGAAAATATATTTATTATCCATATTATTTTGAATTAAAAAAAGAGGACAGAGATGAAGTTTCACATATCATCAGTGAACTGAATTTGAATCAGTATAAGGATATACTCCTGAAAAATCTCTCTGATGGAAATCTTCAGAAAGCATTTATTGGACGTGCTTTAACACAAAACTCCCCTATTATTATTCTGGATGAGCCTACCACTCATCTTGATGAAAAAAATAAGATTATCATCCTTAAAACATTACGCAGACTGGCAAAGGAACAAAACAAACTTATCCTTTTTTCTTCCCATGACTGGCGGCTGGCAAAAGAATTTGCTGATAAGATATGGTACGTAAAAGACAATCATTTGTATTCAGGGATTGTTGAAGATATCCTCCTCCAACATGATGAACTGACCAACGTTTCTTTATTTCAGGTTAACGAAAGTTTTGTAGCACCGGAAATTTCTGCTCCTCCGATTTATAAGGAGATGCTGTATTCACTGCTTCAAAAAAACTTTCAAAAAGACCTCTCATCTTTTAAATTTGAGTTTCAAAACAAGTTTTGGGTAATTTATTACCATAACACAAAACATCAATGTGAATCATTCGAAGAAATCATTGATTCCATCAGAAACATTCATTAATACGCACTTTTTATTACTTATTTCACATACTATGCATGCATAGTATTATGCTAATCATACAATTTAATCGATTTACTATCAGATTGTTAACAAATTTTAACGTTAATAAATACTATGCATGCATAATATTTGCTAAATTTGATAAAAACCTATTACCAAAAATGATGGATAACAACAAAGAAAAAATAGAAAATGTAGATCTGGTTCTAAAACAAACCTGGCTTGCTGTATCCAAAATGTTCACAGAACTTGCCCAGGAGCACGATTCTACAGCCGTTCAGGCGCTCACACTTCTTAAAATAGATCCTAAAGAAGGGACAAGAAGCACAAATTTGGGACCCAAGATGGCCATTGAGCCTACTTCTCTTACAAGAATTATAAAACTTCTGGAAGATAACGGCTATATCTATAAGGAGAAAACCACTACCGACAAAAGAGAGGTTATCATAAAACTTACAGACAAAGGGCTAAACTCAAGAAATCTTTCAAAAGAAGTGGTCTTAAGTTTCAACAAAAGGGTCATGGATAAAATTGCTCCGGAAAAAATGGAAATTTTTAAGGAAGTAATGAATGAAATCATGAAAATTGCCAACGATCTGAATAACAGAAAATAAATTAACATACAACCGAAAGGTTACGTCTGACCCAATAAAAATAAATAATAAATAGTTTACAGATGAAAAGAAGAATCAAACACGTTACGGTTCTTGGTTCAGGAATCATGGGAAGCGGTATCGCAGCTCACTTCGCCAATATTGGTGTGGAAGTTTTGCTTTTAGATATTGTTCCCTTTGAATTGACTGAAGCAGAACAAAAAAAAGGTTTGACCAAAGATGATAAAGCAGTAAGAAACAGAATTGCTGCAGAGAACTTTGAAAAACTTAAAAAAGCGAGTCCTGCACTACTCTATTCTCCAAAATTTGCAGATAGAATCAAAGTAGGAAATTTTGATGATGATTTACAGAAAATAAAAAATACAGACTGGATTATTGAAGTGGTCGTTGAAAGACTGGACATCAAAAAATCTGTCTATGAAAAGATTGAACAATTCAGGAAACCAGGAACTTTAATTTCTTCTAATACATCGGGAATTCCTATCCACTTATTAACGGAAGGAAGAAGCGATGACTTCAAGAAGTATTTCGCAGGAACCCACTTCTTCAATCCGGTACGTTATCTTCCTCTTTTGGAAATTATCCCAACCAATGATACGGATCCCGAGATCGTTGATTTCTATATGAACTACGGAGCTAAGTTCTTGGGTAAAACTACGGTTTTGGCAAAAGATACACCGGCATTCATTGCCAATAGAATCGGGGTATTTTCCATGATGGACCTTTTACATAATGTACAGAAGTTAGGTCTTACCGTTTCCGATGTAGATAAATTAACAGGACCGGTGATCGGCCGTCCAAAATCTGCAACCTTCAGAACAGCGGATGTGGTAGGTTTGGATACTCTGGTTATGGTAGCTAACGGTGTACGCCAAAGTGGTTCAGAAGCCAATGACTTTAATGATGTGTTTGCGCTTCCGAATTATATCCAGAAAATGATGGATAATAAATGGTTAGGCTCTAAAACACAGCAAGGATTTTACAAGAAAGTGAAGAATGCGGATGGAAAATCTGAAATTCACGGATTAAACCTGGATACTTTAGAATATGAACTTCAGGGAAAATCATCTTTCCCTACCCTTGAGCTTACTAAAACCATTGATAAACCTATCGACAGATTCAAAGTTTTAATCGGCGGAAAAGATAAAGCAGGAGAATTATACAGAAAATCTTTGGGTGCGTTATTCGCTTACGTATCTCATAAAGTCCCGGAAATTTCTGATGACATCTATAAAATTGATGATGCCATGAGAGCCGGTTTCGGATGGGAAAACGGCCCGTTTGAGATCTGGGATGCCGTAGGTATTCAAAAAGGTATTGAACTTGCGAAAGATGCAGGCTATGAGGTTTCCGATTGGGCTAAAGAATTGGCGGAAAAAGGACAAACATTCTATAAAGTTAATGATGAAGGTCAAAGTATCTATTATGACAAGAACTCAGGAAATTACAACAATATCCCGGGTCAGGATGCCTTCATTATTTTAGATAATATCAGAAAGAATAAAACGCTTTGGAGCAATTCAGGTTCAGCTATTGAAGATCTGGGAGACGGAATTATCAATTTTGAGATCCGCTCCAAGATGAACTCTCTTGGCGGAGAAGTTCTTGACGGACTTAACCGTGCGATCGACTTAGCTGAAAAAGAATACGATGGTCTTGTAATCGGTAACCAGGGGACCAACTTCTCGGTAGGTGCCAATTTAGCTATGATCCTTATGATGGCTATCGAACAGGACTGGGATGATCTGAATATGGCTATAGCTTATTTCCAGAAATCAATGATGAGAGTTCGTTATTCTTCAATTCCTGTCGTAGTGGCTCCTCATGGAATGACTCTTGGTGGCGGCTGCGAAATGACCATGCACGCTGACCGTGTAGTTGCTGCTGCGGAAACTTATATCGGCCTGGTAGAAACCGGAGTTGGTGTAATTCCTGGTGGTGGTGGTACTAAAGAATTAACTTTAAGAACTTCAAGAGAATTCCACACCGATGATGTGAAAAATAACAGATTACGCGAAGCTTTCATGAACATTGCCATGGGTAAAGTAGCAACTTCAGCCTACGAAGCTTATGATATGGGAATCCTTGAAAAAGGAAAAGATATTGTTTCCGTAAGTAAAAACAGACAAATTGCAGAGGCTAAAAAGATTGCAAAATTATTAGCAGAGCAAGGATACACACAACCTATTGAACAAAGCGTAAAAGTTTTAGGAAAAGATGCATTGGGAATGTTCTATGTAGGAACAGACCAGATGTTAACCGGAAACTTTATTTCTGAACACGACAAGAAGATCGCAGATAAACTGGCCAATGTAATGGTAGGTGGGAATCTTTCCGAACCAACTGTTGTAACCGAACAATACCTGTTGAATCTTGAAAGAGAAACTTTCCTTCAACTTTGCGGAGAAAGAAAAACCCTGGAAAGAATACAGTACATGTTGCAGAACGGAAAACCACTTAGGAATTAGAGGTTAGATATTAGATGTTAGAGGTTAGAGATGAAAGCACATAAATTACATAATCTGCTAATTTGGAAAAAATCAATGGCTTTAGTAAAGGAAGTTTATCTTTTAACAGAAAAACTACCTTCAGACGAAAAGTATGGGCTTATTTCCCAGATAAGAAGATGTGCTATTTCAATCCCTTCTAACATTGCCGAAGGTGCAGGAAGAAATAATGTAAAAGAATTTAATCAATTTTTAGGTATTGCCACAGGATCCAGTTATGAACTTGAGACACAATTACTATTATTGGTTGATTTACATTTTAAAAATCAAGATGAAATTGCTCCTTTATTAGATAATCTAAATGAAATTCAGAAGATGATTTATAAGTTCAAAAATAATTTAACATTAGGTTAGAAATCTAAATTCTAACCTCTAAATTCTAACTTCTATTAAAATGAAACAAGCATATATAGTAAAAGGATACAGGACAGCGGTGGGTAAAGCGCCTAAAGGTTCCCTTCGCTTTACACGTCCGGATGTAATGGCGGCTACAGTAATTGAAAAATTAATGGCTGAGCTTCCGCAATTGGATAAAAACAGGATTGATGACCTTATCGTAGGAAATGCAATGCCTGAAGCTGAGCAGGGCTTAAACGTAGCCCGCCTCATCTCTTTGATGGGATTGAATACGGATAAAGTTCCAGGTGTAACTGTAAACAGATATTGTGCATCAGGAAGTGAGGCAATTGCTATTGCTTCAGCTAAAATTCAGGCCGGAATGGCGGATTGTATTATTGCCGGTGGTACTGAATCAATGTCTTATATTCCTATGGGAGGATACAAGCCCGTTCCGGAAACTGATATTGCCAAAACAAACCCTGACTATTATTGGGGAATGGGTTATACTGCGGAAGAAGTGGCAAAACAATATAAGATCACAAGAGAAGAACAGGATCAGTTCGCTTTTGAATCTCATGTGAAAGCTTTAAAGGCTAATGCTGAAGGTAAGTTTGCCAATCAGATTGTTCCCCTTCCTGTAGAATATAATTTCCTGGATGAAAACCAGAAGATGCAAACCAAAAAGTTTGATTTTTCTGTTGATGAGGGACCAAGAAAAGATACTTCTTTAGAAGGTTTGGCCAAACTAAGACCTGTATTCGCCAACGGAGGAAGCGTAACAGCCGGAAACTCTTCTCAGATGAGTGACGGAGCTGCTTTCGTAATGGTTATGAGTGAGGAAATGGTAAAAGAGTTGGGTTTACAGCCGGAAGCAAGGCTTGTTGCCTATGCTGCTGCAGGACTTGAGCCTAGAATCATGGGAATGGGACCTATCTATGCTATTCCAAAAGCACTAAAACAAGCAGGCCTTGAATTAAAAGATATCGAATTAATTGAATTAAATGAAGCTTTCGCTTCCCAGTCAGTTGCCATCAAAAAAGAATTAGGTCTAAACCCTGATATCCTTAATGTAAACGGAGGAGCAATCGCTCTGGGGCACCCTCTTGGATGTACCGGAACAAAGCTTACTGTACAGCTTCTGGATGAAATGAGAAAACGCGGAAATAAATACGGTATGGTTTCAATGTGTGTAGGAACCGGACAGGGAGCAGCAAGTATTTTTGAATTATTATAGATAAAAGAAAAAAGAATAAAGAGAAAAGACTTTGATGAAGCATAACTTTAAGAATTTAAATATCTGGAAATTGGCAATTGAATTAGCTAATGATGTTTATATACTTACTGATATTTTTCCAAAAAGTGAAGAATTTGGGCTAAAATCTCAAATTAGGAGATGTTCAGTTTCTGTTCCTTCAAATATAGCTGAAGGTTCAAGTAGAAGTTCCAATAAAGATTTTAATCGCTTTTTAGAAATGAGTCTTGGCTCTCTTTATGAATTACAAACACAGATTATCATTTCTTCCAATAGAAGTTATTTTGATTTGTCCCAACTTAAAAATATAGAAAATAAAATTACAGAATTACAGAGAATGATTTCTGGCTTTCAAAAGAACTTAAAGTTGTAAGTCTTTACTCTTTTCTCTTTATTCTTTAATCAAAAATTAAAATTATTAATAATGAGTGATACACTTAATAAAACACGAAAAGGCGGTGAGTTTTTAATTAAAGAAATTCCTGCTAATGAAATCTTCTCTATTGAAGAGCTTAATGAGGAACAAAAAATGCTTCGTGATTCTGCTAAAGAATTTATTGACAGAGAAGTAGTTCCGCAAAAGGAACGTTTCGAAAAGAAAGATTATGCATTCACAGAAGAAACAATGCGTAAGCTTGGTGAAATGGGTATGCTTGGAATTGCTGTTCCTGAGGAATATGGAGGACTGGGAATGGGCTTTGTTACAACCATGCTTGCCTGCGATTATATTTCGGGAGTTACCGGTTCATTAGCTACGGCATACGGAGCGCACACCGGAATCGGAACATTACCAATTGTTCTTTACGGTACAGAAGAGCAAAAGGAAAAATACCTTCCGGATCTGGCTACAGGAACTAAGTTTGGAGCCTATTGTTTAACAGAGCCGGATGCAGGTTCTGATGCCAACTCAGGAAAAACAAGAGCTAAATTATCTGAAGATGGTAAACATTATATCATCAACGGACAAAAGATGTGGATTTCCAATGCTGGATTTGCCGATACTTTCACTCTGTTTGCAAAGATCGATGATGATAAAAATATTACAGGCTTTGTAATCAACCGTTCTGAACTTGAAAATCCTGAAAGCTTAACTTTCGGAGAAGAAGAACATAAATTAGGGATCCGTGCATCCTCTACCCGTCAGGTTTTCTTTAACGATATGAAAATCCCTGTTGAAAACCTTTTGGGAGAAAGAAACAACGGATTTAAAATTGCTTTGAACGCATTGAACGTTGGTCGTATCAAATTAGCTGCAGCTTGTCTTGATGCTCAGAGAAGAATTACCAACCACTCTATCCAGTATGCTAACGAAAGAAAACAGTTTGGTGTTTCTATTTCAACTTTCGGAGCGATCAGAAAGAAGCTTGCTGAAATGGCAACAGGAATATTTGTAAGTGAGGCAGGTTCGTATAGAGCGGCTAAAGATATTCAGGATAAGATTGACGAACTGGTAGCGGGAGGATTAGATCATCAGGCTGCAGAATTAAAGGGTGTTGAAGAATTCGCTGTAGAGTGTTCAATTCTTAAAGTTTTCGTATCTGACCTGGCGCAACATACAGCTGACGAAGGAATTCAGGTATACGGAGGTATGGGATTCTCGGAGGAAACTCCTATGGAGGCAGCTTGGAGAGATTCAAGGATTTCAAGAATCTATGAAGGTACCAATGAGATCAACAGACTACTTGCAGTAGGAATGCTGATCAAGAGAGCGATGAAGGGTGAATTAGACCTGTTATCTCCTGCTATGGCAATCAGTAAAGAATTAATGGGCATCCCTTCATTTGAGGTGCCGGATTATTCTGCCTTTATGAGTGAGGAGAAAGCGATTATTGCAAACCTTAAAAAAGTATTCTTAATGGTTTCCGGAGCTGCCCTTCAAAAATATATGATGGATATTGAAAAGCAGCAACACTTATTGCTAAATGCTTCAGAAATTCTTAATCAGATCTACATGGCAGAATCTGCAATCTTAAGAGCTGAAAAGCACTTTACTCCTGATTCTGTAGAAGCAGCTATGGCTCAGCTTAACCTTTACAAAGCAGTTGAAAAAATCATCGTTGCTGCTAAAGAAGGAATTGTTTCTTTTGCTGAGGGAGATGAGCAAAGAATGATGCTTTCCGGATTAAGAAGATTTACAAAATATACTAATCATCCTAATATAGTTGCTCTTACTGAAAAAGTTGCAGCACACTATATTGAAAAAGGACATTATTAGTCTTTTCTAAAATAAATTTGATGTTAAAGCACTTCACCTTTGAAGTGCTTTTTTGTTTTATAAATTTTTGTTACATTTAAATAACCGAAACATCATCATAAAACAAATAAATTATGGGAAAATTTATTATTTCTAAAAGAACAAACGTGGATTATCAATTCAACCTGAAAGCAGGAAACGGACAGGTAATCTTAACAAGCCAGGGATACAGCTCCAAATCAGGATGTGAAAACGGTATAGAATCCGTGAGAATCAATTCTAAAGACGACTCTAAATTTGAAAGAAAAACTTCTTCTAATGAAAAGTCTTATTTTAATCTAAAAGCAGGGAATGGCCAGATTATTGGAACCAGCCAGATGTATGAATCTGAAAATGGTATGGAGAACGGCATAGAATCAGTAAAAAACAACGCTCCCATTGCATCTGTTGAAGACGAAACACAGGGATAAAATATTTTAAAATAATTAAAAGAAATGTCTTATTTATTTAAGGCATTTTCTATTTTTGCACAGAATCTTTTCAAAAAAAATGACTAAAGAAGAACTTTTACACAGAGCCATAAAGATTGCTGATAAAGCGCATAAAGGGCAGACCGATAAATACCATGCACCCTATATTGCCCATGTAATGCGTGTTATGGAGTACGGAAAAACAATGGATGAAAAAATCGTAGGGGTATTGCATGATGTCGTAGAAGACCATCCTTCTGAGTTTAGTCTTGATTTTTTACGAAATGAGGGCTTTCCGGAATATATCCTGTTTGCCATTAGTTGCCTTACCAAGTTCGATCCTGAAGAGGACTATGACGATTTCATAAAACGAACTGAAAGATCTCCCCTTGCTGTAGCTGTCAAATTAAACGATCTGCGGGATAATATGGATTTACGAAGAGTAAACAGGGAACTTACTCCTAAAGACATTAAAAGATTTAATAAATACCTTAAGGCATATCATTATCTGATCGAAAAATATTAATCCGCTCCCGGGAATTCATAAGTTTTTGTATGGTGATCGGTGCCATCGATATTAATGTTCAGGGCTAAGTAAATAAAATGAAGGTTTTTGTTCCCGGTTGCATCGAATTCTCTTTGCCAGAGGTAACCACATAAAACACCGAAATATTCGTCAATCTGATAACCGAATCCACCGTAAACCCTGTTTCGGGCAAATGTAGGTTTCATAGGGCTTACAAAAAATACTTCGTCATAAGCATTGGCAAATACAGTTCCTTTTTCGATTGTTTTCGCATTAAGAGGTACGCTTACATTCAAACGGTAACGATAACGCATCCTTTGAGATGTTTTATCTGTTTTAGGTTCGTAAAACCAGCTCTTCTCCGCGCGGAGACGATTCTCAAATTTTACAATCCCTTTCTTAACGTCGATAACGTCCTGGAGCCATACCCTGAATTCCTCCCTGCTTAAGCTCTGGGATTTATAGTTCACATATCTTCCAAGGCCTATAAACGGCTTGTGGTTTTTTGTGAGATTATATCCCAGCCCTCCTTTTATTTCGTAATAATCGGGATAAGTATAATCTTCATTTCCTCGAAGCTGACCTTCTGCATACAGGAAAAATTTCGGATGAAATTTATAGGTGAGGGTTACAGCATTAAAGCTTGAAATATGCTCTTGTGCCTTTATAAATGCCATGCTACATAGCAAACTTAAACCTAAGAAAAGTTTCATCTGAAAAAATTTTTGCAAAAATAAAATTAATTAACCACTCGTTAATATTAACTTTACTTAATATTAATATTGTAGGTAAATCCTATATGAAACCATCTGTTAGGCATCTGAACACCAAAGGTTTCGGTATATTTCGTATTCGTAACATTATTAATCAGAACATAGACTGAGAAATCCTTTTTAACGAAACTAATTTTTTCGTCCAATAAATTATAGCTGCCAAGATTCACTCTGTCATTATAACGGTATACTAATTCATTAGTGAAATGTTGCAGGAAACTTGTCTCAAGTTTGGCAACCAACTGATGTTTCAGATTATCGAGAACATATCTTGAAACAAAATCATTAGACTGTTTAAATTCGGTATCCAGGTACGTATACCCCAAAGAATATTTTATCCAAGGGAATAATCTGTGATTAAATTCTATCTCAACTCCTTTCGTATCAATTTCTCCTACATTTTGAGCATACCATACAGGGTCCTCTAAGGATTTCTTTACCCAATCGATAGAATTCTTTGAACTGCGCATAAAACCACTGATTTTCGCCAGTAATATTTTATTCTGATATTGATATCCCACTTCTGATGAAACGGCATTCTCAGGCAAAAGATCAGGGTTTCCCTGCTCTGTTTTACTTATATAATACAGATCTGTAAATGTTGGCACCCTATGCACTCTTGCTACATTCGCATAGACCTTGTTATTGGAATCAAAATTATAACCTACATCCAGCCCTGGATAGAAGAAATTTCCTTCCTTGGAATAATTAGCCCATGAAATTCCGGGACTGATATTTAGTTTTTTGTCCAGCAATGAAAAGTGATGTTCAAAGAGGACCTGGGTGACAAAACGGTTTCTGTCTCCAAGGTTATTACTCACCAGAAACTCTTTTCTCAGTTCGACACCAACCCCTGTCGTTCCTAATCCCCATGTATAGCTTGAATTAACTTCTCCTCCAACATTATTTCCGATATGCATGTTCCTGTACAGAGCGGGATTTTGCCTGTTATATAAATACATATCCTGTCCCCTTCTCCAATATACATTAGAATTAAGTTTCAGTTTCCCAAAAGTTTGCTGGTGGGCTAAACTGACAATGGAAGCCTGCATCTCCTCATACTGCTCTGTAGCCTTCGGTGATGAATAAAATCCATTGGCTCCGAATTTCTTTTCTGAAAAACCTGCCTGAAGCCTTATATCTCCATTTCTAATCCCTAATTTGCTCTGGTAAAACACATTCCGTATTTCATAATCCGTATTATGCATATACCCCTGGGAAGTGGATGAATTAGCTTGCAGGGAGTTGGAAAACTTTTCATTTCCCAATTGGGCATTCAACCCGAAACCATAAGTCTCATAATCTCCGCCTTCCGCACTTATTTTTACCTTTTTACCTAAAATTGTTTTGGTGATGATATTGATGACACCCGCATAGGCATTTTGGCCAAACCTTCGTGCTGCGGGACCTTTAATAATTTCTATGCGCTCAACATCTTCCAGATCCACCGGAATATTTAAAGAATTGTGCCCCGTTTGTGAATCATTCATCCGAATCCCGTTTAATAGTATAAGGACCTGTTCAAATGAGCTTCCGCGAAATCCTACATCACTCTGTACACCATTGGCACCTCTTCTTCTGATATCCATTCCAGGAACCATCTGAAGAATTTCATCAATACTTTTGGCCGCAGCATTTGCGATCTCTTCTCTTGAAATTATGGTGATATTCTGATTGGCACTCTTATAGGGAGTAGCTATAAATTTTCCCTGAACTTCTATCGTTTCAATATCTGATGCTCTTTCCTGTGCTTGTCCCATTACAATAGCTCCCAGAAAAAAAACGGCTCCCAGCTTTTTCATTCCTTAATTTAAGATTTTTTTAAGATTTCCAAAATTAGACGACTTGAACAACACTTACAAATGATTATTATCATAATACTTTAATTGATGTAAATAAAAAAAGATGCAGTGGACTGCATCTTGTGTGGGGAAGTAATTACCTTTTTCTCATTAAATGTGTAACAAGGTCTCTGAATAACTTTACCATTATTATATACATTTATACGCTGCAATGTTAAATAAATTTAAAATACGAAGCAATACTGCAACTTAAAAAAACATAAAAATTCATAAAATTTCTTTAACATACTTAATAAGATATTGCATCTTTCCTTCTTTGTTTAATAATTAATGCTGATGGACAGATTCATTGCTATCATTTTATAACTTATTGTTTAATAAACCACAGTAATAATATTTTATTATTGAAATAATCAATTGACTGTTTAAAGTATTTACATAAGTGTTTTTTTTCAAAAAAGCACCAAAGTAATGACCGGGTCAATGTTTTTATTTTGTAAATATTAACAGTCTGTTTAATAGATTTTTTGAATAGTAAAAGCGATAATTAGACGAAGAAAATCCGTTAAAAATTCGTATTTTTGTTGGTCTTAATTTTACTATGGCATCAATTACAGAAATAGATATAAAAAAGCAGGTATTTGTTAAAAATGCACATCTTAACAACCTGAAGCACATCGATGTATTAATCCCGAAAAATAAACTGATCGTTATCACTGGAGTGTCCGGAAGCGGAAAATCATCACTCGCTTTTGACACAATTTATGCCGAGGGACAAAGGAGATATGTTGAAAGCTTAAGTTCGTATGCACGACAGTTTTTAGGGAAACTGGAAAAACCAAAAGTGGATGATATTAAAGGACTCGCTCCTTCAATTGCTATCCAGCAAAAAGTTATTTCTTCCAACCCCCGTTCAACAGTCGGAACTTCCACAGAAATTTATGATTACCTTAAACTTTTATTTGCCAGAATCGGGAAAACATTTTCCCCGGTTTCAGGACAGGAGGTAAAAAAAGATTCGGTGACAGATGTCGTGGATTTTATTAAATCTTCAAAGAAGGATTCTTCTTTTCTTTTAACGGCTCCACTGGAATATGATATTGACAATTTTGCAGAGAACTTAAATGTCCTCAAGCTAGCCGGTTTTACGAGATTGGAGATTAATGATAACGTTGCAGGAATTGAAGATCTGGAAAGCTTTGGATTTACTCCTGAAAAAGGAATGATCATTAATCTGGTGATTGACCGTTTTGCTTATGAAGAAGATGAGAGTTTTCTTCAAAGATTGGCAGACTCTATTCAGATGGCTTTCTACGAAGGTAGAGGGTATTGCTCGCTTAAAAATATTGAAACAGGAAAAGTCAGAGAGTTTTCCAATAAATTTGAGATGGACGGGATAGAATTCCTGGAGCCCAATGTCCATTTTTTTAGTTTTAATAATCCTTATGGTGCTTGCCCTACCTGTGAAGGTTATGGAAAAGTAATAGGAATCGATGAAGACCTTGTGATTCCTAACAAGACCCTTTCCGTTTATGAAGATGCTGTTGTGGCATGGAGAGGAGAAACGATGAGTGAATGGAAAAAAGCATTCATCAAAAAAGCGGGGGACTTTCCTATCCATAAGCCTTATCATCAGCTTACGAAGGAGCAAAAAAATTATTTATGGAAAGGAGATGGTAGCAGCAGTTTTCCATCGATCAATAATTTCTTCAAAATGCTTGAAGAAAATTTATACAAGATCCAATACCGTGTCATGCTTTCCCGTTATCGGGGTAAAACACTTTGTCCAACCTGTGAAGGTTTAAGGCTTCGTGAAGAAACAAGCTGGGTAAAAGTTGACGGGCATAATATCCAGTCTACGATTGAATTACCGCTTGACGAGCTCTTCCCTTTAATCCATTCTTTACAGCTTTCGGAACATGATCAGGAAGTAGCTAAAAGGCTTCTCTATGAGATCACTACCCGTCTGGAATTCCTATTAAAGGTGGGATTAGGATATCTTACCCTTAACAGAACATCCAATACGCTGTCTGGAGGAGAAAGCCAGAGGATCAACCTTGCTACCAGTTTGGGAAGTTCATTAGTAGGTTCCATCTATATTCTGGATGAACCTTCAATCGGGTTGCACTCCAGGGATACTGAAAATTTAATCGGAGTTTTAAAAAATCTGCGGGATTTGGGAAATACCGTTATCGTTGTTGAACACGATGAAGATGTAATGAGAGCTGCAGACTATATTATTGATATTGGTCCTGAAGCCGGTTACCTGGGCGGTGAACTTGTTTTTGCCGGGGATTACAAAGAATTAAAAAATGCTGATACCCTTACCTCTCAATATTTAACAGGCAGACTGGAAATTAAAGTTCCTGAGAAAAGAAGGAAAGCTAAGGAATGGATCCATATTAAAGGAGCCAGACAAAATAATCTCAAAAATATTGATGTAGATGTTCCTTTGGAAAATCTGGTTGTTATTTCAGGAGTTTCCGGAAGTGGCAAATCTACACTAATGAAAGAAATTCTCACAAACGATATCCAGATACAGTTGGGAATGGGAGGAAAAAAGGGAGATTACGATACAGTGGAATTTCCTAAAAAACTGATCAAGAATATTGAACTCATCGATCAGAATCCTATCGGGAAATCTTCACGTTCAAACCCTGTTACTTATCTTAAAGCTTACGATGATATCAGAGATCTTTTTGCCAAACAAAAGATGTCTAAGATGATGGGCTATAAACCGAAACATTTCTCATTCAACGTAGATGGTGGAAGATGTGATGAGTGTAAAGGAGAAGGGGTTATCAATGTCTCTATGCAGTTTATGGCTGATATCGAGCTGGAATGTGAAACCTGTAAAGGAACCCGTTTCAAAAATGAAATTCTGGAAGTAAAGTTTGATGAGAAGAATATTTCTGATATCCTCCATATGACGGTGGATGAAGCTCTTGAGTTTTTTAAAGAAAATCATGAAGACAAAATTGTTACGAAATTAAGACCTTTGCAGGAGGTTGGTTTAGGCTATTTGCAGCTTGGGCAAAGCTCTTCTACCCTTTCGGGAGGTGAAGCACAGCGTGTAAAACTTGCTTCTTTCCTGGTAAAAGGAGTAACAACGGATAAGACGTTATTTATCTTTGATGAACCCTCAACCGGACTCCATTTCCATGATATCCAAAAATTACTGAAATCTCTTCAGGCACTGATTGATCTCGGGCATTCTGTAATTGTTATAGAACATCAACCGGACATCATCAAATCTGCAGATTATATTATTGATATTGGTCCTGAAGCCGGAAAATATGGTGGTGAAGTAGTTTTTGCCGGGACACCTGAAGAACTGGCAGACAATAAAAAGTCGCATACGGCCAAATATATCAAAGAAAAATTAGAAAATTAATATGAACAGAGAGTCAAATTTGACTCTCTGTTTTTTAATCTTATTAAATGATCTTAAAGTACATTATACAAAAAGGGGCTTTCCCTGATGTATGTTGTATCTTCAATTTGTGAAATCAGAAATTCCGCCAGGTCTGCTACGCTGATATTTTCACCCTTACAATCTTCCAGATTGGTTTCCACATTGAAATGTTCATCGGTCTGAATAATTAAAGGAAGTCTTACCAATGTCCAGTCCAGATCTGTTGTCGTAAGCAATTCATATTCTGTCTGCTTGTCTTTTGTTGTTTTCGGATAGTTTTGATACATCCAGTCTGTTGCCTGTTTCACCTTTATATTTTTTTTATCAAAAGGGGTGTTAACATTCAATCCGGTAGTTACAATATATCTTTTAAGACCGTGAAAAGTCATCGCCTTTAGAATATTTCCCGTGGCATCACTGAATATAGGATCTTCACCAACCGGCTGCCCTAAAGTACTGATGACACAACTGCAATCTTTAAGTAAAGCATGAACGGACTGATAATTTCTGGCATCCCCTTTCATAATTTCTATCAGAGAATTTTCTGATTTAAAATTCTCGGGATTTCTGAGCAAAAGTTTAATGGAATAGCCTTTTTCCAAAAGCTGACGAACAAGATATTTTCCGGATTTTCCGGTACCGCCGATCACGGCTATTGTATTTGTTTTCATAAGAATCTCTTTAATGTTATAAACTGTACACGCCGGTAATATAATATCACCCATTGGTTTTGTTTTTATGTAAATATAAAATGACAAGGAGTCCAGGAGCCTGAACCCTTATAAAGCCCGGTTATAGAATCTTACCGGTAAATACTGATGATATTTATAAAGAGATTTTAATAGGATAAATTTACTTATTTAATTTAAAACAGCAGTATAAAAATTTATAAATATCTAATTAATACGACTTTACAAAACAATTAAAGAATTATATTTGTTAAGAACCATAATACAACTCATACAACCAAATTCAAATCATATGAAACCATTTACCGTAAACATTTCAGAGACTGTTCTTACAGATCTGAAAAACCGAATTCAAAACACCCGATGGCCCGGAGAAGCTGAAGGTTCTGACTGGCACTTCGGAACAAGCGAAAAGTACCTGAAGGAAATTACAGACTACTGGATCAATGGATACGACTGGAAAAAACATCAAGACCAGTTGAATCAATATCCCCAATATACAACTGACATTGACGGGATTCAGATTCATTTCCAGTATATAAAAGGAAAAGGAAGCAATTCCATCCCCTTATTGCTAACCCACGGCTGGCCGGATACCTTTTATCGTTTTCACAAAATAATTCCTCTGCTTACGGAGGGTGAACAAACTTTTGATCTTATTATTCCTTCCATTCCAGGGTTTGGCTTTTCTGATAAGATTGCCATTAGTAGTGAAGCCGTAGCAGATGTATGGATCAAATTAATGACGGAAACATTAGGGTATAATAAATTTTGTGCTGCGGGTGGAGACGTGGGAATGGGAGTTACCAAAGCTTTAGCTTCCAAATATCCGGATATTATGGAGGGAGTTCATTTTACGGATATCGGTTATCCTATGGGACAGGAAGATCCGAATACAATGACAGAGGAAGAAAAGCAATTTGCCCAGTTTGTACAACGCTGGTGGTATTCCGAAGGTGCTTACGCTATGGTTCACTCTACAAAACCACAATCATTGGCTTATGCACTCAATGACTCTCCTGTCGGGTTAGCGGCATGGATCATTAGTTTTGGAAACGCCGGTGCTCCTCCTGAATTAATTGAAACAGCTTTTGGAGGACGCGATGAGTTGCTTACGAATATTATGATCTATTGGGTCACCCAGACCATCGGTACATCCATGAGAATGTATAAAGCCGATGCTATAGCACAATGGGGAGGATCTCAGCCATTGGAAAAAACCGATGTTCCTGCGGGAATTGTAGTGCTTCCCCGTGAGGCCCAGTTTCCCAGAGAATGGGCAGAACGGTTTGTCAATGTTGTCTCTTTTAAAAAACTGGATAATGGCGGCCATTTTGCAGCATTGGAAATACCCGAGGTATTTTCAGATGAATTGAGATCATTCTTTTATTCTTTGTAGCTGCGCTAAGAATTGGTTCTCAAAACACCATGATAAGGATAAAAACGGGAAATTGATAAAGCCAATTAATACACTGAAAAACCTGATCACGGACTTATCCACAAAAAAATGTGGATAACTTGTGAATTTTAACATTTAATTCATGTTTTGTATTAAAATTATTCCTACATTTACTATGTAATACAACTGAAATGAAATCGTTTTTTGCTTTTTTCAGATTTGAAATTGCAATTAAATTTATAAAAATTTAAGCACAGCATTGTCGGCTGTGCTTTTTATTGTTGTCTAATTAAAAAAATGAGATGTATTTATCTACTGGATCCGCTCCTAAAGAGCGGATTCTTTTATATTATACCTCCTTACTACTCTCTCTCAAATTTTTTTAATGTTCCGTTTTCGTTTAGCTCAATTGAATAGCGTTCCCTGCTTCCGTTAATGCTTGAAGGATACCATCTTATCATATTGTTCCAGACCGAGATGGAAATATTTGTAACAGGCTTTGCTCCTTCAACGCGAGCTGTTTTTTCATTATAGATTTCTGCCGCTTTGGCAATATTTACGAAAGGAAGCTTTCTTAAGGGGACCAACCTGGTTTTAATATTATCTTTAACGGATAATTGTTCCGGGCTGGGATCAGACCATTTACCATTTTCATAACGGTAGTTGTCTATGTATTCCGGGTTCTGAGGATGCTGAAGCATCAGCCTGATATTGCCGTCGTTATAAAAATAAACGGAAGAGTAGATAAAGATCTCTTTACCCATGTACTGAGGCAGCTTTTTCAGTGCTTCCTCAGCTTTGATTAATTTTTCTTCGTTGCTTAGAAAGTCTGTGCTTTTACCTTCCTGATGAGTCTGAACATGGGTTTTAGTATGTTTTTCCAAAATAGTATTGACAATATGCTGCGCTTCTTCTATCTGCCGTTCTACTGCTGGGTCAAATGGGCTTTCAGGAAAAGTTTCTTCCTTTTTTACATAGGTAGAGATACTATCTTTTGGTACAGGCTTAAGGGTATCCTTAACACTCTTTGAAATCTGTTCGCAACCTGTAAAAAGAGTACTGCCTGCAATTATTATAATGATTGATTTTTTCATGGTGTTAACTAATTTGATCCAAATCAGAGGCAAATGCAACAATGTCAGGATTTTCTTTGAGGTAAAAAATATCTATGTTTGCCTGTTTTACTATATTCAGGTCAAGAAGATTTACAATTTTTTTGAGCTCTGCCCTTTTTGTATGATTTTGGAAATCTATATATTCTACTTTAAACAGAACCATAGGCTGTTCATTGATATAGGTTCCTGTCTGGTTGGCGCTCAGTAATCTGGCTGTAGTTTTTATCCCTTTCAATTTAATAAGCGCGGCTTCACCCTTTTTTTTTCCTTCAAATACTCTTATAATCAAAGGAAATCCCACTCTATACAGCAAAAGAATGGCAGGGCAAAGAATAAGAGGATGCCAGAAAACCATAAACCTCCAACCCATTCCCATGCTTTCCGTATGATAAGAGTAGATATAATACCAGGAAATAATTGCAACAAGCGCAAGCCATCCTAAGCAAATAAGAGAAATAGTCAGGATACTGATCTTCGCTTCAGTTCCTGCAAAAATAAAATAAGGTTCTCTTTTTACTTCTTTGTCAATAAGAATATCAATCTTTTTCCCAGCTTCAAATCGATGCTGCTGAGGTTTTGAATCGTTTACCGTTGTTTTCTGGACAATTTCAGTATCTACTAAATTTTTAAATAATAGTTTTAGTTCATAAGAGTTATATTTACTCTCCTCCTTTATTTTTACAGCTTCAATTATTTCGGCTTTGCGAGGGACTCCATTTTTGTTTAAATATTCAATATTCTTTTTTGCTGTAAAATTAGACAGGATCCATTTGCGAAAATACCCGGTAAGAATAATGATCCATAATATAAGAGAAACGGCTAAAATACCTAAAGCAAGCCATGGGTTTACAAGGCTGAGATCAGTAGGGTCATCCCCCTTGATGTTGTAATACAAAATCATTGGAAATGGGATTGCAAAAAACAACATATACAGTATCCAGAATATAACAATCTTTTTTTTCATATTGATATGTATTTGGAGTGACTTTAGATTTAAGGATTATTTACAAACTCAAGAATAGGATTCAGTATCTGTTCTACGTATTCATCCTCTCTCCTATTACTTCTTTTACTTCCTGAAAAGGTATCACTAATAGGATAATTTCTTAGAAACTGTTTCTTCTTTTTACCTATGGCATAAGCCCTGTCACCATATTCTGCAGTATTGATAATTGTCATTTCATCAAAAGCCATTAATCTTTTTCTTACCGACAATGGGTAAATCTTGTAAATACTGTTTGTTTTTTTATCAAACAGGAATTTTATACCGGCCCAAAAGATAAAATCATATACCGCATACAATAACATGATCCCACCAAGGCCATACAACGTATATCGGATGTTATCATTCAGCTGGGTGAAAAAGGGAACAAAACAGAATATAACAATAGCCAGAAAAGCGAATATCTTTATCTTTGGTAAATATCCGAAATAAGGTTTTATACTTAATTCAGTGGAGGTTATTTCCAGTTGATATTTATTCGATTCCATTATTTTTCTGCAATATTCATGATTTCGCTTACTTCATTAATGGCATTTTGTGGAGTTCTTGAACTAAAAAGCCCTACAACGACCGGAACTCTCTTCTCTCTGCCATTCTGATCAAATATTAAGAAAGCTGTACTGTCCATGGTGATAAAAAGATATTTTCCCACGAGTACATAAAATTGTTCAAAATCTTCAAAACGGTAAACAGCTTCTCCACTCAATATATTATTTTTATGAATGATGGTTCTGGCCTGTGTATCGATGATCAACTTTTTTGTTGCCTTCAACAAATTAACCAATGCAAAGAACACGAAAAGAAGAGCTGACCAAAGCCTTATCTTATTTTCCGGAGGGATTATGTAATACAAAACAACAGCTATTACTACACATAATATTGTTCTTAGAACTGCAGTTGAGACTTTGGTTTTAAGATGAAACTGATTGCCTTCACGGATGAAATATTTATAATCGTCCATATTAATTTTCCTGCTTGTGTTAACCAATGAAATTAAATTTATCTTCAAACATTTTTCCGAATACGGGAACCGGCTTTTCTGCTCCGTTTGCGGCATTAATGATTCCCAATATCCAGAATATGGTAATAAGAAGTCCTGCGATACCTAAAAAAGATAATGCAGGTGTCACAGAAACCAGTATTCTCATTAAAATATTGAAAAGGATACTTATAATCATAAGTCCTAAAGACTGTCTTAAATGATATTTAAGTAGAGCGTCTGCATTGTCTTTTCCTGATAGATAGGCTATAATCCAGCCTATAGGAGTAATATAGGAAACGATAGATAAAGTTTTGTTGTTCATAAAAATCTGTGATTAATTATACAGCAATATTGCTAAGACAAAGATTCGTTTGAATGGCGCGTATTTCCAAACTTTATGATGCTACAAAACATCTACTTCTCTTATAAGGGTGTCTACAATATGACTACAGGAATCAAACAGCACTGGTTTCCAGCATATTGCTATTCTATATATTCGTCCATATTTACAAACTTTTATGCGGGAATCTAACAAATTATCTTAATTTTAAGTATATGAAATCTGTATTCTACAAAATATTTTTATGGACCTGTTTAGGAATAAGCTGTCATGTTTTTCCTCAGGGTGTGTATACCGACAGTCTTCAATCGACAATTAATAAACCGGCCACTGAGGAAAAAGAAAAGCCCTTTTTATTAAATCAACTTGCAGAAGCTTACAGAATAAACAGAAACTATTCTGCTGCCGAAAATAAGGCAAGGCAGAGTGCTCGTATCGCCTTAAGGAATAAGAATTACCTTGAAGCAACAAAAGCTTATACACTTCTCACAGTTATAAAAGCCAATGATCAGCAAATAGCCTCTTTAAAAAAGATAAGTGATTCGGCTTTAATGATTGCCCAGCAATCTAAAAATCCTCAGGCAATGGCTTCCGCATATTATGCAAAAGTGTTCTTGTATAAAACTTTGGATGATCACGAAAAAAGGATAAAATATTGTCAGCTCGGGTTAAAAGAGCTGGAAAAATCACCGGACCCTTATATTGCAGCCTGTTTTTATTATCAGCTTTATGCCTCATATTCAACATGGAATAATGTACCCCAAGTCAATAACTATGCGCACAAAACAGTTGAAAATGCAGAAAAAACAAAAAATTACAATCTTCTCAGTAATGCGTATGCAGCCTTATCCGTTGCCCACGAATATAATTACAATTCTTCCAAAGAAAAAAAAGGACTGGACAGTGTTCTCTTTTATTTAAGAAAGTCTGAAGATCTTTATCTGAAATATCCAACAAGAGTATCCAGATATACCTATGCCATCACTTGTAACAATATTGCCAATGTATATTTAAAATATTTTCCAGCCAATGATAAAGATGCAGAAAAAAAAGCCATTTATTATGCCGAGACAGCGGGGAATATATTAAAAGATAATCCTAATGCTTCAGAAGTTAAAGCCAGTAGCTTTGGGATATTAAGTGAATATGCCAAAAGAGATGGTAATACTCTTTTAGAAGAAAAGTATTTATTAGAAGCTTATCATCTCATGAAAGCCGATAAAGCCCCATACTATTATACTTTAATCAATATTACCCAGGCTTTGTCTAACTTTTATAAAAATCAGGGCAATTTTGAAAAAGCTTTGGATTTTCAGGCGGAAGTAACCGAATACAGCGACAAGAATTTTAATCAGCAGCAAGCCCTTAATGCACAGAAGCTTGAGATACAATTTGAAACAGAAAAAAAGAATAATGAAGTGAAAATACTCAAAGAAAGGGAGGAAAGCCGTAAACTTCAAAACTATTTATATGTTTGCATTGCTATCGCTTCATTACTTGGACTCCTTTTTATGTTTCGTTCCTACCATTTCAAACTGCGTCTTTCCTTAGAACGGGAGAAACAACTTGAATTCGAAAAACACGAATCTGAAATGCAGGTAAAACTGGAGAAGGAAGAACAAGCAAGATTAAGGGCAGAACAACAACTGCTGGAAGCCCAGCAGCAACAACTTCAAAAAGAAGTAATGGCCAACGTCCTTCAGCTGGAACATAAAATCCGCATGTTGCATAGCATCAAAGATAAACTTGCCGATGACAGCTCTCTGAATATGCAGAAGATTATGAAAGAAGAGCTCGTTCTTGATAATGATTTTGAAGATGCAAAACTCCAGATTCAGAAAGTTCACCCCGATTTCTTTAACCTCATCAACGAAAAAGCCCATAAAAAGCTTACCCTTCTTGATATGAAGCTTTGTGCTTATCTTTATCTTAAAATGGATACCCGCCAGATTTCCCAATTGATGCATATCGAGCCTAAAAGTGTAAGAATGAGCCGCTACAGGATCAAACAAAAATTAGGACTGGACAAAGAGGAAGATCTTAATCTTTTCCTTCAGAAATTAGGTAATTAGAGGGTTGGATATTTTTTAAATATTCCTATTTTTAGAAATCAAATTTAAACCATGAAAAAAATTTCCATTGGTATTTTTCTTTTGGCCGGTAGCATCTTTGCGTCAGCCCAATTACAAAATCCCGGCTTTGAAAAAACAGAAAACAATTATCCTTCGGATTGGAGCCATAAAGTCCTCGACCCATATGAGATGAAATATGATGGTGAGGTTAAACACTCCGGTAACGGCTCATTACAAATCTTCGGTAAACAGGATCATGTTAATGAATTACAAACTTTCTCTCAAAAAGTAAAGATTCCTGGAAAAGGATTAAGAAAAGTTGAAATCGGTGCTTTTATAAAATCAGCAAATATCCAGGGTAATATTTCTCTGTGGGCACAGGTTTGGGATGGAAAGAATACTATGGTTGATTTCGGAAATTCTTTTTCCCAAAACCGTAAAATAGTCCAAAATGAAGATTGGAAAAAGTACACCCTGGAATTTATACTTAATGATCAGGCAGACTATTTTGTATTGGGTGGCTTTTTAAAAGGAAGTGGTAAAGTTTGGTTTGATGATTTTTCTGTCACGGAAATCCCATTTTCCGATAAGGAAGCTTCGAAGACCGCTTTGAAGTATATCAATCAATTTAAAAACATCGTAAAGAAAAATTCGATTTTTAAAAATAAAATAGACTGGAGTTCACTTGATAATAACCTTCAGAAACTTTCAGGAGGTATGGTAACAGAGGAAGATACAGCTCCTGCTATTCAACATATTATAAAAGTGTTGCGGGCTGCAGGAGATAATCATTCGTTCGTGGACAACAAACAATATGCTGAAGAAAAAAAGAGTACCAAAAGTTCTCCTATCGAACCTGAATATAAATTATTGGACCAAAAGATCGGTTATATTATGGTTCCCGCATTTTCATCTCTTAACAAAGAAGTAGGTAATGCTTTTGCTGAAAAAATACAGGGTATGATTAAAAAGCTTGATTCAGAAAACACCCTGAAAGGCTGGATTGTGGATCTCAGATCCAATACCGGGGGCAATATGTATCCCATGATCACGGGATTGGGCCCCTTAACAGGAGAAGGAGCTTTGGGTTATTTTACAAAAGATGGAAAAAGCAAAAGTGCCTGGAAATACAAGGATGGCAGTATGTATAGTGTTTCAGTTTCAAAACCCTATACGCTACATGATCAGAACCCTAAAATAGCAGTTTTAATAGGACCTATGACAGCCAGTAGTGGTGAGGCAACCACTATTTCCTTTATCGGAAAAAAGAATGTTAAAACCTTTGGTCAGCCTTCTGCTGGACTTACAAGTGCAAATCAGGGATACGAACTGAGTGATGGAAGAACTCTTTACCTTGCGGTTTCCTACGAAATGGACCGGACAGGAAAAGAATACAAGGAAGGCATACAACCGGACATTATGATTACTCCTTCAGAGGATAAAAATGCTGATGCCGTTCTACAAAAAGCTACCGAGTGGATCATGGAATAAATATTAAAGCTCCGGATTTACCGGAGCTTTATTTCTTTCTGGCACAATTTCTATTCTTTTTTGAGCACATACATGCTTGAAAACAATTTATTATCATCAAATATTAAATTGATTTTATAAGCAGGATTTTTAATCTCTAAATAATTGGAGTACTTTAATCCCGGATCTCCTACAACATCATTTTCACCTATGATCTTTAATACATCCTCTCCTTTCATTCCTTTTTTCAACTGATTCCCAAAGGAAACCTCCACCGCTTCAAAGTCATTGATCGCATAACCTTTCAAAATGTTATTTTTCTGATCATTTTCACCGTTTTTTCCAGCTGTGAAATAAAAATGAAAATTATTATAAGTATTTTGCTGCATCAATTCTTTGAGGTCTCCTTTTGAATCTACAGTGGTTATTCTTTCAAAATTTTTGTTGAGCGGAGATTTAACAAAATCCGCTTCGGTTGAAGTACCAAGTGCAAGATCATTTATATTCCAGTTTTTATCAATTTTGATAACAGGTTTATCTTTGATATCTTTAGAATCGGTTCTGTTCTTGGTGAGTTCTTTCGTATAAGACTCATTGTCACATCCGCCAAAATCTATAAGACCGTTCATAGCATCCCAATAACATGTTTTTGAAAGGTTTGTATTATTCAGAATAATTAGCCTGTCATAGTCCGGTGCATAGAAAATATATCGATTGTCTTTTTTTACATTCCAGTATAGCCCATTATACGTATTAGGATTTTTAATTCCCTTTCCGTAACGGCTTTCGAGCTTTTTTAGGATTTCTTTCTTCAGGGCAGGAGTTTTCATTTCTATCCTGAATCCATATATTATGGGATCTGCTTTTTGCTTTTTCAGAATTGCAGCAAGTTCTTTTTTATCTTTAAAACCCTGCATATCAAAATGACCTCCACCAAATTTTGTGATACTGTCTGTTTTCAATCGCTCGGAATTAATCTGGAAAAATACTTTTTGTCCTTTTAAATCTATTCCGTCAAACGTAAACTTCTCTGAATTATCTATTTCAATAAATAAACAAAAGGGATATTCAACAGTATTTACTTCAACCATATTTTTATTTTTAAAGTCGATCAGATCTTCAATGGACTCATTCAATCTCAATGTGGAAAGATCTGTTTTTCCCTGTCCTTTACAGGCAATAATTAAAAGTGAGCATACTACTAAATATAGGTATTTCATAATATTAGGTAACAATTAGTGAAAGACCAATATAGCAAGAAATAATGATTAGTATCCTATATTATGAATATTATACATTAAACTGCCGTAAATGATGATCCATGTGTTTATAAACAAATATGCCCAAATCCTCTGTTTTCATTTTCCCAAAGAAATTATGGATAAAATCGCAATTTGAATAGTGTTCATAAGCAGCAATCTGCTCCAACCATATTTTTTTATATAAGTCCGTATCTCCTGTTTTTTCTTTAATGGCAAATTCACCGGCCGGTACATTTTTATCCATGACAGCTCCTTCCCGCAATAATCTTTTTAAAGCCATTCTCCCAAATAGTTTTCCCAAAAATTCCTGTTTATATTCTTGTTTATTTCTTCCTAAAATCCAATCATTCCAAACGGTACAGTGTCTGATCATCTGATAAACATTCATTTTTCCCCACTGTGCAGTCTTATTATCTGTTAGTGCACTGATCCTTTCGATCAGCTCCTGCCTCTCTTTATGTTCAAATATTGTTTTCATAACTGATTTTTATGTAAAATTAAAGAGCCTCTTTGTAAAAGGGGCAACGCATAAATGACAACATGCAGTGCATTTTGTGCCATTTAATTATGTACTTTTGAGTATACAAGCACTGATATTATGAAACATATTTCAATTATAGTGTATGAAGATGCTATACCTACAGCAGTCTCCACGGTAACAGCACTTTTAAGCAGTGCCAATGAGATGGCATTAATGAATGGCAGGCCACTTCCCTTTCATATAGAACTTATCGGGGTTCATCATAAAGAAGTTTCATCCGGGCTGCCTATGCAGTTTTGCTGTAGCAGAACACTGGCAGAAAAATTCGATACAGATGTTGTGATTGTGGCTCCCATGAAATCCGGACAGGAAGATGTGAATGCCATATTAACAAAAAATGCTGTACTGACGGGATGGATTCTGAAAAAGTATGAACAAAAATGTGAGATCATCAGTCTTTGTACCGGAGCATATTTCCTTGCTGAAAGCGGACTTCTTGATCATATGCCTGCGACTTCACATTGGAACGCTATAGAAGATCTTCAGTATCGATACCCTTTAATCGATTTCAAACCGGACCATGTGGTTACTCATTCAAAGGCGATCATTACAGGCGGTGGCGGATTTTCATCATTGAATGCAATTTTGTATTTCATTGAAAAAAACTGCGGTAAAGAAGTGGCGGTTTCTTTAAGCAAATTCTATGCTCTTGACTATGGACGAAGTTCCCAGGGCATTTTTACAATCTTTTCCGGACAGCGCAGGCATAATGATGATGAAATCCATAAAGCACAAAGTTATATTGAAAAGGAATTTACAACAGAAATTTCAGTAGAACAGATCGCCAGCCAGGTGAATATGAGTCGCAGAAATTTTATCCGCCGTTTTAAAAATGCGACTTCCCTAAATCCTATAGAGTACATCCAGCGTGTAAAGGTAGAAGCTGCAAAGAAAGCTCTTGAATCTGGAGAACACAATATTGCTGACGTTACTTACAGTATCGGCTATAACGATCTTAAAACCTTCAGAACGGTCTTTAAAAGAATCACAGGACTCACTCCGGCAGATTACAGGAACAAATATAAAAGCCAGGAAATAGATTAAATCATTTTCCTTTTAAAACTCCATAAAAATGGGAATGAAATACAGTAGGAACAACTTTTACATCATCACCGGTGGTCCCGGTGTTGGAAAAACAACTCTACTGAACGAACTTGAAAATACAGGATATCGGACGGTAGAAGAAGATGCAAGACAAATCATTAAAGAACAGATAAAGAATAAAGGAAATGGACTTCCATGGGGAAACAGAGAACTCTATACGGATCTTATGATCAGTGCATCTTTACAAAGTTATGAGGCTGTTTCTGATGTTCGGGATGAGATTGTTTTTTTTGATCGTGGGATTATAGATGCTTTTTGCTATGCGCGTATGATTCAATTACCTGTTACCTCTGAAATGAAAAATATTACCACAAATTATCTCTATAATCCCCAGGTATTTATTCTTCCACCCTGGCCGGAAATCTACAGAATAGACGGCGAAAGAAAGCAAACCTGGGAAGAAGCAGCAGAAACTTATAATGTGATGAGGTCTACCTATATTGATTATGGTTATACGCCTATAGTTGTACCGCCTGATACTCCGCAGGCACGGGCAAACTTTATTCTCAGGAATATCATACAAAGTGATTTTCAACAATAAAAAGCAACCATTCTTACATTTCAGCCCTTTGCAATAATCAGTTAAACGATTGCTTAAATATTAGGGGTGTAATATTCATTTTCTTTTTGAATAATTTATTAAATGATTGTGAATGCTCGAATCCCAGCTGATAAGCTATTTCTGCTACAGATAAGCTGGTGGTTGTAAGATATTCTTTCGCTTTTTCAATTAATTTTTCATGGATATGTTGCTGGGCATTTTGACCTGTAAGGTTACGAAGCATATCACTCAGGTAATGGGGTGACAGGTTCAGTCGGGAAGCCAGAAACTCAACGGTAGGAAGTCCATTTTGTAAGGTCTCCTGATCTTCAAAATAATTCTCCAGGATCTTTTCCATCCGGGAAAGAAGATCATTGCTTACGGTTTTGCGGGTAATAAACTGACGCTTATAAAATCTGTTGCTGTAATTGAGTAATACTTCAATATAAGATATAATGACATCCTGGCTGATATCATCAATCGCAGTATGGAGTTCTCCATTGATATTATCCAGCAATCCTACGATAAGCTTCTTCTCTTTGTCGGATAAGTGAAGTGCTTCATTTGTATCGTAAGAAAAGAAGCCATATTTCTTTATATTCTTAGCCAAGGGATAATTCCTAATAAAATCAGGATGTATGAATAAGGTATATCCATGGTATTCCGCTTCTTCGTCAGTGGACAGGATCTGGTTGGGAGCCGTAAACATCATTCCACCCTCGTTAAAGTCATAATATCCTTGGCCATATCCCATTTTCCCGTTTTCAGAAAATTTATATGATATCTTGTAAAAATTCAAGACAAAATTCCGGTTTAGTATTTCTTTATTTACACTCATTGTGGTATTATCCACAAGACTGATCAGAGGATGTAGCGGTTTGGGAACCTGTAATATATCGTGCAGCTCGGAAATAGAGGAAATTTTCAGAGGAGCATTATCTTTCTTTTCCATAATATAAATGTAAGCATTATTTAAAGTTAAAAAGACAGTGCAGTCGTTATATCTGCACTGTTCTTTGAATGAATATTTATATAAATTGCTTTCCGAATTGTTCACGGAATGCTTCTGCTCCCATCTCCAGACGTTGTGCATACAGCTCATTAGCATCTTTACCTGCAACATAGCGAAGTTGCTTTTTACCGTCGGTAGCAGCTTCATATACTACTTCAGCAATTAATTCAGGCTCTGAAGCCCCTTCCATCATCGCTTCCGTATTGGAAAACATAGTATTGATCATTGGTTCATATTCCGGTTGGGTACCCATATCCAGCGACCTACTGATAAAATCTGTTTTAATCCCGCCTGGAGAAACGGTTTTTATATCCACCCCGAAGGTATTCAGTTCAAATGCCAGGCTTTCGCTCCATCCTTCCAATGCCCACTTCGTGGCATGATAGGTAGATCCTAATGGAAAAGCAATCAAGCCTCCAATAGAAGTTGTAGTAATGAACATTCCGCTTCTCTTTTCCCTGAAATAAGGAATAAATGCCTGTGTAACACGGATCACTCCCAAAAGATTGGTATTTAATTGTTTTACGATCTGATCATCTGTTAAAGCTTCCAAAGGTCCTATTAAACCATATCCCGCATTATTGAATACAAGGTCTATCGAACTCATCTCCAATGCCTTTTTTACTGTAGATTTGATCTGTTCCGGATTGGTAACATCCAAAGGAAGTAACGTTACATTTTCTAAAGTATGCAGTTCGGTATCAGATTCCGGATTTCTCATCGTTGCTATTACATTCCATCCTTTGCTTTGAAATAATTTAGCACTCGCTTTTCCAAGTCCTGTAGAGGCACCTGTTATAAAAATTGTTTTCATTTTTTGTTGTATTAAAATTACAATACAAATGTCCGCACTCGAAAAATGACTGAAGTTGCCAAAACGGATATTGATGTAGCCAAAATGGAAATCAGCCTTTTTGAAAGAAAAAATGGCTGAACATGGCTTATTTTTAAATGGATATTAATATATTTGACCCACTAAGGCCTCATAGTTCAATGGATAGAACAAAAGTTTCCTAAACTTTAGATCCAGGTTCGATCCCTGGTGAGGCTACACATCACCTTTTGTTCAAAGCTCTAAAAATAGTATCCCCCGAAACATTCAAAATCGGAATTAAACAAGCGGCAACTTTATTTGAAGTGAAAGTTCTTTTTTTCATAGTTGAAAAATAGAACTTGACGCTACTTTAGTAAAGTAAATCCATAATTATTTTTGATAAACGACTAGTATAATCCACCACTTTATGATCATGATCATAAAAACAAATGTATAGCAATCACTATTTTTGAATACGAAACATCACCTTAATAATAATTTTCATCATTTTAGTCTAAAGCTTCCCTCCAGCGGGAAGCTTTTATTTAATAACTTATTACATGCTTATATGTAATGCATTTGCAGCAGGGGCTTTTCATTTATGAGAAGCCCTTTTCCCTTATTTCAGAATTGTAATAAACATAATTATAATTACCTGGAGTCTTACAAAACATAGATTTCTTAATTTGTTTTGTGATCGCTATGTTTTAAATTAAATTTGTATTCCCATTATTCCTCATAACAATAACACGTATTTTACATGATAAAACAATTTTTCAGCCTGGCTATTATTTTGTCGACAGCCATTTGTTCCGCACAGAACAGCTTCAAAGTAATCCCATTGGGGATTTATGGTGGAGGTGATGAAAGTAATTTATCCAGCTACATGGCTGCTCCGGTGCATTCTGACAATTATATTACTCTTGATGCCGGAACAATACGTTCCGGAATTGAAAAAGCAATAGAGAAGGGAAATTTTAAACAAAATTCTGCATTGCAGGTGATCCAACAAAATATCAAAGGCTATCTTATCTCCCATGCACATCTTGATCATGTAAGCGGATTGATCATCAACAGCCCGGATGATACAAAAAAGTCCGTGTATACACTACCTTCTGTTGGAAACATCATTACAGATAAATATTTCTCGTGGCAAAGCTGGGCTAATTTTACCGATACCGGAGAAACACCCAGGTTAGGTAAATATAAAATGATCAGTCTGGAAGAAAACAGGGAAATACCTCTAACAGACACAGAAATGTATGTGACAGCTTTTCCGATTAGCCACGTCAACCCTTATGAAAGTACAGCTTTTCTTTTACGGTATAATGATGATTACCTTCTTTACTTGGGAGATACGGGAAGCGATCGTATAGAAAAAAGCAATAAGCTCGAAAAACTATGGAAACAGGTTGCTCCATATGTAAATAAGCAAAAGCTAAAAGGAATTCTAATAGAAGTTTCTTTTCCAAATGAACAACCGGATAAATCATTATTTGGACATCTTACCCCAGCGTTATTGGAAAATGAATTGAATATTCTAAATGGTTTTTGTCAACCCGGAAAACTAAAAAACGTCCCTATAATCATTACCCACCTGAAACCTGTGGATGATAACATAGAGAAAATCAAGAAGCAACTGAAGGAAAAAAATACTTCGGGAATCCGGTATATTTTCCCTGTAAAAGGAGAAAAAATCACTTTGTAAAAAGATAAACAGGTTTTTTTTAATAACAGATAATTTCCTACTACATAATTCATTACATTTGTTTTACAACTAAAACTATGTACTATGAAAAATTTAAAATCATTGGAAAGAAGTGAACTAAGACGTATTAATGGTGGATACCTGCAATGTCCTGCCAACCTGGAATGTGGTGATGACTGGTGCTGCATTAACGGAGCATGCCGTCCAAGATCACAAGCAGGGCCAAATGGGTTATGCATGGCCATTATTATCGATTAGAATTGATCAAAAGGCAAAGAAAGTTATTCTTTGCCTTTTGATTTTACCGTACTTCTATACCCGCTTCTATATAAGGTTTTAAATAATCAGAATCGGAATCAGCTTCTGTGATGATTACATTCAGGGAATTCGTGGCGCATATGTAAAAGGATTCCGATTTTCCCAGTTTATCTGAGGTCGATAAGGCAATCGTACATTTTGAAGTTTCTATCATTACTCTTTTTACCAGACTATCTTCGTAATCATCTCCCGTCACACCCATCTCCAGATCAATACTGCAAACACCCAGTAGACAGATATCTGCCCTGATATTTCTTATACTTTGTATGGTTTCGTATCCTGTTGTAGAGAATGAAATTTTATTCAACATTCCTCCCATAAACAAAACTTCAATTTCTGTATGGTCTTCCAAAAGGGAAGCCACAGGAAAGCTATTGGTGACAACAGTTAAAGCGATATCCTTTGGCAAATTCGCTACTACAGCCAATGCTGAAGTTCCTGAATCCACAAGCAGAACCATGCCGGGAGTGATATATTCCAAAACCTTCTCTGCAATCATCTTTTTGTGGGCCACATCAATATTCTGTCGGTCCTTAAAATGCAACGGCATTGATGACCGTTGAAGAGCACCACCACGGACGGCTTTAAGCAACCCTTTATCGGATAATTCTTTAATATCCCGGCGTATGGTATCTTCAGATACTTTAAGGGTTTTGCTCAATTGATCAAGCAAAACCTTTTTGTCCTTGGCCAGATATTCCAGAATGCGATCCTGTCTTTCAGCTTTTATCATAACACAAATATAGAAAATATTTATTGCAAGATAATGCAACTTTATGCAATATTTAATATATTTGTTGCAAATAATTGCAAAATGAAAAATAAAAAAGAAACGATCGCTATAGATATGGATGGTGTAATAGCAGATGTAGAGGCACAATTAATTGACTGGTATTACAGGGATCATGGCATTTTAATCAGCCGGGAAGATATGATTGGTAAACCGGAACCGGACGCTTTTCCCAACAAAGAAGTAATATTCGAATATCTGCAAACTCCGGGATTTTTCCGCACCTTACCGGTAATGCCTGGTGCCATAGAGGTAGTACAGGAACTGATGAAAGATTATGATGTATATATTGTGACAGCAGCAATGGAGTTTCCGCTTTCATTATATGAAAAATACCAATGGCTGCAGGAGCACTTCCCTTTTATTTTATGGAAAAATATCATTATGTGCGGAGATAAGAGTGTAATCGATACGGACTACCTTATTGATGACCATATTAAAAATCTGGATTTCTGTAAGGGAAGACCAATTATGTTTAACGCAGGACACAACAGTAATATAGATCACCACCAAAGAGTAAATACATGGGGTGAAGTACGGACATTATTCAATGATATCAGGAATTTAAGTAAATCTGAAGCTGTTTAAGCCATCAGGAATAATCGTAACGATTTGATTTATCTAATAAACTGAAATAATTTACTCTAACAACTAACCCTTCCAATAATAGGAAGGGTTTCTTTTTACAGGAACATTTATCCTATAATAAAAGAAAACCGGTGAGATATGGCCTCACCGGTTAAAAAAACAAAAATTGATATGGATATGATTAGTTGTGTTATTTTTATTATACTTTCCAAAAAACAAACCGTAATAATTGAGAGTAATTATCTCTCTATTTCTTATTGTTATTTTGCTACAACAAATTTATATTTATTTAGACTGAATAAAAATAATAAACACCATGACATTTATCAGTTTAGCCTTATTTTAAGTATCCATAAGACTATAACGGGTATTTATTACCGGTCAAAGCTTATGTTTACCAAATAATCAAGCCACTTTTGTAAGTGGCTTGATTCATTAATCTAAATTAAAATATTCATCATATTGGGGGAATCATTGAGATATGATTCATAATACCCAGCCTGCTTCATTCTCTTTAATAATCCTTCAAAGTCTGAAAAAGAAGGAACTTCAATACCAACGATCGCTGAAGCAGTTTCCCGGGAATTCCTTTTGGTATATTCAAAAAAAGTAATATCATCCGATGTTCCCAAAACACTCAGAACAAATTCTTTAAGAGCACCCGGTCGCTGAGGAAATTTTACAATAAAATAATGTTTCAATCCTTTATAAAGCATTGCCCTTTCTTTAATCTCCTCCGTCCTTGTAATATCATTGTTACTTCCGCTTACAATGCATACAACATTTTTTCCCGCTATCTCTTCTTTACAGAGCTCCAGTGCAGCTATCGTCAATGCACCTGCAGGCTCAAGCACCATTGCATCCTTGTTGTAAAGTTCCAATAAAGTTTCACATACTTTCCCTTCATGAACAGCAATACACTCATGGATATGGTCCCTGCAGATTTCAAAAGTAAGGTCGCCTACCTTTTGAACAGCAGCTCCATCTACAAATTTATCAATGTACAACAATTCGATATTGGTTCCGGCTTCTACAGATGCCTTCATCGATGCAGCTCCCTTTGGTTCTGCAATAATGATTTTCGTTTGAGGTGATAAAATCGAAAACACAGTGATAATGCCAGCAGCTAACCCACCTCCTCCAAGTGGTACAAGTACAAAATCTATAGGATCTTTTGCTTGTTCCAGAATTTCCATGGCCAAGGTAGCCTGCCCTTCAATGATTTCCACATCATCAAACGGATGGATAAATTCAGCTCCCGAATTTTCACTGTATGCTATGGCCGCATTCTTTGTGTCATCGAAAGTATCGCCTATAAGCTTTATTTCAACATACTGTTCCCCAAACATGGCTACCTGCTCCAGTTTTTGCTTAGGAGTCGTGACGGGCATGAAAATCGTTCCGTTGATCTTCATTTTCCTGCATGCAAAAGCAACGCCTTGGGCATGATTTCCTGCACTGGCACAAACAACTCCATTTCCGGTTTTATCATCTCTGTGGAGGCTGTAGATTTTATTATAGGCACCCCTGATCTTATAGGAACGGACCGGTTGCATATCTTCCCTTTTCAAAAAAATATCAGCTCCAATCTGTCTGGAAAGTCTAACGCTTTCCTGTAGTGGTGTTGTATTGACAATATTTTCCAGAGTTTTCCGGGCCTTTTTAACAGCATCTAAGGAAGGGAAAGTAATGGTTTTACTTTTCATATTCATATTCTCTATCCGGACGTAACGATCTTACGACTTTCCCGGCTTGCCATAATTCGCTATTTCTCAATTCTTCTAGCTCTTTGTTAAGACCTTCCCTGTAATTTTCTTTACTGTTACTTGAAATTGATTTTTGTGATTCAGTTCCTTCTTTCACACTTTGATACAGCTCTTCAAATACAGGTTTTGTAGCGTCATAAAACTTTTTCCACCAATCTAAAGCTCCTCTTTGGGCTGTTGTTGAACAGTTGGCATACATCCAATCCATTCCGTTCTCTGCCACCAAAGGCATTAAAGACTGTGTTAATTCCTCAACGGTTTCATTAAAGGCTTCGGAAGGTGAATGTCCCTGAGCTCTCAATACTTCAAACTGAGCCGCAAAAAGTCCCTGTATTGCACCCATCAATGAGCCCCTTTCTCCTACCAGATCACTATATACTTCTTTCTTAAAGTTGGTTTCGAACAAATATCCGCTACCTACCGCAATCCCTAATGCAATTACTTTATCCTTTGCATTTCCCGTTGCATCCTGATGGATGGCATAACTGCTGTTCAATCCCTTACCTTCCACAAAAAGTCTTCTTAAAGATGTTCCGGATCCTTTAGGCGCCACCAAAACCACATCTACCTCTTTAGACGGTACGATATTAGTCTGGTGATTATAGGTAATTCCGAAACCATGTGAGAAATATAATGTTTTTCCAGGGGTAAGGTGTTTTTCTAATGTTGGCCAGAATTCGATCTGTGCAGCATCACTTAAAAGATAGCACAGAATAGTTCCTCTTTGTGCTGCCTCTTCTAATTCAAATAATGTTTCACCCGGAATAAATCCATCTTGTACTGCCTTATCCCAACTTTTAGAATTCTTACGTTGTCCGACAATTACATTGATTCCGTTATCCTGAAGGTTTAAAGCCTGACCAGGTCCCTGGATACCATATCCTAAAACCGCTACAGTCTCATTTTTTAATACATCCTGCGCTTTTTCAATTGGAAATTCTTCTCTTGTTACTACATTTTCTTCTACTCCTGCAAATTTAATTAATGCCATAATTTTGTTTTTAATTGTTATTTTTCCGGCCAATTCTGGCCACATTATATATATTGAACTTGTGTTTTTTATTGATAAGCCATTTTTTCAAGGGCCGTCAGCTTTTTATGGAAAGCTTCATTGGATTTAATAACTGCTACTCTTCCGCTTCTGATAAACTCTATAAGACCATGAGGCTCCAGAAGGTCAAGGAAACGGCCTATTTCTTCATGATGTCCCACAATCGTAAAAACAGTATAATCATTTCTTACACTTACGATGGTTGCACCATATTGTCTTAAAATCCTTTCAACATAGAATTTTTCAGAAACGACATTGGTTTCTATTTTAAAAAGTGCCAGTTCCTGCCATACGATTTCTTCATTGGTATTGTAATATACTTTTATCACTTCTACCAGCTTCTGAATCTGGCGGGATATTTTCCTTACAGTTTCATATGTAGTTTCCACTACAATGGTAAACCTGGAAATACCTGTAATTTCTGTAGGTGAAACATTCAGGCTGTCTATATTAATCCCCCTTCTAGAAAAAACCGTTGCTATTCTGGCGAGTAATCCTACCTGGTTTTCTGTGAAAACGCTTATGGTGTATTCCTGTTTATTCATCATATTTATTTTTATTTTAAGCGGATTTCACTTACGCTGCATCCTTGTGGAACCATCGGGAAAACATTATTTTCTTTTCCTACTTTTATTTCCAGAAGATAAGATCCCTCTGTTTCAAGCATTTCTTTTAATGAAGATTCCAGGAAAGCTCTTTCTTTTACATGCTTTGCTTTAATACCATAGGCTTCAGCAACAGCAGAAAAGTCCGGACTGGTAATATCCACGAAAGAATATCGCTTGTCATGAAAGAGTTCCTGCCATTGACGAACCATCCCGAGAAAAGAATTGTTCAGAACAATCATCTTTACCCCTATTCCGAATTGTGAAATAGTTCCCAGCTCCTGGATGTTCATCTGAAAACCACCGTCTCCGGCAATACAGATCACGTGCTTGTCAGGATTTGCCATTTTTGCACCTATTGCTGCAGGAAGACCAAATCCCATTGTTCCAAGACCACCTGAAGTGACGTTTCTTTTTGATTTTTTAAATTCAGCATATCTGCAGGAAATCATCTGGTGCTGTCCCACATCCGTACAGATGATGTACTCTCCATGGGTGAGTTGGTTCAGGTATTTTAACACCTCTCCCATGGTAAGTTCTTCTGTTTCCGGATTCAATTCCTTGTGTACAACCTCAAGATTTTCTTCACGATGCAGTTCTTTAAACTGATCCAGCCACTCTTTATGTGAGTTTTCTGAAAGAGCCTCAGTCAGCAGAGGAAGTGTTTCTTTACAATTACCAAGAACAGGGACATCCGCTTTTACATTTTTATCTATTTCCGCAAGGTCAATATCGAGATGAACTACTTTAGCTTGTCTCGCATATTGATCCAATTTTCCGGTTACACGATCGTCAAATCGCATTCCTACAGCGATAATCACATCACAATCATTGGTTAATTTGTTAGGAGCATAATGTCCATGCATTCCTAGCATTCCTACATAAAGCGGATGTTCTGTAGAAAGTGCTCCTAAACCCAAAGCAGTAGAAGCCGCAGGAATGCCGGTTTTTTCAACCAAATCCTGTAACTCTTTTTCTGCCTTTCCTATAATCACTCCTTGCCCGAAAAGTAGGAATGGTCTTTTAGCAGCATTGATCAATAGAGCAGCCTGCTCAATGTATTCATGCCTGATTCGGGGTTTAGGATGATAAGACCGGATGGAATTACAGGCCTCATATCCTGTAAAATCGATTTCCTGAAGTTGTGCATTTTTAGTAATATCCACCAATACAGGACCTGGTCGCCCTGATCTTGCTATATAGAAAGCTTTTGCCAAAGCTGTCGGAATATCTTTAGCATCGGTTACCTGACAGTTCCACTTGGTAACAGGAGCGGTAACATTGATCACATCTACTTCCTGAAAAGCATCAGATCCCAAAAGGGATGCATATACTTGTCCGGTTATGCAAACAACCGGTGTGCTGTCAATCATAGCATCTGCAAGTCCTGTTACCAGATTGGTTGCTCCCGGGCCACTGGTTGCAATAGCTACCCCGGTATGGTTCGAAGACCTGGAGAACCCCTGTGCTGCGTGGATTGCTCCCTGTTCATGTCTAACGAGAATATGCTTTAAATCGTCTTTGTAATCATATAATGCGTCATAAATCGGAATGACAGCTCCACCAGGATATCCGAAGATCGTATTGACGTTTTCAGCTTTCAGGATTTCCAAAATAACTTCTGCCCCTTTCAATTTTTTTATGGTCTGTGTAGACCTTTCTGTTTCTAATGCATTAAATGTTGATTCCATTATATTCAATTTAAAAATCTGTTATACATCCCTGAGAGGCATCTGATACCAGCTTTGCATACTTGTATAACACCCCTGTTTTTACTTTATAATCCGGTTGTTTGAATCCGGCTTTTCTTTCTTTTAATTCTTCATCTGATATAATCAGGTTGATGGTATTCTTTACAGCATCTAGTTCGATCACATCATTGTCTTTAACCAAACCAATTAATCCTCCTTCAAAGGCTTCAGGTGTAATATGTCCTACCACAAAACCATGAGTTCCCCCGGAAAAGCGCCCGTCAGTAATCAATGCTACATTCTTACCTAGTCCGGAACCCATCAATGCAGAAGTTGGTTTCAACATTTCAGGCATTCCAGGAGCGCCTTTAGGGCCTTCATTCTTAATCACAACTACATCACCTTCCTGGATTATTTTGTCTTCAATGCCTTTGATAAATTCTTTTTCACCATCAAAAACCCTTGCTTTTCCTTTAAAGAAATTCCCCTCCTTGCCTGTAATTTTGGCCACACAGCCTCTTTCCGCCAGGTTGCCGTACATAATACGGATGTGGCCTGTTTCTTTTATCGGATTGCTGATATCTCTGATAATATCCTGTTTCCTATCTATAATTGAAGTAATATTTCTAAGGTTTTCTTCCATTGTCTTTCCGGTTACCGTAAGGCAGTCTCCATGAAGAAGTCCGAGATCCAATAGATATTTCATCACAGCCGGTATTCCTCCTACCTCATGAAGATCTTTCATCAGGTACTTGCCGCTAGGTTTAAGGTCAGCCAGCAAAGGCGTAGTATCGCTAATCTTCTGAAAATCATCCAGCGTTAAATGATGACCAATACTCTTTGCTATTGCAATAAAATGGAGGACTGCATTCGTGCTTCCCCCTAAAACCATAATGATTCTCAAGGCATTTTCAAAAGCCTTTGGCGTCATGATATCGGAAGGCTTGATATCTTTTTCCAGCAATATCCTCATGTAATGTCCGGCAAACTCACATTCTTCCTTTTTCTCTTTGCTTAGAGCCGGATAAGAAGATGAGTACGGTAAGCTCATACCCAGTGCTTCAATCGCAGAAGCCATTGTATTGGCTGTATACATCCCACCACAAGCCCCCGCGCTTGGACAGGAATTTTTGATGATTCCATCATAATCTTCATCAGAAAGCTTTCCTGCAATTTTATTTCCCAATGCTTCAAAAGCAGATACGATATTGAGATCATTGCCTTTATAGTGTCCTGCTTCTATGCTTCCACCATATACCATGATCGATGGCCTATTTAATCTCGCCATTGCCATTAGGGAACCAGGCATATTTTTATCGCATCCCGGAACTGTAATAAGACCGTCATAGTACTGCCCTGCACACACCGTTTCAATGCTGTCTGCAATCACATCCCTGCTGACAAGAGAATATCGCATTCCATCTGTCCCATTGGTCATTCCGTCACTGATCCCTATGGTATGAAACATCAGGCCAACAAGATTCTGTCCGTTTACTCCCTTTTTGACCAATTCTGCCAGCCCGTTAAGGTGCATATTGCATGTATTCCCGTCATATCCCATACTCGCTACTCCAACCTGGGCCTTATCGAAATCCTCTTTTTTAAAGCCGATTCCGTAAAACATCGCCTGAGTTGCCGGTTGAGTAGGATCCTGAGTGAGAACCCTGGAATATTTATTTAATGTTTCACACATACAGCGCTTGTTTTAAATAGGAATAATCTTCTTCAAAAACCAGATGTCTGTAAGCTTTTTGAATCAAAGCAGACACACTGTTTTCCCACTTCAGTTTAAATGGAATATTATTCAATGATTCTAACGCAACCACTTCCGCTGCAGTCCCACAAAAAAATCCGGCATCTGCTCCTTCCATTTCTTCAGGTTTAAAGAATTTTTCTTCGTAGCTAATCCCTAGCTGATCGCATATCTCGAACATTGTCGCTCTGGTTATCCCTGGAAGAATACTCCCTTTTGCCGGTGTATATAATTTTGCATCCTTTTCATAAAAAATATTGGCTCCTGAACTTTCCGCTACATTTCCATTGCCATCTAAAAGCATTGCTTCGTCAAATCCTTTATCTTTGGCTTCCTGCGATGCAAGAATAGAATTTACATAATGGCCACTCGCTTTTGCTTCTATTCTAAATGCCTTCGGATTGGGACGCTCAAAAGAAGAGGTCATTATCCTTGCATGGTCGGATAAGTATCCGTTATCCCAACTCCACGCTTCAATAATCAAAGAACTTTTGTTTCCTTTTGAAAGACTCATGTTAGGAGAGCAAATTACTAACGGTCTGATGTATGCATTACTTAAATTATTCATTTCCAAAAGCTTATAAGTCAAGTCAATCATCTCTTCCGTAGAATAATCAAAAGGAATCATCATTAATTCTGCTGATTTTTTTAGGCGGTCATAATGTTCTTTTGCCTTAAAAATTTTGGCCCCGTTCTTTGTTTTGTATGATTTAATTCCTTCAAAGACAGCATATCCGTAGTGAAGTGATTGTCCGTAAAGACCCGTAGAAGCAGTAGTAGCCTCCTGGAACTTTCCGTCATAATAAAGCATCGTTTTCTCGTTGTAATACATATTTATTTTTTAAATTATTTTAAGTTTAGACATAAAAAAAGCTATTCTCATCAGTCGGGTCAACATGGTAATAAACCTTACTTAACCTGTTCCGATTCCAAAAGCAGTACATGAAGTTCTTTTCTAATTTTGATTCAAAACTAAGGCTTGTATATTTTCTATCTTTCATATTTCAATTAAAATTACAATATTCAAATCACGATAAAATAAATACAAAACACTAATAATCAACAATTTAAATTATCTAATTCTACAATAGCAGAATTATAAAAAGACTTCACTTCTGCATTATAAAATCATTAGTCCTACAGTACTTTGATTTGTTAGATAAAAAGCACCGGATGTATCATTGCTATCCGATTGAAAAGAATGATTGCAAACTCCGAATGATTTCAGAACCTTTTTCAGATTATGGAGTTTAAATTTTTTGTTGTAATACATATTTTAATTTTTTTAAATTTTTTAAAATTCGGGTATAAAAAAAGCCATCCCGGATGAGGATGGCTTTCTAATAATTTTATAGAGTTTCAACAATACCATCGCTCATCACCGGAATCCGATAATGACAATAACGATAGTAATAATATTGTTGAATGTACTGTTCACTTTTATTTTTTGATGTGACAAATGTATAAACTTTTTTTAATTAAAAAAATATTTTATCATTTTTTTAATTAAATCTCAATAAAAAACAAAATGATTAATGGTATCTATAATCCCTGATAGAAAAGCTTAAGATGCAATTACAGACAGGAATAATTATTTCATTAAAGCATCGATTTAAATTCTGTTGGTCTCATATTAGTCAGTTGCTGAAATGTATTGCTAAATGCCGAAATATTGGAATAGCCAATTTCATAAGCAATCTCACTCATACTCAGAGTAGTATCTTTTAGTAATTCCATTGCACGAATGATCCTTACCATCTTTACATACTGGATAAACGAAATCCCCAATTTATTGGTAAATATACGGGTCAGACTTCTTACACTAAATCCAAATTTACCCCCTACTTCTTCTAGTGTGAGTGGGTTTTCTAAATTGTTTCGAACAAATTTTATAATTGCAGTAAGACGTTCATCATTGGTGGTAGGCAACTGGATAGAAAATTTTTTCAAATTCTCCTTAGGAAGTAAATGTTTCATAGTGAGAAGAAATTCATATTCCCATGAATCTGGAAAGAAATCTCCATTCCAATCCTTTCCGAAATTCAAAAGCTCAGAAAGTAGATTACTAACAGGATATATCCCCAGATCATCGTAAAATGGATGATTAAATTTTTCTTCCTCCGGAAAGTAAATATTAATGATATCAAGGTCCTTAGAATTGAACATCAAATTATGCGAATACATTTTAGGCATCCAGATATAGTGACTGCGTGGAATGTAAAGATCTTTTTCTTTTGTTCTCAATTTTGCCATTCCACCAATAACCAAAAGCAACTGTCCTTTCTGATGCCTATGCATGGGTAGTCTTTGTTCCCATTGCTGACGGATCATCAATATGGATGCAGGATGAGCATCTACTTTTTCTCTTACTTCTTTTATCGTTTTCATAGGCAGGAGTCGATTTTAAAATTTTACAACAGAACACTGATAATGACTTATCAAATAGAGATAAACTTAAAAATATTGGCCAGAATAAACAAAAATAAGGCTAATATTATAAAAAGACTCATTTTAATCCACAATAATTTTGCCAGTATAAAAATGTAATCTTACAATGAAAAGATATATCATACTTCTGTACCTGGCTGTTTCGGCTGGTATAAAAGCACAAATAAAGGATAATCCCTCCGTATTGACATTGAATGAAATCTGGAATATATCAGAGTCACAAAACAAACAATTGAAATTTGCAGAACTGGCAAAAGAAGAAATCGATATCAGTATTTTAGAAGCAAAAGATAAGCAATTACCAGAATTGTCTGTCGATGGAGATTTTCGTCTTAACTCCAAGTTTCTTCTGTATGAAAATGGTCTGTTTTCGTCACCTCAAAGTGTTCCAATTAAGGAATATGGTTATGGATTGGGCTACAATCTGGATTTCAATCTTTATAGTGGAGGAAAAGACAAAAGGAACATTGAAATTAAAAAAGAAGAGAAAATACGCAAACAATATGAGTTTGAATTACAGGAAGATAATGTAAAATATATGATCGCTGCATCCTATTACGATCTGTACAAATTCCAGGAATTTGAATCATTTATTTCCTCCGAAATTTCTAGCGAAAAGAAGCAGCTATCCACCATTGAAAATCTTAACAAGAATGGTATTGTATTGAAGAGTGATGTATTAAGAATCTCAGTCAAACTATCTCAATTGCAACTCAGTGATTCGGATGTAAAAAAGAAAATTGATCTTACCAAGCAACGACTCAACATTCTGATGGGAAGAAGTAGTACTGAGCCACTGGATATTTCTTCTGAAGATATTCTGGAAAACAAGAATTTACAAGGATCTAATTATGAAGACTATCTTGCAGCTGCACTCGATAATTCACCTGATCTTAAGATTGTTAACACAAATCAGACATTAAGTGAGCTTAATATTAGGCAGGTAAAATCAAGACTATTACCAAGGATTTCTGTATACTCCAGATACAATTATACGTATCCTCAAATTTCATTTTATCCATACTCCAATGATCTCTGGGGATTTGGTCAAATAGGTTTAAAGGTAACCTACTCTGTAGACAATCTTTATAAGAGTAAACACACTATTGCTCATGCATATAACCTGAAAAAACAGGAGATTGAAAAGAGCCGGATAAAACAAGACGACCTATCGATTAAAGTAAGAGATGCTTTCCTTGAAAGAGAACAGGCAAGAGAAAGTGTAGAGACAGCAGAACTTACCATTCGTCAAAGTACTGAAAGTGTGAGAGTAATCAGAAACAGCTACCTCAATCAGCAATCTCTTCTGACCGATCTTTTAGATGCTGAGAACATTCTGTTACAAGCCAAATTCAATCTTACATCTGCTGAAGCAAATTTAAGACTAAGCCATATAAAACTATTGATTATCACAGGAACACTTTAAAATAAAATTATGAACAAGAATAAAACAGACCGTATTATAGTAGTAGCAACACAATGGTTAGGAATACTATTATTAATCGTAATCATCAATTGGGCTGTACTTCATTTCTGGAAAGGATATTGGTATGAGCAGACCAATGATGCACAGATAGAAGCTTATCTATCACCTATAAATGCTAAAGTTGGTGGATATATCAGCAAAATTTATTACCAGGATAATCAGGAAGTCCATAAAGGAGATACTCTCGTACGTATTGAAAGGGATGAATATGATCTTAAAAAAGAAACAGCTTTAGCAGAATTAGCGACATCGGAGGCCAAACTCCCTATACTAAGCGCCAGTGAACAAACCCAGATCAAAAATATTGATGTCATAAAAGCCCATATTTCAGGAATCAAAGCTAAACTGGATCAGCAGCAAAAGGAATACGAGCGCTATAAAAATCTTCTGGCAGATGAATCGACTACTCAACAAAAATTTGATAACGTACATACTTCCCTATTAACCAATCAATCGGATTACGAAGAAACGCTCGCATCTCTTCGGGTAGCAGAGTCAAAACTCAATGATATACAAGCACAACGTTTCGCAATAAATGCTGAAATAAAAGTAAGACAGGCATCTATAGAAAGACAGGATCTCGATATACGTTATACGGTAATCACGGCTCCATTTGATGGTAAAATAGGAAAAAAAAACATTCAGGAAGGACAACTGATTCAACCGGGGCAGACTCTGGCATTTCTTGTCAATAAATCGCAGGAGAAATGGGTGGTAGCCAATTTCAAAGAAACACAGATCAAGACATTCAAAATGGGCCAAAAGGTCAATATAGAAGTGGATGCTTTTCCAGGAGAAACATTTTCAGGTGTCATAGAATCCTTATCTCCTACTACAGGTTCCCGCTATTCTCTTCTACCACCAGATAATGCTACAGGCAATTTTGTAAAAGTAATACAACGTATTCCTGTAAGAATCAAGCTTACAGAAACCAAGGAGAAACTGTCCGGGCTATCTGCAGGAATGAATGCTAATGTGTATATCAACAAAAATTAAAGCTAATGGAAGCCCACAATATGCCCATATTTAAAAGTTGGATCCCTGAATGGCTGGCCAGAAGCATTATTTTTACCATATTAATGGTCTCCTTATTCAGCTTTGCTCTGTACGGAAGGCCTATCAGTATGGCAGGATATTATGGAGTCCAGCCAACAGATGTTCAATATGCTATGGTACTTACCTATTCTTCTGCAGTCACTTTTTTAGCTTTAGATTTTCGTATTACTAAATATTTTGCACCCAGGAAATATCTGATAATAGGATTAGCATTAAATTCGGTGAGTTCACTCATCTGTTTTTATTCTAAAAACTGGGGATTATTTCTGGTATGTGGAGTCGTTCAGGGAATTGCCTGTGCACTCATTTGCAGTATCATCCTCAATATGGTTTTTTCCCGTTTATCTTCCACGAGAGCAAGAGTTATCGGTTACAGTATTTTCTATGCAGCCATACAGATCGCAGTTCCCGTATATGCTATTTATAGTAGTATTTTACTTGATGTCTTAGACTTTAACTGGCTGTTTTTCGGATTGATTTTAATGCTCATTACTCTGCTTTTTGTGATTTTAATAGGCATGAATTCAAAAGCGAGGTTTTCAAAAAAGATTCCTCTCTACAGAGTAGATTGGATCGGGTATCTCTACTATCTTACATTTTCCTCTGTTATCGGATACATTTTGATATATGGACAGCAGCTCAATTGGTTAGATAGTCCAGTTATTGTTCTGTTGGGCATGTTCTTTATCATCCTATTGTTTCTTTTTATAGTCCGGGAAAACAGGTTAAAACATCCATTGATTAATTTACAGATCTTTAAAGCCAAAAATTTTGTCATCGGTTTATTATTGCTTTTTGTTTTTTATATTTTTAAAGGAACGACCGGCCTTACCTATGGCTATATAGAAGTTGTCCTTGCCACTGATCCGCTCCATATTATTCCTGTTTGGATAGCCGTTATCTTAGGTACAGCAGTCAGCATGGCAATCACTGCTCGTTTTATCTTAATGGGGATTTCCTTGATAAGAATTATTATCACAGGATTTGTCATCATGGCCTGCTATTATTTCTACATGTTACAATTTGTATCTTCTACGGGCGAAACAAAAGACTTTATTCTTCCAATGTTCATCTATGGAGTTTCTACAGGGGTCTTGTTTGTTCCTATTGTATCATTTATGGTTTCTTCAGCACCTCCAAAGGTTGCCTTCAATGCTGCTTTTCTTGGTATTTTTGCCAGATTCTTAGGATTTAGCAGCAGTATGGCTGTAAACAATTATACACAATTATATACCAGATCTGAAGCCAATGATAAGCTCAGAGAATCATTGACAGAAACGAATCCCCAATTATCAATTACCCTGCAGAATATTCAACAAGCTTATTTGAATGCAGGCAACGATATGTATACTTCCAAAGGAGCCTCAAATGCTTACTTCAATTATTTTATAAAACAACAGATATTAATACGCTCAACAAAAGATTATTATGATATTATGTTGATCGGATTGCTTGTTGTAATTGTTATTTTGATATGCTTACCTGGAATTCAAAATATTGTTCTCAGATTGCGAAAAGGAAATGTACCTTATTAAACTGGTTCGTAAATTCCTTTTATTATGGACTACATTAACGAAATAAGAAGCAGAATTATATATTCTGCTTCTTATCCGTTTTTATCCTTTTATAAAATTCAAAATTATGACAAAGTCCTCACCTAGTTGTAGATAAGAAGGTTGTAATTAAGCAATTCTTGTCAATTGATCTAGTTTTTTCAACAATGTCGGTATTCTGTACAATCCGTGCATTTTCTCTATTTTATTTTTTAAGAAATCTACATCAACTCCTTTCGAAGTAAGAAATAACGGTGTTTTACTTTCCCCCCTATAGATTGTTCTCCGCTGAGAGTCAGGAGCGGAGAATTCATTTTTTGCAATTCCCACAACAGGATATTTTTCTTCTAATTTTTCATATAAATATCCTCCGAGTCCAATCTTACCTTCATTATTGAGAGTCACATAACCATCTACTAACAGAATATCTCCATTTTTGAGATCAATCTTTGATAATAAACTTAGAATACATGGAAGTTCCCGTTTGTAAAAAGCTCCACTTTCGTATTCAGAAGTTACAGGAGTTTTTTCACTGTAAGCTGCTGTTTCCAGATCATCTGCCCAGTCTTTGAATGCCAGACAGACTGTGTAGGCGTAATTCTCATAATAGTAGGTATCAAAAGCGTAAATCATATTCAATTAATGGTTGAAAAATTCTCCAAAATGCCATAAAATACCAGAAGGATCATGCACGAAAGATTCTTTTCCCCAATTCAGGGTTCTTACGGGCGTTAGTTTTATAGTATTATATTTCTCTGTCAAGTTCAAATCCAAAAGTTCCTGCCAATATTCATCCACATTTTCTACTTCAACAAAGATCATGGTATTATCAATCCACTCTTTCACATATGCATCCTGAAGATAGAATGCAATATCTTGTTTTTTAAATAATGATAATTTTTCTTCTAAAACAATTTCCTCAAATCCCAGATCCGTATAAAAAGATCTGCTTTCCATAAAGTTTTGAGCACCAATAAATGGTCGAATTGATTTCATTTTTTGTTTCATGGCTTTATTTGTTTCCAGGTTTTATAAGTCATTTCAAATTTAATTTCGTGCTTTCCATGAGTTCCTGTTTCATTCCAGCCTATCTTCCGGTAAAACTTTTCAGCTCTTGTATCAAAAGCTGTTCCCAGCCAAACACTTTTTTTAGTTTGCTGAAAATACCAATCCAGCATGATGTGGTGAAGCTTTTGCCCTACTCCAAGACCTTCAAAATCTGGGTGAACAAATAGTGCCCAAATGTTATTTTCTTTCAAATCAACAATTGAAAAACCGACAACCTGATCATTGATTTCACACACCCAACCTTTCCCTCTTTCAAATAAAAATTCTTCGCAATCTTTATCAGTAACAAGATCAGGATTTGACAATCTATTTTCTTTTACAGCATTTCTCACTATCTGTATCTGAAAAATATCTTCTGATTTTGCCTCTCGAATTACCATCACGTAATACTTCAATAAAAATAAATAAACAACTATATAATAAATAATTACATCATTTATATAAAGTAATTAATTATAGTATTTTATTATTATCTATTATTTTCTATCAACCGTAATTCTCTCCGGTCTATTGGCAATTTCCCACGCTGTTGTGAATACCAGCTGAGCTCTTTTTTGCAATAAACTGAAATCAATCTTTTCAACATCATCGGTTGGTTTATGATAGTCTTCATGGATTCCGTCAAAGAAAAAAGCAACAGGAATATTATTCTTTGCAAAGTTATAGTGATCCGATCTGTAATACAATCTATCAGGATCATTAGGATCATCATATTTATAATTAAGTGCTAAATTATTGGTCTTTTTATTGGCAGCTTCATTAATTACTTTCAGCTGTGAACTCAGCATTTCCGAGCCTATTACATACACATAGTTTTTTCCTCTGTTTTCAGGATCATCCCTTCCGATCATATCGATATTCAGATCTACTACCGTATTGGCTAATGGGAAGACCGGATTGTCCGTATAATATTCTGATCCGAATAATCCATGCTCTTCTCCCGTTACATGCAGGAATAAAATGGATCTTTTGGGTCCGTTACCGGCTTTCTTAGCACTTTGAAAAGCTTTGGCTATCTCCATCACAGCTACAGTTCCGCTTCCATCATCATCAGCCCCATTGTATACGATCCCGTTCTTCGTACCTACATGATCATAATGCGCAGAAACCACAACTATTTCGTCAGGCTTCTCAGAACCTTCAATAAATGCAAGGATATTCTCAGAATCAGGAAGATTTCTACCTCCTCTCTGTTGCATGAAAGATGCGGGTACTTTCTGATAATATGAACCTAAAGCTTTTGGATAAGAAATTCCGAGATCTTTGTAAAATTTAACCATATACTCTCCCGCTTTTTTCTGTCCCGGACTTCCGGTATCTCTGCCCTCCATTTCATCGGAAGCAATCACATATAAATTTTGCTTCAGGTCATCTAGCTTAATTTCTTTATATGCAGATTGAAAAGCTTTCTCAGACTTAGACATTGCCTTTGAAGCCGATTGTCCGTTTTGATTTTCCGATGTCACTTTAGCAGTTTCGCAAGAAGATAATATCGCGACAGCCAATAGTGGAATAAGTATTTTTCTCATTACAAAAATAATTTTACTAAAAGTAACAAAATTTATTTAATCTATAACCGATTCTAAATTTCCTTATATTTGATATAAACACGCAAAAGGTGGAAAATATTTACGGATTTACACATTATTCTTTTTTTACTGATATGTCTGAGCTGGCCGCAAAGCATAACAGTTATGATTTATCACTAGGGTTACCTGATTTTGATATTGATCACCGCCTCAAATATTACCTTAAAGAATCAGTTGATCTGATTCACCATCAGTACGAACCGCTTGCGGGTAGCCCGTCGCTTATAGAATCCATCATCAGGTTTAATGAAAAACGTAAAAATCCGATCCATCTGAAAAAGGAAGAGATCACCATAGTCCCTTGTACAACCTTTGCCTTATATACGGCTTTAAAAAGCATTATAAATCCCGGAGACGAAGTGATTATTATCCAGCCATCCTATTACACTTATGCTCCTTCTATTGTTCTCAATGGTGGTGTTCCTGTATATTATGATCTTGGAAATGATTTTGATATAGATTGGGATAAACTTCAATGCTGTTTATCGGAAAAGACCAAAGCAATCATTGTGAATTCTCCACAAAACCCCACCGGCAAAATATGGTCAGAACAGGATTGGAATCATCTTTATGATCTGATCAGGCATCAGGAAATCTATCTTATATCGGAAGAAATCTACGACACCTATTGCTATGATGAACAGGAACATTACAGTTCCTTTTTACACAAAGAACTTAGAAAAAGGACGTTCTGCATTTTTTCCTTTGGTAAAATGTTCCATACAACAGGATGGAAAGTAAGCTATTTGCTTACGCCGGAACCTCTATCCTCTCAATTCAGATGTCATCAACAGTATATTTCCTATAGTGCCAATGGTCCTGCTCAATATGCTATTGCAAAATACCTTGAGGTTTTTGATCCCCTGGAAAACAAACTCCTGATGCAAAAGAAGAGAGATCTGTTCAATGAATTAATTAAAAATACGCCTTTAGTTGTTGAACAGCGGTCAGAAGGAAGTGTTTTTCAATTGGTTAACTTTAGAAACATCTCTAAAACCATGACTGATGTTGAATTTTCAAAGTGGCTGACCACAGAAAAACAGGTCGCATGCCTTCCTTTGTCAGCCTTTTATAATTCAAGGCAAAACTCTGATTATGTAAGATTTAGCTTTATTAAAAGCGATGATATGATCATCCGGGCGATGGAACATTTAAAAAAGAACCTCTAGCTAGATTGCTCCACATAAAAAAGCACCGCAAATTGCGGTGCTTTTTGTAGATATTATTTTGAATTATAAAGAAAGGACCCTTACGTCAATCCTTCTGTTCTTTGCTTTACATTCATCGGTATCATTTTCTTCACAAACAGGGAATTGGGAACCATATCCCTCTGCTTCTACTCTATCTGACGGTATACCCATTTCTAAAAGTTTCAGTTTAGCTGTTTGAGCTCTTAAGTTGGATAGTTTTTTATTACTGTCAGGATTTCCTGTATCATCTGTATAACCACCTAATTTTATCCTAAGACCCGGAAAAGCATTCAACAGTTCCGCTAAATTAGCCAGCTGAGCATCAGAACCCGCCTTAAGATCACTAGAACCACTTTCAAAATAAAGATTTTCAATTGTGTACCAATGATTAGGATCCAGAACAGATTGATTTTTATTTTTTATGCTGTTATACATTTCAAACAGACGGCTGTTTTCTCCAAGTGAAATGGTTTTTCCATTGTTCATCTTGATTTCCTTGATATTTCCGGTTTCATATACAAAATCTCCGTTTTCATTCAAATGTCCTTTGATTTCGGCTGGAGTTACAGTAATTCCAGAAACTCCCGGATCCATATTTTCAACACCTGAATGTGCACCGGCTTTGCTCAATAAATTTTCAATTGTCGCTTTTCTTTCAGCTTCAATCTTATCTTTATGTAAAGTGGCCAATGTAGGCGCAATCACTAAAGAAACAATAGACATTAATTTAATTAAAATATTCATCGATGGTCCGGAAGTATCTTTGAACGGATCCCCCACAGTATCACCGGTTACAGAAGCTTTATGAGGCTCTGAACCTTTATAATAAGTCTGACCGTTGATATCTACACCTTTTTCAAAAGATTTTTTGGCATTATCCCACGCACCTCCGGCATTATTCTGGAACATCCCCATCAGAACACCACATACCGTAGCTCCGGCTAAGAATCCACCCAATACTTCAGGACCAAAAATAAAACCTACTAATAAAGGAGATATAATCGCTATGGCTCCCGGAAGCATCATTTTTCTTATCGACGCATCCGTTGATATGGCAACACATTTTTCATATTCGGGTTCAGCAGTCCCTTCAAGAATTCCCGGGATCTCTCTAAACTGTCTCCTTACTTCTTCCACCATGGCCATTGCCGCCTGCCCCACCGCTGTGATTGCCAGTGACGAGAAAATAAAAGGGATCATTCCCCCTACAAATAAGCCGGCTAAAACATCAGCCCTGTATATATCGATTCCGTCAATTCCTGCAATTCCTACGAATGCCGCAAATAAAGCCAGGGCTGTTAATGCTGCAGAAGCGATAGCAAATCCTTTTCCTGTAGCTGCGGTGGTATTTCCTACGGCATCAAGAATATCTGTTTTCTCACGAACTTCTTTCGGGAGTTCACTCATCTCAGCAATTCCTCCGGCATTATCAGCAATGGGTCCAAAGGCATCAATCGCTAACTGCATAGCTGTTGTTGCCATCATTCCTGCTGCTGCAATAGCCACCCCATAAAGACCGGCGCATAGATAAGATCCGTAAATACCTCCTGCCAAAACAATAATAGGAAGTAAAGTAGACTCCATTCCTACAGCAAGACCTCCGATAATATTCGTTGCGTGACCGGTCGAAGATTGTCTCACAATACTGGAAACCGGCCTTTTACCAATCGCTGTATAGAATTCAGTGATGATACTCATTAAAGTTCCTACCACCAATCCTACCATAATAGCCCCGAAAACACCCATTTTGGTAAATTCATGACCTCTTAATACCATTGTTTCAGGTAAAATATAAGTAACCAGGAAATAAGAAGCTACCGCAGTAATTACGATACTTCCCCAGTTCCCCAGATTCAATGCATTCTGCACACTGGAAGTTGAAGCTCCTTCATTGTCATTAATTCTGACAAATAAGGTCCCTATGATGGAAAAAATGATCCCGGTTCCTGCAATAAGCATCGGAAGCAGAATGGGAGCAAATCCCCCGAAAGAATCCACCGAAATTGTTTCTCTTCCTAGTACCATTGTTGCCAGAACAGTGGCTACGTAAGAACCAAATAAATCAGCTCCCATTCCTGCCACATCCCCTACATTATCTCCTACATTATCTGCAATGGTAGCCGGATTCCGGGGATCATCCTCAGGAATTCCTGCCTCCACTTTCCCTACAAGATCCGCCCCTACGTCGGCCGCTTTAGTATAAATACCGCCGCCCACTCTCGCAAACAATGCTATAGACTCTGCGCCTAAAGAAAATCCGGTAAGGATCTCAATCGTTTTTTCCATCTCATGAGAATCAACCGGAGCATCAGCAGCAAAGATCTGCTTAATGATCAGGAAAAGAGCTCCTAAGCCCAGGACGGCTAATCCTGCAACCCCCATTCCCATTACTGAACCTCCTGTAAATGAAACTTTTAAAGCTTTAGACAATGAAGTCTTCGCAGCTTCTGCAGTTCTTACATTGGCTTTGGTTGCTATTTTCATCCCAATAAAACCAGCAGAAGCAGAAAAAATAGCTCCTACCACAAAGGCAATCCCGATACTCCAGTGGGAATTAGAATTACTCATTCCCATTACGGCTAATAAGATCGCCACAACTACTACGAAATAAGTTAAAATCTTGTACTCGGCCTTTAGAAAAGCCATCGCACCGTCAGCGATATGCCCGCTGATAATTTTCATTTTTTCATTTCCGGCATTCTGTTTTTGCACCCAATTACTTTGTATAAAAGTGTATAGTAAAGCAATAACACCAAAAACCGGAATTAAATAGAACAAATCCATAGTTTATTATTTTTATATTAATAAATAGTAATTAGTTTTATAAATATAACAAAAATTCTTATGGTTTATTAAGACTAGGCCGATAATATATTTATTCGTAAATTTAAGAACACCACAAAAACACGATATTGTATGAAAGCATCAATTTATTTACTATTTTCAGTAATTCTTATTGTTATCAGCTGTGCAGGAAGACCTCAGAAAGAAAAAGCAGAAATTCTTTATTTTGAAGGAACAATTTTAACAATGGAAGATACACTTCCCCAGGCGGAGGCAGTAGTTTTAAAAAATGGTAAAATACTTTTCGCCGGAACAAAGGCAGAAGCCGACCGCTATACGGATGAAAAAACGAAGATCATCAATCTTGAAGGGAAAGTTTTACTTCCCGGTTTTATTGATGTTCATAGCCATCTCACTTCAAGAGCGGGGATGCTGCAGGCAATCGATCTGTTTCCTGAACCTTATGGTACGGTTAATTCCATTAAAGACCTTCAGAATACCATCAGAAAATACCTTAAAGACCATGCTATTCCTGCTAATCAACCGGTCATAGGCAATGGGTATGATGATGCCATCATGACTGAACACCGACATCCGACCAGGGACGAACTGGATGCTATAAGCAAAACCAATCCTATTATTGTTATTCATACCTCAGGTCATGCAAGTGTAGCCAATACTGCCATGCTAAAGCTTTTAGGAATATCAGACTCTTCAAAAGATCCGGAAGGAGGCCATTACGGGCGAAATAAAAAAAAAGGAAAGCTTAATGGAAAATTAGAAGAAAACGCAAGCTTTTCAGCGCTTCTTTCCCTTACAGAAAAAATGAGTAAACAAACAAGAAATGCTCAGGAGCAGGCCATGCAGAATCTTAAGAAAGCTCAGGATGAATGGCTCAGCTATGGCCAGACCACCATCTGTGACGGAAGGACAATGGGCGAAAGTGTGGCCCTTCTGGAAAAAGCGGCATCCGAACACGTTTTTAAAGCAGATGTTGTGTATTTTCCAGATTATGAGTATTTCAAAAAGGAGCTGAGTACCTTTAAGCCGAAATATATGAAATACAACAATCATTTAAAACTTGGCGGTTTTAAATTTTCAGATGACGGCTCGCCACAGGGAAAAACGGCCTGGCTTACCCAGCCTTATCTCGTTCCTCCCGAAGGCCAGTCAGCAGATTATAAAGGCTTTCCGATATTTTCTGACCAGGTCTTATACGAGGATCTGAAAACTTTATTTCAAAACAATATCACCGCACAGCTTCATGTAAATGGTGATGCTGCTATTGATCAGGCATTACGGGTGATCGGAAAACTGAAAGAGGAAAATATTTACAGGCCGGAACTTCGTGTCACCCTGATCCATGTTCAGAACAGCCGTCCGGATCATATTCAGAAAATTAAAGATATAGGGCTTATTCCTTCTTATTTTTCTACTCATGTATATTTATGGGGAGACTGGCATTACTCAAGCGTTTTCGGGCCGGAAAGGGCATCATTCATCAGTCCTGCAAATTCAGCGTTAAAGGCAGGAATTATCTTCACCATGCATCACGATGCTCCTGTTACCCCACCCGATTTGATTACAGCAATGTATTCTGCCGTGAACAGGAAAACCCGTTCCGGAAGGATCCTGGGTCCCAATGAACGAATAACCCCTCTTCAGGCATTAAAAGCCATCACGATTAATGCAGCTTATCAGCTTCAGGAAGAAGAAAGGAAAGGCTCCATCAAAGCTGGAAAGCTTGCTGATTTTGTCATATTAGATCAAAATCCATTAACCATTGATCCTGAACAAATCCGGAATATTAAAATATTGGAAACGATTAAAGAAGGAGTTTCTGTTTATCAAAGAAAATAGGAAGTTCTTATAATACGATCAAGGGTTATATTTAATGACCGGAGGTCCTTTTCCCTCTTCATTTAATTAAAAATATAAAGAAGGCAGATGAAAATTCATCTGCCTTCTTTATATTGCGTTCCGGATGCTGTTTTATTTTAGCCACCGAATTTTTCTGCGTAGTCTTTTTGTGATGCTTTTATTACTTTTCTTGCATGCTCTACTCCGTAAACTTCCTGGATTCTACATTTTGCAGGCTCATCCGGTAAGTTTTTGTATGTTAAGAAGTAATGCATCAATCTTCTTACTTCGGCTTCCGGTAATTCAGCGATATCCCTGAAATGCCCGAAAGCGTGATCACCTACCATTACAGCAACAATTTTATCATCTGCCTCACCTCCATCAATCATTTTGAAACCACCGATTGGAATAGCTTCCATCAACATTCCTCCTGAGTGGATGTTGTGTGAACTTAATACACAAATATCCAATGGGTCATGATCTCCCATTGTTACATCATCAGCACCGCTTTCAACAGCAAGCTTCATAACTTCATTATGGCAATATGTTCTTGGCACAAAACCATACAAAGCAGGGATAATATTTGAAAATTTCTGAGGACGGTCTACTTTTAAATATCCAGTTTCCTTATCAACTTCATATTTAATCGTATCTGAAGGAACAATCTCCACAAATACATTTACAACATTTGGCGCATCTTCTCCTGCAGAAATTCCATGCCACGGATGTGCTTTAAAATTTGGAATCATTATTTATATTTTAATTTTTTTGTTATGATAATATTAAAACTTCTCTTCTTAAATCTTCTATGGTAACAGCAATATAATCTTCAGCATTCATGTAATTCATAATAAAAACCGTTTTAAATTCATTAAGATCGGCATTATTATTAAGACCTTCATACGTCTTATGAAGCAAATCTATAATTGCATTTTTACAATCGACAACATTCTTCCATGAATTTTTCGTTAAATAAAGCTGCTGAGAAGAATTGTACTCGAACTCTTCATTGATCGTTTTTTCCGTAAGAAAAATAAATTCATGAACTGCCAGATCCTTATCAAACCGCTGAACAATATTCGAAGGTTTGATCCTTTCCAGAAACAACGTCATTCTTTCATATGAATGGCTCTTGTTCTCAGAATTTGATTTCACGGACAGAAGCTTTATTTCCTGGTTTTTAAGGGTAATATAGGTATGTACAAATTGTCTCAGCAAAACCAGAAAAGGAATTGCAATAATTAGAGCAAAAGCATACGGCAGATATTCTGAAAAACTTGTCATAATTCGATGTGCAAAATTACTAATAATTTACTATTCACTATGCAAGTTTAAAGCTTTTATTTTTCATTTTCCTCTCAAAAAAATAGTGAAATAAACATAAATACCATTAATTTGTACTGTCAACCATCTTATAATTTATAATGTCTTTAAAAAACTACATTTCAAAGGTAATTTTCAATAAAAATATGAGCGGTACTCTGAAGACCTTTTTTACAATTATTGTGAATTCAAAAAGGTACAGTTCCAAATTCAGAAAGAACGATCTCAATTTTAATAACAATGAGACCTTTGTATATAATTTTAAGAAGAATAAAAAAGAATTCAGCCTGTATTTGAGGACCTTTAAAGGTGATATTGATATTTTCTACGAAATATTCTGGAAAGAAACCTACACCGATCATCTTAAATTCTTAAACAAAAGCCCTGAGATTATAGTTGATCTCGGTGCTCACATCGGAATGACCTCCATTTACCTGTCTCTGAAATATCCTAACGCCAAAATTTATGCAGTGGAAGCTTCCAACGATAATTTTGAACTGCTAAAAGTCAATACGCAGTCATTTAAGAATATTATTTGTTTACATGCAGCAGCCCATTTTGAAGATGGTGCTTTACACTTTGGTGGAGATGAACTTTCTTACAATCAAAAAATATCTGAAACCGGTATTCTTACGGACGCTTTATCTATTGTAAGCATCATGAAAAATAATGGTATCCAAAATATTGATCTTCTTAAAATCGATATTGAAGGAGCGGAAGCTGAACTACTCAGCAAGAATAATTCATGGCTTCAAAATGTAGAGAATATAGTAATTGAAACTCACCCGCCTTATGATTCCATTACGTTAAACAAAGATCTGAGTCCATATCAATTTACCATAAAAAGCCAGAGTAAAGATGTGTTTTTTGCATGCAAACCAGTCGGTTTATAATTCAAAAAGTGCGGGACGTTGGGTCACTTCATGATAGCAAACACTGTTTTCATCAAAATAATGATAAACAAGACTTTTGCGGGTTCTGCTTTTATCCAGGTGTGGTTCCCCTCCATGGAGAACGTTCGCATGCCATATTAAAAGATCTCCCTTTTTAGCTCGAAAAACCTCTTTCTTTAACCCCAGCTCCTGAACTTTATTTTCTAAAAACTCCTCATAAGCCTTATAACTTTTTTTACCGATTTTAAAGACACTTCCTTCATTATCATAATCAGAATTCAGGAAATAAGGTAATTGATGGCTTCCCGGAATATAGTGCAATGCTCCGTTATTTTCGTCTACATCTTCCAAAGCGATCCATACGCCCAATAATCCTCCCAGAGGATAGGTAGTCATGTGGATACTGTCCGAATGTGTTTTTTGCTGGCTCCCGTTAATAAAATTGATACTCTGGAAAAGTTTGGCCTGCCCGTCCAATAACACCGATAAAAAATCGAGAAACTCCTTATCATTACCAATATTTCTGATAATTTCCGAATGATGGATAGCAAACATCAGCTTACCGCCGTAACGGAATTTCAAAGTCCCGTCATTCATTAATTTTTCGATTTCAGCATTGATCTGGTCCACCGTTGAAGAATTAAGGTAATTTTTTAAGATCAGATATCCATTATCATTATACCTGGATGCACTTTCCTTATTTTCTTCCGATAGGCTTTTATAAAAATCCGTATTCATCATCTTTTCCTGATGCACTTCTCTTTTGCTTGCAGGAAGATGCGAAAAATCTTTACTTGAAATACTTGAAAAGTAGTTCTTTTTCACACCATACTTTTTATAAAGCGGAATATTATGTTTTAATTTATTCTTATTGAAAAAATTATAAATAATGTAAGGTAATTTGTAATTTCGGATCTGCTTGAACATCGCTAAATAGGTTGTTAAAATAACCTCATAAAGGTACAAATAATATTTAGAACGAATCTAAATGAGAAACAAGTCTTGTCATCTATTTTAATGTTGAGAATCTTCCTTTAATAATTAATCTCACTAAATTCTCAGCCAAAGATTTCACAGAACTCTGCAGAACCCCGTAAGGTCTTAATTCCGGACGGAATCCTCTGAAAAACTCTTCAATATTAGGTAGCTCTCCTCCTTCAAAATCAAATATTTTACTTTCAATATGATTCCTGATTGCACGATCGATGAGAACGGATGCGCCGGAAACTTTTACATATTCTTTATCATTAAATGTTCCAAGTAAGGCAACAGTACCTAAATCTTCATAAAGCGCAATTATATTAATAATTTGATCTTTAAAATAAAAAGCTGAAAATTGAATTTTACCCAGCTTATAAAATACTTCAAAAATCCTTAAAAAGCCGTTAAGATCACCTTCTTTATCAAGTCCAAGCATATTGGCCGAAATAAAACTTCGGGCCTCTTCAAAGCTTACATTTTTAATCAGGGAATTCTCCAGTACATTTTCGTCAAGCCTTAACTTCCTTTTCCTTTTAGGTGAATATTTGGCATACACCCTTTCGTATGCATCAGGTAGAATAAGGAAATTTTTTCTCAATGGTATTGTAGATTGAAACTGATTATGATCATTGAACTGGTAAATTCTTATCAGATAGTTTTCCTGTAAAAATTCCAAAAACGCCTGGTTAATTGAAACATCATCTTTCTTTGAAAAAACGCCTAGCTGCTGACAAAGCATAGGATTGTGAACGATTTTTATTCCGTATTTTTTTACGTACGGAACCGGCATTACTGCTTCATAATCATTGTAAACAAGCAATTCCCATTTATCCAGGGAAGTGATATCTAAAAAAGTTTTAGAAGCTGAATATTTCCTTTGTTCAGAGCCTTCCAGGCATTGGGTATATTTTTTAAAATCAATTTCGGGATATCGTACTCTCTTAATCATAATAATCCTTCGTCTGAGAAACTAAAATATGCATTCTGGGTTATTATTAAATGGTCCAAAAGCTGGATACTTAAAAACCTTCCCGCTTCCTTTATCTTTTGGGTTATGGTGAGATCTTCACGGCTGGGTTTTAAACTTCCGGAAGGATGATTATGTGCTATAATTACACCTGTAGAAAAATTATCCAGCGCTGTTTTAAAAAGAACACGTACATCAACGATAGATTGACTGATCCCACCCTGTGTCAACTGTGAAATCTGGGTAACTTTGTTACTTTGGTTAAGGAACAGTGCCCAGAATTCTTCAGTCCTTAAATCCGATAAATGATTTTTAAAAATGACATAAGCATCATTACTATTCGAAATAACCGGCTTGTCTGAGATTTCCTGCCGGGCACGTCTGCGTCCTATTTCAAGAGAGGTAGCAATTGAAAGTGCTTTTACTTCACCTATCCCTTTAAACTTCATAAGCTCTTTAACGGACAGCAAACTGAGTTCATTCCAGTTATTATTAACACATGATAAAATCTTCCTGGCTAATTCCAGGGCAGATTCATCTTTATTTCCACTTCCCATTACAATGGCCAATAATTCAGAATCGGAAAGTGAATCTTTACCTTTTCGTAAAAATTTTTCCCGTGGCCTGTCATCCTCAGCAAGAAATTTAATGGACATAATTGAAGTTTAAATTAAAAGTACAAAGTACGAATTTTTAATAAAAAGCATACAATATTACCGGTAGTTTAGATGAATCAATAAAGCGGGCGGTTTGTTGAAAAGCACCAGACGATAACATCGGACAGCCAAGGCTCAGACAAGCAGGCGTTTGTGATTCTTTATCCGGTATGCATCCGTATGAATGAATAACAATAGCTCTGCCCATTGCATTATTATTGCTTGGATCAAGACCGTTTAACCGGTAAGATTTCCCGAACTTCCCTATATAACTTTCTTTTATTTCAAATTTCCCCAAGGAAGACTGATAAGAGCCTTCAGTATTACTAAAGCTAAGAACGTCCGTATTTTTATTAACGGAACCACTTCCGTGAGAAACAATAGCCTGCTGAAGTATTTTATTATTTTTCAGGTCGTAAACAAAATAACGGTATTTACCAGAATGGACTTTATAATTAATGAATATAGCGAGGTCTTGATTATAACTTTTCCCGGCTAAGAATCTTTTAATTTCGATGATCTTTGCTTCCGGCAAATTAGAGTTGATCTGTGACTTAAAGCCCACAAAAATAAATAATACCAGAAAAAAGAACATTCTTTTTTGCATGATTGAAGCAAACTATTCTATAATCATTCCATCTTTCATCACCAGCTTACGGTCTGTAATCTCCGCAAGATTGGGATTATGGGTTACAATGACAAAGGTCTGATTGTATTTATCCCTAAGATCAAAAAATAAGCGATGCAGATCATCCGCATTTTTTGAATCAAGATTCCCCGTTGGTTCATCAGCAAAAATAGTTTTGGGAGAATTAATAAGTGCCCTTGCTACCGCTACCCTTTGTGCTTCTCCACCAGACAACTGGTTCGGCTTATGATGCAATCTCTGTTCAATTCTTAGATCTTCAAATAGCGCATAAGCTTTTTCCAGCGCTTCTTTTTCATTTGCTCCTGCAATTTTGGTAGGTAACAAAACATTTTCCAGTGCTGTGAATTCAGGAAGCAACTGATGGAACTGAAATACAAAACCAATATTCTGGTTTCTGAATTTAGAAAGCTGCTTATCTGTCATATTGATAAATGACTCACCAGCCAATGTAATTTCGGTGTCGTAAAGTTTTGAATTAGTAGGTGAATCCAATGTTCCCAAAATCTGTAATAGAGTAGATTTTCCGGCTCCGGATTCTCCCACGATAGAAATTACTTCCCCGGTTTTGATATGGATATCAACCCCTTTTAACACTTCTAAATTTCCATAAGATTTATGGATATTTCTTGCTATAATCATGTTTCAAAAATAGTGAATATAAATAAAACTCTAATGATCTTACATTAATTTTTTAATGATTGAAATTCTATTGAATTACAAGATCTACAAACAAAAAACCTCTCGTAACGAGAGGTTTTTATCTATATCATCCGGATTTGTTACAGTAATAAAGTCAAAGGACTTTCCAGATATGTTTTTAAAGTCTGTAAGAATTGAGCTCCTGTAGCACCATCTACTACTCTGTGGTCACATGCTAAAGATAGCTTCATAATGTTTCCAACTACAATTTCTCCGTTTTTAACAATTGGTTTTTCAATGATTGCTCCAACAGAAAGGATTGCAGAGTTCGGTTGGTTGATGATACTTGTAAATGTTTCAATTCCGAACATTCCAAGGTTAGAGATAGAGAATGTAGAACCTTCCATTTCATTTGCTTTTAAGCCTTTAGATTTAGCTCTTGAAGCCATATCTTTCACAGCCGCAGAAATCTGATTGTAGTTCATCTGGTCTGTATTCTTAAGAACAGGAACTACCAAGCCATCAGGAATCGCAACGGCTACTCCGATATTGATGTTTCCTCTGTGAATGATCTTATCACCTGCCCAGCTTGAATTTACCTGCGGATGTTTTCTTAACGCAACAGCTGTTGCTTTAATGATCATATCATTGAAAGAGATCTTCGTGTCTGGTAAGGAATTGATTTCTTTTCTTGCCTCAATTGCTTTATCCATATTGATCTCTACCATCAGGTAATAGTGAGGTGCAGAGAACTTACTTTCTGCAAGACGTTTTGCAATTATGCTTCTTACCTGAGAGTTTGGAGTTTCCGTATCTTCTCCCTGAACAAAATTCAAAGCAACCTGAGCTGCAGGACTTGCCGTCGGAGCAGATGCTGCCGGCTTAGCCTGAGAAGGCTGATAATTTTCTATATCTTTTTTTACAATTCTTCCGTTTTCTCCGGAACCTTGTACACCATGGATATCCACCCCTTTTTCCTGAGCAATTTTCTTAGCCAAAGGAGAAATAGCAATTCTATCCGTAGATGATGAACTCACCGCCTGAGCAGCTGGTTTATCTTCTGCCTTCACTTCGGATTTTTGTTCAGCTGGTTTTTCTGAAACAGCACCCGATGATTTTGCAGCACCTACTCCTGAAACATCTGTTCCCGCAGGTCCTATAATTGCCAATACCGAATCTACCGGAGCTGCTCCGTTTTCCTCAACACCTTGCTTTAATAATACCCCGTTGAATTCAGATTCAAAATCCTGAACAGCCTTGTCAGTTTCGATCTCCGCAAGAAGATCTCCTTCTTTTACGGTATCTCCTACGTTTTTATGCCATTTCGCTACCTTTCCTTCTGTCATTGTATCAGATAGTCTTGGCATTGTAATCACTTCCACTCCTGCAGGAACTTCAGAAGAAGCCTGTTCTACACTCGTTTCTTTATTTTCGGTTTTAACCTCTTCTTCGGATTTTTTCTCTTCAGATCCTCCCGCTGCCGGAGCGCTTCCTCCTTTCAGTGAGGATATATCTTCACCTTCATTACCAATGATTGCAAGAACAGAATCTACAGCTGCAGCACCGCCTTCTTCTACACCTACGTACAAAAGGGTTCCTTCTATCTCAGATTCGAAATCCTGAACAGCTTTATCTGTTTCAATTTCAGCTAAAATATCTCCTTCTTTTACTTTATCTCCAACTTTTTTATGCCATTTCGCCACTTTCCCCTCCGTCATTGTGTCGGAAAGACGAGGCATTGTAATTACTTCTGCCATAATTTTTTAATATGATAATGAATTAATTTGATAATTTGATAATGAAAGGGATATGATAATAACTCCCGGTCATCATCATATGATCTCCTATTATGTTTAGTTTTCCAGTTTATCTACGAATGGGAAATCTTCCTGTGCATATACATACTCATAGATTTTTTCCGCGGTTGGATATGGAGAATTTTCCATAAATTCCACACATTCGTCAACAAAATCTCTGGATTTATTTTCAATAGTTTCCAATTCTGCTTCAGTAGCCCAGTTATTCGCCAGGATTCTTTCTTTTACCAATTCTATTGGATCATCTTTTTTATGGATAGATACTTCTTCCTTGGATCTGTACGGCTCAGCATCCGACATCGAGTGACCTCTGTAACGGTATGTTCTTGCTTCAATGAATGTAGGCCCATCACCTCTTCTTGCTCTTTCTATAGCTTCATAAGCTGCCTCAGCCACTTTTTCAGGATCCATTGCATCTACTGCAAGACAAGGCATTTCATATCCTAATCCTAATTTGTAGATATCTTCATGGTTGGCAGTTCTTTTTACAGAAGTTCCCATCGCATACTGGTTGTTTTCTACCACAAATACTACCGGAAGCTTCCAGTTCATTGCCATGTTAAATGTCTCATGTAATGATCCCTGTCTTGCTGCTCCATCTCCAAAGAAACAGATATTTACAGCTTTTCTGTCAAAATACTTATCAGCGAAAGCAATACCGGCTCCCAAAGGAATTTGTCCTCCTACAATACCATGACCTCCGTAAAAACGGTGCTCCTTACTAAAAATATGCATAGATCCACCCATACCTCCGGATGTACCTGTAGCCTTCCCGCAAAGTTCCGCCATAATTCTTTTAGGGTCTACTCCCATTGCCATTGGATGAATATGACATCTGTAAGCAGTAATCATACTATCTTTGGTTAAATCCATTGCATGGGTAAATCCGGCTGGAATAGCTTCCTGACCGTTATACAAATGTAAAAAACCTCTGATTTTTTGTTTTAGATAAAGAGAACGGCATTTGTCTTCAAACCTTCTCCACATTGTCATATCTTCATACCACTTAAGGTATACCTCTTTAGAAAATTCTTTCATGTGCTAGCTCTTGCTTATTTATTATGAAATAGTTGAGCAAAATTATAAAAAAAACTTTGTTTTTATTGTATACATACCAATTGTTTTTTTACTTATAATGTTATATTTGAGTTTTTAATTTAAACATGGAAGAAAAACAAACATCCGCATTGCATAAAATCTCCAGAATTATCTCAGAATTTTTCAGTCCGCTGGTATCTTTATTTTTATTCTTTGTTTATAAAAGTGTTCATGAATATTCCCTTAAAGACTCAGTTACTTACTTTCTTCCTATTTTACTTATCATTATAATTCCTATTATTATCTGGCTGATCTGGAATGTAAAGACCGGACGATATACCAATATGGATGTTTCAAACAGGGTTCAGAGGAAGACATTTTATATTTTTGCTGCAATTGCTGTGATTGCCTATTTACTTCTTCACTATATCAAATATGGCTCACTGGATTTTCTAATGCTTTTTATCCTTATTCTCCTTTTTTCCTTACAGATAAGTAATTTTTTTATTAAAAGCTCTATGCATACGGCCTTCAATGTTTTTGTCGCCGGCTTATTTTATGCCATTAGTTGGAAAATAGGACTTTTATGGCTGGGAATAGCTGTTCTTGTGGGAATTACAAGAGTAATATTAAAGAGGCATACTATAAAAGAAGTATTTATGGGTGCGGCAATAGCATTTTTAATTTCTTTTCTTTATCTTTATTGCAGTATACACTTTCAACATTAGAATATCTTATGAAAATAAATCATCTTACAACTGCAGAAGAAAACTTAATGAAGCTATTTTGGAAGCTCGATTCATTCTACCTGAAAGATGTTATGGAGCAGCATCCGGAACCAAAACCACACCAGAATACTGTATCCACTTACCTGAAGATCCTTGTTGAAAAGGGATATCTTTCTACACAGAAAGAAGGCAGGATTTTTAAATATTCAGTCACCATACCCTATGAACATTATAAAAAGTTTTTATTAAAAGAACTTTCGCATAACTTCTTTCATGATTCGGGAAAAGAGATCTTACAATTCCTATTGAATGAAAAATTAATATCACAGGATGATTTAAAAGAGTATTTCGATCTTAAAATTGAAATAAAACCCGTAAAAACCAAAATACCGAAGCTGGAGATTGCCAATGAGATCCTTAATCCCAAAAAGGATAAGAAAAACAGGGATAAAAAGAAAAAGAAGAAAAAAGATTAGCCCCCGAAGAAGGCATATTTATAAATAAGTAAAACAGTATCGTATAAATTATTTATATTGATTAATTAACAAGGAACACGAAATAAAAAGACATAAAAAAAGCGGCTTAAAAGCCGCTTATATTTTTTACCAACGATTTCCGCCGCCGTTTCCACCACGGTTGTTACCACCGCCGTATCCACCGCCTCTGTTGTTTCCATAACCACCACTTCTGTTGTTATCGAAACTTCTTCTTGGCTTCTCCTCTCTTGGTTTAGCTTCTGAAACGTTAAGTGTTTTTCCGTTAAATTCTTTTGCGTTTAATGCTTCAATAGCTTGCTTTCCTTCTTCTTCTCCCATTTCTATGAAACCAAAACCTCTGGAACGTCCAGTTTCCTTGTCTGTAATGATTTTAGCAGAAGATACTTCTCCAAATTCTGCGAATAAATCTTGTAATTCGTACTCTTTAGTTGAGTAATTGATGTTTGAAACAAAAATGTTCATTGTTAAATAAAATTATAATAATTAATAAAAATTTGGTATATAAAAGAAAAGCAACATATATTAAATGAACAAATATTGATTCCAAATATAAACGTTCGCAAGATACAATTTAAAATTTCAAATCAAAGCGTTTTTATAAGTATTTTATCACCCACATTTGATCTATTGACAAAAATTATCGTAAAACAATATTTTATATACGTATATCAATAATATTATAAGCAATATTTGGGAAAATTAAATATTTTTTAACACTAGATCTTATAGTAAAATGACACTTATATAGCAACAAATACTATTAAATTGCTAAAATGCAAGTTAAAACCACATCTATTTAAGCTTATCATTGAATATTTTTTAATAAACACAACTACATATTTGTAAAATACTATATATCAAATGATTAAATAAAATGGAAATAATAAAAAATGAAAAAAGATGATATGATGAGTTTGATATTGCGAAATGACGAAATTTTCTGATCGAGAAAATAAATATTTCTCTTTTGATAACTAAATCCTATTCTTTTGATTAAGCCAGTTTTTAGCGCTAAATTTGTGGGGCAAATTATTAAGGTATGAACTATCACACTAGAAAATGGGTAAAACCCGAAGATCTGAATCCTAATCATTCACTTTTTGGAGGCAGGTTATTACAATGGATCGATGAAGAAGCTGCTCTCTATGCTATCATTCAGTTAGAAAACACAAAAGTAGTTACGAAGTTCATTTCGGAAATCAACTTCGTTAGTTCTGCCAAACAGGGAGATATTGTTGAAATCGGGATTGAAGTAACAGCATTCGGTTCGAGTTCTATTACATTGCGATGCGAGGTACGAAATAAAATGACGCATCAAACTATTATCACGGTAGATAAAATTGTAATGGTCAATTTAGGTGAAGATGGAAATCCTCTTCCTCATGGTAAAACACAGGTTGAATTCGTAAAGGACCGATTAAATAACCAGCTATGAAGATTTTCATCAAAAATATGGTTTGTGGCAGGTGCATTTCTGCCGTTTCTTCTATTTTTAATGATTTTGGGATCGGAATACAATCCATACAACTTGGGGAAGTGGAAACGGAATCAGATATTTTAGATCATGATATGCGTTCCATTGAAACAGAATTGGAAAAAACAGGTTTTGAAAGAATAAAGGATTCCTCCCATCAACTTGTTGAGAAAATCAAAAATCTCATTATTACCAAAATCAGCGAACTTGATATCGATGAAGACTTTTTATTATCAGAATTTCTGGCTTCAAAAATACATAAGGATTACAGTTCCCTTTCAAAAACCTTTTCCCAAAATGAGAATATTACTTTGGAGCAGTTTTTTATCCTTCAAAAAATAGAGAAGGTAAAGGAGCTTCTTTTGTATAATGAATTTACGTTAACGGAAATTGCAGGAAAGCTTGGTTATAAAAGTGTACAGCATTTATCCTCACAATTCAGAAACAGCACAGGATTCACCCCTACTGAGTTTAAAAAACTGAAAGTCCATAACAGAAAACCGCTTGACAGTTTTTGAGTGAAGTATCAGAGCGTATGGGATTAATTAGAGCTTACATGTTTGACGGTTTAAGCATATAATTGGAGATGATAAAATAGCCTTTAAGCAGATAAATGCTTCAGTACTACAAGATAATAAAATCCCAAATAACTCAATATTACTCCATTATTCAATACCCTAATACCCTAACACCCTCCGACTCTCAAACATCCAAATACCCGATTTCCCAAATTCTATAACTATTATCCTTAAATTTATAACATACATTATTTTCCTTTACGGAATTTTGTATCATAATTTAAGATCATGGAACAACAATATAAAATACTCGGAATGAGCTGTTCCGGTTGTCAGAAAAAAATCTCTGAAAAGCTAAATTCAATCGAGGGTATTACAGCAGATATCAGTCTGGAAAATAATCTTGCAACTATTATCTCAGATACTGCAATTAACCTTAATACGCTAAACAAGGCTTTAGCCGAGATTGGCCATTATCAGCTGGAAGATCAGACGCAGCCGGAAAAAGCTTTCATTAAACCTCAGGATCGTGTTTCTCCATCTTCAGTTTACTATTGTCCTATGGAATGCGAGGGAGATAAAGTATACTTCAAACAAGGAGAACGATGCCCGGTTTGTCATATGTACCTTGTTCCTATTGAAGAAAAGCAGGCTAAGGACCCTAATTACAAACCAGCCTACTCTTCCACCCATTTGCCGGAAAACTTCAAAGACCATATTGGAAAATATTATTGTCCGATGTTTTGTGAAGGAGATAAAATATATGATGAAAAAGGCGAATGTCCGGTTTGTCATATGCACCTGGAAGAAATTACACAAGAGCTTGTTAATAATTCATCATCAGAACATACACATTCTCATTCTCATTCTCATTCTCATTCTCATTCTCATTCACACACCCACCATCATGAAGCTCCCAAAGTTACGGATGATATGGCTGGAAGATACTATTGTCCGATGTATTGCGAAGGAGACAAAACTTATGACAGCAATGTAGGGTGTCCTGTCTGTGGAATGGATCTTGTGAAATATCCTGAGAAAAAGACCGCAAAATATACCTGCCCTATGCATCCTGAAATTATACGGGATGAGCCTGGAAGCTGTCCCATATGCGGAATGGATCTCGTAAGAATGCCTGATACTGGAGGGGAAGAAAATGATGAAACCTATAATATATTAAAAAGGAAATTCATTATTTCATTGCTATTTACCGTTCCCGTATTTATTCTTTCTATGGGAGGTATGCTGATTAATTTCCCGTTCTCTCATCAGATTCAGGGTTTTATTGAGCTGGCTTTAACACTTCCTGTGCTTTTCTATTCTGGGTGGTTTTTAATGAAAAGAGGCTGGGTTTCATTTAAAACATGGAATCTGAACATGTTCAGTCTGATTGCCCTGGGAGTTTCTGCAGCATTTATTTTCAGTATTGTCTCTCTTCTTTTTCCGGATATCATCCCACATGAAATCCGCGGTCACAATCATGAGATCCCTCTTTATTTTGAGGCGGTCTGTGTTATTCTTACGCTGGTTATCCTGGGGCAACTCATGGAAGCCGCTGCTCATAAAAAAACTGGAAATGCGATCAGGGAGCTGATGAATCTTTCACCGGATGAAGCCAACCTGATCGTAAATGGAGAAGAAAAAAGGGTTCTTCTTTCTCAAGTAAAGATCGGTGATTTTTTAAAGGTAAAGCCCGGAGAAAAGATACCGGTAGACGGAAAAATAACGGAAGGCAACTCTATTGTTGATGAAAGTATGATCACCGGAGAACCGATTCCTGTAGAAAAAAATATGGATGATAAGGTCTCATCAGGAACAATCAACGGGAATCAGGTTTTTATTATGAAAGCTGAAAAAGTTGGTGATGAAACCCTATTGTCCCAGATCATCAAAATGGTGAATGAAGCAAGTCGTAGTAAAGCACCTATTCAAAAATTAACCGATAAAGTTTCCAAAATCTTTGTACCGACGGTTATCCTTATTGCCGCTTTAACATTTGTCGGATGGCAATTCTTCGGGCCCGAAGGGAAAAGAAGTTTGTTTGCTTTCGTCAATGCTGTAGCTGTACTTATTGTAGCCTGTCCTTGTGCATTAGGTCTTGCTACTCCAATGTCTTTGATGGTTGGAATCGGAAAAGGGGCTAAAAACGGCATCCTGATTAAAAATGCCGAAGCTTTGGAACAAATGAACAAAGTAAATGTTCTTATTACGGACAAAACAGGAACTCTTACCGAAGGGAAACCATCTGTAGAACACATTGAAACAGTGGATAACGGAAATCAGGATCAGATTTTAAAATTAGCCTATTCATTGAATCAGAATTCAGAACACCCACTGTCTAACGCAGTCATTAAAAAAGCTAAGGATCAAAAAATCTCTTCCGCGAAGGTGGAAAAGTTTGAAAACATATCCGGAAAAGGGGTAAAAGGAATCATCGATGGAAAAACGGTGTATGTTGGAAACGAAAATCTCCTGACCTCTCATCAGATTGCCATTCCTGATAGTTTAAAACAGAAGGCAATTGAAGTTCAGACCAAAGCGCATACGATTTCATATATTGCCGAGGATCATAATGTTTTAGGGTTCATAAGTTTTAGGGATAAAATCAAAGAAAGTTCTAAAAAGGCCGTTGAGCTCTTAATGAAAGAAGGTCTGGATATCGTGATGATGACCGGCGATAATGAACATACAGCTAAAGCTGTAGCGGATGAGCTGGGTATCATACACTACAAAGCCAATTGTTTACCTGAAGATAAATTAAATGAAGTTAAAAAACTTCAGAAAGAAGGAAAAATTGTCGCAATGACGGGTGATGGAATCAACGACTCTCCTGCTTTGGCACAATCCGACATCGGAATTGCTATGGGAACAGGGACGGATGTCGCTATTGAGAGTGCAGAGATTACTTTATTAAAAGGAGATATCATAGGTGTAGCCAAAGCTAAGCTTCTGAGTGAAAAACTATTGAAGAATATTAAGGAAAACCTCTTTTTTGCTTTTATCTATAATGTATTAGGAGTTCCTATTGCGGCAGGATTATTGTATCCTTTTTTTGGAATTCTGTTATCTCCGATGATTGCAGCCGCAGCTATGAGTTTCAGCTCTTTATCGGTGATTCTTAATTCATTAAGATTAAACGCTGTCGATCTCGACATTAAATAATCAAATTTTCCTCCGGATTCCAGGTTTATAGATCAAATCCGGAGGAACTTTATAAAACCATGAAAAAAGAAATGTATCATATCGGTTGCTCAGGATTCTATAATAACGATTGGAAAGGCTCTCTGTATCCACAAGATGCATCTGCTAAAAATTTCCTTACGCTCTATTCTCAAGAATTCAATACTGTGGAAATTAATTCTACCTTTTATAGAAAACCGACTCTGAAAACTCTTGTAAAATGGTTTGATGAAACTCCTGAAGAATTCAGATTTTTTATTAAAATCCCCAAAACGATTTCCCACGAAAAAAGAATGAAAGATTGTAAGGACGAGATCGAAATCTTTTGCCGTCACATCCATGAGGGATTAAAAAATAAGCTATCCGGATTTTTATATCAGTTTCCCCCTTCTTTCAAAAATACTCCCGAAAACCTTAATTTGGTACTAACACATCCAGACTTTGATTTCGTAAATGTAATGGAATTCAGACATATTTCATGGTGGACTGATGAAGTCTTAAAGGCTTTAAAGCAAAAAAACATTATTTTTTCTGGTGTCAGTTTTCCCGGAAACCTTCCGGAAGACTTAATGAGTAATCATCCTGAAATCATTTATTATAGACTTCATGGAAAGCCTATTCTCTACAAATCTGAGTACACTCGCGAATTTCTCAATCATTTAGCCGAGAAAATACAAAAATCACAAAAGAAAGCGTTTATATTTTTCAATAACACTTGGGGAACTGCCGCAATCAAAAATGGGTTATATCTGAAAAAGATATTATCTTGAAAACCCTTTACAATTAATAGATTAAAATATTATTAAAACTTATTTTTTTGTAAAAATTGGCATGTATATTGTTAACATCTATTTGTAAATTTTAACGATAATTAACATTTAATCTCCAATTTTTTTATGAAAAACCTTTTTGCGGAAAAGTCGCGAAACCTGACTTTTCTTGGGATGTTTGCATTGGTGAGTGCAACTTCAGTTTTATTCAACAGCTGTAATGAGAAAAAAGACGCGAAAGATTCTGAAAAGATGATTTCCAAAGACCATCCCGTCGCAAAAATAGTCCCCGAATTGGAGGATGACGAAACCCCGACAGACAAAAGAGTTATTTATCTTACTTTTGATGATGGTCCTAATCGCGGGACCGAAAACCTTCTGAAAGTTTTACGCAAAAGAAATGTATGTGCTACTGCATTTATAGTGGGAAAACACTGCTATGACAGCAACAGACAAAAGAATGATATGGAACTGCTGAAAGCAGACCCATTGATTGAACTGGCCAATCACAGCTTTTCGCATGACCACAACAAATATTCCAGTTTTTATAAAAATCCAGAAGCAGTTGTCCATGATTTTGACAGAGCAAAGGACAGTCTTACACTGCACAATAAAATCGCCAGAACTCCGGGCAGAAATATCTGGAGGCTCAACAACATCAATGTTACGGATATTAAAAGTTCTTCGCTGGCAGCCGATCATTTAAAAAAGGCAGGATATAAAGTAATCGGCTGGGATCTGGAATGGAAGCCCACAAACAGAATGGTCCTTAAAGGAAGTCACGAAGCCATGTTGAAAAAAGTAGACAGCATCTTTTTTAATGACCTTGAAAAAACATCAAGACATTTGGTGTTCCTTACCCATGATCAGTATCTTTCGGATACCGATTCAATTAATGAGCTCGACCTGTTTATTGAAAAACTACAGAAGACCAATCGGTTTGTATTCAGAAAGATTTCCGCTTATCCTAAAATCAATGAAGTTTTAAATTAAAATATGAAACAAAGCTCATTCTGAAATTTCATGGCAAAAAAATAACTCAGACCTATTTAAAATTTTATAAAATCATTAGCTTTTTGCTATAAGAATTCAGAAATTTGCAATTATGGATATTAAAGAAAATTACAACAATATAAAGGAACAGCTTTCCGAAGGAGTTCAATTGGTAGCCGTTTCAAAAACCCATCCTGTTTCAGCTATTCAGGAGGTTTATGATCTGGGACAGAAAGTTTTCGGTGAAAATAAAGTCCAGGAGCTTATGGAGAAATATCCTCTGCTTCCGAAAGATATTCAATGGCACCTTATCGGCCATCTGCAAACGAATAAGGTAAAATATATTGCTGAATTTATCGACACGATCCAGAGTGTGGATTCTGAAAAAGTATTGCTGGAGATCAATAAAGAAGCAGGAAAACATAACCGAAAAATTAAGGTTCTTCTGCAGGTAAAAATCGCTGCTGAAGACAGTAAATTCGGTCTTGAAATATCAGAAGCCAGAGAGCTCTTCCAAAGATACATCAATGGTGAATTTGCTAATATTCACATTACCGGACTTATGGGGATGGCTACATTCACTGACGATCAGCAACAGGTAAGAAAGGAATTTTTAACCTTAAAAAAAGTTTTTGATGAATTAAATCAATTAAAAAAACTGGATACCTTATCAATGGGAATGAGTGATGATTTCCCTATTGCCATTGAATGCGGGGCAAATTCCGTACGGGTTGGCTCTGCAATTTTCGGGCGAAGAGATTATTCTAAATAAAGTATTTAGGTATAGTTTTTGCTAATAATTCAATCAAAAAATCTAAATTTGCAACTATGCAAAAAATCCTTATAGTAGAAGACGAAAAAGCAATCTCAGGAGTACTGCACAGTATTCTGTCTGATGAACTTACCAATTATGAATTTGTAGTAGCCGAAGATGGTTTAGAGGGTTACAAACACCTGGAAAAAGAAGATTTCGCATTAGTGATTTCCGATATAAAGATGCCAAAACTTTCAGGAACAGAGCTTTTGAAGCAGACTTTGGTGTTAAAACCCGAAACTACTTTTATTATGATCTCAGGGCATGCGGATATTGATTCTGCTGTTTCTTGCTTAAAGGATGGAGCATATGATTTCATTTCTAAGCCTATCGATATCAACAGACTGATCACCAGTGTTAAAAATGCCTTAGCGAAAGAAACCCTGAAAAAGGAAAATAAGACGCTACAGAGTGAAAATAAAACACTTAAAAGAAAAGTCAACAAAAAATACCAGATGATCGGTGAATCTCCTGCATTACAGAAGATTCAGGATATGATCGAAAAAGTAGCTGTTTCTGATGCAAGAGTTCTTATTACCGGGCCTAACGGTGCAGGTAAAGAGCTGGTAGCGCATGCTATTCACAATCAAAGTGAACGGGCAAAGGGACCTATGATCGAAGTAAACTGTGCGGCGATCCCATCAGAACTGATCGAATCCGAACTTTTCGGACACGTAAAGGGTTCTTTTACCGGAGCTATCAAAGATAAGCAGGGAAAATTCGAACAGGCAACAGGAGGTACTATCTTCTTGGATGAAATCGGAGATATGAGCCTTATTGCACAGGCAAAGGTTTTAAGAGCACTTCAGGAAAGCAAAGTTTCTCCTGTAGGAAGCGACAAAGAAATAAAAGTTGATGTAAGGGTTCTTGCTGCCACGAATAAAAATATGCAGAAAGAAATTGAAGAGGGGAAATTCAGAGAAGACCTTTACCACAGGTTATCTGTAATTGAAATCTATGTACCACCATTGGATGAAAGAAAAGAAGATATCAAATTATTGGTAGAACATTTCTCAGGAATGATTTCAGACGAACATGGTACAGCCGTGAAAAAATTTGATGATGAAGCGATTGAAGCGCTTAAAGCCCTTTCATGGACTGGAAATATCAGAGAATTAAGAAATGTTGTGGAAAGATTAATTATTCTAGGTGGAAGCACAGTTTCCAAGGAGGATGTTGCAAATTTTGTAAGAAAATAATTTAATTATAAACTAAATAAATTATAAAAAATTTGCAGTAGTAACACTGCAAATTTTTTTTTGTTAAAACTATGAGCTTTTTAAATAAAAACTACACCAAAGAATGCCTTACTTTGGCGCTACCCGTAATGCTAACGCAGGTAGGACAAGTATCTGTTAACTTATTCGATAATATTATTGTCGGAAAACTATTAGGTGCAGATGCTTTAGCTTCCGTTTCTCTAGGAAATGCCGTATTTTTCTCGACATTTGTACTGGCACTGGGATTCTCTTTTGCGATCCCTCCCCTTGTTTCGGAGGCACATTCAAGACACGACCATGAAAGAATTAATTCCGTATTCAGCCATGGATTTGTGATCAATATGACTGTAGGAATTATTTTAATGGCAGTCCTGTTACTCGGATTACCTCTACTCTATCATTCGGGACAGCCTGCGAAGATCGTTCCTGATACAGTTCATTTTTTGGGAATTATGGCGATCAGTATGATCCCTTTTATGGCGTTTCAGACCTTGAGAGAGGTTTCTGAAGGGCTATCCTACACGATTGGTGTGACCAAAGCAACCATTATTGCAAACGTTATTAATATTGTTTTAAATTACGTTTTTATCAAGGGCCTTTTCGGATTACCTCCGATGGGAGTAAAAGGATCTGCTTTGGCCAGTTTGATCGCCCGGATTTTTATGGTGGTTTTTCTTTACTTCGTTTTGTTAAAAGAAGAAAGAACAAGACGCTATATCAAAGATTTTTCATTAAAGATCCAGGTGTTCTCCAGAAGTATGTTCGATAAAATGGTAAAATTAGGACTACCAACAGCCTTGCAAATGTTCTTTGAGGTAACTGCCTTCGCGGGAGCCGCTTTCATCTGTGGGTTGATTTCAGCTCATGATATTGCCTCTCACCAGATTGCATTAAGCATGGCCTCGTTTACCTTTAATTTATGTGTCGGATTCAGTGTAGCCTCTACCGTAATGATTGGAAGGAAGATGGGTGAACAAAATTATGTTGAGCTGAGAAAAGTTGGGCTTAATAATTTAAAAATTGCCTTTATCTTTATGTGCATCTGTGGAATTGTATTTATTCTGGGCAGAAATATTCTCCCAACATTCTTCACGAAAAAAGAAGAAGTTGAAGTGATAACACTGGCATCAAAACTAATGATTATCGCAGCATTATTCCAGTTATCTGATGGAATTCAGGTTACAGCATTGGGGATGCTTAGAGGAATACAGGATGTGAAGATCCCTTCTATTTACACTTTTATAGCATACTGGGTGATTACCGTTCCATTGGGCTACTTATTGTGTGTTACGCTAAATATGGGGGCATTCGGAATGTGGATTGCTTTAGGATTGGGATTAACCATTTCTGCGATCTTCCTGGTCAAACGTTTTTTAAATATGTCTGCAAAGAAAATCAGGCAGAATGCATCCATATAAAAAAAGCGGTCTTGTAAGACCGCTTTTTTAGTTATTATTCAGACTTTTCAATGCCCTGTTTAGGCTTCTTATGGTCACTCCTAAATAAGCAGCCATATCTTCTTTTGAAATTTCAATCTCCTGTTTGGATTGTAGCTTCAGAAGCTTTGCCAGATTATGTTCAGTGGTGTACAGCTGCTGGTAAGACGCCCTAGTCGATGTATTTACGATACGTTCGGCAAACACATCCAGCAAAAGGTTATTCAACGTAAGGTCATTTTTAATCACCGATCTCAAATAAGGGATGGAAATAGCGTATACAGAAACATTGGTCATAGCTTCGATGGAGCAAAGGCAATTAATATTTTTAATAAACTCTATTTCACCTATAATTTCACCTTTTCCCAGAAACTCCATAATATATTCCTTTTCATTTTCCTCTACAAAATAGCATTTTGTAATTCCTTCACGAATAAGCATTACTTTCGACGCCGCTTCGTTCTGGGTAAATATTTTCTGCCCCTTTGAAAATGATTTTATAACAATATCTTCTTTACGCTCCTGATTTACGTATAGCTGCTCTAAATACTTTAAAAATGCTTCGTTCGTTCGTAACATATAGGTCCGGGACAAATGTCCTTTTCTGATGTATTTTTTATTCTGATTTTTGCCTTCAGAAATGTACAAAAGTAAAATGGAAAATCATATAACAACAATAGCATTTGATGCAGACGATACGCTTTGGATAAACGAGCCGTATTTTCAGGAAACGGAAAAGGAATTTTGTGCTTTACTGGAAGACTACCTTCCACACCACTCCGTTTCCCAGGAATTATTTAAAACCGAAATGCAGAATCTTCACCTTTACGGTTATGGGGTCAAAGGTTTTATGCTCTCTATGGTGGAAACCATCTGCAGAGTCTCAAGCGGAACAGCTTCACTCCAACTGGTCAATAAAGCAATTGAATTGGGGCATAATTTACTTCAGCAGCCTATAGAACTTCTTGAAGGTGTAACAGAAACTTTAGAACAACTAAAAGGAAAATACAGGTTGGTTATGGCTACAAAAGGAGACTTGCTTGATCAGGAACGTAAGCTTAAAAAATCCGGGCTCGAAAAATATTTTCATCACATAGAAATTATGAGTGATAAGAAAAATAGTGATTATCAAAAGCTATTGAAGCATCTGGATTGCAAACCTGAACATTTTCTTATGTTAGGAAATTCCATAAAATCAGATATTTTACCAGTCCTTGAGATGGGAGGCTATGCAGCTCATATCCCTTTCCATATCACCTGGGCTCACGAGCAACATGAACATCAGCTGAAACATGAAAGATTTGTTGAACTTGATGATATCAGTGGGGTTTTGAAATATTTGTAATGATCAGTTGATTTTATCCTTCCTGAATAATTGGACAACGAATATAATTATATGATAATTCCCCCATATGCTAAATAGGTGAGTTTTGAACCTTTAATAAATTCTTCAAAGCTTGTCTTTTCATCAGCATTCATATTTTGAAGTTCAAAATAGTATTCCGAAGGATTAGCTCTTCCTTGCAGCATATATTCAAATGAATTTTTATGTCCAACCCTATTTTTGGGAATTATCCAAAACTTAAATCTTTTTGTCTGCGGATTCGGATTCAACAATACAAGTTCATTATTACTAAATATTTGAACTGCATTCTCATTGTCTAATTCTAATGGACTAAATAATTTATGTCCAAAAATTAAGGTAATTCTATTTCCTAAATCTCCTGAAAAGCCATCATCTTTTATAACATCAATTATTATTCTATCCTTTTCAACCTTTACATCAGAGTTTAAATAATTTTGTTTTATGTATTCCTTTTCAAAATGCCTTTTTGCTGAAAAATATTTTCCAGTTTCAAGACTATCAGTTTGTGCAAAAATTTTTCCAATAAAAATGAATAAAAGTAATGCTAACAATATTTTTTTCATAAGTGCTACTTCTTACTTTTTAACTTAATATGTAAATTTCAGCTAAAAATAACAAAAAACTCGTCCCTTTGGACGAGTTTTTCAATTTATTTCTTGAGACATTTCTCCAGGAACTGATCTTGTTCCCATAGCAAATGAAGAATATTTTCTTTTGCGACATATCCGTGGGCTTCTTTAGGTAAAAGAACCATCTTTACGGGAGCACCCAGATTTTTCAGTGCCTGGAAATATCTTTCCGTCTGTAAAGTGAATGTTCCCGGATTATTATCCGCATCACCATGGATCAGCAATAATGGTGTTTTCATTTTATCAGCATTCATAAATGGTGACATTGTGTTATAAATTTCAGGTACATCCCAGTAGTTTCTTTGCTCACTCTGGAAGCCAAACGGCGTTAATGTCCTGTTGTAAGCTCCGCTTCTGGCAATTCCACACGCAAACAATTTAGAATGGGTTAAAAGGTTAGCCGTCATAAAAGCCCCGTAGGAATGTCCTCCTACGGCTACTTTTTTCTTATCGATATAGCCTAACTGATCTACAGCATTAATTGCTGCTTCTGCATTTGCTACCAATTGCGGAATAAAAGTATCATTAGGTTCTGTTTTTCCTTCCCCTATGATCGGGAATGCAGCATCGTCCAGAACAGCATATCCTTTTGTGGTCCAGTATACAAAAGAACCGTAATAAGGGAAAGTAAAGTCGTTAGGATTCTGAGTATTCTGCCCTGCCGTATTTTTATCTTTATATTCTGTAGGATAAGCCCAGATCAGCAAGGGAAGTTTTTCTTTTTTTGCTTTTCTGTCATAGTTTGCCGGAAGATAAAGAGTTCCCGTTAGCGTTACACCATCATTTCTTTTGTAAGTAATCACTTCCTTATACACATCTTTGATGCTTTCGAAAGGATTGGCAAAAGTAGTTACAGCTTCTGCTTTATTAGATTTGATGTTTTTCCTGAAATAATTAGGATACTGGCTCGCAGACTGCTGGATGGTCAGTACCTCACCTTTTGCAGGATTAAGGATATCTATAATATCTTCCTTAGCATTTTTTAAGTTTGAAGTGTAAAGTCTTTTCTTTTTTAATGTTTTCACATCCATTTCATCGATAAAAGGATGCTGTCCGTCCTTTGTAAATCCTGCTCCGATAAGATAAGCTTTTCCCCCTTTCATATCAATTACAGTTCTTCCGAATTCATTTTTTGTGGTATTGAAATTTCCGGGATCGCTGTAAACATCCTGATAGTTTCTGTCATCAATTACTTTTGACTCCCCATTGTTCAGGTCTACTAAAAATGACTTGGTATTTCTTGTATCATACCAATCTTCAGAAACAATAGCATAATGATCATTGGTCCAGCTTGTTCCTTCATATCTCTGCTTTGTTTTAAAGAAAGATTTTGCCGCATTGTTAAACGGTGCTTCCCAGGTGAAGATTTCATCTCTGTATTCAGCAGTTCTAGCCTGATCACCTCCATCCAGCGCTTCTGCGTAAACAAGTGTTGCCGGGGCATCGCTTCTCCAGCCCATATCTCTTTTACCTGTTCTTACTGAGGCAAAACCTTTAGGCATAATCTCATTTAAAGGGACTTCATTTACGACTTTCACCATGCTTCCTTTAGCATCATATACAGTTGTTGTCATGGGAAACCTATTCAAAGGAACGATATACGAGAAAGGCTTTTTGATTGTGGTAACCATCAGGTAATTCCCATCCGGTGAAAAGCTCAGACCTGCATACATGTCCTGATCTTTCACTTTTTTTACGTTGCCGGAAAGATCTACGTTATAAATATCTGAAGCAGTAAGAATTTCAAAGTTTTTTTCATCCTGAGGATTTTTAAGAAGATCCTGATACGTCCTGTTTTGGGATACTTTTCCATCCGCAGTAGATACAATAGGTCCTGTTGGCAGATCCTTGCTTGAATCTATCAATGCAGGTCTGTTTTGCGGAAGCACTTTTATCAGCAAATTCTGAGAATCTTTATACCACGTATAAGGACTACCCAGGTTAGCGTTGAGATTATCATTGGTAACTTTCTTAGCCGTTGCCGTTTCAAGGTCCACGATCCAAAGCTCTACTCCTTTTGCTGTTGTATTGGTAAAGGCAAACTTTTTTTCATCGGGAGAAAAAGAAGTATTGGTTATTTTAGGATTGGAAGGCAATCCTTTTACCTGAACCTCACTTTTATCATTGATTTTTCTAACCTTAAGGTTATTGGAGTAAGTTGCTGAACTAGAAATATTCGTCACAGGATTGATTCTGAGACCACCTAATTTCATTTCCTGCTGACTAAGATCTTCTAAGGTTTTATAGGTAGGACGGTAAGTGAAAACTACCCAATCCTTTTTACTGTTCATTAAAACACTTGGAGGTCTTTCGTAGTCTGCAAGTTTAAGAATTTCAGCAGACGGCTTTTGATAAGTAACATTTTCCTGCGCTTCATAAAAATTAAGGAACGCAAGAAGGCAAACGGTTAGTTTTATCTTCATTATATACATTTTTTACGAATTTAGTAAATTTTGTTATTATAAAGGGTAAACAACAATCATTTAGCCTGTCCTGCAACTTGTAAAATCCGATAATTACCTAATAATTTTTACAACATAATCGAGATTATACGGTGAAGATACATCGTGAATTTTATCTTTTATAAAACAAAAAGAGGGCATACAAGTATGCCCTCTTTATTTATATCAGTATGCATCTACCAATCGGATGCCCTTTTTCGTTTTTCTATCATGTAATCCACCGAGATCTTTCCGGCTCCATAAGCGATTAAAAGAAGATAAACAGAGAGGTAAATAAAAGCCAGCTCTCTTTTCTCAAATGGATCGGATCCATGAACTACAAATCCCGCAATAATCATTGTAAAGATAAGGAAACCCAGAGCAACTCTGGTAAATAATCCTAAAATAAGGAGTATTGAGCATACAAACTCTGCTATAATGGTAAGAATTAAAGAGATCTGCGGACCAAGTCCTAAGAAATCATAAAAATCTATCTTTCCGCCTTCCAATAGCATCTGGAGTTTGGGATATCCGTGTGAAAGCATGGCAAATCCAATAAAAACTCTCACAATTAACAGTATAATATCTCTAAATATGGGATTAGAATTTGAGTTACTATAATTCATGTATGAAAAATTTAGTTTAAAGATAGTAAAATCTTTCTATACAACGATGATTATTGATGTTTTAGTTTATCTGTACCCAAAATTCTTTAGATCCCTATCGTTTTTTCTCCAGTCTTTTTTCACTTTTACGAACAGGTTCAGGTGAATTTTTTTATCGAAAAATTTCTCTAGATCCACTCTCGCTTCCGTACCCACTTTTTTTATTGCTTCCCCTTTGTGGCCAATGATAATCCCTTTTTGGGTATCTCTTTCCACATAGATAATAGAGTCTATAAAAATGATTCCTTCCTTTTCTTTAAATTGTTCGGTAACCACTTCTACGGAATAAGGAATCTCCTTTTCATAGTTCAAAAGAATTTTTTCACGGATTGCCTCATTAACAAAAAAACGTTCCGGCTTATCTGTATACTGGTCCTTATCATAATAAGGCGGGTTTTCCGGAAGCATCGATTTTAGCTTTGGAAGGATAACGTCCGTGTTAAAGGCATTTAATGCAGAAATCGGTAAAATTTCAGCCTTAGGAATTCTGTTATGCCATTCTTCTACCAGCTTTTCAAGACCTTCCTGGTTGGTCTGGTCTACCTTATTTAATAAAAGTAAAACCGGAACCGGAATTTTATTCAGTTTTTCAATGAGAAATTCCGAAGGTTCTGCTTTATCTGTAACATCTACAATGAATAAAAATACATCGGCATCCTGTAAAGAGTCCTTTACAAAATCCATCATCTTCTCCTGAAGACCATATTTAGGATCCAATACCCCGGGAGTATCGGAAAATACAATCTGTAAATCCTCTTCATTATAAATTCCAAAAATACGGTGACGTGTTGTCTGTGCCTTCTGCGTTACAATCGCAAGCTTCTCTCCCATCAACTGGTTAAGGAGCGTTGATTTTCCTGCATTAGGTTTTCCAACTATATTTACAAATCCTGATTTGTGCATAAAAATTATATTACGGACTGCAAAGTTAGTAAAAGAAAACTGGTCTTTAGGATAAATTTTAAAGATTTAAGTCTTTAATGCTGGTCTCTGAACTTTTGAAATTCTTCATATTCATACTCCGGACATGCCCCTTCTTTTGACGTAATGAATGCTCCTAATGCAACAGCTTCTTTCATAATGATTTCCGGAGCTTCCTGCTGTATTCTTTTGGATATAAATCCCGCCAGAAAAGAGTCTCCGCTTCCTACGGTATCTGCAATGGTGATTGGAACAGCCGGGCAGGTATAGCTTTCTGTCCCTTTAAAATACCTGGCACCTTTGCTTCCTTTAGTAAGAACTATTTCCTTAATCTTAAAATGATCCTGAATTAAAGCAGCACTCTGATCTTCATCAATATATTCTTCATTAAGAAAATCGATGATCTGTCTCATTTCTGCTTTGTTCATCTTTACAATATCAGCTTGATGAAGCAAATCTTTAATGAGCTGTACCTCTATGAATGGAGGTCTGAAATTGACATCAAATATTTTAAGTTCTGCATGTTCCAAAAGCTTAAAAAGAGTTTCTCTTGTTTTTTTATTCCGTGCGGATAAACTTCCGAAAATAAATGCCTGGGCATGAGATACCAATTCTGTAAGCTCCGGAAGGTTTTCTATATAATCCCAGGCTACTTCATTAATAATTTCATAGCTGGCTTCATTATCCTCATCAATAGTAGCTACAACGGTACTCGTTGGTTTATCAGCATCGACCTGAATATAGTCCGTTGTCATTCCCCAGTTTTTGATCTGACTGACCAGCTGGTTACCAAGATCATCGTTCCCTATTCTGCTGAGTACCTTCGCATCAATTCCCGTTTTAGAAACATGATAAGCTACATTAAAAGGTGCTCCTCCAGCTCTGGATCCTTGTGGAAATATATCCCAAAGAACTTCTCCGAAACATACTACATACTGATTATTTTTTTTCATTAGGTTAAACGTTTAATATATAGGTTAAATTTTTTATTTGACTGATTTTTTTATAATTAATTCTGCTTCACAAACTACTCTTTCCTCCTTTTCAGAGAAATTTTTTGTTTGTTCATCGAGGAGTTTTACAGCTTGTCTGGCCATTTCTTCCAACGGCTGTCTTATATAGGTAATTTCTGTAGGAAATAAATTGTAGGCATCGGTTTCATCAAAAGCAATGACAGAAACATCTTCAGGAACCCTGATCTTATTTTTTACAAGATAATGCAATCCTGCATTTCCTATTTTATTGTTTAAAAAATATAATCCTATTTTTCCTGCACCTATTTTAAGATGTTCATCTAATCCTGCATGAACTTTTGAGGTAACATTTCCCATTTCAACCAGCACTTTCTTTGATGCAATACCGTGTTCCTTGATTTTTCTCTCAAACCCTCGCTGTCTGTCAAGCAAATGCGGAAGATGGGTATTGTATCCCACATAGATCAATTCATCAAATTTATGCTCCATCAGATAGTTGAAAACCTGCCCGGAAATTTCAAAATTATTGAGCGTTACTGCAGGAAGCTCAACATTTTCGAGATAATAATCAATAGACACAATAGGATATTCGTCCTTTAGCAGCTTCTTAATGATATCATCAGAGCCTGCTACAGGACTTACAAGCATTCCGTCCACCTGTTGCTGAGAAAAAAGCTCCGTAAGCTTTTTAAACTTATCAGGGTTTTCATCAGAACTTCCGATAAGTATGGTATACCCCAGCTTCATGGCTTCATTTTCTATACAACGCGCAATATTGGAATAAAAATCATTTGAAATATCCGGAACAATAAGACCTATTAACTTGCTTTTGCTCATTTTTAAGCTTCTGGCAATCTTATTGGGTGTATAATTGATTTCTTCTGCAATATCCAGAATTTTATTCCTGGTTACTTCACTGATTCTGCTTCCCTCCTTTTTGTTGATCACATAAGAAACAGTTGCAACGGAAACTCCGGCAATTCTTGCAATGTCTTTGATGGAAGCTCTCTTCATTTTGTTTATTTGGCGTACAAAAATATTTTATATTTACTAAAAATGAAATAAAAACAGAATTTATTTTATATCAAATTACAGATGCCCATAATTTCTTGAAAAATCACAAATTTATCTTATATATAACTATAGATCAGAAATATACAAATCTTATTTTCATTATTTCTCAGCTGTTTAATCCTAATTGACCAGAATAGTATTTTGCGATTTACTCATTTTATAGATCGCAAATGTAAAAATTAACCATAACATCTTCATTAAATAAGTAAAAACAAATAATTTTGACTGATTAGAATTTGCCTTCATGACTATAGACGAAATCATCGATAATTTACTGATTCTTCCTGAATCTTCACGGGAAAAGCTTAAAGCTCATATTACCGAAGCAGCTTACCCCAAAGGATTTTGCCTTATGGAAGCAGATAAGATCATTCCTTATGTTTATTTTATTAAAAAGGGAATTGTTCGGGCCTATGCCTCCACCCAGGATAATGATATTACTTTCTGGTTTGGCAGTGAAGGAGAAACGATTGTCTCCATGAAAAGTTATGTAGAAGATAAACCGGGTTATGAAAGTATCGAGCTGCTGGAAGAATGTGAGTTGTATCGGTTAGAAACAGAATATCTCCGAAAACTTTTCAATGAAGACATCTACATTGCCAATTGGGGCCGTAAGTTTGCAGAAAGAGAGCTGGTAAAAACAGAAGAGTTGATAATATCCAGACAGTTCAAAACTTCGACCGAACGCTACAAAGACCTGATGCGTGACAAACCCAATCTTTTGAGAAGGGTTCAGCTGGGACACATTGCTTCTTATCTTGGAATTACCCAGGTAAGTCTGAGCAGAATCCGGGCTGAAATTAAGTAACACTGTATAAATTCAGCATTTTAAAGTACTACATATCATAAAATTTTGGCCTACTAAACCTATCTTAGATCACAAAAAGCTTTGGAGCATCATTTTTTAACATTTGTAAAATTATTTTTCCCTTTAAATACAGAACTTTGCATCAGAAAAAAATAAAAAAATGAACTGGATTATTTTAATTATTGCAGGGTTGTTTGAAGTAGCTTTTGCTTCCTGTCTTGGAAAGGCAAAAGAAACATCAGGATCAGAAATGTATTATTGGTTTGCCGGTTTTTTGTTTACCATGACCATTAGTATGCTTCTTTTAATCAAGGCAACGCAAACTTTACCTATCGGAACTGCATATGCTGTATGGACGGGGATTGGTGCAGTAGGCACTGCTTTAATGGGAATGCTCTTTTTTAAGGATCCGGTAACGTTCTGGAGGATATTCTTCTTGTCAACGCTGATTGGTTCCATCATCGGATTGAAAGCAGCATCTCACTAATTAAAGCTGTATCTTTAACCAAATAAAAATGTCTACATTATGGTGTAGACATTTTTATTTATTTTTTGAAAACAACAGGTAAGATCTCATTGTATCTTAATCCGTATTTTTTAATTTCTTCTTCGGTAAACTTTTGTGAATAGAAATTGATATCAACATCAAATCCGGCCTTTTTCAACCTGTCGAAATAATCCATTCCATACCAACGTACATGATCATACTGCCCGAAATGTTTCTGCCGCTCTTTAGGATCCTTTATGGTAAAATCCTCATAGGTTTTTTCCAGTGAATTCTTCATGGGTACCTGGAAAATACCCCATCCTCCAGGTCTCATTACCCTGTATAATTCACTGATTGCTTTTGCATCATCTTCAATATGCTCTAATACATGGTTGCAGAAAACAATATCGAAGCTGTCATCAGCGAAAGGAAGGTTCAGGATATCTGCTTTCACATCTACAATAGGAGAATATAAATCAGCAGAAATATAATCCAGGTTACGCATCCTTTTGAACTTTCTCAAAAACTCCTGCTCAGGAGCGATGTGCAAAACTTTATAGTTCTTAATAAAAAAATCGGTTTCATTCTGAAGGTATAACCACATCTGACGATGTCTTTCCAAACTTAATGTTCCCGGAGATAAAGCATTTTCCCTTTGTTTTCCATAGCCATACGGAAGAAACTTACGGTATGATTTTCCATCAATAGGATCGAAAAATTCATCTCCCTTAAAAAACTGGTAGATAAGCGGCCTTGCCCATATGCTCATCGTAATAAGGGCAGGACGCGGAATAGTATTCAGTAAAAGCTTGGTTACTTTTTTCATTAGAAATCCATTTGAAAAGGCTTCTCCTCATCACTTTGAATACCTAATGCTTCATATACGTATTTGAAAGTAGATAGCAATACAGGTTTCCCGTTGATCACAGCCACATCGTGTTCAAAATGTGCTGATGGCTGATTGTCAAGGGTAGTTACCGTCCATCCGTCATTATGGAATTTTACTTTTTCAGTTCCCAGATTAACCATAGGCTCAATAGCAATGGCAAGACCATCCTTGATCACTTTTCCACTTCCCTGTCTGCCATAATTCGGAACCTGAGGATCTTCATGCATCTTTCTTCCTAATCCGTGCCCTACAAGCTCTCTTACCACTCCATAGCCTTCTTTTTCACAATGAGCCTGAATTGCATGAGAAATATCTCCAATCCTTTTTCCACGGATGCATTGTTCAATTCCTTTATAAAGGGATTCTTTGGTAACCTGTAACAGTTTCTTAACCTCAGGCTTCACTTCCCCTATCTCGAAGGTATACGCGTGATCTCCCACAAAGCCATTTAAAACAGCCCCGCAATCTACAGAAAGAACATCTCCTTCTTTAATAATGTCATTATTGGGAAAGCCGTGAACCACCTGTTCATTCGGAGAAATGCACAGCGAATTGGGGAATCCCCCGTATCCTAAGAATGCCGGTTCTCCTCCATGATCTTTAATGAAATCATGGGCTAATTTATCTAAATACAAAGTCGTAATTCCCGGTTTGATTTCTTTTGCTAACATTCCTAATGTTTTGGAAACCAATTGAGCACTTTGTTTCATAAGACGAAGCTCGTCTATTGTTTTTAATTGAATCATTTTTATACGATGTTAGATAGTAGATTTTAGAAGTTAGATTAATGATTTAATCTTAATAAAAGACATGCAAAAATCTAATTTCTAATGTCTCCTTCTCATATCTATTAATTTACCAGAAAAGACCTTTTTTCTTTTCTTTCTTAAGTTTGGAGTATGCTAAAACTTCTTTACCTTCCACACGGAATTCTATCCTTTCGTGGATAATATTATAGATTTCTCCCCATCCCGGAAAACCTCCTAAATTTCTGTCATCAATAAACCAGTCTGCATCAATTTTTCGGGATTGTGTTTCAGGGTCGAAAACTTCTCCTTCAAAACTACCGTTTACAGAATAAAATTCTATTCCGTTTTTCTTGCAGAATTCTACTGCCTCATCTAATGTTTTTCCGTGTCTGTATGTCCAAAGAATTAACCTGTAACCCTCGGATTGAAGTTTTCTTAAAGTTTCAAATGCAAAGATCTTCGCTTTTCCGATCCCCGGATAAGCATCGTCAACGATGGTTCCGTCGAAGTCTACAGCAATTTTTTTATTATTTAACATTTTCTGCGTTTTTAGCTGTGCAAAGATAAGAAATAAAAAGAGTGCCAAAAACACTTGGCACTCTTACTTTTATTTTTTAAGTATTACATACCTAACTTTTCACCCAACTGAACTGGAATTGTAAGTCAGGAGTAGAAACTCTGTCTGTAATTTTCTGTAATCTCGCCGGAAGCTTCATAAGGTATTCCTGTGCTTTTTCAGCCTTTTCAGTAAGACCTTTGATGTGTTCTATTTTCCACTCGTCAAGCAGATCTTTCATGATATTGATATAATCCTGACCGGTATACACCATACATCTTTGTGCGGCATCTGAGAAATGTCCCCACAACTCACCTGCTTTCTGTCCTGACTGTCTCATTAAGTGAGCCGGCATAACAATTTTCTTACGCATCATATCTTCAAATGCCAGGATCATTTCCGACGGATCCAGCTCAAGGATCTTTGCAACAAAATGTTTATATGCTTTAGCGTGTCTTGCTTCGTCTGCTGCAATCACTCCACACATTTTTGCCAATTTTCCGTTTCCGGATTGTTTAGCTAAAGTTCCTACCCTTCTATGCGAAATATTAGTCGCTGTTTCCTGGAAGCTTGTATATACAAAGTTTCTGTAAGGATCCATACTTGTTCCAAGATCGAAACCGTCACTGATAAGGTACTGAGTCGTAATCTCTACTTCTCTCATGTTAACCCTGCCGCATAAATAAAGATATTTATTCAGCAAATCACCATGCCTGTTTTCTTCACCTGTCCATGATCTTACCCAATTGGCCCAGCCTACTTTTTCTTCCTGATCAATACCTTCTACACCCATTAACCAAGATTCATAGGATGGTAGAGCCTCTTCTGTAATACAGTCACCGATAAGGGTTACAAAAAGGTCATAAGGCATTTCACGAGCGAAGGTCTGAATTTCTTCTAAATCATATTTGAAATTTTCACTTGACGGATCCGGAAGGTAATCTGAGGGTTGCCATATTTTTTCAATTGGCGTCAAAAACTTTTCCAGAAAAGAACTTACTTCCTTTTCTAGAATACTCATCACTTCCTTCCTTACCAGCGTTTGATACATTTCAGTTATTTAGATTTATTATAATTAATATACAAAGATAGGATTTATTTATTATTTAGAGCATAATAACGTATGTCTCTCATAATATGTATGACATATATCATAAAAAATGCCATTATTAATGTAACGGCATTTTTTATTTTTTATTGGTAATCTTAGTTAACTAAAACATCTCCTGTCATACTTTCCGGAATGTCTATTCCCATTATTTTTAAAATAGTCGGAGCTACATCGCCCAGTTTTCCGGATTTCCCCGGTTTTAAATTCCAGGTACGGTCCTTATCCATTATAATAAGCGGTACCAGATTCGTGGAATGCTGTGTATTTGGTGTCCCATCAGGATTGATCATGACATCTGAGTTCCCGTGATCTGCAAGGATAAAGACGGCATAACCATGTTCATAAGCTGTAGTAGCCACTTTCTCAATGCACTTATCTACCGTTTCAGCAGCTTTTACAGCAGCTTCAAATACTCCGGTATGTCCTACCATATCCGTATTCGCAAAGTTCAGGCAAACAAAATCCGCAGTTTCATTTTCCAGCTCCGGAACAATAGCATTGGTAATATCATAGGCAGACATTTCAGGCTTAAGATCATAAGTAGGAACATCTTTAGGGCTTGGGCAAAGCAATCTTTTTTCCCCTACAAATTCTTTCTCTCTACCACCGGAAAAGAAAAAAGTAACGTGAGGATATTTTTCTGTTTCTGCAATGCGGATCTGCGTTTTACCGTTTTTTTCGATGATTTCCCCCATCGTTTCCTGTAAAACTTCTTCATCAAAAACTACCTTTACATTATTAAAGGTCTTGTCATAGTTGGTAAGGGTAACATAATACAGATTCAGCTTACGCATAAAGAATTCCGGAAAATCTTTCTGAGACAGAACTTCTGTGATCTCTCTTCCCCGGTCGGTACGGAAGTTAAAGCAAATAACCACATCATTATCCACAATTTTAGCTACAGGAACCACATTACCTGTTTCCGTAGTATTCATAAGGATAATCGGCTTTAAAAACTCATCAGTAACATTATTATCATATGACTGCTGGATTGCTGCCAATGCATCAGTTGTTTGAAGTCCTACGCCTTCTATTAGCGCATCATAAGCTAATTTCACTCTTTCCCATCTCTTATCCCTGTCCATGGCGTAATATCTTCCGACAATAGTTGCCAGTTTACCGGTCGTAGCAAGCATATGTTTATCAAGTTCTTTGATGAATCCCAATCCTGAATGCGGATCGCAGTCTCTACCGTCCGTAAAAGCGTGGACAAAAACATTTTCATTCAATCCGAAATTTTTAGCCGCGGTTAAAAGACCTTTTAAGTGATTGATATGGGAATGTACTCCTCCATTGGAAACCAATCCGATAAAATGTACTTTTTTATTTTCCCTTTTAGCATATTCGAAAGCTTCCTGAATGACTTTTTCTTCCCCGAGGGTTCCATTTTCTACAGCCATATTCAGTTTTACAAGATTCTGGTAAACCACTCTTCCTGCTCCAAGATTCATGTGTCCTACTTCTGAATTCCCCATCTGCCCTGCAGGAAGACCTACTGCAGTACCGCTCGCTTCAAGTGTGGTGTGTGGAAATTTATGAAAACAACTATCTATAAATGGTGTATTGGCTTTATCAAGTGCTGAAACTTCAGGATTTTTTCCCAGTCCCCATCCGTCAAGTATGGCCAGTATTGCTTTTTTCGACATTTTTTGTAACTTTTAATATACAAATTTACCTATTTTCCAATGAAACTGATCCTTTTAAAGACTTAAATTTTTATTAAAGCTTTTATTTATTTCTCTTTAAACAATGGATTTTTTTACAGTACCGGATTTTGAAATTCAATAAGATTCTCATTAATAATAATGGTGGCTGCTTAATCTCTATTCCTAGGAACAGCATCATATATGATATGAACTTTCAGCAATTCAAATATTCAAACGTTTACAGTTTACGCTTTAAAAAAGTTTTCAAACTTTTTGTGGCCTTTCTTTGTGTATTCTTTAATGTATTGATCTAAAAAACCGCTTTCTTTCAAAAATAACAAGGGATCTTTGATATTCAATATATCATGGATTGCTTTGTGCTTATCTGTTTGTTTATTAAAATAGGCTTCTGAAATTTTATATCCCATCCAATATCCTAAATCATTAGGACGGTCATCTTTTTTACTGGTTTCATAAAGCCAGTCCGTAGCACTGTTTCCCTTTAATAAAGCGACAAACTCTTTTTTTAAAGGATCAGCATGTGCTTCACCATATTGAAATGCTTTTACATTAATATTTTCACCAGATATCAATTCGCTGACAAAATCCGCTCCTCCCTCAAGCAAGGTATATTTTAGCAGCATGTCATTTCCCATAATATTTTGTTGAAAATGAATCAATTCATGAGCAATAAGCCCCGTAACACCATCCAGATTTTTAAGCATTTCAGTGCCAATTATAATACCATCATTAGAAGTCGTTCCTCCGGAATTAAATCTTCCATAGACAAAATATACGGGTGGAAATTTAGCTTCGGGATACCAATATTTTAACGCGCTGTAAATTGCCCTTGTCCTTTTTTCTTTTTGTTTGATCCCACTCAGTACATTCCGGCTTTTTAAATAATCTTCCCTCTTCTTTTTTACTTTTGAATATAAAGAATCGGCATTGATGATCCTGAATTCCATAAAACCTTTTACTCCGGGAGATCCGTCTTTTACATAATCTGCAAAAGGATTTTTCGTTGATGTTTCTATCTGATCAAAAGCTTTCCAGAATTTATCGGTATCTCTTGTTTCAAAGACAGCATCCAGAGGATTTGTGGAAAAATTTGTCTGAGCATTTACCCCTGCAAAAATTAAAGTGAATGCTATAAGAATGGTCCTTGCTTTTATTTTCATGATCTCATTTTAGTTGAGTGTATTTTATGAATTCCAAAAATATAAAAATCGCCTTTGTATTTAATGTGGAATACAAAGTTTTTTTGCTTTAAATCAATAGGCATTCACGGCATATACTATTGGAATGAATACTTTTTGCTTATGATTATGAAAAATCTGCGGCGAGGTATTAATTATTATTTTTAATTTTGCTTTATGGATTTACGAGATCAACTAAAGAACCTTTTTCCTGACCATGAAGAGCAGGATTTTGAAATGCCTGAAGAAAAATTCAAGCAGAAAGAACCCCTGATATGCAAGTTTGAAAAAAAAGGAAGAAATGGAAAACCTGTTACAGTGATTGAAGGCTGGGAAGGGAGTGAAGAAGATTTGAAAAAAATTTCCAAAAAGATCAAAACCACTTTAGGGATCGGAGGATCAGAAAAAGATGGGATGATCATTATTCAGGGGGATAACCGAGATAAGATTATGGAGATTCTTAAAGATATGGGCTATAAAACGAAAAGGGTTGGCGGATAGCTTAGAAATAGATCTGAGTATCAGGTAGCAATTTCTTATATTTTTCAATGGTGGCCTTATCCATAGGATTCCCCGTTAATATCAATGTTTTAAGATTTTTCAGCTGAGAAATATCCTTAGGCAGGTCTTTTAAGTTATTGTTTGCAAAGTTCATACTTACCACATTTTTCAATCCTTTTATTTTTGCCGGAATTTCCTGAATATTATTCTGGCTCACGTTAAGGAACTCCAGATTCTTTGATTGAAAAAGGGATTCAGGTAGTTTGGAAATAGCATTTTGCTGTAATTCCAGATACTTCAGATTCTTGGGAAATTCAAGATTGCCAAGATCATTGATCTGGTTTGCTGCCAGATTCAGGTATTTTAAATTTTTAATTTGATTCAGACGTTCGGAAATAAAGCTGATCTGATTATCCTGGAGATTAATTTCCTCCAATGCCGGAATTTCCGTTAAGGCTTCCGGGAAAACATTCAGATTATTAGCATCGAGATGAATTACTTTCAATTGCTGTAACCTGGCAATATTGGGATTAACAGAGGTCAGGCTGTTCAGATTCATTGAAAGGGTTTTCAATTGAGTAAGCTCTCCTACTTCATCCGGAATAAACTTGATGCTGTTTTCATTGACATTCAGTATCTCCAGATTCTTCAAAGCAAATAGTTCAGGATCCATCTTTTCCAGATTATTTCCCATGATATTAAGAAAGAACAGGGAAGTAAATTTTCTGATATCAGAAGGAAGATTAAATAAACCTTTACCTCTGAAACTCATACTGTATACCGGCTTTTCACTTTTTAAAGCATCTTCGATAGTCGTGTAGGTAAGATATTTTACCGGATCAATCTGTGCATAGCTGTAGTTCAGTGCGAATAAAATAATTAATAAGGAAAGTTTTTTCATAGATAGATAAAAGCTGCCGATAACAGAATTACCGGCAGCAACTGAATATTAATACATTACTTCTTTATCACTTTTACTGTTTTCTGGAATCCTTCTGCCTCGATATTTACTATCAAAACACGGGAAGCTTCAAGTTGGGATGTAAAGTCTAAATCCAACGCAGTATGAGAACCTGCAAATTTCTTTGTGAATACAATTTTACCATCCAAGCTGTAGGCTGTTACAGAAATATCTTTCAAGCCTTTAGAAGAATTGATCTTCACAATTCCTGACGTCGGGTTTGGAGCTACACTAACTGTACTTTCGGTTTTAGCGTCAATTGTTCCCAAAGTACCGTTTTGTCCTAAATTATTTTTAAGAGCGACAACAATGGTGGCAGATTTTCCTCTGTAGTCAATTGTATTTCCAGTGGCATCCACATCTGTAGAGATTGTCGCATCCGGATGCTGAATCGAAAAGAATCCGAATTTATGATCTGGAGTAAAGGTAAGTCCTGTAGGCTCAGAACCAGCCGGCATAGAAGCAAAAAGTCTCACTTTAGGATTCGCCTGAGTATGATCCGGAGCTACTACCCAAATATAATTTTTTCCTCCATCCTGTAACACCCAAAGGTTTCCAAGTTCATCAAAAGTAAGATTGTCATTCCCATCTCCCCATGCTTCTGATTTGATCCCTTGTGCCGTATTGAAAGAATATACAGTAGAAAGCCCTCCGACAAACGTTTCTACTTGAGAAGCGGTAGTTCCGTTATCCTGTAAGCGATATACTTTATTTAAACCTTTTGCAGTAAAATAAATCTTCCCATCCAATGGGCTGATATCCACATCTTCTATTCCGTTGAATTTTGTACCTCCTAATGAAAAAGCCAGGTTATTTGTATTATTCTGGTCTGCTTTTGTCTTATTAGGTACCTGGATCCATGTTGCTGTATTTACTACCGGATCTCCTGTACTGCTTAATCCCTGATCCAGTTTCAGTACATAAAGATTACCTGATGAAAGGTTGTTGGGTGTATCCATTACATATTTATAAACCAGATGGGTTCCTCCATCCTCACCATAATAAGCTGTCGTTCCTGCATTATTGATCACTACATTTTCGTGATTCATTATACCCATCTGCCATAATTTCCCTTTAGAACCGTCCGCATTCTGTGAAATTACCTGAGCCGTTGCAGGATCAATTTCTACCAACCAACCATAATCTTTATATCCGTCAGCATTGGTATCACTTGAGGTTACAGATTCTTCAGCTGTAACCACAGTTCCCCAAGGAGTAATACCTCCTGAACAGTTTCTGATCGTCTGTACAAGGCTTGGTGTAGAGAAATCCACAGCTCTGGATTTTGTCAGCTGCCAAAGCTTCGTTGAAGCATTATAATTGATTTCCGCCATCGTAACTCCACCTGGATTTGTTTCATGGTTTACTGAAAGATAACCATCGGTTGAGCTGGCGTTTTTAGCAACATAAGCGGTAAAATCATTCTGTCCACCTACTAATCCACCTCCTTGTGTATAGGCATCTCCTTCTTTTAAAATAAGCTGATATTTATGCTCGGCAGGGATGATCAGTTTATTGGTTTGTGAAGTAGGAACAATAGAAGTGAAACAACTGATGTGAGCCGCATTACAACCAACAGGATTCGTTGTTCCGCTTACCGTTTTTAAATAAGCATCAATTCTCAGGTCTGAGCTTTGTCCGCTTCTGTTGTGCAGTTCAATGGATATCCTGTTGTTTCCGTTAACAAATTTTGATTTTGGAATCGAGAAAACATTATATACATTCTCTGCAGCACCGTCAATTGTGGTCACAGAAGGTGTATTAAAAGCGATAGTTCCGGTAGGCATATTGTCCCTTACCACTTCCTGTCCGTTAAGGTATACAACAATACCGTCATCTCTCATCACTCCTAACTCCATAGTATCGGAAAGATCAGCAAGATTAACACTAAAGTCTTTTGCAAAATAAGCTGCAGTAAGACCTGAATTAATAGTGGTAGTTACAGGATCACCATATCCTAACGGACCGTTTCCTGTAGACCAGGAAGAAACATCAAAATTGGTATCTTTCCACTGGGTAACCTGCGCCTGGTTGTTGTCGATATACCTCCATGAGGCATTTTTATTGAAAACAAAGGTCTGTGCCTGAAGGGCAGAACCTGATACGAGTGCAAGAGCTGCAACTGTTAGTAGTTTTTTCTTCATAATAATTTCGATTTATTAGATGTTGCAAAACTATTTTTTTATCACCAGCCCTCTATTAATAGAGTTTTAAATAAAGCATCAGCAATGTTACAAAATTAAAAACCCAATGTTAAGTGAATTAAGTTTGTGTTAAATATGATGCAGGATTTGAAATTCGTGGTTATGTGATAATTACCATATAAGTGGAATATTGAACTTAATACGATTACTTTTTAAGTATAGCACGTTCATTTCGAATTTCGAAATTCATTTATTAAATCAAAATAAGCCTTAGCCTTCTCATTATAAACACTTCCCTGTTATCTTTTGCTTACATCCGTCAGAGCGTTTAGAAATGCAATGATCTGCTTCATTTCAGTTTCGGTAAGATTAAGTTTATCCGCTGGTAAAGTCTGGTTATTTATTTTTAACCCCAGACCTTCGCCTCCTCCTTCATTATAAAAATCCAGCACTTCTTCCAGAGTATTAAATGCTCCATTATGAAAATAAGGCTTTGTAAGCGCAATATTTCTTACTGTCATGGTTTTAAAAGAATTTTCATAGATCCAGGAATTTTCTTTTTTCACCGGGCTTTTCACTCTTCCCAAATCAGAATCCAGTTCTAAAGGCAGTTTACTGATCGGAGCTTTTGTAACCCCTAACACTTCCGATTCATTCTCATTATAGAAGGGAGGAACCAGTCCTGAGAAATGAGGGGCAAAATGACAGGTTGCACAGTTGGCTTTTCCCATGAATAAATTGAATCCTTTTTTAGCATCATCTGAGATTTCTTTCTCATTCCTCATAAAGCGATCAAAATCACTTTCAAAAGAATAAAGGGAAGCTACATATGAACTCAATGCTTTGGAGAAATTCTCTTTACTGATCTTCCCATCTTTAAATGCTGCACGGAATGCTCTTTTATATTCCGGTTTTTCCTTTAATTTTTTAATAATACTTTCATAGCTCGTATTGAATTCCTGTTCATTGTAGATAACATGCTCTGCCTGTTGCTCAATATAAAAAGCACGCATATCGTAAAAAAATCTTTTAGCAAATACTGCGTTGTATAAAGAAGGAGAATTCCGCAACACGGTTTTTCCTTCAACATTACTTGGCGACTTTGCTTTAAGGTCTGTAAAAGCATTTTCCGGCAAATGGCATGTAGCGCAGCTCATTTTCCCATTTCCGCTTACACTTTGGTCATAGAATATTTCTTTGCCCAGTTTCTTAAGCTCAGGATTATCTTCAGATGCCTTTAAAAGGGTATAAAAATAGGGATCCAGAAAATCGCTGCTGAAAAAGTTTTTGTTCTGAGCGTTCCATCCCGAAAACGCCTTGAGGTCATCTGTTCTTCCGTCCCAGTTTCCAAATTCTTCATAAAGAGGCTGGATGTATTTTTTATAAAATTCAATGCGGTCAAATGTTTCAAAATTTTTATTAACTGCAAGGTATCCGGTTGCATCAGAAAGAATGGTATTTGCTTTCTGAATATTATAATTCCTGAAATAAAGATCATCATTAATGTATTTTTTTATTCCCAAAAGCGCATACGCTGCTTCTTCAGAAATATTTAAAGAACCGGGTGTATCAAAGCCTGTAACTCCCAAGCTATAAATCCTTATTAACTCTATACGAAGCGGTAATGTTTTATTGACACCTTTGCTCAATCCGTTTTTTACCGAGCTTAAATAAAAGTTAGAATAACTATTGTACAAAAAATCAGTAATGGATTTTATTTTCTCTTTCTGTTCAGCTGCCTCTTCCGAGTAAATCAGTTCATCCAAAACCTGTAATCCTTCCGGGGGCAAAGTATAGGCTGACGTTCCTGCTGCCTCAATATGAAATAAAGGAGCAGCATTAAGATGGGTTTTTGTGAATTCAGGGTAATGATAGGCAATATAGAATTCTATTTCCTTAAAAGAGTTTCGGGTAGTACTCAATGATTTCTGCAGATCTTCAAGAGATATTTTATCATCCCCAAACAGGTAAACATCTCTTTTCAACTGTTCAAGCTTATTTTTAAAGTCGGTTAACCCGTTATTGATAAAAGTATTTTCATTTTTCGTCCCTTTATCTGTAGGATTAAATGACATGATTGCAAAACCGAAAGTTAAAATAATAAGCAGTAAAGAGTATTTCATGAAATTTTTAGCGGCAAATGTAATCATCATACATTATCTCAGTTTTAAATCTGGATTAAATAATGTTTATATTTTAATTCATGAATTTTTATTAATTTTAAACCCCGAAACCAAATTCATTATACTGAAAAGCCGGATATACTGCCTGTTCTTTTTAAAATATGATGTGAGATTAATGGGATGAGGATTTTATATATTTACAACTAATCAAAAACGAAATATCATTATGAAAACAAAATTACTACTGGCTTTTGTAGCAAGTCTTTTCTCATTTGGGATTTTTGCCCAGAAATTAGGTCAGGAAATGGCTGTATATGCAGAAAAAAAGGGTAATGATTATTACCTGATCCGTCTGGTACAGGATCAGGCCGTACCTAAAGTTTACGTTTACTCCAACGGCGAGACCAAACCTTATAAAACTTATACCGAATTAAAAGATGTTGTAATGGATTTTCCGGGAATGATGTCTTCGAATAATTCAACTAAAGAAGAGTTGGTTTCTGTTTTGAAAAAAGATAATCATTTTTATGAAATTACTTCCCAGAGAAAAGATCCTAAAAACTTTGAAAAAACAACAGTAACCGTTTACGAAGTTTTCAATGGCCAGAAAAGGATCGTAGAAGAGTACGGCTCTATTTATGAGCTTGTAAGTTCTCCTTATAAAGATGCCATTTTCATTGACATAAAAAAATAAACATAATATGCTAAATAAACTTGCAGCTTCCGAGCTGGTACTAAATGATGACGGAAGTGTTTACCACTTAAACCTTTTACCTGAAGATATTGCGGATAAAATTATCCTGGTTGGTGATCCTGACAGGGTTCCGAAAGTATCTCAGTATTTTGATAAAGTAGAGATTAAAAAGAATAAACGGGAATTCTATACCCACACAGGAGTTTTACGCGGTGAAAGAATTTCAGTAATGTCCACCGGAATCGGTACGGAGAATATCGATATTGTAATGAATGAGCTGGATGCCCTGGTTAATATCGACCTTAAAAATAAGGAAATTAAAACCGAACATAAGGCGCTTGAACTTTTCCGTATGGGAACATGCGGTAGCGTGAATCCAGATGTACAGGTGGACAATATGCTGGTAACCCAAAATGTTGTAGGTTTGGATGGTCTTATGCACTTTTATAAGGATTACCATTTTGAAAATGCTTTTTCAAAGAACTTTATCGAAAAGTTCCCTTATGAGAAAATTAAGCCAATGCTTTATTTTGCTGACTGGGCTGAAGATATTGCTGAATACTACAAAGATGCCAGATATCATGGAAATACCGCCACATTCCCTGGATTCTATGCTCCACAGGGCAGACAACTTCGTCTGAAATCCCTGGATGATAAATTCCTGGAAACATTGAACGAACTTGGCATTACTAATTTCGAAATGGAAACTTCGGCAATTTATGCATTTTCAAAGCTATTGGGACACAAAGCAATTACCGTAAATAATGTAATTGCCAACAGAAGACGTGGGGAATTTTCCTCTGATCACCATGCATCGGAAAAGAACCTTATTGAATGGGTATTGGAGAGAATAATAAAATAATAAGAAAAAAACAAAAGGATTTCAAAATTGAAATCCTTTTGTTTTATGGACAATTCTTTTCATATTCATTGATGATCTTCACAAACATTTTAATATCATATTCGGATCTTTTTCGTGTAACATAATTGAATCTATCTTTTTTATCAAGACCTTTAGATTCATCAATCGCTTTTTGGTAATTATCTTTAATGTCCTGCTTCATTTTTTTCCTAAAATCCCTGTCTTGTAATTTTATATAAAGATTATCCAGATACTTTACAAATTCAGGGCAATCCCCACCGGCATATTTAAAAGCATTAATTAATTTTTCATCGAGGCTTCCCAGGTTAAACAGTGAAACTTCATCCACATCAACAGGCATTACGGCAAAATCTGATTTGTCATTTTTAATACATAATCGTGCCTGCGTACATGCATCCCATACCATTGCCACAAACTGTATATTCATACCCGTAAATATCTATTTTACCATCGTAAAGAATGGGAAGGATGGCTGTATAATTTTTATCTTTTACATCATTATCCTTACTCAATTTTTTAATGCTCAGCTTTTCATAACCAATAACTTCATCATCATACTTATCTACTACCTTTATTTTTTGAATATCATGATACCCTATTTTCTTGATCTCCGACGCTTCAGAAGTTTTGTATTCAAATAATTGTTCATTCTCAAAAACAGATTTATTTTTATTTTGTGCTACAATCCCCATAAAGGATTCAGCTTTGGGGAAATAAATATCTCTTAACAAAATATTTTCAGTAGAACCATCAGTTTTAGTGATTTCAACCGGAATAAAAGGCCTCTTTTCAAGTGACTTCTTGGATTGCCCGAACATTAAATTTGCGCAGATCAGACCTGCCATAAGTAAAATTCTATTCATCGTTTTTAGTTTTATATAATTTTGTTGTTGTATCAGGATTGCAACCTCAGAAAACAGTTCTCGATGTGATCATTTACCATACCGGTCGCCTGCATATGGGCATATACTACCGTTGATCCCATAAATTTAAAACCTCTTTTCTTGAGGTCTTTGGATAAAATATCGGAAATTTCAGTAGTGGCTGGAACATCTTTCAAGCTTTTGGGCTTATTGTCAATAGGTTCACCACCTACAAAACCCCAGATATATTTGGAAAAAGTTCCAAATTCTTTCCGGACTTCCATAAACTTCTGTGCATTGTTGACCGTTGCTAAAATTTTCAGCCTGTTTCTTATAATGCCGGAATTCTGCATAAGCTCCTCAATTTTTTTATCCTGGTATTTTGCAATCTTTTTATAATCAAAGCCATCAAAAGCCTTCGTAAAATGTTCTCTTTTGCTTAAAATGGTATACCAGCTTAATCCTGCCTGGAAACTTTCAAGGATCAGAAATTCAAAAATCTTTTGATCATCATAAACAGGACTCCCCCATTCTTCATCATGATATTTCCTGTACAGATCATCTTTTTCACACCATCCACAACGTATTTTTTCCATATATCAAGATTGTATTTATCCCTTTAAAGATAAAACGGATTTAGAAAACTATAACAAAAGATTATGAAAATTTTAACAACAGAGCCGGATTTTAGGAATGGTTATTGTTTTACTATAAACAACACTAAATAATAAATGTTATGAACAATTCGGATTACAACAAAGCAGAGGACGCAGTAAATAAAACAGAAAACTCTTTAAAAAATGCAGCGACCGATGCGAAATGGAAAATTAATGATTTAGCAGACAAAGCTAGGGATTATATCAATGAAAAAAGAAACAATGACGAAGAAGCTAGTCAAGAAGATTGGCTTGACAGGGTAAAAGCTAATATTTCTGACACTTGGGAAGACATCAAGGATAAGGCGGATGAAGCCTGGGAAAAAACCAAGGATGCGGCTGAAGATGTAAAGGCGGAATGGAATAAAAAAACCAATTAAAATTTCAGTCATATAAATATTTTCAAAAAAACGGAACCTTTTTATAAGGCTCCGTTTTTTTATTATGTTCTAAACACAAATTATCGCTACATTTGTAATATTAATAAACATTAAAAAATTATGTCATACGGTTTACTTAAAGGCAAAAAGGGAATTATTTTTGGGGCCCTTAATGAACAATCGATCGCATGGAAAGTTGCTGAAAGATGCCATGAAGAAGGAGCTGAATTTATTTTATCTAATGCTCCTATTGCTTTGAGAATGGGAGAACTTAACGGTTTAGCTGAAAAAACAGGCTCAGAGGTTATCGGAGCAGATGCTACTTCTGTTGAAGATCTTGAAAAACTTTTTGATGCTGCGATCGCAAAATTCGGAAAAATAGATTTCATCCTTCACTCCATAGGAATGTCCGTAAATGTAAGAAAAGGAAAACATTATACAGAAATGAACTACGACTGGTTGGAAAAAGGATGGGATATCTCCGCTGTTTCTTTCCATAAAGTAATGCGTGTGGCATGGGAAAAAGACTGTATGAATGAATGGGGAAGCATCCTAGCACTTACTTATATTGCTGCTCAGAGAACATTCCCTGATTATAATGATATGTCTGATAACAAAGCTTATCTTGAAAGTATCGCGAGAACATTCGGAAACTATTGGGGGGAAAGAAAAGTTCGTGTAAATACGGTTTCCCAGTCTCCTACTCCTACCACTGCCGGAAGTGGAGTAAAAGGTTTCGGAGGTTTCCTTGGATATGCAGAAGACATGTCTCCACTTGGAAACGCTACGGCACTTGAATGTGCAGATTACTGTGTTACACTTTTCTCTGATCTTACCAAAAAAGTAACAATGCAGAATCTGTTCCATGACGGTGGGTTCAGTAGTTCGGGTGTTACTCAGAAAGTAATTAGTAAGTATGACGTTGAGAAATAATCAACTTTCTTAATAAAAAATTAAACAGGTTGTCTTTTTAAGACAGCCTGTTTTTTTTTACTTCCTAACTTACTATTAATGACGTAAAACATTACAGTTTTAACTCAATAGGTTTATTTTACAAAAGATGGGATAAAAGTGTTTTGGTTATGTCAAACATAATATATTTAATTCGTATTTTTTCTCTTATAATTGAATTAATTTAACTTTGCCAAAAAGCAACAAATTATGAAGAAGTTAAAAATACTTATTTTTATAAGCATTATGCCACTTGCGTACTCGCAAACTGGACAGGTAGGAATTAACACAACAGCCCCAACTGCTGCTCTTGATGTAAATGGAAACACAAGAATCAGGAAAGTAGACAGTATTGCATCCGCTCCGAAATATATCTTAACATCAGATGATAATGGGATTGTTCAAAAAGTGAATGTTGAGAAATTATCGGACAGCAATCCTGAAGTGATCAGAAGAAAAATCTATGCGGTACTTTCCAAAAACTCATCGCAGTTTCTTACTACAAAAGGGACTGACTACAACTTAACATATGATGGTGTGGTAAGCGGTATTAATACAGATCACCTGTCCTTTAATAGCCAAAAAGACAGAATCAATTTACCCCCCAATAAAACATTTAAAATAACCGGATACATTGGAATTAAAGGAAGTACCACTGGTAATAGCAATACTACTCCCGGTTATATCACATCTCTGTTTTCAGCCGGTGGTGACGCTGAAGCAATCGTAACAACCCAGGGATATACGGAATCGTCTACAGAAACCTTTGATGATGGGGGTGTTACTCCTCCTATTATCATCGTAACAACAGGTTCCGCTGGCAACGCGTATGTTGAACTCAAGGTACGTTATGGAGGAAGTAATGCCGGAAACTCAGGATATTATGTTTCAGGAGCATCTACAAGAACATCTGTAGGAACCTATGTTTTACTGGAGGAATTATAAATATCATTTTTATTTTTTAATAAAAAACAAGGTAGGCTGTCTAAAAAAGACAGCCTACTTTAATAAAAAAATATTAATATGAAGTGTATTATAGAATTACTGTTTGTATGGAATGCGCCGGCGCAGGAAGTTTGGCAGCCATTCCTTCGATCCAGAGGCTCGCATTGATATCACTATCTGTATTATTCATAATAACGGTAACCAACTGGCCGTTCTCATTCATGAATGAGGTAGAAATCAAGCCTGATGTATTGGTAGAACTTCCAATTCTTTGTGCATTGGGTTTAATGTATTTTGAAACATGCCCTACATAATAATATTCGTAGGTATAATGTACTTCTCCTGACTGGGTATCTGCAATAATCGGAGCAAAACATAAATTTCCTACATGATTCGGCCCTCCTGTTTCGTCAAGCAAAACATTCCAGTCCGTCCATAATGATGTACCTCTGTTAAAGTCATTGATCATATTTTTCCCGTACAATTCTCCAAGACTTACATCATTGATCCTTGACATATTGAAAACTTCCTTACATCCTTCTGTAAAAGCCAGGAACTTATCCGGAAATGCCCTGTGTGTTTCCCCAACATTATCAAACAACTGGGTCTTATTGTGCCAAGTCTCATACCAATGATATGCAATTCCTGAAGCATATTTTGAAGTCTCAGGATCACTTAAAGTTGTTGTGGCTCTTTGAAAGATCAGATCTCTGTTATGATCCCAGATCATTACTTTTTTATCTTTAAATCCGTTTTTCCATAGAGTGGGTCCCAGGTTATTCTTCAGGAAAGCGGCCTCTTCTTCAGCAGTGTACAAACAAGATTCCCAGGTTTGTTTAGCCATGGCTTCATTTTGTACAGTTAACCCCCAGATTTTGATTCCTCTTTTTTCATATTCCCTGATGAACTTTATATAATAATCCGCCCAGGTCTGATAATACTGGTTCTCAAGCCGGCCTCCATTCAGCATATTTTTATTCGATTTCATCCATGCTGGTGGGCTCCATGGTGAAAAATACAATTTGAACTGATTCCCTATCGCCTTTTGAGCTTCCTGGATCATCGGTATTTTATATTTTTCATCATGAGCAACGGAGAATGATTTTAATGAGGTATCATTATCTTCTACATACGTGTACGAATCACTTGAAAAATCACATGAATTCATATTGGTACGCACTACAGTATAGCCTAATCCATTCTTACCATAATAGGCTTCTATGATTTCTTTCTGTTTATCCTTCGGTAGTTTATAAAACGTCTCTGCAGCTGCATCTGTTATTGCACCTCCGATTCCGATCAGTTTCTGATATTTAAAATCCGGATCTACAAAAACACAGGCTTCATTTTCTTTAGGCTGGTCAAATTTTGCAAACTGCACCATTCCCTTATCTACCATCTTTTCATCAGTTTTGGAATTCGTCAGTATAACCCTGGCCGATTTTCCGGCATTCTTCTTCCAGTAATTCTGTGCATTGACATGACTGGCTATCCCTGCAATAAGACAGCTTACAATTAGTTTTTTCATTATTATTACTTCCTGTTTTTACGGAGCTGTGCAACTCCCTTCATTATTTATTCTGATAAACCCGTACATAATCTATATAGTACTTCTGAGGAAAAATAGAGTCATCAATTCCTTCTTTTCCACCCCAGAATCCACCTATAGCCAAATTCAAAATGATATAATACGGCCGGTTAAAGGGCCAGGCTTCGTTTGTTTTTTCCTCGTTCTCGTACGTGAAAAATTTTTTATCGTCAATATAAACCTCTATTTTTTCCGGCGTCCAGTCTGCTTTATACACATGGTAGCGTTCACTGGCATCATTAACAATCAAAGTATCTGTTTTCTGAGTTCCCTTGATATGATTGTATTTTTTCGTGTGCACTGATGCATGGATGTATCCGGGATTGAATCCCACATGTTCCATAATATCAAGTTCTCCATCATCCGGCCACTTCTTCATATTCTCACTCATCATCCATATGGCAGGCCACGTTCCTCTTCCTTTGGGTAATTTAGCCCTTACTTCAATTGTTCCATATTGAAAAGAGAACTTCCCTTTGGTTAAAAGTCGTGCAGATGTGTATTTATTTTTATCCCATGCTTCTTTTCTTGCTTCGATCACCAGATTCCCATTTTCGATTCTTGCATTTTCAGGGCGGTCTTTTGTATAATACTGAGCTTCCTCATTTCCAAAACCACCTCCGCCTACATCATAATTCCATTTTGATGAATCAGGTAATCCCTTTCCATTAAATTCATCACTCCAGATCAGCTTCCTGCCGGAATCTGTTTTATATGAAGCACAATCTAACACTGAAAACAGCAGCATCCCTCCAACCCATACATGTAAACTATTTCGAAAAAAAAATTTCATATGCGTTAATATAAAGCGGGCTACTACCCGCATTAGTAATCCTGGCTATTTAATCCAATTAATTTTCTTTGTCTGAACTTCCTGAGAGTTTGTTCCTACCATAATTTCAAATTCCCCCCCTTCCCAATCAAAATTCAACTTGTCGTCATAGAATTTTAAATTTTCAGGTGACAGTGTAAAACTCACAGTTTTCGTTTCTCCTTTTTTCAGGAATATTTTTTGAAATCCTTTTAACTCCTTTACCGGTCTTACCACTTTTCCGAATAAGTCTCTAATATAAAGCTGCACGACTTCTTCGCCGTCATAATTTCCATTATTGGAAACATTAACTTTAATTTGTAAAGATTGATTTCCTCTAAGATTTTCAGAACTTAATTTCATATCGGAATATTTGAATTTTGTGTAACTCAATCCATATCCAAAAGGAAATTTAGGGTCATTATCCAGATCGATATATGCTGAAACGTAACTCCTTTCTTTATTGGTTTTTGCCGGTCTTCCGGTATTATAATGGTTATAATACACAGGGATCTGACCTTCAGTTCTGGGAAAAGTCATCGGAAGCTTTCCACCCGGATTTACAGAACCAAAAAGGACATCCGCAATTGAATTTCCTGCTTCAGTACCAAGCCACCATGTGTATAAAATTGTTGGAATATGGTCCGCTGCCCAATCAAAAACCAAAGGCCTTCCTGCATTAATCATTAAAACAACTGGTTTTCCTGTTTTTGCAATTTCCTTCAATAATTCTTCCTGAACTCCAGAAAAGTGAATATTGCTTCTGCTCTTCGCCTCTCCACTCATAGCGTGCCCTTCACCCAAGGTCATAATAACCACATCCGCTTTTTTTGCCGTCTCTATTGCTTCAGCAAACATAGAGCGATCCTGATCGTCAATATTACATCCTTTGGCATACAATAATGTGGAACCTTTATCCAGTTGATTCTTAATTCCATCAAACTGGCTCACAATTCTTTGATTGTCATCTTTGAATGCTACAGACCAGAAACCATGATTAGCAACAGTTTCTTTCCCGAAAGGACCTATCAAAGCTACAGTTTTTGTAGATTTTGAAAGTGGCAGAACGCTATTCTGATTTTTTAAAAGGACGATACTTTTTGAACCGAACTCTCTCCCAAACTTCCTGTTCTCAAGATTATCAGTCTGTTCTTTTTGTCTTTTCTCATCACTAAAACGGTAAGGATCATCAAATAACCCCATTTCGAATTTTTTAATTAAAATTCTTCTGGCCGCATCATCAATAAATTTCGGATCTACTTTTCCGTCTTTTACAAGTTTGGGAAGTTCAGCCATATAAACACGGCTTTCCATATCCATATCACTTCCTGCGATAATAGCCTTTTCAGCAGCTTCCGCTTTATCCTTTGTATATCCGTGGTTCACCATTTCACCAATGCTGCCCCAATCTGAAACCACAAAGCCTTTATAGTTCCACGACCCTTTTAACAGGTCTCTGAGGATGTATTGGTTTGCCGTCGCAGGAATTCCATTAATGTCATTAAATGAATTCATAAACGTAGCAACTCCGGCCTCTGCTGCTGCTTTAAAAGGGGGTAAATAAGTTTCATTCAATTGTCTGGGGCTCATGTCCACAGAATTATAATCTCTGCCACCCACTGCAGCACCATAGGCTGCAAAATGTTTGGCACAGGCCATTATAGCATCAAGGTTTCCTAAACCTTTCCCCTGAAATCCTTTGATTCTTGCCAGGCCAATTAAAGTACCGAGATATGTATCCTCACCCGAGCCTTCCATGACCCTTCCCCATCTCGGATCTCTGGCAATATCGACCATCGGTGCAAAAGTCCAGTGGATGCCATATGCTGAAGCTTCCGTTGCTGCAATTCTTTCAGACTTTTCAATTAATCCTAAATCCCAGCTCGCAGCTTGTCCGATATTAACAGGGAATGTTGTTCTATAGCCATGGATCACATCCTGCCCAAACAATAATGGAATTTTCAACCTTGATTCCAATGCTAATTTCTGAAAAGCTCTTGTTTCTTCTACACCAGCTACATTGAGCATGGAACCTACCTTACCTTTTTTTATTTCTTCAAGAACAGTTGCCGAATTGGAATTCTGAGGTCCTGTTGCATAAGCAAAACCACTATATTGAACCAATTGTCCTACTTTTTCTTCTAATGTCATTTTGGACAGAAGCTCAGAAACTTTCTGGTCGATTGTTTTTTGTCCGTATGTATTCAGGCCGAAAGTAGCAAATGCCAGTAAGAAATAAACTCTTTTCATAATTTAGAAAATATAGGTTGCAACAGCGTTTCCGGGTAAACTTACCTGAGCTGTTTTTTGATTAAATTTAAGAGAGAAGGTCTCTTCCGTTTTATTATTATTTTGTACGATCAAAACTGTTCTTCCTTCAGGTGTTCTGAATGCTACAGTCGACAGATTATCGGTTTGAGATGAAGCTATCCTTTGCGAGTTTGCCGGAATGAACTTAGAAGCGTGCGCAATAATGTAATACGAAACGTTTCTCGTAAAATTTTCTTTATCGGAAACTGTAATGGCTCCTTTACATTCCGTACAGCCACCTTCAGTGTGCGGCTTATACTGCGGATCATTAGCAAGGTTCCATTCCAGAGCTATTTTACTCCAGTTTCTCATAGAACCGATGATCACATTCTTGGTATGCCAATTCAGATCTTCATTAAAGTTGCTCCTGGAACCTGTCCACTGCTCTGTAAAGTAAAGGTTTTTATCAGGATAAGCATTATGGACAGTACTTAACGCAGAAATATCGCCTTCATAAAGATGGAATGCAGAACCATCGACATATTGATAAGCTTCGGGATCACTCAGTATATTGGTTGCGTATTCAGGTTTATTACAATTGTGGTCGTACACAACAATCTTAGTTGTAATGCCTTTAGATTTAAAAGCAGGTCCCAAATGATTTTTAATAAAATCTTTCTGCTGATCAGAGGTCATATATAAACTTGGATTGTTTCCCGGGTGTAAGGGTTCATTCTGAGGTGTAATGGCATCAATTGTAACCCCTTCTTTTTTCATTCCCTGGATGTATTTTACAAAGTAATCAGCATAAACCTTATAATACTCTGGCTTTAAACTTCCCCCTTTTGACTTTCCGTTATCTTTCATCCAGACAGGTGCAGACCAGGGTGCCGAAATAAACTTAATTTTAGGATTAATTGCTAAAATCTCCTTTAGCATAGCAATCAGATCTTTGTCCTTTGCGAGGCTGAAATGTTGTAATGACATATCTTTTTGTCCTTCCGGTAAATCGTCATAGGAGAAAACTTCACCGTCAAGATCTGAAGCTCCGACACTCAATCTTATATAAGAGACTGAAATGGACTGATCCTTTTTACCAAAAAGTTCATATAATAAAGCTTTTCTTTTAGTTTCTGAAAGCCTGTTGATTACTTCCACACTTCCTCCTGTCAGCGTATATCCGAAACCGTCAATATATTGAAACTTCTGCTGGTCATCAATTTCAATATTCTGACTGCTACCCGGATTGTTTGTAAAACCAATTGAAGGTTGCTGTTGTAATTTTATACTCTCATCTCCTTTCGTAAGCCATATCTGAACTTCGTTTCTTGTACTTACCGAATGTGACTTACATGCTGATAAAGATAAAAGTACCACACCACAAAGTGGTGTGATACTTCTAAAAAAGAAACTATATAAACTGTGAAACTTCATGTTTTTAGTAGCCAGGGTTTTGTTTTAATGCTGTATTTACTAGTTCATTAAAAGGAATTGGCAAAATTTCATTTTTACCTGCAGTAAAGCCTCTTGCTCCCAATTTTGCCGGAGCATCCCCCCATCTTACCAGGTCGAACCATCTGTGTCCTTCACCTGCTAGCTCTCTCCTTCTTTCGTCTTTAATAGCCTGCATAGAAACCGGAACTGAAGGCAATCCTACTCTATCCCTTACAGCATCTAGTAGGGCCTGAGCTCTTGCTCCGGAACCTCCTAAAGCTTCTGCTTCCATAAGATAAGTATCTGCTAATCTGATGGCCATATAATTTTGACGGAAGTTCAATTCTGTAGCTCCCGGCTCCGTGGATTTATCAGCATTTGTAGGTAAAAATTTCTGTAAGAAATATCCTGTATCCTTGAATCCTGGCGTATAGGTAATCTTACCGTCTTGCTTTAATTGTTTTGCATTAAAGATGGTCGCATTTAAACGAGGATCTCCCTGCATGAAATTAAACAGATCGTCGGTTGCAGGATTGAATCCCCATCCTTTATAGATGTCCGGTGCATCATTTGCAGGTTGTCCTGGTGCCGGAGCCACCTTTCCGTAAGATATTATTGCTACCATCTGGTTGACTGTATTTCCTTCATCCTTTCCACTTCCCCAAAATGCCCAGTCTGCATTACTCTTATTGGTATGCATTACTTCTAATATAGATTCTGACGTGAATTTATTGTTCACCACCCACAGATCGGCAAAATTAGCAACCAATTTATATCCATACTGGCTCGTTCCTCCTGGAGTTCCGTTTACCATTGCAAACTGGGTAGCCGCTTCAGAATTCTTTTTATCATATAAATAAATCTTGCCTAATATAGCACGAGCAGATCCTTGTGTGATTCTTCCAAGTTCACTTTTGTTTGTTGATGCAATGGATACTGGCAGATCATTAATAGCAGAAAGAATATCGGATTCTATCTGGGTATACACATCTTCAGGTTTTGCCTGAGGAATATTATAGTAATCATCGTCATATTTAATCGGTTTTAAAATCAATGGAATATTTTTGAATATCCTCAATAATTCAAAATAATACAATGACCTTAGGACTTTTGCTTCTGCAATGAAACGCTTTCTTTTCTGTTCGTCCATATTTGAATTCGGAATCCTTTCAAACAATAGATTCGCTTTCGCAATGCCCTGATAAAAATCTTTCCAATAACTAGGAGGCATAATAATAGGATTGATCGTATAATTAGAAAACCCTTGTATTCCTGCACCATCCGTGGAGCTTCCCCCTCCGGAATAGAAATCATCAGATGCTCCGTTGAAGAAAGTAACCTCATTTTCAAATCCACCAGAGTATTTTCTCAACATATCATACACAGCCACAAGACCACTGAATGACTCAGCTTCATTTCTAAAATAATTATCGGGTTCAAATGTCCCTGAGTTCTGTACATCCTCTAGGTTGCTGTTATTACAAGAAACAGCTCCAAAGCCTATTCCTGCTAATAATAAGACAGATAAACTCTTATATATAAATCTTTTATTTTTCATTTTTCTTTTAATTAAAATTGTACACTAGCTCCGAAAAGGAAAGTTCTTGCCTGTGGATAATACGCCCGGTCGATTCCGAATGTATCTCCTCCTGCGATTTCAGGATCAAATCCTGTATACTTAGTGAAAGTAACAAGGTTTTCTGCCGTAACGTAGAATCTTACTTTACTTGCTCCAATTGTTTCAGAAAGATTTTTTGGAAGTGTATATCCTACCTGTACCAGTTTCAAACGTAAATAATCACCCTTTTGCAAATAATAATCAGACATTCTTGTATAGTTTTGATTAGGATCATCTTTGGTCACCCTTGCAATGGTGTTGGAAGTTCCTTCTCCTGTCCAACGATCAAGAATGGTTGTTTGATAATTGGCTTCCTGGATATCCAGTCTTCTCAATCCCTGGAATATTTTGTTCCCTGCTTGTCCCTGAGCAAATATCATCAGATCGAAGTTTTTGTAGTTCATATTCAGGGTAAGTCCAAACGTATATTTTGGAACAGAATTTCCAAGGTTTACATAGTCATTCTCATCAATTTTTCCATCACCATTAGCGTCCAGTCGCTTGAAATCTCCCGGCTTTGCGTTAGCCTGAATCAGACCTCCAGAAGCATTTCTGTACGCGTCAATTTCTGCCTGGTTTTGGAAAATACCTAAGTTCTGATATCCATAAAATGATCCGTAAGAGGAACCAACCTGTAGTCTGGAAACAGCTCCCATTGATTGGTATGAAGCAAAGTTTACATAAGGTTTATCTCCTTCAAGCCTTGTAATTTCATTTTTCAGATAAGCAAAATTTCCGTTTGCTGAAAATCCAAAATCACCCCAGTTCTTTTTATATCCAAGACTTACTTCCACCCCGTCATTATTCATATCCCCAATATTTCTCCAAGGGTTGTTGATCAGACCAAGGTAACCCGGAAGATCGATTTTTCTCAAAATATCCGTACTTTTCTTTCTGTACACATCTACTGATAAATCAAAGTTCTTAAAGATTTTTAAATCCGCAGCGATGTTTAGCTGAGAAGTCCTTTCCCATTTCAGATTAGGGTTCTCTAATGTACTTGGCGCATATCCAATATGGATTACATCATCTCCGAAGGTATAATTACTTCCAGGAATCAGGAAGTTGGCATATTGGAAATCATCAATGGCATCATTTCCTAAGACTCCATATCCCCCTCTTAGCTTAAAGCTGTTAATAACATTATTTTCCGGCCAGAATTCTTCATTGGATACATTCCATCCCAAAGACATTGCCGGGAAGTTCCCCCAGTGATAAGCTCTTGCGAATTTTGATGATCCGTCTCTACGAATTGTTCCGGTGAAAAGGTATCTGTTTGCATAGTCGTAAACCACTCTCGCAAAATAGGAAGTTTTATGGGTTTCTTTCCCGTCCCAAGCGTTGGTAGATCTGTCGGACTGAGGAATTTCAAAATTAAAAGAAGCTTCCTGCCAGTTATTCGTAGGTAAGTTTTTATAAGTAGTGTTTTGACCTGAAGAAATATTATACTCATAATATCCTTGTCCCAACAATACATTTAAGCTGTGCTGTCCGAATTTATTTTGATAGGTAACCGTATTCTCTGTACTCCATTCAAATTTTTTCTGTGTTTCTCTGAATAAGCTGTTAAAGTCATTCTTAACTGCAGAACTTAAATATGATACCGGCGTAAATGCCTGATTCCCCCAATAGGAAAGCTTCCCATTTACGCTTGATTTAAAGCTCAGGTGCTTGCTTAACTTCAAATCCGCAAATACATTGGCAACCAAATCATCCGTCCAGTTATACCTTCCTAACTGAGTTTGCTGGAAAGCCAATGGGTTGGACATCTCTTTACTTACATAGTGGGAGATTCCATATGGATTTCCGTTAGGATCGTTGATGTGATTAGGGTTATTAATGTAGTCACTAGGAAAAGGCTGATTAGCCACTCCGTTTGTTACTACCACAGGAGTTGTTGGGTCGAGGTTGATCGCGGAACTCAAAGGTCCACCAAACTCTCCATTCGCATTAATTCCCTGTGATTTAGTGTGTGTATAGGCAAAAGTTTGTCCAACCGTTAAGAAATCAAATACTTTATGCGTGGAATTAATTCTTCCGTTAATCCTTTTGTAATTAGAGATATCCCGCAATACAATACCCTGTTGGTCATAATAACCAAATGAAGTATAAAAAGTAGATTTATCGCTTCCTCCACTGATGCTGAATTCATGGGAAGAACGTTGAGCAGAATTAAAAATTTGTTTTTGCCAATCTGTTCCATTTCCCAAAGCTGAAGGATTTGCAAATTCAGGTGCTCTTCCATCATTCATATTAGCTTCGTTCATGATCATCCCATATTGTGTAGCATTAAGGAGATCAAGTTTTTTTGCAGCACTTCCTACTCCAAAGAAACCATTATAAGAAAGGTTTAATCTTCCTTTAGCTCCCTTCTTAGTAGTAATCAGGACAACCCCTTTCGCTGCAGAAACCCCGTAGATTGCAGCCGAAGCACCATCTTTCAGGATTTCCATTCCCTCAATATCGGACTGATTTAACCAGGCAATGTTATCCACTACGATACCATCTACAACCCACAAGGGATCGTTACTTCCCGCACCAAAACTGGTAATACCACGGACCCTGATTGTAGCAGGCGAACCCGGTTGTCCGGAATTTGAAATTACGGAAACACCCGCTGCCCTACCTTGCAGAACCTGCTCTGGTCTTCCCATAGGAACGTCATCAATATCGGAAGCTTTGATGCTCGATATTGCTCCGGTCACATTACTCTTTTTTTGAGTACCATAACCAATCATTACCACTTCCTCAATTTTCTGTTCTTTCGGAAGAGTATCATTGGTTGTTTTCTGGGCACTGAAATTAGCTGTAAAATATAGCACAGCAACTACTCCCAAACCTCTTGATATTCTAATATTCATATACAGTTAGTTTTTTAATTCTCATTTTGAGACAATAAAAATATATTTTTTTTTAAATAGTTAACATTATATTAATAAATATTTTAATATTTCTTTTATTTTTGGGGGTTCAAAGCCCTTTTTTTTGATTAAAATTTCATAAAAACTCATAAAAATTTAATAAAATTAATCCCCAAAATGACGAGCAAGCTTCACAATATTTCACTTCCGTTAAAACTTACCTTCCTCATTTTCTCTATGGTCTTAAACTGCATGGGTATTGTTATCTTGCAACTTTCCGAAGCCAAAATCACTTATGAAAAATTGGGACTTTTAGAATCTTTCAAAGATTTACCAATTGCCTTTTTTTCTCTTTTTGCCGTCAATTTTATAAGCAGAATCGGGACAAAAAAAGCTTTGATCTTTGCTCTGATTATTGTAGGAATCTGTTCATCAATTCTTCCCTTCGTAAAAGTATTCTGGTTTTATAAGCTTTGGTTTGCTATTATAGGGACATGCTTTGCCATAGGGAAGATTTGTGTTTTCGGAATTATCAGAAATAATATTTCCGATGAAAAATCCCTTACCAAAACCATGAGTAATGTAGAAGCATCATTCATGATCGGGATCTTTGTGGTCAATACGGGGTTTGGGTGGCTGATCTCCAGTCAATATTCGGAATACTGGAAGTTTGGGTTTATCGGAATTTCCTTACTCTCCTTTGTTACCATTATTTTGTTTTCAAGATTGGAGATCGCTGAACCGGAAAAGAATTTTGAAAATAAAACCTTTCTTTCCGACCTGTCAGGATTTATAACTCCTTCTATTGTTGTATTTTTGGTTGTTGTCTTTTCCATTGTATTTGTTGAGCAAAGCTTTAATTCCTGGTTACCTTCATTTTATAAAAACCATTTGAAGGTCAATTCGTTCTTTGCCCTTCAGGCATCTTCCTTTTTAGCTCTTTTCTCTTATGTAGGAAGAACAATCACCGCGAACGTTATCCATCGTTTTCATCTTTCAAAATATTATATCTTCTGCTTACTGTTTATTATTTTCGTGTTAGCAGGTATTTTAGGAATACAATACCTTGATTCTGAAGATTCAAAGGTCATTTTATTTTTATTTCCTGTTATAGGATTGTTTCTTTCTCCTCTCTATCCGGTTCTTAATTCCAAAATGATTGTTCAGGTGGATAAAGAAAAAACGAATCTTTTTACTTCATTAATCGTTATTTTTTCGTCTTTGGGAAGTTCAGTAAGTTCTATCGTTATATCACTACTCTTTGAAAATCAATTACTAACGTACTATCCACTATACATTTTATTTATTGTAACTGTCCTTTTTTCAATAAGTTTGATTTATTTTAAACTTATTAAAAAAACATATTGAAAATAATTTTATTTTTACTCCCATGGAAATCAAGGATTCAAAAAATAAAGAAACGCTTAAGGAGCTTATTGATACTAAAGACTTTGTAGCCCACATTTCAGTGGACTGTACCATATTTGGTTTTCACAATAATATCCTGAAAGTTCTGCTCTTAAAATATCATGATTTAGATCTCTGGTCACTTCCCGGCGGATTTGTGTTTAATGATGAAGATCTGAGAGAGGCTGCTCAACGTGTACTTTACGAAAGAACCCACCTGAAGGACATTTTCCTGAAACAGTTCCATACCTTTGGAAGGATAGACCGTACGGAAAACAATGTCCACCAGATCCTCCTTAAAAATAAAGGCATAGAAGTACCGAGAAATCACTGGATATTTCAAAGGTTCATCACTGTAGGATATTGCAGTCTTATTGACTTTTCCCTTGCCAATACTTTTCCGGACGCTTTTAATGAAACCTGTGAATGGTTTGAAGTGAATAACCTGCCTAAAATGGCATTTGATCATGATAAAATTATTGAAACAGGATTGGAATACCTTCGAATGAATATCAATACCGAGGTGGCTGCCAGCAATTTATTACCGTTGAAATTTACCATGAAGGACTTGCAGTCATTGTACGAAACCATTTTAGGTCAGAAATTCAGAAGGAATAATTTTCAGCGTAAAATATTAAGCTTAAATATTCTTGAAAGACTGGAAAAACTATATGATGGCTCTGCCAACAAAGCGCCCTATCTCTATAAATTCAAGAATAAAATCCATAACTCCGCCAACCACTATCCTATTTCCAACGAAGAGGAAGAGGAATAATTCAACAACGTTCTTATTTAAAACTTAGATTATCGTCATCTTAAAAAGTTGGCGTAATTCTATATGTCCTGCAGGTACATTAAAAAAATAGGCTGAAATAAAGCAAGTAAAAAAAATTTTTCTGAAATCGCGAAAAATGCTATTTTTAGGAAAATTTAAAAAATGTCATATTATCCTCTTACAAGTATTCCTGACTATTACGGAATTGATGCCTTACTTACCGAAGAACACAAGCTAATCCGCCAATCTATAAGGGATTGGGTAGAAAGCTTTGTAATGCCTCAGATAGATCATGCTGCTCAAAATCATACCGATTTACCTGGTTTAATGAAAGAATTAGGGAAAATAGGTGCGCTTGGTCCATATATTCCGGTAGAATACGGTGGTTCCGGATTAGATCAGATCTCTTATGGTCTTATCATGCAGGAATTGGAAAGAGGAGATTCAGCAGTTCGTTCTGCCGCTTCTGTACAAAGTTCTTTGGTGATGTTTCCTATTAATGAATTTGGTTCTGAGGAACAGAAAAAAAAATACCTTCCTCAGCTGGCATCCGGAGACATGATCGGATCTTTTGGATTAACGGAGCCTAACCATGGATCAGATCCCGGCTCTATGGAAACCTATTTTAAAGATATGGGAGATCATTATCTTCTAAATGGTGCGAAAATGTGGATCACAAACTCTCCTTTATGCGATATTGCGGTAGTTTGGGCTAAAAATGAAGAAGGAAAAATTCAGGGATTAATCGTTGAAAGAGGAATGGAAGGATTTACGACTCCTGAAACACATAATAAGTGGAGTTTGAGAGCTTCTAAAACCGGAGAATTGGTATTCAATAATGTAAAGGTTCCAAAAGAAAACCTTCTTCCTGGAGTAACGGGATTAAAGGGACCTCTTTCTTGCCTTAACTCGGCAAGATACGGGATTTCCTGGGGAGTAATCGGGGCAGCAATTGACTGCTACTGTACTGCTGTTCAGTATTCTAAAGAGAGAAAACAATTTGGCAATCCAATCGGATCTTATCAGCTACAACAGAAAAAATTAGCTGAATTTTTGACAGAAATTACAAAAGCACAATTGCTTTGTTTACAGTTAGGAAATCTTAAAAACGATCACAAAGCAAGTCCTGCACAGATTTCAATGGCTAAAAGAAATAACGTAAAAATGGCTATAGATATCGCCAGAGAATCCCGTCAGATTTTAGGAGGAATGGGAATCATGGGGGAATTCCCAATGATGAGACACGCTGCAAACCTTGAATCGGTAATTACTTATGAGGGAACCCACGATGTTCACCTGTTAATTACCGGAATGGATATTACTGGTATTAATGCTTTCTAAGTATAAAATAATAGAGATGTATAAAGCGTCCGGTCAGCTGACCGGACGCTTTTATTTTGTAATAATTGCAATACTACTATTCAATGAATAATTATTGATATCTCAACAAGGTGAATTTAATTTTAAAAAATTCTATATTAACCTAACCAAAAATTGTCATTATGAAAAAAATTACTCTTTTATTGCTTGGACTTGCTGCTCCATTTTACTTTTCCCAGCAGGCAGGAGACGTTGCCAGTTTTGAACAAAAGCTGGATTTAACTCCCCAGGGAGTTATCAATTTTATCGCCAATAACCTTGGAGAACAAAATGCTCCTGATTTTGTAAGCTATCTTAATGGATTTAACGTGGGTTTGAAAGCGTACAAAATTACTTACTACACTAAAAATGAAAACAATACACTGGTAAAAGCAACCGGTCTGGTTATGTACCCTAACGTTAACTACAAACTATCTACCGTTGTTTCCGACCATGGAACAACAGACAGCAGAAATAATGTTCCTTCTAATTTAAGGGGTGTATTATACGCAGGATTTGTTGTTGAATTATCCTATGTACTGAATGGATATATCCTTATGGCTCCGGACTATGTGGGAATGGGAAGTGGTGATGGCGTTCATCCTTATGTCCATTACCCTACTGAAGCCAGTGCGACTATCGATTTTGTAACAGCCGCCAATAAAGTATTAGCACAGTTAGGGATAAAACGATATGATGAATATTTTCTGACAGGATATTCCCAGGGAGCACACGCTGCAATGTCTACTTTAAAAAAGCTGAACGATTCGAATCCCACTCAATTGAAATTCAAATATGCCTACATGGGTGACGGGCCGTATGATTTTTCAGGAGTTACACTGCAAAAAGGGGTTTTAGAAAAAGATGTCTATCCATTTACTTCTTTCCTGGCCAACGTAGTAAATACCTGTAACAACATAGGATACAAAACATATAACACCAGTATTTCAGAGGTTATTTCCGCGGAATATATGGATAAGTATAATTATCATGTCCTGCAGGATAATGGAGGGTTATTATGGGGACCTCTCATCTGGAGAAAACTTTTTACAAATAATTTTGTGAATGACGTTACTAATAACAACAATAATAAACTCAGACTTTGTTTAAAATCAAATGATGTTTATGACTGGTATAACAAAACGCCTATGACTTTAGGGCACTCAAGTGTAGATCTTGCGATCCCACCTGAAAATACATCAAAAACGATTGATGTACAAAGAGGCTATTACTCATGGTGGGATCTGGATAAATATAAGCTTCAGTCTTTTTATTGGGGCCCTCTGGGACATGTTGGAGGAATAGTTCCATTTGTTCTGGCATCTAATGCAAAATTTAATACCCTCAGGAGCGGTGGGCTTTTTAATGAATGGGCAAAAATCACTTCAAAGTCCGCTGATTCACAACCAAAGCTAAATCCTCTTTATTCGTCACAGATACAACCTAATTCAGGATCCATGGAAGTGATTGAAATAAAAGATTTTAACAAAGATAATTCTCAAGGAAAATCATTAACTCATCAGAATTTAGGCACTTTACAAGATGGTGTATATCTACTAAAAGTATCTCAAAACGATGAAAATAAATGGATCTCATATATCAAAAATGCCCCAACTCCTATTAGCGAAAAGGATATTGTAAATTCCGAAAACAATAATATAATCAGTTTAAAGATCAATCCTGATGAGTTGATGGCTATTAATATATTTGATGAGAATAAAAGCCTTGTTAAAACAATTCCTCAAAAAGAATATACAAGAGAAGGCGGAATTAACACAAATACCTTAGAATCAAAAAATTACACATTTGAAGTCTTAACAGAATTCTATGGTCTCCAGTTCAATAAGAGCATCACCGGAAATAATGTAGAAAACAGTACTGATATATTCTCTCAAAATAATCAGATTAAAGTCCGTGCTAAAAATGGCCTGAAAAACATTCATATTTATTCCATTTCAGGAACATTAATACAAAATGTGGATCTTACTTCCTCCAGCTTTGAATCCAAATCTTTGGAGCCGGGAGTTTATGTAACGCAGGTAACCCTATCTGATGGAAAAACTATTCACAAGAAAATAAAATTATAACATTACTTTCTTCATTTCAAATTATATTGATTCCAAAGCTGCCTTATATTACATATATAAGGCAGCTTTTTTTATAGGAAGAACTCCGTGAACATCAGCATTCATTCAGCTTAATTAGTAAATGATTTGATGTTTTCTTTAAAGCTAACCTCAGGGTTAAGAATTTCAAGAATAAGACTACGTACCGATTTCATAGCTTCATCAATACCACCTTTTTCAAATTGCAGGGAAACAACCCCTTTTTTTGCCTCTGCGAAACTCCAGATCCCGGTTTCAACAGGAAAACCCCAAAATTCAGGAAGACTTTGAATTACATACTGATAAATACACAACTGAAGAGCCTGTTTTCTGTCGCTGTTATGAAAATAGGCATCTACATTATCAGCATCAATTTTTACGATCAGATTTTTAATTTTTGCGGTCTTGTAATCGATAATCCTTACAGTTCCGTTAAGGCGGTCTATGCGGTCTATAAATCCAAAGAAAGAAACTTTATCTTTTGTGATGTCGTCCAGATAAAAATCCACATTCTCAAACCTTCTTTCGATGGCAATAATTTCCAGTTTGTTTCCTGACTTTACAAGATCCAGATCGTAAGTAAGAATGCTTTCAATTACCTTTTTTGCAATTGCTTTATGGATAAAATTCATTCCCTTTTCATAGAATTCCGGCTGGTGTTTAAGCTTTTCAATTGCTATATCGATATATTGATCTATTGCTTTAATTGATTCTTTTAAATCATTTTCTTTTAATATTTTACCTTTAAGTACTTCATATACTTCTTGAAGTGAATAATGAACCAGATTTCCGTAATTTTTAACAGATAACTCTTCTTCGATTTCATCAGTTTCCGATGTATTTAAAATCTTTGATAAATAAAAATCGATAGGATTATAAAGGTAACTCGTCAAATGGGAAGCAGATACTTTTTCTTTCCATTTTTCAAGTCTTTCCAGAACAATATCCGTTTTATTAATTTCAATAGGCTGAGAGGAAATGGGTTCAGAGGAATTTTCTATAATTAGGTGCTCGATATTGTGAGAGCTTTCCATTTCAATCTGGGTAATAAATCGGCTTTTTTCACCACTGTTAACGCCTGAACTTAAAGCATTGAATAAAAGATGTACATTCTGAGCATCCTGAATCAGCCTGTAAAAATGGTAGGCATAAATACTATCGTTTTCCAAAAAGGTGTGAAGATCAAAGAACTTTCTTATATCAAAAGGAATATAAGTATTCTGCGAATTTCCTAAGGGCAGCTTTCCTTCATTTACAGATAGCAGAATCACGTTCTCAAAATTTAAAAGCCTGGTTTCCAGCAATCCCATGATCTGTAATCCTCTTAAAGGCTCTCCCTGAAAGTCGATACTCTCGGAATTAATATGCTGGTTAATAAGTATTTCAAGCGTTTCCATCTTAATCTCAAAATCATAAGGGGTCACCTGATTTTTAATGATCCTGAATGCATTTTCAAAATGGGAAACATTTTCATATTGGATATCATCTATTTCCAACCATTTAATCTTCTTACAAAAATCAATAAGCATGTCAAGGTAGCGTCCTGTTGAATCTGCCTTTTGAAGTAAATGAAAATAAGAGAGTCCGCTTAAGAGTTCCCGTAATAGTTTCTGGGATATATAAACGATATTTCTCTCTTCTATCCTTGTTTTAAACTGATTGATAATCTGTTCATCTTCAGTCGATTTCGGGAGCTCTTCGAGGATAGGAAACAAATCCCTGTAATAATATGAGGATTTATTTTTTTCCAATTGTTTCTGGAGATAGAAAAGCTGTTTGACAGCATTGGAAAAAGAGAGATTCTTCAGAGGAAACCCCATGGTAATATTCAGATGGTCAACACCATGCATAACATCCAGACTTGCCGGAAGCAGATTTTCATCCAGCAGCACCAATGCAGTATTCGAATAGGTTTTGTTCTCAATTTCACTGAATATCTCAGGCAGTATTTTTGTTTGAGTTACATTACCGGAAACTTCATAAACATTGATGTTTTTAGGTTGGTTAAAATCATCTTCGATCCACTGAAAAGCCCTGCTGTCATTAAACTCCTTCCACAACTTATGATTTCTCAGAAACTTTCCGGCTTCTTGCCTTTCATCATCGAAATAGTAATGATCTGCCTGGAAAAAGCACTGTCCTTTATCCCATTGGAGCAAACTTCTCACCAGCTTTTCTTCCACCGGAGTGAAAGCATTAAACCCACAGAATACAAACTGCTGGTCGGTCGCCTTGGCGAAATCGTTTATTTTAGCTTTAGCTATTTCATGGATCATTCCTGAAGTAGCCCAATTCCTTTCCTGTAATTTCTTTTTTAAAACAGGAAGAAAAATATTCATATTCCTCCAGAAATTAAGGAACTTTTTCCTTGGAACATCATCATCTTCTCCTAAATTCTGAGCCCACTCCTTGATCCTCTCTTCATCAAACATATACTGGAGTACTACTTCATCACTATCCGAAAATTTCAAAATATCATCCCAGTCTTTTTGTAAAGTAGGAAACCACTTCAAAAAGTCAGAGAAATTATCATTGGGAATCAGGTTAAGACTTTTATAGACATCAAACGCAAAAAGCCACAGGGCAATCCCCTGAATGGGTTGCTTATCCGCAATACGGTCAATAAGTTCCTCTATCGTATAAAAGTTGGGCAGAAACCCAGAATAATTATTTTCCTCAAGGATCTGACGGATAAAAACAATGGGTCTTTTTCCGGGAATAACAATATTAAATACGGATAAATCTGTATTTTGGGCTAAGAGTTCGTGAATGATTTTATTGAGAAATTTCAAGACTTTTTATAGCTATTTAATTGGTCTAACTGTTCCGTTATACTGGCATTATATTCAGCTTGCTTTTCCTTATTCATTCCATTTTGTGTTTCTTTGTCATAGGCAATCTGGAAATCTCTGTATTCATGCAACACCCTGTCATAAATAGCTTTGAATTTTTTCTGGTAATCACCTGCGGTTTTAATGTTTTCCATTACTTCTTTCCGAAGCTTTCTGGCATATAGTTCAGCAATATCAAAATGCTTTTGCTCGTGGAGTAATACATAATCATTAATCCTTTTGACATCTTTCCACGACTTATCTTTATTGAAAATAGTTAGAACTTCAATTTTCACAGGAGATGCAGGGTTGGAGGAAGTGACAACGGAATATTCCCAACCACAATGAGTATAGGCAACTACATCTTTATTGCTTTTTCTGCTCACCGGACTTTTAAAATCATCCCAGGTAAGCTTCTGATCTTCTTTCCAGATAATTTTCTGACCGAATATCTGAACGGATACCAAAAGACAAATAAAGATGATCCACTTCATTATTTCACTACGATGGTTTTGGTGATCCAGCTGTTCGTTCCCTGCCAGAATTTAAAGGTATAAGTTCCGGTCTGCTGAGGATTGAAATTGATCTGATTCATACCCTGGTGGGTAGATTGTGAACATTGAGCATCAGTTCGGAATTTATAAGCAGTAACCGTTCTGGTTAAATTATCACTGTGAATGTAATCATAGCCATAGAAGCCTTCACATTGTGACACATAAGAAGAATAAGTTTTTATATGCTGAATATCAAAAACGTTCATCGTGTCTTTAGAAATTTTTACACTATCAATTTTTACCTTATCAATAGATTGTATGGATTCATAATCATCATCATGACAGGAAGCAACAACTATCCCTAAAATTATTGCAGAAAACCCAATATTTAAAAGTCTTTTCATAACACAATATTTTTCGATTATTAATAAATATTTAGCAAAAATTATTCCTTTGTTAACGAAAATTAAGAATTAAAATTCCCTTTCGATAAATAAACTACTTTTTTGGTATCAAAAAACTCTTCTTTAAAATAAGTATTAAGATTATAAATTTCACACTTCAAACCGGCAAGTTCTTCAGCGAGATCTCCTCCTTTCAGATATAGCACCCCATTATGCTTCGCATTAAATTGTTCTTTTTCAAATTTACCTTTCAACCATCTTAGGAATTCAGGCATTTGAGTAACCGCCCGGCTCACTACAAAGTGAAATTTTTCTTTTAATTTCTCAGCTCTACCATGGATTGCAGTAACATTAGTAAGTCCTACTCCTTCTGCAACAGCATTTACAACACTGATCTTCTTACCGATGGAATCTATGAGTGTAAATTGAGAATCCGGAAATAAAATAGCTAAAGGAATTCCGGGAAAACCACCTCCCGTTCCAATATCAAGAACCCGGGTTCCGGGAGAAAACTCCATTACTTTAGCAATCCCTAATGAATGCAGGATATGCTTTTCATATAAAGATTCCATATCTTTTCTGGAAATCACATTGATCTTTTCATTCCACTCATTATAGAGACTTTCCAATTGAGTAAATTGTTGTATCTGATTTTCTGTGAGATCCGGAAAATATTTTAATAGTAACGATATAGACATAAGAATTATTATAATTTGCAAAAATAAGTTTATTTCACGTTGTATTCAAATTAAGTCGCCTAAATCAGGGTTTTTAAGCCAATAAGATTATTTTGCAATAGCCGGTATCACCGGTACACTTACGTTTCCGCTTGTATTCACGGTTTGTACTGCAAAAATATAGTTGTCTTTTGAGAGCGGGATTTTCAGTGAAAGCTCCTTGGTAAATATTTTCTTCTGCCACAAAGGATTATCTGTTTCTCTCACTAACACATAGTAGCCTGCAGCCAGTCCTGATTTTGGTTTTTTCCAATGCAGGACAGTAGAGTTGGTAAGTTCTTTAACTTCTATTTCAACCTGCTCGGGCTTTGATGCAGATTTAGCAAGACTGGCTAATACAGCAACATTGGCAGCTACATTCTTTCGCAAATAATTAAAGTCAATAAACTCAGGAAGATCACCATATTGCTTATTATTTTCTTTTCTTATATCCTGATGCTGATGATCATAATTTTCATAATATTCCGTCAATCTTACAGAAGGAAATCCACAGTTCACAAAGCTCGAATGATCTCCTCCACGTAAAAACCTGTCATTTCTGTAGATCAGCTTTACTTCAAGTTTTTTCACATATTTTTCAGCAACCTCCTTAATGTATCTCGCTAACTGACGGGATTCGCCATCATTTTCCAAGCCCAGATTTCTTAATCCCAAAGCTTTTTTATCCAGGTCAGCATAAGGCAATCCTTCACTGAACACCCGCAGTGTGTGATCATTGATTTCACCAGTCTCTCCCGCTTTGGCATTTCCTATCATATCATTATTCAAAACAGCTTCTAATTGCACATTCTCCTTTTTCATTTTCTCTGCCAGTAATTTAGAACCAAGCAGCGACTGTTCTTCTCCGGAAAAAGCAACGAAAATAACAGATGCCGGAAACTGGGATCTGCTGAGAACCCTTGCCCCTTCTATCACAGCACTTACTCCACTTCCATCGTCATTTGCCCCTGGAGCAAACGATGTCCTGTTCATCACATCCGTAACACGAGAATCTAGATGTCCTGAAATCAGGAAAACCCTTTTGTCACCAGGGTCAGTCCCCCTTAAAAAAGCACACACATTCCCAAGATTAGTCACCTGATCTACCCTTTTTCCATCCGGCTGAATATCTTGCTGCTGCAAATAAACTTCCATTCTTCCCCCTGAATTTTTTGCAAATTCTTTAAACTTACTTAAAACCCAGGTCCTTGCCGCTCCTATCCCATTTTCCGGATCATTTATCTTGCTTAACGTATGTCTTGTATTAAAACTTACAAGACTGTTGATATAACTTTTCAGGGAATCCGAGTTTACCTCGGAAACATATTTTTTTATTTCACCGTCTTTTTCAGGTATTTGTGAAAAACCTATAAACGGAATCAACAGCAGAAGAACAGAATATTTCATAAGATTAAATGTAAGATGATTTAAATATACAAAACGTACAGCTTGAGAAGCTTTTTTTATTTTAATATTATATTTAAATTAAGTTTTATTATATATTTTTGTTACAATACAAAAATATTACATGGACAAACTTTCAGATAGAGTAAAAAGACTTGGATACTCGCAGACTTTTGTAATGTCTAATAAGGCTAGAGAAATGAAAGCCAACGGAATAGACGTTATCAGCTTAACACTTGGCGAACCGGATTTTGATGTTCCCGACAATATAAAACAAGCGGCTTTTGATGCCATTAATCAAAATTACAGTCATTACTCTCCTGTTCCGGGCTTTCTGGAGCTTCGTGAAGCTATTGCATACAAATTAAAAAGAGATAATCATTTAGAATATAAACCTACGCAAATATGTGTTTCCAATGGTGCCAAACAAGCTATTTTAAATGTTCTGGCTGCCATCATCAATGACGGAGATGAAGTAATCCTTCCAACACCTTATTGGGTAAGTTATGACGAAATGGTAAAAATGATGGGCGGAAATTCCGTAATGGTTCCAACCTCTTATGTAACTGATTTCAAAATCACTGCCGAACAGCTGGAAGAAGCGATTACAGATAAAACCAAAGCTGTTTTATTCAGTTCACCTTGTAATCCTTCCGGTGGATATTACACTTACGACGAATTAAAATCCCTGGCTAAAGTCATTGCTAAATACCCTCATGTTACTGTGATTTCTGATGAAATCTACGAGTTTATCAACTATGAAACTAAAACAGCATCTATATCCCAATTTCCTGAAGTATATGAGCAAACAGCCGTAATCAACGGAATGTCCAAAGCTTTTGCGATGACAGGCTGGAGAATAGGATATTCCGCATGTCCTGAATGGTTGGCAAAAGCTTGTGAAAAAGTTCAGGGGCAAATGACCAGCGGAGCCAATACAATGGCCCAGAGAGCTTCTATTACTGCTCTGAAAACAGATCCTTCAGAATACAGATACATGATCGATGCCTTCAAAAAAAGAAGAGATCTTGTCTATGATCTGATCACTGAAATCCCTGGATTCAAGGTTCTTTTGCCTAAAGCAGCCTTCTATTTCTTTCCGGATATTTCTTACTATATAGGCAAAACTTTGAACGGAACCGAAATTAAAGATGCTGATGATTTTGCTATGTTTATTTTAGAAAATGCCCATGTAGGATGCGTTGGCGGTGTTTCCTTTGGAAGCCCTGAATGCATCAGATTCTCTTATGCTGCATCAGAAGATGATCTACGGGAGGCCATGAGAAGAATCAAGGAACTATTAGAGAAATTTAACTAACAATACCAACCGATGAATTTATTAAAGAGAATCACTATTGCAACAAGCATTGCAGCAGCTAGTTTTACGGGCTATGTTCATGCACAGGATTTCCAATGGAAAGAAGCTACGGCCAACGGTTATACTTACCGATATGTAACCAATGACCCAACCGCCGCAAGATATTATAAACTGAAAAACGGCTTAACTGTTATTTTAAGTCCAACCAAAAAGGACCCAAGAATCCAGACGTATATTGCTACCAAAGCAGGAAGCAAAACCGACCCTGCTGACCATACAGGTTTAGCCCATTACCTTGAACACATGCTTTTTAAAGGTACCGACAAGTTCGGATCCAAAGACTGGGCAAAAGAAAAACCTCTGCTGGATCAGATCGATGCATTGTATGAAAAATACAATCAGACAAAAGATGAAGCCAAGAGAAAAGAGATCTACAAAGAAATAGACAAAGTATCCGGAGAGGCAGCGAAATATGCCATTGCCAATGAATATGATAAAATGATGTCAGGAATGGGAGCAGATGGCACCAATGCTTTTACATCATTTGAACAAACGGTGTATACGGAAGACATCCCTTCAAATGTTACCGATAAATTCTTAGCTGTTCAGGCAGAAAGATTCAGACAACCCATTTTAAGGCTTTTCCATACGGAGCTGGAAGCAGTTTATGAAGAAAAGAACCGCGGCCTGGATAATGATTCAAGAAAAGTTTATGAAGCGATGTTCGCGGCCATATTTCCAAATAACAATTACGGGAAACAAACTACAATCGGAACCGTTGAACACTTAAAGAACCCTTCTCTAAAAGCAATCAGAGAATATTTTAACAATTATTATGTTCCTAACAACATGGGAATCATCATGTCTGGAGATTTCAATCCTGATGAAATGATCGTTAAAATCGATAAAGAATTCTCCTATATGAAACCTAAGGAGATTCCTGCTTACACTGTTGGGCAGGAGCAGCCTATTACTGCACCGATCACTAAAGAAGTATTTGGCCCTAACCCAGAAAACATCACGATAGGCTTCAGATTTCCGGGAGCGACAACAAGAGATGCCAGACTTCTGAATCTGATAGGAAGCATGCTAACTAACGGGCAAGCGGGACTTATTGACCTTGATCTTGTGAAAAAACAAAAATTATTAGCTGCCTATGCTTTCCCTTATGTTTTAAAAGACTACTCTGTTCTCTTCCTGCAAGGGAACCCTACAGAAGGTCAATCTTTAGATCAGGTTAAAACATTGTTACTGCAGGAGATTGATAAATTAAGAAAGGGAGAATTCTCTGATGATCTTATACAATCTATCGTAAATAACGAAAGGAAGAATATCATTCAGAATAATGAAAAGTACTCTTCAAGAGCAAGTACTTTAATGGATGAGTTCACTTCTGATATTGACCACAAAGCAGCTTTGGAATATGTAGAAGAGATATCGAAACTTACTAAAAAAGATATCATGGACTTTGCTTCCAAATATCTTCAGGACAACAATTACGTTGCCATCTATAAGAGAAAAGGAGAAGATAAAAACATTGTAAAAGTAGATAAGCCTACAATTACTCCTGTTTCTGTAAACAGAGACGACCAGTCTCCTTTCCTGAAAAAGATCAACGAAATGCCTGAGTCGGCCATCGCACCGGTTTGGCTGAATTTCGATAAAGACATCGCAAAAAATAAATTAGGCGGTATTGATGTTCTTTCTGTAAAAAATACAGATAATGAATTATTCAGGCTGTATTATCACTTCGATTCAGGAAAATGGAACAACAAAATGCTTCCTTTGGCAGCAGAATACCTTCAATACCTCGGAACCAAAAATAAATCGTCCGAAACCATCAGCAAGGAATTCTATAAACTTGCATCAAGTTTCAGCGTAGGCGCCGGAAATGAGGAAACCTATGTAACCATAGAAGGTCTCAACGAAAATTTTGATAAAACATTAGCTTTATTCGAAGACCTGATCAAAAACTGTGAAGCTGACCAGGCTGCTCTAGATTCTTATAAAGCAAGATTGAAAAAAGCGAGAGCCAATGCAAAACAGAATAAAGGCAGCATCATGGCTGGATTGAGAAGCTATGCACAATATGGCCCTCAAAATCCATTTAATAATGTATTGACAGATGCAGAACTTGATGCCTTAAAAGCAGAAGACCTGATCAAAATACTTCACGATTTGTTCAACTACAAACACAAAGTATTGTATTACGGTCCGAAATCCGGAAGTGAAGCCGTTGCATCCCTCACTCCCATCCACAAGCTTCCGGCTACCTTAAAAGATATGCCGAAGTCTAAAACTTTCACCCAGGTACCAACAGATAAGACCAAAGTATTATTTGCTCATTATGACATGGTTCAGGCTGAAGTTTTCTGGGTAAGAAACGGAGAGCAATATAATGCAACGATTACTCCTACGGTAAGCTTATTCAATAATTATTTCGGAGGTGGAATGGGATCAATTGTATTCCAGACCATAAGAGAATCCAAAGCCCTGGCTTATTCTACTTATTCTTACTTCTCTCTTCCAAGCAAAAAAGAAGATAAAGATATGATTACTGCTTATGTAGGAACTCAGGCAGATAAATTCAATGAGTCTACTACAGCGATGAATGAGCTTCTCACTACTTTACCGCAGTCTCAACAACTATTTGAAACAGCTAAAAGTGGTTTAAAGAAATCTATCGCTTCGGAAAGAATCACCCAGGACGGAATCATCTTTACTTATTTAAGAGCTCAAAAGCTGGGCAATTCTACTGATATCAGAAAGAATGTTTATGATCAGGCTCCTAAACTGTCATTTGCAGACATTAACAGTTTCCACGATAAGGAAATGAAAGGTAAAAATTTCACCTACTGTATTGTAGCATCTCAGGACAAAGTAAATGAAGCCGACATGAAAAAATTAGGAGAGGTAAAAAAGCTCAACTTAAACGAAATCTTCGGTTATTAAATTTAATGAAAAAGCTCTGAATTCAGAGCTTTTTTCTTTCTATCGGTTTGAAAACAATTATAGATTTTATTAATCGATTTACATTTGTTCGATAGACAAATCATTCCTATATTTGCAACAGAAAATTTAAATATAAAAACAGAAAAATTATGTCTTTAGTAGGAAAAAAATTCCCGAATCTAACAATCGATGCGATGTCTGAAATGGGTGATGATTTAAGAATCAACATTTTTGAACAAACGACTAAAAATCAAGAGAAAGTTATCTTATTCTGGTATCCAAAAGATTTCACTTTTGTTTGCCCTACAGAGCTTCATGCTTTTCAGGATGCTTTAGGTGAATTTGAAAAAAGAAACACTAAAGTAATCGGAGCTTCATGTGATACTAACGAAGTACACTTTGCATGGTTGAACACTGCAAAAGACAATGGAGGTATCGAAGGTGTAACTTACCCTCTTTTAGCTGATACTCACAGACAATTAGCAAACATCTTAGGAATTGTAGATCAGGATTTCGAATACGATGAAGAAGGAAATGAAAGCTTTACAGGTTCTAATGTAACTTACAGAGCAACATATCTTATCGACGAAACAGGAAAAATCTTCCATGAGTCTGTAAACGATATGCCACTTGGAAGAAACGTGAAAGAATATTTAAGACTAATAGATGCTTATACTCACGTTCAAAAGCATGGAGAAGTTTGTCCTGCAAACTGGGAAGAAGGTAAAGAGGCTATGAAAGCTGACAGAAATTCAACCGCTGAATATTTAGCTAAAAACTAAAAATAATAATGGGGTTTGAATTTTCAGACCCCATTTTTTTTAAATTAAAATCACAACAATTATGTACACAGAGTTAACAGAAGATACATTACAGAATATAGTAAACGATAATGAAAAGGTAGTCGTTCAATACGGTGCTACATGGTGCGGAAACTGCAGAATTATGAAACCAAAGTTCAAAAAACTGGCTTCTGAAAATGAAGCAATTCCATTTCTTTATGTAGACGCTGAGAAATTACCTGAAAGCAGAAAACTGGCTAAAGTAGATAATCTTCCTACGTTTGCGATCTTTAAAAATGGAGCGCTTGTTAACCAGGTTCAATCCAATCAGGCAGAAAGTTTAATTAACCTTTTCAACGAATTATAATTATGAAGTTACCCGTAATCAGACAATTTTATCAGAATCAGACCCCTGAAAACCTGGAAAAGACCCTTGAAGTATTGGAAAGCTTCAGTGAATTCAGAGGAACAAGTGAAGAAGATTTAAATGTAGCAGGAGAGCTTATTACCAATATCTGTGGAGCGTTAGAAGTTCATGCTAATGTTCAGAACGGAATGAGCGAAAAAGATGCTTTAAACTCTTTTGCACAAAAGGTATTAGGATCTATAGATAAATAGTTTTAATTTATTTTAAAATTAAAAGATTAAAGTATTTAAAGATTAGATAACCTGATGTCTAAATACTAAAAATCCCGATGATAATACATCAGGATTTTTTTTAGTTTACAGCCTTTGACAATATCAATCACGCTGTTTAATAATAAAAACCGTCCCTGCCGGATCTGTGATCCAATGCATATTATCAGGGATTTTTTCAAATTCATCACATGTTTCTACATGATGATTCTTGAGATGAGATATCGCTGCCGGTACATCAGGCACATTAAGCTCAAGCCATGTTTCGGAATGGGTATAATTATCCACACAATCAAGCCACACTGTATTCCCGCCAAACTTCACTTCGTGAGTTCTTGATACTGTAGGGTTGTCTATAGGCTTCTCTTCAATCTCCATTTTGAGAATATCTTTATAAAAAGAGATCGTTTGTTCGTATTTATTTTTAGGAATTTTTATGGCAATATTAACTCCTCCTTCAAATTTTGTTTCCATAATTAAGTTTTGGTATTAAGTTGTTGCACCCAAAATACAAAAAAATTGACATCCTGTATTTTTTAAGACTTTGATATACTAAAAGATCCCGATGTTATGCATCGGGATCTTTCAAATATATTGTGTTGATTATTTAGCTTCTTCTGCTCATCAGGATGCTTAAAACATACCAGAATAAAAGCATGATTGAAGCGAAAAGTTGAAGAGCCGCACCTACATATTGATCTGTAGCATAAGAATCCTTAAGTTTACTTGTCTGGTATAGAATAGTTGCAGAAGCAAGAATCACCATACCTACAGAAAACCAAAGTCCAAGATTGAATCCGAAAATCATTCCGGCTACAATAAGGCCAATTGCTATAAATCCACCAATTACAATGATGTTTCTCAGGAATGAAAAGTCCCTTTTGGAGGTAAATGCTACGGCCGATATACCAGCAAACATAGCGATGGTTAACATAGCCGCCTGAAAAATAACATTAGGCCCAGAGTATACCATTGCAATATAAATCAAAGGCAGGAAAATAACAGCTTCCAATAAAACATAAAATCCAAGCCCTAAATATTGTGTTGATTTGCTTTGCGACAACGACCATTTGGCTGCCAAAACGGAAGCAAGCCAGAAAACACCGATAATCAATAACCATGCATACTTCTGAGCAAACATCATAAAAATCAGCTCCTGTGGAACTGTTTTCAATAAGATCGTTTCAACTCCAATAAAAGCAAGGATCGAAAGCGCAACATGCAAATAGGTTTTTTTGTAAAAAGCAGCCTTCTCTACATCGGTAGACTGTGCTACTAAAACGTCTTTAATCATAATTTATATTTTCTTTAAATATAATGAATTTATTTATTTTTCTCGACAGGTTTTACTCCAATAATCCTGCCATCTTCCTCAAATAAAACAGTAATGAGATCTTTTGGCAAAGGCGACTTATCATCAGAATATTTATACTGAATAAAAGGATAGCTTATTCCATCCATCAACGTCTGATGACCTGATTTAAAGACTTCAGCTTTTTTCTCCAGCTGAATCCCGTCTTTAAGCTTCTGCAATACCTTATCAGTCACGAGGGTCTTTACCTTTTCAGAAAGTAAACCATCGATTGTTGCGCGATCAGCAGAAGTTTTCAGAGCCTGTATAAATGCAAAATACTTTTTATTATATAATGCAATTTTATCCTTATCAAGCTCTACTGTTGATTCCTTTCTGTTGTCATTTTGAATTTTTAAGCCTACCACTTTTTGTGAAAATAAAAATGACGCGGTAAAGAGGCTTATGGTAAAAAGCAATTTTTTCATACTATGAGATTTGGTGGCTTAAAGTTAGACTATTTCCAGGAACTTCATGGTATCCACATTATCTGCATATGTATTCAATCCCGGATTCTGGGCTTCTCCAAAACGAATAGAGTCTAATCCTAATTCATCTTTAGCCACAATACATTGGATATTTTCTTCATTTTCCGCAATAAAATTTCTCACTTCATCCATTGAAGAATACCTGCTGAAATTGATAACAGAAAGAGGACTGAACAATTTATCGTCTTCTTTTAACATCACAAAATTATTATCCCAGAACTTATCCTGGTTCAATAGATAAATTGCGCGGTTATAATCATAATTATTAGCATACTTATGATGATTGATGATATCTTTATGATCGATAAAACTTTCAAAAAGCCTGTCGATCAGGAAATCTTCAGGAATTAAAACCCTCGTGACATTTCTGCAACCTAATCCGAAATATTGGAAAATATCATTAGCGAGAAGCTTAAGCTCTTCTTCTGTTTCATCTCCTTTCAGAACAGCAACCGATGTCCTGTTTTTACGAATGATATTCAGATGATTTTTAAAGTAGTATTCCAGGTACCTCGCGGTATTATTGCTTCCTGTAGCAATTACAGCATCAAAATTGTCTAATCTTTCAACAAATTCGTACTCCACGTTATTATCAGAAAATTCCTTCCATTTTTTTAATAAAAAAGGAATTATATATTGATCTTTTGACGATAATTTGATCACCGGAATATGATTGCTTAATACAACAGAGATCACATCGTGCCAACCTACAAGAGGAATATTTCCTGCCAGGATAAGCCCTACCCGCTTTGAAGTTTCAGATGCAGAATAGTCTTTAAGCCAATCTTTTATATTCGTTTCGGTAAGCAATTCAGCCCATTGCCGGAAAGCAAATTTCTGATTATCAATAGTAAACCACGGGTTCTCTATTTCCGACTTTCTCAACAATAATTCAAATTCAGAATCACTTTCGTTGAACTCCTCCGTACTTTTTGCTAAATACGCTCTTATATAACCACTTAGTTTAATAAGTCCTAAAACTTGATTTTCGATATTCATAATTACTGCAAAATTGGGGAATATTTTGTAATTTTGTGCAAATTTAAAAAAAATTAGCGATGGCTATTAAAATAACTGATGAATGCATTAATTGCGGAGCCTGTGAACCGGAATGCCCGAATAATGCAATATATGAAGGAGCCGTAGACTGGAAAGCTTCCGAAGGTACTGAGTTAAGTGGTACTGTAACATTGCCATCAGGATTAACGGTAGATGCGGATGCACCTCAGGAACCTGTAAGTGATGATGTTTATTTTATTGTTACTGATAAATGTACAGAGTGTAAAGGATTCCACGAAGAACCACAATGTGCTGCAGTTTGTCCTGTAGATTGCTGTGTTCCGGATGAAGATCATGTAGAATCCGAAGAAGCACTACTAAATAAAAAAGCGTTCTTACACGGTGAATAAAAAATGCCGTCTCATCAATTATGAGACGGCTTTTTAATTATAATTTCTATAAATCTATTAAGAATATAAAGTGAAACCACAGGTTCTAAAAACACCTGTACAACCAAAAAAATAAAAATATGAGCAAAAAGCACAATTTCAGCGCAGGACCATGTATCTTACCAGAAGAGGTATTTCAAAAATCAGCAGAAGCTATTCTTGATTTCAACGGTATCGGGTTATCTATCCTTGAAATTTCTCACAGAAGTAAGGATTTTGTTGCGGTGATGGACGAAGCACGTGCCATTGTAAAAAGGCTGATGAACCTGGGTGATGATTATGAAGTATTATATTTAGGTGGTGGTGCTAGCTTACAGTTTGCAATGGTTCCTTACAACCTTATGAAAGTAGGTGGTAAAGCTGCTTACCTGGATACAGGAACTTGGGCTGCCGGAGCTATAAAGGAAGCTAAAAAAGTAGGAACTGTAGATGTTGTAGGTTCTTCAAAAGAGGAAAATTACTCTTTCATTCCAAAAGACTATACTGTTTCTTCAGATTATGATTACTTCCATTGCACATCCAACAATACTATTTATGGAACTCAGATGAAATCGTTTCCCGAAGTGGATACATTGATGGTTTGCGATATGAGCTCAGATATTTTTTCAAGACAACTGGATTTTACTAAATTCGATTTAATCTATGCCGGAGCTCAGAAAAACATGGGACCTGCAGGTGTAACACTGGTTGTTGTAAAAAAAGAAATCCTGGGAAAAACAGGAAGAGAAAACATGCCTTCTTATTTTGATTATGAACAGCACATCAGTAAAGAATCAATGTATAATACACCACCGGTTTTCCCGGTATATGCGTCTTTATTAACGCTTCAGTATCTTGAAAGAAACGGAGGAATTGCAGCAGCAGAAAAAAGAAATGAGGCTAAAGCTAAACTTCTTTACGACGAAATAGATAACAATCCTTTGTTTGAAACGTTCTGTGTAAAAGAGGATCGTTCACTAATGAATGTTTCTTTTAGATTAGTCGATGAGTCTAAAAAAGAAGCTTTTGATAATGCATGGAAAGCAGCAGGAATCAATGGATTAAACGGACACCGAAGCCTTGGAGGTTACAGAGCAAGTCTATACAATGCCTTGCCTATTGAAAGTGTTCAGGTTCTTGTTGATGTCATGAAATCCATTAAGTAATTAAGGCATTAAAAAATTGAAGAATTGAAAGATTATAATGCTAATTATAATTTTATTAATTTGCGAACCAATTTTAGATATTTAAATTTTTCAAATCTTTAGATTTTTAAATAAAAGAAAGTATGAAAGTTTTAGCTAACGATGGAATTTCCAAAGCAGGAGAACTCGCTTTAAAAGAAGCTGGAATTGAAATTCTGAACAACCGTGTTGCGCAGGATCATGTCATCAATTTTATTAACGAAAATAATGTTGATGTTCTGCTGGTAAGAAGTGCCACCAAAGTAAAACAGGATCTTATTGATGCCTGCCCCGGTTTGAAGATCATTGGAAGAGGCGGGATCGGAATGGATAATATTGATGTAGAATATGCCAAAAGCAAAGGAATACAAGTCATCAATACCCCTACAGCTTCTTCTAAGTCAGTAGCCGAGCTGGTATTTGCCCATTTCTTTTCCTTAGCAAGGTTTCTTCACGAATCGAACAGATTAATGCCTTTGGAAGGAGAAACTCATTTTGATGCAATGAAAAAGTCATTCAGCAATGCCTATGAGCTTTCGGGAAAGACATTAGGCGTGATTGGTTTTGGAAGTATTGGTCAGGAAGTAGTGAAAATGGGAATTGCATTAGGAATGAAGGTTAAGGTATTGACGAGAAAACCTAAAACAAAGACCCTTTCGTTATCTTTTTTTGACGGACAAACCCTGGATTTTGAAATTACATCTACCAACGATTCTGATTCTTTCTATAAGGACACTGATTTTATAAGTATCAATACTCCTAAAACCAATGAATATATTATAGACACCGATCAGTTCGAGAAAATGAAAGATGGTGTTTATATCGTAAATACTGCAAGAGGTGGGGTAATCAATGAAGTTTCCCTTCTTGATTTCATTGAATCCGGAAAAGTGGCGGGAGCTGCACTGGATGTTTTTGAAAATGAACCTACTCCTGAACTGATCTTACTGATGAATCCATCTTTGTCCCTTTCTCCTCATGTAGGAGGCAATACAATGGATGCCCAGGAAAAGATCGGGGTAGAACTTGCAGAACAAATTATTAAGCTACAAAAAGAAACTATAAAATAAATATGCCTGTTTTTAAACCATTTCGCGGAATTAGACCTCATAAAGATCTTGAGCAAACTTTTCCTACCCATCCATTAGACAATTTCACCCAAGAGGAAATTGCAGAAAAAGCTCAGGTTGAAAATACTTACATCAATATGATAAAGCCCTATGTTGTAAGTAAATCAAAAGATATTGACCGGAACCTAAGGAAGATCCGTTCTACGTTTGAAGAACTTATGGAAGAGAAAAAACTCGTTCAGGACAGTTCTGCATACTATCTTTATGAACAGATCTACCCCAACAAACAGGTTTTCAGAGGATTACTTGGTCTAACAAGTCTTGAAGATTTCTGGAACGGAAAAATCAAAAGACATGAAAGTACCATCCCCCAGAAGAAGGAAAAGCTGGCACATTATCTTGAAAAAGTAAACTTACAGGCAGAACCGGTACTTCTTACCTACCCTGCCAATTCCAAAGTGGAGCTTCTTATGAACCATGAGGAGAAAAACGTGCCGATCTTCAACCACGTTGACTCTAAAGGGATCAGACACAAAATCTGGAGAATAGACAACCGTCTTAAATTACAGCAATTCAAAGAAGTCATTGAGCAGATCGATTCTTTTTATATTGCCGACGGTCACCACAGAATTGGTTCCACAGCATTGAATGCAAAGCATCAGAAAGATAAAAATAAAAGACACAACGGTACGGAAGCCTATAATTTCGTATTCAGCTTTATCGTGTCCAATCAGTCCATTAAGATCCATGATTACAACAGAATTGTAAGTGATATTAATGATTTATCTACTGACGATTTCTTAAAACAGCTTGAACATTATTTCCTGATTCACGAAAAAGAAGAAACCCCATACTACCCTTCTCAGAAATTCCATATTTCGATGTATCTGGACGGTAAATTTTATTCGCTGCACGTGAAGCATGACCTTCGTTCCCAGGAAATGTCATTGGATAACCTTGACCACCATTTATTGGACAAATACATCTTTAAAAACATATTGAAGATAGAAGATCCTGATAGTTCAGATAAAATTTCTTATGTAAAGGGAACTTCCAATCTTGAAGGTATCACTATTCTAAAAGAGAAAATAGACAACGGTGAAGGACGAGTAGGTTTTGGAATTTATCCGGTAAGTTTTAACGATATGATTAAAATTTCAGACCTTAAATTGAGTATGCCTCCAAAATGTACATTTATTGAACCGAAATTGGTTACAGCACTCTTAATGTACGACATGAAACCTTAAATTATTTCCTTTTTTTTCCTACTTTTATACACGGAAAAGAAAAGGTAAATCAAAAAATGAAAAAAATATTCATTATCATACTTCCACTCTTTTTGAGTGGATTTTTATTTTCTCAAAAAAAAACTCAAAAAAAGCCTCAGAAAAAATTAACTACAGCCAAATTCAACTACGCAGATGAATTTAAACAGATCTCTGATGAAATCTTAGTCAATGGTACTGCCTACGAGAATTTAGGAGAATTAACTAAAGGTATAGGTCCTCGTTTCAGTGCTACACAGGGTTATACAAAAGCTACGGAATGGGCGGAAAAAAAGCTGAAAGAAGCCGGTGCCGAGAATATATGGAAGCAGGAAGTTAAAGTACCAGTATGGATCAGGGGAAAGGAATCTTTACAGATAAAAACCAACAATGGAGAGTGGAAGAATATCAGAATGCTTTCTTTCGGAAACTCTGAAGGAACAGGCGGTAAAGACCTTACAGCAGATATTTTGCTTGTGAATGATATTCCGGAACTCAATGCTCTTACTTCAGCTCAGGTAAAGGATAAAATCATTTTTGTGAACTCTCCCATTGACCAGAAAATCATCAATACTGTAGATTCCTATCTTATTTCCGCAAAATCTAAATTGCTCTCAGCTTCTGTAATTGGCAAGAAAGGGGCAAAAGGCCTGATCATCCGATCTCTCACTACAGCATCTGATGATGTTCCCCACGCCAAAATGATCTATTATGAACCCGATGACAGGGTAAAAATACCTGCAGTAACCATAGGCGCAAAATCAGCCAATGAACTGGAAAAGCTGTTAAAAAAACAGACTGTCAAGGCAAAGCTTAATATGTCTGCAGAATCAAAAGGAGAAACGATCAATCATAATATCATCGGAGAAATTCCGGGAAAGAAAGATTCTAAGGTAATCCTTTTAGGAGCACAGCTGGATTCATGGGATTTTGCAGAAGGAGCTCATGATGACGGCACAGGAGTCGTACAGTGTCTCGAAGTATTAAGAACAATTAAAGCTTTAGGAATTGATAACAACCATACCATAAGAGTTGTGCTGTACGCCAATAGTGAAAACGGTGGCCAGGGAAGAGAAGGCTACGCTGCTTATGTTAAAAAGAAAGATGAAAAACACATTTTTGCTTTAGGTACGGATTCGGGAGGCTACTCTCCAAGAGGGTTTTCATTGGATATGGCTCCACAGCGAAGAAGACTGATATTTGATTGGAAAAACTATTTTCTTCCTTATGGAGTGTATGATTTCGATCAAACCTACGCTATACAAGACATTTCACCATTAAAAAAACTGGATATCCCACTTGCAGAATTAGTAGTAGATACTCAGCGTTATTTTGACTACCACCACTCTTCCGAAGATACTTTTGATAAAGTAAACAAAAGAGAGCTTCTCCTGGGAGCTGTCGCTATGACACAAATGATTTTTATGATTGATAAAAATTGGTAATATGAAAAAATTAATAGGAACCACATTAGCTCTCTTAAGCATAGCAACATATGCTCAGGCCCAAGGAGATTCAATACAATTCAGTAAAATTTCCACGGAAATTCTAAATAATGGAAAAGGATATGAAGAACTCAGAGATCTAACACAAAATATTGGAAATCGTTTAAGTGGTTCGGAAGCCTACGAAAAGTCGGTACAATGGGCAGCGAAAGAACTTCGCAATGCCGGGGCAGATAAAGTATGGCTGCAGGAAGTTATGATTCCAGTCTGGAAAAGGGGAAAAGAGTCTTTATATATAAAAGCCGGTTCAGGAAAGCCCCAAAGCCTCAAAATGCTTTCTTTGGGAAACTCTGAAGGAACAGGAGGAAAAGATGTTTCCGGAGAAATCGTTATGGTGAAATCATTGGAGGAATTCGAGCAGCTTCCGGCTGAAAAAGTAAAAGGTAAGATCGTTTTCTTTAACCATCCTTTTGATCAGAATTATGTACAGACTTTCATAGCTTACAGGGATGCCGGTGCTTACAGACGCTCTGCGGCCGCACTTACCGCAAAGAAAGGAGGTAAATTTGCAATCGTCCGTTCTTTGTCTTCTGCATTGGACGATGTTCCGCATACCGGAGGCATGAAATATGAGGATAATATTGAAAAGATTCCCGCAGTTTGTATAGGAAATACAACTGCAGATCAACTGGAAGAACTTTTAAAAACCCAGAAAGTGATTGCAACACTCAATTCTAACTGTGGGATGAAGGGAGAAAAACTCTCTCACTCTGTTATCGGGGAGATTACCGGTAAAAAAGACCAAAACGTAATTGTTGTAGGTGGCCATCTGGATTCCTGGGATGTGGGCCAGGGTGCTCATGATGATGGAGCCGGAATCGTACAGAGTATAGAAGTCTTAAGGACATTTAAAAAATTAGGAATTCAAAATAATCATACCATAAGAGCAGTTTGTTTTGCGAATGAAGAAAATGGAACCAAAGGAGGCAAACAATATGGAAAAACTGCAAAAGAGACTAATGAGAAACACCTTTTTGCAATAGAGTCCGATGCAGGAGGATTTAGCCCAAGAGGAATATCCTTAGAAATGGATGATATTAAAAGAAAGCAGATCCAGGATCGGGTTAATTTGTTTTTACCCTATGGCGTTTATAATTTTGATGGAAAATATTCAGGATCCGACATCGCCCCTCTCCATGAGATGGGAGTACCTACAGCTGAGCTGGTTCCCGATCCTCAAAGGTATTTTGACATCCACCATACGGAAGAAGATACTTTTGAGAAGGTAAATCGCAGGGAACTGCTTCTGGGATCCGTAGTAATGACACAACTTATTTATATGATTGATAAAAACTGGTAGATATGAAAAAAATAGTAAGCACCTCTTTATTCCTTTTAAGTATGACCTTGTTTGGTCAGGTAAAAGCAAAAGAAGATTCAATACAATTCAGTACAATATCCAAAGAGATCCTTAACAACGGAAAAGGATACACAGAGCTAAGAGACCTGACCAAAAATATTGGCCATCGTTTAAGTGGCTCGGTGGCTTATGAAAAAGCAGTTCAGTGGGCAGCGCAGAAGCTGCGTGATGCCGGAGCTGATAAGGTATGGCTTCAGGAAGTTACCATTCCTGTTTGGGAACGAGGAAAAGAATCTTTAAAGATCACAGCAAACAGTGGCCGATGGAAAACCCTTAAAATGCTTTCTTTAGGAAATTCTGAAGGTACGGGCGGAAAAGATGTTTCCGGAGAAGTCATTATGGTAAAATCCATGGAGGAATACGATCGTCTTCCTGCTGAGAAAGTAAAAGACAAGATCGTGTTTTTTAATTATCCTTTCAGTCAATCGTTTATAGAAACTTTCAGAGGTTATGGAGATGCTGCTAAGTATAGAGTAACTGCCGCAGCTTTAACGGCTAAGAAAGGGGGCAGATTTGCCATTATCCGTTCACTTTCATCAGCTTTTGACGATATTCCTCACACGGGTGCTATGCGATACGAAGATAATGTAGACAAAGTACCGGCTGTTGCAATCGGAAATACAACAGCGGATGAACTGGAACAACTTTTAAAAACCCAAAAGGTACTGGCTACTTTGAATTCCAACTGTGGAATGAAAGGAGAAAAGCTCTCCCACTCTGTTATCGGGGAAATAACAGGTAAAAAAGATAAAAGCGTAATCGTTGTCGGTGGACATCTGGATTCCTGGGATGTAGGCGAAGGCGCTCATGATGACGGAGCCGGAATTGTACAGAGTATAGAAGTTTTGAGAACATTTAAAAAATTGGGTATTCAAAACAACCATACGATCCGGGTAGTATGTTTCGCCAACGAAGAAAACGGATTAAAAGGTGGCTTACAATATGGAAAAACCGCTAAAGAGACCAATGAAAAGCACCTTTTTGCTATAGAATCCGATGCCGGAGGTTTCAGTCCAAGAGGAGTTGCTCTGGAGATGGATGATGCAAAAAGAAATCAGATCAAAGGCTGGGCTCCATTATTCCTCCCTTACGGAGTTTATAATTTTGAAGGAAAATACTCGGGAGCTGATATTTCTCCCCTTCATGCTATGGGAGTACCTACAGCAGAATTGGTTCCGGATTCTCAGCGGTATTTTGATATTCATCATACCCATGAAGATACTTTCGAAAAAGTAAACCGGAGAGAATTGCTGCTGGGAGCGGTAACAATGACCCAACTTATTTATATGATCGATAAGAACTGGTAATATATTAAAAAAACCGCCGTACGGCGGTTTTTTTATTTTATATACTATTTAAAGTTTCATTATTTACCGTAACGAAAAACCAGGTTATTTGATTAGTTATCGAAATATTTAAGGTAGACTGTTTGTACCTATTTTAGAAATTCTTTTTTATCAACTCTCAGATCCATAATATTACCGGCTCTTTTTACTCTGATTCCGATAGTTTTATAATCCCTCTCCACCCGATTCATCATATAATGGCAAGCAGATTCTTTATTCAAATGATCCAGATCCACATCATTTATACTTAAGATTGAATCACCAATTTCCAAAGAGGAACTTTCTCCTTTAAATATAAACGCAACAACCGGCTTGGCATCAATAAAACGGTATCCAAAACCAAAAGATTCCAGTGTTGGCGGATCATTTATAATCTTCTTCATGTAAATCTTTTTATTCTGCCAGTCCATTATAAATGCAAAATCTTTGAAAAAATCATTTCCTATTAATCTTGAATTTCCGGTCATGACCATTTCATTATCAAAGATTCTGTTTCCTAAACCTAATGCGGGCATTTTAAAAATAAATCCGGGGACCGGCTTTCCTGCCCCAAAGGCCCCCACGGAACTAATTCCGTAAGTTTCAACATATTGTTTTATCTTTTTTTGATCATAATCACTTTCTAAAATCTTAAGCCTTCCTGTAAATCCGGTATCAAAAGTAAGCCTGATGTTTTTATCTAAAATTTTAGTTTCCACGACCGGTGTTTTCTGATTTTGTGAATCAAAAGGGACTACAGTTTCATAATCATCGAACTTAAAGTTCGAAAGGTCTTTTGTCGCTTCAAGCAAATTTTCAGAATAATTCACTTTCCAGAAAAGTTTTGCCATCTGATTAGCACCAATAATACCATCAATTTTAAAACAGCCAAGCTCAGAACCACTAAGGTCCATTACAATAGCACCTATATTTTTAAAAACCACATTATCAACAGTCATTTCCGGTAATTTTGTGAAAATCTGTTCCTGCTTATTTTTCTGGGAATCCTTTACTTTACTGGTATGCTCTTTCTGCAGATTGAGCTCAGTATAAATGGTATTGGAAATAACGGTAGGGGCACCGGAATCAAACAAAAAATTATACAATTTCCCATTAATGTTCACCTTTACAAGTGGTAAATCATTAATAAAATTCAGATTAATTCTCTCAACAGGCTGTGTCAATTGTACTTCTCCACTTTCAAAGAATCGCTTTCCCTGAGCTGAAATCATTATTAAAATAAAAAGGAAAAATAGGGAGAATACTTGCTTCATTAAATTATTTTGAGCTAAAATAGTAATTTTACCGTTGATCACGAAATAAAAACACGATCCTGCTCATATAGTTCAACATGGACTTATCTTGCTAAAAGAGTTGGTTTCCCATCCTTAAATTAATTGTGTTTTTATCCCAATAAAAAAAGCCGACTAAAAAGCCGGCTTTTCCTATAATGGTATTTGAATTATTTCACTTTTACAAGCTCAACATCGAAAACTAACCATGCATTTGGTGGAATAACACCTCCTGCCCCTCTTTCTCCATAACCCATTGCAGGCGGGATCAATAAGGTAGCTGTTTCACCTTCTTTCAGTAACAGGATTCCTTCATCCCATCCTTTGATTACTCTACCCATTCCGATTGGAATTTCGATCGGCTCATTTCTTTTAAAAGAAGAATCGAATTCACTACCGTCTACCAATTTACCTGCATAGTGTACAGATACATTGTCTCCTGATTTCGGAGCTTTTCCATCCGTAGTCTTCGTAATTTTATAATATAATCCGGATTCAGTTTTCTGCATTCCCGCTTTAAGGTTTTCTATCATCTTCTCCTGATTAGCCTTAAATTCTTCTTCTTTTTTCTTTCTCTCAGCTTCTTCTTTTGCTAAATAAGCCTTGTTGTTTTCCTGAATCTTAGCTTTTCCTTCATTGAAAGTTTTAGCCGGATCATAATTCTTATATTCATCACCTTTGCTGAAAACATTCACCTTCTCTAAAACAACATCTGTTTTAGGTTTATCCTGAGGTCCTTTTTCAACATTAGCGATGGCATCAATTACCTCTTCTCCTTTTACTACTTTTCCGAAGATTGTGTGTTTTCCATCCAACCAAGGAGTAGCTACTTCTGTAATGAAAAACTGAGACCCGTTTGAATTAGGTCCTGAGTTAGCCATTGATAAAATACCTTTTCCTGTATGGCGAAGGTCGTTTCTCTCATCTTCGAATTTATATCCTGGATCTCCCATTCCGGTTCCCTGAGGATCTCCCCCCTGGATCATAAAATCCTTGATCACTCTATGGAAAATAGTTCCATCATAAAAAGGAACTCCTTTAGCTTTAGATTTGTTATCAATTTTCCCTTCTGCAAGACCAACAAAGTTAGCTACAGTAACAGGCGATTTTTTGTCTTCAAACTTTACAATAAGGTTTCCTTTTGAAGTTTGAAGATTAGCATAAAGTCCGTCTTTAAGACCTTCGTAAGTTTCTTTGTCTACGTTCATTTTTTTATAAATTGGTGTACAACTCATCAGCGATATACTTGCCGCTGCCAGAATTATATTCTTGTTAAACAATTTCATTTATTGAGCTTTTAATTTTATGATTAATGGGATGTCGTTATCTATTTTTTTTTCGTCTCCATAAGTGCCATACGCCAGAGAAGATGGAACCAAAATCGTAACTTCCTCACCATCATGTATAAAACGCAAAGCATTTTCTACCGCTTTTAATTCATCAAAGTGCCCGAATTTGGCATCTCTTCTTTCAACAGGCTGATCATAGATCTTGGTCTGATCAAAATCATAAAGATCATAAGAATAAGAGATCAGGGAATTATCCGGTCTCCTCTCTCTTGTATCAAAACCTTCAGCATTGACCCAATAGTTGAGTTGGGTAGGATAAAATTTCACCGGCTGATTTTTGATCCACTCCTGAATATGCATTCTTTCCGAAGCGTTAAGATTTTTCATCCTTGCTTTTGAAATATCCAGATCTTTCTGGCTCAAAACCCCACCCAATGGCGGATGAGCCTGTGAATTCCTGTTACAGCTCAGCAATCCCAATACTGATATGAAGAGTAATTTTTTCATAAACTTTTGCGAAAATAAGCATTTCACAGGATATAATAAACAAAAAAAGCCAAGAATATCTTGGCTTTTATATAATTTTCAAAGTAGAAATTAAACGGTTTCCAACACATTTTTTTCTACCAACACTCTCCATCCGAAAGAATCATCCGAAAGATTCGTCTGTATGCTTACCAAATCATTTTTAAGGATTGCTGCAAAGCTTTCTTCATCAGATAATTTTGGTAAATCCAGTTTTTCACCCTGGTATCCTAATGCCTGGAAAATAGTTGTAACAACAGCAGTTCCAACCCCCCAAACTTCTTTCAATGTACCATTCTTCTGCGCTTCAATTACAGCTTTTACAGGTATTGGCTCCACTTTCACTTCAATTCCTCTTTTTTTAGCCAACTGAATGAAACTGTCTCTTGTAACTCCGTCCAGGATCTTTTCTGAAGTAGGAGGAGTAAATACAGTATCGTTAATTCTTACGAAAACGTTCATTGTTCCGCTTTCCTCAAAATATTCGTGAGTAGCATCATCCGTCCAGATGATCTGATCATATCCTTCTTCTATTGCCAGCTGAGTAGGGTAAAATGATGCAGCATAATTTCCTGCAGCTTTTGCAGATCCTACACCTCCGTTAGCAGCTCTTGAATAATGATCGGAAATTTTTACTGAAACAGGTTCAGTGTAATAACTTTTTGCTGGTGTTGCAACAATTGCAAACATATATTTTTCTGCTACTCTTGCTTTTAAAGCTTCTTCAGTAGCAAAAATCAAAGGTCTGATGTACAAAGACATTCCTTCTCCCTGAGGGATCCAGTTTCTATCGATATCTACCAATGCTTTCAGACCATCTAAAAACATTTCTTCCGTTACCTCAGGCATTGCAAGACGCTTAGCCGATTTATTGATACGTTCAAAATTCTTTTCAGGCCTGAATAGGAAAACCTGTCCCTCCTGATCTTTATAAGCTTTCATTCCTTCGAAACAAGCTTGTCCGTAATTTACCCCCATCATTGCAGGTGTAAAGGCTAAAGGCCCATAAGGCACCAATTTTACGTCCCCCCACTTTCCATTCTCATACTCACATATTACCATATGGTCTATGAAAGTATTCCCAAAAGAAAAATTATTTGGGTCGAATGATGAAAGTCTGGAATTCTCAGTTTTTTGAATTATCATTTCTAAAATTTTTTATGATGTTCTACAAATTTAACATAATTTTCTAAATATAAAAATTTTAGACTAAATTTGACAAAAAAATAGGGTGAAACGAGAGATAAAGACCACAAACGATGGAAGTAAAACATTGTTTATCAATGAATTAAATGAAAACTACCATTCTCATCACGGAGCATTACAAGAAGCCGAACACGTGTTTATCAAAAATGGACTAATTTTGATAAATGATTACGAAATTAATATTTTAGAACTCGGTTTCGGGACAGGTTTGAATGTTTTGGTTACAATTAATGAATATTTAAAAACTGATAAAAATCATGTCATCAACTATTTTTCTCTGGAAAAATATCCCATAAATGAATCGGAAATTAAAGATTTGGCCTATTTTGAACTTTTTGATAACATTGAATTCAAAGAAATTTATCATAAAATTCATGCTGCAGAATGGGAAAAATCAGTGGAAATAGTTAAAAATTTTAATTTAAAAAAAATAAAATGTGATTTTTTTGAATTAAAAAACATTGATTTACCTAAAATAAACCTTGTATACTACGATTGTTTTGGTGCGCGCGTACAACCTGATCTATGGGAAAAACCATTATTTGAGATGGTTTCAGACAAAATGAATGTGAACGGATTATTAACAACCTACTCTTCCAAAGGAAGTGTCCGAAGAATCCTTCAGGAACTTAATTTTACTGTAGAGAAGAAACAAGGTCCGCCGGGGAAAAGGGAAATGCTGAATGCCATAAAGAGAGGGTGATCAGTAGAAAGTCGGAAGTCTGAGGTTTTGTAATTATAAGAATTGCGGATCAGAGGTTCAGGATTTACAGCATCTGAGATCTTATGATCCATCTTTCATTTTTCAGCTTTCAACTTTCAATTCACTTCTTTTTTTTCCCAAATTTCCTTAATTTAGCTATACAAAATATATATATGATAGATAAGATCAACGTCAGAGTATATGCCTGTGCGATAAAGGAAAAAAAAGTACTTACCTTATTTGAAGAATATGCCGGAGACCAGCTTGTAAAATTTCCGGGAGGAGGTTTGGAGTACGGAGAAGGATTACTGGAATGTCTCCACCGAGAGTTTGATGAAGAGCTCAATGTAAAAATAGATATCGTGGAACACTTCTATACACAAGAAGATTTTTTAGTATCCCGTTTCAGAGAAAATGAACAACTCCTTACCATATATTATATAGTTAATATTATCAACGAAGAAGATTTCCTTATTCTGGATCCTTGTATAGAAAAAACGGAATGGATCGATATCAACAGACCGGACAATCCATTTCCTTTACCCATAGATCAAATTGTATTTGATAAACTGAAAGAAAAATACCTGTAATTACTTACAGGTATTATTTTTTTTTTTTAAAATCACCGGCTCCCGGATATGGCTGAAGATAGCCTGAATTCCAGTTGGATTGTAATAGTGATTCTATGAATTCATCTGTTCTGTTTCTATGAGGATCATATTGATCTTTAAGATCGATACTGGCCATTTTACCTTTAACATTCCACCAGAAAGCGCTCCACCCTCCCCTTAGTTCTTTAATAATCTCATAAACATTCTTTCCTGTCGCCCTGTTCATAAGCTTGGCAAAAACCTGACCTTCGGTTGTTGTAAGATCGCGTAACTGCTTTTCGTACTGATCAGCCAGGATATTCTGACGGTCCCTTACATATTTTCTTTTTGCCTTACTGTCGAGATTGGTCATTTCTTTCTGAATATCCCTGTACTGTTGTAAAGCTGCTACAAATAACGGATATACCCTGTATAGTTTTTTATTTAGAAAATAATAATAATTCCTGTCCAGCTGGTTATTGAATTTAGGTTTGTTGAGAAGGACAAGTTCATCCATCACAACAACTGTCTCTCCATTTATTTCATAGAATTTGGCTTTCTGTCTTTCATCATAGTAATATTTATTTCCAAATTCATCTACTTTTAACTCCTCCGGAGGGTATTGGCTCAGGGGTTTAGCAATAATAGAATCCGTTTGTCCAAAAACACCAATCCCAAAAAAGAAAAGAAAAAGACAAAAAATCTTGCTAAAATTCATTATTTTTACGCGTATTAGAGCTAATATTGAACGCAAAAATCATTCCTTTTTATGAAATTTGAAAAGAAATCTTTAAAATTTTTAGAAAAATACCTAAATACATCATCTCCGACGGGTTACGAGCACAAAGGACAGGAAGTCTGGATGGATTATATCAGACCTTATGTAGACAAAATTGAAGTTGATCACTATGGAACCTGCTATGGAATTATCAATCCTGAAGCTGAATTCAAGGTAGTCATTGAAGCGCATGCTGATGAGATCTCGTGGTATGTGAATTATATTACGGACGACGGATTAATTTATGTAATAAGAAACGGAGGTTCTGACCAAACAATAGCTCCTTCAAAAGTAGTTCATATCCATGGAGAAAACGGGATTGTAAAGGGTGTATTCGGATGGCCTGCAATTCACACCCGCAGCAATAATCAAAATGAGCCTACTCCCAAAATTGAAAATATCTTCATCGATTGTGGGGCAACTTCTAAAAAAGAAGTTGAAGAAATGGGCATCTATGTAGGATGTATGATTACATATCCTGATGAATTCTTCGAAATGAATAATCGCTATTTCGTGTGCAGGGCTTTGGATAACAGAATCGGTGGATTTATGATTGCAGAAGTAGCCAGATTATTAAAAGAAAATAAAAAAACAATTCCTTTCGGTCTGTACATTACAAATTCTGTTCAGGAAGAAGTAGGCTTGTACGGTGCAGATATGATTGCAGATACTATAAAGCCTAACATCGCCATCGTGACAGATGTAACACATGATACAACCACCCCTATGATCGAGAAGAAAAAAGAAGGTGATCAGAAGTGTGGTAACGGGCCGGTGATTTTCTTTGCTCCAAGTGTGCATCATACCATCAGGGAACTGATTATAGATACTGCAAAAACAAAGAAAATCCCATTCCAAAGAGCTGCAGCCAGCAGATCTACAGGAACGGATACTGATGCATTTGCCCATTCTAATGGTGGTGTTCCCAGTGCATTGATTTCATTACCTTTGCGCTATATGCACACAACAGTAGAAATGGTTTCAAAAGAAGATGTAGGAAACGTGATCTCCCTGATCTATGAAACTATTTTAAAGATCCAGCCGGAAATGAAATTGAAATACCACTAATAAAGACATCATAAAAGATGTCAGATGTCAGACTTTAAAAAAAACAGGTCTGATATCTGGTGTCTGGCATCTGATATCTTTAATAAATCTAATATAAAAGTAAAAATGAAAACTAAGCTAATTGCTCCTTCCCTTTTATCAGCAGACTTCGGGAATCTGCAAAAAGATATTGAAATGTTGAACAATTCTCAGGCAGACTGGTTCCATATTGACGTGATGGATGGGAGATTTGTACCGAACATTTCATTTGGTTTTCCTGTAATGAAAACGGTTCAGAAGCATGCCAAAAAATTTGTTGATGTTCATTTAATGATCGTTGAACCGGAAAAATATGTTGAGGAATTTATTGACCACGGAGCAGATTTGATTTCTGTACATTATGAAGCTTGCACACACCTGCACAGAACGATCCACCTTATTCAGAGCAGAGGCGCTAAGGCAGGAGTTGTACTGAATCCTTCCACTCCGGTTTTAATGCTGGAAGATATCATAGCAGATGTAGATCTGGTATTGTTGATGAGTGTAAATCCAGGATTCGGGGGACAAAAATTTATTGAGAACACCTATAAGAAGATTGCTGAGACCAAAGACCTGATCTTAACCAATAATTCTACAGCTCTTATTGAAGTGGATGGTGGTGTTAACCTGGATAATGCATCGAAATTATTCGAAGCAGGCGCAGATGTTCTGGTGGCAGGAAATGCTGTTTTCTCTTCTGAAAATCCTGAGAGAACAATTGAGCTGTTAAAAATTTAAGTAACGTCTCATTATTAAAGCTATATAAAAAAGGCAGTCCTTCAGGCTGCCTTAATTCGTTGAAAATCTGAGCTTACGATGGTTATTAGTTTCAGTCATTCAGACTTTAGCTTAGATTTTCGTTGTTCTATGCTTGTGTAAAGATGCTAATAAAACACAATACCGTGCATCCGTAAAAATACGGAATTTGCATTAAGTACTAATACTGAACATTATTCCGTTTTAGCCCATATATAGGCACAAATAACCAGAACAATACTGATGGTAGAACATATTGACCTGATGTTATTGAGAAGGTTCCATCTGTTTTCAAAAGCTTCACGCACTTTTTTTAATGCTTCAGCAGTAGCATCTCCGATATTAAACTGATCCAATTGATCATTCATAGGTACATTACCTACCACGGTAACCCCGAAAACGCCAACCAGATAAATTATTGTAGCCAATAAAAGCATGAGAAAAGACGGATGCTGCCCTCTGAATATATAAGTACAAATAGGAAGCATCGCTGCCGTTCCCATAAAACTCAGGAAGAAGACAGGATTGAGAATTTCACGGTTTATAGACTGCATTGCTTTCAGGTACTCCATGTCGGATAGTTTCCCTAATCCCAGTACAACCGAGCAGGAATAAGCATAGAATAACCCTGCAATAAGGGCTGTAAGTGTTCCAGTAATGATCAGAATAAGTGTTGTCATTTTCATGTCTTTTGTTTTGGTGATTATCATTTTGTTTATTTTATAAAATTAGCTTTATTCTGAATACAATCACTCACAAAATGAATATGCGCTCCAACTAGGAAATTAAAGAAGACTTTTGTTATTTTAGTACACAAAAATATAAGCATGAGAAATAAGTGGATCATTGCCTTTTTGTTGGGAACTTTGGTTGCAGGAAATAGCAATGCACAAAATAAGCCCAACCCGAAAAAAATGGAATGGTTTCAGGATGCCAAACTGGGGATCTTTATTCACTGGGGAATCTATTCGGTAGATGGAATTTCGGAATCCTGGTCTTTTTTTAATAACTACATTAACCATGAAAATTATATGAAGCAGCTGAATGGATTTTCTGCTGCGAAATATAATCCAGCCTACTGGACAAAACTTATTAAAAATTCGGGGGCACAATATTCCGTAATCACCACAAAGCACCATGATGGGGTTTCTCTTTGGGACTCTCAAGCTGAAAAAGCGACTACTATTGCAAAAAATTCAATAGCCCGAAAAGATGTTCTCTCACCCTTTATTGACGAACTTAAAAAATCAGGGTTAAAAACTGGTCTTTACTATTCCCTCCCGGACTGGAGCCATCCTTATTATGATATCAACACCAGAACAAAGAAGAGATATGAAATTAAGAATGATCCAGGACGATGGCAAAACTTCATCCAATATTATCAGTCACAACTCAATGATCTGTCAGACCGTTACCACCCCGATCTTTTATGGTTTGATGGCGATTGGGAACATACTTCTGAGGAATGGCAGGCATCAAAAACTTTAGACAATTTAAAAAAATATAATCCAGATATTATTATCAATTCAAGGTTAACCAATCATGGAGATTACGAAACTCCTGAGCAAGGAATCCCGGTCATCAGCCCTCAAAGTGAATACTGGGAATTATGTTATACCATGAATGATTCATGGGGATACCAACCTTTTGATCACCATTATAAAACTCCTAATATGATTATCAGAACATTGGCAGATGTAATCAGTATGGGTGGTAATTTACTTCTGGATATCGGTCCTAAAGCAGATGGAACCATTCCGGAAGAGCAAGTAAAAATCCTCCAAAACCTGGGACGCTGGACCTCTAAATATCCTGAGGCTATATATGGAACACGCCGGGGCTTGCCTTTTGAAAACTACAAAGGAAAATCTGCAATATCTAAAGATCATAAAAAACTGTTTCTGTATCTTGAGGAAGCTAAAAATTTCACAAAAATATATGGGTTAAAATCCTTCCCGGTTTCTGCAGAAGTTCTTAGTGATCCCAATGCAAAGGTAAATATGGTAACCGATCCTGCCGGAAACCTGACTTTACATTTTTCTAATGTACAATTTGATCAGGATGTGACTGTTATTGAGCTTAATTTTAATAAGGAAATTCAGTTTAAAGCCCCCCATAAAGGAGATATTCCATCTTTAAAACAACTCACTGATCATTCCGATACGTTTGCAGCTGTCTATGAAATTGCTGAACAGCTTCATAATGGCAATAATCTCCTGGACCATTCCGGACTTACCGCAGATGGGATGGATATGAGCATTCCAAAGACTTCAAAAACGAATACGAAAACTTTGTCATGGATCAGCGATCATGCCGAAGCTCTTTTTGAAACCGGAAAAGGATTACCGGATGGGCATTATGCAGGTATGAGTGCCCTTTCAAAAGATAAACAAACTCTTTATCTTTTTGTAGAAGGAATTCCCACGGGGCCGGTTGCTTTAAAAGGAATTAAAAATGGCATTTCAAGAATTCGTATTGTTGGGGAAGGTTCCATGATCGACCATACTATTTACAATAAATTGTACTGGAGTGACCGGCCTGGAATTATCTATATTGACATTCCAAAAGAAAGGCTGGATAAAGAAATGACAGTCATTGCTATACTTCTGGATAAACCATTGGAATTATACCGTGAAAAAGTAGGTGCTATAGAAAGTAATTTATAGACTTGGCAGGATCTGAGATTTCACTATATTAACCACTCTCCAAAAAACGGCTATTATAAAAGTTCCCAATATCAGGGTTTGAAAATAAAAAATCCGGAGACTTATCTCCGGATTTATATTTTGAATAAATTCTGGTCTTAAAAGATCTCTCTTCCGGAAAAATGGAATTGTGCTTCGATAAGAGCATTTTCGTCAGAATCTGAACCGTGAACGGCATTCTCTCCTATGCTTCTTGCAAACATTTTTCTGATAGTTCCTTCTGCAGCTTCAGCAGGGTTTGTTGCACCGATAAGAGTTCTGAAATCTTCCACTGCATTGTCTTTTTCTAAAACAGCTGCAACAATTGGTCCTGAGCTCATGAATTCTACTAATTCCCCATAGAAAGGTCTTTCAGCATGTACTTCATAGAATTTTTTAGCATCAGCTACAGTAAGTTGAGTTAACTTCAAAGCTTTGATTTTAAAACCTCCTTCTGCAATTTTACCTAATATAGCACCGATATGTCCGTCTGCAACTGCGTCAGGCTTAATCATAGTGAATGTAATGTTAGACATAAACGTATATTTTTTTTAATGCCGCAAAATTACAAAAAAAAACCTTATCTCCATTTTAATTTTTTTTTAACATAAAAATAACTTTTATTAAGAAATAGTAAATTCATCTTTGGCACAGTAATTGTTTATTCTATTGCGATTCTCATGTTTAATTTGAGTTTTCATGGTTATTAGTTTTTACCCAGCTTCGGCTGGGTTTTTTATTGTTAAAATCTATGATATCTCCCTTATTTTCTCAAAAAAAAATCCCCAAAATCATCACCAAGAACCCCAAAAAGTAAAAAAACGATATTTTTTCGAAAAAAATACCACTCCAACATACATGTCAAAGTGGCATTTTTTTTATTTTAAAAATCTTATTATCAACAAGATCGAAATGAGATATTTCTAAGCGTAAACCTTTTTTGCCAAAAAAGTTCTATAAGCAAAAAAGACAGCAATCCCTGCCAGTGCGATCCGCGCTATAATCATGGGCATAATGGATTGAGATTCTAAAAAACCAACTATAGCTGACATGAGGAAGGTAACCATTAACTGAATAAATCCCATCAGGGCTGCAGCTGTACCACGCCCCTCTTTAAAAGGAGATAATGCATGGGCAGTAGTAATAGGAAAAAGAAGTCCTATTGCTATAAGAGAAGAAAACAGAACCGCAACTTCCAATCCCACGAACAATTGGCCCAGGGATATAAATAAATGTAAACAGCTCATTGACAACAACAGGATAGCAGCAGAAAATAGAATTCGGGTATCCTTAACTCTCTGGGTTAATTTCGGAGTAATATAGGCTGCAAATATTAATGCCATGGAATTAAAGGCAAATATAAAGCTGAATACTTCACTGGAAAATCCATGAATTTCCATAAAAAGGAATGGAGCATTGGAAATATAAATAATCAGTGATGCAAAAGCAATACTCCCGATAATAGTATTGTTGATAAAATCTCTATTGGAAATAATAACTTTCAGCTGATTTTTTAATTGGATTTCAGTTTCCGAAGTTTCAGGTGATGCTATCCGGGAATTGGTTTCCGGAATATACTTAACAACAAGAAATAAAGTGATAGCTCCTAAAATGCTTAAAAAGCTAAACGCACTATTCCATCCCCAAAACCTCAGAAAAATACTGCCCATTAATGGTGCTACAATGGGAGCAATCCCGCTTATCTGAGATTGCTTGGAAAAGATAGTTACCGCTTTTTCTTTGTCGTAGAGGTCTATTACAATGGCTCTACCAATGACAATCCCGGCACTTCCTCCAAAAGCCTGAAGAAAACGCATGATCCACAACACATATATATTTTCGGTAAAGATAATAGCAACTGCTCCAATCATAAACAGGATTAATCCGCAATACAGCATAGGCTTCCTCCCCTTTTTATCAGATAAAGGTCCCCATAGTAGCTGCCCGATAGCAAAACCGGCAAAAAAAATGGAAATGGAAATCTGGATATGCCCTATATCGGTTCCGAAAATTTTTGCCATAACAGGAAAAGCAGGAAGATAAAGATCTATACTTAAAGATTCAAGCGTGTTTAAAAGAGCCAGAATAAATACAATAATACTCAGTTTTTTCATAATTTTTTTTAAATCATTACATGCCAACATTGACTTTTACAGCATGCAAAATTCTTATAAAATTAAAGGTCATCCAATGAAACTATTGAAGGCTTACCAGGACAAACTGAGGATTATCCCTGGAATCAGTCATTCATATTTTTGAATTGTTCGGGGCTGTACCCTGAATGCTTCTTAAAAAAACGGGAAAAATAAGAAGAATCATTAAAGCCTAATCTGAAGGCTACTTCTTTTACTGTCAGAGCTCCAAAACTTAACTCTCTTTTTGCCTCAAGTAAAAGGCGTTGAGCGATCATTTTTTTTACTGTTGTCCCACGTGAAATCCGCACAATGTCATTAAGATGATGAGCGCTTATGCTAAGTTTTTCTGCGTAGAATCGGGTTTCTTTTTGTGTAATATAGTAGGTATCGATCAGCGTAATGAGCTTTTGTATACGTTGCTTGTCATGGAGTAAAGGCTCTTGTGAAGTAAGATCCTCTGTGATAATAATACAAAAAGCTTTTAAATAAGCTTTGATTAAATTCATCCGGCAATTTCTATGGTATTCGTCCTCAAGCAGCTTAATGATCCCCTGGCAATTTTTCCGGCTTTCATAATCAGGAAAAAAAGGAGCTGCCCCATTGGTAAGTATGAGTTCCACGTCACAAATTTCCTGGAAGATTTCCCGGCTTATGGCAAAGACGTATCCTTTTTCACCCCGGAGCTTCATATTGAACACTTGTCCCGGAGCTATAATGCAGATGTGATTACTTTTGAGGTGATAATTTTCAAAATCAAGTTCAAGATGACTATCATCTTTTACCTCTTTGAACCACAGGATCTCAAAAAAATTATGCCTGTGGACGTCATTAAAATTTTCAGGATGTCCATTTTCCAAAGTGGTCAGCTGAAATTCCTGATAGGTAAGGTTATGAACAGGAATATGCTTTTCCTCACTCATGAATAAGACTATTTTTGAGAAGCTTCTTCTGCTTCATCCATTAATTTTATATAGGTAGAATATCGGGAATGCTGAATTTCTCCTGTTTCCAGGGCAGCTACTACTGCGCATTTAGGTTCATTGATATGCATACAGTTATGGAATTTACAGTCTTCCCTTTTTTTGAAAATTTCAGGAAAGTAATGTTGTACTTCTTCTTTTTCTATATCAATCATCGCAAATTCCCTTACTCCGGGTGTATCAATAACATTTCCTCCAAAATTCCAAAAATGCATTTGGGCAAACGTAGTCGTATGTTTTCCTTTCAGATGGCTATCTGAAATTTCTGAAGTCTTTAGATTTAATCCGGGCTGCATTGCGTTAACCAATGTGGATTTACCACAACCAGAATGGCCGAAAAATACAGAAGTTTTATCTTTTAAAATTTCCTGAAGCTGATCCAGATTAAGTTTGGAGTAAGATGATATCTCAAGTGTATCATATCCGATTTCCTGATACATAAACTCTATATCTTTTACGATCTCTATTTCTTCTTCATTCAGGACATCAATTTTATTAAATAAAATAAGAGGTACAATATTATATGCTTCACAACACGCTAAAAAACGATCTAAAAACCCCAGAGAAGTTTCCGGATACCGAAGTGTAAAAATGAAACATGCGAGATCAATATTAGAAGCTATAATATGAGCTTCTTTGGAAAGGTTTACCGATTTCCTTATCAGGTAATTCTTTCGTGGTTCTATTTTAGTAATCCAGGCAATATCATCCTGTTCCAGCTGAAACTCTACATAATCTCCCACAGCTAAAGGATTCGTAAGCCGGGTTTTGATAAGTTTAAACTTGCCGCGAATTCTGGCTTCGAAAATTCTACCGGTTTCCATTTCCAGAACCTGGTACCAGCTTCCTGTAGATTTAATAATTTTTCCTTTCATACGTATAGAATGCAAATATAAGGAATTCGGTGATAGGTAGGAGGATGTATAGTACAGAGTTTAAAATGGAACATTCAAAATACAGAGCTGGGAAAAATGAAAAGCTAAAGTAAGACTATAAGGCTTTTGAAAATGAGAAAATATATTTTCCGATTTCATCATAAGATCAATAGTAAAAAAATCAGGACTTAAGATTCAGTTTCGTAACGAAGTTTCTGTTTCGTGCACGTCTGATTCTTAAGCCCTGAATCCGTTAATTATTATTTTATAATTGTTATTTCTCAATCATAATATTGTTCTGTACTTCAATCGACTCTTCATGTATCGCTTTGAAAACCTTTTCAATAAAATCCTGTGACATTCCTGTTTCTTTTGCTTTTTGAGTAGCATATTCGGTAATCACTTTCCAACGCTCCGGCTGGAAAATAGCGATATCATTCTCTTTTTTAAGCTTACCAATTTTCTCAGAGATTTTCATCCTTTGGGAAAGAAGCTCAATTAACTGAAAATCGAGATCAGAAATCAACGTTCTGTGTCTTCCCATTTCACCGTCAAATCCTGCTAATCCTGCATTTCTCATTTTTAGATTACCAATAAGTTCAGCTAAAACTTCCGGTGTAATCTGCTGTGAAGCATCGCTCCATGCTTCATCTGGATTACAGTGACTTTCAATGATAGCTCCCTGGTACCCTACGTTCATTGCCTCCTGGGTGATATCTGCCAATCCAGTTCTGTTTCCGCAAATATGGGAAGGATCAATCAGCATCGGAATGTTCGGGAACTGGCTTTTGAAATCCAGAGCAATCTGCCAGTTCGGATTGTTTCTGTATTTTGTTTTCTGGTATGTAGAGAAACCTCTGTGTATAGCTCCCAGATTGTGAATCCCCTGCCCTACAAGTCTTTCCAAAGCTCCGATCCATAATGCCAGATCCGGATTTACAGGATTTTTAACCAATACAGGTTTATCCGTTCCTCTTAAAGCCATTGCAATTTCCTGAACGGTGAATGGATTCACAGTAGAACGGGCTCCGATCCAAAGAATATCCACATCTGCTTCCAAAGCGGCAAAAACGTGATGTGCGTTGGCTACCTCGGTAGCTGTTTTGAAGCCGTATTCTTCTTTTACTTTTTTCAACCAGTTTAATCCAATAACTCCGACTCCCTCAAATCCATTGGGTTTTGTACGTGGTTTCCAGATACCTGCCCTGAAAACAGGCACCTGCGCATTGGTTTCTTTTATCCTTCTGGCAGTTTCCAACATCTGAGCTTCACTTTCAGCACTGCATGGCCCGGCAATCATTAATGGCTGTGAAAACTCATTAATCCAATCGTTTTTTAAATCTTTTAAATTCATTCTGTTAATTTATTTTATCTTATTTTTAATTTATTATAATGCACAAACGGTTCTTCCCTTATAAAGTTTCTTTATAATTCTTTTCAAAAAATGCCGTTTAAAAATTTTTTATTGGGATGAGGAATTAATGAGAGAAGATCCGTTAATTCCTATTTTTTGGAAAGAAATTTAATTAGTAGTACCAGTAAAATCGGTAATAACTTCTAAAATTTCTATAATAAGTAGCCGAAAAGCTAAAATAACCGCTAAAATAATCAGCGGGTATAAAACCAAAAAGGTTTAAAGTAGACAGAGATGGGACTAATAATTTTTCCACTTTATTCTGTAATTGTCTATTCTTTAGCTTTACAATTAAATCATTTGTTTTTGTCAAAAATCCATTTTGAACAAAAAGATTTGACAAAGATATAAAATTATGTCAAATCAAACTTCATTAAATCATCAAGATCTTTTAATAAAGGATTTTTCTCAACGAACTTTTCGAATATTTTTTTCTTCGTAACCACCTCTATCTTAAGGTTTTGAACGTCTTTTTTATAATCAATTTCAATTGAATAATTAAGTACTTTTCTTTTAAAATGATTGAAAAATTCTCCACTTATTTTATCAAATTCAGCTTTTGCTGAGTCCGAAGGATATAAAACCTGTACTGTTGTCTCATCAATTTTAACCAGTTTAAAAGATTTTATAGCATTGAAAACTACTGCTTGTTTGAATTGGATTTGTTTTAAAAATAAATTCCATTCCATTAATAAATCCGTTTCGGTAAAATGATGCTGGGGAAGATTATCAGCTTTAGTAACAACAGCTTCTTCCTTTTCTTCTTTTTCCTCTTTATTTAAAAAAGAATTAATGCTGAATCCTGAAGAAATACCTTTTGATAAAGGTTTGGATGTTTTTCTTATCGTGGGTTCAGCCTGATGACCTATGGGAGTCGAAGGTTTTTCAATGCTGTCCTGTTTTACTGGCTCTGATTTTTCCTGTTTGGGAAGTTTTATTTCCTGTTTCTCACTAAGAAACGGAGCCAGTATTATAAACTTTTTTTTTTAGCAACGTCTGCCTGGGCAGTCAATGAACATAATTGCATTAATGCAATTTCTACAGTAAGTCTCGGATTTTTGGAATTTTTATAGTTGATGTCTGCATGGTTGCAGATTTCAATGGCATCAATCAATTGCTGAACATTCCATTTCTGGCTTTGCTCTACAAATTTAGTTTTTGTTTTCTCTCCTACCTCAATTAAATCTATCGTTGAAGCATTTTGAGCCATCATGAGGTCCCTACAATGGTTTCCAAGTCCTGCAATAAAAATGTGCGGATCAAAACCTTTTTTTACAATTTCATTGAATGCGGAAAGGGTTTCAGGAATTTTATTGTCTTTAGCCAGGTCCAGAATATTGAGATACTGATCGTAATCAAGAATATTAAGTACTTCAGCAGCTTTAGCCAATGTAATATTTTTCTGGGAGAATGTAGAAAGCCTGTCGAAAATCGAAAGGGCATCCCTTAATGCACCGTCTGCTTTCTGTGCAATAAGATATAAAGCATCATCTTCATATTGGATATTTTCTTTCTGGGCTATATTTCTCAAATGTCCCTGAATATCCTCAATAACGATCCTTTTGAAATCATATATCTGGCAACGGGATAAAATCGTAGGAATGATCTTATGTTTTTCCGTTGTTGCAAGAATAAAAATTGCGTGAGCGGGCGGTTCTTCCAGTGTTTTAAGAAAAGCATTGAAGGCTGCAGAAGACAGCATGTGCACCTCATCAATAATGTATACCTTATACTGGCCAACCTGCGGTGCAAAACGAACCTGGTCGATCAGTTCCCGAATATCATCCACTGAATTGTTTGAGGCAGCATCGAGCTCATAAATATTATAAGCAAAACCGTCTTCTGAAACGGAACCATCCTTTTCGTTGATCTTTCTGGCCAGAATTCTGGCACAGGTTGTCTTACCAACACCACGAGGCCCACAAAATAGTAGAGCCTGTGCTAACTGGTTCTCTTCAATTGCATGTTCTAAAGTATCTGTAATATGGGATTGTCCAACAACAGTGTCAAACTCTTGCGGGCGGTATTTTCTTGCAGATACGATAAAATTTTCCATTGGTCAAAAATAAGAAATATAGTTCTAATTTGAAAGTCAAAAGTCTTCAAATTATCCACAAAAAATATATCTCACATCAAACAGGAAAATTTTTACTGAGCAGCTTTTTTCTTGTAGGCGTTATCTATTAACTCCACAATCACCTTTTCAATCTCGGCTCTTCCTTCAGTCGTTCTCATATCAAGACCACAAAATTCGGTTCCGTTATAGGCCGGGAAAAGATTAAGATAGTAAACACCAGCTACAATTAAAGCCAATAAAGCTCTAAAACTTGTTGCATCTTCTCCGAAATATGGGTCTGTAACATTTTCAAATAAATTAGCCCCAACATCTTCTCTTTGCTTTAAGATATTTTTAAGGATAGGCTTACTTTCAGAAAGTTCCCACAGAATGATTTTCTGTAATTCTTTATTTTTCTTCAGACTCTCGAATTGCATAAGAATTCCTTGAGTAAGGGCTTCTTTACCTTTTCCAACCTGTACTTCCTCCTCAATATTCGGGCTGAATTTACTCCAATAATCCTGAGATTTAATATATTCGTCAATAAGCTTATCTGTACTACCAAAGTATTCATAGATAAGTTTTTTATCAAAACCGGCAACCGCTGCAATTTTACTTACTTTCAGTCCGGCATAGCCTTTTACTCTCAGAATTTTACCCACTGCAGCAAGCAGTTTCTGTTTTGTTTTTTCTTTGTCCCTTATAGGACCTTGCACCACTTTTCTAGGCATAATTATTATTATTTTTTCGCAATATGCATTTTTTTATTAATATCATCAAAGACATTAAGCGTTTTATCTAAATGTTCTTTTTCATGTCGCGCTGTTACCGTCATCCGGATACGGGCATCTTTTCTCGCTACGGCCGGATACATGATAGGATTCGTGTAAACTCCGTTTTCGATTAATATTCTACCGATATCCCACATTTTATTTTGATCTCCAATCTTTACCGGGATAATAGCAGAACAGGTAATTCCTGTATCCAATCCCAGATCATTAAGACCTGTTTTTAGATAATTGATATTTTCCCACAGTTTATCTTTCCAAATGGGTTCTTCATCAACAAGATCAATTGCTTTTACTATTCCGGCGGAAGAAGGTGGCGCTGTAACAGAGAATATATGTTGTCTCGATTGAAACTTTAGGAATGATGCTATTTTTTTATTTGCAATAACATATCCTCCCAGGTTACCGAAAGTCTTACTCGAAGTTCCTGTTATAAAATCCACTTTATCCAATAAACCGTCATCCTCTAAAGCTCCTCTTCCTGTTTTTCCCAAAACTCCAACACCATGGGCATCATCTATCATAAGATAGGCATTGTATTTTTTCACAAGATCATATATTTCCTTGGCCCGTGAAGTATCACCCTCCTGAGAGTAGACTCCGTCAATGATAACGAGCTTTGTACGGTACATACTCTCAGACATCTTCAAAATATGTTCCAAAGCTTCCAAATTATTGTGAGGAAATGTTTTTTTATTGGTAAAAGCACATCCTTCATGTACGCTTGCATGTACTCCCATGTCCAGTATAGCAATATCTTCCTTCTGCATTAAAATCTGTAAAGTTGCACTATTAGCTGCATATCCGGTAGTAAACAAGACTACTTCGTCTTCATTCCTCCCAAAAAAGGCAGAGATTTTTTTTTCCAAAATATTATGATAATCAAAGTACCCCCCAATAAGCGGTGAGGCTCCTGTACCCGTACCATATTTTTCAATTCCTTCAATAGCTGCCTGCTTTACTTTCGGGTGTTGTGTAAACCCTAAATAATCACTTGATACAAAACTTACATACTCCTTATTGCGATCTGCAATGCTGATATTTAAAACTGCATCAGCTGCTGAAGTATTTTTCAGTCTATAATTCATGTGTCCCCTGGTTTTCATGTGATCCAGGAATTCGTAAAAATATTCTGCCCTCTGAGCGATATCATAATCAGGAATATTTTCAAAATCCTTAAATGTCGCTGTTGTAAAATCGATACTCATCCTTTATATTATTAGTTGTTTAGCAGGCAAATATATAAATAATTCACTCTTCTTGATTTTAATTTTCATCTAAAATTTATTATAAATACCATATTTCGATCTTACCACTTAAAAATCAAATAATTTTACAACAAAATCCATTTATAATAATTAATTATAACATTTATAGGCTAAATACAGAGACATACTGAAGAAAAAGAAAAAGGTGATTGCATAAAACAATCACCTTTTTTATCGGTTGAATAAGAGATCTACCTTGTTGTGTATCCTCCGTTTGCAAATATGGTCTGACCCGTAATCCACCATCCGTCACTTACCAAAAACTCTACAAGAGGTGCAATATCTTTTATATCTGTTAGCCCACCTAAAGCAGAAGCAGATTTATGATAATTAACAGCATCATCACTTTCCTGTCCATAAAAGAACGGAGTATCCATTGGTCCCGGCGCAACAGCTGTTACAGAAATACCACGATCACCAAATTCTTTGGAAGCCATTCTGGTAAAGTGTTCTACCGGGGCTTTTGCTCCTGCATATGTGGAATACAATCCTGTATAAGCAGCCAGCAATGATGTAACGATCGTACATATTTTCCCGTGATCATTTAATTTCTTTCCAGCTTCCTGAATAAAGAAATATGCCACTTTGGAGTTGATGTTAAACATAGAATCATATTCTGCTTCTGTCGTTTCCACAAAAGGTTTCTTAAGAACCATACCTACAGTATTGATCGCAATGTCAATTCCACCGAAATTTTTTATCGTTTCGTCGAATAATCTTGTGATGTTTTCAACTTTTGTAAGATCTCCCTGAAACAGAAAAGCTTCCGCTCCCAACGCTTTAACTTCATTTAAAGTCTTTTCACTTTCTGCTTTTGAACTTTCACTGTTGTAGTGAATAGCAAGCTTTGCTCCTTTTGAGGCAAAATCTCTGCTTAATAATCCACCAAGATTTTTTCCTCCTCCAGCGATTAAAACCACTTTTCCTTTTAAATCATTTTTTGACATAATTATGTTTCTTTTTAATTAGTTATGTCTTACAAATGTGAGCATTAGGAATAGTTTTTTTATGGTGAACTTTTTGGAACTTTTGTCTTTGTTCTTTTTCTGTATTCTCCAGGTGTAATTCCTGTAAATTTTTTAAAAAATTTTGAAAAGTTGGAGGGATCATAAGTAAATATTCTGGCTATTTCAGCAATTGAAAAATCGCTTTGTGCAAGCATTACCTGTATCTGCTCTACGATTTTAGTATCATAAAAATAACAAGGATGGTTCCCGGTTTCTTTCTTTACCGTATCTGTAAGGTGGGTGTGAGAAACAGCCAGGCTGTCCGCAATCTCATTCACTTCCATAAATTCAGATATATTGCCGGAAATAACATCCTGAATATGCCTATCTAAGAATACCATATAACTATTGGTGATTTCTTCTCCCCTCTTCAAATTTCTTACGTCTTTTTTCATATAAGTATCGTTATGTGTTTTACTAAAAATACCAATTTAAAAAGATATTACGCAAGTTTATGGTGAACTTTTCGGAAGATTAGCCTTCATTAATCAATGAAAGCTGTCATTGAATGCCTGTATTGAATTTTTTACTTTCAGCTTTTCAAGGATATTTTGCCTGTGACGGCTTACTGTATTTACACTAATAAAAAGTAAGTCTGCAATTTCCTTACTGGTAAAACCCTCTCCTACATATTTTAAAATTTCCATTTCTCTCTGCGATAAAATGTTTCTGTAATTGAGTTTATCCTCCGCAACAATCTTCCCCTTTATTGAATTAATGATCAGAAAGTCCGGAGGTAAAAGTATAGACTGATCAATAGCGATATTATAAAGACAGAGGGCAAATCTCAGTTTGTTATTGTAAGGAGAATAGAAATAAAACATACGGTGCTGCACAAAGACATATTCCCCATTCTTATCTTTCATCCTTATTCTGGATAAAACGTTATAATGGGTTCTTTCTTCCGGTTTAAAAGAATCCATCAGCTTGAAAAATCTCAGTTCATGAATGTATTTTTTGACCTTATCATCAGGATGTATTCTCTTCAGGATTTCCTCTTCCCAGATGGAATCTATGATTAGTGGCTCTATCTCCCTTTCCAATCCAAGTTCCAGGGCAGTATCGGATTTATAAACGTAGCTTCTGTTTTCCTGCATATCACTTAATACAGAGATGGTGTTTTCCATTTGGGTATACACACGAGCTATGTTTTTATACACATCAATATCTAATAAACATTCATTGCTTTTATTTATCCCTTTAATCAGCAATGTTTCATTCAATGTTTCTACAATCTTCATAAAATGGTTATTTATCAGTATTGATGATGCTATTGTTAAGTTTTACTTTTGCTAAATTAATAATTTACATTCAGTTATATATTGATATGAAAAGATATTTTGCGTTATGAGGAGAATCATTTTAAGTTTTTGCACCCTATTGTTTATCAATACAACTTTCGCTCAGACATTAGAAAAAATGATATGGTTTAATGAACCTGAAAAATGGGAGATTAAGGGCAATACATTGTCTATGTTTGTAACTCCGCAAAGTGATTATTGGAGAATTTCTCATTACGGCTTTACAGTAGATGATGCGCCTTTTTATTATACCACTTATGGTGGTGAATTTGAAGCTAAAGTAAAAATAAACGGAAACTACAAGGCCAGGTTTGATCAGATGGGTTTGATGCTGAGGGTGGATAAAGAAAACTATATCAAAGCAGGGATCGAATTTGTAGACGGAAAGTATAATCTAAGTACGGTCGTTACTCATACGACGAGCGACTGGAGTGTCATTACCCTGGATAAAATCCCTTCAGCAATATGGATAAAGGCAGTAAGGAGACTGGATGCAGTAGAAGTATTTTATTCTTACGACGATAAAAATTACATCATGATGCGCAATGCCCATCTACAGGACAATACTCCGGTGATGGTCGGGTTAATGGCTGCATGTCCTGACGGAGCAGGATTTAATGCTGTTTTCGAAAACTTTAAAGTTAAGCATTTACCTGATGAACGTCGTTTACAATGGCTTGACAATCATCAATAACGATTGAGTTACATTTCAATATACAGTCAATTTTTTAATACCTCCCATTTTTGGGAGGTTTTTCATTGGGATATAAGCAAAAACAGACAGCTTATACAGCTATCTGGTAAAGCCAAAAGCTATCTTCTCTTAAAGCATCTAAATATAGAGATTTCTGATGCTTTCCCATTCGTAAATTTAATAGATAAAATAATTCTTCTTCCTATCCAGGTCCTCCCCACTTCATATATCCAAACCTCATTACCAAAGCAATTGTACCCATATCCTAATACTTGTCCTATTTCATAGCGAGTCTTACCAATTAAATTAATAAATAGTTCTTTTTTCATTATTGTGTTTTGACGCTTAAAACATCAAAAAACAGACCATATAAAAGCGTTAAAGCCTTTATCCATAGGTAATTCCGGGAGAAAATATGTTCAGAAAAAAATAATCGATTAACCCATTTTTTAAAATTTAAAAAAAAATTAAATCAAGGTCTTATTAAAATACCTCAAAGTGTGAATTATTATTTGTTTTAATGATATTTTTACTTCTCATTTTTTTTATAAATTTCACAAAATAAGTAGTAACAAATGGGAACTAAAACAAGGGGTAAATGCTAGCATTTTTTGAAGCTTTTGTAAAAAGCAATCTCTGATGCTTTTTTATTCTTGAACCTGATCGATAAAATAATTCTTCTTCCAATCCAGGTTTTCCCTACCTCATAGGTCCAGATTTCATTATGCGGAAAATTAAAACCATCACCTATTTCTTCTACTATTTCACGACGTGTTTTTCCAAGCAAATGCTTAAATTTTTCTTTCATCATTGTGTTGTGTTTGCTGATAATCATCAAAAAAGGGACCAAAGCAAAGGCACTTTTTCTCTCTAAGAAACACATAAACAATTAATAAACAACCCGTTAATTACATATTACAATAATGGAGTTCTTGTGGATATATTTAATCAGAAAATTTATTTTATTGAATAAAAAGATAAGGCTGAAAATCTCTTTAATATAAGAGGTTCCCAGCCTTAAGCATTTGTACTTTTAAAAGTATGTTAAATATTGTTATGCTTATAATTAATAAAGTTATCCTTCTAAAATGAACCTTATCGGGATTATAAAAGCAGTGTAGCAAAAATAAGATTCCCTTATTTTTTATTAAAATAAATTGCATAGAATAAAAAGTCACAATATGTAGAAATAGTTCTACATTAATATAGATATTATTGGAAATCTCGAAATAGTTATACATATTTCAATAAAAAATTCTACAAAAATATTTTTACAACACGATTCAGGTATTTTGGTCAGGTTTTTGAAGTGAAAAATTTAAATACAAATGATAAAATTGGTTTAAAAAATTCTAAACAATTTAAAAACTATTGCCAGATTATGATTTTTGAAGATGAACCACACTACCAATTGCAGGATAAGCATAATTTATCATTTGTGAAAAATATCATTAATTTCCATGGAGATAAATCCCTTATATTAAATTCTCTGCAGAAAATAAGGAATTGTACTTTATGTGAAATGAAGAAAAGAATCATTGATAAATATATTAGCGATTACTCCGTTCACCTCAGTCAAGATATTGAAACCGAAGAGTTTCACACCATCACGGAAGTGTATAAGCTTTCACCTTCTTACGCGAGGCAGTCCTATCAAAAGGTATTAAAGGAAAACGAATATTTGCAGAGGCTTCTTTCCTCATTGAACATAGATTGATTAATGGGTATATCTTATTCTTTCTTCTTCAAGATCAATTCTCATCAGATGCTTTCTGATAATGTCTTCATCATAGCGGTCACCATGATTCTGATCTACCAGCCAGGTCCGTTGTTGGTTTAGGATATCCATGTATGCAGATTTAACTTCCGGAGAAATCCTGATCTGAGCATCATCTCCTATTTTTCCCTGCCACTTGTCATGTATGTTTTGTAAGAAAGGACTTGTCTTCAACATTTCTCCATAATTATTCGTGATATGTTCAAGCGTATATTGAGCCATTTCTCTTTTAATCTGTTCATCGGCTTCTTCATCCGGAAGATGATCATTAAAGGAGGGCATATTTACTTTTCTGATTATAAAAGGCAGGGTCAGACCCTGAAGCAGTAATGTGGTCAATATAACAATGAAAGTAATAAATAAAATCAGGTTCCGCTGAGGAAAATCAGGACCACCAGGGTATAACTTAATGGGTATTGAAAGTGCTGCCGCTAAAGAAACGACCCCACGCATTCCCGTCCATCCCATGATTAATGGAGCTTTGAATCCGGGGCTTCTCTTATCCGCTACCGTAATATAATTCCTGGCAATAAGAGTAATGATCACGGCTCCGTAAGCAGACAAAATCCGGACAACAATTAACACACCCGTTATTAAAAGGCCATATCCTATTGCTGCAGATAGACTTACTCCTTCCAGTCCTGAAGTAATTTCAGGAAGGTCTAATCCGATCAGCACAAACACCAAACCGTTTAATATAAAGGCGAAACTTTCCCAAACATTGATTCCCCGTAAACGTGATGAAGCACTTAATACACGATGCCTGTGATTAGAGAGTAGCAGGCCGCCGCTCACTACCGCAAGTACACCGGAACTGTGCACTTCTTCAGCACAGATGTACATGATGTAAGGAGCTACAATTGTAAGAATGGTATCCATGTTGGCATCTGTAGGCAGATATTTATGGCACTCCATGAAAATCCATCCTATGACCAGGCCGATTCCGAGTCCTCCTACAACCATCCAGGAAAAGCTTAACGCCGCTTCATGCCATACAAATTGTCCGGTAGCTACAGCTACCATTGCAAAACGTAATATAATAAGAGAAGAAGCATCGTTTAAAAGGCTCTCTCCTTCCAGGATTGATGACATCCTTTTAGGAACTTTCACAAATTTAAGAATGGCACCTGCACTTACAGCATCCGGCGGAGAAACAATTCCTCCCAGCAAAAAGCCTAATGCCAAAGAAAATCCGGGTATGAAATAATTCGCTACAAAAGCGACGGAAATTGCAGTAAGAAAAACAACAACGAAGGCAAAACTTCCGATAATGCGCCGCCATTTCCATAATTCCTTCCAGGAAATAGACCAGGCTGCTTCATAAAGCAAGGGTGGAAGAAAAATGATAAAGATAAGTTCCGGATCCACCTTTATGGCGGGAATACCGGGAATAAAACTAATCAGTAATCCTGCAATTACCAAAAGAACAGGATAAGCCACCTTTATTTTATTGGCCAGCATTATAAGTAATACGATAGCAACAATAAGTGACAGATAAAAGGGGAAATTTTCAATCATTTTATCATGTTTAGAAATACAATGATAATGATTTGCTGACTTTTAATCCAAAAAAAAATTGAATTTATAAAACGTTTACAAGAGGTCATTCCTTAAAAAATCTAACATTTGTTTCTATTTCATCGTTTTTAAAACCGTAAAACAGAAATCACTGTTGATGATAAGAATTCCTTGGTCCGTTGATATTATTTAGAAGATATTCAAATTTAAAAAAGAGCTTTTTTAATCAGAGTGTGAAGAATATATTTTTCATGATCGCTTATAACGATTTATATTATCAAAAATAAACGTTTTTCAAATTGAAAATTTATCTGGAAATTTGTATAATCCTTTATGGTTATTAAGTAAAGGAATATGTATCCCATGAACTTATCTGAAAAAGCAGAAAGAAAAAGCAAACGTTTTCATTACATTAAATTATGTATTTTTCTTTCCGGATTATCTGTATTTGCCCAACTTTATCTTTTCCAGCCATTGCTTCCTTTGGTAGCAGATCATTTCCATACGACCGTAGGAGACAGCTCTTTGCTCGTTTCTTCTTCTACAATAGGAATGGCAGCAGGCCTTTTTTTCTTTGCTTTTAATGCAGACAGCTATTCAAGAAAGGGATTAATGGCATTTTCCCTTCTGTCTTCAGCTGTTCTCACTATTATTTCGGCATGGATTCCAAGTCTTACCGTATTGATATTCATTGGCATTCTAAAAGGTTTTGTGATTTCCGGTGTGTCCGCGGTAGCTCTGGCCTATCTCACCGAGGAGGTCCATACATCTGTGGTTGCCCTGGCTATCAGTATGTATCTTAGCGGGAATACAATAGGAGGAATGAGCGGAAGAATATTGGCGACACTTCTTTCAGGAGAATTGGGTTGGCAGAAAGCAGTCCTGATCATGGGCATCGAGAGCCTTATCCTTGGTTTACTATTCTGGAGGCTTTTTCCCGGATCAAAATTTTTCAATCCGCAAAAAGTAGATTATCACCTTAAAATAAAACAGATGAAGAGATTCCTTACAGACTCTTATATGCTAAGGTTGTATTTTGTTGCGGCGCTGTTGATGGGAGCTTTTGTAAGTGTATATAATTATCTTACATTCCGTTTGGAAGCCGCTCCATTCTCGCTCAATCATTTTTATATTGCATTTATATTTTTGATGTATACATTCGGAGTGTTCGGAACGATGATTACCAGCCGTTTATCAAAGAGTACGGAACAGAAGAATATTCTGAAAGGATCTATATTATTCATGATGGCCGGTGTTATCCTTCTCCTTTCGGAAAATATCTGCATTGTCATTTTCGGACTCGGATTATTTACACTTTCTTTTTTTGCGGCCCATACTATGGCGAGCCAAATGACAGCGCTCCGTGCAAAAGAAGGAAAATCTTCTGCAACTTCTATGTATTGGCTATTTTATTATTTTGGTTCCAGTATTCTAGGGAGTGGCACCGGTTATTTACTACACGGCACTTCGTGGAGTTATTTTATCATATTCCTTATTGTAGCTATACTTACAGCCTTTCTGCTTACATCGTTAAAATTTAACAATATCCACAAAGTATCGTAAGTAAAAATCATTTATTTCAAGTAATATTTTATAATCCATAAATATTAACCTAATACATTAACATATATTTAAATAAAATATATTCTGTCAGGCATAGTATTTGCAACTCTATTTATTAACACACATCATTTTTAATAACCTCCTTAACACTAAATATTATGAACGTTGCAGACTTAAAGATTAGAAATTTAGTTGAGTACAAAAATCAAACTTTCACAATCACAGAGATCTTCCAAAATAATGCAAAAGATTATTTTGTAAAAATTGAAAATGATATCCAAAGTATCTCTGCCCCGGCTGATGCCATCAATCCAATCCAGATCACTGAAGAATGGTTGGAAGAATTCGGTTTTTCAAGAACATACAGTTCTGAACAACGCATCCGGTATGAGCGACCGGAAGAGTTTATTAAATATGACATCGATCTGAGCCCAAAAAAAATCGTAGAAGGTTTAAAGATCTACGGCAACTCAATCCGGTGCAGATACATTCATGAGTTTCAGAATATTTTTTCATGCCTTTTCGGAAAAGAGGCCTTTACACGAATGCAATATCACCAATAATGTAAACATAACAACTATATATAAATCCACAGCTTTCTGAAGCTGTGGATTTTTTTGTTTCTGTTTTATCCCATTTATTTTCTTAAAGGCTTAAATGCCGACCGGAGTTCCTGTGCAAAAATCTGGGGCTCTTCCCAGGATGCAAAGTGTCCTCCTTTTGTAACTTCATTAAAATACATCAGGTTAGGATATGCCTTTTCTGCCCATGTTTTGGGAGCCTGATAAATTTCTCCGGGAAATACAGTAATGGCTACAGGCACTTTGATGTCTCTTGTTTTCTGCTCTACGACATTAAAATTGTTATTATTATTTTCCCAGTATAGTTGTGCAGATGAAACAGCGGTATCCGTGAACCAATATAAACTGATATCATCAAGCATCTCATCTTTCGTCAGGGATTTTTCAGCATTTCCACCACTGTATGTCCACTCATTGAATTTATCCAGGAAAAAAGAGGCTAGTCCTGCCGGTGAATCTGTTAGTCCATAACCAAGTGTCTGAGGACGTGTTACCATCATTGCAGCATAACCACCGCCGCGGGTATATAATTTATTCAATGAGGCAAAAGCTGCTTTTTCTTTTTCTGACAAACTTTCAGGTGCCGGGCCTCCCGCTTTTAGAATATCAGCTATTTCTGCAGGCACAGTTGCAGGCATATTGACATGGATTCCCAGAAGCCCTTCCGGAGCCTGACGGCCCATCGCATCGGCAATAACCGCACCCCAATCTCCTCCCTGGGCTACATAATGATGATAACCCAGACGTTTCATCAGAACATCCCAGCTTTTGCCTATCCTTTCAACACCCCAACCTGTTGTTTTTGGTTTTTCTGAAAACCCGTAACCAGGCATAGAAGGAATTATTACATCAAAAGCGTCTTCAGCTTTTCCACCATATTTTACAGGATCTGTAAGAGGTTCAATGGCTTTTAATTCTTCAAATACAGACCCTGGCCAACCATGCGTAATAATCAAAGGCATTGCATTTTTATATTTCGACCGTACATGAATGAAATGAATATCCAACCCATCTATTTTAGTTATATACTGTGGATAGGCATTTAGTTTATTTTCCGCCTTATGACAGTCATAACTATTTCCCCAGTATTTTACAAGATCCTGAATCTGGTTCAGTCTTACTCCTTGTGACTGGTCTGTTACTGTCTCTTTACCTGGCCATCTGGTCGCATTGATCCGCTGGCGAAGTTCTTTGATGGCAGTTTTGGGAATACGTACATGGTAAGGGCGGATGGTTTCAGTTTCTTTTGTTGTATTCTGTGCAAAAGATGTTGCTGATAATAACATAAATACACCTGCAGTAATAGTCGTTTTTAAATTGTTTGCTTTTGTTTCCATTGTTTTGATTTTAAGAAGTTGATTTTTTAATTATTTTTTCGGCAAATGTATTGTGCTGCTCATCGCAGATCAATCATCATCAGGACCAATAAGACTAAATGAACGATAAACCGGTCATTTCAAAACTTAAAATCTACACCCGCTTTTTGATTACTTATTCTGATCATTATTTTCTGCTCTAATCATAGTATATCCTTCAAAATTGTTCTTCCTAAAACCCCTGAAAAATATCCCAGATCCTATTTGCCCGCCTCATCCTCCAAAATGTCTGTTTCACCCTTATGAAGCTGGTAACCGAAGAAGATTCAGACTTTCTTTGCAAAGTATTTCAACAATCATTAACTAAAATTTACACTCATGAACAATGATCAAAAAACAGCAGAAATAGTAAAAGTGCTCTATACTGCGAAAACAAAAACTACGGGAGGACGACAAGGCAACGCTAAAAGTGATGATGGAAATCTGGATCTGTTATTATCTCCTCCGGGATCAAAAATGGCGGGGACAAATCCGGAACAGTTATTTGCTGCAGGATGGTCCGCCTGCTATATCGGAGCTTTAGGTCTTGCTGCCAAAAAATTGGGAGTACTAATCCCTTCTGAGACTTATGTGGATGCCGAAGTAGATCTGGGAATGAATGGGGAAGACTTCCTTTTACAGGCCCGGCTTTCTATTGCTCTTCCTGGTTTGGAAAGAGAGATTGCACAGCAATTAACAGAACTCGCTCATCAGACCTGCCCCTATTCTAAGGCAATACACGGTAATATCAAGGTAAGTACTACTCTTATTTAAAAAGAAAATCCACAACATTGAAGTTGTGGATTTTTTTAGAATTTAATCAATTTACCTTTTTAGTTTTAAGATGTAATCCATCCGATATCATCTCGAGTTCATAAACTCCTGTATCTTTGTTTAAGGTAAATATCAGTCCGTCATTTGAGGCAGGATCAAAAAAGAATGTAAATTCAGAATCAGGGACACCTTCTGAGGCCTCGCCATCTTTGTTAGTAATGTACAATTTTCCCTCCTTAATGGTAATGACTAAATATTGAGATTGGTCGATTTCGAGAATGTATTTTCCTTCATACCGCTTCATTACATTTTCAGATAGACTAATCTTTTGTCTTTTTATTGCTCGAGGAACATGGTATGCTTTTCCTTCAAATATCTTCACGATATCTTGCGTCACCTGTTGAAAAGGAACTCCGGTGTAGTTGCTTAGAAAAATGAAATCAAATCCGGTTTTCCGGTTTTTATAAAAATAAGCCCGGTATCCAGGTCTGCCGCCAGCTTGTGCCAATACATCATTTTCGTCAAACAATTCTTTAATAAGATCTTTTTGAAGATGTTTACCATTAAAACCTTCTTGGGAGAAATGGAAAAGATCATCAATCGTTGAGGCGTAATTGCCGGTTTCAAACCGATCGAGTTCCTTTGCAGAAGCTTTAATTATTTTCCCATCTTCTATATCAAATCCATTCACAAAATTTTTAACCGGACTCTTACCATTATATTCATTGGTATTGTGAAGACCAATAGGGTCAAATATTTCTTTTTTTATGAATTTTAGATAACCCTCAGAAGCTACTTTGTTAATAATGTTATGCAATAATAAAAATCCAATATTGGAGTATAATGTCTGGGATCCGGGTTCAAATAAAAGTTTTTCCTTTTTAGCCAATTCAATGATCTGGTCACCGGATAATTTATCAAACTTTTCATAATCTGTAATTTCCCTTGGTAAGCCAGACTGATGCTGCATAAGATGCCGGATGGTGATTTTTTCTCCTTCCGGAAAACCAGACAAAAACTTTGACAAATGATCGTTAAGCGATATTTTGTTCTGTTCTACCAATTTCAGGATTCCATATTTTACAAAAACCTTTGAAACAGAAGCAATAATAAATGTACTGTTTCTATTGATCAGCATATCCTTAGGTCCGTTTTGTAAATTGTATGTTTTATTGAGAAGCACCACTCCATTTTTTGCAATTATAACATTTCCATTAAACTGCGTTATAGCTGTAAGAGATGAAAAATATTCATCTGCTTCCTTTTTTATTGTTGTATTTTCCACACCTACATTTAGCTGCGAACCTTCCTGGCTAAAACCCAGTGAAAAGAACAGTAAAAAAAGCATCAGCGAAAATTGATATTTCATAATTATTGGTTTTTTGGTGGTAAGGCTTTACGAATAATCCGATTTAAAGTTAGAAAAATATAGTAATAAGTTTATTTTTTTTACCTGTACCCAGCCTTATCCAAATCCTCTATTTTGATACTAAAATATCTTCCTAAGCTGTATTCCATTTAAAATGGCTTCGCCTTCATGAGGAATAAAACCAACTGTTATTCCCTGTCCTCTATTTACCAAAATAGTGGTTTTTGTACTGTATGCTGTAATAGGAGCAAGATGATTATCGTCTGAAAGATTTTCAAGAAAAATAAAACCATTCAGGGAAACATCAAATTTCCGGGTATGTCCCAACTTATTTTCTGACCGGGTATTGCTTTCAAGGTTATACACCAGCTTTTCCTGTTCCGTAGGGCTAAGGAGCTCCGCAAAGTGCAGTGTAATTTCGTAAAGTCCGTCAGGGACATCAGCTTTAAAGCTTTTCAGACCAACACGCTGCGTTTCATACATTGCATCATAAGCAGTTCCCAGTATATTTCTTCTTGAACCGTACTTTTCACTTTTCTCATCTTCCCGATACACTTTTCCGCCTACATATCCCCAGCTTCCCGGTTTATACTCCTGCTCAGGCACCCAGCTTTCTTTCGTTACTTCATCTTCAAACATTCTCTGATCTCCCAAACTTACATTTAAAGTTGTAAATGTATTTTCCGTATTTTTCAACTGATTGGCAATTACATGAAAATCAATGGCTATAAGATCTTCGTCACCTCTGTCCGTAACAGCTTTGAGGGTGTTAAGTCCATTTTTAAAACTGCATGCAAAGACAGCTTTCCCGTCTTTCACATTTTGTATGCCAATCAATTGTCCGTTATTCCAAAGCTTCACTTCTTTCTGATTGCTATACACTGTTACCGGTTGAGTGGCTTCTGTATTACTTCCGGGGTCCGCCTGCTGTGCCCGGTACAACCAGTCCGAGCCTCCAATTTTCACAAAAGGCTGTTGAGCCAATGCTGCTTTGTATATGAAATAGCTGTCTTTTGGTTTTCGGTCCGTCGTAAGTAATCCTTTGTTGTTAATATGAGGAACGGCTTCCTGACGGCTTTCGTTTCCAAACTCTGCAAGATTCCATACAATTGCACCTGCAATGAAGGCGTATTTTTTAATGATCTTAAGATAGGATTCATGATAAAGATTAGCATATTCCTGGGTTTTATCAAAAATTACAGGGCTGAAACTGTGAAGCCGGTAATCTGAATCTGCTCCGAACTCGGAAATAATCAAAGGTTTTAAAGGAAATTCTTTATGATGCTTTAAAACAAAAGTTTCAAAGTCTCCGAATTTCCCTCCATACCATCCCTGATATAAATTCCATCCCGCAATTTTAGGTATATCGATAAGTCCAACTTTTTTGTACAAATCGAAATCTCCGTGAAATGCAATCATAGTATATCTTTCCTTATCTTCATCTTGGCAGAGATTTTCCATTTTCAGAGCAAGCTCATGAAGATTTTTCCAATACTTTTCTCTTTCCGGTGTTTTGTCCTTATACAAGGGCTGAATAAGAACTTCATTCATATAGCTCCATATAATTACACTGGGATGATTATAATTCTGCCGTATCATTTCACGTTGCATATCGAGCATATTATGAGTGTAGCCTTCACTTTCGGTGATCTGATTGTTACCCGGCGTTTCCACAGCAGTTAATATTCCAAGGCGATCACATGCTTCCATAACAGCAGGATCCTGGGGATAATGAGAAACCCTTAAAAAATTTCCACCCATATCCTTCAGCCATTGCACATCATTGATATGCAAGGCGTCGGAAAGAGCAGATCCCATGCCTTTAAAATCCTGATGCCTGCTCGCTCCCATAATTTTATAGGGTTTACCGTTCAGGTAAAATCCTTTTTCAGCATCGAAATGATACCATCTAAAGCCTAAAGGATTGACCACCTCGTCATATACGATCTCATTTTTTGCATCTCTCAATACATTCACAACTTTATACATGTAAGGATTTTCAGGACTCCATAAATTTGGTTTTTTGATGTTTTTTACCTGAACCGTAAAGCTTCCATCCTTATCAGGATACGTTTCAGAAACGACAACCTCTTTGCCTTCTTTATCATAAATGGTTGTTGTAATTTTAAACTTTTTGCTGACAGAAACTTTCCCCCTGATCTGAACACTGGCAGATTCTTCACTTACGGAAGGAGTAGAAATAAATACACCGCTACTTGCATAATTATCCATATCGAAATGGTTTTTATCTACTGCAATGAGATAGACATCCCGGTAAATACCACCATATACGCTGAAATCTCCTCCAAGCGGGGGAATATCAGGATCATGGCTGTTATCCACTTTTACCCTGATTGTATTTTTTCCTTCGTTTAAAAGGCCGGTAATATTGAAACTAAATGCAAGATAAGATCCTCGATGTACCCCCGCCCTTTTACCATTTACAAATACTTCTGCAACCTGGCTGGCCCCTTCAAAATAGAGGTATATGTTTTTATCCTTCCAACCCTCAGGAATGTACAATTCTTTCTGGTACCATCCTATTCCCCGATAGTACCCGGGTTCATCATCCATAACATCTTCAGCATTCCATGTATGGGGAATATTTACCTGCTCCCAATATCCTTTTTTATTATCATCTTTTTCAGCTCCTCTGTGAAATTGCCAGGAAGTATTAATACTTTGCTTGATCCTTTGTGAAAAAGACACAAACGGAATTAATGAAAGGAATACTATAATCAGATTTCTTATCGAATAGGTCATACTTCGGGATTTTGGAAATAATTATTTGTTACAATGTAATTATTGTCTCAAATAGAGACAAATACAAATTTAATAGAAATTATCGTGCTTTAGTTTTTTTTCTTTCTTTTAGTTAATTCACATTTTAATATAAAAACCATTCTTATATTTCATTGTAAGACATTCCAGATGCTTTTAGTTCAAGTCCTATTCATTTAATTAAAAAACAACTTTATTTGTTTATAATTACATTAAAATTTAAACATAAAACTCACATATTATTAATAATTTATTAAAGCAACGTTCATCTTAATTTCAGCCCGTTCCAAGCTTTAGAACCTATTTTTACACTGAGAATTAATATACTAAAGTGAAGAAAATTTTAACGTCTGTTCTATTGTGTGCATCCATCTATTTTTATGCACAATCCGGGACCGTTTCCGGAAATATCAATGATGATTCGAAAATTACATTACCGGGAGCAAAGATCTCCCTTGCACCTGGAAACATTTATACGACATCGGATGAGCATGGAAATTTTGTTTTCCTGAATGTTCCTGCGGGAAATTATACAATGAAGGTAGATTATATGGGATATGGCAGTAATGAATACAACATTGTGGTGGAAGCAAATAAAAACACCAGACAAAACATCATTTTTACCAGAAAAGAAACCCAGATCAAAGAGGTTGTGGTAACCGGGGCCACTTTACGGAACCAGGCCAGAGCCCTGAATAAACAAAAGAATAATGCCAATATTACCAATGTAATCTCTTCTGATCAGATTGGGCGTTTTCCGGATGCCAATATTGGGGATGCTTTGAAAAGAGTTCCTGGAATTACGATACAGAATGACCAGGGGGAAGCAAGAAATCTTATCATCCGAGGGCTCGCTCCCAATCTGAATTCGGTGACTTTGAACGGTGACCGTATCCCATCTGCAGAAGGTGATAACAGAAATGTTCAAATGGATCTGATTCCGTCCGATATGATTGCAACAATTGAAGTCAACAAAACATTGACGCCGGATATGGATGCGGATGCAATAGGTGGATCTGTAAATCTTATTACAAGAGCTTCACCTAACGGGCAAAGAATTTCCGCAACATTAGCAGGCGGATACAATCCGATTCGTGAAAAGGGAAATTATACCGCAGGCTTCGTATATGGAAACCGCTTTCTGAATAAGAAACTGGGTGCCGTTTTTAGTTTTTCCTATAATAATAACAATTTCGGATCGGATAATATAGAACCCACCTGGAGCCTTGCAGAAGATATTGCAAAGACAGCCTATGTCAGTAAAATGGGAGTTCGTTATTATAATGAACATCGTATACGACATAGTTTTGACCTGAATATGGATTATGAATTCAATTCGAAAAACAAAATTTATGCTTCTGCAATGTATAATTTCAGGAATGATAAGGAAAACAGATATGCTTTGGGCTACAAAATAAAACCTGTGTATAATACGGATGAAACTGAAATCACAGGATGGAGCGGAAGTATTACGAGACAAGATAAAGGTGGAGATGCTGCTAACGATAATACGCGTCTTGAAAAACAGAAAGTTCAGAACTATGCATTAAGAGGAGAACATCTCCTGGGTTCCAAAATTGATCTGGACTGGTCTATGAATTATGCTACCGCCAGTGAAAAAAAGCCTCATGAACGACATATAGAGTTTGAACGTAAAAACGTAAATTTCCTGAGTGACCTCAGTGATCCGGAAAGACCAATGATCAATCCTGCAACAGCAGATAATCTCGGGAGTTATAAATTAAGTGATCTTTCTGATTCCAACAGTTTCACCCAGGAAAAGGAATTCGGAGCAAAAGTAAATCTACGTTTCCCACTTTCTGTGATTGAGGATCAGAAAGGAAGATTACGTGTGGGAGCGCGTTTACGTATAAAACAAAAAGAAAGAGAAAATGATTATTATGCTTTTGAACCGCTTAACAGTTTGGGAAGTCTTTTAACGGTTCCAACTACCTATTTTGATGGTTATAACTTTCAGCCGGGTAATTATGTTCCGGGGGCTTTTGTAAGTACGTCGTACATGGGAGGACTGGATCTGTTTAATCCCAATCTATTTAAAGGAGAACTTAAGCCGGAAGAATTCCTTTCCAGTAACTACCGTGCAAAAGAGCATATATATGCCGGATATATCCGATGGGATCAGGATCTCAGTGACAAATTCTCTATGATTGCTGGTGCGCGTCTTGAAACGACCACAATTGATTATACAGGAAACTATGTAATGGATGAAGAAAATCTTGTAGGAAAGATCAATAATAAAAACACATACACTAATATTTTACCTAATATTTCCTTCAAATATATTCCGGAACAGAATCTTGTTCTCCGGGCTGCTTTTACTACGGCTTTGGCACGTCCTAATTATTATGCACTCGTACCTTTCTTAAACGTTATTTCGGCAGATGAGCTGATATCCGCAGGAAATCCAAATCTTAAAGCAACGTATGCGTATAATTTCGATTTCATGGCAGAAAAGTACTTTAAATCGGTGGGGATTCTTTCAGGAGGTGTCTTTTATAAAAACCTGAAAGACTTTATTTATACCTATTCCAGAAAAAACTATACAGCGGCGGATTTTTCACAAGATTTTACAGGTCAGACCAATCCTATTCCTGACGGGGAGAGTAACTGGAGATTTACGCAACAAAGAAATGGAGATAATGTAGACATCTACGGTTTTGAGGTCGCTTTACAGAGACAGCTGGATTTTATTCCGGGGGCATTCTGGAAGGGTCTTGGAGTATATGTTAATTACACCTATACTAAATCCAAAGCCAAAGGAATTACCAACGAAGAAGGTGTGGAAAGAACAGATGTAGGATTACCGGGAGCAGCTCCCCACATGTTCAACGGATCTCTGTCGTGGGAAAATAAACGTTTTTCAGCAAGGGTTTCTATGAATTATGCATCTTCTTATATTGATGAACTGGGTGGAAATTCGTTCGATGACCGCTATTATGACAAGCAGTTGTTCCTTGACGCAAATGCCTCGTATAAAATTACCAGCCAGCTGAGAGTATTTGCCGAAGCCAATAATTTAACAAATCAGCCGTTAAGGTACTATCAGGGAATTCAAAGCAGAACAGCTCAGGTAGAATATTACAGGCCCCGGTTTACGATGGGTGTAAAGTTTGATTTTTAATGTTATACAGAATGATAAAGATAAATACACGTGTTGCTCTCATCATGTTACCTTTGCTCATTAATTGTGCAGGACAAAATGAATTGGGAAAAAAAATAGAACCAACTATTATTACAGAACAGGTCGGTTATGATACCGATGACCCGGCTATCTGGATCAATCCGGAAGATGCTTCAAAAAGCATTATCATAGGTACCGATAAGGATACCAATGGCGGGCTGTATGCTTTCGACCTGAATGGAAAGATCATTAACAAAGTTACAGGCTTAAAACGTCCGAATAATGTAGATCTCGAATATGGGTTTTATTTACACGGAAATATAATAGATTTTGCTGCCGTTACAGAAAGGGAAACGAATACAGTTAGACTTTATTCTCTTCCTGAATTAAAAGAAGTTGGAGCATTCCCTGTTTTTGATGGTGAAAAAGAGCGATCTCCCATGGGAATTTCTCTTTATAAAAACCCTGAAACAGGCGATTTTTTTGCTGTTGTCGGAAGAAAATCCGGACCGGCAGATGGCTATTTGTGGCAATATAAATTAACCGAAAAAGAAGGGAAAATTACGGGCGAGGTTGTACGGAAGTTTGGAAAATACAGTGGCTTGAAAGAAATAGAAAGCATTGCGGTGGATGATGAAGCAGGATATATTTATTATTCTGATGAACAATTCGGGGTGCATCAATATTATGCAGATCCATCTAAAGGAAATGAGGAACTTATGGTTTTCGGAAAGGGTGATTTCACATCTGATGTGGAAGGAATTTCCATCTACCCTACTTCATCAACGAATGGATATATCCTTGTTTCCAACCAGCAAAAAGATACTTTCAACGTCTACCTGAGGGAAAATCCGTCAAAAGGAAAGATTGCAGAAATTCCGGTTTCAACCAGTGAAAGCGATGGTTCGGAGGTTACAAACGTAAACCTTGGTCCAAAGTTTCCAAAAGGGGTGTTTGTAGCAATGAGCAACGGAAAGGTTTTTCATCTGTATGACTGGAGAACGATTGAAGATAGAATTAAAAGCCAGATGAAGAACTGATTTTTAGTATGGAAACTGATGTAAAATATATTCATCATTGAAATACCACGGTTGAAATCTATTTTTAATATAGAAAAACAAGAAGCCTTTACTATTACGTAAAGGCTTCTTTCCACCAAAAGATATAAATATGAAAAAAAAATATTTATTCTGAAATCCGGATACCGAAGATCAAAGCTTACCGGTATGTGCTGAAAGCTCTGTGGCTTCAAGCATGATATAATGTAAATCTGTGTTTTTTACGAAAGATTTTAGCAGTTCACTTCCCGGCCCGAACATGGCAAGTTCCACATAATCACCCGAGTGATCCATGCTGATCCAGCCAACAGAATTATGCTTTTTCTGAATTTCCGAATACAGTTTAAAGGGAAGCTTTTTATAATTATATAATCCACCTTCTTTATTAAGACTGGTGTAGAAACTTAAAAGACTTTTAGCTTCATCATCAGCCAGGCTTATGGCATTGGTCTCATAGATCCAGTCTTTCGTTTGCTGCAGGTTAAAATCGGGATGGATTGCATTCAGGATATATTCATTGGTGAATTTATAATGGGCAATAGTATTGAAGTTTCGGGTAGCATCCGCGCCATAAATTGTTCCCGGATTGGCATTGCCGTGATCTGTGGTGATAATAACCAATGTGTTCTTATCTTTTTCAGCAAAATCAACAGCTACTTTTACAGCTTCTTCGAAGGCAATCTGATCATGGATAAGTGCCGCAACATCATTTGCGTGTGCAGACCAGTCCACCTTACCTCCTTCAATCTGAAGCACAAAACCTTCTTTATGATCTTTCATCTGGTCTATTGCCGTCTTTGCCATCTCAGCAAGTGTTGGTGTAGATTGTAAAGCTGCTATATTAGCCCTATCAATTGAATAAGGTAGTGCTCCTGTATTGAATACTCCTAATACCGGTTTGCTTTTATCGATATTCTGCAGATCCGAACGGTTTTTTAGAATCTGATATCCTTTTTGTTTATACAACCCGTATACATCTTTTTTATCTTCTCTTTTCGCGGGGTTAAAAAATTCATCTCCTCCCCCCATCATCACGTCAAATCCTATTTCAGCATACATTTCCGCAATTTCAGGCTCGGCATTCCTGCTGGCTGAATTGATACAAAAGCCGGCAGGTGTGGCATGGGTAATGGTTACAGTAGTGACACATCCTGTTTTTTTACCCGCTTTTTTAAATTTCTGCCAGATGGGAACATATTTTTCACCATTAGCGCCGATATTTAGTACGCCATTCTTTACCCTGAACCCACCACCGAAAGATGAGCTTGCAGCAGCGGAATCGGTAACAATTGAACTCGCAGAGGCAGTATCCATCAATGCTCTGGATACTTTATTTTCTTTATATAAATTGATCCAGTTTCCACTTTTCCCAAGGATATTCTGGGAATACAGGTTCGCTAACGCCAGTGTTCCGGAACTCATTCCATCGCTTACCATAAAAATGATATTCTTAGCTTTTTTGTAGGATTTGGGTTTTACAGCAGGTTCGGTGGCCAGAACATTAACCGGATTAATTGCAAACAATCCGGAAAGCAATGCCGAACCTTTTAGAAACTTTCGTCTGTTCATTTTCATTAACATTTCACGATGCAATATAGATAATTAAAATTTAATAATGAAACAATGTTGCATTAATTAATTGTAAATTTAATTTTAACAGAATTGATCATATATTCTGCGGAAAAGGATCCTGAAAAATTACAGATTCATCAAACATTTTCTTTTCATCTCCGGTTAAGAGACAATACTCCAGATCTGCCATCATCTTTTCCTGATCTAAATTCTGCCCAATAAAGACCAATTCATTGATGCGGTCCCCCCAGTTTTTATCCCACCGGCTTTCTATAAATTCCTGATTTTGCAGAAATGAAGAATACTGCACTCTATTGCTCATAGGCATACTGGACCACCATACTCCTGCTTTTTCAAGACGGAAAGAACCGCCTGCCTGCGAAAAGTTCAATGCGTCATCAGGACGTGAAGCAAGCCAGAATAAACCTTTTGCCCGTAAAGCACCTTCCGGATATTGTTCGTTCAGATAGGTCCATAACCTCATCGGATGGAATGGCTTTTTGTTTCTGAAAACAAATGATCCTATTCCATATTCTTCAGTTTCCGGAGTATGATGTTCTGCTTCCAGCTCTTTCTGCCATCCGGCAGATTGTTGGGCTTCTTCAAAATCAAATAAATGAGTATTCAGTATTTCCCCGGGAGCTACTTTCCCAAATTCAGAAGTGATAATCCTTGCAGCAGGATTCAACTTTCCGACGGTTGCTTTTAAAAAGCCAATAGTTTCTGAGTTTACCATATCCGTCTTATTCAATATGATTACATTGGCAAACTCTATCTGATCCGTCAGCAGATTTACGATCGTACGGAAATCACCTTCCATATCAGTAAGATCGCGGTCCATTAATAACTCGTTGGAGCCAAAATCTTTAAAAAAATTAAAGCAATCCACTACAGTAACCATTGTATCTACATAGCTGAATGCGGAAAGATCAATCCCGTTTTCCTCATCTGCATAGGTAAAAGTTTGTGCTACTGGAACAGGCTCACTGATACCGGTGCTTTCAATTAAGAGATAATCAAATCTTTTCTCTTTTGCCAGCCGTTCTACTTCAATCATCAGATCTTCGCGAAGAGTACAGCAGATACAGCCATTACTCATTTCCACCAGCTTCTCTTCTGTACGGGATAATGTACCCTGATTTTCTACAAGGCGTGCATCGATATTGATTTCACTCATATCATTAACGATTACCGCTACTTTTAAACCTTCTTTATTGTGTAAAACGTGATTCAGTAATGTCGTTTTTCCGGCACCAAGAAATCCGCTGAGCACGGTTACGGGAAGTTTATTCTCCATAATAGGTTAATGTTGATGATTATTAAAATTGAAAATATGGCCTGCAATTAAACCTGCAGCTCCAATATATATTAAAGGAATATGGATTTCAAAAATCAGGTCTACCAATACAGACACGGAGATTAATAGAATGGAGATCCAAAACCACCATTTCAGCCATGTTTTTGAGATTTTCTTCGTGACTCTATAAACTACGATGGCTCCGATGAGCAGAAACGCCAGATCGATATAGGGATTGTGGGATATTCCAAGGGGAATGATCATCAGTAAAGGAAAGACAATACAATGAATCAGGCATAAAACCGCTGCGGAAATACCTACTGCATCTAAAATTTTTGATTTCATAAATGATATTTAAGTTTAAAATACTTATCGTAACTTTGTTGCAAATGTAGATATTAATTTTAATTAATGCAACAAAGTTGCAATAAAATCATGAAACAAGTCAGAAACACCCAGGCCAAAACAGAAATATTAAACATCATTAATAGCTCCGACAGCGCATTATCTCACACTGCTATCCAGGAAAAAATCGGGGATCTGTGCAACCGTGTTACCACTTACCGCGTGCTCGACCGTCTTGAAGAGGAAGGAAAAATCCATAAGATCGTTAATGTGGATGGGGTTGTGAATTACGCAAAATGCCATCATTGCACAGAAAATGATCACTCTCATAATCATATTCACTTTAATTGTGAAAAATGCTTGTCTGTAACATGCATAGAAAATGTGGTTCCTGAAATAACACTCCCTAAACACTTTGTTGCCAAAAGCTACAATTTTGTGGTAAGTGGAATCTGTCCGAAATGCTATCAGAACTAACAACAGATTACTTTAAATAAAGTAAAATATCTGTGAATTGCTACACGTTTTTTATTTATTTTTGATTTCAGGACATTTCAGCGTAAAAAATGCATGAAAGGGTTCTATATCACGAATATGAAAAACATAAAATTTTCAAAAATCTTCAGGCTGGTTCGTTGGAAAGAAGTTCTGGCAGTTATTATTTTATTACTGGCCTTCGTATTTTTCCGCAGTGAAAGACACGAACTCGCAACCATAGGCCCTCAATTGCAAAACTCAAAATTAAGCTGGGTTCTGACAGGTATACTTTTAACACTGATTTATGTCCTGCTCCAAGGTTTAATGTATGTAAAGAGCTTTCGTGCAACCCAACTGAATGTAGGGATATCTGATGCCACCGTTTTATTTTTAAAACGAAACTTTCTTAGTGTATTTCTTCCTGCCGGAGGTGTAAGCTCGCTGGCATACCTTCCCAGGAATATCAGAACAAAAGGATATAAATCCTCCAAGATCCATCAGGCAAGTGCAATTTATGGATTTGTAGGATTACTAACGGTAATGATCGTAGGAATCCCGTTAATTGCTTACGCAGTCCTGATCAATAAAAGCTTCAATGACAGCTGGGTGGGGATTATTGTCTTGGCGGCTATTCTTTTAGGCAGTTATTCAGCATTCGTTTCGTTCCGTAAGAAAAATTCCCTCTACCGGTTTCTGGATCGGAAATTTCCTAAATTCATTGCTTCCATAGATGAGATATTCAATAATGAAATCGACAGAAAGTATTTCTGGATCACTATTTTAGTTTCAGTACTTATTGAATTCTGTGGTGTTTTCCATCTCCTGATTGCCATGTATGCTTTCGGAGTTCCGGCATCATTTTCTGCTGCAGCGATATCGTATGTTGTTTCGATTTTACTGATGATCGTCTCCCCTTTCCTCCGTGGCTTGGGAGCCGTGGAGTTTTCGCTTACCTATATTCTTACGAACTTCGGATACAGCCACGCTGACGGTTTAGGCATTACTCTGCTCTACCGTTTTTTTGAATTCTGGATTCCATTGGTTCTTGGGATTTTTGCTTACCTATGGAGCGGACGGAAACTATTGGCCCGTATTTTACCTGTAGTTATGATTTTTTTATTGGGCATCATCAATATCCTTTCGGTAATTACTCCCGCCCTCACGGATCGTTTACACATCCTGAAAGGGTATCTGCCCTGGGAGCTGATCCATATTTCCAAAATGATCACACTCATTTCCGGAGTCTTGCTGCTGGTAACCTCCGCTAATCTTTTCCGGGGATATAAAAGAGCCTGGTATTTTGCAGTAGCACTCACCATAGTATCCATTATTTTTAATTTGTCTAAAGCACTTGATTATGAGGAGGCCTTATTTTCTGCATTTACTTTGGGACTTCTTTGGTACAGCAGAAAGGAGTATATCTTTACCACTAAAATCGTTTCTTTACAAAGAGGTTTCAGCTGGTTTTTAGGAATATTCACCATTATCCTTATTTTCAACTATTTCAGCTTTTACTTTATCAGTAAATCCCATTTCGGCATTGATTTTACAAAGAAAGAAGCCCTTTATTATACATTGTACACATTCCTGCTGTTCAAAGATTCGGGACTTACCCCTCTTACCGGATTTGCACGGGATTTCCAGAACCTTAACTATATTCTTGGGGTAATTTCCTGGTTGGTGCTCATTCTTTCGTTTTACAAAACTCATTCCTGGGTCGTGAAAGATGAGAAAGAAAATGCTATTAACGCTAAACAGCTGATAGAAGAATTCGGAACATCTTCATTAGATTATTTTAAGTTGGCCAAAGAAAAGGAGTTTTATTTTTCTGAAGAAATTAATGGGGTTGTGTCTTTTCGTACGGCGAATGGATTTGCAGTTGTTCTCGAAGAACCCGTATGCGCTGAACATCACAAAACAGATCTGATCAGGGAATTCGATCTGTTCTGTAAGAAAAACAATTTAAAAACCTGCTATTACAGAGTGAGTGAAAGTGGTATTATTTATTTTAATCCCTTAAAAAAACAAAAATTGTTTATCGGTCAGGATGCCATCCTGGATGCAGAAGGTTTTACGCTTACAGGAAAAGATAAAAAGACGATCAGGAACGGCATCAATGCGGTTGAAAAGTCCGGTTATACCACGGAAATACGATATGCGCCTCAGGATGATAAAACCATAGACCAGATCCAAAGTGTTTCTGATGAATGGCTCAGGGAATTTGATAAAAAGGAAATTGTTTTTGCAGAGGGAATGTTTGATCGCGATACGGTAAGAAACCAGGATCTTATTACCATTTCTGATAATAACGGACGATGCGTTGCATTTCTGAATATAATTCCCCATTGTGCTCCTGACGAGTGCAGCTATGATATGATCAGAAAAACTGAAGATGCTCCCAACGGCAGTACTGATGTACTGATCGTAAAACTTGTAGAATATGCCAAAAGCAAAAACCTGAAATACATAAACATGGGAATGACCCCAATGGCAGGGATACAACAGACCCATAATACGGCTGAGGATATCATGAAGTTTGCATATCAGAGGGTCGGTAGCTTTAAACATTATCAAACACTGCGAAACTTTAAAGAGAAATATGCCAGTCTCTGGGAAGATCAGTATCTTGTTTATAACAGTGATTTTGAACTGCTCCAGATACCAACGGCATTAAATAAAGTGATGAAACCACAGAAAAATGAAGAATAGACTACGAAAATTCGGCAATCTCCTATCATTATCCCTACTGACCATTTTTTCAGGCTGTCAAAAAGATAATGACTTCAAAATAACGGAATGGAATTCAAACACCGACAAACCTGTTATCTTTTACATCAGTGGCGACGCCGGCTTTAATACTTTTACAAAAGGCCTGGGTACAGATCTCCACAAATTAGGGTATGATGTGTTTGCTTTGGACACGAAGGCTTACTTCTGGAATAAAAAAACACCGGAACAAACTTCCGGAGATATAGAGAATTACATCAACCAGCAATTGCAGGGACGGAAAAATCAAAAAGTAGTTCTTCTTGGGTTTTCATTTGGTGCTGATGTAACTCCATTTGTATATAACCGTTTTACTCCTGATCTGAAAAGCAAGATCCAAAAAGTATTTATTATGGGGCCTTCCAAAAGCAATGACTTTCAGATTCACCTGGATGAATATTTTGGAGTTGAGCCCAAAGGAAGTTTACAGGTCATCCCGGAGATCAACAAAATGGGAACAGCTCCCGTACTGCTTATTGTAAGTGATTTTGAATTTGCCCATTTTCCGTATTATGAAATAAAGCTGGGTAGTAATTATAAGATGAAACATATTCCGGGAAACCATCATTACGGAAATAATACGAAGATGCTGGCCAACTTTATCAATCTTAATTTATAAAATACAGCGACCGCACCGGTTGGAAAAATTAATAACCTTGTAGTCATCAACAAAAATAACATGAAAAATAAACCAATAACAGAATACACCAATGAGGAACTTATTAATCAGGAAAAAAATTCAAAAGCAATAACCATTTTGCTTATGATTGCTATTTCACTTTTATTCTTTAGTAATCTTTTTCTAGCATTCAAACACAAATTCAGTGCTTTGGCCGTGATTCCTATCGCTCTGGTTCCTATTTTAATTGTAAATATTAATAAATGGAAGCAACTTAAAAAAGAAAAGGCCGATAGAAATCTATAAAATAAAAGCCTTCCATAATTATTGAAAGGCTTTTAAAATAGGAATATAAGTTAATCCCGTTTCTTATTGATATATTTTTCAAACCGTTTTAAACCTTCTTCCAAAACTTCTCTGGGACAGGCAATGTTCATTCGCAAAAAACCTTCCCCGGAACTGCCATACATTGTTCCCGGATTCAGCCACAATTTTTCTTCCTTAAACAGGAGTTTTGAAAGCTCTTCAGATCCTTTACCCAAAATCCGGCAATCCAGCCATACAAGGTAGGTCGCCTGTAATGGGCCAATGGTTATATTGGGTAAATGATCTTTGCAGAAATCTTTTAAAAACAGATAATTATTATACAAATATTCTTTTAATTCCTCCATCCAGTCCCTTCCATGTGTATAGGCAGCAATTAAAGCTTCAGCCGCAAATGGATTGATACCATAAGTCTCCTGTACGGATAATATTTTTGAAATTTGTTTTTTAAACTCCTGATCTTTAGTAATAACATATGACACAGGCAGGCTGGACAAATTAAATGTTTTACAGGGAGAACCGCAGGTTACAGAAAGTAGATCATAATCTTCCGCTACAGAAAGAAATGGCACATGCTTGTTTTCTTTATACACGATATCGGCGTGAATTTCATCAGAGATAACCATCACATTATGTCTCGAACATATTGAAGCTATTTTTTCCAGTTCCTGTCTTGTCCATACTCTTCCTACAGGGTTGTGGGGACTACAAAGCAGCAGCATTTTATTCTGAGGGTCTGAAGCCTTCATTTCGAGGTCTTCAAAATCAATCTGATAGTTTCCGTTTTCGTACATCAGATGATTTTCAACCGCATGGCATCCGCAATTTTCAATCAATATAAAAAAATGGTTGTATACCGGTGATTGTACTATAATATGATCTCCCGGCTGAAGGTATGTTCTTACAATAGCAGAAATTACCGGAATCATTCCCGGAACAGGAAGCAGCCATTCTTTTTTTAAACTGACCTCATGACTTGTTTCCCACCAACTGATAATTGCATCATACAGTGCCTGGGGAGTAAAGCTATATCCAAACATTCCCTGTTCAGCTTTCCGTGAAAGAGCATTTATGATTTCAGGAGGTGTTTTAAAGTCCATATCAGCCACCCACATAGGGAGCACATTATCATCTGCCACAGAATCCCATTTGATGGAATTGGTGCCTCGTCTGGAGATTATTTCGTCGAAATTATAAGTCATTGAATTAAGGAGTATCTAGATAGTTTTTGAGATCTGAAATATTTTTTATGTTTAATTGCCGGGCCTGTTCCCGTCTCATCATCAGGGCGTAGGAATTATTAAACCCTAAAGGCTGAAGCCATTCTATACCATATTGTTTTTTAAATTCAGTGTTTACGTAGTTATAGGTTTTTTCAGGACTTGGGCTCACCTCTTTTAAAATTGTTTCCGAAGGTTTTAAAAGGACCAAAAGGCCTGTTCCCGTATATTCAGGGTAGAAATCAATGGCATCATTCACCAGTGCATCGAAACAAATTTTCGTTCCTCCCAAGCCTGTTTTGGTTTCTACTTTATAATCCGTATTGCCTTCAATAAGCATTTTATACATTTCTGTAAGAATATATTGCTCTCCAAAAATTTTAGACCCGATCCGCACGGTCCCTCCATTTCCTTTTCGGGAATTTTTGAAAAGATCATGCTGCTTCAGGAAGTCCTTTGCAATTTTTTCCGGGGTTTGGTGGAGGTAATCAGACCGATAATTGAGATCCGTCATGACAGAGTCATTGAATTTTCCTGCCAGCAAATTGAGCGTTTCTTGCAGCTGCGGAAACTTTTGTAATGTTTTTGTCTTTATAATGGGTGCGGCAAAATATGGTGGAAATATTTTTTTATCGTCCTCCAGTACATACAGATCATAGGCTTTAATCCTTCCGTCTGTAGAATATCCGCTTATGAGATCCAGTTCCTTATCGTAAGCTGCTTTATACATAATGGCATCACTTACAATAAGTGGTTTGGCATTAAGCCCGTATACTGATCTCAATCCAATATCTCCATCCTGCCTTCCCATAAATTCAGGCGTAAAACCTGCTTTAAGCTTGGTTCCGGAATAGGAATTAAACACATATACACCTCCAATAATAACCAAAACTATGGGAATAATGAACAGCATCTTACGAAGCCTCCTATAGCCGGATTTCTGTAAAACAGCAATCAGTTGATCCAGGATAATAGCCAGTAACGCAGCCGGGATGGCGCCTGCTAGAATCATATTGGTATTATTAAGGGAGATTCCTCCAAATATAAATTCTCCCAATCCTCCTGCCGCAACAAATGAGGCTAAAGTCGCCACACCTACATTGATTACTGCAGCTGTCCTTATTCCTGCAATGATTACAGGCATTGCCAATGGAAGCTCTACTTTGAACAAGAGCTGTTTTTTGTTCATTCCCATTGCCTGGGCAGCTTCTACAACCGAAGGATCTACTCCCGTAATTCCCGTATAGGTATTCCGTATAATTGGCAGAAGGGCATATATCAGTAATGCTACAATGGCTGGAGTAGCCCCGATGCCAAAGGCAGGAATCATAAATCCAAGTAAAGCTATACTCGGAATGGTCTGCAGTATACCGGCAGTTCCCAGGACAGGGTTGGCAAATAATTTCTTTCTGGCGATGAATATTCCTAACGGAACACCCACAATTATTGCCAGGAGTAATGATACAAAAGTAAGCCCAAGATGCTGTATAATCTGGAGAAGAAGTTTATCCTGCTGTTCGGCAATAAATTGCCAGAGGTTCTGCTGTGTCATTATGCCTGTGCTTTTCTGTAAAGGTTAAATGCCTCGCTCAGTTTTTCATACTGATCCGAATAGCTTTTATCTGCACTGAGTTTCTGTAAAATATTCCACACATTTTCCTTTCTATCAAATTCTTCTCTGAAACTTTCGTTCTGTTCAAGAAAAGGACTTATATTATCCAGCGTGGCAACTTTATATTCAAGCAAAAGCCTGTTTTCTGCAAAGAAATTTTTCACAAAATCCCCGGCAGGATGATAGAGCATTTCCTTGGGAGTTCCGATCTGGACAATCTTTCCTTCATTCATAAGGCAAATCCTTTGCCCCAGCTCGAAAGCTTCCTGTACATCATGTGTAACAAGAATAATGGTTTTATTTTTAAGTTCCTCTAATGATTTAAATTCAGAATGAATATCCGCTTTAGTAATATTATCTAATGCTCCAAAAGGCTCATCCATTAATAATATCGGGGTATCTGCTATTAAAGCTCTTGCGATCCCGACCCGTTGCTGCTGTCCGCCGCTTAATTCCTGGGGAAAACGGGAAAGCAGTTCTTCCGGCAGGTGAAGCTTTTCCATAAGTTCTTCCGTTCTGCTTCTGATCTTCTTTTTCTCCCATTTGAGCAGCTCGGGAACCACAGCAATATTCCGGCGGATGTTATAATGAGGAAAAAGCCCGGCATGCTGCATAACAAAGCCAATGTGCATGCGGAGTTCTTCCGGTTTCTTTTCAAGAATATTTTGTCCGTCAATCCAGATATCACCGGAATCAGCTTCTATCAGGCGATTGATCATTTTCAGGGTTGTGGTTTTTCCACAACCGCTTGTTCCTAGAAGCACCAGAATTTCTTTATCCTGTGCTTCGAAGGAGATATGATCAACGGCAATCCGGTCATCAAATTTTTTGGTGAGTGATTCTACTTTAATCATAGGCAGGACTTATCTCGCTAATCTTATTCCTGTAAACTGCCACTGAAGATTTGCATGAAAGAAATTCCTGTATGTATTTCTGCTGTGCCCTTTGGGTGTAGCTTCGGAAGCCCCTCTTAAAACCATTTGATTGACCATAAACTTTCCGTTATACTCGCCTACGGCACCCGCTTCTTTTTTAAATCCGGGATATGGTAAATAAGCACTTCCCGTCCATTCCCACCTTTCTCCCCACTGAAAACGTACGGAAGCAACCTCCCACTCCGCTTCGGTTGGAAGACGCATTCCTTTCCATGCTGCAAAGGCTGAAGCTTCATAGAAATTGATGTGACAAACCGCTTCGTCAGGATCTACTTCCTGCAAACCATCTAAAGTATAATACATCCATTTTTCATCGATCCAATGCCAATATAACGGTGATTTCACCTCATTTTGTTTCACCCAGTCCCAACCCTCTGCATGCCAATGTCTGAAATCCCTATATCCGTTGTCATTTATAAATTCCAGATATTCGCCATTGGTAACCAGACGGTCACTTATTTCAAAATTGTTGAGGTATACTTTATGTCTTCCCAGTTCGTTATCAAAGCAAAAGCCATTACCATTAAAACCAATTTCATACACACCTTCACTTAATCTGATCATTTCACCGGTCCGAACCATTTCCTTGTTTTCTTCCTTATCTTTTCGGTACGCCGGGAAAAGAGGATTGTGACCTAAAATATATTTGATGTCCGTAAGCAACAACTCCTGGTGTTGTTGTTCATGATTGAGTCCCAGCTCCAAAAGCGGCTCAATGGAAGGGTTCATAAATTCACTCTGAAGAAAAGCAGTCATCTGGTGGTCCACATATTCCCTGTAGCGATACACATCTGCCACTGAAGGGCGGCTCAAATTACCCCGGTCTGTACGGATGACTCTTGCTCCTATGGTTTCGTAATAGCTGTTGAATACAAAATTATATTGAGGATCAAAAACAGTGTACCCCGGAAAATTCGGAACAAGAATAAAGGTTTCAAAAAACCATGTGGTATGTCCTAAATGCCATTTTGGCGGGCTTACATCCACGATAGGCTGTACGACAAAATCTTCAGTCTCAAGAGGAGCACAAATAGCCAACGAATGGCTGCGAATATTCCTGTAAGTCGTTACGGCATCAATAATCTTAGGATTTGCTATCATCTTTTTAGATTTTTTATTATTTATTTAAACTTCCAGACGGAGTCAATAAACCATTTCTTCGAGTCTTTAATTTCTCCGTCAATCTCAAAGCCCGTTTTCTTTGCCAATTCTTTTATATCGGCCTCAGAAAATTTCTGTGAAACCTCCATATCTATCAGTTCATTTTCCTTAAATATAATCTCTGTATGATCTATATTTACCACCTGATCGGCCAGACTCACGAGATAACTCCTGCATGCTCCGCTTATAGGATCATACGTCTGATAATGCTGAAATTGCTCAATATTAAAATCAGCATTAAGTTCCTTATTGATACGCGTAAGAAGATTAAGGTTAAAAGCTGCTGTTATACCGGTGGCGTCGTTATAGGCATTTAAGATGGTGTGAGGATTTTTTTTAAGATCAAACCCTATCAGAATCCTGTCTCCGGGATTAAGGTGATCTTTCAATCCTATACAAAATGCATTAGCCTCTTCGAGTTCCATATTACCGATGTTCCCTCCCAAAAACAAAATGACTTTTCTTCTTGAGGAAAGCGAGGCCGCTTTATTGAGCATTTGAAAATATTCTCCCTCGAGCTGGGTAACTTTTAAATCAGGTATCTCCTTTTTTAATTTCTGATCCAGGACAGATAAAATATTACCTGAAATATCAATGGGCATATAAGTAAAATCCAACCCCTTATCTATCATATATTTAAGAAGATAGGTCGATTTCATAGCATCACCTGCACCCAGTTCGATCAGATCGAAAGGAGTATTGTCAAAACCTATCAGATTAGCGATATCGGCTGTTTTATTTTGAAATATATCAAGCTCACATTGGGTAAGATAGTATTCAGGCATTGCCATTATCTTCTGGAAAAGCCGGTCTCCTACTTCATCATAAAAATATTTTGAAGATAATCTTTTGGGATTGCTATCCAGTCCTTTTTTTACATCGAGGAAAAAATTTCCGGTCTTATTGTGATTGTTTTTTATTTGTGAATTGGTGTTTGAGTTCATTTTACGTTTTCATTATAGTTCGGTAAGCACTACAAATTACCGTCCTCCTCATTACTCTTCATAAAAGTAGTTGCTTGGCGCATTCAATATAATTAAATGTACACTTAAATTTTGATTTAGCTATTCTATTTTCCATCTTTTTAATAAAATTATGAAAATTTAAAAGTCAAAATTCATATTAAAAAGTTCTTATTAATAGCAGGTTATTCACTCCCAACCCTGAAAAATGTCCGTTAAATAAAATATACCTCAGAAATATGATTTTAATATTTTATTTTTGGTCATTACTCGGTTTGGTATTGTAACATGTTCTATTTATCAGGAATCTTTATTGCTTATTTTTCTTCTTTTCTCATTTTAGGTAAGAAAAGGAAAATGATGGCAGATTACCTTTTGGCATTATGGTTCTTTATCATTGGGATTCATTTGACATTATTTTATTTAAATTTTTCCGAAAACAATATTACTACTCCCTATTTATTGGGATTAGAGATTCCTCTTCCTTTGATACATGGACCTATGCTTTATGTATATGTCCTTACGCTTACTCAGCAAAACAATCGCAGATATCTGAGGATTCTGCATTTCATTCCTCCTTTGGTCGTGTATCTTATTTTGTGGGATTTCTATTTACTTTCGACAAAAGATAAGATTTTAATTTATCATAATGGCGGAATGAGGTATCAAAACATAAGAGAAAATATCAATATACTTATTTATATTTCCGGAATTACATATATCATACTTAGTATCAGATCATTAAAAAAATACAAAAACAGTATTGCAAAACAGTATTCTAACATTGAAAGAATCAACTTGAACTGGGTATATTATCTTATTTTTGGAATCGCTGTAATCTGGATCTTAGTTATCCTTAAAGATGACAGAATCACATTTACCTCAGTTGTAATTTTTATATTACTGGCGGCCTATTTCGGAATTACCAAAGCAGGAATTTTAAATTTAGCAGAGCCAAAAATAAAAGATACTGAAAAAGATAAAATCACATCACCGATTGATAATCAAAAGTTAAATACCAGAAATCGGTTTTAAACGAAGCCTCAATCCAGGAAATCTACACCAGGCTGACTTCCAAAATGCAATCTGAACAACTTTTCAAAGATCCCGAATTAAACCTGGCTACACTGGCCGGCATTATCGAAGTACATCCCAATACTCTTTCTCAGGTTATCAATACCATTGAAGACAAAAACTTCTACGATTACATCAATATACAAAGGATTGAAGAATTTAAAAGAATCGCTATCCTTCCGGAAAATCAAAAATTCACTATTCTTTCACTGGCATTTGAATGTGGGTTTAATTCCAAAACTGCTTTTAACCGCAATTTTAAAAAATATATGAATTGTTCCCCGAGAGACTTTTTAAAGGAGGAGAATCTTGATATTGGAGGTTAGAGGTTAGAAAGAAAATAATTATTCAACTTCCACAAAACAATCCGCTCAATCAGTTATTTTATGTGTTTGAAATTAGTTCCACCTTACATTCTGGGGCATTTATTTTTTTAACAATCCGCACTTTTGCTAAAAAAACAACATTTAACACCCTATTGTTAAGCCATTTAACTCAAGCTCTTTTACTATGAAAATATTTTTGTTCGTTATCCTGGTCATTTTTGCATTATTAATCGGACTATATCCTTTAATTTATCTTTTTGTTGATCACAAACATACTTTTTTACAAACCAAGCTTCCTGAAGTTGTTCATGATACTGTCTGGAGAGCTCTTTTCTTTAGCCATATGATCTTCGGGGGTATCTCTCTTTTTATTGGATGGAGACAGTTTGGGGCAACATTTCGGAATAAGCATAAAGTTTTACACAGAATAATAGGTAAAACATATATATTCTCAGTAATTATCAGCTCAGTATCGGGTATATATATTGGCTTCTTTGCTAATGGAGGAATTATTTCTTCATTAGGTTTTATAAGCCTGGGAATGATTTGGTTTTCTACAACCGTTGCCGCATTTTTAAAGATAAAAGGAGGAGATGTTTTACAGCATCAGAAACTGATGACTTATAGCTATGCCTGTACTTTTGCAGCAGTAACACTAAGACTGTGGATGCCTTTATTAAAAATAGCTATAGGGACACCGGATATATCCTACCTTATTGTTGCCTGGCTATGCTGGGTTCCAAATCTCTTAGTAGCATATTATATTAACAAAACTCATTCATTGCAGAATCAATAACGTCTTGAAAAGATGTCTCATGAAGGCTTGAGTTGTTTAACCAGATAAAAATCCACGAACTGCACTTAAGTATCTACCATTTAAATGGTGATAAATGTATATTTGTATAAGTAAGAATTTTATTTTTACTGCACCAAAGATCACAATTTATACGTATGAAAAGAAAATTACTCCTGTTGCTGGTATCTTTCACTTTCGGTTTTTCTTATTCTCAAAGGTTTTACACCCTTGATGATGACGGCCCGTATATCGACAGTCTTACTCATGTTATACAGACAACCAAGTCAGACAGCATACGAGGAATAAACAGTTTTAAGCTGGCCGATCTGTTCAGAAGAAGTAAAAAGAACGAGCTATCTGACAGATATCTCCTTACTGCCAACAAGATAGCACCCAAATATCCTTTCTTAAAAGCTGCGGCTATTTATTATAATGCGGCAGGATTAGTGAGCAAGGGAGATTTTGACAATTATGGTAAGCAGCTCAACCTTGCTCTTACTGAGCTCAGGAAATATAAAACCAAGGACTCATATTCATTACAGGCTTTTATCCTGAAAAACATATCTCTTATTAAAGTTTTACAGAACAATGAGCTGGAAGGGATGAAAATTCTCATCAATGAAGCCATCCCTACGGGTAAAAAAGGAAACGATCTGGAAACTCTGAGTATTCTTTACAAATCCGTTGCAACCATTTTCATGAACTATGATGAAAGGATTAAGGCAGACAGCTACCTGAAAACCGCTAAGGAATATATTGAACAGGCCTCCAGATCTACATATACTTACCAGGAAACAAAGGCCGACATCTATATTATAGATGCTGAAAACAAAAGCCGCCTTCATATGTTGGCAGAGGCTAAAAAATCTCTTGATATCGCATACAATATCATCAGAAAATATCCTGATTCTAATCTCAACGGCAGCTATTATACGGCTGAGGGCTTTTATTTTTACAGACTCGGACAGTTTAATAATGCTTTAAAAAGTTATGATAAAGGGATTGTAAACAGTACCCTCCATCAGGATATGCTTTTAACCAATCGACTGAAGTTTTCCAAATATGAACCCCTGAAAGCTCTGAACCGACTTGAAGATGCTAAAAACCTGCTGCTGGATCTTATAGGAAGCACGACCCATTTTGCCCTTGACCAGAGAAACTATACCAAGGAACTGGCGCAGACCTTTGAAAGTCTGGGGGATACCAAAAATGCTTATAAATACCTGTCCAGATACAATACGATCAATGACAGCCTCAACCTGAGTGAGTATCAGGGAAAAATAGCAGCTCTTGAAGCCAAGTTTAACCGGGCGGAAAATGAGAAGAAGATCAGCCAGCTTGAAGCTCAACGCGAACGTGATCGTTTGGTTGCACAGAACAATAAACTTTACTATGGTTTGCTGGTTGCGGCTTCGGTTATTCTGTTATTACTTGTTATCTTCCTTTGGATCAATTCAAAAAATCAGAAGAAAATAACCAGCCAACAGTCCCTTAATTATGTACAAAACCTGGAAAGCTTAAAAAATCAGAAGGAAATAGAAGTCATGCAGGCGGTGATCAGAGGAGAAGAAGATGAACGTAAGAGAATAGCCCGGGACCTCCATGACGGCGTGGGAAGTATGCTATCTTCCCTTAGAACCAGATTTTTAAAGATAAGCAGTTCTTCGGGACCTGCATCGAAGGATGAAATTGAAAATATGAACGGAATCCTGAACAATTCAATTACTGAATTACGGCAGATTTCTTTTAACCTTATTCCGGAAACGCTTCTCAAATTAGGTCTGGAACATGCATTAAATGACCTCTGCCATATGTTGGAAACCGATGACATCCGTATTTATTTCCAGGCCAATCAGATCCGGTCTGATATTCCGGAAAATATTCAGATTATGATTTACAGAATTATTCAGGAATTACTGAACAATGCTTTGAAACATTCATCCTGTACAGAAATCCTGGTGGACTGCAGCCAGAATCAATCCCGTTTTTTCATTACGGTAGAAGATAATGGTAAAGGTTTCGATACCAGTCAAATCAAGAACTTTACAGGACAGGGGTTGAAAAATCTCAAAAGCAGAGTGGAACTTTTTAATGGAAAAATAGACATCCAATCTTCTGCAAATCATCCTACTACTTTTAATATTGAATTATCCATTTAACTGCACCCATCATGACAAAACCCTATAAAACAATTATTGTTGATGACCATCCTATTATTGCTGAGGGACTGCAAATGCTTTTTTCGAAATCAGATGATGTGGAAATTGTCCGGAGCTTTAATACCGGTGAAGCCCTCCTCAATTATAAGCATCTTGGTAAAGCAGATGTTGTTCTGCTGGATGTATTTCTTCCGGACATCAATGGCATCGATCTGTGCCTTAAAATTAAAAAAAACCATCCTAAAATCATCGTATTGGCAATGAGCAGCCAGTCCGAAAGAAGCATTATTTTACAAATGATCAAAAACGGAGCACATGGATATTTGCTAAAAAATGCGTCACTCGAAGAATTCAAATCCTGCATTAATAAGGCTGTATCCGGAGAAATGGCTTTTAGCTCCGAAATTGAAGCAATTGTTGAAAAGACCAGTATTTATGATCTTAAATCGGTTCCCAGGTTAACCCAAAGGGAGAAAGAAATTCTAAAGCTGGTATCGGAAGGTAAATCGACACAGGAGATCTCGGATATCCTTTTCTTAAGCTATCTTACAGTACAAACTCACCGGAGAAATTTATTGAACAAATGTGAGGTCCGTAATGTGGTTGAACTTTTAAAATTTGCAAAAGAAAACGGACTTTGACAAAAGGAAATGATCTCCACATAAAATAAAAAGTACTATCCAAAGCGGATAGTACCTTTCCATCATAAAAAATGAAAAAAATTACTGTTTACTGATTTTTTTCGAAATAATTTTCCCACTTTTTAATTCTCCCTGAACCACATATATTCCATTAGGCAGCTCTGAAACATCGATCATTCCGGAATTCTGTGTTTTCTGAACAACTTTACCATCTAGGCTGATAATACTGATATTTTTAATGTCATCTTTAGATTTTATTGTGATGAATTTTGATGTCGGGTTAGGATAAATCACAATCTCATCTTTTTTGTTATCCATATCTATCGTAGATAATGTAGACGACGGTGAAAAATATGCCAATGAAGGCTGGGTCGTGGTTTGTCCGTTAGTTGTAAATGTATTAAATGCAATTACCAGAACTGGTCCGTTGGATTCAGTGACCCATTGATACGATTCATTATGATAGTCCTGAGATACTCCGCCGCTGGTTTGGGTTGCCGTTCTTACTCTCTTAATCCTCAAAGCATTCTGAAAAGTTCCGTTAGGTGTTATCACAGTGCCATATCCGTCTACTTTAAAGTTTTCCTGTCCGTTCTCTACCGTACCAGGAATATTGATCTGATAAGTATCTGTAAATTCCTGAAGGTAATTAACAGGAAATTTGTAATTGATCAAGGGATCAGTATAGGTCATCATTACATCTCCCGGTGTACTGTAATTACCAATAGTTGTGGCTTCCGTATCACTATTGAGAAGATAATCGTAAGTACTTCCTCCTACCAATTCGCTTATTCTGTTGGCCGTTGGAAATTTAGAACAATTGGCATGCCCCGGACACGGATATAGTCTAGTAGTGATTACGGGTGTGCCTACATAAGATGAGAAATCCCAGGTTTGTCCGGCTCCGGAAGGTCCTGGATTCAAAGATGCCGAAACATTGGCATGATAAACATCAGTGGTAATGTTAATTTTATCAAGTGCCGCTCTCGTCACTGTGGGTTGTGCCGCAATGCTCAACCCTGTTAAAAATAAAAAAGTACAGATTAATTTTTTCATTTTGTTATTGTTTGGTGTTAAAATATATACTGTTAAATCCATGAAATGAATTCCAGATCCAGCGAAAATATGGTTACAAGCTCTTACCCTTCCTTTCATCAATTATAAAAGCAAATTTACCTGCATAAAGAGGCCCCTCCAATACCTGCCGGAGCGTATTTTTTTCTACCTGACAGCAGGTATATACTAAATAAATTGATTAATTTCACCTACTTAAAAAAAATAATAGTACACAAGTTCGAATTCACATCATTATAATTAGGAAGGAGATAAAAAAAGTTAATATGAAAAAAGCAGGAATAATCGGTTGTGGCTGGCTGGGATCAAGGATTGCAACAAAATTGTCCGAAACCTTTGAGGTCTATACAACAATAACAAGTCCGGACAAGGCTAAGCACTTGGAAAAACAGGGATTTCATCCTTACCTTGTCAATTTTCCCGATTATCTGCTGACCGAAAAAATGGATCAATGGCAGATTATCAATGAGCTGGATGTCCTGATCATTACTATTCCTATTTCGGGAAAAAGCTGCTGTGCAAGTTCTTTATACAACAGGATCCAGAATCTTTTTTCATTTATAGAAGATTATGACGGACAGATTTTTCTTATGAGTACAACAGGGGTATATCCTGATCACAATAAAGAATTTACCGAGGAAGATGTATCTCCTGATCAGATTTCCGGAGAAAGAATGATCAGAACCAGATATCCCCAAACTAATATTTTAAGGTTGGCTGGTCTCATGGGAGATGATCGTTTTCTAAGCAAATATAATGTCTCAAATCTCAATTTTTTTGTCAATCATATTCACTACAACGACATTTGTTCGGTTATTGAGAAAATGATTGAAAAGCAATGTTCTTCCAGAATCTATAATGTGGTTGCCCCACTTCATCCTACCAAATCAGAAGTCATCAGTATTCAGAAAAACATATTGAACACAGATACCGCAAAACCGGAAGGAAAGAAAATCTCTTCAGCCAGACTGATCGCTGAACTGAATTTCGAATTTGAATATGCTGATCCCAAGTACTTCCACCCTCCTTTTTCAGCAGTTGATGTGTAGCTTCTATAGTAGACTTCCATTTTATAAAAACAAACACCAAGCAATATATTATGAACGAAAAAACTTCACTATGGAAAAAAATAACAGGTTGGTTTCAACGTTTAGAAAACTCGATTGCTCCAAGCCGTCAGACATTAAAAGCAAGCGGGTATGGCATTCTTTTGAGTTCCTGTATTTTTTTCATTCTGGTATCCGCGGATAAATTCCTTCCTGCCATAGGATGGGGAAATTTCATTTTATTTCTGCTGATTTCACTTCTGGTAAGTTACCTTATTGGCAGATTAATAGGCTGGTTGGCCGGCTTAATAGGCAGAACACCTTCTAATTTCAGACATGCAATCGGTTTTACCCTGTTTTTTTTCTTCTATCTTATTTTAATTACATCTACATTTCGCTGGGTATTGATTGTATTTCTTGTTCTTTTTCCTTCTCTTACCTTTGGAGCTTTGTTCTATTGGAGATCCAAATCTAAAACAAGCTGGTCATTGCGTCAGAAAATACTTACCGCAACTTCACTTTTTATTGGAATTCTTGGAATCGTGATTGGCGGTTATATTTATTTGGATTCGGGGAATACTCCTTCAGCAGTTAAAAATTATAAAATGTCCGGGAAACTTCCCCTCCCGATCAATGCTCCTGACCCTTCCCTGCCGGGAAAATACAAAGTAGCTTTCCTTACTTACGGATCGGGAAAAGACAAACACCGTACGATCTATGGCCGGGATGTAAATATTAAAACAGCTTCTGTAGATGGCTCCCTACTTCTTAACTCATGGGATGGAATGTCCGGTAAACTCCGTACACGCTATTTTGGATTTGATAAAACGCAACTTCCCCTGAATGCAATGGTTTGGTATCCTGAAAATCTCAATGGAAAGGCTCCTTTGGTATTGATCGTTCATGGCAATCATCTGGCCCAGGACTGGTCTGAAAAAGGATATGATTATCTGGGTAAGCTTCTGGCAAGCAAAGGATATATCGTAGCATCCGTTGATGAAAATTTCCTGAATACAAGTTTTACGGATATCGACCAAAAAGGATTCAAAGACGAAAACGGAGCAAGAGGCTGGCTGATGCTTAAACATCTGCAGCTTTGGAGAAAGTGGAGTCAGGATCCTCGTAATCCGTTTTTTAACAGGATCAATATGGATCAGATTGCGCTTATAGGACATTCCAGAGGCGGGGAAGCCATGTCGCACGCTGCGCTGTTCAATAAGCTGCCTTATTTTCCTGATAATGCCAATGAAAGATTTGATTTTAATTTTAATATAAAAGCTTACATAGCTATTGCACCGGTGGACGGACAGTATCAGCCGGCATCTATTTTAGCACCCTTGGAAGACATCAATTATTTTGTCATCCAGGGAGTTCATGATATGGACATGCAGTCTTACGGCGGACTTGCCACATATAAACGGATTCAGTATTCACCGGATTATAAGGGATTCAAGGCTGGATTGTATGTTCATCAGGCAAACCACGGACAGTTCAATACTTCATGGGGAAGCTATGATTCCAGCAGTCCGTATATCAATCAGTTCAATATGAAAAACCTGATGCCTGAAAAGGAACAACAACAGATTGCGAAAGTATACATATCCGCTTTTTTAGATGTTAACCTGAAAGGAGAAAACGTCTACAAACCTCTTTTTACAGATTACCGGTATGGACGAAAATGGCTTCCGAACCATGTTTATTTCAATCAGTTTGAAGATAGTGAAACGACATTTGTTGCCCGTTATGAAGAAGATCTCAACTTATCTACCGCCACTTTAAAAGGTGTACAGATCACGGGTGAAAACCTTAGCTTATGGCGGGAAGCCCAGCAGAAGCTGATCTGGAACAGTCAAATTTCAAGAGCTGCTTATATCGGCTGGAATCACAGTGAAAACGGTAATAAACCAGGAAAATATACCTTTACTTTCCCTGACAGCCTCCGCCAGGATTTAAAGGGAAAAGCATTGGCATTTAATCTTGCAGAGAGCGATGAATCTTCGGTAGCAGCGCGGAAAGGAAAAAAAGAAACTAAAAAGGAGGAGTCCGTAAAAAAAGATCTGCAAAAAAAGGCCATCGATTTCAGTATTGAGCTGACGGATCAAAACGGAAAAAAAGCACATTTCCTTTTGAGTGACTGTGCACTTTTACAACCTCAACTGAAAAAGAACTTAACCAAATTCAGTTTTTTCAATGATAATCCTGATGCAGAATCTATTCCAGACTATTTTTATTTTGACCTTGATACCGTCAGAAAAAAGTATCCGGAACTGGATCTGGATAAGCTGAAATCGATCTCATTGATCTTTGATAAAACTCCGGAAGGTGTAGTTATTCTGGATGACATCAGCTTTGTTAAACTTCCTACTTCTACCCATTAATCTATTGACCCTAAAAAACTAAATATTCTATGGACATTAAAAATTTTGCCAACCTTTGGATCAACTCCTGGAATTCTCATAATTTGGAAGACATCCTGAGCCATTATGCAGATGATATCGAGATCACTACTCCGATGATCAAAACATTCACATCAGGTGAAGATACCCTTAAAGGAAAAGAAGCTGTTAGAGAATATTGGGGGCGTGCTCTTGAGAAGGTACCCGATTTGCATTTTGAGCTGTTTGATGTCACTTACGGTATCAATTCCGTTGCATTGTATTACCAATCCATTATGAACAAAAAAGCAATTGAGGTGATGTTCTTTAATGATGAGGGCAAGGTGCAAAGGATGCATGCATTTTATACTGATTAATAAAATAAACGGGCCAAAGCCCGTTTTATTGATTTATAAAAGTCTGATTCTCTCTTCTTCCAGATCAATCTGATATATTTGCCAATTGATGTATTCCTCATGCAGTTCAGGATCTTTGTTAAGTCCCGATAAGAACTTACGCTGATTTTCCAGCAATTCGAGGTAATTCTGTTTGGTCCGTTCGGTCATTCTCAAATGTTCCGGCTGGCTTATTTTATATTCCCACTGGTCGATCATCTTTTGTAAATGAGGATCTTCATACTCCCCCATTTTTTGTTTTTCTTTTAACAAACGTATTGTTTCTACCACAAGATGGTTCTTAACTTTCATTTTTGCTTCATCCTCCGGTAATTCCCTGCCGTAATCAAACAATTTTGAGCGTTCAATGATAAGAGGAAGAGTAAGCCCCTGGATAAGAAGTGTAAAAAGTATCACTGTAAAGGTGACGAATAATATCAGATTTCTATGTGGAAAAGCTTCTCCGGTCGGTAAGGTCAACGGAATAGATAAGGCAGCGGCTAATGACACCACACCCCGCATTCCTGTCCAACCTAATAACAGCGGTAAGCCAAGTATTCTCCGGCGGCTCAAACCTCTTCCGGGAGTAACACTGGGTCTGAACATAACAGTTGCAATCAGTGCGGCATAAGAAGAGATCATCCGGGTAGCAATTAAAATTACCGTAACAAGGGCTCCATAAAAAATTGCTGTTCTTAAAGGAATCCCATCTGCCCTAAGCCCCTTCACAATTTCCGGAAGAGCTAATCCGATGATCATAAATACGATACCATTTAAAATAAAGATCAGCGCTTCCCAAAAACTGAGCCCTTTGATCCTGCTGGCGCTACTGAGAAAAGTGAGCCTCCGGGTGGATAAAAACAATCCACCGGCCACTACCGCCAGCACACCTGAACTATGTGCCTGTTCAGCTACCCAATACAGCAGATAGGATTCCACCAGTGTAAACACAATATCTGAAGGTGCATCCGTAGGCAGTCTTTTATGAGCCTGGATAAAGAGCCAGCCTCCTAAAAGTCCGATTCCTATTCCTCCTATAACCATCCAGAAGAAATCCGTAATTGCCGTCTGGAAAATAAATTGTCCCGTTCCTATAGCTACTAAAGCAAAGCGGACAATAATAAGTGATGAGGCATCGTTCAGTAAGCTTTCACCTTCCAGAACTGCGGAGGTGGATTTTGGAATTCTCACAAACTTCATTATTGCTCCGGTACTTACCGCGTCGGGAGGTGATACGATTCCTCCTAACAGAAAACCTAATGCAAGGGTAAAACCCGGGATAAAATAATTAGATATCATTGCAACTGTGAGCGCGGAAAAAAATACAACCAGAAACGCAAAACTTCCAATGATCCGCCACCACTTTTTCATTTCTTTAAATGAAATACTCCATGCCGCTTCAAAGAGAATAGGTGGCAGGAAAATAAAGAATATAAGGTCCGGATCAATCTGTATGCCTGGCAGCCCGGGAATAAAACTGATCAGCAGTCCGGCAACAACAAGAAGTATGGGATATGCAATTCTCAGTTTTTCAGCCAACATTTCGATCAATACAATTGCTATAATCAAGGCTAACATGAAAGGTAATAGTTCGTGCATATTCGTTACTCGTTGTTTGAAATAGTTATTTGAAATGAAACGGATTTTAAAAATAGTATTTTCGGAGATTACTTTCAAGAAAAATTATGTATAACACTTAAAATCAAGGCAATTCTTCTCTTATTAAAAAAATTATGGCTTACATTTATTAAAAATTTTTATTCACTATTTTATCAAAAACCTCTTAATAATGAGAAATCATTATTTATTCAAACTACATAACCAAATATGATGAAAACAGTAGAAATTAAAACCAATGAAGGGTATCCTGTTTCCGCCCATATTTACGAAGTTCCTGACAGTAAAAATATTCTAATCATATCATCAGCCACCGGAGTAAAACAATCTTATTATAAAAAGTTTGCGCAGTTCCTTTCTGATCATGGAGTTTCAGTCATTACTTTTGACTACCTTGGTATAGGAGAATCTCTTAAAAAGCCTATTCAAAAGCTGAATAATGGTGCTTCAGACTGGGGAAAAACCGATTTGCATGCTGTAACGGAATACACTAAAAAGAATTATCCGGACCAGAATATCATTTTATTGGGGCACAGTATCGGAGGGCAGCTCATCGGGTTATCATCATCTTCTACAGAGGCTGGTAAAATTATTCTTGTCGCAGCCCAGAGCGGATACTGGAAATTCTGGAAAGGGTTTCAAAAATATAAGTTATGGACTTATTGGAAAGCGATGTTTCCTCTACTGATCAGCTTTTTTAATTATCTTCCCTCCAAAAGAATCAGCGGTATGGAAAATTTATCGAAGAATGTTGCCAAACAATGGGGAAAATGGTGTTTGTCGCCTAATTATCTTTTTGATCATATTCCGAAGCAGGATCTATTTTTCAAAAACATCACAACCCCTTTAATTTCTGTTAGCATTGAAGATGATCATTTTGCCCCCAGAAAAGCCGTTGACTGGCTCAGTAAAAAATATGAAAGGGCAGATCTGACCAGAATTCATCTGGTTCCAAAAGATTTTAATACTGATACTATCGGGCATTTTGGCATTTTCCGTGAACAATTCAAAGACAATATATGGCCGTTATTTTTACGGGAAATAATTTAAGAAAAGTACAGTGTTAAAGTCCGTCCATAAACGTACAAATCAGACACATAAAGTACATGAACATTTATTTGTTCAACTTACTATACACTAAGTCCGTTATTTTTGCTATTACATCATCATTGGTCTTATTGTCTTCATGGGAGTCGGATATAAATACGGCAATACTGAAAGATTTACCATCTTGAAGATTTACAATTCCAATATCATTACATGCCCGGAGCACACCATTGTCCCTGCCTGATGTTCCTGATTTATGAAATGATTTTGTTTTATTTTGTATCAATCCCTGTATTCTGGTATTTGTTACCGAATGTTCCATTCCGTTTTTTAGCAGATCAAAACTTTCGTGAGATAATATTTTCTTCTTTTCAACCTTATAAAGGATTTTTGTAGCAAAACCAGGGGTAATCCTATTTGATTCAAAGTCTTTTAAAGGACTGGTATAATCATACATAATACTGAAATCTCCCGGATTTCCCATGTGAATTTCATGGATAAAAGTATTGAGGCCGCCAAAGCTTCCGGGAACATAATTCGCAAGCTTATCGAATATATTATTATCACTACGTTTAAGCATAAAATAAACGGATTGTTTCAGAGACATTGTTGTCCCCTGGGGAATACTATCTCTCAGAGGGCTATAGGTATCTGGTCTTAAATCTTCTTTAGAAAATACAATCTGTTGATTCAGATTCATCTTTCCCTGATCTACAAGATGTAAAATATAAAGACCTAAAAAGTATTTTGATACACTGTATAGCCTGTATTTCTTATTCTTATTATTATTAATCTTAACTAATTCATTTCCTTCATTATTTCTGACAGAAACTCCTATATCCATTTTTTTGCCATCTATCAATTTATTGATGTCATTTGTTAAATTTGTTTCCACAGAAGTACTCCTGCACGACGTCATAAAAATGACCAGCAAAAAATACATAAACGCTTTTTTCATCTGAATGTGTTTGTTTTTATTATTGTTTTCTATTTTAAATTTTTAGTTTTTCCGGATTCCATTCAACCTATCATCTAAAACATTCGTATAAGATTCACAAAATCAAAATCTTAAAAACCTCTACCTTAATCAAACTAAAAACTATTCATAATAATGCCCCACCTCTATCATCAGGTTTTCATAGCTGAAATAAAAACCAAAGCTATCCCTTATTTTGCGGGGTTCCTGTTCTCCTACAATACCTCCCGTTTTTAAACGTTGGTATATATCATTAACCTGTTCTATGGTGTCCAGCATAAATCCTATGTGAAAGGCTTCGGGGTAAGCAGGAGTTCCTTCTCGGTTTTTCATCAATACCAGTGTAAAATTACCTTCTCCCTTTAATACACTAACGATATAATCTCCTTTTACATCTACACATTTAAAACCGAAATAGGTCTGAAAGAATTTTGTTGTCTTTTCAACATTGGCAACAACTAAATTGATATGATTAAGCTTCATCTTCTTTTTGTTAAAAAGTGAATTTAGCTATTATTTTTTAATTTAAAATATAGATTCAATAGATTATTTAATAATCAAGCGCTAACGATTACGCTTTTTCTCTATTGCTTATCCCTGTATTTGTACGTGTTCAGCCTCATTTCATATCTATTTTGATCAGGAAGTAATATTTAAGATCACCTATATTTTGCTTTATCACAATAACCAGGTTTTATCTAATTTCCAGTATTAATATTTCGCAAACTAACCATGAATTATGGTTTTGATATTAAAAATTGTATTAATTTCACATTCAATATCGCTTAATGAAATTTTGAAAGAGGATTTTCTAAACTAACATCCTTATCTATATTTGACTTCAACAATTATAAAATGCCTAAAAAATATATATTTCCATCCGAATTGTCCTGGTTATCTTTTAATGACTGTGTTTTACAGGAAGCGGCTGATAAAACCAATCCTCTGTATGAAAGAATAAAATTCCTTGCCATTCATTCTTCCAACCTTGATGAATTTTATAGGGTAAAGATCAGCGATCTTCATTCTATTCCTGAAAAAAGCAATTTGTTTGAGAAGGTTAATAAGGAAATTAACCGCCAGCAGAATACATTCGGTTCGATATGGAAAAAGCAGATTATCCCGGAACTTCAGGAAAATAAGATCATCTATTACGAAAACCAGCCGTTGCTCCCCCTGCATACAGAGGAGATCGACAGTTACTTTAAAACAACCATCCTTTCTTATATCCAAATTGTTTATTTGTCAGAAGACGAAAATCAGGAGTATTTTTTAAATAACAGGCAGCTTTACTTATTGATCCGGCTAAAAAATACAAATGGCGAAATCACCTATTGTTACATCAATATACCAGCTGATAAGCTGAACCGGTATAAATTACTGAGCCCTGTAAAAGGAAAAAATTACATCATATCCATAGACACAATAATTAAAAAATGTCTGCATTATATATTCCCTGACCAGAAAACCTCTACAGCATTTGCTATTAAACTTAACCGGGATGAAAATTACCTGATTGAGGACGAAGCTAGCGGAAATCTGGTTTCCAAGATCAAAAAGAAACTGCAGGAAAGAAAATCGGGTTCATCTACAAGATTCCTGTATGATTTTAATATGCCCGAAGAAATGAGAAAGCTATGTAAAAATGCATTCCATCTGAAGGACTACGAAATGATTGAAGGTGGCACTCATCATAATTTTTTTGATCTGTTTAAGTTTCCTAATCCCAATTTTCCGGATCTTCAAAATGAGAATTTCCCACCGCTGAAATATTTTCCGTTTGAAACCAAGAAATCAATATTTGAAGTCATTGGTGAAGAAAACCAGCTGCTCCATTTCCCATATCAATCTTATCATTATGTCCTACAGTTTTTTAACGAGGCTGCTATTCATAAAGATGTAACGGAAATAAAAGTAACCCTGTACCGCATATCTTCACAGTCTCTCATTGCTAATGCTCTGATCAGCGCTGCAAAAAATGGAAAAAAAGTAACTGTTTTTGTTGAGGTAAAAGCCAGATTCGATGAGAATAATAACCTTTTCTGGGCCAACGAGATGCAAAGGGCCGGAATCAGGATCATTTACAGTATGCCTAATCTTAAAGTACATGGCAAGGTGGCTCTATTAACCTTAAAAAATGCAGGAAAGACAAAGAATTATGCTTACCTATCAACAGGAAATTTCAATGAAAATACAGCAGAAACATACACCGATTTTGGCTTTTTCACCTCTCAAAAAGAATATACGGATGATCTGAAGCAGGTATTCAGGTTTTTTAAAACCAAAGAAAAAAATTACCCTATTTCTAATTTATGGGTCGCAGGATTTAATCTGAAAGAAAATATCCTACAGCATATTGATATTGAAATACAAAATGTTGAGAATGGCAAGAAAGGAGCAGTATTCATGAAGATCAACGGTCTTAATGACAAGGAAATCATCAGTAAACTAATTGAAGCCAATAATGCAAAAGTTGAAATTACCCTTATTGTGAGGGGGATCTGTACTCTGCTGCCGGGAATTAAAGGTTATACGGAAAACATCAAGATTTACAGGATTGTAGACCGTTATCTTGAACACTCCCGTATCTATCGATTTCACAATGATGGAGCAGAAAAAATTTACCTTTCTTCGGCAGATATGCTTAGCAGGAATCTCAACCGCAGAATAGAAGTTGCCTTTCCTATAAAGGATAAAAAAATCATGCAGGAGATTAACGCTATTATCAATATGGAGCTGAATGACCATACCAAAAAGAGGATCATTAACAGTAAAGGCCAGAGTATTTCCGAAGACCAGGCCGGGCAACCGGATAGCTCATCTCAACAGGCTACTTATCTTTGGTACAAAAAGAAAGAGAAAAAGTCAAAGAAAAAATAACTGTTCTACAAACACAATCGTGAAATCACTGCTGTATCCAAACTACTTTTTTTAGGTAATACAATGGACCATGCATGTCCTTTTGACACCCAGGATATGGATTGATATTGAGGAAAATTGATAAAGTTGCAAACGATAACATTTCCTTTATGCTCAATATCCTCAATTTCATATAAATGAAAAGGAGTCATAAGACCGGTTTTCAGGACTTTGGACAGGGCTTCTTTTATCGTCCATAAAACAGTAAGACTTTTGTTTTCATCACCATCAATATCCAAAAGCTTATCTTTCTCATGAGGAGTAATAACTCCTTTAATGGTATCTGATTGCTCTGCACTAACAGCTTCTACGTCTACCCCCATCGGATGTCCTTCCGGAAATACCACAGCTATCCCCATTTCTGTAGTATGAGAAATACTTAATTGGATATTTCCCGCTCCGGATAAATGAAGAACCGGCTGCTGGAATATTCCGGAAACTATTTTTGTATCTGGTAAAACAACCTCATTCATAAATGCACTTAATGCAGTTTTGGCAGCGTATCTACCCAGCAAATAACTGTGCTGAACTTTAGGTAACTTTAATGTACCAAAAAAGTCCAGTTCTTCCTGATGCAAAAAAGAATGTCGTATTTCTTTCAAGTGAGCCAGCGAGTGCTGAGTTACTGCAATAGCAGCAGGATACAAACCATCAGCTCTCTGTAAAGCTAATTTTTCAACTGCACTATTATTTTGTATGGATACATTCATAGCAATAAGTTCATCGTCAATAAACGCATAAAATTAGCATTATTATTTGAAAGAAAAAGGGTCTGGCTGATTCTTCCGCATCCTGAAATCTGTAAAAGCATCTCTTCTGTTCAAAAGGAAATAGATGTTGTTCTGCAGTAGAAAACTTAGCTCTTTTCCCGGCTGTTCACCAAACGAATGTCCCGGCCAGATTAAGGCCTGCTGGGGTAAATATTGTTTTATAAACTGTACGGAATCATAAAGGGAATTGATTCCACTATTGTCACAGATGCCCACTCCTTCAATAAAAATAGTATCTCCTGTAAAACAATGCCTATCAATGAGATAGCAAACACTTCCTTTCGTATGTCCCGGAGTCAGTAATGCCGTTACACTAAACTGACCTACCATGACATCCTGCAAATGCTGGATAGCGATGAGATTAGGGCATGTAAATTCATATTGTCTGATTTCAATGGCTGACATATATACCGGTACCCCATAATATACTGCAAAGGTGGAGGCCAGATCTGTATGATCGTAATGAGAGTGAGTCAATAAAACCCCTCTCAATGTAATATGGTTGTCTTTCAAAAAACTGCTGATCAACTCATAGTCCCATGCCGGATCGATCAATATTCCGGAATGGTTATCATGAATGAGGTAACATTGATTTTTAATACCTTGACCAGATACGAGGAAAACTTCTACTTTCATCTGTTTATATTTATTTTTTTAAGATCAGATGGAATGCCCATCATCACTTCCCAGGGTGTCAAAAAATTTTTGACATGGGTGTTCATACTACTGTATCTTTTATTTTTTGCTGTAATTTTTCCAGCTGCTCAATTTCTCTTCTGTAAGGGCTCATAATGGTTAGTACCTCAGAAGAAGTTTCAGGTTGCAGATTGTATTTAACAAATGCAGCACTGGTTCCCGAAGGTCCCATGTCTATATACAGACAGGGACCTTTGGCTTCCAGAAGATCAATTATTTTTGTAAAATTAGAGTAGTGACTTATCGCCTGCCAGAAATAATCAGCTGTCAGCTCATTGATTTCTATCGCTTCAAAACCCGATATAAATCCTTTGGATGGAGCTTTAAAAGCACTGGCTGAACTGCTGTACTGATCGAAATCTGCTTTTGCAGTTTTCATTAATGGAGAATGAAAAGGAACATTGACGGGAAGCCGAAAAGTACTCATTCCTTCTTCAGACAATTTGCTTTCAAATACTTCTAAGTGAGACGTTTTACCTGATAAAGTAAAATGTCCTTTAAAATTATCTGATGCAAGAAATAGCTGATGTTGTTTATAGAGACTTCTCAATTTTATTTCTTCGGCAAAAACTACCAGCATACCGCCTTCAATATCAGCACGGCAGATGGATTTAGCCTGTTCTATTGCAGCTTCAACAGCACTGGCAGCATCCCATACCCCATTAGCAACACCTGCCGCAAATTCACCCAAACTGTTACCCGATATAAAATCCGGTTTAATTCCCATTTCCAATAGAACTTCATACAAAGCAATCTCAACAGCAACAATTGCAGGATGGGTGATCAACAACTCATCGAACGATTCTTCTGTGTTGGTATACAGTTCATCAATCAATGAGTAGTTGAGCTGCTTTTGTACCATTTGATCCAGTCTTTCAAGACAGCTTTTAAATTTCGGGTGCTGTTCGTACAATTCCCGTCCCATCCCGCGATAATGGCTTCCTTGTCCGGAAAATAAGAATACAATATGTTTTTTAAACTCGTTTTCTGTCATCTAATTATTTACCATTAATGCTGTGTTTTCTAATAATTTTGCTGCTCCTACCATAATATTGACTCCAATCTCGTCAACATGGCGTTTTTTCCAGCTTTCCATCGGAGTACCTTTGACCCACTGATTAAATGCTCCAAGTGCAGAACCTGTATGGATCTGGAAATTGGCTTTATTCTCAATATTTCCTTCAAAAGCCAGTCTATTGGTATACCCAAAATACCAACGGAAGACCAAAGCCATTTTATTTTTAGGATTCTGTTCCGCTTTGGTAATCTCTGCCTCAGCTCCCACATTTCTACAATATTCGCGTACTTCGTTCCATATTTCACTGATGCTTTTTTCGAAATACGTTTTCTCTAACTGCGTTAAGGTCTTTTCTGGGATCTCATCTAAACTGTTGTACTGATTGTATAAAGCGTATAGCTTATTTGCTCTTGCAGCAAACAACACTCCTCTTCTAAGCACTTGCACTTTAGCACCAATTTCAAACATATCTCCTGCCGGCGCATAGTCGGTATCCTGTACATTGATGTCCTGTAAAAGGTCTTTTACGGCATCGCTGGTTCCTGCTTCTACCGTACATTGATTAACTGAACCAGTCACAATAAAGTCAGCTCCCATAATGTAGGCACATGTTGCTGCCTGAGGCGTACCGATTCCACCTGCCAATCCAACTCGTATTCCTTTATAATAACCATATTCTGCCATAATATCTGCTCTTAAACGTTGGATAGACGGCAATAAAACCATTGCAATTCCACGATCAGTATGCCCACCTGAATCCGCTTCAACACAAATATCATAACTCATCGGTACTTTTTTAGAGAGTGCTGCCTGTTCTGCTGTGATCAACTCTTCTTCCAAAAGATGTCTCACAATTTTTTCAGGGGCAGGACGCATAAAAACTTCTGCTACTTCCGGTCTGGAAACTTTGGCAATAATGTTATGCTTACATATTACTTCACCGTTTGGTCCTTTCTGTAAACCTTTTAATCTGTAATACACCAAAGCAGGCATCATTTGCATATAAGCCGAAGCTTCAATATTCGTTACTCCATAAAGAAGTAAAAGCTCAATAGCTTTCATTTCAGAAGCCGGATCATTTAAATTATGCAGGAAGTTCACGCCATACGGTTCTCCATGGGTCAGTTCCTCCTGAATTTTAATAATATTCTTTTCTATTTCTGCCAATGGCATTCCTCCTGTTCCCAAAAATCCCATGAATCCTGTTTTTCCCAAGCGTACTACCAATTGAGGTGAAGCAATTCCTCTGTACATGGATCCTGCAACATAAGCGTATTTAAGACCATAATCTTTACGGAATTCATGGCTTCCTAAGCGGGTGGAAAGACATTCTTTTTTTGAAGCTTCCCCATTTACCTTACCATTTACTGATCCGTTAATATGAGGTTTTGCTGTTTCGATTACAATTTCCTCTTCATGGATCAATGGCGTACAGTTTTCTGTAATTTCATTGACCATTTTAGTTAAAATAACACTTCCTGTTTCTTCATATTCGGTAACTCCCTTCCCCATTAAAGTCCGGATGGTATCTGTCCACTGTACAGAGCTTTCAATCTGCTGAGCCAAAAGCTCAATGATCTGTCCATCAGGATAAGGTTTTGCTGTAACATTTGCAATCACAGGAGTCTTTAAGGCTGAAAAACTAAAGTTTTGAAGATAATCTTTAAATTCTGTAGCCGCAGGTTTCATATATCTTGAATGGAAAGGAGCGCTTACAAAAAGAGGAAATATTTTAATCTTGCGTTCTTCAAATTCCTGCACAATCCTGTCAATGGAATCCTGAGGTCCCGCTATTACAATCTGAGTCGGAGTATTGATATTGGCGATATCTATATCGCTGTATCCCCCTTCTGCTAAAAGTTTTTGTACGGCATCCACTTTAAGTCCCAATACCGCTGCCATTCCACCTCCGGATGCCGCAGCCATCAAAGCTCCTCTTTTCTGAACCAGCTTTAATCCGGTTTCAAAGCTGAATGCTTCTGCTGCTAACAGGGCATTATATTCTCCCAGACTGTGTCCAATGAAAAAATCGGGTTTACTTCCTGATGAGTTGGCATAATGTGTAAATGCATTTACCGTATATAATGCAGGTTGTGTGAATTGTGTTTTCCCCAACTGACGTTCAGGATCTTTGATGCATAATTCTTCAAGGTCGTACCCTAATATTTCTGATGCTAAAATTGTTTCTTTTCTGAACTGATTGAACAGGTCTTTTCCCATTCCTTTGTATTGGGATCCCTGCCCCGGAAACATTACTGCTTTCATATGCTAATATTTATTGTTTTTATGGTCATATGGAACACCCATAATTATTTTCTTGTGTGTTAAAATAATTTTTGACATGGATGTTTCATATGTCTTATTGTGTGTTTATTGTGATTATTAAAGTGTTTGTTTTATATTTTCTTCGGTATTTATTTTAGTTAACCATTCTGTACAATATGGTGTATTCACAATGGTAAAGTGATTGGCCTCTGTAGGGATGATCTGCACCTCGCTGAAATACTGATCCCAGCCTGCAGCAGCTCCCTGATCTCCCCAATCTTCGCCTGAAAGTTTCGTATTATCTGCTTCTACGAAAATTAAAGTTTGATCCAGTTTTTCTTCCATCTTGTAAACTGCTGAAATAGAGGCCCGGAATACCTCCCACATTCTGGCTACTGTTTTAGCTGGAAGTGTATGGACTGTATCACAGATAAATGGCATATAATCCTCTTCCGGCAGTTGTTTCACAAGATCTTCTACGGCATCGTCACTCAACCATGGCTGACTAAACTGGATCAATGATCTGAAATAGGTTCCCAATTTTTGAGCTTCCTCTAAGGAATTGAAAGAAGAAAGCGGATCCGTGAAGCAATCCAGGAAAATAACCTTGTCGATTTCGATGGCCAATTCCTTCGCCTGTCTGATCATCTCATAGATTACGATACCCCCATAACTGTGTGCCAATAAATTAATACCTTCAATAACTCCCGTCTGTTTAATCTGTTCCAGGTTATAAGATGCCATTTCCTCAATGCTTATGCTAGGTGCTTCATCATTCGTAATCCCTTTCATCTGCAATCCATACACAGCTCCTTCTCCAGATAAATTACCTGCCAGGGTAAAGTAACCTTCTGTTGACCCAAGCGCACCTGGAATAACAAAAGTTACTTCTTCCATATTTCCTTCTCTTAATGTTAAAACAGATTCTTCACCTGACTCTTCATTACCATTGATCAGTGTTTTTATTCCTGCTATGGTTGGATTCTTCATGATGTGGATCAGCTGAATGTCTTTATCAAATGCAGTATTGATCTTATGGGCAAGCTGAATCATCGTTAAAGAGTTTCCACCCACATTGAAGAAATCATCATGAATACCTACCCTATTTAATTTTAATAGCCTGATCCATATCTCCGCCAGCTTATGTTCTGTTTCATCCGATGGTGCTGTAAACTCACTTTGATTAATATCATTTGGATCAACGCTTGGCAAAGCTTTCCGATCAACCTTACCATTAGAAGACAACGGAATTTTATCTATTTCAATGAATATGGAAGGAACCATATATTCAGGCAGATGAGCTCTTAAGTGCGTTTGTATTTCTTCTTTGTCAAAAACATCATTTGCTACGACATATGCAACCAGTCTTTTATTTCTGTTATCATCTTCTACCGTTAGAACCAAGCCTTGTTTTACGAGCGGAGATAACTGCAAAATAGTTTCCACCTCTCCTAACTCAACTCTGAATCCATTGATCTTAACCTGTCCGTCCTGTCTTCCAAGGAATACAATAAATCCGTCAGGATGCTGACAGCCAATGTCTCCGGTACGATATAATTGTTTCTGCATTCCGGGATGTTCAATAAAACTGGCAGCTGTTTTTTCTGGATCCTGGTGATAGCCTTTAGCTACCCCAATTCCGCCGATATAAATATCTCCGGGAACATTCACTGGGCAAGGAGAAAGGTTGATATCTAAAACATACATTTCCTGATTACCTAAAGGATACCCGTAAGGAATACTCTTCCATGACGGATTGATTTCACCGATCGGATAATGAATAGACCATATAGAACCTTCTGTTGCTCCACCAAGGCTGATCACAGCACTGTCCGGATTGATCTTTTTTATTCTGCCCGGTACATCCAAAGGAATCCAGTCTCCACTCATCCAGTACATTCTTAAGCTGGAAAGATGCATTTCAGAAGTATCTTCCTGTCTTTCTATCAACAAATTCACGATCTGAGGTACTGAATTCCAAACAGTCACCTGTTCTTCTTTCACATAACGAAGCCAGATATCGGGATTCAATCCTTCTGTTTCCAAAGGTAGGATCAATGTTGCTCCACAGGCAAATGTTCCGAAAATATCGTAAACAGAAAGGTCAAAGTTGAGATCGGATATTCCAAATACCTTATCGTCTGAAGTAATGCCAAATCTTGCATTCATATCATACAAGGTATTGACAGCCCCACGATGATCGATCATTACCCCTTTCGGTTTTCCGGTAGACCCTGAAGTAAAAATGATATAAGCAAGTTCTGTATCCGGAACTTTTACAGTTTCATGATCCGCTGATTCTTCGGCAAAAGTGTTTTCTTCCAGAAGGATTATTTTCACTTCCTCAGAGCAGCTTACCTTATCCATATAATCCGGTTGTACCAAAACGATAGTGGATTCCGTCTGTTTAATCAATTCATTCATCCTGTTTTCAGGTAGGCTGCCTTTAACAGGAATATAATGTCCACCAGCTTTCAGAATTCCCAATACGCCCCAAACCTGCTCTACACTTTTATGAGAAACCATCGCTACAGGAGCATTAGCAGCAAGGCCTGATTTTACAAGTGCCCCCGCTAAACGATTCGCCATTTCATTTAATTCAGCATACGTAATTCGTCTTCCGTCGTGTACTACTGCAATTTGATCAGGAGTTTTAAGAACCTGTTCTTCGAAAAGATCAGATAATGTTTTATGTTTCGGATATTCAACCGCTGTGTCATTTCTTTCGTAAAGGAAGTAATTGATTTCTTCTTTAGATAGAACTTCATACGTTTTTATCTGTCTTGCTGTATTTTCCAGAACACCATTCATTAGCTCCATGAAATATCCCATATGTTGTTGTATCAGCCCCGGACTGAATACATCCTGATCATATTTCAGGCTTACAATGATTTCTTTTCTCAGATCCTGTATTTCCAAAGAATACACGTGAGCCGTTTCCTGATATACTTCATCATAAATTTCAATACCTGAACCACCTCCCGTTAATATTTCATCAAAGATGTTCTGATAAATGAATGATACTTTGAATGGTGTTTCTCTATTACCGGAACGGTCTAAATTCAGATCTGATAATAATTTAGGCAAAGGATAAGCTGCATGAGACATTCCATTGATCATTCCTTTTTGAATATTTTTCACCAACTCTGCAAAAGTCTGGTTTCCAGACACTCTGTTACGCAATATCATCATATTGACATAATAACCAATACTGTTTTCATACTCCTTTTTAGGACGTCCTGCAGTCGGCATCAAGATCAATAGGTCTTCCTCTGTGGTCAACTTATGAAGTAGCATTGCATAGATCCCTGAGAATAAGACAGAAAGATTGACTTTCAGCTTTTTACCTAATTCTTTGAGCTGATCTACTTTCTCCTCCCCAAGCTTTATTCTTTCAATACCAATCGTATTTGTTTTGGTACTGTTCTGCTTGTACAAATCATAAGGCAAATTAATTATGGGTAGTGTTCCAGATAAGTTCTTTTTCCAATACGCCAGACTTTTCTCTCCTTTCTTACTTAGAATGAAATTCTTTTCCCATTCTACATAACTGAAATAGGCAAAATCAGGTTCTTTAGCCACTATTTTTTCTCCGTTTAAAAGCTTCTGGCATTTTTCAAAAAGAGAAGCTATAAACACAGAGCTTGACATTCCATCAAAAATGATATGATGAAATACCAATAGAATATAATTATTATGGGCTGCAAGGTCTCTTCTGACATATAATCTTACCGGTAATTCTATCTCCAGATTGAATGGTTTTCTTACCAGATTCCATGAAACTTCATTGATATTCTGACCTTCAGCAAGCTCTTGATCATCCACTTCAACTTCTGATACATTTTGAATTTGATTATAAATCTCTCCGGTTTCATCAGTAAGAAAACGGGACTTAAGAACCGGATATTCATCAAGCGTTAGCTGAAATGCTTTTTTCATGACATTATAATCGATGGTTCCCGGAATAATAAACGATACAGGAACATTATAATTTGTATTTCCAGGTTCCAGTTGCTGTATAAACCAAAGTCCTTTCTGACCTTCTGAAAGCGGATATCTTGGTGATTCTTTCCCCTGAATTTCTTCTACATCAGTGATGGTACTATCCGATAATGCTTCAGGCTGATGAACGGCTGTTATTTTCTCCTGATATTCTTCGAGAAGGAAATCAGCCAGATCATTGATCGTTGGATAATTATAGAAAACAGCAGGAGTCAGGTCCGTATCATAGAAATCATTGAGTTCATTAGAATACTTGATCAGTAAAATGGAGTCAAATCCGTAATCACTCAGTTTTTCATCCCTTTCAATATCGCTTTCGGATAATTTCAACAGCTGAGCCGTGATCTCCAATAATTTTGATGCGACTTTATCCTGTAATTCAGCACTTTTAGGCATAGCATGCGCTTGTACCTGTTTCTGTTTTACTACTAATCTGTTCAGTAATTGAGATCGTATTTTATCAACTTTTCCATAGGTTACGATTCCCTGGGTGTAATTACTGCCTAATAATTGATCAAAAATGTTAATTCCAACCGAATTAGGTAAAGGAGACAATCCATATTGTTTGTCTAAATATTCCTGACTGGTCTCGTCCATTACCATTCCACCTTCTTTCCAGAATGGCCAATTGATGCTGATCGTTTTCCCTTGTCGTTTCCCTTTATTGCGCTCAGATTCCCTGTACACGGCATAATTATCCAGATAGACATTAGCGGCTGCATAATCTGCCTGGCCTGCATTTCCTGTGATGGCGGCTAATCCGGAAAACAGCACCATAAAATCAAGAGCTTCATCTTTGGTGGCTTCGTCAATGTTCTTAACGCCATTTACTTTAGCAGCAAAAACTTTTTCTACTTCATCAGGAATTTTATTGACAATCAAACTGTCCTGAGTTACCCCTGCACTGTGGATGATTCCATCTATTCGGTGGTATTTTTCTTTAATCTGATCCAGTAAACTCACAACCTCTTCTTTATTGTTCACATCACAACTGAAGTAATCTCCATGAGCAAGACCCGCAATGAAAGCTTCTTTTTCTTCATCTAGCTGACCTCTACCTGTTAAGATCACTTTCGTTTTTGGTATTTTGTTGATGTGGGTAGCGAATAATCTGCCTATTCCTCCTGCTCCCCCTATGATCAGATACACTCCGTTTTCTTTAATTTTTAATCCGTCATTATCCGAAATATTAATTTCGTTAAGTTTTTTCACTTTTCTTAGCCCGGACTCATAACGGATCTCTGCATCGGCAGTACCTAGTTCTGTCTGTAAAATTGAGGTCAGTTCCGGTGCATCTTTTACAGAAATTCGATCAACACTGATGATCTTCCCTGTGATTCCCGGATTTTCAAGACTTGCTGTTTTGAGCAGTCCCGATATAAAGCCGTAATCCAGGTAATCTGCAATACAGCAAACGATTAATAAATGGGACGTATTTTTCTCTAATGCTCTTTTTTTAATTACAGACATCACATCAATCAGGTAATCTTCGGCAACTGCCCCATCGATCGTTGTGGTTTCAATTCCCAATTCTGTTTTAAGATTTTCCGCGAGCTGTGCCGGGCTGTCTACCAACAAGACCATTGGAATCGCTTCGTTTTCATGTCCGGCAAAGCTTTCTGCAGCGCATTCTTCCCAATTCATCGTAAATATGCAGGCATCTGTTGCAGCATCCGACCATTCTGTTTTCTCAGTTCCATCTACCGGAAGGGTAACAAAATCATGGAAACTCATCAATACTTTTCCATGATCATCCAGAATATCTACATCATAGGTAATTACAGCTCCATTTCCCTGATTGGCTTTGCTTTTTCTGGCATAACTCCAGATATTAAGAGGCAGTTCTTCATAGAATACAACTTCTTTAACACTAAATGGAAGCTGAGTAACCGGTTTTTTATTGATAAAGCCCATTCCCATACAGCTTTGCAATGCACTATCCAAAAGACCCGGAGAAACACTGAATCCTTGTAATTTTGGTAATGTAATCTTCGACAATGCTTCTGTGGATGAGTAATACATATGCTCAATTCCCATGAAACTATCTCCGTATTGAAATCCCATCTGTCTGAAAATATCATAACATGTTGCTCGGTCCACACTCTCTGACATTCTGTTTTGAATAGATGTAAGATCAAATGAACTCTTCACTGGCAAAGATTGCGTTGAAATACGACCCTGGCTATGAAGCTGCTCTTGTCCATTCAATGAATAGATTTCATAACTAAATTCTTCATTAATGCTTTTCAAACGAATATGCACCTCTTCTGCCTTTCCATTGACGCGTACAGGACTCATCCATGCGATATTTTTAAGAACGGTTATCTTTTCTGATAAAAGCTGGGTTCCTGAAATTCTTGCCATTTCAAGGTAAGCTACACCCGGTAATATGATCTCATTCTGTATTTTATGATCACTTAAAAATTCTTCGTTTCCTGTAAAAGTACTGGAGAACTGGAAAGATTTAACTGTTGAGGTATTACGATGGATCAGTGGATGCAGATAACTTGTTTGCTGACGGTTGACAGTAGATTTAACCTCAGGAATCCAGTAACTCTGACGGGCAAAAGCATATGTAGGAAGACTGATTTTATTCGGACGTTGTTCCTGGTACAATAAATCCCAGTTGATAGTTATTCCTTTTGTCCATAACACTGCTAACGATTTGATCTCACCATGGGCAATAGCATAGTCAATATATGCCTTACCAGCTCCGCCTTCCAGTAAAAAGTCTGCTTTATCCTTTTTGATGTTTCCGATCATCAGGTTTTCAGTATTCCCTTTCAGGAATCCATCCAACTGAAGCATCAGATCGGCCTGGTCTGCAGCAAGTAGAGCAAGACGTTCTTCCATAGGTTCTCTTCCGACTTGCAGGGTATAAGCTATATCCTGAATATTAGTTCGTAGATTTCTTTCTAACCAAGACAGCAATTTACTAACCTGATTTTTAAGTCTTTCTGCATTTTTTGCAGAAATAATGATCAATGCCGGTTCGGTAGAAATTGATGACACTTTATTTTCCGGATACTCTTCAATAACCATATGTACGTTCGTTCCACTAAAACCAAAACTGCTGATGGCCGCTCTTCTTGGTGCCTGATTTTCTGTTTTCCAATCAGTTAATTCACTTCCTACCTGGAAAGGGCTATTGACAAGATCAATTAAAGGATTGCATTCTTCAAAATTCAAGGTGGGTACCAATTGTTTATGTTTTAAAGAAAGCATGATCTTCAGAACACCTGCTACTCCTGCAGCAACTAATGTATGACCGATATTGGTTTTAACGCTTCCGATTCTGCAATACTGTGTTTTTTCTGTATACTTTCTGAAAGCATTCGTCAAGGCATCCAGCTCAATAGGATCTCCCAGACTGGTTCCTGTACCATGTGCTTCTACATAGCTGATGGTCTCAGGATTGATATTGAACTTTTTATAGACTTCCTTTTCAAGTTCCTGTTGTGCCAGAACACTTGGTGCTGTAATTCCATTGGAAGCTCCATCCTGATTGGTTAAGCTGGCTTTGATCACTCCATAAATTCTGTCTCCATCTCGTTCTGCATCCGCAAGACGTTTCATGATCACAACTCCTACCCCTTCACCCGGAACAAATCCATCCGCTTTTTTATCAAAAGTATGGCATTGTCCTGTGGAAGACATCATTCCGGCTCTGCTGGCCAGAGAATAAAAACCAGGCGTTGTCATGATATTGATTCCTCCCGCAATAATCAGGTCGGTTTCCCCTTTTTGTAAGCTGCTGCACCCCATATCCATCGCCAAAAGAGAACTTGAGCACGCTGTATCCACAGAAATTGCAGGTCCCTTCAGATCTAAGAAATAAGATATTCTTGCTGCTAATACAGCACTGGAATTCCCCCACATTACTGAAGCTTCCTCACATTCCCGGATATTGTAATCACTTGGAGCCACTCCTGCATATACTCCACACTTGCTGCCTTTTAAACTTTTCGGATTGATCGCTGCATCTTCAATGGCTTTCCAGCAATGCTCCAGGAACAAACGCTGTTGCGGATCCATCATTTCGGCCTCATTTCCTGAAATCTTAAAGAAAACAGGGTCGAATTTATCAATATCCCTTAAGAAACTACCTTTCCATTTCGTGCCTTCATTCTGTGTATATCCCTGCCATCTGTCTGCCGGTACATCACCGATCAGACTTTTCCCGTTTTTCAAAACTTCCCAAAATGCATCCAGATCGTTGGCAGCCCCAAACTGTCCGCTCATCCCAATGATGGCGATATCATTTTCATGGCGATATACTGGTTCCTGAGCTTTAACAGAGGCAGTAAATCTTGTTTTCAAAGGTGTTTCCACTTCACGAACTGAAGCTTGAACTGAAGTTTCAACAGCCACTTCAACTTGTAATGCTTCGCTAAAGTTCTGCATTAAATGCTCAGCAAGCTGCTGGATGGTTCCATAGCTGAAAATATCTGTAGATTTCAGATCCACCTTCAGTTTTTCATTGATATTTTTGATGAGTTCCATACTCAGGATGGAATCAAAACCATAATCCATAAACTGGCATTCTATATCAAAATCGCCTGGTGGAAGTTTGATTAAATCGGCAGCTATTTTGGTCAGCTGCTGGATCAGGCTATTATTATCTATTGTTTTTTTCATAACAGGCATTTTCTGTTTTGGTGCTGCTATAGTCTGTTGTATAACAGGAGGCACCATTTTGATTTCATGTTTTTTTTCTGGTTGTTTTATTTCGGAAATGATCTTTCCATCGCTGGTAGCACAAATGATCTGTTGTGAAAGGACTTCTCCCTGAGGATAGCTTATTGCTTGAAGATAACCCGTTTCTTTCAACACATTTTGCCAGCTTTCTGATGATAGTCCAGGACTTCCGTTTAATCGTATTCCGCGGTCTTCATACAGCCACCATCCGTCTAATAATCCGAAAGTTAATGTGGTAAATATTTCTGTGCGTGCTATTTCATTCATGATCAGTAGGCCATCCTGTTTTAATAAAGCTTTGATATTATTCAGGGTTACGGCCATGTTTTTAGTGGCATGCACTACGTTAGCACCAATCACGATATCATAACTGCCTAGTTTTATCTGCTGATCGGAAGGATCCGATTCTATATTCAAAATAGCTGTTTCCAGATACGGTGCCATTGTTTTAAACTGTTGCTCTGCATAATGAAGGAAACTGTGTGAAAGGTCCGTGTATAAGTAGAAAAGATGGTCTTTATAAGGTTCCAATGCTCTGAAAACAAATTGGCTTGTTCCTCCTGTTCCTGCTCCTACTTCTAATATTCTGATCTTTTCACCCGGTTTTAAATAAGGAATACTGGCAGCAACACTATTTTTGATGATCCCTGTCAACAAATCGTTAAAGTAATCGGATTGCGCATTTCCTTTATAAATACCGCTTACATAGTCCATGCTTCCTGCGGGAAACATCACTGAAGTAGCCTGTATCTTTCCTGTTATGATTTCTATGAAGGACTCCAGACAAATCTTAAGCAGTGTTCCATGAGGACGGTATTCCTGTCCCTTCATCACAAGCTCACTCATCTGCTGTTCGAAATCAAAATCATTAAGAGCGTCTTTTGTTTCTTCAGCCACAAAAATCTGAGTGTCTTTTACGGTTACATATCCTTTTGTCTCCAATAAATGAATCAAAACAAAAAATAACTGTTCGTATTTATCACTAATGGAAAGTTGAGATCTTAAACTACTGATTGTTTGACCCGTAGTCTGCTTTTCTTCCAGTCCAAGTTGAAGTAATACTTTCAAGATTCCTTTACAGCAAAGCATTTCAAATATCTGATCCTGCTCATCTGCTTTTGGATAAATAAGAGCATCCGCTTCTTCCATTTGTAATACGGAACTGGATTTGACTTGTGAAATCTCCTTCTCATGATGCATGGTAGGCATAGCAGCAGCCGTTGCAGCAGAGAGTTTCAAAGCAACGATCTGTTGTTCATTGTTGTTTAACACGGTTTCAAGCAAGTGCATTCCCTCTTCCGTCTCTATGCTTTCAATACCTGCCTGCTTCATTTTTTCTTTATAACCATCTGCCGCTACAATACCGATCTCGCCCCAATATCCCCAATTGATGATCCTAACAGGGATATTCAACAGGTGGTTTACATTAAGCGCATAACTATCTTTAAAAGAACACCCTGACGCATAATTAGCTTGTCCCGGAGCATGTACCAAAGATTGTGCTGAGGAATAGAAACAGATAAAATCAAGAGGTTCGTTTTTGAATATATGTACTAAATTCTGGCTGGACAGAGATTTAGGCATGAACGCTTTTTTAAAATCATCTTCAGTCATATTTTTCAAAAGCATATCATGCAAAACAATTGCTGAGTGAAACAGACCGTGAACCTCGCTGTGATTTTCTTTAATTAATTTATAAGCTTTTTCAACCTGTTTTGGATCAGTAGCATCACATGAGTAGTATTCAGGTTTTTGTCCCAGTTTGGCAATTTCTTCCTGAGCCATCATAATTGCTTCATCAGCGACTCTTCTTCCCAACCAGATGATCTTCGCCTGATAGTTCTTTACCAGGTATTCTGTAGTTGCTTTTCCTAATCCTCCTGCACCCCCTAGCAATACATAAGTTCCTCCGTTTCTAAACGTTGAAGAATTTACTTCAGGTAATACAATAGGATACAAATGCTGTCTGTAATAATGCCCGTTTCTCAAAGCAGTAATTGCATTTTCTTTATTATCAAGACTGATTGTAAATAGATCTGCCCAATTGATTTTCGCAGGATTTTTCAATGCAGATAGACCCAGATCAATCCTGTTAACTGACCATTGAGGTTGTTCTTTTATCAAAGCTCCTGTCATTCCTATCATCCCACTGCCTGCAGAAGTTACCTTACTATCCGGCAAAACTTTCTGTGTATTAGAAGTGAATACGGTAAGTTTCAAGTCTTTGATTCCTGCATCTAATAATTGTTTTATGCTAGTAAATACGGCCAACTCTCTTGCAGAATGATCATCCATTAATGCATTATCACCTATTTCAGTTAATCCCTGTAAAAGATAAACACCTGCTACATCATCAGGAACTGCATCTAAAGTTTCTGTAGTGGTCACCTCCGCACCTTGATTCATTAGCCACTTTCCAAGTTCTTCACCAAATACCGGATCTGAACCTCCGGTAACAAGGATCTGTTTTCCTTCAATTAAAACTGAAGCTTCCGGCTGGGTAATTATCCTGTCCCACATAGGTTTGTGAGCAATGGATGAAGCTTTACCCGAAGTGCTTTGAGAGGTAACCTGAGGTGACAATACCAAATCCCTGAAATGCAGTAAAACAGTTCCCTCTTCATCCATAATATCCATTTGACAACAGAAAGCTCCACTTTGCTTTTTCTCAAATGTTGCATGGCACCAGATCACTGATGGTAATGTTCCAAAAATGGTTATTTCAGCAGCATCTGAAGGCTGATAAAGAGATTGTTCTCCCTGACTTAACAACCAACCTGTGCTGGTTTGTACGATATTGTCCAATACTCCCGGAGAAAGAATAAATTCATCAGTAACCGGTAATACGATTTTTGCCAGTGCATCAAGTTTATCGAAATATAATATTTCCACTCCCTGAAAGTCAGCTGCATAAGTCTTACCTGCTTTTGCAAACAAGTTGTAAAGCGCCTCTTTTTCAATAGAATACTGATAGTATTGTATTAAATCTTCAATATTCTTTTGATCATGGGGCTGCTGAAATTCCGTATTCAATAAGCCCTGACCATTAAGCTGTATCTTATTTTCTTTATGTTTTGTGTAGATTTCATACCCGATTTCATTTCCTGCGTTAAAGAGGTTGATCTGAACATTGGCAGGAACTCCGTTTACTCTTATCGGATCAACCCATGACACATTCTTCAATTGGGTAATACGCTGAAGTAAACTTCTTTCTCCCGCTTCTCTTGCGAGTTCTAATAAGGCAGAAGATGGCAGTTCTTTATAATTGGTGATCTCACACTGTGTTAAGAAATCTTCTTCTCCCGTATAGGTGCTGATAAATTTCTGCTCATTCAGGTCAGAATCATTGCTGTGCAATAATGGGTGCAGATTATTCTGACCATATTGTACAATTCCGTCGTTAACGATAGGAATCCAGTATCGATCTTTTATAAATGGATAAGCCGGCAAACTGATTCTTGAAGGAAATCCTTTAGGATAAAGAGAATTCCAGTCTGTATCCACTCCATTCACCCAAGCCATTGCTATAGAAAGCAAATCTTTTGTGTGCTGGATGTAGTTTTCATCTTTTTTACGAATATTTCCTCTGATTGGATTCATTGTTTTTTGATCCAGATAATCGCTTAACTGAACCATCAGATCTTCTTTATCAGTCGCAATGAATGCCAGCCTTTCCTCCATTTCTTCTCTACCTACCTGTAAGGTATAGGCAACATCATATAAATCTGCCTGACTGTTTTTTTCTAAGAAATTTTTCAGATTCTCCACCTGGATGGCAATTCTGCTGGCATGTTTTGCAGACAATGCAATGATCACAGGCATTTTATAGTCCAATTTCCTGGCTGGTAAAGCTGCATATTCTTCAATGATGATATGAGCATTGCTTCCTCCTGCGCCAAATCCACTGATCCCGGCGATACGAGGTTTCCCGTCATTTGTTGGCCAAGCTTCAAGTTGTTGCTGTACTTTAAAAGGACTGTTTTCAAAATCAATATCCGGATTTAGAACAGCGGAATGTAATGAAGGAACCAACTGCTGATGCTTAAGCTGTAAGATCACTTTGGTTAATCCTGAAATTCCTGCTGCCGATTCACAATGTCCGATATTGGATTTGACAGAACCGATGCTGCAAAACTGTTTTTCTGTAGTTTCAAATGCTCTGTTCAGTCCTGCTATTTCGATCGGATCTCCAAGACTAGTTCCTGTCCCATGGGCTTCTACATAGCTTAAATCACTTGCCTTAACTCCACTTTTCTCGATCGCAGCTTTAATTACTGCAGCCTGAGCTTTTGGATTTGGAACGGTATATCCATTCGTTTTACCGCCGTGATTTAATGCGGTTCCTTTAATTAAACCATAAATATGGTCACCATCTTTAATAGCTTCGCTTACACGCTTTAATAATACCGCTCCAACACCTTCTCCAGGTACATATCCATCTCCACCCATACCAAAGCTTTCACAACGGCCTGCACCAGACACAAAACGTCCCTGGCTCAGCATCAGATATTTATTTGGATGTACGCTAATGTTTACTCCTCCGGCAACAGCCACTTCGGTATTTCCAACAATCAGATCATTACATGCTAAATGAATAGCCGTTAAGGAAGAAGAGCACATCGTATCAACGGCCATACTCGGACCATTGAAATTAAAGAAGTATGAAATTCTGTTCGCAATACTGCTTGCTATACCGGCCGGCGTTACAAAATTCCCCTTCATTCTTTCCTCAGCACCAAATAACTGGTATTCTTCATACATTACTCCGGCATAGACTCCGATTTTCTTAGCAATTCCGGTTTCGGCATCTTCTGAACGTATACTGTCACGGGTGTATCCCGCATCTTCTATCGTTTCCCAAACAGTCTGCAGGAAGAGACGTTCCTGAGGATCCATCAATTCTGCTTCTCTTGGTGAGATACTGAAAAATAAGGGATCAAACTTATCAATGTCATTCATAAACCCACCCCATTTGCTGTAACTTTTTCCAGGGCGACCTTTTTCTTCATGATACATTTCATCTGCATTCCAACGGTCCACCGGAATCTGTGTGATACAGTCTTTTCCGATTTTAAGATTCTCCCAGAATTCTTCCAGGTTATTGGCATCCGGATAACGTCCGCTGATACCGATAATGGCAATATCTTCGTTTATGTTTTTATTCCCAGATTGTTGTTGTACCATTGAAAAACGTTGGCGTCTGTTTTGAACATCAACAGGTCTCTCAGTTTTTATAACTTCTTTTGTCAAAGGTGCCGAAGCTTTAACTACAGCCAATCCTGTTAATTCTAAAAGTAATGAACGATGAGCTTCCATAAAGTAGCCACAAAGCTCTTTCAGGGTCAGGTATTCAAAGAATAAGGTACGGGGTAACTTACCAAATACGTCCTGCAGGCAATTAGAAAGCCTGATCACCAATACGGAATCAATTCCGTACTGCTCAAAAGGAACTTCAGCCTTTAATTTTTCTTCAGGCATTCTCAACTCTTTTGCCAGAAGGCCACGCAGATAGATTATGGACGCATTGTAAAGACTATCATTATTGACAGAAGTTTCTGTTGGTGAATAGGATATTTCTTCTGGTTTCTCCACCAAAACCTTCTCCTCTTTAGTATCTCCAAACAGTACCATTCCCTGGGTAATTCCACTATTCATTAAGCTTTCAAATGCCTTAATACCCACATCAGTTGGCATCGGTGCCAAACCAAAGTGTTGCATCATATAGATTTCAGCTTCAGCACTGATTTGCATTCCGCCTTCTTTCCAGAGTGGCCAGTTAATGCTTAAAGTCTTTCCATAACGTCTGCCATTCATACGTTCGCTTTCCCTGTAATGGGCATAATTATCCATCCAGGTGTTCGCTGAAGCATAATCAGACTGTCCGGCGTTTCCATTGACCCCCGCTATGGAAGAGCAAGTGATCATAAACTCTAAAAGAAGGTCTTTCGTTGTTATATCAAGATTTCTGGTTCCTTTTATTTTAGCGGCAAAAACTTCTTTTACTTCCTTTTTTGTTTTCTGAAGGATCATACTGTCACGAATCACTCCTGCGCTATGAATAATACCGTCAAGTTTCGTATGTTTTTCAATGATATTTTGAATAAGATCATTGACTGCTGACTCATCACTGATGTCACAAGGATAATACAATGCATTATCTAATTGATCAACAGCTTTTTGTTGAGAAGGGTTCAACTGTGGACTTCTGCCTGTTAGAATTATTGTTGCCCCTTCTGTTTTATTAAGATATTCCGCAAAGATCAATCCTAATCCACCAGCACCGCCAGTAATCAGATATACTCCGTCTGACTTGATGTGAACGGGAGCTGTGGAAGAATCAACCAACCTATTTTCCATTGATCTTACCTCGCGTTTTCCTGCTAAATAGCGCACTTCATGGTCTGCGTTCTGTTTTTCATTCATCAGAATACCACCCAATTCTTCAAGATTTTGAAATGCCTGATCTTCTAAGCTGATCAGTTTTCCGGTAATTCTAGGGTTTTCCTGGGTTAACGTTTTTAGTAAACCTGTAATAAATCCGTACTGATAATACTGATCCTGACTGCAAGCCACGACAATATGAGTTGCCTTTTTATGAGGCATTACTGTTTTTGCCAGAGAAAGCATATCCATAAAGAAATCTTCCTCTTTTACTGTATTAATGGCCGTAACCGTTAATGAGAAATGATTGTAAAGATCATCGGCCATGGTCCCGGATCCTCCTGCCAATATGATGATCGGCATTGTATCTTTAAGAGATTGTACAGGTTCTGGCTGATACTTCCAATGATCAGCTAATAAGCTAAGTCCTTTCGGAGCCATTTCGGTATCATTAACGCTATCATTGGCTACAAAACCATTCACAGGTAATAATACTAACTCTTTGAAACGAAGAACAACCTGTCCTTGATTATTCAAAAGATCAATGTCATAGCTGCTAATTCTCTTTCCTGCTTTATTTTTCTTAATGTGACACCACAATTCATCTGTTAAATCCTGATACAACTCTATTTCAGTTACGCTAAAGGGCAATAGAATCTCTTTGGTGCTTTTTGCCAGCTGCATTCCTATGCATGACTGTAATGCACTGTCCAGAACTCCCGGAGTTAAAACCAAAGCCTGATCCTTTGGTAAAGAAATCCTTGATAAAACCTCGTCTTCATTGTAATACATCTCGCGGATGCCACGGAAACTTTTACCATAGTCTAATCCAGATTTCTGGAATAAAGTATAACAGTCACTTCCGCTTATTGTATGGGCTAATCCTGCTTTGATTGTTTTTATATCTTTCTGTTCAGGAATGATCAGTTCATCAGTAGATACGATCCCTCTGCAATGTACCTGTTCGGCATTGTCGTGGGTATAGATTTCAAATTCTATTTCATTTTCTGAAGTAAACAGACTTGTAAAAACAGTTTGCTCCTTATCGTTGATCTGAATTGGATGTACCCAGCTAACCTCTTTTAATTGTGTGATCTTTGCCTGTACAGACTGCTCTCCTGCTTCTCTTGCCAATTCGAGATAAGCGACTCCCGGTAATGTTTTAACATCATGTACCAGATGATCTGTTAAAAACAATTCTTTCCCCGTGAAAATGCTGGTAAACTGCTGTTCTTTAAGATTAGAAGTATTGCTGTGCAATAAAGGATGAAGTTTTGAACCTGCTTTTAATACTAATTCTCCTTCTCCTTTTGGAAACCAATAGCGTTCATTGGCAAAAGGATAAGATGGTAAACTCATGATAGACGGTTTAGCATCATTGTAGATCAGATTCCAGTCGATATTCACCCCTTTTACCCATAGCTGAGCTAAAGAATGACTCTCCTTTTCTTTGATAATACTTTCCAGATAAGCCATCCCAGACTTCCCTTCCAGAGAGATACCCAGATGATCGTTGTAGATATTCCCAATATATAAATTCTGTGTATTCTTTTCCAGATAACAAGATAATTGTGAAAGCAAGTCTTCTCTATCTTCTGCTATAAAAGCCAGTCTTTCCTCCATTGCTTCTCTTCCCGTTTGAAGAGTGTAGGCAAGATCATCAAGATTTATTTCGGAATGGTTTTCAATATGCTTTTTGAGGTTCTCAACAATTATCTTTAATCTCTCTTCATCTTTGGCTGACAATACAATCACCAATGGCATTTGCGGTCTGTAAGCAACATTTTCACCTACATATTCCTCTATGATAAGATGTGCGTTGCTTCCTCCTGCACCAAATCCACTGATTCCGGCAAGCCTTGGTTTATTATTTACAACAGGCCATTCTTCAAGTTCTTGTTGAACTTTAAATGGTGTATTTTCAAATTTTATATTAGGATTTAGTATCGTAGAGTGCAGAGAAGGTACCAGTTGGCGGTGCTGCATTTGTAACAGAACCTTGGTTAATCCCGATATTCCTGCTGCTGATTCGCAATGCCCAATATTGGATTTTACGGAGCCAATGCTGCAGAATTGTTTGTTTTTAGACTCAAAAGCTTTATTTAATCCTGCTATTTCAATAGGATCTCCAAGGCTTGTTCCGGTACCATGCGCTTCGATATAGCTGAAATCTTCAGCTTTTACACCCGCCTTTTTCATAGCAGCTTTAATGACAGAAGCTTGTGCTTTTGGATTCGGTACGGTATACCCGTTGGTTTTACCTCCGTGATTAAGAGCGGTCCCTTTAATTAAACCATAGATACGATCTCCATCTGCTAATGCCTGGCTGTACGATTTTAGCAATACAGCACCCACTCCTTCACCCGGAACATAACCTTCTCCTCCTTCTCCAAAGCTTTCGCATCTGCCCTTACTGGAAACAAACATTCCCTGGCTCAGCATCAGATATTTATTCGGATGTACACTGATGTTCACCCCTCCGGCCAGAGCCATGGTACAATTGCCATTCTGGATGCTTTCACAAGCAAGATGTATTGCTGTTAAAGAAGATGAACACATGGTATCTACTGCCATACTAGGTCCATTCAGATTGAAAAAGTAAGATACCCGGTTGGCAATACTGCTGATGCTTCCACCAGGATTTACGAAATTACCTTTCGCATTTTCTTCAGCTCCAAATAAAGGATATTCTTCATACATCACCCCTACATAAACACCTACCTGCGGCTGGGTAGCATCTTTATCTCTTCCTCCTTCCAGTTTCTTTTTAGGATACCCTGCATCTTCGAATGTTTCCCAGGCAGTCTGAAGAAAAAGACGTGCCTGTGGATCCATTAATTCTGCTTCACGAACAGAAATGTTAAAAAATAAGGGATCAAAATGGTCTATTTCATCAATAAATCCGCCCCATTTGCTATAGCTTTTTCCTGCTTTTCCTTTTTCTTCGTCATAAAAATCTGTAAGATCCCATCGGTTGGCAGGGATTTCCGTAATACTATCTTTTCCTGATTTCAGGTTCTCCCAAAATTCTGAAAGATTTTTAGCCTGAGGATATTTCCCTGAAAGTCCGATAATGGCAATAGGCTCATTAACAGCCGATGAATTTCTGCTCATTGATTTCTCCTCAACCTGAGAAGCAGGTTTTATATCATTTTTAATGCTCTCACTGATTGGTTTAGAAATAACAGCGGGCTCTTCTGGCAATGCTGTTTTTATACCAGTAAGTTCGATTAATTTTTCAGGATAAGCATCAACGAAAAACTCGGTGACTTCAGCCAATGTCTGACATTCAAAAAATAAAGTCCGTGGGGTATTGTTGAAGATGCTTTCCAGACGATTAGTTAATTTCGTGATCATGATAGAATCGATTCCGTACTGTTCAAATGAAGTATCAGGTTCCAGCTTATAATTCTTCATTCTGAGTTCTTTCGTCATTACATCTCCCAGGTAGATCATGGATGCAACGTACAATGCTTTATTAGTTTCACCCGTTTTCTTTTGATTGGTTTTAGGAGTTGAAGCTCCATTCATCCATGCTTTCAGCTTATCTTCCTCGCCATATACCACAACACCTTGTGATGAGGTATTGCTCAACAGAATTTCAAAAGCTGAAATCCCATCAGAAGTAGGCATTGGCCATAAACCAAAATAGCTGGCCATATATTTTTCCTGATCTGCATCGATCTGCATTCCGCCTTCTTTCCATAAAGGCCAGTTAATACTTAAGGTTTTGCCTGTTCTTTTTCCTTGATTACGTTCTTTCTCCCGGTGGTTGGCAAAATAATCCAACCAGGCATTAGCGGCAGCATAATCTGCTTGCCCTGTATTTCCGAATACGCCCGCTAATGATGAACAAAACATCATAAAATCAAGTTTCTCGTCTTTTGTTGCCTGATCTATATGCTGAGCTCCGATAATTTTAGCAGAGAAAACATCATGAATTTCCCCTGTAGTCTTATTGCTTATTAAGCTATCCCGGGTAGTTCCTGCACTGTGAATCACTCCATCCAGATGACCATAGGTATTTTTTATCTTTTTAATTAAATCTGTAACAGACTTTAAATCCGTAACATCACAACGCTCGTACTGTGCATTTCTAAATCCTTTAATTTTTTCCTGTTGCGTAAGGTTTAATTCGCTTCTGCCTGTCAGGATTAATTGTGTTCCCGGTATCGTATTCAGATAATCTGCGAAAATCAATCCCAGTCCACCAGCTCCACCTGTGATCAGGTACACTCCATTTTCTTTGATCTCTGTTTTTAATCCTGGATTTTTATCAGAAATTCCTGTTAAGCTTCTAACTTCTCTTTGTCCCGATTGATAACGTACTTCCGGCTTATGGTTTCTTTGCTCTTCCTGTAAAATCTCTGTCAATTCATCCAGTTCATTCATTGAAAAGCTTTCTACACCTATCGTTTTCCCTTGCAAAAGCTGATTTTCCTGCACTGCTGTTTTCAACATTGCTGAAATAAAACCATATTCAAGCTCGTCTGCAACAGGATAAACAAAATGAATCTTCAGTTGAGCAGACTGTTTATTTTGTATTTCTTCTAAAACCTGGATAAAAACAGACTCTGGTGTTCCTTCGTTAATTGTTTTTACTTCACATTCCAATCTTTCGCTTAATTTCTCAGCCAATACAGCAGATCCACCCGCCAATACTACCAATGGAGCATCACCTGTTTCTGTTTTTGATAATCCTGCATTGGTCTCATCTAAAGCTTCCGCTTTCCAATTATAACTGTATAAGTGGAGCTCTGGAATTACATTAACGCTATCATTTGTTTTAGCATTCTTTTCAATAGGTACTACAACAAATTCAGAAAAACGAATTACCAGTTCTCCGAAATTGTTCAATAATTCAATATCATAGCTATTAGCTAGTTTACCGGATCTGTTTTTGGTGACATAACACCATATCTCTTCCGGAAGCGCCTGGTAAATATTCATTTCTCGGACACTGAAGGGCAGCATCAATTGTTGATTCTGATCCGCAAGGCTAATTCCCATACAGGTTTGTAGCGCACTATCCATCATTCCCGGAGTCCATACAAAGCCTTCTGCCGCTGATAAAGTTATTCTTGATAAAGCTGCTTTTCCATTGTAAAAAATTTCCTGGATCCCCTGAAAGGTTTTCCCATATTCAAGCCCAATGGAATTCATTATTTTATAATAATCTGCACCTTCTTTATGGCTTCCGGAATCTTTAAAAAGATCACGAAGATGGTTTATATCTCTTATTTCCGGAGACAGCTTGTCAGCTGTCCCTAAAATACCTTTGGTGTGCAATTGAGTATCAGCTTCACCGCTAAAGATTTCATAGGTTAATCCATCTCCCTGCTCCACGACGTTCATATAAAGCTGAACGGGTGCGTCACTGATCTTAACGGGTTGCAGCCAACTAATGTCCCTGAGTAGAGTAATGTCTTTTCCGGCAACATATTCTCCTGCTGCGCGGGCCATCTCAAGATAAGTGACCCCAGGCAGTACCTTTGTTCCAAGCACTTTATGGTCCGTTAAAAAAAATTCTTTTCCGTTATATATACTGTTGAATTGGTGTTGTTTCATGATAATAAGTCAATTAATTTTTATAAGCGTGTAAAAGAGGATGTAGTTTTTGTTCATCCCGAACTTGTATAATGGGCTGTACCTGAATCGTATGTTTTACAGGATCTTCCTCCTTTTTGGCAAACCAGTAGCTTTCCCTTGCAAAAGGATAAGATGGCAAACCGATGATGGATGGCTTAACATCCTGATATAACACTTCCCAATCGATAACCGCTCCTTTTATCCATAATTTCATTAGGGACTCGCTTTCCCTTTCCTGGAGAGCACTTTCCAGATAAGCTTTTCCAGCTTTTCCTTCCAGCATAAACCCAGAATCATCCTTACGGACATTTCCGGTAAGCAATTCTTCAAGATGATGGTTCAGATAATTGTTCAGCTGTAAGATCAGATCAGCTTTGCTTTCGGATAAAAATGCTAAGCGCTCTTCCAGTGCGTCTCGTCCCGTCTGTAAGGTATAAGCAAGGTCATAAAGATTGATTTCTGCATTCTTTTCAACAAAATCTTTCAGATCTGAAACCTTCTCCCGGAGTCTGTTTGCATTTTTAGCTGACAGCAAAATAATTGCTGGTCCAGAAATGTTATGATCTGCAGGCTGAGGGCTAATATATTCCTGAATAATGATATGGGCATTACTTCCTCCTGCACCGAAACTACTGATTCCAGCGATCCGTGCCTTATTATCTTGTGTTGACCATTCTTCCAGAGACTGTTGTACTCTGAATGGACTGTTTTCAAAATCGATGTTCGGGTTGAGTACTTCAGAATGCAGAGAAGGAACCAATTGACGATGTTTCATTTGAAGCAACACCTTTGTTAATCCTGATATTCCTGCTGCTGATTCACAATGCCCAATGTTCGATTTTACGGAACCTACGCTGCAAAATTGTTTAGCATCAGATTCGAATGCATTCTTTAATCCGGTCAATTCTATAGGATCTCCTAAACTTGTTCCTGTTCCATGTGCTTCGATATAGCTGAAATCTTCAGGCTGAATTCCTGCTTTTTTCATGGCCGCTTTAATAACCGCAGTCTGAGCTTTTGGATTCGGGACGGTGTAACCATTGGTTTTGCCGCCATGGTTGACAGCTGTTCCTTTAACCACTCCGTAAATACGATCACCGTCAGCAACAGCACGGCTTAAAGGTTTTAGTAACACAGCTCCAACTCCTTCACCCGGTACATAGCCTTCTCCACCTTCTCCGAAACTCTCGCATCGGCCTTTGCTGGAGGCGAATCCACCTTCACTTAAAATTAAAAATTTGTTTTGGTGCAAACTTAGATTAACTCCTCCTGCAACAGCCATTTCTATTTCTCCTGACTGTAAATCTTTACAAGCCATATGGATTGCCGTTAAAGAAGAAGAACACATCGTATCTACCGCCATACTAGGTCCGTGGAAATTGAAAAAGTAAGATACCCGGTTGGCAATACCGCTTGGGTTGCCCAGTAAAGCTGTCGGATTTCCTTTTGCTGTTTCTTCTGCTCCGAATAACTGGTATTCTTCGTACATTACTCCTACGTATACTCCAACCTGTCCTGACATACCGCTTGTTTCATTTACTTTCCCCTGAAGTTTGGTTTTTGTATATCCCGCATCTTCCATGGTTTCCCATACCGTTTGTAAGAAAAGTCTTTCCTGAGGATCCATGATTTCTGCTTCTCTAGGAGAAATATTAAAGAATAAAGGGTCAAAAAGATCAATATCTTTCATAAATCCACCCCATTTGCTATAGGTTTTCCCTTCTTTACCTTTTACAGGATCATAAAAATCGCTGATCTTCCATCGGTCTTCAGGGATTTCTCTGATGCTGTCTTTTCCTGATTTAAGATTCTCCCAAAACTCATCCAGATTCTTAGCATCAGGATATTTTCCACTCAATCCGATAATGGCAATATCTTCAGATAGTATTAATGATTCAGGAAGTTCTTTTTCAGGAGTTTCTGTTCGTTGATCTACTGCCTTATCAGATGCTGTAGATTGTATATTTTTTATCTGATCTGTAAATGCTAATTTCTTATGATCAACGGTTGTTGCTGATCCTGTTAGTTTCATAAGTTCATTGCGATGGGTTTTCAGGAAATGAGAAACCAATTCACCCAAGGTCTGACATTCAAAAAATACGGTTCTTGAAACCTTACCGAGTTTTTCTTCCAATAGGTTCGTCAATCTTACGACTATCGTAGAATCGATACCAAATTCTTCAAAAGGAATATCCTGCTGTAATTTAGCCACAGGGATCTTTAAGGTTCCGGCTATCAATGTCCCAATATATTCTATAGATGCTTCATATAAATGGTCATCAGCCTGGGGAACCGGAGTTTCTTTTGCCACTTCTTTTTGAGGTAGTGAACTTCCTTTTTCTATTCCCAGTTTTTCAGGATCTCCATAGATTACAATTCCCTGATTGAAATTGCTGTTTAATAAAGTGTCAAAAGCACGAAGTCCATCAGCAGTCAGCATTGGCCATAAACCAAAATGATGCGCCATATATTTCTCGTGTTCTGTGCTGATCTGCATTCCGCCCTCTTTCCATAATGGCCAGTTGATGCTTACTGTCTTTCCTGTTCTTTTTCCACGAAGCCGTTCCATTTCGCGATGTGAAGCAAAATGATCCAGCCACAAATTAGCTGATGCGTAATCCGACTGTCCTGTATTCCCGAATATTCCCGCTAATGATGAAAAATAAACCGTGAAATCAAGATTTTCATTTTTGGTTGCCAGATCAATGTTTTTAGCTCCTTTTACTTTAGCAGAGAAAACATCCCTAACCTCAGCTGCTGTCTTGTGAATCATCAGGCTATCTCTGGTTACCCCAGCACTATGAATAATACCATCAATACGGCCATATTCATTTTTGATTTTTTTCATTAAAGCCGTTACGCTTCCAAGATCAGTAATATCGCATTGTTCGTAAGCGGTGCTGGACAATTCTCTTAATCTGCCTTTTTGTGAAGCATTAAGCTCACTTCTGCCGACCAATATTACTTTTGTTCCTGCAATCTGATTGAAGTAATCTGCAAATAATAATCCCAATCCGCCTGCACCTCCGGTGATCAGATAAACACCATTTTCTTTAGCGGCTGTTTTTACCTCTTGATTGTCGTTTATGTTTAAAACTTTCAGTTTTTTTACTTCTCTTCTTCCAAGGTGATATCGAACTTCAGCATCGGTATTTTCCTGTTCAATTTGTAAAATCCTCACTAATTCATTCAATCCGTTAATCGACAGATTGTCTACTTCAATTAGTTTTCCTGCGGACACTAAGCTTTCCTGTACTGCTGTTTTCAATAATCCTGAAAGAAAACTATAATCCATTTCTTCTCCGGCAGGATATACCAATTGAATCATTTGCCCTACAGGTTTTCTTTGCTGTATTTCTTCAAGAATCTGAATAAAAGTTTCTTCCGGAGCATTTTCATGAATCATCTTTACTTCACATTCCAGGCTCTCTTCCAGCTTTTCTGCTAATACTGCAGAACCACCCGCCATACATACCAAAGGAGCAATTGATGTGTTTGTTCTTTTTGAATTAAATTCCTCTACACCTGCTTTCTGCCATTCATTAGCATAAAGGTATAATCCAATACCACTCTCTGAAGTTTCCGTATTCTGACGTTTATTCTCATGAGTCACCGAAGATGTACTGTTGTTGTTTTCTAATGTTAAAACCACTAACTCAGTGAAACTGATCAGAACCTCACCCTGCTGATTCAGCATTTCAATCTCATAACTGCTGGATTGTTTACCTGAACTGTTTTTTCTCACATAACACCAGATTTCTTGTGATAAAGGCTTATAGATATTGATCTCCCTTACACTGAATGGCAACATCAATTGCTGGCTTTGATCAGAAAGACTGATCGCCATGCAGGTTTGTAATGCGCCATCCATCATTCCAGGGGATAAAGTAAATCCAGCTTCGGGAGTTAGCTCAATTCTTGATAATGCAGACTCCTCATTATACCAAACCTCCTGAACTCCCTGGAAGGTTGTTCCATAGTCCAATCCAATAGATCTGAACAATTCATAATAGGCTGCTTTATCCATTTTTGAAATAAAGCTATTTCGTAACTTATTGATGTTTTTGATCTGAGGAGCTGAGCTGGAAACCGAACCCATGATTCCCTGTCCATGCAGTTGTTTCTCGTTAGGACCTGAATAGATTTTATAAGTCCATTCATTATTTAAAGTTTCAATATTAATGTGAAGTTGTACTGATTCAGTATTAACCTTTACAGGTTGTAACCAGTTCACTTCTCTTAATTGAGCTATTGAAACCTCAGCACCCATCTCACCTGCTACACGGGCCATTTCAAGATAAGCGACTCCAGGCAGAACCTGTTCTCCAAAGACCTTATGATCTCTTAAAAAAGATTCACTTCCATTCAGCAGACTGCTAAACAAACAATTCTTTAGACTGGAATTATTCTGATGCAATAAAGGATGTGCAATAGCAGAACTTGTAACTATTTTCTGTTCAGATTTCAGCCAATATCTTTCTCTTGCAAAAGGATAATGAGGTAGACTAACTTTATTACACTTCGTTTCCTGATATAATACATTCCATTTTACAGGAAATCCTTTTACCCAATATTCTCCTACAGCTGTCCAGAATTTATTGGCTAAAGCATTTTGAATCGCAGATGCTTCGGAAGATCGATTGACTTCTTTTTTATGCTGTCTGATATTTCCAGTAAAATAATGCCCTCCTTTTCCGATTGTAAAATCAGTAAGTCGATCAACCAGATCCTCAATTGTTTTTGCTGGAATAGCCAATCTTTCTTCCATTGCTGATCTTCCGACCTGCAAGGTGTAAGCAATATCATATAAGCTGATCAACGGTTCATTTTTAATATGTTTAACAAGTTGTTCAGCCTGTACAATCAATTGTTCTCTGCTTTTAGCTGACAATACAATCAATACATCTCCGCTATGCTTAACCTCTTTCTTTTCCTGAGGGATGTATTCTTCAATAACCATGTGCGCATTGGTTCCACTAAAACCAAAGCTGCTGATGGCCGCTCTTCTTTTTGTATTAGCCGGTGTATTCCAATCGGTTAGTGTATCCTGTATTTTAAATGGACTCCCTTTAAAATTGATTAACGCATTAGGCTTCTCATAGTTAATGCTAGGCGGCAATTGTTTATGTTTCATTGCCAGAAGTACTTTTAAAACACTAGCCACTCCGGCAGCTTCTAAAGCATGACCTATATTTGTTTTCACGCTTCCCAGACTGCAGAAATTCTGTTGATTGGTGTACGCTCTGAATGATGCATTTAAAGCTTCAAATTCTATAGGATCTCCTAATCCCGTACCTGTTCCGTGAGCTTCCACGTAGGTGATGGTTTCAGGATTGATATTAAACCTGTCATATACTTCTTTCTCCAGTTCTTCCTGAGATACTACACTTGGAGCGGTAATACCGTTGGTTGTTCCGTCCTGGTTGGTCAGACTTCCTTTGATCACTCCATAAATACGGTCGTTATCCCGTTCTGCATCTGCCAGCCTTTTCAAAACAACAACACCAACACCTTCTCCCATCACAAAGCCATTAGCTCTACTATCAAAGGTGTAGCATCGTCCATCTGCAGACAGCATACCCGCTCTTACCGCCATATCATGTGAATGGGCAGAATTGATAATATTGATACCACCCGCCAAAACAAGATCTGTATCGCCTCTTTGAAGACTGTTAAATCCAAGATCCATTGCAACCAAAGAGCTTGAACAAGCTGTATTGACGGCTATTGCAGGTCCTTTTAAATTAAGGAAATAAGAAATTCTTGAGGCCAATATCGCACTTGAATTTCCCCAAAGCGCCGAAGGTAATGTTCCTTCAGTTCCAGCAATATAATCACTGTGTCCTGCTCCTGCATATACACCGCATTTCAGAGATGAAAGAGAGTCTGGGTCAATTCCTGCATCTTCAATAGCTTTCCAGCTATGTTCAAGGAATAACCGCTGCATAGGATCCATCATTTCTGCTTCAGACCCTGAAAGTTTAAAGAATAAAGGATCAAAATAGTCCGGATTTTCCAAACAGCTTGCCCATCTTTTCTGTCCTTCCACATTGTTATCATCTCTCGTCCATTTCTCATCCTTTATCTCTTTGACAAGACACTGCCCTTCTGCCAATACTTTCCAGTATTCATTCAGATCATTGGCCGTTCCGAATTGTCCACTGATTCCTATAATCGCAATTTCAGCGGTGGAATAAGAATGCTTTGAAACTTTATTTTCAGCTGCCTGACTTTTCTTTTCGGTTAATATGGTTTTATCTGCAACAGCATAGTGATGAACCTCAACAGGAGCCTGCAATTCTTCAGAGAAATTCTTTAACACATAATCCGTCATTAAATTAATGTTAGGATAACTGTATAAATCAGTTGCCTTGATGGTGATATTCAGTTCGGAATTGATATTGTTTACCAGTTCAACACCCATAATGGAATCAAAACCATAGTCTTTAAACTGAGTGGTCGTATCAAAATCTTCTTCAGGCAACACAATCGTTGCTGCTGCGATCTGAATTAATTTTGCCATCAGCCAACTGTTATCCTGAGCTGTTTTAGTCTTTACATCAGCAGGTTCAGCTCTTTCTTCTATTGTTATGTTTTCTGAAGAATATTCAAATAGTTCCTGATCTGGCTCTTTTGCAGAAACGGCTACTGTCTTTTTTCCTTCCGGAATCCAATAACGATTACGTGCAAACGGATACACTGGTAAACTTATTTTAGCTGGTTTCTGACCCGGATAACAAGCAGACCAATCTTTTAATACTCCGCTTAACCAGTTTTCTGCCGTTGAAATTAAAGCTCTATTATTTTCTTCCGGTTTGCAAACAGGAACATTCAGATCTCTTTTTTCAGAAAGAAGGTTGATAAGATCTTTGGTATTAGCTGCTATAAATACCGCTTTTTCCTTCATCTTTTCACGCCCATTTTGCAAAGTATAAGCGACATCATGTATATCAAGCTGAGGATTCAGCTCCAGATAGTTCTTAAGATTGATAATCTGTTGTTGAAGTTGCCCCTTTGTCTTTGCCGATAATGGAATAATAGCACTGTCATCTATTTTATGAGTCAATTTTGATGACTGATATTCTTCAATAATGATGTGTGCATTGGCTCCTCCAAATCCGAAACTGCTGATCCCGGCAATTCGTGGCTTATTTCCTTCGCTGGTCCATTCTGTAGTTTCTTTCTGTAAACGGAATGGGGTATTTTCCATTTGTAAATAGGCATTTGGATTTTGCAAATGCGGATTACCAGGTAAAACTTTATGCTTCATGGCCATCAATACTTTTGCTAATCCGGCCATTCCGGCTGCAGACTCAAGATGTCCGGCATTTGTTTTTACACTACCAATGCTGCAATAGGCTTTTTGTGTTTGCTGTAGTCCTTTATCCTCATATAATGTATTGAATGTAAGCTTAAGCCCTTCAATTTCTATAGGATCACCCAGCGCTGTTCCTGTCCCATGTGCTTCTATGTAGCTGATATCACGTGGATCTATATCTGAATTTCGGTATGCTTTTACCAATAGATCTCTTTGTGCATTGGGATTCGGAGAGGTTAACGTATTAGCTCTTCCACCATGGTTTTCAGCCGTTCCACGGATCACTCCGTAGATATGATCACCATCAGCTTCAGCCTTGCTTAAAGACTTCAGGATCACAATTCCTACTCCTTCTCCACGAACATAACCATTGGCACGCTGATCAAAAGTTTTACATCTTCCATCTTCGCTCAACATCCCTGCACTGCTGAAGGAAAGCGTCAGTTCCGGAGACAGTATGGCGTTGACTCCACCTGCAATGGCCATATCGCAATGTCCGTTTCTGATGTGTTCTACGCCTCGATGAATGGCAATTAATGCACTTGAACACGCAGTATCCACCGGCTCACTTGGTCCATGAATATCCAATAGATAAGAAATTCTGTTCACCAATATCGAATGAGCGGCACCTGTGGAAAACTGTGCCAGACTTGTAAGATCGGTTCCGTTATTCAATAACATGGAATAATCTACCGCAGATACTCCGATAAAGGTTCCGGTATTGGTTCCTCTTAATGCGGAAGTGGCTATTCCTGCATCTTCCAAAGCGTGGTATACAGCTTCAAGGGTAATTCTTTGCTGAGGATCCATTAAAGCAGCTTCTTTAGGCGAAATATTGAAAAATAAAGGATCAAATTTGTCGATATCGCTGATAAATCCACCCCATTTTGCTTTGGTTTTACGGCTTTCTTTTTGAGGATCTCCGTAATATTCCTGCCAGCTCCATCGGTCTTCAGGGATTTCTGTGATCAGATCTTCATTATTTTTAATCCTTTCCCAGAAAGTATTGATATCGGGAGATCCCGGAAAACGTCCGCTGATCCCTATGATAGCAATTCCCTCTTCAGCTGGCTTTTGAGCTGCCTTTACCGGTGAGCTGTTGTATTGTAAAGCATGTTTTCTGTTTTTACGCCCGGAAAACTGATCAAATTGAGTTGAATCCTGAGCTGGAGTAACAGCCCTTGAATCATTTTTACTTTCTATTGCAAGGTTTGGATATTCTTTGATCAGGAATTCTGAAAATATTCCAATAGCCGGATAGTTGTAAAATACCGTTGGCATTAATTTAAGATCGTAGAAATTATTCAAAGCACTGGTAAACTGGGTCATTAAAAGGGAATCAAAACCATATTCACCAAATTCTGTTTCCTGGTCAACCGTAGAAACATCCATTTTAAGCAGTTTTGCTACAATTTCACTCACTTCTCTAACGATCTTATCTTTCGCCGTTTTTGAACCACCTACGTTTTCATTTGTACTTTTAAGTACTGAAACATTTTTTTGAGTGGTATTTGCAACTGCATTACCTGTCGTTCTGGAAATTCCTTCTTCTTTACCAAAATACACCGCATATTGTCCTGACTGGGCTTTCAGAATAAGATCGAACATCTCAAGACCAGTTTCTGTTGCCATTGGGATCATCCCAAACTGACTTTCAAGGTATTTTTCTCCTGCTGCACTTACCTGCATTCCACCGGATTTCCATAATGGCCAGTTCAGACTGATTGTTTTTCCTGATCTCTGTCCTTTGGTGGCAGCTTCATTTCGGTATTCCACATAATGATCCAGATAAGTATTGGCCGACGCATAATCTGATTGTCCTGCATTGCCCGTTAATGCTGCAACGGATGAAAAGAACATCATAAAATCAAGAGGTTCGTCTTTTGTTACTTCATCTAATACCTTCGTTCCTGTAATTTTAGGATGAAGCACCTGTTCCAAGTGCTCCTGGGTTTTATTCTGAATAAAGCTATCTCTCAACGTTCCGGCACTATGGATAATTCCATTCAATGCGTTATAGGTTTCTTTGATGGTTGTAAGCAATCGCTCTGTGTCCTGATAATCTGTAATATCGCATGAATAATATACTGTTCCCGGAATTTCAGACAGTAGTTTTTCTATCTCCTGATCTGCAGTTCTTCTGCCTGTCAGGATAATTTTCACATTTTTAGTTTTGCTTATATGCTTCGCGAAAATCTGTCCCAGACCACCGGCACCACCTGTAATGAGGTATACTCCATGTTCACGGATCGCCATTTGATCTACCGCTAGAATATCTTTTACTACCGGTCTGAACTGTTTTGTTTTGAAAATAACCTGATCATAACGGATTTCAGCATTTTTACTTACTTCATTTTTCAGTAATTCTGCCAGAAAATCAGGATCGAAGCTGTCTACACCGATGGTCTGTCCGGTAACTCCAGGATTTTCCTGAACTGCCGTTTTTAACAAACCGGTAATAAATCCTGCCTGTGGATACTGATGATTTGGGTAAACCACTGTGATATGCACTGAAGCATTTTTCTTCAGATAACTTTTAAGCTGTTCAAGTATTGTAGTAAAATATTCGATTGGCTGATCGATTGCAATGGTCTGTACCGGGATTCCCAATCTTTCTTTTAATGTTTCTGCCAATGAATCTGTACCCCCTGCAAGCCAAATGAACTGTTTCTCGGTCTCTCTTACCTGTGTGTTTTCTACAGTCATTTCTTCCCAAACCGGCTGATAGATAAATGTATCAGTATCTTTTTTAACTAACTTTGTGGGTTTAAAACCATCTAACGGAAGGGCTACAAAGTTTCTGAAACTTACTAGAACGACACCATGATCATTGATCAGATCAATATCGTATGCTGCCAGCTTATCTTCTGATTTGGTTTGCTCATTTTTTCGTGCATATGCCCACAATGATTGTCCTTCTAATGTCTGGTAGCAGCTCATCTCTCCCATAAAATAAGGAAGTGCCAATGAATACGTTTCGTCAGCGAGTTGCTGGAAACCATAAATGGTATGGAGCATACTGTCAAGGATTCCAGGAGTGTACATAAAGCCTTCGAGGCTGGTCAGATTAATTTTAGCTAAACAGCCATAGTCATCTGCATACATCTTTTGAACTCCCTGATAGACAGCACCGAGATCAAGTCCAGCAGCCAAAAATTCATTGTACATTCCTTTCCCATCCAACACCTTATTGGCTTTAGCCTTCAAAGCATTGATATCCATATTTTCCGGCTGGATAAGCTTATCGGTCGATATCTGACCATTACCATGTACCACTTCTTCATCGTTATAAACCTCATAGCAAAGCTGATCACCATCCCTATAAATCGCGGTTGAAATCTTTGCATAGTCATCCACGATGGAAATCGGATTGACCCAACTGATATTTCTAAGTTGTGTTACCTTTTGGCCTGTACTCAATGTTCCGGCAATTCTTGCCAGTTCGAGATAAGCAACTCCCGGCAATATCTTTTCGTTTCTTACTTTATGATCGCTCAGGAAAACTTCCTCACCTGTAAAAATACTGGTATACTTTTGTTCATTTAAATCCGATTCATTCATATGCAGTAATGGATGAATTCTGGTATTTGCCATTGTTTTTAGCAGGAATGAACTGACAGGGATCCAGTATCTGTTTTTGGTAAACGGATAAACCGGTAAATTGATTTTCGAAGGACGTCCGTTGATATATAGCAGGTTCCAATCTACAGATGCTCCTTTAACCCATAAGCCTGCCAATGAATTGAGGTCTTTATTGTCAATGGCAATACTGATATAGGCATTTCCGGAACCCGTTTTATCCTGTTTTATATTTCCTGTAAATCCATGTTCTGAATTTCCTGAAAGATAATCTGTCAGTCTGCTCATCAATTCGATTTTATTGGTTACGACCAAGGCCAGTCTTTCTTCCATTTCATCCCTGCCCGTTTGCAGGGTATAGGCAATATCAAAAAGATTCGCTTCAGGATTTTTTTGAACAAAATCTAAAAGGTTACTCACCTGCTGTTTCAGATTGTCTTTAGTTTTTGCAGAAAGTATAATAATGGACTGGCCGTCTTCCTGATAAGGAGTTGTCTGATCAGGTCGGTATTCTTCAATGATAATATGTGAATTGGCGCCTCCGAATCCGAAACTGCTGATTCCCGCAATTTTAGGACGGTTATCGGATGTGATCCAGGGACCTGTCTCTGTTCGCAACTGGAAGATACTTCCGTTTAATTTCAGGTATTCATTAGGATTTTTTAAGTGTGGATTTCCTGGCAATGTATTGTGTTTCATACACAGTAGTACTTTAATAGTACTTGCAATACCTGCTGCAGATTCCAGGTGTCCGATATTGGTTTTTACACTTCCGATACTGCAATGCGGTTCTGCAGGCTGTTGAAGTCCTTTATCTTTATATAAATCTTTAAATGCAAGCTTCAGTCCTTCTGCTTCTATCGGATCTCCAAGAGGTGTTCCGGTACCGTGAGCTTCAATATAACTTACATCACGCGGATCGATTCCGGCACTGCGATAGGCATGAAGCAAAAGATCTCTTTGTGCAATCGGATTAGGTGAAGTTAAGGTGTTCGCTCTTCCCCCATGGTTTTCTGCGGTACTTCTGATCACCGCATGAATAGGATCACCATCTGCAATGGCCTGTTTCAATGATTTAAGGACAATAATTCCTACTCCTTCTCCTCTTACGTATCCATTGGCACTCTGGTCAAACGTTTTACATCTTCCGTCTTTGCTCAACATTCCTGATTGGCTGAAAGAAAGGGTCAACTCTGGAGAAAGTAGTGCATTCACTCCTCCTGCAATAGCCATATTACACATACCGCTTCTGATATTTTCAACCGCCCTGTGAATGGCAATTAATGAACTTGAACAGGCAGTATCTACCGGTTCACTTGGTCCATTGATATCCAGTAAATAGGAAATCCTGTTCACCATCATGGAATGTACGGAGCCTGTAGTGGTATGCATTTGTCCCGCTAAATCGGTTTCATGGCGAAGGCGTATCAAATAGTCAGAGGCAGAAACTCCTATAAATATTCCGGTATTGGTCCCTTTAATGCTTTCTGTTGCAATTCCACCGTCTTCCAGCGCCTGGTATACGGACTCCATGAGAATACGTTGTTGAGGATCCATTAGCTCAGCCTCCATGGGAGAAATACTGAAAAATGCAGGATCAAACTTATCGATATCGGTAAGGAAACCTCCCCACTTGGATCGGGTTTTATTCTTTTCCGTTAAAGGATCTCCGTCATATTTTTTCCAATCCCATCGGTCTGCGGGAACTTCTGTGATCAGGTCTTTATTTTCGCTGATATTTTTCCAGAAAGTATCCAGATCCGGTGATCCCGGAAAGCGTCCACTCATCCCAATAATAGCAATAGGTTCATTGACGGATTGTGGCTTTGGTTTGTAAGGAGTGAGCTGTTTTACTGGTTGCTTTACAGGTGTTGCAACGGTTGTTGAAAAAGCGCTCTTTTTTATTGTGATTTTTTCAACCGGATTAGCTATTGGAACAGCAGGAGATTCTCCGTGCAATGCAGTGAGTGCCTCCGTATATTCTTCTGTCATAAATGCAGCCAGTTTATTGATGGTTGCATAATTATAAAAGACCGTTGGCATCAGATCCAGATCATAATAACCGTTGAGCTCATTGTTGAAACGGGTTAATAAAATGGAATCAAACCCATAATCTCCGAATTTTTTATCATTTTCAATTTCGGCAGGCTCCATTCTTACTAATTCAGCAACAATACTGATGATCTTATCGGTTGCTTTTTTCTTTAGCAAACTTGCTTCAACTGGTGCTGTTATTTGTTCGTCAACCGATTTTTCAACAGTTTCGTCAGGAGTATCTTCCTGTACCGTAGTTTCAAGACCATCCAAGGGAAGTGCCACAAAATCTTTGAAGCTTAACAATACATCTCCTTCATTATTCAGGAGATCCAGATCGTATGCAACGACCTGATCGCCGTCTTTGTAATTTTCACTTTTTCTGGCATAGCCCCACAATACTGAAGCATCTGTTATAGGCTCATAAAAATATACTTCTTTTACAAAATAGGGTAACTCCAATGAATAGGCTTCTCCTCCGGAAATAACCAATCCGTAAATAGTATGCAAGAGACTGTCCATAATACCCGGTGTATACATGCAACCTTCCAGTTCTTCAAGACGGATCTCTGATAAAGCGATATTCTCCCCTACGTTAATTTGGGCAACTCCTCTGAAGCTCTTTCCAAGGTTCAATCCGTTTTCTTTGAAATTGTGATAAACTTCTGCTCCAGGAATAACCTTTGAGCAGGCCGCTTTCATCATTTCCAGATCATATCTTCCGAGAGGTTCTCCCTCACCGGTAATGATCAAACCGTTTCCATAAAGAAGCTGGCTATTTTTCTGATTATAAATTTTGTAATTAAGACCTGTTGGTTCTGGATCCAATGTAACGGCAATAGAGACCATTCCATTTTCAAGTTTTAGCGGGTTCAGCCAACTCACATTTTTTAATTTTACCACTTGCTTTTGGGAGCTCAAAGCCCCTGCTGCTCTCGCTATTTCCAGATAGGCTACTCCCGGAAGTATTTTCTCATCATTTACGATGTGATCATAAAGGAAAGATTCAGTTCCATCATATACTGCCGCGTATTGTTTTTGCTTACCATTAGATTCATCGGTATGTAACAAAGGATGCAGATGATTTTCTGTGATTGGTGCATGCACTATTCTTTTAGGAGAATCAGGGATCCAGTACCGTTGTCTTGCAAATGGATAAACAGGGAGACTGATGCGTTTTGGTAACATATCTGTGTACAATAGTTTCCAATCAACATCAATTCCTTTTATCCACAGCTGAGCAAGGCTTTTGATCTCATTATTTTTAAAAGCTGTTTCCACATAGGCTTTTCCTGCAGTTCCCTCGAGAAGGAAGCCGATCTGCTCCTGATTGATATTTCCTTGATAGAATCCAAAGCTATTGCCATTGGTGTAGTTCTCCAACTGAGTCAATAGATCATCCTGGCTTTCTGCAATCCATGCAAGACGTTCTTCCATCGCTTCACGCCCTGATTGCAACGTGTAAGCCAGTTCGTGTAAATCAGTATCCGGATGAGCTTGCAAGAATGTTTTCAACTGCAATGCTTTAGCTTTTAACCGGTCTGCATTTTTTGCAGATAATAAAATAACAGCAGGCTGTCCTTCCACAATTCCTTTTCTGGTAGGAATATATTCTTCTATAATTAAATGAGCGTTGGCTCCTCCAAAACCAAAACTACTGATTCCCGCAATTCTTGGTTTGTTGTCAGCAACATTCCAGTCGGTTGTATTTTGCTGCAACCTGAACGGACTTCCATCCAGATTTAAATATGGGTTGGTCTGAATCAAATGAGGATTTCCAGGCAGTGTTTTATGTTTCATCGCCAGGATGACCTTCATTACCCCTGCAATTCCTGCAGCAGCTTCCAGGTGGCCAATATTTGTTTTGACACTTCCAATACTGCAATAGGCAACTTCTGCCGGAGTTTGATTTCTCTGTTTATATAAAGTATTAAAAGCAAGTTTCAATCCTTCTATTTCAATGGGATCTCCCAGCGAAGTTCCTGTTCCATGAGCCTCTATATAGCTTACATCTGCCGGATGAACTCCTGCTCTTCTATACGCTTTAACCAACAGTTCTTTTTGAGCATTCGGGTTTGGAGAAGTTAGTGTATTGGCTTTTCCACCATGGTTTTCTGCGCTTCCACGGATAATTCCGTAAATATGATCTCCGTCTGCTTCTGCCTGTTCCAATGATTTTAAGATCACCACTCCTACTCCTTCACCACGTACATAACCATTAGCACTTTCGTCAAATGTTTTACAACGTCCATCTACGCTTAGCATTCCAGATTCACTGAATGAAAGAGTCAATTCCGGAGAAAGAAGTGCATTTACCCCTCCGGCAATTGCCATTTTGCTATCTCCGTTTCTGATGTGTGCTACGGCACGGTGAATGGCAATCAGTGAACTAGAACAAGCGGTATCCACAGGCTCGCTTGCCCCACGAATATCTAATAAATAAGATATTCTGTTGACCAGGATAGAATGTACTGATCCGGTTGCATAATGTCCCTGTCCGGTTAAATCAGACTGATTATTCACTAACATAGAATAGTCGGATGTGGAAACTCCAATAAAAATACTGGTGTCACTTCCTTTGATCTTATCCGGTGCAATTGCTGCATCTTCAAGAGCATGATATACGGCCTCCAGAGTGATTCTTTGTTGTGGATCCATCAGTTCTGCTTCACGCGGAGAGATGTTAAAGAATAAAGGATCAAATTTATCAATGTCGGAGATCAGTCCGCCCCATTTAGCTTTGGTCTTATTTTTTTCTTTTAACGGATCTCCGTAATACGCTTTCCAATCCCATCGGTCTGGAGAAATTTCAGTGATCAGATCTTTATTGTGACTGATATTTTTCCAGAAAGCATCTAAATCATCTGACCCAGGGAAACGTCCACTGATCCCAATAATAGCAACTGCTTTTTGTGTTGTATCAGTATTGTTACTGATGACATTCACAGCTGTTTTTGGTAATGCGGTACGTCCCTCATTATTGAAAGCAACTCGTTTGTGTATGATCGTAGCAGGTTGAACCTCTTCTGATTTTACAACTACAGATGAGCTGTGTTTTTGAGCTACTGACACATAATGTTCTTCCATTAAAAAATCTTTCAGATCATTGATCGTCGGATAATTATAAAAAACAGTGGGTAATAATTTAAGCTCATAAAATGCATTTAACTGGCGGGCAAATCTGGTTAGTGAAACGGACTCAAAACCGTAATCACCAAATGCTTTGTCTCTTTTAATAGCCGCAGGGTTTAATTTTAACAACGCTGCTACTGTTTCGATAATTTTACCTGAAACTTTTTCTGAAATTTCAGATTGACCAATAGCTACTTGGGCTATTGGAGCATCTTCTACCTTAATTTTAGAAACCTGTACATCTTCATGAGTGTTTTCATAGGTAACCAGAATTTCTCCTTTCCCATTTTTTAGTAAAGTATCAAAAGCCCTTATACCATGTGCGGATGGAAGTGAAAGTGATCCCAGGTGTGTTTCCAAATGCTTTATGTCTTCTTCATTCACCTGCATTCCGCCATCTTTCCATAAAGTCCAGCAGATGCTTAAAGTTTTACCGTTTGCTTTTTTACTATTCCTTTCTGTATTTCGGTAAGTCGCATACGTATTCAAATAAGCATTAGCAGCAGCATAATCCGCCTGTCCGGCATTTCCTTTAATGCTTGTTATGGAAGAGAAGAATACCATAAAATCTAATGGCTGATCTTTGGTCGCTTCATCAATGTTTTTTGTCCCCTCTACTTTAGCTGCAAAAACCTCATCCACCTGTAAAGATGTTTTATTGATGATATAACTATCTCTAAGGACACCTGCACTGTGAATCACGCCATTTAAAGGACCATATTCCTGATTAATAAGATGTACCAGTTTCTGGGTTTCTTCAAAGTTGCTCAGATCACAATGATGATAAACAGCTCCAGGTATTTTATACACTAAAGTCTTAATGGTTTCAGACCATACACTTCTGCCTGTTAGTACCAGTGTAATATTATTTTTACTGCAAATATGCTCTGCGATCTTCAAACCTAAGCCTCCTGCACCACCCGTTAAAAGGTAAACTCCTCCTTTTTTAAAGGTTATACCTTCCGTATTTTGTGAATCAAAAGTTACAGACACTGATCTTTTTACGGTTCTTACACCATTAGTATAGGCTACTTCAACATCTTTATTATGCTGCTCCGCTTCAATCATTGAAGTAAGTTCTCCCAAATTCTTAACGGATAAATGATCCACGGCAAGTACTTTACCTGTAATTCCAGGATACTCAAGATGTGCTGTTTTAAGCAATCCGGATACAAAACCATACTCAGGGTAATCACTGTTCTGACAAACGATCGTAATTTGAGTACGCCCTTTCTCCTTTATTTTTTCTTTTATTTTAGATAGTACGGAATTGAAGAAAGCCACTGGCTTTTCCTGGTTGATGGATATAACTTCCAGTCCCAGTTCTTCCTGAAGCTTATCGCACAAATCTATGGCACCACCAGCAATAAGAATTATCTGATTGGCGGTTTCAAGTTGTTCTGAGCTTAAGGCTTCTTCTTTCCATTCCTGTTGATAATACACTACTTTTCCTTTTTCATTCGAAGAAGTCTTTATTCCTGAATGACCGGAATCCTTGCTTCCCAAAGGCAGGAAGATAAAGTCTTTAAAGGATAATAATGCTTCTCCGTTTTCATTTAATAAATAAAAATCGGCAGTTACAACCTTGTCGTTATCTCCTTCTTTTTTTCTCACCGCATAACCCCAAAGCTCCTGGGCTTCTTCAAGTCCTTTATAGAAATTAATTTCTCCTGCATAAAAAGGCAGTACCAATGAATAAGAATCCATTAAACCATAAATGGCATGAAGAAGGCTATCCATAATACAAGGTGGATATACGCAACCTTCGTTATTCACCAATTTTATTTTTGACAAAGCATATTCTTCTGCCACATATAAGATCTCTACCTGCTGAAAACTACTCTTCAGGTTTAATCCTTCTAAATCAAAGGTGTTATACAATTCTGATCCTGTGATTTCATTGACACAGTCTTTTTTAAGCTGCTGAATATTCATTTTTGCAGGAGCTGCCGTTAAAACATTGGAAAGTCTTCCACTATTATGAGTAATCAGGGTGTCTTCATGGCCACTGTATATTTCATAAACCACATCTTCCTGATCGCGGTGTAATCCTATGTGAAGTGTTTCTGATTGATGAACCCAGAAAGGATTGATCCAGCTTACTTCTTTAAGTTGGGTAACTTGCTTATGGTTACTGAATTTACCCGCAGCCCTTGCCAGCTCCAGATAAGCAACTCCTGGTAAGATTTTATTATGGCGTACCTGATGATCCGCTAAGAATGATTCTTCACCACTATAAGTGCTGCTGAACTGTTGTTGATCCAGGTCAGATGTATTCTGGTGTACCAGTGGATGTAGTGTTCTGTCAACAATTTTTCCTGTTGGATTCAATTTTTCTTCAGCAGTAGGAAGCCAGTAGCGTTCCCTTGCAAAAGGATAGGTAGGCAGGCTGATCTTACGAGGTTGTTTTTCAGCGTAAAGCAAATTCCAGTCGAATACAGATCCCTGTATCCATAGATCAGCAATTCCAGCCCAATCTCCGGCATTGATCCTATTCTGAACTTCGGTAGATTTTTCTTCACCTTTAGTTCCTATTTTACAGGTTCCTGTTGTATATGTTTTTTGAGAATCTGTATCTTTTAAAAAGTCATCCAGTACACCTATTAATGATGGAATATCCTTCACAACAAAGGCTACCCGGTTTTCCATGGCTTCTCTTCCTGTTTGTAAAGTATAAGCGATATCCGCCAATGATAAGGTGTTATCTTTTTCTAAACTATACTTTAAGTTAAATACCTGTTCCTGAAGGCGTTCTTCATTTTTAGCTGATAAGACAATGATCGCAGGATCCTGTTCTAATTCATTTTTAGGAGTCTGCTCTGGTGCTCTGAATTCTTCGATAATAAGATGAGCATTGCTTCCACCGGCACCAAAAGAACTTAACATCGCTCTTAATGGCAATTCTTCTGATTGTCCGTTCTGATTAATGATCACCGGTCTTTTCCATGGCGCTAAATTTTGAGGAACATAGAAGGGTGTATCTTCAAAACTGATATTCGGATTCAGTGTTGCAGAATGAATAGATGGTACTAAATGCTGGTGTTTAAACTGTAACAGAATTTTTGTCAGTCCTGCAATACCCGCTGCGGCTTCCAGATGCCCGATGTTTGATTTTACAGAACCGATGGCACAAAATTGTTTATCATCTGTATATTCATCAAAAGCTTTACAAAGTCCCGTCATTTCAATAGGATCTCCTAAAGATGTTCCTGTTCCATGAGCTTCTACATACGATATGGTGCGTGGATCAATTCCGGTCTTTTGCAAAGCAGACTGAATCAATTCCCCTTGTAAATTAGGACTTGGTACGGTATATCCATTGGTTCTTCCATTATGATTAACGTTAGTTCCTTTGATCACCCCATAAATCTGGTCACCATCCGCAATTGCTTTTTCCAGAGGCTTAAGCAAAACTGCACCGATCCCTTCACCTGGTACATAACCATCTCCAATACCAAAGCTTCTGCAACGTCCGTCACTGGCTAAGAAATTATTCTGACTCAGGAATAAATATTTGCTCAATGACAATGATAAGTTCACACCTCCGGCAATACAGCTTTCCGATTCTCCGCTTCTGATGCTTTCACAGGCATAATGTAAAGCCGTTAATGATGCAGAACAAGCAGTGTCTATGGCCATACTTGGCCCTGTCCAGTTAAAGAAGTAAGAAACTCTGTTAGGAATACTGTATAAAAGGCCACTTGGAGCGACAGGATTTCCTTTGGCTGTTTCTTCTATTCCAAGGTTAACGTATGGCTGCCATAATGCACCTACGAAAACACCTACTTTCTTAGATTGTTCTGTGAGTTTCTCACGGGTAATTCCGGCATCTTCCAACGTGGACCAGACTACCTCTAAAAATAACCTTTCCTGAGGATCAATTTTCTCTGCTTCTCTTGGTGAGATATTAAAAAATAATGGATCAAATTGATCAACATCATTAATAAAACCACCCCAACGGGCATATAACAATCCATTTTCTCTATCTTCATCAAAATGTCCCTTATAATCAAAACGATCCTGCGGAATTTCTTCAATACAGTCGTCTCCTTTTTTCATCAAATCCCAGAAATCAGAAAGTGTATTCGATTTTGGATATTTTCCACTCACTCCAACAATAGCAATGTCTTTGTTTGTGCTTTTTTCTGTTGAATGCTCAACAGAAGCAATCTCTTCTACCCTTTCCGGTGTTGAATCAATTTCTTCCGGTTCACCTAATAGATCTTTTAATACACCCGCATGTTTTTTCTGAAAATACCCTGCCAGCTCATTGATATTGCGGTATTCAAAAAATAGGGTTTTGGATAAGTTTCCGAAGGTTTTTGCTAACAATCTATTCAGATCGATAATCATTCTGGAGTTAATTCCCAGTTCTTCAAAAGATGTTTCAGCATCCATTTCTTCTTCTTCCAGACCAACTCCTTCGTGTAACAATGTTTTCAAAAGACTTTCAATGCGTTCTATCGCAAGTTCACCACTCTCAACAGCTTTCACTCTTGGGGCTACTGATTGAGTTGAAGTTACAGTAATGGATGCATTGGTTGTTTCTTTGATTGAAAACCCATTAAGTTTGGCAATAATATTTCCTTCAATATCCATCACCTGAGCATCAAATTTTCTGATGCCGCTTCTGGTTTTGTTAGCTTCGTGAGCTATGGTATGTACGTAACACTCCGCAGGAATCTGACCTGTAAATACAATCTCATCTATGGCCACCGGAATGTATTTGGAGTTTTCCAAGCCATTAGGCTTATTATTAATAATAGCGGTCTGGAATACTCCTGTAAGCATACTCGGATGTAAAATATAATCTGACAATGTTTCTGCCACGTGTAAAGGCAAGATGAGGTGTCCTAGAGCTTCTTCTTTATTGGTCCACAGTTCCTTCATCGGCATAAAAGAAGGTCCTACGTGTAATCCTTCAGCGATGATTTGTTCATAAACCGTTTCCCTGCTTATACTTATATTTAATTTTTCTTGAGCTGCCTGAATATCAAAAGTTCCCAGTTCGCCCGGTTCAATGGATGTTTCCATGTTGACATCACCCATTGCATGTACTGTTTTTCGACCATTGGTATCTTCACTAAATATTTCGTAAGCATACAATGAACCCTTTGATACCATCTGAATAAAAGCATTGATTGCAGGCCCTGCTGATGATAATACTTCCGGCCAGTAATTATTGGATAAACTGCAAATCCTTTTTCCAAGCAATGTGGCAGCCTGTCTTCCCATTTCAATGTAGCAGGCTCCCGGAACATTGTATTTTCCATCCACCACATGATCCTGCATGAAGAATTCTTCATTGCTATATCGTTTTCTAAACAGTAAGTTCTTTACGTCTGATCGTTCAGCATCTACCAATGAAGTAGTTGCTATATAACTCTTTTTAGTGTCGTTTGACAGAGATTCTCTGATCTTTTCAGGATCAAAAGATGGAACCTCGTTGGCAATATTAGCAGCAAGATTTTTGATGGTATTGTATTCAATCAATAAAACAGGATTGATTGTTGCTCCCACATATTCAGTCAATTTTGCAGAAAGCTTTACCAGTCCTGAAGAATCAAGACCTAGTTTATTGAAGCTGTCTGTATCTGTTATTACTGAAGTTTTAGGTAAAATATCAGCAATCATATTTCTAAGTACTGAAGAGAAATCACCTTTTTCAGAGTCTCTTTTTTCACTATGGGCTTGATCAAATACATGCTCGACACTTAGGTGAGATTCTATTTTAGCTGCAATTCCTTCAATCAATACCGCCTGACCTGATGTTGAGTTATTGTCTGTGCTTAATAATTTTACAAAACCTTTTAAGGCATCTTCATTAAGCATCGGTTTCATTCCGAATACCTGCCATAAATGCTCTCTTTCTTCATCGGAAACGGTAATTCCTCCGCTTTCCCATAAAGGCCAGTTAATAGCCAGGCTGATTCCATGATTTCCTTTTTCTATTTCTCTTCTGTTTCTGATTTCCATCATGTGATCAAGGAAATTGTTAGCAGAAGCATAGTCACATTGTCCCTGATTAGGCATCAATGAAGCTATTGAAGAAAATACGATAAAGAAATCAAGCGTTTCATTCTGAAGGCATTCATCCAGATTGATCGTTCCATATACTTTTGGAGTGATCACTCTTTCAAATGAATCTGCTTTTTTATTGATGATAAAAGAGTCTTCAATCAGACCAGCTGCATGAATGACTCCGTTAATCGTTTTAAATTTCTTTTTGATTTTAGAAATAGCCACAGAAAGTGCTCTTTTATCAGCCACATTAGCTCTGTAGTATGCTGCATTTCCTCCAAGTTGTTTTAATTGCTGAAGCTTTTCTTCAATGGCTTCATTCTTTAAGCTTCGGCCTATTAATATAATATTGGCCTTATAGTGTTCCGCCAAGTAAGCAGCGAATACCATTCCTAAACCACCGGTGCCACCGGTAATGATATAACATCCGTTTTCTTTTAACAATAGTTCTGATGATGAGTTGTTCAGTTGTCTTACTGGTACAACGGTTCTTTCCTGTCTTAGTCTGTTACGGTAAATTACTTCCAGGAGAGGAGCCATCACATAATGCGTCGTTTCCTGCACAATGATATCCTGGTAAGAAGATACATCTGCCTCACTGATGCCTAATGTTAGAATTGAAATCCTTGGGTTCTCATAAGCCAAGGTTCTGGAAAACCCACCTGCCATTTGCTGTATAGCAGCAGATTTTGTATCATTATAATTGTAGGCAAACAGCAACTTAATACGTCCAGAATATTCAGCAGTAATTAAAGCTTGCGACAGATACAACAATGCATAAATATCCTGCATATTCTCGGCGACCTGTTCACCACGGCTCATTCCCCATCTGTAGATCCAGTTATCCGTTACCATTCCGTCTTCTTCAAGATCTTTAAGCAGATTTTTAAAAGATGCCGTATCTGCAACATCAAGCTGATAGGTGTATTGATCTTTTTTCTCATAAGAATCCCCTGGTAATACCAAAACTGGTTTTGTATAACCTAATTCTGCCTTTATCTTTTCGTATAATAAAGCGTCCGTATCAAAAATAATAACAGAAGCAGGTCTTTCTGCGTGGATTCCTAATGGTCTTTCTAGCCAATCGGTCGTATAATGTAAGCTCTCAATAACAGGTACAGCCGTTTCCTCAATGGTCACAGGTCCTGATTTATAAGCTCTTTTCACAAATTCATTAAATTCAAGGATCACATTTCCATGTTCATCACACAAAAACAAATCAAATGAAAACCTGTTTCCATTCTGGTATGTATCTGATTTTTTGACATAAGCATAATGAGCATCTGCCAGATTACCATAACAACGGATCGCTTTTAAATAAAATGGTAATAACTGATGTTGGGCTTCTACATTACCCCAGATGCATAATCCAACAACGGTTTGAAAAACCCCATCTAATAGAGACGGTTCCCAGACTTTTGAGGAAACCGGATTTTCTTTTTTAGTAGGTTTTAATAGGCATATTGCTTCATCAGAGGCAAAAAAGCCTTCTGTGATGGTTTGAAAAGTTTCCTTGTAAGCCAAACCTTCTTTTGCAAATTCCTGATAGATTTCTTCTGTTGTTTTTACAGTGGAGCAACGTTGTTTTATTTTTTGCAAGTCAATAGATCCTGCGGAAGTTGTATTGCTTTTCAGTGAGACATTTCCATTGGAGTGAACCCCGTCAGTAGTTGTGATTTCAAATGAAAATCCTGTATTTATTGGTGTAAGTTTGATCTGTAAAGGGACATTCTCTTCATATACTTTTACCGAATGCATCCAGCATACATCATTCAATTCATTAACCGGACGTCCACAAGCCTGTTCTGCTACCGATCTTGCAATTTCCAGATAAGCAACTCCCGGCATCATGCATTCGCCTTGCACTACATGATCACGAATAAAATAATTTGTTGATTGTAAAAGAGCTTCATATTCCCATTGTTGCTGATCTTTGTTTAAAAACTGCATCAATGGTGATCCCACTTCCCGAACAATTGCTGAATTTGAAGTGGCCACTGATACAGAAGCTCCATCCATCCAGCATCTTCTTCTTTCAAAAGGATATCCCGGTAAAGAAATTCTTACACCATCAGCCAGTTGATTTTCAGCATCCGTCTCGGTTTTGTTAATTTTTCCTGTGGAAATATATTCTTCTAACTGCTTAATAAGATCTTCTACGTCAGAAACTACGAAAACAGCTTTAGCAGCCATTGTATCTCTTCCGTTTTGAAGGGTAAAGGCAATATCTTGTATGCGTAATTCTGCCCTATTTTTTCTTATAAAATCTATAATTCTTTCAGCATATGCTTTTAACTGTTTTTCTGTTCTTGCAGATAATGGGATGGTATAACTCCTTACGTTTTCCTCCGTATTTCTGATTTGTTCTCCATCATACGCCTGTAAAATAACATGTGCATTTACTCCCCCCATTCCAAAAGAACTTACCCCGGCTGTCAATGCTCCACTTTGAATTCCGCTCTCAGAAGGCTTCCATTCTGTATTTTCAGTAGAAATAACAAAAGGACTTCCTTTTAAATCGATATATGGATTCAGCTTTTTATGATGCAATATCCCCGGAATCTTTCCATTCTGCATACATAGCAAAACTTTGATAAGCCCAGCTATACCCGCAGCACTTTCCAGGTGACCGATATTGGTTTTTAGTGCCCCTAAAGTGCAATTGATATTTTCATCCGCTCCATACTGACTGTAGACTTTTTTCAAAGCACTGATCTCAATAGGATCACCCAATGGCGTTGCCGTACCGTGTGCTTCAATATAGCTTACATTTCCTGCTTCCAAAGCAGCATCTTCCAAAGCAGCATTTACTACTTCAGCCTGTGCACGTACGCTTGGGGAAGTCAATGAATTGGAACGGCCATTATGATTCACTGCTGTTCCTTTAATCACACCTATAATATGATCATTATCTGCTATTGCCGCAGACAATGGTTTTATGAAAATACATCCTACTCCTTCTCCACGTACGTATCCGTCAGAACTTTCATCAAAGGTTTTGCATTTACCTTCTGAGGATAGCATCCCTGATTTCCCGTGAGACAAATACATGGTTGGTGTAATCAATGCATTCACACCACCTACCAGAGCAGATTCGCAATTTCCTGAACGAATATCCCTGATAGCATTATGCAATGCCACCAAAGAACTGGAACAAGCGGTATCTACCACTTCACTTTTCCCTCTGATATCAAGGAAAAAAGAAACCCTGTTCGCCAAAATAGAATGTACCGTACCAGTAGAAACGAACGAGCTAATCTCCTGATGCGTAGATTGCAGCATTTCTGCGTAATCATTTTTGGAAACCCCAACATACACTCCTACTTTTTTGCCAGACAGGCTCTCCGTGCTGTATCCTGCATCTTCCACTGCATGCCACGCTGCCTCTAAAAAGACTCTGTGCTGGGGGTCAATATATTTAGCTTCTTTAGGGGATATATTAAAGAATAAAGGATCAAATTTATCCATATCATTGATAAATCCTCCCCATTTGCTATTAGTTTTTGGTATGTCCGACGCGGGATCACCATAGTATTCCCGCCAATCCCAACGCGATTCCGGAATCTCCGTTACACTGAAGGTTCCATTGATAAGGTTATTCCAAAAATCATGATAATTATCCGCTCCGGGAAACCTGCATGACATTCCAATAACGGCAATATCTGTCCTGTTCAACTGGTTATCCAGCTGAAGATTATTTTTTGAAGTATCTTCCATGTTGATATGTTTTTTTAAAATAGAAACAAGCTATCCCACCCACCTGATCTTATAATCATTGGGTTGTTCTAAAATAGCCTCACATAAAGTGTATTCTATAGAATATTTAGCGGTAGATGATTAATGCCGTATTAAATTCAATATTTTGGAAGAGTGAATGTGATCCGTAGATGAAAATTTGTTCAGGTTAGGATTAAAAGTCTCAAAGACCCTGAACAGGTGTTTAATTTTTTTTTGTGTTGACACATTTTTCATAGAAATTTAATTTTGTTCATTTAGTTTTAACATATAAAGCCTTTATTCATAGGCTTTTCATACTTTTTGATTCTTTATGTCTCATTTTGGTGATATGCTAATGTAAGTTTTTTATTAATACAAACAGCATTAAAATAATATTAAATTATAAGGTTGTTTAATTAAATTAAATATAACAAATTGAGATATTGCAGTTAGTTTATTCATTATAAAGCTTTTAGACCAATATTATTCTCTGCATAACAATAATCACATCAGGGTGAATTTTTTATTAACTGTAAAGCTTTATCACATAACAATATAGTCCAATATGATCTAGTCAATAATTTCAAATTAAAAAGTCTAATAATGGAAATCTATAAATCATTTTATTTTTAAGCTTTATTAATATCATTTTTTCATTTTACGGTGAAACACCCATAATAGAATAACCTAAATCTTCACCCTTCAACCCTAAATTTCGTTTATCGCATAATTTTATGTTGTTCACATTTTCTTAATTAACTAAAAATAAGGTTTAGATGAAGAATCCTTTCAATTGCACTTAAAGCAAAAACCAGCAAAAAGCTTGTGAGTCTTCAATTTTACTCATTTATATTATCAGGTGAAATTGACAAATCGAGTATTAGTAACATGACTTTTGCTTATTCTAGTCAATTGATCATGAATCCATTTTAAGTATATATTCAAAACTGCCCTACTTTTTCTTAGAGATTGATAATATTTATTTAAATTGGTATACCAAAATCTATAATCATGAAAATATTGAAACCTGTTGAGGCATTTGATAAAGCCGCAAAAATATACCAGGATAAGTTCATGGATGTAAGCTTGTTTGGGAACACTTTTAATTTCTTCTGCGATCAAATCGAAGCTGATCGTGCCGATATTCTTGATATTGCCTGTGGTCCGGGAAATATTACTAAACATTTATTGGACAGAAAACCAGAATATAACATATTAGGAATCGATTTATCCTCAAAAATGCTTGATCTTGCCCAAGCCAATAATCCTACAGCAGATTTTCAACTGATGGATTGCCGGGATATTCATAAGATTCAAAAAAAATTTGACGGAATCGTTTGTGGCTTCTGCCTTCCTTATTTAACACGTGATGAAGCAATCACCTTAACCAAAGATGTCTCCGCATTGTTAAAGCCCGGAGGTGTATTTTATTTGAGTACGATGGAGGATGATTATAGCAAATCAGGATTGATCACATCCAGTTTAGGAGATCAGGTTTACCTTTATTACCATCAGGAAGATTATTTAGCAAAAGCTTTCCAGGAAAATAATTTTGATATGTTGCAGGTAAAACGTTTTAATTCTTCCGATAAAGATGGTGTAATGATTACTGACATGGTATTGATCGGAAAACTGAAGTGACCAGTGTGTTATATCATACATGATAAAACTCAGAAGAGTTTGAGTTTACAGGTTTATCTCATTCCCTTTTCGCATTAAAAAAGAATTCTATTTTACAGATTTCAAATATGCTAAAGCCTGCTATTTATTGTATTTATTTTTATTGATAACCGGATTTGCATACATTGCTAAAAAACTTTGTTTCAGCTCTGCATCGGAAATATCGATACGCATTTCCATTCTTCTCTCGAACAGCATCTTTTCATTTTCCGTATAACATCCGGAATATTGATTGGTCTTATGCAAAAGGTCGTAGGTAATGAAATTTGTTGGCCAGAGTTTATAATTCCGGATAATAGAATCATCAATTACCTGAGCAATGGCCTGTAGCTGTTTGTTCTTGTTATCAAATTCTGACCCGATTTCATCAAGTTCAGTCCCAAGTACCTTTCCTGCATGGAGGTGAATGCGTTTTTTCTGGCCCAGCACTCCGCTTAGCATTGTTGTAAAATCCTCATCCTTATCTTTAATATAAACTTCATTTCTTGATTTCGCCATAAGTTGCGGCATCTTCAGAACATCTGTAGGATCATATTCATATGAAATAGATAGCGGAACTATTTTCAGACTTTTAAAGAAGTCGGTTAATGACTGCCCCCCTGCTGCCATGGCAAGCATTTTCAGAACTCCTTGTTGTGTAGCGTCATTGCCGTCTTTGGTTCGGCCTTCTCTTTGTGCAATCCATACAGATCGGTTTTCTTTAGTAAGCAGCTCATAAATATATTCGGACATGATCTTTGAACTGTTTAGTTGTTCGCGGATCGGCAGTCCACGCTGAACTAAAAAATTACGATTCAGTTTTGCAAGGATATGAAGGAATGATTTCTGTACCAGATTATCCCCAATTGCTGAAGATGTCATTACAAGTCCCTCATCCAGCAATACCAAATTGAGCAGAGAGGTATCCAGAACAATATCACGATGACTGGAAACAAACAGATAAGCTGTATCCTTATCCAGGTCCTCGAATCCGGAAGTACTTAATCCCTCAGAACTTTGTTTCAGGATCTGGCGAACGGTATACGCTATAAAGTGGTGTTGAAAATCACTAATGGAATGAATATCTTTAAATTGTCCAAGCCAAAATTCTTCGTCCTGATCAGGAAAAGTAAAACGCATCAACGCCTTCATCATAGGATGTTTTGCAACACTCTTCAGAGCATCATTAACTTCATCATCATAAAAAGGCCTGATATCATCAAATTTTGACATATTATTATTTAAAAATTAAACGCACTGCAAAAGAACAAAAAAATATTGACTACGCCCGATGATTCATGTCATAATTGTTATTCGGTAAATTGATTATTGAAAGTTTATGTTTAAAAAGAAAATACAGATTGAAAAACTGGCCGGTAGAACAAAGTGATATTGACCAATATCTTGATTAATAATGTCGAGATATTTAAAAAACAGCTGATAAAATTTTGTTTTATTACGTTCTCACTTAAAATCAGATTTTCTGATCTATATTTGATAGATATTTTAATGGCATGCAAAAAATTCTCTTGATGATAGTGCTACCCATTACGGGACCAGATAAAAAATAAAGTTATGGTAAATGATTATAAAAAATATGACCTGTTTGGTAAAACATTAATGCAAAAAATTGCATTGACCTCACCTTTTAATTATGATTTTCCAGTTACCGAACAGGCGTGTTTTCTATATGTTTTAAAAGGGGAACTACAATATAAGAAGGATAATGATGAAATTAATATACCTACCCATTATTCTTTACTTCTCAATTGTATCACCTCCGGTAAGCAAATCTATCATGCTGCCTCCGAAACTAACTGTGAAGTTGTAATTGTTACTTTTTATCCGGACATACTAAAGAAAATCTACGATCGGGAATTGCCTTTATTACTTCATCCTCCCGGAAACATCATTTCAAATCAATCCAATGAAAAAATCAACAATGAATTTTTAATTCAAAAATATATTGAAGGACTGTTGTTTTATTTTGAGAATCCGTCTTTGGTAAATGAAGATATCCTGATCCTGAAGCTCAAGGAAATTATACTTTTGTTAGCTCAAACCCAAAATGCGGAAGCAATACAAGTGATATTATCACAGCTTTTTTCTCCTACAACTTACACTTTCAAGCAAATCATTGAAGCCAATCTGTTTTCACAATTAACGATCGAACAGCTTGCAGGACGGGCTAACCTGAGTGTGTCTTCCTTTAAAAGAGAATTTTCAAAACTCTATAATGATACCCCTGCCAACTATATCAGAAACAAAAGGCTTGAAAAAGCTGCCGAACTTCTTGCGGTTTCAGATCAGCGCATCACTGATATTGCATTTGAATGCGGATTCAATGATCTGGCTAATTTTACAAAAAGCTTTGGTGAAAAATATCATCAGAGTCCAACGAACTACCGTCAAAAAATAAAAGACGATAACACGATATAATATTCCACTTCCTTATTTCTGTTAAAAATCCTCCCTTATAGCATTCTTAAAACCGGTTTAAGGATGCTTTTTTATGAACCAAAATACCAAACAATTGAACGAAATCGCAAAGCTATTTCTTTTTTTCTGACGCAACTTTGCAATGTTCCTCTTGGGAAAATATTGAAAAAAAACAATTGAACTGTATTTTTTCAAATAAAGGATTTATAAATTAAAAACATTATAAAATGGGACTATCAGGTTTAGGAATATTCCATACGATTATTGGAATTGCTGCCATTGCAGGAGCATTACTATCATTTATTAAATACGGCAAGATCGATCTTAGCAAACTACCGGGGAAAATATATTTTTACGGAACCCTTATCACCTCACTTACAGCATTGGGAATTTCGAAGCATGGAGGTTTTAATGCAGGACATATTTTTTCCATCTTTATCATTGTTTTGGTGTCTGCCGCATATTTTCTTTTTTCAAAAAAGCAAAACAGTAACAGAGCACGGTATTTTGAAAATTTCTCACTCTCTTTCAGCTTTTTTCTGTCACTCGTGCCTACGGTTAATGAAACTTTTACCCGTGTTCCATTAGGACATCCATTGGCAAAAGATATCAGCGACCCTATTATAGGAAAAACGTTGGGAGCGCTCTTTATTCTGTTTCTCGCGGGTTCGGTATACCAGTACATCAAACAAAAAAGAGCCAATCAACAAGTGTCATTCTAAATTTCATTCTTTGCTTAAAAAAAATGTTCGGAAAATCCGAACATTTTTATTTTGCATTGTATTTACTCCGACAAAGGAACAGGATCTTCTATGGGAGCTTTATCAACGGTTTTCTTTTTTGCTAAGTTGTCCACTCTCCACATTAAGAAGATACCTAATATAGAAATGGCAACGATCACATAACCCACTATATTATAGTGCTCTAAGGGAGCCCCTTTACTTTCTTGGGTAACGATCACGCCTGCAACCGCTGCTGCTATTCCACCTGCTATTTGCTGCAGAGAAGAGTTAATGCTCATGAAAGCGCCACGGTCCTGTAAATCCGGAATGGCACTCGTTAAAGCTGAAGAAGGAATCATACGGCTCATAATCCCGATCATCATCAGGATATTAAATATCATCACCAGCCATAACGGAGTTACGGACAGGTTAGTATAAAGCACGCACATCCCCATCATCCATACTGAAGCTATTGCAAATATTTTAAACTTGTCTACTTTATCACTTAATTTTCCGATCAAAGGCATGATCACCAATGAGCTAACCCCAGAAACCATAAATAACATAGGAAGCTGTTCGTTGGTAAGCCCAAGGTTATTAACTGCAAACGCACTTCCGAAAGGCATCATCATAAAACCTCCGATGGAAAGTAAGGCTGTAGCGGCAAACCCTACCCTGTAATTACTTTTTGCAATTGTATGCCACAAATGCTGAAAAGCAGATTTATCCCGTTGTACCGAAAGATGTTTGTTTACAGGCTGCAATTTCAGGAAAATTAAAACAGCAATAACGACACTCAAAGCCGCTACCATCCAGAAAGGTGCTTCCCAGCCCCATTTATTAGCCAGATAAAGCCCGATAGGCACCCCAAGAACCTGGCTTCCTCCGAAGCCCATCTGAATAAATCCCATTACCCTACCTCTTTGTTGCAGCACAAACAAATCAGTTATAATAGCCATAGAAATAGAGCCTATCACTCCTCCAAAAAGGCCTGTAATAATTCTCGCGGCGACCAGGGCCGCATAAGATTGTGCCATACCGCAAAAAATAGTCCCGATAATAAATCCGATGTAAAAAAATAGTAAAAGTTTTTTCCTGTCAAATCTGTCGGCAAAACCCGCCGTCAGCAATCCTGAAACTCCCGCACTGAAAGCGTAGGCAGAAACGGCAAAGCCAAAAGCTGAAGGTTTTAGGCTAAGTGATTTCATGAGCATATCGCCCAGTGGAGACATTACCATAAAATCCAATATTACCGTAAACTGGGTAATTGCTAAAATAAATATGACAAACTTCTGATAGCCCGTAAAGGGCAAAGGTTGTTGTTCCATAATTTCTTTAAAAGTAAATTAAGATTCCGGGAGTCGTCAGTTATGACCAACCTCCTAGCATCCCTTGTTTGATTAGTTTTTGTGTAAATAATAATGTAATAGAAATTTTATCACTTCTTTTTTAAAGCTTTTACGACAAGATCAAATGTCTGCCATAAAATTTCGTCCGTCATTTTAAAGGATTTTCCGCCAAGACTTTTTCCTTCATTATGGAACCTTGCTAAAGAGTACATGGGTGAAAAAGCAACCGACCAGTATACTTCAAAAGGCATTGGGCTGAGTTCACCTCTCTTTACTGCATTGTCCCAGAATTTCCCTAAAGTCTCCTTAAATCCCCGTAAAAAATGATGAAGAAATTCTTCCTGGTAGCTTGAGTTCCTCAATTGCTCAAAAAACAAATGTTTGTCAGGATGAGTGGTCATGTAGCTATACCGATTTCTCCACTGTACCCGTAAGCCTTCTTCAAAATGAGCTTCAGGATCAAAATTATTTAGAATGGCATCAGACATTGTTTGCCCCTCTTCTTTGGCAATCGTTAAAATTAAATCATCCCGGTCTTTAAAATACAGATAAGGAGTAGCAACAGAAATCTTGCAGGCCTTCGCAAGTTTATTCATGCTGAATCCCTCCAGTCCGTTTCTGATGATCATTTTAATCGCTTCTGTCTTAATGAGCTCTCTTTTATCACCTTCTTTTAAACGCATGAGTAAAGTTCTAAAATTTCAGATTGTAAAATTAATGAATATTTATTAATTAATAAATATTATTTCCTTAAAAATTAATCTATACCTTAAATTGTATATAAATCTATATTGATTAAATTATCCTTGTCAACCAAAAAATATTTATTTTAGTAAAAAAAGAACACCAAAACTAAACTTGAAAATACAATATGAAAAAAATAAAAATATTACTGCTATGCTCACTGAGCATGATGGCTTGCTCTCAGGAGGAATCCAGGCAAGATCTGCTAAAGAATTCAAATAAAAAGACGGAAAACAAATGGTCGGCCACTGCTACTGTAAAAGAACTGAAACTTTTCCAGATCAATGTATGGCAGGAAGGAACCTCTGTAACGGGAGGCTATAATGCTATTGTCAATGAAATTGTCCGGTCGGATGCTGATTTTGTATTTCTCAGCGAAGTCAGAAACTATAATAATGTCGACTTCACGAATAAACTGGTTCAGTCACTTCATTCCAAAGGGTATACCTACTATTCCTTCCGTTCAGATGATTCGGGGATATTATCCAGGTATCCGATTATTGAAAACGCTTCTGTCTACCCGGTGAGTAATGATCACGGCTCAGTTTACAAACTGGTCACTCAAATTAACGGACAGCGCATCGCTGCTTACACCGGTCATCTGGATTATACTCATTATGCCTGTTATCTTCCTCGTGGGTACAGTGGGACGACATGGTCAAAACTACCCAATGGTCCAGAAACCAATCTCACAAAAATATCGGAAATGAATCTTGCATCTTATAGAGATGAAGCTATCTCAGCGTTTATCTCCGATGCAAATACAGAAAAAACAAAAGGTTCCATAGTATTTCTGGGAGGAGATTTTAATGAGCCTTCTATGTTTGATTGGGTAAGTAGTACAGCCAACTTATATGATCATCATACCGTAGTTTACCAATGGGATACCACCAAACTCCTGAATAATGCAGGTTTTAAAGACTCATACCGCATGATGCATCCTTCTCCCGTTACCCATCCCGGATTCACCTACCCTTCCGATAATCCGGCAAAGCCCGTCAACCAGTTAACATGGGCTCCTGACGCAGATGAAAGAGAGCGGATTGACTATATTTTCTTTATGCAGGCTCCCAATCTTACTTTAAAAAGCTCCCATATTATAGGCTATAACAAGTCTATTGTAAAAAATATCCGTACTCCGGAGAATACCCAGGATTCATTTGTTCCTCCTATAGGTATCTGGCCTTCGGATCATAAAGGAGTGTTATCCACCTTTGAGCTGGTTACACAAAACGGAACAGGTAACTGATAACTTAAAGGTGAGTATCACAAAAAAATATGAACCATGAAAGCATACTGCATTATGGTAACCAATAGCTATAAAAAAAGCCTGTGACTGATCCAGGCTTTTTAATTTTTATATCTCTAAAGTTATTTTTTTCTTTTAGGTGTTTCTTTCACTTCCACTACAGGGGTTCTATGTAATAAGATATCTAAAACTCTCTCAGTATAGTCGAACTTTTTCTCAAGGTACAGAACATTATTATATCTCTTATCGATCACAGCACCTAATGCTTCTTTCTCAGAAATGGTTTCCATTGCATTGTGAATCTGTTCTTCAAAAGGCAAAACCATATTGGCCTTCAGCTTGTTGATTTCACCGGTACTTCCGAATCTTAAACTGGTAGTCGTTTTAATGTTTTTCTCTAAATCGAATACTTCTTTTTCTCTTCGTTTTAATTCTTCTCCTACCAATAATACCCTATCGTTTTCCAATGCCGATTTTTTCTTTTCATATTCCGACTGTATACTCTGAAGCTCACTTTTCCATGTAGCTATCTGGGCATTAAGCCTTGCTTCAGCCTCTTTATAATCTGGCAGCTTACTCAATATCACATTGGTATCTATAACACCGATCTTCTGAGCCTTACTTAAACTGAAAAGCAAAAATAATATAAGGGTTAGTGCAATTTTTTTATTTCTCATTGGGAACTGTTATTACATTCTATATTGATATTCTAGCGGAAAATTATATAAAAACATTTAAAATTATATTTATCAACGCAGATTTAGCGCCTCTATTGTCCTTACAGGTAAGTATCAACATTTTTTATATCAATAGCTAAAATTCAGCTGTAAAAATAAAATAATTAAATAAACTTTATCCAAAATTGTTAATTAAAGTTTTTTTCACCTACTATTGGTTTATTATTATCTATTCCGTTATATCTTTGTTTTATTCGTAAAAAATAAGATTTGAATAAAAATATACTATTAATTTTCATATTTATTTTTGTTAAGGTCTACAGCCAGAAATACAACATAGAGTTATATAATACCGATAACGGGCTCCCGCAAAACAGTGTAAAAGACATTATAAAAGATAAATATGGATTTATATGGCTCACCACTGAAAATGGAATTGTACGGTATGATGGCGCTCAGTTTCTGGTCTATAAAAACTTCCCGTTGAGCAGTCAGCGTTTTACATACTTCTATGGATACCCAGAAAAAGACAGTATTTTCACAGCCGGTGATTACGGGAAAACCATCCTTCTGCGTAATAAAATTCCACGGGTAACAAATTCTTTGAAACAATTCCCTACAGTAGTGTCAAAAGATAATACCGGTTACCTTTTGTATTGTTCCAATTATAGCTATACCCGGTATCCCGGCATCAACTTTTACATGAACGATAAGGATGGAAGGTATTACATCAAAGAAAACAGCCTTACCTTCACCAGTTTTCACTCTAAACCTGAAGAAACGCTCAAAATTAAAGCCATCCACAAAAATATTCCCAGGATTTTTACAATCAATGAAATCCTGTTCTACATCAACTTTACCACAAATAAAGTAGAAAAAATAGAAAAAGGAAAAATCACAAATTCCTATCAGGTCCCTTTGCTAACTGACAAGGGTAGTAAGATTTTCTGGAGCAGAATAAACAATCAGCTTTTCGTGTTAAGTCATAATAAATTTTACCTCTGCACCTATGAAAAGGAACAATTTATCATATCCGAGATCGTCCAAATGGACAATATAAAGAATGACAACCTGATCAGTGTATATTATGATAAATGGTACAAGAAACTTTATCTGGGGAGTAGTACTGAAGGATTGCAGGTTATCAATCTTCATGATTTCACTACCGTCAAAGGATCTTCGCCGAAAGCAGAATCCGTTTTTTATGCTACCCTTCCTTACGACAGCACTTCGGTCATTAATCCCTTTGGTGAAATCTACACCCGTAATGGAATGGTCCGTGAGAAGCATTTTAAAAATACAGCTCCTTTTTTTATGGCATACGACCGGCATGAAAACCTTATGATACGAAAAGACCGGGATTTAAGGATCTATAAAAAATCAAATTCGTACCGGGATTTTACTGTTTTAAAAGAGTTTTTTTTAAAAGATTTCTTTTTCGATACAAAAAGATCTTACGCATTGGTTGCGAAACGTAAAAATAACAGTGTTTCCGAATTCAGGGGAACATTTGAGATATACAAAGACAACTCCCTGCTATCTTTGGAAAGAAGAATTGTATTGGGTAGTGAGCCTACCAAATTTTTAAAGGTCGATCATGATCATATTTTAGTCGGTACGGTAAAGGGTTTATACAATATCCGGTTGAGCACAAACCAAATACATCCGGTAATCGCTGACCAGGAATTGTCTATCCGTAATATCATAAGGTCAAAAGACGGTAACTTGTGGATCACAACTTTGGGAAAGGGATTTTATTTACTAAAAAACAACAGGCTTATCAGGATGCCTTATGATGCTGATGGTAATATTTCATCTCCTCATACCATTCTCGAAGATCAAAAAGGTTTTTTCTGGATCCCTACCAATAACGGCTTATATAAAGTTCATGAAAGTCAGCTTCTGAAATTTGTTCAGGCCCCGGATTCTAAGGTTAATTATTACAGATTTTCAAAAGATTCGGGTTTTTTCACCAATGAATTCAATGGTGGCAGCAATGTAAGTGGCAATAAACTTAAAAATGGGGATTTTGTGCTCCCTTCTCTGAATGGATTAGTATTTTTTAACCCCTTAAAAATCGAAAGTTACTACCCTAAAAACCTCTACATCGAAAGAGCAATGGTAGATAACAAAGACGAATCCTTTCATAAAACTCTTTTTCTTGAACAGAAATCCAGCAGATTAGACCTCTTTATAGATGTTCCCTATTATGCAAATCCCGACAATATTGTGATAGAAGCTAAAATTATGGGGCTTCCCAACGCAAAATGGGAATCCATCGGGAAAGACAGGAAGTTTTCCATTTCCAATCTGAGGTACGGGAATTATTCTTTCATTGCAAGAATGCTTGTTTCCGATAAGGGAAAATATATCTATAAAAAAATCAACCTCATCGTAAGGCCTTATTTTTATCAGACCTTATGGTTTAAGATAGTGATGATATTATTACTATTCTTTGTGTTATACCTCCTTCTCAAATGGAGGATCCGGTTTTTGCAAAAGAAAAATCTGGAACTGGAAAAAATTATCACCGTCCGTACCGAAAAACTTTCCGCTACCGTCGAAAAGCTTGAAACAATAAAAATTCAGCTTCATAAGGAAATCGAGCAGCAAAAAAAACTGATCGGTACCATAACACATGATATTACCACTCCTGTAAAATTTATTGCTTTAACTGCAAAGGAAATATTAGGGAATAAAGAATTCAATCAACAACGGACTGAAAAAGTGCTCGCTTCAATTTATAAATCCTCCGATCAGCTGTATAATTTTACGGCAACGCTCAAAGAGTATGCTGATATCTACAGCCACCACAGAACTGATAAAACGGAAACATACTCTCTGCATGATCTGATCACAGAAAAAATAGTGCTTTTCAGTACCATAGCTGAAAGCAATCATACATCCATTATTAACAATGCTGATCAAAAAATACACACCCGGATCAGTAAAAATATTCTGGCAGCCATTATCCATAACCTTCTGGATAACGCAGTAAAATATACAAGAGGAGGAACCATAAGCATAGATGCTTTTACCGAGTACAGAAGCGTCATTTTAATTGTAGAAGATACCGGTTCAGGAATGGATCAGCAAAAAATAGATTATTATGAAGAGCTTCAGAACAACATCGAAAATGAAAAATTATTACTCCAAAAATATGGGATGGGAATCCATCTGGTGCTACAACTACTACAAATGATAGAAAGTAAAATAATCTTTACCAGAAACAAGACAGGGGGAACTACCTGCCGATTGATTTTAAAAAATAAAAAAAATGATTAAATACATTCTTATAGCTGATGATCATGATGTGGTTCTTACGGGAACAAGCCTGATACTGGAGTCCAGAATCCCTGATATATCCGTTGATCAGGCAGAAGATTACCCGGAAACTCTGGAAAAAATCTCCCAGCGAAAGTACGACCTGATTATTCTTGATATCAACATGCCTGAAAGTAAAAATAAAAAAATGATTTCTGAAATTAAAGAAATCGATCCGGATGTAAAAATATTGATATTTTCGGCTTATGAAGAAGAGATTGCCGTACAATACATAAAAGAGGGAGCTAACGGTTACCTCAGTAAACTGAGCAAAGTGGAGGAAATATCAGAAGCAGTAATCAGGATATTCCGTGAGGGCTACTACTACCCTTCCGGTATCGTTAATCAATTACTACAAGACTCTCCGCTAGATTCCATAAAGAGGCTTTCGGAAAGAGAATATCAGATTTTTATTTTAATGGTGAAGGGATATGGAAATTTAGAAATTTCCAATGAGATGAACATTCAGATGAGCACCATAAGCACCTATAAAAAAAGGATCCATAACAAACTGAAGACCAATCATCTTGCAGATCTTATTAAACTTTATCAAAATTATATTTCCTGAAGTAAAATTTGCAAACACTGACAACTGGCTCTTTTAGTTCTGTTTAAAAAGGGTTAGTGATCCGGAGAATCGTGTAGAAAATTTTCTACACGATTCTTTATTTCATTCTACAGACCATTACAGGCTCTTGTAGAAGTATTCCTATAATTTTACGCCTTGTAAATGATACTTTAATATCACGACTTTTCCTTTTCTGATATAGGATTATTGACACATCAAAACCATAACCATAAACATTTAATAAATGAGTAAAAATTTTATCCCACTAGTATTATTCTTATCAACTATTACCTTTGCACAAACGGGAAATGTTGGAATTAATACGGTAACCCCTGGCTCTACATTAGACATTAACGGATCGGTAGCGGCAAGTTATAAGACAGTTAATACGGCATCTTACAGTTTAACCGCCACTGATTTCCATGTATCATATAATGGTAGTACGAATACGACATTTAGCCTTCCTCCCGCAATTAATGGCACCGGAAATTTTAAAGGACGTATGTATAGGATTGCCAATAACAGTAATTTTACGATAACCATAAGTTCTGCTTTACCTGAAACAATTAATGGGAATACAAATATTCTGATCCTTCCCAATCAAAGTGCACAGTTGATCAGTACAGGACTTACCGGAGCAAATTCCACATGGGAAAGCATAAGTGGAGTAACAAATACGGCCAGTAACGGTCTAAACCTTTCCGGAAATGATGTTAAGTTAGGAGGTACCCTTTCCCAGGCTACAGACATCGTTACTACCGTAGGAAATAATCTGAGTATCACCGGTACTGGTAAAGTTTTATTAGGATCCAACACTATCCCGGCTGGTGCGGCTGATGCAAAAATTGTTATTGATAATGGCACAACAAACGGAGCGCTGCAGATTAAGGATGGAACACAACAATTAGGCTATGTATTAACCAGCGACTCTAATGGATTAGCTACCTGGTCATCTACTGTTACTACTGCGTTTGCCAATAACTGGACTTCTTACACAGGAACATTAGTAAATCCTTTCACGGCACCTACCGGCGGCGGCGGCCTGGTTACCGGAATATCACTGACTATCCCTGCAAAAGGATGGTATTTTATCCGAAGTGGCGTGGCCATCAATTCTGAGTGTAATGATTATTTCTTTTACATCAATGGTATTGGAGACGTCTGGAGAAGTTATTGTGGTTCCAACACGGCAGCTTTTATGTTTCCTCGTGATCAAAATCGAGTCCTGTACTTCGCCACACCAGGAAATTATACCATTTTGGCTGGTAAAACAAATGGCATTATCCCTGCCAGTTTCAATGCGGGTAATCCTTCTTTTTATCTTGATTTTGTAAAGTTCCAGAATTAACAGTATCAATAATGCATTCATCATCCAACTAACTTTTTGATCATTTTAACAATAATTTATATGAAAAGAAATTCAATTTTCCTGACTTTACTGGCCGCCATGAGTAGCACTCTGAGCTATTCGCAAACAGGAAATGTGGGTATCAACACTACCACTCCCGGGAGCACACTCACTGTGAACGGTTCATTTGCCGCTACGTACAGAGCTGTTACAGCAAGTGGAAATGTCACCCCTACGGATTACTATCTGGCCTACAGCAGCAATACGAACGGAACTTTGACGCTACCTGCCGCCATTACTGGTTCCGGTAACTTTGCAGGAAGAACCTATCATTTCAAAAATACAGGAACAGCCGTGTTATCTATCGCAGCCAATGGAGCAGAATTAATCGACAACCAAACAGGAGCAGGCGTTGGTACTGTTAATGTTCCCGCAGGTTACTATGCATTTTTTATAAGTAAAGGAACAACGACAGGAACAACATGGGAGCTTATTTTGCTTTCAAGCTCTGACAGCTTGCCAGCAGCCACCACCAGTTATCCGTTTTCTACAGTAAGCACCACAAGCAGACAGGATCTTACCGCCAGCACCGGTCCTTACATCAGAAGGGAAATCAATTATCCTCAGGGAACAGTAATCAACACGGGAAATGTACTGAATATCAGTAACGGTCGGTTTACTGCACCTTCAAACGGATATTATATGTTTTATGGTTCCACCCAATTTGATAACGGAAATATTCCGGGTACACCAAGTTTCGACTGGGTTGTATTGTATCTTATGAAAAACTATGCGGTGAGCACAGACAATATTTTGGTACAATCTTTCCAACCTGCTCCAGGTACACTGACGGGAAGAAATGTATCGTGTATCACGTATCTTAATAAAGATGAAACCGTAAGCATGGCAGCAGCCGCCGGAGTAACCGGCAGTCCAATATACCAGGTTGTCGTAAGCTCCTTTTACGGATATAAAATCGCGAATTAATTTATACAAAACCGCGGATAGATTCTAATAACACAACTGAAACTTAAACATGTAGAAATCCCTCATTTTACAAGGTTTCTTATTAAAAAACGACTGTCTCATTAGTAGACAGTCGTTTAATTTAAATCTCTTTATGGTGAAAATTTAACACTTATTGTGCAGTACCTTCAATTTATAATCTTAAATTTATTGAATAATCATTAAAATAAATCAATTATGAACAAAACATTAATAGATACATCATGAAATTTAACAAATAAAACCAAAACATAAAAAAATATGACTCTATGAAACAAATTTCACATTTCGTTTATTCTAAATTTTATAACCCAAAATAACAACCATGCCATAAACATTACAACATACAACCAAATCAAAAAAAAAAACTAATATGCCAAACACAAACTTAACATCACAAACCCGAATCAACAGTACCCTTCCTTTGTCCTCAGAAGAAAGGAACAAAATTTTGTACGAGTTCAATAAAACAAATTGGGACTACAAAAAGGAACAAACATTGGTTTCATTATTTCTCAAACAAGTTTCCCTACATCCGGATAACGTGGCTGCTGTTTATCAGGATCAGCATATAACCTACCGTGAGTTGGATGAAAAAAGCAACCAGATCGCCAATACACTCATTGCAAAAGGGATTACAGAAGGAATGTACATCCCTGTATGGCTGGACCGATCCCTGGAATGGGTCATTGCAATTCTTGGAATATTAAAAACAGGTGCTGCTTATGTTCCTATAGATCCTGCCTATCCGGTAAAACGCGTAGAGTATATTCTGAATGATACTAAAGCAGAAATTATAATCACGAATCAGGTTCTCTCTCAAAATTTATCTAAAGAGCCAAACTTCCACATCTTTTATTTTGACCGTAAGGATGACCTCACTGATTCCTCCGTTCAGCATCCGGAGGTGATCATTCATCACAACACTCTTGCCTATACCATTTACACCTCCGGCTCCACAGGCAACCCTAAAGGAGTAATGATCACTCATGAAAGTATCCAGCACCTGATAACCTGGCATAATGTTTATTTTAATGTCACCCCCACTTCTCATCTCAGCCTGGTGGCCGGTTTGGCATTCGACATATCGGTATGGGAAATCTGGTCGGCATTGACTTCCGGGGCGACCCTTTTTATAGCGGACAGCGAAGAGAGAACTGAAGCTTCCGCCCTGGTCGGCTTTTATCAGAAAAACAAAATTACCCACGGTTTTGCCCCTACTGTTTTGGTTCCGGCGGTCGTGGCACACACCAGAAACCATAATGATCTTCAGCTGGAATATCTTTTTACAGGAGGCGAAAAACTAAAGCCTGTCCTCACCGATGGACTAAACTATGAACTTATCGATTATTACGGTCCTACAGAATGTACCGTATATGCTACTTTTAAGAAGGTTAAAGATCTTCACGGAAAATATGTTTCTTCCATTGGCAGACCTATAGCAAATGCTAAAGCTTACATATTGGGAAATCAAATGGAACTATTACCGATAGGAGCAACCGGAGAATTATACATAGGCGGCACCTTACTGGCTAAAGGATACTTAAACAATGAGGAACTCACTGCTTCAAAATTCATTATTAATCCTTTTATGGAAACTGAAAAACTATACCGAACAGGAGACCTTGCCCGATGGTCCTCCGATGGAGAAATCCAGTTTCTGGGAAGAATGGATAATCAGGTAAAAATAAGAGGATTCCGAATCGAATTGGGAGAAATAGAACGCACATTCGATCGACTGGAAGGAATACAAGAAGCTGTAGTAATCACAAAAAATACTTCAGGGAACAACAAATATCTTGTCGCCTTTATTGTTTTAAAACCCGGAACATCAAAGGATATCCAGCAAATCAGGAATTTTCTCAAAGAAGAATTACCCGGATATATGATCCCCGCCCAGATCATCTGTATCGACAAAATACCATTGACCGCGAATGGAAAAACCAATACGGACCTCTTAAGCAGCCTTGCAGAAAAAGAGGCAAAGGAACTTATCTCACACGAACCGCCAACAAATGAAACCGAGAAAATAATAGCTGATATCTGGTCATCGGAACTGGAACTTCCGGTTATCAATATCACTGATAATTTCTTTGATATCGGAGGAAATTCGCTTCTGGTTGCTGTTGTTGCGGTAGCTTTACAGGAAAAATTAAATATAAAAGTATATCTGCGCGATATTTATCAATACCCTGTTCTGAAAAAACTCAGCGATGTGCTTATAGCACGTGCTCACGAGGCAAGAGAAGCAATTCCTTCTGAAGACGTAGAACCTTATGTTGAATTACAACAGGACGTCTACCTGAATCCCGGCACCCGATTCAAGGATAATTTTGATCCCGAAAAACTGGAAAATCCATCTGCCATATTTCTCACAGGCGCCACAGGCTTTGTAGGAATCCATCTTCTGCAGGAGCTTTTAGATACAACGGATGCAGATATATACTGCCTGGTAAGAGCACAGGACGAATTTCATGCCATGGAAAAAATCAACCATTGCTTTATTCAGTTTCATATCCCGCAAAATCACTCGCAGAGATCAAGGATTATTCCGGTTTTAGGTGATCTGGCAAAACCTTCTTTGGGTTTATCTGAAGAAAAATTCGATCTGCTTGCCACTGTTATTGATGTGATATATCATTCCGGAAGTTCCGTCAATTTTATTGAGCCCTATTCTTACATGAAAGCACCCAATGTAGATGGAATAAGGGAAATTATACGTCTGGCAGGAACAGAAAGAACAAAGTGCCTGGCTCTTTTATCTACAATTTCAGTTTATAGCTGGGGACATCTATTTACCGGAAAAAAGATCATGCTGGAATCTGACGACATAGAACAGAATATCATGTCGGTAAGTAAAGATATTGGCTATGTGCGAAGCAAATATGTAATGGAAGCTATAGCGGATCTTGCAGCCCGGGAAGGTCTCCCGCTGATTACGTATCGTTTGGGATATGCGATGTGCCACAGTAAATCCGGAGCGAGCGCACCTTATCAGTGGTGGTCCGGACTGGTAAAAAACTGTATAGAGTTTAAATCCTACCCTGCATTAACAGAACTTAGAGAAGGCCTGATCACCGTAGACTACATGACCCGGTCAATGGCCCATATCACGAAAAATAAAAATGCAATCGGCAAGAAATTCAATCTGATTGCCAGCCCTGAAACCAATCTGACGCTGGAGGATTTCTTTGGCCTGCTCAAAAAGAACTACCCTTATGAACTTACTCCCCTTCCCTATAAAGAATGGCGTAAGCATTGGGAAAATGATACCAAAAACAGATTGTATCCATTAACAAGCCTGTTTAAAGATAATATGCATGAAGGCCTGTCTACTGTGGAACTTTACCAGCATACTTACATCTGGGACTGTTCGAATGTACAGGAGTTCCTCAAAGACTCAGACATTAAAGAACCTGTATTCAACAAACCTGTCCTTGATGCTTATTTAAAGTATCTGGGCATGCATTCTTAGTTTTTAGTTATGGTGTATCCCCGGCCAAGGCCGGGGATTTTTAATATAAAGTTATCTAAAAATGTGTTGTGCAAACTCATAAAGACATCTTCTCCAGGTAAGCCATTCGTGATAAGTTCCCGCGGATCTGTATGAAGTATAGGGGTAATTATTCTGAGTAAAGAAATCATGCAGAATCTCATTGAATCCAAAGAATCGTGCTTCTTCTTTTTCCCCGATCCCGATAAAGAAATAAGGCTTTTTCCGTGACTTTAAAAGATGATCAACCGGCAGCTCCTTAAAAGGCTCATCTTCAGTTCCTCCATAAATTACAGGACTGAATGACCCGATGGCTGTAAACATTTCAGGATGGCTTACCCCTATCAGCATCGCCTGATAGCTTCCGCGGGAAAGTCCGGCAATCGCTTTTTTACCATTGGTTTTATACTTTTTTTCTACATAGGGAACCAGCTCCTCGATAAAAATCTTATCCAGATTTCGGGATGAAATGACGGTTTTGGAAGAATTATCCGCCAGTTTTTCTTCTTCCGGATTTAATGCCACTCCGTAATCCATTACGACAATCATTTTCTCTGCTTTTCTTTCTGCCAGAAGATTATCAAGAATCCAGGCAATATGCCCCTGTTTTTCCCAACCCGTAATATCTTCTCCTGTTCCGTGGTATAAATACAATACCGGTAGTTTCTCTGATCCGTATCCCGGAGGAAGATAAACCTTAAAATTTCGCTTACCTTTTGTTATTCTTGAATTAAAACCATCCTCTATAATCTGTCCATGTTTTACATTCTTCTCAAAGAAAAAATCTTCTCCTGAAGGAACTTCGATCCCGCTGGTCGGCTGACCGTAGCCAAAGTACAGCTGAGTATCCGGATCGTTGACCCGTTTTCCATCCACGTTCAGCCAGTAATAATGAAATCCAATTTCAAGAGGATTTGTTGAAATATTCCAAAAACCGTCTTTATCTTTTGAGGCGGTAGATTTTATATTTTTCATACCATCCCCACCCTCTAAATTTACAGATTGGGCATCCGGAAAATACACCCGGAATTGAGCCTTCTTTTCAAAATCCAGCTTCGGAAAATCCTTTCCCGGTAATGCCGTTGTTGAAACAGTGTAATTCTGACAAAATAGCATTGACGAAAACAAAACAGAAATGAGAAATATCTTTTGTAAATATTGCATTATTTTGATTTTAACATAAGAAAAATACGAACACTCATTTCTTACATTCCATGTAAAAATCAAGTTTTCCCTATAATTTAATTCAATAATAAGAAAATATTCTTCTTAAATAAGTAAACAACAGAAAAAAAATCTTTCATTTTTTTGAAAAATTAGTTTTAATTCAAACTAATTTTAAGTATATTTGTTATACAACAACGATTGATCAAACTCCCACTATACGTTAATATTCATCATATGCCCGTCACACAAAACAACATATCAGAATTAGCCCTGGAGCTTGGTTTGGCAATGAGTGAAATGAAAAGCCGTTTGCGACAGAAAATCCAGACCAGAATCAACGAGTATGATCCGGATCTTTCTTTTGAGCTTATAGAGATCCTTGGAGTTTTATCCCGGAATGACGGGATCAATCAGCAGGAGATAAGCAATAAAATAAGCAAAGACAAATCAAGTGTTACCTACCTGATCAACAATCTTGTAAAACGGGAATTGGTTGAAAGAATAGAATATAGCCATGACCGAAGGAATAAACAGATATTCCTTACCGCAAAGGGAAAGGAAATTGTAGAAATTGTTTACCCGTGGGCACTGGAACTGTATGAAAAAGCAGCCGGTAACCTTGGTATAGAGAAAATACAGGATGCTCTTTTCCTGGTAAAAAAAATGACAACAAATCTTGAATAACTGAGTTTAAATTTACTGATATGAGAACAATACTTGTACCTGTTGACTTCACATCAACTACCGAAAATGCCGTAAAACTTGCTGCAGAATGGGCCACACAATATCAATACACACATATTATTCTTTTAAAAACGTCGCAGGAATCTGAATTTGACTATCTCCACATAGCCGAAGGTCATCTGCTTGTGAATGAAGAAAATGTAAACAGCCTCATTAAAAGTACAGAATTACTCCTTAGTAAATTAACCGGTATCATCACTGAAAAATCACCTGAAGTAACTGTTCTAAAAGCGGTAAGCGAATGGACGCTTACGAGAAGCATCAATGAACTGCTGAAAGACCAGCCTTCTGTAGAACTTATCATTTTAGGAAGTGACGACCAGGCTTCTTCCGGTAACAGCTTTGTGTCTGAAAATATTATAAGTATTGCCAGAACAAGTCCTGTAAAAGCGTTGATCGTTCCTAATGGTTACACCTACAGCACGATTAAAAATATTTTAATACCCTGTGACATAAACAGCATAACAAAATTAGACCGACTGTTTCACCACAAGTCCATCATCGAGCAGATGGATGTTCGCCTTATGTTTCTCAATATCAACACAAGAAAAGGGATCGATGATAATGAAGATAAAAAGAGAGACCTGGAAAAGTACATCCACCAATATTTAACCAAGATTCCGAGTACTATTCATTATTATTACGACGAAAATATTATCAACGGAATTCTGACTTTTGCCTCATCAAATAAAACGGATCTGATTATTGCGCTACCAGGAAGACATAGTTTCCTTTATTATCTGGCAAGCAGAAGTATTTCTGAAGGAATTTACCAAAATGTAAATCAACCTGTTTTGATATTAAAATAACTTCTATCTTTTATTTTCAAAAGCTGGCTTAATCAGATTATAAACAACAGAAAATAAGCAAACTAAAATAACGTAATGTATTTTTGATGTAAAATAGTTGACAAAGTCAACTATTGATGTATATTTACATCATGAAACAACATTATATTGAACAAATAAGAGCCTTCAACAGGTATTATACACAGGTACTGGGATTACTCAACAAGGGTATTCTTGATGGAGACCTGGGTATTTCGGAAGTCAGGGTTATGCGTGAGATTTATTTCAATGCTGATGTAAGACCTACTGAAGTGGCTGCTACTCTGGGATTGGATAAGGGTTTTCTAAGCCGCATCCTTAAACGTTTTGAAAAATTGGGACTGACTATTAGAAAAAAATCAGGAGAAGACAACCGTTCCAGCGTGATTAGTCTTACAGATTTAGGACGCAGCACTTATGAAAAGATCAACCGTGATTCAGACATTCAAATAGAAAATTTATTTTCAGATCTTTCCGAGCAAAATCTGAAAACGGTCATTAGGAGTATGAACACGATTGATTCTCTACTTCATCACAGAGATAATCATGCAGTTATAGATCCTGTTATTATCCGACCTATTGAAGAAAAGGACAATAAAGCCTTAGCAGATATTATTCGTACAGTTTTTGAAGAGTTCGACGCTCCTCAAGAAGGAAGTGTATATGATGATCCCAGAACAAACCAATTATATCAGCTTTTTCAAGATGTAAACGCAGAATATTGGATAGTAGAATCTAATGATGTAGTTTTAGGTGGATGTGGCTTCTACCCTACCATAGGGTTGCCTTCTGCATGCGCAGAGATTGTTAAATTTTATCTTTCCAATCAATTGAGAGGAAATGGTGTTGGACAATATTTGCTAAAAATGATAGAAGGGAGAGCAAAAAAAGCAGGTTATAAGCAACTTTATTTAGAATCTTTTGAGGTTTTTCAGGGAGCAATATCAATGTATGAGAAATTGGAATACAAACATTTACACAGTTCCATAGGAGATTCCGGGCATTATGCAACAACTATTCATATGTTGAAGGATATCTCCTAATTTAAATATTAAAATTAGACGGTGGTGACATAGGCTATCGGAAGTATGCTTGCATTAGTTCCTGAAAAAAAAATCAGGAATTGTTCTATTAAGCAACACTGATAATATAGATATTAATATTCGATATCCTATTGGATGAAACGGATCAATAAACATCAACAATCTTCTCAAAGACCTGCCTTCTGTGAAATTGATCATTTTAGGAAGTGACGACCAGGCCTCTTCTAGTAAAAGCTTTGTATCGGAAAATATTATAAGTATTGGCAGAACCAGTCCTGTAAAAGCATTGATCGTTCCTAACGGGTACATCTACAACACGATTAAAAATATTTTAATACCTTGTGACATTCTCTTTCTATATCAATAAGCCAGACAAAAAACTGTACGTCATAAGAACTAAAGTAATATAAATAAACATATGATATAGGTCCGGACTTATTATTTGTCTGATTTTTTTTCATCTTATTAGTCACTTGCAATTAAAAAATAATTATATTTGCGATTCAATTACTACTGCATATGAAAGTGATAGTAGCCCTCACCAGTGTAATCATTGGTTAATCACCGGGCTTAAAACATAAGAACACTTTAAAGAACGAAGCCTCTTCGTTCCATATTACTATTACTTACTTTTAATTTTACATTTATGTCATATCATAAGAAAACCCCATCGAAGGGTTTGCGCTATTTCACATTGTTGAAACAATCATTACTGGGTACCGAAATGGATTATACGACCGGTAATATTAATAAAGCTGTTATTTTACTCGCCATTCCCATGATGCTTGAAATGATCATGGAATCGGTATTTGCACTGGTAGATCTTTATTTTGTAGGGCATCTCGAAAACAGCAGCTATGCCATACAAACAGTGGGCTTAACGGAATCTGTACTTACGGTAATGTACTCTATCGCAATTGGTATGAGTATGGCAGCCACAGCGGTGGTTTCACGACGGGTGGGAGAAAAAGATCCCGACGCAGCAGCACATGCCGGTATGCAGGCTATTATCGTAGCTTTTGCTGTAACCCTTGTCTTAAGCATCGCGGGGATGATCTATGCCGGGGATATTTTACGGATCATGGGAGCAAGCAAGGAAACCGTTGATGCGGGAGTAAACTTTACCCGGATCATGATGGGAAGCAGCCTTGTCATAATGCTATTATTCCTGATCAATGGTATATTTCGTGGTGCAGGAAACGCTGCCATTGCCATGCGGAGCTTATGGATTGCCAATATCTGCAATATCATCCTGTGTCCTATATTCATTAACGGCTGGGGTATCATCCCTGCATTCGGACTAACAGGAGCGGCTATGGCAACGGTTGTCGGGCGGTCAATGGGAGTGGTTTACCAGCTATTTTGCCTGTTTAACGGAAAGCATCAGCTAAAAATCAAGCTTCATCATTTTCGTATTGACTGGCCGGTAATAAAATCATTGGTTGGGATTGCAACTCCTGGTATACTTCAGTTTGTTATCGGGTCATGCAGCTGGATATTTCTTGCTGAGCTGGTAGCAACCACGGGTGGTGATCATGGATCTGCCGGTTATCAGACCGCATTGCGATTGATGATGTTCTTTATGCTGCCAGCCTGGGGTATGAGTAATGCTGCCGCTACCCTGGTAGGGCAAAACCTTGGAGCCAAACAATTTCAGCGCGCTGAAGATTCTGTCCTGGCTACTGTAAAATACAATGTCATCTTCATGATCATTGTCACCATATTATTTCTCTTTTTTGGAGATTGGCTGGTTTCATTTTTCACCAATGATATCCAGATCAAAGAAGTTGCCCAAAAGGCTATGTGGATTATGAGTACCGCTTTTGTCTTTTACGGCATTGGTATGGTAATGATGAATGCCCTTAACGGAGCCGGTGACACAAAAACCCCGACATGGATCAATTTCTTTGGCTTCTGGTTTCTTCAGATCCCATTGGCCTATATCCTTACCAAACATGTAGGCATGGGACCAACCGGTGTCTTTATCGCAATACCGGTTGCGGAAACGGCCATCGCAATTACGACATTTATCTTTTTCAAAAGAGGTAAATGGAAAACGGTCAATGTATAGTCCAGGACTTATTATACCATAATTTTCTAAAATGAAGAGGCCACTCTATTGAGTGGCCTCTTTTAGTTAGGTCCAGCTGTTTTTAATTTGTAAATTAATGCTTGAAAAATTGAAGTATGGAAAATTTTTTAACCAAAAAATTTGGAAAGATCTTTAACCTCCAATTTATCGCTGAAGGATGGTGGTCTAAGGCATATAGTTTTACTGCTGAAGGGCAGCAATACATTATCAGAACAGGCAATCATGTACAGGATTTTATGAAAGACCATTGGGCTTTTATACATCTGAATAATACGAAAATTCCTATTCCTGAAGTTTTGGAATACGGAAATTATCATGATAATGTATACTACTGTATTTCAAGAAAGGCAAATGGTGATCCTTCCGATGAGATCATGGACCATCTTGATCATTATTCGCAAACAGAGCTTGCAAAAATAATCATCCGGCAATTGGAAAATATCCACCTGAGCGATACCACAAACCTCAGCGGTTGGGGCTTTACCGATGCCCAGGGAAAAGGTATGTTTCCAAGCTGGCAGCATTTTCTCTTATCATTTTATAATAGCAAAACGACTGCAAGCTGGCAACATCTTGCCCAGACCTCATGGCTTAACAGACAGCTTTTCACACATCTTATCGAAAAAATGAAAAGCTTTTTCCCTTATCTGCCCAATGAAAAATATATCCTTCATGGAGACTTCGGGTTTGATAATCTTTTACTGGACGGAAACCGAAAAGTAACCGCTGTTCTGGATTGGGCCGAAATGATGCTTGGCGACCCGCTTTATGATTTACTGCATATGAATGAACCCTGGATAAGGGATACTGGTCCTGATTTTCTTTCGATCTGGCTGAATATGAAACCCGGGTATATCAATTTTGAGCATATAGAAGAACGGCTACAATGCTACCATATCCATTATACTCTTTTCCATCTGTATATTCATACTGTACGAAAAGAGCATGATGATTACCAAAAAATTGAAAACTGGGCCATAAACAATTTATAATTTTAAATATTTGGGTTAAATTAGTTCAATAAAAAGGTCATTATATTTCAACATTACCCGTTACGATGTCTCCGTCACGTTGATAAGCTGCGATCATAACCCCTTTCGAAGTCACATGATTTTCTGTTAGTTTAAATGCTGAAGGAATTCCATTCTCATCAAAAAGTCTTTTTCCCTTGCCAAGGATCAACGGGTAGATTTTAAGCCTTAGTTTATCTACCAGATCATTTTCAAGCAACAGGTGAATTAGCTCGCTGCTTCCCCATACCTGAATATCCGATCCTTCTGTGTTTTTAAGCATTCTGATATCTTCCCAAGTTTTTAAGAATACGGTATTTTTCCAATCAGATGTCTCCCTCTCTTTAGACAGGACATATTTTGTCCCTTCATTAATTGCAGGCCAAAAGTTTGCATGCTCAGGCCAATAGGATTCAAAAATTTCAAATGTTTTCCTTCCTAAAATATAATCTGAAGGCTTCATCTCTTCTTTCATAATCTCTCCAAAAAGCTCATCTCCATAGGACACTGTCCATCCTCCATATCTGAAGTTTCCGGAGGTATCCTCTTCAGGTCCTCCGGGAGCCTGCATAATACCATCCAATGTTATCATGGATAAAACGGTTATTTTTCTCACTTTATTAATTTTTTTATGATGTATTAAAATTATTACGCTGATCCTTTAATTAAATTACTTTAAAAAAGCATTAAGGTAATTCAGTATGGTCGAAGTCTGCATCATAAGGCTGACATGGTTTTGACCCGGTACAATGGCTAATTGTGATTTGGGCAAGGCTCCAAAGTCTCCTGCAATACCTCCACCTAATAACTTATAGGTTTTTACAAGCTCAATTTTATCGAGGCCGTCGTTATCCCCAGCTATGATCAGTACAGGAGCTGTAATTTTTGCGATATTCTCATCTCCCATATTATAAGATTCCGATGCAGAAGCCATCATTTGCTCAAGAAATTTGGTCCATTTTGTCTTATCAGGAGCTACAGCATCATAAGCAGTTTGCATAGGGCTACCATTAAAAACATCCGGTTTCATTCCCTTAAAAGCATTATTAATTTCCGGTAGCCAACCCGCGCTTTTATAAGTAGCAGAAATGATGACAAGATTTTTTAATCTCTTTGGACTCTGGATAGCAAACTCATAGGCGATGGCACCTCCAAAACTATAACCTACTACATCAGCACTTTCAACTTTAAGATAATCCATTACTTTTTCCACATCCTTTGCTAATGTAGCATGTGACAATTTCCTGTCCGAATAAGGCGTATGACCGTGTCCCTGCAATTCTATAGCAATCACTTTCCTGGTTTTTGATAATTCAGGGATCAGTTGTCCCCAATTCATATCAATGGTCATAAAAGCACCATGCAATAAAACTACCGGCCTGCCCTCTCCGTATACTTCATAGTAAACCTTAGTTCCTTCTACCGGAACATACCCGCTTCCGGAAGGCTTGATTTTCTGTGCATACAAATGCGAAGCCGTTAACATCATAATTACAATCATGATCAATGGCTTACGAAACGTATCAAATTTGAATAGATTTTTCATAGTAATATTTTAATTTGGTTTATTTTTTTTGATCTTATCTCAAACAGATCAAAAAACTTTTATCCAAAATTACTAAGCCATTAGAAAAGTTCGCTTGCCATAGGGCAAGATTTTACTGGGGTAAACAGTTTTCTTTGTTGATCCTGTTTTTTGCGGGAATTCTGTTATTTCTTAAATATTTTTTTTACTACATATCTATAAAATCAATGTAAAGTCAATAGACAAATCATATTTTACCTGAAAATTTATCAGATAATTTTAGTGATGTATATGAAATTTGATTAATTTTAACTCGAAACTAAACTTAATTTATTATGAAAAATTTACAAAAAATCAAAAGAGAGGATTTGAAAACAATTAAAGGAGGAATTAACTGTCCTGGTGGCCAGATCTGCTTAATCGGTGGAAAATGGCAATGTATGCCATTCGATGGATGCGGTGGCGGAAACCAACCTTAATTTTAATTTTATCCAAATTTTATTATTATGAAAAATTTCACAAAAATTACAAGAGACCAATTGAAGAATATCAATGGCGGAGCAGTAGGTTGCTCTAATGATTGCTGCCCTCCTCCGGGAATTAAAAGATGTCCATCGGTAGTATGCTTTGCACCGTGTGAAATATTAAGTTAAAAGCTGAAAGGCGATCCGATCAATACGGTTCAATAACTTTAATAAAAAGCATCCTTTAGAAGTATCTAAAGGATGCTTTTGCTTAATCATCTGCACTTAATCATTTTTTCAGAGGGTATAACTTCTGTTTCCGCCGACTATTCATTGATAAAAACAGAAGAAGTTCCAGGGCTAAGCTATTGTATTTTCATTCAAGATCATCGTTTTTATTTTTTTGTTAGCGGCTTCTAATGAGCTCCCTTCAAAATCTACTCCATTGAGTGTCATACAATTGATGTTTTTTATCCCCATTATGTTTAATACAGTCTTAAGATAAGTAGTTTGAAAATCCATATGTTCATAAAATTCTCCGGGATCATACCCTGCATTTCCGCGAACCATCAACAGATAAGCCTTCTTATTTATCAATAGGCCCGTATAGGGATTTTCTGGTTTGTTTTTATTTACCAAAACCGTTTCATTCACTCTTACCACCTGATCTATGTATGCTTTTAGCACGCTGGGTACCGACCAATTATACATCGGGGTTCCCAATACGATAACATCAGCATTTTTCAGTTCTGCGACCAGCTGATTACTCACTTGTAATGTTTCTATATCTTCATCTGTTCTCAGTCCGGCAGGTTTAAAAGCTGCTGCAATCCATTTTTCCGTGACGTGTGGAATATTTTCCTGCCCCATATTCCTATAGACAATATGATCTTCAGGATGTCTTTCTTTCCATTCTTTAGTAAATACCTCTGAAAGATGACGGCTTAATGACCGTTCTTTTCTTGCACTGGCGTTAATAATTAATACATTGCTCATAATCTAAATTTAATAAGCTAATTAGTTTCTTTTATATTGAATCCTTTATTCAACTCGTAGATCCATCTTCTATGCAAAGGTATTTTGCTTTACATCCCCATTAAGGTACCAGACATACATATATAAGTAGTCCAGATAAATTACGATCCAGATCCCGATTGACCACATTAAAACAGTCGGTCCGTAAAGCATAACAAATTATTAATGATCCGTTTAAATACAGATAAATTAAATCACTTTTCTTTGTTAAAGTGAAAAGTACCGGGCATTTATTCTTAACGCAATCATTGGGGCATATTGCACGGATATCTTTTTACTTAAATAAAAATATTGTATGCTTTTAAACACTACCCTGCCTTTTTCTGGAGAATCAGAATTAACCATAGGCTTAGTGATCGTTTTTGCTTTATCCTTATTTGCTGTAGTTGTCTTTGAATTTGTAAATGGCTTTCATGATACAGCCAATGCAGTTGCCACAGTTATTTATACCAAAGCCCTTAAGCCCGTTATTGCCATCCCCTGGTCCGGTCTCTGGAATTTTCTCGGTGTCTTCACGGGTGGGATTGCTGTAGCGATGGGAATCCTGAAACTGGTACCCATGGACACGCTTATGACACTTCCCATAGCTGTCGGGGCAAGCCTGGTACTTGCTGTGCTAATTGCATCCATCATCTGGAATCTTGGAACATGGTATCTGGGTATTCCCTGTTCGAGCTCACATACCCTCATCGGTTCACTGATTGGTGCCGGTCTTGGTTTCAGCTGGTATTATGGAGGTGGTGTCAACTGGGAAAAGGCAAAAGAAATAGGACTGTCACTCATCCTTTCTCCTATTGTGGGTTTTGGACTGGCTATTCTGATAATGTGGTTCTTTAAATATGTTCTCCGCTATAAAGCATTGTTTCATATCCCGGAAGGAGAAAATGACAAACCACCTTTGGTGATCAGGGGCATTTTAATTACCACCTGTACTTTGGTCAGCTTTTTTCATGGAAGCAACGACGGGCAAAAGGGTGTCGGTCTTTTTATGCTCATCCTTATTGCATTCCTTCCTGCCAAATTTGCGATCAATCATGATATTCCTAATGACAGGATCCTCTACACTCTGAATCATACAGAAAAGCTCGTACAAGGTATAGCCGCTGCATCTATTGAAAACCGAAATGAACTGGTTTCCATAAGTCAACAGATCGAAGCTGTAAAAAAACAGCTGGCTTATAAAAGTGAAAAAGATAAAAAGGGGACCTATGCCTTCAGAAAACAGATTGAAACCCTCGTAAAGTCCATTAAAATGATCAATGATGATAAAAAAATAATCATTGATGATACGAATAGGAGCCAACTTATGCATCAGGCAGCTGAATTAAATAAACTTACTGAGTTTGCACCGGTATGGGTTATTATTATCATATCAGTTTCATTGGGATTGGGAACAATGATCGGCTGGAAAAGAATTGCAGTAACCATTGGTGAAAAGATTGGTAATGAACACCTGAATTATGCGCAAGGTGCTTCAAGTGAAATTGTAGCGGCCTCAACCATCGGTATCAGTACATTTTTGGGGCTACCTGTTAGTACCACCCATGTATTGTCAAGTGGAATTGCCGGATCTATGGTAGCATCAGGAGGCAAGAATAACCTGAATGCAGGCACATTGAAAAATATCGGGATGGCCTGGGTTCTTACTTTACCTGTTTCAATAATATTATCTTTGTTATTGTTTACAATCTTTCACCTGTTTATTTAATTTAACATGGTCTCCTTTTAGATTAATCAAATTGTCATCAAAAACAAAAAAATGAAAAAAATACTGGTTGCATCCGATTTCTCTCACAGTGCCGGGAACGCTATGCTATATGCATTATCACTTGCTAAAGCTTTAAAAATGGAGATAACAGTTTTAAATGCCATACATCCCACAGAGGGAATCAATAATAATATTTACAATGTTGTCTTTATCGAGGATTATTATGCGCGAAAGAGAAAGGCTCTTCAGGAATGGACAGAAAGTTTTATTCAGAGTGAAGAATATAAAGACATTCCGGTTAAAACAATCTGTGATGTGGGTTTTCTTCGAAATGTGGTGACCAAATATGCAGAATACCATGAAGTTTCATTTTTGGTAATGGGGATTACAGGTGCTACGGGTATCAAGGGAATTGTAGGCAGCAACACCAGTATGGCGCTATCTAAAATCCGGATCCCTACTTTAATTGTTCCTATTGAAAGTGCAATGCCAGAAGTTCCTGTCATTACGCTGGCCACCGATTATAAAACAACAAAATTATCTGTAAGGGATGTTAAAGCTTTAAATCAGATTCTGAAAGTTTCTAAGCCTAAAAAACTTGAGGTTCTTCATATTTCTGAAAAAGAAACCAACCCTAAGGTTATAAAGAATGGTGAAAAAAAGCTCACGGCACAGTTTCCCTCTGTAGAAATTAATTTCAATTATATCGATGAGGAGGGTAAAACATCAAATGGAATTATAGAGTTTATTGATAATAATGAAACAGACATTTTGTGTCTCGTTAAAAGAAATCATAATATTATTTACCGCTTATTTAGCAGCAGCACTGTAGAAGAAATTCTTAACAAATCCGTAAAAGCAATATTGGTACTTCATGCTTAAATAATATTGTTCATTTTTCATTTGTATCAAACCATCCTTTAATCTGCATAAGGTTAAAAGAAAAAATTAATATTAGTTCGCAATTATACAATTTTCATTTTCGATCAATCGGTTACTTTGTAAAAAAAATTAAAATGAAAAAAGTAGTTATGGTAAGCGTATTCATAGCGTTTGCCGGTTTTTGCAAAGCCCAAAATACAGATATGGTATCAAAAAGTGCCAGGAAAGCCATAGAATCAAGCAATGCCATCTATGCAGATCTCGCCAATAAGGACGATGGATCTATTCTTACCAGATATACTGAAGATGCATGCCTGTTCCCTCCCAGCGCTTCACCCGTGTGCGGACGGGAGCAAATAGCTTCATTCTTTAAAGGTGGACCTAAGGTACATGTTACATTTACAATTCAGCATTTATATGGGAATGATAAAACATTCATTACTGAAGAAAGCTTTTATGAAATGAGAGATCTTGACGGTAAGAAAATAGACGATGGAAAAGTAATGGTCATCTGGAAAAATACAAAAAACGGATGGAAAATGCATCGCGATATGTTTAGCAGTAATCATCCAGCAAAATAGGCTAAAAGCCTACATTGACAGCCTCTTGAAAATCTTTCCCGTTTTCAATTAGGAAACTCCGGGATTCTGAGGGAACAATACCCGTAAATCTTTTAAATTCCCGGATAAAATGTGCCTGGTCATAATACCCGCAATCATAGGCGATAGAAGTCAGTGATGACCGGGTATTAAGCACCAGATGCAGGGATCTGTTAAATCGGATGACGGAAGTAAAGGCTGCCGGACTGATACCGATATTGTTCATGTAAAGTTTTTGAATATATCTTTCCGATAGTCCGGAGTCTTCAGATAACCGGTTTAAATTTAATGGCTGATGATCAAATGAAATCCGCTTACTAAGAGCCAGAACCATTGACACTTTTTTCAATCGGTTTTCATTTTTTCTTATTTGCTGCAACAAAAAATCTTCTACTATTTTAATCTGGCCGGACAAGTCACCCGCCATTATGATACGGTCATACAAGGTTGTACTTTCTGCTGTTACATCATACATATCAGTGGCATAGTTTGTAAATTCAGAGACCGGATCATCAAAAAATAAAGTGCTGGCATGAGGATAAATTCTTACGATGAGCACCGTCGTATTTTTCAGGACCGTAAGTCTTGTTGGAAGTGTAATATGTCCCAGCAACTCTACGGACGGGGTATCTTTTCTTTTGCCATTAATGATAGTCGCAGCTGATCCGCCAGAAATATTAATAATCAAATCGATATAACCACTGGGATAAAATACAGCATCCGTGATATCTTTACCAATCGTTACAACCGTATAATTCTTTACGTAAGGCGCTAAAACAGCTGATGGCAAAATCTGCATAATCGGAATAAATAATTAAGTAATTCGCTAACACAAAGCTTGTTAAAGTTATAAAAAAACATGACAGATCAAAAGAAAAACACATACTTTTTGGCCCTGGCTGAGATATATGATATTTGCGAAATTTTCATTGGTTACAGTAAAATAAAGATCCTGCAATTTTAAAAACTACAGGATTCTTTATCATCTAAACTATATACTTATTGATTTTTTTTAAAAAGGCCTGCTTTTAGGTTTGAGCCCAACGACCCCTCTGCCAGCTGAAGATAATTACGCTTACTCTGATCTTTTTCAATTTGTACAGTTCCTGTAGTCTGCACGTTTTTCATATCCAGAAAATCTGAGGAAGTTAAATCATTACCACCTATCGCACCGTCACCAAATCCTGCCATATTTTTATAGTCTGTAAAAATGCAATCAGAGGCTTTGTATCTCAGTGTACTTCCTTTTTCCCTTATCCATACCGTAGTAGTATTTGCAATGATATTATGATGAAAATCAAAATAGTCACCATCAGTACCTTTTGTAGTCCAGACCCCACTGAAATAACCTCCATAAACCAATGAATAACGCATGGCACTTCTGCTCCCCTTAGCTCCTTCATTTTTCCAGAAAACAACAGGATTTTTACAATTGAAAAATACACAATGATCAACCACCAGACCATATCCATTAGCTATAACCCCTACATGCAACGGCAATACATCCGGATTTCCGGTAAAAAGACACTGCGTTACCAGAAGATCATCTAATTTTTTGCCATCCCTCCAAATGGGATAAGACCGGCGTAAGTTTTTACCATCTATATAAGAATAGTCAGGGCTTCCCGTAAATCTAAGACCTTCAATAGTCACATGACTAACCTCCGGTTGTATGCCTCTTGCCTCTTCTCCTCCCACACCCGGTACAAGGGGTGCTGCTGTAACGACAACCGGCATTTTTTGAGGACCCCAATCTGCATCATCAGGCATAATCTCCGCACGAATAACCAAACGGTTTTTAGGGGTATACTTATCGTTACTGAATACAACAGTCTCGGTGATCAGATGGATACCTTCCGAAAGAATGATTGTAGTGGATTCCTTTTCCTTATTTTGGTTTACGCGTCTTGCTGCTTCTGCAATTGTTTTCAGAGGTTGTTCTTTTATTCCGGAACTGGTATCGTTGCCGGTCCTGGGATTAACATATAATTGTTCTGCCTGTACTATCGCTACACTTATTATAAAAAGCAGAAAGCTGAGTATGTATTTTTTCATATTCCTTTTTTTGGTAAAATTAGGAACAATCTTATACTGCAAAAAGGTCATTTTAATTTTTAAATGGTCATTTTACAAACTCTTCCGGTATTGTTGAGGAGTGCTCCCCGTAAGTTTTTTAAAGAAGCGGTTAAAATTAGAAGGATCAGAAAAACCAAACCCGTAAGCAATCTCTTTTGCAGATTTGTTTTGATACAGCTCTTTCTTTATTTCTGAAACCAGTTTATGGTGAATCATTTGTTGTGCTGATAGCCCACTGAATTGCCTGCATATTTTGTTCAGAAATCCCGGACTGACATTAAGTATTCGGGTATAAGCCTCTACAGTCCTGTCATTTATAAAATTATTTTCCAGTAAAGATCGAAACCTGTAAAAATCCGGATGAACATAGGTATCCCCCTGAATATGATAAACACTTGCATAATAACGGTTGAGAATGACAAGCAGTTGATATAAGACGGACCTGATCAGATGGCCGCTGTCATTCTGAAGCTGCCCGAACTCCCCTTCTATTTCATGTAAAAGGTTCATACATTTCTCAAATGATACTTCCGGTATCTGCATTCCGGTTGGAAATGAATATTGATGAAAATATTGAAACCTATACAGGAACAGCTCGTCTGAAAAAAAGAGATAGAGAAAATCTTTATCAAAAAATAAAGTATATCCTTCAACCTTTTCTTTGATTTCCCAGCACCGAACTTGTCCGGGGCTTGTGAAGATAGCAGTTCCAGGAGTAATGGGAATCTTATTTTCATCCAATGTAAAGGTACCGGCTCCCTTTTCAATAAAAAGAATTTCGTAAAAACTAAGCTGGTGCAATGTGCTATCTAGTACAAAATGATTTAATGTTTCAATACGACCAATATCTAAAAGCAGCTCTAAACCATACTTGCAGGGAAGAAAGTGATACGTTTTAATTTTTGTGACCGGTTCCATTTCTTTTAACAACTTTTTCTTGCACCAATGATGGATTAAAAATACAAATTTCCGGAGTGTATATGATAATGAATAAAAATTATAATTCTATGATCAAAGATTATAGTGTACAGCCAGCCTGAAAAAAGGCCCTCAAAATTATTTGAAGGACTTTCTTCCTGAGTTATATGTCACATGATTTATGGTAAAAATGAAGAACCTATAGCTCCGGTTACAGCTCCGTATACAAGCCCACTAGCACCAACCGGTCCTAAAAAAGCACTAAAAGACCATGCAACCATTCCATATCCTGCACCACGCATATCTTTCTTGAATCGTGTATCACCACCTACTTTTGAAGTACTGTTTACAACGGAAAGATAATGATAGCCAACTCCATCGCCTTCCAATTCTGTAGGAAGCCAGAATTTTGATGATGCTAATCCTGTTTCTAAACACGTTAATAGGATGTCTCTATCTTTCTGATTAGAAAGAGAATTGATTTTTAATCTAGTGTCATCCATTTCTTTTGATATGGTGGAAAACGATTTATTATCCCCTGATAAATCATCTAATATTTCATTATAAAGACCCACGGCTCTATCATCACTCAAATTGCTCATGATAACTTTATCCATCTCATCATCTGAAGTATTGGATATTCTGGTCGATATGCAATTCATATAGTCACTACTTACATTCGGAATATCCAGACTTGTCAAAATTTCTATGTCAGATTTACCAGGATTTTGAAGTGCGGTATTCACAGCCACTTCTAAAAATTTATTATGAAGTATCGCCACTTCCACAGGATCTATAGCCTCCCACTTTTGATCATCCCCTTCTGTTACTAATCCACAATCACCGGCTTTGTTACTTAAATTGGAATGTAAAGCTGATACAGAGTCGTTCTCTGTAGATTGTGAATCATCATTACAGGAAAATGAAATCATAAACATTGATATCAGAAGTAATGGTCTAAAGAATTTTTTCATGTTGTTTAAAATTTTAATGTTATTTATTTATTTTTATTTATAGTCATTAGTGTATTTTTTCTCAATCGCTTCTTCTATTTTCTTTGAGTAAATCGACCTTTGTCGTTTCTCAAATGATATTCTAAAACGAACTAATGCCACATTTACTTCATCAGAAGGTTTAGAGATATTCCTTGAAAAATTTGGTTATATTTTCTATCAGGCTTTTCGTGTTATTATTAATTCCATGATTGGCATCTTCATAAATCAGTAGTCTTGTTGAAAAATTATTTTCCTTTAAATTTTTAAACAATACAATTGCATTTTCTACATTTACCCTTTCATCATTGGCCCCATGGATAATCATATTTTTTACTTTTTTATTTTTGATCATAGGAATAGCAAGAACTGAAGAGCGCTTATCCATTTCTTTTTTCGAATTTTTCTCAAAATCAGGAATGAGTTTTTTGTAAAGCTCCAACATTTCCGGTCTGTCTTTTTGATTTAAATCAGCAATGCCTCCTACAGTAATATTTACGTTTACTCTGTCTGTTTCTTTTAGGACTAAAAAGTTGGTCATTGCTCCTCTGCTTACACCCAGCATTCCAACTTTTTTGGGATCAATAGTCTCCTGATGATCAATAATTTCAAATAATTTTAAGACATCTCCAATATCTTTCCCCCCAAATTCATCTTTTCCTTCACTACGGGCTCCTCCCCGTAACTGAGAGCCTATTACCACAAAGCCTTTAGCCGCAATTTTTGATAGAAAATCCGTTAATACTGGTAGAGTTACAGCTCCAAGTTCACCATTGCCTCCACGGTTGAAAATAATTACGGGATACTTCCCTTTTATTTTGGGCTCTATAAGAAACCCTCTTATTTTAAGATTGTCTTCTGATAAATAATTATATCCGAAAATTTTTACTGAGTCAAGATGTTGATATTCCGTTTTATAAACCTCTTTCCCTTCAGTATTTTTTACGGTATACCCCCCTATTTTTTCCGGTTGTAACTCCTCAAAACCGGTTGATAAATTTTGACAGAAAACCAGATTCGACAGGATCAGTAAACAGAAATAAATAATTCTTTTCATTTTCTAAGTTTTTTTATTTGCTCTGGAGAATATTTTTTAGGATATTCTTCATACCAGGTTAGTAAGGTCTCTTCTCCCAGGTTATCATACACCCTTTCATATAAACTTTTTAATCGGTCTGTATGGCTTTCAACATTAAATGTCTCATTATACCACTCCTGTTGTTTTCTTTTTTCAGGCTGATGATGTATAAAACGTCCAAAATGTGCAGAACAAAAGGCTTCATAGTCCTGAGTAAAAAGAATAAAGTTATGCCACATCTCATCAATTATTAAGGTAGAATCATCAATAAAAACATCATCAACGTGGTTACCCAGCCATAGCCATTTCAATGTTTCGTTAAATATTTTTAAAGCTTCTTCCTTCTCAATATTGTACATGGTTAAAAAACGATCAATAACATCATCATTTCTGTAGGCCAGCACATCATGTAAGCTTTTGTTTATCATAGTAAGTCTAGTTTTAGATAAGAAGGAATGATTGCTCATTCCTTCTTTTTTTAGTAATTAAGGAGCAATTGCAACAACTGGTCCGCTCGGATTGGTCGGGGAAGTTACTGTACAGATGTAGCATTGAGTAATAACAATCGGCTTAGGAGGTGCCGTGCATGCAACACCACCATAAATACCTTTAAGACCTTCGATTTTCTTCTTCAACAAATCATCAATAACTTTCTTTTTTCTGTTAGTTTCAGAACTCATAATTAATAAACAGTTTAATTTTCTCCTACTCTATTAAGCTTTTCGGATTTCGCTTTTTTTAACAGAGCAAACATAAATTTTAATTAGATATATTCATAGCATACACTATTTATATTTATAAATTTAGAGCATATTGAAGCACCGCAACTATCTTAATTACAGAATGTTGCTTTTTTTATGAAACGAAATAGATCATTGTAATCATCCCTGTTAAATACTATCCTAAACAATATTGAAGAGAACAAAAAGTCCGGTTATCATACATGTAGGAATGCTAATTATAAAGAAAATGACACCATCTATCTTTATGGTGCTACCTGGTTTTTAGAGAATGAGGGATGTAATACCACAAGTATCGGTTCCAAATATAAGAAAGCCGCTCTTTTAAGCGGCTTTCTTATTACTTTTTACGTTTGTAATGAAATTGTACCAAACCGGTTTCAAATGTTTTTACGGTAATAAATTCAAGTACCTGTTCTGGTCTTCTGTCATTAAAAAGTCTTGTCCCATCACCTAACAAAACCGGGACAACCGAAATTACAAACTTGTCTATTAGGTCTTGCTTCAATAATTCATTAATTATTTCCGCCCCGCCGTCGCAATAAATATTTTTACCGTTTTCTGATTTTAAACGCTCAACCAATTCGGTTAAATTACCCGTATAAAAAATCGTTCTGCCTACTTGCGGCCTTTCTGTTCTGGTAATTACATAAACATCCCGTTCCCCATTATCATAATGAGATGCTCCGATTTCATTTACTACATAATCATAGGTTCTTCTACCAATAATTATGGTATCAATTTGAGAAGTAAATTCCGCATAGCCATAATCTTCGCCTTCTTTCTCTACAAGTTTTAAAAAGCTTAAATCGTCATTGGGTTGCGCGATATAACCATCTAAGCTCATCGCAATAAAAAGTGATATTTTTCGCATTGTTTTGAATTTTAATGTATCTGCAAATTTACTTTTACCCAGCCTGGTATACTTTGTAAAAATGCGACAAATCAAAGTAACGATGGCAAAAGTCCTGTATTTCTTTTGATTTCATGGCTAAGGTGTGAATGGTCATAGTATCCACATTCAAATGCAATATCTAAGAGACTCCTGTTTTGATCCGGATTTCTGATCAGGTGCAAAGCATTCTGAAATCGGATTATATTGGTATATTCTTTGGGTGATATTCCAATAAGTCTTTTAAAATCCCTTTCCAATTGTCTTACGGACGTGAAATTCCTTTTTGCAAGCTCAGATATGCTGATTTTTCCTTTTGCTGAATGTATCTCGTTAAGTACAGGTTGTAACTTGTTGTTCTTATTCTGTACTCTAGCGGAAAAGAATTGATCAAAATAATGGAAAGGATCCTCTAATGCTTTATCAACGTTAAAGGAATTTGATTTTTCAAATTCAATCGTGTCGTCTACCAGCTCATTCTGTGAAGTATAATTATAGAAATTGGCAAAAGCTGCCGGCTTCAGGCATGCACCGATTAAATGAGTATCGGTATCAATAAAACTATCTTTGAATGAAATCATCGCTCCCACCACATAAGTTTTTCCGAACTCCATTACGACCGAACCGTTATCCGTCAAACAAGGATCTCCTACATTCATTAGTATACCGGCACAGCCATCCGGAAAAACTCTTTCCCATTGCTCTTCCTGTTCATTTCCTTTCAATTCCCAATAGAAATGAATGAAGGGTTCTAACGCTTTATGCGGATGTGCTTTTTTATACTCCATGGGTTTATTTTACAGCCCGATATTCTATTGCATTTCTTACTACAAATGCCTTTAATCAGTCCAGATAGCCCTTGATTGTTTTTAAAACTCCAAAGCTGTCATTGGTACACGCTTCAAAATTGGCCACCTGCTTTACATTCGGGTGTGCATTTTTCATCGCGTAAGAATATTTGGCATTCTTCAGCATTTCTATATCGTTCATATAATCTCCGAATGCCATCGTATTTTCAGGAGAGATTCCCAAAGATTTCTGAAGGATTTTCAAAGCGTTTCCTTTATTGATATCCTTATTCATAATGTCCAGCCAGTATTCTCCCGAAACAACCACTTCCAGACCAAATTCTTCAAATCTTTTCAAAACCGGATACAGATATTCTTCAGAGCCTTCAGGATGATAGACTGCTATTTTAAAGGCTGTATCATCAATTCTTTCAGTAAGATCATCCTTTTTCATATTTTCGGTATAATACTTTGAGAAAAAATCTACAAACTGCTGATCTTCGGTTTCATAATATGCCATTTTTTTAGCTGAGAGTACCGCTTTCGCTCCCGGTATTTCCCGAACCGCTTTGATGATCTCAACAATATATTTATATTCCAATATATCAGCAAAAAGCTCCTGATCTTTATAGATCACATAACCTCCATTTTCAGCGATAAAGCCGATCTCACTCTCTATATCCCCGAAATAATGGGTAATCCCCGGCATCTGCCTGCCACTCGCGGGAACAAATACAATATTTCTTTTTTTCAGTTCTTTATAAATATCCGAAAATTCAGGGCTCATTTCATGGTTGGAATTCAGAAACGTCCCATCCATATCCGTCACAATTAATTTAATTTGTTCCATAATTTTATTGAGAAAAAGAGATGTTATATTCTGTATGTATCAGAATTACCATCTGCATATTCTTTCCAAAGGTATTGATTTTATTATTTTTTCTTGTAATGAATCCGGGGCAGGTTTCTTAATATTGCCGCGCTTTGTTCCGGGGTAATGTCTCGCTGAGGCTCTGCAAGCATTTCATACCCTACCATAAATTTCTTTACTTCCGCACTCCTGAGCAGCGGTGGATAAAAATGCATATGAAAATGCCATTCCGGATGTTGCTTTCCGTCCGTAGGTGATTGATGAATTCCCGCAGAATAAGGAAATGACGTTTCAAAAAGATTGTCATAAATTGTAGTCAGGTCCTTGAGTATGGCTGCAAGTGATTCTTTTTCATCCTCAGAAAATGCTGCAATATTTTCTCTTTGTTGTTTACTGATAATCATTGTTTCATAAGGCCATGATGCCCAAAACGGCACTAATGCTGCAAAATTTTCATTTTCTGTGACCATACGTTCGCCGGCCGTTATTTCCTGCTCAATATAGTCCTCCAGCAATGTTCTTTTATTCTTTTCAAAATAAGATTTCAACTGATCCTGGGTTTTCTGAACCATTGCCGGAACTGATGACTGTGCCCATATCTGGCCGTGCGGATGAGGATTGCTGCATCCCATGATGCTTCCTTTATTCTCAAAAATCTGAATATAATTAATATGGTCCAAAGCGGCTAATTCAATGAACTGCGCCTGCCATGCATCCACCACATTTTTTATTTGTTCCACGGACATTTCCGGTAAGGTAAGGCTGTGGTCTTCAGAAAAGCAAACAACCCTGTTGATTCCACGTTCCGGAAGCAGGGTAAAAAATCCTGAATGTCCTTCTGAGAAATCAACCTCTTCATTAAGCAACGCCCCGAAATCGTTATTAAAAACGTAAGTCCCTTTATAGTCAGGGTTGCGGGCTCCGTTAGCACGAATATTTCCGGAACAGAGATAACAGTCCGGATCATAGGCAGGACGATCATCTGCTGCGGTCTTCTCTCTGTCCTTGCCAGGGCCGGTTTGCCCGTTGGGGAGAAACCAGTATCCATTCATTCAGGAGAGGATTGTATCTTCTGTGGGGATGTTTATTACGGTCAAATGATGTATTCATTGGTGTATTCTTTTATCCCGTCTGAAATTTTAACTTGATACACTTTCATCTGAATATTAAAATGTTCAAGATATTTTTCACTGATGGCTTTAATCACTTCTTCAGCTCTGTTTTCCTGAATCAGGTTGATGCTGCAGCCCCCAAAGCCGCCTCCCATGATTCTTGCTCCCAGAACCCCTTCCTTCTGCAATGTGTTTTCAACCAAAAAATCAAGTTCAATGCAACTGACCTCAAATTCAGTGGACAGCCCCGTATGGGTTTCCGTGAGAAGTGTTCCCAGATATTCAATATTTCCTTCCGAAATTGCTTTGGCCGCCATTTCTACTCTTCGGATTTCTTTCAACAGATAGAGACATCTTTTGTATGAAATATCTCCCATTTCTTCTTTTGTATGATCAAGCATAGACAATGTAAAATCCCGGAATTTTTCAATCTCAGGGAAATTTTTCCATAAGACTTTTTTGCCGTGTTCTACATCTCTACGTCTTTCGTTATAGCCGGATGTCAGATGACTATGCTTTACACAGCTGTCAAAAAGCAGCAGGCTGTATCCTTTAAGGTCGGCATCAAAATATTGATGCTCCAAAGAATTACAGTCAAGCATAATGACCTTATTTTCCTTTCCGAAAACGGAGGCAAACTGATCCATAATTCCGCACTGAACTCCTGCAAAAGTATGTTCTGATTTTTGCCCGATCACCGCGATTTCTTTCTTGGTGAGATGAAGGTTAAAAAGTTCATTGAGAATATAGGAAAAGCCACATTCAAGGGCTGCCGAAGAAGAAAGTCCGGATCCCATTGGAATGGTACTACTGAAGACAATTTCCATTCCGCAAAACTGGTTTTCTGACTTCTGCAACTGGCTGAAAACGCCCAGAATATAATTCATCCACATTTGCGGTACAGGTTTTACCTCTATTGTGACATCAAATGTATATTCTTCTCCGAGGTCTTTGGCTATGATGGTACAAAAATTAGACTGTGGCAGCTTGCGGACAGCAAAACAAATGTATTTATCTATGGCAGCAGGTAATACAAAACCGTCGCTATAGTCTACATGCTCACCGATAATATTAATTCTCCCGGGAGAAAGGAAGATGTGTTCAGGCTCTGCTTTGAATTCGGTCCTAAACTTTTGTATGGTTGGGTTGATTAACTGTTCCTGCATATCAATCTCATTTGATCAACAGATCTGGGCTCATCTAAAGTATAAAACTACTGAATTTTAACAGAGAAGTTATACTTTTTCTGCCCAATCTTATTTCATTTTTTGTGAATCTTTAATAAACTGGTCTAATCCTGAATCTGTAAGCGGATGTTTAAGAAGAGAAAGTATAGGAGCCAAAGGACACGTTACCACATCAGCACCAATCTTTGCACAATTGATAATATGCATGCTGTGTCGGACTGAAGCAGCAAGGATCTGTGTCTGAAAAGCATAATTGTCATAAATCTCCCGGATTTCCGATATCAGATGAAGGCCGTCCGTAGAGACATCATCCAGTCTTCCCAGAAACGGAGAAACATAGGTGGCTCCTGCCTTGGCAGCCAGCAATGCCTGTCCGGAAGAGAATACAAGCGTACAGTTGGTCTTTATTCCCTTTTCAGAAAAATAGCGGATGGCTTTAATCCCATCTTGAGTCATGGGTACTTTTACAACAATTCTCGGATGTAGTGCAGCAAGCTCTTCACCTTCCTTAACCATTTCTCCAAAAGTAATTCCTAAAACTTCAGCACTTACATCGCCATCCACAATGTTGCAGATATCAAGATAGTGTTGGTGTATGTTTTGTTTTCCGGAAATCCCCTCTTTCGCCATCAGCGAAGGGTTGGTGGTTACTCCGTCAAGAACTCCAAGGGCATGGGCTTCTTCTATCATCGCCAGATTGGCAGTGTCAATAAAAAATTTCATAAAAAGTGATTGTTATTTTATAAGTGTTAAAATTACACTTATATTTTAATAAATCATCATATGATTACACTTTTTTATGGTTTTTCTAAAAATTATTCCATGAAATAATTAAACTCTTTCCTGTATTGGGAAGGACTTTTTTGGATGTATTCCTTAAACGTTTTATTAAAATAACTGAAATTATTAAATCCGGATTCAAAGCAGACTTCTGTAATGCTTAAAGGCTGTTCAGCAAGAAGCTTGAGGGCATGGGTAATTCTGTATTCGTTAACAAACTGTGTAAAGGTCTTATTTGTGATTTTTTTAAAATAACGGCAAAAAGACGGTACTTTCATATTGGCAAGATCAGCCATTTCTTCCAGGGTTATGGCTTCTTTAAAATGATCTTTGACGTAATTGAATATAAGATTGATTCTTTCATTATCTTCAATCTGTGTCTGAAGGTAATATTTTCCCGCATTTAAAATCCTGTAATCCTGAGTAACAGCCAATTCATCCAATATTTTTAAAAATCTGCATAACCTGTCCAAAGAGGAAGCTTCATGCATCTCAACAATCTCTTTCCCGATTCTTTTTTTCACATCCTCCCCAAATACAATACCTGCTTTTGATTTTTCAAGCAAAGAAGAAATCCTTTGCATTTCCGGTATGTCCCAGATAGGTTCTCCTAAAAAATCAGGTTTGAACTGAATAACCATTTCATACTCATTATGCGTACTTTCATTGGTGAGTCCGCAATGCGGTAGATTGCTTCCTATCAGTACAAGATCTCCTTCTGAAAAATAAGTGATACTACTTCCAATCTGTCTTTTCCCGGAACCTTTGCATACAAAAATCAATTCAACCTCGGGATGGTAATGCCAGACATGTGATTTTATATTCTCATTAGTCAGAAATTTAAGGCTGGTAAAGCTGCTTCCTATAGTAGGTCTTACCGCCTCAAAAGAAGGATTTACATGTTTCATATGCCAAATACAAATAATTTCATATGCAAAATTAACAAATAATACACTAATATCATTAAACAAGGTTAATATAGCACATAAATATGAAAATTTAATTATAGCCTGAGAATTATTGGTGCCCTAGCTTTGCAGTATTAATCCTAAAAGCCTTAACCCATGAGCACATTATTAAAAGCCGTATTTTTTGCAGGAGCCTTGTTGTTTTCAGCAAATGTAATGAGTAAGGATAGAGATTTTTCCCTCTCCTTTGGAAACGTACAAGCCAAAACGTTAAATTTTGAGCTGTCGAACGCCAGAAGCGTATCTGTTTTTGTTTATAACAGTGCACATGATGAACTATTCTCCGAAAATCTTACGGATGGGAGCCATGTAATGAAAACATATGATTTTCAAAGCTTTGAACCCGGAACTTATTATCTGGTAGCAGAATCAGAAATGAAGATAGAGAAGTATAAAATACAAATCAGTTCCGATAATGTAATGGAAGTGGAAAAAAAGCCTGTGAGCTCAATCAATAAGCCTGAATATACCATTTCCGGTAATATGGCGAAGCTGCACATGTCGGATGTAAAGGGTCCTGTAAATATTTCAGTATATGATCTATCCAATACTACGTATTATACATCCAACAGAGAATATGCTGACGGCAATGTAGATATTACCTTTAATCTTAACCCACAAACAGCCAACCAATATATCATCCAGGTTGAAGAAAATGGAAATATTTTTAATAAAATAATTTCCCTTAGATAAAACCGGCTACATTTAAAGATCATTCATTCCAATTATTTGGATTTAAAATTTTACATAGCTATTATTATTTGAGGCCGCTCTTCTTTCCGATCCTGAAAAAGAACGGCCTCATTTTTTAATTGTGATGTCCCATATTCAATTTAATTTTTTTCAGATCTTCTAATTCGTGAACAGGGCGTTCGATGTCATAAGGAATCGGTTTTTTGGAAAAAGTCTGAAAATACAGCAGGCAGGCATCCTTCCACCAGACTGCATCTTTTGACTGAATCTTGAGTTTTGACTGAACATCAGCAAATCTTTGTTCATCTATATAAGGTTCCATCTTATCCCATACTTTCTGATAGTCCCTTACTTTTTTTACTCCGGAATCATACGTATAGCACAGCTCATCCCACAGTGTTTTTCCGTCTTTCATTGTATAATCCCACGGAACATGATGAAACCACAGGATAAGATTTTCCGGACAGGTTGAGATATTCCCATACCTTTCATTCAATGGTGGAAAATATTGCGAAATAGCATTACTTCCTGTTTTTGTTCTGTTAAAGCCCAATCCCTGAGCATCAGCCTGATGATAATAGACAGGTGACCAGTCCGGTCTTCCGCCTTTATAATCTCCCCATGGCTCTGGCCCGTAGTGATGTCCGCCTGCAAAAATGTGGTGAAGTCCCAAAGGCATCATATAATCCACAGCGGTTTCTCGGGACGAAAGCATCATTTCTTTTACCGGATCCAGGAATTTCTGATTGTCTGTAAAGGTCATTTTAATCCATTCATCCGCAATCTGCTCTGAACTCAGCTGATGGTTCCATGCCAACCTTCCGAAGGCATACCAATTGGCCTGTGCAAAATGATGTCCTGTCCAGTTGGTATCTTCCCCGATATTGGCAACAGCTGAAATGGCTGTCAATTTTGCGGGTCTTAATGTACCGTCTGTTATTTTAGCAATCGTAGATCCCTGACCGTCCGAGTAAGTATCACTTTCCAGTGTTTCCTTGAATAACGGAGCCAAATAAACCAAATGATTTGAAATGCCCAGATATTCCTGTGTAATCTGAAATTCTACCATTTCGGAAGTTTTTCTTAGTGCTCCGAAAAGCGGATTAAACGCTTCGCGGGGCTGAAAATCAACCGGACCGTTTTTGATCTGAATAATTACGTTATCCCTGAATTTACCATCCAGAGGAACAAATTCCAGATAAGCCTGTTTGGCTCTGTCGTCTTTGCTCGGACTGTAGACAAATGCTCTCCACATCACGATTCCATGGTAAGGTTTCAGGGCATCAGCCATCATATTGGCTCCGTCTGTATGGGTTCTTCCGTAATCCTGAGGACCCGGCTGCCCTTCGGAATTGGCTTTCACCAAAAATCCACCGAAATCGGGAATTAACTTATAAATTTCAGCAGCTTTATCTTTCCACCACTTTTGTACATCCTTATTCAATGGATCTGAATTTTGCAATCCGCCAAGCACTTTTGGGGAAGAAAAATTCACGGAAAGATACACCTTCATGCCATAAGGCCTGAAAATATCGGCCAGAACCTTTACTTTCTTAAGATAATCTTCCCTGAGCATATTAGGCGATGCATTCACATTATTCAAAACAACGGAATTAATTCCTACAGAAGCATTCGCTCTCGCGTATTCTTCATAGCGCGGAGAAATTTTCCCTGGCAGATCTTCCCATTTCCAAAGCGATCTTCCGGCATATCCCCTCTCAATGCTTCCGTCCAGATTATCCCAATGATTCAGAATCCTTACATCGTATGATGGCTTTTCAATACTGTTTAAGTGAGACAGGTCGGCTTTTGTCTGCTGTAATCGCAAAATATGATAGACTCCATACAACAATCCTATTTCTTTCCCTGCAGAAATAACAATTTTTTCAGGGGTGGAAACAATTTTATAGCCGTCTTTCAGATTTTTCTCTTTGTTTTCTGTACGAAGTTCCACCGCCTGCCCCTGCCAGTGGCTGCTCAGCTCTTTTCTGGCAATGTTCAGCGTAGGACTGTTCCCTTTGGAAATAATTTTATCTGCCGATATTCCGTTTTTTGCAGGAAACCGAAGCCATAGCTGACTTCCGTCCTCCGCGAAGGTCAGTAACGGAATGATCAGAAAAAATAGAATGTTGAGTCTCAGATATCGCATTGAAAAATTTTAAATTATTAAAGATGACTATGATTGGTCTTCTAGACCTTCAATCGTCTTGATTTTCCCTTCCTGATCGTATTCCAGTTCAATCACTTTCATACTTCTCAGCCATGTTTTACCGCCACTGGGAACAGAATCATGGAAAAACAGATACCACTTCCCTTTGAATTCTACAATACTATGATGAGTAGTCCATCCTACCACCGGAGTAAGAATTTCACCCTGAAAGGTAAACGGCCCGTAAGGATTATCCCCGGTTGCATAGCAAATCAGGCGGGTGTCTCCTGTTGAATAAGAGAAATAATAGGTATCATTATACCGATGCATCCATGATGCTTCAAAAAAGCGGTGTTTATCTCCATGAAGCAGTGGTTTTCCGTTTTCATCAATGATGACAACGTCTTTAGGTGCTTCAGCAAATTCAAGCATATCATCGCTCAGCAAAGCTACCTTAGAATGGATTGCAGGTTCATTATTTTCGGGAATTACAGCAGATTCAAGTGCTTTATTATCTCTGTAGCGCTGTAATTGTCCACCCCAGATTCCTCCGAAATACATATAATATTTTCCTTTATCTTCAAAAATGCACGGATCGATGCTGTAACTGCCCATCATCGGATGCTTTTCAGGAATGAAAGGCCCGTAAGGTTTGTCGCTCACAGCAACCCCGATTCTGAAGATATCATTCTGATCCTTCAGAGGAAAGTACATATAATATTTGCCGTCTTTGAACGCAACATCACAATCCCACAGCTGTCTTCCCGCCCATGGAATATCTTTTACCGAAAGTACTACGCCATGGTCTTTAATTTCTCCACCTTCCACATCATCCATTGAGAAGACATGATAATCATTCATGTCAAAATGGTCTCCGTTATCATTTTCTTCAATTCCACTTTCGCGGTCATGAGAAGGATAGATATAGATTTTATCTTCAAAAACGTGAACGGAAGGGTCTGCCATATAATCTTCCGGGAATAAATATTTTGATTTTTTCATTAAGTAAAAATTCTATTGATTTTAATTTTTCTCTGCCAGCTTTATTATTTTTTGTACTACAGGTTTTTCCTGGTCTTTCCTGTCAAACAGTAGCGGATAATCTGTTCTCCCTTTTACCGGGAAATCGTTTTTCCAGGATTGCTTATCGGTAACTCCCCATAAGGTTACCCTTCTTATTTTATCTTTATGTTTCAAAAACAAGCTAAAGAAATTGAGATAACGCTTTTCCCATTTCACTTCTACTTCCTTGGGAAGACCTTGGGTGTAAGGATTCATTTCTTTCTGATAGGCAACCGTATCCGAAACATTGGCAGAGCTTCCCCACGGAGAAGGCAGCGCACTTATTTCCAGTTCTGTTATATTAACTTTAACTCCGGCATTGGAATAATCTACAATTGCTTTTTCATACTCATCCATAGAAGGGTTATCCATTCCGACGTGAGACTGCATTCCCACCCCATCAATGCGGATACCTTTTGATTTAAGTTTTTCAACCATTTTAATGACTGCTTTTACCTTGTCAGGATACCATTCATTATAATCGTTATAATATAGTTCTGCATTGGGATCGGCCTCCTGTGCATACTGAAATGCCAAAGGAATAAAATCTTCACCCAGGATTTCGTAAAATTTACTTTTTCTGTAGGTTCCGTCTTCCATAATGGCTTCATTCACCACATCCCATCCTTTTACTTTCCCTTTGTAACGGGAAACTACCGTTGTAATATGGTTTTTCATGCGTTGTTTCAATACTTCCGGAGAGACATCCTTTCCATTTTTATCTGTAAAAAACCATTTTGGAAGCTGGGAATGCCAGACTAACGTATGCCCGATGATGAACATCTTGTTTTTTATTCCAAAATCGACAAATTTATCGGCATCGTCAAAGAAGAACTTCCCTTCCTGAGGCTGAAGGAACATAGATTTCATGCAGTTTTCAGCAACAATAGAGCTGAATTGGTTTCTGATGATGGCTACCGCTTTTTTATCTGTACCGTCAATCTGCGGAAGACTCATCGCCGTTCCGATGTAAAATTTATCCTGAAATGCTTTTTTTAAAGTACCGTCAGACTTCTGCGCCGACAGACCGGCAGCGGTAAGAGCCGCCAAACCTAGTAAAATACGTTTCATAGTAATCGTTTATTTTCTTCTTTCAGCCAGATCTTTTTCAATCTGAACTTCCATTTTTTTGTTGATTTTGTAGAATAAAAGCAGTCCGCAGGCAATGAAAAACGGTATGGATGGAAATATGCTCACAAGCATTTTCGCTCCTGCAGCCACTGTTTCAGGCTGAATAGCCTGTTCGCTCCCGTGTACTGAAATGTATCCGTATTTCCCAATGATCAAAGCGACCAATGAGCTTCCGATGCTGAGACCTACTTTTAAGCCAACCATCATTGCGGAAAAGATAATAGCCGTTGCCCTGCGGTTGTTCCTCCATTCCGAATAATCGGCAACATCAGCAATCATGGCCCACAAAAGCGGCGTACTGATTCCGTAAAAGAATCCGTGTAAGATCTGTGACAAAAACATCACTTTTACTGCTTTCGGAGGGTAAAATATAAACATCAGGATGAACAATGTAGAGATAAATAATGAAGCAATAAAAGTATCACGCTTTCCAAATCTGTCTGCCAGCCTTTTAGAGAAAGTAATCCCGACGATCATCATGACAATTCCTCCTGCATTAAATAATCCGAATCCCGCAGACTTTGGATCTTCTCCGAAGAAATTCATCCCTGCAGAATTAAAAAATGCGGTAATGGGTGAGATAAAGCTCTTCAGGGCATTTTCATCCACATAGTTGTTAAAATAATATACATAAGATCCTCCTTTCATAGCCAATGTGATAAATATAAATGCGGTCACGGTAAGCATAATAATCCACGGTCTGTTCTGGAATAAATCTTTTAAATCTTCTTTCAGACTTGATTTCTGCTCCGGCTTGGGAATGATTCTTTCTTTGGTCGTAAAAAAAGTAATCAAAAGCATTATGGATCCGATCACCGCCAGCCATGTCATAACAGTTTCAATTCCCTGAGCTTTATCTCCGTGTCCTACATATAAAATGATGGGAAGCATAAATACCTGTACAAAGAACTGTGCAAACATCACGGCTACAAAACGGTATGAAGAAATACTGTTCCTTTCTCCCATATCTCCCGTAATAACACCGCTCAACGCAGCATACGGCAAGTTATTGGATGCGTATAATAGCAACAATAATGAATAGGTAACCGCTGCATAGATCATTTTACCCTGATAAGAAAAGTGAGGCGTGCTGAAAGCTAATAGTGCTGCAATACCAAGCGGTACGGCGGTAAATAAAATCCATGGACGAAATTTTCCCCATCGTGAGCTTGTACGATCCGCCAGTGCTCCGATAAGCGGGTTAAAGCCAAACCCGGCAATTAAACCTACGGTAAGGGTGATGACAGAGGCATCTTCTGCCTTGAGTCCGTAAATATCCGTATAAAAATAGGTTAAGTAGGTTACCAGGGTCTGAAAAACAAGATTGGCTGCCAGATCTCCCAGGCTATACCCTACTTTTTCTATTACCGATATTTTTTGCGGTTGATTATCCATTGATTTTAATAAGGTTTTCTATGTTAAATTAATTTTTTTCTGTTGTAAAAGGTGAAGCAGGCAGCCCATTTTTGTTTTTAAGATTGCCGTCCGGGTTGTCTGCCCAGTCGTAACGTACATTGACAGGGCTGGTGACCTGGTCATTCCAGACAATGACTTTACTACCTTTTGCTTCTGCTTTGGCCCATTGGTAGCTGCCATCTTTCTGCTGTATGGCAAAACCTTTCAGTTCTCCCTGTACCAGATCATCTGTTCCGGGTTTAAAGGATAAAATAATGGTATTCCCTTCTGTTTTCATGGACTGATAAACGGGTCCGTCTGCAATAATCTTTTTACCTTCCCCAATTTTCAGGGCTTGTAAAGCCAATCTGTCACCTACTGTTTTTTTATTCAGCGGATGAATATCGTTCCATTCTCCTAAATCAATAGCTACTGCAAGCCCTGCGTAAGGAACATTGAGGGAAACCTGTCTCTGCTGCTCTCTCAGCTCAGCCCAGCCACTATCCAGAGGTTCATCTTTTTTCTCCATGAAATTAGCCAGCTGCACAATCAGGAAAGGCAAATCATTCTTATTCCATTTTGAACGCCAAAGTGAAATCATTGTTGATAGCAAATCTCCATATTCTTTAGGTTTTCCTGTATTGCTTTCACCCTGATACCAGATAAATCCTTTGATGTTATAATTGATCAGCGGGTTAATCATGGCATTATAAAGTCCTAACGGTTTCCACCGGATAAAAGTTTGTCCGGGAGCCATTTTTTCCATTTTTGCTCCTATTTTATATTTCCACTCGCCTTTAAGATCTGTTTTTTGTCCGTCAATTTCGAGGTAATACGGTTTATCGGCAATAAACTGCCCCTTCCCGCTTCCATTGATTACTCTTACGGTAATGATATTCTTTCCTTCTTTTAAAACGCCTTTGGGAATATCGTACCAACGTGGCGGATATTCATAGGTGACATTTCCTACTTTAATTCCATTGATGTAAGTAACATCAGCATCTTTTATCCTTCCCAGATTCAAAAATGCTGTTTTCTGATCCACTCCTTTTGGAAGAATAATTTCTTTGCGGAACCATACCGAACCGTCAAACGAGCCTTCCTGATCCTCCCACGATCCCGGTACCACCATGGTTTTCCATCCGGAATCATTCCCATTGTCTTTCTCCCAGTGCTGGCTCAGTCCTATATCACTCTGATCAAGCTCTGCATACCATGCTTTGCTAAGGGACCGTTCCTGAGATTCTGTGGTTTTTATCAGGTCATCATTTTTCCATCTTTCTGCTTCAGCCAGATATTCCGGATATTTTCTCAGTGAGTTTTCATCCATCCAGGCCTGAACCGGAGAGCCTCCGAGACTGGTGTGAATGATTCCTACCGGAACTTTGTTTTTTTCATTCAGTTCTTTGGCAAAGAAATAGGCAACTCCTGAAAAAACAAGAATAGTCTGAGGGTTGGTACTTTCCCACTTCCCGCCGTCAAGATCATTTTGAGGCGCTTTAAAATTATATTTCTGCGGGACAGTAAAGAATCTTATATTCGGATTATTGGCATTTTTAATTTCATTTTCATAAAGAGGTGTCAGCCTGCGCATCGGAAGTTCCATATTGGATTGCCCTGAAGCCACCCATACATCTCCAATAAGGATATCCTTAAGGGTGATCTCATTAATTGTCATGCTATATGGACCACCGGCATTAAGCTTTGGAAGCATAAGGGTCCAGTTGCCATTCTGATCAGCCGTGGCATGATAGGTTTTACTGATAAACTTAACCGTAATTTTTTCTCCCGCATCTGCATATCCCCAGATTTTCAGATCCTGGTTCCTCTGAAGGATCATCCCGTCCGAAACCAAAGCAGGGAGCCTTACTTTTGCATGAAAACTGCAAATGGCTGCCAGAAAAAATAATAAGTATAGGGTTCTGTTTTTCATGGGAAAAATCTGTTTTTATTTTTAGTTCAGCTTGTATTGCTTTTCGTATTTTCCTTTCAGCAAACGGACTTCGATGATTTTAGCGGTCATCAATTTTTCATCTGCCAGGAATTTTACCGTTAGATGTTCTTTATTCTTTTCTGAATCCGGTATCGGAACAACCAGATATTGAGATAAGGCTCCGGACTTTCCGTTCAAATTCTGAGTAATGATGTTTTTACCGTTGATTTCAATATTCAGTACTCGATTGGCATTGGCATCAAAATAAAGCAGGTAAAGGAATGAAGCATTTTTTTCGTTATTTTTCATCTGATAGCTAAACCAGCCTTTGGCATCTCGGAAGTGCCGGTCTTCCATATAGCCTGTACCAGAGTCTTTGCTTTCTATAAAATGATCTGATTCCGGCTGCTGTTCTCCTAATTGGATTCTATCAGTTGTGATGACATCCAGTTCTTTGGTTTCCGATTCCTCTTTCGCCTTCTGTTTCAGCATATTTTCTATCCCGTTTTTGTCGGCCTGCGGCCAGTACAGAATATATCTTTCTGCCTGGATACTGTAAAACGGTACAAGCTCTAAACCTTTCCCGAATTTTTCCGACGGATAAAGCCCTGTAACGGCAAAGTTGAGCGGTTTACTGTTCAAAAATGTAACATGGCTAAGCACCTCGGAAGAATTTCCAAGGATAACTGGAATTTCGTTTAAAGGAATCTGCGGACCATGAGCAATATGGCCGCCTCTGCTATCGTCCGCAAGAAGTCCCTGCTGGCCTTCGGTTCCATATTTTGCAGCAAGCACTACAGGTCCGTATTTAAATGCATAATAATTGGAATGGTCAGGAAGTTGTTCTGCAGAAAGATGCATCGGCAAAATCATTTTCACAACATCTCCTTTTTTCCATCTTTTAGTCAGTGTAAAATAGCCATCGGAACCTCGTTGTACTTTCTCCTGTTTTCCGTTGATCAGAATTCTTACTTCCGAGGCTGTGGTCCATTCCGGACATCTTAGTTTTAAACCAAATTCTGATTTTCCTGCGGCATCAAAGATCAGTGTTGTTTCAGGAACTTCCGGGAAGTTGTTCACCTGACGAACTATGACTTTTTGCTGTTTCCAGGTCAATGTGGAAGGAATAAACAGGTTCACATATAAATCCTTATCCGACCGGGCATAAATCATTTCCCCGTATTTGGCATGATTTTCCATCCCCGATCCTACACAGCACCAGAAGCTGGTCTGAGGCTGTGAATAAACACGATAGTATCCGGGACGCATCGGGGTAAAGTACACGAAGCCTCCCTGTTTATAATTTTCCGTGGAAAGGATATGATTGTATAATGCTTTTTCGTAATAATCTATGTAATAAGATTCGGGCAGTGTTGCATAAAGCTCTTTGGTCAGCTTCAGCATATTGTATGTATTGCAGGTTTCCGGACCTTCAATACTTTTTATCATGCTGCTGAAATCATTGACAGGGTTAAAATGCTCACTGACACTGTTACCTCCAATAACAGACGATCTTTTCTCGGTAATATTATGCCAGAAAAAATCAGCGGCATTACTCCATGAAGTATTATTTTCAAGATCAGCAATGCGTTTGTAGCCGATTACTTTTGGAATTTGTGTATTGGCATGAAGACCTGTAAGCTTATCTTCTCCCGCCAGAAGAGGATTAAGGATAGCCTGATGGGAAAAGCGATGAGCCAGTTGCAGATATTTTTTTTCATGGGTGATATCGTAAACATCCGCAAAAACTTCGTTAAGTCCTCCATGCTCACTGCGCAGCATATCCTGCATCTGTTCATCAGAAAGGCCTGACACTTCATTCAGCATCCAATCCGTAAGTCGGATCAACGTTGTCTTTGCTTTTTCACTTTTTGCATACCAATAGGCATCGCGTAATCCTGCATATAACTTATGAATATTATACAAAGGAACCCAGCGATCATTCAATCCAAAACCTGAGGCGCGTATATTCCCCTGCTTTATTTCTTTCCAGATCTTTTTCCCGTTGGGAACCCCAGAAATGTATCCGTCCGGAGAGGCTTTCTGGCATCGTTCCAGCTCACTGATCATATAATCAATCCTCTGCTTGATTCCGGAATCACCTGTGGAAGCATACATTAGTGATAGTGCAGAAATGTAGTGTCCTCCTATATGACCATCTAATCCGGTGTTTTCCCAATTGGGATAATTATCAGCTTTTGGCTTCAGCCGGGCTTCCTTAAGATAGGGAGCCAGCAATCTGTCCGGCTCCATCTCCATAAGGTATTTCCGGTCTGCTGTCATGGCTTTATTGAAAACACTCTCTGATAACCTTACAGTTTCCAAAGGGAAATAATGAATTTTCTCCTTTACCTGCGCTGAGGTAAATGAAGTGAAACACAATAAAATAACTGAAAATTTTGGTCTCATGAATAAATGTTAATTCAACATTTCTAAAATAATGGAAACAATCTATATACGAAACTTTTTTTGAGTCTGTTTTAGTTATTTTATTATTTAAAACCTTTCACAAAGCCCGGAAAATAAAAGAAAAGCCACTACCTTATCATAAAAAATAAGATAATCAATTCACAGAAAAAGAAAACTTTGCAATCACAGGATTCCCTATGAAAATGAATTAAGAATACGTTTTAATAAAAATTTCAATAATATAGTGAATACCTTATCGTATTTTTAACGTTAAGCTATTTTAATTAATAATAATAAGTGTTAATTCTAATTTTAACACAATTTTAACATTAAATTCATATACATTTAACTGGATTTCATTGCTATTTTTCATTTTTAATCCCAGTTTTAGCTCCCAAAATACCTTTGTAGAATCGTTTTAATAAAAATAATGATTCAGATTTAAAAGTGTAAGAATTACATTTGTATAAGATCGTAAGTATAAAAGTTTTACCTTTGCATCAAAATATAAAAGATGACTGAGGATTACTCCCAATATCCCAAACACCTGGTTGCTGTTGACTGTATTATTTTCGGTTTTGATGGCGAAAATCTTAAAATCCTATTGGTAAAAAGAAATTTTGAACCCCAGATGGGCGAATGGTCCCTCATGGGTGGATTCATTGGCAGTGAAGAGACATCCGATGAAGCGGCCAACAGGGTTCTGTATACATTAACCGGTCTTGAAAATATTTATCTTGAACAGCTGAAATGTTATACGGAAATTAAACGTGAGCCTACAGCCAGAATCATGTCAATCTCCTACTATGCATTGATCAATATTGAAAAAGATATTCAGATCAATGAACAGTACAGTGCAGAATGGGTTGAGCTTCAGAAAGCACCGGACCTTATTTTCGATCATAACGATATGGTAAAGGATGCGGTAGCCAGACTGCGGAGAAGAGCTTCCACCGGACCTATCGGCTTTGAGCTTCTTCCTGAGAAATTCACCATGAAGGATCTTCAGAATCTTTATGAAGCCATTTTTGACGAAAAATTCGATAAGCGTAATTTCACAAGCAAGATCAATAGCATGGATATCCTTGTCAATACCAATAAAAAGGATATGTCCTCATCCAGAAAAGGTTCTTTTCTTTACCGCTTTGACGAAAAAAAATACACCAAGAAAATATCGCGCGGGTTTATGTTTAAAATGTAATTGTTTTTGATATGATGCAAATCATCTATTTTAATATCTATACCCTGCACCTTTCCACAAATCTTCTATGACCTTAAGATAAATGAAATCTCGTTTTTTACGGGATTTTTTTTGAGCTAACCTGGAAATTTCAGCTGGCAAATAAACATTTGCGCCTTTTTATAGAAGTATCATAAAGAAAATTTATGATAAGCTTTTCTATTTTCCCTTTCAAATAAAACAATTATAACTATTTGCCAATTATTATATTTATGATATTATTTTTTTATGTTAATTTTAACTAAAATACTACCATATATTTAAATAAATATGTATTTTTATACAAAACTAACAACAATAAATATCATTTATTTGAATTTTCGTCATATCATGCTTCATGCGTGAAAAATGGAGAAAAAGAGAATAAGGGTTTTCATATCTGAAACCTGACAGAGATAGTCCTGTCATTTCCTCCCCGTGATTAATGCCGAAAAACCGCAACAGATTATAACACTTTGAGATAAGCAGTTTTTAGTCAATACGCCCTGTCCAGTCAACTATCCCATTAAGATTTAAAAAAATCGAGTATCTGCCTGATCCTTCTAAGGGTAAAGAGGAAAAAATCGATCACCAAAAACAAAATTAATAACCCTTTAATATATAAATTATGAGAACAAACACAATGTGGCTATTTATGGCCTTTCTGTTAACCATTCTTTCGGGCTGCTCCCGGATGGAAAAAACTTTACAAGAAGAACCTGAAAACAATGTAAGCGCCAATGCCAGTGCAAGGGCATTGGCAGCAACTCCAATGCTGCATGTTGGAGGCAGATACCTTAAAGACCCTTGTGACAATAACGTTATCTTACATGGGGTTGCCATAACCCCCAGCCCCTGGTTCAATGGATGTCAATATGGTGCGAATTCCGGCTACTGTACCTGGGATAATTACAATGTACAGGGTGCTCTGAACTACAACAAAGCTGTTATGAACAAGCTCAGCAGTGCTTCCGATGGCTGGTATCTCAATTATATCCGCCTTCATATTGATCCGTATTGGACCAATGATCCCGGACCGGCTATCCCGGAGAACGATATCTCAAGATTCAATTACAGCCGCCTGGTTACCTACACCGATCAGGTAATTATCCCACTGATCAACCATGCCCGCAGTCTGGGAATGTATGTCATCCTTCGCCCACCAGGTGTATGCCCAAATCGTATTGCAGTCAATGATGCGTACCATAGCTATCTGAAGACCGTATGGACTTTTCTGTCTCAGCATCCCGGATTAAAGAATGCTGACAATGTGATGTTTGAATTAGCCAACGAACCTGTTGAGATTCTGGGCACAAATGGCACATGGGGATCGACAGGAAACGAGCACTTTGCAGCACTTAAAAACTTCTTCCAGCCACTGGTTAACATCATCCGTAACAACGGGGCTAATAATGTTTGCTGGATACCGGGTACAGGCTGGCAATCGCATTATCAAGGCTATGTCAATAATCAGATCACAGGAGGTAATATTGGCTACGCTGTTCATATTTATCCCGGTTACTGGGGTGGTCTCAGCAACTATCAATCCTTTCAGAACGCATGGAATGTAAACGTTAAGCCGATTGCAGACATTGCACCGATCGCCATTACCGAAACCGACTGGGCTCCACAAGGATATGGTACCTTCGGCATTGGTAATACCGGTACGGCAGGCGGAAGCGGATTTGGTGCCAACTTAAAATACATCGTGGATCAATCCGGCAATGTAAGCTGGAATGTTCTTGCCCCGGATAATCTCCTCCACAAAGGCGATCCTAATGCGGGAACAGCCTACAACAACGATTGGGAAGCCTGCGCTGCCCCGGTTAAACAGTGGTTTCAGCAATATGCATCCTCCAACTACCCCGTTGCCAACTGCAACACAAACAGTAGCCTGGTTAATAATGGTATTTATGAGATCGAATTTCAGACTGATGCCAACAAAGTAGTTGATCTGAAATCAGGAGAAGACGCCAATGGTGCAGTATTAAGGCCATGGACAAGGAATGGCGCTGCTGCCCAGCGATGGGTTGCCATTGACGCAGGTAATGGCTACTGGCGTTTTGTATCCAAAGCCAGCACAACCAATCGTTGTATTGATCTGGCCAGCAATAGTAATACATTGGGAACTTCGATCAGGCTTTGGCAGAACTATAGTAATGACGCACAAGCCTGGCAGGTAGTTGCTGTCTCTAATGGTTATTACAAAATACTATCCAAGGTGGATCCTACACGCGGCTGGGATATTCCCAACTGTACCATGGATGGTAATTCAAACTTACATCTTTGGGATTATTATGGTACATCCTGCCAGCTGTTTAAGTTCAAATTTATTGCAATGAACTAAACGTACATAACCAATTCTAAGATCAAAAAAATAGGATGCTTTTTCAGCATCCTATTTTATTTGTTATGTATAATAATTTCTACCAAAACCTTACATATAAAGCAGTCAGTAAAAGCAGTGTCATTACGATCAATACTAAAGTTCTGTTGTCCACTTTAAACATCGTCACATCAATGGCAAAAGCTTTAGGGTTTACTTTCGGACCTGCAAGACTGATCAGGATCATCACGATTATCGTGATAAAGAATGACCATCCCATATTGATCAGGAAAGGAATCTCGGTAATGGTATGAACTACACCATTCTCCAGCTTTTCATAAGTGAATGCAGTATACAACCATGTTTCTTTCCCGAAAATCTCTACAGCAAAACTGTTGAAGAAGATCGCCAGTACAAAACCTAAAATAACCCCTACCAAAGCTGCTGTACCCGTTGTTCTTTTCCAGAACATTCCCAGAAGGAACATGGCAAAAACTCCAGGACTGATAAAGCCTGTATATTTCTGGATGAATGTGAAACCTCCTTCACCTCCAATTCCTAAAACGTCTGTCCAGGTAAAAGCCAATGCAACCATCATGGCAATAATAATGACCCAACGGCCTGTTCTCACCATCTGGATTTCGGTAGCATCTGTTTTAAGGTATTTTTTATAGATATCCAGCGTAAAAATTGTTGAAATACTGTTCACTTTTCCTGCCAGTGAAGCCACAATCGCTGCGGTCAAAGCGGCAATAGCCAATCCTTTCAATCCTACGGGTAAAAATCCTAATATTGCAGAGTAGGCTCCGTCTTTTACCCCGTTGAATCCCGGAAGGTGTCCTTTTGAATATAAAACATAAGCGGCAATTCCCGGAAGCATTACGATCACAGGCATGAATAGTTTCAGAAAACCGGCAAATAAAATTCCTGTTCTTGCTGTCTTCAGGTCTGCCCCTAAAGCTCTCTGAGTGATGTACTGATTACAGCCCCAATAGTTCAGGTTAACAATCCACTGACCGGCAAAATACATTGCCAAACCAGGTAATACGACATACTTCTGTACATCCAGATTCTGAGGCATTGCTAACGTAGTTGTGGTCGTTGTTGGTTTTTGAAGAACCAGCTTAAAGTGCTGCGGAGCCTCATTAATCAGGGTATTAAATCCTGCTAAAGCATTTCCTACAGCCGCTCCATTGATTCTCTGGTCCACAATCTGCAAAGCCATATACACCGTTGCAAAACCGCCGATAATAAGGACAGCCACTTGGATAACGTCTGTATATCCTATCACTTTCATCCCCCCAAGACCAATCAGAAGAGCCATAAGCAAAAGACCGATCATAATGCCGTGAAGATGTTCACCTCCCAGTAAAGTATCAATGGCAAGAGCTCCAAGGTAAAGAATGGAAGTAAGATTCACGATAACATACAGAAACAGCCAGAATACGGCCATGATGAGTGAAACAGATTTGTTATACCTTCTTTCCAGAAACTGGGGCATGGTATAGATCTTATTTTTAAGATAGATTGGAATAAACCAAACCGCAATAATGATCAGCGCAAGAGCAGCGATCCATTCGTAAGCGGCAACAGCGATTCCTACAAAGAAACCTTCACCACTCATTCCAATAAACTGTTCAGCAGAAATATTGGAAGCAATTAAACTGGCCCCAATAGCCCACCAGGTCAAAGATCCTTCCGCCAGGAAATAATCTTTACTTCCTGTAGATTCGGATTTCTTCTTTTTATAGATCCATAATCCGTAGGAAGCTACCACTACGAAATAGATCAGGAATATGATAATATCAATAGTTGCTAATTTTCCCATAGTTTACTTTTTAACGGAGAATTTATAGATGGTTTTCGACTGGTATTTCTGCCCAGGTTTCAATTCTGTAGAAGGGAAAGAAGGCTGGTTCGGTGAATCCGGAAAATGTTGCGTCTCTAAGCAGAATCCTGTTCTGAATTCATTTTTACCACCGGTTTTGGTATCAAATTTTCCGTCAAGAAAATTTCCGGAATAAAACTGCACACCGGGTTCATCTGTGAAGACTTCCATCAGTCTTCCTGTTCCCTGATGATAAACTTTGGCGATGCTTCTTAATCCTTTTCCATTCAGAATCCAGTTATGGTCATATCCTTTTCCTTTTTTCAGCTGATCGTCGTCTGCATTGATATCTTTTCCAATCGGTTTTGATACCGTAAAATCAAAGGGAGTTCCCTTTACAGCTTTCTGTTCACCCGTAGGAATCAAGGTTTCGTTCACCGGAAGAAAATGATCTGCATTAATCTGTAGTTCATGATCGGTAATCGTTTTAGTAAAATTCCCGGACAGGTTAAAATAAGAATGCTGGGTAAGATTTACCACTGTAGGTTTATCGGTCTCAGCCTCGTAAGAAATTTCCAAGGCGTTATCATCTGTAAGCGTGTAAAAAACAGTTGTTGTTAATTTCCCCGGATATCCCTCTTCACCATCTGCACTGGTATAAGATAATTTTAATGTCGGAAATTTTGCATCTTTTACTGCCTCAATATTCCAGAACCTGGTATGAAATCCTTCTTTTCCTCCGTGAAGGCTGTTGGGACCGTCATTTTTATCAATTTCGTATGCTTTACCCTCCAGTGAGAATTTTGCATTGGCAATCCTATTGCCATATCTTCCGATCAAAGCACCAAAATAATAAGGGTTGCCATCGAAATATCCTTCGGGTTTTGTAAAGCCGAGTACCACATCTTCATATTTCCCGTTTCTGTCTGGGGCGGTTAAAGAAGTGATAATTCCACCAAAGTTGATGACTTCAACTTTCATCCCGTTTTTATTGCTCAACGTGTATTTTTTAATAGAATCGCCTTTTGGCGTAACTCCATAGTCTGAAGTATGAACATTCTCCATTTTTCCTGAAATATCCTGTTTGTTATTTTCTTTTCTGCAGCCGAAAATAATTAAAAATAATAAAATAAAAATGCCATTATGTGTTGCTTTTTTCATAATTATTTACATATTTTTTAAAATTAATTAACGATAATACATTTCATTCCAACGAAGTGTATTTTTAAAATCACGCATTCTGGTATCTTCATCAATGACTAATGATTCAATTCCTGCTATCTCAGCAAAATCTTCCAGCTGCTCTGCTGAAATATTTTCACTGTAACATGTATGGTGTGCCCCTCCTGCCAATATCCAGGCTTCTGCTGCCGTATATAAATCAGGAAGAGGTTTCCATAAAACTCTTGCTACCGGAAGTTTTGGCAGCTCTTCTGTAATTTCCAATGCTCTGGTTTTGTTGATCAGCAGTCTGAAATGGTTTCCAAAGTCCATCAGGGCAGTGTTCAGAGAATCAATATTTCCTCTGGAGTTAAAAACGAGACGAACGGGATCTGCTTTTCCTCCGATTCCCAGCGGATGGATCTCACATGAAGGTTTCCCGGCTGCCAGCACAGGGTCTACTTCCAGCATGTGGGAGCCTAAAATAGAAGGGTTAGAAGGATCAAGATGATAGGTATAATCTTCCATAAAGGCATTTCCACCTTCAAGGCCCTGTCCCATTGTTTTCATGGCACGTACGAGTGCTGCGGTTTTCCAGTCTCCTTCCCCGGCAAATCCGTATCCTTTCTGCATCAAGCGCTGTACGGCAATTCCCGGAAGCTGTTCCAATCCGTGAAGGTCTTCAAAGGTATCTGAAAATCCTTTAAAACCTCCGTCTTTTAAAAATTTTTCAAGTCCCAATTCAATTTTTGCTGCGGTGTGAAGTGAACTTCTGTGGGCCCCTCCTTCCAAAAGAGAGGCTGCCATGTGATAAGAAGATTCATATTCTTCCATAAGGCTTTTTATTTCTCCTTCGCTTACAGAATTGATAACGCCTACAAGGTCACCGATTCCCCAGGTATTGACTGAAAATCCGAATTGAGTTTCAGCTTCCACTTTATCTCCATCTGTAACGGCTACAAACCGCATATTATCTCCGAAACGTGCAAATTTAGCTCCTTGCCAGTCGTCCCAGCCTGCAGCAACGCGGCTCCAGTCACCGATCTGTTTCTGAACTCTTTCTTCTGACCAGTGCCCCACCACTACTTTTCTGTTCTTTCGGAGCCTGCTTACCATAAAACCAAATTCACGGTCTCCGTGAGCTGCCTGGTTAAGATTCATAAAGTCCATGTCCATGGTAGACCACGGAATATCTCTGTTGAACTGGGTATGCAGATGCAGAAGAGGTTTCTGTAAAATTTTTAATCCCCTGATCCACATTTTGGCTGGTGAAAAGGTGTGCATCCAGGTGATAACTCCTATACAGTTTTCTGCATGATTGGCGGCTGCAATAGTTTCAAATATCTCTTCGGTAGTTTTTACCGTTGGCTTTACAATGACTTTTACCGGAATGAAAGAAGATTTTTCAAGTTCTTCCACAATTTTCTGAGAGTGTTCTGCCACCTGGGCAAGTGTTTCAGGTCCATAAAGATGCTGACTTCCTGTGATGAACCAGACTTCTTTGGTATTGAGAGATGTTAACATAATTTTGTTGATCGTTAATAGTTGTTTATGTTGAAGTGTTTAGTGTTTAAATTCCTGTCCGTAATAAGCATTCTTGCCGTGCTTACGTTCATAATGTTTTTTGATGAGTGAGTCTTTCAGACGTTCCGCATCAGGATTGATCTGCCTGGTGAGATAAGCCATTTCGGCAATGGTTTCCAGCACTTTGCTGTTGTAAACAGCCTTCTCTGCGTTTTTACCCCAGGTAAACGGACCGTGATTACCGATCAGAACCATTTCTACTTCTTCCGGAGAGAGTTGTTTTTCTTTAAAGCATTCCAGAATCTGTATTCCTGTATTGTATTCGTAGTTTCCTTCAATCAGCTCATCCCGCATAGGTGGAGCGCAGGGAATATCTGTTGTTAAATGGTCTGCATGGGTGGTCCCGAAAACAGGAATATCCATTTGTGCCTGTGCCCACGCCACGGAATAGATCGCATGAGTGTGGGAAATTCCACCGATGTTTTCCCAGTTTTTATACAGATAAGCATGGGTCTTGGTATCGGAAGAAGGTCTGAGCCTGCCTTCAATGACATTGGCATCAAAATCCAGAATCACCATATCTTCAGGCTTTAAAATTTCATAAGGGACACCGCTTGGTTTAATGGCAAAAATGCCTTGATCACGGTCTACAGCACTTACATTCCCGAAAGTATAGACCACCAGCTTCAGGGCATCCAACTGCATATTCGCTTCATAACATTCTCTTTGGAGTTCTTTATAGGTATTCATTTTGAGTATATTCAAAAGGTTAAAATGGGAGAATCAGGAGTTCTGAAGTTCCTTCCTGTTGTTTTTCAGTTTGGTATTGTATTCTACAAAATCAGCGAGATTCTGGTATTGCTGCATTAATTCTCTGTAGAGCTGTACTTCTTCCGCTTTCGGCTGGTATTCCGCTTCAAATGCGGAGCCCATTTTCATGCTTGCTTCCTGTACGGTCGGATAAATTCCTGCTGATACAGCTGCATAAACAGCAGCACCCAAAGCGGGAGTCTGATCTGAAGCAGCTACTGCAATCGGCATATCCAGAACATTAGCGAGAGTCTGCATGATAAACGGCGATTTCCTTGCTACTCCACCGATTCCGATCACTTTATTGATTTTCACACCTTCCTCTTCAAAACGGTCAACAATCTTCTTAGCTCCGAAACAAATAGCATTCACCAAAGCTTTGAAAATATGAGGTGCTTTTGTTCCCAGAGAAAGCTGGCTGATCGCTGCCTTAAGTTCCTGGTCTGCATCCGGCGTTCTTCTTCCGTTAACCCAGTCCAATGCAATCGGAACAGTATCTGAAAGAGGAATTTTTTCTGCTTCAAGGGTTAGTTTTCTGATAAGTCCTGCCTCCATTTCATCTGCGAGCTTTGTCTTCTGTTCATCTGAAATATTTTCGGAATGCATCATAACCTGGTGAACCGGCCACATCAGGATATCTTTATACCATGCCAGCACATCTCCAAAGGCTGACTGTCCTGCTTCAAGCCCTATCAGTCCTGGAATTACGGAACCGTCAACCTGTCCGCAGATTCCTTTAACGGTTGTATTCCCGATAGCTTCCTGTGAGGCAACCATAATATCGCAGGTAGAAGTTCCCATGATCCTGATCAGGGTATTTTCTTCCACCCTGGCTCCTACTGCGCCTGAATGGGCATCAAAAGTTCCTACAGTAATAATGGTTTGGGTGGTAAGACCGGTTTTTGCAGCCCATTCTTCATTCAGGTAGCCGGCAACTTCATCTGAAGTATAGGTTTCCCTGTATAATCTTGCTCTGAGCATTCCCAGAGAAGGGTCAAGCCTGTTGAGGAATTCTTCGGAAGGCAGACCATCCCATGTCTCATGCCACATGGCTTTGTGGCCAGCTGCACAACGGCTTCTTTTAAAGGTAGCCAGGTCTTTATGATCTGATAAAAGGAAAGTCAGATAATCACAGTGCTCCATCCAGCTATAAGCAGCATTTTTTACCCCTGCATCCACTCTGCTGATGTGCAGTATTTTGGCCCAGAACCATTCTGAAGAGTAAATACCGCCTTCATATTTTGTATAATCTTCTCCACCCCAGGTTCTTGCAAGGGTATTGATTTCTTCAGCTTCGCGGATAGCGGTATGGTCTTTCCATAAAACCATCATGGCATTCGGATTCTCTTCAAATCCCGGAACCAGTGCTAAGGCTACTCCATCACTTGTTACTGGTAACGGTGAAGAGCCTGTAGTATCAATGCAGATACTAACGATCTGCTCTGCCGGTATCCCGCTTTCTCTTACAACTTCTGAAATGGTTTTCTCCAGACCTTCAATATGATCTGAAGGATGCTGTCTGAAACTATTGGCTGAGGGATTACAGAATTTACCTTCTTTCCATCTTTGATAATAGCTGACTGAAGAAGTTATTTCAGAACCGTTTTCAGTGTCAATAAGAACGGCCCGTACGGAATCTGTACCGTAGTCCAGCCCGATAACATATTTTTTCATGGTGGTGAAACGTTTTTGATTATTGAGATTTTAAATTCTCGTGATGAGATAAAAACAAATATAAGATTCTATTTTAAATAAATGTAAAAAACACACTTATTTTTCATAAATATATGTCTTACAGTTAATTATTTTGTTTTCAACTTTAAAACCACTAAAGAATTGGCGGGAATTTCCGTTGAAATTTCCCCATTTTTGGCTTCAGAAATCTCTTCTTGAGGTTTTATGGGCTCAGCATCGAAACTATTTTCAGTAGAAAGCTGTGGTGCAGACAGAAGGATTTTGGTTATTTTCTTACCTGTTTTCAGAGTTCCGGGTTTAATATTAACCGTTTTAGCCTGAGTATCAGTATTAACTATTTTAATAATAATCTCATGAGTTTTGGCATCTTTAACTGCCGTAGCGTATAATTTTTCCTGGCCGGATACCGCTTTTCCGTTTCTCTCTATTTTCAGTACATCCGTTCCTTTATTGTTGGAGAATAATTTCTGAACATAATAATTCGGGGTTGCATAAGATTTCAGATTATTGAACCAGATAAGGTCAGGTGTCCACTGCCAGCCATCAGCATGGGCAAAAAGCGGTGCGTAGGAAGTCATATAGACCACATCTGCGTTTCTTTCAAGACCGGTCATAAAAGCGGCTTCTGAAAGGGCCGTCAGCCAGTTGTTTTTATTATCAGGTTTTACCACACCTACAGATTGGGCTGCATATTCTCCGGCAAAAACTTTTGGTCCGGAACGGTCATATTCGTCATACCTTCCGGCATTTTTCATGAACCATTCGGGAGAGTTGTAATAATGCTCATCTACAATCTGCGCATTAAGCTGCTTCAGTTCTTTCCAACCATATTCAAAGAACTCGCCATCAGGTGACGGCCCGCTTCCGGAGATGATCTTAATGTCCGGATATTTTGCATGAATGGCTTTTTCAAATACTTTATAACGTTCGATATAATCTGCTCCCCACTGTTCATTTCCCACTCCGATAAATTTTAAATTAAAAGGTTTCGGATGTCCCATTTCAGTACGGATTTTACCCCATTTTGTTCCGGAACCTCCGTTGGCAAATTCAATCAGGTCCAGGGCATCCTGAACGTAGGGATCAAGGTCTTCCATTTTCACCAGTTCTGCCGTATTGAACTGGCATGCCATTCCACAGCTCAGAATAGGAACCGGTTCTGCACCCAGATCTTCGGAAAGCTGGAAATATTCATAAAATCCTAACCCGAAAGACTGCCCGTAATCCGGTGTAAGCCGATGTGGAAATCCTGTACTCCATTTATTGATAAGATATTCGCGGTCTGCAACATTTCCTATTGTTTTTTTCCACTGATACCGTTCTGCCAACGTTCTTCCTTCTACGATACAGCCTCCCGGAAATCTCAAAAATCCTGGCTGCAGATCATATAGTTTCTGAACAAGATCTTTTCGTAAACCTCCTTTTCTGCCTTTCCAGGTGTCTTGCGGGAAGAGGGAGATCATATCCATGTTTACGATGCCGTTTCCAGTAAATGTAATCCGCAGTTTTGCTTTTTCTACAGTTTGAGGTGCTTTGAAAACGGCTGTATACTTCTGCCAACCCTTTCCTTTGATGAGCGTGGAAACTGAAGAAATTTCCTTCCCGTTTTCATCAACAAGACTTGCATTTACTGCAGCAATATTTCCTGAAACATTCTCCAGATCAAAACTGAAATCATATTGTTCTCCCTGATGAAGCCCTATTCCCCTGAATCCTTCATTTTCCAGAATATAGTTTTTATCATTGAGAACGGTAATTCTTGCATAATTTTTATTGGTTTTGGCAGGTTCTGAATAAATGGTCAGAAATCCGGAATCCAGATTAGGAGAAAGTGTTTTTGTGTTGGGCTGTTTCCAGCCTGTAAATGGCTCGTCAAATTCAAAGCTCCGGTTTTTAATCAATTCAGCATACAATCCGCTGTCTGCGGCAAAATTGATGTCTTCAAAGAAAATCCCGTACATAGTGGGCTGTATTTTAACAGGAGCAGGGGTTTCTTTCAGATCCAGGTTAAAAGTACGAACCGTATTATTCTGAGCCGAAAAAAAAGCAGCACTAAGGGAAATCGCGATGGAGAATATTTTATTTTTTGTTGTCATAGATCGTATATTTTGAAGCTAAAGCATGTCTCAATTTGTCCTGAATCAATTTTTATTTTACTTTTAACGGAATACTTTTTAACCCCGCATCATCAGAAGTTCCGCCATAAAAAATGGTATAGTCACCAGGTTTTGAAACCAGATCATCTGCTTTTTCATCATAGAAGGCAAATGAATCTTTAGAGAGCGTCAGCTGAATATTTTTTGTTTCTTTAGATTTGATTAAAGCTCTTTCAAAAGCCCTTAACGTTTTTACCGGTGCCTGGCCATCATGATTTCTTTTGATATAAACCTGAACGACTTCTTCGCCATCCCTTTCTGAAACATTGGTTACCGGAATTGTGATGGTCACATTTTCGTTGGTACTGATCGTATTTTTGCTCAGCTTTGAATCTCCGTAAACAAATTTTGAATAACTCAGGCCATGCCCGAATGGATAAAGAGGCTTTTCCGTCATATAACGGTACGTTCTCCCCTGCATATCATAATTTTCAAATCCTTCGTGTTTGCTTGTCTTTGAAAGAGCGTTATCCAGCTGTTCAAGGTTTTTGTAAAAGGTAATGGGTAATTTTCCGGAAGGGTTATAATCCCCTGCCAAAACATCTGCTACAGCAGTTCCTTCTGATTGTCCACCATACCAGGCATTTAATAAAACATCGTAATTTTTCTCATCCTGTTCCAATCCCAGAGCACTTCCGGTGCAAAGAACAAAAACAACAGGTTTTCCGGTTTTTCTAAGCTCCGCCAACAGGTCCCTCTGGACTTTAGGAAGGGCAATCGAAGTTTTGTCACCGCCTTTGAAGCCTTCTGCATTTACCATCATCTCTTCACCTTCCAGACTTGGAGAAAGTCCGCCTGCAAAGACAATGACGTCTGCATTTTTCACCTTTTCCCTCACCGAAGCAAAATTAACAGGGTCTTTTCTGTAGACTTCAAAGCTGATGCTTACATATTTTCCTTTTTGTGTATGACGCAGTTCTATCTGGTATTCTTTTCCTTTTTCCATTTTTACAGGAAACTCTGAAGGATGTCTTGCATCAGGTCCTTTTCTTGTTGCGATTTCTTTTCCGTCCACGAAAAGAGTATAGATATCGGAAGTGGAAGCAGAAAACACGACCTCTCCTGTGTAGGTACTTTTGAAAATTCCTGAAATGATGGCTGAGGTATTTTCTCTTCCTACATTGGGTGCAAGCTGGGTTCCTCCAAAGCTGTTGTAGCTGATGGCAGTGGAATTTACGGAAGTATTTGCCGGCTGGCCTTTGAATTCATTGTTATTGAAAAACGTTACTTTCATTCCTTTCGAGCCGTTTTTCTGACTGATGAAATTCTGATAGAGTGACGTTCTGGACGAAGGATCTGTTACTTCGCTTCCTTTTTCGTAAATAATTTCAGCATTTGGAAATTTGGTTTTGATTCCGTCTAAAATCGTTACAATGGAAGAAGGCGTTCCGTTATAATTTCCTAACTGCATCAATCCGTCATCGGCATTTGGTCCTACAACGGCAATTTTTTTAATACTTCTGCTGAGAGGCAGAATATTCTTTTCGTTTTTCATCAGCACAATTGACTTTTGTGCCATTTTCAGTGCCTGCTTTTTATGATCTTCAGAATCGACTACAGAATACGGAATGGTATTCCAGTGAACGGAAGATTTCGGATCAAGCATTCCCAATTCAAACCAGCCTTTCAGGATTCTGCGCATCGACTCATCAATATCTTTTTCGGTAATCAGTCCGCTTGCCAGAGATTTATTCAGGTTGTTATAGGTATCTCCGCATTCCAGATCCGTAGAATGTTTCAGGGCATCTGCCGCGGTTGTTTTTTCGTCAGGATGGGTGCCATGGTATTTTTTCTGAAAGAAATCGGCCAGTGCCCAGCAGTCTGAGACTACCATTCCGTCATACTTCCATTTTCCACGGAGAATTTCAGTAAGTAAAGTATTGTTTGCACAACATGGCTGCCCGTCAAAAGCATTGTAGGCACACATTACTTCTCTTACATTCCCTTCCTGAACCAATGCTTTGAAAGCGGGAAGATACGTCTCATATAGATCTCTTTTAGAAATTTCTGCGTTATAAGAGTGGCGGTTCCATTCCGGTCCGCTGTGTACCGCAAAATGTTTGGCGCAGGCGTGGGTTTTAAAATATTTCGGGTCTTTTCCCTGCAGGCCTTTTACTGCAGCAACCCCCAGAACAGATGTCAGATAAGGGTCTTCACCATAGGTTTCCTGGCCTCTTCCCCATCTTGGGTCACGAAAAATATTGATATTGGGTGTCCAGAAGGTCAGTCCTTCGTACCGCCCTGTTTTTTGAGCCTCATCAAAAGATCTGTTGTATTTTGCCCGTGCTTCATCAGAAATCATTTCAAAAGTTTTAAAATGCTCCGAAACATCCCATGTGGCAGCCATCCCGATTGCCTGAGGAAAAACAGTGGCTGTTCCTGCTCTTGCCACCCCGTGAAGTGCTTCATTCCACCATCCGTAGGCAGGAATTTCCAGACGGGGAACTGCCTGGGAATTATCCATCATCATTCCTATCTTTTCTTCTGTGGTCAATAAAGAAAGAAGGTTCTCTATTCTTTCATTAACCGGAAGCTCCGGGTTTCTGAATGGGTATTTATAATGGCTCTGGGCAATAAATAAAGGTGCTGCCAGTGTTGCACATAGGATTAATACAATTCTTTTCATAGGTAGTATGGTTTCAATAAAGTCCGAAAAAGGCTGTGGATTTTGTGATTAATCATTTTCAAACCACTGATTTCACAGATTTTTACGGATAATTATGTTTTCATTCTTATTATACACAAATTGCCAGTATTATTCAGCAACAATGCAATGAAAAACAAATATAACGTTCTATTTTAAATAAATGTAAATAATACACTTAAATTAAGAATAAATCCTACTTACTTTTGGTTTTCATCTACCAAATTGTAGAAATAAAGCCACCATAAGCAGTGCTCATGATGGCTTCGGATTCAGTTTACTCTTTGATAAATTTTTGTTTTACGACTGTATTATTTTTTTGAGTAACCTCAATAAAATAAATACCAGCTGGGAAATCTCCCACATTAATTTGGTTTTTCCCTGGATTTATTTTCATTCCGGATCTGATGATGCTTCCTCTTCCGTCAAAAATGGTGGCAGCAGCTTCTGAAAAGTCAGAATCAATGAAAAGGTCTGCTTTTACCGGATTAGGATATATTTTCACAGCCTCTTTTTTAGCTTCAGCAGAAATATTTCTGGTGTTTAACGATCCGAAGTTTAAAGGGAGAACGTTGGCAGAATAGGTATTTTCTTCTGTAAGATATGCTTTGAAAGATCCCATTGCAGGCTCACTTCCTGCAGTTATTTTATAGAAGCCTGTTACTCCGTTTTCTGTTTTCAGCACATAAGCATTCGCCGGAACTTTGATGCTCTGATAAACCCCGTTCATTTGATTGACCGTGATTGCTTTGGGTGTGGAAACATTTCCTGAACCGCTGAAAGTAATATTCCCTGTCGCATTGACGATTACCGGAGTGTTTGCAGGAATGATTCCGTTTGAAATTGCGGTACAGCTGATATTATTGGCATTCGGAGACATCAGATAAGCAGTAACTCCGGAAGGTATATTAGCCTGGAATGGCAGGATCAGCACATCGTAACCATTAAATGTACGGCTGTAAGAAGCAGCATTGGCTGTGAAGTTAAACGGCACCTGAAAATCCATACCCTGACCGGAAAGGACAAGATTGGAACAAGCTGTACCTGAAATCACATTATTGGCAGATGAACTTATGTTTGAATTCACATAATAAATGCTGTTAGAGTTAGCACTCATAGGCTGCCAGTTATTGGAGGAAGTAACTCCTGCTGCATTTCTGAAGTCTACAGAAGTGTAGTAGCCATTTTCCAGTGCATCCATCAGATAGCTGTCGCTTGCGGAATAGGTCCCTCCGAATTTTGAAGCAATTTCATTACCCACATTGAAATAAACATCTCCCAGATTAATTGTAAGCACAGAGCTGTAATTGGAATTTCTCAGTCCTAAAATTCCTTTGCATCCGTCTGTAAGCACCTGCCTTGAAATATCTAAGGTGATATCGAAGTTTCCTCCCTGCGGAAAATTAATCTTGCCGTAATTATATGATTTCGTTACGCCCTGACTGTTGATGTAATATAAAGTCGTATTGTCTGAGTAACTTTGTCCCGCCGTCGTATAGCTGTTTACATGCAGAATCAGTTTATTGTACCGGTCATTAAGCTGAAGATATCCGTTAGCCGCAGTCATATTATTACTGATAAGAGGACTTGGATTGGAGAACGTCACTGTTGTATTGCTGATATTGAATCCTGTCCCAAAAGCTGTACTGGTAGCCGTTTGTGTTTCAATTTTATTATAATGAATATCACCGCCTGTCATGAGAGAAGCAGGTCTGTCACCACTTTTGTTAAAAACGAAAGTCATGACACTGGAAGGGCTGATATCAGCAGTAGGACGGAATGTTGCCGTACTCATAGTGATAGGAGTACTCGCCATATTGGATTGCGTATTGGTCAGTACTTTTGTTCCTGAAGTCGTGTAAAAAGGCAGATCAACTTTTAAACTATAGGAGTTCTGAGAAGGATTAATGACCATAAGAACAACCTGATTACCATCCTGCGAAATATAGGAAGAACCCTGTAAAACACCTGTTTTGTCATCCCATTTGGCTTCTATTCTCGTTTTTCCTGTTGTATATTTGGCATAATGTGAAAGGATATAACCTCTTTTGGTCATTACCCCTGAAGGAGTTCCGTAAGTTCCGTCCCCCATTAAGCCATAATACCGTTTGGCAGAGTAATGAATCCATGCATTGATATTACCTAATAGTGCATTGTTGACACTGCTGGCAAAGGTAAATGCATCGGTATTCCAGCTGAAATCTCTTGCCGGCTGTGTGGATGAAGAGTTCCAGTTGATCAGATATTCTGTCTGCCAGATTTCTTTGTTGTAATTCTGGAATTGTTTGTAGGTAGACTGCATAAGTCCGTATTGATGCCCGCCATACACTTCAAAATTGGCCATTGCCGCAGGATCCAGCAAAGCACTGGCAAAATTATCCGTAAATCCCACACTTTCCGGGGCAATCACTTTACAATTGATAAGCTGTCCGTAATTTTTGATGAAGGTGGTAATTTGCGCAGGAGTCCAGATACATCCCTGATACTGTGCCATTTCATCCGGTTCATTTTGAATGGAGATATAATCGAGCTCTACTCCGTTGTTCTGGAGATAGGTAACAAAGCTGTTAAGATAAAGGGCATAATCCTGATAATTTTCCGGCTTTAAATATCCCACCTGCTGTACTCCGTTCGCATCAGTATACACTGCATTCACATGGTTATTGGTTTTCCAGGCTGCGGGCATGGTCCAAGGCGAAGCAAAAATGGTAAGCCCCATAGATTTGGCGAGTTGCGCTGTAGCCAGTACGGAACTCCAGTTGCTGCTGTTTTCGGGAATATACAATCTCATAATATTATATCCACCTTCACTGGAAGCGCCCCAAAGCGTCTGAATCTCTGAGGTAGACATATGGTTATACGCAAACTGGGGACTGCAGACAAATCCTCCGAATCCTTTTATTTTCTGATAAGGAATATTCTTATCAATTTTTACAGTTGTAAGCTGTCCATGAAGCATCAGGCTGCAAAACAGAGCTATAGAATGAATGGTTACAAGACTTAAAATTTTTTTCATAATGGTTTAGTTTTAGATAGTCGTGATTTTGATTTTAACAATTAAAGTAAGGGCAATAGATTCCCCATCAAGACGGTTGATTTTCAAAAACCGTCAGGAAAATACCCTGAATGATATCAGGCAGCGATCTGTTAAATAAAGTTGCTTACAAAATCATCTGCTGTTCTTTCTCTTCATTCTCTGTGAGGGAACTGTATTTCAGATTGGAATGTGAAATAAGATTAGTGTTTCATAATTAAAGTGTTGTTTGTGATGAGTATTGGGTCACTCAGTGAAGCATTTCGCTTTCGGGAGCGCCCAGGTAAGAGGGTTTTAATCCTCCGGTATTGATCAGTATTTTTTCAAGGACAATGCCGGGTTCCAGCACTCTGAAACGTAAAGTGTGTTTTCCAGCCTGCTGAACCGAATGCTTTGTAATAGATTTAATAATATGTTCTGACTGCCATCTTCCCAATTCTCCTTTGTAATGGCCATTGAAGTTGACAATTTGCTGAGTTTCGTTGTCAAAAGAAATTTCGTAACGCAATCCTTTATTATGATTAAAATTTAAAGTCGGTGCTAATAATAACTGGACTTCAAACTCCCCTTTTGATTCAAAATTGATATCATATTCCAGCCAGATATTTTCATTAGCTTTGGGATAGGCATTCTGCGGAAAGGTTGTCACTCCCGACTTTGTTTTTCCGAAATCAGGAATCACTTCCCAATGGATTCGGTCAGAATTGCTCATTCTTGCAAAATTTTCTGCTTCAATGGAAACATAGCCGTTTTTCTCCTGAAATACCTTTTCTTTGGGAACCTCAGCGTCAGAAATATAGGTCACTTCAGGCATTATATTTTCTTTTCCGTCTGCCCAGCTTTTATATCCTATCCTCATCTGATCCATCATATGCTTCCATTTTCCTCCAGCAATCACATTATTGTATTGATTATCCAAATAAGCGTTTCTTTCAAAACATGTCTTCACTTTATCTGCGTAGAAATTGGCTTCAGGATCTTTTTTTGCTGCCAGTTCCCTGTTTTTTGCAACAGCATAGTACATTTCGTATAAATTACTGCATGCATCAATTGGGTACAAAACCAACTGATAATACGCATCCTGGTACTCAGCCGGAATCTGCTCTTTTAACCGTAAGGCGTCTACGGCCAATGCTCTGTAATCATTTAAGACCGTTTCAAATTCATGGTAATTTTCAAGGCTGTACGTTTTACTGTCAAGGGTTTCAGGAGTTACTCTTCTGTTGTATTTGGAATACAGATTAATCATCCTGGCAATTTCTTTGGCGTGTTTTTCTCCAAACTGCTGAGCAGCCCATTTCTCAGTATATTCCAAAAGGTTTTTAGCATTAAACTGCTTCGGATTCCAGGCCATTTCCAGGAAAAAACTGATCGGAAACTCCATAGGTTTTAAATCTCCTACATTCACGACCCAAAGCTTATCTACTTTGTGTGCATAAGAAAGATTCATCTGTTCCCAGACTCTCTGGATGGGGCTTATGTTGATCCATTTGGAGTTTCTCGGTCCGCCTACATAGTCGAAGTGGTAATAGATTCCATAGCCTCCTTTATGCAAAGGTTTTGAAAGGTCCGGAAGCTTTCTTACATTTCCCCAGTTATCATCACAGAACAGCAGGATCACATCATCCGGAACCCGCATTCCTTTATCATAATAGTCCTGAACTTCTTTATACAATGCCCAGACCTGAGGTGTTTTTTCAGCTTTTTTTCCGGTAACCTCAGCAATGATTTTACGCTGGTCTTTTACAATTTTCTCCAGCAGGGCAATATTGGTTCCCTCTCCCATCGCTTCGTCACCATCACCCCGCATCCCTACTGTAACAAGCTTTTCCCAGTTTTTGCTTCTCTCCATTCCGGATCTCCAAAATTTTTGTAAAACTTCCGCATTTTTGGCATAATCCCAGACATTCGGGAGGTTATTTTTTTTGATATACCTGTGCCAGTCGGTTTGTGCCAAAGCCATAGGCTCATGGTGGGAAGTTCCCACGACAATACCCATTTCATTTGCTAAAGGGCCGCTCAGAGGATCGTCGTCATAGAATGCTTTCCCCCACATTGCCGGCCAGATATAGTTTCCTTTAAGACGCAGGATCAGTTCAAAAACTTTTTCGTAAAATTTAGAATTAACTCCGCCAAAAGTTGCTCTTGCCCAGCCTCCCAATGAAGGTTCTTCATCATTAAGGAAAATACCGCGATACTCTACAGCAGGCTCACCATCAGTATATATTCCTTTTTTAAAGTATACATTATCTTTTTTCTCAACCGGAACGTCAGCCCAATAATACCATGGTGAAACACCTATCTGCTTAGACATTTCATAAATCCCGTAAATCGTTCCCCTTTTATCACTTCCTGCAATCACAATGGCTTCAGAAACGCCCGGAAATGGATCACTGACATTCTGAATGATATATTTTTCTCTTTTCCCTGTTAATGCTTTTCCATCCAGCTTTTTTTGACGAATTAAATTATCAATGGTCTTGCTTTTACCTGCTTCACCAATAATGATGATCATTCCGTTCAAGCCAGAGTTTTGGGAAATAAGATGAGGCTGAACACCGGTTACTTTTTGAAAATCAGATTGAAGGTTCGCAACAGCACGCAGAATTCCTTTATCCGAATCACTGTCTGAAAAAAGCATCAAACCTGAATTACGCTCTTTCAACACCACCGAATTTTCTGTCTTAGCAAAAGAAATAAATGGTTCGGTTGCTTTTACAAAAAATATAAACAACAACGTAAGAAACAACGAAATGTTTTTTGTAAAATTCATACTATATCTTTTTGATTTTAATTTTTAAATAAGTTCAGATTCACAAATTCTCCCATTCTCCTGTAGCCGGCCTCATTGGGGTGAAGGAAATCATGATCGTGCATATCGTTTAAGATGACTTCCGGATTTTCACTTTGCATTTGTTTTGCAAAATCGATGACGGCATCAAACTTCCCGCTGTTTCTGATCCAGTCGTTTACTTTTTTCCAGGCCTCGATACGGAAAGGTTTGTCGTAGAATGACTTTCCGAAAGGAAGAATCGTTGCTCCGTACACTTTGATCCCGTTAGCATGTGCCTTATCGATCATCACCTGGTAAGCGGCAATCAGTTCTTCTGTTCTTTTGGAAGCGTCATCAGGATCTCTTGTTCCTCCCAGATCATTCACTCCTTCCAAAATAATAAGCCATTTTACGCCCTGCTGATTGAGGATGTTATAATCGAAACGGTCTAATGCTGTAGGACCCAAACCGCCACGCACTACACAATTCCCACCAATCCCGAAATTAAGGACACTTATATTCCTGGTAGAAGGATTAGCCAATAACCGCTGAGAAAAAATATCCGGCCAGCGATTCTGTCTGTTGGTTCCCGATCCTCTTCCATCGGTAATGGAATTCCCCATAATAGCCACCGCATACGAAGGTTCACCGGTCTTTACATCGATGTTAAAAAGCGAATACCAATGATCTGTTTTTACAGGATTTTTAAATACTGCAGCATTGGCCTGCTCACCTTTAACAATAAAAGAGGTTGTTCTTGACCCCGGATGTCCGGTGACAGATTGGGTTACTTTTGTATAGGAAATTGTAATAGCCAGTAACGAATTAGGCTTCAGGTTAAAGTTCACTTCATCAGAATAAATATCGGATCCGGGAGCAATTTTAAAACTGTTTTTCTTCTCAAACGTTAATGATCTGATGCTGGTTGCATCCACATTACTGCTATCGGACGGCACGGCAATAGAAACGGCTTTTACCTCCAGGCTATCCATGGAATATTTGTTGGAGAAACGTAGCCGCAGTTTTTTCCCACCCACAGATACACGCACAATCTGACGCAGGGTGTTCCCCGAAAGCCCTGGTTCCGGCGCAAGGTTTTTAGGTTCCACCAATTGGGGAGCTGTTGCCCAGGTAGTGAGCCACTGGTCTTTGGAAGACTGCTTTTCCAGACTCTGTGAGGAAGAGCAGGAAACCAAAAATCCCGAAATGATAAAGATATATAAGTTTTTGAAGCGCATTTTTTCCTGTTTTATTATATTAATCTCTAATTTCTTATTACAAATCCTCCGTTCGGCTGAATTTCAATTGTAAAGTCGCCTTTTGCATTTACTTTCACTTCTTTCTCTGATGTATTTCCTTTTGCATCATCATTGATAAGTTGCAAGTTTTTCCCGGCGAACATCGGAAGTTTTATTTTCAGTTTTTGGGATTGCTTTTCGGCATTTACCCCTGCCACATACCATCGATCCGCATGTCTTCTCGCAACCACGGCATATTTCCCGGGATAGCCGTCTATGAAAACTGTCTCATCCCAAAGTGTCGGAACTTCTTTCATGAAGCTGAGCTGAAATTCCGGAGCATCGGTCAGGTTATTCGGCATGATGCCAAACATCTGAACGGGATTCTGAAACAGGACTGCTGTAGCCAGCTGAAAGCCATCTGTGGTATGCCTTTTATTTTTGTCTCTGTTGGATTCTGTTAAATATGTATTGAGGAAAGTACCTCCGAATTCCATACTTCCCACTGTGTTTCTGATGAAAGGATGAAGTGTGGCAAAAAAAGCTTCCTGTTTCCGTACATCTTCTGAGAAATAAAGCATTTCTGAGGCAAGAACGGCCTCACTTCCTGCATAATTCGGGTACATTACTTCCCAGCCTCTCGGGACAGTGGCTCCATGGAAAATAATGGTTAATCCAAAATCATTGGCGTCGGAAAGAATATCTTCGTACAGACGCATGGTTTCCTGTTTGTCTCCTCCGAAGAAATCCACTTTCAGTCCTTTTACGCCTGTCTCTTTCAGCCATTTCATTTCTTTTTTCCGTTCAATAGATGAGCTCATTTTGTTTCTCGGTCCCATCGGTGCGTCATTGGCTGCCCCATTGGAATTGTACCAAAGTAATACTCCCACGTTTTTCGATTTTGCATATTGAATAAGCTCTTTCATGCGATCTTTACCTATATTTTTATCCCAAAGCGCATCTATAAGAATAAACTGATATTTCAACGCAGCAGCAAGGTCTATGAATTTCACCTGATCATCATAGTTCATACTGTTATCCTGCCAAAGAATCCAACTCCATGTAGATTTTCCGAACTGATATTCCTGTGAAGGCTCATACATCGGATCTACAACATCAAAAGGAATGGTAGTTTCTACGATGGGTTTCAGGGAGCTGCCTACTGTAATTGTTCTCCACGGTGTTTTTCCGGGAAGAGAAACGGCTGCTCCGGTACTTCCGAAACCGTTATTTTCAGCAATGTTCGGATAAGCGACTTTGTAAAGATTTTTTTCTGCTGTGGTTTCAAGGTGTGAAGCACAATACGTACTGTTCACTCCTGTCTCGGAAAGCAGTACCCAGCCCTCATTTACAATATGGAACAGGCCAGGGAAAACGTATCCATAATCGGATGGCATTCCCAGCTCAGCATCAGCTTTATAGCCACTTTCATAACTTGGCGCTGTACGGGCAAATCCCGTCATCGGCTTCATCATAGGTGAAAGAAAAGTAGTCGTCTGTGACGGAAATCTGTACCCTGTGGATTCTGACTGTATCACAACACTCAGCCGTTCTTTCATCGGTGGAATATTGTAGCGGAAAGCAATATTGTTGTTGCTCACCTGAAATTCAATGCTTATCTGATGCTGGTCTGCATTACTGAAGTTAACGAATAAATTATTGGCCTTATAATCAATCTCAGATTTTTTGATTTTTTCGTTCGTATATTTCTTAGAAACAATATCCTTTTTGCTGTCCATAAATTTCAGATCTTTTGAAAAATCGGACTCATTGGTTACCAGGCCCAGCGGGGATTTTTCAAGCATTGCTTTTCCCAGAAGGATAACATTATACGATGCTTTTCCCTCTTCTGAAAAAACCTGAAGCTTCAGGTGTCCATCCGGACTTGAAATTTCTGCTATCTGTGCAAAGCTTTTGCTGATCAGGAACAGGCTGAATACGATATATAAAACTTTTTTTTTCATAATTAATTATTTGCAAGAAAGGTCCAGTAATCGAAATACATAATATCTGTTGAGGCTTTTCCATTGAATACAAAGTACAGATCATGAATACCGGTAATTTTTTCAGTAAGCTGAACTTTTACGGTTTCCCAGCGGTCATCTCCACCCGTCAGTGGAACCTTTACCGTTGCGGCAACCGGGCCGTTCACAGCATCCAGATGAACGGTCATTGTGACGTCACTGTTATGGGTCGTTCCTACTCTTGCAGAGAAGGCAGCAGCTCCTTTTTTCCGGAAATCTACATTCTTTACACTGCTATAAGCCCCATTTTTCTTTGCTTTGATGAAAACACCAGCTTCTTTATTCTGATAGGATTTTACATTTTCCGACCAGGCAATCATTTCTGCCTGATTGAATGAATAAGGATTAACTGTTGCGATAGCTTTTGTAATTCCGCTGGTCATTTTAAATGGTGAAATGGAACCGTCTTTATTGAATGTAAGCTCTTCCAGACTTACTGATCTTGTAAACCCGCTTCCGCCCGGCAATGCACCATTGTGATAAAAGAAATAGGTTTTCCCCCGGAAATCAATAACACCGGGATGATTGGTGAATGACTTCCCTTCAGTAGGCATTACAATTCCTCCATATTTCCAGGGCCCTTGTGCTGTTTTACCTGTAGAATATCCTATGAATTCAGGAAGCGGACCACCCGGCCAGAAAAGATAATACAGGTTTTTCCTTTTGTACAGCCATGGGCCTTCCTCGTATTTTGTGGGTCTTTCCAGATTGGGTTTCCCATCTCTTTTGCCAAATGATTCTTCGGTCATCGGAACTTCTGTAATATTCCCGGAATAGGAGATCATATCTTCATTCAGCTTTACGTATTTAAGCTTAGGATTTCCCCAATACATATGAGCCTGTCCGTCATCATCCACAAAAACTGTGGGATCAATATCTCCCCATTCGCTCTGAACAAGAGGTTTTCCCAGCGGATCATGAAAAGGCCCAAACGGACTGTCGCCAACAGCAACCCCTATAGCGCCTTTGTTATTGGTTTTGGACCACATCGGAACGTATAAAAAAAACTTTCCGTTTCTTTCTACACATTGTGCTGCCCAGGCATCGCGTTTTGCCCAGTCAAAGTCTTTATATGAGAGAATTGTTCCGTGATCTGTCCAGTTCACCATATCATTGGTGGAATATACTTTCCAGTCGTTCATGGTAAACCAGGTAGAATCATCCTCATCGTGTGTGGTGTACATGTACAGTCTGTCATTGTACACCATGGGTGCCGGATCTGCAGTATAATTGGTCTGAATAATAGGGTTCTGCGCTGATAAACCTTCGGAAAAACCTATCAGACAAAACCCCAGTATATATTGTATTGTATTTTTCATAGTCAGTTTTATTTTTTCTGAAAGCTCCAGTAATCGAAATTAAATAACTTTCTTCCTGCCGTAATATTTTTCCCCTGGAACACAAAATAGACATCGTGGACACCGGAAACGGATTCTGAAATTTTTGAGTTTAAAGTTTTAAAATCTTCCCAGCCACCGGTTCTCGGAATTTCAATCTCGGCTATTTTTGGCCCTTTAACATCATCCAGATGAACTTCCAGAATTCCGCCATCAATTCCTGCGGCAACAGAAGCTGAAAATGCAGAAGCCCCTTTTTCAAAATCTACCGAACGGACCCTGATATACCCTCCTGCTCTGGCATCGGAGACATACACTCCGGTTTTTCTGTTTTCGGAAGTGCTGCATTTTTCCGACCATGCCATAGTTTCGGCTTCGGTTCTCTGATATGGATTTAAGGTTCCAGCCGGAGCTACGCCTTCTTTGGTCATTGTGATCTTCGGAATAGTCCCATCAGCATTATATCTGAATTCTTCTACAGCCGTTGAGCGTCCGTAGCTTCCTCCGGCCGGTAATAATCCGGTATGGTAAAACAGGTAGGACTTTCCTTTGAAATTGATAATTCCGCCATGGTTGGTAAAGCTGTTAGTAGGCTGGTCGGTCATTATTTTCCCCTGATATTTCCACGGCCCGGTTGGCGATGGACTGGTTGAATAGGATAAACATTCTGTTCTTCCGGTCATTCCAGCATACATCATATAATATTGATTATTTCGCTTGTAAAGCCATGGTCCTTCTACATATACATCATCAAATTTTTCCTGCTTTTGCAGAACTTCATCACTTTTCCCGGGACGTCTCAGCCCACCAAAAGCTTCCACCGATTGTGGAATTTCTGTGATTTGTCCCTGATAAGAAGTCATATCTTTATTGAGCTTCACATAAAATAATTTACTGTTTCCCCAATACAGATAAGCCTGTCCGTCATCATCTATAAAAACAGTCGGATCAATATTATCCCAGGTTCCGGTTGAAATCAGAGGTTTTCCCAAAGCATCTTTGAACGGCCCGGTAGGACTGTCAGACACCGCCACCCCAATAGCCATATTGTTGTCAACGGTCTGTACACAGATATACCAGTAGAATTTACCGTTTCTTTCAATACATTGTGCTGCCCAGGCCCTATCCCGTGCCCAGCTGAAAGACTCTAAAGAAATGGGAGAACCATGGTCTGTATAATTGACCATATCTTCCGTGGAATACACCCGCCATTTGGTCATCGTATAAAAATCAAATCCCGGCTGATCATCCCCTGTATAAACATACATTTTCCCTTTATAGACCATGGGAGCAGGATCTGGTGTAAAATGGGTCTGAATAACCGGATTCTGTGCAGCAATACCAATCCCTGCCAACAGAAAAGAAAGTGTGATATATTTTAAATTTCGTTGATTCATATCTTTATCTTAATTATTTGAGTGAAATGAATTTATAATAGGCAACACCATGTGCCGGAATGTCCAATGAAAGACCTTTTTTGTCTGTGTTGATTTCTGCAATATCCTTCTGTCTCCAAAGGTCACGAACCGCCTGAACACCGGAAATCCCTAATTTTTTGAACTCTTTATATGACAGTGTCACTTTTTCTCTTCCGAAATTGGCAAAAGCTACTGCCTTTCCTCCGTCTTCCAGCTCTTTGACATAAATTCTGAGCTCACCAATGGTCTGCAAACAAATCCCCTGTTTTCCCAAAGCATCCTGATTGACGGCAATAACTTCGTCATTCGTCAGAAGGTTTAAAGTGAAATCATCCAGTTTCTCAAGGTCACAGCCAATCAGCAACGGGGCTGAAAAAATACTCCACAAACTCATATGAAGATACTGTTCATCAGGCTTCAACCGACTCTGATGTGGATTTCCCCAACCGACAACGCCAACAACCAGCATATCCGGATCGTTCCGGTTTCCGGGTTTCGCAAAAGGAGCCGCTTTATCCTGAGCAAGAGCAATATTCTTTACGCTTGACCAGGTATCTGTAATATCGTTGGTGGTACGCCAGGATTGTGCATTGACCTCATCACCCCACTTCCACACATCGCCCATTCCATATTGGCAGAGGTTGTACACGATGTCTCTTGGCTGCTGCTTCAAAAGGTTTCCCATCAGTTTGAACGGTTTTACACCTTTATCTGGATCCCCGCCGCCCTCAAAAGCAAGAGAAGGAACTTTATCGGGATTATTATCCGGCAGCCCGTCAATTACACCACCATAGCTGCACCAGTCATATTTCAGGTAATCAACGCCCCATTTGGCGTAGCTTTCAACATCCTGTTTTTCGTAACCGTAGCTTCCGGCACATCCGCCACAGGTCCATGGACCGGGGGAAGAATAAATTCCCATTTTCAAACCATTGTTATGCATGTAGTCTGCAAGACCTTTCATATCAGGAAATTTGGAATTGGTCAGGATATAACCGTTTTCATCACGCATTTTTCCCTTGAATGAAGGGTCTTTCCCCTCCCTGTTAAACTGCCAGGAATCATCGATATTGATATAATTCCATCCATGATTGATCAGTCCTGACTTTATGAGGGCATCTGCTGCACGTTTCACTTTATCAGCAGAAACTTCATGTCCGAAGCAGTTCCAGCTATTCCAGCCCATTGTAGGCGTGAGAGCGATTCTGTCTCCACATTCTATTTTTAATTTTTTTGAAGCTGAACCTTTTGCATTTTTAGCATTCAAAGTCACTTCATAACTTCCTTTAGAATCTATTTTTCCAGTGATGATTCCGGTCTGTGAATCTATTGTTAAACCTTTCGGAAGATTTTTTGCTGTAAAAGTCATTGGTCTGTCACCCGTTGCTGCAACCCTGAACAAAAAAGGTGAGCCAGGACGAACTCCGTAAACGCCTGCTGAATTAATTTTTGGAGTTGCCGCAGGTTTTGGCGTCAAAATATAAGGTACTGATGAAATCGGATTAAATGTTGTCAGTTTTGCACCGCCTGCTGTTTCAAACTTAGCATCTGCCCAATCGGCGTGATCATAATAAGGTCCGTTTCCGCCGTCTGTTACGACTAATTCTAATTGTTTTACACCTTCCAGCGAAACGGAAACAGGCTTTGCTTTATCGCCTAATTTCATGACCCCGCTAGACCAGAGCTTTTTATGATCTCCATAAATTTCAAATTCCACGGCAGGGTTCTGTCCTTTGATCTCATCATCTATTCCTACTAAGGCTGAGAATTTTTTGACTTTCCCGTTTAATGTAATCAACAAAGAACTTTCAGCGTGGGTTCCGAAGCCTCTTTTGAAAACTTCGCCGGCAATGGTTATAGGTTTTCCGTCCACCGAAGTATTGATGCCGGGTTTTCCGTGTCCCTGTGTTACAACGCTTAAATCCAACTGGTCTAACCAAACGGTTGACTGCGCATTTAAACAGTATCCGGCAATGAGAAAGCTGAAAATAAAGAGTTTAAATCTGAACATTTTTAAAATTGTAACTGATATATTAATATAACTCATAACAAATGAATTAAGTTTTGGCTCAAGCCACCCATATTCTTTCTTTATAAAATCATTCCTATTGATATTCCTGAATTCAGCTTTAATTTCTAAATTTCCACCAATCGAAATAGAAAAGGTCTTTTTCTCCTTTAAAAACAAAATATAAATCGTGGATTCCCTTTACACTTTTCAGAGGTGTATTAATAGTCTTATATAAGTCACCCTCACCTTTTCCTGTAACGTTAACAACGCCAAGCACAGGCCCATTAAGAGCATCTGAACGTACTTCTATTGTTCCTCCATAGAGAGAAGCGACATTCACATCCAAAGATTTTACACCTTTGGAAAAATCTACTCCCTGGATTTTAATATAATCACCATTGTTAATTGAGGTAACGATGATACGGTCTGTGATTTTTTTGCCTCTGTTATAGGGTTGATTGCGTTCCCATTCTGTGACCATTTCTGTTTTCAGGCCTTCGCTGTAAGCCATCGTTTCTGCTTCAACTTTTTTATAAGGATCCAGAGTACCTACTCTTTTTGCGCCATCCGCAGTCCAGAAAGGAAGCTTCTGAATGGTTCCATCTGCATTGTATTTCATTTCGCTTACACAAACCGAACGGCGTTCGTAATGTTTGCTCATCGTCTGTTTCCCGATATTATAATTGAATCCGAAAACATACGTTTTCCCTTTATAATCAATAATTCCCGGATGGTTTCCGTTGGAACGTTTGTCACTGTCCATAATCATTCCCTTAAATTCCCAGGGACCGGTGGCAGATTTGCTCATCGCATAGCCCATCCCTTCCGGACAGCAAGTAGAGGCATAAGCCAGATAATAATGGCTGTTTCTTTTCCAAACCCAAGGTCCTTCCTGGTAATGAAAAGGGTCAGATGAACCTTTCACTTTAGCGATTGAAGGATCTTTTACGATATCTCCATTGACAGAAATCATATCTTCATTCAGCTTGACATACCAAAGGTTCGGATTTCCCCAATAGAGATAAGCCTGCCCGTCATCATCAATCAGAACAGTTGGATCTATATCATCACCTGAATTTTTCACCAAAGGTTTTCCTATAGGATCTTTGAACGGACCATACGGACTATCGGCCACAAGAACCCCTATTCCTCTTTGTCCCGGCATCGGGCAATACATATAAAACTTACCGTTTCTTTCGATCACCTGCGGGGCCCAGGCTCCGTTTTCAGGATCGGTCCATTTGAAATCTTTTAAAGAAGCTACTATTCCTTGATCAGTCCAATTGACCATATCAACAGACGTGTAAAGCAGCCAGTTTTTCATTTTAAAACCAAACGCATCATCTTCATCATGGCTGGTGTAAAGAAAAACGGTGTCTTTATAAACCATTGGAGCCGGATCGGCTGTGAATTTGGTCTGGATGATCGGATTTTGGGAATGAACAGATATTCCTAACAACAACAACCCAAAATTCAATATATGTTTCTTGATCATATTAATTATTTTTCGAATTAATATTTAATGATTTGTTCCGTCCAGGTTGGCGGATTAATGTAAAACATTCCGTCTTTGTAATGCACCGGTTCGATTCCCATCTGTGGACCCAATTCCCAAGGTTCAAAGGTCTGACTGTACGGATACGGTCGTTTTTCGTACATAAAATAATGACAGGAATTCCAGAGATTTCCGTCAGGACCGATGAATAATGCGTTGTGTCCCGTTTCCTGATAAGGGTCTTGAGTATCTGTAAACTGCAGGTTTTCATAGCCTCCATCTTTTGCCATTTGTTGTCTGTAACCTTTTTTACGAGTTCCAAAAATCGGTTCTTGTGAAGCGAGCTCCCAAGGTCCCAGAGGCGATTTTGATTTAAGCAAACCCACTTCATAACCTCTTGTCCACGTGGAAAAAAACATAAAATAGGTTCCTTCTTTTTTAGTCACGAAAGGTCCTTCAATTCCGCCAATCATCCATTCCGGCCATCCCGGTTGTTTTTTATCTAAAAATTTTTGAATAGGTGTGGTTAGTTTTCCTGTTTTTAAATCAATTTTAGCCTGAAACAGTCCATTTCCGCTGCAATAGAGATAAACCTGACCATCTTCATCTTCAAACAAAGTGGCATCGTTGTTATATTGCGGAGTAAGCGGACCATTCAGCAGTTTATAAGGGCCTGTTACTTTATCGGCAGAGAACAGCCAAATGCTGTGCGTCGTCATTCCTTTCGGATCTTCTTTGGTTACCTTTCCGCTGTTTACAATCAGATAATATTTTCCCTTGATAAAATTAATTTCAGGAGCCCAGAAACGACCGTCATAAGGGCAGTCTTTGGGAAGTTTTTTAGCATCTATTAAAAAGGAATGCTGTTTCCAATTCACCATATCTTTTGAAACCAACATCCGGACTCCGGGGTTTTTACCTTCCCAAACAGGATTAGAAGTTCCCACGCAATACCACAAATCATCTACCTTAATAATGAAATGGTCACGCATAGAAATGGCGGAATCTCTGGTAATCGGGTTGGTATATCGAAATTCCCTTTTGGCTGGAATTTTTGGCGTTTCACCCTGAGCAAAATTCAGATTTGAAGTAAAAATGAATAAACATAGTAACAGAATATCTTTTAAATTTTTCATATTTCAAATATTTATCTTTTATAAGGACTTTCATCCATTTTCAAATACGTTTCTTCATAACCACCGTTGTCAATGATGATTTTGTGCAGTACAATTCCTGGGTCAAGAGGTTCTATCATCAAAGTAAAATTGCCGTTGTGATTTTCGGGAACAACAAATGTTTCTACTTTCTCTACGATTCTTGCCGATGCAGCAGGATACATTTTGGAATAATTATTTGCCCAGGTCAAATCCTGATTGAGACCGATAATTTTTGAACTATTTGCATCGAGATAAGCTTTTATGGTGTGTCCGCCTTTTTTGAACGGAAGCGTGGAATCAAAAATGAAATGAATTCTTACCTCGGAAGGCTTATTTTTAAGATTAAATTGATAAGCTATTACTGAACCGGCAGTTTTTTCCGTATAAGGCATCAATGCAATCCCGGAAAGCGTTCTTCCCAAATCAGGAATAACTGTCCATTTTGTATTTGTTGAAGCTTTAGTCTCAAAAAAATGTTCGGCTTCCATTACAACGACACCGTTCTTTTCTTCAAAAAAATAACCGCCTGTTTTTGCTTCTTCTCTCGTGACTCTATAAACGGTTGGCTTGATATTCCCTTCCTTCGGCTCATCCCAGGATTTGTAGCCAATGTGCGTTTGGTCCATCATATGATTCCATTTTCCGTTGGAAATATTCAGGTTGTAATCTTTTGTATAATCGGCATCTCTGGTAAAGCATTCATCGGCATAATCTGCCCACTCATTGGCTTTTAAATCTTTCTCTTCAGCCAATTTGTGATTCATTGCAACGGCATAATACATGTCGTAAAGATTCGCCATTGCACGAACGGGATGCAAAACAATCTGTTTGTAGGTATCTTTGTAAGCCTCATCTAAATTGATGAATTGTCTCAAAGCCCTTGTTTCCAAGGCTAAATACGAATCTCTTACCTGCAAAAATTCACCGTTTTGAAGGTTATAGGCTTTATCATTCAGCATTTCTGCCGAAACTCTTGAATTGTATTTACAGTAAAGATTAATGATTTCTGCAATTTCCTTTGCATTGGTCTTTCCAAAATGTTCTTCTGCAAATTTCACCGAATAATTTCCGAGATTATCCTGTCTGAAAGAAGTCGGATTCCAAGCCATATTCAGGAAGAAATCCATAGGATATTCGTTCGGTTTTAAGTCTCCTACATTCAAAATCCAGATTTTATCAACGCCGTAACTGTACGTTAACTGCAGCTGTTCCCACATATGCGGAATCTGCGTCATATTCAACCATTGATAGGCCCTCGGAGCACCGTGCAAATCGACATGATAATACATTCCATAACCACCCGGATGTTTTTTACCGTTTAATTCCGGAAGACGCCGCACATTTCCCCAATTGTCATCACAAAGTAAAATAATGACATCGTCCGGAACTTTCATTCCCTGGTCGTAATATTCCAACACTTCACTGTACAAAGCCCAAAGCTGCGGGGTCTTTTTCGCAGGCTTTCCTGTTACTTTTTCAATAACTTTTCGCTGGTCATTCATGATCTGCTCCAACTGTTTGAAATTGGCTTCAGCACTTCCCAAATCGCTCATTGGTTCGTCTCCGTCACCTCGCATTCCCATGGTTACGAGATTATCATAATTTTTGTTCCGACGGAATCCATCTTCCCAAAATTTCAGAAGAGCTTCTTTATTGGTGTGATAATTCCATTCTCCGTTTCCGTATCCTTTGCGGTGATTTCCCCATTCTTTCTGAGCTCGCATCATCGGTTCGTGGTGCGAAGTTCCCATGACGATTCCATATTCATCGGCTACTTTAGGGTTAAGCGGATCATCTTCGTTAAAAGCTTTTCCCCACATTGCCGGCCACAAATAATTGGCTCTTAGACGCAACAGAAGCTCAAACATATTCGCATACATTTTGCTGTTGATACCTCCGAATTTCGTTCTTGCCCAGGTTCCGAAAGCAGGTTCTTCATCATTAATGAAAATTCCACGGTACTTTACTTTTGGCTCGCCCGAAGCAAAATATCCCGGAACGACATATGCTGAAGGACGTTTCTGAACGGGAACATCATTCCACCAATGCCACGGCGAAACGCCGAGCTGTTTTGAGATTTCGTAAATTCCGTAAACCGTTCCCCGTCTGTCACTTCCTGCGATGATGAGCTGTTTTTTAGATTTTGAAGATTCTAAGGTTGTAATGACAAAGCTTTCCCATTTTCCTTTCAAATCTTTAGCACTGATTTTTTTTGATAAAATCAGTTGATCAATCTGCTTACTGGTTCCAACAGTTCCGATGATGATTTCAAATTCGTTGGAAGTGTCTGTTGTTCCCAAATTGGGCATTTTCCCCGTCACTTTCTGAATGTCGGTCTGTAAGTCTTTTGCAGCACGAATGACGGCAATATTTTCTGATTGGTCATAAAATAAACCGGTAACTTTCCCTTCTTTTGAAACAATAGGAAAGCCTTTATCATCTGAAATGATATTTTCCGGAATTCCTGAGGTTTGCTGGGCAAAAATTCTTGCTGCAAAAAACAGAAACAGGATTAACAGTTTATTATTTTTGTGACACTTCTTCATGAATAAGGTTTATCATTTAAAATCTAAACTCACTTTTTTTCCGGAATAATTCACCGATTTCTGCTGACCATCAGGAAGAATCAGGTTAAAACTCCTTGTCTCAATCATTCCTTTGTATTTACCTTTCCGGTCACCTATCGTGAGTGTTCTTGATTTTTCGTTCCAGTGAAAAGGTATTTCTGTATAGAATCCTTTTTCGTAATTATAGTTATCGAATTCATCTTCGTATACAATGAAATCGGTATCGCTTCCCGGATAAACTTTTATGGTAAGATGATCCCATTTTTTCTCCGTTGCATATTGTACATCGGGGCCTAACGGAATGATACTTCCTGCTTTTACATACAAAGGAATAGTCTGAAGATTAACAGATTTCTGAATTTCTTTCCCTCCACTGTATTTTTCATTGGTCCAGAAATCAAACCAATCTGTTCCTTCCGGAAGGTAAACTTTCACGCTTTTGTTTTGAGTAAAATCTATATTTGAGACCGAGTTATCCTTATTGCTGTCGGTTTTATTCCAGCCTTCATTTTCATCGGTTTTAACTGTCTTTTCAGGAGTATATTGGGCATTAAGAACCGGCGCCACCAGCAATGACTTTCCAAAAAGATATTCGTTATTCATATCCCACGTTTTTCTGTCTGAAGGAAATTCCATGGAAAGGGCTCTCATAAAGCTTGACCCGTTTTTTGAAACATCATGGGAAATAGAATAGATATACGGTAACATACTGTAACGCAGTCTGATGAATTTTTCTATCGCATCATACACAATGTCTCCTTTATTTCCAAACTGATAAATTTCCCTCGCAACATCGGTTCCATGCGAGCGCATCATTGGTGTAAAGGTTCCATACTGCAACCATCGGACATACAGTTCCTGGAACATTGGATTTTTTGAACCTCCATTTCTTTTGTAAGTACCAGCAAAGAAACCGCCGATGTCAGAGTTGAAATTCGGATTTCCTGTAAGATTGAAATTCAATCCTGCCGGTACCTGTTTGCGCAATGTTTCCCAGGAAGAATTGACATCTCCGGACCAGGTGTTGGCTGCATATCGCTGCTGGCCTGCAAAAGCTGACCTTGTTAAAATAAAAACCCTTTTATCACCGGTAGTTTCACGCTGATGATCGTAAACACCGCCTACTGTCATCAGCGGATAAGCATTTCTTACTTTTCTGAATGAGCCAAGATAGGTTTTAGTATCCAGATCTTCCGCTTTCTGGCTGAGATGATCGGGTTCTGTTGAGTCCATCCACCAGGAATCTACTCCCAGACTGAAAATGCCTTTGTTCAGGTATTTCCAATATATATTTCTGGCTTCAGGATTGTACGCATCATACACACGGACACCGGAAGGATAATTCATATCCGGAGGCCAAACCTCGCGGCCTGATTCAGGCCATGTACTGATATTGAAAAGCATTCCCTTTGAATCCATTTCACGGTATTGCCTGGTCATTGGCCCGAATGACGACCAGATAGAAACCGAAAGATGGGCATTCATATCATGGATCTCCTGTACCATTTTTTTAGCATCCGGAAAGTCGGGACTAATGAAGTCCATGGCATTCCACTGGTAATTATTTCCCCAATATTGCCAATCCTGTATGATTCCGTCCAGAGGAACTTTCAGATCACGGTATTTTTTAACCACCTCTGTCAGCTCATCCTGGCTTTTATAACGTTCTTTACTTTGCCAGTAGCCATATGTCCATAAAGGAAGCATGGGTACGGTACCTGTAAGATCACGCATTCCGGCAATTACTCCATCGGCATTTTTTCCGTAGATAAAATAATAATCTATACCATCTCCCACTTCTGATGAGAAAGAGGTTTTCTGAGGTGTATCCGTAAATTGTGTTGGTGAATAGTTATCCCAAAAAACACCATATCCTTTTACAGACTGGAAAAAAGGCACAAAATCCCAGGTATTATTCTGAATCATTTTTACATCGGTATTCCGCTGGGACATTTTTTCATTTTGCAGAATTCCCAGACCGTAAATAGGTTCGTCCTTTTCAAGCTGAAAATCCTGTCTTACAGAATAACTCTGCGTTCCGGCATCATTGAATGGCTTGAAGTCATTTGCGATTTCTTTCAAAAGCTCCTTTCCGGATGGTAATGTATAAGTGATCACTCCATTTTTAGTATTAATAGAAAGCAGGAGGTCATTTGTTTTTAATGAAATAACATTATTTTTTTCTGAAACTGAGAATTTGATTTTCTGCTCCTGTTTAATGACCGACAAACTATTTTTGACAAATAATCTGCCTGCGGGATATTTAATAATCCTAACCGTATTTTCTCCATAAAATTTCACTTCAACATTCATATGATCAGCAGAAAACTTCAATCCAGATTCTGTTTTCTGATAAGACTGTGCACGGACATTTACCATTCCGCAAAACATGATGACCGTAATGATAGAAGTTTTGGTGTTCATCTTTGTAAAGCTCATTCTATTTCAGATTTGAAAACATTATTTAAAAAGTACCTGGGCAAACTGATGCAGACTATTTCTCCAAACCGGCCATGTGTGGCCTCCAGGATAATCTGTGTATGTATATTTAATTCCTGTTTTATCCAGTTCTTTCAGCATTTTCTGACCGTTTTCATAAGCAATATCATCTTTTCCACCCATTGAAATCCAGAAATTTCTGATACTGGATGAAAAAGCAGATCTATTTTCATTTAAAAATTGGTACTGTTTATCAGCAACATCCTGAAGCATCGGCAACATATATCCTGAGCTGAAAACTCCCAGACCGGAAAACATATCTGAATTCTGAATTCCGGCATACAGCGTATAAATTCCACCCATGGAAAGTCCTGCCAATGCACGGTTTTCTTTACCTTTTTTTATCCTGTAATTAGATTCGGCAAATGGAATGATGGATTCTTTCAGCTCTTTTTCAAACATCTGAAGATTACGCTCTCCAAAGTTCCGGATTCCGCCCTGTCCGATATTGGCGTCCGGCATAATGATGACCATTTTTTTTGCCTTTCCTTCTGCAATCAGATTGTCCAGAATCAGATTGGTCTTCCCCTGATTCGCCCAGCCGCTTTCATCCTCACCTCCGCCATGTAAAATATACAGTGCAGGATAAGATTCAGCAGGATTCTGGTCGTAACCCGGTGGCGTGTAAATAAAAATTCTTCTCCAGGAATTGGTGACTTTGGAATAGAAATTTTTAATACGGATATCTCCATGAGGGACGTCTTTTAACGCATAGAAATCATCTCCTTCGAAAGGAATATCTATTCCACTGGCATACCTTCCCATTCCGTAGAATGTTTCGCTGGATGGATCTGCAACCGCAACCCCATCAATCAGCAGGGAATAAAAATGGAAGCTTCCGCTTTGCGGATCAGTTGTACCTGTCCAGAAGCCATCAGCATCCTTTTTCAGGTCATATTTTTTCCCTAAATCGATCTGAACTTTTTGCGCTTCCGGTGCCTTCACTTTGAACATCACCCTTCCGTCGGGAAGGATCTGAGGATACTGGGCATTTCTGATATTGGTTGCTGCAGGAGTTCCCAAAACGGTAAATCCTTCAAACTTGGTTTTATCAACAGGCTTAAACAACAGCTGTGAAAAGATATATAAATCATTTTTCCAAACCTTAAAATCATGGCCGCCTGGTTCTATATAAAAAATATGGGGGATTTTATTTTTTCTCAGATAATCACTGGTTCTCTTGCTGAAAGGCATCAGCCCGTCTGCATCGCCACAGGAAATAAAAATCAGCTTCAGTTTTAACGCATCCTGTGGATTGGGTAAAAGCTTATTGGGTTCTTTTGTATTGGGTGCAGAAGAAAATGCACCCAGCCAGGCAAACTTATCAATGTTTCCGAAAGCAAAATTCTGTGTCTGTCCGCCTCCCATTGACAGTCCTGCCAAAGCACGGTTTTCACGGTCTTTTTTAACCGGATATTTTTTCTCTACAAACGGAATCAGATCATTCAGTAAATCTTTTTCAAAAGTTGCAAAAGCTTCAACTTTATCCGGAGCCATTATATTTCCCGTCGCCCTGTCATCCTTCATCGCACGGCCATTGGGAAGTACAACAATCATCGGCTGAAGTTTTCCCTGTGCATAAAGATTATCCAGAATAATATTGGGTTTTCCCTGGTTGAACCACTCTTTTTCATCCCCGCCAATTCCGTGAAGAAGATAAAGAACGGGATATTTTTCACTTTTTTTGAATCCCGGCGGTGTATAAATCAAAGCTCTTCTTGTTGTTCCAACGGTTTTCGATTGGTATTGAATCGTGTCAATTTTCCCGTGGGAAACAGCAGCATTTTCCACATCGAAACCCTGCGGCGCCTGCTGATCAAGAGTTTGCGCGGAAACAAATATTCCCGACAAAACAAGTCCTAAAGCCAATATAACTGATTTATTCATGATTTTTATTTGTATTTTTCACACTTATTATTTCAGATAAAAAAATAATAGCGTATATTTTACTTACTGTTTACAACAGACTTTTATCTGCTTCTGATTCTTATTTTCCGGCTTCATTGACTCTGAAAAAATCTACATCTACGAAGCCTCCGGTATTTTTAGTGGCATAATTGAAAACTGCGAATTTTGATCCCATAAAAAATCTACGGTAATCAAAGATCATTTTGTAATCTTTTGCCATTTCCGTCCAGTTCTTCTGATCAGTACTGTAATAAAAGTCTGCAAGATCTTTCCCGAGGTTAAAATCAGCATCGATACGAAGAAAAACTTTATCAGAATTAAGAGGAATCCGTTTTTTTTCTTCTTTTTTAACCCCTGTAATGGCTTTTGTTTTATTATCCAGGCTCACTTCGTTGGTTGAAAAAACAATGAATTTTTCTTCACCTTCCTTTACTACTGACAAAATCCCGGAATCCCCGTTGAAGGCACTGAAACCTGCTACATCTCCATCTTTCATTCCTTTAAGATCCATGGCGACAACTGCTGAAGAAGTCGGACCCTCCATTCTCTGGGTCAAAGTGTTGGGAGCCGCGTACAGATTGTCTACCGCTCTGCTGGTTTTCAGTCTCAGAAAGCCTTTTCTTTCAGATAAAGACCATGCTTCATTCACCGGATTATGATTCCATTGCCACTGGATTTTCATTGTTTTATCAGAGAACTCATCGCTTTCCACCAGATGATTTTTGGGTTTGAACGGCGGAAGCGGAACTTCTCCTTTCAAAGGAACTTTTCCGTTATCCCCCAGTACTGGCCAGTCATTTTCCCATTGTACAGGCAGAAGCAGCGGAACGCGTCCCACTCCGTTTCTGTCCTGGAAAATAAGGGAATACCAGTTTCCGTTTTTATCATCTATCAAAGCGCCCTGACCTGCATAGGAAAATCCTAAAAAATTATCTTCCAGAATTACTTTTTTCTCGTAAGGACCTGTCAATTTATCTGCCCTGTAGACTACCTGACGGCGTTTTCCGTTTCTTGGCCATGATATCATCATCATATAATATTTTCCGTTTCTTTTGATGATCTGATTACCTTCCAGAAGTCCGGTTTCCGAAGCATCTTTCTGAAATACTTCAATTCCATCCGGATTTCCGATCACTTCCTTAAAATCAGGACTCAGTTCAAAAACTTTGTTGGAAGTAAAAACGTATATCCTGTCATCATCAAAAAATAAAGACGCATCATGAAAATGCCGTGTTCTGGTGATGAGTTTCCATTTTCCTTTTTCGGGATGATCAGTCACATAGAAATAGGATTTGAAAGGTTCATCATTCGGAGAAAACAAAACATAATATTCCCCTTTATGGTAGCGAATTGATGAAGCCCATTGGCCCCTGCCGTAAACGGTTCCGTTCAATAAATCATATTTTGAGTTGTCATTTAAAGTGTCAAAAACATACCCGGACATTTCCCAATGTACCAGATCTCTGGAATGCATTACCGGAGCTCCGGGCATCAGATGCATAGTGGTACTGATCAGGTAAAAATCATTTCCGTTTCTGGTAATGGATAAATCCGGTGCATCTGCCCAGATGATGGGATTGGTAAATGCGGTATTCTGTTTTCCGGAAGGATTTACCTGGGCTGAAAGAAGATTCAGCCCGATAAATCCCAATAAAGAAACTATATAAGATTTTTTGATTTTCACGTTTTTGATGTTTTGGTTCGATTTGATTCTTTTCAGTCTTAAAAGGAAACACTTCGACAAGCTCAGTGTGACATTGCTAATACTAACTTAATTCGGTACAATATCATTGGAAGAGGTGCTGTAAAGCCCGATAAGGCTTCCTGTAAAACCTCCCGCTACATCGGTAGAAAGTATATCTCCTGAAACCGGTCCGCCAAGGTTTTTATAGTTCCTGCCATCCAGTGAATAATTAAAGTTATGTTCATCTTTATCGGCAACAACCTGCAGTTTAACCGGTTTGGATAATGAAATCTTTTCGCTGGCAATCAATTTTGACTGTCCTTTTTCTGTTCTTTCCAATACGATGTAGAAATCTTTATCTTTTTTGGTAATTCCAAAAACGTAATTGAATGTTTCGCTTTGGTAGAGGGTAATTCCAGCCAATTCTTTTTCCGATTTTGGTTTATAATCCAAGGTTACGGAAGTTTCGAAGTCTTCGTGCTGTAATCTGTGGAACAAAGATGAGATCGGAGCCAACGCTTTGATGTTCGTTTCCATTGGGCTCACTTTTACACCATTTTTTGTTGCAGTAATGAAGTTTTCACGAGGACCACGCATGGCAATCCAACGGAAATCGAGGTTTTTATCGGTTAGTTTATCGTTGTATGCAAAGTTGCCGTTCGGGAAAAATCCGGCTTGCCCGGTTTGATTCTGAACGCCTTGTGGCATTTTCAATTTTGGTTTCATCGGAACCAGGCCATTTTGAAACACAGGATACGTTCCGCTCCAGTCTACAGGAAGAATAAAAGTTTCACGGCCTTTGTTAACACGGTTGCTGACATTCGGACGAATTGCTAAAAATACGCCATACCATTGTCCGTTCGGACCCTCCACCAAATCTGCGTGACCTGCCCAATCCACTTTTTCTTTTCTGTCTCTCGGGAAATATCTTTGCGTAAGAATTGGATTATTTTTAGCGGGAACAAATGGTCCTTTCGGAGAATCTGCCATAAAAATCACTTCGCTATGGTTGCCTCCCGTTCCGCCTTCTGCACACATCAGGTAATATTTACCGTTCTTTTTGTAAATATGGGGACCTTCAATCCAGATGGGTTTTTGGGAAAGATCTACGCCTCCGTTTACAATAATCTTATCCGAACCCGCAACTACCTGGTCTTTTTCAAGATCATAGTCCCAAATCTTAATAACACGGTGACCGCTGTACTGCTCAGTACCTTGTGGAGGAGCATCGTTGTGAACAATGTAAGCTTTTCCATCATCATCAAAGAAAATAGAAGGATCAATACCGTCAAAGTTTAGCTTTTGGACTTCGCTCCATCCTTTTGCAGGATCTTTGGTTTTTACAACCATATTTCCGATACCGTCTGCAAACTGGGTAGTGATCATATAAAAAGTGTCGTTGTGCTTATTGTATTTGATATCCGGTGCATAAATTCCATGCGAAACCCCCGATTTTTCAACTTTAAGCTGGGAAGGCCTGTCCAAAACGTGTCCCACCTGCTTCCAGTTTACCAGATCTTTAGACGTGAAAATCGGAACACCCGGGAACATTGAAAAAGAAGAGTTTACCAGGTAATAATCGTCACCTTTTTTGGTAATGCTGGGATCAGGATAACAGCCCTGTAAAATCGGGGAATAGAACTCATCCGGCTTAAGAGGGTTGTCATTATATATTTTATCGTTTCCATGGTAGTTGAAGTCGGAAAAAGTCTGTGCAGAGAGGTTACTGATGGAAAGTAGTGCTGCCACTGCAATGACATTGGTTTTATTTCTTAAAAAAACAGGATTCATTAGACTCTTTTTCATATATAGATTTTTTAGTTTTTATTGTAAATAGATTTAGTTTCGGATTGTCCTTCAGAGCTTTTATCACTCCTTCTTAATGTATAGACCTTCCCTGCTTCAGTCGGGAAATCATAGATAAGATCAGTTTTAATTTCAACTGGATTCAATTTTGCTTTGTCAGAAATCACAGGTTTCGGAGTTTCCGGAATTTCAAATAAAGAATTCGGGTTTTTACCTTCTGCTTTTTTCAGTTCTGCATTTCCGGAAAGCTGCATTTCGTTCGGAAGTCTTATTCTGCAGTTTCCTCCTGATCCGGATTTTATGGTAATTTCTTTAGCTTGATTGTTTTCCCAGATAATACTGACTTCGAAACCTCCATATGCTTTCAGCCCTGAAATGCTGCCGTTTTTCCACTCAACCGGAAGTGCAGGAAGAATGTCTATAAAACCATTTTGAGTCTGCAGAAGCATTTCGGTAATCCCGGAAGTACAGCCGAAATTTCCATCAATCTGGAATGGCGGATGTGCATCGAAAAGATTCGGATACGTTCCGCCTTTGCTGCCCCAACCGTCTTTTTCTACCAGTGTTAACTGATCTTTGATTAATTTATTGGCGTGATTTCCATCTAATAATTTAGCCCAAAGATTGACTTTCCAGCCCATTGACCAGCCTGTGGATACATCACCACGGTGAACGAGTACGGTTCTGGAGGCGTCCAACAATTCCGGTGTGGTAAACGGACTGATCTGGTTGGAAGGAAATAATCCGTATAGATGCGAAACATGTCTATGGTTGTCGTTAGGATCGTCCAGGTCTTCCATCCATTCCTGCAATTGTCCGTAACTTCCGATTTTCATCGGTGGTAATTTTGAAATAATAGTGTTCCAGACCTGAATTTTATCTGAATCTATATTGAGAATCTGTGCTGCCTTTTTTGTTTTGGTGAACAAATCGAACATCAATTGATTGTCCATTGTATTTCCCGCCGCCAGAGCACTTCCCTGGTGTCCCTGCGGAATATTTTCGGGGGACATTGACGGGCTTGCCACCAGCCAATGATGCGCAGGCTCTTCAATCAGGAAATCTTCATAAAACTGTGCTGCAGATTTCAGAACAGGATAAATGGTTCGCAGATAGTTTTTGTCTCCGCTGTATAAATATTTTTCCCACAAATGCTGTGAAAGCCAGGCTCCGCCCATGGGCCACATTCCGGCATTGGCAAAATCCACTACCCCTGTTATTCTCCAGATATCGGTATTATGATGTGCTACCCAGCCACGGCTGTTGTACATTGTTTTTGCCGTTTCTCTTCCTGTTTCGCTCAAATCTTTTATCATCCGGATCAATGGTTCATGCATTTCAGGAAGATTGGTCTTTTCAGCCGGCCAGTAATTCATTTCCGTATTAATGTTAATCGTATACTTGCTGTCCCAGGCCGGTTTATTGGAATTGTTCCAGATCCCCTGCAAATTCGCAGGCTGGCCACCCGGCTGAGAGGAAGAAATCAGGAGATAACGCCCGAACTGATAATATAATGAAATAAGCTCCGGGTCATAACCCGTTGCAAAATTTTTAATACGGACATCTGTAGGATTTTTTGCTGCTTCGGAAGTTCCTAAATCCAGATCTACTCTTTTAAAATAGTTCTGATAAGCACTCAGATGGTTTTGAACTAAAGTTTTGAAACTTTTATTTGCTGCTGCTTCAATATACTTTCTGGCTTTTGCAACCTCGTCTGTATTTAAATTTTTGTAGTCTGTAAAATTAGTGGCCATTGCAATAAGAATCGTAACCTCATGAGCATTGCTTACCGAAATTCTGCTCTCTGAGATCTGAGTTTTGCCACCTTTGGTCATGAGTTTTGCCAGTGCACTGAACTTCACCCGCCCCTGAATGCCGTCTAATGTGGAAGAAACCCCATCCATCTGTAAAGTAGTGGCATCAATGGCTTTGACTTCCTTTTTGAGCTCGCTGTTGAATTTTGCTGTAAAGTTCAGTGCATTCCTGTGATCTGAACTTAATTTAATAACGATTACATGATCAGGAATTGAGGCAAAGACTTCTCTTTTAAAATTAATGCCTTCAGAAGTAAATGTGGTGGTTGTAATAGCTTTTTCAATGTCCAGTTCTCTGTAATAATTTCTGATCTCTTTAAGATTATTCAGATCCAGTGTAAAATCACCAATATTCTGGAATGCTGAGCCGTGAACTGTTTTCGCTGTTAATCCCTTATCCGCAAGGATCTGGGCTCTTTTATAGTTTCCGTTGAAAATATAATACCGGATGGAATCCAGAACTTTTGGAGCATCCGGATTATCATTCCGGGAAGGGCCTCCGGACCAGAATGTCCCTTCGTTCAGCTGAAGCTTTTCCTGATAAGGGTCTCCATAGACCATAGCTGCCATGTTTCCGTTTCCTACCGGTAAAGCTTCCACCCATTGTTTTGCGGGCTTGTCATACCACAGCTTATATTTTCCTCCTTTCTGGGCAAAGGAAAATATACTGATCAGAAGACCTATGGTGATGTAAAACCCGGATTTCATTTTTACTTTTTAAACTTCAAACTATATTATTGTTATACTAAACTGTTTTCTTTCTGTTGATCAACGAAATGAGTCCCCAGGCTGCAACATATGAAATTCCTGCGATAAAGAAAATAATATTGTAACCGCCATTGACGTTTCCTGCCTTTTTGAATGTGTCCAAAACGATTCCGATGAACAAAGGAAAAATAATTCCTGCTGCAGAACCGAGCATTCCGCCAAAACCAATGACAGAACTGACATAGCTGTTAGGTAACTGGTCTCCGACCGTGGTCATAAGATTGGCACCCCAACCCTGGTGTGCGGCTGTTGCAAAAGCAATGATAACCGTGATCATCCACATATTATCTACATATTTTGAGAACATGACCGGAACCACCATCAAAGCAAATAATAACATTGTAATACTTCTGGCTCTTCCGATGGCCCAGCCTTTTTTGATCAGAAATGATGAGAGATATCCTCCACCAATACTTCCGATCGTGGTTCCGCTGTAAATAATAATTAACGGAAGAGATGGTTTTGTTAAATCCATTTTGAATACATCCGAGAAATAGGCCGGCAGCCAGAACATGAAGAAATACCAGATAGGATCGGTTAACATTTTACCGATGGCAAATGACCATGTTACTTTATATTTGAGTAATTCCGATAAAGGAATTTTCGTTTTCTCTTCTGTTTTTTCAGCCTGATCACTTTTTATGTACTGCAGTTCTTCCTTGCTGAGATTTTTGGCTTTCTCCGGAACGGCATAGAATTTCCACCAAAGGACAATCCAAACCATACCCAAAGCTCCGATCCATACAAAAGTCTGCCTCCAGCCGTAATGTCCGAGAATGAACGGAACCAATAACGGCGCTAAAATAGCTCCCACCGTTGCTCCTGAGTTAAAAATTCCGGTTGCCAGTGCTCTTTCTTTTTTGGGAAACCATTCAGCCACTGATTTGATGGCAGCAGGAAAGTTCCCTGCCTCACTGATGCCTAAGGTACTTCTCGCAATGATAAACCCGATGGTACTTTTCACAAAACCGTGTCCTATAGAGGCCAAGCTCCATACAATAAGGGAAACCGCATACCCGATTTTGGTTCCCACCCTGTCTATAAACCTTCCCATCGCCATATAACCGATGGCATAAGTCGTGGTAAAGGCCATGACGATATAGCTGTAATCTTTTTCGTCCCAGCTGAATTCCTTTTCCAGTACAGGTTTCAGTAAACCCATTACCTGACGGTCAAGATAATTGATCGTAGTGGCGAGAAAGACAAGGGACAGCATCCACCATCTTATATTGCGGTTTTGAGGAGCCTGCATTGAGTTATTGATTAAGTTGTTGTAATAAATTTTTTGTTTTACGAGTCAGTGCTTCTTCATTAATATCTTTTCCGATGAGAGAGCTTCCCAACCCTGCTGCTATGGCACCTCCATTGAGCCATTCCCTGATATCTTCAGTTTCAGCATGAATTCCTCCGGTGGGCATAAAATTCATTCCCGGAAAAACAGGTTGCACCGATTTGATGTAGTTCTTTCCTAAAGCATCAGCCGGAAATATTTTAACCAGTGTTAACCCATTCTGATGCGCGATATTGATATCGGAAGGGGTAAAGCAGCCCGGAATCAGAAGGATATTTTTTTCGAGAGTATGTTTCACCAATGCCTCATTGATAACCGGTGTAATGATAAAATCTGATTTTACGTTAGCATAATCATCCATTTCCTGTATATTTTTTACCGTCCCGATTCCTAACAGAAGACCAGGAAATTCTGTATGGGAAATTTCTTTCAGCTTAGTGAAATTTTCCAATGCCTGATGGCCGCGGTTGGTATATTCTATCACACGGATTCCTGCTTCGTATAAAGCTTTTATGATATTTTTTGAGACTTCAAACGATTCGTTATAAAACAACGGAACGATTTTCTGGTCTTTTATTTTTTGTACTATTTCATTCATAATGTTTCGATATTAATGCTTTCATCAATGGTATCTCCTTTTACAAAAAGCTTTTTAAAAGCAACTTTTGTAGCATGTTCCAGAACCTGCTGTTCAGGATTTCCTTTTAAAATTCCATGAATCAAAGCGGCCATGAAAGAATCACCGCTTCCTACCCTTTCTTCAATTTTATCTGAATTGTATTTTTCTGAAATCAAAAGCTGTTTACCAGCAAATAAGGTGGCAAAATAATTGACCTTTTCTCCGTTTGTAAAGCGGAAGGTATTGGCTATTTTTTCCACCCCCGGAAATTGCCTTCTGATTTCCAATGCTGTTTTCTCGGCCTGTTTCAGAAGATTTTCATCATCAAATTTTCCGTTAAGCTCATATTCAACCGGAATATCCAGAAACTGCCCAACAGACCAGATATTTCCCATAAGAACATTCACAAATGGCATCAGTTCTTTAATTTTGTGAGGATTCTGGTTTTGCCAAAGCAACGCCCTGTAATTCAGGTCGAGAGAAACCGTAATATTTCTTGTTCTGGCTTCCTTCATGATCTGTAAACATTTGCGGAATGCATTGTCGCTCAAAGCCGGTGTGATGGTACTTATATGCAGCCATTTTACCTCTGAAAATATCTCATCATCACTGAAAGTTTCAAAATCCGATTGGGTAAAAACAGACGGAAAACGATCGTACACCACTGAGGCATTCTGCATATCTCCATCAGAAGAAAGATAAAATGTTCCTATTCTTCCCTGAGTTTTTTCTGCAAGGACTTCTATTCCTTTACTGTTAAGCTGAGATTCCAGCTGGTTTGCTACAAAATTCTCCGGTAATGCTGATAACAGTTTGACAGAATTCTTCCATTGGGAAAGTGCTGCTGCTACATTGTATTCTGCTCCGCCTATATACATCTTAAGAGACTGCTCATTCAGCCAGTTTCCTTCGGAATCCGGGGCAAAGTGGAGAAGCAGTTCCCCGAAACATAATATTTTCGATGAATCCTGCATGCTTTTATATTTCAAAATAATTTTTTGTATTGTGATAACAGATATCCTGGATGATCTTTCCTACCCATTTTTCGTCATCGGGAAGAAGACCTCTTTCCATTTCACTTCCGAACATATTGCATAAAAGCCTCCTGAAATAATCGTGTCTTGAGAATGATAAAAGGCTTCGGGAATCGGTCAGCATGCCGACAAAAGTGCTGATAAGACCGATATTGGAAAGCGTATTCATCTGCTTGGTCATCCCGTCAAGCTGATCGAGAAACCACCAGGCTGCTCCAAACTGTACTTTGGATTTGATGCCTCCTTCATTGAAATTTCCGGCAAGAGTAGCCAGAACTTCATTAAATGCCGGATTCAGATTGTATATAATGGTTTTGGCCAGTTTTCCTTCTGAATTCAATGCATCAAGCAAAACGCTCAATCGCTGTGCGTAATATGGTTCTCCAATGGCATCATATCCTGCATTGGCACCCATTTTCCTGAACATTTCTGAATTGTTGTTTCGGGTTGCCCCTACATGAAACTGCTGTACCCACCCTTTTTCTGCATACATTTTGCAAAGTTCTTTCAGCAAATAGCCGCATAATGCATCCGGATTGGAAAATGTCGAAATATTTCCTTTCAGAAATTCTGAAAATTCTTTTTCAAGGTTTTGATTCCACTTTGTGGTATCCTGGAAATATTCAAAGCCGTGATCAGCTACTTTTGCTCCTGCTTCCACAAAATAATTGATTCTGGACTGAAGTGCATTCAACAGATCAGAGACTGATGCGATGGAAAAACCACAGACTTTTTCAAGCTTTTTAATTCCTGAAAGATATTGTTCAGGATTGATCATATTGATATAGGTATCAGGACGGAAAGCCGGAAGAACAGCTGTTTTAAACCCACTGTTTTTTAATGCTTTATGATGAACCAGATCATCAGCAGGATCATCTGTAGTACATAAGGCTTCTACTTTAAAATTTTCAATAATGGATTGTGGCAAAAAACCAGGTGTCTGCAAACTTTCATTCATCTGATGATACACTGCATCTGCATTATTGGATGATAAATATTCGCTGATTCCAAAAGGATTTTTAAGTTCCAGATGGGTCCAGTGAAATAACGGATTACGAAGGGTATAAGGTACTACCTCTGCCCATTTCCTGAATTTTTCCTGATCTGAAGCATTTCCGGAAATAAACTGTTCATCAGTACCAAAGTTTCTCATGGCTCTCCATTTGTAATGGTCACCATCCAGCCATATAGCGGTTGGAGAACGGAAATTCTGATTGGCAGAAATCACATCCGGTTCCAGATGATTGTGATAATCGATCACCGGCATATCTTTGGCATATCCGAAATACAGATTTTCTGCCTTTGCCGATTCAAGCAAAAACAATTCTCCGAAAACGTCTTTATTTTTAATGGAATTACTCATGATTTATTTTTACAACCCTGAATTTTAATTAACTTGTTTAAACTCTGCAAAACCACAAAAGTCACAAAAGCCTTATTTTAAAACACTTTAGCTCACTTAAGAAAGTTTAAAATAATTCTGCAGAAAAGTTCACATAAGATGAAAATCAAAGATTTTCACAACACTTAGGTGTCTACTTTTTAAAAACAGGACCTTGAATGAAACCATTAAGGTCCTGTTTACTGTATATGAAAAAATTAGTTTTTTTTATACTCCACTGAATGCGCTGAAGCCTCCGTCAACAGGAATCAATGCTCCCGTGATAAAACTTGCGGCATCGGAACATAGAAACTGTACAACCCCGTTCAGTTCTTCTACTTCTCCAAATCTCTGCATCGGTGTTTTGGCCATTACTTTTTTACTTCTCTCCGTTAAGCTTCCATCAGGATTCAGAAGAATTGCACGGTTCTGATCTCCAATGAAAAATCCTGGTGCCACGGCATTCACACGTATCTTATCTCCGAATTTTAATGCAAGGTCAGAGGCCAGCCATTGGGTAAAATTGGTAATTGCTGATTTGGCTGCAGAATATCCGGCTACTCTTGTAATCGCTGAATAGGCAGCCATGGAAGAAATATTGATAATGTTTCCGCTCCCCTGTTCAGCCATTGCTTTTCCGAAAACATAACTCGGGTAAACGGTTCCGTTGATATTAAGATCGGTAACCTCTGCCCATCCTTTCATATCCATATCGAAAAATGACTGTTCGGGAGATAAGGTTGCTGCCGGAATATTTCCACCGGCTATATTGAGCAGAATATCAATACGGCCATACTTTTCCTTTATTTTCACTGAAGCGGCTTCAAGGCTTTCAATATCCATCACATTGGATTCTACAGCGAGTGCCTCTCCTCCTAAATCCTTAAGTTCTTTTACCCGGGCATCCAGTGTTTCCTGGTTTCTCCCCAGTGCAACAACTTTAGCGCCGGCCTCTATAAAGCTTTTGGCAAGACTTCCTCCCAAAACACCTGAAGCCCCTGTGATGACTGCTACTTTGTTTTTAATACTAAACAGGTCTTTCATTTTACTTTTTATTATTTATTACAAACGCAGTTTAATTTTTCTGTAATTCCGACTGTACTGCGGCCATTACGCCTTCTATCTGACCTAATGCCAGCATTCTTCCTAAAAATGAATAGCCAGGATTATATCCTTTGTCAATATCTTCGGTTAAAAGTCTTCCGTGGTCAATTCTCATAGGAAGATTAGGGTTTTCTTTTTCGAATACACGGATCACTTCGATGAGCCTTCCTCTTCCTCCCAGGTGATGAGCCTCGATGAAGTCACCGTTTTCAAAAACATTTGTACTTCTCAGGTGAACGAATTTCGTCCGGTGGGCAAATTTCTGAGCCAGCTTGGGAACATCATTCTGAAGATTAGCACTTAAAGAACCCGCACAGAAAGTCAACCCGTTGTGAGGATTGTCAACAGCCTGCAGAAGCCAGTCAATATCTTCTTCATTGGTCACTATTCTTGGTAAACCCAATAGTGAAAACGGAGGATCATCAGGGTGTACACACATCTGGATATTCCATTTTTCACAGACAGGCATTATTTTTTCAAGGAAATATTTCATGTTTTGGCGAAGTCTGTCTTTATCGATTCCATCATATAAAGCCAATAAACTCTTGAATTTTTCTACAGGATTCAATTCACCATCTTTGATATTTCCGTTTACGAATCCCTGTGTTTTTACAATGACTGAATCTATCAGGTCATTATTATCTTTTTCCGTTAAGGTATTTTTTAATTCTTCTACCTTCTGAAGGATTTCTGCATTATAATCGCTTTCGGCTCCCTCTCTTTGAAGGATGTGAATTTCGAAGTACGCAAACTTGGCTTTGTCAAAATAAAGTGAGGACGAACCGTCTTCCCACTCGTGAAAGAGATCGGTGCGTGCCCAGTCGAGAACAGGCATAAAATTGTAGCAAACTTTTGTAATGCCTGCTTTACCCAGATTTTCAAGGCTTGTGATATAATTTTCTATTAAAGAGTCACGGTCTTCACCTCCGTATTTGATCGCTTCGCTTACGGGAAGACTTTCAACAACAGACCAGCGAAGTCCGTGGCTTTCTATATAGTTTTTATAATCATTGATGGCCTCCAGATTCCAGATTTCTCCGTTTGGGATATCATGCAGTGCAGAAACAATTCCTTCTACTCCTATTTGACGAAGCGTACTCAGTTCTATTTTGTCTTTTTTTCCAAACCAACGCCAGGTTTTTTCCATAATTTTTAAATTTTAATTCAGATAAACAAAGCAGGTGCTTTCACACCTACTCTGTTGCTGATATGAATGTAGAATAAAATTAATTGTATCCGGGGTTCTGATATTTTGCCTTGATATCTGCAGATACTTCCATCGCATCAATCTGATTCTGTGGAATAGGTCTCAGATAATGAAAAGGTTGTATCGTTCTTGTCACCGTTTGCGGATCATGATCTCCATAAGAAGCTCCCCCGATCTGATAGGTAGCCGCATAATCTCCCCACTTCTGTGTACGTACCAAGTCATACCATCTGTAGAATTCGCCGTAATATTCGCGGGATCTTTCTGCAAGGATATAATCAATGGTAATTACCGCTGGTGTAGCCGCAATCATGGCAGCACTGTTATCCGCTACGTAAGCAGCATTCTGGGCATTATTGAACTTCCATTTTCCGGCACGGGCACGGATGACATTAATTAAACTTCTGGCTGTCATAGCACCTGAAGCTCCTTTTACTGCTGCTTCTGCTGCAATAAAATAGAATTCTGAAAACTTGGCAACGCTGAAAGGACGGGTTAATCCCGCATTCGGATAGCCTAAGCCATTCGGATCATCGGTACGATAAGTTCCAATTTTCCATAAGCCAGGATATACAATCCTGCTGATTCCATTCGGTGCAATTACCCAATCTGCTCTTCCTGCCAGTGTTCCTGCTCCTACACCACTTTGTCCCGCTCCTGTAGGATAAGCAGGCAATTGGTTGTCATCGTTAAGAAAGCTCAGGATAGCCCCACCCGGTTGTACCGGTAAATTATTGGCGTTATAAAGTACAGGAACCGTTGTAAGACCCGTTCCATTCTTGTTCCAGTTTCCTCTGTACGTGGTTACAAAAGTTCCATCATAACGGGAATCATTGGTTTTATCTGCAAAAGTATTTTTAATGACTCCCAAAGTAGGACACATACGAACCCAAGGACGTCCCAGTGATTGCGCCGCCTCTCTCTGTACTGAACTTACAACGTCTGCGCCAACCCAAGCCGTGGTTTTACTGCTTTTGATAGCCGTATAGTTCCAGGTCTGCATCCATGCTGCAAAATTGTCCGGAGCCCAGCCTGATCCAAATCCTACAGGATCACTTTCATTATAGTAAGTACTTGACTGTATATGGTCTGCATAGAGCATCGATTCCGTGTTTCTGTCGTTTGAACCTACATTGACATCATAAAAAGTAGGCTGAAGCGCATAAGGTCCCGGGTTGTTGATTCCTTCCATTGCGACATCATAAGCCTGCTGGAAATACCATTGAGCATTATGTCCGTCAGGGTCAGTTCTTGTTGCTTCAGGGTAAGTCGGAATATTGTTAGGATTCTGCAGCCACCATCCATAAGTAAGGTAAGCTTTGGCAAGCATTAATCTTGCTGCATTTTTGGTTACACCACCTGTTACTCTCGGTGATGAAGGTAAATTTTCTATTGACTTTTTAAGATCAGCAAAAACCGTTTTTGTGTAGACTTCCGGCACGGTATTCCTTGCAGAATTCGTGGACGGAAGCGTATTATATTTCAATTCTCCTGCCCCTAAGTCCAAAGGAACTCCTCCATAGGTCTGCACTAGCATGAAATAATAAAATCCGCGGAAGAAACGGGCCTCGGAAATCATGGATTCTGCGATTCCGAACCCCGGTCCCTTTTCAATGATTCCATTGGCTGTATTGATATACGGAAACACTGAATTCCAAACCATACTAGTAGGAAAAGTATTGGAATTGATAATACCGTTTCCGGACATATCAAGTTCTTTAAAGTTACCATCCGCACTTTGGGCCCATGTTGATTCGTCAGTTCCATTCTGGCAATTGCTCATGAAATATCCATTACCGTACAATAATCTCATCTGTCTGTACAGAGAGGTAAATCCCTGATTAATTCCATCCGGTGTACTAAAGTAATCCGCTGTATATATTGATCTTGGCTGCTCATCCAGAATTTCATTACATCCTGTAAATGTTAGGGATAAAAAGATTGTTCCCAATACCAGTTTTTTGTTAAAATTTATCATGACAATACAGTTTTAAAAGGTTAAGTTAAGTCCCATTAAGTAATTTCTTGTGGAAGGGTTGTTGGTTCCTATAACAAGCTGACGGCTTTGATATCCGCTTACGGCCTGGTTTTCATTTCCGAAAGAGTTCGGTTCCGGATCCATTCCTGAGAACTTATGATAAGGAGAGAATAATACAACAGGATTTGTTACGGTAAAGTAAATTCTTAAGCCGGTGATCTTCAAATCCTTTAAAAAATCTTTGTTGAAATTATAGCCTAATGTAATCGTACGGAGCTTAAGGTAAGAAGCATCAAACATCGCTAAAGTAGAAGAATACTTCGGATTATCACCGCTCAAATGGCGTCCCGGACGAGGAAAATAAGCTCCTGTATTATCTTCTGTCCAGTAATCTACATCCACGTTGTTCCCTCTACCTGTTAATCTGTTAAGATAACTTGCAGATCCGTAAATGGTACTTACCAAGATTCCTCCGTTTTGGAAAGCCCCTACTGTGCTTAGTTCAAAGTTCTTGTAGGCAAAACGCATATTGAATCCTCCCTGAAATTTAGGAGCGGTATCAAAAATCTGCCTGTCGTCAGGTCCTATTGCCCTTACCGGTGTTCCGTCAGGATTATAACCTCCGGTGTAAAGAACTTTGATAGATCCTACTACATCTGCAGCAGTTCCCGGTTCCAGAATGCTCTGATAAGGATCTCCTGCCTGCCAAAGGCCTACATACTGATAATCATATAACGAATTGATATTATGACCTACAAACCAAAGATTATTCACATCGCGTGTTGTTCCGGATGCAAGAGATAAAATTTTGTTTCGGTTGGTATAAAAATTAACTCCGGCTTCCCATGTAAACCCATCCGGATTATCGAAAATGACACCGTTTAAGGAAACTTCAAAACCTTTATTTTCTGTTTCCGCTACATTGGAAACAATGGATGACCATCCGCTTGTTGCCGGAAGACTCTTCTGTGTCAACAGGTCATATGTATGGGTTTTGTAATACTCCACACTCCCCGTAAGGCGGTTGTTCAATAAACCGAAATCCAGACCGTAGTTTTGCGTTTTTGAATATTCCCAGCCCAGGTTCGGATTTGGTGGCTGACTTCCATAGATCCCCGTACTTCCTGCACTTCCAAAATTATAAGGAGCAACACTAAATCTTCCCATAGTAGAATATGGATCTACTGCCTGATTAGAGGTCTGTCCCCATCCAACCCTGAATTTAAGAAGATTAATGGCTTTGATATTCTGCATAAAGGATTCATTGGTAACATTCCATCCTAATGATAATGCGGGATATGTATGCCATTTGTTGCCGGGAGCCAGTCTGGAAGATCCGTCTGCACGAAGTGTTGCTGTCAGCATATACTTGTTATCATAAGTATACATTACCCTTCCCATTGCAGAAAGAAGACCCGTTTTCCAGTAGATCTGGTCTTCCGGTCGTACGGTAATATCTGCCTGAGGCGATTGTCCCAGATTATAATACTGGAAAAAATCTGCAGGGACATTCTTTGCGCTCATGTATGAGCTTGTATACTTATTCCCTTCTGCGGAATATAATCCTACGGCATTAATTTTATGCTTTCCAAATGTACGGTCGTAGGTTAAAAGGTTTTCCAGGACCCAGTGATAGGTTTGGTTATTCCCTCTTCCTGCAGCTGAAGGTCCAAGAGGATTCGTATTAAATACTCCTACCCCAGCATAATTTCCACTATTTGATGTACGGAAATCCAAACCTACGTTCAATCGGTATTTCAGTCCTTTGATCGGAAGATTGGCCTCCCCGTAAAGGTTGTTGTAGGATGCAAAAGATTTGGTTTCGTCAATATATTTATCTCCGAGACTTTCCAGGCTCCCTCTGGTATAAATCCATGTCTGGTCAATACCTCCAGCCGTGCTCATTACCCTCTTCGGGCTTCCGTCCGCATTGTAAGGATTGGCAATTGGAGAAAATCCCAGCACTGCTCCCGGATTTACCCCATTTCCTTCAGAGATTGAATAATTGGTATTAGATGTAAAACCAAATTTAAAAACCGAGCCTACCTGCTGGTCAATAGCCATTCTCAGGGCAAATCTTTCATAACTTTGAATAGGGATCAATGCATCTTGCTTGAAGTAAGATAGGCCTACATTATAATTTCCTCCGTCTGTTCCTCCTGAAACCCCGATATCATGACTGGTCATCATCGCCGGTTTGTAATACAGGCTTTGCCAGTCCGTATTAACACTGTTGCTTTCATCAGCGCCATTTGAATATAAAGGCGTTGTATTTCCTGCCGGAATCGCATAAGCACGCAACTGTGCAAACTTAGGACCATCCATCATAGGATATTTTGAAAACAAGGTCTGAACTCCCGTAAAGGTATTGTAAGTGAATCTTGGTTTCTGCCCTTTTGCCCCTCTGTTGGTTGTAACGAGGATAACTCCGTTTGCTCCTCTGGATCCGTAAATCGCAGTAGCAGAAGCATCTTTAAGGATGTCAATACTTTTGATATCACTTGAGCTTATATCTCCCAGTGATCCTACGAAAGGAATTCCATCCAATACAATCAACGGATTATTATCTCCTGTCAGAGATCTTGTTCCCCTGATACGGATCTGCATGGCAGCACCCGGTTTTGTAGAGGTTTGTGAGATATCTACCCCTGCCGTTCTTCCCTGTAATGCCTGAGTTATGTTAGCTGAGGGTACTTCACGCAATGCATCTCCTTTTACCGTGGCCACAGAACCTGTAACCGCCTCTTTTCTCTGTGTTCCATACCCTATTACAACAACTTCATCTATTTTCTTTTCTTTAACTATCGTATCCTTTTTAACCTGTGAATATGCTATGCCGGAAGGCAATAAAGTCATTGCAAAAAATAATGCTGCTTTATTGCTTTTATTGAAATAAAATCGGTTCATAATTATTATTTTTAGTATTAGTTATTGAATAAAAGGCTGATTAATAATTATAGTTTGTAAAGTCCTTAGTGTTTACAAGCCTTTTATTTTTTATTATATATGCATATTCACGATGGCTTCAAACAATTCCTGCTTTCCGCTTTTTGGCTGTGGTTCGCCGATTTCGTGAGCTATTCTCTGAAGATCTTCCAGGGTAAGCTTACCTTCCTCGAAAGATTTTCCATTCCCGTTATCAAAAGAAGCATAACGATCTGTTCTCAGTTTTTTGTAATCAGAATTTTCCAGGATATCAGCTGCTGCAAGAAGACCTTTTGCGAATACATCCATTCCTGAAATATGGGAAATGAATAAATCTTCAGCATCTATAGAATTTCTTCTGATTTTCGCATCAAAGTTTACTCCACCGGCCCCCAGGCCTCCCGCCGGAAGCAGTACAAGCCACGCCTGAACCATGTCGTAATAATCGATCGGGAATTGGTCGGTATCCCATCCGTTCTGATAATCTCCTCTATTGGCATCAATGCTCCCTAAAAGTCCGGCATCTACAGCTACCTGAAGCTCATGCTCGAATGTGTGCCCCGCCAACGTAGCGTGATTCACTTCGATATTCAGTTTGAAATCTTTATCCAATCCGTAATGTCTCAGGAATCCGATCACTGTTTCGGAATCATAATCATACTGATGCTTGGTAGGTTCCATTGGTTTTGGCTCGATCAGGAATGTTCCTTTAAATCCTTGCTGACGCGCATAATCTCTTGACATGGAAAGAAAACGGGCCAGGTGATCTTTTTCACGCTTCATATCCGTGTTTAAAAGACTCATATATCCTTCTCTTCCACCCCAGAAAACATAATTTTCTCCTCCCAATGCTATCGTTGCATCTATTGAGTTTTTCACCTGAGTTCCTGCGCAGGCTACGACATCAAAATTCGGATTGGTAGAGGCCCCGTTCATGTATCTTTCATGGGTAAAAACATTGGCGGTTCCCCATAGAAGCTTAATTCCTGTTTCCTGCTGCTTTTGTTTTGCATATTCTACAATAGTCTGAAGGTTTTTCTCATAATCCTTCCAGTTATTAGCAGGGTCTACCAGGTCGATATCGTGAAAACAGTAATAATTGAAGCCCATTTTGGACATGAATTCAAAACCAGCGTCCATTTTATGCATGGCTCTGGTCACTGCATCATTTCCGATGTCCCATGGATGGTGGATCGTAGGACCTCCGAACGGATCACTTCCGTTTGCACATAAGGTATGCCACCAAGCCATTGCAAATCTGGTCCAATCTTTCATAGGTTTTCCCATCACAATCTTTTCAGCATCATAATATCGGAATGCCAACGGGTTCTTGCTTTCTTTTCCTTCAAACTTAATTTTTTCAATACCCGTAAAAAACTCTTTTGTACCTGTTAAAGTGTTCATATTTATTTGATTATTTTTAATTTGTTTTTTTAATTTTTGCGTAGGAATTCCCTTCTCACTGGTTCTTAAAAGTCAGTAAGAGGATGAAAAATACGGTTGTAATTGCTTTAGATTATTTCATTAAGATGATGTTTCCATCGCGCATAGGCTTCTGTATATTGTTCTTGTTTTTCGTGTTCCGGCTCTATCACCGCTATCTTTTCAAGTGAAGAAAATGCTTCTCTGGAATCTGAATAAAATCCAATTCCCATTCCAGCAGCTCTTGCAGCTCCCACTGCTCCATCGGTATCATAAAGTTCAATGACCGCATTGCTCACGCTGGCCAGAGACTGGCGAAAAATTGAACTTAAAAACATGTTGGCATTTCCTGCACGGATGACCTGTATATCCATTCCGATATTTCTCATGATATCCATTCCGTATTCGTAAGAGAATACAATACCTTCCTGCGCCGCACGCAGTATATCTCCCTTAGTGTGTATATTGAAATTGATTCCGTGAATAGAACAGCTGGTATCTTTATTTTCCAGTACCCTTTCAGCACCGTTTCCAAAAGGAATGATACTTAACCCTTTTGAGCCAATAGGTGAAAGCGAAGCCATATCATTCATATCCCCATAAGAAGAAAGTGAGGTTGCGAAATTATGCTTCAGCCAGGAATTTAAAATACCGGTTCCGTTGATACATAGTAAAACCCCCAGCCTGATCTGTTCAGGTGTATAATTGACATGGGCAAATGTATTTACCCGTGATAACTTATCATATTCCAGCTGATCAAGAACGCCATAGACAACTCCTGAGGTTCCTGCTGTGGAGGCAATTTCTCCGGGATTAAAAACATTCAGGGAAAGTGCATTATTCGGTTGATCACCTGCCCTGTAAGATATAGGTGTCCCTTCTTTTAGGCCTAATTCCTCAGCTGCTGCTTTGGAAACCGTTGCCTGGATACCAAATGTAGGTACGATTTCTGGGAAAAAGCTTTTAGGAATACCATAGTAGTTTATGATATCTTCCGAAATGCAGTTGTTTTTAAAATCCCAGAAGATCCCTTCTGATAATCCTTCAATGGTTATTCCGATCTCCCCTGAGAGTCTCATAGCAATGTAGTCTCCCGGGAGCATGATTTTATCTATCTTTTCAAAAATTTCAGGCTCATTTTCTTTTACCCAGGCCAGCTTTGATGCTGTAAAGTTTCCGGGTGAATTCAACAAATGAGACAGGCATTTTTCCTCTCCTATTGTTTTAAAAGCTTTTTCGCCATAGGGCACAGCACGGCTGTCACACCAGATAATGGATGGCCTTAAGACATTCTGATCTTTATCTACCAGAATTAGACCATGCATCTGCCAGGTAATTCCAATTCCTTTGATATCTTCAGCATGTACACCGGATTCATGCATCACAGCTTCATGTGCCAACCTCAGATTGGTCCACCAGTCGACTGGATTTTGCTCTGCCCATCCCGGATTTATAGCAGTGATTTTCATTTCTTTTTTGGGAGAAAATTCAGAAGCAATCACTTTTCCACTGGATGCCTCGATGAGACAAACTTTCACAGAAGAACTGCCAATGTCATAGCCTAGTAAGTACATAATTTTTTAAAAAGGTTATTTTATAAGTTTTGTATTGTTTTTCTTGTAAATCTTAGCGTCAAATCTGTAGTACCTTGCTGCACGGTGTGACACATCTTTTTGAATTTCGTCCAAGGGAACAATATAGGGGAACGAAGAAATTTTTTTATGAAAATTCTTGATGTCAATATTTTTTTCACTTAATGCACTATAAAGCTGATAGAGCTGTCTTATGGTGAATCTTTTGGGTAGCAGTTCAAAAATGATGGAGAAATCAGATTCAATCCACTTTCTGATTTCCATCAAGGACTCACTGATAATTTTGTTATGGTCAAAAGGCAATCCCGGAACTTCATCAATAGGATACCAGTCTACGGTATCATATTTTGTGCTGTTGATCTTGTGGTCTATTTTACAAAGAGAAAGATAAGCCACTGTAATGATCCTGTCTATATGATGTTTGTATTCCTGATCCATCCATTTTATATCATGCGCATTGCTTGCTCTCATGGGATCTGCAAAGCATTTGAACTGTTTGAGGACCATTTTTTTAATTCCTGTAAGTTCATGCAGTACTCTTTGTGCAGCATCATCCACATCTTCGTCGCTGAAAATCAAACTTCCGGGAAGCTTGATTTGTTTTTCCAATGGTACATCATCTACATGACGTTGTACTAATAATATATTCAACCGGTTTTCATGGTCAAATCCAAACACAACGCAATCTACAGAGACGTAGGTATGAATAAAATTCTGATTCATTAGTTTGTTAACATTTTGGTAACATTACAAATATAAAAATTCATCTGAATAAAAAAAATAAATCCATCATTATATACTGCTTATCAACACATTACATATCGAATTTTTATGATATGAATTGTATAAAAATTATGATAAGGTTATCATTAAAAATACACTTACTTATTTCATAAGACATGAGTTCACAATTAATTGCAATATCACAACACCAAAAAGAGGATCATTTTTTTCTGAATAAATATTATGATAAGAAGAATTAATTTTTTTTTCATTTTAGCTGAAAAAAAAATGTAAAAAAGACACTTTTTATTATGAAAAAGTAAATAAAAACCTATTTTCATTCACCAATTTTCCGCTCTAACAGCAAAAAATTATGAAACAATAAATTTAAAGGGTGTGATTATTTGATCTTATAACCATCAAAAAAATCTAATTAAACGGCTCGTTCCGGAATCCAGGAGAAATGGTCTATTCAAATTACCCGGCACTTATTGGAACACAATTAAACCATGTAAAATACTTTCAGTACTCATAAATAAAATAGCCTGTAATCTACAGGCTCTTTTATTTATATTGCTATTGCAAAAGCTAAAGCGATTCCTACTTACTTAAGCTCAACATAGGATTCTTTGAATACCTGCCATCCTTCAGATGAATATTTCCAAATCAATGTAAAGAATTTAGGGTCTGACTTTCCGTTTAATTCCAAATCACGTGTCATTACTACCATTCCTATATCTCCATCACAAACGGCGTAATGAAATTCAGCTTTGGTAGAAAACGGTGTAAATCTAATATAGCCATATTATTAATTCATAATTAAAATGGGATTACCTAATACCAATATGGATTAAGAATTCATTAAATAATAATTATAAAATTGCAAATAAAAATTTGTTCTAACGAATATAATATGGTATGCATTTTAATTTTCAATGGCAGATATGCAATTTTAACTATTTAATGATTAGTCATTAATGATTAATCATTATATTTGCTGTAGAATTAAATCCACATAATGTGAAAGATTTAAAAAAGATAGCATTTTTAACTGGAATAAATTCAACAATAGACAATTTGTTTACCTTACTAATAGGAGGAAAAGATTCAAAAGTAATTAATCCTAAAGATAATAGTGTTTATGAAACTTTAGATGAGGCATTAAAAAGCGAAAGTGATGTGTCGAAATCTGAGAATATGGAACATAATATTTTAGAAAGCCCAGACGCAATGATAAAAAGTGTGGAAAGACAGAAATTACTAAAATGGCCTTGCCTCTAAATAGCTAATATAAATTATTCTCGTCATGTTTAAAACACAATTAGAAAATGAAAATATCAATTCTTGAATCCGCAATGGTAATTGAAGGTGGAGATGCATTTCAGGGTATTTCTGATACAATAGAAGTGGCAAAACATGCTGACAAATTAGGATATGAGCGAATCTGGCTGGCAGAGCATCATAATATAAAATATATTGCTAGTTCTGCTCCACAAATATTAATTGGAACCATTGCAGAAAAAACAAAAAATATAAAAGTAGGTTCTGGTGGAATAATGCTACCTAATCATACTCCATTGATAATAGCCGAGCAGTTTGGAACACTTGATACGATCTATCCGAATCGAATTGACTTAGGTTTAGGACGGGCTTCTGGTACAAATCAATTAGTAGCGGCGCAATTACGGAAGAATAATATTCACCGTGTCAATACATTTGAATCTGATATTATTGAATTACAAAACTATTTTGATAACTCCCAACAAACAGAACAAAAAGTTACAGCATTTCCAGGTCAGGGAAGAAAAATACCTATTTGGATTTTGGGATCCAGCATTGACAGTGCTTATCTCGCTTCAAAATTAGGGCTACCCTATTCTTTTGCCAGTCATTTTGCTCCCGCACAATTTGAAGCTGCTTTAAAAATTTATAGAGACAATTTCATCCCATCAGAAAGATTATCAGAACCCTATATTATTGCTGGACTAAATATTTTTGCAGCAGAATCTAATCAGGAGGCTGCCCATTTCATGACTACACTGTATAAAATGTATGTCAACTTCTTGACAAATAATATAGGTCCATTAGAACCTCCTGGAGAACTACCTCCCATCTATTCAGGTCATCTAAAGTCTGCAATAGATGATACATTGCGATTCACGTTTCATGGGAACAAAAACAAACTAAAAAAGGACATTGGAGTATTTGCATCAAAATATAAAGTAAATGAAATAATGATTGTAAGTCCGTTTTATGATCTTCAAGCAAAATTAGCCTCACTTTCTATAATAAAAAATGCACTACTATAAATTAAATAAGGTTATATACTAATGGAAATTAAGAGACAAATTGTTTCCCCATGTGATGTGATCTATGAAGCAATCATAAAATTTACATAATAACAATATTACAATGAACCATCTCAGTTATTAAATTAAGTATAAATTATAATAAAGTAGCTCCTAACAAAACTAAAAATGGAATAATCAATTTTAAAAAATAATTACAAAATAAAAATTAGAATTTATGAAAAAAACGACTCTTAAAACTATTCTTTTTGCTACAGCTTCCATGCTTATATTTAGCGTTACATCTTGCAAAAATGACAATAACAATGACAACGACAATGATAATGAAAATAAGAAAACAATTACATTTGAAAATTTAGTGCCTCTTAAAGATTTTGTAGAAAGTGGAGAAATTCTTGGAGTTACAAATTCAAATGGAAATCTCACTATTAATCCAGGAGAATCTCAGAGTATTACCTTTAGTGCAGGAAAGGCTCAATCGTTAATGTTCGTGACAATGTATAAAGCTTCAAAAGACTGGTTTTTTTCATCAGCTCAGCCAGGAATCAAATTATTTGACACAGATGGAAAAGCCATTACAGGAGATGTTTCTTCACAAGTTCAATTATGGGATAATGGAACAAAAGAAAATACCTCTGGGCAAATAGAAAGTAAACCAATAAGATTAGTTCCTAATATAGACGCTTCTCAATTAATGAAACTATATCTTACCTATGATGATATTTCTTCTGAATTTACATTAAAAATAACAAATACTTCAGGTGGAACTTTACATGAAACTCCCTTCTCCTCAGGTGTATGGGCCATTTCAAATTTTAATGGTGTAAAATTAGCAAATGAAACTCCTTTTTTTAAGCCAAACTTCTTGTCTAATCCTGAACTTACTGACATTGCAGAAATGGGAAATATTACTAAGATGAAGACAAAGTTAGCAGCAAATACAGGTCTAGTACCTGATCTTTCTGAGGGTCTCATTGTAGTTTATACTGGAGATAAAAATCCGATTTTTGAGTTAGGCAAATTAGATGCAGGGATAGGATTGAAAGAACTTTCACAAATGGGAGTTGCTGCCAAACTTCAGAACAGTTTAAAAGCTCTATCCTATGTCAAGGGTGTTTACAAAATAGGAAATATTCTAATAGCACCAGGAGAAAAAGCAAGTACAAGTTTTGAGGCAGGTGCCGGTGATAAACTAGCCTATGTAACAATGTTTGGTATTTCAAATGATTGGTTTTATTCCAACAATAAGGTTATTAGTGGTAATACAAAGGGAGACTTGACTTCTAGCACAACTTTATATGATTCAGGAACTGGAATCGATCAATATCCAGGTGCAGGAAATAATCAAGTTGTATTTGGTGGAACCCCACTTCCAGAAAGTAAAATCATCTCTGAAGTTGTGGGAAATAAATATCCAATTCCACCTTTAAAAAACATTATAAAAGTGACTGTTAATTAACAAAAAAAATATAGCTATATTAATTTAACTATTTAAGCAGTAAAGCTGCAATCATGGTATTGATTAACTTATAAAAATGAATTCATCAATTATAACAATTATCAAAGTGAAATCCATAATCTTTCTTTGATCTATTACAGCTCATGGCTATATATTCAGTTAAAAAATACTTAAGAAAAAGCTTTTATCTCAATCCTATTAAAAAAATAATTATTGGAATATTTTATTCATAAAGTTATTGTTTACAAAACATAAATTATTAAAACATATAATTATCAAACTTCACAAATGAAAAAAAAAAGCAATCATATTATCTTATTTATCCTATTAATAATTACAGCCACAGCTATTTCTCGTTCAAACAAAATTGAAAAAAATCCATATTATAAATATGATAAACAAGGTAATTTGTTTCGCCCAAAAGATTATCGTTCCTGGATATTTGCTGGAACAGTAGCAAGTCCAAAGATACTTGACCCCAATGTTATCTTTCCAGATTTTCAAAATATATACATTGATCCAATAAGTTTTAAATTTTGGAAGAAAAATGGATATTTTCGTGAGGGGACAATTTTTGTGAAAGAATTACTTAAAGCAACTGATAGGAGAGAACTTCCAATAGGAAAAGGTTTTGTTCAAGGAAAAGTTTGGGATGTTGCTGTTACAATTAAAGATACAGCACGCTATCCTAAAGCTCCAGGAGGGTGGGAATATTTTGATTTTGTCGAAGACAAAGATGGTAACTATGATGAATTTTCACCTGTAATGGGTAACACAGGCTGTATAGCCTGCCATAGTAAGTCCGAAACTGGATATGGCCCATTTTCAGAACTATATGCTCCACTAAGAGATGCTCAAGGATTTGATAAAGACAATCCTGAAAATTTGAGTAACAGAAATAAATTACCATCATACCTGCTTAGATATTTAAACGAGTAAAATTTGTAAAACTAAAAATCTCACAATTTTCTTCTATACTTCTATTTTAATTCCATCCACTAAAATTTAAGATTAAAAAACAATCTTACTCTAAGCAAAAAGAATATTTTTTAAAAAATTAAAATTATGAAAGATCCAAAAGATTTAGTAACAGCAGTTTCCGATTTAAGAGATTGTGGTTATAATTATGAATTCTCAATCAAAGACAAGCAATTGTTTTCGGACGATTTAAGTATGACATTTGAAATGGACGAATTTATAATTGATAAAGCATATAGTTTCAATGAATATCAAGAACCCATAAATGAACGCTTGTTTGCTATTACCCTTACTAAAGAGAAAACAAAAGGCTATTTGGTAGATGCTTATGGGGCAATCGAAGCCGCGGACTCAAATGAAATACATATTAAGTTCAATGTTATGAATATCAATCATGTTCATCCTATTGACGACGAGGAAACAAAATATGGCTTACCTCGCGTAAAAAAAGCATTGTTCAATGAGGAACCTGATCGTTATACATTCCGTATGGGCTTTCCCGACTTCCCTCCGTGTCCTTTTGGAAATAAATTCGAAGCTCTTGGATGGGACAAAGAAGATAAACATTATGTTTGGCTTGCTTCGAGTATCATAAAAGACAATCGATTGGTGCGAGAATTATATAAAAAATAGAGAATTATCCAACATAGAAATCTGATATATTAAACCAAAGAGTTAAATATCATCATAAAAGATCAGCACCAGTTACAAATTAGAAAAATAGGGACATCTCTCGTTATCTGAAAATTTCTATGGAAAAACTAATTTTAATATCAAAAGCATTATTTTTAGTTATCCATTTTATGCAATATCCAACTTTATTTCAAGTCAGGTAGTGAAAGAAATTTGATAAATGGATCAACGCAAAAAAACATTTGTATATTCATCAATAAAGGTTTGTGTTTTGTAACCAGCTGAATTACTTGAAAACCTGAGAACTTATAAAAACATCAAATAATTTAACAGATGAAAAGAATACAACTTGATATTACTAACCAAAAAGGTAATAAACTAAATGCTTATCTTGAACTTCCAGCGAATCGGAAACCTAATTTTTATTGTATTTTTGCTCATTGCTTTACTTGCAATAGCACCACTGATGCAGCTCGAACTATTAGTAGAACGCTTACTGGTTACGGTTTTGGTGTAGTCCGTTTCGATTTCATGGGCTTAGGGCGAAGTGAAGGTGATTTTGCTGAGAGTCATTTTTCAGGTAATGTAGAAGATCTTATTTCGGTAAGCAATTATCTGGCTGAATACTACGAAGCCCCTTCACTTTTAGTTGGACATTCTTTAGGAGGAGCAGCAGCTATTGTTGCGGCATCCCAGTTAGAGAATGTTAAAGCCGTTGCTACTATCGGAGCCCCTGCATCTGTATCGCATGTAAAACGTTTGTTTTCTGATCAGGTAAAAAATGAAGAACAAAATGAACTCGTCAATATTACCATTGAAGGACGTCCTTTCAAAATCAATTCGAAGTTTGTCAATGATTTTGATAAGACCGATTTGCTATCTATAGTGAAATCGTTTCGTAAACCTATCATGATTATGCACTCCCCTATCGATAATAGTGTTGGTATAGAAAATGCCCGAGATTTATATCACAATGCTTTTCATCCGAAAAGCTTTATTGGATTGGATGGCGCTGATCACTTATTAACCAAACATAGAGACAGCCAATACGTTGGAAACATGATCGGTGCCTGGGTACAGCGTTATTTTGATCAAAATGAAAATGAAATGCTAGACCCTTTAGGAGAGCAACTGGTAGCTTACTTAAATATAAAAGAGGATAAATTTACTACTATGATGCAAACCCGTAAGCATTCTCTTACGGCTGACGAACCCGAAAGCTTAGGTGGCAATGATCTAGGCCCTACTCCTTATGATTTCTTAAGTGCTGCACTAGCTGCTTGTTCCGTATTAACTGTAAAACTTTATGCTGAAAGAAGAGGTTGGGATTTACAGGAAGTGTATAGCTACATTACCCATTCTAAAAAACACAGTGATGACCTGCTGATTGATATGGAAAAACCAGGGCAGATAGATCACATTTCCAAAAAGATAAAACTTATCGGAAATTTATCCGATGACCAACAAAAACGGCTCATTGAAATTGCTTCCAAATGTCCAGTACACAAAACATTAACAAGCAAAGTCATTATAGAAACAGAAAATATTAATAATTAAATATAAAACAAATGATAAATTGGACGGATGTACTGAATTTTGCCGAAAAAAGCAATCCAAAACCACCAAGAAGAGTTGAAAAAACACTTAAAGAATGGAAAGCCTTATTATCCGATGAAGCTTTTTATGTAACCAGGCAACACGGTACTGAAAGAGCTCACAGTTCAGAAATGTGCAGTATTTTTGAACCTGCAAAATATGCATGTATATGTTGTGACACAACCCTTTTCGACAGTGGTGAAAAATATGAAAGTGGTACGGGCTGGCCATCATTTACCCAACCTATCGCTATAGAAAATGTGGCATATAAAAAAGATAGCGGTTTTGGAATGATAAGAATCGAAGCATTATGTAATGTTTGTGATGCTCACTTGGGACACGTGTTCCCTGATGGACCTTCACCAAGCGGTTTGCGTTATTGTATAAATGCTGTTGCATTGAATAAAATAAAAGAAGAAAAAAGTAAGAATTGAATTAAACGTCATTAGTTGATTTTTACACAACCAGTTATACAGAAAGCTTCTGTGGAATTTATTGTAACGTGATAAGCAAAATTATAACTGATCCATGAAATACACTGTATAAAATCGGAATCAAAAAATTGTACTAGATATAAAACAAAAACAATGGAGAATATTAAAAATCAAAGAATGAAAGCCCCAGAATTAAGAGTAAAACAATGGATAAACGCTAATGGTGACGAACTAAAGGAACCTATAAAACTATCCGATTATAAAGAAAAATTTAAAATCATTTATTGCTTTCAACATTGGTGCCCGGGCTGCCATAGTGTTGGACTTCCATCACTTAAAAAACTGGTTGATATATTTGAAAGAAATGATAAAATTGTTTTTCTGGCCGTTCAAACGGTTTTTGAAGGAGCTCACGCCAATACTTACGAAAAAATAGTGGAAACACAGAAAAAATATAATCTAAATATCCCTTTCGGTCACGATCCCGGAAATGGAATGTCGACTATTATGGAAGATTACAGTACGGGCGGAACACCTTGGTTCATTTTTATAGACCAGGAAGACAATATTGTATTTGCTGATTTTCATATCAATACAGATGGTGCTATCCAATATCTAAAAGAAACCTTCAGTTAATTTAAATCATACAGTATAAAGTTAATAAGGAATTTGTTTTATCCTTAGAAAATAGATTAAGTTCATATATTAATTACAGTTTAGCTGACAATCTAGAAATGAGGTTTTTTGAAAATGCCTTACGATTTCAAGGGAGCGGAGTTAGGAAAAGAACTGGTCTTGAAAACCTTTGAGAAATTAATCAAAGATGGTTATAGTACCACTGCTATTTGCAACTTTATAAAAACGAAAGCAAAACGTATCTTCAATGAAACAAAATTATTTAATAGAAATAAAAAAGAATAAACCGAAATTCAATAAATAATATAAAAATGGAAAACACTAAAAAAGTATATATCGCTGGCGGTTGCTTTTGGGGAATGGAAGATCTTTTCAGAAAGCAAAAAGGAATAATTGATACCGAAGTAGGTTACATTGGTGGAAACAACGAAAATCCAACTTATCGAAATCATCCAGGCCATGCAGAAGCTATTGAAATAACATATGACACCACCCAGACTAATTTCAAGGAAATATTGGACTATTTCTATCGTATTCATAATCCAACTACTATTGACCGACAGGGAAACGATATAGGTTCAAGTTATCGATCTGCTATTTTTTATCAAAATGAAGAAGAAAAACAAATAGCCGAATATGTGATTGCGATTGTAAATAAATCAAACAAATGGAAAGGACAAGTAGTAACCACTTTAGAACCTTATAGCAAGTTTTGGCCAGCAGAAGATAACCATCAAGATTACCTAGTGAAAAATCCCAATGGTTATACCTGTCATTTTGAAAGGTTTGGATCGTTTTTAAACTAAAGATTTAACTCCTCAAAAACAAGAGGAACAATTGAAATCAACCTTTGAAAAAGATCGTAAATATTTAAGGTGCTTACAAAGTGACTTATAATATCTCATACTTAATTTTATATACACAAACTCAAAATTATAAAATATATGAAAGCAATTTGGAATGGAACAGTGATCGCAGAAAGTAATGAAACTGTAAACATTGAAGGAAATCATTATTTTCCTGAAGATTCAATAAAAAAAGAATATTTCTCTGAAACAGAAACGCATACTACCTGTCCATGGAAAGGCCATGCAAGCTATTACAACATAAATGTTAATGGGAGAGAAAACAAGGATGCAGCCTGGTATTACAAACAACCAAGCGAATTAGCCAAAGCAATTAAAAATCATATAGCCTTTTGGCGTGGAGTGATTATAGAAGAATAGTCTAAAATTAGGTATTCTTATAAGATAGCTTACTATTATATTAGTAACAACAAGATGTCTTTCTATCAAAAAAACCGGAGAAAAAATTCCTCCGTTTTTTTTGATACTTAAGTTTGGATCAATTTATAATGACATCTTTACAAAAGTAGTTTATTCATATCATCAAAACCTGAAGAAGTGGAATATGAATTGGTTAAAAAATATAAAATCCAGAAACTTTAACGTAATACTTAAAAGTAAATTTATTGCGCATTTTCACATTATTATAAAATTAAATAGAATGAATAGAAAGCTTAGTGAAGTAATTCTTATCATGATATCTACCATTAGGAATAATAAGCAAAGTAGATTGCAGATCACACCTTTCATACAATATTATCAAAACTTTAATTTTCGAACTAAGATTTGTTAATTTATACATCCTTATTGGTCAAAACCAAAAAAATTGTTCAATAATATTTGATACTATTGGTTATTACTTATAATAAATTTATATTATATTTTAATATATAAAAACCCTACCCTTTCAACTTAGATAATAGATCAATAAGCAACTTAGCCTCCTCCTCAGTTACAGAACTATAAATATTATCTATCTCAAATATATGCTTTTCGATTTCTTCATACAATTTTTTCCCTTTTAAAGTTAATTGTATGTCAACTAATCTTTTATCCTTACTATTAGTGACTTTTTCAACTAAACCTTTTAAAATCAAACGATCTACCATTCTAGATACACCTGAATTCTTTTCTGGCATTTTTTTTAGTATATCAGATGTAGAAAGTGGTACTGAAGAATTAGAAAGAATTAAAACAACCCCATATTGATGACAAGTAAGATCATATCTCAAAAAAAATTCCTGAGCTTTATCATAAACATGATTATACACTTCTCCCATTACAGTTCCTAATTTCATTTTAAGTGAAATCTCTTTAATATGAATTTTGCCTCCCATTTTATTAACAATTATATCAAAACAACAAAAAGAATTGGCTAAGTCTAATCAATGAAAGTTTATATTCTTAACACAAAACTGGTTTAAAAATTCCTCCTTTTCAATCTTATACTTTGCCTAACTTTACCTCTATAATATTTGATATACAAATATAATGATTACTCATTAATGACAATAATTAAAAAACATCAACATTTAATTGCTATTGATACTGCGATTAGAGTATTTAAAACATTAAATAATTTTTGGAAAATTCTGCCTTATTTAGCTTTATCAATAACCTTTATGAGAAAATTAAATAAGGAAATCTAAAAAATAAACTAAATATTGATCAAAAGAAAAATAAAAAACATCTCCGGAAGCATCGGAGATGTTTTATTATTTTAAGATGATATCTCTTTATTAATTGATACTTTTTGCCGGGGAAGATACAACATGTACTTCTACATAATTGAGTGCTTTAACAGTTCCTATTTCGCTTTTAATATTAGGTAAAAATTTGGATATGTGGAAATAGGGCCTGACCAAAAATAATGCCCATTTACAGCTGGGTTAAAATTAGTACGTACAGTACCATCCAATGAAAATGGGAGTGTAATCAATTGTTGTTGTTCTTATTTTGGTAAATGCTTTTACTTCTACCTCAGAATGAGGAGGAACTTTTACTGTATAAGATGATTCTTTGGTTGTTTCATGAGAGTTTTCTTCTCCATTAACAGTTTCTCCACCAACAACTACTTCAGTAGATATTTCTCCTTTTGCTACTAAGGGAACTTTAACTTCTGCTTTTGCTCCTATTTTAAAACTTCCCAATACTTTTCTTTGCCATGTCTTTTTATAACCCTCTTTGTAACTATATTTCACAGTAAGTTGTGCTTCTGTATCACTATTAATAACTACTTTTTCAAAAATATTTTTTGATTTCTTGCATTTTATCAAAAATTAAAGGAGGATAATTACCATGTGGCTTATAGCATTTTTCACACATATCTAATTTTAAATTGGCAGATTCATCAAGATCCTTATAAGGAAATATGCTAAAAATAAGCTCATGCTTCATAATATTAAGATAAAAATTCTCGTCCGACACTTCAATGTCGGCTTCTTTTATCTTATCAAAAATATTTTCAGCTATTTTAAGAATACTTAATATTTCGCGCACACCATCTTTTTGCAGCAGCAAATCATTATCGTGCAAATCAATATTCATCTCCTCGATATCATTTATAAACAATCGGATAGCCCTTTTACCGTGTAAAACCTTGGCTGGGATACTAGTATCTAATTTACTCTCATAGCTGAAATTGCTAATATTATTTTCTAACAATATGTACAATTCGTGGACATGTTTTACACTCCTTTCTTTTATCTCTCTTTTTCCGTTAGCATCTAATTGTTTTTGCACAATATTATTTGCAGTTCTACGCTCTCGCAGAGCAAGAAAAAGTAATATAATCCCTAAAAGCTGAGCGATTGGAGCTATAATTTTCCAAAATGCAGAACTAATTTCTCCTGCATCTTTAAGATTATTGATACTAAGTGAAAAATAAAACAAAGGAATTAAAAGTATTAAAATGATTACTATTATTAGTAATATAATAGGCCATTTAAGCTCAGAGTTATTTTTTTTATTTGATTTTAGAGCTTTCTCTTTCATATTTTAAGCTTAATAGTTCATTTATAACTGCTTTGATTATATTACTTAATTAGTTGAAATAAACAGGTCTCTTATGGTTAAAAAAAAGATAAATATTATTTTATATTATATCTCAGCGACATTTAATAATTATATTTCGCAATGCATTATCTGCTAATTCATCCTCACAATTAAGAAAACCATAAACTTTACCTACTGATAATCCAATAAGCTTTGTTTTAGACATTTCAAAACCTATTTTGGAAATATTTTCATGTATACAAAACCTTTTATCATTACCTATTATATTTTTAATAATCATAACTGAATTATCTGTAGAACAATCATCCAAAATAATAGCTTCCCAATTACTACATTTTTGTTCTATAATTGAGTCAAAACAATTCTTAAAAAACATGCCTTGATTATAATTATAAATTAAGATTGAAAATTTTAAAGGTTCAACATCCTTCTCTTTATGAAGTTCAGATTTAGAAGTGTTCTCTAATGCATTTCTATAGTTTCTGTAATCATAATCATAAATTGCATTAAGAATTTTATGTATAAATTTCATAGTAGTTATGATAGTAAAAAATTAATCCTTGCTTTTTTTAAACTAGACTCGATTCATAAAGTAGTAATTACAAAAATTATAACTGATTAAAACGTATCCCTATTTCTACATCAGTCAAACCTCATTACTGTAATAATAAAATAATTTTTATAGTATTATTATTCCTTTTATGTCGAAAATATAATAATCTAACATTTTATTACTTATTCCTTTTTGCAAAATTTATAGAAGACATTTAAGCAAAAAAGAATCAAAAGATTCAATAGTGTAAAATTAATGATTAATCATTGATGACTAATCATAAAATATGTTAAATTATATTGTTTTATTAAGGATGTGACATATGAGTAAAACTAATATCAAACTAAGCCATCTATAAACTTTTTCACAATTTAAAGCCTACTCTTTTTTAGCAGGATTATAATTCCTGCAAAGGATTTGTAGTATCGCTTCAGATTTTGTTTCTTTTCCAGTATTTTAACAATTTATTGTTCTATGTTTTTCTCTTCCTGCCGCAAGTCCAGTTGATAAATCTGTTAGAATTCTATTCTCTATCATATCTTTTGTTAAGTTCTTCAGACTGAAGAATTGCTGTTTCCACTATGGAACAAAGATCATAGTTTAAATCAATAGCCAGCTTTCAAGATGGAAAACTCATAACTCCTATTTTTCTCATGTATTCCTATACAATCTTTTAAACATCTAATCCCTAAATTTATCTTCCATATACCAAAGGGCATACCTTGTGGCTACATTGCTCGACAAAAATTGCAATAAAAAAACGTCGAAGTTTTTTCTCTGTATTCTTACCCAAAGAATGTACCGGATTATTTATTTTTTCATTGCACAAACTTGATTTTTAGCTAAGCTATTTGTTATACATAAAATCAAGTGGTTAATTCAAATCAGAATAAACTGATCATTTTATTAGATTGACATTATCAAATTTTAGAGATCTAAGCATTAGCAAGAAAATTTAATATGATTATCACAAAAGATAAACAGACTGAGTATGGATAAAATTTCTAATTATGATTTTGCAAGATTATTACCAAACCTTTACTCCTTACTGTGTTTAGCAATTATCTGGAGTGCAATGGCAAGAAATGCAATATCTTTCAGCACAAAAAAGTCGGTAATCAATATACCATTGCTTAATCTCCATATTCCAGGAGTGGTAAGTAAAAAACTAAGTGTACCCATAAAAATAGTTGCTGTTAAGTAACCTGCGACTAATCCAACTTTCTTATTCCAAAAAGATAAGATTAATAAGATAGCCGTAACTATTTCGTAAGAACCAATAATATTTGAAACACCTTGGGTAGAAGAAAAACGATACATCCAGTTCATAAGAAAACTGTTTGAAATATAGCCTTTAATTGCTGTTGCTTCTTCTGGTGTAAACTTGAAGATACCAATCCATATTAGCACAGTAATTGTACCTATAACCGCTAAGTTGTAGCCTGTTTTGTTTAAATTCATAATATATTTGTTTTCGCAATTATCTTCAATAATGCATTATGTTATACAATTATTTTTAAAATTCGACAGCAAATTTTAAAAGAAATAAAATATCTATATATCCTTATTGATATCTTATTATATTAACATTGGTTATATTACCAGACCCTGTACTACCAGATTGATTACCTTGTATTGTCATATTACCACCAGACGAATAAATACCCATTGCAAAAGAATCTCCCGCATTAAATTTCAAAGTGGTAACATAATTATGAAACTGTCTAGAGCTTTTAGGATAAGAAAATGTAGCCCTACCAATCCACTGTCTATTACCATTTACAATACCCATAATAATATCAGTATCCAAAGGAAAATCGTTCAATCCTAATTGAAAAGTAATTTGATATAGACCACTTTCTTTTACCGTAAAAATACCATTATTAGCATAAGTCAAACTTTGGTTATTAAGCACAACAACCTCATCAAGTGGTAATAGAGTTATTTCATTACTAGAACCTGCATCATTGTAAGAGAAGTTAGTAGTTCTCCTTACTAATCCAACTACCCTTGGCATAAAAGCTGACGAAGTCATATTATCGACAGATATTTTATTGATTACCCCATCTTTATTTGGCACTAGCAGATAATTAGTTGATGAAATCTCTTCAATCTTTCTAATTCTTGTATTACCATTAACATCTAAATTATTGGTTGGAGAAGTTGTGTTAATACCTACGTTTCCTGTCTGAGAAAACACAATTTGAGAAGCACCTACGATAATTAATAATTTTTTTTTCATTTTAAAGTATTTTTTTAATTTATATTTTTTTTGTTTTCAAGTGAATTTAATTTATTTAGCATATAACATATAATGTGATATGGACTCACAAAAATTAATAACAATTAAAAATTTTATGTTTATTTTGACTTCTTTTGCAACAAATAAACAGTAGGTTATTTAGTTTTTTAAGAATTTCTTCTTTAATATACTCTGCTTATTTCTTTTCGTAAACTTTATCAAATAAAAACATCTACACATTTATCAATGTATTACTGGAAAGCATTTCAAATCATTAATATTTAATGTTCAAAAATTGATAAGTTCAAATTTTCATACTATTAACATTATCCAGTACATCAGATAAAATTTCATTTTCTAATTAAACTTATTTTTACAAATTTAATGATTAATCATCAATGATTAATCATTAAAAATGTTAAAATTTAATTCTGAGGGTATTTTCTTAATTTTAATAAATGAAAAAAAAATAAAAATGCCCATCAGAAGATGGGCTAAAAATACACTGTAGAAAAAATATTTCCACTTGATAATGAAAAACGTGATAAATACTTTTGTTATTTTAAGAATATTCAAATCCCACGTGTTCTTATTTTCTTGTAAAAATGTATTACAAAATAGTACAAAATCATTACTTTTTCATAACAACGAAAAATAATACAATATAATTTCGTTGATTAATGAATTAATAATAAAGTATACTTTACATCAAGAAAATTTAATATAATTGACACAAAAATAAAGCAATGCGTATGATAAACAAAGCATTTCTTCTTTATTTTGAAGTCAATTGTGTGATCATATCGAGATCATTAGTAAGTGTTTCAAGATATATTAGTTTACCACTGTCATTGAATGTAAAGAATTCAGCAGCATACATAATTACTTTTCGTCCAGTTGGTTGGATCGGCCCGTTTGCTGATGGCAATGTACCGCTGTGAATCCCTGTAAATATATATCGTATGGCTGCCTTATTACCGGAAACAACAATATTTTCATCAATAATTTTACTGTCTGGAAAAGTTGACTTAAAAGTCTTTAACCATTTTACAAACTCATCACGTCCTTTAAATGTAGCACCATTGGTTCTATTTCCTGCCCCTCCATTAACATTAACGACAAGGCTATCATCCACTAGCAATCCATTTTTCTCAACCTCATTATTAGAAAAATTAACATGGAATTGGCGCACAATGTCAGTAATAGCATTTTGTGTACCCATTTGAGCAAATGTCGAAGAGTAAAATACTGTCATAAATAATGTAAAAATGGTAATTTTTGATTTACTATACATAATTGTTGGTTTAATAAAGTTAAAGAATTATATAATTAATAATTGTATTTAAAAGTAATGTGATTAATCAAGCTTAGATGTTATCATTAATTGTAATTATGTTTTTTTAAATAGGTTGCATAATAAATTGATTTAGCCATTTATACTAATAAGTGATAACTTAAACATATCTAAAATTGTTTATCATCTTAGTTTAGATTTATTCATCTTATTACTAATTCATTTGATTCTTAAAGGGTAATGAGCTTTTATTAATTTTAACAAAGCAAATTTAATGATTAATCATTAATGATCAGTCATAAATTTTGTTAAATTAAACTTATTTAGTAATTTAGATGTTAAAGCAAAGAAATGAATAACATTATATAACAGTTAAGTATTATCAAAATAAAGTTATAATTTTTAGGATTAATAAAACGATTTAAGAACTTCTGCACTAACTCTGGGCGTAGTCTCCAATAATAATCATTTACACAGTGTTGCTGGCAGGAACCTCCAGAATAATTATAAAGACTTGTGGAGCCTGAAATTGTGGATGCTTAACATAAATAAATGATTAAACATCAAAATAAACCTGCAAGTTTAGAGAATCATAACGTTAGCAGGAAACTGTAAAGAAGCATTTACCTTTTATCAATCCTGTTTTGGATTCAGTGTTTTAGCTTCTTGAGTATTTCCTAATGCCTTGTGCGCTTTAGTATCCCATTTTGCAGATCAATATATCTTTTCGCAGCAATATCAGCTGTCTTGCCCTCTATAGTAATTATTAAATAGATCGGAGCTGTTCAGTTTATTCTGATTTTATTTTTTTTATAAAGAATAACAGGTTGAATGTTTTGTTCATTGTGCGATAACTTTAATTGATTAGTAATTTAATTTTTGTTACGACTTTTTGCAAGATGTACAATCATTAGATTGCCTATTGGTCAGGTTTTTATAGTTTTGATACTAACGCTAAAACAAAAAACGCTGTAAACATTGATGTTTACAGCGTTTTAGCTCTAGACTTGCGGAGAGTGAGGGATTCGAACCCCCGGACCTGTTACAGTCAACAGTTTTCAAGACTGCCGCAATCGACCACTCTGCCAACTCTCCCTGAACTCCGGCTATGCCTTCGTTTTCAGTGGTGCAAATATAGAGAGTTTTTTATTTCTGGCAAAATATTTTTAGCAGTCTGTGAATAAAATATTAAAATTTATATACAAATGCATTAATATTCATCCCCGCTCCTACTGAAGCAAACAAGACTATATCTCCTTTATCAATATCATGAGAATCCAGTTCATCTTTCAGGATCATGCTTAGTAATGAAGGGATTGTTGCCACACTGCTATTACCTAGTTTTTTGATAACCATAGGCATAATATCTTCGGGCATTGGTGTATTGTACAACTGATAGAATCTTTTAACAATAGCTTCATCCATTTTCTCATTCGCCTGATGGATGATAATCTTATTCAGTTGATCAATTCCATAGCCACTGTCATCCAGACATTTCTTCATTGCATCCGGAACATTTGAAAGAGCAAATTCGTAAATTTTACGCCCGTCCATTTTAATGTATTTGGTATCCGGGCATTTGTCATTGTTGTATGATTTTCCGAAATATAAATAATCTTTTTCTGTGAGGGTAAAAGAGGCTGAGATATGGGATTTTATTCCGTTTTCTTCCTCAGAGATCTCCAGAATGGCTGCCCCTGCCCCATCTGCATAGATCATACTATCCCTGTCGTGGATATCGACTACCCTGGATAAGGTCTCAGCTCCGATGACCAGGCATCTTTTGGCAATACCGGATTTAATGAATGCATTGGCCTGGATGATTCCTTCGATCCATCCGGGACATCCGAATAATACGTCATAGGCGACGCAAAAATTATTTTTGATTTTTAATAGGTGTTTTACCCTTGAGGCAAGACTCGGAACCGTATCGGACTGAACAGTTCCAAAGCGGACGTCCCCAAAGTTATGGGCAAATATAATATAATCCAACGTTTCAGGATCAATTCCTGCATCTTCGATAGCTGCCTTGGCAGCAATAAAGCCCAGATCGGATGTAACCTGATCATTGCTTGCATATCTTCTTTCTTCAATGCCCGTAATCTCCTTGAGTTTACTGGCAATAATAGCATTACTTTCTTTTAATGACTCGCCGCTTTTGTTTATAAAATTGTGTTTATCAAAGAATAAATTGGTAATGGTTTCCGGGGGGATGTAGTTTCCTACACCAATGATTTTACTGGTCATCTAAAAGTTATGATCTATTAATCCATTTTTGATTTAAGAATTAATTCGATAAATATAACGATTAATTATAAAAAAAAGTATTTGAGATTAGAGATTGTCTTCTTTTTTCACTTAATCTGTTATGCATGTCATAAGCATTTACTGAATTTTAATTCACTAATGCCCCTCTTATAAAAAATAAAATAATCTTTAACTGAGTAGGAATCAATCATCAACCTGGCATCAAAACTCTTAATCTTATAAAATCAAAGAACGTTATGCCTCAGCCAACACTTCTTTTGTTTCATAATTTCTTTCCCAATCTTCCAATAAATTTAAAATGGGCAAAAGAGCAAGTCCCTTTTCCGTAAGGGTATATTCAACCCGGGGTGGCAGTTCTTTAAATTCCTCTCTGATTAGCAATCCATCCTCTACCATTTCTCTTAGCTGGTCGGTAAGAACCTTACGCGAAATGACATGAATGCGGGCTGCAATCTGTCCAAACCGTAATTTTCTGTCATTAATTACCATAACAATGACAGGCTTCCATTTACTTCCCAGGGAAGACATAGCCTTTACCAGGGGACAACAGTGCTGGGTTATTTTATTTTCTTTCATAAGTTACAAGCCGGTTACTATCGTTTGTTACGACAAAGTTACCACAATTTTTTTTCTAATAGGTACAAAAACGAATTATTATTAGTTACTTTGTGTAACAAAAGAATAAAAATTATTAATAAAAATTAATAGAAAATGAGTACAGACGCGTTATTCACTCCATTTAACTATAAAAATCTACACCTTAAAAACAGAATTGTAATGGCTCCCATGACGAGAGCTCAATCGGATAATGGTGTACCTACACAACAAATTGCAGATTATTACGGCCGTAGGGCAGCCTCAGAAGTTGGATTAATCCTTTCTGAAGGAACTGTAATCAATCGCCCTGCCTCTAAAAATATGCAGAATATTCCTGATTTCTACGGTACTGAAGCATTGGCAGGTTGGAAAAATGTAATCGACCAGGTTCATCATAACGGGGGTAAAATGGGACCACAGATATGGCACGTGGGTGATACCCGTTCATCTGACGACTATCCTTTGGTTCCTATGGAAAAAGCTTCTACTATGTCTCTGGAAGATATTCAGGACACCATAAATCAATTTGCAGCTTCAGCGAAATCAGCTAAAGATTTAGGTTTCGATTGTATTGAGATCCACGGTGCTCACGGTTATCTTATCGACCAGTTTCTATGGGAGGTTACCAATACAAGAACTGATGAATATGGTGGTAAAACAATAAAGGAAAGAACCCGCTTTGCTGTAGATGTAGTAAAAGCAATCAGAGCGGCTGTAGGAGAAGATTTTACAATTATCATCCGACTTTCGCAGTGGAAACAGCAGGATTATAAAAGCAGGCTGGCCACAAACCCTTCTGAGATGGAAGATTGGTTGCTTCCTTTAAAAGAAGCGGGAGTAGATATCTTCCATTGTTCACAACGTCGTTTCTGGGAGCCAGAGTTTGAAGGTTCGGATCTTAACTTTGCCGGATGGGCCAAAAAAGTAACCGGCCAGCCAACGATTACCGTAGGGTCCGTAGGACTTAAAGGTGATTTCATGTCGGCATTTGCGGGTGAAAGCTCAGAAAAATCTGACCTTACGGAATTACTGAGAAGATTAGAAAGACAGGATTTCGACTTAGTGGCTGTAGGCCGTGCTTTACTGAACGATTATCAGTGGGTGAAAAAAGTAAAAGAGGGAAAATTAGAAGAGCTTTCAGGCTTTGCAGCGGAAAGTATGGGAGTTTTGTATTAAACCGTTACAACAATTTCTTTGTTTATATATAAAGTTTTCTTCAATAACCGGAAATCTAATCTCCAGATGATTTCCAATGTGCAAAAAGGATTTCAGAAAGTATTCGGAATTACTGGCATAAAAAACCTTCAAGTTTAAGACTTGAAGGTTTTGTTTTTTTAATAAAGTTGTTCATTATTTCACCACGGTCGCTTCGAGCTCCACTATTAAAGTTTCAAACAATCCTGTTACCTCAAGCATGGTAACTGCCTGTTCAATATCATGCCTGGCGATCCACTCCTGAAGGATAGGAAAATGAGGCCACAGCTCTTTCGTAGATGTGGTGTAAATATTTAATCTGACGATTCCTTTGCATTCATAACCCGCACTAGTAATTACTTCCTCCAGATTGGCTATAGCCTGTTCCAGCTGGGATTTCATATCCTGTGTACTCGAAGTTCCGTCAGGATCAATAGCCGCCTGCCCTGAACAGTATAAGGTAGCTTCTGCATTTTTCACTTCTACAGCCTGGGAATAGCTTCTTTCTTTTTGCCAGTTCCAGGGATTAATTGTTCGCTTTTCCATTGTTGTTTGTTGTTTATATTGTTGTAGCAAAATTGCAATATATCAAGTGGAACAACTCTTGACATGGATCACGATTATGAAGTGATGAAGATCACTCCTTTATAAAGAAAAGCGGCTTAAGGTTTCCCTCGAAACGCCAAGATAAGCAGCCAGAAGAGATTTAGGCACACGCTGAACCAGTGCCGGATATTGTTTAAGCAGCTGATCATACCTTTCTTTCGTAGAGGAGGTCATCATCGAAAGTATACGTTGCTGGGCTGATATAAAACCAAAGTAAGCTTTCTCAAGAAAAAAATGTTCCATTTTGGGAATCTCCCTGCATAATTTTTTATATCCCTCCAATGTTAAACACAGAACTTCCGTATCTTCAACGCATTCCAGAGACATCGTTGCTCTGGATCCTGTGTAAAAAGCTTTGAAATCACTCTCCCACCAGTCTTCCATGGCAAAACCTACAATATGGCTTTTATCGGTATCATCAGTGTATACCAATTTTAAAAGCCCTTTTAGAACAAAATAATTGCAGGATACAGACTCCCCTTCCTGAATCAGGAATTGGTACTTTTTATATTTCTTCCTCGTGAAATACGAGGAAATGATGGTAAATTCCTCGTCACTTAACGGAACAACTTTTTCAATATGTATTCTTAACGGATCCTGCATCTGTAGTAGCTTCGAAAGTATAAAAATACTACTTTTACTTTCTTTATTATTTAATTTGATCAGAATGGTCACGTTTTTCCCCTCTGATGGGTCTTAAAAAGAAAAGGCATGCAGGAAAATTATCGTCAGCTATTGACTTACGCTTATAATATTACAGGTTCATATGAAGATTCACAGGATCTCGTGCAAGATGTTCTGGAAAAATACATTTCATTGGATAAAACAGAAATCAGGAATGAGAAAAATTTTTTAATAAAAAGCACCATCAATCACGCTATAAATTTTAAAAACAGGCACATAAAAAAGATGGTGTATGGAGAGTGGCTTCCGGAACCTTTGTCTTTTGATAACGCAGAAAACAAGCTTATCCGGGATCAAACCGCCCGCTATACTTTACTTGTTCTTTTAGAAAAACTGACGGTTAAAGAGCGTGCTGTATATATCTTGAAAGAGGCATTTGATTATTCACACCACGAGATCTCAGAACTCCTTGATATCTCCGTTGAAAATTCAAGAAAATTACTGAGCAGAGCGACGAGACACCTTCAGAATATAGAGTATAAGCCTGACCATACCAACTCTTCGATTTCCCATGAAACCCTTTCTCAATATCAAAAAGCATTAAGCGAAGGAAGCATCCCGATGCTTGAGGAGCTTTTACTGAACGAAATCAGGCTTTCTGCAGATGGCGGACAGCGTGTCCGGGTGATAAAAGCAGTGGAAGTAGGAAAATCAGCTACAGCTGCCCTTCTTGCCTATGTCCAGCAGCAGTTTCTTAACCACAAACCTTTTACTTTTCACAGGTTCAATCATCAGCCAGCCATATGTTTCTGGAGGGAAAATCAGATATACAACTGCCATATTTTAGATGTTGATCGTGATGGCAGAATCCGGGAGATTTATTCCATAGTAGATCCGGAAAAATTAAAAAGATTAACATAAACGTCACGTTTCCGAGAAGCGGTGTGTCTTTAAAGAAAAAGCAGAACATGACAACACTACTTCGCCTCGACAGCAGCCTCAGGATAAATGATTCCTATTCCCGTTCCATGGGTGATTATTTTACAGAACAATGGAAAGTAAAATATCATGACGGAACGATTATCTCGAGAGACCTGACCTTACAGCCTATTCCCCATTTGACCCAGGAAACACTCAATGGATTTTTTGATGACTCATTACATTCAGGACACATCGGATTGTCCGATCTGCTTATAGATGAGCTGTATTCCTGCGATGAGATCCTTATTACCTCTCCGATGTACAATTATGGAATTGCCTCTTCATTAAAAGCATATTTTGACCTTATAGTCCGGACGAAAAAAACCTTTGCCTATGACACCAATGGAATAAAAGGGCTGCTGACCGGTAAAAAAGCATACCTCATTACGGCACTGGGTATTCTTCAACCTGCTTCTCAGGAAAAAAATCCTATTGAAATTCAGGTCACAAGCATATTAAACCAGCTGGGTATCTTAGATATAAGTTATTTTCCGATGGACGGAATGGTAGATCCGGAGCAAGCAGCTATAAAAATCCAACAACAAAGAAAGCAGATTAATCAACATTTAAATCAATCAGATTATGCAACAGATAAAACAGACTATAGAAAAATTTATTAAAGCAGGTGACACCAGTGATACGAATCTTATGGACGAAGTTCTTCACAAAGATTACCAGAATATTCAGGATGGATTTTTCGAACAAAAAGGGATTTTTATTATTTCCAAAGAACAATACATTGAGTACATCAGCAATAAAACCTTTGGCGGAAAACCTAGAACCCTTGCTTTTGACTCAATTGAGCAAAAAGGGAATATTGCTATTGCAAAACTCAGCCTGGAGAGCGATGTGCTCCGCTTTTCATCTACCATTACATGTGTACAGGAGGATGAAGAATGGCAGGTCATTACCAATATTCCGGTGATTGAAAAGAAGTAAATTTCACCGTAACCTTACTTACAGCCAGTGTAGAAAATATCGATACCGGCTGTAAGTATACTAATGGTTTTTAAACTATAGAAATTATCCGGGACAATATGTTTAGGAATTAAAAAAAATTAAAGAAATTTGCAATAAAATTTACTTCATCATTTGAATGTTAAACTGAAATTATAATGACTGCCCAACCTGTTATAGCTATTCTTTTTCCCGGAGACATGGGAACACAAATCGCCAGAACCTTAATCAAAAATAAATATACGGTTATCACCGCAGGTGAAGAAAGATCGCAAGTGACGCTCCAAAATATTAAAGATGCGGGAATCCATGATGTGAATACTCTACAAAACATAGCAGAACAGGCAGATATTATTATTTCATTGGCAAATCCTGAAGCAAGTCCGAAGGTGGCAGAAAATATAATCGACCATCTCAAAAACACGGATAACCGACCTGTCTTTATAGACCTCAATTCAAATACCCCTCAGATTGCTCTATCTATTGAAAAAATGTGCAGTACGGGGAATATCAGATTTGTAAACGGAGCGGTAATGGGTGCTTCCAAAGATGTTCCGGACCAGGCAACATTTGTTGTAAGCGGTATCTGGAGAAACTTATTTGCAGAACAATTCGGCGGGATATTTAAAATAAAAGATGCCGGTGAAAAAACAGAAGCAGCTTCAGCTTACAAACTTCTGTTTTCAATGGTCAATAAAGGAATGAACGCTTTGTTTTTTGAAACAATGATCGCTGCGTCTCATTATGGCATTCTTGATGAACTGAATGAAAGCCTTCAGGCATTTCTTCCGGGAACGTATCGGGATCTGATTAAAACAACTCCCACTTACCCACAGCATATTTCAAGAAGAATTGATGAAATGAAAGGTCTGACCGATATGCTCAGAAGTGAAGGACTTCCCCATACAATTGCTGCCGGTACCGCTGAAACTTTTGAAAGGGTTGATGAATCCGGTATTTTTAAAAACGAAAAATTTGATGGTGTTACAGAAACTTTCAGGAGTTTTAAAAAATTAAAATAAAATTCAGCCAGCTGTAATCATTATTTATACGTCCCGAATATCCTGTCCCATATGGAAGTGTAGAAACCAAAGTTTTTAGTTTCATCTACATGATGTTGGTTGTGGAATTGTGTTGTTCCCACAAAATACTTGTTAAACTGAGGCGGGAAAAACTCTTTATTCAAATGGCCTATTGTTCCCCAAATGAGATTGATAAGAAGATACAGACTAATGGAGAGAACAGAAAAATCGTAACATACCAGTACGGCCAGTATCATCAATCCAAATCCTATTGTTTCTGCCGGATGCAATACAAAAAGGCTTAAGAAGTTGGTGTTAACATGTTCATGATGTCTTCCATGCAATCTTTTATAAAAGTAAGGTGTATGGGCAATAAAATGAAAAAAGTACATACAAAGATCCATCAGTAGGATTAAAACCAGGACCTCTAAAAAAACGGAAACCGCTGAAAACCTATTTCCTAATGTAATCCAATGATTTTTCCAAAGGAAAACACCGCAGAGCATTACTAAGCAATTACAGAGAATGGTTACGAAGCTCAGATAATAATCCGACCGCATTACGGGATGACTATACTCCTGTAGCTTATTTTTGGGAAAGATCTTTTCAATACTCAGATAAACACCTATTGAAAAAAGATACAAAGCGATATTTACAGCCAGGCTAGCCCCTACCCAATCCAACCAGGTCAACCGTTCCAATACTTTTATATATTCGTGAAATCCCGATCCGCTGAAATTCAAAAATCCGTTCTCTATCATGAAGCATAAAAGTATGAATTTCAGGGCAACGGACGAAATGAAATGCGTAGTAATTTTACTGCTGAAATATCGCTTCTTATATTAAGAATTCTTTATTTGCTTATTTCCGGAACCGGCTTTCAAGATCATGTAAGCCAAACCTAAACCCAGTCCCGCTGTAATGGCTAATTTTGTCTTTTTGGAAGGGACGGGCAGCATGGTTTCCCCATAAATACGGTGAGGCTCTGACGAAGGCTTTAAAATATTACCCGAATCAGGTGGAGCACTTTTAGCTTTCATCATCATTCTCATCCCTGCAGAAGCTACATTAATGATCGGTTTCGGAAATAATCCGTAGATATTTTTAAGAAGTAATGAGGTAAAATCGGGAAACAGATCTTTTCTGGGGTTTTTAGCTAACTCTACAATTTTTTTGGCTGTGTCCCGGGGATCTGCTGCAAACGGCGGAATTTTAAAATCCAGTCCGGAATATTTTGCCGAATGCATATTTCCGGTGGATCTTTGAATCTGAGGATAAATATTACAAATATGAATATCCGGATAATCGGAAATCTCCCCCTGAAGACAATCCATCATACCGCGAATTCCGAATTTTGTTGATGAATAAACAGCACTGTAAGGAGCCGGCATAAACCCACCGATAGAAACATTATTAATTAAGATTCCCTCCTGCTGCTTTTTGAAGATGGGGAGCGCACTGTAAGCCCCATGCATATATCCGAACAAATTTGTTTTGATGACCTGCTCATTGAGTTCCATGGGTATTTCTTCAAATTTTCCGCTTGCCATGACACCGGCATTATTTACCCAAATGTCAATTCTTCCGTTAAATTGAATGGCTGTTTCAGCAAGATGAGCAACTTCTTCAGCTTTTGAAACATCTGTAGATACCCCTATTACCGCCACTCCAAGATCCCTGCAAAGACTCACGGTTTCATCCAGAGCTTCTTTACCCCGGGCAGCAACTACAATATTACATCCTTCCAAAGCAAATGCTTCCGCAGTAGCTTTACCAACTCCACTACTTCCTCCGGTAATAACTACGGTTTTTCCTCTTATACTCTTTTTTAATTTAGTCTCAGATTTCATTTTGTAATTGATTTGGTTAATGCTTACAATCAACCTATTATCATGCCATAAAGGATAATCTAGTCCATTAATATTCTAATTTTTATATGTTTTTTACAATTAAAAAGTTCAAAACAACTATACTACAACTATATATCGAGATCGAATAAAGTAGCTTTACTATAGTGTATGCGGATATAAACAAGAAGGTATAAAAACCTCTGTATCTTTTAATATACTACGTAATTGATTTTATCCACTCCGGTGTTTCCTGTTTTGGGATCAAAAGCATAAACGATGATCTCATAATTTCCAGGTACAGAAATAGAAGTGTTCCCTTCAAAAAGATTGGTAGAAACCAATGATAAATTGATTTCACTTACCCGTTTTCCATCTTTATTAACTAAGGCTTTAGTTTCAAACTTATCGGAATCCCATACACCACCTTTATCGATCACACAACCGCACATCATAACAATATTGGCTTGTATCTGAAAAGGTTTTCCACTGATTGAGCTTAATCCGATATATTGATGCGTTCGGGGCTTTAAAATATCAATAATAAACCCGGGTATTTCCAGGATGATCCCGTCGCCCAGAATATCTTTTCCAGGAATAAGCCATATTTCTGTGCTTACTTTTGCCTGTGCCTGTTTATGATTGAATGGTGAAAACACTTCTATACTTACAAAAGTAGGTTCATCAATATTAACCGTGGCCAGAAATTTACCGGTTGCATCATCAACAATAGAACTATCTCTATGTTTTGGAGCTTTCATGATCAGATCCGTATTTCCTGTACTGCCACTGGTTTTTCCTTCAGCCAAAATGGTATTATTGATCTTATTCCTTACAATCACATAAGCTCCTCCCAGAGAACTTCCGATGAATTTAGCATCTTTAGCTTTCGCTCTAATGGTTATTCTGGTCTCTTTTGCAAAGGAAAATACGCAAAATACCGAGAGAAGAATGATAAGGTATTTTTTCATGGGTTTTTATTTTAATTGGTTTTTATACTCCTGTTTGAAGCGATAATAAAAGGAGGTCTCCTCCAAAGAGGCTTCAATAGTATCAAGGTATTTTAAGATGGTGAGATCTTCCTGCAATACTTTGAGAATGGCAGCCTCACAGCTGTTCCAGAGCATTTCAAATTCTGGCATTAATCTTAATGCTTTGGGAGAAAGTGATACGATCTGTTTTCTTTTATCCGAATCATCTTTTTTTACATCCAGATAATCTTTGGTCGCCATTTTTTTTACCGTGACCACAACAGACGGATGGGAATACCCCAGACTTTCAGCAATATCTATCAGAGATAATTCTCCTTTATCCCTTAGGATCATAAATATCAGATACCAGTTGGGCTCTATGTCGTAATCAAGATCTTTATAAAGTTTCTTCACACTGTAAGCCATCTTTTCACTGATCCTTTTAAACCGGGAATCAAGTGCCTTATAGCCAAGCTCTTTTATGAAATCATTGTTCATGGAATTGTACATATTGGACATTCAAATATATAAAAAATATACACAACTATATAGTTGGCTATATATTTTTTTTTAAAAAAGTACAAGACTATGAATAGAAATAAAAAATCCTTACTTTGTCAGGTAAGGATTTTATACATCCGGTATGATAAACACGCTTTTTTATCTGGTTTATCCTTTCAGGTATTTAGCTACCTTCTCTTCAAGATCATCCAGGTTGAATGGCTTGGCAATATAATCGTCAGCCTGAGCGCTTTCCGCCAACGCATTGATATCATTGTTAGCCGTTATGTAGATCACAGGGATCTTTTTGAACTCTTCATGGTTTTTCAGAAGTTTCGTTGCTTCTACTCCCCCGATATTGGGAATCCAGTTATCCATCAGAATCACATCCGGCTGAAACTGTGATACCTTATCGATGATATCATGCGACGTTTCTGAAATCCCTACTTCATAACCACTTTCTTCAAAAATGATGGTTGCAACGTCCAGGATCGTCTTGTCATCATCAAAAATTAAAATTTTCTTCTTACTCATATATATTAGCTTTAATTTAAAACCGGTTTAATTGATTAATGCACTCTGCAAGATTTTCAGGAGTAATGATGAGATCATAGCTCACTCCTTCCACTGCATGTCTGGGCATATAGTTAACCTCCGCGGTATCCGGATCCTGGATCCACACCCTTCCATGATTTTTTTTAATATACTGTAAACCTTCTACTCCATCGGCATTAGCACCGGATAACAATATTCCGACAAGACTTTTCCCATATATTTCTGAAGCTGACTTAAAGGTTACATCAATCGATGGACGTGAATAATTCATTTTTTCCGAACTATCAAGAGATACCAGCTCTTTGCTTTCAAATAAAAGATGATAGTCGGCCGGCACAATATAGATCTGATTCTTATTTATTTCTGTTTTATCTTCAATTTCCGTTACTTCTATAGAAGAAAACTGCTGCAGCAAAGTCGGTAAAATACTTACGGATTGAGATTTACGGTGAACAACCAATATAATGGGAAAGCTGATCTTATGATCCAGCTTTTTCACCATATCCAGTATCACCTCCAAGCTTCCCGCAGAACCTCCTATGACAACGAGTTCAATATTCTCTTCTATTTCTTTCATATAAATATTAATGATGGTCTACTTTCTTCCAGATCCGCTGATCATCGGCCTGATGATAATATCTGTTCAGATTCGAAAATCTCAGAGTTTCTTTCGAACCTAAAGCAAGATAGCCCAGATTTTCAAGGCTATCGTCAAACAGCTGAAAAACACGCTCCTGTAAACCTTTATCAAAATAGATGAGCACATTCCGACATATAATCAGCTGAAAACTGTTAAAGGAGCTATCTGACACCAGATTATGGGTAGACAAAATCAACTTTTGCTTGAGACTTGAATCAAACATTGCACTATCATAATTGGCCGTATAATAATCTGAAAAATCTTTTTTACCTCCTGAAAGTATATAATTCTCTGAATACAATTTCATCTGTTGCAGAGGAAAAACTCCGGCACGGGCTGTTTCCAGCACAGAAGGGTTAATATCCGTAGCATAAATCAGTGATTTCTGATAAAGACCGGCTTCCTTCAATAGTATGGCCATGGAATAAGCCTCTTCCCCGGTTGAACAGCCTGCCACCCAGATTCTGATTAAAGGATAGGTTCCCAATTGGGGTAAAATATTTTCCCGTAATGCTTTGAAAAAATAGGGATCACGAAACATTTCCGTCACATTCACCGTAATTTCCTCGATAAAGTGCTTCAGATAATCCGGATCATTAAGGACAGTATATCTTAACTCTGCAAAACTTGTAAACTTATCGATCAGGCAGATCCTGTTTACCCTTCGTTTAAACGAAGCCCTGCTGTACATGGAAAAGTCATAACCATACAGTTCATAAACATCTTTTATCAGATGCTCTACCTCTTCATCCTTTACAATACTTGGTTCCAGCATCTACGACAGTTTTTCAATGGCAGTTAATAAAAGATCGACATCGATAGGCTTTTTCACATAATCCTGTGCTCCAACATCAAGACATTTCTGGCGGTCTTCCTTCATGGCTTGTGCCGTCACGGCAATAATGGGAACCTTACTGATCGAAGGTGTTTCGCGGATAATCCTGATGGCTTCATAACCATCCATTTCGGGCATCATCATATCCATCAATACGACTCCGATCCGGTCGTCTTTCTGTAAAAGTTCAATGGCTTCCTGTGCCATTGTACAGCTCTCCATTTGATATCCTCTGGCTTTCAGAGTAAGTTTAAGTGCAAATATGTTTCGCGGATCGTCATCCACGATCAAAATCTTTTTTTTCATCAGAAGTGAGTTTTTTTAACTTTCATATAACCAAACACGCAACAAAGATAATAACTGATCTACATCCACAGGCTTTGATATATAATCTGATGCCCCGGCGGTAATGCACTTTTCACGGTCGCCTATCATGGATTTTGCCGTAACGGCAATGATCGGTAATCTGCTGAACGCCTGTTTTTTTCTTATTTCCTGTATGGTTTCATAGCCATCCATTTCCGGCATCATCATGTCCATCAAAACAGCATCAATATCCGGATGTTCTTTAATCTGTTCTAAAGCCTGCTTCCCATCCATCGCCAGGATGACTTCTACTTTGTATTTTTCCAACGTTTTGGTCAGTGAAAATATATTCCGTACGTCATCATCCGTAATCAGAATCTTCTTTCCACTTAATACTTCAGTAAGTGATCCGAGATTTTTGTTTCGCGGTGCTTCGGTACTTTTCTCTTCAACCAAATGTAAGAATAAACCGACTTCATCCAATATCCTTTGGTATGAATGTGCTGTTTTAACAACAATAGAGTCAGCATATTGTTTGATCTTCAACTCATCAGAGGAAGACAGGTTGTTTTCTGTAAAAATAATGATCGGAAGATTTTCAAGGCCTTCATAGCTTTTGATTGACTCTATGATCTTATATCCTTTTCCTCTTGCCGGTCCCACATCCAGGATCACACAATCTACCTCAGCTTCCGTAAGCGCCTTTATACTGTCCTCCACATTATCTTTCACCGCCAGAGAAATATCAAAATTGCTTAAGAAATATGACAATGCGCTGGCATGTTTAGCATTCTCCTCTACAATAAGAACTTTTTGAGGTGATTTTCGAAGGGCTTCTTCAATTTTTTTAAATACATCCGTCATCTGTTCAAGGGCCACAGGCTTGTTGATAAAGTCAATGGCTCCTCTCATGATACTTTCCTGCTTTTTAATATGCAACGAAGACATCATGTGCACCGGAATAGGTTTGGTTTTTGGGTTGGATTTCAACTCATGCATTACCTGCCATCCATCTTTTACCGGCAACTGAATATCGAGTAAGATAGCTAAAGGATGATATTGTAATGCTGCAGAGAGCCCATGGTCTCCTCTTACAACCACTACTCCTTTATAATTTTGTCTGTGGGCATACTTCAGAAGTGCCTTTGCAAAGTTGGTATCGTCTTCGATAATCAATATAACTTTGTCATCCTCCGTAATATTATCCCGGTCATCTTCTATTTCTTCAGGAATTTCTAAAACCGTAAGCGGTTGTTCCGGTTCTTCTTCATATCCTGCAATGTTCTTAATCTCCTCTACATCTTCTTTTATGATCTCTACCAATTCTTTATCAAGTGATACCTGGACCGTTTCTGAGATCGCTTTTACCGGAATTGTTAAACTAAATTCACTTCCTTCGTTAACTGCACTGGTAAGCGATAATTCCCCACCCAATAATTTGGCAATCTCACGGCTTATGGATAATCCTAAACCTGTCCCACCGAATTTACGCTGGGTAGATCCGTCTGCCTGCTGGAATGCTTCAAAAATAATTCTTTGCTTATCTTCCGGAATTCCGATTCCCGTATCTTTTACGCTGAAGGTAATAAAGTCTTTATTTTTAGGATCTTTTTTAATATACAGCCCCACGCTTCCTTCCTGTGTAAATTTGAAAGCATTGGAAAGCAGGTTACGTAAAACCTGATCCAATCGTAACCGGTCCGTTTCTATAGACTTTTGAAGACCTTCTTCTATTTCAAGGTCAAATCTGATCCCTTTTTCATTAACCAAAGGATTGAAAAGGTTTCGCAGATCATTCACCACATCTTCCAGGGCAACGTCATCATATTCCAGAACCATTTTCCCGGATTCAATTTTAGCAAGATCCAGGATCTCATCGATCAATGTTAGCAAACTTCTTCCTGAACTCTGGATTACTTTCGCTGACTCTACCTGGTCCTCATTCAGATTTTCTTCCGGGTTCTCCACCATTAAACGGGAAAGAAGCAGGATAGAATTAAGAGGGGTCCTCAATTCATGCGACATATTGGCTAAGAATTCTGATTTGTACTGCGTACTTAAAGCCAGTTCTTCCGCTTTTTTCTGGATCTCTATATTACGTTCTGCAATGAGGTGATTTTTTTCTTCCAGTAACTTTGAGCGTTCTTCAAGTTCTGCATTCGTCTGCATAAGCTCTTCCTGCTGAACTTTCAGTTCTTCTTCTGAAGCCTGAAGCTTTTGTGTCTGCGCCTCGAGTTCAGTATTCAGGTTTTCAAGTTCTGCATGCTGTACCTGAAGTTCTTCTGATTGTGCCTGCGTCTCTTCCAATAAACGCTGTTCCTTTTCACGACCTTTTGCCGCACTTATGGCAGTTGCTATATTCCTGCAGCTATCTGCGAAATAATTGATTTTATCCTGATCGAAATTTGTGGTTGAGCCCACTTCCAAAACTCCGATACTCTGCCTGTCCAGAGTAATAGGGATTACTACGAGTCCATTAATCTTTAATTTGCTGCTGGCAAATGTTGCCGCAAAATCTTCGTCATTAAGGTCGTTATATACCTTTGTTTTCTTCTGAAGAAAGACCTGTCCTACCATTCCTTCTCCCGGTTCGAAAGATTTTTTCATATTATCTTCCAGCGCTACAGCACTGTTCAGGAATAATTTACCTTCATCAAGCAGGTAGATGGCACCATTGGTTCCTCCTCCGTATTCGATAATATGATTCAGGGAATTGGTAACAACCTCTTTAACAGACTTATTCCCAACCAGAGATTCATTCAGTAAGGCCAATCCTTTCTGGTGCCAATCGCTTCTGTTTATTTTATCAAAGGATTTCTTTAGGGAGTCCGTCATATTATTCAGTGATTCCACAAGATCTCCAAGATCATCCTGTACATTATCCACAGCCCTTTGACTATAGTCTCCGTTGGCAACTCTATTGGCAATCTGCTGGATTGCACTTACCCGTTTTGTGATTTCCAGATCTTTTGCTTTCAGCTCTTTTTCAAGCTTATCCCTGCGGAGTAGGTCACTTCTTAATTTAAGATAAAAGAAAGTAGTTACCACTATGGCTGCAAGTGCTGAAAAAATGATAAAAATAACAGTGGTGTTTGAGGAACGGTTAAGATCTTTGTTTTTTATTTCAAGCTGAATTTCTTCATACCGTACAAAATCACGAACGATCTTTCTGCATTTGTCCATATAGGATTTGCTTAAAATAAGCTGATCCTGCGTCATTACGATTCCTTTGCTCCTGTTTTCAACAAATTGTTTAAGGTTACCTATATTCGTGTTCACATTATATTCCAGATCCTCCAAACGCTTTAGCTGTGCCTTATCTTTAATGTCTAAGGATTTAGCATAGGCAATTGCTTTAGGATAGGCTGCAATGCTTCTGTTATAGGGTTCCAGAAAATTTTGCTTGCCGGTAAGCTGGTATCCTCTGTTGGCAGTTTCTGCATCCAGAAGGGAAATTAATATATCTTTTACTGCAGTAATGGATCTTCTTGTACGTGAAAGGCTTTCGCGGTTTTCCATCTGTTTCTGAATGCTCCAGTACGATGCTACGGAACTTGCTATTAAAATTAACAGCGAAAGCCCGACTCCAAATTGCAGATTTCTTATAACTTTTTGTGGCATAAAAAATTAGTTTAAAGGTAAAGTGAAGTAAAATGTGGAACCTTCATTGACAATACTTGACAATCCGATTGTTCCATGGTGCTGCTTGATGATCTCTGAACAGATATACAAGCCTATTCCCATTCCCTGAAATTGTAGTGACGATTCTTCTACACGATAAAATTTCTGGAATACTGCCTTTTGTTTAAAATCAGGAATCCCGATTCCAAAATCGGTAACACTTACTTTTACCTGGTCATCATCTACAAATGTAGTGACAATAACCTGGTTATTTTGTGGTGAATATTTGATGGCATTGGTCAGGAAATTGATCAATACCTGCTCTATACGAATTTCATCAAACGGAATAAGGATATCCGGTATTTCCCCGTGACGCTGGATTTTTACCTTATTTTCATCATGAGTCTGAAGTATGGTTTCGATAGCATTTTCAATTATCTTCTCAAGATTGGAAGGTTTCCTGTTGATCTTCAGCTTCCCGTTTTCAATTTTAGAGACATCCAGTAAGTCACTGATAAGACTGTTCAATTTTTCGATCTGATCCTGGACCTTGGTTACATATCCTGCTTCTGCACTGTCTTTGTCAAGTTTTAGTTTACGTTCCAACAACTGAACATACGCTTTAATGCTTGTAAGAGGAGTTTTCAGTTCATGACTGGCAATACTCAGGAATTCATCTTTCTCATTTTCTACCCTCTTCTGATCATCAATATCCGTAAATGTTCCTACCCAATTTTTGACATGGTTACCTTCATAAACCGGTGATATTCTCAATAAATGATACCTGTATTCTCCGGATTCAATATTTTTTATCCGCGTCTCAAGCTGAAGTGATTTTCCATTTTTCCTTGAAATTTCAAATTGCTCCTTTATATCTAAATCATCAGGAAAAGTTTCGGGGAAGTTTTTATCAGATGTTGAATACTGATACCATCTGCCGTTGACAAAATCGATGATCCCTTTATCATTCAACGTAAATGCAATTTGCGGCAAGCCTTCCAGCATCAGATGAAAGTGATCAATCTGCGACTTCATGGTAACCTGTGATTCTCTTCTTCCTTTTACCTCAAGCTGTAAACTCTGCTGAGTTTTTTTCATTTCAATATTCTGCTCCTGCAGATTATAAAATGTTTTAACTTTCAGTAAAAGAATTTCGGGATCTACCGGCTTGGTGACATAGTCCTTACCTCCGGAAGCATATCCTTTGGTGATAAATCTCTTTTCTGTATTTACCGCTGAAAGAAATATAATAGGAATTTCTTTCGTTTTGCTATAACCTGCAAATATTTCAGCTACCTCAAAACCATCCATTCCCGGCATCTGAACATCGAGAATAATTAGGGCATAATCATTTTTCAATGCTTTCCCTAATGCTTCTTCACCGGAATTAGCAGTATCTACCTGAAAATCTTTGGATTCTAATAGTTTCTTTAATGAGTAAATATTGTTTTGGTTATCATCGACAATTAAGATCATAAAGCACAAATAATCTAATGGGAGTTAAGTCCTCAAAAGTACTCACAAAATCCCAAAAAATGATTGATTTTCTTAATAATGTTCTTAAAGTCCATTATCCATTAAAAAACCAACCAATAATTCAATTATCAGCACACATTCATCACAAAATACCAATCATTCCCTAATTAAAATACGATTTAACCGAATTTAACTCAATATAAAATCAAAAAAAACCTGTTTACTGAACCATTATAGATACCACATTTTATCAATTAATTTTCCGGCTTAGGTTTTTATTCGTAAAAGTTGAGTCGCGGGACCCTATTTTTAAATAGGTACCCTTTATTTATTTTCGGTTAACCCTTTCCCGTTTAATCTTTCTAATATTATGGGTAAGGTGCTTTCTGATCTCAATATGTCTTGACCTGTAGAGTTTAATGCAGGTTTCTAATCTCTTTTTTATACTAAGATACTCTTCATACAGCGCTGATAATTCCGTATTCATCATAACAATTTCATCTGTATAGGTCCTGTCCTGATCGGGAGATTGCTTTAAAAGCTGCTCCAGATCATTAATTCTCTTGATTACTTCCTGGTGTATTTTTGGCTCTATTCCCTGCATAGTGAATTCAATTTTAAAAAAATATAGTTTGATTTGGTTTTTTATTTTTAATATTTAGTGTTTACCCATAGATAAAGGCTTTTCACTTTCTGTAATTATTTTTACCTGGTGCGTTAAAGTTTCGAAATAAGCGGATTTAGACGACACCTTACCTAAAGCCGATTGCAATAAGGTTTCATCAGCCTGCCCTAAAGGCTTCAGAGGTAAAGATGCGTATTCATCTACAGGAAACTGCGGTGAAATTCCATTGCTGTATTCTCCCTGTCCGTTAGCATTATATACTTTATAGATGACCGGGTGAAGCTGCCAGGAAATCTTTTTAGGTTTCCGATCATCCATAATGGCAAATCCGGCCATATCTTTTCCTAGTGTTTTCCCTCCCATCTGTATCACCTGCATATAAGGTTTTAGATTATTGATAACGATTTCCGAGGCCGAGGCCGTACTTCCCGAGGTAAGTATATATACTTTGGCCAGCTGCAGATTATTGGCATGGAGTGTTGTGAAATTCAGAGCGGCAGGGTCATAGGCAATTTGTTCGGCAAATGTTTTTTTCACCTCACCTCCATTTTTATTTCCTTTATAGGTTATAAAAGGAGAATTGCCCGTTATTCCGGAAGGGATCATTGCACATAATGCGGCCGCAGAAGCTACTGATCCTCCATAATTGTACCTGAGGTCCACGATAAGATCCTGTACACCGTTAGCTTTAAATTCTGCAAACTTCTGATTGAGACTGTGAGACATGCCATCCGGAAAATCATAGATGTACAGATACCCTGTCTTTTTTCCGTTTTGTTCAAAAATTTTAGATATAACAGGCTGGCTGAGCGAAAATCCATAGTACACTTTTATATCTTTTTCATCAATCACGTTTCCGTTGTCCCAATTACCTACGCTCAGGTCAAGCGTAGTGTTGTCCGGGATAGAATTTAAAAGACTTTCCGCATTCGATGCCGTAATCTCACTTCCATTGATCTTCTTAATGATCATCCCTCGTTTCAGGCCTGCATTCTGAGCCGGAGAATCCTGTAATACCAATTTTATCACAGCCGTTATCTGCCCGTTAGCAAGCTGCAATACTGCATAATCAAAGCCATACATGTTGCGGACCGTCCGCAGGTAAGTAGAAGCATCTTCCGTATTTACAATGCTTGAAAAACGGTCATTCTGAGATAGAAGGCTTGCAAAAAATTTCTTTACAGGAAGATGATAATCCGGTTTTGCCGGCATCTGATCCTCCCAGAAATAATAACGTTTCATGTTTTCATGAACCCAGACATTGACAGACTCTACGCTTCCGTCGGGAAAATCAGGAACAGATTCTTCCTCAGAACGGCAGGAAACGATAACTGCTGAGCTTAAAAATAATAAAACAAGTAGGTAGGATTTTAAAAATTTATGCATGATCTTATCCGAATGATTTTTTATTTTACAGGTAGTCTGCGATGTCAATATCACCAATAATCTGAACAGTACCGCCTTCCGCTTTTTCCTGCAGCACGATCATATTAGCTCCGATATCCTGTTTTATTTTTACTCTAATCGTTTGTGATCCAAAATAAGGGTCAGTACTTCCAGGCTTGTACAACTCCAGATAAACGGGAGCAGTAACACTGAAAAAGCTATACATTTTAAGTGAAGAGAAGTTATTTTTTTCAATATTTTCAAATTCAGCGAGAACATCTCCATTCTCTTTTTTAAGTATTCCTTTCACACTTTGTAATGTAGTATGGGAATATTGTCCTAGATTCGGAAAAATAAGTTCGAAACCTACCTTCCCCAGATTAACCTGTGGCTTTACTGCATAGGTCTGAAGATAGATCCCGGGCAGATTGAAGAAATTCAGATTTTTATACTGATCCACTGTATTAAAATCGATGTTATATTTTGCGATCTGTTTGCCGGTTTCATGGTTAAAGATCTCAATCTGATCTGTTTCCCCTTCGTCCACGACAAAGCTCAGCTTTGTTTCTATAGTATTGGTATAAGATGTACTTCCATTAATGCTTACCGGTTTTCCGTTAAGCCGGAGCTGCAGTACATCCGGTTTTGAATATCCTTTGACACTGATTTCTGCAGGTTTCTGTGATTTATCATAAGGTTGCAGCACATCATCGGTACACGATATCAGACCTGTAAGAACAGCAAAGGCGATTATTTTTTTCATTGTATGATTCATTATAAAATTCGATTTAGAAATATTGCCCTTAGCACGCAGAGGGCAATACTTTTAAATTCTATAGTAAGCAGGAAAGGCATATATCCTATGATGATGGTTTTGATATGGTTATTATTTTGCATTTGTAAAAATTGAAAATAAGAGACTGCCTTCCTGCATCTAAAACATTATTTTTTGATAAATTTCACTTTCTCAGAAAGCACTCCATCCGAAACCACGGCGATATAGCTTCCGGAAGATAAAGTCGTAACATTGATTTCTCTACGGTACTGCGTAGTAAGAACAGATTGTCCGGCCATATTGAAAACAGTCACAGTAACACTGTTTTCTTTCAGGGCTGGATTAAGTTTTAACATCAGTGATGAGGATACGGGATTCTGCATCACCATAGTAAGATCTTTTGCTTTTTTTACATCCTGTGTTTTTAGAACTGAAGTATAGATCGCCATTTCGTTGATGTTGATATTCTGTACATTGGTATCATCAGCCGCATATCTGTTCGACCATAATCCGATGTAGATTTTTTTTCCTGCAAAAGCAGAGAGATTAACAAGGCTTTCAACAAACTGATTGAGGTCCGACGGGAAAGGATTAGCAGTTCCTCCTGCTGCAATCACATATGGGCTGGGAACATTATTGCCGTTTGCATCTACTGCCAATGCCTGAAAATCCGATAATTCAGGGACAGGCTTTTGTGCAGTACTTACATAGATGTACAGATATCTCTTTACCACCTGATGTGTTGTTCTCTGACGTCCTATATATGCTGCTAATGTAATCGTTCCTGAAGATGAAGTGAGGTCAATCTCCGGAGAAATAGCCCAGTCATTTTCTGTAGCGAAACCGGCCACATTTCCGGAAGGAACATTACTGATTGAGTAACGAAGAGAACCAGCCCCTCCATAAGCCAAAGAAGTACCGTTATGGTAGATGTTCGGTCCTTGTACCCATCCATTTCCGTTTCCGTTCAGATCATGGAAAGACCATCCCTGCATATCACTTGTTGAATTAAAAGAATTAGTCCATACAGGATATTGTGCAGACACTAATTTTGATAAAACCAAAACAGATAGTAAAATTACTTTTTTCATTCTATGAATTTTAAAGTTGAATTAAAAAATGGGATGGCAGGTAATGCCACCCCATGTTGATCAATTATTGTACAATTGAGAAATTATATTTTGTCCATGTACCCTTGAAATCTCCACAGTTTCTTGGAGAAACGTTCCATGCTGTAGCCTCGTTAAAGAATGGCTGAGACATTCCCCAAAGGTTAGCAGGATTGCTTGTAGAAGTAGTTACTCCAGGAATAGTGAGAGCAGCAGTGGTAGTACCGATCTTAGAAGCAGTAGCGAATGTAAATCCATGTGCCTGTACTCCTGTAAAGCTAAGGTCTGCAAGATTTACCGGAGCACTGCTCTGAGTTTCCAATAAAATTCCGATAGGATAACCTGTAACAGTAGCATTATCTAAATTCAATTTACCGTTTCTTCTTACGTGGATGGCATTTTCATATAATCCACCTTTTAATGGGCTTTTAGCGCCAACAATTGTAAGATTTTTAACTGTAGGACGGGTAAATGGAGAAGCAGTAGAACCTGTTCCATCGTTATCAAGCTCGATACCGTTCGTATCAGAAACTCCACCACTTTGACTGTGCGTTGAGTTGTAATCAGCTAAAGCTAATGCACAAGTAATTGTTCCTGTATATCCGAAGTCAAAATCGAAGTTATCATCGTCCGGAGCGAAAGACACAAGGTTTGAAGCGTTTACAGTACCTCCGAAGAATTCAAAAGAATCATCTTTACCATAAGATACCTGGATATGGTCTAGTGTAGTTCCGTTACCTACTCCACCTAATGTTAATCCGTTGATTTCATTTCCTGAGTTAGGAGCGAAAAGGTCGAATCCACCGAATTCGATACGTGCATATTTAATAGTTCCCCCATTATGAGCGGCATTCGTACCTCCATATTGGTAATCAGCACCTGTTAACCCTTCGATAACAGTAGTTGTAGGCTTGTTTGTAGGAGCATCTCCCAACATGATAACCCCTCCGAAATCACCTGGAGTTGCTGTAGTATCTTCATCTCCGTCCAATAATCTGTAGCTTGTAAAGATGATCGGCTGAGAAGCAGTTCCTGTAGCGTTTATTTTCCCAGTTTTAGCAATAACCAAAACTCCTGTAGGTGTATTTGTTGTATTAGGTTTAGCTTTAATGAAAGTACCTGGCTGGATAGTCAAAGTAGCTCCACCTTTAACAGTTACGATTCCATCAATTTCAACCACTCCACTCCATGTAGTATTGGTAGTAATAGCACCACTTACTGTAGTTACAGGAAGTGCAGAAGCAGTTAAATATTCTGCAGAAGCAGATTGCATTTCAAATTTAGAAGAATCTGATAAAGAATCATTCTCACGACAAGCTGTTAAAGATAAAGCTGTTACAGCGATTAAAGTTAATTTTCTCATTGTTGTAAAATTTAGAAATATGGATCCGGTTATTTTGTTTTTTGGTCCGGATGATTCCTGTTTACGGGATATTCACCTTTATCTCCGTGATTTGGTTACACATTGTTTTTAAAACTCCATTTCACCCAGGGTGCAAGTGAATAAAGCTTCCCCTTAAAATCCTACCGGACGGGGAAATCCGGTATTTCCATTTTTTGACTGAAAGTTCACTGATGTGCGCATCAACAGATCTATCGATTCAGATTTCAGGCTATGGGAACCTGTGACATGGCTTATAAGATCTCATATATACTTTTGTTAAAAGTTCTTTTATATTTAAAAACTATAACTTACTGATAAACCGAACTGTCTACCATTGTAAGCCCGGAATAATATTTTATCAATTCCTTTATCATATTTATCCGTTGCTCCCGGTAAAAGCCCTAAAGATTCTCTCTGGGTATCAAAAGAACTTCCGTTTCCTTTGGATACTGAGTAAGAATTGAAATTATTATAATACTCCCTTACTCTGTTGAACAGGTTTCTGACATTCAATTTGATTTCCAGGTTCTTATCTTTCAATAGCTTATAGGAAATCTGTGCATCCGCTACGGCATAAGGACGCTGGATCTCTTCTCCAATGTAAGCATAGCCCACTGTAACGTACTGATCTCCTTTAGCATTGTACAGGAAACTAAGTCCTAAACGATCTCCATTGTACAGCAGCCCCAGATTATAGGCATACGGCGTCTGCCCGTAAAGGGGACGATCTACTTCATAAGTGTCATCGGTATCCTGAGTTTTATACCGGTCTTTAAAAGCTATAACCTTAGTATCGTTATACGTGAAATTTCCGCTGATAAAAAGATCTTTCAGGAAGCTTTCGGGTCTGATAAAGCCAAGGCTCTTTCTTACCTCTACTTCAAATCCTTTCAGCTTTGCATTTTTAGAGTTTCCGTTGTAAAGGAAGAGGTTTCCCTCACTGGAAATATAACCTTCACGCTCTATCGGTCTGTCGATATTTTTATAATATAAACCTGCAGAAATAATTTCTCCAAGACCCGGAAACCATTCAAACTTAAAATCGTAATTATTAATGACTGCTGATGTCATTTCGGTATTGTATATAAGTCCGTTCGCCACAGGATCAAAATAAGGCAACCCTGTTCTTTCATTAAACTGAGGACGAATGACAGACCTGTTATAAGCCAGCCTTACATTGATACTGTTGGAAGGACTGTACGTAAAATTGGCTGATGGCATCCACTGCCATGGCTTTTCTTCAATCGGTTCTTTGGTAACGCTTTTAGGATCATTCGGATCCTGTTGCTGAGAAATAAGATCATACTTAAAATATTCTACCCGTACTCCCCATACCAGCCTCAGCTTATTTTTCCAACGGTTATCAAACATGATGAAAGGTGCGTGCTGGGAAACTTTCCCTTCATATTTATCATTTTTATACAATGCTTTGGTTTGCCACCCGATTCCTCCGGGTACATAATGAGATCCGTCAAACCATCCTGAAAGTGCTCCATACATGATCAGCATATTCTTTTCACTATTCGGAACATCGCGGTTTTCATCCACCCTCAGGAAAAACTTCTGTTGCTGGTTGGTATTGCTTTTTGAGGCCCCTGCATACCCCACCTTAATATCATTTTTAAAATTTCCGGCATCCATACTCCATTTAAAGGCAGCTCCATAATTATAATCCGTTTCTTTATTTGCAATATATCCCCTGGCGAAATTATTCCCGGAATTATAGATCTGGTTATAACTCAAAATTTCGTTGCCGATAAAGTTATAATTGGTTTGATATTGTGTATAATCTTTTGTATCGGAAGTGACACCAGTTCTTGCTGCAAACCAGCTGATTTCTTTATTTCCTATTTTATGGTTCCCTTCCAGTTTGTTCTGTAATAAAGTCTGATAAACCGGATAATCCGTAGTTTCTGTTATAGGCTTATCTAAAAATTTAAGGTCTGTGTTGGGAGGAACAATCCCATGGTAAAAATAGTTGTAAGCATCCGAGGCATCTCCGTTTCCGCCTGTATATTCATTCCATCCCGTAATCCTTGTCAAAGTCTGGTCATAAATATGGGTATAGGAGTTACGGAATGAAATCCTGTTTTTCCCAAGCTGTAATCCCAGATTCAACATGGCACCGATAGTGGAATTATAGCTGTACGAGGCACCTTGATTCCTGAAATTAAAGGTATTGACCGGTGCTATTCCCAATTGTTCCCAGTTGTTATTCACTCCACCTACATTATCCAGCCAGCCACCTCTGGCTGTATTTTCAATATCCAGTTTATTCTGTTCATTTCTGGTGGTAATGGCAGCAGCAAATCCCCATTTATTATTATTTTTCAGTCTGTAATTTCTTCCCAAGGCAATTTGCATATTGGAATTCAGATCTGCTTTGGTAGCATAATTGGTGAAATTATCATTGGTAAACCTTTTGGATTGTTCAAAAAACAAGGGATTATTCCAATCCATGGCTTCTAAACCTTTAGGGAAATCCCTGGTTCCATCATCATATCCCCAATAATCATATTTTCCTCTTTTCTTTGATAAAAACTCTTTGAATGTAGAGACGTCATTATATGAAGTTCCCAGATTTACCGTGGTAAAATTTTCGTTCGGAATATCTTTCGTTCTCACCTCCACATATCCTCCGGCAAAACTTGCATTCATATCCGGTGTGGCCGTCTTACTGATCACCACGCTTTCCACCATGGCCGTGGGGATGATATCAAATGAAAAATTCTGGTTATAAGCTTCTGTACTAGGCAAATTGATTCCATCCATCGCAGCGGTATTCCAACGCTCCCCCATGGAGCGGACCACTACATATTTATTATCAATCGTGGTTACCCCGGTTACTCTTTTTAATGTTCCTCCTACATCATTGTCTGGTGTTTTTGAAATCTGTTCAGCAGAAATCCCGTCACTCATCTGTGCGGCTTTCTTTTGCTGAGCCAGAAGTCCAGCCTGGGTATCCGCTTTACGTGTTCCTGTAAGCACCACTTCCTTAATATTCATTTCTTTATCGGAAGAAATATGCTTCATGGCAAAAGAAACGGTATTGATATCGTCATTACTGATTTGCAGTTTCTCCACCCTTAATGAGCTGAATCCCGAAGCCTTTACACTAAGGGTATAAACTCCGGCAGGAATGCTGATACTAAAGTCCCCGTTGTTATCCGTTGCTGCTGTTTTACCTGCTACACTTACTTCTGCTTTTACAATGGGATTTCCTACCTCATCTACAATTTTTCCTGTAAGCCTTCCGTTTCCCCGGGCAGAGGATATGGAAGTATTCTGGCCCTGATATTTTACTGAGATCAGTTCTCCCCTCTGCCGTACTGCTACAGGTAGATTGTCTGTAATATTTTTCAGGCAATCGTTCACAGGAAGGTTATCACATTTTACCTCTCTCACTTTAAGATCATTTATATCAGCTTTTGAATAGACCAGACGCATTCTTGTTTTATCTGCAAATTCTTCCAATGTATTGATCAAAGGCTTTCCGGCCGGGGCAGAAAAGGACACTTTCATCGTTAACTCCTGCGCGTCTACTGTCGTGGCAAAAAAGATCACCGCTACCGTAAGACTGCATTTCAAATTTCTCATGTTTTTAACACCACTTTTCATTATTGACTGACTCATAATTCTTCGTAAACTCTATCTAAATTAATCCGGTTGCTATTTTTTTAATATGTAAGTGGTATTGTTTTCTTTTTGTACCTCAAGCCCTGTGATAAATGCCAATGCTTCTACATTTTCATCCCAGTTGCTGCCGGTAAGGTCAGCAGTAATTTTTTTTTCTGCTATTTCTTCCGGATATCTGATACTTATTCCATAATTTTTATATAGTATTTCCATGATGCTCCTAAACGAAACATCATTGAAAGTCAGCGTCATTAGTACTGAAGTCTTTTTTCCCGATTGCTTATTTATTTTTTCATTTATTACAGCAGCAGTATGGGCCATTCCAAAATTTGTCCACCTTTGGTTTGGAGTCAGGTAAGAAACTGCAGTTCCGGGTGAAGAAACAGCCACTTTACCTTCATAAAGTTCCACGGTCTTGCGTTCTCCCCGCTGCATTACCTTAAATACCGTTCCCATTACCCTTGTGCTGAAGCCATCCGCACGAACTATGAATGGATGTTTTTTAGATTTAGCTACTTTAAATACAGCATCACCCTGCAAATCCACCACTCTGGTATCAGCGGGAAAAGATTTTTCAACTGTAAGCTTTGCACCCGGTAAAAGCATTACTAAAGATCCGTCCTCAAGTTTTATCGTTTGATTGTCATTGATCGCAACATATACATCCGGTTTTATAAAAAACATATACCCCAGGAAACCTGTAAGACCAAACAGCAGAAGCAATACAGCGGCAGCCCTGTACATATTTTTCTTAAGAGAAAATATATTCGCCTTATGAGATTGTTTAAAGTAAGACTCAAGACCAGCCAATACTTTTAGCTTAGACTCCTGAATATGTTTTTTATCCAAATCTTTAATAGCTTCATTTTTCCATAGTTCAAGGATCACCGATTCTTTCTCTGAGATCTCATCACCAGACACCTCCCTGCTCCATAACTTAAAAACAAATGTCTGTGCCTTGCTGTATTTCAATTTCTTCACTGTATAATGTTGTTGTATTAGTTTTATATTTTTGTATTAATTCTAATAAATACCCTCACTTATAATACTGGGCAAAAAGACAAACTTCCCAAACCCCATTTAACATTTCCTTAATATCACATTTGTTTTTTCAACAAAAACACTTGCTTTATGAACAATTCGATACATTATAAGTGGAAAAATGAAAATATTTTCAGAAATATTTAATCTTATAGGTTATATAATTCACAAAACATTAATATTAGTTTAGGTAAATTTGTAACAGACATTATGAAACCTACAGACTATACTTTATTAAAAAAAATAAAATCGGGCGACCGGCCTGCTTTTGCGATATTGTATGAAAGATATTGGGATAGTTTCTATACAATGATCTTCACACGGACAAAGGACAGGGATGCTACTGAAGAGCTGTTGCAGAACCTCTGGATCAGGATTCTGGAAAATCCGGAGTTTGTACAGACAGATGAAGAGGAAAGTGCCAAAGGTTATTTATTTCGTTTCATCCATTACCGTATTCTGGACTATTATGCAAGCATCAGGAAGATCCAGGAAGTATATGTAGCTGAAAGCGAGGATTTCTTAGCCGAAATAACGGATGCAGAATATGCGGAAATACTGGAGGAAAATGATATTACTGAACTGTTTGCTATGATCGATGAAGTGATTTCCCAGCTTACCCCCACTGAACAAAAGGTATATGACCTGAGAATTCGCAAGAACATGTCTGTGGTAGAAACTGCTGAAGCCCTTAATTTAAGCAATAAAACAGTGAGTAATAATTTAAGTAAAACCCTGAATGAAATCCGGGAAAAGCTTAATCCCAATTATGAATCTTCCAAAAAACTTGTTTCCCTTCTGATTCTTATGGAAATGATGCCCAATCTGTATTCTTAAAATCATTTAAATCTGATATAAAAATCCGGCCCTGTTTCACAGGGCCGGATTTTGTTATACTTACTTGTTATTTCCTGTTGAAAAAAATCCAAGATCAATACCTGAAATCATTTTTTCATTTTACGATTCTCATTATTTAACCGATGAATTTGTGGACCCATTTGCTGTAAAGATCTCATTGAGGACTTTTTTTCCATATTCATTATCAGGATTCAGGTCTATTGATTTTCGGTACATTATGGCAGCCTGACTTTTATTTCCTAACTTTAATAATGCTTCTCCGTAACTATCGTACGCATTCCAGCTATTGGGAAACAAATAAACATTCAGTTTAAAAATTTCGGAAGCATTTTTGATATTATTTTCAGACATCATCCGGTAACCCCAATTATTAAGTTCAGCTTCCTGAGGCTTGAAATCCGGATTCTTTTTCTTTTCCGAATTAACCAGTTCTATTGCCTTATCAAAACCAATCTTTTTTAGATGAAGTCTAAGATAAGTAAGCGGATCAGATTTAATAATTTCCGGATAATATACTCCGGCAAGCTCTTCCAGAAATTCTTCAGGATAACTTCCTGCTAAATTTGTAAGCACAATAATGGCAAGATGATCATCCGGATATACCAAAAATGCAGATCTTCCTCCTCCTGACATTCCGATAGCCTTGTGTTTTGTCCTGAATTTCGTCAATCCCCAACCGGGTGACCACATGGTCTGACTTCCATTGTTCATTTTTATAGGTTTCCACATTCTCTGCAGAGATTCTTCTGTCTTCAAAAGCTTTCCACTCTGCAGCGCAATGATCCACATGGCCAGATCCTCAGCCGTACTGTTCAGCCCAGCTCCGGTTCTGCTATAGGGAGGAAATATAAAATAGTCGTTGACTAGCTTTTGCCGATTCCCATTTTCTCCTTCGGTCATATTCCTGTAACGGTAAGTGGGTGCAAAGTGAGGAATGACATCCTTGGAATCTCCAAATAATGTATGCGGCATTCCGACTTTTTGAAGCTGTTCCTCTTTAAAAAACTGATCAAAAGACTTCCCACTCAGTTTGTTTATAATCTTTCCCAGTAGATAATAGTTGGTTTGATTGTAGCTAAACTGCTCACCTGTCTTGAATTCCATAGGCAATCCCTTAAGTTCGTCCCAGATTTCTTTTTCAGTTTTCGATGTATCACCGGTAGCCGGATCAAACAACTTGAGTATCTCAGGAAAACCTGAAATATGAGTCATCATTTGTTCTATGGTCACTTTCTGCCATTGTTCCGGAAGATCATCCAGATACCGGGACACGGGTGCAGACAAATCAACTTTGCCTTGCTCAGCCAGCTGCATAATAGCGGTAGCGGTAAATACTTTCGTACAGGAGTTAATAGCAAAAACAGTCGTATCTGTAACCGGAACCTGATCCTGTACATTGGCAACTCCGAAAGATCTTTTCACTATCACCTTACCCTCCTTAACTACAGCGATTTGTAGGCCGGGAATTTTGCGTTCTGCCATTTCTCTTTTAATAATGGCTTCAATGGCTGAAGCTGTTTCCTGGCCATATCCATAAGAAGAAAATATACAAAGAATGAGTAAAAAGAAACTTTTCATGTCGAGGCATTTGTGATAAGACAATATAAACCTGCAATATATTACAAAAAAAGGCACCGAAATATGATTTTATAAAAGTCAAATCATAACCGGTGCCTTTAATTACAAAAAATAGTAGAAAGAATTACGGCTTATTCTTTAATAATTTTTTTAGAGATCGTTTCTTTATCTGTTTTTACCTCAATAATGTAAATACCATTGGCATTCGAAGACAAATCTACACTCGCTTCGTTGGTGTTTATCGTTCCGCTTTGTATCTTTTTACCTGAAAGATCATACACATTGAAGGTTGAGTTTTTAGGTGCTTTCAGTACTTTAACCACATCTTTGGTAATGGTAGGAGCAATGATTAAACTTTCGGTTTTTGCAATTCCTCTCTCACTTGTTGCGAGAACTTGTTCACTGTAGCCTGTAACAATAATCGAATAATCCTGAGGGGCCCCTGCTCCGGCACTGTTCACCAGATTCCCTTTATTTGTGATTTCTATCCTGTAATTTCTACCTGCAACCGGAGCATCAATGACTACCTGTTCCACGTTATCCACCGTGTTATCTCCTTTGGTTGCCGGGGTCATAGGACTAGCAGCATCAAGTTTCCATGGAGTATAAACCGTATTATTCGTCGTATCAATGATTCTCAGATCCAGATCATTCACCAATCTCGAGCTTCTGTTGTTATAAACTTGTCCCCAGGTTAGGTTCGCAGGAACATTGTAAGCAGGATCAATCCAGGATATGGTTACTTTTAGAGGTTCAGTTCCTGATGCTTTTATCACTTTTGTGTTGGCAACCCCGTTATTGAGAGTTTCATTATTGAAAACTACAGTATTGTTTGCTTTTCCAACCAATAGCTCAGCGCCTTTTTTTGCATTGATATATCCCCAGCCAAACCATGGATCAGGACCTACATTACCTGCTTCAGAAGCAGAATGAACCGTTAAAGTTTTAGCACTGGCAGCATTAAGAAGCTGATCAGAAAATAGATCTTTGTAAATCTGGGACCATAAACCGATTACTCCGGTTACCACCGGGGCGGAATAAGATGTTCCACTTCCATAATCATATTTCACACTTCCCGTAGTATCTTCTGCTGTAGAAGCTGAAAACACATTTGTACCCGTGGTTGTGATATCCGGTTTTATTCCACCGTCATCTCTTGGTCCTGCACTGCTGTAATCAGAATGCACCACATCCGAAGGAACAGAATATTTAAAGTTATTCGTAGAGATCACATCTGTAGCGCCTACCACAATAATATTTTTTGCTAATGAGCCTTGACCTATACAGTCATAGCCTTGTGCACAATTATTTGCAGGTAAAGTATCTGTAGAAGCAAACTGAACCAGATTACCATTGCTGTCTCTGTAATACTTTGGAAATGTTGTGGTTCCTGGCATTGTAGGACCATATCCAAAAGAATTCCCTGCTGATTTTACTATAATATAAGAAGGATTACTGTATACGATCTGATCATAATTCTGATCATTGGATAAATAAGATCCCTGAGTATCAAAAGAGGTATCAGGACTATCATAAGCACCATTCCATAGCCAGACATTGCTTCCGTTAGCATCTTTTACTACATCCCAACCTGGATTAACCCCGTAAGAATGATTGGATATTTTAGGCTGTGCAATTAATATTTTTTGAAATACATTACTTGCCGCTGTATTTCCCGGTAGTACAGTTTGAGCAAATCTATATGAATCTATGGTTGAATTTACCGCAACTCCCTGGATATTTCCAGTAACTGCCGCACCATTTAAAGTTCCTGAAATGGTTAATGCCCTGCTTCCTATAAATCCGGCAACTCCTGTTGAATGTGCACTGTAGATCTGAGTTGAAGCTTCTCTATTGGTAATTCTACCAACTGCATTATCAAATGCGGGATGAGCAGCATAAACCCTTCCTCCGTCAAAGACCGTAAATTTAATATTCTCTCCTTTGTATGCATTGGTAAGTCCCGCTACACTACCCGCTGTGTTCAAAGCGTCAGCATTGGCATTCTGAACTTGTCTTATATCCTGCTGTTTGTAGAAGTAAGGCTTGCCATCAGGCAGAAATCCTGCCAGATTGCTTCTTTGCTCTTCAATTTCCTTTTGATTGGCTGCTCCTTTAGCGGAACCATAATGTTTGGCTACATATGAATCAAACCTGTCGTTGTTTTCTCTGTTTTGCTTTTCGAATTCTTTTTGTAAGATATCATTGGATTGAGCACTCGCAAGACTAACCATCAGGGTGCTGATTACAAGTAATTGTTTTTTCATTAGTGGTAAATTTAAATATGTTTTTTAAGTTAAAAATCAATCCAAAAAGAGCATCTTTTACAGCTCAGAAAAGCACTTCACCAAAATCCATCCTGCATTTAATTATTATCCTTTATTTTCTAATAATCCATGAATTATTTATTTTTTTTGAAAGGATCATGTTTTATTAATGCAATTTAATTGCAATAATAATAAAAAATTTCTAAAAAGCAACAAAGTTGCAATTAATATTCAATAAAAAATTTTTCTTCTTCAGGCTTATAAATGATTTATACATCACATAAGAATAAATTGAATAAATTAAACACATAACATCAATTTTGTAAATTTATTATCTGAATATGCCTGCAAATATAAAATATACTTTCAATTAGTCTACTAAAATAGTAGACTTTTTTATTATGTTAAGTACTTCCCTGTTTTTGATCAGCCTAAAAAGATCATAAAAACAGTAAAGTCAGATTTTCATATATTCACAAAATGTTTGGACCTATAAAGACATCTTTTAAGTTTAAACTGACAGAAATAAAATTAATACGATGGAGATAAGATCAGCACAGTCATTTATTGATTATTACGAAAAAGTACGGTCCCGAACCCTTCGGCTGCTGGAAGTTATCCAGCCGGAACACCTTGATTTTTCATATAAACCGGGAAAGTTTACCATAGGCGACCAGATCAGGCATATTGCTGCCATTGAACGTTATATGTACGGAGAAACCATTGCAGGAAGAAGGAGTGCTTATCAGGGCTGCGGAAAAGAGCTGGCAGATGGTTATGACAACATCCTGAAATATTTTAATGAAATGCACCGGCAGACTATCGATATTATAAGCCGGCTATCGGATGAAGACCTGTATAAGAAGTGTCTTACTCCCGCGAATCAGGAAATTACAGTATGGAAATGGCTGCGGGCAATGCTGGAACATGAAATCCACCACAGAGGCGAACTTTATATTTACCTGAACCTGTTGGATGTAAAAACACCTCAAATTTATGGTTTTTCAGCAGAAGAAGTACAGGAAATGAGTGTGAAAATAGAATAAAGATATTTTTCTTAATTGCATATTGCCCTTATCCTCTCCTCCGATCAGGCTATTATACACTGATCTTATACACACATCTCTGAGCTCCGGACAGGATATGCTTTACCCTTTCTACTTTATAGTCCAAACCTATCAGGTTCTGAAAATTGGATAATTCTGCCCGGCAAAACCCCTGGCATTCACTTGCAGCTGCACAGATCGGACAATGGTTTTCTATTAAAAAATAATCAGCTCCTTCCTTTGTCCATTCTGCCATATATCCCTCGTCATTCCTTATTTTTGATAGAATTTCCAGTCGGTCTTCCAACGATTTTGCTTTCGTAAGTGCTTTCTCGTACCTCTGATACGTTGTCTTTTCCCTGTCATTGATCAATAAATCCAGTGCATTATCTCCCAATAGATCTTTTACAGACCTCAGAAGCTGTACGGTAACGTCAGCGTGGGTATCAGGGAATTGTGAAAGCCCCCTTCGGGTAAGGATATAATAAGTGGAAGGACGTCCCACTCCTTCACTCCTGATAACAGATTCAATAAGTCCTTCTTTAACAAGATTTAGCAAGTGCTTTCTCGCCCCTTCCTTTGTTATGGAGAGTTCTTCAGAGATTAAAAGCGAAGTAGCTTCCCCTCTCATCTTTAAAAACATCAGAATACGATCTGCTGCTGGTTTTTTCATTTGGCAATATATAGGTTGTTTTATTTCTTACAACAAAGATAGTCATTTTCTATTATATCGGCTTTATAACGACAAATCAGTCATTTATAATATATGGGAGGACTCAATAGGATTATTAATTAAACAACCTAAAAGTTGTTTAATTAAAATAAATGTTTACCTTTGAAACACATTAATAAAAAATCAAAGTAATGAACGCATTTACCCTACCCCAGCTGCCGTATGCTTACGATGCATTAGAGCCTTTTATTGATAAAGCAACAATGACTATTCATCATCAAAAACATCATCAGGCATACGTTGATAATCTAAATGCTGCCTTTGAACAGGCCGAAGAAAAAGAGACTGATCTGGATTCTCTTCTACAGAGGATCAGTGAGTACAGCCCTGCTGTAAGAAATAACGGCGGTGGACATTTTAACCACTCTTTATTTTGGGAAATCCTCTCTCCTGAACCTAAACTTCTTCCTGAGGGAAAACTTGCAGAGGTAATCGACTCCACTTTTGGAAACCTTGATACCCTTAAAGCTGAGATAAAAAAAGCAGGTCTGGGACAATTTGGGTCGGGATGGGTTTGGCTCTATGTAAAGTTCAATGGTTCTATTGCCGTAAGCTCAACCCCTAATCAGGACAATCCTATGATGGATATTCAATCTGCCAACAGAGGATTTCCCATATTGGGAATAGATGTTTGGGAGCATGCTTATTATTTAGCCTACCAAAATAAAAGAGCAGATTATCTGGATGCATTCTGGGCAGTTCTTGACTGGGCATCAGTAGAGAAAAAATATGAAGAAGCTCTCTCAAAAATCAAATAACATTCCTAGAACAAAACAGGTTGCCTACTTATGAACCAGAATATTTTTATTAATAAAGCTGAGGCTTCGGGAATCATTCCATTTGATCTTTTGGATTATAAACCCACTATAGAGATTGTTGAGTTTGATCTTAAGGATCATCTCTTCATGGGAATGATCCTCAAAGAAAAAGAATTTAAAGAGTCCCTGTCATCTATTGATTTCTCGGTGTACACTGGAAAAGCCGTCGCTGTTATCTGCTCTACAGAGGCCATCATTCCACCGTGGGCATATATGTTACTGATGGATAAATTATCCGGGTATTCTGTTTACACAGATATACGCAGTTCAGAAGAGATCCTTCTGGATCTTTGGAAAAAAGAACTTCAAAATGTAGAACCGGAGCAGTATAAGGATCTTAAAATTGTTGTTAAAGCAAGATCCGAAACTTCTCCTGCTCTTTATCTTTTAATCACCCAGCTTATGAAACCATTTGTCAAAAGTCTGATGTATGGTGAAGTAGGCCTTCCTAAAGTCATATTAAAAAATTAAATAAAATGAAAGCAATTATCTTCAACGGCGCTTTGGAGAGAAGACCAAAATCCACTTCAGGGATCCTTTCCAAATATTTTACGGACAAACTTGAAGAGCTGGGCATCATTCATGAAACATTTGCCCTCGCTGACTCCGGTATTCCACTTTATGATATTACCCTTACCAAAACACCATTGGCTGTAGAGCGTATGACCCAATTATTCCTGGGAGCAGATATTCACTTCTGGCTCGCTCCTCTCTATCATGGAAGTATTCCGGGTGTAATGAAAAACTGCCTGGACTGGCTTGAGGTAACCGCTGACAATGAACAGCCTTACCTTACAGATAAGACAGTAGGCCTTGTATGCTGGGCAGATGGTTTACAGGCCATGCAGGGAATCAACGCAATGGATTCTATTGCCAAATCGTTACGGGCATGGCCGCTGCCTTACAGTGTTCCTATGATCAGAACGTCCCTGTTTGATGCGGAAAATAAAATCTCTCCCCTTTATTCCGATAAGCTGGACAGATTGATCAGCATCGCAACCACAAACAGGATAGAAAAAATAATTTATTCCAAAGTATAAAGAAAACATCGGGATTGATAATATAAAATCCCGTACCTTTATTAAAGAATCTAAACGATTGATATCATGGCTATAACAATAACGGATGCGTGCATCAACTGTGGAGCCTGTGAGCCGGAATGCCCGAACTCTGCAATTTATGAAGGTGCCATCGACTGGCGTTGGCAGGATAAAACAAAGCTTTCCGGGAAAACTATTTTTCCTGACGGTACGGAAGTAGATGCCAATGCTTATAACCAGGCTATTTCTGATGATGTTTATTATATTGTTCCCGGAAAATGTACAGAATGTAAAGGTTTTCATGAAGAGCCTCAATGTAAAGCAGTTTGCCCGGTAGACTGTTGTGTTGATGATCCTGAACATCGGGAAAGCGAAGAAGTTTTATTTAGCCGTCAGCGGTTTTTGCATACCTGAGATTAACAAAACCATAATCTTTAACAGCTATTTCCTGCATAAAGATTTGAAGTAAAATAAAAAGCCAACTCTACCGAGTTGGCTTTTAGTATAATGAGCATCTTAATGCATCTCTATTTTATTCCTTAATGATCTGGCTCACCTCATCAAATTCACGTTCAATAACCGGATCAGGTTTATAGGTAGCCAATGAAACAATAACATTGGTGATGAATGAAAGGGTAAATCCGGGAATCATTTCATACCAGTCTTTCAGTGGATGCTGAATATATACCCAGCATAAGATGGTTATACCTCCGGCCAGCATTCCTGCCAAACCACCCTGCCACGTTGTTTTTTTCCATAAAAGAGATAGTAAAATCAAAGGACCGAATGCAGACCCGAAACCTGCCCATGCATTTCCCACAAGATTAAGAATACTATCCTTTGGATTCAATGATAATAACATAGCAACAACAGCAACTAACAGAACGGAAAGCCTGCTTGCGATCAGCAATTGTTTTGAGGTTGCTTTTTTATTCAGAAAAGCTTTGTAAATGTCTTCTGTTAATGAGCTGGAAGTAACCAGCAACTGAGACGAAATGGTACTCATTACTGCTGCGAGAATCGCTGTAAGCAAAAATCCGGCAATAAACGGATGGAATAGTATCCTTGAGAAATAAATAAAAATAGTCTCTGCCTCAGTTTTTGAAGCATCAAATTTCATCATGGTATTTACATCAAACTTTTGCAGATAAGCAATTCCTACCAACCCTATTGCTAAAGCGCCAGCAACGGTAAAGATCATCCATGTGATTCCGATCCGTCTTGCTTTAATCAGATCTTTCGGCTTATCAATTGCCATAAAACGAACCAGGATATGTGGCTGCCCACAGTATCCTAATCCCCACGCAAGAAGGGAAACAATACTCACCGTGGTCGTTCCCTTAAACAGGTCCAGGTACTTTGGGTCTTTTGCTTCGATCAATGAAAAAGTTTCCTGAACACTTCCTATCTCAGAAATAGCGACAATCGGTACAATGACAAGCGCCAGTACCATAATTGTTCCCTGCACAAAGTCCGTTAAACTCACCGCAAGAAATCCTCCTAAAAATGTATATAATACCACAACCAAGCTCGTTAATAATAAACCGGCAGTATAGTCCATCCTGAATGCGGACTCGAATAATTTCCCCCCTGAAACCATTCCTGCAGAAGTATAGAGGGTAAAAAACACAAGAATAAAAATAGACGAAGTTATTTTGAGAAGGTGATTTTTGTTTTTAAATCTGTTTTCAAAAAATACCGGAAGTGTAATGGAATTCTGGGCAACCTCTGTATATACCCGGAGTCTGGGTGCGACAATAATATAATTGAGATAAGCTCCTATCGTGAGCCCTATCGCGATCCATGCACTGGAGATCCCGGTAAAATACATGGCCCCGGGAACTCCCATCAGCAACCAGCCACTCATATCGGCAGCCCCGGCGGATAGCGCGGTAACAGCTGCTCCCATTTTTCTTCCTCCTATTAAAAATTCCTCTGAATTACTGGTTGATTTCCTGTAAGAATAAATACCTATGCCAATCATCAGCAACAGGTATAATCCGACAGAAATTGCTTCATATACTTGCATATCATTTTTTTTACGACACCGAATATAACCATTTTCTGAAAAACAGATGTATACCTGTTCATACAAATCCTCCTGAACAAGCAGGAAAAGTGTTTATTTTACAAGTTTTTGGGCCCTTTTCAGATTATCAGAGGCCTGTAAAATTTTATTCTTCAGGATTTTATTATAATCCGGATTGTTCAAAAGGAACTGATTGACAATTTCAAGTGCCTTTGGATCCTGATAATTTGCGAATGCAGAACGAAGCCAGTTATCAGGAAAAAATATGTCTCCGGTTTTTTGTATTTCCTGTAACAATTCTAAAGTTTTTGGAAGATAGCTTATGGAAGTCTGCTGTCTCAAAGGGTGATGTAAATATCCTACGGCAGCCCCCACGGCAGATTCATTGGTTCTGTTTTGTTTTTCGGATAAGCTTTTGAAAAAATCATCACGGATTTTCTGATCTGAAGATGCCGCTTTCATAATGATCTTAAAACGGTTGATCCGGTCCGGGTTTTTAATACGAGCTAACTGTTCCTGCAGGAGATCATTATTGTTGTTATTCCTTAATGATAAGGAAAGCGCAAGTCCTGTATAATCCTCATCATTCAAAGACACACCTTCCGGTGGAGTTTGTGATTTCCAGATGGCATACAAATTATCATACGCTTTTTTAGATTGAAAGATTCCCTGGTATCCGTCAAAAAGAATTTTTTTATTATTTTTTGTGGTTTGCACCTGTAACGCTTTCCATAAGGTATTTTCTAAATTTTCCGATTCTTTTATCCGCTGAGATTCCGGTAAAAATTCCCAGTAAATACCCGAAATATATCCCATGATAAGACGTAGATTCAGCTCTGAAGTTTCATTTTGAAGTTGTGCTGTAAAAAAATACAACAAATCCTGTGGACTAATACCCGTTCCTCCCAGCATATTTTCATATAATGAAATATAGGCGCTCGCTCTGTTGACAGGATCTTTAACCAGAGAAAAGTTGGACAGCATCCCTTTGTCTATACCGAATATGCCGTATCCAATACCGGAAGAGTTCTGAAGAATGAAAAGAGGTTTCATTTTTCCTTTTAATGCTGTAATTTCCTGCTGTCTTCCTGAAATTTTAACTTCTGTTTTTTCAACCCTGTCCGGATAAAATAAAGCAATCTGGAATTCCTGTGGCCAGGATTTATGCTCTTTTCCATGCTCGGGATGTTGTAAGATCGTAAATTGATCAATTGTATTCCCTTTATATTGTACTTCATTATCAAAAACCGGTCTTCCGGGATCATTCACCCAAACTTTATTCCAGCTTTGTAAATCCTCATCTGTATATTGGTCCAGAATCCTGATAAGATCCGGCCAGGTTGCATTGCTGTATGCATATTTCTTAAGGTATTCATCAATTCCTTTCCTGAAATTCTCCTCTCCTGTTAACAGCTCCAGCTGTCTCATCATAATGGGGGCTTTGTTATAAATAATAGGACCGTACATCATTCCTGCATTTTTCAGATTATCCAGAGTCTGACGTATCGGATTCGCTCCCAGAGTCCTGTCTACTGAATAAGCAGCCGGAAAGTGTGTCGTTAAAAACTTGAGATCATATACACTTTTATCTGATGCAGCTCCGGTACTTTTGTCTGCCATAAAATTGGCAAATACTTCTTTCATCCAGACATCATTGAACCAATCCATTGTCACCATATCTCCGAACCACAAATGGGCTACTTCATGGGCAATAAGATTGGAACGGCTGTTTAGCTGATTTTGGGTAGCATTTTTATCTAAAAACAAGGTTGAATTTTGAAATAGTATAGCCCCGGGATGCTCCATACCTCCAAACTGAAAATCAGGTACCGCAACCATTCCATGCTTTTGGAATGGATGTGGAATGTCAGTCCATTTCTCATAGTAAGCCAGGGAATTTCGGTAGAGTGTGAATACAGAGTCCATACTGTTCTTAATTTTCACAGAATCCGTTTCACGGTATAGGATTTTAGAATCTTCCTTTCCTATTTTTGCTGTAAAATCTTTAAAATCTCCGGCAGCAAAAGAAAATAAATAAGTTGGAAGCAGGTCTGAAGCTGCAAAATTCAATGTTTTTGTTCCTTTCCGGATACTTGTTTCTTTAAGTTTACCATTGGCTAAAGCATTCCATTTTTCAGGAATCGTAAGGGATAAGGTGTAACTGGCTTTCAGATTGGGCTGATCAAAACAGGGAAACATAGTCCTGGCCCGGTCTGGAACAAAAAGAGTATACAGATAACCATCACGTATGTTCAATGCTGCATTACCTGCGAGAAACGTAAAATGAATCTCGTTTGCTCCTGATTGAAGAAATCTGGATTCAATTATTACATGTTCATTTTCCAGAACCGGTTTTACGGCCTTACCGTTTACAGACACAGAAATTAAAGATGCGGCTTCTTCCTTAAAGTCTATTTGTAACGGAGCTTCATCCTGTTTTTTATAGGTAAAATGCAGAATTTCATTTGCCTTTATCCTTTCAGATTTGCTTTCCGGAATGTTTAAACTAAGCTCATATCTGATGCCGCTTAATGTATTTTTTCTGAACTGTGCCAATTCGTAAGAGACTCCTTGTTCTACCCTTGGCGGGGATTTCATTTGTGCCTGAGAATAGCTAGCAAATGCAACAATAAATAACGTCAATAATCCTTTTTTCATAGATCAAATATAAGAATTGATCGGAAATTAAATGCAGCTAAAAGATAAATGCAGAAATAACAAGGGTGGATGGCAAAGCCAAAGATAGTATATAGATTATATTGTTCATTTCATCAAAGGCTTTTTAATCCTGATTTTGCAGTTCCCTTATTTCAGCATAGCCATCAAATTCATAAATTGGGCAGGTTTTCATTATTTCTACCGCTTCGTCAAAATCAGTACACTTCAACAACAAATACCCTCCAACGATTTCATGATGATTCTTATAGATTTCATTGGTGACTGTATTTCCATTATCTTTTATCATTCTTCCTTCTAATGTTAAGCCGCTCCCACCTTCCAGCTTTCCCTTTTGTCCCCAAGTCGAAAACCAATTCTTCCAATTTTCCTGATGAGCTTTAATATCATCATCAGAATGTTGTATGGTCCTTCCATCAGGTTCTCTAAATAATACGATAAATTTTTTCATTGTTTTATATTTAAATGGAATGAGTGAATCATAGCATAACTTTTAAAATTAGCTTTTAATGATTGGTATCAAATACCTATTAAGATCTTTACATTTAAAAAAGATACCTCCGATACCTGTTACTTTTTTCATGTTTATTGTTTTAGTGTTTAATAATTTGAAAAGTTTTTAAAATTATTAATTTTTTTAATCTGCCATCCAATATTTTTATCATTTCTCAGTTATTTTCATTGAATAACAAACTATTAATCCTATAACAAGATGAATCAAATCCGGTAAATGGTCGATCCGTAAACCTAAGACCATGATGCAAAACTCACAATTGTTTGAAAATTAACAGTGATAAATGTATTTTACAAATCAAAATACCTATTTTCGCGATGCATATTTTCAAAGGACGTATTTCTAAGTTAAAAATATTCACTAAAAACTATAAAACTGTGACCTACCTATTCCTCAAAAACCTCTTCCTGAGTTAAATTAAACTTCCTTTTCAATCCTTGTAACAATCAACCATTAAACCCTACTACTATATTTAAAAAAATCTACTACTTAAATAATAAACTGAATGCAAACATCTTTTTTTAAAATTGCGGCTGCCTCAGCTGCACTCTGTTTCAGTACGGTCGTTTTAGCCCAACAAAAATACACGGTTAGCGGAACGATCAAGGATAAAAAAAACGGAGAATTGTTGATTGGGGTTACCGTAAAAGTAGCTGAAGATCCTTCGATAAATGTGGTTGCCAATGAATATGGCTTCTACTCTTTATCGCTACCGGAAGGAAATTACACCATGATCATTTCATATCCGGGATACAGGGATTTTGAACAGAGCATCACGGTAGATAAGAATATCAAGCTGGACCTTCCGCTGAACCAGGAGGAAGAAGAGAGAACAGCAAAGATTGATGAAGTGATCATCTCCGGAGTAAAAAAAGATAAAAACCTTTCTACTGCCCAAATGGGTACCGAGACTTTAAGTATTAAAAATATCGAGAAGCTTCCGGTTTTATTCGGTGAAAAGGATGTTATGAAAACCATTCAGTTGTTGCCGGGGATTAAAAGTAATGGTGAAGGAAGCAGTGGATTCAGTGTTAGAGGTGGAGCTACCGATCAAAACTTAATTTTACTGGATGAAGCTCCTGTTTATAATGCTTCTCACCTGTTGGGTTTTTTCAGCACATTTAACAGTGATGCCTTAAAGGATGCCAGTATCATCAAAGGAAACAGCCCCGCACAATACGGTGGTCGCCTTTCTTCTGTCATGGACGTGAAAATGAAGGATGGAAATAATAAAGATTATAATATCAATGGAGGAATCGGTTTGATCAGTAGCAGATTAAGTGTGGAAGGTCCTATTCAAAAAGAAAAATCATCATTTATTGTTTCCGGAAGAAGAACGTATGCGGATTTATTTCTAAAAGGAAGTGAAGATTTTAAGGACAGTAAGCTGTATTTCTATGATCTGAACTTAAAGGCTAATTATCAGATCAATGATAATAACCGACTGTATTTATCCGGATATTTTGGAAGAGACGTTTTGGGAATCGGGAAGACCTTTGCGACAGACTGGGGAAATACAACCGCTACTTTGCGATGGAACAGCATCATCAGCAGTAAATTATTCTCCAACACTTCCCTCATCTACAGCGACTATAATTATAAAGTAAGCCTGGAAAGTAATGATAATAAATTCGGACTGAACTCAGAGATCCAGGACTGGAACCTTAAACAGGATTTCACATGGTTTGCCGGAAATAAGCATTCGGTTCGTTTTGGCCTACAGTCCATTTACCATACCCTGACACCGAGCAGTGCCTCAGGAACAAGTGTCAGCAGCTTTCCAAGAAATCCACGGTATTCGTGGGAAAATGCCATTTATATCAACGATGATTTTAAAGCAACCGAAAAGCTGACCATTAATTATGGTGTGCGGCTCTCTACATTCAGTGTTTTAGGTGGAGATACATTTAATAGTTATGATAACGGTGTTCTTACGGACAGCAGATATCTTGAAAAAGGAAAATTCGGGAAAACGTATGTAAATTCGGAACCGCGTATTACAGCCAATTACAGGATCAATGAAGTGAGCAGTGTAAAAGGAGGATACTCCAGAAACACCCAGAATCTGCATCTTTTGAGCAATAGTAGCAGCGGAAACCCTACAGATCAATGGATCGGAAGCAGCTATACGGTAAAGCCCGAAATTGCAGATCAGGTAAGTGTAGGCTACAGCAGAAATTTCAATAACAACAATTACGAGATTAATGCTGAGGTGTATTACAAATCAATGAAAAATCAGATCGACTTTAAAAACGGTGCGCAAATTACCTTTGATACTGCAGCAGATGTAGAAAGTGAGTTATTATTCGGAAAAGGAAGGGCTTATGGTCTGGAATTGATTGCAAAAAAGAAAAGCGGGAAATTAACAGGCTGGATCTCATATACATTGTCTAAAACAGAGAGAAAAATCAACGGGATTAATGATAACGAATGGTACAATGCAAGAATGGATAAAACCCACGACTTATCCGTTGTGGCCACCTATCAGCTAAACACAAAATGGTCCTTTTCCGGATTATTTGTTTACAGCACCGGAAATGCGGTAACTTTTCCTACCGGGAAATATGAGCTGAACGGACAAACCGTTTTCCAGTACAGCAGCAGGAATGCGGATAGAATGCCCGCTTACCACAGGATGGACCTAAGTGCTACTTATGAGCCTAATTCCACTAAACGCTTCCATGGATCTTGGTCATTTGGTATTTATAATATATATGGTCGAGAAAACGCCTATACTATTACTTTTGAAGACAATCCAAATAATCCGGGAACTACGCGTGCTATGCAAACTTCATTATTCCGTTGGGTACCTAATATTACTTACAATTTCAAATTTTAAATCATGAAGAATATATTTTTTATCATATTATCCTTGTTTTTATTGACCTCTTGTCAAAAAGAAATAGACCTTGATCTGGCTGATCAGAGTGGAAAGATCGTCATTGAAGGAAACATTACAGATCAACCTGGTCCTTATATTGTAAGAATAACAAAATCAGTAGCGGTTACCGAAAATAATTTGTATCCTGCTGTTACCAATGCACAGGTGATTGTAAGCGATAACACGGGACAGACAGAAACCCTGCAATATATCGGAGACGGAAAATATCAGACGACCAACTTCAGCGGAGTATCGGGAAGGACTTATACTTTAAAAATACAGGCTGAGGGACAACAATATACTGCTCAAAGCACTATGCCTGCAGCTGTAAGTTTCGATGGCCTTACTCAGGATTCCTTTGTATTCGGAGGAGAGACCACTTATACCCTTTTGCCTCTTTTCACGGATCCTGTAGCCTTGGGAAACCGTTATCTTTTTAGCTTTACTATCAACAGCAAGCCTAAAAAGACGCTTGAAGTATTTTCAGATAATATCAATAACGGATTACTGAATCAGCGCCCTTTGTTTCTTCCCAATGATGACGAAGACGGAAACAGCCACAAGGTTGTAGTTGGTGACACCATCCATGTCGAAATGCAATCTATTGATAATAATGTATTCACGTACTACAGTGCATTGCTTCAAATCATTGATGGAGGCGGCCCCGGTGGTGGAGTAACTCCATCCAATCCGCCGAGTAACATCAGCAATGGTGCTTTAGGTTATTTTTCTGCTCACACTCTGAGTAAAAGAAATGCTGTAATTCAATAATTTATAACGATTGAATCAAAAAAAGGCTATTCCGAAAATCCGGGATAGCCTTCAATATAATCAGTGTAAATAGGTTTTTATTTTTCTGCTGACTCGTTTTTATAAACCGGATTCCAGCACTTTTAATAATTCAGTCTGCTGAATAAGATCATTCTTACTGCTGATGAGATTATAATTGGCCTGGAGCCAACCGTTCCTTACAACGAAGAAGGTATAGGCATCCATTAAACCCTCTTTGTATTTTTCTTCCGATTTCTGAAATGACAGTTTCTGATTTTCAAAATTGAGATCCAGAAGATGGTATTTTTCCTGTGCATTCAGGAACTGTGCTTTTATGGAATTGATGGTTTGTGTGAGATTATTAATTACCAACTCTTTGTCATAGTTGGAATTGATAGCATTCAGTTTTGCGATCTCAACATTTGTTTTTACCTGAAGTTTATTGAAAACGGGAATACTGAGGCCGAAACTAAGGGATTGATTCTTATTTTGTCCGAACTGATCAGAAAAACTAAGGGTCGACGCATTATCTTTTCCCAAAACCTTATTATAAAAAGTTGACCAGCTATAGGTTCCGTTCAAAGTTGGCCAATATCCGGCTCTTGCTACCTCTTCCTTTTTTTTCTGTGCATTAATCTCCGCCATCACCGACTGGTAAGCCGGATTCTTTTCTAAAAGCCTTTTTGTAAAGTTGGGATCCTGAAATTCACTTTCTGAAAGAGGATTCTCATTATCCATGACAAAATCTATCGAATCTTGTGTTACCGCCATAGCATTGAGAAGGTTAATCCTTGACAGGTCGCGCTGGTTCTTGGCGGATACCCATTGCTCCTGTAAAGTTCCTAAATTGGCTTTTATATCATAGATATCGCTTTTGGGCCTGTTGCCAATCTCCACCTCCTTTTCAGTCCGTTTAATCTGCTCTTCAATGCCTGAGATCTGGGTTTCCAGCACTTCCAGCCAGCTTTTGCTGTTCTGATACGTGAAGAACATCTGTATAACATTCAGCTTTACTTCATTTTTAGCCTGCGCAAGCTTGTAGGTACTGGTTTCTTTATTCAATTTAGAAAGAGAGATATTCAGGAAATTTTTCCAGTTGAACAGTTCCCAATCCGCCCTTGCATTGAATTGATCGTATTGTGTATTAAGAGCTTCACGCTGATTACTGGACTGGTTGATTGAAGATCCGAAACTATACGTGTGGTTTACCCCTGCTTCTATTGTTGGCAAGAGCATTCCTTTTGATCCGGTGATCAGCTTGTCATTCTTTTCTACGGCAACAGCGGCCTGTTTTATTGACGGATGATGCGTAGATGCATAATCCAGGCACTGTTGCAGGTTCCAGGTTTGCTGCCCCGGATACAGGCTGATAAAAAATATGAAAATGAAATTTTTCATGAGTTCGTTCTGATTTAAGTAGATTAAAAATATAGTATGATTGCGCTACTTATTCATATTTAAGGTACTTTACAAGATTGACTTTTGTAGCTTTGTACGCTTTTATACTTACCACGGCAAATGTCAATGCAAGCAATACACAGAAACTGACGATAAATGGCCATAACGGCATATCAATTCTGTAAGCAAAGTCTTTCAGCCATTCGTTCATCAGGTAGTAACATATAGGTACACTGATCAATACTGCAATTAGGGCAATCCAAAGAAACTGTCTGGTCAGTCCGAAGACCAAAATACGGTCAGACGCACCTAAAGTTTTCCTGATCGCTACTTCTTTCAGCTTTTGTTCGATCATCAGGGAAGAGAGAGCAAAAAGCCCAAGCAGAGCCACCATAAGCACCATGGCATTGAGAATAGTAAATAAGGTCTGCTGTTTCTGATACTGTACAAAGGTTTTCGCAAATTTCTGATTTACAAAATAGTATTGGAACGGATATCCCGGCTCAGCTGAGTTTTCCCAGTATTTTTTTACCTTGTTTACTGTTCCTTCAATATCATCAGGTTTTACCTTTACCTGGATACTTTGCAGAGCATACCTGTTTGCGGCAGTTTCTTTGTAATGGAAAAATGCAATGGGCTCTACTTTAAATTTTAAACTTTTAAGATTAAAATCTTTAACGATCCCAACAATCCTATATTTTTTATTGTCATCGAATCCCGGATTTAAATTTCGCGCCAAAGCTTCCTCATCGGTCCAGCCAAACTTTTTAACAAATGCTTCATTTACGATCAGACTGTTAATTGTATCTGAGGCAAGATTAGGGTTTAGCCAGCGTCCTTTTAACAATTTCACTTCCATAAACTGCAGGTAGTTGTAATCCATGGAGCTGTAGTTTGTATTAATAGTCTCCTGCATATAATCGATATTAGCACTTTTCTTCCTGCTACTCCCCGCAACTGCATCTCCAAAGGAAACCGCTTCTACTCCATCAATTTTAGAAATTTCGGACTTCAGACGCTCATACTTCAGCCACGGTTTAGGATCGTTTTCATTGAAGGTTATCAGCATGATTTGCTTTCCATTAAAACCAAGATCTTTGTTCATCATATATTTTACCTGACTGTTTACAATAAGCCCACCGATGATAAAAAACGAAGAGATCATCAACTGAAGGGTAAGAATTCCGTTTCTTAACCATATCCCGTGCTTACTTCGTGAAAAATTCCCTTTCAGTGTTTCAATAGCTTTAAAGCTGGAGAGATAAAAAGCCGGAATAAGTCCTGACAGCAAAGTAACCAAAAGTACCATGATCAGGGAATAAAGAAAGACATGCCAGTCATTCAGCTTTATTTCTTTATCAAAAAATTTATTAAAGCTCGGAAGCAGGAGTTCCGTAAGCACCAGCGAAATAAAATAGGATACCATGCAAATTATAAAAGTCTCTAAAAGAAATTGTCTCATCAGTGAAGACCTTGTTCCTCCGATTGCCTTTCTCACTCCTACTTCTTTGCCTCTTTGAGATGCTTCTGCTGTTTTTAGGTTAATAAAATTAATAGCAGATAAAACAACGATCAGTACAGATAAAATAAACAAGATCAGCACAGTTTTAAAATCTCCTGCAGCCAGCGGGGAAGATTTCGCATGGAGTTTTATCTTATCAAGTGGAGTCAGTAAAACGGTGTTGGGGCCATATTTTTCGAGAAATTGCTGGGTGCTTATTCCAGAATCTTTTGCGTCTACCGCTGCCCTTACTTCAATGATGTCTCTTTTAAATTTCTCACTGAAAACCGACGGATCCACTCCCTTTTTTAACATGAAGAAACATGCATAACGATAGTCGTTCCAGTGGTCACGGTCACTTCTGAACTGTTCCACAGGATTAATGATAAACTCCGGTTTTATCTGCGTATTTCCTTCCGGAAGTTCGTATACCGCGGTAATGATATAGTCTTTATTTTCAATCTTTACAGATTCCCCCGCAACATTTGTCTTTCCGAACAGCCTGATAGCCGTCTGTTTGGAAATAGCAATAGAGGTTTCTGTTTTTAAAGCATCTTTTGCTCCTCCTGAAATAATCTTAAAAGGAAAAAAATGGAAGAAGCTTTCAGATGCCAGAAGACCGTCCTGCTGAAATGCTGTATGGTATTTTGTAGTCATTTTATTACCAATTCCGGTACCAAAGAAAAGAACGTAATCCTGAACTTCGGGAATTTTCTTAAGGGCATTGAATGCCATAGGATAAGAAATACTGCTGCGGTAAGAGTTCTCTGCCTTAGAATAGGTTTGAAAGGCATAGATATCATCTTTTTTAGGATTCCATTTTTCATAGGATTCCTCATCATTCCAATGCATCAGGATCAGCATAAATCCTGTAAGCCCTATCGTAAGTCCAAATATATTGATAATGGTGGACAGCGCATTTTTTTTATAATTGACGAAAGCAATTTTAAGCCAGTTCTTGAACATAATTCTGTTGTTATTAATAATGAATGGTACAGATCATTTCCATGATCTTCATGGGTACACTGAAGGATTTTGATTTATCCGAATTCTTTAGCATCCGCCTTAGCGAATACATCTTTTCTCTGAGAAGCATGTTCCTCATTAAAAATCTCTCCGTCTTTCATGGTGATGATTCGGGAAGCGTATCCGGCATCATAGGAAGAGTGTGTTACCATAACAATGGTAGAGCCTTCTCTGTGAAGTTCTGCCAACAGGTTCATCACTTCGTTTCCATTAGAACTGTCCAGATTCCCCGTAGGCTCATCGGCAAGGATCAGTTTGGGCTTGGTGACAAGGGCCCTGGCTACGGCTGCTCTTTGCTGCTGCCCTCCCGAAAGCTGTTGGGGATAATGTTTGGCCCGGTGGCTGATATTTATCTTTTCCATAATTTCTTCCACCTTCTTTTTTCTTTCTGAGGAGGAAACCCCATTATAGATCAAGGGCAGTTCAATATTTTCATAGACGGTAAGCTCATCTATCAGATTAAAATTCTGAAAAATGAAACCTATATTCTTTTTACGGACATCCGATTTACCTTTTTCGCTAAGTCCCACCATTTCCACTCCTGAAAACTGATAGGAACCGGCTGAAGCGGAATCCAGAAGTCCGAGAATATTGAGAAAAGTAGATTTTCCACAGCCTGAAGGTCCCATTACCGCAAGGAATTCTCCTTCTTTAATGCCCAGGCTTACCTTATTTAATGCATGGGTCTGAACATCTTCTGATATATAAATTTTTGAAAGGTTATGAATATTGATCATGATAATTTGATATTTAATTGTATTATGTATTGTTGATAAATCCCTGATACCAGGTTCATTAGAGAAGCTTTTACCTAAATTGCTGAATCGGCTTCATCTCTGTAACAATATGAATTAAAAGTATTCATATTTTTACTTTTTTATGGTGAGTATCTCATATTTTTTAAGATCCGCATAATCTGATATGATTACCGTTTCTCCTTCATGGAGCCCCGATTTCACTTCATAATATAAAGGGTTTTCCCTACCCAGGCTTACGTTTCTCCGTTCGGCTTTATTTCCTTTAACTACAAACACCCATTTCCCATTGGTATCTTTATAAAAATTCCCTTTTGGAATCATGGTACTCTGTGTATCTGCCGAAAGTTTTAGTTTTACTCCGAATGTCATCCCTATTTTGAGGTTTTCAGGCTTTTTGTCCGTGAAATTAAGCTCTGCTGAAAACTGCCCGTCTTTTACTTCAGGAAGTATTTTGGTAATCACCACCTCATCTTCCTGTCCGTTATTATCCAGAACTCCCTTAATTCCGTTTTGCAGTTTGTTGATGTAATATTCGTCTACTTTAGCTACCAGCTTATAGCCGTCCATCAGATCTATTTTTCCAATGCTTTGGCCATTCGTAAGGTTCTCACCTACCGATATTGTGAAAGATGAAAGTCTTCCGGAAGCCGGAGCCATGATCAGGAAATTATTTTTGTTAGAATGTAGGATTTGTAAGCTTTTATCCATCTGGTTTATCGATGTATTAATTGCCGACATTTGAGCGCTTCTGGAATTTTTTTCACTGGAATAGCCTTTTTCTACAATTGATTTCCTTTGTTTCTGGTACGTAAGATTCTGCACACTGATGTCATAATCTGTTTTCTTCCCGATCTCTGCATCATAGAGACGTTTTTGAAGGTTAAAATTCTGTAGGGCTGTATTATAATCATTCTGTGCCTGCAGCAATTCCTTATCCTGGGCCAGCTTCTGATTTTTCAGTTCTAGAAGTGTACTCCTCATCTGGCTGATCTGCTGCATGATCCCTGTTTCCTGATTCATATAGCTGAATTCGGTATTCGGATTGTAGACTCTTGCTATCGGCTGACCTTTTGTGACCATCTGACCGTCTTCAGCAAATATTTCCTTAACCGCTCCTCCTTCCAGAACATTTACAAATGAAGATTTAAGCGATTGTGTCTGTGCATTCACCATCAGCATATCTTCAAATTTCCCTCTCGTAACCTTATCGGTCTGGATATCTTCTGCCGAAACATTATACGTCTTTTTCTGGCTGCTGAAATACATCCCGGAAAGCGACAAAACAGCTATAGCTCCCAATCCCCCTAAAACAAATTTTAATTTCGATTTCTTTTTTACTATTTTCGTATCCATAATAAAGATAACTCTTTTTGTTACAGTAAATTACACAACACAGATGCCAGAAAATTATACTTTTATAAGTGTCTGATAATCTGAAATAATATTAATAAGAGGAGTTGATCAGGTGTTCATTATCGGACACTTTTTGTCCGATAATGAACATTTTTAATAGAAAAAGAATGAGTTTTAATACAATCAACAAATACCGATATGCGAAAAAAAGAAGCGCACATTCTCATTGTAGATGACGACGAAGACATTTTGTTTTCTGCAAGAGTCTGGCTTAAAAAATTTTTCACAGAGGTCAGCTGTCTCAGTAAGCCCGTACAGATCATGAAATTCATGACTGAAAACCAGGTTGATGCAGTAGTACTGGATATGAACTTCAGAAAAGGTTTTGAAAGCGGCCAGGATGGTTTGTACTGGATGAAGGAGATCAAAACACTTGAACCTCAGCTTCCCATTATTCTTATGACCGCTTATGGCGAAGTGGAACTTGCGGTTGAAGCTTTAAAAAACGGTGCGTCGGATTTCATCCTGAAGCCGTGGAATAATGAAAAGCTCTATGCCTCTGTGAATCTCGCTGTAGATATTTCCAGAAAAAATAAAAAGCTGAGTCAGTGGGAAAATATAAATCAGAAAAACCATCAGTATCAGCTTGATAGTCATTCTCCGAAAATGCAGGAGGTCTTAGAACAAATCGAAAAAGTGGCCCCTACGGATGCCAATGTTCTGCTTCTGGGAGAAAACGGAACGGGAAAATATGTCCTTGCCGAGTCTATTCACGAACAATCGGAGAGAAAAAATCAGCCTTTTGTGCATATTGATCTTGGAAGTATTTCCGAAAGCCTTTTTGAATCAGAATTATTCGGTTATAAAAAAGGAGCATTTACTGATGCCCACCAGGATTACGCCGGAAAAATAGAAAATGCACAAAATGGAACAGTTTTTCTTGATGAGATCGGAAATCTACCGCTACAGTTGCAGACAAAATTATTAAGCCTTATTCAGAACCGGAAATTATCGAGATTAGGTGAAACCAAGGAACGCTTACTGGATGTCCGTTTTATTTTTGCCACTAATGAAAACCTTAAAAAAGCGGTAGCTGAAAATCGCTTTCGCCAGGATCTTTACTACCGTATCAATACCGTGGAAATTCATATCCCTGCTTTAAGAGAAAGACAGGAAGATATAGGTCTTCTGGCTCAGTATTTTCTGGACCGCTATAAACAGAAATACCATAAACCGAATCTGGAACTTACGCAAGGTTTAATGCTTACCCTTACCAATTATTCCTGGCCGGGAAATATCCGCGAGCTGGATCATTGTCTTGAAAGAAGTGTTATCCTGTCCACCGATCATCATCTCCAATTGCTGATGCCTCAGCCTGAGGAGCAAGAGCAAACCATTATCAATCTTAATATCGAGGAAATGGAAGAAGTACTGATCAAAAAGGCATTGAAAAAACATACCGGGAATATTTCTCTGGCAGCCGAAGATTTAGGTCTTTCCCGGGCTGCACTTTACAGGAGAATGGAGAAATTTGGGATATGAGTGGTAGATGGTAGAAATTAGAGGTTAGAGGTTAGAAAGTAGATTTTAGATTTTAGACAATGTATTAAAATTATGAATAAATATAAATATTGGTGGTTGCTTTACCACTTTCTGGCAATCATGAGCGGAATTGCTACCTATCATTTTTTTTTACAGGAAAAATGGTTTAATGCGAGTCTTTTTGCCGGAATAATGGTGCTCTTTGTTATTTTGATCAACCAATCGCAGATTGCTTTAGCATCAAAAACAGAGAAGATTATATCTTCTATCAGAAAAAAAGATTTTTCATTATTTCCCAAAGAGGAAGGAACAGCGCTTTTGGATAGCAGCATCCGTTTGTACTACCAAAGCAAGGAAGAACAATTTTCCCTATCGTCCTATAAGCTTCTGTACGAAAGTATTCTGGATCAGATGGAAACAGGACTCATGATCCTTTCCGATGAAAATAAAAACTGGGAAGTATTTTATGTGAATGAAGCTTTTCTTACAAGCCTCCAGGTTCCAAGATACAACAGCTGGAGCCTGTATGCATCTAAAGCTCCTGAATTTTTTAAAATTATTGAGGATACAGGATACAGCAATTCTCAGGAATTTTTTGATATTTCTATTCGTGGAAATTCCAAGCAGTCTTTTTCATTAAGAACAAAACAGGTAAAAAATCCGCAACACCGTTTTTACATCATCACCCTGGAATCCGTTCAGAAGATCATAGAACAAAAAGAGAAGCTCGCATGGAATAACCTGATGAAGGTGATTTCACACGAACTCCTCAATACACTGACCCCCGTAAACAGCCTGATCCAAAGCCTGGAATACATCAGTAATCAGGAAACCGTAGATAAAGAAGACCAGCAGGAAATGAAAGAAAGCCTGATGATCATTAATTCCAAATCAAAACAGTTGCTAAGCTTTGTTGATGATTACCGCCAGGTTGCAGAATTACCCAAACCTGTTCTGGCTTCTGTTTCCCTGAAAAAAATAGTAGAATCTGCATTAAATTTCCTAAAACCGGAATTTGAAAAGCAAAATATTTCAATCGTCCGCGAAATTGAAGATTTCAGGGTTCTGGCGGATGAGAAAATGATAGAACGCAGTCTTATCAATTTGTATCTCAATGCGATATTTGCCGTTTCTGAAAAACCAAATAAAACCATCACAACCACTGTCCGATCTCAAAATAACCGCATCATTATCGCTATTACCGACAACGGATCGGGCATTACTCCTGAAATTAAAGACAAGATCTTCCTTCCTTTCTTTACAACCAGAGCCAGTGGTTCCGGAATCGGGCTCACACTTACCAAAAGTATAATGGAAGCGCATGGAGGGTATCTCAATTACCAGGCACTGAATGAGGGCAGCAGTTTTGAATTATGGTTTTTAGTATAACTGCTTTTCAATTGTAATTGGAAAACCTAAAATACTCTGCTTTATTCAACCAGGCTTATCTGCTCAAAGATTTGCCTTTTGGACTTTTCAAATATCTCTCCGCCGAACTCTTCATTGTCCAGAGAAAAAAGGGTTATATCTTTTACTCCCATAATCCCGAATATAAACTCCAGATACGTGGTCTGAAAATTCATATGAGCATTTTTCTCTCCTGCTCCATAGCCTGTATCTCCCCTGCTGGACAGTATAAATATCTTTTTATTTTCAAGTAAACCTACATAATCCCCATCAGGAACTCCTGATCGGAATTTCCAGGTTTTATTGAATCTCATCACCTGGTCGATATAGGCTTTCAAACCACTGGGAAGCGACCAATTATACATTGGTGTGGCAATGACATAAATATCATGTTCTTTCAGTTCATCCACCAGTTCATCACTTAGCTCCAAGGCTTTATGATCTGCTTCTGTCCTGTCTGCAGGCTTGGTAAACGCCCCGGCAATCCAGGATTCATCAATTCCGGGAATCACCTCTGTTCCTACTTCCCTGTAGGTAAATATATCCTGAGGATATTTTGATGTCCAGTTGTCTGCAAAAAGCTTTGACAGTTTTCGGCTGTGTGATCTTTCATTTCTTACGCTTGCGTTGATGATCAATACTTTTTTCATATGCTTCGTTATTATAATGAAGCAAAATTCCAGATTATAAAAGAGAGAAAAATTGACCTAGTTCAAGAGGATTTATTTTTTTTTCGCAGTCTGCTAATAAATTCTGCCGACACTCCCAGATAGGAAGCAATCAGATACTGCGGAACCCTGGAAGCGATATCAGGATATCTTTCAAGAAAATCAAAATACCTGTATTCTGCATCATATACATTATGGTAGATCAGTCTCTTTTGCAGGACTCCCAGGTAACTTTCAAGGATAAGCCGGAAATAACGCTCAAGTTGTGGAATAGCCCGCAACAGATTTTGAAATGAATGGTAATTGATCTGTAAGACCTTGGTTTTTTCAAGAGCCTGGATATTGTAAATAGAAGTTTTTTGTTTAGAAAAGCTATCGATATCACTGGCCCACCAATCGTCAATAGAGAAATAAAGAATTTCTTCATTACCATTCTCGGAATTGATATAAAATGCTTTCAGGAGACCTGAAACCACATAATTATCATACCGGCAGACATCCCCGTTTCTCAAAAGATAATCTCCCTTTTCCAAAATTTTCTCTGTCCAGAAACTCTCAAAAATTTCAGTCTCTTCCTCTGTTAAAGTAACATATCTGGAAATATTTTTCAGTAAAGGGTTTTCCTTCATAAGCGATCTTTAATGAGATGATCAACAAATGTACAGAATATTCCAATCCATTCATGGTTTATAAAAGATCAGGTAATGAGTTAATACATGAGCACTATCCATTTCATTTATCCCAGGAAAAAAATTACCGCGAATTGTGCTATCATCCCTGTAAGTTCTTCATTGATTCCGTACCTTAAGTATTCTATTTTTGTGGCAATATAATCCTTTTACAATGAGAATAGTAACAATAGAGGAACACGTGTCCTTTCCTGAAATGTCCCACTTTCTTCCTGAAGGTATAACGGATAAAAAGCAGCCATCGGGTCCGGCAATGAGACTGATGCCTATGTTGTCGGATATTTCCGGACAACGACTGGAATCGATGGATCAATCGGGTATATCCATGCAGGTCCTTTCTGTAGAAAATACCGATGTCAATTTACTGGATCAGTCATCTGCTCCTGCATTTGCTTCGCAATATAATGATTTGCTGGCGGAGAGAATAAAAGATCATCCTGACAGGTTTGCGGCATTTGCCCATCTTCCGATGGTGGCTCCCTCTGCTGCGGCTGATGAGCTTGAACGCACCGTAAAGACTTATGGTTTCCGTGGTGCTATGATCCGCGGACTTACCTGTGGAGAATTCCTAGACGCTCCTAAATTTGCACCTGTTTTTGAAAGAGCTGAAAAGTTAGGAGTCCCCCTATATATACATCCCGGAATCCCACCAAAACCTGTCATGGATGCTTACTACAGCAATATAGGCACAACCTCCGGTTCTTTTGATGCTCTTGCCTGTTGGGGATGGGGCTGGCACTCAGAAACAGCTATTCATGTACTGCGACTTCTGATAGCCGGAGTTTTTGATGATTATCCCAAACTGAAAATAATCATAGGCCATATGGGCGAAATGTTGCCGATCATGTGGGACAGGTCCAATAAGGCTTTTCAGCCGGGTAATGGAGGCCGTAATCAAAGAACAATGGCTGATACATTCAGAGAGCAGCTTTATATAACAACGAGTGGTTTCTTCACCCAACCTCCTTTGCAGATAGCATTGGATACGATAGGCATAGATCATATTATTCTATCGGTAGATTATCCTTTCAGTGATAATCAGATGGGTATTGATTTCTTACACGGCATAAATCTTCCAGCCGAACAGATCGCAAAGATCGCCCATGGAAATGCAGACCACATCCTGGGACTTTAATAATTGATTACATTCTCTATGCAAAATATTCCCATCCATCAATTACAGGAAAAAACTGATCATAGTTTTTTAATTTCACGATTTAGCCCTGAGCAGATCAGTCGGAAGCATTCCAGAGATCTTGGGGCGCACCGTGACGATCATTATATATTTTTTATGATGTTGAAAGGCTCCGGATCCACAATTGTAGACTTTGAAAATAAAATTATCCGTGAAAAACAGCTGTACTACATTTTACCGGAACAGGTTCATTACCGGATTCAGTCGAGAAAAGCCGAAGGATGGTATATCGCTGTAGATCCTTCATTGGTGGACCCATCATGCCGGAATACTTTTGAAAGCTGGCTGGGCTTTCAGGAACCTATTGATCTTCGTCCGGAAGATGCGGAAGATATGGATCAGCTATTGAGTATTTTACATAGAAAAACAGATCATTCTTCCGGGGATAAACTCAATTTAAACATAGCTTACTCATTACTGCGTTCCTTTTTTGAAATGGCAGCAGATGTTGTTCGTATCCGGGAGAATTCTGATGCCAATTCAAGAACCGCTGAACTGTCCTTTCAATTCAAAAATCTTCTTAACAAACATATCAGGAAATGTAAAAGTCCTTCTGATTACGCAAAAATGCTCCATATTTCAGAGTCATACCTGAATGAATGCCTGAAAAAATATACGGGTTCCCCTGTTTCATTCTGGATCAGGTACAATATAATTCTTGAAGCTAAACGGCTTTTATACTTCAGTGACCTCAATGTAAAACAGATTGCAAATGACCTGGGCTTCGAAGATCATTCCTATTTTTCACGCTTTTTCTCTAAAGAAACGGGAATGACAGCCCTTAATTTCCGTAAAAAATTCAGAGATTAATTTTTCTACTGACATACTCTTGTCACAACCTGAGCTTACTTTTGTTCCAGGATATTATTAAATTCAACAAACATGAAATTAACATCATTAAGAATTATCACAAAGGACATTAAGCAATCCGTACAGTTTTATGAAAATGCAATGGGTCTGACAGCTCAATGGTATACAGAAGATTTTGCAGAGCTATCTACAAGTTCTATCACTTTAGCTATAGGAAGCACACGCACCATGACGCTCTTCAGTGAAAGCCTCACAGCATCTACCGGAAGCAAAAGCAGCATCATAGAATTCATTGTCGACAATGTAGACGATGAATATGAGAGAATTAAAGGAATTACAAGTGAAATTGTCCAGGAGCCCACTACCATGCCGTGGGGTAACCGGTCACTTTTATTCTGTGATCCGGACGGAAATCTGATCAATTTTTTCACACCTGTTTCTCCGGAAGCAATTAAAAAGTTCAGCTAAAAATTTATATTGAATCATCATATCCTTCATTTTCTAACTAACAGCAAACTCCTGCTTCTTCGAAGCAGGAGTTTTTTATTGATCCGATGTATAAATTCAGTACGGCTTACTTAATCAGCCACATGGTCTCATTAATATTATCACCAGCCGGATACTGCTTGGTAATGGCATTGTTAAGATTGGTATTGTTATTATTGATTTCCGAAGAAGGATACATCCATCTTTTAGGAATCTTGCCGTTGTTCAGAATTCCGGGACCATCAGTATTGAAGTGAGGAAAACCTGTTCTTCTCTGATCATAGAATATTTGCCATCCCGTATTAAAAAACAAGGCCGTATGCTTCTGATCCATGATCTGTTCGATCTCTTTTCCAGGCTGCAGATTAATGATTGGCTGAGCCAGATAAGCTGCTACATCTGTAGGACTTATTTTATAGAAAGTCATGGATGCATTAATGGCATTCAGGTAGTATGTATTTGCGTTTGCATTGATCCAGCCTCTTACGGCCGCTTCGGCCAAAACAAATTGGAGTTCAGCATATCCCATTAATAAAGAAGGCTCATTGATCGGATCATTAAAATATCTCGGATTAATTCTTGATGCCAGACCATTGGATGCTTTGGTAGAATTCTGCCCCAGATCCCCACTTCCATATAATCCGTCATAAAAGCTAAACGGATCTGAAGGACTTGTCCCAACTGTACTTGTTTTCTTTTCAGCCATTTTAAATAACCTTGGATCTTTGGAAGTCCTGAGTTTATCTACAAAACTTTGCTCCATATAATAGGCCGTCTGCAGATCATTACTATTAAAAAACGGATACCGGTTATTTACAAGATTATAAAACGGTAATGCACCACTGTCATTGCTGGATTCCATCACAGGATTTTGGGCCGGATTATTGATAATATTGGCAAAAGTCTGTTTTACATTCAGATCCGGATCATCCGCTTTTTTAGAAAGATCCATTAAGATCCTTAATCTGTAGGAATTGATCAGTTTTCTCCACTTAAGCAAATCTCCATTATAGATAATGTCCCCACGGATCGGAGTATTCAGATTGGAAAGCTCGGTATTGGCTAATGCCAGCTCATTAAGGACGTTTTTATAAATGCTTTTCTGGTCATCATATTTCGGATAAAAATTAGCCGTGTTTATCGCCTCGCTATAAGGAATATCACCAAATGTCTCGGTTAAGGAGATAAAATAATAGGATTTAAAGAAGCGGGCTAGTGCAATATATTCCTTTCCTCCTTTTTTATTGGCTTCCTCCACCATCTTTTCCACCTGCTTGATGTTGTCATAAACACCAAATGATCCTCTTTGCCAGTTGTAATACTGCTGCGCATTAACTCCGTTGATATAGGTAAGTTGTCTAGATGCAAGAGCTGCTTCCGCCTTAATCGTACTGAATGCATTCACTTCGATTCCCGGAAGGATGTTTTCCGCATCTACACTTTTAGGGCGGTTGGGATCATCATGGAAATCATCTACCCTGCTGCAGCCCGTAAGTCCTATTAAAGCAGTCAGCAACACTATATATATTTTAGCTACTTTCATTTCTATCGTATTTTTATCATTAGAATTTTACATTAAGATTAACTCCAAAACTTCTTGTTGCAGGAGTCTGAAGCTGGTCGACACCAGAATCGGGATCTACATTTTTAATCTTTGAAGCCAGCCAAAGGTTTCTACCGATTAACGAAACACTCGCTGATGATACTCCTAATTTTTCGGCAAAAGATTTTTCAAAATTATAAGTAACCGTGATCTCTCTCAATTTGATAAAGGTTTGCTTATAATAATGGTAATTGCTTTCAAAAGCATTGCTGGTACTCTGCATATAAGCATTGTAGTTTACAGCAACATCATTGGGAACAAAAACGCGGGTATCGGATTTTATATTACCATTCTGGTCATACGTTATAGAACCGCTTACCACTCTTACACCCGGTGCTATGTAAGTATTGTTTCCGGCATTGGCATCATCCCTATACTGATTAACTGTTCCCGGGGCAATCCCTCCCCACCACATTTTCTGATTGGTAGTGGAATACATGGTTCCTCCAAGTCGGCCATCAAATAATAAGGAAAGTGAGAAGTTCTTGTAGCTGAAATTATTGGATAAACCATAAGTCCAGTCCGGATCAGAATATCCCATATTGCTTTCAAAGGGTGCTGTGGAATTCACAGGATATCCGTTTTGAAGGACCAATTGCCCGTCCGGTGAAGTTTCATAAGGCATGGCAGTCAGTTTATCAGCTCTCTCTCCTACCCGGATGAAATTGTTCCTTCCGTTGGCAGCGTTATAGATTGTTGTATAATCTTTACCGCCATAAGCTTCTTTTAAATACTTCCGGTAGTGGCTCAAATTAAGCTGTGTACTCCATCTGAAATCCGATTTCTTAATGACATCCGCATTCAGGGTAAACTCTACCCCTTTTCTTTGAAATACATTTCCGTTGGTTAGGTACGTTTTATATCCTACTCCCTCAGACAGAGGAATACTCGCCAGATTATTATAATCCCGGGTTTGGTAATAAGCAACGTCTAAATTAATTCTGTTTTTTAGAAATGAAATGTTCGTTCCTATCTCCCAGGAGTTCGATGTTTCAGGCTTTATATTACTGTCGATCAATACATCCCCGAAAACAAATGTTGATTGTCCGTTCCAGCTGATATCACTTTTTTCAAATGCAGAGATATAACCATACGTATCGTTAGCCAGCTTACCGTTGGAAACCTGCGCCAATGATCCGCGAAGTTTGGCAAAACTGATCCAATCCGGAAGCGTTACCAGTTGGTTAAGTAATACTGATCCGGAAACAGACGGATAGAAATACCCGTTATTTCCTTTCGGAAGTGTGGATACTTTGTCATATCGGGCAGTCATATTCAGGAAAAATGCTTTATAAATTTCCATATCTACGTACCCGTATACGCTGTTGATCTGTTCAAATTCTTTCCGGTTTCCTGCTTTTGGAGCAAATAGCGGTCCTATACTGTTAAAAAGATTATACCATCCCGGGCTTACCAATCCATCAGTACGGATCTCACTATTTTTCTGTTCCCTGTAGAAATTAGACACATATCCTTCACCGGTTAATGAGAAGTTTTCTGAAAAGCGGTTCTGGTATTTAAGTCCCAGTTCTGAAGTAATATCAAAATAATTTCCATTAATCTGCGTATAGTTTCCTAATGACTTATTCCCATACCCTATATAGCTTTTAGGCTCTCTATATTCGCGGTTCAGGGCATACACATTTGTCCCCACTCGGGCTTTAGCTGATAATTTGGGAATGATCTGGTATTCCAGGTTTACATTTCCCATTACATTATCCTTATAGTAAGGTCTCAGGTATTCATACGCCTGAAAATAAGGATTGTTGTAGTAAGAAACATTGTAATGCCTTTGCTGGTATCCTTCTTTTCCGGCTACCCAGTAATTTCTCAGGTCTCTTACATCTACATCGGCACCGGTCCATAATACCAGATTATAAAGATAGTTCGTAGGTCCGTATCCTACTTCCGGGAAGTTGGAGGTATATTCTTTATTATAGGTTAAAGTAGAATTAATCGTAAGCTTTTCAATAGGATTTACGTATCCTGCCAGACTGATTGACGTAGTTTTCAGATCGGTATTCGGAACGATTCCCTTCTGATAAATATTAGAAAGGGAAAGTCTGAAAGTTGCTTTTTCACTTCCCCAGTCCACACTCAGGTTATTGGACTGGATAACGCCGGTATCAAAGAAATTTTTAATATTATTCTTTCCACGGGAAATCCATGGTAAGGGTATCGGTTTTCCGGTTGAAGGATCAATCGGACTATTGTATTGCGGAGTTTCATAATATCCGCTGGGTGTTGTAGGATCTTTCTGGTCTAGCTTAGGACCCCAGATCCATCCGCCACCTTCACTTCCGGAACCACTTCCGTCTATATAGGCATATTTCCCATTATTTCCTCCCCCGTATGTTGTCTGCACTTTAGGAATACGGATAAAAGAAGTCTGAAACATGGTGGAATTATTAAATGAAATACTCATTCTTCCTTTCTTACCTTTTTTAGTGGTAATCATGATTGCTCCGTCCTTTCCCACTGATCCGTACAAAGCAGAAGCTGTAGGTCCTTTCAATACACTGATATTATCGATATCATCCGCATTGATCCTCCACAAATCAGCGGTCCTGTCTGGAACACCGTCAATAACAATAAGCGGCTTGGCACCCCTCAGGCTGATTCCCGGATCTTGAAAAAGATCCGTACTGTTCTTAACATTCAATCCGGCTACCCTTCCGGAAAGGGAATTGATGAAATTCGGTTCCTTTGCTTTTTCAAACACATCGCCTTTCACCTCCTGTACTGCATATCCCAACGTTTTTTTGTCTTTTTTGATCCCAAGTGCTGTAATAACAACCTCATCGATCTTTTTCTCATGGGTCTTTATGGTATCGGCGCCATCTATTTTCTGTACGTTCTGGCCATAGACTTCCAGGCCTGTGACTAAGCCCAGGCCGATTAAAAGATGTAATTTCATAAGTAGATTCCTTATTTATTTTGTTGAGTGATCCACGTATTCAGAAAGCCTTCTTTGGTTTTCAGAACAATCTTGTAGATATTGGAATGATCGAGTTTTTGTTTTGATATAAACTTACCACTGCTCAGATCTGCCTGTCCCAACAACTGGTAATAGTCTTTACCACCGGTTTTGAAATTATTGGTAGTGGTTGCATACACCTCCGCAGATTCCTTCGTGGGTGTTACTACTTTCCACGTTACTTCCAATGTTCTGTCGGTTAACAAAGAGGCATTCAGCTGGCTTACCGCTCTGTTTTTAAGCAAATCGATTCCGTCCATTTCCTGTTGAACATTCTCAGGTACTTTGATACTGAGAAAATCAGTCATCGTAGGAAGAATATCTGTAATGGCAACACGATTATTTTTGGCATATGCGTTAATATTGGGTTTATTGATTGCAATCCAGGTATCCCGTTCTCTATCACTTTGCCCGCCATGCCCTTTTCCGTTACTGGCAGATCTTCCATGATCCGTTGTAACGATGAATAACCAATCCTCTCCATGCTTTGCCTCTCGCTCTTTTACGGCATCATATATTTTTCCGATCAGCCTGTCTTCGAAGGAGATTGCCTTATACAAAATATCTCCATCTCCGTGGCGATGTCCCATATCATCAGAGAATTCCAGGTATACCCAAGACAAATCAGGGGCATTTTCTTTAATATAGCTTGCTGCTTTTCCTGCCACCAGGCTATCGATCTTACGGATATATCCGCTTTGTTTGTCGTGTGGAAATTTCAAGGTATCCTTTTCCAACCCATCATAAGAAAAATCCATTTTTATTTTTCCTGTAGCCGCCAGACCTTCACCGATCAGTTTCGTGCGGTTGTCTTCCCAGGTTGAAAATACAGCTGTCTTTTTGCCGGGATACTGATCTTTAAAAAGCCTGAAAATGGTTGGATAGCTATAATTAGGATCTTTAATATCGTTATCAAAAACATGATGCTTATTCACCCAGGTTCCTGTCAGCAAACTATTGTATCCTACTGCTGAAATCGTGGGTGTTTCACTGTACCCTCCTTTTTCTCCTCCTACATACGCTTTCAGGAGTGCACCGTCTTTTTTAATCTTTTTAAGATTGGGGATTTCAGACTTGTCCAGCATATCTTCAGCGATACCATCTACGATAATAAAAACTACTTTTTTTTGTGGCGAATGTTTCTGTGCGTGCCCGGTAATACCGGTGAAAGAAAGAAGAATAAAAAGAGAAGTTTTGAAAAGGTTCATGCTACATTTTTTATAGGGGCAAAATTCCATAAAAAACAGACAGTATCTTTTAACAAACCGTTAACAAGTTTAAATAATATATTAACTTTCATTAAACACCTTCATCATGCAACTCAATACATACATAAGCCGTTATTAATTAATTATGAAAAAATACATCCCAATATTTTGATTAAACTTTAAATTATTCCTATTTACATCCTATTTAATTTTAAAAAAAACAATATATTAACTGAATTATAATCCGCCCACTTTCAGTTATGTATAAAGTAGTATTTTTCTTTTTATTTGTTTCTTTATTTATTAAATCACAAAACAAACGTTTTGTATATGAGTATGTTTTTGCAAAGGATTCAACGCATCTTGAAAATAAAGAAAAAGAGATTTTGAATCTGGATATCGGAAAGGAAGGATCTAAATTTTATGCAGCTCAAGTTTTAGTACTTGATTCTTTAATAAAAAATAAAGAGACTCCTATGGGAGATTTTCCTTATCAAAAAATAGGTTTTTTAGATGTAGTCGTAAAAAAATATCCCAGTTTTGATATGAATTTCTATACAAGCTGCCTTGTTGATTACAACGTGAGTTTGCATAAAAAATTAGATTGGCAAGTTTTTCCAGAGAAAAAGAATATTCTAGGATATTCTGTCCAGCGAGCAACCACTACTTTATATAAAAGAAAATGGACGGTATGGTTTACCACCGACATTCCGGTACAGGATGGACCTTACTTATTTCAAGGATTACCAGGCTTGATCATAAAAGCAGAAGACGATCAACGAAGTATTTCATTTAATCTAATTGGAATACAATCTTTGCATCGTTTTGACATTAGTGAAATTCCTTATTATTTCAAGTCAGATCTATTACAGATTTCTGAAAAGGACTTGAAAAACGCTATTAAGAATTTTCATGATAAACCTTCTGTACAAATGCATGATGAAGGCGACCCACGAGCTCTTAATATACAAAATTTTCATATTGACGGTAAAGAAGTATCCCGTTCCGAGTTTTACAGAATTATGGAGCAAAATAACAAAGAAGCAATAAAAAAGACGAACAATCTTTTAAACTATGATATTATAAAATAAGGGGAATTGACAGAATCTTATAATACTAACATATAAACTGCCTTATAGCCTGGTCAACCAATTTTCTGTATAGAAATCCATCTCTATAAAATGCCATATGAAAAAATTCAAAGGATATAGTATATCCTGCTTTCTTAAGATCTGCGGACTCATTGTGATAATCCGGAGATAAGGGTAATGTGATGGTTATAATTTTCATGATACTATTTTAGTTTTTTATGATCTTTCTATAAGCTTTCAGTTCTGCGAACAGACCAAAGTAACGGAGAAACCGAAAGAAATGGCAGCATATAAATAACCAAATAGTGATTTACGTAGAAACACGAAAAGGGCCGGAAAATGCTATATTTTATAATAAACTTAATATCTACTTTATTAATCATACTCAGAGTTTTATTATTACATTTGAAATAATATTCTAAAAACTATGAGTAACCAAAAAAGAGAAGAACAATTTAGTAAAGTATTCAGTCGTTATGGAAATAGAATAGTTACCCAAGATGATAATTACTTAAATCAGTTCCGTGCTACTTGCCAAGAAACTCTTGCAAAATACACAGATCTAGATATATATTTCGATATCATTGACAATTCAAGAGTAAATGCAGTTGCAACAAAATATGAAGGCTCTTATTTTATTGCAATATCTAAGGGTACGATTAAGATATTTGAATATTATGCTAGAAAATTCAGCGCTAATCCAAATATTTTATCTGATTTTGGGCCTTCGAATCAAGAGAATAATGTAATTAAATTACAGAATTCAATCATTATTAAAGATGAAATTTACATCATTGAAGAAGATCCACCAGTCTCGCCAATAACAAAAGAACGTCGTACATTAGCTGAACTGATCTTTTCTCAATCAATTTTAAATATTATTTTTCATGAATTGGGACACATAGTTAATGGTCACATTGACTTCTTAGAGTCTTCTAAAATTCATTATTTAGAAGAGGTACAAACAGAATCAAACAAACTAACAAGCATTCTTAGTCTACATCGTCAAACTCTCGAAATAGATGCAGATGCATTTTCTGCAATTGAAACACTTCGGGAAATGTTAGCAATTTTTGATTCTAAAGAAGACAAGTTTAAAGAAATTTTACCAAATTATAGATCCGTATTCAAACTGTGGTCTTTTGTGCGCCAAATGTGTTGGAGAATAATGGAAAATAACTATATTGGAAAAGGTCTATTAGAGATAACACATCCGCCAACAAGTCTTAGATCTCAATATACACGCATCGCAAATTTGGATCTAGTTAAAGGAAGAGGAGGAAGTAGTCTATTAGATGACTTTGAAACTTCATATACATTAGGTGTATCACAAGCTGATAACGCATTCAGAATTATTTCAGAAATGGATACTATTCCTCCTGTTTTATCTAAAGAACTATCTAATTATCATTTTCATCACGGAGCTCTCATATTCTGCCATTGGGATTTTATCCGTGAAGATTTGTTGCCTCTTGCAAGCTATTCTCTAAGAGACCCCAATATTCGCGATGATCAATATAATGAAATTTTAAAAGGGTATAAACAAGTAATATCAAGACTAAATTTACAAACCTAGTATTATAGATTTATTCTTGATACAAAAAATACTGCCTCGTTGGAGACAGTATGTATATTGATGATCTGTTTTTCTGAAACAGATTTATTTTCCAGATTTTAATCTTTTATTTTCTTCTTTTAAAGCTTCGATCTGCTCTTTAAGAAGATTGATGTATTCCTGTTGGTTTTCTAAGATATACTCAGGAATATTATAATATTGATTAAAATTATTATTTGCTGACTGATCGTTAAAAACAAGGTTATCATTGTTTACGACACGGGCGGATCTTTCTTCTTTAATTTCTTCTACAGGAACTTCTAACGCTTTCGCTAACTTCTCCCACTCATCCTCAAATATTTTGACATCTCCACTTTCCTTCCGTGAATAGTTGGAAACATCTGTTGATAAAATTTTTGACATGTATTCCTGAGTGTACCCTCGCTGCTTTCTTAGACTTCTTAGCTTTTCCATAGTGGTTTGTTGTGCTTTGTACAAATATAGAGAAAATTTGTTTTTATATATTGTGTTTCCTTGCTGAATAATAGTAATTCGGGATTTTAAAAATAAGTTAAATTTGAAATATGAAAATAATAGACAATAAGGCAATATTTGATTCTGAACGTGAAGCAAGTTGCCATAACGGATTTATAGGGATCAATTGAAATCTACAAATTTCCGAAGGTTCAGATGGCGACTTTCACATTATGGGTCAAGATTATGATGAGGAAAAAGAAAAGTTGACAGCTGATGAAAAGATTGAATTAGCTGACTTTATGGTTAATCAATGGAATCATTATAAGAATTTTGCTAAACCTGAACAACTTAAAGTATAAAATAAAGCCATAATTAAGGAGTTGTTTTGTTTTGAAATATTACTTTATAGTGTATTAATTCGTTTTGCCATAAGTAATTCCATGGCTCTACTTGAGTGTGAAATACATAATAAATATAAATTGAAAACCTTACAAAAACTGTAAATAAACCAATAAAATAAATTATCTGAGGTATATTAAAATTTAACATTCTATACCTTTTTACAATTTGAATGAATTTATTAGCTTTCAATGCGTCCTTCTTAAAAGCTACAGTTGATCTTTCAAGTATAATTCCATATTCTTGCATTTCTTTAGCAATCCCTTCTAATTGTTCAAGCAATTCTTTTCGTTTTTCAATTATAATAGTTTGATTTGAGAATTCTTCAGTAATAATTTTACGCCTTTCAGTTAACTCACCAAGTTTGTTTTCAGCAAATGCTATAAGAGAAAGAGTTTCGTTTTTAAATACTTCATATTCTTCAGGGACAAAATTTGAATGATTATCAGCATCATAGGATAAGATGAATTGCTGATAGTAATAAAAATTAACAAATATTAATACTAAAGTAAGTACAGTAGTATTGATTGAAATTGAAATGCCTTCAATTTCAATACCGTTAATTGTCAGAAAGTTTAAAGAAATTAAAATAATAAAAGCGGAGGTTAAAACCGTTCTATTTCCAAAATTTAAAGTTTGTTCACTGAGATATGAATTTGCTTTTTTCATATCTAATTTAAGACTTTCTTTATATTCCACGATTCCTTAGTTTTTATCAAATATAATAAAAAGTTAACTAGTAATAGTTTACTATAGTTGACCTATCATATATTTCCTAAAACTTCCATTATTTATTAATACCTCATCTCGAATAACTACCTCACATCAATGGTTGTAATTCTCTTCTCGATACTTTTGATCATTTTCTCTGACAAGTGGTTCCTTTAGGTAAATAAGGAGATTAGCAAATCCATGAGATAGATCCGGAAGTCGCTCACTATCTATTTGTTTGTATAGTCGTTCAATTCTTGTTGTTAGTTTTTGGTAAATATGGGAAAGGTATTTATCATTGTAGAAATGGAAACAGTAATATTTAATTCCTGGTAGATCATCACCAAATATAATATCTTCACGGTACCCCATAAAGGTAGGGGTAAGAGCGATAAAATGCATTTCCATTTCATCTGTGAGACGATCATATTCTTTGTATTCTGCTGGTGTCATTTAGTTTCGATTTCTTTTAAAAATACTTTACTAAATTTTAATTATAAACCCTTTTATTATAATAATTTCTAATATTAAGATGTGGAATATGTATGAGTAACAAATCTTCAAAAATGGGAAACTTTTCAATCATATTTTTTACAATTAAATCATTATTATACAAGCAACCATAATAAAGCAACGCAATTTCATCTAACGACAAGTTAGCTTTAAATATTCTAAAATATTTCATTTTATCAATTCTTTCTGAAGTATCGATTAATTCTATGATACTATATAAAATGCGTAAATGATGATCCATTTCTGATCTATGGACTTGATGTATTTCAATGTATAAATTTCTAACTTCAGTAAGGTCTATAGTTCCTTTAGAATAACATAATTCACGTAATGAATGCATGAAATCCCAAGAAAGTCTATTTAAATATTTTCGGCCTTTTAAATCATCTCTTTCAACAGTCGTAACAAAGTTAGAATAAAGTGATAACATTTGAAAAAAGGTATTTTCAAAATTTTGGACATTGCTCAAGTCTCTTTGATTATTAATATCACGCCTCTGCAATAAAATAGTTACAATCAGACCAACAAAAGACAAACCAGTAAATAAGGCATTAGCTGCTCCAAACATGTCCCCAAAAGTGCCTCTAGTATTTTCATTTACATCTTGTCCAATATATAATGTTGATAATATTACAGCTGCTATAAAGAGGATTGCTAAAATAATAAACACTACTAAATAATCTGGTTTTGTTGGCTTCATATGTTTTTAGTTTTCGCAAATATAAATAAAAAAGCCACCTACAACAGACCCCTTAAATTTTGCTTATTTTCCTCTAAGAAATTAGGTTTTCTTTTTCTTCTCATAATCATTTCTCTGTTATCATTTACCCATGAAATAAATTATCAAGAACATCTGATACAAAGTTCGCAAATGATTCGGGTGAAAGATTTTATCCATTGTTTATTTCAATGATTAATTTCCCCTCGCTAGCTCGAGCGTCACGCTCGTTGATCTTCCTTCTGGCTCAATTCACAACCTCCGCAACCACCTCACTTCCCTTCTGCAATAAATCCTTCCTATACTTCATCCCCCACTCACCCATCGTATCAATAATCGTATGGAGACTTTCACCAAAACAGGTCAGTTCATAATCTACAGAAACGGGCATGGTATTATTCTGGGTTCTTTTGATCAGGTTATTCATTTCCAGTTCTTTTAATTCCTTGGAAAGGGTTTTTGACGCGATGCCTTCTACCTGTCTTTTCAGATCCATAAACCGCATTTTTCCTATATAGTACAAATGGCTTATGATGAGCGTTTTCCATTTCCCATCCAGCAGATACATCGTATCACGTACGCCACGGATGTGGTTTTGGCATTTTATTGAGATCTCAATTTTATCTTTTTTCATACCCAGAAAATTAGACTTTAAAATTACGGAATTATTTATATTAAAAGTCACCTGGTTACTTTTTTGTAACTGGTTACCAATGGGTAACAGGTGTGTTTTGGAAACCAAAACTCCCTAACTTTGTTCCATCAAAATGAGATAAAAACCTCAACAATTTTTAATAAAAAACACTCAACATTATGTCATTACAAGAAACATTACAATGGAGATTTGCCACTAAAAGCTATAATGGTAAAACAGTAGAAAATGAAAAGATTGAGCAGATCCTGGAAGCGATCCGGATGTCGCCTTCAAGTTCGGGTCTACAGCCTTTTAAGGTTTTGGTGATCACCAATCAGGAATTGAAGAAAAAGTTGTATCCTTATTCATGGGAACAAAAACAGATTCTTCAGGCTTCTCACTTGCTGGTTTTTGCAGCATGGGATGAGTACACTCCGGAAAGAGTAAACACCTTTTTCGAATTTAGTAATAAAGAACGCAACCTGCCTTCCAGTGCCACCGATGACTACCGTTTAAAGCTTCTCGGCATTCTGGAAAAAAGAAGTAAAGACCAGCATTTTGTAGGTGCTGCCCATCAGGCTTACCTCGCATTAGGATTTGGCCTTCTTGCCGCAGCCGATCTGAAAGTAGATGCCACTCCTCTGGAAGGATTTGACAGTGAAGCGTATGATGAGATTCTTAATCTTCATGAACAGGGATTAAAGAGTACGGTTCTTTTAGCATTGGGATACAGGGATGAAGAGAATGACTGGCTGGTAAACCTGAAAAAAGTAAGGAGATCTAATGAAGAGCTGTTTATTGAGATGAATTAGGGTGGAAATTAGAAATTAGAGCTTAGAAGTTAGACGTTAGATAATTAGATGATAAGAGATCTTCATTGAATTAATAATAGAGATCTCTTATTATTTTTTTATATAATTCTCCTTTAAGATGGTATGGTATACTACAGAATCGTGGCTTTCCATATTGAGTAAAAGATTCACTTAAATAAATTTATCAATATTGAAAATTGGATTAATAATATTAAAACGAACAGTAAACTTCATTCAAAACACTATCAAACAGCCTATTAAGGCTCAATTTCAAAGCTAAATATTTTTACGATAATGATTAATTCCGTATTTTTAAAATTATCAGATTTTATTCAAATAATTTCTAATAAATTTTTACACAAATATGAAAAGATCTTTAATTCTACTCCCTTTATTTATCGGAGCCAATTTATTTGCACAAGAATGGAAATATGTAACAGCAACGGATGATGGTACAATTTACCATTTTAAGCCTAACAACGATAATACTGCATGGATAAAACAAACATCCAATAAAATAGAATACTATCCCGATAACAAAGTGGGAAGTAAAAAAACAACTGATGGCTATAAAATTTTATTATATAAATTTGATTGTTCAAAAAAACAACTTGGAATGATTCAGGTAACAATTTATAATAAAGATGGAAAATACCTAAATAATTTTGAAACAAAAGAATTTTTAGTCGAAATGAGTTATGTAGTTCCTGATTCAGTTGGTGAAAATATTTTAAATGCAATGTGTAATTATTAAATAAAATTTATGCTAATCAAATGCAAACAAATTTAAGTTTATGAAAAGCTTGTAAAATAACTTTGTATCTTAACAAGAAACCGGCCTTAAGGTAAAAGAAGAGAGCCTCCGTTATCGGTAGGCTCTCAATTAAAAACAAAAACTACTCACTCAAAAACGCCACAGCCTTCGCCACAAACGCATCATGATTCTGAAAGAAAGAAGCATGTCCTGAATCCGGAAAAATCACGAGTTCCGCATGCTCCAAATTTTGTTTCATATTCTGTGCATTCTGAACCGATACGGGAAGGTCATTTTCCCCGTGAACGATAAGCACCTTATTTTTGATCATTTTTATTTCTTCAAGAGCGTTGGCATCAGGTTGTGCCCAACTCAGAACAGCCGTAAACTGAGCATTGGAAGTCGCATCGCTTAATGCATGATCCCGATCCGTTGTACGAAGCTGAATCCTCTCATAAGATAGCTTTCCTGCCGCAATACTCGCTGCAGATTGGGTAAATCCAAATTTCAGGAAAGATTCTTCAGGACTTAATCCTGCAGTTCCGGCAATAATATTCGGCAAATTGGATAATCCGATTGCACCTTTAGGTCCGGTACCTGTTAAAATAACTTTATTGATGAGTGTAGGTTGCGTTAAAACCACTCTTTGTGTCACAAATCCTCCCATCGAAAAGCCCATAATATTTACTTTCGTCAGGTTGAGTGCCTTGATAAAGGCAATGGCATCATCGGCCATTCCCTGCACGGTATTAGGGGTTGTTCCCTGGGAAGAAGCCACGCCCTGGTTATCGAATATAATGATCTTATATTTCTGAGCCAGCCCGTCTGTGACTGCCGGATCCCAGTCGTCCATGGAGCCTCCCAATCCAGGTAATAATACCAACGGTATCCCTCCTTCTTTTCCCCAGGTACGATAAGCGATGTCATTCCCCTTTACTTTTATAAATTTTGTTTTGGCGTTGCGGTGGTTCACCATCTGGACTTCCTGGGTGATGATCTCACTTTCTTCACTGCATGACACAGTTGCTACTGAAAATAGCGTTACACATAAAATACTTGCTGCTGAAATGGTTCTGAATGCTTTCATTGTTGTTTATTTTTGTATGATTATGGTGCAAACATAAAGCGCACAAAAAGGCGGAACACTTACAAAGTACCCCAAACGGACAATTTCAGAGGTTAATCAGACATTTACCTCACTTAAAAAAGCTTCTTCCCTACCGTTTATTTCCATGAAATGCATTTCTGCCGATTTTCCGCAATCTGGCTACGTGATCCCTCAATCAGGCTACATAAACCTTATGCTATAAGCTGAACTTTGCGATATCAACTTTAAATAAGAATACAATGAAATCAAGAAAATTGAGAACTCTCGAGGTATCGAGTATAGGTTATGGCAGTATGGGACTCAGCCAGGGGTACGGATCAGTACCAGAACGGAAAGAATCCATAGAGTTACTTCACAATACCTATGATCTTGGCTGTACTTTTTTTGACACTGCAGAAGCCTACGCCATGGGAGCTAATGAAGAATTAGTGGGTGAAGCTTTAGCCGGTTTCAGGAATGAGGTGAGCATTGCCTCCAAATTCTGGATTCAGGATAGCATAGAAAATTATTCCGCAGAAAAACTAATGGGAGTGATCCGAAATAAAATAGAAGGCTCATTAAAAAGATTGAAAACAGACCACATCGAACTTTATTATCAGCACCGTGTAAACAAAGATATTCCTGTAGAAGATATAGCCTGGTGTATGGGTGAGCTGATCAGGGAAGGAAAAATACTGGGCTGGGGCCAATCACAAGCCACAGAAGAAGAGATCAGGAAAGCACATGCCGTAACACCCATTACCGCGATTCAAAGTGAATACTCTATTATGGCCCGGCAGTTTGAAAAAAATGTGATACCGACCTGCGGAGAACTGGGAATCGGTTTTGTAGCCTTCTCGCCTTTAGCTAACGGATTCCTGTCCGGTCAAGTAAACGCAGATACATCATTTACCGGAATTGATGCCCGTAGAGTAATCACCCGCTTTCAAAAAGATAACATTCTCGCAAATCAGCCTCTATTGGATCTCTTGCATGGGTTTGCCACTATGAAAGAAGCAACTCCCGCGCAGATCTCCCTGGCGTGGATGCTCCATAAAAATGATTTTATCGTACCGATTCCGGGTTCAAGAAATTTAAAAAGGATCCGCGAGAATATAGAATCTTCTGATATTGTCCTTACTGAAGATGAATTTAAGCAGATAGAAACAGCACTGGCTACCATTCAGGTTTATGGCGACAGAAAAGATGAAGATCTGGCAAAACTAAGAACATTAAAAGATTAAACTGATAATAGAAAAGTCGGTTCTTTAAGGCAATTTATTTGTAAATTGTAAAAGAATTTCTGATCGGATACAATTATTTAAAATGGATAAAAACATTCCACAAAAATTTGAATCTTTATACGACTTGCATAAGGTGTTCGGGCTTCCCAAGCCCGTACATCCTTTGGTAAGTTTTATCAATATCAGAGACATCCGAATCAATACGGATGAACTTTCCCCAACCATGATGTTGAATTTTTATAAGATCGCCTGCAAAACAGATCTATGCAGCCACGCACGGTACGGGCAAAACTATTATGATTTTCGCGAAGGTGGACTGGTATTCACTGCCCCCAACCAGATCTTTGAAAGCCCGGATGACCAAACGAATTCCGGCTTTATCCTGCTTTTTCATCCCGATTTTATATTGTCTTATCCTCTGGTAAAAAAAATAAAGGAATATGGCTTCTTTTCCTACGCTGCCAACGAAGCTTTACTTCTCTCGGAAAAAGAAAAGGAAACCATTTTATCGGTTTTTAAAATCATTGAGGAAGAACTCAATAACCGGATCGATGATTTCAGTCAGGATGTAATGATTGCACAAATAGAGCTTCTATTAAGCTACAGCAACCGGTTTTATAAACGACAGTTTATTACCCGAAAAGCAGTGAACCACAGTATACTTGAAAAATTTGAAGAAGTTCTTGATCAATCATTCAATAATTCAAGCCTATTGGAACATGGAATTCCCACAGTTCATTCCCTAGCAGAAAAACTGAGTATTTCCGCCAGTTACCTGAGCGATCTTTTACGGTCACTAACCGGACAGAATACCCAACAATATATTCATCAGAAACTCAGCAATCTTGCAAAGGAAAAACTGTCAACCACACAATTATCAATCAGTGAAATTGCTTATGAGCTTGGATTTGAGCATCCGCAATCTTTTAGTAAGTTTTTTAAGAAAATGGTGAAGGTAACGCCTATTGCATTTAGGGAATCGTTTAATTGAAGATTTTTTTAATCTGCGAAATGCTCATAAATTGGGGTTGGATAAACCGATTGTTATATTCTTTTGTCTTGAAACAAAAGAAACAAAAATTCAAGACTGGATACTTTCGCTAAAAATGTATTCTGTTCTCTAAAAATTCTAAAACTTGCGCGAGTTCAGAATAAGTTATTCGATTCGGTATGGTTGTCGCGCTTCGGACAGTAGAATTTTTTTTGCGTTCACAGAATACATTTTCTTTACGCTACAGCTTCCGAGGTCGATTAGGAATTGACTTCAAAGTTGAAATATAGGTCTTTTTTAAATTTGCAAAATCTGTGGGAGATAAACCTACCGTCATTGTGAGGAACAAAGCAATCTTTTTTATTATGTTCTTTTACCTTGAAGCAAAAGAAACAAAAATTCAAGACTGGAATCTTTCGCTAAAAATGAATTCTGTTCTCTAAAAATTCTAAAACTTGCGCGAATTCAGGATAAGTTATTCGATTCGGTATTGTTGTCGCGCTTCGGACAGTAGAATTTTCTTTACGTTCACAGAAATCATTTTCTTTACGCTACAGCTTCCGAGGTCGGTTAAGAATTGACTTCAAAGTTGAAATATAGGTCTTTTTTAAATCTGCAAAATCTGTGGGAGATAAACCTACCGTCATTGTGAGGAACAAAGCAATCTTTTTTATTATGTTCTTTTACCTTGAAGCAAAAGAAACAAAAATTCAAGACTGGAATCTTTCGCTAAAAATGAATTCTGTTCTCTAAAAATTCTAAAACTTGCGCGAGTTCAATATGAGCTGTCCGATTCGGTATTCTTGTCGCGCTTCGGACAGTAGAATTTTCTTTACGTTCACAGAAATCATTTTCTTTACGCTACAGCTTCCTAGGTAGGTTAAGAATTGACTTCAAAGTTGAAATATAGGTCTTTTTTAAATCTGCAAAATCTGTGGGAGATAAACCTACCGTCATTGCGGGGAACAAAGCAATCTTTTTTATTATGTTCTTTTACCTTGAAGTAAAAGAACCAAAAGTTCAAGACTGGAATCTTTCGCTAAAAATGAATTCTGTTCTCTAAAAATTCTAAAACTTGCGCGAATTCAGGATAAGTTATTCGATTCGGTATTGTTGTCGCGCTTCGGACAGTAGAATTTTCTTTACGTTCACAGAAATCATTTTCTTTACGCTACAGCTTCCGAGGTCGGTTAAGAATTGACTTCAAAGTTGAAATATAGGTCTTTTTTAAATCTGCAAAATCTGTGGGAGATAAACCTACCGTCATTGTGAGGAACAAAGCAATCTTTTTTATTATGTTCTTTTACCTTGAAGTAAAAGAACCAAAAATTCAAGACTGGAATCTTTCGCTAAAAATGAATTCTGTTCTCTAAAAATTCTAAAACTTGCGCGAGTTCAATATGAGCTGTCCGATTCGGTATTCTTGTCGCGCTTCGGACAGTAGAATTTTCTTTACGTTCACAGAAATCATTTTCTTTACGCTACAGCTTCCTAGGTAGGTTAAGAATTGACTTCAAAGTTGAAATATAGGTCTTTTTTAAATCTGCAAAATCTGTGGGAGATAAACCTACCGTCATTGCGGGGAACAAAGCAATCTTTTTTATTATGTTCTTTTACCTTGAAGTAAAAGAACCAAAAGTTCAAGACTGGAATCTTTCGCTAAAAATGAATTCTGTTCTCTAAAAATTCTAAAACTTGCGCGAATTCAGGATAAGTTATTCGATTCGGTATTGTTGTCGCGCTTCGGACAGTAGAATTTTCTTTACGTTCACAGAAATCATTTTCTTTACGCTACAGCTTCCGAGGTCGGTTAAGAATTGACTTCAAAGTTGAAATATAGGTCTTTTTTAAATCTGCAAAATCTGTGGGAGATAAACCTACCGTCATTGCGGGGAACAAAGCAATCTTTTTTATTATGTTCTTTTACCTTGAAGTAAAAGAACCAAAAGTTCAAGACTGGAATCTTTCGCTAAAAATGAATTCTGTTCTCTAAAAATTCTAAAACTTGCGCGAATTCAGGATAAGTTATTCGATTCGGTATTGTTGTCGCGCTTCGGACAGTAGAATTTTCTTTACGTTCACAGAAATCATTTTCTTTACGCTACAGCTTCCTGGGTCGATTTATAATGATGCAGTTTAAAAAATATGAAGCTATTTTATTTATCACGTGTTTTCAATTATGCGTTTTCCGGCTACAACAAAGTGTGTTTTGGCTACATAGAGAAATCCTGTTCTTTCCAACTTTGTAGTGTTAAAAACAAATAGAAAATGAAAGTATTTGTAACAGGAGCTACAGGATTTATAGGCTCTGCAACAGTAAAAGAATTACAATCCGGCGGACATCAGGTTATAGGATTAGCCCGTTCTGAGGAATCCGCGGAAAAACTAAGGAAGTCCGGTGTAGAAGTATATTACGGAGATCTCAGTCAACCAGAGACATTGATAGAAGCAGTTGAAAAAGCTGATGCAGTAATTCATCTTGGGTTTATCCATGATTTCAGCAAGTTTAAAGAAATGTGTATCCTGGACGGAAAGGTCATTGAAACGATCGGCTCTGTACTGGAAGGAACACAAAAGCCATTTGTTATTACTTCAGGAATCGGTGTGCTTAAAAAACAAGGTATGATTACGGAAAAAGATATGCCGGAAGGTAATAGCATCCCAAGGATTATTACAGAACATGCAGCAGACAAAGTAGCTGCTAAAGGAGTTCAGGTATCCGTTGTCCGTCTTCCCCCTGTGGTACATGACCTGGGAGATAAAATTGGCTTTATTCCTTCGTTGATTGGGATAGCAAAAGTAAAAGGTTTTTCTGCATACATTGACAACGGTAAGAATTTCTGGCCTGCAGTACACCGTAAAGATGCGGCCAAACTCTTCCGACTGGCCGTAGAAAACCATTCTGTTAACGGAATACGCTACCACGGAGTTGCAGAAGAAGGCATAGAATTTAAAAAGATCGCCGAAACGATAGGTACAAAACTGGGTATACCAGCACGTTCCATTTCAGCAGGTGAGGTAGCAGATCACTTTACCTGGTTTGCCCATTTTGCAGAATTTGACGTCCTTGCTTCAAGCGCTGCAACACGGGAAATATTAAATTGGGAGCCAAATGAAATCGATTTGCTATCGGATTTACACGGAGAAATTTATTTTCCTGCTCAATAAATTGTAAATTTACTATACCACATCAGGGAAGAGTATGTGATAACTATTTACATATTCTTCTCTTTTTATACCCTAAAAGATTATGTCGGCAAAAGAACCCATAAGGATCAAAACGATTTCACAATTTCATGCTTTGCGTGGCTTACCAAAGCCTAAACATCCGCTGATCAGCATCATTGATTTTAGAGATATGCAAAAACCCGATAAAGGAAGTGAAAGCCTGGTATTTGATTTTTACTCCCTTTCAGTAAAAAGAAATATGAACCATAAATACAAATATGGACAGCAAGACTATGATTTTGATGAAGGCATATTATTTTTTATGGCTCCGAACCAGGTACTCCGGATTGAAATGGACAACCAGCCACGTCCCGCTGAAGGCTGGATGCTGATGATCCATCCTGATTTTTTATGGAATAAACCCCTGGCTAAAACTATAACCCAATATGAATTTTTCGATTATTCCCTGCATGAAGCCCTTTTTCTTTCTGAAGATGAAGAGCAGATCCTTCAGCTTCTGATAGATAATATTCGAAAGGAATACAATACCAATACGGATAAGTTCAGCAGTGATATCATGGTTTCATTACTGGAAACGCTTTTTAATTATTCAAACCGATTTTACCAGCGCCAATTCATTACCCGTGATAAGGCACATCATGAAATCCTTGAACGGTTAGAAATCCTACTCAACCAATATTTCAACAGTGAAATGATCATAAATAATGGCATCCCAAGTGTTCATTATATTTCCGGAGAGCTCGGTATTTCTACAGGATATCTGAGAACATTACTCCAAAACCTTACCGGACAAAGCACCCAACAGTTCATTCATCAGAAACTGACCGAAAAAGCAAAGGAAAAACTCAGCACAACAGGCAGCACCGTAAGTGAGATTGCTTATGAATTAGGATTTGAGCATCCACAGTCTTTCAGCAAATTCTTTAAGAAAATGACGAATACCACTCCACTTGGATTTAGGGAACTTTATCACAATTAAAATCAGTCTGTAAATTTTTCTGATTCTACCTTATCATTTATAAAATTCCATTGGCTGCCTTAAGGTTTTACCTTCTTCCTTTCATACATCATCACTATAATCATGGCTATGACAAAAAAAGCATATACGTATTGAGTACGGGAAACACCTACTCCAAAAGGAAACCAGATTCCCTGAATGTGAAGCGCTGACAATTCCTGTGAAAATAAACCTGCGGAAATCAATAATACAGCAGGAAGGTATTTTATTTTTTCCTGATGCTTCATTCCTTTGAATATTATGTATACCATTAACACAACAAACAACAATCTTACATATTGGGATAGTTGTTGAAATAAATGATGTGAAAGGGGTCCGGAAATCCACGATAGCCCGAAAAACTGGCAGCCCATATACATCACAGTGAGGACTATTGCCGTTATAAATATCCAAGTTAATTGACGCAAATTAAACCAGTCTCTCCACGCTACAATCCATGCCCCAAGCGCCAACGGCATTAGAATTACTGTTGTCACCACATCGATCCCATGTGCGGTTTCTATCTGAAACCAGTAAAAAAAAGCTTGATTGGCTCGGACAAAAGCCAGTAACAATAAGCCAATAATAAACCATTTGTAGTATTTTACAGGCTTCCAAAAAAAGATCAGAATTCCTAAAAGAATAAATAATACAGGCTCAATGACTTCTACAACATAGCCCTTTATGGTTTGCCCCCATTGCTGTTTGTATTTTAGCTCAACAATCCTTTTATCACCAATTTCAGGCGCAATATGAATTCCACCTGCATCAGAAAGCTGCTCCAAAGTACCCGGACTCATCCATACCCTGAAAGCAATCGTAATTTCTTTTTTTTTCTTCACGGTTTCTGGAAGCATGAAAATCTGTGGCTGTATGCTGTAAGCAATAGGTACTGGTCTGGAAAAATCTCCTGCATTACCCAATAACACTCCGTTAACGAACAATTGATAAGCATCATCAACAGCGGGCGGACCGGTTAAAGCCAGATCATTGTCTTCGAATCCCTTCAGTGAAACTCTGATCCGGTACCATGCATATCCGGAATATTTAGGATATCCCTTAACTGACCAGCCTCCAACATAGCCCGACAGCCCCACATCGCCATCATGGGCTCCGGGAGGTGCAGTAAAATCTACTGTTTCCCAACTTGAATCATCAAAATCAGGATGAGCCCATGCCTTCTGATCTCCGGTTTTAAATTTCCATGGTCCATTAAGAACTATTTTTAATGGTTTTGTCTTGTCAGAGGCTTTTAAAAAGCAACAAGATCCCAAGGCAAACACCAAAATCCATATTCTTAAAGAGAAATGAATATTTTTTAAATCAATCATGCTTACTACCATTTATATTGCTAATTTTCAGCTATATAAAAATAAGCAAATCCTGAAGATTATTTTTGATTATTCGATTTTTATAGCCCGAAATGTAATTTTCCGACAATCATTCTGATAATATTATCTTCAGAATATCCTCTACTGTTTGTAAATATTTGAAGAATTTCCTTTTCAATGGAACTTCATTGCTCCGCTTTGATTGCTTTCAAAGCTCCCATTGCTTTTTCTGCATCATCTTTTGCAACAAAAATATGATCATGAAAATAAGCTGCCACCACATTGCAGCTAATGCCTTCGTGCTTCAGTACGTTAGCGAATGCAGCCGTAAGCCCTACGGCTTCAAGTGAGGAATGAATACTCAAAGTGATCCATGAAGAAACATAATTGTATTCCAAATTCCATTTTTCAGCGACCGCCTTTTCCAGAACAACGGTTATGGCTTCTTTTTCACGAAAGAAAAATACAAGTTTTTCTATATCCGGAATCTCATGTAAATGACCTACTTTGCAAAAAACATATTCCCCTGAATTCAACACCGGTTCCATATGTTGCAGCAATATTTTTAAATCTGTTTCTCCTGACATCTTTTTTTGTACAAAACTACAGGTTAAGCCTTAGGATTTATTTATCAATTGATAAAAAATGCTTCGTGATAGTTATTTAATGGAACTATGAACCACAATACGTAAAATACTCATTGAATTAAACCGTGAAATAGGAACGGCAAAATGAACGCCCCTGGAATTCAGGGGCGCTAATTAAAAACTTTTATTTTGTTGTTTTTAAAATCTTAATTGCATTTTCATTATCCGGATTGATTTTCAGTACTTTCCGGTAATTTTCCAAAGCTTTATCTTTTTGTCCTGCTTCAAGATAGGCTTCTCCAAGACTGTCGTAAGTATTTGCACTTTGAGGATACAATTGGGTATTGACACGGAAAAAATCTATTGCATTGGTATATTTCTTTTCGCGAAGTAAGGTATACCCCAGACCGTTAATATAGTCTTCGGAAAGCATTTCATTATCCGCATCTTCTTTTTTTGCTTTTTTATAAGCTTCCAGACCTTTTTCAAAATATCCTTCAAGAATCAATTCCAATGGTCCTTTCTCATCTTTCGCCCATTGTGGGTTTTCTGAACGGATGGTTTTATTCAGGAGTGTTTCCACCAATTCACGTTTTCCTGTCTTTGGGTTAGTCCTAAAACTTATTTTAAAATTCCAGTTTCTTAACGCATAGTTATTTTCCCCGATTTTAAGAAGTTCAATCGGTGCTTCCACATTCATCTTCATCATCAGTTTTCCCTTTTCCTGATAGATTCTGTAAACACCATACTTATTGAATTTATATCGACCGGTATTGCTGAAATCCTCTTGTTTTAAAGGTAAAATTTTAAGAGTGGGTGCCATAAATTCCGGCCATTGATATTCAGTTGCCACAGAACGTATAACCTCATTGATAAACTGAGGTTTGTTGGTATTGGTTAATACTACAATTCCATCCCCACTTGTTTTACTCGCCGTAAAAAGGCTGGAAAAACCTTCATTCCAGCCACCGTGGGAGAAATATACCTGATTGCCATAGGTCTCCAGCATAACACCTAATCCCTCAAAAGTTTCAATGTAAGGAGTTGTAAATGTTTCCGCCATCTTTTTGGAAATAATGGTATTACTTTTACCATTCAACGTATTCTGGATATCGACCACAAAACGGGCATAGTCTTCTGCTGTGGACCATAAACCGGCGGCGGCCTGTTCAGGATAGATATGATATCTGCCCTGGACTTTAGTTCCGTTTTCTAAATATGCTGTTGCGGCAATTGCGGACTGAGATTCTGGCAAAGGCTGAGTGAAGCTGCTGTTCTTCATTCCCAGAGGCATCAGGATTTTTTCCTTCATCAAAGTTGCAAAATCCTTTCCTTCAATATCTGTAAGTATTTCCTGCAATACAGTATATCCACCTCCAGAGTAACGAAAAGATTTTCCGGGAAGCTTATCCACCTTCACAGCATCGGTATTGGCAGGCTTTTCTCCGTTCAACACCTGAATCACTGTAGGGAGAGGTTTTCCTGCCTCGTATCCGGGGAATCCATGTACGGTGAAACCGGCTGTATGGCTAAGAATATTCTTAAGCGTTACCGGCTTCTGTTTTGTCCACTCATTCTCAGGAATTTTCCAGGATTTCAGAAATCTGTTCACATCAGCATCGGGATCTATTTTTCCTTCCTCTACCTCCTTTAATGCAGCATATGCCGTTACGGGTTTACTCATAGAAGCAACCTGAAATAAGGTAGCGGTGGTAGCTGGAGTTTTATTTTCCACATCTGCGAGTCCATATGCTTTGGTCCATATCACCTGGTAATTTCTGATCACTGCTATACTGACGGCTGGAATATTATAAAACTTCATTCGGTCTTCCAGTTTCCATGCAGATTCTCCCTCAAATCTCACGGCAGGTAATAAACCTGATTCTATCCGGGCAATTTCATTTTTCAGCTGAGCATCTGTCTGTGCAGATAAAGAACTGGAAATCAGCCCCAGAAATAATACAATATAAAAACGAGTTCCGGTTTTCATAATTTTTAATTAATAGCCTAAAAATAAGTAAGTATTACGAATATCAGCGGAATTAATTTTATAAGATGCCTATTATTATATTCAAGACAGTCAAATTCATCCCATAGATTGCTGATACACTTCCTGTAGTGTTTTATTTTCCGACCCCTTCTGAAAAAAATCTAATGAAAAGAAGGACACCTCATTTCTTTTTTGCCTTTTGAACCACTTTATTATAAGCAAGACAGAGGTCTATATAGTATTGAAAATCTTTGTTTTTATAATATCCTTCTTTACTCACAAAAATATATCCTTTTGCTATCCTCTTCCCATGAATCATCGGGCGGCAATACTCTTTTTCCAGCTCCAGCTCTGCTTGTTGAGGATCGATCCTGCATAAGATCTCCTCATTACGAACTCCGATGCATAGTTTATCATCTACCATAAAGCTTAATCCCTGGAACATTTTTTTCTCAACCACATTATTCTCATGCATCAATGTTTCTCTTATCCGGTTTACCAGTTGTTCGTTGTACATGATTATTTTTTTTAATTCTTGCAGGTATACTCTTTAATGAATCACCATTTTTCAGGCATCGATTTCCATGTGTGCTCGATATTGGTCATCAGCAAAGCATTATCAAACGTTATAGAGCCTTTTGGGAAAAGTGTTTCATCTTCATAAAAAGTTGATTTCAAATCCATCACTTCAAGAGGTCTTATTTCCCATGTATAGGTATTCAACTGAAGTCCTTCCAGCTTATCTTTATGAGGCGAATACCCAAGGCATCCCTCCTGAAAAAAGTCTGAAGCCTTCTGCAATGTTTCAAATATGGAATGATTATCAAATACTTCAATTTCCTTAGCATCAATTGAAGTAATCAGCTGATCGGAGCTTTTAAAATCAACATGGTAATGCTTGTTATTTTCCTTTACATTAAATTTCGCATAATAATGTTTACCCGGAAATACACGTCCGCCTATAAGCGTATTGATCTTCGATGAAGTATCTCTTCTCGGAATATATACCCCGGTCCTTACCTCTCCGCCTTCGTCCCATTCAACAGCAATTCTATGTGCTCCGTTCTCGGAATCGATCCCCATAAAGTCCGGCAGCCCCAACGCTTTAATATTTTTAAGCCTAATCAGGCAAATACCTACTATTGCTTTATTTTTATAAAGCTTTGGTCTGAATGGAAAAGGGAGAATCTTTTCTACTGCGTCAGGATCAGCAGTAAAATTGATCAAAATCCTTCGATCTATATATCCATGTATTTCTGGTAATTTCATTTTTATATGTTAAGATGCGGCCATCCCCTGTCTTAGAGACAAATGTAATTCATTTTTTGGTCAACCTGATAAAGTATTTCAATATGTTTTACACAGAAAAGATGTTAATTTCGTTCTATTTTTATTTGCTGTTTTTTTATGAGATTTGCTGCTATAATTGCTTTCAGTATTATGAAAAAATTAATTTTAATCTGCACCTTTTCTTTTGCTTTTATCCAAATAATAAATCCTCAACAAATCATATCCCGAAATTCAAATTCCGATCGTGAACTGTATGCTCAGAATATTGGGAAAATACTTTTTCTACATTATTCCATCATCTTTTTAATAGATGTACATACCTCATCAAGCTCTTTGCGATCCGGAAGGACTGAATATCTTTCACCAAACCGCAAACCAAAACCATCATTACGGAATCTCGGGAAAATATGCAGATGGGTATGAAAAACCTCCTGGCCGGCAGCTTCACCATCGGCAAGAAAATAATTGATTCCCTCAGATCTTATATCCGATTTCCTAAGGGCCCTATTAATTTTAGCAGCAACATTGAACATTCCTGAAGTAAGATCTTCGTCCAGTTCGGCAATGAATTCCCTGTGTATTTTCGGCACTACTAATATGTGTCCCGGATTAACGGGCTGGATGTCCATAAAAGCAATTACCTGATCATCTTCGTGGATGATGCTTGCAGGGAGTTCTCTGTTTATTATTTTACAAAAAATACAATTGTTCATAAGGGCTGGAAAGTTTTTTATAAAAATAGTAAAACGGAAATGATCATAAAATACAGGATTGTTTATTCAACAAAAAAAAGATAAATCTAGTTACGGTTTCCTGTTTTGGCCTGTCGCACAGCCTGGTTATCTTTTATATTCAATCGGTAGACCAACGTCAGGCGATATCGGGCGGCATTAGGGATATTGGTCTGGTTGATCACATAATCTGCTCCGGTGGTTACGCTGCTTAGTTTGCGTAATTCAAAAAGATTACTCACATCAAATGTGACGGTCGCCCTGTCTTTTAAAAAAGTTTTGCTGCATCCAAAGTCGATACTGTGTACCGCATTAGTATAGGTTTGAGCTGTTGCATTGACCCCCCTGAAATTATATATTGTCTGGAAAGAAAGTTTATCCTTCAGTTTAAGCTGAGCACTTAAACGGGCAGTCAGTGTAGTTCCTGAAAAATCAAAAGTCTGTTCCCGATAAGATCCTTCCTTTGCATAATGAAACAGGTTGAGCTCTGTATTCAGCTGAATCCATTTTAACGGATTATATAATACGGACAGCTCTATTCCACTCCGGGTTTCTTTATGAATATTTACAGGCATGGTAATAAAAAGCCCTTCAGCATTCCTGTACGTATAATCCTCAATTATCCCCTTGTTTCTTTGGTAGTAAACCGATGGATTAAAAGTAAACGTCTTTGTGTTCTTTAGAAAAGAAATTTCCAGTACCTGTGCATATGACGGATTAAGATCCGGATTTCCCACATAACGGCTGCTGAGATCTGTCAATTCATTAAAAGGATAAATCATGGTAAGGGACGGCCTGTTGATCCGCTTGCTATAGCTACCCTGCAAAGTCGTGTTTCCATTAAAACGATAACTTAGATTTAATGTTGGAAACAAACGGGTGTAATTTTTATTGCTTGTGTAGGTTCCCATCCGGTCTTCAATTCCTATTTTGGTAAGCTCACCACGTAATCCTCCCTGATAACTAAAGGCTCCTTTCTTACCTGAAAACTGAACATATCCACTTCCGATCAGCTCTTTATATAAAAGGTGATTATCAATCTGATCAATGATCTCCCAGCCTGAAATATTTTGCTGCTCAGCAATGAAATCACTGTTGACCCTACGATCCTCCAATTTCAATCCGTATTCAATGGTAGAAGTACTGTCCAGCGGGTGGATCATATCCGTTTTGATCATAAAATCCTTACTGCTTCCTACTGAACCTGTTCTGATCAAAGGCAAGCCAGCCGGCAAAGGGAAAACCCTTCGCGTTTCAAGATTCCATTCTTTATCACTGTCCCAGAAATCATACTGCATATCGACAGTAAATTTCTTTCCGGGCTTATCAAAGCTTTTGGTATAATTAAACTCCAGCTGATTGTAGCTCCTCTTTTCCCAAGATTCTCCATTGCGTGTGACACTGCTGTCTGCCAAACTATTTCTCCCAGAGTACAGATAATTCATACGGGTTTTATCATGATCACGTGTTGAGTTCCGGAGAAAAGCAGCAGTAAGGCTGTTCTGATCATTAATTTGAAAATCTGCTCCAAAATATAACAGTTTGGCATCGTCATGCCTGTTTTCATCCTGTCTCTGATCCAGTAAATAAGAGGCATCGGAAAGTCCTGAAGACTGCTGCATGGTGTATACCCCCACATAATCAGATAACCTGAGTCCGTACGTAGCAAATAAATTGAGTTTATTGGATTTAAAATTCAGACTGGGACTTATTCTGGTTTCATTGGGAATACCTCCAACCACACGCAACTGGCCACTAAAACCTGCTTTTTTATTCTTTTTAAGGATTATATTGATAATACCGGCTGATCCGGCTGCGTCAAACCTTGAAGAAGGGTTGGTTATCACTTCTACCCGTTCTACCTGATCCGCCGGCAATTGCTCCAATGCATTACCTTGCGTTAACCCTGTTCTCCGTCCATTAATCAGTACGAGGACATTGTTGTTCCCCCGTAAACTGATCCCGCCACCCGGATTTACACTTACGGAAGGGACCCTGTTTAGCAAATCGGTAACTGCTCCCGATTGTGACAGAACATCCTTACCTACTTCAAAAATCTTTTTATCAAGCTTCAAACTGACTGGACCCCGTTTTCCTGTTAAAGAAACCTCTTCTAAAAGCTTTGCATCAGGATCCAGGAGAACAGTTCCGACATGTATTGTCTCCGAGTTTACCTGTATCTGTTTATGGCTTTCCCGATAACCAATCAGGTGATAAACAATGCTATAATTTCCCATGGGAATTTGGTCCAGACGAAATACCCCTTTGCTATCTGAGATACCCACCGCAATGGATTTATCGTTACTGTCCTTTAATGTAACAGTCACATCGGATAATGGCTGTCCTGAATTTTCGCTGATGATGCCTGTTATCAGGGCTTGTTGGGCAAAATAAAGCGGAGCTGCCACCATGATCAGAAAGATGATTATTAATTGTTTCATGAGGTAAAATTAGAGCGTGTTCATGTCTGTTTAAAGTAAAAACATGTGAACCGCTCCAGAGGCTTTCGAACAGCAATCCGGAAGATTAGACTCAACTATTACTTCTGTAAACTTCTCTCTTTTACCACTTAATCTTATAGCTGAAAAGCCAGTCGTTTCCTTTTGATCCAAAAAGATTGATGAAAATTCTAATCATAGTTTCCCTGATGAATTGCTTAAAACCGTTCACCACTACTTTATCCTCTCCCCTTCTTCTTCCTTCAAGTACAATTTTTTCTACCCGAGGTCTGCGCTCTTGTTCAAATAGTGAAAATGCGGACAGACATTCTTTTTGATCTCTGAGCAATTTAGCCAGCAACATTGCGTCTTCCAGGGCCATAGACGCTCCCTGTCCGGAGTTTGGACTTACTGAATGGGCTGCATCTCCTATCAGTATTATTTTTCGATGAGACCAATCAGGAAGAAAACGTACATCAAAAACATTAATGCGTAGGTAAGAATCTGCATTATTAATGATATCCGATATCGGAAAACTATAGTTTCCATATTGTTTATTCAAAACTTCCTTTTCCTCATCCACATGAATGTTTTTCAATTGATCTTTAGACCAGGGCATTTCGGAAATGACGTTGGTCCACCACATTAATTCTTTATCGTTTGCTCCGCTAAAGCCAAAGAAACCGTTTTTGCCATAAATAAAATTAATGTTCCTGAACTCCCTGTCTGTTAAACCTGCCAGCTTATCTTTTGAAATAAAACCGGCATGCGAAATAATCCCGATAAATTCCGGTTGAATTTCAGGGGCGACGGACTTTCTTACCTCACTATTGATCCCATCTGCTCCAATCAACAGGTCCCCGATTGAAACAGTATCATCATCAAAGGAAACGATCACTTTCCCATCGTCAGTCTGGACAATATCTTTTACTTTCTTTTCAAAATAAAGCGGGATATTCTTAGTTCGGACAGCTTTTCTTAAGATATCTACCAATGTCTGCCTCTTCATACTGACTGCAGGTTGCGGAAACTTCTGCAGATCTGTAAACAGCATTTTTGCCAGCCTTTTTCCTTTGGAATTTCTAAAAACTCCTTCATGAACGGGACATCCGCTTTGAATAATTTCCTCTGCCAGGCCAAGCTCTGCCAGTACATTCATTCCGTTTGGTGCTATATTCAGGCCACCACCCGCAGTTTCCTCTCGTGATCTTAGTTCAAAGATTTCGGAGGAAATACCAATTTTTTCAAGGAATAATGCCATGGCAGTACCAGCAATTCCGGCACCTAAAATAATGGCTTTTCGATTCTCTTCCATAACTGATCGGTTTTTGTTTACTTTGTATATAATTAAGTTTGATTTTATTTTACTTATGAAATATTTTACAAAGTAAAATAAATTATTTTACACCAACAACAATGAGCAGAAATAAAATAGAACAAATCGGTGAAAGACTCAAAGAACAAAGTACCCATGCTGTTAGAAGGAGCAATCTTATCGCCGCTCAATTGAAAATCAATCCTACCGATCTTGAAGCTTTGGAAGTCCTGTTACGAAACGGAAAAGCGACTGCTGGAACACTTTCCAGCGAAACAGGAATATCAGGAGGAGCCGTTACCAAAATGATCGATCGCCTTGAAAAAGCAGATTTTGTAAAAAGGGTCCTGGATAAATCTGACCGAAGAAAAGTAATTATTGAGCCCAACTTAAATACCATACAACAAAGGGTATTCCCGTTATACGCTCCTTTAATAGCTGCTACAACAGAATTATTCAAAACATATTCTGACCAGGAACTCGATATTATCAACGGTTTTATGGAAAAAATACTTCAGATAAGCAGTGATGATCTGAACCAGATGACATCGGATCTGTAATATGATGTGATAAATAAGTCTATGTATCTGCAACCTAATTAAAAACATGCAAACAGCTCTACAGACTTTCAAACGACAACCAGGATTTATCCATTACCTTGTATATTTACATTATGCATAAGGTCCTGCTTTTATTGGTATTCCTGAACCTGGTGAATATCCCGGTTATTCAGAATGATGAACCTGTATCGCTGTATAAAACAGGAGATGATCCGGCCTGGGCAGCTAAGAACTACAATGACAAAAACTGGTCACGGGTAAGAGGAGATACTTCTGATAACATATTCTGGTCACGGACCCGTCTTGATCTCCGGCAAGTAGAACCTGAACTTACGCCTTTAGGACTTCAGATCGAATCTTTTGGCGCATTTGAAGTATACTGGGATGGTGTTTTTATCGGAAACAACGGACAATTACCTCAAAATGGAAAACCTGAAATCCCAGGTTCCGAAAGCAGTTATTACAGAGTTCCGGACAGCCTGATTTCAGCGGGTTCCCATATTGTTGCATTGCGAACTTCTCAATCATTACTTCCTCATGTACATCGTGACATTGGATTTAAGATGAATAAATACACGACCTTATTAACCAAACCCCTGGTTACCATGTCGTATATGAATCTCATGGCCGGAGCTTTTCTTATTGCAGCAGTCTATTATTTTTTCCTGTACCTGAACAGCAGGCGAAGACCTCTTGACATCCTTATTTTTGCAACCACCTGCCTTTTATTTTTTGTTTTACTGATCATGGAATACCTTAAATTTCATGTGGTTATTCCCTACTCTCAGTTTTTTATCCGCCTGGAAATTATTGGATGGCTCACCTTTGCCAATGCCCTTTTGGTTCCCTGGTATTTTATTATTCAGTTTAATTTTAAAAGAGGAAAGTGGCTCATGGCAGCCCTTTTGGTAACGCTCTTATTATTATATGGATTTAATTACGGACACTACGACCTTACCGCAAGACTATACAGTCTGGCAATGCTGATAGCAGCCATCATTGTCGTTCTGAACGGCATTATCCAAAAAGAAAAAGGAGGTTTTATCGTACTGGCAGGACTCTTGATCAGCGGCTTGATGCATAAATTTATTTTTTACGACTATGGACTCTTTATCAGCTTCACGATCATTGTTTTAAGCATGCTTTACCTGCACTCGATCCGGACCAGTGTTATTGAAGCCGAACACCAGCAGGCTGTATTGCTTTCTTCAAGGCTGCAACTGGAATTGCTGAAAAAAAATATCCAGCCTCATTTCCTGAGAAATACACTGACCTCTATGATGGACTGGGTCGAAGAATCACCCAGGGAAGGATCGCGCTTCATCCAGGCATTGGCCGCAGAGTTTGACATTATGAACGAGATTTCCGAACAGACCCTGATTCCCATAACAAAAGAGCTCGAACTTTGCCGGCAGCATCTTTCAGTCATGGGTTTCCGGAAAGAGATAAACTATAAATGGGAGCAAAACGGAATAGATGAAACGCAATTCATTCCACCCGCCATTATTCATACTTTACTGGAAAATGGCATTACCCACAGTGAACCATTGCCCGGAAATATCATTACATTTAAACTGAGCTATTCCTTATCGGGAAATCATCACAAATATGTATTCGAAACCATTGCAAAAAACCGTGAGGTATTCACAAGCCGGAGTGGCGGCAACGGACTTAAATATATCCATGCCCGTCTGACAGAAAGTTACGGACAAAACTGGGTATTCAAATCCGTTCAAACAGAAAACGGCTGGCTATCGACCATTCTAATTACAAGATAATGAATATATTGATTATAGAGGACGAATCAAGGATCGCATATCGCCTGCAGCGTATGACAGCAAAATTCTTCGGAAACAGACCTGCCCGGATTACAGTTTGCGATTCTCTGCAAAAAGGACTTTCCCAAATAGAACAGGATCTTCCTGATCTGCTGCTTCTCGATCTGAACCTCAATGGTGATAATGGTTTTGAAGTATTGGAACATATGGTAGCCTCTTCTTTTCACACCATCATTGTTTCAGCCAATACCGATAAAGCAATCACTGCCTTTGCATACGGAGTACTCGACTTTGTTCCCAAGCCTTTTGATGAGGACAGGCTTTTTCAGGCCCTTAACCGTTTTAGCAGCCCTTCCATAAAGTCGGGTGACGACATCCAATACCTGGCTGTGAAGAGATCCGGACAAATACGGTTGGTGAATATTTCGGATCTGATTTATATAAAAGGAGCCGGAATTTATACCGAACTTCACTTAAAAGATGGCCGGCAGGAGCTTCACGATAAATCTTTAGAGCTTTTACAACAGCTTCTTCCGGGAGAATTTGAGCGGATTCATAAATCCTATCTTGTCAATCTGTCTCAGGCTGAAAAGATCACCATCAGCCCCGGCTCCCGTTACGGCTTATTGCTTAAAAACGGGGAAACCCTTCCGATTGGACGTTCAAAATACAAAGAGCTCAGAAATAAGACCATTTGATTGTTACCGTTTTATTTTATCCATCCTACTTTCTTCTTCCAGGCTTCCACCTCATTTTTTCTTTTGCTAAAATCTTCAGGTGGCGATTGATTTTCTCTTTTTACCTGCTCACGGATTATGGCCGTTTGCTCTTCGAGTGTGTTCAGCCCAATAGATTTTCTACGTTCATTAACTTTTGTGATATTGTCAACAAAATTCGGGACCATTTCTCCGTTCTCATTCCAGTCAAATTGGGTTCCGTATAGCTGCGGCTTTCCTTCAAACACGGCAATCCGGTCACTAAGATAGGCGAGGTTTTTAGGATCGGCCTTTTGTTCATTTACTGCGTCTTTTAATAACCGGACGCATTTTCTCATCAATTCAGGCTGGCCGATAGCATGCTGTATAATCAGCCAGGCAGCTTCACTGGCTTCCTTACCCACTTTGTCAATACCGGGGTAACCAATAATATCCATGATATCATTCAGTTTTTTCGCATTCCTGTTATGCAATTGTTCCATTTCTTTATGATATCCTTCCCCGAGTTCCCCTCTTTTGATAAGCTGATCACGCAATTCGAGATCTTCATTTTTTAGTTCAATAATTCTTTCTGCAAAATGGTTATGGCTCATAATAAGTTTTTAATAATATTTACTACAGGTATTTTTGATCGCTTAATACCTATCTTGATCTGCCTTTATAAATATACTCTATATTTTAAACTAATCAATTGAACAATGACATTCCCGGGAAACTTTCCAAAACTCCGGAATGCGGATTAGGGAGAAAGATAATTAACACAACTTTAACGCCTTTACTTAAATTCGGAGGCTGTGATTTTAATACATAAAGCCGTACTTTGCAGCCTAAAAAACAACGAAAAAGATGGGGCTATTTGATATGTTTACACAAGAGATCGCAATGGATCTTGGAACCGCTAATACACTAATTATACATAATAACAAAATCATCATTGATCAGCCCTCGATCGTCTCTATTGACCGTACAACGGGAAAACCAATAGCAGTCGGAGAACAGGCGAAGCTTATGCAGGGGAAGACCCATGAAAATATTAAAGCAGTACGTCCGCTGAAAGACGGTGTGATTGCTGATTTTCATGCTTCCGAACACATGATCAAAGAATTCATTAAACAGATACCAGGAATTAAGGGAAGATTTATACAGCCAGCACTTAGAATTGTCATTTGTATTCCTTCAGGGATTACGGAAGTGGAAAAAAGGGCTGTAAAAGATTCTGCATTGAAAGTGAATGCAAAAGAAGTTAAGCTGATCTATGAGCCAATGGCCGCTGCAATTGGTGCTGGTATTGACGTTCAGAATCCGGAAGGAAATATGATTGTAGATATAGGCGGCGGAACGACTGAAATTGCAGTCATTGCACTGGGTGGAATCGTTTGTGACAGATCGCTTAAAATAGCCGGAGATGTCTTTACCAATGATATTGCTTACTTCCTGAGATCCTATTACAATCTGTATGTTGGAGAGAGAACAGCTGAAAGAATAAAAATCGAAATCGGATCTGCACTGGAAGAGCTGGACTATCCTTTGGAAGACATTCCGGTACAGGGAAGGGACATGATCACCGGGAAACCTAAAGAGATCATGGTGAATTACAAAGAGATTTTTAAAGCCCTGGATAAATCCCTGATGAGAATTGAAGATGCGGTGATGGAAACGCTTTCCCTCACTCCGCCTGAACTGGCAGCAGACATCTATAAAACGGGAATCTATCTCGCCGGAGGTGGTGCCCTTCTTCATGGACTTGCAGACAGAATACACAAAAAAACAGGATTACCTGTATGTGTGGCGGAAGATCCTTTGAGAGCCGTTGTACGTGGTACAGGTATCGCGCTTAAAAACATCAATAAGTTTAGTTTCCTGATGAGTAACTAATATTGAGCGGAATAAATAGCAAAAGGCTTTGAATACATATTTAAGGCCTTTTTGTGTTGGGTAAAAAACAACAATATTATAAATGGTTAAAATATATTTATCACCTGGCATTGAATTGTTTTAATTAAAATTTTATATTTGCTGAGTACATAATTTGCATCCGGATTCTAAGAAAAGCAGTACCAAAAAGGAAAAAGTGTTCCAACATATCATTACCCCAAAAGCCATGAAAACTTTAAAAACAGCCTTATCTGTATCTATTTTCAGTCTTGCTCTTACTTCCTGCGCTACCATGCAGCGAACCGATCTGTATTTTGGAACTAATATCCCGACCGGAGGCAATGTAACCCAGCAGCAGTGGAAGGAATTTTCTGACGGAGTTATTACCCACTACTTCCCTGAAGGATACACAGAAGTAGATGCTGTGGGGAAATGGATGGACACCCAGACCAAACAAACCATTTCCGAAAATACCAAGGTGGTGACCTTTCTCGGTAAACCCACCAAAAAAAGAAATGCTTCCCTCGACAGTATTACACAAAAGTATATTCGTCAATTTCATCAGCAAAGTGTCCTCAGAATAGATAGCAAGCCCAAAGTAAAATTCATCAGTAAGACATAATCTGTTTGTAAATTACTCTTTTCCTACATTTCATCCTTCTGGAAACTCCGTGTATACCCTTTCCATTAGAAAAATCATTAGTAACTGATTTTACTTATATTTTTTACAAGTAAGCCCAAAGTGAAATTCTTTTGTTCAAAACCCTCATCATCATTCATATAAAAGAACGACCAAAAAAGTGAAATGACTTTTAATATGTAATTCCGGATCAATAGCCTTAACTTGGCAGGAAACTTGGTAAGTAAAACAATAAAGCCGATCAGGTTAAAAAATAAACGGAAATACAATGGTAACGATCAACAATTTTGAAGAATATAAGTCCTTTGAAGGAAAAACCATAGGTGTTTCCAACTGGCATCAGATAGATCAGGAACAGATCGATAAATTTGCTGATGCAACTTTAGACCGGCAATGGATACATGTCGATCCGGAAAGGGCAAAAAAAGAAGGACCTTTTGGATCAACCATAGCCCACGGGTATCTCACTCTTTCTCTTATCCCCTATTTATGGAAGCAGATAGCGGATGTCCGTAATGTAAAAATGGAAATCAATTACGAAATAGAAAGCTTCAAATTCGGGCAGGCTGTACGTGTTAACAGCGAAGTACAGCTACAAGCCACCGCAAAAATGATATCCAACCTCAGAGGAACTGTTAAAGCGGTGATCCAGGCTAAGCTGATCATTAAAGGTGAAGAGAAACCCGCATACACCGGTGATGTTATTTTTCTTTACCACTTCGCTTAAAAACAGGAAGAATTCATTATTTTCATCCCGTAAACATGAATAATGTTTAGTTGCATTTTATGAAAGACCACGAATTACATCAGCTTACTGATCTTCTTTTCAAATCCGGGAAAGAAGAAAAATACGGGCCTAAAAGCGTAATAATCGAAGAAGGAACAGTTTCGCGAAAGTTCTATTATTTAAAAAAAGGAATTCTGAGAGGCTGGACTCATTATGACGGTAAAGAAGTCACATTTCAATTCCTTTTTGAAAATCATATTTTTTGCTGTTCGGAGAGCTTCTTTTATCATCAGCCAAGCTCTTATACAGTGGAAACGATCGAAGCATGCAGCCTTTTATCAGTAGAAAAAACGGATATCGATACATTATCCGAAGACATTACCTTCGTGAATCTCTTTAATAAATATCTCATAAGCCGGGTAAATGATTACCAGCAGTTATTGATCTCTCAGATCCGGGAAAAGCCGGAAATGCGCTACAAAAAGCTTCTTGAAGAAAATCCGGAAATCATCCTCTGTATTCCTCAGCATTTGATCGCGTCTTACCTCGGTATGACGCCGGTCAGCTTAAGCAGGATCAGAAATCGATGAACGATTCATTTCTTTACAATTGTTAACGACGGGTTACTTACTTCCAGGCTACATTTGTTGAAAATTATATCAATAATGGAAAAATTAATACAAGCCGTATTCAAAGAAGTCATAGAAAACAAAAATTATGACGAATCTCTTATCAACAAATACTTCAGTGAAGATTATATTCAGGAGGTAGATGGCGTAACGCTGGATTTTAATTCTTTTAAAAATCATATCCGGAAATTAAAGGAAAAAGTAGTTGAGCAAAAGGTAGTGTTTGACAATATAATGAGTGATGAAAATTGCGTGATTACCAAGCATTATGTGACCAGTATTCTTCAGAATCAAGAGGTGGTAAAACACAAAGTCTTTGCAGAATTCAAATTCAAAAATGACAAAGTAGTCCATTGTGACGAACTAACTTTCCTTTTAGAAGGTGCTTCATCTGAAAAAAAATTAGGTTCTGAAGTTTGATCTATTTCGGGCTATAATCTCAAACAAAAAGAGCCTTCTCAGGAAGGCTCTTTAAACGAAAGTATAAAAAACTGTCCTTTAATTTCCAAAATTCACAAAATGCGGAATATCGGTCGAAAAGTTATTGATTGGTAAAAGATTATTTCGGTTGCTGTTAAAATCAAAAACCGAATTATTATCAAACGGAACACGCGGATAATAAGTAAAAGAGATCTGGATCCTGTTGAAAACCAGAAAAGGATTATTGATCAGAACACCAATTCCTATTTTTGTGTTGGCTGTTGTTTTCAGTAATTTGTCATCAGGCATACCCAGCCAGCCCACTGCGGCGGTTAAATATGGGCTGAAGTGAAAATTCTTCCATGTTTTATTAACGAACAACTGAAGCTGATATCTCAGAACCAGTTTCTTAGTTCCGATATAATCCGAGTTATAAACCGGAAATTCATCTGAAGCTGAAAGATTAATTCTGTCTTTGTAAGAATAGTTATGCTGTGGATTTCCCAAAGCCAGGGTCGGAGAGAAAAAATGTCTCACCTTGGCAAATTTCCAATCCATAAGATGGGTAAAATAAGTTCCATCCAACCGGAAGGACTCGCGATTTTGATTGTCTTCATTAAAAAACCTTCCGAACTCAGCTTTTAAATTAAAATATCCCAGCCTGGTAAAATTACCATAAGACGCCGCAACTCCCACATATGGTTTTACGTCGTTATTTCTAGACAATCCCCCGGCAGTCAAATTCAACGATTTACCATAAGCAATATCTTCAGGCAAATCATATTGAAAAATATTTTTCTGAACCGAAAAATTCCTTTGGATAAACCCGATAGACATCAGGAAACTGCTGTAAGAATTAAAATACTGATACCGGTCGATTCCCGGGCTGTCTTTATATTGATAGTTTTGAAACCTCCCGATTATGGCAATATTACTGGAGACCTTTTCATTCGGATCGGATGAAACGGGAATCTGATATCCACCCCATACATCCTGGCTATATACCTTGATCTGGACTTCCGGATATGTTGTATCATTCTCTACAGGAAGTAAAACATGTCTCATGAAATATTCCAGACTAACACCACCGGCCCATTTGGTGAGCGGTGAGAAAAAGTCTCTCCTGACATTGAAGTTGATTCTTTCATTTTTAAAAAAATCCCTCTCTCCCAGAATCTGTGCATCAACATAGGACCCGAAAAGGTTATAGGCCGTGTAACTTCCCAAAAGGTAGTTTTGCTTTTCTTTGGAATCGTTCCGGTAAAGAAAATCGAAGGTATGGCCTAATCCCAGAACATTTTCTTCCGTAACTCCAAGCCCGATTTTACTTCCCGAGTAGCTTAGCCTGGGTTTTAAACTCCATGAGTCGAGAACCCTTACCACCACATCAATAGAATCATTGTTGGAATCACTTTCCTCAACATCGATATGAACCCTGTTGACAAAAGCCATCTTTCTCAGCAAACGTTCGGATTCATAGAGTTTCTGTGCATTATACTCTTCCCCTTCGTGAAAAAGCAGGTAATTATTAACCGTAGAAGTCCTGGTCTTAGGATGAAGGTGATTGGTGATCCAGTCGTACCATTTAGATTGCTCTTTGGTATCCTTGGAACCATATCCAAAGGGGTCTATCGTTTCTATACGGATATTTCTGATGTATTTCCTGTTATATTTCTCCTGCGATAGCTTTTCAGTTCTGGACTTAACAGAAGTAGAATCCGCTTCCCTACGGAATATGAGCCGGTGAAAGAATTTGGTCACTTTATGATGATCCGAAAATTCTTCTATTTTGTAATAAAGAGAATCTTTTTTTTCCTGTGCATTTAAAAAGAAAAAACCACCGAACAGCAAAATTAAAAATATAGTAGATCTAGTCATTAGTCATCAAAAATTCAATAAGCTTGATAATATCAATTTACAAGCCAATAAGAATTAAAAACGTACTAAATTCTATTGAAATCATATCATCTTTCACTCCAGGAAAGATGAATGCATCTGCAGATAGCAAATGAAAAAATCATCTTTTGATAGAAGTTGAACTCAACAAATTTAAAATCAAACGGTTACTTTGTTATAGATCAACTGGCAATTTATTGCGCTTTGAACCAAAGTAAACAGCAAGCAAAATACTGGGGTATTCAACCGTAATAGCGCAAAAAACTTTTGGAGAAAACTATTTCAAAAGCGACCAGATAAGAACCCCCGCACCGGCATAGGCCGCTACCGTAATGATGTCAGCTATGGGTTGCGAAAATCTTTTTTCAGCAATTCTTTCGGCATTAATCTGATTCTTATGAAATTTTAGAATTTTCTTAGGATTATGGACCGGATGCGCAACCAGACTATCACTCTCCCATCTGTCCACTATTACTTTGTAGGTTTTGCCGTCTGCTTCAATCCTCACATTTTTATTAGGTGAGAGCTTCTCCTGAACATTCACAGGAGCGGATACTTGTTGCAGATTCAGATTTTGGGAATCAGCGTTTGGATTTTTCGTTTGCGCAGGTGCATTATTACCAGAGCTCATTTTGGATGCCTGCTTATTGTCGGCTGTGGGATTGGCCTGTTTTTTTACCTGATAAGTATAGCAACTCACAAGAGAAAATGATAGGAGGATACAATAAAGATTCTTTCGCATGAGTCAAATTTAAGAAATAAACGCAAAAATCAGTATTTTCTTTTGAAAGATCCTGTGATATTATTACCAAAACAAAAAACACTGTCAACAATAATATTTCCATGTTTTTAAATGTATTGATTTCGGCCTTTATGAGAAAGGGTTCAGGTCATTTGTTACTCCTGATTATCGGTTCTGATCAAGAACAAATTTTAAGTTCGCAAAATCCGTATCGGCTTCCACCAAAGTACAAATTCCATTGCTGTAGGTATAAGTAGTGGAGTTTCCGTTGGGCAGATCAATTCTGTACTTTCCCGAAGTAATCTTCCGGACAGGAATCATTTTTTGGAATTTCTCCGAAAAAACAGATTTTATATTTCCCGGTTCATTAAAATACAAACTTGCCGTCGAACTGAAAATTGACTGTTTCAGCGAGCCACTCGCTCCATCTTTATCCGAAAGATGATAAAAACTTCCGTTCCAGGTAGCAGTATTGTTCACCTTTAGTTTCCCGTTCATTGTCCGGTAAAGTCTGGCCTGCTGAAGGATATTCTGTTTAAAGGTAACCCCCATTTTGTCATAAATTTCAATACTGTAAAGAAGTTTTACTTTGGCCCTGGATTCAAAAAGATATTCAGTGACATCATCCTTTAAAGAGCGCTCCACATGGATCTTGCCAATCATTTTATTATCCTTGATAATGGAATAGTTTAATTCTTTGTTAATGGGTGGTACCATTAAAGGTTGAAAATAAATGTACACCATCACCGTAAAAATCAGGAGTGCTTTCATAATAAAAATATTTATGAAGCAAAATTAGTCCGGGAAAAAGCTTAAAATGTTCCGGAGGATAAATGTGAACTTATTATTTTAAATAATTTAAACAATTGAAAACAAGATATTTGAGCATAAATCTTCGTTCTGGTTTATAATATTGAACCTTGTTTTTTAAATAATTATATTAAACTTAGCCACCGATTCGTATTGCTGTACTCCAATTAACTTGGGATACATTTTTCTCCACATTCTTTCCAATTTAAATTGTTCTGTTGTTGCCAATATTTTACAGGATAGTTTTCATCAAAAAAAACCCAAAAAAAAGAAATAATATTTTTTAATACGACGAGTTCTGTCGCTGTGCACAAGTACCTTTGTATTAGAGATAAGATAAAGAATCCCGGGAAATTAATTGTCTTACTAAACCAAATTTTAACCTAAAAACAACTTTTTTACATGATGTTTAAAAAACAACTGATAATCATTTTTCTTCTTTCTTTTTTCATTTCCTACGCGCAGAATGAATTTACTACGCTCTGGAAACCAAATGCAAATGGCATTATTGATCATTCAATAAAGTTTGGCGGCACAGGAACCGATTATACGATTTATTGGGAAGAAGTAGGATATCCTCAGCATAATGGAATCATGAATTCTGTCACTTCTAACAGTAACAATCCTATAACCATAAATTTCGGACCTTCATTACATGCGGATCCTCTGCAAGCTACCTACGAAGTGAAAGTATCCGGCGGTAACGGATTATTTTATGGGTTCAGGGCTAATACCGGTATTATGCCTCCTGAGGGAAATCAGGAGCTCATAGAAGTAAGTCAGTGGGGAAATACTACATGGCTTCAGCAATTCGAAAGTGCATTTGCCAACTGTCCAAGTCTTAATGTAACGGCAGCAGATACTCCTGACCTTACACATATAAACAATTTGTCACAAATGTTTCTAAACTGTTCATCTTTGACAGGGAACACTTCATTTTCTTATTGGAATCCATACAATATTACGGATATGAGCGGTATGTTCAGCGGAGCTACTCTGTTTAATCAGAATATTGGAAACTGGGATACAGCAAAAGTAACCAATTTTAGTGGCATGTTTTCTTCTGCTTCTTCTTTCAATCAAGATATTTCTTCCTGGAATACAATGTCCGGAACTGACTTCTCTTCTATGTTTTCGGATGCTACTTCTTTTAATCAGCCATTAAATTCATGGAATACGGAAAATGCAACTAATTTCCGTTATACATTCTATAATGCAAAAGCATTTAATCAGCCTCTTAATAACTGGAATACAGGTAAAGTAAAAGATTTTGAGCATATGTTTGAAAATGCAGTATCATTCAATCAGCCCATTGGAAATTGGGATGTAAGTAAGGTTGATTATATTGCCGGATTTAATATGTTTTCGGGTGCTTCCCATTTTGACCAGGATATTTCTTCGTGGAACATCAAGCTTCAAAACTTCAGCTGGAATGCAATCTATTTCGGATTTAAAAATGCCGGCTTATCATGTACAAATTACAGCAAGTTTCTTATTGCTCTGAATAATAATCCTACATGGGCGAACTCAACAATAACATCCGGAACGATAGATGCAACAGGACTTGTTTATTCTACACCGCAGGCTATGCTGGCCAGAGCTCAGCTGATCAATAAAGGCTTTAATATTATCGGAGATTCCTATATTGCCGGTTGTTTTCTGTCAACAAGAGAAGCTTCACCAAAAACTAAAACCTCCGCTTATCCTAATCCAACAACAGGAGTGATTAATGTGGAATCCTCATCAGACGAAAATGTTCATTTATATGATATCAACGGTAATCTTATTAAAAATATAATCTTTAGAAAGGGGAAAAACACGATCGATCTTACTGAATATCCATCAGGAGACTATTTCTTAAAAGGTGATACGATTCTCACTAAAATAATCAAGCAATAGCAGGTTAATTTACAATTAAATTCAGCTCCAAAGTCATTGTACTTTGGAGCTTTTTAAGTATTATATTTATGTAGGTGAAGAAAATTTAAAAGGCAATATAAAATGACAAAAATTTGATAATTACTATATTATCCTTACCGCTTTAGCAGCTTGTGGATGCACAAAAATGCATTTTTAAGCAACTGTGAACCATGACGACTTATCAATTTCTTTCATCTGTGGTGTATTTCCTGTTAAAATCCTCTCAATAAATTTGAATGCGAAGATTTATTGATAAAAATCAAATAGTCAAAAGAATCTGCAATATTTGTTTTTCTAAACTCATTACTTTCTGTTCCGGAACCGGTTTTTCGAAACAGAATCTTTTTCAATATCCATTCTCCCAATTCATTTTTATCAGCCTTTATAGATTTTAAATCTAACACAAAATAAGGTATGTTTAATGAATTTAAATTATATTCTAAACTACCTTGTGGTGCTGTTTGTGATGTGAATGTTCCTATCTTTTTATTTACGCTCGCCGTGTAATTCCCTTCAAAAAATGCAAATCCAAAGTTCACATAATCACTTTGGTATTTTTTGTTTACATGAAAGCCCATTGACGAGGAATTTTCTTTAGAAACATGGAAATTATGAGCAGATACAATTACCCTGCTTGGTGTATAGTTTTGTTTGATCCAATCTATATTTTCAGCCATAAATTTATCCCTGGTAACTGAACTTCCAACCTGTATATTTTGTCTTATTACTGTAATATTCTGTAAATATCTTTTCTTTGTCTCTGCATCATCAATTTTCACAGCATTTTGGGAGATTTTATCCAATAAGTTATTTATAGCAACTTGAATTTTATCTGTATATTTTCTTTGACCTCGATTGTTTTCTTTCAAAATTTCAGTCAGATTATTAATATCATCTAGCTCATAATTATTTGCTTTATAAATGTCTGTAATCTGCTGTAAAGCTCCTAAATAATATTGCATGTCAAAGCCGTCAAACAGTACTTTGTTATTCATATTTTCGTTATGAAGCTTTAACCATTCAACAAAATCCAAGGTCTCTTGTGTTTGCCAAAGCCAAAAATACATTCCGCGCAAAACATCTTTTGGGGAATCTGTATTTTTGTTAATATAATTATTCATCACATAACTCTCCGGCATATTTGCTTCTAAAGAAAAAATATTATAGTTTAAATTCTTGATTAAATACTCGCTTATACGATATTTCATTTTATAAACTTCACTTGAGCCGTGAGTGGATTCCCCTAAACCAACAATTTTAGAGTTTCCGATAAATTTGTCTAAAATTTTTAAATCTTCGTGATTAGGAGTTGTTGGTTCATAACTCGAAAGTGGATAAATGAATTTACTAAGATAATTTTTTTGCTCGTCAGTTAATTCATTTCGCTTTTGTGCTTGAATTTCAAAAAAAGAAAATATAAAAAGAATTATTAAATAGAATTTTATTTTCATTTATTGAGATAGTTTTTTGAGACTTATTATAAACTTAAACATAGTAATTTTTCATCAATATTAATTATAATTTTATACACTGTAACAAGATTTATAATCGTTTTTTGAGATTAATTATTTAAGGTTTATTAGTTTTTAATTCTATTTAAGCCAATACTTTCCCGGGATTTTTATTAAGACTGTTTTTAGAATTACACGAATTCAATTCTTTAGCAGGCAAAAAAATTCAAACATTGAAAAGTTTCAGTTTTGGCAGCAGCATAATAAACTTATAGAAATTTCTCTCATTGGTTGTGAATTGCTTTCAAAAATTATTACCTTCGTGATTAATCACAGCACTTTCTCTGAAGTGGCAGGAGCCCTGGGTGTTGTGAATTGCTTTCAAAAATTATTACCTTTGTGATTAATCACAGCAGGTTTAAAATTGTAAACAATATTGTATTTGTTGTGAATTGCTTTCAAAAATTATTAACTTCGTGATTAATCACAGCGACAGAAAAGGACATCATACTGAGAATTTAGTTGTGAATTGCTTTCAAAAATTATTAACTTCGTGATTAATCACAGCTCACCACCGCAACATTATCATCATTACCAGGTTGTGAATTGCTTTCAAAAATTATTAACTTCGTGATTAATCACAGCATACAGTAGGTAATTTAATGTGGGTAACCAGTTGTGAATTGCTTTCAAAAATTATTAACTTCGTGATTAATCACAGCAAAGAAGTAATAGACCATATCGACCGCCTAGTTGTGAATTGCTTTCAAAAATTATTAACTTCGTGATTAATCACAGCAAGACGTTGAAAAAGGAGCGAAAGCAGTTAGTTGTGAATTGCTTTCAAAAATTATTAACTTCGTGATTAATCACAGCAATAATCGATTACGATTCGATCGTTATGTAGTTGTGAATTGCTTTCAAAAATTATTAACTTCGTGATTAATCACAGCCTAAAGGAATATCTAATCAAGGCTACGTATGTTGTGAATTGCTTTCAAAAATTATTAACTTCGTGATTAATCACAGCAAGATTTAAAAGCACTTGTTGGTCTAACCGGTTGTGAATTGCTTTCAAAAATTATTAACTTCGTGATTAATCACAGCGACCTAAAGATTATTATAGTTTCTTCTTAAGTTGTGAATTGCTTTCAAAAATTATTAACTTCGTGATTAATCACAGCTTTCAAATAGCTTTCTTTCTGCATCCGTTAGTTGTGAATTGCTTTCAAAAATTATTAACTTCGTGATTAATCACAGCTCAATGATAAAATTCGTCCAGAAGAATTTAGTTGTGAATTGCTTTCAAAAATTATTAACTTCGTGATTAATCACAGCTTAGATATTTCTGCATACCTGTAAAAGCTAGTTGTGAATTGCTTTCAAAAATTATTAACTTCGTGATTAATCACAGCGATAATATAGAAATACATTTAACCTTATCCGTTGTGAATTGCTTTCAAAAATTATTAACTTCGTGATTAATCACAGCGGATTCGGAAATTTAAATACATAGGAAATGGTTGTGAATTGCTTTCAAAAATTATTAACTTCGTGATTAATCACAGCTTTAGTCATATCTAATTATTAGGGTGCGTCGTTGTGAATTGCTTTCAAAAATTATTAACTTCGTGATTAATCACAGCTAATAGTTTACACTATTACCTGAATCATTAGTTGTGAATTGCTTTCAAAAATTATTAACTTCGTGATTAATCACAGCTTTTCAGTACTTCTATAGCCTTATCAATGAGTTGTGAATTGCTTTCAAAAATTATTAACTTCGTGATTAATCACAGCGATCCACCAAAATGGAATGTTGTTGATGCGGTTGTGAATTGCTTTCAAAAATTATTAACTTCGTGATTAATCACAGCCTCAAAAAATAATCTACTGAAAATCAGTAGATTATTTTTGTATTTAGAATTTAAAATTTAGAATAATTCAAGTTGCTGAAAGGCTGGAGGTGGCTCTTCTTTATTCCAAGCAAAGAAGATTTCAATATCTCCAAATTGCTTATCAGTGATACACATAATGGCTACTTTCCCTGCTTTCGGAAGCATAAATTTAACTCTTTTAATATGAACCTCAGCATTTTCACGACTTGGGCAATGCCGTACATACATAGAGAACTGAAATAGGCTAAAACCATCATCAATTAGTGCCTTTCGAAAACGATTTGCATCTTTCATATTCGCTTTGGTCTCAGTCGGAAGATCATATAATACTAAAACCCACATAATTCGATACGCATTGAACCTTTCACATTTCATAATAGCTGCGGGTAAGAAATCAGCCGTTTTTCTCCTGTATAGCATTTATAAAGCGACGAAGCCGTTGTTTTAACAGCGACCAGCAATGGTCGTGTTTTATTATCAATACTCACATCTTTGGTTGCAACCTTCAAAACATGAGCTTTAAATTCTTTCGTCAATTCTTCTGTGTCAGGATGAATTTTCAGCCACTGCATTACCAGTAAATCAATAAACGGGCGGTAAGGTTCCATGAGATCATCAGCAAGACAGTAGGGATTATATTTATTTTTATGAAAAATTCCCAATACGGGTAATAATCCTGTTTCAACAATAGCCCTTGCAACAATACTCCTGAGAACCGCATACCCAAAGTTAAAGAATTGATTAGGTGATTCTCCGAAACGTTGTCTCAAAAAATCAAGACTGATCAGATATTTCCAGTAATGCTGAGCTGCAATACCTTCCATATTGGTTATATCCCCAGACTTTACATTTCTTTGGTATTCAATCATCGGCTCATAATAGTTTTCTAGTTTCATCAGAACATTTTTCTGATTTTCAATTTTACATTCCACAGTTTGCTTCCAAAGCTGTTTTTTCAACGGTTCACTTGCTTCCAGCTGATCTTTTACCCTATCAGAGTGTTCAGTATGACCATACAGCGGAAGCATTATTCCGTGAGGCAAATGATGAGCATCACAACTAATGACTACCACATTATTTCCCATCATTTTCTGAATGAGATGATGGGAAATAGTAATCTGATAATGATCCAGCATCAGTAAACCCAAATCTTCCACGGGTACACTTCCTTTTTCTGTTTTGGTTTCCGGGCAAAGGATTTTCATCTGTTCATCTTTGAGTTTGAGAAACGCAGCATTACCGATGTAGATGGAACGGGTGATCATAATTATGCCTTTGATATGTTACCTAAACGGTCGACTTTAAGTTTTACACAGTTTTCTTTTATCATAATGGGCTTGTCGTTTTTATCAAGCAGACAATTACCATCATAAAAATTCTGCATTCTTTCACTTTTACTATTCGTACCATTTTCATTTTTTATTATTTCTACTGCATTTGCATAAGGAATAAAATGTCCTTCACCACCTGTACAACTAACAAATTTATATACCCTTTTAATTTGCTCGTTAGAAAGACTTTCAAAATCATTATTTTTCATATGAGTCCGCTCATCATCAGATAGAATATAAACCAAATCATTCGGACATAAGTAGAAGTCATTCATACCTCTTATATCAACCACAGGTAAACCTTGCTTTTGTCTTTCAATCACTTCATTCAAAGGAATGGTTTCATAGCTTCTCTTGCTGTTTTTATCTTCATACACCGCGAAAAACAGATTGGTTCCTTTTGCAGCTTCAACATATTTATCTTTTTTATTTCCGGTTTGTCCTACCATAAATTTACTTCCCAATTCAAAAACCCTTACTTTATTGATGGGTTGATGAGGTTTTCCATCATTGTACTTTTCAATACTTTTATTCATATCTTCAATTCCTTCCGGTGAAAAAGCCAATTCAGGATTTCCATCTTTAAGTATTAAATAATTTTTGAGAATTTTCTGAATCCCTGTATCAGTAATAGACCTAATTGATTTTAAATCAAATGAAGTATCAAGGCGTTTCCTCGTTGCTGTTAAGATTCTACCTTTTGGAACTTTTACCCAAGGTAGATCTACTTTACCGGAAACCGTATCCTTATGCATTGGCTTTCTAATTGCCCAGTTTGTTCCGGTCTGTTCAACCCTTTCTTTACATTTTATACCATCTTTCTCTACATATTTTTCATAATAATTAGTTGCTTTATTAATGACACGAAGGTTTTGCTTAAAACTTACAATAATTATGTCCAAATTATCTTTAACTTCTACTGTAAAATTTTCCCAAGGTTTTAAAAATTGTTTTGGTACTTCTCTTTCGATTTTCTCCCCTGTTTGCCTGTGATGATAAGCAACTCTTTCAAACTTCATTAATTTTCTTTTCAAATCATAGCGTTTGGTTTCCGATTTTGCCGATTGATTATTCAATAAATTCACGTGATCCTTTGTAGCACAGGCAATCACCAAAGCATCCAGAGCGTGATGCCGATGATCAATTCTTTTCTTTGAAAATCCTTTGGAATATTCAATCGGAACGGTTGGCAAAAACTTTTGAAAATTTTCATTCCAGACCGTAAAATCTGTAGAACTAGTCAGTTGATTAATTCTTTTGAAACGTGGTAAAATCAAGTCATTCCAAATATCATTCAGTCCCCAATCTCTCTTCAGCTGTGTGGTGATATGTCCATTTCCGGGAACAATGTTTTTAGAATTAACCCCTTCGTCTGAACCGTCCTCTACCCGAACAATATTGGATAAAACACCCGAAATATATTTGCTGACGTAGCGTGTATCGTTCAATTGACGTTCAATCATTTTTTCAGGAATATCCTCCATCAAAAGTTTGTTCCTTTTACTTCGATTGTTGGCATAATGTTTTTTTACAAAATCCTCGTATTGATCTTGTTTTAAAACCGTTACTGATTTTCCGTTTCCACATTCTACAATAGTTCCACCCAGTTTCTTAATAAACCCCAAACCAATATAATTATCCTTCAATTTATTAACCGCCGATTCGCAAATCACTTTATTATTGAAACTGTCATCAAAATAACGGCTTTGTGGAATAATGTGTTCAATTTCATATTCCGACGTGAAAAGTTTATTTAAAGGAATAATTTGACCGGTATATGGTGATTTATATTTCTGCTCCAGCCAAAGTTTATATCGTTTTAAATCTGAAGAAGAAGGCTGTGCAGATTTACTGATTTTCAAATATTCATCTTCAACATCAATACCTGAATTTAAAACACCGTCTTCATAAATTTTCAAAATCTCTTGCTGCATTGGCGAAAACGGACGAACATTTTCTACAGAGCTATCGTTCATCATTTCGGCTAATAGAGCTTTAATACGAAGATTCGTATTTTCGTTTTCTACGATCCGGTTCGTTAATTTTTTTCTATCTTCAGAAGGAAGCTTCATTTCGCGTCCCAATTCAATATGAATTTCGTGAAAGAAATCTTTTGTTCCCTTTCCATATTTTAACCAAATATCTTTTACAACGCGAAGTGTTTCTGTAATTACTTGTTCTACAATCGGATTGCGAAGTGAGTGTTGTTTAAAACCCTTTAAAAATTCTTCCAAATCTTCAACAGAATTCCATTTTCCAATCATTGAAGCTTCTGAATGCCTACCATATACAATATATTGAGCCAACCATAGTTGCAATCCCTGAAAAGCATCTTCTACCGTAAGATGAACGGCTTTTTCTCTTATTTTATCTTTGATACTTTCATCATATTCTCCATTGATGATTTTCTGAATCCTGTCTTTGGAATTTTTATCAACATCAGCATAATTCCAATATTTTCCTAATCGCATCAGTGGTAGCAATTTCTTAATTGCTTTTTCAGAAAAAGAACCGTATTCACTTCTAAACGGAGGAAACTTTTTGAAAGCCTCGAAAAAAGAACTTTCATCCAAATGATGTTTTCCCGCAAAAGATTTTAAGGCTTTTTCGTACTCTACTTTATCATTGACAGAATAGATGATGTGCCAAATTTGTTGTTCTATGTCTCTTGTTAAAAAATTATCAGAAATATTATTAACATTATCCAAACGAGAAGAAATCATTGTCTTGGTTTCGTTGCAGGGATATTTTTTATCCTCTACAAAATTCCAACGATGTGTTTTTTCATTGATTTTTAAGTACTTAAGCAATGCCTTTTGGTCAACTTCTTTTCTGTTGTTTAAAAACTCAAATATATATTCGAAATCTTTTGTTGTATTTAAAAATTCTTTGGTAACATTAGCTTCATCATTTTTTCTGTAAATGTTTAAATTATATATCCACTGCCAAATGCGAAATTCCTGATAATAAGGATTAGATTTCGGAATTGCTTTTAAGTATTGCGTATGCTCGGCACCATTTTCGTCCCTATATTTTCTGAACTCTAGAGCACAGTTGGAAACAGAAGATTTTTGGCTTCTTAACGGTCTTTGATAGAAAATAATATCTTCCATAAAAAGATGAACAAAATCCTTATTGCTTAAAGTATGTTGATGACCTTCATTATTTTTATACAATTCACGAATACAATCATTGTAAAGATCATCACTCTGTAGCTCCAGATGAAATTCTTTTTGCTTTTCAAGAATTTGTCTGAGTTCCTCTTTATAAAATTTTCTTTCAATCGTACGAACAAGTTTTCCTTTTACCTTTTGTTTAGGATTTTCCAGCAGGCTCTCGTAAATGTATGTTCCGACAGTTTTATGAGATTGGTATATTTCCTGTTCTGTTTTCTTTTTCACTAAAGTCCAATCGTTCTCATTGGGTGCACGAAAACTCCTTTTTTCATTGCCCTCTTTGTCTTTTTTAATGCTTCCATCATCATTCAGATCCGTGGTCACAATAAAGTCTCTCTTTTTATCTTTCCACTCAAATAAAGGTATTTTGCTTGAACGTCTGTAAATCCAATCATTTTCCAAAACCAAAGAATACCAAATATCGGATTTTCCTTTTTGCCTTTCTTCCGCCAAAACATCTACAATTTTTAAGGAATAAAACTCAACCAATTTATTTGGATTTTCTTCCTCTTCTTCACCACGTAACTGGTAGTATCCACGTTTCTGATTAAAATTCAAAAGGATCCAAGCCAATTCTTGCTTCTCAATTTTTTGAGAAAGAGCTTTTTTACGGAGATAATAAATCGTCCAGTCGTAAGGTATTGTTAAATTCTGTCCGTTTACCCTAAAATCTTCACACATCTCATTAAAAGAAGACTGAAATAAAAATGAAAACTGCTCATCAATATATTCCCATACCAATTTTGGTTCAGTTCCCACTTTAAACTTTCCGAATCGTTTTTCAAAATCTATTTGGGAAGAATAATGTTTGGGAAGAAAATTCAAAATATATAAAACTCTGTGAATCCGTTCTCTTCTTAGAAGAAATCGTTCCCGTAATCTCCTTACACTTCTGTATTTTGTACGTTCTGCAGTTTGCGAAACAGAATTCCCTTTTCCAAAATCGCCCAGAATATCCTGAGACATTGGAATAATCCGGCTTCCCATCCCAAGAATTTCACCTTGTTTGTTTTCAAAATCCTGTCTTATCAAGGCCCATCCAATAGAGTTTGTTCCCAAGTCCAGTCCAAGTATATTTTTAGTCATCATTATTAATTTTTTTGATCTCACATAAAAATAGTAATAAAAAAAACATCTAAATTGTGGGTTCCCACAAATGCAGTTATATTTTTTCTTTTATATTTGTATGATAATTTTGAAAGCAATTCACAATAAGGATTATTCCGTTGTGAAAACATTTAGCGCCTCGACTATCTTCGGGGCATTTTTTTATCAGAAGTATTATTCTTTTCAATACATAAAATTTTAAGCTAAATATTTTAATTTCAGAAACTTTTGAATCTGTTTGTTGCAGTTTTGAATGATGTAAAAAATACAACAAAATTTTTGAGGAATTTTTGAAAATATAGCAATTTCCAAAACAAAAAAATCCCGCAAATCAAAGATTTGCAGGATTTACCTATTTTTTAATGCCATTTGAAAACTTCCGTTTTCACATTTTGCGGAGAGTGAGGGATTCGAACCCCCGGACCTGTTACAGTCAACAGTTTTCAAGACTGCCGCAATCGACCACTCTGCCAACTCTCCCTGAACTCCGGCTATGCCTTCGTTTTCAGTGGTGCAAATATAGAACGTTTTTTAATTCTGACAAAATAATTCCCGGATAAATTTTAACAAAATAAAATAATCAGCTAGAAATCAATCGGATTAATTTCCTGGGATTGTCTTTCTGTGTTTATTGATCAACAAACAGGATAAAAAATAAACGCACCAATTCATGATGCGTTTATGATATGATGTATTGATTCAAGTATTAATGCAGTTCAGCAAGATACTTTTCAGCATCCATGGCTGCCATACATCCGCTTCCCGCAGCTGTAATGGCCTGTCTGTAGATATGATCCTGAACATCTCCTGCTGCAAAAACACCAGGAAGGTTGGTTCTTGTTGATCCTTTCTCCGTTTGAATATACCCGTTTTCATCCAGATCAATTTGTCCGGCAAAAATATCTGTATTGGGTTTGTGACCAATGGCAATAAAGATCCCATGCACATCCACGGTAGATTTTTCCTGAGTCTGGTTATTGATTACCACAGCTCTTTCTACAAGATTGTTTTCCCCTTCGATCCCGATCAATTCATGATGAAACTTCACTTCAATATTCGGTGTATTCTGAACTCTGTGAACCATTGCTTTTGAAGCTCTGAACTCATCCTTTCTTACCAACATGGTTACTTTATTCACCAATTTTGCAAGATAGGTAGCTTCCTCAGCAGCTGTATCACCCGCTCCTACTACCACTACGTCTTTTCCTCTGTAGAAAAATCCATCACAGGTGGCACAGGCAGATACTCCTCCTCCATTATATTTTTTCTCATCGTCCAGCCCCAGATATTTTGCAGTGGCTCCTGTAGAGATAATTACTGTTCTTGCCAGGATTTCTTTGTTTCCCGCATACAATTTATGAACACCACCCACTTCCTTAGAAAATTCAGCCTTTGTGATCATTTCATAATGAACTTTGGTGTCAAATCTTTCTGCCTGTTTCTGCAAATCCATCATCATTTCAGGACCTGTAATACCTGCAGGATATCCGGGAAAGTTATCAACCTCCGTTGTTGTTGTTAATTGTCCGCCCGGTTCCAAACCTGTGAACAATTCAGGTTTAAGATCTGCTCTTGCTGCATAAATTGCCGCTGTGAACCCAGATGGCCCTGATCCAACTATTACACAATCTAAAATGTTTTGCTCCATAATTTACTTTTCAAAAAGATTAAAATTAAAGTTCGCTAATTTCGTAATTTTTAATGTTTTATTAAAGGAATTTTAATGATACTTGTCAATAATCAATATGTCGATTGTCGATGAATGTAGTATGGGTTATCAGGCGCTGGTTTCGGGTTCATCAGAGTTTCAAAATTGCTTAATCGCGAAATCGCTTTATATGTCAACATGAGCAATCTCCGACTTCTCAACGCTCTATAAAAATCTTACCCCCCGCAACTCTCAACTCTCAACTCTCAACTCTCAACTCTCAACTCTCAACTCTCAACTACCTACACCTTCATCTTAAATTTATCCACATTAATAATCTTATATACCAGTTCCTTGATCAATTCTGCTTCGCTCATATTCACGGCACCAAGCCCCTTTCCTTTCATATCGAATTCCCTTAAAATAGAAATAACCCTTGTTGCATGTTTCAAAGGATATAGCCTGGCTGTCTCTGCATAATCTTTGATAAAATACGGGTTGATTCCCATCTGAGAGGCGATAACCTGTGGTGGCTGCCCTGCCATTGTCTGGTAAATAATTACATTTGAAAAATAATTGTACAAACTGGCCAGCATCATCACAAAAGGATTATTCTTGGGATTTTTTCCCATAAAATGAGCAATTTTAAATGCTGCATTGGAATTCTTTGTTCCCAAAGCCTTCTGAAGTTCAAAAACATTGAATTCTTTACTGATCCCGATGTGGTTTTCAACGATCGTTCCGTCCAGAACTTCTCCTTCCTTTAAAATGATCTTTAATTTTCCAAGCTCATTGGCGATCCGTGAAAGATCATTTCCAAGATACTCCGCTAAAAGATGGGAAATATTAGGTGCTGTCTTAATATTCAGCTTGATGCATTCATCAGCAATCCATTTAGGAAGATTATTCTCCCGGATCGATTCGCTCAGGAAAAGAGCCTTCGCCTTATCCAACGTTTTTGTTACTTTTTTCCGGCTGTCGAGCTTCTTATGCTTATGGGCAAAAACAAGAACGGTGGAAGGTACAGGGTTTTCAACGTAGGCTTCAAGGATTCTACTTTCCTCTTCATTCAGTCTGAGATCCTGCGCTTCTTTTACAATGATCACCTGCTTGTCCCCCATCATAGGAAATTGTCTTGCCAGCGAAAGAACTTCCTGATAGGTAGTATCTTTCCCATAGGTCACGGTCTGGTTGAAAGCTTTTTCATCCTCTTCCAGAAAGTCGTGTTCAAGAGCCTTTACGGCAACATCAATAAAATAAGGTTCATCTCCGTGGAAAAAATAAATCGGTAAAACTTCTTTATTTTTAATATTTTTGAGGATTAAATCTAATTCTTTCATCTTTTAATGGAACTTCCAAAACTGAATTTTCAGGAAACTTTTGATTTTAAATTCAAGAAAGACAAAGATAAGTTTTTTATTTATGACTTGGTTCGTAAAACTTACCTTTTGCTTACCCCTGAAGAATGGGTAAGACAACATTGGATACATTATTATCTTACTGTAAAATCCTACTCTGTATCTGCATTGGTTACGGAAAAAAAGATCGTTTTAAACGGTCTCACAAAAAGAGTTGACCTGCTGATCACAGAAAAAGCCAAGCCTATTGTTTTGGTGGAATGCAAAGCTCCCCATATTAAACTGACGGAAAAAACTTTTGAACAAACGGCAAGATATAATTCGATCATCGGAGCTAAAGAAATTGTCCTTACCAACGGCCTTCAGCATATCAATGCTTATTTTGAGAATGAGCAGTATCAGTTTTATAAAGCGGATCATTAAAATTTCATTTGCCATTAAATATCTTAGCATCCAATTGTATATGAATCCTCCCGTTAACTAATAGTTCACAATTTTTAAACACAGTCTATAGTTCATAAGAGCATAAATCTCCCTACATTTAAGCTACAAAAATTGTAAATCATTAAATAACAAAGCACTTAAGAGATTCAGTTGAATGTAAAATTCAGATGATAAAGCTATTGTGCGGTTAGTAAATATTGAGCGGATTACTATGAACATCAGGAATATTATATTCGATTTCGGGGGCGTTTTAATGGATTGGAACCCAAGATATTTTTTCAGGGACTATTTCAATGACGATGATAAAATGGAATATTTCCTTACCCACATCGCACAGTCGGAATGGAATGAGGAACAGGACCGGGGAAGAAGCCTTATGGAAGGAACCAACATTCAGGTTCAGAAATTTCCGGATTGGGAAAGAGAGCTTAGAGCGTATTATGACAACTGGCATGTTATGCTGAAAAGTGATATCCCACAAAATGTGGAGGTTTTAAGAAAACTCAGCAAAACCAATTATCACCTGTACGGACTCACCAACTGGTCTGAAGAAACATTTCCCTACGCTCTTGAAAATTATGATTTCTTCCAGCTTTTTGATGGAAAAATTGTGGTTTCAGGAACCGAAAAACTGATAAAACCGGATCCCAAAATATGGCATCTCCTACTGGAACGTTACGATATCCATGCTCATGAATCTGTTTTTATAGACGACAATCCAAAGAATATTGAAATGGCAGAATCTTTAGGTTTTCATACCATACAGGTATATCCTACAACAGATCTGGAAAAAGAACTGATCGGTTTGGGATTGAAATTCTAATAAATAACGGCTTAACAATGTTTTAATGGTTCTTCTGATAAGTTATTTTTATTAACTTAGATGAGGATTTTGATACATTTTTGTTACTTTATTGAGGAAAAAAAAACTCTTTTTACATGAAGTTTCAAGATCGTACCTCATCCATATTCCTTCAGCTATTAAAGAATAATTAGTGTAATTAAAATAACAAAATATGATACGTTCCATCTTATTAACCACCCTTTTTATGACATCGGGAGCATTATTCAGTCAAAACTTAAAACCCGTTTCTTATCAGGACGGCTCACAGAAGCTCAATGGTCTTGTAACATCCAATGCCGGAAAAAAGCTTCCGGGAGTACTAATTTTACCCGCTTGGAAAGGAATTGATGACGAAGCCAAGACAGCTGCTGTAGAGCTTGAAAAACAAGGTTATATTGCGTTTATTGCTGATATTTATGGTGAAGGGAATATTCCTGCCGACAACGACGCAGCCGGAAAAGCAGCGGGACATTACAAACAAAATTATACGGAATACCAAAAACGGATTTCATTGGCGTTAGAACAGCTTAAAAAGAACGGTGCATCCAACGGGAAAGTAGCTGTGATCGGCTATTGTTTTGGTGGAACCGGAGCTTTGGAAGTTGCCAGGGCCAATATGCCTGTAGCCGGTGTTGTATCGATTCATGGAAGCATTGGTAAGGACCAGACAAGAAAGAACGGTCCGATCTCAACGAAAATGCTGATTGAAAATCCGGCAGACGATAAAGGGGTTACCCAACAGGATTATGATAACCTGGTGAAAGAAATGAACGACGGGGCTGCTGACTGGCAGATCATCACCTATGCTCATTCAAAACATATGTTTACTGATCCAAAATCTCCTGATTACAATGAAGTGATGGCTAAGAGAGCATGGAACCATACCCTGATGTTTTTGAAAGAAATTCTGAAGTAACTTTTATACGGACAATGTATTGATCTGGCGATACAACAACGTTATATTGTCAGATCAATATACTGTCCGGTTTTTTATTAATGGCTACTCTTCTCTGTTCACCAGTTCCATGGAAAAGGCAGGAAGACAGATCGCAATGTATTCACAGGGCTCAGTAAAAGGATTACTGTAACGCACTCTGGCTCCCTTTTCCACAAGAATGCTTTGCCCCTTTTCGAGGATGACCGTTTCACCGTCAATTTCAAACTGCTTTTTTCCGGAAACAATAATGGTAAATTCATCAAACTGAGGAGTCTGGTGAGGTTCGCTCCAACCGGGAGGTGCTACCATATGAGCAATTGATATATCTGAATTGTTCGTAGAATTTCCCCAATGTTCCTCAATGAGTTTCCCATCTGTAGTGGGAACGATAAAAGGGGATTTCTGAATTTTATATTTTTTCATTTCAGCCAGCTTTCTTTTTTGATTTCGTACACAAAGTTGGTCCGGGTAGGTTCTGCAAAATAAGCAACCTCTTCTTCTCCTGTCTTTATACCTCCCAATCGTTCCATAGCAATCTGGGAGCGGAGATTTTCTTTTCCTACATGGAAATGAACTTTATCCACGAACTGAAAAATGTAATCCAGCATCAGCTTTTTCACTTTAGGATTGATTCCTTTTCCCCAGGATTTTGTTCCATAAAACGTATACCCGATAAAGATGCTGCTGTCATCTTCGTCGTAATTATAATAACGGGTGCTTCCCAATACGTCTCCCGATGCTTTATCAATAATTTTAAAAGCTCCTTTACTTTCCATCGCTCCCTGAAAAAAGCTTTCAAAAACGTCTCTCTTGTAACGGTCTTTGTTCGGGTGTTGTTCCCAGACCTTAGGATCTGAAGCCACCTCGTATACAGATTCAAAATCCCCTTGTACCAAGGGGATTAATTGAAGTTCATCATTTTCTAAAATAGGTTGAACAGAGAAATTCATACGTCTTAGCTTTTGGTTTTAGCTGCGTCGGTTTCTATTTTCTTGATTTCTTTCAACTTATCAGAAATTTTGATCACCGCATCTAATTTTGCCGGCTTCAAAGCAACTTCTGCCTGAGCCATATCCCACTTAATGACCAAATTTCCGGAATTTTCATCGGTAGGGTTTAATGTAATTTCAAACCATTCCTGTTTATCTGCTAATTTATTTACGGGTACGGTAACGTCTACAACATCCTGCTTTGGATCATAGGTGTACGCGCCCCATTGCTGGAAATCTTTATTTAAAATAACTTTCCATTCTTTTTCAGTTGGAATAATGAATAATCCATAAGTTCCTGCAGGAACTGTTTTCCCTCCAAAGTTAACGGACTGTCCGAAAGTAATTTTTGTTGAAGAGTTTGCTCCTGCTCTCCAAACCTGTCCATAAGGAACCAATTCACCGAAAATTTTACGGCCTTTCACTCCGGGTCTTCCATAATCGATCGTAATCTTAGACATCGAAAATTGTTGTTCCACTCTCTGACGTGGACTTGCTGCCGGTACAGAATAATCCTGTGCAAAACTTAAAGCTGAAGCAGACAGGCAAACTGCGAATAGTAATTTCTTCACGTGTAAATTTTTGCCTAAAATTACGAAATCAAAATAAAACAGCCCTCCCCATTCTTAATAATTTTTGCTTTCGCACTATTAATTTTTAAGACTTTCCAATACTTTTTTTGCCTGCTCAATATGCCTCAAATGATGGTAGATCACAAAACGTAAAGTGTCTCCGAGCTTCAGTTTAATAAGCTTTGAAATACTGATGTTCGTTCTGGTCTTTTCAAGGTTAATATCTTTAGCTTGCTCAAGCAGTCCGAGTAATTGATGCTGTTGTTCAATAAAATCCTTCAACACGTTCTTATCCAATTTACTGTGAATGGGATTCATTGTTTTGAATGTTTTCATTGGATTAAGCTTCTCTTTTGGAAGCATAGACTTTGCGAAGTAGTCCCCTAAAATTCCAGGTGAAAAAGTAACTTTGGGTGGAAATTTTGAGGATAATATCCTTCGGTGGATTTCCGGAATATAAAATTGACCATACCGGTTAAGGTGTGCTATACATTCCAATACAGTCCAGGAGTTTTCAGAGGTTCTGTAATTGAGTTCCTGATCCGTTCTATTGAGAAGAGTTTCTACGTACCGGGTGTTATTTTGCGTAATTTCCTTTAATTCTGATAATAATTGGTCGGTAAGAATTTTCATTGATCCTTTTTCTACAAATTTCAGGATTAATCCATTCTGAAATCTTGATTGAACTCAAGATTTCTTTAACCTCGATAATGTTTCGGGGCTCATGCGCAGATAATTGGCAATATATTTATTGGGAATCTCCTGAAACAGCTTCGGACTCCTTTTCAAAACCCTCTCAAAACGCTCACGGGGAGAATAGATCAGGAGATCTTTTTCCCTTTCAATCTGTTGCAGAACGAGATCTTCCAGAACATGGGTCCACCAATTCAGATGCTGGTCATCCGACCGGATCAACTCATAAAAACTTTTCTTGGAGGCTATTTTTACTGTAGTCCTTTTTATAGCCTGGATGTAAAAATCAGAGGGTTTTTCTGATAAAAAAGAATCAAGTGAAACAATAATGTTCCCTTTATATCCAAACCTGACGATCCGTTCTTCATCCTCATCCATGATAAAAATCCTTACACTTCCTTCTTGCACAAAGTAAATATGGGTATCAGTCTCTCCTTTTACTTTTAAAAACTGGTATCGCTGAATGGTTTTCTGAGCCTGAAATAAACCGGCATCGATCATTGTTTGGAGGGTATTTACAGAACTCATAAATTCCGGATATTTGTTATGATGTGTTCTATAAATTTAAATAAAAAATCAGAATAAGATCGCTTTTTCCAGCTCCAGTAATTTTTGTTTTCTCCAGATGCCACCGGCATAGCCAACCAGATCACCATTAGACCCGATCACCCTATGACAAGGAACCAATATAGCTATTTTATTAATCCCGTTGGCGGTTCCTACAGCACGTATAGCCTTAGGGTTTCCTAAAACCTCAGATTGCTGCTTATAGGTCCTGGTCTCTCCCATTGGAATTTCACATAGCAGCTGCCATACTTTTTCCTGAAACTCTGTACCCGTTATGTATAACGGAACATCAAAAGACTTTCGCCTTCCCTCAAAATATTCCTGTAATTCTCTTTCGAGCTGCTGGAAATGTTTGTTTTCTCCCTGAACGATTTCTGCATTGAGGAATTTTGACAACGAAGCAAACTGCCGGTCCATATTTTTCCGGTCTGTAAATTCAAGAAGACAGATTCCTTCATCAACAGCACAGGCAAACATGGTTCCTAAAGGTGTTTCAATCCTTTTAAGGTCAATAATCTTCTGCCTTCCTGTATGTTTTGGGGAGACTCCTACTATATTTTTAAAGCGTTCATTAAAACCACTCAGACTTTCATAACCCGAGGCCATTGCGGCATCGAGAATACTTTCCCCGTTTTTAATCCTTTTGAAAGCCTTATTTACCTTCAGTTTCCTTTGAAAAGCATGAAAAGTGATCCCGTGATTTTTCAAAAACCAACGGCGAACTGTTACCGGCTCTATATTTCTCGCAATCAAGTCGGAGTCCTTAATTTTCACCGATTCATCACCCATTAATTCATTCAGCAATTCCCGGATGTAGGATGGTGTTTCATTGAGTTTTTCCAGCGGTCTGCATACTTTGCATGCTCTGTAACCATGTGCGATAGCCTCTTTCGTGTCTAAAAAAAACTCCACATTTTCTCTTTTGGGCTTTCTGGCAGTGCAGGTGGGACGACAGAATATTCCGGTCGTTTTTACGGCCATCCAGTACGTTCCTTCAAATGTGGAATCCTTTTCCAGGGAAGCCTGATACATTCTGTCTTCTGTAAGCCTCATTATGATATAAAAATAGGTGAAAAGCTTTGTTTTGCAACAACCTCGCGGCCCGCATCTTCCAAACGATCATAAATGTATCCGTTTAAAAAACTACCGGAGGAAATTCTTTTTACATTAAGCGTTTTTAAAGTTTCAAAATTGGGTAATTCCGGCATACACATAACATTGATAGGAGTCTCCGTGGCATTCACGATGGTTTTGATATCCTCTTCATCGGTAATACACGGTACAAAGATCCCATCCACTCCCAGTTCTTCAAAGATCCGGATTCTTTGCAAAGTTTCTTCAACAGAATTTTCAATTCCCATCAAAAAGGGATCTGTCCGGAAATTGATGAAAATTTCAACAGCATTGTCTTTCAGTTTTGAAATAACAGGTCGGAATTTTTCATAAATTTCATCCTGTGATAGTAATCTCCTTTTTCCGTCCACCACGATACTGTCTTCAATGTTAATCCCTACAGCTCCGGCAGCCGACAGTTTGGAAATATTGGAAACGATCTCATCGGTTGTATTTCCATAACCCGCTTCCAGGTCCACAGATACAGGAATATGAACAGATTTCAGTATCCTTTCAGCCATATAGAAATACTCATCAAAACTCATCTCTTCTCCATCCTCGTACCCCAAACTATGGGCTACCGCAGAGCTTGAAGTGGCTAAAGCTTTATAGCCCAGTTTTTCGTATACTTTCGCGCTTTGTACATTCCATACATTTCCCACCAATAAAGGTTCATTACCATGATGCAGATCTCTGAAAATTTGAATATTTGTCATTTCGCTTTTTTTTATAAAATTAAGTACTGTAGGGTATATTTTGCAACCGAAAAATGAACAAGTATTTTTATTCTTTTATATTTCAAAAATAAAGGTTAATTTCTATACCGAAATCTTTTATCCATGCTGACAAAAATAAAATTCATACTCTTTTTCCTTATTAGCCTCACTACTCTTCACGCACAGGAACCAATTCCTTTCAGATTAACCAAGCACAATAATATTATTGTAAAAGCACTGGTTAATGACAAGGATTCACTAGATCTGATGTTTCAGATTGCCATGGAGGATGCTTCAATATCCCCTCAACGAACCCGGAAGGCAGATCATATTATTTTTAATAAGGATGAAGTCAGTGACAACAACAGGGTGCAATTGGGAAAAATCACCTGGAAAAATGTACGTTTTTTTGATAATGAACTGACCGGACATGAAGCTGACGGAAAGTTCGGAACAGGAGCTTTCTCCGGAAAGGCCTTCAAGATCGATTATGACCATAATCAGTTTGTAATTTATGATCATCTACCCGATCTGAAGGGATTTCAGCCTATAAAATTATATCCCGACAGGGATCAGTTGTTTATTGAGGCAGAAAATATAATCGATGGGAAAACGATTACCGGCCGCTTTCTATTACAATCGGGATATTCCGGTGGACTGCTGTACAATAATCAGTTTGCAGAAGATAACCAGCTGGATAAAAAATTAAAAATAACGGGCGAGAAAACATTAAAGAATTCCAGCGGAAAAAGTGTGATCACAAAACAAGGAATTTTACCTGAGTTTAAAATCGGAAATACAACATTAAAAAATGTTTCTGCAGGATTCTTTGCAGGAGATCTTAAAACGCAAAAAGTAAGTTATTTTGCAGCTGACCTGATCAAAAGGTTCATATGGATATTTGATGCAGACCGGAAAACAGCTTATATTAAACCCAGCCGGTATTTCTCCGATCCTTATTATAAAATCAATTAAAAATTGAAATTCTTATTATGGCCTTAGAACCCAATCTTATTATTTTGCTTACCAAATATGAAGTCCAAATCTTTTAGTTTTTCATTAAATTCAAATTCATTTATTACCTCCATATTTCTAAGCCATACAAAATTATTGTATTGTTTTTCATAGTTTAAGTTAGAGTTTACGTTTCCATATGTTTCAATTAAATATTTATTTCTTTGCCTGAACATATTCGCTATAAAATCATTTACTACAATTTCATTGGGACTTTTCTTATAAATTTTAATAAACTGATTATTTACAATATTTATTCTCCAAATGTTTTCAATAGATTTTAAAGCAAAAAACAAAAAGGAAGTCCCAATAATAAACCAAATAATAGAAGCTTCTCCTTCAACAGTTGGATCACCTTCAATGTATCTCCAGTAATAAACTGCTCCAGATAACAAATAAAAAAAGGCAGAAAGAATAAAGAGAATTAGATTATTTCCTTTGACATCATATTTATTCGGCAAAATACTTTCATAACTAATATCAAATTCATTTTTGTTTCCTAGGTGTTTTGTTTTAATATGAATTTTCGTATCGTAAAATTCTATTATTTGTTTTCTAAATAAACTTTTTTGAGACAATTTCATTTAACAATAAACTTTTATAAAATAATGAATTTTAAGCTGCTCTGTTTATCTACACTATAGCAGCAGAACTCATCATAGACATGTAATAATTGGCACAATGCAATGAAGTGATCAATATAATTTCTTTATCAGGAATTTCCTCAAAAGCTTCGGAGGTAGCGATCTGGTATTCATAATCGGGGTTATTCCACTTAAAATTAGGTTTCATCACTACATATTCAGAACCCTCTTCATCCACCAGCACGAAAGATTCTTTAAAAATCCCTCTGTGCTTAAAGGCATAACTTTTTTTACAATCATTAAAATGGGTCTGAATGACGATTTCTCCGTTCCAGTTCATTCTGAACTTCAGCAGAACACGATCATGGTATTTCAGTTCAATCGTTGTTCCCCAAAAACCTTTAGGTTCTATTACATAATGGGAATAATCCGCCAGGTCAATGACTGCATTGAACTTAAACCAGCTATTATAAGAAAGTTTTCCAATTAATTTCTCATCTTTTGTCACTTCAAAAGATAAAGCATTATTTGATTTTGCGTTATATTCTGCCATGGTTACTTTTGATTTGATGGAATTCTTATTAGTTTTTTTACAATTTTAACAGCCTGAATTTTAACGCTCTAATTTATAAATAAATCGGCAAAAAAAACTAATATGTTTACATCAACTAAAAACCCCGTAAAAAATTTACGGGGCAAAAATTATCTATTTTTTTCGTTTTACATTTATTTTTTCAGGAATTACATCGCTTCCATTTTGAAAGTCATGCTTTCAATTACTTTTAGAATTGCTTCTACAGTATCCATGGAAGTTAAACATGGTACTCCGTTTTCAACACTCATTCTTCTGATCTGGAAACCGTCTCTTTCAACTTGCTTCCCTTTTGTCATGGTATTAACTACATACTGTACTTTACCTTTCTGGATCAGGTCGATAAGGTTGACATCCTCTTCTCCGATCTTGTATCCTATTTTACAAGGAATTCCTTTCTCTTCAAAGAATTTAGCCGTTCCCTCGGTTGCCCAGATTCTGAATCCGACTTCATGGAATCTTGCCGCAAGATCAGCAGCCTCTTCTTTATGCTTATCAGCCACAGTGAAGAGAATAGAGCCATGCATCGGAACTTTTCTTCCTGCAGCGATCAAACCTTTGTAAAGTGCTTTTTCCAGAGTTGTATCTTTTCCCATAACTTCTCCTGTAGATTTCATTTCAGGTCCCAGGGAGATATCAACTTTTGTTAATTTGGAGAAAGAGAACACAGGAACTTTTACAAACACCCCTTCTTTATTAGGTACCAGTCCGTTTTCATATCCAAGGTCTTTTAGTTTCTGACCTAATATTGCTTTTGTTGCCAGATTAGCCATCGGCACATCCGTAATTTTTGAAAGGAAAGGAACCGTTCTTGATGAACGTGGATTTACCTCGATCACATATACATTTCCTTCAAAAAGAACATATTGGATATTCATTAATCCGATCACATTAAGGCCTTTTGCCAGCCTTTGTGTGTAATCTACCAATGTATCAATTTCTTTTTGAGAAACATTCTGCGGTGGATACACTGCGATAGAGTCTCCGGAGTGAACCCCTGCTCTTTCAATGTGCTCCATAATTCCAGGGATAATTACAGTTTCCCCGTCACAGATGGCATCCACTTCCACTTCTTTTCCGGTGATGTAGCGGTCTACCAGTACCGGATGTTCCGGGCTTGCATCTACCGCAAATTCCATATAGTGTGCCAGTTCTGCTTCTGTATATACAATCTCCATGGCTCTTCCTCCCAACACATAACTTGGTCTTACCAACACCGGATATCCGATTTCATTGGCGATCTTTATTGCCTCTTCTTTCGAAGTTGAAGTTTTTCCCAGTGGTTGAGGAATTCCAAGCTCCTGAAGCGCTTTCTCGAATTTATCTCTGTTTTCAGCTCTGTCAAGATCTTCTAATGAAGTTCCCAGGATCTTTACTCCATGGCTGGCCAATTTATCTGCAAGGTTAATCGCTGTTTGTCCTCCGAACTGTACAACGACTCCTGTTGGCTTTTCCAGTTCGATGATGTTCATTACATCTTCTTCCGTCAGAGGTTCAAAATACAGCTTATCTGAGATTGAGAAATCTGTAGAAACAGTCTCAGGGTTGTTATTGATGATGATTGCTTCATATCCCATTTCTTTGATCGCCCATACTGAATGTACCGTTGCATAATCAAATTCTACCCCTTGTCCGATTCTGATAGGTCCCGAACCTAAAACAATGACCTTTTTCTTATCTGAAACCACACTTTCATTTTCCTCCTCATAGGTTCCGTAGAAATATGGGGTTTCACTTTCAAATTCAGCTGCGCAGGTATCCACCATTTTATAAACCGGCATCACCCCATTTTCTTTTCTGAAGTTGAAAACTTCACGCTGTGTCGTCTCCCAAAGGTGGGCGATATTAAGGTCTGCGAAACCTAATTTTTTAGCTTCAATTAAAGTCTCTTTATTGAATTTATTATCTGCAATAACTTTTTCGAAATCAATAAGCTTTTTGATCTTCCAGATAAAGAATTTGTCGATCTTACTCCATTCTACGATCTGTTCCCAGTCATATCCTCTTCTCAACGCATCCCCGATGATAAATAATCTCTCATCATCACAAACTCTGATTCTTCTTTCGATTTCTTCTGCTGTAAGCGCTTCAGCCTGCTTTTTCTTTAATCCGAGATGTCTGATTCCTGTTTCTAGAGAACGGATCGCTTTTTGTAAAGACTCTTCAAAATTTCTTCCGATGGCCATAACCTCTCCGGTAGCTTTCATCTGAGTAGAAAGTCTTCTGTCAGCAGTTTCAAATTTATCGAACGGGAATCTCGGGAATTTGGTTACCACATAATCCAGTGCAGGCTCAAAACATGCATATGTTTTTCCTGTAACCGGATTCATAATTTCATCCAGTGTAAGTCCTACTGCAATTTTAGCCGCAATCTTAGCGATCGGATATCCTGTTGCCTTACTTGCTAAAGCTGATGATCTGGAAACCCTAGGGTTTACCTCGATGATATAATAATTGAATGAGTGAGGATCCAGGGCCAGCTGCACGTTACATCCCCCCTCAATTCCTAATGCTCTGATGATTTTCAGTGATGCATTTCTCAATAGTTGATACTCTCTGTCCGAAAGTGTCTGTGAAGGTGCCACAACAATTGAGTCCCCCGTGTGAACTCCTACCGGATCGATATTCTCCATGTTACAAACCACAATGGCATTGTCGTTCGCATCACGCATAACCTCATATTCAATCTCCTTGAAACCGGCAATTGATTTTTCGATAAGACACTGGGTAACCGGGCTGTATTTCAATCCTAATTCAGCAATCTCCTTCAATTCAGTCTCATTGGAAGCGATTCCACCTCCTGTTCCTCCCATCGTAAAGGCAGGACGAACAATTACAGGATATCCGATTTCTTCTGCAAAATTAAGTGCTCCTTCCACCGTATTTACAATATCAGATTCCGGAACCGGCTCGTTCAACTCTCTCATCAACTCACGGAACAAATCTCTGTCCTCCGCTCTGTTGATCGCTGAAAGTTTAGTTCCAAGTACCTCAACTTTACATTCTTCAAGAATCCCTGATTTCTCTAATTCTACTGCCATATTCAATCCGGTTTGTCCTCCCAAAGTAGGAAGTAACGCATCCGGACGCTCTTTTCTGATGATATGACTTACAAACTGAAGGGATATCGGCTCGATATATACTTTATCAGCGATCTCCACATCCGTCATAATCGTTGCAGGATTTGAGTTGATCAAAATTACCCTGTAGCCTTCTTCTCTCAAAGACAAACAAGCCTGCGTTCCTGCGTAATCGAATTCGGCCGCCTGTCCAATGATGATAGGCCCGGAACCAATTACTAAAATTGTTTTTATATCTGTACGTTTTGCCATTTTCTTTTTTTAGATACAAGATGTTAGATGTCAGATTTCAGACTTCCAACATTGTGTTTTACTTTTTTAAATTAGATTTGAATGTATAAATCATTCTTTGAATTTCATTCAGATGTGATATTAGACTGTCGACTTTTTCCACACTTAGCAATTCCAGTTCTCTTGTTAATATTAGCTGTGTCTGTAGCTCAAAAGAAGAGGCATTTGCAATACCCAGAAAATGATAAAATTCTCTATCATTATTTCTTCCTGCTCCCTCCGCAATATTAGATGGAATTGAGACTACGGATCTTTTAATTTGAGAAATCAAACCAAATTTCTCATCCTTCGGTAAATCAACACAAACCAGGTAAACTTCTTTTGCAAGTTGAATTGATTTCTGCCAGAAAAGTAATTTCTCAAAGTTGTGCATATTTACTTTATTAAAGTCTGAAGTCTAGTGTCTGATATCTGATGTCTATATTATTACTTCTTAAATTTCTCCATTAAATCAATAAACTCATCAAACAAGTAGTTCGCATCTTCCGGGCCTGGGCTTGCTTCCGGGTGATACTGAACAGAGAAACAAGGGTGGATTTTGTGTTTTAATCCTTCATTTGTTCTGTCGTTCAGGGCGATGTGTGTTTCGATAAGATCGGTTCCTTTAAGGCTTTCCTGATCCACTGCATAACCGTGGTTCTGAGAAGTGATTGAAACTTTGTTTTTCTCTAAATCTAACACTGGGTGGTTACCTCCTCTGTGTCCGAACTTCAATTTGAATGTTTTGGCTCCGCAGGCTAATCCGATCAATTGGTGTCCGAGACAGATTCCAAAGATGGGAACTTTTCCTAAAAGACCACGGATCATTTCCAAAGCTTTAGGATTATCTTCAGGGTCACCAGGACCGTTTGAAAGCATAATTCCATCCGGATTCATTAATAAAATTTCTTCGGCTGTAGTATCGTGTGATACAACAATAATATCACAGTTTCTTTGGGAAAGTTCTCTGATGATTCCCAGTTTGGAGCCGAAATCTACCAGCACCACTTTAAACCCTCTTCCCGGATTAGCATATGGTGTTTTTGTAGAAACTGTTTCTACCTGGTTGGTAGGGAAAGTTGTTGATTTTAATTCCTGTACGATTGTGTTTTCATCTGCATCGGCGTTCACTATTTTCCCTTTTACAACTCCCGAATTACGAAGAATCCTTGTCAGTCTTCTTGTGTCAATTCCTGAAATTCCTGAAAGGTTTTTCTTTTTGAATAGTTCATCTAAAGTAATCTGAGTACGGAAATTCGATGGTAAATCGCAAATTTCTTTTACAATAAGACCTTTAATAGCCGGCTCAATACTTTCATAATCATCACGGTTGATCCCGTAATTTCCGATCAGCGGATACGTCATACATACAATCTGACCACAATAAGATGGGTCGGAAATCAATTCTTGATATCCCGTCATTCCGGTATTGAAAACCACTTCTCCTGCAGTTTCCAATTCTGCTCCGAAACCTTCTCCGTAAAAAACCTCTCCGGATTCTAATATTAATTTCTTTTTCATTTTACTTTTATTAGAGCTAAGAACCTAGAGTCAAGAATCAAGATTTAAAATCTTGTGCGTCATCATTGCTCTTGGTTCTTGTATCTTGTTTCTATTATCTATTTAAATTTAAATCCTTTTCCTTCCAATGCATTTTTCAGTATGGCCATCCTTGCAAAAACCCCGTTCTGCATTTGTTTGAAGATCCTTGAACGTTCACATTCCACAAGATCTGTGTCAATCTCCACTCCTCTGTTGATCGGTGCCGGATGCATAATAATAGCTCCTTTCTTCATTGCCTGCTCCCTTTCTTTTGTTAATCCGTATTTTCTATGGTACTCGGATGCTGAAAAGCTCATTTTAGCATCGTGTCTTTCGTGCTGAATTCTCAACAGCATCAGGACATCCACTTCATGGATCAGCTCGTCTACCGATTGGTATGTTCCGTTGATTAAGGCTCCCTCATCAAACCATTGCTCAGGCCCAGAAAAATATACTTTGGCACCTAACCTTCTTAATGCCTCAGCATTCGAGTTGGCTACCCTGCTGTGTTTCACATCTCCTACGATTCCTATTTTCAGTCCTTCGAATTTCCCAAACTCCTGGTAGATGGTCATGAGATCCAGCATACATTGTGACGGATGGTTTCCGGTTCCGTCTCCCCCGTTGATCACAGGGATGTTGATATTTTTCAATTCTTCGAAGAACCCGTCTTTTTTGTCTCTTATTACGACTAAGTTTACTCCTATACTTTCGATCGTCTTCACAGTGTCATATAAACTTTCGCCTTTATTTACTGAACTGTGAGAAGCATCAAAAGGAACCACCTGCAATCCCAGTTTTCTTTCAGCCACATCGAAGCTTGTTTTTGTTCTGGTGCTGTCTTCAAAAAACAGATTTGAGCAAAAAACCTCACCGTCAATTTTAGCTGTTTTTCCTTCAGCAAAAGCCAGCGCTTCTGTTAGTATACTGTTGATTTTCTCTGTACTTAGTTCTGCAATCGTAAACATAATATCTTAATTTTTTTACATAAAAAAAGCGAAGACAAAATCTTCGCTTAATAACAATAAATATCGTAAAGGGCGCTTTCGCCCGGTAAATCTAATGATATAAATACTCTTTTATTCATTAGGTGCAAAGATATAACAATTAACCGAATTGACAAAACTAAAGTTCTAAAAAAATTAAAAAACTTTAATCACACCTTATTCTCATTTTTTCTTAATATTTTTGTTAAAATTCAAATTGCTCATATGGACGCCAAAGACAAAATGATTCTCAGTATTATCCAGGAAGACTCTACCTTATCAGTAAAAGAAATCTCCGAGAAGATAGGTCTTACTTTTACTCCTACTTATGAGCGTATCAAGCAGCTGGAGAAACAGGGTGTCATTGAAAAATACGTCGGCCTTCTGAATCGTGAAAAACTAGGCCTTAATATTGTGGTGTATTGTAATGTCCGGCTCAAAGAGCAATCCAAGAAAGTATTGGAGACTTTTGAGAAAAACATCAGCAAATATGACGAGGTTCAGGAAATCATAAGTCTCTCCGGAGAATATGATTATATGTTAAAGATCATCGCTAAAGATATCAACTCTTATAATGATTTTGCCGTAAGCGTGATTTCAAACATTCCTAATATTGGTCAGTACCACAGCTCCATCGTTCTGCATGAGGTTAAAAAATCCACCAAATTTAAAATTGACCTGGACTAATTTCTTTTAGCAGAAAGGCATAATGGCCATTATACGATTGGGCAATTCAGCTATTCTACCTTTTTGCCGGATTTGAAATCCAATGTACTGATTTACCCTACTATCTTATTTTTTAATTTATTGAACTGGTAGCTTACTTTATCCAGACAAAGGTTTCCGATACTTCCCTGGTGAGAATGATGGAGGTCTGTAATTTCATAATCAAACTCATTATTCTCAATTTCCTGTCCTACCTTTATATATGCATCACGGAAAGAACTTCCTTTTTTAACCTCTTCATTGATCTTCTCTACACTGAACAGATATTTATATTTCTCGTCTTCAAGAATACCATCCTTTACTTTAATATGTGGTAAAGTGTAGTTCAGAATTTCAAGACATTCCTTCAAAGAGTCAATCGCAGGAAATAAGATTTCTTTTGTGAGCTGCACATCTCTGTGATATCCCGACGGAAGATTATTCGTTAATAAGATAAGCTCATTGGGCAGCGATTGAATTCTGTTGCATCGTGCCCGTACCAGTTCGAAGATATCAGGATTCTTTTTATGAGGCATAATACTGCTTCCGGTAGTAAATTCTTTAGGAAAGCTTATGAAATCAAAATTCTGACTTAAATACAAGCATACATCATACGAAAATTTCCCAAGGGTCCCTGCCATTGTTGCCATTGCCATTGCAAGCATTTTTTCAGATTTACCGCGGGTCATCTGTGCATATACTGCATTGTAATTCATCGTCTGGAAACCCAGATTATAGGTGGTACTTTCACGATCTATAGGAAAAGAGGAACCATAACCCGCAGCAGACCCTAACGGATTTTTATTAATGATGTTTTTTACTGAAAACAACATTTCAAGGTCGTCTAACAAAGCTTCTGCATAGGCTCCAAACCACAGTCCGAAGGAAGATGGCATTGCAATCTGTAAATGGGTATACCCGGGAAGCAACACATTTTTATGTTGGTCTGCCAGCTGGATAAGCAGTTGGAAAAACCCATCCGTAAGACCTGCTATTTCACGGATCTCATCCAGAAGGTATAGTTTTATATCCAGTAAAACCTGATCATTACGGGATCTTGCCGTATGAATTTTTTTACCGGTATCTCCTAATTTTTCAATCAGGATGGCTTCAACCTGTGAGTGGATATCTTCTGCCTGGGTATCGATTTCGAAATCTCCGTTTTCTATATCTTTTAATATCATCGACAGAACAGAGGTCATCTGTTCAGCTTCGTCATGGGAAATAATTCCAACCTCTGCAAGCATCTTACAATGTGCCAAAGAACCTTTAACATCATATTTCGCCAGACGTTCATCAAAATCAAGGTCTTTACCGACAGTAAACTTATTGACTAATATATTGGTGGCAAGATCATCTTTCTGCCATATCTTTTTCATAATTGTTTGTTTAAAATAGTATTAATTGATTTTAGGTTGTTTTTTTTACCCAGCATGCTCTTTCCATCTTCCTGAACTGAACATCTTCCACATTCAACAAAGTCTTTTATTTTTAATTGTCATTTTGCATAAATCTTATTAAAAACGATACTCTTCATTATGATCATGCTGGGTGTCAAAACATTTTCTTTAGATTTCAGATGTCAGATATTCAATGCTTTCAAATAATTCTGATATCTGCTGTCTTTTACAAAACCCTTTCTAAAATCCGGATATAAATATCAATCCCTTCTTTTATCTCATGGAGTTCTATAAATTCATCAGCCGTATGAGAGCGCCTACTGTCTCCGGGACCGATCTTAACAGAAGTACATGGGATAATTGCCTGATCCGAAGATGTCGGGGAACCGTAAGTTGACCTTCCAATAGCCAGTCCTGCCTGTACAAAAGGATGGTCAGGTTCTATTTTTGAAGAATTCAGCCTGAAAGACCTTGCCGTAAGGTTGGATTTCATTTGAGACTGAATGATTTCAAAAGCCTCTTCATTCGTATACTCATCCGTCACCCTCACATCCAATGTAAACTGGCAGGATTCGGGAACTACATTGTGCTGAACTCCTGCATGGATACCGGATAGGGTAATTTTAACCTCTCCGAGATAATCAGATACCTTTGGGAATTTAAAATGGGTGATATGCTGCAGATCCTCCATACATTTTACAATGGCATTATCATCATTGGGATGGGCAGCATGGGAAGCAGTGCCTTTCATTTCACCGTCAATGACCAGAAGTCCTTTTTCTGCTATCGCCAGATTCATCTGTGTGGGTTCTCCCACAATAGCCAGCTCCACCTTAGGTAATTGTGGAAAAAGAGCTTCAATTCCATCAAATCCTGAAATTTCCTCCTCTGCCGTCAGGGCAATAATTAAATTATATTTTAAATCGTCTCTATTATAAAAATGTAGAAAGGTTTGTGCTAAAGAAACCAAGGATGCTCCTGCGTCATTGCTTCCCAAACCATACAGTTTTCCATCTTTTTCAATCGCCGTAAATGGATCCAGTGTATACGCTTTATTAGGTTTCACCGTATCATGATGGGTGTTCAATAACACAGAAGGTTTGGATGCGTCAAAATATTTATTGACAGCCCATATGTTATTTTTAAAACGTTTTACCGGGATCAGATGCTTCTGAAAAAAGTTTTCAATAGCTACAGATGTATTGTACTCATCCTTGCTGAATGAAGGAATTTCAATCAGTTTTTTCAGCAGTTCAATCGCATTATCGAACAATTCTTCTTGACTATAAACAGATTTCAGTGCCTCCATGATGGTTTTCTATATGGTTTTTTAATTGAGTTTCTTTTATTAAGAATACCTTATTTACATTGTTTTTAATCGCACCCAGTGCGTTTTCAAGTTTTGGCAATATGCCTTTATGCAGTTTTCCCTCTTCTTTCAGGGTTGAAAAATCTTCGGACGATACACTTTTAATTACAGAATAAGGATCATCCACATTTTCCAATACTCCTTCTTTATCAAAACAATAGAGCAATTCCACATCGTATTTCTTCGATAAGGCCTGTGCAATCACCGAAGCTATTGTATCTGCATTGGTATTGAAAAGATTTCCTTTTTTATCATGCGTAATAGCCGAAAATACAGGAACAAGCTCAAGCTTAATTAATTTGGATATCAATTTATTATTGACGCTTTTCTTCTCAATGTCTCCTACAAATCCAAAATCAATTTCTGCATGTTCTCTTTTCTTGGCTTTAATCAAATTGGCATCAGCTCCTGAAAACCCTATTGCTTTACATTTTTTCTGCTGAAGTTTTGCGACAATGTTTTTATTAATTCCACCTGCATACACCATTGCCACAATATTCAGAGTCTCCTTATCAGTAATTCTACGCCCGTTGACGAGCTTCTGCTCAACTCCCAATTTATCAGCCAGGTCAGTAGCTAGTTTTCCGCCACCATGAACAAGAATCTTCTTTTCTTTGATTTGAGAAAACTGCTCTAAAAACTGATCCAATAACTCTTCGTCATCAATTAATGCACCTCCTATTTTTACAACAAAAAGCTTGTCCATAATCTCCTGTTATTTACTTTGGTTAATTTCATCCAGGATTTCACTGAACACTGCCTGAGCAGAAAAAATCCGGTTTTTAGCCTGTTGGTAAATAATAGAATTTTCACCATCCATTACTTCGTCACTCAATTCTACATTCCGGCGAACCGGAAGACAATGCATTACTTTTCCGTTATTGGTTTGCGCCAACTTCTCAGCTGTCAACATCCAGTTTTCCTTCACTTCTGGCATCGCAGCATATTCATCAAAAGATGACCAGTTTTTAACATAGACAAAATCCGCATCTTTTAAAGCTTCATCCTGGTTATGAATGATTTTCGTCTGTTTTGTGAAGTTTGAGTCCAAATCATACCCTTCAGGATTGGTAATAACAAAATCCACATCCATTTCCTGCATCCATTCCGTAAAGGAATTCGCAACTGCCTGAGCGATCGGCTTGATATGAGGAGCCCAAGTAAGGACTACTTTAGGCTTACGTTCTTCTTTCCAGTTTTCGCTAATGGTTATACAATCCGCTAAACTCTGCAGAGGATGACGTGTTGCCGACTCCAAAGAAATTACAGGAACCTTCGCGTGTTGCTGAAACTGGCTTAGAATACTTTCATTCACATCATCTTCTTTACTTTTCATTCCCGCAAAGCAACGAACCGCAATGATATCGCAGTATTGATTCAATACTTCTATCGCATCTTTAATATGTTCTACAGTATCTCCGTTCATTACAGCTCCGTCAGCAAATTCAAGATTCCAGGCTTCTTGTGCAGCATTTAATGTTAAGATATTAAGTCCCAGGTTCTGTGCAGCGATCTGGCTGCTTAAACGGGTTCTCAGACTTGAGTTAAGAAATACCAATCCAATGGTTTTTCCCTTTCCTTTTTCGGTTTCAGAATGGGGATTTTCTTTTATATATAAGGCTTTTTTTATAATTTCCTGTAAGTTTTCAATATCGCTTACAGCAGTAAAGTTTTTCATTGTATAAATTTTATTTAATGGTCAACAGACTCTTATTTCTATATTTTTAAAACCATTAGAGACGTCTTATGACTATCCTATAGTTTTACCCTTTTACGATCCTGCAATTTTACGCTTAGCAATCTATCATTTTCGTTTTTGCAATTCCGCAATTTTCACTCTTACAATTTCGTCAGTACTTCCCTCAATGCATCAATGAAAAGATTTGTTTCCTCTTTCCTGATATTGAGTGCAGGAAGGATCCTCAGCACCGTTTTATCATTAGAATTTCCGGTAAAAATATGATGATCGTAAAGCAGGCTTTTCCTTACCTCTGCACAATCCCTGTCCAGCTCTATCCCTATCATCAGGCCTTTCCTTCGTATAGAGATGATATGTGGTAAATCTTCAATTTCTTTTTCGATATAGCTTCCCATATGCTCAGCATTATCAATAAGGCTTTCATCCCTGATAACATCTAAAACAGCAATCGCTGCAGCACATGCCAGGTGATTACCTCCAAAAGTAGTTCCCAGCAAACCATGGCTTGCTTCAAATTTAGGATGGATCAGGACTCCACCAATCGGAAAGCCATTCCCCATTCCTTTTGCGGTTGTAATTATATCAGGCTGGATACCGAACTCCTGGTGAGCAAAGAAATAACCCGTTCTACCATATCCTGACTGAACCTCATCTAAGATCAAAATAGCATTATATTGATCGCATAGCTCTTTAATTCTAGATAAAAACTCCGGCGTTGGAATCATAATTCCACCCACTCCCTGAATCCCTTCAATAATCACCGAAGAAATTGAATCTCCCTGAGTTCTGAAAACTTCATCTAATTGCTCTACATTATTCCATTCCGACTTTATGAAACGTTCGGAATAATTGACAGGTGCTACAATTTTCGGATTATCCGTTACGGAAACTGCCGCAGAGGTTCTCCCGTGAAAAGACCCGGAAAAATAAAGCACTTTACTTTTTCCATTATGAAAAGAAGCAAGTTTTAACGCATTTTCATTGGCTTCAGCTCCGGAATTACACAGGAAAAGATCATAGTCTTCGTATCCTGATATCTCTCCAAGTTTCGATGCCAGTTCATTTTGCAATTCGTTTTGTACTGAATTGGAGTAAAAAGAAATTTTTTCTAACTGATCCCTTAATTTCTCCTGATAATAAGGATGATTATGACCTATAGAGATCACTGCATGGCCTCCATAAAAATCAAGGTACTTTTCTCCCTTATCATCCCAAAGAAATGATCCCTTTGCTTTTACAGGATTTATATTGAATAATGGATATACGTTAAATAAGTTCATTTTTTTTAATTGAAGTTGAAAGTTTTTAGTTACCGGTTTCGGGTTATTGTTTTACAATTCCACCCTTCCCCATTTTACTTTTATAAGAATGTATTTAAAAACCTATTGGTTTCAAAACCAGTCCCAGGTTTTCTTTCCATCCCATGGCAATATTCATATTCTGAACAGCCTGTCCGGAAGCTCCTTTTAACAAATTATCAATCGCTGAGTGAATAACAACAACATTATTATTCTTTTCAATATGAATCACACAGCGATTGGTATTGATAACCTGTTTGAGATCAATTGCTTTTTCACTTACCTTTACAAAAGGTGCATCTCCATAAAACTTCCTGTACAATGTCTCAATATCTGAAAGCTCCAGGTCTGATTTAACCGTTGAGCTGGTAAAAATCCCTCTTGTAAAATCTCCCCTCCAGGGAACAAAATTCAGGCTTACGTCTTTATTGTTAAAAGAATTCACTTGCTGCAAAATCTCATCTACATGCTGATGGCTAAGTGTCTTGTATGCAGAAATATTATCATTTCTCCAGGTAAAATGAGTGGTTGCCTGTAAAGACTGTCCGGCCCCTGTCGATCCGGTAATTCCTGTTGTATACACATCATTCAAAAGTCCTTTTTCAGCCAATGGCAATAGAGCCAGCTGGATAGCAGTTGCAAAACATCCAGGATTGGCAATACTTTTTACGCCCAAAAGATTTTTTTTATTGATTTCCGGAAGTCCGTAGATAAAATTTCTGTTTCCGAAAGCACCTTCCAAACGAAAATCATTTCCCAGGTCAATCACCAACGTCTCATCTGTAACAGCATTCTGATTCAGCCAATTCTGGCTTTCCTTATGAGGAAGACACAAAAAAAGAATATCTACAGCCGAAGGGTTGTCCGTTAAAACCATTTCACAAACCGTCGCTAAATCCGGGTACAGATCAGAAATCTTTGTACCCGAATTAGAACGACTATATAAAAAACTCAATTCAATATTGGGATGAAAAGCCAACAGGCGCACCAATTCACTACCGGTATATCCGTTAGCTCCTACAATTCCTACCGTTTTCATATTTTCACGCCGTTAATCTGGTGGTAAATATTCAGGGAATTGCTTACAATTTTTGTGTACCCTTTTACATCGTCTCCGCTCCATGCTCTGTTTGCCTCTCCGTAACTTCCAAATTGATCAGACATCAGATCATGTTCAGATTCAATGCCGTTCAAAACAAATCTGTAAGGATAAAGAGTGATGAAAACTTTTCCTGTTACCATTTTCTGAGAGTCAGTAAGGAAAGATTCTATATTTCTCATCACAGGATCTAAAAACAATGCCTCATGCAGCCAGTTCCCATACCAGTCGGACAATTGCGACTTCATCATTTGCTGGTATTTCGATAAAGTATGTTTTTCCAATAAATGATGGGACTTGATGATCACAGATGCAGCAGCCGCCTCGAATCCTACTCTTCCTTTAATTCCGACAATAGTATCCCCTACGTGAATATCCCTTCCGATACCGTAAGCAGAAGCCAATTGTTCTATTTTCTGGATAGCATACACAGGATGGCTGAAGTTCTCCCCATTTACTGCTGTAATTTCACCGTTTCTAAATTCGATTTCCAGTTCAGATGACTGGGTTTCTTTGATCTGCGACGGAAAGGCCTCTTCCGGAAGGTTATTTCTGGAAGTCAGCGTCTCTTTTCCACCCACAGAAGTCCCCCACAACCCCTTATTAACAGAATACTGAGCCTTTTGAAACTCCATATCATATCCGTGACTTTTCAGGAATCCAATCTCCTCTTCTCTCGAAAGTGCCATATCACGGATCGGCGTGATAATCTCAACATGGGGAGCCATTACCTGGAAAATCAGATCAAAACGAACCTGGTCATTTCCCGCTCCTGTGCTTCCATGAGCAATAGCATCCGCCCCTTTTTCCAGTGCATATTTTGCAATTTCCTGAGCCTGAATGGTACGCTCAGCGCTTACGGAAAGCGGATAAGTATTATTTTTCAATACATTTCCGAAGATCAGATACTTCACACATGAATTATAGTAATCTTCCTGAGCGTCAATACACCTGTATTCCTTTACCCCTAATTTCAGGGCTCTGTTTTCAAGTTCTTTTTCTTCTTCTTTTGAAAAACCTCCTGTATTCACAGTTACTGCATACACCTCATATCCCAGACTTTCACTAAGATATTTGGCACAGTAAGAGGTATCCAAACCACCACTAAACGCTAAGATTACTTTCTTTTTCATCGATCTTCTTTTTCGTATTATTATTCGTATAATGTAATCCACCGGATGTAATCTGCCCCAAAGACAAAAGCCCATCCTGATTTACTTCATCATTATCCTTATTTTGAGGTTCATTATTTTTCACCTCATTTATATCATTGTTGGAAGGAATAAAAAGCATTGCTGTACATAAGCAGTTCTTTCTTTCCTTTTTCATTAAAATTTCGTAATTCACACAGTTTTTACAACCATTCCAAAATTCCTCATCCTGGGTAAGCTCAGAATAAATAACGGGCTTATAACCTAAATCGCTGTTGATTTTCATGACAGCCAACCCGGTTGTTAATCCAAAAACCTTAGCCGCAGGAAATTTATCCCTTGATAACTGGAATACTTTATTTTTAATCAGGGTCGCAACACCCCTGTTCCTGTATTTTGGCGAAACGATCAGCCCCGAATTGGCCACAAACTGACCGTGGGACCAGGTCTCTATATAGCAGAAACCGACCCATTCCCCGTTTTCAGTAGCAACAACGGCATTGCCTTCTGAAATCTTCTTACTTAAATATTCTATGGAACGTTTTGCGATCCCCGTTCCTCTCCGTTGTGCAGAATCATACATTTCCTGCTGTATTTCACTCACATACATTAAATGTTCGCATGAGGAAATTTCTATTTCCATTTATTTATCTGAATTTTTTGGCAAATTTAAAGCATAATAACTTTAATAACCAAATTAAAAAGATATTTTTTTTGTTTAAATGATTATTACAAGATAATATATCTTATTTGAAATATACAATTTTGCTAAATTATTATATATTTGCTAAAATATTATACATGGAAAATAAATGCCCTAAATGCAATAGCACCCATCTTGTAAAAAGTGGGGTGATCAACCAGAAACAAAGATTTCATTGCAAATCCTGCAATTATTATTTCACCGTAAAAAAAATAGGCAAGCAGATCGATGACTACTATGTTACCAAAGCCCTTCAGCTTTACCTCGAAGGATTAAGCTTCCGCGAAATAGAAAGGATTATCGGGGTCTCTCATGTAACCATAAGCTCATGGATCAAGAAATACAATATCACCCGGCCGCCGCATTCCGAATTCCATCCCGTATATAAAATCCTGAAGCAAAACGAATTGATCGAATACATGTCCAATGAAGACAATATTAAAAACTCAGGATTGATCATCACACAGTTCGCAGATAAATACATGTTGATCAAGTGGGAACGGTTTAAAAAGTAAACAGACAAAAAGAAGGAATCATAAAATCACCTATTTGCAAAATCAGGAAATGAAACTCTCTATTCCGAGCTTCAGCTTCAACTAACAAACAGGTATTTATAATAAAACTATATACTTACCATTAATATATATTAAATTTCTCTAAATAAATTATTAATTCCAATTTGGCTTTCACAAAATTAACGCCAAAAAATTGATAATTTATGAAGAAAATACTCACTTTTATTGGATTAGCTTTAATTAGCAACACATTGTACTCCCAGGGATCTCCCGACTACGGAAACGGATTAAAAATAAACCTTAATCCTGAAGGAGATAAATTCGTCAGATTTATTTTATGGGATCAGTTCTGGTTAAGGAACTCACAAATGAATCCGGGAAGTATGGTCGGAGGAGAACCCACAGACAATACCTGGAATGTAGGGAACCGCAGACTCCGTGCCTTAACGTACGCCCAGGTTACCAAGCGATATATGATCCTCCTTCACTTCGGCATCAATAACCAAACCTTCATCAATGGAGGAGCGCCGGGTACAACAGGAACAGGAGGAAACGGAAATGGCAAAAAAACACAGCTTTTTTTCCATGATGCATGGAATGAATATGCAGTCCTGATGCCGGGAGAAGCAGGAAAATTCACTTTAACATTAGGAGCTGGACTGCATTATTATATGGGACTCTCCAGAATGACTATGGCCTCCACCCTCAATTTTTTAACCCTCGACTCTCCGATATTTTCGTGGCCGTTAATCGATAGCTCTGATCAGTTCGCAAGACAACTGGGTATGTTTGCCAAAGGAAAGTATGGAAAACTTGAATACCGCCTCAGCTTAAACAAACCCTTCGCTACAGATCTGGTTCCTGTAAATGTAACCGATCCTTCAAAAGCTGTTGCTGTGGATAATAACGGAAATCCCAGCTTTTCCAAAGCCGGATACGTAGAATATCAGTTTCTGGACGAAGAATCCAATACCCTTCCTTTCAAAGTTGGATCATATCTGGGAACAAAGAAAGTGTTTAATGTAGGAGCCGGTTTTTATCATCAGGCGGACGGAACCAGAACTTCCGTAAACTCAAATATCGAAAAGCACGACATTACTCTTCTAGCTGTGGATGCTTTTGCAGATATCCCTTTGGGAAATGCCAAACATAAAATGGCAGTTTCTGCCTACGCGGGATATTATAATTATCAGTTCGGCCCCAATTATATCCGAAATCTGGGGACTATGAATATCGCAGCAGCTGATCCTAACTTTACAGGACAAAAGGCAATTGCCGGACCTGGAAACTTACAACCGACAATTGGAACAGGTAATATTATCTATGCACAAGCCGGATTATTACTTTCCAACGAAGCAGAAAAGCCTAAAATCAGAATTCAGCCGTTTGCAGCATATACCCATAAAAACTTTGAAGCCTTCGACAAGTCGTCTTCACAGTTTGACGTTGGAGCCAACTGGTTTATAGACGGACATCACGCCAAAATAACAACCCAATACTCCACCAGACCGGTTTATACCAACCCTAGCGAGCGTCCAAAATCCAAAGGCGAGTTCATTGTTCAGTTTCAGATTTATTTATAATGACAGACTCGTTTAAACCCGCATAAAAAAAATTAATTAACATCAAAATCAAGTGATATGAGCGAAAACCATCATGAAAGCTATGAAAATATGACCGATAAGCAGAAGAACAGAACCATATGGAGCGTTATTACTGCATCTTCACTCGGTACACTGATAGAATGGTACGATTTCTATATTTTCGGAAGTTTAGCTGTTGTGCTGGCAACAAAATTCTTTCCGGCAGACAACCCTACCGCAGCATTTTTATCCACCTTGGCTACTTTTGCCGCAGGATTTGTTGTGCGACCTTTCGGAGCCCTGTTCTTCGGAAGATTAGGAGATATTATCGGACGAAAATACACCTTCCTGGTCACCCTGCTGATCATGGGATTTTCCACTTTCCTTATCGGATGTATTCCTAGTTATGAAACCATTGGATTTATGGCTCCGGTTCTGGTTCTGATCCTGAGATTATTACAAGGACTGGCCCTGGGAGGAGAATATGGAGGTGCAGCAACTTACGTTGCAGAATACGCACAACCCCACAGAAGAGGCTATTGGACTTCATGGATCCAGACCACTGCTACCGCCGGACTTTTTATTTCATTGATTGTTATTTTAATAACAAAAAACACCCTTTCTGCAGAGGAATTCGACGGCTGGGGATGGAGAGTTCCTTTCTGGATTTCTATTTTAATGGTGGGCGTCTCTTACATCATCAGAAAAAACATGAAGGAATCACCGCTTTTTGCTAAAGCCAAAAGTGAAGGTAAAACATCAAAAAATCCATTAAAAGAAAGTTTCGGAAATAAATACAACTTCAAATTCGTCCTGCTGGCATTGTTCGGAGCCGCAATGGGACAAGGTGTCATCTGGTATACAGGACAGTTTTATGCCATGAGCTTTTTGCAAAAAGTAATGAATGTAGAATCTGCTCAGGTTGATTCATTAATGGCCACCGCATTATTTTTAGGCACACCATTCTTCGTATTTTTTGGATGGCTTTCGGATAAACTGGGCAGAAAAGCCGTTATGATGACCGGGATGCTGGTTGCCATTTTAGCTTACCGCCCGATTTACAACAGCATGTACAAGAGTGTTAATCTCGAAAGCAAAACCATAGCTTCCAACGGCATCAGTGAAAAGAGAACAGCAAAAATCCATAAAGATATTGCCAGCGACAGCCTGATCACTTTCCATAAGGAAACCCTCTTTACGGATGGAACTTTAATAAAAAAAGACAGCATCATACACTGGTCGGCAAACGGCCCCGTTATAAAAGACGGAAAGATCGAGGAACCTAAGGTGTCACAGTCCTTAAAGCTCAGTGATGATACCAAATGGTACCTGATATTCCTGGTGTTCATTCAGGTGATCTTTGTAACGATGGTGTATGGTCCTATCGCAGCATTCCTGGTAGAAATGTTCCCGGTAAGAATACGCTATACTTCCATGTCATTGCCTTACCACATTGGTAATGGTGTATTTGGAGGACTATTACCTGCAGTAGCCACTTACCTTGTAACCACAGGAAAAGAGGCAGGACATCCTTCATGGTATCTTCAGGGACTGTGGTATCCTATCGGTGTTGCAGCCGTGTGTTTACTCATCGGATTATTTTATCTTAAGAGCAAGAACAATAATATCCACGATTAACCACTGAATCAGTCAAATTTTTATTAATTTTAAAACTACTAAAATGAACGGACTAAAAAAAATATTAGGTATCCTCTGGATTTTAATTGCTTTGGTTGTAGGATATTTCGGGATCACCGTTTTGGGTATTCCAAAAATCACTTCAGGAAAGCAGGAAGACCTTGTTTTTGGCATCATCATCCTTTTTGTTTTGATGCCAATTATTTCCGGAGGACTGGCAGTCTTTGGATATTACGCCTTAACCGGAGAATATTCTGACGACAAAATATAATTATTAATGATGAATGATAATTGATGAACAATCTGTACAAAGGATCTGTTCATCAATTGTCTTTTATCCATCATCATGTATGAAAAAAAGACACGAACAAAAACTGATCATACTAAGCATTGGATTAGTCATTCTCTTCAGCATTCCTATTTCATTGTTATTCAACAGTGAAAAAGATACTTTTGGCTATCCCGTGATTTTGATCTACATCTTCGCCGTCTGGATGATTTCGATCATCATATCGTTTATAATCGTGAAAAAATATGATGAGTAGTTTTGCTTTATTTGTTGTTGTCCTGCTTTACCTGGCCCTTCTATTTGTTGTCGCCCACCTGGCAGAAAAGAAAAAAAGCAAGTTATGGATCAACAATCCTTACATCTATGCGTTATCCTTAGCAGTATACTGTACAGCCTGGACTTATTACGGGAGTATAGGTGTTGCTGCCACTAGCGGGCTCAACTATCTTCCGATCTACGTAGGACCTATTGTCATTATTCCTGCATGGATATTTATCAACACAAGAATCGTAAGAATTTCACGAATCAATAAAATAAGCAGTCTCGCCGATTTTATTTCGCTGCGCTACGGAAACAGCAGAAGCTTTAGTGCCGTTATTACCATCGTTTGCCTTTTAGCAATCGTCCCTTATATAGGTTTACAGATTAAAGCCATATCAGAAACCTTCCATTTGGTTACGAAAACTCCGGTATCTCAAAATATTTTAACCGATAATGCAACCTTCGTAGTGGTTTTGATTGCTTTATTTTCCTCCTACTACGGAACAAGATATGTGGATGCTTCAGAAAAGCGCCTTGGAATCATATCCGCTATTGCCCTGGAAAGTTTTCTAAAGCTGTTTTTCATTATCATCCTTGGATTATTTGTGATTTATTTTGCCTTTGACGGATTTTCAGATATTTATGAAAAGGCAAGCAAATTCGAAGATTTCAAACAAAAGAATACATTCAATGGTATTGAAGGTGCTTTGAACTGGATGATCTTATGTATAATCTCTGCAACAGCTATTTGTATCCTTCCAAGACAGTTTCATACAGCCATCGTAGAAAACAGACAGGAAAAACACATCAAAACCGCCATTTGGTTTTTCCCTCTCTATCTTTTAATTTTTACCATTTTCATTTTTCCAATTGCTTGGGGAGGCAGGCTTTTATTTAACGGACAGAATGTAAATCCTGAATTCTATTCGATCCTGATCCCTCAATATTTTGACAACACTTTAATCACAGTATTTGTTTTCCTTGGAGGACTGAGTTCTTGTATTTCAATGATCATTATATCTGCGATCACATTATCCATCATGCTTTCCAATAACCTCATCATTCCTTACGGTTTACTGGGAAAATTTAAATCTGAAAATGAAATTCAAAACACAAGAAGCATAACGAATATCAGGAAGATAAGTATTTTTGCCCTCATCATAATGGCTTTTGCCTTTTACAAGTATTTTATCCTTAAAACATCCCTGGATTCAGTGGGCCTGATCTCTTTTGTTGTTATTGCCCAACTGGCACCTGCCTTTTTCGGAGCTTTATTCTGGAGAAGAGGAACCTATAAAGGTGCAGTGGTGGGGCTTCTTGCCGGGCTGGCCATTTGTTATTTCGGTCTGATTATCCCACAGTATTATTTTTCTTACAATCAGGAATTCAAAGGAGTATTGAGAGAGATGTATACTCTTTTTGATTTTTTCAAGATCCCTTATTTAAGTAAGATCCCGGAAATTTTCTTTTGGTCAATCTTAGTAAACACCGGGCTATTTACTACAATTTCAGTCAGCGTAAAAGGAAATTACAGGGAACGAAACTTTGCCGAGCTGTATGTGGATGTTGATAAATATATTCAAAACCATGAAAACGCCTTTATCTGGCGGGGTACGGCTTATGTTTCGGATATAAAAAACATCCTGGAACGATTTTTAGGAAAAAAGAAAACAGAACAGGCACTGCGGATATTTAATTTAAAATACAACATCGATTCTCAAACCGAAACAGCAGATTCGAGGTTTATAAAATTCTCTGAAAACCTTCTGGCAGGAAGAATAGGAACCGCTTCTGCCAAGATTCTCATCGAAGGTGTAACGAAAGAAGATAAAATTTCTTTAAAGGAAGTTCTGAACATCCTCGAAGAATCAAAAGAGAATATTACACTCAACAAAAAACTGACTGAAAAATCCAAAGAACTTAAACAACTTTCTGAAGAACTTACCGTAGCTAATGAAAGTTTAATAATTAAAGACCGTCAAAAGGACGATTTCCTCGATTCCGTCGCACATGAACTGAGAACTCCTATCACGGCCATCCGTTCTGCGGGAGAGATTCTAGCCGATGACGATGATATCCCTGCGGACATCAAAAGAGAATTTTTAAACAATATTATTACGGAATCCGATCGTTTAAGTGAGATCATCAATGACATTCTTTATCTTGATAAGCTGGAACATGGAGAAATTGCCCTTACGATAAAGAAAAACGACATCACAGAAACCTACAGGAAGGCATTAAATCCTATCCTTCACCTGATCCAGCAGAAAGATATCCAGGTTAGTGAAACCAATCTTCTCACAGAAAGTGTATTTGAATACGATGAAGCAAGAATGATCCAATTGTTTCAGAATATCCTTGGAAATGCTTTGAAATTTGCAGATGAGCAGGGAGAGATACAAACCCGTTTTTTAAAAAATGAAAATGCCTTAAATATCACTATCTTCAATACGGGTAAACCAATTCCTGAAGATGATCTGGAGATGATTTTTAATAAATTTTATCAGTCCAAAAATCAGAATATTTTAAAACCAACAGGAAGCGGGCTTGGGCTTGCCATCTCAAAGCAGATTATTGAGGCCCACGGAGGTATAATCTACGCTGAAAACAAAAGCTCAGGAGTAATATTTACCATAAGCCTTCCGGAAAATATATATAAAAAAGATGAAGTCGAACAGTATTAAAAACACATTATGAAAAAAATAATCATTGCAGATGATGAACATAAAATACTGATGTCCCTGGAATATAGTTTCAAAAAAAACGGCTATGACGTATTCATCGCCAGAGACGGTACTGAGGTATTGGATTTTCTTAAAACCATGGTTCCTGATGTTATCCTTCTGGATATTATGATGCCGAATCTTGACGGATACAGCACCCTGGAAGCTATTAAAGAACAGGAACAGCTGAAACATACAAAAGTTATTTTCCTGAGTGCCAAAAACAACCCAAAAGACATTGAAAAAGGCCTCGAAATGGGAGCTGATGCCTATGTTACAAAACCTTACTCTATCAAGAAGCTGATACAGCAGATTGAGGAATTATTGGATAACTGAGAATAAAAGCTTGGAGAAGCCAGATACAAGACTGCGGACTATCACAAAACAAAAAAAACACGAAATACTATTATTAATATGAATGCAGAAGATTTATTTAAAAGAAGTATCGAAGACAAAGAAAATTTCTGGAAGGAACAAGCCCGGGAAATAAGCTGGTATACATTTCCTCAACAAATTCTTTCGGGAGATACAGACCGCTATCCGGAATGGTATCCGGATGGGCAGCTTAATATGTCTTATCTGTGTATAGATCAACATATTGAAGATGGTTTTGGAGATCAGATCGCTATCATTTATGACTCTCCTGTTACAGACCAGAAAAAAACATACACATTCAGGCAACTGCAGGAAGAGGTTTCAAAATTTGCCGGCGGACTTGCTTCTTTAGGATTAAAAAAAGGAGATACCGCTGTAATTTATATGCCGATGATCCCACAAACCCTTTTTGCAATGCTGGCCTGTGCCCGGATTGGAGTAATTCACAATGTTGTTTTCGGAGGATTTGCCCCGCATGAACTTGTGGTAAGAATTGATGATTGCAAGCCTAAAGCTTTGATTACCGCTACTGCAGGAGTAGAAATCGCCAAAAGAATTCCTTATCTGCCATTGGTAGAAAAAGCAATTGAGCTGGCTCAGGACAAAGTGGATCACATCATTGTTTACAACCGAAAACTGGTTGATAATGAAGATGAGATGTTTGACGGCCTGATCGATTATGAAGAACTCACCCATAAGTCTTCCCCGGTTTCTCCTGTTGCAGTGGAATCTACCCACCCACTCTATCTTCTTTATACTTCAGGAACAACAGGAAAACCCAAAGGAATAACAAGAGATACGGGAGGCTACGCAACAGCCCTGAAGTTCTCAATGAAATATATTTATGGTATTGAGCCTGGAGAAACCTATTGGGCTGCTTCCGATTTCGGATGGGCGGTGGGACATAGTTTTTCCGTTTATGGACCTTTAATAAACAGAAACACGACTATCATTTTTGAGGGCAAACCAATTATGACTCCGGATGCCGGAACTTTCTGGCGCATCATTTCAGAATATAAGGTTTCCGCCATGTTTACCGCTCCTACAGCCATCAGAGCCATAAAAAAAGAAGATCCGGACGGGGAGCTCGTCAAAAAATACGATCTATCGCATTTTAAAAAGCAATTTTTGGCAGGCGAACGGTGTGATGTGGCTACCCTGGATTGGTTTAGTAAACAAATTGGAGTACCCGCCATTGATCACTGGTGGCAGACGGAATCGGGTTGGCCGATGCTGGGACTGATGACTTTTGATCATCATTATACCATTAAAAGAGCAGCAGCAGGAAAGCCTATTCCGGGGTATGACATTAAAATATTCGATGAAAATGGTTTTGAACTCGATCCTCATCAGGAAGGCTACCTGGTGATCAAACTTCCCCTGCCTCCAGGTGCACTTTCCGGAATATGGAAAGATGAAGAACGTTTTCAGAACAGCTACTTATCACAATATAAAGGATATTACTTCTCCGGAGACGGAGCCATACAGGATGAGGACGGATATTTTTTCATCACCGGAAGAGTGGATGACGTTATCAACGTTGCAGGACACAGGCTCTCCACTTCGGAAATGGAGGAAATTGTCGCTTCCCATCCGGAAGTTGCGGAATGCGCCGTAGTAGGAATCGATAATGAGCTGAAAGGACAAGTTCCTTTTGCCACTGTAGTATTAAAAAACGGTTCCACGATTTCAGAGGAAGATCTTGAAAAAGACATTGTACGAATGGTACGGGAGAAGATAGGAGCAGTCGCATTCTTAAAGAATGCCATGGTTGTAAAACGATTACCCAAAACACGCTCAGGTAAAATCCTGCGAAAACTTATCCGGACGCTTCTGGATGGAAAAGAATTTCAGGTTCCCTCAACGATAGACGACGATCAGATCATTGAGGAAATACAAGAAAAAATCGTTAATTACAGGGCAAAATTCACAAATTAGACATACATTTAATATCAATAAAATTCAAATTTCAAAAACAAAAGGGATATGAGAAATTACTTAATAGAAGATTTACCACATTATTTTGAAGAGTATAAAAAATCTATTAAAAATCCTAAAAAATTCTGGGATAAAATAGCCGATCAAAATTTTGTGTGGTATCAGAGATGGAGTAAGGTAGTTAAGTATGATATGAACGAGGCAAAAATCACCTGGTTTAAGAACGCAAAATTAAATATTACCAAAAACTGCATCGACAGGCACCTGAATGAAAGAGGAGATAAGACGGCTATTATCTGGGAACCCAACGATCCTAAAGAAAAAGCTGAGCATATTTCTTATAGTGAATTGTACGTAAGAGTTAACAAAACGGCTAACGTCCTAAGGGATATGGGCATTGAAAAAGGTGATCGTGTATGCATTTACCTTCCTATGATCCCTGAACTGGCAATCACAATGCTCGCCTGTGCAAAATTAGGAGCGGTACATTCAGTAATCTTTGCAGGATTTTCAGCCAATGCAGTAGCTTCAAGGATCAATGACTGTGAAGCGAAATTAGTAATTACCTCCGATGGCAGCTACAGAGGAAATAAAGTGCTAGACCTTAAAAGTATCGTTGATGAAGCTCTTGAAAAAACAACTACGGTTGAAAATGTCCTGGTCGTTAAAAGAACAAACAATGAGATCAAAATGAAGGAAGGCAGAGATCACTGGATGTCTGAACTCTATGAAAAAGCTTCTCCTGATTTTGTTACGGTAATAATGGATGCCGAAGATCCCCTTTTCATTCTTTATACTTCAGGTTCTACCGGAAAACCAAAAGGAATGCTCCATACCTGTGCGGGATATATGGTCTATACCGCGTATACTTTTAAAAATATTTTCAATTACCAGGAAAATGATATCTATTGGTGTACTGCAGATATCGGCTGGATCACGGGACATTCGTACATCCTTTACGGGCCTTTGCTAAACGGAGCCACTACAGTTATTTTTGAAGGTGTTCCTACATATCCTGAACCGGATAGATTCTGGGAGGTTATTGAGAAGCATAAAATCACCCAGTTTTACACAGCACCAACTGCTATTCGCTCCCTGGCCAAGGAAAGTGCCGAATGGGTAGATAAACATGACCTTAGTTCATTAAAAGTGATCGGGTCAGTAGGAGAACCCATTAATGACGAGGCATGGCATTGGTTCAATGACCATGTGGGTAAAAAGAAGTGTCCTATTGTGGATACCTGGTGGCAGACCGAGACAGGAGGAATTATGATCTCTCCTCTACCTTTTATAACGCCTACCAAACCTACCTATGCAACGCTCCCCTTACCTGGTGTTCAACCGGTGCTGATGGATGATAAACGGAATGAAATCACAGGAAACCAGGTAACGGGAAATCTTTGTATCCGTTTTCCATGGCCTGGAATTGCAAGAACCATCTGGGGTGACCACCAGAGATACAAAGAAACTTATTTTACCGCTTTTCCCGGAAAATATTTCACTGGAGACGGTGCTTTAAGAGATGAAGTTGGATATTACAGAATTACAGGCCGGGTAGATGATGTAATCATTGTTTCCGGACATAATTTAGGTACGGCTCCTATTGAGGACAGCATCAACCAGCATCCTGCTGTTGCCGAATCTGCAATTGTGGGATATCCTCATGATATCAAAGGAAATGCTTTGTACGGGTATGTTGTTTTAAAAGAAACCGGAGAAAGCAGACAAAGGGAAAACCTTAAAAAAGAGATCAACCAGCTTATTGCCGATCAGATCGGACCGATCGCTAAACTTGATAAAATACAATTTGTTTCAGGATTGCCAAAAACACGTTCAGGAAAAATTATGCGTAGGATCTTGAGAAAAATTGCCGAAGGAGATTTCAGCAACTTTGGAGATATTTCTACGTTATTAAATCCGGAAATTGTGGACGAAATTAAAAATGAAAGAATAGACTAATCTTTATCATTAATAAAAAGGCGCAGGATTTACCTGCGCCTTTTTTTATCAACTCTATTCTTTGATAATTTTTATAGCTTGTCTACCGAGGTTGGAATGTACACTAAGCAGATAATTCCCTTTAGGATAATGAAAATCCAAAGAATATTTTTTCAGCCTTTTCCCACTGATATCATCTTTCAGAATTTCTGTAATGAACTTTCCTGATGTGTCATACAGCCCGATAATGATATAATCGGAATGTAAAAAATGAATACTGAGATTCAGCTTGTCTTTAACAGGGTTGGGAGCTACATCGATCTGAAGTTTCCTTTCCTGATTCTCTCTGGTAGTTTCCTGCGTTGCAAGATTACCGACAGTCATTTTATAAATACCGGTACCAGCAGCATATGCCACATTACTGTTAACAAAAAATATCCTATTCAAAGTACCGCCTACTCCTGTGTCCGTCCAGGTTTCACCACCATTAAAGGTTTCATAAAATCCTGTATTATGACCACCCATCCACCCATGGTCTGGTGAAGTAAAGCCCACAGCCTGAACAAAAGTATCCGGAAAATCCTTTGTTTCCCAGGTAAGTCCGCCATTTAAAGATTTCAATAACCTTCCTGTGTTAGGAGATTCTGCTTCAATAGAGCAGAATATTTTATTATTATCCAGAAGCTGCATTTTCCAAACGTACTCAAAAGGAATATTACTGTTATATATTTTTGTCCAGCTTGCTCCTCCATCAGTCGTCTTAAGAATAACCGCACCGTCATCATCACTTCCGGATGCGAAACCAACGTTCTCATTGATAAAAGTAATTTCTACCAGGGCGGTAGCATACGCGGACATATCCATATACTGCCATGTAGTACCGCTATCTGTTGATTTGATAATATAAGCAGGATAAAACCATGCTCCGCAACCGTACACAGTAGATGCGCCCACACAATCCAGACCACAGATTCCTTGCGGGTATGGCGAAATATTATTAACTCTTTGCCATGTAACTCCGCCGTCTGTTGTCTTATAAAAATTGTTATTCAATGTCCCCAGAAAACCTACATTTTCATTTAAAAATTCAATATTCCTATAGTATTCATTGGGTGTCGTGCTCACAATTTGCTGTGTCCAGCTGGTACCACCATTTGTTGTCTTAAAAACAGCTCCGTTGCCGCCCCGGGCCGCCCACCCTAAATTTTCATTAAGAAAAAACACATCATCATACCGCCCTCCCCCATTTCCCGGAGGATAAGAGAACGCGGTCCAGTTATATTGCTGAGCCTGCAGAAAGAATGATGATAGAATAAGAGTCAATAAAATTCTTTTCATAGGTATTAATTTTAAAAACAAATTTGAGGTTTTTGAGATAAGTGTACAATAAACTTCTTAATAATTCATGATACTGTCTATCAACGACTAACGGACTTTTAAGTTCAAACATTTGATTGATAGAAATCATCAAATATTTTAACATTTAATTATAGATAAAACAATATAAATCAAATTTTATTGAATTTTATTCAAATAATTTGAAATTTAATTATTACCTTTAAGTACAAATTTAAAACACACGATCATGACAAAAATATTAGCCGGATTATTTCAATCTCACAGTGATTATAAGAAGCTTGAAACGGACCTGGAAAGCTCAGGCTTCGGAGATTCAGATTATATTGTTTATCTCAACGACCATCAAAATTCACAATATCTTGCAAGTGTTGCAGTAAAAGATACAGATCAGGCAGATAATGCCAGGAACGTTTTTAATAAAAATGCTGTGGTAAAAACCTATTTATTTGAGAATATGGGAATAGAACAAGCAGACTACCATAACATAAAAAGATATATTGACGCACGAAATAAAGCTGAAATCCATAACAGTCCCGACGTTAAAATCAAGGGCTCAAGCAATGGCATGGATTCAGAAGTAAAATTCTAATAAAAACTAAAATCTAATAACCGGAAATCCGCAGATCTTTCTGCGGATTTTTTGTCATTGACAACTGGGAAAATTTTCGTATTTTCGTTTAATTATACGGGATTTACACAAATGAGCTACGACTTAGAACGGGAGAACAAAGAAATACTGGCAAGATATAAAGACCTGATTTCTAATACTTACAGGACTTTGGATGAAGAAAACAATAAACTCATCCGAAAGGCATTTGATATTGCATTAGATGCCCATAAAGATCAAAGGAGAAAATCCGGAGAACCCTATATCTACCATCCTATTGCCGTAGCTAAAATTGTTGCAACGGAAATAGGTCTTGGAGCTACATCAATAGCCTGTGCACTGCTGCATGATGTGATTGAAGATTCCGACTATACCTACGAAGATATCAAGAAGATCTTTGGGGAAAAAATAGCCAATATCGTGAATGGATTAACCAAAATATCCATCATGAATCATCAGAACATTTCCGTACAGTCTGAAAACTACAGAAAATTACTGCTCACACTATCGGAAGATTTCCGGGTTATACTGATTAAAATCGCAGACCGCCTTCACAATATGCGGACACTGGAAAGCATGGCCCCGGATAAGCAAAAGAAAATTGCTTCTGAAACCGTGTACATCTACGCTCCCATGGCCCATCGTCTGGGATTATACAACATTAAATCCGAGCTTGAAGACCTTTCATTAAAGTATAATAATGCGGAAGTTTTCAATGAGATCACTGAAAAATTAGAACTAGCCAAGGAAAACCGGGAAAAATACATTGAAGAATTCAAAAAAGAAGTTTCCGAAAGGCTCAAAGAGGAAGGATTAAATTTCAGTATAAAAGGCCGTGCAAAAGCAGTTTCTTCCATTTACCGGAAAATGCTCAAACAAGGAGTTTCTTTTGAGGAGGTATTTGATAATTACGCCATCAGGATCATTTACAAATCAGATGCAAAAAATGAAAAGTTCCTGGCCTGGAAAATTTATTCAATCGTAACGGATGTATACCACAGTAACCCTTCAAGAATGCGTGACTGGATCACACAGCCCCGTTCTACAGGATATGAAAGTTTACACCTTACTGTCCTTGGACCGGATAAAAAATGGATTGAAGTACAGATCCGTTCAGAAAGGATGGACGAAATCGCTGAAAAAGGGGTAGCCGCACACTATAAATACAAAGAAGGATACAAGCAAAGCAGTGAGGACAGAAATTTTGAAAGATGGGTAACAGAAATCCGGGATGTTTTAGAACAGCAACAGAATCTTTCTACCTCCGAACTTCTGGATAACATCAAACTCAATTTATATTCTAAAGAGGTTTTCGTTTTTACTCCCAAAGGAGAAATCAAAATTCTGCCAACCAACGCTACGGCACTGGACTTCGCATTCTCTGTACACTCTGATTTGGGTATGAAATGCCTAGGAGCCAAGATCAATGGAAAACTGGTTCCAATCTCATATGTTCTTCAAAACGGAGACCAGGTAGATATCCTTTCTTCCCAGAATCAAAAGCCTAAATCGGACTGGCTCGAATTCGTAGTTACTTCCAAGGCAAAATCCAAGATTAAGAGTTATCTTAATTCACAAAAAAATCAGCTGGTAGAAGAAGGAAAAGAAATTTTACAAAGAAAGCTTCGTCATGCTAAAATTAATTTTAATGATGAGGAAGTCAATAAACTTCAGAAATTTTTCAACTTAAAAACATCACAGGAACTGTTTTTAAAATTCCAGAGCAATGAACTGGATGTAAGCAGTCTTAGAAAATACATCGAAAGTAAAAATGTATTCAATAATTTACTTTCAAGATTCAGAAAATCTCCTTCCAAAAACGTTCATTATGAAGAACCAAAGGAGCAAAACCTGGACATGATCGTCTTTGGAAAAGACGAAGAAAAGTTAAACTATAGTTATGCAAAATGCTGTACTGTAATACCGGGAGATAAAATTTTTGGATTCATTACGATTTCAGACGGTATAAAAGTGCATAGTGATAATTGTCCGAATGCTATTAACCTGAGGGCACAGTATGATTACCGGGTTATTCCAGCCAAATGGGTTAATGCTGAGAGCTTTAAAAACAGGGTTAAAATTGAAATTGAAGGTTTAGACCGGATGGGAATGATTAACGACATTACCGCCGTAATCAGTGGCACTATGGGAATGGATATGAAAAGTCTTTCCATAGAATCCAATAATGGCGTCTTTATGGGTAACATTATTCTTGAGGTTAAAAATAAAGGTCAATTGGAAGAAACCTTTAAAAAACTTAAAAATATTAACGGAGTTTCAAGGGTGAGACGATTACAATCATAGGCATGAATTTATCTATTTATTTTAAAAAATTTTTCAACAGCAGTCAATCTTCAGGTATCATCCTTATTTTTTGTGTAACGATTTCTTTATTAATTGCTAACTCGAGCTTAGGAGAAGGATTTCAGAATTTTCTCCACTATGAAATAGGCACTCATCTTTTTCACTTGAAATATCCGATCCATATCTGGATCAATGATGGTCTCATGGCTATTTTTTTCCTTTTGGTAGGCCTCGAAATAAAAAGAGAACTGGTGGAAGGTGAGCTTTCATCTTTTAAAAATGCTTCTCTTCCGATTTTTGCGGCAGTCGGAGGAATGCTTGTTCCCGCAACCATTTATACCCTATTCAACTCAGGAACAGAATTCAGCAATGGATGGGGAATTCCGATGGCTACAGACATAGCCTTCTCGCTTGCGTTGATTTCCATGCTAGGAAGTAAAATTCCTAATTCCATTAAAATTTTCCTAGCTGCTCTGGCTATTGTTGATGATCTGGGAGCGATTTTAGTTATCGCCATATTTTATACAGATCAGATTCAATGGATGTATTTGTTGATCTCTTTCGGAATTGTCGCTTTCTTGTTTCTTTTGAATTTTTTAAAAGTGACGAGGCTTATTTTCTATATTATCCCTGGATTATTTTTGTGGTATTTTCTTCACAATTCAGGAATTCATGCTACCATCGCAGGAGTATTACTGGCTTTGTCTATTCCTACCAATGCATCCAATGTTCAAATTTCTCCTTTGGAAAAATTAGAGCATCATCTTCATATACCTGTAAGCTTTCTAATCATGCCAATATTTGCACTTACAAATACCAATATTGCCTTTCACAGCGGAATGGCAGAAGGGTTGATAAGTACTTTGGGATTAGGGATCATCGGTGGTTTAGTCCTGGGAAAACTAATCGGGATCAATTTATTTTCATTTATTGCCATTAAACTTAGAATAAGTTCACTTCCACACAATAGCACATGGTCGCATATGCTGGGGGTAGGCTTTCTTGCAGGAATTGGTTTTACGATGTCTATTTTTATAGCATTACTATCCTTTAAGGAGCAATTTGAAATCCAGGATGAAGCCAAATTTGCAATCCTGATTGCATCGTTTTTATCAGCTATTTTAGGCGTAATTATATTAAGCCTAAGTGCTAAAAAGAATAAATTTATCGACGACGATAGTGATGAATAATTGCTAACTATAAAAATAAAAAAGAGCATCTTTCAGTGCTCTTTTTTATTGTATTACGGGCAAATGTAAGTGGATATCTTACATAGTCCGTTACAGCAGTAGGTCGTTCCCGGACAATAATCATCCCCGGTTCTGCATGCTAATCCTCCTTTTACGATTTTCAAATCGTTTCTCGTTAATTTTTTGATGTTTTTCATAATAAATTAATTTGGTATTTGTACAAGAATTTCAAATTCTTACTAGTCACTAAATTACCATAAAAATGAATACGAAAAAATATAATCAGGTATTTTTAATTGACCCATAAATAAAATATTAGCTGAATCAATACAATATTGATTGAAGAGAATTCAGATTAGTCTTTTTCGTTCGGGGAATGATCTGCATGCACTTCTTTTCGGAGTTCATCAGCCAGTAATTTTTCTATCCTGAGTTTTCTGATAGCCATATTAAGTTCATTACCAAATAATAGCAGATAAACATTCACATTTACCCATACCATTAAAAGAATCATACTTCCAATGGACCCGTACAGAACATTATAACGGGCGATATCTTTCACATAAATAGCAAATATGTAAGTAGTAAGAACAAAAAGAACAGTCGTTAAAATAGCCCCAGGAACCGCTTGCCTGAATCTGGCAATCTTCACTGTTCCCAACCAGTAAAACATCGCTAATAAAATAAAATAAAAAAGTGGAAAAGATACAAATCCAATAATCTTAGAAAGGTTATTCACCAGCCAGGAAACATTATGGATAGGTGTAAATAGTTTTAAAACTACTTCTACATAATAGACCCCGAAAAGAGCTAAAAAAACTATGGTGATAAAGCCTATGGTAATAAAAAAAGAAAGAATAAACTCTTTTACGTCACTCAGCTTTTCTTCGGAATTTTCATTGAATCCATTGATAAGGGAAAAAGTCCCGTTTGTAGCAAAAACCAGGGCAAGAATAATGGTTAAATTACTGATTCCCCTCATATTTGGAATGATACTTTTCTCAATATAGCCTCTAACATCAGTTTCCATATTGGAAGGGAAAACATTGTGAATCAGCACTTCAAAAATATAAAAATGAAGCTTATCATAATGCGGCATATAAGGTAAAACGGAAAGCAAGAAAAGAAGAAACGGAAATAAACTGATGGTAAAGCTCCATGAAATAGCGGCTGCTTTTCTTCCTATCTTATCCTTAAAAATACCCGAAATATAAATCTGAAACATTTGCCACAGTGATATTCCCAGTAGCGGGATATGGATATCATCTAAGAATTCCTGAATCTTCAGGATAAAATTAGGTGTTTTTATATTCATAATTATTTCAGGATATTATCTATTTTATCAAAATTTCTGTTGACTATTTGTGGCGCATTAAACCTCAGACCAATTCCAGCCCTGAATTGCCATTGTGTAGATGAATACAAATTCGAATTTGAACTATTTACCCAGTTAAGCTGAGTACCGGCTCCAACAAACCATTTTCCGTTATCATATCCGATCCTTACATTGGAATTCATTCCCATATTAAATTCATGAAAGTCTTCATCAATCAGCTTTGAATAATAAAGCTGAGGATAAAATTCAACCACCGCATACCAATTACTATCGATCACTCTTTGTATTCCTGCACCTGTTCTTAATGCCAGCCTTATATCTTTCGTGGCAGAACCTTCTTCCCCGCTTCCTATCACTTCTCCCTTGTATATTGCCCTATCGGAATCTTTCAATATATTATACTGATAAAACAGACCTGTAATAACGACAAAATCATTTTTAGCAGGCTTATAAGTCATATTAGTATAGCTTCTGTAGTTCTCTTTATTTCCGACCCATAAATAACTTGTCTCCCCTTTAAAAGACCTGTAATTAGCATCCGGAAACTGAATATATGCATCCGTGATACTTTCGTCTGAACCATTTAACAAAAGATCTATATACTTCCTGGTATCCCGGAAATACAACCCTTTGATCTGATTATAACCTATCATTTGTCGTAGCTTTGGATTCAGGAAAAAAGCAAAATTCACATTGAAATATTTCGTTTTCCCCTTGATATCATCATCATTATTTATTTTAATCAGTTTAGGTGTAAATGAAATACTGGTATCCAGCCATCTGTACCTTAGAAAAAGCTCAGTGTAAAAAGAATCATTTGGTTTTAGCCTGAAAATTTCTCTTTCATAGCGAAGTCCAAAGGAATTGTTAAGGTAGCTTACGCCTGCAACGAGAGAAATTGTATTATTATCTTCCCTGTACTTCTTATTATACTCATTAACTTCCTGACCATAAGAAGCTAAAGGAAAATATAAAAATAAGTAAGGAATAGATTTTATTTTCATCGTGTGATATTGGCTCCGTAAAAATACAGATTTTTTTAGACTTGATAATGAACCGGAAAATTACACCGGTAGGCAACGACGGGTAAAATGTATCATAGGAACCAGGGAAAATTCCTTAATTTATGAATATCTTTGTCATCCTAAATGTGATTATATCCTATGCGAATAAGTTTACTTTGTATCGGTAAAACAGATGATAAAGAAATTAATTCTTTGATCAATTATTATATTCCCCGCCTTCCTAAACATTGGAATTTTGAAATAACAGAAATTCCTGATGTTAAGAATGCCAAAAATCTCTCTTCAGATCTTCTGAAAAAAGAAGAGTCAAAGCTTTTTATGAATTATATAGATAAAAATGATCTTGTTATTATTCTCGATGAAAAAGGAAAACAGTTTACCAGCAGGGAATTCTCTCAGAAAATAGATACATGGATGAATTTGTCGGTAAAAAAGATCCACATACTAATCGGAGGAGCCTACGGGTTTTCTGAGGAAATATATACCAGAGCCAACGAAAAAATGTCTTTATCTAAAATGACATTTACCCACCAGATGATCCGGTTATTTATCGTTGAACAATTATATCGTGCAGATCAGATTCTACAGGGAAAACCTTATCATAACGATTAAGTTTACTTGGCAGGAGGACATTTCGCAAAATGATCTGCAAGAATTGCTTTTTCGTATCCCAAAGCAACAGCTTTCTCCAGATTGACACAAGCTTCTTTCAGCTTGGCACCGTCAAACAAAATCAGAGATTTTGTTACATAGGACTGAGCAAATTTCGGATCTATGGAAATAGCTTTATTGATATCAGTCAAAGCCTCCTTCTGTTTTTTCATTTTTAAATAGACTTCCGCACGTCCGTTGTATAACAAAGACTCCGGTTTTTCAGAAATGAGCTGATTATAATCTTTTAATGCTCCGTCAAGATCGCCATTATTCTTCTTTAAATTAGCCAATCCCGTTCTTGCAAAAATATTTTCCGGAGCAAAAGATAAAATCTGGTTCAGATCTTTAATAGCCAGTTCTTTCTTTCCCTGGCTGTCATAAATTTTAGACCTTGTCAAATACATATCTACATTTTCAGCATCAATCTGTAATCCTTTATCAATGTATTCAAGGGCTTTCTGTTTATTTCCTTTTTGGCTGTTTACCGATGCCAGATTAGCATATACTGGTGCCGACATTGGATTTGCCCGCAGAGCTGCTTCATACGATTTAAGAGCAAGGCTCGTTTTACCCAATCTCCTTTGGGAAGTCCCCAGATTATTGTAGTACTCCGACTGGTATTTCTGAATCTGTTCTTTTTCGGCTAATTTAGCGTACTGCTCTTCGGCGCACTTATAATCTGCTTTTTTAAAGCATTCTTCCGCTGTTTTTGCGTCCTGGGAATAAAGATTAGCAAATGTAAATGCTAATACTACAAGTAATAAATGTTTTTTCATGAGGTTATCGTTTGTTTGTTGATGACTTTTTTCGCGAGTGCACTAAATATCACTCCCAATAAAAGTCCAACAAACGCCCCCACCAAAATATCTATCGGGAAATGCACTCCTAAATATATACGGCTGTAAGAAACCACTGCAGCCCATACAAATATAGCATAAGGAAACCATCTGAGTTTTTTTCCTAATAAAACACTCAGATATGTAGCTAAAAAGAAAGTATTCGATGCATGAGCAGAATAAAATCCAAATTGTCCGCCACATTTTACGATCCTCATATAATGTTCAAGAGAAGGATCATGGCAAGGTCTTAACCTTTGTACTCCATGCTTAAAGATGCCAGCGACCTGATCGGACACGGTTGTTCCTATAAGTATAAATAAAAGAATAAAAACTAAGGATTTTAACTGGTAATTTTTATAAAGAAAATACAGAAAAATAATATAAAGCGGAACCCAGATCCATGTACTAGAGATAAGCATCCAAAACTGATCAAACGAAGAATTCCCCAAATTATTGAGAAATAAAAAGACATTTTTATCTTCCTGAATGATTTCTTCCATCAGTTATCTGCTTACAGGTCCTTCATAGGTTTCATCTTCAGAAGGCTTTGGCTTTGCAGGCTCAGAAGAAGGTTCGGTAAGAATATCTTTTTCAATATTCTTCATTGGGTTAAAATCTTTAGCAGCATCTTTCACCTTTTCGATCTCACGTTTGATTTCAGAAACAGGGTTATCCGTCTCTTTCATGATCTCGGTTTTAATGTCTTCTACCGCTCCACGCATCTTTCTTACGCCTGCTCCTAAGTCACGCGCTATCTGAGGGAGTTTATCCGGACCGAATAATACAACGATTGCGACTGCAATCAATGCCATTTCTCCAATGCTTAATTCCATGAGGTAAAATTACAAAAGATTATACATATATAATGTAGAAACTTAAAATTTAAACAAATTTTAAGATTTTCCATTTCAAAGCTTTAAATATTTTCAATTCAGGCTTATTAATCCTCTTAATATTCCTGTCTTTTTAAATTAATCAATAATTAATTCTCTCATTAAAGAATTATATGATATTTTTCATTATTTTTATTTCTACACAAACATTAAATATATACTTATGAAAAAATTAGTAACTACCTTCAAGGTTTTTGCCTTGGCAATGGTGCTGTCTTTAACAAGCTGCCAAAATGAAACAACTGAAGTACTTCAGGACAATACCGCAAAAAAAGAATCGGTTTCCGATTTGAAAAAAGTATTAACTCCCTCTTCTCAAACACTCCCAGATATTGTTCAAACACAATTGAGTGATTCGAAAAAAAATCTGGAACAATATCTTAAAAATGATCTTCAGATTACAGGAGTTTCAGTTTTAAGAAAGCTGTCTGATGCAAATGGAATTTCAATTTCCCAAAACCTCATTTCAGATAAAAATACTTATGTGGCGTTTGGTAATATCACAGACCCGGCATCAGTAAAAATAGGCAAAATGACAAATTTTAATTCAGGAGATGAACTATCAGTTACCCAACAAAGCCTGAAGGATGTCATTACTCAGGAGGTAAAACCAAATACAGAAGTACTTGAAATTACATGGAACCATAAGGGAGAGCAATTTACTTCATTATGTTTCTATAATACCAACGGAATTATCTGGGATAATGTGTTAGGAGGCCTGGTAATGATGGATAGAGGAAGTAACGTAGAAGCCTCTAATGACAATCAGGCAAAGGTACTTTCGAAGTGGTATAAAGAATGGTGGACGGCAAAATGGCTATGGGGATCCAAAAGAGGAGAAATCGGATATAAGATCACGATTTATTATAATGGATCTACCGTATCTAATACTGATGTAAGTGATTGGGGCAATATCAGTTTAGGAAAAGCAAAAAGCGAAAGCAAAATATTAAAGAGAACCGGAGCTTACGGACAATGCAGATATGCACTTGGATTATGTACACCGACAGGTTCTTTAAGCTTTAATTCAAATAACTTTACCGTATCATTTTCCGGTTTGGGAAGTAATATCGTAAGTAACGGAACAAAGTCCCTTTATCCTTAATCAATACATAGACTAAAAAAATAAAGCAGGATACCAATAATGATATCCTGCTTTTTTATTTAAAATAATTTACTTTTTAATTTCTCTATTTTTCTCGAATGCATAATATGAAATAACCACACTTACCGCCATGAGAAGGAAAGCTAAAAAGAAAGGTGCTCCTGAAAACTTAAATGGCGCCTCATCATGGGTAAAGTAATAAAACAGGTTTGTCATCATAGGAGGGCCTACAATTGCCGTAGCACTCATCAGGCTTGTTAAAGCGCCCTGCAATTCTCCTTGTTCATTAGAAGGGACACTTTTTGTAATCACAGATTGAAGTGCAGGACCACAAATTCCTCCTAAACAATAAGGAATAAGGAATGCAAACATCATCCACCCTTCTGTAGCAAATGCAAACAATAACATTCCGATGGCATACAAGGCCAATCCGTAATAAATACTTTTCTGCTCTCCTAATCTTGGAGTTGTCCAACGGATCAAACCTCCCTGTACAAGTCCGACCAATAATCCTACTGCTCCGAGAGATAATCCAACCATCCTTTCCGTCCAGCTGAATTTATACATCGTATAAAAACTCCAGTTGCTCTGTACAGCATGACCTGCAATATAAATCAAAATTAAAGACACGATCAATCCAGAAATTTCAGGATGCTTACCTAAAAACTTAAATGATCCCACAGGGTTGGCACGCTTCCAACTGAATTCTCTTCTCTTATCTTTATCTAAACTTTCTGGAAGAATAAAATATCCGTAAAGAAAATTGAGCAGGCATAAACCGGCCGCAGCGTAGAATGGAACTCTTGAGCCATAATGCCCCAGAACACCTCCCAGCACAGGTCCAATAATGAATCCCAAACCAAAAGCTGCTCCTATCAGACCAAAGTTTTTAGCCCTGTCCGCGTCAGTAGAGATATCAGCGATGTATGCACTTGCAGTGGTTACGCTCGCTCCTGTGATTCCGGCTATAATTCTTCCTAGGAATAACCACCAGATACTTGGAGCTAAAGCCAGTAAAACATAATCTATTGAAAATCCAAAAAGCGAAATGAGGATAATGGGTCTTCTTCCGTATTTATCACTGAGATTTCCTACTACCGGGGAAAATATAAACTGTGTAAACGCATAGGCGAAACCAAGCCATCCACCATATTTTGCGGCCTCACTGATGTCTGCATGAATCAGTTCCTCAATTAATTTAGGAACAACGGGAATAATGATCCCCCATCCGGTGATATCAATCAGGAGCGTTATAAAAATAAAGCTCATGGCGGCTTTTTTCCTTGAATTTTCCATAATTGTGCAAAATTAATGAAATATAGAAGTATAATGATTCTAAATTGTGAAGATTTAATAATGATAATTGATTATCAAGGATTGAATAGTAGGTCGGATTTACAGCTTAACATTTAATTATTCAAACAATTTTCTTTCCTTAGATTTAAACCAATAAAAAAATAGCCTTTCGAAATGAAAGGCTATTTTTTTATTTATTGTAGTATAATTATTTTGAAGCAAGGACTTCTTTATTCGAAGTCGTTTTTCCATGTACTCCTTCTTCTTTCCCTGACTTAAGGAAGTCATAAGCAATAGCCGAAGCAACAAATATGGATGAATAGGTACCGAAACCAATACCAATTAGCATCGCAAACATAAATCCTCTCAGATTATCTCCACCAAAGATAAAGATTGCTAAAATTACAAGGATTGTTGTAAATGAGGTATTGAATGTTCTACCCAATGTACTTGAAATTGAATCATCAAATAAACCTGCCAATGTTAAAGATTTCTTCTCTCTCAAATATTCCCTGATTCTATCGAAGATAATCACGGTGTCATTGATTGAGTACCCTAATACGGTAAGGATTGCAGCAATGAAATCCTGGTTGATTTCCATATTGAAAGGCATGAATTTATGCAGCAATGAATAAGCTCCCAGAATGATAATCGCATCGTGGAACAATGCAGCAACAGCACCCAGAGAGAATTGCCATTTTCTAAATCTGATAAGGATATAGATAAAGATACCTCCTAAAGCAGCAACAACTGCAAGAATACCGTGGGTTTTGATGTCATCTGCTACAGTAGGACCTACTTTCTCAGAAGAGATAATTCCGGCATGGTCTTTATCCGCAGATTTAAAATCGTGAAGTGAAATATTAGTCGGTAAATTCCCTTTTAATCCTTCATATAATTTTTGCTCAACAGTCTGGTCAGCCTTAAGCGATTCATCATCAATAAGGTAATCTGTAGAGATTTTCAATTGTTTAGAGTTACCAAAGGTCTTAGCCTCAACAGAAGAGTTCTTACCATCTTCTGTTTTAAACATTTTTACCAGATTCTGTTCGATATCTTCAGCATTAACATCTTTATCAAACCTTACCACGTAGTTTCTACCACCAGTGAAGTCAATTCCATACTTAAATCCTTGAGTTGCAATAGATCCGATGCAGATAACAGTTAATATAGCAGAAATGATATACGCATATTTTCTTTTCCCAATAAAATCAATCCACGTATTTCTGAACAGATTTTTTGTCGGAGCTGTCCATACAGAAAGGTGTTTTCCTTTATTCAGTCTGTTGAAGATCATTACTCTTGAAAGCAATACAGAAGTAAATAAAGTCATTGCAATACCAATCATTAGTGTTAAAGCAAATCCTTTAATAGGTCCCGTTCCGAAGAAGAATAACACCACTGCCGTTAGGAATGTTGTCGAGTGACCATCAATAATGGCATTTAATGCATGTTTGAAACCATCTTTGTAGGCCTCCAAGATACTTTTTCCGGCAAATAGTTCTTCTTTGGTTCTTTCGTAGATAATTACGTTCGTATCCACGGCCATTGCCATTGTAAGAACGATACCTGCAATACCTGGAAGAGTAAGCGTAAAGTCTCCGGAATCCATAATTCCGAAAATGTAGAATAAGTTAATAACCATTGCAATTACAGCGTACACTCCCGCACCACCATAATAGAAAATGATATAAACGATGATGATTAAAAATGCAATAGCGAATGAAATCATCCCTGCATTAATAGATTCCTGTCCTAGAGACGGTCCTACCTGTGTAGCCTGAACTACTTTAGCTCCTGCCGGTAATTTACCTGCTCCTAAAACGTCTACCAGTTCTTTAGCTTCTTCCTGAGAGAAGTTACCGGAGATCTGAGTTCTACCGTTAGGAATAGCATTTACTACGTTCGGGGCAGTATATACTCTGTTATCAAGAGTTACAGCAACCGGTTTATTAACGTTTTTCTCTGTTAATGTTTTCCATTCTTTAGCCCCTTTAGAATCCATCTGCATATCAACTACTACTCTTCCCAGCTCATCATAGCTGATGTTAGCAGTTTCAACAGCTCCGTCTACTGGTGCTTTTTGGTTGATGTTTCCTCTTATGGCATACAATACAAGGCTCTCAGCATCTGTAGCTTCTGGTTTGTACCCCCACATGAATTGGGTATATTTAATGTTAGCCGGACGTAATGCCTGAGCCACTTTGCTGTTTAAAATTTTATTTACAACTGCAGTATCAGACAATTTAATGTTAGCAACTCCGTTGGTTCTTAACTTGTCTAAATGTAAAAGGTTCATGAAGTTCACATTCTTTGCAACTCCCATAGAATCTCCTTTTGCTGCAACCACACTTGTTAAAGTCTGAAAATAAGGTGCAATTTCAGGAACCTGCTGTACTTCCCAAAACTGAAGTTTTGCTGAAGTCTGAAGCATTTCCTTTACTTTATCGATGTCTTTCATACCAGGCATTTCAACAGAAATTCTCGCTGTTCCCGGTACTCTCTGAACATTCGGCTGTACAGCCCCCATTTTATCAATTCTGGTTCTGATAACCTCAAAAGCAGTACCTACAGAAGCATCAATTCTTCTTTTAACGATACTTTTTACCTGCTCATCAGTAGTATTATACTTAATCTCAGTAAGATTAGTGTTTCCGAATATTTCCGGATCTGCAAGTTTAAGATTGGTTCCTTTTGCTTTGTTTATGGCATCAAACTGATCGAAAAAATTATCTACATAAGATTTAGTAGAATTCTTCTGAACCTCATCAGTTTTATTTAAAGCTTCGATTAGAACAGGATTAGAAGAGTAATTCGTTAAATCACTCACCAAATCTCTTTGGTTGATCTCCAAAAGAACGTTGATCCCTCCTTTCAAGTCAAGACCAAGTTTCATTTCTTTGTCTTTCGCTTTAGAATAATAAAGCTTCGTATAACCAAGATTAAGAGTATCTTCCTTTATTCGCTTGATCTCTTTCTCGTTTCCGTTCGCAGCTTCAATCTGCGATTCAATTTTGCTGGCGTACCAGGTTGGTATAAGCTCATTTAAGCAAATCAACCCCAGTACAATAGCAACAATTGTAATAAGTCCTTTTCCTTGCATTTTGTTATAACTACGTTAAATTAAGTCGGCAAATATAATGATTTTCTTTATATTTTATGAACTTTCAATAACAGAAATGGTTTATTTTCAGATATATCGACAATATGACTTCCATTTAAGATTTATCAATTTTAAAAGCTTATTTTAATGAAGTTTATAAAGTTTAATTGGTATGAAATTTTCATTATGAATACAATACACTAAATATCAAAATATTATGAAAATTTTACTTTTTGTGATAGGGATTTTTTCTTCCCTATTTCTTAATTCCCAGACAATTAATCTGGTAGAATTTGCCACCGGGCTCACGAGTCCGGTCGAAATTACAAATGCCAATGATAGCAGGCTTTTCGTAGTACAACAGAACGGAATCATTAAAATTATTCAACCTTCCGGGACTATTAATGCGACTAACTTCTTAAACATTAGCAGCAAAGTTTTGTATGGTGGAGAAAGAGGACTTTTAGGATTGGCTTTCCATCCCCAGTATGCAACAAATGGTTATTTCTTTGTGTATTACAACAATGCAACCAACGGGAACATTACTGTTGCCAGATATACCGTAAGCAGCACTGATCCGAATGTAGCCGATGCAAGCTCTGAAAAAATAATACTCAATATCCCAAAGCCTTTCGATAATCATAATGGAGGAAGCATTCATTTTGCGCCTGACGGCAAATTATGGATGGTAACCGGAGACGGAGGTAGCGGTGGAGACCCCAACAATAATGCACAAAATAAAAACTCACTGCTGGGTAAAATGCTGCGCCTCGATATTAACTCCACCAATGCCTATAATATACCTCCTGACAATCCATTTGTGGGTATAGATGGAGCTGATGAAATATGGGCATATGGCCTTCGGAACGCCTGGAAGTTTTCCTTTGATCTCACCACAGGAAATGCCATGATTGCAGATGTGGGTCAGGGACAGATTGAAGAAATCAACAAAAATCCGATTACCCAGGCCGGAATTAATTATGGATGGAGATGTTATGAAGGAAATACGGCCTATAATATCGGTGGATGTGCAGCTGCTTCGACAATGACTTTTCCGGTTGCCGTATATGACCACTCTGGTGGAAAATGCTCTATAACTGGAGGTTATGTTTACCGTGGAACTCTTTACCCTGCATTACAGGGAAAATATTTTTTCGCAGATTATTGCTCCAACCAGATCGGAATGTTGAGCTCTGATAATTCCATAACATGGACGACATCCTACTCTGGAAATGGTTTCTCAACTTTTGGACAAGATAACCAGAATGGTCTCTATGTTGCCGGTGTTAATAGCGGAAAGATTTACAAAATTACAAGCGGAACACTCTCAACACAGGAAAATAATAATTTAGCTAAAATAAAGGTATATCCAAATCCTGCTTCTAAAAAAGTATTCATTGACGGTATTAAAGACCAGAAACTTTCAGTAGAGATCATTAACTCTGAAGGCAGGCTAATGAATCAGCTAAAAATTGGTAATGATAACAGTATTGATATTTCAGGTCTTAGCCCGGGAGTATACTACATCAATTTAAAGTCAGGAGAATTAAAATCCTATAGTCAAAAGCTAATTATTCAATAATGTTAACGAAAGCCTCAATATCATTACATTGGGGCTTTCTTATAAAAACACGCAGTTCCTAAAGCTAGAAGTGGAATTAAAATCAGCAGCCTTTGAACTAAAGAAAAACGCTCCACTTCATCATCCAGTAATTGACTCGGAACTAACGATACCAATGCAATTGCAAGAACAGCAAGCAAAATTTCAGGTAAGGATAATTTTTCAGAAACATCGACTGAAACATTGTACCCGGAACTGAGAATCCAATAACCCAGAAACAAAATCATGAAAGGAAATGACCATATCCTGTAAGTGTCATAGGCAATAGCATGAAGTCCTAAGGGAATTAGAATAACAATAGCAAACAATAGCAAAAGATACTTGTTGGCCTTTTCAAACTTCCTGTAAACAACATACATCATAAAGAGAATGGGAATCCCAAAAAATATTGAGCATTTGGAAACAAATATCCTTTGAAAGAAATGCGGACTCTCATCTTGTATATAGTCTGTAAATTTTACAGTATAAGCAGATGCTACAGAATCGGCAACTTTTGCGTTTATAAATTCTAAATGATCCAGATAATTAAAAATCATTTTATGATAGTTTGACCCGCTCATTTCCTGGTAGGCTGACACTCCAAAAGTAACAGCAAGCGGTAATATAAGAAAGAAGCTGATCCTCTTTATTAAATGGGAATTTAAAGTGTCTTTGAAAGAAATTCCTCCTCCCCTTACTCCATCCACCACCAAAGCAAAGCAACAGATAGGGAGCATCAGGAAAAATGAAACCTCATGTATAAGAATGCTAATAGAAGCAACTAATGATGCCAGCAGAATCTTTTTCTTCCTGAGAAGCCATATAACTAAAATGGTTAGCAAAAAGATGATATGATCCAGGTACCCTATAAGATGGGCCGTAAATATGATATATTGAGATAAAAAAAAGGTCAGATAAAATACGAGAGTGTAAACATCTCCTTTGTTACGGATTGTTTCTTTACTAGCCATAAACAACAACAATCCATATAGCAACAATATTATAAAAACAGATAAAACAAATATTTTCTGTTCATTTTTCTCTACAAATAATCCCAAAAAACCTCCGGCAAATCCTCTTTTTATAAACCCGAATCTATAATCGAGCATCCAGTGAGCAACGGACCATTGATTCGGAAACCTTATCGTTTTTAAGACACTAAAAACAAGTGCATATGTATAGATAATAATGAAAAGAACTTTTCTATTCATCTATTAAATAGTCATAGAGAAAATCCTGGTTTCAGGTTTATTTCGCATCATTCTAAGATCAAACACCATGGCTACATTTCTTGTAAACGCTCTTCCCTTTTCTGTAATCTTGATCTGATGATCTCTGATTTCAACGAGTTCATCTCTTTCCATTTCCTTAAGCATCTCCAAAGCATTTTCCAGTTCCGGGAAAGAGTTTTGGATATCCCATGTCGTTTCCAGCTGACACATAAGGTTCAAAATATGTCTTCTTACAATTAAATCTTCGTGATTAAGGATGTGACCCTTTACCACCGGGATCTCTCCTTCTTCAACGATTTTCTGGTATTCTTCAACCGTTTTTACATTTTGAGCGAAAGCATACCAGGAATCTGAAATTGAAGACATTCCAAGTCCCACCATCAATTGCGTTTTGCTTGAAGTATATCCCATAAAATTCCTATGCAGCTTTTTCTGAATTAAAGACTGATAAAGGTCATCATGCTCCAGGGCAAAATGATCCATCCCAACCTCTATATATCCAAGTTCCTGCAATAAGCTTTTACCATCTTCGTAGAGTTTTCTTTTTTCCTCTCCGCTTGGCAGGTCATTTTCATCAAAACCTCTCTGTCCTACTCCTTTTACCCACGGAACATGCGCATAGGAATAAAAAGCCAGTCTGTCAGGCTTCAGTTCCAGTGTTTTACGGATCGTGTATTCCATTGCATCCCAATGCTGGTGAGGCAGTCCAAAAACCAAATCGTGGCTTATTCCTCCATATCCTATCTCACGGGCTAATTCGGTTACTTCCTTTACTTTTTCAAAAGGCTGGATCCTGTTGATTGCTTTCTGAACTTTCGGATCGTAATCCTGCACGCCGAAACTTACTCGTCGGAAGCCAAGATCATACAAAGTCTGAAGATGCTCTCTTGTTGTATTATTGGGATGTCCTTCAAATGAAAACTCGGGATGTTCTGCAATATCTACCGTAGCAAATATTCCTTCCAGCAATGTCTTTAAATTCTTAGGAGAAAAAAAAGTAGGCGTTCCCCCTCCTAAATGAAGTTCTTTTAATTTAGGTTTTTCATCAAAAAGCTCAAGATAAAGCTTCCACTCTTTTAAAACACTTTCAAGATAAGGTGTCTCAACACTATGCTGCTTTGTAATACGTTTATGACATGCACAGAAAGTACATAATGCTTCACAAAACGGCAAATGGATATAAATAGAAATTCCCTCACCTGAGTTACTTTCATGGAAAGATCTTACCACACTCTCCTTCCATTTTTCAGGAGAAAAGGTGCTTTCGTCCCAATATGGAACAGTAGGATAAGACGTGTAACGTGGTCCGGGAATATTATATTTATCGATTAAAGAGTTCATCTAAAAATTTTAAATTTTTATAAATTGAATAAAATTCACATAAGAATTTCATTCTGCAAAATTAGCTATAACTTATGAATTTTAAATCATGAATTATATTAGGGTTTGTTTTCGAAATTTATAATCAGTCTAAATACCCTTCACAGGCTCTAAATACAAAAAATAAAGCCTTAAAATATTCAATAACCTAATTGTATCCAAAATCACTCAAAGGTATACCGAAGAAAATAATAATGGGTAATAAAACTACAGATATCCTCTATACCAAAAATTTAAAATTTTAATTTCATCAGCTGGATCTTGTCTTTACCCGCAAAGGCAACAGAATTTTGATCAACCCACTCACACACGTATAAGTTTTTTTCATCAGAAATTTTCCTCCAAGTTTTTCCAAAATCTGAAGAATAACTGATATGCTGATCTCCTACTGCTATCATTTCTTTTCCTTTGGATCCCGGTCTAATTTTTACACAGGTAGTATAGCCTGCGTTCGCACCTGACGCCTGAATCTGCCAGGTTTTTCCCCCGTCATTAGTCGTCGCTATGTTATTGATGTTCTCTTTCTGTTTGGTATAATCTCCTCCGACTGCAACTCCAAACCGGTCATCATAAAAATCTATAGAATACATTCCCTGCGATGGCTCACCCTGAATAAATGGTGTAGTAAAAACATCAAACTTCTCCGTTTTAAGATCTAACCTCAGAATTCGGGAAGCTTTACCTCCTGTTGCGATCCACATGTATTTTTTAGTTGAAGCAATGTTTGTATTACTTGCTGCAAAAGCTGCTTCCCCACTGTTTAATGAAATTTCATTCTTTAGCAAATCCCATTTCCCATTTTTAAAAGCAACCAATTTAAGGCGATTACTTGAATCCGAATCACTGAAAGTAAAAGCAAGATGATCATCCACAAAGTGTAAAGCATCATAAAATGCAGTTTTCACCGTATCCTTATACACTGTTTTTGACTGCATATCCTTTTTATCAATTTTAAAGAAATAAGCAGGACTTCCAACATTAATAGCATAAAAATCATTATTGTTCTGAGCCAATGTTCTGAACTCTAACTTCTGATCCGATAATGAAATCTGTTTTTGATTTTTAAAATTTTTAAGATCAACAAAACCAAATTTGGAATCCGTACCTGCATACCAGATTTTATGATCCCAGACCTGGAGCGCTCTTATGCTAATTTTATCATTAAAAATTGTTTCCATGTTTACTTCCTGGGAAAATGTCAATATTCCCAAAAAACAAAATACACATGCTAGAATATTTTTCATAAAAATTTAATTTGGTGAAAGACAAAAATAAAAAATCCACAACATTCTGTGGATTTTTTATTTTTATTTTTATTCTTACAAATCTAGATCAGGTTTTTCCAGTGGCTCTTGTTCTGCCTTAAAGGTTTCTCCGTACCCTCCGTTTTGTAATTTGGAATTTCTTTTACTATAAAGGAAGTAAATAATAAATCCGATGATCAACCATGCGAAAGAATACATTTTAGCCTCTCTACTTAAATTAAAAATCAGATAAACATTAATTAAAATTCCAAGACAAGCGATTAATGGCAATGCCGGAACTTTAAAGTTTCTCTGCAGATTAGGTTCTTTAACCCTCAACACCCAAACAGCTACACAAACCATCGTGAAAGCAAATAAAGTCCCGAAGCTCGTCATGTGAGCAAGATCATTGATCGGTGTTAAAGAGGCAACTACAGAAATTAAAATTCCCAAGATAATTAAGTTCTTGGTTGGCACTCCTGTTTTTGGATTTACTTTTGAAAAAGTTGCTGGGATCAATCCATCTTTAGACATTCCAAGGAAAATTCTTGATTGTCCCATGATCATTACCATCAATACTGAAATCAATCCAACAGTTGCTGCAATTGTAATGATGTAACCAGCCCAGGCCTGACCAGCAATATCAAATGCATAGGCAACAGGAGCTTTGATCGCATCAGGATATTTCCCTAAAGGATTGAAATCCGTATAATGCATCATACCCGTTAATACAAGAGACACCAATATATATAAAAGTGTACAAATGATCAAAGAAGCAATAATAGCAAAAGGAACATCTTTTTTGGGATTGATTGCCTCTCCTGCCTGAGTCGACACCGCATCGAATCCTACATAAGCAAAGAAAATTGCAGAAGCTCCAGCAACAACCCCTCCTATACCATACGCAGAATGGGAAACCCCATTTTCAGTAATAGTAGTCGCTTCAGGAATGAAAGGAACCCAGTTATCCGTATTGATAAAGAAAATACCGGCAATAATAACAAAAATGATTGCTGACACCTTAAGCATTACAATAAAGTTATTCGCTTTTGCAGCTCCCTTTGTTCCTCTCACCAAAATAGATATAACAAATAATACAATCAAAAATGCAGGTAAGTTCATAGAAAAACCGGAATTTCCGGCTGCCCAATAAGTCTGGGGGTCAGTAGTAAGCCATGTAGGCAAATGCAATCCGAACATTTTAAGGAGTTTTCCAAAATAACCGGACCAGGATACGGCGACCGTCATAGATCCCATTGCATATTCTAAAATCAATCCCCACCCGATAATCCAGGCAAAAATTTCCCCTACTGTTCCATAAGCATAAGCATAAGCCGAACCTTCTACAGGAAGTATGGAAGCAAATTCAGCATAACATAAAGCTGCAAATACACAGGCAATTCCTGCAATTACAAAGGAAAGTGCTAATGCAGGTCCTGCATTATAATAAGCTCCTGTCCCGGTAAGTACAAAAATTCCTCCTCCGATAATTGCTCCGATTCCAATAGCTGTAAGACTCCATTTTCCTAAAACGCGTTTCAGCTCACTTTTCTTAATATCAGCTTCATAAGCGCTCATTGGTTTCTTAACCCAAATTTTTGACATATTTTATTGTTTATTTAAGATTTACGAAAGTATAAAAAATTTACAAATACTAACAATTATTGACAAACTTTCATTATTAAATTTATATTTAAGGATATAAAAAACTGATTAACATACCATTCAACTCATTTTTCATCAATATTGAATTTTTGCTTATTTTTGAACACATTTGAACATATGAACCTATATGACCTCTTTGTAAAACCGTATGAAGACTATACAACCTTACAAATTATGCTGGAAAGCGCAGGAACTTTTTTCGGCATTCTCAGTGTCTATTTCTCCATCAAAAAAAATATTTGGGTATACCCCACTGGTATTATTTCGACCCTTATTTATGTTTATATTCTTTTTAACTTTGGATTGCTGGGCGATTGTATGATCAACATCTACTACACTGCTATGAGTATTTATGGATGGGTTTTATGGGCAAAAAATTCAGAAGATAATGTTCATGTGGAAGTTTCATGGGCAACCAAAAAAGAATGGATCTTTGCCAGCATCCTGTTTGCAGTTAGCTTACTACTCGTTACTTTTATATATTATTACAAGCCTTACATAGATAATCATTTTTCCATGGCAGGTGCTAATTTAGGATTGTATCATCTTGATTGGGCAAATTGGCTTGATGTATTTACCACATCCATTTTTTTAGTAGGCATGTGGTTTATGGCTAAACAACGCATTGAGAACTGGATTTTCTGGATCATCGGAGATTTTATTTGCATGCCTATGATGATTTTTAAAGGACTTGGAATCACTTCGGTTCAATATTTGGTATTTACTATAATGGCGATCATAGGATTCGTCAAATGGAAAAAAAGTTATAAAGAAAAAAGAAAGATAAAGTCATGAAAAATTTATTAAAATTAACGTTTAGTTTTTTCACTATAGTTAGTTTAACTTCTTGTTTGGCATATTCTGACGGATATGCTGGTGGTTATGGAGATCCGTATTATAATAACGGGTATTATTATGCTCCATCAGGATACTACGGAAGTGGCGGATATTATGGCAATGATGGATATTACTATAGAAATGATATAAATTATTATTACGATAACGGTGCTCCTTATTATTACTATGGGAACAATAATAACAGAAGAAGGGTTTATGTAGAAAGAAGAAGCTCTACAATTACTTCTCAGAGACCTAATAACGGATTACAAAATACGCGTACCAATAACAGTAATTATAACAATAGTAATTACAATAACAATAACGGATATAATAACAGAAACAACGGAAATAGCGGTTTCAGAAATAACAACTCCAATAGTCAGAGCAATCAGGGCAGCGGATATAGAAATGTTCCTCAGCAAAATACTCAAAGACCTCAAAATAACAGCGGTTTCAGAAGTAACAGTTCATCCAACTCTAATAGTACAATAAATACAAATAACGGAAGTGGATTTAGAAGTAATAATACTCAGCAAGATAACTCTAATCGATCAGGCGGAAGCGGATTCAGAAGATAATCATTCTAAATAATAAAAAACGGGCAGTATTTACTGCCCGTTTTTTATTTTAATATACTAATTTTGTTTGTTTATTTTAATGTAAAGAAAGTATGGAATTTTATAAATATCAAGGCACTGGAAACGATTTCGTAATGGTAGATAACAGAGATCTGCAATTTCCAAAAGACAAAGCAATTATCGCAAAGCTTTGCGACCGACGTTTTGGAATTGGAGCAGATGGTCTTATTCTTTTGGAAAATGACGAAAAGTATGATTTCAAAATGGTGTATTACAATTCCGATGGTGGAGAAAGTACCATGTGTGGAAATGGTGGTAGATGTCTTGTTGCGTTTGCTTTTTTCCTTGATATCTTTGAAGCCAAATGTAAATTTATTGCTATAGATGGAGAACATGAAGCAGAAATCCATAATGGTATCATCAAATTAAAAATGATCGATGTTACCGACATTTCCAATGACGGAGCAGATTCTGTAATGGATACCGGATCTCCACATTATGTAAAATACGTCGAAGATTTGGTTACCTACAATGTTTTTGCAGAAGGAAACGGGATCAGAAATTCAGAAAACTATAAAGAAAAAGGCATCAACGTCAATTTTGTTGAAAAAATTACCGATGATGAAATTTTCGTAAGAACCTATGAACGAGGCGTTGAGGATGAAACATACAGTTGTGGAACAGGAGTTACTGCATCTGCTTTAACCTTTCTACAAAAAAACAATCTAATCTCTGTAAAAGTTAAAACTTTAGGTGGAAACCTTAAAGTGTATGCTGAAAAAAACGGAAATTCTTTCCAGAATATTTGGTTGGAAGGACCGGCAAAACAAGTTTTTAGAGGTAAGGTTGACTTGGTTTAAAAAAAACAGACAACTTTTAATCAACTATTAAATAATGAAAAAAACTATTCTCATTATCATACTGCTTGTTGTAGCGGTAGCAGGATTTTTTGGGTTAAGATTTTATAATACATATTACGGTAACAACGTAGAAAAAGAAGGATATGTTTTAATCCCTCATGGAGCAAGCTTTAAGCAGGTACTTGATTCTATTGGACCGTATATACAAAATAAAGAGTCGTTTGAAAGAGTAGCAAAGGATAAGGATCTGGAACAACATCTCAAACCGGGTCGTTACCACATCCAGAATGGAACAGGAAATACGAATATTGTCAATATGATCAAAGCAGGAAACCAGACTGAGAATACCTTTAGAATAGGAGATTTTGGTGATATGTATCAAATGATCGGTAAAGTCACAAAAAAAACGGAGCTAGATTCACTCAGATTTGTAAAAGATTTCAATACGATTGCAACTGAAAAAGGATATACCAGCGCCGAAGACCTGAAAAAGTATTTTTTTATCGATTCATATAACTTTTTCTGGACAGTAAGTCCTAAAGATTTTTTTAAAAGATTTGAGGACCAATATAATGGTTTCTGGACAAGTGAAAGAAAAAACAAAGAACAGCAGTCCGGGCTAACAAGAGATCAGATTTATGCACTTGCCTCTATTGTATATAAAGAATCCGGTGGAAAAAAAGATGAAATGAAAACTATCGCAGGACTATATTTAAACCGATACAGAAAAGGAATGAAATTACAATCTGATCCTACGGTGATCTATGCTATTAATAAGCAGACAAATTTTAAAGAGCCAATCAAAAGGGTTTTATATAAACATCTGTCTACGCCCTCTCCTTACAATACATACGCTAATCCCGGTATTCCTCCCGGCCCGATATGTATTGTAGATAAGAACTCTGTAGATGCTGTGCTTAACGCAGAAAACAACAATTATATATATATGTGCGCTGATCCGGCAAGGTTTGGCTATCACAAATTCACGGCAAGTGCTGAAGAGCATGCAATTAATGCAAAAGCTTATCAAAACTGGCTTAATTCAAAAAATATAAAATAAAAAGCAAATTTAACTTTATTTTAACAATTTCATAATTAACATCCAGCCTTAAAAAGCGACATATCTATTACAAACAATAAATTAATCGTAATATTTTGAAATTTAACCCATTAATAATTTCATAATATTAGGAGTTATCCCTTCACGATTTTACACAAACAATACCTTATGAATCAGACGGAAATTATTAACCTTTTTACAAAAAAAACCTTAGGGCTTACTTTTGTTCTTTCGGCGGCGGCATTTGCTTTCGGACAGGAAAAAGCAGCTATATCAGGGACAATTGTTAGTAAAAACAATCAACCTGTTCCTTATGCCTCAGTCACCTTCAGCAATAAAGAAAATAAATTACTTAGTGATGCTGCTCTTACTGATGAAAAAGGACAGTATAAACTTGATCTTGCTCCCGGGAATTACGACATCACCGTTGAAGCAATTGATTACAAAAAAAGTGTAGTTAATAAACAAATTGCAGCTGCAGGAAATATCGGCGCCTTATCCATTGAGCCTGAAAAAAGTGCGACCAACCTTAAAACGGGAGATATACAGGGTGTAACGATTACGGTACAAGCGAAGCCATATAAAGTGGAACTTGACAAAAGAACATATGACCCCTCTCAGGATATTGTAAGTAAGGGAGGAAATCTTCAGGATGTATTATCCAATGTTCCTTCTGTTTCTGTTGAAACGGACGGTACAGTTTCTATGAGAGGAAGTTCTAATGTGAAGTTTTTAATTAATGGAAAACCTTCTGCATTACTTGGTATTGATGATGGTGCCAATGCTTTGCAAAGTATTCCTGCAGATCAGATCGATCGAATCGAGGTTATTACAAACCCTTCTTCGAAATTTGAAGCCAGCGGTACTGCAGGTATTTTAAATATTATTTTAAAGAAAAATAAGAAAACAGGTTTTAACGGTAGTGTTGTTGGAACTTTAGGATATCTTCCACAAACTTCTCTCAATACCAACTTAAGTTGGAGAAAAGGAAAGTTCAATTGGTTTTTAAATGGAGGTGGTGGATACCGCGAGTCTAAAAATACAAGCAGAAACAATTCATTATTTTCAAGTGGTACAACAAGCCAGATTGACAACGAGTCCATTACAAAGAGTAAAAATGATAATTATAACGCTTCTGCGGGGGTAGTTTATGATATCAATGACAAAACCTCCGTAAACGCATCCGGTACTGTAAGAACTTTTGACAACAACAGCAACGGGAACGTAACCTATTATGATTACTTCACCAATAATACAACAGGTTTCAGACAAAGATCGAATACAGGAAATGGCAATAACTTAGCATTTCAGGGAGATTTCGGACTTGATCACAAATTTGATGATAAAGGCCAGAATTTATCCCTCTCAGCAAGTTTGCAAAGGAACCGATCTAATAATGATACCAATATATATGATACCAACAATAACGTTTTCCAGCTTGAAGATTTTGTAGCACAGAAAACACTTAACCGATCATTTATAGGAAAAGCTGATTATGAACTTCCTATTGGTGAAAATTCTAAGATTGAAGCCGGTTATAGATTAGATATCAATAAAAATGACTATAATAACATGGTCATGGAAAGCACAGCATCCCATCCCTTGCTATCTTATCTTGAAGATTACTCATATAACGCGACTTACAAAGAAATGTTTAATGCATTTTATCTTCAGTTTAAAAGCAAAATCGGAAAGCTCGGGTATCAACTGGGTTTAAGGGATGAAATTTCCAAAGTAGATATCGATTATTTAAATCTTGCCGGAGGAGCTCAAAAAACAACCAAAAACTATAATAATCTTTTCCCTAGTGTATTTCTAAGCTATGAAATAGCAAAAGACAATCAGTTTTTAGTAAATTATTCAAGAAGGATTGATCGTCCACGTTCATTCTTTATGATCCCAAATCCAAGTTATAATGACAATCAAAACATTTTTGACGGGAATATTGATCTGAATCCATCTTATGTCGATTCTTACGAAGTAGGATACAGCATTTCTAAAAAAAGCTTTACCATTAACCCTACCCTTTACTACAGACACTCAAGTGATGATGTTAAAATGCTGGTGTACAAAACAGTTGATGATAACGATATTACAACATTTCATACAAAGCCAATCAACTTAGGAAATGACGATCGCTATGGTCTAGATCTAAATTTTAATTGGGATGCAACCAAATGGTTAAAATTTATGGGAAATGTTGACCTGTTTGGCTATAAGACTACCGGTAGTTATTACGATCCTAAAACCATGGATAAACCAATGTCATTTGATGGAAGTGGCTTTTCTACAAGAGCCAGATTGACATCTACTTTCAAAGTTGATAAAACTTTTAATTTCCAGCTGCAAGGTTTCTATAGAGGAGCACAAAAGACCCAGAGCCAGGACAGAAAAGATATGTATGCAATAAGTTTAGGAGTTTCCAAAACGATATGGGATGGCAATGGTACGATAGGTTTCAATATTCAGGATATTTTCAATACCAGAGCAATGAGATCCACAACTTATGGTACTGATTTCACCAGAGATTCTTACATGCAATGGCAACCAAGACAGTTTGCTCTATCTTTAACTTACAGATTCAAACAAGGGGAAAAGGTAGACCAACCTAAAAAGAAAAAAGACATTAACGCTAATGCTGCCGGAGATGACCAGCAGGCACCAATGTAATACAAAAAAATCCCGATTATTAATCGGGATTTTTTTATTTTGCATTTACGGGTACTTTACTTTTCTCGGCTTCGAAAATTCTTTTTCTTAAATCGCTGGAGGAAAACCGGTGGTCCCTTTTATTATAATAAATCTCTATTCCTTTTTGCTCGCAGTATTTTTTTCCTGTAAAATCACGGTCCATATAATCGTCTCCGATAATTCTTACGTCTATGACAAAAGATTTCAAAATGTCTTCCAGGTCTTCTTCGGTATAGTAAGGAATGATTTCATCTACAGCACTCACTGCCTTAAGCTGAATATATCTTTCTACAATGGTCTGAGTAGGCTTATTTTTATTAGGGCGATCATGGGAGGGGTCAATCTGTAAACCTACAATCAGATAATCGCAAACGGTTTTTGCTTCTTCTAACATTTTTATATGTCCTGCATGAAGTAAGTCAAATGAAGAGAATGTAATCCCTATTCTTTCTGTTTTCATATTAGTCTATTTAAAACTTCGCTAAGATAGAAATCTTTTATTCAATTCCTTTCATAGAGAAATATTTTGTTAATCATTTATTATAAATTTCTTGAGTTCAGGTATTTTTGCCATTCCCAAACCGTTTTTAATGCCTCCTGCAAACTGGTTTCAGCCTTCCACCCCAGCTCACGTTCAGCTTTGTCAGCATTAGCATATGCAACCATAATATCTCCTTCTCTTCTGTCACAGATCTGATAAGCAACCTTCACATCATTTGCCATTTCAAAAGCATTCACCACTTCTAAAACTGAGAATCCTTTTCCGGTTCCTAAATTATAAATATCAATAACGGTATTGTTACTAGAATCTGACATTAATTTTTTTAATGCTGCAACATGAGCCTTTGCAAGATCAACAACATAAATGTAATCGCGGATTGGTGTTCCGTCCTCCGTGTCGTAATCATTCCCCCAAATATTTAATTTTTCACGAATTCCTGCTGCCGTCTGCATCACATAAGGAACAAGATTATTTGGAACTCCAATAGGCAATTCGCCTAATTTACCCGAAGGATGCGCTCCAATAGGATTGAAATATCTTAATAAGGAAATCTTTCTTTTATATGCATTGGCAAAATCTTTAAGGATCTCTTCACCCATTTGTTTAGTTTTACCATAAACGCTCTCCGGCATTTTTAATAGGGTATTTTCATCAATGGGCATTACATCCGCCTGTCCGTAAACCGTACATGAAGAACTGAAAATAAAATTAGAGATCTCTCTCTTCTTAAATTCCTGAAGAATATTGATCAGAGAAAATAAATTATTCTCATAATAATCAACAGGTATAACCTGACTTTCGCCAACTGCCTTAGAAGCAGCAAAGTTGATACATCCGTCAATCTGATGAGCATCAAAAACCTGACTTAAAAGCTCCTTTCTTTTTAGATCAAAGGGATAAAAAACAGGTTTCTTTCCGGTAATCTCTTCTATATTATTTAAAATAAATCTTTCAGAGTTAGACAAATCATCTACAATAACAACATCAAAGTTATTATTAAGTAATTCCACTACGGTATGGGAACCTATATATCCAAGACCTCCGGTTACGAGTATTGCCATTTAAGTTTATGTTTTGATTTTTATTTTTCGTTTTTACCTATGAAATCAATATTTTCATATTGTACTTCTTTAAATTTAAATCTATTAATTGCAAAAATTAAGAAAATTAATATCATACTACCAATAGAAGTAAATCCAATATCATATTCTTGAATTTATATCTGTAATAAGACTTGTATGGTTTAGCAGAAATACCAAAATTGCAAACGAAAGTATCCAATATCTGTAAGTACCATTCTCTTGATTACTATATTCTGCACTAATCCCATATCCAAATAAAATAGAAATAAAAAGGCCAAACAGAAAAACTAATAATCCTATGATTCTAAATTTAAATACTTTCTTTTTCACAGTGCATTACTACTACCCCAGAAACTCTAATACAGCATCCGTAATATACTTCAACTGCTCTTCATCCAATTCTGTATGCATCGGAAGAGAAATCACCTGATCCAATAATTTATCCGTATTTACAAAATCTGCATCATTACTTTCCTGGAAATAAGCTTTTTGCTTTCTTAATGCTACCGGATAATAGATCATCGCAGGAATTTCTTTTTCTGCAAGGAATTTTTGTAACTCATTACGTTTTCCGTTTACTATTCTTAAAGTATACTGATGAAATACGTGGGTTGTGTTTTCGGCTCTTTTTGGTGTTAATATGTTTGGGTTTCCCGCAAAAGCCTCATCGTAATAATCCGCAGCTTTTCTTCTTGCTTCATTATAGGAATCAAGATTAGGAAGTTTTTTCCTTAAAATAGCAGCCTGAATACTGTCTAAGCGAGAGTTCACTCCTACTTCATCATGATAGTACCTTTCGTACATTCCATGATTAACAATTCCTCTTAAACGGTGCGCCAGTTCATCATTATTGGTAAAGATAGCACCTCCGTCTCCATAGCAACCTAAATTTTTAGATGGAAAGAATGAAGTGGTACCTACCGTAGACATCGTACCTGCCTGTTTTACAGTCCCATCGGAAAACGTATAGTCTGAACCAATTGCTTGCGCATTATCTTCAATAACGAATAAGTTATTCTCTTCGGCAATTTTCAGAATTTCTTCCATATTAGCACATTGTCCGAAAATGTGTACGGGAATGATCGCTTTTGTTCTCGGAGTAATTGCTTTTTTAATCTGTTCCGTAGAAATTGTGAATGTATCGTAATCTACATCTACCAAAACAGATTTAAGTTTCAATAAATGAATAACTTCTACAGTAGCTGCAAAAGTAAAATCAGCAGTGATCACCTCATCTCCTTCTTTAAGGTCTAAAGCCATCAAAGCAATCTGTAAAGCATCAGTTCCGTTTGCACAAGGAATAACATGCTTTACGTCTAAATAAGATTCCAATTCATTCTGGAAGGACTTCACTTCTGGGCCGTTTATAAAAGCCGCAGAATCCATTACATTTAATACTGCATTATCTACATCATTCTTTATCTTGTAATACTGACTTTGCAAGTCAACCATCTGAATTTTTTTCATAAATAAATATTTCCGTAAAAATAAGGAATTTACAATCCATTCAAAAATTTTATTGATTTTGTTTTACCTTTATACAAAATAACACCATGAAGAAAACTCTACTCTTTTGTTTCTTAACCGGTTACTCTCTGGCTTTTGCACAAACAGCACTGGTATTCGTGTATTTCACTGACAAGCCTAATAAGTCAGCATTTTATGCTAATCCCCTTTCTGAGCTTAGCCAGAAATCATTGAACAGACGCACGGCTTTGGGAATTCCCCTGAATGATCAGGATGCTCCCATTGAACAATCTTATATCCAGAATATCCAAAACCTTGGTTTTACAGTTACCGATTACTCAAAATGGCTTAACGGAGTAGCCGTAAATGCCACTTCAGCCCAGATTGCAACACTTCAGTCACAACCCTATGTCCAGTCAGTAGAAAGTTTTGCAAGAAATGCTTCTGCAGGGACCAAACAGACCAACCCTAATAAATGGGAAAATTTTGACAATTCAAATAAAAACCTGACCACATTTGATTATGGTTCAGGCTCAGAGCAAATTGATCAGATCAATCTAAGACCTCTTCATCTTGCAGGCTTTACGGGAAATGGTGTAACCATCGCAGTTATAGACACCGGATTTCCGACAGTAAACACAGGCGCTGCTTTTGCCAGATTATGGACCAATAATAAAATAAAGGGAGGGTTTGATTTTGTTACTAAAACGAATGATATTTATAACCCCTCACTCAATGTCCATGGCTCTGTTGTTTTAGGTGCAATTGGAGGTTATATTCAGGATATATTTGTCGGTTCGGCACCTGATGCTGATTTCTATCTTTACCGCAGCGAAAATTCCCTTATAGAAATTCCTGAAGAAGAATTATACTGGATTGAAGCAGCAGAGGAAGCTGATCGAAAAGGGGTCGACCTTATTACTACATCTCTGGGATACACCACATTTGATGATACACGATATAATTATCAGTATTCTGATATGAATGGAAGCACATCTTTTATAGCCAGAGCCGCCGGGATTGCAACAACCAAAGGTATTTTTGTATTAATTGCAGCAGGAAACTCGGGACAGCTTCCCTGGCATTATATCAGCACTCCTGCAGATAATCCCCAGGTGTTTACGATAGGCTCAGTAGATTCTTCCGGAATCTCATCCGGATTTTCATCTTTCGGGCCTAATGCGTTGGGTGTAATAAAGCCAGACGGCAGTACAAGAGGTACTGCATCTGCTACTGTTTTCAATAATTCAATAACTTCTGCTACAGGAACCTCAATTGCAACACCAATTGCTGCAGGTGGAGTAGCTTGCTTAATTCAGGCTTTTTCCAATATGAACCGAGATCTGATGAAAAACAAATTACGACAAACGGCCTCATTATATCCTTCCTACACAGATCAGATGGGTTATGGGATTCTTAATTTCGGAAACTTCTATAATGGAACTTTAAACACTTCCGAAGCAGTAAAAAAGCACAAAGTTGCCATATTTCCAAATCCTGTTAAAAGCATTCTAAATGTCGCATCAGAAGCAGATGTTATTGCATTGGAAGTTTATGATAACATGGGTAGGCTCATCATCCGGAGCAACCGGCAAAAATCGATTAAGGTTGAGCATTTTCCGAAAGGTACTTATTACCTTAAGATTCAGACAAAAGATAAATCTTATTATGAGAAATTTATAAAAGAATAAACAAAGGCCACTCAAATTGAGTGGCTTTGTTATAACGAGATTAATTATTATAGTTTTGAGATCCTTTGCTAAGCTGAGTTCCTACTCGCATTAATATTTCCAAACAATGATCTTGTTACCAGCTTTTCATAAGCTTCTTTGTTCCCTTCTCCTTTCTGGATCTTCATTAAAGCATATTGCTGGATGCTTAACAAAGGCAATACAATCTTTTCACGGATCTTTACAGATTTTCTTGACAATGGATCTTCTTCCTGCAGCATGGTAAATCCGGTAAGTTCAAGCATGATATCTTTTGAAAGGTTATATTCTTCAAAGAGCACATTCCAGAATGCTCCGAATTTCGGATTGTTTTTAATATAGTAAGTAAGCGGGAAATAAGATTTATTCATACTCATCATAGAGTTTAAAACTAAAGTTTTAAAGAAGTCCGAACCTTTGTATAATTCTCTTACTTCTTCAAACCTTCCCTGCTTTTTCATTTCCTCCATGGCAAAACCAAAACCAAAAAATCCCGGCACATTCTGCTTCAGCTGGGACCACGAACCTACAAAAGGAATAGCCCTTAGGTCTTCGAATTTCAATTCGTTTCCGTTTCCTCGTTTTGATGGACGGCTTCCAATATTTGTTTTACCATAGTATTCCAATGTACTCATTTCCTGCAAGTACGGAACGAACATCGGATGTGCTTTCAGATCGGAATATTTTTTATAACTGATCTCTGCCAGCTCACTGATCAACTTTCTTTCTTTTTCAGTAAGGTCTTTTTTAGAGTTTTTAAATACATCGTTTTCCACTCCCGCCGTTAATAGCTGCTCAAAATTGTATTTTGCCTGCTCTTTATTTCCAAAAATACTGGTTATAGTCTGTCCCTGAATGGTTAGCTCAATTTTATTATTGGCAATGGTATTTCCCTGAGAAGCATAAAAATCATGGGTCTTGCCCCCTCCTCTGGCCGGAGGTCCTCCCCTTCCATCAAAAAATACTACTTTGATCCCTCTTTGTTCGGAAAGTTTAGTAAGAACTTCTTTGGCCTTGTAAATCTCCCAATTGGCCTTTAAATACCCACCGTCCTTTGTTCCATCGGAAAAGCCCAGCATTATGGTCTGCTGATTACCTCTTTTTTCAAGATGTTTTTTATAAACCGGATTTTCGTAAAGTTCTTTCATTACCTTTTCAGCATTATCAAGCCCTTCCATGGTTTCAAACAAAGGAACAATATCCATATTGATATTCTCTTCCTGATAACCGCAAATTTTGAAAAATGCATATACATTCATCACATCTTTCACAGCATCGGAGTTGGATATAATATAACGGTTCATTCCTCTCATACCATTCAATTGCTGAATTTCAGCAACTTCTGAAACCGTAAACAAAGTATCGTTTACAATGCCTTCAAAATCATCAGCCTTAACTGTTTTTGAATCCTGAATTAATCGGTTGAATTTTTCATTATGATCGGCTTCCTTATCTCCATATAATTTTGCAAAGACTTCATCTATAACCTGCTGATGAATCCTGCTGTCCTGACGAATATCTAATGTGGCGAAATGGGTCCCGAAAATTTTAACCCGGTCTTTGAAATTCACGAGAAGATCTAAAAATAATGAGTTATGTTCCCGTATAAGAATATGTTCTGCTTCATCTGCCCTTTTCAGGATATCTTCAGTGGTAATTTTGTGGTTATTAAAAATAGCCGCATACAATTCATCATTAAGCTGTTGTAAAACTTCCGACACGCCTCTGAAACTTAAACGTCTTCTGATAAATTTTAAATGGCTGTAATAAGATTTTAAAATTGCAGAACGAAGTTCTTCAGCGACTCTTTTGGTAACATCAGCCGTTACAAAAGGATTCCCATCCCGGTCTCCTCCCGGCCAGAAACCAAGCTGTATGATATCTTCATGCAAATGAAAATGTCCGTTTCCGAATGTTTTTCTAATCTTGGTAAACAATTCACCGATGGTATCGTAATACACATAGCGTAAATAGGAAATGATACTCAATGCCTCATCAATAGGAGTCGGTTTTTCTTTATTAACAAAAGGAGTTTTTCCCAGCTGCTGAAGAAGCATATCAATATTGGTAACAGAATCAGTGGTAATCGCTGACCTTAAATCCTGAATGATCCTCTGTACAGAACTTGGATAAAATTGTGTAGGGTGAGCGGTGAACACAACCTTTACTGTAAAATCCCTCAACTTTTCACGAACTTTTTCAAGTTTATGATCCTGTTGGGAGCGCTCAAAAAGATTGGTTACCGTTCCATTATCGCTCTCCGAATGTAGATTCGGAAAGGCAGCATCTTCAATACTGTCAAATAAAACCACCTGCCTTTCGATATATTGTATGATTTTAAAAAGCAATTCTAGTTTCTGTTCCTCAGTATGCAGGTCGGTATGGCTTTTAAAAAACTCCTCTACGATTTCTTCAGGAGTCTTTCCGGCCTCGTAACCGTTTTTGCTTTCTTCGTATAAAAATGGGAGTAACATCCCGATATTGGTCATTTTATCATAAGGCAAACTCATAAATAATGAATTGTAGATCTGAAATTTATTTTCTACAATCTGCCTGAATTTCTCTGCGCGTTGGTCATGTATCATATAACAAATTTAGGAGATTTTGTTTTTAATCAATGTCTGTTTAATTAAAAAAATATAAAAATGTGAGATCATAAAGTCTATATGTTAATCACTGATGAGAAGTGATGCGTATTAAAGCTTAGTGTTCCTCGACAATGTAAAAAAAGCAATCACTTGCGATAATGAGAACCCTTCATAAATAGCCGATATTAACTTTAAAAATAACCAATTTCAAAATCACATTTCGTAAATTCGCATGAAAACACTTTCCTCTATGAAAATAATCATCGCTACTTTCCTTATGATATCATATCTGCCTTTTGCACAGATTAAAGTTTCTGATGATTATAAAAAAATTCCGGATATATTGGATACCACCGATTATTTGTATCCATTTATTGTTCCGGATAAAGAGTATCAGTATTGGAGAGTCCTAACCAATGTTTCTGATCCTGATAAAGCTGTAATTTATGAAAGCCAGATGCCGGAATTCATGACCATTAATGAACCTATGCCCGAAAAAGGGTTTTTCCAGCAGTGTATCGGTGAAGGATGTTTTTCCTATATCCTTGCCTGCAAACAGGATAGATCAGTATACTTCACAAACGAACAGCAATTAAGAAATTTCATCGGATTCATAGACAACCTTCCAGAGGCTTTACTGATTGCGAAAACCTATGGTTATTCGATTGATACAAAAAACAAATTCACAGGTTCATACAAAATAGAAGAAAAATACGTTTCCTTATTTGGTTTAAAATCTAAAGCCTGTCCCGCTACAAAAGAATCTTTTCTTATAAAAATTAATAGAAAAACAGGAAGACTCGAAGCAAAAAGTAATGGAGTGTATTATAAAAGTAATGACTGCAATACCCAATAAAAAAACTACTCTAAAGAGTAGTTTTTTCACAAGATTAAATATTAACAGCTCCCTGTCCGGACGCAATCAGATAGGCTTCCTTCAATGTCTCTGAGTACGTAGGATGTGCATAGGAAATACGGAACATGTCCTCTGCTGTCACTTCATATTCCTGGGCTATAACCCCCTGGGCAATTAAATCCGCAGCCCTTGCTCCAATAATGTGAACTCCTAAGATCTCACCATATTTAGGATCTACCAGTACTTTTGCAAAACCTTCCGTATCCATCGATGCTCTGGCCCTGGCACTGGCCGAGAAAGGAAACGATCCTGACCTGTATTCGATCTGATTTTTTTTAAGATATTCTTCTGTAAATCCAACAGATGCCACTTCCGGCCAGGTATACACCACTGAAGGAATACGGTCATAATGGATATGGCGATTCTGGCCATTGATTGTTTCTGCAACAAGAACCCCTTCTTCCTCCGCTTTGTGGGCCAACATTGCACCACCGATAACATCACCTATTGCATAAATAGTAGAAACTGCTGTGCAGCATTTTTCATCTACTTCAATAAAACCACGGTTATTAACCTGCACCCCTGTATTTTCAAGTCCTAAACCTTCTGTGTAAGGTCTTCTTCCCACCGCCATCAATACATAATCTCCTTCCAGCTCATTTTCTTTTCCGTCTTGATCACGAAAAAAAACTTTTGCCGAAGCTCCCAAATTTTCCGCTTTATAAACAGACTGGTTAAGATGTATTTCAATTCCTTCTTTTTTAAGAATCTTTTGAAGGCTCCTGCCCAACCCGTGATCCATGGTGGAAATAAGATGATCCGCGTATTCAAGAATGGTAACTTTAGTCCCTATTCTGCTAAAAATAGAGGCCATTTCAACACCGATTACCCCACCACCGATGATTATCATCGTTTTAGGCTTTTCCTGAAGAGAAAGAGCTTCGGTAGAAGTGATTATTCTTTTCTTATCAATTTCAATCCCTGAAATAGTTGAAGGCTTGGAACCTGTTGCAATGATATAATGTCTAGCCACAACAGTTTGTTCACCTTCCTTTCCGCTGACCTGTATAGTGGAATCATTAATAAATCGGGCCATTCCCTGAATATGTGTGATTTTATTTTTATTCATTAAAAATTCAAGCCCGGAAGTATTTTTAGTTACGACCTCCGATTTCCTTTTATACATCTGGCTAAAATCAAGATTAATTTCATTGAGCATAATTCCATGACTCCCAAACCCGTGCTGTGCTTCTGCGTAGTGATGGGTACTATCCAGTAATGCTTTTGTAGGAATACAGCCAACGTTTGTACATGTACCTCCCAATGTTGCATATTTTTCTATGATTACAGTTTTATAACCCAGTTGTGCACTTCTGATTGCAGCTACATATCCACCAGGGCCAGAGCCTATTACAGCAACGTCATAATTTTCCATTGATTTATTAATTTATTTATAATTAAATTTGCTTGCAAAATAAAAGTAAAATTAAATAAAAACTTTCATTTTGCAAGTGTTTTTTTCAATTAAAATTATGAGTAAAAAAAGATCCGACTGCCCTATCAGCTCTTCCCTTGAAATATGGGGAGATAAATGGTCTCTGCTTATCATCCGTGACCTTATGCTTCATAAAGAATGTACTTACGGAGCTTTTTTGAAAGCAGAGGAAAAAATAGCCACCAATATATTAGCCTCGAGGTTACAACATTTACTGGAAAACAGTATTATTGATAAAAAAGATCATCCTGAAAATAAATTAAAAGTCATTTATTCTCTCACTGAGAAAGGAATTGACCTCGTCCCTATCATCGTAGAGATCAATCTTTGGGGTGATAAATATTTATCAACACCTCCTGATAAAGTAGAGATGCTGAAAAGAATAAGAAAAGATAAAGAAAAGTTTATAGAAACTGCCAAAGCGTACCTGAAGGGAAAATGATACAATTCCCATACACTAATAGTTTTCATAAAACAGAATCATAATAATTTTAAAACTCCATTAACTCAGTTTTCACTTTGCATTCCGTAAATTTGAGTAAAATAAATTTACACTAATGCTCAATTTCGAATTTAAAAATCCAACCAAAATACTTTTTGGAAAAGGTGAAATCGCTAAAATTTCAAAAGAAATTCCTGCTGATGCCAAAATATTAATGATTTACGGAGGTGGAAGCATTAAAAGTAACGGCGTTTATGATCAGGTAAAAGAAGCTTTAAAAGATTATGAAGTGCATGAATTCGGGGGTGTTCCAGCTAATCCGGAATACGAGGTACTTATCAATGCACTGCAGGTGATCAAAGACAAAGGAATTACTTTTCTCCTGGCAGTAGGTGGCGGTTCGGTTATTGACGGAACGAAATTTCTTTCCGCGGCAGCCAACTACCATAGTGAGCCTTGGGAAATCCTCACCAAACCGGTAAGAACCTTTGAAGGAGAAGGGATGCCTTTCGGAAGTATTCTGACTCTTCCTGCAACAGGTTCCGAAATGAACTCAGGATATGTTATTTCAAGAAGAGAAACTAACGAAAAATTATCCACAGGAGGTCCCGGTCTTTTCCCGCAATTTTCAGTTTTAGATCCGGAGGTTGTACGATCGATCCCTAAAAGACAAATCGTTAATGGAATTACTGATGCATACACGCACGTTCTTGAACAATATATGACGGCTCCATCTTCTGCAGACCTGCAGGAAAGAATTGCAGAAAGTATTTTGATCAGTCTTCAGGAAACGGCTCCAAAAGTAATGGCCGACAATTTTGATTATGATGCTGCCGGAAACTTTATGTGGTGCTGTACCATGGCTTTGAATGGTCTGATCCAGAAAGGAGTGATCACAGACTGGGCTGTTCATGCTATGGGTCATGAATTAACAGCTTATTACGGCATTGATCACGCGAGAACTTTAGCCATTATTGCCCCTTCTCATTACCGGTATAATTTTGATTCCAAAAAAGGAAAACTGGCACAATATGCTGAAAGAGTTTGGGGAATTAAAGAAGGAAGTATTGAGGAAAAAGCAGAAGCTGGTATTAAGAAGCTGGAAGAATTTTTCCACAGCTTAGATATCCAGACTAAACTCTCGGAATATACCCAAGAATTTAAAGGAACTGCTGAAAGAGTGGAAAAAGCTTTTACAGACAGGAACTGGCTAGGTCTGGGAGAATACAAAAAGTTAACTCCTCAGGATGCTTATAAGATCGTAGAAATGAGTTACTAAACAGATTTGAGGCTGGAAGTCAGATAATGGAAGATATTTGAATGATCAATTACTTCATTTTAAAATATATAAATTCTAATCGTTTCTGACTTCCAACTTTTAATACAAAATTATTTTATTTGTAAACATTTGTTTAAAAAACCTTAATTTCATTATCTATATTTCAAATTTATTTATATTTTAGCATATTCTTAAATTTGTGAAAATGAAAAAACAACTACTTTTATTTGCCTTTTCAGCGCTAGCGCTTACTTCGTGTGAAGATGACAACATGCAGGCTTATGAACTGGATATGATGAAAGGAGAATGGAAGACAAGTAAAACAGAAATTATCTCCGGAAAAGACAATAAAACTGTACTTGCCTCTGATACTCCCAGTGGATGTAGTACCAAAAATACTACCGTGTTCAGGACCGATTATTTTACTTCATATACTTCTTATGCCGGAGTTGGTGCAGATTGTCAGCAGAATGGATTAAGTGAAGGAACCTTTAAATATGATACAGACTCTAAAGACCTTACCATAACATATGGAAATAGTGGGGAACTAAAATACAGAGTTGCGATTTTAAATAGTACGGAACTTAAGCTCCAACAGCTTTTTGGCAATATAGATATCAATGGAGACCAGGTTGTAGATATCGCCTACATTACCTACAAAAGATAAAACCACACTCCCGAAAAGTTCGGGAGTTTTTTTGAGACGGGTTTTCAATAACTAAAAATTATTAAAAAAATGAAGAAGATTTTATCAGCATTCTTACTGCTGTCATTTGCCATTTTCTTTTCACAGGAAAAAAAACCGATGTTCTGGCAGGACATTCAAAATTTCAAAAAATTAGATAAGGAAACTCCACCACCCAAAGATGCTATTCTTTTAATCGGCAGCTCATCTTTTACGAGATGGACAGATGTGGCGAGTTATTTTCCTGGTAAGGTAATCATCAACAGAGGATTTGGTGGCTCAAGATTAACAGACCTGAATGCCTATGCTGATGATCTTCTCGCTCCTTATCAACCCAAACAAATCATCATTTATTGCGGGGATAATGATTTTGCAGACAATCACGATTTAAAAGCAGATGTAGTTGTCAAGCGTTTTAAAACTTTCTATAAAAAGATTCGTCAAAGGTTTCCTAACATAGAAGTCGATTACATTTCAATTAAATTTTCGCCAAGCCGGGAAATTCTCTGGCCACAAATGAGAGAAACCAACAAACAAATTGCCGCCTTTATGAAAAAGGAAAAAAATGCTGAATATATTGATATCACTAAGGCAATGGAAGATGCGAATGGAAATATAAGAAGAGATATTTTCCTTGAAGATATGCTTCATTTAACTCCGGAAGGAAATAAGATCTGGGCAGATGTGATAAGACCTTATATGAAATAGCAGTTGTTAACAGAAGATACCTTCTCCACATCCGCAAACAAAAAGCTTCATCTTAACCGATGAAGCTTTTTATTTATTATTTTATTATTTCTTTCTTTTTGATTTCGAAATTGCTTTCTGCTGTGCCCTGTTAGCCCCAAATTTCTTTGGTGCTTTTCTTTTAGAAGGTCCACCCCAGTTTTCCTTTTTATTCTTATCTTTTTTCTCATGGAAAGCTCCACCTCCTTCGTAAAGCTTCACCTGTGCCGGATTCTTCATTATAATCTGGTCTTCTTCTGATGCAATCTTCTTAGGGTTGATTTTTACTTCTTCAGGGAAATCTATAAATTTCAGCTCTTTATCCATCAAAAGCTCGATATCCAGTACCAACGGTTCTTCTTTTTTTGTAACAAAAGTAACAGCTTTACCGTTTTTATCCGCTCTACCTGTTCTACCAATTCTATGGATATACTGTTCAGGAACTTCAGGAGTCTCAAAGTTGATGACATGGGTAATATCTGAGATATCAAGTCCCCTTGCCATAACGTCTGTAGTGATAAGGCCTCTGATTTCTTCATTTTCAAAGCGTTTCATCGCTTTCAACCTGTAATTCTGAGATTTATTGGAGTGAATAACATCAAATTGTCCGGGGAAAAGTTCCTCAATCTTTGTAAATAACAAATCGGAGTTCTTCTTATTATTGGTAAAGATCAGAACTTTAGACATTTCAGCGTCACTTTTTAGTAAATGCTCCAGTAGATTGATCTTCGTATTGAAATTTTCAACTTTATATCCTGTCTGTTCTATCTTTTCCAGAGGAGTTCCGGACTTTGCCAATGAAATTTCTATAGGATGTGCAAAATATTCATCCAGCATTTCATCTACGGCTTCCGTCATTGTAGCTGAGAAAAGGATATTCTGTCTTTTCTCTTTCATCATTTCAAAAATATGAGTCAGTTGTGGTCTGAAACCTAAATTAAGCATTTCATCAAACTCATCAATGATCAGCTTCTGAACTTCTTTAAGAGAAATTGCGTTATCAATTGCCAGATCCATTACCCTTCCCGGAGTTCCTACCAAAATATCACATCCGTTATCAAATAAAAGCTTCTGTGTATTGATATTTTTTCCTCCGTAAATTCCGATAACTCTTGCGGTAATATTGGCGGTCAACTTTTCAAGAATTTCAGTTACCTGTACCACCAACTCCCTGGTAGGAACCAATACCAATACCGTTGGATTTCCACTTTTGTTATACTTCCAGGTCTTAAGAACCGGTAAAAGATATGCTAAAGTTTTTCCTGTTCCGGTTTGGGCAATTCCCATTACATCCCTACCCGAAAGTATCGGGCTGATACTCTTTTCCTGAATAGGAGTAGGTTCAAACAGTTCCAAATCTGCTAAAACATCAAGAATTTTTACCGGCAGGCCAAAATCTGCAAAAGTGAGTTTTTCCATTTTGCAAAGATAGGTATTAAAATGTACAATGTGAAATGATAGTTGAATGGTTGATGAATAGCAGGTTTTAATTTACTTTAACGCTTTGACTCACTATCTTAATATCATCATCTTTCCATTGGCTTGACGTAATAATTATATGTCCTTTCTTCCGAGGATCTTTTTTGATCGGAAATTTATCGGCTTCCCATTGCGAGCAATGGGTTGAAATAGGTTTCACTAAAGGCTTCCAATCGGTTTTGCTGTTGGTATATACATAAAACGGAGCCCAGCAGCTTGTACACCAAAGCGTATAAGCCCCAATATCATCTTTTCCGTCCCCATTAAGGTCTCCGAGGTTGTACAGTTCAACACCATTTGCTTTTGAAACGGTAAAAGACTTTATTTTTTTGTCACTAAAATAAATTACCGTTTCGCACGCTCCATCACATTCTTCAGTGCAGTCATTTATCTTAAAATAAGCATACTCCTTTGTTCCATTTCCATCGTAATCACCCAGGATTCCTTTTTCTTCTTTATTTTGAGCTGACAGGACAGAACCTCCGAATGTCAGAACAGCTAAAATCATTAGTTTCATATGGTTATTTTTTATTTTAAATGAATATTTCTTCTAAAAAAATTACTTTCTGGTTATCCTCAATAACAGAATCAAAACCAATATCACTGAAAAGATAAACCCCAATACCGCTATCAGTGACATTTCTCCGATCCTCGGAGGAGCCTCTGACACAAAAACAATTGCCGTTGCAATCATGTTTGCTCCCAATATGAGCGCTAAAATCATATTAACCGCACTGGATTTGATGATCTGATTCGTTTTGTCAATATTTTTAATTTCACTGGAAATGCTAAACTTATTTTCATCCAGCTTTTGTAAAACAGAACGGAGTTCTCTGGGAATTTCATCTACATTATCCGTGAAATTCATCATTTTATCCATTCCGGTTTTAAGTATATTTTTCGGACTTATTTTTTTGGCAAATATCTTTTTGGTATAAGGATTAAGACTTTTAACAATGTCCAGATCCGGATTAATATTCCTTCCTACTCCCTCTATAAGGCTGATTCCTTTAAACAACAGATAAAAATAGTCCGGCATATGAAGGCGGTTATCTTTCAAAATGTCTTTCATTTTATTGATTACCGTCTGAACATTGATATCCTGCAAAGAAGAACTATGAACAAAATTCAGAATATCATTTACATCATTTTCAAATCTTCTTTCGTCCGGAATTTCATAACTGACAGACATCCTCTTCAGATACCTCACTATTTTGTGTGAGTTTTTCGCTACAAAACTTACAATAAGATCCTCAAGGATTTCTTTATCATTAGGCTGAATCTGCCCTACTGCTCCAAAGTCAATAAAAACGACTTTCCCATCTTTCTTTACCAGGATATTTCCGGCATGCGGATCTGCATGAAAGAAACCATAGTCGAGGATCTGAGATACAAACAACCTTAATCCCGCTTCAGAAACCTTTACAGGATCAATATTATGAGCTAAAAGTCCTGCTTTATCTGTGACCTTTATTCCATCAATAAATTCCATACAGAGAATGTTATTATTGGAAAATTCCTCATAGACTTTTGGAACGTAGGTCTCCTTATTATTTTTAAAGTTCCGCGTAAACTGTAAAATGTTATCTTTTTCATTGATCAGAGAAACTTCCTCAAGCAACGATTTCTCAAATGTGGATATAGCCTGTTTTAAGTTCAGCTTCTCTCCAATTTCAGAATAAGAAGAAACAAGCCTTTCCAGGTCTTTGATCAAAAGCAAATCATCCTCAATAACGGTCTGTACATCGGCTTTTTTTATCTTTAGGATTACACTGGTCCCATCTGCTAAAGTAGCCTTATACACCTGTGCAATGGATGCGGTTGCTAAGGGTTGGGACTGAATTTCCTGAAAATGATCCTTCACTGAAATGTTGAATTCACTTTCCAGGATTTCAATTACATTCATTTCCACAGTATCCACCTTATCCTGTAGTTTCTGTAATTCCTGAATCAGTTCCGGGGGAAGTAAATCTTCCCTGTTGCTAAATGTTTGTCCCAGTTTCACGAATGTTGGCCCCAACTCTTCCAAAACCAATCTGATCCTTTCATAAACAGTTCCTTTTGAAATAATTTCATCAGAACGTTCAGAATCCTCCTCTTCCTGCTTATTCCCATTCATCCGGGCCAGCATATCTTTAAAACCATATTTGCTTAATACGGAAATCAGCCTGGCAGATCTTTTCAGTTTTCTCTGTTGCTTATCAAACATAATTGTGAATAATAAGTGCAAATTACTCCAAAAACCATTCCTAATACAATATCCAAAGAACTATAGAAGAAAAAAAATCCATCTTTATTGTTATTTGCAGGATTTTTTTATCTTTATAGGGTACAAAAATTATTACTAACCCGTAAAATATTACAAAATGAAAAATTTACCGATCAAAAAATTATCAAGAGAAGAATTAAGAACTGTTTCAGGAGCTGGAATTATCGTAGGATGCTCAAATCAATGTTGTCCTACAGACGGAAGACCTAGATGTCCAAAATTGATTTGCCCGGCTGTAGTTTGTCCACAGCTTCAATAAGATAGAGGTAACAAAAATTATTTATAAAAAAACAGAATGCAAAAGCATTCTGTTTTTATTTGTTAACTATTTAAGATAAGTTTCATAGAGATCATTTCTCCTGTCTTTGAGAATCTGAACAGAACCATTATAGTGAAGGTCTTTTAAAAGATTTAGATCTACATCCACAATCAAGGTCATCTCCGTATTAGGGGTTGCTTCCCCTTTTACGGCATTAGATGGGAAAGCAAAATCAGAAGGGGTAAATACAGCTGCCTGGCCGAATTGAATATCCATATTATTCACTCCCGGTAAGTTCCCTACACATCCAGCTATGGCAACATAACATTCATTTTCGATGGCTCTTGCTGCAGCACAATGGCGAACCCTCATATAAGCATTTTGAGTATCTGTAAGGTAAGGGACAAAAAGGACCTTCATTCCCTGGTCTGCCAGAATTCTAGGCAGTTCCGGAAACTCCACATCATAGCAAATTACAAGACCTATTTTTCCGCAATCGGTATCGAATACTTTAATTTCACTCCCACCTTTCATTCCGTAGTATTTTCTTTCATTAGGCGTAATATGAATTTTCCTGTATTCATCAATGCGTCCGTCACGGTGCAACAGGTAGCTGACGTTATAAAGGTCATTATTTTCAGGATCAAAAACCGGCATGCTTCCTGAAATAATATTCACATTATAACTGATAGCCAGTTCCGAGATTCTCTCTTTGATCTGGTCAGTTAATTTTGCCAACTCAATCATGCTATCTCTTTCCGATAGTTTGTTAAAGGGTGCCAGCAAAGGAGTATTGAATAGTTCTGGAAACAAAACGAAATCAGATTTATAATCTCCCATTACATTAACAAAAAACTCCACCTGCTCATAAAAGGCATCAATATTCTTAAAGTGCCTCATTTGCCATTGTACAAGGCCAAGCCGGATAATACTATCCTGCATCGTGTTTGGCTTTTTACTGTAATAGATATTATTCCATTGCAACAAAACTGCATTTTCCTTTGAAGATTCATCTTCCGGAAGATATTTTTTTAAAACACGGATGGGTAAAAAGTTATTGGAAAGCTGAAAAGATAAAACAGGATCATAAATTTCCTTATCCCTCACTTTCCGTATATAATCCCTCGTCGATAATTCGTCACTGTATTTGTGGTAATTCGGAATTCTTCCACCCAACACAATCGATTTCAGATTCAATTGTTCACATAATTCTTTTCTTGCATCATACAATCTTCTTCCCAATCTCAGTTCACGGTATTCCGGATCTACAAAAACTTCGATCCCATACAGTACATTTCCTGTTGACGAATGGGTATTGAAAGTATAATTTCCGGTAATATCACTATAAGTATGATCATCTCCGAATTCATCATAATTTACGATGATAGAAAGCGCCACAGCAGCTAATTTGCCATCTACTGTAATACAGATCTGTCCCTTTGGGAATATTTTCGTTAATTTTTCGATGCTTTTTTTAGACCATACATATTCTGACATCTGAGGGTAGGCACGCCTCATTGTTTCTACCAACTCATCATAATCCTGTACACTTAAGGTCCTTGTATCTACTTGCATTTTATATAAATTTTATTAAATTTAAGTAAAATAAATCAGATTATGCGCCAGATTTCCTTGTATCCGGGGCGAGTTCTTTAATCTATTGAATAATTATTAAACATCCTTTGTTTTTCTCCACATTAATTTCATCATTGATATTAAATGTCTTTGCTTCCTGAAAATCTTTAATTGCAGGAGTACTTATTTTCACATTCTTCGGGTCTATGCCTAAACCTTTCCAATCTATTTTCAGCTTCACTCGAATATCCTGAGGAGCCCAGCTTGCAAGGGAAACCATGATCTTTTTTTCCTGTTTATAAATTGTAGCCAGTACTGCTGGATTATCTGTTTTCACAGGATTGTCAGGAACCCAATAGCCAATCATCTTTGAGCCTTTAATTCCGAAATCATCCCAGGCTTTCCACAGATGAGTTGGATTACTTTTTGCCGACCATCCCAGACGACTTGTCATGCCATAAAGCATTCCCCGCCAAGGATTGCCATCATCCTGAAGCATTTCTCCCATTAGCCCGAAAGGAATACCACTCACCTCAGTTAATAAAAATTCAGGATTATTGTTGTTATAATCAAAATATTCCCCAAACCATAAACGGTTGATATAAGGAAAATGCTCAAGATAAAGATTGGCACTGTTATTAAAACCATCCTTATCATTATACTGATTTGCAGAATGCAGATCAATGATACCGGGATGTCCATTCTGGGTCATTACTCTTTTAATCCTCTTCATGGTTACCCTGTCAAATGCTACATCGTCGAGATAAATTCCGTCAATCCCTAAATTATTGACCAGCCAATTCATCCCTTCCACATAATAATTATGCCAACGGTTCATCCCACTATTAATAATTGCAGCATCTTTAAATTCCGGCACATACCAGGCTGCGATATAGTGATCATGAAGATGCTCCTGCAGCCATGAATAGCCTCCACCCTTTCCTGCGGAAAAAACTTCCTGACCCAAACTTTTCACGGGGTACAGCTCATACATCCGGTTAGAAACCTCCCTGATCGTATTGTAAATTTTCACCTTTAAACCTTTCTCGTGCGCTTTCATAATGTAGTCCTTCATCTCTTTCGTCGCTACAAACGGATAATTGATATAAGGATTGATCTCATTTCCGTGATGAATGTTGATTACATTAGCTCCACTGGCTTTTATCGTATCAACCGGCTTATAAGCATGATAAAAACGGTTATTCCATTGTTCCTCTGTATTGATCGGATGGAACGGAGTAATCAACAGATGAAAGTTATAATATAGTTCATCTCCTTTTTTCATGCTGCGGACCCCACTGAAATTATTGACAACAATTTTTCCTCCGGCTTCTTTTATCGTGATCCCTCCTTTATTTTCATTACCCCATGAAGATGGCAGAATCAATGGTTTTTGAAGGTAAAAATTGGTATTAAGCGGACGTGAATAATTCTGGTCCCTTAAAGAAAATTGTATTCCGGCATTTACGTTGCCCAACCATGCTCCATCCTGGTTTTTTTTGGCAACATCCCATTTCCAGTTAAAATGATCAGGTCTGTAACCTCCTTTCTGCCCTAATCCCATCATATAGGTTGCTTTATCTTTCTCAAAAGGAATCTGCAAGGCAATATCTTCAATCTGCATATCTTTTAATGCAGTAATCTTAACATTGTATTCCATAAATCCGTCAAATTCTATGGAACCTTCTACCTTCATTTGTAAGTTCCCTGAAGTATTTGTGCTTATCCAGGATATTTTACCTTCTTCTTTTCCTATAAACTTAATTCCTGAATTTTTGAAGTTCTCAGGTTTTGCCCCGGGTCCTTTTACTACAAAATGTACAGGTTCACTTAATATTGAATTGGCCTTTTCTCCGATTGATGTCATTTCCGGAGTAAAAAAAGTCTGAATCTGCTTAGGAAATCCTGAAGCATCTAATTGTACCTTCCTTCCCAGTAAGGAAATTTCTTGTCCTTTGAGCTGTAATGGTGTATATGGTTTGATTACGGTATTAGCCTGCGCCAAGGTAGAATTAAGCCATGGCAACCTGGTCATTTTCAGGTTTTTCCCCACTTATGTTTAATACAATTTTCACTGTTTGTACAGTAGCATTTTCTGGACGAATGGTAATTGTCCCTTCATAGATTCCGGGAGAAGTATTTTCAGGGATATCAAAGCCACACCAGAAAGCCTGTAAATCATCTTTTTTTACATTTGCGTTTAACTCCAGCTTTTCTCCTTTATAATCTGTACCGTTTGTATTGATACAATTAAAATATCGGGAATCTATTGTCGCCCCTGAAGTACTTTTTAATGAAGAAGCTGTTATTTTTACTTTTTCAAGATTAATTTTTACTGGTAAAACCCCAATCTGAAAAGCATAAAATAGGCCTCTTTCAGTATTTCCATGAAGAACAGATGAGTCTTTTTTATCATCCACCCAACGTTGAGGGATTATATTCATTTTAACAGGGTTTTCTCTAGTTTCCGGGAATACAAAATAAGACTGATCTTCATGTTTTTTCATGTATTCTGCAATCTCTTTTTTAGTCGCAATTACTTCCATCGGATCATTGGAGTTGAACTTATCCACCGACTCTATTCTTATCACACTGGCCAATGGTACGGCTCCAACATCTTTAGCAGTCGCTATATTGGTCCTCTTAAGATAAGTCGCTTTGGGATAATTCGTTCTTTCATCCAACTTATAGGGAAGAAAATAGACATAGTAAATTCCCTTTCCTGAAACCGGATTAAAAACAAATGAACCTTCTTCTTCATTCATACTCAGGTATGCATCCGGCTCATACTGTTTTTGAGTAAGGCTGTCTATAATTATGACCTTCTGATCAGCTTTTACATTTATATTTCTCCAGGGAATGACGGCCTTTGCCTGCTTTGAAGATGCATTCCACCGCAATACTGCCCGTTGATTACCCAATTCATCGGCATTCCATTTCTGGATTTGAGGAGGATAGACATGTTGTGCATTACTAAAATTTGGAATAAGGCTTCCTGTCAGAATCAGTGGGAAAATTTTTTTTAAAAGCATATTAAATGAGATAAAGTGGTCAATGATTTACTATTTTTCAAATTTAAGATAAATCACAATACATAGAAAATATTAAACAACTCTTAACACATTACAGGTAAATAAAGAAAGAATATCTCCTCAGAAATAAAAAAAACCTCCCATAAGGGAGGTTCAAAAACACAAATGATGAAAAAAAAATTATTATATCTATTAGAATATAAATCATGTAATTCTTATACAAATGTACGGCCTAAAAATAAAATAAATCATGAGCTTAATCATAAAATACAAAATCCTACTAAAAAAGTAGGATTCTGCATTTTTATGTTTATAAGTAAGATTATTCCCACTCAATAGTTGCAGGTGGTTTACTTGAAATATCATAAGCTACCCTGTTAATTCCTCTTACTTCATTAATGATCCTGCTGGAAACAGTATCTAAAAATTCATAAGGAAGTCTGCTCCAGGTTGCCGTCATAAAGTCGATTGTATTGGCAGAGCGAACTACCGCAGTGTATTCATAGGTTCTTTCGTCTCCCATTACTCCAACAGACTTAACCGGAAGCAATACTACAAAAGCCTGAGAAACTTTTTCATAAAGATCATTTTTGTATAATTCTTCAATAAATATGTCATCAGCTTCCTGAAGAATTCTTACTTTTTCTGCATCTACAGCTCCTAAAATTCTGATCCCTAAACCAGGACCCGGGAAAGGGTGTCTGTATACCAAATGATGAGGAATTCCCAACTCTTCCCCTACTTTCCTTACTTCGTCTTTGAAAAGCTCTCTAAGAGGCTCTAATAGCTCAAATTCCATTTCCTCAGGAAGCCCTCCAACATTGTGGTGAGATTTGATCACTGCTGATGGTCCGTTTACAGACTGACTTTCGATTACATCAGGATAAATTGTTCCTTGTGCTAAAAACTTAGCTCCTTCAATTTTATGAGATTCTTCATCAAAAACATGGATAAATTCGTTTCCGATGATCTTTCTTTTTTGTTCAGGATCATCTACTCCAGCCAATTTTGATAAAAATCTTTCTGAAGCATCAACCAATTTAATGTTCATATGGAAGTGCTCTCCATAATTCTCCATCACTTTTACATCTTCATTTTTTCTCAAAAGACCAGTATCCACAAAGATACAAGTCAGCTGATCGCCAATTGCCTTATGAATCAAAACTGCAGCAACAGAAGAGTCAACACCTCCTGAAAGCCCAAGGATTACTTTATTATCTCCTACTTTTTCTTTGATATCAGCAACTGTTCTTTCAATATAATTGGTAAGCTTCCAATTTTTCTCAGCATTACAGATCGAGAAAACAAAGTTTTCAAGCATTTTACCACCTTCTTCTGTATGAGAAACTTCTGGGTGGAACTGAACGCAATAGATTTTTCTTTCAGAATTTGAAATAGCGGCGATAACTCCCGACTTTGCATTTAATTCAAAACCTGCTGGCAAATCACCTACTTCATCAAAGTGGCTCATCCAAACCACAGAATTCTGACTTACCCCTTCTAATAGAGCATTTTCTTTAATAATATCAAGGTGAGCCTTTCCGTACTCCCCTTTTTCTCCTTTATTTACTTTTCCTCCTAAAACATGTGCCGTAAGCTGCATTCCGTAGCAAATACCCAGTACAGGAATTCCCTGTTCGTATAATGCTTTCTCAACCAGGTGAGCATTTTCAGCATTTACAGAACTTGGCCCTCCAGAAAGGATAATTCCTTTAGGCTGGCGTTCAAGAATTTCTTGTAATGGTGTATTGTAAGGTAAGATTTCCGAATATACTCCCATTTCACGGATTCTTCTTCCGATAAGCTGGTTGTACTGAGATCCGAAATCTAATATGATAATACCGTTGTTCATTTTATAATTGATTTGTTTGAAAGATATCAGATTTCAGACATCAGATTTCAGATTTTAGTCTGAAGTCTTGAATCGAGCATCTGACTTCTTATTTCTAATATTAACTGTTTTACAAAAAAAGACTTGGAAACGTTCCAAATCTTTTTTTATGATTTTTATTAAAACTTTCCGATGTCTTCTCTGTAGAAACTGTAATCGAAGTGAACCGGAAGTGCATCTTCGTATACTTTCTTGCGAGCTTCTTCATAAGTAGCACCCGTTGCAACCAGGTTAAGAACTCTACCCCCGTTGGAAACCACTTTGTCTCCTTTTCGGATCGCTCCGGCGTGTAGCAACTGACTGTGTTTTACTTTATCTTCTCCTTTGATCTCGAAGCCTATTTCTATATTTCTCGGGTAACCTCCTGAACACATTACCAGACATACGGCTTTCTCATCTTTAAACTTAAGCTCGATGTCTTTTCCGCTCATACAGTCATTGATTACATCCAAAAGATTGTTTTCCATAAGAGCCATCAATACCTGAGTTTCAGGATCTCCGAATCTCATGTTGTACTCAAGCAGGTAAGTCCCGTTTTTAGTAACCATTAATCCGAAGAAGATAATCCCTTTAAAGCTGAATCCTTCTTCTTTAAGACCGCGAACAGTAGGCTCCAAAATATTTTTTTCAAAATCAGCCTGATGTTCAGCAGTAAATTCTGGGCTTGGTGCCACAGATCCCATACCTCCTGTATTAGGTCCTGTATCTCCGTTTCCGGCTTTTTTATAATCTTTAGCAGCAATACAAGGGAATAGTTTTTCTCCGTTTGAGAAAGCAATGATTGAAGCTTCAAAACCCTGTAAAAATTCTTCGATAACCAAACGGATACCTGCATCTCCATAAATTCTGCGAATCATGAAATCGTGGATTGTAGCTTCAGCTTCTTCCAGGGTATCACAAATTACAACACCTTTTCCGCCTGCTAAACCACTTGCTTTGATCACTAAAGGGTATTCCTGAGTCTGAACGTATTCTTTAGCTTCGTTATATGAATCAAATACTACAGCTTTTGCTGTTTTAATATCATAGGTCTGCATAAATTTCTTAGAGAAAGCCTTGCTTCCTTCAAGACTTGCCACTTTCTGGTTCGGACCAAAAACTTTAAGATCATGTTTCTTAAACTCATCTTTCAAACCAGCTACAAGTGGAGCTTCAGGACCTACAATCGTTAGATCCACCTTTTCCTTGATAGCAAAGTCTCTAAGTTCTTTAATTTCTGATAAATGAACATTTTTCCCTATTACATCCGTACTTGCATTTCCATTAGCAAAAAACATTTTAGTAACTCTGGAGTCTTTATGAAGTTTCGCTGCCAATGCAGACTCTCTTCCACCTTCACCTATGATTAAGATTCTCATACTTTATTTAATTATCTAGTCTATATTATACAAATATATAATTTTGAAAGCGATAAATGCCACCTCAAAACTACTTTTTAATTCTAATTTAATTAATGTAAAAAATGTCTAACTCCTGTAAACATCATCGGAATTCCGTGCTCATTTGCAGCTTCGATGCTTTCCTGATCTTTTACACTTCCTCCCGGCTGGATGATCGCTTTGATACCTTCCTTAGCGCAGAAATCTACAACATCACGGAAAGGGAAAAAAGCGTCTGAAGCTAATACAAGATTTCCGGAGAATTTCTCTTTAGCTCTTTCGATTGCCTGCTGAGTTGCCCAGATCCTGTTAACCTGACCTCCTCCGATTCCAAAAGCCTGAATACCGTTAGAAACTACTATCGCATTAGATTTTACATATTTTACAACCCTTTGAGAGAAAAGCAATGCTTTTTTCTGCTCTTCAGTAGGCTGTACATCGGTAACTACTTTAATATCTTCAGAGAAATAAGTATCGTTATCCTGAACCAGCATTCCTCCATCAATTTTCACCCATGTCTGCTTATCGGAAACCGGATTTACGATCTTTATAATTCTTAGGTTTTTCTTTTTTCTTAAAATTTCAAGAGCCTCCTCATCAAAATCAGGAGCCATAACAATTTCAAGGAAAGTTTTGTTTAATTCTTCAGCAGTAGCCGCATCGATCTTATAGTTCATTGCAACAATTCCGCCAAAAATTGAAATAGGATCACATTCAAAAGTTTTTTGATACGTTTCCAATGCTGAAGTCCCGATCGCCACGCCACAAGGTGTAGAGTGTTTCACTGCACAACAAGCCATCTCTTCTTTAAATTCAGTAACCACTTTCCAGCAAAGATCCATATCGCGAAGATTGTTGAAGGAAAGTTCTTTTCCTCCAAGTTGTTCGAAATCTTTCATCGCTCCGTTTTCGAAAGTGGAAACATAATAAGCAGCAGTCTGATGAGGGTTTTCACCGTATCTCAGATCAGCAGCTTTTTTATAAGATGCACTTAAATAAGTAGGATATTCCTCTTCTAAAAGCATTCTTGAAATAGCAGCATCGTAAGCAGAAGTAAGATTGAACACTTTACCGGCCAACTTTTTACGGGTTTCGATATACGTGTCTCCATTCTGTTCCATTTCAATTTTTACGGTTGTATAATCTTCAACATCAGTAATTACAGTAACAGAGTCAAAATTTTTGGCTGCTGAACGAAGCATTGAAGGACCACCGATATCGATAAATTCTACCTTTTCATGTAGAGAAATATCTTTGTTTACGTTTTCAAAGAAAGGATAAAGGTTTACAATAACCATATCGATCAAACCAATTCCGTGTTCCTGAACCGTCTTCATGTGTTCTTCATTGGAACGGACAGCAAGGAGCCCGCCATGAACTTTTGGATGCAGGGTTTTTACTCTGCCATCCAGCATCTCAGGGAAATTGGTCACCTCATCAATCTGAACCGGATTCAGACCGGCTTCCTTCAAATGTTTGAAGGTACCTCCGGTAGAAATCAATTCGTAGTTTTGAGCTTCCAAAAACTGAGCGAATTCTATTAATCCACTTTTGTCAGAAACACTGATTAAAACTCTCTTTTTACTCATCTTACTTTCAATTTTTTACTTTTCACAGCTATCTCAAACTGTATTCCCGGTCTTTCACCTCCGGATTTACTTTTATTTTACTTAGATTTTTTTTAATTGTAACAATGTCCCTTTCCAGCAATGTAATCTTATCAAACAGGTATATTGTATTAATTCCCTAATACTTTATTGATCGCTATCGGAAAAATTTCGTACTCAATCTTGTGTACTTTTCCAGCCAATGTTTCCGGAGTATCATTTTCTGTAACGTCAAATGCTTTCTGAAGGATAGCCTGGCCTTCGTCAATTCCCGGAGTTACAAAATGAACTGTTGCCCCGCTTTCTTTTTCTTTAGCTTCAATAACGGCATTATGAACATTCATTCCCCACATTCCTTTTCCACCAAATTTGGGGAGCAAAGCAGGATGAATATTAATTATTTTACCATTCCAGTTTTCGCAGAATTCAGGTTTCAGAATAGATAAGAACCCTGCCAATACAATTAAATCAGTATTTTCAGGAATTACTTTGCTCAATTCACTGCTGAAATTTTTCCCTCTTGGAATGAGTATATTTTCTATATGATGATTTTTTGCTCTTTCCAGCCCGTAGCATTCTCTGTCTGCAACAACTAAAGACACTCTTGCATTTTGGATTTCTCCACTTTCAATGGTATCTAAGATTCTCTGAAGATTGGTCCCGGAACCAGAAACGAGTACAACGATGTTTTTCATTAATTTAGATACTAGATGTCGGATATCAGATTTCAGACTATTTCGTCTTGTATCTGATATCTGACATGTGAAGTCTTTTAAAATGTTAATTTTATTTTCTCACTTCCTTCCGTGATTTCTCCGATTTCGTAAGCATCATCCAGCAGGTGTAAAACTTTCTCGGCATGTTCAGCATCTACAACAACGATCATCCCCACTCCCATATTGAAAGTTCCGAACATTTCTTCGCGAGCTACCCCACCTCTTTTTTCAAGTTCAAGCATTATGCTTGGGATCTGTATTTTTGAAGCATCGATAGAAGCACACAAACCTTCAGGAATAATTCTTGGGATATTTTCATACAACCCACCTCCCGTGATGTGAGCGATTCCTGCAACTTTTACTTCTCCGATTACTTTATGAATATCTTTATAGTACAATCTTGTAGGAACCAATAAAGTTTCATACAAAGGTTTTCCTTCAAATTCTTCTTCAAAATTCGGGAATACTTTTCTTACCAGTGAAAATCCATTGGAATGGAATCCTGAACTTGGTAATGCAATGATCTTATTTCCCGGTTTTATTTTAGAGCCATCAATAATCTGATCTTTTTCAACAATTCCTACACAGAATCCTGCAACATCATAGTCCCCAGGCTGATACATCCCCGGCATTTCAGCGGTCTCACCGCCTATCAATGCACAGTTGTTATCTTTACAGGCTTCTACCATTCCTAAAACAATTTCTGCTGCAATTTCAGAGTCTAATTTTCCACAAGCCAGATAATCCAGGAAGAACAATGGCTTGGCACCGTGACATAAAATATCATTGGCACACATTGCGAAGCAATCTACACCGATAGAATCATATTTTTTAGAATCTAAAGCTACTTTAAGCTTAGTTCCTACTCCATCCGTACCGGAAACGAGTACCGGATTTTTATATCCACCGATTTCATAGAAAGCCCCAAAACTTCCCAAATGGTTCAGTACATTGGAATTGTGGGTCTCACCAACCGCTTTTTTGATCTTATCAACGGTTTTGTATCCTTCTTCTTTGTCTACTCCTGCAGATTTGTAAGTATTGCTCATGTTATTATTTAGATTTTAGATGCCAGATTTCAGATTGCAGACTATTGAAAATCTAATATCTTACATCTGAAGTATATCCTACCTTTTTATATTATAATTTTATTTAAAATTTAGAAAATAAAAAAGCCGACAATCTTAGTAGATTATCGGCCAGTATTTTATCTGAGAATTTTAGAGCCCACAGTTTTCCCTTTTATGGAAAAACATTCTTTGAAAGTGGACTGAATTTTCATCTCTTTTTCTTTTTGCAAAAATAGTAATTTTAAATTAAAATTCAAATTCTATTTTTCAAGGATTGTTTCAATGGCAGAAATCTTAATAATTTTCTCTCTCAACTCATTATCTTTTTCTTCATTAGAGATCTTTTCAGCTGTTTTATCAAAATTATCGTTGAAGAAAGGAAGAGAGAATGTTTCTACAATATTTCCTCCGTGGAAAGGGAAACGTTTTGTTGCGGCTTCCAAAACCCCGGCTCCACCTCTCCCTCCCGGTGATGTAGACATTAAAAGCATTGGTACTTCATTCCATACTGTTCTGTCCTTGATTCTTGAAACCCAATCAAATACATTTTTAAAAGCTGTTGAATATGTTCCGTTATGTTCAGGTAAAGAAACCAAGAGTACATTAGCGCCATCAATTTTTGCTGCAAAATCTTTTGCTTCCTGAGGTACTCCTCCTGCCAATTCTCTCTCATGCTTATAAATAGGCATTTCGAAAGGGTTAAGGTCTACTACTTCTACTTCTGCTTTTCCCGCAAACAAAGAAGCTGCGTAGGATACCAAATGCTTATTCATTGATGCTTCGGAATTACTTCCTGCTATTGCTAAAACTTTCATTCTGTTTAATTTTTTTAATGTCTACAAATTTAATTTTTATTTTAGATAAGATGGTAATTCCATTGGCACTTCCATCAATAATATTTCTGTGTCCTCGATTGCTTCAATATTAAAGCTTTGGGTATCCCAGATTCCTAATCCGTCTCTCTCATTTAAGATTCTGTCGCCTACTTTTGCACTTCCTTTTAGAACAAATGCATACACCCCGTTTCCTTTTTTGTTAAACACGTAGTTTTTACCATTCCCTTTTGTAAAGTTAGCCAGGTTAAACCATGCATCCTGATGAATCCACACTCCATCATCATTTTTGTTGGGTGAAAGAATCTGCTGGAAACCATTAATTTTCTCTCCTTCTTTGATGCTTTTCTGATCATATCGGGGCTCTACATTCAGCTCTCTTGGAAACACCCAGATCTGAAGAAATTTAACCTCCTCATCCTTGTTTTTATTGTATTCGCTATGCTGAACACCTGTTCCGGCACTCATTACCTGAATCTCTCCTTTTTTGATAACCGCCGTTGTACCCATTGAATCTTTATGCTCCAGATCTCCTTCTAATGGAATAGAAATGATTTCCATATCTCTGTGAGGATGTGTTCCGAATCCCATTCCCTGAGAGACGGTATCGTCATTCAACACTCTTAAAACTCCGAAGTTTGTTCTTTCAGGATTTTGATAGTTTGCAAAACTGAAAGTATGGTAGCTGTTTAACCAACCATGACTAGCATGGCCTCTTGAATCTGATTTATGATATACTGTTTTCATATTGTGATTAATTATGGTACAAATGTACGGAGCGTAGACGGAGTGGATATTGATGTAGGGTAAGAAAGGAAAAAAAGGTGAAATCGCTGAATTGCGGAACTGCAAAATCGCCATCTTTGTCGATGAACAACTTTCACCCTTTGATAAAAACTTTTTTCAACAAACATTCCTAGCGATTAAACGATTTAACCGTTCTGACTTTTCGCCTTTCGGCATTTTTGCCATTTTGCTTTTCATCTATTCAGCCACATCGTCATTCTTCGCCTCTTCTTCAATTGTTGTCCCAAAGATATGCTGACGGTGATTTTTACCCCAATTTCCCAATGATTCTACCACAGGGTGAAGTGTTTTTGTATATTCCGTCGGTAAGTATTCAATAGAAACAGGATATGTATCCTTCACAACCCTTTCAAGCAAACCATTTTGTTCTAATTCCTTTAATTCTTTGGCTAAAACTTTCGAAGTAAGCTTGGGAATGCTACGTTCAATCTCTGTGAAACGCTTATTTCCGGCATTCAAAGAAATGATGATCTGTAATTTCCATTTCCCATTAATGACATCCAATGTATCCTGAACAGGTTTAAGAGCCTTTGTACAATCTTTATGATTATGTTGTTTTTCCATTATTCCACTTTCCTTTAGGTAACCACTATACTTTTGAAAGTAAATTTACAATAATTTTGACATTAATAAAAACAAAAAAAATTTAAACAAAATGGCTAACATTTTAAATATCAAAACAAGTATTGTAGGAGAAAATTCTATAAGCAATCATTTATCTCAGACTGTTATCAATCAATTGCTGGATAAAAATCCCGGGAGCACGGTTGTTGTCCGTGATCTGGGTTTAAATCCTATCCCCCATCTGGAGATTCATCATTTTAGTGCTTCAAGAATTCCGGATGAGGAAAAGAATGATGAACAGAAAGAAGCTTCAAAATATTCTAACGAAGCATTAAAAGAAGTTCAGGATTCAGATATTATTGTTATAGGAGTTCCTTTTTATAATTTCAGTTTTCCGTCAACTTTAAAATCCTGGATCGATAGCATATCTGTCGCAGGGAAAACATTTTCTTATATTGACGGGGTTCCAAATGGTCTCCTGCAAAATAAAAAAATATACCTGAATTTCGCATCCGGAGGTGTGTATGAAAATGGACTTATTGAAAATATGGAAACCTACTTAAAAACCTTATTCGGTTTCATCGGTATTACGGATATCAAAGTTTTCAAATCTCAGGGAACCATGGTTCCACAGTTGAAAGAAACAAATTTATCAAAAGCAATTGCTGAGATTGAAGAACTGGTATAATTCAATTGAGCTAATAAAAATGTAAGTTTTGGCTAAGCCGTTTTTATACTCTTATTGTTGAGGTGGGTTTAAACCCACCTTTTTCATTACAGGAGGATTAGTATATTTTTGGTAAAAAGATTAAAAAGCCTCCTTAATTTTGGAATTTCGTTTAAGATAGAAAAGTAAAGCGAAAATAATCAGCATAAGGGCAATCAGAGATTCTAAAATTGCAGAAGTATAATTGGAAAAACTGCCCAAAACATTCGTTACAACCCCTGTCCCTATTTGATTGGCCGCCATCAAAAAGCCAGATACCAAAACCGAAAACATCGGAAACTCTGCTGTTCCCCAACCTATAGATCCGGGAAAGATACTTCCCATAAAAAAACCAATGAAAAACATCAGCAATAAAAGGATATTTATATCAGGATCAACTACCATCAGGGTAAGAAATCCGGCAACAAACAATGGTGATATCAGAAAGACATATGATACATTAAATTTCTTTGAGAAAATCCCAAACAGCAGACGGTTTATAGCAATACCACCCCAAAATAAAGAAAGCCCAAGACTGGCTTTACTGTTATCCAATCCTTGATTTTTGAGTATTATCCCTCCAAAGCTCCCAAATGTTCCTTCGATACAGCCGTACAAAATAATGGTGATAAAAAAGATCCATAATTTTCCAGGGATTTTAAAATGATCAGGAAGCTGGAACAATCTTCCTTTTTGTATTTTTAAAAATAAAAACATAACAAAGGCAGCGGATACCATTATAAATATACTTCCGGGAACATATTTCCAGTTTTTCACATCACCTATCAGATTCATCATTAAAGGAGAAGTAGATGTCCCCAACCCTACCAGAAACTGTAAAATTAAAATTGCAGAAGACCTGTTATCATCAAACAGGCTTGCAGCCAATGGATTCAAAGTGGTAATAGAAAGTCCGAATCCGGCTCCCATAAAGGCTACTAAAACCATCAATACCGGAAACAGCAGAGTTTTATTCGCCATAAAATAATGGAGCATCCACAAACAACCTGTAGATATAATCATCAGCAAAAGCCCACAAACCAGAACCGGCTTAGGTCCTGTTTTATTAATCAGGAACGGTGCTCCGAAGCAGGCAACTATAATACATATAACCTGAGGGATAAAAAGATTTCCAAATTGTGATGAAGTAAGTGTAAATAATGAAGGGTTTGTAAAAACAGTTCCCAATGCTGGAAACACCACAAAATTAACTCCCGTTAAAAATGCTAAAATATAAACGACAATGATGGTGACTGTTTTAGAATTCATTACATTAATTTAGCCTTTATATGATCCCCAACACGTAAAGCCATCGCAATAATAGTAAGAGCCGGATTTACAGCACCACTGGAAACAAAAAATCCTCCGTCTACGATATACAGATTTTCTAAATCGTGACTTTTGCAGTAGATATCTACAACCGACGTCCCCGGATCGGTTCCCATTTTTGTCGTTCCGTTCTGATGAGCCGGAGAAGCAATGTCCATCCCTTTACTAAAATAGAAACCTTTGAATAAAAAGCTCTCAAATTTACCTGATGCTTTTAAAGCTTTGATCAGCTCAGCCTTTAAAAATTCGTGTCCCTTTTGATTGTTTTCAGAATAGGCAATCCTGATTTGTCCGTTTTCTACAGTAACCCTATTTTCAGGATCCGGCAAATCTTCTGAAGTCAGCCAAAAATCTACGGCGTGTCTGGCCATCAATTCAAACGTAAAACCGGGAGCTGCAACAGGACTATCGGCTCTGATCTGATACTCATCTGATTTTCCCAACATCTGAATATGCCCAAGAGGAAACTCATATCCACGGTTAGCATGGTAGAAGTCATTCACACCGAATGTTTTACCGAATTTTGTGGGATTATGTTCTGTGTACAACGCAACAAGAGCTGTATTCTGGTGGAACATATAGTTTCTTCCGACCTGATCCGAAGTATTGGCGAGCCCTGTAGGAAATCGTTCATTTTTACTTTCAAGCAATATAGCCGCAGAATTGATAGCTCCTGCTGAAAGAATAACAAGATCTGATGTAAGGGTTTTTATCTGTCCATTTTGTTCTATAACAACTTCTGAAATCCTGGTTCCGGTATTATTGGTATTCAATCTAATGACTTTTGTATTCGTCATCAATTCCACGTTGGGATACTCAAGTGCTTTTGACAATGAACATAAGTGCGCATCTCCTTTTCTTTCGGCGGCATCAGGAAAACCATCAAAACGGTCCAGCACATAAGGCGCATTAGCTGTTTTATGAGGTTCAAAGTTAACCCCTATGGGTAATTCAAAAGGATGCAGTCCATAATCGGTGAGTTCATCAACAATTTCCTGTATCCTTGGCTCATGGGGCAAAGGCGGGTATGGATAAGGTTCTGCATCATAAGGTTCAGTAGGATCAGATCCTCTTTTACCATGAACATGGAAAAGCTTTTCAGCTTCCAGATAGTAATCCTTTAAATCTTCATATTGAATAGGCCAAGCTGGTGAAGTTCCGCCATAATGTTTTATTTCTTTAAAATCTTCCTCCCTTAAACGAAATAAAGCAGCTCCATAAAATTTGGTATTTCCACCTACATTATAATGCATACCGGGACGAAATGGCTTCCCATGTTTATCCAGCCATAAATCGGTTGTTGTATATCTGTTCTTTTCAAAAACCTCTATGGAATCCCAATTCTCTTTTTCAACGGGCACATAATCTCCTCTTTCAATAACCACAATTTTTTTGCCGCTATCGGCCAATCGGTAAGCCATTGTTGCACCTCCGGCTCCACTTCCTATAATGATGATATCGTACATTATTACTATTTAATCAATCTAAATTAAAAATTTAAAGCCATGACTAGCTTAATAAAAGATTAAATTCCGATTGATTGTATAAATAAAGAACGATGACTCTTTCTGAATATGGATATATTAAATAATCTCATCAATTTTATGGAACAGTTGTAAACTTCATTTTATGATGGATAAATCTGTAATTTAAACTATGTTTTGGCTAAAGCCATTTGTATAAATTAGAAAAGCGGGCTAAAGCCCGCTTCTGTTGATATATTTTTCGACATAATTGTATTTCTGCCTTCTAACTTCTAATATCTGATATATTATTTATTGATATAAAATTAAAAATGGACCTGTTGAATTTCTTCTTCAATTTCTTTAGGTGTTTCATCTTCTGATTTAATAAAAATCATTGTAAGGACGGCTCCAAGCAACATACAAACACCTCCTACAACAACATACCCAATTGCATAATTCCCAAAGAATCCGCTTACAATAGGCCCACCAAAAAGACCGTTGATAATCTGAGGAATTACAATAAAGAAATTAAAGATTCCCATGTATACTCCCATTTTCTTTTGAGGAATAGCATCAATCAGCATCGCATAAGGCATTGCTAAAATACTTGCCCAGGCAAAGCCTAATCCTATCATTGAGATTTTCAGATAACTTACATCTTTGATAAAGTACATAGAAATCAGTCCTATCCCTCCACAAAAAAGAGCTAATGCATGAGTTTGTTTTTTTCCGATTAATTTGGCGATTGGGGTGAGCAGAAAAGCAAACGGAATTGCCCACAAGTTATAATATCCAAACAATTTTCCTGTAAGATCGCCAGCCCTATTGAATTCAGCTGAATGAGTATCCTGCGGGGACAGTCCGAAATGATGTGTTGCCAAAGCACTTGTGGTAAATACCCACATCGTAAAAAGAGCAAACCATGAAAAAAACTGAACTGCACCTAATTTCTTCATAAGCAAAGGTATTTTAGCAAAATCTTTGAAAATATCAGTAAATTTAGATGGTTCTTGAACCATTTCTTTTCCATTTTCAAATTCTGCAAACTCCTCTGGGGAATATTCCTTTGTACTCACTATGGTATACAGTATGCTTGCCAGTAAAACCCCTGCTCCGATATAAAAGGCATAAATTACATTATCCGCTACAAAACCAGGCTGAGCAACGTTGGAAATTCCAAGTTGAGTTAGCCAATCCGGTAAATAGGACCCGATAACCGCTCCGATTCCTATCAGTATTGTCTGAACAGAAAATCCGATTGTTCCCTGATGTTTTGGAAGCATATCCCCTACCAACGCACGGAACGGTTCCATTGCAACATTGATGGATGCATCCATCATGGCCAAAAATATCACAGCTAATAATAAGACATTTGCTGCCATCATATGGGTTGCGGAAGCAGCATTGGGAAGTAGTACCAGGCCTATTGCGCACAAAATGGCTCCTATTAAGAAGTAAGGCTTCCTTCTTCCCAATGGGCTCCAGGTATTATCCCCCATGTGACCGATAATAGGCTGAACAATCAATCCGGTAACGGGAGCGACCAACCAAAACCAGGAAAGCTCGTGAACATCTGCTCCAAAGTTGGCAAGAATCCGGCTGGCATTTCCGTTTTGTAAACCAAAAGCCATCTGAATCCCTAAAAATCCCATACTCATATTGATGATCTGAGCCATGGAAAGATTCGGTTTTACTTTTTTAGCCATTGTCTGTTATTTGGTTTTCAATTGCTGCAAAAGCACATCCTCAATCGGTGCCTTTTCAGCCACCACTTTATCTATTACATCATTTGGAACCGTTACGGAAAGGACATATTGTTTTACTTTCCAGCTTCCGTTTATTTTTTCCACTACACCGGAACCACGGCAGATTTTCATCTGGGTATCCAGTAATTCATCGAACCAGGCTAGTTTACCGTCTTTACTGAAATACACATTTCTTTTCAAAGCAGTAAAATTCCAGGTCTTCTTTTTATCAAAATACGGCTTAGCCCAAATCATAAAAGCTTTCTTATCCCAAACTTCTGTAGCATCAGTCCCGATGAATGTAGACTCATCAGCAAAATAATTAAAATATGCAGTATAATCTGCTTTGGCAGCAGCAACATTGAACCCGTCGAGCATGGTTACGATCTCAGCTTTATCTTTCTCGAATTTAGACTGCGCTGAAGAATAGTTAATAGTAAACACCAGGAGTACCAGCGTATAAATGATTGTTATTTTTTTCATATTCTAATTTAATATATTTGATTTCATTATTTTTGCAATTCAATCACCAGCGATGTTTTTGCAGGTATGGTGATGGTGTTCTGTAATGAAAATTCCTTCCCTGAAATGATATCTTTTCCCTTTTTAATGGTGCCTATAGATTCAGCAAATCGTTTTAAATCCAAAACCTGCTCTTTTTTATTATTATTTAAAACAACCATAACACTGTCTTTTTCATTATACCTGAAATATACGAAAACATTGTCTTGGGGAATATAATTTTTGGTTTTTCCCGTATGAATAACCTCTTTCCCTTTTCTCCAGTTCAGAAGTTTTTGGGTAAAAGTGTAGAATTCCTTTTGCTTTTCCGTTTGGGTTGAAGGATTAAAAGCATTTTGACTGTCTGATTTCCATCCTCCCGGAAAGTCTCTGCGAATATCGGCATCTCCTCCTTTCTTTTTATCCCCCCTCATTCCTATTTCAGAACCATAATATATTTGCGGAATTCCCCGGACAGTTGAAATTACTGTTAAAGCCATTTTGTACGCATCCGGGTCAGCATTAAAAATTTCATTCCATCTCTCGGTATCATGATTTTCGAAAAAGACCATCACATTATCAATATCAGGATACAGGAAATCACTGGTAAATACGTTATACAATTTAATCAGCCCGCTATCCCAACCATTTTTTTCAGTAAATGCTTTAGATAGATCACCATACAACATAAAATCCATTACAGAAGGTAAATTGGAATTATAGTGAGCAGCTTCTCCTGTTTTTGAATCTTTCTGCCAGGCCGAAATCTGACCGGCCGTATATAACCACGTTTCACCAACAATATTAAATTTCGGATATTCATCAGTAATGGCTTTTGCCCATTTTGCCATCGCTTCTTTATCGTTATAAGGATAGGTATCCACACGAAAACCTCCCAGCTCGGCATATTCAATCCACCAGATTGCATTCTGAATGAGATATTTCAGAACCAAAGGATGTTTTTGGTTGATGTCGGGCATTGTTTTATCAAACCATCCATCCAAAGCATATTTTGTATCAATATCAGATGCATTGGTATCAAACTGAGTCGTTGTTTTATAATTCGAACGATAGAAGCCTTTTTCTCCTTCATCAAACCAATGGATCCAATCTTTGGTTGGCAGATCCCTGATCATCCAGTGTGAAACTCCCCAGTGGTTGGTAACATAGTCCAAAACAAGTTTCATATTCCGTTTATTCAGTTCACGGGACAGTTCACGATAATCTTCGTTGGTACCATAACGTCCATCGATTTTATAAAGATCTGTTTGTGCATATCCATGATAAGAATATACTTTTTCATTATCTTCAGTAACCGGAGTTAGCCATACGGATGTGGCACCTAAATTCTGGATATAATCAAGATTATTGATAATACCGCGGAGGTCGCCACCATGCCTTCCGTTGGGAAGCTTTCTGTTTGCTTTTTCAGTAAGATCAGGCTGAGAATCGTTCTTCTCATCACCATTAGCAAAACGATCCGGCATGATCAGATACATCACATCTTTAGAGGTAAAGGACTCCCTGTTGGCTGAATTGGGATTTCTTTGTCTGAGTTCATAAGAATAAGAAGCTATATTTTCAGTTCCTCTTTTTATGTTGATTTTAAACTCAGAAGCATTAATTTCATCCGTATTAATGGTAACGAAGAGATAGTTTGGGTTCTCAACTTTCCGGATATCTTTAATTCTAATACCATTGGACAGCTCAATCCCATAATCTGCGATGTTCTTTCCATAAATCAATAACTGAAGCTCAGGATTTTTCATCCCTTTCCACCAAAATGCAGGCTCTACTCTTTCTAATGTTTTCAACTGGGAAAAAGCAAAGCAACCTGTCAAAAGAGCTAATATTGTATATAGTTTTTTCATAATGGACTGGTTTAAAAAAACCTTACAGGAATCATGTACCTGTAAGGTTTAAGTTTTAAGTTGGTTCTTAAAATTTATTTTATGAGCTTAATGGAGATTGCAAAACCACCACTTCTTACCATTTTAAAATTGATTTTAGACTTGCTTGTAATCTGTTTTTTGTAGATGTTATAGCTTTGAGGATTATTAATATAATCAGCGTCTTTACCGTCTTCATAAATTGTTGCCTCATATTTCTGACCTTTATCCAGGAAAGAGAAGTCTACTGTATATTCACGTTTGTTCTCATCTGTAATTCCACCCACGAACCAATTGTCGGTTCCTTTAGCTTTTCTGGCTGTAATTACGTAATCTCCAGGCTCTGCTGCCAGGATTTTTGTATCGTCCCAATCCGCTGCTACATCTTTGATAAACTGGAAAGCATCCATATGCTTCTTGTAATTCTCAGGTAGATCGGCAGCCATCTGAAGTGGCATATACATGGTAACATATAATGCCAGCTGTTTTACCAAAGTAGTCTTTACAAATCGTTTATCACCTGGGAAGTAATAATCCAGTTTAGTCTGGAAAATTCCCGGAGTATAATCCATTGAACCTCCCATCCATCTTGTAAATGGTAAAATGGTTTGATGATCTGCATTATTTCCTCCAAATGCCTCATATTCCGTTCCACGGGCTGCTTCTGCGGAAATGTAATTCGGATAGGTACGGCTTTCTCCTGTCGGACGTACAGATTCATGAGAATTAACCATGATCTTATATTCATTCGCTTTCTCTGCAATTCTGTAAAAATGATTGATCGTCCACTGAGAATAATGGTGCTCGCCTCTTGGAATAATATCTCCTACATATCCTGTTTTTACAGCATCGTATCCATATTTATTCATTAACTGGAAAGCTTTATCGGACCATCTTTCATAATTGGTTGCCGAACCTGAAGTTTCATGATGCATGATCAGTTTGATCCCTTTGGAGTGGGCATAATCATTCAGCATTTTGATATCAAAATCCGGATAAGGTGTAATGAAGTCAAAAACAAATTCCTTTGAATGTCCAAACCAATCTTCCCAACCTATATTCCAACCTTCGATCAGAAGTCCCTGAAATCCGTTTTGAGCAGCAAAGTCGATATACTCTTTAACTTTAGTATTGTTCGCAGCATGCTTTCCGTTTGGAGTTAATTTGGTAAAATCTGTTTTACCTAAATGAACATTTTCTGCCGTAGAATAAGCCCATTGGGATTTTCCGATGATCATTTCCCACCACACACCCATATATTTTGTAGGGTGAATATAAGAAGTATCGGTATATTTAGTCGGCTCATTAAGATTAAATATCATTTTTGAGTCCATTACCTCTTCTGCTTTTGGAGATACTATAATCGTTCTCCATGGCGTAACAGAAGGAGTTTGAATATATCCTTTCGCTCCTTGTCGGTCGGCTGTAAGATGCGTTTTAAATTTGAAATTCTGAGCATCCACTTCCAGATGCGAAGCAGGATAATCCAAAACCGCCGCTTCAGCGACATTGACGTATAAAGGACTTTTACCTTCTTTCTTTAACATTAAAGGAGACTGAACTGCATTTTTAACCAATGACTGAGAAGCATTGGCATCAAACGCTTTGTCCCATCGACCCGGGATTTCGGAAATTTTTGTTTCCTGATATTGGTACTCCTGAGAATCATAATCAGCCACAATCCACCATGCTTTCATATCTGTCGGAAAATCAATTTCAGAATCTTCCTCTCTGATCACAAAATAATTAAGGTTCTTCTGTTGTGGGAATTCATATCGGAAACCTAATCCGTCATTAAACAACCTGAATTTTACCACAATGCTTCTGTCTGTGGAAGCCTGATTAAGCGTAACAGCTAATTCATTATAGTTATTGATGTAGTTTTTCTTTTCTCCAAGTACAGGCTGCCAGGTTTCATTTTTAGAATCCCTTTTCTCGTCTGTCTTGGTAAACCCGTTATTCAGGTCAAATTTAGCGTCTTCTGCTTTTGCAATTTCAGAGGCAAATTTAATAGCTGTGTCTTTAAATAATCTCAATCCCAATTTAGAATCTTCAACAACTACTGCCCCATTATATTTTAAGTTATAATAAGGTACTCCCTGCTTTAGCTGAAAGTCCATTTCGAACTTTCCGTCCGGCGATTTTAAAGTTTGTGCATTAACACCCGCAAACATCATTGAGAACAATAAAGCTCCAACTGTAATTTTCTTCATAATGACTATTTATATGTTTAATAAATAAATAAAGTGTTACTAAAAAGCAACACCTTACTTTTTAAATTCTATGTAATTTTATATTTGATATAGTATTTTTCAGGATATTTTAAAATACAGGAATTACAGAATATTCACCTGTTATATCATTAAAATATACATCATAATGGAATGCTGTAGCTAAAGGAATGTTGGCACCTCCTACGGCTGCTACTCCAAAGAATTCCTGTGCTACTCCCCAACTTGTTCCCCAATCATGATTAGCTCTGAACTTAAATTCACCGGAATTCATTGCAACATTCTTCTTCACCCAGATATGAGGATCAAAAGTTGATTTCTGAAGATCAAGATCCGTATTCCAGTCCCCTGATGCTGTTCCAATCATTGAAATAGTTGTATAAGTTGTTGACGGAGCAGGTACGGATACTAATGTATAAGTCAAAGCGGTTGTATTAATACTGAGCTTATAATACCCCGCAGCTGCAACAGGAATATTCCCTGATCCACCACTTGTACTTAATGTTCCTGGAGAACCTAATCCATATTGCGGATCCCATGATCCAGGAGTTTTAATCATTTTAAATTCTCCCTGTGCAAAATACCCAGTATAAGAATAGATCCCGGCAGTAGCCGTTTTTTGCAATGGAAGGAAATTAGTATTAGCTGTTGTATTTGTCCATCCGGCTGACGTGGCATCCCCTATTAGATATAAATCTGTATAGTTATAAACAGGTCCTAAAAGATAAGGAGTTATTGTTAAAGTAATTACCTCAGAATAAAAGGGTGCTGCCCCAACTAAAGTTCTTAAGCGAACCTCAATTTCAGCTGCTGCATTTGTAGGTGCTCCTAAACTCAATGCTATATTGTTAAGTTGTTTATGAGTAAAGGCTATAGGAGAATTTGTAGCTTCCATAGTAGAAGCATCTTTAAAACTTTTCCCTTTTATTGCAAACTGTAACTGTTGTGTGTAAACTACAGGTAGATCAAAAGTTGACTTACTCCAGGTCACATTCAAAGCTACGTTATCAGGATTGTTTTTATCCAAAACGATCGTTGTCTTATCTGGTGTAATCTTACTTTGGGTAGTTTCAGTAATAACAGCCTCATCATCGTCTTTTGTACATGAGATAACCCAAAGCCCTACGAAAGCTATTGCTAAGATTTTAAAAAAATGTTTCATTTTTAGACTTTTAAAAGTTAATACCCTGGATTTTGAATCAAATTAGGATTAGCTACGATATCATTAGCTGGAATAGGAAATAGATTTCTATATTCATCCACTCCTTTTCCTTCTTTCACACCACCTTTCCAAGGCCATACATAAGCACTTGAGGTAAATTTCCCATATCGTATTAAATCAGTTCTTCTGGTAGCCTCCCACGACATTTCTCGCGCTCTTTCATCTAAGAAAAAGTCAGTATTAATTGATGTAACTAAGTTTCCTCCTGCTCTTGTTCTGAGAGCATTTACATATCCTAATGCAGTTGCAATATCACCTCCTGAACCACCTCTAGTAACAGCTTCGCCATACATTAAATAAATATCTGCTAAACGATATAATGGTATATCAGCATCTACAAAATTTCCTGTAGGGTCAGAACCTGGTGCATTGTTAGCATATTTTATATTTTTATATTTAATAAAAGCATATCCGTCAGTAAAAGCAGTTATATCATTAATCTCCAGATTTTGCCCGCTTGTATAGAAATTACCTCTTTGGTCATTAGAGTTTCCGTTAAACAAACTCACAAAGGATTTTGTCGTTCTTAAACCACCCCAACCACCATTGACACCAAATTGAGCAGCAGGCATTGAACCTCCAATAGCAGCATGTACCATGAAAGTTGAGCCCCCATAAGTTTTTGTACGCATTCCATCATAATTTACTGATAAAATAACCTCCGGATTATTCAAATTATTATCCGCCATAAACAATGAGCCATAATTTGATTTTAAGGCATACCCAGAACTAATTACTTTTTTACAATAAGTAATACAATCTGTATTTCTTTCTGTCCCCGTATAAACTTTTGCGTTTAGATACAGTCTTGCAAGTAATGCCCAGGCAGCAGCTTTATCCGCTCTACCATATTCATTTGTTTTAGGATCTTTTAAATCGTTGGCACAAGCCAATAATTCAGTTTCCACAAACTTAAATAATTCTGGTCTTGTAATTCTTGGAGGCGGATTATTAATGATATCAGTTGTTTCCAATACATAAGGAACATTTCCAAATAAATCTAAAGCATGATAGTATGATTGAGCTCTTAAAAATCGAGCTTCAGCATTCATATATTTAGCTTCAGTAAGATTACTTCCTGAAATTCCATTGGTAGCAAGTTTTTCATCGGTTGTATTTTTGATGAATTCATTACTAACAGCAATAACGTTATACATTCTATAATAAATCGCCGCAACAAAAGGATTTGAAGCATTCCAGGTCATATTATGCATTTCAGGCAAACCAGCATCACTCCAGGCAATAACAGCCTCATCTGTCGTCAATACCTGCATACTATACATCTGACGAAGATAATTGGAAAACCCACCATCTATACCTCCGATATCCGTATTTCCATCTCCATTATTTTCATCACCTTGTCCTCCAATTGCTAAACCTGCATAGATTTTTGCGAGAGCAGGTTTATAATTATTAAAATCTTTGTATAATACGGTAGAGGTTAAACCCAAGGTTGGCTCTCTTTCGAGATCCTGTGTACAAGATCCTGTTGAAATTAAAGTTCCTAATGTAATAGTTCCAATAATTAGTTTTTTATATAAATACTTATTTTTCATGATAGATTAAAATTGAAAGTTAAACCCTACTGAATAAACTTTAGGTCGTTGATAAAATCCGTTATCAATTCCACCAAAAACCTCAGGATCCACACCTTTGTATTTGGTGATTACAAATACATTTTGAGCCATTGCATTTATCCGTAAATTTGTGCCTTTCCCCATAAATTCACCTGCGTTATATCCAACCGTAATGTTATCCATTCTTAGGAACGAAGCATCTTCTATAAACATATCAGAGAATAACTGTGTAGTTGCAAACTGAGTATTTAGAACACTTGAATTGGTATTGCTTAAGAAATTGTTTGCCTGAATATTTGCTATGGAACTGTTAGAAGCTGAATTATTATAAACATAGTTACCTAAAACCGCTCTAAGAGATGTTCCAATATCCCATTTCTTAAACTTCACCTTTGTGGAAAAACCTAGTATAACATCCGGATTCGGTGACTTGTAAAAATATTTATCATCTTCTGTTATTTTTCCGTCCCCATTTCTGTCAATGTAAGCCCCGTCCAATGGTTTTCCGTTAGCACCGTAGACCTGTTGATAAACGTAAAAGGCATTAAGAGGTTGACCAACTGTAATTGCCTGAATATAATTGTTGATTCCAGAAATACTTCCAGCAGGTATCTTATAAGCAGAATCTACATATTGTGAAAGACTCGTAACTTTAGGATTGAATCTCGTTGCATTAAAATTTACATCCCACGTTAGATTTTCATTTTTTATCGGAATGATATTTAAATTAGCTTCAAATCCCTTATTAGCAATAATTCCAACATTTTTAATATTAAAGTTATTTAAATCTCCAGCCCAAGTTGGAACTTTTGCAATCAGATTCTCAGATTTCTTATCAAAATAATCTATTGAACCATTAATCCTACTATTAAGAATTTCGAAATCCAACCCTAAATTTTTTGTGGTTGTAGTCTCCCAAACCAGATTAGGATTATAAACATCCGGACGAAGTAACGTATAAAAGTTATTCCCAAATTGGTACTGAGCAGTACTACTATTGCTATATGAATATGAACCAAAAGCGGGATAAAAATTACCTGTTTCCTGTTGTCCTGTTTTACCCCATCCAGCTCTTATTTTCAAGGAATTTATACTTGAAATATTCTTCAGAAAATTTTCTTCATTGATTTTCCAAGCAACTGACACTGCCGGGAAATTACCCCATAAGTTATTTTTATCAACTCCATTCCAGAATGTAGAAGAACCATCTCTTCTTATTGATCCGTTAATGACATATTTATTAGCTATAGTAAAAATACCTCTAGCATAAAAAGACAATAAGGTTCTTCTTGTGTCTCCGGGAGTTGAATAATCTGTTTTTTGGTTGCCATAATATGTAGGTGCTTCAGGAGTAATAGAACGAGTATCCTGATAAGAATAGCCTGCAATAATATCCAAATTGGTATCTATGGCATCAATTTTCTTAACATAATTTAAATATGACTCGAAAAGTTTACTTTTTATTTCTTGGGAATACGAACGGTAAGATCCTAAACTCCCTATTCCTTGAGCATAGTCTTTTGATACATTTACAGATCCATCACTTTTTGCATAATCATATGATCCCGTCACATTTAAACGTAAATCAGGCAGAAAATGGAATTTATAATCTAATTGAAGGCTAGGTATAATCCTGAAAACAGACGAAAGATCTCTTTTCCCGTACAATAATCCCAAGGGATTTCTGGTACCATTTACATTTAGTCCTGTAGCCTGATTTTGAGGATCCAACCACTCATAATACCCTCCATAATTTGAATTACCAGAATACACAGGCTGAGTAGGATCAAAATAGATAGATGCTCCAATAGCCCCTTTATCTGGAAATCTGTTCTCAGAAAATGTTCCTTTAAAGTTACCATTAACAGTTAAGTGATTATCAAAAAATTTAGGTGAAAAATTTAAACCTAAAGATGTTCTTTTAAACTCATTGGTTCTAACAATACCATTTTGCTCATTATATCCTATAGAAACTCGATAAGGTAATTTTTTAATGCCTCCGGAGAAAGCTATATTATTGTCAGTTCCCCATGCTTGTTGATAAATCTGATCCTGCCAATTGGTATTTGCATTTCCTAGGTATGTCTTTTGAAGTGCAGTTCCGTATGTATTTACAAAATCTCGAAATTGGCTGGCATTGAGGACGTCCACATTACCCATTTTGGTAGAGACTGAAAAATTGGTATTGAAGTTAACTTTCAATTTACCTGTAGTTCCTTTCTTTGTTGTAATTAAAATGACCCCATTTGAAGCTCTGTTACCATAAATCGCTGCGGAAGAAGCATCCTTTAAAATATCAAAAGTTTCAATATCATTTGGATTTATGAGAGCTAATGGATTAGTGGCACCACTTAAGCTATTAAAGTCAATAGGTACACCATCAATTACTATTAATGGATCATTATTAATAAATGAAGAACCTCCTCTTACTCTTATAGTAGAACCTGCACCGGGCGCTCCACTGTTCCCAGTTATCTGCACGCCTGGGGTTTTTCCCACAATTAATTGGTCTGCAGTTGCTGCACCACCATTAAAATCTTTTGATGTCACTGAAGAAATAGATCCTGTTAAATCTGTTTTCTTCTGCTTTCCATATCCAATCAGCACCACTTCCTCTATTTTCTTTTCTTTAGTCACAGAGTCTTGTGCATAAACCATTGAACTGGCTAATAAAAAAGCAGGTGCTATTTTTAATACCGTTGTAAAATTTCTCACAATATTTTTTTTATATAGTTTCGTTTTTGTAGTAATAATGGCGTGAAAACCACGCTTGCAATTTAGAAAAAAATTAGAATTATCATAAATTTAATAAAACTTTAGATAATTTTATGTAAATTAAACGCGGTCCAAAGATTAGATTTCTGCTTTTCATCAATTTACACGATCTTATGCGTTGCATAATATTATCGCAGGATTAACAAAAAGTTAAACAAGCGTTTAACAAAATGTAATATTTATTTCCCAATAATCGCTTATTGTTGCTAATATTGAGGGCTATCAAGAATTTTCGGGAGATAATCCGTATATTTGTAGTTAAATTATTACTATAAATGTCAAACAGAAAGATGATTACGGCAGCTTTGCCTTATGCAAACGGACCGGTTCATATAGGACATTTGGCAGGTGTTTATATTCCTGCGGATGTTTACGCAAGATTTCAAAGAAGGTCAGGAAAAGATGTAGCGTTTATCTGTGGTTCGGATGAGCACGGGATCCCTATTACGATAAGAGCCAAAAAGGAAGGAGTTACTCCTCAGGATATCGTGGATAAATACCATGAGATCATTAAAAAATCTTTTTCAGATCTTGGAATTTCATTCGATGAATATTCCAGAACCACTTCTAAAAAACATTATGAAACCAGCCAGGATTTCTTTAAAACATTATATGAAAAGGGAAAATTCACTGAGGAAGTTTCTGAACAATATTTTGATGAGCAGGCTAACGAGTTTTTAGCAGACCGCTATATTGTAGGAACATGTCCTAATTGTGGGAATGAAAATGCTTACGGAGATCAGTGTGAGAAATGTGGTACTACCCTTTCTCCTTCAGAACTGATCAATCCGAAATCAATGTTAAGTGGAAATGTTCCGATCCTTAAAGAAACCAAAAACTGGTATTTACCTTTAAATGAATATGAAGATTTCTTAAACGAATGGATCATTGAAGGCCATAAAGACGACTGGAAGCCCAATGTATACGGACAGGTAAAATCCTGGTTAAATGACGGACTAAAACCACGTGCAATGACCAGGGACCTCAACTGGGGAGTTCCGGTTCCACTTCCTAATGCCGAAGGAAAAGTATTGTATGTTTGGTTCGATGCTCCTATCGGATATATTTCTTTTACTCAGGAATGGGCAGAGAAAAACGGAAAAAACTGGAAGGACTACTGGCAAAGTGAAGACAGTGACCTGATTCACTTTATCGGAAAAGATAATATTGTATTCCATTGTATCATCTTCCCGGCAATGATGAAGGCACACGGAGATTATATAATGCCTAAAAATGTTCCGGCATTTGAGTTCCTCAACCTTGAAAACGATAAAATCTCAACTTCGAGGAACTGGGCGGTATGGGCACATGAGTATGTTGAGGATTTCCCGGGACAACAGGATGTTTTGAGATATGCTCTTCTTTCTTCTGCTCCCGAAACAAAGGATAATAATTTTACGTGGAAAGATTTCCAGACAAAAAATAATTCTGAATTAGTTAATAAATTTGGAAATTTTATTAATAGAGTTATTTCTTTTACAAATAAAAACTTCGAAGGAAAAGTTCCAAACGGTACTTTAGATGAGGAGAGTAAACATGCAATCAAAACTGCATTAAATGAAGTAAGTAACTATTTAGAAAAATACGAATTTAGAAATGCTCTAAATTCATTTATGGCTCTTGTCGATTATGGTAACTTGTACCTTCAAAATGCCGAGCCTTGGAAAACAATAAAAGAAGATCCAAATAAAGCTGCTCAAGCTCTATTTGTTGGGGCTCAAATTGCAGCTGTAACAGCCCAAATCTGTGAACCATTTATGCCTTTCACAGCTGAAAAACTATATGGATATTTTAATATTACAAAGAAAAATTGGGAGGAAGTACAAAACTCACAAATCCATATTGAAATTGGCCATAAAATTGAAGAAGCACCTTTATTATTTAACAAAATAGAAGATGATGTTATTGAAGCGCAAATCCAAAAGCTTGAAGACACAAAACAAAACAATAAGAAAACAAATCCTAACGCCAACCCAATGAAAGAGGAGATTACTTTTGACGATTTTTCAAAAATTGATTTAAGAACAGCTACTATTTTAGAAGCTGAAAAAGTAGAAAAAGCCGATAAGCTATTAAAGTTTACGGTTGACACAGGAGTTGATGTAAGAACAGTAGTTTCAGGAGTTGCTGAGAGTTTTACTCCGGAAGAATTGATTGGAAAACAGGTGATGATCTTATTAAATCTGGCTCCAAGAAAAATTCGTGGAATAGAATCTCAGGGTATGTTATTATTAACCACAAAGCCGGATGGAAAACTATCTTTTGTTACTCCGGATGACAGCAATGTTGAAAACGGTATTGAAATAGGCTAAATATTTAAATGCATAGTAAAAAAATCCCCTAAGGTTTTACCTTAGGGGATTTTTATTTTTATACAATTGTCCTCGCAGGGATACTCATATTCTATTTCTTCATTAGTTTTGCCAAATAAGCATCTTCATCCTGCATCACCTTTTCAATATTGAAACCATTATTTTCTGCAGCATTCTTTAAAGTCTCAAAATCCAGGTATAACCACTTGATAGGATCTTCGGACTCTCCTTTATAGTGTACGATATAATCCAATTCTCCATAATAACCTTCTGCCGGGATATATACTCCGCCATCTTCATCCCGGTCAAACATGTATAAAATATCTGTACTGTCGATTAAAACCTGTCCGTTATCATTGAGCAATAAATGCAGTTTTTGGAGGTAATTATCTATTTCAGCCAGGCTTCCAAAAATCCCGGTTCCATTCATTAACAACAATATGGTATCAAAAGTTTCGCCAGAGAAATCAAGCATATTCTCGCAGACAGCTTTTTTAATTCCTCTTATCTGACACACCTGAATCGATTTTGGGGAAATATCCAATGCCACAACATCCAGATTCCTGATATCCTGAAGATATAAAGAATGAGAACCAGCTCCGGCTCCGATATCTAAAACCTTTCCATAAGATGATTCCAGAGCTTTTTGTTCCAAGGCATTCATCTCTTCAAAGGTTCTGAAAAGATAATCTACAGGAAGTTCATCCAGTTCGGAAATTGAAGTTTCAGTCTGCAAATCTTCAGGATCTTCATTATGATGGTAATCCCAGATTGCTTTTCCCATTAAATCTTTCATAATAACTTTTAATCAAGCAAAGATAAGATTTTTGCCTTGAAAAGCTATCGCGGTAATTGATAGAACAAAAGATAGTCTAATCCAATTAGCGGAGATTAATTTGTTACCGGTAGTAACAGATAGCCCCGATAGGAACGGTTACCCCACAGCAAGAATCGGGAAAGCAAGGCGCGAGGAGTATGAGTGGATAGCGGGAAAAAGCTTCAAAATATACCTATCAAAAGAAACCCGAACGATTTGTCGGGACCATTCTTATTCATTCGCATGCAATTCTCTCCTCCTTTCTGCCTGTGACTCATCTTGCGCAGCACCGGCTTTCCAGTATGAATATGCATATAGCTCAGACTGATTCCAGCTCTTTTCTTTTCTGAAATAATTGCGAACCTCTTTCATGGTGGAGAGTTCACAGGCAATATATCCAAATTTTGAAGTTTCCGGGATCTCCACCCTTCGCACCACCTCAGCAAGCTTGTTTCCTAAGTGAGCATCAGGATTATGAACCCATATGAATTCAATATCGGCCTTGGTTTCCAATTCCTGCTCGTCTTCTCTCCCATGGACTTCGATGACACAAACTCCTTTTGCCGTTTCGGGAAGGGTTTCTAAAATGGCACTCAAAACCGGAATTGCAGTACCATCACCAATAAGAAAATACCAATCTGCCTGAGGATAAAGTTCCTTGGCCTCTGTACGCATCATCACGCCTAGCTTTGAGCCCTTTTTCGCCTCTCTAGCCCATTTTGAAGCAGGACCACTATCACCGTGATCAATAAAGTCAATAACCAGTTCATTGGCTTCAAAATCAATTCCCCGATGCGTATACGTACGGATAAAGGGAGCGACTTCCTTTGATGGATGGATCCATTCATGATTTTCATTTAAAGTTGGAAAATAGATCTCGTTCAGCCCATGGGGAGGAATCGCAATTTTATTGTTATCACCGATCGTTGTATTTCTGAACATCGAAACATCTTCGGCCTTAAGATAAACTCTGATAAAATGAGGAGTTATGTATTGTTTTTTGATTACTTCGGCAACGATCTGCCCTGCTTGCATTGTAGCCATACCTTTTTTTTTTAATTAATATGCTATACACCAATCATCCTTTGAAGCCTTTGATAATAGGACATAAGGATAAAGAACATTCTTCATAAAGAATGATACAAATGTAGTTAATTATTTTTATTACGTCTAAATAAAAATAATATTATTGAAATAAATTACATTTTATCGGGTTCATTTTCATACCATAAGATACCAAACAAGAAAACGTAAACCCCAGACTCAAAATAAATCCGGGGTTTACAAGTGAAAAACAAGGTATCTTTACAAAGCGGGACCAGCCGCATCTTTTATTTCTTCTAACAATTTTTTACGTTCTCTCAATCTCCTTCTGGCAATCACGGATTTACCACCCAGCATTCTGATAAATCTACCATATTGAAACCATTCTTTACCGAAATGATGGGTTAAAACGTAAGCCAATACCCCTAAACCTACTATTATAATGTAACCAAATATCTTTTTGGACGCGATAATGATCGCGTTCAGCTGAACGAGTTTCATATTACCTGAAAGTGTTTGAGGAGTCACTGTCATTCCATCAATATAAACAGCCAGATCTCCTACCGCCACCACCTGAAAGTGGTATTGAAACCATGAATAGATTGCTGAAAATATCCCTACCGCTAAGAATGTTCTCCAAACCAGCACCAAGCCGATTGCAGCAAGCATATCATCAAGTTCCAGTTTATCAAGCGTATAATACCATACTGAGATAAACAATGAACACATCCCATAACCTTTTAAAAACATAGGCAGATACCAACCTTCATAATTGAATTCCAATACCATTGAAAAGTACATGATCATAGCATATCCTATCATCGCAGAAAATCCTGAAAAAATGAACATCTTTAAAGGTTTTTCATTTTTAAACCAGAAAATAGCTGTAATCCCAGCCAAAATAATTCCCGGAATCATCAGGATGCTGAGCCTTGCATTGGTCAATTGATCATATCCCAATACTCCCACCGCAAACGTATTTTGCAAAGTTGTTGTCCCTAAAAACATTCCCAGCCAGAACAACATGAACAATCCATTCTGGACATTGTTTCTTTTGAATATGGAAAATGACAGATAAGGTCTTTTTAATGTTAATTGTCGTGTTGCCAATAACGCAAAACTTATAAAAGCACCAATGCTGGCCTTTATTATTTTCGAAGAGTTCCACCAATCCTGCTGCTTTCCAAAAGAATATACATATGCCGAAAACATGAATGAGGAAATAAAAAGCAGAATACTCAGCCAATCAATATAATGCAAAGGAACTTTAAGGGCAAAATATTTATCATGCATAAAGATCCAATGAATCAGTGCCAGTACAAAACATAAAACGGACACAATAATGTAAAAATGCTGCCAGTTGTAAAGAACAGACACTTCTACAGCATAATAACTTGCCACCTGATTCATCATAAGGACGAACGTATAAAATGCTCCGTAGAACATCCCCCTGTTTCCTATCATTGCCATTAATGGTAAGAACAGTTCAATAGTAACCATCATTTTCAGAAAACCGATGACTAGTGCTGTTATTACGATTACCATTGGTTGCAATGTGGTAGCATTAACATAGCTTAGTAGTCCTAAAAGAACAAGAATTAAAGTGATCTTATCGCGTACCTTAAATCTCATCTTCATTCTTAGAACTACAGGCATACAGGCTCCCATTCCTATTGTCGTTGCATAATTTGCCCATAGAAAATATTCTGACAGAGCTCCCGTTCCTCCTACAAGATAACTTATATTACCTGTATACACTCCCCCCAACGGCATTACCACGGCAAGAAGTAATAGGATCAGTAAAAGCTGAACCGGCTTTGGAACCCAATCATGATATAAGCCTTTGTTATACATTTTTTATTTTTTTTAGATGTTACAGACAATTGAAAAAGTTGAAAATGATGTCTTACTGACAAATCTTTCAATCTTTCAATCTTTTAATCTTTTAATCTTTCTTGTTAACATTCACATTCATATTCATCCCCGCACTCAGTTTATTGATATCCTCTTTTTTATTAGCGGCAGTAAATTCTATTCTTACGGGAATTCTCTGCTGTACTTTAATGAAGTTACCGGTAGAGTTGTCTGTCGGAACACTGGAATATCTCGATCCAGTAGCTGCAGAAATAGCCGTAACAATTCCTTCAAATTGTTGTCCGCCGAGCGCATCCGCCGTCATTATCATCTTCTCTCCAATTTTAACATTCGGCATCTGGCTTTCCAGAAAATTGGCAGTTACCCATTTCTGACCATTCAGTACAATCGTAGCTACCTGCTGCCCCGGCTGGATCAGTTGGCCTTCGGAAATCGTTCTTCTCCCCATAACGCCGTCATAGGGTGCAGTAATTACGGTATAAGAAAGATTGATTCTTGCCATATCCAATGCCGATTTTGTTCTTTTGATCTCGGCATTATTGATCCCAAGCTTGCTTTTAACTTCCGTCGTAGAAAGGTTCGCTGATTGCTTTTGATTAACTAATGTTTCGTAAGCTGCTTTTTGTGCATCATATTCTGTTTTCACCTGGTCATATTGTTGTCTGGTAACAGCTTCTGAAGCCAATAGGTTTTTGTACCTGTTCAGGTTTTGTTCAGCATTCCATAATCTGGCTTTTGCCCCTGCTATGTTAGACTCCATCACGTTAACATTATTAGAAACCGTATTTACGGATGATGATGTAGCGGAGCGCTGTGCCAAAGCATTTTGATACGCTGCTTCGGCCTGGCCTAGCTGGGTTAAAATTTCATTTTTATCTAAAATAACCAAAGTATCTCCTTTTTTTACCTGCTGGTGCTCAATAAATTTAATTTCTTTGATATAGGCTGAAACCCTGGTATTGATTGGATTGATAAATTCTTCAACCTGGGCTGCTTCTGTATAAGTCTTATCTCCGATATGAAAATATTCCCTAACCAGCCAGAATAAGCCAAAACCAATAGCCAGAAATACAATAATATTGGAAATAATTGCTCTAATTTTATTTTTCCTGGCTTCCTTCTTTTTAGCTACTGCGCTTGAAACCGCAGGTGCCTGTTCTATATTTTGTTGTTCCTTGTTTTCCATTATCTTGATTTTCAGTTTTAAAAATTAAAGTGTTCCCGTAGATTTTAAAAGATTATAATATTGATACAGAACATTGATTTCTGCATTGGCAAAGTCCAGTTCAGACTGTAATTTCTGATTTTGAGCATCAATCATTTCAGCTTGTACAGCCAGCTGATTGAGATATCTAGCCTCTGTAATCTTGTAATTCTCTTCGGCCAGTTTTTTGGCGTCATTAAGAATATCAGCCTGCTGAATAGATTCCTGGTATTTAACATAAGCCGCATTAACTCCCATGTCTACATTTTGCTGAACTAAAGTCATTGCATCTCCAGCTTGCGTTTTTTGTATTTCTCCAAGTTTAATTTTCTCTTTCGTTTTATAAAGATTGTCGATATTATAACTTAGAGAAACTCCTGCCTGCCATCCTCCGGAATACATATCCACAACAGGATTTCTTGTCGTAATCGGGCGCTGTAAAGTATAACCTCCAAAACCGGATAACGTAGGAAGCTGATCGGTTTTTATAATCTCTATATTTTTATTTGCAACATCAATATTCGTTTTGGCAGACTTTAGCTGTGGATTACTGTTATGAGCCAGATCCATATAATACTCCATTCCGATACCCGCTTCCTTATTGTCTAAACTTTCGACAGGAATAATTTCTGTTTCAGAAGGTAATCCTAATGCAATATTCATATTATAATTAAGGATCTTCCGGTTATTAACGAGCGTTAAGATTCCCTGATCGAGATTCTTTATTGCCAACTCTCCACGGATCACTTCATTGCGGGTAACCATTCCTTGCTGATAAAATTTCTGGATGTTTTTCAGGCGTTCCTGGGCCAGTTTCTTATTATTCTGAAAAACGGATTCCTGATTAAGAATTTTGTAGATATCCAGATAATTGGATATAACTAAGAGCTTAACGTCCTGTTTATTCTTTTCAAGATCCAATTCAGAAAGCTGTTCCCTTAATCCGGCTAATTCTATAGATTTATTCACCAATCCTCCTTTGAAGATCAACTGAGTAGCCTGTACTGCATATGAGCTTCCATAGTGAGGCATAGGAATAGTGGTAGAACCCGAAAAATCTTTGTCAATTGCTACTGCATCTCCCAAGTAAAACTGACTTGTTGATGCCGTTATATTAGGCAACTTCTGGAGTTTTGCGACACCTGTCTGTTGTTTTGCAATATTGATATTTTGAGCGGTAACTTTTAGCTGCTGATGATTCTGAAGAGCCAGTTCAGCGACCTCATTCGCTGTCATTTGTCTGACTTCCTGAGAAAAAAACAGCGCAGGGAATATAGCTATCAAAACTGATAGTGCTGTTTTTATGTAATGTATCATTTTACCTTGTTTTTACATAGGCAAAGTTACGGCAACACAGAAATCAAACAAATGTTTGATAACTGGAAAAAGATGTTCAAATGTAGGATTTACCTGTCAAACTGATTTCTGTATTGGGTGGGACTGATCTCTAAATGCTTCTTAAAAAAGTGAGAAAATGAATACTGATCACTAAACCCAAGCATGGAAGAAATCTCTGAAACAGACTTTTTGGAAGAGTTTAGAAGTACTTTGGCTTCGTTGACCACTATAGCCGCTATGATCTGACTGGCCGACTTTCCGGTAATAGATTTCACCACCGACGAAAGATGTCTGGTTGTAATGGACTGTCTTTCGGCATAGAACTCAACAGCTCTTTCCGTATGGTGATGTTCTGCGAGATCTGTCAAGAAGATAAAAACAATTTCTTCCTGTCTAGACATCTGCCCCATGGCGTTGCTATCCTCCTTGGAAATAATCCCGGCCATCTGGTAGCAAAAAACGGAAAATAAGTGTTCCACTATCTCCTTTTTATACATCATTTCCGTTTCCGAATCCAGTATATATTTAAGGAAATTAACACTTTTCCACACCAACTCCATTTCATCCTGCTGAAAAGGAACTCCTTTATTCATTTGTTGCCTGAAATAACGGTATCCGATAAGACGGTTAAATTTCAGGGATAAAGCAGAAATAAACTCCCTTTTATAAGAAACCATTCTGGATTGAAAGTCATCACTTACCGATACCATTTCATAAACAGTCTGGGGATCGGTTACCATAAACATATTGGGCATAAGTTCAAGGTCCCTGAAGTGCTGACGAAGCTTTATAGTCCCGGTTTTAACAAATATAAACGCAGGATTATCTGGACGAAAGGGTTTTTCGACAGAAATTCTTTCAAAGATATTATGCTGTGTAAAGATCTCTACACCGAATTTTTCAAGGACAGACATACCACAAATGTATTCAATCTCTTGGACGATTGCAAAATTTTATTAATTTCGTATTAACCAAATTCCAAATTATGAGAAAGATAGATTTATTTTTCGCAGAATATTGTAAAAACCACAGAAATAAAACCAATAAGCTCATTCATTGGATGTGTGTTCCTCTCACTTTTTGGAGCATATTAGGCTTTATCTCCTTACTTCCTTCACCGCATATTTGCTCTCCTTACTTTGGTTGTGCCAGCATCATAAGCATGGTTGCAGTTGCATTCATTACACTATTTTATCTCAGACTATCCTTCCTGATCAGCATGATGATGCTTATTATCATGATATTGATGGAGGGTTCAATATATATGGTTAATATACGATTCTTGAAAAACGCATGGATTATTTATTTTTCAATATTCGTGGTTACCTGGATCTTAAGACTTTTCGGACACAGAATCGAAGGTAAAAAGCCTCCCTTCTTAAAAGATCTTCAATTCCTTCTAATGGGGCCTATTTGGTTATTAACCTTTATTTTCAAAAAGACAGGAATAAAATATTAACAGTCTTTCTTTTGAATTATGCATCATTTTTGATAAGATTCATAAAAAGAATCATGAAGAACTTAATTTTACCCTTATTGCTCATAATATGCATTCATTGCAGTAAATCAGATGGTGTCGCCAGTCCAAGAGCTAGTGCTGATCTTGTAGAAGTACTACCGGATGATAAAACAGCTAATTTCTCAAAAAACGAACTAGTTCCTTCGCCTCAAGAGGAACCGCGGGAAAATACACCCAAAAAAATTGATACCATTTCTAAAAAAATCATTAAAAATGGAGAAATGCGTATCCAAGTTTCAGATATTAAAAAATCCCTGGATCAGGTAAATGAAGCCTTAAAGAAAAATAATGCTTATATACAAACAGAAGATTTTCAAAACTCAGATGAAGATGAAAACCTGAGCCTTACGATCCGTGTGCCTCATAAAAATTTTGATGCTTTAATCAATTCCTTTTCTAATGGGATAGGTTCTGTTTTATCTAAAAACATTTCCTCTGAAGATGTTACGGAAGAGTATACAGATGTTAGCATTAAACTAGCCAATAAAAAGATTTATCTTGAAAAATACCGGGATTTGCTTAGAAAAGCCTCCAATACGAAGGATATGCTTGAAATCCAGGAAAAAATCCGTGGTCTGGAAGACGAAATAGATGTTGCAGAGGGAAAACTTCGTTTTATTGATGACCGTGTGAACTACAGCACACTCAATTTGAGTTTATATAAAGAAAAAATAAGAAGTTCAGCTACATCAAAAATAGGTTTTGGAAGCCGGTTTGGAGATTCCATTACCCAAGGCTGGAATAGTTTTATAAGTTTCATACTTGGACTCATCTCTTTTTGGCCATTCTTTTTAGCCATCCCGCTTATTGTTTTCCTTTGGAGAAAATGGAAAGGAAGAAGAAAACAAAAATAGATCTGAATATCTATATCCGGATCTATTTTTGTTTTTAAAACTATGCATTAAAATGCTTCTTTACCATTTCCAGCACTTTCTCGTCTGACATTTGCTGGGACGTGTCTAATGTAATTTTCAGATCCTTGAACTGAGCAGTATCATGCAGATAGTGTTTTAATTCTTCCTGAATTTTTCCCGGACCGGTAATATATACTTCCTGAGAATTTATTAATAAATGTTCAACTTCTTTAAAAAACTTAATCCGATTCGTCCTTTCCGCATTATTACCTGCATTTTCACTTGAATTACCATGCTGAATCTCAGCTTTTACAGGATTACAAAGAAAAAATTTAAAGGCATTTTGTGCATCGTGATTTTTTGCAACGATAGCTTTTTCGGTATCTATCCAGATTCCTGCTAATTTTTTGTCTGACATAATCTTGTATTTTAATGTTACCCTATATAGAACAACAATGGTGCAAAGACGACGTTAATGCATGTTAAAAATAATTGCACTAAAAAAATTAAACAACAATGAAACAAGACCTGTTATACGAAAACTCTTTATAAGAAAGATCTACATAATTATTTACCAAGCACAAATACAGCGGGGATTTTATGAAGTTCCGGTTTTTTCTTTTGCCATTCTTTAATGGTTTTCGTCTGAATAAATTCATGCTCAGGATCGTTGATATTAGCAGCGATACACAATTTTGTATTGGGAGACAAAAATTTACACAGGTCTTCGATAAGGGGATTATTCCGATAGGGTGTTTCCATAAAAATCTGAGAATATCCTGTCTTTTGTACCAGGCTTTCCAAATGCAGAATTTGTTTTTTCTTTTCTCCTTTATCAATAGGAAGGTATCCGTTAAACGAAAACTCTTGACCGTTAAACCCACTTGAAATCAGAGCCAGGATAATAGAAGATGGTCCTGAAACAGGTATTACTCTTATATTTTTTTCATGGCACCATTTCACAATCAGATTTCCCGGATCAGCGATGCAGGGAAGGCCAGCTTCAGAAAGCAATCCAAAATCCTGACCTTTTAACATGAGTTCCTGAGCATCTTTAATATCTTCATTCTGGGTATATTTATCCAGTAAAAAAAGCTTGAGATCGGATTGTTTTTTTTCAGGAGCAAAGAATTTAATGACCTTTCGGGCAGTTTTTTCATTTTCCACAAAGAAATAATCGGTTTGCATGATATAATCATTCATCACCGGTGAAAAATGATTGATAGGAGTATTTTCTGATAAATAGGCTGGAAGTAAAAAAAGCATTTTTTTATTTTTGGGTTCTTTCTTTTAATGAGGGTTGTTGAAAATATTGGGTCAGATCCATTGAGAACGTCACTGAGGTGATTTTCCATGTCCCGCTGATCTTCATTAAGGTCCATATTTCTTTTCCCCAGTTACTCATTTTTCCGTCATACCAAAAGCTATAATCGAAATTAGCAGAAGCTATGGAACCGTCTTCAATGATCCTGATATTATCAAACTTTTCTTCTGATTTATCGTCTTTAAAACCCTTAATAAAGGTTTTATAATCATCGGTAAAGTGGCTTTCTGCTTTTGGATTTTTTTCAAGACGTTTCAATTGAGTCCTTTCACTATATGTTCCCATCCATAAAACCGGTTCCTGAAAAAGGGAAAGAAATTTACTTTCATCCCTGGTTTTGATGCTTGTCATAAAATCATCCATTACTTTTCTAATGGCAATCTCGTCATTTGTCTGGGCAAATAGAAAGTTGGCAATTAAAACAAAAAAGAAAATAAAGTATTTCATTTAATTTATAATTTGATTACAGATCGTATTGCATGCTTCATCCAAAAGTTGATAAACATCTTCAAAATCATCCATATTTCCCCAATAAGGATCGGGAACATCAGCATTTTCATGATTTCCTGCAGCTTCTAAAAACAGAAATATTTTCTGCCTTTGCTCCTCATTTTTTGCTTTTGAAATTACATCTCCATAAATATCAATATCCATACAGTAGATTTTATCAAAATTTTCCAGATCCGCTTTGGTGATGGGTCTGGATCTTTGTTTGGAAATATCAATCCCATGATTAGCTGCCGTTTTTATCGCCCGTTTATCCGGATGTTCACCTTCATGCATTGAAATCGTTCCCGCAGAATCCACTACAAAACCGGGAGGGAGCTTTTCTTTCATAATTCCTTCTGCTAAAGGGCTCCTGCAAATGTTTCCCAAGCATACCATCAATATTTTCATGTTACAATTCTATGAATTAAGGACTAGCATATCTATCAAAATTAAACAAAAAAATGAAGAATAATTCCTATCCTTCATTTTCTTTATATCAAATTAAATTATTCTAGTGTTTGATTCTTTCCGTAAGCTCTTTTACGTACTTTTTCACTTCTTTGTCTATCTTGGAAACATCTTTAATAGTTTCACAAGCATACATTACCGTTGAATGATCTTTACCTCCCATTTCTTCACCGATTTTAGTAAATGTAGCATTGGTAAATTCCTTTGCAAAATACATGGCCAGCTGTCTTGGAAGTGCAATTTCCCTTTTTCTTGTTTTCGAAAGCAACTGCTCTCTTTTAATACCAAAGTAATCACATACGATCTCCTGAATATAAGGAATGTTGATGATTTTTTTCTGATTGGCTGCAATCTTATTGATGGTATCTTTTAATAACTCAAGACTAAGATCGGATTTATAAATAGTGGAGTAAGCAATTACAGAATTGATCACCCCTATAAGTTCTCTTACGTTGGTCTTTGCTTCAGCCGCTAAGAAGTCAAGCATATCTTCCGTCAGTACAATACCATCTCTGCTTAACTTATCAACGATAATTTTTCTTCTGGTTTCCAGATCCGGAGATTTGATCTCTGCAGAAAGTCCCCATTTGAAACGGGAAACGATTCTGTCCTGAATATCCATAATATCTACCGGAGCCTTATCAGAAGTCAGGATGATCTGCTTTCCATTCTGATGCAGATAGTCAAAAATATGGAAGAAACTATCCTGTGTTGCCGATTTACCAGACAAGAACTGAATATCATCAATGATCAAAACATCCACCATCTGGTAGAAGTTTGCAAACTCGGTTTGCTTGTGTGCCTTTGCTGCTGAAATGAATTGCTGTATGAATTTTTCAGAAGACAAATAAAGCACTACTTTATCCGGAAACTGGCTTTTAACTTCCAATCCTACCGCCTGTCCCAAGTGTGTTTTACCTACTCCATATCCTCCATATAAAAACAATGGATTAAAGGCAGTAGCACCAGGTCTTTTTGCTATAGATCTTGCTACTGTTGCAGCAAATTTATTGCTTTCTCCCTCTACATAGTTATCAAAAGAAAAATCAGATTTCAGATTGGAATCGATATTTACTTTTTTAATTCCAGGTACAACAAAAGGATTAACAATATTGGATGAAAAACCTTGAGGCATTGTTTCCTGCACTTTCGGTGTAGGAACACTTTTCCCTTTCATGTTCATGGTAACTGGTTTTTCTAAGCCATTAGGCTTATTTTCCATTACAGAATACCATAATTTTACTCCTTTACCTATATTTTTCTTCAGGGCCGCAGAAAGTAGAGATAAGTAATTATCCTCAATATATTCCTTGTAAAAATCACTAGGTACCATTAATGTAAGATTATTGTCAACCAAAGAGATTGGCTGCACCTTATCGAACAATAAGTCGAAGGATTTTTCAAGTTTTTTCAAATCAGAATTATCTTCAGCTGCGTTAAGGTTGTCACGCATAAACTGAAGGCACTTCTGCCATATCATCATTAAATTTTCATCCATATTTATGCCCCGATTAATTCTTTAGTTAGTACTGTGTTTAGAAGGAAGACAAAGGTCTAATTTTTTATTTTCAAAAAAAAATTTTGCAGGTATTGATTATTTAAAAATATATTTGTATGTATAATTTGAGACCCAAAATGATACACACAATCCACTCAATACGAGTACGTTACGCCGAAACCGACCCTATGAAATATGTCTATTATGGCAACTATGCAACGTACTTTGAAATTGGCAGAGTTGAGCTATTTCGATCCATCGGAATGTCATATAATGAAATTGAAAACCAGGGAATTTGGTTACCCGTTTCCGATTATAAAATTAAGTATTTAAAACCAGCTTTATACGATCAAAAATTAGAAATCCACACCTATATAAAAAAAATACCCGGAGTACGGATTGAATTTGAATATGAAATCTACAACGAAGAGGGAGTAAAAATTACCGAAGCTTCTACCACCCTGTTCTTTCTGGATTCATCAACCAACAAAATCATCAGATGCCCGGAGCATTTATTGAATCTTTTTAAAGCAAACTGGAAGGTTGAAGAAAATACCCCTGAATAATTAAGGTATATAATTTTTTTAACTATCAACTATTTCATTCCTTTGTTGAAGTTTAATTTACATTTAACAATTACGCAGAATATATGAAGATTGCATTTCTTGGCCCATATGCAAGTTTTACCCAACTTGCCACCACACAACTTTTTCCTGAGGAAGACCTATTACCACAGGCAAATATCCTGGATTGTTTTGAAGCAGTAGAAAAAGGAGAAGTTGCTAAAGCTGTTGTCCCCTTGGAAAACTCCATTGAAGGTACCGTTTCCATGACATTAGATTATCTGTATAAAACCCCTGCAATAAAAATCGAAGCTGAAGCTGTGATGCCCATTGCACATCACTTAATGATTCATCCCAATAATTCTATTGAGGAAATTGAGAAGATTTATTCTCATCCGCAGGCATTGGCTCAGAGTTTTCATTTTTTAGATGACCACTACAAGAATGTTCAAAGACAGGATTTTTCTTCTACGGCCGCCGCAGCAAAATATGTATCTGAGAACCCTGATCAAAAGATCGCAGCTGTCGCCAATCAATTTGCTGCCAACCTTTATGGTTTAAAAATCATTAACCGGAATATTCAGGACTTTGAGCAGAACCATACACGCTTTATCGTGATCTCTAAAGAAGGAAATCCTTACAAAAACGAAAAATTAGAAGTTCTGGGTGAAAAATCCGGGATGCTCATTACATTACCTGAAGATCATGCCGGAGGATTACACCAGGTACTATCAGTATTCGCCTGGAGAAAGATGAATCTTAGCAAAATAGAATCCCGGACCTTAAAAACGGGACTTGGAAACTACTTTTTCTATATCAATGTGGTAGGTGAATGGCATCCGATCCTGCATGGAAATGCAATACAGGAGCTGGAATCCATTCATGCAGATGTTGATTTCCTTGGAAACTACAAAGAATTTTTGTTGGAAAGTTAGATCTTATCAAAAACACAAGGAATTATATACTAATTTATAAATATCAATAATATTTCAAAAAGCTGTCAGACGTTCTGACAGCTTTATTTTTACCTTAAATAAAAATTATTCAATAAAAAGGGATTTATTTAAATTATTTTATTTATCTTTATTCTCAAAAAATTTAAGTATATTTACTTATAGTATAAATACGTAACGTTATATTGAATATAAATTGTAAATTGTTAAAATATTTAAACATAATTTACAATAACTTTATATAAAATATAACCTACAGGCATAATTTTTGCTGTATTTTTACGAAACTAAAACTAGAACCATAACAATTTAAACTTTTATAACATGAAAACTAAAATTTCCATTCTGATCTTATTTTTGATCTCATTTCAAGCCTTTTCACAGGTAGGAATAAACACCACAACACCAGCAGCTACTCTTGACGTAAACGGAGATGTGAAAGTACGCCAGGTTCCAACAACGACAACATTAACCGGATTTGATGTTATGATGTATAATATTGCTACCGGTGAGTTACAACAAGCAGATCCTGCATTAGTAGCGAGTGCCGGAAGTGGTGGTGCAACAAACCCTACCCTGTTTGCTGCTAAAAAAACAGCAGGAATCAGTTTATTAAGTTTAGGATTATTTCCTTCCGGATTTAGAGGAGTTAACTTCCTGACAGCAGAAAGAACAATCGGTAGTGCAGCATTATTCTCTGATACCGACAATACGTACGTTGTTCCATCTGACGGAGTATATGCTATTGGATTTACTTTCCGTTACGGAACAGGATTACAAGCTTCTATCCTTGCCAACAGTCCGGGAGTAGGAATCGTTAGAACAAGAGCTGGTGTAGCTACTACAATAGACAGCCGTGCGTTTAGTGGAGCAAACCTAATTCTGTTAAGCTTAACAATTTCAGAATCCAGCTTGAACTCAATCTATAGCCTACAGGCAGGAGATAAGATTTCATTCGGTCTTGTAGGGTCTTCTGCGCTTGACGTAGGTTTACTTGGATCAAGTGTTGCTTCATTCTATATTTACAAAGTATCTAACTAGGACTTTTATTTAATTTAATCACTATACACCGTTAATCCATCATATCCCAATATGATGGATTAATTGTTTTTACGAGTAGCTTAACAAACATTTATTTATATTTGATCAAACAAATGAAAATTATGACGGCAAATTTCCTGGTTATTCTACTTATTGTATTGATTGTTATTGTTTATAGTAATTTAAATAGCAGAATACAAAAGCTTGAAAAGAAAATTTCAGACTTACAGGAAAATACTCCTAAAGACATTCCGGTTGCAGGGCTAAAAAAAGAATCTACAAGTCCATCTCAGCTATCTCCTGAAGCTTCACCTATCAATACTCATCATGAAAAAGAATCTGCACCAGAGATCTACCCCAACATTCAGGAACAGGTACCATCAGATCAACAGACAGACTGGCTTTCCCCTATTATGGGTTTTCTTAAACAAAACATTCTGGCAGTTATTGGTATTTTCACTTTGGTTTTAGGTATCGGTTACTTTGTAAAGTATGCCATTGATAAAAACTGGATTGGAGAAGCAGCAAGGGCGACAATAGGATTCTTCATCGGTTCAGCTATTATAATTACAGGTCATTTTCTAAGAAAAAATTATGCAACATTTTCATCTATAATATTGGGAGGTGGTATTGCAATCTTATATTTTACCACTACCATAGCGTTTCGTGAATATCATCTGTTCGCACAGAATACCGCTTTTATTATTACATGCTGTATAACATTATTATCTATCATTCTTTCTTATCGCTATAATAGCGAGGTCCTAGTTATTTTTTCATTATTTGGCGGATTTCTAGCCCCTTTAATGATCAGTTCCGGCCAGAGTAATTACTTATTTTTATTCACCTATATATCTGTTTTAAATATCGGAATGTTTATCATTACCTTTTTGAAACAATGGAAAAGTGTTGGAGGAATTGCATTTTTCTTTACGCATCTCTATTTGTTATATTGGATTGTAGAAAAACCTGAAATATTAAGTATTTATTTTTATCTGATCAATTATGTTATATTTTATGCTTTCGCATTGCTAAACTATAGTAAGAAAAACATACTTTTTGCTTTTGATACAATATTATTAGTCCTGGTCAACTTCTTTAGTACTCTAAGTTTAATTTACCTTTTTAACAAATTGGGATATGAACCGGTCATCATATTTCCTCTAATCTTTGCAGCAATTAACGGCTGTCTCGTTTTCAGGGAATATAATAAGAAAAGTTTTAACAGCACTTATTCCATATTTACAGGTATTACTGTAAGCCTTCTAACCATTGCTGTCGCATTGCATTTCAAAACGCATTTGATCACAAGCATCTGGGCAATTGAAGCAACTTTACTTCTTTTTATCTGGAAAAAAACAAATCTTAGTATTTTTAAAGTTTTCTTTTATATTCTTTTTCCTTTGGTCCTGTTAGCTCAAATCATTACATGGGCACAATATTTCGACGCAAAAGATCTTAACGTAATAATCAACCCTATCTTTTTAACAAGTTTGGTGACAATCATTACCATCCTTTTTAATCTTGCCCTACTCAAAAGATTACAGGGAAATAACACTTCCGGAAATAGCTTCTTTGAAAATGCATTTAAAATCCTTAATTACTCTATCATTTATTTCGCGATATTATTTGAATTGATTTATCAGATTTCTGAACAGCCTTTTGCTATTATTTTAGTATCGGGGCTTTTACTGAGTCTGTTCTACATCTTCATCCTTTTACTACTCGGCAGAAAACTGGAAATAAACAGACAAATCGAAAACGGATTGATTTATTTTTTCTTTTGCCTTACTATCATTCATGTTACTTTCTGTGCTTCCGAGCTTATACATGATATCGTATTAAAGAAAACTTCACCTTCTTTCTATGGAATTTATTTACTATACCTCATTCCTTTTATATATGTATATTATTATAAGGTAATAAACACACCGGATTTTTTGAAAATAAAAATTTCGTATTGGCTCGGTGCCTTTACATTGGTTACTGGTGTAAGCTGTGAATTGTATCATTTATATTTATTGGGAAATTCAGTAAACCTTACAAACCTGCCTGCACTGCAAAAACATTTTAGCATTCTGTATCTTCCAATCATTTGGGCTATCCTTTCAATTATCTTTATTTATACCGGGCTTAAAAGAGAGAATAATGAATTAAGCAGAATCGGATTCACCCTTATAGGGATCGTTATTGTGAAACTGTATGCCTATGATGTATGGCAAATGGATAATATCTCCCGAATTATAGCTTTTATATTACTTGGAGTGATTTTATTGCTGAGCTCATTTATGTTCCAGAGATTGAAAAATATCATTAAAAATCTTGTGGATAAAAAGGAGGAAACTGATAAAAATGAAAATTCAGAATTTTAATAAAACCCATTATTTATACATAATTTTTAATTTATCTTGAAATCACATTCAAATTCTACAAAAAAAACTTATATTTAACCTGTTTTTAATCGTTACTTATTCTTTAGATTATGAAAAAAATACTTTATTCTTTTTTATTAGTATCTTCTGTATGTTTGTTTGGACAGAAGAATCCTTCAGCTAAATTTGCTGTTGCTAATGATATTGTTGGAACAGTTGATATGTTCAAGGACAAATCAGATTTCATACAAAGCATGCATGTTTATAAAACGCCTGCTACTTTGCCACAGAATCTAAAAAAATTCAGTTATCTGGCAGACAATGGGATTACAGAGTTCAAAATCAAAAAAGGATATGAAAACCTTGACAGGTTAACATTAGCTCAGCTTAATGTACAAAACAACCTACCCAAAGAAACACCTGTAATCATCGAAGGTTATGAATTTTCTAATCCTGAAACCAGTATTTATGCTGATATTTTAGCTAAAACTGAAGTAAAGGATTACAATGGCAAAAAGTCCCTTTTTATTACAACAACCCAGAAATAATCATTAATTTTTGATCATAAAAAGGATGCTCATTGAGCATCCTTTTCTAATATTTATTATTCCATTTTTTTCTGAGTTCTTCATAGATCTTTTTCTCAGTGGCATTATCTCCCGGCTCATAAAGCCTGGTGTCTTTAATTTCTTCAGGAAGGAAATCCTGGTCTACAAAGTTTCCTTCATAAGAATGTGCATATTTGTAGTCTTTGCCATAATTGAGATCCTTCATTAGTTTTGTCGGAGCATTTCTGAGATGAAGGGGTACAGGAAGATTACCTGTTTGTTTTACTAATGCCAATGCATTATTAATAGCCATATAAGTAGAATTACTTTTAGGAGATACCGCCAGATACACTGCAGTTTCACTTAAAATAATCCGGGCTTCGGGATTACCGATTACGTTGACAGCCTGAAAACAATTATTAGCAATAACCAAAGCATTCGGATTTGCCAATCCAATATCCTCAGCCGCAAGAATAAGCATCCTTCTCGCAATAAATTTAATATCTTCTCCCCCGGCGATCATTCTTGCCAGCCAATATACCGCACCATTGGGGTCACCTCCCCGCATGGATTTAATAAATGCAGAAATAATATCGTAGTGCTGTTCTCCGTTTTTATCATATAAAGCTATTGTTTCCTGAAGAACGGCAAGAACATCTTCATTGGAAACCTCAGTTGTCTCTGTATTTTTATATTGATTGAGAACCAACTCAACAGAATTGATAAGTTTTCTGGCATCACCACCCGAATATTGTATAAATGCACCTTTTTCTCCAATTTTTAAATGGGTATTCTCGTCTTTATTATACCTATCGAGAGCAATGTCCACAAGTTCTTCCAGTTTTTCATAGCTTAAAGCTTTCAGGATATACACCTGACTCCTTGAAAGCAAGGCTGAAACTACCTCGAAACTTGGATTTTCCGTGGTTGCACCTATCAGAACGATCCATCCTTTTTCTACTGCGTGAAGCAATGAATCTTGCTGCGACTTATTAAAGCGGTGAATTTCATCAATAAATAGGATTGGCGATTTTCCTGAAAATAGATTCTGTTTTTTTGCTTCATCAATGACATCACGAACATCTTTTACACCCGAAGAAACCGCAGAAAGTTTATAGAACTTTCTTCCGGATTTTTCAGAAATAATTTCTGCCAATGTTGTCTTCCCCGTTCCTGGAGGCCCCCATAAAATAAGAGAATTGAGCGTATCGTTCTCAATCATCTTCCGTATTGTTCCCTTCTCACCCGTAAGATGCTCCTGCCCCAGAACATCATCCAGGGTTTTGGGTCTTAATTTTTCAGCTAATGGAATATTTTGATTCAAGATATTTTAGGATTTTTGAGTGAATATTTCAGATTTATGTGTCTGAAACTTATAACAAATTTAAACTAATTTTCATTTTTTTACCCTATTTTTGCATTGTTTTGAAATTAACAGTCAACAAGATCATTACTTTTCCTTTGGTAATTTTAGTTAAATTTTACCAATGGTTTATCTCGCCCTTACTCCCTAAAAACTGTCGTTATGAACCTACATGCTCCCATTATATGATAGAATCACTGCAGGTGCATGGTATTTTTAAAGGATTGTGGCTGGGTATCAGGAGAATTTCAAAATGTCATCCATGGGGAGGTAGCGGATATGACCCCGTTCCTCCAAAGAAATAAAAATTCAGTAATAAACTATCAAAAAAATAGAAATGAGTAATATTTTTTTCAGAATGTACCTCGTAGTATTTGCCTTCGTTACCCAGTGTATTTTTGCACAGGCATACCCTGGCGGTCTATCGGACGGAAGCTTACAAGTAAATGCTACGGAAATCCCCGTTAAAATCTATTCAACAACTGAAATCAGAGATCTGGACTCTTTTGTGGAAAGACCTATCAATAGTAATGTTCTGGTAATTCTGAATAAGTCTAATTTTGAGCCTGCTTACTTCAATTTCAGCGCTGCAACATTAAGTAAGTACAAAGAAGCAAAATACCAGTTTTTTGATAAACACTTTAAGCTGATAGAAACTCCGGCTACTCAGGAAAATATTGAAACTTTCAAATATGCTGTAAAAGCAGACAAACCCATTACAGCTGCAGACCATGTTGAACTGGAAACTCCTTTTAAAATATGGGATCCTTCCAATGGGATCAAACTGGGACCTGTTACACTTCATTTTTATAGCCTGATGTTCATTTTTGCCTTTGGATTTGGTTATCTCCTGATGGCAAGAATCTTCAAAACTGATAATGTCAATTTAAAATATCTGGAACCATTATTTACATGGACCTTGATCGGAACTATTTTAGGTGCAAGGCTAGGCCATGTTATCTTTTATCAGCCTGAATTATTCAAGGAAGATTTCTGGAGTGTCTTTTTGCCAATAAGCACAAAAAACGGCCTGAAATTCACAGGTTTTTCAGGATTGGCAAGCCATGGAGCTACTATTGCTTTAATTCTTACAACTCTTTATTACTCGTTTAAGATCATCAGAAAAAACCCTTTCTGGGTATACGATAGATTAGGAATAGTGGTTTCTTTGGGAGGTGCATTTGTAAGAATGGGGAACTTTTTCAATTCTGAAATTGTAGGAAAACCTGTAGACCCGAATTCCCCGTTTGCTTTACTTTTCCCACAGCAAAGCAGTGAATATGGTCTTACCGTACCTCGTTATCCTACCCAGCTTTTTGAAGCCTTCGGATATATTTGCCTGTTTATCCTGCTGTGGATCTTATACAAAAAGACAGATAAGAAATATCAGCAAGGCTGGTTATTTGGATTATTTTTCATTATTCTTTGGGCTATCAGATTCTTTGTAGAATTTTTAAAAGAGCCTCAGGGAGATGAATTTATCCAGATCGGAGGCTTGAATACCGGACAGGTACTTTCTATTCCTTTCATGCTTGCAGGAGTAGTGATCATGATTATGTCTAAAAAATTCAAAATTACTCAGGAACAAAACGCAAAACCTGAATAATTATATTCCTTAAAATAAATATATAAGCCACAATTGAATTGTGGCTTTTATATTTTTACGACCTCCTTTAGAAGTACTTTATAGCTTAACTGCCGTTTTTTTATTGATTTTCTCAAATACTGTTCCCAGTTCATTAATGAGATCAGTAGGAAGCATAGATTCTTTAGAATATCTTTCTGCCGCATAATCTGCTGCTTTTCCATGAAGCCACACCCCGAAAACAGCGGCATCTTCTTCGGAATATCCTTGTGCCAGTAATGAGGTAAGAATTCCTGTAAGAACATCTCCGCTTCCTCCCTTGGCCAGTCCCGAATTTCCTGTTGTATTATAATACACTTTTCCATCAGGAGTAATAATTTGTGTATGATGATCCTTCAGGACAATATATATCTGCTGCTCATCCGCTTTCTGACGAGCCAGTTCCAGTCTTTCAAAAGAGTCTGCAGATTTACCAAATAGCCTTTCAAACTCCTTGGGATGAGGAGTAATGATTGAATTCTTCGGGATCAGTTTCAGATTTTTTTCATTTTCCGAAATTATATTCAAAGCATCAGCATCCAGGATCAGTGGTTTCGCATATTCTTTTAAAAATTGCAGAAGGACTTTTTGCGTTTCCTTATCTGCTCCTATACCCGGCCCTATACCAAATACAGAATTATCTTCAATCTCTATCTTACTTGTAACCTTATCACCACTTTTTATAAACATGGCTTCCGGACAAGATATTTGTAAAATATTATATCCGCATTCGGGAGCAACCGTAAACGTCAAACCGGCTCCGGTTTTTAAAGCAGCTTTTGTGGATAGCACAGCAGCTCCCATTTTACCAAAGCTTCCTGCAACAATATGTACTTTACCATACAATCCTTTATGAGAAAAGTCCGGTCTCGGTCTAAAAATTCTTTTGATCCATTCTTCATCAACTGAAAAATCAGCTGTTTCAGTATTTGAAATATACTCTCTGCTAAGATTTATATCCAAAATCTCTACCTTACCTGTAAATATACCACTTTCAGGATGTAAAAAGCTCTTCTTCCAGAATTGAAAACTCAGAGTATAATCAGCCTTGAAAATAGTAGAGCCTGCAACAGAAGTGGTATCTGCAAAAAGTCCGGAAGGAATATCAATAGAAATTTTAACAACCTTCAGAGTGTTTAAATAATCAACTATTTCTTTGTATGCTCCTTCAAGTTCTCTTGATAATCCGGTTCCGAAAAGGGCATCAATAATAACAGTATCATCATCCAGCGGGTCCTTATCCAGCTCACTGAATCTTTTAACCGGAATTTCCGAAACCCCTTGTACTCTTTCAAAATTGACCTCTGCATCATCGGAAAGTTTCGATTTGGGATCCTCTACAAATACCTCTACATCAAAACCTTCGGTATGGAGCAGCCGTGCAATAGCAAATCCATCTCCTCCGTTATTTCCAACGCCACAGAAAACAAAAAACTTCTTATGATTTTTACAATGTTCAGATATCCAGTTTACACATGATTGTGCTGCGCGCTCCATTAGTTTAATTGAAGAAATTTGATCGTTCGATATCGTAAACTGATCACACGCCCTTATTTGCTCCTTCGTAAATATTTTCATTTCATATTAGTATCCGACTAATTTATAATATTTTTTATTAACGCAAAGGTGATTACTCCACATTCACATTATTTAAAAAGAATACAAATAAATATCCCATAAACGCGAAAAAAATAACAATTTTAGCTATATTTGTGTCATACACAACATAAAAAAAATTAAATTATGGGATTTTTAAAGGAATTTAAAGAATTTGCAGTCAAAGGCAATGTCATTGATCTTGCAGTAGGGGTTATCATTGGTGCAGCTTTTGGTAAAATTGTTTCATCATTTGTAGAAGATGTTATTACTCCTCTTTTACTTAATCCGGCTCTAAAAGCTGCAGGGGCAGAAAATATCAAAACCCTGGTATGGAACGGCGTTACCTATGGTAATTTCCTGGCGGCAGTTATTAACTTCCTTTGTATAGCAATGGTTCTTTTTATAATGATTAAAGGAATTAACAAAGTATCAAAGGCTAAAGAGGTTGCTCCGGCTGGTCCTACAGATGATCAGAAATTATTGATGGAAATCAGAGATTTACTAAAAAACAAGAACAACATATAACATAAAAACACCTCATTTGAGGTGTTTTTTATTTCAATACGAACTTCATTCGATTAGTGAATCTGTAGTATACTTGAAATCTGCTCCGCTAAAGAAAGACCAATTCTATCCTGTGCTTCCAATGTTGAAGCTCCTGTATGAGGGGTGAGGGAAATTTTAGAATGAGTGAGAATGTCTTTTGAAGGAGTAGGCTCATTAATGAAAACATCCAGTCCTGCAAACTTCACTTTTCCGGAATCCAGGGCTTCAATTAAAGCGACCTCATCAATAACACCTCCGCGTGAGCAGTTCACTATTGCAACTCCGTCCTTCATAATTTCAAACTCATTTTTTCCGATCATATATCCGTCTTTCTGTGCCGGTACGTGAAGGGTAATAAAATCCGAATGCTTCAGAACATCCTGTAACGGTTCCGTTTCAATATCCACATTGATAAACTGATTGTTATAGAACCTGACTTTTATACTTGCCCTGCCTACATTATTATCAGCCGCAACTACTCTCATTCCAAGACCTAAAGCAATCCTTGCAACCTCTTGTCCTATTCTTCCCATTCCAACGATACCGATGGTTTTCCCTCGCAATTCTATTCCTTTAGCATATGCTTTTTTAAGTCCTGCAAATTCAGTATCTCCTACTACAGGCATCTTTCTGTTCGAATCCTGTAAAAATCGTGCTCCTGAAAATAAGTGGGCAAATACCAATTCCGCAACCGACTCCGAAGAGGCAGATGGTGTATTGATTACATGAATTCCTTTTTCCCTTGCATAATCTACATCAATATTATCCATACCAACACCTCCTCTTCCGATAATCTCAATGGATGGACAGTTATCAATAATATCCTTTCTTACCTGTGTCGCACTACGTACCAGTAAAGTACGGATCTTGTGCTCATTAATGTAATCTACTAAAAATTCCTGTGGTACTTTTGTTGTGATTACTTCAAACCCTTTTTCAGTTAATGCATCAATTCCAGATTGATCCAGACCGTCATTTGCTAAAACTTTCATAAATACAATGTCTATTTAAATTTAAAAAGATTTAAAAATTAAAATTCGGCGTGCTGCTTTATCATTAATCTTTAAATCTTTGAATTATTTTTAATCTTCTTTGAAAACTTCGATTGTCACTTGCTTTTCGACCAGATCAGTAAATTTCCCTTTGTATCTTGTCGCTCTCACCAGGTGGTTATCAATCCAGTGATAGTTCCCTCCTCTTGGTTTTCCACACAAAACACTATGGTATTTGAATCCGTGTTTATCCAGCCAGTCAATTGTAATTTGTTTTAAATTTTCAGTGCGGGAAGTAAAAAAGCATATCTGATGTCCTTCATCATACCATTTATTTATGGTTTCTAAAGCATCGGGATAAGGCTCACAGGTAACCATTCTCTCCGGTTCTTCGTTCGGAACATCATCTGTAATTGTTCCGTCAATATCTATTAAGTAATTTTTTACTCCGTCCTTTAGTACTGGACTCACGTGTTCGATATAATCTAGCTCCATCATAAAAATTTGAATTACAAAGTTACGATTTTTACAATGAAAAGAGGTGTTAAACTTTGTTTATGTTAAAAATTTACTACTATAACGTAAATTAGATTAATAAATTCAATATTAAATCAACCAATTTTACATTTATGATTTAAAATTTTCAGTTTCACTTGAGTTTAATCACCAGAAGTTCACTAAAAATAATATCAGATTTCAACAAATAACCACAAGATTTACATTATTGATAATCTGAAATATCATGATTAAACCGAAAATTTTAAAATTTTTCTCCAAGGCTAATACGCAACCGGTTCAAGGCATTCATAAGGGAAATACTTGATGTAAGTTCTACAATCTCCCTTTCAGAGAATTCAGTTTGAAGTTCTACAAGTAAATTACTGATATCTCCATTGATGAAGGTTACAGCGTCTGCCCACTGTAAAACTAAGAGCTGTTTTTTACTGAATGATGCCGAGTGCTTATATCCGGGGATCTTATCAATTATAGATTGATCGATACCCATATCTCTGAGTTCTCCGGCATGGAAACTGCAACAATAGGCACAGCCGTTTAACTGGGATATCCTCAGCTCGGCCAGAGCAATAAGCTTATTATCAATTCCTGAATTTCTGATACTTGAATGAGCCTGGTATAAATATCCAACAGTTTGCCTGGCTATACTTTTATAATCCATCTTTTTTTTCACAAAGCTACAGCAGGCATACATTCTTAAAAGAGTACAAAAAACAGAAAATTGAGTATAAATAAAAGATTAATTTTGTACTAATCATTGATGCTGCGATGGACCATATACATGAGCTTATTGAAATCGAAATAACTGAGTTATCTGAATGGAAGGACCGTTTCCGTAAAAACAGTTTTTTTGAACTCGTCTTCATTCTTTCGGGGAAAGGAGTACAAAGTATAGAATACAAAACCCGGAATTATCAACCTCAGGATTTCTTTTTGCTTCCCTATTCAAAGTGTCATGCCTATGACATCATCCAGCCTACTCAGTTTTTATTCGTCCGGTTTACAGAGCATTATTTTAAAAATCTTAAAAGTACGGATATCAATTATTCACAATGGTACAGCAAACTCAATTATATCATAGGATTCTATGATTTCAGCAAAGGACTTGTTTTTCATGATAATAAAGACAAGGAACAGGTTAGAAGATTATTGGATATTATAGTTCATGAAAGGGATCAGAACGCGGCGTATTCTGAAACTTTAATCGCCAATTCCCTGTCTTCAATACTTACAATTATCAGTTCAAGACTGGCCGATACGAAAGAGAAAGGCGATACTAAATTTTCTGAAATCATCCGGCATATCAATCAAAACATCATTAATGAGGATCAATTGTCTATCGATTATTTATCCAAAAAATTTAATCTTTCCGGAAAGTATTTCAGCGAATATTTTAAAAGAAATGCCGGCGAAACATTAAAGGAATATACTCAGAAAACCAAACTGCAGATAGCGATCAACAGGATTACATATACAACAGCTCCATTACAGGAAATTGCATGGAGCCTGGGTTTTACCGACGGAAGCCACCTTAATAAGGCCTTAAAAAAGCATTTCGGTATATCTTCATCCATATTGAGAAAAGAAAAACGAACTGCAGATCATTAAAAAGTTCCGAAAATTTCAGGGATTCCATCCGCGATCTGGCATTGATATGATGTTTCCCCAAAAATTTCCAAAATACATTTATTAGACTTACATTTGTAGGAATGGAAGAATTGGTAGTCTTAGTAAATCCGCAGGACAATGTTATAGGTTTGATGGAAAAACAGCAGGCACACGTTAATGGCTTGCTACACCGGGCTTTTTCCGTATTTCTATTTAATGATAAGGGAGAAATGCTCTTGCAAAAAAGAGCTTCGGAAAAATACCATTCTCCAAACCAATGGACTAATGCAGTATGCTCGCATCCCAGAAATGGTGAAAGCTATCTGGCAGGTGCAAAGCGTAGGGTGAAAGAAGAACTGGGAATAGAAGTAGAACTTGCGGAAAAATTCAGTTTTATTTATAAAGCTGATGTTGGCGGTGGACTTTGGGAGCATGAGCTTGACCATGTATTCGTTGGAAATTACGATGCTGATTTCAGTTTAAATAAAAAAGAGGTTGAAGAGGTAAGATACATCTCCATTGCTGATCTGGATAAAGAGATCTCTGAGAACCCAGAAAATTTTACAGAATGGTTTAAAATCATTCTGGAAGAATACAAACACCATTTTTAGATGAGAAAAAATTTGATCGCAGGATTAATATTGATGTTAGGCTGTTTTACCTTTGCACAGAAAACGGCAGTTTATGAAAGTACCAATTACACGATTAACGTTCCTGAAGGGTGGAAATCGACAAATGACGATGATATTGTAAATATATTTCCTTCGAATGAAATTGGTGCCATTACAATTTCAGAGTACCATGACCTGAATATTCCTAAAGAGGAAACAAAAAAATTCATCCTTGCCCTTTACAAATCCAATGATGAAGAAAGCAAGGTAAAATCCGGTAAAGGAAAGAAAGGATACACAGAATATACGTATGAATATTTTGATGATCACGATAAGCTTTTCTGGATTACCAAAGTTTTTCAAAAAGAGAAAAACCTGTTCATTATTTCCATCAATTGTGGCCAGAAATACTGGAATGGCAATTATATGAATCTTTTCAATGATACTTTTAACAGCTTTAAAATAAAGTAATAAAAATAAATATGAAGAAAACAGCCTTGTACGACAAACACGTTTCTTTAGGAGCGAAAATAGTACCTTTCGCAGGCTTCGAAATGCCTGTACAATATTCCGGAGTTACGGAAGAACATTTTGCAGTGAGAGAAAACGCGGGAATATTCGATGTTTCTCACATGGGACAATTTTTCATTGAGGGTCCTGGTTCTAAAGAGCTTTTGCAATTCGTTACGACAAATAATGTAGATGCACTGGAAAAAGGAAAAGCCCAATATTCTTGTCTTCCTAATGAGAATGGCGGTATCGTAGATGACCTTATCGTGTATCAGATGGATGATGAAAAATATTTTGTAGTAGTTAATGCTTCAAATATTGAAAAGGACTGGAATCATATTTCAAAATACAACACTTTCGGAGCTAAAATGACCAACGCTTCCGATGAAATGTCACTTTTGGCAATTCAGGGACCGAATGCAACAGCAATCCTTCAAAAGCTTACTGACGTTAACTTGTCTGAAATTCCTTACTATCACTTCACAGTAGGGGCTGTAGCAGGAGTAAACGATGTCATTATTTCAAATACGGGATATACTGGCAGCGGAGGATTTGAAATTTATTTTAAAAATGAAGATGCCGTAAAACTTTGGGATGAGATCATCAAAGCAGGAGAAACAGAGGGTATTATTCCTTGTGGACTTGCTGCCAGAGATACTTTGCGACTTGAAAAAGGATTCTGTCTTTACGGAAATGATATCGATGATACAACTTCTCCTATTGAAGCCGGTTTAGGATGGATCACAAAATTCGATAAAGATTTCCTTTCTAAAGAAACCTTTGCCAAACAAAAAGAAGAAGGAGTAACAAGAAAACTGATTGCTTTTGAACTTCAGGACAAAGGGGTTCCCAGACATGATTATCCTGTAGTGGATGCGGAAGGAAATGTAATCGGAAAAGTAACTTCAGGAACACAATCTCCTATGAAAAAGATTGGTTTAGGACTGGGTTATGTTGCTAAACCTCATTTTAAATTAGGATCGGATATCTTCATCCAGGTAAGAAATAAAAATATCCCTGCAAAAGTTGTGAAGGCACCTTTTGTATAGAAAGGAATATTTTATTAAAATAAAAACCGTAGGAGTTCCTACGGTTTTATTTTTTTATTGGGGTTTTTGTTATCGGTAAACCAAAATATCCTTGATGATCATACTTCCATACAATTTCTTTTCCGCATTGGTAAAGTAATATTTATTTCTTCTGCTATAAGCGTCAGCAGTTCTGTAAGAAAATCCCGTTTGCCAGATAATGAGCATTTTGGTTTCATTTAAAATAGGATAATTGATATCATAAAACCGAAACAATGACCGCTCAACAGTGGTACTATCTTTTATATCCGGAGTGTTCCAAACAGTTCGTGGGTATATTCTGGTCATTTTACTCAATAAATAAGAAAAGGGTTTCCCTCTATATTCGGATTTCTTAAGTTCAAAATTTGTTTTAAGATAATGTAAAGTATCCAGTTCCTTGGTATTCTTTTTATCTAAATCAATCTTATGCTGAGCATGAAGATGACAAAAGACGCAACTTAACAGAACGAAAATATATTTCATGATACAAAAGTAAAACAGAATACAAATATTGTTAAAATAATTTGCTTTTCCACAAAAAAAAGACTGTATAGGATACAGCCTCTTTTAGTTTAATAGCAGATACAGCATAATTTCCGATCCGAGGAACATACATCACCCATTCCCGGATTATTGGAAACTACTCCACCGGCACCGCCGCATAAAAAATTGCAATTTACAACAGGTCCGATTCCTCCATTGATTACTCTAAGGTCTCCCCTGTTTAGGCTTTTGATTTTGTGAACATTTTTTAACATAATAATATTTTTGGTATCATCAAATATAAAATTTTCCCGACATATAGAAACGATATCTGAAGAAAAATAAATCACATAAATACCTGAAGTAAAATCACATAGAACAAAACCACGCCTTAATCTTTAGCTATATTAAACCAATCACTCAACATTTATCTTTTAATTGACAAGCGATGTGCTGATGTCTCGTCCATACCACCAGCCAAAACACTAAGAACTTTATTCCATACATTCTTTTTCTCAGACAGGGATTGATTTAATTCATCGTAAGCCTCCGCATATTGTCTTTCATAATTTTGATCTTCCGAATCCGGGTAACTCCATGGAATATATTTCAGGATATCTAATGTTAAAGCATCAATTTCATCCGGTTCAAGCTTTTCCATGAGGGTTAGTTTTAATTTATAAGATTCAGATGTGGAAAGAATCCGGTTCAGATTCTTTGAAATAATCTCCCAGATGCTGTCCCATTTTTGAAGGTTTTCTGCTGTAAAAATACTGTTTCCTACATTTTGCATTTCTATCAGAATGTTAATTACAACATCTTTATAATGGTTGTAAGCTTGTCTTATTTCAAGCAGGTTGGAGCGGTCCTTATTTATGAATTTGTCTTCGATACTCCTAAGTATTCCAAGCAATACAATGATATTTTCAAGTAGCTTAGCTTTTTCGTTCAGCCATAAATTGATAATGATGCAATCATTAAACAAAACAATAAGTTCTCCAGCTTCATCAATCTTTTTTATGATGCCATCATTGCCCTCCACAATCTCCTTATGGGTAAGGGTAATATCAGTGCTTAATTTTCTTAGGTTCTGGACAGCTTTTATTACAGGATTAAAATCTTTTTCCATCATAATTTGTTTTATTTTTTGTGTTTATAAATTATAGATGAAAAATTTCACAGATCCTGTTTAGGGAATTTGGGAATTAAGAGAATCAGGGAGTTTTTTCATCACCAGCTAACATACAAAAAAATCTAAAAATCATTTTTTTATCAAATTCTACTGAGAAGCAAATATCCGGTAAACAATACCGGATATTCAAAATCGTACATGTATTTAATTGAGTGAAATATTTCGAATCAGAAAAATAATCCTTTACAAATCGAAGTTTTAAATTTGTATGATCTTATTTTCAGAAATTAATCGGCACCAAAGAACGTTTTTAAATTCTCAATATTGTTTTTATCATTTCCCACAAAAATTTCCTTATCCGTTACGAAAACAGGTCGTTTCAAAAAGGTATAATGATCCAGTAATAAATTTTTAAAATCCTTTTCTTTTAATGATTTTACATCCAGTCCCCGTAATTTAATCTGTGTAGACTTTTTGCTAAACAATGCTTCGTACGATTGAGTCCTTTTGTACATCTCAGCAAGCTCTTCTTCTGTAACCGGCTCTTTCTTAATTTCTCGGAGTTCCCAGTCTGTAAGATCAAACTGTGCCAATATCTTTCTGCAGGTATCGCAGGTATTCAGGTGGAATACTTTTTTCATCTCTATTATGATTTTTATGATCCTAAAAAAGCTTATGATAAGCTTTAACCCTTCAAAATTATGATTTAATTCAGGATTTTGAAAATTATTAAATATCTTTATTCAAATTTTATACAATGCAGAACAAGCCAATTACGTTTCAGTTTATCTCGGAACCATCGGATGTTAATTATGGAGGAAATGTTCACGGGGGAAGCGTGATGAAATGGATAGACCAGGCCGGCTATGCCTGTGCCACTACCTGGAGCGGAAATTATTCTGTAACGGTTTACGTAGGGGGAATTCGTTTTTATGAACCCATTAAAATCGGTGAAATTGTGAAGGTTGAAGCTCAGGTTATTTATACCGGAACCTCCAGCATGCACATTTCGATCAATGTATTTTCGAGAAACCTCAAGCAACCTAATTTTGATAAAAAGACACATTGCATCATTGTTTTTGTAGCCGTGGATGAAAATGGCAAAAAGCTGCCTGTTCCTAAATGGGTTCCCGAGACTGAAGAAGAAAAGCAGCAGGAGCAGTATGCAAAAAGACTTATGGAATTAAGGACCCAGATTGAGGATGAAATGAAGCCTTTTTTATAAGAGAAGGCAGCAATTCATTAATCATAAAGAGGACCAACAATTTATAGTTAAGGAATAGAAATTTATAGATATCATGAAAATTATTTTTACATTATCTGCCCTGTTAATTATTACTTTTGTTCAGTCCCAGACCCATAGGTTCATTTATGAGCTCAAATATAAAATGGACTCCACGGAATCCGGTTATGAAAAGCAGAATATGATCCTGGATATCACCCCAAAAGAAGTTAAGTTCTACAGACAAAACCTAATGTCTACTGATTCTTTAAATAAAAAGTTCGGAATGAACTCCAGCTATACGGATATGTCCGGACAGGTTGTAAAAAGAAAAGTCAACTCCTTTGATCATGAAAATTTCATTAATATAAAAGCAGGATATTATTCATTCAGGACTACGGACAAAATCAACTGGATGATCTCTGACGAAGTGAAAAAAGTAGAACATTACACTTTGCAAAAAGCAACTGCCGATTTTGGAGGAAGAAGCTGGACTGCATGGTTTTGTAAGGATATTCCATTTAATGAAGGACCTTTTAAATTTCGTGGTCTGCCGGGTTTAATTTTTGAATTATCCGATTCAAATAAAAATTTCATCTATCATCTTCTAAAAAGCGAAACATTAACCGGAACACCATCCACTGAAGATTTTCTGGAGTCTAATTTTGGCAACAAAGCGATTTCCATCAATGAAAAGCAAAAGCAAAAATTATTGCTGGAATTTTATAATGACCCTTTTGCTTTTGAAAGAAATACCATCAGCAAAACGGCAACTGATCTTAATATCAATATCAATGGAAAGGAAATCCGCAATGTAGATGAGCTCAATACACAAACCAAAAGCATGCAGGAGGTAATAAGAAAGTATAATAATCCTATTGAGATTGATAAAGTAATGCATTATAAAATTAATAAATAATATTTATCTTTGTAGCTCAAAAGGAAATGGTGTTCTTCCTTACCCAACCGCTTTACGTAAGCTGATGACGCCTGATTAATAGATTATCAACCAAAATTAATCAGGATTATTATGTCTAAAAATCCCCGAACAGTAAGTAAAAAAATAGTATTTCATTCAAGATTTTTCTTTAGAAAATTCCCTGCTTTCCCATATATTGTAAAATGGCTTTGCATCAGCTCGATCATCGGGATTCTGGTCGGAAGTGCCTCAGCCGGGTTTTTGCAGTCCCTTGAATGGGCTACCCGTTTCAGGGAGAACCATATCTGGTTGATTGCGCTTCTTCCGGTGGCCGGTTTTTTAATAGGGCTGCTATATCATTACTATGGAAAGGACGTCGAAGCCGGTAATAATTTACTAATCGATACCATTCATGATCCTCAGAAAACCATTCCTTTTAAAATGGCTTCTTTTGTATATCTGGGTACTATAGTTACTCATTTTTTCGGAGGTTCTGCAGGCCGGGAAGGAACAGCAATACAAATGGCAGGAGCAATTTCAGACCAAATCAGTAAACCATTCAGACTGGATAAAACCGAAAGGAAAATTTTAATTATTGCTGCCATAGCTGCTGGTTTCGGTTCTGTTTTTGGAACACCGCTAGCCGGAGCGGTATTCGGTCTTGAAGTTTTTCTCATCGGAAGGATCCGTTATAATGCCATTTTTCCTGCATTTGCGTCTGCTATTATTGCAAACTGGGCAACCGATCTGTGGAATGTAAAACATACCCATTATCATATTGATTTCGTCCCAAAACCTGAGTTTTTACCTATTCTTTACAGTATTCTGGCCGGTGTTGCTTTTGGTCTGTGTGCAGCAGCATTCAGTAAAATGATACATTGGGCAGGAAGAATATTCAAATCTAAGATCACGTTTCCCCCATTCCGGCCTATTGTGGGTGGTGGTATTGTTGCTATTGCTGTATTTACAATGGGAACGACACGGTATATCGGTCTGGGGATCCCCACAATTGTGGAATCATTCGAAAATCAGCTGCCTTTTTATGATTTTGCCTTAAAAATGATTTTTACGATCATAACATTATCCGCAGGATTCAAAGGCGGTGAAGTAACTCCGTTATTTTTTATCGGAGCAACATTGGGAAGTGCTTTATCCCTGTTTATCCCTCTTCCTTTCGGGCTTTTGGCAGGAATGGGTTTTGTGGCAGTTTTTGCGGGAGCAACCAATACTCCCCTTGCGTGTATGTTGATGGGGATTGAGCTTTTTGGAGCTGAATCCGGAATTTATGTTGCCATAGCTTGCGTTGTTTCTTATTTGTTATCGGGCAGAAACAGTATTTACACGCGGCAAAGAATCGGACAAGCTAAACATCGCAGATACGAGAGCGACCAGGATAAAAGTTTTTCAGATCTCTGAATTTTAAAGGTATTCTTACATACAATTTAACTAAGTTTGTGTCTTAATTGTTTTTACAGCATGTTTGACTACAGACTTAAAGTTTTTCACACGGTTGCTTCAAGACTGAGCTTTACAAAAGCTTCTGAGGAGTTGAATATCTCTCAACCGGCGGTCACCAAACATATCAAGGAAATAGAAAGCCAGCTTAACACCAGGCTGTTTAACAGGAAAGGTACATCTATCCAGCTTACTGGTAGTGGAGTCATACTTTACAAATATGCAGAAAAGATCCGCAATATGTACAGGGATCTGGAGTTTGAAATTTATCAGCTGAATTCTGAACACAGGGGCAAACTGATTATTGGCGCAAGTACTACTGTTGCACAATATATCCTTCCTGAGATCCTCGCAAAATTTCATTCGTATTACCGGGATATTAAGATTGAACTGCTTACTTACAATACAGAAGTTATATCAACATTATTAAAAGAGGGTAAAATTGACCTGGGAATCATTGAAGGCGAATCCCAATCTTCTTATTTTGATTATAAAATTTTTAAACCCGATGAAATTGTACTTGTTGCAAAATCGGACCACCCTCTTATGAACAAGACACTGCAATTGAAAGATTTATACAATACAGACCTGATCTTCCGGGAGCAAGGTTCGGGAACACAGGAATTTATCCAGAGTCGGTTAAAAGAAAAAGGCATTGATCTAGAAAATCTCAATATTGTTATGCAATTAGGAAGCAGCGAAAGTATAAAAAACTACCTCCTTCATTCCGAATGTCTGGCATTTCTTTCCGTAAGCACTGTCTTAAATGAGCTGAAAAATAATACTCTGACGATTATTGATATTAAAAATTTCAGTATTGAACGAAACTTCCATTATATCCTTCCGAAAGGAGAACAATCTGCCCTTATTCAACTTTTTTTAAAGTTTATAAATTATAACTAAAAGTTATCCAGTATAACAAAATACAATTTACATTGTAATAATTAATTGTAGAATTTTGAAGAATGAATTCAAGAATCTATAATATGAATCGTTTTATCCAAAACGAAAAAACAAAGAAAATCATTTTCCTTACATTAGCAGTCATTACGCTTACACCGTGGATTTCATCTCCCATCGCTCTTGCTTTAGGATTTCTACTCGCTGTCCTTTTAGGAAATCCTTTTGAAAAATATCTCCATCGGTATATTCATTTACTGCTTCAGATATCCATTGTAGGGTTGGGTTTCGGATTAAAACTTAACGAAGCTTTACAGGCTGGTAAAACGGGTTTTATATTAACTGTTGTGAGCATTGCAACAGTAATGATCCTGGGGTATTTTTTAGGTAAAGTATGTAAGCTGGAAAAAAAATTGTCATATCTGGTTTCTGTTGGTACCGCTATCTGTGGAGGTAGCGCCATAGCGGCTACCTCTCCCATCATTAAACCCAGCACCAAACAGATTTCTCTCGCTCTTGCAATCATTTTTACTTTAAACTCTATTGCATTATTTGTTTACCCTGTTATTGGTCATGCATTACACCTTTCCCAGGAGCAATTCGGGTTATGGTGTGCGATCGGTATTCATGATACCAGTTCCGTTGTAGGAGCTGCAGGCAAGTTTGGGGATGAAGCATTAAAAACAGCCACTACTGTGAAGCTTGCCCGTGCTTTATGGATTATTCCGGTTTCTCTTATTACCATGTTGATCTTTAAAAATAAAGAATCGAAGATTAAAGTTCCGTGGTTTATCGGATATTTTGTTTTTGCAATCTTATTAAATACCTATATACCCTTGTTTGCTCATTTCAGCCAGATCATTACCACAGTTTCAAAATCAGGATTAAACTTAACTTTATTTCTTATTGGATCCACCCTTTCTCTGCAAACCTTAAAAACAATTGGTTTTAAGCCACTGGCTATAGCGGTCATCCTATGGATTTCTATAAGTACGGGAACATTGTTGTATATTATCCATTAAAAAGACAAAAGCCCTTTGGATCCCCAAAAGGCTTTTGCGTATTAAATGTGGAAATGTTTATTTCTAACTGAAATAATTCGTAATTAAATTGCCGACTGATCACAAGTATAAACCTGTGGGCAAGCAATGTACTGAATGCAGTATTTAGGACCAGTTACAGAACCTGAACAGCTGCATCCGCATAGAGATAAATCAGGATTCACGTTTACACCTCCTACGATGTTTTTAAGTTCTCCTTTGTTTAATTTCTTAGCGTTTTTAAAAATGTTGTTTACCATGTGATTTGATTTTGAGATTGAACAATATAGTTTAATGATTTCAAATTTAAACAAATAATTAATATTCAAAGCATAGTTTACAAAAAAAATTCATAATTTATTTATATAAAAACAGTTATTAATTTTTTAACGCAAAAATACTTTTACAATTTATTAAACACCTGCTGTTATTCTGTAAATTCAAGGTCTTTGTTATGGGTTTCGGAAATCGTAATTGATGAATAAAATGCCAGTCCGAAAACGATTACTCCAACAATAGCGGCACTTATGATAACGGTAAAATTATGCTTAAGTAAATCAAAAGCCAGAATCATTACAGGCACCAATCCCCTTACCATATTAGGAACAGTAGTCGTTGCCGTATTCCTGATATTGGTCCCGAACTGTTCGGCAGCCAGGGTAACGAACATGGCCCAATATCCAGTTCCCAGCCCTAGCCAGACACAGAAAATGTAATATTTGGTTTCGGTATTGGTATTACCGAAAAGCATAATTGCAACGCCTACCAGCGTAAATGCCAGCATATAAAAAATAGCCATTTTCCTGGATTTTAAAAGATGCGAAATAAATCCACTCATCAAATCCCCGATAGATATTCCGACGTATCCCCACATAATAGCTTTTCCAGGATTGATCTCCTTAATGCCCATTTCCGGAGCAAACTGATTGGCTAACACAGCAAGAATACCTATACAATACCAGGTTGGAAGTCCGACAGCAATACATTTCATATACCTGATGAAACGATCTTTATTGGTAAAAAAGGAAAGAAAATTGCCTTTTGAAACATTCGTCTGATGCTCAATATTCTTATAAATTCCCGATTCTGAAACGCTTATCCTTAAAAATAGCAGCATAATACCCAGAACACCTCCGATAATGTAAGAAATATTCCAGCTTCCGGCGAGTTCAACAGTTAGCTGAGCCACTACCGCACCCATTAATCCAAAACCTGCCACTACAGATGTCCCTATTGCCCGTAAACTTTTCGGGAGGCTTTCAGAAACAAGGGTTATTCCGGCTCCAAGCTCTCCGGCTAACCCAATACCTGCTATAAACCTTAAACCCGCATATTGGTACACCAAATGCTCTTTAGGAAAGTAAGGAAGGAATCCACAGGCTATGTTTGCGAGGGAATATACAAGAATAGAACCGAATAATACGGACAGCCGGCCTTTTTTATCTCCAAAAATACCCCAGAAAACCCCACCAATCAATAAGCCGGTCATCTGGCAATTCAAAATGAAGGTACCATCCACATCAGGATTGAGGCCTAAAGCTTTTAAACTGGGAATCCTTACAATACCGAATAAGAGAAGGTCATAAATATCTACGAAATAACCGAGAGCAGAAATAATTACCGGAATGGAGAAAATGTACTTCAGCTTTGAAGACATGGATAGTTCTTGCATTTTTAAATTTTGATAAAAATAAAAAACCTTTCAATTTCTTGAAAGGTTTTTACAGAATATCTTTGTTAAATTATTATCTCGCAATATTCACAGCTCTCGTCTCTCTGATTACTGTTACTTTTACCTGTCCGGGATATGTTAATTCGTTCTGGATCTTTTCAGAGATATCGTAAGACAACTGAGAAGCAATTTCGTCATTCACTTTTCCGCTTTCTACCATTACTCTCAACTCTCTACCTGCCTGAATCGCGTAAGCACTTGATACTCCATCAAAGCTTAATGCTGCCGATTCAAGATCTTTCAGTCTCTGAATATAAGACTCCAATACCTGACGTCTTGCCCCCGGTCTTGCTCCGGAAATAGCATCGGCAACCTGGATAATTGGAGACAACAGGGAAGTCATTTCAACTTCGTCGTGGTGAGCTCCAATAGCATTGATTACCTCAGGATTTTCTCCATATTTCTCAGCCCATTGCATACCTAACAATGCGTGAGGAAGTTCAGATTCCTGCTCAGGAACCTTACCGATATCATGTAAAAGACCTGCTCTTTTCGCCAGTTTCACATTTAATCCTAGTTCAGCAGCCATGGTTGCAGCAATATTAGCAACTTCTCTGGAGTGCTGTAATAAGTTTTGTCCGTAAGAAGAACGGTATTTCATTCTACCTACGATCTTAATCAATTCAGGGTGTAATCCGTGAATTCCTAAATCTATGATGGTTCTTTTACCAACCTCAATGATTTCTTCTTCGATTTGTTTTCTCGTTTTTTCAACAACTTCTTCAATTCTTGCTGGGTGGATTCTTCCATCTGTAACCAATCTGTGAAGTGATAATCTTGCAATCTCTCTTCTTACAGGGTCAAAACATGAAAGAAGAATAGCTTCCGGGGTATCATCTACGATAATCTCAACTCCTGTTACCGCTTCCAGTGCACGGATATTTCTACCCTCTCTACCGATAATTCTACCTTTTACTTCATCAGATTCGATATTGAAAACCGATACTGAGTTTTCGATAGCCTGCTCTGTCCCGATTCTTTGAATCGTTTGAATTACGATTTTTCTGGCTTCACTCTTGGCATTAAGCTGGGCTTCTTCCATGATGCTCTGAACATGCGCCTGAGCTCTGGTTTTAGCTTCTGCTTTCATGGATTCTACCAATTCAGCTTTTGCTTCTTCTGCCGTATAGTTAGATATTTTCTCAAGAATTTCAACTTTTTTAGAAGTCACAGAATCCAATTCCTGTTGTTTTCTTTCTAAAATTTCGTTCTTCTTTGCATAATCTGCAATCTGCTTATCCAGATCCTTTTCAAGCTTTCCGGTCTTACTAAGCTCATCATTCAGCTTATGTTCCTTATCTTTTGTTCTTTTCTCAATCTCCTGTATTTTCTTTTCACGGGCCTGGATATCGGCATCGTGCTGAGATTTTAATTCAAGGAATTTCTCTTTAGCTTGAAGGTTCTTTTCTTTTTTTATGGATTCGGCTTGTACGTTAGCTTTTTCTATAAGGTTTTCAGCATTTTTCTTTGCATCATCTATAATAAATTTTGCCTTGGCATTGAGTGAGCTCTTAGAGAAAAGAATCCCTATAACCGCACCAACTACCAAGCAAATAACGCCGACTATAATGGCTGTTGTCATATATATTGAGTTTTAATTGTCTTTAATCATTTAAATAAAAAAAGCCTACAATAATCCAGTGATATAGAGTAAACTCCTAATCAACACGATTTGAACTGATTTCCACTGTCTGTAATCCGGAGAACCGGCACGCCATTCGATGGACATTTGTTCGGTAATTGTTTAGCGTTGAGTTTACCTTTAATGTGTTAGAACTATTGTAGGCAGTTGTTTCAGGAAAAAAAATCTATTTCCCAATTTCATTCAACGTCTGATTAATCTTTACTAATCTTTCGTTGGTTGAATTTATGTTTTTTTCGTAGTTAAGTGATACTACTTCAGCATTGGTTCCTAATTTAAGGGCACACATGGCCAAAGCATCCTGTTTATCTCTTACATCGAAGTTTTGTTCAAAATCTTTAATCATACTTTCAATCTGCTTCCCTACTTTACGCAAAGTCTCTTCCTCTGCGGCCGGTACGTTCAGCGGATACACTCTTCCTGCAATGTTGATGGTTATTCTCCTTACCTCCATTATAATCCACTGTTTTGAAGCTGAGCAATACAGAAATCAATTTCCTTTACTAATCGATTGATATGGTTTTTCATTAATCTATTATGTTCGGGATTTCCTGATATTGCTGAATAAAGTTTTATCTTTTTTTGTTCTTCTGCTAATACCTGACTTTTTTTTCTTTCCTCATCATATTTCTTCTTCAATTCTTCATGCTCTGTATTCAATTCCGTAAATTTCTCAGTAAGATTCTGATAGTTTTTATGTAAATTCAAAATCTTTTTTTCCAGCTCTGAAAAATTATTCTCTAAATCTTGAAGCATTCCAGGTTTTATATATTCTAACTGTTAGCAAAAATATAAAAATATTGACATTAACAAAAATAAAAGTCTCTATATTTTGATATGATGAACAAAAAAGGAGATGCTTTCGCATCTCCTTTTTATATTTTAAGTCTTTTCTTATTCAAATTTCAATACAAACATGATGGCTCTTGTCTGTAAAGTAGACATTGCAGCTGCCCAGTAAGGAGGAGTGTTTGCGTTATCCGCAACAACTTCGTTGTTCATAATGAACGTACCTCTGATGGCCGGAGTCAGTTTAAACTTATTGAAGTAAAACTGGATTCCCATCTCCGCAGACCACGCAAAGTTATGTGTAGTGGATCTGAAAACCTGCTGAAGGTTATCATCAGTGGAAGTAGAGTTGGATTGAAGATTCACGATATAATTTACCCCTGCAGCGACATAGGGTCTGGAATTGTACCATCTCTGTCCGTGAAGCTCAAGCATGACCGGAATATCCACCAATGTTGATTTTACCTGTCTTACTTTATCTTTTTCCGTTAAAGGAAATGGAGTAAAAGGAGCATTTGTTAAAGTACCAGCCGCATACTGGTCATTAGACTGCGTGTTGAAAGTAAGTTCCCTTTGAGCAAATTGCAAGCCTGGTTCTGCTCTTAAATCTAAATAGTCATTCAATCTCCATTTACCGATTAATCCGGCTCCGAAGCTTGTACTGCTCTTAGATGTAACAAGATTTTGATTCCCATTCATACCATATCTTGGGTTTAATACGATACGGTAGTCCAGTATATTGCCATTCAGATAAAAACCCCAACTGAAGACTTGTTGATCAAATTCCTCCAACTTATCCATTCTGTTTCGGGTTCTAAATTGCGCATCCGCAAAGATTGCAATATTTACTGAGGCTAACACCAGTGCTTTTAATAAAAATTTATTCATAGGTTACTTTGTTGCTTTATAAATTGTGGCTATACCTAAACTTAGTTTTTTATATTCTACTTTCTTAAATCCTGTATCTAAAAGAATTTGTCTCATCTTCTCCCCGTAAGGAAAAGCATTTACAGAATCCGGAAGGTATGTGTATGCCCTATTATCTTTAGAAACCAATTTCCCTATGGCAGGTAATATGTTTTTAAAATAAAACATATAAAATGGCCCCAAGAACCCCTCAACCTTTGAAAACTCAAGTATAAAAACACTTTTGTTATCTTTTACTACTCTTCTTAACTCTGCTAAACCTTTTGTAAGGTTTTCAAAATTCCTCACTCCAAATGCAACGGAAACAGAGTCGAATCTATTGTCCTCGAAGGGTAAATTTTCTGCATCCCCCTTCTGCATGGAAATTTTGCCGTCTAATTTAAGTTTTTTTATTTTAATAACGCCAACATTTAACATTTGTTGCGATAAATCCAAACCAACTACTTTTGCATTGGTTCCTTTTTCAATTGTAATGGCAAGATCCCCCGTTCCTGTAGCCACATCCAGCACTTCCTGAGGGTTGTCATTTTTCATCCATTTGACCAATTTATTTCTCCATATGATATCAATCTTCATTGATAAAACACGGTTTAAAAGATCATACTTGGGTGCAATATTGTCGAACATATCCTCTACCTGGCTTTTTTTTGTAGCATCAGAATTGTAGGGAGTTACTTGGTTGATATCTTTTGTCAAAACTTGTAATATTCTTTATAGTAATTAAGGTAATCTTGCTTTCTGAAAATCTTTGAACGGGATTCTACTTTGTCAATATTTTTAATGATCTTATCATAATCCTCATCTACATTATAATAAAAATCATCAGTAAACAGTTTATTGAAATGCTTTGCCCCGCCCAGATATTCTTTTCCGTCTATTACGGTTTTATTAAGCTCCAAAAGTAATGAATCTTTTTTAAGATTGTATCCATAATATTGGCGGTTAATATAATAATCCTGATGAGCGATGTTCAATAACCCGCGAATTTTATTTACCTCAAAGGCAGAATCGTAAAGTATTTTTTTATTCTGATCGAAAACTTTAATAGAATTTTTTCCTTTATTCAAATCAACCTTCACCGACTGTCCTGCTGAAATAATTCCTTCAGAACCGTTATTAATTCTATAGTAATAGGTATTGGGAGTGGGGTTGTCTACTAAGTAATAATTTTTCTTAGCTAAAAAAAGGAAATAAATCCCAAAGGCAATGATAAACGCCACAACAGCAATAAGTAAGCCTTTTAAGGATGGATTATTTTTCATAGACTGTAAAGTACAATTTTTGCAAATTTAATAATATTTTTAATTCTTTCTTATTAAGATTAATTATTAACTTTGCGTTTTTAAAAAATCATTTAAACGAATGCCGAATACGATCATTATTGGTTCTGGATCTTACCTTCCTAAAAGGATTATCGGAAGAGACTTTTTTCTAGGTTCAGAATTCTATACAGAAGACGGGGTAAAGATTGACAAGCCTACTGAAGAAACGATTGCCAAGTTTGTAGAAATTACAGAAATAGAAAACAGAAGATTCATTGACGAAGATCTTTCAAACTCACAAATAGGTTACGAAGCTGCAAAGCTAGCCATTGCAGATGCTAAAATTGACGGTGAAGAACTGGATTATATTATTTATGCCAGTAATTTTGGAGAAGTTACTGTAAACGGATACGCTGATTTCATGCCTACAATGGCTGCCAGAGTAAAGAATAAACTGGGTATTACGAACAGAAAATGTGTAACCTATGACATGCTTTTCGGATGTCCGGGATGGGTGGAAGCAATGATCTTAGCAGATAATCTGATCAAAGCCAAAGCAGCAAAAACCATTTTAGTAATCGGTGCGGAAACTTTAAGCCGTGTTACAGATCCACACGACCGAAACAGAATGATTTTTGCAGACGGAGCCGGAGCTGTAGTAGTAAGAGCTACAGATGAGGAAAATGTAGGAATTATTGCACACAATACAATTTGCGATAATGGAATTGAATTGAACTACCTTGCCAACGGACCTTCGATCAATAAAGACTCTGATCAGACCCGCTTATTTGTAAGAATGCAGGGTAGAAAGATCTATGAATACGCATTAAAAAATGTTCCGGCAGCTATCAAAGAAACTATTGATGACGCTGGGCTTTCTATTGAGGATATCGACAAAATATTAATCCACCAGGCTAATGCAAAAATGGATTACGCTATGATCGAAAGACTTCACAAGCTTTATGATGTAAAAGATTATGATCATACTATCTCTCCGATGACCATTCAGGAGTTTGGAAATTCGTCTGTAGCAACCATTCCTACCATGTATGATTTAATAATTAAAGGAAAAATGGCCGGTCATTCGTTTAAAGAAAAAGGTAACGTTGTTATGACTTCGGTAGGTGCCGGAATGAACATCAATGCTATCGTTTATAAATTTCCTTAAGAATAAATAATTTAAAAATATTAAAAGCACAAAGGGAAATTTTCTTTTGTGCTTTTTTAATCTGATTATGCAAAAAAATTTTTTAATTATTGCCGCCATATTTCTGTTTTTGGAAATATACATTTATCAGGCGATAAGGACATTGACGGATAATTCCTGGGTGAAAATCGGTTACTGTGTTTTATCATTAGCTATTTACGGGCTTTTCGCCTATGAGCTTGCCCATTTTCAGAAAGCAGACCGGAGTTCTGTAAGAATTCAATGGATGATGTCCCTATTTCTCATTTTCATCCTTCCCAAAATTTTCATTGTTCTGTTTTTATTGATCGATGATATTTTCAGGACCGGTACCTATATCCTTGGATTCCGGAACCCTGCGGAAAACTTTTTCCCGGAAAGAAGAAAGTTTTTAAGCTTAATGGGACTCGGTCTGGGAGGTGTACTTTCGGCACTTTTTATTGATGGAATTACATTTGGTAAGTACAGGCATAAAGTGAGAAAGGTTAAAGTAAAAATTGCTAATCTTCCTAAAAACTTCAAAGGTTATAAGGTCATACAGATCTCCGATGTCCACAGCGGGAGTTTCGCCGATCCAAGCAAATTAGAGCACGCCATTGAGCTGATTAATGAGCAAAAACCTGATCTGGTCTTATTTACTGGAGATATGGTCAATAATGTTTCTGAAGAGTTCAAACCATTTATACCCTTATTTTCAAAAATAACAGCCAAGGATGGCAAATTTGCAGTACTGGGAAACCATGATTACGGTGATTATGTTACCTGGACTTCTCTAGATGCCAAGAAAAAGAACCTGGAAACGCTTATTGACTATGAAAAACAGGCCGGATTTGACATGCTGAGAAATGAACACAGAATCATCGAAAAAGATGGTGAAAAGCTTTTTATTCTGGGTGTAGAAAACTGGGGGCTTAAACCGTTCCCTCAATTCGGAGATCTTGATAAGGCGATTGCAGGAGTACCGGAATCAGCCGCAAAAATATTAATGAGCCACGACCCTACTCACTTTGATTCCATTGTAAAACAACACCCCGGAAATGTTCAGCTGACATTATCAGGCCATACCCACGGAATGCAGTTCGGTCTTGATCTTAAAAACATCAAATGGTCACCGGTCCAGTACCGTTATCCAAAATGGGCGGATATCTATGAGAGCGAAGGTAAATTCCTGTATGTAAACAGAGGGTTCGGAGTGCTTGGATATCCAGGGAGAGTTGGAGTTTTACCTGAAATCACACTTTTTGAGTTGAGTTAGAAGACAAAATTAGATCTTAGGTATCATTTCAATAAACTACTTAAGACATTTTTCAATTCGTCTGTTACTGTAAACTTTCTTATTAAAAAATATAATCTTTCATGCGGGAAGTAGCCATTTCTTTCTCGTTGATCCAGGTAAGGAGGGCATTTAATTTGTCCTCCATTTTTTTTCCTGACGAAAAGCTTCTGTAAAAAGGAATATCAAAGGGATAGGTCTTAAAATCCGTAAACTGCCAGGAGTTAAGATAGATCAAAACAAATTCATCATTCTTTAATGTTTCAAAAACCATATTCTGGTAATATTTCATGGGCAATATCTGAAATACAAAATCATTATAGGGTAATTGACTGTACGGCGAAATACTTTCAGGAACAATACTTAACCCATCTTCTTCTGTAATCTCAGTATCTCTTTTCAGCCTTTTGAACGGAAAAAGAATATTGGCATTATCGATATTGGAAACATAATTAAACTCTAGTAATTTTAAATTCTCCTGCGGATGTTTTACATCTTTCTGGCGAATTCCCCGGATCTGTTTTCCAAAACATTCTTCTATATTTTTCTTAACCACTTCGATCTCCTGAAGGGAAGAATTTTTATTATAAAAAGCAATTTCATGCCCACGGGTTGAAATTGCTTTTATAAGATGATGGAGTTTTTCAACGATAGAGACCTCAATAAAAAATGTGGCTTTCGTATCGTGAATATCCAAAATTCTGAGAATAGCTTTTGTATTATCAACTGTTATTTTTAAACGGTCATCGCCTGTAATCTGAGCATTAGTTTTAGTCTTTGCTTCAATATCAAGGATGTTAAAAGTTAATAATACCATTTAAACTTAATTTTATATAAATTTTATAATACATTAAAAATGAGACGTTAAAAACATTTTTAATTAAAGCTATACTTTAAGTAATTAATTTTTATCTAATTTTACTTTAAGATTCTTGATCATGTCTTTTGTCATTTCAGAAATTCCAAAATCATACGTCAGTCCCCAATCTTTTTTGGCGATTGAATCATCAATTGAAGCTGGCCATGAATCTGCAATTTCCTGTCTGAAATCAGGTTTATAATCGATCTCAAAATCCGGAATTTCTTTCTTGATTTCTTCTGCCAATTCTTTTGGAGTAAATGACATTCCACCTAAATTATAAGAAGAACGAACCGTTAAACTTTCTTTTGGAGCCTCCATTAATTTCAATGTCGCATTGATAGCATCATCCATATACAACATAGGCATCCCTGTATTTTCAGAAATAAAACTCGTATACTTCCCCTCTTCTATCGCTTCGTAAAAAATCTCTACCGCATAATCCGTAGTTCCTCCTCCTGCCGGAGTCTTCCATGAAATCAACCCCGGATAACGGATACTTCTCACATCCACTCCGTGTTTGTCAAAGTAATACTCACACCATTTTTCACCTGCCATTTTAGAAATACCATAAACGGTAGTAGGATTCAGGACTACATCCTGCTCAACATTTTCTTTTGGAATTCCTTTTCCGAATACTGCAATTGAACTTGGCCAGAAGATCTTTTTAAGCAATCCTTCTCTTGCCATTTCACAAAAATGAAGGAGAGGCTCCAGGTTTAGCTTCCATGCAAAAATAGGCTGCTTTTCTGAGGTTCCGGACAATAAAGAAGCTAAGTGATAGACAGTCGTGATATCATAATCTTTAATGATTTGTCTCACAAGCTGGGTGTTGGTAACATCCATTCTCTCATAATAGCCGGCTGATGTAATTCCCTTCTGCCATCTGTCGAGGCCTGAGGCTACAACATTTTCCGCTCCGTGGATCTCAACAAGTCTGTTGGTAAGTTCAGTTCCGATTTGCCCTAAAGCACCGGTAATCAGTATTTTTTCCGTATAGGATTCCATTTTTATTTCTTTTAGGTTTTGAATTTTACAAAAGTAAAAAAATCATGCTTATCATAATAAAAAAAGGTGCGTAAAAACACACCTTCAGAACATTGTCAGAAGTTCTCTAAAAACTAAAATTCAGCCTTGTAAAAAGAAATCTTCCATTCATCCCAAACTGCGAGACATTTCTGGAATATACAAACTGATTTTGATTAGAGAGATCAATTGTAGCGGGTGTATAAACAATATTTCCTGCAGCATCCACAGATGGCCTCTGCACCGGCGTTGGCCCATAATTTTTATCAGGATAGATATCGAACAGGTTATTGGCACCAATCGTCAGGATAAAGCTCTTATTGAATTTAAAACCAACGGAAAGATCGGTTATTACCTTAGCACCCCAAACCGGATGTTCATTTTCAACAACACTGCCATTGATTATTTCATAGCCAATTTTACCATCTCCATTAACATCCATTGTATTAGGATCGGTCACCTTTCCAAAATATACATTTCTTAGTAAAACATTAAATCTACCAATCTCCAGGCCATTATTAAGAGATGCTTTAAACCTCGGAACGGCTTCTTCTACATAGATGCGACTGGTCTCGGAATAATAACGATTGATCTGCCCTGCATTAATTAAAACATCAGAGCCGTGGATATTCCCTACCCTATTTGTTTTGGAAATAGTGACAGCCAGATCGGAATTTAGTGAAATGTTTGATGAGAATTTAGCACGGTGGGAAATAACACCCTCCAATCCTTTTGTCTGAGTATCAATAGCATTGGCGAAAAAAGTTGCCGCATTGGCATTAGCCTTATCAAACTCCCTTTGAAGGTTAAACAAAGGACTTCCGCCTGGATACGTCCCGCTTGGCCTCAAAAACTGGTCCGTTAAAACAACTCTGTTTTTAATTTTAATATAATATCCATCCACCGTAAATGTAAGGTTGGCATTAGGTATTTTAGCAGTAAAGCCGGCGGAATAGCTTACAGATTCCTCCTGTTTCAATTGTGGAATTCCTAAATTTTTTGCTATTTCAGAATCATTAGAGAATGTACCAACTTCATATGCTATACCACCCACAAACTGAGTAGATGTCGCATTATAGTAGATCTGCTGTAAAGAAGGTGCACGAAATCCGGTAGAATGTGCGGCTCTAAGGTTGATCTGATTAGTAAGCTTATATCTTGTCGCAATTTTGTAATTAAATGTGGATCCAAAGTCAGAATAATTCTCATATCTCACGGCACCGCTTATCAGCCATTTATCCGTAACATCAAGCTCAGTATCTATATAGCCCGCGACGGAACTTCTCCCCTTATTTAAGCTATTGGCTGGTCTGAATCCCGGAAATACCTGGGCTCCACCGGGTCTCACCGCACCAAAAAAATCAGTCGGTTTAAGATTAGCAGGTGTTGAAACATCCTGAATATTGCCATTAATATCATAGAGTGCCCAGGAATCCTGTTCTCCACTTTGAATTTTATACCTCTCAAATCTGGCCTCTCCCCCAAATGCAATATTAAACCCCTGAAGCCAGTCAACTTTTGTATCAAAATCCGCATTAACGGTATTCTGTGAAAAATTAAGCCCACCTGCTTTAAATTCTGTTTTACTCGGATAAAGCATAGAAGCATTCGCCGTATTTTTAATGGTATAATCGAAAGTATTCCGACCGTATGTGTTGCTTATATCATAATTAATATTCCCTATTTTACCTTTAAAACCTGTTGCCAGGGAAAGATCTATAACATCAGAAGCGATTTCAGGCAGTAAATAGAAGTAGAAGCCCTACTCTCATAAGGCCTGCGGAAAAAACCTCCCGCATTGCCACTTCTATAGGAAATCCCCCCAAAAGCATATCCTTTTACGGAAGAAGCAAGATCAAATTCAGAATTCATGAAAAACTGCCCCGATGTCAACCTGGACTGTCCTACTCTCATATTAAAATCGTTTCTCGCAAGCCCTCTGTATGTCATTTCATTTTCTGAAACATCAGTTTTTAAAAGTGTTTGAAGCTGAGAAATACTATTGGCATTCTGAATCTCAGTTTGAAAAGCGGGACTAAAATAATTTACATTTTGAGCATATTGATGAATATAATCAATAATCTGTTGGGAATTGGGAGTGTTCCCGATATTTCCGAAAAGGGAGGAAATATTGACACCGTTCTCCAGCGCCCTTTGTTCGATAGCATTATAGGCATTAAAAATCTGCCCGGTAGCAGCATTGGCTCTTCGTGTCTCTTCCCGCTTCATTAAACTTGCCGTAAAATTGATGAATCCATTCTTTCCTATAGCTGTACCATAATTAAGGTCTAATTGATATTTACCTCCATCCCAGCCTCCGCTGTGGTCATTGGATCCTTTGGAATTAAATCCCCCTGCTGTAATTGCCGAAGTAAATGCATTGGTATTCTTCTTCATGATAACATTAATCACCCCCGCAATAGCATCGGAACCATATTGTGCAGAAGCTCCATCTCTCAGGACTTCCAGACGTTCTATAGCAAATGCAGGCAATGCATTCAGATCGGTTCCCACAGAACCTCTTCCGGGAGAACCATTTACATTAACCAGCGAAGAGGTATGTCTTCTTTTACCATTAAGCAAAACCAATACCTGGTCGGGACCCAACCCTCTCAACTGAGCCGGATCAATATGATCCGTACCGTCTGCAACTGTGGTTGAATTTGAGGTAAACGAAGGAGCTGCATAATTCAGAATCTGGTTGAGATCCATCTGCGGAGTGATAACAGACTGTGAGCTGATATTGATAACATCTACAGGTACAGGCGTATCCGTTGCTACTCTTGCTTTGTTTCTGGACCCTAAGGTAATTTTGATTTCTTCTATATTCTTTGTTTTTGTAGAATCGGTTTGCGCATGGGCATAAACGGAAACAAAAAATAATGCAGCGAGAGAAGCTGCCTTCTGGTAATTTTTGATCATACGGTTGTTTTTTTTCCAAAAGTAATGAATTATCTTTTAAAAACAATTTAAACGCAAACAAAAACCGATTTTATTAAATTATAATTATTTAAAACGAATAAAAATTACATAAAATAAACACCATGTGTTGTTTTAATAAAAATAACATAATACGTAATTAATCTTTCAACTGATCAATTATACATATAGACCTGAAAAAGAAATTTTTCATTTAAAAATATATAATTTTGCTATCAATAAAAAGCAAAATGGTATGAAGAACCTATTATTCGCCGCCGTGTTTTTAAGCACAAACCTGTACTGGAGTCAGTATACAGATTTTAATATCGTAAAAGAAGTTAAGGTAAAAAACAAAGGAGTTATTGTTTCTGCCCATCCGCTAGCAAGTGAAGCAGGAGCAAAAATCATGAAGCTAGGAGGAAATGCTTATGATGCTGTCATAGCCACTCAATATGCATTAGCTGTGGTTTATCCTCAGGCAGGAAATATAGGCGGTGGCGGATTTTTAGTGGGTGTAAAAAATAATGGTGAAAAATTTACGATCGATTATAGAGAAACAGCTCCAAGGAATGCATCGAGAGATATGTACGTCGACAAAACAGGAAAAGCCAATACAGACCTTTCGCAGAACGGCAGATTAGCTGTAGGAATCCCTGGTAGTATTGCAGGCTTTTTTGCTACCCTAAAATATTGCAACCTCCCCATGGAAAAAATCATTCAGCCAGCCATAGATCTCGCTGAGAAGGGGTTTGCTATTACAGAGAAAGAAGCTGATATGCTTAATACCCACAAGGTAAATTTCCAAAAACACAATCAATCACCAATTCCTTTTGTAAAAGACACCCCGTGGAAAGCGGGTGATATTTTGGTTCAGAAAGAATTAGCTGAAACTTTAAAACTTATACAGAAAGAAGGAGCAAAAGGATTTTATAAAGGTAAAACCGCAGCCCTTATTGTTGCTGAAATGAAAAGAGGAAACGGAATTATCACTTCTGAAGATTTAAAAAACTATAAGGTTGCCCAGAGAAAAGCTCTTGAATTTGATTACAAAGGAAATAATGTTGTTTCCATGCCCTTACCGTCCAGTGGTGGCGTTCTTTTAGCCCAGATGCTGAGAATGGCAAGTTTCGAAAATTTAGAAAAATACCAGCTGAATTCTACTCCTGCCGTACAGATTATGGTAGAAGCCGAAAGAAGAGCCTATGCTGACCGTGCAGAATATATGGGGGATCCGGATTTTATAGAAGATAAGACCTCTTATCTTATCTCTGATGATTATTTGAAAAAGAGATGGAAAAGCTTTAGTTTTTCTAAGGCCACGCCTAGCTCTGAGGTTGGAAAGATTATTAAGCAACCTAAAGAATCAACACAAACGACCCACATTTCAGTAATTGATAAGGATGGAAATGCTGCATCTGTAACCACTACCCTTAACGGGTATTACGGAAGTAAAGTGGTTGTGTCCGGAGCAGGATTCTTTTTAAATAATGAAATGGATGACTTTTCTATCAAACCGGGAGTTCCGAATATGTTTGGGGCTGTAGGCGGGGAAGCCAATTCTATTCAACCGAATAAGAGGATGCTCTCATCCATGACTCCTACCATACTCTTAAAAAACGGAAGACCTTTTATGGTAGTAGGAACACCGGGCGGAACAACAATTCCGACATCGGTATATCAATCCATCGTAGATGTTGTTGATTTTAAATTGAACGCCAATATTTCCGTAAACGCACCTAAATTCCATCACCAATGGCTTCCAGAAACCGTATCTGTGGAAAACAATTTTCCGGAATCAACAATTTCTGAATTAAAGGCTAAAAATTATGTTATCGAAAAAGTAAAACAGATCGGAAAAACAGAAATGATCGTTATTGATGAGAATGGAAACATACATGCAGTAGCGGACGGACGTGGTGACGACTCTGTCGCAACAGAATAACTTCTGCTTACCTATTTGTAATTTTCAACTAAATATTTAAAGGACGAAAAAAGGAAAAGATCATTTTTTCATGACATCTATCATGATTCCTGATATTTTTTCTTACTTTTCGTCCTTTAAATTAAAACACCCCATTGAAAGCAAAAAAAATCTATCAGCAGCTCTATTTTCAGGTAATCATCGCCATCATTGCAGGTATACTTCTGGGAAGGTTCTATCCCGAACTGGGAGAGAAAATGAAGCCTTTAGGCGATGGCTTTATCAAACTTGTAAAAATGATTATTGCTCCGGTAATTTTTATTACGCTTACATTAGGAATTGCCCATATGACCGACCTGAAAAAGGTAGGGAGAATTGCAGTAAAGGCAATGATCTATTTCTTTACTTTTTCAACATTAGCTTTAATCATCGGATTAATCGTCGGTAACATCCTTCAACCCGGCACAGGCTTGAATATTGATCCGGCCTCGCTTTCTGGAGATATTTCCCAGTATCAGCAAAAAGCCCACGAATCCACACTTACGGGTTTTATGATGAATATTATTCCTGAAACCCTTTTCAGTCCCCTGGTCGGTGAAAATATTCTTCAGGTCTTATTGGTCGCTATTTTAATGGGAGTTGCACTTGTATTGACGAAAGAAAAAAGCCAAAGGATAACCAACTTTCTACAGGATCTTTCAACACCTGTTTTTAAAATTGTGCATATGCTTATGAAACTGGCTCCCATCGGAGCTTTCGGGGCAATGGCTTTTACCATCGGAAAATATGGTCTTCATTCAGTTCTCAATCTTCTGTTCCTGGTAGGGACATTTTATATCACCTCATTACTATTTGTTGTTTTGGTACTGGGTGCTGTTGCCTGGTACAATGGTTTCAGCATTTTTAAGCTGATGTTTTATCTTAAAGAGGAGCTTCTTTTAGTTCTGGGAACCAGCTCTTCAGAATCCGCATTACCGGGAATTATGGAAAAGCTTGAAAAAGCAGGATGCTCCAAAGCTATCGTAGGATTGGTGGTTCCAACCGGCTATTCTTTCAACCTCGATGGTACTAATATTTACATGACACTGGCTTCATTGTTCATAGCACAAGCCCTGAATATTCATCTGCCTTTGGAAAAACAATTAATACTACTCCTTGTCGCTATGCTAAGTTCTAAAGGTGCAGCGGGCGTAACAGGAGCCGGATTTGTAACTTTGGCCGCCACATTGGCTGTAGTTCCGGAGATTCCGATTGCAGGAATGACACTGATCCTGGGAATCGATAAATTCATGAGCGAGTGCCGGGCATTGACCAACGTTATAGGAAATTCCGTAGCCACTGTAGTGGTTGCAAATTGGGAAAAACAACTGGATAAAGAACAGCTCCATTACTCCCTGAACCATCCACAAGAAGTAGAAAAGAAGTTAGAGGCTTAAATTAGAATCGTCAGACTGGCAGGAAGCACCTTAATATGGATCGGGGATTTTATTTTATTAAATTCACCGTCCAGGTGCCAGTTTTTGGTATTGACACTGAACTCGATTTCTGAAACCGGAAGATAGGTCACATAATCATCATCTTTCAGTTTTTTGGTAAACATCCTGTATGCAAATAATGCAGAATAGGTTAATGGAAATTTCTTAACCAAAACCATATCTACCAATCCGTCACTTTTACTCGCGTGCGGAGCAATATATGCATTATTTCCAAACTGACGGGTATTAGCAATATTCAGCATCAGATATCTGCCGTTATATTGCTCGTAAGCTTCATCAACAAATTTAACCTTAATGGGTTTATAATTAAAAAAGGTTTTAAGGGAAACCTTGATGTAATTTTTGAAACCCCTGTCCGTCTTTTCAAATTCTTTTACCACCTTGCCATCAAATCCTGTTCCTGAAACATTGATGGAAAGTCTTTCATTTACGGTAAAAGTGTCAATTTTTCTGGATTTTTTCGCCTTTAGCTTATCCAGTAGCTCATCTAGATTTTTGCTGAATTGGGTTTCGTTCGAGAATCCGTTTCCTGAACCTGCCGGAAAAATAGCTAAAATTTTAGGTGTATTAATCAACTTCCTTGCTACTGTAGAAATAGTGCCATCCCCTCCTATTGCAACAAAAATTTCTATTTCATTGAAGTGCTCTTCAATAAAATCATCTGTTCCCTGAATGGATTCTGAAATATAGTAAAGGGGATTTTTCACCTTTTTTTTCAACTCATTGAGAAATGGCTGATAATTCCTTTTGGCAGAAAACGGGTTGATGATAAAAGCTACTTTTTCCATTACAGCAAAAATAAAAAATGCTTCCTGATTTGGAAGCATTATTCTTATTTAATTTTCATTCTTTCTTTAAACTCGGGCTTAAGCGTCCCTTTAAGATCCTCCCATGATACGGGGATTGTGATGTCTCCAGCTGCGAAAGCTGCAATTTCGTATGGACTATAATGGAAATACAGGTTCTTATCATCAAAGTAGAAATTGCTACTTGCAGGAATTACTTCTACCAGAAGCATATCAGAATTTTTCACCTCTCCTTTCTCATCAGTCGTTCCACTATTCATCTTATTGATATTCTTCATCAGAATTCCCTCAATTTGTTTTTTAGGCATGGTGGTAATATCCGCCAACTGTACTTTCTTATTGTTTTTCAGGTCAAACACCCGCTCGGAAAACCCGTAATTATCGTGGGCTCCCCCTTCATACGCACTGTAAACATATTCAATGTGCATATAATCATTGGTTGTGGATTTCAGATTCATATAGTTACTGGTATACCATTCCTGAGGAAATGATACTCCAAGATCCTTCGCCTCCTTCTTGATAGAATTGAAATATTCTGCCTTTTCTCTTTCCAGGTAGGACTGAATCCCGTTTTTAGAAAAATCTGTTGCCCCTTTATTGATAAAATAGATGCTGTCGAGAAGTTTTTGGTCTTTCAAAGAAGGAAATACTAAAAGTTTCGAAGTATATTTTACAGTTAAAGAATCATTGACCTTCGTAGAGTCGCTAACTTTTACTGAATCGACTACAAATTTTTCGGACTGATTCACTTCTGTTTTTTCTGTCGATGAATCCTTTTTTTCATTCTTTTTACACGCTGCCAGAGCAAAGAACGAGGAAAGCAAAATAGCTGCAATTGTATTTTTCATATTCTATATTTGTGATGTCAATACAAAAACCATTCACAAAATGAATGGTTTTGTAAATTATAATGAATTTTTTTAGTTCGCCGGTATTTTCTGGCTTTCAAATTGATCATTCCCAAAAGCTAAAACAGGAATGAATATAAATCCTAAGAAGAATAAAAGAATCGTGTATAAAGGCGTTTCTTTGCTAAATCCTTTGGCAAGACCATCATTAACCATCCATGATGCAAACAGGTTAACAAGCGGAATAAAAAATAAAATAATCCACCAAGCCGGTTTCTTTACAATATCAAGCAAAACGATGATGTTATAAATAGGAATGAAAGCCGCCCATGCATCTTGGCGCCCAGCTTTCTGAAATATTTTATACATACAATATCCATAGAACAAATATATAATCAGATAAAAGAATAACATTCCGATTCCAATTCCGGCCGCTGCCGCAGAATCCATCCCATCGTAAGGATCTGTTTGTAAAAGAGTTAACATATTATTAATTTTTATTGGTTTGCTCAAATATAACGAAAAAGCTTCTATAAATAGAAGCTTTTAATTTATTTTTTAATTAAACTTATCACCTGATTTTCACTTTTTGAAGCTACTCCCCAAATCTGCTTAAATGCGGGATAATAATCTTTAGGATAATCCGGACTGCTTACTTTGGTCTTTGAGGTGACCTCCAGTTTATTTCCTTTTTGCTCTGCAACATAGCTGTATTCAATCTCCTTATCATCCGTTATTATCTTTTTATTTTTTGGCATTTCTTCAATAACATAACCTTCGGGAATTTCGAAAATGATTTTTTTCGTTCTTGTGTAGGCTGATATAAAATCTATGGGGTATTTTCTTTCATCGGTCTGATCAAATTCATTGGAGTTTTTATTAAGAAACAACATAGGATTTATGATCATTTTTTTCCCTATTCTATCGATTAGGTTTTCTGATGTAAATTTCATTGTACTTTCGAAATCACCATTTTCTAGAACTTTTGAGTTAATATCCGTAAAATCAATAGCAAAGTTTTCCTTGTACTGCTTTTTGTATTTATCCATATTCTCGTCATAGCTTTCTTTGGCAAACATCGCATAGCTACCTGTATCTTTGTCGGAATAAGTTCCGGAAATACTTCCATCTTCATTGATCTTAGCCTCAGCCGTAAGGTAAGTAAAACTTGGTTGTGCATTGGTCATAGATAATTCCTGTACTTTTTCCTTTGGAGCCAGGATCCCAAATTGATTCCAATCTCTTGGAGGCAGCATATCCCTTGAAGATTGCTTGGATGTAGCATCATATAAATGATATTGGTCTTTAATTTTAACGGCTGCCAGGACAAAGTTTAAATTCGAGACATTCGGAGATGCAATATTGATCATTCCGTTACTAACAGTAGAGATCAATAACGGATCTGCCTTTAGTCCTGCTTCTCTAAGCATCATGATTAAAAAAAGATTGATCTCCGCAGCGTTTCCGGTTTTTGTTTCGAGAAGTTTTTTTATTCCATCTTCTGTCCTTACTCCCGAATATTTATTCCAGGTAAAGGCCTTTTGGACATATTTAAAAATAGCATCCGCCTTGTCCATATCTGTAAGCCCCGAAATTCCTGAAGGCATATTTTCTTTCGCCAATTTTGTTCTTTTCAGTTCTCCACCAAAATCTTCATTCTCATATAACCTTTCTTTGATCTTCTCCCAGGATGATGAATACAACTTCAGTTCTTTAAAATTGGTGGAATGCAATTCCGCACTGATCTTCGTTCTGTAATTTCTATCATTTTTTATGAATTTCTCCGTTTTAAAACCTTTCAGGTTTTCATACCCGAAACGATACGTTCTGTAATTGGAGCCATACAGAATCTTTTCCTCAACCTGCTTGTATTTCGGACTTAGCGATCCTGTATAATTGATATTATATGCAATATTGGAAGGAGTATCCAGAATATATTCAGTATATAATGATGGCGTATCAGATTCTATTAATATTTCCGGAATGGAATACAGAAACGGAGAAGTGATCTCATACTGGTATTCAATAACGGAACCATTTTTTACATTAGGAAAAGCAAATTTGGTAACCGATATATACTTATTTTCTTTACTCTTGTACTTTGAACTTTTATCTACTTTAGTCGTGACCACATTTCCGTTTTCAAGATTATAGGTATAAGCTTTCATTTTAGATAAGCTTTCCTGGCTGCTGCCATCCTGATAAAGGGGCACTTCAAGATTAAGCCAGTCTTCGGCTTTTTCTTTATCATAAATCTTCACCCTGTAAAAGGCTCTTTTCTCCAAAGTACCATTATTGGAATCTATATTAAAAGACACAGATTTATACAAAATTTCTGCCGGAGCATTCTCGTCCAGCAATGATTTTTGCTTTGATAAATCGGTATCATTAAATTTAGGAGGGTTGAGAAATTCCTGTTTTTGGGCTTTGAGGCAAACAATACTGATTGAACTTAAAATGACGAATATAATTTTTTTCATGCTTAGATTTTAGTTATTAGAATTTTAGAATTGTCCATGTTTATGGTTTTCTTTCTGAATTTGATGTAATCATTGTATTTTTCTTTAGGATACATTCCTTTATTCACATGAATAGTCCTGGTAACGGTAAGCTCTTGTCCATTCTTTATAAAGTTAAGCTGATAAGTTCCAAACTCAGACGGAAGTTTTACATCCTCAGGAACCTCATCGATCTTATAATTTTTAGGGATTTCAAATGTAATCTTATATTCATCTTCAAAAGACTGCATGATCTCAAACGGCAATTCCCTTTTATCATCTGCTTTATAATTATTATCAGAAAAGATAGGTACCGCTCGGAATACTATACTGCTTCCGGCATTCTTGGAGTAGTTATTAGCCTTAAAATCAAGATTATATTTTATAACTGCATTATCCCTGTCATTAATAAAATCTTTCATTTCAATATTTTCAAAATGTAAAATATTTAAAAGGCTTTTTACTGATTCATTTTTTTCCTTGGGAGATAATGTGGCAAATCTTAAGTTATAATCATATTGACTGCCTGTAAAAGCAAACTCTCCTTTTCCTGCAATACTATTATCTTCATTAAGCTTAATTTTAAGGATTTGCTTTTCTTTATTTTGTTCTGCAGAATATGAAGGCGTATCCATCACTTCAATTCCATCCTTTTTAACCAAAAGAACATTTCGGTCCGTTGTACTGTAGCTCAAATGGTTAAAAGCAATCTGCTGGGATGTATTTTCCAGCCATATGTTTCCCTTTTCAGTAGGCACCATTAAGATAACATGGTTCCCTCCCATTTTTGGAAAATCTTTATCGAAAGACACCGGTGAAGAGCCGGAGTTGATGGTACAATAGTACGATGGAATTCCCGCTTCATCAAGCAAGGTCTTCATATAATTGGATAACCCTTTACAGTCTCCATATCCTTTTTTCTGTACTTCATCCGGCATCATAGGCTGCCATCCCCCAATTCCCAACGCAACAAATATATATCGGGTTTTACCCTGCATATACTGATACAGTTTTCTCACCTTTTCTTCTGTAGACCCCTGTAAATTAAGCGCTGCAACATCAGCTTTTATAGAGGGTGTGGAAACAGACACAGGTTGCAAAATGCTATTATAATACCAGGATCCGAAATCTTTCCAGCTCGTAATACTTCCCTGCTTTCCTTCCAGATTGAATTTTGCCAGTGAAAAACTCACTTTAGGTAAGATCTTAAGTGGTGAAGGAAGTAAAGAAGCATCTTCTATAGCAGGAACATTTTTATATGAATATATTTTTTCTGCCCCATTACTGCTTTCTGCAACCGTAGTATAATTGTACTTCGAAGGATAGGTTTTAGTACGCAGCTCAATACCTGAATTATTAAGAATCTTAAACTGGCTTTCCTCCAATGCTACATTGGTGCCTGAAAAAGGTACAAAATCCGGTATGAAAATAGTGTTTTCATTAGTGATCTGGTACGAAAACTCGAGTGTATAAGGATATTGGGTTGGAGTATAAGCCAATGATAAATATCTGCTATCCGAATAAAAGACTCCCTGGGAATTGTTAGCAAAGTCTCCGAAATCCGATTTGGAATAAGACTTTATTTTTTTACCGGATTCGTCATACACTGTAACTTTTACGTCAGAAATATGATCTCCTTTGTCATATGGAATATAAGCATGAGCCTGGGAATCCCCGTCTTTATTTAAAACCGTAGTTACGGTATTTATCTGATATTTTACCTCATCTATCTTGTTGATCTGGATCGTGGTAAAATCTTTTCGGATCACCGCATTGGCATCCTTCTTTAAATTCTCCGGGATTGCTGATACCGGATAGCTCTGGGCGTAGTAAAGAGAAGCAATACAAACGGCACCAACTGTTAAGATTTTCATCATTGTTTTAAAAAATTTAACAAAAGTAATGAAATCTTAATAAATGTTAAAATTTAATTTTCGAAGACAAAAAAAGGCTCCATAACGGAGCCTTTTTCATTATATTTTTTAGAAAAATAAATTATGCATCAATTTTAGCATATTTTGCATTTTTCTCAATAAACTCTCTTCTTGGCGGAACTTCATCTCCCATCAACATAGAGAAAACACTATCTGCTTCTACAGCATTATCAATAGTTACCTGTTTCAATATTCTATGCTCAGGATTTAAGGTCGTTTCCCAAAGCTGCTCAGGATTCATTTCCCCAAGACCTTTGTAACGTTGTACCTCTACTCCTTTTCCATCCGGAGACATATCCAGAGTAAATTCCTCACGCTCTTTTTCATTATAGGCATACACTTTTTTGTTACCTTTCTTCAATAAATATAAAGGCGGTTGAGCAATATAGATGTAACCATTTTCAATCAATTCTTTCATATATCTGAAGAAGAATGTCAGAATCAATGTAGAAATGTGGGAACCGTCAATATCGGCATCGGTCATGATGACAATCTTATGATATCTCAGTTTCGCCATATTCAACGCCTTGCTGTCTTCTTCCGTTCCTACAGAAACCCCAAGAGCTGTATAAATATTTTTAATTTCCTCGTTGTCATAAACTTTATGAAGCATAGATTTTTCTACGTTCAAAATTTTACCTCTTAATGGAAGGATAGCCTGGAAATGTCTGTCACGACCTTGTTTTGCAGTCCCTCCTGCGGAATCTCCCTCAACAAGGAATATTTCAGATTCTTCAGGACTTTTAGAAGAACAGTCGGACAATTTCCCAGGAAGTCCGGAACCTCCCATCGGAGATTTTCTTTGAACCATTTCACGGGCTTTTTTCGCAGCCTGTCTTGCTTTTGCTGCTAAAACAACCTTCTGAACGATAATTTTAGCTTCGTTAGGATTTTCTTCTAAGAAGTTCGTAAGCATTTCCCCCACAATTTTATCAACTGCTCCGGAAACTTCGGAATTACCCAATTTTGTTTTGGTTTGCCCTTCAAACTGGGGTTCCATTACTTTTACGGAAACCACGGCTGTAAGACCTTCACGGAAGTCATCTCCCGTAATTTCTACCTTTTCTTTCTGAGGGATCCCCAGATCATCGGCATATTTCTTTAAGGTTCTCGTTAATGCACGTCTGAAACCTGCAAGGTGTGTTCCCCCTTCATGGGTATTGATATTATTAACGTAAGAGTGAAGATTCTCATTAAATGAAGTATTGTAACGCATTGCCACTTCAACCGGAATATCATCTCTTTCGCCCTCCATGAAGATTACATTCTCCATAATGGCCTCACGGCTTCCGTCAATATAGGCAACAAATTCCTTTAACCCGCCTTCGGAATGAAAGACTTCTGATTTGAAAGAACCATCTTCCAGAGTCTCTCTTTCATCGGTAAGGGTAATGGTAATACCTTTATTAAGATAAGAAAGCTCTCGTAAACGGCTTGCTAACGTATCATAGTTATATACTAATTCAGTGAAAATGGTATCATCAGGCTGGAAGAACTGCTTAGTTCCTCTTTTGTCACTATTCCCTATTTCTTCAACTCCCGTTTGTGCTTTTCCTTTGGAATATACCTGCTGGTAAACGTTTCCGTCTCTGTATACGGTTGTAATCATTTCATTGGAAAGTGCATTCACACAAGATACCCCAACACCATGAAGACCTCCGGAAACTTTATAGGAATCTTTATCGAACTTACCTCCTGCTCCGATCTTCGTCATTACAACTTCAAGAGCAGATTTTTGTTCTTTTTCGTGGAAGTCAACCGGAATACCTCTACCGTTATCCATTACTTCGATTCCGTTTCCTTCTTTAATGCTAACGAAAATGGTATCGCAGTATCCTGCTAACGCTTCGTCAATAGAGTTATCTACTACTTCATAAACCAAATGATGGAGACCTCTTACTCCTACATCACCAATGTACATTGAAGGACGCATACGAACGTGCTCCATTCCTTCCAATGCCTGAATACTACTAGCTGTATATTGTTTCTGACTCATATCAAATTATTAAACTTTGCCAATTGCAAAGACCTACAAATATCGTGATTTTTTTCGAGATATGAAAGTTAAAATATGTCAAAAAAGATGGAGTTTTCAACACGAATCACGTGCATTTTTATCTTAAAAAAATACAAAGTTATATTGCATTTCAATAATATCAACTGTTTTAAATCATGTGTTCTTCTATAATTAATGCTTAAATTTATTTACTCAAAATTGATATTATGGACGATTTCATTGCAGCCCGTGCCCAGATGGCCATGTCCCTCGGCTTCCACATTATATTTTCGTGTGTAGGTATGGTTATGCCATTTTTAATGGCCTTTGCCCACTGGAAATACCTTAAAACAAAAAACGAAGTATATAAGGGACTTACAAAAGCATGGAGCAAAGGAGTCGCCATTCTTTTTGCAACAGGAGCTGTTTCCGGAACTATGCTTTCTTTTGAATTGGGACTTCTTTGGCCACAGTTCATGAAACACGCCGGCCCCATCTTCGGAATGCCTTTTTCTCTTGAAGGAACAGCATTTTTTATCGAAGCAATTGCTATCGGTTTTTTTCTTTACGGATGGGATAAGTTCAACAAATGGTTTCACTGGTTCTGTGGATTTTTAGTCGGACTCAGTGGATTGGCTTCCGGCATCCTTGTCGTTGCCGCCAATGCGTGGATGAACGCTCCCGCAGGCTTTGATTATATCAACGGACAATATGTAAATATAGATCCTATCAAAGCGATGTTTAATGAAGCCTGGTTTCCACAGGCATTGCATATGACGGTAGCTGCATTTTGTGCAACCGGTTTTGCCGTTGCAGGAGTTCATGCTTTTTTAATTATGCGAAAAAGAAATGTGGAATTTCACACCAAAGCATTTAGAATTGCCGCAGGTTTTGCCCTCATAGGAGCTTTCGGAGCTCCTTTAAGTGGTGATATCGCTGCCAAATCGGTTGCAGAAAGACAGCCTATAAAATTAGCTGCAATGGAAGCTCATTTTAAAACAGAAAAGGGGGCCTCTTTTGTGATCGGAGGAATTCCGGATGAAAAGAAAGGCGAAATCAAATATGCATTAAAAATCCCTAAATTATTAAGTTTTCTCGTCAGTAATGATTTTAATGCCGAAGTAAAGGGATTGAATGATTTCAGCAGAGATGAATGGCCTCCTGTTGCCGTTGTCCACTACTCTTTCCAGATCATGATCTTCTTTGGTGTCATAATGATCTGCATAGGTTCTCTATATGTCTATTCACTATTCTTTAAAAAAGAATGGCTGAGCAAGAACTGGCTGCTGAAAACATTTCTGATCGCCACTCCTTTTGGATATATAGCATTGGAAGCAGGCTGGACTGTAACAGAAGTAGGCCGCCAGCCCTGGATTATTTATGGTATTATGCGAACCGTAGATGCCGTAACACCTATGCCGGGCATCCAGTATTCCTTCTATTTCTTCACCGCAATTTTTGTTTCGCTGTCATTGATTTTAATATTTCTTCTCAAAAGACAAATTCAAATGGTTCCGAAATTATATGACCCTACCGATATTCAGTTTAACGCTAAAAATACAAAATCATGATCTACGTTGTTATAGGCTTTCTTTGGCTGTCAATTTGCCTGTATGTAATCTTGGGAGGAGCTGATTTTGGCGCAGGGATCGTGGAGTTATTTACCAATAAAAAATCCCGTCATAAAACAGAGGAGATTATGTATGAATCAATCGCTCCGGTTTGGGAAGCGAATCATATGTGGGTCATTATTGCTATTGTGATCCTGTTTGTAGGATTTCCTGAAATTTACACAACGATGTCCACTTACCTGCATATTCCGTTAGTTCTTATGCTTGTAGGAATTATTGCAAGAGGTACCGCTTTTACATTCAGGCATTATGATGCGGTGAAAGATGACTGGCAGTTTTTATATACCCACATTTTTTATTATGCAAGCCTTCTCACTCCTTTTTTCTTAGGGCTGATTGCGGCAGCTACAGTTTCTCAATCCATTAATCCGGACGCCACCACTTTCCTGGATCTCTATATTTTCAGCTGGCTGAATTGGTTCGGAGTGACCGTTGGTTTATTCACAGTGGCCCTCTGTGCCTATCTGGCTTCCATATTTTCTCTTAGGGAAACCAAGGACCGTGTGCAACTTAATCTGATGATCAGAAAATCCAAACAAACGATGATCTTTGTAGTGATCACCGGAGCTCTGGTTTTTCTTTCAGCCTATCTTTCGGGCATTCCTCTAGTTACCTGGGTTTTCTCCAAACCTTTGGGAATTATGGCTATTGCCTTTGCAACGATAGCACTGTTATTGATTTTCCGGGCTATGAAACAACGGAAGCTCCTTCCCGTTCGTGCCTTAGCAGGATTCCAGGTTATTATGATCCTGGTGGCCGCAACGTATCAGCATAACCCTGATATCATATTATTAGGGAATGGGCAGCATCTTTCGTTATTAGAACATGTAGCAGCTCCGAAAACGATTTCTGCTTTAGCGTGGGCATTAATGTTAGGATCTTTATTTATTCTGCCGTTTTTATTTTACCTGATGGCTTCATTCAGTAAACTAAGGAAGTAAGGATTATTTTTTAAGTAAAACAATTTCAACCCTCCTATTCATAATCCGGTCCGCTTCCGTTTGTTCGGGATAAGCAACCGGATTAAGATGTCCTTGTCCGCTTGCTTTTATACGGGTGGAATCTATACCTTGCATCTGGAGGAATTCCTTTATGGAATCAGCCCTTGTATGTGAAAGATTAAAAGTACCCAAATCAAGATCTTCACCATCAAAATTATTATAATCACAGCAAATATGCCCCTGTAATTCTACCTGCATAGCCGGATTATCTCTTAGTATTTTAAGCAGCTTAAGAATTGTTTCATTTCCACCCGGGAGCCAGACATGACGGCCGCCAATAAAATTAACATTAGGAAGAGAATATGTATTTTGAACTTTCAGCTCAGCAACACTCAGATCTACAAAACTTGGAGGAACTTTTCGTAGAATTTTTTCTCCCTTAGCCCATTCCCTGTCTATAAAAATATCTACCCTTCTGTTTTTCTTCCGTAATTCTTCTGAACTGTTATCATTGATCTGTTTCCCCTCACTAAGACCTACAACATTTTCAATTGTAATATGAGTTTTAATTTTCTCCTGCAGGTATTTTTTAACTGCATTTGCACGGTTTTCAGACAATACTTTATTGTAATGTATGCTTCCCGTAGAATCACAATTTCCAAAAATCCTGAATCTTAAATTGCCTTTTAACTGAGCCAAACTATCTAATTTCTTTTGGGATTGCTTATCAAGTTTATAGTCATCATGCACAAAGTAAACAGATTCAATCGTTTGCGACTTAATGACAAGACATTGTAACAGAAAAAATAAAACAAAAATTTTCATCGAAATTGAGTTTTTATACACAACGGGAAATAGCAATTTATAGTTTATCGCAAAAAAAAATCCTGAAATATTTCAGGATTTTTTTTAGTATTGTTGTGAACTTTTAAACCAATTTCATCAAAACATTTTCGTCAATCTTTTCAACTTTCACCAAATTATTTTTAGTTAGAGTCTTAGATGCTTTATCCCATTTTTTACCGGATAACTGACTTCTTTCTTTAACTTCTGCTAAAGAGAATGCTTCTTCCTGAGAGTTTAAAATTTCAAGAATTACTTTCTCATCTTCTCCCAATTCAATCTGAGGAACTGTTTTTTCAGGTCTCATCTGAGGGAAGAATAATACTTCCTGGATGGATGCATTATCCGTTAAGAACATGATCAATCTGTCCATACCAATTCCTAATCCGGAAGTTGGAGGCATTCCGTATTCCAAAGCTCTAAGGAAATCCTGGTCGATAAACATCGCTTCATCATCACCTCTTTCAGAAAGAGCCATCTGCGCTTCGAAACGTTCTCTCTGATCAATAGGGTCATTTAACTCAGAATAAGCATTAGCTATTTCCTTTCCGCAAACCATCAACTCAAAACGCTCTGTTAAGCCTTCTTTGCTTCTGTGTTTTTTAGTTAAAGGAGACATTTCGATCGGATAATCGGTAATGAAAGTTGGCTGAATGAAATTTCCTTCACATTTTTCTCCGAAGATCTCATCAATTAATTTTCCTTTACCCATTGTTTCATTAACCTCAATCCCAATAGATTTAGCAAAATCAAACAATTCCTTTTCAGTTTTTCCTGTGATATCGAATCCTGTATATTTTTGGATCGCTTCAGTCATTGAAACTCTAGGATAAGGTGCTTTCCAATTTATCTTATGCTCTCCGAAAGTAGATTCGGCATTTCCATTAACCTGAGTAGCACAGAATTCCAATAGCTTTTCTGTGAAATCCATCATCCAGTTGTAATCCTTGTAAGCCACATAAATTTCCATCGCTGTAAATTCCGGATTATGTGTTCTGTCCATACCCTCATTTCTGAAGTTTTTGGAAAACTCATATACCCCATCAAATCCTCCAACGATCAATCTTTTAAGATAAAGCTCGTTTGCAATTCTTAAATATAATGGAATATCCAAGGCATTATGGTGTGTAATGAACGGTTTTGCCGCAGCTCCTCCCGGAATCGATTGAAGAATCGGAGTTTCAACTTCAAAATATCCTGCATCATTAAAGAAGGTTCTCATGGCATTGAACAATTTTGTTCTCTTCACAAAAATTTCTTTAATATGCGGGTTTACGGTTAAATCAACATAACGTTGTCTGTATCTTAGTTCAGGATCATTAAATCCATCATGTATTACTCCATTCTCATCCGTTTTGGATTGTGGTAGCGGACGTAAAGATTTCGTAAGGAGAGTAAAATTCTTTACCAGTACAGTTTTCTCCCCTACTTGTGTGGTAAAAAGTTCCCCTTCGATACCGATAATATCCCCGATATCTAAAAGGTGTTTGTATACTTCATTATACAAAGTTTTATCTTCTCCTGTACAGATCTCATCTCTGTTGAAATATACCTGAATTTTACCTGTAGAATCCTGCAATTCAGCAAAAGAAGCCTTCCCTTGAATTCTTCGGGACATCAATCTGCCAGCAATCTTCACCTGTTTACTCTCAGAAAAATCCTGTTTTATAGATTCTGTTGTATCTGTAATTTTGTATTCATCTGCCGGGAACGCGTTGATCCCCATTTCAACAAGCTTATTAAGCTTTTCTCTTCTAATGATTTCTTGTTCTGATAATTGCATTTCTTATTTTTCTAAAAGCCTACAAATTTAGGTATTTTTGAGTTGACTGTCAATGACTTTTCCCAGAAATATATTTATTTCTGTAAAAATACGGTTAAAGAGAGGTTTGCCTACAGGAACCAGCCTTTTCTGTCTTGTTGAGGAATAAATGTCCAGGCCAGAATTCTGCTTATTTTTTGGCCCTGAGCCATATCGATGGTTTTGAACTCTACTGTCTTACTCTTTTTCAGGAGTGTGGTAAGGGGATACAGATTATCTTTTTTAGAAACCAGACAGGTAAACCACAGGACCTGCGAAGCGAATAAACTGCTTTCATGTATCATCCTGGTGATAAAAGCAAGCTCCCCACCTTCGCACCATAATTCCGATTGTTGTCCCCCAAAATTGAGTAAAGGCTTCTTAACTCTGGATTGACGGAGATTTTTAGTCTTTCTGAGATTTCCTTTTATGGCAGATTCCTCAGAGTCATGAAAAGGAGGATTACACATTGAAAACATAAATTTGTCTCCTTCTTGGATCACATTCCTAAATATACATTCAGAAGCCGGCTGATGCTTCAAATGAATAAAAGATGACAGATCCGGGTTATTGTCCAGAATACGTTGTGCATTTTGTAACGAGTCTTTATTAATATCTGTTCCCGTCATTGTCCATCCGTAAGACCTGTGAGCAAGTAAAGGATACACGAGATTAGCTCCAACACCTATATCCAGGCAACTTATTGAAGAGCCCTTAGGGATTTCACCGGATTCAGATTCGAGAGCGAGTAAATCAGCAATGTAATGGATATAATCTGCTCTTCCGGGAATCGGAGGGCATAAATTATTTTCAGGAATATCCCAGTTCCGGATATGGTAAAAATGTTGTAAAAGGGCTTTGTTGAGTAGTTTTACCGCCTTTGGAAGGCTGAAGTTGATCGTTAATGTTTGGTGTGCATTAACAAAAACATAGTGCTTCAGTTCTGGCACACAAGAAATGAGCTGATCAAAATCATAGGGATCACGATGAAGATTTCTTGTGTGCAGACTGGATTTTTCAGCAGACATATTTTATTTCTTCTGACTTAAAATATATTCTACCATTTTTTTTGCATCCTCTTTAGATACCTGAGGATGGGGCTGCATAGGAACACTTCCCCAAACTCCGCTTCCGCCTTCTATAATCTTGGAGGCCAGCATTTCAATATCTTTTTCAGAATATTTGTCAGCTATTTCCTGATAAGAAGGTCCTATCATTCTCTCATTAACCGTGTGACATCCTGTACAATCCAACGTTTCTATGATCTGGCTCCCGGAAAGATTGGTTTTTGCCGGTTCAGAAGCAGCAGTTGTTTCTGATGAAGGAGTATCAACAGGTGTATTTTCTTTTTTGGAACAGGAAAGAATAAAAAATCCTATGCATCCTGTCAAAAACAGTTTTTTCATTATTTAGTCAATGTATCTGCTTTTGCGTCCTTTGCAGGTACGGATACTGCTGCATTTACATCTGCTTCTGGTTTGTTGCGGGCTGTTGCGGTAGTGTCTACAACTGTAGTTGCTTCAGGCTCTTCAAGCATTGTGTTGCTATCTTGTAGTGAATGATCTGGTTTCTTTTTGCAGTTTACAACTAATAAACCTCCGATAAATGCAAGTGCTAATACTTTTTTCATTATTTTTTCTATAAAATTTAAGCAAAAGTATAAAAAATAAATTTTTAAAGTGATGATAAATATCCGTTTCAACAATAATTTATCTGGAATAAGATTACTAATGTTCTTTTATCTAAATAAAAATTTTAATTTTAAAGTATGATATTCATTTCTAAAATTCTGTTTTTCACCAGTCATCATGGTTTTTACACCGTGGTCCTCCTGATTGTTTTCTTCAGCTTAGTATCATTCCTTACTAAAAAATGGTGGTTATTACTGCCGATTATCCCTTTAGGAATAGCCAATGCCTTTGCGGGACAGTTTTTGAATGCCTGGTTTTTAAACAAATACGGAACTGAAAGTACTGCAATCATTACCTCCGATGTGGAGACAAGTTCTACATTAAACGATATGTATATCCATGATTATGAAGCAATTGTCAAAAAGCAGGACGGTAAATATATTACAACTTTTTTCTCTACAACTTCGGCTTCCATATACCCTATTGAAAATGCAATCCGTATTCCACAGGTAAACAGTCCGTTTCCCGTAAAATATATTCCGGGATATGAGAAAAATATCGTGATTTTATATGATCAGTCCGAAGAAGGCAGACGTCTTCGCCAATATGAAATGCGGGCTCCTATCAATACAGCAAAAATAAAATATGAGGCAGATCCCACCAATAAAGAATTCATCAAAGAATACCTAACTGCATTAGAAAATTATGTAGAAGTTTATAAAGATGATAACTACAATATTCAAATTGAAAAGCTGAAGAAAGAATTGGAAGAGGGCCGATAGTTAATTTTATCTTAAGTTTTTTTAATTTTATTCTTTTTTGGTTTTGATATTAAAAAAAATTTTTACATTTGTGCCATGTTTAATACGAGCAATAATTTTTGGTGGTGGCTTTCAAACTCTTCGTCGGGTCTGAAAGGATTATCGTATTGCTAATTGTTAAGCTGCTTCGCAATAAAATAAGATAAACAAAATATCAAGACTTTGACGGATTCCGTTGAAGTCTTTTTTTATTATTTAATCTCAAACAAAAATAAAAACATCAAATGTTTAATAAGAATATAAAGGTAAAAACCGTATCAAAGAAAACACTGGGAGATCTTCAGACTCCCATGAATATTTATCTGCAGATCCGTGACAAGTTCAGGGACACCATTCTTTTAGAAAGTTCGGATTCTAAAAACATAGATAATAATTTTTCATTTATCGCCATAAATGCCATAGCAGGAATTGAGGTTAAGAACCTTAATGAATTCGAGGTTAAGTTCCCCAATTCAGAACCTGTAAAACAGTTTATCATTGATCACAAGATCGCAGATATCCTGCATGACTTTTCTTCTGTTTTTGATTGTGAAAAAACAACGGATCCCATTGAAGAAACAGCACAAAACCTTTTCGGATATACCAGCTTTGAGGCGGTTCAGTTTTTCGAGAACATCAATTTTAAAGCACAAAGCCCGGAGGTTGAAATTCCCCTTGTGAGATACAGATTATACCAGTACGTTATTGCAATCAATCATTACAATGATGAAATGCATTTTATCGAAAATCAAATCGAAGGGATCAAATCAGAACTTTATACTTTAGAAAATTTAATAAAAAATAAAAGCTCAGTAGTCTACCCTTTTGAGAAAACGGGTGAAGAAACCTCAAATATTACTGATGAAGAATATCTGGAACTGGTTAAAACGGCTCAAAAACACTGCATGCGGGGAGATGTTTTTCAATTGGTATTGAGCAGAAGATTCGAACAAAAGTTTCTGGGTGACGAATTCAACGTATACCGTGCTTTAAGAAATATCAATCCTTCTCCTTATCTGTTCTTTTTCGATTACGGAGATTACAAATTATTCGGATCGAGCCCCGAGAGCCAACTGATTATTAAAGATCATAAGGCCATCATCCATCCTATTGCGGGAACTTTTAAAAGAACCGGAAACTTTGATGTAGATCTTCAATCTATAGAAGAATTAAAAAATGACCCCAAAGAAAATGCTGAACATACTATGCTGGTAGACCTGGCAAGAAATGATCTGGGAAAAATGGGAAGAAATGTAACGGTAACAAAGTTAAAGGAAATCCAACTTTTTTCTCACGTTATTCATATGGTAAGTGAAGTAACATCGGAATTACCGGAAAATACCAATCCTTTTGAAGTGGTTGCTTCCACCTTTCCTCAGGGGACTTTAAGTGGTGCTCCTAAGCATAAAGCCCTTCAATTGATCAATCAATATGAGAAGGATTCCCGGGGTTACTATGGAGGCTGTATCGGAATGGTAGGTCTGAACGGAAGCTGCAATCAAGCTATTATGATCAGAACCTTTTTAAGTAAAAACAATACTCTTTTTTATCAGGCCGGTGCAGGACTGGTGGCCAAATCCAATCCTGAAAGTGAACTTCAGGAAGTCAACAATAAGCTTAACGCACTCAAGAAAGCTGTAGAAAAGGCAGATAAACTCAAATACTAATTTAAATAAGATGAACGAAAATATAAAAACCCAATCAACAGCTAAAGTTTTAGTATTTGATAATTACGATAGCTTTACCTATAATCTGGTTCAGATTATTGAAAGAATTCTAAACCAGAAAGTGGATATCTATCGGAATGATGAAATCAGCCTGGAAGAAGTGGAAAAGTATGATAAAATCATTTTGTCTCCAGGTCCCGGCATACCTGAGGAGTCCGGTATATTACTTGATCTGATCAGGAAATATGCTCCTACTAAAAGCATTCTCGGAGTTTGTCTGGGGCAACAAGCCATTGCTGAGGCTTTCGGAGGAAGACTGATTAATCTTTCAGAAATTTTTCATGGTGTGGCAACCACCACAGAGCTGGTGAAAGAAAAAACCAAACTTTTCCAAAACCTGTCATCAGGAATGGAAGTAGGAAGATACCACAGTTGGGCTGTGGATCCCGATCAGTTCCCCGAAGAACTGGAGATCACTGCCGTAGATAAAGATGGAATGATCATGGCCCTGCAACATAAAACCTATGATGTACATGGTGTCCAGTTTCATCCTGAAAGTATTTTAACTCCGGACGGAGAAGTTATCATTAAAAATTTCTTATTACATTGAAAACACAAGATATTCCCTCAACAATAAAAACACCTCAAATGAAAGAGATCCTGCAATATTTATTCAATCATCATACCTTATCTAAATCTGAGGCCAAAGCGATCATGATTGAAATTGCCCAGAATAAATTCAATTCAACGGAAGTTACTGCTTTTATGAGCGTTTTCCTGATGCGCAATATTACATTGAGAGAACTGGAAGGCTTCAGGGAAGCATTATTGCAAATGGCAGTTCCTGTAAGCCTTGATGCCACTGATGCTTTAGATATCGTAGGAACGGGAGGTGATGGCAAAAACACGATCAATATTTCAACGCTGGCCGGTTTTGTTATTGCCGGAGCAGGACAAAGAGTAACAAAACATGGAAATTATGGGGCCTCAGCTGTTACCGGTTCTTCAAATGTTTTGGAAGAGCTGGGTTATCAGATGAATAATGATTCTGATAAGCTGAACAGAGATCTGGAGAAAGCGAATATCTGCTTTTTACATGCTCCCTACTTCCATCCTGCCCTTCAGTCTGTCGGAGCATTGAGGAAATCACTGGGGCTAAGAACCTTTTTCAACCTATTAGGTCCATTGGTAAATCCGGCAAAACCAAAATTTTCTGTGATCGGAGTATACAACCTGGAAATCGCAAGGATTTATCAATATCTTTTACAAAAAGAACCTCAGGAGTTCGTCCTGGTTCATGGTTTGGATGGATATGATGAGATCAGCCTTACCCATGACAGTAAAATTATAACCAAAAAAGGTGAAAATATTTATTCTTCTGAAGATCTGGGATTCGATCCGGTAAGTCCTGAAAGTATCCAGGCAGGTAAAACCATTCAGGAAGCAGCAAGAATCTTCAGGAATATTTTGGAAGGAAAGGGAACAGATTCTCAAAATGCCGTTGTTTTAGCGAATGCTGCGGTAGCACTTTATCATACGGAAAAATTCGGTTCCTATGATGATTGCCTCCTTTTGGCACAGGAAAGTTTACATGGCGGAAAAGCATTGAGAAGCCTGGAACTGTTATTAGAATAATACATTTTGAGGTTTTGAATAGAATTAATTAGTTTCAGGAAATATAAAAACACACAATAAATGACCATATTAGATAAAATTATATCGAGAAAAAAAGAAGAAGTCAATTTTTCAAAAGCAAATGTTTCTGTAGAAGAATTAGAGGATTCTGCTTTTTTTGAAAGAAAAACCGCTTCTTTAAAATCTTCTCTTAAAGAGAAAAGTGGAATAATCGCTGAATTTAAAAGACAATCTCCTTCAAAGGGAGTAATTAATGATAAGGTTTCTCCTTTTGAAGTAGTGTCTGCTTATGAGAATTTTGGAGCAAGCGGAATTTCAATACTTACCGACACCGATTTTTTTGGTGGTAGTTTTAAAGATATTATGGATCTCAGAAGTCAGATTAAAACGCCCGTTCTCAGGAAAGATTTTATGATCGACGAATATCAGTTCTATGAGGCTAAAAATATAGGTGCGGATGTTATTTTACTGATTGCCGCCTGTCTTTCACCATCACAGGTTCTGGAGTTCACCCATTTATCACACGAACTGGGATTGGAAGTTTTACTGGAAATCCATACAGAAGAAGAATTGCAACACTTCCATCCAGATATTGATCTGGTAGGAATTAATAACAGAAACCTAAAAGATTTTAAAGTAGATCTTCAACATTCTGTCCGATTAAAAAATCAACTGCCTGAACAAACTTTATCTGTTGCTGAAAGTGGAATTTACAGTATTGAGGATTTCAGTTACCTGAAAGAAAAGGGTTTCGACGGATTCTTAATGGGTGAATATTTTATGAAGAATGAAGATCCTGCCAAAGCCTTTAAAGAATTCATCAACCATATAAACCTATCGTGATGAACCAGCAGCTACAAATAAAAGTATGTGGTCTTACACTGCCTGATCAAATTCTGGAATTAATTTCCATGAATATTGATTTTATAGGATTTATATTCTACAAAAAATCGCCGCGGTATGCACTTAATCGTTTAAGTTTAGATGATATTTCGAAAATCATTCACAAAGGAAAGGTAGGAGTTTTCGTGAACGAGGATATAGAAAATGTAGCGGATATTACTCAAAAAGCTGAGCTTAATTTTATTCAGTTGCACGGTGATGAAAGTGATGAATATATTAAGGTATTAAAACAAAAAACAGATCCGGAAGTAAAAATAATCAAAGCCTTAAGGATTGGTGAAACAATGGGACATCTTTCTTCTGAAATTGACCGGATACAATCCGTTATTGATTATTTGTTATTTGATACGGATAGTCAATCATTTGGAGGAACTGGAAAACAGTTTGACTGGTCGCTGTTAAATGATATCAAAATAAATGTTCCCTACCTGCTGAGCGGGGGCATTTCAGAACAGAATATAAAAGATATCAAAGTATTGGATCAGAAACCTTTTGCCTTGGATATCAATTCAAAATTTGAAACCGGACCAGGAATTAAAGATGTAGAGAAAATTAAAGTATTTAAGTCAAACCCATTAATCTCATCCTTATGAATATACAATCATTGAAAAAACAGTTCTATAAAACTTTATTCCCACCGAGGTTTGAGAATGAAAGGGTAAAAAAACTGCATGATTTCATATGTGAAAATGACAGCACCACAGACTTCTGGGAAATGGGTGGTTTATTATCCATATTTATAAGTATCATTAAGGATTTTAATGAAGATGATATTGAGTATTTTTTTGAAACCATTCATTTATGGGATGGATATCATTTGGTAATAATTGCGGATAAACTGATGGAAAATACGGTCAAAGCTAATGTTAATTATGACCTGGGAAAAATCTATTTTAAGATATTCTTATCTTATGAAAAACTGGATTCTTATTATTTGCTGGATAACCTGGAACTGATCTTTAAAATGTATCGTTCAAAGCTAGATATCCAAACCCTGATCAGCATTTCAAGTAAAATAAAATACCTGTACCAGAATAAACAAATAACAAGACAGCAATTCGATCATAATCTGTCCTATCTAAATACCCTGAACCATGACGTACCACATTAAAAATCCGGAACAACTTACCGTACAGGAAATAGGAGTAATAATAAAGCTTTGGGAAAACAAGGAATGGACAGGTATGAAAGCTGATGATTTCAGACAGCTATTTAAAAATTCTGAATTTCATTTATTACTGGACACTGATGGAAATATCAAATCTGTATTGCGTCTGAATTTTGATTTTACATTAAAGATATCGGGAAATCTACATTCTTATACAGAAATGGTGGGCTTTGTTTCTGCACAAAAAGGACATGGCTATGGCAGCCAATTGCTGAAGCTTTCAGCAGAAAATGTTACTGAGAGGGACCTGCAGGTTATTGGATTCTGTATTTCCGATTTGCGCCCCTTTTATAAAAAGTGCAAAATTGATATATTATACGATAAAGCAAAAAAAATTCTGGAGCAGGAAGATGATCACTGGATCAGTTCTGAAGATGATGACATCCTGATCATCCATTTGTCTGAAGAAAATAGAAATCTTTTCAAGCAGCTTGATTCAGAAAAAACTGCTTATTTAATACAATAACAACAATGAAAATGAATTATAAAAACCCTGATCAAAATGGATATTATGGAGAATTCGGAGGAGCTTTTATCCCTGAAATGCTTTATCCAAATGTAGAAGAGCTTCAAAAAAACTATCTTGAAATTATAGAATCTGAGGAGTTTCAGGCAGAATATCAGGATTTACTGAAAAATTATGTGGGGCGTGCTACTCCTCTTTATTTTGCCAAAAATCTGAGCAACCAGTACAAAACGAACATTTATCTGAAAAGAGAAGATCTTAACCATACCGGTGCCCACAAGATCAATAACGCACTAGGCCAGGTTTTACTGGCAAAACGATTGGGAAAAACCAGAATTATTGCAGAAACCGGAGCCGGACAACACGGCGTTGCTACTGCTACCGCCTGCGCATTGCTTGGTTTGAAATGTATCGTTTATATGGGTGAAATTGACATTCAGAGGCAGGCTCCGAATGTAGCAAGAATGAAGATGCTGGGTGCAGAAGTAGTTCCGGCAACTTCGGGATCAAAAACATTAAAAGACGCAGTAAATGAAGCCTTAAGAGATTGGATCAATAATCCAGTGACAACTCATTATGTTATAGGCAGCGTTGTGGGACCTCATCCCTTTCCCGATTTGGTTGCAAGATTTCAAAGCGTCATATCAAAAGAGATCAGGGAACAGCTTCATGAACAAACAGGAAGAGAGAATCCTGACTATGTGATTGCCTGCGTAGGAGGTGGTAGTAACGCAGCAGGAACTTTTTACCATTTTGTGGAAGAAGAAAATGTAAAAATTATTGCGGCAGAAGCAGGAGGCTTCGGTGTGGAATCCGGAAAATCTGCGGCCACCACTTTTCTTGGAACTTTAGGCGTTTTACACGGAAGCAAAAGCCTTGTCATGCAGACCCGCGACGGTCAGGTAATCGAACCCCATTCAATTTCTGCCGGTTTGGATTATCCCGGAATCGGGCCTTTCCATGCTCATTTATTTAAGGAAAAGCGTGCGGAATTTTTCAGCATCAACGATGATGAAGCCTTGAAATCAGCTTTTGAGCTCACAAAACTGGAAGGAATTATTCCTGCCCTTGAAAGCTCACATGGCCTGGCCGTCCTGGATAAAAAGAAATTCGACGAAAATGACATCGTGGTGATCTGCCTGAGCGGACGTGGTGATAAGGATATGGAAACTTATTTAAGAGAAATTAGAAGTTAGAGATTAGAAATTAGAATTTTTCTTAATTTCTAAATACAAAATTCAGCTTCTAAACTCTACTATCTAACATCTAACCTCTATACAAAAATGAAAAAACTCAATATATACTTCACAGCAGGGATTCCTAAATTGGAAGATACTGCAGATATTATAAAACTCATACAGGATGCCGGTGCGGACATGATGGAAATCGGAATGCCTTATTCGGATCCGGTTGCCGACGGTCCCGTTATACAGAAAGCACATGAACTTGCATTGAAAAATGGAATGACCATTGAGAAATTACTATCACAACTGAAATCCATTAAAACTGAAATTAAAATTCCTATTATTTTAATGGGATATATCAATCCGGTTTTAAGTTTTGGTTTTGAAAATTTCTGTAAAGAATGCTCGGAAAGTGGCGTTACCGGACTCATTATCCCTGATCTCCCTCCTATTGAATTTGAAAAGAATTATCAGCAAATCCTGAAGAAATATCATCTCAACTTCACATTTCTGATCACACCTGAAACCTCAGATGAAAGGATCTTATATCTTGATTCTTTAAGCTCAGGGTTCCTGTATGCGGTAAGTTCTTCATCCACAACAGGAAATAAAAATGCCGTATTAAAAAATGAAGATTATCTTTCCCGGATATCTCTTCTTCAGTTAAAAAATCCGGTAATGATCGGTTTTGGTATAAAATCGAAAAAAGATTTTGAAAGTGTAACGGAAAAAGCAGACGGCGGAATCATAGGAACAGCATTCGTTAATGTTCTATTACAGGATAAAGATTGGAAGAATAATGCCATAGATTTTATAAATTCAATAAAGAATTAAAAATCACTAAATTTGTATGTCTAAAAAATGGTACAAGTCTTTCCACAGGACCATAAAAAAAGACAGACGCTCATTATGAATACACATCAAAATAAAGTAGTAGAATTCGAAGATCTGGGTACAAGAGATTATCAGTCCTCATGGGACTATCAGGAAAAACTGATGAAAGATATCATTGATACCAAAATAAAAAACCGCGATTTACCTGCTGAAGAACATATTACCACACCCAATCATTTGCTTTTGGTGGAGCATCCCCATGTTTATACTTTAGGAAAAAGCGGACATGAAGAAAATATGCTGGCGGGAATTGATAAACTCAGAGAGATTGATGCTACTTTTGTAAAAGTAAACCGTGGCGGAGATATTACCTATCATGGATACGGACAGGTTGTAGGTTATCCGATCTTAGACCTTGAAAATTTCTTTACAGATATTCATTTATACATGAGAAACCTGGAAGAAGTGATCATCAGAACCATTGGCGAATATGGCCTTAAGGGCGAGCGTTCCCAGGGAGAGACCGGGGTCTGGCTGGATGTGGGAAAACCGTATGCCCGGAAAATTTGTGCAATGGGTGTGAAAGCTTCCCGTTGGGTAACTTTACATGGTTTTGCCCTTAATGTAAACACCGATATGCGCTATTTTGAATATATCATTCCTTGTGGTATCAAAGATAAACAGGTGACCTCTCTGAAAAGAGAACTTGAAAGAGAACTTTCCCCTCAGGAAATGGAAGATATCAAATCTAAAATTACAAAACATTTTGCAGATGTTTTTGGAGCTCAGCTTACCAATAGATAGTACTTTTCCGCAGACCTTTGAAAAGTAATAATATTGAATTAGAGCCTGGAATGGAAAGGAAGATTAAAATTTCCTTTGCTGTTTTCTTTGGATTTATTATATGTGTCATCATTATATATCAATATTTTTACGGGGAAGAAAATGTAAAAAAGCAACTTTTACACATAGAGAATCATTCTAGGGTTATTGATATTTACAATAACCAAAAAGAACATAATTTCTTATTTGTAAAGTATTCTAATGGCAGAAAAAAAATTTTAGAGTTTGACTATAAAATTGGTGATTCCATATCAAAAAATAAAGGAGATTCCATTGAGTATATTTTCAGAAATGGAAAAATAATTGAAAACAATTTATTTGATGAATATCGGAGAAATAGTGGAAAAAATTAAAAATTATTTATCATTCGGCTATTCCACAGAGTCTTTGATCATATATGATTTGCCTTATTAAAAAATAGTATTTAAATATACTTTTGGCTGAATCATATGGATAAAAAATCGAAAAATCTCCTACATATTTAGTATTTTGCATTGTGTTTTTAGCGCAATTAATAAAATCTGAAAGTCCAATGAAACTATTAACCCGGTTCTTTTGCTACCTGTTATTATCCATTTCTTCGATCTGTTTTGCGCAAAAGGATAAATACAAACAAAAGATCGATAGCCTAATTCAGGTTAAGAGCCCAAGAACTTTCAATGGGGTTGTTCTCGTTACCAGAAACGGAAAGGTTGAATACTCCAGAGCTTACGGTATAGAAAATGCTAAGACACGAATTCCTTTAAAACCAAATGATCAGTTTGAAATCATGTCCAACACCAAACAGATCACCGCCGTTTTATTGTTAAAAGAGGTTGAAAAAGGAAAAGTTGATTTACATTCTCCTATAAAAAAGTACCTTCCATCACTATCTCAGCCCTGGGCTGATTCAGTAACAGTTCATCAGCTGCTTAACCATACCCATGGGATTGTTGATCTCGAGAAACCTTTGGCATTTAAACCGAGCTCTGATTTCAAATATGGTAACCTTTCCTATATCTTGTTAGGGAAAATCATCGAAAATGTCAGCCATCAATCTTACACGCAATTGGCTAATGAACTGTTCAAGCAACTTAAAATGAAAGATACTTTCTGCTATGCGAAATCGGATCTGAAGAAGCTGGTTTCGGGGCATATGAGTAATGAAAAAGGATTAACTGTTTCCAATGACTCTTTTATCAATGATGAAAATATGCCAGCAGATGGAGTAATAAGCACAGCAAAGGACTTATCTGTCTGGAATGATCTTCTTCATAAAGGCAAAATCCTAAACGCAGACACCTATCAATTATTAATAAGCCCATCGGTATTGTCCGAACATGATGTATTCGGAACCGGTAAGATGGGTTACGGATATGCCATTCGTATTGTAAAGGACCACGGAGTGAGCTATTTTGGTCATACCGGTCTCGGAGATGGCTTTACTTCATTGAATGTTTATATGCCCTCTTCTGATGTGAGTATTGTTATCCTGGAAAATCAAATGAGCGAGATAAATACGCTGTACTATTATTTTGAAAAATTAATCAGAGATATTGTATTGCAAAGCAGCTTAATTATGAAATAACCAATCCGTTGGCAACCTGCACAGATAAAATAGTAAACCAGATTTTTTTTATAGTAAAATTCACAAAGCCATTATTAGCACTTATAAAACAGTAGTTTTTAATGAACAAAACACTATAATTATTACTAAAAATTTTGGTTTTTATAAAAATAACTTGCTTATATTATTTTTTTTATTAATTTTATTTTCACCAAAAAGTGAAGTAAACAAGAATTAAAATAACCAATCAACTTAACAAAAACTCACCATTAAACTACAAATTACAATTATTATGAAAAATCTTTTTTTATCAATGATGGCCTTTGTGACCGTCTTAACTTTTAATTCCTGTGCCGATTCCAACGGGAATCAGGAAATCAACGGAAAAGAAAAACTAAGTGTAAATGATTCTAAGCTGAAAGATTTCGGAAAGACTGTACCGGTAGGGATAGACGAAGAAAACGGAATGATAAAAGTGTCATTTATGTTAACTGCGCAATTCTATGAAATTAAGCCGACCAAAGAAAATGAGCAGTATATCGGAATGCTTAGACAGGCTGTTAAGAATGAATCTCCTGTACACATTTTCTTAAAGCCTAATAGCAATGAAATAGGAAAAGTGGAGTCTGCAAGTCCGGAAGACGTAAGATATTTTAAAACGATCCTGACAAAAGAAGTAAAAGGGCAAACCAATAAATTGGCGAGTGTAATTCCTGATGTAGCTACATTAAATTCTTTATTCAATCAAATAAAGAATCAGTCTTGCGGTACCTCTACGGCGTCCTCACCATGCATCACATTCAGATATCCTGTAGACGGATGTTATGCTAGAGCCCATAAGATGAGACAAATCTTAATGAACAACGGCTATGACTGTGAAAAACAATTTGTATACGGAAACCTAAAGGCATCAACAGGAACTTGCTGTGTGGCGTGGAGCTACCACGTTGCAATATTGGTAAGCTATAAAAATGCTTCCGGAGTAACGGAAAAAAGAATTATTGATCCTTCACTATTTTCAAGCGGTCCTGTAACAGATACAGCATGGAGAAACGCTTGCGTTAACACCTCTTGCGGATCTGCATCCGTTTCCTCTTATGCTAATACTGCAGGAAATGTTTATTACAGAAGTCCGAGTAATTCTTACCTGTATGACAACAATCTGATCAATACCAACTGTGTACTGACTAAATTTTCACTGCTTTCCGGATGTTCTCCTTCACCTGCACCGGATGTATCCAGCTGTGGATTTTAATTAATTGATAATTTTACAGCACCTGCTCATTTACAGAATCAGCAGGTGCTGTTATATAATAATACTATTTTTATGAAAGTATGGACATTACTATTATTTTTTTGTATGATAACATCCTGCTCCGGTAGTTCGGGTTCACAGAATTTAACCTGGTACAAAAATGCAACAATCAGTCAGATTACGGAAGACCCCGATCATCCCGGAGATTTTATGCGTGTCTCTATTGGAATCAGCGCGCAGGTTTTTTATGTGTCAAAAAAAGATTCTTCCTATAAAACTCTTCTGGAAAAGTTAAACCAAAGCCTGAAAAAAGGTAAGGCCTATAATATTGGTATTGAGAACAAAACCAATATTATTAAACAGGTTAATGACATCCAATAACTTTTTCCTAGGATCTTATCACAGAAATTCCGGCATCTACTTTTATTTCGGCTCCATGGATATAAGACGCTTCCTTGGAAGCAAGGAAAAGCACCGTATTTGCTATTTCCGATGGATCTCCCTGCCGTTTAAACGGAATTGTAGGAATAATATGCTGAACGGCATCTTCAATCTGCTCTTTATTCAATCCGGTATTATTGAAGATATTGGTTTTAATATGTCCGGGACTTATAGCGTTTACCCGGATTCCCCTTTCCAACAGCTCAGTGGCAAAAGTCTTCACAAAAGATTGCACAGCTGATTTTGCAGCCGAGTAGACAGAGAAATTTGGCATTGAAATCTCTGTAGCTACTGAAGTATTAAAAATAACCGAACTTCCCTTTTTCATTAATGGTAACATTTGTTGAACGGTAAAGAAAGGTCCTTTTACCAGAATATTAAACAGTTCATCGAAATCCTCAGGGTCCACATTTTCAATAGGCTTAAATTTCCCATACCCTGCATTGGCAAAAACGAGATCAATATTTTCAGTGTATTGTTTTATTTCATTTTGTAAATGCATCAGGTCTTTCATATTACCTGCATCGGACACTATCCCTACTGCTTTTCTTCCTAACTTTTCAGTTGCTTTAAGCACGGTTTCTTCGGATCTTCCGGTAATTATAGCAGTTCCGCCTTCTCCAATAAACTGCTCAGCAACTGCATACCCCATTCCATTCGTTCCTCCCGTTATCAGCGCATAGTGATTGATAAATCTTTGCATTGTATTTTGTTTTAAAATTGTACAGCAAAGATTGGAATATGGTCTATTTTACGAAATCCGAAACTTGTGATATTTCTATTATCGATTTTATCTAAAATATATTATTTAAAATTAAATTGCAAGCAATTTAATTTTGTCATAACTTTGTCCCATAAAATTATTTCACAAAAAATAAAACAATGTCATTAATAGAAAATTTAAACTGGAGACATGCTGTGAAAGCATATGATCCGACAAAAAAAGTATCGGAAAAAGATTTAAATACGATTTTAGAAGCTGCAAGGTTGGCTCCTACTTCATCCGGCTTACAGCCTTTCCGTATCATTGTAGTAGAGAATCAGGAATTAAAGGAAAAAATGGTTCAGGGCGCTTTAAACCCTGAAGTGATGAGAGATTCTTCTCATGTGCTTGTATTTGCAGCGTGGGATAATTATTCCAATGAGAAAATTGATAAAGTGTATGACTACCATACTGATGTAAGAGATCTTCCGAAAGGCCGTTTTAACAGCTATACAGATAAATTGAAAGAAATTTACGGTGCGCAGACTCCTGAACAGCATTTTTTACATACTGCCCGTCAGACTTACATCTCCTTAGGCTTAGCTTTGGCTCAGGCAGCAGAATTAAAAATCGACAGTACACCGGCAGAAGGATTCAGTAATGAGGTGGTAGATGAAATTCTTGGTTTGAAAGAATTAGGATTAAAAAGTGTAAGTTTGCTGTACTTGGGATACCAAGATGAAGAAAAAGACTGGCTGGCTTCTATGAAAAAAGTACGTATTCCTATGGATGAATTTATCATCAGAAAATAATATCAATTCCCAATTCATATTCTATTGTTATGGAAAATTCGGAAAACCTAAAACTGGAAAATCAGATCTGCTTTCCTTTATATGCAATCGCAAAGGAGATCACAGGTTTGTACCGTCCTTTTCTTGATGAACTGGATATTACCTATCCTCAATATCTCGTGATGATGGTATTGTGGGAACAGGATGGCCTGCCAGTTACTCAGATCGGTGACAAACTCCTGCTGGATAGTGGTACATTAACGCCTTTACTCAAAAGATTAGAAGGCAAAGGCTTTATTTCGAGAAACCGTAAAAAAGAAGATGAAAGAGTGGTGCAGGTATTTCTGACTGAACAGGGGAAAAATTTAAAGGAAAATGCGTGTGGTGTCCCTGAAAAGATTATGAAAAAGATCAATGTTCAACCTGAAGACCTGTTGCAACTTAAAAATTCCATCAATATTATTTTAAGTAAAATTGAAAAATAAAAAACCGGCAGCCAAAAATTGGCTGCCGGTTTTTTTATTTAACTTTCTGAAAAGCATCTACTTTCAGATAAGCATCGTTTTTTTCTTTTTCTTTTTTATCAGAAATCAAAATTCCAAAAAGGTGGTCTATCTCATGCTGAAAAATAACGGCTGTAAAACCTTCTACAATCTCAGAGTATTTCTGACCTTTCAAATCAACATATTCGAGTTGTATAACTTTGCTCCTGTAAAACTGATCCCTGAATTCAGGAATGGACAGATCTCCTTCGGGTCCCAGGTTTTGAAGCTCGGATCTCCAGATGATCACAGGATTTATAAAATACTCCAAAGGATTATTCTTTTTATCAAAACGCTGAACCCAGATTATTTTCCTGTTAATACCCACCTGCGGAGCTGCTATTCCTACTCCTCCATCGGTAGAAAGAAGAGATTCCTTCATCCTTTTAACCAGTATCGCCGTATTAGGATCAACAGGATCAGCCTCACTGGAAATACTCAGTAATGTTTTGTGCTGATCAGCATTTGTTGTCTGATAAATCGGAAGCGGAGAACCAATATCTCCCTGATTAATTATTGTAATTTCATTTGAGGTCAGCTTTTGCGCATTAGCCAGGCTAACGAAGCAAAGCAGCAGGAAAGATAATTTTTTCATTTTTTAATTATTAATGTATTCATGTATTGATGTAAAATGTATTCATGATTATCTAAGCTGCCTTTGTTATTGTTGTCACTTCGAATGAAACAAAGTGTAATGAGAAATCTTTTTAAATAATTATATTAATGTATATTAAATTACATATTCCTCCTGCATCTATTAAAAGAATACAATCTCTCAGCTGACCTCCAAAATCATTATACATGAATACTTTTACATTGTACAACCTTTTTAACATTCAAAATTAAAAAGTTTTCGTCATATCGGCTGGAATAATCAAATTAAAATCTGTTGGGATATAGTCTTTCCCGGGAACTTTCAATTCAGGATCGTCCGATTCAAAAACTGAGATCACCGCCATTTTAAGATTGGGGTTCTTTTGTTTAACATACCAATAGGTTCCACCGAATTCCTTGCTATGATAATTACCATTATAATGGATAAAAGTTTTACCGGGCTGGATATTTTTGAGGATGGATTCTGCCATCGTAGCATCTTTGGTTGCCTGAGCTGAAATGAAGTTCATCACTTTTGTTCCTTCTGCATGGTCTCCCATCATTTTTTTCATTTCAGGATATCCTGGTGTGTCTAAACTCACTTTGATAGGCAACTGGGCAATGTATGTTTTTTCTTTGGCAGACAATTTATTCAAGGATTCCAGACCTTCTTTTGCCGTCTGGGAAGCGTACCTTCTGGGAATATTTGTTGCAATGAAACCTAGTTTTTTTTCTTTAGCAAAGTCAACCAGTGGCTTATAGTCCGTTGCATAATTATTCCACAAGCGTGCAGAGTCCTTTAGTGTTTTGGCATCGAATTTCCCATTTAAATAATCATTTAACTTAGCTTGATTATCTCTCTCGAACATTTCCGCTCCTAAAATAATCTGTCCGTTTTTCTTCTGGTATAATGCTTCGGTTACTTTCAGCTGAAGCCAATGATTGATGGAGCTGTTGTGATTCTCACCAAAAAAAATAACATCATAATTGGCAAGTTCTTTCACCAAACGCTCTGTTTCTATTTCTTTTCCTTCTTTATCATAAAACCGATAAGCTCTGAAATTTTGGGCATTTAATGCACAAAACATAATCAGTAATATTGATACGAAAATATTTTTCATTGTAATTATTTTTGGTTAAGGGTGAAAGGACTTAAAGGCTGGATCGCTGAACTATTTAATCGCAAATGAGCCTTTTTACTATCATCTTTTTGCCTTTCAATCCTTTTGCAATTTAGTCTTTTTTCGATGTAACACCTAAAAAAAGACCGCTCTGATCTTAAAAACAAAACGGTCCAAATCAAATCATCTAACTATTACTTTTCTAATTCTGCTACAAGGTCTTTCCACTCTTGCAGTTCAGGAATTCCAGGTTTTCTTTTTCCAAAAAACTGAACGATAAAATCACCTTCCTTATTGAAAATTTCAATAGCCGTTACTTCACCGTCTTCAGTTGGCTTTTTTACGATCCATGCTTCTTCAATCTTGGTAGCATCCAGATGCAGGTTAAAATCAGGATCCATTACGTTGAACCACTGCTGGTGCCAAAGCGTCTTTTTCACATGACCGGTATGGATCTGAATAATTCCTCTGTTTCCAACGAAAACCATAATCGGAACATTCTTCTCGGAAGCATCCTCCAGGACGTTTACCACTTTAGCATTATCTATTTTCTTCGCATAACCATCCGGAGCCAGTCTTAGAGCCTGAGTTCTGCTCACTCCGAATTTTCTTGTCATCATGAAAAAATCATGGGTATCTTTCAATTCAACCCATGCTTTTTTGAAAGCTTCGGCATCAATTTCAGAATCCGGTTTTTCTGCCGGTTTCGGAGCAATAGCTTCAAAAGAGAACACTCCGTTCTGATCTTCGGCCTTATATTTTTCAACGATTGCATCAAAAGCCTTTTCGTCGCTATCTTTTGTCAGGTAGATCTTGTGAAGAGCTAAACCGTCTTTTCCGAAAAACTGAAGGCTTTTTTTATCTCCTTCCACAACTGCAAAAGCAAACTTCCAGGAGTTCAGGAAGATCCTCAGATCAATATCTTCTCCCACGAAAAGCTGTGCATGAGGGCTGCTGAAGTCACCGTTCTGGTAAATTCCTTTTCTCTCGTGTACACATTCGTCATTACGGGTAAGAGCCATCACCTTACCCAATTGCTCAACATCAGTTAAAATATTTTGAAATTCCGGTTTCAGAACGGTTACCCCTTCACCGATATTAGTCACTAATAGATCAGCTTCGCTTACACCTAACTGTAAAGCCGCATTTCTTATTCTTAAATGTGGATTCTCTTCTTTTAGAGCGTCCCACTTTTCTCTTAATTCGTTAACTAATGTGCTCATTTTATTTATTTTTTTATGGTTAAAACTGTATAAATTCTATGTATGGTTTCAGCTCCGGATTTACTTGGGATATCCTCCTCTTTCTCCGAAATTTTCATTCTTTTGAAATGGCTCCTTGAGATCAATTCTTCCATTTCATTATTGCTGTACATGGTAAAGTTGTATTCTGTAAACGGTAAGGTTTCCATGAATCTTCGCTGCCCGAAGGTGAGTACGAAAGTCCCGTCATCCTTCAAAACCCTGTAAATTTCATTCAGGAATGCCACTGGCTCTTCCCAGAAATAAACCGTATTAACAGTGAAAACCTTATCAAAAACCCTATCTTCAAAAGGGAGCTTTTGTCCCTCGTACAATATAAAATCCGCCTGACCTTCAAAGTCTTTATTCATTTTCCGGGCCTCATTATACATTGTTTCGGAAATGTCAACCCCTGTATATTTCAGATTTTGAGCTCTGCTCAGGATATTTTTCAGATGCCCCGCATTTCCGTGTCCTATTTCAAGGATAGATTCATTATCTTCTATCAAAAGTGTTTTGATGCTTTCCAAAGTCATGCTGATATTGGTTGCATTCATCATCTCGCCTATCTCAATGCCTTTTTCTCCCTGTGGATTGGCTAAGTTTTGAGCGAGTATTTTAAGTTCATCTTTTTCCATGGTTATCCAAAAATGATCATTGGGTTATTAGTAATAGGATGCTCGCAGATGGTACAGGGAAAGTTGTATGCCTTAGTTATATTTTCGGCAGTAAAAACTTCCTGTGGTGTTCCATAGGCTGAAACCCTTCCCGATTTCATGAGTAATATCTTATCGGCGTACTGAGCCGCCAAATTTAAATCATGTAAAACCACAACAGCACTGTTTGCTTGTTTTGTAAAACTCTTCATGATCTCCAATGCCTTGTATTGATGTTTAACATCAAGGTTATTGAGTGGTTCATCAAGGAACAGTAGTTTGTGGGCAATATCATTCTGTAGCTGTGCCAGTACCCGTGAAAGATGTACTCTCTGCTTTTCCCCTCCGGACAGGGTATTGTATTCACGGTCTTTCAGATGAAAAACATCTGTTTCATACATCATATTGTTCATGGCTTCCAGATCCTCTTTTCTCGGCTGAGCATCAAAATAGGGATAACGCCCCATCATGACAACATCTTTTACTTCCAAAGGAATATCATTGCTGTTGTGCTGGGAGAATTTAGCCTTATGCCTGGAAAGCTCAACCACATTCCACTCGTTAACAGGTTTGTTTTTAAACAAAACTTTTTGCTTTCCGGATTTCACCTCGTTGGCCAGAACACTTAATAAACTTGATTTTCCAGCTCCATTGGGTCCTACAATAGCTAAAAACTCACCATATTCCAATGATACGTCCACTCCATCCAGAATATGAAATTCTTTGTGTTTATAGCTGATCTGATGCGCCTTTATCATTAGAGTGATTTTTTAAATTTAATTAAAATGGCTATAAAAATCGGCCCTCCCATTAATGCCGTGAGGATACCGATTGGCAATTCCGAAGGCTCCACAATACTTCTGCTGAATGTATCGCCGGTCAACAGCAAAATACTTCCGCAAACAGCAGACAACGGTAATATAAAGGTATAATCCGATTTGAACAAAAGCCTTAAAATATAAGGTACAATAAGACCTACAAAACCAATCGTTCCCGAAAATGCCACCGAAGTTCCCACCATTAACGCTACGACAATAATGATTTCTTTTTTAAGTTTTTCTACATTGATCCCTAAGTGCTGTGCATCTTTTTCACCCAACATCATGGCATTCAATGCTTTTCCTTTTGGGATTAAAACGATATATGAGATAATCAAAACAATGACTAAAACAATATTTTTTGTCCAGGTGGCTGCAGCCAAGCTCCCAAGATTCCAGAAAGTAAGATCTCTCAATTGTTCATCTTTTGAAATGTAGATCAGAAACCCGGTAATTGAAAAACCAATTGCCGTAATAGCTACACCGGTTAGCAACATCATTACTACGTTTGTTTTACCTCCGCTGGTAGAAATCCTGTATACCAGCATCATGGATAGAAAAGCCCCGATAAAAGCAGAAATACCCACCAGTGAAAATTGTACTACCTCAGGAAGATACTGTTTGAAATGTCCTCCTAAAACAATAGCAATGGCTGCAAGTAATGTTGCTCCCGAGGTAAGTCCTATTAGATCCCCCGTCGCCAAAGGATTCTTAAAAAGTCCTTGCAATCCTGTTCCGGACACCGCCAGCATGCTTCCAATTAAGATTGCCATAACGATTCTCGCAGCACGGACATCCCATATCACATATGTATCGCTAGGCGATATATTTTCATTTCCTTTTACAACCTCCCACAAAACTTTATACGGAGAAGCTCCGTTAAAATTATAAACTCCTGTACTAAGCGACCATACTGCTATGGTAGCAAGCAGTATGGCACTTATAGATAGATAAAAGTATAGTTTACTTTGTGTTTTCAATTAATAACTTATTTAATCCTACTGCAGCCTCTCCTAATCTTGGTCCGAATCCTGAAACAAGTCCTCCGTCCATAGCAATGATCTTTTTATTCTTGCCGGCATTTGTTTGAGAAACACCTGGCATTTTAAGCGCTCCTTCGTTTCCTCCTGCACCCTGTAAGCCTGATGAGAAGAAGAATAATACATCCGGATTCGCTTTTACTACAGCCTCAGGGGTCAGCGGTTTGAAATCTTCAAATTCCGTAACTGCATTTTGTCCGCCTGCAAGACCGATCAAAGCATCCATTGGTGTCTTCGTACCGGAAACCATCAGCATATTTCCTCTTGCATAAATAAACAGTACTTTAGGTTTTTTAGCAATCGGTTGAACCTGTTTCAGATCCGCATCGATTTTATCATTCAGTTTCTGATAATCTGTGTTGCCAATAGCTTTTGCTACCTGCTCAATTAATTTTTTAGTTCCTTCCACTGAATATTCCTGTTTGAAGATTTCAGTTTTTATCCCTGAAGACTTTATTTTTCCTAATAACTCAGGGTTTATATCTTTATCAGACGCTAAAATTAATGTAGGATTTACGCCCATAATCGGCTCAATGGTCATTGATCTTACATGTCCCAGATCTTTAGCTGTTGCTTTTAAAGTTTCAGGATAGGTACTGGTAACATCAGTTCCTACAATTTCTTTTTCATGACCTAAAGCACTCACTATTTCTGTGATGCCTCCATTTAAGGTCACAATTTTATTATTTGTTTTCGGCGTTTGTGAGGCATTTGTTTCTGCTGTATTTTCCTGTTTTGCGCTTTCGGCTTTTTTGCAGGAAGCTACTGCTAGAAGGATTGATGCTACTAAAATTATCTTTTTCATGATATATTATTTATTGATTTATTATAAAGGTTCAAATTCAAAACTGGCATGACCCCGATTTCCCTGAGGATCTTTCATTTTATTAAATCTAAGCTTGAAGTAAAAGCCCTCAGCATCTTTTAATACAAAGAAACGGTCAGCGTATACGAATGCTCCCGGCACTTCGCTTGTTCCGGTAGTCGTTCTCCATTTATCCCCAATTGCTCTTTGATCAGTAGATACAAGCTTCGCCTGATCTACATTGCTTAACTTAAATGAGTTATAGGCCTGATCCAGGTTTCCGGAAGCCGTTACCTGATACGCACTCACTCCACTGGCCGTATTGGTGATTATGAAATCAGCATAAAAATAGCTTCCTGCGCTATTTCCCGGACCCATAAAAACTTCATTGGTAAATGTGGTAAAGGCTAAATCCCAATTCTTTTTCTTTGGCTGGATTGTAGCTGGAGCACCCGTTTTAAGATTGAAGAAATTAAAATTGTATTCTGTATCTTTTGTTATCATATACTCCTGGTAGGTAGTTGCATTGATGTCGGCATATCTTAGTTTATATCCGTTAGGAGCTCTTAAAATCTGAATTTTTTTCCATCCTCTGGGATCGGATGATAATGAAACAGATCCTGCAGCAATATTAGAGTTTGGATCTGCTAAATTTCGCCCCAGGTTAACCAAATAAACAGGATTGTCAGCATCGTTCTCTTTGATTGGCTCTATCCCTGAAGACTGGTTTAAAAAATTACCATCAGGATTATCCACATACTTCATATTAGCAGCATCAAATGTACCTACCTGAACTTTTTCTTTAAGATCGGCTACATCAGATTCTTTTACAGTATTGATGTTCGTAGCATTAGGAATTTTAGCAACAGCCATTGCGATAGACCCATTTAAAATTACCCTATATTCATCTCCTGTATAAAATCCAAGATCCCAGTCTGTCCTTTTATTGATCGTATGATTTTTTGCATCACTTAAGTCGATCCAAACCTGATTGGCTTCTGTGGGTCCGCCTACATCGGCGCTTACTTCAGAACCTGTCATCTTAGGAACCTGAACAGGATCTTCATCAGCTGAAAGACAAGACTGTACAGCAGCAATAATGAATAGAAATGAAAATATCTTTAAATACTTCATGATATATTTTTTTAGAATTGATACATTAATCTTGCGAAATAGCTTCTTCCATAGTACAAATTCAAACGATCAGATCCTGCAGTATGTGCATTTCCTCCGTTTGCAGTGGAATTAATGGTAGTAACATCAAAAATGTTTTTAACTCCTGCAGAAAGCTCAAGCTGATTTTTCCAGAATGGCTGGCTTACAATAAAATCCATCATGTGGAATCCATCATTTTTCCCTAAGCGGAATGCATTGCCTTCTAATACATACAGCCTTGACGGCCCCGTATACTTATAATAAAGATTAAAAGCAGTTCCTGCATTTTTTAGTTTATAGGAAACATTAGCTCCTGTCTGAAAATTATACTGAAAGTCCGTTGGTGAGGCAATATCCATATCTTGTTTTGACACAGAAATACCATTTAAGGAAGTCCTTACTCCTAAAGTAAACTGGTCTTTGACAATATTGGCATTGGCGCCAAACAAAAGGCTTCTGTAGGTATCTATGTTCATGTACTTATAAGTGGACGGTCTTTTAATCATAACCATTTCAATTTTATCTTTCAGATCAACGTACAGAGCTTCCAGATTGTAATTGAATTTCCATCCATCTCCTATGGTGAAGCCCTGATCCCAGAATGCACCGACAGAATATCCTTTTTCAGGAGTAAGATCAGGATTTCCCTGAATGTCGTGATTTACGTTAACGAAATAAGTGAACATTTCATCATAGGTAGGATAGCGATTGGCTGTTCCGAAAATACCTCTTAGATTGGAATTTTCAGATGTTTTCAGCCTTGCAGACACCGAATAGTTGAATTGATTATCAAATTTATTGCTAAGGGATAATCTTGCTCCGGGTCTTACTGAGAATTTATCCGAAACATTCCACTCTGCAGAAATAAAGTTGCCATAGGTAAAAATCTTTCTTCTGATATTCTGCCCGTCAAAATCCCCTGCAATTAATGCAGCATACCCATTGGTATGGTCTAATTCGTAGCCTAACTGGAAGTCAAATTTCTTGTTATCGAGAAAATTACTGAACATTCCTCTTGAATAAAATACATCGGTCTTGTAATAAGATCTTTCATCATAATGGGTATCTTTAGCTCTGTTGGGTATATCATATACATAATCAAAGTACTTCCGATCCTGATTCTGATAAGAGAAATCTCCCGTGTAGCGGATCTGGCCCAGGCTGGTCTGAATATTCAACTGATGAAGCCAACGCTCTGTATTATATTCTCTGTCCGTACTTGTATAGGTTACACCACCCTGCCCGTCATTAAGTGAAATTCTGTCAACTTTAGGATTATAAAAATTAAATTTTTCGCTTAAGTAAGATATTTTATAGAAAACTGAAGTTTTATTCTTGGTGTACTTGATCAATCCTGTTGCTTCATACTGATCTTTTGGATTCCATTCATAGCCCCGTTTATTATCTTGTCCGAAATATTTGTATCCTTCACTATTTCCCTGATATCCCATAAACTGATTATGGTTAAAACTTATATTGGTAAACCAGTGATCGTTAAAGTTGTAACCTACATTCACATTCTGAATATGTCTGCCTTTCCCTCTTTTCCTTAAATCATAGCCATCCCTCACCGTTTCCTCCTGTAGTGCCGCTCTTATGCTTAATTTTTTATGACTGCTTTTTTTTGTGATGATATTAATTACGCCTGCCAGTGCACCATTACCATATTCCACGCCCATGCTTCCTTTTACAACTTCAATCCTCTCAATATTACTTAAACTGATCTTCGTAAGGTCTATATTACTTCCTAAACCTGTATCTCCTACAACCGGAATATTATCTATCAAAATTTTGACATAGCTCCCGCCTAATCCCATGATATTAGCAGTTGAATTTCCGGAATTGGTATCTGGAGTGATTTGTATGTTAAGTGTTTGGTTAAGAACGTCAGCAGCGTTGGTCGCCGCCATATTTTTTATTTGTTCAGCATCAATAACTTCAACTTTATAAATCGATTTATTGATCGATTGTTGCATATACTGTCCTGTGATAACAACTTCTTCAATTTTTTTCTGATTAAGAGAATCTTTTTCCTGTGCATTCATCCAAAAGACGATGGATAATGAGAGTATAGAAAGCACCTTCTTCTTCATAGACACAAATTTTCGACAAATATAATGCTTTATTTAGAACAGATAAAAATAATTTATTACTTTTGTCGAATAATTCTAAATAAAAATAATGTTATGAAACTAAAATTACTTTCTGGAGTTTTAATGTTTTCTGCGATTGCCATTAATGCTCAGTTACCAACAATAAATGAGAATTTTGATAATTTCACTTCAGGCAGCACAACTTTCCCACAAAACGGATGGACTGCTAAACTAGCGCCCAATCCGATGCCCTTTCCCCCAGCGCCGTTAATGATCGTTACAACTGATGCAAACAAAGCTGTTCAGGCTTACTCGGGAAACAATACAAGCGAGCCTTCGTATTTAATTACCCCTCAGATTGTTGCTCCTGCAGGAGATAAATCGTTATCATTTACTACCAGCTTAGTATCTCCTTCGCCTGGTCCGGGCAGTATTCAAATTGGGCTGGCTTCCAATCCAACAGATATGTCTACATTTACACCTGTTGGAAATCCTGTAACATTATCAACCGTAGGTACTAATGTGAATGTGAATGTAAATATTCCTGCATCCGCTTCTACCTACATTGTTTTCAAATTTACACCAACAGCAAGCCATGTGGCGATCCAAATTGATAATGTGGTCTATAATACAACATCAAGTCTGGCTGTATCTGACCCTATCAAATCAAAAGATGCTATCCAATTTGCTGTTAACCCAGAAAACACAGCATTGCAATTTGTAACTAAGAAAGATCTTAAAAATATTGAGGTTTATTCTTCAGCGGGTCAAAAAGTAGCTGAAGGAAAGTTAAATAATCAAAGATTCGATATCAGCACATTACAAACAGGTATCTATTATATTGCTATTGAAACAAAAGACGGCTCAGTCACAAAATCAAAATTCCTCAAAAAATAAGATCTATTAGAAATTAACTTATGTTTTGTTAAGGCTGGCTTTTTGAAGTCAGCCTTTTCTGTTCAAAATCCATGAAAGGGTCTACTGTCACGCTAAAGTTTAAAAAAAATTAATCTTAAAACACGACAAAAGTCATGTTTTTATTTAGAATCATTAAAAATAAATATATACTTTTGTAGAATAATTCTAAATAATTAACAATAAGAGATGAGAACAAAACTACTTTTGACTTCAATGCTTGCACTGGCTGTACATCAAACAGTATTAGCCCAAACAGATGTTAATGGGTATACAACGGTCAATTTAACCACTGGTCCCAACTATCAAAACCGGGTATTCTTTGACTTTAGTACAAATAATATTATTTCGCAACCTGCAGATTCATGGGATATTGCATTTTTTAGAAATTCAAGTATGAGTTTTGGAACAAGGATCAATGACGCCCAAAATATAGAGGTTTATCAAGCCTCTGCAGTACCAGGGGATTGGGACAATATTAATATCGCCAATATAGCATCATGGGGATCTCCATTATATAATCCGGACCAGACGACTTCTCTACAGGAAGGAGCATTTGAGCAAGGTTCAGCTACGTACGGATGGGGAGATTATAACGGAGGAACCCATCATATCGATGGAAAAGTAATTTTTGTTTTAAAATACCTTTCTAGCAATACTTATGTAAAATTTATGATTACCGATTACTTTGGTGGTTATACTTTTAAGTATTCTAAATGGAACGGATCATCGTGGGAAGCAACGCAAACCAAAACAATTGCGAACGGAACAGATGATGCCTACTTTAATTACTTTTCATTTACTACAGGAGACAAAGTAGCTAATCTTGAACCACCAAAGGCAAACTGGGATTTGATGTTTACAAGATATTGGACATTCTATATGAATATTATGATGTACAGAATGTCTGGAGTTATTCAGAGTCCCACTACTAAAGTTGCAAAAGTTCAACCGGAAACACAGGAAGTTGCAACTTCAAACATTCCAGTATCCACCGCTTTTTCCTCGAATATTACATCAATCGGCCATTCATGGAAGCCAACATCCGGGATTTATAATGATGTTGTTTACTATGTAAAACAAGGTTCGGAATATTACAGAATGTATTTTACTTCTAACGGTGGAGCGTCTACAGGAAATATGTACTTTAAATATAAAAATATCAGTTCAACTTTAGGAATCAAAGAGGTTGGCACCAAAGCTTCCTTTGGATTGTATCCTAATCCTACAACAGCTGATAAAAAAGTGACCGTACTTTTTGATGTAAAAGAAAAGGCAAACAATAAAGGAAGTGTAGAAGTATATGATCTTTCAGGAAAACAGGTCTATAAATCAGAGCTTACCAATCAAACTGGTTTCTATAAGCAAGACCTTAATTTATCTATGCTTCCTTCAGGAACCTATCTTGTTAAAATAACTTATGGTGGAAATAGTGAAACCAAAAAGTTAATCGTAAAATAAAAATCTTAAATTTTAATACTTTCTATTTTTTCTAATAAAAGGCTGTCTACAATGGTAAACAGCCTTTTAACATTGGGTTTGTTAATAGATTTTAAATCCTTTGTATACTTCCGTTGAGCTTTCCATCATTCTGGAAGAATCCGTACGGAAATTGAGAAGATGATCCTGCCCCAGATGATTATTATGGTGTTCTGATGTTTCCCATAATTCTATCAGAAAAAAAGTTCCTTTATTATCCTTATCTTCAATAAGGTCGTACTGCAGGCAGCCTTCTTCTTTTCTTGTTTCTCTTACCAGGGTCTGAAACAATTCTACCGCTTCCATCAAGTAATTTTCATTAAACTTAAAAAGCGCAACAATATGTAAATTCATATGCTATTTATTATGCTGTAAAAGTAAAATATTTTCAAAACTGAAAATCGTTTTGACCCTTTTATTTTTCCACAATAATCGTACTATTTGAAAATGGATTTGTATATGGTTATCAGACTCATTACAATAACCAGACTTCCTATGAATAAAAACATCTTTTTCACCGGTAATCTGGCAGTGAGCATTGCTGAAAACGGCGCGGTTATGATTCCTCCGATCAAAAGACCCAGAATAATATTCCAATGCTGAATTCCCAGGGTAAAAAAGAAGGTTATTGCAGCAGTTATTGTTAAAATAAACTTGGCTACAGTAGAACTTCCTACTGCAAATCTGGGAGTAAAAGCATTCTTAATTAAAGTCCCTGTAACCAAGGGGCCCCATCCTCCCCCTGCAAAAGAATCTATGAACCCTCCGATCAGCCCCAGGCTGGTGAGATTCGTTTTTCTTTTCAGAGCTTTATTTTGTTTAGGCTTAAAAGCATTGGATAAGATTTGAAAACCAAGATATAAAGTATAAAATGCAATAATGGTTTTGGTAATTTTAGAGTAGTATTCTCCAAGATACGTAAGGGATAATGCACCGATGATGGCTCCTATAATCGCCGGAATAGCTAGTTTTCTAACCAAGGTCTTGCTTACATTCTTCAATTTGATATGACTGATGCTTCCCGCAGCAGTTGTAAAGCTTTCAGCAGAATGAATACTTGCACTTACAATATGGGGCGGAATATTAAGAAAAAGCAGTGTTGTTGTACAAATCACACCATAACCCATTCCCATTGACCCGGCAACAATTTCTGCAAAAACCCCCACCAGCAACATCCAATAAAATATATAATTGTCTTTTGCGAGGATATGGGTCAGTTCATCAAGATACCCCATGCTGTACATGGAAAAAACAACAATAACCAATATAGCAACCGTTACCAGTAATACATTCAACCTTACCTGCATTTTTCTTGAGATGACCATTCTATACAAGTATTAGTTTAACAACACTTTCAGGTAAGAACATATTTTTGGTAAGCTGGCCTCTGCATTCCTTCTGCAAAAGCCACATTAGTGTATCTGCAACATTTTTTGAAATCATAGTTTGTTCATTTGGCATCCTGCAAATATCAAACAAAATAATTATCCTACCAAAAAAGTAGACTAACAATTCAAAAAAAAGGACCCGATCAGTCGATCAGATCCATTAATGTTTTTTCTTCTAAAATTTTAAGCGAAGCATCCCGAACCTCAATGAGGACATCGTGCAAACCACAATGATCTTCGTTGCAATCGTCACATTTTTCATAAAAATTAAGACTTACACAAGGAAGCATTGCAATAGGACCATTAACCAGGCGAATGATCTTCGCCAGTTTTACATCGGCAGGATTTTCTTTAAAGAAGTATCCACCACCCTTGCCTTTCTTGCTATCAAGGATATCAGATTTCTTGAGTTCAAGCAGAATATTTTCCAGAAATTTAAGCGGAATCTTCTTATGTTCCGCAATTTCAGAAATAAGGGTTGGCCCTTCATTTCTTTTTTCTACAAGATATGAAAGTGCCTTAAAAGCATATTGAGATTTTTTTGACAGCATTACAGCAAATTTAAGAAAATAGTTTCATATGTGGTAAGTCGTGAAATTGCTAATTTATCGAATAGCGAAACCATCTAATTGTGAAGCTGCTGAATTCACAATTTTACCAATAAGTAATTCCGCTTTTTCGCCTTTTCCGCTCTTCCCCCTTCCCTTTTCCTCATAATTCATTACATTTGCGGTATGTTCAGTAAACAAGAAGCACAGCAACTAAAGAAAGAATTTTGGACCGCCTTTGGGAAATCTTTTCCAAGAAAATGGATGTTGTACGATACCAAGATCAAAGATTTTTCTTTCAAATTCCATGCGGATAATAAAAAAGCCGAAGTATCTCTGGATATTGAAATGAAGGATGAGATTTTTAGAAATGCATATTATGAAAAGATATGGTCTTTGGAGGACATTCTAAAAGATTATGTGGGAGATTTTAATAAAGATGAGTTTTTTACACTGGAAAACGGAAAAGTTATCAGTAAGATCTGGATTGAAAAGCATCATGTTTCAATTTTCAATAAAAATACGTGGAGCGAAATATTTGAATTTTTTGTCGAAAAAATGGATGGCTTTGAAAGGTTCTACTATGAATATGAAGATTTTATCAAAGACGTGTAAATAATGACCATCATTCTTGAGTTATTTATCCGGTTATTTCTTGGAATACTCCATGATTCTTGTGGAGATATTCTTTCAACAAATAATTTATGGCGTTATAAAATACCTATATCGAAAGATTAAGAATATTCTTAAACTATTCTGATGAGCAACCCTGACAGCTGATAAATTATTTACCTTGCTATTTCTCTTAGAGAATTTCCTGATAATTTAGCTTTTGCTCTAAGTTGGGAAGCTTCTCTTTTTTTCTTCCTCCATTCCCATGGAGAAATTGTTTCACTTCCGGACCATAATCCTAATTTAAGACTTCTGGCTTTTGATTCGAGTACTCCAAGATTTTCATTATTAGAGTATTGGTAATACCACCACCCCAATCCTTTTTTTATAATCTCTTCGGACAGGTACTGATCTTTATCGAAATATACTTTAGCAATGATGCGTCCGTACCGGTCAGAAGTGGTTTTATAGTATAGGATCTCTTTTCCAAATACCAGATCACTTGTCAGTTGTTTGGCGTTTTTTCCAAATGGCTGACCTTTCTCAGGACAATCTACCTCAGCAAGACGTAATGTGGTCTGGTTATTATTTTTATCAAGAACCAGGATCGTATCACCATCCTTAATACCGATTACTTTTGCTTTGATTTGCGCCAAAACTAACCCTGAAGTCCCTATCAATAGTACAAAAAACATCTTCCCCAGCCTTTTCATGTATTTTTCTTCTTTAGTATAAACAAAATTCGCGAGGCAATTTTAGCTATTTTAAACATAATATCGCTTACTTTTCTCTGAATATTATCCACAAATTGTTTATTGTTCAGGAAATCCCTCTATAAATGATTGTACAGCAAACCATAATAGCTTTAAAAGTATTTTTTGCCAAAAGGCAAATACGGTATCATTTTCTTTAGCTAAATTTCGGGCATGAAAGAATTATTCAATTTCGTTTTAAGGTTTGGGAATCTCAATGAACAGCAGATCGAATTTATAAAAAGTAAATCCACCGAACTTCATCTTTCCAGAGATGAATATTTTTCCGAAGCCGGAAAAATTGCCAGACAGGTAGGATTTATCGTTGATGGTATTCTACGGGTCTGCTATTATGATAATAAAGGAGAAGAAATTACCAAATACTTTATCGAGGAAAATAACCTGGTCGTGGATCTGGAAAGTTTTGATAACGAAATTCATTCCAGCACATACGTTCAGGCAGTTACGGATTGTACGATGATCGTTTTTTCACGGAAAGACTGGCTAGAACTGTTGCAGACCATTGTCGGATGGGAAGCTATTGTTCATAAAATTATTTCAAGAGCACTGATCCAGAAGGTAGAAAGAAGAAGCCCTCTGGTTTCAGAAGATGCGACCACCCGTTATCTCAAATTTCTTGAAATCTACCCTACTGTGGTCAACCGGATTCCTCTTTCCTATATCGCCTCATATCTTGGTATCACACAGTCTTCCCTGAGCAGGATAAGAAAAAATATACGCTAAGATCACTTTTTGCCAAATGACAAAAGATCTCATTTTTTAATACCTCACCTTTACATCACTAAATAAAACAAGAAAATGAAATCAGTATTAATCACAGGTGCCAACAGAAGCATTGGCCTGGAAACTGCAAAACAACTCTCATCAAAAGGACTATTGGTCTACCTTGGAAGCCGCAGTCTTGAAAAAGGAGAAGCTGTAGTAAAAGAACTTCAGGATAAAGGATATCAGAATATCAAAGCAATTGAAATAGATGTTACCAACTCCGATTCTATTTCGGAAGCGAGGAATACTATTGAAAGGGAACAGGGCAAACTGGATGTTCTCATCAATAACGCAGGAATTCTGGGTATCAATCCGCAAACGGCTTCAGAAACTTCTATTAAGGACATCCAGCAAGTCTTCGACACCAACTTCTTCGGAGTGATCAGCGTTACACAGGCTTTCTTAGATCTTCTTAAAAAGTCAGACAGCCCGAGAATCAGCAATATCACATCCGGGCTCGGTTCTCTGACTTTACAAAGCGATCCCAGCTGGAAGTATTATCATGTAAAGGGAGCCGCTTACGGGCCATCAAAATCAGCGTTGAATGCATACACCATTGTTTTGGCGTATGAATTAAGGGAACTTCCCTTTAAGGTCAATGTAATAGATCCCGGCTATACGGCAACAGACTTCAATGCCCACAGCGGTCCGGGATCCGTAGAAAGCGCTGCTTCTTTTATCATTAAGCACACTCTGACTGATGAAAACGGACCAACAGGTCAGTATTTCAGTAATGATATTGAAGATGAGATTGGAATTAGTCCTTGGTAGGTTTGTATAATTTGATTTTTTGTACAATGTAAAAAGTAAAATGTATCAATGATTTTAGAGAGACCTTAAGGTTTCTCTTTTTTGTTTTCCTATTTTTGTTACTTACATACTAGCATGAATATTTTTAATAAAACAGAAATCAAATACATCGTCATCCAGATTATTGCTTTTAACTTTATTCTTATTCCGCCAAGGTTATTTTCCTATTTAACGGATATACACCTTTCGCAGTTGTTTTTAAATTCGGCTAAAAACTCTGGTAGTTTAGTTGAACTGTTTGAGAAAAACAATATTGATTCCATTCGATTCAATGACCTTATCAGTACGATCAGAAATTACCAGACTGTAGGGTTTATTATTGGCTGTCTGATCTGTATATGGATCACCTCAAAACGAAAATTAAGCTGGATCAATCCTTTAATTGTTATTGTGATCAGCTTTTTACTTATATTTTTAAAACAGGCATCATTTCCCTTTAAACCTTTGTATCTGGAACATTGGTTTAATCAATTTGAAATCTATGTCTATTTCAGTGGTTGCTTATTTTTGGTAATAAGTCTATCTTTATTTTATTTAAGTTATAAGATGAGACTCGGCAAAACTTAGAATTATCATATAAAGTTTACTCTTCAAGGATTCTCAATTTTCTATATGCCAAGAAAACATTTATCTTATTTTAAATCTTTTCTCTTATATCTATATTAAAAGAAAACTTAAAAGTTCCATCTCATTTTTTTATATTTGTACAAAACACAGGTACAACATCATTATGGAAAAACTACGAAATTTAAGAAAACAAAGAGGATTCTCACAGGAGAAACTGGCAGGCATTATCGCAACAGATCCTTCCAACTACTCCCGCAAGGAAAGAGGAGAAATAAGAATATATGATGACGAATGGGAAAAGCTTGCAGCCGCTTTGGATGTTCCTGTAGAAGAAATAAAAGAGGAAAGACCTACAGGTATAGTACATAATGATAATTCAACTTTCAGCGATAACTCAAATTCCGGTAATTTTTACAATCAGCAGTTCAATATCCCGGATTCGGTTATAGAAAACTTACAGGATTATATTAAGGTTTTAAAAGAACAGATTGAAGCCTTAAAGGAGGAAAACCAAAAATTAAAATCTAAGTAAGATATTTCTCGTTGATCATTTCTAAAGTTAGTATATTACCTATGACTATAGAAGAACAAATCAACCATTACATTTCAACTCAATCAGACACGAAACGCCGAGATATGGAAACCCTGCATCAGTACATTCTGCAAGTGATGCCAGAATGTAAATTATGGTTTCTGGATGGTAAAAATGAAGAAGGAAAAACGATTTCCAATCCCAATATCGGATATGGTTTCCGGGTCATGAAATATGCTGATGGAAGTACCCGGGATTTTTACCAGATTGGCCTCAGCGCTAATACAACAGGTATTTCAATTTACATTCTTGGTATTGATGATAAAAACTATTTACCCCAAGCCTATGGTGAAAAAATAGGAAAAGCCAGTGTGACCGGTTATTGTATTAAGTTCAAAGCATTGAAAGATATCGATATTGAAGTGCTTGGAGAAGCGATACGAGACGGTATTAGTAAGAGCCTGACACAGTAAAGTATATTCTGATCAATAAAAAAGAGAAACCGTAAAGTTTCTCTTTTTCAATTCATTATCGTTTAATTGAATTTTCTTTTTCTCAACCAGAAGAACAATCCTCCGAGTAACCCAATAATGACTAGCGGAAGCAGCAAATTAAACCATTGCCAGTTGGTCTTTTCTTCTGTAATTCTCTGTCTGTCCAATAGCCTTTCTTCGATATTCCTGTTTCTTAATTCCATCAGGTTGCTGTCATCTAAAAGGTAATCCAAAGCGTTTCGCAGGAACTGTTCATTTCCAAATTGTTCATTGGTTAATAAATCTACTCCTAACGGCAAAGGTTCTCCCTTGATCACTTTATTTCTTCCTACGTCACCATCTGCAATCACGATCATTTTATTTTCCGGGCTCTGACCTTTAAAACCAGGATAGGATTTTCTTTCAATTCTCGAAGCATAAGCGGAAGTAAATTTCCCTTCCAATGCTACAGCAAAGATTTTCGGAGTACTTGGCTTTTCCATTTGCCCAAGACTATCTACGCTTGAAATTTCTTTCAGATCCACATAATTCGGAACCTGTTTCAATAAAGTCCTTTCACTCGATTCAAAAAGAACTTTGGTTTTAATATTCTTTCTGCCTAAAGTATCAATTGATGTGGGAAATTCAAATTTTACCGGATTGATATTCTTGGTGATCGGGTCGTTCTTTTCAGCAATACCCAAAGGGAAATAGGGCCATGGAAGACTTGTATACTGCGGATTGCCACTCACCTCTCCCGTTACCAGCCTTAACAAAGCAAATTTCTTTACATCTTTAACCAAAGCAGGATTGATCCTGATTCCATAATTGAAGAAGAAATCAGTCATGTTGATATCCACTGGGAATGGCATTACCTTTTTAGATCGGGTTAAGGTATCCATTTCGGCATTTACGGCATCAATCATCCATAATGTTTTTCCACCGTTCATAATATACTGGTCCAGGATCACTTTTTCACCATCTGTAAATGCTTTTCTCGGCTTTGCAATAACAAGAGCGCTCATTTGTTTCAGCAACGGAACATCCGCAGCCGTTAGCTCAACCTGGTTTTTAGGAATCACAGGACCGGCATCGTAGTTTTCTAATGCTAAATGCATAAAACCCTGGAATTCTCCCGGACTTAATTCATCCTGGTTAACCAAAACTCCTATTTTCTTTCTCTTATCAGTGGCAATATTCTTGATGTTCGATACAAGATTATATTCTAAATTTTCAATGGATTTCGTCAGCTGTTCATCGGCATTGATATTGGCCTGCTGTACCACCAGCGGGATAGAAACACCGCCCTTATTGTATTTAAGAACCGCATACGGGAATAATACGATCTGGGAAACTTTACCGTCTTTTACATCCGGAAGAACGGAAGGCTGCATTCCCATCGCCATCAAAGTATCCTGGGACATTTTGGTTTTGATGGGATCAATAAATTTAAAATCAATTTTCGGATTGATCTTTCTGAATTCCTCCAGCATAAACTTCGTTTCACTTTGCAATTGTTTGAAGCTGGCCGGGAAATCTCCTTCCAGATATACCTCAACAGTCAGAGGCTTTTTAACCGATTCCAATACTTTGATGGTATTATCGGAAAGGGTATATCTTTTTTCTTTCGTTAAATCCAATCTGATCCCAGAAACGGCAAGAATAATCACTAAAGGCAGGATCACAAACAATAAAATCCCTAATGGAGATTTAAAAGGTATCTTCTTCATAATTCTACTTCTTTTTATTGATAAAATGATTGGACAATACTAATGAAACACCGATGATCAGAACAAAATAGGCTACATCTTTGAAATCGATCAACCCTCTTGTAAATCCAAGGAAATGCTGATAAAAACCTATATTCTGTAAGATAAAATCTGCTCCACCCAACAATTTATAGCTTGCTAACTGCTCGATTCCGAAATACATGATAAAACACATGAAAACACCTAACAGATAAGCCATGATCTGATTCTGAGACAACGATGACGCTAAAATCCCGACACCCGAAAAAGCAGCGATAAGCATGATCAATCCGATATAACTCCCAAAGGTCATTCCCAGGTCAATATTCCCCGCAGGAACTCCCAAAACATAAACGGTATACAGATAGATCAATGAAGGAATGAGGCATAAGATGCCGACTACCCAAACGGAAAGAAACTTCCCTAATACAAGGTCCGATATCTTTAAAGGCTGGGAAAACAACCAGTACAAAGTTCCCGTTTGCTGCTCCTCTGCAAAAGTTTTCATGGAAAGCGCCGGAATAATGAACATCAGTAGCCATGGGACCAAAACAAAATAGCTTTGTAATGAGGCCATTCCGATCTCAAAGATATTAGAGTCGTTGTCGAAAAAAAACAAAAAAAGAGTCGCTATCAGACTGAAAGCTGCGATAATGATCCACGCACTCCAGTTCCCGAAGTAACTCCAAAGTTCTTTTTTTAAAATTGCAATCATAGTTTTTTAGTAAAATGTAAAAGGGATTATATTGATGTACACACGATACCCTTTTTCTATTGTTTCTTTTTTTTGTTTTTATTGACCAGTTTCACGGTCATCATGATTAAAAATACAAGAACGAAAAATCCAACAATTAATTGCCACCAGTACTCAATTACTGAAGATTTCAGAATAACGGTAAAAACGACGAGGAATAAAATGAATGTGGCAATCTCATTCGCCTGTCTCAGTTTTATGTTCGCTGTCTGTAATGTATTTCCGTGAAGTGCTTTTAATTGAAGAACTTTTTTCCAGCACCAGTAATGGTAGATCGCCAGACCGACAAGAAATGTTAGTTTTAAATGAAACCAAGGCATTTTCATCAATCCTGTATTAAGAAAGATCATCACCAGTCCGCAAACCGCCATGATCACTCCTGCAGGAACTGTAATGATATTCCAAAGCCTTCTTGCCATGAAGGTATACTGTTCTCTTAGGATACTTTTCTTTTCTTCAGAGAATTCATCGGTATCTTTATAGTAAACAAATATCCTGACAAGGTAAAAAATCCCTGCAAAATAACTGACCATAAAAATAATGTGCAGTGCTTTGATTATTGTGTAAAGCATTTTAAAAACTTTCTATTTTTTATAAAACAATACGATACCATACTCCCGTCTCTCACTTCAACCTTTGAAATAACTTTGGGATCATCAGCCACAAAAACAGCCGAACAATCCCAAGTTTTCAATTTTTATTTTTTAATATTTTTAAGAGATCACACTAAGCTCTTTCCCCACTTTTTCAAAAGCAGCAATAGCTTTATCCAGATGTTCTCTGGTGTGGGCAGCAGAAAGCTGAACCCTGATTCTTGCCTTTCCTTTAGGAACTACAGGATAGAAGAAACCAATTACGTAAATTCCCTCGTCCATAAGTTTCTCTGCCATTTTCTGAGCCAATGGCGCATCATAAAGCATTACCGGAACGATCGCAGCATCTCCGTCAGGAATATCGAAACCTTTAGCTTTCATTTCTCTTCTGAAGTATTCTGCATTTTCCATCACCTGATCACGAAGTGACGTGTCAGCAGAGATCATATCCAACACCTTCAATGCTGCACCTACAATACCCGGAGCTAATGAATTGGAAAACAGATAAGGGCGGGAACGTTGTCTCAGCATATCGATAATCTCTTTTTTACCCGAAGTGAATCCTCCTAAAGCTCCACCCAGTGCCTTTCCTAAGGTAGAAGTGATAATATCTACCCGACCCATTACTTCATTCGCTTCATGTGTTCCACGACCTGTTTTTCCAATAAAACCAGTGGCGTGAGAGTCATCTACCATTACCAAGGCGCCATATTTATCCGCAAGATCACATACCCCCTTCAGGTTAGCTACAATACCATCCATAGAGAAAACCCCATCGGTAACAATGATCGTAAAGCGGTGATTTTTTTCAGAAGCTGCTTTCAGTTGAGCTTCCAGATCCTCCATATTATTGTTTTTATAACGGTATCTTGCCGCTTTACAAAGACGAACCCCGTCAATAATAGATGCGTGGTTCAGTTCATCTGAAATAATAGCATCCTCCTCGGTGAAAAGCGGTTCAAAAACACCACCGTTAGCATCAAAACATGCTGCATACAAGATCGTATCTTCCAATCCTAAAAACTGAGCGATCTTCTCTTCCAGCTGCTTATGAATATCCTGGGTTCCACAGATAAAACGAACGGATGACATTCCATATCCGTGAGAAGCGATCATATCCTGGGATGCTTTCATCACTTCAGGATTGTTGGAAAGTCCCAGATAATTATTAGCACAGAAGTTCAGCAACTTTTTACCGTTAGCTTCTATTTCCGCACTCTGTTGGGAAGTAATGATTCTTTCTCTCTTATAAAGCCCGTCGTTTTCAATATTTTTAAGCTCGTTCTGTAAATTTTGAAGATATTTTTCAGAGATCATTTTTAGTAATTTTTTAGATGCGCTAATTTAGTAAAAAGGCGGTAAACTATCCTCTTTTATGATTCTTATTCTAAAAAATTGAGCAGAAACATTCATTTTAACAATTAGTCTACTAATTTAGTAGGATAATAATTTTATATTTGTCCTTTAAATTCTAAAAATGAAGTTATCATCTGTACAAAAAGTTAGGAATATACCATCAATAAATTTTCTGAATCTCTACATGAAACCTCGTCTTCCGGTTATAATCGAAGATTTTGCAGATCCAGAAAGCCCGGCTTTTAAAAAGTGGAGCTATGATTATTTTAAAGAAATAGCAGGTAATCATAAGGTCAATATTTATGGCAGTGACCTTGAATCTTTGGATAGGGTTGCGAGTAAACCTATCGCTCAGAGCCATTTTTCTGAATATCTGGACCTGATCAGCACAAAACCAACAGAACACAGGCTTTTTCTTTTTAACCTGCTCACTATAAAACCTGAAATGAAAAGTGATATCCACTATAATGATGTTACCAATGGAAAAATTCTAAAGTGGCTTCCCTTTATGTTTTTTGGTGGTAAAGGCTCCATTACCAGAAGCCACGTTGATATTGATATGTCCCATGTTTTCATCACCCAGTTTCAAGGCATTAAAAAGATATGGCTATTTCCCTGGGAACAATCCAGTCTGATGTACAAATTACCTTATAACTTTCACAGTTTAGCTAATATTAAGGAACCCGACTATCAAGAATTTCCTGCTTTAAAGTATCTAAAAGGTTACGAAGCCGTTATCCATCCCGGAGAAACACTTTACATCCCTTCCGGATGGTGGCACTATATCCAATATGAAACAGAAGGATATTCCGTCTCTGTCAGAGCTCTTCCTTCCAGCTGGCTCGAAAAATGGAGAGGATTTAAAAATCTGGTCATGATCAGGCATTTTGATAATGCTATGCGAAATTTATTTAAAGAAAAATGGTTCGACTTTAAAGTAAGGAAAGCCCACAGGAAAGCAAAAAGAGCAGTTGCAAGGATTCTGAAATAACATAAAAAGGACTGTCTCAAAATATCATTTTGAGCGAATATAGGATGAAGGATATAAAATATTTGTCTTTATGATATTTTCCGTCAAGCTTAAGTTGAGAAAAGATAATTATCTGAATTTTTTTGAGACAGTTTTATTATTTCCGTATCCAACTTTTCTATTTTTCAATAAATTATTGATTTTCCCTAACCGGAAGATATTTATTAAATATTTTTCCACTTTTAAGGGCAAGAGAACTTTCCAGTTGTAAGACTTTCCGGCCATTAAAAATAGGAAGTCCTTTTCCGATCGCTACCGGATTCACAACAATATAATATTCATCAACAAGATCCTGATCGATCAGCGAGCTTACAAAATCAGCACCACCATACACAAGGATATCTTTTCCCTCCTCCTTTTTAAGAGCTTCTACTGAAGTTATAAGATCATTATTATTTACTTCCAGATTTCTGCCGGCTATATTGTTTTCTGTCCGGCTAAAAGCAATTTTACGCATATCAACGATCAGTTTTGCTAAATGGTTGGTAGGATGATCAGGCATATTATCTGCCACATTTTCCCAGTGATCAATGAATGGTCGTGTCATTTTTCTTCCCAGTAAAAGTGTGTCACTGCTCTCAGCAAGATCAACGATTTTCTGAAAACCTACCTCATCCGGCGGGCTTAACCATACCCAATCCTGCTCGCCCTCCGGCCCGGCAACAAAACCATCGATTGTCATCTGCATCTGTAATTTTAATTTTCTCATAGTAATTGTTTTTGGTGATTGTGTTAGTGTAAGTTGTTTTTCAACGTATTACAAATTTAGTCTTTTTCTAAAGTAAGAGAGTTGCCATTTTTAAGACGTAATAAAATTAGTTTTTAGAAGTAACATAGATTTTGCTAAGCATCTTAAAGAGGTAGAATAAAAAGATGTCGCAGGAAGGCATAGCTAAGCTGGGAGGTGTTAACGGTGCTGTCATTGGTAGATATAAGCGCGGGAAGTAAAACCATCTATTGTGATGGTTACGCAACCGAAGATTAAATACAGCTTAATTATAAGGAGATGGTCAGGCGTCTCGAGGAATTAGAAAGCCTCTCGGAAGATGAAAGACAATATACCCTTCACTACATTGATCACATCATCAGAGATAATAAAACTAAGAAAAATTGTATTTAACAAACTCTCACTTTTGTGAGAGTTTGCTGTTATTTTTTGTAACAAAGACCTTTCAAATTCTCTGTTATAAATAAATCTTTTTTAATATTGTAGTCTCTATCAAAAGGAACTAATGTACCATTGTATGTGATACCTCTAAGATTATGTGATACTAAATTTTTAGGATATAAAGAAATAGGTTTTAATTTATAATTCTTATCAACAGTAATGAGATTTTTTCTGTCACAATTTGTTTTAGCCTTTGCTGATGCTATTTTTATTATGGCAGTATTTTTTATATTAATATCTACCTTTTCCGCATATACTAAATACGTATTTTCAATAGAATCAATTTTAGTAATTCTATAATTATAACTCGCAGTAGATTGTGGTTTTACGCCACAAGCGTATAAAACGAATGATACTACTACAACAAATATTATCTTTTTCATAAATTTAAGGATAGGTTTGAACAACTTTAGGCTTTTCAACACCATTTGGATCAGTTACGAAAAATTCAGCTCTACCACTTTTGTATAAAACGCTAGAAGGTTTTCCATTTTTATCAAAATATCTCACATCATAACCATCCGTCTGTGGAGTAGCATTATTATGAGCGGCGTTATATACACTGAAAAGATTATCATTTTCCGCTTGCGACGCAAAACCAGAATCTTTTCCAAGTCTTCGGGAAATTACAGCTCCTTGATATGATTCCGTTACTTCATGTAGCATATCTGCACCAGGTTTATTAAAATAATCACTCATAGCACCTAATACTTTAGGATTAACTTCCTGATAAGCATTTGTTATAGCATTTAAAGCACTACCATCTCCATTAAGTAAATAGCTTGTTTTGTTACCTGAAAAAGTACCTCCTACATATAAATTTCCTGATTTTGTTATATTCGTATTTTCTGCACTAACATTTACATTTACCGAATGATCATCAATTGCATTAACCAACTGTTGAGCATCTGTGGATAGCTTTGCTTTAGGATCATTTTGTGTGTAGCTAACTTTTCCATTACTATCCATTTTAAGGACAAGTTCCGAAGAAACAGATTTTTGCAATTCCTGCAATGCAGCATCCTTTGCCCCTCCCGTAATAATAACATCATAATTCTGCCGCCCATCAGGGTCTATGAATCTTGTAGGATTATTAAAAGCATAATTATAAGGTGAATATCTTGTCATCTTTTCCGCCAACGGATCTACTACTCCCCATCTTCCCAAGTCTGGCATATACATCCTTGCTCCATAATCATACATTCCAGTTTCAGTCTGTAATTCTTTGCCATTATATTTGTATTGATACGCTGGATTTCCAGCTAAACCATTATATCCTTCATGTTTCAATCCAAACGGATAATAATTGTTTTCTTCAATAATCTCTATCCCTGTTGTACCCTTCTGATAACTCAACCTTACATTTCCTAAGTGATCTGTATAATTGTAAATGTACTTATTTTTTACAAAATCATAATAACCTTCTGAAGTGGGAATAAACTGTAGTATGGGACTAGGAGGAGTACAGCCAGTACATATTTCTCCGTTTACTAAGTTATATTGAAAGCCATCTAAATATTCTGTTTGGTTTATTCCTATTACCAAACTCCCTGACAAACTCTTTTTAAGTTTCACTCCATCTGCTCGATAAAGATAACTATTTGTTGTACTGAATTTACCGATTCCGTTTGTTATACTATTGGGTAAGTTCAGATAATTATATCCAATCTTGGTAATGTCCTTATCTTTATGACTTGTCATATTTCCATTATTATCATAAGTAATTTCATTTGGAGTTGCAAAATAAGGATACCCTGATGAATTCTGAGAAGCTTCTGCGACTTTTGATAATCTGTTTCCAGTGTATGAATACGTAAGATTATCTATCTGCATGGCTAGGCCATTGGTTGTGTTTTTTGTATTTCTGTATAATCGTGTAATATTTCCGTTTAAATCATATTCCGAAGATTCCCCAAAATGATTTTCCTGTGGTACTGTACTATTAGGTTCAGAATAATGTCCGTAATTAAGTCTGTTTAAAGTATCATAGGAATAAGAATATCGTCTTAATACGCTATCTACAGAAGTTTTCCAGTCTACTTCTGCAATATTTCCATTGTATCTTGAAATAGCAAATAACGTATTAACTGGATTATTATACCTCAGCTCATACCCAAAAAGTTTTCCATTGAGATTTGAAGGATCATTAATTTTAGTCATCCAACCTCTAATGTTGTATTTATAATCCACCTGCTGTAATGGAGTTGTAGTACTTACTCCACCTACTTTTTTAGATTCTAACTGGGAAAGTTCATTGTATTTGTTTTGAGCCAGATATTCAACAGCACCACCATTAACCTGATGAGTGTGGGTTAATAACCTATTTTGCGGGTCATAAGTGAAATTCTCGACAATAACTTTTTCAGTATCTGCGGCTAATCTTTTATGCCTTGTTACAAGCTGTTTAACTGTGCCTGCAAAGTCCAGTTCAGTTTCTGTTTTGGTATATCCTCCCAGGTGATTAACGGAATGAGTTCCTACCACTCTTCCTTTGCCATCATAATACGTATAATTACTGGTCCAGTTATCATCTTCTATATTTTTTACCAGGCTCATCACAGGAAGACTTTTGGTACTCACTGCATTTGATGTGGAATTATCCGTAATGACAGGCGTTCCTAAAATATGGGTTGGAAATGTTGGATTAAAGCTGTATACAGGATAAGTATCATAATAGTTGATACTTAAAAGACTGGTAACGGTATTAGGATAACTTGAAGCATTATTCGTGTAATAAGCTCCCCGGCCTCCCACAGTAAATCCTACGGAAGTAGTTCTTGTTACGTTGTTACTTCCCACAGCATCGGCTTTTACTTGCTCAGCAGCCCTCCCTATTGTTCCGGACGTTTCTGTGGAGGTGTAGATTCCTGTATAAGCAACTCTTCCAAACTGATCATACTTGGTAAAAAGCCACTGTTTATTAGCTCCCATTACAGCATCCTGGGTCATGATCAGTCGATCCTGTTTATCATATACCATAAACTCATAATCTTTACCCGGAAGTTTCTTAAGAATAAGCCTGTTTCTTCCATCATACCGGTAAATATAACAAAGACTTCCCAGCACCGTATTAACATCAGCAACCACAGCCGCTTTAGGAGGAATGACAAAAGCTAACTGATCAAATTCGTTATAAACATAATAAGTATCTGCATTTTCAGTAGGGCTAATAACTTTTCTTACCAGAATAGTCTGACCTTTTCCATTCTTGAATTCAATGGTCTTATTGCCATCTTCATCTGTGATTGTGTTTTTATACAATTGATTTGCGCCATAGTTCATGGACTGGCTGATGGCAGAAGACGTGGTTTCACTGGCCCATCCGGTTACCGTTACATATTTTTTAACTTCTGTCCCGGTATTAACACCGTACTCAAACCTTACAGGTTTATCATTCCAGGCTGTCCCTACTTGTTTTTGTTCTAATAGCCTATCCAAAGGAGAGTTTTCCAATGTCTTCTCAGCATATATCTTCTCCTGCCCGTAAGGAGTATTTATTACATTGGCTAAAGGATTTGAAATAATACCTCCGTTTAAGGTCTGTCCCTGGGGAATAGGTAAATAATCTTTTACCTGTCTCCCAAATCCATCGTATTCAATAGGAGTAACTACATCTTTTCCTGTTGGCGATGCTTTTATATTCACAACCTGCTTGGGTCTTCCAAGACCATCAAAATACTGAACCGTTTCTGAGGTTTTACTCGGTTGATTATTGGCATCATAATCAAGAATGGTCTTTGAGTATACATAGTTTTCCGTTGGAGAAAGTTGTGCATGAACCATGCCCGTTATTAGCAAAGCTCCTATTGGAATTATTATTTTCTTCATCGTGTGTTAATTTTTATAGTTGTACTTGAATTCTTTCACCAACTTACCTGTTTTAGAATCCTGTCTTATTTCCTTTAATCTGTTAGCAGTATCATAAATATATACCTCTCTAATCCCTGATGGAGGAGTAATACTGGTTACTCCGATCAAAGGATCGTAAGTATAGGTTGTAATCTGATATCCACTCAAAGTAGAGTTTTTTCTAAAGGTATCTAAGGCTAAGATTAAGCTCTGTTCAGTTTGCTCTGGAGTTGTTCCTTGTGGAGCAGTATTATCATCATTAGATGCATTCACGATGCTGGTTATTAAAGATTGAGTAATATCAGACAGTTTAGCTCCTTCAATTTTGGCGATAGGCTGGGTTTGATTATACCCCCAAATGATTACTGTTGGAATTTCGTCTTTGGTGGTGTATTGCAGGATATTTCCCTTAGCGTCATAATTATTATAAGTAACTTCTGTGGATGGAGTATTGCTTTGGATGTCATATGATAATACCGAGGTTGGAAAAAGATGAGATGGATCATCATACTTCGTTTCTGATCTTGAAATAGTTTTTCCTGCATCGTTATCATTTTGTTTTTGAACAACTGTAGTCTCTAAAGGAATTCCAATCATATTAGCATCAATAAGCTTTTGGTTTGCTTTTTCGTGAGCGTATTGATAGCTAGTTTGTTGAACAGATTGATCCGGATAAATTGTTTTTTGAGATGTTACTTGGTGATGATTATCACTATTTTGTACAGTATTTACATACGTAACTTGAATAGGAGTTCCATTAACATATTCAGTCTTTATTTTCTGATAATTTCTAATCATTCCACTATGGAAAAAAGCCGTTCTGTAAATATCACTAGAAATTAGAGTATTTGAATCATTAAGATACTTTCCCCATTTATACATTGGGACACTTTTTATATTATGTGATACAATATAGCTAGAAGGAGCTTGATTAGGAGGTGCCGGACTCAACTCAGTAGGTGGAGCATTTGTGCCTAATGTACCATCATATTTTTTAAAAAACCTGTATGGAGAAAATTCTTCTCCTGAAAAATTATATTTATTTTCTAATGTCTCCACTATTTTCCCTGCAGAATCGTAATTTATCGTTTTTAAGTTTAAGCCTCTTGCCCAATCCATATCATCAGGAAGATGGTATGGGAATCTGTAATATTCTCCCCCATCAGAATAATTGGAAAAGGTGTACTTTTTATTCCATAATAGGGAATCATCAGCTGATAAAAAAGATTCAATTACTTGAGAATAACCCACTTGCCCTGCATTATTAAAACTCGACATTGGTTGTATCCTGTTTGATAACTGTCCTGCCACCAAAGGAATACTACCATATTTTTTTATGATACACATATAATCAGGAATACCTAGCAATTTTCCTGAAGTTGTTCCATCATCCAAAGTATAAGTAAACTTTCTTTTCGTAATTTTACCATTTTCGTTAGCTTCAATTCTTGAAATTCTTCGTCCCCCTCCAATAAAGCTATTAATGGGAATATTGGTTTTTTGCTCTCTCCAACGGACCACAACTGAAAATGGATTAGTTTCAAAATTCTCAGAGTCAATTAGTGTAAAACTTGGATTAGATACTTCTAAACGATAATTTCCATTCTCAATAGGAGGGTTTATGATATCAACATTATTTCCTTGAGTAATAATATATGTGGCTAATATGGCACCAGTAGTTGGATTGAATCGATGAAGCCTTACCTTTGTTTTGCAGTCTGTGGTCTCTACAGATGTACATCCGACTCCCAACATAGCATTGAAAGAAAGTTTATTTCCATAAATTGAGGTAATTTGAAATTCTTTTATATACTTACCAAGTGTTGAACTGCCACTATTTAATACAAAATTGTTTGAAGTCTTAGCAATAGCTGTTGATTTTTCATCATATACAATTCCAGAAGGATTTGCCAACATGAAAAGTGAAAAATAATTTGGAACCAAAACTTGATTATCTTCATAATAAAAGTTCTCACTTCCACCAGTAGGATATATAATTTTAGTTAAGATTCCTGCCTCAGCAAAATTACCATAAACATCTCTATCCGAAGCATCAGTGAAAATGTTCATTTTATTGGGTTTGCCATTAAAATAGCCCCAATAATCAATTGATGTAGAGTGCCGGTTGGGAAGTTCATTGGGATTATATTCCAGTTTATAGGTTGAAATTATACTTTCATCTTTGCCAATTTCGTTGATTTGACTTAAAAATAGTCGCTTATCCGATTTCGGATCTTTACTAAGCACTACAGGATGAATATTGTTATTATCTCCATTTCCTAAACGGTAGTTTTGAACAAAAGACACTTTTTTTATCTGCGCTCCTATTTTATCCTTTAACGTGACGCCTATCAAAGCTTTACTCCCATTTAAATCTTCACGCTCTGACTGGTTAAATATGAATTCTATTGTTCCTTTAGGAAAAGAAATACCCTGAAGAATTTGTTGACTTGTTGTTATCTTACTTAATGAAATAGAACCAATATTATCACCTTTATTTAGATCTGATTTTGAATATGTAGCAACTTGTTCGGAAGTATAATTAAATATATAAGTATCTTTTTGTGTTTTAATTTCTTTTAAGTGCCAAGCAGTTTTATACCCATTTTCCTCATTTTTAGGAGTATCTGTAATTATTCCTGAACTCACAGAAGTTACTATATCATATGCAGAGGTCGTTCCTGCAGAGTCTTTTCCAAAATAATATTTATTTCCTGATTCGTCTGTGATTATAATTCTGTTAATTCTAAAATTTCCAGCACCCGCATCTTCATAATCTATATCGATTTTCCAATCATCAAAACTTTGAACAACCGCTTTTTTAGTAACATTATCAATAATAAACTTTGCAGACCTCCCTAAAAAATTGATGAAAAATAAATCGGGATCTTCATCAACTGGCGTATCCGAATCTCCATTACTTGCATTTTCATTAGCTAATTGTTGACGTAGTGTAGCATTATCCTCAAAAGTAGAATTATATGAATAAGTCAGATAACCTCTTGTATATTCATCCGGACGTTGTCTTACTTGTCTGGTTATTAAACCACCAGCATTTAAACTCCAACCAGTCCCAATAGAAGAAGCTACTTCACCAACACGAATTCCTTTGGTATCATATTGTATGGATACATTCAAAGGAATATCTCCAGTATCAACACTAATTAATGGAATATTTATATTAGCCGAACCTCTGTAATAAGAAACAGGACTTTCTACAAATTTTGCAATCGACACAGCATTTGGAGATGGTGGTAGTATTTTAGGAATATACTGGGCATCAATCTTACAGCTTACAAATAACAATATTCCTAAAAGTATAATTTGTCTTTTCATCCTTAATTTATTTCTTAATCAGTTTAGCATTAGCTGTTTTATTAGTATCCGTCTTGATCACCACCAGGTAAGCACCTTGTATCAACGGCTGTGTATTAATCTTCGTAACCTTATTCTTGGTTTTCAAACTTTGAAGCTGTCTTCCTCCCATATCATACAAAGTAATATCCGCTTCCCTGAAATCAAAACCTATTTCAACATAAGCATAATCTGATACCGGATTCGGATAGATCTTGATATCTTGTTTCTCAATTAGCTGATCCAGTTGTTTATCTCCCAGCTTCACAATCTTCCAGTTCTCCTTCCCTAATTCCTCTGCACTGGTTCCTGCTAAAATGATGGAACCATCTCTGTTCAGCTTAATATCCGATAATCTCTCCTCCCTTTTTCTTGATTCTCCCTTTACATGCTTTCTCCACTGTTCATTTCCATTATGATCCAGATACAGCATCCAGAATGTTTCATCATCTGTTTCTATTCTTCCTTCTGCCTGAGTATAGCCACCCAATAAAATTCCTTTAGTAACCTCTTGATTCCTGGTTCTTGATTCCTGGCTCTGTATCACACTCATACCCATCAAAACATCCCTGTTTTTGAAGTTGTAGGATTTCTGCCACTGTTCATCTCCTCTTTCATTTAAAGAAACCAACCATAAATCTGTTCCTTCTTCTATTCCTACTGTCTTGTTTCCGGATCTCTCACTTCTGGATTCTCCTCCGATGATATAACCGTTTGAGGTTAAAGCCAGTGTTCTTAGATGGTCATCTCCTTTTCCTCCCAGGTTTTTTTCCCATTCTACCTTTCCCTCTTTGTTTAGTTTTACAATCCAGTAATCTCCTTCACCAAAGTTTTCAGTGGTTTTTGCATAGCGGGATACGGAATCTGAGGTTCCTGTAGCTGAGTTTTGATTCCCGGAATCGGAAACACGAAACTCGGAACTCCTTGAATAGATTCCCAGAAGTGCTCCTCCGTCTCTTGTGGGGATCATCTTCTCCACTTCGTCTAATCCTCTTCCTCCTAAAATAAGTTGTGAGAGTTCTTTTCCGTTTTTATCGAGTCTGATAATCAGGATATCTTTTGAACCATAACCTTTGGATGCATTCTGAACATTTCCGGCTACAACAAATCCTAAATCTGTGGTTTGGATAACCGCTCTGGCTTCTTCATCAGCACTTGTTCCTAAAGTCTTCTGCCACAATTCATCTCCAAATTCATTAATCCTGATGAGCCAGATATCTGATCCTCCTTTCGAGTCATCTTTTTTATCTATTCCCTTTCCGGAATATGAGGTTCCTGAAACTAGAAAGCCTCCTTCCTGGGTAGCTACGGTAGACGACAAATAATCATGATTGTTTCCTGCGAAATATTTCTCCCAAACCTGATCTCCTTGCTGGTTCAGCTTCACCAAATGAAAGTCGTAACCATTATTTTGCTGGGTGCTTCCTGCATCTTTCTTCTGGTTTCCAGCCTGTATGACACTTCCTGTTATCAGATACTGCTGATCGATTGTTGTGGTTACCTGGCTCAGGAAATCCTGGGTAGAAGATTTGATATCTTTTTGCCAAACCACTTCCTGGGCCGATAGCCCGGAAATAATGCACGTAGAAAGTACACTGAAGTAGAGTTTTTTCATGCCTTGTGTTTAATTGTTAAATTCATTTTTATAATTGCCGCAAAAGTAATCTTTTTTATCTCACAACGAAAAGACTTATCGAAAATTTTTGACTTCATCTTTTTCATTTGTACAAAGTTAGCTTTGAGCTGCGACAAAACTCGTCGCTTAAAAAAGTTTATAATCTGATTCCACATAAAAACCGGTTTATTCCATGTATTTTAGAATAAACCGGTTCCTTGATAATGATGATATATAAAATTACTCTTTCACAAATTTCACATTTCTATCATCGATTTTAAAGATATATACTCCGGGAATAAGCTCAGCAATATGGATAGACTTTCCGGGTTGATATTTTCCGGATCTTACCAACTTACCGTCTATGGAATAGATGACAAACTCTGCCGATTTTTCTATTCCCTTCAGATAAAGTTCATTTTTAGCAGGATTTGGATATAGGGCAAACTGATCTTTCTCAATATTTTCAACGCTAAGGCTATTATCTTTTGCTACAGTAGAATTTCTTTCCAAAATCTGGTATTCATAATTGAACTGAACATTGGCAATCGGGAACGGTACCGGTTCTACAAAATATTGATTATTTGAGGTATTGTTTAAAGTAAGATAAGCGACCTGTCCTGCTGTTCCGTTTACCTTTATCGGAAGAGGCATTTCATAAAAGCTTACGGAAGAATTACTTTGAGTCTGGCTAACTTTAATCGTAATGGTTTGATTAGAAGACTCCCTCCATCTGATATCATAGGTAGGATACCCTTCACCATACACCCAATCACTGAAAAATCCCGAAAAATCCTTACCGGTAGATTGCAGTAAAGAAGCCGTAAGATCTGCTGTTTTTGCGTAGCTGTAGGCTAAGTTGGGTCTGGAATGATATTCCTGAATTGCCTGATAAAAAGCAGCATCTCCTAAGATCCATTTAAGCATTCTCAGAATATAGCCTCCTTTCGCATAAGATAATCTTCCACTGAAAATAGCCCCCTGATTCCCCAGGTTCGCATCAGCAACATAAGTACTTCCTCCTGGAGAACTGGTAATATAATCTTTCTGACCTGATAAGTAATTCATAAATTCAGGTTGGGTCATCAGTAACTTTTCATTGGCAAGGTGCTCCCCGAATGTGGCAAATCCTTCATTCAGCCAGATATCATTCCACGAACCACAGGTTACTTTATCCCCAAACCATTGGTGAGCCAGCTCATGAGCTATTACACTTTTTCCCCAGGAACTCATTGAAGACATCGTCTGATGCTCCATACACACACCTCCGTATTGAAACTCCATATGTCCATACTTCTCATTACGGAAAGGATAAAGACCGAAATAAGTTTCAAAAGTGTTCATGATCTGTTTGGTCCATTCTATATTGGACATTACTGCCGTATTATTTACAGTTGTAGGATATACATAATTTACAAAAGGGAAAGGTGGATTTCCCATAGTATCATTAAGCTTAACAAAATTAGTGATAGCAAGGGCTACTAAATATGCACTGGTTGGGTACATTGTTCTCCAGAATGTCAGCTTTTTATTATTCGGAAGTGCTGTCTCAGACATCAGCTTACCATTGGCAGCTACGTTATACTGATTTGGTGTTGTAATTTTAAAATCAAAACGGTCAATTTTATCATTTAAACTTTGTTTTGTCGGAAACCAATCCTGCGCGCCATAAGGTTCACTAAGGGTTGAGAGAATAAGCTCCCCGTTTTGGGAACCGGTGGAAAACGCACTATTTGCCGTATCCGGTGGGCCTGCATACTGTATTGTTAATGAATCAAGCACATTCGCAGGAAGGGAGGAAGGGAAGTCAATTTTTACCTCTTTCGTGGATAATTGCTGAAAGGTCAAATTATTTCCATGGTATTTCACTTGTGAAACCGTTAAGGTATTGGCCAAATCAAAATAGATACTGCTCATGCTTTGATTGGGCTTAAAATGTGATGTTACCGAACCGGAGATATTGTAAACTGCAGGATCCAGGCTTACATCCATCCTCTGGTATTGGAGATCATAGTTTAATGTATGGGGATTGATGTTGGGTGCCGTCATCTTTTGGGCAAAAGTTTTCATCTCTTTTACTATTAATCCCTTCATTTCAACATTTTGATTCTGACTATGCAATGATCCAAATGAAATAATGCATAAAACTACAAGATAAAGTTTTTTCATTTTTATTTTTATAATAATGACCAAAGATAAAAAAAACCTTCTAATCATTGATTAAAAGGTTCTTATGATATTAAATAAATATTTTTAAAGGTCTAATGCCGGTTCCAGCAGCCTTTCCATTCTTTTCTTCACCATATCTACGGATCCTGCATAGTTGTTAACCATCAGTGAGAACACAAGGGTCTTCCCGGAATTGGTTTTCATATACCCTGCCAGAGTTTTTACTTTATTTAAAGTTCCTGTCTTAGCAAATATCTGTCCGTTTCCTGTTCCGATAAACATTCTCTTTAATGTTCCCGATTGTCCTCCTACAGGAAGTGAAGTCAGGTAAGCTTTATAATACTTTTCATCCATTAATGAAGTTAAAAACTTCGCCTGTGAAATAGGAGTAACGGTATTGCTTCTTGAAAGCCCACTTCCGTCCATATAGTTTAAACCATTGATATCAAAGGCGTTTTCTTTCAAATGGGTTGTTACAACAATTCTTCCCGATTCTGAAGTCTGATCTCCCAGTTTCTGGAATCCTACTGTTTTTAACAGTGCTTCTGCTAAAGAATTATCACTATGCTGGTTGGTGTAATAAATAATATCGCTCAAAGTCGGAGATTTGTATGCTGAAATCAGCTTTCTGCTCTCCGGCATAGGATCTGTCATTTTTGGAGTAACTTTTCCACTAACTGCAATTCCACTTTTCACCATGGTCGCTCTTAAAGTATTGGCAAGATATGCCGGGGCATCAGGTAGCTTAGTAGTAAGAATACCATCTCCTTCATATTTATCTGCATATACCATCTGATTGGCATAAGGAGATACATAAAAATACTTTTTCTCAGTAGAGAAATTACCTGATTTCTTTACAATCAGTTTTTCATTAGCCGGATTAATCTCACGGGTGGTTCCAACCGGTAAATAATAGTTGTTATTTTCCAACCAAACAACATTTTCCGGAAGTCTTGAAATATTACCTTTGAAAAGTGCTGTCTGGATGATAATATCACCATTTACCCTTTTGATTCCTTCGTGAGAGATTCCACTAAGAAAGTCTGAAACAATCTCTCTATAGGATAACGCTCCGCCTTTGTTTGTTCCAAGCGATGGATCCCCGCTTCCTACGACATATAGATTACCATTTAAAACCCCGTTTTCATCTATACTTCCTGAGTATTCCAGCTGAGTCATCCAACGATAGTTCTCTCCCAACAGATTCAAAGCTGTTTCTGTGGTCAAAAGTTTTGTTGTAGAAGCAGGAACCAAAGGAGTGTTTTCATTGTATGAAGAAATTACTTTCTTCGTTTTCGGGTCGTACACTACAAATCCCCATGATGCATTTTTCAGCACAGGATCGGAAACCAGAGTGTTTACATTAATATCTACGAGTTCTTTAGCCGACAGAATTGTTTTCTCCACAACAGAAGTTATAGGAGAAGGTAAGTTTAAATTCGTTTTCTGATTGTCATAAGCCTGAGAGTAAAGAACGGTAGAAACGGTAGATTGAGCAAGGAAAAACCCAGAAGCCAGTACCGCTACGCTTGAAATATATTTTCTGAAATTTACCATCTATCTTAGTTTTGTTTCTATGTCTGGAAACCATAAAAAACGATTCATAATAATCATCCAATAAAGGCACCAAACAATTAATCAACGACCAAAAGTAGAAAATATTGTTAGAAATCAGACCATTATAGTCTGATAAAAGGCTATAAAATTTGTTAAAAATTGTTAAAAATCCACGAAAACGTCTTTTTTGATGCTTTGATAAGCAGTTATTTCATCAAAATCTTTTAAACTTAGCAAAACCTGCTCTTTGTATTTTTCATAGTTTTTTCCACGGGGAAGTTTGAGTAATATCTGGAACTGATACAGATTATTAATCCTTGCAATCTGAGACCTTTCCGGACCTAAAACACATTCTTCCGGAAGGTATTTTCTTAGAACAGAACCCAGAAACTGGGAAGCCCTGTTTACTTTATCTTCTCTCCTGTGTTTCAGCTCAATCATAATAAGCTTTGTGAAAGGCGGATAATGGAATTTCTGGCGCTCTTTTAAAAAATAGTAGTAGATCTTGGAAACCTTATTCATTTTGATTAGCTGAAAGACTGAATGCTCAGGATTAAATGTTTGAATATAGATTTTTCCTTTTCCAGACACCCGTCCTGCCCTTCCCGCAACCTGGGTAATCAGCTGGAAGGCCCTTTCTTCAGCTCTGAAGTCCTGTACATATAATAAAGAATCCGCTTTAGGAATAGCGACCAGTTCAATATGATCGAAATCCAATCCTTTTGAAATCATCTGTGTGCCCACTACAATATCAGTTTCCCTGTCTTCAATCTTTTCATAAAGTTTTTCATAGGCAAATTTTTTCCGCATGGAATCGACATCCATACGATCTACCTCGTTTTCAGGAAATAATTTGGAAACTTCTTCATGGATCTGTTCAACACCTACTCCTCTTTCATTCAGATTCTCTGAATGGCATTTCGGACATACTTTAGGCCTGGAAGCCCTTTGTCCGCAATAATGGCATTTCATTTCATTCGCAGCCTTATGATATGTCATTACCACATCACAATTGGAACAATAATTAACATATCCACAGGATTCACATTCCAAAACATTGGCATAACCACGGCGGTTATGAAGTATAATAGCCTGATTCCGCTCTTCCAGTACTTTTTTTATTTCATCGATCAGTTGCAACGAGAAATTTCCTGAAACTTTTTTAGAATCCTGAGCTTCTTTAAAATTTATAAGTTCAAATTCCGGCAGCTGAACATTTCCGAACCTTTCATTAAGGAAAACATATTTCATCTTCTCCTTACGGGCTAGATAATAGCTTTCCACAGAAGGAGTAGCAGAACCTAAGATCACGCGGGCATCATAAAAATTACCAAATACCAGGGCAGAATCTTTTGCATTAAAATAAGGGGAAACCTCCCGGGCTTTATAAGCAGAATCATGCTCTTCATCCACAATGACCAACCCAAGATTCTGGTAAGGCAGAAACAGTGCATTTCTTGTTCCTATAAGGATTTGGATATCATTATTTTTGATTCTTCTCCAGACCTCTACTTTTTCAAAATCCGTTAGCTTCTGGTGATAGAAGCCCAATTTCCGACCGTATTTTTTTTCAAGTCTCTGCGTAATTTGTTTGGTAAGAGAAATTTCAGGAAGCAAAAATAAAACATTTTTGCCCTGCTGAACACACTCCTCTATCTTCTCTAAATAAATATGGGTTTTTCCCGATGAAGTCACTCCATGAAGCAGCACATTTCTTCTTTCTTCAAAAGCTTCATCAACTGCCTCTTTTGCTTCTTTCTGAGCCTCTGAAAGCGCTTCTATTTCTTCTATTTCCCCATCATAACTTTCCAGCCTGTCTTTTTGCAGATAATACTCTTCGATGAAGTTTTTATCTACCAGAGGCTTTAGATGGGAATGCCCAAACACTCCATCTTCAAAAAGATCTGACTTTTTAATAAAAGTATCCGGATTCTCAGTCTGATGTGATAAAATGAGAAGAAAAAGATCCTTTTGCTTAGGTGCTTTGTTCAGTTTTCCGAGAATTACAGTAAGACTTTCATTGTTTAAAAGTTCTTCGTTGATCCTGACATAAGCAACTTCTTTCGCTTTGTATTTTTCGCCAATCTTTTCATCAATTTCAATGTATTGCAGATCAATCAACGAATTGATTGTTTTTATAATATCTTTTTTAGGAATAAAAGCTTCAAGATCTGTAAGATTGATAAGTTGCCGGACTTCAAGTGCCTGAATGAGATACATTTCATTAACATCCAGATTTTCAAAATCAACTGTTACGTTCGGCTTTAATTTCAGATATGTTTCACTTTCAAGCTTTAATGAGGAAGGAAATGCAAAACGATAGATTTCACCCAAATTACAAAGGTAATAGGCAGAAAGCCAGTTCCAGAAACCGATCTGCTCCTGGGGCAAAATAGGAGATTCGTCCAGAATACTGATGATTTCCCTTGGAATAAACCTTTCCGGTTCTGTATCATGAATTTCAAAAACAATTCCTGTGTAGATTTTTTTTCCACGAAACGGAACTAAAACCCTCATTCCGGTTTGTAGTAACGGCATTAGCTCTTCTGGCACTTTGTAAGTAAAAGAACCTTTTAAATTTAATGGTAAAACAATTTGGGCGTATCGCAAGAGAAATGATTAAAGTGTAAAATTAAATCATTCTTCACAGAACTGCAATTTTTTATGAGTTGTTCCCCATTTTCTAACCTATATTTGTTATTCAATTTTGATTCATGGAAAATTATATCCTGCTTTTTTTTATTGGACTCCTGGCCGGAGCGATTAATGCAGCAGCTGGCGGTGGATCATTTATTACATTTCCCGCACTTATATATGCCGGTGTTCCCCCGATTCAGGCCAATGCTTCAAGTACCGTTGCCCTGTTTCCGGGAAGCTTAGCCAGTGCATGGAAATTCAGAGAATATATTAAACCTTTCCCTGCTATTTCAATCGTAGCGATGATTATACTGACTCTGCTGGGAGGTTGTGCCGGAGGTCTGTTATTGCTATATACACCATCCAGTGGATTCAATCTGGTGGTTCCATGGTTGCTTCTGTTAGGTTCCATGGCTTTTGCATTTGGGAGGCAGGCCGGTAACTGGTTGAGAAAGAAAATGCATATAGGAGCGGGATTAGTACTGGGTGCTCAGTTTCTTTTAGGAATATATGGCGGTTACTTTGGCGGAGCCGTAGGAATAATGATGATGGCCGTTTGGGCGTTATTCGGTTTATCGGATATTAAAGTAATCAATGCCAATAAAACCCTGTTTACAGGAATTGCCAATGCGGTGGCTGTTGTACTTTTTATTTTTGCAGGGAAGGTTTACTGGCCGGAAACCTGCACCATGATGGTTGCCACAATTTCAGGAGGTTATTTTGGAGCTCATTTTACAAAAAAGCTGGATCCTGTAAAACTGCGTACAGGAATAGTTATCTTCAATTTCCTTATTACTGCGGTTTTTTTCGTCAAAACTTATTTTTAATTAAAAAATATTTCAATTATTCTATACCAGATAGCGGTTGTTAAGAATCCGACGATAATACTGAATCCAATGGTTAAATTCGTGAGTTTGGTATTCAGCCTGAACTGTTCGGCAATAATACTTGAAGTTACAAGAGTAGGCATTGCAGCTTCGAAGATGGTAATTCTAGCAATATCTCCTTTAATGCCTGAAAGCAAAGCCAGTCCCAAAACAATCGCCGGTGCCAGAATCAGCTTATACAGCATAGATACAGACATTTGGGGAATGAGTTTTTTCCAGCCATTAAATTTCAACTGTAACCCCACGGAAAACAAAGCTAATGGACTTACTGTCGCAGCTAATTTATCAAAGAAGGGCTCAGCAGCTGTAAAATCAATAAACTGAGAGAGGATCAGCGCACTGATACATCCAATTAACGGAGGAAATGTGATCAGTCTTTTCAAAATGAATACAGCACTTACCTTCCCCGACCTGCTACCTCCTTTTACTGCGGCAATAATTCCCAAGGTAGAAAGACTGAAAAACATGGTCTGATCACAAATAATAGCAATGCTCAAAAGGCTTTCTCCATAAAAAGCACTTATTAAGGGAAAACCGATAAAGGAAGTATTGCTGTATCCGCTAATAAGCTCCATTGTACTTTGTGAACGCCTTGAATAACCTTTTTTCTTGCTATAAACCGACATAAACACAAAACTGAATACCGCAATAAGAAATGTCGCCACAATAGGAAAAAGCATTTCCAGTGTCCAGTGAACTTTAGGTAAATATTTAAATGAAACGGCAGGCAGGGCTAGATAAAGAATCCAGGTATTGATTCCTTTATGGGCATCCGGATGAATTGACTTGGTTGATCTGAATACCATTCCAGCCAAAATACATACCGCTATCAAAACAAAATTCACCATAATTGTGTCTAAATATGTTGCAAATGTAAGATTGATTTTTCAGCCGGACATAGAAATTGAATCGATTTTTAACCGAAAACTATGCATGGACTATCTTTTTCTCTGGATTTTACTATAATCAGGAATTAATAACGTCCCATAAACTCATCACTCCTATTTTATCCAATGGCTTTGAAAGTTTAATACGTCTTGGTTTTTTGGGAAGCAAATCAAAGAAGTTATCACTGAAATGAGTATCTCCCATCAGATAAATATTTTTAGTTAAAACATCCGTAGATATTTCGATCTCTGAAGAAGATATTTTTTTGATATGTACCGCAGGTTTTGAGAGCTTCAGATCTTTAGGCTTTACAAGGAAATAAGTATTTTGTGCTATTTCTTTGTTACTTTTATCATTTAAAACCACATTTAGAAATACTTCGTTCCTGGAAAACCGGCCAAGTATCTTTTTAATTTCTATCGGATCAAAGGATATAATATCCTTTAAATTCCTGTTCCCGGAATGAATCCTTTTAATAATCTCCCCTTTAAATGTGGTTACTTCTATGGTTGCGCTTACACCGTTCAAGTCCTGTATAAGATCGTTAACAGCAAATAAATTCAGTTTATTGTCCTTTTCTTCTGCCAGAATAACCTGCTGCTCAAAACTCCTTTTGACCTGGTAGTGCAAAGCTTTCCAATTTCCGGAATAGTCGATAGAAGACCACGAAACCACAGGCCAACAATCGTTAAGCTGCCAATATAACGTTCCCATATTATAAGGTTTTGCTCTTCGATGTGCTTCAATAGCGATTTGCATTCCACGTGCCTGCAGCAGTTGTGAGATGTAATTGTATTTTATAAAATCAGCAGGTACAGGATAATCCCGTTCCATATATGTATTGATGATTTCCCAACCTCTTGCATGCTTTTCATGTGCTTTTATAGTACCATTATTCAGATCGAGTTGAGAAGTTCCGGAAAACATAGTTTTCGTGGTCTCAAGACTTGGCATTCCCTGAAATCCATATTCAGACATGAAACGCCCTACTTTTTCATTATACACTTCAAAGGGCTGTTCACCCCACCACACGCCCCAGTAATGAGAGTCACCTTCTGTAAGGCTTTCCTTATGGCCCCAGCCGATCGATGGCGAGCTTGGCCAATATATATTCTTATCAGAAGCCAGCTTTTCTTTTAATGTGTTGGGAATTAATTCATGAAAGACCTTTCTGTAATCTTTCCAAACCTGCAAAGAATCTTCTTTCGAATATTTAAATTGTTTCTGGTATCCCCAGTTGACAATAGCTTCGTCTACTTCATTGTTTCCACACCATAAAGCTATGGAAGGATGATTCTGCAAACGGGTGACCTGATCTTTTACCTCCTCTTTTACATTGTTCAGAAAATCCGCATCAGAGGGATAAAAACTTCCCGCAAACATAAAATCCTGCCACACGAGAATTCCATTCTCATCACATGCCTTATAAAACTCATCATCTTCATAAATCCCACCACCCCAAACGCGGATCATGTTGATATTTGCCTCTTTGCAATCTTTTATCAGTTTCTGATATTTTTCTTTCGTAATCCTTGGTGAAAAGCTATCTGCCGGAATCCAGTTCGTCCCTTTAATGTATAACGGTTGATTATTCACCTTAAAATAGAAAGACTTCCCTTTTTCATCCTTTTCCTGAACCAGTTGTATAGTTCTGAATCCCGTTCTAAGGCTTTTTGCATGAATCTCTTTTTCTCCTTTTAAAAGATTAATTTTAAAATCATAAAGATTGGCATCTCCCCAACCATTTGGCTGCCAGATTTTCAATCCATCGATTTGATAGGGAAATCTTATTTTATTTTCACCTTTTCCAAGAGAAAAGGTCTTTTGGGAATTATTGATTTTTAAGGCATAATTACCTGGTGTCTGTACTTCGATATCAACTTCAAAGCTAAAATTACCTTTAGGTTCCGCTGATACATTTTGCAAATCCTTTATGCTTTTAATCTTAGCATCATTCCAGAAGTCAAGTTTTACCTCTTTCCATATTCCTGCCGTAACCAATCTCGGCCCCCAGTCCCAACCAAACTGATACTGTGCCTTTCTAACAAAGCTTCTAGGGCTTTCAGGCATCGTGAAAGGAACTTTTTGAGCCAGCTTTTTACCTTCTTCTACAGCAGATCTGAATGAAATCTTTAGAATATTGTCGCCCTGTTTCAGATAATTTTTAACAGGAATACTCCATTTTCTAAACATGTTATCCGTCTTCTGAAGAAGTTTTCCATTAAGGTAGATTTCAGAAAAGGTATCCAGGCCTTCAAATACAAGATCTATATTTTGATTTTTCAACTCGTGTGATGAAATTTTAAAACGGGTCTGATAATCCCAGTTTTCATTTTCTACCCATTGGACTTTTTTCTCATTTTCATCTTTAAATGGATCGGGGATCAATTTATTATCCATCAAATCCTGATGCACGGTTCCCGGTACTTTTGCAGAAAGCCACTGAGTTTCTTTTGAGTTTTTAAACTGCCATTTTTCGGATGATAAACTGCGCTCAGAAAATTGTGCACTAAGAAAATTGTGAATAAGAAAAAAGGTAATAAGTATGGTTTTATTCATTGATGAGTTTATTTACAATTCTAAGAATTCCATCTTTTATAAGGAGTTCATCAGAATGAATGGGCAGGCCTCGTTAAATGGCAGATTGTTAATTATTTTTAAATCTTTATATTAAAAATTTAATGATCATTATCAGGAACCGTGATTGACAGTATCAGATTCTGTTATTTATTCTTCAAAGCAATTACCTCATCTGCGTCGGCAAACTGCCCACCATCCGTAATAGCTGAAGAATGAAAATAAGCTGCGTTTGTAAATTCACGGATATCCTGTATATTGGTTGATCTTAGTCCGCCACCCACAAGAATTTCTATTCTCCCATTTGAAAGCTCTACCAATTTTTTCAGATTTTCTTTACCCTCGGAAACATTAGGTTTCTGTCCGGAAGTAAGAATCGTTTTAAAACCACAGCTGATCACTTTTTCCAATGAGCTTTCTAAACCTTTTGCCCTGTCAAAAGCACGGTGAAAAGTACAAGGTAACGGATGTGCCATTTCAACCAGGGTTTTATTTTGTTCCATATTAACTTCATCGTTTTCATCTAAAATTCCGAAAACAAAGCCGTCGACATTAAGAGATTTAAGCTGGGTAAGCTCATTTTTCATCTGTTCAAATTCTTCATTTGTATAAGTGAAATTTCCTCCACGGGGACGGATCATGACAAAAACAGGAATGTTTATCTTTTCTCTCAGTTTTTTAGTTGTTTCAAAATCTGGTGTAGTTCCTCCCTCACTTAAACCATCACATAATTCTATTCTGTCTGCCCCATTTTCAAAAGCAACGATGGCAGAATGAGGATTAAAACATGCTATTTCTATCTTTGACATTTTTAATTTTTTTAGGAATTAGTAAAAATAATTTCTGATTTCTGATTATTATTTCAAGGCAAACTCAGGAGTTTCCAGCCTGTTTCCTTTTTGATCATGTACCGCAAAATTAAACCCGTCCTGTATGCAATAAGATCCATATTCCCCGTTTTTATTTAATGCAATAAAACCTACCTGAATATCTTTCAGATTTTTATTTCTTCTCTGTGTAATCTTTACGATTCTTTCAACCGCTTCTTTGCAGGCTTGCTGCGGATTTCTTCCTTGTCTCATCAGTTCCACAACGAGGTGAGTTCCAACAGTTCTTATTACTTCTTCACCATGTCCCGTTGCTGTAGCGGCACCCACTTCGTTATCTACGAATAATCCGGCTCCGATAATAGGAGAATCTCCTACCCTTCCGTGCATTTTAAAGGCCATACCGCTGGTAGTACAAGCTCCGGAAAGATTTCCCTGGGCGTCCAATGCAATCATTCCGATGGTATCATGGTTTTCAATATTTACGATAGGTTGGTACTTGCTGTTTTTAAGCCATTCCTTCCATTCTTTTTCAGATTCGGGCGTTAATAGGTTTTCCTTTTTAAATCCCTGAGAAAGGGCAAACTGAAAAGCACCATCTCCTACCAGCATAACGTGCGGAGTCTTTTCCATCACTGCTCTGGCTACAGAAATTGGATTTTTAATATTTTCAATGCAGGCAACCGATCCGATGTTGTAGTTTTCATCCATGATACAGGCATCAAGTGTTACTCTTCCATCTCTGTCCGGGCGTCCGCCATATCCCACGCTTCTTTCCGTGGGATCCAACTCTACCAAACGTACTCCTTTTTCAACAGCATCTAACGCTCTTCCGTTTTTGCCAAGAATCGTCCATGCTTCCTCATTGGCCTTTAAACCAAAATTCCAGGTTGACAGGACGATCGGTTTGTTTATGGTTTTATGACTTTCAGGTAATGGCCCAGCCATTAGATCTAGCGGATTTACGGCAAGAGCCAAAGAAGCAACTGCTGTCTTTTTGATAAAGTTTCGTCTGCTTTGCATATCAGGTTTATTAGGCTTACAAATTAGCAATTTTCCTGCTGGTACAAAAGTAAAAAAACAACAGATCCTATTTCATCGCGTTTAGCAATCGTCATTACAAAAAGTCTTTAAAACAATCTTCATATCATTGATCGGAATATTTCGGAATTCATATCAGCAAGATGGAAAATTCACCCCTGTAACTTTTCATTTACATTACTGACCTATTGTATGTTAAACTTTTTCAACCATGATCAGAATTTCAGTTATTTTAAGTTGTGTTTTATTCATTTTATTTTCCTGCAACAAAAAATCAGAAAAAGATATTCTTATAAATTTTTACAAGAAAGGAAAATTTAATGGTACCGTTCTCATAATTGAAAAAGGAAAAATAATATGTGATACAGCATTGGGATATAAAAATTTTGAAGACAAAAAACTTATGACCAAGGATACGCCATTCTGTATTGCGTCTGTAACCAAACCTTTTACTGCAACAGCGATTATGCTTTTACAGCAGGAGCACAAGTTGTCGTTTGATGATAAAGCAAGCCAATATCTAATGGACCTTCCGGAATATGCACAAAATATCAGTATCAGACAATTGCTTAACCACACTTCAGGGTTAAAGGATTATGAGAATGTTTTGATCTCAGATAACAGGATCACCAATGAAGATGTCCTGGCCTTTCTAAAAAAGCAACCCGGATTAACATTTCCTTCCGGCAGTCAATTCGAATATTGTAATAGTGGATATATCATACTTGGACAAATTATAGAGGCTGTATCGGGACAGTCATATAAAAATTTTATTCAAAATAGAATTTTTTCTCCTTTGAATATGCAGCATTCATTTGTTTTTGATGCTCAAACGGTACCGCCTTCTGATATTGCTAAAGCGTATGATATAGATAAAAAACCGAATGATTATTTTCTTTTAACATTGGGGGATGGCGGGATCTATTCTACGACATGGGATCTATATAAATTCGACCAGGCTTTAAGAAAGCATCATTTACTGACTAAGGAAAACACAAAAATTATGTATGAACTGCCCGTTTTAAAAAATGGGAAAACGAGTGATTATGCATTCGGATGGTACATTTCTGACGGTACCGCAATGCATACCGGTGGAATCAACGGGTTCAGAAGTATCATCTGGAGAGACCTGAGCAACAATACCTGTATTATTGCTTTGACGAATCAGGGAGATGCCTTTCCGGTGTATCAATTTCTGGAAGCTGAGAAAAAGTCGATACGGAATGCTTTCTGATATTGATTAATTCATCCCAATCTCATCTACAAAAAGCCAGGCTTTAGAATCAGCTCCCGGATTTCCGGCAGGAATAATTCCTGCATTTTCAATTTTAACTTTAATATATGCCGCGTTCTGATTACCAACATTGAGTTTTACTTTTCCTTTTACATTCTGAATTTCATCTTTTCCAATTTCTTTGATCATTTTAAAATTTACATTATCATCAGAAATAAAGATCTGTGCTCCTTTGGCTAAATGAATCCAGCTTCCTTTATTTTCAAGGGTATTAAAATAAACTTCTGAAAACTGAGTTTTTACTCCTAAGTCAATAACTGCTACAACATCTTTTCCCTGAAAGCCTAACCATGTTTTTCCCAGCTGTTTTTGATTACCCAAAATTCCATCCACCAAAGTAAACGCTCCGCCAAAAGAATAATTTTCGCTGGGCTGTTGTTCCAGAGTGATCTTCTTTCCCGTTGTTTTGGAAGGAATAAATGATTGGGAAGAAACCGCACTTTTTATCTGTCCATCTTCGAAATAGGCAGACTTTATGGTCATAGCTCTTGAAACAGGGATAGGCTCCTTATAAGATGGTGAATTTACTGTTGGATCTGTACCATCGGTTGTATATTTTATTCCCTGGGAATTTTGAGAAGTTGATAATTCATATGCAACACCTTTGGCAGAAGGTGTTACTTTTCCTGAAATATTATAAATGCTTTTCGCATAGTTAATCTTCATTTTATCTAAAACCTTAAACTGCCGGATAACCCTGTTTTCAAATTCTTTATAATTCTTAGGATCAGAAGTTCCCCATGCTACTTCTGAAAGTGCCATTATTCTTGGAAAAATCATATACTGGACATGCTTAAAATCCAATATATATTCGGTCCATAAGTTAGCCTGAACACCTAAAATATATTTAGCTTCCTCAGCAGTAAGCTCTGAAGGAACCGGATCGTAAGAATATACTTTATCTAAAGGAGTAAATCCTCCAAAAGCATTAGGTTCGGACTGGGGATCCCCCTGATAATGGTCAAAATAACAGAAAGCTCCAGGAGTCATTACAGCAAAATGCTTTGATTTTGCAGCTTCAATTCCTCCATTAACACCTGTCCAGCTCATTACCGCAGCGTTTGGTGCCAGACCTCCTTCCAGAATCTCATCCCATCCGATTATTTTCCGCCCTTTGCTATTTACATATTTTTCTATAGTCTGGATAAAATAGCTTTGTAATCCATGCTCATCTTTCAGATTGTTCTTTTTGATCAGCTCCTGACAATGCGGGCACTCTTTCCATCGTGTCTTAGGACATTCATCACCACCAATATGGATATACTGAGAAGGAAATAACTTTATCACCTCATCCAGGACATTTTCTAAAAATGTAAATGTTTCTTTTTTAGGACAAAAAACATCATCAAAGACGCCCCACTTGGTGGCAGGTTCAAAAGGTCCTTTCGTACACGCCAGCTCAGGATAGGCTGAAAGTGCTGCTAAAGCATGCCCGGGCATTTCAATTTCAGGTACAATTGTGATATGACGCTGTTCTGCATACTTAACCACATCCTTAATCTGTTCCTGAGTATAAAAATAAGGGCCATATGGTTTTCCGTCAAAGGTATTATCTACATAGGCTCCAATCATAGATTCTTTTCTCCTGGAGCCAATTTCAGTCAGCTTCGGATATTTCTTGATTTCAATTCTCCATCCCTGATCATCGGTTAAATGCCAGTGAAAGGTATTTAGCTTATACATGGCCAGATAATCAATATACTGCTTTACTTCATCTACCGTAAAGAAATGACGGCAAACATCCAGATGCATTCCTCTCCATGCAAATTTTGGATTATCTTTAATTTCCATAGCGGGAATCTCTCCTTTTTCCTGATAATCATCAAACAACTGGATCAAGGTTTGAATAGCAAGAAAATAACCTTGTTTAGTATAAGAACTTATAAAAATCCTTTTGGGAGAAATATCAATAGAATATCTTTCTTTATCACCCTGCGGATCGATCGGCATTTTGGGTTGTGGAATCAGCATATGCATTATATGAACATTTTCCGTACTTCCTGAGGATTGAAATGTTACGCGAGCACCAAGATGCTTTTTGAAATATTCCGTTTCCTCTTTTGGAAGTTTATCATTCAGTATCAATGTTTTGGGGATCACAAATTTACCTTCCTGAATCGTTAAACTTTGCGGGTAAGGAATTAAACTTGGTTTAGTTTGCGAAAAAAACAGATTGGAAATCATAAGGGAAAAGACCAATAATAAACGCATTATTTTGTGTAATTTAGATTTAAGCGAATATAATTAATTTCTGAAAAAAGTCAGTGAATTATTTAACCTATTATGATATAAAAGATCTAATTTTGCAAAAATATACAATGAGAAAAACAATTTTTTTAGCGGCAAGTCTGGTGTTTTCAGTTTCAGCACAAGCACAACTTTTAGATATTATAAAATCTAGAGTTAAGGAAAAAACAGGGGTTGACCTTAACAATACAGGAAAGATAAAGAACACTTCTACAGGAACAACTGTAATCACAACTCCATCACCCAACAGAGCCTCTTCAGTTAATCTGAATAATCTTACTTCTACCCAAATTTCGTCAGGATTAAAGGAAGCCTTAAGTATGGGAGTGAATGATGGTGTGAAGAAGCTTGCTTTAACTGATGGTTTTTTCAAAAATGAAGCCGTAAAAATTTTAATGCCCGAAAAACTAAGAAAGGTAGACACGACCTTGCGTTCTTTGGGAATGGGAAAACTCACTGATGAGGGAGTGAAATTATTAAACAGAGCTGCTGAAGATGCCGTAACAGAAGCTGCTCCTATTTTCACCAATGCCATTACATCAATGACAATTACTGATGCCAAAAATATTTTATTGGGCTCAAATCATGCTGCTACTAATTATCTGCAAACTAAAACCCAGAACCAGCTCTTTACAGCGTTCCAGCCAAAAGTACAGGCTTCATTGGGAAAAGTGGGAGCTGACACCCTTTGGAAAAGCCTTATTTCAAAGTACAATACTTTTACAGGGCAATCTGTAACTACTGATTTGAATGAATATGTGACTACAGAAACAATTAATGGCGTTTTCAAAATGGTTGCAGATAAAGAAAGCGGGATCAGAAATACTCCAGCCATGAGAACTACCAGTATTTTACAAAAAGTTTTTGGAGCTCAGGACGGTAAATAATCAATTATGAATAGTTGAAAAAACTCAATTTATAACATCTAGATACAAAATAAAAAGGCTGTTTCAGAATTTGAGCAGCCTTTCGTATTAAATTGTATTGCAAATCATGTAATTCTTCTTTTTTAAGATATAATAGTCAGGAATTCTGTAAACATAACAATTTTTTCATAACTTCAATTCCGTATATAAAATACAATCAGCGAAGTAAATCAATAAACACAAAAATAAACAACCATGAAAAAATTAATGTATGCTTTTCTTGTTTTCAGTCTGTTCGCAGCTTGTTTACCCATGTCCGGAAGTCCCATGACAGCTTTTATTGTGAAAAACACTTCAGACAAGCCCGTTAGCTTTACCTCTAGTGTTATCAAAATGTCACAAAGTTTTGGAGCGCAGGAAGTCTCTAATTCTTTTACGGTAAAGCCTCATGACAGTATTATTGTGAGGCAGACTTATTTCAAAAAAGACGGTACCAATCCTCAAAAATGGTTTTCAAAGTTCGACATATCACCAGTAGATGGTGTGGAATTAAATGATCCTCAACTTGCAGAAAATTGGAAAAAGGGATCCAAAGATAATGTTCCCACATATACATTTACCATTAATAAATAAGGACATGAAGATCTTTAAAATCTTAACCATTTTCTTCTGTTCAATGTGCTTTTCTCAGGAAAATAATATCCTCACAAGACTTTCCGCGTTGAATAATAATGGCAAAATCTGGTACAATATAGATGGATATAGTGTTACAAGTGAGGTTTTCAATAATTCTTTTGATGAAAAAGGGCTTTCAAAGGTTTTAAAAAAACATAAAATTTCAGATTCTGAACTAAAAACAAGAGATGAGAAAATCAATAGTAAAAACTTCTTTGTAACCAAACAACAAAAAATTTCAGGAAACAGCTTTCAAACAAATAATTATTATTTCGTTGAAAATCCGAATAAGACAATCACTGTAGTCTGGTTTATAAAAAACGGAAAAACAGATCAAGATACTGAAGAAAAGCTCGTTAATGCAATTATTGAGAATAGAATTCCGGAGGAGAATTTTGTTTCTATGAATATCAGTTCAATTAATTTTGCCGGAAGAAAAATAGAACTTGGCAGTAATTGTTACTGGACCTTCCTCAATACAGTTCAATGCCCATATGCAGGTGAGATGAACTGGTCTGTTCACAGAACATTACAGGATGCAAAAGAAGCTGTTGAAAACCAATTGAATGTAACAAAATCTAAAGGAGGAGGAAAAATTACATCCGAAGAAATGATTGATATTAATTTTCTGGATGTACCCACAAAAGCAAAAAAAATAGTGTATGACTTTACGGGCCTAACTTCTGTTCTTACAAAAATGTCCGGCGGAAAGTCTTTAACAATCTACTATATTGCAGAAAATATACGAGATCAAAATATAAGCTGCGTGATAAGTTTCTGGAACAACGATGAAATAAATCCACAAACAAAGCTTCATGCTCTTCCTGAAAAACTAATGAAACTTAATTAATCGATGATAAAAAAGGCTGTTAATGATAACAGCCTTTCTTTTGTTTTTATTAAAATTGCATTTCGGGAATTTCTCCTTCAATGATCAGATCTGCTTCTGTAGATTGTACAATATGCTCTACGGACACTCCAGGTGCTCTTTCAACAAGCTTAAAACCAGCTGGTGTTACATCTAAAACAGCGAGTTCCGTAACTACTCTTTTCACACAATTTACTCCTGTTAAAGGAAGTGTACATTTTTTCAGGATTTTACTTTCTCCTGCTTTATTTACACGCATCATCGCAACAATGATATTTTCAGCAGAAGCTACCAAATCCATCGCTCCGCCCATTCCTTTTACCATTTTTCCAGGAATCTTCCAGTTGGCAATATCTCCGTTTTCAGAAACTTCCATTGCGCCAAGGATCGTAAGATCTACTTTCTGTCCACGGATCATCCCAAAACTAAAAGCGGAATCAAAAAATGAACCTCCTGGTAGTATCGTAATGGTCTGCTTTCCTGCATTGATGATATCAGCATCTTCTTCTCCTTCAAAAGGGAAAGGTCCCATTCCCAAAACTCCATTTTCACTCTGAAATTCTACTGAAATGCCATCAGGAACGTAGTTGGCAACCAAAGTGGGAATCCCTATTCCCAGATTTACATAATAACGATCTTTTAATTCTTTTGAGATTCTTTTAGCAATTTGTTCTTTTGTGAGCATAGTAAAAACTTAGACTGCAATTTAATTATTTTCAATAGAATACAAAAGGGCTTTGTTATTGAAAATTATTAACATAATAAGTCGAAATAATATCTCTAATTTTGCAACATTATTTAACAGAATGAAAATACTTTTAAAATACCTTAAACCTTACCAGTGGTTGATTATTCTTTCATTGTTATTAGCAACCATTAATCAGGTATTCTCTTTATTTGCTCCGGCAATAACGGGTAATATTCTCGATAAACTGGTTACCCATCCTAATTTTTTTGATAAAGAAAAGCTTTTACCAAGAAACCTGAACCAATATTTATACGGAGACGGCATTTATCATGGTGTATTCTATTTCTTATCCCTCCTTATCGGAACAGCCATGGTGAGCAGGATCGCCAAAGCTTTTCAGGATTATGCAGTAAGTGTTATCACCCAAAAGTTCGGGGCAAAAATTTTCACGGACGGTTTAAAGCATTCTATGGCATTGCCATATCAGGAATTTGAAGACCAGAGAAGTGGTGAAACCCTTTCTATTTTAACGAAAGTAAGAGAAGATACTGTAAAGTTCATCAGTAATTTTATTAATATTTTCTTCGGAATTCTGGTCAGTATCATTTTCGTTGCTGTGTATGCTATCCGTTTACATTGGTCAATCATGCCGGTATACATTTGTGGAATATTTCTGATTGCATTCATCACGAATTTATTAAGCAAGAGAATAAAGAGTATCCAGAAAAATATTGTTTCGGAAACCACAGCTCTGGCAGGAAGTACTACAGAAAGCCTTAGAAATATAGAAATAGTAAAAAGTCTGGGATTAACCAATCAGGAAGTCATCCGCTTAAACAATAATACCTATAAAATTCTGGGGCTTGAACTTAGAAAAGTCAAAAGCATCCGTTCATTAAGTTTTATCCAGGGAACAATGGTTAATTTTCTTCAACAGCTGATCACCCTGACTTTATTACTTTTAATTTTTAAAAATATTGTAACTCCGGGACAATATTTATCGCTGATGTTTTATGGCTTCTTTATCTTCGGACCTATGCAGGAGATCGGAAATATCATTATATCTTATCGAGAGGCTGAAGCTTCCCTTCTTAATTTTGACCGTTTAATGAAAAAAACAGTCGAGGAAAAACCCCTTCATCCTAAACAGATCGGTGCTATTGAAGAATTGGAGTTCAAACATGTTTCTTTCAAACATCAATCAGCTCAGTATAAAGCGTTAAACAATATATCTTTTACCGTAAAAAACGGAGAAACAATTGCTTTTGTTGGTCCCAGTGGTTCCGGAAAAAGTACCCTGGTAAAACTTTTGGTTGGGCTCTATCGTCCTCAGGAAGGAAATATTTTTTATAATAATATCAATGGGAAAGAATTTGATTTTGATGAATTGAGGAATCAAATTGGCTTTGTAACTCAGGACACCCAGCTTTTTGCAGGAACCATTAAAGAAAACCTTCTTTTCGTAAATCCAAAGGCTACTGAGGTAGAACTTCAAATAGCTTTACAAAAATCAAGCTGTACTGCTTTACTGGAAAGGGCTGAAAAAGGTATAGAAACCGTAATTGGAGAAGGTGGATTGAAATTAAGTGGCGGGGAAAAGCAAAGAATTGCGATTGCAAGGGCTTTATTACGAAGACCTCACCTGTTAATTTTTGACGAAGCCACTTCAGCTTTGGACAGTATTACGGAAGAAGAAATAACTTCCACCATCAAAAGCATATCGGAGGAAAAAGAACAAATCACAGTATTGATTGCCCATCGTCTAAGCACCATTATGCATGCTGACCGGATTTATGTACTTGAACGAGGCCAGGTCATAGAAATGGGATCCCATGATAATCTGATTGCCGAAAAAGGATTATACTATGCCATGTGGAGACAACAGATCGGAGAAAGGAAAATGGTAATTCCCGAAGAATCATAAGAAGAATGATAAATAAAACGCCGGAAAATATTTTCCGGCGCTTTATTTATATGAATACTCTCTTTCAAACGAAGACTTAATCTTTTTTCCTTACTGTTCTTTGCTCAATTCGCTTTTCGAATTTATCACCCTGGAATATTCTCTGAATCATAATTCCTGGAATATGGACTTCATTGGGATCTAATTCTCCCGGTTCTACCAATTCTTCTACTTCTGCTATTGTAATTTTTGCAGCCCCGGCCATTGGATGATTAAAATTTCTTGCAGATCCTTTGAAGATCAGATTTCCTGCATGATCTCCTTTCCACGCTTTTACAATAGAGTAATCTGCATTATAGGCATGTTCAAGAATGTGAGGCTTACCGTTAAATTCCTTTACTTCTTTACCTGCCGCTATTTCAGTCCCATATCCTGCAGGTGTATAAAACGCAGGAATTCCGGCTTGTGCAGCTCTGCATTTTTCAGCAAGGGTCCCTTGTGGAGTAAGTTCAACATCAAGTTCCCCGGAAAGCATCTGTCTTTCGAATTCTGCATTCTCCCCTACATAAGAAGAGATCATTTTTTTAATCTGTCTTTTATGCAACAATAATCCCAATCCAAAATCATCAACCCCAGCGTTGTTGGAAATGCACGTCAGATCTTTCACATCACTTTCTACCAAAGCATTAATGGAGTTTTCAGGAATACCGCAAAGGCCGAATCCCCCCAGCATTAGTGTCATCCCATCCTGAATTCCTTCTATAGCTTCCTTTGCATTTTTTACTCTTTTATCTATCATGAAATATTAGATTTTTCTGTTGGCTAAATTTAATAATTTTCTTTTAAATCAAGGCACACAGGATTTTTTATTTAAATAGATAAAAGTGAAACACCATTTTAGATAATTGCTAAAAATCCAGCAAACCATCAGAAAGGGCCTTCCATTGAATTTTAGAAATTCCCATCATTCCTCCTATGCCTACCATGATATTTCTGATCTTATCAATAAAAGAAGCATTAAAATTGGGTGATTCATTCCTTCCGTAAATTGCTGCCATTATTTCTTTGCCATTATTTGAGATCATAAAAGTTGACGTAGCTTTACTGCTGTAAAAGTGTGCTATACGGTTGTTTTCGGAGTTTCCCGGAATTTTGGATGGTCTGCAGGTTATACTAATACGTTCAAATGACCCTGTATGATGAGAGGAAATATTGACTATCTGTACCCAATCGTATCCTTTTGCTTCTTTTTCTCCGGGACCAGGTATATCAATACGGATGTAATCATCAATTTCAGGAGATCGGTCAAGAGGTTTTCCTTTTGAATCATACAATTTAAAATCGGCTGTGAGAGCGCCACTGTACTCCCTCCACTGATTCACTGAAAAAAATCTTTTTTTCAAAACAGAAAACTTTTGCTTGTTCAATTCAGGATCGTCAAATTGTTTTTTACTTTCAGTATCATGAAATCCTCCACTCTTTTGTTGGGGAACTCCCGGAATTTCTTTAGGTTTCATAATTTCATCTTTTAAAATTGAACATGTAAGGAACTCACATTTTAGCTTTATTCACTGGTAAACTAAGATTCATAAAGTTAACCGGACCGGTAAAAACTATTTTATGACCAGGCTCATAAAACCAACAATTCCAATTACTACGACAATATACAGACCAAATCCTAATGGTCTGAATTTTGGAGTTCATGTATAAAAGAATTATAAAATTCTGAGTACATACAACCAATCACATTATTATGGAAACGAAAGACATATCAAGAATAGGACTTGGTGCATTTCTGATTACTGCAGGAATCAGTCACCTTACATTTGCAAGGAAAGAATTTCAGGCTCAGGTTCCCGAATGGGTTCCTTTAAAAAAAGATGATACGGTGGTATATTCCGGAATCGTAGAAATACTCCTGGGAACAGCAACGATCGTGACTCCTAAAAAGTATCGAAAAACAATGGGAAAAGTTGTTGCAGGCTTTTTTGCAGCGGTTCTTCCCGGAAATATTGCCCAATATAAAAACAGAAGGGATTCTTTCGGCCTGAACACCGATAATCAGAGATTCGCAAGACTTTTCATGCAAGCTCCTTTAATCGCATGGGCATTAAAATCCACGGATTAAAGTAAACTATTTATCTTCATTAGGTAATCTTAATAAAAAAAGAGGGAACAAATGTTCCCTCTCTGTACCTGATTAAAAAAGTGTTACTGAATAATCAGTTTTAAAGTAAATAACTTTCTTGTATGAACTTTTACAAAGTATACACCTTTAGGCAGATTTTCGTTGACCAAAGAAAAACGCTGATTGTGTACATTTTTAGATTCGTATAATAGATCTCCTGTAGCAGATAATAACTCAATCTTATCAATTGGATAATCGCTCTTAATAAATGTAGGTTCACCTGGCTTGGTCGGGTTAGGATACAACACTACATTTTTCTCCGTACTTTTTGAGGTTTCAGCAGTTCCTAATGTTGAAGAAGTTACCTGGAATTGCATTCTGTTTGAAACTTCAGTATAAGAATTATTGGTAAACATTACCATATAATAATTTCCAGGAGTCGTAGGTAAGGCAGCTCCATTCAATGTTTTTGTACCCTGAGTTATCCCGTCAAAATAAGTATATGAAACAAAATTATCGTCCGGCGTCTGAATATTTTGTGGATAAATACCCAACCAGTCTTTGATAATCCCCGGAGAATCCGTCCATGAAGCTGTAATATTTTCGCCCAACGTATAGACAGGTTTGTTGATCCATAATTCGGTAACAATATCTCCTACTTTAAAAAACACTTTCTCACCGATTGCCGTATAACCGTCTTCCAGAAAATATTGCGCAAAATAGTACCCTTTAGGGAGTCCGGTAAACTCAAGATTTCCGGCAGCGGTTGTTACATATTTATACATCGCAGAAGTATTGGTTCCCGGAGTTTGCCCCATCTTATAAATCCCGATCCAGTCTTTTACAAGATTGGGTCCGTTACTGAAATTTATTTTCACAGTTCCTCCTACCTGATAAGTATCTGAAGTGGCCTGAAGAACAACTTTAGGGCCTACATAGAAATTTTTTCTCGGTGTAATCTCCGTATATCCGTCATTGGCAAAAAATCCGGCAAAATACTGTCCTTTAGCTGCAAAACCATTGGTAAAAGTGGCCGTTCCCGCTGTTTGTCCGTTGGTATAAATATAGGCCTGCGAAGTTGATGTTCCCGGAACCTGCCCTTTTCTATAAACACCCACCCAATCTGTCTGATTACCTGGACCACCTGTATAGGTTGCAGTTACGGGGGTATTTTGTAAATATTCTGTTTTATCCAGCGTAAATGTAGGATTTGAAACTACGCTTCCCGTTATTTCAAACTGCTTTACATCACTCCAGTCACTCCATTCCAGATTTCTGTCCCTGTATCTTGTTTTTACGTAATACACACCATTGGAAATAGAATTGGCAGGAAAGCTTACTTTCGTAATATCTACATCGGAATTCAGATTTTTAGCCTTATCAGGAGCTCCGTCCTTACCGAACCAGTTTTCATAATCACGATAGAATTCTTTTTCTATCACCGAAAAATCTGCTGCTTTACTAATGAGGAATTGTGTTGTGTTTAAAAGCTCATTGTTAGGTGACGTAAAACTGCTTCCATTCAAAGTTAAGGGTAAAGTCACAGGACCTGAAAAAGTATTGGTGATCGTAGGCTTAACAGGTTTTGGCTGGTTTTTATACCTATGGAAAGAATCAACGAGCTCATTGTATTTTTTAGTATAGATCCCTCCAATCGAATAACATTCCACATCTACCTTACCATTGGTAACATCTACCTCTACGATTTGGTATGTCCAGTCGGTAAGTGTTTTCTGAACATCATCAAAATCCTGTTCTGTAGACATTCCCCAGTACTGATCCCACGCTGTTCCTCCAGATATAATCTGGTAGGTAGGGCTATCTTTTAATTGCCCTCTGTGATACAGGTGATGGTGCGCACCTACGTGCATCAGATATTTACTCGATGACGTTAGAAGAGGAACTGCATTATTTCTTACCCATGTTGAGATATCCCCTACATATTGCTCTGCCTGATAAGGCCTGTGGCTTAAGGAAATAATCCAATCTATAGTAGGATCGTTATTCGCAGCTGTAAGAATTTGCTGTAACCAGGTCTGCTGAGCAGTTCCCGTATGTTCAGAGCTTAAGCTGATAAACAAGACGTTCCCCGCTTGTTGCGCATAGTAATTTTCATTCCCGGAGCTGATATTTTTATATTTAATTTCATCGATATAAAAATGAGCATAATAAGAATTCATCCCCAATGTTCCATACGTTTCGTGATTGCCCACAGTCGTCTGGATCGGAAGATATGGTGATAATTTAATATTCTTTTTAAAGTGGACATTTTCGTAATGATCAAGCGTCCCGACATCTACCTGATCTCCCACCATAAAAGTAAGGGCAACATTATCCGAAGGATCTGAGTTTGCTCCAAATTTTTGCTTTAATTTTTTAAATGCATTTAAGGTAAGTGTATCATATCTGGGTTCCGCTTTGATTTGATTATCTCCCATAATCAAAAAACGTATTTTACCGTCTGGCGTAGTAGGCTGTCCCGGCATGGGAAGTGTCCTGAAGTTGTAAACTGCCGACTCGCTGTTTCCTGTTTTTATTTTATAATAATACTTTGTATTCGGCTGCAGATTATTGATTTTGGCCGTGTGATAATAGTAGTTATTATTATATCCCGTATCCGAAAATATATTGGTGGTTCCTGTTACCGTAACATTCAGGTTCGTCGGAGAATTCCCGTAGAGAACAGTAGTCTCATTATTGGAAGCTGTTTTCCAGTTTACGATCATTGAATTTGGAGTCGGATTTTGTAAATAAGGAAATAAAGCCTGCCCAAAGGTCATCTGGACGACAATAAAACATAAAAGGAAGAAATAATTTTTCATAGCTAATAATTTTTAAATTGGCACTCTTTAATAATTTACTGTTTATCAGTAAAATAAGAAGAGCAATGGTTAATTTTTACTTCGTGCAAAAGTAAAATTCCCATGTAAACACAGTTTCATCACAAGGTGAAGGATATGTTAAGTTTTGGGATTTCAATTCATGAAAAATGTCTGTTCAATTACATTTAAATTTATTTGGATTATTCAAAACTAATTTTGTACATTTGCAACCTGTTATTCAACCTCTGACGAAAAACGTGTAAGTTGCTTAGCCTTAACATTATATTATCATTAATAATGGATTTATTAAAGTACGTACAAGAGAAGTACATTGCAAAAAAAGAATTCCCGGAATTCAAAGCAGGTGATACAATTACTGTGTATTACGAAATTAAAGAAGGACAAAAAACAAGAACTCAGTTCTTCAAAGGGACAGTTATCCAATTAAGAGGTACAGGTTCTACAAAAACTTTCACTATCAGAAAAATGAGTGGTGATGTAGGTGTAGAAAGAGTATTCCCTATCAACATGCCAGCTCTTCAGAAGATTGAAGTTGACAGAAGAGGTAAAGTTAGAAGATCTAGAATTTACTACTTCAGAGATCTTAGAGGTAAGAAAGCAAGAATTAAAGACGCTGCTTACAAAAAGAAATAATTCAGACAACAATACATACAAAAGAAGCTGTTTACTCAATGTAAGCAGCTTCTTTTTTTATATATAAGATGTTTCATATAACTCTGATGCTATCCTGTAAACGGACTTCCCGTTCCTGTTTCAAGAAATAGCTTCAAACTATTGATAAATTGTACCCAGCCATTGGAACATATATGATAACATTCGACGTCAGGATGCAAACCCCTATGCGTAAGTTTCAGCAGAATTTCATTCTCATTTTTTTCAATTTCCCAAACGATAGTCGTTCCAATCCATTCTGTTTGATTTTTCAGCTCTGGAAGACCGATCAAAGAATCCACAACATACCATACAATTCTTGATTCAGGCACAGCTTCCTTTACCCGAAATGTCTTGTGAATATTGTCACCAAATTGTATAGTAAATACATCATCGGGTTCCCGGGAAGATCCGTTAAACATTTCTGACCACCATAAAGGAATTTTCCGGGTCAAAGCTTCATATGCCTTTTCAGGTGTAGTTATTACTTCTGTTGTATTGGTATAATTTTCCATAAATCCGTGTATTGGTAATACAATTTTATACAATTTATTTCATGGAAAACTATACATATGGCAAGAAAAGCTTTTAAAGTCAAAATTCTAAATCCTCCACTGTTTTCATTTTCGTTATGAACAGGCAAATTTCAAGAGTTCATGTTTTACCTTATAAACTCATATAAGGCTTCAAAAAATCGGGGATAAACTTCAATATGGGGAAGATGCCCTACATTATCGATTTCCGTTAATCTGGAACCAGGTATCTGCTGTTGTGTCTTTTTTCCCAGTTCCTGATATTGCCCCATCCTGGATTGAAGCTCTTTAGGTGCCCTATCCTTTCCTATTGCAGTTCTGTCCCTTGTTCCGATTATAAGCAAGGTTGGAGTTTTAATATTCTTAAATTCATAACAAACCGGTTGATTATAAATCATATCGGATGTGAGAGCAGCATCCCATGCCACAAGTGGATATTCTTTATGTAAAGTCCAACCAGCAATAAGATCCAGCCAGGGCTGATATTCTTTCTTCCATTGATTATCATAATAGAATTTTAGCTGATAATTTTTATAGGTTTCAGCTGTATTTTTAAACTCCGACTGATATGCCTGATCAATAGTCTGGTATGAAGCAAAGGTCTTATAATCTTCCAGGCCAATCGGGTTTTCAAGGACAAGCTTGTGAACCCTCTCAGGGTAAAGTAATGTAAAACGGGTTGCCAGCATTCCTCCCATAGAATGCCCCAAAACAATTGCTTTATCAATCTTTAATTCATCCAGTATTTTTTTTGTATTGTCTGCTAATTGCGAAAAAGAAAATTGATAACACTGAGGCTTGGAAGATTTACCAAATCCTATCTGATCGGGTATAATAACCCTGAAACCTTTAGCTGAAAGATCTTTCGCCGTTTGTTCCCAATACGCTCCGTTAAAGTTTTTCCCGTGAAGAAGCATAATTACTTTTCCATTGGGTTCTTTAGGCTTTACATCCATATAGGCCATTTTCAGATGCTGATTCTGAGTGTTCAAATCAATAAAATAAACTTCAAAAGGATATTGATAGTTCGTAAGCATGGCATCTAATGATTTTATCTGGGAAAACGATAAAAATGGTATCATCGATAGCATTAAAATCATAATGCTTTTTTTAAAATATTTCATGAATTCTTATTTATAGATTAAAATTAAAAAAACCGTTCCAAAAGAAACGGTTTTACTTATTATTTTCAGCTTAATTATCTTTTCAGGACAGTTGTTCAGCAACTTGCAATTCTTTTTTTACCGGCAAATTCATAAGTACAATAGCAAAAAGGATTAATGCAATGCCTGCCCATTGAACTAAAATTACTTTTTCACCCAACAAAACAAAAGCCATTGTCACAGAAACCGGAAGTTCCAGTGATGAAATAATGCTTCCCAAGCCCAATCCTGTATTTGGAAATCCCAAATTAAACAAAATGGGGGGAATGATAGTTCCAAAAACAGCAAGAACAAAGCCATAGGTCCAGAATATAGAATAATCAAAAGAATGAATATGTTGGGTATTGTCGGTAAAATTTAAATAAATTGATTTAAGACCATCAAAATAGAGGGGCCCGATCTGAGCAAAGAAAAGGAATGCCAGAATAACAATAGATCCTCCTGAAAGCATTACCATACTTTTACGTAGGACGGGTAAATGTGTAGCCAGTGTATTAGAGGTGAACATCGTCAGAGTATAGGAAGCTGCTGCCATTAATCCCCAAAAAACACCATGCCAGTCTAATTCTATATCCACATTAATAAGATTCGTAGCCAATACAGTTCCTATTAGTACAATAATTGTAGCGACCACTTTCCTCACGTTGGGAAATTTTCTGGTTAAGAAACTTTCTACAACCACACTAAACCATACAGACTGCATTAACAAAACAATCGCTATTGAAACATTGATATATTGAACTGCGATATAGTAAAATAAACTTGTACACCCCAGTGAAGTACCTGCCAGCATCAGCATCCTAACTTCTTTTCGGCTTGGTGATGATAATTTTGTTTTTGATGTTAAAGTCTGGATAAAATTCAGGATCAGAAGTCCTACTAATCCTAATACAAACTGAGCAGTGGTTACTTCGGATGTGGTATATCCATCATGATAAGACATTTTAACAAATGTAGCCAACATTCCATAAACACTTGCACCAATACCCACTAGCAATACGCCTTTCAATAAATTTTTCTTCTTCATAATCTTTTTAACAGCCTGCAAAGGTACAATATAATAATTTAATTCACCAGGAGGTAAAAAGCTTATAGATAAATAAAATCACCCCAGGTTTTCCCTGGGGTGATTGAAACTGAATAAAAAAAACAGCTTATTTTTTAACGATTACTTTAGACGCAGCTTCAAAGCCAAGGCCTTTTACTTTTACCATATAAGTTCCGTTGATCAAGCGATCTGTAGAAATAGCTTTTTTAGCATCCGGAGAAATTTTATCTTCAGAAGAAACAAGCTTTCCAGACATATCATAAATTTCCACACTTACTTTACCCATTGTATTGCTTGGGAAATTGATGAAAAATTCATTTTTAGCAGGATTAGGATAGATAGAAATTGAGGTATTTTTTACAGATTTCACTTCATCAGTAGCCAATAACGGACATTCATCAGGAATTGTGAAATCCTGAATCTGATCATTGATATTTGTTTTAACTCCTGCACTTGCATTCACTCCTAAACCTCTTTTTGCAAAAGTTCTCCATATCATACATTTATCTACTCCTCCGGTAGTTGCCTGTTCTGCAGCTAATATCGCATTTCTTCCATCAATAAATGTTGGATTACAAACCTGAAGTTTTAATGCATCGGTAACAAGTTGTAATATTCTTGAACTACCATTGGTTGTATTAGCAGTAACATCGGCAGAATAACCATATTTTGCTACATACTGCCAATGCAGATCCCATAACATCGTAGCCCATACAAATCCGATTGAATGCACATCAGGAACTATATTTCCACTTTGATTCGTATATTCCATTCCATTGGTATCTCCATAGGTATAATCGTTGATCGTGAAGTCAGGAGAATATTTTGCAGGGCGAATTCCTCCTCCATCCGGAAGCTGTCCTGCAGCATATGTTGCCATTCCTCTAGGAACAGAAGCATTATCTCCTATTTTATTGGTAAGCATTAAGGCAAAGAAATCCGACCAACCTTCACCCATTTGTTCTTTATCAGATGAAGCATTCAGACATCCATATCCGGTTCCCGTTAATCTGTTAGAAATTCCATGACCATATTCGTGTGTTACAATTCCATTATCAAAACTACCATCCGGAGTAACACTGGTTGCAGGATCATTCTTCAAAGTAACATTTACTGTTGTGGCCGCTGAAAGCTGGGTTTTAATATATTCTCCCTCTGCATTACTAATTAATACAGATGGAATAGTAACTGTTGCATCAGTTCCTGACATATTTCCTATAGTTGATCCATTCGCAGCATTATTATAGATAATGGCAGCAGTAGCTCCTGCATTCTGTAAATTCTTTGTTTTGATCACGAAAGCACAGGTTCCACGCTCAACCAAACCAATCTTCCCTGTAAGTGAACCTGCTGGTAATGCAGTACATCCATCTAATACGGATGATAATTGTACATTTCCAGTAACTCCAGTAGGGTTTAGTGCATTCCCGAATTCAGCAACACCAGCAGCGGGTTGGCGGGCTACCGCTGTACTAGGTGTATTATAGAAGAAAAGTCTATTTCTAGTCGACCATAAATACATCTGCATTCTCCCATTGTAATTATCCGGAGGACTGGAAAAGTTCGCGTTATTAGTACCTCCGCCATCTTGCGCTTCTGCATAAACTGAATCATCGTCTAATCCGCCAAGTCCAAAATTATTTTGCTGGAAATTTCTCGCAGATTCTGTAAATCCAAATTTATAGAATACATCATGCACTCTATTATTAATATAAAATAGATTGGTAATTGCTGCACTTTGATTCGCCGCAGGAGTTCCATTGATACTAAAAGGAAAATTAAAATTTCTTGAAGCTCCACCATCAGGTGAAAATCCAGGAAGATTTGCATTAGCTGTATCTTCATACGCATATACATTATTTCCCCTTGTATTGGTGTAATGGGTTGTGCCATCCGAATGCCATCCTTCTGGTGAGGAAGTCAACATCCATGGATTAGAAACTACAGATCTTGATCCGAATGTGGGCGCTTCCAATGGCGTTGGAAATACATTGTAACTTGCTGGATCAGCCACCAAAACCAAATTTTGCTGATAGCCATTCTCAGGACCGACAAAAGTATTATTATTCTCTATTGCTAATCCCTCTGAAGAATAAGAATCCGGTTTAAAATTACAAGATAATGTTAAATTATTCTTTTCTATGATTTTTCCATCATTGGCATCTACCAGAATATTCCAGTAATTGGAAGATTTTGGCTCCATCATAATAAACTCATAGGCTAAACGCAGATCTCCAGTAGACGTATTTGCATACACCAACCTTTGTTTAGCTGATTTTGTATTATTTAAGCTTTTTTCAAAAAATCCAAGAATTGAAAAATCAGCAATCTCAGTGTTTCCAAGTTCATTTGCTATTTTCTGAAGAGCTGCTGTTTTAGTGATTTGTGCAGAAACGGGAGTAGATTCTGTATAATTTTTCACAAAATTATCCGTGTAATAAACGATCTTACGATCTTTAATTAACGCAGTTCCTCCGGAACTGTATATAGGAATTCCATTATAAGTCTGTTGAAATTTTATAACATCACCATTTAATGACTTTGATGCATCCGTATTATCAATAACAAAATTAGTGAGATCGGACTTTTTATATTCTCTGATCTTATTCTGAGAAATATAGTCTTTGATAATCTGAGTATTTTCCTGTGAAAATAATTGTAAAGATGGAATAACTGCGAAAGCAGCAACCATAAGAGGTAGTTTTATTCTTTTCATTTATACTGAACAATTTTTAATATTGAAATTTATTAGACTTTATATTTCCTGATCTTACTTTGTGAAACATAATTTTACTTAACCTTTCCTTATATATTAATATTAAGAAAACGAACAAAGATCAAATACTGCGGATACAGTAAAAAAAATGGATCGGGTTATATTTTTCATATATATTAACAAAGCCGCTAATTTACAAATATTTACTAATCAAAAATCATTTTAATTGATTTTATTACATGAAAATAAAATTATAAGTATTTTTTTCCACATCAATACTTATTTAAACATTTACATAATTAATTTTTTATACTTAAACTCTATAAAACAGACAGCTATTTTTATTAAAAATACGATAATTAGAAATAAAAAAAGCCACTCTTACGAGTGGCTTCATATTCATAAATGATTAAGGATTATTTACCTTCTTCCATTTTTCTTTTTAATTCTGCTAATGCATCAATATCTCCCAATGTAGATCTTTCTTCGTTTGAAGAAGATGAAGAAGAAGTATTAGATCTGTTGTTAGATTCTTTTACATTTTTCTTTTCCTCATCTCTGAAGATACCTGTGTGAGATACTACTACTCTCTTGAACTCCTTGTTGAATTCGATTACTTTGAACTCAGCATCTTCACCTTTTTTGATTTTAGATCCATCTTCTTTCTCTAATAATCTTGAAGGGCAGAACGCTTCAACCTCAGCATCTTCGAATTGTACAGAAGCACCTTTATCGTGTACTTCTACAGCTTTACCAGCATGGATAGTTCCTTCAGCATATTTAGTTTCGAATTTATCCCAAGGGTTTTCAGTCAATTGCTTGTGACCTAAAGATAATCTTCTTGCCTGGATATCTAATTCCAATACGATAACATCTAATTTGTCTCCTACAGCGCAGAATTCAGATGGATGCTTGATTTTCTTAGTCCAAGAAAGATCAGAAATGTAGATTAGACCGTCGATACCTTCTTCCAACTCTACGAATACACCAAAGTTTGTGAAGTTTCTTACAGTTCCTACATGCTGAGATCCAACAGGATATTTAGCTTCGATATTTTCCCAAGGATCTTTAGATAATTGTTTCATACCTAGAGAGATTTTTCTGTCCTCTCTATCTAAAGTAAGTACTTCAGCTTCAACTTCATCACCTACTTTTACAAAATCACCAGCAGATCTCAAGTGAGTAGACCAAGACATTTCAGAAACGTGGATCAATCCTTCTACACCTGGAGCGATTTCTACGAATGCACCATAGTCAGCAAGAACGACTACTTTTCCTTTTACTTTATCTCCAACTTTCAGGTCAGCAGAAAGAGCATCCCAAGGATGAGCTTCTAATTGCTTCATACCTAACTGGATTCTTGTTTTCTCATCATCGAAATCAAGGATAACAACTTTTACAGTTTGTCCATCTTCTAAGATTTCAGATGGGTGGTTCACTCTAGACCAAGAAAGGTCTGTAATGTGGATCAATCCATCTACACCTCCTAAGTCAATGAATACACCGTAAGAAGTAATGTTCTTAACAGTTCCTTCAAGAACTTGTCCTTTTTCAAGCTGAGCGATGATTTCTTTTTTCTGACCTTCGATATCTGCTTCGATCAATGCTTTGTGAGATACTACTACGTTTTTGAATTCAGGGTTGATTTTCACAACTTTGAACTCCATAGTTTTACCTACGAACTGATCGTAATCTTTAATTGGCTTAACATCAATTTGAGAACCTGGTAAGAATGCTTCGATTCCGTGTACGTCAACGATCATACCTCCTTTAGTTCTAGATTTCACAAAACCGTTAACGATTTCTCCAGTTTCGTGAAGTTCGTTTACTCTATCCCAAGCTTTAAGCGTTCTTGCTTTTCTGTGAGATAATTGTAATTGTCCAGTTTTGTCTTCTCTTCTGTCAACCATTACTTCTACCTCATCACCTACTTGTAATCCTTGGTTGTAACGGAATTCGTTAAGAGAAATAACACCTTCTGATTTGAAGTTGATGTCTACGATAGCTTCTTTATCAGTTAATCTTACAACTCTACCAACTAAAACGTCGTTATCGTTTAAGCTGTTTAAAGATCCGTTGTAGATTTCTTCTAAATCACTTTTTTCTTTTCTCGCATCTGCATCAAGACCTGATTCGAATGAATCCCAATCAAATTGTTCTGGTGCTACGTTTTGGTTTAATAAAACCTCTGCTGAATTTGTCTCTTTTGACATTTTCTAATAAAATTTGTATTCCTTCTTTTTTAACGGTTTGAATAAATGTGGATTTAAAAAATACGGAAGTAATTAATTTTTAATAATTTACCTCTTCAAACCTTGACCACAAAAAGTGGGTGCAAATATACGAATATTATTTAATATAAACAATATTTTAATCCGCAGAAACGTCACACCTAAATGCCTGATTGTCAAAATTAAAATCATTAAAAGATTAAAATACATCTTCGCCAACAATCTTTACAACAACTTACAGCTTATGACTCTAAATTCCTAGCCACCTATTTTCACTATCTTTGCCCAATGGAACTACAATCAATTTATCAAAAACTGCAAATTCAGGATATGAATCAGATGCAGAAATCTACTTATAAAGCTTCTGAAAACAATACGGATATTGTATTGCTCTCTCCTACCGGATCAGGGAAGACGCTTGCTTTTTTATTTCCGGTTCTAAGAAATCTGAAAAAAGACGTTCAGGGAGTCCAGGCATTGATATTAGTTCCGGCCAGAGAATTGGCTCTACAAATTGAACAGGTGTTCAAGTCAATGGGAACGGATTTTAAGGTTTCCGTTTGCTATGGTGGCCATGATAAAAAGATTGAGGTTAATAATTTAATTGAAGCTCCTGCCGTATTGATTGGAACACCGGGAAGAGTTGTTTACCACGTAAGAAACAATAATTTTGATCCTAAGACAATTAAGACATTGGTTCTTGATGAGTTTGATAAAGCATTAGAGCTAGGCTTTCATGATGATATGGAATTTATTTCTAATTCTTTAAAAGGGTTATCCCAAAGAATTTTAACTTCTGCAACTGCCATGGATGAAATCCCTTCATTTACCGGGCTGAAAGATGAAAAAGTAATCAGTTTCCTTAAAGAAAACGATATTAAACCTGATTTACAACTGAGAAAAGTAATGACAATTCCGGAAGAAAAGCTGGATACACTTTTCAATCTTGTTTGTAAAATCGGAAATAAAAGAACGCTGATTTTCTGTAATCACCGTGACGCAGTAGACCGTATTTCCGAACTTCTTCATCAAATGGGAATTGACAGGGAAACATTCCACGGGGGTATGGAACAGGACGAAAGAGAACGGGCTTTACTGAAATTCAGAAATGACTCTGCAAGAATCCTAATCACAACCGACCTTGCCGCCCGGGGACTTGATATACCTGAAGTAGAGTCTATTGTTCATTATCAACTACCTCCCAAAGAAGATGCTTTCATTCACAGAAACGGACGTACCGCGAGGATGAATGCTAAAGGTTTTGTTTACCTTATCATGACAGAGGAAGAAAATTTTCCTTTTATCAAAAATAATACGCCTGAAGAAAGTGTTTCAGGATACGATAAAGCTCCTGAAAAGACACCTTTTCAAACAATTTATATCAGTGCAGGTAAGAAAGACAAAGTTAATAAAGTAGATATTGTGGGTTATCTCATTAAAAAAGGAGAATTACAAAAGGAGGATATCGGGCTGATTGAAGTGAAAGACACAACATCATATGTTGCTGTTTCCAGGAAGAAAGTAAATTCATTGTTAAAGAAATTATCCAATGAAAAGCTTAAAGGAAAAAAAGTCAAAATGGAGATAGCGTATTAAACGACATCAATTTTAAGATAAAAAAGAAAGCGGCCATTATTTATTAATAGCCGCTTTCCTTTTACAATAATATTAAAAAACTTATTTGATGATCAGTTTTTGACTATACATTCCTTTGGAAGAATTAATATTAATAATATAAACTCCTTTTGGAATGTTCATGTTAAATTCTTTTGTAAAATCTCCATTACCTTGATAGGAATCCGAAGAGATCAGCCTGCCACTTGAATCAAATAGAGTAACTTTTATTTCTCCTGATAAATTCCTGGATTTAACAAAGAAATTCCCATTACTCGGATTAGGGTAAATTTTGATATCATTTCCTGATACAGCGGAAGCATCCTTTGTCCCTAAATTTTGTGTTTCGCGGGTACAAACTTCAAGCGACCAAGAATTAATTGTTCCCACATCACCTGCATAATTGTCCGATGCGAACAACTTCCATTCTCCCTGAGCCTTATGCCCTTTAAAGATTGCTAATGATTCATCAGATTTCGTTTCTCCCTGAATCGGAGAAGCACAAGCTACTGCATTACCTGTATCTGTGAACGAAGCTGTAATACCTGAATATGCCGCATTTCCACATTTTCTGTTCCATATGAGAGCAGAAGATCCTTGCGGACTTTCTATACCAACAGCCAAATCACTTACATAAGGGTGTGCTATAGTTGGAGTTACTTTAATTTTAGTAATAACTCCGGTATTATTTACCATTAAAGGAACAATAACTTTAGGTGAAGAAATCTTGTTCCCTCCAGGTCCATCTGTAATGCCAACAGCTGGTCCATTATAAGTATACGTTGCACATGTTTCTCCGGTTACATTATAATCAATAACAAAACTTGGACTTACCGCATAATAAACATTTCCTATAGCTTCAATCAGAATGTATGCGTTTGCCGAAGTTGATCCGGCAGGAATTGTAATCTGTTCGCTACCGTCATTAGGTGTATTTGCTGCCAGCACGGTAAATGTTTGCCCTCCGTCGGTAGATAATTTAATCGTAACATTTGCTGTATTAATCGGAGCCTGAGTGGTATTGGCAACATCCCAGGTTATAGTTGCTGAATTTCCGGAACTTAACGACTGTCCAAATGTCGGAGCTGTAATTTTGAAAGGCCCCGATGCAGCATCAACCGTTATTACCGTTTCATCTTTGCTCGTTTGCGGAGCAGTAGGATGATTATTTCTTGCCGTAACTGTAAAATTAAGTGTCCTTGCCACACTGGATAAAGACTCCCAACGGGTCGCATATACTCCGGCCAATACTTTATTAAAATCAGGGAAGTACCTTACAGGTGTACTTACCGGAGGTAAGGACCGGAAAGTAGGACCGGAAGGTTTGGCAGCATAGGTAAGAGAGTTCACCGTTCCTGTTTGTGCCGAACCGGAATCCATCTGCTCCCACGTATAAGTATAACCAGCACTATTGGCATCTGTTGTGGTTGCTTTCAATGCGAAAGGTGTAGATTTAGGAATTGTATAATCAGCTCCGGCATTTACTGCTGGTGCAGGGTTAGCAAACGGCACATTAACACCGCATGCCACGCCATTGATCACATCTTTGATCTCTTTAAGATTAAAAGCATGAAAATAATCAAATGAGTTAAACTGCACATCACTATTACCACCCATAATACCTGTATAAGCCATAATCGTAGATCCACTTCCCGGCTCTACTAAAGAAGCATCCGTATAGCTTGCATTATAAAGCGTAAATGTATGGTTCGCCCCCATCTGATGACCCATTTCATGAGCAACATAGTCTATATCGAATTTATCTCCTTCAGGAAAATTATGAGCTGTCCATCCACCTGCTTTAGCATTATCATCACAGATTACTCCGATATCTCCTGCCTGGCCGTTACCATTCTTTTTATCCAGCAAATGACCCATATCGTAGTCCTGAGCTGCAATACGCGCTGAAATCTGGGTTTGAGCTTCACCAGGTCCTCCGTTGGTATAAGGATCTGCAGTAGGTTCTAAAAAAATAAGCACATCATTATTGGCAATTAAATTAAAATGTAATGACAGATCTTTTTCAAATAACTGATTAAGACGGGTTAATGTCGTATTCATAGCTGCCAGTACTACCGCTTTTTTCTGCGCTTCCGTAGCATTTGCCGGTGTTCCGGCTGCTGTTAAATGATACTGGGCATATTCCCCGGTACATGACATAGCCAGCCTGAAAGTATTGAAACCTGCGGCTTTTTTGTTTTGTGCACCATTTTTACTAGATAGGGACTTCGTTGCCAGATTTTCAGCAGTACCACAAATGAAAGGTTCTGCCTCCTGGTTCTTTCTTGCTTTTGAATCGAATACAGCATATACTGTTCCGTCCTGTGAATAAGGTTCAATAAATTCAGAATTACCGGATCTTGTAATCATGGATGAAAAACCTACCGGTGAAAGACTAAATCTTAAATAAGCAGACGGGTCTTCTATTCCCCTTCCCATATAAGATTTTATGTCTGGATATTTCTCCTGTAATTCAGGAGCCATATTGGAATATTCCCATACCTGAAACCTTTCTGTTTTCCCATTGATATCAGGAATTGAAATAACAACACCTTTTCCCTCAGAAGTTTTAGAAGATGTATTTTTAAGGGTTTGTTTTAAAGCGTTTATATCTAATGTATACAAGCCTGAAAATTCCAGTTTTTCCTGTACTTTTTTTACGCTTTGTGAACGTAGTTCTGTTCTCTTCCATTGTGATGACCCCATAAAAGGAACCATCGCCAATGCGATCAATAAGTAGAATTTCATATCTATAATAATTTAAACTGTTTGTGTTAAGGTTGGTATATGTTCTAACTCACGCAAACATCTTAAATAAAATAAACGATATTTTCCAGAGCCTAAAACACTTTACAAAAAAAGCAAAAAATTAAACACAAAAACCATAATATTAATAATAAATAACACTCATTATTAACATTTTCACAATTAACTTAAATTATTTTACGATAGAAGTAAATAGATTAAAAATTTTATATAAAATAAGATTTAAAAAGAAATAAATTCAAATACACATGAAATAACATCAATGAAATCAAAGCCCACCTCACTGATTACCTGAATATTACATGTAATTTTCAAGTAACTAAATCACTGATAAAAGATTTAACAACAATAAATGGAATCGATTATCTTGTCCCTTTTACCCTTGTTGGTAAAGTATATACTGACTTTGAAGCAGTAATAAAAAGAATATCATTATGCTTTCCTCCGAATGTTACGTTAGAGGTCCATTCCTCTTCTATTGGAATATGATAGATTTTCTTACCATCGCGATTAAACACCGTAACCCCATTACCTGTTAAATAAACATTCCCGTGCTTATCTAATGTCATTCCGTCAGACCCCATTTCACAGAACAGTCTCTTCTCAGAAAGTTCTCCTGCATCCAATATGTCGTATACATAAGTTTTTCCTGCATCAATATCAGAAACATAGAGTTTTCTGTATTTCTCACTTCCGGCAATGCCATTGGGCTGGGTAAAAGTATCGATTTTTTTTACTTTACCTTCTTTATTTCTGTAGTAAAGACTTTTATGAGGAATTTCCTGTTTAAAATCAATCCAGTAATCTCTCTTATACAAAGGATCAGTAAAGTACATTCCACCTGAAGAATCTCCCCATACATCATTCGGACCATTAAGCCTTTTTCCTTCGAAACCTTTTAATAAAATCTGAATCTTTTTATCTTTAGAGATCTTCCAGATCTCGCCCTGATCATCAGAACAGGTAATCAGATTATCGTCTTGATCAAAATGGGTTCCATTGGCGCGTCCTGTTTTGCTTAAAAATTCCCGGATTTCATTTGTTTTCCAATCCCAATAATAAATTTTATCATTGGGCTGATCTGTAAAATAAACATTCCCTTCTTTATCTGAGGAGGGCCCCTCAGTAAAACCGAACCGGTCTGAAATCTTCTCTGGCATTACATCATGATAAAACATACGGGTATAATTTACTGATTGACAATTTAGTAATACTAAAACCAAACCAACCCAAGTCATTTTAAAAAGATTCTTCATTTCTTATTTCATTTTAGGCTCACAATGTACAACATGAAAAAATAAAATTCAAGAATTATTTTCTCATTTTGATACAATAATAAAAAATTGATAAATGTCCTATTTGTCCTATCCAATACGTGTATACTATTAGTAATGTATTCCCTTAATTAAGAGCTTTGCGGTAAGAAACTCAATAGATGTTTTTTAATAAAAAAAACAACAAAATGAGGGATTATTCAGTTGGTTATTTAAAATAAAAGAATGAATACAGACACCAAACCCGAAAAGGTTATAGCAATAGAGAATGAAGCTTTCAGAAATTCTGTGGGAACAATGGATGATACAGGAAAAAGAAAATGGGTGTTCCCCCGCAAACCCAAGGGGAAATATACCAATTACAGAAATTACACCAGCTACATCCTGCTTGCTTTGTTTTTTATTCTGCCTTTCGTAACTATTAATCATAACCCTTTTCTTCTGATTAATGTTATCGACAGAAAATTTTTCATTGTGGGGCAACCTTTTTATCTCCAGGATTTTTTTATTCTGGCTCTGGGCGCTGTTACTTCTGTCATATTTGTTATGCTTTTTACAGTAGTTTTCGGACGAATATTCTGTGGCTGGCTTTGTCCGCAAACTCTTTTTATGGAGATGGTTTTCAGAAAAATAGAATATTGGATCGAAGGTGACCGTAATAAGCAAATGAAGCTGGACCGACAGGAATGGAATAGTGAAAAAATAAGAAAGAGGAGTCTGAAATGGTCGGTATTCCTTTTGGTTTCATTAATTATCAGTCATTTCATGTTCATGTATATTGTAGGATACAGAGAGGTTTTTAAAATCATGAGTGAAGGCCCTGCAGAACATTCTTTGAAATTCATTGTTATGCTTTCTTTTACAGCTGTTTTTTATTTTACTTTCGCATGGCTCCGTGAGCAGGTATGTACATTGGTATGCCCCTACGGACGCTTACAGGGAGTTCTTATTGATAAACAAACCATCAATGTATATTATGATTTTAAAAGAGGTGAAAACCGTTCCAAATGGAAAAACGGTGAAGACCGAAAATCAGAAGGAAAAGGAGATTGTATCGATTGCCAGCAATGTGTCGTGGTTTGCCCTACAGGAATAGACATCAGAAACGGCCAACAGCTTGAATGTATTAATTGCACGGCGTGTATTGATGCCTGTGATGAAGTAATGGAAAAAATAGGTCTTCCAAAAGGATTGGTTCGCTACGCAACTGAAGCTGAAATTGAAAACCAATCCAGGTTTATTTTTACCTCCAGAATGAAAGTCACTACGGTTTTTCTGGCATTATTAATCGGTTTTCTTGGTTTTCTAATGTATGACCGTGGATCTATGGAGGCCAAATTTATTAAACCTGCCGGATCCACTTTCTTTACAAAAAATGGAAAAATAACGAATACATTTATTTATACTTTTTTAAACAAAACCAATGAGAAAAAGGTTTTAACAATAAAAGTAATAAGTCCTAAAAATGGCGAGATCACTTTTTTTGGTTCAGATAAAATTGTATTAAAGGGAGATCAGATTTTAAAAGGTAACATTAATATTACATTTCCTGAAAAAGACATCCGATTTTCCAAACAGAACATTGTGATTGCTGTACTTGATGAAAAAGGCAAAATTGTGGATACTTTTGAAACAACTTTTGAGGGACCTTTCAAACTTTTGTTGTAGCCAAAAAGTTTATGATTTATACTTTTGAATAAACTGAGTCGGGGTTATTCCGGAAGTTTTCCGGAATACCCTCACAAAATAAGAATATTCTTCATATCCTAATCTGAAGGCAATCTCAACAAGACTTTCGCTTAAATACATCAGCATCCGTTTTGCTTCCAGCACTACCCTTTCAGTAATAACTTCAGTAGCCGTTTTCTGAACCATAGTCTGCGTAATCCTGTTCAGGTGTTTAGGAGAAATATCCAGCAAAGAAGCATAAAATGAAATCGATTTTTCTTTTGTAAAATGTTCTTCGAGTAAAGTCTCAAAATCCTGATAGTGCTTTAAATATGAAATACTAACCGGGGAATTAAAAGTATTGTATTCTTTAGAAAACAACCTTGATGAGGTGATATACATTTTTGTAATCACTGAAAGTATCAGCCCCTCCTTCATAAGGTTATGAGAATAATACTCATTCTGAATCTCTTCAAACAAACCAACCATTGGGTTCAGGTATTTTTTTTCAAGCTGAAGCTTTCTTAAAAAATTAACCGAACTAAAAAAAGGGAAGTTTCTCAGATGCTGATTGATATAATGCATATCATAAAATTCCTGAGATAAGAAAAAAATATACCCGTCCGTGTCTTCCGAAAGTTCCCAGCTGTGGACCTGACCGGGTGATAGAAAAAACATGCTTCCCTCTGAGACATCATACCTGTGAAAATCGACTTCATGAATTCCTGTACCTTTTGTAAAAAGCACCGTTACGTAAAAATCATGCCGATGGGGCTTCTCAATATGTTTATGGCTACTGACCAGATGATCTTTCATTGTATTGAAATAAAAATCCGAAGTATTTTTCCCGGACTGAAAAAGATCAATATGAAGTACAGATATAGAATTCAAATCTATTAATTTACTTCAAAATTAAAAAAAGACTTCCATTTAATCTTAAATAGCACTGGAAGATTATAGTATTTCAAGAAAAGAAAAGAGTTTTAAGAATATATTTTGGATGGTAAATTTGTAAAAAAATTCAAAAAAAATTATCTTTGAAGATTAGGATTCATAAAATGAAGATAAATTTACCCGATAAGCTGTATTATTCAATAGGAGAAGTTGCTAAAGCATTTGATGTAAACACTTCATTAATACGTTATTGGGAGCAGGAATTCCCTATTATCAAACCTAAAAAAAACAAGAAAGGTAACCGGTACTTCACCCCTGAGGATATTAAAAACCTGCAGATCATTTACCATCTGGTGAAAGAAAAAGGTTACACGCTGGATGGAGCAAAGATCGCTTTGGCAACAAACAGTAAAATATCCGAAACCATTACTATTATCGACCGTCTGGAATTCGTAAAAGCTGAATTACTGAAATTAAAAGAATCTTTAGTAGAAAAAGACTCTGAATAACAGAAACGGATAAAAAATACCCTAACATTTTTTTCCAAATATCAGATTTTACATAAACATCTGCTAATCCTGTGATGATCAATTTTCTGCCCCTTTTCACACCTTGGCAAAATAAGATCAGCAATGAAAGCTCAATGACTTTTTCACTTATTTATTTTATTTTTTGGCATTATTTTAGTTAGTAAGAAACCAAATTTAAAAAACATATTATGAAAAATTTATTTCTCGCAGCAGCTTGCGCATCATTCATCGGATTTACTTCTTGCAGTACAATGAAAAATCAAAAGGAAAATACTTCGGTAACTAAAACTTCTACTTTTGTACCAGGAGTTTATAAAGGAAATATCCCTTCAGGAAACTCAAAACAGAATTTTGAAATCACTTTCAAAGATGATAATACTTTCGCTTTGTCTGAAACTTTTCCTGGTAGTACAGCTCCTATGTCAAGTACAGGGACTTGGAAGTATTACAAAGACACCAATAAGGTAATTTTAAAGTATTCAAATATTGCAGACCGTGTAACAACCTTCTCAATTGTCAATGATAAAACAATTCAAATGCATAGCGGAAGTGCATGGACAAAAGAAACAGCAGGAACAGAATATAATCTTGTTCGTCAGTAATACAATAATCTGTTATTAGTTAGATATATCCCCAAAAACATTTTGGGGATTTTTTATGCCATCATATATCATATTATCTCGATTATTCCGATGAGTAGGCTTGAAAAAATTCAATTAATCAAAAGATCAGCTTCATTTTAAAAAGGGTTACCATCAAAAAACAACCCTTTATATATCATTATATCAAATTCTGAACATTATTCTTTTAAAAGTTGAGGTTTATCAATAAGTTTAGCTTGATGAAAAGAAGCTACTATCAAAAGATTGCATTTTTAGGTATACTGCTGCTCATATTATTCATCTTCCAGGAGTATACCAGTAAAGAAAAAGAAAATTTCCCCGAAATAAAGTTTGTGTCGGAGGAAAACGCTTCATTGTATTTAACCGAATTTAATCCTAATGACCTTAACGAAAAACAGTGGCAAAGCCTTGGATTTTCTTCAAAACAGGTATTAACGATACTAAACTATAAGAAAATTGTTGGTGGAGAATTTACTTCTAAAGAACAATTACAAAAATGCTACGCTATTTCCAAGGAGAAATTTTCAGAGATCAGTCCATACATTATGCTCCCAAATGACCATAAGGGTATAAAAAATGATAGATCGGGAGTGCCTGATAAAAAAACAATCACCGTCTCCGGAACATTCAATCCGGATCACCTTTCTGAAAAAGAATGGGAGAATATGGGATTCAGCCCGAGACAGGCCCAAGCGATTTTGAAATACAAAGCTTATCTGGGAGGTAGTTTTGTAAGTAAAGAAAAATTAAAAGCCTGCTTTATAATCAATGATGAAAACTATCAATTATTAGCACCACATCTGCTTTTACCGGAAAAAACACCTGAAAATTTAAAAAACATTTCTAAGAGTACTGAGCAAAAGCCTCGTATTTATCTCCGTTTTTTTGATCCTAATACTTTAAACACAGCAGGATGGCAATCTCTTGGTTTTTCCGAAAAGCAAGCATTAACTATAGTTAATTACAGAGATAGAAATTTAAAGGGACGTTTTAATACCTATCAGGATATTCAGAAATGTTTCGTCATTTCTCAGGAAAAGTTTGAAGAATTAAAACCCTATATTAAAATCAAAGATCAGCAAAATGATGAAAAAAAGAATCCAATCATTCAGCAAAAAACAGATTTCGCATCTACTGATTTAAATCAAATTACTTTTAAACAGCTTCTGGAATTCGGACTTGATGAAAAAAGTGCAGGATCAATTATTGGTTTCAGAAAAAAACTGGGCGGATTCGTTACCAAACAGCAAATCCTGGAAACTTACAATATAGATACAGATCTTGTGCAGAAATTAATTTCAATTTGTAAGCTTGATTCGTCCGGCATCACAAAATATACACTTGTGGACGCGCCGGAAGAATGGTTAAAGAACCATCCTTATTTCAGATACTCTGCAGATAAGATTATTTATTACCGTGTGAGCAATCCCGAAGACAAAAAAATATGGAGGTTTCTGAAATTAAAGCCAGAATATGAGACAAGGATGAAATTATATCTGAAATGATTGAATCTTACTTTCTTATCAATTTAATCTACCGTTTTACTGGAGTCTTCAAGCAACTTGTTCAAAGCGGACAGCTCCTCATCGGTAAGATCTCTCCATTTTCCTACAGGTAAATCCAGCTTGATATTCATGATACGCATCCTTTTAAGTTTTTTCACTTCGTAGCCCAAATATTCACACATTCTGCGAATCTGCCTGTTGAGGCCTTGGGTAAGAACAATTCTGAACGTCATATCATCTACTTTTTCTACTTCACATTTTTTAGTCACGGTATCCAGGATGGGAACTCCATTTCTCATTTTCTCCAAAAATCTCGGATTAATCGGCTTATCGACTCTTACAAGATATTCCTTTTCGTGATTGTTCCTGGCCCTTAAAATTTTGTTAACAATATCCCCGTCACTGGTTAGAAGTATTAGGCCTTCACTAGGTTTGTCCAACCTACCAATCGGAAAAATTCTTTTAGGATGATTGATATAATCTACAATATTGTTTTTTTCTCTTTTTGTATCTGTGGTACAAACAATACCAATTGGTTTATTAAAAGCAATATAAACAGGTTTTTCTTCTGTTTCCCGGATCGGTTTACCGTCTACTTCCACAACATCTTCGTCGGAAATTTTCGTTCCCAATTCAGGAATCTGCCCGTTGATTTTTATTCTCCCTTCTTCCAGTAATTTATCTGCCGCTCTTCTTGAGCAGAAACCAACTTCTGATAAATATTTATTAATCCGTGTCTTTTCCATTAATCGTCTCCGTAACCCGTGTAGTTTTTATTACTAAAAAATGTTATCCCATAACTCAAACCGATAAAAAAAGCATTTGATTTTCCAAAGTTATGATTTTCAAGAACAAGTCCTCCTTCCTGGCTTAATCTTTTCGAATATGACACCTGTTTTCCCAACTTTATTCCCCAGAATTCAGCATTTGAAACAACAGAGTGGTTGATCTGCTTTCCATAATTAATATCAATAAAAAAAGGTTCATCTCCAGGACCAATTATGAATTTAGGCTGGATAACCCAATAAAGCAAATGAAAATTCTTATCCGTAAAACTATATTTTATCCCTGATCCTAAGGCAAAGTTAGGAAGAAAATTATACCCACCGATAACTGTCATTCCAAAAGTAATTTTATTAGGGAGATAAGGAGCTATGTATTGTTGATAATAGGCTGAATCCTTATTTCTGTCATCCTGAATACTATTTCCAAGATTATATCCTAAATTGAGAGTGGGATTAACATAAAAATCCATTTTCGGCTTTTTGTTCTCAACATTTTGAGCGTATGATAGAGTTATCGAAAATAAACTTATGAACAAAAGGAGAGTTTTTTTCATATACTTTCAAATTTAAAATCATTTTCTAAAAACTTTTCTGTACTGTCTTCTATCTTATATTCCCCGATCTTCGTGCGTCTCAGTTGCGTTAAATATGCACCAACACCAAGCTCCTGCCCAATATCATGTGCAAGACTCCGGATATAGGTCCCCTTTGAACATCCTACCGTAAAACTCACAAAAGGAAAATCAATCTGAATATTATTAAGATAAAAAATAGTAGTTTTTCTCGACTTCATCTCTACTTCTTCACCTGCTCTCGCTAGATTATAAGCTCTTTTCCCATCAATTTTTATAGCAGAAAAAACCGGAGGTTTCTGGTCTATTTCTCCAACAAATTTCTGTAAAACTGCTCTTACCCGCTCCTCGGAAACGTTTGAAATATCCTGATGAAGAATTTCAGGTTTTTCAGTATCGTAAGATTCCGTCTGAACCCCTATCTTGATTTCAGTCCAATATTCTTTAGGGGCATCCTGTATTTCAGGAATTTTTTTAGTGAATTTCCCGGTACAGACAATGAGTAAACCTGTTGCTCTAGGATCTAAAGTTCCGGCATGCCCAATCTTAAATTTTTTAGGAAGTTTAAACTCACTTTTGAGTTTATATTTCATTTTATTAACGGCCTGGAAAGAGGTCCAATCCAAAGGTTTATCAAGTAAAAATATATGGCCTGATTGTAATTCTTCGCTAGTCACTTAGTTTCTATTAAATTATTTAAAGCTGATTTTTAGATGTTTGCAGGTAATCATAGATAAGAGTACTATCATTTCTGTATATATAATAAAGGGCAGAACTTCTTTTTTTTGAAATGGAATCACCTTCTTTGATTATTTCATAAAAATTAGAATCAATATAAAATTTTTCTTTGTCGTAAAAGATGATATAGGGCATATTTCTATTTTCAGTATCCAGCCTCTTCTCAACTACACGTCCTTCCTTTCTATATTCTAAATTCTTTTGTAAATGTAACAGCATGATACGACTATAGTCAGAATCACGGTTACATTTTTGGGCAACAAGACCCACCATAGCGGCACCGATCAGCACAAAGATTACAAAATACCTTGTATCAGTAAATACTTTCTCAGCAATTTTATCATTAAATTCCTTACCAAACACTTACTTGAAAAAATAAAAATAAATAAGCAAGGCTACTCCCACAAAAATACGATACCATCCCCAAGGTTTGAAACCATATTTATTAAGGACTCCGATAAAAGCTTTAATAGCAATCAAAGCCACAATAAATGCCACGATATTTCCAATGATAAAAATAGTAAGATGATCTTGTGATGACAAAATCATTTCATATCCTTTCTGAGGATTAGGAGTTTCTTTTCCCCAAGTTTTTACAAAAACTGAATACACAGTAACTGCCAGCATCGTAGGAACAGCAAGGAAAAATGAAAATTCCGCAGCCGCCTTTCGCGTTAATCCCTGTGTCATTCCTCCGATAATAGAAGCAGCACTTCTGCTTGTTCCCGGCATCATTGCAAGACACTGCCAAAAACCTATGGTCACGGCTTTCTTGATAGTGATTCCCTTTTCATCATCAATTGTCGGGTTTTTAAACCAGGTATCTGCAAATAATAAAACGATTCCACCTAAAACCAAAACAGACGAAATAGCGATCTGATTTCCAAGAACAGCTTCAATCTTATCATCAAAAAGATATCCCAAAGCCAAAGCCGGTATTACCGCAAAGGCAAGCTTATAATAGAATTTAATATTATTAAAATCAAAGAACTTTTTCCAATAAGCAACCACCACTGATAAAATAGCACCAAACTGAATAGATACCTGAAACATTTTTAAAAATTCATCTTCCGGCAATCCCATTAAGCTAGCCGTGAAACCCATGTGGGCTGTAGAAGAAATTGGAAGATACTCAGTAAGACCTTCTATAATCGCAATAATAATTGCTTTGAATAAATCCATATGTATAAAATTAAAAGATTAAAAAGCCTGAAATCCGGAATACTCCGAATTTCTCAAACTTCTTAATCTTAAATAAAAAATTATTTTCTTTTTAAAATCGCATATACTTCTATGACGAAACCGATAACTACAAATAATGGAGCTATCCGGATTCTGCGAATAGAGAAGATACCGTCGTTCCATGAGTTCGGATCATATTTTCCATCGACAGTATTAGCGTCGGCACCCATCATCAGCAGAAAACCTACTACAATGAATGCTAATCCAATCAGCATCCATTTAAAGTTTTGTTGTCCGAAATAAAAAGTGTTTTCCTGTGGAGCTTTGGTATCCGTACCAAACTCAGCTGCAGAAAATTTATTTGTTTTTTTGCTCATCTTTTTAAGAGTAATATAAATCGTCAACGTTTGTTCTCAAGAATCTCCAGGTAGCAACAATGGTACTTAAAACAGTAATAAAAATCCCTACCCCGAATACCAATATAACAAGCCAGAAATATTGCTGATTATTCTGAACAAATGCAGACCCGATCTGACTTGTGAAATAATACCATACTCCAAATAGTGCCAGAAGTCCGATAACAGAGCCTATACAACCCAAAATCAAAGCCTCAATAATAAATGGTTTCAGGATAAACCTTCTCTTTGCCCCTACAAGCTGCATGGTCTTAATAATAAATCTTTTGGAGAATATTTTCAGACGGATTGAATTGTTAATCAAGACAACCGCTAAAATAAGGAATAGTATAGAAAAGCCTAAGATCCATTTCAAGATTCTGTTCAGGTTATTATAAACATCTACCATCAGGGTACTGTTATTCTTTACATCTACAATACCGGGAACGGATTTCAGCGTTTTAATAGCCGCATCAATTTTTGCCGGATCCACATACTCCGGTTTTAAGGCAACTTCGATAGATGAAGGGAAGATATTTTCTTCAAAAAGTGCATCACTATCAATTCCCATACTGGCTTTTGCTTCCTTAGCAGCCATCTCTCTTGAAATATAGGTTGCCCTTTTTACGGGGGCTAAAGTCTGTACTTTTTTAAAAGTTTCTTCTTCCAGTTTCGCAATTTTAACAGAATCTTTAGCGTCATAGTTTTCATCAAAGTATGCGTTTACAACCAACTGCTCCTTGATATAGTCAGAATATTTCTGGGCATTAATTAAAATCAATCCCATTAATCCTAACAAAAATAACACTAAGGCAATACTAATTACCACTGTAATATTGCTGGACCTAAGTCTCTTCTTATTAAATTCATCTACAGATTTCGCCATTAATATTAAATTTTTTGGCTAAAATAGAAAAAATCTTCCGAAATTTGGGACGAAAAAAAGAAAATCATTGTTAACAAAATCATAAAAAACTTTGAGTGTAAAAGCAAAAAAACATCTTGGTCAACACTTCCTGACAGATGAAAACATAGCGAGAAAAATTGTAGAAGGCTTAAGCTTTGAAAACTACAATAATATCATGGAGGTTGGTCCGGGAATGGGAGTCCTTACAAAATATCTATTGGAAAAAGACCAATATATTTATCTTGCTGAAATTGATAACGAGTCCATCGAATATTTGAAAAATCATTATTCAAAAATTACAGATAAAAATTTCGTAGGAGATTTTTTAAAGCAGGATTTTGCTTTTATCAATAATGAACAGCTTGCTATTATTGGCAATTTCCCTTATAATATATCTTCGCAGATCCTTTTTAAGATCATAGATCATTACGAGCTAATTCCTGAAATGGTAGGAATGTTCCAGAAGGAAGTTGCAGAAAGAACAGCTGCCGTTCCGAGAACAAAAGACTATGGTATTTTATCTGTTCTTATTCAGGCGTACTATGATGTATCCTATATGTTTACTGTTCATGAAAATGTTTTCAACCCGCCACCAAAGGTAAAATCAGGAGTTATCAGGTTAACCAGAAATCCCAAAGAAGGTTTAGCCGGCAATGAAGTCCTGTTTAAGCAAATTGTAAAGGCAGGATTCAACCAGAGGAGAAAGAAATTATCCAACTCTCTTAAAATACTGAATATTCCTGAAGCATTAAAAACGCATGAATTTTTAGATAAGAGAGCTGAAGAACTCAGCGTTAACGATTTTATTTCTTTTACAAAACAGTGGAAAGAAAACGCATAATAATAAACTAAGAAATAAAGAAATAGGAAAAGCCTTTCAGATATCTGAAAGGCTTTTCAATTTACAATCTATAAATAAATAATTTATTCTCTGTTTTTAAGTAATATCCAACCGGACCAGTTCATCTGGGCTTTTGATTTAGGATATTCAAAGTTAAATTTATACCAGTACGTAGCGGTAGATAATCTCTTTCCTCCTACGGTTCCATCCCAGATCGGATTTTCTTTAGAGAACCTGAACATTTCCACACCATATCTATCATAAATAGATCCGGTAAAGTTATTAAAGTTCTTTAGAGACGACAGGTCAAGAACATCATTGATTCCATCTTCGTTAGGAGTAATAATATTGGAAATCTTTAAAGTAAAGAAGTCAAGTGTTCCCACACAATGTGTTCCCTGTATTCTTACCTGAAGATTATATGTTGTATTATCCAATAACCCCGTAAACACGTTAGAGGCCTGCCATGAAATTCCGTTATCAATAGAATACTCAAGTACTCCCGGAATATTATTAAGCGATGGATTTACCGCTGTGATTGTTAATGTATTATTGCCATAATTTAATCCGGTGATAAAAGGCAGCGTAGCTCCCATCACTTTGACCGTGAATACTTTTGTACAGTATCCATTATCTATAGTAACAGAATAAATACCCAATTGGTCTACAGAAATCGTTTGCGTCGTTTCACCCGTACTCCATAAATAAGTATAATTAGGTCCGGCACCCGCATCCAGTGTAATTCTGTCTCCGATACACATTTCAACATCTTTCAAAGGAGAGGTTATTTCCGGAACTACTTCTACTGTGATTGTAGCAGGCTGCAATGATTTACATCCTTTTGCTCCGATAGCATATACTGTAAACGTTGTAGTATTGAATAAAGTTACGGTTTGTGTATTACCGGTTCCAGGGAAATTATTCCATTGGTAAGTAACTCCGCCAGTAGCCGTAAGGTCTACTGAATCTCCCGGACATATTTTCAGTTTTGTTGAAACAACATGTGCGGTAGGGGTAACCTCTTTTGATAAAGTTAATTTAATCAGCCGGCTACAGAACCCTCCATTAGACACCACAACATATAAAATCTGTCCATCATTACCATTATAATTAAGCGGAGTGGTAATATAATTATCATTTTGCGCTAAAGCATCTGCCTGATTTTCATAAAAATGGAATACCGCATTAGGTGTTGTACTTATTGAAGGCATTGCTGTAGTCAAATCAAATGTTGTAACATCCGGCGTAGAGCATAACAACAGCGTAGCATCATTGGCATTAGGAGTTGTCCCCCCATGAATCTGTATAGATGCTTTCCCCGGACATGGATTTCCCGGAAAAGTAACTTCAATAGTATAGGTTCCCGGCTGTACTGCTGTAATGGTATTGGTTGTTGCTCCAGGCACAATAGCACCGTTGTAGTACCATTGATACGCCATATTGGGATCACTCACTGAAGCTGTCAGTACCTGAGGAACATTATCACAAACATTGATATCTGATGGCAATGTACCTCCATCCGGATCCAATAATTCCACTCCGATATTAAAAGATCCACCTTCTAAAAATACCGCTGAATCATAACTTGTATCGATCGCATCAGCAAGAACCATTTTGAAATGATAGGCCTGTCCTGGAATTACCGTTGCGGTAGCCGTAAGAGGAACGGTTCTACCGTTAAAATTAGTCTCAATATTAGTTGTATTATATCCTCCGAAGAATGTTGGATTAATTGCTCCACAACTCAAAGGGCTCCCATCAAACTGAGTATCCGGGTGAATATTGGTTACACTTACAGGTCCTGCACCACTGGGTAATACCGCCATATTGACGTAAGGTGCTGTACCCGCTACAGGTTTAAGCAACAGCGCAAATGCATCGGAATAACTGCATGGAAAGGATGTTGTATATTCTTCGGAAGCAAATAAATAATTAAATTTCACCTGCGAAGAAGTAGGAACGAAATCAAACTCCAATACAACAGCATCATTTAGGTTCACTGACGGATTGGTAGCAGCTACCAGATCCGGGTCGCTTCCTGTACCGACAAGGTCACTTAAAGGACTCAATACATCTATATAGCTGTTTCCGGTCCTGTTCGCCTTTCCGGTCACAAGTACAATTCCATCTTTAAAAGGAAAGTTTGTGGTACCCTTATGAAAGTAACCCCACGCCCTATTGACATCACTTGCCGGTAAAGAAGGATTTACCTGGACATTTGACACATTGGGAGTAACACATGAGTTTGTTCCTGATGAAATAAGCACGTCTTTTACAAGCTGGGTAATGTTGTAAGCTGACTCATTATATCCCGGTGCATTTACATCGATAAATGCCCCTGCTTTGGCAGCTAAATTAGGTCTTGGCTTAGGAACTTTTCTGGGATTAATACTTTGTGAATGATAAATATTCAGCGAAACTAAAAAAAAAGAAAACAACAGGAGATATCTCTTCATAATATTTTTGTTTCAACAAATTTAAATTATTTTTAAACATACCACATACATATTTAACATTATTATGTTAAAAAAACAAAGCCTTCCAATTATGAAAGGCTTACATTTAAGAGTATATTTTTAAAAATTAATTCCTGTTTTTCAACAATATCCATCCTGTTCGTAATTCTAATTTTTTACTGGCAGGATTCTCCCACTGTACTCTGTACCAATAAGTAGCAGTTGGCAGTGCTAATCCTTTTACTGTTCCATTCCAGGCAGGTTCTAACTTAGTAGCTTTAAAGAGTTCCTGTCCATATCTGTTGAAAATAGAAGCCGCAAAATTATTATATCCGCTTATTCCTGAAAAGTCGATTGTGTCATTCTTTCCATCCGAGTTAGGAGTGATAGCGTTACTGATTACAAAAGTGAAGTAGCTTAATGAGGTACTACATTTGGCATCCTTTACCCTTACCATCAGATTATAATTTGTGTTATTTAGTACATTATTAAATATATTGGAATTCTGCCAGGTAAGCCCTCCGTCAATAGAATACTCCAATGTTCCTCCGGTAGGATTGGTTGCACTTAAAGTCAGCACATGGTTTTCATAAACAATATTGGTGAACTGTGGCAGATTAGGATTTAATAGCTGAGCGGTAAACGCTTTCGAACAGGTTCCATTACTTATGGTAACCGTATAGGTTCCTGTAATATTTGTTGAAATTGTTTGAGTCGTTGCTCCGTTACTCCATATATAAGTGTAATTCGGGCCACTTCCGGCATCCAGGATTCCTGTATCACCGGCACAAACATATACATCCTGTAAGGTAGAGGTAATAGCTGGCACCACTTCAATTGTAATCGTGGCAGGAACCAGTGATGTACATCCGTTCCCTCCCAGCGCATATACTGAGTAAGTTGTTGTAACCGTTGGAGAAACCACCTGGGTATTTCCGTTTCCTGTCAATCCTACCCAATTATAAGTAATCCCTCCGGAAGCTGTTAATGTAACAGATTCTCCGGCACATATTTTTGATTTTGAGGCAGTCACTGATGCAACCGGTGGCCCTACGATCACGGTAACCGTTGCAGGGTTTGTTGAAATACATCCATTAGCTCCTACAGCATATACAGTATAAGTTGTAGTGACTGTCGGAGAAACCGTTTGTGTACTCCCGTTTCCGGTCAGACCCGTCCAGTTATAGCTTACTCCTCCGCCGGCTGTTAAAGTCACCGACTCTCCTACACAAATTTGAGCGTGGGAAGAAGTTAAGGTTGCCGTTGGTGGTGTTTTATTTTCCACCACCGTAACATTGGCTGTGTAGCTACAGTTTACATTTCCAGGCTGTGTTGTATTCTGTACTGTTAATGTATACGTTCCGCCTGCATTAACAACCGGTGTTAATGTATTGGCCCCTGAAACAATATTGCCCCCTGTTGTAGTCCATAATATGGAAGAACCTGCCGGCACGACTGATGCCGATGCGTCCAATGTAATCTGTGTTGTGGTACATGTAATAGTTGGTGGAGTTGCAATCGTTAATGTTGTTTCGGCAGTTTTTAATAGCTGCAGATTGACCACATAACTACATCCGCCATTCTTCACCAGAACATAAACCGTTACATTCCCTGGCGTCGGATAAGCTGTTGGTACCGCAATCGTATTGGCGTTTCCTGCATTAGCGTCCGCTAAATTGGCATAGTAAGCAAAGGTTGCCGTTCCTACCGTTGTAATTTGTGGCTGAGCAGAAGTAAGATCATATGTTAAATTACCTGGTTGATAACATTTAAGCAAAGTAGCATTTTGCACTGCAATAGGTTGGGAAACCTCAATTGTTATACTTGCAGGATTTTGAGAAACACATCCATTTGCTCCAACAGCAGTTACCGTATAAGTGGTGGTAGTGGCTGGTGTTACGGTTTGCGTATTTCCCGTCCCCGGTAATCCCGTCCAATTGTACGTAGTCCCACCGGAAGCAGTTAATGTTACAGTCTCCCCTGCACAGATTAATACTTTAGTTGCCGATACAGCCGTAGTTGGAGGAGCACTATCCCCTACTACAGTAACGGTTGCAGTTGCTGTACACACTACATTTCCGGGCTGGTAGGTATTGGAAATAGTCAATGTGTAAGTTCCGGCCGCATTCACTACAGGAGTTAAAGTGTTTCCTCCGGAAACAATATTTCCACCTGTGGTAGTCCAGTTAAATGTAGATCCTGCAGGATATACAGAAGTCGATGCATTTAATGTTATTTGTGAATTAGCACATGTAAGCGCTGTAGGAGGAGCTATTGTCCCCGTCATTTGAGGGGCTTTGATCAACTGGAGCTGAGCAACTTTTGAACAAAATCCGTTTTTAACCAGAACATAGACCGTCTGTCCTCCAGGACTTGAATATGTTGCCGGTGTTGCTATCGTATTTCCATTTCCGGCATTGGCATCCGCTAAATTGGCATAATAAGCAAATGTAGCTCCTGGAGTTGTACTGATCGATGTTTGAGCAGCCGGTAAATTAAATATTGCATTTCCTGGAGCATAGCAGGCTGTCAACGTTGCATTTTGTACCGTAGGTGAAGTTCCGCCTACGATCGTTACAGTGGCCGTTCCCGGGCATGTATTTCCTGCAAGAAGCACCTGAAGTGTATAAACTCCTGGTTGGGTCGCTGTATAAGTCGCGTTGGTAGCTCCAGCAATAGGATTATTATTCAAGAACCACTGGTAGGAAGCTGTTGCATTCTGGATCGATGCAGTAAGTACCTGAGGAGTATTGTCACACATATTAATAGATGGAGGAAGTGCTACTCCTCCGGGACCTAAAATCTGAACTCCGATATCGAAGGATCCTGCCTCCAAAAAAACAGCAGAATCAAAATTTACGTCCTGATAATCCGCTAAAACCATTTTAAAATGATAGGTTTCACCTGGAATTACCGTTGCTTTTGCTGTTAAAGGAACCGTGCGTCCGTCAAAGTTGGTTTCAACCTGAGGATTATTCATTCCTGCAAAATATTGTGCATTTTTAGGACCACAAGCCAAGCCTGAGGGAATAATATTGGTTACACTTACAGGACCTGCACCATTGGGTAAAACTGCTAAATTAGTATAAGTAGGATCACCGACTTTTTTCAGTAATAAGGCAAAGCCATCTGCGATACTACACGTAAAAGTTCCTGATGGTGAATATTCTTTAGAAGCAAATAAGTATCGAAAAGAAACTTCAGTAGAACTAGGTACAAAGTCAAATTCGATATAAGTAGCATCCCTTAAATTGGCATTATTAACATTCAGGGCTGTTGCTAAGTCAACGTCACCTCCTGAGGGAAGCGGATCACTTAAGACACTTTGAAAGTTATTTCCTGCTTTTCTGGCAAATCCAGTTACAAGGACAATACCTTTTGAAAATGGAAAGTTGGTCCCTGCCTTATTAAAATAACCCCAGCTTCTGTTCTGATCCGTTGTTGGTAGATTAGGAGATACATTTACATTACTTACATTGGCTGTGGTACACGTAGACCCTCCTGCGATAAGAACATCTTTTACCAACTGAGTAATGTTATAGTTAGATTCTGCATATCCGGCTGCATTTACATCAATAAATGCTCCGGCTTTCATACTTTCAGCTGTAGGTTGTTTTAGTTTAATGTTTTGACCCCTGTTCTGGGAGAACACTATATTACCTGCAAGAACTAAAAATAAAGCCAGAAATAAACTTCTCATCCTCCTATTTAACATTTTATATTGTTTTAAACAAAAATACTATTTTTTTTAATTGAAACTCAAATCTATTCAAATTGTATTGTTAATAATGTAAACATATTTATCTTAAAATACTCTTTATAATTTAATAAAACACAAAAAGACTAACGAATCGTTAGTCTTTTTACAAATATGATTAATATTTTATTCAAAATTCTTCAGGAGGATCCAGCCGGTTTTCACTGCTTTTTCCTTACTGGCAGGATCTTCAAAAGTCACCTGATACCAATATGATGCAGTAGGTAAACGCTTGCCCTGGAAATATCCATCCCAATAAGGCCTTACTTTTTCGGCTTTATATACTTCTCGCCCGTAGCGATCAAAGATACTTGCAGTAAAATCTTTATACTCATTGATTCCTCTAAAATCGATGATATCGTTTACATTATCTCCGTTAGGAGTAATTACATTTTTCATCATAAATGTAAAGTATTCAAGAAACCCTACACAACTGGTATTCTTCACACGAACCCTGATCGATATCAGCTTATTTTTTGGAACATTATTGAATATATTGGAAGGCTGCCATGTTAATCCATTATCAATAGAATATTCTAAAATTCCGTTACTCGGATTACTTGCGGTAATAACCATCGTACCACTGGAGTTATAATCCACTTTAATGACAGTTGGTATCACTGCTTTAATTACCTGTGTTGTAAATACCTTAGAACAAACACCATTGTCGATAGTAACGGTGTACGTACCGTTTGTTGCTACAGTAATCGTTTGTGTTGTTGCTCCTGTATTCCAGGTATAAGTATAGTTAGGACCAGCTCCGGCATCTAACGTAATCTGATCTCCGGTACAGATCATTCCTCCGGTAAGATTAGAGGTAATAGCCGGAACCACTTCTACTGTTACCGTAGCCGGTTGTAATGATTTACAACCCTGCACCCCAATCGCATATACGGTATACGTAGTCGTCTGAGTTGGACTTACTGTTCTTGTAGGTCCGTTTGTTGAAACGTCACTCCATTGGTATGTGGCACCACCAGAAGCTGTTAAAAGAACAGATTCACCGGAACAGATTTTCATTTTTGAAGAAATCAGCTGTGCTACAGGAGTCGCTTCTTTTCTCAATGTCAACTTTACCATTTTGCTACAAAATGCACCATTAGAAACTACTACATACAAAATTTGTCCGTCAGTCCCGTCGTAGCTGGCTAGGTTGTTTATGAAATTATTATTTTGGGCAACTGCGTCTGCCTGATTTACATAAAAGTGAAACACAGCTCCCGCAGTAGTACTGATCAATGGCATTGCTGTATTTAAATCAAAGTTTAAAGCATTTGGCGTCGTACAAATCTTAAGCACTGCATCATGTGCTGTAGGAGTTGTTCCTCCAACAATCGTAATAGTTGCTGATCCTGGACACTGATTTCCAGGTACCGAAACTTTTACCTCATAAACGCCAGGCTGTGTCGCCACATACTGAATGTTGGTAGCTCCCGGAATCGGAACGCCATCTTTAAACCACTGAAAGGTCATTCCCGGTACTGTAACTACCTGTGCTTTTAATATCTGTGGAGTATTATCACACATGTTTACCGTGCCCGGTAAAACCGTACCATTTCCATCTACAATTTTAATTCCTATATCAAAGGATCCACCTTCTAAAAAAACAGCTGAATCTAAACTTTGATCATTGTAGTCTGATAAAACCATTTTAAAATGATAAGCAACACCAGGCGTTACATCGGCAATGGCTGTTAAAGGAATGGTTCTTCCGTTATAGTTTGTTTCTATATTTGAAGTATTATAACCCGCAAAATAAGAGTCGTTAAGAGCTCCGCAAGTTAATGGAGACCCATTATCCTGGTTTGCAGGACGTATATTCGTTACACTTACTGCACCTGCTGTTCCCGGAAGTACAGCGACATTCACGTAAGGTCCACCTGCTACAGGTTTTATCAATAATGCAAACGCATCAGAATAATTACACGGATAACCTCCTGTATATTCTTCAGAAGCAAATAAATAATTAAATTTTACCTGATTGGAGTTGGGTACGAAATCAAATTCCAATGCAACTGCATCCCGTTGGTTACTCAGGTTAGTTCCTGTAGCAGCTGCAAGGTCAGCATCACCCTGCATAGAAATGCTTCCGGATAAGCTTCCGCTTACCAGAGAGTTCCCGGCCTGTCTTGCATAACCCGTAGTAAGTACAATTCCGTCTTTGAAAGGAAAATTGGTAGTAGCTCTGTGAAAATACCCCCAAAACCTGTCATTGTTTGCAACATCATGATTCGGGCTTACTGTAACATTCGTCACATTCGGAGTTGAGCAGTTTGTACCTCCGTTAATCAGGATGTCTGTTACAAGCTGTGTGGGAGTAAAAGCAGATGGAGCATACGAGGCAACATTTACATCAATAAATGCTCCTGCCTTCAGACTTGCTGCCGTACTTTTTTCCTTTTGTGGCTTTCTTTGAGGCAGTTTCCCTACATTTTGGGAAAACGAAAAGAGCGGGGCTAATAGCAATATTAAAAAGAAAAAGTAGTTTTTTAGTCTATAATTTAACATTTTGGTATTGTTTGTTCAAAAATAGCAAAAATAAACATATGATGTTAATATTTTACGAATCAAAAGCAGTAATTAGATAAAATAAATACTAAAAAAATAATTCACTGAAATTAAACAATAACAGTATCCGTATTTGGAAATAAAATATTTAATATTTCGCTCAAAATCAGAAAAATTAAAATTTAAATAAAAATAAGACTTATAAAAAAGAGTTTCACACACTCAAGAAGTATATTGTATCTATATTGAACCATCTTTTTTTAGATCATCAATTTCATTCTGAAGCCTTAATATCTGATCTTTTAAAGCTTTTATCTCGTTCTTGTTGGAATTCACACTGCTTTTCAATATCACTTTTTTTGCCCGTTCATTGTGATCTTCATCGTCCTCATCCTCATTGATCTCCTCAATATCTTCCTGAATATCTTCAATATCTTCGTTAATTTCTTCGATATCCTCACTGATCTCTTCGATATCTTCGCTGATTTCCTCTATATCTTCACTGATCTCTTCAATGTCTTCCTGAATATCCTCAATGTCTTCCTGGATATCTTCGATCTTTTCGTGGCTCCTGTTAACAGACATCTGAATGAAGATTGCCAGGTAAATGGCTTCCAATGAAACTACGGTAGTAAGGATAAGAAGCATTTTATCAAATTCTACAATATGAAGTAAAGGCAGCAGAAATGAAATAATAAAAAATAAGGTATGGGCTATAAGGGATGGAATAGAACCAATCCACCACGTAATTCCATTAGCAATCCTTTCAAGAACTTCTGTTTTTTCAGTGTTTGATTTCATTATTTCCTCTTTATAAAAATTCTTTACTAACTCCTAATCCAAATAATGCAAAATCATATTTTGCAGGATCCTTATCATCAAACTGCCTGATTACCTGATCGAGCTCTTCTACTGTTTTCCAGTCGTTCTGAGTTCTTGTAATCAGACTAAGCTTTCTCGAAATGTTCCCGGTATGAACATCCAGCGGAATCGACAGGTATTTCGGGTCTATATTTTCCCAGATACCAAAGTCTACACTTCGTTTATCTTTTCTAACCATCCACCGTAAGAACATAATGATTCTTTTGGAAGATGAATTTTTGTAAGGTGAGCTCACATGCTTATGGCTTCTGTGTTTAGATGTTTCTAAGAAAGAAGTCCTGAACCTTTCAATAGCATGCAAAAAATTAAATTCGGAATCTTTGATCAGGAAAAGATTTTCCAGGCTTTCATTTTCTCTGTAAACCTTATTAAATTGCTGTATAAAATAAGTAAAGTCTTCCCCGTTAAAAGTTCTGTGGATACTTTTGTCCCGAATCGAATCCAGATCTTTTTCTGAAAAATTCATAACAAAATCGTATGGAGAGTTCCCCATGATATCCAGCATTTTTTCTGCAGAACGGATAATAGATTTTCTGTTTCCCCACGATATGGTTGCAGCCAGGAAACCTGCAATCTCAATATCCTGCTTTAAGGAAAAACGATGGGGAATCTGGATCGGATCATCTTCAATAAAATCATAGTTATTATACTGATCCGATTTTTCATTCAAAAAATCTCTTAACTCTTCAAAATTCATAACTTCATCTAAATTTTCACACTTTCCAATGCTTTCGGCAGGAATGTATTAGGAAAAACAGTTCTTGCCTCATCGGTAAATACGGTCAGATCTCCATATCTGTTGGAAAAATGCCCAAGAATAAGTTTACCTACCTCCGCTTTCTGTGCTATCGTAGCTGCTTCCAAAGCCGTAGCATGTCCGGTATAATCCGCCATTTCCTTTAAATCATGTAAAAAGGTTGATTCATGATACAAAACAGTAACATTCTTTATAATAGGAATCACAGATTCCAGATATCTTGTATCACTACAAAAAGCATACGAAACCGATGGCATAGGATCCACTGTTAGGATTTCGTTTTTCAGAACATATCCGTCACTAAGCACAAAGTCCTTCCCTGCTTTTATATTATGATAATCACATACTTCAATTTCATTGTACTTGGCTATCTCCTTCATATTGATATGTCTGTCCTTCGGCTTTTCCCTAAAAAGATAACCGCTACAGTAAATCCTGTGATCCAAAGGAATTGTAAACACCTCTACTCTATTGTCCTCATAGATCTTTTCGGAATAATCCTTGTCCAGCTCGTGATAAATAACTTCAAATCCACGATGGGTTTCCGTAATGGTAAAAATGGTTTCCAGCATTTTTTTAATCCCCTTAGGACCATACACGTGTAAAGGAGTTTCCCTGCCCAGCAAACGGAAAGAAGCAATAAGTCCCGGTAACCCGAAACAATGATCCCCATGAAGATGGGAAATAAAAATATGATTAATCTTTGAAAACCTTGCTTTGGCTTTTCTCAACTGAACCTGTGTACCTTCTCCACAATCGATCAGGAAATGTCTTTCTTCCATTTCAAGCAACTGTGCCGTTGGAGAGGTATTAATCGTAGGAATTGCTGAATTAAAGCCTAATATCGTTAAATAAGTACTCAAATCAATAGTTTATTATAGCAAATGTACGACAGAAATTTTGGATATGCCTGTTTCTAAAACTATTATTGATATTCACCAGCAACTTTAAGATGATCCAGAAACAAATCCAAAGCCTGTTTCCGGTGGCTGATCTTATTTTTGTCTTCAGGGTTCATTTCAGCAAATGTTCTTTCATGTCCTTCCGGAACAAAAATCGGATCATATCCAAATCCCTTATGTCCTTTATTCTCTGTCAACAGATTTCCGTAAGCCCTCCCTTCAAAATATTGAGCTCCGTTTTCATCATAATAACATAAGACTGTGATAAAATAAGCTTTTCTGTTTTCAACACCTTCCATTTCGCCTAAAACTTTTTCTATATTTTTTGCAAAATCATGATCTCCTGCATAACGTGCCGAAAAAATCCCAGGACGACCGTCCAAAGATTCCACAACCAATCCGCTGTCATCTCCAAGACTTGGAATCCCTGTCTTTTCAAAACAATATTTTGCCTTGATAAGGGCATTGGCATTAAAAGAGTCTCCATCCTCTATAATCTCCTCGTGGATGTCGTAATCCGTAAGACTTTTGACGGTATAACCTCCTCCTAATATTTGTTGAATTTCTTCCTTTTTATGTTGATTGTGCGTTGCAACTAGTAATTCCATATCCTTTTCATTTTTTTAATTAAATTTCAGCGTAATGTACCTTGTATTTTTTCATAAAAAGATAGTAAAACAGAGAAAAAAGTACAATTCCTACTGCCAGCAATATCCATTCAGAAATTTTAAATGCTTCTGAAAAACTTTCATTTTTTGTATACGTAATCAATAATGATGAACATAAGTTATTAAAACCATGCAGCAACATCGGCAATAAAAGCGACTTTGTCCTTTCATAAACAATCCCTAAAACGCAGCCCAGCAGAACTGCTCCCACAAACTGCCATGGATTCCCATGCACCAGTCCGAAAATAATGGAAGCATACAAGATCGCTTTCCAGGGTTTTACTCCTTTATTGATAAGTCCTTTCTGAATAATTCCTCTAAAAATAATTTCTTCAAAGATCGGAGCCATAATCACAGCCGTTATGATCATAACGACAGGATCATCTGTCAGCTGATTCATCAACTCACTGAAAAACTCATAATATTTCCCGAAAAAAGGCCCGGTTACAGGAATCTGAGAGGTTATAAACTCAGAAATAAACATCATCCCTATCATCATTGGAAAAATCAGAAGATAGGTATAGAAATTGGTAGGAGAAAAATTGAAATTCAGCTTTTGTTTTGTGGTAGGCCTAACAATGAAAAAATCAAAAAAAGCAATTGCCGTTAAAAATCCTGCCGCATTGGATAACATAAAAAACCAATCTTTGAGCTGCAGGTTTTCTTTAAAAATCAGCATCCAAAAGAAGTTCAGAAAAGTGACGAACATGGTTCCCACAAATAATCCTCCTAATAAAACAACGCCACCGATCCATGTAAAAGTATAGTTTGGATATCTGCTGTTTTTCATGTTTTCCTTTGTAATAATTAATGAACAAAGGTAATTTTTTTGAAGGCCTTAAACAACAAAAAAAGAAAATTCTTAGGGCTGTTTAAATTCCGGAAAGTGATTCGGTTCCGACATTCCGGTTATCCTTTGATTCCGAATATACCGGGGAGTTTTCTTTTTGTTTTGTAATTTATTTGACAGCGTCATAAAAAATCACGATTTTTGCAACTTCAAAATACACTATGTCAGACTTAATCAAAGAAATACAAAAAAGAAAAACATTTGGGATTATTTCTCACCCTGATGCCGGAAAAACAACCTTGACGGAAAAGTTACTTCTTTTCGGGGGAGCTATTCAGGAAGCTGGTGCAGTAAAATCCAACAAGATAAAAAAAGGAGCTACCTCCGACTTTATGGAAATTGAAAGACAGAGAGGGATCTCTGTTGCCACTTCCGTATTGGCTTTTGAATACAAAGGGCACAAAATAAACATTCTGGATACTCCCGGGCATAAGGATTTTGCCGAAGACACGTATAGAACATTAACTGCAGTTGATTCCGTAATCGTCGTGATAGACGTGGCAAAAGGAGTTGAGGAACAAACAGAAAAACTGGTTCAGGTTTGTAGAATGAGAAACATCCCGATGCTGGTTTTCATTAATAAACTGGACCGTGAAGGTAAGGATGCTTTTGACTTGTTAGATGAAGTTGAACAAAAACTGGGTCTTAGTGTAGTCCCTCTTTCCCTGCCAATTGGAATGGGTAGTGACTTCCAGGGTATTTATAATATCTGGGAAAACAATATCCAGTTATTTCTGGAGGAAAAAAAGCAAAAGGTTGGTGAGACGGTTAAATTTGATGATATCAACGATCCTGCCATCGATGAACTGATCGGGGAAAAAGCGGCTAAAACTTTACGTGATGAGCTGGAACTAGTGCAATCCGTTTACCCGGAATTCAGTCGTGAAGATTATATGAAAGGTGATTTACAGCCGGTTTTCTTTGGATCTGCTTTGAACAACTTTGGGGTACGTGAATTATTGGATGCTTTTATAGAAATTGCACCGATGCCTCAACCTAAAGAAAGCGATACCCGAATTGTAAAACCTGAGGAAAATAATTTTACAGGATTCGTTTTCAAAATCCATGCTAATATGGATCCTAAACACAGAGACCGCCTGGCATTCGTTAAAATTGTATCCGGAACTTTTAAAAGAAATGAAAATTACTTATTAGTAAGAGAAGGTAAAAAAATGAAATTCTCATCTCCTAATGCTTTCTTTGCAGATAAAAAAGAAGTAGTAGATGAAAGTTTCCCTGGTGATATTGTAGGATTACACGATACAGGAAGTTTCAGGATTGGTGATACATTAACCGGTGGAGAAAAATTGAGCTTTAAAGGAATACCTAGTTTCTCTCCTGAACATTTCCGTTATATCAATAATAACGACCCACTTAAAGCTAAGCAATTGGCTAAAGGTATCGATCAGCTAATGGACGAAGGGGTTGCTCAGTTATTTACCCTTGAAATGAATAACCGAAAAATAATCGGAACGGTAGGTGCGCTTCAGTATGAAGTTATTCAATACCGTCTTGAGCATGAATACGGAGCAAAATGTACGTACGAACCTCTTTCTATGCACAAAGCATGTTGGGTGGAAGCAGATGAGAAATCTGAGGAATTTAAAGAATTTGCAAGGCTGAAACAGAGATTCCTGGCAAGAGATAAGTATAACCAGCTTGTATTTTTAGCGGATTCTTCGTTTACCATCCATATGACTCAGGAGAAATTCCCGAATGTCAAACTCCATTTCATCAGTGAGTTCAGTCAACAATAAAAAATTGTTACCCAATAATTTAAAACCGTTCAGTAGATACTGAGCGGTTTTTTTTGTACAAAATCTATAAAACAAAAGCATTCCCCATTTGTAAAATAGTTTTACAAACAATACAAATGCCTCATTACATAGCACTTAAGATTTTACCGAAAGAATACAGTCTTTTTACAAGCGAAGCTTTGATCACCCAGCTAATTTTACCTCATCAAAAAAAATTAATCGTATGAAAAAGTATATCTTACTTATTGCTTTATCCACCTCCTTTATAGCATGTAAAAAAAGTGAAGCAACGCAATCTCAGCTGAAAGAAGCTGTACAATCTGTTGACAGTTCTGTTGTTGCTGCATCAGAAGGCATCAATAAGATGGCCAACACGGCAGATGCTGTATTTGATTCAGCAAATGTAAAAATCAAAGAATTTGATCAAGCCCAAAGCAACCTCAAAGAAACTATTAAAGCGACCTCAAAAAGTGTGGACTCCCTTTCGCAGCAGATTACTTCCACCCGGCTTGAATCAAAAAAAGAAAAGAAAGATTCTACCGAAAAAAAAGCTGAAAAAATGGTGATCAATGTTCCTTCTCCAAAGATCATTAGAGAAACCCGGGTTGTTTATAAAGATAAAAACAACAAGGCAAATGAAGAAGCAAATATTTCTAAAAACAAAATGATAAAAACGGGTACCCTGGAATTAAAAGTTGAAAACGCCGAAACAGCCAAAGACCTTGTAAGCGAGCAAATAAGAAAATATGATGGTTTTATAAGAAGTGAAAGTATTTCTTCGGGTAATGATGATAAGAAAACGGCTTATCTGCGAGTAAAGGTTCCCATCCAGAAATTTGAATATCTTATGGCTGATCTCAGTAGTATCGGCTCTGTTGAAAAAAAGGAAACAGAAGTTTCCGGGCAGAATTATCTGGAAAATACAATGTGTGATCTGGAAATTACTTTATACGGAACAACATCATGGTATGCGGAAGATAAAGAACCTGAAACTTTTGGTAATCGCTCGATCGCTGCCATCTCTTCAGGATGGGATGTTATCACAGGTATTTTTTTATTTTTCCTGCCTTTCTGGCCTGTATTCCTTATCGGAGGGATCGGATATTATTTTTACAAAAGAAAAAACAAAAATATTCCCAAAAGCCCTTCTCACTAAGTACAAAATCACCTTCAGACCTGGGGGTGTTTTATTTTTAATTTTTTTTTAATGCCCGGATGGTCATAAAGAAAATATTCTTTACTAACTTTATGATACAGAATTAAAAAACGAACACCTGGCAGTATAGACCAATTTCCAAAGTCCGGTTCAGGTGATTATTAAATAAAATCTTACTTTATTCAATACTTATATAAAGAAGATCATATAAAGAAACAATATTATATCTTAATATTTTGTGGTGCGTGTATATGAAAGGCTCTCGATCGAGAGCCTTTCATTATTTCATATTCACTACTTTATCTACAACATACCTGGTATTTCCTCTCCATGGTAAGGCTCCTTTATATTCTTTATAATGAAGATCAAAGCTTTTACCACTGTTGGTTTCAAGTTGTTTAAAAACTTCAGGATCGTTTACGGAAAACTCAAACTCATAGCTTGTTATACTTCCTGTTTTTCCCCGGCCGAAGCCTTCCTGAATCAATTTACCTTCATACGTCTTAAAAACATATCCTTTCTTAATCGCGTAATTCAGATAACCAGATTTTACTCCTTCTCCGAAAACGAAGAAGTATTTATACCATACAAATACTCCTAAAAGAAGTACAATGACTCCGAGAGTAATCCACCAAGTTTTTTTCATAAATAGTTGTGTTTGTTTGTTTTTTTTTTATTTTGAAATACTTCTTGAAATCACAATTTTCTGGATTTCAGAAGTTCCTTCATAGATCTGGGTGATCTTAGCATCACGCATAAATCTTTCCACGTGATATTCTTTCACGTATCCATAGCCACCATGGATCTGTACTGCTTCAATAGAAGTATCCATTGCTACCTGGGAAGCATATAACTTTGCCATCGCTCCACTTTCAGAGATATCTTTTCCTGCATCTTTTTCAGTTGCAGCCTTAAAGCAAAGCATTCTGGCAGCTGTAATTTGCGTAGCCATGTCTGCTAATTTGAAGGCAATAGCCTGGTGGTTGATAATTTCAGTTTTAAACGCTTTTCTCGTTTTAGCATATTTCAAAGCCAGCTCATAAGCTCCGGAAGCAATTCCCAAAGCCTGAGAAGCAATCCCGATTCTTCCTCCATTTAGTACAGCCATAGCAAAATTGAATCCAAATCCATCTTCTCCTATTCTGTTCTCTTTTGGTACTTTTACGTTATTAAAGATCAAAGAGTGCGTATCACTTCCTCTGATTCCCAATTTATCTTCTTTCGGTCCGATTTCAAAACCTTCCCATCCTCTTTCCACGATAAACGCATTGATTCCCTTATGCTTTTTCTCAGGGTCAGTTTGTGCAATAACGATGTAATAAGTAGCCGTACCTCCGTTGGTAATCCAGTTCTTGATTCCGTTCAAAAGGTAATAATCTCCCTTATCCTCTGCAGTGGTCTTTTGTGATGTCGCATCAGATCCTGCTTCAGGCTCAGATAAAGCAAATGCACCAATTACCTGTCCACTTGCCAAAGGGGTAAGATATTTTTGTTTTTGTTCCTCAGAAGCAAATTTTTCCAAACCTGCACAAACTAATGAATTGTTTACAGACATTACAACCGCTGCAGATGCATCTACTTTTGCGATCTCCTCCATTGCCAAAACGTAAGAAACACTATCCATTCCTGCTCCACCGTACTTCGGATCTACCATCATCCCTAAAAGCCCCATTTCACCCATCTTCTTTACCTGCTCAGTCGGGAATTTCTGATCGCGATCTCTTTCAATAACCTCTGGTAATAGTTCGTTTTGTGCAAAATCTCTTGCTGCCTGCTGTATCATCAGCTGTTCTTCGGATAAATTAAAGTCCATAAAAATTAATAATTAGATGGTCGTAAATTTACACTTTTTAAGCAAATCTGAAAAAATAATTACTATTGGAAAATTCCAGTGAGGTTTATGCTATTTTCACAAAAATGCTTATATTTAGATTTCCTTAAAAATTACATAAAAAATTATGACGATCAAAAGATTATTCGATATACCTCACTATGCTTTGGAGAAATTTCCTAAAACGGACATGTTCGTTACAAAGTATCAGGGTGAATGGAAAAAAACATCTACACAGGAATTTATCAATCAGGGAAACAAAATATCCAGGGGACTTTTAAAGCTTGGAATAAAACCCGGAGATAAGATTGCACTCATTACCACCAATACCCGTACGGAATGGGCGGTGATGGATTTGGGACTCTCCCAGATCGGTGTTGTTTCAGTCCCTGTATATCCAAGCATATCCCATGAAGATTACGAATTCATCTTTAATAATGCCGAAATACAATATTGCTTTGTTTCTGATAAAGAATTGCTTGCCAAAGTAATGAAAGTGAAGCATAACATTCCTTCTTTACAAGGAGTTTTCACATTTGATATGATCAGTGGTGCTCCAAACTGGCGTGAAATTTTGGATCTGGGTGAAGATGATTCTACACAAATTGAAGTGGAAGATCTATCGAATGCCATTAATTCTGAAGACCTGGCCACCATTATTTATACTTCAGGAACTACGGGAAGGCCTAAAGGAGTAATGCTTACCCACCATAATATCGTTTCCAATGTTCTGGGTTCTGTTCCAAGGATTCCCAAGAAAAGAAGCCTTGACTATAAAGAAACAAGAGTGTTAAGCTTTTTGCCGATCTGTCATATTTTTGAAAGAATGCTTTTCTACCTGTTCCAATACAATGGGTTCTCCGTTTATTTCGCTGAAAGCATTGATAAAATGGGAGAAAATGTAAAGGAGGTAAAACCTCATTATATGAGTGTTGTTCCGCGATTGGTAGAAAAAGTATATGATAAGATTTACAACACCGGATCTTCAGCAGGAGGATTAAAATCAAAAATCTTTTTCTGGGCCCTGAACCTGATCTCAAAAAAGAAAGAAGTTTCAAAGCCTTCCGGTCTTTTGGAACTTATTGCTGATAAACTTGTATTTTCAAAATGGAGAGAAGGTCTGGGAGGTGAAATCATCACTTTGGTTTCAGGTTCTGCAGCACTTTCCACAAGATTAAACCTGATGTTTCAGAATGCCGGGATTCCTATTCTGGAAGGATATGGATTAACGGAAACATCGCCCGTGATCTCCGTAAATAGTTTTGATAAGATGAAAATCGGAACCGTAGGACTTCCATTGGATAATTTACATGTAAAAATCCAGGAAGACGGTGAAATAACAGTAAAAGGTCCTTCTGTTTTTAAAGGTTATTTTAAAAATGAAGAAATGACAAAAGAAGTTTTTACTGAAGACGGATATTTTAAAACCGGAGATATCGGAAATATTGATGCTGACGGCTTTCTACAAATCACCGATCGTAAGAAAGAAATGTTCAAAACATCCGGAGGTAAATATATTGCACCACAGATTATAGAAAACCAGGCAAAAGCTTCTAAATTCATAGAACAGATTATGGTAGTCGGTGACGGCGAGAAAATGCCATGTGCACTTATTCAGCCAGACTTTGAATTTGCCAAAAGCTGGGCTATGAGAAATAACCTGAATGTAGGCTCTACTCCTCAGGAAATTGCAAAAAGCCCTGAATTAAAAGAAAGAATAGAAAAAGAAATTGATGGCATTAATGAACATCTCGGAAACTGGGAAAAAATTAAAAAGATTGAATTGACTCCTGAAGTATGGAGTATTGAAGGAGGTCTTTTAACGCCTACCCTTAAACTCAAGAGAAAAGCGGTCAAAGAAAAGTTTATTGACTTATACAATAAAATGTATGAGCATCATGAATAAAATAGTAACCGCCCTTGCAGGGGCGGTTTTTTTATGTTTTAAATATTGTGTTCATCCTTAGAAAGTCAGATAAAATTTCATCATTATAAATATTTTAAATACAATTCTTAAATTTTATTATTCAAATAAACGCAATAAAGTTTTAATTAACATAATTTTCATTTTTTTATTGTTTTTTAATAATACGAACACCCCGTTAGGAACAATTATTGAACTGTATGTTATACACCAAAACAGAATATTATGAAAAAGTTGATATTGCTAACCCTGGGTTTAGGGATATTTGCAGTGAGTTGCGGAACCAAGGAGGCCCAAATGTCATCAGGAACTACAGATTCTACAGCAGCAGATAAAACTGTGAAAACAGCACCTTCTACTACTGACACAGTCAAAACAAAGACATTACCTCCTGATAGTATCAAAATGAAAATGGATACGGTAAAAGCTCCCGCAACCCGATAATAAATTTTTAACTTAAATATGGAAAATCCGCAGCTGAAACGCTACGGATTTTTTTATGGAGTACAGATTTTGATTCTTGTGTACATATTGAATAGCCCTGAACCTTAAACAGGAAACACTGCAATACTAATTTTAGTTTTCATGATTAGTGGTATTGCTTTCAAAAGTACACATTCCTCTCTATGAAAAATTGTAAAATTGTAAACCTGGCTAAAGAAACAACCATTTTACTTTTCCTTCGGAATATACCTTGTCAAAAAATTTTCTAGGGGTAAAACCTGTAAGCGCTTTAAAATCTTTTATCAGGTGGGATTGATCATAAAACAAGTGATCATAGCTTAGTTCGGTAAGAGTTTTCTTCCCGACATGCTCAAGGAGAGTTTCTCTGAACCGTTGAATTTTCCTGAAATCGGACGGACTTTTACATAAATAAAGATCGAAAAGCTTATTAATCGTCTGCCTTGTTGTTTTATATTCGCAGGCATGAGCTTCTACAGACTTATCCAGGTCCATCAGTACATCACCCACCAATTCATTAAGGAATGCATGATTGAAACCTATATACCTGGACATCCAAAAATCTTCAATCATTTCTACTCTTTTTTCAGGATCCTGTTCTTCTAATATCGGAATCATTGAGGCTTCAAAATCATCATAAGGGAAAAACATTTTGGAAAAGTCCTTGGTATATTCTTTCAATGGCCGTTCTAAAAAAGCATTTAATCCCAACGGCTTAAAATAAAAGGTTATTTCATTTAAGCAGCCTTGTATTAATACTTTTATAGGCCTTTTATAATGGCATATCAAGTCTGATGAAAATCCTCCGTTATTTTTTTCAATGACCCGTATCTCATTATTTTCAAACTGCAACTCTACATTACGGGATATTGATACAATACTGTAGTTATTAGGAAAAGTGAGATACTCTATATCCTCTGAATACCGGCTTTTATTCAGGAAATAATAACCTTCCAGAAAATTAGCCAGCGTGGGATTCTTAGGTTTCATCAATTGCAGTTCCATGTCTTTTTCTTTATAATGCGTTGATATACAATAGGTCTCAAAAATAACTGAAAAATTACATTATCTCGTATTTTTATAATGAATATAAGCTTATATACTCTTAATACTAATATTTTTCTATATTTGATTAACAAACATTAAAAGAAATTACTATGAAAAAATTATGGATCGGAGCAGTTTTAGGATTATTTATTATGGGAAGCTGCGCCCAGAATAAAGAAAAGCGGGAAGAATTTAAAGATGAGCATGATAAAAATGCCATGAGAAATACAATGGGAGATTCTGCAGTTGCCAACTCTGACACGGCTCAAACCAGCCCATCGGACAGTTTAAAAGCAAAAACAGATTCTACAAAAACAAAATAATAAAATAATCCGCAGAAATTCTGCGGATTTATTTTTACATAGAAGAAGAGCCCCAATCAACTGGTATTAAAAATTTATCATTAAAATAGATAATATCGTAACAATTTTCACTGTAGTACGACTTATGCATTGACATATTTATTACATTTGCAATCAATAAAAAAGTATTTATGAAAAAGTTAACGATACTCTCTTCAATCTTCGTGGGTGTATTTGCTTTCGCACAAGGTATCAAATTTGAGGATACCAGCTTCGCAAGCGTTGTTGCTAAAGCAAAAAAAGAAAACAAGCTGATCTTTATCGATGCCTATGCATCATGGTGTGGACCATGTAAACTGATGGCAAAAAACATTTTCCCATTGAAAAATGTGGGAGATTACTATAATTCTCATTTTATCAATGCCAAAATTGACATGGAAAAAGGGGAAGGAATTGACCTTGCCAAAAAATATAATGTAAAAGCGTTCCCTACTTACTTGTTCATTAATGCAAACGGTGAAGAAGTACACAGAACGTTAGGATACGTAGAAGAAAATGATTTCGTTCAGTTTGCTAAAGATGCGGAAGACCCGAATAAAAGACTGACTGCATTAAAGCAAAAATTCGAAAACGGAGAAAAAGATCCTGAATTCTTAAAGAATCTTGCCGGACTTACCATTTATAATGACTCGGAATTTGCAGGTAAAGTCCTGGATCGTTATTTCCAAGGAAAATCCAGTCTGAATCAGGAAGATGTTCAGATATTACTTGCCGGAATTCAAAGTACTGAAAGTCCTTTGTACAAAATTTTTAAAGATAAAAAAGCGGACATTGTGAAGATCCTTCCTGGTGAAAAATACGATATGGTGGATAAGAATATTAAGATGAATACCATTGTTAAAAAGTCTTATAATGCCGACACCAAAACATGGAATGACAGTTACTTTTTAGCAGAAACCCAGAAGTTTCTAAGCAAAGAAGAATCTGAAAAAATCTTAAAAAGAGCAAAATCCAGCAGAGCATTAAAAAATAAGGACATTGCCACTTATGAGGCATTAACTTTAGATTTATACAAAGATTATTCGGCTGCCTCTTCTGAAGAACTGAATTCTATTGCATGGAACTTTTTTGAAAATGTAACCACAAAATCATCTCTTGAAAAAGCAATCCTTTGGGCTCAGGAATCGGTAAAGAAAAGTGAAAGCTATGCAAATACAGATACCTTAGCGAACCTTTACAATAAGGTTGGGGATAAAAAGAATGCTAAAATCTGGGCTGAAAAGTCTGTAGCACTGGCTAAGAGCAATGGTGAAGATGCTTCAGATACTGAAAAATTATTGAAGAGTCTTTAATTCGACGCTTATACACAATAAAACCGTAGAGAAACTCTACGGTTTTTTTATAGAAAAAATTTTTCAGCAAATTATCTTAAACGTTTCAATGACATCTGTGTAACAGGCCCAGAGCCCGTACTTCCTGAACTTAAATATTTTACAGTAACTGGTTCATTATTGGTAATTCTAAACGAGTAAACATCACTAGCTACCATAGGAATAGAAGTCAATAAAGTATATGTCTGAAGCTGTCCATCCGTAGCTGTAAAACGGTCATTAACCCTGGCAACCCATTGATTGCTTGTGTCATTCCAAATACCAATAACAGGAGATTGCCCATTCTTTGTTGACAATTGGGCATTCATTGTAACCTGATAAATACCATCAACCGAAACTTTAAATGAATTTGTAGAAGCTGTTGCTGAATACTTGTTTTCGTTGTCAATAATCTTATTGGTTAAATTTCCTATTGGATCCGTTATTGAAACTGATGTCGTTTTGGTATAATCTTCTTGCATCTGCACCACAATTTCCTGCGCTACAATAAACTCACCATCAACAACTATGACTGTACCTGTAGCATTCGGAACACCTGCAAGATTTTGCCAGGTTGGAGCTTTTCCCGGGCCGTTAGATTTTAAGACCTGTCCTGCTGTTCCTGCAGAACCTGCTGTTGTACCATTCCCACCTACATTTAGTTCATTGACTACTTGTAAAGAACCATTTACATGCAATGTTTTTTGAGGTGTCGTCGTGTTAACTCCTACTTGTGCGTAAGAGATTAAAGGAAGCAAGGCTACTCCCAAAAATAAACTTTTTTTCATCGTTTGTATTTTAAATAATTGTAGATTGATCGGATCAACAATACCTGATTTTTTAATCAGGATTGGACAATAAATGACAACTTATATGCCAAAACATCTAGATATTATTTTTCTAATGAGATTCTAATGTTATTTTAATACGATCATTTACAATGCAATATTTTATAAAATACATAAAATAGCAACCTCATAAGTATATTATCAATCAAAGTAGAACATAAAAAAACCGCAAAAATTTGCGGTTCTTTTATGCTTTATCAAAAATTGAATTAGTATTCAAACAGTACACTTCCCCAGGTAAATCCACTTCCGAAAGCGGAAAGAAGTACCAGGTCTCCTCTTTTGATTTTACCTTCTTCAATCGCTTCGCTTAAAGCAATCGGAATAGAAGCTGCCGTTGTATTCCCATATTTCTGGATATTGTTGTAGATTTTTTCATCCGGTAATCCGAACTTCTGCTGTACAAATTGGGCAATTCTCAGATTCGCCTGATGGGGAATAAACATATCGAGATCTTCAACTGTTTTTCCTGCTTTATTTAATGCTTCCACCATCGTTTCAGGAAATCTTGTTACCGCATGTTTGAATACGAAGTTTCCATTCATAATAGGATATACTTCTTTATTGGTAACATTTTCGGGCTCCTTTCTCATGCGATCACTCCAGCCGTATTTTGAACCCGGAAACTGGGTACATAATTCGTCTGCATATTTACCTTCAGAATGCATATTAAAGGATAAAATATCTCCCGCATTTTCGTCTTCAGTTGCAGAAAGAATAACAGCTCCTGCCCCATCCCCGAAGATAACGGAAACCCCTCTCCCCTCATCAGAAAAATCCAAACCAAAGGAATGTACCTCAGCGCCTACGACTAAAATATTTTTATAGGCTCCGGTTTTAATAAAAGCATTAGCTACACTCATCGCGTAAACAAATCCTGAACATTGATTCCTTACATCCAATGCTCCGATGGTATCGCATCCCAGCATATCCTGAAGCAATACCCCACATCCTGGAAAATAATAATCGGGAGAAAGCGTAGCAAAAATAATATAATCGATATCCTTAGCCGTTAATCCTGCTTTTTCAAGGGCTTTTTCAGACGCTTTGAATGCCAGGTAGGCTGTCGTCTCCTGTGAATCGTTTCTGTTTTTCCTGTGTCTTCTTTCTTTGATGCCTGTCCTCTCCGTGATCCATTCATCATTGGTAGTCATTAATTTAGCTAAATCATCATTCGTTACAACATTATCCGGAACATAAAATCCGATTCCTTTTATTGTACTTTTAATCATATAGTTTTTTAATTTTGGCAAAGATAAACTTATTTGACCCATAGTATTTCAAAATATTAGTATTTTTACTTTATGCCAATCGATACGATATACAGAGATTCCCACTGCGAATGGGTGGATGTAGAAGCTCCAACCCCAGAAGATTTACAGTTTCTTCATGAAAGATATGAGATTAATAATCTCCTTCTGGAAGACACCCTTGATCCTAATCACCTTCCGAAATATGAAGAGGATGGGAACGTAAAGTTCTTCCTGCTGCGGGAAAGTACAGAACTGGAAAGGAAAAATCTGAATACGATAAGTGATATCAGCACCAAGATTGGAATTTTTCTTCTGGAAAATACGATCATTACAGTTCACAGGATGAAAACCAGAAGTATCACCGAAACAAAAAAACAACTTTCTTCCAGCACCACAGATTCGTCACCGGAAAATATCGCCCTGATGATCGCCCTATTGATCATGAAAAGCTTTGATGATGAATCAATCAGCTTACTGGAAACCATGGATAATATAGAAAATGAAATTTTCTTAAAGAATACCAATCATACGACCCAGATCCGAAGGCTTTATAAATTAAAAAGAAAATCAGGTTTAAATTCAAGGGTCCTTATTATTTCTACAGACGCTGTTGATAAATTTAAGCTTTTAAATCTCCGGGATTCCGAATTTGTAGACCTGAAAGATAAGCACAAAGACGTTGTTGCCGATTTTGATCACCTGAACATCCAGATCACCAACCTTATTTCCATGTTCCTGGCACTATCGGATCAAAAAGCCAACCAGGTGATGAAAGTATTGGCAATTTATTCTGTTTACTTCTTACCGATTACTTTTATAGCGGGAGTCTACGGAATGAACTTTGATAATATGCCGGAACTGCATCATAAGCATGGTTATTATTTCACTTTGGGATTAATGGCTTTAATTGTCATTGTTACTTTTATTTATGCGAGGAGAAAACAGTGGTGATGGATCGGTCTTCAAGATATGGAGTTTTTTAAGGGAAGGATTAGATTTGCTTACCAAACATAATTATAAAATTTTCAATTTTTCTTAAGAGCTAAGTTTTTTTAATCCCACAGGTCACTCAGTTTAGCACCGATGCTTATTGAATATTTAACTCTGAAAATGGGGTGAAATTTGGATATCTTTTGGTATTTTTATCTTCAATAAAACCACTGAGCTTTAAAGCGACTATACAAAAGCTACAGTTTTTTATTTTAAATCTAAAAACACCAAACCACCATGAAACCGGATCTTCTTAATAAAATTCTCGGTGATAATGTTCTTTCAAAAGAGTCTAAGGACAAACTTATGGCTCTGCATGAAAATATTTCCACCAAAGAGTTCTCGGACCTACTGGACGCTGAAGACCATCAATATGTCGAATTTGTACAGGAAGGCGGTGGTGTTTGGGGAAGTGCACTGGTAGGTTATCTCTATGGTCTTGAAATATTCGGTGTCCGTTTTCTGAAAGTGGCAGGTACAAGTGCCGGGGCTATCAATACAATGTTAATTGCTGCTTATAAAACAAAAGAAGAAGCGAAAAGTGAAGTAATCAAAGAAATTTTATTCAACTGGAATTTTGCAGATTTTATGGATGGTAAACCTTATGTAAGGACTACTATCCATGCAATGCTTAATAACAAAAACTTCCTGAAGATAAATACGATTATTGCCATTATTATTTTACTCATCCTTGTGATTACCCCATTTGCGGTATCCTCTGAAACGGTATGGAGGGCAAAGCTTATTTTCCTTATTCCCATTATTCCTTTAATTCTGATATTTTTCTGCCTGAAAAAGTTTTATAATGATTTCCGTAAACAAAACAGCGGTCTTAATCCCGGAAACACATTTTTAAATACCATGAAAGATGCTCTGGATAGTTTCGGTGTGAAAACGGTCGCTGACCTTAATCAGAAATTTTCTGCCAGGGAGGGTGCACTCAATCTTAATTACCGTTACGGCAATAATCAGGAATACTACACCATAGCACTAAGAAGTATAGAAGAAATAAAAAATGCTAATCTGGAACATATAGACGAAACGCAGTATAAAATATTTTATGACAGTGCCGTCAGCAATGATCATTATAAAAATAACCCCTTCTATCAGTTAAGATCAGAATACGTTGTCGTTACAACAGATATTAACGCTAAAATAAAGGTGGAACTGCCTACGATGGCCAATTTATACTGGTCAGAAGAAGAACTCAAACACAGCAGTCCGGCTGAATTTGTGCGTGCTTCCATGTCTGTTCCTTTCTTTTTTGAACCTTTTCAAAAGAGGATTAATAAGGATGATGATTCTGTAAAATACGCATGGAGGTTCTGGATGAATACAAAACCGCAAGATATTTATCCTGTGGGTGTTTTCATAGATGGGGGAAGCATTTCCAATTTCCCTATTGATCTTTTTCATGCCAATGATGTATTCTATCCGAGAATGCCTCTGTTTGGTGTACAGCTTACGAGTAAGTCCGAAGGGGATGCCGATAAGGGGAAAACCAGCGAGCAGATCTTAAAAACCCCTTTTTCATATGCAGGAAATATCATTGAAACCCTGAAAGGCTTTAATGATAAATCATTCCTCACCAAACATACTTTTTATCGTTTGTATAGCATACAAACCGTAGATTGTGGAACCAGCAGCTGGCTTAATTTCTTTATGAAAAGGGAAGAAAAGGAACAACTTTTCAATGCGGGTTTTTCAGCCGCACTGGATTTCCTCAATGGATTCGACTGGAAAAAATACAAAAAGGAAAGAATGATGATATCGATGAAGGAGAAAAAAATACTGAAGGAAGAAGATACGAAGACGGTGGGATGAGATGGTTTGTTTATTTTTGAATGTATAAAGAATTATGAAAAAATCAACCTATAAACATTTCTGGATGAAACAAATGTTCGAGTAAACTATTAAATAACCAAATATTCTCCTTCAAATACATAAGTTTAACTATAAAATAAGTTGAGTTACCCAAGACTTCGACTAACTCAACTTATAATTTGAAAGTCTATAAACTGTCAATAAACTTTATGTACATTGGGACACTTTTCTCTATCCATTCCTGTGAAGTATTAATTTCCAAGTTGTAATAGGTAAAAAGATCTTTATAATCAGCTTGAATATATTCAAAAGTGAGTTCAAAAGGTCTGGTCAATTCTTTCATTGTATATTTATATTTACCGGAAGCAGAATAATCTTCTTCTTCCACCCCGGCTGTAATAGCCAAAGCAACTTTCTTCCCTCCTACTTTGAATCCGCTTTTGCTTCCGTATGCCCATCCATAGGTTAAAACTTCATCAAACCACTTTTTTAAAAGCGGCGGACTGCTGAACCAATAAAAGGGAAACTGAAAAACTATTTTATCATAACTTTCAATCAATTCCTGTTCTCTCTTAACATCAATTATACCATCAGGATATTCCTTATACAGATCATGAACGGTATATTTTTCAGGATACTGAGAGAGCTCTTCCACCCATCTTCTATTGATCAGCGAATCTTTCATTACAGGATGAGTAACAATTACCAATGTTTTCATTTTAATGCAATTTATAGTTACAAAAATAATCCTATCCACTTACATTTCGTACATTAGCAACCTAATGTATGGTACTATAAAAAAAGTAAGTAATGAGCAAAATAAAGGAAACATCAACAAATTTTGAGAATAAAAAACTCTTATCCGATGAATGTTCTGAGGTTTATGCTTCCAACATTATCGGTGGACAATGGTCACTGGCTATATGCAGCTGGTTGATTAATGGTAAACTGAGATTTGGGGAATTAAGGAAACTTTTACCCAATATTACAGAACGTATGCTTACCTTACAACTCAGGAAGCTGGAAGAAAATAAGATCATTACAAGAACCGTTTTTGCGGAAGTCCCACCTCGTGTTGAATATGAACTTACAGCAATAGGTTATAAGCTAAAGCCTATCATTAAAGAACTTGAGCAATGGGGAACGGAGCATAAGGAAATTGTAAATCCGGATAGACTAAATTGACACGAAGTTTCTGCCTATACTAAAGACGGGTATTCTTAGGGTTTTCTGTTACTATCAGAAAATAAAATATTGATTTTACAGGCTTCCTGATTTAACCTTTTTGCCACATGGGATTATGTTTCAGAATGGTTTTGTATACAGAGCAGTTTTCTGTATGGGCACCACCAAGATAACCAATACTCATCAGGAATTCATTGACGATTTCTCCACCTGTGAATTTAAATGTTTTTTTAAAAAGCTTCATCCATTCCTGTAAAGTTTTGGGATGATGATGTTCCAGCCATTTTTCAAATGATCCGAATTCTTTTTGCAGCTCAATGATTGTTTTGGCATTTTCAATGGCAGCGTTCACCTTAAGTTTATTTCTAATGATGCCGCTATCATTTAATAACCTTTCACGATCTTTTTCACTATATGCGGCTACTTTCTGAATATTAAACTGATCATAGGCATTTCTGAAACTTTCTTCTTTTTTCAGAATGGTTTCCCAGCTTAATCCTGCCTGATTAATTTCCATTACCAAGCGTCCAAATAATTCATTATCATCATGAATAGGGAATCCATAATGATAGTCATGATATTTTTGGTGTAATGCCTTTCTGCTTTCAGGCTGCATCTTTTCTATGGCTGAACAATAACTCATTTAAATATATTTTCTGTTTTGGTTAAAAACTTCTCTAAAGCATTTTTGATATCAATACCTGTCCGATCTGCTAAGATAAACAACCACCAGATATTTTCCGCTAGTTTATGTTCCAATTCTGCAGAGGCATCTTTTTTAATCCATGTTTTCTCATGTGACATAATATCCCGTCCGACAATGCCGGCATCGGTAAGGTAGGCAAGTGCATCCTGTTCCAGGGTCCATTCACTACCGTTCTGCTGTTTTTCAAGACGGTGGTATTTCTCTCTGATGTCAAGAGCCCTTTCTATGATCTTATCTAAATTATTCTGATCCATTATTCTGATTTTTGAAGGGATTGTCTGTATTGATTAGGTGTCTGTCTTGTCTTATTTTTGAACAGTTTACTGAATGACTGCGGATGCTCGAACCCCAATTGATAAGCTGTTTCGGAAACTGACAATTGAGTTTCGGACAAATATTCTTTAGCCTTTTCAATAAGCTTTTCGTGAATATGTTGCTGTGCGTTCTGCCCTGTATGGTGTCTGAGCATATCACTCAGGTATCTTGGTGTAAGATTCAGCTGTGATGCAATATATTCTACTGTTGGCAGTCCTTTTATGCCTTTTTCCCGATCAAAATAATCATCAAGTAAAGCCTCCATCCTTGAAAGAAGGTCATTATTTACCGCCTTCCGTGTAATGAACTGGCGATTATAAAAGCGATTGCTGTAGGTAAGCAGCAACTCAATCTGCGAAATAATAACATCCTGGCTAAACTGATCTATCCTTTCATTTAATTCATTCTTAATGCTTTCAAAAACATCGAGAATTGCTTTCTTTTCATTTTCGGAAAGATACAATGCTTCCGAAGTTGCGTAAGAAAAGAAACCGTAATTTTTAATTTTTTTCATTAAAGAATATGGTCTTATAAAATCCGGATGAATATGCAGGGACATGCCACTATAATTCCTTTCCTCCTGTTCCATAATAAGAACCTGCCCCGGAGAAACAAAAGAAAGGCCTCCTTCCTCAAAGTCATAATATCCCTGGCCATAACGGATTTTACCGTTGAAATTGGTTTTAAATGAGATTTTATAAAAATCCGATTTTGTCCCCTGTTCAAAGGTTTTCGGATCGAAGCACGTTTCATCATAATTGATAATTGTGATAAGAGGATGTTTGGGTGCAGAAAGTCCCATCGCTTCATGTAAAGCTGACAGAGATCGGAAATGAACGGGTGACTGATTCGTTTTCATAGTACAAAGATAAGGTGGGTTTGTGACAACTGTTAGTCAGTAGGAATGTGAAATTTGATGAATTGATGATTGATAGTTGATAGTTGATAGTTGATAGTTGATAGTTGAAGGTAGTAAATTATAGGTTGTGAAAATAAAGATTTTGCATATTTAACATTACAGCTATTTACTCTAACTTATTTAATTGCAATTCATTAGTAAAGCCCGCAACATCTAACATCTAACATCTAACATCTAACATCTAACATCTAACATCTAAGTTCTAACCTCTAATTTCTTCTCTTCCCCAAACAAAAAGCCGGATTTTATTTTCTGAACATGATTTTCCACTCCGATGGAATTCCGGTCATTGTAAAGGGCATTAGCATCTTTGCCGGCAACATACCTCAGCTGATCTTTACCATCAGTTGCCGCTTCATAAATAACGTAGGCAATATCTTCCGGTTTTGAGTAATTGGATACCTGATCCGGACTGTAGCCTTCCTGTACTTTTTCTGTCAATTGGCGATACGCGCTATGCTGGGCTCCATCTAATGAACGGCCAGCAAAATCCGTTTGTATTCCTCCCGGAGCCACTACTTTAACCTGAACCCCAAATTGAGCCAGCTCGTAACCCATACTTTCCGAGAAACCGTCTACTGCAAATTTTGTCGCACTATAAATAGAGCATGTAGGAAAACCCATTAAACCGAAACTGGATGTGATATTAATCAATACCCCTTCTTTTCTTTCTCTGAAGTATGGGGTAAAAGTCTTCGTAATCCGGATTACTCCCATGAGATTGGTTTCAATCTGTTTTTTAATCTGTTCATCTGTAAAGGCTTCTAAAGGGCCTACCAAACCATATCCGGCATTATTCACAACCACATGAATCTCCGTTTCGGAAAGAACCTTTGCAATCGTTGATTCCAGCTGTTCCTTATCGGTGACGTCCAGTCCGATAACGGAAACATTTTCTAATGCTGTGAGTTCAGTTTCATTTTCGGGGTTTCTCATGGTCGCAATGACATTCCATCCTTGGCTTTGAAATAGCTGAGCTGTTGCTTTCCCTAATCCAGATGAAGCTCCTGTGATAAAAATTGTTTTTTGCATTGTTCTGATTTTATGATACAAAGGTCTTTAGAAATTAAAAATTAAAAGTAGCCATATTGAGTATCGTTGTAGCTATTTTGACGAATTACAGAATTTTTTATCATAAATTAAATGACAGAACAATGTAATACTTCTTTATTATTAATTATTTTATCTTTACCCATCTTCTTATATTTATATCCGACTGCTATGAAACAGGTTATTTCAGTTCTTTTCCTCTTATTTGTATGCTCATTGAATGCACAGGCAATTTACTCCAGGGATTACGGAAACAAGGAAAATCCGCCTGTTATTTTTATTCATGGCGGACCCAGCGGAAATGCTACATTATTTGAAGGAACTACAGCTGAGGCATTAGCTAATAAAGGGTTTTATGTAATTGTTTATGACAGACGCGGTGAAGGACGATCGAAAGATGACCAGGCAACAATGACTTTTAAAGAAAGTTTTGATGATTTGCTCAATATTTACAAACTGTATGGTCTGAATAAAGCAAATATTCTGGGACATAGTTTTGGGGGGATCATAGCGACTTTATTTACGAATCAATATCCTCAAAAAGTAAGCTCATTAACGCTTGCAGGTGCTTTGTTTTCGCAACAGGAAACCTATGATCATATTCTGAAAGAAGCCAGGGAAAAATTTAAGAATGATCCATCAAAATTAAAGCAGATTACAGACATTGAAGGTTTACCGAAAAACTCCGCAGAGTACAGAAAAAGCTGCTATAATATTGCGGGTGATATGAATTTCTTTTCCATGCCCAATCCAACACCCAAAAGCCGGCAGCTCAGAAAAGAATACGAAGCAGGTGATTTTTATAAACAGAATTACAGAAACCCTGATTCACCTCTGAAATTCTATAAAAATGAAAGCAGGAATAATCTTAATAATATCAGTGTTTTAAAAAATATAAAAAAGAAAGATGTCCCTATCTTTGCGGTCTATGGAAAGAATGATGCTATATTTTCTGAAAAGCAGATCAATGATCTTCAAACAATAGTAGGAAAAGAGAACTTCGATCTTATTGACAACTGCTCTCACTATTTATTTGTAGACCAGCAGGATGAGTTTTTAAAATTTATGGTTGAGCATCTGCATTAAATTCTTTCATTCCATTATAAAAACTTAGTTTTGCAGATCATGCAGGACTACAAAATACATACGAGAACCTACAAAACAATCATTATCATGCTTGTTTTGATGTTTTCATTATCTCCCTGTTCTGTAAAAAGGGACCTGTTAGGTATTTTCGATATCCAATATATCAGCCCTTTAAATAAGGTAAGAGTTACTTCAAATCCCACTTTCAGCTGTGATAGTTTGATTACGAACTCATCACAGAAAACACTTATTTCATCAATACAATCCAAATCGGTAAAAGGCTTTTTCTTCTATTTGCATATCTGCTTACATCCTTTAAAAGAAGGTAAACAAATTTGCAATACCTATTCCGGAACAACTTCAGGAAATAGCCCACCAAGGTATATTTTATTTCAACAATTAAAATTGGATATAGCACAGGAGATTACCTCCGGTCATTTTTAATTTTAATTATTCAGTAAAATATACATTCAATGAAAAATACAACTTACCAGCTTACGGATCATGCTGGTTTATATACATTATCTATCCGCATGGTCATCGGATGGACTTACTTTTCAGCTTTTTGGCGGCGTCTGGTCCTGGAAAATAAACTGGATCCCGAAGTAAAAGGATATATCGGCGAAAAATTCAATCATTTCCTGCCCAATGCTTTGGGGATCAAACCAGTTATAGAATACCTTGTTACCCATCCCGATGCATTGCACACCTCTATGGTAGTTTTTACCATCATAGAAGCGATTGTAGGACTAGCGGTCATTTTTGGATTGTTTACCCGTCTCATGAGCATTGGAATTTTTGGACTGGCTTTAGGAATTCTTCTGGGATCAGGCTGGCTGGGAACAACATGTCTGGACGAATGGCAAATCGGTGTTCTGGGAATTGCGGGTGGGTTCACATTATTTCTTACAGGCAGTGGTCCTTTTTCTCTGGATGACTACTTTTTAAAGAAGAAGATCGGTTTCACTTCTAAAAAATGGTTCCCATGGCTCGCCTCAAGTCATCTCCCTATTCGGAATCCCAGATATTTTGTGCTTACAGGTTCTGTTTTTATTATGGGACTTACCCTCTTTACCAATCAATATTTTCATGGAGGAGTCTGGGGAACTTTGCACAATAAATCAGTTCAACCCAAAGTTGAGATTTCAAATCTTTCCCTTAACCGTAATACCATTCATTTTGAGGTATACAGAACCGAGGGTGCTGACGTCTACGGTTCGTTTCTGATCGGTATTCATATTTTAGATAAAGATGGGATAATTTTAAAAGCATTGACCCAGAAAGAACTTTCGGAACTGCAATCGGAAAATATTCAGAATCATTATGTAGCCAGGGTAAAGCCAGGGAAACACAGTCTGATCATTCCGCTTGGAGCCAAGGCAGATCTCAAATTCAATATTGAAGATATCTCAGACAAAAGAAATATGATCCATCGCGTAAAGCTGATTGACATCAGCGGAGCTGAATGGTTTGCTGATCTTTAAACTTTTCAGCATAAAAAAATACCTCCGGATTCCAGAGGTATTTTTAATTTAAATTTAGTGCATGGCTTCACTCAAATCTATTTTTTCTTTACTTTTTCGCTCTTTCACGAAGAGGATAAATGGTATACAAATCAGGAAGGCTACCCCTAAATAAAGGAAAACATCCATATAAGACAGTACCGTTGCCTGTTTTGTTACTGAAAGATCAAGCATTTTATAGGCCGCGTTCAATGCAGCATCAGGAGTCATCCCTTTGGAGATAAAACTTGCTTTCAGTGTTGCTAAACGCTGCTGAACCTCAAAACTATCACTATCGAGATGGGTAATAAGATTCACCCTGTACTTCTGACTTGCATTGGCAATAAAGGTTGTAATGGCAGCAATACCAAAAGAACCACCCAACTGTCTCATCATCCCCGTAAAAGCTGCACCCTGTCCAATTTCCTGACCTTTCAATGTACTTAGCGACAAGGAAGTAATCGGTATGAACAAGAGTCCTAATCCGGCTCCTCTTACAATCAACATCCAGAAAAAGGCTTCTTTACTGGTGTCTGGTGTAAGGATCTTATATCCCCAGAAACTATAAACAAAGAAAATGAACAATCCTAAGGAAACCAGAATCTGCTGCTTTGCTCCTTTAGAAAGCAATCTCCCGATGATAGGCATCATGAAGGCAGTAGTTAATGCTGCAGGGATCATCAATGCACCCGATTGCAGGGCAGTCCAGCCTAAGATACTTTGAGTGTATAAAGGGACAATAAATGTAGACCCATACAGCCCAAATCCTAATACAAAAGACATCGCCGTTCCGATCCTTAAATTACTGTTCTTCAGAACCCTTAATTCAACAATAGGAAATTTAAAGGTAAGCTCCCTCCAGAGAAACAGTATAAATCCTAATACAGCGGTTACGGTAAAGGTAACGATCATTCCGCTTGCAAACCAGTCTTCTTCATGACCTCTTTCTAGAATAAACTGTAAAGAACCCACAGTAACGGCTAACAGGGCAATTCCAAGCCAGTCGACATCAGAAGCTTTTCTCTTCTCGGCATATTTGGGACTTTTTACAAATTGTAAAGTCATCAGAGTTGCTGCAATACCAATTGGAATATTGATATAGAAAATATAAGGCCAGCTAAAGTTATCTACAATATATCCTCCTAACGGTGGTCCCAAAGTTGGACCAATGATTACCCCTAAACCATAAATCGCCTGAGCCATACTTCTTTTTTCAACAGGATATGATTCCGTGATAATGGTCTGTGAGGTTACCAATAATGCGCCTCCACCAATACCCTGGCATAATCTGAAGAATACCAGTTCCCAGATATTGGTTGCATTTCCACATAAAAATGAAAATATGGTAAAGATGATAATAGAGGCTGCAAAATAATTACGACGTCCGAACTGCTGTGACAGCCAGCTCGTCATTGGTACGATAATTACGTTACCTATAGCATAAGCCGTAATTACCCAACCCACTTCAGAAAGTGTAGATCCCAGGTTACCTTTCATTTCATTGAGGGCAACGTTTACAATCGTGGAATCCACAATTTCAAGCAGAGCACAAAGAATAGCTGTGATCGTAATGATCACTCTCCGGGCTCCATATTCTACTAATGAATCTTGCATAGTTAATTTTGTGTGATGTACAATTGTATGAATGTGAAATGATTGATTTAAGGATTGAGAAATTTAAAGATTAAAGATTTCTCAATTGAAAACAAACCCGTTATTATGTTTGCGTAATCTATCTAAATCATAAAAACATTCTACATCAATACATTTTACATATTTATTTTAGCGAAACTTCAGCTTTCACATTCATTCCTGTTCTCAGTTTTTTAGCGATATTCGGATCCAGTTTTACAAAATCAATTTTTACAGGAAGTCTTTGTACCACTTTTACGAAGTTACCACTTGCATTATCCGGAGGCAGGATAGAGAATGTAGCACCGGTTGCAGGTGAGAAAGAGCTTACAACCCCTTCAAATTCCTGATCAGGGAAAGCATCAATTTCTATTTTCACTTTTTGTCCCTCAACCATTTTGTCAACCTGAGTTTCTTTAAAGTTCGCAACCACCCATTTCTGGTCATTTTTCACTACACTGAATAACTGCGCACCTGCCTGAAGATATTGTCCAACCTGAATCGGAACTTTTCCTACATATCCGTCTTCAGAAGCCAAAATAATCGTGTAAGACAAGTTTAATCTTGCATTTTCCACATCTACCTGTCTTTGTTGTGCCACTGAATTGGCTACACTTATCTGTTGAGAACTAGCTGCAGTCTGAGAAGAAGCAATACCTGTCTGCTGAGCGATCTGATTTCTCTGCTCCACTAAAACCTGCAACTGCTTATCTGCGGATTGTTTTGCAGCAAGCGCCTGCTCATATTGTTGTTCTGTAATGGAATGATCCTTTACAAGATTAGCATATCTTTTCAGGTCAGAAGAAGTTTTCCAGACATTTACTTTTGCAGCTTCGATCTGGGCATTTGCTGTTGCTACAGCAGCTTCAGAGCTTCCGATGTTTTTAGAAGTAGCTGTTGTAGTAGCCTGAGCAGTTGAAATATTACTTTTTGCTGTTGCCAATGCTGCTTCGGCTTGCTCTAATGCCATTTTCTGGTCTCTGCTATCTAAAATAACCAGAGTATCTCCTTTTTTTACAAACTGATTATCTTTTACTTTTATCTCTTTTACATATCCTGATACTTTAGAAATTACAGGACTCATATTGGATGCAATCTGGGCGTCATCCGTTTCTTCATGCACCTGTCCGTAAGAATAAGTTCTATATCCATAAATTCCACCTCCGATTAACACAACCGCTAAAATGATAGGGAAAACTAAACTTTTCTTCTTTTTTGGTTCTAAGTTCTCTGCTTGTTCTGTTTTATTATTTTCCATTGTGGTATTATTCTTTTATTTAATTGTTAAAGTTCCTGTAGTTTGTAATAGTTTTCTGTAAGCTAATGCGGCATCTGCTTTTGCATTGATCACTCCTACATTGGCTGAGATCTGAGCAGCATCTGCATCCAGGAGTTCGGTCATGGTGGCTAAACCATTATCGAACTTATTTTTAGTAATTCTATAGTTTTCATTAGCCTGAATAGCAGATTTTTCAAATACAGCAATTCTTTGCTTAGAATAGTTTGTATTTTGATATTCTCTGTTTACATCAAGCTTTATATTGTCATTTAAAAGTTCATTGCTTGCTTCCAGTTGTTTTTCTCTCGCCTTGGATTGTCTCAAAGATGAATTCTTCTTCCAGATATTAGCCAGATTATACTGTATCCCTATGCCTACGTTTACGGCATTGTAAACCGTTAAAAAGTTGGGTGCATCTGCTGCAATATACCCTCCTGTTAATGCAATAGTAGGTAAGTTTTCAGCTTTTGCAGCTCTACTTCCCAACTCTGCAGCTCTTCTTTGCTGGCTTAAGGCTTGTAGATCTTTACGATTTTGCTGAGCCTCATTCAGATAGTAATCCACAGGCTTAGCATCCTCAGCTTCATCTATATAATTGGGATCCACTTCAATAATTGTTGTTTCAGGAATTCCTAGTAACAGGTCCATATTGATGTTTGCAATATTGTAGTTATTTTTGGCTTCCAATAGCTGCAATTCAATATCTGAGGTTTGAAGATTTGCTTTTAAACGGTCATTTCTTGCGATCAATCCGTTATTTTCCATTTTAAGAAAAGTCTCATCTCTTTGATTGGAAGCTGTAAGGTTTTCTTCTAAAACCTTGATCGATTGGTTGGCCTTAAACAAATTATTGTAAGCTTGGGCAACATTGTAAGCGATGGCAGTTTTATCATTTTCCGTGCTTAGTTTGGATGCCTCCACCAGATATTTTGCAGACTCAATTCCATATTTTATTCTTCCTCCAGCATAAATAGGCATAGATAAATTAGCCTGACCTAAAAATACAGACTTCGGTGAGGCTACTCCACCACCTGATCCGGATTCGTTCAGAAATTTTACATCTACTTTAGCATTCGTTAAACGCATGTACTGCCCCGAAAGCTTAAAATCCGGCAGCTGTTTATTTTTTGCTTCTAAAAGGTCGGCTGTCGCTTCTTCTATTTTAGCGGCATCGATCTTTAGATTCTTGCTGTTTTGGATACCTAACCTCACAGCTTCATCAAGGCTGAGTTGTTTTTTCTCCTGAGCATTTATGTTAGCAATTCCTATAAATAGTGAAAGTGCAATAACGGAATTATTTATTTTCTTCATAACCCAAAAGGTCTTTTAGTAAATATTTTATATGTTTATTAAGTTCTGTGTAGTATTTTTCATCGAAAGCTTCTTCGTCCTCCGTATTATTCAGGAATTCTTTATACATTTCTTTAGCATTGGAAGCGTAAAATAACGTCCCGCTAACTGTAGTATGTAACAAATAAATAAGGGGGTTCTTGGTAAAAATGCCTTTTTCCAAACCACTCTTTAAAATCTGTGAGTACATGGAAAGAAAGCCCATTTTTGTTTGCTTCAGGAATTCTACAATTTGTGGGTTCTCCGCATGGAGCTGCTCACGCTGCATAATCCGGTAAAAGCATCTGTTATTTCTTACCTTTCCTGAAAACACGTCCACTATCTTTTCTATTTTCTCCCATTCATTAATATCTGTTCTCTCCAGAATATCTTTTGAAAAAAACTGGCTTTCATTCATTCTGTATTCTACCAATTTCTCGTAAAGTTTTTCTTTTGAGCCAAAATAATAAGAGATCATAGAAATATTTACATTCGCTGCCTTTGAGATTTCCCTTGTAGAAGTCCCGTCAAAACCTTTTTCAGCAAAAAGCTTTTCTGCAGCAAATAATATATTTTCTTCTTTTGAAATCATGTCACTGCTAATTTTTCAGGCTGCAAATTTACACAAGTTTTGTAAAGAATCAAACGATTGATTGATTTTTTAATGTATTTTTAATTTTACTTAATATAACTTACTGTAAACTAATACATTTTGATTAAATAAAAATACTAATTATTATAAATAAATTCATAATTAATTAACTATTTAAATATTTGATTTAATTTTTTCAGGTAAAAATTGTCAAAAATACAGCATTGGCCGAAGAAAGAATCTTCAAAAAATGATGTAAATAATTGGAATTATTTAAAATTGAAATCTGCCTTCCTTCTTTTATCGTAATTATTTGTTTGCTTTTATTCTAATAAAAGTATCTAAGAAACACTTTACCATTCCTTTTTCAAAACAAAAAAGTCCGGATTATACCGGACTCATATCTTATTTTAAAATTTTATGTTGTTTTATGAATATATCTGGATAGCTTTATTCCGAGGTCTGTCCATATGATTTTAGGATTCCCGTTTCTTGTTAAATGCAGATCGGCAGTACTTACTTCTTCAAGAATATTTTCAATATTGGCACCACTGATAAATTTAGAAAATCCAGCCCAGTTAAAACCATTGGCATTGATCTTTTTATACACCAGATCCTCAGATTGATAGTTTTGCAGTAAAGCTAATCTGAATATTTCAGAACAATAATTCAGAAAGTTTTTCTGCTTCTCACGATTCCACCCGGCTATCTCTCTTGCCCAAAGGATGATATTTTTAAGAAATTCAGGCCTCTTTTTCACCTGGAATGCATCCCGAACCCATTGGATGAAAAGTCGTTCGAACTCTTCATTTTTATTCCCCGATTTTAAAAGTTTTACAGCGTCATTCAGATTTCCCTGAGCTTCATGAACAATTTCCCTGGACTGCTCATCAGATACTGAAAAGTTGTTCCGAAGATAGGTTGCAATATCCGTATCGTTAAGTCTGGGAACTTCTACAATCTGTGTCCTGGAAAGTATGGTGGGTAAAATATCGTTTGAATTTTCTGCGGTAAGCAGGATAATGGTTTTAGCAGGTGGCTCTTCCAGGAATTTCAAAAATTTATTGGATGCCGCTACATTCATTTTATCAGCTCTCCACACAATGAGAATTTTAGTTCCGCCTTCAAAGCTCTTAAGAGAAAATTTCTGGTTCTGATCATCTATCTCATCAGCTGAAATAAAAAGCTGTTTGTTTTCAGAATCCAGAAAAGCAGTCCAGTCATCATAGCTTGCGTAGGGAGAAGCCAGTATCATTTCGCGAAAATCCTCAAACTTATTTTTGCTTAAAGAGTTCTTGTTATCCGTATATACCGGAAAACTAAAGTGCAGATCCAAATGATTTAGGTGTTCCACTTTTGAAGCGGCATGCTCATTTTCGCCCTGCAGGATTTCTTTTGCATAAGCTAAAGCCAAAGGAAATGTACCATATCCTTCCTTTCCAATGAAAAGCTGGGCGTGGCTTACTCTGTTTTCTGCAATGCTATCTTTAAGAAGTTTTTTCAGATTGTCTTGTCCGGCAATGTTCTCCCAATTCATGCCTCAAAGATAAAAAATCTTCTCTCAATTCAAGGAAATTTAATGTGATCTATTGATTAAAATAATTTTCAAAAACAGAAGAATCCGCTTAGGAGTTCGTAATTATAGTCTCTGTCAATAATCTTATTTATATAATTCATCAATTAAATTGTACGCAATTTAATTTTTAGCAATACATTTGCTGTATCAAAAAACAAAAAATAAACTCACATTATGAAAGTATTGTATAGTATTGGCGCTACAGCCACAGGAGGAAGAAACGGACATGTAAAAAGCGAAAACGAAGTATTGGATCTTGAAGTAAGAATGCCAAAGGGTCTTGGTGGTACAAATGATGATTATGCTAATCCGGAGATGTTATTTGCTGCAGGATATTCGGCATGCTTTGACAGTGCCCTCAACCTGGTCATCAAACAGAATAGGATAAAAACAGGAGAAACTACCGTTACAGCAAAAGTAAGTCTTGGACAGATTGAAAATGGAGGCTTTGGTCTCGCAGTTGATTTACATGCTAATATTCCAGGAGTATCTATGGAAGAGGCCCGCTCTTTAATTGAAAAAGCACATCAGGTTTGTCCTTATTCTAATGCAACCAGAGGAAATATTGAAGTTAATTTAAGTGTAACAACGGCTGAGTCTTAAATTAATCATGGAGCCTTTATCTGATATCAGTTTAAAATGAATAATTTAGATAAAACTTTCACCAAGATTAATAGATCATTATAAATAGTACTATGACACCAGAATCAGAACAAAAAATTAAGGAGGTTTTTGAAAAGCAAAAGGCATTTTTTAAAACCAATAAGACTAAAAATATTGAATTCAGAAAGGAGCAGCTAAGAAAATTTCGTGAAGTATTTCTTAACCACACGGACGCATTATGTGAAGCTTTGGACATTGACCTGGGAAAAAGCAGAAAAGAGGCAGAATATGTAGAAATTCAGATCGTATCCAGTGAACTGGATTATTTACTGGAAAACATTGATGAATGGGCAAAACCCACTCCGGTAGAATCCAAATCTCATCCTTCAGGAGCAAAAATTGTGAGCAAAATAACATATCAGCCTTATGGTGTAAATTATATTATAGGACCTTTCAATTATCCTGTCCAGCTCACTTTCAGCCCTTTGATCGGTGCATTGATTGCCGGAAATACAGCAATTATCAAACCTTCTGAAAACACTCCTCATGTGGCAAAGGTAATCGAGAAAATTATAGATGAATCTTTTGATGAGTCCTATGTTAAAGTATTCCAGGGAGCTATAGAGGAAAATACATTGCTATTAAGTCTTCCTTTCGATTATATATTCTTTACCGGAAGCCCCAATGTAGGTAAGATTGTCATGAAAGCCGCCGCAGAACAGCTGATTCCGCTTACTCTGGAGTTGGGAGGCAAATCACCAACAATAGTACACAAAGATGCTGACCTCGATAAAGCTGTGTCCAGAATTTCCTATGGAAAATGGATCAATTGTGGGCAGACCTGTGTAGCCCCCGATTATATTTACATCCATGAATCTGTAAAAGACAGCTTTATAAATAAATTTATAGCTTACCTTAAAACGACTTATCCTGAAGGATCTTTAGGAAAAATAGGAAAAATCGTTAATACCAATCAGATCAAACATCTTGCAGGTTATCTGGACGCTGCACCAGAAAAAGTAATTTACGGAGGAGCATATGATTCTGAAACCCGTCATTTCGAAGCAACCTTAATGGATCAGGTGACCTGGGATGATCAGGTGATGCAGCAGGAAATTTTCGGTCCTATATTGCCCATCATGACCTATACTGACATTGATGTCGCTTTGGAAGAAATCAACAATCGCCCCAAGCCTCTGGCTTTATATGTTTTTTCTGAAAGTGAAGAATTTGCCAATGATGTTTTAAACCGTACCACAAGTGGTGATGCTGAAATCAACAGCGCCATCATCCATGTAGGCTCTCATTTTCTGCCTTTCGGAGGCGTAGGAACTTCCGGCATAGGAAAATATCACGGAAAGTTCAGTTTCCAGGCATTCAGCCATAGCAGATCGGTTCTGGAAGTATTATAAGCTCAATTATTAATTGACAATACATAAAAAGTTGGAAGGCAGTTTTCTTTGTGGAAAACTGCCTTTTACAATTACAAAAATCAGATAAAGCAACGTCTATTTATAGCACAGCTCTTCTTTTCATTAATGTAATCAACTATTATTGTGAAAGATGTATAGTTGCAGGAATCCTGACAATTCCATCCTTAGAAAAAAAGAAGCTCACTTCGGCTAAATTTATTTTTATAACAAAAAATCAGCTTTTGATTTAAAGATAATTCCCCTTAACAAACTTTAACCTCATGAAATTTTTACAATTCATTAATATTTAAGATATTTGCGCATTATTTTAAAAATAAAGAATGAAAAAAATCTTTGTACTATCATTCATTTCTGTTGGCTATTTCCTTAATGCGCAGAGTTTAAGTAATTCACCATATGCAACTTACGGAATCGGGGATGTAAAATATGATAATACGATTGAAACAGCTTCTATGGGTGGCATTTCAACGGCTTTTATAAGTGATTTCACGAGTAATTTCAATTTTGCCAATCCAGCAAACAATACGAATTTCGAACTGACCAGTATTAAGCTTGAAGCGACGAACGAAAACAACTATTTCAAAACGAATTATAACAATACGAAGTCTACTAAACATTCTACGTATTTATCCAATATTTCATTAGCATTTCCTATCTCCTCAAAGGTGAAAATGGGATTATCTTATCAACCTTACAGCTCAAAGAGCTATGATATTGTTAATACCAGCACGACCACTGATGGAACTGTTTTTTCCAACCGGTTTAAAGGAACAGGAACATTAAATACAGCACAGATAGCTGCGTCTTATAAAGTAAGCAATGAATTTGCTTTAGGTTTAAGAGCGAATTATTATTTCGGTAATCTGTATGATCTTAACGAGATCACTACTGCTGATAGTCAATTGATCAATGGATACGAGACCAAAAATAATGTTCGAAACTTTAATTTTACTTTAGGGACAAGCTACCAGCATTTAAATACCCGTACTGATAAAAAACTAACCATTGGTGCCACTACTACTTTTGGAAACACAAGTAATATGACTACCGATTATACAAACAGTACTTATTTCTATGCTGCCGATGTGAAAAAAGAGGAGCAGATCATAGAACAGAAAAGCACAAGCTCTAAAAATCTTTTACCCGTACAAGCCTCTTTAGGGGTTGGATATGGAAGTGAAAACCAATGGTTCGTTTCGGGCCAGATTGATTATAAAAAAGGAGAAACCATTTCTTATTTTGGAAAAACATTTGATTTCCAGGATACCTACAGAATATCTGCCGGTGGTTGGTATTTACCTAACTACAATAACTTCAGAAACTATTTCTCAAGAGTAGTATACCGTTATGGTGCATTCTATGAAAGAGGAGGTTTGAAGATCGGTAATAACAGCATTAACAAATTTGGTATTTCAGCAGGGGTAATGCTTCCGTTCAAAACCAGTAGTATAACGAGAATGAGTGGATTGGAACTAGGTATCGAGCTTGGTAAGCGCGGAACTTTAAAAGACAACCTGATCAACCAGAATTTCATCAACCTGAGGGTAGGATTTAATTTTGCTGACAAGTGGTTCAGAAAGAGTTTATATAACTAAAATGAAGTTTAAAAACTTATCATATAAAAAAAATATAGCATGCCTTTTTAGTTGTGCTATATTTTTTATATTGACATCCTGTGAAGAGGATCTTACCAAACGAAACGGCAATCAAAGCAAAAATTTCCCTTCACAGATCATTAATAATGCCCGTATCATCCAGAGAGATTCCGGATTCGTCACACTAAAGGCGTTAGCTCCTATTATTGAAAAGTACGAGCTCATAGATAGCCCGTATGTAGTTGCCCGAAAAGGAATCAATATTGAATTTTTTGATAAGAAAAAGCCCAAGGTACCGGGAAAAATTACTGCCAAATACGCACGGATCTTCGAATATAAAAAATTCTATGAGGCAAAAGGTAATGTGAGAATTACCACCAACGAAGGACAAAGATTTGCCATGCAGAGCATCTACTGGGATCAGAGGAAAAACCGTATTTACACCAAAGATACCGTATATGTAACGATGGAAGATGGCTCTACGCTTGTAGGCGCCAACGGAATGACTGCCAAGGATGACTTCTCTGAATATACTTTCTTTAACAGTTCCGGAGATTTCAGCTCTAAACAACTGTCCGAATCCAAAAAATAATTTCTATGATTTTCCGAGCGATAGGTTTAATGTCGGGTACCAGTTTAGATGGACTGGATATTTGCTTTGTCCGGTTTGAAAAGCAGGAGCAGTGGAGTTTTCAGATTGTAATTGCCGAAACCATTCCCTACCCTGAGACCTGGGAAGAGCGACTGAGGAATTCTATTCATCTATCCGCTGAAGAACTCCTGGAGCTCAATGCTGAATACGGCTTCTATCTGGGAAAACAGGTTCATCAGTTTATAGAAACTCATCAATTAAAAAACATTGACCTTATCGCCTCTCACGGGCACACCGTTTTTCATCAGCCTCAGAAAAAGTTCACCCTACAAATCGGAGATGGAAGAGCCATAAAGCTTGAAACGGGATTACCTGTTATTTATGATTTCAGGACACAGGACGTTTTGATGGGTGGAAATGGAGCTCCCCTGGTCCCGATTGGTGACGAACTATTGTTCTCAACATATGACGCATGTCTTAACCTGGGAGGATTTTCAAATATCTCATTTCAGTCTCATCATAGAAGAATAGCATTTGATATCGTTCCGGTAAATATTGTTCTGAATAAATTAGCGGAACAGTCAGGTAAACGTTTTGATAAAAATGGTGAACTTGCCCAAAAAGGAACTGTTAACAAAGCTTTACTGGACAAACTAAGCTCAATCCATTTCTATAGACAACCATACCCTAAGTCCTTAGGTATTGAATGGTGTAATGAAAATATCTTTAACAGTTTTAAAAATATTGAAACCCTTGATCTCCTGGCAACCTTCACTGAGCATATTGCCGAACAAATTTCTCAAGTTATCAATGAGAATGCCTTGAAAAACATTCTTTTTACCGGTGGCGGAACCCATAATTCTTATCTGATTGAAAAGATAAAGGCAAAAACAAAAGCAGAAATTGTTATTCCTGAAAAACAGCTTATAGATTATAAAGAAGCATTGATATTTGCGTTTATGGGGATCTTACGACTCAACCAGCAAGTGAATGTATTATCCTCTGCTACGGGTAGCTTTAAAGATCACAGCTCCGGTATCATTGCATAAAAAAACCTCCATTTCTGAAGGTTGATATATTACTTGTAAGCTTCTATCTTATCCGTTAAGGTATTGATAAAATTCTGAAGAGGCTTCTCAACCATCATTTTTATAAATGGATTAAACTTACCCTCAAAAAGCATTTGTACTTCCGTTTGGCTGTCATTGACAGGGTTTAAAGTTGCTGTTAATGAAAAATCCAGACTTGAACTTGCCGATTTCAAAACAGCTTTTTGGTCTGTAACTTCATCTATTTTTAAAGCAATTTCCGGCATCCCCTGCAGTCCAAATTTAAATCCATCTTCTCTGCTTTCAAACTTTTGAAGTCCGTCCGGCATAAATTCTTTATAGTTGTCTGGTGTTTTTAATAGTTCCGCCAACTCTTTAGATGATTTATTGACAATAATTTTTCGTCCTTCTAAATTCATTTTTTATTTTTGTATTTAAATTCTTTGATATAAAGTTTTACATCATATTCATAATTGACTACTTATCAATATATTATACAACTCAGTAAAACAGTGCAGTAAAAAATTATCCAAACAAAATAGATAATTTTGAAGCTCGCATATTTTCACCTTAAAATTTAAATGAAAAATCGTACATCTATATTTACCACTGCAACAAAAGTATAAAAAAAAACTTTAAAGGCATCAATTCTGAGAGTTCTTTTGATGAAACAATTCTAAAAGATAAATCTTTCAAAAACATTATAGAAAAAGAAATAGGAAGGTTAGAAGCCTAACAAAATATAGTAAAACTTTAATACACTAAGCTATTCTTTCTGAACCTATTACATTTTTTGTTCAATAATATATTACATTGGTAAAAGAATTAGCAAGTTATTAAGAATAAATGTTAAGACTTAAGCCCTGATAAAAGAATAAGTATAATTAATAGATTTACATATGTAAAAAGCAGTTTAAAACGATACGAAAAACCCCATATTGTGAATTAAAAAAAATTTTAAATTAGCAAACTAAAATTATTAACTGTTTATGAAGAGAAAACTCATTGTATCATTACTTTTATTAGTAATGGGCCTGTTCTTTTTCAATTCCTGTAGAACAGATGAAACAGCGCAGGAAGAAAAAAGAACGGAAAGAGAAAAAATTGGAGCTTTTGCGAGGTTTGAAGAAAACCTTGCCTCTAAAAAGCTCTTGCAAAAGGAAGGTTTTGAATACGTGAGTTACCATGAACCTTTCATGAATATCATAAAAACTTTTATGGATAAGAATCCTGATTATTCAAAAAAGTTTAATGAACAAGTAGGAGATGTATATTTTGATTTAAGAAGTCTCACTTACGGAGATGCAAACAAGGGTATTGTCTATCCCATTATGAAAGACGGCAAGGTAAATGCTGCATTATTTGGAATCATAAATCTTGAAAGAGATTGGGTAAACTTTAGTGTATTAAAAAATGACTCTCCTGAGGTACAAAGTATTCTTGCAAAACTTCAGAAAGCTTATGATGCAATGCAACTCTCAAAAGGGAGAGAACAAATGCATGAAGAAGCAATCGAGGAGGTTATTATTACCGTATATCAATCAATACCTGGTCCATCTTACATTTTTTATTATCCATTTTTAGATTATGGAAGTAATGGAGGGAGCGGTGGTCTTGGCGGAGGAATGAGTGGCGGAGGGGCTATTCATGGAGGCGGTGGTGGAACTCCTGTAACTCCTCCAAATCCTTGTGAGAAAGCTAAAAATATTTTGAGCAAACCCGATGTACAAGCAAAAATCAAAGAACTAAAGGTTCAAGCCCCTAAGGGTGGCGAAATTGGAGTAAAAATAAAATCAGATGGAACAACTAGTGCTACAATTCCTGGGGGTGCACATGAAGTAGATTTAGGTGATACAGCCGGATACCTGGGCGGTTATCATAATCATACACCAAATGGCATTAAAATGCTTTCTCCTCCGGATATTATTAAACTTCTAAATTTTTCAATTGCTCAACCTAACGGAAATATTGGTGATGGTTTTATGGGAATGATTGGTTCAGAGTCCTGTAGTACATGTCCTAACGGGATTAAATATTACAACTATATGATTAACTTTAGTGGTACTGCCCAAGAGTTATCACAGTTTTTGTATAACAATAATTGGGATTCTAAAAAGTTAATAAAAGAGTTTCAAGTATTAGAAGGGCAGATGACATTAGATTTGTCAAATGTTGATTACCTCGGTGCAGACCTTAATAATCAAGGATTAGAAAAGCTTTTTTTTGAAACTTTAAAAGGTATGGGAATGGAAGGTAAAGTAAATTTGCAAAGAATCGAGGATAACGGAATAGTAAATAACATAAAATTAAATAGTGGTGGTACTGGCACAACAGCTACCCCATGTTCATAGGAAATAAAATCATGAAAACAATATTTTTGAGAGTTATAATTGTATTAGAACTAATTATAAACTTAACAGCTTGTAAAGCACAACAAATACAGCCCTTAAATACTAATTTGAAAGATATTACTTCTAATTCCTATCTGAAGGATTTGAATAATGAATTGGATAGTTACGTGGGAAATTTTTCTGCAAATTTTGATGGAAAAATAATTAATCTGTTTATAACAAAAGAAGTAAAGAAAAAAATTGATCTACAAACTAAAAGTTACTATCAAGATGTTCTTTGCATCAAATTTATAGTAAAAAAAACAAGTGGTCAAGTTTTACAGGATACCAAAAACATGTCAATTCCTATAAACCAAGATACTCATACAATCTACAGCTTCGGAACAAGTCCAAGTCAAAATTTAGTACTACTATATTATGGAGGCACTAATTGTGGAATTGGTTGGGGAAAGATACTTCTAAAAAAAATAAATTCAACACAGCTTTCATGGATATATAAACCAAATGATTCTCTAATTGATAGTGCCACTTGTCCTCCCAGTACAGATAAAACAGTATACTTACCTGAAATAAAGGACTTGGTATTTACTAAGCTATAGACTTAATTAATCTTAATTAAACATTAAATAAGCCTTTACCTCAATTGGTAAAGGTTTATTATTAGTGCTTATTGAATAAATCATATCTAAAGACACTAATTTTGCTCGTAATTTATAGGTCAATACAACAGCTACACCGTGTTCTTAAAACATTAAAAAATAAAATTATGAAAATTCACTTTAAAATATTTCTAATTGCGGGATTAATTATAAACTTTATTTCCTGTAAAGCACAACAACAATATCCCTTAAATACAGATTATGAAGACATCCCAAACAATTCATATTTAAAAGACCTAAATCATGAGTTAGATCCATACGTAGGAAAATACAAGGCTAATTATCAAGGAAACGAAATAATAATTTTCATCACAAAAGTAGATAATAAATTAGAAAAAAGTACTCATAAAAGCTATTTTACAGATGCATTAGTAGTAAAATATATAATAAAAAATTCTTCTGGAACAATACTTCAAGATACGCAAAGCATGGTTTTAAATAATGATTCTTATTTTAATATTGTAAGTATTGGAACCAGACCTACACTGGGAGATATAATCTTTATCTATGATGGTACAAATTGTGGTATTGGATGGGGTAAAATAATACTAAAAAAGATTAATTCGAATCAAATATCTTGGGAATATAAGCCAAACAGTTTAGTAATTGATGCTGCAACTTGTCCTCCAAGCACTGATAAAACAGTATACTTACCAGAAACAAAGGGCTTAGTATTTACTAAACAATAGAGTTAATTAATCTTAATTAAACATTAAATAGATCTTTACCTAAATTGGTAAAGATTTATTATTGATGCTCATTGAATAAATCATATCTGAAAACACTCATTTTACCCGTAATTTAAAGGTCAATACAACAGATACACCGTGTTCTTAAATCATGAAAACAATATTTTTGAGAGTTATAATTGTATTAGAATTAATTATAAACATAACTGCTTGTAAAGCACAACAAATACAGCCATTAAATACTAGTTTGAAAGATATTACTTCTAATTCTTATCTGAAGGATTTGAATAATGAATTGGATAGTTACGTGGGAAATTTTTCTGCAAATTTTGATGGAAAAATAATTAATCTGTTTATAACAAAAGAAGTAAAGAAAAAAATTGATCTACAAACTAAAAGTTACTATTAAGATGTTCTTTGCATCAAATTTATAGTAAAAAAAACAAGTGGTCAAGTTTTACAGGATACCAAAAACATGTCAATTCCTATAAACCAAGATACTCATACAATCTACAGCTTCGGAACAAGTCCAAGTCAAAATTTAGTACTGCTATATTATGGAGGCACTAATTGTGGAATTGGTTGGGGAAAGATACTTCTAAAAAAATAAATTCAACACAGCTTTCATGGATATATAAACCAAATGATTCTCTAATTGATAGTGCCACTTGTCCTCCCAGTACAGATAAAACAGTATACTTACCTAAAATAAAGGACTTGGTATTTACTAAGCTATAGACTTAATTAATCTTAATTAAACATTAAATAAGCCTTTACATCAATTGGTAAAGGTTTATTATTAGTGCTTATTGAATAAATCATATCTAAAGACACTAATTTTGCTCGTAATTTATAGGTCAACACAACAGTTACACCGCAGCCCTTATTTTTATAAATTTCATCTAAACTATATTTTTTATATTTGTAGTCAAATAAAATAGCAATTTTATTTTGCAGTAAAAACACCCTCAAAAAGTCATAAAAGCACAAATGGTAAAAAATTAAATAATTGATTATTAATGCGCTAGTAAATATATTGGAATGTATAAAGTTTTTGTGAACGAAAAAAAATTATTGCTGTCTAAACAGTCTGAAAACCTGGAAAAAAATGTAAGGTATGAGAACTTCACAACTTTTGAAATCGCATTAGATCTTCTTGAAAATACATCTGTAAAAGAATTGAATGTATTCGGAGACGATATTGATACTATTTGGAAAGAATTTCAGAGTCTCTTCAGAATTATTGAGGCAGCAGGCGGGCTTGTGAATAACAGCAAAAGTGAAATGCTTTTCATCAAAAGACTGGGCAAATGGGATCTTCCCAAAGGAAAAATGGAAAAAGGAGAATCCCGTGAGGAATCTGCTGTTAGGGAAATCGAGGAAGAAACAGGACTTAAGGATGTTGAATTAGTAAAATTCATCAACACCACTTACCATATCTACGTAGAAAGAAACGGTGAAAAAATTCTGAAATGTACCCATTGGTTCGAAATGAATTTTAATGGTGAAGACACTTCTAAACCTCAGATTGAAGAAGGTATTACAGAGGTAGCATGGAAAAACAACACTCAAATAGAAAATGAAGTTTTTCCAAATACTTTTAAAAACATTCGTCTGATCGTCACTGAATTCAGGGATGGCCAGCCTAAATAAAATCCAGCGCTTTTTCCAGCGATATACCCCGTGAAGCTTTTAATAGAATATTCTCTGATTGAATTTTATTCAGTTTAAGGTATTCTATTAATTCCTGGGTATTTTCAAAAGATAGTGTTGATTGATTTATTTGCTTAAAATTTCTGCCAACAGTGATGATTTGATCAAAACCCAGGTCCAATGCCTGTTTTAAAATGATCTGATGCTCCAGTTCACTTTCATTTCCCAGCTCAAGCATATCACCAATAATAATGGCCTTGGCTCCTTCAAAAGTTACAAAGTTATTTAGAGAGGCCGTCATTGAGCTTGGATTAGCATTGTAAGTATCCAGAACAAGTGTCCTACCCTCTTTTTTTACGATCTGGGATCGCATATTGGTCGGCGTATAGCTTTCAATAGCATGTTGTATTTTACTAATTTCTATTCCAAAATGAAGCCCCAGACTAACTGCTGCACAAAGGTTTGTAAAATTATAATTCCCTGTAAGCCTAGATAATGCTCTGGTCCCCTGATAAGATAAACCTACACAATGATTTTCTGAAAAGGCCTCAAAATAATAATCCGAATCTGGTTTTCCGAATGTGATTTTAGGATTATAATTTTCTGTTTTATCACGCTGTATCTCATCATTCTCGTTAACAATAATAGTCTTATGGAATGTTTTCAGATAGTCATACAATTCGGATTTTCCTTTGATCACCCCTTCAAATCCACCAAATCCCTCCAGGTGTGCTTTCCCGAAGTTGGTAATGTATCCGAAATCAGGTTTCGATAGCGAACATAACAGCTCTATTTCTTTCTGATGATTTGCTCCCATTTCTATTACCGCCATTTCATGTTCAGGTCTGATGGATAAAATGGTAAGAGGAACTCCAATGTGGTTATTCAGATTACCGTAGGTATACTGCACGTTATATTTTTCAGAAAGAACAGCATGGATCAGTTCTTTTGTAGTTGTTTTTCCATTACTCCCTGTAAGCCCTATGAATGGAATATTCAGCTTATTTCTGTGATGTATGGCAAGAGCCTGTAAAAAATCCAGTGTAGAAGGAACATAGAAGATATTTCCATTTGTATTTTCATATTCTTTATCCTCCACAATTACTGCCAAAGCGCCTTCGGAAACAGCCTTTTCTGCCAAAGTAGCTGCGTTAAAATTATCTCCTGAAAAGGCAAAGAAAATATCATTATTTTCTATTTTTCTGCTGTCAATAGTAACTTTATTAGCTTGCAGAAACAAAGGATAAAACTGTTCTATATTCATAGTCCAAAAATAAAAAAACCTTCCTGTATTTAGGAAGGTTTTTTTCAATTATTTTTTGATAAATATTATCTTCTAGTTCTATTCTTGTCAGCAACTCTGGCATCTTGAGCGACACGGAATCCAATCCAGCCATAAGCTCTGTTTTGATCTTTATATCTTCTTTGTCCCGGATCCAGCCAGTATGCCGTATCCTGCCAAGAACCACCTTTTACTACTCTGATGTCGTTAGACATAGCAGATGTTCTGTCTCTGGTGTCTTTTTGCAGTATTACTTTACCGCTTCCATCTACAATGAATCTTTGTTTAGGAGAGTTGTACATATCATATGCTGTTGCAGAATCTCCGGCTTTATAGTACTCTAAAGAAGATTGTCTGTCACCGTCTCTATAATTTCTGTAATCAGCGATTGTTTGTCTTTCAAACTGTCCAGGTAAGTTTCTGTAAACTAATCTTCCGTCAGCTAAAGTATCATATTTAATGCTTCCTTCATCTACCATTTTGTAAGTTCCGTCTCCGTTCTTTACAACAGCCTGAGGCATATTTCCTCTATAGTAATTGAAGTCACTGAAATCTTCATCAATAATAGGTCTGTAAACATCCGCTGTCCATTCAGACACGTTTCCATACATTCCATAGATTCCAAGATCGTTAGACGGATATTGTCTAACATCTGAAGTTCTTGCAGAACCGTCATTCTTCCAACCTGCGATACCTGAGTAATCTCCTCTACCCATTTTGAAGTTTTCAAGGAACATTCCTCTGTCTCTTCCTTTGGTACCTCTTAATCTTTCAATTTCAGGCTTCTTTCCAAGATATTGGTTATATTCTCTGTTTTTAGCCATACCAAGCGCTGCGTATTCCCATTCAACTTCTGTAGGAAGTCTGAACTTCTGAACCATTGCAGAGTTTGGAGCTCTGTTAGCAGCAAGCAATCTTTGGTTGGTTGTTTTCAAACCCGTTTTTTGCTGCATTCTTTGTTCGTTAATATATCCTTGCATTTCAGGATCATTCGCTTTGAATTTATCCATGTTAAATGCAGTTCCTCCTTGATTATTGGATTCGTTGATATACAAATCTTTAGCGATGATCCCTGCAGACATTAAAGCTTTTTCATTAGCTCTGTCTGTTAACCATTCGCAATATCTGTTTGCCTGAGTCCAGGAAACACCTACTACCGGATAGTAATCAAACTCCGGAGAACGGAAATACGTCTCGTTGTAATCATTTCTAGATAGTTTGTTATCCCATAATAAGGTATCTGGTAAGGCACCATTATAGATTTCCTTAAAACTTGGATCACTAGGTGGGAACACATACTTCAACCATGTAAGGTATTCGCGGTATTCGTAGTTAGTAATCTCTGTTTCACCGATAAAGAAAGAACTTACCTGCATTCTGCGAGGCGAATTATTCCAATCGTGCATGACATCATCTTTCACTAATCCCATTGTAAAAGTTCCACCTTCTACATATACCATCCCCGGCCAACCTTTCTGTTTTTGTTGCTTTCCTGCAAAAAACCAACCTTGTTTTTCGTTTGGTTTCCAACCCGTCTTACTGATAAATTTTTTAGTACCTCCACCTTTGTTGGTACCCGATCCACCACAACTGGTTAATGCAAGTGTAGAACTTAATGCTATTAATGAAAACAACTTTAGTTTTTTCATAGTCGATATAAATATTTTCAAAGTACAAAGAAAAAATAAATTATTCAATAAATCAAGTAATCATTTGATTTTTTTGAAAAACGTTAACAAATTAATTTTATTGTATCGCAATTTAATTATAAAATTTTCATTTATTTTGTAATTTAGTAATTTCAAAAACAAACATGAAACAAATAATTACGTTTTTACTTCTATTAACTTCTGTATCAACGATTTATGCTCAAAGAATCACCATCGAGTGGGATGGATCAAAAATTCAAGATTTTGGAGACACAAAAATCAATCTTCCCAATTTTAAAAATAAGGGATTTTCATATGGCCAAAATAACATTTTTATAATAACCACACAAAAAATAGGTGAAAAGCAATTAAAAATTTCCAATTTAGTTTGGGAAGCAGTTTCAAACCGGGAGCTATTTGAGTTAAGCAAAAACGCATTACCTGATTATGATGTTTCTAATGTTTCTTATTATTACTCAGAAGGGGAACAATACGCCAGCGTACATGTTGGCCTGTTTAAAAATGTAAAAGGAAGAATACAAAGACTTTCATCATTTGAAATTTCAGAAGGAAACGGCTCTAATCAGATGATGAATGCAGCTAAGGTGGGAACGACCAACAACCCTTTGGCTAGCGGCGCTTTTTATAAAATTAAAGTAGACAAGTCCGGTATTTTTAAAATTACCACTCAGTTTTTAAAGGATAACGGGATCAATCCTTCATCTGTAAATCCAAGAAATTTCAGGATATATGGGAACGGAGGAATCATGTTACCGGAATATAACCAGGATGTAAAATACAGTGCTCTTCAGGAAAACGCCATACAGGTAGTGGGTGAAGATGATGGAATATGGAACGATAATGATTATGCCCTATTCTATGCTCAGGGACCTAATGGATACAATCTGTATAATAGTTCCAATGGTAAAGGATTCAAAAGAGCGGAAGAAAGAATTGACCGCAGTGAAAACGTAAAGAATATTTATGAAGATTTTTCCTATTACTACATCAATTTTGATAAAGGTGCGGGAAAAAGGGTTCAGCCTATAGATGCCAACCTGCCGGCTTCCCCACTAATTACACGATTTGATAATTACCAGGTGATCAATAATGATCAGAAAAACATCATGAAAGTCGGAAGGGTATGGACAGAGGAAGCTCCGTTTACCACCGACAAATCGGTTACCTTTAACCTCACCACTCCGATCCTGGGCGGCGATCCCGTAAAATACAGAACACGGGTAATTGGATATAAGTCTCAGGGAAACAGTATAACTTTTGATATTAATAATCAAAATGCTCAGCCTTTTTCATCCGGTTCAACGGACCCTGATTATGTCCCATATGTTTATTTTGGAGATGTTACCAATTTAAGTGGCAATCAGCTCACGATCAACTATAAACCGAACATCGCTACAAATCCTAATGGTTTATTTTATTTTGATTATGCCGAAGTTCAATATAAAGAGGACCTTAGATATAACGGGTCACAGATGAATTTCAGGGATTTTTCCCTTGTAAGCGGATCCAACACCAGTTATGGATTCAGCGTAAGCAATACGGCGGGATTGGAACAGATCTGGGATGTCACGGATATCACCAATGCCAACAGAAGAGTCAACAAAGCAACGGGAGGTGGTAATTTTAATTTCGGGTATATTACTTCTGATTTAAATTTCAATAACGAATTTGTTGCATTTAAAGCTGATGCCGCTTATTCACCTCAATTCGTAGAGAGAATTGCCAACCAGAACCTTTCAGGATTACAAAATGTAGATTATCTGATTATTACAGTCCCTGAAATGATGTCCCAGGCTCAAAGGCTTGCCACCTACCATCAGACTAAAAATAATTATAATGTACAGATTGTAGATGTTAATAAGATCTATAATGAATTTGGAAGCGGAAGTAAAGATCTTACTGCTATCCGTGATTTTATAACCAAATTAAATACACCACTGGGAAGTTTAAAATATGTATTTATTCTGGGTGATACCTCTTACGATTATAAAAACAGGGTTCCTAACAATTCCAATGTGGTATCCAGCTATGAAAGTGAACAGTCTTCAGATTTCATTACTTCGTTTGTTACCGATGATTATATCGTAATGACAAAACCACAAACTTCTGCTTCGATCCCGAATAACTTACCTGATGTGCCGGTAGGAAGACTTCCTGCGGCAAATGCTACTGAAGCAGCGGTAATGATGGATAAAACCCTTGCATATTACAATTCTTTACCGGGGCAGTCGACTCCTTTTGGGGAATGGCGTATGAAGCTTGATTTCGTAGTAGATGATGATGATGATGGCGGAGGTCCTTTCCATGATGTAATGAACACTACATTAGCAACTGTTTTCGAGCAGCCGGGATCTACAAATCTTAAAGAATATAATGTAAGAAAACTCTATCTGGATGCTTTTCAGGCTCAGAGTACAGCAGGCGGACAAAGATACCCACAGGTTAACCAGGCAATCTCCAATGATATCGGAAACAGTATGTACCTGTTTTATTTCGGACATGGAGGAATCAGCGGATGGGCTCAGGAAAGAGTGCTTACCCTTGATGAGATCAATAATGCCAATAACTTTTCCAATGTGTACAGCAGATTTCCATTCGTGTCTACGATTACTTGTGAATTTACGCTCTGGGATGAACCGGAAACCTTTTCTGCCGGAGAACGTTTTCTAAAAATGAAACAGGGAGGGCCGGCAACAATGATCACCTCAAGCCGTGCTATTGGTGTGGATTATGGTCGTGATTTTACAGACCTTTACACCAAAGATATTTTCAAACTTGTGAATGATGATTTTGAAACCCTTGGTGTTGCCCATTTAAATGCTAAAAGACAAAAAGGTCCGCAAGCAGACCACTTGAAAGTAAACCTTCTGGGTGATCCTGCTATGAAATTAAGCAGACCAAAAAGGTTATTGGTAATCGATGCTATAGAAACTCCGGTACCGGGACTGATCAGAGGTCTGGACTTTGTAAAAGTAAAAGGACATATCAACAATACAAACGGAAGTATTAATACCTCTTTTAACGGAAGAGTGGTTATCAATATCTTCGATAAGAGGCTTAATAAAAAAACATTGAATAACGACGGAAACCTCACCCCTATCCTTGAATATACTGAAGAAGGAAGTGCTATTGTGAAGGCGTCAGGTACTGCTGTGAATGGGGTATTCACTGTAGAATTTTATGTACCGAAAGATATTAATTATGCCGTAGGTGAAGGAAGAATCCTCGGATATGCTGACAATAAAGCTACGGACGTATTCAATAATCAGGCGGTACAGGTTGGAGATATTAACCCGAACGGAATTAATGACAGCCAGCCCCCTAAGGTAAAGCTGTACATGAACAATACAAACTTTGCGGATGGAGGTATTACAGACCAGAATCCGATGTTGCTTGCCTGTATCACAGATGATACGGGAATAAATTCAACAGGATCCGGTATTGGCCATGATATTACTGTATATTTGGATGGCCAGATCATCAATACTATTGTTTTAAACGATTTTTATTCTTCGGGAGAAGGAAATGGATGTCTGAGTCCGAGTCTTGCAGATTATCAGAAAGGAAATGTAACCTACCCTTTCAGGAATTTATCGGTAGGTCAGCATCAATTATCATTTAAAGTTTGGGATATAAACAATAATTCTACATCTGCAACGTTAAACTTTGAAGTTAAGGATGAAGCGGATCAGCATCTGGTAATCAACAGACCTCTTAACTGGCCGAATCCGTTTACCAATAAAACGTATGTTCAGTTTGAGCATAATTGTGATGATATTCTGAATGTAAATGTTCAAATCTATACAATAACAGGAAAATTGGTAAGAACTTTATCACAGGCTGTAGTTGCAGAACCTTTCCTACAGGGCTTTAGAACGCCACGTCAGGCAATTGAATGGGATGGAAGAGACGATTTTGGGGCAACTGTTGGGAAGGGAACATATATTTTTAAGATATTTGCAAAAAGTCAAAACCAAGAAAAATGCAAAGGAAGTGCCACAGCTGTAGAAAAAATGGTACTTTTGAAGTAAAATAAAATAAGGATAATAATAATATTAATAAAAAACTGATAATATATAAAAGACAACATATGAATTTAACTACTAAACTGCTTTTAGGAATTGGTTTAAGTGCTGGTTTTTTAGGCTATTCGCAAGATCTGGGGCAGGTAAGACCTGTATTGACCGGAGCTCCATTTCTAAGAATTGCACCAGATGCAAGATCTGGAGGTATGGGTGATCAGGGTGTCGTTACCTCTCCGGATGCATTTTCACAATTCTGGAATGCAGCGAAATATCCTTTTAGCAGAACGAGTTCTTCCGTAGGCCTTAACTACACCCCTTATATGGGAAAATTAACCAATGACGTATTTCTATTATATGGTGCATTCCATAAATTCTTAGGTCAGGATGAAAGATCTACGATCTCAGCAAGTATTTATTACTTCAACATGGGACAGGTAGACTTGACTCAGTTAGTAGGTAGCGAAGTAGCTTCAATGGGAACATCAAAACCAAATGAATTCTCTATTGATGTTGCTTATGGATTAAAGCTTTCAGATTCATACTCAATGGCTGTAACGGGTAGATTCATCCGTTCAGATTTGGCCGGAGGGTTCAACACAGATACTACATTAAAACCTGCCAATTCATTTGCGGTAGACGTTTCAGGATACTATACCTCTCCAAGATTTTCAAGTATCGGAGGATATGATGGTAAAGTGAATGCCGGTTTTGCTATTCAGAACCTGGGTCCGAAACTGGATTACACAGGAAATGAAGAATCAAGATCTTATCTTCCTACCATGGCAAGATTAGGGGTTGGTTATGATATGTATCTGGATGACCTTAATAAAATCGGGATCAGTGTAGAAGGTTCTAAAATCTTAGTTCCGGGATCAGAATTCGTAGGAATGGATCCTAATACCAGACAGCCTATGTATGCGGTACCAAATGTGGGACCTATTGCGGGAATCGGAAAGTCTTTCAAAAACAAGAACAGTATCATGTATAGTGGTGCATTGGAATATTCATACGATAATGCTTTTGCAGTAAGAACTGGTTATTTCCGCGAAAGCCCTGAACAGGGAGCCAGAGAGTTCGCAACAGCAGGTATTGGTTTGAAGTACCGTTCTTTCGGACTTGATATTTCTTATCTGATCAATATGTCTAAAATTAATACAGCTTTAGATAACACGCTTCGTTTCGGTTTGACCTGGAATATCGGAGATGAAACATCTAATGTTGATAATTAAAAAAATATAACATTTAAGTTTAGAAAAGTCTCATATTTATGAGGCTTTTTTGTTTGTCAATAATTATTTTTGTAATATGAACTATTCGGCGGAACTAAAAAAATTTGTAACCAGTCAGTATGTATATTCTGCAATCAGGATTACATTAGCCACTGTATTACCTTGTTTGGTTCTCGCCCACTTTGGAATTTTAAAAGAATATTTTCTCTTCCCTCTGGGAACCAGCTTCGTAGCCCTTACTGATCAGCCGGGACCGTTTATCAGAAGAAGGAATGCCCTTACTTTTGCCATTGTCTGTTTTGTGTTTGTAGCACTTATTGCCAGCCTGGTGATGCATATCAAAGTACTGGTGATCCTCGAGATCATCGTATTTGCCATGTTTTTTTCACTTATCGGGGTATACGGGCAAAGGCTGGCTGCCGTTGGTTCTTTATCTCTGGTGGTACTAGCGATCTTTATCGACGGACATCTGACCGGAGACAATATTTTTAAAAGTCTGCTGATCTTTGCGTCAGGCTGTATATGGTTTTTATTGATCTTCCTTATTGTTACGACTATCCAGCCTTATAAGCTGGCAAGCCAGATGATCGGCGAAAATTATCTCCAGCTGGCAGAATTTTTAAAAATAAAAGCAAATTATTACCAAAAGAATCCCGATTTCGATAAACTGACCACCCAGGTTATTGCCAAGCAGATAGGAATCAAGAACCTTCAGGAGGAAACCCGGGAAACCGTTTTTAAGACAAGAACCATTGTTAATGAATCTACGACGACCAGCAGATTATTGATGCTGATGTTCCTGAACTCAATGGACCTTCATGAGAAACTGATGACTTCTGAAAGTGATTATCAGAAGTTGCAGGAAAGTTTCAAGGACAGCATGATATTGGTTAATATCCATGATTACCTCAACCTGCTTTCCGAAGAAATAACAAACATTGGAATTTCCTTACAGTTGGGTACCCGTGCAAAACCTATTTTTGATCTGGAAATGGAACTTAAGAAACTGAATACCCTGTATTTTGAACTAAGGAACAGGCAGATCACACCCGAAACATTAGAAAACTTTATGATCCTGCGTCAGATCCTGATGCGTATCAGCGAGATTACAAAGGAAATCAACGAGATCTATAAAGTTTTTTCACAAGATGTAAAACTTGCAAAAAGTCTTTCAACAGGATTAGACCTAAGAAAGTTTATGCCTAATGAAGAAAAGCTGAATTTCAAAGTCCTTAGAAACAACATATCCCTATCTTCCTCTCAGTTTCGTCATGCCATTCGCATTACGACCGCTTTACTGATCGGGTATCTGTTTTCTCTTTTTCAGTTTTTAGGAATCGGCCATACCTACTGGATATTAATTACGATTACCGCTATATTAAAACCGGCTTATTCCATAACAAAACAAAGAAACGGACTTCGTTTGTACGGCACTATTGTAGGAGCTACAATAGCCTATATCATACTCCACTTTGTTCACATCAATGCTATATTATTTGCCACACTTCTGATCAGCATGATCCTTTGCTTCAGTTTACTAAAAGGTAAATATTTCTGGGCTGTATTATTCATGACGATCTATGTCTTTATGAGTTTTAATTTTTTAAGCCCCGGAAAGGTTGACGTTATTTTCAAAGACAGAATTGTGGATACCATGATTGCAGGTATTATTGCGTTCCTTGTTTCCTATATTGTCCTTCCTGTCTGGGAGCATACCCAGAATCTGGATCTGATGAAAAAATCTGCAGAAAGTAACCTCATCTATTTTCAGAGTGTTATTTCCAAATTCCTTGAAGATAATTTTGACCTCGAGGACTATAAGGTAAAACGTAAAAATGCGATTATTTCCCTGGCCAATCTTTCCGACAATTTCCAGAGGATGATCTCAGAACCCAAAAATCAGCAGAAGAAGCTGGAAGTTGTTCACCAGTTTGTAGCAACTTCCCATCTTGTTACGGCTTATACAGCTTCGCTTTCGCAATATGCTAAAAATGACGAGAAATATCCTGAAATAGATGCTGACAGCTGGAGCCGGAAAATAGAATCGGAGTTACAGCAGACCTATGCCCTTCTTAATGGTGAAAAAATCCATGAATCCCTTAAAATGGAAAGCCGTCTGGAACCGGAGGATTCTTCTATTGACGACCTCATGCTGAAAAGGAAGACAGAGCTTGAAGAAAATGAAGCTTCAGAAGTTAACGATCCCAATAAGATATCTCATCTTACAGAACTGAAAAACATCCATGATGTGCTTGAGCTTATTTATGATGTTGCTAAAGAGCAAAGAAAAGTGATCGAGAAATACAAGAACGAATCCGAAGCGGCTACTCCTCCACAATCGTAAAGCAGTAGTCATCAAAAAATTCTACCCTTGCTTTGAACTCATCTGAAAACTGATCATCATACACCCGGCAGCTTATTTTGTGAAGATTTTTTAGCTGAAAAGGCTTCACTTCATAGTTTTTCTTCAAGGACCAGTATTTGGAATGATGGATCTTATACATGCTTTCTTTTACGCTCCAGATAATGGTATAATAAGTATGGGCGAGATCTTCAGGAATAAATCCTCTTTCATTTTCATACGTAAACTTATCAATAACCCTCATGATCTTAGGATTGAATTTTTCAATATCAATTCCGATTTTTCTTTTTGAAATGGCAATAGCTGCAAAAGGAAATGAATGGGTGATTGAAATTTCCGCATCCTTTGGGGAAAGAAAAGGTTCTCTTTCTTTATAGAGTATTTTAGAATCCGGCTTTAATCCTTTTAAAAGTTTACGAACCATTAAGACTTCCAGTAATTTCTTGGGATGGTAGTCTTTTACTTTTTCCGCATTTTCAGGTTCTAAAAGATCATTAATATGTAATTCTTCGCTCTCATCATATTTCCAAATAAGAATTGTAGCGGTTTCATCTGAAAAATCTCGGTAAAGGGGCATTGTTTTTTATTGGATAAAAGTAATAAAAAGAAATGTAATGATCATATAATTGTAGAAGATGAAGTCGGGTTTTACTAAAAAGAAATCCTTTAATGAAAAAGGCAATCGTAAAAAACACTCTTCCTCTCCTACCTTCCAATTTATTTTGATTGATGGTTAACATCATTTCTATGCTCAAGGATTTCCAGATTCTCATCAACAAAGTAAGCACTTCCAAAACCATTCACATAGGAACCTTTAAGCGGATGTAAAGCAATAAGAATAAAATCTTTCATTTCGGAAATAAGATCGACTACTTTTCCATGAGATTCTTTTAATTGACTTACCGCATTATTCCAGCTTTCAGAATCTCTTTCTATTGGTGATGTTTTGGCTTCAAAGGTTAACCGTTCACGGGCATATATCTGCTTGGTAGCCATCTCATCTTCTATAAGCATTACAGAAGTACTCCTTCCCTCTGCAAGATTTTTTGTATGTTTTACCATAAAAGATACCAAAATGTAAAATGTATTTTCTATCTGTACAAAAGGAGCATAGCTGGAATGGGAATTTCCTTCGGCATCTACGGTGGCTAAAATCACACTTTTAGATCTATTTATTAACTCTTTTACTTTGGGAGTAAGTGGCTTTGTCTTTTTTTGAGCATTATCCTGGGCATGGTTATCATTCATCTTACAACGATTTTATTGATGCAAAAATAGCTTATTTAGAGTAAATAAAAATAATATTAATTCATGTATAATCTCATCAATTGAACTTGATCCATCGTTTTTATATCTTAATTATTAATTGTAATTTTGCATTTCATTATCAATTGAATTTAAACTTATTCATTAACATATGAGTACTACAACACAATACGTTCCTTATAAAGTTAAGGACATTTCTCTTGCAGAATGGGGAAGAAAAGAAATTACTCTTGCTGAGGCAGAAATGCCTGGCCTGATGTCTATCCGTGAAGAATACGGACCATCTCAACCCCTAAAAGGAGCAAGAATTGCAGGATGTCTACATATGACGATCCAGACAGCTGTGCTTATCGAAACCTTAGTAGCTTTAGGTGCTGAAGTTACATGGTCTTCTTGTAATATTTTCTCTACACAAGATCATGCTGCTGCTGCTATTGCTGCTGCAGGAATTCCTGTTTATGCTTGGAAAGGATTAAATGAAGAGGAATTCGACTGGTGTATTGAGCAGACTTTATTCTTCGGTGAAGAAAGAAAGCCATTAAACATGATCCTTGATGACGGTGGAGATTTAACGAACATGGTTTTTGATAAATACCCTGAATTAACAAAAGATATCAAAGGACTTTCTGAAGAAACCACTACAGGAGTACACAGATTATACGAAAGAATGAAGAACGGTACGTTAGTAATGCCGGCTATCAATGTGAATGATTCTGTTACCAAGTCTAAATTTGACAACAAATACGGTTGTAAAGAATCTGCAGTAGATGCTGTAAGAAGAGCTACAGACGTAATGTTGGCAGGTAAAAGAGTGGTAGTTTGTGGTTACGGAGATGTAGGTAAAGGTACGGCAGCTTCTTTCAGAGGGGCAGGTTCTATCGTAACGGTTACTGAAATTGATCCTATCTGTGCTTTACAGGCTGCAATGGATGGTTATGAGGTAAAAAGATTAGATACAGTTGTAGATAATGCAGATATCATCATTACGACTACCGGTAACTTCAATATCGTGAGAGCAGAGCACTTCCTTAAAATGAAAGATAAGGCGATCGTTTGTAACATCGGTCACTTCGATAATGAAATTGATATGGCATGGTTAAACAAAAACTATGGTCACACAAAATCAGAAGTTAAACCACAAGTAGATATCTATACCTTGGAAGGAGGAAAAGAAATTATCATCCTTGCGGAAGGAAGACTGGTAAACCTTGGATGTGCTACAGGACACCCTAGTTTTGTAATGTCCAATTCTTTCTCTAATCAGACTTTAGCTCAGATCGAATTATGGAATAATGCTGCAGCATACAAAAACGAGGTGTATACACTACCAAAACACTTAGATGAAAAAGTAGCTGCCCTTCACCTTAAAAAATTAAGCGTTGAGCTGGAAACTCTTTCTCCTGAACAAGCTGAATATATCGGTGTAGATGTAAAAGGTCCGTTCAAACCGGAATACTACAGATATTAAGATATAATCATACGCAATATACGGTCCCATTATTTGAATAATGGGACTTTTTATTTTATATCTCGCGAAGTAATTGCAGAGATATCTTGTCACATTTTATTTTATGACAAACTTAATATACATATAATACTTAGATAACATTTACTTTTTCTTCATAGAGTATTTTAGCCCATCAAATAAAAAATACATATGAAAAATTTCGACAGGAGATTCTATCTTCTTGCATTATTATGCTTTCTTTCATTTATTTCATGCGGTGAACAAGCCTCTTTTGAAGAAAATGACTCTATTGCCAATCAGGTAAATAAAAACGATAGATTTTCACGTTTAGGAGATAATGATCTCAAAGTACTCACTTACAACACATTCTTATTACGGGATATCGCCGTAGCCTCTACCACACAATGGTCGCAAAATCAAAGGGCAGAAAAAATCGGGAGGGCAGACTTTATCAAAAATTATGATGTATTACTCCTGCAGGAATGCTTTGACAATACAGCTTCAACAATACTTCGAGAAAAACTTTCTTCAAAATTCCCTTACCAGACACCTATTCTTGGACAAACCAAACAAGGCTGGAATAGCACTTCCGGAGACTGGAGAGAAGTAGTCTCGGGCGGACTGGAAAACGGTGGAGTGATGATTGCCAGTAAGTACCCGATTGAAATAATGAATCAATATATCTTTCCCAAAGGATGTGATTTCGATGCCCTTTCTTTAAAGGGCTTTGTGTACGCACGTATTATTAAAAACGGAAAACGGATTCATTGTATTTCTACCCATCTTCAATCTACCCAACCCGGCTGCCAGGGAAATGAAGTCAGCATCAGAAAAAGCCAGCTGGAAATGATCAAATCTTATGTGGATGCGCTTCAAATTCCTGCTGATGAAATGCTTTTGTATGGCGGAGATTTTAATATTATTAAGAACAGCCAGGAATACCCTGTCATGCTGCAAACGTTAAATGTATCTGCACCTTTCTACAAAGGTCTTTCACAGACATGGGATACCCAAACGAACACCATGGCATCTTACCATTATCCTTATCCTAAGAATCAGCCGGAATATCTTGATTATATCTTCGTTTCCAACGAACACCTTACTCCTCTATCCTGGCATAATATCGCTTTTGATCCCGTAAGCAATACCCTTATGACGTATACCAATCTCACCCAGGACACTTATTACTGGACAGATTATTCGGATCATTATCCTGTAGAAGGAGCCATCAGTACGGATGAAACATCTCCCAAAAAGAGTATGAAATTCAGAATATATGATAAGGTATCTTTAAGATCCGTAGCTACCGGAAAGTATATTACCAGCAACCTTTCAAAACCAGATGATTGGCTTACCGTATCCGCTTCTGCTCCTGATCAGAATACATGGTTCAATCTTGTTAACCTTGGGGCTGGGGACAATTATTTCGATCTCAAAGAAGGTCCGGTACGGGTAGAGACCAGCGAGCGTATTAATAATTTCTGGTATTGGGAGTATCTGAACGGAGGAGCTTATTACTATTTCCCGAAATTTAGCAAATCCCTTAAAAACCTCGAACTGGTCCTTGTGAAAAAGAAAAACGGAAACACTTCTACAAGCATAGAAAATGGAGATACCGTTGCCTTCAAGGATAAAACCTCCGCAGGAAAAACATATTTCCTTCAGGTATATCAAAAGAACGGTACCGATTGGATCTATTTAAATGGAAATACAATCGGTGCTGCCGAACAATTTGAAGTACGGATGAACAATACTTCCCAACAAAATTGGTATTAAATTTCATCCCTGAAAAAACATAAAACTCTCCACATTAGGAGAGTTTTTTTATAGAGCTATTTCCCGCTATCCGCTCATACTCCTCGCCCCCAACCTTACCATTCCCTGCTCCGGGGTAACCGCTTCTATCGGGGCTAGGAACAGTCCAAAAAATACCTGGAAAACAGGCTTCCGGAATAAAAAGCCTTCACTATTTAAAAATTCAAAAAATTTATTACTTTAGCTTTTATAGTTAATAAAAAATTAAAATAAATCAAATACAGTAATAAACTATTCAAAAATTTTGTGATTTTATTATTTTCATTATCTTTATTTCACAAAATCTTGATATGTATAAAAAATTTTTACCCCTTATTTTATTTATTACTTTTTTCCACATCCTGAACGCCCAAAATGAATTTATCACCATCTGGAAACCTAATACTCCAGCAATCATTCCACAGATGGATGTTATTGTTCCTTATCCGGCAGGCAATAACCAGATATGGTTCCCGGGAATCGGAGAAAATTATACGATAACCTGGGAAGAGATAGGTTTTCCCCAGCACAATGGAGTCCTGAACAATGTGACTTCTACAAAACAGGTCTTTATCGATTTTGGAGCATCATTAAATCCTAATACCACTGATGCTGCTTATCAGGTAAAAGTAAGCAATGGGAACGGAGTTTTTAAGCAGATCCGGTTTGGTGATCCTGAAATCCTAAATGTCCCTACTGCTTACATGGCTATTTTCTGGCACAGTGTAGGCAGCATTGATAAAATTACCGAAGTTTCCCAATGGGGAAATATCAACTGGATTTCTATGGAGAATGCCTTTAGTAATTGCAGGGCTCTTCAGGTTACCGCTACGGACATACCTAACCTTTCCGGTGTAACAGACGCTTCATTCATGTTTTATGGAAATTCAGCTTTTACAGGACACCCGTCTATGACGGTATGGAATACATCCCAAATAAAAAAATTTACATACATGTTTGGTCACACTTCCCCCACTCCGGCTACCGCCGCAGTTGATCTGTTCAATCTCAACATCGGTTCATGGGATATGTCTTCGGCACAAGACATCAGCTATATGTTTTTCCACAGAAGATCATTCAATCAAAATATAAACAACTGGAATACTTCGAACGTAACTACAATGGCCCATACATTTGAAAATTGTTACACATTCAATCAGCCATTGAATAACTGGAATACTTCAAAGGTCACCAATATGGCGTATTTATTTCATTTTATCCCCGATTTTAACCAGCCTATCGGTAATTGGGACACGTCCAATGTTACTAATTTCAGCCACATGTTCCACAACTGTACTTCTTTTAATCAACCACTAGACAACTGGAACACGGCTAAAGGAACTACCATGGAGATGCTATTTACAGGAGCCTCTGCCTTCAATCAATCTGTAGCAAGCTGGAATACAGGGTTGGTGGGAACAATGCTTTTCACTTTTCGTGATGCAACAAGCTTTGACCAATCTTTAGAAAACTGGAACCTGGCTTCCCTTACTATTGGAGACCAGATGCTGACGAATTCCGGATTAAAATGCGAAAATTACAGCAGAACCATCGCAGGATGGGCCAATAACCCAAATACGGCGAATAACATCAACCTGATTTCTACTGCACCATTAATGTATTCTTCGGATGTAGTACCAGAAAGAAATGTACTTATCAATAAAGGTTGGGTATTTAATGGTGATACTCAAGGAGAGTGCAGATTAGGAATTTCTGAAATACCTCTCAATAATCTTTCCATTTATCCCAATCCTGCCAGCGACTTTATTTATATCAAAAATATAAAAGGTTCCGGAAGTTACAGGATAACTGACATGGCAGGTAGAATCATCCTTCAGGGACTTTTAAATAATGAAAAAATCGATGTAAGTTTTTTAATAAAGGGAAATTATCTATTACAAATTATTTCCGCAGATAAGGTCCAATCTTTAAAATTCATCAAAAAATAACGATCCATATGATAAAAAAACTAATCCTATTCCTTCTCTTCAGCTTTTTCTTTCAATCCGGAAAAGCTCAAAATGAATTTATCACCGTCTGGAAACCAAGCCTTCCCCGTTATGCAACACAGTATATCGGGATATCCGTAGCTTCTACAGATACACAGATCTGGCTTCCTGCTGTAGGAACCGATTTTCAGGTATACTGGGAAGAAATTGGTTTCCCGGCACACCATGCCACATTAACCAATCTCAACTCTACTTACCAAGTACTGATCGACTTTGGGACCCCTTTAAACCCTAATCCAGCAGACGCAACTTATCGTTTAAAAATAACTAATGGCATCGGTAATTTTCATAGGATCCGGTTTTCCAACTGGGATATGTTTAATGGTGATGGCCTGATAGGTGATGTGCATAAAATAGTAAGATTGGAACAATGGGGAAACATCCACTGGTCTTCTATGGGACAGGCATTTCAGGGTTGCAGAGACTTCGATGTAACTGCCACAGACACTCCAGACCTGTCAACCGTTACAGATATGTCCAATATGTTCTTAGGTAATTATAGTTTGATAGGAAATCCCTCTTTCAATAATTGGAACACCTCCCATGTAACCACTTTGCTAAGTACATTTGCAGGTTGTTTTCTTTTCAATCAGCCTGTTGGAAACTGGGACACTTCAAACGTTACCATGATGGGAATTACATTCAGCTCTGCTTTGGTATTCAACCAATCTCTGGCGAACTGGAACACCTCTAAGGTAAACCACATGACTGCCATGTTCAGTGGTGCTAAGGAGTTTAATCAACCGATCGGAAATTGGGATCTTTCCAATACTATCGATTGCGAATTTATGTTTTCCGGTGCTAAAAAATTCAACCAGCCTATTGGTAACTGGAATACCTCAAAAGTAGTTGAAATGGACCGTATGTTCAACCAGGCACAAGATTTCAATCAGGATATCAGCAATTGGGATACTTCTAGTGCCACCATTATGGAGGGCATGTTTGCTGGAGCTTCCAGTTTTAATCAAAACATCGGAAACTGGAACATAAGCAATGTAGTCTATATCAACGATATGTTCAATGGGGCTACCAGCTTCAATCAGGATATTGGAAACTGGGATGTAAGCAAAGCAGTCTGGATGCACAATATGTTTAAAGATGCAAAGAATTTTAATCAGAATATAGGAAACTGGAATGTAGGACTTGTCACCAACATGAACAATATGTTCAATGGAGCCACTCATTTTAATCAAAATCTTGGACAATGGAACATCAGCTCTCTTACCTCAGCCATAAACATGCTACAAAACTCAGGACTGAATTGTCAAAGCTACGATAATACCCTTTACGGCTGGAACCTGAAGCCCACAACCCCTAATAATATCAACCTTGCAAATACTTCACCTTTGGTTTACTCCAACCCGCTTGCTGTCAATGCCAGAAATAATCTTATCAATAATAAAGGATGGACGATCAGCGGAGATACTTACAACGGAGAATGCCAGTCTGTTTTATCCACATCAGATGCGTTACCTCTCAACGAGATCAGTATCTATCCAAATCCCGCAACGGACTTTATCTACATCAGAAATATGAAAGATTCCGGTAATTATAGAATAATGGATATGGCAGGAAGAATAATACTTCAGGGTATGATAAATAATCAAAAAATAGACGTTAACTCATTAATCAAAGGAAACTATATCCTTCAGATCATTTCGAAAGACATGGCACGTTCACTTAAATTTATTAAGAAATAATATCATAATCCATCCGTATGTATAAAAAAATTATCCTCCTAGGTTTATTCTTACTCTTAGGGCAAATGATAAAAGCACAAAATGAATTTGTTACGATCTGGCAACCCAACAGGCCCGACACAATGCCTCTTATTGATGTAAATGCTCCTTATGCCGCCTCCACTAATCAGATATGGTTTCCGGGAATCGGTGAGAATTACACAATAAGCTGGGAAGAAGTAAACTATCCTCAGCATAACGGGGTTATGAATAATGTTACCTCTACGAAGCAGGTATTGATTGACTTTGGAACTTCATTAAATCCTGATACGGCAAGCGCTTCTTATCGAGTAAAAGTAAGCAACGGAAATGGCATATTTAAACAGATACGATTTGGAGAATGCCAGATCATTTATGTAGCAGACTCATATATTCTCATGTGGGATATATTCGGAAATTCTGATAAAATAACTGAAATAGAAAATTGGGGAAATATTCAATGGACCTCTATGAATACTGCATTTGCGCACTGCAGATTGCTTCAGCTCACGGCTACCGACAGTCCAAACCTCACTAATGTAACGGATGCTTCATTCATGTTTTATAATGCCCATGATTTTTTAGGGGCAAGTTCAATGCAAAACTGGAATACCTCAACTATAAAGGATTTTAAATTTATGTTTGCAAGGATGGGAGATTATGTGCAGGCAATAGATCAGTTTAATTCCCCTTATTTGAGTACCTGGAATATGTCATCAGCTAAAAATCTGAATAATATGTTTTCCGGAAGAAAGGTATTTAATCAACCCTTAAATAATTGGAACACTTCGAGTGTGGAAGATATGGGCTGGATGTTTGCTCTTTGCCTGAATTTTAATCAGCGTTTAGACAGCTGGGATACTTCTAAAGTAAAAGATATGTCTTTTATGTTCCATTTTATTCCTGTTTTCAATCAAGACATTGGCGGATGGAATACTTCCTCTGTAACCAATATGGCTCATATGTTTCACGGCTGTACTGTTTTCAATCAACCTCTTAACTGGGCAACTTCCCAGGTTACTCATATGGGATTTATGTTAACAAGCGCCACAAGCTTTAACCGGTCTTTAGGCAACTGGAACCTCAGCTCATTAACCGATGCTACCAATATGCTTACAGGTTCAGGATTAAATTGTGATAATTACAGCAAAACCCTGTCCGGATGGGCAGATAATCCTGTTACTCCTGATAATATTCCTCTTGTTTCAGTAACGCCTTTACAATATGCTTCCAATGCTGCTTCTAAAAGAAATATTCTTATTGGTAAGGGCTGGAATATAACAGGAGATACAGTAGGAAACTGTTTGTTGTCAACTTCAGAAATCCACACCAACAGCCAAAACTTATCAATATATCCTAACCCGGCAGAAGATAACCTGCACATCAGGCATGCTCACGAACTCAAAAGTTATAAAATCCTGGATACCAGCGGAAGATTGGTACAACAGGATGCTCTGAATACAGACATGATTAATATAAGCTCACTGACAAAAGGAAATTATATACTACAGATTACAACGAAGAATAAAACAGAATCGTTTAAGCTGATCAAAAAGTAAATAAAAGCCTCACTTGTAATAAAGTGAGGCTTTTTATAATGCGTATTTTTATTTATCGTACTGGTTGGGGTGCTGAGCTTTAATATCGTCAACAGTTCCTAGTACTTTATCTTTTAAAGAATCCTGATATTTCTGTAGTTTTTCCGCCACCTGTTCATTTCCGCTTCCTAAAATTTTAGCCGCAAGGATTCCCGCATTTAAAGCTCCGTTCAATGCTACTGTTGCTACAGGGATTCCGCCCGGCATCTGAAGGATGGATAGTACAGAATCCCATCCGTCAATAGAATTACTGGATAAAATAGGAACTCCGATTACAGGTAAAGTAGTACAGCTAGCCACCATTCCTGGTAGATGGGCAGCTCCCCCGGCCCCTGCAATGATAACTTTCAAACCTCTTTCTTTTGCTGTTTTGGCATAATCAAACATTCTTTCGGGCGTTCTGTGAGCAGATACCACAGTAAGCTCGTAAGGGATTTCGAGAGTTTTCAAAAAGCCTGCAGCTTGTTCCATAATTGGTAAGTCACTTTGACTTCCCATGATAATTCCTACCATCTTCAATTTTATTAGATTTTCAAAGATAAAAATTAAAATCTGTTTTCTAAAATTACACTATGTATAAATCCCTGGATAATCTGATCTGAAAAAATTTTAACCCTGAATATATCAACTGATTACAAACAACATGCAAAATCACGTTTTATAATTATACTTAAATAAGATATATTTGTATACCATTTCACTAATATTTTGAAAGATTATAAACTTACACTTGCTGTTCTTACTGTAGCTATTGTCTGGGGAACGACTTTTTTATCGATTCGGGTGGCAGTACAAACGATTCCAGCCTGGTTTGTCGCGGGAATAAGACAATCTCTTGCAGCATTAATTATGCTCCTTGTCCTTTTATACAGAAAAGAATTACGATGGATCGGATGGAAAAACCTGAAATACCAGATTGTTTTTTCGTCACTTATGCTGATCATTGCCAATGGAATGACCACTGTTGCTGAAGAAACGGTAACAAGCAGTGTGACCTCTCTGATAAGCGCCTGCTCTCCTATTTTAGTTTTTCTGGGCAGTGTGGCTGTGGGAATACAAAAATTCAGCCTCAGGGCTGTGGTAGGAATTCTGATGTCTTTCGGTGGTATTGTTTTTATCTTTTGGGACGGTATAAAAGATCTGGCCAATCCAGATTATGCCATGGGAATTGTTTTTCTTCTTATCGCGATTGCAGGCTGGGCATCAGGTACCATTTTCACAAAAAAACTAAACATTCAAAGCGGAAATATATCGTTGAATCTTTTATATCAGTTTGCCTTTGCAGGAATTATCCAGATTATTTTTGCCTTCTTATTTTCTGAAGATTATAACTTCGAAAACTGGAGTTTCAAAAGTATTTCAGCCATGTTTTACCTTTCCATCTTCGGCTCTGTTGCAGCCTTCTTTGCCTATCATTATGCTTTGACAAAGGTTTCACCGGTTCAGGTTTCTATTCTGGCCTATATCAATACCATTATTTCTATCTTTTTAAGCTGGCTGATCCTTGATGAAAGTATTTCTGTTAAATTTATTGTGGCCGCAATATTAATTATTCTGGGAGTATTCATAATTAACTACAACCCAGCCATGTTTAAAAAACAAAGAATTCAATAAACGCGGGACACCTATCTCAACCCGCTGCTTATCGTACATTAAGGAACTTTCATATTATGATTGCTTCCTATTTTCATTATTCATCCAACAGAATATATCTCTATTTATCCACTTTCACATCTCTTTTTTTATTTTTTTTCCCTATCTTGTTTAGATCAATTTCTATGATATGCTAAAAAACACTCTGCTGATTTTATTTATTGTCCCATTGCTTCTTCTAAGTTGTGATAATCGCCAAAAGGAAAAAGACCTGCTGGAAAGAGAGCAGCAGCTTTTGGAAAAAGAAAAGCTATTTGCCCACAAAGAATCTGAATATCAAGCCTTAATTAAAATGCGTGACAGCATCTTTACCCGAAAGGACTCTGCCAAAGTAATGACATGGCCGGAAGAAATTTCCGGAGATTGGAACGGCAAAGTGATCTGCACGGAATCCAATTGTAATGATTATGTTGTTGGAGATCAGCGAACAGATACCTGGGAATTCGACAGTGATTCCACTCAATTGGTGGCTAAAATCATCAACAATAACAATCTTATCAGGTTGTATTCCGGAAAGTTTGAAAACAATGAGATCAAACTGAATTTCAAAACAGATTCTGCTGCCAAAAAGAAAGTAGAAATGAATATTCTTCTCAATGATATTTCCGACACTAAGATAAGAGGAACAAGAACTGTAATAACAGATAATAATTGTACTGCAAAATTTTCTGTAGAATTAACGCGTTCGTCCAAATAAAACACATTTATGATTTTACTGAGCATACACAACCTGAGCTTCCCTATTGAAGATCCTGTATTAAAATTTTTATTGGTCCTGGTCATTATTCTGGCAGCTCCATTACTTCTGAATAAAATTAAAGTTCCCCATCTGTTAGGCCTTATTATCGCAGGTGCAGTAATCGGACCCAATGGATTCAATCTGTTGGCGAGGGATAGCAGTATTGTAGTTACGGGAACTACAGGACTTCTTTATATCATGTTTCTCGCAGGACTGGAAATTGATATGGGTGATTTTAAGAAAAACAAATGGAAGAGTCTCGGATATGGAGCTTATGCATTTATTTTTCCTTTTATACTCGGATTTGTCGGAGCGTATTATTTATTGGGATTTTCGGTACTGACTTCCGTCTTATTCGCCAGTTTGTTCTCGTCTCAAACCCTTATCACTTATCCTTTAATCAGTAAACTTGGAATTGCAAAAAACCGGGCTGTAAATATTACCGTAGGCGGAACAATGATCACCGATATTGCCACATTATTGGTACTTGCTGTGGTTGTAGGTATGGTCCAGGGAGACGTGGGAACTTCTTTCTGGGTAAAGTTATCCGTATCTGTTATACTTTTTAGCCTGATCGTTCTATTGTTATTCCCTATTATTGGACGATGGTTTTTCAAAAAAGTAAATGATAAAATATCCCAGTACATTTTTGTATTGGTGATGATTTATCTGGCGGCACTATTGGCAGAATTAGCCGGCATTGAAGCCATCATCGGGGCATTCTTTGCCGGGCTTGCATTAAACAGACTGATTCCTCATACATCTTCCCTCATGAACAGGGTGGAATTTGTAGGGAATGCGATATTTATCCCTTTCTTCTTGATCAGTGTGGGAATGCTGATCGATTTTACCGTATTCTTCAAAAGTTTTGAAACCCTTAAAGTTGCAGCGATCATGTTGGTCGCATCAATCGGTGGTAAATATATTTCAGCCGTGATCACCCAAAAGACATTCAGGTTTACAAAAGAAGAAGGTAAACTGATCTTTGGTTTAAGTTCAGCTTCTGCAGCTGCTACATTAGCTACAGTAATGGTAGGATACAACATCATTGTTTCCGAAACGGAAACAGGAGAACCTGTAAGATTACTGAATGAACATGTATTGAACGGAAGTATATTACTTATCCTTATTTCATGTACCATTTCTTCATTTGTATCTATGGCCAGTGCACAGAAAATCGCAGAAACGGATAATGAAGATACGGTATCCGGAAACAGCCATGAGGAGGAAAGCCTGCTATTAGCCATCAATCATCAGGAAACTGTAGAGCGAATGGTCAATCTGGGTATTCTGATTAAGGCACATTCCAATACTGAAGACTTTTTTGCATTGAACGTCATCAATGAAGATAAAAATGAGTCTTCTGTAAAAAATGCCGAAAAATTACTCCACCAGGCTACAGATGCTGCAGCATCGGCCGATGTCAAATTACAACCTCTGAAAAGATATGATAATGATGTTGTAAACGGCGTCAATAATGTGATCAAAGAGCAGGAAATAACGGATCTTATGATCGGTCTTGAAGATGAAAAAGGTTTTTCTCCTTCCTTCGTTTACAATCTTTATAATGGCTACCTTCAGAATGATCACGTGAACGTACTGGTATACCATGCTGCCCAGCCTATTTCTACAATAAAAAAATATGCAGTGATGATTCCTGAAAATTCAGATAAAGAAGCCGGCTTTTTTCATGCTCTTTTAAGGGTATGGAACATTGCCCGGAATTCAGGAGCAACCATGATATTTTATGCTCCTGAAAGTATTATTGATCTTTTACAAAGGATCATCAAAAAAGCCAATATAGAAGCTGAATTTATCATTATGAATACCTGGCATGACGGTGAAAAAACAGCTGCGGGACTAAAAGAGGATGAAGCCCTTATTGTGTTTATGGCTAAAAGAGGAATGGTATCCTATATTCCTCAAATGAGGCTTATGCCGGAACTTCTCAACAAAAATCTAAAAGAAAACAATTATCTTCTGATCTATCCTTTTTCAGAATATGACAAAAACAGTCCTGAAAAAAGATCATTTGGAAATCACAGGGATTTCATCGAAATCGGAAATGTTATCCAGAAAATTTTCAAGTAACAACCAATACCAATAGAATAAATTCAATCAATTCAACTATTTCTTAGTTGTTTGTTTTCAGTAAATTAGACCTTAAAACCGAATTCAATTATTTAAAACGGAAATATAAAAACGGACTCGCCGAACACCGTATTTCAAAGTAGGCAACAAAATACTTTTAATTATGCCAAATCTATTAAAATCATTCAGAAACTCTGTAAAGCACTGGTATATCCCGCTTATACTAGGAATCCTTTTTATTGGATGTGGAGTATATGTATTTTCATCTCCCCTTGAAACCTATCTGACATTATCTCTTCTTTTTAGTGTCTCTTTTATCGTCTCGGGGATCTTCGATATCTTTTTCTCGATCAATAACGCGAAAGTATTAAATGGATGGGGCTTATATCTGGTAACGGGACTACTTTCCTTTATTATGGGAGTCTATCTGGTTTCTTATCCTCAGATTTCAATGACCATTCTACCATTTATTGTAGGATTTACAGTGATGTTCCGTTCTTTTCAATTACTGGGTATCTCATTTGATTTGAAAGATGCGCATGTACTAAGATGGGGTAATCTTGCCATATTCAGTATCCTCGGAATTATCCTGTCGTTTATGCTTTTGGCTAATCCTATATTTTCAGGAATGTCTCTTGTAGTCCTTACCGGTTTATCATTTATTTTCGTAGGAGTAGCTTCTGTCATCTTAGCCTTTGATCTAAAGAAAATAAAGGACTATCCTTTAAAACTGGGTAGTGAGCTCAAGGATAAAATAGAAAATCTTCATAATGAACTCAATGATAAAATGAGATAAAAAAATAAGAAAGACTGCTTTTCAGCAGTCTTTCTCTCAATATTTTAAGCTATTACTCTTACCATAGCCTTTACTTTGATGAGCTTTTCCATCAGTTCTTCTTTAGAGTCAGCCAGCACATTAATATGTCCCATTTTCCTTCCCGGTTTGGTTTCCGTTTTTCCATATAAGTGAACATAAGTTTTAGGCAATTTCAGGACTTCTTCCATTCCTTCATAAATTACTTTTCCTGAATATCCTTCTGCTCCGACAAGGTTAAGCATTCCACTATAACCTAAACTTTCCGTATCCGCTAATGGAAGGTTCTTAACGACACGGTACATTTGCTCAAATTGTGAATTCGCGTTTCCTTCCTGGCTTTGGTGCCCTGAGTTATGAAGTCTCGGCGCAGTCTCATTTACCCATACTTTTCCAGCCTTATCCAAAAACAGTTCTATGGCAAAAAGCCCGGGAGAGTTTATTGCGTTCAGAAACTTTTCCGTAATTACATCAATTTGCTTTTGAGTGTCTTCCTGTAAAAAAACCGGACAAATATTAAAATCCAATAAATTTAACTTAGGATCAGCCACCATTTCTGTAACCGGAAAAGTCTTCGTTTCCCCTTTTTCATTTCTTGCAACAATTACAGACAATTCTTTATCGATATCAACAAGCTTTTCGATCACAGAAGGCTCCTTCCATAAATTTTGAAGATCTTCTTCATTTTTAATTACCTGAACACCTTTTCCATCATATCCGCCTGTATTCATCTTTTGTACAAAAGGAAGTGTCATTGTAATTTTTTCATCACTATTCCAGACAGCCTGAAATTCAGGGCTTGGGATATCATGGGTCTTATAGAATTCCTTCTGAAGAATCTTCTGCTGAATGGTTTTAATGATTGCAGAATTTGGAACAACTTTGATCCCCTGGTTTTCAAGTTCTGATAGGGCATCGGCATTTACATGCTCGATCTCTATTGTTACAACATCTTTATTTTTTCCAAAGTTCAGGACTGTTTCATAGTCATTGAAATTTCCCTGTGTAAAATTTGAAATAGTACTGCAGGGAGCATCAGAGGCAGGATCCAGCGTATAAAATTCATCATCATACTTCAATGCGCTCTGTATCAGCATTCTTCCCAGCTGACCACCTCCTAAAATTCCTATTTTCATTCTATATTTTTATTAGATATATTTTCAATTGAGACCATCCGGATCAATAGGCAATTATCAAATGTTTTTCAACATTACAATACAACACCAGATCATTGATCCAAGACTTTGCAAAGATAAAAATTTTATATCCGATTACCTAAATTTTCGTATCTCCGATCCTTGCCGTACTTAACGTGTTACGCCGGCTTAAAAGCCGGCGTAAGTGATTATGGGAAGTTTATACTTTATCTATTTTAAGATATCCTAGACCTATTGGGTTTTCCTGATTTTCCGTATCAGATTTTTCTAAAACAATGGTGTATTTCTCTTTCATTTTTTGAGGAAGGATATCATTAACGTTAAAAATATCATCGATATCCACACCGTGCTTATCGTCAACATGGCTTACAGCTCCTTCGAATCCCATTGTTTTGTAAAATTCCGTTTCCTTCACTCTCTTTATGATTTCGCCCATGGATGTTCCAACCATCAGATGTTGCTCATGGAATTCTTCAAAATATCCCCTCTTATAGCCTCCTAAATTAATAAAGAATAGCTGGTTTTCAGAAACCTGATCTGTTTTCTCAACAATTTTCACTTCATATCCATCTGCAAATCTTACCTCCTGATGGCAGTCCAGGTGGATTTTACCATCAGCCTCTTTCCAGAAGTCTTTCATATCCGGAACCAGATCCTTTAAACTTTCAGCAATTCCAAAAAACACATCGTGCTGTTCGATATTCCTGCCTGGAGGAGTGGCACCTAGGATCACGTAGAATAATTTCATTTTCATTTTTTTAGTCATACAAAAATACGTCAAATTTATCTTTTTGAAAGTTTGGCAGAAAACTGCAATAGTTTTATATTTGTATTCATGTCAGAAATCATTATTCTCTTCCTTGGAGCAATCTCAGCAGGCCTATTGGGCTCACTTACAGGTTTAGGAGGAGGAGTTATCATTATCCCTTTATTGACGCTTGGTTTTGGCGTCCCTATGCATTACGCAATCGGAGCTTCCTTAATATCTGTGGTGGGTACATCTTCCGGTGCCGCCGTAGCTTTTGTTAAAGAAGGATTTACCAATATGAGAATCGGAATGTTTCTGGAAATAGCAACTACAGCAGGTGCTATTGCCGGAGCTCTTGTTTCCGGAATTCTGAACCCAAATACCATCGGGATTATTTTTGCCAGTATTCTTCTCCTTACCGTAATTTTAAATCTTAAAGGAAAACCCGACCACCAGGAACCCCTGATCAAGGGAAGTTTAGAAGATAAACTTAAATTGTACGGAACCTTTCCGGATAAAGGAGTCATTAAAAAATATTCTGCTCGAAACACGATTCCAGGATTCTTTATGATGATGTTTGCGGGAGCAATGTCCGGTCTTTTAGGAATCGGTTCAGGTGCATTGAAAGTATTGGCAATGGATAATATGATGAAGTTGCCTTTTAAAGTTTCTACAACCACGAGTAATTTTATGATCGGTGTTACGGCTGTCGCAAGTTCCCTGATCTATTTTCAAAGAGGAGAAATTATCCCGGTAATTGTAGCTCCTGTTTTGGTAGGGGTTGTGGTAGGAAGCTTCATTGGGTCTAAAACATTGATGGTTTCAAAAACTAAAAAACTGAAGGTATTTTTTGCTATTGTAATTACAGTCCTTTCAATCTATATGATGTATAACGGTATAAATCAAAGTTTCCGATGAGAAAAAATTTCACAGACGTTGATTTGAACCGCTCCGTAGGAAATCTCCTGAGACTTGGAGTGATTTTGTCCGTAGCTATATCCATTATTGGCTTTGTAAAGCTGTTTCTGGAAGGTTTTAAAATGCCCAAAAACTATTCCTTACTGGAGACCGGTTCTTCGTCGGAAAAAGTATGGGGCCAGTTTTGGGAGTCTCTCTGCAAAGGTGAAGGAATGGCCATCATTCAACTGGGAATCTTGGTTCTTATTTTCACTCCTTTAATGCGAATTGTTTTTGCATTAATAGGATACCTGAAAGAAAAAGATTACATCTATGTGATCATATCCTCAATTGTTTTAGCCATTATGGCAATCAGCTTTTTTACGGGATACGCACATTAAGCCCATTTACATTTCATAAAACTCCAAAGGAAGCTGATCCGGATCTTGTGTAAAGAAAAACTCTTTACCGGTAAATTCGTCGATCCTTATCTCCTCACATTCCAGTCCCTTTTCCATAAGTTCCTGTCGCTTTGCGCCAACATTTTCAACGGAAAATGCAAGATGCCTTAATCCGCATGCTTCGGGACGGGAAGGTCTTGCGGGAGGATCAGGGAATGAAAAAAGTTCTATCACATAATGATCTCCGATAGCAAGGTCCAGCTTATAAGATTGCCTTTCTTCACGGTATACTTCACGGATCACATTCAAACCTAAAATCTCTGTGTAAAACTTTTTAGAAACTTGATAATTGGAGCCTATAATGGCGATATGGTGAATTTTCATTGTATATTATTTCTTATTCTCGCAATTTTCCTTTCTTCTTGTATCAATGATGTACTGAATTTTCCAGCTGTTATTCTGCTTTACCAGCTGAAAGCTGTTCGCTCCGCAATGTGAAAACTTTCCCTGGTAATAAAACTGATAAGGAGTGAAAACGCTCGCCATATTGCCGTCTACAAGTACAGATGCTATAGTAATCCTTTCATCCAGATCGCCTTTTGCGGCTTTGGAAACAGCAGATATAAAACCAGATATATCATCTGTTTTCACTACTCCTTCTTTTGTAATAGTCTGTAGAATGGCCGTTTCAGTAAATGCCGACTTTACCAGTTCCGAATCTGCATTCTTCATACCTGCGAACAAATCCCTGATAGGTTTCTCAATGTCCGGGTTCTGGAGTTGCTGTCCAAAGCAGAATGTACTTAAAAAGCATACAACTGCGAAAATTTTATTCATAGTATTGATTCAAAATATAACAGAATAAAAGTAAGAAAAATCTGACTCAAACTTCATTTATTTCACACTAAAAAAGATGATTTCATTTGAATTCTTGTAAAAAAGGATTATTTTTAGCCATCTATTTTTATAACATGTGGAGTGCTTATTTGATCTTAACCGGCCTGCTGGTTCTATTGACGTTATTACCTAAAATTCAAAACCAGCATTGGATATTTCGGGTTCCTGAGTTTGGAAAAATTCAAATCACGTACTTTATTGTGCTTACCTTCCTCTTAGGATTTTTCTTTAGATCAGCCGAATATTTCTGGTATTTCCAGGGCACTCTTTTTATCTTATTTGTACATCATGGGGTAATTCTTGTAAAGTATACTCCTCTCTACAGAGTAAGGAAACATCAGAGGGGCAAGCGGTCCTCTCAAAAATTACATTTCATTTCTGCCAATGTCTATCAGTTCAATACGGAATATGACAAGTTTATCGGTCTTATCAACCGAAACAAGCCGGAAATGTTCCTTACCATGGAAAGCAATAGAGTTTGGGAAAATGCATTAAGAGCTTTAGAAAAAGACTACCCCTATCATCATAAGGTAACCTTGGAAAATACTTATGGGATGCATTTTTATTCTAAAATTCAGATCAAAAATTCCACTACACATTATTTTGTAGCTGAAGATATTCCAAGCATTGAAATCCATTTAGAGACAGAAGACGGCTTCTCTTTTGTTTTTTTCGGGGTTCATCCACCACCTCCCAGCCCAACGGAAGAAGCGACATCAAAGGAGCGGGACGGCGATCTCCTGAGCATTGCAAAACGCGTGAAAGATATCACTGAACCTGTACTTGTCGTTGGTGATTTTAATAATGTTGCCTGGTCAAGGTCTTCTATACTGTTCAGAAAAACAAGCCACCTTATTGATCCGAGAATCGGACGTGCCTTTGTTCCAACCTTCCACGCCAGATACCAATTACTGAGATTCCCTATCGATTTAATGTTTCATAGTGAAGACATCTTTATTAAAGAACTTAAGACCCTAGACAATTTTGGCTCGGACCACCTACCGGTATATTGCGAATTCTTTATCGATCATCATAATACGGGTCAGGAAGAAAGAATAGAAGTTGCTGACGCCGAAGAAAAAGCTGAGGCTGAAGAAATGATCATCGAGGGGAAAAAAGAAGATGGTGACCGGGATGCTGTTGTTACAGAATAATATGTTTATCTATAGCAAGCGCATTCTTCGATTAAATAGAATAAAAAAAACTGTTTCATTTCTGAAACAGCTTTTATATCAAAGTAAACGATGATTAAAATTTAATCACAGATTTCATTTTTTCGTTTTCTTCCATTACCAATTCATCATCAACAAGGATTTTTCCTGAATGTTCATCGATAATGATTTTCTTTCTCTGAGCGATTTCCATCTGTTTTTGTGGAGGAATTGTAAAGAAAGATCCTTTCGGAGCACCTCTTTCTAAACCTACCACAGCTAATCCGTTGATAGAGTTTGTTCTGATTCTGTTGTAAGAAGCTAGTAATCTTTCATCAATCTTACCTGCAAATTCTTTAGACTGCTCAATTAAATAATCTTCCTCTTTCTGAGTTTCAGAAACTAAACCTTCTAATTCTTCTTTTTTGAATTTAAGGTGGTTTTTAAGATCGTTAATTTTTGAATTCAGTTCTTCCAGAGTCTCATTTTTATGAGTGATCTTGATCCCAAATTCTTTAATTCTTTTTTCCGCAAGTTGGATTTCAAGATCTTGGAATTCAATCTCCTTACCTAAAGCTTCAAACTCTTTATTGTTTCTTACGTTATCTTGTTGAGATTTGTATTTCTCAATTAGAGTTTTCGCATGGTTAATTACTTCATGCTTTGTTTTGATCTGATCTTCCTGATCCTTAATTTCTGCATGAAATTTTTCAGCTCTTTTTTCAAGCCCTTCTATCTCGATTTCAAGATCTTCAACCTCAATTGGCAATTCTCCTCTTGTATTTCGGATTTCATCCAATCTTGAATCTATGATTTGTAAATCGTATAAAGCTCTTAATTTCTCTTCAACTGAAATATCGTTGGTTTTTGCCATATCTAAAGGAAATAATTTACTGGGTTTGTTTTTTCGTTGGATTTTGAGATTGCAAATGTACTAAATTTTTGTGACAAAATTTCAAATAATTGTTTTACAACCCATTGTTCTGATTCATAATGTCCTATATCACAAATCAGCATTTTAGATTCTGCTAAAAAAAAATCGTGGTATTTAACGTCTCCGGTTAGGTAGGCATCACATTTTTTAGATAATGCGGATTTTATTCCACTCGCTCCTGAGCCTCCTAAAACGCCAACTCTTTTAATCTTTTTATTAGTAAGCCCTGAATATCTGATCATTTCAAGATTAAATTTCTCCTTAACAAAACATAAAAAGTCCTCTTCATTCATTGCTTCTTCAAACTCTCCATACATTCCCAATCCTGAATACTGGTTTTCATTGTCCAGACTATAGATCTGGTAGGCTACTTCCTCATATGGATGTGAAGATTTCATAGCAGAAATAATCTGATTTTGTTTATAGCCTTCAAAAATTACAGAAATCATATTTTCATCTGCATTTTCCCTGATATTCTGCTTTCCTGAAAATGGATTCGAGCCCTCAATTGGTCTGAAAGTTCCATTGCCATTAATACTGAAACTGCACTCATCATAGAAACCAATATTTCCTGCCCCGGCAGAGAAAAGAGATTCTTTTACTTTTTCAGAATGGTCTTTGGGAACAAATACGGTAAGTTGTTTCAGATTATCTTTCTTCGGCTGAAGGATTTTCATTTCTTTTAATCCCAACTGGTTGCATATTCCTGCATTAACCCCAAAAAAATCATTATCAAACGCAGTATGAATTGCATAGATCGCAACCTTATTCTCGATGGCTTTTAAAACAGCCCTTTCAACATAGTTTTTCCCGGTAAGAGATTTTAACCCTGAAAAAATAATCGGATGAAAACATACGATCAGATTTAATTTCTTTTGAATAGCTTCTTCTACAACATTCTCTAAAGCATCGTGACATACTAAAATACCACTCACCTCCCGTTCCGGAACCCCACACAACAACCCTACATTATCAAAGTCTTCTGCCTGTTGTAAGGGAATACGTTTTTCTATTTCCGAAATTACTTCTCTTATTGTCATTTATTATGTATGTTTGCTACGAAAATAGGGATAATTTCTTAAATTAGAAAAAACTCAAAGTATGGAAAAAGAACACAATCTTGTCCCGGAGGATACATTATGGAAAAGATTTCTTTATCGTGTTATTTACCGTTCCGATACCAGATTGGGAAAGCTTTTCGATATTATATTGTTGGCATTAATCCTTGTCAGCACACTTATCATTATGATGGAAAGTGTTCCGAAGCTGGATCAAAGATTCCATCTTACATTTATTGTTTTTGAATGGATTATTTCTTTATTTTTTTCCGCAGAATACCTGCTGCGTATTATGGTCGTAAAAAATAAGAAAAATTATATCTTCAGCTTCTTTGGAATTATAGATTTTCTTGCCCTGGTTCCTTTCTACCTCAGTTTTTTCTTTCCGGTAACCAAATATTTCCTGATATTCAGAATGTTGAGAATGCTAAGGGTATTTAGAATTTTCAATTTACTGGATTTTATGAATGACGGATATCTCATTGTACGGGCATTGAAAAACAGTTCAAGAAAGATCTATATTTTCCTGTTGTTCCTTATCATTTTTTCGGTGATTGTAGGTTCTCTGATGTTTATGGTGGAAGGAGGAAGAACCGGTTTTGAAACCATTCCCCAATCTATTTACTGGGCTGTGGTTACAGTAACTACAGTAGGTTACGGAGATGTTTCACCCATTACACCTATGGGAAAATTTTTTGCAGTTATACTGATGCTTGCCGGCTACTCTATTATTGCTGTACCCACCGGTATTGTAACGGCAGAGATGAGGAATAAAAGACAAAACCTGGAAAAGATCTGCGAACGTTGCGGAAATGAAGATATTGATGATGATGCGAGGTACTGCAAACAGTGTGGCAAGAAATTAGCTTGATACCATTTATCAAATTAATCTATTAACCCAATACCACAAAATCATGGAACCAAAAAAGAAAAACAAGCCCAATAGTTTAGTTATTATTCTTTTTGCTTTAGTTGCATTAATGATCATTATTTATTTTATACTAGCTATGTTCTTCCCTACTGTTTTTGAACATATGAGCACAGGTGATATACAACCTGTTCCTAATAAATAAAAAAGGTGGCTGATGCCACCTTTTTTGTTGAATATAAATTACTTATTTCTTAATTACTTTGGTCGTCTTTTTAGAGCCGTCCTTCATTTCAAGAGTAACCAGATACAATCCTGATTTCAGATCCTCCAAATGAATTACCGTATCTGGGCTTACGATCATTTTAACCAATCTTCCTGAAACATCTGATACAGAAATAGATTTAACGTTATCAATATCTGCAATGTTCAGAACATCAGTAAACGGATTCGGATAAATTCCACTGGCTTTTTTAATTAAAGCAGGAGTTGAAATACCTGAAGCATGTCTATCTGAACTCTCTTTATTGATATTGATCGTAAACGCTCCTTCGAGCTCATCTGTATACTCGCTATAATATCCTACATTCACATAATAAACAGTTCCGGATATAGTTGGAACAGACAATGTTTCAGTCTCTCCATCTGCCATATTATCTACAGTATCCACACATACTAAACTGCCGCATGTTCCACTGAAAACACCAATCTGAGGATCGAAATCACTTCCTGAAGGCATACTCACGGTAATATTAACTGTTTCTCCGTCACCAACAAATGTGAACCATGTTCCATCATTCATTCCACTTTCACAAGCGGTGATAAATCCTCCGTTATTTGTTGCACCACCTCCGTCAGTCTGCACATAAGTATAAGGGAAAGAAGATGCCAGCAGAGCTCCTGAACATTCGTCATTAGCCGGTGCCGGTGGAATACTTCCGACACAGATGTCAAAGCTTTGATTGCTTCCTGTTCCATAGTAGCTGTAAACTCTGATGTAATAAGTTTGTCCTATAGTTAGCCCGGAAACAACAGCTGACGTAGGATCCGAACAAAGAATGCTGGATAAAGTACCACAAGATCCGCTAAATACCTGGAAGTAAATATCATCATCATCTTCTGTACCGATAGAAGTTATATTCAGAAGAGAGATTTTCTGGCTTGTTCCTGTCGCTACAAATTTAAACCACACGTCATCATCAGGATTACCATAGCAAGGAGCAGCAGCAATTCCTGAAGCCGTAGCTCCTAGTGTATAACCTGATGTTACTGTTCCACAATTGAGATCAGGATTCACCGTTAAGGTTACTGCTCCTATACAGTTATCATTCAGAGGAACCGGAGGGGCTGTTTTAAATTTCACTTCAGCGCATCCTGAAGATTCACCGGCCGCTGATACAGAAACCACCCGTAAATAATAAGTAGTATTTACACTTAATAAGGTAGGAACAGCAAAACTAGCAGCACTTACAGATTGTTGATTGATGATTTGTGTTCCACCAGGAGTTGTACCTATGGAAACTTTATATCCTGTAGCTCCTGCAACCGGGCTCCAGAGAATGGTAGGTAACAATGGAATAAACACGGCGTTATTTGTCGGATAAGTTACTGACGGACAAACGGGAACAGGTTTTGGTGTTAATCCGTTGATTGTAATGGCCGATTTAAAGGAAGCCTGATGCCCTACAGGAGGATAAACAGGATTCGGATTGGTCCCATCATTTCTGAAATAAAGAGTAGAATTAGGTGCTGAAGGATACACATGCATGATCTCGTCCCCATTATCATCATAATCGGCTGAATTTTCATCAACAGCGACCACAAGGTTATCTGTATTATTATAATGAAAAGGAGTCGCAAAAGTGATGTTGATAACTCCATTCACATTAGTAACTGTTCCGGCATACACCTGAGTCAGTCCGGAAACAGGGATCCAATCGGATTCGGTGTCGAAACTGGATTTTGTGGTAAGCCCTAAATAGACCACCCAATCTGAAGAATTAACCATTGACATCGACGGATTACTATAAAATGTAAGCCCTGTTATATTCCCTGCCGCATCAGCATTAATTTCCTGTTTTGAGAAAATCTGCTGCACATAGGAATATCCATAGTATGTACTGATCGGAGCTGGTCCTACATCAGTACTTCCCGAGCCCAAATTGATTTGAGCATTCAACACCATGCTTAAAAACAATAAGCATGAAAGTAAAATTTTTTTCATAAATATAATGTTTGGTATTAGACTACTAATTTACCAATAATACAGCAAGCATCGAAGAAAAATGACAGCTAAAATTTAGCTGTCATCAATATTTATGGATAAAATCGGATTCTATTTTTTAATTGCTTTGATCGTTTGTTTAGATCCGTCTTTCATTGTTAATGTGACCAGATATAGACCTGATTGAATATCAGCCAGATGAATAACCGGACCAGGATTATCAATTGTTTTTATCCATCTTCCGGAAATATCAGTAACCGTAACGGATTTTACATTAGCAATGTCAGAAATATTCAAAATATCTGAGAAAGGATTCGGATAAACACTGATTCCTTTCTTATTTCCTGCTACTTCAGAGGTTCCAAGATTATTTTTTGCTATATTAATCGTGAAAGTTCCTTCCATGTTATCCGTGAATCCACTGTAATTACCCACATTTACATAATATGTAGTACCAGGCTGAGTAGGTATTGATAGAGTTTCTGTTCCTCCGGAGCCATTATTATCTACTGTATCCACACATGCAAGGCTTCCACATGTTCCACTGTAAACACCGATCTGAGGATCAAAATCACTACCTGCCGGCATTGTAACAGTAATATCAAATGTTGCACCATCACCGGTAAATGTAAACCAGGTACCATCATTCATACTATCGGAACATACAGTTACAAATCCGCCATTATTTGTTGCACCACCTCCGTCAGATTGTACATAAGTATAAGGGAAGGCTGACGCCGTCAACGCTCCGGAACAATCATCATTGGCTGGTGGCGGTGGCATTGTACCTACGCAGATATCAAAACTTTGATTGGATCCTGTATCGAAATAACTGTAAACCCTCACATAATAGGTATCTCCAACAGTAAGTCCGGTTAAAACTGATGATGTATCATCGGAACATAGAATGCTCGACAATGTACCACAGGCACCGCTAAACACCTGGAAATAGGTATCATCATCATTGGTAGTTCCTACAGAAACCACATTCAGGAGTGATATTTTATGCGTTGTAGCAGTAGCAACAAATTTAAACCATACATCATCATCAGGATCGCCATAACATGGATCAGGAATTAAGCCTGAATCTGTTGCTCCCAAAGTATATCCTGCGGTTACAGCACCACAATTAAGATCCGGATTTACTGTTAAAGTAATCGCTCCCGCACAATCGTCATTCGATGGAGCTGGCGGAGAAGTCTTAAATGTAATTTCTGTACATCCTGAAGATTCACCGGCCGCTGATACTGAAACTACCCGTAGATAATAATTGGTATTAGCACTTAAAGGTGCAGCTGGAGTAAAGCTATTGGTCGCTACAGATTGTTGATTCACCACATCAGTTCCTCCCGGAGTTGTTCCTATAGAAACCTTATAACTTGTCGCTCCCGATGTATTATTCCAGTTGATGGTAGGTGATAATGGGATGAAGGTTGAATTATTTGAAGGATATGTTATGACAGGACAGGCAGCAATTGGATTTGCCGTTAATCCCAGAAATGTAATTACCGATTTATAATCTGCCAAATCTCCTGCCGGAGGTGAAGCCGGATCAGGATTGTTGCTGTCATTTTTATAAAACAAAGTAGAATTTGCGGCACCGGAATAAACATACATTGCCTCATCATTATTATCATATCCCGGCGAATTTTCTTCTGCAGCTACGACTAGATTATCCGTATTGTTATAAGGAAATGGTGTTGTAAAAGTAACTTCCACCACTCCGTTAGCATTGGTAATTGTTCCTGCATATACCTGAGTCAACTGAGAAACCGGTATCCAGTCTGTATCTGAAGTAAATCCTGATTTTGAGGTATGCCCGAGATATACCACCCAGTCGGATGAATTTGCCAAAGACATCGAAGGATCCAGGTAGAACTTAAGTCCCGTAATGTTTCCTGCTGCATTTGCATTGATTTCCTGCTTAGGGTAAATCTGCTGAACATAGGAATATCCGTAATAGCTACTGATCGGAGCTGTACCAACGTCAGTGCTTCCAGCGCCCAAATCAATCTGGGCGTTTAGTGCCATGCTTACAATCAAGAAACATGAGAGTAAAAATTTTGCCATAAAATAACAGTTTTAGTGTTTAATATACTAATTTACTAATAATATAATGAATAAAATAAAAAAATGACAGCTAATATCTTAGCTGCCATCATTATTTATAAATTAAATCGAATTCTATTTTTTGATCGTTTTAATCGTTTGTTTAGAACCATCTTTCAATTCAAGTGTAATCAGATACATTCCTGAATTCAATTCTCCTAACTGAAGAACCGAAGTAGGGTTCGCAATTGTTTTTACTAATCTTCCTGCCACATCAGAAACAGAAACAGATTTCACTTTAGAAACATCAGAAATGTTCAGCACATCTGCAAATGGATTAGGATAAACTTTAATCGTATTCTTAGCATTAGCTACTTCTGAAGTTCCCAGACTCGGATCCAGCATATAGCTGATATCATCTATAAGAACACTATTGGCAGGAGTTCCTGTATGTTTAAATACAAGCTTGTTAACACCAGCCGGCACTCCTGTAATACTAAGTTGGTAATCATCAGCAACCGTTACACTTGTAGAAGTATACGTTCCCAATACTACAAAAGTTGAAGTATTAGCAGGATCTGTTAAATAACCGATCTGAACAACTCCTCCGGCAGTATAATTTGCTCTTGCCTTAAATTTAAGGATGTAGTTATTAGACTGTAGATTTGCAATTTCAGGAGTCGCTAACATTCCTGTACTTGAGCCACTTGTATAAAGGTACAATGCATTAGCCCCACTGATTATAGCACCAGTATTTGCACTCGTATAAGCCATTACTTTCGCATAACTAACGGTAGAACCTATACTTGTCCAGCATGGAGGAAGACTTCCTTCCGCTGTTGAATCAAAGTTTTCAGTCAATGTTTGTGATGTAATACAAGCAGTTGTAAATGTTGCCAATTGAGACCATGCACTTTTATCTGAAGAACTACATACTGAACGTACCCAAACATAATATACGGTAGCTGCAGTAAGATTATTTAAATCAGCCGTAACCGTAGTACTCGTTCCCGATGCTTGAGTAGTAGCAGTTGGAGCCGTGTTAGAAGTAGAATAATAATACTCATAACCACCGGCAGGTACAGTAGCAGGAGCAGTCCATGAAATCGTTGCCGTAGTAGCCGCTACATTCGATACTACCAATGCAGAAGGCTCAGCACAAGTCGGTGTAGCATCAATAACGATATTATCTACGTACAATCTGTTCATATCAGCATCTGAGTATGCATTAAATCCAAAATAATACACTCCGGAAGCTGCAGGAACAAAATCTACAGTTGCAGAAATTGGTGTAGTACCATTGGTTACATTAGGGTAATCTGCTAATACGTTGGTCATTGAAGCACTGGATTCAGCAGTACCATAAGCTACTTTCAGTTTTTCAGGATATGTAGTACCACTTGCATTTCCATAGATGTATTTTATTCTGTAAGATACTCCCCCTGTAAGGTTAATACCTTGCGTATAAAACCATGCATTAGCAGCATTTGAACTATTGTAAGTGTAGTTAAGAACCTTAGTATTGAAGCCTCCTCCCGCAGAAGAATAGGTTGTCCAGTTATTACCATTCCCTGCATTTTCAATAGAAGTACAAGCTGGCAATGCAGGAGTCGATACACTTTCGAAATTCTGAGAGTAAGGAATATTGGTTGGTCCACAAATCGTAGAGAAACTTCTTTCTGTACAAGATGACGACGTACTTGTTGGGCTGTAGGAATTTACAGTATAATAATAAGTACTGCTTAATGCTAATGGAGTAGTAAATGTATATGTAGTAACATTTCCTAAATCCAGATTATTCAGGATATCTGTTCCACCTGGTGTAGTTCCTACAGTAAGTTTATATCCTGTAGCAGAATTTACCGCACCCCATGTAATGGTAGGAGTTAATGGCTGTCCGATAGCCCCTGCAGATGGTGCAGATACAGTCGGGCAAACTACTGCGCGTGTTGTGAAAGAAGTACTTGTACATCCGGATGCAGATCCAATGTTATTCTTCGGAATTACTGTTACATAATACAACGTTGAATAATTCAGCGCTGAAGTATTTGGAATGATATAGCTGGTTACTGCACCCACATCAAGACCATTTACAACATCAGTTCCCCCTGCTGTTGTTCCGATATTTAATGTATACCCTGTTGCAAAGGCAGCAGAAGCCCAGGTAATAGTTGGTGTTACCGAGATTCCTGTTGCTGCATCGGCAGGAGCTGAAATCTGAGTACATGAAGGCGCATTTGTTAAGGTCTGAGCTAGCTGAACATCATCAAACCCCATATAGAAGTCTCCGGTAGATGTACTTGTGCTTTTCAGTCTGAACTTAAAGCTTGCGCCTGTTGGGATAGTTCCCGCAGGAATTGTTCCTGAAACGGTCGTACATGGAATCGGGGTTCCGTTAGGACTATCAAGAACCACAGGCGCTAGGATATCAACCCATGTCGTCCCTCCATCTACAGAGTAATCAGCAGCTACACTTCCGCTAACGGCACCTGAAGTACTATACCCTTTCGCAAGATATTTGAAAGAATACGTAAGCGCAGTTGCATTAGAAGTTGTGGAAGAATAGGTCAAATTCCAACCTGTGTAGGTAGATCCATAAATATTCTTATAGACCGCTTTGCTCCCGACACAGGCCGTACCCGCACTTGTCCCATACCCTCCAGGTGTGGAACTCGTCCCTGATCCGGTCGTTGTACTGGCCCATCCTGAAGGCAAACTTGAGCCTTCGAACCCCTCAGTAACTAAAATCTGTGCAGATGCCCCTATACCAAGAGCCATCATACACGTGAGTAGAAGTTTTTTCATATATGGTAGAAAATTTAAATTGGACGGTAAATGTAAATAATATTTCAATTAAATTCAATAAAAACTTAAAATCGTTATTAAATAAGATACCTTTTAACCAATTTTATTAAACAAAACCAAACAATCATTTAATTTTATTTAAAAACTCAACAAATATTGAATTAAATTAAACTACTAATAATCAATTAATTACAAAATTAATTTTGAAGTCACTCATTGTTAAAATCCACTTGAGATACCACAGAAAAAAAATATTAACTTTTTTTAAACTATTTTTAAATATTAAATTAAATACCACAAAAAAAGCGGTCAAAAACCGCTTTTTTTTAATCCAATTATCTTTTAATTTAAATAAAATTCATATTTATTGAGCAACTGAATCTCTTTAATGAGGTCCCCATTCAGATCAACGGAATGTTTCATGGACTGTACTTCAATCTGTGAATCATCTTCAATATCCTTAATATAAAATTTAAACTTCTGATCTCCGCGGTTCCTATCCAGCACATTTCTGAAAAATTCCAGATCCTCAGGTCTGAAATCCATAACATCCATGACCAGAGAGATGCTTTTCGCAAATCTTTCAAATGCTTCCTGAAGTTCGATCACATCATTTACATTAACAAAAACACGTCCGTCCTTCACCTGGGCGAATTTTATTTTAAAAATAACGAAACGCTGGACTTCCAGCTTTTCCTTTAGCTTCATATAATCTCTATCCCCTAATCTGAATGAATATGATCCAGAATAATCCTCAAGGGTAACGAAAGCTACCTTTTCACCACTCCTGAAACCATCCTGAACCCTGTATTCAGTAATCAGACCGGCCACAGTATATTCTTTTCCGCCACCTCCATTTTCTCTTTCCTTCTGTAAGGTTTTCCAGTCCTTTTTCTTTTCTTCAAATAGTTCTTCCTGCTTATTAGCGAAGGCTTGTTCTTTATATGCATCCACCTCATCAAGGTTCAGGAATAAAAAGTTACCTTTTGGTTCTGCCTTTTTAACCACCTCTTCAATAATTTCTTCTCCTCCCAAAATCTCATCAGAAACAATCTCCGTTAAATCAACGGTTTCTTCCTGAGAATCTGCTTCAAGAATAGGGGCTTCATCTACAACCGCTTTATTATGTTCATCTTTTTCCAGAACAGATTTCTTTGAAAGGCTTCCCTGTATAAACTGGAACTGATATTTAAATTCATCCAAGGGATGCGCGGAAAGATAGAAGCCAATTATTTCTTTTTCTTTGTTCAGCTTGTGCATATTCGGCCATTCCGGACAAGGTGCTAATTTAGGCTGTTCAATCTGAACCTCTTCCGCAAAATCCGCGAAAAGGGAATTTTCCATTTCATTCTTTCCTTCCTGAAAGCTCTGTCCATATCTTATCAAACGCTCCAGGTTTGTTTTGCCCGCGGCATCAATGTCAAAATACTGTCCCCTGTGAAACGTGTCCAATTCGTCAAATGCACCGGCCAAAACCAAACTTTCAGCCACTCTCTTGTTCATCTGTGAAGGTAAAATCCTTTCAAAGAAATCATAAATATTCTTGAATCTTCCGTTTTCTCTTTCACGCGTTATGGCCTCACTAGGTCCCTCCCCGATTCCTTTAATCGCTCCCAATCCGAAGCGGATCTGTCCTTTTTCGTTTACTGAGAATTTATATTGAGATTCATTAACGTCAGGACCTAATACATCAACTCCCATACTTTTACAATCCTCCATGAACATGGTAATGGAGTCTGTATTGTTAATGTTATTACTCATAACACTCGCCATATACTCTGCCGGGTAATTGGCTTTCAGATAAGCAGTCTGATAAGCAATAAATGCATAGCATGTTGAGTGAGATTTGTTGAAGGCATATTCCGCAAAGGCTTTCCAGTCATTCCAGATTTTCTCCAGCCTTTCTTCGTTCAGGTTATTTTTTCTACCCCCTTCAATGAACTTAGGATACATTTTATTAAGAACGTCGATCTGTTTCTTACCCATCGCTTTTCTCAAAGTATCCGCTTCACCTTTTGTAAAATTAGCCAGCTTCTGGGACAAAAGCATTACCTGCTCCTGGTAAACGGTGATCCCGTATGTTTCCTTTAAATATTCTTCTGTTTCCGGTAAGTCATACACAATCTCTTCTATTCCGTGCTTCCTGTTAATGAAGTTTGGAATGTATTTGATTGGTCCCGGACGATATAAGGCATTCATGGCAATAAGGTCGGCAAAAACCGTTGGCTTAAGCTCCCTCATATATTTTTGCATTCCGGGACTTTCATATTGGAAAATCCCTACCGTTCTTCCTTCCTTAAATAATTGATAGGTCTTAGCATCATCAAGCGGAATAAGATCCGGATCAATATCTACATTATAACGAGCCTTTACAAGCTTCAATGCATCCTTAATAATGGTTAGAGTTCTCAGCCCAAGGAAGTCCATCTTCAAAAGACCGGCACTTTCCGCTACCGAGTTATCGAACTGAGACACCAAAATATCAGCATCTTTGGCCGCAATTGTTATAGGAACCAGATTACTTACATCTTCCGGAGTGATAATCACCCCGCAGGCGTGAATACCTGTATTCCTGATACAACCCTCCATCTTTTTCGCACTCGCAAGTACATTGTGACGGGCATCATCAGGACTTTGAAGAACATATCTCATTTCATCAACAAGCATCTGCTCTTCCGGTTTCAATTTATCGTATTTCGCCAGAGCTTTGGCAATATTCATTCCTGGTGTGGAAGGAATAAGCTTGGCTATATTATTCGTATCAGGGATCGGAACATCCAATACCCTTCCGGCATCCTTAATCGCAGATTTTCCACCCAGCACCGAATAGGTGATAATCTGAGCCACCTGGCTTTGTCCGTATTTTTCGATTACCCATTTGATCACTCTATCTCTTCCTTCGTCATCAAAGTCAATATCAATATCGGGCATAGATACCCTTTCAGGATTCAGGAATCTCTCAAATAGGAGATCATATTTGATAGGGTCTACGTTAGTAATCCCAATACAATAAGCAACTGCCGATCCGGCAGCCGAACCCCTTCCGGGTCCTACCCAAACTCCCATTTTACGGGCTTCATTACAAAAATCCTGTACAATAAGGAAGTACCCCGGATAACCGGTATTGGCAATTACTTCAAGTTCGAAATCGAGACGTTCCTTAATTTCATCCGTAATACCTGTATCCACATACCTTCTTTTTGCCCCTTCATAAGTAAGGTGGGTAAGATAAGCCATCTCCCCTCTTTTTCCTCCATCTACTTCATCTTCTGCATGGATAAATTCTTCCGGAATATCAAATTTAGGAAGCAATACATCCCTTTTTAATGTATACGGACTGAATTTGGCGAAAAATTCTTCATAAGCCTCAAAAGCATCAGGATAAGCCAAAAACGCTTCTTTTACCTCATCGGAATTTTTGATATAATATTCACCCGTCGCAAGACCTCTTCTCTTACCAAATCCTTTTCCTACAGGTGTTGAAAGCTTTTCACCATCTTTGATACAGCTTACGATATCCTGAATATTGGCATCATCTTTATTGGTATAAAAAGTTTCGTTCTGAGCTAATATTTTAACATTATATTTATCTGCCAGATACAACAATACTTCATTCAAATGCTCTTCCTCTGGAAGCTTGTGATTCTGAAGCTGAACGTAGAAATCATCTTCAAAGGTATCTTTCCACCACTTAAACAATTCTTCCCCTTTCTGCTCACCCGTGTTCAGGATCGCGCTTGGAATGTCTCCCAAAATCCCTGAAGTCAGAGCAATCAGTCCTTCCTTATACTCTGCAATCAATTCTCTGCTTATCCTTGGAACCCCAAAGTAAAATCCTTTAAGGAAACCAATACTTGAAAGTTTTGCCAGGTTCTTATATCCGTTAAAATCCTTAGCTAGCAGAACCACCTGTGTCCGTCTGTCCGGATCATCTTTTGTAAATTGTTTCTGTTCATAACGATCGGAGATATAAAATTCACATCCCACAACCGGTATCAACGGGTCAGAGACAGGCTCTTCTTCATTAAAATCCAATCCCTGCTCTTCAGCCTCCTGCTTCTTTGCAAGATATTCCTTATGTTTTTTCGATCTGTCTGAATTGGTAGCTTCTACGGCGGAAACAAATTTAAATGCCCCCATCATATTTCCCAGGTCGACCATTCCTACAGCAGGAAAATTATCCTCCGTGGCCTTATTGATCAGGTCAGAAATACTTGATGTAGCCGATAATGTTGAAAATACACTGTGATTATCAAAATGGAAATACTTACCAAGATCAATTTCTTCAATACTTCCAAAATCAGATTGTTTTTTCTTGTTATGGAAATCCGCAACCTGCCTTCTGATTACGATATCAAACGGCTTGATAGGATCCGGATGTAAGGTTTTAAAATAAGCAAGCTGATCTTCTGAAATTTTCAACACATCAGAAGGAATTACTCCTATTCTCATCATTTCAAAGAAAACCTGAGCAGTAGCATTTACGTCGGCAGCTGCATTGTGGGCTTCATCAAACTTATTTCCATATAATTTTTCATAAAGTTCTTCCAGTTTCGGCGGCTTAAATCTACCTCCTCTTCCACCCCCAAGCTCACAAAAATTCGTTCCCAGAATCATCGTGTCTGCTTTAGGTTTTTCCTGAAGAATGTCCTTTATATTTTTTCTGAAAAGCTCAGCTCCTACAATATTGTAATCAAACTCTACATTGTGTCCGGAAACAACCCTTACTTTTTCTAAGACTGTAGAAAACTCTTTAAGAATTTCTTCAAGGTCTCTACCTTCTTCATTGGCAATCTTCGTCGTAATTCCGTGAATACGGGCTGCATTAAAGGGAATATCGTATCCCTCAGGCTTTATAATATAATCCTGATTTTCAATCAGCGTTCCATCATCATCATGTAACTGCCATGCAATCTGCACCATTCTTGGCCAGTTATCGGAATCTGAAAGTGGAGCATTGAAATTCTTTGGTAACCCTGTTGTTTCTGTGTCAAAAACTAAATACATGTATTTTCTAGCTTTTTAATTAAAAAAGAGAATGTAAAGTTACTCCAATTTTTTTTGATCTGAATGAGTTTTTATCCATAAACGTCAATTCTGCCGATATAAATAATCCATAAAATAAGATAGCGCCTTAGTTAATATAGGTAATACCCAAGGCAGAAAAATTAAAAAGAAAAATAGATGATCACAAAATACTAACAGTTGTTCGTATTTTGTTTTTTTATGTATATTTGCTTCCTATGGAAAATACACTTCACGAGAAAGTTTCTCAGGATATTTTACTTAAAGCTTATACCCATATGATGCTTGCCAAAGCCATGGCAGACATCTACGAAGAAAACAGAAATGTTTGTAAATATGTTCATAGTACTTCAAGAGGTCATGAAGCAATCCAGCTGGCTACCGCATATCAGTTAAAAAAAGAAGACTGGGTTTCTCCCTATTACAGAGATGAAAGTATTCTTTTGGGGATAGGATTTGAGCCATATCAATTGATGTTGCAGCTATTGGCAAAAGCAGAAGACCCTTTTTCAGGAGGAAGATCTTACTACTCCCATCCGTCCAGCAGGGATGAAAAAATGCCAAAGATCATTCACCAGAGCTCAGCAACAGGAATGCAAACCATCCCGACTACTGGTGTAGCACAGGGAATAAAATATATTCAGGATTTTAATTTACAGAATTTTGAAAACAACCCGGTTGTTGTGTGCAGCCTGGGTGATAATTCGGTCACTGAAGGTGAAGTAAGCGAAGCATTACAGTTTGCTGCCTTACATCAGCTTCCGATCATCTTCCTTGTTCAGGATAATGAATGGGGAATTTCTGTAACCAAGGAAGAAGCACGGACTTGCGATGCTTATGATTTCGTTGCAGGATTTACAGGTCTCAGCAGAATGAGAGTAGACGGAACTGACTTTGCGGAAAGTTTCGAAGTGATGAAAAAAGCTGTAGACTTTGTAAGGACCGAAAGAAAACCATTAGTGGTTTGTGCAAAAACGGTACTTATCGGACACCATACATCAGGCGTGCGAAGAGAGTTCTACAGGGATGATGAAGATCTTGAAAAGCACAGAGCTAAAGATCCGGGAGAGATCCTGAGAAAACAATTACTGGAAACAGGAGTCGATGAAGAATTACTGAAACAGATCACGAAGAAGGCAAGGCTTGAAGTTGAAGAAGCTTTTGACAGAGCTCAAAAAGCAGAAGACCCGAAACCGGAAACCGTAATGCAGCATATTTTTGCTCCTACTCCAATTACCGAAGAAGTAGGAACCCGTGAACCGGCAGGTGGAGAAAAAATCGTAATGGTAGACGCTGCCATTCATGCAATTCAGGAACTGATGTGGAAACATCCTGAAGCATTGCTTTACGGTCAGGACGTAGGAGAGAGAATCGGTGGTGTTTTCCGTGAAACGGTTACATTAGGTAAAAAGTTCGGAAGCAAAAGAGTATTCAATACGGCAATCCAGGAAGCTTATATTATTGGATCTACTGCAGGAATGAGTGCTGTAGGCCTTAAGCCGATTGTAGAAGTTCAGTTTGCAGATTATATTTATCCGGGTATCAACCAGCTGATCACTGAGATTTCAAAATCAAATTATTTAAGCAACGGAAAATTTCCGGTTAGTAATATCATCCGTGTTCCGATTGGGGCTTACGGAGGTGGCGGACCTTACCACAGCGGTAGTGTTGAAAGTATTTTAGCCAATATTAAAGGGATTAAAATTGCGTACCCGAGTAATGCAGCGGATTTCAAAGGTTTATTAAAAGCAGCTTATTATGATCCGAATCCGGTCATCATGCTCGAGCACAAAGGTCTATACTGGAGTAAAGTGCCGGGAACCGAAGATGCTAAAACAATTGAACCAGCAGAAGATTATGTACTTCCGTTTGGTAAAGGAAAGGTTATTATTGAAGCTGATAAGGATGAAACATCCAAAGGAAGAACGCTATTGGTGGTAACCTATGGTATGGGAGTTTACTGGGCGAAAGAAGCGGCAAAAAATTTCAACGGTAGAATTGAAGTGATTGATCTGAGGACATTAATCCCTCTTGATGAAGAACTTGTTTTCGAAAGGGTAAAAGCCCATGGAAAATGTATTGTTCTTACAGAAGAACAAATTAATAATTCATTTGCTGAAGCTTTTGCGCACAGAATTTCCAAAAATTGTTTTAAATACCTTGATGCACCGGTGGAAACAATGGGCTCTCTGAATACCCCGGCAGTGCCTATCAATCTGATCCTGGAAAAAGAAATGCTTCCAAATGCCGAAAAGCTGACGAAGAAAATAAAAGAAATGTTACAATATTAAATTTTATCTATAAAACACAACCTCTAATTATTTAGAGGTTTTTTTATGCTCTTTTTTTACTAATTTTAAAAAAGTATTTGTTTCCATTATATACTTGAATACAGATGATTAAAATTAAAAAACTACAAAAGAGGCTTATGATCCGTGCAGAATAAAGTCCATAACCTTTTTTTATGGTATTTATTTTGCTAAACAAAATCTTTATAAAAACACATCTCCTTCTATGATCACAACAAAATATTTCAACTATAAACAAATATTTAATCTTGCAGGTTCTCATTTAATATGGCTTACCGCATGGTGTACCCTTGTAGCAGCAATTTATTATTTCTTCAACTGGCAATGGATGATCATTCCTTGGGTACCGCTGGCATTAATTGGAACGGCAGAAGCTTTTTACGTAGGATTTAAGAATAACCAGGCTTACGACAGGTTATGGGAAGCCAGAAAAATCTGGGGCGCTATTGTCAACTCAAGCCGTTCTTTTGCGGCAATGCTTTATGCTTTTGAAACCGAAGATGCTGATCATACCAATCTCGAGGAAAGGAGAAAAACAATTGCCTACCGCCACATAGCATGGTTGTATACTTTCCGCGAACAGCTTCTTGCTCCCACCGAATGGGAACACATCAGTCTTAAAAAACATTTCGGCGCCATCAATATCAGACGTCACAGATTGATGAAAGCAGGATTTCCTGATTATGGGAGAACACCTATTTTTTTACATAAATATCTTTCTGCTGAGGAATTTGCCCTCCAAGCGGATTACAAGAACTTTGCAACCTTTCTAATTTCAAAACAGGCAAAAGAAATCAACGAACTGAAAAACGACCATACCATTTCAGATTTCAATCAGATGCAGTTACAAAGCTGTCTCAATCAGTTTTATGATTTTCAGGGACAGGCTGAAAGAATTAAAAAATTCCCTTCGCCCCGACAATTTGCAAGTACAGCATTCGTTTTCAATGTTATCTTTATTATGCTGCTCCCTCTTGGTCTTGTGAATGAGTTCGCAAAGTTGGGTGACTGGGGAATATGGACAAGCATCCCATTCTGCGTAATAGTGGGATGGATCTACATCGTAATGGAACTTGTAGGAGATTATTCCGAAAACCCTTTTGGAGGACTCATGTTCGATATTCCTATGTTATCCATCTGCAGAACAATAGAAATTGATGTCCTTCAGATCATGGGAGAAGAAGATCTTCCGGAGCCAATCGCATCAAAGAATGGCGTCCTTGTTTAGCAAATCTTTTTAAAGAATAATAGCCGTAGTATTCTTCACCTCAGAGATCATAAAAGAACTGTGAGTGCTTGCGATGTGTTGTAAAGTTGTCAGTTTTGTTAACATGAAATTTCTGTAATCAGCTATGTCCTGTACACAGATTTTAAGAATATAGTCATAATCGCCGCTTACATGAAAACATTCTGTAACCTCATGCAGATTCATCACTTCCTTCTCAAACTGGAGAACATATTCCTTTTTATGCTGGGTAAGTTTAACGTGGCATAAAACCATAAAATCCTTCTGGATCTTATGTTTATCCAATATCGCTACATATTTTGAAATGACCCCTGTATTTTCAAGCTTGCGTACTCGTTCATATATCGCTGTAACCGATAAACCAAGCTTATAAGACAGCTCTTTAGTGGTTTGTTTCGAATCTTCCTGCAAAAACAACAGCAGTTTCTTATCTGTTTCATCAAAGACCATAGATTTTTTTTTGGAAAAAAGTTATTTCACTCAAATATAATAAACATATTTTCTACAATAATCCAAATTTATAGATTTATACTCTAATATTTATCAAAACCATTGTAATAAAACTTAAAATAACTCAAATTTAAAAACAAAAACAATGGAAGATTTCAACGCAGCAAACGAAATACAGGACTTACAATACTTTGGAGAATTTGGCGGAGTAAATCCTTCAATTTCTGACAGTTCAACCTACACTTTTCTTTCAGCTAAAACAATGTTCGATACATTCGAAGGAAATGCAGAAGGTTGCTATCTATACTCCAGACATTCATCTCCAATGAACCTTTATCTGGCTCAGGCTTTAGCCAAATTGGAAAACACGGAAGCCGCCAATGTTACCGCATCAGGAATGGGAGCAATTACATCCGTACTTTTACAGGTTTGTAAAAGTGGTGACCATATAATTTCCAGCAGAACAATTTATGGAGGAACCTATGCATTTCTGAAAAACTTCCTTCCTCCTTTTAATATCGAAACCACTTTTCTGGATATCAATAATATTGAATGGATCGAAAAGTCGATACAGCCCAACACTAAAGTTATTTATTGTGAAAGTGTAAGCAACCCGCTCCTGGAAGTTGCAGATCTTAGAAAACTTTCTCAAATATGTAAAAAACATAATCTTAAGCTGATCGTTGATAATACATTCTCCCCTCTTTCAATTTCTCCGACTTTATTGGGAGCTGATATTGTAATTCATAGTTTAACAAAATTCATCAACGGAAGCAGTGATACCGTGGGAGGCGTTTATTGTGGATCACAGGAGTTTATAAATGATACCAAAAACGTAAATAACGGAGCTTGTATGCTATTGGGACCAACAATGGACAGTTTCCGTTCGGCCAGTATTCTAAAAAATCTGAGAACACTTCACATCCGGATGAAGCAGCATAGCTATAACGCACAATATCTTGCTGAAAAATTCGAGCAGGATGGATTAAAAGTTTCCTATCCTGGATTGCCCTCTCATAAAAATCATGAACTCATGAAAAGCATGATGCATGAAGAGTACGGATTCGGAGGCTTGATGACTTTAGATGCAGGTACAACAGAAAAAGCCAATGAGCTGATGGAACTGATGCAACAGGAAAATTTAGGATATCTTGCTGTAAGTCTCGGTTTTTATAAAACGTTATTCTCTTGCTCAGGCAGCTCAACATCATCTGAAATCCCTGAAGAGGAAAGAATTGCAATGGGAATATCTGACGGATTGATCAGATTCTCGATAGGTCTTGATCACGACATTGAAAGAACCTATCAAAAAATGAAAGAATGCATGGTAAAAACAGGCGTTCTCCACCATGAAAACACATCCATATACTAATCAATCATTGTAATAAGTGCTGTTGAATTTCAACAGCATTTATTTTTTATGATAATGCTTTGGAAACGCATCTTCGGGCTTCATCCTGAACACATTGAGTAAAATCCATGATTTCAGAAATCCGTATCCATAAGAAAACATCTGAACATAGGTAGAAATCACAGCCATACCGGCAATGCTTATATTTTTGGTTACCCACATAGCGTGAAAGAAAACCAGAAAAGTATATAATCCATAAAAAGCAAGAATAATCCCTCTTCCCATTACAAAATACTCTATAAAACCAAGAATATATCCTAATAAAAAAAGGCTGGGAAAAGCAAAGGAAATCTTCACATAATTCGGATGCCGCTGATTCAGAATAGGCCTTGCACAGCCAAACTGAAATACCTGTTTGGAAAATTTCCCAAAATCTACCCTGCGCTTATGATACACTGCAATATTATCGAAGAAAGCTGTAGTAAAGCCGTTTTCCCACAATGTCATAGACAGATCCGGATCCTCCCCGATTCTCATTTCAGAAAATCCTCCAACTTTATCGAAAACCTCTTTTTTCACTCCCATATTAAAGCTACGAGGCTGAAATTTAGAAACGGATTTCTTACTGCCACGAATCCCTCCGGTAGTAAACACGGAAGTCATAGAATAGGAAATCGCCTTTTGCATCAGATTAAATCCTTTATGGGCTTTATCTGCTCCTCCAAATGCATCACAGGGAATTTCCAGAATATCTTTCTTAATATTTTCTATGTAATCATTTTCCACAATTACATCACTATCCACAAAAACAAGCCAATCGTTTTCAGCTCGCTGAGCTCCATAATTTCTTGACAAACCAGGTCCTGAATTATCTTTCCTGAAATACCTGATCGAAAGGATGTCATCAAAATTTTTAATCGTGGGTTTAAGATCAATCATAGAACCATCATCCACAATAATAATTTCAAACTCCCTGTCTGTTTGTTGAGTCAGAGAGTTCAGCAGCTCGAAAAGCTCATCTTTCCGGTTGAAAATAGCGATAACGATGGAAATAGTAGGTTTCAAATTGAAAATTTGTCAAAATTAACCATTCATAAAAGAATTCGCAAACAGTTTAACAGGTATTCACCTAAATTAACACCAATATGGTAGAACAAATCTTTATTACAAAAGAAGAGGTCATTACAGCAATTTTTCCATGAGTGTGCATGAAATTTTAAACAAAGTAAATTGACATTTTAAACAAATTACCACATTCCTGTACGCTATACCTTTGTCATATCAATTAAAAATAAAAACATGACACAAGACAAAAATGTACAAAGTCCGATCCATTCCGGTTTCAATGCACAATCAACAAGCTGGGATGTTATTAAAGGAATTGATCTTACTGGAAAAACGGTTATTATTACCGGTGGATATGCAGGAATCGGCCTTGAGACTACGAAAACTCTGGTTTCGGCAGGTGCTGAAGTCATCGTTCCTGCCAGGGATATTGAAAAAGCAAGGAAAAATCTGTCCGGAGTTCAAAATATTGAATTTGAATTACTGGACCTTATGGATCCTCAATCCATTGATGCTTTTGCAGAAAAATTTATTGCTTCAGGAAAAAAATTGGATCTCCTGATCAATAATGCCGGAATTATGTGGGTTCCGCTACGTAGAGATAGCCGCGGAATAGAATCACAACTCGCCACCAATTACCTGGGACAATTCCACCTTACCGCCAGATTATGGCCTGCTCTAAAAAAAGCTAACGGAGCCAGAGTAATCAGTGTTTCATCTTATGGGCACCAGATGGCACCATTTCATTTTGAAGATCCTAATTTTGAGCATCGGGAATATCAAACCCTACTCGGATATGGTCAGTCAAAAACAGCATGCAATCTTTTCGCTGTAGAGCTTGACGCAAGAGGAAAGGCATTTAATGTAAGGGCTTATTCCGTCCATCCGGGTTCTGTATACGGAACTGATTTAGGAAGAGAAGAACCCATTGACCTGTTCAAGCAAATGGGCACCCATGATGAGGATGGAAACATAAAACCTGAAGTGGAAGCCAGATTAAAAACCATTCCCCAGGGAGCAGCAACAACAGTATGGTGTGCTACAAGCCCTCTTCTCCATGACATCGGAGGAGTGTATTGTGAAAACTGCGATATTGCAGAGATAGATCACGGACAAATTGAACACCGGTTTGATGACCCTGCCACTATACGAGGAGTACAATCTTATTCTCTGGATAAACAAAATGCTGAACATCTCTGGAAACTTAGCGAAGAAATGATTGGAATTCCATTCAATATAGGATAAATATACTTTGAAAATGAATAATTTTGTTATTGAAAACTAGAAGCAATGGATTTTCACATCAAATACATCACACCGGATATTAAGCTTTCTTCCTATGAAGATAAATTATTTAAAACTGAAACTGTTTTTGAATATCATATGCTGGTGTGGTTTATTTCCGGGGAAACGAAGATCATCCAGGCGGATCGCTCTTATCATTTTACATCGGGAGACATTTTTCTTATTCCGAGGAACCAATTGGCAACAATTATTAATTACCCTAAAGACGGCCGCCCCCATAAAGCAGTAGTAATGCATCTGACGACCGAGCGTTTAAAGGAGTTTTATTCAAATATGGATATCCACGATTCTGTAATCCGGAAAGAACCTGAAATCTTCAGTTTCAGCAATCATCCTTTATTACAAAGTTGCCTTGCCTCATTAATACCTTATTTTGAGATGACCCAAACTTTCCCGGAACATATCGCATCACTGAAAATCATGGAATCAATCAGTATTCTACGGGAAATTAACCCGGAAATTGACACTGTTTTAGCTGATTTTGAGGAACCCGGAAAAATCAATCTCGTTGATTTTATGGAGAAAAATTATATGTTCAATATGCCTTTGGAACGATTTGGTTACCTTACAGGAAGAAGTTTGTCCACTTTCAACCGAGATTTCCGGAAAACATTTCAAACCACACCTCAGCGGTGGCTTACCCGTAAAAGACTTGAATTAGCTCATTACCACCTTGCTGAAAAACATAAGAAACCATCAGATATATTTATGGAAGTAGGCTTTGAGGATTTATCCCACTTCTCCTATGCATTCAAAAAGCAATATGGCTACGCTCCATCCATGATCAGATAAAAATAAAAAGGACAGACCCCAGGTTGGAATCTGTCCTTTTTATATGTAAATTACCGGATTATAATTTTACCAACTTCCATTTTTGTGCATTCCCTGTATTTGCCGTCCAGATCTGAATTTTTGTTCCGTTAGTTGAAGAACCATTATTCACGTCCAGATTAAAGCCTGATGCGTGAGCAGGTGACAAAGTGTAATAGTCATTTCCTACGGATGTTATTTTCCATTTCTGTGCGTTGGTTCCATTATCAGTATAGATTTGCACCTGGGTTCCGTTTGTTGTCCCGGAATTGGATACATCTAAAGATTTTGTGGGTGCATTCAAAGGTTGGAGCTTATAATATCCTCCTCCCACATCAGTAATTTTCCATTTTTGTGCCGTATTGCCATTGGATGCCCATAGCTGAACTTTTGTTCCATCTGTAGTACCTGCATTCAAAACATCCAGCATGCTTGTTCCATTGGTCGCAGAAACCAATTGATAAGTGGCCCCCGAAGTAATTCCTGTCGTAGGTGTTGTTGTCCCGTCTCCATACACTGTATTTTGCCCATACAATATACTTGTAGCATTGGTAAAATAAGAGGCGATATTGGTAGATCCAAGGTCATAATATAAAAATACGCCATATCCGTCATCTTTGGTTCTCTGTGCAAAATTTGAAACCGTAGAAGTACCTGTATAGCTGGAAGTTGAAGAGTTTACGTTGACAGCCGCAGCCCCTTTATGAGCGCTATCAAGGCCTGGGATATTAGGTGCTGAGTATGTACTGTAATAAGGATTCCATGCATAATCTACCTTTGACCCAACAGTGACCCCATTATAGGAAAGGTTGCTTGCAGAAGGTCCGATATTGTAAAAAGAAATAATTTTATCAGGAAGTAAGTCTCTAAGCGCCGTTACAAGGTATACAAATGAAGACTGATTAGCCTGCCCTGTTCCATTGGCACCATAATTTGCATATTCATCATCAAAATCAATTCCGTCTAATCCGTACGTATTTACAGCATCAGCCAGTTCCTGGGCAAAAGCCTTTGCAGCAGCCTGGCTGGGAAAGTTAGCAAATCCTGCTCCCTGGTGATTTCCCAGAATGGATAACATTACTTTAATACCCTTATCCTGCAAAGGTTTTATATAGGTATTTTTATTGCTGAGCACGTTGGTTACCTGAGGATTAAAATACAAATAAGCCTTTTGGGTTGTCGTATTATAATTGATGTTGGCGGCAAAAATAATTGCCACGTCAAAAAGTTGTCTTCCGTCTGCCAGTTTATATTTACCAACTTCCCTGATATCATTGTTGTTGACCTCAACATACATTACGGAAAGTGGATTCTTACCAAAAGCAGCCACTTTAGAGGTTAAACTACTCTTTGCTGATAAGGAATTTTCCTGTGGCGTTACTGAATCATCCAAAGAATCGGAATTACATGATATAACGCTGAAAACACCTATCAACAGAATAAGTAGGGATAGTAAGCTAATTTTTTTCATAATAAAAGTATTTAACTGTTTATTACGAATCTAAAATAAACCTTAACAATTAATTAATAATAAATTATCAAAATCACCTATTATTTTATCAATGAAAATATAAAACAGCTATTAATATAGAATCAAACTACATTAAAACGTTTTAAAGTTGATAATAGAAGAGGAAAATTGAGCTTGTTATAAAAATAATCCGGATTTAAAATAGAGGAATAATACCGATGCACTAGAAAAAAGAATCAGAGAAACGCAGAAAAAAATCATGGAAAACAAACTTCTGAAATAAAATACAGTCAGAATATGCATAACAAAACAACATAAAGAAGCGATGAAAATACCAATTAGAATACCGACGAATAATGTTTGAAAAGGATATTGAACGGGCAATGGTTCTTTAAAAATAAAAAATAATAATACAGAGCCTGTAAAGATTAGGCCAGCACTTGTCCACTCAAGTTTATACTTTGAGCTTTTAATTTTCTTAGATTTCTGTTCCTTTCTCCAGGATGGGCTATCTAATAAATTCAGGAGATCAAAAACGGCTTCGATTGCATCAAAAATATTCCAAGACACGCAGTAAATTTAAATCACTTTATAAAATCAAATATAGATCTTTAATTCCATAGAACTATGCTAATAAAATATTTTTGCGGATCAACATTCCTTATGATAAAATTTATCATATTTGTCTTACAACATAGAAGCCTACTGTAATGAGAAAATATATCCTAACATTATTTATTTTAATATTTACATTGGCGACAATTCCCGGTCAAAATACTGAAACTTTAATGAAGGAAGGAGTAAAAAGTGATAGCATGTTCTGGGTAGCCTACAACAAATGCAATGTGAGTGAAATGATGCGTTTTATTCCTGCTGATGTTGAATTCTATCACGATAAGGGAGGAATAACAAAAGGAGACGAAGCATTAAAAATCACATTCCAGAAAAACCTTTGCGGAAATAAGGATTTTCATTTAAGGAGAGAAGCAATTGATAAGACTGTCAGGGTTTTCCCAATGAAAAAAGATGATAAGCTGTACGGTTTAATTATTTCCGGTGATCATTATTTCTACATCAATGAAACGGGTAAAAAAGAATTCAGGGATGGTTTGGCCAAGTTCACTGATCTTTGGATTTTAGAGAACGGAAAATGGAAAATGTCCAGGGTTTTAAGTTATGACCACGGCCCAGCACCATACCAAAATGAAAGAAAGGAAATACCTTTAAAGGATCAAATTATGAAAATCTATCAAGGTAATTACAATAGCAGAAAAAACGGAATTATTAGCGTTGAACCCAAAAATTCCATTCTGAATCTGACTGTTGGAGGTAAAACACTTTTACTTTATCCGGAAACAGAAAACAGATTCTTCACAAAAGAAAAGGATCTTGTGTTTGAATTTGTAAAAGAAAAAAATAAGATCATAAAAATGAATGTTTATGAAAACGGGAATCTTATCGAAGAAGATTATTTTACGAAATAAAAAGCCTTCCAATAAGGAAGGCTTTATCTCATTTTATTGATTTTCCAGTTTATGTACCTTTTTAGTTCCCTCGTACATTTCGTATTGTAAAAATCTTGTCTCCAGTTTTCCGTTGAAGAGCTTAATCTTTCTGGAAGGACGAAGTCCTATTTTCTTTACCGCTTCAAGGTCTGAAGAAATCAGCCAGGCTAAAGTATTCGGGTAATGGGTTTTAAAAGTATCTCCGATTTTCTTGTAAAACTCATCATCATTAATAGAGATTCTTTCATCATATGGTGGATTGAAAACCATTAATAAAGGGAAAAGTTCTTTTTTAGACTCAAAAAAGTTTTGCCTCTTAACTTCAATTACATCTTCCATTTCAGCCGACTCGATATTGGTACGGGCAGCGTTAAGCATTCTTCCGTCTATATCGTACCCTACAATTTTACCCTGAAATTCTTTCACTCTATTGATTCTGAATTCCTTGATCTTGGTAAAAAGATCATTATCATAATTATTCCAGTTTTGGAACGCAAATCTTTTCCTGAAAATCTGCGCTGGAAGATCCATAGCAATCATTGCTGCTTCGATCAGAAGAGTTCCTGAGCCACACATCGGATCCAGAAAATTTCCTTTTCCGTCCCATCCGGCAAGCTGAAGCATTCCACTTGCCAATACCTCATTAATAGGTGCCTCACCCTGTTCTTTTCTGTATCCTCTTTTGAATAAAGGATCACCTGAAGAATCAAGAGAAATTGTTACTAACTCCCTGTCGATATGCAAATGAAACTTGATATCAGGACTTTTAGGCTCCACATTAGGGCGCTTTTTGAATTTTTCCTGAAAGTAATCCACAATAGCATCCTTCATTTTTAATGTAACAAATTGTGAATGCTTAAAGGTCTCTGAATTTACGGTAGCATCAATTGCAAATGATTGATCCACATCCATAAACTGTTCCCATTCCAGCTTAAAAAGCTTGTCATAAAACTGATGCTGGTTAAAAGCCTTGAATTCAAAAACCGGTACCAGGATCTTCAATGCCGTTCTTGCCGAGTAATTGATTTTATAAAGAAAACCTAAATCTCCTTCACAGTTTACCGCGCGGTTTTTAACTTCAACATTTCGTCCTCCTAATTTTTTAATCTCTTCAGCTAAGATCTGCTCCAATCCGAAGAAAGTTTTTATCTGAATTTTTATATTTTCTATGTCCATAAATAGTTATTAAAAGATTTAATAATTTAAAAATTAAAAGATTAGCCTTCCAATATTTTGATTAATTGAATTTTTCAATCTTTCAATCTTAAAATACTTTTCCTTTTACCGCACAAATTTAGTTATTTTTGCATTATGGAATGGTTTGAATCTTGGTTTGATACCCCTTATTATCATTTACTTTATAGCAACAGGGACTATACGGAAGCTGAAAACTTTATTACAAAGCTTACTCAAAGTCTTCAGCTGCCGCCTTCTTCTAAAATTATTGACCTTGCCTGCGGAAAAGGAAGACATTCCGTATTCCTTAATAAATTGGGATATGATGTCTTAGGGCTTGATTTATCAAGACAAAGTATTGAGTTTGATAAGCAGTTTGAAAACCAAACCCTTATTTTCGATGTTCATGACATGCGAAACCCTATCGATGCAGATCCTGTGGATGCCGTTTTTAATCTTTTTACGAGTTTCGGATATTTTGACCAGGAAAGTGATGATAAAAAAGTTTTCCAATCCGTTTATTCAGTTTTAAAGCCTGGAGGCTATTTTGTTCTTGATTATCTGAACGAAGAGTACGTAAGAAGTAAAATTGTTCCGGAATCAGTCATCAACCGCGGTGATATCGATTTTAAAATCTGCAAAAAAATTGAAGGAAGACATATTATCAAAGACATCCGGTTTGAATCTAAAGGAAAGCCTTATCATTTTTTTGAGAAGGTAAAGCTACATACACTGGAAGAAATCAATTCCTACGCTTCAGAATGTGGCTTTGAACGATTGAAAATCTGGGGTGATTATCAATTGAATAGCTTTAATAAAGAAACGTCACCACGCTGTATCAATTTATTTAAGAAAAAATCATGATCATAGTCCTTTTACTGATTTTAAGTGTAATCGCAGGAGTATTTCTTGGAAAGCATTTTGGTAAAAAAGAAAAACTGGCTAAAAATCTTTTGATTCTGAGCGCAGGGTTTCTTATTACCATCTGTTTGAACGAGGTTTTTCCACAGGTTTACACTTCCGAAAAAAGTAATATTATAGGTATTTTTGTAATTCTGGGTGTCTTATTACAAATGATTCTGGAAGCTTTAACCAAAGGGTTTGAGCATGGCCACTTTCATCATCATAATGATCATAATATACTTCCCGTTGCTTTAATGGCCGGATTGTTTGTCCATGCATTTATAGAAGGTATTCCTTTAGGAAATGAAAAAGAAGTATTATCACCCTATCTACTTGGTATCGTTTTTCATAACATTCCTATTTCATTTATTTTGGGAGCCTTTTTATTCAACAGAAAGGAGGGAGAGAAAAGATCACCGTATCCTACCTATATGATCATTGCATTATTTGCGCTCGCCTCTCCTATGGGAATGTTATTGGGGAATTATTTCAATCCGGAGTTACAGCCTTATTTTCTGGCAATTGTCGGAGGAATTTTCCTGCATATCTCATCAGTAATTATTTTTGAAAGTAATAAAAACCATAATATTGACTGGACGAAAATAGGTTTAGTAATCCTTGGTATATCACTTGCCCTGATCATGCACCTGTTTCATTCACATTCGGTGATTTCCGGCCATTAGGAACAGCCCTATGTAAATCCGGCCTTAGTTGTATTTAAAAATCACTACAATTTAATTCATAAAACCCTGACTAAAGGAAACTTATAATTAGCAAGATAATTCCTTTTATAGAGAAAATTACGGAAAACAAACAATTAAAGTGCATAATACATCGCACAATCAAATAATTAGCTAATTCTTTTAATTATTCATAATTTTTACATCAAATTAATATTGATGTAATTTTTTTTGTACTTTAGCCCCGCCACTAAATCACTTACGTATGAATAAACGAACTAAACGTTTGACAACAGCTGTGTCCTGTTTTTTATTATGCGGTATTTTGTCCGCCCAAACGAATAAAAAAAAAGACACCCTGAGGGAAAAAAGCATTGAAGATGTTGTAATTGTAGGATACAAAACTCAAAAAAGATCGAGTCTTACAGCAGCTGTCTCAATTATTTCTGACAAAAAACTAAAAGATGCCAATACCTCTGATGTATCAAGTCTCTTACAAGGAAAAGCCGCAGGAGCACAAATTATGCAAGGAGGAGGCGGTCCGGGATCTTCAGCAACCGTAAAAATCAGGGGTACCGCTACCATCAACGGTCCAAGCCAGGCATTATGGGTCGTAGACGGTGTAATGATGAACGGAACTCCCAATCTGGATCCCAATCAAATCGAAAGCATCAACATTTTGAAAGATGCGACATCAACAGCCTTGTATGGTTCCAGGGGAGCAAACGGAATTGTACAGGTCTTCACAAAATCCGGAACAGCAGGAAAAAGCACGATGAATGTTTCTGTAAACAATTCGTTTAATACATTCAATAACGGGCGCTTCAAGTTGATGGACGGTACCCAATTGTATGATTATTTCACTTCATTAAAAAATGCCCCTTCAATCCCTTCCGAACTCAGAAATCCTGGATATAACTGGCTGAAAAACGGCACACAGACGGGAGTAGTTCAAAACTACACCATTGATTTCAGAGGAGGCTCTCAAAATTCAAGGACGTACATTTCCGGAAACTATTATGACGAAACCGGAACTGTAAGAGGATACGACTATAACAGATTGTCATTCAGGATCAATCATGAACATACCGTAAAGCCCTGGCTGATATTAAAACCCAAAGTGAGTCTATCATATACCAGCGGAAAAGACCGTCAGGGTTCGCTGTATCAGATGTACCTCAATATGCCTTGGGATAATCCAAAAGCCCCGGATGGAAGTCTCATAAACCCTAATTCATATAGTGGAACATGGTATGGAAGAGATTACTCCAATTACCTTTACGATTTGCAATGGAACTATGGTAAAAGCAATCAGCTGGATCTGATCGGGAATTTTGATGCAGAAATTAAATTTACCGATTATTTAAAGTTTGTTACCACCAATAATGTCACCTACAGAAATTATGACGATATGTATTATACCGATCCGCGATCCATTGCGGGGGATAGTAACAAAGGTGAATTAACAGAATCCTATTCCAAAGATGTAAGCAAATTCTTTAACCAGATGTTGAGATTCGACAAAGATTTTGGAGTTCATAACGTAAATGCTTTAGCAGCCTATGAGTATAACGACAGAATATATAAGATTTCCAGAGCCGGTGTATACGGAATTGTTCCGGGAACAGACGTCTTCGACAACGGAGCAACGACAGGAAGGAAGCCCTCAGGCACAAAGTATGACAGAGCATACAATGCATTTCTTTTCAACGCAGAATATGTATATGATAAAAAATATTTCATTCAGGGTTCTTTAAGAAGTGAATCTTCTTCTGCATTTGGTGCCAGCCAGAGAAATGGATTATTTTATTCATACAGTTTAGGATGGAATATTCACAAAGAAAAATTTTTCGAAGTAAAACCAATCAACGAATTGAAATTAAGAGCCAGCAGGGGACTTGTAGGAAATACCCCAAGTCCTAATTACGGATGGCAGGACCTGTATGCGCTGACTCAGATGTACAATGCTCAGATAGGAGCGACATGGTACCAGCTAGGCAATCCTAATCTAACCTGGGAGTCGATTTATCAGAACAATATTGGTACGGATATCCGGGCATTCGATAACCGCCTGACCCTGAACGTGGATTATTTTAATAATAAAACCAAAGATCTTCTGATGCTCGTTACACTTCCGTCATTAACAGGAGTCGACAGACAATACCTGAATGTAGGAGACGTAAGAAATAAAGGATGGGAATTCAATGTTAATTATGCTGTCATTAAATCTGAAAATGTGAACTGGGATATTGGTTTCAATATCAGTACCTACAACAACAGGGTTCTTTCAACAAGAAACAACAGCATCCAGCTTCTATCCAATAATCAGGTCGCTATTGCCGGAAACGATGTTACTTCATTCTATATGCGAAAATGGATGGGGGTAAATCCTGATAATGGTGCCGGGCAATGGGAAGTGATTAACGCTGATGGAACCAAAAGTGTCACATCTAATTACAATCAGGCCACACTGCAGATTGTAGGCGCTGCTACACCCGATTATTATGGATCTTTCAGTACCAATCTTACCGTAAAAAGGTTTTACCTTAATGCCAATATTTATTTTTCGCAGGGAGGACAGATTTACAACTCCTACCGGGAACTGTTTGATTCTGATGGCGCTTATCCTTACTACAACCAAATGGTCCTGAAGGATAGCTGGAATAGATGGGAAAAACCTGGAGATATAGCCACACATCCTGTAGCAATTTTCAACAATAATACACTTACCAACAAGCCTTCTTCAAGGTACCTTGAAGATGCAAGCTATATGAAATTAAGATCCCTGAGGTTAGGATACAATTTTCCAGATTCTTTAGCGGAAAAACTTAAAGTCTCTTCGGCAAGTATTTATATCATGGGGGAAAATCTCTTTACCATTACCAAATTTTCCGGAGTAGATCCGGAAGCCGGACCTGCAGATAACCAAACTACCTATTCCGGAACAGCAGGCGCAATTTATCCTATCCCAAGAAGATTTTCTCTTGGCTTCACCTTCACCTTTTAAAACTTACAAAACATGAAAAAGATATTTTTAGCACTTATCGCACTAACATCGGTAGCTTGTAATATAGACCGGTCTCCATATGATTCAAAAGAGTCTGATACCATATTAACAGATCCAACAGGGCTACAGACCATTACTCTCGGAAACTATGCTCTTTTGAAAGGAGATGCAACCGGAGGAGGATTTTTCAACAATCTTTACAGAGTGGGTGAATATGGCGGAGATAATATTGATATCAGCGGTACGACCACCGACCAGTTCTTTTATTATTATAACTACAGAAGTATTAAAAATAATGGTCGCTCCAATACGATATGGAATGCAGGATATAAGGCTATCATTGGATGCAATAAAGTTATTTCCAAATTTGCCGAAGGAAAAGATACCAATACCGATCAGCTGATCGGGGAAAATTATTTTCTAAGGGCCTACGTTTATTTTTCTTTGGTAAATGTATTTGGAAAACCTTACAATCAGGGAACCGGTAATCTGGGAGTACCATTAAAAACATCGGATGATGTAAACGAATTACCGGGCAGGGCCACGGTAGGTCAAATTTACGATCAGGTAGTCAATGATCTGAGAAAGGCGGAACAATTGATGACTCTCGATAAAAACAACACCTACGCATCTAAAGAAGCTGCTCAAGCACTGCTATCCAGAGTGTATCTGTATATTGAAAATAATGATAAAGCTATTGAATATGCTGATAAGGTGATTAATTCCGGAAAGTATATGCTATTGTCTAATTCCGAACTTCCTTCTTATGCCACGAAAACTCCTGAAACCAACAAAGAAACCATTTTTGCATTCAAATACAATAAAGATGGTGATTACAGTGATGGCTGGTACACTATAGGATCCATGTATGCCAATATTCAAAATGTAGGCTGGGGTGAGATGTACGCGTCTTCTTCTTATCTGGATCTGATCAATCAAAATCCACAGGATGCACGATTGAAGTTCATTTCTCCGAAATATGCAACCCCATCTGTTCCTGTTGCTTATTGGGTACAACAAGGTACAAATGCTTCCGGAGGAATAACTTATAATTACACTTTTCAGAAAACATTCCAGCAGGGAGGGAATACCTATTTCACGATGAATAATATTAACTATCAGGTGCAATCAGAAATTTTGCCTACCAAAACGAATTATTACTTTATTAATTCTAATAACGTAAAAGTTTATGTAAATCTGGACAATGATATGGACAAAAGAAACGGTTATCCGAAATTCTATGTTTTAAAATGTTCATTACAGGAAGGAGTTCCTCAATTATGGTCACCGGTTATTCTGAGATTGGCTGAAATGTATCTGAACCGGGCCGAAGGCTATGCTAAAAAGGGAAATTCAGCTTCAGCACTGGCTGACGTAAACACGATCAGATCAAGAGCGGGAATTCCAGCATATCCTTCAGTTCCATCAGGACAAACTATTTTAGACTTGGTTCTTCAGGAGAGAAGACTTGAAATGGCTTTTGAAGCACATAGAAAATATGATGTCTTCAGAAATAAATTAAGTCTCGACCGTAATTATCCTGGAACCCATTTAAACGGAAACAACCCCTTTTATACGGTTCCTTATACCAGCAACAGAATTATTGAATATATCCCTGAACAGCAGATTCAGATCCAGCCCAATCTGATCCAGAATCCTGATTAATCAGATCTTACTTCAATACATATAAATTAAAAGCTCCGAATTAAAAATTCGGAGCCTCAATTTAATCACTTGCTACACAATCCGGAAATTAGAATTTCCAGCCGACTGTAAGAAAGAAGTTATCTCTGTTGCTTTTCACACTGGAAACAACGGATGTTGGTGTATTTACATCAAAATCACCTGAATAATATCCTGTTCCCAGGTCAGCACTCCCTCTCAGGAATGGATTATTATATTTTGAGCTGACATTCTGATACGCTGCATCCACATAGAAGTTTCCAAAATCATATCCTATACCTGCTCCTATCGTATTTCTTTCTCCCAAAATCAAATTACTATAGCTGTTATCCCCTGCAACTCCTGCATTGGAATAAGAACTGATCGTAAAAGCATCAAAAGGACTTGATGTATAGGAATATCCACCTCTTATTCTGAATGCCTTAATTCTGTATTCCGCACCTACCCTTACTTCCGATAGGTTTTTATAATTGTCACTGAAGAAAGAATTCAATTCTCTTTCCGCAGCACCTTGTACTTCATATTTAGGTTTGGTAAGTCCCAAAGTATAGTCTACGTTAATGGCAAAATTCTTATTGGGAACAAACGCGCCACTTACAGTAGCCTTCATTGGGGACCTGAAATTTCTGTCTTCCACATAGTTGTCATAATTGATCCCGTTACTTCCGTCATAATATTCGCGGAAGACCCTGTCGATATTCCACCAGGTCGGTGTTTCAATAGATGCTCCCAATCTGAACTGATTGCTTAATTTTCCGATAACCCCTACTGTTGCTGAAAAACCATTTGATTTTTCCGAAAACGGGGTATACTGCTTATCAAAAGTATTCACCGATCCATCCAGATTAAGCCCGAATAAAGCACTGTCATACTGATCGATTTCAGCGTAATGCATATTAATGCTTGCTCCCAGATAAAGTGAATTGTTATAGTTCGCACCTACACCCAGGTTAAATTTGGTCTGATTACCATATCTGTTATAAGCATGCCCAAGATAAGACAGGTTACCTACCACAGGATTTCCATTAGAATCTAACAGGTTTTTGGAGATCACTACATTGGAATTCCCCGGGCTCTCAACATAATTCTCAAGAGATTGCGTTGATAGATTGGCACCGATATTAATAAACTTCCATGGTGATTCTGTCATCAGCTGGATCGTTGCAACACCACCAACATTTCCAAGCGTAAATTTATTTAATTTATAATCTGTTGAAGATCCAGCCAGAGAGCTGGTATTTTTAGTATTGCTTAAAAACAACGTTGCCGATACATCTCCCGCAATAGCAACACCTAATCCCGCAGGGTTTGTCATCAATGAAGTAGCATCACCTCCAAGTGCCCCGTTAGAGCCGGCCATCGCATTAAATTTTGAAGAACCTATCATCGGAGTGTTAGAATAAACATCAATCGAATTCCTGATTGTAGAAATATCCTGTGCCTGCACAAAGTAAGCAGCAGAAATACCTAGTACTACTAAAGATTTTTTTAACATTATTATTTGAATAGTTAGTTATTATGTTTAAAATTATCTGCCTCCTGATCTGAAGCCGCCTCCGCCGCCGGATCTAAATCCACCGCCGCCTCCACCGGAACCGCCACGGAAACCACCTCCGCCACCAGAGTTGAATCCTCCGGATCTGAAGCCACCGTTGTCATTTGATCTGAAACCACTATCGTTTCTGTATCTTGGCTGGCTGTCGTAATTAGGTCTTGGCTGAGTATTCATATTAGGATTACGATATCCTGAATTATTATTTCTGAAACCACTGTTATTGTTGCCTCTGAATCCGGAATTGTTACCATTAGTCATTGTTCCGTTTCTGAAACCACCATTGTTATTTCTGAACCCTGAACCATTCGTATTGTTTCTGAATCCTGAACCTGCAGAATTGTTTCTGAATGCAGAGTTATTGATGTTGTTTCTGTATACTGATCCGTTACTTCCGTTATATCCGCTTAAACCATATCCAAGTCTTCCGTCAGCACCACTTCTCCTGTAAGCCGGTCTGTTGTAATATCCATTACCCCAGTAACCGCCGCCCCAGCCCCAATATGGGTTTCCGTAGTAGCCGCCGCCCCAGCCCCAGAAAGGATCATAAAATCCTCCATAGTTCCAGCCCCAGTAAGGGTAACCACCCCAGCCCCATGAGCCGCCCCAGCCCCAGCCGAAGGACATTCCGAAGCCCCAGCCTCTGTTCCAGCCCCAATATGGGCTATAGCCTCCATACCATCCACCCCAGCCCCATGGTGAACCCCATGAGTTGTCGTAATAGTTGGTCTGAGATCCGGCAAAAGCGCCCCAATCAGAATCTGTTGCGGTATTATTCCATGAATCGCCTCCCCATGTGCTGTATTTGTTATCCTGATCTTTGGAGTTGGTTTCCGCATTCTGAATAAGATTGGTATTGTTTGCATCCTGATAGTAATCATAGTATTCTCCAACCCTGTTTCCGCCATTAATGATCACTCCTTCTGGCAGCGTATCTTTATTGGGATCATAATAGACCCCGTCGGTCTCGCTGTACCCTCCCATCTGTGCACCACAAGACATTAATAACAATCCACTTGATATGGCTAAAATACCTTTTGATTTTAGCATACCAAATAAATTTTTATGTATATTTTTTTTCATGATAACGTAAAGATTTTTAATTTAAATTATATTTGCAATGTGTACCAAAAATGTACCAAACATCGGTAAAAAAATCTATCAAAAATAGATTTTTATTTTTAGATAACAATAATGTTAAAAAGTTAAAAAAAATTTAAAAAAACAATGGCAAAATTAACCTCAAGGAGCGAAGATTACAGCAAGTGGTATAACGAGTTAGTTGTAAAAGCAGATCTGGCAGAAAACTCCGGAGTACGTGGAAGTATGGTTATAAAACCATACGGATATGCGATCTGGGAAAAAATGCGTGATGAAATGGATAGAAAATTCAAAGAAACAGGTCACGTTAATGCTTATTTCCCGCTTTTTGTACCCAAAAGTCTGTTCGAAGCTGAGGAGAAAAATGCAGAAGGTTTTGCAAAAGAATGCGCCGTTGTTACCCATTACAGATTAAAAACCGATCCGGATAATCCTCACAAGCTGATAGTAGACCCTGATGCCAAGCTGGAGGAGGAACTTATCGTTCGTCCTACCTCGGAAGCTATTATCTGGAATACTTATAAAAGCTGGATCCAATCATACAGAGATCTACCGATATTGATCAATCAGTGGGCGAATGTTGTTCGTTGGGAAATGAGAACCCGTCTATTCCTGAGAACCTCTGAATTCTTATGGCAGGAAGGTCACACGGCTCATGCAACCAAAGATGAGGCCATAGAAGAAGCAGAAAAGATGAATAAAGTGTATGCAGATTTTGCAGAGAACTTTATGGCAATGCCTGTAGTCCAGGGATTAAAGACCCCTTCCGAAAGGTTTGCGGGAGCGGATGAAACCTATTGTATTGAGGCATTGATGCAGGATGGAAAAGCTCTTCAGGCTGGTACTTCTCACTTTTTGGGCCAGAATTTCGCAAAAGCTTTTGATGTGAAGTTCACCAACAAAGAAGGAAAAATAGAACACGCATGGGCTACATCATGGGGAACTTCTACCCGATTAATGGGAGCGTTGATCATGACACACTCTGACGATTTCGGATTGGTATTGCCTCCAACTTTGGCTCCAATACAAGTGGTTATTGTTCCGATCTTCAAAGGAGAAGAACAACTGAGCCAAATCAGTGAGGTTGCTTTAGACATTCAGACAAAACTTAGAGCTAAAGGTATTTCGGTAAAATTTGATAATGACACCCAAAACAAGCCAGGCTGGAAATTTGCTGAATATGAATTAAAAGGTGTTCCTGTAAGAATTGCAATCGGGCCAAAAGATCTGGAAAATAAATCGGTTGAAATTGCAAGAAGGGATAACCTGACCAAAGAAACGGTTTCTATTGAAGGATTGGATTCCCATATCGATCAATTATTAAAAACCATCCAGAAAGATCTTTACACCAAGGCTCTTAATTTCAGAGAAGAAAATATGACTAAAGTGGATTCTTACGAAGAGTTTAAAAAAGTTCTGGAAGAAAAAGGAGGATTCATCTATGCACATTGGGATGGTACCGCTGAAGAAGAAGAACAAATCAAGGAAGAAACGAAAGCGACCATCAGATGTATCCCTTTGGATGATGATATTGAAGAAGGTGTTTCATTAATCTCCGGAAAGCCTTCTAAGAGACGCGTACTGTTCGCTAAAGCATATTAATAATTTTAATCATTTGCAAAAAAAAACGTTGAAAATCAAATAAATATTTAAAAAATATGACATTTGGACAGATTTTTGTTTAATTTTATGTCAACATTAATCTAAAAAATATTTATTATGTCTTTAAACGTTATTGATTTAATTAAAGGACAATTGGGTCCCGCTTTAGTTTCTCAGGCGGCTTCACAGCTTGGAGAAAGTGAGTCTGGTATTTCAAAAGCAATTGGAGGTTTATTGCCTGCCGTTGTTGGCGGATTAGCTAATAATGCTAATAATCCCGGAGTTTTAGATGCAATCACCAGTGCTTCATCTAATGGAATTTTAAGTAATTTATTAGGAGGCTCTTCTAATAATTCTATGATTTCAGGTTTATTGACGTCCATTTTTGGAGATAAACTGAGTGGCTTGGTAAATTCCATCGCCAGCTTTGCCGGAATTAGTAATAATTCTTCCAGCTCTTTGCTGAATATGGTAACAGGAGCTACAGTAGGTACTATAGGAAAGTATGCTGCAGACAATAATCTGGATGCATCAGGAATTTCAGGGCTACTGAATGATCAAAAAGGAATTGTTTCTACTTTACTGCCTGCCGGACTTTCTTTAGCATCATTAAATATTGGTGACTGGGCTAAAGGATATAAATTTGATAATGATAACGACGCCATAAAAACGCCGGTACAGGAGGAACCAAAAATTGAAGTAACAAGAAGTACAACTCCAACAGGTACCAACCCGGACAGAAATGACGGAGGTGGTTCTATCTGGAAATGGTTATTACCTCTTCTGCTATTGATTGCTGCAGGATACTTCTTATGGAAGCAGTGTGAGAAAAAAGAAACGACTACCACTACAATGGGCGCAGATTCTACAGGAGCACACTCTGATACGGCTACGGCAGTATCTCCATCTGATACAGCAGCAGCGCCTGCCGCTACAACCACGAAAGTTGACGAAAATATCGACTTGAACGGTACAGCGCTTAAAGGGTACAAAGGCGGAATGGAAGACAGAATGATTGCATTCTTAAAATCTGACGGCTACAAAAATGCAGCAGATGATAATGCATTAAAAGACACTTGGTACGATTTCGATCATGTGAATTTTAAATTAGGAAGCGCTACAGAACTGGAAGCAGGTTCTCAGGGACAATTGGAAAACCTTGCAGCTATTTTAAAAGCTTATCCTGATGCTAAAATTAAAATAGGAGGATATACTGACAAAACAGGTAATGAAGCTTCTAATGTAAAACTTTCTACTGCAAGAGCTAACTTTATCAAAGAATGGTTAGGCAAACAAAATCTAGGTGGTCAGGTATTAGGTGCAGAAGGTTATGGAAGTAAATTTGCAACGGTAGACGCAAAAGCTTCTGACGCTGAAAGAGCCAAAGACAGAAAAATGGCAATAAGATTTGCGAAATAATCTTTTAAAATAAATACTACGTATAAGATCCCGAAAGTTTTTTCGGGATTTTTTTATTATATATTTTCTATTTACATTTATTTAATTAAATTTGTTAGTCATTTCTAACATTTATGAATTTTACAAAAGGCGCTTGGCGAAAAGATAAAACACTCCACTCATTACCAGAAGTATACTCATCCATTAAAGTACCTAAAAACGGTTCTTTCTGGAGGAAATACCTTGCGTTTGCAGGTCCCGGTTTAATGATTGCAGTGGGATACATGGACCCCGGAAATTGGGCTACCGATATCGCGGGAGGAGCTCAATTTGGCTACACCCTGCTTTCCGTTATACTTATTTCCAACATTTTCGCAATGGTTTTACAGCATTTATCAGTAAAGCTGGGAGTAGCTACAGAGAGAGACCTTGCACAAGCCTGCAGGGACCACTTTAGCCCGACTACCAATTTTATCTTGTGGATCCTGTGTGAGATTGCCATTGCCGCCTGTGATCTCGCAGAAGTTATAGGATCTGCGATCGCACTCAACCTGCTTTTTCATATTCCCCTTACCTGGGGAATCGTAATAACCACAATAGATGTTTTACTTATCCTTTTGCTCCAGGCTAAAGGATTCAGATGGATCGAAAGTATTGTAGGAGGACTTATTTTTATTATTCTCGCATGTTTCATTTATGAAATCGTTATTTCAAAACCGGCCGTTAATGAAATATTGGGAGGTCTTGTTCCGCAAAAAGAAATTATTCAGAATCCTGCTATGCTCTATATTGCAATAGGAATCCTGGGAGCTACGGTAATGCCCCACAATCTCTATTTACACAGCAGTATTGTACAGACGAGGGATTATACACGGGATAACGCAGGTAAAAAAGAAGCTATAAAATTTGCCACTTTAGATAGTACGATCTCCTTAATGCTTGCTTTTTTCATCAACGGAGCAATTTTAATACTGGCAGCAGCTACCTTCCATATCACAGGAAATAAACATGTTGCAGATATCCATGATGCTTATAAAATGCTGACCCCAATCCTGGGTGCTTCTATGGCAAGTATAGCATTTGCGATCGCTTTGCTCGCCTCAGGTCAGAATTCTACATTAACAGGGACACTGGCCGGACAAATTGTAATGGAAGGTTTTCTGAATATCAGATTAAAACCCTGGTTAAGAAGATTGATAACCAGACTTATCGCGGTTATTCCTGCTTTAATTGTTGCGATTCTGTACGGAGAAAAAGGGACAACAGACCTTCTGGTTTTAAGCCAGGTTATCTTATCCATGCAACTCAGCTTTGCTGTAGTTCCACTCGTCATGTTTACTAATGACAAAGCCAAAATGGGCGATTTCGTCAATAAGCCATTCATGAAAATCTGTGTCTGGGTTATCTCAGCCATTATCATTGTCCTGAATCTTTATTTGTTGTATCAAACATTTTCCGGAGAATAATTTTTCTGCCTTAATGTCCATATTTGCTATTTGGCAGAATCTTTGACAAACAACTCTTTAAAATAGTTATTGAATATGGAAAATCAGGATATCAACGAAGAAAACATCAATAAGCAACAAGAAGACAACATTCAGAACGAAAATGCTTCTGAACAAAATGTGACAAATACTCCGACTGCGGAAGAACTTTTGGCAGAAGAGAAAGACCGTTATATTCGTCTTTATGCTGAGTTCGAAAATTATAAAAAGAGAACTTCCAAAGAAAAGATGGAGTTCTTCCAATATGCTAATCAGGACATGATGGTTTCTATGCTTGGAGTACTGGATGATTTTGAAAGAGCGTTAAAAGAAATCGCTAAAAACGGAAATCCGGCGGATCTGCAGGGTGTAGAACTTATCTATCAGAAATTCAAAAATAAACTTACAGAGAAGGGGTTGAAATCAATGGAAGTAAAAGCCGGAGATTCTTTTAATGTGGACCTTCACGAGGCAATTACTCAGATTCCTGCTCCATCTGATGATTTAAAAGGTAAAATCGTAGATGTAATCGAAACGGGATATACTTTAGGAGATAAAGTAATCCGTTTTGCTAAAGTAGTAACAGGAAACTAATATTAATAAGTGATAAATGGTGAGCAATATCCGGTGAAAACATCCCTTATATGCTGCTCTACACATCTTTTGTCATTTATCTGAAATCAATTATACAATTGTCATGTCAAAAAGAGATTATTACGAGGTTCTTGAGATAAGCAAATCTGCTTCAACCGAAGAAATAAAAAAATCATACCGTAAAATGGCCATCAAATATCACCCTGATAAAAATCCGGGAGATAAAGAGGCTGAAGAAAAATTTAAAGAAGCTGCCGAAGCTTATGAAGTATTGAGCGACGATCAGAAACGTGCAAGATACGATCAGTTCGGTCATGCAGGTGTAGGTGGAAACGGCGGATTCGGCGGTGGATTTGGCGGCGGAATGAATATGGAGGATATTTTCAGCCAGTTTGGAGATATTTTCGGTGGTCATTTTGGCGGCGGCGGATTCGGTGGCGGTGGACGTCAGCAGGTAAAAGGTTCTAATTTAAGAATCCGCATCAAGCTGAATCTTGAGGAAATGGTAAACGGTACCCAAAAGACTCTTAAAGTAAAAAAAATGAAGATGGCAGAAGGTGCCACTTCTAAAACGTGTCCTACCTGTAATGGTTCCGGAGTTCAGGTGAAAGTAATGAACACTATGTTCGGACAAATGCAGACACAGGCTACGTGCGGAACTTGTCAGGGTATCGGAAAAGTTGCCGATAAAATCCCGGCAGGTGCAAATGCACAAGGCCTTATAAAAGATGAAGAGGAAATTACCATCAATATTCCTGCAGGAGCAAGAGACGGAATTCAGCTTAATGTAAGAGGAAAAGGTAACGACGCTCCGTTCGGAGGAGTTCCGGGAGATCTGCTTGTTATCGTAGAGGAAGAAGTAGATAAAACAATCAAAAGAGAAGGAGACAATCTTCACCAGGAGTTATATATTTCATTTGCAGAAGCTGCATTGGGAACCAAAAAAGAAGTTCCTACGGTAGGTGGAAAGGTAAAAATCACTGTAGATCCCGGTACACAATCAGGAAAAATCCTGAGACTAGCCGGAAAAGGCCTTCCAAGCATTGACAGTTATGGAAAAGGAGATATGTTTATACACATTAATGTATGGACTCCACAAAAATTAACGAAAGATCAGAAAGATTTCTTTGAAAAACAGATGTCCAGCGGAGAAATGGTTGCAGAACCATCCGGGAAGGAGAAGACATTCTTTGATAAAGTAAAAGATCTTTTCAACTAAAATATAAAAAGAGGCCTGCAAGGTCTCTTTTTTTATTGGCGTTCTGTTTTAATGTTCCGGCATTTATATTTTCTCACCTAAGACCATAGATGATCAAACTTTTTAAGCCATTACAAAAGATATTTCAGTTTGCGGTTAGCCAATACAAGAATAAAACTGGCAGTCAGTAATGTTATCACGAAAATCAACATTTCGAACGGATAATATAAACCAAGTGTCCATTTCATAATCAGAGGATGTATCACATAGATTGCAGTGGACAAGCTGGCAAGAATTTTAGTATCTATCATTACAGACACATTTTTGCAGTAGATAAATACCAGCGGGCAGGCTAATAATAAAGAAAACAACAGGTCAATATTTTCTGTAGGACTGATCATCATAAAATTAAAAAAGGACTCTGAAATCACAAGCCCGGTCAAAGCAATAACTGTGATCAGTGAAGGCCTGTATCTCATATCAAGGTTAAGCTTATTGATCAGATATCCTACTGTTAAAAAAGGAAAGCATACCAGGAGAAAGTTCCTGTAAGACGGATAAAGATTGATTAATTTGTCTTTTTGGCCCCCAAAATAATGGAGATTTCCTATCGTCTGTAACGCGTAGCCTATACTGAATAATAAAACGATAAGCGCTACTAGAAACCCTACCGGTTTCTTCCTGATTAAAAATAAAATAATCGCTGAAAAAAAAGTTCCTATCAAATACCATAAGTGATGATATCCAAATAGAATGTTTATGAATATATCTTCTTTTTTCCAGAAGGGAATATAAACCAGCGACCAGATCAGGTAAAGCAAAAATGTCCTTACCAGCCACTTTTTAAGCTTTTGTGTATTGTCTACGTAATAAAAATAATATCCCGTAATGATTAAAAATGTGGGCACCGCCATTCTGAAAACCCCGTTAACAAGTACGAAACCAAGTACAGGACGGGTATCCTGAAATAAATGCATGTGCAGGAAGACAACAAAAAATGCAAGGACAATTTTCAATATATCAATGGACAGATTCCTCATGAGCCGTAAACATAATACAGCGTAAACAAGAATGATAAGTCAATCGTCTTGCTGTCTATTTTTAAAAGAGAACCTGCATACATCTATTTACGGGTTGCCAGAGTATATATTTTTTTGCCTAATGTAAAAAGTGCCACGGCAAGTAAGCCCCCTATCATTCCAAACGTAAACTCTTTAAGTACTGATGGCCAGTCAGGGAGAAAATGATGAAGATACGCTATATTATGAACAAAAATTCCTCCGGAAACCAAAATGAGGGCTATTGTTCCCACGATTGCCAGCATTTTAATAATAATAGGTAATGCTTTCACCAGTAAATGCCCCAGTTTGGAGAAAAAGCCTTTATCATTACTCTTTCTGATCAGCTTAAAGCCGGCATCATCCATCCTTACAATTAAAGCCACAATACCATACACTCCTATGGTTGCCAGGAAAGAAACCAAACTTACCGTAATGATTTGTGTCAGTAGAGGATGTTGTTCTTCAAGAACAGTTCCAAGAGCGATAATTACAATTTCGATTGAAAGAATAAAATCTGTGGTAATTGCTGATTTAATTTTCGATTTTTCTGAATTTTCATCATCTTCATTTTTTGTGCTTTCTTCTATGACTTCATGTCCTTTTTTATCCCGATGAAATAAAAACTCAATGATTTTTTCAACTCCCTCGAATGCAAGGTAAAAACCTCCTAAAATAAGAATGATTTCTATTGCAGGCTTATACAGCCAGTGTAGTAAAAACGCGATCGGCAGAATAATTAGCTTATTAATAAAAGAACCTTTGGTAATTGCCCATAACACAGGTATCTCCCGTGATGAAATGAAACCTGTAGCCTTTTCGGCATTTACCGCCAGGTCATCTCCCAAAATCCCTGCAGTTTTCTGAGTTGCTATCTTACTGGTTACAGCCACATCATCCATAAGAGCAGCGAGATCATCTAAAATTGCAAAAAAACCGGAAGCCATATGTAATTTATTATTTAACAACAAAAATAACTATTTAATTCTATATCTCATTTTCTTTTAAAATCAATTTAACAAAGAAAAAATTCATAAATCATAAGAAGCCTTGTGATCGTATCATCTATTTTTTTTATTGAACTTAATAATAAACCTCACAATTCTTCTCATATTTGCCAGGGTATAAAATCCTTAACAATATGGACGAAACTGAAATCTGGGAAAAACAACTGCAATCCATCTGGCAGCAATTAGGGAAAATAAGCAATGAAGATTTTATCCAGCGGATCAAAGATCATGTTCAGCATCTAACGGATAAAAAAGCAATTGCTGATTTTGAAATGGCTTGTGCATTTGATTCAACAGGAAATGAAAAAGAAGCTGAACCATTGTATCGTTCAGCCTTAGACCATGGCTTACCGGGTCTGCGTAGAAGAAGGGCCAGAATTCAGCTTGCAAGTACACTGAGAAACAATGGAAAGATTGATGAGAGTATTCGGATCCTCAGAGAAGAAAAAATAAATGAGTCTGATGAGCTTGATGATGCAGTGGATTCTTTTCTTGCACTTTCATTGTACTCAGCCGGAGAGAGTAAAGAGGCATTGTCCTTAGCGTTAAAAGCTTTATCCCGGCATTTACCCCGATACAACAATTCATTATACATGTACGCTGAAAATTTAGAAACATCCAATAAACATGATAGCACCGGATCTTGAAAACAGCCCTGCCTTAACCCAGAATCATCATATTTTTCTTACATTTGATTTATGAAAAAGCTCATACTCAGATATCATTTTTTTATTTTAGGATGTATCGGCTTTTTATTAAATTCATGTAATTCAAGATTCAGAGTTTGGGTGGGGAATAACAATCAGCAGAAAATTTACAATTTAAAATATGGTGAGCATAAAAGACAGAAGATGGATATTTTCCTTCCGTCGGGATATGCTAAAGAATCCCCTGTTGCTCTTATTGTACATGGAGGGGCTTGGAAGTATGGCAGAAAAGAACATATGATCCAGATCCAAAAAATGCTTTTTAAAAATAATATTCCCAGCATCAACATCAATTACAGGCTGGTTTCAAAATCTAAAAAAATTACTTACAGGGAGCAGTTGGAGGATATCAGCTCGGTAATTGAAAAATTTAATTCTTTAGCGGAGAAAGCGGAACTCCAACCTGATAACTATATTATCCTGGGAGAAAGTGCGGGTGGACATTTGGCTTTACTTTATGGTTACCAGCATCCGGATCAGATCAAAAAGATCATTTCTTTAAGCGGTCCTACTGATTTTTATTCTCCGGAATTTTTACACTCATTTTACTCGAAATATACCTCACCTACCTTACAAAAGGTGGTAGGAACCAGATTTAACCGTCACAACCTATCTGAGGAATTTAAAATAGCAAGCCCGATTGCCAATATTACAAATGTTCCTACGCTGATCTTTCAGGGAAATCAGGATTTTCTGGTTAATAAAAACCAGGGGCTCGCGCTGGATTCGGCTTTAGCAAGCCGGAATATTACCCGTAAACTGGTTTTCATGAAAAATACAGGACATGCCCCAAGATTTTTCAGCAAACGAAAAAGAGACAGTATCATCTACCCTAATATCCTGGAATGGATAAAAAAATAACCTGCAAAAAGCAGGTTATTATATTTTAAAATTCAAATCACTTTATTCAGGTGAATTATCTTCGTATTTACTGTGATCCACTTTCTTACCAAAAAGAAACTTAATAATGATCGGAAGCGTAGTGATCAGAACGATCACAATAATGATCAGTTCGAGCTTTTCTTTAAGATTGATACCAAATTGTTCCTGGAATAATTTATCCAGATAGTGACCTGCAAAGATCAGGATGAACGACCATAGTACTGCTCCGATGATATTGTCTCTGAGGAACTCTTTTTTGTCCATTTTCACAATTCCCGCAACAATAGGAGTAAACGTTCTTACCACAGGTAAAAATCTTGCCATGATAACGGCTAAAGCTCCATGCTTTTCAAAAAAATCATGAGCCTGGTACAGGTATTTTTTCTTAAACAAAAAGGTATCTTGTTTTTTATAAAGAGCAGGACCTGCCTTTACCCCAAAGTAATATCCCACTTCATTACCTACAACAGCAGCAAATGCTACAGCAGTGGCAAGGATGGTAGTATCAAGAAGATCGCTCCCTGTAGAGCCAAATGTCTCTTTGATAATTTCAACAGCATAAATTCCCGAAACAAACAATAAAGAGTCTCCTGGTAAAAAAAATCCTACAAAAAGACCAGTTTCAGCAAAAATAATAAACAGAATCAGCCAAAACCCTCCCATTTTAATATAAAACTCCGGGTTTAATAAATCTTTCCAGCTATTGAAATCTTCCATACATATTGATAAGTAACAAAAATAAGTCTAAAAAGTCTGATTAAGAAATTAATTATAAGATTTTAACTAAAAAACCAGAATAATTTTTACAGGTCTAAATCATCGTCAGAAACCGCGGTTCCATCGGCCATGAGAAAAGCTTTCAGGAATGGCGTAAGATTTCCGTTCATTACCGAATCCACATCTGAAGTCTCATAACCAGAACGTACATCTTTTACCAGTTTGTAAGGATGCATCACATAGTTCCTTATCTGACTTCCCCACTCGATTTTCATCTTATTGGATTCAATCTCGTTTCGGGCTTTCATTCTTTCTTCAAGCTCCATTTCATATAATCTGGAACGAAGCAATTGCATTGCCTTTTCCTTATTCTGCAGCTGCGATCTTGATTCCGAGTTTTCGATAATGATCCCGGTTGGCGCGTGACGGAGACGCACCGCTGTTTCCACCTTGTTAACGTTCTGCCCTCCGGCTCCTGAACTTCGCATGGTTTCAAATGAAATGTCCGCAGGGTTTATATTAATTTCAATAGTATCATCTACTAATGGATAAACATACACGGAAACAAAGCTTGTATGTCTTTTGGCATTACTGTCAAAAGGTGAAATTCTTACGAGCCTGTGAACACCATTCTCTCCTTTAAGGTACCCGAAAGCGTATTCTCCATCCATTTCCAGGGTCACCGTTTTTACGCCGGCAACGTCTCCTTCCTGATAATTCAGCTCCCGAATTTTATATCCCTGCTTTTCTGCCCACATCGTGTACATTCTCATCAGCATTGCCGCCCAGTCACAACTTTCCGTACCTCCAGCCCCTGCCGTGATCTGTATGACGGCTGAAAGCTCATCTCCTTCGTTGGAAAGCATATTTTTAAATTCAAGGTCTTCTATTTTTTCTACCAGTTTTGGAAATGTCTCATCCAGCTCTTTTTCAGAATCAGGATCTTCTTTGGCAAATTCCATTAGAACCTGCAGATCCTCAAACTGAGTAGCAATTTCCTGGTAATCTTCCACCCATCTTTTTTTAGAACGAAGCTGCTTTAAGAACGCCTCCGCCTCTTTCGGATGATCCCAAAATTCAGGAGCAGCCGTTTTTTCGTCGTCATTAGAAATTTCTATTTTCTTCTTTTCAATCTGAAGATATTTATGGAGATCTTCAATTCTGGACTGAACATCTTTTATATGGTCGTTGTTAATCACGAAATTTTATTTTTTGCAAAAATAAGGATAAAATTTTGAGCAAAGAGCGATAGCTGATCAGCAATCATTTTTTCCTGGAGTTAATGTTGAAAAAGATCAATAATATTTTTTGACTCAATGGAAATAGATATTAATCAGAATAAGCTATTATTTGCAGCCATAAAGCCAATAATTATAAGTAAAAAATGTGCAGCTAATATAAATGGCAAACTCTTCTTACCACCAAACCTATCAATAATATTTCCATAAATGGCAAATTGAAGTATGCCAAATACCAGAAAATACATGGATATATTATCCGGTAATACAATTCCTAAAAAGCAAAGTGGAAAAATAACTGTGATCAGAGCATAATTTCCATGACCCGCTCCTGCAAAGAAAACTGATAAAAAAATAAGAGGAACTGTTAATACAGCAAAAAGATTCGTATATCTATATCTCATAACACCTTTAATTGATCTTATCCGCAATGATCTCTCCAATTTTTGGGGCCAGTGCAACGCCCATCCCGGAGAGTCTTACAGCACAAAACTGTCTTTCCGACACCTGTTTTACAATGGGAGTTTTTTCTGAACCCATTGCCATGATCCCCGACCATCGAAGGCCAATTTTAAAATCATGATCAGGCAGAATTACCTCTTTCAAAAAATTTTCCAGATGATTCTGTAAAAATTCAGTAGTCTGAAAATCATGGGTTTCTTCAATCTTAAAATCCTGGTTTCTCCCGCCTCCCAACAGCACCCTGTTTCCTACATTTCTGAAATAATAAAATCCCTCATCGTAATGGAAAGTTCCTTTTAATTTTAAATTTTGAACGGGTTCCGTTACTAAAATCTGACCTCTGGCAGGAATGATTTCTTCATTTTCTAAAAATTGGGAGCTAAAAGCATTGGTACAGTGAATAACCTGCTCTGCATGAACAGACAAATCTTCAGACAATCTGACTTCCATTCCGGTGTTTTCCTCAATTACATCCGTAACCGGTGTTCCAAAAAGGAATTCAACTTTCAGGTCTTGACATTTCTCCAGAAGCTTCTGTAAGAGCTTTCCTGAGTGGAGACTCCCTTCACATGGATTTTCAATCAGAAAGTCCGATTTTCCCAACCCAAATGCTTTGATTTTATCTTGTTGTAAAGAATAAGTGGCTGAAATTCCTGTTATGGGCTTCATTTTTTCATTCACTTCTTGCATCTTTTCTAAGGGAGATTCATTATTCAGGATTTCAAAGCCCCCACTCAAATCAAAATCAATTTCTGAATTCTTAAAATACTTCTGAATTTTCAGAAGCCCTTCAAACCTCATCTTAATCAATTCCAAGGTCTTGTCCCATCCCATTTTTCCCTGATCGGCAATAATTTCCGTCAGGCTCCCAAAGCAGGCAAAGCCGGCATTTCTTGTTGAAGCGCCCAGCGGAATCGGACTTCTTTCAATAATTAAAACAGATAGGTCAGGATGTTTTTCTTTAATGGAAATAGCTGTCCAAAGCCCGGTAAACCCTGCTCCAATAATAATAACGTCCCTTCTCCGGTAAAAGGTTTCAAGTTCCCAGATGCTGTTCATCGGTGATGAGTAATTAGCCTTTGTCTTTTCCTCCCTCCTCTTCACCGTTGTGATGAAAACCTATTGCCCGTGCAGGTTCTTCTACCACTTTATAGGTTTCGAGTTCGGTTCGTAAGGATTTAATCCTGTATTGAAAATCATCAAAATTATTGATAATCGCATCATTTAAAAATTGTTCAACCTGTTGCAGGTATTCTTCTGTAAGTTTGCCCGCTGCATCTCTCAGGGCTCCATTTAAGAGGACATCGTCAATTACAAGTTTTTCATTTTTTGTTCGCTGGTAAAGATTTTTTATCCTCTTCTTCAAACTTTGTGTAAAATCCATCAGCATGGTATTGCTGAAAGCCTTCATTTTGGATGCACTTCCATTCCAGAAAGGTACTTTATCTGCTTTGTTATTTTTAAGGATCTTATAGAGCAAAGAATCGCTTTCCAGCCCTTTCGTCATTCCGTACAGGATAATTTCCGAACGCTCTGCAGCATTAGGAGGAAAAACAGGAATCATTACATCGAATCTTCCCGGCGCCAGAATCTCCTCATCAATCTCCGATACGGACTTGGCAGACCCCACCATCACTACGTCTTCTTTTGCAAATTTTCCGATGTAATGAAGAATGATCTCCTGCGTTTCAAGATTGCAGGATGCCACATTGTTCTCTGCACTTCTTTCCATCATGATTTCATCAAAATCATCCATAAAAAGAAGCACCTTATCCTCCGTCATCATCTTTATGAGAAAATCATTAAAATTTGTTTTATTCCCATCGATTAATGATGTTCCCAGATAATGTTTTTTAACTTCCTTAAACTGATAATTGATGATCTCTGCAATTTTGTTGGCCCAGAAAATCTTACCACTTCCCGGAGGTCCGTAAAGAATGATCCCCGCAGGCTTATTGATTCCCCAGTCTTTTATCTGTTGCTTATTTAAAAATGGCTCCAAGACACTGGAAATATAAAAGAACAGATCCCGGTAACCTATGAAATCCCGGTGTTGAAGACTGGTCTTATGTCCAAAATAGTTGTAAACAAACTGATAATTTCCACCCAGCTTATTATCTATTCCGTAACTGGAAATTGAAGAACGGAATATTCCGTTATCAAAAATATTAGGAGTGCTGTCCTGAATTGCTTTTTCTATCTTTTCTTTAGGCTGATTGATCGTCTCCGCAATTTGTTCAAGGGTTTTATTCTGATCAAGATCTTTTTCGTAGGTCCTTAAAAAATCTACATTCTCGCGGGCAAACTTTTCAAAATCATCTTTGATCTCAAAATTGGTACTCATACATACCCCAAGTTCCAGGTCAAAATCCTGGATAAATTGCTTGATTGCCTCTACGGAAATATTTAATTCTTTTGCAAGCTCAATTAACTTCATATTCACGAATTATACTACCAAATTTAATATTTTAATCTCATACAAGATCAGACAATTTAAGTAAATATTGTAACATTCTGTTAAAAACAAAGACTACTACTATGTAAAACAAATTACATGGAAAAAGTTTTGTCAGTAAAGAATTTAACAAAAAAATTCAAACGAACCGTTGTAAACAATATCTCTTTTGATGTAGAAAAAGGAAACGTTTACGGACTTCTTGGCCCGAATGGAAGTGGGAAATCCACTACATTCGGAATGTTGCTTTCCACCATAAATCCCACCAGTGGCGACTGGTACTGGTTCGGAAAAAAGGGCACAGATCCCGATACTTTAAAAAAAATCGGGGCTATTATTGAGCAACCGAACTTCTATCCATATCTGAGCGCCGAAACCAACTTAAAAATTGTTGCCGAAATTAAAGGAGCTTCCTACCAGCGTATTGATGAAGTTCTGAAGACGGTAAATCTTCTGGACAGGAAGAAAGATCCATTTAAAACGTTCTCACTTGGAATGAAACAGCGACTGGCGATCGCCTCCGCTATGCTGAACAATCCTGAGGTCATGATACTGGACGAACCTACAAACGGACTGGATCCCGAAGGCATTATCCAGATCAGGGAAATCATTTCCAATATTGCCAAGCAAGGAATTACGATCATTATTGCCAGCCATCTTCTGGACGAAATTGAAAAAATATGCAGCCATGTTATTGTTTTAAAGGAGGGGAATTCCATTTACAGCGGGCGGGTTGATGAAATTACAAGCAACAAAGGTTTTTTTGAATTAAAGGCAGATAACAATACGGCACTTTTAAATGCCCTTGAAGAACTGCAATGGTTCAGCTCTATAAATACCGAAAATGATATCATTAAGGCTCAGATTCGTGAAGACGCTTCCATTTCTGCTTCGGCACTCAATCAGAAGCTGGCAGAAAAAGGTATTTTCTTATCCCACTTGTCTAAGAAAAAATTATCGCTTGAAACTCAATTCCTTGAACTTGTAAAAAACACGAATACCAATGCTTAAATTATTAAAACTCGAATACCACAAAAATCTGAATTACAGACCGTTCAGGATTTTCACCATATTGTATTTTGCTATTTTAGTGGCGCTTCTTTTCATCGGATTGGTCGATCTGGATGTCTTTGGTGCAACAATTAATCTAAAGGAACAGGGGATTTATAATTTTCCGGAAATCTGGAACTTTACTACCTGGATTGTAGCCTTGCTAAAGATATTCCTTGGATTGATTATTGTTTTTTCGATCTCACAGGAGTTCAGCAACAGAATGTTTAAGCAGAATACCATTGATGGGCTGAGCAGAAAAGAATTCATCGGATCTAAGCTACTGACGATAACTATTTTTTCTGTTGTATCTACCCTTATTGTATTTGTCATTACCCTTTTCTTGGGATATAATTACTCCAAGGTAACAGACTCTGCATCGGTCTTCAAAGAAATGTTCTTTATCGGAAATTATTTTGTAAAACTTTTTACTTTCTTCTGTTTTTTAATGTTTCTTTCAGTACTCCTCAGAAAATCCATGTTTGTATTTCTAGGATTCTTTGTGTATTGGATCGGTGAAGGAATCTTAACCGCCATCGAAGTATTCCAAAAAGTCCGTGGAACACAGGAACTGGAGAGAATCAAGATTATGAAAGAAGATTTCTTCATCACCCATCTTCTTCCTTTGGAAAGTATGTCTAACCTGATTCCCAATCCTATGCTGAGATTAAATATGGCTAAAATGATGGGATTGAAATATGAATTCACCTATCCTACCGAAAGTTTAATCGCCTGTATTGTTTGGAGCGGACTTTTTATTTTCGGATCATACTGGATCCTGAGAAAAAGGGATTGGTAGTTTTTTTGATTGGATGATTAAAAGATTTGAAAATTAAAATATTAAAAAGTGATTCATTGAGGATCACTTTTTTTATTTTGTATTTGTTATTTTTTTAATTTTATAATGGTAAAACTATAAAAATCAACACAATGGAAAATTTCAAACTTCGTAAACTGGGCAAAAATGAATTAAAAGTTGTGAACGGTGGCTTCAGACAATGTCTTGCAAGTGGCCCCAATCAGGGCTGTGGACCTAATGAGTGCTGTATTGGCAGCGCATGTCATCCGATTTCTGATTCCGGTCATCAGTGGGGATATTGTAATGCACCTACTGTTTAGTTTAATAACACTAAAAAATAAAGGCAATATAATGTAATTGTATTGCTTTTATTTTTCATGATCTTCAGATTTTGCTTGAATGTGGCTGATTATTTTAATTTTATAAAAATGCGAGGCTTGAAAAAAATATATTATTTCCCTGGGCTCATAAGCGCTGTTATTATTCCTTTGTTATTGTGGTATTATGTCCATCAGAGAATTCATACTCCTTATACTATTTTGGATTTAGGACTTCCTTCAAAACATAAATTGAATGACAGCGTAGATAATACATTTGAATCTTTCAGAAACTGGAATTATAAAAAAATCTTTGTCAAACCTAATACCGCATTACAAAATCAACAGTACTACGTTTCAGAACTTCAGCAACTTCAGAAAAGAAATGAAAGGGAAACAGGTATTGAATTCGTTATCGGTGATAAAAATAATCTACAGGATTTCATAGTCCTGATGGATGCTATGGCAATAGCAAAACAGGAAACCTTTGGAATTGATGTGGGAAAAACGGGTCATTTTTTTGCTGTGCATTTTTATAAAGATCCCAACAAAAATACCCGCCCAATTTGTGGAGGCACTGTTGGCGCCCCTATTTACAGCATGAAATATTATTATACAGGATACCAAAAATTTGAATATCAGCTTAAACAATTACCTCAACAAGCCTACTACATCATTTTTGGATTTTTACTATTTTTAAATATCTCCATGTTTAGCATTAAAGATACCGTTCAATTTAATAAAAGACAATAATATGAAAAGGATATACTACTTCCCTGGGCTTATAAGCGCTATTATTATTCCATTATTGTTTTGGTATTATGGGAGCCGGAAGTTTGAGGAGATCAATCTCAATGTTCTTGATATTGGGTTACCTGCTAAGATCAGACCTGGAGAAAAAGTAAATGAATCTGCAACTTTCGAATCCGTACGAAACTGGAATTATAAAAAAATCATAGTAGAACCTAATTCGGCAAGAGAAAATTCCAAACGTTATATATATGACATTAAACAGCTTCAAAAAGAAAACCGCAAGGAATCTGGAATAGAATTTATTTTAAATGACGAAAATACATATGATGACATTATATCTTTATTAAATGATATAGAATCCAGCGGACAATTATCATACTGCTTAGACCTTAACAAAACAGGACATTTTTTTGTTCCTCATCAGTACATTGATCCTACTATAACAAAAATTGATGATGATCAGATTTTTAGATGTGGGACGGGATTAATAATGCAAAGCGATTTGAAGAACAATCCGTCACAACAATTTTACGAATTTGAAACTTCAATTTCACAATTACCCAAGCCTTCATTTTACATCATTTTTGGATTTTTACTATTTTTAAATATCTCCATGTTTAGCATTAAAGATACCGTTCAATTTAATAAAAGACAATAATGAAAAAGATATACTACTTTCCGTGACTTATTAGTGCTGTACTTATTCCATTATTGTTTTGGTATTATGGAAGCCGGAAGTTTGAGGAGATCAACCTCAATGTTCTTGATGTTGGATTACCTGCTAAGATCAAGCCTGGAGAAAAAATAAATATTCATAAAAAAAGGTTGCTTTTCAGCAACCTTTACACATTATTTTTTCTCGAGTAATGGAAGATACTCAGCATATCCTTTCATCTCCATCTCAGCCTTCGGTATAAACTTTAGAGAGGCACTATTGATACAGTAACGTAAACCTCCTTTATCTTTAGGGCCATCTGTAAAGACGTGTCCCAAATGAGCGTCACCTGTCTTACTGCGAACTTCCACTCTGGTCATTCCCGCAGACCTGTCTAATTTTTCATCGATAACGTTTTTAGTAATCGGCTTCGAAAAACTTGGCCATCCACAACCGGATTCAAATTTATCTGTTGACACAAATAATGGCTCCCCTGTTGTAATATCTACATAGATCCCTTCACGAAACTCTTTATCATATTCATTCTGGTAAGGCATTTCTGTAGCATTTTCCTGTGTTACACGGTATTGTTCAGCCGTAAGTTTTTCTTTTAAAACCTTTTTATCCTGTTTCTGGTACTTAGCTTTTGGAAGCGGATTCGCATTTTTAGCCATTTCAAAAAGTCCCGGTTCAATGTGGCAGTATCCGCCAGGATTTTTATCCAGATAATCCTGATGATAATCTTCCGCCCTGTAGAAGTTTTTCAGTGGAATGGTTTCTACCACCACAGGCTTACTGTAATTTTTAGCCAGTTTTTGTACTTCTTCTTTCACAATGGCTTCTGTAGCCTTATCTGTAGAGTAAATTCCGGTTCTGTACTGGTCTCCCCTATCATTTCCCTGCTGATTCAGACTTGTAGGATCAATGGTTTTGAAATACAGATCGATCAATAATTTCAAATCAACCTGATCAGGATCATATTTCACTTTTACGGTCTCTGCAAAGCCGGTTGTATGGCTTACAACTTCTTCATAGGTAGGATTTGTCTTGTTTCCGTTAGCATATCCTACTTCAGTTCCCACAACCCCGCGAATCTGTTGGAAAAAGTGCTCTGTTCCCCAAAAACATCCACCTGCAAAATAAACTTCTTTTACATTTTTACTGTCCATAATGGTCTCATTTTCTTTTTTTATTTCTGACGATTTCTTTGAATCGCCACAGCTTCTTGCAAATACGGCAATACCTAAAACAACTGCCAGTAATATTAATATACTTTTCATTTTTATCTTTTTATTCATTATTATTTTTTTTGATATATCATCAATCCAAATCCTAAAAGCATGAGATCTTTAAGAATAAAGAAATCTGTTACCGGAACTCCGTCCACTATTTTCCAGATTCCCGGAGTTGTAAATAAATAGCTTAAAGTAACAAGGAAAGTCACTGTCATTCCGATTCCCGCATACTTCTTCAGAGCTACAAATTTCGGACTAAATATCAGCAGTAGTGCAATGATAATTTCTATCGTTCCGATAGCATTTGACACCGTTTGGACGCTTGCTATATTATATACGAAAAAGGTGAGAAAATGGTTTTCAACCAGGCTTTTTATTCCTTGTGCTTCGGTTGGAGTAAATTTGAAAATTCCAATCCAGAGTAAGATAAGTGCCGCTCCGTATAATGAGATGTAATATCCCAGCTTATACGTTATAGATCCTTTAGTAAGTTGTGCTGTTCCGTTCATTTTTTTAAGATTTTGAATGACTACTTTTATTATTTTCAGAAGTATAGTCGGAACGGCTTCAAAATCCTGACAGAATTTTTATCAAAAATCTATCTTTTTAATCATATCATCTTTAAAACCTTGAATATCAGAATCATTAATTTCATCACTTTCCTTTTTTATAAAAGTTTTCTTCATAATTTCATCAAGGATGGCGAGCTTTTTCTGATAAGCCCTGCACCATTTGCAAATTTTCAGATGCATAGTAAGCTTACGGTCTTCTTCCGGAGAAATAGACCCTGCATTTTTCTTTTCCATAAGGAGTGTGGCTACACTGCATGGAAGAAATATCAAATGAATCAATTTTTCCAACATGTTCAACATTTATGATTTTGCAAACCAATTAAAATCCAGGCACTCCCGCAACTGCATTCTGCTTCTTTGTAAAATCTTCCATAGATTAGTCGTAGAAATATCCAATTCCTGACTCACATCCGGAGCTTTTTTTTCCTGGAGGTAGTACATTTTCACAGGAATCTTCCATCGGACGGGCAATTCTTCAATACAATCTTCTAAAGTTTTATTGAATTGCTGGTCATCCAGAAGCTCAGGTTCTTTATTAGAAATATCCCAGTCATTCAGAACCTGGCTACTTTTCCAGGATCCTGTTTCATCAAAAAAATGATCCAGCCTGATCTGAGGCTCAGACTTGTACTTTCCACGGTAGAAATCGGCAACTTTCCGGTTGAGAATCGTCATCAGCCAGGTAAGGGGCTGGCTTTTTCCCTCAAAAGAATCATAAGATGACAATGCTGAAAGAAAAACTTCCTGAACGACATCTCTAGCATCATCCTTGTCTGAAAGAAGATACATTGCTCTCTTTAAAAGGGCTCCGGAATACATTTCTACCCAGCTTTTCAGCACTTCATTTTTCGTCATATTACGCTTTTATCATTTCAGATCATAACGAAGATAGTAAGTTAAGCGGAAAAGCACAAAAAAATATACTGCCTAAAATTCCCGTTCCGCAGAGAGCATACAATTCCTTAGTTTTTGGTATAATTATTTTAAGGCACTTTTTTCTAGCCCCGATTGTAGTATTTGTCTGAGCTCATTTTTCTTATCAAAGAAAAATAGCGAGTACGGAAAGCGGGAAACAGCTTCTAAAAACTGTTTCAGATTATCGACACAAATGTTTCCAAAAGTATCAATAAATTGAAACTAAATCACCTAAAAACATTAAATTTGCATCTTATCATAAAAAGCAAAGCAATACATTACTTATGACATCACAAGAGATACGTCAAAAATTTTTAGATTATTTTAAAAGTAAAGACCACCTTATCGTTCCTTCTGCACCGATTGTGCTGAAAGACGATCCTACCCTGATGTTTTCCAACTCAGGAATGACGCAGTTTAAAGATTTTTTCTTAGGTTATAAAACACCTACTGCTCCAAGGATTGCCGACACACAAAAGTGTTTAAGGGTTTCCGGAAAACATAATGACCTGGATGATGTAGGTAGAGATACTTACCACCATACGATGTTCGAGATGTTGGGGAACTGGTCTTTTGGTGATTATTTTAAAAAAGATGCTATTGCTTTTGCCTGGGAATTGTTAACCGGCGTATACGGAATTCCGAAAGAAAATTTATACGTAACCATTTTTGAGGGAGATGCATCTGAAAATCTGGAAAGGGACCAGGATGCGTACGACTTCTGGAAGACCCATATTTCTGAAGACAGGATCATTAACGGAAATAAAAAAGATAATTTCTGGGAAATGGGGGAAAGCGGACCTTGCGGACCTTGTTCTGAAATTCATATCGACCTTAGAACTCCTGAAGAAAAAGCAAAAATTTCCGGACTTGAACTGGTGAATAATGATCACCCGCAGGTTGTTGAGGTCTGGAACCTGGTTTTCATGGAATTCAACAGAAAGGCTGATAAAAGCCTGGAAAAACTTCCGCAGCAGCATGTAGACACCGGAATGGGATTTGAGCGTCTTTGTATGGCGTTACAAGGTAAATCTTCGAACTACGACACCGATGTTTTCACGCCACTTATTGCTAAAGTTGAGGAACTTTCAGGCAAGAAATACACAGGAATTTTAGAAGATGAAAAAGATATTGCCATCCGCGTGGTGGTAGACCATATCAGAGCGGTTTCTTTTGCTATTGCAGACGGACAGCTTCCTTCTAACGGAGGAGCCGGGTATGTGATCAGAAGAATTTTAAGAAGAGCAATTTCTTACTCTTACCGTTTTTTAGGAATGAAAGAACCCTTCCTTTTCGAATTGGTTGCTGTTCTTAAAGATCAGATGGGACCATTCTTCCCGGAGCTTGAAAAACAGGGAAATCTTGTTACGGAGGTTATCAAAAGCGAAGAAGAATCATTTTTAAAAACCATTGAAAGCGGCCTTGTACGCGTTGAAAGACTGATTCAGCAAACCATTTCGGATGGTTCGAAGGTGCTGCCTTCTGTAGAAGTTTTTGAACTGTATGATACTTATGGTTTCCCGGATGATCTGACAAGAATTATTGCGGAAGAAAAGGGATTGACCATCGATGAGGTGGGTTTCCAGGCAGAAATGGAGAAACAAAAACAGCGTTCTAAGAAAGACTCTGCTTCTAAAGTATATGACTGGGTGGTTCTGGAAGAAAAGCCGGAAACTTTTGTAGGATATGACCAACTTGAAGCTGAAACCTATATTACCCGATACAGAAAGGTAGAAAATAAAGACGGGGAATTCTATCAGGTAGTTCTTAGCAACTCTCCTTTCTACCCTGAAGGAGGTGGACAGGTTGGTGATAAAGGAGTCCTGGAAAATGCTGCGGAAAGCTTTGAAGTATTGGAAACGAAAAAGGAAAACGGATTGATCATTTCATTGATCAATGGTCTTCCAAAAGATGCAGGAGCTGTTTTCTATGCTAAAGTAAATGCTACGGAAAGGAAGAATTCTCAGGCCAATCACTCGGTTACCCACCTTCTGCATGAAGCACTAAGAGAAGTTCTGGGAACTCATGTGGAGCAAAAAGGTTCTTATGTAGGACCTGATTATTTGCGTTTCGACTTCTCTCATTTCAATAAGATGACGGAAGAAGAACTTGCTTTGATCGAAGAAAAGGTAAACCAAAAGATCAAAGACAGCATTGCTCTGCAGGAATTCAGAAACATTCCGATCCAGGAGGCTATAGACAAAGGAGCTATGGCTTTGTTTGGTGAAAAATACGGAGATAATGTAAGAATGATCCAGTTTGGAAGTTCAAAGGAATTATGTGGAGGAACCCATGTTAAGAACACCAGCGAAATCGGTCATTTTAAAATCACTTCGGAAAACTCTGCGGCTGCAGGGATCAGAAGAATTGAAGCAATTTCAGGAGATAAATCTGCCGAATACTTCAAAAATATAGAACAGCAGATCACCGAGCTTTCTCAGCTGCTGAAGTCAAAAGATGTGGTACGATCTATTGAAAAGCTGATTGAAGAAAATGCCTCATTGAAATCTGAGGTGGAAGCATTGAAGAAGGAGAAAGCAAAAGGAGAAATCGGAGACTGGAAGAATGCTTATGAGCAAAAAGGAGATAAGCAGCTATTGGTTAAGAAGACCTCATTGGATGCAGGCTCTGTAAAAGACATTGTCTTCCAGCTAAAAAAAGAAATCCCAACATCGATAACCATTGTACTTTCCAATGCTGATGACAAACCGATGATCACCGTAGGAGTTTCTGACGATCTGGCTTCTAGCTATCAGGCTGGAGCTATTGTAAAGGAACTGGCAAAAGAGATCCAAGGTGGCGGTGGTGGAAACCCGGGCTTTGCTACTGCGGGTGGAAAAAACCTTGCCGGTTTAGAAAATGCTTATCAGAAAGCCTTAAATATTTAAATAACAATATTTTAACAATAACAATAAAAACTTCCAAAATTTTTGGAAGTTTTTATTTTGCCTTGATCCATATAAGCGAATTTACTTGCATTTCTATTAAAACAACCAATCAACAACAGATTGAAAATTATATCAATAACGCTTATAAAAGTTTTTCATGATAAGAAATATCACTAATTTTGATTCACATTTATTTCATGAAAAGGGTTTTATTTATTATATTTTTCTGGACTTGTATTTTTGGTTATTCGCAATCAAAAATCAAAGTCATCGATGAGATAGACAAAACCCCTGTCCTCAATGCTAAAATCTTCTGTAATGATAAACTCCTTGGACAAACAGACTCCCGGGGAATTTTTGAATTCAAAACCAAATGCAACAGCATAGAAATCCGGGCAGATTATTATCAGAATGAAATTGCGTTGGTAGAAGAAAATATGGAGGTATCACTCCTTAAAACTTCTTCAAAAACCACTGCTATTGAGACCGTCATCCTGCAGGATAAAAGTGATCCGAGAGCCCTGGAGATTCTGAATAAGGTTAATAAATATTTTAAAGAAAACTCTCCCAAAAGCCTGAGCTCATACACGTATAAATCGTATGAAAAAGTATCTTTAGATATTGACGAAGATAGTATAACTCAGTTTAATCAGTTTTTTAACGATACTAATTTCTTCAAAAAGAAAAGGGAGAAGGATTCTTTAAACAATATTTCCGCTAAAAAGATCTTTTCAAAAAGCAAACTTTTTCTTTGGGAAAGAGCTCAGGAGTTTTTGTATTCAAAAAAATATGGAGAAAAGATCAATATTTTAGATAACAGGATTTCGGGTCTTAAACAACCTATCTATGAAATGATTGCTCTCCAGCAAAGTAACAGGGACCGAATTCCGAATCAGGTTAAACAGGAAAACAGAGGTTTATACCGTTATTTTCTTACCGATACCCTAGAGCTGGACGGACGGAAAAACTTTGTAATCCGTTTCCGTGAAGTGAATTATAAAAAGTCCGATAAAAAAAGAAAGTTCAACGGAACGATCTATATAGATACCGAGACCTATGGTATAAAAAAGATCGAAAACATCAGTAAAAATAAAAACGACGGAATTATTACCAGCACCTGGGTGTTTTATAATAACAAATGGTTCCTTGCTCATGAAAAGGTAAAACTACGGATGAGTAAAATGGCCGTAAAGGACGACAGTAAAGACCATTCTGAAGATACCGCTGAAAAAAAAGAGAGAAACAGTTTTGGAACCTACGCTTTCCTTACCTCAAGGTATTTTGATTTCAAGTCCCCTATTGAAGAAAACGCCAAAGATTTTAAAGGGTATACCTTTTCTGTAAAAAATGCGGACGGGACATCTCTTGACCAGTACAGAACGGATCCGCTAACGGAAAGGGAAAGAAATACCTATACAACTATAGACAGCCTTGGAAAGATCTACAATATTGATAATAAAGCTAAAATACTGACAGGGCTTATCAATGGGCAGATAAGGGTTGGTATCGTTGACTTTGCGGTAGATGAAATTGTGAACTACAACCTCTATGAGGGATTCAGGCTTGGCTTAAAAGCTAAACTGAATGAAACTTTTAATCCTTATTTTTCTCCGGATTATTATTTCGCCTATGGGTTCAAAGATGATAAATGGAAGTACGGAATCGGCCTGGACATGAAAACAACCCTGGAAAAGAATTCGTTTTTCAGAATAGAATATTATAATGATGTAACTGCATCAGGGGAATTTTACAGAAGGCTGTGGAACTTTAAGATGAGAATGATGAACTATGGAAATAACCTTAATAATGACAGGTATTACCATTTCCGCGGGGCTTCTTTGTCTTATCTTAATGATATCACCAACGGACTTACCCTGGTTTTTGCGGCAAGGAGAAATTTTGAGCAGGCTATGTTTGATTACCAGTTCCGAAACAGTGGTCCTTCGTTTGAAAACTTCAATACACTATTTACTTTGAAGTTCTCACCTAATTCCACCAATATTATGACCCCACAGGGCAAGTCTCTTATTGATCAGAAGTACCCTGAACTTTATTTCAATTATGAACAGAGCTACAAAGTATTGGGTGGTGATTTTAATTATACCCGTTTTGATGCACTTTTTGTTCATAATTTTAAAACGGTTTTAGGAACTACCGGTGTAAGGCTCTATGGAGGGATCGTTCTGGGTGAAGCTCCGATCTGGAAAAATTTCACGATGAACGGACTGGCTTCTCCGGGAAGAGATATTAATTTTAACCTTACCTCCTACCTTGGATTTGCAACATTAGAGGGAGGAAAGTATTATAATGATAAATTTATTGCCTACTATTTCACCCATAAGCTTCCGCTATACCTGAAAAGTATCGGACAAAATGTATCAAGTTTTGATTTTGTTCTTAGAGGAACCATTGGAGATATGAAACATCCGGAATATCATGATTTCAAATTCAGAAAGCTGGATCACCTGTATCAGGAAGTAGGTGTGGAATGGAATAACTTCCTTTCAAGTTATTTTAATCTTGGCGTATTTTATAGAGTAGGATATTATACCACCTCTAATTTTAAGCAAAATTTTGCCATACAGTTTAAATTAAAATTATTGGAATTTTAACAATCAGAACATGAAAAAAATAGAAATAAAAGCGGACGATTTTTTTGACCTTTTACGGTTAAAGGACGTTTCCATGTGGGAAATATTCCTGCAGATGATTGATGGTGAAGAGAAGGAAATTATTTTCATCGATCGCGAAGAAAAGATTCTCTTCAATTATATTTTACCTGCTGACAAAGAAAAACTGGAAGAAGACCGGAAAGAGTTTTCCAAACAGTTCTCGGAAAAGCTGTCCTATCTTAATTAATTTGTTCACCCTATGAATAAAAATTATTTTCTATCAATTATCGGCGTATTTGCTATCTTTTTAGCCCATGCCCAAAGCTATAAAAAGCCTTTAGTATCTGCAATCAAAGAATCAGATCTTAAAAAAGATATGTATGAAATGGCTGCTGATCAGTTCTGGGGGCGTGAAGCAGGAACGTTAAATGAGTTAAAAGTCTCGATGTGGCTGGCAGATAAGGCGAAAGAGTCCGGGATGTCTCCGGCAGGAGAAAACGGCACTTTTTTTCAGTATTTTGATATGTACAGGCATCAGGTAATTCCGCAAAGCAGCGTAAAACTGGGTGAAAATACATTAAGATTATGGAAAGATTTTCTTGTTGCAGAACCTGTAAATGCTCATCTGGAAACTGATGTTGTGTACGCCGGAAATACCGAACCTGAAGATCTATCTAAATTGAATCTTAAAGGAAAAGTACTGGCCGTAAACGCTTCCGATAAAAATATTGAAAAGGAAATGACCCTTTTTGTAAGAAGATATCCTGGATTTGTAAGAACAAAATACTATAATACGGCACTAAATCTTGGCGCTAAAGCCATTATTTTCATCACAGATGATACTTCTGAAAAAAGTTGGGTAGAAGTTCTTCCACAAATGACAAGAGGATCGTATGGTGTAGAAGGATTAAGAGAAAGCATTACAAACAATATCCCTGTTTTGTGGATCAAAAGAGAAAATGCCGGCTGGGTAAAAAACAACCCTAAAGTGTCTATCAACCTGATCACAGAAACCTATAAGTACCCATCTGTAAATGTTATCGGAAAAATTGAAGGAACAGATCCCAGGTTAAAAAATGAATATGTTCTGATCAGCGGACATCAGGATCATGACGGGATAAGACATCCGGTTAAAAATGATACCATTTACAACGGTGCAGATGATAACGCGAGTACCTGTGTAGCTATGCTTGCTATGGCAAGAGCTTACATAAAACAACCCGGAAAAAGAAGTATTCTTTTTGTTTTTCATGGTGCCGAAGAAAGAGGACTTTTGGGGTCAAGATGGCATGCAGCCCATCCTGTAGTTCCTAAAGAACAGATCGTTGCAGTATTGAATGGCGATATGATCGGCAGAAACAGCAATGAAGAAGCAGCTCTGTTAGGAGGAAATGCTCCGCATAAAAATTCTGAAGAACTGGTAAAAATGGCTGAAGAAGCCAATAACGAAAGTACGAAATTCAGATACCTTAAAGACTGGGATTCTCCTAATCATGCTGAATATTTTTACTTCAGAAGTGATCATTTACCGTACGCAAAACTAGGAATCCCTGCTATATTTTTTACCAGTGTTTTACATGAGCAGTACCATACTCCACAGGATGAGTCTGAGAACATCAATTACAAAAAGTTATATAAAATGACGGAATGGATGTACAGAACTTCATGGAAAGTAGCTAATGAAAGTGATCGTCCGAAAGTGATCCCAAACTTTACATTAGAGAGATAAAATATGATTGGTTTACCATTTAAAACTATGCGTTGATTCTTTTTAGCGCATAGTTTTTTTTAGCCCATTTATCATTTTTCTTGCAAAAAGAACTCCACTGTTTTTTTAGCTTCGGCAACATCGTGCACCCTGAGAATTTTTGCCCCTTGTTTTAAAACTTTCATGTGAAGTTTTTGGGTTTCTTCATTAATATCCAATGGGGTTTTACCGAGAGGTCTGTAAATAAAAGATTTTCTGGAAATACCAATCAACAGAGGAAATCGTCCAAATTCCAGATACTCCACTTCTCCTATTAATTTCATCTGATCTTCCACCGTTTTTCCAAAACCAAAACCGGGATCCAGAATAATATCCCTCACTCCTTTCTGTAAAAGCTCATGGGTCTTTTCACTAAAATACCGGTTCACCTCTAATGTAATATCCTCAAATTTTGTTTTGTCATGCATCCTCTCATAGGAAGGGTTAATATGCATCAGAATATAAGGAAGTCCTGTTGCTGAAACAATATCGAACATATTATGATCAAATTGTCCTCCTGAAATATCGTTAATGAGGTCAATTCCTTCATCAAAACCAAACTTCACCGTTTCCGAATAGAAGGTATCCAATGAGATCAATGCTTCAGGGAATTCTTTTTTGATCTGAGAAATCAGCTTTCCGATCCTTAGGATCTCTTCTTTGCTCGTAAGAAATTCAGCGTGAGGACGCGTAGACTGTGGACCGATATCAATGATTTCCGCTCCTTCTTTCAGTAATTTCTCCGTGTGCTCCAGTGCGGTCTTTTCATCGTTAAACTTCCCTCCATCAGAGAAAGAATCCGGCGTAAGATTTAAAATTCCCATAATTTTTGGAATCGTTAAATCTACTATTCTTCCATTGCAGTTGATAGAGTGAAAAGGTTTATGAGTTGGGGAGTTGGAGAGCATGAGAGTTTGAGGGTTTTTAAGGTTGGGGAGTTGGAGTGTTTGAGCGTGTGAGCGTATGAGTATGAGGGTTTGTGAGTGATAAAGGTTATGATGTACTAGTGAATTTTAATAATACAAAGCTAAGGAGTAAAAGTAATATGAGCAAGGTTATTTGATAAGCAATGGGCACCAGATCATAAGCAATTTGACAATGTATTCTCCCCTTAGTATTTACAATCTTTTCATCCCCAACTCTCCAACCTCCACCACCCTCTTACACTCAAACCCTAAAACACTCTACGCTCCAACCCTCCAACTCCCCAACCCTCAAAACCTCCTACTCTCCCACCCTCAAACCTAAAAGCATTTCTGCTCAAAATCACACTCCAATTCCCACAACCTAATACGTATTTTTGTATATTTGGGCTATTAAGAGAATTTATGTTAAAAACTTCAGTACAGTTCGGGAAAGTTATCAATCAATGTCGTGATCTTTTTAGTAAAAAATTACAGGATTACGGCGCAGCATGGAGGGTTCTAAGACCAAGTTCAATTACAGATCAGATCTATATTAAAGTGAACAGAATCCGGACCCTGCAGATGACGGATAAAAAAATGGTTGAAGAAAGTGAAGAAGACGAATTTATTGCGATCGTCAACTATTCGATCATCGGACTTATTCAGCTTGAAAAAGGTCTTTCCAACGATTTCAATGAAAATAATGATGAGATTTTAAGCCTTTATGACAAATATGCATCTGAAGCTCAGGCTCTGATGGAAAGAAAAAATCATGATTATGGCGAAGCATGGAGAGATATGAGAATTTCTTCCATAACAGATCTTATTTACCAGAAGGTCCTGAGAACAAAACAGATCGAAGATAACCAGGGAAAAACGATCGTTTCCGAAGGCCTGGATGCCAACTATTTTGATATGCTGAATTATGCTGTTTTCTGTCTGATCAAATTCTCTGAAAAAGAAAACAATTTCGAACCTAAAACTATTTAAAATGATCAAAGGTGTACTTCGTTTTATTATTGCAGTTATTTTTATCCTCTCCGGGTTTGTAAAAGCTGTGGATCTGGTGGGTTTTTCCTTTAAAATGGAAGAATACTTTTCCCCCGCAGTTTTCAACATGCCATTTTTCGAAAAATTTGCTTTGCTGTTTTCAGTTATTGTGGTGGTACTGGAGCTTTTCCTTGGATTTATGCTTTTAATAAAATTAAGACTGAAATTCACCTTATCCATGCTCATTGCCCTTTGTGTTTTCTTTGGGTTCCTTACTTTTTATTCAGCTTATTTCAATGTTGTAACCGATTGTGGATGCTTTGGAGATGCAATAAAATTTACGCCATGGCAGAGTTTCTTTAAAGACGTTGTTCTGCTGATCGGACTGATTATTTTATTTGTTCTGTACAGAAAAGAATTCGCCCGGAAAGACGAATACAGCAGCACAACGAAAACACCTACGGCCAAGTACAAATATTTCCTTTTGGGAGCTTTTGGTCTTGTAATGGTCTACATAATGGCACAGGGAATTATGCACGAACCGTTGATCGATTTCCGCGATTATAAAATCGGTACGGATATTAAAGCAGAAAAAGATAAAATCAGTAAAAACCCGTCGGAATATAAAACCTTCTACTCTCTTAAAAATCAAAAAACCGGGGAGGTTTTAAAGGTAAATCAGGATGATTACATCAAAGAAACAAAATATTGGGCTGACGGTTCTCCATGGAAGATTGAAGAAGGAAAAAACGAATCTGTCATCGTAAAAGAAGGCTACAAGTCTGAGATTGTAAAATTTAAAATTGAAGATCCTACCGGCCTTGAGGTTACTGATGAGATTATTAAAGCTCCAAAGGCTGTTTTGGTATTTTCTTATCACCCTAAAGAGCTTTCTCAGGAGTTAATCCAGAAAGTTGAAGCTAAGGTAAATGCCCAGAAAGGTGCAGTTATCTATGGTGTCTCTACGGATCCGAACACATTTAAAACCATTAAAAATGCAATGATGGATGGAACCGCCATTAAAACCATTGCCAGAAGCAACCCGTTTGTCCTGATATTACAGAACGGAAAAATTGTAGACAAACAGCCTGCAAAAGATTATATTAAATAATAACGTATACATAATAGGAGTCAATTGACCCGCTTTAAACACTAAACTTTTAATCAACTCATGCAAAAGTCAAATAAGCCAATCGCCGGTTACCATTTATTAATGATTCTTTCTTCCGTAGACGGAGAATTTGCCCCTGAAGAAGGAATGCTTGTACAGCAATATTTAGCTGATGAATTTCCGTTCAAAATGAATTTGGATAATGAACTGGAAACCATCGCCCTGCTTCAGCCTGAAGAATGGAAAGATCATTTTGAATTTCATGCCCGTTGTTTTTATGATGACTCTACGGAAGAAGAGCGCGTAAAATTTGCAGAATTTGCCAAAACACTTATAAAAGCTGATAACAAAGTAACGGATGAAGAACATACCTTCTATAAGCTTTTAAAGAATATGTGGCATCTGAACTAGACACCTGCACAAAAAACAAATATGAGTATGAAAAATTTATATCTAGGACTATTTATCATGAGTGCTTCTACCCTCCAATCTCAAAAATTCCCTGATCTTAAGGCTCCTGTTGCAGAGAAACAGGAACACATCAGAACGATACATGGTGATAAGGTAAATGATCCGTATTACTGGATGATCGATTACTTCAAAAAAGGAAAAGACTCCACAAAAGTTGTTGATTACCTGAAGGCCGAAAATTCCTATTGGGAAGGAATGATGAAGGATACGGAACCTTTCAGGGAAAAACTTTTCCAGGAAATGAAATCCAGGATCAAAGAAAAAGATGAATCGGTTCCCTCGTTCAAAAACGGATATTATTATTATACACGGACTGAAACGGGAAAACAATATTTTAAATATTGCAGAAAGAAAGGTAGTCTTGAGGCACCTGAAGAAATACTCCTGGATGTGGACCAGCTTGCTGAAGGACACCCTTATTATTCAGCGGCAGGATTCAACATAAGCCCGGATAATACAAAACTGGTGTATGGTGTGGATGATGTTTCGAGACGGCAGTATAAATTGTTTTTAAAGGACCTTTCTACAGGAAAAACAACCGATCTGGGCATCAAAAATACCGAAGGTGAAGCAATATGGGCTAATGATAATAAAACCATTTATTATACTGAGAATAATCCCGTAACACTTTTGTCTGAAAAAATCAAGAGGCATACACTCGGAACAGATCCTGGTAAAGATGTGGTGGTTTATGAAGAACAGGATAAATCCAATTACATCGGGGTAGGAAAATCTAAAAATGAGAAGTTCATTATGATTTATTCTACTGCCACGACTTCTTCCGAGACAAGATACCTGAATGCAGATGATCCTAATGGTACATTTAAAGTATTTCAGCCCCGTATGAAGGATGTTTTATACGATGTAACACCATTAGAGGATAAATTCCTGATCACCACAAACAAAGATGCCCTTAATTTTAAAGTCGTAGAAACTCCCTTAACCAAAACAGGAGTTGAAAACTGGAAAGATTTCATTCCCCACAGAAAAGATGTTTTAATGCAGGGCATTACGGAATTTAAAAATTACCTGGTTTTTAGCGAAAGGCAGAATGGGCTTTCCCAGTTGGTCATTTATGACAGGAAAACCGGGAAAAAAGAGTTTGTAAAATTCGATGAACCTACTTATACCGTTTCTCCGGCAGGAAACCCGGAATACAATACGGACAATTTCCGTTTCGGATACACGTCTATGATTACACCGCTTTCCCAGTTTGAACAAGATCTGAAAACAGGGAAAAGAACTCTTTTAAAGCAGCAGGAGGTCTTAGGAGGCTACAATAAGGATAATTATGTAACAGAAAGACTTTTCGCTACCGCTAAAGACGGCACAAAAATACCTCTTTCAGTTGTGTACAAAAAAGGATTAACAAAGGACGGAAAAAATCCGCTGTTGCTTTATGCCTATGGTTCTTACGGAAATTCATCCAATGCCTCTTTCAGCATTACCAGATTAAGCCTTTTAGACAGAGGATTTGTCTTTGTGATGGCTCACATCCGTGGAGGTCAGGAGATGGGACGGCAGTGGTATGAAGATGGTAAAATGATGAAAAAGAAGAACACATTTACGGATTTCATCGATGCTGGAGAATATCTTGTAAAGGAAAAATTCACTTCTCCAAAGCATATGTATGCTCAGGGCGGAAGCGCCGGAGGTTTATTAATGGGAGCGATTGCCAATATGAGCCCGAATCTTTGGAATGGAGTTATTGCTCACGTTCCGTTTGTAGATGTGGTGAATACCATGCTTGATGAAAGCATCCCATTAACCACCAATGAATATGATGAATGGGGAAATCCCAATAATAAAGAGGCATATTTCTATATGAAATCCTATTCGCCTTATGAAAATGTAGAAAAGAAAAATTATCCCAATCTTTTGGTAACAACAGGATTGCATGACTCACAGGTACAGTATTTCGAGCCTGCAAAATGGGTCGCAAAATTACGGGATATGAAAACAGATAAAAATGTATTGTTTTTAAAAACTGATATGGCTTATGGTCACGGAGGTGCTTCTGGAAGATTCGACTACCTGAAGGATACTGCTTTGGTGTACGCCTTTATGTTTAAATTAGAAGGAATTAATCAATAATTTTATGAAAAAACTATTTGCCATATCCTTATTTTGTATTGGAATAGGATTAACAGCACAACAAAAAACCTACGATCCAAAGATGGTAGGATGTTATAAGGGTTCTGAACAAAACCAACAGATCGAAGGTTTTTCAAAGTACTGGGTTTCATGCAGGATGGAAAACGGAAAAAGCATGCTTTTATTTGTTGCTATTGATCAGGACGGTAACGTACAACAGGAAACTGAAAATGGCAGCTGGTGGACAGAATCCGGAAAATATTATGAACTTCATAACTATGATAAGGTGATTGATGTGTACAATTATGAAGTACTGGATAACGGTAATGTAAAGTTCCAATCAATTGAATTAATGGGTAAAAAAGATAACACCTATACATTTATAGACACTAAAATAAAAGAAGATTAAATAGTAAAATAATTATGAGAAGAAAGATCGTTGCAGGAAACTGGAAAATGAACAAAAATGTAATTGATGCTCAGCAATTAATGATTCAATTACTTAGCTATAAAAACAATAACCCGACGAATTGTGAGGTTTGGATCGCTCCTCCTTCATTGTATCTGATGATGGCAAAAGACATCTTTGAAAAAGATGAGATCGGAGTTTTTTCCCAGGATATGAGCGAGCATGAAAGCGGAGCCTATACAGGAGAGCTTTCTGCAGATATGCTGGAATCTATTGATGTGACCGGATCACTTATCGGGCACTCTGAAAGAAGACAATACCACGGTGAAACAGATTCACATTGCAACAGAAAGGTTAAGCTAGCACTTGACAAAGGTTTAATTCCGGTATATTGCAATGGGGAAACACTTGAACAGAGAAAAGCAGGCCAGCACTTTGAAGTAGTAAAAAACCAGACTGAAGTGGCTTTATTTACCCTTTCCGCAGAGGAAATCAAAAAAGTAGTAATTGCTTACGAACCCGTTTGGGCAATCGGAACCGGTGAAACGGCTACACCTGAGCAGGCTCAGGAAATCCATGCACATATCAGAAGCATCATTGCTGCAAAGTATGGGCAGGAAGTTGCAGATGAAGTTTCTATCCTTTACGGAGGTTCAGTGAAGCCGGATAATGCTAAAGAGATTTTTTCCCAACCGGATATCGATGGTGGACTGATTGGCGGAGCTGCTTTAAAACTGGAGGATTTCTCTAAAATTATTGAGGCCTTTAATTAGTTAGATATTAGATATTAGAGGTTAGAGATTAGATGCTCTATTGAATCAATATCATAAAAATAAAAAGCGGCGGAATAAAATTCCGCCGCTTTTCTTTTAAAAATATGATTACTGAATATCGACTACGTACATCGTTCCTTTATCAACTTTTCCTGTCTTAGGAAGAATCTTCGCTTTCGGGTTTCCGTTTCCATCATCGGTAACGCCAAAATCATCGTCATTGAAAACAGCCAGTTTATTTCCTCCCAGATAAACAATTCCTTCGAATTTGTCGTGTTCATATCCCAATTTAGCAACCAGATCCACAGCTAAAGTCTTGGAAACCGGCTTTAGCCCGGCAGCATCAATCTCAGCCCATGTGGATTGTTCCAAAGCTTTATCATTGATCTTTAGCCCATCAACAGCCGCCAGGTCGGGACCGGTAACATCTGATGCGCCAGAAAGATTAATTCTGTACACTTTCTTCAGTCCGCCCTGAGAACCGAATTTCCCGTCTCTTTCAATAACTAAAAACTCAGTATTACTGATTGCTGTAATATCACAAACGGAATCGGATGCTCCCCCATCCTGTTTATATAAATATTGTTTTGTCTGCCCGGTTGCAAGGTCAAATGTTACAATCCTTGTTAAAGTAGTATTGGTAGCGAGAGCTTTGGTAGGAACATACATGGTCGACTGCATCGTTCCCACCAGCATCTTTCCGTCAGGAGTCATACACATTCCTTCCATTCCCCGGTTAGGTCTTCTTTTTGCGAAAACGGCAGGCAATTTCCTGTTTCCTGTATTCACTCCAATAGGACTGATCCTTTCCATCTCCACCCCATCCGCATTATAGTGAACGATGTGAGGTCCATATTCATCAGACACCCAAAACGTCCCGTCAGCAGCAGCTACAATACTCTCACTGTCCAATCCGTAATTATCAGTACCCAATACATTTCCATTGACACCATAAGCAATTTCACCCGTACTTCCCATTCCCTGAGGGTTTGGAAGTCCTGTAATAGGTTGTCCCGAAGGATTTTTAAGCTTGATATACTTCAGTACTTCGATATTTCCATCAGCATTGATCTTAAAATGCATGATCGTGGGTGTATAGTTGGGAATGAGGAATTTAATTCCATTCTGATAAGCGGTATTGGGACCACGGTCCGTGATCACATAAAATTCTCCTTTACGGGTAGGATGGGCTGTTGCTCCGGAACCGAAACCACCATTAATTACAGCGACTCCATTGATCGTAGCAACCGTTGTAAAAGGAAATTCCTGTGGCAGTTTATTATAATTGATGTCCTGGTTATTTACCGTATCATCGTTGTTGCATGACCATAAAGTTCCTAGGATAAGAGATGAAAGAAGAAGTTTTTTCATGATTACTTTTTATGGTTGCGAATGTAAACAGCGATTGTGAACTAATGTTGAATTGAATAATAATTGTATTTTAAATATGACTTAATTTCTTTGTCTTGAAACAAAGGTTCAAGATTTAATATTTACTTCTCCCTCAGACAGTAGAATTTTCTTAACGTTTATAGGATTCATTTTTTTAATATTTCCGGTTCCCAGGTCGCTGTCAAAATCAAAGATTTTTTTTAAAACTTAAGTGTATTTTCTATACAGCATTCTGGCCCTTAAAAATAGCTAACGTGTTTAAAAACTTTTGTGACTTTTGTGGTTAAAAAAAAACATATAGTATTAGATTCCTTCACTTCCTATGCGCTCCGTTCTCAAGTCGAAGATCAGACGTAGTTAATGACATAGGATTATTATAAAAAAAGAAAAGCGCACCTATCGGTGCGCTTTCATTAGTATTTAAAGAAACTTATTTTTTCTCTTTGGATCTCTGTAAAACCTCATCTACCATTCCGTAGTTTTTAGCTTCTTCAGAAGTCATCCAGTAATCCCTGTCAGAAGATTTTTCAACCCACTCATAAGTTTGTCCTGAATGCTCTGCAATGATATCGTAAAGCTCCTGCTTTAATTTCAACATCTCTCTCAGGTTGATCTCCATATCAGAAGCAACACCTTGTGCACCTCCTGAAGGCTGGTGGATCATTACCCTTGAATGCTTAAGAGCGGAACGTTTTCCTTTTTCTCCGGCAACTAACAATACAGCTCCCATTGAAGCAGCAATACCTGTACAGATTGTCGCTACATCCGGCTTGATGATCTGCATCGTATCGTAGATACCTAAACCTGCATATACACTACCACCAGGAGAGTTGATATAGATCTGAATATCCTTTGAAGGGTCAGCACTTTCAAGGAATAAAAGCTGTGCTGTCACGATATTAGCTACCTGGTCATCGATTCCGGTTCCAAGGAAAATAATCCTGTCCATCATCAAACGGGAGAAAACGTCCATCTGAGCAACGTTCAATCTTCTTTCCTCCATAATGTAAGGCGTAAGATTCGTTGGACCATACATTCCCATATACTGATCGGTAACCAAACCGCTGTTTCCTAAATGCTTTACAGAGAAATCTCTGAATTCTTTTTTAATGTCCATATTTCTATTGGTATTATTTTAAATTTTTCTGAAGTTTAAATTACAACTTTTATTCCTAAAATTTTATAGGACTTTTTGTCAGAAATGATTGATGCCCCGCCAACAGTTTGTCTTAAAATTATCTTTTGCTGTCTCTATAAATCCCTTTAATGGGTGAGTATTCGATAATATCATTGAGTTTCATTGATGCTTGTTTCAATAAGGTGATCTTTTTGATCAGTTCAAAATATTTTCCTTCATCTTTTCCACTGTATTGATCCAGCTCTTTAGCCGTTTCTTTGATCAGGTAGTCGATATACCGGTATTTATGCAGCAAGACGTCACCTTTAATCTGCTCTGCCACTTTATCCCCGTAATTGGGAGGATAAATATTCCGGGAAGCCCAGTTTTCAAGCTCATCCAATGGAATTAACGCATCTACTACCTTCGAGGTGATCTGCTCGTCCATAAAAGATACGAAAAAATTCCCGCTTCTCAGTTCATCCTGCTGGATGCCTTCTTTTACCTGATTAATGATGATCTCATTTCCTTTTACCAAAAATTGATATTGCTCTTCCTCAAAATGGTGCAGAATTTCTTCAATGACCGTGATCTGATACTCCTCATTATTAGCGTCCGTTCTTTTTAAAACAACATCTCCAAACATCAGCATATGATCCACAAGCTTACTCTCCATAAACAAGACATCATACAGAAAAGGATCCCCTTTATCCTCATCCGGAGGAACAATATCCATTTTAACGGGAACATTTTCTTTCTGCTGCTGAACATGCTGGTTCTGATTTTGGGTAATCTGTCTCTGGACATCCAGTTCATTAAACAAGCTCTGTTCAGAAAGTCCGAATTTATTGGAAACTTCTTTTAAGTAAACCTCTCTTTTCAAGGCATTCTGAACAAACCCTACGGATTTAACGATGTTCCTGATCGCCTCGGCTTTTTTAATAGGATCACCTCCTGCTTCTTTTAAAAGAATTTCAGCTTTAAAATCAATAAAATCCATCGCCTCATTTTCGATGAATTTTTCCACATAGTCCTGCGGATGTTTTCTGGCAAACGAATCCGGGTCATCTCCTTCAGGAAATAAAAGAACTCGGATATTCATTCCTTCTGTCAGCAACATATCAATACTTCGGAAACTGGCTTTAATTCCGGCATTATCTCCATCAAAGAGAATGGTTACATTTTCCGTAAGTCTTTTGATCAGTTTGATCTGTTCTGTCGTCAGGGAAGTTCCTGAGCTTGCCACCACATTTTCAATTCCGGAAAGATGAAGGGAAATCACGTCCATATATCCTTCCACCAAAAGACAGACGTTTTTCCTGGAAATAGCCTGCTTACTTTGGTTTAATCCATAAAGGACATTCGATTTATGGTAGATCTCCGTTTCCGGGGAATTGAGGTATTTTGCTGTTTTTACATTATTTTTAAGGATCCTGGCACCAAAACCCAATACCCTTCCCGAGAAGCTATGGATCGGAAAGATGACCCTTTCACGAAAGCGGTCAATTCCATTCGGTGCATTTTCAGGAAAAATAGAGAGTCCTGATTTCTCCAGAATTTCTTTAGAATATCCCTTCTCTAAAGCATACGCCGTAAAGGCATTTTTCTTTTCAGGAGAATACCCCAGCTGGAATTTTTTTATGATATCATCTTTCAGCTCACGCTCCCTGAAATAAGCCAATCCAATGGATTTTCCTTCTTCAGCCTCCCAAAGGAAATTCTGAAAATAATCATTGGCCACTTCATGAATTTTATATAATAAATCCCTTTCAGACTGGGCATTTTTAGCTTCTTCAGAAAACTCGCGCTGATCTTCTTCAATTTCAATTCCGTATTTTTTGGCAGCATGGCGAAGCGCTTCGGGATAGGTGAAGTTTTCAATTTCCATGAGGAAGGAAATCGCAGTTCCTCCTTTTCCTGTGGAGAAATCCTTCCAGATCTGCTTACTCGGAGAAACGACAAAACTGGGAGATTTTTCTTCGTGGAAGGGACTGAGTCCTTTATAATTAGACCCTGCCCGTTTCAGCTGCACATATTCACCCACAATCTCTTCTACCCGGATCGTGGAGAATATCTTATCAATGGTCTGTTTGGAAATCATGGTGTAAAAGTATAATATTTCTATTGTAAAACAAAAAAATCCCCCTTCGTGAAATTCTTAAAATTGATAAAATTCGTGTTCGATCTAAATAAAATAATTAGGCTAAATTTGACAAATGAAAAATGACACCCGGATGAATGACAGGATGCCTGGTTGAACGCATTCTCAATAAAAGTTTCATGTATGGCTAAAGATTATAAAGCTTTTAATATCTACAAACCTGCCAACGGTTTTGTATGGACAAGGGAAAGATTAATTTATATTTTAATAGGTATCCCTTTCCTGACTGTTGCTTTTGTGCTTTATATACTCAAAGTTCCGGAAAAGGAAATTCCGGGCTGGTTCGCATGGATCATAGGAATACCTATGTTTATTGCCTTCATCGGAGGTTTTATTAATGTCTGGTTTCCGGAACAGCTAAAAGGTCGAATGGAAGGAAAACTTATTTTTGAAAAAGAAAAAATTACCGTCGACAATGAGGTTTTTTTGACGCAAAATCTAAAGTATGTGGAAATTGTACAAAATGATCATAAGGGAAGGTTCATTATCAGGAACGGTGCTGACGGTGCTTTTTCCCAAGGCTGCAATAATTATTTAAAAATCAGACTTTTGGATAATGAGGAAAGGAAAGTTCTGTTTCAGATAAAACAACCAGGAGAACTTTTACAAATATCCAATCAGCTTAACTTTTACATAGAACAGGGTTTAATGACCAAGGAAGCCCGAAACAATATATTAAATTATACATCATAAATGGAATTGAAAATCAATAAAATCGAAGACTGGCAGGCTGTAGTGGAAAAGATCATTCCTCAATTGCAGCACCCTATTCTTTTGCTAAAAGGAAACCTGGGAGCAGGAAAAACAACATTTACACAGTTTTTGCTTAAAAACCTGGGAAGTGAGGATGAGGTAAGCTCCCCAACCTATTCTATTGTGAATGAGTACAGCAGTCCGAAAGGAAAAATTTTTCACTTTGATCTTTACCGTCTGAAAAATATTGACGAGGTGTATGATATCGGTATTGAGGAATATCTGGACAATGCTTATCTATGCATTATCGAATGGCCGGAAGTGTATGAAGAAGACCTGTACGGCCTGGAATATCACTCAATGAGCATTTTAAATACCGGTGAAAGCAGAGAAATCACTTTCGAGTAAATATTATGTATCTTTGCTTACTAAATTTGATTATAAAAACATTTATCTGTAAGACATAATTAATGTAAAGAATGAGTACTACAAATATTTTCACTCCTTTTACTGAAGAAGAATTGATGCCGAAAGAGGAAAAACTGGAAGTTATAAAGAAGGGTAAACAATTTAGTATTGGTGTTCCCAAAGAAACGTGTCTTCACGAAAGAAGAACCTGTATCACCCCTGATGCAGTGCAGGTATTGGTAGATCACGGCCACGAAATCATTATCGAATCGGGAGCCGGAGTAGGATCTTTTTTTACAGATTTACAGTACTCCGAATCAGGAGCGAAGATCACTACAGATCCCAAAGAAGCTTTCGGACAGGATTTGATTTTAAAGATCAACCCTCCTACTGAGGAAGAAATTGATTATATGAAGCCTAATACGTATCTGGTTTCTGCCCTTCAGATCAATTTAAGAGAGAAAGAATATTTCCTGAAGCTTGCTGAGAAAAAGATCAATGCAATCGCTTTCGAATTTATTATCGACGAATACAAGCAGCTTGCCCTGGTAAGACTGGTAGGTGAAATTGCCGGAACCGTTTCCATCTTGTATGCATCGGAATTGCTGGCTTTATCCAATGGCCTTATGCTGGGTGGAATTACAGGTGTGAGACCTTCGGAAGTCCTGATCCTTGGAGCAGGAATCGTGGGCGAATTTGCCACTAAAGCAGCTATCGGTTTAGGGGCCAGTGTAAGGGTTTTTGATAATTCCCTATCGAAACTACGCCGACTCCATACCATCGTAGACAGCCGTGTTCCTACTTCTATTATCGATCCTAAAGAGCTGGGTAAAGCTTTAAGACGTGCAGATGTTGTGATCGGAGCCCTTCCGAGATTGAATATGCAGCCGATCGTTACGGAAGATATGGTAATGAAAATGAAAAAAGGAAGTGTAATCATAGATATCACCATCGACAATGGCAAAGTGATCGAAACTTCGGAACTTACTACCATGGATGAGCCTTATATTATCAAACACGGAGTGATCCATTGCGGTCTTCCGAATCTTACGTCAAAAATGCCGAGAACGACAACAAAGGCTATTTCTAATTTCTTTTTATCCTACATTTTAAATTATGATGAGGAAGGTGGCTTTGAAAATATGCTGATCCGCAAAAATGAAATGAAGCAAAGTCTTTATATGTATAAAGGAAGACATACGAAAAAGATCATCTGCGACCGTTTCGGGCTTACTTATCATGATATCAATCTTTTAATTTTCTAATGAAAAAACTTAAGTTTTATTTAATCGGCCTTATTCCGGGGCTTATTATCGTATTTTTTATATTAAACAAAAAAGGGGCAAGCTGCTCGGGATATTTGCCCAACAGCCGTGTTATTGCTGAAACGCTTTCCAAGGATTTTAAGTATTCAGAGACATTCAGTAATGAAATGAAAACCTTAAAGATTGATGAAAAATTTCTGAAAGACAGTATTATCACCAAAGGAAAAGTAGATTTCGACCGCAGCCATGCTCAGAAAAAACCATGTCCGGAATATATACTGATCTATCCGGAAACCCATCCGGCCTACGAGATCGGATATGAAAAATGTGAAGAAACGGTAACGCTGAACAGCCTTAAAAAACTGAAATAAGCAGGTATTATTTAAAGAAAACAACCATGGATGGCAATTATTACATGATTCATGATTATCTGATATTCATTGGAGTCTTTGCTATTTTCTTTTTTCTTACGGTAAGCATCTACCTGTTTGGCCAGAATAAAAAATTCAAACAACGAAATACTAAGCTGTCGGAAACGAATAAGCTGATTGAGCAACGATTGAATGAAGTTCAGCTGGAACACATTGGTACCAAGCTGAATCCGCATCTGTTTAAAAATATCCTCAATTCCGTTCAGTCTCACGCTTACCAGACCTATATGTCCCTTGATAAGCTGGCGAACGTGCTGGATTATATCTTATACGAAAGCAATAATAAATTCGTAAGCCCGAAGGAAGAGCTCACTTTTGCCTTAAGCCTTATTGAAATCAATAAGATCAAGATCAACCCCCTTTTTGATTTCAGGATCAAATCCAAAATCGATAAATCCGACCGTATCTTTGAAGAGAAAGTATTTGCCCCGCTGATTTCTGTAGACCTGATAGAAAATGCTTTTAAACATACGGATTTTTTAGCCCAGGATTCTTTTATATCCATATATCTGGAGCTGGAAAACGGGATCTACACCATGAAAGTGATCAACAAGGCTTCTCTGAAAAACGTTCTGGAAAAAGAAAAAAGCGGATTCGGAAGCCAGTCCCTGGATCAAAGGCTGAAGATGATCTATAACACGCATTATCAGCTTCAAAAAAGTTCCAAAAACGGGATCTTCACAGCAGAATTACAAATTAATTTAGGAGAGTTCTATGATAAAGTGCGTTATTCTTGATGATGAATTGCTGGCGATAAGCTATTTAAAGCTTCTATGTGAACAGATCGATCATGTAGAGGTTGTAAAGGCTTTTAACGATCCTAAAATTTTCCTCAGCGAAATCCATTCCATCGACTGCAACGTATGCATCCTGGACATTGAAATGCCGGGAATGACGGGACTTCAGGTAGCAGAATTGATTTCAGATTCTAAAAAGATCATTTTCACGACAGCCTATAAAGAATATGCCGCCGAAGCGTTCGATCTTAATGTGGTGGATTATGTGCGTAAACCTATTAAAAAAGAAAGACTCATTCAGGCTTTTGAAAAGGCGAAGGAACTGGTCAACAGCCCACAGAAGAAAGACTTTATCGAATGGAATACGAATATCGGGAAAACCATTATCTTCACAGAGCAGATTGCTTATATTAAAACCTCGGAGATCGACAGCCGCGATAAAGATATTATTCTCAACGACGGAACCAATATCGTCCTTAAAAACCTCAATTTTAAGAATCTTCTTGACATGCTTCCTGCTAAAGATTTCGCCCAGGTCAATAAAAAAGAGATCATCGCGTTGTCTTCCATCAAAGTATTTTCAACCAACGAGATCATTACCACAATTCCTGCGGAAGATGACAATTTCCTGAAACTTCAGATCGGAGATACCTATAAAAGTGCTCTGATGGAAATGTTCGGAAAATAGATCCTTCAAATGATCCGGTTTTCGCTGCAGAATTCAGGTCTTTCATTACAGGCTCCTTTTTACAATGATCAGTCCGCGTACTTTTGCCTCTGATTAAATGATTGATCATGAAAAGATTTTTTTATGCATGTGGAATTCTCATATCCGGATGTTGTTTTTCTCAGGAATCTACTTCTCAAGTGAAAGCCGCATTTTTTGACGGAGTGGCAGCAGCCGGATATGTGGATCATGGGGCTTTCATCAATTTTACGGGACCGAATATCAACATGACCTGGCGCCATACAAAATTTATTGTAGGAATGCTTCCTTCCCTACGGATCAAAGAAGACCGATCAGAAGGGACGAAAAACAATACAGTTACTCCTAACCTGGGGGCAGGCCTTACTTTTGTTTACAAAAAGATAGCCCTTCAGGTTCCGCTGTATTATAATACCAAGACTTCTACACAAAATGGCAGCTGGAAAGTAGGAATTGGGCTTGGATATTCTTTAAAATAGATTTTTCATTACATTATTTATGGCATTTATTACATTTTACAAAAAATAATATCTGTCATCCATATATTCTTTAGAAATTTACACTAAAATAACGGATTATGAATTTGGGGAAATACAGAAATATTGTTTTTTATGCAGTTACGATCGCTGTTTTCTCTTGCCTGATGTACTTCTTTATTATTGAAGGACAAACATTGGAGGTAAAAGAAAATCTTGTTGTAAAAACAAGTTCAGGATCTACCTGGGATAACTTTATAGAATCATTTAAAGCCAACCTTCATCATCCATTGGCTTTACTGTTGGCACAAATCGTTACCATCATCCTGGTCGCCCGGTTATTCGGATGGATCTGTATGAAAATAAAACAGCCGACGGTGATCGGAGAAATGATTGCCGGTATTGTTCTGGGACCTTCATTACTGGGAATGTACTTTCCGGAGTTTTCATCCTTTCTTTTTCCAAAAGAGTCCCTTGGGAATTTACAGTTTTTAAGCCAGATCGGGCTGATCCTGTTCATGTATATTGTTGGTATGGAACTTGACCTTAGCGTCTTAAGAAAAAAGGCGCATGATGCCGTAGTGATCAGCCACGCCAGTATCATTATTCCTTTTGCACTGGGTATCGGACTCTCCTATTTCATCTATCAGGAATTTGCACCGGATGGTATCCAGTTTACTTCTTTTGCCTTATTTATTGCTATTTCAATGAGCATTACCGCCTTTCCGGTACTGGCAAGGATCGTCCAGGAGAGAAATCTTCAGAAAACCAAACTGGGAACCATCGTTATCACCTGTGCCGCAGCAGATGATATTACCGCATGGTGTATCCTTGCAGCCGTGATCGCTATTGTAAAAGCCGGATCTTTTGCCAGTTCGATTTACGTGATCTTAATGGCCATAGGTTATGTCTTTTTTATGATCAAGATCGTAAGACCGTTCCTCAAAAGGATCGGTGATCTGCAGGCAGGTAAAAACACCATCAACAAACCGATGGTCGCCATCTTTTTTTTAACGCTTATTCTTTCTGCATATGTAACGGAAGTGATCGGAATCCATGCCTTGTTCGGAGCTTTTATGGCTGGAGCTATTATGCCTGAGAACGCTAAATTCCGTACGATGTTCATCGATAAGATCGAAGATGTGGCCCTGGTTCTTTTACTTCCTTTATTCTTTGTATTTACAGGACTTCGGACACAGATCGGACTGCTCAATGACGGACACCTTTGGATGACAGCCGGATTTATAATTCTGATTGCTGTAGCCGGAAAATTTGCAGGAAGTGCTTTAGCTGCACGATTCCTCGGGATCAACTGGAAAGACAGCTTAACAATCGGTGCTTTGATGAATACCCGGGGATTAATGGAACTTATCGTTCTGAATATCGGATATGACCTCGGTGTTCTGGGCCCCGAAATTTTCGCCATGCTGGTGATCATGGCTTTGTTCACCACCTTTATGACCGGACCGGCACTGGATTTTTTCAATTATCTTTTTAAATCTAAAAAGGATGAAAATATCTCAAATGGGCATCATGATTCGAAATACCGAGTTTTGCTTTCCTTTGACAATCCTGAATCGGGAAGTACCTTATTAAAACTCGCCCATGATTTTACCAATAAAATGAATGGCAATAAAAGCATTACTGCCATGAATATTGCTCCTGTCGAGGAAATGCATGCCTATGACATCAATGAGTACGAAAACGACCAGTTTAAAAATGTAATCGAAACCTCCCACGACCTGAAACTTGAAGTCACTACCCTTTTCAAAGCATCTACGGATATTGAAAACGATCTCACCAGCATTTCAAACAAAGGAAATTACGACCTCCTTTTGATCATGCTTGGAAAATCGATGTATGAAGGAAGTTTATTAGGCAGGCTGCTGGGTTTCACCACGAAGATCATCAACCCGGAAAAGCTCCTGAATACCGTAAAAGGAAAAGGATATATTTTCAACAACTCCCCTTTTGATGATTTTACTTTACAAATCCTTGATAAAACCAATATCCCGGTAGGAGTTCTGGTAGAAAAAGATTTCAAAAGTGCTGATAAAGTATTTGTCCCGATCTTCAACCTCAGCGATTTCTACTTACTGGAATACGCCAAGAGGCTGATCAACAATAATAATTCGCAGATCATCATTCTGGATGTCGCAGGACAGATCCGGAATAATATCGAGGTGAAAGAACTCATCAGAAGCATTGAACAGGTTGCCCCTAATCACATCACCCTATATAACGAGAAAAAGATCGAAAAGGAGTTTTTAAGCTCCCAGGATCTTATGCTCATCAGCAGTAAAAGCTGGAAAGGATTAATCGATACCAAAAGTATCTGGCTATCCGATATCCCTTCTACTCTTATTATATCCAATCCATAACAGGTGCGGTTAGCACTTGTGTGGTTCGTACCTATGAAAAAGACCGGCTGTAGAGCCGGTCTTTTTTGTTTATTCGAAATTAAAAATTTAGATAGTTTGAGGTTATTATTTTAGCGCAAAGTCATACCAAGGAAAATGTAACTGAACACATAAAAAATGACTTTATGCAGGATCTGCAAATCCTACTGAAAGCATACCGAATAGTATTAAAAAATAATAATTGTATTCATCTTTTCTATTAAAAAATACATCATACTTGTTATTTAAAAAAGTAGATGCATCTTTTATTACCCCAATCTCTTCATTATTTAATAAACATACAGCTTCATATTTTAGTATACTAAATTTTTCCTTTATGGAAAGTGTATTATTATCCATAATGAGCGTATTATTTTTTACTAGAAGTGTTTTGTTTAAATTTTGATGTAATATCCTTATTTTTCTTTTAAAGAAAATATTAAATATTTTGAAAACTAATAATTCTTCATTATTGATTCCTAAAATTCTTTTTTTATTTAAATAAAAGTGTCCAAATATTACTTTTAAAATCAATTTATCATTTTCAAAAAATTCTGAAGCATCAGAATGAATCTTAACAGAATAATTCATAACATTATTACTCAGAGCTTATTACAATTCTCAATAGCACGAACATCTTGTTGTTGCATATTTATACATTACAAATCTAGTCCAAAAGATAAAAAAAATCCGATACCCTTATTTTATCTGATTTTTATCACCATTTATGAGCTTGATATTCTTCAAACGGAGTATCCCAAAATGTTGGAGGTGAACAGAATTCCGTTAATTCGGAAAGTATGTCCTGCATCCTTTCCTCATAAATTGGATTACTTCCATAATCATTATGATCATATTCAATATGTTTATTATTGACAAATTTTCTAAAATCTTCATTTAAGGTCAGGCCTTCATCTCTAAGCTTGTTTATCCCTATGAAGAAATTATGCGTTAATGTTCTAAAATCCTTGTTATCTAAAGTTGAAACTGTTTTAAAGTCTAACCTTTCAAATAAAATGTTCAGTTGATCACTGATCATACTAAATTCCATAAAGATATTCTTTGTTGTATGTGACGTTTTTATTGAAAAATAACGAAATTTCAATGGGAATATAATGAAAGATCCGGAATATATACGTCCCGAACTGTTTAATATATTATTAATTTCCCTACAACATGAAAGAACCCATCATCAACAAGGAAATGTTAAACACACGGCTAGTAACATCTTATTATTTACTTTTTAATTTAACTTTTGTTCAAAGATCTTTAAAGACCATATTTCTATAGAATTAAATTCGTGTAATTGTAACAAACAACCTTAATAAAAATCCGAGAAATTAATACTTTATAGGATTTATTATGAGTTGTTAATCTAATTTATTCGACAAGAGCGTGACGCTCGCGCAAGCAGAGAATGATATTTCTAGCTAAAAGTTTATTTGATAATCTTTTTAGGAAAAAAGTCTTTTAGATCAATTTCATAAATTATAGAATTGCATTCTTTTCCAGAACTATCCTCCTTAGGAATCTTCGAAATATTACTTAAAATATCATCTATATTTTCGTAAACAGCATTTCCTTTTAGATCAATGTGTATAATATTACAACGATTTTTATTATCCTGTATTGAAATACTAGACTTATATGTATTTATATCATATGGCAGATGAAGGTAACTATATTTCGTTAGGTATTCATAATTAAAGTCCTTATCGACTATAATCATTGAGGGTACAAACATATAATTATCTGCCGAACCTGTATATAAGGTAATATTGTAAATATCTTTCTGTTTATGATTTACACTTTGTGGAAATACAGTAATTATACCTTTATTATATTTTTTAGAAAAGAAAATAATATTTGCTTTGTCTTTAATATCTGAATGTAATTTTAAATCAAAATTTCTTCTATCTAACAAATAATAAATACTATAATTGTTATCATCAAATATTTTTATTAGATTCTGTTTTTGAGTTTTTAAATTAATTGAAAATTGTTTATTTTCTATATCTGCCATTTTCATTTGAGAAAATGCATTTAGATTAATAACAATAGCTAATAATATCAATACTTTATTTAATTGTTTTAGCTCCATATTATGTCATAATTATTTCTTTCGAGAAACATTACCATCTATATACATTACCCATCCGTCGATATAATTTTTTTTAGAGGTTTGATTAAAATTAGTAAAATCTTGAAATTTTCCTTTTCCCCTGCCACACAAATCTATTCGTGTGGTTACAAATCATAATGACCTGATAAATTATTAATATTAACAATATTTCCACTTCTTATTTTTAATTCCTCCACGGTGGCGCGAGCGTCACGCTCGTTGCCCACTCACTAATTACAAATTTAAATCTATTTCCAAAATTTTATGATCATCATTATAGTAGTTTCTTACACTACCATATTTCCATTCATAACGTTCTGTTACAAAAAACACTTTCAATAGGATTCTGATGGATGTAATTTAATTTTGCTCAAAGACCTTTAAAGACCATATTTCAATAGGTTTGTTATGTTGTTGCCAAAATTGAAATCTTTTCAATATTTGAATTTCTTTTACCTGCTAAAGTATTCCATTCTCGTAAAACTATCTATCCAAAATACTGTAGCAAAACTTATAAAATATGCCCCGTCTTTCTCCTAATAAAAATCCGAGAAAGTGTACCTTCTCGGATTTATATATAGATTGTTAATCTTTATTCGGGCACGAGCGTGACGCTAGCGCCAGCAGGGGATCGGGTAACGCCAGTTTATGAGAGGGAACTAATATTATCGCTTTTAATAAAATGTAAAACCTGGTATAAACCTTTGTATGGCAATCCTTGCTCTAAATCAAGTATAACATTATCATTATTTTTTAATCCCAATTTTAATTTTGTAAAATTATTTTTTTGATAAATGCCATTTTTCAATTCTTCTTTTAAGGCTGGAACAACTTCTATAATTTCATCTATTTTTACAAATGAAAAACTATCTTGCTTATTGATAATAATTCTATTATTAGTCAATAAAATCCAATTTGAAATATTTTCAAAAAAAGTAATTAATGGTTTTTCTTGATCAGATAAATTTGAAAACAATGCCTTGAATTGATTCTCATTATCTCTATTAATAATTTTAGTTTTAATCCCTTCCCCACCTTTTCTTTTGAAAATTGAAAGGTATATTGATGATTTATCTTTTATCATTTAAATATTATTTTAAAGTTTTTTGCAAAATAATTCCATTTCCAACCTTCTCGAATGAATAACCGAATCGTTGTGCTATATTTGGATTTAAAATCCTTGATTAATTACTGATGAATCATAAATAGATATTTTTCTTGCTCCTGCTCAAATCCCCGCTACCCCCATGCACTAATTACAAATTTAAATCTATTTCCAAAATTTCATGATCATCATTATAGTAATTTCTTGCACTGCTATATTTTCATTCATAAGGTTCTGTTACAAAACCACTTTCAATAGGATTCTGATGGATGTAATTTAATTTTTGCCCAAAGACCTTTAAAGACCATATCTCAATAGGTTTGTTATGTTGTTGACAAAATTGAAAAATCTTTCAATATTTGAATTTCTTTTGCCTGCTAAAGTATTCCATTCTTGTAAAACTATCTATCCAAAATACTGTAGCAAAACTTATAAAATATGCCCCGTCTTTCTTCTAATAAAAATCCGAGAAAGTGTACCTTCTCGGATTTATATATAGATTGTTAATCTTATTCGGGCACGAGCGTGACGCTCGCGCAAGCAGGGTTATTTATTATTGCTCACGGATTACAAAGCCGCGAGATCAGGTGATGATATTATTCATTCACTTTTGTAAACTCATATTTCTGCATATCATCTGGATCACCATCCCATATGAAAATATTCCAAGGCGGATTATTCCCATTAATTCCTTGTCCTGAAATATAAAATACGATTTCTCCTTCTCCTCCATCGTGCAATTCATATTTTATATAAACTCCACTGTTTATATTATCAATAATACCACTTTCAGCATCTTCTGTAAACTGCCAAGTTCCTTCTGCATTTAATTTTTTATTTTCATTTTTTGGAAAGCTACTGATTTTATGATAATCAATCCCTTTTAAAGTACAAGTTCCATTTTTATGCAATATGATATATGCTTCATCAGAAGACTTCCAAATACCTGTAAAGTCCGCTTTTTCCGGTTTAGAACCTATACAACTTAAGATAATTGATAAAAATGCGATTAATATATATTTTAAGTTTGTTTTCATTTTAGATATAATATTATTTCTGTCCAGTTAAATGATTGAGTTGTTTTAGACCCCCAACCTTCGCCCATTCACTAATTACAAATTTAAATCTATTTCCAAAATTTCCTGATCATCGTTATAGTAATTTTTTGCATTACTATATTTCCTTAAGGTCCTGTTATAAAACCACTTTCACTAGGATTCTGATGGATGTAATTTAATTTTACTCAAAAACCTTTAAAGACCATAAATAGTGTAATTCTAAAAACAACCTTAATAAAAATCCGAGAAATAGGTATTTTCTCGGATTTATTATGAGTTGTTAATCTAATTTATTCAGACACGAGCGTGACGCTCGCGCCAGCAGGGGCTTAAGATTCAAGCTAAATTAGCATTACAATTATTGTAAAATAATTCTCTCCAAATTAAAAAGATCCTTGAAAATTTATTCGCAGATCTTTTTATAAGTTGCTAATCTTAATGATATCTTTTATTAATTATCATAAAAAATAACACCCAGAATTGTGCTAAAATCTTCACTACTGAAGATGGAGCAACTTCTCTTATCACCATCAATGACAGATAATCTTACATTTTGTAAGTCTGAATTTTTCATTCGTGTAACTACTTCTTTATGTCCATCAAAGTAGTTTTTCGTATAATTACTTAAATCTAATCTATCATTATAAATATCATACAAATGTTGTCTTGTCTGAACAAAAGAATCCATAATTAAATTATTTTTAATCTTATTAATATAAGATTGAACTTGATCTAAATGGTCTCTAATACTATATAGATCATCTATTATTTTATCACTCATATTTATTAATTTTATCTTATATATGGTGTCCATGTTCCACGCTGGCGCGAGCGTCACCCTCGTTGCCCCTTCACTAATTACAAATTTAAATCTATTTCCAAAATTGCCTGATCATTATTATAGTAATTTCTTATACCATTATATTTCCATTTGTACAGTTAAAGGCTACTTTCAGACTCATTTAATATTAAATACTATAAACAAAAATCCGAGAAAGTGTACCTTCTCGGATTTATATATAGATTATTAATCTTTATTCAGTGACGCTTGCGCCAGCAGGGAGACAAACTACTATACTATTTTTTTAATACGTTTGTAAGTATTAGAAAGCTTAATACAAAGAATCCAAAAATCCCCACTATAATTCCAAAACTTATCCAAATCCATTTACGTTTTAATTGTTTTGGTTCTTTATCAAATTCTTCAAAATATTTTAAATATTTATCATTTTTCCATAAAAGCTGATTGTTGATTATATAAGGAATAATTAGCATAGTTGCAACAAATAACCATTTATAATAATTGCCTCCTAACCAAACATACTGTATCAAAGGTTTACCCAATGTTGCCTGAAAAATATTAAATAATCCGTATTCTATAAGAACTAATAAACCTCCCATTTGAATTCCTGCAATAGTAATGTTTTGACCATAGATGCGATTATTTATAGCATTATTGCGAGCTGATCTGATTTCTTGTGCTGAACTATTTTTTTTCTTCAACCAACTTTCTATAAATGGGATTTTATAAAATAAGTCAAATAATAATGCAATAGGATATGCTATTACTTTTGAAGCATTAACCTCGAATACATAAATGAAATAATGTATATAATTCCAAATTCTTTCTATAACTCTTATTTTAACCATTGCTTCGCCTTTTTTTCTGCGTAATCTCCACCATAATAACCTCCTAAAAATCCGCCTACAACTCCTCCAACAAATCCCCCGATAATTCCTCCTGGTAATGCTCCAACACCTTCAAAAGCAAGGCCTATAGTTCCTCCTAATTCACCTAACACAAGTGCCCCAGCTTTTGCTCCAATCCAAGCTCCGGCCATTCCTCCAGCTACACCAACACTTGCTACTTGTGCATTTTTTCCATAAGTCCAATTGTCTTGAGACACACTGTAAGCTATTTTTAAACCATTTAGAGTGTATCCTATGGTACCTGTTACTTTTCCTATTTTAGAGCCATAATTTACTAAAGACATTGTTCTTGTATATTGATTACCATAAAACACACGTCCACCTACAGTAGGGAAGTAAAGGCGTCCATTTGTTCCTATTCGGGTCATTCCTGCATTCGATGCTAACGAACCCGCGGTACTATCAAAAAAATCATTAATATTACCTGCAGTACCAATATAGTCACCTAAATCAAAACCTCCAAGCCTTACTTTATGTCCAACCAATTCTGTTGCTACAACTTCCATCTCTCCATTAATAATACTATTCTGACCAGCTGCTCCATTTGTCCAATAATATAAATAACCATTTTGGTTTGTTATACTAGAGGTAAGTCCCGACATAATGTCCTTATAAGCCTGTGTTTGCCCAAAAGATCCACCGCCACCGCCGCCATCAGTTCTAATATAAAACTTACCCATTTCATCTTCTAACCCCAGAAATTTTAAAATACCGGAACGGCTTCCAGGTCCCACATATTCCACCATACCCGGAGTGGCTCCATGGTAAAGCGACATTCCTTCGCCACTGCTGTCCGGAGCTTTTATTTTCCTCCCATCAGGATCGATAAACATAATAGGGTTATTAGCGGCATAATTATAAGGGGTAAGCCTTCTGTATTGCTCTGCTAATGGATCAATTACACCCCATCTTCCAATATCGGACATGTACATTCTGGCACCATAATCACTCCATCCTGTTTCTTTTTGTAATTCTTTGCCGTTGTATCCATAACTGTAGGCTGGATTACCTCCTAAGCTGTTATAGCCTTCATGCTTTAGTCCAAAAGGGTAATAGTTATTTTCTTCAACAATCTGGGTTCCTGCTCCATTTTTTGTATAACTTATACGCACATTTCCTAAATGGTCACTATAGCTGTAAATATACTTATTATTTTCAAAATTATAGTATCCTTCGGAGGTTGGAACAAATTTTAAAGTAAGAGGTGCCGTTGGCTTAATAATGCTCGCTGTGTTTTCATATTGGAATCCATCTACATATTCTGTTATAGTAAAGGTTTCTAAATTCTCTTCTCCCGAACCATACAGGTAAGTCTTCTTAAGCTTAACACCGTCTGCCCTGTATAAATATCTGGTATTAACATTGTATTCAGCATCCTGGGTTCCGGAAAGCCTTGGATTATAGGTTTTATCAAACATCACATAATCCGGTAGGTTCAGAAAATTATAATCAATCTGTAAAACTCCTTTGTCCACATGGTTCTTCATATTTCCATTATCATCATACGTGATCATTGTTCCTGAGCTATCCGGATATCCGGCATAATTTCCGGATGAATCCTTAACAGTGTTGAGCTTATTTCCGCTGTATGTATAAGTTAAATTATCTATTAATCCAGCCGCTCCCACTGAGTTTTTTCCATTCCTCTGCAATGAAGTAATATTGCTATTCATATCATATACAACCGACTCATTGTATAAATTGTTCTCTGGAACAGAAGCATTAGGTTCCGAATAGGTTCCCTTCTTTAATCTGTTCAAAGGATCATATTGATAATTATACCTTCTTAAAACCTGATCAGCCGCAGTTTTCCAGGTTACTTCAGCAATATTGCCGTTATATTTACCTGTGGACAATGAAGTATTGGCAGGATTCTGATATTTTAGCTCATATCCAAATAGTTTGGTTCCCAGATTACCGGGATCGTTCATTTTAATTACAGAACCTCTTACATTATAAGTGTAATCGATACTTTGCAAATTGTTCCCTACTTTTTTCTGAGACAGTTGTGATAATTCATTGTAAAAGTTCTCAGCAAGAAGTTCCTGAGGCTGGCCATTGACCTGATGCCATTGTTTTTTCAGCCTGTTCTGGTTGTCATATTCATAAGTTTGGGTAATAATTTTTTCAGTGTCTACTACCAACCTTTTATGATATACCTTTGACTGCTTTGTTATGCCTGCAAAGTCAAATTCTGTTTCTGTTTTGGTATAGCCTCCCAAGTGATTAATAGAATATCCTCCGATAGCCCGTCCTTTATTGTCGTAATACACATAATTCTTTGTCCATTTATCGTCTTCAATATTTTTCACCATTGACATAACAGGAAGGCCTTTGGTATTTACAGAAGTATTTTGTACATCCGTTATCACCGTCTGGTTCAATATAGTAGATGGAAAAGCAGGGTTGAAACTATATGAAGCATAGGTATCATAATAGTTAACACTTATTATTTTGAGATTTATTTTCGGAAAAGCATTTTGGGTATAATAAATATCTATTCCATTTGCTGTAAAGGAAGATGAGCTTCTCTCTTCATTATTGGCAGGATTTACTGTAATCCCATTAACCGAGTTTTGCAACGCTGATCTTAATTCTGTACTCGGATAAAATCCTGTATATGCCACTCTTCCATACTTATCATACTTCGTAAACATCCATCCTTTTGCTCCAAAAGTATTGGTAGTTGTCCTTAGGTTAGCATCCTGTGTTAGAATTATCCGGTCCTGCTGATCATAAATGATATATTCCCAGCCCTTTCCAGGTAATTTTTTTTCTACGAGCTTCCCTACGCCGTCGTAACGATATTGATAACAAAGGGCATCCAATTTAGTCTGATCGGGTGCTGTTGTAGCAACAGCCAATGGAGGTAATACATATACCAACTGGCCAAATTCATTATATACATAGTAAGTATCTATGTCTTTTGTTCCATCGTTTTTCCTTACCAAGACCGTTTTTCCTTCACCATTTTTAAACTCCGTGGTCGTGTTTAGATCCTCATCAGTAATGGTTGTTTTCATTAACTGATTTGCAGCATAGGTTCCAGACAGGGCAATTCCGGAATCAGTTCTGTTTTCAAGCCAATTTGTGGTACTGGTATATTTTTTCACTTCACCATTAATATTGGTATCGTAGCCCATATCAATAGGTTTCTGTGCCCAGGCCGTACCAACCGAAATTACTTGTTTCACACGATTGGTATATACATTATCGTAGATCTTTTCGGAATAAATCTTTTCATTTCCATATCCCGCAGCCGAAGCATTATCAAGGGGATTTCCATAAATGGCCCCATCTTGTGTTCCCGGCTGAGGTATAGGAAGATAATCTTTAACCTGTTTTCCAAGTGGATTATATTCAATAGGAGTCACTACATCCCTTCCAAGGGGAGTGGCTTTTATCGCAATGGTCTGAACAGGTCTCCCCAGTCCATCAAAATATTCTACGGTTTCTGTTTTCCTGACACAGTCCGCATCAAGACAATTTTTAGTATAAATAAAATTCTCAGCAGTGCTGGGGTATGTTTGTGCAAAAGATGATCCCGCTACAAACAATATGGTAAAAATATTTAAAATTCTTTTCATAAGTTTTGATTTTGTATTTATGTATTATGTACTCATGCATTTACATTAATACATTTTTAATTATGTACATTATACATCTACTGTTTGTAGTTATATTGATATTCCTGCAGTGTTTTACCTTCAGCATTCGTTACTTTAATCAATCGATTCGCATTATCGTATACGTTAGTTATTCTGATTCCGTTCGCCGAAATACTATTGGTAACACCAATTAATGGGTCGTAAGTAGTTGCTGTTATACTAAAATCTTTTAAGGCGGTGTCATTTCTCAGGTTTTCTAAGGCCGTTAAAAGAGCAGGTTCGGTTGCAGGATTGTCACGGTCATTATTAGATGCTGTAATAGCTGCCTTTACAGTGGCCAGATTAGCTACCTGTGAATACGTTGCACCCGAGATCACAGCAATAGGTTGGCTTTGGTAATATCCCCAGATGGTCGTGGTAGGAATTCCGTTTTTTGCTGTAGTTTGTACAAGGTTTCCTTTATTATCATAAATATCTAAAGTCCCACCTCCCATCGCTGTCTGATTTTCCATATTATAGCTAATCATAGAAGTGGGATAAAGATGAGCAGCATTGTCAAATTTTGTTTCCGCTTTTCCTATGAGCTTGCCGTTTTTTTTAACAGAAGTTTCCAATGGAACATCTACCATATTTGCCGTCAGAAGTTTCTGAATCCCTTTATCAGCAGGATAAAGAATCGTTTTTTCCACAATAGTTCCATCTGATAAGGTTTCCTTTGAAGAAGTCATATTGTTGTAAATATCTTCAAACTGGCTTTCAGAAGAGCTTACCAATTTTTTGGTAGTTCCAGCAATATAATTTTCAGTAGTGGAAGACTGTTTAGAGATATTGATCTTTTTTACAGGGTTTCCATTAAAGTTGATATTAGCAAGTGGCACATCTTTATAGGTGTATTGCATTTCAGATTTCTGCAAAAGTTGATTGGTAGGACTATAGTCTTCCTTTTTTTGTAAGAGTCCCATTGTAAAAAGGTAGTCACTCATACTTTTATCATCGTCACTACTAAAAGAAGATGGAAGACCTAAAAAAGTGGTATAAGGATAAAAATAATATTTTGAATAACTCTTATCAATCATATTTGTGGCCTTAATATTCGTATATCCTACTGGCGTCGTTGCCCTCGGACTGCCTTCTAAATACTGCATATTTACGGAATAATTTACTCCAAAGCCACTGGATAATAATGGATCGGTAAAAGTAGCATAATCATAGAGTGTATAACTTATAGGTATTGTAGAACCTGGATTGAAATTTTTAATGCTTTTAATTCTTAATCCATTTCCATAAATATTTTTATCTTTTCTCTGCTGCTTAGGGGCATATATTTCCACGGTTCCATATCCTTTTTTTAAACCTGAAAATTTAACATTAAGAGGGTCTGAATTGAAAAAATTAAATCGATCTACGTCAAAACATTCTTGTTGAGTTACCGGATTTACAAATTTATTTGGAGTTTGATTATTGATCGTATATTTTATGTCGTATATAATACCAGGGTGTCCGGGAGCAGAAGGATGAAGAGTATAATTGTATTTTATAAATAGATCACTTTGATATCCCACTGGTAAAGTAATTGTATAAAGGCTTGATACCTGAGTATCAAAATTTAAAGTGTATATTTTATCAAAATCATAATTATCATAGTAGCAATTGGCTCCTGAGCAATTGTTTGACCCGGCAGAAGAATGTGATTCGAATTCATATTCTGTAATTCCTCCGGTAGGTAAAATGATACGTTTTAAAGAACCATAGTTAACTGTATTACGGTTGGTGAAATAAGGAGTGCGCAATTCTCCATCATCCATATTACAAGGATCGTAATAAGATGGATATCCAAAATTATCTATCAGCATATTTGGTCCGGAATAGTTCTCATTATTGTATTCAAAACTAAATTTCTGTACAGGATTATTATTTTTATCTATGTTGATCAGCTCTTTTAAATACCCTGTATTGGTAAAGCCGTATTGATTAATAATTTGGTTTTGAGTGTTCTTTAGTATTACTTTTTTCAACACATACCAATCTTTGTCACCAGGTGAATTAAGGTTAGTGGGTGTACCATTGTTAACATAATCATATTCAATACTACCAACTCCATTAATCAATATTTTCTTTATTTTTTGAGTTTGGAGAGTTCCGGATGGTTGGGTAATATTCTCTGTAGCAGTCAAGTATTCAATCGTAGCGACCTCTTCATTTTTGACATTGAAAATTTTTGACAGAAAAAATCCGCTATTGATAAATTTGGTTTTCTGTGCTATAGCTATAGGAGTTGTATCGAAACCATCACCTATATACATTTTATTAATATTCGTTTTGTCAAATAGGTAACGGTTTCCTTTAGTATCTACGATGGTAAATGATTTTACTTTATTAGGTTTTGCATTATCTTTGGTAACAATGATCTTATCATTGGAAGGCATAGTATGAACACCTATTAATTCACCACTCGTCTTATCCATTCCAATATAAAACTTTCCACTTCCACCTGGATAATCATAATAATATACATCAGACCAGGCCTCTTTGGCAGTTCCTGTTGGAATATAAAAATCAGTATCAACTGTCGTTTTATTTCTCACAATATTTCCTATTGGAGATAGATTCCATCCTTTTCCGACATCACTGATAAGGTTAAAGGATGAACCGCTAACTGCAGTATAACTTAGGGACAAATTGATATTAACTCCCGTTGTTGGTACTGTAACATTAAATAACGGAAAAGAAATATTGGGTATGCCCTGAAACAAATTAGCATCACCGTTGGTTACATAATCATACTTTTGAAGTCCTATTTTATCCTGTGCTGAGATACTAATAATGCCCAAAAGAGCTATTAATATAAAAATATTGCGTTCTATTTTTTTCATCTTATATTATTTCTTAATCAATTTAGCATTAGCCGTTTTATTCGTATCCGTCTTGATCACCACCAGGTAAGCACCTTGTATCAACGGCTGTGTATTAATCTTAGTCACCTTATTCTTCGTTTTTAGATTCTGAAGCTGTCTTCCGCCCATATCATACAAAGTAATATCCGCTTCCCTGAAATCAAAGCCTATTTCTACATAAGCATAATCTGATACCGGATTCGGATAGATCTTGATATCTTGTTTCTCAATTAGCTGATCCAATTGCTTGTCTCCCAGCTTCACAATCTTCCAGTTCTCCTTCCCTAATTCCTCTGCACTGGTTCCTGCTAAAATAATGGAACCATCTCTGTTCAGCTTAATATCCGATAATCTCTCCTCTCTCTTTCTGGATTCTCCCTTCACATGCTTTCTCCACTGTTCATTTCCATTACTGTCCAAATACAGCATCCAGAATGTTTCATCATCTGTTTCTATTCTTCCTTCTGCCTGAGTATATCCACCCAACAATATTCCTTTAGTTGAGGGTTGAGAGCTGTCAGTTGATAGCTGATTTAGGGCAGTCATACCCATCAAAACATCCCTGTTTTTGAAATTGTAGGATTTCTGCCACTGTTCATCTCCTCGTTCATTTAAAGAAACCAACCACAAATCTGTTCCTTCTTCTATTCCTACCGTCTTGTTTCCGGATCTCTCACTTCTGGATTCTCCTCCAATGATATAACCGTTTGAGGTTAAAGCCAGTGTTCTTAGATGGTCATCTCCTTTTCCTCCCAGGTTCTTTTCCCATTCTATCTTTCCTTCTTTGTTTAGTTTTACGATCCAGTAATCTCCTTCACCAAAGTTTTCAGTTGTTTTTGCATAACGGGATACGGAATCTGAGGTTCCTGTGGCTGAGTTTTGATTCCCGGAATTGGAAATACGAAACTCGGAACTTCTTGAATAGATTCCCAGAAGTGCTCCTCCGTCTCTTGTAGGGATCATCTTCTCCACTTCGTCTAATCCTCTTCCTCCTAAAATAAGTTGTGAAAGTTCTTTTCCGTTTTTATCGAGTCTGATAATCAGGATATCTTTTGAACCGTAACCTTTGGAAGAATTCTGAACATTTCCGGCTACAACAAATCCTAAATCTGTGGTTTGGATAACTGCCCTGGCTTCTTCATCAGCACTTGTTCCCAAAGTCTTCTGCCACAATTCATCACCAAATTCATTAATCCTGATGAGCCAGATATCTGATCCTCCTTTAGATTCATCTTTTTTATCTATTCCCTTTCCGGAATATGAGGTTCCTGAAATTAGAAAGCCTCCTTCCTGGGTAGCTACGGTAGAAGACAAATAATCATGATTGTTTCCGGAGAAATACTTTTCCCAAACCTGATCTCCTTGCTGGTTCAGCTTCACCAAATGAAAGTCATATCCATTATTTTGCTGGATATTGCTTCCTGCATCTTTCTTCTGGTTTCCAGCCTGTATGACACTTCCTGTTATCAGATACTGCTGATCGATTGTTGTGGTTACCTGGCTTAGGAAATCCTGGGTAGAAGATTTGATATCTTTTTGCCAAACCACTTCCTGGGCCGATAGCCAGGAAATAATGCACATAGAAAGTACACTGAAGTAGAGTTTTTTCATGCCTTGTGTTTAATTGTTAAATTCATTTTTATAATTGCCGCAAAAGTAATCTTTTTTATCTCACAACGAAAAGACTTATCGAAAATTTTTGACTTCATCTTTTTCATTTGTACAAAGTTAGCTTTGAATTGCGACAAAACTCGTCGCATTATAAAACCAAAAGTCTTTCCTCACAAGCAAAACTTTCTATCAAAATCATATTTATCATTTCAAAAATATTTTATACCTTCGCTTCGTGATTACAAATAACGGAACATATTACTATAGAATATTTAACTCAGATCTGGGATAGAGATTCTTATATATGATATACAACCTCGTCCTAGGACGGGGTTTTTTATTTTAAAATGAAAAGAACATGAAAATAAGTATTGTCGGTGTAGGTCTCATTGGAGGCTCTATCGCTTTAAAGTTGAGAGAAAAAGGAATTGCCGATTTTATCTACGGAATAGACAACAGCAGCAGGCACCTTGATGAAGCATTAAGCTTACATATCATCGATGCCAAGGTAGACCTGGAATATGGAATCAGGAATTCCGATCTTGTGATTATAGCTATTCCGGTGGATTCTGCGAGAAAGCTTTTACCTACAGTTTTAGATCTGGTATCAGACACCCAAACGGTAATGGATGCAGGATCCACCAAAGCAGGAATTGTAAACGGCGTAAAAGATCACCCGAACAGGTCGAGGTTTGTAGCTTTCCACCCGATGTGGGGTACGGAAAACAGCGGACCGAAATCAGCCGTTGCAGAGAGCTTCTCAGGAAAAGCCGGGGTGATATGCAACAAAGAAGAATCCGCAGAAGACGCTCTTGCCCTCGTTCAGAAAATTGTAGAAGGCCTGGATATGCACCTTATTTATATGAATGCTGAAGACCACGATGTCCACACCGCGTACATCTCTCATATCTCTCACATTACATCTTACGCCTTAGCCAACACCGTGCTGGAAAAAGAAAAAGAGGAAGACACCATCTTCCAGCTGGCAAGTTCGGGTTTCTCGAGTACGGTAAGACTAGCCAAATCCCATCCGGAAATGTGGGTTCCGATCTTTAAACAAAATAAAGAAAATGTTCTGGATGTCCTTAATGAACATATTTCGCAGCTACGCAAGTTTAAGGCTGCTCTGGAAAAAGAAAATTACGAATATTTAACGGAGCTGATCTCCAATGCCAATAAAATAAGAGGAATACTGGATAAGTAATCCTCTTATTGAATATTTTTCTTTGTTATTTCGATGAAGGAGAATTATCTATCGTAACTTTAGTAATTGATTGTATCTTTTCTTTTGTCTTGAAACAAAAGAAACAAAAATTCAAGACTGGAAACTGCGGCTAAAAATGAATCCTGTTCTCTAAAAATTCTATAACTCGTGCGGATTTGAAGTATGTTTATTATTAACTTTTCTCTCCGCACTCAGACAGTAGAATTTTTTTAACGTTCACAGCATTCATTTTCTTAACGCCTACGTTTCCTAGGTCACTATAAAAAGGTACATTTTTTCTAAACTTATAAAGCTTTAGGACTATCAGTTTAAAAGAAAATTACTTTTGTGACAAATATTTCTAGCACTCCGGAACATTGACTGCAATAGCCAACCCTCCTTCCGAAGTTTCTTTAAAACGGTCACTCATCGATTGAGCTGTCTCCCACATCGTCTGAATAACTTCATCCAAAGTTACCCTCGCTTTTGCAGGATCACTTTCAAGAGCGATATTGGCTGCGGTGATCGCTTTCATTGCTCCCATTGTATTTCTTTCAATACACGGAATCTGCACCAATCCTTTGATCGGATCACAGGTAAGACCCAAATGATGTTCCATAGCGATTTCAGCCGCCATCAGCACCTGTCCTACACTTCCGCCTAAAATTTCAGTAAGTCCCGCTGCCGCCATAGCAGAAGATACTCCAACCTCAGCCTGGCATCCTCCCATAGCCGCGGAGATCGTGGCATTCTTTTTAAACAGGGTTCCGATTTCTCCGGCAACCAGTAAGAATCTTACAATATCATCCTCACTCGTGAATGGCGTGAAAGCCTGAGCATACATTAAAACGGCAGGAATAACACCACTCGCTCCGTTTGTAGGTGCTGTAATGATCCTTCCGAAGCTTGCATTCTCTTCATTGACAGCCAAAGCGAAGCAGGCAATCCATTTATTGATATTGGTGAAATTTTCTTCGGCATCTACTACCAGCTGAAACCATTCGTCAATATTCTTATATATTTTATCCCCTAAAAGTTTTCTGTTGATTCCGGCTGCCCTTCTGGTTACATTTAAACCACCAGGCAAAATTCCTTCTTTGTTGACTCCTTTGTAGATGCATTCTTTGATCTGTGTCCAGATATTCAATGCTTCCTGTCTGGTTTCTTCCTGGGTCCTCCAGCTTTCTTCATTAATCATGATCAGGTCTGAAAACTTTTCAAGCCCTAACTTATCACAATATTTTATAACATCTGAACCGTGATGACAAGGGTATAATGTGCGGACACAATGCTTTTGGATCGAATTTTTTTCCTGGCTTGCAATGAATCCTCCTCCTACGGAATAGAAGTCCTGGACCAGTTCGGTTCCATCTTCGAAAACGGCTCTGAAAATCATTCCGTTCGGATGGAAATCGAGGGATTTTTGCATATTGAGAACCAGATGATAGCCGTAGATAAAAGGAATTTCTTTCTCTCCACCCAGATTGATGATCTCATCTCTTTTTATTTTCTCAATTTTCTCATCAATTTTTGAAGTATTGATCGTCTTGTAATCCTCACCATTCAATCCCAGCATTCCCGCGATATCTGTACCATGTCCTATCCCGGTTTTTGCTAAAGAACCGAAAAATTCAAGAAAGACCTCTTTCACCTCTGTGATCGATCTTTCTCTCTTTATAATTCTGATAAATGCAGAAGCTGCATTCCATGGTCCCATCGTATGCGAACTGGACGGGCCTATGCCAACTTTAATAATCTCAAATACTGATATTGATTCCATAAAAGATTCATCATTTTTCCTCATCACAAAGATACATGATAAATCGTTATTATGCTTCCCTTCACACAAGGATTAAAATAATTATTTAAGTACCCGCTACCATTTAAGGCTTTCTTCATGCTGAGACATGTCCAGCCCCATATTTTCCGACTCTTCGGATACCCGGAGGGTAATCATTCTGTTTGTCAGCCGGTACAAAACCAGAGAGCCGAAAAATGCAAACACAGAAACCAGAACCAGCGCCATCATATGGTGGGCAAATACTTCAATCCCTCCATGCAGAAGGCTTGCATTTTCACCATGCGCAAAAATAGCGGTCAGGATCATTCCCATGATTCCCCCTACTCCATGGCATGCAAAAACATCCAGGGTATCGTCTATTTTTTTGAGTTTCTTCCAGTTCATCATCAGATTGGAAACAATAGCTGAAATAAATCCGATAAATAAACTTTCCGGAACAGATACAAAGCCACATCCCGGGGTAATGGCAACCAGACCTACTACAGCACCGATGCATGCTCCTAATGCAGAAACACTTCTCCCGTTAATTCGGTCAAAGAGTATCCATGTCATCATCGCTGATGCCGAAGCTATAGTTGTGGTTCCGAAAGCTGTGGCAGCAGTTGCATTCGCTCCCAGTGCAGATCCGGCATTGAAACCAAACCAACCGAACCAAAGCATTCCTGTTCCCAGAAGTACAAAAGGGATATTCGAAGGTTCATGGTGAGGGTTTTTCCTGTTTCCTACAACCATTGCTCCTGCCAAAGCAGCAAATCCTGCGCTCATATGCACTACGGTTCCGCCTGCAAAATCTTTGACACCAAAATATTTATTCAACAAACCGTCCGGATGCCATACCATATGGCAAAGGGGCGTATAAATGAATATACTGAAAAGAACCATGAACAGCAGATAGGAAATAAAGCGCACCCGTTCGGCAAAAGAACCGGTGATCAGTGCGGGAGTTATCACCGCAAACTTCATCTGAAAAAGAGCGAATAAAATAAACGGAATGGTAGAAGCCATCGCCTTGTGCGGCAAGACACCTACATGATTAAAAAAGGGGTAACTCAAGGGATTACCGATCAGTCCATAGTGCTCTCCGTTCATTTCAAACCCTATAGAATCACCGAATGACAAAGAAAATCCAACTACAACCCACAGAATAGAAATGACTCCTAAAGCAATAAAACTTTGCAACATGGTGGAGATCACATTCTTTTTACCCACCATTCCACCATAAAAGAAGGACAACCCCGGTGTCATCAGCAATACCAGTCCTGCTGCTGCTAAAATCCACGCCACATCAGCCCCTACGATCTTATCTTCGCTTAAAAACTCACCTGAATCCGGCAGGTCCGTTACCGGTGACCAAAACAAACCACCGATAGCAACCATTGATATCACCGCAAAGGACACGATCCATTTCAAACCAATTTTCATAAAAATCTATTTTAACCCTATCAAAAATAGGGATAAATTTCATAAAAACACATTTAAAAACAAAACAACCCTTAAATTTTAACGAATAATAATTTAAAATCTATTCCACAGGAAATATTTCATTTAAAATTTTAGATACTTCTTTTGATTTAGTAGCGGGAAACAGATGGGTTCCACCCCGTATAATATAGTTCGGTTTTGAATTTTTCACAGGAAATACAATATCCCTGTCACCTAATATCTGGATCACTTCAGGATTTTCATCAAACCTCCAATCTGAAATCTTTTCTATGGACCATTTCAGATAATAAGGATCTTTCACCCTGAAATACTGTAAAACCTTAGGATTTTTTGGATCAAAGAACTTCCTGAGCACAGAATATGCCGCTGTATTTTTTTCATTAAAAAAACGGGTAGGTAATATTTTAGGGATCCTGGTAATCTGTCCGGCTCTTATTAACCTCGATTTTTCTTTATCAGATTTAATACTTCCTAAAATCACTACTTTTTCAGCCGGTTTTATTTTATTGATCTCCTGCACCATAATTCCTCCAAAAGAATACCCCAACAGATAAAATGGTTCCGAATCATCAATCTTTGACGCCATTCTCTCAACGTATTGAGGAAAACTTTCGTTCAGCCCCGGAATGAGCCAGTCTATAAACACCACTTCCAGATGTGCAGGAAACTGCAATTTTTCCAGCACTTTAAAATCTGCACCAAGTCCGCTTATTACATAGATTTTCATACTGCTAAAATAAAAAATATGGGTAACTATTGAAAGCTATCCATATTTAATTTATTGTTAAAGTAAAACCTTTTATTTTTTCTTTACAGGAACCCTGTTATCATTATCCAGCTTTTCTGTAGAAACTTTGAATTGGATATCCATTTCATCCTTAATGAAATAATCTTTTAAAGAAGACTGATAGAATACTTTGAAATCCCTTCTGTTCAATGAGAATTTAGCAGACTCAATCACTACCGTAAATTGTGTAACATATACGTTAGCAGGGAAAGTAATGGTCTTTCTCACTCCCTTTATCGTAACATCCCCATATACCGTTGAATTGTACTCACTGTTTGCCAGAGGAATAATTTTAGTTAAGTGGAATTTCGCAATCGGAAACTTTTTAACTTCAAAGAAATTGGTACTTTTAAGGTCGTTGGTCAGCTTGATCTGATCTTCATCAGAAACGTCCCCCGCCATCAGACTTCTCATATCAATTATAAATTCACCGTCTACCAAAACCGTTTTATCAAAATTGAATTTTCCGCTTTTCAGTTTTACTGTTCCGGAATGCGATGTAGGCACGGTTTTTACAACCTTATATCCCCACCATCTGATCTCAGAAGAGGTCACCTTCGAAACCTTATCAAATTTTCTCTGAGCAGAAACAAATGATATACCTACGCACATCATAGCAAACAATAGTAGTCTTTTCATTCTTTTTTATTTACAATTCAACAAAAATAAAAAAAAGTGTAGAACTTCTACACTTTTAACAATCTTTTTTTGATTAAATTATTTAGCAGTTACTTTTACAAGCATATCGATATCATCTTTCACAAAAACATCCTGCATTGTTGATTTGTAAGCAACATCGAATTTTTGTCTGTCGAAAGAAAATTTATCAGATACTAGACTTGCTACTCCTTTGCTGTATGCAATCTTTGCAGGGAAAGAAATACTGTTAGTTTTTCCTTTTACTGTAAGATCTCCTGTTACTAGAGAGTTGTATATTTTATCATTGTTTTTCTTTACGGAAGTAATCTTAAAAGCAGCTGTAGGATATTTTTCAACTTCAAAGAAATCTCCGTTCTTTAAATGTCCGTTCAGCTTAGTCTGGTATTCTCCGGAAAGGTCTGTAGACGTAATAGAAGTCATATCTAAAACGAAAGATCCACCTACAACATCATTTCCTTTCATAACAAGGTTTCCTGACTTCACTTTTACTGTACCGTCATGAGAACTTGCCTCAGATTTTGCTACTTTATACCCCCACCAGTGAACATCAGATGCTACCACTTTTTTTGATTGCCCGAAAACCAATCCACTAGCTAAAACCGCTAATAATAATATTTTTTTCATTGAATAAATTTATTTAATTGTTATTTAACGATACAAATGTAGCTATCTTATTTGATAGATTTTATTGATGTACATCAATAAAACTAATTATTTTCATGAATAATATCAGGCATAAAAAAACTCCGGAGTTTCCGGAGTTTTTATTTTCTTATTTTCTTATTTGTTATTCGTAATAGGCTGTATACAGTGCGACACCATGCAAGCCCGTGAGATTATTCCTGATCAGGTAGATCGGAATATTCCTCAACATGTCTTCCATTTTATCGCTTATTTTAAATTTCTCATAGAATTTTGCCTTATCCATATACTCATTCAGCATCTGCGGAATATCGCCGGAAATCAGCAATCCTCCGGTAGCCTTAAGCTTTAAGGTAAGGTTATTAGCCTCTCTCGCAAGAAATTCCAGGAAGGTATCTAATGCAATTTTACAAATCAACACATCATCTTCAACGGCTGCCTTGTATATCTCCTGTGAAAAATTACCGTTGGCAAGTCGATCTGCCAGCCATTCAGGCTCAGGATGTCTTTTCACGTCTCTTAAAAACCGGTAGATATTAAAAAGCCCTGTTTTGGAAAGAACATTCTCCCAGCTAACAATCCCATAGATGTTGTTCAGAAACTGATAAAATTCCACTTCAACATTGGTTCTTGGTGAAAACTCGGAATGTCCGCCTTCCGTAGCAAAAGGTCTTAAGTATTTTCCATCAAAGAAATACCCCGCTTCCCCAAGACCATTCCCAGGTGCCAGGATCGCAACATTTCCTTTTTCAAGGTGTCCGCTTGTGTAGATAGCTTCCAGGTCGCTGTCCTCAAGAAGTCCCATTCCATAAGCAGATGCCTCAAGATCATTAAGCATATCCACTTTTTCGAATCCGAATTCATTTTTAAATTCGTCTACGTCAAAACTCCAGCCTAATCTGGCAGGGTTACTCTTCCCGTTAAGAACCGGTCCCGGAACCGCTATTCCTAAACGCTTCACATTGCTCAGCTGATTTTCCTGAATAAATTTTTTCAGGATTTCCGAAAAAGAAGCATGTTCTTTTGTCGGGTAGCTTGTCTGTAATTTTATATCAAGCCCTCCATCACCAGACACATAGTATCCTAAAGTGGTAACATCCTCACGTAAGTTGGCTCCAATGATGGAAACATCATTATTATTGCTGTCTTTTACACCCGGTAAATAAAGGGGAAATTTTGGATTTAAGTTCATAATCACAAATTTTATCAAATATAATAATAGTTTTCGGAAATCGTGTACGGTAATAAAAAACCTTTTCAAAAAGATGAAAAGGTTTTGGCTAATAATTGTTTATATATAAATCTAACTACTTTCCTAATGGAATATTGTAAGAAAATCCGACACCAATGTTACCCACATTGTAGTCCTGATTTACTAAATCACCTTTACTTCCTGTAAATACCTTCTGATATTGTACGAAGAAATTCCAGTCCTGATTATGGTACCCGATTTCAGGTTTGATATAAAAACCTCCGCTTGGTCTGTCAACCGAAGTATTGGAAGCTACTTTATCATCCCCTACAAGGAATCCATAACCCAAGTCAGTCCCAAAATAGAAACCTGTTTGCTTTGGATAAATTCTCAATAATGCTGCTACAGGAATTACCCCTACATCATTATTTTTATATCCGTTGTTTTCTTTTCCGAAATAATGGGAATAACCAGTTGCGATACCTAATCCAACTCCTGGAGTAATCAGATTCTGGTAAGCCACATCTACACCCACAGCAGCAGAAAGATTATCAGAAGGAACAGCTAATCCTACATTCGCTCCTACTTTAAGCATATTGTTCATCTGTACGCTCTGTGCACTTGCTACACCTGCTGTTAAAATTCCAGCTAGTAAAACTGCTTGTTTAAACATTTTCATAATTTCTGATCTTTAAATTTTACTATTCAGAATGCTGTAAAAATCATGCCAAGCAGGTCGTTTTTCACTTCTTTAACATCCACACGCGACTCAAATCAATGAAAATCAAATAGTTAATTTTTGTTAAAATTTAAATAAATGTTTAATTAAGTCTTGAAAAAACAATAGCCAAAAAGTGAAAAATGTTTAAAATATTAAGTTCAGTGCTTTCAGGAGCGACTTTCAATGGATTTTATCCAACCGCTATTACCTAAAAAAAAAGACTGCCTTTTCAGGGCAGTCTTTTTTATCATTCCAGATTATGTTGTACTTATGCTGGAATCTGCTTTTTTCCTTCTTCCTTTTTATCTAATTTTTCACTCACTTTTTTTACGATATATTCTATAACAAGTGGTGCAACTATGGCAATAACCGCCTTAAGAATTCTTGATTTCATATGTAGTAATTTTGGTTTATCATTACAATTTTTAAGCCATTTATTAATCCGCTTTATTCATTGGTATTCAAAAGCTGGTAATTCCGGCATGCTTCTTCCAAACTGGCCTGAATTCTTTTTTTGAGCCTCTCAGGCCTTAAAACCGTTATAAATTCGCCGAGACCCAATATCATTCTCTCCAATTCAAAGTTCAGCTGAACACATATTTTAAATGTGGTTCCGGTTTTATCTTCTTTTACAATCTCCTGGGAATGGTGAAAAGGTTTGGTTCTGACATAAGGGGCATGTTTTGGGTTAATTTTAAAGATAACATTCTGCGGACGTTGCCCATCCGAAACCGTAACCCCGATCACTTCCCCGAAGTAACGGTCCGAATCAAATTCTTTATCAATATAGCTTACCTTTTCATCAACAGAAATCTCCTCCATACGGTCCAAGGCCAGATTATACATTTTATTCTTAAACCAGCATATAAGGAACCACCGGTTATTGTATTCCTTCAGGAGCTGCGGATGTACGGTGTAATAATCCGATTCTCTTGCTTTAAAGCTTTTATAAAGAATCTTCAGTACTTTCCTGTTTAAAATGCTTTCATATAGTATATCGATGTGCTCTAGCCCTTTCAGCCGTTCATTCTTATCGAGGTGGATAATCGACTTCTGGTTTGTAGAATGGATGGAGTCTTCCAGCTTCTGGATCACTCCGTTCATATCCTTAAACATGGAAAAGTCCTTGAACTGCTTCAGGATCTGAACGGCATTATTCATTGCCTTCAGGTCACTTTCATTTACTGAAATATTATGAATACTGTAATCCGGATCACTATATCGGTAGTATTTTCTGTCATAGACTTCAATGGGTGCCTCATAGCCAAACTTTTCACTCCGCATATTCTGCAGGTCAAGCTGGACCGTACGTTTGCTGACAAATGATTCTTTGCCTTCAAACTCAAACAGGGCTTCCGAACACTCATCGATCAGATCCTCCAGCGTATATTTTCTATACTTGTTTTTCAGGCATTTATCCAATGTTTTATATCGGATCAGGGCATTTTTGTTCGATGACATAATAGTATTTTATTGAAATGTCTTTTATTCCGCAACATGATTTTTCAGCCGGAATTTTTTCTTTTCCTTATTTCCTTTCTAATTGAATGTAAATAAATCAAAAACCACAGATAGTCTTTCCGTTCAGCTCTAATCAACGACTTAATAGTTTATTTGAAAAATTAATACATTAATACATTAATACATTAATACATTAATACATCATAATCAAAATCATTTCTTCGCCAAAGCCTCTCCATCAAAAGAAACCCCATCCCATCCGAACTCCATAAAGCTTCTGATATTCTGATGATCTGTTCCATCCGGGTTTTTCAGTACATCTTCTCTGTAAAAATCTCCGAAAAGACTTAACACCTCATCCTTTGACAAATTATTCTGTATTCCAAAACTGAATACCTTACATGATCCGTTATTCTGATCCGCTTCGTTCACTGTATTTCCATTCGCGAATCTGGTAGGTGTAAAATGATAATTTTCATCAATGTAGGCAATGACATCTTTAAACTGAATGGTTTCCGGAGAATTTTTTACTTGTTCTAATAGCATATTTATTTTTTTTAGGCGAAAGAGCGAATTGGCAAAATGGTTAAATCATTAAAATATAACTTCACTTGACTTTGTGGCAATTCCATTATTTTGCTTTTCAGCTTTTTCGCTTTTGTAAAAATAATCAAAAAAAATTCATCTACGCAAAAAGATTGCATACTTGTGTATTTACTTTGCATCATCAAATTGAAAGAACACATGGAATTTAATGGAAATCACCTAATTGAATTAGGGTTCAGACCCGCAAAATGGTTTAAAGAAGCGATAGAATATATCAACGAAAATAATCTGGATGAAACTCAGATCAAAACGTATCTGGAGCAATATAAACAACCGGACCAGATTCCTTTGCATGAAACCCCAAAAGATTTCATCATCAACATCAGAGCTGAGCACGAAAGTGAAAATGATAACGTGGAAAAGGTAATCAAAACCATGCAGGTTTTAATGAAAACCCCAACATTGGTTGGAGGAGCTTTAATGCCTGATGCCTGTCCGACAGGACCAGAAGGTCATATACCGGTGGGTGGTGTGGTTATTGCTAAAAATGCAATCCATCCTGGGTTTCATAGCGCAGATATCTGCTGTTCCGTGATGTTGACTGATTTTGGAAAAGCTGATCCTAAAACTGTTTTGGATACTGCTCATTCGGTAACTCATTTCGGATATGGAGGAAGAGCACGAGGAGAACAAATGCCGATGTCGCAGGAACTGATGGATGCGTTCAGGGAAAATTATTTCCTTAATGATGAAAAGCTGATCAGCATTGCCCGCTCTCATATGGGAACACAGGGCGATGGAAATCATTTCTTATTCGTTGGTATTTCTAAAAATACAGGAAATACCATGTTGGTTACTCATCATGGTTCAAGAGCTCCTGGAGCTGCTCTTTACGATAAAGGGATGAAAGTTGCCAATCGTTTCAGACAGGATATTTCACCGGAAACGCTGAAAGAGAATGCCTGGATCCCATACGATACAGAAGAGGGAAAATCTTACTGGGAAGCCCTGCAGCTGATCAGAACATGGACGAAAGAAAACCATACTTCCATCCATGATGCCGTTTTACACAAAATGGAAATTGAAAAAGAGAACAGGTACTGGAATGAGCACAACTTTGTCTTCAAAGACGGAGATCTGTTTTACCATGCGAAAGGAGCAACCCCACTGGATGATAAATTCATGCCTGATATTACAGGACCAAGACTGATTCCATTAAATATGGCAGAACCGGTTTTAATAGTTCAGGGAAACACCAATGAAAGAAACCTGGGTTTTGCGCCACACGGAGCAGGAAGGAATTTCAGCAGAAGTCAGCATAAGAGATCATTGGCCCATAAAACCATTGAAGAAGTTTTTGCTGAAGAAACCGAAGGATTGGATATCCGTTTCTTTTCCAATGAAATTGATATTTCCGAACTACCGACCGCATATAAAAGTGCTAAAAACGTAAGAGCACAGATTGAAGAATACGGATTGTGTGAAGTATTGGATGAAGTGATGCCTTACGGGTGTATCATGGCTGGTGATGTCGGGAAAAATGCACCGTGGAAAAAGAAAAGAAAATTCAGGAAGGCATAAGGCTTTTCCTGGTTGAATATTGATCCTTCAATTGATTACACAATAATATCTGTATAATCAGGGAGCAGTAGCTCAGTAGGTAGAGCAACAGTAACTTTCCGCTATTGGCACAAAAAGTTCCTATACCGTGTGTCGCAGGTTCGATTCCTGTCTGCTCCACAAATGATGAAATAAATTATTACATTTGAGAAATAATGTATTTACATCAGTTAAAAATTTAAGGCAAAGGGAGTTCCTATATCTAGGAAAAAATACTCCCCGCCTTTTTTAAAAACTATTGGTAAAAGGAGTTTCTACATTTCAATTTCAAATGATACTCCTCACTTATTTTTATTTTATTAACGATGAAAACACTTAAATTATTCAATGCTGTTTTAGCAAAAGAATCTAACGAAAAACCCCTGGTCTTCAATGAAGGTTTCATCATAGAACCTAATGCACTTTGGGCTAAAAAGCAAATTATCTCTTATTACTCAAAAGAGAAATTAAATGGAAAAGCACTGAACAAAACTTTTCACAAATCCTGGTCAACAATTAAAAACAGTACAAGACAAGAATTGTTTCTTGAGCAAATCAGACATTACCTTTCTACCTATGGAAGTAAGTTTCAGAATGAAATCTATATTCCCAATGAAATACTTGATATTCCTGACCTGAAACTGACGTTCAAAGTGATCAAAGCTTATACAAAAGAAGAAATGCAGGAAAAATGCCTTTCTTTATTGAAATCAGGAATCTCGTTAAAAGAAGAAACTATCGATGACCTGATCTATGTATTGAATGATGAGCTTGGATATACTTTTACTGGAAAAGAAAATATAAAGAATAAAGAAGCCATAGTCAAAATTGCAGATTTATTTGATATTTATCCTGAAAATCCAGTTGAATTTTTCCGGTATGCCATCTATAAAGCTACGGGTACTACCCTTTTGATTAAGAGTGATGACCTCATTGATGCCGTTAAGAAAAGCTCTTACGACCCTGTTGAAATATTTAAAGATTTCGGGCTAGAGCAATTAGCTGAAATTTTTAATAGATTCAAACCTTTATTTCTGGCTTTTAAAAACCAGTCTCCAAAAGTCATCAATAAAATATCCAAGCTATCAAAATACTATCACAGACCTTTAATCTCGAACCCACTAAATAAAGTAACTAACAACTTATTGGAAAATGAGGATTTACCATGGTTGGATAATGCGACTCCTTTTGCCTTATTTAAGGCTTTATCAGCCTGTTATTCAAGAATGAGAGGCCAAAATACCTTCGTATACAGAATAAGAAACGGAAAATCATGGATACAAAAAGATAAGACAACTAATGTTAATGATCGTAATTATGATTTTATATTAAGGTACTTAAAATCCAGAATAGACCTTTCAGGAAAAAAAATCTATTTTCCAGAGAATGTTGAATATGGCTTGCCTACTTCTGAAAAAATGTTTGTCGGAAATATTCCTACAGGAACAAGATTTTATGGAGATAGGTTAGCGGTAGGAGTTTATTGGGAAGATGCCTGGGGAGCTTTCGATCTGGATCTTTCCGGATTGAATATAGCAGGAAAAATCGGATGGAATTCATCTTATAATCTTGATGATGGACAACTTATGTACTCCGGAGATATGACCTCTGCTCCAAAAGGTGCTGTAGAATATCTTTATGCCAATAACAAATTTAAGACCCCCACCCTTGTTATGAATAATGTTTACAACGGAGATAGTAATTGTGGCTATAAGATCGTTATCGGACAAGGAGATAAGATTTCCCGTGATTATATGATGAATCCTAACAATTTATTTGCTGAAATTAAATGTACTTCTGTACAAAAGCAAACCATATTGGGAATGTTTTTAATGCAAGAAGGAAAACAATGCTTTGTATTACTGAATTTCGGAGCTGGACATTCACATATTTCAGGAAATTCGGAAATCTCGATGATGGCAACCGATGCGCTCTATCAGCAGTGGAATGAGCCTTTATCCTTTAATCACGTAGTTGAAGAATTAGGTGCAATTGTTACATTAGAAAAAAAAGAAGCTGATTTCGATTTCTCTTTAGAAACTTTAGAAAAAGACAATTTTATTAAAGTTTTTTATGTCTTCAAATAAAGCTTAGTATTTAATATGTTTTAAATTCGACTCATTTCTTTCTCGCGGATTATGCAGTTTTTTTTAAATAATATTAATCTGCCAGATATTGAATCACTTCATTATAAGCAACTTACTATATTTTTGCTATTACAGAAGCAAAATTCATTTTTTAATAATTCAAAAAATAAAACTACGCATAAACATTGCGCAATTAGCCTGTTATTTTGTATCATCAAAAAATAACAGCAATGGAAAACAGGATATTAGAAAAATTAAAAGAGGTAGAAGAAAAACACGGTATAGAAATACTTCTTGCAGTTGAATCCGGCAGCAGAGCCTGGGGATTTGCATCGCCGGACAGCGATTATGATATACGGTTTATATACCGTCATGAAAAGGAATGGTATCTTTCTCCATGGGACAAGGATGAAACAATAGAATTCATGACAGAGGATGACCTGGATGGTAGTGGTTGGGATCTTCGAAAGACTTTTCACCTTTTGCTAAAGTCCAATGCTGCATTGCTAAGCTGGTTCTACTCTCCTGTCGTTTATAAGAAAAATGAAGAATTTACAGACTTGTTCAAGCCTTTGGCTGATACTTGCTTCTCTCCGATAGCGGTGTCTTATCATTATTTAAGTATGAGTAAAAAGTACCTGGAAGCCTGCAGACATGATGAAGTGAAATTAAAAAGTTATTTCTACTGTTTAAGAACAGCACTTACAGGAAAGTGGATATTAGACAAAGGAACCGTTCCTCCTGTTCTGTTCAGTGATCTTCTGGTATTGGTTGATGATTTTACAAAAACTAAAATAGAGAGTCTGGTTGCTTTAAAGGCTACTAAAGGAGAATCCTATAATCACTCCAATGACTGGGAGCTTTTCGGATTTCTGGAAAGTGTAGTTGCTGAGACTGAAGAAAAAACGAAAACATTGGCAGGAGGAAAAGGAAATAAAAAAGAAATGGAATTGGTGTTTAGAAAAATACTAGCTTAACGGATCGAAAGCACTTAATATTACACCATTTTTTCAATGTTAAAAAAATCGGACAATTATAATACACCATCATGACGATTCAGGATCTTAAAAATAAAAACCTTCTTCTTTTTGAAGCTATTTCCGGAAGCCGGGCTTTCGGGCTGGCAACGGAGAGTTCCGACACGGATATAAAGGGAGTTTATTACCTTCCCAAGGAGGATTTCTTTGGATTGAACTACATCCCCCAGATTTCCAATGAGACCAATGATATTACCTATTATGAAATCGGGAGATTTGTAGAATTGCTGCAAAAGAACAATCCCAATATCCTGGAAATTCTGGCAAGTCCGGAAGACTGCATCCTGTACAAACATCCGTTGATGGATCTGCTGAAAACGGAGGATTTCCTGTCAAAACTCTGTAAAGATACCTTTGCAGGTTATGCGGTTTCACAGATTAAAAAGGCAAAAGGTCTTAATAAAAAGATTGTAAACCCGGTTGATAAAGAAAGAAAATCCATCCTGGATTTCTGTTTTATCCTTGCAGGACAGGGTTCCGTTTCATTGAAAAAATGGTTGCATGAATTTTCTATATCGGAAGGACAGAATAGTCTCTCACAGGAACAATGCGGATTGGTAAGCATTGATCATACTAAGGGTATGTTTGCTTTATTTTACGATGAATCGGGAACATTGGGATATAAGGGGATTATTCAGAATGAAGAGGCAAATCAGGTTTCTGTATCATCTGTTCCTAAGGATGAAAAACCAACTGCTTATCTGTTCTGCAATCTGGATGCCTACTCTGTTTACTGTAAAGACTATAGGGAATATTGGAAATGGGTAGCTGAGCGCAATGAGGACCGTTACAATGTCAACCAGATTCATGGGCAGAACTATGACAGCAAAAACATGATGCATACCATCCGATTACTGCAATCCTGCGAGCATATTCTAAAAACAGGTTCGATGCAGATCCGCGTAGAGAACCGTGATGAGTTACTTGATATAAAAGCAGGAAAAAGATCTTATGATCATGTAATGGAAAAAGCTAAAAACCTGGTCCTTTCTATAGAGCATTATTATTCCAGTTCTAACCTACCAGACTCACCGGATCTGGAAAGGACAACTCAGAACCTCATCGAAATCAGGAAAAAACTATATCATTCAAAATAAATAAAATCCGGGAGTTGTATAGACTCATAAACCACCCAAAAAGAAAATAAGGTTGCCTTTTTCTAAGGCAACTTTATTTAAAGAGATTATCTATTCATTTCGGGTCCTTTACATTTTTACAATTTTTGAGTAAAACAGAAATTTAAATTTGTGAAAAAAATAATGAAAGTAATCTATTTTTTAACGGTTTTCTTGTTAGGCTGTACCATTCAGGCTCAAGATTCATTAGTTACTAAAATTGCTTCACAACATTATCAAATCATAAATTTCGAGAATAATCATTTTTCCGGTGAAGGAATTCGTAACCTGACTGAAACGATTGCTAAACACAAATATGTTCTGATCGGTGAAGACCATCTTAATAATGAGGTCCTGGATTTTACTTCTTATCTTACTCACAATATCAACTTCGACAACTATATTACGGAAGCAGATCAGCTTACCATTGATATCCTTAAAAAAGACTTCGAGAAAAATAAAGAATACCAATCAATTGTTTCCAGCTCTAACGGTAGATTTTCGTTTTTCTCATTTAACAAAGACCATGACCTTCTGGATTATTTTTTCCAAAATAAGAAAAACGTCATAGGCCTTGATCAGATTTATTACAATTCTGATGCAGTGATCTTCAGAGAGCTTATTGCAAGGACATCCAATAAAATAGCAAAAGCAAAATATCAATCTTTACTGAAAGAATCGAATGAGAGATGGAACACGTTCAAATCCGGACAGGGTTATCGGACTATTGATGACAGCAAAAACCAGCCCTATTTGTTCTGCAACGATTTCAGGACCCGTATTGCAGATATTCAAAAATTAGATTTGTCCGAATATGAGCATAAGGCTTTAAACAAGCTGCTACAAAGCAATACAATATATGCTCTGGAAAATAATCAAAAGGGAGACGAATCTCAGTTCCTGAAAATAGCTTCGATGAAGGAAAATCTTCTTGAAAACCAGAACAAAATAATAGGAAAAAGAAATCTTTTCAAGTTTGGAGCCAGTCATGCCGGTAAAGATCAGAGCCTACTGCAAAATAGCCCTGATATAGGAAATGTTGCATTTAATCTTGCCGAAAAAGACCACGAAAAGTCCTTACATATTGCCATTATTCAAAAAAATGGAAAAACAGGATCTTTCTTTGCTGAAAATAATGATGCTGAATACATTCTTTTTCTGAGACCCTTCTACCGCCTGGTTCATAAGGAAAATGAATGGCTCCTCTTTGACCTTACCAAGATCAATGCTGAAATAAAAAAACAAAAGACTTCCGTAAAATCCGGCACCCTAAAAAAACTATTGGCGGGCTACGATTATTTAATTATTATACCCAAAGTAACTGCTCAGAAAATAGTTGTTTAGCACATATGCTGTTTTTATTTACTTTGGGTTCAATACATGTTAATCGAGATCATTCGTAAAAATGGCCCATTAACACTACATTACTCCAAGTCCTGATATATCAGGACTTTTTTATTTTTAAATATTTTTTTTAATTAATTATTGTTTTACGATAATTAATTATACATTTGCATTATCAATTAATGATCATGCTATGAATCAAACTAAAATTATTGCAAAAATTTTATATTATATCTGCCTGGTATTATCAGGAGGATATCTTATTACAGCACTTTATTCCTTTTTCTGTATGACTACAGGTTTTGCGGTAACTCCTTATAAAGAGAATCAATATTTACATATCAATTATCCATTTACTGAACAGCCATTTCTCAACATTGAAAACAATTATCCTTACATTATATTCTCTTTCATGGCCGTTTTAGTGACATATGGTATTTTTTTCTGGTTTTCAGCAAAAGTTTTTAAAGTGTTCTTTCAACCTCAATTATTTACCGAGGTAAACATTTTACAATTGAAGAGATTTTACTTATACAATATTTTCCTTCCACTACCGCTTGTGATCATCGCAAGTTTCTTTACAGAGGTCGAAAGTATTATATGGGGATTGGTTTTTATCCATTTCATGCTAGGAATTTTCTGCCTCTTTCTTGCTAATATCTTCAGGCAAGGGCTACATTTGCAAAACGAACAAGATCTATTTATATAAAATGCCAATTATAGTCAACTTAGATGTCATGCTTGCCAAGCGAAAAATGCAGAGTAAGGAATTGGCAGAAAAATTAGGAATCACGCCTGTCAATTTATCCATTCTGAAAACGGGAAAAGCAAAAGGGGTTCGTTTTGATACCCTCGAAGCTATCTGCAAAATTCTGGAATGCCAGCCGGGAGATATTTTAGAGTATAGAGAATAGTGGTGGAAACGAGATAAAAGATGCATGATATCGGTAAGAAAGCGAAAGTGCCCATGACCTTAGCCTTTAGTTTTCATCTATCAACTCACACCCTTTAACTGTCAGCTCATTTTCATTAGCAAGTAGATACAACAACTTATTTTTCAACATCATAAAAAAAGCAACGGAAACGTTGCCTGCTATTGTATTATCCAAATTCAAAATCATGAATACATTATCCATTAACCACCTGAGCCTTACCTATAAAAATGGCTTCCAGGCAATTAAAGACATTTCATTGGAAATAGGAAATGGCATGTTCGGTTTACTGGGTCCGAACGGAGCCGGAAAATCCTCTTTAATGAAAACGATCGTTGGCCTCCAGAAACCCAGTTCGGGAAATATTATTTTCAATGGTATTGATATTTCCAGGGAGCCTGATTTTATAAGACAAAACCTCGGGTTCTTACCACAGGATTTTGGAGTTTATCCTAAAGTTTCAGCTTACGACTTATTGCATCACATTGCTATCTTAAAGGGAATAAAAGACAATACCTTTCGAAAAAGACAGATTTCCGGATTGCTGGAAAAAGTAAACCTGTCAGATTTCCGGAACAAAGAAGTCCATACTTTTTCAGGCGGAATGAAACAGCGTTTTGGAGTTGCCCAGGCTTTATTAGGAAACCCTAAAATCATTATTGTGGACGAACCTACGGCAGGACTGGATCCCGAAGAACGCAACCGTTTTAATTCTTTACTCAATGATATCAGCAAGGATGTTATTGTGATCCTTTCTACTCATCTTGTAGAAGATGTCCGGAATTTATGTTCTGAGATGGCTATTATCAATAAAGGAAAGCTTATCCGAAAAGGGAAACCCGGTGACCTGATTTCAGAATTAGAACATAAAATCTGGTCAAAACGGATCAACAGAAATGAATGGGAGGATTATCAGGCAACTCATGAGATCATCAGCCAACAGCTGATCGAAAGGGAACTGTATATCACGACTTTCGCAGCCCATCAACCAAAAGATTTCAATGCTGTTCCTCCTCTTTTGGAACATGTATACTTTCATAGCCTCACTCAAAAACCATAATCATGAACTCATTACTTTTATTTGAAGCCAGACGCAACATAAAGCACTGGCTCAGTTATCTTATTGCCTTCACTTTAGTCGTTCTGGGTATATTTTGCGGAAGCCAGTTCAACCTGACTGTCGGAGAAGGTATTTATCTGAACTCACCTTATTCCATCGGGTTTATGGTGGGTATGTTGAGCCTTTCTATTATATTTTTTGCGATTATCTACGCAAGTCAGCAGCTGTTTAAGGATTGGGATTCGAAATTTGATATGATCCTGTTTTCTTTACCTCTTTCAAAAAGAACATATCTGCAAGGAAAGTTTCTGAACTATTTCCTGCAAACCTTCCTGAGCTTCCTGTTTTTGATTATTGGCTTTATTCTCGGGCAAAATACAAGGACAGGAAGTGAGATGCAGCCCTATTTCAATCTCTGGTATTATCTATATCCGGTAGTGATTTTAGGATTCATCAACTGTCTCTTAGTCTGTAGTTTTTTATTTTTCATTGCGTACAGTACCAAAAGAAAGCTCCTGGTAGTAACCGGCGGCCTGCTGTTATATGTTCTGTATATGGTTGTATTATTATTTTCCAATTCACCTTTCATGGCGGGAAGCTTACCTCAATCAATAGAGACTCAGCAGCTCTCTGCACTATCTGATCCTTTTGGATTATCTGCCTATTTCCTGGAGGCAAAGGTATTTTCGGTGGCCCAAAAGAACCATTCTATCACTCCTCTTTCAGGATATCTATTGACGAACAGGCTGATTTTTATTGTATTTTCAGGACTGTTCTTATTTTTATCTTATCGTTTATTTTCTTTTACGACCTCTTCAGATAAAGGATCAGGAAAGAAAAATGATCTTTTTTCCGCTCCTCATATTGTGTTGTCGGATTATATTACTGCCGAATCAGATTTTGGATTCAGGGCCTCCTTCAGATCTGTTCTTTCCTTTGCCAAAATCGATCTGATTTACCTTTTTAAAAGTGTTAGCATTATTGCAGTTTCTATATTGCTATTGTTTGCAGTCGGTATGGAAATGTATGCTGAAATTGAAAAAGGAATCCGTTTACCACAAAAGTATGCAAGCTCAGGTCTCATGGCAACAACCATTTCAGAAAATTTCCATCTACTCGGATTGTTGATCATGACGTATTTCATTAACGACCTGTATTGGAGAAGTCAGTCATCAGGATTTATCCTGATTGAAAAAAGCACCCACTTTTCAAAAAATAAATTATCCGGACATCTTCTCTCCGCTGGTATTCTCATTTTCTTTTTTACAGGTATCCTTATCATAGAAGGCCTGACCTTCCAGCTTGGCTACCATTATTTCCATATTGACTGGATTGCCTATTCAGGCACAATCCTTTTCAATACGTTACCATTGCTGTTATTTTCCGGTTTTATATTGCTGATTAATGACTTTAGTAAAAACAGGTTTATAGCATTAGGAATTTCCGTTCTTGTCGTTTTTATTTTTGCAGGCCCGGCTTCGAAAAAGATTATTCCATACCCTTTGCTGAGGATATTTTCAGATTTTAAAGGGGTTTACAGTGACTTTAACGGTTATGGAATCTATACAACAGCATTTGCTGAAAGACTCTTCTTTGGAATAGGTCTGGTTGCGTTTCTATGGATCCTTAACAGATCTGTTGCTACAAAAAAATGGAATAAAAATCGATGGTTGGGTATCGCTATTCTTTTAGCAGCCGGTATTTTTAGCGGATATCATTTTATGAAAGGATACATTCCTCAGAATAAAGAAGAATCAATTACTAAGGCTGTTCTGTACGAAAAAAAATTCAAGATCTTTGAACAACTCCCTCAGCCTGTAATAACAGATGTCAGCACAGAAATCAAGCTTTTCCCGTCCGAATCTTCTTATATAATTGAAGGGAAATATACTATTACCAACACCACAACCAAAGCTATTGATAAAATTTTATTTAACTTCCATCCGAATCTAAAAATCCAATCTGCTGTTCTTACTACTTCTTCCGAGTCTGTAAAGATCCGTACAGGAACTGCAGCAATACATTTAAACCGGCCATTACAGCCCAATGAGACTGCAACCTTAAATTTCACACTCTCCTATCAATGGTATGCAGTAAACGGACACGATTCATTCAATGCTGTTATTAAAAACGGTTCGTTTATGCGGATAAGCAGATATTATCCAAGTATTGGCTATCAAAAAAGTTATGAACTTCAGGATGAGAAACAAAGAATGGATTATAAATTGGGCAAAACATCTGGCCTTAAGAAACCGGAAGCTCCAGAAATATTCCTGAATGATTTTATTAATCTTACAATGACCGTCTCAACTGAAAAGGATCAGACAGCAGTCGGAACCGGAGATTTAATTAAAGAATGGACACAGGGTAAAAGAAAATATTTTCAATACGCAGCCAGAGGTATTCCATTTCGTTTTGCCGTTTCCTCTGCTGACTATAATCGTAAAAGTGTCAGGTATAGAGGTATTTTGATCAATGTCTTTTATCATGCAAATCATAGTGAAAATGTCTTTCATTTAATTAATAATGCGAAACTGACTTTAGATTATTGTATGCGCAATTTTGGAAAATATCCGTTCCAATCAGTCAACTTCGCTGAAATTTCTTCTTATACAAAAGGTTTTGCAGCCACAGCCTATCCGTCAGCGATCTTTATGCCTGAAGACATGATCTTTCATGCGAATATTCATTCAGATAAAAAACAGGATGTGATTAATGAACTGGCAGGACATGAACTTTCCCATTTATGGTGGGGCAACAACCAGATTGATCCCGATGACAGGGAAGGTTCTGTAATGCTTACGGAAACCTTAGCCATGTATACTGAAATGATGCTGTATAAGAAGATGCATGGAAAACAAAAAATGCTCGACAGAATAGAAATGCATCAGCAGATCTATGATAACGAAAAAGGATTATCAGAAAACAAGCCCATTTACAAAGCAACCGGAGAGGAACCTCATATCGCCTATTCCAAAGGTGCAGTAGCGATGGTGAAACTAAGTGAGCTGCTTGGTGAAGAAAGGGTAAATCAGGCACTCAAGAATTTTCTTTTACATAATCAATACCCTAAAAAGCCTGCAAGTACGGATCTTCTTAAAGAGTTTTACAAAGTATGCCCCGATGCATTTTCTCAAAAAGAAGTTGACCGGTTATTTAAAACTATATAATGAATCAGGATTATCCCAAAAGAAAAATCCCTCTTGTGGAGGGATTTTTTATGCTACTAAAAGCTATATCTTATGCTTCAGTTGAAGGCTTTTCATTTTCCTTTGGCGCTTGCGCTGCAGGTTTACCACCTTCAGGTCTTTCCTGTCTCGGTTTTTGCTCCGGCTTTGGTGGTCTTGGTAATAAAACTTTACGGGATAATTTCATTTTCTTACGGTCATCGTAACCCATAAACTTCACTTCTACTTCATCTCCTTCAGCGTAAGGAACTTTATCAAGACGTGACCATTCGATCTCAGAAATGTGAAGAAGACCTTCCGTACCTTTTGCAATCGCTACAAAAGCTCCGAAATCCATTACTTTCACTACTTTCCCTTTGTATACTTCCCCAACTACCGGTACGAAAGTAATTTCATTGATCTTCGCAACAGCTGCATTGATTTTCTCTCTGTCTGTTCCTGCAATTTCAATACGTCCGATCTCGCCTATTTCTTCAATAGCAATAACAGTATCCGTATCTTTTTGTAATTGTTGAATGATTTTTCCACCAGGTCCGATCACTGCACCAATAAAGTCTTTTGCAATCTCCATAACCACCATTTTCGGTGCATGAGGCTTAACATCAGCTCTAGGCTCAGCAATTGTTTCCGTAATTTTATTAAGGATATGTAATCTTCCGTCTTTAGCCTGCATTAAAGCCTGCTCCATGATATCCATAGAAAGCCCCTGGATTTTAATGTCCATCTGACAAGCCGTGATTCCTTCTGCCGTACCCGTTACTTTAAAGTCCATATCTCCCAGGTGATCTTCATCCCCAAGGATATCGGAAAGTACCGTGAATTTCCCGGATTTAGTATCGGTAATAAGTCCCATCGCAATTCCGGAAACCGGTTTTGTAATCTGTACTCCGGCATCCATTAATGCTAATGTTCCTGCACAAACAGTTGCCATAGAAGAAGAACCGTTAGATTCCAGGATATCAGAAACAATTCTGATCGTGTATGGATTTTCTTCAGGAATTACAGCCTGTAAAGCTCTCTGAGCAAGATTTCCGTGTCCTACTTCTCTTCTTGAAGTTCCTCTTAAAGGTCTGGCTTCACCTGTTGAGAACGGAGGGAAGTTATAATGAAGGAAGAATTTCTCGTCATAATTCGCCATAACGCTGTCTACCATATTCGCATCTTTTACAGATCCTAAAGTTACAGCTGTTAATGATTGTGTTTCTCCTCTTGTGAAAATTGCGGAACCGTGCGCTCCAGGAAGATAATCAATTTCCGACCAGATCGGACGGATCGTTTTAGGATCACGACCGTCAAGACGGATGTTGTCTTCAAGGATCATCTGACGCATAGCCTCTTTTTCTACATCATGATAATATACTTTTGCGAAAGGTGATACTCTTTCCAGTTCTTCAGGATTATCAACATATTGTGCTAAAAACTCCTCAAGAACAGCTTTGAATTTCTCTCCTCTTTCTTCTTTACCTGAAGGTTGCTTGGCAACTTCGTATACTTTATCATATGTTTCTTTCCACACTTTCTCACGAATATCTTCGTCATGAATTTCGTGGTTGTATTCTCTTTTCGGGAAAGCTTTACCTACTTTTTCAGCAAGTCTTTCCTGAGCTTCAATTTGTTTTTTAATTTCAGCATGTGCAAAGATGATCGCTTCCAGCATTTCCTGCTCAGAAATTTCTTTCATCTCTCCTTCTACCATTACGATCGAGTCTTTGGTAGCTCCAACCATAATATCCAGCTCAGAATCTTTAAGATCTTCATATCTTGGATTGATCGCTAATTTTCCGTCAAATCTTACCACTCTCACTTCAGACATCGGTCCGTTGAAAGGGATATCGGTAATAGCAATCGCAGCAGAAGCCGCCAAACCTGCCAAATCATCAGGAATAGATTGTCCGTCGTAAGAAATCAGGGAAATCATTACCTGAACTTCCGCATGGAAATCTTCAGGGAAAAGCGGACGAAGAACTCTGTCCACCAAACGCATGGTTAAAATTTCCTGATCTGAAGGTCTTGCTTCTCTACGGAAAAAATTTCCAGGAATTTTTCCTCCTGCATAGAATTTTTCTCTGTAATCTACTGTTAATGGTAAGAAATCTACACCAGGATTAGCTTCTTTATTGGCTACAACAGTTGCTAAAAGCATTGTTCCACCCATTTTTACTACTACAGAACCATCAGCCTGTTTTGCTAATTTACCTGTTTCAATAGTGATTTCTCTGCCGTCTGCAAGAGTAATCGTTTCTGTAAACGCTTGAGGTATACTCATAAATAATTTTGTTTAAACACTCCGTATTGAGTGTGATTGATATAAATTCGTCTAAATTTTGTTTGCAAAGATAAACTATTTTCCCGGTAACTGGCACTATAAAAAAGAAAAGAGGCATGGGAAGTAATCAACTATCCTTCAATCACTTATTTGAGCGTCTAAAAAATTGCCTGATCAGAAAAAACGACAAAGAATTTAAGGATGTTCCTCAACGAATCTATTACTCCTAATAACTCTACTTTTCAGCCTTTTATTTTTCAACATCAGTTTATTTCAGCTTTGTTTTGTCTCAATTAGAGATAATAATTGTATTTAAAGATAAAATTAACATAAAAAGCCTCTTAAAAGTTGCAGAAAAAAAAGTTGTTCCCCTATATTTGCCCTGTTTTTTAAATCTATTTTCTTCCGGGATAAGCACATTAAAAAATTCATCTTTTTATAACCCATTGAAGGAGCGTATTATCATCTCTTTCTTTTAAATAAATGATTATGATTAATAAAGAAGTAAAGTCGCAAAACAGGAATTATACGGTTCCTTTGATCACCATTACCTTGTTGTTTTTTATGTGGGGGTTTATTACCTGTATGAATGATATCCTGATTCCTTATCTGAAACAGCTTTTCAGCCTCACTTTCTTTGAATCTATGCTCGTTCAGTTTTGCTTCTTCGGCGCCTATTTCATCGGCTCATTAATCTATTTCTTTATTTCTATCTCCAAAGGAGACCCCATTAATAAGGTAGGCTATAAAAAAGGAATCATCTTCGGTATTTTCCTGGCAGCTTTCGGATGTATTTTATTTTATCCTGCGGCTTCTTTTTCTTATTATCCTTTATTTCTTGGAGCCTTGTTTATTTTAGGATTAGGGTTTACCGTATTACAGATCACAGCCAATGCATATGTTTCTTTATTGGGAAGCGAAGAATCTGCCTCAAGCCGTTTGAACATGACCCAGGCATTTAACGCATTCGGAACCACCATAGCCCCGGTGCTGGGCGGACATCTTATTTTCGAATTCTTCTCGGCTCCGGACGGATCATTCAGTGCCGTAGCCACCAGGATTCCTTATCTTATTTTTGCAGCTATCCTGTTACTGGTTGCCTTACTGATTTCAAGAGTAAAACTACCTTCTTTCCAGACGGCAGAAGAAGAAATCGTAAAAGGTTGGGGAGCATTGGAATTCAGCCATCTTAAATTTGGTGTCTTTGCCATGTTCTGCTATGTCGGAGGAGAAGTTGCTGTGGGCAGCTTTATCATCAGTTTCCTGGAACAGCCCCAGGTAATGGGCTTTAATGAAATCATCAGTAAGAATTACCTTTCCCTGTATTGGGGAGGTGCTATGATCGGCCGTTTTCTTGGTGCTATTTCATTGAACCAGTCTATCAGTCAGGGAAGAAAAGCCATTTATATGGCAGGTGCCGCAAGCTTGGTTTTCCTGGTGATCTTCAGTATCGTTAATCTTACATTTTCGCAGATCAGCTTTTTCCTTGTATTTATCGTACTTAACTTCGTTGCATTCTTTGTAGGTAAAGCTGCTCCTGCAAGGACACTATCTATTTTTGCCGCTGTAAATGTCGCATTGCTCATCTCAGCAATGGTCAATCATGGTGAATTGGCGATGTACAGTATTTTAGGTATAGGAATTTTCAATTCAATCATGTTCTCCAATATTTACACGCTTGCTATTTCCGGGCTGGGAAAATACACAAGCCAGGGATCATCTTTAGTAGTTATGGCAATTCTGGGAGGTGCCATTGTTCCTATTTTCCAGGGATACCTTGCTGATCAGTTCGGAGTACAACATTCCTTTATCATTCCTGTATTCTGTTATCTGGTTATCCTTATTTTCGGAGCTTACTGCACCCGGTATCTGGGACATGTGAAAAGCACAGAAGCAAAGTCAGGGCATTAATTAAAATACAGAATAAAATAATACGGCTTCATTTAAAATGATCCATTTCACAGTAAAGGAATATTTTAAATGAAGCTTTTTTTATGAGTATACATACAAATTCCTATCTTCTTTCCCTTCTGGAAAAAGTATATCCGATCCTCCATTCAAGATAGTCTGCAATGTGCAGGTCATACGCATTGATCCCAAAAGAAGCAAAGAGGCGATCTGTGATCTGGTACTGTAATCCTATTTTTTGAAAAAAAGCAGGGCTGTCGTATTTACGTTCTTTCTTAAACAGATAATAACCCGCTCCTACATTCACATTCAATTTACCGATGATCAACCTGTAAGAAGGAATTACACTAAACAATAACTGATCATGTGAAAAACGTTTTTGCTGGTAAAGTGTACTATCAGCCACATACATGGTGTGGTTGTACTGTTCGTCATGAGTAATGCCCACTCCAAGTCCATACGCCGACTTAGAAGAATATTGACGCATATAAAAAGCTTCTACCCCATAAACGGAATAATTAAAACCTTCATAAAGTTTTTTCAATTCCTCGCGTTGCCCGCCCCTGTAAAAAATATTTTTCCGCCCTCCGAAAGCCGAAACTTCAAGGGTGTTATATTTCTTTGTGTTAAATGAAATTGAATCATTGGTTCGCGGAACTGCTCTTTCGGGATAATAGACAAGGCTGATCTGTGGAGCAAAAGTATTCAATCCTTTGTTCGGAAACTTTAATGACCCGTTCGAAAGATGATTGAATTTCAGATTCAGTCCGATGTCAAAATGACGACCGAGTTCATAATACATTCCCGTACCCAAACTGATGAACATATTTGTTCCGGATCCTAAAGACGTGTTGTAATATCCATGATCCTCATCGAATGGATTTGAATTAAAAGCAATTCCAAAATCTACATGGTGATACCACTTCAGTTTTCCCCATTGTCCGAGTTTCGCGTTGTAGACACCATATATTCCAAATGGTGATCCCATCTCTTTATTATCAAGAAAATCGAAAGCAAAGAATCCAATACCATATTGGGGATAATTATACTGTTTTTCCCAATGTTTATTACCTGCGGTTTGTTTGAGAATTTGAACAGAATAACCGGTATAATTAGTATTCTTGTATCCTTTTAAAGGTTCGTTAGTCCGTAGAATATTACCATATTCAAATCCGCCAGACAGAACGAATGAAGATGGTCTTGGTATTTCATTTTCCTGCGAATAGCAGTAAGCAGAAATAAGGCCGGATACAATCAGATAGAAATGCCTTAAAAACATCAGTTTAGTTTAAGATTGGCAAATCTAAGTATTCATTTGGTATAAATTAATAATATTATTAACTAAATTTAAATTTATTGTTAAAATAAAAAAGCAACCTCGTGAGAAGTTGCTTTTTATTTTTTGAAAATCTTGTAGACTATTTTCTTAAACCTAGTTCAGCAATAATTGCTCTGTATCTTTCGATATCTTTATTTTTAAGGTAATCTAGTAAACTTTTTCTTTTACCTACTAATTTCACCAAAGATCTTTCCGTTGCAAAATCGTGACGGTTCGCCTTTAAGTGTTGAGATAAGTGATTGATTCTGTAAGTGAAAAGAGCTACTTGCCCTTCAGCACTTCCTGTGTCCTGTGCAGATTTCCCGTGTTTTGAGAAAATTTCCTGCTTTTTTTCTGTTGTTAAGTACATTCCAATATTGTTTAATGATTATTATGTAACGGGTGCAAAAGTACGACTAATTTTTAATCCGGCAAAACATTATTGATTTCATATATCAAAATTGATAGAAAAAAATGTTAAAAATTTCTTAATAAAATGTATGCCATCCCATTAAAAGAGAGTAATTTTGCAAACGAAGACAAATGAGAAAAACTTTACTTTTTACCACGGTTTCCATTTTTTTATTGATCAGTATTTCAGTGAAAGCACAAAAGGGTGCTTCTTCTGAGGACAGGATAAAAAAGGTTTTATACTTCAATCCCGAGGTAGAGCCTGATATTGATGAAATAAAAGAACCTACCAATCATGCATTTTTCAGTGCTGTTTCAGATAATTTAAGCGGCTATAAAAAGAATAAAATGCTGCGTACCGAAATCCAGATTCCCTTTGACAGCGTGGATGCACAGACGATTGCTGATTATTGCATCAACAATGATGCTGATTTTGCCGTCGTTCCGAAAGTTAAATACTTTAAAGTGGGAATTGGAAAGTATGTGTTCTCCAACCAAGTTGTTGTGAGTATGAAACTTTTTGACGCAACCGGCAACCTTATTACAGAATCCGACTATGATACCTACCGGAAAAATATGCGTCTTCTGGGTTCTGCAGAGAATTCTATAAAAATCGGAACAAACGGAGCTATAAAAGCGATTCTTAAGAAACTAAGAAAAATAAAACCTTCCTCAGAAGCAGGATTCTAACAATTCTATTTTTTTTCATAATTCATTACATATCATAATTTTAATAAATTTTGATAAAAATTTTTAAAATTATTTGTGAATAATTTAAATATTTTTGTTAATTTAGTCATAAACTAAAAATTAACACACCATGAAATACTTCAATAAATCTATATAAAGAGGGCAAATATGTTTTAATACATTGCCTTATTCATCTATCGAGTATTTCATCTTGTTAATCTGATAAAATTTTAATTATAGAAAATAAATCTCTTCATTTTTTAAATTCATTATTACACCTGCGATACTCGCAGGTGTTTTTTTTTATCGTTAACAAACTCTGCCTCAATAGATAAAAAAATATTCAACAGACAAATAACTCTACAATAATGTGAATAATAAATGATTTTTTATTAAATTAGTCATTCATTAAAACCTACATACTATGAAAAATTTAAAAAAATTAGACCGACAGGAACAAAAGGCAATTAAAGGTGGAGGCCTTATAAGATGCAGCGATCATTCGCAATGCTTTGGAGGATGGTGTTGCAACAGCATATGTGTTATCGATGCATGCTTAGAATTTTAATATCATTAAACACAGAATGTATAATTTAAACACTATTTACTATGAAAAATCTTAAAAAACTCAACAGACAGGAACAAAAAGCAATTAACGGAGGAGCTCTTAAAAGATGTACAGACCATTCCCAATGTTTTGGAGCATGGTGCTGCAATAACATATGCGTACCAACTGCATGCATTGAGGCTTAACTGAAACAAACTAAAATTAAAACTGCTATGAAAAATCTTAAAAAACTAAACCGGAATCAACAAAAGGAAATAAAAGGTGCTGGTCCGATAACCAAATGTAAGAACTCGTCACAGTGTGGCTTCGGGGAGTGCTGCTCCGGCGGAATGTGTATTGCTTCCGATATACCGAACTGTGAACCTATAGAATAAAATACAGAGTATGAAATTTAAAATTTCACCGGACATCCGCAATATGCGGATGTTTTTTTATTGATAAAATTTCATAGCCATTCAATACAGGTGTAAAACTTTAATAAATCCTTAATTTTGTCACATCATTGGTCAATTTTAAAAAATTGAATTATTTTTGCATATCCTAAAATCTCACGCTTTGAATTATACTGACGAACTTATCTTAAATCCTGCCGATATTGCCGAAACTCTTAGCAACCTTCCTGCTGATGAGAGGCTCCTGGCGTTTTTAAAGGTTCCTAAAGAATACAAAGCAGAGGTTTTCTCCCATCTTGATCCTGATTTCCAGGAGGAAACGATCAGAAGTATTGGTAGTGATGAAGTTTCAGAGATCCTGAATGCGATGACTCCGGATGACAGGACTGCCCTGTTTGAAGATTTTCCTGATGAGCTTATTAAGTATTCAATCAATCATCTTAACCCACAGGAAAGGAGGATTGCATTAAAGCTTTTAGGATACCATTCCGACTCCATTGCCCGTCTTATGACTCCATATTACATCCAGATCCGTAAGGAATGGACCGTGAAAAAATGTTTACAGCAGATCAAGAAAGTAGGAAAAAGGGTGGAAACAATGAACCATCTGTATGTAGTAGATGAAAGAAACCGCCTCATTGACGATTTAGCGCTTGGTAGTCTATTACTGGCAGAAGAAGATACTCTTGTTTCGGAATTAACGGATAACCACTTTGTTGCCATTACCACAATGACCTCAAAAGAGGATGCAGTTACCTATTTCGAAAAATATGACCGCACCGCACTTCCCATTATCACGGAATCAGGAGTCCTTGTAGGGATTGTAACCATCGATGATATCCTTGACCAGATCGAACAGCAGAACACCGAAGATATCCAGAAATTCGGGGGTCTTGAAGCCCTTGATTTACCATACACCCAGACTTCTCTCATCGAAATGGTTAAAAAAAGAGGAATGTGGCTGATCATATTATTCTTTTCCGAAATGCTTACCGCCTCGGCAATGGGATATTTCGAGGATGAAATTCAAAAGGCCGTTGTACTGGCATTATTTGTCCCATTAATTATCTCCAGTGGTGGAAACTCCGGCTCACAGGCTGCAACGCTTATCATCCGGGCGATGGCACTTCAGGAAATCGGATTGAAAGATTGGTGGTATGTAATGAGGAAAGAAATCTTTACCGGGTTGTTCCTCGGAGGAATACTTGGCCTTATAGGATTTTTAAGGATCATGATCTGGCATGAAGCCGGGTTCTTCAGCTATGGTGCTCATTGGGTATATGTAGGTTTAAGCGTAGCCGTTTCCCTGGTATTAATTGTGCTTTGGGGAACACTTTCCGGTTCAATGGTTCCATTCATTCTAAAAAAATTAAAACTCGACCCTGCAACGTCATCTGCTCCTTTTGTAGCTACCTTAGTGGATGTTACAGGATTAATTATTTACTTTTCCGTAGCCGGACTTTTCTTAACCGGTAAACTTTTGTAATTTTAGGCAAAGTCTAAAAATGAAAGTTATTTCTCTGGTACCCTCTATTACGGAGGCTTTATTTGATTTGGGTTTAACTGAAAATGAGATTATCGGAAGAACAAAATTCTGTATTCATCCCAAAGACAAAATCAAAGACGTTCCCGTTATCGGTGGAACAAAAAATCTGAATATCGAAAAGATTAAAGCCCTGCAACCGGACCTTATCCTTGCCAATAAAGAAGAAAACATTAAAGAACAGGTAGAGGCTTTGATGGAAGATTTCAAAGTGGTTGTAACCAACGTTGAAACTATTGAAGACAATTATTATCTACTGAAAACTCTGGGCAATATCTTTCAAAAAGAAGAAAGGGCCAAAGCCTATAATCTAAAGATCTATGAGGTTTTAAATCAGACTAAAATCAGCTCTAAGATCAAGGCTGCCTATCTCATCTGGAAAAACCCTTATATGACAGTGGGTGCGGATACTTTTATTCACAGGATCTTGACGGAAATAGGTATTGAAAACAGTTTTAAAGATAAAACCCGTTATCCGGAGGTAACCATTCAGGACCTGGCGGATACAGACCTGATCATGCTTTCTTCAGAACCTTTCCCTTTTAAAGAAAAACATATTGCAGAATTAAAGGAATATTACCCTGATAAAAAAATAATCATCGTAGATGGAGAAGCATTTTCCTGGTATGGGACCCATATTGCAAAATGTGGAAATTACTTTAAGGAACTCGTGGCTGAAATTGATTTATAAAATGCCATAGAGTACAGTTATCCTAAACCATTATTTCAGACATAAAATAAAAAACTCCGGCTTGAATTCCGGAGTTATATTTTTATAGATATTGATTCGATTAAAGGATCTTTGAAACTTCATTACAAAGCCATTCCAGCAATTCGCGGTCTTCACTGGTAAACGGATCTATTGTGTGGGAATCGATATCGATCTGCCCTACATTTTCACCATTTTTAAAGATAGGAACCACAATTTCTGCCTTTGTATCTATCGAACAGCTTAAATAATTAGATTCCTGATGAACGTCAGGAACCACAAACGTTTCATTGGAAACAGCAACCTGTCCGCAAATTCCTTTCCCATAAGGGATGATGGTGTGATCTGTCTCTGCTCCTACATAAGGACCCAATATCAATTCTTCTTTGTCTCCATTTTTAAAATAGAAACCTGTCCAGTTGAAATAGGAGATTTCCTGATCCAGCAGATGGCAAACTTTCTGAAGTTTTTCTTCTGTATTATGTTTTGGACTTTCAAGAATAGAAGAAAGTCTTTTCTTTAATTCTGACATTATATTATTGTTTTAAGAAAATTGTTTGAAGGAAAGTTCTTCTTTATAACCGAACATTCCACGCTCTTTGATCATTTCTGCAACTCCTTCCGGAACCTGAGTTTCCCAGCCTTTGATATTGCAGGCAATTTTTCTCAATATTTCTCTGGAGTATATTTCCAGGAATTCCGGATTATAGTTTTCAATATCTACGATACGGTTATTGAGTTTGAAATATTTATAGAGCTCTTTTAAGTTTTCCTCTACTTTTAGCGTTGATGAATCTAACAACTCATGAGTTTCAGGATCCTTATACGGATATAGGTAAACCCTCATTCCGTTACGGAAAAATTTACCAAAAGCTTCCAGGATTCCTCCAGAGAGATTCTTATAGTATTTCTCGTCAAACACCATTAACAGATTATTTACCCCCATCGCAACTCCTATATTTCCGCTAGTATATGAGGCAAAATAATCGATCAATCGGTAATATTCGGAGAAGTTCGATACAATTACGGTATATCCTAATTTACCGAGGATATCCACCCTGTCCATAAAGTCTCTTTCATCGATATCACCATCAGCACGAAGGTTGGAAATGGTAATTTCAATCAGGATTTCCGTTTGTTCTTCCGTACAGGCAGCATCCTTCATAAATAGATCAATACCGTTTTGCAGCATATCAATATTCACTTTGGTCACCGGCCTGAAACTTCCTCTTACCGCAAAGATATTCTTCTTGTATAAAATATCTGCAGGAAGCATATTATTACCCTGACTATTAAAAATAACGGCATCCGTCATATTGTTTTTCACCAGCTGTAAAGACATCAGCCTGTTATCCACATAATCAAACGCCGGCCCGCTGAAATCTATCATATCAATTTCCAGATTGTCGGTCGCTATGTCGTCATATAATGACTCGATTAAGGTTCGTGGATTATCATAATATGTAAAAGCTCCAAAGATCAGATTTACCCCTAAATTTCCAAGAGTCTCCTGCTGTAATGTAGCATCATTCTCTTTAAACTTTACGTGGATAACGATTTCGTTATAACCTTCGTTTTCTTTTACCTGAAAACGGATTCCTACCCAACCGTGGCCTTTAAGCGTTTTATCAAAATTGATGGTTGTTACCGTATTGGCATAGGAAAAGAATTTTCTGTTCGGGCTGTTTTCTCTTGAAATCCTTTCTTCGATCAAGGCAACTTCATAGCGAAGCATTTTACGAAGTCTGTTCTGAGTTACATACCTGTTTTTAGCTTCTTTTCCATAGATCGCATCACTAAAATCTTTGTCATAAGCGGACATCGCCTTAGCGATTGTACCCGAAGCGCCTCCTGCTCTAAAAAAATGCCGAACAGTCTCCTGCCCTGCTCCAATTTCCGCGAAAGTACCATAAATAGTAGGATCTAGATTAATTGTTAATGCTTTTTGTTTAGGAGTTAGTTTCTGATACATTAGGACATTAAATTTTTTGTAAATTTACCAAAATTAATACCAACCTCAAAACAAAATGAAGTTGAAATTTTTAGGAACAGGTACTTCCCAGGGTGTACCCGTTATTGGCTGCACATGTGAGGTCTGCACTTCGGATAACCCCAAAGACAGCCGCTTACGATCTTCCGTAATGATCACTACAGAAGAAAACCGAAAAATACTCATCGACTGCGGCCCGGATTTCAGGCAGCAGATGTTGGTGAACCACGAAACGACGGTAGATATCGCTTTAATTACGCACGAACATAATGACCACATCATCGGCCTTGATGATATGCGGCCCCTTATCTTCAAAAGCGGCCAGAATATGCCAATATACTGCAATGAAAGAGTAGGAAACGAAATTAAAAACCGTTTTCCTTATGCCTTTGCGGATGTAAGATATCCGGGAGCTCCGGCCTTTGATCTGCACGAAATAAAAAACCAGCCTTTTACCATTCTTGATACGTTGATTACTCCTATTGAAGTCATGCATCATCAGATTGCTATTTTTGGATATAAATTCAAGAAGCTTGCCTATATCACAGATGCAAGCTTTATTTCTGATGTAGAAAAGGAAAAGCTGAAGGATCTTGATGTTTTAATCTTAAATGCGATCAGAAAATTTGATCCCCACCCTGCTCATTTTATAGTTCCGGACACGATAAAACTGTTTGAAGAGCTTCAACCCAAACAATTATTCCTTACCCATATCAGTCATCATTTAGGATTGCATGATGTTGAAGATAAATTACTTCCGCCCGGAATGCACCTGGCTTACGATGGCCTCGAATTAAATTTTTAAAGAAAAGTTGATAAAAAGTTTTCAGATTGTAAAAAAAGTTTCTATATTTGCACACCAATTTAAAGCAAGCCCAGGTGGCGGAATTGGTAGACGCGCTGGTCTCAAACACCAGTTCTTAGGAGTACCGGTTCGATCCCGGTCCTGGGTACAAGACCGGAAAGAGGTGATAATTCACTTTCCTTCCGGTTTTTTTTAGTCCCTAACTCATTGTTTATCTGGTATATATAAGAGAGTAAAACATTAGGTCGGGTGGTTCGATAATTATTTTTTGTAAATTGCAATTTTTGGGGAAATATCGAACCAATTATTTTGCGTTTAACGTCAATATCCCCGTCAGTATAGACTTTCGCGAGATCTACCAGGTTCGATAATGCTTGGTCTAGTAGTTTTAAAAAATCTATTTTTTTATTATCTTTTCCTTTAGTTAATTTAACTTCAAGCTTTTCAATTTGCCCTTTACATTCGGTCTTAATTTCAAAATAATCTTCATCATCAATTACCCCTTCCATAAGTTTATTTCTTGCCTGTTTCAACCTGCTGTTTAAACGATCTATCTCTAATAGAATTGCTTTCCTTTCCTTTTGGGGATTATTAATTAATTTTTCAAAATTTTGTTTCAATACCTTCTTTAAATAGTTTTTTATAGATGTGCGCATTTCCAATGACTGCAATATCTCTAAAAATTTTGAGTTAATAATCTCAGATTTGTAACGGTATGAACACGGGGACTGGCAATGGTAGTAATAATACTTATTTCCAGAACGTCCCGTAGATGCACTGCCTGTAATCAAATGACCACAATCCGGACATACCAGAAAACCTCGTAATGGTAAATTATCGTCAGACAATACTTTTACATTGGGTCTGGCTGGATTCACATTTCCATCCATTATACATTGAACTTTTTCGAATAGCTCTTCACTAATCAGAGGTTCATGAATACTTTTAACAAAATGAGCCTCCTCTTCATTGAATTGCTCCACGTAAATTTTCCCACAATATGCCGTATTGCGTAAACTTGCAAGAAAGGCACTTATCTTAACTGATTTTCCTTCCTTTCTGTTCATCATATCCATTATCTGGCTCGCTGAATATACGCCTTTTGACATTTCGTTAAATGCCCATCTCATGTTAGAAGCTTCTGGTTCCTTCAGAGTTACATACTTTTTTCCGTTCTCCGTTATTTTGTTAGCATAGCCGTAAGGCGCCCTTCCCATTAATCTGCCTTCCTTTTTAGCACGGCGCATTCCATAATAAGTATTCAAAGCGCGCCTGTCGTTTTCGACTTCCGGCGCAGCAAGATATATAGCCAGCATCATTTTATTTTCTGGAATTGAAAGATCTAAAGGTTGCTCAATGGCCTGCGGTTCTACGTTAATTTTCCTAAGTATATTAATCATTTGATAAGCATCGCCAGCGTTCCTGCTGAAGCGATCCCATTTTGTAAAAAGCAACAGATTTGTTTTTGAGCTTTTTCTCTTAAGTGTATCCAATAATTTGATCCACTCTGGCCTGTTAAAGGTCTTGGCTGAGTAATCTTCATAAATGATTTGACCTACCTGAATGTTATTGTTTTGACAGTAGCGTTTTAATCGCTCTTCCTGATCTCTTTGTGAGTATCCCTTATCTGCCTGCTCATCAGTTGACACACGGATATATAAATCGGCTTTTTTCATATATAAATCTTAGAAAATATTATTGTTCTAAAAAACGCTTTATAGTAATTGTTGATAGCATTTTTAGAAATTCTACAATCAGTTCCGTTTCCGCTATAGTTAGCTCAATTTTTTCCTCTTCTTTAAAAATTTTGATAATCTCATCAATGCTAATATTTTTAATTTCAAGTTTCCTTTCCATGACCGATATCTTTTAAATAAAAATATCCGGCCTAATTAATCACAATTAATTGAGGCACTTACTTGCAACACTTGGCTGAGAAGTGCAAATTAATCTTAGTTTTATCGCACTTTTAACGTTTACTCAAAAGATACTGCCGAAAGCAGTATTCCACACAAACGCATTAGCACAGGCTCCATCCCACCCGTAAGTCTGCATTAGCAACAGAATTCATAATTTTGTTTATTACTTTAAAGTGGCAACAAGATTTGTTGCGAAGAAATTCATCATTCTTAGATTCAACTAAAATACAAATAATCAGTTGAATGTTAAAATTGTACAGTATAAATCTAATTTATACCTTGTAAAATTTTGCAAGTACAAACCAAAAAACAGTATTATCGTCTTTCTATACAGTCGTATAAAACATTTTTTAGCCTTAATTTGAATTCAGGGGCTTGTGAACGCAATTATCCAATTTGCTTTTTAAGCTCCTCCTTACTTGGAAGAATAGCCCTATACTCTTTTGCAAAAATAGTATTGTTGTTTTCTGGAAGTGTAAACTCGATCACTGTTTTGTTCTCTTCTTTGCAAAGAATAATTCCAATCGTAGGGTTCTCTTCTTCCAACTTCACTTTTCTGTCATAATAATTGACATACATCTGCATTTGCCCAATATCCTGATGGGTCAGCTTTCCAATTTTTAGATCAAAAAGCACGAAACACCTCAATAAACGATTGTAAAACACTAAATCCACAAAGAAACTGTCGCCTTCGAATGTAAATCTGCGTTGCCGCCCTTCGAAGAGAAAGCCTTTTCCTAACTCCAGCATAAAATGCTCTAATTTATTAATGATCCCAGTTTCCAAATCACTTTCGGAATAGCGATTATCTTTTTTTAGATCTAAGAATTCCAAAACATAGTGACTTTTTAAAACATCGGTCGGCTTTTCTATGATCTGTCCTTTCAGAGCTAACTTCTTCACTTCTTTCTCGTTCCTGCTTAATGCCAACCTTTCATATATGGCTGAATTAAACTGTCTTGTAAGCTCTCTAACACTCCAGTTATTCTGGCTCGCCTCTATTTCATAGAAATTTCTCTCATCTGAGTTTTCGATCTTCATTAATTGAATGTAGTGAGACCACGATAATGAGAAAAAAGAATTACGAGACACTGATTCATAAATTACAGCCTCAGCAGAATTACGAGACACTGTTTCGTATTTTTCAGAAATTCTATTTTGATACATTAAATAAAACTTTCTCATCCACTGCAAATTATCCACTGAATAGCCTCTGCCGAATTCTTTTGTCAATTGTTTACTTAGATTTTTCAAGGTTTCTTTTGCATACTCTGCCCTGTCCTTTCCATCCTGCTCATTCTCAATGATTACCTTACCTATTTCAAAATAAGTCAATAACATAGCTGTATTGATATTTCGGACAATACTGCTTTTAGCATTTTCGATTAACTGCTTTACTGAAATGAAAAGATGTGATGCTAATTGACTCATACTTACAAATTTAAAATTATTTCTTTATTAAATTTCACTATTATATAGTGCTAAATATGACATTCTAAGGATATTAAAAAAAACTTGCTGCATTTGGCTGTATGTGGCAGTACTTGGCTTTGTAAGATAAAAAACACAAAGTAAAAAACTACCTGGAACTTCATTAATAATTAAGATTTCTACTACCTGAAAACTTAATTTATATTTATTAAATCTGTTAACTATTTTCCATAATAAACCGGTAAAAAGGCAGCTAAGGTATTGTTGTCAGCCAGCGCTTTTCCCACCAAAAGACTACGGCATAAACGGTTTGCTCCCTAAAGGTACCCTCCAATTATTCCGTTTCCTTTTGGTCATTTTTCTTTGTCAACACTTCATATCTGCTTTCTTTTTTCCGGTTTTTCTTTTGAAAAATATTAAACGAAGCCTGAAAGGCTTTCAGAGAAAGGACGGATAAAAGATTGAAAACAAAACAAAATATAATAAGTATGGGAAATTCAAGTCTCTGCCATACAAGAGCAATCACATGGATTTTAATATTGTCAATGAAATAAAATTGAGTTATTCACGAAAAGGCAATTCAGAGAAATTAATAAGCTGTTCACGTGATGCCGTTGATGTATTTCGTCACTACTTTGACCCTGATGAAATAGATTATAGAGAATCGTTCTTTGCATTATATCTAAATCAGGCAAACAAAGTTTTAGGGATAAAGAAAATATCCGAATCAGGAATTACCTCAACAATAGTTGATGTAAGAATTATTATGCAAGCAGCCCTATTGTGCAATGCAACTGCCATTATAGTAGCACATAATCACCCATCAGGAAATTTAAGACCTTCAGCGGAAGACTTAAAAATTACTCTGAGCATAAAAAGTGCATCAGAATTTTTAAATATTAAATTATTAGATCATTGTATTCTAACTTCTACAGATTATATGTCGTTTGCCGATGAAGGACATATTTGAATAACTTTTAAAATTACTAGAGTAAGCGACAATCATTCATTCATTGTCGCTTATTTAAAATTCGGCGAAAAGACAATCCCTTCCTGTGGTCGGAAAAGCCTTTTCGCATATTGTAAGGAGTAACCCTATTGTAAAAATTAGCTTACATCAATTTTCTCAAAAAGGTTACAGGGACATAGTAGGGTTATATCAGATAACCATAGATGTAAAAAAAGGCTATTTCTGATGAAATAGCCTGAAATTTTAAATGATGATTTCCTATAAAGTTTCTACACTTTGAGGATTAAACTGGAAATTCACTTCCTGCTTATTACCCATATTATCCGAAATCCAAATATCAAAACTTTGAGAGACTGAAGATTCAGAAGTATAGTATAACCTGAATTCCTTTTTACTTAGCGGATAGAAATCATTAGGAACAAAGGATGGATTGTCAAATAACCGCAAACTTCCGGCTCCTTCAGACTGAAAATACCGCAGCGAGTAAGTAGTACCCGCATAATTTCCACTGGGTATAATACGACATCTGATCTCTACAGTTTCACCTTTAGAAATGTATTTCTGAACAGGCATCACCTCTACATCAAAAGGAAAATTCTGCTGAATTTCCAAAGTATCATTCTCACATGATAGTATAAGTAATAAGATCATCACTGGAATGATGAAACACCCTAACAATAATTTATGATTAAGTATATTTTGCATTTTATATTATTTTTAAAAATTACATCTTATTCCAACACCAAATAGGGCTTGTAACTGCGCCTTCTGACTATTTTTCAAATAGCGAAGTTGTCCGTTGACCATGAAAACCAAATGTGGTGTCAGATAGCTTTCGATAGACAACTTACCATTTACCCCATAAATAAAGTGATCTGTTTCGGTAAGCATTGAACCGTCATATAGCAATTCATTGCCTTTGTTAACCTGCTCATAGCCTGCCAGACCGCCAATTCACATATTAAGATTAACATTTCGCATGAAGTCGCCCCCTAAGTAAAAACTGTAGCCTCCGTTAAACAGAAACATTTCTATCGGGATATTGTAGTTGGTATACTCATAATACTTTCTGCTATATTCTGCCAGCCCAAACAAATAATTCCCATTCTTTCCATAAGAAATAAGCCCTGCTGCTAAGACATAATTTTGTTTTTCGGGAGAGCTAGGAAATAAAGAATAAGATATTTCAAACCCTTTTTGCTTCGGAATCATCTGTTGTGCAAATGATTCTACATTCATTGTAATTATGAACAGGACGGCTATAAGTAATCTCTTCATCTTAATTGGTTTTGAAATTTAAACTATTGATCAGCTTAGCATTAATCAGCTCTCTGTTCTCAAGCTGAACTTTTTGATGCCGCCCTCCATTTCTCTCCAGAACTTCAATTTCTAACACTTGATCCTTTAACAATGTAAACTGATCAAGTAAATAAACAACCGTTACATTAGAATTATGTCTTGCAGTCATCATCGGCGAATATACCCTGATCGGTTCCAGCAACTTATCCTGAATAACAGTTCGCTTTAAACTCTTCTTATCAACAATCTTAAAATTCACGATTTCAATTTCGTAAGCGACATTGCTGCTGTTATCAACCTGTAAGGTAAAGTAGAATTTGTTGTCATTCACGTGTAATGCACGGACAGAAAACTGAATGCCGAAGCTCTTTGAAGCAATATGTTTAATGGTTTTCCGGCTCTTTTGATACAGGTTTTCCATAATCAATCCTGTAAGTGATGAAGAGCTTCCTTTGAGATCTTCAAAAAGTACATCAGTTGAATATTCCCTTTCAACGCTTCTCTGCATCTTTACAAGATCGTAACTCTGGACATCAGGATAGGCACTGTAAAAAACATCGAAACTATAAAATTTTCCATCTTCCGTAATAACCGAAAAGTTGGTTTCCTCTTCAAAATTCCTGACAGCTGACTTAAGCCGTAGAACATTTCCGATAGGTTCTGCTTTACTAGCAACCAAAAGTTCACTTCCCAGATCAACGTATCTTATTGATGAAGGAAAAATCACATGAGTGGTTTTACTGTAAGTAATCTGCAACCTATAAGGTTCCAGTTTAGCTTGTTCTAATGAAACATAGCTCATCACGGAATCCTGACCAGACACCCTGCTTACAACCAGCAGAAATAATATAATGAGAATATAATGGCTCTTTTGTGTATTCATTTTTTAATTTTTTGATTAATTATTTTTAGGCACAAGTAAGACCTGCTGCCCTGCTTTTACAGTAACTTTTGATTGCCGAACTCTTTTTTGAAAATAACCCGACAATCCCTGTATGACTCCCTTGCTCAAGTCAGCTGCAACCTGCTGTCCTGCCGATTGGGTCATCATAATGTTAGTACCTGAAGTCTGACTCATATTGGCAACAATATCACTGACCGCATTCTGCTCCGGCGAATACGGAACATATAAACCCAATTGTCCATCATTATTATAGATATTGATTTCTACAGGATAGACACTGCCCTTATATTGAATGGAGGATATTGTTAGCTGAAGTCGCCCACCCTGAAATTTACCTGCAGCAATAAGCAAATTTCCCGCAGGGATTTCTGTATGCCCAAGCTGCATCGCTTCTGTAAGTCTTATGGATAATGTACCTTCATTGACTAAGCTCTTCGTCTTGTAAACAATACCTCTTATTGCATTTTTAGATTGGCCCGAAATTTTTGTTTCATTCTGAGCATTATAAAACCTATTTTGACTCAGACCTGCAACAAAAGCACTGTCTGACGGCTCTCTGTACAATGAGGAAACAATATCGGAATATGCAGGTCTTGCTGAAGTGTTATTAATCTTCTTTTCAGTAGATTTGTTAGCCTCTGTTTTTGGTGAAGGTTCTTCCTGCCTTGAATTTGTCGGAAGATATTTGGCTGCCATCTGATATGATTTCTCCATCAGCTCTAACTGATCGTTCATTCCAAGACCTGCAGGAACAGTACTATTTTGCAGGGCTTCATTCTTTAACCTTGAAATTTCTTTCCTCAATTGATTGACTTCCTGATCATCACGACCGTAGAACGAGCTCAAAGTCTGCTGCGCATTGCGATAACTGTTCACTGCATTCTGATCGGATTGCTTAAGAGTACTGGTATTAGACATCGAAGCAGAAGGGTTACTGTTCGAATTTAAAGTGTTTTGGTCATTCCAATAGTCCGATAAGGTGGTTATTGAATTTCTTTTCTCTTCTTTTTTTTGCTCCAATAGTTGTTGTTCATAAGCTTTTTGCTTGTCTGACTGCAGCTGTCCGTCCTTTGCCTGCGGAATAGCAGCATTAAATCCAGCCTCTTCAACTAGGGTATTATTGGATTTTGGTTTAAAAATGAGGTAAAAGCAAGTTGCACAAACAGCAGCCATCAAAAAATAAATAACGGGCTTCTTCACTCTCTCCCATTGTCCTTTCGGATGATCACTCAACTCATTAGAATTTTGAGTAAGATCATTTTCTGTGATTTTAATTTTCTCTGAATCTTTCATGCTCTATTCTTTTACTTTTGAGTTTACTGTATCATTCTGTCCTGAATCTTTTTCGAGAGTTTTCTTAGAAATTCCGTCAATGTGATGAATCGACATGGTATTACTTCTTTGGCTTGTAGAAATAAAGACGTTGATAATAACAATGACTGTTAGCAGAGCATAACCACCAAAGAAAATTTTGGTTAGCAATCTTTGCTTCGCTACGGGAAGAACCTTCCAATGATTCTCCACCTCTAACACATAATGTTCGATTTTATCTCTTAATTTTTTCATTGTGGTCATATTAGCGTTCGACAGTTTCTACATCTTTGTTTTCAATCACATTGAATTTTTCAATAGTAAATCCCTGGGGATTACTGTCAGACCTGACAGAATTAACCAATGAACAGTTCGTAATTAGATTTCGAATAGTAAGATTACTGGATCTGATAATGAACTGCCTGGCATAAGTTTTTACATCATAAGGATAACTGTCGAAGTTCGCTACAACACTGTCCACTTCAATCCTCTGCTGGATATTGCCAGAAATGATTCTGTTATAGTATCCTTTCTCCTGGAGGTCCTTGTAGTAGTTGAATGCGGATTGGTCAGCCAAATTGAAGGCCCTTTTCACATTACTCTCGATGGCATTTTTATCAGGTGCTATCGTGAAGAACAATTCGTGAAATCTTCTCACATGCTCTCTTGCCTCCACCGGTCTGTTGATCGACATATCCTGTGATAGTGCTACCATCAGGGATTTGCCGTTATCCAGCACATAAATCTTCTGACGCTGCTCTTCGGCAAACTGGTAAGATTTGAAGACGACTACGCCTACAACACCAAAACACAGCACCACAAAAACAAACGTAAATAATCGGATCTGTTTGAAACTGCTCTCAATATTTCTTAAAGTTTTAAATTCCATAGAACTGTATTTTTATTTTAATAATCTTCCCGAAATATTTCCTGTTGCCGAACCTACTGCCGCTCCAGCAACATTACCTGATTTCGCAGCAGTTTGGTTCACATTGCGCATAAAATTGCCGGCACCTCCTGCCTGAATGATCCAGCCTGTAACAGTTGGCACTGTAAAGTAGCCGATTATACCGATTACCATATAAATAATGTACACGGTATTGGAAGTATCAGGAATGAACGTAGGATCTGCAAGCATTTCGATGTCCCTTTCTAAAATCAAAGTCTGTATCTTGGCAAGTATAGCACTGAATATATCAGCAACCGGAAGCCATAAATAAACACTAACGTATCTTGTCAACCATTGAGTTAAAGTGGTCTGAAATCCATCCCAGACGGAAATGGCAAAGGCAATGGGTCCCAAGATTGAAAGGACAATCAGAAAAAAGGTTCTGATGGTATCAATAACCAGTGCAGCAGCCTGGAATAGTATTTCTAAAAATTCACGAAAACCATCTCTGATATCTTTCTTAATGGCAAACATCTCTCTTTCAATATACATTCCCGACATGGTAACCAGATCCGAAGGCGACCAACCCAGCTCCTCCAATTTTTTGTCAAACTCTTCGTTGGAAATCAGATAAGCCATCTCTGGATTTCTGAGCATAGCTTCCCTCTCTAAAAGATCCTTTTTCTGCTGCAGGTCATTCATATCCAATACATGATTTTCCAGCATTGAATGACTTCCCTGAACAATTGGGCTCATAACGCCATTTAATCCTCCTAGAACCAATGTTGAGAAAAACATAATGCAGATGCCAATGGCAAAAGGTCTCAACATGGGAAATAAATCAATAGATTCTGCACGACTCAATGACTGCCACACTTTTAAAGCCACGTAAAACAACGCGCCCAGACCAGCAACTCCTTTTGCCACTGCAGCCATATCAGCACACATGGGCATCATTTCTTCGTAAACGGAACGCAGTACTTCGTGTAAGTTGTTCGGTTCCATTTTACCAGTATTTTTGATTGGAGGTTCCGTAAAGATCTAACACCCTTTGCGTGTTGTTCTGTTTTTTTGCTCTGAGATAACTTACCGAAATATTCTTATTGGTGTAGTACCGTACCAGATTATGATAAGCTTTAACTTCTTTATACACCCGGTCAATAACATCCATTCTTTCCTTATCATTAAGCGAGAGGCCATTTGAAGTAATAATCTCTTTGAGTTCTTTCAGCAGCTCCGTACTTTCAGTAAGAAGAGCAGAATAGCCATTGGCAATAGATGCTAATTCCTGCGCATTAAAACGGGGGTCATTTAGCATTTTACCGAAATTATTGACATACATTTCAGAAACGTCACCCACTAAAAGAACGGTTTGCTGAACCTTTCGGGCATCTTTTACCAAATTGTTGACGGCTTTGAGCTTATCGTAATACTCTTTACCCTGCTCGTACACCTTTTTAACCTCATTGAAGTTTTTAACAACGTTGGATACCGTCGATGAAGTCTGTACAATTTCGTTGGCAGAGTTCAAAATACCTGATGCCAGATTAGCAGGGTCAGTTACTACAAATTGTGCTTTTGCATAGGTCAAGGTAGCAAAGAATGCTATCACTACTGTTTTAATGATTAAATTTTTCATTGTTGTGAAATTTTAATTGATTTAGTTGTCTTTCGTATTCGATTTGATTCTCTTGAGAGAGATCCGCTTGATGGCGTGTTCCACATTCCCATCAAGTTCAGATGCAAGATTCATCACTTCCATCTTTTCTGTTTCTTCGGTAGTATAAGCGAGATATTCCTCTGTAGAAACTTCAGTCGCATAGACCGCAGAGTGTGTTCCTCCTAATCCAATCCAGACTTCCTTATACAATCTTTTGGGATCATTGTTCATGTTGATTGACAGTACTTGAGATTTTTCTTTATCAGTTAATCCCAGCATAGCCTGAATATCATCGAATTTGTTCATGTACTTTCGCTGGTCGAGAAGAATCTTACAATCTGAGTTGTTAATAATACTTTCCTTTACAATCGGCGACTGGATAATATCATCAACTTCCTGAGTCACTACTATCGCTTCCCCAAAGAATTTTCTGACCGTTTTGAATAAATACTTGATATATTCGGCCATACCCTCTTTGGCAATCGCTTTCCATGCTTCTTCAATAAGGATCAGTTTTCTGATTCCCTTGAGCCTTCGCATCTTATTGATGAAGACTTCCATAATGATAATGGTAACTATTGGAAAGAGAATCTTGTGATCTTTAATGGCATCGATTTCAAAGACAATGAAACGTTTGGATAATAAGTCCAGCTGCTTTTCTGAATTCAGGAGATAATCATACTCGCCTCCTTTGTAGTAAGGCTCCAGAACATTAAGAAAGTTGGCAATATCAAAATCTTTTTCCCTGACTTTCTTTTGTTCCAATACTTTCTGGTAATCATCTTTAACATAATCATAGAATCCATTGAAAGACGGATGTTGGTCATTGGATTTTATTTTTTCAATATATCCACTTACTGCATTGGACAATGCTACCTCTTCTGAGCGTGTCGGTGGCTCGTCATCTCTTTTCCATAAAGTCAAAATCAGTGTTTTGATACTCTCTCTTTTTTCAATATCAAAGACACCGTCATCGGTATAGAATGGGTTGAAAGCAATCGGATTATCCTCGGTATAAGTAAAATAAACCCCATCCTCTCCTTTCGTTTTTCCTCTAATCAGTTCACATAATCCCTGGTAGGAATTTCCGGTATCCACCAAAAGGACATGGGCGCCTTGCTCATAGTACTGCCGTACCATATGGTTGGTGAAGAAAGACTTTCCACTTCCTGAAGGTCCGAGGATAAACTTATTTCTATTGGTAATAATCCCCTGCTTCATGGGTAGATCTGAAATATCCAGATGAATGGGCTTTCCCGTTAGGCGGTCAGCCATCTTAATGCCAAATGGTGAAGGCGAATCCTGATAGTTGGTTTCTTCAGTGAAAAAAGATAGAGCAGGCTCAATAAATGTATAAAAGCTTTCTTCGCTTGGAAAATCACCAGCATTGCCTGGAATTCCTGCCCAATATAATGTCGCCGTATCTGTTGTGTTGTGGCGGGGTTTACATTCCATTAGCGCTAACGCACTTCCTGTATCATTCTTTAACTGCTTTAGCTCATGAGGGCTGTCAGACCATGACATTACATTAAAATGAGCCCGGATAGATTGTAATCCGAAGGAATGTGCCTCATTCAGATACTTTTCAATCCACTCTTTATTAATCTGATTCGCTCTGCTGTATCTTGCCAGTGAATGCATATTTCTTGCTGACTTTTCGAACTGGCGAAGGTTTTCATCGCTGTTGTCAATGAACAGATACTGGTTGTAAATGTGATTACAGTTTAGCAGAAGTCCTACAGGAGAAGCAAAAGACAAAAGACAGTCACTCCGATCTGTACTTAACTTTTCATAACGGCTATGCGATGATACAGTAACCGGTAAATCCTCAGTATCCGATAACGTATGCATACTGATTCGGTTATTACCGATTCGCATTTCTTCCGATCCTAATTTGATGTCCTGTAATGACGGATTGACTTCACGGGACAAGGTGAGATATTGCTCCAATAGTCCTGAACTATCTTCAGTTCCTGATATCTCATCTTCAGTCATTCTTTCGAGATAAATATAGCCACTGTCATTCATTATTCTTTCCAGCTGATCGACAGCTTCAAGAAATCGACTGATAACTTCTTTGTCCTTAATCTCCTTTGGAATCAGTTTACCTTTGCAGAGAGAAGAAAAATTGCTCTGCATCCGTATTCTCTCCTTGCTGGTTTTCGTGATGAACAGATAGCAGTAATGATTTAAAAAAGGTCTCTCATTGAAATGCCTTTCAAATGATTTTGAAAGAAAACTCTGATCTTCTCTTGATAGATCAGGATTGTAATTCTCTTTGATAAACCAATCCTGTTTATGTATTACCGTATAGTCGGGAAGCGTTTTAATTGCTTTGAACCATGAGGAGTGCATCGCTTCATAGTCAGCTGAAGCAACGGTAAATAATTCCGGAAGTTTTACCCTAAAGCAAACCGTAACATCAGCGTCCTTTGAAATAATACAATGATTTTCAATCGCCAGCAATGGAAATTTACTTTCCAACGTTGCTGCTTTGGAAGAATTTCTCATATGTTTGCTCTTTTACGGTTAGTTTTCAGATATCGGTGGATACACTTACGGCTGATAATGTAGGTGGGATGTTTCTTGCGTGCACCCAACTTCATCAGCCCATGTTCTCCGTATTTCCCGTTCAGAGCGAAAGTCTGCCAGATGAGGAGTCCGCTGCAGGATGCTCCCAGGATGAGACAGAGATATGTATTGACACCAGCCATATACATAATCATGACACAGATCAATACCGCCAGCAAACCTCCTGCGAAAATAAAAAGGTATTGTGCTTTAAGACCCTTAAATTCTACTGTCCTTCCTATTCCTTTATTGATATGATAGGTATTCATAATCATTATTTTAAAGGAAGAATGAGCGAAGAATTGTCGCTGCGACAATGAGGAAGATACATGCTCCAAACCAGCTTGCAGCAGTTTTACTCGTATCCGGATCACCGCTGCTGAACTTGTTGTAAACTTTAACTCCTCCAATCAATCCTACTACTGCACCTATGGCGTAAATTAATTGGGTAGCGGGTTCAAAATAGGAAGTGACCATTTGTGTTGCCTCATTGATTCCGGCACTTCCATTACCTTGTGAAAAAGCATGCGGAGCAATCAAGATTGCCAGTAATGCATACATCAGTTTTTTTCTCTGTTTTTCCATTTTGTAAATATTTTTTTCTTAATGAGAACTGCTCCCTGCAGTACTCAGAAGCAAATGTGCTTTGGAAAAACAGGTTTGGGGAAAAGTGTCTGTGAGAGGAACTGCTTGGCTTCTATGTGTAACTCATTTAGCGTTTTTGCATAAAAAACGTCAAACCTTCTAACTTGACGTTCATTTATCTGAAAATGACTTTTATATTTTTCTTCTTGTAGATTTATTTTTAGGCAGCTTTTCTTTGTAATCTCCAGTAATTTTTTCAGACCTTAAATTATTTTTAATCATATCGGCAAAAAAAGTTTTTTCCCATGGTATTTCTCTTCCTTCAAACTACATTCTACCCCCCCTTTTTGATAACCCTTGCCTCAATTCAAATCCGTGATGTCTGTTCCATCCAATCCGGTCAAGCTCACTTTCTATGGGAAATTGTACAGCGATTAAATCTTTGGGGAATTCTTTGACTATACTAAAGTCGATATCGTGAAATTCATGTGTCTTAGGATTGTAAGGTATAGTATAGCTGTTTTGATCTTGATCATGGTAGTTCTGTATCTCAGAAAACACTATTCCCCGAGATAGAAAATCATCTTTGGGTCTGAGCATATCCATGCGGATATCTACAAAAAATATATGTCCTGCAATCACTATGGTTGGAAGCTGTCCTTTGTTGACACGTAAATCATAAGCGTCCTCATTGATATTTTTCTCAGATGAATCCATACTGTTATAAGTTTTGACTGTTCATTTCTTTTATTCCCTCTTGGAAAAACATTGGAGAGTTTATATAAACTCCTCAATATCGAAACCATCTACAGAATTATGGCGCTTAGAAGAAATGGTCTGGTCATCATTCGAAATGCTCTCTCCCAACAAAATGGCAATTCTTTTTGAAGCATCTCCTAATGAATTCTCTAAAAGTTCAAAAAGCTCGGTTCCCTGAATTCTTTGAATTATATCTACTGCTTGTTGTTCTAAATCAGCCTCCAGTATGTCCTGCTGAAGCAGCTGATCCACAGTACTCAATTCCTGAAAGGTAACCCCTGTAGCAAACCCGCTTTCAATACTAGAGGCCTGAAACTTCCAATCTTCTTCCTGCTCCTCCCAGTCCTCATTTTTGACTAAAATATCTTCAAGATTTTTAGACTCACCGACTCTCTCTACTTCCTTGTCTATGGTTTCTGATTCAAAATTATATTTTGTCAGTACATTCGATTCATATTGACCTTTTATGACAGTGGTTGGCAGTGTCTGTCTCGCCACTTGCTTCGTTTCTCCCAAAATAGATGACAGATTGCTCTTCCTATCATCGATATCTTTTTCTCTGAAATTGATTGAAAACTTTCGATCTAAAAGAAGAAGAAGCAGGATTATGATTAATAAGAAAACTATAATGAGTGGTTCCATATAATTAAGAATTAAAAGATTGGACGATATTTGTTATTAAAATCATCAGTGATTTCCTTTTCAAACATTTCAAAATGATGCGCCAGAATATTGTCCAGATAAGCATATAATGGAATCTGGTCGTCAGCGATGATTTGAATAATACGAGAGAGACGTTCATGGTACTCGGGACGAATATAAATACTTTTGTCTCCACGTTTTGTCATTGTATGGTGCGTTAGAAACTTTGTCACATAAGTTACATCTGAAGATCTATGATGCTTCGGCTTATTTTTTGTCATCCCTTTTTCTTTTGAGGGGTCAAAATTCTGTTGAGGGAATTCCTTCTGTACATCTCCTGCCATAATAGACATCAGGTACTGTTCATCAATACTGTTGTCCTGGTTACTATTTCTTTCTTTTTCCATACTGCTATAATTTGACGATTCTCAAAAATTCTTTAATAAACCTATCCAGCCTGCACTGAGCTATCAACTTAGGATCCGCCGGCATTAGCGTCGATCGGAATACAGTTTTTGTAATGGATTCTCCTTCTTTTCTAAATCGTTTGCTGTCTGTAATTGTCGTTTCCATAAGTTGTAGTCCCAGATCAGAAATAACTTTACTGTAGTTTTTGTACAACAATGTCCTTTCTCTTCCATCCACCTGATTCCAAAACAGATTGATACTTCTTATACCTGTTTGATTTTCCTTCATCAAAACATTAGTCAGAACATCCGTAAAACTTAATGTACTCTCTAGTACAACCCGATCTGCTGTTATGGGAGAAAAAATGTAATGGACATTCGTCAATGTTTTTAAAATCCCTGCCGTATTAACTGTTCCAGGTAAATCTAAAAAGATGATATCTGGTGCTATCTCTGATCTATTTAGATAAGCTCCCATTTCTTCTAAAACCTGATCAGTTCTACTCTGAAAAATAGGATAAGCTTTTTTATTGATTCTCGTAAACTGTTTGTGAGCCAACGTTTTTAAAGTTTCATTCTGCATCACTATTTTCAAATCCCTATCTCTCATCTGAAGCAGACTGTATTGGGGAAAATCACAGTCAAAGACCGCAACCTGATAGCCCATACGGTAATGGAGAATACTTGCGATAAGTACTGTAAATGTGCTTTTTCCTACTCCTCCTTTTTGAGTTGAAAATGCAATAATTGTAGGTTCTTTTTTTGTTTTCATTTTGCTTGAATTTTAGTTAAACATAATTGGGAAGAGACCGATTGGAGTCCTCTGAGCCGTAGATACTTCATGCTCCCCTCACCGCTTTCAGTAATGCTGGAGGAGGTTCCTGTTATCAGTACTGACTTCTATCTATACGTACTGAATACTCTCCATCCTGAAGCCCTGAAAATTTGAATTCCTGACTCCTATTTCTCAAACAGGATATCCTGACGGCTGTAATTCAGGAAGGCGGAAAGGCTGGATTTCCAGAACTCGAGAATTCTGTCAAGCCGGCAGCTAGGAGCCCATGCTCTCAATCTGATGCAAATGAATGCTATTTCTATGTTGGAGATTATCTCGTGGTAATTTTTGGCTCTTAGTGTCCTATATTGGCTTTCTCTATTATACTGTCTGCACAAGTCATTGTGGTTTACTTTGCTGTAATGAGACTAAGGAGTCTGTGGAAATTGAACTTTTTTAATAGGACGCAAAATCTATTCTATTTGCTAACTTATTGCTAGCTGAAATTTCCTTTCACCCGAAAGGGGCAAGTTGTGTTTTAAGCATCTTGAAATAATTTCAGATGCTTAAAACAACTTGCCCTTGCAGGGGGCAGAAACATCCTCCGAAGTCGGTGTTTTAAAAATTAAATGGAATATTATGGAAGACAGTAACAAAAAACAGAAAAAAACGGGACGACATCCTAAGACCGACCCGGCAAAGATCCGGTATTCAATCTCCTTAAATGAAGTAGAACATGCTCGTTTTTTAAGTCTCTTTGAGCAATCCGGCATGAAAATTAAAGCCCACTTTATCACTTCATGCATTTTTGAAAATAAGATTAAAACAATAAAAATTGACAAAGGAACCATAGACTTTTATATGCGTCTAACGTCTTTTCACAGTCAATTTCGAGCGGTAGGAGTCAATTATAATCAGATTGTCAAGATGTTGTACAGTACTTTTTCTGAAAAAAAAGCAGCCGGACTTTTATATAAACTTGAAAAAAACACGCTTGAAATGGTGGACATATTTAAAAAAGTAATAGAGATCACCGAGGAATTTAATCGGAATTATGTAAAAAATACAGACTAATATGATCGCTAAAATCGGACGTAGCAACAATCTTTTTGGCGTATTATCCTATAACAATTTAAAAATACAACAGGAAAAAGGTGAAATCCTGATGACTCATAACATGATAGAAACGCCCGACGGAAAATATTCTGTCAGTCAATTGACAAAGTCTTTTGAGCCTAATTTATTAGTCAATCAAAATACTGAAAAACATACGCTACATATCTCTCTTAATCCTGACCCGAAGGACCAAGTTTCAGATGAACAGTTTAGGCAGATTGCACAAATATACATGGCTGAAATGGGTTATGGAAATCAGCCTTTCGTCGTTTTTAAGCATACGGATATAGACCGCACCCATATTCATATCGTTTCAGTTTGTGTAGATAAAAATGGAAGAAAGATTTCTGACAAGTTTGAGAAAATTCGATCTTTGAAAGCTTGCAGGGAACTGGAGAAAAAATTTGGTTTGGCAGATGCATCAAAAAAGGAAAGTATAAAAAATGAAATGATTTATAAGCCTGTTAATTATGGGGCAGGAAATATAAAAAGTCAGATCGCATCAGTGGTACGACAACTACCGGTACATTACCAATTCCAATCCTTAGGAGAGTATAACGCTCTTCTATCTCTTTTTAACATCACAGCGGAAAAGGTCGAAGGAGAATTACATGGTAAGTTCAAACAAGGGCTGCTTTATTTTCCTTTAGACAAGGATGGTAAAAAAGCTGGAAACCCCTTTAAATCTTCTTTATTTGGAAAAAATACAGGTCTGCCAGCTTTGGAAAGACGGTTTGACATATGCAAAACAGAAATGAAGACTGATATTAAAACTACATTGAAATCTAAAATTACAGCGATTTTGCAAGCATCAAAAAATATTGAAAGTTTTAAAAACAGCCTTGCAGAAAAAGGAATTGACACCGTGATTCGCAGAAATGACCAAAGAAGAATCTATGGAATTACTTTTATAGATCATATTTCCAGCACAGTCTGCAATGGATCACGATTAGGAAAAGAATACTCAGCCAATGCTTTTAACGATTACTGGAACAAACTGCCACCCGAAACAGCTGTTAATAATAAACAAATTCCGGCTAATGATCCCCTCCAAGAATACAACAATCAAATTTTTGATGTACACCCGATGTTTGATTTCTCTGACAGCAATGCTTCTGAAATAATAGAAGTATTCGGAGGACTTTTACCTGAGGTACAAAATGTGGAATACCATGAAATTGAAATTGAACCTCAATTGAGAAAAAAGAGGAAACAAAAAAGAAACAAGTAAGCACTTATTCGGCCATCCGATTATTTTAAAAGCCAATTTTCCCCGCTACAATCTCATCCCATTTACTTTTCCACTGCACTAAAAAATATAAAAATGCAGGGAGAGGACGATTTAAGGGGGCTTGCCAAAATTATGGCGTTTATGAGAGCGACAAGTATCATTATCACACTGATGAATATGTATTGGTTTTGTTACAGCTTTTTTGATGAACGGGGTTGGACATTGATAATTATTAATAGAATACTGTACAATTTCAATCGAACAGCTGGTTTTTTTTCACATCCGTTAAATTCAAAGCTTTTTTCTTTTGTACTGCTTGCTCTGAGCTGTCTTGGGACCAAAGGGGTTAAAAATGAGAAAATAACATGGTTTAAAATATCTATAGTCCTAACCATTGGAATTCTTTTATATTTCTTTTCAGTATTGTTGTTAAGGCTATCATTATCCATTGCTGTATCTCTATATATTTTCCTAACAGCCTGCGGATATATTCTTTTGATGATGGCCGGTGTCTGGATGAGCCGTCTTTTAAAAAACAATTTGATGCATGATGTATTCAATAATGAAAATGAAAGTTTCCAGCAAGAAACAAAACTTCTTCAAAATGAATACTCAATCAACCTGCCTACCAGATTTTATTATAGAGGAAAGTGGAACAGTGGCTGGATCAATGTTGTTAACCCGTTTCGTGCAACGATTGTATTGGGCACGCCAGGTTCAGGAAAGTCATTTGCCGTTGTCAACAATTATATCAAGCAGCATATTGAAAAAGGCTTCGCTATGTATATTTACGATTTTAAATTCGATGACCTTTCCACCATTGCTTACAATCATCTTTTATTGCATTCCGAAGTTTATAAAATAAAACCGAAATTCTATATCATCAATTTTGACGATCCTGGGAAAAGCCACCGGTGTAATCCGCTAAACCCAATTTTTATGACCGATATATCGGATGCCTATGAAGCAGCATACACCATTATGTTGAATCTCAATAGAACCTGGATACAGAAGCAGGGGGATTTTTTTGTTGAAAGTCCCATTATTTTGTTAGCTGCGATCATCTGGTTTTTAAAGATTTATGAGAATGGTAAGTATTGTACTTTCCCCCATGCCATAGAATTGTTGAATAAAAAATATGAGGATATTTTTACGATTTTAACCTCATACCCTGAACTGGAGAACTATCTCTCCCCTTTTATGGATGCCTGGCAGGGAGGTGCACAGGATCAGTTACAAGGACAGATCGCTTCGGCAAAGATTCCATTGTCAAGAATGATCTCTCCCCAATTGTATTGGGTCATGACGGGTGATGATTTTTCCCTAGATATCAACAATCCTAAAGAACCTAAAATATTGTGTGTAGGAAATAATCCGGATCGTCAGAATATTTATTCCGCAGCTTTGGGTTTGTACAATTCAAGGATTGCTAAGCTCATCAATAAAAAAGGACAGCTAAAAAGTTCAGTAATCATTGACGAGCTGCCAACCATTTATTTTAGAGGGCTGGACAATTTAATTGCCACCGCAAGAAGTAATAAGGTTTCGGTATGTCTGGGTTTTCAGGATTTTTCCCAGTTGACCAGGGACTATGGAGATAAAGAAAGTAAGGTCATCCAGAATACAGTTGGTAATATTTTCAGTGGTCAGGTAGTTGGAGAAACCGCAAAAAGTTTATCAGAACGTTTTGGAAAGGTGTTGCAAAAAAGACAAAGTATTTCTATTAATAGGAATGATACTTCTACCTCCATTTCTACCCAATTGGACAGTTTGATTCCCGCATCAAAAATCTCAACCTTAACACAGGGATGTTTTGTCGGTGCAGTATCTGATAACTTTGATGAAAGAATCGAACAGAAAATTTTTCATTCGGAAATCGTTGTGGATACTGTTAAACTCTCTCGGGAAATGAAAAACTATCAGGAGATACCGATGATCCGATCTTTTATGGATAAAGACGGAAATGATTCGATGAGTAAACAAATTGAAGAAAATTACAAAGGAATTAAGGCAGATATTCTTGCCATTGTCAGAAGTGAGATGGGCAGAATAAAAAATGATCCCGACTTACAGCATTTAATTAAAAATGATGAATAGTGAAACCTCAAATCTTATGATATTTGAGGTTTTGATGTAATAATTACTCTGCATCACTGTTCATAAAATACTGATTGAGATTATCACTCACCAGCTGAAGGAATTTGGTGGGTCCCTGTTTTCGGTTACGGATTTCAAATACAGTTTTATGAAAATTGCCAAGGTCGCAATCCAATGACTTTTCTACAAACTTTATGACTTCGCTTAACTCTATATTACCTCCGTTAAAACAACGCATTTGATAAAGTGCATAAGTCAGTTCTATAAGGCCAACTTTTGACCCCGTCCAGTTAAGGGGAGAAAGGACTTTTCCTGTTGTGTTTTCGCTAAAACCCTCGATCTGTTTTTTTAAATATTGGTCAAATTGCCCATTGGAAATAAATCGGGCAATCAAATGGTCATGTGATGTGGTAAAACTTGGATCATAGTTATAAAAACCTGATGATAGTTTCATTTTCAGATCATAAGAGTTACGTACAAATATTTTATGGTCAAGATAAGTTGCTTCGCGTTTATAATAGCTGTAAAATTCAGAATGTTCCACATAAAAATTTCTTAGCTTCTCCTGTTCTGCTTCGTAATATTTTTTTAGTGTTTTATTTCCTGCGGCTGGCTTATGAGACTCAATATCCAGTACAGCAGAGTAATAAATAAATTTTGAGATAAACTGTGGCTTAAGTTTCTTAAAAAAAAGTACTTCTTCGGCAATATGATCAAAATGATGGTTGGAAACCAGAAGTTTCAACTTCCTTATGGAATCATCAATAATAAGTAAGGCCTTTTCTGAAATTTTAATCACATCATTTCCGTCATCGCAGACTTCGTTAATCTTTACATCGAGATCTTCCAATAATTGGGAAGTTCTTTTAAAAATTGTTTTTGTTACCATGTCCTTTTTTCAGGAATTTACAAAAAATCCATAATGCATGGCTTAATCAGCTAATATCCAGCTCCTTTTTCCGATTCTTTATATAATCTGTCGGCCGGATACCATTGATATCGAAAAATAAATTTGAAAAGTTCTGCCGTGCAGCGATACCGCATTCCTCTGCTAAAGCCTCAATGGTATAGTTTAAATATTTGCTGTTCGTGCTGAGTAAATTGGTAATATAATTGATCCGCAGTTCAGCCATGTATCTATTAAAATTCATCCCTTTTTGCTCATTAATGTAAACAGATAGATAATGGGAATTGGTTCCTAACTTTAAGGCGATACTTTTCTGTGTAATCCCCTTCTTTCTGAATTGTTCCTCATGCTCAAACCTTTTAAGCTTTTCTTTAATCTCATTGGTCATTTCCGGGGTGAGAGAAGTCTTTCTTAGCGGAAACTCTGTCTGCTCTTCCTGTAAAATATCATTGATGTTATACGTTCCCTCTGCCATCCTATTCTGAAGAAGATTATACTGTTTTTTAATCTTTTGATCTTTTCTGTGTCGGACCACCATAAAACCAAGGAGTACGCTGCCTGATACAATTAAGATCTGAGCAATTACAATTTTTTTATTGCTCGACTTCTCTATTTCCTCTTTTGCGTCAATTAATGTCTTTCGGTCAAAGTCCCTATGAAGTTTTGAAGATAGATAAGGAAAATCTTTGCTGATTAAACTGTCTGCTTTTAATAGCTGATTGGTATAATAAAGCTGTTTGTTGACATCCTTATTTTTGTAGTTATCTATCAGGTAATGATAACTTTTATAGACCTCAGGAAGTATAAAATCATGTTTAGTAAAAATAGAGTCTATTTTTTCATAGCATCCGACCGCACGATCAATATCATTTTGAACTTCATAGGTTTTTCCCAAATAATAGTATACGACGGAAGCCCAGGCAAAATCGTTTCTTTTCAGAATAGTAGGTAAGGATTCTTGTAATTGGTTCCTTGCGCCATTGTAGTCTTTTTTGTGATACCTGGAAATTCCGATGCATTTGAGAAAATAGCTTTTTTCCAATGCAAAATCGCTGTTATCGACGGTTAACCGATAACCCAACATACTTAAACTGTCGCTTTTATCAAAGTTATCCAGATATCTGTTGAGTACGGTTAATTGATGTAAGCAGTTGAGGTATGCTTTTTCATAATTAAACTTTTCATTTTCATGATGGCTTTCATCCAACTTTGACCTGTAAAATGAAGTACATTCAAGAAAATGATTCATGGCTTCATCGTAATAGCCTAAATGGCCTTTTACAATTCCTAAATGATAAAGAACTTTGTAGTAGTGGTATTGATCTTTCGAACCCTTCAAATATGAATAGGCTTTCAGATATTCATTTAAGGCCAACTTATACTTTTTCTGATAAAAATAGTAGATAATCCCCTTGCTTAGATACTCTTTACTTATATCATCTTGAGTTCCATGCTGCAAGCTAACGGCTAACGCACTGTCAGCATACTTCATTTTGTTTTTGTAGTCGAATTGTCTTCCGTCTCTATACCCTTGAATCAGCTTTGAAAAGTTATTTTCATTTTTTGCTTTTTGAATATAGAGTTTTACATAGGGCATTGCATTAATGTCATCTATGGTCATTTTTTCATAAGGTTTTCTGATTTCACTGTACGTTCTTTCCTCTTTCTTTTGTGAGAATAAAAAATGTGAAAATGCAGAAAATAAGACGAGAAAGTAATAAAACTTTTTCATAGACTGATATTTAGAACCTCACCATCTCAAAAATAATCATTTATGTTTTAAATAAATCAAAATTAGAGGAATTGGACACCCACAAGAATAAATCAATCACAAATTACTAATAACCAGTAACTTATATTAAAATTAAAGATGTGTTAATTTTAAAATTGATACGTATCAATTTTAAAATAGAGCCGCAGATCAGTTTTTTTTACCTCTTAAGCCGGATAATTTTGATATCAGAATTCTAATATAAACCGGCCGGGATAACCAAATTAAAATTATTACAATGAAAAAGTTTATCCCATTTTTTACTATAGTGATCGGAGTAGTTTCTCTGCAAAACTGCACCCATCGAGATGATGATATAATATCAAATTATGAAAAGATTGAAAATCCAGAACCTACAATAAACGGTATGGCAATGAAACAGGATTCTGCAAAATCCATAGAGGCTATTAAAGATCCTGAAACAAAAGATCCTCCTGTGAGGGATGGTGATAATTGGCGGCTTACCCAAGATTAGAAACTACAATAAAATCATGATTCCTCATACCTCCATATCAGTTGTTACAGGCTTACCATGTCCAAAGAGTGGCATCTGGGAAAGTATGGGGAATTTCAAGACTACTGTACCCCTTTTCAAAGGTGAACCGATGCCCGAATACTGTGGTTGTAAAATTAAATGGAGATTGGTTCAAGTCTGTTAACCTCATAATAACGTGCTATGAAAAATTTTCTCAATATAGTCCCTCCTTTTGTAAGCTACTTCTTTATCTTATTATTTGTATATGCAAGTGTCAGTAAGCTTATTGACTTTGAAAGATTTCAGATTCAACTGGCACAGTCGCCACTTTTAAGTGCTTATGCAGGTTTTGTCTCATACAGCGTCATTATTATAGAATGGGTTGCTTCTATTTTACTGTTGGTACCCTTTTGCAGGCGCGCAGGCTTATACCTCTCCCTGATTTTGATGTCAGCATTTACAACCTATATTTTCATCATTCTCAACTATAGTGACTTTGTTCCCTGTTCCTGTGGAGGAATTCTGGAAAAACTAGGCTGGACTGAACATTTAATTTTTAATGCAGTGTGTGTATTACTTGCAATTATTGGCTTATTCTTAATAGAAAAGAAAATTCATGTTCGTATATCAAAAACCTCTTTAACGGTAGTAACATCAATCGTAGTAAGCATTATAGTAATGATAGGTCTGTTTCTTTCCTCTGAGCATGTCATTAAAAAGGAAAATAATTTTACAAGGCGGTTTATCAAGCACCCTGTCATCGAGCATCAATCACTACAGCTGGAGAATGATTTTTATTATTTTGCAGGGTTTGATGATCATAACATTTATCTGTCTAACCAGAAGTATCCGCAACAGCTTCTCACAGTTGACTCTTCGATGCATCGGACAGCCTCTACCTCTGCCCGAATAGAAATAGATCATCCTTACAAAAACATCAGGCAAATAGTATCAGATGGACATTTCTATATCTATGACGGATCGGTACCTATCCTATTTAAAGGCAGGCTTGGGACTGAATCTACCACAAGAATAAGTTACAAAGACGCTTATTTTAATGATCTCAGGGTTATCGACTCTTCCCGTTTTGCCATCAGGACACAGGTACGTCCGAGCAACCATCTGGTTCTAGGGCTTCTTAATATTGACAGTCCTCAGAAATTACAATTAAAAACAACCGTTTTACAGAAACAGACCGACGGCCTTTTTGATGTTGATGGAAGCATGGCTTATGAACAATATACGAAAAAACTGCTGTATACCTATACATACAGAAATCAGGTGATTGTCATGAACAGCAGTATGCAGGTGCAGCAATTACTTAAGACGATAGATACTGTAAAAACTGCCCAAATCAAAACATCGAAGCTCTCTGACGGCACTTACAAGATGACAGCACCTGCCCTGAAGGTCAATATCAGATCTGTTGTGTACAGAAATCTGCTTTTTGTTCAATCCAGTCTGATGGGCAGGCACGAATCGAGAAAAGCGTGGAAAAAATCAGATGTACTGGATGTATATGACATTGATAACAAAAGTTATGTAGGCAGCATCTATATTTTTAAAAAAGACGATCATACCCTCAATGACATCATTGTCACGGACAAATACCTGTACGCCCTCCACAATAATATGCTCACCCAATACAAAATAACAAAAGCATTATCTCAATATATCAAATCGGGGAAGCCGAAAACCGATCAACAGAGTAGGCAACACTAAATATTTCATTTTATGAAAAAGATCCTTTTCCCTGCTTTACTAGTGGTACTAGGAACAGGAACCGCATTTGCCACAAAGATGGTAAATCAGACCAACAAAGCTATTGTACCGGGATACCATATGGTTCCGGATGGTAATGGAAATTTCACTTGTGAACAAGCAGGTAAAAACTGTAGCGACATTCCTACAGGACCTATCTGTGAGCTGTCAGACGGCACTCAGCTGAAAGAACAGGTCTCAGAAACTTTCTGCGACAATGTTCTCAGAGAAATTCCACAGTAAAAAAAAGAGGATGCCTTACAGGGCATCCTTTTTCATTTCTTTATCAATCCAGGGAATATCTTTTTTATCTTTCAGAAAGTAATCCCACCAATCCAGGATCCTTAAATGCAGGTCCATGCTCTCAGCACTGTTTTTTGCCAGATCATGATCCTGATCTTTGTAATACAGTACTATCGCCTTTTTTTGATTCCGCAGTAAACCGGTATACAATTCTTCTGTATGAGTATAAGGGACATTTCCATCTTTCAGCCCTGTCCAGAGTAGGGTTGGCTTATTAATTTTCTCTACATTGGCAATAGGACTGTTATCATAGTAAAGCATTTTGTTCTTAGAAAACGGCACCTTCATATCAAACTGTCCGTTTTCAAAGCGGGGATAATTGGGAAGCTTTCTTTCCTGACTGAAGGAAAAATAAAATTTCACAAGATCCGTAACTGCTGCTCCTGATATATAGGCCGCAAAACGATGGGAACGGGTTGCTATGAAACTGGTGCCGAACCCGCCAAATGAATGCCCCATAAGTCCCACTCTATTGCTGTCAATATTGTTATTTCCTTCCAGGGCATCCAGTCCTGAATGCACACAATCCAGCGCGGAAAATCCAGGTCCGCGACTGTCCAAAACCACATCGGGAAGAAAAACAAAATAGCCATTATCAATTAATGACCGGATGTTAATCCCTATTCCTGAAAAAAAAGGGTAAGGATACACCGACGCACTTTTATTCTGGACTTCATAGATCGACAGAACCAGTGGATACTTCTCTCGGACATCAAAGTTAAGCGGATAGTACAATACACCTTTGATGGGAACACCTAAACTATTCTTGTATGAAAGTACTTCCTGCCTAGCCATAATGATCTCCTGATCATGCCTGTTGCTTTGAAACACTTTTTTCTTTTGACCGCCGTGATATTGATAAATTACCTGAGGACTGTTGAAATTCTCTTCCAGACTGAAAACCGTATGACTCCGGGTATTGATTTTGAAATCACTAACCCTGTTTTTAGTAGCCGGAAGCAGCTCCTTTATTTTACGTTGGAACCACTGAGCGTATGATGTTTCATTGCTGTTTGGATCATATTGCTCAAAGATGATGGGATTATTTGTGTCAACAGTACGGATTCGAAAATCCGCACCTAATGTTCCATATATAGCCTCTTCTTTGACATTGACAATGGTTACTTTTTTATTTTCTGTGACAGCTATTGGTGCCAGGTTTTCCGCACACAGATCAAACCGGTAAAGACCGCTTCGGCTTTCAAAAAAAACATACCGGTTATCTTGACTGAATACAGGCCTTTGGATTTCTTCATTTGCAATCGTTTTTTCTTTTGATGATAACGTATGATACAGAATCCATCGTTTTTTTTCTTCATTGAAGCCTATGATAAACTCTCCTCCCCGGCTGACCACCAGGTTTGAAGTTTGTGTGAGTATCTTTTTTGATGTTTTACCTACACGGTCATATAAATAAATGTCAAACCAGGAAACCGAACTGACATACGCATTCCTCTCCCTTCGGTCAAAGCTTAGAAAATACCTGTCATGGTCCATAGCGGCCATAAACATCCCGTTGCGATTGATCTTTTCCAACTGTTCTGACTCTACATTATACACCCAGTACTCATGATACTGCTCTCCCATTCTATAGAGCCAAAGATCCTGATCGGTACCGTATTTTATTTCCGGCTGGTTAGCTGGAGAGGGTTTTGGACGGGTATTACAATCCAGAAAAAAACCACCTCCATTATTAATCTCACGAACTTCGATATAATCTGCTTTCATAAAGTCGTTGCCAACTCTTGAAATTTTCAGGGATTTGGTGTCGAGTAATACAAGCTGCAATCCACCAGAAGACTTCTCCTGCTCTGTAACCGCCAGATACCTTTGTGAGGGCGTGAGTATGACTTTTTTAATACCCTGTTCAGAAGTATACACCTTTTTAAATGTTTTGGACTGCAGTGACCAAACAGACAAGACATTGTTCTGCTTCACAAGGATGTACAGCTGGTTCTTTTTATTGCCTACCAGCTGTGTCACATCGTTAACGGAAGCAACAAGTTTGTCTTTATTGTCAAATACTTCCAGAAGACGGTTTTTATACAAAACAGCATAGTAACCAAGAGAAGGAAGAACCTCGATGGTACCGGCTTCCTTAAAATCTTTCTTATGCCCGGACCGAAGGTCAACAAGCTCCGCTTTATCTTTTCCTAACCATAAAAAACGGTTACCTTTTAAAAACCAGCTTTCAGAAACACCTACAAAAGCAGTTGTAAGATCCTGCTGTTGACCGACTTTTACAACGACCGTCGTATCCGTATTCTTTTTATAAATCTTAGTAAAGGAAATCCACTGGTTTTCATTATCAACCTTAAGGTTGGCAATGGTGTAGAATTTGGCATACCTCTGCTTGATGGAATCCATATTATACTGCCCCAACAAACCGCTGCTCCAGATAAATGTGATTACGGCACATAGAAACGGTTTAATCTTAATAGCCTTCATTCTGAGGTTTTAAATTAGAGTTCAATAAAATGTCCTGCTGGGGTATCGGCCAAAGCTTATGATAAGGCTTCCAGTTGGGCTTCGTCTGTAAAGCTGTATCGAGCTTCCCTGTTCTTTTAAGATCGAAAAAACGATGTCCCATTTCTGTAAAAAACTCCCTGCGGTTTTCCATGACAATCTCGTTGAGTGCAACTTCATTTAATAAAGGCATGGCTAACGGCAGGATTCCTGCCCTCTGTCTGGTTTTATTGAGGTACGAAAGGGCTTCATCTATTTTATTTTGCTGTACCAAAGCCTCGGCTAAAAGAAGATAAACCTCCTCCAGGCGGGCAATGATTGAATATTCCGTTGTATTGGCTGTCCTGTTTTTGTATTTCTCAGCCCTGTACCAGGTTGTTCCGTTAAAAGTTACCGGAGCCATCCAATACTGCTTTCTTAGATCTGCAGAAGAAAAGGTATTGACAAGCCCTGAACTGAGCGCAGTCATCGAAGGTGCTGAATTGGTAAAATAATAAATTCCGGACTCTTTGGTTCCATCCCCCGAATTTTTAGGCTTCAGCTGCCAGAGGATATGGCTTCCCGATTTAATAAAAACCTTGGTAATGTCATTCTGAAACTGGTACAGCGGACTTTGAATGATACCTTTGCATAAAAGCTCTGCCTCTGACCATTTTCCCTCTAGCAGACAGACTTTAGCCAATAGCAGTTCCGCCATTTTACGGTTAGGATAAATCCTCTCCGTATTTCTGTAGTTGTCCTGAAGCAGGCTGATGGATTCTTTAAGATCTTCACTGAGTTGTATAAGCACCTGTGCCTTATCAGTTTTTGAAATCGACTGATTAACCTGATAATCGGTAGTTATCGGATATGGAATATCTCCATATACCTGCTGAAGGTATAACAGCAGCATGGATCTGACCATTAATGCCTCTCCTTTGATTCGGTTGCGGTCTGCCTGGGAAATGGAATTTGACTTTTCAATACCTTCCAGTATGGCATTGGCGACATACACCTGCTTATAAGAAGTTGACCAATCCGTATAAATACTTGCGTTGGAATCGTTCTGAAGGTTGTGGGCAATCTCAGGAAGTCCATTGGTGGCTGTAGTGGAATAAAAGTCCAGATCATCAGTATAAAGCCCTAATAATCTACCGGACTGATCCCCCGCAAACGGAGAGCTATCACGTAGTCCTGAATATAGTCCTGCCAAAACAGCATCCGCCGTCTGCACATCCACAAATACCTGATCGGAAGCAATCTGATTGGAAGGCAGTTCTACCTCGATCAGTTTTTCACAGGAACTCATACTTGATAATACTACAAATCCTGTTATGATATAGAATTGTTGATAAAGTTTCATTGTCATAGTTTTAAAAGTTAATCTGCATGCCAAAGGAATAGGTTTTAAGAGGCGGCAGGAATCCTAAAGATGAAAACTCGGGGTCCAGCCCGAAATAGCGGGTCCAGGTATAGAGGTTCTGCCCTTGAAAATAAATCTTGGCTTCTTTGATGAGTTTGCCCCGCAAAGGAATCCGGTAGCTGAGCTGAATATTTTTCAAGCGGATAAACGACCCATCGGACACGGTTGCATCACTCATCTGAAATAAACTGTGCTGGGGTGATGCGGTAGCGTGATACGGCATATACAATCCATTCGGATTATCAGGTGACCAGACATTCAGGGCCTCTACCGGAAGGTTCCGCATCAGTCCTGGGGATGACATTTGATAATTAAAATTGCGGCTCTGCTGTTTGACGAACTGGACAAGCAGTGACAGCGACCAGTTTTTATAGCTGAAATTATTGCTCCAGCCACCGAAAAACTCTACGCCTATATTTTTAATCACCTGCCTGTCATCAGGGGAACTGATCTTACCATCACCATTGTAATCCGTAAAGATATACTGACCGCTCTGAGGGTTAATGCCTTCCAGATGGTACAATTTGACAATATTCACAGGCTGCCCAATTGCATAAGAGTTGGCATAGGTAGATCCTTCCAGTCCCGGGAACGACAGAAGTTTATTCCTGGGAATGCTTAGATTGGCAGATGTTTCCCATTTAAAAGCTCCGGTAAACGGACGGCCCGCGATCTCAAATTCCCACCCCGTATTTTGAATGGTAGCATCCAGATTGGCCAACACTGAAGTAAACCCAGTTACCGAAGGAAGCTGATAACCTACCAGTTGGTTCGAGGAGCGGTTGCGGTAATGGGATGCTGTAATATGAAGTCTATCCCTAAAGAATCCCATTTCCAGTGCAGCTTCCAATTTGACGGTTTTTTCCCAACTGAAATTAGGATTGAACAATTTGGAAGGAACCAATCCCGTTACATTATTATACCCTAAAGTAGAAGTGATAAACGTATCGTTATACTGGTAGTTCCCTATATTATCGGTTCCTGAAGAACCATAACTTCCCCTCAGCTTTCCAAAGGAAAGCCAGGATAGTTCTTTCATAAAGCTTTCATTGGAAAACAGCCAGGCAGCCCCTATCGCACCGAAGTTCGCAAACTTACGGTTACTTCCAAAACGGCTGCTTCCGTCTCTTCTCCCTGTAATACTAATGATATAGCGATGGTCAAACTGATAATTAAGTCTTCCGAAGACAGCTGCATATTTATATTCCGTTTTGATTTGGTCCGAGATCAGTTTGGTAGTAGCCGCCGCAATATTTTCAATAAATGCATTGCTGGTAAAACCATACCCCTGTATGGCACCCTGAGTATTCAGATCAGCCTGATAGGTGCCCCCTGCCAGGACATCTACCTGATGGCGTCCTTTTTTGAAGGTCCAGTTCAATTGCGGTTCCAACGTGTAGGATAGCCTGCTTTTATTACTCTGCAGCGCTCTGGAATTGGCAGGACCTATACCCAATGACGGATTATAGATCGTACTGGGCTGTAAGGAAAGTTCATCAAAGGTCTGATAACTGATCCCTCCATTGAGTTTGATCTGTACATTTTTCAACAATTCGTAACCCGCCGTGAAATTATTCATAAACTGCACATTGTTGTTGGAATAGGTACTGTTATAGGCAGCCAAAGGATTATCAAAAGTATTGTTCTGCCAGTTGATATTCCCCTGTGAATCGTACAGTGCCGGAGCATTGGGAGCCAGAAATAAAGCACTGCCGGTATTGTCCAGGCTGATTACATTATGTTCCAGCTTTGAAAAGAGTGTTGACATGGTAAAGTTCAGACGGTTGTCTGCAGAGCGGTGTGACAGGTTGCCTAGTAAGGTATTGGTTTTATACCGGAAATCTTTGGCAAAGACCGTAGTCTGCTCATTGTGTCCGTAACTTACCAGAAAAGAGGTTCTCTCCCCACCTCCCGATAAAGACAGCTGGACATTGGAAGTTACCGAAGTATTGCCGAGAAGTGTACTAAACCAATCGGTATAACGGTTCTGATCCCATGTACCGTTAATATCATACGCAGTGGCCGGATATACTGAAATTCCATCATTCGCATAGGCCTGCCTGCGCATTCCCAGATATTGCTCCGTGTTCATCATGGTAAGATTGGAAAGGCTGCTGCTTAACGCATAGGATGTATTAACGGAAAGTCCTAAAGAACCTTTCTTTGCCCGTTTAGTGGTCACGAGCACCACTCCGTTGGCCCCTCTTGAACCGTAGATCGCGGTCGCATCTGCATCTTTTAAAACTTCAATGCTTTCAATATCATTGGGACTGATATTACTTAGTGGATTCAGGTTGGCATCTGACAAAATATTGGCACCGTAAACAGCAGTCATTCCGCTTCCCACGGGGACACCATCCACTATGTATAAGGGCTGGCTGCCATCAATTTCACTGTTGGCATAGGTTCTCAGGCTATTACGCCCCCGGATCTGAATACTGTAGCCACCTCCCGGAACTCCTGAATTCTGGGTGATATTCACTCCTGCCATTCTTCCCTGTACGGTTGATAAAACATTGGTGACAGGCTGGTTTTCTATATCTTTTGCTGAAACTTTGGCGATACTACCGGTTCTTTCTTTGTCTTTAACCTTGTAGTAGCCTGCGTTGAGAATAACTTCTTCGATTCCCTTTACTTTTTGTTCTAAGCTGATATTAACGACTTTCTGATTAGTGAGGATAAATTTCTCTTCTGCATAATCAGGGTGTCTGAACAATAGGATGGTATTTTCTGCTGAAACCTGTAATGTATAGGTTCCGTCGTTGCCGGTTATGGTTACCTGATCACTACCCTCTTGGGAGATTATGACTCCCTGTAAAGGTTTACCGGATGAGGTTACGGTACCGGAAATGGTGCGTGTCTGGGCTTTTACAGTAACGCTTACAGCGGTAAACATGAGCCCAAAGAAAATGCCTCCTATATTGTAATAGGAATTTTTCATAGATTTGTAAAGGTTTTTAATTTTCTAAAGATTAATTACTGAACTACGCTCTTTCCCGTTGGTCTCCAAACTGCATGGGAAGGGGCTTTTTTCTTTCTTCTGATTTTAAGTTGAGTAGTTTTTTTGATTCATTTTGTAGATAAAGACTTTCCTGATGCCTTTTAGTATGAAAAAGGACTGGTGAGGTTCTGTAAGCAGTGACTGCAAGGCACCGGAAAGAATTTAATATGAATGAAATCTGTGTTCCCGTGTAAGCTTATTAAAGCCGCAATAGGTTGTACCCTCCTATTGTATCGTGTAGTCTGATACTATTTTAGGAAGCGGGCTTAGATTTTAGCGAATATAGGCAACATAGGAAAAATAAAGCGTGGAACTTACTACGTCATCGCTTGTACTAGAGGCATCGCCAAACACCTTGCAACAAACTCCGTAAGTAAGCCCACGCCTAGGTCGTGAGCTACTTTACTTATGGTCTCGTTGCGTTTGTTTGAAAATTGGCGATTTTCTAGTACGAGATTCTAAGCAATAGCTTCTATCATTAAATTGAAGTATCGCAAAATTACTTTATTAAGTAATTTACTCCAAATATAATAAAAAAAATATATTGTGGGAAATTATACCCACAAATTATTTTATCTTTCTATGGAAATTGCTGTCAATTTGATATTGATATGGCAACAAACACTGAAAAAATTGCATTTCTAAAAGGTTTTGGAAAAAGGGTTCAGGAATTACGAGAAGAAAAACAACTTAGTCTTAGACAATTGGCTCAAAATTGTGAAATTGACTATAGCGATATTGGTAAAATTGAAAAAGGTTTAAGAAATATTCAAATGTCTACAATTTTAGAGCTATCTAAAGGATTAGACGTAATACCACAAGAATTATTTAATTTTAAAATAATAGAAAAATCCTAACTCAAAGGTTAGGATTTTTTATTTATCTTTAACTATATAGTTTTGTATTACATTCAAAACAATCGAAATAAAGATTTATTGTTTACAAAAGAAAGACATGGTTGGAACTATTTCATCATATTTCATCTAGACCCAGTTCTCTGAGAAAAGAATTATGCAAATTAGTTGCTGCTTTTATTCTTGAATTGATTCCATTTGGTCCGTTTAGCTTTTTATTAACCTCTTTCAAATCAATTTGCTTTTCAGCTTCCGATGTACTCACATATCGCGTAATATTTAGATTGTAATCATTTTTAGCGATTTCTTCTAAAGATACTCGTTTTGAATAGCGGTCTTCTTCCAATCGATCTCTAAAAGTGTCAATAATCTTTTGAACATCATCAACTCCATGATTCTTTATATCTCTTAAGAAATTTTGACGTTTACCTTTTCCATAATGTTCACTAGCATTTATTATTAAGATATCATCTTGCTTTTTACATTTCTTCAACACAATAATACAAACTGGTATTCCTGTAGAATAAAACAAATTACTTGGCAAACCAATAATCGCATCAATGTTATTATCTTTCACAAGCTTTTTACGAATGCGTTCCTCAGCACCACCACGGAATAAAACACCATGAGGCAAGATGATAGCCATTGTGCCTTGTCTGCTTAAATAATGAAAACCATGTAACAAGAAAGCAAAATCTGCGGCTGATTTTGGAGCTAAACCATAACCCCTAAAACGAAAATCTTCAGCCATAGCTTCTGAAGCATCCCATTTTAAACTAAAAGGAGGGTTAGCCACAACGGCATCAAACTCTATTTTTTTTGCTGGATTGGGTTCACTTAAAATATTCCAATCATTCTTTAACGTATCACCGTGAAAAATCTCAAACTCATTTGTCTTAACACCATGCAGAAGCATATTCATTCGAGCTAAGTTATAGGTAGTGATATTTTTCTCTTGTCCGTAAATTTGTCCAATCGTACCGCCTTCATTTACAATGTTTTTACGCACGTTCAACAACAAAGAACCAGAGCCACATGCAAAATCAATCACTCTATCCAAATTCTTTTTACGCCCGAGCCTTGGCTCTTGACTATCTAAAGTAACAATCTCTGATAAGATATCTGACAAACGTTGTGGCGTATAGAATTCTCCCGCTTTTTTACCAGAGCCTGCGGCAAACTGCCCAATCAAATACTCATAGGCATCACCTAAGGCGTCGCTATCAGTGCTAAAGCCGGCAATTCCTTCAGCAATTTTAGTAATGATTTTACATAGTTGTTCGTTACGAGCTTCGTAAGTTTTTCCTAATTTATCTGAATTAAGATTAATTTCTGAGAATAAACCTTGAAATTCACCACTAAAACTTTCGTTCTCGATATGTTTAAAACCGTCTTCAAGTTCATTTAGTAAATCATTACTTTGTGTACGTGCCAACTCATAAACACTATTCCATAAATAATTAGGCTGAATCACATAATGCATTTTTTTACGCATTGTTTTCTCAAAGAAAGCTATATCTTCTGCATTTTCTTCGTACCACACGGCTAAAGGGGTACGATTATCTCCTTTTGCTAATTGTGGATAATCTCCACGTAATTCTTTAGCAGCAGCTTGCTCGTAATTAGCCGATAAATAGCGTAAAAATAAAAACGAAAGCATGTAATCTCTAAAGTCATCTGCATTCATCGCACCGCGTAAATCGTCTGCTATATTCCAAAGGGTTTTACCTAGTTCTTGTTGTTCTTTTTGTGTCATCTCTTTTATTTTTCAGTTGCTACTTCTGCAACAGACTGCTCAATTAATAATTCTGGAAGTTCAAATTGATATTTGTCGTAAAACGCGTTAAATATTCTTCTAAATAAATCCTTATTATCATCCCCCATTTCCTTGGGTTCATAAATTGAATATTTACCATGGCTCAATAAATTTAAAGCACGAGCAAACAAAACGTCATCATCAACACCATAGATACATTTTGAAAAGTCATCATATCCAAAAAATGTAGCTGTTTTCTCTAAAACACTTCTTAGCATATTGAAATGATAGGTATTAATTTTGCCTGAATCGACCACTTGCTTTAATTCTGATAATATGGCAACATGATGAAAGAAAGGTGTATCATCTGTAGCTCTAATAGTATGACCTTCTTCACCATTTTTATGTAAAAAATGTTTAGCTGTTTTATGTTGTCTTAATTCATTGCTCATCACATTAAAAAACAATGCGTGATGCGATGAAATAACAACATTTACCTTATCTTTTGCTTTTTTTATTAAATGAGCCAAGTCACTAGCAACAGCAATAGCATTGTTGTCGTCTAATGAAGAAATAGGATCATCTATATAAATATTTTTCACCCAATTATAAGATTCATGCCCTTCAATTACCAATTCACAAATTGCCAAAAAAAGACACCAAATAAAAATATTTTCCTCTCCACGAGAAACTTTGATGTGATCTATTTTTATTAATTCAGGTTCGCCAGAATCAGGATTTTTGTATTTAGGATTTTTAACTTCTTTGCTAAAAATAACATTCCATTTGTCATAATCTATTTTGAAGTCAAAACTTGCATAACGTTCTAAATAAGCGAAAATTCTTTCCTCTAAGGCTAAATCTTTTAATCCAGAGAAAAATTTAGATTCAGCATTTATTTTAAGTACTCGCTCTGTGTCATTATCTAAATCATTGTCCCATGAAAATAAATCTTCAGTGTAGGCATTGAAATATAGCGTATCTGCACCGGGGTTTTTCTTCCTTGTTTTTGCGTAATCTTTAAATTCCATAGAAAGAAGTGTTTTTCCTGTACCATTGTAAGCGTACAACAAAACAAAATCATGATTGTTTAAGTCATCTCTCAGACGGACAACCATTTCTCTAAAGGTTTTATAATGGTAATATTTCGTTGCACTCATTTAAATCTCTATTTTAGGAAACAAGCCTTGCATTAAGCCTTTTTTATGTTCTTTTAAAATTTCTATCTTTTCGCGTTGTGCTATAATCAACTCATCAACTAATGATAAAACTTCGGCTATTTTTTTTTGTTCTTGAATGGATTTTGGAACTAATATTGGTATTTGTTTTAGAGCATCTAAACCAATTCTTTTTCTTGTTGAACCTGTAGATTTAGCTTCAATTTTACTTCTAGTAAGAACCGAATTTAAATGTGAGTATATAAAATATTTTGAAAATTCCTTTTCATTAACGACCAAACGTATACCATCCGAAGCCATTAGAAATCTTTGATTTTCTCCTGGCATTATACATGCTCTTCCAACTGGATCCCCCATTTTAGATAAAATGATATCTCCTGAGTAAATATTACAACTTAAAAGTTCATTAGTCTTTTTTAATGATGTATAAATCTTATAATCATCATTAAAAATTCCATCACCAATATTTTGTAGTTGAATAATTCTTATGCCGTTAGAAGTATAATCACTAGATTTCAGATTAGAACCAAATGGACCACCTGTAAAACTCCACTTAATATTTTTATCTGCCGTATCTATAATTGATTTCTCCACCCAATCCCCATCATTTTCAAATTCAGGGAAGCGGTATTTCGGTTGGGTTTCACCTTCTTGTGGGAAAAGGTTTTGCATTAAGCCTTTTTTATGTTCCTCTAAAGCAGTTACCTTTTCTTCATGACCAGCAATAACATCATCTGAACTACTTAAACAAGCCGCTATTTTTTGTTGTTCAGCTTGGTTTGATGGTAGTAAAATTTCAAAATTTAGAACATCATCATTTTTAAGATTTGTTTGTTTCACACCATCATCAAATGATAAGAAATAGGGATTTCTATTCATTAAATAATATAACAAACTACTTTCAATTCCTTGGTTTGGTGTTATTCTGCAAATACGCTGGTTAACAGTATATTTACTATTCTCCTTTACTAAATAACATTTAGCAATTGCTCTTCCATTTGGAACGTCACTAAGAACCATTAATATATCGTTCTTCTCAGCTAAACAATGTGCAGTATTACTATACTTTACGACAGCTCCATCAGTAGAAATATATTTAGAATTAATAACTACATATTTTCCATTAGCATCAATATCTTGTTCGTGAGCTCTTCCGTTTGTATACTTAGCAATCTCAGACAATTTATGTAACTTCCATTTTTCTTGTTTAAAAATTGGAAATCTATATTTTATATTTATTGTATCGTTATTCATATGCTTTTAATCCAGCTATTTCTTGCCCTTCGGCTAGTTGTTTTAAATAAGGCACTAAATCTTCCATTAATGCTAATTCTTTTTGTGCACGGGCTTTCCATCCTAAATCCAAGTGTTCGGTAAGGCCGTTTAATTTTTCACCATCAAATACCTTTCTTAGCATAATTAATTCTACAAAAGGTTTTAAAAGGTCTAAAGGAATTTCGTGTTTTTTTGCCACAGCAATTAATTGAGCATCTTGCTGTTGTTGCTTAAACGCTTGGTACCCTTCTCGAATCTCTTTCTCATCGAGGGCTTCATCCAATGGCAATTGATTAATATAAGCAATCATCAAATCACGCTCTTCTAATAAATTTGCACTAGAACTCAATAAACTTATTAGCTTGTCTTTAGACATTTTTTGCTTCTTAGGATCGCGTTGCGTGTATTCGGCAATCAATCCCATGATATAATCATAATCAATCAAAGAAGAGGAAAATAATACCAATTCAAAATCCAATTGCTCTGCTGGAGAATCTGCTGGCTTGTCTTTACCTTTTTCGCCTTGACGTAATTGCTGCGCAGTTTCCAAGTACATTCCTCTAAAACCACGCAAAGTATCTTCGGGCAATACCGTTTCTATTTGTTGTGTTTGTACTTGGTCCAAGTCCGTGTACTGTTCCAACTGTGTCTTTAATCGCTGTACTTCCTTAAACTTTTGCAAGAATTCCACACGTGCGGCTTCACCTCGTAAATTACTCACTTCATCTGGCATAAAATCTAATCCATGCACAGCCATAAAATTGCTTAGTTTAGTTACTGCACTTTGGTATTTCTCAATTACTACAGGAGCTTCATCCACCAACCATATTTCACGTGCTTGTTTTAAATCACCGTCTGAGAACCTTACAATTGCGGTATCAACCGAATCCTTTTGATTTCGAAAATCCATGATATTACCATAAGGTTTGGTATCATTTAATACACGATTGGTTCTAGAAAATGCTTGAATTAAGCCATGGTATTTTAAATTTTTATCTACATATAATGTATTTAAATACTGTGAGTCAAAGCCTGTCAATAACATATCTACCACGATAACAATATCGATCTTATCTTTAGGTGGTACATCTTGGTTACTGTATTTTTGGTTTTTAATTCGCGCTTGTACATCTTGGTAATACAAATCGAACTCGTTAATAGTATGATTGGTTCCGTATTGATGGTTATAATCTGCTATAATCGATTTTAATGCCTCTTTTTTTTCATCAGGATTGACTTTGTTGTCTGCCGCTTCTTGTATTAAGTCTTCTTGCAACTGTTTAATATCGGCTGCATTTTTCTGTGAATTAGCTTCACCACTCTGAGCAATAGCTTGTGCAGGAGGCGAAAAAACACAAGTAATATTTAAAAGACGGTAATCATCGTCTAATGCTTTACGTTCTGCTTGTAGTTCTTTAAACAACTGATAGTAAGCAATGGCATTATTAATAGAAGCCGTTGCCAATACTGCATTAAATTTACGTTGATTGGTCGCCCCATCATGTTTTTCAAGAATAGCTTCCACAACTGCTTTACGAGCCCCAGCTTCGGTAATCAATTCTTTTGGCACACCATCTGCTTTAAAATAATCAATATGAAAACGTAAAACATTTTTATCATCAATAGCATGGGTAATGGTATATGCGTGTAATTGCTTCTCAAAAATATCTTCGGTAATTTGATAACGACCTTCCCCACCATCAATCTTTTTATAACTTGCATTTTCTTCAAAAATTGGTGTACCAGTGAACCCAAATAATTGAGCATTTGGGAAAAACTCTTTTATAGCTTTATGGTTATCTCCAAACTGCGAACGGTGACATTCATCAAAAATAAATACAACACGTTTTTCTTTAAGAGGAGCTAAACGTTCAGCATAATTATTTTTATTTTTAGGATCGAGCGCTATACCTAATTTTTGAATAGTGGTTACAATAACTTTATCGGTATAATCGGTAGATAACAAACGACGGACTAAACTTTCTGTATTGGTATTTTCCTCAACACTTCCTTCTTGGAATTTGTTAAACTCCAATCTTGTTTGTCTGTCTAAATCTTTACGATCTACCACAAATAAACATTTTTCTATGTTTGGATTACTCTTTAATAGTGTAGACGTTTTAAATGAAGTTAATGTTTTACCAGAGCCTGTGGTATGCCATATGTATCCATTGCCGCGGTTTTCATCAATACAATTTACAATCGCTTCTACAGCATAAATCTGATAAGGACGCATTACCAATATCTTTTGCTCCGTTTCAACCAATACCATATAGCGACTAATCATCTCACCAAGCGTACACTTCACTAAGAACTTAGATGTGAATTTATCTAAAGCCGTTATTTTTTTATTCTTGTCATCAGCATATTGATAAATAGGTAAGAATTGCTCGTCAGCATTAAAGATAAAATGCTGATTGCGATTATTAGCAAAGTAATACGTATTACTGCGATTACTTACGATAAACAATTGCATAAAACACAGCAACGAGTTTTTATATCCGTTACCAGCATCATTTTTATAATCCACGATTTGTTGCATAGCTCTTCGCGGACTAATCTCAAAAGTCTTTAATTCAATTTGTACCAAAGGCAAACCGTTCAACAGCAGAATAACATCATAACGATGGCTACTATCTTCCGTATTGATCCGTAATTGATTAATCACTTCAAAATCATTTTTACACCAATCCTTGATATTGACTAAAGTATATTGCAATGGTGTACCATCTTCTCTATAAAAGGTATTACGATTACGTAACAATTTAGCAGCCTTAAATTCATCAGGCTGTATAATTTCTTCTTTTAGACGACTGAATTCACTTTCGCTTAATTTGACACGATTAAGTGTTTCAAACTTTTCTTTGAAGTTTTTTTCTAGACTTTCGCGGTTTCTAATATCTAGACGATAGCTATATTTCTGCTCAATTAATTGTTTAATTAAATCATCTTCAATATGTTGTTCTTTGGTCATGTTTTATTTAATCTGAGTAAACGTTTTAACTTTCAAATATACAACTAGCAGCCGAAATAGGAAACGTCAATGCCTTATAATAAATAAAACTTTAAACATTTATTCTCTGTCGTAGCTATAATTGACTTACAATTTTGAATCATTTCTATATAAATAAATAGGTAAATTGATTAGCAAAATTAATATAAGAAATATTTAATGGAAAAATTGATAAAATGAAATTTTTAAAAGCTTCCTGATTAGGGTGTAGCAAAAAACCAATCCCTCTATGCATTTGTTTAATTTTTTACCGGATTAAATCTGTCTACCTGTTAACCCTTTCAGAAGCCTATAATTACGGCTTTCCGTAATGAAAATGATGACCAAAATTTCCTTTTGATCTGGTATTAATCTGTTTTGATATCAAAATAATTATTAATTAATCTTTATTGCAGTATGGATACAATCGAAGCAATCAAGCCAGGACCCAAGCCTAAAAAACCGGATGGAGAGCCTGACAGAAGAAGAAGAGTAAACCCTCCCAATCAACCGAAGCATCCAAAGCTAAAACCTCACGAGCACGAAAAAGGTGATTAGACTTGGATAAAATGTAGAAGCAGCTGATTAGCTGCTTCTTTATTATATTAATTTTTTGAAATTAATTTCTACTTCCAAATTCAAATGATGTACTGAAATCATTTTTTAGAATGATAAAAGCATCAAACTTTTTACCGTTTTTACTCTTCATGTTTTTGATTAATGATGTTTTATTTTGAGTTAATAACAAAGTAAGATCTTTAATACTGAGTCGTACTCCGCATATGGTTCTAAAGAGAATCCAGTTGCACTGCTTATCTGTGCATTTTACGATTTTTTCTTTGATAATAAGATTGTGTTGTTGGCATTTGGGGCATTTTAGTTGGGGTACATTTTCTTGGGGAATATGAAGTGATAAGAGCTCGTTGGTGATTTCTGCTGTGTAGTGTTGGATGTCGTTTATGAATTGGGTTTTATTGAGTTCACCTTTTTCAATTCTATCCAGTGCTATTTCCCACTCTGCGGTCATTTGGACATTGGCTATTTTTTTGTCTTTGACAAGATTGTAAACCTGTAGGCCTTTTTCTGTAGGATGCAACGTTTTGCTTTTCCTGATGATATAGTTTCTGCTTAGCAGCGTTTCAATAATGGAAGCTCTGGTGGCTGGAGTTCCGATGCCGATATTGGAGAGTGCTTTTTGTTCTTCTTTGTTTTCAATAGATTTACCAGCATTTTCCATCGCTGATAAAAGGTCGGCTTCTGTATAAAGTTTGGGAGGCTGGGTTATTTTTTCAAGTAAGTCGGTTTTTGAGATCTTCAATTCATCTCCGATTTTGAATTCCGGAAGTTCAGTAAGGACTTCATTTTTATTATTGGAATTTTCATTGTCAGACAGAATTCCTTTGATGGCTCGCCAGCCTTTCTCTAGGATTGTAGAGCCTTTGATCTGGAATTCATAATGATGTACTTTTATCAGGATTTGGGTGACTTGTTTTATACAGGTATGGGATAGGGATTCTAATAAACGGTAAGCAATCATCTCATAAATGGCTTTTTCCGTAGCACTAAGTGCAGAAAGTGTTTTAGTGGTTATCAGTAATCCGTGATGGTCGGTAACTTTTAGATCATTCACAATCCGCTTGTTGAAGTTTCCGAATTTTAAATGGGTTATGGCTGCTTTGAAAGGTTGGGTCTGATTCAGTATTCTGACCAATTCAGGAATATCAGTCCATACATCTTCAGGAATATACTTACTGCCGGTTCTGGGATAAGTGATGAATTGTTTCTCATAGAGGGTTTGGGCTGTTTGTAAAACCTCATCGGCAGAAAGTCCCAACTTTCTGTTGGCTTCTTTCTGTAATTCTGTGAGATAGAAAAGTAACGGAGATTGTTCCTGCACTGTTGTAATAGATACATCTTCTACAATAGCTTTTCCCTCCCGCTCTATTGATTTTTGGATTTGTTCTGCCTGCTTTTTTTCTTCCCATTGTAATAGTGAAAGACTGGTGAAGTCTGTATATTCTTTTCTGTGATTCAGCTGAATTTGAAAGTACTTCTGCTTGGTGAAGTTTTGATTTTGTAGGAATCTTTGACAGATTAAAGCAAGGGTTGGTGTTTGCACTCTGCCTAATGAATAAACATCTTGGTTTCCTGCGATGGTTAATGCCTGGGTAGCGTTAACTCCCACCAGCCAGTCCGCTTCGCTTCTGGCTTTAGCAGCTTCATACAAACCATCAAAGGTAACGCCTGGCTGAAGATTCTTAAAACCTTCCTGTATTGCCTTCTCGGTAAGGGAACTGATCCATAGTCTTTCAAAGGGTTTGTCACATTGTAGGTAGTGATAGATATAGCGGAAGATCAGCTCTCCTTCCCTTCCTGCATCTGTTGCGACAATGATACTGCTGCATTGATTGATGACTTGTTTTATGGTGTTGAGCTGTTTTAAAGCCGAAGGATCAGGCTCATAACCTTTTGCTTTCTTTAGTTTTTTAGGAGTCAGAATAAAAGGATTCGGAAAGATAGGCAAAGAGGCTTTGTTAAAGCCTCTTATACCATAATCTTCCGGCATTCCTAATGCGATCAGATGTCCTAATGCCCAGGTGACACAATAGCCGTTACCGGATAAATAACCATCTTTCTTTTCATGGGCTCCTAATAATTGTGCGATTTCTCTTGCGACACTCGGTTTTTCTGCGATGATTGCTTTCATATGATGGATTTAGATGATTATTATAGTTTTTGCCTTCTTGGTTTTCTAACCTTTTTTTGCTGGTCTTCCTGCTGTTTATTGGCAGGCTGCTGCTGTTTTGATTCTAAAGGCTCCTTCACATTTTTAGTAGCTTCATTGGCTTTACCATGGGTGTTAACCGCAGTTTGGGTCTTATGATCTTCTGTAGGTTTTGCCTCCTCTTTGAGCTTATTAGGATTGGTGAATGAAAAGTCGGTTTTGGAGGTTTCTTTATTGAAGGTAATATAGCCCTGATAAGCTTTACCTTTAGCATCGGTAAGACCGTCAACGTACACGGTTTGCCCGGCTTTGAATTTTTCATATTGTGAATCGTCAAGTTCTTTTCCTCTGAATATTTTGGGTGCTTCTTTATCCCTAGATTGAGTTTGTTGTTGGTTATGCTGCTGCTGTTGACTTTGCTTCGGTGCCTGATTATTGTTAAACAGAAATTCTACATACCGCTTATCTGCATTGAACTGTACAGTGGCATCGAAAAGCTCACCTTTTTTAGAGGTCATGCCTTCAAGATACAATGGTCCTCCTTCCAGTAGGGTTTGTTTCTGATGTTCATTAAGCCTAATTCCTTTAATTTCATCAGGAATTTTCATGTACTCCGCTCTATAAGCCACGAGCTCATTCGTTAAACGGTCACGACTGATCACTGATGGAATGATTTCATCTGTTTTAGGATTGACCAGATCTACTACCCTGCCCATATTTCCACTTTCTCTAAGATTCTTTTTGTCTTCATCACTGAATTCATGTCCTAGGAATTTCATATTAAGATTGGGCTCCTTTCGAATACCATGCAGATGAACGGCAACCTGTCCTGTATCTCCTGTTTGGAGAGATAATCGAACATCCATTTTGCTGATGGCTGTTCCTAGGTTTATAGTGATGGGAATTAATGTATTGGTTTTAAAACCTCTCAGTAATGCATCCATCGCATTCATTTTTTCAAGCTTTTCCTGATTAAGTCCAAATTTTTCCATCGTTTTCCAGTCGATTTGCTCAGGCTGAAAACGATATTCCTGATTGTCTGTGTTGTTGTCCATTATATTTTGATTTTTTGGATTGTTATTGTGTTGAGGTAAAACTTCGTAGCCTTTCAGCTTTTCTTTTTCTTCGGGGGATGCCTGATCAACATATTTCTGAAGATCCTTAGCAGTATTAACAGCATCGTATTCTGAAACTTTGAAAAAGTTGAAATGCGTGGGATTTTTAAGCTGCCGATAAAAATTGGAAAAGAAATTGGAGAATAGATCGCCATGTTTATCTACCCTGATCAGCGGATCGTTATCCTTTTTTTCTTGTGGAGGAACCTTTTGAAGATTTCCATCCTGATCAACTCCCTTGACCATCTCAACCTGGTTGGTATGAATGTTCAGGACAAGGAGTGTGTCTGTTGCTGGTTTTAGTTCTTTGGGTTCCTGAGGGGTTATCAATTCATTTTCCATTGTATTTCATTTAATGGAACCAAGATATTGGCTCAATTAAGAAAATCCTCAAGATTGGAATGGTGATGAATGATTTGGCTGTAGATGTCTTGTTACTATCAAGAGTTTAAACATTCTCTGATCAATTGATGGACATCCGAAAGCTTATAGTACAGCTTACCGCTGATGGTATAATAAGGCAGCTTTTTATCAGTCCGGTACCGCTGTAATGATCGGGAACTTATTTTTAAAAGCTGTAAAACATCCTGATTATCCAGAAGCTGCTCCCCGTCTACTTCTATAAATCTGGATTGGTTCTTAATCATCTGTTCTTTTAGAATATCAAACCTTTCCATGATTCGCTCCATCCAGGCTATAAATTCTGTTCTCTCAATATTCATAACTGTAATTTTTATGATTGCTGGTAATGTAAAGTTGAACAAGAGGAATGAAATAAAATCACTACTTTTTCGTAGTAACGAAAAAAGAATATAGAATGATGGAATCTTTGACAAAAGGATTGTAACTTACAAAGCATTTGATAGCAAGGATTACCGATTATGAGTGAAATGTCTGATTTTAAAGAAAATTATATTAAACAACTTGAAAAAGAAGCGGAAAAAGCATTAAAAGACAATGAAAAAATAATTCATGAGTTTATACGCTTTGCTGCTAATAAAAATGTAGAATTAACTACTCAGGATTTTAAATACACCCAGATCTCAGGTATTGTTGTTGAATCACCTGACATACTTTTGAAGTTAAATGAAGATTTAATTCCTGATAAAGACGGTCTTTTAGATTATAAATTGCTCAGTTCTAAATTTAAAAAACAAATATTCTCTGACGGCTATTTTTTTGCAGACAATTATATAACAATGGCTAGTCCATTATTCCGACGAAGCTATTCCTCGTTAAATGGTTTCCAGCCCCGATTCATTAATAAATTTTGGGCTATGGAGCCAACTACTTATGATGAAATAAAAATAAGCTTGGATCAACACAATTTAAAAATTGATGTAAATAATGCTGCCATCTTAGAGTTAGATACCTGGTATGGTTCTGTTTTTAATCAAAATGTAGAGAACATTTCTGATCAATTGGTAAAACTAAGGCCTTCTCCTGATTTTAACGATTCTGAAATTAACTTTTTCTTTGCAGATACATACTCCTTAGATATCAAATGGGCTTTATCAAAAAATATTAAAACGTTTCAGGCAGAAGAATTTAAAAGTGAACATATCAAAGTAAAAATTGATGATATTATTTATTTCCCTGTCAGATATGTCCATGCAGAATTTGATATGAACACCCTTAGTTTTAGACATTTTGATGGAGCTTTTCATTTCTATACGGAAGAAGAATATTTCCGAAGACGGGATTCTGACCTTAACTACAACAGAAAAGATGATTCCCAAATTAAGTCAAAGTCAAAAAAATTGTTTAAAATAAATGGGAAAATACCCATCGAAACTTGGGTAGATCTGACAGGTCATTTTTTTTCTAGAAATCCCTTGATCTATGAATATTTTAATGGAGAATATCCTCCTAATATAAAAGAAATTTTAGACTTAAAACGAAAGAATCAAACCTCTTAAAAATCCTTGAAAAACTATGAAATGTTGGATATGTCAAAATAATGAAGCAAATTCCGAGGAACATAAATTTAAGGCCTCAGATATCAGGCGTCAATTCGGTAAGTCATTTGATGCCATCTATTACGATGGTGAAAATTCGCATCCATTCAATTCACCAAAAGATAAACTGATCAAATTCCCAAAAGTAATTTGCATTGACTGCAACAATAACCAGACAAGAAATGCAGATATTGCTTATACCGAATTCTTTGAAAATATTGATCTTATCAATAATATGATAGAAACCTCAAACCAAATTAACTATCAAGAAATCTTTAGCAATGATTGGAGAGTATCTAAAATGAACCTCTATCGATATTTTGCGAAGCATGCAGGTTGCAAAATTATGACAAGTGATTTATTAGGTTATGTAGATATTACTCCACTGAGACTTTTCATCTTAGGACAGGAACATATAAGTAATTTTTATATTAAGATATACTTTAATAAGACCACTAAAGATTATACTGATTATCTTAAGCTTGATCAAAAGAATAAGTATAGAAGCAATATTGCGTTCGGATCAACTATCTATGTTGGACAAGGCAATGATACCGGTTTTGCAGGAAGTATTATAAATGGCTCCCTTCGTATAGAATGGTTTTATGGTAATCAGAATAATTTTAATAAAACTATCGATTTTAATACACATACTGATAATATTGAAATATTAAATACTGATGATTTTTATCCCAAAGCCTTGAAAGATTTCCAAAATGAAGATTTCTTTTCTTATTTAAATTTTGGAAAATATCATTTAAATGAAGAAATTCTTAAAAACGATTATCAAGCCGTCTTCAAGAATCTCCAGGTTTAGAAATAATTAAACGAAATGTCAGGTTGATACGTTCTTGCATAGATATCGTTGACTTGGCAATTCTGTGTTCCCAGTTTTCCTGAAGATCTCCTTTCATGATAAGTAAGGAGCCATGAGGAAGTGGCAGACTGTATTTACTCTGATGATGATCTTTTTTTATGAAATCAAAGTTTCTGGTTTGTCCTAGGCTGATGGAGGCGATGACAGGACGTTTACCATATCGGCTTTCTTTGTCCCGATGCCAGGCGACGGAATCATTATGATCACGGTAAAGATTGAGCAATACGCCATTGAATTGATAACCGAACTCTTTTTCTATTCTTTCTTTTAAAGCATACAGTTCGGGAGTCCATTCATTTCTTTTAGTGGTATTATTATCGGCTGAATCGTAGGATTTTGCATCACCATACCAAGCAGTCAACCGTGGAGTAAGTACCATCTTATCGTACATTTTCTGGGTACGCTGTTCCCAGGGAGCAGTATCCAATAATTTGTTTTTAAGCAGGTCGGCTTCTTCCCTGCTCAGGAAATTTTCCCTGTATTCCAAAAGATCTTTTGGAAATTCATAAAATTCTTCTGCATCAAACAAACTCAGCTGGGTCATGATAACTTTATATTAAAATATCTATCTTAGCAATATCCCGTTACTACGGGATTTTTTTCATCATTTGTGTTTTTACTTCCCTTCGGGGAAGTTTTTGATTATGCCATTTACTCAAAATAGATTCAATTCCTATCTCCCATTTTTTCTTTGATCTGTTTGATATCAGTTTTAATTTCTGTGATAAAGTTTTGAATATGATGTTCTGCAAATTCATCAGGCTCATATTCTTTGGTATTAATACTACATGTAAATTCCCAGATTTCTTTAATTTCAGGCAATGGAATTTTATAAGGCTCATAAAATTGATTGTCAGCCTTAACCCATATACCATCTGCTTCATGAAACTGAAATCTTTTGTAACTGATTCCATCATTAGTAGTAATGAAAACATACGTTCTGTCCGTTTTCAAGTCCGAAAGATTTTCTACATATTTTCCCACGATATAGGTTCCGTTCTTATAGGGGGGCATTGAATCTCCGTCAGCTGGAAATGCCCTAAACTTACCCCCTTTTAAAAAAGGCAATGATATGGTCTCCAGACTTTCTATGTATTCCGGATCTCCGTAGCCATTCAGGTAGCCCATTGAAGCTTTTTGGGGAATAATCTCAATTTGATTGTTTCCATCCTGATCAACCTTTATAGGCAGAACGATTCGATTGTCAGGAAGCTCCATGAGTTCATCGATAGAAAATTTTCTGACATCTACAGTCAACAATAGGTCGATGCTGATGTTATAGAATTTTGAAATTCTAAGCAATATTTCAATAGGAGGCTCTGTTCTACCATATTCATAGGCAACATATCTAGATCGGGTAAGAAATAATAGATCTGCCAGTTCTTGCTGAGTCATATTTTTCTTTCCCCTCAAAAACACGATGTTATCAGAGAATTTTGACATTGTTACAATTTTAGACAACAAAAATACAAAATTAGTTTCAAAACGTAACTAATTTTGTAACATGGAAAGAGCAATTGCACATATGGATTTGGATACGTTCTTTGTTTCCTGTGAGCGGCTTAAAAACTCTGTATTGGAGAAAAAGCCCGTTATCATAGGTGGTGGAGACCGTGGCGTGGTAGCATCTTGCTCCTATGAGGCAAGAGAATTTGGGGTGCGGAGCGCAATGCCCATAAAAATGGCTTTAAGGCTTTGTCCTGAAGCATTGGTCATAAAAGGTGATATGGAATATTATTCCAATATGTCGCATACCGTAACAGATATTATCAGGGAAAAAGTTCCGGTCTTGGAAAAAGCAAGCATTGATGAATTTTATCTTGACCTCTCCGGAATGGACAAATTTTTCGGATGCTACCAATGGACAAATGATATTGCTGATGCAGTAACCCATAACACAGGTTTGCCGATAAGCTTTGCGCTGTCTACCAATAAAACAGTTTCAAAAATTGGAACAGGGGAAGCAAAACCGGGAAGACTGGAAGTCAAGGCACAGCATATACAACCCTTCTTAAACCCGTTATCGGTAAAGAAAATTCCGATGGTAGGACCTGAAACTTTTCAACTGTTTTCAAGACTGGGTGTAAAGACCATACAAACCCTTTCGGAAATGCCTGTTGATATCCTGCAGCAGCTGGTTGGAAAAAACGGAACAGTTCTATGGAAAAAAGCCCATGGAATTGATGAAACTCCTGTTGTACCTTATTCTGAGAGAAAATCTATATCCACTGAAAATACCTTTTCACAGGATACTATTGATATACAAAATATTCAAAGTATTCTCTCCGGAATGGTAGAAAAGCTTTGCTATCAGCTAAGGCAGGAAAAATGGCTGACCTCAACCGTTATGGTAAAGATCCGGTATGCCAATTTTGATACGGAAACCAAACAATGCAAAATCCCTTACACTTCGGCAGATCACACCTTATTACGATATGTCCTTGAACTTTTCAAGAAAGTCTATACCCGAAGAATGAGAATCCGACTTATTGGGGTAAGATTTACAGGGCTTGTTCATGGCTGCCATCAGATGGATCTTTTTGAAGATACTGAGGAATTGATATCTCTGTATCAGACATTGGATAAGATTAAAAATAGATTTGGCTCCTCTAGCGTAGGAAGGGCTTCAGGAATATTAGGCTAGTTTTTATTGATTATGTTTCTCAATTGTCATACTTATCACAGCTTGCGATACGGTACCTTATCTCTGGAAGATTTGGTTCAGCAGGCTGTTGACTATAAGCTAAAAGTGCTGGCCTTGACCGATATCAACACCATTACAGGAATCTATGATTTTTATAAATTATGTCAGGAAAAGAATATCAAACCGATTGTAGGGGTAGAAATAAGAGTTGAAAATGAATTATATTATATATGCATTGCCAAAAACCAGGAGAGTATTACCGAAGTTAACAAGCTCTTAACAGATTACAACTGTGAGGGAATAGAAATTCCAAAAACAAATCCTTATTTGAAAAATACTTTTGTGATCTATCCCTTACAGAATACTCCCGATAATCTCCTTGATCATGAATTTATAGGAATAAGAACAGATGAATTAAACCTTCTGATAAAACCGGAATGGCAATGTTTGATTTCTAAAATGGTAATTCTGCAGCCTGTCACTTTCAAAACAGAAGAAGAATATCAACTTCACAAGCTTCTTAGAGCTATTGCAAGCAATACACTGATTACCAAATTATCAAACAATGATTATTGCAAGAACAATGAAACTTTTATTGGTAAAAGGACGCTTTTAGAAAAATATCAATACTATCCTCAAATTATTAAGAATACCCAATATATTGTTGAGGCAAGCAGTTTTGAATTTGATTTTAAAACTCCAAAAAACAAAAAACATTTCACTGACAGCAAGGAGAATGATTTCTTGCTTTTAAAACAGCTGGCTTATGAAGGTTTGCATAAACGATATGGCACCAATCATCTTCAGGCTAAAGAAAGAGTCGAGAAAGAATTGGCAGTAATTGACCAGCTTAATTTTTGCGCCTATTTTTTGATCACCTGGGATATCATACAATACAGCAATCGTATGGGATTCATGCACGTTGGTAGAGGAAGCGGAGCAAATTCCATTGTCAGCTATTGTATTGGAATTACCGATATATGCCCTCTGGAACTGGATCTGTATTTTGAAAGGTTCTTAAACCTCAATCGAAAAACACCTCCTGATTTCGATATTGACTGGAGCTGGAAAAATCGGGATACAATTCTGGAATATATATTTTCAAAATATGGAAAAGATCATGTGGCTTTCTGCGGAACCAACGTAGAGTTTAAAAGCAGATCAAGGTTCAGAGAACTTGGAAAAGCATTTGGCCTGCCTAAAGATGAATTGGATGAACTCTCCAAAAAACCGAAAAATCAGCATGATCAAAACTCAATTGTCCAGCTGATTTACAAATATGAAGAACTCTTAAAAAATTTTCCTAATCAAAGGAGTATGCACTCTTGTGGAATTTTGATTTCTGAAGAACCCATCACCCGATATTCTGCATTAGAAATGCCGCCAAAAGGGTTTCCAATCGTTCAGTTTGATATGCATACTGCTGAAGATATCGGTCTGGAAAAATTTGACATCCTATCTCAAAGAGGCCTGGGAACCATAAAAGATACGGTTAATCTCATTGAGGAAAAAAGAGGTATTACCATCGATATTCAGGATACCACCCTGTCAAAGGATGAAGCCACATGCAACGAATTCCTGAGTATTGGAAAAACCATTGGCTGTTTTTACATTGAATCACCGGCTATGAGAGGGTTATTGAGAAGACTGAAATGTGATAATTATAAAGTATTGGTAGCCGCCTCTTCTATTATCCGTCCGGGTGTCGCCCAAAGTGGAATGATGCGGGAATATATTTTTAGACATAACCATCCCGGCCATTTTGAATATTTTCATGAGGTCTTTGAAAAAGAGCTCGGTGAAACCTATGGCATTATGGTATACCAGGAAGATGTGATAAAAATTGCCATGCATTTCGGGGGTGTATCTGCCGCCAATGGAGATGTACTGCGAAGAGCTATGAGTGGTAAGGGAAGATCATTGTCTGCACTACAGAAATTAAAAGATGATTTTTTTGAATCCTGTAAGAAAAAAGGACATCCCGAGCAATTATCCAAAGAAGTATACCGGCAGATAGAATCCTTTGCAGGGTATTCCTTTTGTAAAGCCCATTCAGCGTCCTATGCCGTAGAGAGCTATCAGAGTTTATACTTAAAAGTTCACTACCCTATTGAATTTATGGTATCAGCCATCAATAATGGAGGTGGGTTTTACAGAACAGAAGTATATATCCATGAAGCTAAAATGTCAGGAGCCGTGATTTACAATCCATGTGTGAATCTCAGTGAGTATCAAACAACCCTCTATGAAAAAGAGGTATACTTAGGTTTAATGCACATTGAAAGATTGGAAGGCCTTATTAAGGAATTGATTCCTGAAGAGAGAAATAAAAACGGAAATTATAAGTCATTGGAAGACTTTGTAAAAAGAATTCCCATCGGTATAGAAACATTACAGATACTTATTTTTGTAGGAGCATTCAGGTTTACCGGTAAACAAAAACATGAGCTATTGATTGAAGCCAGATTTCTGTTGTCAAAGAATCAATACAGAGCCAAAACGATTTCATTATTTGATCAGCCCCAAAGAGATTATCAATTACCCGTTATCCAAAGGGATCGTTTTGAGGATGCTTTTGATGAAATCGAAATACTCGGATTTCCTGTTTCTTATTCCATATTTGATTTATTGAAAACAAAATATAGAGGGCATGTTCTGGTGAAAGATCTGGTGAAATACCATAAGAAACAAGTCAAAATGCTGGCTTATCTTATCTCAAGGAAACATGTCCCGATCAAAAGGAAAAATTATCCTGGACAAAAAGATGATATGTACTTTGGAACCTGGATTGATGCAGAAGGACACTATTTTGATACGGCTCATTTTCCAGACAGTCTTAAAAAATTTCCATTTAAGGAAGGAGGCATTTATCTCTTGCTTGGTACAGTCGAAGTAGATTATCACTTTCCTTCTGTTACTATTACAAAGATGGCTAAAATGCCTCTTATTCCAGATCCCCGATACTCAATGGATAAAGACAAATCTCAGGAAATTCAAAGAAGCCTTCGGGAGGATGTGAGTATGACTCATCGTAGTCCATATCCGCAAGAGCATAAAATAGGATTACCTAGAAAAAAGGGTTATAAAAATAATTTAGATTAAAATTACACTGCTAGCAAAAAGCTTATTTACTTATATTTGATAAAACTAATATAACTATGAAGCCATTTGCAGAAGAAAGGATTATTTATGAAATTATTGAAGAACTGACTTTAGAAATTAATGAAAAAAGAAATGATGTATTACAAAGAGCATCCTCTATTTTAAAAAGAGATGTAACAATACAATCTTTTCATGGAATTATTGGAGGAAAAAATAATACATACGTTGATAGTGTTAGAACACAGTTTTTGGACTTTAATGATTTTTTTTCCAATTGGCTAAAAGGATTAAATGATGATTTTGAAGAAAGCAGAAAAGCTTATCTCCTAAGAAATGATGAGTTCGACTGGGATTCAAAAGCAGCCTCCCGTAATGTACTATTACTTCAGGATGAAGAAATATTCTATTATACTCAAAAGTTTTTGGAAAGAAATTTTTTTAAAAATCTCAATGCTAGGCTCAGATTAAAACCTGATGAAAATTTATGGGCTATTTGGTTTGGTTACGAATTAACCTACGGGTTAATAATTGCTCCCAAAAGAATGATCGACAAATGGGGAACAGACAAAAGTGAAATAAGAAAAGCTAACTATAGTTATTGGACTATCGGTCATATCATGGAAACAGGATTGATTGATCCCACTTTAAATGATCCTATTAAATTCAATTTATTAAATGAATTATTAACGTTCTATCAAAGTGTTTTAAAAAGACTATCCAAGTCAGAGTATGAACAACAAATTTATGATATGTATGTTGAGTATATTAAAAGTTCAAAAGACCCACTAAATGAACCTTTCTTAATTCCTGAATTCAGATATGCAGGTTTAATAAAAAAACATGAATATAGACTCGATTTTACAGTATTGAATCAACACACAGTCGATTTCGTCGGGATTGAATTAAGCCCTGCATCATCACATATGAAAATATCAAATCTTCAACAAAAACAAACATTGGTCAATCAGGAAATCAAGGAGAAATGGGAAAAAGAAATGACGAAAAGAAACAAGTATTTTGATAGTTTTGGAATAACAACTAAAACCTTTACTGATACTCACCTGAAGGAAATGAATTTATGTTTTCAACAGATAAAAAATATTTTAGAAAAACGGCCCAAAAACCCGACTTCAATTAAGAATCAAAGGGATAGACTTCACTCATTTAGTCATTAATTAAAGCAAATTTTAACTGAAATAGGATTTTTTTAATTCTGACTTAGAAATAATTAAAGTAAAAAAATCCATATAATATTTTTGAATCCTAAATACTGGAAACCGTAAAATTATTCATTTTATTGTTTGTAAATTTATTAACAAAAACACATCATAGATATTTAGTCTTTTTAACTTTTAAAATGATTTATGAACGACGGATACCTTATTGTCGATAATTTAGAAATAGAGCCTCATATAAAATTTTTGAGGATTAATCCTACTGATCTTCAATTGACCCTTAAAAATATTCTTGATTCTTTGACAAACCTAAGTTGGTTAAGCAGTTTTGATAAGGATTATATCAGATCCAGTTACGAAGAAAGAGCAAAGCCTACTGTAGAACATATAAGTACAAAGATTATTCAGGAAGATGCTAATGAAGTAACCTCTAGTTCAGGAGAATACATTGTATCTGAATTAGCACGATTATCTATCGTAAATCAATTTAACTATTTAGATGTCCCGCTCGCCGAACTTTTTAAAAAGAAAGTTATTAATAATCATGGATTTGATTTTTACTCAAAAAACTCTAATTTTAATATTCTTTTCGGAGAAGCAAAATACGTTGCAAGCCAAAATGCCTATGGAAATGCATTAGGCCAATTAGCTCAATTTTATAATGACAAACAGCATATCACTGATATTGTTGATATACAAAACTTCTTCTGTGAAACTTCGAAAGAAAATTGTTATAAGGGAGAAATTGGATTTATAGCAGCTTTTTCATCCAAAACAACGAGTACAGATTTACTTATAAAAAATATAAAATCCAATGCGGATTATATTGCACTACAGAATTTCAAAGAAATCATATTAGTTGCTGTTAATATATGAGTGAAAATTTTATACGTAATACAGGAAAATGATAATATAGATGATATATTTTCGTATGTTTTAAATAATATTTACAAAAAAGGTCCCATTGATGTTACCGATTATCAAAATCTATCAAAGAATTGTTTTAATAGATCTTTCATTAAAGTACAAAAACTTTACTTTTCGTAGACTGATCCCTAAATATAAAAATTCAAAAAATCTGTTAAAATTTTAACTAACGCTGAATAACATTTGCAATTATTCCTATTCCGCCTAATAAAACCAAGAAAAATAAAACCAGAGAAGCCAATTGAAATTTCGTCTCAAAACTTTGAGATTCAAATGAAGAAATATTGTCCACAAATTATATATTTATTTTACACATAAGACAAAAAATACTAATTTAGTCTAAGCCTACAAAAGAGACTCTGCTGGAAAAAACCTTCCAGCAATAAACTTTAGATATACGGAAATGAGACCTATAAAAGGTCTCATTATTTTATTTCCGATACTTTTCACTCCTTCTTAGTTTATAGTGAATCTATTTGATATAGCACACGCACACATAAGTATTCTAATCTTTATAATCTTTAAAAGTAGATGGGTCAACAGGTGGTTTTGGTAATTGCAGTGCAGCAATTGCAGAATAAGCATTAGGAAATTTAAATCCCCATTTTTTAAAGAAATCAGTTAAATCGTATCCCGAAATTTTGCAAGATTTAGTCATAAAATATTCATATTTATCACTACTATTTTTAAAAATTGGTCTTTCTTCTCTAGTTATTTTAAACAATTTACTGTAAAAATCATTTCCATAGGCATACTTCAATTGTATTAGCATTGCTGCTCCTAGCCATCCTGCTCCAGAAAGTCTAGCATTATAGTTTTGAATTTTACTATAATCTCGCTCATCAATTGATTTATTGAAGTAATCATCCATGTCTAACCATACATTACTCCAAGTTCCATAACCTTCTGCATATTTGTTTTTCGGTATATTAGCGTCAACACCTACAGAAATTGTAAAAAACTGTGCTATAGTCTCTGGTTGTGTTGTCCATGATTGCTGATGAAGATGTCCAAATTCATGTCTTGCAATTTTTACAAAATCGTCTTTAATGCCATATGAAGTGGCTGCTACATAGGACTGAGCAAATCCACCTGCATATGCGGGGATACATATAGTTAATAACTGAGGAATTTTCATTGATCTATGCAGATCACTTGAGTTATCCAGACCAATTAAATCATCTTCTAATTTCAAATAAGTATCTATTTTTTCTAAAATACTATTATTATTTTGAGTGCTCAAATCCTTCTGTCTCTTACTTAGAACAATATAAACATTCTGCCCAATCAATAATGCATCATCAACTCCTGCAGATGCAGATAAAATTTGTGAGGCAAAATGAGTTGATTCAGTTTTATTTTTAATAAATAAAGGGACCTTCTCATAACCCGACTCAAAAGTTATCTTTACCTTACTTGATGGTGACAAATCATTCCCATAACGTACCCAAAGCAACCCTCCTTTATCATTTGCCGTAATGGTATTTAATCCAGCAGCTAGTTGTACTTCTTGTGGTTTATTACTGATTCCTTTTCTAGCATAAGTTCCGATAAGTAATTTTGGAAGAGTTGTTCCACTAATTTGCTCGACATTAAGGGTTAATGCTTTATTGGCCTCAACATAAAATCCTGTTGGCATAAAATCAGTTAATAAAAAGTCTGATTGCAATCTATCTTTCTCATATTTAGCAGAATAATGTTCAGAAAACATCTGATTTTTTTCTCCTAAAGAATTTACATCATAATAATCGTTCGTTGGCTGATTAGACACCACCCTTTTATTAAAAGCTTTTACAGAAATATTTTCAGGTTGTTTGGAATCCATAATATCACTTTGACAACTGGAAAATAACAAAAGAAACATTCCATTTAAAAAGGCAAAAATATTCTTTTTCATAAATAATTATATTTTTTATGTACTCATACAATTGACAAAGCTACCACACTAATTGAAAAAAATATTATAATTTAAGAACTATATTTTGTAAAAAATAAACTAAAATGAATTTATTTATTTTTTTAATTGCCATTTCTTTATTTCTTCATTAGTATGACTGTCAAGAATCTTAGCGTAGCGGTAAAGGTTACAATAAGAACACATTTTGATATTTTCATAAAATAGACTAAAACTTTTCTTATCCTATTTTTAATCTCCGTTGTTTAATTTGTCTTGATAAATTTGCTTTCAAGTAAAATATTACATGCAATTCTTCGGAGATCATGCCTCGGAATTTGTCAATTACAAAAAGAAGATGCGAAATTACAATACTAGATGCAAAAAATACAAAAGTATTTGCTAAATTTTAGTTATTAATATAAATTAAAACTCTAATTGGCTTACCGTTTTCGAATATTAATATTTGGAATAAAATAATTTGAAGAAATCTACAGATCAGTATTGTTACCAACTGATAAACAACCGGAATTAGAAGAACTTATAAACCCTATTTATTGTAAATCAACATAATATTTTAAATGCTTCAAATTGATTCTGATACCTGCCACAGGTATTTTTCTATAGAAAATAATTGGAAATCATGTTATTCGTTGTCGGGATTTACTTTATTCAAAAAAAATAGCTCCTATCCTTGAAATCACAGCTAATGTGCTTGCCAGTATCAAACTTGTATAATGTACTTGAGAAGGGTAAAAAAGAAAAGCCTTAGAATATAGATTCTAAGACTCCTCCGATCGAATTATTACATTCTATTATTTTAATACAATAATTTTCTGAGTGAAATTAATTGTTTTACTTGTAATATTAACCATATAAGGTCCATTGATTAATTTGGAAACATTAACTTTCTGTTGTTGGTTAAGGTTAATATATTCTGTATTAACTAATTTTCCGGTAAGATCATAAATTGCTACCGTCGTAATTCCGGATAGGTCTGTGTTTGAAGGTACTTTTATGCTAAATTCATCTTTGACAGGATTTGGATAGATTGAGATTCCACTGTTGTTAGCAGTAATCGTTTCTTTTGTACTTAGTGTGTTACATTCAGTTGGAATGGTGAAATCTTCAACCTGATCATTAAGATCAGCTGCAGGATCATTGAAACCCATATAAAGGCCATTCAATCCACCAGGACTTGCATTGACTCCCAACCCTCTTTTTGCAAACGTTTTCCAGATCATACATTTATCAACTCCTCCTGTTGTTGCCTGGTCAGCAGCCAATATAGCATCTCTTCCCTGTATAAAACTTGGGTTACATGGCTGTAGTTTAAGAGCGTCCATAACCAATTGTAATACTTTTGCACTTCCACTATTAGGATCAGCCAATACATTACTGTTATAACCATATTTCTCTACATACTTCCAATTCAGATCCCATAACATTGTAGCCCAAATGAAACCGATGCTGTGAACATCTGGTCTTGTAACCGGATAGACACCACCCAGTACATCATTAACCTTCATCCCGTTAGTCTTGGCATAAGTGAAATTATTAATGTTAAAATCAGGTGAATATTTTGCAGGTCGTATACCAGCTCCATTGATTTGTTCTCCTTTCGTAAAAGTACCCATTCCTCTTGGCACAGAGGCATTATCTCCAGGCCTGTTGGTTACCATTAAAGCAAAAAAATCAGACCACCCTTCTCCCATCTGTTCATTATCATCGATCCATGATAAACAGCTGCTTCCTGTACCAGTCAATCGATTAGAGATACCATGTCCATATTCATGTGCAACTACACCATTATCAAGACTTCCGTCTTTATAAATATAATTCTGCTTATCATATTTCAGCGTTGCATTTACTGTAGTCCCTGCTGTTAATTGATTAGCCAAAAATTCGCCTTCTGATTTTCCAATCATAATAGTAGGTATTGTAATTGAAGCATCAGATCCTCCTAAACCCACTGGTGTATCACTGTTTGGGTGGTATTGAATAACACCAATAGCTCCAGCTGTCTGAAGATTTTTTGTTTTAAGTGCAAACGCACAACCTCCTGCAGTAGTTACGGCAATTTTCCCAGTCAGGGTTCCTGCCGAAACAGCACTACACGCATTTGCAGGAACTGGCAGAGCCAGATCACCCGTTACCGGAGGATTCCCCTCAAGTGCCGGTCCAAAAGCAGCGGTAGTACTTTTCGGTATTCTTGTTGTGAAGTTTGCCGGTGCATTATAAAAAAGATTCTGCATATCTTTTGGTTCAAAAAGATACATCTGCATTCTACCACTTGTTCCTTCTACGGCCGGGTTAAAATTTGCATTATTATAAGCTCCTCCATCTCTAGCTTCAGCAAGAACCGGATCATTTCCAGTACCACCATTGGTAAAATTATTCATCTGAAAATTTCGGGCAGATTCTGTAAATCCAAACTTATAAAACACATCATGCATTTTATTGGTGGTGTAAAACAGATTTGTTACTGCTGCAGAGGTATAATTTTGCGGAGGCAAAGTAACATCCATTGGAAAATCAAATACTCTTGATGCACCTCCATCGGGAGAAAACTGAGGTGTGTTTGTATTATTCTCATCCGTATATGTATAGGTGTTATTTCCTCTTGTTATGGTATAATGATTCGTTCCATCAGAATGCCATCCCTCTGGAGAGGCTGTTAGATCCCACGGATTAGACACCAGCGTTCTGTTTCCAAATGTTGGTCCTTCAATAGGAAATGCAAGCACCTTATAAGAGGCATCATCTGGCGCAAAAGCAAAATTAGTAGTTGTCTTTTTCAGATTTGCCGGAAGCGAATAAGATTGTGCTGTTTCATTCGTTTGAGATATCTCTAAAGGTAAATGCTCATAAGCATCAGAATGAAAATCACATGAAACAGTTGTATTTTCCTTATACAAAATAGAACCGTCTTCAGTACTTATAATCACATTCCACACATTACTTGTTCCTTTTTCTTCAATAAAGAACTGGTATCCCAATTGTAAAGTACCTGCTTTTGAGTAATAAACGGTTGTTGCTTTAATAGGATTTTGTAATGTATTACTATCCTTTGAAGAAGCGTTCTTATTAATTTTTTTTACTGCCTCATTGATCATGAGATCTTTATTGGCACTTTCTTTACCTTTAATACTGGTAGGATAATCTTTGATGAAGGTGTCTGCAAAGCTTAAAACTTCATTTCCACGAACCAAAACATTTGCTGAACTACCGAAAACAGGGATTCCATTAAGAGTCTGTTGTATCCCTACCACTTCACCTTTCAAACTTTTAGATGGATCAACATTGATAATCTGAAAAGCTTTCAGTTCCGAGCTGACTTTTTGTAAGGGTCCTTTTGCAGAATTCATATACCCTCCTATAATCCGCTCATATTTCTGGGCAGAAAGAGAGCCAAAACAGCCGAGGGAGAATAAAAGTAAAAATTTAATAGTAAATTTAATTCTAATCATAATACATATTTTTTAGTATGCTGCTAATTTATGTATTTTTTTGCGAATTAATCATTGAAATGATTAAAAAAATGAAAAATTATCAATTTAAACATTAATCAAAAAATACTATAAAATTTTAATTTAAAATTATAATTTCAATATAATTTATTATATTAAAGTTTATTATCTGTAAAATAAATCAGATTGCACTTTTTTAAAAAAGGACACCAAAGTCTCCATTTAAGGAATTACACATCATCCTAAAAGCCTAAATTTGGTTTAAACCCCATTAAGGATGAATATTAAAATTGTTGTTTTCAATCATTAACATGCCAAATTTTCTATTTTGTCGACTGACCTTATAGAAAGCAAAATTACTTGATTGGTTTGATATTCTGATGGTACTGTGGATCAATTAGATGACCGCTATAAATATTCTTACTTTTATTACTTTGTTTTTTTAGCACCTTGAATAAAATGAGAAAGTTTTATTAATGTTTTCACATTAAGGATAAATAGTGTGTGTTTATACTATACATAAAACAATATAACTATAATCAATTTTAAAACAAATAAATAATTGAAATGAGCAATTTACAAACCTGCAGAAAAAAAACAGAAAAAATTTCAAATTCATGGCTATTATCTCAATGAAGCATAAAGGCTTAAATCTTTTATACATTGAAGGAGAAGTTAGTAAGGTACACAGCATTTAGTAAAAAAGTCAAAATGATTCTAGCTGTTGTTGATGTGCTAGAAAAAGTTCCTAAAAAATTTAAAAAACCTTCAGCATTTTAGGTCCTCACAATTTAAAAGGAAACAGCTCCGATTATCGGTCTATATCATTTTCAGGGAACTATAGAATAATTTTAAGCAGGCAACATACTTGGATCTAATTGACTATCACTAATTAAAAAATGAGTCTTAATTTATGGCAATCAAAAAGACACAGAAGTCTAAATGTCCATGTTGGATAAGTTTTTAAAGAATTTGTAATCGATCCGACACAGTTAACGATAGGAGAGGCTTCAGAGTACTTGGATAGAACAATGTTGACACTATCCAATGTTATTAATTGTAAAAGTGGAATTACACCAAATATAGCACTTTGTATAAGTTTTGTGTTTGGTAGAACGCCTGATTTTTGGTCAAGCTTACAAAGAAAGTTTGACCTCATTAAAGTTGAGAACGAGTTTGACGAAAAAGGACTCAAGAAATTATTTGCTGAAAAAACAATTAAAAGTTAATATCTTTGATAGTATACTTAAGGTTAAAAAAGGTAATCTTAGATATGATTTTTAAATATAATAGTTCTAGTGATATTAATTGATGAGACTAGAGAAAAAATAATAAAATAAAAGTATGCAAGGATTAATTAAAACTGAAAAGCAGTATGAAAAGTGTCTGGAAAGAATCTATAAACTAATGCAGACTGATATTATACCAAATTCTAAAGAATCAGATGAATTAGAAATTCTTTCAATTCTAGTTAAAAACTATGAGGAAGAACATTACCTATATAGAAAATTGTACTTTTAGCAAACAAAAGTGAGAATTATAATAATGTAAAACTCTCTAGATAATTCTAGGGAGTTTTTGTTTTATGCATTAAATAGTCGTTTTGTTATTTATAAAGAATAGTAAAAATATTATGGTCTCTGTGATTATTTCGGTTATAAGTCTTTAACTAAAATTTGACTCTTTTAATAATATGCTTGATTAAGTTCATAAATACAAGAAAAGCAATATTATTCATTTCTAATTTATCATTTTTTTAATATATACGTATTTAATTAATTATTTTTGATTATCAATGTTAAAAAAAATAATTGACCCATATACAGTTGTTGGAAATTTAAATTCGAAAATTAGCATAGATGAAAGTGAAGCAAATATGATTAAATATTGTTTTAAACCAATTATTTTTAAGAAAAAGAATAATTGGCTGGTAGAAGGGCAATTTAATGATAAAATGTTTATCGTGGAAAACAGCTGCAACTTGGAATGTTGAAAAAACAATTTCAAAGGTAAGAATCCTATTAGATTCTAATGAAACAATTAAAAATATTGAATATCATATAAGGTAGGCTTTACAGAACCATCCCGCTTTAGTAAATTTTTAAGAGATATATGCATATTTCTCCTAGTCAGTATCGGTGTAAAATAAATCGCGAACTAAATTCATGAAACATAGTATCAAGTTTTATTTTCGAATCCATAATATATTAATATGTACAAAATATAGGCTATAATATATAAATATAAAGATGTATTTGGTTTTAAATTTGAATAAATATTGCCTTCTTAATTATTAATTAGAACATTTGTGCGCATTTAGAACTTAAAGAAGGCAATATTTATTCAGATAATTTTTAACCGAATAATGAAGTTAGCGAATATAAATAATGTAAGACTATTCATGCTCATAGAGATATTGTTTCTAATTTGCATTATATCTTTTGTTTTTGTCTTTCACAGCATTGAAAATTTCATATATATACTATTTTTTTTATTTTTAATAATTTGGAGGATTATATACAATCTTATGGTAGTAAAACAAATGAGGTTTGAGAGCACAGGTCAGATTCTAAGAATCAAGGTTAATCATCCTTTTATTAATAATCATGCTCATCCTTCGATATATTATATTACATCTGAAAAGAAATATCTTCTTTGCTATGAGCTGATAAGTACATTCTTTAAGACTATTCTGATTATACACTTTAAAATTTCACCTAGAATAAGTTGTTTTCCTACTAAACATACTGTTTCTTTCTGTAGGCTGAGTAGCAAACAAATTCAGGAAATTACAAATGAATTGGATAAAATTATATATCAAAATTCTTGTTTAACAAATGATTAGAGGTATTTAACCCTCTAAGATTAAAGAGAAACGGATTATATGATAATGATTGGAATGCAAAAAAAATGGTATTATGGAAATTCTCAAATATAAACTAATTAAATAATCATAAAAAATTAACTTACTCTAAATGGGCAACAGGTGATATAAAAATTTTTATATAAAATAAATCTATTTTAAATTCGTTATACTATTAAAACATTATATAAATTTATTATGAAAAAGGTTATTGCCAGCGTATTAGCGCTATCATTATTTACTACTGTTGTTTCGTGTAAAAAAGAAGCTCAAACACAATCCTCTGTAAGCACAGACACATTAGAAACAATATTACCAAAAGATTCTATTGCAATACCAAAGACCGATTCAGTATCAGCTAAGGCTCCTTTGGTAGCTACTACAATTGACATTATAACAAAAAATGACGGAAAATATCCTCATAATATCAAATTATTTGAAGATAAGAGTTTTACGGATCGTTTGAAGAAAGTGGTTGGAAAAGAATATGATGAAATGTTAAAAAGTTTCAATGTAGAAAGTCCTATTGTATCTGAGAACGGGATTTATAAAATTCATGGATGTAAGCAACATGATTGCCAGGCATATGCTACCTCTATTTATTATGACCTTAAAAATGATAACCTGAATGTTTCTATTGATAAAAATAGAAAGGTGACTGATTTTGAAGAGAAAGGAAAGATTAATGTTACAGAATTTCTGAAAGCTAAATAACAGGACAATAGTCTTTTGAGAGTAAATGGCTGCTTTTTCCAAAAGGAAAGATAGGGCTATGACTTAATAATATTTGTTTTTTTGCCAATGATCAAATTTTAGTTGTAAAATAAAAAAAAAGATACTAGATTAAATAATGAACTTAAAGTATGAAAAAGACACTATCAATATTAGCGATATTAATATTTTCGCTTTGTTTTTCTCAGGTCAAAAAGTCCGTGGAAAAAAATTACATACCGAAGAAACACAAGGTCGTTAGAAAATTAACTATTCCTAAAGGACAGAATTACTCAATTACCGTAGAGAAAGATTCCCTTAAGAAAGACACCCTTGTTGTTACAGAGGAATTTACAAGACAAGTAAACGTACAAAAAAAAGATACAGAGATAGCCAAAAAACACTAAAAACTAATGGCTATATACACTCTTGTATGGATGGATAAAACATAGATACTATCAAGATTTCCGGCTCGGCTATATGTTGAAAAAAGATAAAATTTAAGTCCTCAAATCGTTTATATAAGGGTCGGCTCACGAAATACCTACGATAGTTAAATCATAATGGTTGTACTCATGACTACTTTTTTTATAAATGGAAAAGACTCTATCACTTCTAAAAAGTATTATAGAGATTTATCAGAAAATTGGATTTTACTAGATAAAAACCTTGTTATAACTGCTGAAAGCTGGAAAGCTATTAATATGAAAACAAAATAGCAAACTAAAGAATTGTTTAGAGCTTCCTTTAAGGGAGCTTTTTTTTATTTTTATCTAACACATCCTGCTGACATTATTTTTCTGACTATAATTTAGTTTTTGGTGTTCCTACGGATAGGCTTTTCATACTCAATCTTTTTATTGAGATTCATATCAGAAATTTTTATTTTTTATTTTCTCATAAAAAGTATTTCAAACAATTGCTACAATCCCTAACGCAAATAAGTGCATATTCTTTCGTTCGCTAAATTTTAGTCCACAAAGCTCCGTTACATATATTATATCATCTTTCCGAAATTGTTTTGGAACAAAAAATTTCCTTTGCGCTAAGAAATATCCTCTTTGAAGAATATACCCAATTGTTGTTATTCCCTTTTTTAATTTAGGCTCAAAATCATTATTAAGTTCTAATGCAAATAATATTTTTTTCTTCAATTGTTAATTCAACAGGATTATCGAAAAGCTCAATATCTTTTTCTTTTAAAAGATTTATTCTAGGCATCAGAAATATTTTGTGAATATAAATATATCAGAGTATCCACCTTAAATCAAAAAATTGAAAGGCAGTTGGAAAAAGCAATATCCTGACGAAAAAATTTATATTGATAAAGTAACTGGTTCTATTCCATTTAGTCAGAGACCTTCTGCAAAGGAGCTTCTCAATGACATTGGAAAAAATGGAATTCACTTTATAAGCGTTTCTAGTATAGATAGATTGGGAAGGAATACACTTGATGTGTTACAGACAATTGAAAAGCTACACAAAATTAATATCTGTTTAAAAGTAGACAATTTAGGTTTGGAGAGTTTGGTGGGAGGTAAATAGAATCCTACATTTAAATTGATAATAAGCGTTTTAGCAAATATCAGCGAAATGGAAAGAAATTCCATATTAGAAAGGCAAAGAGAAGGAATTCAAATTGCAAAAGCCAATGGAACCTATAAAGGGAGAATGAAGGATACGACTGAATCAATAGAGGAATTCCTAGCTAAATATCCATCAGTTATTAATTATTTAAAAAGAAAAAATTCCCCAACTATTATTGAAATCTCAAAATTAACTGATTGTTCTAAAAATACAGTACAAAAGGTAAAGAAGTACATGAGAATGATTGATGAATAACATTTTTATAATTCACGATGCATTATATTATATAGATCTTATCTTATACCACGATGATTAATCGGTAACCTACTGCTCTGATATTTAAAATATTAATTCTGGGATCTTTTGAAAGTAACTTTCTCAGCTTTGAAATAAAAACATCCAGACTACGGCCGTTAAAGAAATTGTCATCTCCCCAAAGATCTATGAGCGTCTTATCACGTAAAAGAATACCGTTTTCACCGGTAGCAAGTCTATGCAAAATCTCTCCGGCCTTTGGAGAAAGGCTGAGAGATTGTTCTTTATATTTTAGCTTAAGGGTATAAGGGTTATATTCATAATCGCCTATTTTGATAGTCTTTATAGGTGCAGCCGAAACTGTTATATTTTTAAGAAGCCTAGTCATTCTTGCTATAAGCTCATCAATACTAAAAGGTTTTCGTATATAATCGTCTGCCCCTATAGAAAATCCTTTTAATACATCTTCTGTTAATACCCTTGCAGAGAGTAAAATCACAGGAATATTATTTCCCTGCTCTCTAATTCTCTTCAAGAAAGTGTAGCCATCCAGCTTGGGCATCATAATATCTGCGATAACAATATCGAATGATTGATCTTTTATAGATTCAAGCCCTTTCTCTCCGTTATTGACCCATTTTACCAAAAAGCCTTCTCTACCCAGTATTTCGCTGGTTACTTCTCCAAGATCTGCATCGTCTTCTAAATATAATACTCTGACTTTAGTATTCATACGAAAGCATATTTATTTCCATGATTGTACCTTGTGTTTGAGTCTGTAATAAGTGGATATTTCCGCCTTGTTTTTTCAAAGAGCTCTTCACAAAACTTAAACCTAAACCAAAACCCTTCACTTCGTGTAAATCATTATTCATAATTCTGAAATAAGGATCAAAAATGTCTTTCTCATATTTTTTTGGAATACCTATGCCATTATCTTGAATTGTTATCATGATGCGGTTATTTTTTTTGGTTGCAGAGATAAGTATTATGGGCTGCTTATCACAATATTTTAGAGAATTGTCAATCAGATTTAGAAATATCTGCCTTAGCTGTTCTGGATTTCCTTTTACATAAATATTTCCATTAATGTTTTCCAGCTTAACTTCTGCCTGCTTTTTTACTATAATAACCGAAAGACTATCCTTTATCTCTTGCAATAAAGATAATAAATTTACCGGCTTCATTTCCAATGTTTCCATATTACTATCAGATCGGGCATTCTGTAGGATTGATTCTACAAGAGAAGAAAGCTGATTCCCTGCTCTCTGGATAATATGTGCAAATTTTTTAACGTTTTCGGACTCATTTGCTATATCATATTTTCCCAGTCCTTCAGCTGCAATTAGAATAGTAGATACTGGAATTTTAAGCTCGTGCGTCATATTGCGGGTAAACACCTCTTTGTTTTTGAGGAGTTTCTTATTAAGCAGCAAATTACGATATAATATGAAAAGTGTTCCGAGGAAAAGGAGCATATAAAATATGGAAAATAGGATGGGACCCCATATAGAATAAATTGTGGTTATATATAAGTTTTTTATGTGAATACTAAAGTTTTCTTTATCGTTAAGCAATGAATTTATTTCTTCTGTTGTATTTTCATGATCTAAAGCCTGCCCTGAAGGATAACTGGTTATCTTTTTTTTAATTTTATGATAAACTATTATATCTCCATATCTAAACAGTACCGGCATAGACCTTTTTATAGATGAATAAAGAAGGCTGTCGGTCTTTGTACTTGAAATATTTATTTTTGTTGTTGTTTTGTTGCTTTTCAAATTATTTGATTCTAAAACAACCACCCTTATATTTTTGTTTTTTTTATAAGATTCTTTTATCACTCCTTCCTTTTCTCCAAGAGCCGATTTCACTTCAGGATTCTTCGAAAGCTCACTCATCAGTTTATTAAACAAGGTCTGCTGCATTTCTAATCTTGTCCGTTCCAGTAAATCTTTCTTTTTAGACTCAAAGGTATTCCTCAGCCAATACCCTTGAAAGATAAGAACTATCAATACTGTTAGTATTAAAAACGGTTTTCCGAAACGAATAAAAAAATTATACATGAAATTTATATTTCTATACATCAATATTACATATTATAAAATATAATAAAACAATTTGATAACATTGTTTAACACTTGATAACAATTTGATAACTAAGATACTTTTTGATAGTAACTAAATTTGTATTAATAAAAAAATTCAATGATGAATACAAAATTTAAGAAATTAACTTTCTTCCTTACTACATTACTAGGTTTAATTAATATTTATGCACAGCAGATAAAACTGCCTTTCGAATTATCAAAGGACAATAAATCTATCTTTATAAAGCTTCCCATGGAAAATCAAAAAGATAGTTTGCGCTTTTTTTTCGATACAGGAGCAAATACAACTATGTTAGACAAGAAAATAGCAGAAAAATATAACCTTAAAACGAATTATAAAACAGAAGTTAAGGGAGCAGGAGGTAAGAAACTTTATGATCTTGTGATAAATCAAAAAATATTCTTAGACCGGAACAACTCTATAGACAGCACATATATTGTATTAGATGATTTATCAAGGTTCAATACATTATATGAGAAAAAGTTTGATGGAATTATAGGTGCAGCGATTTTAAAAAATTATGTCACTAAAATTGATTTTGAAACAAAAACCATGAATTTATACAAGTTTGATGACTCAGTAGATTATAATGGCTATGAAAAGATTCCTTTTGAGTTTTACTCTGGAATTCCTAGGTTTCCAATTACTTTTGAGCTAAGAAATAACGAAAAATTTTCTGGTGATATACTATTTGATAGCGGTGCTGGACTAAATCTTCTGGTAAATGCACCTTATACAGAAAAAAATGATTTAATACATAAGATTGGAAAAACAATAACGAAAAGTAGTATCAATCTGAGCAACAAAACAAATTATAATAAAGGTCTTATTGAAAGTATTCAATTAGGTAGCACCATAATTAAAGATGAAAATTTAGGAATTCATTTCTCATCGGATAAACAAGGTGTTAGTTCTTTAGATAATCTCTTAGGGATATTGGGAAGCGAAATTATTAACAGATTTAATTTCATTCTCGATTATAAGAATAAAAATCTTTATTTAAAGCCTAATTATCTTTTTCATAAGAATTTTAAATAAGAAATTAGTCCTACATCTTTAAAGTATAGTGACGAGAGGAACGAAATTATAACATCAAGTGTTATAAAAGATACTGATGCATATAAGAAAAGCTTAAAGGAAGGGCAAAGAATTATATCTATAAATAATATTATCAGTAAAGATATATCAGATATTTCAATTCCAAAAAAATTAGTATCAATACCTACAAATTTAATGTCTGAAGTAAATATGTGATAGAGTGGAAATTTTGTCCCATTTATGGTTTGAAGCCATATACTACTGTAGAAAAAAGAAAGCCACTAGCACAAACTGAAGTAAAGCCTTCAACTACTGCAAGACTAGCAATGTGCTCTGTAAGCTCCGTATCAATGTGGTATACTGAAGATAATTACGCTGCTAGAGGTTACTGGGAAACTCGATATATTACAACATGTACGGAAAATCCTGGAGACGGAGGAACAGGGGGAACAGGAGATATAAATCCTTGCCAGAAAATGAAAGATCAAAGTTCAAATGCTAATTTTAAAGCCAAAGTTTCTGAGTTAGATAAACCGGAAATGTTTACAAAAGATGTAGAGACGGGTTTTGCTGCTGCATATGGAGCATTACCTTTCCAACAAATTGTTAATGGATATAACGGATTGATTTGTGCCATCTAAAACGGAGTTATTGTGCCAGTTGTTTCGGTTTGAATCGTGCCAGTATTGCAGTTAAAAGTCTGTAATATCGTTTCAAATAGTGCCACTTAAAAAGATCAAGAATAAATAACTTACTGCATTTAGCAGTATGGCAAATAAACTTGATCCCATGGATTTAAAACAAATTATGCAAATACATCTTGACGGCTATAGTAACCGCAATATAGGTTTAACATTAGGTATCTCCCGTAATACTGTTAATCACTACATGAAGTTGTTCAAGGCCAGTGATTATCCAATGGAAGCCTTATTATCATTTGACCAAAATCACTTGCGTAGCCAGTTTCCAGCCTATACTACAATAGATAATAAACGTTATGATGAGCTAATGCTTTACTTTGAAAAGGTTAATAAAGCTCGCTTACATCCAGGCTTTACCTTTTTCACTATACAGGGTATGAACAATCCTCTGAAAATCCGTATAGTTATACCCAATTTATGGAGCACTATAGGCGTAAGCGCTCCAAAGAAAGAGGTTCAATGAAACTTAATCATATTGCAGGGAACGAAATGTTCATTGATTTTGCAGGAAAAAAGCTTCATATAATAGATAAAAATACGGGAGAACTGCTTCCCGTGGAAGTATTTATAGCTATTTTACCTCATAGCCAGTATACTTATGTAGAGGCTTGTGTGAGTCAAAAAAGAGAGGACCTTATAGGCTGCTGCTCCAGAGCACTAAAATTTTATGGTGGGGTTCTCAAAGCTATTGTATCGGATAATTTAAAATCCGCAGTAACTCGAGCCAGTAAATACGAATCAGAGATTAATCGAAGCTTTAAAGAGTTTGCTTCTCATTATAACTGCGTGATCAATCCAACCAGGAGCTACTCACCTCAGGATAAAGCTTTAGTAGAGAATGCTGTTCACTTGGTATACCAGCGTATTTACCATCCATTAAGAGAAATGATATTCTTTTCACTCCAGGACCTAAACAAAGAGATTCATAAACTTTTACAGGGGTATAATGATTTACTATTCCAACGAAAAGAAGGTAGTCGTAAAGAATGCTTTCAATCCGTTGAAAGAAGCTATTTAAAGCCTTTACCTCAGTCCTCTTATGAACTTAAAGATTACAGACGAGCAAAAGTACAGAAGATAGGCTATGTATATTTTTCTCCTGACAAGAGTTATTATAGTGTTCCTTATCGCTATATAGGTAAATATACAATGCTCCATTATACTCAAGGTATGGTGGAAGTTTATTATAATCACGACCGAATAGCTTTACATAAGCGAAATACCGTTAAAGGTAGTTATACAACGAATAAAGATCATTTAAGCAGTACTCATAAAGTTTATAGCGACTGGAGCCCAAAGTATTTTTCTAAGCAAGCCTTGCGACATGGCGAATATGTAGTGAAGTGTATAGAAAATGTATTAACAGCAATTGATTATCCTGAAACAGATTATAAACGTGCAATGGGCATTATCCAGCTCCATAAATACTACGGTAGCGAGAGGATTAATAAAGCATGTGAAAGAGCATTGCACACTGAAGCGGTCTATTATCAAAGCATTAGCAATATTTTAAAGAATGGATTGGACAAAGTAATGCTATTTGACCTGTATACTGATCAAGACCAGTCTCATATCCCTAAACACGGAAACATCCGTGGTGCCTCTGCTTATAAGTAAAAATATGGTATAACTTTTTATAAATCAATAATAATGAACAATTATCAAACCTCTGATAAACTCAGGGAAATGCGTCTTAACGCAATGGCAGAACTTCATACCCAATATATGAAGAGTAAAGAGAATCATAACCTTACAACAGATGAGTATCTGGCTTTATTAGTAGATCATGAATGGGAAGACCACCAAAATAAAAAAATAGATAGATTGTATAAAACAGCCTATTTTAGACAAAAGGCTTCTATAGAAGAAGTCAACTTTAATCAGGGACGTAATCTGGATAAAAACATGTTCCTCAGATTAGCGAGTTTAGATTTTATATCCCGCAAGGAAAATATTATTATGACAGGTCCCAGTGGAACAGGAAAAAGCTATCTTGCAAAAGCCTTGGGGCATCAGGCTTGTAATATGGGATATAAAACCATTTATGCTATTACTGCCAGGCTACTCAAGAAGTTTATGTTATGCAAAGCGGATGGTTCCTACTTAAAAGAACTTCAAAAGCTTGCTAAATGTGACTCATTAATCCTTGATGATTTTGGTCTGCAAGCTTTTGATAATCATGCAAGAGAAACTTTAATGAATATCATTGATGATCGGTATAATAATACTTCAACTATCATTGCTTCTCAAATACCTGTATCTGCTTGGTATGATATTATTGGATAAGGAACTATTGCTGATGCTATACTGGATAGAATTGTCAACTCTTCTCATCGTAACGAACTTCATGGACAGAGTCTAAGAAAAGGTACTTTGAAAAAGGAAAATTGATTTTTTTACTATTATTGTATGACCTTTTTATGTGGCACTATAAGACCGAAATCACTGGCATCGTCACTCCGAAATAACCAGTCGTATAAGAACCAATAATAGCCCAGAATTTCTTTCCAAAGTTAATGATTATTGAGTCACAGTATATATTCAGCGTGAAAATCCTACTATATACTTAAAAAAGATTATCTCAATCCTGCGAAAGTGATCAGTTCCTGAGCAAATTGACCAAGGTATTCATGCTCAAACTGACCACTAAGAATGAAGTCATAAAATTTGTCTTGAATAACTTAGCCAAAAGATATCAATGACTAACAAAAGAATAGATATATTGAACATCAAACAATTATTATGGTTCTTCATCCAGGGAGTCAGTAAATTACAGATAAGCAAACAGCTGGGCATCTTGCGCAATACCGCCAAAAAGTATATCAACATGTTCAATGAACATCAGCTTCTCTTCGTCCAGGGATATTGATAAAAATACTATTGGAAGGTTATCTTCCTTCGATTTTATCTCTCAAAAACAGAATATTCTTATTACAGGGAGTACCAGAAGTTGGAAAAAGTTTTATTGCAGCTGCCATTGGCTACATGACAAAACGGACGGATCTTTATCTTAAAGAGATTGACTGAATAGAAAAGCAGGATCTTATTATTCTTGATGATTTTGGATTACAATTGCTGGATAATCTCAAGAGGCAGAATTTTATGGAAATTATAACAGACGATACGGAAAACGTTCCAACATTATTGCTTCGTAACTGCCTGTAAGTGCCAGGCTTGAAGTAATCGCGGAGTAAACAAGGCGACGCATACTTGAAGGAATGATTCACAAATCCCTGAGAATAGACCTTAAAGGAGAATCGATGAGAAGAAAAAAAGCTGATCAGAAAATCAGCTTAGAGTAAAGATTTATTTTTATATTTTTAAACCATCTTTTAGACACCTTTTTTGACTTTTTTGATGGTCATTTTATCTGGAATATACACTTATTGGGACAAAACTTAATAGTTGTTTCTTTTTTAATGCAGATAACCACTATTAATTAAAAGATCTACATTTGATTATTTTTACTTAGATTTTCCAATAAGACTTTCTAAACTCATTGTTATAAATCTATGAAACAAGATTTTTCGTTGGATATCTTCATTTACTCTATTGAATATAGAGTTTATAAACTCAATAATATAAAAACAACTTCTTCCATTTGGCAATTGTATTTCTACTTAACTTAAAATGTCTAGCTAGTTCAGTATTATTGTAATTATTTTTCTTCTGAAAATCCAAAATTTGTAAAATTGTCTTTTTGTCATAAGACCGATGCCTTCCAGAAATTTCTTTACCAGTATTTTTATTTAACCTACTTATTAAATTTTCTATTCTAATTACATCTAACATATCTAATTCATCTTTCTCAAAAAAAGGAAGAAATATCTTCTCATTTTCAGGATACATTTCAGATATCATTTCCGAGTAAATAAGTTTATAATTTGGTTGATTTTTCACGTATAAAAAGTTAACTTAAAAAAATTGATTTATCATTCATTGTTAATATAATATCCATATTTACTTATCCAGTTATACAAAGTTGTTTTAGGGATATTATACTCTTTTATTATTTGATTTTTTGTCTTTTTATTACTTGAGAGTTCTTTCAAAACAAAAGCAATTAGTTGACGTGAATAAAGGTTTTTTTTGAACTGAGGTAATTTAGATTTTCTATCATTTTTTGTAACATACTCTTGTCCTGCAGGCGGAGAATATAGTATTAAATGGTGAGAATAAATTCTAAAAAAGTCGAATTCTAGTAATTTACTCCATCTCATAAGAGCACTAGTATTAATATCTTTAGAATTATACGTGATTTCGATATCTTCAATATCACATTTCATGAAATTACAGATCCTAGAAGTATCCAAATCACGATCTGCTACAGCAATTTTTATTAGACTTCCAATATGAATATTTTTTAAATCAAGTTCCATTCTCACTAAAATTAAATTTATCCATTAAAACATTATTTATAATCGATTATATAAATTTTTTTCATCATTTATGTTACAATACAAAAATATAATTATACACATAAAAGTTTAATGCAAATTTTAAAGTAATATTGGTATATTTTAAACTTTAAATTAAAATACTAAATTAATTAGATCAATAACTTAGAAAAGATTAAGTAGCCTTATTATAAAATATATAAACTTTAAAAAAATAATTATTATAACCCCTACAAATAGAATTATTAAAATCAAAATTGATAATTTTTCTTTTAATAAAAACAATTTTATATTACCTATAAAATCTCTTTTGAAAATTACTTGTCTTAAGTTAAAAAGATAAACTAACAATATTACAATTAGAATTATAATAACCAAAACTATATAGTGTAAAATTTGGGTATTAATAAATTTAAGTCCGTAAATAAACTTTGTAATTTTATATTTAGTATCATATACTTTACTAGAATACTTTAACATTATTTGTGTTTTTATATTGTACTTTATAATATTCAAATACTATATGAAAAAAAAATCAATTTTAACAAATAATAATAACAATAATAACTTTGAGAGCGTTATATTAAACTAATCCCTAAAAATTGGAACTCACTTATATATAAAACACAAAAGACTATCATATGAGATAGCCCTTTATGTTTAATAAAATTTAATTAATATGATTATTATTGCTTGATTATTTTTTTTGAGATAGTCGCGCTATTCGTTTTTAATTTAACTATATAAATTCCCTCAATCAAATTTGAAAAATCAAAAGTTTCTCTATTAAAAAAGTCGGGCATATTCCGGCAAACTCCAGGCTATCACTTTAGCTAAAACAATATTCTTTCACTTGAGATAGAGACATATATAATTTTTACTTAATAAACTATTTAAATTCAATCTCCAATTTTAAATATTAATAATTGAGTAGATTTACCCCGCAACGTCATTCCCGTACCAGAACAGTTACCAGATTGCCCTCTTCCTAAATGAAGTGTCCAATTTCTTTTCTTTGATATACTAGTAACATATGTAATTGTTCCCCCATGATTAGAATTACCTCCTTCACTATGCGCTGCAGTACTATGAATTCGTGTTAAATCATTATCATTTAATGGGAAATCTACAAAATATGAACTTAAATTACAACCGGTCTTATTATGAGTTCCTTCATAAACCAATGTCATCATGTAAACGCCTGGTGGAAGCGTAACCGTACCTCCGGCATAAACAAGACCATCAATTGTGTTTTTTACTAATCCCATATTTAAAGGTTGCTTTTCACCCTCTGCTATTCCATTTAAAAAATTATTTTGATTTGTTTCTAATATAAATACAGTTGGCGTGGGTATAGATAAAACATTGAGAGCACCTATGGTTTTAACGACTCCACTAGGATCAACAACCAATAACGAATCAGTAGATGAACTACCTTTTTTAAGCCCTTGCATCCTTAGAGGATTGACCCCCTTAATATGCAATTTATTTGTAGGACTAATAATTCCAATACCCTCATTTCCCTCTTTTGTTACAATCACATCATTCGCTTGCTGATTGCTATTCGGAATACCACTTGACGGATTATCTTTATTCCCATCAATATGAAAAGTACCCTGTGGATTACTCGTATTAATACCTACCTGACCATAAATTCCTTTCATAACAAGAACTAATAAAAGGAGCGACATAATTTTTTTTAATTTCATAAACTTGTATTTATCACAAAAATAAAAAAATTAACCCCTTAGTAATTTATACATACAACACTATTTATTGTACATCTAAAACCCTACATTCTCATTAGAGTAAATTATTCTGTTTGTATTGAGTGGGAGTCAAATGGGTATGTTTTTTAAAAAATTTATTAAAATGGGAGGTGTCAAAAAATCCCAATAAATGAACAATCTCTTTAATTGAAAAATCTTTAGTTAGAAGTAATTTAGACTCAGTAATAGCTTTCTCAGTAATCCATAAAGCTGCAGATTTACCTGTTTTATTTTTTATTATACGACTTAAATAATTCGGATGCAAATCTAGCTGCCTTGCATAATCCTGTACTCTAAATACTTTATTTACTCTACCCTCTTTTAAATCATTATAATGTGAATCCATCAGTTTTTTAAATGATATTACAATCGTAGATGTTTTACTTATCGTGACATCCTTATTAATATTGCAGTCAATATATAAATCTTTAAAATAATAAAGTAAAATTGCCATTAGATTTCCTATTATTTTATATTTACTTTCAACCTCTCCATTATTAAATTCACTATAGATTTTTTTATAAATATTCTCAAATATTATAAAATCACTCTTTGAAGCATCAACAGGATACATTCTTTCCGTTAAAAGAAATTTAAATTCTTTATAAATATTCTCATTTACATACCTTTTCAAAAAATATTCGCTGAAGCAAATAAAAAAAACTTCCTGTAAATTTTTATAAGTAAAATTTCTATAGCGATAAATATTAGAAAAATTAATAGTATAGGGGGCTAAGTTATAAATACAACCTTCTTTGTAGCAAATTCCATTTCCTTTTTTAACAAATAGTAAAGAAAAATGTTTCAAATGAAAGAAAGATGACATCAGGGGTGTAAATTCAACTTGATTTAAATTAATAATGCAAAACCCTTCTTCAAATTTTTCTTTTAAATCTATACTGTCTAATTGTTTCTTAAATAAATAATGAGATTGGGTATTCGTTAATTCATTCATTCTATCTTTTTTACATTTTTAAATCACAATAATGAGATATAATTATTGATTAATATTTTCTCTATATGCACTTGGTGAAATACTAGTATGGCTTTTAAAAAATTTACTAAAATGAGAAACTTCATGAAAACCTAACATATAAGCAATATTTTGAATTTGCTCATCAGTATTTAATAATTTTTTTGCCTCAGAGATTGTTTTTTCAGCAATCCATGAAGAAATTGGCTTTCCAGTTTCCTTTTTAATAATTTTGCTTAAATAATTTGGATGATAATTTTGTTCTTTGCCATAATCTTTTACTTTAAATAAATAAGGAGCTTTTCCCTCCCTTAAATCTTTATAGTGATTTTCTAAATTTTTCTTAAAAGACAATAGAATTTCGGATTCTCTACTATTTTTAATATCAATATCTCGTTGATCAAAAATATAATCTCTTAAGTGGTAAAATAATACAGATACTAAATGCCCTACTATCTTGAATTTATTTGCCCTATTCTCAATACTAATATTATAATAAATTTCTCTACAAATATTTTCAATTGTAACATATAACTTTTCCGAAATACTTAACTTAAGGGAATTTTCATTTATTAAAAATGAAATATCATTGTAAACATAACTTGACATATACTTTTCAAAAAAAAAATAATTAAATTTTAAATAATATATTTCATCAAAATCTGTAAAAGAGATTACTTCATTAGAAGTTCCTTTCATTAATTTAAGTATGTATCTGTTTTTATACTGATTCATATTTTTTCTTTTAATAAGCCATAAGGAATGATTTTCAGTGGCACTTATATGAAAATCATATGGCTCGTCAAATCCTGTTAAATAAAAGATAGAAAATCCTTCTTCAAATCTAGAGTTCTTTGTGGGCATCTTTAATCGATTATGTATTGTAGTATAACAATGTGATTTTTTTTCATAATATTATTATCCAGAAATATTACAAGACTAATAATCCAGTTTCTTGGGGGACCGATAAAATTTTGTAAAAGGTATAAATCTCTTATAATTTACTCGTTAATTAATTTAAACCATAAATTGTATTAAGTAAACATTGAGAATTTCCAAATCACATATTATTTTACAGCAAAAAAATTGTTATATAATACTACAATTACAAACCTATAATTCAAAACTATCAGATAAAAATTGAAAATATTAAAGATGCCACATGAATAAGTTTTGGATCTTGATGTATAAAAAGTGAATATCGAAATTAACTAATTACTATTGAGATAATTTATAAAATATAGCCCTCTCGAAAACACGATAATAAACAACTATCAGTTTTTGGAAGGCAATTTAGATGATTAATTCAGTTAGTATTGAGAAAATATGATAAAAATTAATAAAGCCAATTTATGAATTGTTTCTTTTCAAACATTTTTATCAGGTTTCAACTTCTTAACTTAGTATGAGTGACATAAAAAATTCAATCTAAAATATTTATTATTGAAATACAAGCCTTTCAGTTTCACTTCCATTTTCGTTTCTGATAAAAATAGCAGTTCTTTTTCCATCAACAATTTCCATTATACAGCTCCAGCCAGGTTGGATATCTAATGTATTAGCAAGTATTTCATCTTTAGGATTACTAAAGTTAATAATAGCATTTTCTGAAGGGTTAATTTTTAATGCCTTATCATTAGTAAGCTGAACTAAAAATAAATACTCTTCGGTAATCAGACCATCTTTCCATTTAGCAATAGTAGCCATTTTGTTTCTATCAGGATAGTTTACTCCAACAACACCAGTCCACACACCTCTTGCTACATTAGGTGAATGTTGTCCTATTTTATAATCTTTGTATTGTTCAAGCATCGGCGCTAAACTTTCCCTATGTTGTTCCATTCCAATAGTACTCCATCCATCACCAAAAACCTTTACATCTTTGGAATGATAGTATGCCAAAACTTTCATATTATTATTCCAACCTATAAAATCAACTAAATGAAAGTTTTTAATATTTAACTCTTCAACCTTATAATCTCTGCTCTGTGCTTGTAATAATGAAAAGATAAGTCCCAACGTTAAAACAATAATTGTAATTTTTTTAAAGTTTTTCATTTTTTTTTTACAAATGTATAACCTTAACAAACTAACTTTAATTAACACATGTGAAGAAATGACAATTTGTGGTTTTAATTATGTTTTTACTAACTGATATGCTCTTCAATATTAAAAGAATATTAAAGGCAATTATACAATACTCCTATAATAAATTAGTAAAACTTATTATTCTTTTTCCAGTCTAATGTTTTGCTTCTTAAAACCGTGCCCTTAACAATACTTCGTCACATAATTCAACAAAATTTCCGTTTACATTTATTTCCAAAATTGCTTCTTTATTTTTATAAAAATCATTTATTATACTATCAATTTCAAGAGTATTTTTTATAGAGCAATTCTTTCCATTTATTGACAGTATTTTATCTCCCGGCTTAACTCCATTTTTTTGAGCAAATGAATTTTCCCATACAAAAGAAACAATCAAACCTGACTTATTCCGTTTTATATGAATCCCTTTTGTAATTAAAGTTTTTTGTACATCTACATTTTTATATTTTTTAAAATACATATTTCTTTTTGAGAGAATCGTTCTATATCCTAAAAGCCATACGCTACCTAAGTTAGATTCTTCATCATAATCAACACCAGCTAAAAAAGGGTCAATATTTACTTCTCCAATTCTCATTTGTAAAGGTAATAAGTAGGTTTTACCACTAGAACTACCAAATGCACTTTCAGATATAAAACCACTTCCCTCAATATATTTTTTTACCAAATTTTTACTTAATAGTCTTTCGAAAACAGAGTAACTTAAATAAAAAAATCCATTGTATCCAGTATCAAAATATACTTTTTCTTCTTTCTCTGCATTAAAATAACTCATTGATAACGTAGGAGTGCCTGAATCTAAAATTTTAGTTTTTATTTTACGAAAATCTTTTATATTTTCATATATTTTATCACTTACTGTAATGGCATTATTAGTAATATTAAAATCCCAAACACTTTTACATATAAGATTTGCACCCAAAATACCATCAATTCCTAGAGTTTTAAATAATCCAATGTCAGCTCGCATTGCTGCAAAATTTTTATACATTAAATTTCCTAGACTGAGTTTCGGAACTGAGACATAATCTACTTTTTCTACATTTCCAGAAGCATCCGTAATATCTTGTCTAACAATTAATTGAAAATTACCTTTTACATTGTTACTAATTGTTGTGGGAGCTCCAGTATCAACTAAAAACTTATATTTTTTCCCTTCGATATTAACATATACAAATATTAATTGTGATTCAATATCAAAACTTATATTTTCATTATAAGTTTTTGGATACACAATACCATTTCTGAAAATTCCTTTTTGTGCATTTATTTGAATGGACAAAATAATAACCAATAAAATAGAGATTGATGTTGAAAATTTCCCCTTTATTTGTTGCCTAAAATTATGGCAAGAAATTATTAAATTTATCATTATTTAATTTTTGAAGCAAAGAAAAAACATAGTAAGTAAAAATGAAAAAAAAGCACATCTATTTAACACCTATTATTTATAACATCCTGATTAAAAACAAGTAAAACCAAGCAAAATATAATTTCTATAACTGTAAATACTATGATATCTTCTAAAATATATTTGACATTATTAATTTGCATAATCTCATCTCAACTATATTTTGCTCAGAATCACACACAATTAAAAATTGATGAATTACTAAAAGAATCTAAGCAATTAATAGGGAAAGACGATTTAAGAGCTTTAATTCTTTCTGAAAAAGCTACTAAAATAGCAGAGAAAACTATAGATTCAAAGAGAAAGGCTTTTTGCTATCTTAATACCTCTAATTGTTTAGTTAACATGAGCCTCAATAAGGAAAGCTTAAACTATATGGAAAAGGGATTGCGTGAGTCTGCTACTAAAAACGACCTAATACTATATTCACAGTTTATCGAGATAAAAGCTTTAAATTATTTCACTTTGGACCTATTGAATCAAGCAATAGAGAACTATAAAAGTATCTTAAGCTTTCCATTGGATAATTCATCAGAGGCTGTTAAAATAAAAATAAGATGCTGCACAATGCTTGCTTCGATATATTTGTATTCTAATAAATATATAAAAGCAAAATACTACATAAATATAGCGCAAGAACTAAAAAATCAACATTCTTCAACAGAAATTCCTGAGATATATATAATCATAGGGTATATATATCTTGACCAAGGTAAAAAAGATTCAGCTTTAATCTATTTTAAAAAAAGTTCAGAAAAAATAAATCGAATCAAGGACATTAGTAATTATAGTCAATTAAGAGCCTTCGGAGACTTTTATTATTATTCAAAAGATTATAAAAAATCTTTGAAATACTATTTTGATTTATTAGAAGATATGAAAAGACATCGTGTTTGTGATGATGATTATATTTCCAACACCTATAAAAGGATTTCTGATATATTTAGAAAATTGAATGATAAAAATAATGAATTACTGTACTTGGACAAATATTTAAAACAAATTCAAAAAATAGAATCTAGAAGAAAAGAAAATATTCAAGCAGTATCTAAAATACTTTCAGAAGAAAAAAAAGTGGAGAGAAAAAATCAGAAAAGTAGATTAATTTGGATACTAACAATAGTACCTAGCATTATTATAATTATAATCATATTCTTCAAAATAAAAATTATCTCTTTAAAAAGAACTAAATATATTCAATCTATGAAACATTCACTTGAAATACAAAGTAAAGAAAAAATAATTATTAAACAAAAAGAAACAAAAAAGAATTTAGAGAAAAAAATTAACGAACTATTCCCGGAGATTATTCAACTTGCAAAAACTAATAACCCTGAATTTTTTGCTCGTTTTAATGAGATTTATCCTGAAGTAATCACTGGGGTTTTAAAACAAAATCCTAAATTAAGAATTTCAGAACTCACATTATGTGCTTATATTTTTCTAGGTTTCAATACTAAAGACATAGCAAGTATTCTGAGCAGATCTATAAGTACTGTGGCAAATCGAAAATATAATCTACGAAAAAAACTACATATTTCCCCTGAAATAAATTTTGAGATTTGGATCAAAAATTTAACAAACTTTCCATAAAGTAAAATATACTATTACCATAAAATTTAACTATTTAAGATAAAATAATATGTAGAACAAAATTTGATCTAAAAATATTATTTTAATGTGAATTAGTAAAAACTTAATATGACAGGTATAATCAAATTAAATAACTTTAAAAAAGATTAAGGATTATGACTAACCTACAAAAAACCATCAAAAAAAAGTTAGATATATTTGAATTAGCACAACATTTGGGAAACGTAACTAAAGCATTTAAAGTAATCGGATATTCACTAGATAGTTTTTATAGATTCAAAGAACTATATGATTAAAGCCGAGAGCTTGCCTTACAGGAAATTTCCAGAAGAAAACCTGTATTAAATAACATTATACAAGTCTATTGAAAAAGCTGTCATTGATATAGCAATTGAGAATTTACTTTTAGGACAAATTAGAGCAAAAAATGAGCTCACAAATAACAGTTTTATTGTTTTAACAGTGTTTTAGCAGACGGAGTTAGATGTAAGCTTTTACATGATCTCATTGCCTTTAATTTTGATTGAAAAGCTATGGAATTTAAAATCACAAAAAAGAGAATTATTATTACAGTAAGAAAGACCCAAAGAACAAAAAGGTGCAGGGCGGGATAGAAATTTACCATTCAAGGTATTAAGTAACACAGGAAACATATTTCTTAGAAAATATTTAAGGAGTTGATTGTATTTATCAGCAAACCAATATAACCAACTATTTAATGGTGCATCTGTACAGTTAATTATATGGGTATAATAATAAACTACTTATTGTGTTGATTTGCTTAACTATAAGATCGTTCCTTTCTTTAAGAAGATGGAATTTTACTTACTTAGAGTTTTGATAGAGAGGAAAACCGAATATTGAGGTACAAGCGACAGCACGAAAATAATTTATATATGGCCACTGAAGTGATTGAGTATAACTAAACAAAGGCTAAAAGTTCACAAATTAATTGTATATGTAAACGCTTTCACAGAAACACGTAATACAAATTTTACGCAATTGAATTATGAAAGAAAATTTACAGAAGTATCGGGAAACTCCAATTGGATCAACAGCTAGCGCTATTGCAAAAGAGAAATTATTGGAAACTATTGAAGAGGAAAAGATCTTTGCTTTTAGAAGTAAGGACAATATTGGATAACTGACAATTATTATTAACCATGATATTTAGATCAAATCGTAACTATTACATAATGCAAATCATTTTTCCTCAAGTCTATTATTTGAAAATATCAGAATATATCTTTAATCATTCTATAATTAATTAATTCAACCCCTTTTATCTTTACTTTTTGTTTTTTTAATACCTTAAAACCTAAATTTTCAAAAAAAGGTTTTGCTGTTATACTAACATCTGAAACTAATTCATGCTGTTTTTCAGAAATAGCCTTCTTTTCAATAACTTTAAACAACATTTTAGCAATTCCTCTACGCTGATAATTTTTATGAATATATAAATAATCGATATAAAACTTATTCTTTAAAGTTATAAATCCAATGATTTTACTTTCAAATTCTGCGACAATTAAATACTGCCCTAATAATGCATGAATCCATCTTTGAGTGTCTTCTATATTTGATATCCATACCTCTAGTTGATTGTAAGTGTAATCAACACTGCATATTTTATATATAGTATCAGAACACATTTGCTGAATAATAATTAATTCTTCTTCTTTAGCTTCTCTAATATTAATTTCCATTATATAGTAATTTTCAAGACTCTTTTAAAAGTATTTTCGCACTCTTGTATTAGTTTTATATCTAAAAACTTATGTAATCATATCTTAAAATTATCTTATTGTTTTTCGAATGATATAACATAACAAGTAATGTGCCGTTCTTTGATTAATAAATCTTACAATTTTTAACTGTCAATTATTTTTAAAAATTTCAGTTTCTATACTAAATATATTCCTAGTATCATAAATCAATATTACCATTGTCAACCTCCTATTACATAAATTACATGTCATTTTGAGGACATGTATAAAACTCCTAACTAAAAAATTGTTGCATAATGTACAGGAATAATAATCCAATAACACTTAACATAAAATTATTCACAATATGGATTAAAAGAGCATGCCAAATATTTCTTGTCCACAAAAAGATTAAATTTAAAAATAATCCAGCAACCATAAACCTTATAGTAGCTAGTAAATTCCCGTCAAAATTATAGTAATGTACAAGACCAAATAAAATAGAATTAAGGGTAACAACCAAGAATCTTATTATATTATTCTTAATAAATAGTTTATACAATAATGTATATTTGAAAATAATATCTTCAATAAAAGCAGTTAATACAGGCCCAAAAGAACATAAGATTATAGGAAAAGTAATTACATCTGTCTCATTTTCTTTTTGTAAAATCTCTTTTACATCATATAACGGGAGAAAATACCTGGTATATGTAATTAAAATTTGAAAAACAATTGCCCCTATAATTACTACAGCCCATGATTGGACTTTAGCAAAATTGAATTTCTTCCAATGTTCCTTTAACATCTTACCATAAATCAAGCAAATCAGTAAAAAAAGAAAACCTCGAAAAGCTGTATCTGCTAACACCAGATATATACCATGCACATGAAAAATTCTTGCAAAGAAAAAAGAGTTTAAAAATATTAGTGGGATCATTAATAGGGAAAAATAATCTCTTTTTTCAAACGATATAGATGCAGGAAATTCGTCAGCATTCGTTCTTTTTATAGCTTCTAAAAACATAGTATTTTTATTTTAATATCATAATGACATATGATTATCTATGATAATGTGATTAAGGATAGTTTTTAAGTTATTTCAAATTTCATCTTACAGTTTTAGTAGTTACTTTTTATCTTAATTAATTTACAATATATACTTTTATCCAAATAAATGATGATAAAATAAATAACACGACTAATTAAAACTGAACAATAGTTTTGATTTTATAATAAATTATTTTATTTGTTCAAACAAAACATTTACTAAGCAAATATTTCAATAATTCTACCCTTAAGGTTACATTTAAATGTAATATATCATTATTAAAAGCATAAATAGTTATATGTAAAAAATTAAAATATGTATATTCTAAACCTTAACAATTTAAATGATTTGTTTTCTAATTCGACTTAAAGACCCTGGTTTAATTCCAAGATAAGATGCGATCAAGTATAGTGGGACACGCTGAAATAATGATCGTGATTGATCTAAGAACATCTTATATTTAGTAACAGCATCAAAAGAATAGAAATTTGAAATTTTTAGTAATGCTTCGCTATATGCAGTCTGAAATACTATTCTAGCAAAACTCTCAAATTTCGGAATTGACTTGTAAACAGCCTCTAAATCATGCTTTGAAGCCATCCATAAATTACAATCTTCTAAAGACTTTATTCCAAAAAGAGATTTTTTATCTGTTAAATAGCTATATAAATCAGAAATCCAACCATCTTCTTTAGCAAATTGTATAACCTGCACATCTCCGCTTTCTAAAGTTTTGTAAGCATAGAGTAAACCTTTTTCTATAAAATATATTTTATCATTAAGTTCATGCTCAAGTAATAATTTTTTTTTTCTTTTTAAAGCAATTGGTTTAAAACAAGAAGCAATTAAATCCGCTTCGTCACTATTTAGGGTAATCCTCGATCTTACATTATTAACAACAGGATGTATATTCATATTATTTTAATTTTTTATTGATAAATTTAAAAAAAAAAAAATCAAAATATAGCTTGACTAATTTAATTAGGTAATAAGTAGAAAAAACACTAGATAACAGACGTGACCGACGGCTTAAATTTCTACAAATTTTCTACTAATGTAAACTCTACAGATACCACGATATTGAAAAAAATAAATTAGTTAATACCTGAAAATTAAAATTAATGATAGAATTAGTTATTGAAATGATGACGTTAATAACGGTGAACATTTTTTATATTTCTGTTGAATGAACTTAAGTTTCGCATGCTAAATAATTGATAATTATAAAAGTAAAGAAAGTAACAATATGAAAGTTAATAAATATTAAAAAAACAACCATAAATTGAATTTCTTAAACGAAACTAACTATAAATATTTATGTAAAGATCTTATTTTATAGTTTACTTACATGCAATTAATATTAGTAATTTATTACATATGTATATTATGGACAGACTAAACGATGTTAATGAATAATGAACAGGTAAACTAGTACAAAAGGGATCACCTAGGAAATTCCTATTGGTATAGTAAGGCAATTTAGGCTCGTTACAATCAGTTGGTAAATAAATATGACAATGAAACTTAATTCATATATACAGGGTCTCACCATGTGATTTGAGTCGCAGAACTAAATAAAAATAGAGCTAAAGATTGTGAACGTTATTAATTAACAATATAGGATTGGTAAAGAAGATGGCTTAAATATAATATAAGGTTATTAACTATTTCGGAAAGCTTTTTGAAAGTAAAATCTTGTAATAATAATTGATCAATTACCACATATAAAATCGCTTTAAAGATTAAACGTTATCATAAACCTGACTCAACTTCTTTTATAATTTGTAGTTTTAAACTATAATCTTTTTGCGTTCGCTTTATATAAGCTATTTTATGTGATCTCCCCATAACGACTTTTTTTGTATCGTTATTTCAGGACAAGAAAGTGCTAAAAAAATAAAAGCATAGTCAAATATTATTTTTTTTCTTTTAAATCCTATTTCGTACAATCGTTTTTGAGATTGTTTATAACAATATCTTCGTTTTTTCCGCTTTTAATATTTTTAATTTGTAGATCTTTCTCAGTTCAGAAAGAAATCACTGTAATTCTTTAACTATTTTTAATCATTTGTTAAATTTATATTAATACAAAATCATATTTAAAATATACAAATGGATTAACGAAATATATCTCCATCTTTGGAATTAACAATTAAACATTTATTTTATGAAAAATTTAAAATCTTTAGGAAAAATTGCATTAAAAAGTATTAATGGTGGTAATGGACAAGATTGTGGACCAAGACGTGAATGTCCTCCAGGATATGGATGTGATGTCAATGGGAAATGTGTAAAGAGTGTTAAATAGTCATTTACGTGATTTTTTTGTGCTAGAATACGCTATCTTCTATAAATTAAAACAATATAGCTATTAGTAAAAAAAACATGAAAAATTTCAAAAGAATTAGAAAAATTAATTAATAAATTACTTAGTATGAAAATTAAATTAATATCTTTTACACTATGTGTATTATTCCTGTCATCTTGTAACTCCGATGAGGACATCACTAATTCAAAACCAGAACAAGCTTCCCAGAAGCACTATTCATTGGGAGCCAAACTGGTAGATGAAAAGACTTTTAACTCTTATAAAAAAGCAGATATAAATGCATTGACTCTTAAGTTTAAAGGGAAAAGTTATGAGGCTTCCAAAAATAGTCTTCCAAGCAGTTATTCAATTCCAAGCTCAAGAGTCGGTGATCAGGGAAAGGAAGGTTCGTGTGTTGCCTGGGCTACAGCTTATGCAGCAGCTAGCTCGCTTGAACTTAATTTTAAAGGGATAACCCAGAGCAGGAGCCCGGAATATGTTTATAATCAGATAAAAGTGGGTACATGTGAACAGGGAGCTTATGTAACAGCGGGACTTAACCTAATCAAAGACCAGGGAGTCTGCAGCTGGGACGAAATGCCATACACAGATGATGAGTGTTCTACCCAGCCTAATAACACACAGAAAAGTGCAGCCAGTAACCACAAATTTACAAGCTGGGCAACTGTGGATAAAACTGATATTGCAGGTGTAAAAAATCTATTGAGTATGAATCTTCCTATTATTATCGCTGTAAATGTAGATCAAAGTTTTTACGATATGGGAAGTAAAGGATGGGTTTGGAAAAGTCATTACGGTAAGTCTTATGGAGGGCATGCAATCTGCGTTATTGGTTATGATGACAATAAGAAAGCTTTTAAAGTTCAAAATTCATGGGGATCATCATGGGGGAGCAATGGCTTTTTTTGGATAGATTACAACTTTTTTGCTAAAACTTTTAATGGAGCAATCATAGAAAGTTACGTAGCATATGTTCAATAATCAATTTATGTAGATCTTAAATAGTTTTTAAGAATATAAAATATTTGAGTCGTTATTAAATCCGGAGAAACACATTTCTTCGGATTTTTTAGTAAATGTTTACTGAAAATTTCAAGATAATAAATTAACGTATATCGAGAGCAGTACGCAATATAATAAATTGAATTTCCATAAATTAACACTTTGTACTTTAACTATTTAATAAGTGTCACTTCGATAAATAATACTTCAACATTCAGCATTACAGATAATTCTAATACTACTAATGCTAAGAAAGCATTTAATATTTGAAGCAAAATAATATTATAAATAATTAATAGATAATAATTCTTTAAAATATAATTCCTCTTGAGCTTGCAAAATTTCAATAGATAATAAAATAAGTTCTTAAGTGATCATATTAAATTAAAGAGGAATTAAAACATTGCCTAAAAGAGGTGGCTAAATTAAGAACAAAATGGTACAGCTATCTATTTTTATTTTGGCTGTATTTTTAGAGAAGGGATTTGTATTTGAATCTGAATATTCGACAAGATTTATGGTTTTAATGGAAATACAGTTTTAGTACAAAATCATTATGTAACTGGTTTTATTATTAACTATAATTAATTTTTTGTTATCATTTTATTAATCTCAATTTAGTGAATAATTGAGTTTCTTTGTATTGAACTTTTCAACTACCATTAAAAGCTTAGTTTAATATTAGAATGTTAGATAAAATGAAAAATGATTAACGATTGTAAAATTAATTTAAATCATATGAAACAAAAAACAACCCCTATTTTATTTTTTATTTTTTTCTTCAATGTACATTTTTCTTTGGCACAAGAAATACCTTTATCAGAACATATAATAAAAAAAACAATTATATATGATATAAAAGGAAAAGATACTTTACGTATGGATGTGATGCGTTCAAATAAATATGAAAATAATCATAGACAACCTTGTTTATTCTTTATGTTTCCTGGATCATTCGCCAAAGGAGTAAGAAATGATCCGCGTTTTAATACTTATTTCAATAGAATGACAGAAGAAGGAATAACAGTAATTAGCATTGACTATCGCCTAGGCATGGCAGACACCTGGAAAATTCCTTTTACTAATTGGTCTAATCCAATTGGTTATATTAGTGCTATTAATACTGCTGTAGAAGATTTGTATAGTGCAACTCTTTATACAATTAATAATAAGGATAAATTATATATAGACTCAGAACTAATTATGATTTCAGGATCAAGTGCAGGCGCTGTTACTTCATTACAGGCAGATTGGCTTTTAAATAATAGAAAAAGTTTAAGCAATGTACTTCCATCAGGTTTCCGGTATAAGGGGGTTCTTAGTTTTGCGGGTGCTGTATTTACAGATTTTTTTGGAATTAAATATTCTACCCCTCCATCTCCAACATTATTTATTCACGGGAATAAAGATAAAATAGTTCCTTATAATCAATGGAATTTTATTCTGGCAAAATTCTCGGGATCATATTCACTGGCAAATATATTTAAGAAAAATAAATACCCATATTATCTTATCACAGTAGAAAATGGAACCCATTCAGTTAGTGCTGATGCAATGACAGCTGTATATATGGATAGAATAGCAAATTTTATTAAAAATTTTGTTATAAATAAAACAACTTCATGTATAGAAGAGTCAATGTAAAAAATAATATTGAATTTAGTATTAATTTATTACTTAAACAATCTTGATAATTCTGTAAATTATTTTAACTTTAATTTAAATACACAACATATATACCTAATGAGAAAAAGAACTATTTATTTATCCATTTTTACAATTTCTATAATTAATATAATAATTTCTTGCGAAAGAAACAATAATTTAATAGGTCAGCAAGAAGAAACAATATCAAGAAAATGGTCAGAATTTATAACAACTGAAAGTTTAATGGATGGAGCTCATTTTAATTTAAAAAAAACTTCAGATAACCTGGCAAAACCAATAATCAATGGAGAGAAAATAGAACATTCCATTGTTTTAAAAGATTTTCTATTATATGAGTATATTGGAGATCAATTAATCGCTAAGATTCCAGTAGTTTTAAAGCAAAATCAGATTTTCATTAATGTTCCGAATGAAAGTGAAATTCTAATTTTCACAATTGATATAAACGGAAATTTAAAGCAGAATAAAGCATTGTAAATCATTATTCGAAAATATAATGAATATGTTCTTTACCTAAGCTTAAAATGCAAATAATAACCTCCAACTGGAAAAGTTACAGAACTATTGCAGGATAATAAAGCTAGCTCTCCTGTAGAATGTAGAAAAATCAACAAATGCAAATAATAAGAAAGTATCTGCTGTTATAGAATTGCTAAAGAGTATAAATCCGAATACCAAATTGGTTAGAATTGGATTTGGATTATGAGCCCATCAATATTATTAATATAAATTGACTAATCGACGAAAAGTAAAATTGAAATTTATAGTCCGCTTTTTTTGGAAGCATAATAGCATTTGTTGATAAATTTGATGCGTTGAATGATCCTGAAAAATAAATATTGATTTCAAGGATTCCCTTGATATTTCTGCCGTTAAAGCGCTAAAAAAGTCATTAAAAAATATAAAACGTATAATAAAGAATTTATTCTGAAACATCTTAATGCAGATGACATTCAACTATTGGAGATGCCAGTGGATTCGTTGAAGTTAACCTTCACGAAAAATCGACCTATAAATTTTTGCCGGATTGATAAAACATATAATAACGTAAAATAGTTGGCTAATTTTCTTGTTGCCAAATATTTTTTTCATACAGCATTCAGATTTCAAGTTAAATAGTAGTTAAATATTCGACGTTCATCCTGCTAATAAACACCTCCTAATTAAATCAGTTTACCCTATTGAAGCAATCACCTTTTAGAAGATTTTATATTTACCGTGCAGAATTTGTTTTTCGTTGACTAACCACTATTTAATACTCTTTCCTATCCCGCTAAGCGACTGAGGAGTATTTTCAAATAGGACGCAATATACTACTGAAAAACAAGCAAAGTTAGATTGGATAAAGTTCCATAAAGTCAAGATATTTCGTTCTAACCCAAAATTCAAAAGTTACTATGCTTTATTTTATTTAGCAATTTCGGTACATAATTTTTCGATTCCAATTTACTAATGATCTAGATTGTAGAATCCTTAAAACATTGAATGATTTATGTTGCTGCTTGAGTGCTATAATGGCTCTATTAATTCACTGTAAATTGTACTCCTTGAATAAAATAATTTATAATCTCTGTAGTATCTGTTTGTGGGGAGAACAACCTTAATAGACCTTTTTCCAAAAAAGCAATTCGAAGGCAATTTCATTATTTTCCAGAAAAAAACACCTTCTTTCATTACTATTTCTTAAAAAGGAAGGAATTTGATGGATATCATCTTCTTATAAAATGCCCCCGATAGCAAGTATGGACAATAGTCTTTTTATGGTTGGTTATAAGATTTCTTATTCAAAAATACTTTTAGCAAAAGCCAGAACAGTTTCTTCAAAAGATATTAGCCGCAATTGTAGTCCGTTTTTAGGCCTACTCCTCGATTTACGCCTACATCAATAATAACATATAATAAAGAAGTATCAAATATAGAAAAAAGCTTCACAATAAAATTAGGCAGTTCCTTCCTTGGTATTTTACTTTTCAGAAATGCTTTTTTTAATATTAATGCTACGACCATCATCATCAAAAAACCAAAAGAGATCATGTAACGATTATTTGCTGCAGGTGGGATTTCCATATGTTTGATTAAAGCATCAGCTGCTTATCATCGATAAATTAAAAAACCGATTTTGGAACAGCGGAAATACTACCGTCCATCAGTTTAATTACAATATTGACTGATGTAAACCGTTCCTAAAATAGCTCCTAGCAATATAGAAATAAATTCAGTTACAAAATTATTTGTCTTCATAAATTACTAGGCTGTGGCTTCTGCAATCGTTTTGCTTTTAAAATAAGGTGTAGGCTTTTTCGCATAATTAGTGCCTGCCCTTTCTCATTCATTGTCTGTTCTATCTTCCATAGACTGCTACTGCGCCGGAAGAAGTTATTACGACCCATTTTACCTTGTTGAAAGATGCGGCTTTTAAAATATGGAACACATGAACTTTGTCAGGAAGAACAAGTTCCTCTTCTTGGGTAATTCTCTGGAAAACGGTAATGCTATATGTTGAATATAACCCATATCCTTCATAAAGTCAGCACATACTTCACTGTCATTTAAGTCCGCCTCAGCAAACGATAAATGCACTACAAAACGGGTTTGTTTCGCAATAATGTTCTTGATGGAGGAAGCCACATTCAAGTTTGTTAATGTACCTTTTACCTGATATCCTTCTTACAAAAACTTGATAGCTATATGCGACACAAAATAAAAGGCTGATAACTTTTACAAAGATTTTTTTATATTCATAATAATAGTGATTTGATACAAAATTGAGAAATATTGCTCCATTACCATTTGATAAAAAATGCGCAAACTATATATTTCTATGTCAGAATTTGTTAATACATATTATAAATTAATGATTAGGCGAGATTATTTCTTTCCTCATAACATACTCTATTTAAGATATTTACAGATATCGTTAAAAAAAGATATAAAATAACAGTAAGACCATTAACTGTCTTTAACTTTTGGATAAGAGATGAGATATTATATTTTTCTCAAAATTTCTTTTCTGTAATTGTTTGGGTATCCATAAAAAAAATAATCCAATCATAAAAAACTAACTATACTCCTTACAGATCTCATATACAATTATTAGCATAGAAGATTTTACGAGATATTGCATAGAAAAGTCGAGTCCTCGATAACATAGCACACAATACAAATTAAAACTAAATCATTAAACAATATAACTACTATTTAATAAATAAATTATTATTAATACCAAAAATCGAAACAATGTTGCTAAAAAATTTAAAAATTCAAGGATTAATGAAGTAATAAATATTCTGTCAAATCCTAGTACTGATTTTGAATAGAAAGCTCAAATAAATTATCCAAAAGTATAAATTTCACGGAGTGTTGCACATATCATAGCGCGTCCTAAACATAAAAAAAGGAATATGAAATTGTTTGTGGAGAAAAGTGTTATCAGGTATCTTGTATTACAGCTGTTAAAACAATTCATGACCCTTTAACAAATTTAAATGATAATGAAGTTTTTGAATATTATAAAAAATAAAGATAATAGGCCATAAATTGAAACTATTCAGGATATAAACCATTTAAAAAACATATTATTAAAAAAAACCTAATTATAATTATATACTAATTCCATTATGACCTATTACTTTACTATACTTATTAAGATTATTTTCTCTTCTCTTCTATTTATTCCCCCTATAATCGCTTGTTAAACAATAATTTAATATATAATGTTATCCAATTTCATTGTAATTTTCACATTTTGTTTACTATTCAGCTTACAGAAGGAAATAATGTATAATAGGATTTTCTTAAAAAACATTGTTATATGTTCATGGCAAAGAAGATATTTTTTTCAAATGCAATATATGAAGGATAGGCTCGATTATTAATAAATGTATGAATCTGAACTGCACTCTCAAATTTACTTTTTAATACCACAAGATTGTATATAATCCTTATTAACAGTACAAAAAATAGTATATACAGAAAATTTTGAATACTAAGAAAAACAAAAATATCTGATATAATGCAAATAAGCATTACCACATGTATGAGTTTAAATAGTCTCACATAATTTATATTAGCTAACTTAATTGTTCTATTAATACGATTTGAATAAATATTGCCTTCCTTTTAAGTTTAATTGTAAACAAATAATTAAAAATTTAGAAGGCAATAGTAATCTGCAGGAATAAATCAAACCCATGAAAAACACCAAATGTAAAATGATGTGATCCTTATTCCTACAAACCTTAATAAATTGTTGTGATATTCTACGGCTTCTTTATAATTTAATTTATACATCAAATTTACTACCAATTACACTTTTAATAATTATATATTATAAACCATATTTTGTACAAATTAGAAACATTATCGGTTTAGAAATGTAGCTTTTTATAATTTCATAAATTAATTTATTTTACTCCGTACGCCTACAAAAACATTTAAATCTCTTATAAATTCAGTAGAGTGCGATGATTACGTAAAACTTACTGTCTACTACTCTAAGTTATGTCGATATCATATTAAAACTCTTTTGCCCCAAGATACTTTTAACAAGGGCATCAAAGTTGTCATTTGCCTAAAATAAAAATTTTTAACATCTCTTTTAAACTCTACTTAGTATCGATGCAGCTAAAATACAGCCGAATTTCTACAATAAGACTCTATTGTAATGAATATACTGATATACTGCAAAATCTTTTATAACCAACTCCTTTTTAAATAATGACTTATCTTATCGTAAATTTCTAACTCTCTTTACATAGTGTTAGATCAGGATAGAAACTACACATAATTTTCCAAAAAGAAAATATATAATAATTATGTCTCAAAATAGTAATTATAAATTCTATTGTTAACGTTAATACTAAATATGTTTTTTTATACATTAATAAGTGAAAGGTTATTAGTAAATAAAAGTTTTAAAAATTAAAAATTTCGACTATCATTTCTTTTTGATTTCAATATTATTGATAACTTATTTATAAGATAACCCTACTAACATATCACTATAATTCACCTGCTAATGCCTTAAATAACAACACATTGTTTCTGGTATTTTCATGTTGAAATTTCAAAAGATCAAGCTCAGCTTGCAGCTTGCTTTTCTGAGCATTGATCAGTTCAAAGTAGTTTGCATACCCCGTAATATACAAATCGTTGGATACCTCTATTCCCTTATCAAGATAATGGACTTCCTCTTCTTTAAGTTCTAAAACTTTATGAAATATTTGAGTCTGTTTCAGAATAGACTGTAGCTCATTGAAGGCAGTAGTAACACTCTTCTGATAATTCAGAAATGCAATTTCCTGTTCTATGCCAGCGACTTTAAATTCATATTGCAGCTGGCCTTTGTTAAAAACAGGGATCATCAGACCTCCTAAAATCTGTCCCGCCAAGGAGGCTGGTTTGAAAAGTGTTTCGGCAGAAAAGGAATTGATTCCAAATCCTGCTCCAATATCAATTTTAGGATAAAAAGCAGCTCTTGCAGCCTTGGCATCAGCATGTGAAGCCTTAAGATAATAATAGTTTGAAATCACATCCGGCCTGGAATGAATTATCTTATCAACATTGATATTGGAATTCAGGATATTGAAATTCGTAGGCAAAAGCGTGTCTCCTCTCTGTATATCACCACCGTATACACCCGTTAATGTTGATATGGCCTGCTTCACCGTAACTATTTCTACTTTAATATGTTCAATTTCCGCCAGCCAGTTATTGTTCTGCGCCTTAAACTGCTGTACAGCCAGTTCAGTTACCTTACCGACTTCACGCTGTGCTTTGATAATTTCAAAGGCACGCTTCTGAAGATTGTAATTATCCTGGTAGATTTTTAACCGCTTGTCTAAAGCAATCAGATCATAATATAAATTGGCGATATCCGTAAAAAGATCAGTCTGAAGAAGCTTCAAACCTTCTGTTGATGCCAGAAATTTGTTCTGAGCTGAAAGTTTCTTATTTTTTAGTTTTCCCCAGGCATCAATTTCCCAGCTACTTCTGGCGCCCATCCAGTAATTCGGGGTAAAGGAAGTATTGATCTTTTGTTCTTCTGTGATATTGGAGGAGAGATTGGTATCATAATTGCCAACCCCTTCCATTGTATATTTTCCATACCGGTTGCCGGAAACCTGAACTCCAACTTCCAGAGAAGGCAGTAATTCTGTTTTTGACCGCTTTAATAAGCTATTGGCTATTTCTACTCTTTGCTGGGCTATTTTAAAATCAGGATTGGCTTTTTTTACCTCCCCGAAAAGATATAATAAATGGGGATCCGTAAAATAACCTTTCAGATCTATTCCTGAAAATTCAGATCTGCCGATAGCTGAATCTGCTGCAACGGCATCCGGTAGTCTATTGGCTTCCTTCATAGAAGCTACTTTAGGAACAGCACAGGATGTCACAAGTAGTCCTGTAATCCCCAAAAATATAAGTTTTAATTGAATTCGTTTCATGCTTTTTTTCTATTTTCAAGGGTTGCAAAGAAAATGTAAAGACCAGGAATGATGATAAGACCGAAGACTGTACCGATTAACATCCCTCCTGCTGCTGCAGTTCCAATGGAACGGTTCCCGACAGCTCCGGCACCCGATGCCACACATAATGGAATTAATCCTGCGATAAAGGCGAAAGAGGTCATCAGAATGGGACGAAGACGCTGTCTTGCTCCTTCTATAGCAGCCGAAATAATGCTGTTTCCCTCCTTGTAACTTGCAATGGCAAACTCCACAATTAAGATCGCATTTTTGGCAAGCAGCCCTATCAGCATCACCAAAGCCACCTGAGCATAAATATTGTTGTCAAGACCACAAACCAGCAGAGCGATATAGGAACCAAAAATTCCCGTTGGTAAACTTAACAGCACCGGTATAGGAAGCAGAAAACTCTCATATTGTGCTGCCAGTAAAAGGTAGACAAAAATCAGGCAGACCAGGAAAATATAAACCGTTTGATTTCCTGATAAGATTTCTTCACGGGTCATCCCCGACCATTCAATATCGAAGCCTTTAGGAAGAGTTTCTTTTGCTATTTTGTCTACTGTAGCAATAGCGTCACCTGAACTAAAGCCCTCAGCAGCCTCTCCATTGATCATCGCAGACATATACATATTATAGCGAGTCAGTACCTCGGGTCCATATACTCTTTCAATCGTTAAAAAGGTTGAAAAAGGCACCATTTCACCTTTATCATTTTTTAAGTACAGGTTCAATATGCTCTCGGGAGTATCACGGAATTCAGGTCCTGCCTGAACCATAACTTTGTACATCTGCCTGAACCGGATGAAATTGGTCGCGTAATAGGATCCCAGTAAAGTTTGTAAAGTGGACATTGCATTATCTGCTGAAATTCCTTTCTTAGCTGCCATATCATAATCAATATTCACCATATACTGTGGAAAAGTAGCATCAAAGCTGGTAAAACTGTTCTTAAGCTCAGGAGTTTCATTCAGTTTCTTAACAAAATCCTTGGTTACTTTATCCATATTTTCAATGCTTCCGCCGGTTCTATCCAGGAGACGAAGTTCAAAGCCGCTGGTATTCCCAAATCCCGGAACTGTTGGGGGGGCAAAAGCTTCAATTTGCGCATCAGCAATCCCTTTCGTTTTCTCATTTAATTCTTTAATAAAGTCATCCACAGATATATTTCTTTCCTTCCAATCCTTAAGATTGATCATCGCCATTCCATAGGATGATCCTGCAATTTCAGTGACCACATTATATCCTGCAAGAGTCGTTACATTTTCTACTCCATCCATCTTTTTAGCGATTTTGGTAATTTCATCAAGTACCTTTTCAGTTCTTTCTACCGTTGCTCCCTGGGGTGTGGTAACACTTACGTAGGCCATGCCCTGGTCTTCCATAGGAATGAATCCCGATGCCAGAAATTTTGACGTCAGTCCCGTTAGCAATATAAATAAAGTCAGTAGTCCGAAAGTCACTGTCGTCCGGGTGGCAAATTTTGACAGGACTTTTACATAACCGTTGGTAACTGTGTCAAGAATGCTATTAAATACAGAGAAAAAACGATCCAATAAACCTTTCTTACGATGATCATCATGAGGCTTCAATATGAGTGCGCATAAAGCTGGAGTAAGGGTTAACGCATTAATACCTGAAATCACGATACTGATTGCCAAAGTAAGTGAAAACTGCCTGTAAAATACTCCTACAGGACCATCCAGGAATGCTACAGGAATGAAAACCGCCGACATGACCAAGGTTATCGCTACTACTGCACCCGATATTTCTTTGGCTGCCATTATCGTGGCCTCAAAAGGCATATACCCTTCTTCCATTTTGACATGAACAGCTTCAACAACAACAATGGCATTATCTACCACAATACCAATAGACAGAACCAGTGCAAATAAAGTCAACAAGTTAAGTGAAAAACCCAGCATATCCATAAAAGCAAATGTACCTACCAATGCCACGGGAATAGCGAGCACCGGAATAAGCGTAGAACGCCAGTCCTGAAGGAAAAGAAAAACAACTATCGCCACCAGAATAAAAGCTTCGATAAGGGTCTTCAAAACAGCATGAATAGAAGCATCCAGAAACCTTGAAACATCATACGCAAGGTTATAGTCCATCCCAGGTGGGAACGAGCCTTCTTTCAGCTCCGCCATTTTATTTTTGACATTCTGGATAACCTCAGAAGCATTGGATCCCGGTCTTTGTTTCATCATGATTGATGCTGACGGCCTTCCATCGGTTTTCGAAACCATTCCATAAGTCATTGCTCCAAATTCAATTTTTGCAATATCTTTCAACTTTAGTATCGTTCCTTCCTCATCCGCCCTAACAGGAATTTCTTCATATTGCTGAGGCTCAAAAAATTTCCCTCTGTATTTTACAACATACTGAATCTGGCCTGCTTTTTTACCGGAAGACTCTCCTACCTTTCCCGGAGCTGCGGAAATATTCTGTTTCTGCAGGGAACTGATTACTTCTTTCGTGGAAATATTATAAGCCGCCATTTTCTGTGGATCAAGCCAGACTCTCATGGAATATTCTTTCTGCCCCATAATCTCTGCTCTCCCCACTCCATCTAAACGCTTGAGTTCCTGAAGAATATTAATATCTGTAAAATTGTAAATAAACTGTTCATCCTGGCTGGGATCTGTGCTGGTAATATTAAGGTACATCAGCATGCTGTTTACCTCCTTTTCAGTAGTCACCCCAGCCCGGATTACTTCCTCAGGAAGTTCGTCAAGAATTGTAGTTACCCGGTTCTGTACATTCACTGCAGCCAAATCCGGATCAGTACCCACTTCAAAAAAGACCTGTATAACGGTCAGCCCATCATTTGAAGTAACGGTCGACATATAGGTCATTCCCGGCACACCATTAATAGCACGCTCCAGGGGCAGGGCAACCGCATCTGCTGAAACTTCTGCATTCGCTCCGGTATATTTTGCCGTAACGGTTACTGAAGGTGGAACGATGTCAGGAAACTGGGTGATCGGCATCTTAGTCACCGCCATAATTCCTATCAAAACAAAGACAATGGAAATCACCAGCGAAAGTACTTTTCGCTTTATAAATATCTCTACCATAATCAACTATTTAAGAATTATAACCTGTCTTTAATTTTGATGATATCACCATCTTTAAGAGACTGCGCTCCCTCATAAATAATCAGATCTCCCTTTTTGATGCCACTTTCAACCAGATAGGAATTCTTTATGGCCGGACCGACTTTAATATTGGTCATCTTTACCTTATTATTCTTATCTACAAGGAATATGTAGGTTTTATCCTGAATTGAAAAGGTTGATTTTTGCGGAATGAGAAGTGCATTATTCTGAACATCAGAAATGGTCAGCTTACCGGAAGTCCCATGCTTGATGATATGTTGTGGGTTTGGGAAAAGCACCTTATATCTGATAGATCCGGTAGCACGATCAATCTCGCTTTCAGCAGATTTTAAGGTACCATTAAACTGATAGTTCGTTCCATTAGGAAGGGTAAGCTCAATCTTCTGATGTTTTCCTAATTTATCACTTGCTAAAAGCTCAAAGTATTTATTTTCAGGAATGGAAAAGTAAGCATATACCTCATCCAGCTGCGAGAGTGTCGTCAGCAGAGTTCCGTTATTGACCAGACTTCCGCTTTTATGAGGAATGACATCGATCACTCCGTCGAATGGCGCTGTAATCAATGTAAAGTTAATCTGCTGAACAACCGCTTTTTTTTCAGCCTCGGCAAAAGAACATTTTGCCCGAGCCGATGCCAGTCTGGCCTTAGCAAGTTCAAACTCGTTAGCAGCAACAAACTTTTTGGCATATAAACTTTCAATCTGCCTGACTTCAACCTCAGCGATCCTAAGGTCAGCTTTTGTCTGTTTAAATCTGGCCTCAGCCTTCAACAGATCCATTTGTAACTCAGCATCATTGATCTTGAAGAGCGACTGCCCTTTTTTTACAAACTGTCCTTCATTCACATAAATATGTTGAATGATGCCGTCAATTCTGGAGCGGATTTCAACATTTCTTTTGGCCTGTATATCGGTAACAAACTGACTGCTGATCAGTGTATCTTTCTGTTTTACCTCAAGAACGGGGACTTCCTTAGTATTTTTATTTTTATTGGGATTGTTTTTACCACATGATAATGCGCATAATAATGCACTTACGCATAAAATGAAACTTTTTATATTCATTATAGAATTTTATAACTGAAACTTTACGAAAAAAATTAAGTGGAAGTATCAGTTTAAAACAGCTGCAATAAATGAAGATAGAATTTTACGGCGCAAAATATGTCTCCAGTAGAAACTGGTGAACCCTTTCGAACAACTTTAATAAGGACTTCGGGACAATTCTCCGATTTGCCTGGAATATCAAAATAATTTAGGTATTTAGAAAAACTTTTATTCTCAACTTCAACTGCCTTTACGTTGTTATACTTCTTGATAGAGCGATTCGCGCCACTACGTACAGGATGCTTAAAAGCAACAATATTTACCGATGCCTTGCCAGCTCTGTCTGAGCTGAAAACGAAAAACAGAGTAAAAATATAAAAACAAAAAAACGTTCTAAATAATAACATTCAGCCGTAAAATTGAAAATTCAGGGGATTAAAAATAGTATATCAGCAAATGTAAGTCATTTTGCTTTAATTTTTTTTTAATTTATGTTAAAAATTTATAAAATAAAAGTTAATTAATAATTTCATTCGTTTCAATTATCCGCCAGAAAAAGAGTAATTTCAAGCCGGTCACATTTTTCAAAATTCATTATTAGTACCTTTGATCACTCATTTACAAGATCAAAATTGTACTAAATAATATTTCAGACGTTCAGTTTTTTCGAAATCAGTAAAATATGTCATGTAATTTGATATAAAAGAATCTTTTCTTTAAAATATAGTAAGTTCATTTCTATCTACTCGATGCTTAGAGACTTAAAATAAAGCTTTCGGAAACTTGTCTAAAACCATATTTTTCAAAAAAATGATGAGCTCCCTTATTATCAATGCCACTTTCCAAAAGGAGAAAGCTGATATTCCACTTTCTGGATTCTTCGATCGCATTTTCCAGTAGGGTACTTCCGATAGATTGCCCACGGTAAGACTGATCTATGAGCATGTCTTCAAGCACTGCATAATTTTTAAAACCACTGTAAATCACATTAAAAACCAGCATCCCAATGATTTCTTTTTCAGCATTTTCCGCAATTAAAATCTTGACCGTTGATTCAGAAGGACTTCCAGCATTAAAATCACTGTTAAACTGCTCCGTCAGAATGGATTCAAGATCAGCACTCCATTCTTCCGAGCTTTCAGCTCTTCCTGAAATTATTTCTCCATGTGAAATATATGACTTTGTTTTATGGGTGATAAAAAAGTCAACAAGTTCTTTAATCCGGCTTTTATCAGTAAGCCATTGAGTGGTATATTGCATCATTTGGATTTTTAAATCTATTGCTAAATAATCATTTTATATTTAATAATTCGTTTAGTAATTTATACAAGTTAATAATAAAGATTTTGAGCAACTAAGTAAGATTATTGATTCTCTTTTTATCTAAACAAATGATATTAATTAGCTCATTAAAAAATCGAGATAAGATGTATAAAAGATTATTTCGATGGTTATTACAATTATCATTATTAAATTATCAGGAATCTAAAAAAATTTATTATTAATTTCAAATTCGAATTTACATTTATTAAAAAAAGAAGTATTTACAAATGTAGAAATTAAAATTGTATATTTAAAACCTACATAAAATCAATTCCCGATTCATTCTTTATTATTGAAATTCTAAATTGTAAACGAAATAAAAAAGTTTTTCTTTTGTAATTTATGTTATTTTTAACATTATTATAATCAAATAAATTTAAAAGAAAGCTGTTAACTTGCACAACTTTCTTTTATTTTGAGACTTTCTTCAATAATAAATTTACCCTAGCTTATTTAAAAGTTTGTTTAATCATTAGTATTTTCAAATACTACAAATCTATTTTTTTGCCTACTACTATTGAGACAAATACTGAAATAATAACTCCAGCAAAAGTCCAATTAGTGAAAGTAAAATATTATATTATACAATGTTTCTGATGCATAAGAAAATATCAAGGATAAAGCCGAGTAACCATGGGAAAGCACAAAAGATACAGCGGACAACGTTAAGGTTAAATTGAGGAAAAAACAAATTAGTTTTAAAGTATTATACTAGAAATGTCCAAAGCTGATAAAGTTTCGGACAATTTTTTAGTTTGTTTATGTGCTTTGTAATTTAGCAGTCTAAATCGTGTATAAAATATTAATAGCTTCCGCTTTTTTTATCATTTTTTTGAAAAAATGTAGTATTTAAGTAGAAAAATGATATTAAATTAAACTTGATATTTTGTATAGTATTTAATTAAAGTGAATTTTACCCTCATTAAAAGAATTTATGACTCTTCTTGAGTAGTTCGAGTCAGATAATAAAAACATCTTCAAATTTTTATCCACCTACTATTGTAGACTTTAAGTTTTGGATTACGGCTAGAGAGAAGGTTGATTATGAAAGTATTCTTGATGAACTGTGTTGGGAAGGAAAATAGAATGGAAGAACTGCTGAAAATCCAATATGTACATTAATTTTCCATCTAAACCTATACGTTAATACTTATTCAAAGTCCACTATTATTGATTCTAAGTTTTCGACTCAAGAAGACTTTATTTATCTTATCAACTTAAAAGCTTTTGATGAAATGACGAGGTACATTTGAATATAAAAGAAAGTATCAATACAATATAATTTCAAAATGGATCTTTCATTACCTCAAGTTCCATAATTTGTAAAATTCCGTCATAGATAAAGCACAACCCAAACCAAATTTAAGAATTAAAACTATGAAAGATTACAAATAGATCTCCTTTCCATATCTAAATGCATGAGGCTCATCTGTAAACTTCTTGTTCCTTTTGATTTCATATAAAAGCAGCAGTTGATTCGCGGTATCTTGCTTGTACAAAAATAAACCCGTTTGCTTCTGCGTATGTTTTAGCTCCGTCTTGCAGTAATTACCTTTTGCGTTAGTCCAGAAACTTTCTGAATATCATTACTGAACTTTTTTAGCTGACTTATAGCAACTCTATTTTTTTAAGTCCTTAAATTCAATAAAGTAAGCTATCAAAAATAGTTCTGCATTTGACGAACAGAGTTCGATGACATAATCAAATTCAACACAACCATCTCTTGATAACGATTGTATTTTTCTTTTCTTATAAGGAGGGATATACTTAATATTAATGAGAAGCTTTTCTTCTTCAATTAATTTATATAAAAAATCTCTGCGATGTCTTCAAATTTGTCTCTTTTTAAAATGGTATTATAGCTTTTTGAGATTATTCATAACAATAACTTCTTTTTTCCTTTTTTCATATTTTTAATTTGTAGATTTTTCTCAGTTCAGAAAGAAATTTCTGTTCTTCTTTAATTATTTTTCAATCATTTATTAAATTTATATTAAAATAAAATAATGTTTAAAATATATAAATGGATTAACGAAATATATCTCCATCTTTGGAATTAACAATTAAACATTTATTTTATGAAAAATTTAAAATCTTTAGGAAAAAGTGCATTAAAAAGTATTAATGGTGGTAATGGACAAGATTGTGGACCAAGACGTGAATGTCCTCCAGGATATGGATGTGATGTCAATGGGAAATGCGTAAAGAGTGTTAAATAGTTATTTCCGTGATTTTTTTTGTATTAGAAAAAAGGATTTAGCTAAAATGAAGGGTGATTTTTAGAAATTATCCCACGAAATTAATTTAGCAATAAAAGGGGAGACAGTTCTTCCCTTTTATTATTAAATATTATTAATATACCTCTATTAATAAACTCCAAACTCAGTAATTTTTCGCTTTTAAAATGTTTCAATCCCATTAAGAGAGAACAAAAATTTGTAATAGGTATCAAATTGGCTGTTTTACTTCTCCTCCAAATCTTCTGATTAAGTCTGCAAATTTTTCATAATATAAATTTATTGTTGTTTTTAATTGTTTTTTCTGATATACTATTTTTTATTATACAGTTTTTTGTCTTCAAGAGCTTTATAAAGATCACAAGACTTGTCATTAATAAGATAGTATACTGTTATGACTACCATATAATAATTAGGTATCTCATCATTTAGGACTATTTCTATAGGAGTCTGTCGACGAAAACGAAAATTTTCTATGCTACGGATATAATTTGTTGATTTTAAATTTAATATATATTTAAATATTATCTTGACTTCTAAGAGTTTAAACCATTAAAAAATTTTTAAATGAAGTTCTACAAAAATTATGAAAAAAAATTATAGTTTTTTTATATTATTTTTTAATGTCTCTTTCGCGTTGTGGTCCGCCGTGTGGATTCACAAATAAAGGGAACCCTTTTTCCTTGCAGGGCTGCTTTAGGCAAAGTAATATAACATCTTATAGTAAGCCCGTCTCAGCTTTTGAATTCTATAGGTCTCATTTCTGCCATATCCCCTTCTTTTAACTGAGGCATAAGATTATTTAGAACATTCAGCTTTTTGGTTTTTGTATCTCTGCTGTCCATTAATGGATGAACAGGAAGTGAAAGATTCAGATATTTGTTATATGATATTAAATCATTAAAAGTTTTCATGGTTTAAAAATTGTAAAATTCTTTCCAAAACTATTAGCAAATGTTCCGATATTTCTTCATTCCAATAAAAAAGGGACGAAAAACTAAAACCAAGTTATGTAATTTTTTCTGCTCAAAGATTTAAGTATAAACGATCAATACTTTTCTTGAACCACACAAGCAAGTAAATTGAACCCTACACAAAAGTAGAATATGCAATAATACCTGAACTTTGTCCTATTAAATTAAATAAATCAAAATGTCAGAAATTAAAAAAATACAGTTAGGTCAAAATGGACCTATGGTTTCAAAACTTGGTTTGGGATGCATGAGAATGTCATCAGTTTGGGGCGGTTCGACACCTGATGAAGCAGAAAGTATTGCTACTATTCGTCAGGCATTGGATAATGGAATAAATTTTCTCAATACCGGAGATTTTTATGGTGCAGGTCATAACGAGATGCTCATTGGAAAAGCAATTAAGGGAAGACGTGAAGATGCATTCATCAGTGTCAAGTTTGGCGCTATTTTCCACAATGGTCAGTGGATTGGAATGGATCTTCGTCCTGTAGCAATCAAAAATTTTGTCAATTACTCTCTTACCCGTCTGGGAATTGAGACCATTGATCTTTATCAGCCAAGCAGGATGGATGGCAGTGTTCCTATAGAAGATATTATTGGAACAATCGCCGGTCTTGTTAAGGAAGGGAAGGTACGTCATATCGGAGTATCGGAGATCACAACGGATCAGCTTCGTAAAGCTAATAATATATATCCAATCAGTGCTTTGGAAATCGGATACTCTTTGGCAGACCGCCAGATAGAAGAAGATTTATTACTTGCCGCCCGAGAATTAGGAATCGGTGTCATCGCTTTCGCAAATACTGCGGAAGGGCTTTTGAGCGGGGATCTTCAGTCACCATTATCAGAGAATGATTACCGAAATCATTTCTCCCGTTTTAAGAGTGAAAACCTGATTCATAATCTTGAAAAAGTAGAAGTGCTCAAACAGATGGCTCTACGCAAAGGTTTCACACCGACACAGCTTGCTATTGCATGGGTAAAGGAACAAGGTAAGAATATAATGCCGCTCGTAAGTATGAGCCGCAGATCGAGACTACCTGAGAATATTTCTGCAATGGAAATTATATTCACTCCTGAGGAAATGAACATTTTAAACACTACATTTGCAATAGGCGCCATAAAAGGCGGTACCTATCTTCAAAGATAATGGAAAGTCCAGCAGAGATTTTACCCGGCGTTATATTTTATTCCTATCTTTCTTCGGAGCAGAAACAAAAGGTCTGCTTTTGGAATCATCATACCTTAGTTTTACAGGTTTCAGGTCAACTTGTCTTGGAGACCTCAGAGCAGAATATTTCCATCTCTGCAGGAGACCAAAACGAGCGTATCTTCAAACACTTTCATCGATGATTTGGTTCGATTAAGTCAAATTAACCAAGAGTTGCAAAATTCATTTTTAAAAATAATTTCTATTAATTTTTTGTCTATGGCTTTTAATTCTACAAATCAAAAAAATTAGTAGAATAGTAGGCCTTTTGGATTCAACGGTTTTTTTAATTATAAATGAAGATTTAATTATGAAATAGGAAATAGTATGATATTACTAGATAATTAGATTGGAAAATATAGTTTGGTACATTAAAATATCAAATAGTATCAGACTCATATAAAAGCCGGCTCTGAAGAGTTTTAAACTACTCAGAGCCGCTTCATATGTATTAATTATCATTTTTTTACAAAACCAATGTAGGTGCTTTTCCGAATTTCTTTTTAAAAGCATGGGAAAAATGAGAAAGGCTTTCAAATCCCAGGTCAAGATAAATGGAAGATGGACGTTGGTTTACTTTCGATGAGATGTCTCGCCTCATTCAATCTTTTATCCTACAGCCATTTTCGAGGAGGCATTCCAAATGTTTTCTGGAAGTTTCTCTTAAATCCTGAAAGGCTTCTTCCTGTCAATTTGGAAAATTTTTCAACTGAAATATTAAAATGATAATTGCTGAGCATAAATTTTTCAAGATCTATTTTGTAAGGCTCAGAAAAATCGAATAGAAAGTTTTGTAGTTCAGGCATGGCAAGAATCATAAGTTTAATGCCTTCCTTCACTTTTAAAAGTCCCATTTCGTCGGTCATTTGAGCACCTGAGTTTCTGGCATAGGGAACAATAGACTGGAAATATCCTTTTAGAAATTCATATAGAACTTACCTACCCGATGAGATAGAATTAAAGTAACTTATTGAAGCTGACCGATTAAAACTTGAACTGGACGACCTGACATAGTCATTATTCATTTGTACACATTAGTAAATTAGTACGATTTGATTCGTCCAGGGAGGTTACACAATAATTCTTCCATCAGTTAATCTCGACTGTCTGGCAATCTTTTATGATAAACCATATTAAAAAAACTCCCGTTTACAAATTAGATCACCCATCTTGTTACTATAACGAAATTTTATATCCTGTATTTTTTACAGGATTTTTTATTTAATGTTCTGATATTTTCAAAAATAACCGGTAAAAAGAGCCAACTATATTAGAGAACTCATCTACTCTACTGATTTAATGCTTCTAAACATTATTGAAATAGGAAAAACAAATCCAAATTTAATTCTCAGAATTATAATCAAGATTAAAAATATTCCTATTAAAAACAAGAATTAATAAAATAATGTAAGAATATTATTTTTTTTATATATATTGCAACATTGTTGCGTTATAATTATAGAGATTAATTTTAAAAAAATAAACTATTAGTAGTAATGTTTAGATATTTCAAAGGAATATATTATCCTTTTTTTCGACAGTTAGACACAATGGACTGCGGACCAGCCTGTCTTAAAATGATTGCGGCATTTTATAAAAAAGAAATATCATTAAATTATTTACGGGAACTTTGTGATGTACGAAGCCAGGGAACCTCAATTTCAGGTTTGACCTATGCTGCTGAAAAACTTGGTTTCAAAACATTAGCTGCTGAATTAACTCAAGAAATACTACTTGAAAAAGCGCCATTGCCTTGTATACTCCACTGGGATCATAATCATTTTGTCGTTTTATGGCATCTTACTGCAACACATGCCTATGTTGGAAATCCTGCATTGGGAAAGAATATGCGTTATACAATCAGTGATTTTATGGAACATTGGAATGCTTCCGGACAGGGAGATAAAGGCATTGCCATTTTTATTGAACAGACAGAAATTTTCAAACAGTTAGAGAATCAACCAGAACAAAGTGTAAGTCTTTTTTCGCTACTAAAGAGAATCAATGATCAACACAAAAGTATTTCTCTGGTCATGGCAGCTCTTTTAGTCGCTACTCTTCTAACTCTGACAATTCCACTATTAACGCAGGCTGTTGTTGACAAAGCCGTTTCGAAAAAGGATATTGGAATATTATCACTGATCTGTGCAGGCCAGCTTGTTTTGTTTACAGGCAGGATTATAACAGATTTCTTTCGCAGCCGAATCCTTTTTAAGCTCGGAATGAACATTAGCATAAAACTTATTTATGAGTTTGTGGATAAACTCATGCAACTTAAACTCTCTTTCTTTGAATATAGAGGCAATGGTGATAATTTGCAGAGAATCTACGACAATCAGCGTGTAGAAGAATTTCTTACAAAAAACTGTGTAAGTGCGGGACTTTCCATTATCATTCTCATCGTTAATGGTGGATTATTATGCTATTATAACTGGAAGCTTTTCTTTTTATTTCTGGCTGCCAGTGCCATAAGTGTTATCTGGACCAAACTTTTTGAGGAAAAAAGAAGACGTTTGGACCAGCGAACTTTTGGCCTGCTTTCAAATGCTCAGCGTCATCAAATAGAAACATTCGAAGCCATGACAGAAATAAGGCTGACTGGCGCGGAGGAAGAAAAAAATCAGTTGTGGAAAACAATGCAGGAAGAAACCTACTGGGTGAAAATGGAAAGTTTAAAATTAGATCAGCGCATACAAGGTGTAGCACTTTTTATCACTGAAACGACAGGTGTATTAACTACTTTCCTAACTGCATCTTTAGTCATCAACGGAAATCTTACCCTTGGGGCAATGATTGCCATTACATACATGTACGGTTCACTAAATGGTACAGTAAATCAGCTGTCAGATTTTATCCGCTCAATGCAAACTGCAAAATTCAGTCTGCAGCGTATTTCTGAAGTAGAAAATGAAGAAACAGAAGATGCTAATTCAACCCTGACTTTACTCAAAGGAAATTCAGGTTCAATAGAGTTGTTAGACGTTAGTTTCAGGTATGGAAAATTATCGCCCAATGTGTTGCATAATATATCCTTATCCATTCCAGCCGCAAAGGTGACTGCCATTGTTGGTATGAGTGGTAGTGGAAAAACAACGCTATTGAAATTGCTTCTTAAATTTTTCCATGCAACACAAGGGACTATCACTTTTAGTGGGCAAGATCTTAAATTAATCAATGCAAAAAGTTTACGAAGACAATGTGGAGCCGTTATGCAGGATTCATTTTTATTTACAGACACTATAGCAGGTAATATCTGGATAGGAAGTCAGGAAAAAGATCTTTCGCGTTTAAAAAATGCCTGTAGAATGGTCAATATGCAGGATTTTATTGAAAGTCTACCCTTTTCTTATGAAACTCAGATCGGGAGTGAAGGAATCGGACTTAGTGAAGGACAAAAACAACGTCTACTTATTGCACGCCTGATTTACCGGCAACCTGATTATATATTTCTGGATGAAGCCACAAATTCCCTCGACGCAAACAATGAAAGGTTTATCGTTGAAAATCTGAATAGTTTCTTTGTGGGCAGAACGGTAATCATTGTTGCGCACAGACTTAGCACAGTGGTACATGCAGACAATATTATCGTCCTGGATAAGGGAAGTATCGTCGAACAGGGAACTCACGAGACTTTAGCAAAGTCAAGAGGTGCTTATTATAATTTAGTTAAAAATCAACTTGAACTCGGAAAATAAATTTTGGAAATGAGCCTGAATATTTTACCCTACATTTTTACACGGTTTGGTGCATTACCCGTACAAAGTTTAAATGCAATGATCATCCCCGAAATTGAAGAACAACTCGACAGTTGGCAAATAAGTATTAGGTATTATAAAACTTGTACTGAAAAACTGTGTGATGAACTTTACAATCTGATCCAACAATCTTCTGACGATATGGAAAGAAAACTTTTACTCAACCTGAAACGTTCGGTATACAATGGTCGATACAATGCAGCTGATTTAGCAACAAAAATAGATCCTGAATCTTTTAATTCTATCAAAAATTTATGGGAAGAATGGCAAAATTCAGTTTTAAAATATAAAGAATTTGAGCACTCCTGGGAAAAACATTTTCATGAGCATGTATGGACACATAGAGAGGATATTCAAAAACTTACCGATCAATACCCGTTCAAAAATGGAGTACTTCTTTCAAGTAAAGATCTGTATGAACAATTGGATAGTTTCAGAAACGCGGATGTGAAGTCTTTAAACAAGGACACGGAACGAATTGAATTCAGCGTACTGCGTTATCTTACCCGTATGACTTATAAAACCTCGCCATTCAGTACATTTACCTATTTGGGTCTCACAGAAACGGTTCCCAATAATGGAACAGTTCCCCTTCCTTCAGAAAATCTAAATTGCAAAATAAGACTGAATAACAAGCTTCTGAAACGCATAAAAAAACTGATGGAACATCATCCCGATCTACAGGGTTTATTATTCGTAAACGTAAACAGCAGTGTAACGGAGCATGATGGTCGCTTCAATTTCCTGCTAAACTGCGCAAATATTGAGGTTTTCCAGGAAATTCAAGCAACAAGTGTGAATCAATTCATTAGAGAATTGCTTCATGATTCTCAAGCCCCCATATCATTAACGTTCTTTATCGAACATTTATCTACACAGATTGAAGCTGATTTCTCAGAATTACAACATTATGTGTTAAGATTGGTTGATTCGGGATTTTTAGAACTGACTCTGGAAGGCTCTGAAATTGATCCTGATTGGGACTATCAACTATCAACATTTCTTGCCAAACATAAAGAAAACAATAATGCTGTCGAACAACTTCATGGACTTATCTCTAGTCTTCAGCAATCTAAAAATGAATTTGAGACCGCTGCAATATCACAAAGGGAGGCTCTTTTGAAAAAAACATCAAAGATATTTGACGCTACTATTTCAGATCTTGAAGATCAAGCTGGCATTGTAAAACTTGGGAAAGATGAAATACAGTCTGTGCTCAAAAATATTCTCGAACGATACAGGAATGGACAAGGTTTTGAAAAGCTACCCTATATTCCTGTTGATTACCGTCAGGAAGGATTTATCTATGAGGATGTTTATACCAACCAGATCCATAAAGTCAATGAAGGTAATACTCAAGAGTTTGCCCAACTGTTATCGGACCTAGCCAACCATCTGACAGCTTTCGATATAAGGGGTAAAGAGAAAAACAGCATTAAAAATTTTTTCCAATTTAAATATAACGACAATCAATATATTCCGCTGATCACTTTTTATCACGAGTACTATCGTCACAAAAATGAACCTGAATCAAATCAGGATCAAAAGCAGTCAGATTCATGGTCCGAAGTATTTTGGGAAGATCTTCGGAAGGAAAGACATCAAGCTGATGAAATAAAGGTCACAAAAAGGAATCTGATTCACATTCCTAAATCAAATCATACTTCTCCAACCGGTTCTGCATTCCTGCAATTTTTCAATGAGGAATCAGAAACCGAAGCTAAAGCTGTTGTCAATGGGTTCATGCAGGGAATGGGAAAAATGAGTGGCAGATTTCTACATTTATTTGACCCTGAAATTGCTCAAGTCCATAAAGATCATAGCGAGCGCTTATTTCCAGACAAAATACTTATTGAACTAAATGATGACTCCAGCTTTAATGCCAATATTCATCCACCTTTACTAGGTTATGAGGTAAAAATGCCTTCCTCCAATACACAGATGAAAAAATCTCAGCAGATACCTTTAGACCGGATATCTGTTGGTTATGACCAAAATAATGACACCCTTTGTTTGATGGATAACGTCCTGAAGAAAGAAATTTATGCATTCGACCTATGCCTGGAAACGATCACCAACAGATCCAATCTTTACCAACTCATGTCTCTATTCAACCCTTGTGCTTATGTCAGTTATTTCCCCCTCATACATGCTATCGACCGTCATTATTCAAAACAATTAAAAAAAGAAAATATTCAAATATTCCCACGAATTATCTTTGAAGAAAAACTTGTGCTCCGTCGGAAAGGATGGCTAATAAACCTTACTGCTATTCCCCGACAAGATAAAGATGAAACCAATAGTATCTACTTTTTGCGTTTCCATCAATGGCTCTTGGAAAACACATTACCTTCTTCTGCATTTCTTTATTTGCAGTCTTCTTATATCCCGGAAGATCGTTCGTCTGATAAAACTGCAGGGAACAGAGATGATTACAAACCTCAATTTATAAGTTTTGAGCAGCCTTTACTTTTTAATCTTTTTACTAAACTGCTGAACAGAGCAGTATCCTATATTTATCTAGAAGAAGTATTGCCGTCTGTGAATAATCAGGAAAGAGTTGCCGAACATTTGATCCAATGGTATAATTTTTAGAACGATGCGAAAAATCTGGAATACTTATTATTTATACTATGAGGGCAGTGCTGATCTTGTATTAAAAGAAATAGTATATCCTTCTATTCAGGATATACAGGACAACCTTGGAAATGAAGTAAAGTTTTTCTTCATCCGGTATTTTGAAGATGGTTATCATATTCGTTTACGCTTGTTTTTATCTGCTGAAGAATCATCTGTACTCTTACTTTTACTAAAAAAAAACATTTCGGTATATGAACATTCCAGGCAGATCAATATAGTAGTAAAAGAAGCTGAATATATTCCCGAAACAGACCGGTATGGAAATACTGATACCATTGAATTTGCTGAAAGTCAATTCTGTGCTTCATCCCGATTTGTTCTGCAAAATTTAATGTACAACAGTAATTTAACCTCATCGGAAAGGTATCTTCTTGCTATAGAAGCTCATCTGACCTTTTTTAAAGGAATCGGGATCCCACGGAATCACTGTCAGGAGCTATGTCAAAAATTTGTAGAAAGTTGGCTCCCAGTTCCTTTTTCAAATGATATGATTGAAGAGGAACAAAATAGAAGAGGCATTTTATCGGCCTTCGAACAGCAGTTTAATGCTTATCGAATTTTACTGTATGAAAGAACAGAGGCGTTTTGGAATTCACTAGATCAAACAGATGATCCCTTCGTACAGCAATTTCTCAAAATAACCAATGAAATGTGGGAAGGATATTTTCATTCTCAGTTGCCTCCAGAAAACATTGATGAGGCTTTGCTCAGTTTTATTCACATGACCAATAACCGCTTGGGAATAACAAATTCTGAAGAATCTTACTTGCTTTTTTTAATTATGAAAATTATCCCCTTAATCAAGGATTATGACAACAAACAAAGAACTTAAAGAATTCCAAGTGGGGTTGGATGAAATAAGCCAACTCCTCCTATCCAGAGTAAAACAAGATAAAGATGGTTTCTATTGGGATACCATTCACCGTGACAATGATTCCGGAGCTATTTCTTTTATATTCAATTCATCTTTATGGAATGGAACCGGAGGTATTGCCTGGTTCTTTCTGGTACTTTATGAAAACTACGGAAATGGCCACCATCTTGAAATCGCAGAAGGATCTTTTTCAAAAATATACCATTATTCAGTTGACCGTAAAATTTCAAATTCAAGCCTTTATGACGGAATAACCGGGGTTATTTATTTAGGTTTGGAGTTATTTAGGATCACTGGTAAGGACTTATATCTTCAACAATCTGCTGAAGTTTATACAATATACAGGGAGAAAATACTGACAGAACAAACAGAAGATATGCTGATTGGTATCTCCGGTATATTAATGGTCATCTGCACCCTTTACCATTTCACAGGAGATCAGAAATTAGAAGAGGATGTTGCAAAATTAATAACTACCCTTTTAGAAAAATCATTGGTAGCAGAATCCGGCATCAAATGGGGAGACAATACACTTTCAGTAGATTCTTTATGCGGTTTTTCACATGGTAATTCAGGTATTGCATTTTGTCTGTTACAACTTGGAAGGTACTTTGATAATAGTGAATTCATTTGGTTAGCTGAACAGGCGTTTTGCTATGAAGACACTTACTATGATCCCTTAAAAAATAATTGGCTGGACTTAAGATGGGAAGATTCCAAAAATAGGTTACCCGATTTGTTTGATTGGAATAAAAATACTTTCCTTTCTGAAGACTTTGACATCAATGCATGGGCGCATGGAGCTTCTGGCATAGGTACAGCTAGAATTTCAGCACTCACCATTACCGATAATCCTGCATACAAAGTAGACTGTAAAAAGATATTTGAAAGGTGCAGAAATGATATTATGACAAGATCCAAACGAAATCATATTCTGTTTAGCGGTTACGGAGGGCTTTCTGATTTTCTATTGCAATATCATGAAGTATTTGACAATAAAGAGGCATTAGAACTTGCTACAGAGATTACTTTAGAAGCCTTAAAAAAAAGCAGAGAACATGGTCATTCCTCCTGGGGAATTCAAAATAGTGAAGACTTAGGACTCATGACAGGTACTGCAGGAATCGGACTTTCTTTACTTATGATGATAAATGGAAAAACATTTAACTCTATTCTGCATCCGGAACTTCTTACTACTGGTGAAAAAAGAGAAAATATAATCTTGAAAAACTTTAAAATTAAAAAGATCTTTTTTGAACGCTATTACCCTAAGACACTCGCCATTTTGAAAACGCTGTCCAAACTGGAAGATTCTATTTACGATTTGCAAACAATAGAAGAATTTGGTAATGGCCTACTGAATATAATTAAGAGTATACCTGAAAAACAGTCGGCCTACCTTTCAGATATCCATCAACTTGAAACCATCCAAATCAATATCCGAAAAAAGCATAAAGGAACCTTATGCTTTCAAACCCGATTGATTATGCTAAAAAAAGAATTGGAAGAAGTACAGGATTATGATGAAAATGATCTTCAGGAAAAACGTTTTATTCGTAATCCTTTTATCGACATTTACGAATCCAGATGGAACTGGAAGGAAGAAAATGACATGGATTCTGAACCTGGAAAACATTACAATGTCTTTTACAGTACAGATCAAGAGCTATTTCATCTTATATTAAACCCTTTCTCCGCAACAGTGCTCCAGATTTTGGAAAATCCATTGGGCTTAGAGGAGCTGACAGCATCTTTTCACTATTCCGAAAAAGAAAAGGAAATAATAGAAAAAAAAGTACTGGAACAAATCCATCAACTGCTTACCAATTTCTTCATAAGAATAAGTGAATAAAATAACTGTATAAAAAAAGCTGCTTTATATACATAAAGCAGCCCTTAAATCGTCTTTCTATATTAACACTGAACAGTATTACAAACGTGAAGTCTGTCCTGAGTTTTTATAGTGTGGGTTGGGTGATCATGATCTCCTGCAGGAGAAATTCCCAAACCACCTTGTAATTTTTTAGACAAATCTTTGTCTAGGGCTGTTACGAAGCTTTCGATCTTAAGATCGTCGATGTTAAGCTTCATCTTTTTTTTGTTTTCCATAATAAAACTTTTTTTAATTTGTGCCTACTGTCTAAGGGTTTCGGCTTTCCCTGTTTTGTAAAGATACTTATTTTATTGCAACTAAGTTGCATTTAAATGTTAAAATTTAATCCCTAGCTGTAATTTAAAATTGAAAGGATTACTTTCTTTATACATCCACAACTGCCCTACTACGGATGTCCAGTCTGCATTGTATCGGTCCCTTACATTTCCATCAGTTATATACCTTTTATTCATAAGATTATCGAATATTCCACGGACGAACCATTTTTTATATTGGTACATTATACTTGCATCGAATTTTATAAAATCAGGAATACGTACTCCCGGCACATCAGTTTCCCTTACCATCGCAGCGGTCTCACCCAAAGCTAAAGAAAGTCCGTTTAGTTTCCCTTTCTGGAATTTATACATCACCCACATATTAATCTGATGCCTCGGGACGGTAGAGAACCGTTGTCCCACCAAAGTTGTTGCATAAGGATCTTTTGAGTAAACAGAATTAATATATGAATAGTTAGCCGTCAAAGTAATGTTTGGATATATAGAACCAATTAGGTCGATCTCAAGCCCTTTGTTTCTAACCTGATTAAGCTGGGTAAGTAAGCCTGTAGCCGGATTTTCAGAGAAGGAATTATTCCTTATAATTCTGTAAACACTTACAGAAGTCGACAATAACCCTTCAAACCAATCTTTCTTTAGTCCTAATTCTGTATTGTAACTTTCCAACGGCTTCCATTCTTTTCCCTGAGGATCAATACCAGCCATCGGATCAAAACTCTGATCATAAGAAAAGAAAGCAGCAAAATTCTTCTGGATCAAATAAGTGACTCCAACTCTTGGATTAAATGCATGATGTCTATAGGTATTACTCTCCCCATTAGGAGTATAGGGTCCTTTAAGATAGCGCTCCCTCCTATTTTTGCTGTATCGGAATCCTGCATCTACAAATAATCGTTCCCAGAATTTAAAGTTGTTATAAAGATACGCACCCACTGTTCGGTCTTTCGACATGGTGTAATCAATCTGATCATCTGCTTCAGATTGGATCAGTAAGTCTCGGTTAATACCATAATTCAGCTGATTCCGGTTAAAAACAAACTCATTGGCTCCCTGAATATGTTCAGTATCGCTCTTACTGCTGTTAAAATCAACACCCGTAAGTATTGTATGGACAATCTTCGGCGTGATATTATAGCTGCCATTTACAAATAACTGGGTATTATAGGTAAGGTATTTCTGTTTATTTCTGAAACTGGAACGAAGTGCTTTTCCTTCATCATCGAATAATGGCGGATTATAGCTCGCGGTTCCTCCAAGAAGACTCCATTGATCCAATGGGGTACTTTTAATTGATGATTGAGAAACTATTTTCCATTTATCACTAAACTTATGATGGATCACAAATCTTCCATACTGTTCATCAAGTTTCGATGTTGGTAAGTTCGGATCACCCTGATAGTTTGCATTCCATGGATGTTTCTGAACGGTAGCTTCTGTTTCATATTGAATAAAATTACTCGATTCCAACGCTCTTCCCTGGATCATATTCCATTCAGCGAGTAAAAATGTATCTTTACTGAAATTATACTGAACTACCGGTGCCACAACAAATTTCCGACGTTTTGCATAATCAGCATAATATCCCTGAGACTCATAAGCCGCATTGAATCGAAAAGAAAAACCTCTTTCTTTTATTGGGCTCCCGAGATCAACAGATGCCCGGTAGAATCCAAAACTTCCTATTGCTACGTTGGCTTCCCCAATCCTATTGGCGCGTGGAGTTTTTGTTTCAATATTCAGAGACCCTCCCCCGGTTCCCATGGAATTGATGAAACCTGCAGGTCCTTTAATAATATCCACTTGTTCTATCAATGCCACATCTTCCTGTGAAAGCCCCCCCGCAAATGAAGGTAATCCATTCCTAAAAGTACTCACAGGACTAAAACCGCGTAACTGAACATTGAAAGTGCCTGCAAAAACATTACCTGCTCCGGTAGCATCACCAATATAGATCCCACTCGCATTACGAAGGATATCCTGAACATCGAATACTCCCTGGAGATTGAGCAAACTGCCTTTAATACTCACAATATTCTGTGGAATCTCCAACAACTTATCACTGCGTTTTAGATTTCCGGAAAGGCTATCTGTTTTAATCTGCTTCATGGCAGTAAGTATCACTTCATCAATATTCTTTGTAGACATGGAATCTTTCTTTTCCTGTGCATATGCTAAAGAAAACGTCCCCAAAAGGGCAGCTGTCAGTAGGACGTAATTTTTCTTCATCTTCTCAATATTTATAGTATAAATCTTTTTATTAATAATAATCCTCCCGTAAAACAAATCAGGCTTATGATCCATAGAATAAGGATCCCATAAATAAATTCTGATAGTCTAACTTCATGATATTTAATTTTAAAAACAGGCAATTTCTTAATCTCCTCCGGCGAGATGTTGACCAAACTTCTCTTTCCGTTTTTGAGAGAGAAAACCTTATCATAAAAATAGATTTGCCATACATGCTGAAAATCTTTAACATCATCTTTATATCCTAGATAATCTGCCCTGCTTGTTCGTCCCAAAAGCGTAAAAAGATGTTCCGTATTTTGTATAGGATTATATTTAATTAATTGATGTGCTGTTTGATTGGCTTTATAATCTCCCTCCCATAAAGAATCAACAATTGCTTTCATGCGATTTTGTTTAATACAGTAATAACCCGCAAAAAAGGCATCATTCTGATTATCTATCGTATCAGTAGGCATATAAGCATTATTATATCCAGGAAAATCTTTGTAAAAGCGATCAACAACTATTTTGGGCCTCATCGTCCAGACCTCATCACTTATCAGTCTGTCTTTCTCTTCAAGATCAAGAAGTTTGAGATCAGAAGGATTATTGAACTGTGCTATTTTGTTGATCAATATGGGTAAGAGGAACATTAAAAAAATCCATACTGCCAGACATGAAAATAGATTGAATACACTGTTTTTGTCTATCGAAATGATCATAAAACATAAGGATGTCCAGAATAAAACATATGAAAACATTAAAAAAATCCACATCAAAGCATCCTGAACCGATGGCAATCCTGATGCAGAAAAAAGCATTCCTAAGACATTAACGATTGAGGCTGCCAAAAAAACAATGATAAAACGAATCGAAAGCTTAACGAGTAGCACGCGCCTGAGTGTTCCTCCCTGGACTATCAATAAATTGCTAATTCCTTTTTCCTTTTCTAAAGAGATCGTATTATAAACCAAAACGATGATCAGAAGAGGAATTAAATACAGATTGACATACATAAGATCCAAACGTCCTTCAAAGAGAATGGAAGGATTCGTCATTTCCTTATCAACTGCAGCATAATCTGTATAATAATTAACCTTCTCCGTAATTGGGGTAATATCTTTAATTCCGGTAGCCAAACCAGCGAGTGGATAAGGATGATCGTAAGCGATACGAGGATATCTGTAATCTATCACATAAGGATTCCCAGCATTCTTGGCCTGTTGCTTTTTTTCAACAGTTGCTGTATCACTAAAAGCAAGCAGTGTATTGTGATAATCTTTAGCGGATTCTTTTTTTGCTTCATCTATTGCCTGCAGCTTTTTGATAGTAAGTAAATTTCCTGAATAAATAGCATATCCACCAATAACAAAGAAGAAAAAAAACAGGAACCATACCGCTGGCTGTCTGGAAATATGTTTCCATTCGAATAATAACAACATTATCTTATCCTTCATAGCTCTAAGAAAAATTTCGTTTGATAATGAATCTGAAAGATAAAATCAACAGAATGATCCAAAAAAATATTGAAAGAATCGCCCTTAAATGATGCCTGATAACATATCCGACAGCTGGATAATTATATTTAAAATCAGGAAGACTGCTATAGAAATCCCTATTGTTTACATTATCTTTTTTAGAAATCGCTAGCTCCAATTCTCTTTTGTTCAACCTATCCATCATGTTATTTCTATAATGCTCAGCTTTGTTGAAAAAATCAATATGATGATCCACATCGGTTCCGGCTAAAGCCATGGATAGTTGACGCACTGCAATAAAAGGATTAATAAAACCCATGTATTCCATCAATCTTTGTTGATCCTCAAATTTCTTTTCTACCTGTTTTGAATAAAAGAGATACACCTTGTTCTCATAATTTTCAGCTTGCACAAGATCAAGCGCAAATCGGATATTTTCAGGTAATTGTCCCATATTATTTACATTAAACCTCCTTAGTTGTTGCTTTAAATAAATTTCTGATCGGGTTGTATAACTTCCATCGTTACCAAGCCCTTTATCGAACCCTGTTTTAATATGATGTTCAAACTCCTGATAAGACGGAAGAGGATATTCACCATCAGCTGCCGAGCTGCTGAATTTTGGAATTAAAAGAACACACAATATCCACAACGTAATATTGCTCATCAATGATGACCAGGAAGATTTGCTTAATGAAGATATCAATAATACAACTCCGGAAACAAGAAAAAAATACACTGCATATAAACCTAACCAACAAACTGCTCTTACCAAATGATTCACAGACTCATTTTCAAAGACCAGACCTAAAATCATTACTACAAATGGAGGGACTGTGACCATCAGGACAGCTGCATAAAGCGCTATCCATTTCCCTGTTATCAGTTGTCCGAAAGAGGCTCCCTGTACAGATAACAGTTTCAGAAAACCTTTTTCTCTTTCAGATGAAATGGATGAAAATCCTAAACCAATAATGAATAATGGCATTAGCCATTGGAAAAAAAATGCAGTATTAAGATCCGGTTTCCTCATAAAAGCTTCTAAGTCCGGTAACCTGTTAGCGTGTATTTGTGGACGTTTGTGCGCCTCGACCCTATAATAATTTTCGGAATACATATTGGTACCCGATTCCAGAAGAGCAAGATAACTGGTTGGTTTAAAAAGAAAAGTTCCCCAATGTGCTGCACTATGATTGCTTCGATTCTGATCTTTCCATTCCCGGTCTATCTTTTCTTTAGTATGGTTATTTTTTATCGAAGCTGTACTGAGCTGTACATAATTACTCATATACACTCCCAATAAAATAAGAATAAAAAGTAATGCAAATATTTTCAAACCATTTACCTGGAAGGCTCTAAATTCATGTTTAGCTACTAAAAATATTATTTTTAAATCAGTCATTATTCATATTTAGTTATTTCAATTCAGGATAGGCTTCCTTCTCTGAAACTTTAAAGACAATTCCTTGCTTGTTAGAGCTGTCTGAAGCAATCACTTCATCCTGTATTATCGCAACATTGTAGCAAAAATAATATTTATTTTCAATAATGCAATAAAGTTGCAATAAATTATTAGATAAAATTTTTTATATTAAAATGGGTGTTTATTTTGTTGTGAACATAAATCAACTTTGCATATAATTAAGATATATCTTCTCAAGTTCACCAGCTGTTACTCCTGATGTATCCATTTCTTTAACCAAAATTCCACTTTTAAGGATCCCAATTCGGTTGCATGTTTCTCTAACCCTGAAAATATCATGGGAAGCCATTAATACAGCGGCTCCTTCTTTTGCCAATTTTTTCAGCAATGCTGAAAGTTCATTACTAGCCAACGGATCAAGGCCACTGGCTGGTTCATCCAACAAATACACTTTTGCCTTTTTTGCATAAGCTATAGCAATACCCACTTTTTGCCGCATTCCTTTTGAATAAGCTCCAGTCCTTTTATTGTGCGAATCCCTTTGTAGTCCACATGTATTGAGAATATCAGAAAGCTCTTCTGTATTGTAATTCTTGCCTGCCAGCTTACAGAAATAGTGAAGATTTTCAATTCCCGTTAAATAAGGGTATAGATTTACATTTTCAGGAATATATCCTATTGCTTCCCTTGCTTTTTTTGCATCAATACTTGTATCCACATCATTGATTTTTGTGATCCCCATGTCAGGTTTTAAGAACCCCAACAGCATGTTCAATGTGGTTGATTTTCCAGCGCCATTTGGACCTAGCAATCCATATATATCGCCTTCAACTACAGATAAAGAAAGTTCTTTTACAGCTTCTTTATTTTTATATGACTTACTTGTATTTATTATTTTTATCATCCTTTCTCTCGGTATAAATTCCCTTAATGCAATATTGTTTCAAAAATAAAAAAAATATTCAATAACGCAATTAAATTGCATTAAATAAAATTGATAATTCTCAAATAGCAAATTCTTAGCATGACATAGTACCTAGGAAAAAGTGGAATAGAAATAAGTATCTCTTTCTGAAAAAAGACTGTACCATAAAATTCGTTATAATAAGGCAAAGTGACAAAAAATAAGTTCGGTGTTCCTCGAGTATTTAAAATTTGACTGTAATCAACATAGTATTTAAAGATTAAATCCCGCTATTCACATTATCTATCATAATACTACCGAATTAAAGAACAAAAAAAGGACAAATCTATCTTTTGTAGATTTGTCCTAACATGTGAGTTTATTTAAACAAACTCCCTAATATTAAAACCCTCAATTCCATTATCATAATTGGACGAAACTGGCTTTTTATCGTTTAGGTAACTTCTATTTAGTAGTTCTGTAGGCCTTTCAGAAGCTGTACCTAAAGATTTTTCTAAAAGACTGAAAAGTTCGGTTCCTTGAATTTTTTGAAGAATATCAACTGATTGTTCTTCTAAGCCAGGCTCCAATTCATCTTCTTGGAGCAATTGACCCGCAGCATTTAATTCCTGAAAGGTAACCCCTGTGGCAAAACCGCTTTCATGAATTACTTTCATTTCATAACGCCAGTCTTCTTCCTCTTCCATCAACATTTCACTTTTGACAAGAAGTTCATGTAAATCTTTTTTAACATATTTGCTTTCAAGACTTGTCTTTTTGGTTTCTGATTCAAAATTATCTTCTTGATGTGAATGAACTGATGATTGTCTTTGATTGGCCTCAAATTTCAGGCACTGGCTTTTTTTCTCTTTTATCCTTCCAACAATAGATGGTAATTTAAACTTAGGAAGAATGACTTTTTCATTTGATATCTCACTTATGTGTAATTGTAGTAACCATTTTGAAATGGATATTTTACAAAATAAGAATTCCAAACAAAATATGGATAGCCTCACTTATAGCGTTAACAGGCTTATGTATTATTGCATTAACGAATCATTTAAAAATCAACAAAGGTTCGATTTATACAATGCTGGGGACATTAGGTTTTAGCATATATCTGATATAGGTAGAAAGAGAAAACAAAAATATAGATATTGTAACTACACTAGTACCCATGTTTGCAATCTGTTGATTATTATCTTTCTGTTATACGAGTACAGAGACTATTACAAATTGACTTCCCACTGACAGCGATTTCTGGCTATCAGTAATATTTTGTGAACTTTGAAGTTGTATTATTTGCTCACCGGTAAAATCTTGCAGGTAGAAAGAAAAATCTTTACATACATTATCCTTGTCTTTTAATATTAATTCAAACGATGATTTTCAATTGAAAAATCCTGAAGCGTCCCCGATGGCTTAAGTGTATCAGATCATCAATAAAAGTGTTTGAATATATGCTCGTCTTGGTCATATGACAGGGTTATTTAATTCTATAATTCTTTCCAAATCTTCCACTAAATGTTTCGATATTTCTTCGGTTACGGGTACAAAAAACCTCTGAAAGTATTTTCGGAGGTTTTTATTTTTGGTATAATTTACTAACAAAATCAAAAATTTTTAATATTCAAATTCTTTAACCCGTTTTATGCACACCAATTGCAAGCCCGGGTGGCGGAATTGGTAGACATGCTGATCTCAAACACCAGTATCGGTTAACAGTCAAAGAAACCTTTAGCTCCTACTTACCATATCTTGAATGGTTCGAAGACGTAATGGCTTCAAAATATATTAGCTCACCTATTTGTTATTTTTTATAATTTAGGCTTCTTGACATATAAAAACAATACCGTTATTAAAACGTCGAAATGATACAGGTTGAATTTGCAAACAAGGCTAAAGAGATTCTGCAAACTGATGAGACCATCATCGGTTTGGCTGTCGGAGGCTCATGGATATCAGATCAGATGGATGAATTTTCTGATCTGGATTTGATTATTGTAACCGAACAAAAAGTTACCGGAGACAAAAATGTGATGATTGATTATGCAAAACGTTTAGGTAATTTCCTTTCAGCATTTACAGGTGAGCATGTTGGGGAACCAAGGCTTTTAATTTGTTTATATGACAACCCTCTTTTGCATGTAGATCTAAAATTTGTCACTTTGGAGGAATTTCATGAAAGAGTTGAAACACCCACCATTCTTCTTGACAAAAATGGCAGACTTCAGAAAGTTATCGACCATTCCGTCTCCAGTTTTCCGTATCCGGACTATCAGTGGATTGAAGACCGGTTTTGGATATGGATACATTACGCTTTACTGAAGGTAGGTCGAGGTGAGTATTTTGAAGCCTTTGACTTCTTAGGTTTTTTGAGGATGAGTGTCTTTGGACCACTCCTCCATATCAAAAACAATAATTTACCGAGAGGTGTAAGAAAAGTAGAAACAGATCTGGAGGTTAAGGATCTTGAAGATTTAAAACTTACCCTGCCACAATACAATCGGCACTCATTATTGGAATGTCTCCGCCATTCAGTTTTGTTATACCGGAAATTAAGGAACGTCCTCTTCGGTAACAACATAATCTTACAAGATGAAACTGAAAAAAAAGTAATGCTTTATTTTGAAGAGCTGAAAGAAGAATAATTTTTGAGATTTTCTTTACGTAAAACTACGATTCAATAACGGTTTTCATCCGGTCCTCTTTTTCGCATTAGACAAATAATAGTGCCAGAGCATCATAGAAGCGACAGACCTGAAGGGTTTCCACTGTTCACTGATTTCAAGTATTTCTTCTCTGGCGACTTTGGACGGAAGTTGTTTCAAACGTTTTAAAGCATTGACCGCAGCCAGGTCCCCAATCGGGAATATATCTGCCCGCTGGAGGGTAAACATCAGATAAACATCAACTGTCCAGTTACCTATTCCTTTTAGGCTTACTAATGTTTTACGTGCTTCGTCATCCGACATTTCCGATAGCTTTTCAAGAGCTATTTCACCTTTTATAATGGCTTCTGCAAGACCTCTGATATATACAATCTTCTGCCGACTTACATAGCATTTTCTCAACTCTTCATCCGTAAGTTTGAGAATATGTTCAGGAGTAATCTCCTGCATTTTTTCTTTTAGTTTATTGAGGGCAGCTAAAGCAGAAGCCAATGAAACCTGTTGTTCCAGAATAATATGGACTAATGTTTCAAAAGTGTTTTCACGGGTCCACATCGGCGGGTAACCGTGGTTTTCTAAAACTTCCCTTAAATCCTGATCATGAGCTGCTAAATGCTCACATAGCTCATGGAAATTTTCAAGGTTAAAAACTCTGGTCTCCGATGTTGATTCCATACAATCTGTTTTTTTTATATTAAATTTAAAATAAAGACGGCATTCTGAAGCTTTTCTCGAGATCAAGTAAAATTAATTTGTTTTCCAACCCTCCGGCAAAGCCCACCAATTTCCCTGACGCTCCTACTACTCTATGACAAGGGACAATAATGGAGATGGGGTTCTTATTTAGAGCACCGCCTACTGCACGTACTGCTTTTGTATCTCCCAGAATCTTAGCCATTTCCCCGTAGGTTTTTGTCATACCATGAGGGATTTTCAGTAAAGCTTTCCAGACTTTAACCTGAAATTTCGTTCCTTCCAGATCCAATGGAACATCAAAGACTTTTCTGCTGTTTTCAAAATATTCTTTTAACTCTTTTTCCGTCTGTAAAAGTATAGGGTGCTGATTCTTCCTTTTCGGAATAGAAAGTTGGGTTCTTTTATAATCTTCGCCTTCCCAGATTATAGCCACAAGCCCCACATCTGAAGCGATTACCCTGATTAATCCGACAGGAGAAGAAACATCTTTGTATACTAGCCTTTTATCATCCATGGTTCATGTTTTAAGTACTTTTCCATTAGTTTCGTTTACCGATTTTGCTCCGGGAAGTAACTGTAACATCAGCCCTACGATTACAACGCAAATCAACAGGCAGATAACCCCGAAATGGTAAGCCTCCTGCCAGCCGTCTTTTGAAAAATAAAAGAACACACCTCCAATGATACTTACTCCCAGTGCCGATGCTGTTTGCTGAAAAGTTGAATAGATTCCAGCAGCTGCACCTGCATACTGTGAAGGTACATTTTTCAGAGCAACATTTAATAATGAAGGAAGGACCAATCCGTTTCCGAGTCCCCACATTCCCATTAGACCAATAATCAGCGAGGTACTGATCCCGGGTTTCCAAAGTGTCATCTGGAGATAAAATGCGATAAACAGAATAACCACTCCCACTTGTAATACTCTTTTTCCAAATATAACAATCAGCCTCGACGCCATGAGAGATGATATGATAAATAAAATCCCGGGAACAACAAAGTACAATCCGCTATCCATTGCTGAGATACCCAATCCATTTTGTAAATAAACTGCACTGAGTAAAAGATATGCCGTATGCAGCATAAAATGAAATAATACCGCAACCAGACCGATATTGAAATCTTTTATTCTAAACAATCTTACATCAATCAAAGGGTTTCCATTTCTGGAAAGTTTAATTTTCTGATTATAAATAAAAAATGTAAACAAAATGGCTGATAAAATAAGCAATGCAAAACTCCACAGCGGCCACCCTGCTTCACGACCCTGGATCAGGGGGTAAATAAGGGAAAATAATGCCAGCGTTAAAATCAATATTCCCGTATAGTCGAATTTAGTAGACTCATGTTTCGGGGTTTCCGTGAGGTATTTATGAGTTGCCCAAAGTGTAACGATCCCGATAGGAAGATTGATAAAAAACACGAGTCTCCAGCCTTCTATGAACCAATGGGTATCCGATAGGTATCCTCCCAGCATTTGACCGATGGCTGCAGCAGTTCCAAGTGTTATACCATACAGGCCAAATGCTTTTGCCCGCTCTTTAGTATCAGTAAAAAGAACTTGTATAAACGCTATGGTTTGCGGAACCATAAATGATGCACTGAGCCCCTGGAGTATCCTGGTTGAATTCAGCTGAAAAGAGGATTGGGAAAGACCACATAAGCATGAAGCAACTGTAAAGGCAAACATTCCCCAAAAGAAAACTTTCTTTCTTCCAAAATGGTCTCCCGCTCTACCTCCGGTAATAAGAAAAGCAGCATAACCAAGCAGGTACCCCGCAATAACGAACTGCATTTCGCCATCAGTCGCATGAACTCCTTTTTTAATGGTAGGTATCGCCACGTTGATGATGAATACATCAATTACAGAAAGTAAAGGTGCGGCCAATACAATGATCAGCTCCAGCCACTTATTTTTTATATCTTTCATTCTAGATCAGTTTTTCAATGATTTTTTTGGCAGACTGGATTTCATCAGGTTTTTTAAAGACGGAAGCGGTAACAATAGCGCCTTCCAGCATAACGTAGATTGTTTCTGCCAGCTCTTCATCAGACAATATGTTCTTATGTCCGGAATTTTCAACAAGGGTTTTTATAAATTCTTTACTGTGCACTTTAGCTGATTGTATTTCGGCTAAAACTTCCGGATCACTTGTCCCTGCTTCATCATTTGCTTTAATGAACGGACAGCCTCCGAACTGCCTGAATTTCTGACGTTCGGTGTGATGATCAAAAAGTGCCAGTAGTTTCTGTTTAGGATCTTTAACTTTGTTGACACTGCTTTCCAGCCTGCTGAACCATAGCTCATGCGTACGGCGAATATAAGCGATCAACAGGTCCGTCTTTGTTTCAAAATGTTTATACAAAGATGCCTTGGCAATATCAGCCTCTTCAATGATCTGATTGATACCGGTATTACTATAACCCTGTGTATAAAATAAACGTTCGGCGGTATCCAATATCCTGTCGGTTACAACTTGTCCTCTTTGTTTCATGGTACAAAGATATAAATTAAATAGACAGACTTGTATATTTAAATTTTCACTTTTTTCTATAATGTATATATCAAAAGCTATGTTAAGATATCCATTAATGAAAGTAATAGCATTATATAATCTCAAAGTATATCTTTGCAAAAACATCAAATTATGAAAGTGTTCCTGCTGGTCTTATCAATTCTTTTTCTTACTTCCTGCATAAGTGATTCGGATTATACTTCTCCTGCTCCATCTGAAAAATCTAGCAGATACTATTTGTACCAGTCGTTTAAGAAAAAAAATGGGGTGGTAACCTTTACCGTATCGCATGATGGTACCTGTGCTGCAAAATCATACTACCAGATCGATCAGCTCATCGATACTACTCCTGCAACTTTTGTATCGTACATAAACTGCGAAAAATATGAAATACAAAAGGGGTATTATAACAGTTCCTCTTCAAATATGACCCTTAATTTTGTCAATTACAAAGCTTCAATAAATGGCAATGAACTAACGCTAACGAAGACCACTACTAATAAGTGGGACATTTATGAAGAAATCAATATTGCAAGGGCTTATTAAATTAAGCAGTCAACCTTATTAGAATTGAAGAAAGTATTTTTTCCATCACATTTTTGACGCAGTTTAATGCATACTGTCAAAAATTAAATTACTAAAAACTAGCTCATTGCAAATTTAACAATTATTAAAATGCCCATATATAAAGTATTTGAGGAGATTTAATACAATAATAAGTATCTTTACCGTGAATTAAACATATGTAAAAACTATCCTGACGATACAATTTTAAATTGCAATGAAACCTATTCTCAATATTCTTTTAGTTTCGACATTACTCATTTCATGTGCGGGAAATGATGATATTTCTGAAAAACCAAAACCAACGGAAAAAACATTATATAACCTAGAATATAAAAATTATCTTGTAAAAAATGTTACTCTTTATAAAGGACCGATTGCCCAGGAATCTGATCCCGGCGAATCTTATCTGACTGCTTATTGGGGAACTTATCAGGAACCAATATGGAGGAAAATAAGTCTTGACATAAAAAACAGCTCTTTACATCTGATTTCCGAAACATCAGCCGGCATAAAATATACCATTACAATGGACAAGGATTCTGTATTTATCAATGATCATAACGAATTGATCTATATCGGTAATTTTAACAGAGAAAAATCTTCATTTACATTAAAGAGATCACTACGGTATGTAAAAAAAGTACCAAGAACTGATTTCGGACCCATGTTTATTTCACAAACGAACACTTTTGGTGTTACACAATATGAAACTATTTTCGGTAAAAGTGCTTTTAATAAACCAGCAGAAATGACCGAATCCGGTGATGTTGTTTTGTGGAGTAATATCGAATACCAATATCAGTAATCTGCTCAATAAAATACTGAGCGCAAAGTTTATTATTCTTTAATTGAAAGCCGTAACTTTCCATATTATCAAATTATACTGTTGATATAAGTTTTACCGCTAACTAAACTGTTTTAGAATGGATAATGCTTTACTTGTGGCTATAAAAAAGATAGTAGAAATAAGTTCTGATGAAGAAAAAATAATTCAGAACTTATTCAAATTGAAAGAATATAAAAAAGGAGATTTTTTCCTTAAGGAAGGTGAAATCTGCAAATATGTCGGCTTTATTGAAAATGGTCTTGTCCGTTATTACATCAATGATGATGGCGAAGAAAGAACTTATGGCTTCTCAAAAGAAAATGAATTTACCTGTAATTTTGAAAGCTTTGGCCCGCAGACACCATCCAAGCAACTCATTCAGGCTTTAGAAAATACCCGTATCTGGACCATCAGCTATGAAAATCTTCAGAAGCTGTATGAACAGGTAAAAAATGGAGAGCGATTTGGACGGCTATCTATTGAGTATGTTCTTATCAAAACATTAAAAGACAGGAATTCATTTTATACGGATTCTCCAAAATCCCGCTACGAAAAATTTATTAAGGAGCATTTTGATCTGCAACAAAGGATATCTCAATATTATATTGCTTCCTATGTGGGAGTAAAGCCACAATCATTGAGCAGAATCAGAAAAAGAATATCACTTTTATGATTTATTAACCTGGGTGCATCAATTTCTATTAAACGTTGAAGAATTTTGTATCAACAAAATAAAGTTCTTATGAAACGTTTACAACAAAAAACATCATTCTGGCTTAGCCTCATTTCAGGTATTGGTTTACTTTACATTGGAATCCGCTTTTTTATTAATCCTGTTGGTGCTGAAATAGATTATGGTATCCGTACTGTCACCAATGGGGATTTTTCTTTTCAGTATATCAAAGGAATCCGTGATTTTTTCTTTGGATTGATCATTATCCTTCTTTTAGGGAAAAAACAGTTCTTTGCATTAGGTATTATTCTGCTTTTAGGAACTATCATTCCAGCTACAGACTTCTTCGTCGTACTATCATATCCTGGCTCCACAGCCGGTCATTTAGTTTCCCACCTGATCGCCATTATCATTTGTCTGTCGTGTGGATTTTATTATTTACAAAACCATAAACTAATACTATCATGATTTTATTTAATATCGTTCTGGTTTTACATTTCATCGCATTCTTAGTATTTATTATTCAGCTTGCCATATTATTTCCTCAACAGAATAAGGTCCTTCATAAAAAAAACATTCTTATTGGAGTTACCATTTTATTAACAGGAATTCTCCTTGTCGTCCTGAAATACCCTCACATCAATTTATATAAGATCATCCCAAAATCATTTTTGTTTTTAGGAGTTTCAACTTTTTGCGGAATATACAGTGGGAAAAATGTTCCAACGAAAGTGTTCTATCTTTTATTCGGAATGGCTATCCTTGCAGGCTTGATAGGAGTCATCAAAACGTAGGTATTCTTCGATACAATTTCAATTTTATTTTCAATAAAAAGTTATTACATATCAAAGCCTGAACTTCACGATTGTTCAGGCTTTGGAAAAAAAATCAAATATCTGTTTTAAGGTGTTTGGTAAGTTAGTATTTGTTTTATTTTTCTGAAATTATTTATTGAATTTCAGATAATTAAACAATCAAAAGATCCACAAACTCATTAACATTGAGGTTAACCAGCTTATCATACTCCAGAGAATTTTCCAATACAAGTCTTTGCTGCTTTTCCGGGAATATACGGGCGAGATTCACTTTATACTTTTTAATCAGTTCAGGAATTCCTTCATCCCTTCTTCGTTTATGTCCTATAGGATACTCTACTTTTACTTCTTCCAAAACAGTTCCGTCATTTAACTCTACTGTTAATGCATTGGCAATGGAACGTTTTTCAGGATCATGGTAATCAGTGGTAAACTGAACCTCCTCGATACATTCAATTTTATCACGAAGAATATCAATCCTTGGATCTGAAGCAATATTATCTTCATAGTCGGCAGCAGTCAGCCTTCCGAAGATAAGAGGTACCGCTACCATATATTGAATCGCATGATCTCTGTCTGCAGGATTATTCAGGGGACCTTTTTTATCGATAATCCTGATAGCCGCTTCATGCGTACGAATAGTAATTTTTTTAATATCGTCAGCTGTTTTACCAATCCCTTTTAATTGATGGTGCAATGTCATAGCTGCTTCCACGGCTGTTTGTGAATGGAATTCAGCAGGGAAAGAGATCTTAAACAATACATTCTCCATTACATAAGAACCGTATTCACGCTGAAATTTGAATTCATTTCCTTTAAATGAAACATCATAGAATCCCCATGTTTTAGCCGTAAGTACCGAAGGATAACCCATTTCGCCGGTTTTGGCAATTAATGCTAAACGCACAGCTCTGGAAGTGGCATCTCCGGCTGCCCATGACTTACGACTTCCTGTATTAGGAGCGTGACGGTATGTTCTTAAAGATTGTCCGTCCACAAAGGCCAATGAGATCGCATTGATCAGCTCATCACGGGTTAATCCAATTAATTTTCCTACAACGGCCGTAGAAGCCAACTTCACTAATAAAACGTGATCTAAACCTACTCTGTTGAATGAATTTTCAAGAGCAATTACTCCCTGAATTTCATGCGCCATGATCATGGCTTCCAGCACCTGCTTCATTTTCAAAGGAGCTTTTCCTTCTGCAATATGGGTTCTGGACAACCAGTCAGCGGTTGCTAAAATTCCTCCTAAGTTATCAGAAGGATGTCCCCATTCTGCAGCTAGCCACGTATCATTAAAATCCAGCCAACGAATAATAGCTCCAATATTGAAAGCCGCCTGAACCGGATCCAGTTGAAACTGAGTTCCCGGCACTTTTGCACCATTCGGAACAACAGTTCCTTTTACGATAGGCCCCAATAATTTCGTACATGCAGGATAAGTTAAAGCTTCCAATCCACATCCAATAGTATCTAAAAGGCAGTAGTGGGCCGTTTTCCAGGCCAGGTCGTTTTTAATTTCGAAGTTCAATACGTAATCTGCAATATCTGTTAATACCTGATCCGGTTGTGGTCTTTCATTTGAAATGTGTGATGACATCTTTTTGTTTTAAGTTTAATTAGTTTATATTTTAAATTGATTGTATTATCTGCTTGTGATAGGAACAAATTCTTTATTTTCAGGCCCGGTGTAATTGGCACTTGGACGGATAATTTTGCCATCCTGCCTTTGTTCAATGATGTGGGCACTCCATCCCGTGACTCTTGAAATAACAAATAACGGAGTGAACATAAGGGTTGGCACTCCCATCAGATGATACGAAACCGCTGAGAACCAATCCAGGTTAGGGAACATTTTCTTTTCTTCCCACATTATGGTTTCCAGCCTTTCAGCAATATGATAAAGCAACATATCTCCTGCCTCTTCGGAAAGTTCTTTCGCTACTTTTTTTATCACTACGTTTCGCGGATCCGATATGGTGTACACCGGATGTCCAAATCCAATAATTACTTCTTTGTTACCAATACGCCTTCTGATATCCTCTTCCGCTTCATCCGGGGAATTATAACGACTCTGAATTTCGAAAGCCACTTCATTCGCCCCACCATGTTTAGGACCTCTTAAAGCACCGATAGCTCCCGTTATACAGGAATAAAAATCTGAAGAGGTTCCCGCAATAACACGCGCAGTAAAAGTAGAAGCGTTAAATTCATGCTCTGCATAAAGATTAAGAGAGATTTCCATTGCCTTCACCCAGGAATCAGGTGCTTTTTTACCATGTAACAGGTGAAGAAAATGGCCCCCAATAGTATCATCATCAGTTTCTACATCAATCTCTTTTCCGTTATGCGTATAATGATACCAATACAAAAGTCCGGAACTGAATGATGCCAGTAATTTGTCTGCAATATCCCTTGCTCCCGCCACATTATGATCGTCTTTTTCAGGCTGAATACTTCCAATTGCTGAAACCATGGAGCGCATTACATCCATCGGATGGGCAGCTGCAGGAATACTTTTCAGGATATTTCTTACAGAATGTGGTAATCCTCTCAGTGATTTTAATTTGGCTTTATAGTTTTTTAACTGGGCTCCTGTTGGTAGCTGTCCGTAAATAAGAAGATAGGCTACTTCCTCAAATTCTGCTTTTTCTGCGAGGTCCAAAATGTCATAACCTCTGTAATGGAGATCATTTCCACTTTTTCCTACACTGCAAAGGGCAGTATTACCTGCGGCAACCCCTGAAAGCGCTACACTTTTCTTAGGCTTAAATGTTGATTCGTTATTCGTTGACATTCTTGTTCTGTTTAAATAGGTTATCTAATTTTTGTTCGTAATCATGGTATCCAATGCTTTTGTAAAGCTCTTCCCGAGTCTGCATGGTATCAATTACGTGAGCCTGGGTTCCGTCTTTCCGGATATGCTCGTAAACATTCATTGCTGCCTTATTTGCCGCCCGGAAAGCAGAAAGGGGATATAAAATCAAACCGACTCCCGCATCTTTCAGTTCATCAGCAGTATACATTTTAATCATTCCGAATTCTGTAATATTGGCCAGTACAGGAATACCTGTAGCGTCTACAAACTTTTGATAATAGCTTAAATCAGGAACAGCCTCCGCAAAGATGAAATCTGCTCCGGCTTCTTTATAGGCAACAGCCCTTTCCAATGTTTTTTCAAGTCCTTCATTGGCAAAAGCATCTGTACGTGCCCCGATCACAAAATTTTCATCCGTCCGCGCATCAACAGCAGCCTTCAAACGGTCTACCATTTCATCTTTGCTTACCACTTCTTTACCTGGACGGTGTCCACAACGTTTCGCTCCCACCTGGTCTTCAATATGCAAAGCACCTGCTCCGGCTTTAATTAATGATTTTACAGTTCTTGCTACGTTGAATGCCGAAGGACCAAACCCCGTATCTACATCCACCAATAGAGGTAAATCACATACATTGGTTATTCGCTGAATATCGATCAGAACATCCTCAAGGGTCGTAATTCCCAGATCCGGAATTCCCAACGATCCTGCAGCAATTCCTCCTCCGGAAAGATAAATAGCATTGAATCCTGCCTGTTGCGCCAGCAATGCATGATTGGCATTGATAGCCCCGACAATCTGAAGAGGGTTTTCTTTTTGCATCGTCTCCCGGAAACGTAATCCGGCAGACTCTAGACTTACATTTTTACTCATCTTTAATATTATTGTTCGTTTTGATGTATTTTAATTCACATTCTTCCAACAATTTAAAGAAAGATTATTCTTTAAATGATTAAAATAATTAAACGACCTATAAACCTTAATGAATGGTTGAACAGCCCATTACATTTTCATGTAATAACAATCCGGTTAAAGATTGCTGCCATCAGCCTGTAATGCTTATAAATCAATATAAAAGGTGCTGATAAAACTTCACAATACTTTGTAAAAGAGAAAATTATGGAAAGGGACTAATACGAGCAAGCTGTAGAAATGATACAGCCCTGAAAAGCAAAACCTGTAAACCATTTCTTAAAAATGATAATGTACACAAAAAGATATCGGGCACTGTTATCACATCGTATCATACCTGACTATAAGCTTCAGATCGCGAAAGCATCGTCAATTCGAAATAGGCAGGTCTCCTGACTTGTAACAATTTTTATCGTCCTTCCCATTCAAAAAAGAACAGTGGACCCTGATTGATAAAAACCTTTTGAGTGTTACTTACAGTTGCGCGACAGTTCGTGATTCACACACGATTCCCTTTTAATTCACAGCTAAGTGTAACCAATTCCGGTTGATAAAGAAGTATAAATGAACTCCTTGGTGGTAAATATAGGTATTTTATTGAAACACGAAAATAATTATTTACGAACAACAGTTAGGAATTCGTAATTCTTTGAAAATAGGCATTATAAATATATTTTCAATTTTCAAAATCATAATTAAAATGATCTTGATTATGTAAAAATCACTTGCAAAAAAATCCGACAAACACAATTATTGAGAAAAGCATATGCTCTCAATATGAAAATATGATTCTGAATTAACAGATAAAAGCCTGAAAAACACTCACAATATCTGTTTCAAATTCTCACCTATATTTTGCAAAGCCAACAGGCTATGGGATGTGATACGTTCTGCAAAAATAATCCTGAAATGGCACCTGAACTGATCGGTAATGCTAAAAATTTCTCCTGGAGTAAATAATATTCTTTGCTGTTCGCAATAAGCGTAAAATTTCTCCATATCTACTCCTTCAGGCAAACTTCCCCAAATGCTGTATCCACCCTGAGGATCTTCAAAATAAGACCCATCCGGAAAATGGCTTTTTAATACCTCTAGCACATCTTTAGCCTGCTTATATAGTTGTTTACGAAATGAACGCAAATGTTTATCATAACTATGGTCTTCAAGCAGTTTAATGACCAGTTCCTGATATAGCGGAGCAACAGATCTTCCTAAGGCAAACCTGGTTCTCTCTGCTTCCGCATGGAATTTTCCCGAATGCATCCATCCCAGGCGAATACCAGGAGCCAATGTTTTGGAAAAAGAAGAAAAAGTTATTACCCAACCACCGGTATCAAAACTCCCGATCCCCGAAGGTCTCTCATTGCCAAAATATAGGTCTCCGTAAATATCATTTTCGATAATCGGAAACTCATATTCTTCCGCAATGGAAAGCAGTTCTTTTTTTACAATATCAGACATCAGAATTCCGGTAGGATTGTGAAAATTAGGTGTAACTACAAGAGATCTGATATTATGATCCGCGCATATCTTTTTTAAATATCCCGTATCAAAACCATCTCTATCCCGGACAGGAATTTCTATGGCTTTAAGTTTCAGATTGGCAATTACTTCCAAAACAGAAAAAACGCACGGACTTTCAACAGCAATGAGATCACCGGCATTTGTCACAGATGCCAGGGCAATGTAAAGTGCCTGCAATGCTCCATCTGTAATGATTAATTTTTCAGGATGTAATATGTATCCATATTGAGAAGCACGTTTAGCGATAAGATCTCTTAGTTCTAATGACCCGTTAGCAGGATAGTAGCGAAGAAGTGAAGTCCCTTTTTCGCGGATCACTTCCTGCATTTTTTTTAAAATGAGCTTTTGCGGAATCAAAAGATCCGTAGGTGCTGCCGAATTAAATGAGGTATATTCGGAGGGCTTATTTCTTGATGAAATCAGAGCAACGTTTTTATTGAAAACTTCATTTTTTGAGACTGGGTAAAGTGGTAAGATTTCACTGTTTATTTGTGGAATATCAGCTGCTACAAAATAACCGGAACGGGGAATATTTTTCACCCATCCTTTCATCACCAGATGATCATAACCACTTTGAACCGAACTTGTACTCAGATGATAATTTTCTTTAATCTCTCTCACAGACGGTAGACGGGTGCCGGGCTTAAACATTCCAGTCTTTATTTTATCTTCAATAGCAGTGGTAAAAATCTCATATCTGTACGTCTTCATGGCGTTTCATCTTTTTCATAGCAAATGTACAAATGTGTTTGCACAAATGATTAAAAACCAACTGTACTGATTCAATTGTACTCAACTGTACTCATACAACAGTTTAATAATCCATTAGCTTTGGGTAAAAAAAGAATCATAATGGAAATTATATCCAAATTTACCGTAGGATCAGACCAGGGAATCGATCATCTTTTTGCTGTCATGAGACCTTATATCAGAAATACCTATTCTGGAAAAGTTTCATCGGAAAAAATTGAAGAATACCTTGCCGAAAATGTAGAATACAGGAAAATGATCAATATCCTGAATGACTTATCCACCCAGCTCATTATGGTATTTGCAGATCATGAACCCGTCGGTTATTGCCTTTTTAAAAGCGGATCATTATATCCGGAAGCAACCGAAGGGGAGAGAATGACGGAAATAATTGATTTTTCTATCCTTCCTGAATATGATCAGCCTGAAATAAGACAATCATTATGGAACAAAAGCAGATCAGCTATTACTTTTACAGATCGTATCTGGATCAGCATAACTGAAGATGATCCCATGCTCTCATTCTTCAATTCGGTTGGATTTGAATTTATAAAAACGACCACCCTGAAAGCATTTTCACTCCCCGCAAAAATATACGAACTGAAGCTGAAGTAAATAAGACTATTCCTTTCTCATATTTACATTGTTATTTTTTGGAACAGATGTGGACAATATTTTAATTTTCTTAGCTTAGAGGAGGAAAAGCAACCTCAACAAACAGATCCTGTTAGCAAATATAATGTTGCTGACAGGATCATGTAATACATTAATTAAAAAAACAACCCATTACAAAAGATTTTGACCCTATATTTACAAACAGAAGCCCGATTCTTTATGGCTAAAAGCTGTTTTTAAACAATTTTTTGAAAATCAATTAATTAAAACATCGATTATCCCTTATTTTTTCGTATCTTTGCACTTAATAAATAACCAGGCCTCTGCCTTTGCTATCTGTTACAGTTTAGAATACTTATTTTTTTCTTTCAGTTTTTGCTTTTTCAGCTGCCAAAAATTAACCCTTATTTATTTCTTGAATGAATATATATACAGGCAACTTAAAAAAACAAAGAATAGAAAAACAATTTGAAGATCCTTTTACTCCTTTAGGAGATTTACTCTCAGTAGAAATTACAAAAGAAGACCATTACGCAGGCTCCAGGGTTTACGGGCGTATAGAGGTGCTCATTTAATGTGAGGCATGCCACGCTATTGCAAACTCAGCAACGATCTTTATTTATTCAGATTATTGGTGAACAAAGCAAATGAAACAACGGGAAAAATTATTTTTTTCCCGATACACCAACAATAAAATAAATATTCAATTCCTGATAAAGAATTGGTCAAAGGTCGAAGATTCGGCAAACCTTATCAATGAATTTCAAAAATTTAAATTTAATTAATCCCATTATCCGCGCCGCTACAGAGACAGGATATTCTAAACCGACAGAAATACAGGCGGATGTTATTCCGCAGATTTTGATGGGTAGAGATATTTTGGGGTTTGGACCTAAGGAACCTGGAAAAACAGCAGCATTTACCATGCCTGTTATTCAGCTGTTGAAGAAAAGCGCACCGGAACATAAAGAAATACGGACACTGGTATTAACGCCGACACAAGAAATAGCGGTGGAGATTGAAGAAGATTTCAGAATTTACAGTAAATATCTTCCTTTATCCCAGTTGACCATTCATGATGGAACATCACAAGGAAATCAGCTTGCCGCTTTAAGAGTAAGAGTGGACGTTCTTATAACAACCCCTGCTGCTTTACTTGAATTAATCAATCAGAGACCTATCAGTCTTTCCAGGATTGAAATCCTGGTTTTAGATGAAGCAGATAAAATGCTCGATACGAATTTTGTGAATGATGTGAAGAAAGTTATTAAACTTCTTCCTCATAAAAGACAAACCTTACTTTTTTCTTCGGTCATATCAGACAAGGTTAAAAGATTTGCTGATCCATTGCTAAGCAACCCGGTGGAGATTAAACCTACACCTATAGAAAAAAATGCAGATCATACAGTGATACCCGTAGGAAAAAAAGAAAAAACGGACAGGCTTTTTAGCGCCGATCCGCTCCAGTACTTTAATATAATAACTAAATAATAAAATTAATTTATGGCAGATTCTTTCTCTAAAAAAGAAAATTTCAAGAAAAAAATTCAAAAACAAAAAGAAAAGGCTTTACGCCGTGAAGAACGAAAAACTAATAACAATAAAGGAAAGGGACTTGATGAAATGCTAACGTATGTGGATTCATACGGAAGACTTACTTCTACTCCACCTGAAGAGACACAAGAAATTAACCTTGATGATATTCAGCTGGGAGCTGCTCCTATTCCTGAAGAGGAAATCCGTAAATCAGGAATTATTACTTTTTTCAGTGAAAAAGGTTATGGTTTTATTACAGAAGATAAAACAAAGGAAAATGTATTTTTCCATTCCAACAACTGTGCGGAACCCGTAAAGAAAGGAAATAAAGTATCATTTGAAAAAGAGAGATCTCCGAAAGGATTTTCTGCTATTGATATTCAACTGATCAAATAATAAATAACAACAATTTTTAATAACAATTACAATGCAAGAAGGCACAGTAAAATTTTTTAACGAAACAAAAGGTTTCGGATTTATTTCTCCAGCAGACGGAGGACAGGATATCTTTGTACACGCTTCAGGGTTAAGCACAAGAATTATTCGTGAAAACGATAAAGTAACTTTTGAAGTACAAAAAAGTGAAAAAGGATTAAACGCAGTAAACGTAAAACTTGCATAGTTTTCCAGATATTTTCCGATAAGATAATATCAAATCACACAGAAGGCCCCATTTGGGGTCTTTTTTTTATTTCAAATAAATCCAGATAAAGTATAATCCAAAGTCGATCGTCCTATAAATAATAAACCCATCATTACTTTATTGGGAAGTATTATCTTTATGTAATAAAAACACATCACTGATGTTCCGGGTGATCTGGACATCTAAAAACATTTTGAAGTAAAAAATCAATCACATTGAAAAGAATTGTAAAAGTATTCCGGAAAATATTGATCCTGCTGGTCCTCATTATCACTGTTCTTGGTATCGTTACCTTTTTCTATATGAGGCGGGAGGAATTCGGAGCCCTGCCGGAGGGTAAACGTCTTGAACTGATAAAAGCTTCTTCCCATTATAAAGATGGCAGATTCAGGAATATTGTGGAGAGGCCAACGCTTACTAAAGGCTACTCGATGCCGGGTGTATTGTACGAAACCCTGTTTACAAAATTTCCTCACCGTAGCCCCGTAGATTCGCTACCATCCATAAAGACCAATTTAAAAGCACTGAATATTCATGATAACGCGTATGTATGGTTTGGGCATTCTTCATTTTTTCTTCAGCTCGATGGCGTAAAGATCCTTGTTGATCCTGTATTCAGTGGAAAAGCCTCCCCTATCCCTGGAAGTGTTACGGCTTATAAAGGAAGTGATATTTATACGGTAGCAGACCTGCCTGAAATCGACTACCTACTTTTATCGCATGATCATTATGATCATCTGGATTACGAAACCATAAAAGAACTGCAAAAAAAGACAAAACATGTAGTCTGTGGTTTAGGGAACGGAGCTCATTTTGAACGCTGGGGATATACACCCGATCAGATTATAGAAAAAGACTGGTACGAATCCGTAAACGTAAAGCCAGAATTTACCATATTTACGGAATCTACACATCATGATTCCGGAAGAGGATTCAGAAGCGGACAGGCATTATGGCTTTCTTTCCTGATTCAGACACCTTCTATGAAAGTGTACTACAGCGGAGACGGAGGTCGTGATGATAGATTTAAATCTATAGGTTCAAAATACGGAAAAATTGATTGGGCCATTATGGAATGCGGGCAATATAATAAAGCATGGCAATCGGTACATGAGCTTCCGGAAGAAGTTGCTTTGGGAACAAAAGAGCTGGGTGCCCAAAATTTATTACCCGTGCATAATTCTAAATTCACCCTGGCCAACCACCCCTGGAAAGAACCTTTGGAAAAAATCACAGCTCTTTCTAAGAACCAAACTTATCGATTAGCAACCCCTATGATCGGCGAATTAGTTCATTTAGACAAAACAGATCAGAAGTTTAACGAATGGTGGAAAAATGTTCAATGAGGCATCTGAAAAGTTATTCCATACAAAAATGTAAGTAATTAAAGAAAATATATCATTATTTCATAGTCCTTCAAATTCATTGTTTTGGAATATAATTTTATTATCTGTTCTGAAATAACTCCAATATAAATATTTAGTTTAGGTAAATTTTCAAATCATTTTTATTTTATTGAGGCCTAAAAAAGCTAAAAATAATTTTCAAAAAAGAAACTGGGATGCGGTATTGTATCTAATTTAGATTTAATCTCTGGATTGCTATTAATCCATTTCTGTAATTGGCTGCTAGTCATACTGTCATTAACCAAAATATTAGAATATAACCTATTATTATATACATTATCATTAAGATATATTACTAAGTAACTTTTATGTAATTTCTTTTCAGCTTCTCCATATTTTAGGGGATAAATATCACAGTATGATTTATATTTTTTGCCACTAACACTAAAATTATAAATAAAATTAAAGCCCGTTCCTCTTCCATACCCCTTAATATCATTAATTTTTCCAATAGTATAAATCCCTTTTTCTTTATAAGTATTTTTAAATTCCTTTCTTAAATGATTATCATAAAAAAGAATCCCTCCTAAAAAAAGGATTATTATTAGTAGGTAATGTTTTCGTAAAAATTCCAGCATTTGAGAAATTATATTTTTCATTAACAACAAAAAATTAATGTTTTCAAGAAAATCTTAAACATCAATTTCTGGATAAAATCCGATCAATCAAACACATAACTCTAATTATTTATAATGCCTGAATATTCCAAAATCTGTAGCCGTCCACAGAGCTGCTTTTTGTCCCGCAGCTTTTAGGGCATCATTTGTCCAGGTGTTACAGGTATACGTGAAATTGTAGCTTCCCTTAGCATCATAAAAGGCATCGTTATCAGCATACACAGCATTTGTCGGGATGAGAATAAAATTACCATTCTTATCTCTATCGAATTTGGCTTCTACGAATTCAACTAATTTTTTATACTGGGACCTGCTGATCATAATCATTTTACAGTCTTCTCCTTCTTTCATCGTACTATAATAAGTACAGTGCATTGCAGATTCACTTAACCAGAAAGCAGCTTTGAAAGCTGTTGAAAATTTTAAATCAGCCCATGTCGGAGTGTCCAGGTAGAAGCCTTTATCTCCCCATCCGATTCCTATATACTGATAATCAGTTCTCTTTGAAGTGGTATTGGAGAAAGGAACTTTTGTACTCCAGTCCTGCAGATCGTTTTTTATCTGCATTACAATATCCGTGTGTACTCCATTGGTATAAATATAAATTGGGATCTCTTTCTTTTCACCGTCATCCTTCGCTGAAACCCCGATAAACGGGACTAACAGGGCAAGAACAACATAAAGAGCAACGATCCCGAGGATGATTCCTAAAGCTTTTAAAACGATAATAAGTATTTTTTTCACAGATATGTCTTATAAGGTTACGTAAAATTAATTTTTAATTTATCACAAAAATATTTGTTTTAATCGGAAAAATCAGTACATTTAAGTATGAAATAGTCACAAATATGCGTAAAAACACTAAATCCCAAAAAAGATTTAAAATAAGAGTAAAAACAGCTCCGAAAAGAATACAAAAAAAACGTTGATTTTCTAAAAGATTTTATCTTTTTGAAAGTCAATTTTTCTTTTTAGGAAAGGCTTTTCAGAGAATTTTTATTCACAAAATCTTTACCTCCTTAAACCGCTAAATTTAAGGAATGGTCGACTACCCTCTTTAATTTGGAACAGCAGAAATTCCAAACGAGGGTTTATCACCAAAAATTTAACGCTTAACTCCTCATACGAAACTCAATTTTTCAGTTTCTCACCACCATATCCCCTTCAATCTTCCCTTTTTTTGGATACATTCTCATCAAGAACTTGCAATCAGGCATTTATTGTAATTATATTTTACATTTTTATCATTTTTTTAACACATTTTTAATCCCTACGTTTTGTTTCAATTTTCAAGTTTAGTTACCTTTGTCATTGGATGCGGGGAAGATTTCATCAATATTTGTTTACCTTTTTATTTGCACTACTCACTGTTTTAGGTTTGTACTCTGGTCAGATACCGGAGTATCCCGATTTTGATGTCAACTTCAATTCAAAATCCGTAAGTGATGATTCTTCGGAAAACAATATAAAACATTCTTATGCTTTTCTAAGAGACCATGAACTTCATGATCAATATGTTGTTTCACACCTGCCCTATCATAAGCTTAGAGCAAACCTTTCCGAAAGCGATAATGAAAACGATGATAATGTAGAGACATCCGGTTTTACGGGACCTCCAATCTGTTTAGGGACTGACATCGGACATCTGAAACCTGATTTTGTTACGAAATTCCATAACAGACAGAGTGCTGTTTCACTTGCTAATTCAGAACATCTAAAATATTTCAATGATGACCTGTACATCCAGTACAGGGTCATCCGGCTGTGATCTTAGTATATTTTTACGGAAAATTTATAGGTTCTCATGCTGAGAGCCTGCAACCTTATTTTTTCAATTAAAAAAATTTACTATAAAATGATTATCATGGTCAAGAAAAGTCTCATGTATATAAACCTGTGCATTATTTTGCTATGCATAAGCTGTCAATCAGAGAAAAAAGAAAAAACAGAAGCTGCGGTTTTCAATGTAACAAGCCCGCTAGTGAAAGATACTTTAATCGACAAAGATTATGTAGCACAAATTCGATCCATTAACCATATAGAACTCCGTGCTCAGGAAAAAGGCTATATCCAGACCTTATACGTAGATGAAGGTCAATATGTAAAAAAGGGACAACTGCTATTTAAAATTATGCCCAACCTTTATGAATCTGATGTTAACAGGGCAAAGGCAGAAGCAAAATATGCTCAGATAGAATACCAGAACACTAAAAATCTTTCAGATAAAGATATTGTAGCTCCGCAGGAAATGGCAATGGCTAAGGCGAAATATGAAAAAGCCCAGGCTGAGCTTTCGTCAATGAATACACACCTGAAATTTACCGAGATCAGGGCTCCTTTTAACGGAATTGTAGGTCGTCTGCATGTTCGGAAAGGAAGTCTGGTAGACGAAGGTGAGCTGATCACAGAACTTTCGGATAACAGCAAGATGTGGGTATACTTCAATGTTCCGGAGGCTGAATACCTGAATCAGATGAGTGACAGAAAGGACAATGATCCTATGCATGTCCGTTTAAAAATGGCCAATGGAAAAACATTCAGCCAGGATGGTATTGTGGAAACCATCGAGTCTGATTTTGATAATGAAACAGGAAATATTGCATATAGAGCAACTTTTTCTAACCCTAAGGGTCTTCTCAGATATGGGGAAACCGGAAATATACAGATTACAGCTCCCTATGCCAACGCTATGCTGATTCCTCAGAAAGCAACTTTTGAAGAGCTGGAAAAGAAATATGTATATGTAATCAACAAAGACAACAAAGTAAAAGCACGGGAAATAAAAATTGCTGCTGAATTACCACATATTTATGTAGTGGCGTCAGGACTTGGAAAAGATGAAAGAATTCTTTTGGACGGGCTTCGAATGGTACAGGAAAATCAAAAAATTTCCACCCGCTATCAGAAGCCTGAAAAAGTGATGTCGAACCTGGATCTCTATGCTGAGTAATTAAAAAGCAGAATTATGTTTAAAAAAGTAATACACCGGCCGGTATTCGCAATCGTAATATCGGTCATCATCCTCTTTGTCGGTGGATTGGCCATTAAACAGCTTCCTACCGAACAATTTCCAAAAATCGCACCTACTACGGTTGCCGTATCCATTGCTTATCCGGGTGCGAGTGCCGATGTACTGGTGAAATCCTCATTGATTACCATTGAAAATGCCATCAATGGAGTACAGGGAATGCGTTACATCACCACCGATGCGACCAGTGCCGGAGAAGCTACGGTAAACGTTGTTTTTGATCCCGGAACAGATCCCAATGCTGCTGTTGTTCTTGTAAAAACGAGAGTAGACCAGGTGATGCCCCTTTTACCTGAACTCGTACAGAAAGAGGGGGTTGTAGTAAATCCCATTCAGCCCAGTATGTTGATGTATGTCAATTTATATAGCACCAACAAGAGCATGGACGAAAAATTCCTTTACAACTATGCAACCGTAAACATCATTCCTGAAATCAACCGTATTCACGGTATCGCAAAATCCCAGATCCTGGGAAGCCGAAGATATGCAATGCGAATCTGGCTGAATCCCGATCGTATGCGTGCTTATTCTATTTCTGTGGATGAGGTAATGAAGGCTATTGGTGAGCAAAGCATCATCGGGCGTCCCGGAAGAATCGGTCAGAGCTCAGGAATTGCAGCGCAGTCCCTTGAATATGTTCTTACCTATAAAGGACAATATAACAAACCTGAAGAGTATGAGAACATCATTGTCCGTTCCAATGCTGAGGGGGAAAATATTAAGCTTAAAGACGTAGCTAAGGTAGAACTGGGAAGCGAATTCTTTGATATTTATTCCAATCTCGACGGACATCCTTCTGCTTCTATAGTCCTGAAGCAGAATTATGGAAGTAACGCGAATGACGTAATAAAAGATGTGAAAGCAAAGCTTGAGGAAATGAAAGGTAGCTTCCCACCAGGAGTAGATTACAAGATCAGCTATGACGTATCCCAGTTTCTGGATGCTTCCATCGAACAGGTGGTCCACACATTGAGGGATGCCTTTATTCTTGTAGCCATTGTAGTTTTCATCTTCCTTGGAGACTGGAGGTCAACATTGATCCCAATCATTGCTGTTCCCGTCTCTTTAGTAGGAACGTTCTTTGTTATTCAGCTTTTTGGCCTATCCATAAATCTGGTAACCTTATTTGCCCTTGTTCTAGCTATCGGTATCGTTGTGGATAATGCGATTGTGGTTATTGAGGCTGTACACGCCAAGATGGAAGAAAGCAACATTTCACCTTATAAAGCTGTGAAAGAAGTAATGGCTGAAATTGCAGGCGCTATTATCGCAATTACTGCTGTAATGGTGGCAGTATTTGTCCCTATTTCATTTATGACAGGGCCGGTAGGAACCTTTTATCGTCAGTTTTCAATTACAATGGCGAGTTCCATCGTGATTTCTGCTGTAGTTGCCCTTACATTAACGCCTGTTTTAGCGGCAATGCTGCTGAAAAACAATCATGGAAAACCTAAAAAAGCCAATCTCTTTACAAAATCACTGGATGCATTTAATAAAGGTTTTGATAAAGTAACCGGTAAGTATGCATTGCTTCTGAGAAAAATCGTTAACAGAAAAGTGGTAACCTGGGGAATCCTGATTTTATTTTCAGCCGGAATTTTTATCATCAACAAAACACTTCCGGGAGGCTTCATCCCCAATGAAGACCAGGGAACGATTTATGCCATTATTCAGACACCTCCGGGTTCTACATTGGAACAGACCAATAAGGTTTCCAGAGCATTACAGAAGATCTGTCAGGGTGTGGACGGTGTAGAATCCGTATCCTCACTGGCGGGTTACGAAATTATGACGGAAGGGCGTGGTTCTAACGCCGGAACTTGTCTGATTAACCTTAAAACCTGGAGTGCCCGTGACCATTCTGTAAAAGAAATCATGAAAGAACTTGAAGAAAAATCAAAAGATCTCGGAGCAACCATTGAGTTTTTTGAACCGCCGGCTGTTCCCGGATTTGGATCTTCAGGAGGATTTTCCATGAGACTGCTGGATCTGAACAGAACCACAGATTATCAGGATTTCGATAAGGTAAACAAGGAATTTATTGCCAACCTTAAAAAGCGTAAGGAATTAACAGGGGTATTCACCTTTTTTGCAGCCAATTATCCGCAATATGAGCTTGTTTTTGATAATAATGCCGCCATGCAGAAAGGAGTTTCTATCGGTAAGGCGATGGACAACCTGAATATCCTGATCGGAAGTACCTATGAGCAAGGATTTATCAGATTCGGGCAGTTCTTTAAAGTATATGTACAATCTTCTCCTGAATTCAGAAGACTTCCTTCGGATATCATGAAGCTCTATGTAAAGAATGACCGTGATGAAATGGTTCCTTATTCAGCATTCATGACGCTGAAAAAAACACAGGGCCCTAATGAAATTACCCGCTACAACATGTATAATTCTGCTGCGATCCGGGGGTTACCAGCTGCAGGGTACACAACTGCGGATGCAATTAATGCGATTAATGAAACAGCAATTAAAACTTTACCTCACGGATACAAAGTAGCCTGGGAAGGATTATCATATGATGAAGCACAACGCGGAAATGAAGCCATTTATGTATTCCTGGTTGTTCTTGTATTCGTATACCTCGTACTTGCGGCGCAGTATGAAAGCTTTGTCATTCCATTCGCTGTCTTATTTTCGCTTCCTGTGGGGGTATTCGGATCTTTCCTTCTCCTTAAGGCAATGGGTCTGGAAAATGACATCTATGCTCAGGTAGGACTGATCATGGTAATCGGTCTTCTGGGTAAAAATGCAGTATTAATCGTTGAGTTTGCCGTACAGCGGCGACAGTCAGGGGATTCCATATTTGAAGCAGCCGTGGAAGGTGCAAGGATCAGGTTCCGTCCGATCCTGATGACTTCTTTTGCATTTATTGCAGGTCTTGTTCCTTTAATTTTTGCAGGAGGTGCCGGAGCGATCGGAAATCACACCATTGGAGCTTCTGCATTGGGAGGAATGCTCGTGGGAACTATTTTAGGAGTCATCATTATTCCTGGCCTCTATTACATTTTTGCCAAATGGTCTGATGGCAAAAAAATGATCAAAGACGAAGATGAATCACCGCTAAGCGAAGATATGATACACTATGAATAAGAATAAAATATATCAATATGCAGGGATCGCGTTGGTCCTATTAAGCCTTGCTGCCTGCAAACCTATAGAAATAGAACAGCGTGCCGAAAATAAAACAGTTCCTGAACAATACGGGACTGATGATAATAGTTCTTCCAATACAGGAAAGATCAAATGGAATGAATATTTTAGTGATCCAAATCTCCAGGCACTGATCAATGAAGCTCTTAAGAATAACCAGGAGCTGAATATTGTTCTCCAGGAAATAGAAATTTCCAAAAATGAGATCAAGGCCCGTAAGGGAGAGTATTTGCCGTCAGTAGGTTTGAAAGCCGGAGCCAGTATGGATAAAGTAAGCAGATACACTAATATCGGAGCAATGGAAGCAAATACTGAAATTGAACCGGGCAGAGAAATGCCGGATCCTTTATTTGATTTTGCCGTAGGAGCCCAGGCAAAATGGGAAACTGATATCTGGGGTAAACTGCACAATGCCACAAGAGCTCAGGTACAGAGGTACCTTGCCGGTGTAGAGGGAAAGAATTTTATGACTACGAATCTAATTGCTGAAATTGCTGATTCTTACTATGAACTGCTGGCTCTGGATAATGAACTGGATATCCTACAGCAGAATATAAAGATTCAGAATGATGCTTTAGAGGTTGTAAGAGATCTTAAAAAATTTGCCCGTTCCAATGAACTTGCCGTACAACGTTTTCAGGCTCAGGTTTTAAAAACCCAGGGAATGCAGTACGATATCAGGCAGAAAATTGTGGAAACAGAGAACAGGATCAACTACCTTGTCGGAAGATTTCCACAGCCTGTGGAAAGAACCCGCAATACTTTTGATACCCTCGTTCCACAACCGGTATATACGGGGATTCCTTCAGAGCTACTGGAAAACAGACCTGACATTAAACAGGCTGAATATGAGCTTGCTGCATCAAAGCTGGATATAAAATCAGCAAAAGCAAGGTTTTATCCTTCTCTTGATATTGCTGCGGGAGTAGGATTTCAGGCTTTTAACCCTCTGTACATTGTCAAGCCTCAGTCCTTTCTGTATTCTCTTGCAGGAGAGCTTACTGCCCCACTGATCAATAGAAATGCAATAAAGGCAGCTTATTATAATGCCAATGCAAAACAGGTGCAGGCTGTTTACCATTATGAGCAAACTATACTGGGTGCTTATATTGAGGTAGCCAACCAATTATCAAAGATTCATAATCTGGAAAATAGTTTTGATATTAAAAATCAGGAAGTAAATGCCTTAACAAAGTCCATTGATATTTCCAATGATCTTTTTAAATATGCCCGTGCAGATTATATGGAGGTTCTCCTGACTCAACGGGATGCGCTTGAATCCAAGTTTGAACTTGTTGAAAAGAAAGTGAATCAGTTAAAAGCAAGTGTTGCCATTTACAGGGCACTTGGTGGCGGATGGGATCAGAATCCTGTTGCACCCCCCGATATTATTAAAAAATAATATATACCAATTTAATTTTTTCTTAGGGAAGCTTACCGAAAGGTAGGCTTCTTTTTTAAGATTCAGGATCACTACCTTTTTCCAAAAACTCAATATTTCTTTTCAGGCCTGCATATTTTGTTCTTTTTACAGGCGATTTCCTGAAGATTTCAGAGAATAATTCCTGCGTAAGCTCTTTCCATTCGCCTTTTTTAAAATTTTTAAGGCTATCGTTAGGCTTGAACTTGCTCTGCATGTTCGGAGCTGAAAACCGGTTCCAAGGACAAACATCCTGACAGATATCACAGCCAAACATCCAATCCTGCATTTTATCCCTGAAATAATCGGGAATTTCGCTTTTCAGTTCAATGGTAGCATATGAAATGCATTTGCTTCCATCAACGATTTTATCCGAGATGATAGCATCTGTAGGACAAGCATCGATACATTTTCTGCAGGTACCGCAATGGTTGGTGGTTTCGTGATCTGCAATCAGCTCAAGATCGCAAATGATCTCCGCTAAAAAATAAAAGGAGCCGTTTTGCTTCGTGATCAGATTGGCGTTTTTCCCGACCCATCCAATTCCGGATTTCCTGGCCCAGCTTCTTTCAAGTACGGGAGCAGAATCTACAAAAACCCTGAATCCGAATTCCCCGATCTCCTCCTGCAGCTCAGTCACCATTTCACGAAGAATTTCCTTAATTACCTCGTGATAATCTTCAGCATATGCATACTTTGAGATCTTGTAGTTTTCCAGCGTGGAAAGCTTCTCTTCAGGGAAATAGTTATAGGATAATGAGATCACTGACTTCGAGCCTTCTACCAGTAATCGGGGATCTAATCTTTTATCAAAATGGTTTTCCATGTATTTCATTTCCCCATGGAAGTTATTCTTTAACCATTTCTCCAGATGACGGGCATCTTCTTCGAGGAAATCGGCTTTGGAGATACCACAATTCTGAAATCCAAAACGTTGTGCCTTGGACTTTATCAGTTCAGAATATTTTTCAGCAGTTGAATTCATGATTTCCCATTGCAAAACTAAGATTATTTTATAAATTTGTTGGAGTTTGGGTGTGTGAAATATTTCAGACAGCCATTTTATACTTTTAACACTAAATATTTACAATTATGTCATTAGCAGATGTATTAAAATCCGGAAATTATCAATTAATAGATGTTCGCGAACCAATGGAACTGGAAATGGATGGTAATATAGAAGGAGCTCAAAATATTCCATTAGGTGAAGTTGAAGATAGAAAAGAAGAAATTCTATCGATAGAAAAACCAGTTGTAATTTTCTGCAGAAGTGGAAACAGAAGCGGAAAAGCGTTGGAATATTTAAATTCCCAGGGATTAAAGGACGGTTATAACGGCGGTGGCTGGGCAGACCTGAAAGCAACAATCGAAGCAAATCAAGGAACTTTTTAAGTTCCTTTTTTTATCCCTTTTAATAATATGAATCTGAAAAAAAGATTAGCTCAGAATCTCCTTCCTTACACACAGGACCAGTATCTCATTAATAAATTGTGGCAGGAAATACAGACCCAATACTCCCAAAAAGGAAGATTTTATCACAATCTGGAACATCTGACTGCTTTATTTTCGGAGCTAGAAAAGATAAAAAGTGATATTTCAGATTTTCAGGTGATAAGTTTTGCAGTATTTTATCATGATATTGTTTATGATGCTTCCTCAAAAGCTAATGAGAAAAAAAGTGCTGAATTGGCGAAAATAAGGCTTAGTGAAATTAAGGTAGATAAAAGGTCCATAGATAATATCTTTCATCAGATTCTGGCGACTCAACTGCATCAAAAATCCCCAGATAATGACACCAACTATCTTTTAGACGCTGACTTATCGATTTTAGGACAAGACCCTCAAACCTATCTGGAATATACTAAAATGATCAGAAGAGAATACTCTATCTATCCTGACTTTCTATATAAACCTGGCAGAAGAAAAGTACTTCTCCATTTTCTGGAGTCGGATTATATTTTTAAAACTGACTATTTTAAGAATAAATATGAACATCAGGCCAGAAAAAATATAGAGTATGAATTAACAAATTTATAGACCAACCTTATTAAATGTGTTTCTCTATGAACTCTTTCGCCTTCTCCAATATAATATCAGGTACTTCTTTGTGTGGTGTATGTCCTACTCCTGGTATAATATATTTCTCTGAGAATCCGCTCACCTGTACTACTGTTTTTTCTACCTGATCTAAAGTTCCATATTCATCAGCATCTCCCTGAATAAATAGTAATGGACATATAATATCTTTCAATATATACTCGATGTTCCAATTTCTGTATCCCTCCCGAGTCCAGGTTTCTGTCCAGGCCTTGAAAAGCATTTCTACTTTATCTCCGTGGTATTTTTGCAGACGCTCAGGAAGATTCGTAGTTTTATAAGCTTCCCATGCATCGTACACTCCTTTCAGCGTAACATCTTCAACGAAAATATGTCCTGCTTCACAAATAACGGCTTTTATTCTTTCGGGATATTTACCGGCAGTGATCAGAGCTATGGTTCCTCCGTCACTGTGCCCGAATAAAATAGCATCTTTGATGTTAAGCTCCTGCAACAACTCATTCAGAAGATCTGCTTCCAGCTCCATATAATTATCGGGTCTTTCGTGTGTAAGCATCGGACCTGATTTACCATATCCTAAACGATCATAAACCAGAACATTACATTGGGAAGCTTCGGAAAGTTTTTGAGGAAAATCCCTCCATAATTGGGTACATCCAAGGGAGTCGTGAAGAAAAACCAATGTAGGCCTGTTGCCCCGTGAATTATCGTATTCTATATAAAGATTTTTTATTTGGGGTTTTGCTAAATTAACCGACATTCAAGTTATTGCTTCATTAAAATTTAGGTATTTTTACCTCTTCAAATTCGTTCAGAAGGTTAGCAAAAACAGTTTCAACAGGTAGGATGTCATTGATCAATGCAGACACTTGTCCTATTTCCAGTTCTCCATCTTCCAAATCTCCTTCGAACATCCCCTTTTTTGCTCTTGCCCTACCCAAAGACGCCGCTAAAGCTTCCGCATCTCTCCCGGACTGATAAATATTTTCTAGCTCATTGAAGAATTTATTTTTGACCATCCTTACCGGAGCCAGTTCTTTTAAGGTAAGATGAGTATCTCCTTCATTCAGCTCTGTAATTTTCTTTTTCCAGTTTTCGTGGGCGCTGGCTTCATGGGTTGCCGCAAACCGGGACCCTATTTGTACACCATCTGCTCCCAAAATCATAGCCGCTTTTATCTGAGAACCTAAAGCAATTCCTCCAGCTGCAATTAAGGGCTTAGAAATGTGCTGCTTTACATTAGGGATGAGGCAGAAGGTCGTAGTTTCATCCCTCCCGTTATGTCCTCCTGCTTCAAAGCCTTCCGCTACCACAGCATCTACTCCCGCATCTTCACATTTAATGGCAAATTTTGTAGACGAAACAACATGAGCCACCTTAATACCTTCTTTCTGTAAAGTTTCTGTATAGGTTTTAGGATTTCCTGCTGAGGTAAAAACAATCTTCACTCCCTCTTCCAAAATGATTTGAATAATTTCCGCGATATTAGGATAAAGCATAGGTACATTTACGCCAAAAGGCTTGTCTGTAGCTGCTTTGCATTTCTGAATATTCTCTCTTAAAATATCGGGGTACATACTTCCTGCACCGATTAATCCCAGCCCTCCGCAATTGGAAACTGCTGAAGCAAGTCTCCATCCGGAATGCCATATCATTCCTGCCTGAATGATCGGATATTTTATATCAAAAAGTCTGGTAATCCTGTTTTGTTCTGATTCCATCCCATAAATTTTTTTAGCCGCACTAAAATCTATAAAATTACTCATGCTGTAAAAATACTAAAAAACAAAAATTTCATCCCTTTCTATTTGAAGAATATTCAGATAAATTTTCTTTTTAATTTTAATTATCCCGGATGCCATCTATAAAAAAAAACCTTCAGATCATCTGAAGGTTTTTCTATTATTTCTTTAAAGCCTCTTTTTTCCAGTTTCCTTTAAACTTGCAGGAATCGTAACGGCTGTCTATCGATATAAATGTTGTTGGTAATTTGGAATTCACAAATTTTTCAACCATTTCATTTCGCTTCTTATTAAGTGCCATTTGCTTTATTCTGTCATAATCGGTTTCCAGAGTGATCTGGTGAGAAGGAATCACATCTTCGATCTTCACAATTTTCACTACTTTTCTTTTTCTCTCGTCTTCATCATCAAAAGCACTGGTAATATCATCCTTATTAAGACCTGCCAATTCATAGCTGATAGTTCCCGGAATAGTTTCTCTTTCGATCTTATTAGAACCATCAGATCCGGAAATTACCCCACCATTGAATTTTGTTCTTTTATCATCTGAATATTTAAAGGCAGCATCTTTAAATGTAATTTTCCCTTCTGTAATCAGGGTTTTAATACTGTCTAATTTCTTTTTAGCTGTTTTAATTTCGTCTTCAGTAGGAGTAGCCATCAAAAGGATATGTCTTGCATCATATATCTTTCCTGATTTTTTCACCAATTGAATGATATGGTACCCAAATTCTGATTCTACAGGGTCTGAAATTTCCCCTTCCTGAAGGTTTAGTGCAGCCGCCTCGAATGGTTTTACCATCTGTCCTTTAGAGATATTTTTCATTAAACCTCCAGTAGATGCAGAACCCGGATCCTCAGAATAGATTCTCGCCTGGCTTTCAAATGATTCTCCACCTGCAATATCCTGTTTAATCTTTTTTAACTTATTGATCAGCTCATCTTTATGGGCTTCCGTAAGTTTAGGATACATCATGATCTGCGCTAAAGTTACTTCATCTTTGATTTCAGGTAACTGAGCTTTATACATATTATAAAAATCGGTTACTTCATTTGGCGTAACATCGGCCTTATCAGTAACTCTCTGATATTTTGCCTGCCCGTAATAGGTATCCGTGTCTATCTTTTCGATAGCATTCTTCATTTCGTAAGCAGTTCTGAACTTGTAGGCGGCTAACATTGCTTTTTCGTCAGGAAATTGGGAAAGTAACTGGCTGTACTTTGCATTAGCCTGAGTTTTAATAGCAGCCGATCTGTTTTCAATCAAGGTATCCTTTTTTGCTTCGAATACAAGAAGTTTATTGTTGATCAGATTCTCCAAAAACTCACACTTATCTGTGTTGGAAGCGCCCTGCTGTTTTGCATAATTCATCTGTTCATTAACGTCAGACTCTAACACAATTTCATCTCCGATTACAGCAGCAATACCATCCACCAGGTCCCCTTGTTTTAACTGGGCCTTCATGTTAGTAGCAAACAGCATCACAAAAACTCCAAAAAGAAAAGTGATCTTTAGTTTATTTATCATTTTAGTATTTTAAACAAGTTGCAAATTTAGAATTCTTAACGAATTACACTAAATTTTTTATTATAAATATTTCTTAAAAACATCTATTTATTGTAGTTCAACGTCAAATGTTGTTAATTCTTTGAATTGTCTCAGTCTGCTGAACATATCCGATTCACTTACTTCTTCAATTCTTTCGGTCCCGAACTTCTCTACAGTAAATGAGGCCATTGCTGAACCAACGATCAATGCTGATTTCATTGTTTCAAAATCGATCTTCTGTTTCTTGGCTAAATATGCAGCAAAACCACCTGCAAAAGTATCTCCCGCTCCGGTCGGATCAAAAACATCTTCTAACGGAAGTGCCGGAATAGCGAACACCTGAGTTTCATTGAACAGTAATGCCCCGTGTTCCCCTTTTTTAATGATCACATATTTAGGTCCCATTTTAAGGATCTTTTTTGCCGCTTTTACTAAAGAATATTCTCCTGAAAGCTGTCTGGCTTCTTCGTCATTGATGGTAATCACATCTGTTTTGGCGATCATATCCATTAAAATATCCATCGCAGTATCCATCCAGAAATTCATGGTATCCAGGACAACAAGCTTTGGACGTTCATTCATTTTTTCCAGTACGGACAGCTGTACCCCCGGATGAAGGTTTCCTAACAACAAAATCTCTGCATCCTGCATAGAATCCGGGATTTTCGGATCAAAATTTTCCAGAACATTTACTTCCGTAGCTAAGGTATCTCTCGTATTTAAATCATTATGATACTTTCCTGACCAGAAAAATGTTTTTCCTTCTTTCACGATCTCAATTCCTTCGATATTTACATCCCTGTCGGTAAACATATCAAGATGCTCTTGTGGAAAATCCCCTCCAACAACAGAAACAATCCCTGATTTTACGCCTAAGATAGATGAAGTGATCCCGATATAAGTAGCGGCACCCCCCAAAATTTTATCTGTCTTACCAAATGGTGTTTCAATTGCATCAAATGCAACACTTCCAACAACTAAAAGTTTCATATATTTTTCAATGTATTTTAAACTGATTTATTTTTTCCATTCGAAAGTATCCAGCAGATGCTTCATATCATTCTTGATATAATTTACTGCAGGAGCCAATGAATCCGGTTTCGGTCTTGTATTAAAGTATAGATAAGCAGTTACAAAGTGTTTTGTACTGTCTGTAATATAAAATTGAAGATTGGAAGCACTTTGCCCCTTTAATTCGTAAAAATTCCCGTAGACTTTCTTTTCGGGATATTCAAAAGACTTAGTGTCAATGGCACTGGCCTTAATGGTGTGCTCATACACCATTTTTTCAGCTTCTTTGATATGATCGGCAAAATCATTCTGAATCGGATAATAGGTAACAAAAACCTTAGCCTTCATTTTAGGATAATTCAGATAGTACCAGCAAGGCCTTTTAGCATTTGTGATCATTGCAAAATCCGAGTATTCAAAACTATAAGCACAGTTAGGATCAAATTTTTGATATTTTGGTGTGGGGTATTCCAAACGCAATTCTCCGTATGGTTTTGGGATTGGATCTTTTCCACATGAAATTAAAAGCAATGAAGCAAATATAAAAATGACTTTTTTAATCATTTTGCAAAAGTACAAATTAGATTTCAGATTTAGGAAGACAAATTTCAGTCTTTCAACGAGTTTTGGATATAGCTTTCCAGAGGCTTGGGAAAAGATTTATCCTGTGATCCCCGGTAGTCCGTTACAATATATTGATTATTTAATGTAAAATCCTCCCAGATAGCTTTTGAAGTGATTTCAACATTATAAATATCTATGGTAAGATTCTTATGGGTGAGCTTATGTTGAACTGTTTTAAGGTTTTTTATAAATATCTTGAAATCCTCAGGAAGAGAGGATGGAAATTCAAAAAGTTTCTTCCAGATAAAATCATCTTTTCTTTGTTGGATCACAAATTGGCCTTTGTAATGAACAAAATAATACTGCAGATGAAGGTCTTCTGTTTTTACTTTTTTTGTTTTAACCGGAAACTCTGAAACCTTGTTCAAAGCAACAGCCAGGCAATCATCTTCTAACGGACATTTTTCACACAGAGGATTTTTGGGCTTACAGATTTCAGATCCCAGATCCATCATGGCCTGATTAAAATCTCCGACATTCTCCGGCATAACTAATGTTGCCAACTGAGAAAAATAAGCAAAGGCCTTTGAACCGGAAATATCAAAATCATCTGCGAAAACACGACTTAATACCCTGTAGAAATTCCCATCAACGGCAGGCATGCGTCCGTTAAAACAAATGCTCGAAACTGCAGCTGCAGTATACTTCCCCACTCCTTTTAGCTGTAATATATCCTCATACCGGGCAGGAAAAACACCATCAAAATCTGTCATGATCTGTTGGGCTGCCTTATGGATATTGATTGCTCTGGAATAATACCCCAAGCCTTTCCAGTGAAGCAAGACCTCATCTTCTTCTGCTGAGGCCAGGGATTTCACATCCGGAAATCGTCTGATAAAATTATTATAATGGTTAAGCCCCTGAGCAATTCTGGTTTGCTGAAAAACAATTTCGCATATCCATATTTTATATGGATCTTTTGTTTTTCTGAATGGTAAATCTCTGGCATTTTCCTTGTACCATCCCAACAGCTTGTTTCCGACGTGAAGAAAGTCCGAACCCTTAAAATTCTTTTCCAAAAAGTGACTCTGTTTAAATAATTCAACCTGCCTTTTACATCATTTCACAAATAGGATAGGAAATCAATCAAAGCAATTGCAAAGATAGAACTATTTACTTTCTGTACCTACAGTATATACCGGAGCAGATTTCAGCCATTGATACTTAAGCTTTTTCTCTTCTGCGATAAAACGGTATCCGTTAAGTTTTTTCAAAAAAACATACATGGAATCTTTTTTAAGCTTTAGTCTCTGGTTGGATAGAAACTGGAACGGATAAGTAACCACAGAGTCCCTTGTCGTTTTTTCTATCTCACCGGAGGTAAGTCTGTAAATAAAAATAGGTCTCCCACGACCGGATGAGCTGTCTACGAGCTTTATATCTGAACTGACAAGAACCATATCACTGCCGTCGATACATTCTTCTTTATTCATAATATAAGCTTTCCCTTCCTGTCTCTCATCTTCAAAAAGATCTTTTTTATAGTAATTCGGGCTTTGATATTTCTTCTCGCAGCCTATAAAAAGCATCAGGAAAACGGGTATGCAATAGGCAAACCTGGATGTAAACATATTAATTTTCATATAAATTTGGTAGAAAAAAACCGATGTAAAATTGCATCGGTTTTTATTATTTGGTAAGGATATATTAGTCCTGAGTATATTGAGACTCCCATTCGTTACCATCATCCCCTTTATGTCCATCCAATTTAATAACGAAACTCTTTGTTGGGAAATAAGGCGTTAAACGGATATCAAGCCATACCCTGTCTTTATTTACTTTATCCTGTTCGAAACGAACGATCTTGAATTTTTCAATCAGTTTATCCGGACCTTTGATACCATCAAGGAAGGTCACAATCTGTCTTCTCAGATCATCTTCATTTTTAGCGGTCCAGTTTTCAAATGCTCTTCTGTTAAGGAAATCCAGCAAAACTTTGGTTACATAATCGAATACACGAACTACAGAATAGGTTTGAAGACCAATATTATCTCCTGTAAACAACGTTTTTGCAGAGAAGGCCATGATCTTGCCATATTCATTAACCATCGGGACCAATCCCATTTTTTCCAACTGAGAAATTTCACTTTTCTTCAATTCGAATTTTACGGCATCTACTTCGTTGATGTTACCATGATTTTTACCGGCCGCTACCTGAGACATTAATGTTTTATGAATTTTACCGGCCAATGAAGTAGAAGGTGGAAGTTCCACATTTTCTTCTTCACCCACTTCCTCAGCTCTTCCACGTCCTACAAGCCAGTTGCAGGTCATGATTACATTACTTCTGTGAAGTTCTCCACCGGTAAGGTTCGCAGAATGAAATAAATCCACCACGTCATCCGGTTTGTCAAGATTAGCAAAATCGGTAACCAACATTACTTTGTTCTCATTACAGATCTTTGCCCATTTTTCGACTACTTTATTTGATCCTAAATAACCTGGAATGGCTAATAGGGAATAATTGTCTCTAAGATCCAGACGATCATAATAACTCTTGAATTCTTCAGCAATAGCATCGATGAAAAGCGGATTATCAAGATCCGATAGCTGATCTAAGCTTGCATTCACAATACTTACATTATCAACCTTATCAAGTTCGGTATTTTTATAGAACTGGGCTACTGTACGATAAGAGGTTTCTAACTGACGAACCGTATCCAGAGTGTTCTTTAAATTTGTTTTTAAACTATTTTCTGCCTGTTGTGCTTTATTTTTGCACACTTCTGCCATTTTATCTGCAGATTCGTTTCCTTCCAGAAGGCTTACCCAAAGATTAATCTTCTGTAGCAATTCTTTTCTTTCATCTCCTTTATTATTATCGGTGAGGAATATTTCTTTTCTTGCTTTTCTGGTAGGATTCATGTTGGCGATGCCGTCAACAACAGATTCTACAAAACCGAAACCACCAATTTTATTGAGTTCGGCAAGGGGATTACCTTTCGGTTGTCCCGAATGTTGCTGCTGGCCTTGTTGTTGGCTTTCAGCTGCCTGTAATTTACTATCCATGATTTAATGTAAAGTCTTTAGGTTATTTTTCAAGTTCTTGTGCCACTTCTTTCAACACTTCCACAAATGCAGCTCTTGTCTGCTCATTTTCCAGCATACTGCGTAGAACCTTATTGGTTTTTAGCTGGCGGACAATTTTATTATATTGTTCCTGTTCCATACTAAGTTGCTGTAAATAATCTGATTTTTGCGTAAGGCTTTTAGGAGTGAAGTCTCCCAGATTTTGAAAACGGAATTCTTCATTGATTACACTACCATCTTCCGTTTCATGTTGTACACTTATCGAAGGTTGAAAATGTTTGAAGACGTCATCCACAGTCTTTAATCCTGTTACAATTTCAGGGGTATAAGATTCATCGGTAGTAAGCTGGCTTACAATTAATGACTTATTCTCTTGGATTTCCTGAATAGCTTCATTAGCGTCTACTTTTATCTCGTTTCCGCCAACACCATAATTAAACATTGCCATATTATTATTATTTTGAGATTTTTGATTTTGGTTAGAACTGGCTTTACCCGACGAATCGAATAAGTCGCCAATCCAATGTTTAAATTTAAAAAAAAACTCCAACATACAAAATTTTGTTAAGATTTTTCTTACATTATTTAATCCTATTTGGTCTGTGACACTTAAATATGTCATTTTCACCTCACTAAACTATGAAAAATAAATAAAAATAAGCTATAAAGAGATAAAATAAAATCCTGGTGTACTTTACCCTTATGCAAAGATGTTAAATCCCGGACAAAATAAAAATTCTTCTTATATCTGAAAAAAATACTGAAAAAAATATTCTTTATATTTAAACAAAGAAACAGAATTATGAAAGATGTAAAGATAGCGTTTAGAAAACCAATATTTCCTGTTTCAGAAGCATTACAGCAATATCTGAAAAAACACAACAGAATAACCAAGATTCATTTTCTGTATGAAGAGCTCCTGAGATTTAGTGACAGCGTAAGTATCCTGGATAATGATGGTAAAGATACTTTGTGGCTTGGGGTATTGTATTCTGAACATGAGTTTAAAGAAATAGAAGCTAATCTAAACAAGATCTATACTCTTCTTCATTCTGACGGAGATGAGGCTACTTTACCCTACCTGAAAGTAGATACAATCGACTTTTGCACCTTCGGAAATTCTAAACCTTTTCGAATCCGGGTGAGAAATATTCTGAACGACAATTACACTAACTTTTATATTAAGCAGGCAGATGCTTCCCGTATTTATGGGCTGGAGCTTGAGGACCTGCTTTCTCCCAATCGAATTAACTTTCTGATTTACAAAAACACTTTAATAGAAGAGCATATTTTAGGAATTCCCGGTGATGTTTTTATTAAGAAGCACCTACCCAATTGTACGGAGTCCGAAAAAGCTCAGATCTCCAAGGAATTTGTAAAATTCAATGAACGCTGTCTTATTGGGCTCCTTGGTGACATGCGCTCTTATAACTATGTCATTATTCCAATACATGATTTTGACCAGGTTATTTACAGAATCCGCCCCATTGACTTTGACCAACAAACTTATGAAGGAAATCTGAAGGTATACCTCCCCCAATATTTTAAAGAAAATAGTCAAATGGTCAATATGGTACTGGAAAAACTGAAACCCAGTTCCATAGAACAGTACCGTAAAGAAGTACGTTCACAAATTGTAAAAAGGGTAACCAGCAGTAAAAACAGATTTGATGAACTCATTTCTATTATGAAAAAAGAAGATCTCGCACCGGAAGCCAATGTTACAGAACTAAAGACGGCTTTGCAAAAACTCACTTACGATGTAAATTTCAAATATTGTAAAACCATGGGAGACATTATAGAAACCGGAATAAAGTTTGTGATCCGGAATTATAAAAATGCATATTAAAAGAAAATCCGTCCCCACTAATGTGAGAGACGGATTTTTTCTTTTCTAACAATTTTCGGTTGAATTACCAAATTTTTATACGATCCTGAGGTGCTTTGTACAGCTTATCTCCAGGTTTTATGTCGAATGCTTTGATAAATGCATCCTGATTCACCAATGGGCCAAAGGCTCTGAAATATCCAGGAGAATGCGGATCGGTCTTCACCTGATTTACCATATACTGATCCGTAGACTTAGTTCTCCAAACTGTTGCCCAGCTCATGAAGAATCTCTGATCTTGAGTAAATCCACTGATTAATCCCGGATTTCCATGATCTTTAAGGTACATCTGCAATGCATCATATGCTACCGCCACTCCACCAAGATCGCCAATGTTTTCACCGCTTGTAAACTTACCGTTCACAAAACTTCCCTTCACAGGCTCATATCCGTTATACTGAGCTGCAAGTTGTCCCACTTTTGCATCAAAGTTTTTACGGTCGGCATCTGTCCACCAGTTATTCAGATTTCCATCTCCATCGAATCGGGAACCACTATCATCAAAACCATGAGAAATTTCGTGGCCGATAACAGCTCCTATTCCACCAAAGTTAACAGCAGCATCCGCTTTAGGGTTATAGAAAGGAGGCTGAAGAATAGCAGCAGGGAATACAATCTCATTATTTGAACCGCTATAATATGCATTTACCGTTTGTGGAGTCATTCCCCACTCAGTTTTATCAACAGGCTTGCCTACTTTTTCCAGACTTCTCTGGTATTGCCAAGCGGCAACATTCTGTAAGTTAGAATATAACGTTGCTCCCTTAGATGGTGCTTCTACTTTCAATGCAGAATAATCTTTCCACTTATCCGGATAAGCAATTTTTACGGTGAACTTAGAAAGTTTTTCCTGCGCTTTAACTTTTGTTTCCGGAGACATCCAATCCATTTCATTGATATGGGTCTTGAACGATTTCAGAATGTAATCAATATAAGTTTCCATCTGCTCTTTTGCTTCAGGAGTAAAGTATTTCTCAACATATAATTTTCCAAAAGCTTCACCAAGAACACCATTCACCAGGCTTAGCCCCCTTTTGTTCATCGGACGTTGTTCTTTTTGTCCCTGAAGATATTTGGAGTAGAAGTCAAAACGGATTTGCTCCAGACCATCATCGAGGTTGCTTGCATTACCGTTAATGACATGATATTTTAAATAGTCTTTCAATAATGGAAGATTCTTCTGTGTGATGAACTGATCCATATTCTGATAATATTTCAATTCACCTACAATAACTTTATCTGTTTTTACTCCGGCCTCTGCAAGATATTTAGCCAGGTTTACATTTTTAACCAATCCTGATAGCTCAGAAACATTTTTAGGGTTATATCTTAAATTGGCATCCCTGTTCTGCTCCAGGGTTAAAAGGTAGTTTGCCAATTGTTTTTCAAAGGCAACCACATTTTCTGCAACCTGGGTAGAGTTTTTATATCCTAATACTCCGAATAGCTTTCCTACATAAGTAGTATACTCACCCAAAGTTTTGGTATTGGCTTCATTTACTTTTTGATAATAATCTCTTCCTAATCCGAGATCCGGTCCACCAAGATAAACAGCATTCATTTTAGAATTCTTCATATCTGCACCTACTCTCCATCCATAGAACGAATTGTCACCTAATCTTGTCGCATCCAAAAGGTATTTCTGAAGATCATTAAGGTTTTTAATGGCATCAATTTTAGCCAGATCACCTTTTATAGGAGCTAATCCATCAGCATTTCTTTTGTTTACATCCATAAAAGATGCATACAAATTCTGTATTTTTTGCCCTTCCGAACCATCAGAATATTTTTCAGATAAGATTTTATTCAAAATATCAAGGGAAGCATCATCCACATTTTCCCTCAATGCATTGAAGGAACCCCAGCTTGCTTTATCAGACGGAATCTGTGTATTTTTCACCCAATTTCCGTTCACGTAATTAAAGAAATCATCCTGAGGACGAACACTTTTATCCATGTAAGAAAGGGTAATCCCTTCTTCTTTCACCTCTTCTTTTACGGGTTGTGTAGTTGCCACCGGAGTTTCTGTTTTAGTAGTTTTTTCTGCAGTTTTTGTTGTTCCGCAAGAATTTAAAAATACCATACCCGAAAAGGCAAGTATCCCAATATTTAGCTTTTTCATTAAAGATCGTTTTTTGATTTTACACAAACTTACCAAATATACGAATTTTCATTATGTAAGATGGTAGAATTGAGAAATTGTTAAAAGTTGAGGAATATGGCAATCAGGTTAAGAGAGTATAAGCTCCAGGATTTGAGATTAGAGAAAAAATACCGATTATAGAAATAAAAGTATAGACCCATTTCTTCCGATTGAAATTTACCAACTACTGTACATGATTTGCTCAGCAAGTAAATAAAAAGCCGCTCATTTCTGAACGGCTTCATTTATTATTACCAGATTTTGATTCTGTCCTGAGGAGCTTTATACAGTTTGTCTCCCTGTTTTACATCAAATGCTTTATAGAATGCGTCAACGTTCGTTAACGGACCGAAGCTTCTGAAATATCCAGGAGAATGCGGGTCTGTTTTCACCTGATTGATCATGTACTTTTCACTTGATAATGTTCTCCACACCGTTGCCCAGCTTAAGAAGAATCTTTGATCCTGTGTGTATCCGCTGATCACTCCAGGATTTCCTTTATCTTTCAAATACATTTGTAATGCATCATAAGCGATATTTACACCTCCTAAATCTGCGATATTTTCACCATTTGTAAAGGTTCCGTTTACGAAAGTTCCTTTTACCGGCTCATATTTATCATATTGGGCAGCAAGGGCTTTTGTTGCTTTTTCAAAGTTCGTTTTATCTTCAGGCGTCCACCAGTCTACCAGGTTTCCGTCTGCATCAAACTGAGCTCCTGAATCATCAAATCCGTGGCTCATTTCATGACCGATAACAGCTCCGATTCCACCGAAGTTCACAGCAGCATCAGCCTGAGGATTAAAGAACGGCGGCTGAAGAATAGCTGCAGGGAATACAATCTCGTTATTTACCGGATTATAATATGCATTTACCGTTTGTGGAGTCATTCCCCATTCAGTTTTATCAACCGGTTTTCCAATTTTAGCTAAATCTTTATTATACTGCCATTCCGAAACATTCTGAAGGTTTTGGTATAAAGTACCTCCTTTTGATTCTGGAGTGATAACCAATTTGGAATAATCTTTCCATTTATCCGGATAAGCAACTTTTACAGTGAATTTATTAAGCTTGTTTAATGCTTTTTCTTTTGTTGTAGAAGACATCCATGTTAAATTGTTGATGTGAACCACAAAGCTTTTCTTTAAATAATCGATCAATTCAACCATCTGAGCTTTAGCTTCAGCCGGGAAATATTTCTCAACATATAATTTACCGAAAGCTTCGCCCAGAGAACTGTTGATCAGCTCATATCCTCTTTTGTTTAAAGCTCTCTGTTCCTGCTGACCTCTAAGGTATTTTCCATAGAAAGCAAATCTCATGTTCCCAAGGTTTTCACTCAGATAAGATGCACTTCCGTTGATCAGGTGGAATTTCAGATAATCCTTGATAACCGGAAGATTATTAGCATTTACCAATTGGTCGAAGTTTTTATAATAACCCAGTTCTCCAATGATTACTTTATCTGAATTTACTCCAACTTTTTTAAGGTAAGCCGGTAGATCAACATTTTTTACTAAAGCAGAAAGTTCAGACATCGTCTTCGGATTATACTGAAGATTGGAATCACGGATCTGCTCGTTTGTCAGATAGGTTTTAGCAATGCTTTTTTCGTAATCAACAATTCCTTTTGCAGCTTCATCAGCATTTTTGTACCCTAATTCTTTTAACATAGAAGCCACATACTTTTGGTATTCAGCAATCGCTTCCGTATTTTTTTCATTTACTTTCTGATAATAGTCTCTTCCTAAACCAAGAGATGCATCGCCAAGATAGATCGCATTCATTTTAGAATCCTTAAGGTCAGCATCTACGCCCCATCCGTATAACACATTCTCTCCTTCTTTAGTTACAGAGATCAGGTAATTCTGCAGATCAGCAAGGTTCTTAATAGCATCGATTTTACTAAGGTTAGCCTGGATAGGTTTGATACCATCAGCATTTCTCTTCTGCATGTTCATATAAGTAGCATACAGATCCTGGATTTTTTTACCTTCACTTCCCTCTGCAAATTTATCCTTCAAAAGAGAATTCAAAATCGTCATTGAATTATTGTCAGTATCATCTGCCAGTTTATTGAAGCTTCCCCATGTTGGTTTATCAGCTGGAATTTTGGCCGTTTTCATCCACGTTCCACTCACGTAGTTGTAAAAATCATCCTGTGGACGTACAGATTTGTCCATTAAACTAAGGTCTAAACCTTTATCCGTTGTACTCATTACTGTTTTAGTTGTTTTAGCCTGAGCATTCACTGTATTCTGTGAGCAAATTCCCGCTAGTAAAAACAAAGAAAGCGTTAGTTTTTTCATTATAATAACAATTTATATAATATGTCTTTATATTGTAACATATGTTACGTTTACAAAAACAAATTTAAACAAATATTAAGAAGTTGTTATCTCCTTTACATTCCCTGTCCTTTTCAGAAATCCCCAGGACTGCATTTCTCCTTTCAGGGCCCTTCTCAGGCTTCTGAACAATACAATATACATCAGCCATCTGTATCCGAATCTTTGCGGAATCACATACACGAGATTGATCAGCTTTTCTTTTTGCATTAAAAACGCAATGATTGCAAGGGAAGCATCAACCAAAAGAAAAAGTAAATAGTATATAAATATTTTTTCTCCGTTTCCAAATAAGATCCCAAAAAACATAATGACATCTGCAAAAGGTGAAAAGAACGGAATAATATATTGAAACAATAAAATATTTGGCATTGCCCAAAGTCCCAGTCCTTTATATTTAGGGTTTAAGAAGGTTTGTTTTTGCTTCCAGAACATCTGCATAATTCCATAGGTCCATCGGAAACGTTGTTTTAAAAACTGTTTTACCGTCTCCGGAGCTTCTGTTACGGCAACAGCATTGTTTTCATTAGCCACAGTATATCCTTCTCTAAGAATTTTTACCGTAATATCACAATCTTCAGCCAGTGTATCCGAAGAATATCCACCTACCTCATCAATTACGGATCTCCTAAACGCTCCGATTGCTCCCGGGATTACTGTAATTGCATTAATATTCGCATAAGCTAACCTGTCAAAATTCTGGCTGGTTGTATATTCTATTGCCTGCCACTTTGTAAGCCAGTTGACCTGATTTCCAACTTTTACATTTCCCGCAACTGCTGCAATCTTCTCTTCAGCAGAGGCATTCAAAAACCTTGCAATCAAATATTTTACGGCATCTTGCTGCAGTTTGGTATCGGCATCGATACAAACAACATATTCAGCATCAGTTTGTGAAATCCCAAAATTTAAAGCGGTTGCTTTTCCTCCGTTAGCTTTCGTGAAAATCTTAAGTTTAGGATGTTCAGCAAATGCTTCCCTGGCCTTTGTATAAGTGAGATCTTTACTTCCGTCATCTACAAGAATAACATCAAAATTAGGATAGGACTGTTTTAATAAATTATGCAAAGAGGATACAATATTAACTTCCTCATTATAGGCAGGAACAATAATAGATACTTTAGGATAGCTATCCAATACGGGAAAATTTGAAAGCTTTTTCTCTTTGCTTTTTTCTTTAACTGCCCAGTACACCATGAATAACAAACGGATAATTCCTAAAATAATGAAGATGGTAAATAAGGCCACCAGAAAATGACTAATCCCATAAATTACAGTCGCTAATACAAGATTCAACTGCATAATGTAATACGACTTGGTTTTTGGAACCGCAGGCATCAGCTCATTTTTACTTTTATGTAAAATGCTTGCCAGATTCGTGAAATGATAACCTTGCTTCTGCAAAGTAGGAATTAAAATTTTCAGAGCTTTGATCGTCTCTTCTCTTGTGTCTCCTCCAGCATCATGCAGTAGAATAATATTTCCTCTCTCCTGCTTGATACCCTGCATTACACGTTTTACGATCTCATCTGCTTTAATACCAGGTTGCCAGTCTTCGGGATCTATACTTTCACCGATATCGAGATAATTCTGCTGTCTGGCCAGGGCAACGGGAATAATCTCTTCAGAGGTTGTAGGCTCGGAATCTGCATTATAAGGTGCTCTGAACAGGATCGTGCTATGACCGGTTATGCATTCAAATAAGAGCCTCGTCAGTTTCATCTCTAATAAAGCCCTCTCCGGACTTACTTTGGCCACATTTTCATGAGTGAAAGTATGGTTTCCTATTTCATGTCCCTCTCTATAGATTCTTTTTACCAGAGGAAGATTTTTCTCAGCATTCAGGCCGATTAAAAAGAATGCAGCCGGAACGTGATATTTTGATAAGATATCAAGGACCTGAGGAGTATACGTTTCATCCGGACCATCATCAAATGTCAGTACCAGTTCTTTCTGTGGTGCCCAACCATATTTTTTCACTTCATAAGAACTTGGATACGTGATATAGTTCTCATCTGTAATAATTTTTTCTTTAGGATCTGTTTCCAGAGCTATTTTCCCGTCATGTGGAGTATTCAGGACATCCAATACTTCACCATCCCCGATATAATCTACCATGGTCTGACCTTTTACATTCTCCAGTTTTTTAAGATCAAGCTTAGGCAGGCCGGCAAAAGTGAGATCTTTATCATAAAAATTCCAGATTCTGCTGTCCTCGCTTCCCAATCTCCAAAGTGCAGTTCCCGCCAAAGGATATTCCGAAGAAAAGCGCATAGTATTAAAAATCGATGCCGCATCATTAAAAAATACCGTATGGGTATTATTCTTAAAATCTGTGTATGAATAGTTAAGATTAAAAGTATTATCATCAAAATTGATAACCGATTTACTTGCACTGGCCTTAGTAATAGCCTGCATATAGGAAACCGAAATATTATCATCCGGATTTGAGCTCCAGTCATATCCATAAGCCCCAAGACCTAGAATAATCTTGTTTGCCGTTGTTTTCTTTAAAATTTTCCCGGTTTGAGCTTCAATCCATTTTTGAGAAGAGATAGGTCCTGCATCCCCCGAAGCTGAATATTCATCGTATGCCATTAACACAAAATAGTCTACGTAAGGATTTAATTTCTGAATATTATAATCGTCATTATCCGTCATAATATCCATGGTCACCAGCAGCTTATTCTGTTTAAAATTATCTGAAAGCTCTTTCATAAAAGCGATAAGATTTTCATCAGAATCCAGATTCATTTCCTCAAAGTCAATATTGATTCCTTTGAAATGAAACTTCACGCATTCCTCCGCAAGCTTCCGGATCAGTTTGGTTCTTCTTAACGGATCGTTAAGTACTTTTGCCAAGCCCTCAGCACGGAATTCTCTGTCTGAGTTATTACTGAGAATCGGCATCGCTGCAACTCCCGTTCTTTTTATAACCTTATATCCTTCGGGATCGATGTTGGTTTTAAGATCTCCTGTTTTAGGATCAAGGAAAAACCATTCCGGAAAGACTAAATTGATGTGCTTAACATTCCTTTTCAGAGACATGAGGGATTGAGGATCCCAGGCTACATAGAAAGCAGAACGGATCCCTCCTGGAAATTGAGCCCAGTTCCTGTTTTGGTTTTTTAATCTTTCTGCTTTTGCTTCCTCAATTTTGGAAACATTGGTACGAATCGTCTTTTCAGAAATAAAGCTTCTGAATCCCTTATATTCTTTTGAGATTCTATTCTCCTGAAGGTAAGGCTTTCCTGCTGTGATAACGGTTTTGTAATCTTCATGAAAAGGGATTTTGGGACTTTTGTCCAGTTTCATCATGAGTGCCAACGCCAGGAAAAGCAATATTCCGACAAAGATAAAAATGCGGGATCCCCACTGCACATTTCTCCAGCGTTTTTTATTAGTTGTTTGAAAAACCTGTTTTGAATTTTCCACGTTTTGATATTTTCGGCTGAAGATTCAAAAAGTGTGAAAAACTGTTGTATTTAAAATTAAAAAAAAATTAAAAAAAAGAAAAGTTTAACTAATTATTTACAAGCAAGCTCACCAAATCCTGAATAATTTTCTGTGAAACGAAATTCATAAAGTCAAGTCTTTCCAGATGGGGCATATAAAGTTTGAAGTTTTGAGCCTGATCATGAATCCTGATTGTATAGAAAACGGTTCCTACATCCTTTCCATCCTCTCCTTTTCCCGGTCCGGCAACTCCAGTTGTAGAAATGGAAATATCCGTATCAAATAAGCGCTGACATCCCTTTGCCATTTCTTCAGCTACCTGTTCACTTACAACCGTAAATTCGTCCACCGTGCTTTGAGAAACTTTTAAAATTTCAACTTTTTTTTCTGTTGCATAGGGAACAATTCCACCTATAAAATATTTGGAACTTCCTGAATTCGAAGTGATCATTTTTGCCAATTCTCCCCCCGTACAGCTTTCGGCCGTGGAAAGCGTAAGTTTTTTTTCACCCAAAAGTTCCCCTAATATTTTCTCAATTTTGTCCTCAGTAGTAGCGATAATATTTTCACCTACCAATGGAAAGAGTTTTTGAATCTCTTCCTCAAGTTGTCTGTTCAGAATATTTTCATCATGTCCAGATGCTGTAAGGCGAAGCTTCACGCGGGTTCCCACCGGAAGATAGGATAAAGCCAGATTCTCAGGTAACGAAAGCTCCCAATCCTCAATGATATCCGCTAAAATACTTTCAGGAATTCCTACTACGGAAACAATTCTTGTGGTGATATATTGTAAGCTAAAAGTATTTTTTAGGTAAGGAATAATCTGGTCTTTGATCAGGGGCTTTACTTCATAAGGCACTCCGGGAAGACTAAAGCTCAGTTTATCACCATACTTCATCATCATACATGGAGCAGTCCCATACTGATTCTGGAAAACTGTAGATTTAGTAGGAACAAAAGCCTGTTCTCTGTTTCTTTCCAGAATTTCCAGACGGCCTCTTTTTTCCATATATTTTTTTAAATGTTCGAAAGTCGGTTCATCCAGAGCTATTTCATCATAAAAAAAATCGGCAAGCGCTTTTTTAGTTTTGTCATCCCTTGTAGGACCCAGCCCACCTGTTGTAATAACAAGGTCTCCTATCTCAAAAGCAGCATGTAAAGTATCCTTAATAGTTTCAATTTCATCAGAAATCGTGAAAATCTGTGAAACTTTTATCCCTATATTCTTAAGTTCAGTAGCAATAAAATTAGAATTGGTATCTATTGTATTTCCTGAAAGGATCTCGTCTCCGATAGTAATGAGAACAGCATTTTCCATATTGTACATTCTTGAAAAAAAATCTAATACAAATGACGGAAAAATCTGTGGCCTCGGCAATGTTTATTATAGAAATCTTTTTAGGCAAATCAGCCTTTTTGCTAATTATGCTTCACCCAGATCAATTCATTCGTATTGTATCCTATTCTCTTTGCTTTTTCTAAAAACCGTAATCTTATGCTTTCCGGGATTTCAGTCGTTCTGGATAATATCCACAGGTATTTTAAGCTGTTTCCTGCTACTAAGGCATACTGATAGTTTTCATCGATATCAATCACATTATAGCCTGCCCAAATAGGTTTAAAAAAAGAAACTTTTAAGCGGGCTTCCGTTTTATCTTTTACAAACCTTGCCTCTCCTATGGACTCTTTCCATTCTTTTTTCACATAATTATACCCTTTATTATCTACCCGGATGCTTCCATCGGGATTTTGGGAATAGGTTGCCGTAACATTGTCCATGTCTTTCTCAAACTTATAATCGAAGCGAGCAATTTCATACCATTTTCCCAGGTATCTTCCGGAATCAAAACGGGTGACAGGCACAGCACCTTTTGGTACCCTTACAGAACATTGATTAAAAATGAGAAATCCTAAAACTCCTATCGAGACAGGAATAACTATTTTCTGAAAATTTTTCATAATAATATAAGTTTGTGGTTATGAAAAAGTCCAAAAATGATGCCTTTAGGTTCCCCTTAACATAAAGCTAAGAAAAGGTTTTAAGAAAAGCTTCTTTGAATGTCCCTGAAACCTCAATTTCAGCATCATCCAATAAAGTAACAGTCCCGCTTTTGTGATATGATTTAACAAAACCTGTATTGATGATATGTGAACGATGAACTCTGACAAAGGGAGCTTCAAGAAGATCATCAAAATGTTTTAAAAATCTGCATACCATCTTTTTGGTTCCGTCTGTAAGATAAACGAGGGTAAAATTTCCATCTGCCTGCAGTCTTACTATTTCTTCAGTTTTCACAACATCAAATCCCTGTAATGTTGGCAGAATAAGTTGCTGCTTATCAGGCTTTACTTTGAGATTTTCCAACAGTATTTTATTCCGGTTCAGCTCTTCCTTTTTTTCAAGGCTTTCTGCTACTTTATTGACGGCAAGAATCAGCTCCTGGATATCTATAGGTTTTAAAATATAATAGCTGGCCGACTTATTAAGAGCATGTAAGGAATATTGAGAAAAAGCAGTTATAAAGATCGTTTCATAGGTGTAATCCTTAGTAGCTTCCAAGACATCAAAAGCATTCCCGAATGGCATTTCCACATCCAGAAAAACAAGCTGCGGAAGCTTCTCAGCGATCAGAGGAACGGCATCTTTTATATTTTCGGCTTCACCGAGGATTTCTACCTGAGGACAGTATTTTGTAAGATAATTCCTTAGAACCTCTCTTGCAATAACCTCATCATCTATGATAACAGCTTTTATTTTCATTGATACAGATCCGGATAATGTCCGGTTTACTTGTAAAAATATAATATTTAGTTGAAATATAAACGTCTATTAGCTAAGATAATCCTGAAAAAGTTATAATTTATAGCGGATCTGTACAGTTACACCTTGTTCATTCTTTTTATCCGTTATGGCACAGTGGATGTCCTGTTTATAAAGGTCATTTAACAATGTAATTCTTTCCATCGTATTTTTCATCCCCCTTCCTTGCCTTGATTTTTGATGTTCTGTTTTCAATTTTTTACTTTCTTCAATACCTATTCCGTTATCGTCAACGGTTATTATCATATATTGACCCTGCTTCTCAAAATTCAGTTGTAAAAATCCTTTGTTCTGACGATATCGTAGCCCATGCCATATCGCATTTTCCAAAAAAGGCTGGATCAGCATGCCGGGTATCAGTAGACTCTGTAAATTCAGGCTTTCATCCACCTTGATTTCATAGTCAAATTTATCTGCAAAACGTGTTTTTTCCAGGGCAAGATAGTTCTGTAACAGATCAAGCTCCTGTTGGAAAGGAATAAAATCCTCTGCTGAGTTTTCCATAACACCGCGCATCAGTTTCGAAAATTTTGTCAGGTATTGATTCGCCTCCAACTCATTATTCGTGGCGATGAATTGATTCACACTATTTAAACTGTTGAAAATGAAATGTGGATTCATTTCCCGGCGAAGGGATTGTAAAGCTATTTTTTTATTTTTGATCTGAACTTTCTTTAATGTCCATAAAATGAAGCCTGCCAATCCTGCCAATACAACCAAGGCTCCTATAAGGCTATAATTAAATGCATTCTTTTTGCGGATCAGCTCATCTTTTAATTCCCTTTCTTTTTCTAATTGTGCTATTCTTTGTTCGGTGTCTTCAAGAATTTTATTATCTACAAGACTTCTGTCCTTTGAAACAAGATCCGGTAATCGTCCGAGAAAATCCCTGTATAGCTTTACCGATTCACCTGTATTTTCGGAAACACTGTACAAACTGTCCAATCTTTTTACACTTTTCTGGGCCTCCAGCGTATGTCCTTTTTCCAGTGCAATATTGTAGGCATTTTTCAATGTTTCAATAGCACTTTTTGTGTCATTTTTTTTAATATAAATATCAGCGAGCTCCTGGATCTGTTCTACTTTTTTCTGAGAATTATCTTTTACAAAGTCCTCTTTCAAAACTTTCTTCTTGGCTTCAATGGCTTTATCAAAATCTTTATTCTCAACATAAAAATTGGTCAGCTTCTGATTAATTTCCAGAGCCTGCTGAGGTTCCGTCTGCTTTTTGGAAATTGTGTAAGCACTTTTAAGATTCGCTTCAGCTTTAGGGATATCGTTTTGCTGGATGTTTACATCAGCTAACTGACTGTAACTGGCTGCCAGATCTGCTTTTTCATTGTCTTTCCTGCTGATATCAATATTGCTCTGGATCGCTTCCGCCCTCTCTTCCTTAGAAGGTGACGAGAGCCTGGTTACATCGTTGGTATTGATGCTTTTGTTTTCCTTTGAGTAGCTGATATCAGCTGCTCTGCTGTAGTTAAGGATCGCCGGACTTATTTTATTTTGTTTTTCCTGGGACTGCGCGAGCTTTCGGGTTACAAATTCGAGGTTCTTTTTATCGTTTAGGTTTTGGTATAGATTCCTTGCCTTTATCAGGTATTCTTCACTTTTTGCATAATTTCCCTGACCGTAATAATCATTTGCCATACCGACATAGGTATCTGCGACCGTTTTATTATCATTATTATCAACCGCTTTTCTAATTTTTGAGGCAGACTTAAGTACTTTAGAAACCTTCATGGAATCCTGGGCAAAAGAAGAACTTCCAATTGCCAAGGTAATGAGTAATATAATTTTAAAAAGTAATTTCACTTGTATCCAAATCTATTATGCAAAGTAAGTAAAACTTTAGGTATCGTCTCTTACCATTCACCAAGTGAAACGTATATTTCACCAAGTTTAAAAGAAATAATAATCAATACACCTGTTTTCATATATTTGTGAATTACAAATCTCTTAAAAGAAACTCATGAAAACCTATTTGTATTTACTGTCCCTTCTGTATTTTCTTACCCAGACAATTCATGCACAAACCTACATTCAGAATGTAACGATTGTGGATGTGATGAATAAAAAAATGATTCCCAATCAAACCGTAGTGGTTACAAAAAACATGATCTCTGAAATCAAACCGGGGCATAAAGTAACAATTCCTAAAAATGCGACGGTTATAGATGGAAAAGGTAAATTTCTGATGCCGGGAATGACGGATGCCCACGTTCATTTCTTCCAGAGCGGGGGCTTATATACGAGACCGGATGCATTTGATCTCAGAAAGCAGATCCCTTATGAAAAAGAAATAGATTGGGTACATCAGAATATGGAAGATTTTTTACTGCGTTATCTTAAAAATGGAATTACTTCCGTCATCGATGCCGGGGCTACTTTCAACTTTCTGAAATTAAGAGATTCATTTGCAAAAAATCCTACTCTGCCTTCTGTTTATATGACAGGACCGCTCATTACAACCTACGAGCCCGAAGTTTTTAAAAACCTGGATAAAAATGAGCCTTTCAAACTGGTTAAAACCAGTGAAGAGGGACGCAAAATGGTTCAGGAGCAGCTTCCCTATAAACCCGACTTTATCAAAATATGGTATATCGTTATGGCAGACCCGAAAGAAATAGAAGCCATGGCAAGAAAATATGAGCCTATTATTAAAACTATTATTGAAGAAGCTCACAAAAACAACCTTAAAGTTGCAGTACATGCTACGGAAAGAATTACCGCACAGATTGCCGTACAAAATGGAGCCGACTTTTTAGTGCATGATGTGGAAGATGAAGTTGTACCGAATGACTTTATCAAACTTCTTAAATCAAAAAAAGTAGTGCTGAGCCCGACACTCACAGTGATGGATAATTACTTTAAAACCTATGCCCAGAAAAAGAAATACAATACCTATGAACTGGAGAATTCGAATCCACAAACAGTAGGATCTATCTATGATCTTCAACATTTAGCAGATTCTGCAGACTCCACAACGATCAATAAGATGAAAAAGCGTTTCAACCTACCTCAGCTGAACGCTTACGCCAGAAAGAAAGATTCTGTAAGAATCATTAATCTAAAAAGACTTTCGGACGGAGGAGTAACCATTGCAGCAGGTACAGATGCGGGAAACATTGCCACCCAACATGCTACTTCCTTTCTTGCCGAGCTAAAAGCAATGAAAGAAAGTGGAATGAACAACTGGCAGATCATTCAGTCTGCAACAATTAATCCAGCCAAGATCTTTGATAAAGAAAATATTTCGGGAAGTATAAACACAGGTAAAGTAGCAGATATGGTTCTTTTACGCGCAGATCCCACTGAAAATCTGGATCATCTTACCCAGATAGAAATGATTTTCAAAAACGGACAGCCAATACAGCCTGATAAAATTTTAAAAATCACCCCGGAAATCCTTGTCCAGCAACAGGTAAACGGATACAATGCCAGAAATATAGATGCATTTCTAGAACCTTATGCCGACGATGTCGAACTTTATACTTTCCCTGATAAATTAATAAGCAAGGGAAAAGATGCCATGAGAAAAACCTACAGCGCTATGTTTGACAAATTGCCGGATCTTCATTGTGAAATTACCAATAGGCTGATCAAAGGGAATTTTGTAGTGGATAAAGAAAGTGTTTCAGGAATCAGGAAAAACGGAAAAGTAGAAGCAACTGCCATCTATGAAATAAAAGACAATAAAATTTCAAAGGTCTTTTTCTTGCCTTAAAAAAAAATTTAAATACCTATAATAAAAAAGACAGTTCGAGTGAACTGTCTTTTTTTTGTCATTTCACCAAGTGAAAACTTCATTTCACCAAGTCTCTCCATTTCAGGTTTACAATCGGGCTAATTTTACTTCAGAATTTAAAACAAGAAATTATGAAATTGAGACATTTTTTATTAATCGGATTCCTTACAGCAGGAAGTTTAATAAACGCACAGGAAGTAAAGAAAAATGCAATTGAGGTAACGGGAGTTGCTGAAATGGAAGTAGAGCCGGACGAAATCATCTTCAACATCGGAATAAAGGCCGATAACAAAAATGAACTGGCAGACAATGAAAAGAAATTATTTGAAACTTTAAAAAGCAATGGGGTAAAGAATGAGGATATCACCTTCAAATCAATGTATCAGAATCTTTACTCAAAAACAACCAAGTTCACCAAAAGTTTTCAGTTTAAAGTAAATGCTAAGACCAACCTCAGTAAGGTATTCGAAGGGTTAAATCAAAAGTGGGTAAGCAACCTGAATATTGCAGAGGTAAAAAATACCAAAATTGCAGATTTCAGAAAAACCGTAAAAATAAATGCATTAAAGGCAGCTAAAGAAAAGGCGGATTATTTACTGGAAAGCATGGGTAAAAAAACCGGAGCTCCTTTAGAAATTACAGAGATCGAGGATTATACAAGTGACACTATTATGCCAATGTCTGCCTACATGAGAAAATCCAGTAACGTACAAATGGAAGCTGATGCAGGAGTTGATTATTCATTTGACAATATTGAAAATATCAAATTGAAATACAGCATTAAAACCAGATACGAGATACTTTAAAAATACTTAAAGGCAACTATCCGCAGTTGCCTTTGTTCAAACTAAGGAGTCATCAATTTTTCCTTTAAGGTAAAGTCCCAAAACATTGCAGATTCATTAGTATAGAAAATAAACAATTAAAAATATAAATAATGACAACTTTAAAAATTTTAACATTGAGTATTGGTGCTGCTTTTTTAAGTTCTAATAGCCTTACAGAGACACGTTGTATGGGAAAAAGCAATCCTTCGGTAATTGAGTATATTACAACACAAAGATCTTCTTTGTATACTGCACAACCATCATCAGGGGATAACAAAATTCAGGTTGCCCTTTTACTGGATACTTCGAACAGCATGGACGGATTAATCGATCAGGCTAAATCCAGACTCTGGAATATTGTAAATACACTGACTACACTAAAGTATGAAGGAAAAGCACCACAAATAGAAATTGCATTGTACGAATATGGCAATGACGGAATTCGCGATGAAAATTTCATCCGCCAGGTAACTCCCCTAACACAGGATCTGGATCTGGTTTCAGAAAAATTATTCGGATTAAGAACCAATGGTGGAAGTGAATACTGCGGTGCCGTGATCCGGGATGCGGCTATGAATCTGAACTGGGATAAAAATGATAAAAGTATGAAACTTATCTACATTGCCGGTAATGAGCCGTTTGATCAGGGAAGAATTAACTACAAGGAAGTTATTTCATCTGCTAAGGCAAAAAAAATCTATACCAATACTATATTTTGTGGTGACAGAAATGAAGGCATTCAGTCATTCTGGCAAAATGGAGCTGTTACAGGTGATGGAAAGTACTTTAATATCGATAGTGACAGAAAGGTAATCTATGTGGAAACACCATATGATGCTAAAATTTCAGATTATAACACGAAACTCAATGACACTTATGTATACTACGGAAGCCATGGTTCCGAATACAAGAGCAAACAGATCATGCAGGATAAAAATGCAGCAGTTCAGTCTGTTTCCAATGCTGTGGAAAGAACGGTCGCCAAAAGTAAAAAGAATGCATATAAGAATGATCATTGGGATCTTGTAGACAAAGCGGAAAAGGATGTCAACTTTATAACAACTGTTAAAGAAAGTGAACTTCCCGCTGAATTAAAAGGCAAAACTAAAGAAGAAGTAAAAAGGCTGGTAACCGAGAAATCTGCCGAACGGGAAAAGATTCAAAAAGAAATTGAGGGGCTATCCAAAAAAAGACAGGAATATATCGATAACGAAATGAAAAAAAGAGGAAATGCAGACTCTGATGATCTGGGCAAAGCTATCGAAACTTCAATCTTGGAATTGTCCAGAAAAAGCGGATATACTATATAATATTGGCAGCTTGGAAGCCACCAATATAGTAATGATAAAACCAGGTGAATGATGTTTCATAACCATCTGGTTTTATCTTTCAAACTTAAAATATCTCGATAAGGGATGTTTTTTATTTTTCATAAAAAGGGATGTCATTTCCATTCCTGTAACTGAAAAAGTAATCCCGTTTCCACCAAAACCAAGCACAAAATAGGAATTATTGAATTTCTCATGTTCACCTATATAAGGTAACCCGTCTTTAGTTTCCCCGAAGGTTCCAGCCCATACAAAATCTGTATAAAAATGGTAATCGGGTCTGATCTTTTTTAATGTTTTCAGAATCTGTCTTTCTTTTTTATCCAGCAATGCATCCCGCTTTTTCGCGTCATAAAAATCCTCATCCCCTCCTCCGATCAGTAACCTTCCGTCATCAGTAGTCCTCATATACATATAAGGTTCATCTGTATTCCAGACCAGTGTACTGGAAATATTTTTAAATTTATCATCATCAATCTCGGAAACTAGAGCATATGTGCTTTTGAGATCCACAAAATTTTCTTTGATCAGACTTTTACTCTCATAGCCTATACAATAAATGATCTTTTTAGCTTTGATCTGTGGTCCGTTTGTTGTGCTTACAAGATTATATCCTCTGTAACTCTTTGCCGCTTTCATCTCTGTCTTATCAAATACAAGAAGTCCTTTCTTATGATTAAATTCCAATAATTCATGGGCCAATTTGAATGCATCTACGCTTGCTCCCTGCTTAGATACAATTCCTCCAAATGTATTTTGAAATCCGAATTCTTTTTGAATTTCTTCAGCATCCAGCCATTCCACTTCGAATCCGTATTTTTTTCTGGCTTCAAATTCCTGCTGCAACCACGATACATCTTTTTTTCTTGACGCATAATACAGAGATCTTTTTCTTTTAAAACCGGCCTTTGATTTTAATTCTTTTGTAAGCTGTTCTATTATATCAATAGCATCTGAACAGGCTTTGTAGCTTTCAACAGCTCCTTTTTCCCCGATCTGATCAATCAGTTTAAAAAGTGGAATATCAATTTCATATTGCAGCATAGAAGTAGTGGCTGAGGTGCTTCCGTTACAAATCTCCCGTTTATCAATAAGGATCGTCCTGTATCCATCTTTTACCATCTGGTGGGCAATCAGACTTCCCGTTATCCCACCCCCGATAATCAATACATCACATTCTTCATCTGATTTTAAAGAAGGATAAGAGGCTGTCAATCCATTCTTTAATAACCAAAATGGTTCATTCGATTTTAAATCCATATTAATATTTTAAACTAAAATACTAATATTTGTGAGTATTTTAACGATTTTCAGACGATTATTGGTGTAATTATTGTTGGTGAAATATCACCAAACCATAAAAAATATACTATGATTACTATTATTCCAGATGCCCCGGAGAATGTTGCGGCGTTCAGCGCAACGGGAGAAGTGACCCGAGAGGACTTTGAAAACCTTGTTATTCCCCATGTAAAACAAAAGGTCGATCAGTTTGATGAACTTAATTATTTATTGTATTTAGATACGGATCTGGAGAATTTTACCATGGGAGCCTGGTTACAAGACGCACTTTTGGGACTAAAAAACCTTGCTAAATGGAATCGTACAGCTATTGTCACGGATAGCAAAGGTGTTCAGAATTTCACCGATATATTCAGTGTCCTGATGCCCGGTGAATTCAAGTCTTTTCCTAAAGAAAATGTATACAATGCCCTTTACTGGTGTAAGAACGGTAATGAAGTTGAAGCATAAAGGGTTAAAAAAAGAGGCAAATGCCTCTTTTTTTTATTGATCTCCCGGAATACATTCCACTGTTATTTCTTCTGTTATAAGTTTTGAAGATCTGTATAAATACATATACCGTATACTGATCATCAGTCCTATAAACGTCATTCCGACACCCACCAAAGAAGGATATTTAAACGAAAATCCATGTTCTAAAGGAATTCCACCTAAAAATGCTCCCATTGCATTGGCAATATTAAAAGCAGCCTGCATAAAGGCCGCAGCCATCATTTCGCTTCTTGGAGCGGCTTTCATCATCATAATATTAATCGGGGCAGCCACAGACATTGATAACGCACCACATACAAAAGTAAGTACCAGAGCAATAATACTGTTTTCTGAAAAGAAAAATACACCTGCCAATGACGACATCATCAGAAGTAATAAAAGAGAACATGTTTTTTCGGGCCCTAATTTATCTGATAAAAAACCTCCAGCCAGATTTCCCACTACCATTCCTGCTCCCGCCAAAATCATAACATATGCCATCTGACTTGCCTTAATGCCTGCAATGATGGTCATTAGTGGTGTAATATAACTAAACCAGGTAAATAGTCCGCCAAATCCTATTGCGGTAATTAATAATACCAGCCAGGATTGTTTATGTTTTAGAAATTTTAATTCCTCCAGAAAGTGTGTATCCTGCTTTGTTTCCATGGTAGGAAGCCAGAACTTTAAAAACAATAAGGCAAATAATCCAATTACCGCGACAATCACGAAATACCATCTCCAGTGGAAGGTATGCCCTATATAAGTGACCAGGGGCACCATTGCCAGGTTCGCTATAGTAAGCCCGGTGAACATTAAAGAAATATAGAATGCCTCCTTGCCTTTTCCTGCCAGCCTAGATGCCACTACGGTCCCTACTCCGAAAAATGCTCCATGTGGCAGGCCAGACAGAAACCGGATAATGAGCATTGATGTGTAATCTGGTGCTATCGCTGATAAACCGTTAAACAAAGTAAAAATCATCATTAAAACAATCAATACTTTTTTAGGTGGAAACTTCACAGAGTAACCGATTAATATCGGAGCCCCAATAACGACTCCTAGTGCATATGCAGAAATAAGATGCCCGGCTTCGGGAATACTTACCTGTAAAGTTTTAGCAATATCGGGCAGTAAGCCCATAATGGTGAATTCTGTTGTTCCAATCCCCAAACCACCAATGGCCAGTGGTATAATCCTCTTATCTATCATTCCCATATCATTTTGTTTCTTTTAATTGCTTCTTTGTTTTAGAGATAATAAAAGCAATCCTATTATTTGAAAGTGCAAAAATCGATAGAAATTTTCAATTTTGCTTCCACTCAAATGATAAAAATTTGCTCCATATTGACCTTTTTATTTAATTTTAAATCTTAAAATAATCAAGATAGAACCAAATGAAAATCCAGAAAGAAATTATTGACTTCGAAAAAGGAAAGTCATTCAAGCTTTTTTCTCCTTCCTTGAAAGACTGCTTTTTCTGGCATTATCATCCTGAAATAGAATTGGTTTATGTTGAAGCCATAAATGGAATCCGCCATATAGGAAAAGATATTTCCGGTTTTACTAATAGTGACCTTTTACTGATTGGCTCTAATGTTCCACATCTCAACTTCGATTACAAAATCCAAACAGAGTGCAGACAGATGGTTCTCCAGATGAGAGAAAATTTTTTACAGGATATTATTGATCCGGTTCCCGAATTTGACGATATCAGACATCTTCTGGAACGTTCCTATCTTGGACTATCTTTCTCCGGAGACACAAAGCGGATCGTCGTTGAAAAAATGCATAGCCTCATGACTACAGGAAATTTTGATTCCCTCATCGGATTAATTGAAATCCTACAGATCCTTGCCAACTCAAATGAAGTAAAAGAGCTGAATAATGAAGATACCCGGATCAAATGGTTTCTTAACGATAAAATAAGAATGGGAACAATTTACGATTACATTCATGAAAACTATGATAAAAAAACGAATGTCAATCACATTGCAGCAACAGTAAACCTGAGTACTGCGGCTTTCTGCCGGTATTTTAAAAAGCAAACCAATATGACATTTACTGATTTTGTAAACAACTACAGGATCAATCAGGCAAAGATATTTTTGTTAAAAGATTCGTCCGTAACGGAAGTTTGTTTTCAGGTAGGTTTTGAAAGTCTGTCGTATTTTAATAAGCTATTCAAACAGCATGTAGGTGAAACACCATCAGAGTTCAGGAAAAAGCATTTGGCTAAAATTGAGGGGTGATGAAGGCTAAATAGCTAAATTGAGTTTTACTGGTTTATATATCAACTGCCCTTTTCTAATAAAAAAAAATCGCTCCGTGTTGGAGCGATTTATATTTTTAGTGAATATGTTTTTCTGCGTGATAAGAACTTCTTACAAGTGGTGAACTTTCAACATGTCTGAAACCTAAGCTTCTTGCAAAATCACCGAATTCATCAAATTCTTCCGGTGTAATGAATTTTTTTACAGGAAGATGTTTTTTAGTAGGCTGAAGATACTGCCCCAAGGTAATCACATCCACGTTGGCATTTCTGATGTCCTCAATCGTCTGGAAAACTTCATCTCTTGTTTCTCCCAAACCAAGCATAACACCCGTTTTGGTTCTTCTCTGTCCTGCTTCTTTCAGGTATCTTAATACTTCAAGGCTTCTTTCATATTTAGCCTGAATTCTCACTTCCCTTGTTAAACGTTTTACTGTTTCCATGTTATGAGAAATCACTTCCGGAGCAACATCCACCAATCGATCAAGGTGCTTTGTTATTCCCTGGAAATCAGGAATCAATGTTTCCATGGTAGTTCCCGGAGAAATTCTTCGTACCGCATTTACAGTTTCCCCCCACAGAATGGATCCCATATCCTTCAGATCATCGCGGTCCACTGAAGTAAGTACTGCGTGCTTAATTTTCATTAATTTGATTGAACGTGCTACCTTCTCGGGTTCATCCCAGTTTACATCCATAGGTTTTCCGGTTTTTACACCACAAAATCCACAGCTCCGCGTACAGATATTACCCAGGATCATGAAAGTTGCAGTTCCCTCACCCCAACATTCCCCCATATTCGGGCAGCTCCCGCTCTGGCAAATTGTATTTAATTTATATTTATCAACCAAGGTTCTCAGTTCTCTGTAATTCTTTCCGGTAGGCAGTTTTACACGAATCCACTTTGGTTTTTGAACGGTAGTGTCTTGAACTAAATTTTCCATTTCTAAAATTGAACTTCAAAGTTAAGGAATTTTTAATGGAAACCATCTAATGCAGAAATTGATGGAACACATAATTAAAAATATAATTGTAATTTAGATCACCAAATTTTTTCCATGAAAACAACCTTCTTCCTTTTATCTCTACTTTTTAGTATCATTTGTTCTGCCCAAAAAGAATTTCAACCGGTGGGATCTGAGATTATAGAAACCGTAGATGGCGATCTTGACGGCGATAAAATCCCAGAAAAAGTAATTATCTACAATACAAAAGATACAACGGATATGGGAAATATCCGTGAAATCCAGATTCTAAAAAAAACAAATGGTAAGTGGGGCATCTTAGAAAAATCAAGAAAAGCCATCCTCGAAAGCAATCATGGAGGAATGATGGGAGATCCTTATCAGAGTATGGCCATTAAAAAAGGAATTTTAGAAATTACTCAGGCTGGTGGAAGCAGCTGGAAATGGGGATACACGGATAAATACCGTTTTCAGAACGGACATTTCGAACTGATTGGTCATTCCCTTAGCTACGGAAGACCGGGAGACTATTGGGCGGATATTGATTATAACCTTTCCACCGGACAGTTGGTATATTCTAAAGAAGTAGAAGGTAAAGATAACCCAGACAACGGAAAATCTGAAAAAGAAACCGTCATAAAAAAAGACTGGAAGATTAATTTACAAAACAGAAATTCAGAAGAAAGAACCTTTAAGTTTCCAAAAACAAAAGCTGAGTTTCATTTGTAGTCATATCTTTTGAAACTTCTGAGATATTTTAATGCTTAAGGCTTATCAATCCTCATCAAACTCATTGTTTTTGAGAAGCTCAGCCAGGACTTTTTTAGCACGCATTACCCTTACTTTGGTATTTGCAACAGAAATTCCCAACTCTTCAGCTATTTCTTTTATGCTTTTCTCTTCAAAAAATCTAAGTTTTATGATATCCTGATAATTGGCATCTAAGGATTCAATTGTTTTAATGATTTTCTTTTGCTCTTCGTCAGAAATCATCAGTTCTTCCGGAGATTTGGCAAACTGGTTCTTCACTTCATCCAGGTTTTCTGTCGGATCCTGATTTTCACGGCTTCTCTTTCGCCAAAAATCAATAACCGTATTCTGAGCAATTGTCAGTATCCATGTTTTAAACTGAAAATGAGGATCGTACATATCCAGTTTAGATAAAACCTTTGAAAAAACATTGACCGTAATTTCATCTGTATCATTTTCGTCACGGACTTTTTTCATCACAAAAGAAAAGACATCCACCCAAAAAATATTAATAAGTTTTGTCTGGGCCTTCTGGTCTTTTTCTTTAGCTTTCTGAATAAGTGAAAATAACTGTTCGTCGTTCATTAGTAACAAATATAATTTATTTTCAGGGAAATGACAATAAGGCTGAATGGCAAAATCGCAAAATCCAGGATTCGTAAAAAAGTTACTCGGACAGTTTTTACATGATAAAATGATTATGCCGTGATCGAGAAATCATGAAGGGTAAATTGAACCAATACAGTATGGGATTCTTGTCTTTCAGTTTTTTGGCTTTTCACTTTTTAGCCCTCACACTTTACCATCCGTACTTCTGAATTTACTATCTTTGCACAGTTAAATTTTAAAGAAAAATTATAATATGAATTCCTTTATTGAAGAATTAAAATGGCGTGGTCTTTTTGCTGATATGATGCCAGGAACCGATGAACAACTGAATAAAGAGGTAACTACTGCGTATATCGGTTTTGATCCAACTGCTGATTCTTTGCATATTGGAAGTCTTATTCAAATTAAAATTTTAGCTCATTTTCAACAGCATGGCCACAAGCCTATTGCATTAGTAGGAGGTGCTACCGGGATGATCGGGGATCCTTCAGGAAAGTCTGCAGAGAGAAATCTTCTGGATGAGGAAACACTTTTACATTATGTCGACTGTTTGAAAAATCAGCTTTCTCAGTTTCTGAATTTTGATGGAGATGGAGCCAATAAGGCTGAGTTGGTAAACAATTACGACTGGATGAAAAACATCTCGTTTTTAGACTTTGCCAAAAATGTGGGAAAAAACATCACTGTAAACTATATGATGGCTAAAGATTCCGTAAAGAAGAGATTCTCAGGGGAAGCCGGAGCTGAAGGGATGAGTTTTACTGAATTTACTTATCAGCTGATTCAGGGGTATGATTTCCTGCACTTGTACCAGAATAATAATGTAAAGTTACAAATGGGAGGTTCTGATCAGTGGGGAAATATCACTACAGGGACAGAACTAATCCGTAGAAAGGCACAAGGAGAAGCTTTTGCATTAACGGTTCCTTTGATCACGAAAGCAGATGGCTCCAAATTCGGAAAATCCGAGAGTGGTGAAAATTACTGGTTAGATAAAAAGAAAACATCACCGTATAAATTCTACCAATTCTGGCTGAATGCAACCGATGCTGATGCCGAAAGATTTATTAAATTTTATACATTTCTGGGTAAAGAAGAAATTGAAGCATTAATAGAAGAGCACAAAACAGCTCCACATGAAAGAAAACTTCAAAAGAAATTAGCAGAAGAAGTAACCGTATGGGTTCATGGAAGAGAAGAATATGAAAAGGCTTTAAAGGCTTCAGAAATTCTTTTCGGCCGCTCCACTGCTGAAGATTTAGTAAGTCTGGATGAGGAAATTTTCCTTGAAGTTTTTGACGGAGTTCCACAAAAAGAAGTAGCAAAAGCAGATGTATTGGGAATCAACATTATTGATCTTCTTTCAGAAAAATCAGGGTTTTTAAAATCAAAAAGTGAGGCCCAAAGAGAGATCAAAGGAAATTCGATTTCCGTAAACAAGCAAAAAATAAATGATACTTTTACAGCAAACGAAAGTGACCTGATCGATGGTAAATTTTTATTGCTTCAGAAAGGTAAAAAGAGTTATTTTATTGTAAAAGTAGTATAATTCAAAATCATATATAAATATATAAAAAGACTATCTTTCTCAAGATAGTCTTTTTTAACTTTACATTATGTATATGCGTGTTTTATTAAAAACCCTCTGCAATAATCATATAAGTATAAGTATTGCCTCCGCCCGAGATATAAAATGTAACGCGATAATACTTATTCACAGAAGCATCTACAATGTGAATGATATTTAATTCACTATTGGCAATCGAATCCGTATTAGATTTGTCTAAGAATTGGCCTGTTGAAAAATTTGTATTAGTGTAAGTAATTGATTTATTATCATATTCAAAACCACCACCTGCATATTGTTGATTGATTCCTAAAAATAATATCTTGTCATTGCCTGGGTTATCTGTTAGAGCCAAATAAGGTTTACAACCTCCTACATTGTCTCCATTTCTACTTCTAAAATAAAATTTAAATTGATCAATTTCTACTGCCCCATCTGTTAAAGCAGCTGTACAAGGTGCCGTTTTCGTAAAAATTATTTTTTTCACTTCACTGCCGCTTATATTGGTTTGGGGTTGAAAGTAAGACCAAACCGGAGCTCCAGGTGTATTTGAATTATAATAAAATCCAGCTCTTTTTAGGTCCCCTGCACCTGTATTGTACACCAATAGACCTGTTGCAGGATTTAAAATGGTAGTAGCGTCTGTTGTTGATTTAAGAGCTACCCTATTTACTAAAAAACCTTTATTATCACTCGCTAATGTAAGATCAGCAGACGGATCTGGTGTAATAGTAGCCACACCTACATTTCCTCCGGAAGTTATTACAAAATCATTAGCTTGCTGAGTAACAGTAGGAACACCAGTCTTTTCGTTATCTTTCCCACCATCAACATGGAGAATTGCTTGAGGATTGGAAGTGTTAATCCCTACTTGAGCAATTGTGATATTAAATATACAAAAGATTCCTACTAAAAATAGTTTTTTTTTCATCTTGTTTTATTTTTGAATTAATTTTATACGTTTTTAATGGGATTATATTTTATTGATTATCTGACCAATATAACAAATTCTTTTTTTTTCTGCCAAAATTAGAATATGATTATGCTCAGTAATCGTAATACTTAGAAAGAAATTTTTATTCTATCAAAGGTTAAATTTAAATATGGTTTTGCTCTTTAATTTTATATTCTTTCACCGCAATAAAAAGTTTGATACCCATATTTCTTCAACAATAAAGAGCTCAATGTTGTAGTTTACTTATAATATTTTTTTATCCAAATCAAATATTCTGTAATAAAAAATACTAATTCCCAACATGCACGTAGTGTTTAACAGAGCTACAAAAAATATTATCTGAAAATAAGAAAACCGCCTAAAAATAAGCGGTTTGTTCTTTATTTGTAAATTTGATTTTTATAATTCCAAGAAGCTGTGAAAAACAGCAGCACTTAAAACACCTTTACCAACAACGGTATCACTCTTTGCCACTTCTCCATCAATCCAAATGCTTACAATAAGTTTAGAATCATCGTCAGGCATCGTTGCATTAGCTGAAAGATTTAACTGGGCCTGGCTAGAGTTAACAAAAAATTCTCCGCTTGACCAAGGAAGGGTAATGGGAGTCAATGTAGTATTATACATATTATTTACCGTAGTTCCAACCTGAGTAACGATGGTTTTTGAAATAACACCTGTACTCCCCTTTACTTCAAATTGTACGATATGATCTTTAAAGTCTTCATCGTCGTCATCTTTTTTACAAGAATTTAATATAGAAATTACCGAAAATAATACGATGAATAAAAAAGAAAGTCTTAATAAACTTTTTGATTTGTAAAATTGCTTCATTTCTCCAAATAGATTTTTTAATGTTTCAAATATAGGTTTTTTATCAATATAAAAATAACTTTTATGAAAAATTTCCAATAAAGATTTCCAAACAATATCAAATCAATAAAAATAATATTTATGTCTGATTTTAAGCATTATTCATATTTTATAGTTAAAATTAAAGCCGTGATTATTCAAAACATAAAAATTTAGCAATTTGATTTATTACTTATCTTTGTAGTATGAATTTAGATTATATTGTAAGAGAACCAGAAAATATTACTTCTTCTACTCCAATACTTTTTATGCTTCATGGTTATGGAAGCAATGAACAGGATCTTTTTAGTTTCAGGGAAACCCTCCCCGGCGACTGGATCATCGTTAGTTTCAGGGCTCCAAAGAATACTCAATTCGAAGGATATTCATGGTATGACATTGATTTTAATAATCCAGAAAACTTTATAGATGTCCATCAGGCAAAAGAATCTCTGAACAGTGTTCTGGAGAATATTTTAAAAATAATTAATCAATACGGAATTACTGAAAGCAGGGCCCATTTATGCGGCTTCAGTCAGGGTGGAATTTTATGCTATGCCCTGGCATTACAATATCCTGATTTATTTAATTATGTGGCGTGTTTGAGCAGCTATCCTGAAGAGAAAATCTTAGGTGATATCGTTAGAGATAAAAAGAAATTGGAAAAGCTTAGATTTTTTATCTCTCATGGAACCGATGACGCTGTAATTCCATTAGAATGGGGACGAAAGGCTGCAGATCTGCTGTATGAATTGAGTTGTTATTTTACTTTCAGAGAATACATGAGTGGACATGGAGTAAATCAAAAAAATTATATTGACCTTATGGATTTCTTTTCGAAATAATTTACGGATAATAAAACATATCAGACAAAACATTAAAAATTACATAAACATTCTCAAAATAGAGAATGTTTTTTATTTTACATAGCGATAAATTGCTTATATTCAGTAAATGAAATATCGATGTTTTATCTGGCTTTTATTGATTAGCATTTTTATCAATGCTCAGAACTCTTTTGAGATTAAAGATGCTAAAAAGACGGTAGTTCCATTTAAGCTGATTAATAATCTGATTTTCATTCCGGTCAATATTAATGGAGCGGATCTAACCTTTTTGTTAGATACAGGAGTTGCTGAAACATCAATTTTTAGCCTCGAAAACAAAGAAGTAAAACTAACAACACTTGAAAAGATCAAATTTTCAGGTTTGGGTGGGAACGCAAGTATAGATGGATTTCGTTCTGATAATAATACAGGTTCAATAGGAAAAAATTTCATCAATAAATCTCTGAGCCTTTTTATTATCGTTAATCAGGAATTTAATATTTCTTCTCATGTAGGAATCCCTGTTAATGGCATTATAGGATATCATTTTTTTAAAGATCATGCTGTTTCTATAGATTACGTTTCCAAAAAGATTACCATCTACAACGATATTGAACTGCTTAGGAAAAAAACCAAAAGATTTGAGGAGTTCCCCATTTCTATTGAAAAAAATAAACCGTATATTGAAGCAGAGGTTGAAATGACCAATGAAAAGAAGACATCCAAACTCCTTATAGACTTAGGAAACAGCGATCCTATATGGCTATTTCCTACTCTTATAAAGAATTTTGTGTACAACCGTCCCAATATTGATGATTTTTTAGGCAGAGGATTTAACGGAGATGTATACGGAAAAAGAAGCCGTATTCATAACTTTTACCTGGGGGATTTTAAATTTGAAAAACCTCTTACCGCGATGCCGGATGAGTTTTCTATTCAGCATGTAAATCTTGTTGAAAACAGAAGGGGTTCAGTGGGAGGAGAAATTCTCCGCCGATTTACTATCATTTTTGATTATCCTAACCAGAAAATCTACTTAAAGAAAAATAAAAATTATGACGACCCCTTCCATTTTAATATGAGTGGTCTTGATTTTCAACAGGATGGATTATCCTGGGAAAAAGATTTTGTAGCCCTTGAAACCGGTGCAAAAAAGGCAAGTAATGAAATCGAAGTGATTAATAATAACTTACAGTACAAATTTGTACTAAAGCCTTTATTTTCTATTGCAGGTGTACGTAAAGATTCTCCTGCAGATAGAGCAGGACTAAAAAAAGACGATCGGATTATTACAATCAATGGTAGAAAAACCCTTGATATGACTTTGGAATACATTATGGAACTGATGAAATCTGAAGAAGGAAAGACCATTACTATGCTTATAAAAAGGAAAGACCAGGAACTTACACTGAGCTTTACTCTGGAAGACCCAATCCCCTATCAGGAATAATATGAAAACAGAAGAAACCACATTAGATAAGATACGCACACGACCGAGGTTTAAAATGTTTACCCATCTCAGTAAGGAAGAATATGCTGAAAACCTTAACAAATATCTCAAGGAACACAAAGGAGAATTTTCCGGCAATGTCAATAAGGAGGTAGCTACCATCTGTGTGAAAACACCTTATGATAATTACTGGAAACCCAGACTTTCTCTTCGCGTGGAGGCAGAAGATGATGATATTGTGATCCGTGGGGTATTTGGGCCAAGCTCGGCTGTGTGGACCTTCTTTATGTTTCTCTATTTCTCTTTTTCAATTTTATGGATGACCTTTTTCACCATGTACTATGTAGAAAAACAAATCAAAAGCAATGAATTTCCTTGGGCACTCAATGCCTCGTTTATCATGTTGCTTTGTATTGCCGCAACATATGCTGCGGCCAGATTCGGACAAAGTAAAGCTAAAGATGAAATGCAGAAGCTCAGAAAATTTGCAGAAGAATCTACTTTACAATTTGAAAAGAAGTCTTAAGGTGCAAGCACTTGTGGCTTCACTGCAGGTTCCTGAATCTCAACAGCCTTCGCTGCCTTGATAGAATCTGCCACTTTTTCCCTGTTCTCCTGCTCTTTTATTATTTTTTCAATATGGGGTTCTATGAGCTTATTCATTTCTTCTACAGAAATATTATTCGCATTAGGATCATCCAACAGATTTCTCCACGGTTTCCTGTGCCCCCATTTGTAATCACCAAAAACCATTACTGCAGTTCCTTTTGCTTTAGTGGTGGCCCCTCCCGGATTCAGGATCCAGGTATCTGCATAAGAATATAACCATTGGGCATCATTTTTCAATAGCCGCAAGCAAGAATGCGAGGCCGGATAGCCGGGTAGGTCATATTGATGCCATCCGATTCCTCCTGTGTTAAAAATATTGAAATTATAAGGTAATTTCCATTCACTACTAACCGTCGAAATGGAAAGCTTCTTTTTCCAGTTGGCAAAAGTTAATCCTCTTGTGGTCTGTGCGGTTTTTTTTCCCATACTGGTTGGTCCCCACTTTACAAGACTCCCGTTGGAATACACTCCATACGCCTGAATCGGATATGAAAAAATAACAAATTTCTTTACATTACTTAATACATCCAATTGCATTGGAAAAGGTGAATAAGCCATCAATGTGGTATCTATTTTGGCAGGAACTACCAATGTATCAGAATTCCATTTATTTTTAGAATCCAATCTGTTCAGTGCTAAAATAGCATACCGTTCTCTTTCATTATATTTTTTGCTGAATGCAGCATATACAGAATCTCTAAGCTTTTTATCTTTTGGAAGTACAAAAGCATTATAAAAGCCGGTTTCCTGCATTGCCGGAGGTACAGATTCCTTTTTAACCACTGAATCTTTTTGTATTGAATCAGTTTTTTCCTTTGGACTTTCTGCTGTAGTTGTATCGGTTCCTAAAGTATCATTTATTTTTTCAATTTCCTTTTTACATGATACTAAAAATAAAACCAGTATAAGACTGTATAAAAAAGATTTTTTCACAATTACGTTCATAAATTTAAAAGGTCGATTAGTTTTGCTACTCAGTACAAATATCAGACCTAAAACGGAATAATCATAATGATGGTTAAAAATATCGTAAAAATACGGTTAAGAACGATTAAAGTATCAGTATAAAAGCTGACTGACACTATCATCATCTATGAAAAATCAATTTGTTTTCATTAATAAAAACAAACCCGCCAGGTTTGAGAAATGAATTCAACATAAAAACAGATATAAAACAAATACATTACTGTGATATTGCTACCACAAAACTTATTTTTACTAATATTGCATTATTAAATATTTAACAAAAGACACAAAACCTATGATTAAAAAACTAATTATTCCGTTTCTAGCCTTGCTATGTACAATATCCTGTAGCAGAGATAATGAATTCAGCAATGGATCATCAGATTACAACCACACGCGTCCTGTTGGCGCGTCAGCCAACGACCTATTAAGCAATAACCGGTATAATTCATTATTGATCGAAATTCAGTATATGCCGGGATATGCCCCGAATTCGCAAGCTGTTGATCATTTGAAAAACTTCCTATCCACTTTTCTCCGCAAAGATGGTGGTATAACCGTTATTCAAAGAGAAATTCCGGGAACGTCCTCCTCCACTTTATCTGCGGATGATATAAGGCAAATTGAGAATACAAACCGAACTGTATTTACCAACGGATCAACTCTTGCAGTAAACATTCTATATACCAACGGGAAATATAGCGGCAATTCTAATACGTTAGGAATTGCATACCGCAATACCTCGATTGCTTTATTCGGAAAAACGATTCAGGAAAATTCCGGAGGATTTGGGCAGACTAGTAGAACAAAACTTGAAGCTACAGTGCTTGAGCATGAACTGGGACATTTGGTGGGATTAGTAAATATAGGATCACCGATGCAGACAGATCACAAAGATCCTTCCAATGGAAACCATTGTAATAATCAAAATTGTCTGATGTACTACGCTTCTGAAACCACAGATATTTTAGGCTTTATTATAAATGGAAATGTTCCTCAATTGGATAATAATTGTAAAGCTGACCTTAAGGCAAATGGTGGAAAGTAACTAACAAAAGGATAACATTATATAAATACATTGTATAGTATAAGAATATACCATACAATGTATTTTATTTCTTTAATAATTAAGCTAATATCCTTATAACTCCATTATAGATCTTAAATTAAATGATAAGAATGCATTTCAGCTAAAATACTATACTTTAATGATTCAATTCTTACACAGATTTTTTTCTTGTTATCTATTTTTATTATTTCACAGTCATAATTTTCAAAAGGCCCTGAAGTGATTCTCCTCTTCTCACCAACTTTAATATCTAATGAATTTCTAAGTTCAACATCCGAGAATTCATTAAGAAATACTCTTATTCTATCTATTTCTTCATCAAGAACACGAACCAGTCGGTTTCCAAACTTTATAAATATGACCACACCTTCAATCGCGAGAGCTCGTAAGTAATCTTTTATTGTTTCTAAATAAATAAAAACGTAAGAACTAAAAAGCGGTTTTTCAACCTTCTTTTTTCGATCACTCCATTGAGAGATTGTTTTATTGAGAGGTAAATACACTTTGAAATTTTGCTCAGTTAGGATTTGAGCAGTTTTTTTTTCGTAACGTGATTTGGTATAAATAACATACCATCCTTTCATGAAATTCATTTCTATATAATTATAATCATTTTACACCTTCTCCTTTCAAGTCACACCTGTTAACTTAAATTTTTCTTGAAAACTATAAGGGACATGAAATAACAGAAAAAGACATTTGCAATACTTCTACTTTTTCTTACCATGAAAAATAAAACGTTAGTCAGTACGGTCACAATTCCTCTATCTGTAGAGCAAAGATGCATTAGCTTTACACAGATAACAACTAAAGCATATCTAGATTTATAAATCTGGGGTAAGTTATTATAAGAAATTTATACGTACTGATAATGCGATAGAGATTTAATTATATGATTATCAATGATTTATAAACAAAAGCTAATCATATAATCAGGAAGGAGTTTAAAATATATATTTTGCTTTTTAAAGCATGAAGTTTAAAAGAAACCGCTACTTATCTCCTGATTTATTTCAATATTTTTTGTTTTTCGCACCGTATAAAATAGGTTTCATTTACATGATTCTTTATAAACGGAATTGAATGATAAAAAAACTTTACATACATAAAGTAAGGCTAAAATTTATGCTAATACTATCCTTTAAAAAGAAAAGTAAAAAATGCTCATGTATATTTGATATTACTTCGAGTAAGGATAAATTAAAAAGTAATTATACTTAGATAGCATGATCAATCTATCACAAAAGATGAAATTTCTGATTATTGACAGGGAAGTAGTTTATGTGTTGTAGAACTCCATTATAAGCTCACATTCTTTCTTTATGCCAACCACAAATATCTATATAGTAAATCAAAAGTAAAAAGGAAATCTTTCCGATGATTATATTCACATTAAAACAAAAAATGCTGTAAATAATATTTACAGCATTTTATATTGCGATCCGGACGGGACTCGAACCCGCGACCTCCGCCGTGACAGGGCGGCATTCTAACCAGCTGAACTACCGGATCAGTAGTCCTGAGTTTTTCAATCAAATTTGATATGCGATCCGGACGGGACTCGAACCCGCGACCTCCGCCGTGACAGGGCGGCATTCTAACCAGCTGAACTACCGGATCAGTAGTTCTATAATTTCAAATAAATTTGATTGCGATCCGGACGGGACTCGAACCCGCGACCTCCGCCGTGACAGGGCGGCATTCTAACCAACTGAACTACCGGATCAAATTTTGTTAAAGAACTTGTTTCTTTTTTGTGATTGCAAAATTACACCTTTTTTAATTACCTGCAAATTATTTGTTAAAAAAATGCCTCCCAAAAGCGGAAGGCATTCATTATCAAAGTTATTTTTTTTATAAGTGTGCGCTTAATTTTTCTGCGATCACTTCTTTTGGTGTTACTCCAACTAATTTATCAACAACTTCACCATTCTTAAAAATAAGAACTGTAGGGATATTTCTGATGCCGTACTGCATAGAGATTTCCTGGTTGTTGTCTACATCTACTTTTCCTACTACAGCTTTTCCTTCAAAATCTGTTGCTACTTCTTCAATAATTGGTCCCAGTGTTCTACAAGGTCCACACCATACCGCCCAAAAGTCTACCAATACTGGTTTATCAGATTTCAAAACCGTTTCCTGAAATGAGCTATCCGTAATTTCTAAAGCCATTTTTTTTATTTTATTTAAATTAATATTCTATTGTTTTTTTAATCCTTAATTGGATCATCAAAATTACTACTTTTCAGCAATAAGGTTATCTATGCTGAACATTTGTTTTTTCTATAACCAAATCATCTGAAATTTCTTTCAGGGCATTTACGAAAACATCAATATCCGCTTTTGTGGTCATATGGCTAAATGAAATACGTAAAGGTGTACAATTATCCATTTCATCTTCTGATAGAACCATCATCATAACCATTGAAGGTTTTGATGCTCCTGACGAACATGCACTCCCCTGAGAAATGGCGATCCCTTTCATATCCAACTGCAAACCTATTAGCGGATTTTTATATGGTAAAAGGGCACTTAAAACAGTGTATAAACTATTTTCAGTTTCGGCACTTCTTCCATTGAACTTAATCCCTGCTATTTCAGCAGATAATCTTTCAATGGTATAATTTTTTATTTCCTGGATATGATGGGTGTATGCTTCCATATGATTAAGAGAAAGCTCTAAAGCTTTTCCAAGCCCCACAATACCTGCAACATTCTCAGTACCGGCTCTCAGACTTCTTTCCTGAGGTCCTCCTGTGATAATCCCCTTAAGGCCTGTCGCTTTTCTGATAAAGGCAAAACCTACTCCTTTTGGTCCATGGAATTTATGTGCACTGCATGAAGCAAAATCTACCGGAATGTCAGAGAAATCAAGATCGATATGCGCCATGGTCTGAACAGTATCAGAATGCAGAAGTGCATTATTTGCTTTGCATATCTCAGCCATCTTTTTAAGGTTGGTGATATTTCCGATCTCATTATTGGCATGCATTAAGCTTACAAGGGTCTTTTTATCTGATGCCTTTAAAAGTTCTTCCAATTTATTAAGATCGATATCTCCTTTTTCATTCGGACGGATATAAACAACCTCTACCCCTTTTCTTGCCTTCATATCAATTATACTCTCTGAAACACATTTGTGTTCCAGTGGAGAGCTGATGATTCTTTGTACTCCAAGGTGTTCCACACTGGATTTAATGATCATATTGTTGGACTCTGTTCCACATGATGTAAAAATAATCTCAGCGGGCGTTACATGAAGATAATCAGCCACCTGCCTTCTCACATTTTCGATCAGGATTTTAGCTTCCTGCCCAAAACTATGTGTAGAAGAAGGATTTCCAAAGTTTACCTTCATGGTACCTACCATTGCATCAATAACTTCTTCTGAAAGGGGTGTTGTTGCTGCGTTATCTAAATATACTTTATTCATTTTATTTTGAATATTTTAATACGACGGAATTGAATTGATAATTGGAAGGAACTGTAAAAACCACCCAAGGATTGGATATCACCTGGATCTCCATTCCTCCGGACTCACGCTGTGGAACTTCTACATACAAAACATTATCCTTCACTGAAAGACTTTTTATCTCACTGATCTTATGGTCTCCTGACCTAAAAGTTCCAAGGTTGTATAAAACAGCTTTTTGATTTTTTGGAAAGGCAGGGTATTTAATTGCTGCATCCTGTCCTAGTTCAGCAAGGCTGGAATTACCTTTTATAATTTTCTGAAGCTCTTCTTCACTTTTAAGAATTTTGAAGCCAGCGGTTTCAGTGCCACCCTGAGATTCAGAAACAAGGATTTCACCTCCTTTTTGTGTATCATTAGATACTGAAGACGGTGCACTTGTACAGCTCATGAAAAAAGCAAGGAACCAAATAAACAGTTTATTCATTGTTACATTTTTACCTCCCAAAATTAGTGAAAAAATTGGTAATGTCCTTCATTTGCCCATTTCAGCATTTGCTTATCTCCTGAAGTATCGCCAAAAGCAATTATTTTATCGTATTTTGAATTGTTGATCTGCTCCTGTATTCTTATCAGTTTTTCTTTTCCGTTACAGTTTTTCCCTATAAAATTCCCTGTAAAAACCCCGTTTTTAAACTCTGCACGCGTGGAAACCAGCTGCATTTTCAACTCCTCTGCAAATGGTTTTACCCAAATATCCAGAGAAGCCGTAACTAATAGACTCTGAGTATTATTACGATCTATATTTTTAATAAAGTCGAGTGCATTTTCACGTACAATCTTAGGATAGTGCTGCTCAAAAAACTGTCTCGATTTTCGTTCTATTTTTTCTTGTGATTGTCCTTTCAGTATTGAACCGATGAAGCTTTTTTTGACCTTTTCCGTTTCCGCCAGTTTTAATTTCAATAAAATAAACAGAGGAACATGTCTTAAAAATTGTATATGGTATTTCGTAGAATCATAAAATTTCAGATACATAAACATTGTATCCTTATAGGTAATCGTTCCATCAAAATCAAAACAATACAATTTTTTCATTTTATCAGAGCTTTAATTTTTTAAATATAAATTCAGGAATATTCCTGATAATCATCATAATAATTCCCCAGACAGGCAATACATAAGCTACATTTTTTTGTTTTTTATACGCATTGTAAATGGAAGCTGCAGCCTGTTTTGGCTTAGCCGTTAATCTTGGATTTAACGGAAGCCCTTCTGTCATTTTAGTTTCCATAAACCCTGGTTTAATCGTCAGCACATATACTTTCTTATCAAACAGATAATTCCTCAGCCCACTTAAATAGGCTGTAAATGCTGCTTTTGCACTTCCATAAATGAAGTTACTCTGCCTCCCCCGATCTCCTGCCACAGATGACAATCCTATGATTGTACCTGATCTTCTGCTTTCAAATTTCTGGGCAAAATAATTCATCACAGGAACCAGTTTTGAATAATTGATATTAATTATTCTTTCCGTATTTTTATTATCATACAAACCTTCTTCTGTTCCATCACCTAAATATCCCGTTGCACAAAATAATACATTTGAATTGACATGATCAAATCGGGTGTAATCTATTTCTTTCATTAAATCCAACTCAATCACCTCAGCCTGTTGCAGAAATTTAACATCAATATGTCTTGCGAACCTTTCCGTGGTTTCCTTATTTGAGGTCAGAAGATAGATTTTCTCATATTTTTCACCTTCCTGCAGAGCCTTTTCAACAAAGGCTTGTGCTACTTCAGAGGTACTTCCCAGAACTATCATTTATGAATTATTATTTATGATTCTTTTGTGCTGTAACGACACAAATTTAGGATTTTGAATATTTTTAAGGTAATTCGTCAAAGAAGATTTACTCATGCTGTCTTTGGTCAAATAAATTCTACCTCCGAATTCCTGAACAATATCATCAAGCTGTTTTACCAGCTTTTTAAGTTTCGAATTTACTTTAAAATCAAGTGCCAAAGTGTACCCTTCTATAGGAAATGAGTTGTAAGCTTCCTCGTTATTCTTTCCAAAGAGTTTTAAAACAGCCAGAAAGGATCCGTTTCCGCTATTGGCAATGGTTTCCAGGATCTTCTTCATCCCCTCCTTTCCGGAGTCTTTAGGAATTACCATCTGATATTGGATAAAACCTGATTTACCATAAATTTTATTCCAATCGGTAACAAAATCCAGAGGGTAAAAGTATGTTTCATAATCTATAAAGCTTTTAACTTCTTTTTTAGACTGCTTTTTATAATACAGCAGATTAAATATTTTTACCGTTAAAGCATTCAGTACAAAGCCTGGAAAATAAAAAGGAACAGTTGGTTGAAACTTTTTCTTAAGCCGTAAAGGGCTTTTTGCCATATTCTGAGGAAGTTCATGCTGAAAAGCATGTTCTCCCCTCATCAAAATGCTCCTTCCAATATTCTTACCCTTTTGTAAGCAATCGATCCAGGCAACAGTATATGTCCAGTTTTCACTTTCTTCAAAAAGCCTGAATATTTCATCAAGGTTTTCAGCTTTAATGCTTTCCTGGCGAATATAAGCTGATTCTATATTTTTAAGCTTAAACTTTGCCGTCAGAATAATGCCCGTAAGTCCCATTCCGCCGATAGTTGCCCAGAATTTATCTGAATTCGTCTCTCTTGAACATGTTATGATCTCCCCATTTTCATTCATGAGTTTAAACTCAATGACATATTCTGAAAAACAACCTTCTGAATGATGGTTTTTACCATGTACATCTGATGCGATGGCGCCTCCAACAGTAACAAACTTGGTTCCCGGAGTTACATAAAGAAAGTATCCTTGCGGAACAGCTATTTCCAAAACATCTGAAAGCAGCACTCCGGATTCGCATTCTATAATACCGTTCAACCGGTCAAAGCTGATAAATTTATTGAGTTTTTTTGTCGAAAATATATGTTCCCCTAATGAAGCATCTCCATAACATCTTCCATTCCCTCTCGCGATCACTTCATTATGGTTCAATACAAATTCCCTTATATTTCTGAAGCTGTCTTCAGACTTCATTTCTTTTTCCACTACAGGAAAATTGCCCCAATTGGTAACTTTTTGTATGAAATTCGGCTTCATTTTTTAAAATAAATTTGAATTAAAAATGTTGCAACCCACAATAGTAAGGTAACCTGTATATACCTGTCCCTGTACACTATTTTTGTAGGGGATTCCGTTCTGTTATACACTAGAGTCTGCTGCAGGTATCTGAGAAAGGCAAATACTACAAAAATAACGGTATAAAAAACCCTTTCATGAAATTTTGCCTGTACCTCCGGTGACAGGGTAAACATTAAATAACACATAATGGCCAATGTAACAGAAATAGACAGTGCTATATCGGCAAACTGTACGTTATAACCGTCCAGAGCACGTCTCGTCTTACCCGAAACCTGCGCATTGATTAATTCACCTCTTCTTTTTCCTATTGCCAATACCAATGCCAGAACAAATGTAAGCAGTATAGCCCACTGTGAAATACTGATTCCGGTAATGTAACCTCCTGCAAGAACCCTTAATACAAACCCTGTGGCTATGATAAAAATATCAATAATAGGAACATGCTTCAACCTGAATGTATAAGCAAGATTCATCACAAAGTAAAATGCAATAATGGTTGCAAATTTCCAGAGAAGTTGCTCGAAATAGAACTGAGCAAAAAGAACAAGGAAAATATCTGTAATTGCGAGTCCTATTAAAATTCCTATAGCTTTTGATTTAGAGATAGCACCACTCGCCAGCGGTCTTCTTCTTTTTTCAGGATGCCTGCGATCTGCCTCTATATCATTGTAATCATTCAGAATATAAACCATGCTGGCAGCAAGCGAAAAGATAACAAAAGCAAAAATACTCTTGGTAAGCAGATCAAGGTTTTTGATATTGCCGGAAAAAAATAATGGCACAAAAACAAATAAATTTTTTACCCATTGTTCTACACGCAGCAGTTTAAGATATTTCTTCATTTATGTTATTTCAATTGCAAAAATAGTAATTTCAAGATGAGTAGCATAAAAGTACAAAAAAAACCGCCGTGGCGGTCTTTTAAGAAAATATTTATATATTAAATTAATTACTTGCCTTGTTTGGCTTCATTAATCATTTTTTCATTGGCTGTAATGGCAAACTCTACCCTTCTGTTTTTTGCTCTTCCTTCTTCCGTATCATTGCTGGCTACAGGCATATTTTTACCTTCTCCTTTCGTAAACATTCTTCCTGAAGCGATTCCTTTACCTGCTAAATATGCTTTAACCGCATCTGCTCTTCTCTGAGAAAGGGCCATATTATAAGCATCTTTACCAACGCTATCTGTGTGTCCGTAGATATTGATGTTCGTGTCTGGATTATTGGCCAATACCTGAGCTAATTTATCAAGGTTGGTCTGAGCTACAGAGGTAAGGTTGGATGAATCGAATGCAAAGTTTACTATACTTTCATTCATCGTCACTTTAATACCATCTCCTACTCTTTCTACTTCAGCACCAGGTAAAGTTTCTTTAATTTCTTTAGCCTGCTTATCCATTTTGTTACCGATAACGTTACCTGCAACACCACCAATAATACCACCTAATACAGCTCCTAAAGCTCCGTTTCCTCCTTTACCTACGTTGTTACCTAAGATACCTCCAAGTACAGCTCCCGATGCAACACCTACTGCTGTACCTCTTTGCTGGTGGTTAGAATTCTGAACTGCTTCACAACTAGACAACAATAATGTTGATGATAGGAAAAGACCTGCGATATATGTTTTATTAAATTTCATCTTTTTATTTTTTTTGTTACTTAAATTATTTTACTCCTGTTCTCTGGAAATTATACACAACTCTTACTGTGCTTCCGTCAAAAGGAACATTCTGTTCAAGGGAAAACTGATCTGTTGATTGGTTGATCAGGTTTAAAGAATATCCTACTGTATTTTGCTTAGCTTTTGTTCCTGTAGCAATCTTTTTGAACATAAAGGTATTTCCGTTCTTTACTTCAAACTTAATTGGCTGTGTAATGCTAGGGCATGAACCACCTCCGCTTAGAGTATACGCTCCGGTATAGTTATTGGGAATCAATCTCCAATGACTTCCTACGAAACATTGTGCATCTGCTCCTTCATCAAACGGTTTAATTTTAAATCCTTTATCATAATCGATACTAACAATCTCCCAATCTCCTTTAATCTTTAAAAAATCAGATTTTTGGTTTTGTGATGTTTGTGCATTTTTCACTGAGGAACAAGACACTGCAAAAAGTGATGTTCCCAACATTCCTGCAAGTAGTAACTTTTTCATTTTGTCGTTTATTTTTTGTTACATTAAAGTTACAAAAAACCGTGCCAAAATTGAAAAATAAAAACAAAAAAGTCCGAAAAATTCGGACTTTTTATCACATACACTGTAATACAGTGAAATATATTATTTTTTAACGGCCTTTTTTACGGATTTCGTAGCCTTTTTTACAGCTGATGCCTTACCGTTATAGAAGTTCGTATAAGCATATTCAGCAGCCTTCTTTAGATCGATAACACCTCCGGCTTGAGAAAGGTCGGCAAATCCATTTTCCGTACTTGGATTACTTGACTTTACAAGAGCTTCAATGATCTGGTCAGGTCTTAAATTAGGCATATAAGCTAATAAAACCGCAGCAGCACCGGCAACAACAGGTGATGCCATTGAAGTTCCCTGAAGATATTCATATTCACTCGTTGGAACCGTAGAATAAATCTCTTCACCCGGAGCAAAAACATTTACCATTTTCTTATTAAAGTTTGAGAAGCTCGCTCTCAACTCATTGTTTCTATTAGTACTTGCTCCTACAACAATCACGTTATTTACGAAAGGTTTTTCGTCTGTAATATTTTTAAAGTTGGTAGGATATGCAAGGTGCTCAGCAACATCTTCATTTTCATTTCCGGCTGCCTTTACAAGGAGAACTCCTTTATCTTCGGCATATTTGAATGCATCCCAAACAACATTTTTACCTGGAGACACTGGTTTTCCAAAGCTCATATTTAATACTTTAGCTCCATTATCTACAGCATATCTGATAGCGTTAGCAACATCCTTATCTCTCTCATCTCCATTAGGAACAGTTCTCACGGACATAATTTTTGCTACTCTTGAAGCTACCCCGTACTGAACTTCTTTCCCCTGAGGTAATCCAGCAATAATACCGGCAACGTGAGTCCCGTGTTCTGCATCAGGCCCCTGATAATGATTATTACCGTAATTTTTTTGAGAATAATCATCATAGTTATCTCCAACAATTTCGGCTCTTGTATCATAGCTTAGATCATATTGTTTTGCTGCAGGAGCAAAATGATCGATAGCACCTTTCATTTCTTTCTTCATTGAAGTTTCGAAATCTGCAGAAGATTTCCCTGCAAATTCAGGACTATGGGCAACCTGAGTCAGAATATTAAGTGCAATTGCATCTTTTTGTTCTGTTGGAGCCTTTATAGCAGCAATATTTTCAGAAGTCACTGATTTCCCTCCTAACAATTTAATCATGTTCGGAATCAGATCATTGATCATTGTGTATTGCTGGAGACTTTGCTTAGCTTCAACACTTTTCTTTGTGAAAAGTTCTTTAGCCTTCATATACATGGCAAACTCTTCAGGCATTTTAGCTTGATTGGCTTTATTCTTAGTAGAATCATCTCCTTCGAATACAGGCTTATATTTAGCTACGACCCTTGTCACCTCCATATTATCAACGTCTACATCACCATTCTTTCCTCCGATAAAATTCCATCCGTGAACATCATCGATATAGCCATTACCGTCATCATCTTTTCCGTTACCCGGAACTTCATTCGGGTTTGACCAGATATTTTTGATCAGTCCCGGATGATCCACCTGCACTCCACTGTCCAGAACACCTACAACAACAGTCTTAGGCTTCAGACCTTTAGATTCTAAATATTTATATGCATTTTCTGTATTGACACCATATACTTTGGTTGTTCCAAAATCTTTATGGTACCAGGTCATTAAATCTTTATTTTCTTTCGGGTCAACGCTCTTCGCCTGTGCTTCCTGTGCAAAAGCAGAATTAAAGCCTGCTAAAAAGACAGCAGCTAATAATACCTTTTTCATGCTAGTATGATTGTTTAATATTTTTTATATAAGTCAAAGATTCAGGCCCTTTGTTACAAATAAGGTCCAAAATTGACAGATCACTTAAAAATCCCATTTTATCAGAAAATGTCTGATAGTAATCATCCATTTTATATTCGGAAGCAAATTTTGCAGAAAATTTTTCTCTGAAATTTACTTCTTCAGGATTTTTGATATACTCTTCATTCAAAGAGTATGCCTTTTCCGTTTTTAGGATTTGTTGTATGATCTCTAAACCTTTAAGATTGAAATCCAAAAGATAGTTTTCTTTTAATTCAAATAATCTGATCAGTTTGTCTTCATAAAATTCGAAATAAGGAGAACTTTGATAAGCTGTCTTGATTGATTTCCAATGGAGCTTTCTCCAATCTTCCCTGTTGGAGATCTCTATTTCTTTGAATTGTCTTTTACCCGTATGACTGATCGGAATGATCAAAGAAAGTTTTCCGTTTGCCCCATACATATTCGCCCGGTTTCGGTACGTTTGTTTGGGGAAATTTTCGAATTGTTCAAAGGTAACCTCATTTTCAGGGTCTAAAAACACTGAAAACCAGGAAATCGGTGGTAAATAAAACACCGGTAATAATACATTCTTCATATTCATAATACAAAAATGAAGTATTTTTTCAAATACTTCATTCTATTTTAAAATTTATTTTACTTTATAAATCCTCCTCAGTTTTTTTCTTTCTGAATAGTTTAACAAAATAGTCCCATCCGAAGAATAGAATAAGAATCATCGCTGCAATCCACCAGTATGAAGTTTTATTGGCTTCTCCTGTATTTGTAGCTTTAAACATTCTCTCCCAACGGATCTTGAAAGGCGCCTGATATGTAGAGCTGGCATCTTTGAAAACACCTTGCAGACTCATCCATGTAAACATTGGCTTTCCTACAATATTTTCTTCAGGAACAAAACCAAAGAATCTTGCATCAAGTGAAGCATCTCTGTTATCTCCAACCATCATATAATAATCCTGTTGGATTGTATACTGATTGGCTTCTTTACCATTGATTAGAATTTTTCCGTCTTTATTTTCCAGGCTATTGTGTTCATACTCCGAAATAATCCACTGATACATCGGAAGCGTTTCTTTATTAATTGCGACCACATCACCTTTCTTAGGTATTCTAAGAGGTCCGTACCAATCCTGATTCCAAGGCTTATTGATAGGAAATATAGATTGAGTGGTATCGATACTTTTTGTGTAAGCCGTTCTGTCGGCATTAAGCTTGTGCTGAACCGTAGCTGAATCCTTAGGAAAAATACTTTCTTCCATATCAATTACGTTCGGCAATGCTTTGATCTCTTTAGCCGTTTTATCAGTTAATCCCTGGAACATGTATACAAATCCTTTATCCGTCTGCATTTCCCTTACCGGCAAGAATCCATACGTATTGTATAATCCTGGAATATCCAATTGAGTACCTGTGTTAACTGTATATGCGTGCTGAACTTCCTGATCCCCTAAAACCGTTTCTGGCTTTCCATTTACAAAAAGTCTTCCAGCTCTCATTTCAAAAGTATCGCCGGCAGTTGCCACACATCTTTTTACATAAGGGTCTTTCCTGTCAATAGCTGTATGCACTGAATCCTGAGGATAGTTGAAAACAAGGACATCATTTTTCTGAGGTTTGCTGAATTGCATTATTCTGGCGTAAGGTAGCTTCACTCCATCAACATAAGATTTGGGATCATCCTTCGGGTTTCCTTTTTCTCCGGAATCAAAGATTGTTCCCTGTAAGAAAGGAATTGCAAGCGGACGCATCGGCAATCTGTACCCATAGCTCCATTTATTTACAAAAAGGAAATCTCCTACTAAAAGGGTTCTTTCCATGGATCCTGTAGGGATACCGAAAGGTTGTGTTACAAAAACGTGAATAATCGTTGCAAATACAACAGCAAAAGTCACTGAACCTATGAAGGAATCTTTCTTTTTGGCATTTTTCTCTTCATCCGTCAGGAATAGCTCATTTTCGTCTTCTAACTCTGTATCTTTAGAATAATTGACCGTAGCCATATATATGAACGGCAAAATAACAGTTAGAAGCTGGTGCTGGAAAAGATTTTTTCCAAACTTTTTCATAAGATAAATATGAAAAACCGACATCATAATCGGACCTACGATCGGCAAATAGGATAAAATAGCCCACCATTTAGGGTGTTTGGTCTCTTTTAAAACAATAAAATAATTGTAAAAAGGTATAAAAGCAAATAAAGGGCTATACCCTAATTTTTTGAACAGCTTCCATGTTGAAATCCCCATTAATACGGATAAAATGAGAACGTATACTGTATAAGTTAAAAAATAATTCATAAATTTTGTGCCTTATTCTATTGATTTGTGTTGAGCAACTGTTTTTATTAGTTTACTATTTGGAGCATTTGTTACAAGTTAAAGCCCTAAAACATCTTTCATTGTAAAGTTTCCTTTCTTGTCTTTAATCCATTCCGCAGCTACTACGGCCCCTAATGCAAAACCGTTTCTGTTAAATGCGGTATGTTTTATTTCAATTTCATCCACTTCACTTCTGTAAAAGACACTGTGCGTTCCCGGAACTTCATCTTCACGAATAGCGAAAATACCCAGCTGATTCCCCTGAGTTTCTTCAAGCTTCCAGGCATCAAATTTGGGATTATTTCTAAATATTCCTTCGGCCAGAGAAATTGCCGTTCCGCTTGGAGCATCCAGTTTATGAATGTGGTGAATTTCTTCCAACTGACAAGAATATTCGTTAACATTTTTCATCAGATCAGCCAGCTTTTCATTCAAAGCAAAGAATAAATTAACGCCTAAACTAAAATTGGAACCATATAAAAATGCCGTCTGATTTTCCACCGCAATTCTTTCTACTTCAGCCTTTTTCTCTAACCATCCTGTTGTACCGCAAATCACTGGAATTTTATTTTCCAGACATGCTTTTATATTATTAAAAGCTACTTCAGGTAACGAAAACTCGATAACAACATCGGGATTATTAAGGTTTTCAGCAGTTGGAGTTTCTTTAAGGCGGGCAACTACTTCATGTCCTCTATTTGTTGCAATCTCATCAATGATCTTGCCCATTTTTCCATATCCAACTAATGCTATTTTCATGTAATTTATTTTAGATATACCTACTTACGATCTAGAACCTGTAGCTCAGACTTAATCCGGTCTTTGGAGGTTCTATACTAAACTGGTCCTGAATAACTGTAGGTTTAAAAGTTAAATCAGGGTCATGGCGGCTTTCATAAAGGTGTGCATCTACAACAGCATCTACTATACTCAGGATATAGATCAGCCCGGTAATTGCGATTGCATAGTCCCTTTGTCTTTTCGCTCTGTCCTGAACGTTCGCCAGTGCAACTTTATCAAGCCATGGACGACTATCGATAAATTCATTGGGAGTTCCGTTCAATTTAGCAATATAGTACTCTCTGTACTTCTTGTATTGTTTATCATTCCACATGGCTATTCCTACTCCGGTACCTACAGCACCCCAAACGATAGGAATTTTCCAGTATTTTTTGTTGTAAAATTGCCCTAGTCCAGGGAAAACAGCCGAGTATAAACCCGCTTTTGTTGGATTTAATTTTAATGTTTTTGCTGTGGGGCCGTTGGCTTTTTCCAGATCAGCCACCACTTTAGCTTCAGACTTTTGAGGCTTTGCGGCAGGGATACTATCCTTCGGGTAGTGCTCTACCCGAATGGTATCATTAGGATTTACTTGTGAGTAAGCAGCAGCATACAGGCACAAGAAAAAAGTGAACAATAATTTCTTCATTTATTTAATGTGGGATAGAATATATTCCAATTCATCCTCATTCTTAAAGTCAAGAACAATTTTACCTTTTTTACCATTTCCGGTGGTTTTGATCTCCACTTTTACATCTAAAATGTCAGCAATTGTTTTCTGAGCTCTTTTATAGTTATTGGAAAGTTCAGCCTTTACCTTTTTGGCAGCAGGTGATTTTGGATTTTTTAAAGCTGTAGCAGCCTGTTCAGCCTGACGTACATTCAACTGTTCTTTAATGATAAGGTCAAACAAAATTTGTTGTAGCTCCTCATTTTCCATACTGATAATAGCACGGCCATGTCCTGCAGAAATCTCACCACTTCTGATAGCATTCTGAATATCGGGGCTTAGTCTCAATAACCTGATAGAATTGGTAATCGTACTTCTGTCTTTTCCTACTCTCTGGCTAAGGTTTTCCTGAGTCATTCCGATTTCGTCCAAAAGTCTTTGATACGTCAATGCAATCTCAATAGAATCAAGATCTTCCCTCTGGATATTTTCAACAAGAGCCATTTCTAAAAGCTCCTGATCGTTTACCAAACGGATATAAGCAGGAACAGAAGTTAGTCCGGCAATTTTACTCGCTCTGAAACGTCTTTCCCCTGATATAATTTCAAATCTCTCGCCTTCTTTTCTAAGAGTGATCGGTTGGATCACCCCTAAATTTTCTATAGACTGTGCGAGTTCATTGAGTGCTTTTTCGTCAAAATAAGTTCTTGGCTGGGTTGGGTTGGGATAAATATCTTCAATCGCTACTTCTACGATATTTCCAACAAACTTATCTGCTCCCTCATCAGTAGCAGAGTTCACTGTAGCTTTGGATTCAGCACTTAAAATAGCACCCAAACCACGTCCCATAGCTCTTTTTTTGTCCTTCATAGATATTTTTGATAAATGATGACAATTACAACCAAGATCAGCTGATCCACATTGCAATTATCTATTATTTACTCTTAATTAATTCTTTACTAAATTTTCATTTTTCAACAGAACTTCTTCTGCTAACTGAATATACTGAATTGCTCCTTTACTTTCGGCATCATAATTCAGGATGCTTTCCCCGAAACTTGGTGCTTCACTTAATCTCACATTTCTGCTGATGATGGTTTCAAAAACCATTTCCGGGAAGTGTGCATTTACTTCTTCCACCACCTGATTGGATAATCTTAACCTGCTATCATACATCGTTAGAAGTAAACCTTCAATGTCCAGATCTTTGTTATGAATCTTTTGAACATTTTTGATGGTATTCAAAAGTTTTCCTAAACCTTCCAATGCAAAATATTCACATTGGATCGGAATGATTACAGAATCAGCAGCTGTAAGCGCATTTACAGTAATCAATCCCAAACTCGGAGCACAGTCAATAATGATAAAATCATACTCATTTTTTACGCTTTCCAATGCTTTTTTCAGCATATACTCACGATCTTCCTTGTCTACCAATTCAATTTCAGCTGCTACAAGGTCTATATGAGACGGTACGATATCTAGATTTGGTGTTGCTGTCTTTTTAATACAAGTGGCAGTATCCACACTGTGTTCTAAAAGATTGTACGTAGAATACTGGACATCTTCCACACCCAATCCTGAAGTAGCATTAGCCTGAGGATCGGCATCGATGATTAATATTTTCTTTTCCAATACCCCTAATGCCGCAGCAAGATTTACAGCTGTTGTCGTTTTTCCAACTCCCCCTTTCTGATTAGCGATACCTATGATTTTTCCCATTATTAGAACTTTAAGCCTCAAAAATACACATTTTTCTTTGCTCTGAATGAATGATGAAAAGTAAAAATGAGTTAAAATATTGTTAATAAGGAAATTAACCCTAAAAAAAATTATCCACAAAAAATAGTATTTTGTGGATAACTGTCAAGATTTGTTTGATATAGATTATTCAAACTTCATAGAAATCGGAAATTTGAAATAACTTCTTACGGCTTCACCTTTTTTATTTTTTCCAGGAATCCATTTTCCTCTGATCGATTTTACTGTTCTGATTGCTTCACTATTGAAATCTGCATTTCCTCCATTGGCTTTGATACCGGAAATAGTTCCATCAATTTCAACAATAAAAGTGATCGTTGTTTTCACGACTCCGTCGCTCTCAAATCCGGAGACATCAAAGTTATTCATTACTTTATTTCTGAAGGAATCGATTCCACCTACGAAATTAGCTTCAACACTAAGCGCTTCTGCATCCACTATGGAATTCCCGGGATTTGCAGGTTGTACAGGCTGTGGGTTTGCCGGCGGAGAAGCAGGACCTGTTCCGATATGGGGTGCGGGCGGTATATAAGTATTTTTGATCGACTCCCCATCAAGATTATTAACCAAACCCGGAGCTGCATCGGCAGGCTTTTCAACTTTTACAGGCTCTATTGCATGCGCTGCTGGTGTTGGTATCTGGCTATCATACTGTTTAGTGTTTGGAGGGGTTACAGGTTTAACGATCTGCACTGGTGGAGTTTGTTCAGGAGTAGCGGGGTCTTTGAGTTTAATAACTACTGGCGGCCCATCAACAGGCACATGCACCGGAGTGCTGTTACTAAATGCTGAAATGATCATTGGAGTAATGGAAACCGCAGCCAACAAACTTACACCTACAAACAGTGCCTTTGTTAGTATTTTATCGGACTCATTTCTCAAAACATAAGCGCCATATTCCTTGTTACGATGCTCGAAAAGAACTTCATTGAAGCGAAATTCCTGATTAGTGTGTAGGTGTTTCATCACTTAAAAGATTTAAACGGTTAATAAAAAATCTGATTATTAGTTTTTATAGCACTTATCGATAAGTAATGTTACACCATCAAAACATTTGCCATTTTATTGACAAAACATTAATATTTTAAAAAAATTTATGACAATCGATAAAATTAACTATGCAAGCAATAGTAAAGTATTAAAAACACCATTATAGATATTAAAATTATTCAACAATATTATACTTTTGACTAATTAAATTCATTAATATTTTAAAAATAATAAAAACCACATCTTAAAATAGGAAAAATACTGAGATATTGAACCCAAAGTCAAAATACATTTGTACCATACCAAACCGGGGATGCTGAAAACCGAAAAGAGTAAGCAAAAAAAATAAAAACTTAATAATTATGCCAACTTTAACTCAAGAAGCAAAATCAAACTCATTAATGAGCATGCTTTTAAAACAAGTGTATGACACCGTAACCAATGGTGGAGACCCGGACTCTCTGGGACCAAATGATTTCATTTCATTTGACCCGGTAGGGATTACTCTATCCGAAGACACCTTTGATTACGCACTCAACGGACTATTTGGGGACGCCCCGTCACCAAAACCAATGCTGGACGCTAAAGGAGAACCTATCCTGGATGCTAACGGAAATCCGAAAATTGACATGGAGGCTTACCAGAACGCCCTGTCAAACAGTAAATTCAGAAAATATCTTCAAATGGAGCAATTTGCTGCAATGGTGGATGTCATTCCTTCTCAGCTTCCTCCACTTACCAGTTCAGGCAACGGAAGGGTAATGTCGATCATGAGCATTATGAACGATTCCCAGAAAAGAGTATCTAAAGTATATGAAGATCTTTTGCAATGGTCCGTAGTCGTTGATACTCAATTTGATGAAAAAGTAGAAAAAAAGCTGAATACGTTAAGGGATAAGCTTTTCAAAATTAAGAAGGTAAAAAACACAGACTTTGATCCTAATTCACCTATAGACGACACAAACAAACCTGAGATCTTCCACACTTTCGTTTCTCCGATGTATTCTAAATATGTAGAATATCAGATGAAATATTACGATATCGTAGACGCCAATAATGAAATCAGAACTGCTGCCGATAACGGAGATGCGGAAGCAATGGCCAAATTATCGATCGATGGCAAGAACATGAAAAAAAGAGAAGATGCATCCCTTAAAGCGTGGCAATCTCTTGGATACAAAGAAGCCGTCGAGAAAATACAAAATTATTTAAGTGAAGTAGAGCAGAAAAACATGCTCGTCATCAAAAAAAGGATGGAATCTGAGTTCAGAAACAGTCAGAGAACAAGGGTTCTGGACTATACAAATTATTCACCATCCGTTCCGGTTGCCGCTAATGCATTAAAAGAGTCTAAAGGATGGCCCACAGTTACCATCGTAGAAGGTGAATCTAATTATGATTATTCAAAATCAGTTCACAACTGGGGTGCAGCCGCAGGATTTAGCATGGGCATTTTCTCTATCGGTGCAAAAGGTGGCGGAAAGCACGAAAAAACAAAGATCAATACAGATTATACGAATATGAAGGTCTCTTTCAAGCTTGGAAAAGTAAGAGTGGAAAGAGGATGGCTTAATCAGAACTTTATTGAATCCAAATACTGGAAATTACATGAGCAATCTCCTCAAACTTTAAGTGGCGATGTCATCAGCGACGGAAAAGGAAAAGGATTAATGCCTTCTATCATTACAGAGCTTATCATTGCCAAAGACGTTTGCCTTGATTTTACAAACAACAGTACTGCTTTTACGGATGTTAAAAACTCTGTCAGTGCGGGGGCTGCAGTTGGAATAGGACCGTTCGTTTTCGGCGGAAGCTATAGTTACGATAACCAGGATGTACAATCCAATGCCAAATGGAATGGAAAGAAACTGAATTCTGACGGAATCTACATTATCGGTTATAAATGCCATGTCATTCCGAAATCACCGGATCCAAATCCGGAGATCAAAAAATGGACTGACGGAAAATCATAATATCCTTCTCATCAAGAATAGCCGGCAGATTTTTCTGTCGGTTATTTACAAAACAAAAACTAATGCCATGAAATATTTTATTGCCGTCTACCAGAAACTTAAAAACACTTATCTATCCCAAAGCTCGATGGAAAATGACCTTCCCATGATATGTCCTTCCCTCAGGGTATATGAAAATGAAGAACTTGAGCTTTTAAAGCCACAAAACCAGCTCAACGATGATCAGAAAAAAGCCCTTTCTATTATTAAAAAGCAGAATATGGCCTACGAACTTAACTCAGTTCCTATATCTTCTCAGTTCTGGGACCTGAATCCTAACAATTCCCTGTTTGACATTTATCGTGATATTCTAGATAAAAACAATTTAAAAAATCTTGAAGAAAGCCTTGATAAGACACTGGCAATTGAAAGTTCCATCCTTTTCGATGCTAAAAAGAATGACACTAAAGAATTTAAAGCTTACAAAAAATACAGACTGGCCCATGAGCAGGTAATTGATAAGATCACAGCTCATCTCGAGCTTTTTGACGGTCTGGACAGCGATGAGGAAAGAAACAATTGGAATGATCAGCTTACTCATTTAAACGGAACAAAAGAGATCGCCTTTTCAGATTGGAAAATAAAAGGAAATAAAGATAACATCGATAAAGAATTGACAAGAATCAACAAAGCTTCTGATGCAGATGTCTATCTCGCAATGGCCCAAAATGCTAAAAACACCTTTGAAGCTGCTGAAAAAACCGACGTAATCACTAATGCTTCTATTCATGATATTAATTTTATCCCTTATGATTTCATGGAAAATGAATCAGGATGGAACAATATAAGAATTGAAAAACAGGAACTCGAAACCTTATATACGGAAGCAAAAAACTCCCACGAAAACCTCCCTTCAGAAATTCTTTCGATTGACTATGACGAGGATGTTATTCAGGCGGTCGAACTGGATTATTCTTTTGTGCATTTAAAAAGAAACTGGTTCAGCAAAAACTTTATGCTCTCGCAATTATTTGAATGGAATGAGCCAAAAAAAATATCGGACGGACAAACAATTTCCAGTGATTTTAAACTACCCGCTTTTCCAAAGACCATGATTTTAATAAAGAATCTGAAAATAATTTTAGATCCTTCAATTACAAATGATGCAATCAACAACCCGGATCAACTTATTTATTTTGGTCCTCTGATCATGAAGCAGCAGCTTTTTGTCAATAAAAACAATAATCAAAAGTTCTTAAAGGCCATTACAAATGTAAAAACCATTAAATCCGACCAGCTCAGCAACTTAACCAGAAAAACAGCCCTTTATGAAAACTCAAAGATTACTGCCACAGAATTCATAACAAAACCTGAATCTGAACCTGTTGCGGAAACAGCCAAAGTACATCCGATCCCTGCATTCAACAGGATTAATATGAATGTTCTCAATAGTGTAAGGAATGTAAGACCGGTTACTCCCGTTTCAACACCACAACCCGTAACTCCTGCTCCACCAGTAAAACCTGTAATCCCCATTAGAAATACAGGAATCTTTGTCCCCATAAAATACCCTATCCAGGTTCCATCATCAGGAGCGAATATACAATTCAGGGTCCTGGATAAAATCAATAACGATCCTGTTTATAAATGTTCAATCTCCATTAAAGGAACCAACAACAGCAGAATTTATGAAATAGAAACAAACGAAGCAGGAATTGTCAATCAGGTTATCGCATTAGGCGAATACAGTATTGAGCTGAGAATAGATGATTACTCAGTTTTGAACCAAAACTTCAGTGTAACAAGTACAACTCCTATTAATTTAGAATACAAACTTCAGAGAGAGGAAATTAAATTCAAGTCATTTTTCTTGATCGGAATGATTTGTGAGAAGATGCCAAAGATTCCCGTTAGCTAACTTTCGTGAATATATGGACGAACCCTACTCAAAAATAGTTTAATCTTTTAATAAACAAAAAAACACCATGAAACTCTTAAAATACAATACGAAAGCGCCTGAAGTTCTCACATTATGTGAACTTCTTTATAAGCTGGGATATCCTATTAAAATTTCAGATTCTTTCAGCCTGGAAGTAGATGCGGCAGTTAAAGATTTCCAAAGCAAAAATGCTTTAGTAATAGACGGAATTGTCGGAATAAAAACATGGGCAGTATTACTGCAGAAAAATTCTAATCCGATTATCTCAACGGATAAATTCCTTAAAGAAAGTGACCTTATCTCGTTTGCTGACCAGTACGATCTTGAATTAGCAGCTGTAAAAGCCGTTAATGAAATTGAAAGCAGTGGAAAAGGTTTTTTAATCAACAATAAACCTAAAATTCTTTTTGAAGGGCATATTTTCTGGAATGAACTCGAAAAGCGAGGAATTAATCCAAACTCTTATTACAACGAGTCAAGTAAAGACATTCTTTATCCTAAATGGACCAGAACCTATTACCTGGGCGGGGTTAGAGAATATGACCGATTAAATGAGGCTATAAGTTTAGGGACTGATGTTAAATTTAAAGACGCCGCATTATCTTCAGCATCCTGGGGAAGCTTTCAGATCATGGGATTCCATGCTAAAAATTTAGGTTATACCGATGTTAATGATTTTGTGTCCAAAATGGAGATCAATGAAGGAGAACACCTGAAAGCTTTTGGAAAGTTTTTAGAAAAGAATGGACTTTTGGTTCATTTGAGAAATAAAAACTGGGGCAATTTTGCAAAAGGCTATAATGGTACGGGTTATAAGCAGAATAAATACGATGAAAAGCTTGCTAAGGCTTATGCAAAATATTTGAATTAGATGGTTAAAAGCAGTACACTGATTTCAAAAGTTCCCTTTGTTCTGCAATTGAAACTCTCACAGAAAAAAATTCGGATTAATCGATGAAATCTGTGGGAGTTTTTTTCATATATAATTTAAGTTAACATTCAAAATGTAACAACAATACATGAAATGATTAATTATTTTACCACAAATAATCCTCACAGTGAGAAGAATAAACCTTATGGATCAAAAAAAGAGACCATCACATCTGACAGTCTCTTTTTTTTATAAATGATATTCTATAATATTAGAATAATTCTTTTCTGATAATGTTCTGACTTCTTTCCGGTCCAACAGAAACCAAATACACATTGATTCCTAAATACTGCTCGATAAATTCGATATATTTCTGAGCGTTATCAGGAAGTTCATCATAGCTTCTTACCTTCGTAAGATCTTCACTCCATCCTGGTAAATCCTGGTAGATAGGCTCATAATTGTATAATTTTTCTGTAGAAGAAGTGAAGTAATCGATTACTTTACCATCTTCTGTTTTATACTGAGTTACAATTTTTAGGTTTTCAATTCCTGTAAGAACGTCAAGTTTAGTAATTACAAGGTTATTGATACCATTGATCATACAAGCATGTTTCAACGAAACAAGATCTAACCATCCGGTTCTTCTTGGTCTTCCGGTAGTCGCTCCGAATTCACCACCGATCTGTCTGATTTTTTCTCCTAATTCGTTATCCAATTCAGATGGGAAAGGTCCGTTCCCAACCCTTGTGCAGTATGCTTTGGCAACTCCAATAAGGTTCTGAAGTGAAGTTGGCGGAACACCGGCTCCCGTACAAACTCCTCCTGTAGATGGAGAAGATGAAGTAACGTATGGATACGTTCCGAAATCAATATCCAACATCAATGCCTGAGCCCCTTCAAAAAGAACGTTTTTACCATCTCTGATCGCTTCATTCAATTCAACTTCTGTATCTACAATTCTGTCCTGAAGCTGTTTTCCTATCTCTAAAAATTCGTTGTAAATTTCTTCTACGTCTAAAGTCGGTTTTCCGTAGTATTTTTCAAAAAGAGAATTTTTAATTTTAAGGTTTTTCTCTATTTTCTCTCTTAAAATCTCAGGATTCAGAAGATCTATCATTCTGATTCCAACTCTTGCAATTTTATCTTCGTAACAAGGTCCGATTCCTTTTTTAGTGGTCCCGATCTGAGTTCCTCCATGCTCTTCTTCACGGTAAGTATCCAAAAGAATGTGGTAAGGCATGATCACATGCGCTCTTCTGCTGATAAAGATGTGGTCGGTTCTTAAACCTTTGCTCTCAATCTGGCTAACTTCTTTGATGAAAGATTTAGGATTCACCACTACTCCATTGGCAATGATGCATTTTCCTTTGCACTGCAAAACTCCTGAAGGAAGAAGGTGTAAAACAAATTTTTCATCACCCACATAAACCGTATGACCTGCATTGTCTCCACCCTGGAAACGTACTACATAATCCGATTTAGCGGATAAAACATCCGTGATTTTCCCTTTACCTTCATCTCCGTACTGAAGACCTACAACTACGTAAGTTGACATATTTTACTATTGTTTTTAGATTCATGCAAAATTACTCTGAAAAAATAGGGTGGGCAAATTATGTGGAAAATTTATTTTCATTCTAGTTTAAAATCATAGAATTACAGGCATTTTTTACGACATCATTGATCTATCATCAAACCAAAAATCTTTTATTTATGTGTATATTTGAGTAGCGTTTGAGAATAATAAAGATAGTTTATGATATGAGAACATTACATCAAACAGGATACTTGTCTAAAAATACCAGTGATCAGCCTAAACTTTTTTACAATGTATTTACCCCCGAGACGAATGAGATAAAGGCAAGTCTTTTAATTATCCATGGAATGCAGGAACATAGCGGAAGGTATAAAGAAATAGCAGAATATTTTGCCGGTCACGGATTAGCTGTAATCACTTACGATCATCTGGGACATGGAAAATCAGTGAAAGAAAAAAAAGATATCGGATTTTTTCAATTGAACCGACCGGATAAAAAATTGATCGATGATGCGGAAATGATGAGTGATCACTTGAGCGATCAATATCCTGATGTCCCCCATTTTGTCCTCGGTCATTCGATGGGTTCTTTTGTTACACGGTGTCTTCTTCAAAGAATTAGCAACCGGCTTACAGGAGCTGTCATCGTTGGCACCGGAGGTACTTTAGCGGGTATCAGTCTTTTGAATACCTATTTTTCAATCGCCAATAAAATAGCACCCAAACAAAAAACATTTTTCAATTCACTTTTTAATTTCGTAAACAACAACCATTTCAGAAAAGATAAAAATTTTGGCGACACAAGCTGGCTAAGCCTCAATGAAGCCAATAGAGATGCTTTTACCCAGGATGAACTTTCTGGAATTCCTTTTACCAACAATGCTTTTTATGCATTATTCAAACTGTATAAAAAAGCAACTAAAAGAAACTGGGCAAATCCCATTTCCAAATCCTTCCCTTTTTTATTTGTTAGTGGAAAAAACGATCCTATCGGGAATTTTGGAAAAGGAGTTATGCAAACAGTAAATAATTTAAAACAGGATGGATTCATTAAGGTGGATTACAGTATCTATCCTGAAATGAGGCATGAAATTATGAATGAGGAAATCCGGAAAGAGGTTCTGGATGATATTTACAAGTGGATTGAGAAACTTTTGTAACAAATATTCTTATAACTCTTTCATTTTAGGCATTTTGATTATTGTATATTTGATCATCAATACCAACACAAAATTAAAAACAAACATGCCTAAAAAATCACTCCTTCTTATTATCCTGTTTCTATACTCTTCTCTTTCTTTAGACGCACAAAATAAAATTAATGAGTATCTGAATATTCCCGGACCTATTAAAATTGATAATACATTCTATAATCTAATCTGGAGCTCTCATCCTAATGAGAATTACTACAAACAAGAATACCTAAGCCCAAACGAGAAAATCGAAAAATACGGCACATTAGTTATGATCGATTATATTCAGGGAACTCTTAAAATTGAAGATGTAATTAATCGAAAAGTAACAGAACTTGAGAACCTGAAAAAATCCAATCCGGTCGTCAATTACAAAATCTATGAAAACGGCGAAGAATATATCTTAGATTTTCTCATTACTGAGAATTCGAAAGATGGGAAAGAAATACTCATCGCAGAAAGAAATGTTTACCGTTATAAACTTATTTCAAACAATAAAAGTAAAGGAGTCCTACTTTTCGGCGTTAGTGAAAGGGGATATAAAGAAAACATAGAAAATTTCTTCAATAACTTGAAAAATAACTCTTCCAAATTAATAGAAGTCGTTGGAAATTATCAATTACCGAACATTGAAATAAAATAGGTGCTAAATTACCATTCCGAAGGATTCCAAAGCCATTATTCACATTTAACAGTTAGATTCCTTCGGAAGGATTATTCCAAAATATTATCAACCTAAAATCCCCGCAACTTAAAAAGTATCATTCTTAAAATACTTATCGCTGCATTAATCCAGCACAATTTCACTTTCTATACCAATCTCATCCAGGAAGATTTCATCATGAGAAATCACTAATAACGTCCCCTTATAATCTTTAATGGAATTTGTAAGAATCTCTACATTTTGCAAATCCAGATTATTTGTGGGCTCATCGAGAACAATGATATCGGGAGCCTTATTACTGATGGAAAGCCCACACAATAAAAGTCTAAGGCGCTCTCCTCCACTTAACATTTCTCCTTTTTTATCCCATGTTTCTTTTCCAAATAAAAATCTGGACAATATGGTTTTTACTTCGGACTCCTGTAACGCATTATCATTAAACCTTTGGGCAAATTCATAAATGGTTGCTTCCTGAGCAATTAATGAATATTCCTGATCAATATAAATACTATTAAAATCAGTTCTTGAAATAGTTCCAATGGAAGCATCCAAATCACCAATTAAAAGTTTAATTAAAGTCGTTTTTCCGGAGCCGTTCGGTCCTTTCACACAAATACTATCCCCACTTCTGATTTCAAGATCCAGATTTTTAGCCCATAAGAGTTTTTCATGGTATCTGAAATTAATATCATCCGCTGTCATAAGAATTCTCCCTGTGTGAAGATCAGAATCGTTGAAATTTACTTTCATTTGTTCTGTATTTTTCACAGATGAACGCAATCCTCTAAGTCCTGCGGAAAGATCACTAATCTTTTCGGCATGAATATTCTTGAGTTTGGAGGTATTCTTTTCAGCATTATTCCGAAGGGTATTCATCATAATTCTTGCCACTCCTGATTTTTCCTGCTTTTTCTTTCCCCGGGCATCTAATTTTTGTTTCCTTTCCAACGTCTCCCTTTCTTTTTCCTTTGCCTTTTTCAAAGCCCGCTCCTTGGCATGAATGTCATGATGCAATGCCTCCTCCTCTATTTCCTTTTGTTCAACATAAAAATCAAAATTTCCACCATAGGTTGAAATGCCTTGATTGCTCAATTCGTAAATCGTATCAACCAGATTTAATAAAGTTCTGTCGTGACTCACAATAACTATTGTAGCACTTGTTTTCGCGATATAGTCATATAAAAGACTCCGTCCTTCAAGATCGAGATGGTTACTCGGTTCATCCAGCAATATGATATCAGGTTGATGGATCTGTAAACCTGCAAGAAAGACTTTTGTCTTCTGTCCTCCGCTCAGGCTCTCTATCTTTTGATGTAAGTCCAGGTTTTCAAGGTGCCAGTATTGTAATGCCGTTTGGCAACGATCTTCAATATCCCAATCATCGTTGAGAATATCAAAATAAATGTCATCTACTTCACCGGCGGTAATCTTCTGTAAAGCATTTAATTTTTTGTCAATCCTCAGGCTTTCAGCAATAGTGAGATGATTGAAATTCCCAAACATTTGAGGAACGTAATATAAATTTCCGCCGACATGTAAGTTCCCTTCCAAAGGTTGGATTTCATTTGCTATAATTTTAAGCAGGGTAGATTTTCCCATGCCGTTACTTCCAACCAAAGCCGTTTTTGAAGATGTTGGGATCGTTACATTGATATGATTAAAAAGCAGGTCTCTGTTGGGAAACCTATAGGATATATTTTGTAGAAAAATCATGATTTCTTTCTAATTAAAGTTAAACATCAATAATCCAAGGGGATTATCATCTGATCAAATCTGAAAGAAATTATATCCTACATGAGCGTATTTTTAGGTTTTGTGTATGCAAATATAATGCAAATAATAGATTAAACATAAAAACATTTTAATCAAAAATCAAAAATCCGTAACTTTGCCAACTACTAAATTTTTTTATGGAAAGCATTAAAGTTCACGACAAAACTTTTGTTCCTTATCTAAAGGACGCGGAAATTCAGGAAATAGTAAAAGCGACAGCGCTGAAAATTTATGAGGATTACAAAGATGAAGTTCCTGTCTTCATAGGAGTTTTGAACGGAGTTATCATGTTCTTCTCAGATCTTTTAAAGCATTATCCGGGAAACTGTGAGATTGCTTTTATCCAGATGAGTTCTTATGTAGGAACGGAATCTACAGGGATTGTTTACCAGAAGATGGAGCTGACGAAAGATGTTAAGGACCGTCATATTATTCTGGTTGAAGATATCGTAGATACAGGAAATACTGTTGAAAGCCTTTTCAAATATTTCAAAGAAACACAACGACCAAAATCTGTAAAACTGGCTTCTTTCTTACTAAAACCTGAGGTTTACAAGAAGGATTTTAAACTGGATTATATTGGAAAGGAAATTCCAAATAAATTTGTTCTGGGTTACGGATTAGATTACGATGAATTGGGAAGAAATCTTTCGGATTTATATCAGTTAGAAGAAGGTAAAATCAACCATTAATTTCAAAACCTGAAATTTAAACTTAAAATATCTAATTAAATAAAAATGATAAACATTGTTCTGTTCGGGCCTCCAGGAAGTGGAAAAGGAACACAAGCTCAGAATCTCATCGAAAAATTTAACTTAAAGCAAATCTCTACAGGTGATCTATTCAGATTCAATATGAAGAATGACACGGAACTTGGGAAATTAGCTAAATCTTACATCGATAAGGGAGAATTGGTTCCGGACCAGGTGACAATCGACATGTTGGTGGACGAATTGAGAAAACCAACCGATGCGGCAGGGTTTATTTTCGATGGATATCCAAGAACAGCAGTACAGACAGCGGCCTTGGAAAAAATCGTTAAAGAGGAACTGAATGACGAGATTGATGTTTGTCTTTCATTAATCGTTGAAGATAAAATTTTGGTTGAAAGATTGCTGAAAAGAGGAGAAACCAGTGGAAGATCTGATGACAGCAACGAAGAAATCATCCAGAACAGGATTAAAGAATATTATGCGAAAACAGCTGAAGTAGCTGAATTATATAAGCAACAAGGAAAATATGTAGAGGTAAACGGAGTTGGTGAGATCAATGAGATTTCTGAGAAATTGTTTGCTGAAGTAGAAAAAATTCAAAAATAAATTTTTGATTCAAGGTTCAAAGTTAAATATTCAAGGTTTAAACTTTGGACCTTACACATTAAACCTTGAATTAAAATTATGTCAAATTTTGTAGATTACGTAAAGATTCATTGTAAAAGCGGTCATGGAGGTGCAGGTTCTGCGCATCTTCGCCGTGAAAAATACATTCCCAAAGGTGGCCCTGATGGTGGAGACGGAGGTCGTGGAGGCCACGTTATTATGAAGGGGAATGCTCAGGAATGGACTTTACTACCACTTCGTTATACCCGTCACGTGAAAGCGGAGCGTGGAGAAAACGGAGGAAAAAATCAGTTAACAGGAGCTTATGGTGCCGATGTTTATATAGAGGTACCTATCGGAACCATTGCCAAAAATGAAGAGGGTGAAATCATCGGGGAAATTTTAGAAGATGGTCAGGAAATCATCCTGATGGAAGGAGGAAAAGGAGGACTTGGTAACGAGCACTTTAAATCTTCAACAAACCAGACCCCACGTTACGCACAGCCGGGAATGGAGGGACAGGAAGGTTACGTGGTTTTTGAGCTTAAAATTTTAGCTGACGTAGGGCTTGTAGGTTTCCCGAATGCCGGAAAATCAACATTGTTGGCTTCCGTATCCGCGGCAAAACCTAAAATTGCTAATTACGCATTTACAACATTGACGCCTAACCTGGGAATCGTAGACTACAGAAATTACAAATCATTTGTAATGGCTGATATCCCGGGGATTATAGAAGGAGCCGCTGAAGGAAAAGGCCTTGGCCATAGATTCCTAAGACATATTGAGAGAAATTCAATCTTGTTATTCCTTATTCCGGCAGATTCCGAAGATCATTTCCAGGAGTTTAAAATTCTTGAAAATGAGCTTAAAGAATACAATCCGGAATTATTGGATAAAGACTTTATTATTTCCATTTCAAAAGCCGACCTTCTGGACGATGAACTGAAAAAAGAAATTTCAGCAGAATTCCCTGAAAACAGGCAGCCGCTATTCTTCTCGGGTGTAACCGGTGAAGGACTTACGGAACTTAAGGATGTTATCTGGAAAAAACTACATGGATAGAACACTGTTCTTCATATTAGTTTTATTTTACCAATTTTGTTTTTCACAAAGCAGTAAGACTTTATCAAAAATTGACAGCCTCAAAACAGACATTGAGGCTGTCAATTTTATACGGTCATGTTCACAATCAAAAGATGATTTTTTATCTGAGTTTAGGTTAAAAACGATCAGGAGCTTTGAAGATGATAATTTGTCACCCCTTATAAAAAGGACTGCTGATAGTCTGGGTGTTGACAAAAGTTTTTATAAAGGAGACTTTGATCATAATGGAAAAACGGATTTATTATTTATCGGGGATGACAACAGCTGTCAATCATCCAGAGGCAGTTGTAGCGCAGTTGTAAAGGTTATTTTCGATATAGACAATAAGTATATGACCAGGAGTTTACTTCTGAATCATTTTGATTTTGTAATCCCGAAATTGTCTACCATAAATGGCAAAGATTATATCTCTGTTTTCTACGATGAAGTTACCGAAGATTTTAATTCTGAGAAATACAATTTTTACCACAAAATCGTCAATAAGATTCTGACTTATAAATTTGATAATTTCGTAGAGTATAATCCGGAACCTCAAAAGTATAGTATTGAAAAAATATTTTTTGAAACAGAGCCCTGTTTTGGAACCTGTCCGGTGTTTACGCTTGAATTGAGTAAAAACGGCACCTCTCAATTTATTGCCAAGACTTACAATTTCATCAACCGTAATGATTCCTTTGAAAAAATAGAAAGGAAATCCCGTAAAACTTTTGAAAAAGGTGAAGGAAAATTTACAACCCAAATAAAAGCATCGGACTTTCAAAAAATTGAAACAATTCTTGGTTATATTAATTTTCCGGAGCTTAAAGATGATTATTCCGTAAGTTGGACCGATGATCAGTTGTCAACTTTAACAATTACCTATGACAACGGGAAGATCAAAAAGATTAAAGATTATGGTTTAGTTGGAAGTTATGGATTAACAACTCTTTATAAAACCCTGTTCGACCTAAGATTCAATCAGGAATGGAAGAAGATAAAACATTAAGTCCCCTGATCATCTGATACTCGTTGATCCTATTTCTGTACATTTCACAGATTAAAAATATCGATAACAGACCTTAATTGCGCAGGTATGGAAGTAAAATAATAAACTTCAAATATTTTAACTACCTTTGTAGCATATTTCGCGGCATTCTCAGCCCTTTCGGTAATTAATTTTACTTAAAAATTCTGTTAATCAATTTTAGCAGATTCGCTAAAAATGATGAAGTATACTACTTCGACCGCATTATTTTAATACGCAATATATTTTGTTATTTACAGATTTAAAAATCATCAAGCCCATTTTAGATGCGCTTCAACAGGAAGGTTATGAAAAACCAACTCCTATACAGCAAAAGGCTATTCCCTCTATTTTAGAGAAAAAAGATCTACTGGGAACGGCGCAGACCGGAACCGGTAAAACTGCAGCTTTTGCTATTCCCATTCTCCAGAACCTTTCAGAACGTCCAAAGACTAATCAGATCAAAGCTTTGGTTTTAACGCCTACAAGGGAACTGGCTATTCAGATTGAAGAAAGCTTTAATGCTTACGGAAGAAATCTTCCATTAAGAAAATTAGTTATTTTCGGAGGTGTAAAACAGGGCTCACAAGAAGCAGCTTTAAGAAAAGGAGTAGACATTCTTGTAGCAACACCGGGGAGACTCCTTGACTTCATTGCACAAGGAATTATCAGTCTTAAAAACCTGGAGATATTTGTTCTGGATGAAGCTGACAGAATGCTGGATATGGGATTTGTACATGACGTTAAAAGAATTATTAAGCTTTTGCCACAGAGAAGGCAAACTTTATTTTTCTCTTCAACTATGCCTCCTGAAATACAAAAGCTTGCCAATTCCATCCTCAGCAATCCGGTACAGGTAGAAGTAACGCCTGTTTCTTCGACAGCTGAAACCATTAAACAATCTGTCTATTTTGTTCAGAAAGAAGATAAATTGGGATTACTTACGCATATTCTTAAAAATCATATCTCTGAATCTGTTTTGGTTTTTTCAAGAACCAAGCACGGAGCTGATAAGATTGCAAGAACATTACAAAAAAATGGCATTTCAACGGAAGCGATTCATGGAAATAAATCTCAAAATGCACGTCAAAATGCGCTAAACAACTTCAAATCCGGAAAGACCAGAGTTTTGGTTGCTACAGATATTGCAGCAAGAGGAATTGATATCGATGAGCTGAAATATGTAATTAATTACGAGCTTTCTGATGTTTCCGAAACCTATGTTCACAGAATCGGAAGAACAGGAAGAGCGGGTTCGGAAGGGACTTCTTTATCTTTTGTAGATGGTCTGGATTTACTGAACCTTAGAAATACGGAAAAACTTATCGGACTTAAAATTCCGGTGGTTAAAGATCACCCGTTCCACACCGAAAACCTGGTTGCACAAAAAAGGGATTCAAATAATAAACCTATGAATCCGGGACAGGGAAAGCCTAAACCTACTCAGAAGAAAGATATTGGTTTCAAAAAGCCAAAAAATAAAAGTTTCTTTAGGAAAAAATTAAAAAAAGCTTTCAGGGTTATTCCTGAAAGCTTTTTTATTCGCCTTATTTTTCTTTTAGCTTATAAATTGTCACCGAGTCATACTGCGCCTGCCAGGTCTTTGCAGGATTTAAATACGTTTTCACTTTAATTAACTCATTTTCATCAAGACTGTCTATGATCTTCTTACTTAAAGTATTCCTAAAGTAAAACATATTACGATTATTTTTCTTTTTAACATCCATGCCCATAAAAGTGATTGAGTTCCTTCCTTTTTCCAGTTGACTGGGAAAGAGCATATAGTTAATTTTATTTTTTTTGAGATAATCTTTAAAACGGAGCGTATTTATTTCATTAAAAAAAGTAGAGTTGGCTACCAAAGCATCTGCCGGTATAAAATTAAAATCGGAGTAAAAAGCAAATTTACCCGGAAAATCATAAACATATATTCGAGACTTTCGGGGAACTACTTTAACCAGATCTTCTGCCAAATTCTTTACCAGATCCTTTGTTTTCTTTTCAAATTTTGACTTGTCATCAAAAACATTATGAAATATGCTTAGGTTGGTCTTGAGCTTCAAAATCCCGATTGTACATAAGAAAAATGTTGAACCCAAAGAATAAATTATAAACTTGGATCTCGCAGGTACTATTCTCAATTGAAATTTTTCAACAATATCATTGATAAAAAAGCCACAAAAAATAAATTGTGATACAAAATACCACTGTCCTGTATATGACTGGAAAAATACATTATACAATAAATGAATAAAGCTTCCGCCAATAAACAAAATTTTGACAGAGCGGTAGTGTATATTTTTAGTAAAAATCAAAAATATCAAATATGCGGAACCCACAAATAAGAATAAATCAGGAAGTAAACCAAAAGGATCATCCAGATTAGCTTTAGGAAAGGAACTTTTTATTCTGCCACTGACAGGAACCATATCTCCGAACAAATACTGATTGGAAAATAAATAAGGTCCTGCCAAAAGTAAAAATCCTAAAATTACTTTAGAAATGCTTTGAATTTTCCAGTCCCGGTGTTTCCAATAAAGAAAGCCTAAAGGAATAATGATAAAAATATGATCCAGCCTTGCCAGAAAAACGAGGCTACAAATGAATCCGAACAGAAAATCGTTGGTGTATCTTTTACAAAGAAAATAAAGCAGCCATGCAATGGTGAAAAAGGTGAGATGCGCTTCCGTTAAATATAATGATCCAAGGCTGAAAAAAATTAAGCAATACAATGCTAAGCTCAATACTTTTCCACTTACTGAATCTTTGAATAAGGTTTTTTCAAAAAATCTGTATCCCGCAATGATAAAGATAACCTGAAAAAACCATAGAATGTATACTGAGAAACTTTTACCCAAAAAATTGATCGCTTCCGCAATAACACAGAATACCATCCATAAAGGATGGAAGCCATTGGTAAGGTATAAATCATTAAACCCCATAAAGCCATTTCTGACCATATTATAGGCAATCTGTGGATAAAAATAACCATCATCAACCGGAAACTTCGCCGGATTCCATAGAAAAAACACAGCAGAAAGGAAAAGAAGATAATGGATATTTTCTTTTAAAAGCTTCATATAGGCCTAGTAATTGTAAATGTGTTTTGCATTCTGGCTTGTGATTCTGTCAATTTCAGAAAAATCTTTATTGTAGATATTCACCAGCTTTCCTACCACCAGATCAAGATAAGAACTTTCATTTCTTTTACCCCTGTGAGGAACCGGAGCCAGGTAAGGAGAGTCTGTTTCCAGAACAATCTTTTCTAATGGGATTTCTTGCAGGAACTGATCTATTTTCCCGTTTTTAAAGGTCACTACTCCACCAATTCCTAATAAAAAATTAAGATCGATAGCATGTTTTGCTTGTTCAAGGTTACCGGAAAAACAATGAAATATTCCTCTCAATTTCGGATGCTTTTTTCTTTCCAAGACTTCAAAAGTTTCATCAAAACTTTCCCTTGTATGGATTACAATAGGCAGATCCATCTCAATAGCCCAGTCGATTTGTTGTTCAAAAGCCTTTACCTGGATATCTAGAGTTGATTGATCCCAATAGAGATCGATTCCTATTTCCCCGATGGCAGGAAATGCTCTTTTATCAAGATACTCTTTAACAATTGCCAGTTCTTTTTCCCAGGATTCGGGTTTTACGTAGCAAGGGTGCAGCCCCATCATTGAAAAAACCTGTCCAGGATATTCAGCTTCCAATTGAAGCATTTTTTCATGAGACTCAGAGTCAATAGCAGGAAGATAAAACTCCGTAATTCCTTTATCTAAAGCCCTTTGAATAGCCTCTTTTCTATCTTCATCAAATTCTTCAGCGTATAAATGTGTATGGGTGTCAATCATAATTTTAAAATTTTAATAGATCTTCATAAGGGTTTTCTAAATTCATTAATACACCGAAAGCCGGTTCCGTTTTTATCCCTTTCTTCTTAAGCTCTATAATCTGTTGTTTAAATTCCTCTCCTTTCTCCTGTAATATTGTGTACTCTGCTATCATATGGCGATAAGCATTTTGTTGCGTCGTCGGTTTATCTTGACCAAAAATCTCTATGGGAAACTCTTCGAGATTAAAATTGATCACAATAGATTTTTCCCCTTTTATCTTAATCTTTTCTACTTTGGAATGAATTCCTGGTGGAATAAGTTGAGAAAGGCGGATCGTTTCCAAAAAGAAATCTTCATCTTTAACTTCACAAATGATATCCAGATCGCTTCCGTCAATATCAATTTCAATAGGAATAGTTCCTGCAAGCAAGGGTGAGAAATCTTTTAGTTTTTCCAGAATCTGATATTTTGTAAGCAATACGTGAGCCCTTTGCTGCCTCTGGTTACCGCTTTCCAAATAATCCATCTTTGTAAAGTCTGTTATCATTACTGGAATATCTTATGTTTTACCTTTTTCTGTTGAGCTTCAATTCTTTGCTTTAATTTTTCTCTAAAATCAACATATTTAGGATCTTGTTCATCTGCTGTCCTGTGCTGCAGCGCTTTATGGATTTTAAAATTTTCTTTGATAAACTCCTTTGTGTCTTCCGCAAAATAAGCAGCTCCAAATTTATCAAAGATATACTGAACAGCCTGAGAATTGGGATGAATCATATCTTCTTTATAAAAACGATAATCCCTTAAATCATCCATCAATATTTCATAAACGGGTAAATAATGACAGTTCTCAATCCCTGAAATAGCTTCATGTACTGCAGATATCAATTTTGATTTGCTTAACTGATTTTCCATCATACCGTCTTTGGTATGTCTTACGGGAGAAACCGTAAACAAAATCTGAACATCTTCTTTACAGATATCTTTCAGGCTAAAAATGGTCTGATAAATAGAATCTGTGATTTCCTGATGGGTTAGCAACCTTTTATTAAAGAATTTTTGTGGAATTTTGTGACAATTGGCTACCAGCTTGTTTTTAGGCTGAAATTCATAAATAAAGGAGGTTCCATAGGTTATAATAACCCAATTAGTATCCTGCAAAAAGAGATTCCCTTCTTCTAAATGGCCATTGATCTTATCCAGTGTCTGATGAATATACCTTGTATCGAATTTCGTATGATGGTCAAGGGAAATAAATTCGTCATTAAACGTGATTAAATCTTCTTCTTCATAAAAGTGTGAATCATGAAGCCTTTGTATTGCGTTATTGATCGAAAACGGATTAAACAGGGTTCCAAACGGATTATTGACCGTCTGAAGCTGTCCCTGGTGAAGCAGATCCGACATCTCTGAGGCAAAACAGGAACCTATTGAAAATATTTTATCTTCAATTTCAATCTTTTTTGCAGATTCTTTGATGTCAACTTCGGTTCTGAATTTCATTGTAAATATAAGAGGCTAAAGCTAAAGGTGGAAGAAGAAGCCTAAACAACTCCTTACCAAAATCTTTAATAATCAGCGACTCATTAGCTTTCCCTTCTTAAAAGATAATTAGCGAGTTCTATGAATGGCTTTTTCTTTTCTTCAGGAATATTAATTTTTTTAAGATAACTCTGCCCTATTTCATTGTGCTTTTCAATTAAGCGCAATGCTTTTTCATCTACTTTGGTTCTTCTGAAGATTTTTTCTACTCCGTACACCTTATCGATATTATCGGTTTTTTTAGAGTACCAGTGATCCAATTCTTTTCTTTCTTCCTCCGTGGCGTGTTCTCTTGCCAAAAGATAAAGAACAGTCTTTTTATTTTCATAAATGTCACCTGCATGTTTTTTTCCAAACTGAGCCTGATCTCCAAAAACGTCCAGGTAATCATCCATGATCTGGAAAGCAATTCCTATATGTTTTCCAAAATTAAAAATAGACTTGGCATCTTTAAAATTAGCTTTAGCAATTAAAGCTCCGATCTCAAAAGATGAAGCACTTAATACTCCGGTCTTATAAGTAATCATTCTGATGTAATCATCGAAAGTCACATCTTCCTGTGTTTCGAAATTAATGTCGTACTGCTGCCCTTCACATAAGAGGAGCCCGGTATGGGTAAATATTCGGATACAGGCTTTAAATATTTCCGGTTCAAGATCTTCAAAAAATTTATACGCCTTCAGCATCAGCCCGTCTCCGGATAAGATCCCTACATTAATTCCATGTAAAGTATGAATAGTAGGTTTGTTTCTTCTCAGAGGAGCTTCATCCATAATATCATCATGAATCAATGTGAAGTTATGGAAAAATTCAATCGCCAAAGCCGGCTTAATAGCCTGTTTAAGATCACCACCAAATAAGTCACAAGCCATCAGAACCATAATAGGTCGCAGACGTTTTCCACCATGTGAAATGATGTAATTCATCGGTTCATATAATTCCGCGGGTTTGTCTTTAAAAGTGTACTTGGTAATAGCGTCAGCAACCAGCTGTTGGTACTTGTCTAAAAATTCCATAAAATCCAATAATTTCCAACAAAAATACGATTTTTCAAATCTTTATAAAACAAAAAACTTTGCCCATTTGGACAAAGTTCAGTATTGTAATTTTAAATTAATATCTAGGAAAGAAAAGCGACCAAAAGATAAGTAACTGCCGCTACAATAGCAGAGATAGGAATCGTCAATACCCAAGCCCAAAGCAAGCTTACTGTAATCCCCCATCTTACCGCTGAAATCCTCTTCGTTAATCCAACTCCAATAATAGACCCGGTAATCGTATGTGTGGTAGATACCGGAATACCAAAATGATCGGTAATAAATAAGGTAATAGCTCCTGCAGTTTCAGCACTTACACCTTCCAGCGGAGTTACCTTTGTAATCTTGGTTCCCATTGTTTTGATGATCTTCCATCCACCACTCATTGTTCCCAGACCTATTGCCAGGAAAGAAACCAGAGGTACCCAAAGATAATGTTCTGCAAAATAATCAAATCGTCCGGCAGAAGGTATATTTAAGTATACAGGATCCTGTAAAATCTGTACATGGTAATAAATTAAAGCCGCACCGATAATTCCCATTACTTTTTGTGCATCATTCAGACCATGTCCTAGACTAAAGAGGGCTGAAGAAACAAGCTGTAATCTTTTAAAAGACTTATCTGCTTTATGAGGGTTTGATCTCTTATAAAGATGAACGATAATCAATGTGATAATGATTGAAATAACCATCCCAATAACGGGTGCCATAAAAATAAACAGGAAGATAGGAATTACTTTATCAAATTTAACCACACTTTGTGTTGTAACCTGATAAAATGCCTGTTTGAAAGTATCTATAAAACCTAGATTGGGCTGAGCAGCTGCTACATCATGATAATCCAGGATGAAAGCATGCATTAAAGCCGCACCTAAGAAACCACCAATTAGGGTATGTGATGAAGAAGATGGTATACCAAACCACCATGTTAAAAGGTTCCAGGCAATAGCTGCCACAAGACCTGAAAATATTACCTCCAGGGTAATAAAGTTTTCATTAACGGTTTTGGCAATCGTATTACCAATTTTAAATTCTCCAATGATGTATGCTGCGATAAAAAAGGCTGCAAAATTCCATAGTGCCGCCCAAAGCACAGCCTGAAAAGGAGTTAAAACTTTTGTAGAAACAATAGTAGCAATTGAATTGGCCGCATCATGAAAACCATTAATATAATCGAAAATTAAAGCTAAAGCAATAATAACCGTAAGTAAAATCGGAAATTCCATTTTTTGTTATATTGTTTATGCGTATTTGATCATAATGTTTTCAATAGTATTAGCTACATCTTCAGCCTTGTCGGTTACTATTTCAAGATAATTAAGTACAGATGAAACTTTGATGATATTGATAGCGTCGTTTGTTTCAAACAATTCTACCATTGAGTTGGAAAGTAAGTCGTCAGCAATATTCTCAATAGAGTTTACTTTGATACAAGCTTCTTTCACCTGATCCATATTTTTGAATCCTTTCAGGTTTTTCATTGCATTCTGAATTTCAAGACATACCTTATGAATCAACAATGAGAAGTCTGCATATGCCTTCATTAAAGGCGATTTATATAAGAAAATATATTTTGTTGAAGCATAGATATAATCTGCGATATCATCTAAACCTGTGGCCAAAGTGTGAATATCTTCACGGTCAAAAGGAGTTATAAAGTTTTTTCCAAGCTCAATAAAGATTTCGTGCGTAAGCTCATCATTTTTGTGTTCGTAGTCACTCATTTTCTTCAACATAGAGTCGTCATTAAGGTCAAAATCTTTCACCCCGTTGTTGAACTCTTCAGACATTGCTACTAGATTTTCAGTTACTTTTTCGAAAAGGACGAAGAAGATTTTATCTTTAGGCTGAAAAGCGTGGAAAATATTACCAATTCCCATTTTTAAGTATTTATAATTCGTCTGCAAATTTCCTAAAAAAGCACCTTACCAAAAAGTATATAACATTAAGTTTTGTTAACATTGGTTTAAGTGCTGATTATCAAACAAAAAAACCGGCTATAAGCCGGTTTATATTATATAAAAATGAGTTTTAATTAGCTTCTTCAGCTCTCATATCTTTTCCTCTGAATTTCATTGAAGAAATATTATTCAAAAGCTCTCCCTTAAATGATTTCTCAATTTCAAAGAATGAGAATTTCTCTAAAATTTCAATATCACCAATTTCAGCTCTCTTTTTACCATTTCCGGCAGTTGCTTTATTGATAATATCCAAAACATCCAGTTTCTTCAATTGATCTTTCTTTCCAAGGTTGAAGAAGAATCTTACCATATCTTCATTCTTTCTTCTAGGTTTTCCTCCACGATCTCTTCTGTCTCCACCTCTACTATCACGGTCTCTTCCTCTGTCTCGGTCACGATCTCTTCCTCTGTCTCTTCTTGAGTAATCATCATCTCTGGTACTGAATTTCTGTTCAGCAAGATCATGCTTATCTTTATAGTACAATGCAAGATCTTTCAACTGGAACTGCAGTAACTGATGTACCAATTCTTCTTTCGTGAATTTGCTAAGATCCGGAATCAAGCTGTCGTCAAACTCAAATAAGTCTTCATGCTCCGTAAATAGCTTTTCGAAAACGCCTCCTACCTGTGCTTTGATGATATCATCACCTGTAGGGATTGTTTTTTCAACAATATCAATCTTTGTTGTTGATTTAATCTGTTTTAGCTTTCTGCTTTCTTCAGGCTTAATCAAAGCCATAGAAATACCGTCTTTTCCAGCTCTACCCGTTCTACCACTTCTGTGAACGAATACTTCAGGATCATCAGGTAGAGAGTAATGGATAACGTGAGTTAGTGAGTTCACATCCAAACCTCTTGCTGCTACATCGGTAGCCACCAAAATGTCGATATTTTTCAATCTGAATTTCTTCATTACTGTATCTCTCTGCGCCTGAGAAAGATCACCATGAAGTGCATCAGCTGCATAACCGTTCTGCATTAAGAAATCTGCCACTTCCTGAGTTTCCATTCTTGTTCTACAGAAAATAATGGAATACTGATTAGGGTTTGCGTCAATTAATCTCTTTAGAGCTTCTTTTTTATTACGATATCCTACCACATAGTATTCGTGCTTAATGTTCTTTTTAACTTCGTTAATAGAACCCACTGAAATACGGTGAGGTTTTGTAAGATAATTTTTAGAAATTCTTTCCACTTCTTTATTCATCGTTGCAGAGAATAAGAAAGTTTGTTTTGTTTCAGGAGTTTCACTTAAAATTGTTTCCAATTCATCTTTGAAACCCATTGAAAGCATTTCGTCAGCTTCATCTAAAACCAACCAATGGATCGCAGAAAAATCAAGTGCTTTTCTGTTAATCAAATCAATTACTCTTCCAGGAGTACCTACAATAATTTGTGGTTTTTCCTTCAAAGAACGTATTTGGTCCATAATACTGCTACCTCCGTACACTGCTGTAGATTTGATATTCTGCATGTACTTAGAGTAATTCTTTATGTCTTTAGAAATCTGAAGACATAATTCCCGTGTCGGACAAAGCACCAATAGTTGGATTTTGCGACTCGTATCGTCAATCATATCCAAAATCGGAAGCGAAAAAGCTGCTGTTTTGCCTGTCCCAGTTTGCGCAAGTGCGATCAAGTCGCGTATATCTGAAAGAATAAAAGGGATAGTCTGTTTTTGGATTTCTGTCGGGCTTTCATAACCCATTTCGCCAATAGCCTTAAGGATGTCAGGACTTAAATTGGACTCCGTAAATAAATTCATTAAATATTTTAAAATTTTTGCAAAGATACAATTAATATTTGACTTTATTTTGAATAAAGTGTTAAATAACGAATCTTAATTTCAGAATACTTTAATATATTTTTAATTTTTAAAAAATTAAACGCAAAAAATAAACCGTTATGTTAAAAAAATATTAAACAATATTTTTTTTTGTTAAATTGGATTGATTTTTTCGTGGAGATTAATGAATTTTCAAAAATAAAATCAGGAATTATAATTTTTTTATTTTAATATTCCCGAAAATTGCATGAAATATGTAAAAGAAAGATCTTCAATTATTGTTGTGAGACTTTCTGTTATGCAAACACCATTTGCCATTTCACTACAGGATTCTTTATCGTATTTGCTGTCTTGCCATAAAAAATATAGTTTCTGGACATCATCCTGTTTTAATGCTTCAAATCCTGATCGGATTGAGGCATTGACATATGAATAGATTTACTTAAATTTGGTTAAAATTAAAAAACATGTCCGCCACCATTTCTACAAAAACCTTTGATTTTCTCAAAAAATTATCCAAAAATAACAACCGCGAGTGGTTTAATGAAAATAAACATCTTTACACCGAATCGCAGGAAAATGTGGTTGCATTTCTGGAAGACCTTATAAAAGAAATGTCGGCGTTCGATGGAGAGCTTGCTAAAATAGATGCTAAAAAAGCTCTATTCCGGATTTACAGGGACACCCGTTTTTCAAAAGATAAAATACCTTATAAAACAAACTTTGGAGCGTCATTAGGAATGGGAAAAGGAAGCCAGAAAGGAGGTTACTATCTTCACCTGGAACCAGGAAAGTCTTTTTTGGCAGGAGGTATTTACATGCCTGAATCATCAGTTTTAAAAGAAGTACGAAAAGAGATCTCCTTATATGCTGATGACTTTATTAAAATTGTTAATAACAAAGATTTTAAAAAGCATTTTCCTGAACTGGATCAAAGTGACCAGTTAAAAAAGATACCCCAGGGATTCGAGAAAGAAGATCCGATGGCAGAATATTTAAAACTGAAAAATTTTATTGTTGTGTACAACATCAAGGATGAAACAGTTTTGGATAAAAATGCCGTTAAGGAGCTAACCAAAGTTTTCAAACTTATGAAGCCATTCAATGATTTTCTGAATACCCCTTTTCTGTAACTACAAGAATCTATTTTAAACATGCCTGAAATAAAAGAATTACAACCAGTTACACATTCTTTTAAAATAAAACAGACATGTATATATTAATTGAAAATCAATGCGTTAGATTTAAACAAAATTAACATGAGTTTAACATTTTTGATTATCTTTGCTTTCTGTCAAATAATCAAGGATGTCTTTATACCAAAGAATTGCAGAAAACTTACAGTACATCAGTCCAAGTTTTTATAAAAGCAGATATTTTAAAAGTTTACATCACCTTTCAAAGGATAACTTTTCAGCACGAAATGTAGAACCGGAGCTGGTGTGGATCAAAGAATATCTGTCAGAAGAAGCTGTTATTCTTGATATTGGTGCCAATGTAGGTACATTTTTATACCAGCTGGAACATAAACTCAAACCTCAGCATATTTATGCTTTTGAGCCTAACCATAAATTGTATACCCGCTTAAAAAGGTTGTTTCCTTCTATGAATCTTCTTTCTTTAGCACTTTCGGATGAAAATACAATTGCTGAATTTAAAGTTCCCTTCATCAATGGAAAAATGGTAGCTTCAAGGGGGACACTGTATACTTCCTATAAGGAAAAAGGTGAGGAAAAGAGTTACACAGAAAAAGTAACAGTCACAAAATTGGACGACTGGGCAGAAAAAGAAGGTCTTAAAAAACTGGATTTCATCAAGATAGATGTTGAAGGAAATGAGATGAAAACCCTATTCGGCGGAAAGAAAACCATCCTAAAGTTCCTACCAACCCTTATGGTGGAAATGGAACAAAGACATCATGACAAGCCTATTTGGGGAGAGATTTCCGAAGTAGAAAGCTGGGGTTATGAAGCGCATTATTTAGACCGATCCCTTTTCAGGCTTGAAAAGCTTACGGAGGAAATTTTGGTCCGAAATATAAGTGACGAAAAAAACAAAACGGAATATATCAACAACATTATTTTTATACCCAAAACCTTTTAAAATATCTTTATGAGTGTAGTAGCAAGACAAGGATTCAAATATTCCATTATCGGTTATATAGGTTTCTTGTTAGGTACCGTATCAGCCATATTCATCTTTCCGAGCAATTTTGAATTTTACGGAAAGCTTCGCTACATTTTGCCTACTGCAGAAATGCTTGTTCCCTTTGTTGTATTGGGAATTTCTTATTCTAACGTTAAATTTTTCCACAGGGTAGAAAAGGATGGCAAAAAGCAAAATATGCTTTCCATCTCACTGCTCACCATTCTGATTAATTTTGCGGTATTTGCTATTGTTTTCTTCATCATTCCGTTGATTTATCCCAAGTTTACAAAGCTTGAAGCCTGGAAAAGTAAGGAAATTATTTTACCTATGGTTTTGATTTTATCACTCTGCGCCCTATTCAATAAATACACTTCAAATTATAAGAGAATTGTTGTCTCCAATATCTTCGACAATATTTTCCCTAAAATAGCAAACCTAGGAGCCTTCTGCCTTTTTTCATATTTACTTCTGTCTCAGCAGATCGCTTTTGCCTTTTTCTTTGGTATGTTTGCATTGATGCTCTTAGGGTATATTTATTATACGAACAGGTTAGAAAAGATTAAACTCGACTTCAGTACCGACTATTTCAAAAAAAATAATTTCTGGAAAGAATTTACGAACTACAGTTTCTTCGGTTTTTTAGGAACCTTTGGAAATTATCTGGCGATTAACAGTTTCATGATCGGTGAATTCATGGGAATGGAAGAGAATGGGATCTATGCTGTCCTGTACGCGCTGATTTCGCTCATCTCTATTCCACAACTGGGATTATTTAATATTTCTGCTCCGATCATCAGCAAAACATTAGCGGAAGGGAATATGGAAGAACTGGACAGATTTCATAAAAAAACCTCATTATCATTATATTTTCTAGGGGCCATATTATTTTCCTGCATTATGGTAGGGTTCCCCTTTCTTACTCAGTTCATGCCCAAGAACGGAACAATGCTCAGGGAATATGAACCTGTAGTCTGGATTTGGGGTTCAGCGGTTTTAATAGATCTTGCAACAGGATTCAACGGAAATATTATTTCTCTTTCAAAATACTATCGTTTCAACATCGTAGTTATGCTTCTTCTCGCAGGCTTAACAATAGGACTTAACTATTATTTCATTAAGCATACCGATTTGAAATTGATTGGAATTGCCTTGTCGACGGCCATTTCATTAACTACTTATAATGTCATTAAAATAGCCTTTAATTATTTCGTGTTTAAGGTTTCACCCTTATCTATTGAGATGATCTTTGTGTCTATTATCTGTACGTTAGCAATTACCGTGGCTATTGTATTGCCTACTTTCAATAATAATTTCATTAACCTGATCTACAAACCAAGCGTAGTTTTGGTGCTTATTTATATCGGAAATTATTTCACAAAAATATTCCCTGTTGAGGATTATCTGAATGCAGCTTTCATCAAAGGGATATTTAAGTTTAAATAAGACCATTTAAAACATTCCCGAGCTTTTTCCGGATACTTTCTTTGCTATAGTTCTTCCGAAAGTTAAAACTCTGTCTTTTAAGCTGTTGAAACTGCTCGGCAATGTTCTCATTTTCCGGAATGATAAAATCCAATTGCGAGGAATAGTTTTTAGGAAAAACAGCCAATTTTCCATATTTGATCGCATCTCCTACATTTCCGGTCATTTTGGTTTTTCCATAAATCTCTATCTGACTGAAAAATTCAGTTTGCTGCTGAACAGGACACCATAATACATCTGCTTTTGCCATCCATAGGTCATAATCTTCTGCCGAAACCCTTTCTTTAAAATAATGTATGGTAATATTACCAGGTAAATTCCCGGATAATTTTTCAAGCGCTTTCAACTCTTCACCCTGAGCTTTCCCAAGAAATATAAAAGTGAATCTTTGATCTGTTTTTAAAGTCCGGATTGTTTTAAAAATATGATCATAATCCCTTCTTTTCTGAGAGACTCCTCCTGGAATTACAATATTGACATCATCCTGTTGAACCCTATTAAAATTGGAAGTATAAAACAGGGGAAGAAACTGATATTTACCCGTACAGAGCGCATTATCCAACACAAGAAGATGACCTGCATGCTGGTAAACTTTTGAAGAATAGAAAAGACCTTCTTTCCACCATAATTTAAGCCTGTAAATAAAGTCTTCTTTGAAAATGCTTTTGATTAAGCTTAATTTTGAGGATTGAGGAAAATTCTGGTTATGGGTAATAACAGCAGCTTTATATTTCTGAACAATCGCGAGGAAAGTACTGAAATAACGATGTGCCGTCCCGATGATAACGATATCATACTTTTTTGCTTTCAGCTGATCACTGATCATGGAACTGTCGGACAAAAAAATCGTTTCGCCATCTTCCCTAATTTGATCTTTGATTTTTTTTGAAAAATAATAGTCTACCGTAAATTCTTCCGACCCTTTCATAATATCCATGAAAGCACGGGCAATTTCAGCATGTGTATCTATTTCTATGTAAGCTATGTTTTTCAAAATGTTTTTATTTATTTTATCCTCAAAGCCATTTCTTTTTTAAAGTCTCCCATCGTTTATTGTTAATAACCTGTTGTTCTTCTTTGCTGATTTTCAGTTTCATTTTTTTAGACCTGCAGCTTTCATAGGCTTTAATGATAGAGAAAAAAAATGAAACAGATCTGATTTTCATCGCTTCCTTTAAGGATGCAACATATGCCAGAAATCTGTTTAGCCCAAGAAAGTAAAAATAACGTCCGTAATAATCCGATTCCCTGACTGTATAATCAGCTCCTTTTACTTTAATCAACTTTACTTTTAATTCCGGTAGAACGACTTCTTTCCATCCTAAATGCTCCAATAGTATAGAGTCTATATTATCCCAGCCCAATGTTTCCCTTAATCCACCGATCTCAAGAAAGCATTCTTTGCGGTACGCCTTCAACGGGCCCCTGACATGATTTTTATTTGAATTTCCCTCATAAACCCAATCTCCTTCTTTTTCTACATACAGCAGACCACCTACCAAACCGTATTTGGGGTTATTGCTGAAAGATTTTTCTATTGTTTCAAGATAATTTTCGTCCAAAATAATATCCGCATCAAACTTGCAGATTATATCAAAATGATCCAAATCCTGAGTCTCCAATCCTTTTTTAAAAGCATTAACTACTTTGGAACCTGGCTGATGAGCCGACTTCTGCAGGTTAACTGTTTCAAAACGGGAATCTGTATCTGTATATCGTTTAATAATTTCAGGGGTATGGTCTGTGGAACCATCATTGGTAACCACAACTTTGAAATCCTTATAACGTTGTTGCTGTAAAGAATCCAGGGTAAATGGAAGATGATCCTCTTCGTTGTGTGCAGGAATGATAATTAAAAACCTCAATGTCTGGTTGTATTAAAAAGATCCCCACCTGAATATTTTCAGATGAAGATCTTATATTATTTTATTCTTAGGTAATAACCAATTTTATTTGTTATGCGGCATCAGCATGTTCTTAGGATCAAGAATTTCATCAAGCTTCTCCTGAGTAAGCACTCCTTTTTCAAGTACAAGGTTGTATACACTTTTTCCTGTCTCCAATGCTTCTTTAGCGATTTGTGTCGATTGTTTGTATCCAATATAAGGATTAAGTGCAGTCACAATACCAATGCTGTGTTTTACCATATTCAAACAAACTTCCTTATTAGCGGTAATGCCAACTATACATTTTGTACGAAGTGTATCCAAAGCGTTGGAAAGGAAATTAATGTTCTCCATAATCGCATGAGAAAGTACCGGCTCCATTACATTAAGCTGCAACTGTCCTGCTTCGGCAGCAAAAGTTACCGTAAGGTCATTTCCTATTACCTTAAAGCATACCTGGTTTACCACTTCAGGGATCACAGGGTTTACTTTCCCCGGCATGATCGATGATCCCGGCTGCATTGGAGGTAGATTAATTTCAAAAAGACCCGCTCTAGGACCTGAAGTCAGCAACCTTAAATCATTACATATCTTGGATAGTTTTACCGCAAGACGTTTCATAGCAGAAGAATAAATTACATAAGATCCTGTATCCGGAGTTGCCTCTACAAGATTTGGTGCGGAAACAATCGGAAATCCGGTCAGCAGAGCCAGATTTTTAGCACAAAGAGAAGCATAGCCGATCGGAGCATTAATCCCTGTTCCAATAGCAGTCGCTCCCATATTGACCTCAACAAAGAGATCGGCATTATTATTCAGTTTAGAAATATCTTCTTCCAGATTAGCAGCAAATGCTTCAAATTCCTGTCCTAAAGTCATAGGAACCGCATCCTGAAGCTGAGTTCTACCCATTTTAATAACATCGTGAAACTCCTCTCCTTTAGCACGAAAAGCAGCTACTATTTTTTCCAGTTTTTCAACCAATCGTACATTCATACGTAAAAGTCCAACTTTAATAGCTGTAGGATAAGCATCATTGGTAGATTGGGAAAGATTGATATGATCGTTTGGCGAACAATACTGATATTCTCCTTTGTTCTTTCCTAGCTTTTCTAAAACCCTGTTGGCGATTACCTCATTCGCATTCATGTTGATCGAAGTACCGGCTCCTCCCTGAATCATGTCCACAGGGAACTGTTCATGAAGTTGTCCATCAATGATCTCATCACATGTTTCTGCAATCTTGAAATAAAGATCTTCTTCCAAAAGCCCTAATTCATAATTAGTCTTAGCCGCAGCTTTTTTTACAAAAGCCAATCCTTTAATAAAATCAGGATATGAAGACAGAAGCTGTCCCGAAATTTTGAAGTTATCGATCGCTCTCTGGGTTTGCACTCCATAATAAGCGTCCACCGGCACGTTAAGTTCTCCCAGCAAATCACTTTCTTGTCTGAAATTTTCCATTACAGATTTTCTATTTTTTTATCGTTTAAATATAGCAAAAACGCATCGTTAACAGATGCGCTTTTTTTCATTTTATTTTACCGGATACTTCTGATTGAGAGCCTGCAGTATGGCCCATGTCTCAGCATCCATTATTCCATCATAATTCTGAGGGCGGAAATGATATTGAAAAGCCTCAATGGTTTTCTTTGTTGCATCATCCCATTTTCCGCTCGGCTCAATCCCGTACCCGAACTTCTGAAGTGCTGTCTGAATTAAAAAGATAAACGACGGCTCATTATATCGGGTTGTAAAATCGGTTTGTGCCAGTTCAAAGATACTTTGTTTTGCTGCTTCATCGTACCACATTCCTATCTGATATTCGTCATATAATTTTTTCCATGGAAACATTGGTCCCGGATCCTGTTTTCTGGTTGGTGCAATATCGGAATGGGCCAAAACATTGGTCGCCGGGATCTGGTATCTGGTGGCAATATCTTTTGCTAATGCGGCTACCTTTCTTACTTGTTCATCACTAAACGGGGCGAAAATCCTTTTTCCGGTCCCATCAGTAGTATATCCGGTATTTACAATTTCAATTCCAATCGAATTATCATTAAGGTTTTTATCATTTCTCCATGAACTTATCCCTGCATGATACGCCCGTTTATTCTCATCTACCAATTGATAAATTTCATTATCCCCTATATTATTAACAAGATAATGTGCGCTCACCGCTTGCTGGGTAAGCACAGTTATGGATTTATCATCCGGTAAAGCAGTATAGTGTAATATTAAATATCTCTGTCTGAAATTTTGCGCTATCGCAGGAAAATAGGTTTTTACTACTTTATATCCGGCCGGTTTTGCGGAGACAATGGAGCCGTAACTTGCTGTATTATCATTTTTGGTAGGATCTGCAATATTGGTTGTAAAAAACTCTACTCCATGATCACTTGTAATTTGTGGTTTCGGCTTATCTGCAACAGGAGTTTTAACTACGGTTTTTGGCTGTGTCACTGGATTTTTCGGCTTATATGTTGTTTTCACAACTTTCTTCTGAGGGGCACAAGAAAAAACAAAAGCGGTTAATCCGATGATATATAATGTTTTACGCATTAGTCTAATTTTTTAATCATTTATTAGCTCAAAAATACGCAAAATTTTCTTGAAATTTATTTGGTAAATAAAGAAATCTATTCTATATTTGCACTCGCAATAACGGAATAACGATCATTAAAAAATAAAGATAAAAGGAGGGTTGCCGGAGTGGTTAACGGAGCAGTTTGCTAAACTGTCGACGCGAAAGTGTCGCAAGGGTTCGAATCCCTTACCCTCCGCTTTTCTTTTTCTTACAATATACTCGGGGCGTAGCGTAGTCCGGTCATCGCGCCTGGTTTGGGACCAGGAGGTCGCAGGTTCGAATCCTGCCGCCCCGACTTTTTTTAATGCGCTTGTAAAACTAAGCGGGAATCAACTTTTTATGGGTGCGTAGCTCAGCTGGATAGAGCATCTGCCTTCTAAGCAGACGGTCAAAGGTTCGAATCCTTTCGCGCTCACTTAATGAGACAACTTTTAAAAAGTTGTCTCATTTTTTATATCCATAAAAACCTGTGGCCCAAACTTTTACAATTGGGATATTTAGAGTTCGATTTTTGAAGCTAGAATTCTTCTATTACTTGTTTGAAATTATCTAGAAGAGCCTCAATATATTTCCTATAGATACTTTTCAGCAAATTCGAAATCTCCTTAGGGTTATACTATCTTTTTTTCTGGTTTTTTGTAATTTTTTGAGATAAGATAAAGCAGGTCCAATATAACTGCTATTTCTTCATCATCTACTTTAATGCCATTTTTTGCTAACAGGGCAATTGCCTGTTCAATTGATATTTTTTTATAAGTGAAATTCATTTTTCATATTTTTTCGATTAGCTTTTTTCAATAGTACTTTTAATAATGCATCATTTAGATCTAAAGAAAGACTCCCTTTTTGGTAGTCAACATTAACAGGAGGAATCAAACTCACAACATGCTTTTTATCAGCTATATCAAATTCCGAAAATCCGTGAAAAAGATCTAAAAATAATTTGCTTTCCAACTGTTCCTGCCTATCAATATCTCTTAATTTAGTATTGATATTACGTAACTCTTTTTTTAAGCATTGAGAATTAACCTGGTTCTCTTTTTTTAATTCATTGTAATCGTCCAGTTTCAAAATCCTTGCTACAAATAGCTTTCTAGCTTGGGAAAGAGTTAATCCTTCTTCTTTCAATTTTCTCTCTGCCAACATCCGTTCATGTAAATAGTTTGTTTTCTGTGTTTTTATATTCTGATCTTCTAAAATACTGTTGAATAATTCAGCTGCATTATTTGATAATATTAGTTCTTGAAGTTTATTCTGATAACATTCATTGAGAAGAATTGCATTTATTCTTGTCTTACATCGCCCATGACAGTGATAATAGGGATATTTTTTGGTTTTGCCTTTAGAAAAGCTTCCACTAAGTTTTTGATTACAGTGGGGACATATTAAGAATCCTCTTAGAAAAAACGTTGCTTTTAGAGTATCTGCTTTAGCGGTAACTTGTCTTTTCGTTGTAATAATACGCTGTACGTCATAAAACTGGCTTTCAGAAATTAATGCCTCATGCATTCCTTTAACCATTTGTTGTTCCTCAGCGCTAATATTTACCGATATAAGACCACAATAAACCGGATTACGTACCAGCCTAAAAAAATGCGATCGTGAGCATATCAAACCTTTATCTGTCGCCATTTTTCTGATCTCTTCTATCTTATGAATATTTTTTGAAAGTTGATGAAATACCCATTTTATAATTTCTGCTTCCGGTTGTTTAGGTGTAATTATTTTTTTACCATCTAACAGTGTCAGATTAATAAATCCTAATGGAGCCTTATTAGTATACCTACCCATTAGTTTCGCCCGACGAATGCCATTTGCTGTATTCTGGGCTCTCCTACTATTTTCCGCTTCTGGTACGGAAAGATATACTGCAAGCATAACCGTGCTTTCCGGAACTGAAAAATCTACAGGCTGATCAATAGCCATTGCTATTGTTTTATATTTCCGAAGCTTTCCTATCATTTCATAGGCATACTCAACATTACGGCTGAATCGATCCCATTTAATAAATAATATATTAGCTTCTTCCTTAGGCGATTTATGCTTAATTGTTGTGAATAGACTTTTCCATTCAGGCCGATTGAAATTCTTAGCTGAAAAGTCTTCACGATAAATCCCCTTGACTTCAATATTGTTATATTTACAATATTTTAATAACCTGTCCTCTTGCTCGGGTAAGGAGTACCCTTTTCTTTTTTGCTCGTCCGTACTTACACGGACATATAAATAGGCTGTTTTCATATGAATAATATTAATTTGATCTACAAATTAATAATTAAAAACATCATGAAATAAGCCATATTGATTTTGATTTCAATTACGGATTTCCATAAAAAGGTTATATAAAAATGATTTATTTTTGTGTAGATACTATATAAAATCAATATCAACTATTACTCACTATGAATACTCCACAAAAAGCACCGACTTTAAATAAGTTTACTGAAGAATTAGAAAACTTGTTAAAAAAAAGAATTGGAGGATCAGTAAATTTTAGAGGCATCTACTATCAAATATTATATGCATCTTATTTAATACTTAACGAGCTTAGAGGAACTTGCGAAATATCGATAACAATGGAAGGTATTGAGGATATTGACTTAAATACCTCTCAAAATATTCTTAACGGTCAACTATATACTCAGATTAAATCATCTGTAAATAAAATGGACGCCGGAAGTTTTTGGGATTTAGGAGTATTACAAAATTTCGCTGAAACTTTTGAAATTAATCCTAACAGCAAGTTTAAGTTAGTGTATAATATGGAAATTGCTAAAGGAAACCTTCACTCTTTAATGCATAAAAAGGATTTATCTGACTTCTGGCAAACAAAATTCACCACATTAAAATACAATATAAACTATAATGATCTATTATCAAATATCTCATTTGAATATAAAACATCGACAGAATTGTTCAATGATATTCTGATTTCATTATTTAAGGACTGGGGGATAAACAAAGGAACAGAACTTCAATTTTTAAGATCATTATTTTACAATGTCTTTATTTGGTCAAAAAATAGAATTACAGTAACTAATACTGATATTACTGCCCTATTTCAGGATATAAAAGACTCTTACTCTAAAGCACCTGTTAATAATGCGATATTAAATAATTGGATCATCAAAGTTTCATATGATATTACTGAAAGTCATAATGCAGAAGATTTTTATGATGGAAAAGCGGCAAGACCCGCTCATATCAAATTAGGATTACCCGTAAAAAGAAAGATTTGGCAAAAAAAAGTTTATGATAGCGTATTTGAATCAGATGTTACTGTGATTAGATCTTCAAGCGGACAAGGAAAATCTACCTTAGCGTGGCAAACGGGATATGATCTAAAAGAAAAAAACAATTATTCTATCTATGAATTACGAAGCTGTAAGGACTACAATGAAGCTAATTCTATTGCTGAATTTTTGGAATCCCGAATTCTAATTGGTGAAAAGCCTCTGTTAATTATAGATGGATTAAATACTTTAGTAGAATCGTGGTTTGAAATAGTTTCGACAACAAGGGATTTTCCTGTAAAATATCTACTTACAACTAGACAAGAAGATTGGTTTAGATTTGGTGCTGACATTTCACGAATTAACCTAGCTACGGTTGATATTTTATTATCAATGGTCGAAGCCAGAGAATTATTTGAAGAATTAAAAAGAAAGCACAAAATACATCCGGATATTCAAAAATGGCAACCTGTATGGGAACAGGTTCATCCAAAAGGACTATTGATTGAATATACATATCTTCTGACAAGAGGTGAAATGATCGAAGAGCGACTTTCAGCACAAATAAACTATTTATCCAATTCGAAATCAGCAGGAGCCAAGTTAGAAATATTACGAATGATTTCTCTTGCGGATTGTTTAAATATTAAATTAAAGACAGCAAAATTACTTAGTTATGTAAAAACGGAAATAGGATTCGAACAAGACCGAGGTGAGTTATTAAATGAATTAGAAAAAGAATATTTCCTAAATTTTGATGGTCATTTTGTAGAAGGCTTACATCCTGTTCGATCTCAACACCTAAAAGATCTATTGCACAAAAACATACCTGTAGAGGAATCTCTTAAAAACCTGTTTAAGATTATTACTGATGATTACAAACAGGATTTCTTTAATAATATTCCTTTTCTACTTGATCAAAACTATAAAAATGAATTTTACGAAACATTAGCAGAAATAGTTTCTGAAGACTCATTAGAAAATATTGTAGTCGCTGTTGATGGTATTATGCACGCTGAACCGCATCGATATTTGAATGAAAATAAATTAGAATTTGATGAAGCTTATAATGTCGGAGGTATAGAATTATTTTCCGTAGCTTCTACTCCATTTTCCGAACTTAATACTTTAGAGGAAATGTCAAATATTCTTGGTGAGCAAGGAGGCAACTTTAGACTATTAGCAGATTTAAAGAAAAGATTACCTAAATATCAATTTGAAAATTCTGATGTAGTCATATTTGCAAACGCTTTAAAATTAAATTTGCAAAAACGTTCTTCAGCTATTATTTCTTATAAAGGTCTTGGCTTTTTGATAAAATGGTTTAGCCATTTAAAAATAGCCATTAATATTCCATCAATAAACAACAATATCAGTATCGACGAGCTAATAAAAATGGATTTTAGTGAGGCGAAAGAATTGATGTCTTTTTTACAATTAACTGATTCTGTTGAATATAATAATTTCATAATAAAAAATAAAGAGACGCTCTTCAGTTATCTTAAAGTCAATACTAATTCTATTATTATAGAGGACTCTGGGAATAAAATTAATATTAAATATCTTCTATTTGATCAAGATTCAAAACACGCCAATAATTTGAGTGTATCTAGGATTGAGGATATTTTTGAATTCTTTCCATTTTATGAAGAGTATTGTACTGAGGGAATAATGTTCCCGTTTCCTTCTGAAGAAATGACTACTACAGTTAGAGATGATGCACGTAAACGAATGACTCCGGCTTCAATTGGGAATTCTTTTGACATTCATCTCAACCAGATTTGGTATAACGAAATACAGAAAATGTATTTAGACTCGTCGGCTTACAGTTGGCAAGAGAGAATAATAAACATTAGAAAATTAGCTTTGGAATGGGTTAAAATTGTTACACGGATGATTGACGGATTATTAGAAGGCAACAAGAATAAAATTCAAAAAAATGTCACTGAATTACAGCAGAAAGGAGAACTTCTTAACAACACTATAAAGCTTAAGAAAAAATATCCAATTTATAAAAAGTATAATGAAAAAAATAATGCTGTCGAAGGCGAAAAAGAAATAGGCTCGTGGATTAGTTCCCTTACAAATATTAATAGTCAAATATTCAATATTTTCCTGCCAAAAAAAGAACAAGACACAAGATTGGCATTAATTAATTTCAAAGGTGTTTATTTTGACTTAGAAGCACTGCAAAATGCGTTTAGAACTATTGAAAATAAAACAATAGCTTATTTTGACTCGGAGAGCATTTGCATAGAAGAAAATATACATTATGAAAGACTATATGCTTCAATCTTATATTATTTATCGCAAATACCGTTAGAAGATAAAATGCCTGTTCCAGTTGGGAGAAAGGCTGTTGAAGAATGGTGGATGAAGGCTAAAAACGCTAAACTTGATGACCTCAATCATTCTTTAGCAATAATTGAGGCAAGTTCTGATTTTAAATTCGTTTATCCCAATGGAATAGAAGAAACTGACACCATTACTTATTTGACAATTGGAATAATCGATTTTAATTTTTCTGATACCCATAGTTTGGAAAGTTTATTATTCGCATTAGGTATTTTGAGAGATTTAGATTATCAATTTATTACAATTATCAGTGTAAAAGATAATATAGCAGTTAGTGGTTTCAGAATAAGTAAAGAACTCATTAATGCTTATGATAACTTAATAACCGGCGCTGAAAATATTGATATCAATTTTCCTGCACTTCCTGTTACAATTGAAGAAAAAACATTAAAAAATTTGCCAGAAGTTTTACTTCCGGAAAAATCTGTTAATGGCGATCTGAGTAAGAAATTTGAAATTTTGATTACGTTATGGAAGTTGTCAGAATTTAAAAGACATCTAAATGAAAATTCCTCTATTGAAATGAAATGGTTGAAAGGTCTTAACCTCGAATCGGAAATTAGAAATAGTTTAAATTCTTTAAACGTCTCATCCGAAAGCTTTACAAAATTCATTGGAAAAGGTTTAGAATCGGATTATATTTACCGCGTGGAAGACATATCTCAAGAACTACAACAACAAATTATATCACATATATAATCTTAAATTAACAATTTCATATATGTAAAATAATAATGACTTAGCAGCTGTAATAAGCAAAAAACATGTGGCTCATTACTTAAGTACTTACAGCTAATATATCTTATTTTTCTATCTTGACGTCACTGATTTATATTATTGATTCAATAAATGCCTGTTGAAATTCAACACCAAAATCTTTTTTAAGATTTTGGTATACCGTATTCATTTGTATAAAATAAAGTAGCCCTTTCTTATAATCTAAAGATAATAATGCAAATTTTGTTAAATTACGGTTTGCTAGGCTTTTGTTCTTATCTCCGAGGTTATGGGCAAGAATTGTGTTTCTCAGATCTATTACTTCATCCCAATCTAGATCATTAATTAGATGCTTATTGTCTTTTTTAAACTTTAAAATTTTCTCTCTTAGGAATTCATCTTCTGTACAATTTTCAATCATGACCGTCCCTTTTAAAGTAAGTCATACTGCTTTTATGTTTTCAATTTCTCTGGCAGCAACTTATACCTATAACAAGATGACCTTTGCACTCATTCCTGTCGGTTTTGATTTTGGAACCGACAAAGCTGGCAAAAAATGGATCAATAATGGCAGATACTAGTTCGGATTTGGTCTGGGAATAGATGCTGAGTTGTTTGGGGTTTAAGTTTTCTATCTACTAAAATGCTTTAGAAAGAATATAAGCATGCACAGTTTTTTTCTATATTTACAACAAGTTAAAAGTGGTTGTATTATATATACATGCATTGAGTTTTTAACTGTTCTAAAAACGAATTAACCTTTAATGAGAATAATACATATTTCGGACATTCATTTGTCTAGTGCAAATTATGATGAATTTTCACGGAATTACATCGTAGATCTACCTAAGGTTCTGCAGGAAGAAAATCAAAAAAAAGATATTGACCTAATTGTTATTACAGGGGACCTAGTAGATCAGGGAGGAAATTCCCTTCTTAAAATACCAGGTTTTGAAGCAATTGAAGATCCATATCAGATTTTTGAAGAAAAGTTCATATATCCTATAAAAGCAGAGCTAGGCTTTGAAAATGATCGATTTCTGTTCATCGCAGGTAATCATGACATCGATGAAAGTAATATATTATGGGTGGATGAGAAAAACATGCAAAAAGAAGAGGTGGCGGGAAATATAAAAAAACTCCTTTCTTTGAGCGGTGATGATGCTGACAGATATCGAGCCAGAATCAAACGTTTCAAAGATTTTGAAGAAAGATTTCATAAAGATACCTCAAATTACAAATATTCGATAAATCAGTCAAGCTATGTCTACCAATTTAACGACCAAATAAAAGTTGGTTTTGCGCTGATAAATGACAGCTGGAGATGTAGCACATGCAGGCTAGCAGAACCTCCCAAAAAATTACTTTTTTTTGGTACCGATCAAATATATAATGCTTTACCCGATCTGCAGGGTACAGCAATGAAGGTAATTTTAACTCATCATCCAATTGAAAGTTTTCATGAACATACAGAATTCAAAAGAGCCTTACTGACGCAACAATATCATTTACATCTATTTGGGGATAAACACCAAAGAGACATTTCTTACCATATTAACCCAACTGGACAATGCATAGGTCTTATGGCTCGTGCTGGATTAAATAAACCTGATGAAGAAATTAATAAATGGCAACCCGGGTTCCATATTATCGATATCGATTTTGAACAGGCAATTATAAGTTGTATTACATACTATAGATATTCATATGACAACGGAGTATTTGCCGTAGATTCTGATGCAGCTCCTCGTGATGGCATTGATAATACACCACGAGGACTGGGATTCGCTAAAATTGTCTCCCAGCCTAAAATTGACCTAACAAAATTAGAAGAGAAAACATTTTTTAAACCATGATCGAACAATACCACGAATTAAGATATATTGAAACTTCACCGCAGGATACGGTAACACTCTCTTTGTTTGAAGATGTAGATGAGAGATTGACATTACTCGATCTTTTGAAACAACGTGATTATATCTTTTTATTAGGAAATCCAGGAGTTGGAAAAACAACAGAACTTACAGCGGTCTTTAAAAAATTATGGCAAGATAAGCAGGAAACTCAGTTAGTACCTCTCTTAATAAATATCAAAAATTTTAGATATACTTACAAAATCGAAGATTTGATTTTGTTTGAAAATTGGCAACAAATGCCGGCTCTGTTATTTCTTTTCGACGGCTTGGATGAAATTGGAAATATCCGCGATTTTATCGCAGAATTACAAAATTTCATTGCAAGATATCCAGATTTAAAATTAAAGTTTATTATTTCCTGTAGAACCAATATTTACCAAAAATATCTAACGGATCTCACATATTTTACTACTGCATATCTGAAGAACCTATCCTATGACCAAATTGAAAATATTCTAGATAAAAAATACGATTTGCAATTAAACTACGAAACGATCACGAGCTCTTTTCTGATTTTGCAAACACCTTTTTTTCTTAATCTTTTCGCCAATTATTACATCAAAAACGGAAGCTTTCCAGATACCTTAGAAAAGTCATGGGATTTAATGTTGAACGAGTCAATAAACGATACGTTGGTCAAACTAAAAAATCGTTTCGATACACACAAAGCTCAAATTAATCATATGCTGCAAAAGGTTGCAATAGCAAATGAATTGATGCAGGAAACGCTAATAAGTGAGGAACATCTTTATAAGTTGGTCGGCGACGAAGGTATCAAAATATTTCCTGAATTGAACTTTATATCAAAAGATGAATCTTTAGAGAATTACAGCTTTATTCATAAGAATTATCAAGAGTATTATGCAGCGAGATTTATCTCCCATTTGACTAGTGAAGAAATTATTGCATTTATCAAAGCAGTGGATTTAGAAAAGGTAAAGCCAAATTTATTTAATACAACTACATTCCTATTAAGCATTTTAGAGGGTGAGAAATTTAGTACACTTAAAAATTGGCTCTTAACGAACGACATTGAAATTTTATTCTTCGCAGATGAAAACCGATTCGAGGACGAACTAAAAAATGAGATTTTCGAAAAGTACTTTCGAGAAATCTGCATTGAGAAAACCTATTGGATCAATAACAATGAGAAGCTGGCTTTGGATACCCTCGCAGAATTTGCCAATTTTGATTTTTTGATGGATCAGCTTCTAAATAAAGATCTACATCACAGAGGTAGAGCATCAGCTTTAGAAGTGCTTGGGTACAAGTCTCTCAATGGGAAATCAACCGAAGTTCTTAAATGCCAGCTGCTAAATTTATTGATACATGAAGTAGGATTCTTGACTACCGAAATCTTAAGAACGATAAAAATCCAAGGGTTTCATAAAGATTCCGATTATTTAGATCAAGTACTTACTTATACTAAATTCATAGAGAATAAGGACGTATATTATGAAATTCTAGCTATTGAAAGTGACCTTCCAGATGAGACTCGTGATGCTGAATTGTTTTTAGAGATAATAAGAAAGTATTATACTACTTACGACAATGTTATCAGGTCGACAGATTATCTATTTGCTTCTACTTTGCTGAAAACCGAGGATCCAGATTTCAACCTTGCGTTACTTGAAATAATGTTCGATGAAAAGTATTCATTTCGGGCTAATAGCGTATTTCTTGATAGCTTTGACGACAGAATACTGGACCGGATCGAATTTTTCGGCGATGATCCAAATTACATCCTTAAATTAATTGAAATTGCATTTTCTGGATCACATCGAATAATGAGTAATCCGTTGCTGCAAAAAATAATATTAAATATAAAATTAACTCCAGAAATAGTTACCTATATCCTTCTTAAAGAAAAACTGTCAACAGATGTATTATACCAGATTTCTAATTATTTGGATAAGAGCTCGATCGACCATATCACAAGTAAATTCCATGAAGGTACATTTAAGTTTGACCCTGAAGAAAACATTGAGAAATTACGAAACTGGATAGCCAATAACAATTGGGAATTAGGAATTTATTTTGAGCTTAAATTTATGGAGGCAGGCTTTGTGTTCAGCATACCTTTGATAACTGAAATTGAGGCTGCAGAGAGAAATGAAGTATACAACAATTTTAAATCGAAAAATTTTCAATTACTGTTTGATAAAAGAGCTTTAGTCACTGAAATAGAGGATTATTTCATCCGTAATAAGGTAGAACAATTATCAAATAAAGAGTTTAGACCTTTATTTTTCAAATGGTATGAGGACTTCAATTTTCATGGGTTACAATATACGGTCCATACCGTTCTGGAAACCGCTTTTAGATTACACCCGGGAATAACTGTAGATATTTCAAGAATTGCTCAGCTTTTGGATGAGCCCTATTTTTATTTAAGTGTGATTAAGTCTTGCTTAGCTCATTCTTCATTCGATGCAGACTTGAAAGAACCGCAATTATCTTTAATCAGGTCTTTAGTGGAACTTTTGGCAGAAAAGATTGATTTCAATAATGTAATTGTTATAAATCCTACCGATCCGAACCGATTTAGCACGACCATGAATTTTGCATACCTCAAGATTGTGCTTTTTTATGATTTAAGCTACAATATTTTACTAGACAAAGATTTTTATCTCAATGCAATTGAATTTGGAGATGCTGGACAAGAAAAACATCCTAATGCGAAAAACTCATTTATAGCTCATGTATTAGAGAGAACTAATGACAAACAGGCCGTAAATAAGAGAGTAACGGAGAATATAACTAAAGGCAATCTCACATTCTTTTCTAAAGAAGATCATATTTCTTATGCTATAAATAATAACTTAGAAGAATGTTTTGAAAAAATCGGCGAAGAAATTCTATTGGACGAGACATTGTTTAATAAAAGCAATATATTAACAAGGTATATTGAAATAATTGATGACCCACTGTCATTTCTAAAAGCATGCTGTCGCGAGCCCAAGTCATATTTTTACTGGTACATCATTAAGATAATAAAGGAAAAAGAAATGGATAATGAATTTATCTTACAGGCTGCACTCAATTATCTTGAAATTCAAGATTTAAATTTCATTGATGATGCCGTAAACATATTCTTTTTTTTAAACCACAATAACGCATTAAATTATTATTTTAACTCTTTAGTAAGAGTTGTAAGCATTAAATCAGATTCGAGCGGTTTCTTCCCTAAAGATGTCATTAAATACAAAAATCTAAACGAACTCTATCTTTATGAGAGTCTTTTTAATATAATATATGAGCCTTCAACATTCCAAACATTCTATCTCCACCAGTCTAGAAACTTTATGAATGCCCTCACAGCGAATTTAAGCGTGGATGATCGAGGTCATGAGTTGGTAATCAATAATTTATTGGCTATTAAATCGAAAATAGAAGTGCTTGAAGATAAAGACGAATTGGATCATAAACTTTTTTACATTAACGGGCTTATAGACTTTTCAAATAACAGCCATTTAAAATCGAAATCTACCGAATTGACTTTCGAGGAAGCAGTAGCCGTAATAGGAAAGAGTAGATTTGCATAGGAAATTTAATATTAATGGTGATTCAAATAATTGAGGTAACAGGTTTTCCGTTAAGGACAACCTGTTACTTTATGTGTAAAAAATATAGGAGCTTCTTCAATAAAAACTCGCCATTAATACTTAAAGATTACCGACGTTAGCTGGTTGTGATCTCGAATCATACTTCAGCGCATATACCGACGAACTCAATAACTATATTACAATGGGTATAGGACAGCAAGGATCTTTCCTTAACCAGCAGATCGACACTAATATTAATGTCTAGTCCACTGCATATAAACATATCTATTCCTCAAATTCTATTTTAGAAGTTGTAACCGCCTCCACTGGAATTTCAACCTTAGGCAAAAGATATTTAAGAGGTGAAGCTTTGCTTATAAAGTCTTTCATGTTTTTTTATTACTTACAGCTAAAGCTAATATATCTTATTTTTCTATCTTGACGTCACTGATTTGCATTATTGATTCAATAGATGCTTGTTGAAATTCGACATCGAAATCTTTTTTAAGATTTTGGTATACCATATTCATTTGTATAAAATAAAGAAGTCCTTTCTTATAATCTAAAGATAATAATGCAAATTTTGTTAAATTACGGTTTGCTAGGCTTTTTGTTCTTATCTCGGAGGTTATGGGCGAGAATTGTGTTTCTCAGATCTATTATTTCATCCCAATCTACATCATTAATTAGATGCTTATTGTCTTTCTTAAACTTCAAAATTTTCTCTCTTAGGAATTCATCTTCTGTACATTTTGAATTAAAAAAGTTATCATATTCTTTAAAAGAATACAAATCGACTATACCTTTAGCAAAATTTTCATGAACTAAAGAAAACTTTTCAGAGGCTTCTTCAGCAATAAACTGACCGTATTTTTCTGAATCTAGTATTTCTTCAGAAACTCCTATATTATAAAGCTTTCTATACATATCTCTTTTTATACCTGTCAGTAAATCTGTAAAGCCATAGTTTATGTGAACGTTATTAAGGTGCTCTATTTTTAAACCTATAAAGTTTAGAATGATAAGACATTCCGATAGTTTCGTCATAAATATTTGTCAATAAATGCCAAAAGTATATAATAATAAATAAACTAATTAATAGAAATCTTTTAGACTATGGATATGATTCTTTGAATAAATAAGATTATTATCTAATTTTTTTTATGGATTTCCATAATTCTTTAACTCCTAAATTTAATATATTTGTTAAAAACTGACTTTTAATAGTCAATCCTAATAACCTGGTAAACATATTATTAAAAAAATAAAACTCTTATGAACAAGAATAGAGGTTCCCAATGGAGGAAATGGGATTTACATATTCATACTCCTGCATCATTTCACTGGAGTGGTTCCAAAAGGCTCAGGGAAATGAGTCCAGCTGAAAAAGAGGCTGAAATTAAAACTTTTATTGCACATATTAATTCTTCGGATGTCGAAGTATTCTGTTTAATGGACTACTGGACATTCGACTGGTATATCGAATTACAGGATTATTTGAAAAAGAATCCTGATGAATTGAAAAAAACTATTTTCCCTGGGATGGAGCTAAGAATTGAAAGTCCAACAAGCTATAGGCTGAACATACATGTTATTCTTTCAAATAAACTTAGCAAACAAGATCTTATCGATTTTAAATCTGAGTTATACATAAGGTCAATAGACAAAAAACTTTCGGATGATTCTTTAATAAAATTTGCCAAAAGCCTAGATACTAGTAAAGCTGCTTTTCATAGTTTTTCAGATCCAGCACATCTTAGTGATGATTTGCTTTTAAAACTGGGTTCACAAACTGCAGAAATAACAAAAGAATCGCTTCAAGCAGCAATAGAGCAAATACCACAAAACAGCGGATTTATTATAATGCCATACGATACCAGTGATGGACTTTTAAAACTAGATTGGAAAAAGCACCCCCATGCTGATAATTATTTTATGCAATCTACTCATATTTTCGAAGCGCGAGATGAGGTAAATATAGATTTGATTAATGGCACAAAGACAACAGCAAATGAAGCATTTTTTGAAAATTTCACAAAAACAATTGGGAATAAATCCAAGCCATGTGTTTCTGGTAGTGATGCGCATAAGTATACCGATTATGGTAAATATCCCTCAGATCGTGCTACTTGGATTAAAGCAGATCCAACTTTCGAGGGGCTAAAACAGATATTGTTTGAACCAAAATATAGAGTAAAAATTCAAAGTTCCAGACCAGAACAAAAAGAACAAAAACTCATTATCGATTCAGTTAGGTTTATATCAGCAAACAACAAGTTTAACTCGGACCCGATTTATTTGAATGAAAATTTAAATGTTATTATCGGCGGGAAATCATCCGGAAAATCAATTTTACTTTACAATATTGCAAAGACATTATTAGCTGATAAAGAATTTCTGAAAAAAGAAGGAATTGAAGATCGTTATAAGTTTCAAAAAGATGATCCATCATTTAATTTCGAAATTACAACAAAAGGTAATTTTTCACAGTTAATGTATCGAAATAGTGATGAAAATAGTATAATACCTCAAATTAAATATATTCCGCAGAATTACTTGGTAAAACTCGCTGAACCTGAGGAAAATAAAAAAGGTGATGCTCTTAATAAAATAGTTCGTGAACTGATTACTGAAACCCCGGAAGCACGAGAAAATTATGAAGGCTTTATCTCGCGGGTACGTGCAAATGACAGAAAGAGAGAATCACTGATAGACACCTATTTTGAATTAGAAGAACGTATTATTAATCTTGAAAGTCAGCTGCTGACAAAATCCAAAAAAGAAATTTTAGAAAATAATATTGAGAATAACAATAAAATAGTTAAGGATCTTAATGAAGCAGCAGGTATGACACCAGCCCAAATTGCAGAATATGACACCCTTCAAAAAGATCTTGGAGAAATTACCACATTTAGAAATACTGCATTTGCAGATTTTAATAGGATTTTAGAGTTCAATAAGGATCTGGAAGCAACCTTAAACACAGTGAAAAATAAGGAAAAATTAATGTTGGAAGCCTTCCAAACGACTGTATTCAAAGATATTTATGCTGAGGCATCAAAGTTCCTTGACACTACAATTGAATCGCTGACAGCATTTAATGAGAAATTTATCTTAATCCAGAAAGAGGGTGAAGGAAACCGTTTTAAGGTTGCCTCAAATGTATCTGATATTTTTACTGGCAGTTCGCAAAGAAAAAGAGAAATTGAAGAGAAACTTTCCCCATATTTAAAGAATGAGGCTCTAAAGAAACAAATCGAAGAGATTAATAAATCTATTGCTGATGATAAAGCTTCGGTCCTTGCAATTGATCAGATTAATAAGGAAATAGCAGGTTCCAAGAAATCTCTTGAAGAACTAAAAAAACAGATCTTTCTTGACTATCAAAAGAATTATAGCGAGTATGGAGCTATAATCAACGAACTTAAAGTTAGAACAGTTGATCTTGAAAAAGATAAATTAAAAATCGAGGGGCTTACTAAATTTAATTTTTCCAAATTTAGAAAAGCTGTTCATGATTTTAGCCACGGACGTTCCGCTAATTACAAAGCATACACTATTTGTGCTGAAGATAAAAACTCGTTAGCAAACTATTCTTTAGCCGAATTGGTAAATGATTTACAAAATATGTTCGAGTCCATTGTTGAAAAAAAGGAATATTCCCTAGTCGGAAGATTTGATCGGAAAACTGCTGCAAAAATTCTGCTTGAAGACTATTTTTTCGACTATTGGGAAATAGAATATAAAAATGACAAATTAGGTGAAATGTCTACGGGTAAAGCCAGCTTTGTAATACTGATGCTAATCGTTGGGTTGAGTACATCAAAAGCGCCAATCCTTATTGATCAACCTGAAGATAATTTAGATAACCGGTCAATTACAGCTGATCTAGTAGAATATCTTCGAGAAAAAAAAATGGAGCGACAGATAATTCTGGTTACACATAATCCAAATATTGTAGTAAATGCCGATGCAGAAAACATAATAATTGCTAATCAACAGGGCCAAAATGAAGATGAAAATGAAGCTTTTAGCAATTTTCGATTTGATTATATAAATGGAGCACTAGAAAACTCTTTCAAAAAAAATAATTTAGAAAAAGATCTGCTGAGATGTATGGGAATTAGAGAACATATTGCTGATATAGTTGAAGGTGGGCAGGAAGCATTTAAAAAGCGAGAAGAAAAATATGGCTTTACCGAATCTTAATCTCTTGTTATGAAACTGTTATGCATTAGTATCCAACCACATTTCAAAAGTTAATTCTGTGAATTATGAATAGACAAATCCTGCAAATAGTCAATTTGCAGGATTTTTTAATATAAAGATTATGAAATTTCCCTAACGGGAACCAAACTCCTCCCAACAAAAAAACTACTGATAATCAACAAAATACACGTAAAACCCAATTAAGATCAGCAACCAAAGAGTTCGAGGATAATCCTGTCAAGTTCACTTTAAAACTCACAATTTGTATTGTGAGTTTTTTTGTGTTCTATAACTTCAATTAATACATCAGACAGGATAGAGCATCCCGGTTTTTAATCGGGACGATCAAAGGTTCGAATCCTTTCGCGTTTACTTAATTCGTTGTTTGTTCCATTGGGGAAGTTCAACCTGAAGGAATTATCATAACGCTTCCGCCGCCGAAATTCCGCAGGAAATAAAAGAAAAGCTCTTACTCCCGGCTCTTTATTATCATTTCTTCCCAACAATTACTTTTCGATGTTCGATTCCCCAATCAGCCAAAGTATCAATAATTTTTTTCAGCGTTAAACCATATTCTGTCAGCTGATATTGCACCGTCACGGGTTGAGTATCCTTAACTATTCTTTTTACAAGCTGGTTCATTTCCAGTTCTTTCAGCTCTTTACTGAGCATTTTATTGGAAATACCCTTCACGTCATTCAAAATATCAGAAAAACGCCGTTTGTTGTAATAACAAACTGATGATATTATTGAAATTTTCCACTTACCATTCAATACGTCCATTGCATCGTGAACAGCCATGATTTGTTTTCTGTTTGTCTCGTTATCAGAGCATTCAATTTCCTCCATAAGTTACTTTGTTACTCAAAAGTTACTGTTACTTTTAGTTACAAAGTTACTAAAATAAATTTATTCATTTTAACTTTGCATCGTTAAAGAAATCGATTTCAAACACAAAAAGTCTTAGACTAAAATTAATTTTTCAATCATTCAAAATTTAAAAAATGGATTTTAAAAATAAAAATATAATAATCACCGGCGGAAGCGCAGGAATTGGATTGGCAACTGCCCAAACATTTATCACAAAAGGAGCAAACGTTTTAATAACAGGAAGAAATAGTGATAGCCTGAATGCAGCATCACTAAAAATTAATAGCCAAAATTTAAAAACCCTCGCGTCGGATATTTCGAAAATACCAGAAATTGAAACGTTGGCAAAAGAAGTTGCGGAAAGCGGAAATAAAATTGATGTACTTGTGCTGAACGCAGGTATAGCGAAACAACACTCCATTGAAGAAACGACTGAAGAAGTTTTTGATGATTTGTTCAACATCAACGTAAAAGGCTTATTCTTTACTTTACAAAAACTAATTCCGCATTTAGCAGAAGGAGCTTCCGTAATCCTGATCTCTTCCGGAGTTTCAGTCAGTGGATATGCACAAATGGGAGCTTATGCTGCAACAAAAAGTGCCGTTGATGCAATTGCCCGTACAGCAGCAACTGAATTGGCAGACAGAAAAATCCGAGTCAATACCGTAGCTCCGGGATTAACTGATACCCCGATGAATCATCAAACACCTGAGGATATTAAAAATGCTATTGCAGCAGCGGTTCCGCTGAAACGAATCGGGGAAGCTGAAGAAATAGCCAATGCTATTGTTTTCCTGGCTTCAAAAGAAGCGTCTTATATTTCGGGTTCATACCTGTCCGTAGACGGAGGAGTAACCATTCGCAGATAATAAAATAGCAAACGGCATCCTTTAAAGATGCCGTTTTATTTAATTAAATAGATTATTAAACTTAACTCTTATCCATTGTTATTCTATAATTCTTCGGAGTCCAGCCTGTCTGTGTTCTGAAAAAATATGAAAAATGAGAGAAATTATTAAACCCAAGCTCAAAAGCTATTTCTTTGATTGATTTATTTGAACTATGTAATAATTTCTTTGCTTCCAATACTATTCTTTGCTTTATAAATTCCAATGGAGATATTTTATACTGCTTCCTGCATAGAACACCTAGATAATTGGGCGTAATACATAGCTTTTCAGCATAAAAAGCTACACTTTTTTGTGTTTTGTAATAGGTTTCGACCAGTTCATGAAACCGGAAAGCAGGGTTATTATGATCACTCAATGCAGATTTTCCATACATCTGCTCTATCCAAAGATTGATCATCAGAGCCAAAAGCCTCACCCTTGCATTAATAAGTTCAGGAAACACTATTTCCGAATGTATCTCTTTACGGATGGCATCAAATTCCATACTGAACTTTTCATAAGCTTCCTCGTTTGACTGGATCATTTCATAGGTACTGTGAGGGGAAAAAGTATGTTTTAATGTCGGAGAAAATGTTTCAAGAATAGAGTCATTAATGATCAATCTTCTGCCATTTGCATTTGAAGGCAGATCCCATATGTATTTTCTATTGGGAAGGTGAACAAATAATTGCCGGGAATTTAAAATATAGGTATCTATGTCGGTAACACAATTCCCTTTTTCACAGTCATCTAAAAGTATAATTGTAAAAGAATGATCGGGAAAACGATTGAGTTCGGAAGAACTTATTGTATCCTGATACACAACATACACATCTTTAATCTGATCTTTTAATGTTTTAAAATTATCGTGTGGCATTTTCTATTTTAATGACGGATAAAGTTACTTAAAATAGATATGAAGAAGAATCTATATCCGGAATTGTGAAATAAATATGGTCTATTATCTGCAATTATAGAATTTCCCTTCGGGAAGGGAAACATTCAGTATATTTGTAATAAGACTTATTTTATTTAAAATGTTGACAGATAAATTTGGAAGGAATATCAACTATCTAAGGCTTGCTATTGTAGACCGGTGTAATCTCCGGTGTACGTATTGCATGCCGGAAAAAGGTCTTACCTGGATTAAGCAGAATGAATTAATGACCGATGAAGAAATGCTGAGGATCTGTTCGGTATTTACAGCCATGGGAGTAGATAAAATCAGAATAACGGGAGGAGAACCATTTGTCAGAAAAAACTCTATTGACCTCATCAAAAATATATCACAATTAAACGGACTTACTGATCTCAGTATAACCACTAATGGCCTTCTCACCGAGCCATATATTCCGCAGCTTAAACAATACGGAGTAAAATCTGTCAATCTAAGTCTTGATACAATGGATAGGGACCGTTTTTTCAAAATTACCCGGAGAAATAGTTTTGATAAGGTCATGAAAACTTTAGATGGTTTACTACAGCATGATATAAAAGTAAAAATCAATACCGTGGTAATGGAAGGACAAAATACCGAAGATATTATTCCGTTGGTTCTGCTTACAAAAGGTCTTCCGGTAGAGGTGCGCTTTATTGAAGAGATGCCTTTTAATGGCAGCGAAACAGATGTTTCCCTGAATTGGAACTTTACAAAAATTCATAGCTATATAAAAGAACATTTTCCTGACATCCAAAAGACAGTTGATCCTAAAAGTTCAACATCATATAATTATAAGATTCCTGGTTTTGAAGGAGGTATAGGAATTATTGCAGCTTATACCCGTTCATTTTGCGGAGACTGCAACAGGATAAGAATCACCCCTTCCGGTATTCTGAGAACCTGTTTGTATGAAGGGGGCGGTATCAATCTGAAGGATGAAATCCGTATGGGAAAAACAGATGAAGAGCTGAAAAATATAATTATCAGCAGTATACACCAAAAACCAAAGGACGGTTGGGAAGCTCAAAAACTGAGTCTGACCGCATCACAAATACATCAGTCAATGGCAACTATAGGAGGATAATTATGGAAATGATCAGTGTACAGCAGGCAGAAAAAATTATCTTTTCGCAGATAAGAGATTTCGGAACAGAAGATATTTCCTATGAAAATGCCTTGGGAAGAATTTTAGCAGAGGATATTTTGGCAGATCGTGATTTACCACCTTTTGACAGACCTACGGTGGATGGAATTGCGATCAGTTTCAAATCCTATGAAAAAGGAGTGCGCAACTTTACCATCAAAGCTGTCCAGGCAGCGGGTGAAGCTCCGGTTTTTATTGATGAAGAAAATAACTGCGTCGAAATTATGACCGGTGCTGCATTGCATTCTTCGATGGACACTGTGATTCGTTATGAAGATATCCTGATCAACAACAATTTGGCAAACATCAATATTGATGTAAAAAAAGGGCAGAATATCCACCTGAAAGGAAGGGATAAAAAAGTGGGAGAAATACTGGTAAAAGCCAATCAGGTTATAACACCGTCTATTCTCGGGATTGCCGCATCCGTCGGAAAAACATTTCTGAAGGTGAAAAAACTTCCGAGGGTGGCTATTATTTCCACAGGAGACGAAATGGTGTCACCTGACATACCCCCTACTCCATTTCAGCTGAGACGTTCCAATGGAATTACCATACAATCTGTTTTGGAAAAATATAGGATCAGTGCTGACTGGCTGCATTGGAATGATGATCTTGAACTCATAAAAAAGGAACTTTCCCAATGTATTGACCGTTACGATATTTTACTAATGAGTGGCGGAGTTTCTATGGGAAAATTCGATTATCTGCCCAAGGCTTGTGAAGAGCTGGGAATCGAAAAACTTTTTCACAAAATAAAGCAAAGACCAGGAAAACCATTCTGGTTTGGAAAAAGCCGGAACGAAAAATTAGTTTTTGCATTCCCGGGAAATCCGGTTTCCGTATTTATGTGCCTGCACCGGTATTTTATTCCCTGGCTGGAAAAATCTTTAGAGATCCCGGAAACAGTACGGTATGCCGTTTTACAAAATGATATAGACTTTCCTTTTCCATTGCAATATTTTGCCCAGGTAAAACTCAGTGTAAATACATCGGGACAAGTAATTGCAGAATCAGTGAATACCAATGGTTCCGGAGATTTCTCTCATCTTGCAGAGACCCATGCATTTATAGAGCTTCCTCTGGAAAAAAATGAATTTAAGAAAGGCGAAGTCTATACCATCTGGAAATATAATTTTTAATTGTACTCATGACAAATTTTTCACATCTTAACGAAAAGGAACAGCCAGGTATGGTGAATGTGGGTGATAAAAAGGTTACCCACAGGAAAGCAACCGCCAAAGCCATTGTGGTAATTCCTGAAAATATTCTGGAAGCGCTTCAAAAGGATGACTTTAAAACTAAAAAAGGTTCTGTGTTTCAAACTGCCATCATTGCAGGGATAATGGCTGCAAAAAAAACAGGCGACCTTATCCCACTGTGCCATCCTATTGGTATGGATAATTGTGAAATAGGTATTGAAATCAATTCTCAGAATGAAATTGAAATCTACTGTACTGCTGAGATTGAAGCTAAGACCGGCATCGAAATGGAAGCACTGACAGGGGCATCTGTGGCAGCACTTACCATCTATGACATGTGCAAGGCAATGAGCCATGATATTGTGATAAAAGAAATACAACTCATCGAAAAAACAGGAGGAAAAAATGATTTCAAAAGAGACTGATTTCCCCAGACTCAACGGGCTGGTACTGGCAGGAGGAAAAAGCCGGCGAATGGGAAATCCTAAAGATAAAATCAACTGGCATGGCAAAGAGCAACGGTATTATGCGGCTGATCTTTTAGCTCCATTTTGTGAGGAAGTCTTTATTTCCTGCAGACAGGACCAGCTGGAAAATTTTAATAATGATTACAACGCCCTTACCGATACTTTTCTGGACATGGGTCCTTTTGGAGGAATACTTTCGGCATTGCGCTCCCAGAGAGAAAAAGCATGGCTGGTAGTAGCCTGCGATCTTCCTTTGCTGGATAAAAATGCATTAGAATTTCTGATACAATCCAGAAACCCCGAAAAAGCGGCAACAACCTACGAAAGCCCTTTTGACGGACTACCCGAACCATTAATTACGATCTGGGAACCTAAAAGCTATCCTCTGCTTCTGAATTTTTTGGGATCAGGAAATACCTGTCCAAGAAAAGTTCTTATTAACAGTGATACGTTAATCCTGAAACCAGATAACCCGGATTCTTTAATGAATGTAAATACTCCTAAAGATATGGCAAAAGCCCAGGAGATTTTAAGAAAATAAATTTAATTAAAGGCTGATATGAATATTTCTCTTGAACGTTATCATTGCCAGATGGCTTTACCCGGATTTGGGACAGCTTCTCAGGAACTCCTTAAAAATGCTAAAGTTCTCATCGTGGGCATGGGAGGACTTGGATGTCCTTCAGCACAGTATCTTGCTGCTTCTGGTATAGGAACGATTGGTCTTGCAGATGACGATATTGTTTCTGAAAGCAACCTGCACCGCCAGATTTTGTATACTCCGGATGATATCGGGAAATCAAAAGTTGACATTGCCGCCAAAAAATTACAGCAACAAAATCCATCAGTGAAGATCATTCCCTTTAATTTTCGGGTAACTTCCGAAAATGTCATGGATTTAATTTCTGATTTTGATCTGATTATTGAAGGAACAGATAATTTTGAAACAAAATGCTTGCTGAACGACGCTTGTGTATTAACCGGAAAACCTTTGGTTTATGGTGCTATTTACCAATATGAAGGCCAGGTAAGCATATGGAATGTTATGCAGAAAGACGGTACATACTCTCCCAATTACCGCGATGTTTTCCCTAATGCAGAAGAATCACAGGTTCCCAACTGCAGAGAAGGCGGAGTACTTCCTACACTGGCAGGAATTGTGGGATGCATGCAGGCAAATGAAGCTATAAAATATTTTACAAATCCTGAAGATGTATTGGCAGGAAAACTCTGGATGATGAATGTGCTGAATGGCAAAACCCAAATTATTAAATTAAGAAAACTTGCCCTACCCATTACAAGCTTATCTCAGACAGTTGAGATCATCACATTTGAACAGTTGATGCAGGATAAAGATCACTTTGAAATCATAGATGTCCGTACCCTAGAAGAGCATAAAGAGTTTAATATTGGAGGAGTCAATATAGCTGTAGATGAGCTACAACATCATTCAGAATATATTTCCGGGCTTACCCGGCCTATTTTAGCTTATTGCCTATCCGGAAAACGCAGCGCAGAAGCAGTGAGGAAAATTAAAAGTCTTTTTCCTGAGAAGGAAGTGTTTTCTTTAAAAGATGGTATTCACAAAATACACAGATAAAACAAAAACTAATCAAATAAACTTTCGTCGGAATAAAAAACTTTGCCATCACTTATTCTTGCCGGTGAAGTGTAAGGATGTTCTTCTGTTTTACCGACATTCATTATATGCTCGACTTTCCAGCCCTTTGCTTTAAGATAATCTGACACCATAGCCCTGTGACAGCTCCACCATACCGCTTCCGAACACATAAAAGCCGTAATTTTTTCCCTCGCAATATCTTCAAGTTTTTCTATAGCCGCTACAAATTCTCCGGTTTGCATATAATCGGCGTACCCACGGAAAGATTCATTCCGCCACCGGCTGTTTATTGAATCCGGCTGTACCTTTCTCCTTCCTCCCAATTCTTCAAGATGGGCATATCCTATACTATTTTCGCGTAGGTGTATTTCCAAATTTTCTCTATTAAACCATGGATATCTTTTTGATCCCGGAAACCGCCGGATATCAACCAGCATCTCAATCTTAAACGAATTAAGTATTTCAATAAAGTATTCTAATGAATGAACAGAATGTCCAACTGTATAAATCAATTGCTTTTCCGAAGCTTCCATACCTGTCTTTTGAGAAGGGATCAATCAATAATATTCTGGGTATTCTTTCGGGAAACAGCAATATGTTCTCCCACCATCTCATGAATGGTCTCGTCAATCATGATACACATGCTGTTAAGAGCTAAATCATTCGCATCTGTTCCAAACGGCTCCTCGATTTCATCCGCTATCGCTTCAAATGCAACAAATGTATATGCAACAAATACAACAATAAGAGGGGTAAACCATCCGAGAGAATCTACAAGTCCGAAAGGCAACAGAAAACAGTATATATATACAGTCCGGTGCAGTAAAACCCTGTAGCTATATGGAATAGGGGTAGAAATTATTCTTTCACAACCTCCTAAGATATCAGAAAGCTTATCAAAGTTTTCATCAAAACGCGCCTGCTGGATAGAATCCATTCCCCCTTCGTCTTTTAGCTTCTGAACCCATTCTGCAAGAAGGCGCATAATAACAGCCGGTTTATATTTTGATGCAGCAACAAGTTTCAGCTGATCTTCGTTAAGCCTGGATTTTAAATCTTCATAAGCGTCCGTTCCTCTCAGCTGATGTTTCAGTGCAAAAACAAATGCACCCAGCAACTGCACAAAATTGTGAACTGAATCCTGATCTTCCTTTATATTTTTCAGCGTGATGGCCTGGCGGGTCAGTGCCCTGGAAGTATTGAGCAGAGCGCCCCACAGCTTTCTTCCTTCCCAGAACCTATCATAGCTGGCATTGTTCCTGAATCCCAGGAATAAAGCCAGTACGAAACCGAACAGGGTAAGTGGTGCAGGATTTAACGGAACTTTAAACGAGAAAATGATTCCATGAAAATAAGTGACCAATAAAGAAAGAATTAAAAGCAATCCCAACCGCGGAAGCAATGCAGGCAAAACAGAGCCATGCCAAACAAAAAGCATTCTGAACCAATGTTCTTTTTTTCTTATGATCATTATTTTTGCCTTTCTTTTTTCAATTGATTAATATTCATTTTCATCAGAACCGAAACAATAAGTGCGATCACGAACATTCCTGAAAAAACCTCTAAGGTAGTCGTTAGGGATCCGGTCTGTTTTTTAACATAATCATATATCGAGGGACCGGCTACCCCTGCTAATGCCCAGGCTGTAAGCACAAATCCATGTATTGCACCTAATTGTTTTGTACCAAACAAGTCTCCCAGAAATGCAGGAAGTGTAGCGAAACCTCCACCGTACATTGTAATAACGGTAAAGAGAATAGCAAGAAATAAAATTTCTATGGAAATTTGAGGTAAGAAATAATAAGCTAAAATCTGAAATACAAAAAATAAAATATAGGTATTAGCCCTTCCCAGGTAATCTGATAAACCAGACCAAAGCAATCTTCCAATCCCGTTGAATACGCCAATTAAACCCACAACTGCAGCTGCCTGCAAAGCGGTATAATGAAGTTTCTCCTGAGTCATCGGACTCGCTGCCGCAATAATTGCAATACCACAGGTAATGTTAATAAACATCATGATCCAGATATAATAGAATCGTTTTGTCTTCAATGCAGTTTTTGCATCTATATAGGCTATATCATTTGTTGCGGTCTTACTTTCGGAAGGATTAAACCCTTTGGGCAAATAACCTTCCGGTGGTTTTTCTATGTAACTTGATGACAAAAGAATCACAACCAGATAAATACTTCCCAAAATATAAAAAGCATTAGAAACACCTACTTTTTCAAATAAAATTTGCATCAGGGGACCGAATATCAAAGCTGAAAAACCAAATCCCATTATCGCCATTCCTGTTGCCAGGCCACGCCTGTCAGGAAACCATTTTACCAGGGTGCTTACCGGTGTTATGTATCCAATTCCTAATCCAATACCTCCTATAAATCCATAGCTGATCAAAAATAAGGGCAGGGATACAAGTTGTACGGCAAGCCCGGAACCTAAGATTCCCACTCCGTAAAAAATTCCCGCGACAGTTCCACTTTTTTTAGGCCCTACTTTTTCTACCCAGGTGCCCATAAACGCGGCGGATAAACCAAGTAATAGAATGGCAATTTTAAATGCCCACTTTATGGTTCCTTCATCTATTTTAAAAATCTCTCCCACAGGATTTGTCATTACAGAATAGGCATACACAGAGCCTATGGAGATATGAATACCGACAGCAGAAGCAGCTATCAGCCAACGATTTTTAAGTTTCGATGAGTTCATTTACAATTAATTTTTTATTGAATTAATAAAAATTTCTTTAACCTGATAAGAACTTCTTGCCGGCTTCTTTTCCCCTTCCGCAATAATCCTGAGAGGACCTTTTTCCTTTGGCAAGGGTTTCCCATCTACAGTATCTGCAATAATGACATTTTTATCCTGAATGGAAGCGTCCAGCTCTGCCAGTGAAAATAAAACCTGATAACCATCCGAACATTTTATCAGTACATATTTTGAAAGGTTTTCGGCTCCATGAAGTGCTTTTCCGGACGAAACTCCTGCCTTTTCCAAGACGTCCATGATAGGAACCCCCGTAAAAATATGTGAGCTTCCATCTTTGTCCTTCATTACGGCATCTTTTCTCGGCATTTTTGAAAGATCGGATAAGCTTAAATCCAAAGGATGGGCAACTTCACCGGAAACTTTTAATTTGAATTCTGTCTGAGCTGACAGCAATCCACAAAAAGAAAATATGAAAACAAAAAACAGTCTTCTCATGATTATAATCTGTTTAAACAATAAAATATTTTAAACATTACTCCACACTCGTTCCGGCTGCTGCAATCACATGGTCATCAATCTTTTTAAAAATATCAGGATCATGTTTCCGGATTTTAATACGGACATATTTGGAAGCCGGCATATTGGCTCCGTTGACTACATTATTGATGGACACCAAAACATTAGTTTCCGGGAAATAGGTCATGGTGCTTTTTTGTGGAATAGGATATTTTACGACAATAAAAAGCGGTGCAATCCTTTCGATACCATCATCATAGTTGAAAAGATCTACATGATCACCTTCTTTGAGGCCTGCCTTTTCAATATCTTTTTCATTCATCATCACAACCCTCCTTTCATTGAAGATCCCGCGGTAACGGTCATTTAAACCATAAACAACGGTATTGAACTGATCATGGGTTCTGGTTGTTCCCATCAGATATTCGTCATCTGCAAGCGAATTATCCGGTACAGCGGTAATATTGAAAGCCGCTTTTCCCGGGTAAAATTCACTGTTGAAAATACCATCTCTTGGTCCGTTCGGAAGATAAAAGCCTCCTTTTTGTACTACTCTTTTGTTATAATTTTCAAATCCGGGAATACATTGCTCAATATCGTGACGAACGGCATCATAGCTGTTGATAAACTTATCCCAATCCACAACTGAGCGTTCCCCTAACACCGCTTTCGCCATTCTGCAGGCAACATGGGTTTCATTGATCAGGTTTTTTGAAATAGGATCGAGAACCCCTCTTGACCATTCCACAACGCCCATTGAATTTTCTGTGCTTACATGCTGAAGCTCCCCATTGATCATATCTTTTTCACTTCTGGAGATGACCGGTAAGATCAAGGCTTCCTTCCCGTGGATAAGGTGGTTTCTATTTAATTTTACTGAAACAATCACAGACATTTCAAGACTGCGCATCGCTTCTGCTGTAAAAGTGGTATCTGGTGCAGCAGAAAGAAAATTACCTCCCATGCAGAACATGAATTTCACTTTACCTTCATGCATCGCTTTGAGTGCATTTACAACATCATATCCTCCTTTTCTTGGTACTTCAAAGCCGTAATATTCCTGCAGCCTATCCAATTGTTCCTTTGTTGGATGATGATTAATAAGTAACGTCCTGTTACCCTGAACATTGCTATGCCCTCTAACCGGACACGCACCTCCACCCTGAATTCCTATACTTCCTTTCATCAACAGGAGATTCACAATATTGTAAATCATTTCCACACCATTATGCTGCTGTGTAATTCCCATTCCCCAACAAATGATAATCCTCTTTTTTGAGGCAATCATTTGTGCAGCTTCTCTCAAGCTCTCAACCGGAATACCACATTCTTCCGATAAAAAGTTGAGATCATATTTTTTTAATTCCTCAACCAATTCATTAAATCCGGCGGTTTTGTTCGCTATAAAATCCTGGTCAAGAACTTTTCCCGGATTTTTAGCTTCTTCTTCCAGCACAAGAATTTGCAGTGCTTTTAAAAGCGCCATATCTCCATTAATCCTAACAGGAAGATACAGATCTGACAATTCATATGGTTTATTGAGCAGAGCCCGAACATCCTGAGGATTTTTGAATCCTTTTAATCCGGCTTCGGGAAGCGGATTGACAGCCATAATTTTTGCTCCGTTTTTCTTTCCTTTAGTTAGGGCGGAGAGCATTCTTGGTGAATTGGTCCCGGGATTCTGCCCTATGATTATGATAAGATCCGTGTCATAGAAGTCTTCCAGCTTTACGGTTCCTTTTCCAATACCTATACTTCTTGATAGAGCATAACCGGAAGTTTCATGGCACATATTGGAACAGTCCGGAAAATTATTGGTTCCGAATTCTCTGGCAAACAGCTGATAAACCCATGTTGCTTCATTACTTGTTCTTCCGGATGTGTAAAATATGGCTTCGTCGGGCGAGTCCAGAGCGTTTAGTTTTTCAGAGATTTTCTTAAAAGCATTATCCCAGCTGATTGGCTGATAATGCGTTTCTCCTTTAGGCAGATACATAGGCTCCGCTATTCTTCCCAACTGGCTGATTTCAAAATCTGTCATCTTTGCCAAATCATATACCGAGTTTTCTTTGAAAAAGTCAGCCCCGATCTTTTTTGAAGTCGCTTCTTCTGCTAAGGCTTTTGCCCCGTTTTCACAATATTCACCCAATCTGGAACGTTCGTCATCCGGGTCTGGCCACGCGCAGCTCGGACAATCGAAACCATCAAACTGATTCATACTGAAAAGAGCTCTACCTCCACGAAGAACAGAGGCATTCAGCACCAACTGATCCAATGAATGAATAACTGCAGGAACTCCGGCTGCCCATGCTTTTGGTGGTTTCAGCTTCAGATCCAGCAGTTTATAAGGTGGTTCTGCAGAAGGTAATCTGCTGTCCTCTTTTTTATTGAATATATCTTTGTTTTCCATGATTTCTACATTTAAAAAGATGAAAAATTAGCATTTTATGTTCGGGTTGGGATAATTGTCACTTTGGTCTTCCACTGTATTATCAATACATACAAAGTCTTTTTCTATCAAGAGTTTGATTTTTCCGGCCTGCCCTTCAAAACCGACTCTATCCGTGGAAATCCATTCCGTAATCATTGTTGCCGGCATTTTCAGAACAATCCTGTTTTCAATGAAAGCCGCCGAAAGATCCACATCTTCTGTTCTTTCGATAGAGTAAATAAACGGACGGTCCACAAATTCCGTAAAGCTGGAGATCATTCCCTCTTCTCCTAATTTTGCCACTTCGGATTGGGTAAGACGAAATCTCAATGAGTTATCTTTAATTCTTATTTTCATAATACATTTTCAATTTTAAAATGGCTGCCGGAATGGTAAATATTAAACCGGTTGTCCCGGAGAAAGCCTAATAAAGTGATATCAAATTCTTTTGCCAGATCTACCGCAAGGCTGGAAGGAGCTCCTATTGCTGCAATAATGGAAATACCGGCCATTGCCGCTTTCTGAATAAGCTCAAAACTGGCTCTTCCACTCAACACCAAAATTTTGTCATGAAGCGGCAGGAGCCCTGCTGATAATGCATGACCGATGAGTTTATCCAAAGCATTATGTCTTCCCACATCTTCACGCAACGCCAGAAGGTTACCTTCCCGGTCAAAGATACCGGAGGCATGTATACCGCCTGTAGCACTAAAATTATTCTGGAAAGACTGTAGCTTTTCAGATAATTGATACAAGGTTTCCAGAGAAACCTCTATATTTTCTTTTGTCTGGTTATGAAAAGAACTCACTGTTCTTATAGATTCAATGGATCCTTTTCCACAAACCCCACAACTGGAAGTAGTATAAAAGTTCCTGTCAGCATTCATAAGGTCAGGAACAAAACCTTCTGCAAGTTCAACAATGATAATATTTTCGCTGTTCCTGGCACATTCTGCCTGAGGAGCGTATATGCTTTCAATTTGTTTACGGTCAAAGATAATCCCTTCCGTAAATAAAAAGCCAGCAGCCAGCTCTGCATCATTACCAGGTGTTCTCATTGTTACAGATATATTCCTCGATTCTTTTTTATCTGCTAAATGATAGACCACCCTTATTTCTAAAGGTTCCTCAACAGAAACATCATCCGTATATTGGAAACTGCTGTTGTCCTTAACTTTGACGATTTCTATCTGCTTTACCGATTTATTTGATAACAGATGGGCTTTCATAATTTAATAATTGATACTTAAAGATACAAAATTTTATTCCTCAAATTACGGGTGGGCTGAAACCCACTCTTCTCCGTTATCAAAAATTTCTTTTTTCCAGATGGGAACGGTTTTTTTTATATTTTCAATAACATAGCTGCACGCATCAAAAACAGTATTCCGGTGACCATCGCTCACCACGATTATCACTGCTGCATCACCAGGAAATAAAATTCCTGTACGGTGATGAATTACAATATTTTTTACCGAAAATAAGGAAATAGCTTCATCTGCTATTTTCCTCATCTCCTTAACCGCCATAGACTCGTAACATTCATATTCCAAACGGATGACAGCCTGGCCTTTCGTATGATTTCTTACCGTTCCTACAAATGATGCAATCCCTCCGCATGCAGGATCGGAAGCAAGGGTAAAGCAATTTGTAAGATCCAGTATATTTTCTGTTATTTTAATATCAACCATAGTTGTTACCCTCCGCTTACCGGAGGAATTATTGCTATTTCGTTAGAGACTTCAATGATCTGATTGTCCTCCGCATATTCATCGTCAATGGCAATAAAATAGGATTTTAATTTTTTAAGCTCCGGAAAATCTTTTTCCAGAAACTCCTTGAGTACTTTGACGCTTGCTCCTTCATTTATTTCTATTTCTTTTTCTGAACCTCCGAAAATATCTTTCGTTATTCCGAATGCTAATATTTTAATTATCATTTTTACATTTAGCTTTTTACCAATATTTTATTAAAACATTTATCCCGGCCACCAGTACCAAAATAGCGGTCATTCTTTTGATGACCAAAGGATTCCATTTCAGGGACATTCTGGAACCTACCTGTCCACCGATAAATACGGCAAAACATAAACTCAGAATTCTGAAATAATCCATATCGGCAGAGAGTTTGGATAACTGTCCGAAAATCCCTGACACTGAATTGACCAGGATGAAAACACTTGATGTTGCTGCAATTTTTCGTGGAGTATCCCATTTCATAAGGTTTAAGAGAGGGGAAAGAAAAATTCCCCCACCAATGCCTACCAATCCAGATAAAAATCCTATTCCACCTCCCAGGAGTCCGTTTTTGAATAGAGAAGTGCCCGTACGTTCCGGGTGATCTTCTCCATTTTTTAAATCTGTTCTTATCCAAAGCAACAATGCCGCAATGATCAAAGTGATCCCTAATATCAGAAAAAAAGTTTCCTGGCTTATTTTTAAAACCGCTCCCAAAAATGCCATAGGAACACTTATAATGGTAAGCGGTATTATTTTCCTCCAGTCCGTCTGCTTATTTCTGATGTAAATAAATACCCCTCCAACGACCACAATAACATTACAAATAAGGGCCGTTAAGCGTATTTCCTGGTAAGGAAGGTTATACATAGCAAGAACTGCAAGATAACTGGATCCTCCGCCAAACCCTACCGAAGAATAAATGAAAGCGATGATTAAAAAAAACAAAAAGATCTCCCAGTTCCCCATATATTTTGCAGAAATTAATTTTCTTACAATAATACTCATTTTTAAGGCGCCATCCACGGTTGTTACATAAAGTTTCTGCTACAATTTGTGAGAAGAATGTTGTAAATTGTTTATTTAATGTATTGATTGTTTTGTGAGCAGATGATTTTGCCAATTTTTTACATTTAATAAATGTTAACCATACTTACCATATAAAAGTAATTTGATTGACCTGCATTGCAAAACAAAAAATCCCTTATACATTTAACATAATGATTAAAAGCCTTATAGCAAGTCTTTCGTTTAATTAAAAAATATTTTATTGATTTTTATTTTTATAATTCAAAAAAACTCTATATATTTGCACCCACAAAAAACGAGGTAAAATTCGTTTCAGATGACCTTTAATCGGGGCGTAGCGTAGTCCGGTCATCGCGCCTGGTTTGGGACCAGGAGGTCGCAGGTTCGAATCCTGCCGCCCCGACTGTTTTAGTAATTTTCTCAAAATTACCAATGGGTGCGTAGCTCAGCTGGATAGAGCATCTGCCTTCTAAGCAGACGGTCAAAGGTTCGAATCCTTTCGCGCTCACTTTAAGACTCACAATGAAAATTGTGAGTTTTTTTGTGTCCTATAATTTCAATTAATACACAACAAAGGATAGAGCATTCCGATTTTAATCGGAACGGGTCAAAGGTTCGAATCCTTTCGCGCTCACTTTAAAACTCACAATGAAAATTGTGAGTTTTTTTGTGCTCCATATTCACCATACTTTTATGTCATAAAAACACTGATTATGTATTACTTAACTTTCTGAAATTTTCAAAGAGACAAATATTTTATCCGGCAATCCATCCATTTAATTGCAGCAAAAACCAAATAGCCCTAAATTTGTTTTCTCTATATTAATTCAATGAAAAATTTTAAATTCATTATCGCAAACTGTTTGTTTGTTTTGGTATTATCCTGCAAAACAGCAGCTCCGGTTTCAAAAGTTTCTGCCCAGGACGGTCCTTATCAAAATCTTGGGCGTGACGGAAAAATATACGCTGCGTTTTATCAGCAACGGGCAGCAGAATACGAAGCACTTTGTCTCCAGGCATATAATATTGCCAGGCTCCGTTTGGATGAAGCTTTACTACAAAAATCAGAAAAACCTTTAGCTATTGTTTCAGATATTGATGAGACTTTTTTAGATAATTCTTATTATGCCGTTGAACTTTCTAAGATGGGAAAGGGTTATGACCAGACCACCTGGGAGGAATGGACCGCTAAGGGAATTGCAAAACCGCTTACGGGCTCTCAGGAATTTTACCAATATGCCGCTGACAAGGGTGTTCAGGTATTTTATGTAACCAATCGTCTGGAGCAGGAACGTGCAGGAACAGTAAAAAACCTGAAAAAATACAATTTCCCGCTTCAAAATGATACTAACCTTATCCTCCGTGCAAAGGAGAGCAGTAAAGAAAACCGAAGAGCTGATATTGCTAAAGATTATAATATTGTTTTATTGTTGGGAGATAATCTTTCTGATTTCTCCGGCATATTCGACAAAAAATCAGAAACAGAAAGGTCTGCTGCAGTAAAGAATTCAGCAAAGGATTTCGGAAAAAAATTCATTATCATTCCTAATGTTGGTTATGGTGATTGGGAATCTTCATTTTATCACTACAAATATGATTATACTGACCAACAGAAAGACTCAATGATGTATAATGCAGTAAAAACTACTCCTTAAAATAAGAAAGTCTTTTTTACAATTTTATCTATACCTGATAAATAACAAAAAATCCCGCTGTTTTACAGCGGGATTATTATTTTAGTTGGTAAGAAGTTCCATTCCAGAGATAGGTTTTTGAGGAATATTTTTTCTTTTCCCTGTCTTTTTCATCCTTTTCCATTTCCTCCATTTTGAAGATAATGGTATTAGGAGATCCTCCTTTATCATTGGGAAAAATAAAATTTTCACTGTGATAATAAACATCGGCATCTCCAACATTCATAAGCTGCGGCAATGCAATTAACTTTTTATCTTTAAACAATACATATTGGTCGTAGCTGGCAATACCACACGCTTCCCCGGAAACCACAGATTTTAGGGTAAGCTCCACATTTTGCAGTTTATGGTTGCTTTCTACGGTAAAAGTTCCATAGCTCAATTCTTCCCCACGTCCTGTATTAAAGAAAACCTCATCTAAAAGGGTATTACCTTCAAGCACTTTAATACTGGCTATATTTTGTTTAAAATTTTCCCCTGATCTTTTATCCTTTCTGTTTTCAGTTTTTGAAAGACCAAAAAGAAAATCATATCCGTTTTTATTTCTGTATCCTACACAAAGATTTCCACCCCAGATGTACCCTTCAGCAACCTGTTCTCCCTTTTGATAGGATATTTTATACCAGTTGGAAGACCTTTCTCCTAATTTTAAAACAATTTCTTCTTTCTTAACAATAAGAATCTGCTGATTGGTTTGCAAAGAGTCGAGAATTTGTGCATCTACTTTAGGCTCCTGCCTTACCCTCGTCCAATCGGTAAATATTTTTTGTGTTTTATTTTCCTGAAAATTAAAAACTCCGTAAGGGTATTCCTCCTCCTGTGCTGAAAAGAACTGCAGAAAACCCAAAAATAAAACAGTGAAAAGAGATTTCATACAATAATTTTATATTCTTATTTTTCAAGCAATAAGCTTACCCACTCTTCTCTCTGCAGCTGTTTTTTTAACTCAAGGTTATTTGCCCTACATACTTCAAGAATATCATCTACATCGAAGAAGCACAATCCTGACAGCAATAATTTACCCCCGTTATTTAAAACAGAAACATAAGTAGGAATATCTGAAATCAAAATGTTACGGTTGATATTCGCCAAAATAACATCATAATGCTCTTTTCCCAGATTCTCTGCGGTTCCCTGCTCAATATCAAGGACAACATTATTTCTTTCAGCATTTTCTTTAGAATTTTCAACAGACCATTCATCAATATCAATAGCTTTCACATCATCAGCTCCCTGTTGCTTTGCATAAATGGCCAATACTGAAGTTCCGCAGCCCATATCCAAAACCTTTTTACCATGAAAGTCAATATCCATCATTTGCTGGATCATGAGATGGGTCGTAGGATGATGTCCGGTTCCGAAAGACATTTTGGGCTGGATAATGATTTCATGCATTCCAGGTACGGAATCATGAAACTCAGCTCTGATCAAGACTTTATCATCAATATTAATGGGTGAGAAATTTTTCTCCCATTCCTCATTCCAGTTGATGTTTGGCATTTCCTGGAAAGTATATTCAATTGTTACATTTTCATTTTCAAAAAGAGGCAGTGCCTTCAATTCATTTTCATTAAATAAATCTTTCTGGATATAACCCAGAATTCCTTCCAATTCTTCCGTAAAACTGTCGAAGCCTATTTCGATAAGCTCTGCCATTAATATTTCATTCCATGGTTGAAGCGGAGAAATTCTGAAGTTGAATTCTAAATAATTTTGCATGTGATCAATTTGGTACAAAAATAAAGAAAAGCGGGCTAAAACCCGCCTGTATTCATATAAAATAAATCATTCAGCAAATAGCTCATCTATCTGTATTGCTAAAGATCTTTTCTTATGGATTTGTAGAGAAAATAGAACCGTTTGCAATTAATGCTCTTCTGTTCATTTTCAGGATATCTCTTACCCATTCTGCGAAATCTTCCGGCTGAAGAACTGTTTCAGGGTTTCCATCTGTTAATCCTCCCTGAATGCTCATATCGGAAGCAATAGTACTTGGCGTTAAGGTTACGACACGGATATTCTGCTTTCTCCATTCTGCCATCATGGATTGTGAAAGAGAAATAACGGCAGCTTTTGAAGCTGCGTAAGCTGACATATTTCCTCCTCCTTTTAAACCGGCCGTGGAAGCAACGTTTACGATATCTCCTTCTCCTTTTTCTTTCAGAAACGGATATACTGCTTTTGCCGCATAATACACCCCAAAAAGATTGGTTTTAATAACCTGTTCCCAGGTTTCAGAAGGCATTTCTTCGATCGTTCCAAAATCTCCGATCCCAGCGTTATTGATTAAAATATCTACACCTCCAAGTTCTTTTACTAAAGATTCGATACCGGCTTTTACTGCTGATTCGTCATCAACACTGAAAATAGCATACGCCGCATTGACCCCAATATTTTTAATTTCTTCAACAGTCGCTTTTAAGTTGGCTTCATTTCTGCCTGTAATGGCAACATTCACTCCTTCATTCGCCAAAGCCAAAGCAACTGCTTTTCCTAAGCCTCTTCCACCACCTGTTACAATGGCATTTTTTCCTTTTATGTTCATAATAATACTTTTTCGTCATACAAATTTACGAAAGCATATTTTGTTTAAAGATGAATCATGTGAATGTTTTTCCACGATATTCTTTAAAATAAAACCGGCTTACAGAAGCCGGTTCTCAGAAAGTATAGTAAAAAAAGAATAAATTAAGGAATAAGCACGGGCTCTTTCACTTCAAATTCTTCAGAAGCTGAAAACTGGTTTCCATACATATCCATAGCTCTCACTTCCACCTTGTGCTTCCCTTGTGCTAATTTATTAGTAAATCCACCGATCCATATGTGTTTTGCCATTTCAGGATTTGAGGGTCTTCTTCCCGGAAAAAGATTCTGTGTGGTATCCCATTTGAATACGGACAAAGCAAAATTAGGATCGATCGTTTCGTCATACTCCATATCTTTCCATTCCGCATTATCTATCCTGTACTCCACTTTATCTTTTTTACTCCCCATAAAGAAGTTGGCAAGAATTTTAGCTGATGTTTTTGATGGATAAGGAATGACCTTCGGAACATACAACTTTATCTGATAGTCATCAGGTTTACCGGCTGTTTTGTATTTAACTTTATACTGGTTATCCGCAAAACTTATGAATGAATATCCTTTGGCTGTTCCGTCTCTCATCGTAGAAGTAGGCAATCCCATTTCATCAGGAGTTCCGGAATACCAGTCACCACAGGTTGTTCCTACATTATATTCATGAAGGTCTTTAGCTCCATTCCAACCTGCTTTTTTGCCATAAAAGATCTGCTGTTGGATATGAGTATGTGCTGATAAAAGAAGCGCGTTAGGAAAAGGGCTTAAAAAATCAAACAATTTCTGACGGTCCGCATTTCTGAAATTATCTTCATTAGTATGTTCCAACGGAATGTGGAAAGAGATCACAATCAGTTTGTTTTTATCCACCAGCTTCAGGTCATTTTCAATGAATTGCAGCTGATCATTTCGGAATCCTCCCCAATATCCTTTTCCGTCTCTCGGATCCGGATAAAGAATATCGTCTAAAATAATAAAATGTACATTCCCGTAATTAAAAGAATAATTGGCAGGTCCAAAATTAGCTTCAAAAGTTTCGTCTGAAAACTGATCTTCCTTTGCATCATAATTCATGTCATGATTTCCCATTACATTGTACCATGGTAAACCAATCTCTTTCATAACATCAGCATACGGTTTCTGAAGGCTCAGATTATCTCCCACTAGATCACCAAGGCTGATTCCCAGAACCGCATTCTTTTTTGTGTTCTTTACTTCATTTACAATTCCTCTTTTGAAATAATCCAGTTCTTTCTCCGTATAAGGCTGAGGATCTCCAAAAACCAGGATATCAAAGTTTTTATCCTCCTTTTGTCTGTACAATGCAAAGTTGAGCTCTTTTGGTAACTCCCCTGTCGGCAGCGTTCCTTTGTATTTAAAATCCGAAGGAGATCCTTTTGGTTTGTAATGATAGTAATATTGAGGTAAATTATTACTGTTAACAGGCGTCATGTAACCCGATGGTTTGATCACAAAAATGGTTTGATTTTCACTAATCGGTAAACTATATCTTCCATTTTTATCTGTTAAAACAACCTGGGCACCGTTAGATACCGCTACTCCTTCGATTCCTTTCTCACGGCTTTCTTTTTTTTGATTTTTATTCATGTCTTCGTACACGTAGCCGGATACGGAAGTTTGTGACCATGCCATTGCTGAAATCAGAAGGCATGGCATTAATAATTTAATATTCATAGGATGATTTATTTTTATTAAGATGTATTACTTCAGGTTTTTATTAGTTATTCCACCAGGTTTTAATATTGATATTATCTCCTCCCATCTGCTGAACAGCAGCCTGATAGTTTGTTGTATTTAAAACTTTTGGATTAGGTGGATACATCAACCTTTGGGGCAGATTTCCATTGTTAAGTAGACCTCCATTATTGGGAAGTACAGGAAAACCGGTTCTTCTCTTTTCAAACCATTGTTGCTGATCTACAAAGAACAATGCAATATATTTCTGAAGCATAATCCTGTCGATATTTCCATTATAAGCGACATTCGGATTCGCAAAATAATTTGCAGGTACAACAGCTCCCCATTGTTCTATTGCAGCCTTTACCCCATTTTCATAAAAGGTCTGGGCATTTCCCTGAATGATTCCTTTGTTTGCTAATTCCGAAAGGATGAACTGCAGTTCTGCATAAGGATAAATGAGAATATTCAGCGGAGCTTTTGCTAGATTCTGATTCATATTGGACGGTTGATAACTGAATATCGTTCCATAAGCATAACCTGATGGAGCACCTTTATACCCTATATTCTGCTGGCTGGCAATATCTTTAGCCTGGCCGAAAAACATAGCCAGACGTGGATCGTTATTCGCTTTAAGTGCTTCTACAAAAAATTCCGAAGCCGCTCTTCCTGTAGTAAAATCCTGAGGCCTTGCAATAGGAGGAAGAAGTGGTGATACTCCTGTTATATTGAGCTTTGCTGTCTCATTGTTATTTTGAAAAAGAGGATATGTGGCAGGATCATTTACAATCTCCTGAATTCGCTGATGAACATTTACTTCTCCGTTTTTCTTCAGGATTCTTGTCAGCAACCTCAACGACAAAGAATTACAAAACTTCTTCCAGTTTATAATCCCATTGGCATCCGATTCTGCCTTATAGAAAAGATCATTCCCTGTAAGTGGCTTATTGGTAATAAAAAGTGCATTGGCTACTTTCAGATCATCCAGCAATCGAATATAAATGTCTTTTTGTTTATCAAATTTAGGCTGTGATATCCCATCGTCTAATCTTGAAGCTTCAGTAAAGGGAATATCACCATAGGTATCTGTAAGATTGGAATAAATCCAGGCATTTAATACCATAGCAATAGCCTGATAATTCTGATCTTTTTCTACTATTGCTGCCTCTTTCAGGTCTTTTACCTGTTTCAGCCATTTATATGAGTTATTCCAGAATCCGGCTCCTGTATTTTCGGTAATATAATACCGGCTCAACGAATTTCCTTCATTCGGAAAATCAAGTGATACCTGCATAATGTCAAACGTAAAATCATTGGCCCGCATGTAATTAACGGAAGCCATGTTGTATTGAATAGGAACAAGTAATTTAGCCGCTACCGGATCACTTATCCTGCTTTCGTCAATATTTACTTCATCAAGACTTCTGCTACAGGAAACAGGGATAAGACCTATTCCCGAAATTAATAATATGTTGAGTAATAATTTTTTCATGATTTTCAATTTTAAAATTTAACGTTAAGTTGAATTCCCACTGTTCTGGCCGTAGGCAGCTGTCCCATTTCCACTCCCGGTGTAATCTGACTGTCATTAAGAGTTGCAGCTTCAGGATCGAATAACGGGAACTTTGTCCACATCCAAAGATTTCTTCCAAATAATGCTATTGTAAGATCAGTCAGCTTAAGCTGCTCCGTTACACTTTTAGGCAAAGTATAAGATATTCTTGCATCCCTTAATTTGACAAAAGAGGTATCAAATGAGTTGGTTTCTACATTGGCTCTTCTGTAATAATCAGCGTAATAAGCCGAAACGGCGACACCTTTGGTGTTTGGTGAGTAAGATCCGTCAGGATTTTGTACCACTCCTTCTCCTACGATCAGACCATTCGGATTATCTCTTCCGATCAGGGTATGCGTTAATTTACCCTGTTCAGTCATTTTGTGATGCGACTGGGAATAGGCCATTCCTTTGTATTGTCCGTCAAAAGAAAAGCTGATAGTAAAATTCTTGTATCTGAACTCGTTTTGAAGACCGGCCCTCCATTTCGGATATGCATTTCCTATCTTTTTCATCTCAGTTGGCTTCGCTGTTAAGCCGTCACTTCCATATACAACCTGTCCGTCAGGTGAATACATCAGTCCATAGCCATACATATCTCCCAACGATCCACCAACTACTGCATTATAATACACCACTCCACCTACACTGCCTAAAGTATAAGGCTGTCCCTGAAATTCATCCGGAAGTGAAAGGATCTTATTTCTGTTCATTGACCAGTTCGCATTTACACTCCACGAGAAATTTTTATTTTTAACGGGAAAGGTATTTAAAGTCATTTCCAATCCCCTGTTTCGTACCTCCCCTGCGTTGATGGTTCTTTTACTATATCCTGTTTCATACAGAGCCGGGATATCAACGATCTGGTCCTTAGAATTGTTCTGGTATGCGGTAATGGAATAGCTGATCCTGTTTTTAATTATACTGAAATCCATTCCGGCTTCAATATTGGTAAGCATCTCAGGTCTCAGGTTAGGATTAGGAAATAAAGAGGGAGCCTCTACTGATCCGGAGAACACACTGTTGTTATAATATTTTATAAGTTTATAAGGGCTTGTGTCATTTCCAACCTTTGACCAGGAAGCCCTTAATTTCCAGTAATTGAACTGGTTTGAGCTAAGTTTGAATATGTCTGAAAGAATAAAAGAAAGACCTGCGGAAGGGTAAAAATAGGATCTGTTGTTTTTAGGAAGTGTGCTGCTCCAATCATTTCTTGCCGTAAGGTCAAGGAAGATCTTATTCTGATACCCCAAAGTCACCAAACCATAGGCACTATTGACCTGCTTATCGTTTGGAGTTGCAAATTTTGTAATGTTGGCAATACCATTGGGCAGTGTATAAACTCCCGGCTTCAAAAGACCGTCGGCGAGATAATCATACATCGTGTATTCGGAATAACGGATATTTCCTCCTACTGATGCGCTGAAATCAAAATCTTTAAATGTATTTTTATAAGTAAATAATAAATCGTTATTAAGATCCATCTGTTTAATATGCTGCTCCCTGTACATTCCCTGAAGATAGTTGGCAGAACTCCATGGCCTTTGCTGAGTACGTTCTTCATTGGTGAGCTCCATACCGGATCTGAACATGACCTCAAAGTTTTTGGCCAATTTATAGTTAAGGTTTATGTTTCCTGTGATAAAATTCTTATCCACCCCGTTTAACATTTCGTAGGCGATCATGTATGGATTATCAATATAGGAACTGAAGGGATGGATCTGATCCACCTGGTATTTATCTTTTTTCCATATTGGCCGATACCAGGCAAGATCTACATTCGGGTTCTGGAAAATCATGAAATAGGAAATCGATTGATTGCTGTAACCTGTCGCAGGCAGGTTATCACTTGTCATTTTATTATAGTTGAACTTAACTCCTATTTTTAATTTTTCATTGATCTTATGGTCAAAAGAAATCGCTGCATTAAATCTGTCGAAACCCGTATTAGGCATCATCCACTCATTTTTAAGATACGTTAATGAGGACCTGAAAGAGGTATTTTCATTGGATGCCTCTACAGCAATATTGTTTGAAAATGTGCTACCTGTTTGCCAGAAGCCTTTGATATTGTCTTTGTATGGTCTCCATAATTGTCGTTCCGCACTCTGACCTTCCAATGTGGGATCATATTGAAAATAATATTGGCCTGCAAATTTCGGCCCGAATGCACTACTTGTACCACCCGTATTTACTCCATCCGGTGAAGCCCCATACGAATAGAAATAATTCCCTTTCGAATCCTTTTGCATAGTCCCCTGACCATACTCATATTGATAGTCCGGCCATTTTAGCACTGTATCATAGCTTGAATAGGAATTTAAGGTAACCTGTATCTTTCCCTTTTTGGTTTTTCCGGATTTGGTTGTGATCATTACTGCACCTCCCGCACCTCTTGATCCGTATAAAGCTGCTGCCGTAGATCCCTTTAAAACTGTTATTGTTTCAATATCATCAGGGTTGATGCTGTTGATTCCATTCCCGTAATCAATAGGTAAATCAGCTTTTGCTCCTGCTCCATAGGCTGAAAATCCGGTACCTGTGGTTGAATTGCTCAATGGAACACCATCCACTACGATAAGTGCATTATTCTGATCCATATTCATCGAGATATCACCTCTAAGTTTGATGAGTGAGCTTCCTAAAGGTCCCGCTCCCGCTGTTTGGATCTTCAAACCGGCAACTTTACCTTCAAGAGCCTGAGCCCAGTTATTATTCTGAGTTTTTAACAGCTCTTCAGATTTGATGGTTTCAGCAACATATCCTAAAGATTTATCGTGTCTTTTAATACCTAAAGCAGTCACAACCACTTCATCAATATTTTTAATGGTATCTTTCCTGGCTTTCTGTTGGGCTGTCAGGCTGGAACTAACTAATCCCAAAAATGATAAAAACAATAGTTTCTGTTTCTGTTTACGCATATCTTTTTGTTTGCGCAAAAGTAAAAGCTACTGGTGAAGATGGTTTTAATACTATTTTAACATTTATTAAAAAAATATTAAACATAATATGAACTTATTATCAACAAGGGTTTGTACTTTTCTGGTTAACAGCACATTAAAATAATGAATATTATTTAATGCGACATGCATAACTTATTTCATTATCTTTATTGTCTTTTTATGATACATTACATTCACATCACAATAAAAATTTAGTAATCAAATACTTGATCAACAGAACCGTTCTCATCTGAATGTATATTATAAAAAAAGCAGCTTGCCATGGGCAAGCTGCTAAAAAATATCTACGTTTAAATAAACTTTTAAGGCCTATTTACCTTTTAACTGATCAGGAATATTTGTTGTAATAAAACCGATTCCCTGGCTTTTTAATTTCTCGTAAACCGCAATATCATTCACAGTCCATGAATTGGTAATTAAACCCAATGCTTTAGCTTCGGAAATCCATGTCGGATTTTTGTCGAAAACACTGTAATGATAGTCCATCCCGTCCAAACCTTCATTTTTAATCTGTTCCGGAGACAATTCTCCATTAAGGTATTGAACTTTAAATTTCGGTTCTGCCTTTTTAATTTCTTTACAAATATTCAGGCTGAAAGAAATAAATTCACTCTGAGATTCCAGTTTCAGGTCCTTTATTGTTTTGATTGTTTTTTGAACCAGCTCATCTTCCTTTTCTTTTGTCTTATCGGGCTTAATTTCAACGATCAGCTTAAGAGACTTATCTTTCTTTCCCTGTTTCAGATAATCTTTAAGGGTCGGGAAGTTTTCACCGTTTGAGAGCTTCACTTTTTCCAACTCTTTGAAGTCTGTTTCGGAAATTTCCATTTTTCCATGGTGCTCATCATGGTTAACGACCAGGACTCCATCCTTTGTCATTCTCACATCGAATTCAGCTCCATAAATCTTAAGCTTTTGGGCATTCTCCAACGATTTTAATGAATTTTCGGTGGTTGGAGGTTGTGTTTGCCAATAACCTCTGTGTGCGATAATCTGGGTTTGTGCCTTCATTGCAACTGTACTTAAAACTGCTAACCCTAAGATAAAATTTTTCATAATATAATCAGATAATTAAAAATGTCAAAGTCCGGGACTTTGACATAAAGGTAGTATTAAAATTTTAGAAAGTATATTTCGCTCCTAACTGAATCTGGTAAGGATTACCTGATAAAGGCTCTAATCCACTGGTATTCAGTTTATATTGATATTGTTGCGTTGCTGCATCAAATCCGGTAATTCTATACAATGCAGTATTTCCATAGGATTTATTCACTCCCCACTCTTTATTAAGAAGATTGGCAACATTAAAAATATCAACTGAAAGTTCAAATCCACCAATTTTTTCAAACTTGATCTTCTTAGCAATACGGATATCCCATACTCCATAGAAACCGTTCTTACCTCCATTACGTTCAGCAATTTTGTTATTGTAGTCGCTGATGTAGTTTTTCAGAGCTTTACCTACTTCAGGGTTATCAATTAAAGTCTGTGTAAGATTCGGGAATATGTATGCCAGATCGTTCGTATCAACAAAATCTCCGTTCGTATTTCCTCCGGAAGTCACTGAGAATCTGGTTCCTCCTATCCCTGAATATCGTATACCTACGGTAAATCCAAAGAAGGTAGGTGAATTCCCATACAATACCACCTTATTACGGAACTGATTATCGGAATATGTCATTCTCAGATTTCTCGGGTCACTTTCAACCATTGTGGATAAAGTTGCAGAATTGGCAACATTCCCATTATATGAGGTATTATCCTTGATATCAGACCATGTGTAGCTTGCTGTAATTTCTCCATCTTTGTAATAACGGTAACTTGTATCAAATACAAACGAAAACTGATTTACTTTCCCGTCGCTTACAAGTTCAAGTACCCTTCCGAAATTATTATTAATTCTGCCTGCTTTCCAATCAACAGTTCCATTGGCATTTACTGTATTCAAAGGAACAAAAACACCTCTTCCCCCTTCATTATTTAAAGTAAAATAAGGATTGGCTACCATGTTTCTGTCATAATAGAAATAATTATTTCTTCCTAAGGCAGCATAAGCAGCAACACCCGCTCTGAATCTTTCATTAAAGAAGTGAGTATAGGAGATATTCGCCTTATAAACGATTGGAATTTTAGCATCTTTACCTGTATAATTAATGGTAGGAATCTGATATTGTGATAAAGTAGGAACAGTTCCGTAATCATTCCTATAGCTGGTGAAGTTCGGGACAGGAACATCTTTACCAGTCACATCTACCGTTGCCAAGTGTCTTCCGTCAAATACAAGGTTGTTGATCACCATATAATTGTTGATATCCGAAGAGAAGATTCCTGCACCAAATTTCAAGAAGTCTTTACTTTCTTCATTGATATTCCAGTCAAATTGAAATCTGGGTTGAATAACGAATGATTTAATACGGTTATCGGTTCTGATTCCCATTTGATCATATAGCTTTTGATTAAGCTCGGCTTTCGGATATCCACCATAATCCAGCCTTAAACCAGCCATTAAGTCAAGTCCTTTAGCAATTTTTGTTTGAATCTGACCATATACGCCAACATTCCAAATGTTCGATTTTACAGAAGGATCATCCATTAAAGGAACCTCTCTGTAAAACCTGTAAGGCGTAAGGTTATTAAAATTATCAATTCCTAAGAATTGAAATCTTCCGTTCACCTCGCTACCATAAATAGATTTTGATTTCGTGTACATCAGGTCGATACCTGCTGTGTATTTAATCTTATCTGTATTATAGTATAAATTGTCTACGATCTGGAATACATTATTTCTAAAGCTTTCCTGTCCGAAACGGTGTCCGCCGATCTGGATATTGGTTGTAAGGTCCTTTCCATCAATGGTAGACGGTACACGTTCTACAATTGCCCTTGGAACAGCATGCCCCAGCTGATTGTTCTGATAGCTGTTCTGGTAAGTATATAAATATTGTGCTTTTAATTCGTTGGTGAGATTTGATTTCAGATTTGATCTTAAGGTTAATAATAAGCTATTATCCAGGTTTTTGTCATTTCCATAAGATTCAAAAAAATTGATGGCTGTGTTATCTGCCAATCCGTTTTTATTAAAATCATAAGTAAAATTATTTCTTAAGGTTAATAAGTTTTTAGGGTTGATCTGCCAGTCTAAACGCAGGAATCCGGCATCAGAATTCCTTACTTTATCAAAGCTTCCGAATTGCGGAGTATTTCCGACACCATATTTAGCTCTCCCAATATTTAAAACCTGATTAAGTGTTTCATTGGTTACATTAAACCTTAAAGCATCATCTTTAGTTCTTACATCTGCAATGATCAAAGGCCTGGAATCCAATTGATGATCCCATGCGGCAAAGAAATGCAACTTATTTTTAATAATCGGACCTCCTAAAGATACCCCGAACTGTGAGGTTGAAAAGTCGTTCACCCTTTCATTTCCTCTGATATCATATTTGCTGGATAACCATCCTGTTCTTAGATATTCCCAGGCACTTCCCGTAAAGGTATTGGTTCCTGATTTCGTTACAGCACTCACCGTACCTCCTCCACTTCTTCCCAATGTAACATCATACTGGTTGGTCGTAATTTTAAATTCACGTACTGCTTCAATTGAAATGGAATAAGGTGCGCCACTTCGGCTGGTTGTAGATCCTGCAGAAGTTGGATTCTTGGCAGTCATTCCATCGATGGTAAAGTTGGTTGAAGATCCTAATTGTCCTGATAAATTCCCTCCCTTTCCACTTAACGGAGACAATTCTGTAAGATTGGTAAAATTTCTTCCATTAACAGGCAATATCCCCATGTTTTTAGCAGAAATAGCTGTTGCCGCACCAAGATTTCCGATCTTGTTTTTAAGGTTTCCCGTTACAACTACAGTTTCAATTACCTTTTCATGATCCCCAAGATTAACATCTACGGTAACCTGATCTCCAAAATTGACATTGTAGCCCTCTCTTTTTTCATCGTTTACAATAACCGTATAAGGACCACCAAGAGGAATTTCTTTAAAAATATACTCTCCTTTTGAGTTGGTTTCAGTTTCTGTTCTAAAACCTGTAGACTCATTAACGATGGTTACCTTTACTTTTTCCTGGGCTTTAGTCCCGGTGATTTTTCCGGTAATGGATGCCTGTGTGGTCTGTGCATAAGCCATTGTACCAAAGCTCAAAAACAATAATCCCAATACAATCTTTACTTTTCTCATCTTTTCAAATTAGCTGGGGCAAAGGTATTGGGTCTGTACAAGCTTGCTATTTAAGGAAATTTTAACATTTCTTTAATTAAATTAGAACAATATGTTAAGCTATTACTAACAAATAAAATAAAGAAATGGCAATCAACAACTTATCATGTATTACAAATTTTTAATGTATCCATATTATTTAATTATGTTATTTTTTTAATGATATTAGTTTTAGCTATTTTTGCTTAAAAGAAAAAATAGCAATGTCCGAAAACATTCAACAAAAGATAGAACAGCTTCGTAAAGAACTTCATCAGCATAATGAAAATTATTATTTACTGGATGAACCTACCATTTCAGATTTTGAATTTGACCAATTATTAAAGGAACTTCAGGATCTCGAAGCAAAGCACCCGGAATTTTATGATGCCAACTCTCCCAGTGTACGTGTTGGAGGTGGGATCACTAAAGTCTTTCCTACTATTCAGCATCAGTTCAGAATGTATTCCCTGGATAATTCCTATGATTTTGATGATCTTGAAGACTGGGAAAAGCGAATTATTAAAACGATTACCGGCCCCGTGGAATTTGTTGCAGAATTAAAATATGATGGTGCTTCTATTTCTATTTTGTATGAAAATGGTAAACTGATACAGGGAGTTACTCGTGGAGACGGTTTCCAGGGAGATGAGATCACTGCTAACGTACGTACTATTTCAGATATTCCTTTGACATTGAAAGGAGATTTTCCGTATCGTTTTTTCATGCGTGGGGAAATATATCTGACGAGAAAAAATTTCGATAAAATCAATAAACTAAGAGAGGAAGAAGGATTAGATCCTTTTATGAATCCACGAAATACGGCAAGCGGAAGTTTGAAAATGCAGGATAGTGGCGAGGTAAGAAAACGCGGGCTTTCTTCTGTATTGTATCAGTTTATTTCCGAGGAAATTCCGGCAGAAACGCATTGGGAATTGCTTCAAAAAGCTCAAACCTGGGGTTTCAAAACTTCCCAGCAGGCAAAACTTTGTAAAACTTTAGATGAAGTAAAAGATTTCATTACTTTCTGGGATACAGAACGACATAATCTTCCTTTTGAAATTGATGGTATTGTATTAAAAGTAAATTCTTTACAACAGCAGAGACAGCTTGGATATACTGCAAAATCACCTCGCTGGGCAATGGCCTATAAATTTAAAGCAGAAAAAGTAGAAACGGAATTACAAAGTGTATCCTATCAGGTCGGAAGAACAGGAGCCATTACTCCGGTAGCTAATCTGAAACCTGTTCTATTGGCAGGAACCACTGTTAAGAGGGCATCTCTTCATAATGAAGATATCATTAAAAAACTGGATCTGCATGAACACGATTTTGTCTATGTAGAAAAAGGAGGTGAAATTATACCTAAAATTGTGGGTGTCAACAAAGACAAAAGAACAGAAAAAAGCAGGGAAATCGAATACATTAAACATTGCCCTGAATGCGGAACCGAACTTATAAAAGTGGAAGATCAGGCGATTCATTTCTGCCCGAATGAACTTCACTGCCCTCCGCAGGTAGTAGGAAGAATGATTCATTATGTTTCAAGAAAGGCTTTAAACATAGAAAATTTAGGGAGCGAAACCATCGAACAACTGTACCGGGAAAAATTAATTGAAAATCCGGCAGACTTTTACACTTTAACCAAAGAGCAATTACTTCCGCTGGAAAGAATGGCTGAAAAGTCGGCACAAAATATTATCTCAGGAATTGAAAAATCTAAGGAAATTCCTTTTGAGAAAGTATTATATGGAATCGGTATCAAACATGTAGGAGAAACAGTTGCCAAGAAACTGGTTAAAAACTTCCCTACTATTGATGACCTGAAAAATGCAACTGCCGAAGAATTGTGTCAGGTGGAAGATATAGGAGGTAAAATTGCATATAGTATTGAAGCGTTCTTCAATAATCCGGAAAATATTTTAATGATCGAACGCTTAAAAACCTATGGTGTTCAGCTTGAAAAAGGAGAAAATACCAATGAAGTTTTATCCCATGTTCTGGATGGAAAAACATTTCTGTTCACCGGAAAACTGTCTCTGTTCACAAGAGAATCTGCAGAGGATATGGTGGAAAAACATGGTGGAAAAAATATTTCCGCGGTTTCTAAAAACCTTAATTATCTTGTTGTGGGCGAAAAAGCCGGCAGTAAATTGAAAAAAGCTCAGGATATTGGAACTATTGAGATCCTTGATGAACAACAATTTTTAGATTTGATAGAAAATCAATAAAAAAAACAGACATTTTAACAATAATTAAATAATAAGCCATTGATATATACTATTGATGGCTTATTTTTGCTTTTTAAAATAAAAAAATAACTACTAACTAGTAATACATGAAAAAAATCTACTTAATCATTTCTCTGATTATATTTGCTATGTTTCAGGCACAGATTGTGAATATTCCAGATGCTAATTTTAAAGCCAAACTTCTGTCAGCAAACACAACAAACGGGATCGCATACAACAATAACCACCAAAAAATTGTAATTGATACAAACGGAGATAGTGAAATTCAGGTTTCAGAAGCATTGAATGTATCAGAACTTTTTATTCCCGGTCAAACAGGTAATATGATTGCTGATCTTACAGGTATCAATCAGTTTACCAATCTTACGGCTTTAAGTGCTTTTAATAATGCTTTGACTAATCTTCAAATAACAGGATTATCCAACCTTACACTTATACATGTAGCCAACAACAATCTTACTAACGTTTCTTTTGATAATTTGAACAGTCTGCAGACTTTATCTATCGCTAACAATCAACTTTCTGGTTTCTCAATTACTAACTCCCCCAATCTACAAAGTCTCTCATGTAGTGGAAATCAATTAGTATCGGTAGATATTTCCAATTTCCCAAATCTGGTCACTTTAGAATGTAATAATAATTTAATTACAACATTAATTTTAAATAACAATAATAATTTGACAAACATTGTTGCCTCACATAATAAGCTTGTAACCATTCCGTTTGGGGAGGCTCCTAATGTGGCAAATTTATATATTGATTATAATCTTTTTACTACAATTGATGTGGGACAACTTACACAGCTTGGTAATTTTAATTTTTCTAATAATCCCAATCTCGTAAGCTTTAATATTAAGAACGGAAAAAATAACTATACTCAAGGAGCAACTCCATATTTTTCAAACACACCAAGTTTAAGTTATATATGCGTTGATGATATCGAGTTGGGAGCGATAAATGCACTGGTCAATTATTACAATCAGCCTAATGTTGTATTAAACTCATATTGTTCTTTTGCTCCCGGAGGAAATTCTTATACCATACAGGGAAGCACGAAATATGATTCCAATAATAATGGTTGTGACATCAATGATCCTATAAAAGCGTTTCAAAAATTCTCAATAACAAATCCTTATAATGCCGGTAATATGATAGCAAATGCTTCAGGAAATTATTCAATTCCAGTTCAAGCCGGCAATTATACCATTACACCTGTATTAGAAAACCCTACTTATTTTAATATTTCACCAACAAATGTAACTGCAAATTTTCCTACACAAACAAGTCCCCTTACTCAAAATTTTTGCATGTCCGCCAATGGAACACATAACGATCTAGAAATTATCATTATTCCTGTGACTGCTGCTGTACCAGGTTTTGATACAAAATATAAAGTTTTTTTCAAAAATAAAGGTAACACATCACAATCGGGAACTTTGGTTTATAATTTTGATGACAATCTAATGAATTATCTAAACTCCACGATTGCTCCAAACACTCAGTCAACTGGAATATTATCCTGGAATTTTACCAATATTTTACCCTTCGAGACTAAAGAAATTACATTAACCTTTACATTAAACACACCAACACAAACACCACCCTTAAATGGCGGAGATCTATTGCACTACACAGCACAGATTAATGGAGGTACAGATGATACACCAACAGATAATATATTTACTTTAAATCAACCTGTAGTTAATTCTTTTGATCCCAATGACAAAACATGCCTTGAAGGAACCTCAATTGCACAAGCAAAAGTTGGAGATTACGTTCATTACCTAATCAGATTTGAAAATACAGGGACAGCCAATGCGAAAAATATTGTAGTAAAAGACGAAATTGATCTTACGAAATTCGATTTATCCAGTTTGATTCCTCTTAATGGAAGCCATAATTTTGTAACGAGAATCAATGGAAATGTAGTCGAATTTATTTTTGAAAACATTCAGCTTCCTTTTGATAATGCGAATAATGACGGATATGTTTCATTTAAAATCAAAACAAAATCTAATTTGGTTATCGGAGATAGTTTCAGTAATACAGCCAAGATCTATTTTGATTATAATGCGCCTATCATTACGAATACTGCTACAACTTCTGTTCAGAATACCTTAGGAACATCCGAAATTACTAATGATAAAGACCAGTTCAGTATCTATCCGAATCCGGTAAAAGATGTTTTATTCATTAAGTCAAAAGAGAAAATTGTAAAGGCAGAAATCTTTGATACAGCAGGAAGGATTTTAAATTCAATAAGCGTAAGCAATAATTCTGTCAATATCTCTGAACTTGCTAAAGGAAGCTATATGATCAGATTGTTTACAAAAGATCAGGTTATGGTACAGAAATTCATAAAAAATTAAATCACTTTACATCAATAAACGAAAGACTGCCTTAAGAAGCAGTCTTTTTTTATATGCTTGAACGATCACGTAAGAATTTATTGTATTTTTATTCAAGGTTTTAATTATACACCCATGGATTTTCTACAAGATCACTATTCCATTCAAAATGAACTGATACTGATATTTATTTCAGTTATGCTCGGGCTTTTTATCGGTGCTGAACGTGAATATAGAAATAAGTCTGCAGGACTCCGCACATTTATTCTGGTATGTTTCGGATCTTGTCTTTTCACCATATTATCAATCAAAATAGGAGTTCAGAATCCAGATCGTCTGGCAGCCAATATTATTACCGGTATAGGTTTCTTGGGAGCAGGAGTTATTTTCAAAGGAGATAATAAAATCGATGGAATTACAACGGCAACAACCATCTGGGCAACTGCTTCAATAGGAATGGCTGTGGGTTCAGGATATGTATACTTTTCGTTGCTGGGCACTACATTGGTCCTTCTTGTCTTGAGCTCGTTAAGTTATTTGCAGAATTTTATCGACAATAATCATAAAATCAGGGAATATAAAATATCTATCTCCGCTTCTGATCACATCAGTCATTGTGAGGAATTATTCAGGAATAATCATTTAAAGTTTCTTATCATGAGACAGCAATATTCCAAAGACAGTTTAATTACGACCTGGAGACTTACGGGGAATACCCGGCAACATGAACTTCTGATTAAGCAAATGATGAATGACCCTAAAATTATGTCCTATCAATTTTAAAATAAAAAAATAAAGGCAGCAGCCTTTATTTTTTATTGAAAACATACAGATCTTTATTGGGACCGGTAATTTCCTTTCCATCCAAATCAAGCTGAGTAAGATGGTTTTCACCGACCTTGTATTTGTAATTAGCGGATTTTCCTTTTAAAGTCACAATACTGCCCGTTTTATCCCACTCCAAGGTTCCTTTATCTTCATTCTTTGATTTTCTGTCGATATATTCTTCTGTAATATGGAACGTATTATCCTTATTCAATGTAAGAGAAGTTTTGATCCCTGGGCAATCTGCACATGGAACCACAGCCTCATAAGTTCCGTTCCAATCCAATGAATTCTGAGAGTTATGCTCATCAATCAAAGCTTTGCCAGCCACTGAATCCAATGGTTTTTGGATCGAAGCTGAATCTGTTTCCGGGGCAGAAAATATTTCTCTTTGTTTTTCTTTGGGTGAACATGAAGCCAGTAATATGGCCAGTACAGTTCCGGATAAAAAAATTTTGTTTTCCATAAATATTATTTGTTACTGGTTATTAAATAACGGAATCCATCCCATTATATTTTTTAATACAAAATATTAAATGCCATTATCTATGAATCTACCTCGTTTTCAGCATGACTTGTAACTTATAATCTTAATTTTCTTCGTAAATTGGACAAAATTTTTGATTATGATAAAAAAGATACTTTTATCTGCATTTCTTTTGCCTGCCGCAATGGCTTTTGCCCAACAATATGGGGGAATGTGGATTCCAACGGAGCTGAATGAAAAGGAAATGAAAGACCTGGGAATGAAAATCTCTGCAAAAGACATCTTCAATCCTCAAAAGGCCAGTATTAAGGATGCCGTTGTTCAATTTAACGGTGGCTGTACAGCAGAAATTATTTCTCCTAAAGGACTTTTATTAACCAATCATCACTGTGGCTTCGGACAAATTCAGGCACATTCTACAGTACAAAATGATCTCCTTTCCAATGGATTCTGGGCAACGAATATGAGCACCGAGCTTCCTAATCCCGGATTAAAAGTAGATTTTATTGTAGATATCAAAGAAGTAACCAATCAAATTCTGGAGGGTACGGATCATCTTTCCGAACCTGATCTTTCAAAAAAAATCAACAACAATATTGAGATATACAAAAATTCTCAAAAAACAGAAAATTATCAGTCTATCACTGTAAAGCCTATGTATTATGGAAATAAATACTATGCGTATACAATAGAAACTTATAAAGACATCCGTTTGGTAGGAGCACCGCCACAAAGTATAGGGAAATTCGGAAGTGATACGGATAACTGGGTATGGCCAAGGCATACGGGAGATTTCTCTATGTTCAGAATTTATGCAGATAAAAACAATAAGCCTGCAGAATATTCCAAAGATAATGTTCCTTATGTACCTAAACATTTTCTACCTGTTTCCATCAAGGATAAGAATGAAAATGATTTCACATTTGTATTTGGCTTTCCTGGAAAAACCACTGAGTATCTTCCATCAATTGCAGTTGAAAAAATCATGAATGAGATTGATCCTGCAAAAATTGCAGTCCGCGATGTCGCTTTAAAGACTTTGGATGAAAAAATGCGTGTGGACAATGCAACACGTATTAAATATGCTTCTAAATATGCTTCAGTGGCAAATTACTGGAAAAAATGGATTGGAGAAGTAGAAGGTCTGAAAAAGTCTAATGCTGTAGAAAAGAAAGTAATGTACGAAGGATCTCTGGTAGCTAAAAATCCGGAAATCAAAACAACATTAGACCAGCTGAATAAACTATACACTGAGCAGGCTCCTTATGCTTTAAATAATGCCTATTATTCTGAGTTAATTAAAAATGCAGAGACCTTAGCATTAGCTAATATGTATTCCAACTATATCCTATCCGTAGAAGCAGGAAGAATGGATGAGAAAGAGATTACAGCCTTTAAAAATAAGCTGACTTCTTTCTATAAAGATTACAGTCCTGAGCTTGATGCAAAAGTAACTGCAAAGCTCCTTGCCCTGTATGCCAACAAAACAACCGCTCAGTTTTTACCAGCGGGATTTGATAAATTTAAAAACGAAGCACAGAACATTCAGAATATCGAAGAGATTTCTAAAAACTCTATCATTACCGGTAGAACAGCTGTAAATGGAGCTTCTTTAAGTGCAGATATTGACAAGGCATTTTCTAATCAGGATAAACTGGTAAGAACATTAAAAAAAGATCCTGTTTATCAATTATTTTCAAATATCAAAGACACTTATTCAAAAACAGCTGATCCACAGTATACCACAATCCAGACAAAAATTGATGCGCTGCAGAAAAAATTCATGCAACAGCAAATGTCGACCGATAAAGACAGAAAATTCTTCCCTGATGCCAACTCCACACTTCGTGTGACTTACGGTAAAGTAAAAGGTTCAAATCCGAGAGATGCTGTTTCTTACGGGTATCAAACCCATTTGGCAGGAGTTATAGAAAAATACATTCCGGGAGATTATGAATTTGATGTTCCTAAAAAGTTAATCGATCTTTACAATAAAAAAGATTTTGGAAATTATAAAGATAAGGGAGGTGATGTTCCTGTAGGATTTACGGCAACCAATCATACCACAGGAGGAAACTCAGGAAGTCCGGCTCTTGATGCTTACGGAAATCTAGTAGGATTAAATTTCGACAGACAATGGGAAGGAACTATGAGTGATATTAATTATGACCCCCGTTTTAGCAGAAACATCATGGTTGACACCAAGTACATTCTATTCATCATTGAAAAATTTGCCGATTCCAAGTGGCTGATTGATGAAATGAAAGTTATCAAATAATTCTTATCCATAATAAGATGTTTTAAACCCTATCTAAAGTTAGATAGGGTTTTTAATTGAAAAGATAATCTTCCCTTATCCAGGAGCAGTTAAGCGCAATTTAAGGATAGGTAAAATCTATATAAAATAACATACCGATCACTGAACAGTATGTATTTTTAATAAAAACTTTTTTATGAATGATAACCATCTTAAAATGTGTACGGAATGTGGTATACAATATCCGGAAAGCTATCAGGGCAATATTTGCCTAATTTGTAATGACGAAAGACAATCAGTCCCTCAAAGTGGACAATCGTGGACTACCCATGAAAAGCTTCTGGAAAAGCATAGCATAAAAATTAAAAAACTAAATAATAACCTTTACGAACTGGTTGTTAATCCGAGGTTTTCTATTGGACAGCGGGCCTTGCTGGTACTTTCTAAAAACGGAAATATATTATGGGATTGCATTCCCCTTCTTGATGAAGCGGCTATTGCATTTATTAATTCTAAAGGAGGCTTAAAAGCTATCACTTTCTCTCATCCGCACTATTATTCCAATATGAAAATGTGGGCAGATACCTTTAATTCTAAAATTTATATTCATGAAAACGATAAAGAATGGGTTGTAAATGGAGGTGATTTTGTAGAATACTGGACCGGTCATCAGCTTAATCTATGGGATCAATTAAAGCTTCACAATATTGGTGGCCATTTTGAGGGAAGTTCTGTCATAGAAATACCATGGATGAGCGAAAACGGAACGCTTTTGATCGGAGATACCATGTATCTTTCCCCATCCATGAATCATTTTGCCACAATGAGAAGCTATCCCAACAGAATTCCTCTTCCTTTGAATGAAATTAAAAGAATCGAAAGACGTTTTGAAGAAATAAACTACGATACCATCTACGGCTTTTATTCTTATCAGAATGTAGAAAAGAATGCTAGAGAAATTGTAGAGAAGTCGTTTAGCAGATACCAGTGAGGAGTGAAGAATTATGAATGATAAATAATAAATGATGATTGATATTTGATGGATGATCTTTTATCATTTATAATTCATCAATGATCATTTATCTTTTATTGCTATGGTATGGTGTAGTAGGTATAGATATGTATAGATATAAAAACAAAAAAGTCTCATACAAATTCATGTATGAGACTTTTAATAAAAACTGGCGGCGACCTACTCTCCCGCTTGTCGCAGTACCATCGGCGCTGGTGGGCTTAACTTCTGTGTTCGGAATGGGAACAGGTGAGCCCCACCGCTAAAACCACCCTAAAGAAGGTATATAAGATATCAGAGGATAGATTTCAGATTTCAGACCTATTATAAAGTCTCTTATCTGATGTCTTGTATCTGACATCTGTTTTATCGGTAAATTTCATCACAAAGGCAAAACCAGTATTGCACTTATAAGGCCTGAGCTATGATTGATGGTTGATAAATGATGATTGATAATCATTCATCGCTTATTACTTATCATTCATAATAATAGGCTATAAATCTACGGGTAATTAGTACTACTCGGCTATGCTGTTACCAACTTTACACCTGTAGCCTATCAACGTGGTCATCTCCCACGACCCTTAAAAGATGTCTCATCTTGAGGCGAGTTTCGCACTTATATGCTTTCAGTGCTTATCTCTTCCAAACATAGCTACTCAGCGGTGCACCTGGCGGTACAACTGATACACCAGAGGTTTGTTCAATTCGGTCCTCTCGTACTAGAATCAAGCCCTCTCAAACATCTAACGCCCGCAATAGATAGAGACCGAACTGTCTCACGACGTTCTGAACCCAGCTCGCGTGCCACTTTAATGGGCGAACAGCCCAACCCTTGGGACCTTCTCCAGCCCCAGGATGTGACGAGCCGACATCGAGGTGCCGAACCTCCCCGTCGATGTGAGCTCTTGGGGAGACTAGCCTGTTATCCCCGGAGTACCTTTTATCCTATGAGCGATGGCCCTTCCATACGGAACCACCGGATCACTATGTCCTGCTTTCGCACCTGATCGACTTGTAGGTCTCACAGTCAAGCACCCTTATGCCATTACACTCTACGCACGGTTACCAAGCGTGCTGAGGGTACCTTTGAAAGCCTCCGTTACTCTTTTGGAGGCGACCACCCCAGTCAAACTACCCACCACGCAATGTCCTTCCTAAAGGAAGTTAGGCTCCAAGTAAGTAAAGGGTGGTATTTCAACGTTGACTCCACAAACACTAGCGTGCCTGCTTCATAGTCTCCCACCTATCCTACACATTACTTACTCAAAGTCAATACGAAGTTATAGTAAAGGTTCACAGGGTCTTTTCGTCCCATTGCGGGTAATCGGCATCTTCACCGATACTACAATTTCACCGAGCTCGTGGCTGAGACAGTGCCCAGATCGTTACACCATTCGTGCAGGTCGGAACTTACCCGACAAGGAATTTCGCTACCTTAGGACCGTTATAGTTACGGCCGCCGTTTACTGGGGCTTCAGTCAAACGCTTCGCTTACGCTAACGCCCTTCCTTAACCTTCCAGCACCGGGCAGGTGTCAGACCCTATACAGCATCTTTCGATTTAGCAGAGTCCTGTGTTTTTGATAAACAGTCGCCTGGGCCTCTTCACTGCGGCCACCATTGCTGATGGCGTCTCTTCTTCCGAAGTTACGAGACTATTTTGCCTAGTTCCTTAGCCACGACTCACTCGAGCACCTTAGGATTCTCTCCTCGACTACCTGTGTCGGTTTTGGTACGGGTTGCTTCACTTCGGCTTTTCTTGGAAGCACTTTCCCTGCAGCAGCTTCGCCCGAAGGCTAGGCCTTGACTATTCCGTCAGTCTCCAGCAGGTACGGCACTCCGTCCCCTTTTTAGTGTGAGCAAGTATGGGAATATTAACCCATTGTCCATCCACTACCCCTTTCGGGTTCGCGTTAGGTCCCGACTAACCCTCAGCTGATTAGCATGGCTGAGGAAACCTTAGTCTTTCGGTGAGGGGGTTTCTCGCCCCTTTATCGTTACTTATGCCTACATTTTCTTTTCTGTCCGCTCCACAATACCTCACGATACTGCTTCGGCGCAAACAGAATGCTCCCCTACCAGATGTACATTGTACAAATCCATAGCTTCGGTAATATGTTTATGCCCGATTATTATCCATGCCGGACCGCTCGACTAGTGAGCTGTTACGCACTCTTTAAATGAATGGCTGCTTCCAAGCCAACATCCTAGCTGTCAATGCAGTCCAACCGCGTTGCTTCAACTTAACATATATTTGGGGACCTTAGCTGTTGGTCTGGGTTCTTTCCCTCTCGGACATGGACCTTAGCACCCACGCCCTCACTGCTGATCAACATTTATTAGCATTCGGAGTTTGTCAGGAATTGGTAGGCGGTGAAACCCCCGCATCCAATCAGTAGCTCTACCTCTAATAAACTTATAATCAACGCTGCACCTAAATGCATTTCGGGAGTACGAGCTATCTCCCAGTTTGATTGGCCTTTCACCCCTACCCACAGGTCATCCGAAGACTTTTCAACGTCAACCGGTTCGGTCCTCCACTCTGTGTTACCAGAGCTTCAACCTGCCCATGGGTAGATCACAAGGTTTCGCGTCTAATCCTACTAACTATACGCCCTATTCAGACTCGCTTTCGCTCCGGCTCCGGACCTGAAGTCCTTAACCTCGCTAGTAAAATTAACTCGTAGGCTCATTATGCAAAAGGCACGCCGTCACCCAACTTGTGGGCTCCGACCGCTTGTAGGCGTACGGTTTCAGGTTCTATTTCACCCTTCTATTCGAAGTGCTTTTCACCTTTCCTTCACAGTACTTGTTCACTATCGGTCTTTCAGGAGTATTTAGCCTTGGAGGATGGTCCCCCATATTCAGACAGGATTTCACGTGTCCCGCCCTACTCATTTATCATCTATATATACCTTTCGAATACCGGGCTATCACCGTCTATGGCCGCACTTTCCAGTACGTTCTTCTAAATATATAAAGACTTTTGGGCTAATCCGCTTTCGCTCGCCACTACTTACGGAATCTCTTCGATTTCTTTTCCTCCGGGTACTTAGATGTTTCAGTTCTCCGGGTTTGCTCCTCTTACGAGGTAATACATCTTCAATGTATTGGGTTGCCCCATTCGGACATCTGCGGATCAATTCGTGTGTGCCAATCCCCGCAGCTTTTCGCAGCTTACCACGTCCTTCGTCGCCTCTGAAAGCCTAGGCATCCGCCATACGCCCTTAACGATTTCTTTCCTATTTTTAGGTTACTCAAGCACTTATAAGTGCTCGGTTTTCTCTTTGTGATGTCTTTACCGTTAATGTCAATGATCGTATTTCTACTTCTGATCTAATTCGCAAATATTGTTTTTGGCTCTATCTGCTTTTTTAAAATTAAACCATCTATGATGGTGGAGAATAAGGGAGTCGAACCCTTGACCTCCTGCGTGCAAGGCAGGCGCTCTAGCCAGCTGAGCTAATTCCCCTCTAGTAGACTTCAGATATCAGATCCTAGATCTCAGACTTAATGTCTCATGTCTTATATCTGATGTCTTCCCGTCTTATAATTAGTAGTCTCGGGCAGGCTCGAACTGCCGACCTCTACATTATCAGTGTAGCGCTCTAACCAGCTGAGCTACGAGACTTTGTTTTAGATGTTAGATTTTAGATATCAGATGTTAGACTAATCTCTAACTTCTAATTTCTAACTTCTTTTCTAAATCTCTTCCCTTTACTAATTTCTAGTGGGTGTTGTATTTTTTTTATATATCAACCAAATAAAAAACTAAAGCTTCTCTTTAAGTAAGTACATGATACATTTAAGTACCGTTATTTTGTTTAACGTTCTTCAACGCTCTAAAATGAGATGTTCCAGCCGCACCTTCCGGTACGGCTACCTTGTTACGACTTAGCCCTAGTTACCTGTTTTACCCTAGGCAGCTCCTGTTACGGTCACCGACTTCAGGTACCCCAGACTTCCATGGCTTGACGGGCGGTGTGTACAAGGCCCGGGAACGTATTCACCGCGCCATGGCTGATGCGCGATTACTAGCGATTCCAGCTTCATAGAGTCGAGTTGCAGACTCCAATCCGAACTGAGACCAGCTTTCGAGATTAGCATCCAGTCGCCTGGTAGCAGCCCTCTGTACTGGCCATTGTATTACGTGTGTGGCCCAAGGCGTAAGGGCCGTGATGATTTGACGTCATCCCCACCTTCCTCTCTACTTGCGTAGGCAGTCTCACTAGAGTCCCCAACTGAATGATGGCAACTAGTGACAGGGGTTGCGCTCGTTGCAGGACTTAACCTAACACCTCACGGCACGAGCTGACGACAACCATGCAGCACCTTGAAAAATGTCCGAAGAAAAGCCTATTTCTAAGCCTGTCATTTCCCATTTAAGCCTTGGTAAGGTTCCTCGCGTATCATCGAATTAAACCACATAATCCACCGCTTGTGCGGGCCCCGTCAATTCCTTTGAGTTTCAAACTTGCGTTCGTACTCCCCAGGTGGCTAACTTATCACTTTCGCTTAGTCTCTGAATCCGAAAACCCAAAAACGAGTTAGCATCGTTTACGGCGTGGACTACCAGGGTATCTAATCCTGTTCGCTCCCCACGCTTTCGTCCATCAGCGTCAGTTAAGGCATGGTAACCTGCCTTCGCAATTGGTGTTCTAAGTAATATCTATGCATTTCACCGCTACACTACTTATTCCAGCTACCTCTACCTTACTCAAGACCCGCAGTATCAATGGCAGTTTCATAGTTAAGCTATGAGATTTCACCACTGACTTACGAGTCCGCCTACGGACCCTTTAAACCCAATAAATCCGGATAACGCTTGCACCCTCCGTATTACCGCGGCTGCTGGCACGGAGTTAGCCGGTGCTTATTCGTATAGTACCTTCAGCTACCCTCACGAGGGTAGGTTTATCCCTATACAAAAGAAGTTTACAACCCATAGGGCCGTCATCCTTCACGCGGGATGGCTGGATCAGGCTCTCACCCATTGTCCAATATTCCTCACTGCTGCCTCCCGTAGGAGTCTGGTCCGTGTCTCAGTACCAGTGTGGGGATCACCCTCTCAGGCCCCCTAAAGATCATTGACTTGGTGAGCCGTTACCTCACCAACTATCTAATCTTGCGCGTGCCCATCTCTATCCACCGGAGTTTTCAATATCTAATGATGCCATCAAATATATTATGGGGTATTAATCTTCCTTTCGAAAGGCTATCCCCTGATAAAGGTAGGTTGCACACGTGTTCCGCACCCGTGCGCCGCTCTCTAGATCCCGAAAGATCTATACCGCTCGGCTTGCATGTGTTAGGCCTCCCGCTAGCGTTCATCCTGAGCCAGGATCAAACTCTCCATTGTATGTTTGTCTGACTCACTCAAAGTTTTGACGCTTTAGTTTTTCCTTACTTGGTTGTTATATTGTATTTCAATGATCTCTCTTCTTCCGCTTTTCTCTAAAGCTTTTTTTCTGTCGTTATTGCTTTAGATTTGCGAGTGCAAAAGTAATTAATGTTTTTGAACTGACCAAATGTTTTTGAAGAAAATTTTAAAGTTTTTTCTGTAACCTTAATCCCTCTCTAACACTTATCTCAATTTTACTCCGCGCTCCCTTAATTGGGACTGCAAAGATACAAACTTTTCTCAATTTTCAAAATAAATTATTATTTATTTTTTTAAATCTTCGTTTATAATTACCCTCTTCTGCGCTACCTACTATCTCTCGTTTTCAGTGGGGCAAAAGTATAAACTTTAATGATACCGGCCAAGCTTTTGATAAACTTTTTTAACATAATATCCATAACTTATTGACTACCGGAGCCAAAACTTTTAATTGGTATTGAGAAAATTAAAAATAATAAGACAATCCAGATTTCAGAATGTTTATAAAGTACTGTAAAAACAGAGACTGACTTAAAAAGCCAGTCTCTGTTTACATTATATATATATTAATAATGATGAATTATGTATTCATTCTCAAATGAGCCGTCATCATAAAATTTTAATATAGCATATCCCGGTGGTGTTTCCTGATAATAGAAAGGTTTCGCGGAACGCTTGTCTCCTTCCCCCCACCAAAATCCTGACATAGCTCCATTACAGAAATAATATACATCATTATACCATGCTCTGTCGAGGAGATGCTGATGACCACTAAGACAGCCTTTCACTTTATCTTTATGCTTATAAAACAAGTCTTTCAATGCATTATGGTCTTTATGCTGCCCTCCTTCCCAGGATCCTGTAACCGTAAGTATAGGATAATGCGACATAATTAATGCATATTCTCCCTGCGGAATATTTTCTAATTGTTGTTTCAGCCAGTTCATTTGTTCAGGATCCAGGGTAATACCAGAGTTATTGCCATCCAACATTATAAAATGCCATTTCTCTTTTTTAGTACTGTAATAACGCTTAGGCATTTTAAGTCTTTTGGCCGCATAGGGAACTCCATGCATTTCATCTGATTTTTCACCTGCCCACCAGATGTCGTGATTTCCGACGCAACTATACATATCATAGTCTGCAATTTCCTTCATACAGTTATCCCAGGCATTCCACTGGTCATATACTTCCTGACGGGTAGAGTTTTCCCGGTCCACAGCCATAATGGAGTCTCCTGTGTTAAGGAAGAAATCTACTTTCCTGTTTTTAATTTCTTTAAGACATTTTACAAACCTTTCCATTATTTTAGGATCTGCCGGTAAGTGTACGTCTGTAATGTGAGCTACCGTAAACAGCAGTTTCTTTTTTTTGTTTATATCTTCCTTCGGAGCTTGTGCCAGCAAGCTAGCTGCAGGTCCTCCCAGAAGTACCCCTGAAACGGCAAGCGGAATATTTGTCAAAAATTTTCTTCTTTTCATAGTCAATGCTTCTCTGATACCAGCATTCTATATAATTTTATCTTCAAAGACAATACAGCAAAAGTTCCATATACAGAATACTAATAATATTTCGGTGGACAAATTTGACTCAATATTTACAAATAAGAATTTCTTACATATTATAAAATTGTTAAGCTCCCATTAATTTTTTACTGCAGTGTTCAATAATGCAGAAAAAGCATAGCTTATATTTTTAATCAAAGGTTATGAAATAGTAAACCCCGAATTTCTTCGGGGTTTAATATGATTAGTATATTATATATTAATATCTAATGTCCAAAAATATCTTTTAAACTGACTTCTTTAAAACTCCCCATTTTATTGACAGCGTCCATATCAAGATTCTCTTTTTTGCCAAGAATAGCTGTATTAAAACGCAAGGGTTTTATTTCTGTCCGGTAAAATTCTTTTATCCCGTTAAAATCCAACTTTTGAATTTCCTCATACATATCTTTTCTGAAATCATGATTAATTCCGATTTTCTTTAATCTTAATGTATTAAAGAAAATGTTCGTTCTGGTAATTCTCGTAGAAGCGATCTGTTTCAGAGCTGTACTTTTTGCATTTTCAAATTGGATGGGCACTTCAGGGAGTTCATTCATCAGTTCAGACATCGTATCTACGGCAATCTGTAGCTTATCAGGCTGTGTCCCAATATATGTCGTTACATAATCCGGGTGTCCGGATTCTGAATTTGCAGCATAAGAAACGTATGCTGAATAGGCTAAGCTCTTGCTCTCCCGGATCTCCTGAAATACAATGGAAGACAATCCCCGTCCAAAATATTCGTTGAAAACGTTAATCTTACCTAAGTTAGCAGTATTGATATTGTGCCCTCTACCTATTTTGCTCATTTCAACCTGTACCATATCATAATTGATGAAATTCACTTTCCCATCGGTTTCAGGCTCGGGATACTTCTTAGGCTCCGGAATTTCAAGGCTTGAAACCTCAACATAATTGTCAATATACGTTTTGAAATTCTCCAGATTTTTTCCGTAGAAGAATATCTGATATGGAAACGCGAACATTCTTTTCATTCTGTCCGTAAATATTTCAACTTCACTGTTTTGAAGTTCCTCTTTAGAAATCACATCTGTAAACCTGGAAAATTCGCCCAACTTGGTGTAATTCGTTAGAGCTGTCATAATCCGGTTTTTATCTTTTTTCATCGCTTCACGGTTTTCAAGAACTGTTTCTACAAACTGTTTGTAGATTTCCTGATCCGGCTTTACTTTATACATCCAATGTTGAAGAAGGCTAATTCCTTTTTCAATGTTTTCCTCCAAACCGCTCAATGAAATCGTTAACTGATCATTGGTTGTTTTAAAATCATTACTCACACCAATTTTAAAGAACTCTTTCTTCAGATCTTCAGGAGCATAATCTTCAGTTCCCAAATACTGGAGCAGCTGCGTTGATATTGCCAGATCACGATCATGATCACTTCCAAGTGGGAAAATGAAATAGACCTGTGCTATATCGTTATATTTGTTTTTGACAAAGCTAAGTTTCTTATCCTTAACCTGTCCGGTTATGATCTCTTTATCATAATCAATAAATTCAGGTTGAATATCTTCCGTTTTTTCCGCTAAAATCTGTTTTAAAAATTCCGATTGAGCATCTCTGTTAATCTTAATCGGTGTAATTCCGGGGTTTTCAACCCTGATCAGCTTGTCATTAACTCCTTTTTCCTTATTTATCAGAACATAATTGTCCTTAAAAAAATCATTGGCAAAATGAATAACATCCTGTTTTGTGAATGAAGCATATACATCCATTTCATTAAGCTCCTCTTCCCAGGTTCTTCCTTTTATATAGGTATCATAGAGATTGGTAGCCAAACCATCAGCGGTTTCAAGAGCCTTCATTCTCTGAAGTTTGAAATCATTGATGATGGCAGGAAGCATCCAATCCGGAAATTCTCCTCTTTTGATCAGTTCTATCTGCTCCAAAACCATATCCTTTGCATCTTTCAAAGATTGGGTTTCTTTAGGAACAGCCACAATTGAAAAATATCCATATTGCTTTAATCCTACTGAAAATGCCTGTGCCCATAACATCCGTTGGGTCTGATTAATATTAAGGTCTAGTAATCCGGCTTCTCCCCTGTTACTCATAATATTTGCAGTAATATCTGCCAACATAGCTTCCCGGGTTCCATAGCTATCCGTTCTCCAGGCCATCTGAACCCTCGGTGTGGTCGGACTTTTTACAGTTCTTTCTACAATTCCCCGGAGAGGCTGTTCTACCACCGGAGTTTTCTTTGGTAATTCTTTATAAGGAATCGTTCCGAAATATTGATCTATAAGCTGAATCGTACGTTCATAGTCAAGATCACCAACCATGACCATGGCATAGTTATTAGGAACATAATACTCATCGAAATATTTGTGAATCGCCTTCATGGAAGGATTTTTCAAATGTTCGGCTTTTCCCAGAGTTGTTTGTTGGCCATTGGCATGGGTAGGAAAAAGAGCATCCATCAGTTCATAATTTACTAACCTAGAGTCATTATCCTGCGCCCGGTTAAATTCTTCGTATACTGATTCCAGCTCGGTATGAAAAAGGCGTAACACAATTTCTGAAAATCGCTCTTTTTCAACTTTCAGCCATTTCTCAAGCTCGTTACTGGGAATGTTGTTTTTATAAACCGTCTCATCAAACCACGTATGCGCATTAGTTCCGCTTGCTCCCAATGATGAGATCACTTTATCATATTCATTCGCTATAGCATATTGACTGGCGTCCTGGGATACCTCATCTATTTTTTTATAGATTTCTTTCTTCTTTTCAGGATCTGCCTCTGCCTTATGTTGTTCGTACAATTCTGAAATCTGATCTAACAAAACCTTTTCTTTTTCCCAGTTTTGGGTTCCGATTCCTGAGGTTCCTTTAAACATCATATGCTCCAGATAATGGGCAAGCCCTGTATTATCAGAAGGGTCATTGTTGCTTCCGGTTCTTACGGGAATATAGGTCTGAATCCTTGGTGAATCAAAATTCTGGGCAAGAAATACTTTTAATCCGTTTTTAAGGGTATAGATTCTGACTCCGTTTTCATCGTGAGTAATGGTTATATATTCGTAGTTGTTTTTATCAGTATGAATTGTTTCCTTGTATCTTTTGTCCGTCATATGTAAATTCATTTTCATTCATTAAAATAGAATGCTTTACAAATGTAAGGAATACTAAAAAAGCATATTACTTTTATAATTATTACATCTATGATGACAATTCAAAAAGTGGAATTGCTGAATTGCCAATTTACCGAATTGAAAAGGCGATTTATTACCCACCAGGATCATATGGTACTTTATCCAATAGTACATTTTACAATAAATAAAATCTCTCACATTCGGTTTGTATCTGTAAGTTTGATTAAGTTTGCATCAGGTTTTACCTAAAATTTATACCATGTCCGGAAATATTCTGATCATCGATGATGAGCTTAAACTTCTCAAACTTTTGGGAATGATTCTTTCTCAGGAAGATTTTAATGTTAAAGAAGCGTCTACTGCCCGTTCTGCCATGACGATGCTTGAGCAATACGAATTTGATGTTGTTTTAAGCGATGTCCGGCTTCCGGATGCATTTGGAGTTGAGCTTGTAAAATCCATTAAAACAAAATATCCGCATCAGGAAGTTATTCTTATGACTGCCTTCGGAAATATTACGGATGCTGTTCAGGCAATGAAAAACGGTGCCTACGATTACCTGGTAAAAGGGGATGATAATGATAAAATTATTCCTTTGGTGTATAAAGCACTGGATAAAGTAAAGGATAATAAATCTAAAATTGTCCAGAAGAAGGATTCACAAAAAGGATTTAATCAGATCATCGGTCATTCACCTGCCATCCTGGAGGCTAAAAAATTAGCGGAAAGGGTTGCTCTAACGGATGCTACGGTACTTTTAACAGGGGAAACCGGAACAGGAAAGGAAGTCTTTGCCAACGCTATCCATGAAGGAAGTGAGAGAAAGAAAAATAATTTTGTTGCCATCAACTGTTCTGCATTCAGCAAAGAAATTCTTGAAAGCGAACTTTTTGGCCATAAACAAGGTTCATTTACGGGAGCGGTAAAAGACAAAAAGGGTTTGGTAGAAGAAGCTAATGGCGGGACTTTATTTTTAGATGAAATCGGAGAAATGCCTATGGAACTTCAAGCTAAATTACTCCGTGTTCTTGAAACCCATGAATTCATTAAAATGGGTGAAACCAAGGTTTCGAAGTCAGATTTCAGGTTGATCGCTGCTACAAACAGAAACCTGGAAGAAGAAATAAAACAAGGAAACTTTAGAGAAGATCTGTATTTCAGGTTGAATGTCTTTGAGATTAGCCTTCCTCCTCTTCGTGAAAGGAAGGAAGACTTAAAAATTCTTGCAAAGAATTTTATTGATATGTTCTCTCATAAATTGCACCTCAGCGCTGTACAGGTGTCTCCGAGTACTATAAAACACTGGAAAAAAATGACTGGAAAGGGAACATCCGCGAATTGCGAAATACGGTAGAAAGAAGTTTGATATTAATGAACGAGAATATTCTGAATGCTGAGAGCCTTCCGCACTACTCAGAAAAAGTGACCGGTGATAAGGATTCTTTAAGCATCCGTTCCCTAGAAAAAGAACATATACAAAAAGTTTTACATTATACTAAAGGAAACAAAGCCGAGGCTGCAAGACTTCTGGAAATCGGTATTGCCACATTATACCGCAAGCTGGAAGAATACGGATTACGATAAAAACGAGCCTATCATTTTAATAAAGAGCCTATCATTTTGATAGGCTTTTTTGTTTTCAACACCTTTTCAAAACACCAATAAAACACTGTAATACAAAACATTAAAATAAAAAACAAAAGAATGGATTCTTTTTTGGCATTAAGGATAACATAATAAATATTTTAAAATGACTATTTCAAAAAAAACATTCAAAACACGGCGTCATTCGAAGTTCAGCTTCCTGATCGTGTCTTATGTACTGTTTACCCTTTTAACCTTAATTATGATAAGATGATGTTGATAATTTTATTAGTCCTGAGCGCCATTTTATTTTGGCTATTGTATAAGTCCGTTGAATTTTTTGATAAAATATAAAGCTATGTGGAGTTTGTTTTTTCTTTCAATACTGGCCTTCGTGTATATCTGCTATGTTCTTATAAAACCAGAAAAATTTTAATCTATCATGAACACAGAAATTTTAGGCATCATAGCGATGTTTGTTATCACATTGGTAATAGGAATATTTTTAGGAAAATATATTGCTAATGTTTATGGCCATAAAAAAACCTTTTTGGATCCTGTTTTCCAGCCCATTGAAAAATTAATTTATAAAATATCCGGAATTAACCCTAACCGTCAAATGACATGGAAGCAAAATATGTTTGCCATGTTGAGTATCAATCTGGTTTGGTTGATTATTGGATTTTTCATTTTACTCAATCAATCCTGGCTTCCTTTAAATCCCGACGGAAACCCTAATATGTCTCCCGATCTTGCTTTTAATACGGCAATATCATTTTTAGTCAACTGTAACCTTCAGCATTATTCAGGAAACGGAGTCAGTTATTTAAGCCAGCTGTATTTAATGTTTCTTCAATTTGTAACTGCTGCAACCGGAATGGCTGCTATGGCTGTACTTTTCAAAGCATTTAAAGAAAAGACAACAACAGAATTGGGAAACTTTTTTGATTTTTTTACTAAATCCATGATCAGAATCCTGATCCCAATAAGTATTATTGTTGCTCTGATTCTTTCTGCCAACGGAAGTCCGATGACTTTTGAAGGAAAAGATCACATCACTACTCTGGAAGGACAAAAAGTTGATATCTCCAGGGGACCCGCCGCGGCTTTTATTGCCATCAAGCATTTGGGAACGAATGGTGGGGCTTCTTTGGAACCAATTCGGCACATCCTCTTGAAAATCCTAATTACTTAACTAATATGACAGAAATGGTCACTCAGATGATCATTCCATTCCTTTGGTATTCGCATTGGGGTTCTATTTAAAAAAGAAAAGACTTTCATGGACGATATTTTCTGTAATGACCATAGGCTTTCTGGCATTGGCCACTCTACCATCTTAAATGAAATCCATGGAAATCCACTGATCACACAGATGGGTGCCGATCATCAGTTAGGTGCAATGGAGGGCAAAGAAATACGTTTTGGAAGTGCTGCTTCGGGATATTGGAGTATTGCTACAACTGTTATTTCTACAGGCTCAGTCAATGCAATGCATGACAGTATGATGCCTCTTTCAGGAATGAATCAGCTTCTTGCCATGATGATCAACTGTTTTTACGGAGGTTGTGGTGTCGGAATTTTAAACTATTTCATTTTTATTATTCTGGCTGTATTCATTAGTGGATTAATGGTGGGAAGAACACCCGAGTTTTTGGGTAAAAAAATCGAAGCCAAAGAAATGAAAATTGCAATGATTGTGGCTTTATTTCACCCGTTTTTAATTCTTGTGGGAACAGCATTAACGGCTTATTTCCCTGAGTTCGGAGCCAAAACGCTGAATAACCCGGGATTCCATGGCTTCAGTGAAATGCTATATGAATTCACTTCTTCATCTGCCAACAATGGATCAGGGTTTGAAGGATTAGGCGATAATACTCCATGGTGGAATATCTCTACAGGAATCGTACTGCTGCTTTCAAGGTTTATACCTATTATCGGTCCTATCGCTATTGCAGGATACCTGGCTCAGAAGAAATATATCCCTGAAAGTGCCGGTACTTTAAAAACAGATACTGCAACTTTCGGATTTATGACTCTCGCGGTGATACTTCTGATAGCAGCATTATCTTTCTTCCCTGCATTGACACTGGGACCTATTGCAGAACAAATCCAGTATTTTTCTAAATAAACGTGAACACTACCAAGTAAAAATCAACAGGACCATTAAGGATCTGAAATCAAGGAAATTCAAACTAGTCTGATATCATAGAAACATTCACTTGAATAATATTATCCATACCTCACCTTATTATTTTAACCACCTTAATGGTTCCTCTTGATTAACAATTATATAATTCTTTTCAACAATGAAAAATCAATCACAAACATTATTTCAAAAGATTTGGTCAATGAGGCTATCAAACAGTCTTTCGTAAAACTAAATCCGAAAATTATGTTTAAAAATCCAGTGATGTTTCTGGTAGAAGTCGGAACCGTCGTTATGCTCATCGTAAGCTTATTCAGCTTAACGGGTGATAAAACACAGGGTAGCTTCTTATATAATTTTTAGTATTTATCATTTTATTCTTCACTGTATTGTTTGCCAACTTTGCTGAAGCCATTGCTGAGGCAAGAGGAAAAGCCCAGGCTGATACCCTTCGAAAAACACGTGAAGAAACTCCTGCTAAATTAATTGTTGACAACAAGCCCGGATTTCAGGTAGACACTACATTAAAAATGTCTGCTGAAATGAAGTTGGGAGATATCTTCCTTTGTGAAGCGGGTGATCAGATTCCTATGGATGGTGAAATCATCGAAGGGCTCGCAACAATTGATGAGTCAGCCATTACTGGGGAAAGTGCCCCGGTCATTCGTGAAGCAGGTGGTGATAAAAGCTCTGTAACCGGAGGTACCAAAGTACTTTCAGACCGTATCAAAGTGAAAGTAACCACAAAACCCGGTGAATCTTTTCTTGATAAAATGATTGCCCTTGTTGAGGGTGCATCCAGACAAAAAACACCTAATGAAATCGCATTAACCATACTTTTAGCCGGGTTCACCCTTACTTTTATAATCGTTACCCTTACTTTAAAACCCTTTGCAGACTATGCGCAAACCCCAATTACTATTGCGGCATTTATATCCCTTTTCGTTTGTTTGATCCCGACAACAATTGGAGGTTTGCTTTCTGCAATCGGTATCGCCGGGATGGACCGAGCTTTAAGAGCGAATGTGATTACCAAAAGTGGTAAAGCTGTAGAAACAGCCGGAGATATTGACGTTCTGCTTCTGGATAAAACAGGTACCATCACCATTGGGAACCGTAAAGCAACCCAGTTTCATCCTGCCAATAACATACAACTTGATGAGTTTATTAAAGCGGCAGCTTTAAGTTCTGTAGCGGATGAAACACCGGAAGGAAATCAATTATTGAGCTGAGTGAACTACAGCCTCAGGACCTGATTGTCTCCAGCCCTACTTATATCGATTTTACGGCCGAGACAAGGACGTCAGGGATTGATTTCGAAGATACACGTATCCGAAAAGGAGCTTACGATACGATTAAAAAATTAACTGAAAAAGCAGGAAATATCTTTCCTCAGGAAACTCAGGATGCAACCACTAAAATTTCTGAAAACGGAGGAACTCCGTTGGTGGTGTCGGTTAACGAGAAAGTATGGGGAGTAATTGAACTACAGGATATCATTAAAACAGGAATCCAGGAACGTTTTCAGCGTTTAAGAAAAATGGGTGTAAAAACCGTAATGGTAACCGGAGATAATCCTTTAACGGCCAAGTTTATTGCAGAAAAGGCAGGTGTTGATGATTTTATCGCTGAAGCTAAACCTGAGGATAAAATGAACTACATCAAAAAAGAACAGCAGTCCGGAAAACTGGTTGCGATGATGGGAGATGGAACGAATGATGCACCGGCTTTAGCTCAGGCAGATGTAGGTGTTGCCATGAACAGTGGGACACAAGCAGCGAAAGAAGCGGGAAACATGGTAGATCTTGATAATGACCCTACGAAGCTGATTGAAATTGTAGAGATCGGAAAACAATTATTAATGACCCGTGGAACCCTTACCACTTTCAGTATTGCGAATGACGTTGCTAAATATTTTGCCATCATCCCGGCTTTGTTTATCACTTTTATTCCAGCTCTTCAGAAGTTGAATATCATGAATCTTCATAGCCCTGAATCTGCGATATTATCTGCGATCATTTTCAATGCGGTTATCATTCCTGCACTAATTCCATTGGCATTGAAAGGTGTGACTTATAAACCTATTGGCGCAAGCGCTTTGCTCAGAAGAAATCTTTTGATCTATGGTTTAGGAGGTGTTATTGTTCCATTCATCGGAATAAAACTTATTGATTTATTCATCAGTTTATTCTTTTAAAATTTAAAACAATGAAAATTTATTTTATTTCAGCATTAAAATTAACATTCGTCATGCTGGTTTGTACGGGCTTTTATTTACTTTTTGTATTGATAGGTTCAAAATTACTTCCTACACAGGGAAATGCAGAAACCATTACTTATCGGGACCAGAAATTCTATGCTAATATAGGACAGGAGTTCAAGTCGCCAAAATATTTTCACAGCCGTCCATCCGCAGCTAATTATAATGCAGCGGGGAGCGCCGGAAGCAATAAAGGCCCAAGTAATAAGGAGTATCTGGAAACAGTTCAAAAGAGAATCGATACTTTAAAAATGCAGAATCCTGAAATGAAAGATACAGAAGTACCTGTAGAGCTTGTTACCGCCAGTGGAAGCGGGTTGGATCCTGATATTTCAGAAGCAGGAGCTCTTTACCAGATAAAAGAGTGGCAAAAGAAAGAAATCTTTCTGAGGCCAGAATTGAAAGTCTTGTTAAAACAAATACTGAAAAACCCCTATTGGGAATTTTTGGACCTTCAAAAGTCAACGTACTGAAGCTTAACATTGCTTTAGATAAATTACAATAGAAACAGATCTCCTTTACATTAAAATTTAGTAATCAAAAGAGAACCTCAGCTTATAATGAATTCTGTAATCTAAAATTCTAACTAAACGGATATCAAAGTTTCCCATTACGAAAAGATTTCGTTTCTATATCATAAAAATATTCCTACCGTTTACAGAATTCATTTTTTTAACCCCTTTTATAGTGGAAAGCCTTTTCCACCATTACTTCAACACATTATTATCAATATTTATAATGAAATCAAAAACTTTTCATGCAGCATGTTTCTTAGGACTTACTGCTTTGAGCCAAATCAACGGCCAGGAAATAAAAAAAGATTCCCTTCTTGGCAAACCCAAAGATTCATTAATCACAAAAATGGAATCCAGAATTCCTTTTGATGGATATGACCTGACGTGGATCAACGGTCAGAATCGTCAAACCGATTTTCCTTTAACCCTAAAAGACAAAGATGGAGAAACTATACTTACAGGTGTAACCTATGTGGACGCTTATTACAATTATGATTTTAACCGCCCAAAAGATAACACACACACTATTTCCTCAGCTATAGGACGTTCTAATGAAGTGACCATTAATATGGCTAGTATTGGTTTAGAGACCAATTATAAGAATGTAATCGGTCGTTTATGGTTACAGTACGGACAAATGGGCTCTATCGTTCAGGATCTTGATGGAACTGTAAATCACGGTAAAAATACGAGCGTAGGTAATTTAAAATATATCCGTGAAGCAGCAGCAGGTTATCACTTTAATGTAATGCACGGCTTGAATGTGGAAGCCGGAATTTTCATGAGCTATATCGGTTTGGAAAGTTATGTACTGGGAGAAAACTGGAACTACCAGAGAAGTTTGGTGTGCGATTTTACCCCTTTCTATTTTCAGGGAGCAAGAATTCAGGCTTATCCTTCAAAAAATTCAAAACTGAGATCTGGGTTCTCAATGGATGGCAAACTTACAATTCCTGGAATACGGGTCTTGGTTTAGGGGTTTCCAATTATTATCGTCCTACAGAGAATCTACAGCTGGTAGCTAATTTTTATCTTAACGGAAAAGATACAAGAAACAACCCTGGAGTTCGCCGTTTTCACCACGACCACAGTATTGTAGCCAGATACTATAAAAATAAAGAAAGCAAAGGCTTATCACAGGCAGCATTCAGTATCAATAACCATTACGGGTTTCAAAGTGGAGGCGGTATAAAGGCCAGGGACAATTATATGATTGGTACTTCCGTTGCTAACAGACTCTGGTTTCATAATAATAAAATTGCTTTAACTTTAAGAGCGGACGCGGTTTCGAATCCGGGAGCTTATTTAGCGTTTTCACCTTCTCCTGTTGCTCAGAATGATTTCAACGATGCAATTGCATCAGGAGAAAAACTTAAAATGTTTCAGGGAACAGCAACAGTAGATATCATGCCTAATCAGTTTGTGACCTTCAGATTAGAATATGGCTTCAGAAAAAGCAATATCCCCTATTTTGCCGGAAGAGAAGGAACAACCAGTCCGGATGGATGGATAGATACTCCTATAGAATCATGGAGACCGGATCTGAGAAAGTCTGACAGCAGATTTACACTCGCTGTAATGTTCAGATTGTAATAATATCATTTAACTATTAAAATCACATGAAAAAATATATTGTTGTTGGAATACTATTAGGAATTTTTTTTCCGAAAGCACAATCTTCAGATTCAATGAAACTGAGTCCTAAAGTAAAATTTTCTGCTTATGCAGAACTGTTTTACACTTATGATTTCAATGAACCCAGTAATCATCTTCGCCAAAATTTCTTGTATTCCTACAACAGACATAACGAAGTAAATCTTAACTTAGGTTTGATAAAAGCTTCTTATGAAAGTGAACAGCTTCGTGCCAACTTTGCTTTAATGGCAGGAACTTATGCCCAGGATAATATGGCTGCAGAGCAAAATGCACTTCGCTATGTAAATGAAGCTAATATTGGTATTAAAGTTTCAAAAACGAAAAACCTCTGGATTGATGCCGGCATAATGCCATCACATATTGGTTGGGAAAGTGCTATAGGAAAAGATAATATGAATTTAACCAGAAGTTTCGCTGCTGAAAATTCTCCTTATTTTGAAACCGGTGCCAAATTATCTTATACCTCTGACAACGGAAAATGGTTTTTAAGCGGACTCGTATTGAACGGATGGCAGCGTATTGCAAAACCAGAGGGAAACCAAACGATTTCTTTCGGACATCAGGTAACCTATAAACCCAATGATAAAATTACCCTCAACAGCAGTTCTTTTATTGGAAATGATAAAGCAAAAGAGGATAAAAGAATGCGTTATTTCCATGATTTGTATGGAAGTTTTCAATTAACGGAAGCATTTTCAGCAGTGTTGGGGTTTGATATTGGTGCTGAACAGAAATCAAAAGGCAGTGACCAGTATAATGTGTGGTATAGCCCCAACATATTGATGAAATACCAACTGGATAATCGATGGGCTGTTGCAGGAAGACTTGAATATTATAATGATAAAAACGGAGTGATCATAAGCACTAAAACACCTAACGGATTTCAAACGTTCGGATATTCTCTGAACATCGATTATGCTATTTTAAAGAATGTTATATTTCGTACCGAGGCAAGAGGATTTAGCTCTAAAGACGCGATCTTTGCAAAAGGTGACGATATGAAGCAGGGAAATTTTTCATTACAACCAGCCTTTCGGTCTGGTTTTAATAACCCATGAAGCGATATAAAAATTGTTAAAAGTTAAACTCAAAAGAATAAAATCAATGTCATCAGCAATACAATTTTTAGAACTGATCCAGAAATCCAAAAAAGGGAAATTCAAGATCTACATTGGAATGAGTGCAGGTGTGGGAAAAACCTTCCGAATGCTTCAGGAAGCTCATGCCCTGTTACGAAATGGTATTGATGTAAAGATTGGTTATATTGAGACCCACGGTCGGGAAGAAACAGTGGCATTGGTTGATGGCATTCCTGAAATAGCAAGAAGATCTGTCTTCTACAAGGGTAAAAATCTTGAAGAAATGGATCTTCAGGCTATTATTAATGAGCATCCGGAGGTAGTTCTTGTCGATGAGCTGGCTCATACAAATGTTGAAGGTTCAAAAAATAAGAAAAGATGGCAGGACGTCCTTGAAATTCTTGATAATGGGATCAATGTCATCAGCGCAATGAACATCCAGCATATTGAGAGCCTGAACGAAGAGGTAAAAAGATTACCGGTGTGGAGGTTACTGAACGTGTTCCGGATAAAGTTCTAGCCCTTGCTGATGAAGTTGTGAATATAGACCTAACGGCTGATGAGCTTCTCACGCGGTTGAAAGAAGGAAAGATCTATAAAAAAGATAAAATTCAGACAGCACTGAACAATTTCTTTCAAAGCGGACATATTCTTCAGCTCCGGGAACTTTCCTTAAAAGAAGTTGCTACCCACGTTGAACGAAAGGTAGAAACAGAAATTAAAACTGAAAACTTTAAGCCTATAAAATTCCTCGCCTGCATAAGCAGTAATGAGAAAATTGCCAAAAATATTATCCGGAAAACAGCACGTCTGGCAAGTTATTACAACAGTCCGTGGACAGTGTTATATGTACAGAAACCTTCGGAAAATCCGGAAAAAATAGCCCTAAATAAGCAACGATATTTAATTAATAATTTTAATTTAGCACAGGAAATGGGGGCTAAAGTAATCAGGATAAAGGAAAACAGCGTTCATAAAGGGATTCTGGATTATGTGATCCAGCATAATATTACAACGGTTTGCATTGGAAAACCACATTCTCATTTCTGGCAAAGAATTTCGGGATATAGCTGGATTTATACCTTAATGAACCGATTGAACGAACGACAGATAGACATTATCATTTTATCTTAAGAGTAATGAAACTTAAAACTAAACTCACATTAGGCGTTGGTCTTTTATTTTTACTGATCGTTTTACTGTCAGTGATCGGTTCTGTGTACATCAATAAACTAAAATCAGACACCGAGAAAATCCTTACAGCCAATTACAACAGCCTTGAGTATTCTAAAAATATGCTGATTGCCCTGGACAGAATGAGCACAGACAGCGTTGTTTCCGTCAGAGATTTTGAAAAAAATAATGCACTACAGGAACATAACCTTTCAGAAATCGGCGAAAAAGAAATCACTCAGAATCTGAAGATCCACTTCAGCAGTTATCTGAAGCAATCTGATTATAAAAAGAAAAGCTTATCCGTGAAGATTTAGTAAAGATCATGTCTCTGAACATGAAAGGAATTGAGCGTAAAAGTGACATTGCTATTGTTACTGCTGAACGCGCCACATTCTGGATCGTAAGTTTAGGAACCGTATGTTTTCTTATCGCTTTTATCCTCTTGTTTAATTTGCCACAGACTATTGCTGAGCCTATCAACCAACTGACCTTCAGCATCAAGCAGATCGCCAATAAAAATTATAATGAAAGGGTTCATTTTAAAGGAAGCGAAGAATTCAATGATCTGGCCAACTCTTTCAATATCATGGCAGAGAAATTACAGGAATACGAAAGCAGCACCTTTCCACACAGCTGATGGATAAAAAGCGGATCGAAACATTGGTTAATAATATGCATGACGCTGTCATCGGACTTGATGAAAATCATTACATCTACATGATCAATGATGAAGCTTTAAAAATCACCAACCTTCGTAAGGAAGAAATTATTGGCAAAACAGCTCATGAAGTTGCTGTAAACAATGACCTGATCAGGAGCTGCTTAAAAATATGGACCATCCTGTAAAAGATCCGATCAAAATTGTCTCTGATAATAAGGAGAACTATTTCGAACAGGAAATTGTTCCCATTAATATTGCCAAAACAGGCGAAAAGGAAAAAGATATATCGGAAAGGTAATCCTTCTCCGGAATATCACCCTTTCAAAGAGCTGGATTTTGCAAAACCAATTTTATAGCAACGATTTCCCATGAATTAAAACCCCGATTGCGGCTATAAAAATGGGGTTCAGCTTTTAGGGAATCAGAAATTCGGAGAACTTAATGATCAACAACAGGAATTATTGAAAAGCATCAACGATGACGGGCAAAGACTCCTGGATATTACAGGTGAGCTTTTAAATCTCTCGCAGGTGGAAACCGGAAATATTCGTCTGAATATTAAAAGCTGCTCACCGAAAGAAATTGTTACTACCGCTATTAAAAATGTTGAAAAACTAGCGGAACAAAAGAATATTTCTATCAGCACCGACTTTCTCACAAGTGAAGAAGATCTTGTTTCCGCAGATTTTGATAAAACCGTTTGGGTGATGAATAACTTCCTGAGTAACGCCATTAAACATTCTTTTCAGGACGAAAACATCCGGATACTGGTAGAGAAGTCTGAAGCAATGATCTTATTTAGCATCACAGACACAGGAAGCGGAATTGATGAAAAATACCACCGCCAGATTTTCGACCGCTACTTTCAGGTACCGGGAGAACATCAGAACGGAACCGGCCTAGGGCTGGCCATTTCGAAAAACTTTATCGAAAAACAACATGGTGAAATTGGAGTAAAAAGTGCACCCGACCAAGGAAGTACATTCTATTTTGGGTTGCCGGTGGCTTAGATTAAAATTCTAGAGTGAGATTTCATAAATTTGGATGCTAATTTATTAGCATCCAAATTTATTTTATATTATAATGAAAGAAATCCATTTTTATTCTAATAAGATTAAGAGTTTAATTATACTTATTATATCAGTTGGTTTCTGCTTATTATTTATTCAATCTTATGATAAACTAGAAAATCAGATTTTATATAAAGTCATCATACTTCATTTTGGTTTTCTGCTTTTCCTTTTCAGTTCAATATATTCAATATTGTTATTACTGCGAAGAAAGCCATTACTAAGTATTACTAATTCCGGGATAATAATTCATAATTTATTGAGAAAACCTGTTTCAGTAAAATTTGAAGAAATTTCAAAATTTTCCGTCTCCGATACAAGATACCGGGGACTTAAAACAACTGAATATATTCATATTGTTCTGAAGTATCCTGAAAATGCTTCACATAAAAAATTTCCAATATATTCTAATGCTCAAAATGTAATACAAAGTGATATCCTGAATATTAAAACAAGTAAATTATTAGAAATTTTAAATAAAAAATTGAGTTCCTTTCACTCACAAGAAAATTTTGATTAAAAATTACCCAATCAAATAAAAAAAAAATCATTTTCATATTATAAGTATATTAATTTATGGAACTGACTAATAATCTTATCTATGCTTCTCAACTGCCTGAGCCTTCTCTTAAAGACTTTGTAGAAAGTTTCTGGATGTTGGATAATCCGTCAGAAACAAAAGAAACTATTCTTTTACCTGACGGAAGGATAGATATTATATTGTCACAGTCCTCCACAATGCCTTTTCATATTGTTCTTTTAGGCATTGGAACACATCCTGAGGAAATTGTAATTGCTGAAAAATCCAAAACCTTTGCAATTAGTTTTAATTTACTGGCAACCGAATATATACTTCACGAAACTGTTTCTGATATTTTAGATTATTCTAAGAACCTGCCTGAGAATTTCTGGGGTTTCACTGTGGATGATATGAACGATTTTAATCAGTTCTGTAAAAAGCAACAGAGAAAATAGCATCTGAACTTTCTCTGCGGAAAATTGATGAGCGGAAACGGAAGCTGTTTGACCTTGTCTACTCTGCCAACGGAGATATTTCTGTGAAAGAACTTTCTGAAAAGGTGATATGGAGTGAACGGCAGATCAACCGTTATTTTAATCAGCAATACGGTATTTCCTTAAAGTCCTATTGTGGAATTCTCAGATTCAGAGCCTCTTTTACACATATTAAAGAAGGAAAACTTTTTCCCGAACAAAACTTTAGTGACCAGTCTCATTTTATAAAAGAGATTAAAAGGCTTTCCGGATTTCTCCCCAAAGAACTCAGCCAAAATAAAAACGACCGATTTATACAATTTTCTGTTCTTCCTGGGAAGTAATTTTGCGTCATAATTTAATAGATTATGATAGTACAAAATAAAAAAATAGCCATTATTGGTGGTGGTCCCGGCGGGCTTACTTTGGCAAATCTCCTGCAGATCAACAAAGCTGAAGTTCAAGTTTATGAGCGTGATGAGCATAAAGATGTCCGTGTACAGGGAGCAACTTTGGATCTGCATGAAGAATCAGGACTGGAAGCTTTAAAAGAGCCGGGTTAATGGATGCTTTTATCGCTCACTACCGTCCAGATGCGGGAAAATTAAAAATTTTAGACAAAGACCTTACAGTTTATCTCAATGAACATGACTCAGTGAATTCACATAGTGAAGACCGTCCTGAAATCGATAGGGCTCCATTAAGAAAAATTCTGTTGGAAGCACTTACTCCGGGAACCGTGGTTTGGGATAGTCAGTTTTTATCTATGGAAAAACAAGGTGATGGCTGGAGGCTTTATTTTAAAAACGGGAAATCGTATGATGCAGACATCGTTATTGCCGCTGACGGAGCCAACTCCAGAATACGACCTTATATTACAGATATTCAGCCTGTTTATTCAGGAATAACTATGGTTGAGGGAAATATTTACCACGCAGCTATTAATGCTCCAAAGCTCTGGAAGCTTGTAGAAGGGGTAAAATTTTTGCGTTGGATGAAGAAAAACATTATTGTTCAGCACCAAAGGAGATGGTACGCTCACTTTTTATACAGGATGTAAAGTCGATGAAAATTGGGTCAGGGAATCCGGAATCGATTTTAGTAACCGAGAGCAGATCTTCGAATGGTTCAGAAAAGAATTTGGAACATGGAATGAGACCTGGCAGGAATTGTTTATGAGTGAGGATTCATCATTTGTTGTACGTCCTCAGTACCACTACCCGCTTGATCAAAAATGGGAAACACTTCCTAACCTGACCACGCTGGGGGATGCTGCCCACAGGATGCCACCTTATGCCGGAGAGGGAGTAAATATGGCGATGCAGGATGCATATGAGCTTGCAGAATGCCTCACTAGCAACAAGTATGACACCGTTCAGGATGCTTTATCTCATTATGAAAACCAAATGCTAAAAAGAGCTTCAGAAATTACCCGGGTTACTTTGGATAATACGGTGCTGATGCATGAACCTAAAGCTATAGAAAAACTAATGAAGATGTTTAATGGGGATTAAAACAGCTCTGTGAAGGCCATAACAGAGAAATCATAGATTGTGTTTTATACTCATATTTATTTTTTGGAATTATATCCTAAACATTTATATTTGCGAAAAAGTGAAGTAATGAGATTTTATTCTTCACCCTTATAACACACAACAAAAATGAGAAAAACGATTTCCAATTTTTTAAATCTCCATAACGGAGAAGAAAATCCTGCTATTGTTCTTGAAAATGTGACCAATAATGTATCCTTCAGGGGGCTAATTTATGGATTCTGGCTTGTGCTATACTTATTGCGTCAGTAGGATTAAATGTAAACTCAACGGCTGTAATTATAGGAGCCATGTTGATTTCCCCACTTATGGGACCTATTGTAGGAGCAGGTTTTGCTTTGGCTACGTTTAATTTCAGTCTTTTAAAGAAATCCATGAAAAATCTGCTGATCGCCACGGTGGTCAGCTTAACAGTTTCAAGCTTATATTTTTATTTAAGTCCGTTCAAAGATATTCAGTCTGAACTGCTGGCTAGGACTTCGCCTAATATTTATGATGTCCTGATTGCTTTTTTCGGTGGAATTGTGGGAGCGATATCCATCACAAGAATTGAAAAAGGAAACCCCATTCCGGGAGTGGCCATCGCAACAGCGTTAATGCCTCCATTGTGTACTGCAGGATTCGGTATTGCAACGGCAAACTGGTCTTTTGTGGCAGGGGCATTCTACCTGTATACCATCAACTGTTTCTTTATTTGTATTTCTACCTTCCTGATTATAAAATCTCTCAAATATCAGGCTGTAGAAACCACCAATAAAGCGTTTGAAAAAAGAATACGTTATGGCATTTCGATCCTGATCATTATTATGATTGTTCCGAGTTGTTATTTGGCTTATAACCTTTTAAACCAAAAAAAATACAACCAGAATGTAGAGAACTTCATCAATGAAGAATTTTCAAAAAAAGGATATACTGTAATCTATAAAAAAGTGGATTATAATGCCAATCCCAAATCTATTGAGCTTGCTTTTTTATCTACAAAATTCGACAGTACGGAAATAAAGAAATTTAATACTTCATTAGAGGATTTTGGAATAAAAAACACCAATCTCGTTATTAAACAAAACACCAGCGATCTTAAAAAAGAGATCTTAAGCGAAATCAATCTTCAAAAAACCAATATTACAGAAAAGGATCTTCAGGTGAATGAATTAAAGAATGAACTGAACCTCTATAAAATGGATAATCCTGAACTGGTAAAAGAAGTAAAGATCCTCTTCCCGGAGGTTCAGGAGATGGCTATCGGAAAACTCCAAAATTATTTTACTACGGATTCAACAAGTCTGGAAACTGCTTTTATTTATCAGTCGGAAACCAAGATAGATGAAGAAAAATTAAAAACATGGTTAGTTAACCGACTTAAGACCAATAATATTATTGTATTCAACACCCGGAAAGATCCTGTAAAGAAAAAGAATTGAGACACACCAGCCTTGTCCGGTAGGAATAAAAGCAGATGAAATTTCATCTGCTTTTATTTTTCTCTGTAATTTGTGTAAATTCGGATTTGAATTTTAACTGATATCTGATGAAAATGCAAAGAAATAAATATCTTCTTCTCAATTATATATTTGTAGTCTGTCTGCTCATTTTGTTCCTGAATGATCATTTTTTTAAATATGAATTCGCAAACTTCTTTACAGGCAAACTCTCGGATGTTGTTGGAATTATCATCCTGCCTTTACTCCTGTCTTATATTTTTCCGAGACTTAAAATTCATTCCATATGGATTGGTGCTTTACTCTTTCTATTCTGGAAATCCGGTTATTCCGAAGGGGCGATCAATTGGTATAATCAATATGCATTGATTCCTGTAACAAGAGTTGTTGATTATTCTGATCTGCTGGCTTTGCTGTTCTTGCCCATCCCATATTTCATCATTCAAAGAGCTGACAACTTACACAGGATCAAAATACCATCTCTTCATCCAACTTTTATTTTAATTCCTTCATTGTTTGTTTTGATGGCTACTTCTCCCCGCCAAGCTTCAGCTATACCGTAAGCCGTGGTAATCTGCAATGTTCAAAATGCCATATTACAGTTAATTATTCACAGGAAGAAATTGTAGACAAACTTAAAAATAACAATATTATTTTCGACACCATCTTCCCAATGAGTGAAAGAATGTTGGAAAGATATCCGGTTTCCGTAAAAATGACATTCGCTTTTATAAAATCAAAAAGTTAGTTATTGACCGGGATACATTACGAGATCTTGATTTTGCCGTGCGAAGTATTAACAGTCATAGAACCAAATTTTATTTTAACGGGATGCAGGTCAGCGAAAATATTTCTACCCCTGAACTTATGAGGAAAGCCAGAAAATATTACCGGAAAATAGTATTCAGGGAATTGAAAACATCTTTAAAAAGTAAAAGTAACGGATGGAAATACAATTTTTTTCAACACCACAGGATTTTCGGGAATGGCTGGAAAAGAACCACGAAACAAAAACAGAACTGTTGGTAGGATTTTATAAAATAGGGACAAAGAAACCCTCTATGACCTGGTCGGAATCTGTAGACCAGGCTTTATGCTATGGCTGGATTGATGGAGTAAGAAAAAGTGTAGACGTCGAAAAATATACCATCCGCTTTACTCCCAGAAAACCGACAAGCATCTGGAGTGCGATCAATATAAAAAAGGTTGAAGATCTGACTCAAGCAGGATTAATGAAAACAGCGGGTCTCAAAGCATTTGCATTGAGAAAACAGGAAAAAACAGCAATATATTCCCATGAAAATGCTCTGGCCGAATTAAGTCCTGCCTTTGAAAAACAATTCAAATCGAATAAAAAAGCCTGGGATTTTTTTAGTAATCAAGCACCATCATATAAGAAAGTCATGCTGCACTGGATCATGTCTGCCAAACAGGAGAAAACCAGGATATCCAGATTGGAGAAAACAATCCGTGAAAGTGAACAACAAAAACGAGTTTTATAATTATGGAAAAAAATTTCACATTAACAGGTGGTGCAAGGATTGGTCTTGCCAATGCCACTTATCCATTTGCTGACCTGTATGTTGATGCAGATATACTAAAGATTAATGCTTCCCTGGTAGGCAATCTCGTTTTCCAACCTCAGGATATTATCTCTATAAAGCCGTACACTTCAATTCCTCTAATCGGACAGGGAATCAAAATTTATCATCGCGTTGAGAAGTACAATTCAAATGTTATTTTCTGGACCTTTAGAGATCCTGCAGGAATAATCAATGAAATAGAAAAAACCGGATTTTTAGCAGCTAAAGCAAATGCTGCACCTCCAAAGAATTATACAATTATTGAACAGCAAATGCAGGGTGGATTTCCTTTAAAACCTTTAGTCCCTATATTGCTGATTATTGCGTGGAATGCACTTTTCCTGTATGATTTTCTTCCCCATTCCGGAAATAAAAACCCCTTACAAACATTTCCCGGGCCGGGAGTATGCTCTGCTCTGGGACTGGTCTTTATCACAGCATTACTCTCATTAATATCAAACGGCTTCAGAAGATTGATCTTAAAAAAAGGAAGGAGTTTTGAAGATATTAAGAAATTTTCCATTTTTATTTTAGGTATTACAGGTTTTATGCTGATCGTTTTTCTGGCTATAGGAACCGTGAACTAATATACAGTATCTGAGAACCTATGAAACCAACCATTTTTGATAACGAACAATACCGGATTTACATTCCTTTCCGAAAATCCATAGACTTCGAAAGCAAGCTCTGCGAAGCTAATATTGAATACTGGACTGATTCTGAAATGCAAACTGCTTCCGGTGATATCAGATTTTACTTCAATAAAAAAGATGCTGCCAGAATTGAAAAAATATTAAAGGAAAATAAGATTCAGTCAGCTGATGATTTTAAAGTTCCTTCTGATTATCCTGCATATCAAAAGCTTTATTTTAGGGCTATTGTTCTTGCTATAGCACTTTTTGTGATTGGATTTATTATTTTAAAAGTTTATCAAATTTTATTTAAAGACCGCTGATCAAATATTTAATGATGAGAAATAAACTGATCTTTGCTAACATCTTTGTATTACTTCTTTTGTTTACCACATATATTTATGGTATTTGCGTTATTAATGATTCATTCGATTTTAATTTCATTGAACTGGTCAAAATAAGCCAAATACAATATCTGCTCTTTGCAGTGGTTTTTATTGCATTGGTGTCCTGGATGATCAGTACGTTACAAATTAAAAATTTAAACGCTGCCAATAAATTCTTATTGGTTTTTGTTATCATAAATAGTCTCCTGTTTTCATACCTGGCCTTTGAATCTGTAAGAGCTTTCATGATAAACCGGAAAGCAGTTGCCCAAGCTGAGAAAGAATGTATGATCCGTGCCGAAAAAGATATTAAAAATGATCATATCACATACAGATATGCGGGCGGACTCGCAGTTCCATTATACAATGAAAAAACCATACGCAGTATAGATAGTATCCGTGAAAAATACGGAATTTCATATCAGGATACAGGTTGTACAGTGGATCCTATATCAGTAAAAGGCGAAAAAAATATAAAGAAACAGTGCAACCCTACTTGGATAAAAGAAATGGAAAAGGCTGGGAAAAGAGAATGAAGAAAGAAGTGGAAAATATAAAGAAAACTCCATTAAAATAAATGAGAACTAAGAAAAATCAAAACTCCGGATTATTATCCGGAGTTTTAATTTTTTATCCTATCCAATTACCCAAACTGACCACCTCGGCCTGAATAGGAAATACTTTAGCAGTAAGTACCTGATGAACTTCAGAATCCCTGTCTGCACAACAATCTTCAATCACCGTCAATTCATAATCCTTATCTGCAGCTTCCCGTAAAGTAGATAATACTACTCCCGAAGTACTGATGCCGGTCAGTATAAGATGTCGGATCTCCTTTCCTCTTAATACAACTTCCAGATCACTTCCTGTAAATGCACTGAACCGTTTTTTTGTTACGATCACTTCATCTTTTTCAGGTAGGACTTCCTGGTGAATCTCCTGCCATTGTGCTGCAAATTCCGGAGTCCACATTTCTTTGTTTCCAAATCTGGAAAAAGTTTTGTTATGTTCACTGATCTCAGGAGCTCCGGGTCTGAAAGCAATCACGACGTAAATAACCGAGATCCCGTTTGACCTCGCATGAGAAATGGCTTTGGAAATATTGCTGACTAATGGCTTCGGATCGTCAATATTCTGTAAAATAGAATTTTGCATATCCATTACCAGCAAAGCGCTTTTGTTTGTTTCTTGCATTTTTTTTAATATTAAATTGTTTCACGAGTGAATTCCTCTTTTCCGGAGAGGATACTTTATTTTTTCAGGAATTGTAAATAACCTATAGAAACATATTGCTATCAGGATTGCGAGTATTCCTTGAATCAGGAGTGTATTACTACTTCCTATGCTCTGAAGCATATCCTGTGACTAAACTTCCCAACGGAAGCATTCCAAAAATAGCCGTTAATAAAATACTGATCGCCCTCCCTTTCATATGAGGTGCCGCTTCGGACTGCACGATAATATTACAGCTGGTCAGTTGCATCACACTTCCAAATCCTGTAAAGACCACAAACAGCATTGCCCAGTAAAAATTTGTTGACTGCGAAAACAGAATAAGCCCCAAACCAAGGGCTGCTGTACTCAGAATAAGATAGAACCTGAGTTTATCATTTCTTTTGAGTGAGGCCAGTAAAATGGTTCCTGAAACAGCTCCTAAGCCTATAAATCCTGAAATATATCCAAAAGTGGATGCACTTCCTTTAAAAGTAATTTTAGCAACCTCAGGAATTAAAGTATCGTAAGGTAAAACCAGTAAACCCATCAGGGAAAGCATAAGAATTACCAAGCCGATTCTGGACTCATTTTTGAGATAAACCCACCCTCTCTGAATTCTGAGAGTATTTTTTTATGGGTTGTTTTCTTTTCATACGCCGGCAACTTCATCATCGAAAAACAGACAATTACAATCATAAAACCAATTGCATTAAGTACAAAACAAAAACCGACATTCCAATGCTCTAATACAAAACCCGCAACTGCAGGACCTAATACCTTGCTGATACTTGACGTTGCGGAGCTGAGAGAAAGTGCACTTGGAACATCACTTTCCTCCATCACTACCTGGCTGATCATTGTTTGTCTTGCCGGAACATCAAAAGCATTGATTATTCCCAACACCACACTTAAAGCCAGAATTTGCCAGACAACAATATGATGGGTTAAAAATAAGACCGCCAGTAATGATGTTTGCAATACTGCCGCAATCTGTGTCCATCGTATGATCGTACTCCTGTTGAACCGGTCTGCTGCAACTCCGCCAGCAAAAGAAAAAAGGAATGAAGGAAATTGCTCAGCAAACACTGTAACTCCCAACATAAACGAAGAATGGGTAAGCGAATAGATGAGCCATACAATAGCTGTTCGCTGCATCCATGTTCCGAACTGTGATATGGAACGTCCTGCAAAATAATATTTGAAATTGTCACTTTTAAAAGCCCTGAATGTGCTTACACTGCTGATATTCATTATGTATAATATCTTATTTAAATTACTAATACAACTCTAATCTAACTATTTGACAAAAATCATCAAAACGTCAAATTTTAAATAAAAAAATCATGCTTTTATCTTCTCAACAATCATTTGAGCAAACATTTCTGCGCCATCTTCCCATTGATCCTTATAATTCTCACTAACTGATTCACGCCGGATCCCACGAATGCTGCTCAGTAAAACAAACAAGAGAACATCTAGAGCTCTGGAATCAGGTTCTTTAATTTCACCTGCTGTTACAGCATTGCGAATTACTTTTTTAGCAAAGCAGTCTCAGAACGCATCATCCTCTGATGAATTTCCCATATAATATCAGAATATTTAGAGCGTTCCTCGCTATCCATACGTGCTTCAATAGCTGTTATAAAGTTTCTGGTCTTTTTAAAACCCTTTACTTTAGCAAAACAAAAAGCCCGGATGCGCGATTCTAAAGTTTCTTCTTTATAAATCATCTTTTCCAGCTCATCCTTCACTTCATCTACTAAGGAAATCATAACTGCCTCAAAAGCTCATCCCTGTTTTTGAAATAATAATAAAGAGCACTTCTGGTCTTTCCCACAGCTTTAGCTACATCATCCATCGTCACCTTTTTAATGCCATACCTTTGATACAGATCCTGTGCGGTCTGTAAAATCTGGCTTTTTAAAATTTCTTCCTGGGAAAGTGGTTGACTCATCTGGTTAATTTTCTGTATAGAAATATTTGACAAATTTACAAATTTTGTCGAAATGAAAAATATTATTTTCTTTTTTTTACTACTTTTACTTGTAAGATGATAGTAATCAATACACGTAGATAGTTAGGTATATCCGTTATTATATTAACCAAAATAATTAAAATATAGTTTGATATGGAAAAATGAACTCCAATTACAGAAAATGAAATTAATGAGAAAATCAATAAAAGCCAATTTGAATTAATTGGTGAATTAAAGAATTTCTGGCAACTTATAAAAGTAGAGCCACACAAGTGGAATGAAAAAGAATATGGTAAAGAAGGAAATGGTTTTTGGGTAGTTGCCATATCAGGGAAAAAGTCATCTATTATAATGATATCGAAGAGGGATTCAATATTTCGAATTACAAAAAATATGGTGAAATTGAAGAGTACTTCTGTAATCAGGACGAATTAAAATATGCAGTAATGAGACTTTACGAACTTATTAAACCTAAGTGATATTTCGGAGCGGACAGGCAAGATAAATAAATTATTCTATGAGAATAAACCACTATACTTTCTGGATTTTTAAAGAAGAACTTTCTAATTTGCTAAGTTTTTTTCTTAGTAAAGAAATTAATTTAGCAACTTGCTTTGATAAGGAACAAATTAAATATGAACTTCACCAAACAGATGAAAATCAGAGTATTTGGTTTACATTAATTACAAACAATGATCTAAATATCAAAGCTACTATAGACTCGGATGATAAGAATATCATCCTCTTTCATATTGAATATAAAGACAATTTCATTACAAAAATCGACCAATTAAAAGAATATCTATCACTTTAAATTAATAAACACCTAAATCTCTATCTTTGTGAAAAATTATGATTCCTATCCATGATCTTTTATTTTTCGCTCTGGCAGCGCTTATTCTGGTCATAAGTCCCGGGCCTAACATGATCTATTTGATTTCAAGATCCATTACACAGGGAAAAAAGCCGGACTGATTTCTCTTGCCGGTGTGGTCTGTGGCTTTTTATTTCATATTGTCATGGTTTCTTTTGGACTTACCGCTGTATTATTTGCTGTTCCATATGCCTATATTATTTTAAAAACATTGGGAACAGTATATCTTTTATACCTTGCTTATCAGGCTATCAAACCCAACAGTAAGAACATCTTTGAAGTGGATCAGGACATGACCATAGACAGTCCCAGAAAACTCTTTACCGTTGGTTTTTTAACGAATGTTCTTAATCCAAAGGTTGCTGTTTTTTACCTTTCCTTTTTCCCACAGTTTATAAAGCCTCAATATGGCTCTATTTTTACACAAAGCATTGAACTTGGGATGATACAGGCCTTCACAAGTTTCACCATCAATTTCATCATTGTTCTGACCGCAGCAAAGTAGCTTCCTTTTTGCTAAAAATCCTATCTGGGTGCGAATACAAAAATGGTTTATGGCCAGTGTACTGGTTTTTTCGCCGTGAAAATGGCACTTTCAAAAGCTAAATAGATTCAGAATTCTAATAAAAAAATTAACCGTAATAATGGCAGCCTTAACAATAGTTTAAGGCTTTTCTTATTTAAAAAAATAGCGAAAAAGGGTAATTGAAATTGAATGGGGATTATTCCAACTTTGTTTAGAGATAAAACTAACCAAAACAAAGAGCCATGAAAAATTATTTATCAAAAACTTTAAGCCTATTCAGCGTCTTACTTTTCTAGGCAGCTGTACTCCGCTAAAAACCGCATTGAATAAAAAATTTCCGCCTGTTTCTACCATCGACCAGCAATATACCTCGGTTGAAAAAAACCTTTCTGAGCTTACTGATTTCAGCCCCCATATAGGAGTAAATATAGATAGGGATATCATTCTGCAATATTTACCTCCTGAGATCAAAAAAGCAGCGGAAGCGATAAATGATGAGAACATCCTGGTACAAAATGTAACTCCAAAACTATCCTTTGATAAACAGGGAATATTTGTAGAAGCTGATTTTTCAGTCAGGTTTCCTAAATATAGTATAGAAGCCACCGGGAATTTCAAAGGGGTTACTGCTGTTTCTACCAAATCAGATTCTTTATACCTGAGAAGTGCTTTAACTTCTTTAAAAATTGAAAGCATTAAATTTTTGAAACATCCCAAAATATCACAAAAGGTATTGGCAAAATTGCTTTCCCCATTCTTAAAAATTATATCGACAATGTAAACGGGCAAATTTTTAAAAAGCCAACAATTATTAATATTGGCTGGGGACAATCTTATCAGCTTAGCCTAAAGGAAATGTTTAAAAATCCGGACACTGAAATTATCGCTGACTCCATAAGAATATCACGGTTTGTAAAAAAATCATCGGTAAGAATACAATCCACAGGTATTTCGATAATGGCTGAATTAACAAAAGAAAAGCCTTTAATTAATGACTTAATAAGTATTTCTCAAAGCAAACCTAGAAATGAAGCTGAATTATCTAAACTGTTCAAATCATTTAGTGAAAGGTATGACAATTTATGGCTAAGCGTTTTTGAACCTATTGATGCAAAATCTTCAGTAACGGCTAATGTAAGTAAAGCAGAGATTTCATCGATTTTCAACGAAGCCTTTTCCACTCCTATTATTTTAAAACAGAATTTCATTATTCCTCAGACTTCATTCAATGAGAAGCTGGAAGTAAAAGAGGTGATATCAACTGCCAGAAAGTAAGGACCAATTTTAAATATCCAGATTTCAACGGCCCAAGCTGTAACTGGAGCTGCTCCAGATGGGATCCGATATGTCACAGTACAAGGGCTGCACGCAGAGTACGGAGAGGCGCAAAGAGTCATTTGGCAGACTGCCCGTGAAACGGCTCGTATTGCTCATCAGGTTGAAAATGAAGCCAAAGTAGCAGCCTGTAACGTCTGGCGGGAAACCCTGGATTTCTTAGCTTTGGGAAGATTTAAAGGAGAAATATCCGGTAACGGAAAAGCGTTTGTTCATTTTCAATCCCTCCGTTTTAATCCGGATCTTTCAGAAATGAGTACGCAATACTATGGTAATGTCGATGCTACTCTGCAGTCCAATCTTGAGTTAAAGCCTGTGGACCTTGGACATATTTTCTTTTGCTTTTCCGATTATGATAAAAGAGTATCAAGTGATATTGACATTAGTATACCAGAGTCCGTATCAAAAATATCTATCACCTCAGCACGTGAAGGAGAAAACCTTCTTTTACATATCAAGCCCGATGATATATTATATAATGCATCTATACAACCAAGTCCACTTCATAGTCTTCTTTGGATCCTAAATTTCAGATACAATGTCCTATCAGTGTTTTATTAACCTTAGGGCAAATAGGTATAGCTGCCGGAGAGTTTCTTAACTTGGTTAAATTAGCCCCTGAACAAAAACTACTGCTTCTTGGACAAACAAATGGAAGTTATAGCATCGACAGTTTTCAAATTCCATTCAAACCCATTGAGTTTAAAATCAATGGTATACAAAAAAATCGTCTGTATTCTGGAATAGTAAATCGATACAGTTTGCTTATTTAAAACTATTACCATATTAATAAAATCCCAATCCCAATAAAAAAAGCTGAACTTTGTTCAGCTTTTTTATACTTTTTCTGTTAGAATTCTGAATACTTCTCTTCAACAAAACTCCTTATAATAAGGGCCGTTTCAGGATATATGCCAAAATTTTCTTTTATATCTTTCAAACTGCTATTCGAAAACGTTTTGAAAAACACAGGCATTAAAATAAGAACCTATTTTTGAAGGATGGGACTCATCATCCCACATATTGAAATACGGATACTTTTTCTCAAATACATATTCCATAGCGGAGTGTTTTGTTTTGACAATCTGGGTTTCCTTTGCGATCAAAGAATATTGATTTTCAAGATATTTCTTTTGTTCATCTCTATTTTGAAATTCTTTAGAACAATATTTTTCACTTTGATCTTCACCTTTGTACTGTATAACATTTTGGGATAACAGTTCTTAAATGGATATTTCTGTTTATCCACCCAGGTCGAAAACAAATAAAACTTTGCTTTACCACTGATATCATATTTCTGAAGTGTTTTTATACTTGGCAAAATATTCTTTTCCACTTCTTCAGGAACATAATATCCTAAAGTTCCATGTTGTACGACTACATCATCCCAGGCATTTTCAGCAAATCTGATTTTCGCAACTCCAGCATTTATCTGATGTTGCAATTGTACCGGAAAAGTGACCTGGATAATCTTATAACTATGATCAGTCTCTTCATTCAGCATTTTTTCCAGCATTTTCGGCATATCGTAATAATATGTGAGACTGTTTCAATGAATAGTATTTTCTTTTCCTGCGAAAACACAAGCACTTCCAGTCCAAGAAAAATAGAGAAAGAAACTTTTTTGTAGACATTTTTAATGGGCTTCCAGCCAGTTGTTCCCTACTCCAACCTCAACCAATAAAGGAACCTGCGTTTCGATGGCACTTTCCATTTCGGTTTTGATAAGTTTTGTAGCAACTTCAATTTCTTCGATCGGTGATTCAAATACCAATTCGTCATGTACCTGCAGCAGCATTTTAGTTTGAAGATTTTGTTCATCCAGTTGCTTGTCAATTTTGATCATTGCCATTTTTACAACATCTGCCGCGCTTCCCTGAACAGGAGCATTGACGGCATTCCGCTCTGCATGGCCACGTACAACAAAGTTATTGGAGTTGATATCTTTTAAATGACGTTTTCTTCCTAAAATAGTTTCTACATATCCTAGCTCGCGCGCTTTTTTAACCTGCTCAGCCATATACTCTTTCAGTTTCGGATAGGTCTCAAAATAAGCTTCGATCATCTGTTTGGCTTCTGATCTGGATAGCCCTGTTTGTTCTGCTAGTGCGAAAGCGCCCTGACCGTAAATGATTCCGAAGTTAACTGTTTTAGCCTGCCCTCTTTGTGTTTTGGATACTTCTTCCAAAGGAATTTTAAAGAGTTTCGCAGCTGTAGAAGCGTGGATATCTTCACCGTCCTGGAACGCTTTGATCATATTATTTTCACCTGAAATCTCAGCAATCAGACGTAATTCGATCTGAGAATAATCGGCTGAGATGATTTTCTTTCCTTCTCCGGAAACAAATGCACCACGAATCTGTTGTCCTCTCAATGTTCTGATCGGAATATTCTGCAAATTCGGATTTACACTTGCCAGACGTCCGGTTGCAGCAGTTGTCTGCGAGAAATTGGTATGTACACGCTCATCTTTATCAATCTGGGATGGTAAGGCATCTACATATGTTGATTTCAGTTTCTGATAGGTTCTGTATTCCAGGATATGCTGAATGATCTCATGCTTTGAAGAAAGTTTTTGAAGAACATCTTCTGAAGTAGCATATTGCCCTGTTTTAGTTTTTTTAGCTTTCGGATCAAGCTGCATCTTTTCAAATAATATTTCTCCTAATTGCTTAGGAGAGTTCATATTGAATTCTCCCCTGAAAACTCGAAAATCTTAGATTCAAGCTGTTTCAGATCGTTTTCAAGGTCAATACTTTCCTGAGCCAACCATTTTTCATCAAGAGAAATCCCCGCCAGTTCCATTTTTGCAAGAACGACCATTAATGGCATTTCTATTTTAAAAAACAGGTCTTCAAGGTTTTCTTTTTTCAATTGCGGAGCAAAAAGCTCATATAATTGGAACGTTACATCTGCGTCTTCCGCAGCATAGTCCGTTTGTGTCCTTAAATCTGCGTCTCTGAAAGTTCCTGCTTCTTACCTTTTTTACCAATAATGGTTTCTATGGAAACAGGTTTATAATTTAAATATACTTCTGAAAGGTAATCCATTCCGTGTCTTCGTCCGGATTCAGAAGATAATGAGCAATCATAGTATCGAACATTGCACCTTTTACAGTAATGCCGTATTGCTTTAATATCTTGTAATCGAATTTCAGATTATGGGCTACCTTAAGAAGATCTTCCTTTTCAAAAAAAGGTCTGAAAATTTCTAATGTTTGCAGCACTTCTCCTTGATCTTCTGACAAAGGTATGTAATAAGCCAATCCTTTCTTATACGAGAAACTCATTCCTACCAACTCAGCTTCCAACTCATTTAAAGAAGTTGTTTCGGTATCAAAACATACTACCCTTTGCTGTAATAAATTGTTAACAAGGATTTTTTGGGCTTTAGGATTATCTATAAACTGGTATAAATGTTCGTTGTGTTCTATTGTTGATTTTGTAGAAGTCGCCTGATCCAATTCCTCATAAGTAGCAAACAGATCAAGCTGTGTAACCTGACCCTTTACCTGAGTTCCGGCAGGAGTCTGTGTAACCTCAACCTCACTTACCACAACAGTTTCTGTAGGAGCAAAAGCACGGTAAAGATTTTCATATAATCTCCTGAATTCGATCTCGTCAAAAACCTGTTTTACTTTTTCAAAATCGGGAGTTTCAAGATCGTATTGTTCCTGATGGAATTCGATAGGAGCATCACAGATAATGGTGGCTAATTTTTTGGATAAAATTCCTCTTTCTGCCGACGCTTCTACTTTTTCTTTCAATTTCCCTTTTAACTGATGGGTATTGGCTAAAAGATTTTCGATACTTCCGTATTCTTTCAGGAATTTCATCGCAGTTTTTCTCCTACTCCTTCTAATCCCGAATATTATCTACGGCATCCCCCATCATCGCCAGGAAGTCAATGACCTGTTTCGGATCATCGATTTCATATTTAGCTTTTACTTCTTCTACACCAAGAATTTCTATATCTCCTCCCTTTAAACCTGGTTTATAGATCTTGATTTTATCGGTAACCAATTGGGCAAAGTCTTTGTCCGGTGTTACCATAAAAGTAGTATATCCTTCTTTTTCTGCTTTGCAGGCAATGGTACCGATTACGTCATCCGCTTCATATCCTTCAACCCCTAAGTAAGGAATATGCATTGCCTCCAAAATCCTGTGAATGTACGGAACGGCAATCTTGATCGCCTCAGGGTTTCACTTCTGTTCGCCTTATAATCTGCAAAATCATCTGTTCTTACACTGGCTTGTCCTACATCAAACACCACTGCCAAATGCGTAGGTCTTTCTCTTCTGATCAATTCGATCAGAGAGTTTGTAAAACCAAAAATAGCCGAAGTATCAATTCCCGTACTCGTTAACCTTGGATTTCTGATCAATGCGTAATATCCTCTGAAAATCATCGCATAAGCATCGATGAGAAATAACCTTTTATCTTGAGTTGCGTCCATATTTTCTATAATGAACAAATATAAGAAAATAGGAATATTTATGTTCTACAATTAAAGATGAGATTTTTAATTTTAAAGTTCCATCAAATAAAAGAAGACCTTTTCAGGTCTTCTTTATTTTTTACTATAATTAAGATGCGGATTATCAGGTTTAAATTCATAATTAAACAATTCTTCTTTGGAAAGGCTTAACAATTCCCGTAAATAATCCGGCAAAAATTCTCCGAATTTATCCTGGTAAGAAGTTGTTTCCTGAAATGTCCCATCAATAAGTTCAATAGATTTCAGATACTCATTATTAAAAACGATGCTTGCATTTACAATATTTCCATCTTCATCATATTCTTTTGAAACACCATACATTACATTGCCTTTGTTTTCATTAGCCTGCTCCAGATTTCCGTCAGAATCATAGATGTATTCGATCCCATTTTTGTAGCCATTCTTATATTGGGCTTCAGATTCTATAGCATCTTTGAATTTTACATATATTTCTCTAAAGGGTTCTTTACATTCTTTATCTAAAAAATATACAGCAAATCCGTTACTATCATTTTTAGTATACAAACGATCATCAGTATCTTCTAATCTCAGCTCTGCATTTTTGTCAATCATATAAGTTTATTATTTATGTCCATGAGTGTTTATTCCATCTGTCAGGAAACCACAATGAGGGCATCTTACCTTAGGAGGAGGTGTTCCATTATTATTTTTAATTGCATTATTCTGTAAATCCCTATTGTGAAGATCCATTTCCCGGATTGAATTTTCATCTACCGGAAGACCGGCTTCCCTTCTTGCTTTTAAAGCCTGATCGTAAGCTCTTATTTCAGAGTGAGCTGCTAATCGGTTGTCTGCAGTTTCAGGAAGTTTTATTTCACCACTTTTAATTTTGGCTTCGTACTCTGCTACTTTTTGTTTGATAAGAGGATCTGCACCACCCAATTCAGGAGGATCACTCAACCATTTTTCATAAGCATTCTTGCCTGTTACGTTATTTTTAAAGTTTTGTCCAAAAAAGGTTTTACCTGTTGCAGGATCATATACGCCTGATAAACATGGTCCCCTTTCTTTAGCACTTTGAGTTTCTACAATTTCTTTAGCCTTCGCCTCTGTATCAGCAATTAATTTATCACTAGGTTTTTGGGGTGTACTTTCATAAGCATCACCTTTTTTATTTTCTCCGGAATTGTTTTGCCCTTCATCACCTTGTCCTTTATTTCCGTTAGGTCCATCTTCCTCTGCCGCTTGCTGTTTCTCGTCTTTTGGTGGTTCTTCGTCCTTTGGCTGACCTTCATCTTTTGGTTTTCCTTCTTCTTTATTAGCGGTATTTCCGTCATTATCAGAAGGAGTATTTCCATCCTTATCACCACCGCTGTTTGATTCTTTTAGTGGCGGAGCAGGTTCTTTCACTTTAATATTAAGCAAATATAGGAAAGAAGATAATCGGACGGATGGGCCTGTCCGGTAAAAATACGTTTTCCCACCTATTTCAGGAATTCCTCCATTGACTAAAGCAGCTCCGGCATCACCGGCATCCTGAACATTTCCATAAGCGTGCTCATTAGCCAGCGCATTTAATCCGAACAATGCACGACTGCCTCCCAAATTCCGGTAAAACTTCCGGCAACGTTTGAGAGGACACTGGAAAAAGTTGGCGCTGCTACGGCTAGTGATCCGCCTGCCAGTCCCGAGACCAGAAATCCTCCAGCCCCTACCGCCGCACCACCAAGGCACAGCCTGCAAGCTGAGTAACATAATTAAAGCTACCCAAAGCTAAAGCATGGGTCCAGCTTTTGATTTCAGGAGCAAATTTCACCACTCCACCTATAGAACAGGTCATGGTACGGTCTCCTGTAATACCTGGAGTTCCTGTAAGTATTAGATTACTCTTACTTCCATCCCATGTTCTTGCCGTGGCATTTTTTTGCCCACACTTCAATGCTCCGTCTACGGCTGCAATAACTCCTCCTGCAACCCCAGCAGCTGCATATGGCCATCATTCCGATAAGACCTATAGCAGCAACTCCTCCCGTGCCAACGATCAATGCAACTACTACCACTACAGCCACAGCAGTTAAAAGTGCGGCCCAAAGCATATTTTTTGTACAGCCGAAATCTATCCAGCTGCTTGTAGCGGTATCCGCTACAGTGATGTAGACTTCTCCGGAGCTTTTTTTATTGCTTTTTCTGGTTCCCTGTAGTTGTGCAGGCATTGCGCCGCTGGAGCACATCCAGAAGTCTTTTCTGTAATAATCTTATTTCCCATATCTGGTTTTTAGGATTTATATTTTATATGGGGTTGTATATTTTAAATTAAAAAATAAGGCAGTTCCTTACATTTCCCAGAAACACTCTTTTATTAAGAAATTTCATTTTATTATCTTCTATTTTATAAACCAGGCCAAAAGAATACCCTGAACCTTCATCAACATTATATACCTGAGAAACAATAGCATCAAAACTACCGTCTTTAAGAGTAATCTTATTACTGTAGATTAAAACCACCGTCTCTTCATCAATGCTTTCTATTTCTTCTTCTGCCATTTCAATAGCTTCATCCAAAGAGTCCGCAATCATCTTTTTAATATTTTTTTCGCCAAAATAAATAAATGGAGAAAACCGCACGCCATTCTGAATATTTTCAATCGCAATCTCTTCTCCTTTTTCTACTTCAGCTTGTAAGTCTTTTTCTAAATCTTCAAATTCCATGAATCTTCATTTCTCTTGGTAAGCTTTGTTTTTTAATATACTTCTAGTATGGATTACATACTATGGATATTAATATCTTTATTAACACTTTTTGCAGCATCAAAGGCTTTATAGAAGACATTAAAAAGATCTTCACCATCATTGGTATAAAAATAATTGGACAGATCGGTTATTCTTTCGGCAATATTATCTCCCCAAGGTGGTTGTTTCGACAGATCCTCAATATCCCACACTACCATAGATGGTGAATATTCTTCCAATTCTTTTTGGATCGTTTTTAATTCATTAATTGCTTCATCTACCTTATCTGCGGGTAAAGTTTTATAATACAATTCATTCATTAGCAATGGAAATCTACTGCCCCATTTATTATTTTCCAGATTATAAGCAATTGTAGAAAAAAAGAATGTAAAAAATCACCCGTGCCTATCTTATAAAATATAGGTCCTACCTTTAATCCTGTCATTATTTATTTTTTATAAATATATTAATTATTGAATAAAAATTACCTCCAGATTCGGACAACTCTTTTGAATACTAGATTCTAACTGAACTAATGCCTCAGGAGACATATTTTGACCTCTAACATCAATTACTGCTGTCTGTCTTGTTCCTGGTGGAAGATTTTGTAATCTGTCTGTATATTGTCTGTTAAGCTCATTCGTTAAATTTCTTCGACCCGTATTAGATGTGACATCATAATTTTTCACCTCAACACTATGTCCTGTATTATATAAATCAGGCCTTGTACTTCCTTCCGTTCCATACGGCACTTCTTTGCCATCAATGAAACTTTTTTGAGTATCATAACCAGGATACATTTGTTCCGCATCAATTTCACTTTTTCTCCAGCTTGGTCGATTTGTATTATTTGGGTTATTAGGATTAGGTTCGGTTGGTTCTGCAACCTGGGCATTAGGATCCTTAACGAATTTATGAGTTTGAGAATCTTTTAATCTTCCATTGCTATCTCTATAGGTACCAGGCGGATCACCAGGCTGACTACTTTCATAAGAATTTGCTTCCCCGCCTTCATTGGGTTTGTTGTTGTTTCTCCTTGTCCTTTGCTTCCATTAGCTCCTTCTTCTTCAGGCGTTTTGTTTCCTTCTTCTTTAGAAGTATTATTTCCATCTTTATCGCCTCCACTATTTTGCTCTTTAATGGGTGGTGCAGGTTCCTTCACTTTTATATTTAATAAATATAAAAACAGAAGATAGTCAGAAGGATGAGCCTGTCCTGTAAAAATACGCTGTCCCATACCAATTTCCGGAATTCCTCCATTGACTAAAACAGCTCCGGCGTCCCCGGCATCCTGAACATTTCCATAAGCGTATCGTTAGCCAGCGCATTCAATCCGAACAATGCACGGCTGCCTCCCAAATTCCGGTAAAACTTCCGGCAACGTTTGAGAGAACACTGGAAAAGGTTGGCGCTGCTACGGCTAGTGATCCGCCTGCCAATCCTGATGCAAGAAATCCTCCAGCTCCTACCGCCGCACCACCAAAGGCACAGCCTGCAAGCTGAGTAACATAATTAAAGCTACCCAAAGCTAAAGCATGGGTCCAGCTTTTGATTTCAGGGGCAAATTTTACCACTCCACCTATAGAACAGGTCATGGTACGGTCTCCTGTAATACCTGGAGTGCCTGTAAGAAGAAGATTATTTTTACTGGCATCCCATGTTCTTGCCGTCGCATTTTTTTGCCACACTTCAATGCTCCGTCTACGGCTGCAATAACTCCTCCTGCAACCCCAGCAGCTGCGCCTATAGCCATCATTCCGATAAGACCTATGGCAACAACTCCTCCCGTGCCAAC